>NZ_CP026121.1:1717500-6517500 GCF_003330845.1 Streptomyces sp. Go-475 | reverse complement strand
CAGGCGCTCCGGTGGACGGTCCGGCCGTGACTCGGCCGTCACCCAGGGAACCGGAGTCCGAACCTCCGGCCCACAGGCGATGATTCCGGCCATCGCGTCCCGGGAGCCGACAGCCACCGCGCCCACCGGACGCCTCCGGCCCTCGCGCCGGGGGCGGAGGACGGCGCCCAAGCCGAACTGGCCGGGCGGCGGCGGTACTTGTTCCGCCGCGGGGCCACAGGCCCGGCGGCCATGACCGTCGCGGCGAGGACAGCGCCGACCTCCCGGAACAGGGGACGTGCGACCGAAACCCATAGTTCCGATTCTGGTGATTACGTGAAGTTCCCCACGTTCAAGATCGCGGAATCGGGGCAGAGAGCGACCAAGTCCCACCCCTTGCCAGAAGTTGGGCGGCGTGCCAATCCACGCACGTGGCCCAAATGGAGTACTGTTGCGAGCCCTGGGTCCGGTCTCCCGTCAGGGTGTACAGGGCCTTTAAGGACCGCCGGGAGGGGGCTAGTTGCACAGGGTGACAGGGTTCGTCACTTAGCGTTGCGAATAGGTAACCGTGCCATAACGGCGATCCAGGGCCCGCGCCCGACACGCCGGGCAACTCGGCAAGGTTGTGGCAGGCTGCACCCGGGCAGGCCACACTCGACTAGCGGAAGCAGCGACGCACGTGACGTCGGCAGGCACCACCCGGGAGGTCCCCATGCCCGAACTGCGTGTCGTGGCCGTCTCGAATGACGGCACACGGCTGGTGCTGAAGGCTGCGGACAGCACGGAGTACACGCTTCCGATCGACGAACGGCTCCGCGCCGCCGTGCGCGGCGACCGTCCCCGCCTCGGCCAGATCGAGATCGAGGTGGAGAGCCACCTCCGCCCCCGCGACATCCAGGCGCGTATACGTGCCGGCGCGACCGCGGAAGAGGTCGCGCAGATGGCAGGCATCCCCGTCGACCGGGTCCGGCGCTTCGAGGGCCCCGTGCTCGCCGAGCGGGCGTTCATGGCCGAGCGGGCCCGCAAGACCCCGGTCCGCCGCCCCGGCGAGAACTCCGGTCCGCCGCTCGGCGAGGCCGTGCAGGAGCGGCTGCTGCTGCGCGGGGCCGACAAGGACACCGTCCAGTGGGACTCGTGGCGTCGTGACGACGGCACGTGGGAGGTCTTGCTGGTCTACCGCGTCGCGGGCGAGCCGCACTCGGCGAGCTGGACGTACGACCCGCCCCGGCGGCTCGTCCAGGCCGTCGACGACGAGGCCCGCTCGCTGATCGGCGAGTCCGACGACCTGGCCGCGCCCGAGCCCAGCTTCCCGTTCGTGCCGCGGATCGCCCGGCTCCCGCGCGACAGACCGCTGGACCGTTCCGCCGACCGCGAGCGGCCCAGTCTGCCCGCGGCGGCCTCCGAACCGGTCGAGGAGAGCACCGGCGAGCGGGACTCGCTGACCAGCCTGCTGGAGGCGGTGCCCAGCTTCCGCGGCGACCTGGTGGTTCCCGAGCGCCCGGCGCCGGAGCCCGAGGAGGAGACCGTCGTCGCCGAGGTCGAGGAGGAGGAGCCCCCGGCTCCCGCGGCCTCGGCGGGATCCGCCTACGCGGACGTCCTCATGCCGCGCTCCGTCGGCAGTCACCGCGACCGGCTCATCGGCGCCACCGACCGCCAGGCCGAGGCCGACGGCGTCCGCCCGGGCCGCAGAGCGGCCGTCCCCAGCTGGGACGAGATCGTCTTCGGGACGCGGCGCAAGAAGCAGGAGTAGCGGCCCGACCGGCTGTACGAGCACGAGGGCCGCGCCTACCGGGCGCGGCCCTCTTCTCGCGTCGGGCTACTGGGGATCCGGCCCCACCGCGACCGGCCGGTCCGGGTCCGAGGACCACTCCGACCACGACCCGACGTACAGGTCCGCCGGAATGCCCGCGACCGCGAGCGCCAGGACCTCGTGGGCCGCGGAGACGCCCGACCCGCAGTACACGCCGACCCGTGCGCCCTCGGACACGCCGAGCCCCTTGAAGCGCTCCCGCAACTCCTCGGCGGGGAGGAAGCAGCCGTCCGCCCCCACGTTCTCCGTGGTCGGCGCCGACACCGCACCCGGGATGTGCCCGGCCACCGGGTCGATCGGCTCCACCTCGCCCCGGTACCGCTCCCCCGCCCGCGCGTCCAGCAGCACCCCGGACCGCGCCAGCCCCGCGGCGGCGTCGGCGTCGAGCAGTCCCGCCGCTCCCGGCTCCGGCACGAAGTCACCCTCCTCAGGCGTCGGCACGGACTTCTCCAACGGCCCCTCCCAGGCCGGCAGCCCGCCGTCGAGGACCCGCGCGTCCGGATGGCCCGTCCAGCGCAGCAGCCACCACGCTCGGGCCGCCGCCCAGCCCTGGCCGCCGTCGTAGACGACCACCGGCGTCCCGGACGACACGCCCGCGCGGCGCATCGCCGCCCCGAATCGCGCGAGATCAGGCAGCGGATGCCGGCCGCCCTCGCCCGGCGCGGAGGCCAACTCCCGGTCCAGGTCGACGTAGACGGCACCCGGAAGGTGCCCTGCCTCGTACGCGGCCCGGCCGTCGAACGGCGGTTCACCGGCCGCCTTGGCCGCGGTGAGCTGCCAGCGGACATCGAGCAGGACCGGCGGGTTGGCGCCCGCCAGGACGCTCGCGAGGTCGGATGCGGAGATGATGGCGTTCATGGCCCCATCCTCGCGCACGGACCCGGCCGAGCCGTCCGCCTCCGGCCACTCGGCCCGGCCGCACGGCGCGATCACCTGGCGTACGGGAACAGGCACAGGGTGTACAGCTGAACGACACCTGCCGATAAGCGCGCCGCGAGGGACAGCGCCGAGCACATCGGGCATTCTCCCGGACAAGGGCCGCCCGGCAGGGCGCGCCCGCCCCACGAGGGCTGCGGAGAACACGGCCGGCACGAGGCCGGGAAGAGAGTGACGATGACCGACGCACGGGGGTCCACCGGCCCGCACGGCGAAGCACCCGCTCGGCACGCGCCCGGTACGCCCTGCTGGGTGAGCCTGATGGTGCACGGCCTGGCCGCGACCGAGGAGTTCTACGGGGCGCTGTTCGGCTGGGAGTTCCGGCCCGGACCGCAGCAGCTCGGCCCGTATGTGCGCGCGCTGCTCGACGGGCGCGAGGTGGCCGGCATCGGTCAACTGCCGCCGGACCGGCATCTGCCCATCGCCTGGACACCGTACTTCGCCTCGCAGAACGCCGATCTGACGGCCGAGACCGCACGCAGCTGCGGCGGCACGATCGGCGTGGGACCGCTGGACGCCGCCGACGCCGGCCGGCTGGCGATCGGATCCGACCCGGCGGGCGCGGTCTTCGGCATCTGGCAGGCCGCCGCGCACTTCGGCACGGCCGTCTCCGGCATCCCCGGCACGCCCGCTTGGAACGACCTGCTCACCTTCGAGACGGCGAACGTCGCCAAGTTCTACCGGGCGGTGTTCGGCTACGAGGAAGAGCCGGTGGTCTCCGCCGACTTCGACTACGTGGCCCTGCACCTCGGCGGGCGGCCCGTCGCCGGAATCCACGGCCTGGGGCAGGCCCTCCCCCGCGACCGGGGCCCGCACTGGGTGACGTACTTCCAGGTCGCCGACGTCGACGACGCCCTGGACCAGCTCGTCCACCTGGGTGGACACGTCCTCAAGCCGGCCCACGACACGGCGCACGGCCGCGTGGCGACGGTGGCCGATCCGGAGGGGGCTCGGTTCGCGCTGCTGCGACCGACCGGCTGACAGCCCGTCCTACCGCTGGTCAGGCGGACGTCACCGGCAGCACGTCCGGCGACAGGGCCGCCGCCCGGGCCGTGGCCGCGGTCATCCGGCGGCGGTGGTGGCGGCGGCACAGCACCTCGTAACCGACCTCGTCGGCCGAGTGCGTGACATCGCCGACGACCACCTGGGCGCCTTCGACGACCATGACGCCGCCTACCGTGCGGGCGTTGTGCGTGGCCCGGGCGCCGCACCAGCACAGGGCCTCGACCTGGAGCACCTCGACCCGGTCGGCCAGTTCCACCAGCCGCTGGGAGCCGGGGAACAGCTTGGAGCGGAAGTCGGTCGTGATGCCGAAGGCGTAGACGTCCAGGCCCAGGTCGTCCACCACGCGCGCGAGTTGGTCGATCTGCTCCGGCGCGAGGAACTGCGCCTCGTCGGCGATCACGTAGTCCGCGCGGCCCCCCTGCGAGAGGCGGTCGACGAGGTAGGCGTACAGGTCTTGCCCGTCCTCGACCTCCACCGCGTCCGTGACCAGGCCGAGGCGCGAGGACAGCTTGCCCTCGCCGGCGCGGTCGTCGCGCGAGAAGATCACGCCCTGCAGGCCGCGCGCCGAGCGGTTGTGCTCGATCTGGAGAGCCAGCGTCGACTTCCCGCAGTCCATCGTTCCGCAGAAGAACACCAGCTCGGACATGACGAGTTGAGCACCTTTCGGTGGAAGGGGTCGGCGTGCGGTCTCAGGAGCGTACTTCGAGCAGCGGGACCAACTGCTCGGCAGGGGTCATCGAACCGTGGTTGCCGACCATCGCCGACTCCTTCGGCTCCCGCTCGGAGGCGATGAGCAGGACGTCGTCCCGCGCGGCGGCGACCACGTCGCCGATACGGCTGTACACCCGCTCGTCGACGCGCGGGCCGAACCAGCCCGCCGCGATGGCCTCATCGCGCGAGGCGACCCAGAACTGCTCGCCGAGCACCTCGCGCCAGCAGGTCAGGACGTCGTTCGCGGCGCCCGGTACGGCATAGACGTGGCGGGCGCGGCCCTCGCCGCCGAGCAGGGCGACCCCGGCGCTCAGCTCCCAGTCCTCGTCGAAGTCGATGCGGTGCTCCTCGTCGAAGGGCACGTCGATCATGCCGTGGTCGGCGGTGATGTACAGGGCGCTGCGCGGCGGCAGTTGCTCGGCGAGGCGCTGGGCCAGGCGGTCGGCGTACATGAGCTGGCCGCGCCAGGTGTCGGAGTCGACGCCGAAGCGGTGGCCGGCGCCGTCGACCTCGGCGAAGTACGTGTAGACCAGGGAGCGGTCGCCCGCGGCCAGTTGCTCGGCCGCCAGGTCCATGCGGTCCTCGCCGGTCAGCCGCCCGAGGAACGTTCCGCCGCTGAGGGCGACCTTGGTGAGCGGGGTGTTCTCGAAGGTCGGCGACGACACCTGCGCCGCGTGCACGCCCGCCTCGTGGGCCAGCTGGAAGACCGTCGGGTACGGCTGCCAGGGGCCGGGCGGGGTCCACGGCTGCCAGCGCAGCTGGTTCATCAGCTCGCCGGTGTCCGGATTGCGCACCGTGTAGCCGGGCAGGCCGTGCGCGCCGGGCGGCAGGCCGGTGCCGACGGAGGCGAGGGAGGTCGCCGTGGTCGCCGGGTAGCCGGCGGTGAGCGGACGTCCGGTGCCGCCGCGCGAGGTGGCGAGCAGGGACGTCATGAAGGGGGCGTCCTCGGGGTGCGCCTTGAGCTGCTCCCAGCCGAGGCCGTCGATCAGGAACACGCAGTTCCGGTCGGCGGGGGTCAGCTCGGCCATCGTGGCGCTCGTGCCCGGCACGCCCAGGCCGGCGGCCAGCGTGGGCAGGAGGTCGGCGAGCGAGCCGCTGCCGTACTCGGGGGCCGGTGCCGAGGCGATGGTGAGCGGTTCGGGATGGTGGTCCCAGGCCGTGTTCGGCTGTGCCATCAGCGGGCGGTGTCCGCGGTCGCCTCGGAGAGGGCCTGCGCGAAGGCGAGCGCCTGGCGCACGGTCTCCGGTCCGTCCCCGGCCTCGCTGACGCGCAGGCTGAGGTCGTCCGCCGTCGAGTTGCCGGTGTAGCCGTGGTCCGCCTCGCAGTTGGGATCGCCGCAGGCGGCCGGCTCCAGGTCGATGCGCGAGACCGCGCCCCAGCCGATGGTGAGCACGACCTCGCGGGGCAGGGTGCCCGGCTTGTACGACTCCGGGTTGGCGACCACGCGGCTGACCACGATCGAGGAGATGCGGCCGATCTTCACGGACTCCGTCGAGGTCGTGGCGTACGGCGTCGGGGAGGTGCTGTCGGCGGCCTGTTCGTCGGTGTGGCTGACGATGAAGCGGTTGTCCGTGAGGACGAGCACCGTCACGTGCCGGCGCACCTCGTTCTGGTCGAACGTCGTCTCCTGGTGGACCAGGTACGACCGGATGGGCTCGCCGCCCACGGCGGCCTCCACCGCCTCGGCCACGAGGGCCGGGTAGTAGCCGCTGCGCTCGATCGCCGCCCGCAGCCCCTGGGTCGTCGTACTGGTCTTGGCCATGACGCCCATCCTACGGGGGACCACTGACTGCGAGGCACCGCTCGCCCCCGGTCCGTGCGCGGAGAGGAGCCGCTGTCAGTACGTGGGGAGCGTTCGCGGGCCGAGGTCGTCGCGGGCGGGCGGTGGGGCGAGGCGGACGGAGGCGCCCAGGACGCTCAGTCCGTGCGCGGCGACGACGACCGGTTCGAGCGTGACCGCGACGACCTCGGGGTGGTCGTCCACCAGCCGGGACACCCGCAGCAGCAGCTCCTCCAGGGCGCGGGTGTCGGCCGGTGCGGAGCCGCGCCAGCCGAACAGCAGGGGTGCCGTGCGGATCGACCGCACCAGCGAGGCCGCCTCGCGGTCGGTGACCGGGATCAGCCGGTGGGCCGTGTCCCCGAGCAGCTGGGAGGCGGCTCCGGCCAGCCCGAAGGAGAGCACCGCGCCGGCCGCGGGGTCGATGACGGCCCGTACGACGACGTCCACGCCGCGCGGTGCCATGCGCTGCACGACGGGGCGCAGCTCGTCCGGTGAGCCGAACAGGTCGGTCAACTCGGCGTAGGAGCGGCGGAGTTGGTCCTCGTCGGCGAGGTCGAGGCGGACGCCGCCCAGGTCGGCGCGGTGCCTGAGGTGCGGGGCGGTGGCCTTGAGGGCGACGGGGTAGCCGAGGGTGCGGGCGGCCTCGGCGGCGGCGTCGGCGGTCGGGGCGGGCAGGGCGCGGTGGACGTGGACGCCGTAGTGGCCGAGCAGGTCGCAGGTCTCTTCCGTGCCGAGCGTGAGTCCCTGCCCGCGCGCGAGGAGCCCGTCGATCAGTGCGGCGGCGCCCTTCTCGTCGATGTCCTCGTACTCGGGCACCTTGCCCGGGTCGGCGGCGTCGCGGCGCCACTGCGCGTAGGTGACGGCCTGGGCGAGGGCGCGGACGGCGCGCTCGGCCGCGGGGTAGGCGGGGATGAGGTGGGCGCCTTCGGGGGTCTCGGCGGTGGGCGGTCGTTCGCCGGTGGGAGGTCGTTCCGCGGTGGGCGACCCTTCCTGGGCAGGCGCTCGTTCTTCGCCGGGAGGCCGTTCCGCGGTGGGCGGTCGCTCTTCGCGAAGAGGCCGTTCTTCGCCGCGCGGTCGTTCCTCGGTGGGCGCGGGGCCGGGGGCGGTGGGTGCGGGTTCGCCCGCGTCGACCTGTGGTGCCGTGCTCGCCGCCGCCGACAGGGCCTCGGCCAGGCCGCCCAGCTCCACGTGCACGACCAGGACCGGCTTGGCCGGGGCGGCGGCCGCAGCGGACCTCAGGGCCTCGGCGAGGGCCGCGTCGGCGACCGAGCCCTCCCCCACCGCCGGTATGGCGGTGACGACGACCGCGTCGCACCGGTCGTCGGCCAGCGCACGCGACAGGGCCGTGTGGAAGTCGGCAGCGGAGGCGGCCGTGGTCAAATCCTGCGGCGGGTGCGGCCGGAGCCCCTCGGCGAGGCACGCGTCGTACGTGAGCAGGCCGAGCGACTCCGAGTTGCCGAGGATCGCCACCCGGGGACCGGCAGGCAGGGGCTGGCGCGCGAGCAGAAGGCCGGCGTCCACCAGATCGGTGATCGTGTCGACCCGGATCACGCCGGCCTGCCGCAGCAGCGCCGAGACCGTCGCGTGCGGCAGCCGGGTCGCCCGTACGGCGTGCCCCTGGGGAGCGGCTCCGTGGCGCGCGCCCTGGACCACGACCAGCGGCTTCGCCGCGGCCGTCCGGCGGGCGAGGCGCGTGAACTTGCGGGGGTTGCCGATGGACTCCAGGTACATGAGGACGACGTCGGTGTCCGGGTCCTCGTACCAGTACTGGAGGACGTCGTTGCCCGAGACGTCGGCCCGGTTGCCGGAGGAGACGAAGGTCGAGACGCCGGTCACGCCCGTGACGCCCCCGCCCCGGCGGTGCAGCCGGGACAGCAGGGCGATGCCGATGGCGCCGGACTGGGCGAAGAGTCCGATCCGGCCCGGGCGCGGGGTCTCGGGGGCGAGGGAGGCGTTGAGGCGCACCTGGGGGGAGGTGTTGATGATGCCGAAGGCGTTCGGCCCGATGATCCGCATGCCGTACGTGCGCGCGTGCCGCACGAGGGCACGCTGGCGTTCGCGCCCTTCGGGGCCGCTCTCGGCGTATCCGGCGGAGACCACGACGAGCCCTTGCACGCCGTGTTCCCCGCACTCGGTGACGACCTCCGGGACGTGCTCGGCCGGGACGGCGACGACCGCGAGGTCCACGGGGCCGTCGATGTCCCGCACCGAGCGGTGGGCGGGCACCCCGTCGAGTTCCTTCTGCTCCTCGGGGAGGGCCTTGTTCACGGCGTACAGCCGGCCGGTGAAGCCGGCGTCCCGGATGTTGCCGAGGACACTGCGGCCCACTCCGCCCGGGGCGCGTCCGGCGCCGATGACGGCGACCGAGCCGGGGGCGAGCAGCCGCTGCACGGACCGCGCCTCGGCGCGGTGTTCGCGCGCGTACTGCACGGCGAGGGAGCGGTCGGTGGGTTCGAGGTCGAACTCCAGACGGACGACGCCGTCCTCGAAGCTGCGCTTCTGGGTGTACCCGGCGTCCGTGAACACCTTGATCATCTTGGTGTTGGCGGGCAGCACCTCGGCGGCGAAGCGGCGGATGCCGCGCTCTCGGGCGACGGCGGCGATGTGTTCGAGCAGGGCGGAGGCGACCCCGCGGCCCTGGTGGGCGTCCTGCACCAGGAAGGCGACCTCGGCCTCGTCGGCAGGTGCGGACGCGGGCGTTCCGTCCGCGCCGATCCGGTCATAGCGTACGGTGGCGATGAACTCGCCGCCGACCGTGGCCGCGAGTCCCACCCGGTCCACAAAGTCGTGGTGCGTGAAGCGGTGGACGTCCTTGGCGGACAGGCGAGGGTACGGCGCGAAGAAGCGGTAGTACTTCGACTCGTCGGAGACCTGCTCGTAGAAGCTGACCAGGCGATCGGCGTCATCAACGGTGATGGGCCGGATGCGCGCGGTGCCCCCGTCGCGCAGCACCACGTCGGCTTCCCAGTGGGCGGGATACTCGTGCCGGTCCGGCGAGGTCTGCATGGGCCCCAGAGTACGGCTAGGGGGTGTCTTCTGGATCAGGCTGGCCGTGAGGAACGGTTCCTCTCAGTTCAGCAGAGCGGGGTCTGATGTGCGTGCCAGGGCCCGCGACGCCAGCATGATCCAGAAGGCACCCCCTGGCGTCCGACAACGGCGCGAGGCAGTCTGTGGAGGGCGTCAGTCGGGTCGAGGCCGCGATCCGACGGCACCCCGGGAGTGGAACGACAGGACCGCTCCGGGCTTCACGTATGGAAAACTGGTCTAGACAACCCTGAACACCGAAGGGCAGCAACACATGGCTGAGCGCCGCGTCAACGTCGGCTGGGCCGAGGGCCTCCACGCCCGCCCCGCCTCCATCTTCGTCCGAGCCGCCACGGCCGCAGGCGTCCCGGTGACGATCGCCAAGGCTGACGGCACCCCCGTCAACGCGGCCTCCATGCTGGCCGTCTTGGGCCTCGGCGCCCAGGGCGGTGAGGAGATCGTCCTCGCCTCCGACGCCGAGGGCGCGGACGCCGCCCTGGACCGGCTGGCGAAGCTGGTCTCCGAGGGTCTGGAAGAACTGCCCGAGACCGTCTGAGCATTCTTCCGCGCCTGATCCGGCGCTCCTGAAGGGCTCGCCCGGCTTTCCGGGCGGGCCCTTCGCTTTCCCCCGGCCGCGGGCCGCCGGAATTTCTGCTCAGCGGGAGTTGAATTCTCGTTCAAGGGCAGCAGAAATAAACCCCCGAGAATTCGCCACTCTTTGTATACGGCTCCCGTGTTAATGCCGCAGGCTCGCCGTGTTTACGGGATGTTGCGAGTTCCTCACACGGTCGGCGCGCTCCCCGGCGGAGCCGAATCGGAGCCGGTGCGCGGCCGTCGCGCGCTCGGTGTGCAGCGCCGTGACCGCCCGCGCGCGCTCGCTGTCACCGCGCGCCACCGCGTCCACGATCGCCCCGTGCTCGTTCCAGGACTCCACGGGACCGGCCGGCACGTCCACGGTGTACATCCAGGCGATCTTGTGGCGGAGCTGGGTGAGCACCGAGGTCAGCGCGGGGCTCCCGGAGGCCTGGGCGAGCGTCTCGTGGAACCAGCCGCCCAGAGAGCGCAGGTCGTCGCTGTTGCCCCGGCGGGCGCGCTCCTGGCCCAGCCGGACCAGGCCGCGCAGGACCTTCAGATGGGCCTCGGTGCGGCGCTGGGCGGCGCGGGCGGCGCCGAGCGGCTCCAGCAGCATGCGCATCTCCAGCAGGTCGGCGGCCTCCTGCTCGGTGGGTTCGGCCACGCACGCGCCCGCGTGCCGCCGGGTCACCACGAAGCCCTCGGCCTCCAGAGTGCGCAGAGCCTCCCGGACGGGGACCCGCGAGACGCCGTAGCGGCGCGCGAGGAGTTCCTCGGTGAGCCGGCTGCCGCGTTCGTAGACACCCGCGACGATGTCGTCCCGGATGGCCGTGCACACCGAGTGCGCGGGAATACGCATGACCGACCTCCGTTTAATCCCCGTGAAACGTCGACGAGTGACGCGTGTCCGTGACTCTATTGCAATGAGCCGGAATTTCCGACGGCAGCCCGGAATCCATGGATATTTTTTGGACAGTCGGCCGTCGTAAACGCCGAAAGCCCCGGCTCGGTGAGCCGGGGCCTCGGGAAGCGGGGCGGGTGCCGTCAGACGTTCACACCGTGCGAGCGGAGGTAGGCGACGGGGTCGATGTCCGAGCCGTACTCGGGGCTCGTCCGGGCCTCGAAGTGCAGGTGCGGGCCGGTCACGTTGCCGGTCGCGCCGGACAGGCCGATCTGCTGGCCGGGGGTGACCTGCTGGCCCACCGAGACGCCGATGGACGACAGGTGGCCGTACTGGGTGTACGTCCCGTCGTTCATCTTGATCACGACCTGGTTGCCGTAGGCACCGCCCCAGCCCGCCTCGACGACCGTGCCCATGCCGACCGAGTGGACGGCGGTGCCGCTGGCGGCGTGGAAGTCGATGCCGGTGTGGCTGCCGGAGGACCAGACGGCGCCGCCGGCCTTGTAGCCGGTGGAGACGTAGGAACCCGGGATCGGGGAGACGAAGCTGTTGAGGCGCTTGCGCTCGGCCTCACGGGCGGCGCGCTCCTTGGCCTCGCGGGCCTTCTCGGCCGCCTCCTTGGCCTTCTTGGCCGCTTCGGCGGCCCGCTCACGGGCGGCCTCCTCGGCCTTCTTCCTGGCGGCGGCCTCCTCGGCCGCGTGCTTCTGCGCGACGGCCTGGGCGTCGATCTGCTGGGCGACGGTGTCGCCCATGGTGACGACGGGCGTGAGACCGGTCTGCTCGGGGGCGGGCTCGGCGGCGAAGGCGGCCGGAGCGGCCACGGTGCCGATGACGCCGGTGGTGGCGAGGGCCGCGACCCCCGCCGCGCGGGCCGTGCCGCGCTGGATCCTGCTGGGACGACGATGCTTCCCGGTGGCGCGGGTGAACGCCATGGAGTGCCTGGTCCTTTCCTTCCTTCTCGCCTACCGGGTTAGCTGACGGGTTCGGAGCAGGAAGGTCTCCTACGGACCCCCTCGCGGCTCGCGCGGGCGTCCGATTCACCCCAGGGACTGCGGTTGGGTCCCCGGCTCCCCTGGCTCGCGCCGTACGGGGACTCGGCGATGACTGTCCGGTGCCGCGGGTGCGGCGCACTGCCTGACGAACAGCCCGGACGACGCTAAGCGGGGCCACTTTCAATTCCCAAACGGATCCGGCCTTTTGTAGCGCATCCCACAGGGCAGACAGGCAACCTCCGTATCAATTCGGGCATAAAGGAGCCCTGGTGCCTTAGGAAGACAACCAGGGCTCCTCGCGCGCGTGCGCCTACTCGGCGGCGACGACCGTGACTTCGCCGATGCCGAGGGCCTCCACCGGGCCCCTGATCTGCGCCGCGTCACCCACGAGCACGGTCACCAGACGGTCCACCGGGAAGGCGCTGACGGCCGCCGCGGTGGCCTCCACGGTGCCGGTCGCGGCGAGCTGCCGGTACAGCGTGGCCTGGTAGTCGTCGGGCAGGTGCTGCTCGACCTGGTCGGCCAGCGTGCTCGCGACGGCCGCCGCCGTCTCGTACTTCAGCGGCGCGACCCCGACCAGGTTCTGCACGGCGACGTCCCGCTCGGCGTCGGTCAGCCCCTGGGCGGCGAGAGTGCGCAGCACCGTCCAGAGGTCCTCGAGGGCGGGGCCGGTGTTGGGGGTGTCCACGGAACCGCTGATGGCGAGCATCGCGGCGCCGGTCCCGTCGGGGGCGGACCGGAGGACCTGGGCGAACGAGCGCACCCCGTAGGTGTAGCCCTTCTCCTCGCGCAGGACGCGGTCCAGGCGCGAGGTGAGGGTGCCGCCGAGGCAGTACGTGCCGAGCACCTGGGCGGGCCAGACGCGGTCGTGCCGGTCCGGGCCGATGCGGCCGATCAGCAGCTGCGTCTGGACGGCGCCCGGGCGGTCCACGATGACGACGCGGCCCGTGTCGTCGGCGGTCACCGGCGGCACCGGGCGGGGCTCGGCCGAGGAGCCGGTCCAGGTGCCCAGGGTGTCGCCGAGCAGGGCGTCGAGGTCGATGTCCGTGAGGTCGCCGACGACCACGGCGGTGGCCGTGGCGGGGCGGACGTGCTTCTCGTAGAAGGCGCGTACGGCCGCGGAGTCGATCGCGGCGACCGTCTCCTCGGTGCCCTGCCGGGGCCGCGACATGCGCGAGTCCGCCGGGAACAGCTCCTTGGAGAGCTCCTTGGCGGCGCGGCGCGAGGGGTTGGCCAGCTCGTGCGGGATCTCGTCGAGGCGGTTGCGGACCAGCCGCTCGACCTCGCTGTCGGCGAAGGCGGGCGCCCTGAGGGCGTCGGCGATCAGGCCGAGCCCCTTGGCGAGCCGCGAGGCCGGCACCTCCAGGCTGAGCCGGACGCCCGGGTGGTCGGCGTGCGCGTCGAGGGTGGCGCCGGCGCGCTCCAGCTCGGCGGCGAACTCCTCGGCGGAGTGCTTGTCGGTGCCCTCGGAGAAGGCCCGGGCCATGATCGTGGCCACACCGTCGAGGCCGGCCGGCTCGGCGTCCAGGGGCGCGTCCAGCAGCACCTCCACGGCGACGACCTGCTGGCCGGGGCGGTGGCAGCGCAGCACCGTCAGCCCGTTGTCGAGCGTGCCGCGCTCGGGGGCCGGAAAGGCCCACGGCTTGGCCTCGCCCGCCCGCGGCTGGGGGTGGAATTCCATCGTGGCGAGCTCGGTCACTTGGCCGCCTCCTCGTTCTCGTCGCCGGCCGCGGCTGCGGTGTCCTCGGCTTCGTCGGTCTCGTCGGCGACGGGCTCGTAGACGAGCACCGCGCGGTTGTCGGGGCGCAGTCGGGCCTTGGCGACCTCCTGGACCTCCTCGGCCGTGACCTCCAGCACGCGCTGGACGGCGGTCAGGGCGAGCTGCGGGTCGCCGAACAGCACGGCGTACCGGCACAGTTCGTCGGCGCGGCCCGCGACCGTGCCGAGCCGGTCCAGCCACTCGCGCTCCAACTGGGCCTGGGCGCGCTCCATCTCCTCGGCCGTGGGGCCCTCCTCGGCGAACCGGGCGAGCTCCTCGTCGATGGCGGCCTCGATGACCGGCACCTCCACGTCACCGGACGTCTTCACGTCCAGCCACCCCAGGGAGGGAGCCCCGGCGAGCCGCAGCAGGCCGAAGCCCGCGGCGACGGCCGTACGGTCCCGGCGCACCAGTCGGTTGTAGAGGCGGGAGGACTCGCCGCCGCCGAGGACGGTGAGGGCCAGGTCGGCCGCGTCGCACGCGCGCGTGCCGTCGTGCGGCAGGCGGTAGGCGGCCATCAGGGCGCGGGCCGGGACCTCCTCCTCGACGACCTCGCGCAGCTGCTCGCCGATGATCTCGGGCAGCGAACCGTCGCGCGGCGCGGGCTTGCCGTCGTGACCGGGGATGGAGCCGAAGTACTTCTCGATCCAGGCCAGCGTCTGCTCCGGGTCGATGTCGCCGACCACGGAGAGCACGGCGTTGTTCGGCGCGTAGTACGTGCGGAAGAACGCCCGCGCGTCCTCCAGGGTGGCCGCGTCCAGGTCGGCCATGGAGCCGATGGGGGTGTGGTGGTAGGGGTGGCCCTCGGGGTAGGCGAGGGCGGTGAGCTTCTCGAAGGCGGTGCCGTAGGGGACGTTGTCGTAGCGCTGGCGGCGCTCGTTCTTCACGACGTCCCGCTGGTTCTCCATCGACTCGTCGTCGAGGGCCGCGAGCAGGGAGCCCATGCGGTCGGCCTCCAGCCAGAGGGCGAGCTCCAGCTGGTGGGCGGGCATGGTCTCGAAGTAGTTGGTCCGCTCGAAGCTGGTGGTGCCGTTCAGCGAGCCGCCGGCGCCCTGGACGAGTTCGAAGTGGCCGTTGCCCTTCACCTGGGCGGAACCCTGGAACATCAAGTGCTCGAAAAGGTGAGCCAGGCCGGTACGGCCCTTGACTTCGTGGCGCGAGCCGACGTCGTACCAGAGGCACACCGCCGCGACCGGGGTCAGGTGGTCCTCGGAGAGCACCACGCGCAGGCCGTTGGCCAGGCGGTGCTCGGTCGCTGTCAGGCCCCCGGAGCCTGCCTGGGCTGTGGCCGTGTGACCCATGGGCATGTACGTCCCTTCGATCGCGGAGCGGTCGTTCACAACCGCGGTTTCCTGCCGGTCCTGCCACTGTATGCAAGCGTGCGAACCGCCGGTGAAGTTCCCGGGCGGGGTACGCGGAGAGCGAGACCCGGTGACGTGTGCGGACGGGGTGCGGCGGCCGGAGACCGGGTCCTGGTCCCGGTTGTCAGTGCGGCGGTCCACAATGGTCGGCGTCAGATCTCGTTCAACGCTTCAGCAAGGAGCCGGCAGCGATGGCCCGCCGCAGCACGAAGACCCCGCCGCCCGACGACTCGTACGAGGAGAGGATCCTCGACATCGACGTCGTCGACGAGATGCAGGGCTCCTTCCTCGAGTACGCGTACTCGGTCATCTACTCCCGCGCCCTGCCGGACGCCCGTGACGGCCTCAAGCCGGTGCACCGCCGCATCGTCTACCAGATGAACGAGATGGGCCTGCGCCCCGAGCGGGGGTACGTCAAGTGCGCCCGTGTCGTCGGCGAGGTGATGGGCAAGCTGCACCCGCACGGCGACGCGTCGATCTACGACGCCCTGGTGCGCATGGCCCAGCCCTTCTCGATGCGCGTCCCCCTGGTCGACGGCCACGGCAACTTCGGCTCGCTGGGCAACGACGACCCGCCGGCCGCCATGCGGTACACCGAGTGCCGGATGGCCGAGGCGACCAGCCTGATGACGGAGTCGATCGACGAGGACACGGTCGACTTCAACCCGAACTACGACGGCCAGGAGCAGGAACCGGTGGCGCTGCCCGCCGCCTTCCCGAACCTCCTGGTCAACGGCGCCTCGGGCATCGCTGTCGGGATGGCGACGAACATGCCGCCGCACAACCTGCGCGAGGTCATCGCCGCCGCCCGCCATCTGATCAGGCACCCGAACGCCGATCTCGACGCCCTGATGAAGCACGTCCCCGGCCCGGACCTCCCCACGGGCGGCCGCATCGTCGGCCTGTCCGGCATCCGGGACGCCTATGAGACGGGCCGTGGCACGTTCAAGATCCGGGCGACGGTCTCCGTGGAGCCGGTGACGGCCCGCCGCAAGGGCCTCGTCGTCACGGAGCTGCCCTTCACGGTCGGCCCCGAGAAGGTCATCGCCAAGATCAAGGACCTGGTCGGCTCGAAGAAGCTCCAGGGCATCGCCGACGTCAAGGACCTCACCGACCGCGAGCACGGCCTGCGCCTGGTCATCGAGATCAAGAACGGCTTCGTGCCGGAGGCGGTCCTGGAGCAGCTGTACAAGCTGACGCCGATGGAGGAGTCCTTCGGCATCAACAACGTCGCCCTGGTGGACGGCCAGCCGCTCACGCTGGGGCTGAAGGAGCTGCTGGAGGTCTACCTCGACCACCGCTTCACCGTCGTACGGCGGCGTTCGGAGTTCCGCCGGGGCAAGAAGCGCGACCGGCTGCACCTGGTCGAGGGTCTGCTGACGGCCCTGCTGGACATCGACGAGGTCATCCGGCTGATCCGCTCCAGCGAGAACTCCGCGCAGGCGAAGCAGCGCCTGATGGAGCAGTTCTCGCTGAGCGAGGTGCAGACGCAGTACATCCTCGACACGCCGCTGCGCCGCCTGACCAAGTACGACCGCATCGAACTGGAGACGGAGAAGGACCGGCTCAACGCGGAGATCGAGGAGCTGACCCGGATCCTCGACTCGGACGCGGAGCTGCGCAAGCTGGTCTCCTCGGAACTGGCCACGGTCGCCAAGAAGTTCGGCACCGACCGGCGTACGGTCCTGCTGGAGTCGGGTGGCGCCCCGGTCGCCGCCGTGCCGCTGCAGGTGGCCGACGACCCGTGCCGGGTGCTGCTGTCCTCGACGGGGCTGCTGGCCCGTACGGCCAACGGCGAGCCGTTCGCCGAGGACGCCGCCGCCAAGCGCGTGAAGCACGACGTGATCGTCTCGGCGGTGCCGGCGACCGCGCGCGGCGAGATCGGCGCGGTCAGCTCGGCGGGCCGGCTGCTGCGGCTGAACGTCGTCGACCTGCCTCAGCTCCCGGAGTCGACGCCGACGCCGAACCTCGCGGGGGGCGCCCCGCTGGCCGAGTTCGTCTCCCTGGAGGACGACGAGACGGTGGTGTGCCTGACGACGCTCGACGAGTCGTCGCCGGGCCTGGCGCTCGGCACGGCCCAGGGGGTCGTGAAGCGCGTCGTGCCGGACTACCCGGCCAACAAGGAAGAGCTGGAAGTGATCACCCTCAAGGAGGGCGACCGGATCGTCGGCGCGGTCGAGCTGCGCACCGGTGAGGAGGATCTGGTCTTCATCACCGACGACGCCCAGCTGCTGCGCTTCCAGGCGTCCCAGGTCCGCCCGCAGGGCCGCCCGGCCGGCGGTGTGGCCGGCATCAAGCTCTCCGAGGGCGCGAAGGTCATCTCCTTCACGGCGGTGGACCCGGCGGCGGACGCCGTCGTCTTCACCGTCGCGGGCTCGCGGGGCACGCTGGACGACTCCGTCCAGACGACGGCCAAGATGACCCCGTTCGACCAGTACCCGCGCAAGGGCCGAGCCACCGGTGGCGTCCGCTGCCAGCGGTTCCTGAAGGGCGAGGACTGCCTGTCCCTGGCCTGGGCGGGCCCGGCTCCCGCTCTCGCCGCCCAGAAGAACGGCAGCCCGGCCGAGCTGCCGGAGATCGACCCGCGCCGCGACGGCTCGGGTGTCTCGCTGGCCAAGACGGTGGCGGTGGTGGCCGGGCCGGTCTAGGCCGGTTCGGCGGGATCCTCGTCGGGGTCCCGTACGTACCGCAGGACGCCCCACATGCCGTGCTCGTCGGCGTGCGGGGCGTCGCTGCGGCACGCGTCGAGTTCCTTGTCGAGGGCGGGTGCGTCGATGCCGGAGCCGATGAGGACCAGCTGGGTGAGGCGTTCCTCGCCCGCCGGCCAGGGTTCCGGGTAGAAGCGCAGGAACCGCCCGACGGCATGCACGCCGTAGCGGTTGCGGACGTCGTGCGGGCCGAAGTCGACGTACCCCTTGATCCGGTACAGCCCCTCGGGACGGCTGTCGAGGAACTCCATCAGCCGGCGCGGGTCGAGGGGCCGCGTCGAGGTGAACGACAGGCTGTCGTAGGAGCTGTGCAGGTGCCCGGCGTGGTCGTCGTGCTCGCCGTGACCGCCGTGCTCGTGCAGGTCGTCGAAGGACAGCTGCCCGATGCGCTCCTCGCTCGGCCGGCAGTCGAAGAGGAACTCGGGGTCGATCCGGCCGTAGGTGGCCGGGACGACGGCGGCGCGGTCGACGAGGGACCGGACGAGCCCGAGGACGCGTTCGCCGTCGGCCGCCCGGTCGACCTTGTTGACCACGGCGAGGTCGGCCAGCGCGAGATGCCGGTCGATCTCGGGATGCCGGGCCCGGGTGTCGTCGAACTCGGCGGCGTCGACGACCACGACGAGCCCGCCGTAGACGATCCCCGGATGCTCGCTGGCGAGCACCATCCGCACCAGTTCCTGCGGCTCGGCGAGACCGCTGGCCTCGATGACGATGACGTCGATGCCGAGGGAGGGCGCCGCGAGCCGCTCCAGGTACTGGTCCAGCTCGCTCGCGTCGACAGCACAGCACAGGCACCCGTTGCCGAGCGAGACCGTCGAGTCGCCGAGCGCTCCGGCCACGGCCATCGCGTCGATCTCGATGGCCCCGAAGTCGTTGACGATGGCGCCGATCCGGCTGCCTCCGCTGCGGTGCAGGAGGTGGTTGAGCAGCGTGGTCTTTCCCGAGCCGAGGAATCCGGCCAGGACGACGACCGGGATCTGCTGCGGTTCCGGGCTCCGCTGACTCACCGTGCGACCTCTCTCACGCCGACGCGTGCACCGGCTCACGTTCCCGGCACACGGAGGAAATGGGGATGCCGCCCCAGGATACGAGCCTCAGAACGCGACGAAGTGAACGATTGTTAGCAGCACTCGCGGGGCAGACGTTGGGCATGGCGCCGGTTTGTGCGACCCTCGCTTCCCTCCGTGCGCCTCTCCTCCGCCTCCCCGCCGATCAGAGCCGCTCGGCACTCTGGGAGACGGAAAGCGCCGCCCACCGCGCGCCGGTCCCCTCCAGTCGACCCGCACCCCGACGACCGGCGGACGGCCGTCTGAATCGGGGGTTGACATGGCCACACAGAATGTTGCGATGCGAGGACTGAGGGCCACCGCCTCGGCCGGAATCGGCCTGGCGGCGGGCACCGTCGTCGCCCTGGCCGTGCACTGGCCCAGGCTCCACGCGCTGCGTGCCCGGATCGAGCACCTAGAGGAGGCCGCGCGCTCCCAGCGCCGGACCGACTTCGCCCATCAGCAGCGGCTGCACTGGGAGTTGCTGAGCAAGGCGATGGACGACCCGGAGCTGGCCGAGGTGCTGGACGCCTACGACGGGACCGTGCCGCCCGGGAAGCAGCGCCAGTTCCTGTTCGCCAACGCCCTCTACACCAACGCACTGTGCTACTACCGCATGGGCAACATGACCCGGGAGGAGTTCTTCGGCTTCGCCCGGAGCATGCTGCAGAACCCGATCTTCCGCGAGTACTGGTACGCCTCCCGCCCGCACCGGGCGACCCTCGTCGGCACCTCGGAAGAGGCACGGCTCGGACGCATGGTCGACGATCTCCTCGTGCAGTTGGAGGAGGCGGACATCGACGAGTGGTGGGTGGTGGGGGAACCGCCGGCCGAGTAGGGAGGCGGGGTCGGGGCCGGCCATGTGCCGCCCCCGCCGTAAGCGCCGTACCTCGGGGATCACTCTCCTGAACGCATCACACGGCTGGGCGGTAACGAAGCCATAACCGACGCGTTTGCCCAGGTGCCAACAAGGTTGACTACTGCGCATCCCGCGAACCGGGTCGACCACCGCCGAACCGCCGCTCCACGCCGCCCGGTTGTCGAGGCCGCGGCCCCACAGGGCCGCATCGCACCGCAGGCTACAGTGCGCACCAAGCCTCGAGATCAAAAGGAACGCCAGAACAGTGAGCCACATCATCCGTCGGATTGGCACCCCTCCCAGCGCGCGGGGCAGTGCGACAGGCGCCAATTGCCCCGATATCTTCGAGCTGTCCGACGGCAGGTTCGCAGTGATCGGCACGGACCTCACCGAGGAACTCGACGGAAAGCTTCCCGCCGACGCGTCCCGGGCCGACTACGAGCGCATCGTCGTGGTCACCCGCAAGACCCTCATCGACGCCAAGGCCGACATTCCCGACGCCTGATCCTGTCGGTCACCCATCGAACCGGCACTGCGGCCCGGCACCTCGTGGTGCCGGGCCTTTCGCTCTGCCGTGCCGCCTTCTCGCAGGCAGGTGTGACTTTCTTTTCGCAGGCGGGTGCGGCATTCGCGCAGGCCGGTGTGGCTTCTTCGCGCAGGCCGGTGCGGCCTTCTCGCAGACGGGTGCGGTGTGGCGCCTCAGGCAGGCACGGGCGCCGGCGCCTCAGGCCCCACGTACCGCGCCACCGGACGGATGATCTTCGTGTCCTCCGCCTGCTCCAGGATGTTGGCGCTCCAGCCCACCACGCGCGCGGCGGCGAACGTCGGTGTGAACATCTCGCGGGGCAGGCCGCAGAGCTCCATGACCACACCCGCGTAGTACTCGACGTTGGTGTGGAGTTCGCGGCCGGGCTTCAGCTCCGCCAGTATCGCCTCGACGTGACGCTCGACCTCGACGGCGAAGTCCACCCGGGGGCCGCCGAACTGCTGGGCGACCTCCCGCAGCATCCGGGACCGGGGGTCCTCCGTGCGGTAGATCGCGTGCCCGAAGCCCATGATGCGCTCACCGGCGAGCACCCGCTGACGCACCCACGAGTCGATACGGTCCGGGGTGCCGATCGCATCCAGGGTGTCCAGCGCCCGGCTGGGCGCGCCGCCGTGCAGCGGCCCGGACAGCGCCGCCACCGCACCGGCGAGGCACGCCGCCACGTCCGCGCCCGTGGAGGCGATGACCCGGGCCGTGAACGTGGATGCATTGAATCCATGATCAATGGTTGAGATCAGGTATTGCTCGATCGCCCGGGCGTGCTGTTCGGTCGGCACCGACCCCGTCAACATGTACAGGTAGTTCGCCGCGTACGACAGGTCCTCGCGCGGCTCCACCGGTTCGAGCCCTTTCCCCAGCCGGTGCAGGGCGGTGAGCAGGGTGGGCACGGCGGCGGCCGCCTCGAGCGTGTCCCGCCGGCGCCGCTCGGCGTCGATGTCGTACACGGGGCGGAAGCCCTTGGCCGCGCCCAGCAGTGACAGCGCCGTGCGCATGCCGGCGAGCGGGCCGGAGCGTCCACCGGCGGCCGCGATGGCCGGCAGGGCCGCTCGCACCTCGTCGGGCAGTCGCCGCAGCGCGGCGGTCTCGGCGGCGAAGGCCGCGCTGCGCCCGGCGTCGGGCAGGTCGCCGTGCACGAGCAGGTGCCAGACGTCCTCGAACCCACGAGTGCGCGCGAGGTCGACGGCCGAGTACTGCCGGTAGTGGTAGAAGCCCTCGAGACCGCGGACGTCACCGATCCGGGTGTCGGTGACGACGACCCCGGCGAGCCCCCGCGGCGCTTCGAGGAGAGTGGCTGCGGACCTGTTGACGGACATGTCTTCCTCCCTGGACT
The DNA here is from genome assembly GCF_003330845.1 of Streptomyces sp. Go-475. Taxonomy (GTDB): domain Bacteria; phylum Actinomycetota; class Actinomycetes; order Streptomycetales; family Streptomycetaceae; genus Streptomyces. Next base: position 6,496,179 of record NZ_CP026121.1, on the reverse strand, counting down.
TGATTCGACTGTCCATGCTTGACTTGAGTTGTGTCAATATTGATTCGATCAATAAATCAGTCAATGGTCTGCTGCCGGATACGGTGACCCCCATGCGCGATCAAGAGCCCGCCCCCCTCGACGCGGAACGGCGACTGAGCACCAGGGAGGCCGCCGAGCTGCTCGGCGTGAAACCGGAGACCGTGTACGCGTACGTGAGCCGCGGCCAGCTCAGCAGCCGTCGCGTGTCCGGCGGCCGGGGCAGCACCTTCGACGCCCGGGAGGTCGAGGCGCTCGCCCGGCGCAACCGGCGCGACAGCTCGGGCGGTTCCGGCTCCGGCGGCGAACTCTCCGTACGGACCCGCCTCACGCTCATCGAGAGCGACCGCTACTACTACCGCGGCGTCGACGCGGTCGAGCTGGCCACCCGGCACAGCTACGAGGAGGTCGCCGAGTGGCTGTGGACCGGCAGGATGCGCCCGGGCAGCACCTTCACCGCACCCGCCGCCTCCATCGCCGTCGCCCGCCGTGCCGTCGAGGCCCTGCCCGAACACGCCGCCCCCGCCGACCTGCTGCGGGTCGCGACGACGGCTGCCGCGACCGCCGACCCGCTGCGCTTCGACCTGTCCGAGGACGCCGTCCTCGGCACCGCGCGCACCCTCATCCCCACGCTCGTCGCCGCCCTGCCGGTGGTGGGCCGCGACCGCAGCGACACGGGCCCGCTGGCCCACCGACTGTGGTCCCGGCTGTCCCGCCGGGAACCCGGCGAGGCCTCCCTGCGCGCCCTCGACACCGCCCTCGCCCTCCTGGCCGATCACGACCTGGCCGCCTCCACGCTCGCGGTGCGGGTCGCCGCGTCGGCCCGGGCCCACGCCTACGCGGCGGTCTCCGCCGGGCTCGGCGTCATCGAGGGGCCGCTGCACGGCGCGGCCAGCGGACTCGCCCACCGGCTTCTCCGGGACGTCCTCGAGCAGGGCGACCCGGCCCCCGTGATCGCGGGCGAACTGCGCGCCGGACGCCGGATCCCGGGACTCGGCCACCGGCTGTACCCCGGTGAGGACCCACGCGCGCGTGCCCTCTTCGCCGCCCTGGAGGACGTCCCCAAAGCAGAGCCCGCCCTCCTCGCGGCCCGCGAGATCGTCGAGACCACGGCCCGCCACGCCCCGCTGCACGCCAACGTCGACCTGGCGCTCGCCGTGCTCACGACGTCCTGCGGCATGCCCGCGGCCGCGGGAGAGACGATCTTCGCCGTGGCCCGTACGGCGGGCTGGATCGCCCACGCCCTGGAGGAGTACGGCGAACGCCCGCTGCGCATGCGCCCGAGCGGTCTCTACACGGGCGCCAAGCCGCCTCAGCCACTGCCGGAGTAGGACATTGCGGGCCCGGGAGGAGCCGTGAGCCAACTCAGGTTAGGCTCACCTCTGTGAGTACGTGCTCAAGCGTCTCGCGGGACCTCGACGAGCCCGTTGCGGGGACCGCGGCCACCGCCAGGACCTGGCTGTTGCTGGAACAGCCCGGCCCGTGGGGTGCCAAAGCGCTCACCTCGAGCCACCTGGACCCCACGCTGGGACGTGCCCTGGAGGCGGCCGCGAAGGACACGGGCGTACGGATCGCGCTCATCCGCCGCCCCGGGCGCCACGCGGACCGTCGCATGCCCGCCACGCGCCGGGTGTACGCGGCCCACACCGTGCCGGGGAACGTGTGGCTGCACAGCGCCACGACCTCGGACCCGGGGCAGCTGCTCGATCTCGACTTCGCCGCACTCGGCCGTGGCGACCACCACTCCTTCGACGCGCAGCTCGGCGGACGCCCGCACGACGGTGACCCGCTCGCGCTCGTCTGCACCAACGGCAAGCGCGACCGCTGCTGCGCCCTCCTCGGCCGCCCCCTCGCGGCCGAACTCGCCACGTCGGGGGTCGAGGGCGTCTGGGAGGTCACCCATCTGGGTGGTCACCGCTTCTCCCCGACGGTGCTCGTGCTGCCGTACGGATACGCGTACGGCCGGGCCGAGGCGCACACCCTCAAAGAGGTCCTGCACGGTGCGCGCGAGGGACGGATCGTCATGGAGGGGTGCCGGGGCAGCTCGGCCTGGGAACGGCCCGGCCAGGCCGCCGAACTCGCCGTGCGCACCAGGATCGGCGACTACGCGGCCGAGGCGCTGAGCGTCGTCCGCACGGCCGGTGCCGCTCCGCGCTGGGAGGTGACCGTCGCCCATACCGACGGGCGCCGCTGGCACGTCGACGTGGCCCAGGCCGCGGGCCTGCCGCCCCGCCCGGAGAGCTGCGGCGCGGCGGTCCTCGGATCACCCGCCCGGATGGACGTGGTGGCGGTACGCGAGGCCAGACTGACGACGGCCCTGGCGAGCTGACGGCCGGCGCCAGGGGCAGTGCCGTCACCATCCGCCCTTGACGCCGACTCCCCGGACGTCGATGCAGCCTCTGCACGCATTGATCAAGAGATCCACGCCACACCCGTTACGGCAGCCAGGCAGCCGCACGTACCTTCTTGGGTATGAGCCCCACTCCCCCCGCACGCCGCCTGCGCCTCGGTCTGCCGCGGCGTATGTTCTCGCAGGTGCTGCTGATGCAGGTGGCGATCGCCGCGGGAGTCGCGGTCCTCGCGACCGGGTTGTTCCTCGCGCCCCTCAGCGACCAGCTCGACGACCAGGCGATGCGCCGCGCGCTCGCGATCGCGCAGACGACCGCGCAGCAGCCGGACCTCGTGAAGGACCTGAGGGACACGCCGCCCTCGCCGGACGGTCCGGTGCAGAAGGAGGCGGAGCGGATCCGTAAGGCCACCAAGGCCGAGTACATCGTCGTGATGGACTGGCGCGGGGTGCGCTGGTCGCACACCGACCCGAAACAGATCGGCGGCATCGTCTCGACCGACCCCGGCCAGGCCCTGGCCGGCCACGAGGTCATGGAGATCGACAGCGGCACCCTCGGCCGCTCCGCCCGGGGCAAGGTGCCGCTGCGCGACAGCGACGGCACCGTCGTCGGCGCCGTCTCGGTCGGCATCGCCTACGACAGCGTCCGGGCCCGGCTGATCCACGCCATCCCGGGGCTGCTCGCGTACGCCGGAGGCGCCCTGGCCGTCGGCGCGCTGGCGGCCTGGCTCATCTCCCGGCGCGTCCACCGGCAGACCAGGGACCTCGCCTTCTCGGACATCGCGGCGCTCCTGTCGGAACGCGAGGCGATGCTGCACGGCATCCGGGAGGGCGTCGTCGCCCTGGACCGCACCGGCCGCATCCGCCTGGTCAACGACGAAGCCCAGCGTCTGCTCGGCCTTGGGGACGCCGTGGTGGGCCTCACGCCCGACGAGGCGCTCGGCGCGGGCCGTACGGCCGATGTGCTGGCCGGACGCGTCGCCGGCACGGACCTGCTGACCGTCCGCGGTCAGCGCGTGCTCGTCGCCAACCGCATGCCCACGGACGACGGCGGCGCCGTGGCCACCCTGCGCGACCGCACCGAACTGGAGCAGCTGGGGCGCGAACTCGACTCCACCCGGGGTCTGATCGACGCCCTGCGCGCCCAGGACCACGAACACGCCAACCGGATGCACACCCTGCTGGGGCTGCTCGAACTGGAGATGTACGACGACGCCGTGGAGTTCGTCGGCGAGGTGGTCGGCGACCACCGGGCCACCGCTGAGCAGGTCACCGAGCGGATCGAGGACCCGCTGCTCGCCGCCCTGCTGGTCGGCAAGGCGACCGTCGCGGCCGAGCGGGGCGTCGCCCTGTGGGTGTCGGACCGGACCCGTCTGCCCGACCGGCTGATCGACCCCCAAGGGCTCGTCACCGTCGTCGGCAACCTGGTGGACAACGCCCTGGACGCCGTCGCGGGCAAGCCGCACGCGCGCGTGGAGGTCGAACTCCGCGCCGAGGGACGTACGGTGGTGCTCCGCGTCCGTGACACGGGGCCGGGGGTCCCGCCGGAGCACCGGGAGTTGGTCTTCAACGAGGGATGGTCCACGAAGAAGCCGCCGGCACACCGGGAGCGGGGCATCGGGCTGTCCCTGGTGCGCAGGCTCGCCGAGCGGCAGGGGGGCAGCGCGACCGTCGGCGGGGCGCACGGCGGGGGCGCGGAGTTCACCGTCGTGCTGCCCGAGGCGCTGGCCGAGCCCGGCCCGGAGCCGGCCCTGAGCGTGCCGTCGGCTCCGCGGGCCGCCGAGGAGGAGTCGTGATGATCGAGGTCCTGGTCGTGGACGACGACACGAGGGTCGCGCGGGTCAATGCCGCCTACGTCGAGAAGGTGCCCGGCTTCCACGTCGCGGGCGAGGCGCACAGCGCCGCTGACGCGCTGCGCCAGCTGGAGACGCTGCCCCGGCTGGACCTGGTCCTCATGGACCACTACCTGCCCGACGAGACGGGGCTCGCGGTCGTCCAGGAGATGCGGCGGCGCGGCCACCAGACCGACGTGATCATGGTGACCGCGGCGCGGGACGTGTCCACGGTGCAGGCGGCGATGCGGCACGGCGCGCTCCAGTACCTGGTCAAGCCGTTCGCCTTCGCCGGGCTGCGCGCCAAGCTGGAGGCCTACGCGGAGCTGCGTCGCACGCTCGACGGCGGTGGAGAGGCCGAGCAGGCCGAGGTGGACCGCATCTTCGGGGCGCTGTCGGCACCGTCGGAGCCCGATCTGCCCAAGGGGCACTCCCCCACCACGGCGGAGCTGGTCCGTCAGTCCCTGATGAGCGCCGACGGCCCCCTGTCCGCCCAGGAGATCGCCGAGCGCACCGGGGTGAGCCGCCAGACGGCCCAGCGGTACCTGAAGCTCCTGGAACGCACGGGACGGGCCCGGCTGACCCTCAAGTACGGCGACGCGGGCCGCCCGGAACACCGTTACGTGTGGGCGACCCGCGCCTAGGCGGCCGGCTCAGGGCGGTCTCGGCTGTCAGCCCGTGGCCTTCTTCGCGAACTCGGTCGTGTAGGTCTGGTCAAGGTCGATCTTGGCGTTCTTGATGTTGGGATTGAACGCCTTGAGCACCTTCTCGACCGTCTCGGGACCGCCCGCGGGCATCACGCCGTCCTTGGTGAACATCGGCAGCGTGCTCTTGATCGCCTGCGCGTAGAGCGCCTTGTCGCCCTGCGAGTAGTCGGCCGGCATCTTGTCGGCGATCTGGGACGCGCTGTGTGTGGACATCCACGTGAGTGTCTTGACGAATGCATTGACCAGCTTCTGGACCGTGCTCCTGTGGCTGTTCACCCAGTCCGTCTGCATGTACAGACTCGACGACGGATACGGACCTCCGAGCGCCTCCTGGGACCCTTGCGGCGTCCGCATGTCGAGGAGGATCTTGCCCGCCTTCTTGTCGAGGACCTGGGCCACGGTCGGGTCGGTCGTCATGCCGCCGTCGATCGAGCCCTTCTGCAGCGCGGAGATGAACGTCGGCCCGGCGCCCACCGCGACGGGCGTGAAGTCGCTGATCTTCACGCCGTTCTTCACGGCGAGGTACTTGGTGAGGAAGTCGGTCGAGGATCCGAGCCCGGTGATGCCCAGCTTCTTGCCCTTGAAGTCCTTGGGCGAGGTGATGTCGCCCGCCGCCTTGTCGGAGACCAGCTCGACCTCACCGGGAGCGCGTGAGAACTGCACCACCGACTCTATGTGCTTGCCCTTGGTCTGGAGGTCGAGGGTGTGGTCGTAGAAGCCGACGGCTCCCTGGACCTGCCCGGAGACGAGCGCGGTCTCGGCCTGGACGCCGGCGGGCTCGGACAGCAACTGCACGTCGAGCCCCTCGGCGTCGAAGTAGCCGAGCCTCTGGGTGAGCATCGCGGGCAGGTAGATGACCTTGTCCAGGCCACCGACCATGATCTTCACCTGCTCGCCCTTGCCGTCGCCCGTGCTGCCGGAGCCGGTCGACGTCGTACCGGCGGCGTCGTTGGCACAGGCGGTGAGCGAGGAGAGGGCGAGCAGGCCGGTGGCGGCCAGGGCGGCGTAGCGGGCGGTCTTGCGCATGGCGGTTCACGTCCTTGTGAAGGGGAGGAACGGGAAGGGGGCGTGCGGGGAGCGTCAGTGCCCGGAATCCGCGGGCTTCCAGCGGAAGATCCGGCGCTCGGCGAAGGTGAGCAGCCCTTCGGCGAGGAGCGCGACGACGGCGAGGATGACCATCGCCGCGTACACCCCGGCCGCGTTGAAGGTGCCCTGGGACTGGGCGACGAGCAGGCCGATGCCCTTGGTGGCGCCGATGTACTCGCCGACGATGGCGCCGATGAGGGCGAAGCCGAAGCTGACGTGGAGGCTGGTGAAGATCCATGAGGTGGCGGACGGGATGACCACCTGGAGGGTCACCCTGCGGTCGCTCGCGCCCAGGATCCGGGCGTTGGAGACGAGGTTGCGGTCCACCTCGCGTGCGCCCTGGAAGGCGTTGAAGAACACCGGGAAGAAGACCAGGACGACGGCCGACGCGACCTTGGAGGCGGGGCCGAGCCCGAACCAGATCACGAAGATCGGCGCGAGGACGATCCTGGGGATCGAGTTGAGCACCTTGATGTATGGACCAAGAACATCGGCGAGCAAGGTGATCCGTCCCAGCGCGATACCGAGGACGACACCGGTGGCCACACCGAGGACCCAGCCGAGCAGCGCCTCGTAGAGCGTGTACCAGATCTGCTCGCCCAGGGAGCCGAGCGCGGTCCCGTGCGTCACCCAGGTGTAGATCTGGTCCCAGATCTGGGAGGGCATGGAGAAGTTGAACGGATCGATGACCTTGGCCCGGGACAATGCCTCCCACAGTCCGAGGACACCGACCAGCAGCAGTACCCGGACGACGTTGATGAGGATTTTCCGCCGGCGCGCGGCGCGGGCCCGTGAGTGGGCGCGGTCCGGTGCCTGGGCCGTCTCCACGACCGTGGTGCTGATCACCTCAGGCGACATGGGCGGCACCCCTCTCGCGGGTGATGCGCACCTCTTCGCCGAGGGACTCCCAGATCTCGCGGTAGATCTCGATGAAACGCGGCTCCAGGCGCACCGCCTCGACCTTTCGCGGCCGGGGCAGGTCGATGGTGAAGGTCTGCTTCACGGTGGCCGGTCCGGCGGTCATCACCACGACCTTGTCGGCCAGCGCGATGGACTCCTCCAGGTCGTGGGTGACGAAGACGACCGAGGCGCGCGTGCCCTCCCACAGTTCGAGCAGTTCGTCCGACATCAGCGCCCGGGTCTGCACGTCGAGCGCCGAGAACGGCTCGTCCATGAGCAGGATCTCGGGGTCGTTGACGAAGGTCGCGGCGAGTGCGACGCGTTTGCGCTGGCCGCCGGAGAGCTGGTGCGGGTAACGGTCCTCGAAGGCCGCGAGTCCGACCCGGGCCAGCCACTCGCTCGCCCTCCGCTTCGCCTCCGCCTTGGGCACGCCCCTGAAGCGCGGGCCCGCCATCACGTTGGACAGGACCGTGCGCCAGGGGAAGGTGGCGTCCTGCTGGAAGACGAAGCCGACCTTGTCGCCGACGCCGCGCACCGGCTCCCCGGCGACCAGCACCTCGCCGTCGGTGGGTTCTTCCAGGCCGCTGACCAGGGTCAGCGTGGTCGACTTGCCGCAGCCCGTGGGACCGACAACCGCGACGAACTCCCCCCGGCCGACCGTGAGATCCAGGTCCCGGACGGCCGTGTGCAGGCCTCCCGACGGCGTCCTGAACGTTTTGCTCGCGCCCCGCAGTTCGATGGCGGGGCTGGTGTCTGCGCTCATGGCCGGGGACGGTAGATCCGGTTCCGGATGCGGCATCAGTCTTGTGAGCGCATACCGTTCTTTTGCTCGCAAGGGCCTGTTGTGCTCGTTTTTCCCGGGTTACAACAACGGAGCCGAAACACGGGCTCGACGCCCGCGTGGCCTTGACGGAAAGAGGCCCGATGATTGACGTCCTGGTCGTGGACGACGACTTCCGTGTCGCCGAGATCAACGCCAAGTACGTGGGTAAGGTACCCGGCTTCCGGGTGGCCGCCCGCGCACATAGCGCTGCCCAGGCGCTGGCGCGGGTGCAGCGCGGAGGCATCGATCTGATGCTGCTGGACCACTACCTGCCCGACGAGACGGGCCTCGAACTCGTCCACCGCATGCGGGACCAGGGCCACGGCACCGATGTCATCATGATCACCGCGGCCGGGGACGTGGCGACCATCCAGGCCGCGATGCGCCTGGGTGCCCTGCACTACCTGGTCAAGCCCTTCACCTTCGCCGCGCTGCACTCCCGCCTCGACTCCTATGCCGCCCTGCGCCGCACCGTCGAGCGGGTCGGCAGCGGCCACGGCGTCGCCGCCCAGGAGCAGGTGGACCGGATCTTCAGCGCGCTGCGTACCACCCCGGTCTCGACGTCCCCCGGTCTGCCGAGCGGTCACTCGGAGCCCACCACGGAACTGATCTGCCATGTCCTGCACCGCGCGGACCATCCGCTCTCCGCCCACGAGGTCGCCGCCGAGACCGGCCTGAGCCGCTCCACGGCCCAGCGCTACCTGCGCCGTCTGGAACAGTCCGGTCGGCTGCGCCTCTCCCTCCGGTACGGCGACACTGGCCGGCCGGAGCACCGCTACGCGTGGGTGGCACCCTAGCCGCCGCCCAGCGGGAGGGGCGTGTGCCTCACGCCGCTCCGGCCCCGGTCAGCGACCGCACCTCGGTCTCCGCGTGCCGGGCCTCGTCCGGGACCTCCGCCGAGGTGACCGTGCCCAGCCAGCCCGCGAGGAAGCCCAGGGGGATCGAGACCAGACCCGGGTTCTGCAGCGGGAAGTACTGAAGGTCGACGCCCGGGAACAGCGAGTCGGGGCTGCCCGAGACCACCGGGGAGAGCACCACGAGCACCACGGCCGGAATGAGACCGCCGTAGACGGCCCACACGGCGCCACGTGTGGTGAAACCGCGCCAGAACAGGGAGTACAGCAGCACCGGGAGGTTCGCCGACGCGGCGACCGCGAAGGCGAGGCCCACGAGGAACGCGACGTTGAGGTCCCTGGCGAGCAGGCTGAGGGCGATCGCCACCACGCCGACGCCGACGGCCGCGACCCGGGCCACGGCCACCTCGCTGCGCGGCTTGCCGCCCCGGCGCCGCAGGGACGCGTAGAGGTCGTGGGCCACGGACGCCGAGGATGCGAGCGTGATGCCGGCGACCACGGCGAGGATCGTGGCGAAGGCGACCGCGGCGACGATCGCGAAGAGAACCGTTCCCCCCGTGGACCCGGCGCCACCGCCCAGATCGAGCGCCAGCAACGGAACCGCCGTGTTCCCGGCCGCGTTCGACCCGCGCACCGCGTCCGGCCCCACGATGGCGGCCGCGCCGAATCCCAGCACGATCGTCATCAGGTAGAAGCCGCCGATGAGCCCCACGGCCCAGACGACCGAGCGGCGTGCGGCGCGCGCCGTGGGCACGGTGTAGAAGCGGGACAGGATGTGCGGCAGCCCCGCCGTGCCCAGCACCAGGGCCAGCCCCAGGCTGATGAAGTCGAAACGGGCGGTCCAGTCCCCTCCGTACTTCAGCCCCGGCGCCAGGAACGCCTCGCCGTGCCCGCTGCGCTCCGCGGCCGTGAGCAGCAGCCGGTCAAGATCGCCGTGGAAGCGCACCAGGACGAGCGCCGTCAGCGCGATGGTGCCGCCGAGCAGCAGGACGGCCTTGACGATCTGGATCCAGGTGGTCGCCCGCATTCCTCCCAACGACACGTAGATCACCATGAGCGCCCCGACACCGATGACCGTCCATGCCCGTGCCGCCTCGCTCGTACCCCCGAGCAGCAGCGCCACCAGGCTTCCGGCTCCGACCATCTGCGCCACCAGATACAGAACGGACACGGTCACCGAGGAGGTTCCCGCCGCGATCCGTACCGGCCGCTCCCGCATCCGCGCCGCCACGACGTCGGCGAGGGTGAACCGGCCGCAGTTGCGGACCAGTTCCGCGACGAAGAACAGCACCACCAGCCACGCCACGAGGAAGCCGACGACGTAGAGCAGCCCGTCGTAACCGAACAGGGCGATGAGCCCGGTGACCCCCAGGAAGGAGGCGGCCGACATGTAGTCGCCCGCGATGGCAAAACCATTCTCCATGGGTGAGAAGAGCCGCCCGCCCGCGTAGAACTCCTCCGCCGAGCCGCGCCTGTGACGGCTGACCCACGTCGTGATCGCCAGCGTGACCGCGACGAACGCGCTGAACAGCAGGAGCGCGAGCGTCTGGTGTCCACCTGTCACGAGGCACCGCCGTTCACGCCACGCGTCAGTTCCTGCGTGTCCCAGCGCAGCTCCAGCGCCGCCCGGTCCCGGCGCAGCCGCGCGTGCCGCGCATACGCCCAGGTGAGCAGGAAGGTGGTCAGGAACTGCCCGAGTCCGGCCAGCATCGCCACGTTCACCGCTCCCGCCACGGGCCGGGCCATCAGCTCCGGTGCGGTCGTGGCAGCCACCACGTAGCCCACGTACCAGGCGAAGAAGGCCGCGAAGGCCGGCACCACGAACCTGCGGTATCGCCGCCTGACCTCCTGGAAGGCCTCGCTGCGCTGCACCTCCAGGTACACGTCGGCCGCCGCGCCCCCGGCCTTCCCCTCCCCGCGCGCCGACGGCACGACCGCCGGAGCGGGCGCCCCGGCACAGGCCGACTCGCCCCAGCCGGAGGCGAGAGCGTCGTACCAGGGGTCGTCGTACCTGAGCTGTGCGGCCTCCTCGGCCGGGACCGGGACTTGACGGTCGAAAGGCCCGACCGAACTCTCCTGACCAGCCCCGACTCCGCGGGGACGGCCCTTGCTTGGCTGCATGCCCAAGGATGGACAGAACGGGAAGATCCCCGACTCTTCTTCCCCTCCCTCTTCACCCCATCAGGTGACTCACCCCGCTGGTGGCCGCACCAGCCCCTGCACATACGCGTAACGCACCGCCTGCGCACGGTCCTTGAGCCCCGTCTTGGTGAACATGTTGTTGATGTGCGTCTTCACGGTCGCGGTGGAGACATGCAGCCTCCGGGCGATCTCCTGGTTGCTGAGCCCCTCGGCGATGAGGACCAGCACCTCCGTCTCCCGCGCGGTGAGCCCGTCCGGCGCCTCCCGGGGCGCGGCCGGTCTGTGGTCGTCCTCCGTCAGGCGCTCCAGGAGCCGTCTCTGAATGCCCGGCGAGAGTCCCGCGTCCCCGGACAGCACGCTGTGCACCGCCCGCACGATGTCCTCTCCGCCCGCGTCCTTGGTGAGATAGCCGCGTGCCCCCGCGGCCAGCGCCGGGAACAGCGAGTCGTCGTCGGCGAACGTCGTGAGCACCACGACCTGCGTCCCGGGGTGCTCCGCGCGGATCCTGCGGGTCGCTTCCACGCCGTCGCAGCGGGGCATGCGCAGGTCCATCAGCACCACGTCCGGGGCGACTTCGCCGACCAGCCGCACCGCCTCCTCCCCGTCTCCTGCGGCCCCGACGACCTCGATCCCGGGCAGCAGGCCGAGCAGCATCACGATGCCCTCCCGCACCACCGTCTGGTCGTCCGCGACCACCACCCGAGCGGTTTTCCGCTCGGCCTCCTCGGTCATACCGGCACCTTCAACGTCACCACGAACCCCTCCTCGCCCGGCCCCGCCTCGAGCGAGCCGCCCAGCAGCTCGGCACGCTCCCGCATGCCGAGCAGACCGTACCCGGCTCCCGTCCCGGTCAGCTCGCCCGGCGAGCCGCCCGAGTCCCTTACGTCCAGGGTCACTTCATGCGGGCGGTAGTCGAGCCGAAGGCGCACCTTGGCGCCCGGGGCGTGCTTGCGGGCGTTCGTCAGAGCCTCCTGGGCTGCTCTGCGCACGGTCTGCGAGGCCTCGGCCGGCAGTGTCCTGCGTTCACCCGTGATGGTGATCTCCGCGCCGTCGGACGTACCCACCAGCTGGTTCAGGAAGTCCTCCAGCGGGGTCAGCTCGCCGCGCAGGGCGGAGAGCGCCTGGCGAGTCTCGGCGAGCCCGCCGCGCGCCATCTCCCGTGCCGCCACCACTCGTTCGAGGATCTGCTCCCGTTCCCCGCCGCGCTCGATGAGCAGCCGGGCCGCCTCCAGGTGCACGAGCTGGGCCGAGAGGCTGTGGGCGAGCACGTCGTGGATCTCCCGGGCTATGCGGGCCCGCTCCGCGAGCGCCGCCGTCTCCGCCTCGGCCGCCCGCGCGACCCGCTCCTGGGCGAGCAGCCGCTGGGCGCTGCCACGCGCTTCGGCGTCGAGGCGCAGTGTGTAGCCGGCCAGGGCGAGGCCGACGCCGGTCACCACGGTCGTCAGGGGGTCGCTGTCATTGACGGCCCCGTACGAACCGAGTGCCAGACCCGCCGCGGTGAGGGCGATGGCGGGTGGCAGCCGCTCCAGTGCCGAAACGGCGCAGCCGCACCATATGACGAGGGCCGCCACCTCGAACCCCGACAGCTGCGCCGCGACGGCGACGCCTTGGAGCAGCGCGAGCGACGCCAGCGACGGCCACAGCCGGTGCTGGAGCGTGGTCCGGAAGAACGCCCAGGCGAGCAGTGCCGCAAGGAGCACTCCTCCGGCCCCGGCAACCGCCTTCCAGCCGCCCACCCGGCTGTCGGCGAGAGTGCCCCACAGCAGCACGCCGAGGACCAGGGTCCGCACCGTCCAGGCCAGCAGGCACCGCGAGCGGGAGAGCCCCTCACGGCCCAGCGCCTCCCGGGAAGGCCAGCGTGTCCAGACGGTGTCCTTCACACGCGCTCCTTCCCCGCGGGCCGGGTCGTGCTGTCACCGTACGCTCGGCTCGGTATCGCGTCAGCGCGCAGGGACTGGGCTCGCCAGGCCAGGATTCCGGACCGGACGAGCAGGGTGCCGGCGAGCCCCAGCAGCAGGGCGGAGCTGTCGTGGTGGACGCCGGCGGCCGCGCCGAGGGCGAAGAGGCCGGCGCGCAGTCCGATGCCGACGGCCCAGACGGCGGCGCTCGCCTTGCTGCTCCGGCACCAGAGGGAGCCGTCCGGTTCCGACCAGATGCGGGTGGTCCAGGCCCAGCCGGCGCCGGTGGCCAGGCCGACGAGCAGTTCGGCGCCGAGCAGCAGCGCCGAGGCAGTGGGGTGCTGGGAATCGAGTATGCCCGGCTCGCGCAGCGCGACAGCGGTCAGGATGGCGGGCAGGAGCCACCAGCGGCGCTCCCCGTCTATCCGGTCGGCGCGGAACTGCCGGGCGATCACCAGGACGGCCACGGTCACGATCACCAACGCGTCGACGAGCCCGGACATCACAGCCTCCGTGGGCGAGGAAGAGGGAGTGCCGGCAGCGGGTGCTGCCGACGCCTTCGACGCTACGGAAATTGCCAGGTCACAGGATCGGAGCCCGGGTGGATCATGGGTGGAGTCCCGACGGGCGCGTCTCCACCCAGAGGTGGAGACGCGGTCCGGGGGCAGCCGAAGCCGACGCGTGTTCCGGCGCTGACAGACCAGGGCGTCGAGGAAACGGCCGGCGGAGGCGGCGCGACTCCCCGGCGCCCGACTCCCCGGCGTTCTCGCCCAGCCCAGCGGCAACGCCTCACACGGACATCGCCGTGCCGCTCCTGATCGAGAGCGGCACGGCGATGTCCACGAGACGGCAGACGGGGCAGCACGGGCAGGCGGCGCAGTTCACGCCGTGGCCCCGGCCCCACCCGACCGTGGCAGGCTGAGACCAGTCACCGACGCCCCAGCCCGCCCGGCGCAGCCGCTACGCGTCGATGCGGGACCGGTCCAGCGTCGCCGCGGAGTTCGAGATGAACTCCTTGCGCGGAGCGACGTCGTTGCCCATCAGCAGATCGAAGACCTGCTCGGCCGCTTCCAGGTCGGAGAGGTTGATCCGGCGCAGGGTGCGGTGGCGCGGGTCCATGGTCGTCTCGGCCAGCTGGTCGGCGTCCATCTCACCGAGACCCTTGTAGCGCTGGATCGAGTCCTTGTAGCGGATGCCCTTGGTCTGGAACTCCATGAGCTTGTCGCGCAGTTCCCGGTCCGAGTACGTGTAGACGTACTTGTCCTGGCCCTTCTTGGGCTGGACGATCTCGATCCGGTGCAGGGGCGGCACTGCGGCGAAGACCCGGCCGGCCTCGACCATGGGCCGCATGTAGCGGTGGAACAGGGTCAGCAGCAGGGTGCGGATGTGCGAGCCGTCGACGTCGGCGTCGGTCATCATGATGATCTTGCCGTAGCGGGCCGTGTCGATGTCGAAGGTCCGGCCCGAGCCGGCTCCTATGACCTGGATGATCGCGCCGCACTCGGCGTTCTTCAGCATGTCGGTCACGGACGACTTCTGGACGTTGAGGATCTTGCCCCGGATCGGCAGCAGCGCCTGGAACTCGGAGTTCCGGGCGAGCTTCGCCGTACCGAGCGCGGAGTCGCCCTCGACGATGAACAGCTCGCTGCGGTCGACGTCGTCGCTGCGGCAGTCGGCGAGCTTGGCCGGCAGCGAGGAGGACTCCAGGGCCGTCTTGCGGCGCTGCGCGTCCTTGTGCTGCCGGGCGGCGATGCGCGTCCGGGCGGCGGCGACGGCCTTCTCCATCACGACCCGGGCCTGCTGGGCGGCGTCCCGCTTCGTGGAGGTCAGGAACGCCTTCAGCTCCTTGCTGATCACGTTGTTCACGATGCGGCGGGCCGCCGAGGTCCCCAGGACCTCCTTGGTCTGGCCTTCGAACTGGGGCTCGGCCAGGCGCACGGTGACGACCGCGGTCAGGCCCTCCAGGGCGTCGTCCTTGACGATGTCGTCCTCGGCGACGCGCAGGAGCTTCTTGGCCCGCAGCACCTCGTTCATCGTGCTGGTCACGGCCTGCTCGAAGCCGGCCACGTGGGTGCCGCCCTTGGGGGTGGCGATGATGTTCACGAACGACCTCAGGGTCGTGTCGTACCCCGTGCCCCACCGCAGCGCGACGTCGACGTCGAGCTCGCGGGTGACCTGGGTGGGTGTCATCTGACCGTGCTCGTCCAGGACCGGGACGGTCTCTCTGAACGTGCCCTGACCGGAGAAGCGGAGGACGTCGCAGACCGGCTTGTCACTGGCCAGGTACTCGCAGAACTCGCTGATCCCGCCATCGAAGCGGAAGGACTCCTCGCCCTTGCTGCCGCCCTCGCCGAGCCCGTACTCGTCGCGCACGACGATGGTCAGGCCGGGCACCAGGAACGCGGTCTGGCGGGCGCGCTGGTGCAGCGTCTCCAGGGAGAGCTTGGCGTCCTTGAGGAAGATCTGGCGGTCGGCCCAGTAGCGCACGCGCGTGCCGGTGCGGGTCTTGGGGATCTTCTTGGCCTTGCGCAGGCCGCTCTTGGCCTCGAACTTGGCGTCCGGGCCGGTCGCGGCGAAGGCGCCGGGGACGCCGCGCCGGAAGCTGATCGCGTGGGTGTGCCCGCCGCGGTCCACCTCGACGTCGAGGCGGGCGGACAGGGCGTTCACCACGGAGGCGCCGACGCCGTGCAGACCGCCGGAGGCGGCGTACGAGCCGCCGCCGAACTTGCCGCCGGCGTGCAGCTTGGTCATGACGACCTCGACGCCGGAGAGGCCGGTCTTGGGCTCGACGTCGACCGGGATGCCCCGGCCGTTGTCCCGGACCTCGACCGAGCCGTCGTCGTGGAGAATGACCTCGATGTGATCGCAGTAACCGCCGAGGGCCTCGTCGACGGAATTGTCGATGATCTCCCAGAGGCAGTGCGACAGACCGCGGCTGTCGGTCGACCCGATGTACATGCCCGGGCGCTTCCGCACGGCCTCGAGCCCCTCGAGGACGAGCAGGTGCCGCGCGGTGTAGTTGGAACCGTCCCGGTCTGCTCCTGCCAGCAGAGCTGTGGACGGCACGGACGTCTCGGCGGTCACGCGGTTCGCTCCTCGCTGAATTTCAGATGGGGCCCTCTTGGGTAAGGGCGCGACTTCAGTCACCGGTGAGAGGGTACCGAGGCCTGGTAGAGCCGCTGTAACGCCACCCTCGTCGGAAACTCACACTAGTCCAGACTCGCATGCATGTTCGATACCTCGATGGAGTGAAGTACACATCACGTTCCCTTCCAGGCATGAACCATTTAGGCTCCGGGCACGTCCTCATGAACAACCGGCAACCCAGCCGGGAGGACCGACCACCGATACAACGCGAAGCCCCGTAAGACACATAGACACGCAATACGGCACATTCGCCGCCAACCGGCAGCAGACAGCCGCCTCGCAAAGATTTTTTCGAGGAGAAGCCACGAGCGGGAACGTTTTGGGGCTGGTTGGATGTTGACCCTGGTACGACAGCTCGTCGAGCTAGAGAAGAGGCGACGTGACTACTGTTCTGACCCCTGCGAGCCAGTTGACGGCCGCTGATCGCTGCGACCGCTGCGGCGCCCAGGCGTACCTGCGCGTCGTCCTGCTCAGCGGCGGAGAGCTGCTCTTCTGTGCCCACCACGGGCGCAAGTTCGAGCCGGAACTCAAGAAGATCGCCGCTGAGATACAGGACGAGACGGAGCGGCTCACGGCCGTTCCCGCGACCGCCTCCGAAGAAGAGCGCTGACACCTCGCGTCCGACGACGAGCCAGCCGGCACAGGCCGGTGAACGGGCGGCTGCCTCTGTTCCGAGAGGCAGCCGCCCGTCCTCGTCCCCACAAGCCCTCAGCGGGCCCGCCGTACGCCCGGCCCCGCGTCCTCACACCCGCGTCCAGCCGAGCGTCCGCATGATGTCGGACACCCGCATGTACACCCCGGGACTGCCGGCCCGTCCGCAGCCCGTCCCCCAGGAGACGAGTCCGATCAACCGCCCCTGGGCCACCAGCGGCCCACCGCTGTCGCCCTGGCAGGCATCCCGGCCTCCCTCCGTCTCCCCGGCGCACAGCATGCTCCTGGCGTCGTAGGTGCCGTCGGTACCCCCCGGGTACGCGTCCTCGCAGAGCGCGTCGGGGAGCACGCGCACGCGTGCCGCCCGCAGGCCGCCGGGGTACTCGCCGGCGCCCGAGATGTCGCCCCAGCCGTACACCGTCGCGGTCCCGCCCACTTCGTACGCGGGATCACCATCGGCCGCCATGCCGATCACCGAGCCGGCCGGAAGAGGTTCGGCCAGGGTCAGTACGGCGAAGTCCCCGAAGTTGCTGACACCGTCGTACGCCGGGTTCACCCAGCTCTCTCGCACGGCGATCTCCTGACCGCCGCGATCCGAGAGCAGGTCCGTGCGCCCCGCTATGACCTTGAGATCACGGACCCGCTCCGGGGGCCCGCCCAGGACGTCTTCGTCCAGGCAGTGGGCCGCGGTGAGCACAGTGCTGCGGCCGACCGCCACGCCGCCGCAGAACTGCCCCGCGCGCGTACCTCCGAACCGGTCACGACTGGACAGGGCCACCGTCCACGGGCTCTCCGACGCGTCGACGGGGAATCCGCCTATGACCACGCTGTCGGCGGCCACAGGCGCGGCAGAACCCATGGATACGGCGGATGCCGCGGCTACCAGGACCAGTGACCGGGCCAGGGCTCGGGCTAGGCGACGACGCATACGCACTCCTCACTCCGTGGGGTCGGTGAGACACCCAGGGTGATCCACCCGGAGACACCCCGCACCTGCGGAGAGGCGGCAGCACGAAGGCCCGGTCCCCTCGGGGAACCGGGCCTTCCGCGTCGTACGACCTCGACTAGTCGAGGTAGTCGCGCAGCACCTGCGAACGCGACGGGTGGCGCAGCTTCGACATGGTCTTGGACTCGATCTGGCGGATGCGCT
Organism: Streptomyces sp. Go-475; assembly: GCF_003330845.1. GTDB lineage: Bacteria > Actinomycetota > Actinomycetes > Streptomycetales > Streptomycetaceae > Streptomyces. Next base: position 6,478,624 of record NZ_CP026121.1, on the reverse strand, counting down.
CGCGCGTGACGCCGTACACCTTGCCGATCTCGTCGAGGGTCTTCGGCTGACCGTCGGTGAGACCGAAGCGCATCGAGACGACGCCCGCCTCGCGCTCGGACAGGGTGTCCAGGACGGAGTGCAGCTGCTCCTGGAGGAGCGTGAAGCTGACCGCGTCGGCCGGGACGACCGCCTCGGAGTCCTCGATGAGGTCACCGAACTCGCTGTCGCCGTCCTCGCCGAGCGGGGTGTGCAGCGAGATGGGCTCGCGGCCGTACTTCTGGACCTCGATGACCTTCTCCGGGGTCATGTCGAGCTCCTTGGCCAGCTCCTCCGGGGTGGGCTCGCGGCCCAGGTCCTGGAGCATCTGGCGCTGCACGCGCGCGAGCTTGTTGATGACCTCGACCATGTGCACCGGAATACGGATGGTGCGGGCCTGGTCGGCCATGGCGCGGGTGATCGCCTGACGGATCCACCAGGTGGCGTACGTGGAGAACTTGTAGCCCTTGGTGTAGTCGAACTTCTCGACCGCGCGGATCAGACCGAGGTTGCCCTCCTGGATCAGGTCCAGGAAGAGCATGCCGCGGCCGGTGTAGCGCTTGGCCAGGGAGACCACCAGACGGAGGTTGGCCTCCAGCAGGTGGTTCTTGGCGCGGCGGCCGTCCTCGGCGATGATCTCCAGCTCGCGCTTCAGCTTGGGCGCCAGCTTGTCGGCGTTGGCCAGCTTGTCCTCGGCGAACAGGCCCGCCTCGATGCGCTTGGCGAGCTCGACCTCCTGCTCGGCGTTGAGCAGGGGGACCTTGCCGATCTGCTTGAGGTAGTCCTTGACCGGGTCCGCGGTGGCACCGGCGGCGGCGACCTGCTGCGCGGGCGCGTCGTCCTCGTCCTCGTCGGACAGCACGAAGCCCGCGGCCTCGGTGCCCTCGGGCTCCTCGCCGGCCTTGCCGGGGGCTGCTTCCTCGAGCACCTCCTCCTCGAGGAGCTCGACGTCGTCCTTCTTGGCGCTGGTCTTCTTGGCCGCCGTCTTCTTGGCGACGGTCTTCTTCGCGGCCGCCTTCTTGGCGGTCGTCTTCTTGGCGGCCGCCTTCTTGGCGGGCGCCTCTTCCTCGACGGCGGGCTCGGCGGCGGGCGCCGCCGACGTGGCGGTGGCGGTGGCCTTCCTGGTGGTCACCGCCTTGGCCGCGACCGTCTTGGTGGCGGTGCGCTTGGCGGGACTCTTCGCTGCGACGCTCTTTCGGGTGCGCTTGGGCTCTGCGGCACTGACCATCAGCGTCACACCCTCTTCCTCGAGGATCTGGTTGAGGCTGCGCAGTACGTTCTTCCACTGAGTGGCCGGAATCTGGTCAGCTTCGAAGGCCCGACGCACGTCATCGCCGGCGATCTGCCCCTCAGCCTTTCCCCGCTCAATGAGCGCCATGACAGAGACGGACTCGGCGATCTCCGGCGGGAGCGTACGGGATGTGCTGGCCGACACGAACAACCTCTCGGAACGTTGGAAAACGGCTTCCGGCACCGTCCACGGGGGACAGGAGCCGACCGCCGGCTTGGGGATGGGCCGACGGCGCGGGCGGGGGCCGGGAAGATGCACAGCGCCATGAACGGCGTCCGTATTCCCTCCGCGGCTGTCACCTCTTAGGTCATCGCGTTCTTCCCGCGAGCGTTACGCCCAATCTGCGTGGCCCGAGTCACACCCCGTAAGCGAATAAAAACGGTCAGACGCGGGCAGAGGCGGTCACCTCTGTTACGACCGGCCGCTCCGGTGGATCCACGACGCGCGCGTGGCGCCCCGCACCGCACCAGGGCGGCCACGACCCGTTCGCGCCGTCGGACCCCGCGGGATCACCGAAGATCCCGCGGGGTCCGACGGGAGGCGGTTCACCGATCGGGCACTGCCACAGGAGGGGGGTGGCACACCCGGCCGCGCCGCCCGCGGAACGCGGTCAGTGCTCGCGCGGGGCGGGCACCACCCGTTCCACCTCGGGGTGGACCGTGAGGAGTTGCCGCATCGCCGCCTCGGCCGCGGCGCCGTCACCGGCGGCGAGGGCGTCACAGATGCGGCTGTGGTGCGCCAGCGACGTCTCGTTCGGCCGGTCACAGCCCGTGACCGGGCCGCCCGAGACCTGGAGGGCCGCGGACACGATCCCGGAGAGGTGCTCCAGCATGCGGTTGCCCGCGATCTGAATGAGCAGCGAGTGGAACTCGGAGTCGGCGCGGGAGAAGGTGAGCGCGTCACCCTGGGCCATGGCGTGCCCCATGATCTCGACCATGTCCATGAGGCGCTGCTGGACGTCCTCGCGCCCGTGCCCGGCGGCGAGGCGGGCGGCGAGCGGCTCGATCGTCCAGCGCAGCTCGCTCAGCTCGCGGCGCTGGTCGTCCCGCTGTGGCCCGAAGGCCCGCCACTCGATGATGTCCGGGTCGAGGAGGTTCCAGTCGCTGACGGGACGCACGCGCGTGCCGACGTTCGGGCGGGCGCTCACCAGGCCCTTGGCTTCCAGGACGCGGAGCGACTCGCGGACGACGGTGCGGGAGACCTCGAAGCGCTGGCCGATCTCCTCGGGCACCAGTGGGCGGTCGGCGCCCAGGTCTCCGGAGACGATCATCTGACCGAGTTGCTGGACGAGTTGGCCGTGCAGTCCGCGTCCGCGGCTGCCCGCGGCTCGTCGGCCCACACGGCCGAGCTCCGGGTCCGCGCCGTCCCAGGCAGGGGCCCCTACACGGTCGACGGCGGGCGCCTCGGCGTAGGGGTAGCGGTCGAGTTCGCCCGGGTTCGCGAGGCCGGAGTCAGCGGAGCGGGCGGCGGTCATCATGGTGTGCGCAAGGGTACTCACGCATCCTTTGTCGGCGCCGTCTCCAACTCCCTTGAGGTCTTTGGTGAAAAGCACACGAAAGGGTGATCGCTCACCCCGTCGCAATTGACGCCTTATCGGAAAGAAATGGGCGTTCTGCGGGGAGTTGTGCGCATGGCCGGACGAAGCGTTACGGACAGTCGTCACCGGAATCTGCTCCGCATCGTCGTGAGCAGATACGCGCAGAGCAGAGCGGTCAGCGACAACGTCAGTGCGCCGCCGACCGGTTGGGAGATCACCCTGAGCGCGGTCTCCACGTAACGCTCTCCCCCGAAGGGCCACCGCGGCAGGAGAGCCTCTCGCAGCCGCGTCGGAAGCCCGGCCGCGGTCCGTACGGACGGTCCGTCCAGGAGCCGGTGCACGACGGGTACGACGAGGAGGGGTACGGCGGCCACCGCGGCCAGCCCGGCCGTGGTGGACCGGAAGACCCCTGCGGCCAGTACGCCCGCCCAGGCGCAGCCGACCACGAGCCCGAGCCAGTTCGCACTCAGCGCGATCCAGTCGGCGGGAACCTGGGCGAGTTCCCGTCCGTAGACGAGGTAGAGCACTTCGGCGTCGCAACCGACGGTGAGGACCGCCAGCACCAGCGCGGTGACCGATGCGACGAGCAGTTTCGCGGCGAGCAGCCCCAGCCGGCGGGGCACGGTGCCGCGGTCCGCCGCCAGGGCGGGGTGGCGGAATTCGTCGCCGAAGGCCAGCGCGCCGAGCAGTCCCGCGCCGAGCGCCGCGGGCGGCAGAGGCAGTTCCCGTGGCCACGCGGCCAGCAGGCGTGGCTGCGGGGTGTGCCCGATACGGGCGAGCACGACGGCGGTCACGGCGGACACGACGAGCACGACGGCCCCGGTGAGGAAGCCGGTGCCGATCCCGGCGGCACGGCGGATCTCGTAGCGGAGGGGGCGCAGAGGGCTGGGGGCGGGGCGGACGGAGATGGGGGGCGGCAGAGGAGGCAGAGCGTCGAGCGTGCGGGCCGTGCGGACGGGGGCGGGGTGGAGCGCACGGGGCGGTGAGGGCGAGGCCGTCGCCTTCTGCGGCGAGGCTGCGGCGTTGCCCGGGTCGTCGGCCATGAGGACGTCGGAGCACTCGTGCGGTTCGGTGGAGGGCTGCGCCTGACCGGAAGAGGGTGACGACTTGTCGGAGGCCCGGCCCTGGGTGTCCTTGGTGGGTCGCGGCTCAAGTGTCGGTCGCGGCTCGGTGGACGCGGCCCCGGGGGTTGGGGTGGCCCGCAGGGGCGTGCCGAGGGACGGTTCCGGCTCGCCGGCCCGGGGTGCAGCGATGGCCCAGTGCGCGTCAGGGGTTCGTTCTGGCCCGACCGTGGCGTGCTCCGGCCCCACATCCGCGCGCTCCCGCTCGGCCCCGTCGCGTTCCAGACCGACACCGGGTCGCACTGGATCCCCCTCGTCATGTTCCCGACCGACCCCGTCGGGATCGCCCCCGTCACGTCCCCGACCGACTCCGGGTCGCACTGGAACACCCCCGTCACGTTCCAGACCGACACCGGCGGGTTCCGGCTCGACCCCGGCGGGTTCTGCCTTGCCGGCGGACCTTCCCCATGCACCGCCCCGGCAGCGGTCGCCCACTTCCCCCTGCGCCGCATCGACGAAGCGGCGGCCGGAACCCGGCGCACCTACCGGAGCGGCGCCCGCGCCCGGCCCCATGTCCCCGATCTCGTCGGCGAGTTGATGGACGACGATGCCGTTCCGGAACGCGGTCTCGCCGATGTCCGCGCAGGTACTGCCGTACACGGAGAGGCGGTTGCCGCCCTCTCGTACGACCTCGACGGAGCGCTGCGAGGTGCGGGCCTGCTTGGCCAGGAGAGCCGCCAGGCGGGCCGCGTGGGGGCTGCGGACGGCGACACGGGGACGCAGGCGGGTGCGGGAGAACTCGGCGGCCTCCTGGTCGGCCACGAGCCTGCCCTGCTCCAGCGTGACGACCTGGTCGGCGGTACGGGCGGCCTCCTTGGGGTCAGCTGTGGTGAACAGGACCGTGCCGCCGTGGGTTGCGTGGGCGCGGAGCATGCCGTGCAACCAGTTGGCCTCGCGGCTGGACAGCCCGTCGGCAGGGTCGTCGAGGACGAGGGTGTGCGGGTCGGCCAGGAGGGCGCAGGCGAGGCCGAGGCGGCGGTCCATGCCGCGTGAGAGGGTGCCGAGGCGTTCGTCGCGCAGGCTCACCAGGCCGACCGTCTCCAGGACTTCGTCGGCACGCCGGACCGGCACCCCCGCCGCGGCGCACAGCATGCGCAGATGCCCCCGGACGGTGCGGGCCGGGTGGCCGGGCACGTCGCCCAGCAGCACGCCGACCTCGCGCGAGGGGTGGGCGATGCGATGCAGGGGGCGGCCGCGGAAGTAGGTGACACCGCGGCCCTGTTGGAGTTCGAGCATGAGTCTGAGGACCGTCGTCTTGCCGGCGCCCGGTGCCCCCAGCAGCGCGGTGACGCGGCCCGCTCGCGCCTCGAAGGAGACGTCGTCGGCTGCGGGCGGAAGCTCTTTGCGGGGGTTGCTGGTCAGTCCGAAGGCCTGGATCACCCGAAGCAAGATAGCGTGCTATGTCCGGTTTTTCGGGCACCCCAAGGCCTATCTCGGGTACAGCGACGATGCCTTGCCGGAACTGCGGGCCGATCGCGTTCCGGACCTGGCGACGATCGCGCCCTCGCTGGGGCCGCCGGTCACACCTCGGGGCGCAGCATCGGGGGGTTGAGCAGAGTCGCGCCACCGGCACGGAAGAGCTGCGCCGGGCGGCCGCCCTGGCGTGTGGTCGTCCCACCGGTGGGGACGAGGAAGCCCGGGGTGCCCGTGACCTTGCGATGGAAGTTGCGCGGGTCGAGCGCCACGCCCCAGACCGCCTCGTAGACGCGGCGCAGCTCTCCGACGGTGAACTCGGGCGGGCAGAAGGCGGTGGCCAGCGACGAGTACTCGATCTTGGAACGAGCGCGCTCCACGCCGTCGGCCAGGATCTGCGCGTGGTCGAAGGCGAGCGGCGCGACCGGCTCGGCGTCCCGCCCGTAGCCGCCCTGCTGCAGCAGTTCCTCGACGGGGGCCCAGCGCGCGTTGCTGGCGTCGCCGCCCGCCTTGGGCGCGGGCAGGTCGGGAGCGAGGGCGAGGTGGGCGACACTGACGACCCGCATCCTGGGGTCCCGCTTGGGGTCGCCGTAGGTGGCGAGCTGCTCCAGATGTGCGCCGTTGTCCTGCGCGGGGACGGACGGGTCGTGGACCCGCAGTCCGGTCTCCTCGGCCAGCTCGCGTGCCGCGGCCTGCGCCAAGTCCTCATCGGCCCGTACGAAGCCGCCGGGGAGCGCCCAGCGCCCCTGGAACGGCGGTTCCCCCCTGCGTACCGCCAGCGCGCACAGGGCATGGCGGCGCACGGTCAGCACGACCAGGTCCACGGTGACGGCGAAGGGCGGAAAGGCTGACGGGTCGTAGGGCATGCCGCGATCATAGTCGTCTGCCTGACGATAAACACTCCCTTCGGCGTCGCTTCGCTTACTGATCCACTTCGGTGCGGTACGAGCTGCGGTGTCGGGGCCCGGTCATCCGGCGGTGGTCGGTCGTGCCAGGTCACACCCCCAATTGCAGCCCGTCGGCTGCCTCCTCGACCATGGCGAGGCCGAGTCGGCTGACCCGCACGGAGAAGGGTGCTCCCGCCACCCGCAGCCCCATGAGGCCGATCTCGCCCAGCGGGGCGCTGCGCACGGGGCGCAGGGTGACCGTCCCCGCCGGGGCGTCGGGGCGGATGCCGGCCAGCGCGGTCAGCAGCAGGACTCCGGCGGCCGCCGACGTGGCCGCCGGGCGGCAGGCCGCCGGGTGCGGGAGGGGGGCGCTCCCCTCCGTGCGCTGTTCTCCCGCGTACATCTCGGGCATGCGGTGGCCGAAGGCTTCGGCTGCTGCGAGGACGCCGCGCAGCAGCGAACTCGCCTCCTTCTCGTAGCCCGCGGCGGCCAGACCCGCGACGGCGAGTGCCGTCTCCTGGACCCGTACGGCCCCGGCGCGGTGGCCGAACGGGTTGTATCCCGCTTCCTTCGCGCCCAGACCGCGCAGACCCCAGCCCGAGTCCATGACCGGGCTGCCGAGCAGCCGGGCGAGGTGCTCCGTTTGAACCTTGTCGAGCAGACCGGGTGCCGACGCACCCCCGCCCAGCAAGCCGGTGTCGAGCAGGTGCACGGCGGCCGCGCCCAGGTGGGGCACGGGTCTGCCGTCCGGGGCACGGGCCACGGCAGGCCGGCCGCCTCCGAGGTCATCGACCCAGAAGTCCTTCCGGAAGGCGGTCCGTAATTCCTGCGCCCACTGCCGGAGCGCTGTCCCCCCTGTGCGTCCGCAGGCGTCCAGCAGATCGGCGCCGAGCAGTGCGGCGCGGTGGGCGTGGGCTTGTGTCTCGCAGCGGACGGGCCCGCCGCGTTGCGGGTCGCGCAGGTAGGTGCCGTCACCCGCGGTGGTCCGCAGCCAGGTCAGGCAGCGCTCGGCGGCGGGCAGCAGTTCCTCCGTCTCCTGCTCGGAGAGGCCCCAGCGGCGGGCCTCTCCGAGCAGTGCCGGGAAGAGCAGCGTGGCTTCGGTACCGGTGCACTGGGGCGGAAGGTGCGGCCCGGCGTCCCGTCTCGGGCCGGGGATCATCCCGGACTGCGGTCCTCCCGTGATTTGGGTCCGGGCGAGAATGCGCAGGGTCCCCGCGGCGAGGCCGGTGCCGAGGGGCAGGGCCATCCGGGCGGCGACGAGCGCGTCGGCGGGGGCCAGTCCGCAGCGCCAGGGTGCCCCGGCGGCGAGGTGGGTGTCGGCGGGGTTCGCGGCGTCGCGCAGCAAGAGGGCCTGGAGGTCCTCAATGCTGGTCCGTAGCAGCGCGGGGACTCTGAGATCGTCGCCTTCCGCGCGTGCCGCGGCGAGGGGGCTGGTCGCCGCGCGGCCCACGGCTCGCAGGGGCCCCGCTCCGTCCGGCCGCACCCTCAGTTCGACGCTTCTGCTCCCTCCGGGCGGCAGGTCGAGCTCCCACCGCAGCAGCCCGGCCGAGGCCAGGGCGTCCGAGGGAGGCGGCGCGGCCGTGACGGACGCGTTGCCGGTGGCGCAGGACCAGCGCAGGCCGGAGTCGTGGACGCTGGCGGGGAGTTCGGGGCCCGCGCTGCCGGAGGCGATCGCCTCGAGGTCGGCCAGGTCCGTGCCCAGGGACACCTCGACCGGCAGGCGCAGCGGCCGGGGAGCCGCGCTGTGCAGGGTGATCCGCTCCGTGCCGTCCGCGTACCGGTTACGTTCCACGAGCACGTCCGGGTCGGGGCCGGCCTGCGGGGAGGTGCGGAGCGTGCCCACGAACCTGGCGCGGTCGGCCGTGGCCATCCGTGCCTGGACTGGGAGGGGTTCCCGCCCGGCCACGCGGATCTCGCACCGGGAGAGCACCCGTCGGCCGGCGCGATAGAACCCTTCGAGACCCCGGCCGGTCATCTGCCCTTCCTCCGTCGAGATGGCCAGGCCGGGGAGGGCGACACAGATCAGCACGGTGTGGGCGGGCGGCAGGTCGGCGGACCAGCGCAGCCCGGGGATCGTGGCACCCCGGGGCGGGGGCGCCTGCCCCGGGGGCGATGGAGGCCTGCCCTGGGCAGGTGGCGGCGAGGCCGAGCCGCGACCAGGGGGAAGACCGGGGCGACGGCTCTGGGTCGCCCATCGGGCAGAGGGACGGTCCGGGCCTGGCGGGTCGGGCGGTCGTGGGTCCGACCCCGGGGGCGCTGAGCCGGGCGAGGCAGGTGCGGCCGGCGAGGTGCCTCCAGGGAACCTGGGACCGAAACCGTCGCCCCGGGCTGCCGGTCGCGGAGCGACATCCTGGGCCCCCGGCCGTGGAATGCCGGACCCGGTCAGGTCACGGCTTGGCCGGAGGGGCGGCGGGGGTACGTCCGAGGAACGGCGGTCGTCGGCGGCGGAGGGCGGAGTCGGCTGTTGCATGGGAAGGCTTCCTCTGCGCTCTGTGCGCCTCGATCGAGTTCGGCGCCGGTGCCGGAGGGCTCCGACGGGGCAGGGGCAGTGCGGCGTCACGGCCCGTCCAGCCGTTCCGCCACTCAGGTGAACGGTGTGGACGTCCTCCGAGTCACGCCCGTGCACCTGCCCCCTGTGCCTCCCGGCCGCCGGGCGGATCCTCACTCCTCCCCCTCCGCGCTGCGGCCGGACTGCCCACCTTCCCGCCCGGTGTCCGTGCAGGGCATGGCCGCCTTGCGCGCCGCACGCGCACGCGTATCTCCTGTGCGCGCCGTCTTGGATCCCGCCGAACCCGCCGGCGTGGCACGCCCGGGGCGCGTTTGCGCTTCAGCAGCACCGGCAGGGCGCGTGGTACCCGTCGGCGTACGCCGGTGGGACGGCCGCGTGCTCGGGTCAGGGCCTGCCGCCCGGGCACGGGCAGGGGCACCGCCGGAGGCACCGGCGGGCCGGGAGCGGCGTCGACGGCGCGAGGGCACCGCCGCGGGTGAGGGCTGGGACTGGGGCTCAGTGCGGGGGTCGGGGTGCGGCTCGGGGTGCGGCTCCAGTTCGGGCAGGGCTGTCCCGCGCCTGGCGGCTTGGTCGCCGTCTGCCTGTGCCTCAAGGCCGACCGGTGAAGTGTCGGTGCCGGGCACTCGTGTGGCGCTGCCGGTGGTCCGAGCCTCGGTGCCGTCCTGCCGAGTGGCGGAGCCGTCCGCCCGAGGCTCGGTGCCGAGCGCTCGTGTGGCGCTGCCGATTGCCCGAGCCTCGGCGCCGCCCTGCCGAGCATCGGCGCCATTCGCCCGACCCTCGGCGCCGTCCTCCCGAGCGACCGAGCCGCCCTCCTGAGTGGCGGAGCCGTCCGAGCGCGATGCGGTTCCGTCCACGCCCGCTTCCGAGCCGTCGGTCACCGCGCGCCCACGGCCTTCCCGCTCCGCTCGCAGGCACGTGCGGATCGACTCGGGGTCGAGTCCGTCGTTGCAGGCCTGGTGCAGCAGCCGGGCGAAGAGGTAGTCCGGATCGGCGCCCAGGGCCATGGCGAGGGCTTCCCGGGCCTCCAGCTCGTCACCGGTGGACCAGGCGACCCAGCCGGCGAGCGTGAGCGGTGCGGCGGCGTGTTCGCCGTACGGCCCGACGCAGCGGCGGGCCAGGGTCCGCCAGAGGCGAAGGGCGCGTGCGGCCTCGTCGCCCTCCATCCACTCGGCCGCTCGGTCGCGGGTCGCGCGGTCCTGGAGGCCGAGGATCAACCGGGCGGCCTCATCGTGCCCGAGCAGTTCGTCGTCGCGGAGATCCGCCAGAAGCACGCCTGAGACGGGCTGTGCCTCGGCGAAGCGGTCCAGGACCTTCCCGGCCAGTTCCAGCGTTTCGTCGGCCACCTCGGCGCGGCCCGCGTCGTCCAGGATTCTCGGGACCAGCGCCATGCTGGCGGTGTCCAGGGCGGCTTCCTGCTGGAGGGCAGCGGCGTTCTCCCAGGGCTGCAGCCGGGCCCGCAGCTCTCGCAGCGTGCCGCGCACCTGGATCCCCGCATAGGTGGCCGCGGCGGCCAGCACGGACGTACCGGGCAGGCCCATGGGGGCTCCCTCACGCGGGCAGCATGCCGCGTTGTCACAGCAGTACGACCAGTAGCGGCCCTCCGAGATGCACAACGCCTCGACCACCACCACGTCCAGGGATCCGCACTCGACGCGCAGCCTGTGGGCCAGGGGCCTCAGCCGCTCCATCACCTGCTGCCCGGACTGGCCCTTCTCCGGTTCCTGGCACAGGAAGGCGACCATCGACTCGGGGCGGGCCCCTCGGCGCTCGCTGCCTTTCACCAGGCCGTGGGCCAGTTGCCTGGCCGCGGACGGCCAGTCGTCCGGGTTCGCGGGGATGCCCAGCCGGGCCCGGCCCCCGAACCGCCCTCGACCGTCCCTGTCGTGCAGGGCGACCAGGACGATGCTGTCCTCGGGGCGGTATCCGAGCAGATACGGCAGTGCGTCGGCCAGTTCGGCCGGGGTGCGCAAGGTGACCTGGTGCTCGCCGCCGTGGCCGTCGGACGCGGGGCCGAGGGCGTACGGCCCGGCCGGGTCGCTCCCCGGCCTCGCGTCTCCGCTTTCCTCATGCCCGCCCCGCGCCTCAGGCCCGGTGATGTCGCCGTTTTCGGAGGATCCAGTCGCTTCGCTGTGATTCGTCATGCGGAGACGATCTCGCGGAATCCAAACCTCCGCTTGTCCCTGTGGATAACTCCGATCAGGGACACGTCACTCGAGGTCGGAACGGCATCCGATCGCACGGTCCACCGCTCCGGCTGTCAGTGCCGTCCTGTTGTATGGAACGCATGGAGCACACGAGCAACGCGGATCTCAGGGCGGCGGCCGACGCGGTCCTCGCCCGTCTCGTCGGGGACGTCTCGGGAGCGGCCCGGCTGCGCGAGGACCAGTGGCGGGCCATCGAGGCGCTGGTCGCCGACAGACGCCGTGCGCTGGTCGTCCAGCGCACGGGCTGGGGCAAGTCCGCGGTGTATTTCGTGGCGACCTCGCTGCTGCGGGCGCGGGGCAGCGGCCCGACCGTGATCGTGTCCCCGCTGCTCGCGCTCATGCGGAACCAGGTCGAGGCAGCGGCGCGGGCCGGCATCCACGCCCGGACGATCAACTCCTCCAACACCGAGGAGTGGGAGGCCGTCCAGGACGAGATCGCCGCGGGTCAGGTCGACGTCCTGCTGGTGAGCCCCGAGCGGCTCAACAACCCGGACTTCCGGGACGAGGTGCTGCCCCGGCTCGCGGCCGCCACCGGGCTTCTGGTGGTGGACGAGGCCCACTGCATCTCCGACTGGGGCCACGACTTCCGGCCGGACTACCGCCGGCTGCGGACGATGCTCGCCGACCTCCCGCCCGGTGTGCCGGTGCTCGCGACCACGGCCACGGCCAACGCGCGCGTGACGGCCGACGTCGCGGAGCAACTCGGCACGGGCGGCAGCTCGGACGCCTTGGTGCTGCGGGGTCCGCTGGACCGGGACAGCCTGAGTCTGAGCGTGCTGCGGCTGTCGGACGCCGCACACCGGATGGCCTGGCTCGCCGAGCACCTGGACGAACTGCCGGGTTCCGGGATCATCTACACGCTCACCGTGGCCGCCGCCGAAGAGGTCACCGCCTTCCTCCGGCAGCGCGGGCACACGGTCGCGTCGTACACGGGCAAGACGGAGAACGCCGACCGCCAGCAGGCCGAGGAGGACCTCCTCGCCAACAAGGTGAAGGCGCTGGTCGCGACATCCGCGCTGGGCATGGGCTTCGACAAGCCCGACCTGGGGTTCGTGGTGCACCTCGGCTCGCCCTCCTCCCCCATCGCCTACTACCAGCAGGTGGGCCGAGCGGGACGGGGTGTGGAGCACGCCGAGGTACTGCTGCTCCCGGGGAAGGAGGACGAGGCGATCTGGAAGTACTTCGCGTCGCTCGCCTTCCCCTCGGAAGACCTGGTGCGTCGCACGCTGGACATCCTCGCGCACGCGGAGAAACCCCTGTCCCTTCCTGCCCTGGAGCCCCTCGTGGAGCTGCGCCGCTCCCGCCTGGAGACCATGCTCAAGGTCCTCGACGTGGACGGGGCGGTCAAGCGGGTCAAGGGCGGCTGGATCGCGACCGGACAGCAGTGGACGTACGACGCCGAGCGGTACGCCTGGGTGGCGCGTCAGCGCGAGGCCGAGCAACAGGCCATGCGCGCGTACGCGTCGACGGCGGACTGCCGCATGGAGTTCCTGCAGCGCCAGCTGGACGACGAGGCCGCCAAGCCGTGCGGTCGCTGCGACAACTGCGCGGGGCCGCGCTTCACGGCGGACACGTCCCAGGAGGCGCTCGACGCCGCGCGCGTGGACCTGGGACGGCCGGGTGTCGAGGTGGAACCCCGCCGGATGTGGCCCACCGGTCTGCCGGCGATCGGAGTGGACCTCAAGGGACGCATCCCGGCCGGCGAACAGGCCGCGCCGGGACGCGCGTTGGGGCGGCTGTCGGACATCGGCTGGGGCAACCGGCTGCGGCCCATGTTCGCCCCCCAGGCCCCCGACGAATCCGTGCCGGACGACGTGGCGAAGGCCGTCGTGGAAGTGCTGGCCGACTGGGCCAAGGGTCCCGGAGGCTGGGCTGCGGGCGGACCGGACGCCCAGCCCCGCCCGGTCGGCGTCGTCACGGTCGCCTCCCGCAGTCGGCCCCGACTGATCCGATCCCTCGGGGCGCACATCGCGGACGTCGGCCGGCTGCCGCTGCTGGGGACCGTCGAGTACACGGGCGACGCGCACCCGGGGTCCCGGAGCAACAGCGCGCAGCGCCTCAAGGCGCTCGACGGGGCCCTGGCCGTGCCGCCCGCCCTGGCATCCGCCCTGGCCGAGTCCGGCGGGCCGGTCCTCCTCGTGGACGACTACACGGAGACCGGCTGGACCCTGGCGGTCGCGGCCCGCATGCTCCGACGGTCCGGTGCGCAGGGGGTGTTGCCGCTGGTGCTGGCCGTCCAGGGCTGACGGCATGGCCGGCCGGCGGCCGTCCCACTCCCACCCGCCGGTGCCCTGCCGGGCACAGGGTGCGGGACACCGGCCGCCTCCCCGCTTGCGCACGACTCTGGACGCCGCATGCCCCCATGGCGTACGAACGTGTCGTGCTCGAACGCCCCATGGGTGGCCCGGCAGCGCACGGGGTGGGGATATTAGCCGCGCATCATCTGATAACGGTCGGCTGCCTCAATTGCTCGTTGCCGCATTCAAGTTCGACAGGAAGAATTGAAGTCCGCTCCCGCACGGAACGCCCGCTCCTCCGGCTGGGCTTCGCTGCGGTGCGCGCTCCCAGGAATCCGACCCCGCCCGCAGTGTGGGCGCGTAGCCGAAGGGAGGACCGTGACCTTCGGATTCGCTCCGGCCTCGGCAGCGGCGTCGACGTCCGCCGCTTCCGCCAACCGCTTGCTCGAACCCGCGGAATGGGCCGCCGCCGGGATCCCGCTGCTGCGTAACCCCCGTGAGGTGGTCAGCGGACTCCACGCCCGGCACCATCCGCAGCCGGCGACCGCTGTCATCGCCGTGCTCGACCCGGACGAGCGGCTGCGGGCGAGCGCCTCGTTCGTCCGCCGCCCGGCCCCGGCCGACGGCTGGATGTTCCGCAACGTGCTGCTGGCCCAGCTCCGCCGGGTCATCCCGCACGATCTGCGGCGCCGCACACCGGTGCGCACCGCGGTGCTGCTCTACTGCCGCGAGGGCGATGCCCGCTGGACGGAGGAGGACGGCGCGTGGATGTGGGGGCTGCGCGACGCCTGCACCCTGCACGGGCTGCGCTGCGGGGCGTACATCACGCTGACCCGTGACGGCTGGCAGGTCCTCGGCGAGGGCCGGGGCGGACGCCGTCCTCACTCGGGCTCGGCACCGGAGCCGTTCGACACCTCGGAGGCACCGCCACCGCCGCCGCGCACCGGTGGCGCCGCCTCCGAGGTCCTGCGCCGCGCGGCGGCGGCACGCTGAGACTCGGGACGGACCGCGTCACGGCGCAACCCCAGGGCCCTGCCCAATGGCCGTACGGCCCCATAGCCGTACGGCACCCACGATCGACGCCGGGGCGGTCGCAGCGAGCGGCCCGAGCCTTCCCCCGGCCCTCGGTCCGACGGTCGCAGGCGACCGCGCCGAGCACTTCCCGGGGCATGGACCGATGGTCGTAGTGACCTCCACGAGCTGCGCCCGGGCCAGGACCCGCCTCAAACGAGGTACGCCCGACCGGCAGTTCTCGCGCCCGCAGAGCGGCCCCTGATGAGTCCGCGTGTGCTCCGACCCGGCCAGGGCAGCAGACCGCGCCTCTCGAACTCGCAAACCAGTACGCAGCCCGGTGGCACCGGTCCTCGGGCACGCCGAACCGCCCACCGTGCGGGAACCCGCTGAAGCGGCGTCCGAAGTCAACTCCCAGCGCCCTGCCGGGCGCTGCGGAACCGGCTCAGACGCCGGCGCCCAGCACCGAGTTGATCCGCTGCGGATCACCGCAGACGATCAGCAGGGCGCCGGCCCGGGAGTGGGCCAGGGACAGGGCGCTCGCGGCTGCGGCCTCGGTACCGCCGTTGACGGCGACCACGACCACGGGGCGCGACGCGGCGCGGGCCGCGACGGTGGCGTCCGTGTAGAAGACGTCGTCTCCGGCGTCGTGCTGGGCCCAGTAGGAGGTTTCGCCGAAGGACAGCTCGTGGGCGGCCCACGGGTGCTGTTCGCCGGTCGTGATCACCAGGACGTCGCCGGGTGCGCGACCGGAGTCCAGCAGCAGGTCCACGGCCTCCTCGGCGGCGTCGAGCGCGCCCTCGACGGAAGCCGGGATCAGGCTGGATCTGCGGGGTGGTCGCAGGGGCGGCACTCGACGGGCCGGGCTTGGCGGCGGCCACCTCACGCGGCGTACGTTGCACCGGCGGCGTCGGCCGGAGAGGGCCGGGACGACCGGGACGCGACGGAGCCGCGGGACGGGGGCCGGGTACGGGGCGAGGGGTCGGCGCGGTGCGGCCGCTGGCCGGAGTGGCGCGGGGACCCTGGGCACTCTCGTGAATCTGAGGCTCCTCGGGAATGAGAGGCATGGGTTGATATTTATCAAACGTTGGTACGACCCGCGTCGGCGGGTGGCGCGTGCGTGCGGACGAAACCGTCAGAAGTCGAAGCCGAGCTGGCCCTCGATTTCCGGAACGCTTCCGTCCGTACAGCTGCGGACCTTCTTGAGGTGCCGCCACTGGGGCAGCGCATCAAGATACGCCCACGACAACCGGTGGTAGGGGGTGGGCCCCCGCTCCGCCAGTGCGGCCTTGTGCACGGGTGAGGGATACCCGGCGTTGTCCGCAAAACCGAAGTCTGCATGGTCGATACCCAGTTCGGCCATCATTTTGTCGCGCTGGACCTTGGCGATCACCGAAGCCGCGGCGACCGCCACGCACGACTGATCACCCTTGATCACCGTACGGACCCGCCAGGGCGCACCGAGATAGTCGTGCTTGCCGTCGAGGATGACCGCGTCGGGCCGGACCGGCAGAGCGACCAGAGCACGCTCCGCCGCGAGCCGCAGCGCGGCCGTCATCCCCAGATCGTCTATCTCCTCCGGGGAGGCGTGCCCCAGGGCGTACGACGTCACCCACTTGCGCAGTTCCTCGGCGAGTTCGGTGCGCCTCTTGATGGTGAGGAGCTTCGAGTCCGTGAGGCCCTCGGGCGGTCGGCGGAGTCCGGTGATCGCCGCGCAGACGGTGACAGGGCCGGCCCACGCGCCGCGCCCCACCTCGTCGACACCTGCAACGATCTTCGCTCCGGTCGTGGCTCGAAGGGAGCGCTCGACGGTGTGAGTAGGCGGTTCGTACGGCATGGCGCCCCTAGGTTACGCCGCCCGGAACCGCCCGCGACACCCTGGCCTCCCCGGGCAGGGTCGCGGCCCTCGCCAGCCGCCGCCAGGCGCCGCTCGGCCGCAGCGGCGGAACCCTCAACTGGTCGATCATCTCCTCGATTTCCTGGTCCTGTCATTCACAGCCGCACATTCTGGACGGGTACACCATCATCGCCGGGATGGCGTCGAAGACGCACCCGTTCGCGGTGCCCAGACGCACTTCCCAGCATCGTGTCGCATTCGTGAACCACGGAGCGAAGCGCGAACCCGGACGCGCGGCCGGGCACCGACAGTTCCCGGAGCGCACGGAGAGTTGCGGCCGCTAGGCCGACGTGGGCACCCAGTCGGGAAGCGGCTCCGTCCGCTCCGTCCACTCGGCGGGCGGCGTACCCGCCTTCCCCGAGGCGATCACACCGCCCACGATGGCGCAGGTGGTGTCGACGTCCCCGCCGGCCTGGGCCGTCGTCCAGAACGCCTGCTCATAGTCGCCGAGGCTTCTCGCGGCCGACCAGAGGGCGAAGGGCACGGTGTCATGGGCGGTCGTGCGCCGTCCGCAGCCCAGCACGGCCGCGACCGTGGCCGCGTCACCGTAGTCGAGCATGTCCCGGGCCCGGCGCAGCCCCGCGCCCACCGCGCTCTTCTGCGGCACCAGCTCGATGACCCCGTCGAGGAGGGCCCCGGCGCCGGGCGGGCCGCCCGGCGCGGCGGCGAACGCGGCGGCCGCGGCGACGGCCATGGCGCCGACGACGGCCTCGCGGTGCTGGTGGGTGGGATAGGCCGAGATCTCCGCCTGGTGGGTCGCCTGCTCCGGGTCGTCCGCGTACCAGGCACCCAGGGGGGCGATCCGCATCGCGGCGCCGTTGCCCCAGGACCCCTGCCCGTTGAAGAGCCCGGCGGCGAGTTCGCGCCAGTCGCCGCCCTCGCGGACGAGCCGCAGGAGGCGGTTGACCGCGGGACCGTAGCCCCGGTCGAAATCGTGGTGCCCGGCGAGGGAACGGGCCAGGGCGTCCTGGTCGATGCGGTGGTGGGCGGCCAGGACGGCGACGACGGAACACGCCATTTCCGTGTCGTCGGTCCACTGCCACGGCCCGGACGGCACCTCGCGCCGCTTCAGCAGCGGGTAGTTCACCGGCACGAAGTACTGGGAGCCCAGGGCGTCCCCCACGGACAGTCCGCGCAGGGCTGCCAGGGCGCGGTCCAGGCGCGCGTCGAGGGAGGAGTCAGCGGTCATCGCCCTGCCACTCTATCCAGTGACCCCGTACGGCTCGGGATCTCGCCAGCGGTCGAACGGCCGGTCAAGCGTGTACTTGCCGTCGTCTCCCAGAACGAGCATCCGCACCTCGCCGTTCCCCGGGTTCGACAGCGACTCGAACTCCGCGACCGTCCAGTGGAACCACCGCATGCAGAACAGCCGCATGGCCAGGCCGTGGGTCACGATCAGCACGTTCGGCGGGTGGTCGGGGTCCTCGAAGCTGCGGAACAGGCTCTCCAGGAACCCGCCGACCCGGTCGTAGACGTCGGCGCCGGACTCGCCCTGGGCGAATCGGTAGAAGAAGTGGCCGTACGCGTCACGGTAGGCCTTCTGGAGGCGGACCTCGTCCCGGTCCTGCCAGTTGCCCCAGTCCTGCTCGCGCAGCCGGGGTTCCTCGCGGACGCGTATGAGTCCGGGGTCGAGGCGGAAGGCCCGCAGCGTCTCGTGCGTACGGCGGTACGGGGAGACGTAGACGCTGACGCGCTCGTCGCCGAACAGTTCACGCAACCGGTCGCCGGTCGCCGCAGCCTGCCGCCGGCCGCGCTCGGTCAGCGCCAGGGCATGGTCGGGTTCACGCTCGTACACGGAGTCATCAACATTGCCCGTTGACTCGCCGTGCCGGACAAGGACGATGCGCCGTGGTCGTGCCATGCCAAAACCCTAGATCGGGTGAGGGCCGGTCGAGCACACGTACCGCGCCCTTGGAGCGTAGGTCACACAGATCCTGCACCACAGACCACATCGACCGAACATCCGTTCGATCGAAAGTCCAGTTCTTCCGAAGCAGGTCGTCGTGGCCGATGCAGAACGCACCCCTCCGGACCGGCACCCGCCCCGTCCCCGGCGTCCGGGGCTGCCCCGTGCGGCACGTGGAGGCACGGAATCACACCGTCCAGCTCGGCTCCATGTCCACGACGTCCCCGGTGAGTGCCGCCACGTCCGCCTCCGTCTGGGCCCTCAGGGCGAGCCGTTCCACTCGCTCGGTGCGGTACTTGCCGTGCTCCGCGGCCGAGCGCCACATCGACAACACCAGGTACTCGTGTCCCGGTGCCTCGCCGAACAGCCCGCGCACCATCCCGGGCGAACCCGCCATGGCCGGGTTCCACACCTTCTCCTGCATCAGCACGAAGTGCTCGGCCCGCTCCTCATGGACCCGGCACAGCGCCACCCGCAGCAGGTCGGCGTCCGTGAAGCGCGGTTCGAAGCCCGTCTTCACGTCGAAGCGGTAGTCGAAGAGTCTGACCTGCGCGTCCTTGAAGGTGCCCGACTGGGCCGACGCGAGCCGGTCGTGGGACCGCGCCATGAACGAGTCGTAGAAGGCACGGCTCTCCCAGAACGCGAAGATGTGCGCCACGTCCGGTCGCCCCCGGCTCCAGCCACCCCCCTGCCCGCGAAACCCCGGCTCCCCCAGAAGCCCCGCCCACTTCCGCTGCCCCCGCTCGAAACCGCGGCGGTCCACCACGGTGCAGCGAATCCACTTGACCAGCACCGCGCCATGGTAAGGCCACGGAGCGTGGCGCCGGTCACTCTCGGCTGGACCGCTCCCCCACGCGCGCACCCGTGCGCGTGGCAGGATGGACAAACAGTCGTGAGTGCCCGGCAGTTGGGGCGAACGGGCGGGTCGGTACGGGGAAGGGGACGCTGGTGGACGGGCTCAACAAGGGACTTCGCAAGGTGGAGATCGCGGTGCGGTGGGATCCCAGTCCGGCGGGACAGCCGTCCACCGACCTGGACCTCGTCGCGGCGACCTATCCGGCCGACGATCCGCACGGCGATCCCGCCTACGTGGTGCACTTCGACAGCCGCTCCCCCGACGGCACCATCTACCTCAACCGGGACAGCAAGGACGGCCAGGGCTTCGGCTACGACGAGGTCATGACACTGGAACTCGACCGGCTCGACGGCCGGTACGCGCGCGTGGTGGTGGGAGTCGTCATCCAGCAGCGCCCGGCGGAACGCACCTTCGTCAGCGTGGTCAACCCCGGCCTGCGCATCCGCGAGGGATACGACGTCCTCGCCGAGGACGACTTCGGCGGCGTCCTGGGAGCGACGGCGGCGACGGTCGCGGAGTTCACCCGGGACAGCTCCGGCGCGTGGACCTTCCGGCCCGGCCTCCACGGCTTCGAAGGCGACCCGGTGTCCTTCGCCAGGACGATGGGCGCGGCACACCGCCCGTAGGCCCCGCGCCGCCAACGACAAGAGGGGCACCGTCCCGTGGACGGTGCCCCTCTGTCATCTCCTCAGGCGCTCGGCGTCAGCTGCAGCCGCTGGTCGAGCCGCAGCCCTCGCAGATGTAGCAGGAACCGGCGCGCTGCATCTTCGTACCGCAGGAGAAGCACAGCGGGGCGTCCGCCTGGATGCCCAGCTGCATCTCGACCAGTTCGGCACTGGTGTGAGCCTGCTGCGGGGCGGGCTTGGTCGCCTCGTCGTTCTTCGGCGCGGTGACGGCCTTCAGCTCCTGGGCCCGCGGGGCCGACTGGGCCAGGCCCTCCACGTCGACCTCGTCCTCGTTCGGCTCGTACGAGCCGGTCTCCAGGTGACGCTGGCGCTCCTCGGCGGAGTGGATGCCGAGCGCGGACCGGGTCTCGAAGGGCAGGAAGTCCAGCGCCAGGCGGCGGAAGATGTAGTCGACGATCGACTGCGCCATCCGCACGTCCGGGTCGTCCGTCATACCGGCCGGCTCGAAGCGCATGTTCGTGAACTTCGAGACGTACGTCTCCAGGGGCACGCCGTACTGGAGGCCGACGGAGACCGCGATGGAGAAGGCGTCCATCATGCCCGCGAGGGTCGAGCCCTGCTTGGACATCTTCAGGAAGACCTCACCGAGACCGTCGTCCGGGTAGGAGTTGGCGGTCATGTAGCCCTCGGCACCGCCGACGGTGAAGGACGTGGTGATGCCGGGACGTCCCTTCGGGAGGCGCTTGCGGACCGGGCGGTACTCGACGACCTTCTCGACCTTGGTCTCGACGACGGCGGGCTCCTCGGCCTTCTTCTCCTCCTTCTTCTTGGCGGAGAGCGGCTGGCCGACCTTGCAGTTGTCGCGGTAGATCGCGAGGGCCTTGACGCCGAGCTTCCAGGCCTCGAAGTAGATCTCCTCGACCTCCTCGACGGTCGCCGTCTCCGGCATGTTGACCGTCTTGGAGATGGCGCCGGAGATCCAGGGCTGGATCGCGGCCATCATGCGGACGTGGCCCATCGGGGAGATGGCCCGCTCGCCCATGGCGCAGTCGAACACCTCGTAGTGCTCGGGCTTGAGACCAGGGGCGTCGATCACATTGCCGTGCTCGGCGATGTGGGCGACGATCGCCTCGATCTGCTCCTCCTGGTAGCCCAGGCGGCGCAAGGCCTGCGGAACGGTGCCGTTGACGATCTGCATCGAGCCGCCGCCGACCAGCTTCTTGAACTTGACCAGCGCGAGGTCGGGCTCGACACCGGTGGTGTCGCAGGACATCGCGAGGCCGATGGTGCCGGTCGGGGCGAGCACGGACGCCTGGGAGTTACGGAAACCGTTCTTCTCACCGAGGCGCAGCACGTCTCCCCAGGCCTCGCTGGCGGCGGCCCACACCGGGGTGTCCAGGTCGTCCATGCGGACGGCCTTGTCGTTGGCGTCCGAGTGCTGCTTCATGACGCGCTTGTGGGCGTCGGCGTTGCGGGCGTAGCCGTCGTACGGGCCGACGACCGCGGCCAGCTCGGCGGAGCGGCGGTACGCCGTACCGGTCATCAGGGAGGTGATGGCACCGGCGAGGGCGCGGCCGCCGTCGGAGTCGTAGGCGTGGCCGGTGGCCATCAGCAGGGCGCCGAGGTTGGCGTAGCCGATGCCCAGCTGGCGGAACGCGCGCGTGTTCTCGCCGATCTTCTGCGTCGGGAAGTCCGCGAAACAGATCGAGATGTCCATCGCGGTGATGACCAGCTCGACGACCTTCTGGAAGCGCTCGGCCTCGAAGGACTGGTTGCCCTTGCCGTCGTCCTTCAGGAACTTCATCAGGTTCAGCGAGGCCAGGTTGCAGGACGTGTTGTCCAGGTGCATGTACTCGCTGCACGGGTTCGACGCGGTGATCCGGCCGGACTCGGGGCAGGTGTGCCAGTTGTTGATCGTGTCGTCGTACTGGATGCCGGGGTCGGCGCAGGCCCAGGCGGCCTCGGCGATCTTGCGGAAGAGCGCCTTGGCGTCGACCTCCTCGATGACCTCGCCGGTCATCCGGCCGCGCAGCCCGAACTGGCCGCCCTGCTCGACCGCCTTCATGAACTCGTCGTTCACACGGACGGAGTTGTTGGCGTTCTGGTACTGGACGGACGCGATGTCGTCGCCGCCCAGGTCCATGTCGAAGCCCGCGTCGCGCAGGACGCGGATCTTCTCCTCCTCCTTGACCTTGGTCTCGATGAAGTCCTCGATGTCCGGGTGGTCCACGTCGAGGACGACCATCTTGGCGGCGCGGCGGGTGGCGCCACCGGACTTGATCGTTCCTGCGGAGGCGTCGGCTCCGCGCATGAAGGAGACCGGGCCGGAGGCGTTGCCACCGGAGGACAGCAGTTCCTTGGAGGAGCGGATCCGGGAGAGGTTCAGGCCGGCGCCGGAGCCACCCTTGAAGATCATGCCCTCTTCCTTGTACCAGTCGAGGATCGACTCCATGGAGTCGTCGACGGACAGGATGAAGCAGGCGGAGACCTGCTGGGGCTGCTTGGTGCCGACGTTGAACCAGACAGGGCTGTTGAAGCTGAAGATCTGGTGCAGGAGGGCGTACGCCAGCTCGTGCTCGAAGATCTCGGCGTCGGCGGGCGAGGCGAAGTACTTGTGGTCCTCCCCGGCCTTCCGGTAGGTCTTCACGATGCGGTCGATCAGCTGCTTGAGGCTGGTCTCGCGCTGCGGGGTGCCCACGGCACCGCGGAAGTACTTGCTGGTGACGATGTTGACCGCGTTCACCGACCAGAAGTCGGGGAACTCGACGCCGCGCTGCTCGAAGTTGACCGAGCCGTCGCGCCAGTTGGTCATGACGACGTCACGGCTTTCCCAGGCCACCTCGTCGTAGGGGTGGACCCCCGGGGTGGTGTGGATGCGCTCGACACGCAGGCCCTTGCTCGCCTTGGTGCTCCTGGCGCGGGAACTCCGTGCCGGACCGCTCGCCGTCTCTGTCATGCCGCCTCCCTGTACGGGCGAAAACGCCCTGAAGTGCCCCGTTGTTCCCGTGGCACGGTGTTCTGTCTGGTGTTGCGGGCACCCACTCACATCGCCCGCAACAGGTCTTCACATCGCCGCCGCCCGGCCGGGCCCGGAGCTGCCGTCCGGGTCCGGCCCGCCGGTCAGTCGGCGGCGCCTGCGGGCTCGGGGACCTGTGCCGTCCCTCCGCGCCCGCGGTCGTCTTCCTGGCTCCCCGCGGCCGTGTCCTCGCGGTCGCCGTCGTCCGCGTCGGGGCGTCCCGTCTCTTCTCTGAGCTCCGCGATGGCCGCCTCGAAGTCCTCGAGCGAGTCGAACGCCCGGTAGACGGAGGCGAAGCGCAGATAGGCGACGAGGTCGAGCTCCTGCAACGGGCCGAGTATGGCCAGCCCCACGTCGTGGGTGGTCAGCTCGGCGCTTCCGGTGGCCCGTACCGCTTCCTCGACCCGCTGCCCGAGCTGGGCGAGCGCGTCCTCGGTCACGGGCCGACCCTGGCACGCCTTGCGCACCCCGTTGATGATCTTCGTACGGCTGAAGGGCTCGGTGACTCCGGACCGCTTCACCACCATGAGCGAGCACGTCTCCACGGTCGTGAAACGACGGGAGCAGTCAGGGCACTGGCGGCGCCTGCGGATCGACGTGCCGTCGTCGGTCGTACGACTGTCGACGACACGGCTGTCGGGGTGCCTGCAGAAGGGGCAGTGCATGAACTCCAACCCTCCTCACAGCAGACTCAATAGCCTCGCGGGCCTCTTGCGCCCCACGAAGCAGCCCCAAGCATAGGCGATGACCATGGGCACTCAGACCCGGGGGACCACAACTTCTGGGCTGCTGCTGCAATCCAACCACTAGATGTGGGGATTGGCTCATACATCCACGCAGTGCGCGCGTGTCGCGCGAGTAGCCGCAGGTAGCGCGTGACGGACGACGTCGCGCCACCCTCGCACACCTTCCACGGCACCGCCGTTCACGGCCTGATCCGGCTGCGGCCGCATCCCTTCGTGCACAGCAGTATCGCTACGGCGCATGCGGAGATACCGTGGGCGCCGCGAGGAGGGGACGTGGGGCTCCCGCACAGATGAGCGCTGACCCCGGGGCAGGGGAATGCCGGATGGCAGACTGGGGCAGCAGTCCACGAGGCGATCACCCCGGCGGTGAAGAGTACAGCAATGGGCCCTTTTGCCCGCCAGGTGACGCGGCCGCCAATACACCCGGACACATGATCGCGTCCGGCGATTCGCGTTTTTTCACTCGAACGTGTGTTTGGCGCAACCTTTCGAAAGCAACTACCGTTGGCTAGCAGGGAGACCATCGAGAGGGGCCGACGTGACCACCACCGCAGACAGTGCCGCCATTACTGCCCAGGACCGCTCCCAGGGCCGACTGGAGCCGGTGCATGCGATGAACGAAGCCACGAACCCTGAGGGGCACAAGCGCTCCCTGCCGGGCCGACCTCCCGGCATCCGGGCGGACAGCTCCGGGCTCACCGACCGCCAGCGCCGCGTGATCGAGGTCATCAGGGACTCCGTGCAGCGGCGCGGCTACCCGCCGTCCATGCGTGAGATCGGCCAAGCCGTCGGCCTCTCCAGCACCTCTTCCGTGGCACACCAGCTGATGGCACTGGAGCGCAAGGGCTTCCTGCGCCGCGACCCGCACCGCCCGCGCGCGTACGAGGTGCGCGGTTCCGACCAGGCCGCCTCGGTGCAGCCCACGGACACCGCGGGCAAGCCGGCCGCGTCCTACGTCCCGCTGGTCGGCCGCATCGCCGCCGGTGGCCCGATCCTCGCCGAGGAATCCGTCGAGGACGTGTTCCCCCTCCCCCGCCAGCTCGTCGGCGACGGTGAGCTGTTCGTCCTGAAGGTCGTGGGCGACTCCATGATCGAGGCCGCGATCTGCGACGGCGACTGGGTCACGGTGCGCCGCCAGCCGGTCGCCGAGAACGGCGACATCGTGGCCGCGATGCTCGACGGAGAGGCCACCGTCAAGCGCTTCAAGCGCGAGGACGGCCATGTCTGGCTCCTGCCGCACAACGCGGCGTACGAGCCGATCCCCGGCGACGACGCGACCATTCTCGGCAAGGTGGTGGCCGTACTGCGCCGCGTCTGACGCGCGACCTCTGACGCCGCGCGCCGCGTCGGGCGGGCCCAGGAGGCCCGCTCCCTGACCGGGCCCCGGAACCCCTGCGCCGGTTCCGGGGTCCTGCGCTGTCCGGACGGGCCGGTGTCCCCGGATGCCCGCCTTCGGGGTCGGTCAGTGGCTCGCCGCCACTGACCGACCCCGAGGTTCATCCGGCTTCCGCCTGCTTCGCCACCGCGTCGATCGCCGCCAGCGACTTCCGCACCTGGTTACGGTCCGTCGTGTACCAGAAGTCGGGCAGTGACGCCTTGAGATAACCGCCGTACCGGGCCGTCGCCAGACGCTGGTCCAGGACGGCGACCACGCCGCGGTCCCCCGACGCCCGTACGAGGCGGCCGGCGCCCTGGGCCATCAATAGCGCGGCATGGGTCGCGGCGACCGCCATGAAGCCGTTGCCGCCAGCCTCCTCCACGGCCTTCTGGCGAGCGCTCATCAGGGGGTCGTCCGGACGCGGGAACGGGATCTTGTCCATGACGACCAGCTGGCAACTGGGCCCGGGTACGTCCACGCCCTGCCACAGCGACAGCGTGCCGAAGAGGCAGGTCTTCGGGTCGGCCGCGAAGTTCTTGATGAGCTCGCCGAGCGTCTCCTCGCCTTGGAGGAGGATCGGGAACTCCGGGATGCGGGAACGCAGCTCCTCGGCGGCGACCTGCGCCCCGCGCATGGAGGAGAAGAGGCCCAGGGTGCGGCCGCCGGCCGCCTGGATCAGCTCCGTGAGCTCGTCGAGCATGTCCGCGCGGTCGCCGTCCCGCGCGGGACGCGCCAAGTGCTTGGCGACGTACAGGATGCCCTGCTTGCGGTAGTCGAAGGGCGAGCCGACGTCGATGCCCTTCCACTTCGGGAAGTCGTCGCCCTCGGTGCCCTCGGGAGCGAGGCCCAGGGAGGCGCCGACACCGTTGAAATCGCCGCCCAGCTTGAGCGTCGCGGACGTCAGAACCACGGAGCGGTCCGCGAAGAGCTTCTCCCGCAGCAGCCCCGAGACGGACATGGGAGCGACACGCAGGGAGGCGCCGAAGCGGTCGTGGCGCTCATACCAGACGACGTCCCATTCGGAGCCGTTCGTGATCCGCTCCGCCACGTCGTGCACGTTCTCCACGGAAGCCAGGGCCTGTTTGCGGACCGCGTCCTCGTCCTGGACGGACTTGTCGCGGGTCGCGCCGATCGCGGAGATGACCGTGCGGCAGGCGTCGCGCAACGCCATGAGCGCGTACGAGAGGTCCTCGGGGATCTCCTCCAGACGGCCCGGCAGCGCCAGCTCCATCAGCCGCTCGAAACCCTCGGCAGCGGTCTGGAGCTGGTCGGCGGCCTTCTCGTTGGCGAGTTTCGCGGCCCGGCGCACCGCACGGTTGACCTGGCCGGGGGTGAGCTCGCCGGTGGCGACTCCGGTGACCCGGGAGACGAGTTCATGGGCCTCGTCGACGATCAGCACCTCATGCTGCGGCAGGACCGGCGCGCCCTCGATGGCGTCGATCGCTAGCAGCGCGTGGTTCGTGACCACGACCTCGGAGAGCTTGGCCCGCTCGCGGGCCATCTCGGCGAAGCACTCCGCGCCGTAGGCGCACTTCGAGGCACCCAGGCACTCTCGCGACGACACCGACACCTGTGCCCAGGCCCGGTCCGAGATACCGGGCGTGAGGTCGTCACGGTCGCCGGTCTCGGTCTCGTCTGCCCAGTCGCGCACCCTCAGCAGATCCTGGCCCAGCTTGCTGGTGGGCGCGGCCGCCTCGAACTGGTCGAAGAGGCCCTCCTCCTCGTCCTGCGGGACGCCCTCGTGCAGGCGGTGCAGACAGAGGTAGTTCGACCGGCCCTTGAGCATCGCGAACTCCGGGCGGCGGCGCAGCAGGGGGTGCAGCGACTCGACCGTTCTCGGCAGGTCGCGTTCCACCAGCTGGCGCTGCAGGGCCAGGGTGGCGGTCGCGACGACCACACGCTCCCCGTGCGCGAGCGCGGGCACCAGGTAGCCCAGCGACTTGCCGGTGCCGGTGCCGGCCTGGACCAACAGGTGGGAGCCGTCGTCGATCGCCTCCGCGACGGCTTCGGCCATGGCCACCTGGCCGGGGCGCTCCGTACCGCCGACGGCAGTGACGGCAGCGTGCAGGAGTTCGGGGAGTGAGGGCTTCGTCATAGCGCGACCACCCTACGACCCGGCACTGACAAACGGGTGATCAAGGCGGGGACGGGGGACGGGATCAAGACCGTGGGCTCCTCGGCGAGGGTAGGGACGGGCGACGGACAGGTGGCGTGGCCAGTGGTTCCAGTGGGTCGTGGGTACGCGGTTTCGGTGGGGTCCCGGGTGGGATTCCGGGTGGGATTCCGGGTGGATGAGGATGGGTTCCGCGTGGATGCGCCGCGCGTCGGCAGGTCGGTGAGCAGCCCGAGAAATCCGAAGAAGAAGTCGTGCGGCTGGTGGGAACTGCCGCGGCTCCGCCTGCGTTCGATGAGTGATGGCGCGGTGACACAGCGCTACAGAAGATGCCGGAGGGACCGGTCTCGGACCATGAGGGCGGCCCGCTTGGCGGGCAGGACGACCTCGGCGGAGAACCGGAAGCCGGCAGTCAGGAAGGCAGCGATGGAGGGGGTGTTGCGAATGTCGGGTTCCGCGATGACGCGTGCGCAGGAGGGGCGCCGCGCCAGAACCAGATCCGCTACGGCTCTGAGCAGCAGACCGCCGAGACCGCGCCCCCGGTCGGCGACCGCGCCGACTAGGAGGTGGACTCCCGTGTCGTGAGGCCGGGCGGGATAGTGACGGGCCAGCGGGTCCAGATCCGCCCGGTAGATCTCCCAGTAGCTCATGGGCGTTCCGTCCAGCACACCGATGCACGGCATGCTGCGCCCGTCGCCGGCGAGCTGGGCCCGCAGATGGTCCTCGGTCACGTCCTGCGGTCCGGACAGCTCCCAGAACGCCGCGGTGGCCGGGTCGTTCATCCAGCGGCTGATGAGCGGCAGGTCGCGTTCGACGCGCACGGGGACGAGGCGGAAGACGCCCGCGGGTGTGTCGGCCGGGCCCCAGTCGGCGACGTGGTCGAGGAGGTCGTCGTGGTGTGGGAGGGCCGGGCGGGCGGATGGGTCTCGGTGCGCGGTGCCGGAGGCGGAGGGCTGTGCGGTGTCCTCCTGGTCCCACCTCCGTGCTCCGTGGCCGTCCGGCTCCTCACCCGCGATGAGGGCGACGAGTTCGTCGGGGAGCCGCAGATCCATGGTGTCCTCGCCGTGCCCGCCCGTACGGGGACCGGTGCCGGTGCTGCGCCCGGTCGCGCCTGTGTCCGCACCGGCACCGGCTCCGCGAGCGGATCCCGAATCCGCCTCGGTTCCGCCGCGGGAGTCGACGTCCGCGCCCACGCCTGAGCCGGCACCGCACTGAGTGCCGGGCTGGGATGCCGGCGTCCCCGGCCCGGGGGCACCGGTCCTCCGGTGTCCGTCGCACTCGGCGTCAGGCGCGCAGTCGGCGGCGGCCATGCCACGGTCAGCCGCATCGGTAGCGGCATCGGCATCGGCACCGCTACCGATACCGCTACAGGTGTCGGTAGCTGCGGTCGGATCGGCGGGAAGCACCAAACGCTCCTCTCAGAAAGGGGGGTGGGCACGTCCTCAGCGAGGAAGGAGGTCAGTTGTGATCAGGGACGGTCAGGGTGATCAGGAGTGCAGGGGGTTGGCGATGGTGACGTAGACGGACTGGGTGTCGACCGGGCCGATGAGTTCGTCCAGGCCGTGCAGCCGGGTCAGGAGGTTGGCCTTGCAGCGCAGGACGGGTGAGTCGAGCAACAGGGCGGGCAGCGAGGTGCGCAGCCGGGCCGGGCCGGAGGCGACGTGTCCGAGGAAACGGCGGAAGGCGGCGAGCAGCAGCCGCTCGCCGGCCAGTTGCTGGGATCCGAAGGCGCCGATGAGGCCGAACACGTTGTTGATGGCCAGGTAGTACGCGAGGCGCTCGTCGACGACCTCGTCGCAGACGAACGTGTCGCTCTGCTCGCCGACGCCGGGCAGCCGCGCGTCGAGGTCCGCGCGCCGGGACTCCCGGAAGTAGTAGCCCTGGTTGTCGCGGTAGCGGCCGCCCGTGGGCCAGCCCTCGGCGTCCAGCAGGAGCAGCGTGTTCTGCTGGTGGGCCTCCAGGGCGATGCCGGCCTCGCCGTCCAGCCACAGGACCGGGCGCACGACGTGTTCGAGGTAGCGCAGGAACCACTCGGCGGCTACGGCTCCGCGGGGGCGGCCGGTCCTGCGGGCGAGGCCGGTGACGACCTCGGCCAGGCGGGACGACAGAGGGGGGACCGGGTTCCCGGCCTCCGGCCGGTCGGCGACCGCTCCTGACCGGGTCGGTTCTGATCGGATCGTCCCCGACCGGATTGCTCCCGGCTGGGTCGTCCCCGGCTGGGTAGCACCCGACTCGGCCGTCCCCGGCCGGATCGGGGAGCGCGGGCGAGGCGAGACGAGTCCGGCGACGCAGGAGACGTCGTCCGCGGGGCTGAACGGATTGTGGCGGATCATCACGTCCAGCCCGGGCAACGGGACGCCGTCGGGGCCGTCGACAGCGAGCCAGGCCGGGTCGCGCACGATGTCGAAGCCCGGATGCACGGCCCGCCACTGCTGCGCGAGGCCACCGCGGAGCAGGCGATGGACCTCGACACCGCGGTGGAGTTCCTTGCGGAGGTTCTCGCGGCGGGAGTTGGTGATGCGCAGGCCCAGCGACAGTTTGAGCATCGCGGGGGCACCGGAGCGGTAGACGGTGCGTACGGAGGAGGTGGGGTGCCAGGGAGTGCCGTGGGGGCCGAGGTCGCGGAGCAGTCCGCTGTCCAGCAGGGCGGCTGTCTCGGGACGGTGCCGGACGTCGTGCGCCTGCCAGGGGTGCAGGGGCAGTGGGACGTAGCCGTCCGGCAGCGGCAGTCCGGTCCCGGCCAGGCGTGCGGTGAGCCGGGGTGCGGCGACAGGGCGGCCGCGTTCGGTCCAGGAGGAGTCGGTGGCGAGGACGGAGGGGGCGACAGCCATCCAGTGCAGAGGGAAGGAACCGCGCGTTTCGGGTGAGTACCGCCGGGCTTCGGTCTCGGAGAGTCCTTCGCGGCTCTTCGGAGCCGGGTGCAGGGGGTGTCCGAGGACGAGTGCCTGTTCGGCGGCCAGGAAGAGGTCGGGTGCGTCGGCCGGGTGTTCCCGGCGGTCACGGACGAACGTGGCGACGCGGCGGAGTGAGCCGGCGACATTCGCGACGAGGTCGATGACCTCGCCGGCCGCGGAGTCCGAGTCGGCCTCAGCGTCGGCCTCGGCCTCAGCGTCGGCATCGGCGTCGGCGTCGGCGTCGGCCAGGAGACCGGTCGCGAGGCCGCCGCTGGGGGCGGAAGCGCAGGCAGCCGCCGTCCTCGCCCTGGACGAAGTGAGCGCCTCCCTGCCGAGCAGGGCGGCGACCGTGACGGCGTCGGCCGGCGGGGCGTGGTCGGGAGCGTCGGCCAGACGCGGAAGGCCGAAGCGGTGCCAGCCCGTCGGCGACCAGTAGCGGACCGGAGCGAGGAGGGCGGTGCCGCTGGCGGGGAGGGGGATGCGGAGGACGCCGTCGGAGGGGGCGGGCGGGCCGGTCTCGCGGACCCAGCAGCGCAGCAGGTTCTCCATCGCTGCCACCTGGGCGGCGATGTCCGGGTCGGGGTGGTTTAGGAGGTCGGGGGTGGGGCCGGCGTCCATGCCTCCGGTGGGAGGCGCCGTGGGCCCCTGGTGGGGAACTACGGAGGTCACCCCCGTCTCCGGCGTCCGGGCGTCGAGGGGGCCCGCTCCCCGCGTCGCGGCGTGGGCGTCGGGCTCGGGGATGGCGTTCAAGACGGCTACCTCGTGGGGTGGTTCCTGATCGTGCGGTCGGGGTCCAGGCGCCGTGGGGTTACGGCTCGGCGCGCCGGTGGGAGAGCGGAGTCCCGCGGCGTGGTCGCTCATGAGTGAAGTCGCGCGCTGTCGACGCTCACTCGCGGGTACGGCGCTGCTGTCGCACGCCCTGATGGCACCGAGCCGCGGCCCGGACGGCGTCGGCCAGACGGTCCAGCACGGCGGCCGCCTGTTCGTCGGAGATCGTCAGGGGCGGCAGCAGCCGTACGACGCTCGTGTGACGGCCGCCGAGTCCGACGATGAGGCCGCGCCGCAGGCACTCCCGCTGGACATCGGCGGCCAGGTCGGGGGCGGCGGGATGTGGGCGGCGCACGCTGTCCGCCGTCACCGGCCGATCCCCGTCACCGTCTCCCGCGGCCCCGGCCACTCGCCCGGCTCCGGGCTCCGCCTCCGGATCCACCAGCTCGACGCCGATCATCAGCCCCCGCCCCCGCACTTCCCCCACGTACGAGAACTCCCCGGCGAGG
This sequence comes from Streptomyces sp. Go-475, assembly GCF_003330845.1. Classification (GTDB taxonomy): domain Bacteria; phylum Actinomycetota; class Actinomycetes; order Streptomycetales; family Streptomycetaceae; genus Streptomyces. Next base: position 6,447,687 of record NZ_CP026121.1, on the reverse strand, counting down.
TCCTGGAGTTGGTCGAGCATCCGCGCGCCGAGTGTCGCCGCGCGGTCGGCGAGACGGTTCTCCCGGACGTGGGCGAGGGTCGCTGTGCCGGCGGCCATGGCGAGCTGGTTTCCGCGGAAGGAGCCGGCGTGGGCGCCGGGTTCCCAGGCGTCGAGGTCGTCGCGGTAGACGACGACGGCCAGCGGCAGGCTGCCCCCGATGGCCTTGGAGAGGACCATCACGTCGGGGGTCACGCCGCTGTGCTCCACGGCCCAGAAGGCTCCGGTCCGTCCGACGCCCGTCTCGATCTCGTCGGCGATCAGCGGGACGGACCGGTCGGCCGTGAGCTGCCGCATGCGCCGCAGCCAGGCGTCCGGCGCGGGGTTCACCGCGCCCTCGCCCGGGACGGGCTCGACGATCACCCCGGCGGGATGCGGCCCGCCGGAGCCGGGGTCGTCGAGCACGGATTCGGTCCAGCGGGCGGCGAGGTCGGCCCCGCGTTCGCCCTCGACACCGAACGGGCAGCGGTAGTCCTGCGGGTAGGGCAGGCGGACGACCTGGTCGAGGGCGCCGGCGGATGCCTCGAGCGGCCCGGGGGGCCTTGCGTGGCCGGCGCCGGTGAACGCGATGAGGCCGGTCCGCCCGGTCGCCGCGCGTACGAGTTCGCAGGCGGTCTCCATGGCGTCGCTGCCGGCCGGTCCGCAGAACAGTACGCGTGCCCGACCGGCGAGCCCCGGCGGCAGGGTGTGGAACAGCTCGGTGGTGAAGGCGTCCTTGACGGGCGTGGCCAGGTCGAGGACGTTCAGGGGCGCACCGGAGTCGAGGACCTTGCGGATGGCGTCCAGCACGACCGGGTGGTTGTGCCCGAGCGCGAGTGTGCCGGCGCCCGAGAGGCAGTCCAGGTAGCGGCGGCCGTCCGCGCCCTCGATGGTGAGCCCCCGCGCCCGTACGGGAACGATCGGCAGGGCCCGGGCGTAGGTCCGGGCCGCGGACTCGCGCGTGGACTGGCGCCGCAGGATTCCCTCATGCGCGGATCGCGCACCGGGCGCGGTGTCGTCGACGGCATCGTCGGGAAGGGTCCTCACCGGCATTCGCCCCACAGCGGCCTCCTCCGACGCGCGTCCCCCCTGGGTGGATTCCGCCACGACTTCCCTGACCTCCCACTGGGCACGGGCACACAGGGCCGCGTGCAGACAGCAGGACCCCCACCGCTACCAACCCCGGACCGCTCACGCGGTTACGGGTTGCCCTCAAGATCCTTCCCGGGGCATGACCCGGGCGGGTCCCGCTGCGACCCCGAGGTGTGCGACGGGGCGTCTCACCTGCCGAGGAGGTCATGGAGTTCCGCGGCCTGTGCCGAACCGAGGTCGGTGTACTCCGCCAAGGCCTGTTCCAGATCCTCCCCAGCCGCCGCCTCCTCACCTTGCAGCGGGCGGAGTTTGCCGCGTGCCATCAGCGCCCGGGCTGCACCCGATCTCGCGTGGGCGGCCCAGGTGTGGCCGTTGCGGTCCGACGCTTCGGAGCTCATCCGCAGGGCGGCGCGTAAGAGGTACGGGCACTGTCGTGGTCTCCGGTGAGGCGGTCGACGGTGCCGAGTTCGATGAGGATCACCGGGTCGAGTTCCTGGATCGTCGAGCGCATCGGCTCCAGCCCTTGGTCCTGGTGGTGGGTGCGGCTCGGTGCGCAGGGCGGGCGGAGTCCGGTCGGCGACGATCCGGTCCGCGATGTGCCGGATGGTCGGCGGCAGCCGGTTTGGCACACCGGGAGGGCACGCTGCGGGACGGTCCCCGTGCCCGCGGGCAGGCACGCGAGCGGCTCTTCCGGCTCGTGGCACAACAGCCGGCACGTCGCACGGGGGCCAACACCGGCATCCAGGGTCGCCACAGCGTCGTTCGCGTGTCGTCGACCGTGCGCGAGCCCCGGCGCAGGCTGTCGCCGGCCATCGCACGGGGGGGTGCTCTCGCTGAGGGCGTCGAACTCGACGTGCACGTCCGCGTCGATGCCGAGCAGCGTGCGCCGGCTGGTGATGATGACCGTCCAAGGCGTGTTTCGGAAGTTGCAGTACCAGACCTGCTCGAGCCTGACGCGGGTTCAGGCGGTCAGGTGAGAAGGGCGATCACGGCGTTGAGGACCATTCCGATGCCGATTCCCCCGACGGTCCAGCCGAGCGCCTTGGCGCTGTTGCGGGTGAACCAGTCGTTGATCCGCTGCAGCACCGGCTCGGCCCGGTCGTGCGCGGCGATCCGGACGGCACCGAGGAGGACCGCCGGGAGGATCATCACGACGCAATAGCCGGCCAGCGCCCCGCCGATGGCCTGCCAGGTCAGATCGGCGTTCGCGAGTAAGCCCACGGCCGCCAGGTAGGGCACCATCGTGACGACCTCCAGCGCCGTGGCCACCAACGCGAGGCTCATCAGGCCGCGCACCCCTCCGCCCCGCGTGTCCCGGCGGTCCGGGCCTTGGCCGTCCGGCACGGCACCCGACATCGCCGCCGTCCGCCAGCGCTGCAGCCGGCCCGGCTTGCCTGCGCGGCTGCGGGCACGGGCCTCCAGCCAGTAGCTCAAGGCGATGACGATCAAGCCGAGGACGAGCTGTGCGATCCGAAGGTGCGTCGGGGCAACGTCGGCGAAGGTCGCCCGAACGCCCTCCAGCACCGCATCGGCCCCCAGCACCAGGAGCACGCCGACGCAGAGGTAGAACGTCGCGACCGTAGCCAGATAGACGGCGATCCGGCCGGCGCGCACCCGCCCCGGGGTGAGCAACAGCCAGATCGGGATCAGGAGGGTGCCGAAGCTTGTGCTGTCCAGCAGCCCCAGTCCGGCCAGCGCCAGCGCCAGCGTGGCGCTCATCAGTCGAACAGCCGGTCGACGTAGGCGTCCAGCGCGGCGCTGAGGCGGGACGCGCCGAACCCGTTGCCGGTCGCCGCGTGGTGCAGGCACAGCCCGTCCACGAACGCGACCAGTGCCGCCGCCTCCGCCTCGGTGTCGACGTCCGCTGCGAGTTCGCCGGCCCGTTGAGCGCCCTGGAGTGCCTCCTCGACGCCCCGCAGGAGCCGCTCGGTAGCGTCCCGGTGGGTCGCAGCCATGTCGGCGTCGGTCAGCGACGCCTGCACGAAGCTCAGCCAGACCCGCAGCTCGGCGCGCCGCTCGGCCGTCAGCGGCAGGAACGTCTCCATCAACCGCACGACGAACTCACGGATTGGCGGCTCGACCGGGATGGCGGCGATGCGTTCCTCGGCGCGCCGGTAGACATACTCGATGCCGAACCTCAGCAGCTCGTCCTTCGAGCGGAAATAGCGTTGGACGAGTCCTACGGAGACACCCGCCGTCCGCGCCACGTCAGCGAGAGTGGTCCGCGCCAGTCCCCGCTCGGCGACCACGCTCATCAGCGCGGAGGCGACCTGGCTGCGTCTTGTGTCAGCGTCGGCGTGCTGCGTCATAAAAAAATAGTACCGCAATATTATTCGGCGCTTGGTCGGCTCTTCTGAAGGTCACCACGCCGCCGGGCCAGCCGCGTGCCGAGATCGGCCCGGCACTGGAGTTCGGAGAGGATCCGGTGCCGGATGCCCTCCCACTGCCACCGGCGGAACAAGTCGTAGATCCGAGTCGCCGCCCCCCGACCGTGACCAGGTGGGATCCCGTACGGGTTGCCTCAAGATCCTTTCCGTGACGGAACTGTTGCTGTTCCGTCGGGCCTCCCCCACAGCCACCCCATAGGGTGTGGTGCCGTTCCCGGACGCGGTGAGTCGGCCCGAAGTCCCCGTGCAGCGGTGGGAAAACGGCGGCCGGAGCACCGGTTTCGTCCATGTTCGTCAATATCAGGGGGAGTCAGATCATGCGATCCACACGGCCGTCGTCCACCACCAGCCGAGGGGGGAGTGCGCGCCGCAGGAACTCCCCCGTGCTGGCCGCCGTGGCACTCGCCTCGGCGCTCGCGCTGACCGCCACCGGCTGCGAGTCGGGGGACGCCGCGGCGGGCGGGGAGGCCTCCGCGTCCGCCACCGCCTCCGACGACGGCAAGCTCAGGATCCCGGACGACATCAGGGACCAGCTCCGTGAGCACGGGATCGACATCGACAAGTGGAAGAACGGCGCCTGGAAGAACTGGGACCGCGACGACTGGCTGCGCGAGGCCCACGAGTACGTCAACCCCATCATCGAGGGGCTCTGGAACCCGGACCGCATGCGCGAGGCCGAGGAGCCCGACCAGGGCGTCGACGACAGCGACCTCTCGGGTGACCAGGGCGTCACCGACCCCACGCCCGAGCCGGTCGAGGCCCAGGCGGTGCCGCCGTCGTACCACGCCGCCGTTCCCACGGCCGGGAAGGTGTTCTTCGACTCGCCCAAGGGCTCGGCCGTCTGCTCGGCGACGGTGGTGAAGGACCCCGCCCACCCGGGCAAGTCCAACCTGGTGTGGACGGCGGGCCACTGCGTGCACGCGGGCAAGAAGGGCGGCTGGTACCGCAACATCGCGTTCGTGCCGTCGTACAACGACGACGGCAAGTCGGTCGCGGAGCTGGAGAACGCCACCCGTGAGGACGTCGCGCCGTACGGCGTCTGGTGGGGTGACTGGGTGCAGACCTCCGACCAGTGGATCGAACAGGGCGGCTCGACGGGCGGGGACGGCGCCCCCTACGACTTCGCGGTCATCCACGTGACGCCGGAGAAGGGCAGCGGCGGCAAGTCGCTGGAGGAGACGGTCGGTTCGGCGCTGCCGGTGGACTTCGACGCGCCCGCCGTGCCGAAGGTCGACAGTGTCACGGCGATCGGCTACCCGGCCGCGCCGCCGTACGACGGGCAGAAGCTGTACCGGTGCCAGGACCGGCCCGGCCGGCTGTCGGTCACCGCGTCGGATCCGACGATGTACCGCATCGGCTGCAGCATGACCGGCGGTTCGTCGGGCGGCGGCTGGGTCGCGGCGGGCGCGGACGGCAAGCCGGCGCTGGTGTCCAACACCTCGATCGGCCCGGTGACGTCGGGTTGGCTGGCCGGACCGCGGCTGGGCGAGGCCGCGAAGGGCGTGTACGACTCGGTGAGCGAGAAGTTCGCGGGCCGGTGAGCGCCGGCTCAACGCCCCGGCGGGCCGGTGAGCCCCTGCTGAACCCCTCGGCGGTCCGGTGAGCCCCTGCTGAACCCCTCGGCGGGCCGGTGAGCCCCTGCTGAACGCCTCGGCGGTCCGGTGAGCGCGCCGGCCTGAACATCTCGCGGTGGGGTGGCGCCCGGCGCATCGGCAACGCGCCGGGCGCCCTCCCCCCCTGGGAACGCGCCCGACGCCCCACCCGACATGACCCCGGCGCCTCCCACCGGCCTCACGCCCGCCCCCTCCGAACGTGCCCGGCACCCCACCGACCACCCCCGGCGCACCACCCCCGGGCTCACGGAAACCTTCACCACGCCACCCCGGTACGCCCTCAACCCCACGGGCATAGTGGGGTGTCGCGCCGGGCCCGAGGGCTGCGGCGGCACGCGCGTGACATGCGCACGCAGCACCACATCTCGTACGCACCAACGGGGGTCATCGCACCATGCGTTCCACACGTACGCCCGCGGCGCCGAAGCGCGGGCGACGCTCCGCGCTCGCCGCGGCCGGGCTCGTCGCCGCCCTGGCGCTCACCGCCACCGCCTGTGGTGGTTCGGCGGACCCGGCGAGCGACAAGCCCGACGCCACCGCCTCCCCGGCCGCCGGGAACGGCGCGGACGGCGGCGGCAAGGTACAGCTCCCGGCCGACCTCGCGAGCAAGCTCAAGGAGCACGGCATCGACGTCGACCGGTGGAAGGACGGCGGCTGGAAGGACTGGGACAAGGACAAGTGGCTCAGTGAGGCCAAGGACTTCGTCAACCCGGTGATCGAGGGCCTCTGGAAGCCGGACCGGATGCGGTCCGCCCAGGAGGCGAACAAGACGGTCACGACGAAGGACGCGTCGGCCGGCCAGGGCGCCAGCGCCCCGGATCCGGCCCCCGTCCGGGCGCAGGCCGAGAAGACGCCGTACCACCGCAACGCGGCGCCGGTCGGGAAGGTCTTCTTCGACTCCCCCGACGGCCCGGCGGTCTGCTCGGGCACGGTGATCAAAGACGTCAACCACCCGGGCAAGTCCAACCTGGTGTGGACGGCGGGCCACTGCGTGCACGCCGGCGGCAACGGCGGCTGGTACCGCAACATCGTGTTCGTCCCGGCCTACAACGACCTCGGCAAGTCCGAGGCCGAGCTGAGCAACGCGAACCCGGCCGAGATCGCCCCGTACGGCAACTGGTGGGCGGACTGGGCGTCGACCTCGAACCAGTGGATCCAGGGCGGCTCGGAGACCGGCGGGGACGGCGCCGCCTACGACTACGCCGTGCTGCACGTGAAGCCCGAGCAGGGGGCGAAGTCCCTGGAGGAGACGGTCGGCGCAGCACTGGACGTGGACTTCTCCGCCCCGTCCGCCGCCGAGGCCGCCAAGATGGGCGCCTGGGGCTACCCGGCCGCGCCGCCCTACAACGGCCTGAAGATGTTCAAGTGCGTCGACGTCCCCGGCCGGTTCTCGCTCTCCCCGGCCCTGCCGACGATGTACCGCATCGGCTGCACGATGACCGGCGGTTCGTCCGGCGGCGGCTGGTTCCGGGTGCTGAACGGCAAGTCCGTGCTGGTCTCCAACACCTCGATCGGCCCGGCCGACAACAGCTGGCTGGCCGGCCCGCAACTGGGCCGGGACGCCGAGGCGCTCTACCAGAACATGAGCAAGACGTACGGCGGCCGCTGACCGGCGCGCGCGAAGAAGGCCCGTCCCCGATCGACTCGGGGACGGGCCTTTTCGGTCGGCCGGTCGGGCCGGCGGCGTCAGGCCGGTCAGGCCAGCGGCGCCGGGACGTACGGCGTGAGCTCCGCCGCCAGTTCCTCGTGGACCCGCACCTTGAGCAGGGTGCCCTCCGGGGTGTGCTCCTCGGAGATCACGTCGCCCTCGTCGTGGGCACGGGCGACCAGCTTGCCGTGCGTGTACGGCACGAGCGCCTCGATCTCGACCGAGGGGCGGGGCAGCTCGTCGTCGATGAGAGCGAGCAGCTGGTCGATGTTCCGGCCGGTGCGGGCCGAGACGGCGATGGAGCGCTTCTCGACACGCAGCAACCGCTGGAGCGTCAGCGGGTCGGCCGCGTCCGCCTTGTTGATCACGACGATCTCGGGTACGTCGGTGGCGCCGACGTCCCTGATCACCTCGCGCACGGCGGCCAGCTGCTCCTCCGGGTTCGGGTGCGAACCGTCCACCACGTGCAGGATCAGGTCGGAGTCGCCGACCTCCTCCATCGTGGAGCGGAACGCCTCGACCAGGTGGTGCGGCAGGTGGCGTACGAACCCGACCGTGTCGGCCAGTGTGTACAGCCGTCCGCTCGGGGTCTCGGCCCGGCGCACGGTCGGGTCGAGGGTCGCGAACAGGGCGTTCTCGACCAGCACGCCCGCGCCCGTGAGGCGGTTGAGCAGCGAGGACTTGCCCGCGTTGGTGTAGCCCGCGATGGCCACGGACGGCACCTTGTGGCGCTTGCGCTCCTGGCGCTTGATCTCGCGGCCGGTCTTCATCTCCGCGATCTCCCGGCGCATCTTCGCCATCTTCTCGCGGATCCGCCGCCGGTCCGTCTCGATCTTGGTCTCACCGGGACCACGGGTGGCGAGGCCGCCGCCCTTGCCGCCGCCCATCTGCCGGGACAGCGACTGACCCCAGCCGCGGAGCCTCGGCAGCATGTACTGCATCTGCGCGAGCGCGACCTGTGCCTTGCCCTCTCGGGACTTGGCGTGCTGGGCGAAGATGTCCAGGATCAGGGCCGTACGGTCGATGACCTTGACCTTGACGACGTCTTCGAGGTGGATGAGCTGGCCCGGGCTGAGCTCACCGTCGCAGATGACGGTGTCCGCGCCCGTCTCGAGGACGACGTCGCGCAGCTCCTCGGCCTTGCCGGAGCCGATGTAGGTGGCCGCGTCGGGCTTGTCGCGGCGCTGGATCACACCGTCGAGCACCAGCGCGCCCGCCGTCTCCGCGAGGGCGGCGAGCTCCGCGAGGGAGTTCTCCGCGTCCTGCACGGTTCCCGTGGTCCAGACGCCGACGAGGACGACCCGCTCCAGGCGGAGCTGGCGGTACTCGACCTCGGTGACGTCCTCGAGCTCGGTGGAGAGGCCCGCCACGCGGCGCAGAGCCGCGCGGTCGGAGCGGTCGAACTGGTCGCCGTCCCGCTCTCCGTCGATCTCGTGGCTCCAGGCGACGTCCTCTTCCATCAGGGCATCGGCCCGAAGACCCTCGGGGTGGCTGTGCGCGAAGCGCTTGGTGTCCTGGGAAGGGGAAGAAGAGGAGGTCATTGGATCCTTACGTAGCTGGGAAACCGTTGGGGGTGACGGAGAGCTCGGAGCTGTTCCGTCACCGTCGACAACGCACGAGCGGGCCGGGAGATTCCCGGCTCTCAGTGCCGCGCCGACCTGAAGATGGTCGCACGGCACGGGGCGTCTCGTCACTGGGTTATCGAGCCGCCGCTCCCGCGGACGCCGTTGTCCTCTCAGACGCGGCTGCCCTGTCAGACGCGGCTGCCCTCTCGGGCACGGCTGCCCTGCCAGGCGCGGCCGGCTTCGTCGGCCCGGTCCGTTCCCCGGGCGCGGCCGGCTTCGCGGGCGTCTCCGGCTTCCACTCCGGGTGCCCCGGCATCGGCGGGGTCCGCTCGCCGTACAGCCAGCCCTGGAAGAAGGCGTCCAGGTCGCGCCCGGAGATCTCGGCGGCGAGCCGGACGAAGTCCTCGGTCGTGGCGTTGTCGTCCTGGTACCGGCCGACCCAGGCGCGTTGCAGGGCTTCGAAGGCCGGGCGGCCGATCTCCTGGCGCAGGGCGTAGAGGACGAGCGCGGCGCCGTCGTAGACGTTGGGCCGGAAGATGCCGGTCTTGCGGCCGGGCTCGGGTGCCTTGGGGGCGGCGGGCGGCCCCCCGGCGGCGCGCCAGCGGTCGGAGGCGCCGTACGCGGCCTTCATGCGGTCCCGCAGCGGCTTGCCGGCCCGCTCCTCGGCGTACAGCGCCTCGTACCAGGTGGCGTGTCCCTCGCTGAGCCACAGGTCGGACCAGGTGCGGGGGGTGACGCTGTCGCCGAACCACTGGTGGGCCAGCTCGTGGACCATGATCGACTCGACGTACCAGGCGGGGTAGGCGGGCTCGGTGAAGAGCTCGCGTTCGAAGAGGGAGAGCGTCTGGGTCTCCAGTTCGAAGCCCGTGGAGACGTCGGCCATGAGCAGGCCGTACGTCTCGAAGGGGTAGCGGCCGACCTTGCTCTCCATCCAGGCGAGCTGGCCGGGGGTCTTCTCCAGCCAGGGTTCGAGGGCCTTGCGGTACCGGGTCGGTACGACGTCCCGCACGGGCAGGGCGTGCGGGCCGGTGCGGTGCAGGACCGTGGAGCGGCCGATGGAGACCTGGGCGAGTTCGGTGGCCATGGGGTGCTGCGTGCGGTACGTCCAGGTGGTCGCGCCGCCGGACCGGTCGACGCCGGCGGGCAGGCCGTTGGCGACGGCGGTGTGGCCGTCGGGCGCGGTGACCCGGATGGTGAACATCGCCTTGTCGGAGGGGTGGTCGTTGCAGGGGAACACCAGGTGCGCGGCGTCGGCCTGGTTCGCCATGGCGAGGCCGTCCGCGGTACGCACCCAGCCGCCCTCGCGGCCCTTGGCCGGGACGGGGTCACTGTCGTGCCGCACGGTGATCCGCATCCAGGTGCCGTCCGACACGGAGTCCTCGGGCGTGATCACCAGGTCCTCGCCGGCGGTGCGGTACGCGGCGGGCTCGCCGTCGACCTCGATCGAGTGGACCGTGCCGTGGGCGAAGTCCAGGTTGATCCGGTCCAGGTCGGCGGTGGTCCAGGCGTCGATGGTGGTGACGGCGCGCAGCGGCTCGCTGTTGTTGCCGGGGTACGTGAAGGAGAGGTCGTACGACGCGACGTCGTAGCCGGGGTTGCCGAGGTGCGGGTAGAGGCGGTCGCCGACGCCGAGGGGGACGGCGGGCGCGCTCGCGGCGAGGAGGCAGACGGAGACGGCCGACGCGAGCAGGGCGGCGGCCGTCCGGCGCCGATGGGCGGGGACGGCGGCCGTCCGGTGCCGATGGGCGGGAGCGGCGGCCGTCCGGCGCCGATGCGTGGGGGTGGCGGCCTGGCTGTGGGGGGTCGGGAGCATGCCCCACGGCTACCAGCGCGCGCGTGCGCGGCACGGACGACGCGCGCCCGGCCCACCCGAACCGGGGACCGGGGTCTGCGCCGCCTGCCGCCTCAGCCGCCCTGCGGCTGCGGCTGCGGCTGTGCCCGGCTCACGTCGTACACCCCCGCCACATTGCGCATGGCGCGCATGAGGGCGGGCAGCTGGGCCGCGTCCGGGAGCTCCACGGTGTACGTGTGGCGCACCTGCTGCTGGGTCGGGGGCTCGACGGTCGCGGAGACGATCTCGGCGCCTTCGAGGGCCATGGCCTCGGTGAGGTCCGCGAGCAGATGGGGACGGACGAACGATTCGGCGACGAGCGTGACCCGGCACTCGGTGGCCTCCCCCCAGCGCACGCCGACCTCCGCACGCCCCCCGTCCCGCATGCGCGCCACCGCGGCGCACTCGGCGCGGTGCACGGTGACCGCTCCCCCGCGTACGGCGAAGCCCGCGATCTCGTCGGGCGGTACGGGAGTGCAGCAGCGGGCGAGCCGGACGGCCGCGCCGGGCCGGTCCGTGAGGACGTTGCCCGCGGCGGGCCGGGCGGCGGGCTGCTCGGCGGCCGCGTCCGGGTCGGGTACGCCGGCGGCCGACCGGTGAGCGGCCCGGTCCTGGGCGTCCTGCGCGTCGGTCCGCTGGGCCTCCGCCTGTGCCGGGTGGGCGGCGAGCCACCGCTGGATGGCGATCCGGGCCGCGGGCGTGTGGGCGTGCTCCAGCCATTCCCGGGAGGGCTCGGAGGCCGGGTCCTGGCCCATGAGGAGCTGGACGGTGTCGCCGTCCCTCAGGACCGTGCTCAGGGTCGCCAGGCGGCCGTTGACGCGGGCGCCGATGCAGGCGTGCGCGTCCTCGCCGTACTGCGCGTACGCGGCGTCCACGCAGGTCGCCCCCTCGGGCAGGCCGAGCGTGCCGCCGTCGGTCCGGAACACGGTGATCTCGCGGTCCTGGGCGAGGTCCTCGCGCAGGGTCGACCAGAAGTGGTCGGGGTCGGGTGCCGCTTCCTGCCAGTCGAGGAGCCGGGAGAGCCAGCCGGGGCGGGTGGGGTCGACGCGCTCGCCGTCGGCCGGGTCGTCGGGGGCGGGGGCGTACGGGTTGCCGAGGGCGACGACGCCGGCCTCGGCGACCTTGTGCATCTGGTGCGTGCGGATGAGGACTTCGACGACCTGGCCGTCCTCGCGGGCGACGGCGGTGTGCAGCGACTGGTAGAGGTTGAACTTGGGGACGGCGATGAAGTCCTTGAACTCCGAGACCACGGGCGTCATGCAGGTGTGGAGTTCGCCCAGGACGCCGTAGCAGTCGGCGTCCTCGTTGACCAGGACCAGCAGGCGGCCGAAGTCGGAGCCGCGGAGCCGGCCGCGTTTGCGCGAGACCCGGTGGACGGAGACGAAGTGGCGGGGCCGGATGAGGACTTCGGCCGGGATGTCCGCCTCGCGCAGGACGGTGCGCATCTCGTCGGCGACCTCGGCGAGCGGGTCGTCCGAGCGGGCGGCGTTGCGGACGATCAGCTCCCTGGTGTGCGCGTACTCCTCCGGGTGCAGGATCGCGAAGACCAGGTCTTCCAGTTCCGTCTTGAGCGCCTGGACGCCGAGCCGCTCGGCGAGCGGGATGAGCACGTCACGTGTCACCTTCGCGATGCGCTCCTGTTTCTCGGGGCGCATGACACCGAGGGTGCGCATGTTGTGCAGCCGGTCGGCGAGTTTGATCGACATGACGCGGACGTCGTTGCCGGTGGCGACGAGCATCTTGCGGAAGGTCTCGGGCTCGGCGGCGGCGCCGTAGTCGACCTTCTCGAGTTTGGTGACGCCGTCGACGAGGTAGCGGACCTCCTCGCCGAACTGGTCGCGGACCTGGTCGAGCGTCACGTCCGTGTCCTCGACGGTGTCGTGGAGCAGGGACGCGGTCAACGTCGTGGTCTCCGCGCCGAGTTCGGCGAGGATGAGGGTGACGGCCAGCGGGTGCGTGATGTACGGCTCGCCGCTCTTGCGCATCTGGCCGCGGTGCGAGGACTCGGCCAGGACGTAGGCGCGGCGCAGGGGTTCGAGGTCAGCGTCGGGGTGGTGCGCGCGGTGGGCGTCGACGACGTGGCTGATGGCGTCGGGCAGCCGGTCGCGGGCGGCGGGGCCGAGCAGCGCGGCTCTGCCGAGGCGGCGCAGGTCGATCCGGGGGCGGGCCTTTCTGCGCGGGGCTGTCGGCGTCACCGGTCCCGACACCGCGCCCGGCATCGGGCCTGGGGTCACGGAATTCGTGGCCTCCGCACTCATGGGCACCTCCGGCTGCGTCAACCGGCGGACGGGGTGCCCCAGGGCGGACACGGCTCAGGGGGCGGCTTCGGTCCCCCGTCCGGGCCGGTGCTTGATGCTATCGAGCCCACCACGCCCGGCTGACCGCCTCTCGCCGAGCGTGAAACTGATCACCCATTCGAGGGACGAATGTGAGGTTTGTACCCCCGCATCTGTGGCCCCTGCGGCTCGCTTCTCGCCAAGTGGCCGATTATCAACGGCCGTTTCGCGCCGAGCGGCCGGAGACGTGCCGCTGCTTCAGCCCGGTTGCGTCCTACTCCTGCAGGGTGTGCTCTGCTCATGCAGGGTGTGCTCTGCTCATGCCGGATGCGTCCCGCTCACGCCGGTTGCGCCCCGCTCATGCGGCTGCGGCGGCCGTCAGCCAGTCCGCGTCGATCTCGCCCTCGGCCACGATCACGGCCGGGCCCGTCATCTCGATCTCGCCGTCGGGGCGCTCGGTGATCACCAGGGTGCCGCCGGGGACGTCCACGGTGTACGTCGCCGGGGCGCCGGTGACCGCCGGGTCGGCGCCGTCGCGGCGGGCGGTGGCCACGGCGACCGCGCACGCGCCCGTGCCGCACGAGCGGGTCTCGCCGGCGCCGCGCTCGTGCACGCGCAGCGCGACGTGCCGGGGGCCGCGGTCGACCACGAACTCGACGTTCACGCCGTCCGGGTAGGCGGTGGCCGGGCTGAAGGGCGGCGGGGAGAGCAGGTCGCCGGCGTGGGACAGGTCGTCGACGAAGGCCACCGCGTGCGGGTTGCCCATGTTGACGTTGCGCGCGGGCCAGCTGCGCTCGCCGACGCTCACCGTGACGTCGCCCTCCGGGAGCAGCGCCCTGCCCATGCCGACGGTGACGTCACCGTCCTTGGCGATGTGGACGGTCTTCACGCCCCCGCGCGTGGCGACCGCGAGGTCCCCCTCGGTCACGTGCCCGGCGCGCTGGAGGTAGCGCGCGAACACCCGCACGCCGTTGCCGCACATCTCGGCGATCGAGCCGTCGCCGTTGCGGTAGTCCATGAACCACTCCGCCTCGGCCGCCAGGTGCCGGGCCTCGGGGTGCGCGGCGGACCGCACGACGTGCAGCAGGCCGTCGCCGCCGATGCCCGCGCGGCGGTCGCACAGGGCGGCGACGGCGACCGGGGGCAGGTCGATGACGTTCTCGGGGTCCGGGACGATCACGAAGTCGTTCTCGGTGCCGTGGCCCTTGAGGAAGGCGATCCGCGTGCTCATGCCTTCGATCGTACGGGGCACTCCACGGGGAGGGGCCCGGTGGTGGTCGCGTGCGGGGACGGCGTGGCTGGTCGCGCAGTTCCCCGCGCCCCTGAGGGGCGCTCCAGCCTGCGGCGCCCTAGGGGGCGCCCGCGAAGTCCCGCCGTCCGCCCGGAGGGCGGGCCCCGCGGCGTCATGGGGGTCCCCCCTGCTCGGGCGAAGCCGAGGGCTTGGGGGAGCGTTCTCTCGGCGTGCCGGGCGGACGCCCGCGTACTGGTTTGTACTCGGGTGTTCGCCCGGTGCGGCGAGAGGGCGTGCCGGGCGTCGCGGGGCAGGCGGGACTTTGCGGACACCCCCTAGCGGAGCCGGGCCACCCGCCACACGGCCAGGGCGACCACTGCCGTCACCATCACGGCGTACGCGAGGACGACGCGCCAGTCCGGTCTGCGGCCGGAGCCCTTGGCCGGCAGGCCCGGCCAGGTGTAGCCGACGCGGCGGGCCGCCATCATGCCCCAGCCGGCCGCGCAGGAGCAGATCAGCAGGCCGAGCATGGCGATGACGGCACCGCTGTCGCCGAAGTCGAACGCGAGCGGGAACGCGAACATCAGGGAGCCGAGCGCCGCCAGGCTCACGATGGGCGCGAGCTGCCAGATGCGCAGCCGGCGCTGCGGGCGCAGCTCGACCTCGACCTCGCCCGCGAACATCTCGTCGGGCTCGGGGCCGTCGTCCGTCACACTCGGCGTCTCGTCGGGCCCGTCGGAGCTGAGACGGTCCGTCTCCTGCTCCGGTCCGTCCTCGTGCTCCGGCACATCCCGCTCGGCGGTGATGTGATCGGTGCCTTGTGCGGTGTCGCGAGGGCCGGCCTCCATCGCCACGCGCCCTCCCAACTAGGACTCAACTCGGTCGATCGAAGCTCGATGATGGCACGCCGCCGAAGGACCGGATGACGGCCTGGGCGTCCCGATGCCATGACGTGATCAGGCTGTAACCGGTCGTTCGACCAAAGACAGCGCGAGCTGCGGAAGTTCCGTGAGGTCGGCCGCGGCCCCACTCAACCAGTGCACCCGCGGATCCCGCCTGAACCATGAATCCTGACGGCGCGCGAAGCGCTTGGTGGCACGTACGGTCTCGGCCCGCGCTTCGTCGAGAGTGCACTCCCCGGCGAGCGCCGTGAGCACCTGCTGGTAGCCGAGCGCGCGCGAGGCCGTACGCCCTTCACGCAACCCCTGCGCCTCCAGTGCGCGCACCTCGTCGACGAGACCGGCGTCCCACATCCGGTCGACCCGGCGCGCGATGCGCTCGTCCAGCTCGGGGCGGGCCACGTCCACGCCGATCTGGAGCGTGTCGTACACCGAGTCGTGGCCGGGGAGGTTCGCGGTGAAGGGCCTGCCGGTGATCTCGATCACCTCCAGGGCGCGGACGACCCTGCGGCCGTTGCTCGGCAGGATCGCGCGCGCGGCCTCGGGGTCGGCGGCGGCCAGCCGGGCATGCAGCGCGCCCGGGCCGCGCAGCGTGAGTTCCTCCTCCAGGCGGGCGCGGACCTCGGGGTCGGTGCCGGGGAACTCCAGGTTGTCGACGGCCCCGCGGACGTACAGTCCGGAGCCGCCGACCAGGATCGGCCAGCGGTTCTCGGCGAGCAGCGCCTCGATCCGCTCCCTGGCCAGGCGCTGGTACTCGGCGACGGACGCCGTGACGGTCACGTCCCAGATGTCCAGGAGGTGGTGCGGGACTCCGCCGCGCTCCTCGGGCGTCAGCTTGGCGGTGCCGATGTCCATCCCTCGGTAGAGCTGCATGGAGTCGGCGTTGACGACCTCGCCACCGAGACGCTGGGCCAGGAAAACGCCCAGATCGGACTTTCCGGCCGCAGTTGGGCCGACGACGGCGATGACGCGGGGGGCGGGGGGTGCACTGCTCACCGCCCCAGTCTCGCAAACCTCCCACCCCGCTCTCGAACGAGTTACGTGACGCCACGGCCCCGGGGTCGTTGCCCGTTGCGAGGTTCCTGCCGCCGGATCACAGAGGCGGTGGCCCGGGCCGCGCAAACGGACGCACCGGGCAACGCGGGATTTCGCCCGCACGAGTAACGTATGGAGTGGATATGGGCGTTTTTGCACGACTTCTCCGGCGGTCGAAGGCCACAACGGAGGCGTCGTCTGCCGCCGAGGCACAGGCCGACACGGCGAAGGCCGGGTCCGAGGCGGAGGAGGCGGCCGAGGCAGCGGAGGCGAAGGGGGCCGACGGAGCCAAGGAGGCGGACAAGCCCGCCACCGAGGCCGGCGCCGAGGTCACCGAGACCGAAGGCGTCGACATCCCCAAGCAGCAGTCCTCCGACAAGGCGGCCGACAACGAGGCCGGCGAGGGCGCCCGCACCTGAGCGTCCCGCGCGAGGGAAGGTGAACCATGGGTCTTTTGGACAACGTGAAGGCCAAGCTGGGCCCGGCCAAGAGCAAGGTCTCGGACCTCGCGCAGCGGCACGAGGACAAGATCCAGCACGGTCTCGACAAGGCCGCGCAGGTCGTCGACAAGAGGACCAAGGGCAAGTACAGCGACAGGATCCAGTCGGGCACGGGCAGGGCCAAGGGCGCCATGGACCGACTCGCGCACCAGGGCGACAGCGGACGGGACGCGGGCGGCACGACGCCGCCGCCCGGCACGAGCGGCACCACCCCGCCGCCCGGCACGAGCGACCGCACCCCGCCGCCCGGCACCAGCGGCATGACACCGCCGCCGGACGCACCACCGCCCGCTTCCTGAACGCACAACGGCACACTGAAGGGCACATCGGCGGACGGCCGTGGAGCAGGAGCGCTCCCGGCCGTCCGCCGTTTCCCGCGCCCGGGCGCCCGGGCGCCCGGGCGCCCGCAGGCCCGCAATCGTGCCGCCGTCCCCGCCGACGGCCCGTCTACGACCAGGTGGCGACGAGGTACCCCACTCCGTACGGCGCGTCCTCGTACAGCAGTGATCCGCCGAGGCCCGCGCCCTCGGCCGCGCCCGCCAGGACCTGCCAGGGGGCCCGGCCGGACACCTTCAGCTCGCGGGCGAGCCCGGGGTCCAGCGCGGTGAGTGCGGCCAGGTCCACGGCGCTCAGCGCACGCGCGATCTCCGCGTCGAAGGGCGCCGCCCGTTCGTCGAGATAGCCGGGGGCCTTGAGCGTCCGGCACGCGCTGGCGTCGCCCATCACCAGCAGGGCCACCCGCTCGGCCCGGTCGGCGACGTCCCTGCCCGTCCGGACACACCGCGCGGGCGCGAGCTCGTCCCCCACGCCGAGCCCTTCGACCGGGGCGTGCGACCACCCGGCCCGCTCCAGCAGCCAGGCGGCCACCGCCAGCGAGTACGGCAGCGGCCGTTCCGCGCCGGCGGCCTCGCCCGGCCCCAGTCGTACGCCGAGGTCGACGCCGAAGCCCCGGAACGACCCCGGAGTGCCCTGCGGGTACGGCTGAGGCCCGGCGCCGTCCACCGGCCCGACGACCACGAGCCGGTCGGGCCGGGCGGCGGCGACCACGCCCAGCGCGTCCGTACAGGCGGCTCGCGCGGCGTCCAGCTCCGGAGCGGCGCCCGCGGCGACCTCGGGAACCAGCAGGGGCGGGCAGGGGCAGACAGCGGCGGCGACAAGCATGATCGGCAGGGTAACCCTCAGGGTCCGCCCCCACGCACGCCGATCACGACGGCGTCGCACCTCCTCCGGGTGCCCGGGGAACGGAGAGCCCTGTTCCACGGCTCACACGGCCGCAAACGGCTCCCGCAGCCCGGGGCTGACGCAGCCGCGCTCAGTCGCAGCCGCAGGCGCTCGCCGCGACCGGCAAGGGCTCCGGGGCGCCGATCTTCGGCAGGCCCAGCATCACACCGGCGGGCTTGGCCTGCTCGGCCGCGTTCCGCTTCTCCCAGGCGTCGCCCGCGCGCGTGCGGCGCACGTCGAGGACGGGGCCCTCGGCGAGGAGGTGGTGCGGGGCGGCGTAGGTGATCTCGACCGTGACCACGTCGCCGGGGCGGACCTCCTGGTCCGGCTTGGTGAAGTGGACGAGTCGGTTGTCGGGGGCGCGGCCGGACAGACGGTGGGTGGTGTCGTCCTTGCGGCCCTCGCCCTCGGCGACCATCAGCTCCAGCGTGCGGCCGACCTGCTTCTTGTTCTCCTCCCAGGAGATCTCCTCCTGGAGGGCGACGAGACGCTCGTAGCGCTCCTGGACGACCTTCTTGGGGATCTGGCCGTCCATCTCGGCGGCCGGGGTGCCGGGGCGCTTGGAGTACTGGAAGGTGAAGGCCTGCGCGAAGCGGGCCTCGCGCACCACGTGCAGCGTCTGCTCGAAGTCCTCCTCGGTCTCTCCGGGGAAGCCCACGATGATGTCCGTGCTGATCGCGGCGTGCGGGATGGCGGCGCGGACCTTCTCGATGATCCCGAGGAAGCGCTCCTGGCGGTAGGAGCGGCGCATCGCCTTCAGGACCGGGTCGGAGCCGGACTGGAGCGGCATGTGCAGCTGCGGCATCACGTTCGGCGTCTCGGCCATGGCGGCGATGACGTCGTCGGTGAAGTCGCGGGGGTGCGGGGAGGTGAAGCGGACGCGCTCCAGGCCGTCGATCTTCCCGCAGGCGCGCAGCAGCTTGCTGAAGGCCTCGCGGTCGCCGATGTCCGAGCCGTACGCGTTGACGTTCTGCCCGAGCAGGGTGACCTCGGAGACGCCCTCGGCGACCAGGGCCTCGATCTCGGCGAGGATGTCGCCGGGGCGGCGGTCCTTCTCCTTGCCGCGCAGGGCCGGGACGATGCAGAACGTGCAGGTGTTGTTGCAGCCGACGGAGATCGACACCCAGGCCGCGTACGCG
The DNA here is from genome assembly GCF_003330845.1 of Streptomyces sp. Go-475. Taxonomy (GTDB): domain Bacteria; phylum Actinomycetota; class Actinomycetes; order Streptomycetales; family Streptomycetaceae; genus Streptomyces. Next base: position 6,429,233 of record NZ_CP026121.1, on the reverse strand, counting down.
CTCTCGCGGCGCGTCGGCAGCGTCGAGGGGAACGCCTCCAGGGATTCGGCGATCTCGACCTGCGCCTCCTCCTGGACGCGGGCGCGCTCCAGCAGGACCGGCAGCTTGCCGATGTTGTGCGTGCCGAAGACGACGTCCACCCAGGGCGCCTTCTTCACGATCGTGTCGCGGTCCTTCTGTGCCAGGCAGCCACCGACCGCGATCTGCATGCCGGGGCGGGCGGCCTTCTTCGGCGCGAGGTGGCCGAGGTTGCCGTAGAGCTTGTTGTCGGCGTTCTCCCGCACGGCGCAGGTGTTGAAGACGACGACGTCGGCCGCGTCGGCGCCCTCGGGGGCGCGGACGTACCCCGCGTCCTCCAGCAGCCCGGCCAATCGCTCGGAGTCGTGGACGTTCATCTGGCACCCGTAGGTGCGTACCTCGTACGTGCGCGTGCCGCCCACTGACTGGCTCCGGTCGATGCTGCTCATGGGGACAAGGGTAGGCGGTCGGCGGAAGTGGCTCGGTCGCCTGTGGACAACCCGGCCCCGGAACCCCGCCCGGGGCTCAGGGCTCGATGAGTCCGGCCCTGATGGCGTACCGGGTCAGCTCCAGGCGGTCGCGCATGCCGAGCTTCTGCAGGAGGTTGGCGCGATGGCGTTCGACCGTCTTGGCGCTGATGAAGAGGAGTTCGGCGATCTCCTTCGAGGTGTGGCCCTCGGCGACCAGCTTGAGGATCTCCTCCTCGCGCTCGGTGATGGCGCGTGCCGGCAGGCCGTCGCCCCGGCGCAGCCGCTCCAGGTAGGAGCGGACGAGGGTCCGTTCGGCCCCGGGGTAGATGAACGGCTCGTCGCGCACGGCCGCCCGGCAGGCCTCGACCAGGTCGCGGTCGGCGACGGACTTGAGGACGTAGCCGCTGGCCCCGGCCCTGAGCGCCTCGAAGAAGTACTCCTCGTTGTCGTACATCGTCAGGATCAGGATGTGCAGGCCGGGCAGCCGGCGGGACAGCTCGCGGGCCGCCTGGAGGCCGGTCATGCGGGGCATGGCCACGTCCAGGACGGCCAGGTCGACGGGGGTTTCCCGGGCCCGTGCGACGGCCTCGGCCCCGTCCCCGGCCTCGGCGACCACGGTCAGGTCCGGTTCCCCGTCGAGGATGAGGCGCACGCCTCGGCGTACGAGGGTGTGGTCGTCGGCGAGCAGGACGCGGATCGGGGTGGGGGTGGGCATCAGCGGGGTCCTTGGGGTCCTTCGGTCACGGGGATGCGCAGCCGTACGTCGGTGCCCCGGTGCGGGGCCGGTTCCACGGTGAGGGCGGCGCCGACCAGGAGGGCGCGCTCGCGCATCCCCGTGATGCCGGCGCCCTCGGGTGCGCCGCCGAGGCCCCTGCCGTTGTCGCGTACGAGGAGTTCGACACCGCCGGGCACCGGCTGGAGCCGGAGTTCCGCTCGGTCGGCGGCGGCGTGCCGGGCGGTGTTGGTGAGGCCTTCCTGGGCCACCCGGTAGACGACGAGTTCCGATTCCGGGGTCAGGGCGGGGAGGTCGGCGCTGACGTGGTGGCGCACGGTCAGCCCATGGGTCGTGAACTCGGCGGCGAGCGAGCGCAGGGCGCTGGCCAGTCCGAGTTCCTCCAGGACTCCGGGGCGCAGCCGGCGGGCGATGCGGCGGACCTCGTCGAGTCCGGCCCGGGTGGCCTCCTGCGCCTGGCCCACGTCCTCGCGCAGGTCCTCGGGCACCCGGTCGGCGACGCGCTTGAGCTGGAGGAGGACGGCGGTCAGGGTCTGCCCGACCTCGTCGTGGAGCTCCCGGGCGATCCGGTGCCGTTCGCTCTCCTGCGCGGAGAGTGCCCGGGCGGCGCCCGCGGCCCGCTCGGCCTCCAGCCGGTCGAGCATCCTGTTGTACGTCGTGATCAGCCCGGCCGTCTCCGCCGGGCCGGCGACCACCGGGCGGGATCCCGGTCGCAGCAGGTCGGCGGTGGCCATGGCCCGGCCCAGGCGTTGCAGGGGTGCGAGGCCGAAGCGCAGCACGAGCGCGTTGCCCGCGAGCAGCAGCGCAAGGCCGCCCAGCAGGACGACCGCCTCGCCCGCCAGGACCGGGGTGGAGACGGTGACCGGGCCGAGCAGCAGCGCGGTGGCCACGACCAGTCCCGCGGCGTTGAGCGAGAAGATCCGCCAGAACAAGGACACGTTCCTGGATCCGTCCCTTCCGGCTTTCGCGTACGACATCGCCCCCTCCACCCTCTCCGGCGGCCGGCCGCTGCGTATATCCGTCACGACACCCATGTCGTCACCGTACGGCCGGATGGCAGCATGCGGAGTTGACCGTTTGATGATCGACACCAGTCATCACCACACCGACAAGAAGCGCTACCAACCACACGAACTAGGGGAAAGAAACGTGTCAGCACCGCGCCTGAGGGCGACGCCGCTGCCGGGCATCGGGGTCCAGTACGACCTGGAGACCCGGGAACACCGCCATCTGTCGGTGGTGGCGCACCGCGACGGGACGCGCACGGTCAACGTGTACCGGGCCGACGATCCCGACTCCTGCGCGCAGTCGCTGCGGCTGACCAGTTCGGAGGCGGGGTCGCTGATCGACGCGCTGAAGCCGTCGCACCACAGTCCGAGCCTGCTGTACACCACGGACCTGGGGCTGGTCGCCGAGCGTGTCGAGGTGGCCGCGACCTCGCGCTGGAACGGGCGGGTGCTGGGTGACACGCGGATGCGGACGGACACGGGCGCGTCGGTCGTGGCCGTGCTGCGCCGGGCCGAGGCGATCCCGTCGCCCGCACCCGATTTCCGGCTGGCGGGTGGTGACACGCTGATCGTCGTCGGCACCCGTGAGGGCGTGGACGCGGCCGCGACGATACTCGGTCGGGAGTGAGCCGGTGCACTCCGCGGTCCTGCTGATCGAGTTCGGTTCCATCATCCTCGGCCTCGGCCTCCTCGGCCGGTTCGCCGCCCGTTTCCAGCTGTCGCCCATACCGCTGTACCTCCTGGCCGGCCTGGCGTTCGGCGAGGGCGGTCTGCTGCCGCTGGGCGCGAGCGAGGAGTTCATCGCCACGGGCGCCGAGATCGGCGTCATCCTGCTGCTGTTGATGCTGGGCCTGGAGTACACGGCGACCGACCTGGTCTCCAACCTCAAGACCCACTACCCGTCCGGTCTGGTCGACTGCGCGCTCAACGCGCTGCCCGGGGCGGCGGTGGCGCTGCTGCTCGGCTGGGGGCCGGTGGCCGCCGTCGTCCTGGCCGGTGTCACCTGGATCTCGTCGTCCGGCGTGATCGCGAAGGTGCTCGGCGACCTGGGCCGGGTCGGCAACCGGGAGACGCCGGTGATCCTCAGCGTGCTGGTGCTGGAGGACCTGGCGATGGCGGTGTACCTGCCCATCGTGACGGCGCTGGTGGCGGGGGCCGGCCTGATGGCCGGGAGCGTGACCCTGGCGATCGCGCTGGGCGCGGCCGGGCTCGTGCTGTTCCTGGCCGTGCGCTACGGCAGGGTCATCTCACGGTTCGTCTCCAGCGACGATCCGGAGAAGCTGCTGCTGGTCGTGCTGGGCCTGACGATCCTGGTCGCGGGTGTCGCGCAGCAGCTCCAGGTGTCGGCGGCGGTGGGGGCCTTCCTGGTGGGCATCGCGCTGTCGGGCGAGGTGGCGGAGGGCGCGCACACCCTGCTGAGCCCGCTGCGCGACCTGTTCGCGGCGGTCTTCTTCGTCTTCTTCGGGCTGCACACCGACCCGTCGAGCATCCCGCCCGTCCTGCTGCCGGCCCTGGGCCTGGCCGTCGTCACCGCGCTGACGAAGATCGCCACCGGCTACTGGGCCGCCCGGCGGGCCGGGATCTCCGTCAAGGGCCGCTGGCGGGCGGGCGGTGCGCTGGTCGCCCGCGGCGAGTTCTCGATCGTCATCGCGGGGCTCGCGGTCGCGGCCGGCATCGAACCGTCCCTCGGCCCCCTGGCCACGGCGTACGTCCTGATCCTGGTCGTCCTGGGGCCGCTCACCGCGCGGTACACCGAGCCGGTGGCGACCTGGTGGGCCCGGCGCCGCGAGCCGCACCGCACGGAGCCGACGCCCCGGGCGGCGGAGGCGGAGGCACCGGTGGCCGACTGAGGGAGGGTGGGCGCCAGGGCAGCCCGGGTCACTCGCCCCCGCCCGGCACCCACCCCTGCTTCCGCAGCACGCCCGGCACATCCGGTGCCTCGTAGTGCTCGCCCTTGAGGACCTTGCCGTCCGCGCGGCGGGAGACGGAGCCGTCGGGGCCGATCTTGGTCATGTTGGAGCGGTGGACCTCGGCGAGCACCGCGTCGAGGTCGATGCCGTGGACGAGGGCCGTGCCGTACGCGACGTAGACGACGTCCGCCAGCTCGTGCGCGAGCCGGTCCAGCGGGCCCGTCACCGACACCTCGGCCACCTCCGCGGCCTCCTCCGCGAGGAGTTCGCCACGGTGGGCGGCGAGTTCCGGGGGGATCTCCGTCGGGCTGCTGCGGACGTCCAGGCCGAAGGCGCGGTGGAATTCACGGACCAGGTCAGCGGGCGAGGAGCTCATGACGGCGACTGTAGTGGCCGCCACTGACACCCCGGTCCGCCCGGCCCGGGGCCCCGCCCTGGTCAGACCGGCCCCACGGCTGGCAGGATCTCGCGCATGTCCAGGACGCTCCCCCGTATCGGCAGGCGCCGGGCCCTGCAGGGCGGTGCCGCCTCCCTCGTGGTGCTCGGGCTGCTGCTGTGGTGGCTGCGCCCCTGGGCCGAGGAGCCACCGGCCGGGACGATCAGGTTCAGCACGGGCACGCGCGCGGGGGTCTACCACGAGTACGGCGAGCTTCTGCGCGCCGAGATCGACAGGGACATGCCGGATCTGAAGGTGCGGCTGCTGACCAGTGCCGGCTCGCAGGAGAACGTGGCGGACGTGGCGACGGGCAAGGCCGACTTCGCGATCGCCGCGGCCGACGCCGTCGCCACGTACAAGTTCGACAACAGCGCGGGCGCCGACCGGCTGCGCGGCGTCGCGCGCCTGTACGACGACTACGTCCAGCTGGTCGTGCCGCCCGACTCGGACATCCGCTCCGTCGCGGACCTGCGCGGCAAGCGCGTGGCCATAGGGCTGCCCGACTCCGGTGTGCGGCTGATCGCGAACGGTGTGCTCAAGGCGGCCGGTATCGACCCGGAGAAGGACATCGAGCCGTCGTCGGACGGCATCGACACCGGGCCGAAGCGGCTGGGGCACGGCCTCGACGCGTTCTTCTGGTCGGGCGGGCTGCCCACGGACGGGCTCAGCCGGCTGGCCAAGAAGTCGGCGTCGGCCTTCCGGTTCGTGCCGATCGACGCCTCACTCGTGGCCAAGCTGCACGACCAGGGCGGTGCCACGCGGTACTACCGCGCCACCAAGATGCCGGAGTCGGCCTACCCCACCATCCAGCGCGGCGAGCCGGTGCCCACGCTGGCGGTGTCCAACCTGCTGGTGACGCGCAACGACATGGATCCCCGGCTCACCGAGTGGCTGACCCGCACGGTGATCGACAGCCGGGACGGCATCGGCGCGACCGTCCACTCCGCACAGCTCGTCGACGTCCGCACGGCGATCTACACCGACCCGCTCCAGCTGCACGTCGGCGCCCAGCGCTACTACCAGTCGGTCAAGCCGTAGGCCCCGACCTGGGCACGCGCAGGGTCACCCGGAGTCCGTGCGGTTCGTTGCGGTCGAAGGCGATGGAGCCGCCGCCGGCGGCGAGCAGCGCCCGGGAGATGGACAGTCCGAGGCCCGAGCCCTTGATGTTCTGGTGCCGGCCGCTGCGCCAGAAGCGGTCGCCGATTCGGGCCAGCTCCTCGTCGGTGAGGCCGGGGCCGTGGTCGGTGACGACGATGGTGGAGGTGTTGCCGTTGGAGGCGACGCCCACCTCGACGGTCTGGTCCTCGGGCGTGAACTTCACCGCGTTGTCGATGACGGCGTCCAGCGCGCTGGAGAGCGCGACCGGGTCGGCCCACGCGGTCGTGGGCGGGCAGTCGCCCACCAGCCGTACGCCCTTGGCCTCGGCGGTCGGCGCCCAGGCCGCGACGCGTTCGGCGGCGAGCTCGCCGATGTCGGTGATCTTCAGGTCGGCCTCGGTGTGCTCGGCCAGCGCCAGGTCGAGCAGGTCGTCCAGGACCTGCGCGAGGCGCTTGCCCTCGGCCTGGACCGAGGCGATCTCCTGGTTGCCCTCGGGCAGTTCGAAGGAGAGCAGCTCGATGCGGAGCAGCAGCGCCGCGAGCGGGTTGCGCAGCTGGTGCGAGGCGTCGGCGACGAAGGCGCGCTGCTGCTCCAGCACGTCCTCGACGTTGTCCGCCATCTCGTTGAACGACCGGGCCAGGCGTCGCAGTTCCGGTGGCCCGCCGGCGGCGGCGACCCGGGACTTCAGCCGTCCGGTGGCGATGTCGTGGGTGGTGGCGTCCAGGACCCGCACCGGCTTGAGCACCCAGCCGGTCAGCCGCAGGGCGGCGCCGACGGCCAGCAGCATCGCGGCGAACTCGCCGGCGCCGATGACCAGCCAGCCGTGCAGCGTGCGCGAGCGCATCTGCCCGGTGGGCGAGTCGGTGACGACGACGGCGACGACGTCCCCGTCCCGGATGACCGGCGAGGCGACCACGAGGTTGCGGCGCTGCCAGGGCCACACCTGCCGGGGGTCGTGGCTGCGGCGGCTGAGCAGCGCCTCGTCGAAGGCCTCGCGCACCTCGCCCTCCTCCGGCAGCGACCACCTGGCCGGGGCGTGGGCCATGGCACGGCCGCTGCGGTAGAAGACACCGGCCCGGATGCCGTAGACCTCGTGGTAGCTGGCGAGTTCGCTGCTGAGCGTCGCCAGGCGCTCGTTCTCGAACGCGCCGGCGGTCCCGTCGGGCGAGTCGGTGACGAACTGGGCGAGGGCCGCGAAGCGCGCGGTGTCGTCGATGCGGTCCACGACGACCTTCTGCTGCTGGGCGCCGGCCAGGCTGACGGCGAGCGGCACGCCGAGCGCGAGCAGCACGGCCGCCATCAGGACGATCAGCAGCGGGAGCAGACGAGTGCGCACCCGGCCCCGCTATCCGGCAAGCGCGACGAGCCGGTAGCCGACTCCGCGTACGGTCTCGATGAGGGCGGGCATGCGCAGCTTGGCGCGCAGGGACGCGACGTGCACCTCCAGGGTGCGGCCGGTCCCCTCCCAGCTGGTCCGCCACACCTCGCTGATGATCTGCTCCCGGCGGAAGACCACCCCGGGCCGCTGTGCGAGCAGGGCCAGCAGGTCGAACTCCTTGCGGGTCAGCTGGATCACCGTTCCGTCCACGCTGACCCGGCGCGTGGGCAGCTCGATGTGCACCGGGCCGAGCCGCAGCTCGGTCTCGATGCCGCTGGAGGTGTCCTCGTGGGAGGTGCGCCGGCTGACCGCGTGGATCCGGGCGAGCAGCTCGCCGGTGTCGTACGGCTTCACCACGTAGTCGTCGGCGCCGAGGTTGAGGCCGTGGATGCGGGAGCGCACGTCGGAACGGGCCGTCACCATGATCACGGGGGTGCTGGTGCGCTTGCGGATCTTGCCGCAGACCTCGTACCCGTCCTGGTCGGGCAGGCCCAGGTCGAGCAGGACGACACCGAAGCCGTCGACCTCGGGGACGAGGGCCTGGAGGGCCTCCTCACCGCTGCGCGCGTGCGTGACGTCGAAGCCGTGCCGCGCCAGGACCGCCGACAGGGCGGCGGCGACGTGGTTGTCGTCCTCGACGAGCAGCAGTCTCACCCGGTCCCCCTTCGGTTCACTGGCCGTACGATCTGTTTGTGTACAAAAACGCGTGCACGCGCGCGTGCACCTTGTGCAGTCACGCTGATGGATGAGGACGGCGTCAAGAGGGTTCCGGTTGCGGAGCCCTTCCGTTACCCGGCCGATATGAGCACTGCTGACAAGTGCTACGACACGTGTCCGATTGCTATCGGATCGTGATGCTCAGATTCCCCTCAGATGTAATGACGCAGGTCGTAGAGGGTTACTACTGTCCTCCGAAACCGAGGAGGACGGAGCCTGAGAGCGATGACCGAAGTATCGGTGGCCAAGGAAGATGTGGCCGCGACCGGCGAACTGGTCGTCCTGAAGAGCGTCAACAAGCACTTCGGCGCGTTGCACGTACTCCAGGACATCGACCTGACGATCGCCCGCGGTGAAGTCGTCGTGGTCATCGGACCCTCCGGGTCCGGCAAGTCCACCCTGTGCCGCACCATCAACCGCCTGGAGACGATCGACTCCGGCTCGATCACGATCGACGGCAAGCCGCTGCCCGCCGAGGGCAAGGCCCTGGCGAAGCTGCGCGCCGACGTCGGAATGGTCTTCCAGTCCTTCAACCTCTTCGCGCACAAGACCGTGCTCGAGAACGTGATGCTCGGCCAGATCAAGGTCCGCAAGAAGGACAAGCGGGCGGCCGAGGAGCGGGCCCGTGCCCTGCTCGACCGGGTGGGCGTGGGCGCGCAGGCCGACAAGTACCCGGCACAGCTCTCCGGCGGCCAGCAGCAGCGCGTGGCGATCGCGCGGGCGCTGGCCATGGAGCCGAAGGTGATGCTCTTCGACGAGCCCACCTCCGCGCTCGACCCCGAGATGATCAACGAGGTGCTGGAGGTCATGCAGCAGCTCGCCCGCGACGGCATGACGATGATCGTCGTCACCCATGAGATGGGTTTCGCACGATCGGCGGCAAACCGCGTGGTGTTCATGGCGGACGGCCGAATCGTCGAGGAGGCTGCGCCCGACCAGTTCTTCAGCAATCCGCGCAGCGACCGCGCCAAGGACTTCCTTTCGAAGATCCTGCACCACTGACGGCGGGTCGCGCCGGACGCGACACACGTCGCCCACCCCTTGAGGGCCTGCATCTCTTCACCAGTCAAAGGATGTTCATCATGAAGCTCCGCAAGGTCACCGCCGCCTCGGCCACCGTCTTCGCTCTCGCCCTGACCGCCACCGCGTGCGGCGGTGACAACGGCGGCGACAGCGGTTCGGACGGCGGCGGCAAGACGATCACCGTCGGCATCAAGTTCGACCAGCCCGGCCTCGGCCAGAAGACGCCGCAGGGCTACGCCGGCTTCGACGTCGACGTCGCCACCTACGTCGCGAAGAAGCTCGGCTACGACGCGGACCAGATCGAGTGGAAGGAGGCGAAGAGCGGCGACCGCGAGACCATGCTGCAGCGCGGTGACGTCGACTTCATCGCCGCGACCTACTCGATCACCCCGGAGCGCCAGGACAAGGTCGACTTCGCCGGCCCGTACCTGCTGGCCCACCAGGACGTGCTGGTCCGCGCCGACGACAACTCGATCAAGTCGCCGAAGGACCTCAACAACAAGAAGCTGTGCTCGGTGTCCGGCTCGACCTCGGCGCAGAACATCAAGGACAAGTACAAGCTGGCGCCCGATGCCGACCTGCAGACGTACCCCACGTACTCGGCGTGCCTGAGCGGTCTGCAGAACAAGGCGATCGACGCGCTGACCACCGACGACTCGATCCTCGCCGGTTACGCCGCCCAGGCTCAGTTCAAGGGCAAGTTCAAGCTCGGCGGCTTCAAGATGACCAACGAGAACTACGGCATCGGAGTCAAGAAGGGCAGCGACCTGAAGGACAAGATCAACAAGGCCCTGGAGGAGATGGTCTCCGACGGGTCCTGGCAGAAGGCCGTTGACAAGAACCTCGGCCCGGCCAACTACAAGAACGAGCCCGCGCCGAAGATCGGCGACATCAAGAGCTGAGGCAACGCCTGACGGGTGCGCCGCCCTCCGGGGCGGCGCACCGGGGCATCCCTATACGCGGAAGCGCGGGAGATCGTGTTCGACTTTCTGAGTGACTACGACATCCTGGGAGCCTTCTGGACGACGGTGCAGCTCGCCCTGCTCTCGGCCGTCGGCTCCCTGATCTGGGGCACCCTGCTGGCCGCCATGCGCGTCGGCCCGGTGCCGCTCATGCGCGGCTTCGGGACCGCGTACGTGAACCTCGTGCGGAACATCCCGCTGACCGTGATCATCCTGTTCACCTCGCTGGGCCTCTACCAGACCCTGGGCATCGACCTCGGCGCCGACAGGACGGAGGCGATCAACTTCCGGCTCGCTGTGCTCGGTCTGATCCTCTACACCTCGGCCTTCGTCTGCGAGGCGCTCAGGTCCGGCATCAACACCGTGCCGGTCGGCCAGGCCGAGGCGGCCCGCGCCATCGGACTGAAGTTCTCGCAGGTGCTGTGGCTGGTCGTGCTGCCCCAGGCGTTCCGCTCGGTGGTCGGCCCGCTGACGAACGTACTGATCGCACTGACGAAGAACACCACGGTGGCCGCCGCGATCGGTGTGGCGGAAGCGGCCTTGCTGATGAAGGAGATGATCGAGAACGAGGCACAGCTTCTGCTGATCTCCGCGATCTTCGCCTTCGGGTTCGTGTGCCTGACGCTGCCGACCGGTCTGATCCTCGGCTGGGTGGGCAAGAAGGTGGCGGTGAAGCGATGACTTCCGTTCTCTACGACGCGCAGGGACCGCGCGCCAAGCGGCGCAACGTCCTGTTCACCGTCGTCTTCCTGGTTGCCCTGGCGGCCCTGCTGTGGTGGGTGTACAGCACCCTCAAGGACAAGGGCCAGCTCGAGTGGGCCCTGTGGAAGCCCTTCTTCACCAGCGGTGAGCCCTGGTCGACGTACATCTGGCCGGGTCTGCAGAACACGCTGAAGGCGGCGGTGCTCGCCGTGCTGATCGCTCTGCCGCTGGGTGCGGTCTTCGGTATCGCCCGGCTCTCGGACCACGTCTGGATCAGGGTGCCGGCCGCGATCGTGGTCGAGTTCTTCCGGGCCATCCCGGTGCTGATCCTCATGATCTTCGGGCTCGCGCTGTTCGCGGAGTACACCAACGTCTCCTCGGACGACCGTCCGCTGTACGCGGTGGTCACGGGCCTCGTGCTGTACAACGCCGCGGTCCTCGCCGAGATCGTCCGCGCGGGCATCCTGTCCCTGCCCAAGGGCCAGTCCGAGGCCGGAATGGCGATCGGCCTGCGCAAGGGCCAGATGATGCGGCTCATCCTGCTCCCGCAGGCGGTCACCGCGATGCTGCCGGCCATCGTCAGCCAACTCGTGGTGATCGTGAAGGACACGGCGCTCGGCGGTGCGATCCTCACCTTCCCCGAGCTGCTCTCCTCGGCGAACACGATGAGCGGCTACTACGGCGCCAACGTCATCGCCAGCTTCACGGTCGTCGCGGTCATCTTCATCGCCCTCAACTTCGCCCTCACGTCGTTCGCAAGCTGGCTGGAGCAACGGCTGCGGCGGGCCAAGAGGTCGACGGGCGCGGTCGTCGGCGTGGACGATCTGGCCACCGGAAACACTCAGACCGGGGGCGGAGCCGGCACCTGACGCTCGCTCACCTCACGTGACACACTGAGGGGCAGTGGCATGATCGCCACTGCCCCTGGTCACTTGACGCAAGCACCGGCAATGGGTTGCATACGTTCTGTGATCGTGCACCCTGCTCCAACTTCCTGTTCACCCACGTCTCTCAGGACATCACCACGGGCAGGGGGCGCCGCGCCGTGGACCCGGTGATCATCGTCGGAGCGGGGCCCGTCGGGCTCACGCTCGCCCTGGCCCTGGCGCGTCAGGAGGTGCCGTGCGTCGTGCTCGACGAGGGGCCGGGCAAGGACGAACCCCGTGCGGCGCGCACCGTCGTCCTGCGTGAGGACACCGCCGCCCTCATGGAACGCCTGACCGGTGTGCCCCTGGACGAGGTCGGTGCCCAATGGGCCGGATGGCGGTCGGTACGGCGCAAGCAGGTGATGCGTGAGGTCTTTTTCGACGGCAGCGAGCCGATCCCGCTGCACATCACCCAGCACGTCCTGACAGGCATCCTGCGTTCCGCCCTCGCGCGCGAACGGTTCGTCAAGATCGCCGTGGACAGCCGTCTCGACGGCATCGAACAGGAGTCCTCGGGCGTCACGGCCCACACCCGAGGCCCCAACGGCACGTACTGGCGCGGCAGTTACCTGGTCGGCTGCGACGGCCCCCGTTCCACCGTGCGCAAGCTCCAGGACATCCGCTTCCCGGGCCGTACGGCGGTGGAACGTCACGCCGTCGCGGCCCTGCGTACGGAACTGCCCTGGCACAACGAAGCGTTGCTGCACCGCATGCCGCCCTGGCGCATGTCGGGCCCCTCGGCCGGCGAAGTCACCGCACGCCCGCTGCCGGACGGCGTCTGGCGCCTGGACTGGCTCCTGCCCCCCGGCAAGGACCTGGTCACCCCCGAGCTGCTGCTGACCCGCATCCGGGAGACCCTGGCCGGTTGGTCCGGCGGCAGCACCCCGCCCTACGAGCTGCTGGACACCGGCGTCCACACGGTCCACCACCGTCTGGCCCGCCGCTGGCGCGCCGACCGCGTCTTCCTCGCCGGTGACGCGGCCCACCTGCTCGGCGCCCTGGGCACGCACGGGCTGGACGAGGGGCTGCTGGACGCCGACAACCTCGCCTGGAAACTTGCCCTGGCCTGGCACCACGGGCCGCACGAGACGCTCCTCGACAGCTACCAGACCGAACGCCGGGCGGTCGTCGCCGCCCGGCTGCGCGCCGCCGACCAGGCGCTGCCGCTGCTGCGCGGCGGCGGAGGCCTGCGCTCCTACGTCCCCGGCTCGTCCCGCGGCCACGACGCGCTCCTCACGGACGGTCACTTGGGGCACGGCCAGCTGGGCGCGCCGGGGGCGTACGCCGATTCGCCGCTCGCACCCCAACGCCTCGAAGGAGAGGTTCCCGTCGACACACTGCCGGGAGCGCCGGTCACCGACGTCCGCGTCACCGCGGAGGACGGCACCTTCGTACGGCTGCGGGACCGGCTCGGCCGAGGCGCCCTGCTCGTGGTGCTGATCGCGCCGGGCACAGGCGTGTGGGAGCGCAAGCACTGGGCCAGGGCGGGCATCATGCCGAGGCTCGCGGCGGCCGTCACGGCACTGCCGCACCCCGCCGAACTGCTCGTCGCCGAGAGCTACCCGGGCGCGGCCGCGCACACGGTGCTCCTGGTCCGCCCCGACGGGCACCTCGTCACCGCCCTGAGCGGAGTACGCCCGGAAGACCTGTACGCGGCGGCGGAGGCCGCTGTCGGAGGACCCGCTAAAGCCCAGGCGGGAGCCGGTGCTTCGACCGGCTCACCCTGACGTCCACACCGGGTGACGTGCTCACTGTCACCGTGCGTCCGCATGGTGACAGTGAGTTGACCGGCCCGGATGGTCATGGTGTACTCCGGTGCGTGACCGACACCTGTGTGCGCCTGTGGCGGAGGGTTCATATGGACCTCCTCCGCTATGCGGGCTGTGTGTGTCGTCCGTCCTGCTGACCTCGCATCTTCTTCCTCCTGTGCGCGCGCCGCGCTCTCTCCGCGTCGGCTGCCGCGCCTCCTTCGCGAACCCTCATCAGGACCCTCAGGACGGCACCCGTGTCTGTATCCCCATCCCCTTCCGCGCCTCCCTCTGCCTCCTCCGCCCGTTCGGCTCCCACGCAGGCCGACCTCTTCGACTTCGTCCGGCGCACGGCCGCCGACGCTGAGCTGATCGCCTCCCTGCCGCTCGACCCGGAAGGCCGCACCTGGGTGCGGCTGGACGGCCCAGGCGGCAGCGAGGCCTGGCTGATCGGCTGGCCGCCCGGCACGGGCACCGGCTGGCACGACCACGCCGACTCCGTGGGCGCCTTCCTCACCGCGGCGGGCGAGCTCAAGGAGAACGCGCTCGCCGCGCGGCTGCCCACCGACGGCTGGAAGACCCTGGAACTCACCGACGGCGTCGACCGGGAGCGCCGGCTGCCGGCCGGTCAGGGCCGCGCCTTCGGACGCCACCACGTCCACGAGGTCCTCAACGAGTCCTCCGACCGGCACGCGATCTCCGTCCACGCCTACTACCCGCCCCTGCCGCAGATCCGCCGCTACAGCCGCAGCGGGCCGATCCTGCGCCTCGAGCAGGTGGAACGACCGGAGGACTGGCAGTGAGTACTCCTGCGCCTGCCAACGGCGAGGCCCAACCCCCGCTGGGGATCGACGAGTTGCTGGAGCGCGTACGCGCTGGCTACGAGCGGATCGAGCCGCGGGAGGCCTACGAGGCCGCCCGGGCCGGCGAGGCGCTGCTGGTGGACATCCGCTACGCCGCCCTGCGCGAACGGGACGGCCTCATCCCCGGCGCCCTCGTCGTCGAGCGCAACGAACTGGAGTGGCGTCTCGACCCCCAGGGCAGCCACCGCCTCCCCGAGGCCACGAGCCACGCCCTGCGCATCGTCGTGATCTGCAACGAGGGGTACGCCTCCAGCCTGGCGGTCCAGTCCCTGCACCAGTTGGGGCTGTATCGGGCCACGGATCTGGTCGGGGGGTTTCAGGCTTGGCGGGGGGCGGGGTTTCCGGTGGGGTGAGGGGGTGATCGGCGGTGTGGGCTTCTCGGGGGGCTTCCCCCCTCCCCCCCCCCTCCCCGCCCTCCCCTCAGAACCGCGTCGGCAGCACAGCTGCCTCAGATCCCCTCGTCCCCCAGAAACTCCGTGTCCTCCCCCTCCTCCTCCAGTGCCTGCCGGACCACGCGCAGGGCCATGCCCTCGGGGTAGCCCTTGCGGGCGAGCATGCCCGCCAGGCGGCGGAGACGCTTGTCGCGGTCGAGCCCTCGGGTGGAGCGGAGCTTGCGCGCGACGAGTTCACGCGCGGTCGCCTCTTCCTGCTCGGAGTCGAGCTGGGAGACGGCCTCGTCGATGAGGGTCGAGTCCACGCCCTTGGTGCGCAGTTCCCGGGCGAGGGCGCGCCGGGCCAGTCCTCGGCCGTGGTGGCGTGACTCCACCCAGGCGTCCGCGAAGGCGCTGTCGTTGATCAGGCCGACCTCTTCGAACCGCGACAGCACCTCCTCGGCGGCATCGTCCGGGATCTGCCGCTTGCGCAGGGCGTCGGCGAGCTGCTTGCGGGTCCGCGGGGTCCCGGTGAGCAGGCGCAGGCAGATCGCCCGAGCCTGCTCGACCGGGTCCCCTGGAGGTGCCCCCTGCTCGGCCCTCGACGAGGAGAGGCCACCTCCGTCCTCGGCGTCGGTCGCCTCACCGAAGCCGCGTCGGCGCCGTCCGCGCCCACGACGCGGCCCGCCGTCACGCGAGCCGCCCCCCGGTGAGCCGCTCCCGTACGACTGCTCGCCCCCGTACGACTGCTCACCTCCGAAAGACGCCGCCCCGTGCCCGTCCTCCCCGTCCACGGCTGAGCCCGTGTCGCCTCCGGTGCCCCTCCCCCGTGGGGCACCGGAGGCGGTGTACTCGTACTCCGCCCAGTCGGTTCGCCGTGTCACGGGTCAGCTCTTGGCGGCAGCGGCCTTGGTCTTGGCCGTCTTGGCCACCGCCGGGGCGGGCACCGACTTCGCGTCGTCCGGCGCGGCGGAGACCGCGGCGTCCGCGCCCGGCTCGGCGGCCGGCTCCTCCGGTCGCACGCCGACGCCCAGCTTCTCCTTGATCTTCTTCTCGATCTCGTTGGCCAGGTCGGGGTTGTCCTTCAGGAAGTTGCGCGCGTTCTCCTTGCCCTGGCCGAGCTGGTCGCCCTCGTACGTGTACCAGGCGCCGGCCTTGCGGACGAAGCCGTGCTCCACACCCATGTCGATGAGGCCGCCCTCGCGGCTGATGCCCTGGCCGTAGAGGATGTCGAACTCGGCCTGCTTGAAGGGCGGCGCGACCTTGTTCTTGACGACCTTGCAGCGGGTGCGGTTGCCGACCGCCTCGGTGCCGTCCTTCAGGGTCTCGATGCGGCGGATGTCGATGCGCACGGAGGCGTAGAACTTCAGGGCCCGGCCACCGGTCGTGGTCTCCGGGGAGCCGAACATCACGCCGATCTTCTCGCGGAGCTGGTTGATGAAGATCGCGGTGGTCTTGGACTGGTTGAGCGCGCTGGTGATCTTCCGCAGGGCCTGGCTCATCAGGCGGGCCTGCAGACCCACGTGGCTGTCGCCCATCTCGCCCTCGATCTCCGCGCGCGGGACGAGCGCGGCGACGGAGTCGATGACGATGAGGTCGAGGGCGCCGGAGCGGACCAGCATGTCCACGATCTCCAGGGCCTGCTCGCCGTTGTCCGGCTGGGAGAGGATGAGGTTGTCGATGTCGACGCCGAGCTTCTTCGCGTACTCGGGATCGAGGGCGTGCTCCGCGTCGACGAAGGCGACCTGGCCTCCGGCCTTCTGCGCGTTCGCCACGGCGTGCAGGGTGAGGGTGGTCTTACCGGAGGACTCCGGTCCGTAGATCTCCACGACGCGGCCGCGCGGCAGGCCGCCCACGCCGAGGGCCACGTCCAGGGCGGTGGACCCGGTCGAGATGACCTCGATGGGCTCCTTGGACCGCTCGCCCATGCGCATGACCGCGCCCTTGCCGAATTGCCGTTCAATCTGTGCGAGTGCGGCATCCAGGGCCTTCTCGCGGTCGGTTCCTGCCATGGGTTCCACCCGATTTGCTTGAGTCGATCGCTTCACGTCAAAGACGCTAACGCCTGCCACTGACAATGCGCCCCGACGCCCGTCCGGCCTGTGGATAACTCGGGCACTTCTCCACCCAAAGTACGTCGAAACGCCCTTCGTTGAGCCTCACCGGAGACTCCATAAGAATGGATGTTCGATTTTTGTGTCAAGCGCACCACGCGGCCCTTCCGGCACGGGCCGCACGGTGGCCCGTGCCGGAGTACCGTGCCCTGACAGCCGAGGCCTGCCTCGGGGAGGGGGAGACGGATGTGCCGGATCGACGCGGTGGCCAAGGAGGCCGCCGTCGCACGGTTCCTCGAGAAGTTCCCGAGAGCCCCACGGGCCGGCCGGGACCACCCCGCGCTGCGCGGCTGCGAGGACATCGCCTGGGCGGAGTTCCCCGGCTGTCCCGCCGGGATCCCGGCCCTGCTGCGCGCACTGCTCGATCCGGCCGCGGCTCCGGAGGCCGAGCGGGTGCTCGGCAACGTCCTGATGGACGGTGTCTTCCACATGGGCCCCGCCATGCCGGCGGCCCTGCCGTTCCTGCTCCGCCTGGCGGCCGGTCCAAAGGCTCCGCTGCGGACCGGGCTGGTCGAGCTCCTGCTCGTCGTCGCGGAGCTCTCCTCGCCCGTGGACGGGAGCAGCGAGCGGGCGGTCCGGGTCTTCGGCAGCGACCGTGACCACCCGGAACGCGCGCAGTGCCGGGCCGTGTTCGCCGAACATGCCGGCCTGGTGCACGGTCTGCTGGACGGCAGGACGCTGCCCGACGGATTCCTCGGCCCCGACGATCGGGCGAGCCTGCTGCGGGCCGCGACACCGTGAGGGGCGGGGCGGCGTCCGGCCTCAGGAGGAGTTCTCGCCGGAGCCCGGGTCCTCGGGTCGCTGCGCCCCCGGCCGCCGGGACCACAGCAGCCTCGCGCGCGTGATCACGCCCGGTCCCTCCCCGCGGCGGTGGTGCCCGTGCACCCGGGGGTCGTCCGTGACGTCGTACCGCTTCACGTACGCTCCCAGGAAGGCCTGGAGCGTGGCGATGGCGGGGATGGCGATCAGCGCGCCGACGGCACCGAGGAGCGCGGTGCCCGCGATGACCGAGCCGAAGGCGACCGCGGGGTGGATGTCGACGGTCTTGGCGGTCAGCTTGGGCTGCAGCACGTAGTTCTCGAACTGCTGGTAGACCACCACGAAGATGAGCACCCACAGCGCGTACCAGGGGTTCACCGTGAACGCGATCAGCATGGGCAGGGCACCCGCGAGATACGTGCCGATCGTGGGGATGAACTGCGACACCAGGCCCACCCACACGGCGAGCACGGGCGCGTAGGGCACGTCCAGGACCTGCAGCAGGACGAAGTGCGCTATGCCGGAGATCAGCGCCATCAGGCCGCGGGAGTAGATGTAGCCGCCGGTCTTGTTCACCGCGATCTCCCACGCGCGCAGCACCTCGGCCTGCCGGGCGGGCGGCAGGACGGAGCACAGCGCGCGGCGCAGCCGCGGACCGTCGGCGGCGAAGTAGAACGAGAACAGCGCGATCGTCAGGAGCTGGAAGAGGCCGCCGATGACCTGGGCGGACACGTCCAGCACGCCCGTGGCGCTGTTCTGCACGTAGTTGCGCAGCCAGTCGGAACGGAGCAGGCCCTCCTGGATGTCCACGCGCTTCAGGTCGGTCTTGAAGTGCGTGTTGATCCAGTTGATGACGGAGTCGAGGTACGCGGGGAAGCCCTCGATCATCTTGATGATCTGGTCCGCGAGGATGGAACCGAGCAGCGTGACGAAGCCGGCCGACACGATCATCACGCCGATGAAGACGACGAACGTGGCCAGCCCTCGGCGCATGCCGCGCGAAGCCATCCAGCTCACCGCGGGTTCGATGGCGAGCGCCAGGAAGAACGCGATGAGGATGTTGATCAGCAGGCCGGTGAGCTGGTGGAAGGCCCAGCTGCCCAGCTGGAACACGGCGACGAGAGCCAGCGCGAGCACCATGGCGCGCGGCAGCCAGCGGGGCATGCGGCCGTTCGGCCCGGCGGCCCCGCCGACCGGGGGGCGGGTGGGCGGGGTCGTACCGAACGGGGACTGCTGGGCTGCCTGCCCGGTCTCGTCAGTGGGTGCCACGCACCAAGTCTCGCCCACGCCACCGACAGCCGTCTGCCCGCCTGCGATCTTCGTGGCCGACTGGCGGCCTTCGTGCGGCTGCCGGTCTTCGTGGCGGCCGGCGGTCTGCGAGGACGGCCGGCAGCGGTCAGCGCTTCTCCCGGGGCACGTCCATCACCGCGCAGACCACCTGCCAGACGTCCTTGGCGTCCCAGCCGGCCGCCAGCGCCTCGTGCACGGTGCGTCCGCCGAGCTCCGACATCACGTGGTCGCGCGCGAAGGTGTCGGCGTAGCCCGGACCGAAGTGCTCCGCCATCCGCTGCCAGAAGACCGTCAACCGCATGACTCCAGTATCCCGCCCCTGGGGGTGGGCCTGAGCCGGGACCGCCTGCCGGCGCCGCTTCGCGCCCTACGGTCTGACCCATGGCCGAAACAGGAGCTACCGCACTCCCCCCGACGCCCCCGCCGCACACCCCCGTGGCCCGCGCCGAACGCTTCGTCTGGCTCACCGCGCGCGTGCTGGAGCAACGCCTCTTCGCCCATCACTTCCGGGGCGGCGCCGCCGACCCGGTGGAAACCGCCCTGGACGCCTACCGCAACGACGACGGCGGGTACGGCCACGCCCTGGAGCCCGATCTGCGCGGTCCGGTCAGCCAGCCGCTGCACACCGCCCACGCCCTGCGCGTCCTGGACGCCGTCGGACGCTGCGCCGGCCAGCGCGTGGAACGCATGTGCCGCTATCTGACGTCCGTCTCCACGGCGGACGGCGCGCTCCCGGCGATCCGTCCCAGCCAGCGCGACTACCCGACGGCCCCCTTCGTGCCGATCGTGGACGACCCGCCCAGCGACCTGCTGGCCACCGGCCCGGTGGTGGGGCTGCTGCACCGCAACGAGGTGTGGCACGCCTGGCTGTTCCGGGCCACGGACTTCTGCTGGCAGGCCGTCGAGTCCCTGGAGAAGTCGCACCCGTACGAGGTCGAGGCCGCCGTGGCGTTCCTGGACTCCGCCCCCGACCGCCCGCGCGCGGAGGCGGCCGCCGACCGCCTGGGCCGCCTGGTGCGCGCACAGGGCCTGGCGGCTCTGGACCCCGGCGACCTGGACGCTCATCCGGTCTCCCCGGGGTACGCCCCGGGCGAGCACCACTTCCCGTACGACTACGCGAGGACACCGCGGTCCCTGGCGCGCGCGTGGTTCACGGACGACGAGATGGCCCGTTCCCTGGATCACCTCGCGGCCCAGCAGCGGGAGGACGGCGGCTGGCCGGTGCGCTGGCGCCAGTGGGCCCCGGCACCCGCGCTGGAGGCCCGTCCGATCGTGACGATCGAGGCCCTGCGCGCCCTGAGCGCGTACGGCCGCGCCATCGGCTGATCAGGCCCCCAGGGCCCGCGCCCCCGCGGTCACCGCCACGGCCGCCGCGACGACGAGCAGGAACGGCGCGCGCAGCACCAGTGCCACGGCGGCTGCCGCGAGCCCGGCGGCCCGGGCGTCCAGCGCCAGCGTCTGCCCGTCGGCGAAGGTCTGCTGGGCGGTGAGGGCCGCGAGCAGCGCGACGGGCAGCAGCGCGGCGAGACGCTTGACGACAGGGCGCTCCAGGGCTGCCGCGGGCACCAGCAGCCCGGCCAGCTTGACGGCGTAGCACCCGAGGACGGTCACACCGATCGCGATCCAGACGGTCACCGCTCGTCCTCCCGTCCCCGGCGCCGGCCGTCCGCCCACAGCACGATCGGTGCCGCCAGCGCGGCCGTCAGCACCGGCACCCCGGCGGGCAGGACGGGCAGCAGCCCGAGCCCCAGCAGTACGGCGAGCCCGGCGACGGCCCGCTCGGCCGCGGTCTTCAGCATCGGCGCGAGCAGCGCCAGGAACACCGCGGGGCCCGCGGCGTCCAGCCCCCACGCGTCGGTGTCCCCGAGGGCGCCGGCGCCCAGGGCGCCGAGCAGCGTGGTGAGGTTCCACAGGACGTACAGGCTCAGCCCGGTCACCAGGAACCCGAGCCGCGCAGCGCGCCGGGTGGGCTGGGCGAGCGCGACCGCGGCCGTCTCGTCGATCACCCACTGGGCGGCGAACGGCCGCACCGCGCGCGGGAGGGCCAGCAACTGCGACAGGCGCAAGCCGTAGAAGGCGTTCCGTACGCCCAGGAAGAAGGCCCCGGCGGCGGCCGTGAACGGGCCTCCGCCGGCCGCGAGAGCCCCCACCAGGGCGAACTGGGACGCCCCGGTGAACACCAGGAGGCTGAGCGCGCAGGTCTGGAGCAGCGAGAGCCCGCTGCCGGACGAGGTCACTCCGAAGGCGAATCCGGACAGCCCCACGGCGACCCCGACGCCCAGAGCGTCCCGCACGACCGCGCTGTCCGGTCTCCCCGCGACCGCGCTGTCCGGCTTCCCGTCCGTTCCTGAGTCCCCGTCTGTTCCTGAGCCTGTGAGAGCTGTCGGTTCTGCCACGCACCGCAACCTACGGCCGGTGCCTACAGCGCGTCTTGTACGTTCTTGCGCTCCCGCTGGTAGGCCCCCGGAGGGACCCCGACGATCCGGCTGAAGTGCCGGTTGAGATGCGGCTGGTCGGTGAACCCCACGGTCACGGCCACCTCCGAGGGCGCCGTGCCCGCGTCGAGCAGGCGCCGCGCCCTGCGGACCCGCGCGTCCGTGAGCCACGTGTGCGGCGGCATCCCGTAGGCGTCCCGGAAGGCCCGCAGCAGGGCGAACGGGCTGGTCCCGAGGTCAGCCGCCAACTGCTCCAGGGTCGGCGGCCGTGCCATCCGCTCCTCGAGCACACCACGCGCGCGTGCCGCGATCCGCGCACCGGCCGTCCGCACCCTGCGCTGCGGCATCGGCCCGCCGTTCAAGCGCAGCAACCTGGTCACGGCCACTCTGAGCAGCGTGTCCGCGGCCAGCGCGTTGCCCTCGTCGGCGGCTCGCAGCACCTGGTGCACCAGACCGACGGCGTACGGATCGTCCAGCACGGGGCTGACGAACCCCGGCGTCCCTCGCAGTGCCGTCGTCTCGGCCGCGATCTCCGCCACGACGTCCGCCGGCGGGTACACGGCCCCGTACCGCCATCCCTCGGGCACGCCGGCCCGCCCGGTGTGCGGGGTGTCCGGGTTGACCAGCGCGAGGGCTCCGGCTCCCGCGTACTGATCGGCTCCGCCGTGGTGGAACACCTCCACGCCGTCGGCGATGGCGGCGATCACGAAGTTCTCGTGTGTGTGCCGCACGAACGTCTTCCGCACGTACCGCGCCCGCAGCAGGTCGACCCCGGGCAGCTCGTCGTACCGCCAGTGCCGCGCTCGCTCGCTCACGGGACCATTGTCCGCCGCGACGGCATCCTCGGGCGCGGCCCCGTCCGCGCCGGGCTGACGGACTCGGCGGCCCGCCCTCGTCGAAACGGCCACGAACCTGCGGCGGCCCGGGCCCGTCGACGGCCGACAGCCCCACGGCAGCCCGCCCCCGTCGAAGCGGCCGGGGAACCCGCGGCGGCCCGCCGTTGTCAGTGCCGGGGTGCACGATGGACGCATGCCCAGCAACACGCACCGAGCCCTGGACGGCTTCTCCCCCGCGACCCGCGCCTGGTTCACGGGTGCCTTCCCCGCGCCCACCACGGCCCAGGCGGGCGCGTGGCAGGCCATCCACGAGGGCTCGGACGTGCTGGTCGTCGCCCCCACCGGTTCCGGCAAGACCCTGGCCGCCTTCCTCGCCGCCCTGGACCAGCTGGCCTCGACCCCGCCCCCGGCCGACTCCAAGAAGCGCTGCCGGGTGCTGTACGTGTCTCCCCTGAAGGCCCTGGCGGTGGACGTCGAGCGCAACCTCCGCAGCCCCCTGACCGGCATCCGTCAGGAGTCCGTACGGATGGGTCTGCCCGAGCCCGAGGTCAGGGTGGGCATCCGCTCGGGCGACACCCCCGCCGCCGAGCGCCGCGCCCTGTCGACGCGCCCGCCGGACATCCTGATCACGACCCCCGAGTCGCTGTTCCTGATGCTGACGTCGGCCACGCGCGAGGCGCTGACCGGTATCGAGACGGTGATCCTGGACGAGGTGCACGCGGTCGCCGGCACCAAGCGCGGCGCCCACCTCGCGCTCTCCCTGGAGCGGCTGGACGACCTCCTGCCGAAGCCCGCCCGCCGCATCGGCCTGTCGGCGACGGTCCGCCCGGTCGACGAGGTCGCCCGCTTCCTCTCCCCCCGCCGCAAGGTGGAGATCGTCCAGCCGGAGTCGGGCAAGGAGTTCGATCTCTCCGTGGTCGTCCCGGTCGAGGACCTGGGCGAGCTGGGTGGCTCCCCGGTGTCGGACGGCTCGGAGGGCGCCGAGCGGCCGTCGATCTGGCCGCATGTCGAGGAGCGGATCACCGACCTGGTCCAGTCCCACCGCTCCACGATCGTCTTCGCGAACTCGCGGCGCCTCGCGGAGCGCCTGTGCAACCGCCTGAACGAGATCGCGTACGAGCGGGCCACGGGCGAGCCCTTGGAGGAGCACCACTCCCCCGCCGAGCTCATGGGCGGGTCCGGAGCCGCCCAGGGCGCGCCCCAGGTCATCGCCCGGGCCCATCACGGCTCGGTGTCCAAGGAGCAGCGCGCCCTGGTCGAGGAGGACCTCAAGGCGGGCCGCCTGCCCGCGGTCGTGGCCACGTCCAGTCTCGAACTGGGCATCGACATGGGCGCGGTCGACCTCGTGGTGCAGGTGGAGTCGCCCCCCTCGGTGGCCTCCGGTCTCCAGCGCGTGGGCCGGGCGGGCCACCAGGTGGGCGCGGTCTCCACCGGCGTGGTGTTCCCGAAGTACCGCGGCGACCTGGTCCAGGCGGCGGTGGTCACCGAGCGGATGCGCACCGGCGAGATCGAGTCGCTCAAGGTCCCCGCCAACCCGTTGGACGTCCTGGCCCAGCAGATCGTCGCGATGACGGCCATGGACACCTGGCAGTTCGACGACCTCCTCGCCGCCGTCCGGCGGGCCGCCCCCTTCGCCTCACTGCCCGAGTCGGCCTTCACGGCGGTCCTCGACATGCTGGCCGGCCGCTACCCGTCGGACGCGTTCGCGGAGCTGCGCCCGCGCGTGGTGTGGGACCGCGTCACCGGTGAGATCACCGGCCGCCCCGGCGCCCAGCGCCTCGCCGTCACCTCCGGCGGCACGATCCCCGACCGCGGCCTGTTCGGCGTCTTCCTCGCGGGCGCCGACCCGAAGAAGGGCGGCGGCCGGGTCGGCGAGCTCGACGAGGAGATGGTCTACGAGTCCCGCGTGGGCGACGTCTTCACGCTGGGCACGAGTTCCTGGCGCATCGAGGACATCACCCGCGACCGCGTCCTGGTCTCCCCGGCCCCGGGCGTGCCGGGCCGGCTGCCCTTCTGGAAGGGCGACCAGCTGGGCCGCCCGCTCGAACTGGGCAGGGCGGTGGGGGCGTTCCTGCGGGAGGTCGGCTCGCTGCCCAAGGACGACGCCCGGCTGCGTCTGCTCGCCGCCGGTCTGGACGCCTGGGCGGCGGACAACGTGCTCTCGTACCTGGACGAGCAGCGCGAGGCCTGCGGCCACGTCCCGGACGACCGGACGATCGTCGTGGAGCGCTTCCGCGACGAGCTGGGCGACTGGCGCGTGGTCGTCCACTCCCCCTTCGGCGCGCAGGTGCACGCCCCCTGGGCCCTCGCCCTCGGCGCCAAGCTCTCCGAGCGGTACGGCATGGACGCGCAGGTCATGCACGCCGACGACGGCATCGTCCTGCGCCTGCCCGACGCCGACCTGATGGGCCTGGACCTGCTGGACCAGGACCCGGTGAAGACGGGCCGGGAGTACGACGCCGAGCAGGCTCCCGTGGGCGCCGCCGACGTCGTCTTCGACAAGGGTGAGGTCGACCAGGTCGTCACCGACCAGGTGGGCAGCTCGGCCTTGTTCGTCTCCCGTTTCCGCGAGTGCGCGGCCCGCGCGCTGCTGCTGCCGCGCCGCAACCCGGGCAAGCGCACCCCGCTGTGGCAGCAGCGGCAGCGCGCGTCCCAGCTGCTGCAGGTGGCGAGCGAGTTCGGCTCGTTCCCGATCGTCCTGGAGGCGGTCCGCGAGTGCCTCCAGGACGTCTTCGACGTCCCGGGGCTCGTCGAGCTGATGGGCGACCTGGAGTCCCGCAAGGTGCGCCTCGTCGAGGTCACCACCCCCGAGCCCTCCCCCTTCGCGCGTTCCCTCCTGTTCGGTTACGTCGCCCAGTTCCTGTACGAGGGCGACTCACCGCTCGCCGAGCGCCGGGCCGCCGCCCTGTCCCTGGACTCCCGGCTGCTGGCCGAGCTGCTGGGCCAGGCGGAGCTGCGCGAGCTGCTCGACGCGGACGTGCTGACGGAGCTGGAGCGCGAGCTCCAGTGGCTCACGGAGGACCGCCGCGCCAAGGACGCCGAGGGTGTCGCCGACCTCCTCCGCCTCCTCGGCCCGCTGAGGGACGCGGAGCTGGCCGAGCGGGGCGCCGAGCCGCAGTGGGCCCAGGAGCTGGCCGGTGCCCGCCGCGCCATCCGGGTCCGTATCGCCGGTGCCGACCACTGGGCGGCGATCGAGGACGCGGGCCGCCTGCGCGATGCCCTGGGCACAGCGCTGCCGGTCGGCGTCCCGGAAGCCTTCACGGAGCCGGTCAAGGACCCGCTCGGCGACCTCCTCGCGCGCTACGCCCGCACGCACGGCCCGTTCACGTCGGCCACGGCGGCGGCCCGCTTCGGTCTGGGCGTCGCCGTCACCGAGGGCGCCCTCCAGCGGCTCGCCGCGGCCGGCCGTATCGTCCAGGGCGAGTTCCATCCGGCCGGGATCGGCCAGGAGTGGTGCGACGCGGCGGTGCTGCGCCGACTGCGCCGCCGCTCCCTGGCCGCCCTGCGGCACGAGCTGGAGCCGGTGCCGCCGGCCGCGCTCGCCCAGTTCCTCCCCCAGTGGCAGCACATCGGCAAGGGGCACTCCCTGCGCGGCATCGACGGGCTGGTGCGCGCCATCGAGCAGCTGCAGGGCGCGTCCGTGCCGGCCTCCGCCCTGGAGAAGCTGGTCCTGCCGTCCCGGGTCGTGAACTACACGCCCGCGATGCTGGACGAGCTCACCGCCGCAGGAGAGGTGGTCTGGGCCGGGGCGGGCTCCCTGCCCGGCAAGGACGGCTGGGTCTCCCTCTACGTGGCGGACGCGGCCCCCCTGCTCCTGCCGCCCCCGCACCCCCTGGAGCTGACGGCCCTGCACCAGTCCGTCCTGGACGCGCTCTCCGGCGGCTACGGTCTGTTCTTCCGCCAGATCGCCGACCGGGTCCGCGCCACCACCCACCCGGACGCCACGGATCCCCAGCTGGCCGACGCCCTGTGGGACCTGGCCTGGTCGGGCCGCCTGACGAACGACACGCTCTCCCCCATGCGCTCCCTGCTCGGCTCGGGCCGTACGGCGGGTTCCACGGCCCACCGCGCCAAGCGCACGGTCCCGCGCGGCCGCTACGGCTCCCTGACGGCCGCGGCCCGCCCGGCGTCCCGCTCCGGCCCGCCGACCGTCGCCGGCCGCTGGTCCCTGCTCCCGGCCCACGAACCGGACCCCACGGTCCGGGCGCACGCCCTCGCCCGCACCCTCCTCGACCGGCACGGCGTGATCACCAGGGGCGCGGTCGCGGCGGAGGGCGTCGAGGGCGGCTTCTCGGCGACGTACCGCGTCCTGTCCGTCTTCGAGGAGAGCGGCCAGGCCCGCCGCGGCTACGTGGTGGAGGGCCTGGGCGCGGCGCAGTTCGCGATGGACGGGGCCGTGGACCGACTGCGCGCGGTGTCCAACGCCCGCGACCGGGGCGAGGACCTGCCCGGTCCCCCTCCGGGCCGGGACCCCGACCCGTTCCCGGCCCACGACTTCGCCGATCCGTACGACCCGTCCCCTTCCACCGACCACACCGACGACCCGGGCCACGACGGCTTCCTCGACCAGGGCCCCGCCCGCGACACCTACGACGCTTACGACACCCCCGCCCCGTCCCCGGGCGAGTGGGTCTCGCCCCGCGACCACACCCCGCAGGGAACCCCGCCCTGGCAGAACGGCGCACGCGCGGGGTACGACGGATTCCCGGGCCGCCGCACCCGCCCGGACGCCACCGCCCGGGCCGTCGTCCTGGCCGCCGCCGACCCGGCGAACGCGTACGGCGCCGCCCTGCCCTGGCCCGAGCCCCCGACCGGCGCCGGTCACAAACCGGGCCGCAAGGCGGGCTCCTTGGTGGTGCTGGTCGACGGCGAGCTGACGCTCTACATGGAGCGCGGCGGCAAGACCCTGCTCGCCTGGGCCGCCGACCCGGACGGCGACCCCACCGGCGACCCCCGCCTGACCGCTGCCGCGGAGGCCCTCGCGGCAGCCGCCCGAGCGGGCTCCCTCGGCACGGTCACGGTGGAGCGCGTCAACGGCGCCCAGGCCCTGACCTCCCCCATCGGCACCCTCCTGGAAGGAGCGGGCTTCATCGCCACACCCCGAGGACTCCGCCTGCGCGCCTGACAGCCCCACCGCCCGCCCGCGCCCCGGCATCCACCCCCGACCCCGTGCCACCCTTGACCCATGCCCGAAGGAGACACGGTCTGGCAGACCGCGCGACGGCTGCACAGCGCCCTCGCCGGCAAGGTGCTGACCCGCAGCGACCTCCGGGTGCCCCGCCTGGCCACGGCCGACCTCACGGGCCGTGCAATCCTCGACGTCACCCCGCGTGGCAAGCACCTCCTGACCCGCGTCGAGGGCGGCCTGACCCTCCACTCCCACCTGCGGATGGACGGCTCCTGGAAGGTCTACGACAACGGCCGGCGCTGGACCGGCGGCCCCGGCCACCAGATCCGTGCGATCCTCGGCACCACCGACCGCACCGCCGTCGGCTACCGCCTCCCCGTCCTGGAACTCCTGCGCACCACCGACGAGCACCGCGCGGTCGGCCACCTCGGGCCAGACCTCCTGGGCCCCGACTGGGACCCCGACCGGGCCCTCGCCAACCTCCTCCAGGACCCGGCCCGCCCCCTCGGCGAGGCCCTCCTCGACCAGCGCAACCTCGCCGGCATCGGCAACGTCTACAAGAGCGAGCTCTGCTTCCTCCTGGGCGTCACCCCCTGGTTCCCCGTGGGCGACCTGCCCGCCGAGCGCGCTGCGAAGCTGCCCGCTCTCGCCAAGAAGCTGCTGGAGACCAACCGCGACCGCCCGATCCGCAGCACGACCGGCCGCCGCGGCCAGGACCTCTTCGTGTACGGCCGGGCACCCCGCCCCTGCCTGCGGTGCGGTACCTCCGTCCGGGTGGCCGACCAGGGCGACGGCTCCCGCGAACGCCCCACCTACTGGTGCCCCACCTGCCAGCCAGGCCCCGCACCCGCGCCGACCGGACGCGGCCGGACCCGACCCAGTAATTGACGGACTGTCAGAAACGCTCGTACGGTCCCTGTATGCCCGTCACGGCGTACGACCTCACCGGCAGGACCGCGTTCGTCACCGGCGCCGCGAGCGGCATCGGCCGGGCCTCGGCGCTCCTGCTCGCCGAGGCGGGCGCGACCGTGCACTGCGCGGACCGCGACGCCGAGGGCCTGCACGAGACGGCGACCCTGATCAAGGCCGCCGGCGGCACCGCCCGCACGCACGTCCTCGACGTCACCGACCGCTCCCGGCTGCGGCAGGCCATCACCTCCTGCGAACGCCTGGAGGTCCTGGCCGCGATCGCCGGCATCATGCACAGCAGCCCCGTACTGGAGACCCGGGACGAGGACCTCGACCGGGTGCTGGACGTGAACTTCAAGGGAGTGCTGTACGCCTGCCATGAGACGGCCCGCCTGATGATCGCCCGCGGCACCCGGGGCAGCATCGTCACCATGGCCTCGGGCGCCGTCGACACCGGCGGCCCCGGACTGCTCTGCTACGGAGCGGCCAAGGCGGCGGTCGTCCAGCTGACGAAGACCCTCGCGACCGAGGTCGGCCGGCACGGCATCCGCGTCAACGCGGTCGCACCGGGCTGGATCCGTACACCGATGACCGACCGCCACGACAGCGAGGCCCAGACGCGCACGGAGTCCGTCATGGCCCGCATGTCACCCCTGGGCCGGGTCGGCGAGCCCGAGGACATCGCCCACGCGGTCCTGCACCTGGCATCCGACGCCTCGGCCTTCACCACGGGCCAGATCCTCCGCCCGAACGGGGGCGTGGCCATGCCGTGGTAGCGCGCGCCCCGCCGATCAGACAGCCACCGCCCCACCACTCAACCACGGCCGGCCACACACCCGCGCGGCTCGACCTCCGACAGCCACCCACGCCCGCAGCCCCACTACCTACAGCCGCACCCCCGCCGCGCGATCACCGCACCCCCGCCGCGCGATCGCCGCACTCCTGCCGCGCGATCACCCACGAGCCACCCACGACCACTTCCACTCACCCCCGCCGCACCACCACACCCCGCCCCCGCGCCACCACTCCCCGACCTCCCACTGCCCAGACCCTCCGCCACCGCCCCGAACCAACCGCCCCCTGCGCCCGACCCTTCGCCACGCAGTGCACCGGCAGCACACTCAGACCCCACCCGCCCGCCGCGACCGCGGCCTCCAGCACCCCCGCGCCGGGCACCACCGCGAGCCGGAGCACAGCCCACCACCACAGCACCCCCAGCCCGAGCAGACCCCCGCGCATCCCCCAGCGCCGGACCCCCCAGCGCCGGACCCCCCAGCGCTCTATCCCCGCCATGGCCGCCACCTCCGGCCCGACGCTATTCGGCCGCCCGGCCCCGCGGGCAGGGCGCACCACGGGCACACAGGCGCACCGCGCACCCCTCCGCGCCGAGCGGCGGCGCCCCCGGCCGGCCCCGCGCCCGCACCCGCTGCCGCGCCGGCTCCGGTCACCCGTTCTCGGCCTGGAACATCCAGTGATGCTTCTCCAGGTCCGCGGTGATCCCGATGAAGATGTCCTGGCTCACCGGATCCGGCTCCCCGGTCGCCTCCACCCGCTCCCGCATCCGCGCGATCACCGCGCCCAGCGCCTCGACGAGCGTGCCCACGGCGGTCGTGTCGTCGACCCACCCCTCGGGCGTCACTCCGATCCCACTGCCGACGGCCACCGTTGCGGCCCGCCCGTCCGGCGGGATCCCGAGCGCGGCGGCGCGCTCCGCCACGGTGTCGGAGTGCTTCCGCGCGGTGTCGACGACCTCGTCCAGCTGGAGGTGCACGGAACGGAAGCGCGGCCCCACCACGTTCCAGTGGATCTGCTTCGCCACCAGGGCGAGGTCCACCAGGTCGACGAGGGCACCTTGCAGCGCCTCGGACACGGTCTTCAGGCTCGCGTCCGACAACGGGCTCTTCACGACGTACATCCGCACCTCCGTGGACTGCCCCCCGCCATCCCCTCAACGATGACGGCCGCACGCACCACCGGCAAACGCACACAAATCAGACACGGCGACGCCGGGCCACCCACAGGCAAGCTCCGCAGGCAGGAGCCGCACAGGCTCCGCACAGGATCCGCAGGCAAGCGAAAACCCCGACCGACACCCCTCCGGGTCACCCGGAGAACCCCGGCCGGGGCCTCACCACGTCTCGGCGCCCGATCAGCACCGTTCGTTCATGCCACGCACGCGCGAACGCTCACGCGGCGACGACGTCCACCGCCTCGGCGGGCGCCTTGATGGTCACCCGTTCCGGTGGCACACCGGTCACCGAAACGGAGCCCAGCATCGGCCGAACCGGCGTGGGCACAGGCTCGCTGGGGGTGGCCGCAGCAGACTGGGCCAGCTCGGCGAGGGCGAGTTCGTCGCTCACTTCCCGCATGAGCTCGGACATCCGTACGTCCAGCGCGTCGCAGATGGCGGAGAGCAGCTCGGAGGAAGCCTCCTTCTGCCCCCGCTCCACCTCGGAGAGATAGCCGAGTGAGACTCGGGCGGACGAGGAGACTTCGCGCAGAGTACGGCCCTGGCGCTGGCGCTGCCGACGCAGCACGTCACCCAGCAGGCGACGGAGCAGAATCATCGGTGGCTCCCTCCTCGGACCGCGTAGCCGCATCCATTACGCCCCACCGTACCGCCTTGCGCCGCGGCCGTGCGGGGAGCGATGTCGTGTTCACTCAGGGCTGCAAACATCAAAACCCCCCGTTCCGTTCCGTATCCTGTGCCCGCTCATTCCCAGTCTGTTCGCTCGCAAGCTCCTCCAGGAGCAGTGCGAGTACGCTCCGTACACTCTCTCTACGAATTTCCGCGCGGTCGCCGTTCAACCGCAGACCCTCCACTTTTCCGCCGCCGGCGGAACCGGAATCGGCCCCGGCGGGTCCGTCCACGGCCACGAAGACCGTGCCGACGGCCTGTCCGTCCTGCGGATCGGGACCCGCCACACCGGTGGTCGCGATGCCCCAGTCGGTGCCGAGCGCCTTGCGTACGCCGACCGCCATCTGGGCCGCGACCTGCGGGTCCACCGCTCCGCTCGCCGCCAGCAGGGTGGCGTCGACACCGAGCAGTTCATGCTTGAGTTCGGTGGCGTAGGCGGTCACCGAGCCCCGGAAGACCTTGGACGCCCCGGGGACGGATGTGATCTCCGCCGCAACGAGGCCACCGGTCAGCGACTCCGCGACGGCGAGCGTCTCGCCCTTCACCGTGAGTAGTCGCACCACGTCGGTGGCCGTGGAACTCACGCTTCCTTCTCCTCCAACGCGGCCTTGCGCTCGGCGATTCCCCGCCTGCGCAGCACAATGGCCTGTTTCACATAGTCGAGCCCCGTCACCACGGTGAGAACGACCGCCGCGGCCATCACCCACCACCGCAGGGTGGCCAGCCACCCCGTCAGCGCCAGCACGTACATGCCCACGGCCACGCCCTGGGTGAGCGTCTTGAGCTTGCCTCCGCGGCTGGCGGGGATGACCCCGTACCGGATGACGAGGAAACGCAGCAGGGTGATCCCGAGTTCCCGCCCGAGGATGACCCCGGTCACCCACCACGGCAGATCGCCGAGCGCGGACAGACAGATCAGCGCCGCCCCCATGATCGCCTTGTCGGCGATGGGGTCGGCGATCTTCCCGAAGTCCGTGACCAGGTTGTAGGTGCGCGCCAGGTGGCCGTCGAAGAGGTCGGTGATCATGGCGATGGCGAAGGCCGCCCAGGCGAGGGACCGCCACGCCGGGTCGTATCCGCCGTCGGCGAGCATCAGCGCGACGAAGGCCGGTACGAGGACCAGCCGGAGCATCGTCAGCAGGTTGGCGATGTTCCAGACACTGGCCTGGTTGACGGCAGCCGCCGCCAGCTTCCCGCCCCGCGCCGGCCGCTCCTCACCCTGCGCGCCGTCGACGCTCTCCGAAGCCCCGCCTACACCGACCCCGTCAACGCCAGCCCTGCCCAGGCCGGCCCCATCCACGCCAGCCCCGCCTACGCCGGCCCCGCCCGCTCCGGCCCCGGCCTCACCGGACGCCGCACCGCCGTGACCCGCAGCGGACGACGCGCCGCGCCCCGCTCCGGTCGCCCCGCCCTCGGCCGACCGCGCGACCGCACGTCCCACCGCCGCCCCGGGAACCTTCCCCGAGGCCGCGGAGGCCGCAGGGGCCGTACCGGCTGCGGCCCTCCTCGCGCCGGAGGGGCCTCCCGCCGCGGATGCCGGGACACCGGTCATCTGCCCGCCTCCTCACTCCACGCAGGCGACGCGAACGAGCTCTGCAGCGGCTCGGCCACCAGGTCGACACCCTCCGTACCGACCACCTTCGCCTCGACCATACGGCCGACACGCAGACCCGCGCCGCTCGTGAGCAGCACCTGGCCGTCCGTCTCGGGCGCCTGGTGCGCCGCGCGGCCGTACACGCCGTCCTCGTCGTCGACGGACTCGACGAGCACGTGCACCGTCTGGCCGACGCGCTCCTCGGCGCGCTGCGAGACGAGTTCCTCGGCGAGCCGTGAGACGCGGGCCAGCCGCTCGGCGACGACGTCCTCGTCGAGCTTGTTGTCGTAGGTCGCCGCCTCGGTGCCCTCCTCGTCGGAGTAGCCGAAGACGCCGATGGCGTCCAGCCGCGCGCCGTTCAGGAAGCGCTCCAGTTCGGCGAGGTCGGCCTCGCTCTCGCCGGGGAAGCCGACGATGAAGTTGGAGCGCACGCCGGCCTCGGGCGCCTTGCCGCGGATCGTGTCGAGCAGCTCCAGGAACCGGTCGGTGTCGCCGAAGCGGCGCATCGCGCGCAGCACGCCGGGCGCGGAGTGCTGGAAGGACAGGTCGAAGTAGGGCGCGACCTTCGGGGTCGACGTCAGGACGTCGATGAGGCCGGGCCGCATCTCGGCCGGCTGGAGGTAGCTGACGCGCACCCGCTCGATGCCGTCGACCTCGGCGAGCTCGGGCAGCAGCGACTCCAGCAGGCGGATGTCGCCCAGGTCCTTGCCGTAGGAGGTGTTGTTCTCGGAGACCAGCATGATCTCCTTCACGCCCTGCTCGGCGAGCCAGCGCGTCTCGTTCAGCACGTCGCTCGGGCGGCGGGAGATGAAGGAGCCGCGGAAGGACGGGATGGCGCAGAAGGTGCAGCGCCGGTCGCAGCCGGAGGCGAGCTTCACGGAGGCGACCGGGGATCCGTCCAGCCGGCGGCGCAGGGGCGCGCGGGGGCCGGAGGCCGGAGCGAGGCCTTCCGGAAGGTCGGCGGGGGCGTGCCCGGGCAGCGCGACGCCGGTGGCCGACTCCTGCCGCTCCGCCGGGCTGATCGGCAGCAGCTTGCGGCGGTCGCGCGGGGTGTGCGCGGCGTGGATGCCGCCGTTCAGGATGGTCTGGAGGCGGTCGGAGATGTTCGCGTAGTCGTCGAAGCCGAGCACGCCGTCGGCCTCGGGGAGGGCCTCGGCGAGTTCCTTGCCGTACCGCTCGGCCATGCAGCCCACCGCCACGACGGCCTGGGTTCTGCCGTGTCCCTTGAGGTCGTTGGCTTCCAGGAGGGCGTCGACGGAGTCCTTCTTGGCGGCCTCCACGAAGCCACAGGTGTTCACGACGGCGACGTCCGCGGCCTCGGCGTCCTCGACGAGCTGCCAGCCGTCCGCCTCCAAACGGCCTGCGAGCTCCTCCGAGTCCACCTCGTTACGGGCGCAGCCAAGGGTGACGAGTGCGACGGTACGGCGTTCAGGCATGGGCTCAAGACTACTTCGTCCCGCTGACACCCCACGTCGACGGGGTTGGCCGATCATGGCCAACCCCGTACGTCCTGCACCCCTTCGGCCGAGTTACCCGGCCTCGGGGTCGCCCTTGGTGTACGTCAGGCGTTCGACGGAGCCGGGCTGGAAGTCGTCCTCGATCTTCTTGCCGTTGACGAAGAGGTCGATCGCGCCGGCGTCCCCGAGGACGAGATGGATCTTGGAGCTGTCCTGGAAGGTCTTGGAGTCGCCCTGCTTGAGGACGCCGTCGAAGAGCATCCGGTTGTTGTGGTCGCGGGCGGCGATCCAGCTGCGGCCGTCGGTGGCGGCCACCTGGACCGTCACCTTGTCCTGCGGCGCGGCCGCGATGGCGCTGTCCGAGGGCTCGGGCTTGGGGTCGGCGGGCTTCTTGGTCTTGGTGGTGGGAGAGGCGGAGGCGTCGGGCGTGGAGCCCTCGGCCACGTTGGCCTCGCCGGAGCCGTCGTCGCCGCCCTGGAACATCGTGAACCCGACGAAACCGATCACGGCGACGATCGCGGCGACCATGGCCGCGGTCCAGTTGGGCCCCCGCCGCTCCGGACGGATACGTTCCGCCTCGAAGAGGGGGGCTGCCGGGGTCGGTGCCGGACGCCCGCCGTGCTCCTCGCCGTACTGGGCGAGCAGCGGGGCCGGGTCGAGGTGGACGGCCTTGGCCAGGGTCCTGATGTGTCCGCGGGCGTACACGTCCCCGCCGCAGGCGGTGAAGTCGTCCGCCTCGATGGCGTGCACGATGTTCATGCGGACCCGGGTGGCGCTACTGACGTCGTCGACGGTCAGCCCGGCGGCGATACGAGCCTGCTGCAGGGCACGGCCGATGGAGGGGCGGGCTTCCTCGCGGTCTTCTTCGACGCGCTCGTCTTCGAACGGACGCTCGTCTTCAGGGGAGTTGCCGATGGACACGGGGGCGCCTTTCGAGCGTGTAGCCGCCTGTGCTGGAGGTTCAGTCTAGGGGGGGTGCAAAAGGGTGGGGCAACCGGGCGGTGGCACTTTGTACGCCATCGGAATGGCCCGACATCCCGATGGCGGGGTCACTGCTGTCGCTTCCCTCAACTTGACGTACGCCGAACGGAAACGGTTGCTCGATGACCCCTTACGGGTGAGTCACGATCCGGACACCCGATTGCCGTACACCGCCCCGCGAGGCGACCACCGTGTCCCGCTTCCCTACCCTTCAGACTCCCCGCGGATCAGGGCGAGCACGCCATCCAGCTCATCAGGCTTCACAAGAACGTCACGTGCCTTGGAACCCTCGCTCGGTCCGACGATGTTCCGGGACTCCATGAGGTCCATCAGCCGCCCGGCCTTGGCGAAGCCGACGCGCAGTTTGCGCTGGAGCATGGACGTCGACCCGAACTGCGTGGAGACGACCAGTTCGGCCGCCTGGCACAGCAGGTCGAGGTCGTCGCCGATGTCCTCGTCGATCTCCTTCTTCTGCTTGGTGCCCACGACGACGTCGTCCCGGAAGACCGGCGTCATCTGCTCCTTGCAGTGCCGGACGACGCCCGCGATCTCCTCCTCGGTGACGAAGGCGCCCTGCATACGGGTGGGCTTGTTGGCCCCCATCGGCAGGAACAGGCCGTCACCCTTGCCGATGAGCTTCTCGGCGCCCGGCTGGTCGAGGATGACCCGCGAGTCGGCCAGCGAGGACGTGGCGAAGGCCAGCCGGGACGGCACGTTCGCCTTGATCAGGCCGGTGACGACGTCCACCGAGGGCCGCTGCGTGGCGAGGACCAGGTGGATGCCGGCCGCGCGCGCGAGCTGCGTGATGCGCACGATCGCGTCCTCGACGTCCCTGGGCGCGACCATCATCAGGTCGGCCAGCTCGTCCACGATGACCAGCAGGTACGGGTACGGCTGCAACTCCCGCTCGCTGCCCTCGGGCGGCTTGACCTTGCCCTCGCGCACGGCCTTGTTGAAGTCGTCGATGTGCCGGTAGCCGTAGGCGGCCAGGTCGTCGTAGCGCAGGTCCATCTCGCGGACGACCCACTGGAGCGCCTCGGCGGCCCGCTTGGGGTTGGTGATGATCGGCGTGATCAGGTGCGGGATGCCCTCGTAGGCGGTCAGCTCGACCCGCTTGGGGTCGACGAGGATCATCCGCACGTCCTCGGGGGTGGCCCGCATCATGACCGAGGTGATCAGGCAGTTGATGCAGGACGACTTGCCGGAGCCGGTGGCGCCGGCGACCAGCATGTGCGGCATCTTGGCCAGCGAGTGCATGACGTAGCCGCCCTCGACGTCCTTGCCGAAGGCGACCAGCATCGGGTCGTCGTCCTCCGCGGACTCCGCGAGCCGCAGGACGTCGCCGAGGTTGACCATCTCCCGGTCGGTGTTCGGGATCTCGATGCCGACCGCGGACTTGCCGGGGATCGGGCTGATGATCCGCACGTCCGGGCTGGCGACCGCGTAGGCGATGTTCTTGGCCAGCGCGGTGATCCGCTCGACCTTCACGGCGGGGCCGAGCTCGATCTCGTAGCGCGTGACCGTCGGCCCGCGCGTGAAGCCGGTGACGGTCGCGTCCACCTTGAACTCGGTGAAGACGTTGGTCAGGGCGGCGACTATGGCGTCGTTGGCGGCGCTGCGGGCCTTGCCCGGGCCGCCGCGCTCCAGCAGGTCGAGCGACGGCAGGGCGTACGTGATGTCACCGGAGAGCTGGAGCTGCTCCGCGCGCGGGGGCAGGTCGCGGGGCTCGGCGGGCGGGGCCTTGG
Source organism: Streptomyces sp. Go-475 (assembly GCF_003330845.1). Classification (GTDB taxonomy): domain Bacteria; phylum Actinomycetota; class Actinomycetes; order Streptomycetales; family Streptomycetaceae; genus Streptomyces. The sequence goes on along the minus strand of NZ_CP026121.1, from coordinate 6,392,985 downwards.
TGAGGTCGCGGACGCCGGCCTTCGGCTTCTGCGGCTCGGGCTTGTCCTGCTGGGGCTTCTCCTGCTGGGGCCGGGCGGCCGGGACGGGCGTCGGCGTGGTCGGCTCCTGATCGCCCACCCGCACGCCCTGGGTGAGGTCGGCGACGATCGGCGAGGGCGGCATGCCGTGCAGCACCGCGCCGTCGAGCGCGGCGGCGGCCGCCGCGGCGACGTCCACGGCGTCCCTGGGCCGGTCCATGTCGGGCTGCGGCACGGCCGAGCGCCTGGGACGGCCGCGGCGCCGCTGGAGGGCCTCCTGCTCGGCGCTGTCGGGGTCGTACGCCGCGGGCGCCGGCGCGCGCCTGCCGCGCGGGCGCGCGGGCAGCGCCTCACGCCACTGCTCCTCGTACCGCTCGTCGTCCTCGGCGAGGCCGTACTCGTACTCGTCCTCGGCCGGGTCGCGGACGATCCCGAGCCGCACACCGAGCAGCCGCAGCCGCTGCGGGATGGCGTTGACCGGGGTGGCCGTGACGACCAGCAGCCCGAAGATCGTCAGCAGCACGAGCAGCGGCACCGCGAGCACGTCGCCCATGGCGTAGGACAGCGGGGTGGCGATGGCCCAGCCGATGAGCCCGCCGGCGTCCCTTATGGCCTGCATGCCGTCGCCGCGCGCGGGCGAGCCGCACGCGATGTGCACCTGGCCGAGCACGCCGATGACGAGTGCGGACAGGCCGATGACGATCCGTCCGTTGGCCTCGGGCTGCTCCGGGTGGCGGATGAAGCGGACGGCGATGACGGCGACCAGTATCGGCACGAGCAGGTCGAGCCGGCCGAAGGCACCGGTCACCAGGATCTCGACCAGATCGCCGACGGGACCCTTCAGGTCGGCCCAGGTGCCGGCGGCGACGATCAGCGCGATGGCGAGCAGCAGCAGGGCGACGCCGTCCTTGCGATGGGCCGGGTCGAGGTTCTTGGCACCCTGCCCTATGCCGCGGAACACGGCGCCGACCGCGTGCGCGACGCCGAGCCACACGGCGCGCACGAGCCGGTAGATGCCTCCGGTCGGGCTGGGTGCCGGTTTGGGCGCGGGTTTCTTCGCCGCGGCCTTCTTGGCGGGCGCCTTCTTCGCGGGGGCCTTCTTGGCAGCGGCCTTCTTCGCCGGAGCCTTCGCTGAAGCGGCCGCCTTCTTCGCGGGCGACTTCTTGGCTGCGGAGGGACGTGAGGCCATGGGTGTGAGGTTACCGGTGGAGACGACAGGGGACACGTGTGCCTACGGCTTCACCCGTTCGTGTCGCTCCGGGAGAGGCCCGAAACTGACGCGCGCTCACGGGCGGGCAACCCCGCCTGCCCGCGCGTCAGTTCTGCGAGGTCACCGAGGACGCGCTCCCGGTGCCCGGCTCCAGCGCGTCCAGCGCCCGCCGCAACCCCGTGAGCTTGCGCTCCAGATGAGCCGCCGTGGCCACCGCGGCGGCGTCCGTCGACTCGTCGTTGAGCTGCTTGGTCAGCGCCTCGGCCTGCTCCTCGACGGCCGCGAGCCGCGCGGAGAGCTCGGCGAGCAGCCCGGCCGACTCCTTGGCCTCGCCGTCCGCCTCCTTGCCGCCGCCCTCCAACTGGAGCCGCAGCAGCGACGCCTGCTCACGGAGCTGGCAGTTCTTCATGTACAGCTCGACGAAGACGGAGACCTTCGCGCGCAGCACCCAGGGGTCGAACGGCTTGGAGATGTAGTCGACCGCGCCCGCCGCGTAGCCCCGGAAGGTGTGGTGCGGGCCGTGGTTGATCGCCGTGAGGAAGATGATCGGGATGTCCCGGGTCCGCTCGCGCCGCTTGATGTGCGCGGCCGTCTCGAAGCCGTCCATCCCCGGCATCTGGACGTCCAGCAGGATCACCGCGAAGTCGTCCGTGAGCAGCGCTTTGAGCGCTTCCTCCCCGGACGATGCCCGCACCAGCGTCTGATCGAGCGCAGAGAGGATCGCCTCCAGCGCCAGCAGATTCTCCGGCCGGTCATCGACCAGGAGGATCTTGGCCTTCTGCACCATGGCCCGCCCTCCTCGCCCCGGCGTGGGGCCTCCCCTGTCCGCAGGACCTGGGGTCGCACCGGTGGGTGCCGCCCCAGGGGACGACTCCCTTGCGCCGCCCGTCCTTGTGCCGGTCATCGTAGCCGCACCCTGCCCGTCGCCACACCCTGTCACCGCGATGTCACTGTGCACGTAGCAGAAACGCAGCAGGAGACCAGAAGGTTCCCCAGATCTCGTACTTCTACACGACTATGCGCACACCGAGTCGGCAACTCCGTGTGAACACCGAACCTTCCCGCCACGGTTGCGTAAGAGTCCAACGTTCCCCTCATTCCCCTCGCATCCACTGGTCCATCACCGTCAGCAGGTGATCGGGGTCGACCGGCTTGGTGACGTAGTCGGAGGCGCCCGACTCGATCGCCTTCTCCCGGTCGCCCTTCATCGCCTTCGCCGTGAGCGCGATGATCGGCAGCCCGGCGAACTGCGGCATCCTGCGGATCGCCGTGGTCGTCGCGTACCCGTCCATCTCGGGCATCATGATGTCCATCAGGACGACGGCCACGTCGTCGTGCTGCTCCAGGACCTCGATGCCCTCGCGGCCGTTCTCGGCGTACAGCACGGACAGGCCGTGCTGCTCCAGGACGCTGGTCAGCGCGAAGACGTTGCGGATGTCGTCGTCCACGATCAGGACCTTCTGGCCGCCGAACCGGATGCCGCGCTGCGTCTTCGGCGCCGCCTCCTGCTCCGCGGGCGTCCACTGCTCCGGCTGCGCCGGACGCGCCTCCAGCTCGGGCATCCGGCGCCGCCGCCGGAACAGGGCGGCCGGCCCGCTCTGCGTCTCGCGGTACGACTTCACCTCGGCCGGCGTCTCGACCTCGACTTCCGACAGCTCGGACAGGTCGGACGTCGACGCCACCAGGTCACCGGCCTCCAGGGCGGGCAGCTGCTGCTGGTAGCCCTGCGGCGGCAGCTCGCTGGGGTGCAGCGGCAGGTACAGCGTGAACGTCGAGCCGCGGCCCGGCTCGCTCTGGGCGTGGATCTCACCGCCGAGCAGCTGGGCGATCTCCCGCGAGATGGACAGCCCGAGGCCCGTGCCGCCGTACTTGCGGCTGGTCGTGCCGTCGGCCTGCTTGAACGCCTCGAAGATCACCCGCATCTTGCTGGACGCGATGCCGATCCCGGTGTCGGTCACGGAGAACGCGATCAGCTCGGCCTCCGGGTCGGTCAGCGACCCGGTCTCCAGCAGCTGCTCCCGGATCTTCTGCGGCACGTCGTCCCGCGCCGGCCTGATCACCAGCTCCACCGAACCGGAGTCGGTGAACTTCACCGCGTTCGACAGCAGGTTGCGCAGCACCTGCAGCAGCCGCTGCTCGTCGGTGTGCAGCGTGGCCGGCAGCTCCGGCGAGACCCGCACGGACAGGTCCAGGCCCTTCTCCGCCGTCAGCGGCCGGAAGGTGGCCTCCACGTAGTCCACCAGCTGGACGAGGGCGATCCGCGTCGGCGAGACGTCCATCTTGCCCGCCTCGACCTTCGACAGGTCGAGGATGTCGTTGATGAGCTGGAGCAGGTCCGAGCCGGCCCCGTGGATCGTCTCGGCGAACTCGACCTGCTTCGGCGAGAGGTTCCCCTCGGCGTTGTCCGCGAGCAGCTTGGCCAGGATCAGCAGCGAGTTCAGCGGCGTCCGCAGCTCGTGCGACATGTTCGCCAGGAACTCGCTCTTGTAGCGCATGGAGACCGCGAGCTGCTCGGCGCGCTCCTCCAGGACCTGCCGCGCCTCCTCGATCTCGGTGTTCTTCACCTCGATGTCGCGGTTCTGCTGGGCCAGCAGCTCGGCCTTCTCCTCCAGTTCGGCGTTGGACGCCTGGAGGGCCTTCTGCCGCTGCTCCAACTCTGCGGACCGCTCGCGCAGTTGCTCGGTCAGCTCCTGCGACTGCGCGAGCAGCAGCTCCGTCTTGGTGTTGACGGAGATGGTGTTGACGCTCGTGGCGATCATCTCGGCGATCTGGTTGAGGAAGTCCTTCTGGATCTGGGTGAACGGCGTGAAGGACGCCAGTTCGATGACGCCGAGCACCTTCCCCTCGAACAGCACCGGCAGCACGATCACCTGGGCGGGCGGCGCCTCACCGAGCCCCGAGGAGATCTTCAGATAGCCGCTGGGCGCGTTCTCCACGAGGATCGTGCGCTTCTCCGTGGCGGCCGTCCCGATCAGCGCCTCACCGGGCTGGAACGACGTCGGCATGGACCCCATCGAGTAGCCGTACGAGCCGAGCATGCGCAGCTCGTACTGGTCCTCGTCCGCGGCGTTCATGTCCTCGCCGTCGACCAGCGGCATGGCGAGGAAGAACGCGCCGTGCTGGGCCGAGACCACCGGCGTCAGCTCGCTCATGATCAGCGAGGCCACGTCCTCCAGGTCCCGGCGGCCCTGCATCAGCGCCGAGATGCGGGCCAGGTTGCCCTTGAGCCAGTCCTGCTCCTTGTTGGCGATCGTGGTGTCGCGCAGGTTGGCGATCATCTTGTTGATGTAGTCCTGGAGCTCCTGGATCTCCCCGGACGCGTCCACGTCGATCTTCAGGTTCAGGTCGCCCCGGGTCACCGCGGTCGCCACGCGCGCGATGGCCCGCACCTGCCGGGTCAGGTTCCCGGCCATCTCGTTCACGGACTCGGTCAGGTCCCGCCAGGTGCCGTCGACGTCACGCACGCGTGCCTGGCCGCCCAGCTGTCCTTCCGTGCCCACCTCGCGGGCGACCCGGGTGACCTCCTCGGCGAAGGAGGACAGCTGGTCGACCATCGTGTTGATGGTCGTCTTCAACTCCAGGATCTCGCCGCGCGCGTCGATGTCGATCTTCTTCGTCAGGTCACCCTTGGCGATGGCCGTGGTCACCATGGCGATGTTGCGCACCTGGCCGGTCAGGTTGGACGCCATCTGGTTCACGGACTCGGTGAGGTCCTTCCACGTGCCGGCCACACCGGGTACGTGCGCCTGCCCGCCGAGGATGCCGTCCGTGCCCACCTCACGGGCCACCTTGGTGACCTGCTCGGCGAACGAACTCAGCGTCTTCACCATCGTGTTGATCGTGTCGGCGAGCTGCGCGACCTCGCCGCGCGCCTCGATGGTGACCTGTCGCGTCAGGTCACCGTTGGCGACCGCCGCCGAGACCTGGGAGATGTTCCGCACCTGAGTGGTGAGGTTCTTGGCCATCAGGTTGACGTTGTCGCTCAGGTCCTTCCAGATGCCCGTGACACCCGGAACGTGCGCCTGCCCGCCCAGGATGCCCTCGGTGCCCACCTCACGGGCCACCCGGGTCACCTGCTCGGCGAAGGAGGACAGCTGGTCGACCATCGTGTTGACGGTCGTGACCAGCTCCAGGATCTCGCCCTTGGCGTCGACAGTGATCTTCTTCGACAGATCGCCCCGGGCCACCGCCGTCGTGACCTCGGCGATGTTGCGCACCTGGATGGTCAGGTTGTTGGCCATGCCGTTCACGGACTGGGTGAGGTCCTTCCAGGTGCCGGAGACGCCCTGCACCTCGGCCTGGCCGCCCAGGATGCCCTCCGTGCCCACCTCACGGGCCACCCGCGTGACCTCCTGGGCGAACGACGACAGCTGGTCCACCATCGTGTTCAGGGTGTTCTTCAGCTCCAGGATCTCCCCGCGCGCGTCCACGGTGATCTTCTGGGACAGGTCACCCCGGGCCACCGCGGTCGCCACCTGGGCGATGTTGCGCACCTGCGCGGTGAGGTTCCCGGCCATGCCGTTCACCGAGTCGGTCAGGTCACGCCACACACCGGCGACCCCGGGCACCTGCGCCTGACCGCCCAGCCGGCCGTCCGTACCCACCTCGCGGGCGACCCGGGTCACCTGGTCCGCGAAGGCCGACAGCTGGTCGACCATCGTGTTGATGGTGTTCTTCAGCTCCAGGATCTCGCCGCGCGCGTCAACGTCGATCTTCTGCGACAGGTCACCCCGGGCCACGGCCGTCGTCACCTGGGCGATGTTGCGCACCTGGGAGGTGAGGTTGCCGGCCATCGAGTTGACGGAGTCGGTGAGCTCCTTCCAGGTGCCCGACACGCCGTCGACCCGGGCCTGACCGCCCAGCCGGCCCTCCGTGCCCACGTCCCGGGCCATCCGCGTCACCTGGTCGGCGAAGCTCGACAGCTGGTCCACCATCGTGTTCACGGTGTTCTTCAGCTTGAGCATCTCGCCGGAGACGTCGACCGTGACCTTCTGCGACAGGTCGCCGTTGGCCACCGCCGTCGTCACCTGGGCGATGTTGCGCACCTGACCGGTGAGGTTCCGGAACGCCGTGTTGACGGAGTCCGTCAGGTCCTTCCACGTCCCCGCAGCGCCCGGCACCTGCGCCTGGCCGCCCAGCTCACCCTCGACACCGATCTCACGGGCCACACGCGTCACTTCGGCACCGAAGGCGGACAGCTGGTCCACCATCGTGTTGACGGTGTTCTTCAGCTCCAGCATCTCCCCGGCCACGTCGACGGTGACCTTCTGCGACAGATCACCGTTGGCCACCGCCGTCGTCACGGCGGCGATGTCCCGCACCTGGGTGGTCAGGTTCCGGAAGACCGTGTTCACCGAATCGGTGAGGTCCTTCCACGTTCCCGCCGCACCCGGCACGTTCGCCTGACCGCCGAGCCGCCCCTCGGCCCCGACCTCGTTGGCCACGCGCGTGACCTCGTCCGCGAAGATCCGCAGCGTCTCGGTCATCTGGTTGATCGTGTCGGCGAGCTGCGCGACCTCGCCGCGCGCCGGGACGGTCACCTTGCGGGACAGGTCACCGTTGGCGACCGCGGTCGTCACCTCGGCGATCCCGCGCACCTGGGCCGTGAGGTTCCCGGCCATGGTGTTCACCGAATCGGTGAGTTCCTTCCACACGCCGTCGACGCCGGGCACCTGCGCCTGACCGCCCAGCGCGCCCTCCGTGCCCACCTCACGGGCCACCCGGGTCACCTCGGAGGAGAACGCCGACAGCTGGTCCACCATCGTGTTGACGGTGTTCTTCAGCTCCAGCATCTCGCCGGCCACCTGAACGGTCACCTTCCGGGACAGATCACCCTTGGCGACCGCCGTCGTCACCAGGGCGATGTCCCTCACCTGGGCCGTCAGCCGGTACGCCATCGTGTTGACGGAGTCCGTGAGGTCCCGCCACGAACCCGACATACCGCGCACCCGGGCCTGCCCGCCCAGCTTGCCCTCGGTGCCCACCTCGCTGGCCACGCGCGTGACCTCGTCGGTGAACGTCGACAACTGGTCGACCAGGTTGTTGACGGTCCGCCCGACCTTCAGGAACTCGCCCCGCAGCGGCTGGCTGTTCCCGTCCGCCGCCTGCGTCCGCAGCTCCATGCGCGGCGACAGATCACCCTCCGCCACCGCCGACAGCACCCGGCCGACCTCGGAGACCGGCCGCACCAGGTCGTCCACCAGGGCGTTCGAGTTGTCGATCGCGGTCGCCCAGGAGCCCTCGCAGGCGCCCGTCTCCAGCCGCTCGGTGAGCTTGCCCTCACGGCCGACCATCCGCCGCACCCGCGACAGCTCGCCCGTCAGATGCAGGTTCCGGTCGGCCACCTCGTTGAAGACCGCCGCGATCTCGGCCATCACGCCGTCGCCCGACACCGTGAGCCGCTTGCGGAAGTTCCCGTCCCGCATGGACACCAGGGCCGCCATCAGCCGGTTCAGGGCTGCCGTGTCCACCTCAGTGGTGCCGTTGCGCACTTTGCCCTGGCTCCTCGGGGACTGTCCGCCTTTCGCGCGCGTCTTCGTGCCACGCGTCGCTGCGCCAGACTCCACTGTGTCCCTCCCGCAGGGGTCGACCGTCACTCTGTGCTCGCGGTACCGCTCGGCGTACCAGTTACTACTGCGTATTCTCTGCCCTGCATACCAGGCCGGTTCCAGGGGGCTGCTGCCCGCCGCACGCCTCCGGCACTCAGCCGGCCCGGACCTTCACAAGAAGCTTGCCCAGTGTTTCACCCCGGCCGAACCAGGCCATAACAGTTCGGCAGCTTCGCACATCGTCCGCACACCCTCCGGACGGAAACACTGCAGACCGGCATCCGCATGGACCGCGAAGGTAAGTAACCTTGCATCCGGCTGTCCAGCCGCGCCGGTCCGTCCGGCCTGGGCGGTGGCACGAAGACGAGCGGGCATCGGAGGGGCGGCCGCACACATGACCACCGGACTGATCCCGGGGGGACAGCCCCCGGACCCCCGGCCGACGGGCGGCCTGCCGCATCAGCGGCGCGAGCCGGTCGGCCCCGCAGCCCAGCACGTCGAGAACCGGTCGAGGAGTTCTGTGATCACCGCGCGCGCGGCCGCCAGTTTCGAGCCCGTCGGACGATCGGTCGCGAGCGCCCGCTCCTTCGTCCGCGACACCCTCCAGGGCTGGGGATTCGCGGACATCGTCGACGACGCCGTCGTTCTCACCAGCGAACTGGTGACCAACGCCGTGGTCCACGCCGGCACCTCCGCCGACGTGCTGTGCCTGCGCAGCGACGAGGGCGTGCGCATCGAGGTGGCCGACCGCTACCCCGAGCGGGAGATCCCGCTCCAGGGCGCGGCGATCAACATGGGCAGCCCCGACCGCGAGGGCGGCCGCGGCCTCCAGCTCTGCGCGGCCCTCGCCGGCCGCTGGGGCGTCGAGTACACGCCCACCCACAAGACGGTCTGGTTCCAACTCGACCTCCCCGCGCGCGTGGTGGGCACCCGCGCGGCCGGCCCGGCCCTCCCCGCCGACCTCCTCCCGCTCGCCGACGGCCGGGTCCGCGTGGCCGTCATCCAGATCGACCGCACGGGCCACATCACGGCCTGGAACGAGGACGCCGAGGAACTCTTCGGCTACCCGGCCGAGCAGGTCACCGGCAAGCCCCTGACCGACCTCGCGGCCTGGCCGCACACCCCCGGCACCAGCACCGGCATCGCGGAGGCGCTCCGCCTCTCCCGCTGGGAGGGCAGCTACGGCATCCGCGCCGCCAACGGCCGCGTGACCCCGGTCTACGCCTCCCACCTGCGCGTCCGCGACACCGGCGGTGAACCGTCAACCGTGTGCCTCCTGGTACGCGACCACGAACGGGCCGTTCTGCAGACGCCCCTGCGCGTCCCCGCCTCGGACACCTCGACCGGCTCCGAGGGCCAGAGCACCGACCCCTTCGAGGTGTTCATCGGCTCCCCGGCCCCGGACGACCTCGACGGCCTCCTCCAGCGCACGGTCGAACGCGCCCGCGACATGCTCGACGGCGACTCGGCGTTCCTCCTCCTCGCCACGGACGACGAAACGGAACTGGAGGTCCGCGCCTCCACGGGCCTGCCCTCGGCCCGCCAGCGCTTCGCCCGCGTCCCCGTCGAGGCGGGCCCGGGCCGCTACGGCTCGGCCCGCATGCCCGCCGTCCACGACGACCTCACGGCCGTCCAGGGCGCCGTGCCGCTGCTGAACGGCACGGGCATGCGCTCGGTCGTCACGGTCCCGCTGAAGGTCGAGGGCCGCCTCACCGGCTCCCTCGGCGTCGCCGCCGAGGCCCCGGGCAGATACTCCAACGAGGAGGCGCTGCGCCTCCAGTTCGCCGCCGACCGCATCGCCCTCGCCGTCGAGTCGGCCCGCCTGGGCGAACTGGAGCGCCTGCGCCGCGGCTCCCTGAGCTTCCTGGTCGAGGCGTCGGACCTGCTGGCCGGCACCCTGGACCGCGACCAGACCCTGGCCCTGATGGCCCAGATGACGGTCCCGACCCTCGCCACCTGGTGCGCCGTCTACACGATCGCCGACCAGGCCTCCGAGCCGTACCTCTCGTACGTCCTGCACGAGGACGAGGAGCTCATCGACGGCATCAAGTCCCTGCTGTCGAAGGTCCCGCCGCCGGACCCGGTGCCCACGCCCGGCGCCCGCGTCTGGACGGCCCCCGGCGAGGTCGCCCACCAGGCGGCCCTGCGCAGCTCCATGCGCAGTCTGGGCCTCAGCGGCGGCCCGACCCGCCAGGTCACGCCCGGCATCGGCCCGACGCTCGCCACGGCCGGCGCCGTCGGCGGCGAGACGGTCGTCCTCCCTCTGGTCGCCCGCAACCGCGTCATCGGCATGCTCACGCTGGGCAAGCCGACCGACGAGCACTTCCGCCAGGAGATCCTGGAACTCGCCGAGGACCTGTCCCGCAGGGCCGCCCTCGCCCTGGACAACGCCCGCCTCTATTCGGAGCGCACGGCGATCAGCCAGTCCCTCCAGCGCAGCCTCCTGCCCCCGGAACTCCCCGACATCGAGGGCGTCGAGGTCGAGGTCATCTACCGCGCGGCCGGCGAGGGCAACGAGGTCGGCGGCGACTTCTACGACGTCTTCCCCATCCGCGACGGCGCTTACGGCTTCGCCATCGGCGACGTGTGCGGCACGGGCCCGAACGCGGCAGCGGTGACGGGCCTGGCCCGTCACGCCCTGCGTCTCCTGGCCCGCGAGGGCCTCAGCGGCCCGACGGTCCTGGAGCGCCTCAACTCCGCGATCCTCGACGAAGGCGCCCGCAGCCGCTTCCTCACGCTCCTCTACGGCGAGATGCGTCCCCAGGAGGACGGCAGCGCCGAACTGAAGGTCGTCTGCGCCGGCCACCCGCTCCCCCTGCGCCTGCGCCAGGACGGCACGGTGGAACCGGCCGCCGAACCCCAGCCGCTCCTCGGTGTCATCGACGACCTGGAGCTGTACGAGCAGACGGTCACCCTCGACCCGGGCGATGTCCTGCTGTGCGTCACGGACGGCGTCACCGAACGCCGTGAGGGCGCCCGCATGCTCGGCGACGACGGCCTCGCGGACGTCCTCACCACCTGCACGGGCCTTACGGCCGGCGCGGTCGCGGCGCGCATCATGCGCGCGGTGGAGCGTTTCGCCTCGGACGCCCCGTCGGACGACATGGCGATCCTCGCGATGCGCGTCCCGGGTCTCCACAAGGACTAGGGAATGAAGGACTAGGGAATGGAAAAGGCCCCACCCGCGAAGGGTGGGGCCTTTTTGCTGGAGCCCCCAAACGGAATCGAACCGTTGACCTTCTCCTTACCATGGAGACGCTCTGCCGACTGAGCTATAGGGGCCTGTCGCTTTGCGGGGTTTCCCCCGCGGCAACGGAATAGATCATACCCCGAACAGACCCGTGCTCCCAACCACGTCAGAAGGCGGGCTGGAGAAGCCCTCCGAGGGCATTACAGGCGGACACGATGCGCTGCATGTCCCGCTTGGTCAGACTGGCGTCCACCGGCAGTGCGAGCGTCTCGTCGGCAGCTCGTTCCGTTTCCGGAAGGGACACACAGCGACGGAATTCGGGCAGGCGGTGCACCGGCGTCTTCACCGGCACCCGCGCCTCGACTCCCCTGGCCCGCACGGCCCGTGCGAAGGCATCCCGGTCGGGCCGCCCGTTGCCCGGGACCCGCACGACGTACTGCTGGTACGTGTGCCCGTCACCGTCGTCGGGCGTCCGCACACCCCGCAGCTTCGCATCGAGGTAGGCGGCCCGCTCCCGACGCTGGGCTATCTCGTCGTACGGCGCCTCGGACTCGCCCTGTTCCAGCACGAGCAGTCCGTGCCGCTGTCCCACCCCGTGCAGCCGCCCGATGTCAGCGAGCCGCCCGAAGCGGTGTACGACAACCACGGCCGCGGTCCGCGGAGTTACGGCCGCTTCCACAGCGGAGGGGTCGAGGCAGTAGGTGACGGGGTCTATGTCGGCGAACACCGGCAGCGCCCCGGCCGTGGCCACGGCCTCGGCGACTTCGACGTTCCCGAAGGCCGGCACGACGACTTCGTCACCGAGTCCGACACCGGCGGCCCTGAGCATTGCAGCAGTACCCATGCTGTGGATGCTGGTTGCGCAACGTGAACTTCAAGTAACGCACAACAAAAAAGGGTTGGACCCGGAACCGAAGTTCCAGGTCCAACCCTGTCAATAATTGTTCGGCGGCGTCCTACTCTCCCACAGGGTCCCCCCTGCAGTACCATCGGCGCTGTAAGGCTTAGCTTCCGGGTTCGGAATGTAACCGGGCGTTTCCCCTACGCTATAACCACCGAAACACTATGAAACTGTCAGCCGCACCACATGTGGCATGTGGGGCTGTTCGTGGTTTCAGAACCAACACAGTGGACGCGAGCAACTGAGGACAAGCCCTCGGCCTATTAGTACCGGTCAACTCCACACGTTACCGTGCTTCCATATCCGGCCTATCAACCCAGTCGTCTACTGGGAGCCTTACCCTCTCCAGGAGGTGGGAGTCCTCATCTCGAAGCAGGCTTCCCGCTTAGATGCTTTCAGCGGTTATCCCTCCCGAACGTAGCCAACCAGCCATGCCCTTGGCAGAACAACTGGCACACCAGAGGTTCGTCCGTCCCGGTCCTCTCGTACTAGGGACAGCCCTTCTCAAGACTCCTACGCGCACAGCGGATAGGGACCGAACTGTCTCACGACGTTCTAAACCCAGCTCGCGTACCGCTTTAATGGGCGAACAGCCCAACCCTTGGGACCGACTCCAGCCCCAGGATGCGACGAGCCGACATCGAGGTGCCAAACCATCCCGTCGATATGGACTCTTGGGGAAGATCAGCCTGTTATCCCCGGGGTACCTTTTATCCGTTGAGCGACGGCGCTTCCACAAGCCACCGCCGGATCACTAGTCCCGACTTTCGTCCCTGCTCGACCCGTCGGTCTCACAGTCAAGCTCCCTTGTGCACTTACACTCAACACCTGATTGCCAACCAGGCTGAGGGAACCTTTGGGCGCCTCCGTTACTCTTTAGGAGGCAACCGCCCCAGTTAAACTACCCATCAGACACTGTCCCTGATCCGGATCACGGACCCAGGTTAGACATCCAGCACGACCAGACTGGTATTTCAACGACGACTCCACACTAACTGGCGTTAGCGCTTCACAGTCTCCCAGCTATCCTACACAAGCCGAACCGAACACCAATATCAAACTGTAGTAAAGGTCCCGGGGTCTTTCCGTCCTGCTGCGCGAAACGAGCATCTTTACTCGTAGTGCAATTTCACCGGGCCTATGGTTGAGACAGTCGAGAAGTCGTTACGCCATTCGTGCAGGTCGGAACTTACCCGACAAGGAATTTCGCTACCTTAGGATGGTTATAGTTACCACCGCCGTTTACTGGCGCTTAAGTTCTCAGCTTCGCCCAGACGAATCTGAGCTAACCGGTCCCCTTAACGTTCCAGCACCGGGCAGGCGTCAGTCCGTATACATCGCCTTACGGCTTCGCACGGACCTGTGTTTTTAGTAAACAGTCGCTTCTCGCTGGTCTCTGCGGCCACCCCCAGCTCAGGGCGCAAAGCCCGTCACCGGATGTGGCCCCCCTTCTCCCGAAGTTACGGGGGCATTTTGCCGAGTTCCTTAACCATAGTTCACCCGAACGCCTCGGTATTCTCTACCTGACCACCTGAGTCGGTTTAGGGTACGGGCCGCCATGAAACTCGCTAGAGGCTTTTCTCGACAGCATAGGATCATCCACTTCACCACAATCGGCTCGGCATCAGGTCTCAGCCTCAAGTGATCCGGATTTGCCTAGATCACGGCCTACACCCTTACCCCGGGACAACCACCGCCCGGGCTGGACTACCTTCCTGCGTCACCCCATCACTCACCTACTAACCGCTTGGTTCGGCGGCTCCACCACTCCGGATCACCCCGAAGGGATCACCGGCGGCTTCACGGCCTTAGCATCACGATGCTCGATGTTTGACGCTTCACAGCGGGTACCGGAATATCAACCGGTTATCCATCGACTACGCCTGTCGGCCTCGCCTTAGGTCCCGACTTACCCTGGGCAGATCAGCTTGACCCAGGAACCCTTAGTCAATCGGCGCACACGTTTCTCACGTGTGAATCGCTACTCATGCCTGCATTCTCACTCGTCAACCGTCCACAACTCGCTTACACGGCTGCTTCACCCGGCAGACGACGCTCCCCTACCCATCACGATCCCCGTTGGGGGTATATATCGCAATGACACGACTTCGGCGGTACGCTTGAGCCCCGCTACATTGTCGGCGCGGAATCACTAGACCAGTGAGCTATTACGCACTCTTTCAAGGGTGGCTGCTTCTAAGCCAACCTCCTGGTTGTCTCTGCGACTCCACATCCTTTCCCACTTAGCGTACGCTTAGGGGCCTTAGTCGATGCTCTGGGCTGTTTCCCTCTCGACCATGGAGCTTATCCCCCACAGTCTCACTGCCGCGCTCTCACTTACCGGCATTCGGAGTTTGGCTAAGGTCAGTAACCCGGTAGGGCCCATCGCCTATCCAGTGCTCTACCTCCGGCAAGAAACACACGACGCTGCACCTAAATGCATTTCGGGGAGAACCAGCTATCACGGAGTTTGATTGGCCTTTCACCCCTAACCACAGGTCATCCCCCAGGTTTTCAACCCTGGTGGGTTCGGTCCTCCACGAAGTCTTACCTCCGCTTCAACCTGCCCATGGCTAGATCACTCCGCTTCGGGTCTTGAGCGTGCTACTCCAACGCCCTATTCGGACTCGCTTTCGCTACGGCTTCCCCACACGGGTTAACCTCGCAACACACCGCAAACTCGCAGGCTCATTCTTCAAAAGGCACGCAGTCACGAGATGGAAGCAAGCTTGTCCATCCGACGCTCCCACGGCTTGTAGGCACACGGTTTCAGGTACTATTTCACTCCCCTCCCGGGGTACTTTTCACCATTCCCTCACGGTACTATCCGCTATCGGTCACCAGGGAATATTTAGGCTTAGCGGGTGGTCCCGCCAGATTCACACGGGATTTCTCGGGCCCCGTGCTACTTGGGTGTCTCTCAAACGAGCCGCTGACGTTTCGACTACGGGGGTCTTACCCTCTACGCCGGACCTTTCGCATGTCCTTCGCCTACATCAACGGTTTCTGACTCGTCTCATGGCCGGCAGACCATGAAAGAGAGATCCCACAACCCCGTATACGCAACCCCTGCCGGGTCTCACACGCATACGGTTTGGCCTCATCCAGTTTCGCTCGCCACTACTCCCGGAATCACGGTTGTTTTCTCTTCCTGCGGGTACTGAGATGTTTCACTTCCCCGCGTTCCCTCCACACTGCCTATGTGTTCAGCAGCGGGTGACAGCCCATGACGACTGCCGGGTTTCCCCATTCGGACACCCCCGGATCAAAGCTCGGTTGACAGCTCCCCGGGGCCTATCGCGGCCTCCCACGTCCTTCATCGGTTCCTGGTGCCAAGGCATCCACCGTGCGCCCTTAAAAACTTGGCCACAGATGCTCGCGTCCACTGTGCAGTTCTCAAACAACGACCAGCCACCCATCACCCCGAACCCTTACGGTCCGAGTGCACTGGGGCCGGCACTGAGGAAAGTTCATTCCCTCAGACACCCAACAGCGTGCCCGACACCCTCGCCTCTCCCTCTTCCGTTCCACGCCGAAGCAGTACTAGGAAGACGAGCAGGTCAAGTGTGCCGAGTAGTCAACGTTCCACCCATGAGCAACCAGCATCAGACATTCGCTGATGTACTGGCCTCTGACCTCACCCCGAAGGGATCGGTAGAAGTGCTCCTTAGAAAGGAGGTGATCCAGCCGCACCTTCCGGTACGGCTACCTTGTTACGACTTCGTCCCAATCGCCAGTCCCACCTTCGACAGCTCCCTCCCACAAGGGGTTGGGCCACCGGCTTCGGGTGTTACCGACTTTCGTGACGTGACGGGCGGTGTGTACAAGGCCCGGGAACGTATTCACCGCAGCAATGCTGATCTGCGATTACTAGCGACTCCGACTTCATGGGGTCGAGTTGCAGACCCCAATCCGAACTGAGACCGGCTTTTTGAGATTCGCTCCACCTCGCGGTATCGCAGCTCATTGTACCGGCCATTGTAGCACGTGTGCAGCCCAAGACATAAGGGGCATGATGACTTGACGTCGTCCCCACCTTCCTCCGAGTTGACCCCGGCGGTCTCCCGTGAGTCCCCAGCACCACAAGGGCCTGCTGGCAACACGGGACAAGGGTTGCGCTCGTTGCGGGACTTAACCCAACATCTCACGACACGAGCTGACGACAGCCATGCACCACCTGTACACCGACCACAAGGGGGACCCTGTCTCCAGGGTTTTCCGGTGTATGTCAAGCCTTGGTAAGGTTCTTCGCGTTGCGTCGAATTAAGCCACATGCTCCGCCGCTTGTGCGGGCCCCCGTCAATTCCTTTGAGTTTTAGCCTTGCGGCCGTACTCCCCAGGCGGGGCACTTAATGCGTTAGCTGCGGCACGGACAACGTGGAATGTTGCCCACACCTAGTGCCCACCGTTTACGGCGTGGACTACCAGGGTATCTAATCCTGTTCGCTCCCCACGCTTTCGCTCCTCAGCGTCAGTATCGGCCCAGAGATCCGCCTTCGCCACCGGTGTTCCTCCTGATATCTGCGCATTTCACCGCTACACCAGGAATTCCGATCTCCCCTACCGAACTCTAGCCTGCCCGTATCGACTGCAGACCCGGGGTTAAGCCCCGGGCTTTCACAACCGACGCGACAAGCCGCCTACGAGCTCTTTACGCCCAATAATTCCGGACAACGCTCGCGCCCTACGTATTACCGCGGCTGCTGGCACGTAGTTAGCCGGCGCTTCTTCTGCAGGTACCGTCACTTTCGCTTCTTCCCTGCTGAAAGAGGTTTACAACCCGAAGGCCGTCATCCCTCACGCGGCGTCGCTGCATCAGGCTTGCGCCCATTGTGCAATATTCCCCACTGCTGCCTCCCGTAGGAGTCTGGGCCGTGTCTCAGTCCCAGTGTGGCCGGTCGCCCTCTCAGGCCGGCTACCCGTCGTCGCCTTGGTGAGCCGTTACCTCACCAACAAGCTGATAGGCCGCGGGCTCATCCTGCACCGCCGGAGCTTTCCACCACCACAGATGCCTGTAGTGGTCAGTATCCGGTATTAGACCCCGTTTCCAGGGCTTGTCCCAGAGTGCAGGGCAGATTGCCCACGTGTTACTCACCCGTTCGCCACTAATCCCCACCGAAGTGGTTCATCGTTCGACTTGCATGTGTTAAGCACGCCGCCAGCGTTCGTCCTGAGCCAGGATCAAACTCTCCGTGAATGTGTACCGGTAATCCGGTCGACACCACGAG
The DNA here is from genome assembly GCF_003330845.1 of Streptomyces sp. Go-475. GTDB lineage: Bacteria > Actinomycetota > Actinomycetes > Streptomycetales > Streptomycetaceae > Streptomyces. The sequence continues at coordinate 6,375,890 of NZ_CP026121.1, read as the reverse complement.
AGCGGAACAGTCAGGCGGAATAGGCCCGACCGTTCACAGCGTCCTCGCTGTGTTTTTTCAAAGGAACCTCGACCATCGGAGATCCGATGGACGGGGTATCAACATATCTGGCGTTGACTTTTGGCACGCTGTTGAGTTCTCAAGGAACGGTCGCTTCCTTTGTACTCACCCTCTCGGGCTTTCCTCCGGGCGCTTCCCTTCGGTCTTGCGTTTCCGACTCTATCAGATCTTTCCTCGATCCGATTTCCTCGGTGCTTTCCAGGTTCCCGCTTCCGCGTTTCCCTTTCCGGCGGTTCCGACTTTATCAGAGGTTCTGAGTCGGATTTCCCGCCCCGGCCGGGCATGGTCCCTGGTGCCTGAGTTGGCCCGGGTGCCCCGTCGGGAGGAGTTGTAAACCTAGTGGAGCGGGGCGCCTCGATGCAAATCGAGGCGCCCCGCTCCCAGTTGGCACTGGCTCAGACCCGACGGGTCGTCAGACCTCCACCACCACGGGCAGGATCATCGGCCGGCGCCGGTACGTGTCCGAGACCCACTTGCCCAGGGTGCGGCGTACGAGCTGCTGCATCTGGTGGGGTTCGACCACGCCGTCCTGCGCGGAGCGTTCGAGTACCTCGGTGATCCGGGGAATCACATCGCCGAAGGCGGAGTCCTCGATGCCCGAGCCGCGGGCCTGGATGTGCGGGCCGCCGGTGATCTTCCCGGTGGACGAGTCGATGACCACGAAGACCGAAATGATGCCCTCGTCGCCGAGGATCTTGCGGTCCTTGAGGGCCGGCTCGCCGACGTCGCCGACCGAGAGGCCGTCGACGTAGACGTAGCCCGCCTGGACCTTGCCGGAGATCTTCGCCTTGCCCTCGACGAGGTCCACGGCGACGCCGTCCTCGGCGATGACGATGCGGTCGTGCGGGACGCCGGTCAGGGCGCCCAGCTCGGCGTTGGCGCGCAGGTGGCGCCATTCGCCGTGGACCGGCATCAGGTTCCTCGGGCGGCAGATGTTGTAGAAGTACAGCAGCTCGCCCGCGGAGGCGTGGCCGGAGACGTGGACCTTGGCGTTGCCCTTGTGGACCACGTTGGCGCCCCAGCGGGTCAGGCCGTTGATCACGCGGTAGACCGCGTTCTCGTTGCCCGGGATCAGGGACGACGCCAGGATCACCGTGTCGCCCTGGACGATGCGGATCTGGTGGTCGCGGTTGGCCATGCGGGACAGGGCGGCCATCGGTTCGCCCTGGGAGCCCGTGCAGACCAGGACCACCTCGTTGTCCGGGAGGTCGTCGAGCGTCTTGACGTCCACGACCAGACCCGGCGGGACCTTCAGATAGCCGAGGTCCCGGGCGATGCCCATGTTGCGGACCATGGAGCGGCCGACGAAGGCGACCCGGCGGCCGTACTCGTACGCCGCGTCCAGGATCTGCTGGATGCGGTGCACGTGGCTGGCGAAGCTGGCGACGATGATGCGCTTGCGGGCGCCCGCGAAGACCTGGCGCAGGACGTTGGAGATGTCCCGCTCTGGCGGGACGAACCCCGGCACCTCGGCGTTCGTCGAGTCCGAGAGGAGGAGGTCGATGCCCTCCTCGCTCAGGCGTGCGAATGCGTGGAGGTCCGTGAGGCGGTTGTCCAGCGGGAGCTGGTCCATCTTGAAGTCGCCGGTGTGCACGACCATGCCCGCGGGGGTGCGGATGGCCACGGCCAGCGCGTCCGGGATGGAGTGGTTGACCGCGACGAACTCGCAGTCGAAGGGGCCGATGCGCTCGCGGTGTCCCTCCGCCACCTCGAGGGTGTACGGGCGGATGCGGTGTTCCTGGAGCTTGGCCTCGATGAGGGCGAGGGTCAGCTTGGAGCCGATCAGTGGGATGTCCGGCTTCTCGCGCAGGAGGAAGGGGACGCCGCCGATGTGGTCCTCGTGGCCGTGCGTGAGGACGATGCCCTCGATGTCGTCGAGACGGTCCCTGATGGACGAGAAGTCCGGCAGGATCAGGTCGATTCCGGGCTGCTCCTCCTCGGGGAAGAGCACTCCGCAGTCGACGATCAGCAGGCGGCCGTCGTACTCGAAGACCGTCATGTTGCGGCCGATCTCGCCGAGGCCACCGAGCGGGGTGACTCGCAGGCCGCCTTCGGGGAGCGGCGGGGGCGAGCTGAGTTCGGGATGCGGATGACTCAAAAGACTCTCCTCACCACACGCGCCACGTACCGGTGGGCACGTGGCGCGCGTGACGTTCGTGCATGAGCAGTTGTCGTGTGGGGTGTGCGGGCACCGGTGGCCCGCTTATTCAGTTGTGAAGCACATGCGCGGGGGGCGCGCGAAGTCTGATGTCAGAGCTGTACCCCGCCGGCGGCAAGATCGATCTTGAGTTGCTCGATCTCCTCGGGCGCGCACTCGACCATGGGGGCGCGCAGGGGTCCGCCGGGCAGGCCCTGGAGGGCGAGCGCCGCCTTGGTGGTCATCACGCCCTGCGTGCGGAACATGCCCGTGTAGACCGGGAGCAGCTTCTGGTGGATCTCGGTGGCCTTCTGGACGTCGCCCGAGGTGTACGCCTCGACCAGGGCGCGCAGCTCGGGGGTGACCACGTGGCCGACGACGGAGACGAAGCCGACCGCGCCGACGGAGAGCAGGGGCAGGTTCAGCATGTCGTCGCCGGAGTACCAGGCGAGGCCGGAGCGGGCGATGGCCCAGCTGGCGCGGCCGAGGTCGCCCTTGGCGTCCTTGTTGGCGACGATCCGCGGGTGCTCGGCGAGACGGACGAGCGTCTCGGTGTTGATCGGGACGCCGCTGCGGCCGGGGATGTCGTAGAGCATGACCGGCAGGCCGGTGGCGTCGGCGACGGCCGTGAAGTGCCGGTAGAGGCCCTCCTGCGGGGGCTTGTTGTAGTACGGGGTCACGACGAGCAGGCCGTGTGCGCCGGTGCGCTCCGCCGCACGGGCCAGTTCGATGCTGTGGTGGGTGTCGTTGGTGCCGACTCCGGCCACGACGTGGGCGCGGTCGCCGACGGCGTCCAGGACGGCTCGAACGAGGTCCGCTTTCTCCGCATCGCTGGTGGTGGGCGACTCGCCGGTGGTGCCGTTGATGATCAGGCCGTCGTTGCCTGCGTCCACCAGGTGGGTGGCGAGCCGCTGCGCGCCGTCGAGGTCGAGTGCGCCGTCCGCCGTGAAGGGCGTGACCATGGCGGTGAGGACCCGCCCGAAGGGGGTCTGCGGAGTCGAGGTCGGAGCCATGGGTTACACGCTACTCGTTGCTCAGGACCGGGTCTGCCCTCGGGGCAGGCGACAAGTCGTGACAAAGGTGGAGCCCGGCACTGCCTGCTCGGGGGTTCAAGCAGTGCCGGACCCGTTTGATCAGGCTAGATGAACTTCTCTAAATGCCGCAATACGGACACTTCGCGCGGCTGAACCGTACATCTGTACCTGACCGGGGAACGGGAGCGCGTTACGGCGCCACGCGCCCGTTGGCGTTGAAGGCGGCGTACGTGAGCGGCATGAGCCGGGCCCACTCGGCCTCCATCTTCTCGCCGACCATCTCGATCTCGCGCTGCGGGAAGGACGGGACCTTGGCCAGCTCGTGCTGGGTGCGCAGGCCGAGGAAGTGCATGAGGGAGCGGGCGTTGCAGGTGGCGTACATCGACGAGTACAGGCCGACCGGGAGGACCGCGCGGGCGACCTCGCGGGCGACGCCGGCGGCGAGCATCTCCTGGTAGGCCTCGTACGCCTGGCGGTAGGAGTCCTCCATGACCCGGCCGACCAGTTCCTGCTGGGCCCGGGTGCCCTCCACGAAGACGTACTTGCCCGGGCGGCCCTCCTGGACGAGCTTGCGGGACTCGTCGGGGACGTAGAAGACCGGCTGGAGCTCGCGGTAGCGACCGCTCTCCTCGTTGTACGACCAGCCGACGCGGTGCCGCATGAACTCGCGGAAGACGAAGATCGGGGCGCTGATCAGGAAGGTCATCGAGTTGTGCTCGAAGGGGCTGCCGTGCCGGTCCCGCATCAGGTAGTTGATCAGACCCTTGGAGCGCTCGGGGTCCTTCTTCAGCTCGTCCAGGGACTGCTCGCCGAGGGTCGAGACGCGGGCGGCGAAGAGGACGTCCGCGTCGGACGCGGTGTGCTTGACCAGCTCGACGGTGACATCGCTGCGGTAGCTGGGCTTGAGGTCGTCGGCGGGGGTGTCGGTCACGGTTGGCAGGGCCTTCCCATCTCGTCGTGTGGCGACGCCACTCTACGGCCCGGCCAATTCCGTGCGATCGGTGGCGTGCCGCAATGAAGTCGGTGAAACAGGGCACCTCTGAGGGAGTTCGTTCGTCTCTACAGATGAAAGTGATCCGTTCCACCTCCGAAGGGAGACGCACCCCTGATGTCCGGTCGGCGTGAACCCGTACCGTTCGCCTTCGTCGCCGAGGCCGACAGGTTCCGCAGCAATGTCACTCCCCCACCGCGTGAGCGGCTGTCCGTCGGCCAGATGGCCGGCCGATGGCTCATGGGGCTCACCATCGTGGCGGGACTCGTGGGGTCCCTGGTCATCGGGACGCCCGCGCTGTCGTCCGACCACTCGACCGACCAGCCTCAGCAGTCGCAGGCGTCCGAGAGGCGCTGAAGCACCCCCGGGCCGGCCGTGACTCCATCCGGCCCCCCGCCGGTGGTGACCGGGGACACAGATCGGTAGCCTCACCGGGCACAGCCCACGCATGGATCGAGTGAGGACCAGCCGTGCCCCTGCCCTTCCTGACGGCCGACCGCGTTTTCGAGGCGGCGGACGACGTTCCGCTCCCTTACGACGACCGTGACCGGTGGCGGCGGCCGTACCGGCCCGGGCCCTGGCGGGTGGCGGCGGCCGCGCTGGCGCTGCTGCTCGCCTCGTTCGTGCTCTTCGCCGCGGTCATCATCGCGGCGACGGCCGAACCGGCCTCCGCCGGGCTGGTCTTCGGTCTGGCCCTGCTCGTCATCGTCGCGGCGCTGCGGCTGCTGCGCATGGGCGTGTGGGTGAGCGCGCGCGGGCTGCGGCACGTCGGGTTCCTCACGACGCGTACGGCTCCCTGGGAGCAGGTCGCCTCGGTGCGTACGGTGCAGCAGCCCGTGCGCTGGCTGGGACTGCCGCGGACGGTGCAGGGTCAGGCGCTGCTGCTCGTGCGGCAGGGGCGGCCGGCGGACGGGCTGCCGGCGCTGCTGACCACGCACAACGCGGACTTCCTGGGCCGCACGGAGGCCTTCGACCGGGCGGCCGACTCGGTGGAGGCGTGGGCCGGGGAGTACGGCCCGCGCTGATCTGCTCGTTCTCATGCCGGCGGGGCCGGACCGTACGCGGTCCGGCCCCGCCGGCATAGGGGACGGAAGGTCAGGCGGCCTCGGGCTGCTTGCCGTCGTGCAGGGCGATCGCGCGTTGCATCGCCTTGCGGGCGCGCGGGGTGTCGCGGGCGTCGTGGTAGGCGACGGCGAGGCGGAACCAGGTGCGCCAGTCGTCGGGAGCGGCCTCCGTCTCGGCCTTGCGCCTGGCGAAGACCTCGTCGGCGGAGTCGCGGTCGATGCGGCCGCTGGGAGTGCGCTTCAACTCGTCCACGGGCAGGCCGCCCTCGGCGTCGAGTTCCGCGGCGAGGGCGTTGGCCCTGCGGACGAACTGGGTGTTCTTCCACAGGAACCACACGCCGATGGCCGGCAGGATCAGCACCGCGACACCGAAGGTGACGGTGAGGGGCGTGCCGGCCTCGATGAGCAGGACGCCACGGCTGCCGACCAGGACGAAGTAGACGACCAGGACGGCGGCCGTGAGGGCGTAGGAGAGCTTCGCGCGCATGACGGTCAGGGGCTCAGTTCAGGTCCAGGAAGTGTTCCAGGCCGAAGGTCAGGCCCGGGGTGCTCACCACGCGGCGGGCGCCGAGCAGGATGCCCGGCATGAAGCTGCTGTGGTGGAGCGAGTCGTGCCGGACCGTCAGGGTCTCGCCCTCGCCGCCGAGCAGGACCTCCTGGTGGGCGAGGAGTCCGCGCAGCCGGACCGCGTGGACCGGGACGCCGTCGACGTCGGCACCGCGGGCGCCGTCGAGGGCGGTGGCCGTGGCGTCGGGGGCCGGGGCGGTGCCGGCGGCGCGGCGGGCCTCGGCGATGAGCTGCGCGGTGCGCGTGGCGGTGCCGGAGGGGGCGTCCACCTTGTTCGGGTGGTGCAGCTCGACGACCTCGACGGACTCGAAGTAGGGGGCGGCGATCTGCGCGAACTTCATGGTGAGGACGGCCCCGATGGAGAAGTTCGGCGCGATGAGCACGCCCGTCTCCGGGGACTTCGCCAGCCAGCCGTTCAGCTGCGCGAGGCGCTCCTCGGTCCAGCCGGTGGTGCCGACGACCGCGTGGATGCCGTGGCCGACGCAGAAATCGAGGTTGGCCATGACCGAGTCGGGCGTGGTCAGCTCGACCGCGACCTGGGCGCCTGCCTCGGTCAGCGTCTCCAGCTGGTCGCCCCGGCCGAGGGCGGCGACCAGCTCCATGTCCTCGGCGGCTTCGACGGCCCGGACGGCTTCGGAGCCGATCCGGCCCTTGGCGCCGAGGACCGCCACGCGCAGCTTGCTCATCTCTTGTGCTTCCTTCACCAGGGGGATTGTCAGGCGACGGCGTCGTGCAGGCGGGCCGCCTGTTTGTCCTTCAGCGGGCCGATGACCGACAGGGAGGGCCGCCGTCCCAGGATCTCGCGGGCGACCGAGCGGACGTCGTCCGGGGTGACCGAGGCTATCCGGGACAGCATGTCGTCGACGGACATCTGCTCGCCCCAGCACAGCTCGCTCTTGCCGATACGGTTCATCAGCGCGCCGGTGTCCTCCAGGCCGAGGACCGTGGAGCCCTGGAGCTGGCCGATCGCGCGCCCGATCTCGTCGTCCGAGAGGCCGTGCGCGGCGACGTGGTCCAGCTCGTCGCGGCAGATCTTCAGCACGTCGTGCACCTGGGAGGGCCGGCAGCCCGCGTACACGCCGAACAGGCCGCAGTCGGCGAAGCCGGAGGTGTACGAGTAGACGCTGTAGGCCAGGCCGCGCTTCTCCCGGACCTCCTGGAAGAGGCGGGAGGACATGCCGCCGCCGAGGGCGGTGTTCAGCACGCCGAGGGCCCAGCGGCGCTCGTCGGTGCGGGACAGGCCGGGCATGCCGAGCACGACATGGGCCTGCTCGGTCTTGCGGTCGATCAGCTCGACGCGGCCCGCGGTGCGCAGGGCGCGCTTGCCGTCGCGCGGGGCGACGGGCTCGGCGGTGAGGTCCTTGAAGGCGCCGGCCTTCTCGAAGGCGGCGCGGACCTGCCTCACGACCTTGCCGTGGTCGATGTTGCCGGCGCAGGCGACGACCAGGTGAGTCGGGTCGTAGTGCTTCTTGTAGAAGCGGCGGATGCGGTCGGCGGTGAGGGAGTTGACCGTGTCGACCGTGCCGAGGACGGGGCGGCCGAGGGGGTTGTCGCCGAACATCGTGTGTGCGAAGAGGTCGTGCACGCAGTCGCCCGGGTCGTCCTCGGTCATGGCGATCTCTTCGAGGATGGCGCCGCGCTCGACGTCGACGTCCTCCTCGAGGATGAGCGAGCCGGTCAGCATGTCGCAGACGACGTCGATGGCGAGCGGCAGGTCGCTGTCGAGCACGCGTGCGTAGTAGCACGTGTACTCCTTCGCCGTGAACGCGTTCATCTCGCCGCCGACGGCGTCGATGGCGGAGGAGATGTCCAGGGCGGACCTGCGGTGCGTGCCCTTGAAGAGCAGGTGCTCCAGGTAGTGCGTGGCGCCGTTCAGCGCGGGCGTCTCGTCACGGGAGCCGACGTGCGCCCAGATGCCGAAGGTCGCGGAGCGGACCGAGGGCAGGGTCTCGGTGACGATGCGCAGGCCGCCCGGGAGGGTGGTCTTGCGGACCGTGCCGATGCCGTTCTGGCCCTTGATGAGGGTTTGGGTACGGGCGACGGCCCGCGCCTCGGAGGAGGTGCGGGCCGTCGCCTTGGAGCTGCTCGACGTCACTTGTCGGTGTCGTCCTTCGTCTCATCGTTGTCTTCGCCCTCGATGACCGGGATCAGGGAGAGCTTGCCGCGGGAGTCGATCTCGGCGATCTCGACCTGGACCTTGGCGCCCACACCGAGGACGTCCTCGACGTTCTCCACGCGCTTGCCGCCGGCCAGCTTGCGGATCTGCGAGATGTGCAGCAGACCGTCCTTGCCGGGGAGCAGGGAGACGAACGCGCCGAAGGTGGTCGTCTTCACGACCGTACCGAGGTAGCGCTCGCCGACCTCGGGCATCGTCGGGTTGGCGATGCCGTTGATCGTGGCGCGGGCGGCCTCGGCGGCGGGGCCGTCGGCGGCACCGATGTAGATCGTGCCGTCGTCCTCGATGGTGATCTCGGCGCCCGTGTCCTCCTGGATCTGGTTGATCATCTTGCCCTTGGGGCCGATGACCTCGCCGATCTTGTCCACGGGGATCTTGACGGTGATGATCCGCGGGGCGTTCGGGGACATCTCGTCCGGCGTGTCGATCGCTTCCATCATCACGTCGAGGATGTGGAGGCGGGCGTCACGGGCCTGCTTGAGGGCAGCGCCGAGGACGGAGGCGGGGATGCCGTCCAGCTTGGTGTCGAGCTGGAGGGCGGTGACGAACTCCTTGGTGCCGGCGACCTTGAAGTCCATGTCGCCGAAGGCGTCCTCCGCACCGAGGATGTCGGTGAGGGTGACGTAGTGCGTCTCGCCCTCGATCTCCTGGGAGATCAGGCCCATGGCGATACCGGCGACCGGGGCCTTCAGGGGCACACCGGCGTTCAGCAGCGACATGGTGGAGGCGCAGACCGAGCCCATCGACGTCGAGCCGTTGGAGCTGAGCGCCTCGGAGACCTGGCGGATCGCGTAGGGGAACTCCTCGCGCGTCGGCAGGACCGGGATCAGGGCGCGCTCGGCGAGGGCGCCGTGGCCGATCTCGCGGCGCTTGGGGGAGCCGACGCGGCCGGTCTCGCCGGTGGAGTACGGCGGGAAGTTGTAGTTGTGCATGTAGCGCTTGCGCGTCACCGGCGACAGCGTGTCCAGCTGCTGCTCCATGCGGAGCATGTTCAGCGTGGTGACACCGAGGATCTGGGTCTCGCCACGCTCGAACACGGCGGAGCCGTGGACGCGCGGGATGGCCTCGACCTCGGCGGCGAGCGTACGGATGTCCGTCAGCCCGCGGCCGTCGATGCGCTTCTTCTCCTTGATCACGCGCTCGCGGACCAGCTGCTTGGTGAGCGAGCGGTACGCGGCGGAGATCTCCTTCTCGCGGCCCTCGAACTCCGGCAGGAGCTTCTCGGCGGCGAGCTGCTTGACGCGGTCCAGCTCGGCCTCGCGCTCCTGCTTGCCGGCGATGGTGAGCGCCTGGGCGAGCTCGGGCTTGACGGCGGCCGTCAGCGCCTCCAGGACGTCGTCCTGGTAGTCGAGGAAGATCGGGAACTCGCCGGTGGGCTTGGCGGCCTTGGACGCGAGGTCGGCCTGGGCCTTGCAGAGGACCTTGATGAAGGGCTTCGCGGCCTCGAGACCGGCGGCGACGACCTCCTCGGTGGGGGCCTCGGCGCCGCCCTTGACCAGCTGGATCGTCTTCTCGGTGGCCTCGGCCTCGACCATCATGATCGCGACGTCGCCGTCCTCCAGGGTGCGGCCCGCGACGACCATGTCGAAGACGGCGTCCTCGAGCTCGGTGTGCGTCGGGAAGGCCACCCACTGGCCGTTGATCAGCGCGACGCGGACGCCGCCGATCGGGCCGGAGAAGGGCAGGCCGGCCAGTTGCGTGGACGCGGAGGCGGCGTTGATCGCCACGACGTCGTACAGGTGGTCGGGGTTGAGCGCCATGATCGTGGCCACGACCTGGATCTCGTTGCGCAGGCCCTTCTTGAAGGACGGGCGCAGCGGGCGGTCGATCAGGCGGCAGGTGAGGATCGCGTCCTCGGAGGGACGGCCCTCGCGGCGGAAGAAGCTGCCGGGGATCTTGCCGGCGGCGTACATCCGCTCCTCGACGTCCACCGTGAGCGGGAAGAAGTCGAGCTGGTCCTTGGGGTTCTTGGAGGCGGTGGTGGCCGACAGCACCATGGTGTCGTCGTCCAGGTACGCCACGGCGGAGCCGGCGGCCTGCTTGGCCAGGCGGCCCGTCTCGAAGCGGATGGTGCGGGTGCCGAAGGCGCCGTTGTCGATGACGGCCTCGGCGTAGTGGGTCTCGTTCTCCACTAGCGTTTTCTCCTCGTCTTCGTCCCGGCTGCCCGTGTGGCAGGGGGACGGTTGCGGAGATGCGCGCCGTGCTGTGCGGGCCGGTCTTCGATCGAAGCACCCGGGGCTCGCTTCCCCCGGGGGCCACTACCGAGGACCGGCGGCGGCTTGGAGCGCCTCTCCTCTTCTTGTCGTGCTGTGTCGTCCGTATTGCGTTGTGCTACCACACTACAAAGGGGTGGTGACACTCCGCACGTACAGTCCCGTGCGTACAGCAAAGGGAGCGGTCCCGTTTCTCCCGGGAACCGCTCCCTTCACGGCGTCTTACTTGGCGCCCGCCGCACCGCGGCGGATGCCGAGGCGGTCGACCAGCGTACGGAAGCGCTGGATGTCCTTCTTCGCCAGGTACTGGAGAAGGCGGCGACGCTGACCCACCAGGATCAGCAGGCCACGGCGGGAGTGGTGGTCGTGCTTGTGGGTCTTGAGGTGCTCGGTCAGGTCGGAGATCCGACGCGACAGCAGAGCGACCTGGACCTCGGGGGAGCCGGTGTCACCCTCCTTGGTACCGAACTCGGCCATGATCTGCTTCTTCGTAGCGGCGTCGAGCGACACGCGTACTCCTCATAATCTGTGGATAGCCACCGAGTGCCCCCGGTCTGCTTCTCGGGGGAGCTTCCCTGACTCGGAAGGCGGGGATCCGCTGGGCGCGGCCTCCAGAGCGATCGGCTCCGGGGGTGCGTACACAAACGGCCGTCGACCAGGGTACCAGGTGGTCGGGGGCGTCTTTGCCCTGGTCCCCGAACCTCCCGGGCGGGGCGGGGGCGGCCACTAGGGTGGGCGGGCTCGGATCGTTCATATGTCGGGAAGGGGTCGCTGCGAGATGGCGGAGACGGCTGAGGAGATCAAGGCACGCAAGGAGCGGGAGCGGGACGAGCTCTACGCCCTCGACATCTCCGGTGTCGAGTGGCACTGCGCGCCGGGCACCGAGGAGCACGAGGAGCGGGTCGAGATCGCGTACCTGCCCGAGGGGGCGGTGGCCATGCGGTCCTCGCTGGACCCGGAGACGGTGCTGCGCTACACGGAGGCGGAGTGGCGGGCGTTCGTGCTGGGGGCGCGGGACGGGGAGTTCGATCTGGAGCCGGCGCCCCGCAATGGAGGGCTTGCCCCGGAGTGACGGGTGGGTAGCGGAAGGCCTGACCGGGTCGACTGGCACTCGTCGCTGACCAGTGACGAGTGCCGGTCGAATCCGGGCAGGGCTCCGCGTCGTGGCGGTCGACGGCGTGTCCGACTGAGCGGGAAACGGGTCCCGCGGCAGCCCGGCGCCTGCGGCCGCCGCCACCCGCTGGGCGAAGGAAGCGGGTCGGGACTCAGCCGGTCATCGAGCGGACCGTCGCGTACACGTCGAACACAGCCAGGGTCAGCGGCACCAGGGTCAGCAGCACGAAGCCCTCGGCGATCTCGAGGAAGCGTCCCCAGAACGGGGTGAGGCCGCCGCGCGAGACGATCAGGCCGATCGCCGTGACGAGCGCGGCCGTCGCGGCGATCGCCGCGACGAGCCAGATGGTCCGGATGTCGAGGTCGGTGCGGTCGCCCGTGAGGGCCTCGCGGACCATCGAGTGCGGCGGATTGAGCGCCAGCCCGAGGCCGAGCAGTACGAGAGAGGCGAGACCGGCGGCCAGGACGGGGGCCACCTGGGCGGTGTACCGGAAGAGGTGGGCGCGCATCAGCAGGGCCAGGCCGGTCGTGAGGGCGAGGAGCTGGGCCCAGACGTTCGAGGAGAACCCGAGGACCGCCGATGAGTTCACGGCGATCAGCGCGCAGCCGCCCACCAGGCCGACCAGGAGTTCGTGTCCGCGCCGCGCCTGGGCGGTGACCCGCTCGGCGTCGACCGGCTCGTGGGGGGTGGGGTCGGTGTCGTACGCGCTGCGCGGGGCCGTGTTCGGGATGTCGAAGCCGATCGGGAGCCGGGCGAAGCGCATCGACAGCCCCGGCAGGAAGGCCAGGCCTCCGACGGCGATCGGGGCGCACAGCGCGGCGGTCTCGGAAGGCGTCCAGTCGGCGAGGATCGCCGCGAACACGGCTAGCAGGCCGATGGCGGAGGCCACGACGAAGCTGACGAACGGGCCGTCCCCACTCGGCGAGCACAGGGTGAGCACGACCGAGGCCAGCAGCACCGCCGCGCAGGCGAGAAGGAACTGGAGCTTGCCGATCCCCTGCCCGTCGGCGAGCGGCAGAAGACCCGAGCCGGCCACGCCGACGTTGGGGAGGGCGCCGAGACCCAAGGCGATGGCCGAGGCCCGGTCGTCGTAGACCCGGGCGCGCACGCAGGCGAGGACGACCAGGAGGACACCGGCGACGCCGGCGAGGATGCCGGGCAGGCTGTTCATGTCGTGGAGCGGGTCGCCCGTCCAAGCGACGAAGGCGAGCAGAGCCGGCAGTACACCTCCCCCGACGAGGCCCGCCGCACGCGTCAAGTCACCGTTCCACAAGGTGCGTTCGCTGGTCACGGCGGAGGCGACCGCTTCGGAGACGTCGTCGAAGACGGCGGGTGGCAGCGACTCGGAGAACGGGCGCAGCGCGAGGAGTTCGCCGTCGAGGACGCGCTGGGCGGCGAAGGAGCGGGCGCTGTCGAGGACGGTGCCGTCCCGGCGGACCAGGTGGTAGCCGACGGGTGCGCCCTCGGCAGGACGCTGCTGGGAGAGCCTGAGGATCTCCGGATAGATGTCGGCGACCGGGATGTCGTCGGGCAGCGCCACGTCGATCCGGCTGTCGGGCGCGACGATGGTGACGCGGCAGAAACCGAGACCCGTGCCCGCCCCAGCGGGAGTTCCCGTACCGGGTCCCCCTCCGGTTGCTGCCGCGGAGGCCGTCATGCTCACCTGCTGCTCCCCCTCAGTGATGATTCCGTACCAACGGGATGGAAGTCCTACGCGTATTCCCCGTCCCCTGTGACCGACCGTGCGGCGAGGTCGTGGGAACAGTGCCTTCGTGCCGTCGCCGGGGGTTCCGCAACTCGCCGGATCGCGCGCTATGCCCCCATTGCTCCGGCTCAACTCGTGTGTGCCGATGCGAACTCCGGAACCCTATCGCCCCCTTGTCCCCACTGAGGTCAGTAGGATCACGCGGCGGCCTGCGTCCGCCTGACACGGGGCGGCGGACGGACTCTCGGGCCGGCCGAGGGAATGGATGACAGTGAGCCACATCGTCGTGAAGCGCCCGCCTCGGGTGCTGCCGTCCGAAGTGCCCACACAGGAGATCGTTCTGCAGCCTCCGCCCGAGCTGCCGCGGGGACACCGGGAGAGCGTGCTGATGCAACTCCTGCCCACGTTGGGCATGGGTGGCTCGGTGGTCTTCTTCTTCACGAGCGGGCAGCCGTTCATGAGGATCATGGGCATGATCATGATTGCCTCGACGATCGCCATGTCCGTCGCGATGGTGATCCGCTTCCGCCGCGGCTCGCAGGGGGAGTTGGCGGACATGCGCCGCGACTACCTGAGCTACCTGGCGCAGGTCCGGCGCACGGTCGTCGACACGGCGAGGACACAGCGCGACGTGCAGTACTTCCTCCACCCCTCCCCCGAACAGCTGTGGGCCCTGGTCGCCGAGGGCAGCCGAGTGTGGGAACGACGCCCCGGTGACGAGGACTTCGCGCAGGTCCGCATCGGTCTCGGCGCGCAGGCCCTCGCCAGCGCCCTCGTCGCCCCCGAGACCGCCCCCGTCACGCAGCTGGAGCCGCTGACCGCGGGTGCGATGCAGCGCTTCCTCGCCGTCCACAGCACCCTGGACGACCTGCCCATGGCGGTTTCGCTGCGGGCGTTCTACCACGTCACGATCAGCGGCGATCCGCAGTCCGTACGGTCCTCCGTACGGGCCATGACCGGCTCGCTGGCGGCGCTGCACTCTCCGGAGGATCTGCTCATCGTGGTGGCGGCGGGCCGCGAGGCCCTGCCCCACTGGGAGTGGGCCAAGTGGCTGCCGCACGTCCAGGCGCCCGGTGCCGTGGACGGAGCGGGCAGCCGCAGGCTGATCAACAGCGACAGCCGCGAGCTGGAGAACCTGCTCGCCACCCGGCTGACCGGACGCCCGCGCTTCCACCCGAACGCGGCACCCCTGCCGGAGGAGCCCCACATCGTCGTCGTACTCGACGGTCTCTCCCTGCCGCCGGACTCGGTCCTGGCCAACCCTGAAGGGCTCCACGGCGTCACCGTCCTCGAGGTGGTTCCCGGCGATCTGACCGCGGGCGGCGGCGAGCTCTCCATCGTCGTACAGCCCGAGGCGCTTCACCTGGAGTCGGGGCAGGGTGTCGTCTACGAGGGAACTCCGGACGTCCTCTCGTACGAGTCCGCCGAGGCCTTGGCCCGGCAGTTGGCCCCGCTGCGGATGGCGTCGGGCGGGGACGACGACGAACCGCTGCTCGCCAACCTGGAGTTCACCGACCTGCTGAACCTCGGTGACGCGGCGTCGATCGACACCCAGCGCACGTGGCGGCCGCGTTCGCTGGCCGAACGGCTGCGGGTGCCGATCGGTGTCGGCGAGGACGGCCGCCCCGTGATGCTCGACCTCAAGGAGGCCGCGCAGGAGGGCATGGGTCCACACGGCCTGTGCGTGGGCGCCACCGGCTCCGGCAAGTCGGAGCTGCTGCGCACTCTGGTACTGGGCCTGGCGGTCACCCATTCGTCGGAGACGCTCAACTTCGTCCTGGCGGACTTCAAGGGCGGCGCGACCTTCGCCGGTATGGCGCGGATGCCGCACGTGGCGGCCGTCATCACCAACCTCGCGGACGACCTCACCCTGGTCGACCGCATGGGCGACTCCATCCGCGGCGAACTCAACCGCCGCCAGGAGATGCTGCGGGACGCGGGCAACTACGCCAACATCCACGACTACGAGAAGGCCCGCGCGGCTGGTGCGGCCCTGCAGCCCATTCCGTCACTGGTCCTGGTCATCGACGAGTTCAGTGAGCTGCTGACGGCGAAGCCCGACTTCATCGAGATGTTCGTGCAGATCGGCCGCATCGGCCGGTCGCTCGGCGTGCACCTGCTGCTCGCGTCGCAGCGACTGGAGGAGGGCCGTCTGCGCGGCCTGGAGACCTACCTGTCGTACCGAGTCGGTCTGCGTACCTTCTCCGCCGCGGAGTCCCGCGCGGCGATCGGCGTACCGGACGCCTATGAGCTGCCGAACGTCCCGGGCTCCGGCCTTCTGAAGTTCGGTACGGGCGAGATGGTGCGTTTCAAGGCGGCGTACGTCTCCGGCGTGTACCGCTCGGGCCCGCAGCGGGCGACGCTGGGCGGCGGCCCGCTGCCGGTGGACCGGCGTCCGGTGCTGTTCACGGCGGCCGAGGTGCCGGTGCGGTACGTGGCTGTGCCGCGACAGCGCCCTTCCGCTTCGGACGGTCCGGAGATCGACGACGCGCTCGCCGACACCGTGCTCGACGTGATCGTGCGCCGGCTGGAGGCGCAGGGTCCGGCGGCTCACCAGGTATGGCTGCCGCCGCTGGACAGCCCGCCGCCGCTCGACGGGCTCCTGCCCGGCCTCACGGCGGTGCAGGGCCGCGGCCTCACACAGCCGGGCTACGAGGGTGCCGGCCGCCTGATCGTACCGGCGGGCCTGGTGGACAAGCCGTACGAACAGCGCCGCGACCCGCTCTGGGTCGACTTCTCCGGCGCGGCCGGCCACATGCAGATCATCGGCGGCCCGCAGTCCGGCAAGTCGACGCTGCTGCGCACCCTGATCTCGGCGTTCGCGCTCACGCACACGCCGCACGAAGTGCAGTTCTACGGCCTCGACTTCGGAGGTGGCGGCATGGCGGCAGTGGCCGGACTGCCGCACGTGGGCGGGGTCGCCTCGCGCTTGGATCCGGAGCGGGTGCGGCGCACGGTGGCCGAGGTGTACGGCGTGCTGACCCGCCGCGAGGAGTACTTCCGCTCCGCGGGCATCGCGTCGATCGCGGACTTCCGGGCCAGGCGGGCCCGGGGCGAGATCTCGGTCACGGATCAGCCCTGGGGCGACGTGTTCCTGGTCATCGACGGCTGGGGCAACTTCCGCGCGGAATACGAGGCGATGGACCAGGTGATCCACGACATCGCCGCGCGGGGTCTCGGTTACGGCGTCCACCTGATCCTGACGGCCTCACGCTCGATGGAGGTCAGGGCCAACCTCAAGGACCACCTGATGAACCGCCTGGAGCTGCGGCTCGGCGACACGATGGATTCCGAGCTGGACCGCAAGGTGGCCGCGAACGTCCCGGCGGGTGTGCCCGGCCGCGGACAGGCGCCACAGAAACTGCACTTCATGGCGGCGGTGCCGCGCATCGACGGTCTGACCTCCGACACGGACCTGGCGGACGCCACGGCGGCCCTCGCCACCGAGGTCGCCCGGCACTGGCAGGCCCCCGGCGCCCCCGAAGTCCGCCTGCTTCCCCGCGAGTTCCCGGCCGACCAACTACCTCCGGGCGATCGCTTCCCGCGCCGAGGCGTCGCCTTCGCCCTCGACGAGGACAACCTTGAACCGGTCTTCGTCGACTTCGAGCAGGACCCGTTCTTCCTCGTCTTCGGCGAAAGCGAATCGGGCAAGTCGAACCTGCTGCGGCTGCTGATCAAGCAGGTGACGCAAAGGTACTCGGGCGACGAGGCCAAGTTGTTCGTCATCGACAACCGGCGCTCGCTGCTGGACGTGACACCCTCGTCCCACCTCGCCGAGTACATCCCCATGTCCAACTCCATGGACCACCACATGGTCGCCCTGGCCGACCTGATGAAGCGCCGCACACCGACAGCCGACGTCACCGCCCAGCAGCTGCGGGACCGGAGCTGGTGGCGCGGGCCCACGGTGTACGTCGTCATCGACGACTACGACCTCGTGGCCACGTCGAGCGGGAACCCACTGGCGGGACTGACGGAACTCTTGCCGTTCGCCCGGGATGTCGGGGTGCGATTCATCATCGCGCGGTCGACAGCCGGTGCGGGGCGGGCGTCTTACGAGGCGTTCATGCAGCGGGTGAAGGAACTGGGAGCGCAGGGGGTTGTGCTGGCCGGTGATCCGAGTGAGGGGGATCTGCTGGGCGGGGTTCGGCCGCGGCCCATGCCTGCGGGGCGGGGGGTCTTTGTGTCTCGGCGGAGGGGGAAGTCGTTGGTGCAGACGGGGTTGATGCCGGACAACATGTAACCGGGTCAGGTGATAGGCGCCCAGGCCTGATGGCTCCACTGCGGCCAGCCCCGCGGCGGCAACTTGTGGAGAGTTTGGTGAGATCCGTGAACTCTCTTGAACCGAGTTCACGGGGTCTGGCGAGTTGGTATCTGGTCGGACACGCTCCAGTCCGCAAGGCGGGCTTCACGGAGATACGGGGAAGGGGACCACGCATGGCGTGGGATGAGTGGGAGCAGCTCAAGGCTGAGGCTGCGAGCAAACAATCGGCCCACATGCAGCTCAATCACGTGCCCGCGGACCCGAACAGCGGTACGGGCACCAGGGATGCATGGGGCGACCTCAGAGTCAGCCAGAAGGACCTATCGGCCATCGGTAAAGCTGCGCATGATCTGTTCGAGGATTTCGGACGCTACAGCGACCACGCCCGCGTCTCCTCCCTGGCTGCCGCGGGCGGGCTTCAGAGCGAGGGCTTCGCCTTGGGCGGTGCGCTCAGTCACGTCGCTGAGCGCTGGGTGGACCAAGCACGGTCTCTTCTGGATGCCTGTGCGCACATCTCCAATCATCTGCGCTACACCAAGAATCAGCACGCCGCCGACGAGACATACATCTCCACCATTATCAGCAGCATCTCCACCCTGGACGAAAGCTTCGACGAGCGGAAGGGCGGCTGAGCCGATGGATCTCGACGCACTCCGCTTCGGAAATTTGTCCAAACTCGGTCAGGCAATCACCGACTGGGAGCAGATGACAAAGCATCTCGCGAACCTCAAGGAGGACGCGGAACGCAACCTCAAGGCCAGGGCTGACAAGGCCAACTGGGCAGGCGACAACGCGACGGTCACCCGTGAGTTCGTCGATAAGACCGCCGGCGAGTTCACCGACGCCCACACACAGGCCGACTCCATCACCAAGATCCTCAAAGACACTCATGACGAACTAGTCAGCTACCGCACACAACTCACGGACGCCATCGAGCGAGGTGTCAAGAAAAACCTCACGGTGATGGACACGGGCAACGGCACGTTCACTGTCACGATGAACGTCCACCCCGACCGCGCTGCCAAGGACACTCATGTCCCCGAGCACACGCAGCAGGAAGTGCACAATTTCCGGGACGAGATCCAGCGGATCCTCACGAAGGCCACAGCATCCGACAACAGCGCGGCCGAGGTACTCAAACTCCTCGTGGACCAGGCGAAGCACGGATTCTCTGGTGCCAGTTACAAGGACCGGGACTCAGCAGCGGAGACAGTCAAGGCTGCCAAAAACATGGCCGACATCATGAGAAAGGACCCCCATGAGCTCACCAGTACTGAGCTCAATCAACTCAACGAGAATCTGGCCAAGTACGGGAAGGATCCGCTCTTCGCCGAGAGGCTCACTACTGATGTAGGGGCCAAGAAAACTCTGGAGTTCTACGCCGGTGTCGCCGACCCGTACCAAGGCTACAGTCGCAACCCGAAGATGTGGGACCAAGCCAAGCAGCTACAGAAGAACCTTGGCATAACGCTCGGCACTGCCACTCTCTCCGACAGTGAGGCCATGGCGAGATGGGAGAGGAAGATAATCCAGCTCGGTCCCGACCGACTTGGCATCGACGACGCTAACGATCCTAGTGGCTTTGCAGTCATGAGCAACCTCATGCGGTTCGGCGATTACGACGACCAGTTCCTGAATGATTACGGCGAGAAGCTCATCTCCTTCGACAAGGAACGCAACGTAAAGGACATGAGCCCCTGGATCAACAACTGGAACCAGGGTGATCTCAACTTCTGGGACAAGAACGACCGTGGTCGTGACCCGATGAACGGCTTCCTCCAGGCGCTCGGCCACAACCCCGATGCCGCAACACGCTTCTTCGCTCAGCCCGAAGGAACGGGAGGCGGCGTCAACAAGAACTCCGAGCTCCACGACCACCTCAGGTACCTGGTCAAGGAGCGGATCTGGCTGCCCGATCCCACCCTCGACGGGGAACGAGACTTCATCGCAGGCCACGACGCCCTGGGGCATGCTCTAGAGGCAGCGACGACCGGATACGCCTATGACGCCGCTCCCATGTCGGGCAGGGACCCCATGGTCCCCGGGAGCGCAGACCACCGCACTGCTGCCACCGCCGGCGTCATGGAGCAAGTCGCCTACCTCTATGGCAGCGAGGATGGCCCCAAGCTGCTGCACCGCCAGTCTGAGCTGGCAGACAGCCTAGGAAAGATGGGGGCTGCTTATATCGATGACATCGACTACAGCCTCTCGGGACTAGGTGATCACGCAAAGGACGACGGCAACTTCCCCGCCAAATACCCGGGGCGCGCTGATTTCGGGAACCAGGGCGCCATCAATTTCCTCAGCGTGTTGGGCCAGAACGAGACCTCGCACGGCGTCGTCACCTCGGCTCAGCATCTGTACACATTGAGCATGCTCGATGCCAATCCGCCCACAAACGACCAAAATATCGATCACGCCCGAGACGCCCTGTCGGCCGAAGCTGAAGCTCGAGGGATTCTGGACAACTCTCGCGTCCAGCAAGCAGAAACAACTTACGGAGCCAACGCCGAGGAAGCCAACAAGTCACTCGGCAGATCAACAGAGTGGATCAAGTTCGGCGTAGGAGCCGTCGTAGGTGGCGGCGTCGCTTGTATTCCGGTTCCAGGAGCGGCAGGTGCTGGAGTGGCAATTGCCCCCATTGCAGCAGAAACGGCAGGGGAAGCGCTCAGCACCTTCATTGGGCAACAAATCGACAAGGGGGCAGACAGTGCAGAGCAGGATCCTCGAGAGCAAGCTCAGGTGACAAGCGCACTATTTTACGACAAGGGTTTCGAGACCATCGGAACCAGTTACGAAACATATTTCAAAGCTCACCCAAATGCCGCGGAAGTGGCAGACGAACAGAACTGGAAGGAAGAGATCAAGGCAGGATACCTTGGAACAGGTTCGCATCAGAATGACTACCGCGGGCGCCCCGCCTACAAGGAAGACTGACACAGTGAACCAGATGCCACCTCTCGGAAATCAAGTCGGCCAAAAAAATAAGATCCTTTTGTGGACGCTTTCTAGTGCTTTGACTATCGCAGCACTGTCCGGTTGCAGTAAGGACACCACCTCGGAAGCAGACGGGGTCCCCGCCACTCAAGTCTGTGCATCAACTCTCAATACATCAGCGGCAGCTGCGCTGAAAAGGATTTCAGGAGGAACGGATAAATTCGCAGAGCTTGAGGGGCGGAACACCGCCGACGGCGCCTCACAAAAGAAGTTCTCACTAAGCAGTGCAGTCGAGGGACTTCATGGCACCGCCTCCGAACGAAACCAGTGCACCATCTACACAGTTGGCGACAAGAGCGCGCACCCCTTGATCGAGGTTGACTTCGAAGTGGCTACCAGCCACCCAGATAAACGCACAGCCTTGCAGAGAGACTCACCGAAGACAACCGTTTACTCGATTGGCGCTTACGCGGCCACGAATGCTAACTTCGGGGCATCTCTTTTCTTCGCTTGCCCGACAAAGGGTCCCGAGGGAACCAAGCCATACGTGAAAGCGAGTATGTACAGCTCGGGCGATCAATTCAAAGAGGAGGAGACAAGCAAGGACAGGATGATCATACTGAACTCCATCTCGCGTCGACTCGCAGATAAACTGGGGTGCGCTAAGGATGCGAATCTACCTATCAAGGTCCCAGCCCCTATGACGGAGTAGTCGCGATCGTGGAGCCGACATTCACGCGCGGCCGACGCATAGTCGGAATATAGCAATGATGGAAGCGGCTCCCGGCTAAAGAAACCTACGCTGATCACCGTGGCTGCGCTCGCACTTGTAGCCGGAGGATTCTTTGGTTATTTGGAGATTTTCACTAAGGGACTCGACCGGTTGCCGGAACGGCAATAAGCCAGCGCCGCCGATCGAAGCAAGTGAAGAGTGTTCTTCCAGACGCGCGATCAGCTAACGATCGAGGCGAGAGCGACGGGGTGGGCAAAAACTCACCTTCTTCTGCCGCGTGCTGACGAGCGCCGACCACATCGTTTTAGGCGAGGAACAGCGACCAGCACGGTGCTGGAGGCGGTCTTTAAAGACGCCGAAGGTCACGCAGTGAGCGATGCCCAGACGACGGGTGGACAATTCTGGAATGAAGGCCAGGTAAGAAATGGGGCGATCGCAGAAGACGGAGCGCGGGTCGCAGCGAATAAACATCATTCAATAGACGTTGACGATGCCGGAATGAATGCGCGCCAGTCCGCACAGCAGGGCTATCCTAATGCTCAAGCAATTGCCGAAGGGCAAGCTCCCGGAAGTCTGATCCAGATTCTGATCACTTCGGCCCGACAAAGGATTTTGATGAAAACCGACCGAACGACTCACCGGAAGTCAGGCCTGATTTCGACAGCCGCATTCACAACCCTCACCTTTACGATTACGGGATGCGGTGGCGACGAGCAGCAACGCGAGTACACGATTCCGGGCAACCTGTGCGGAACTGCCGTCGACAGCGACACCCTTACCCCCTTCCTTCCAGCAGGACGGAGGATCACCGTTAGGGATAAATCCTACTCTGGAGTCAAGGGATGTCAGGTCATTGTAGATAACCAGTTGATTTTCACCGCTACTCAGATATGGCTGGAAGAAGGAAATACGACAGCCTTCGTTGCGGCCAGACAATCCCTCGACACGCCCGACCATTCCGCAGAGGCGGGCAGGTTTCGATACTCCGGATACGAGGCCTTCGGGAAGACCCGCGGCTGCATTGATGCTAAATACAAGCAAGAGTTGTATACCATCATGCAAGCATCGGGCTCAAAGCACAGGGACGCCGAAGCCGTGAAACGTCTGATCATCTCATACACCAAGGAAGTCGAGAAATCATCCGAATGCACGGAAGGCGCCTTGTAGCGAAGCAGTCACCCTTTTCGGCTGGTGACAGCACACACAAATGGCCTCGACCGGGCTGAGGTCGGGCGCGTAGGGCGTCAGTGGCAAGGCAGTGTGCCAGTCGCGGTCGGCGATAGCGGCGCATTTCGGCGGTGAGGTTGGTGTTGAGGTTCTCCAACACGATCGGGCCGCCAAGCTGCTGGTGAGTGGTTCCGAGTAGGTGGCAATAGCCCTTCCAGAACCAGCTCTTGCGCCGATCGGGCCGGGCGTTCGGCAGGGCCGGTACCTCAGCCGCGGATATTCGCCGGTCTTGCAGCAGGCCAAGGCGGCCACCGATAAGTGGCGGCCGGATCCCCTGGGGTGTCGCTGCGGCGGAACCAGGTGCGGGAGGTCGGCGGCGTCATCGAGAGGACAGCTTCGTCCGCCACCGTGGTCGCCCGGCACTGGCAGGCCCCCGGCGCCCCCGAAGTCCGCCTGCTTCCCCGCGAGTTCCCGGCCGACCAACTACCTCCGGGCGATCGCTTCCCGCGCCGAGGCGTCGCCTTCGCCCTCGACGAGGACAACCTGGAACCGGTCTTCGTCGACTTCGAGCAGGACCCGTTCTTCCTCGTCTTCGGCGAAAGCGAGTCGGGCAAGTCGAACCTGCTGCGGCTGCTGATCAAGCAGGTGACGCAACGGTACTCGGGCGACGAGGCCAAGTTGTTCGTCATCGACAACCGGCGCTCGCTGCTGGACGTGACACCCTCGTCCCACCTCGCCGAGTACATCCCCATGTCCAACTCCATGGACCACCACATGGTCGCCCTGGCCGACCTGATGAAGCGCCGCACACCGACAGCCGACGTCACCGCCCAGCAGCTGCGGGACCGGAGCTGGTGGCGCGGGCCCACGGTGTACGTCGTCATCGACGACTACGACCTCGTGGCCACGTCGAGCGGGAACCCACTGGCGGGACTGACGGAACTCTTGCCGTTCGCCCGGGATGTGGGGGTGCGATTCATCATCGCGCGGTCGACCGCGGGTGCGGGACGGGCGTCGTATGAGGCGTTCATGCAGCGAGTGAAGGAGCTGGGCGCGCAGGGTGTGGTGCTGGCCGGCGACCCCGGCGAGGGCGACCTGCTCGGTGGGGTTCGGCCGCGGCCCATGCCTGCGGGGCGGGGGGTCTTCGTGTCTCGGCGGCGGGGGAAGCCGTTGGTGCAGATCGGTCTCGCACAGGAAGGCGACCTCTGATGGTCGGGGTAGGAATCTTCATGCTTCTGCTCGCCCTCTGGCTCGGCGGGATGGGCCTGGTCGACCAGAAGGCGCTCTGGTGGCGTTTCCAGGCACGCCGTTTCAGTGATCCAGAAGCGAACGAACCGTCAGAGGCGGGGTACAGAGCCCGACGGATTCTCCTGCTCTCGCTCGCGGCGCTGATGGTGGTGATGGCGGTGTGGTGGTTCACCAGCATTGACTACTTCGAGTCGGGTGGGCTTGAGGATTGAGGGGGACGGGTAGCGCCTCCCAGGGCGCCGACCAGCAGGCGCTGTGCTGGTGATCCAGGCGCGTCAGTCCGGGATCCTGAAGCGAACGAGTCGTCGGGCTCGGCGTATCGGTCGAAACGGATCCTGGCGTTCGTCTGGGCTGGCGACTCGTTTTGAACTGGGTCACGGACATGGCCTGGTACTGGTTCGGCAGAATGGTCCGTCCATCGGACGGGTTTACGGGGACACGGGGAAGGGGTCCGCGCGATGGCGTGGGATGAATGGGAGCAGCTGAAGTCGCAGGCAGCTCAGGACGGCTCGACCCGGATACAACTGAACCAGCTGGACCCCGGCAACGGCGGTCGGCCCGCGCCGGATCCGAGCCAGTACGGCGATCTGAAGGTCAGCCAGAGGGATCTGGCGAAGATCGGCCAGAACGCCTTCGACCTGTACGACGACCTGTGGAACAAGGGGCGCAGAGCGGTCCCCACCACCGAGAGCGCCGCCGGAGCCCTGAGCAAGGGCGGCTTCGCCCTCGGCAGCGCGCTCCAGCACGTTGCGCTCCGCTGGGACCAGCAGCTGTCCTCCCTCCGGGACGTGTGCGCACACATCTCGAACCACATGAGGGTCACCAAGAACCTGCATGCCGATGACGACGACTACATCCGCCGACAGATGAGCAGCATCGACCTGCTGGACGCGGGCTTCGACGAGCGTGTCGGTCCTCCCGGCGAGCAGAACTCGGTCTACGGCAAACCGGATGACAAGAAGGGCAAGAACTAATGGATCTCGACGCCCTTCGGAATGCCGACTTCAGCTTGCTCGACGATGCCGTCGACGACTGGTCGACGATGGTCAAGGACCTGGAGGCCCTGAAGGAGGAAGCCGAGAAGGGCCTCAGAGGCACCGCCAATAAGGCCGAATGGGCGGGTTACAACGCCGACGTCTCCAAGGAATTCATCGGTAAGACGACCGAGGAGTTCAAGGACGCACATGGCCAGGCCGACTCCATCTACAAGATCCTCAGGGATACCCGGGACGAGCTGAAGGGCTACAAGGGGCAGCTCGTCGACGCCATCGAACGCGGCCGTCAGAAGAAGCTGACGGTGATCGGTTACGAAGGCGGCTTCACCGTCACGACGGATATCCCGCCGGAAGGCCGCGCACAGGAGGACAAGGACAACAAGGGCGAGATCACCGCGCTTCGAGACGAGCTCCAGAAGATCCTCGACAAGGCCACCGAGAGCGACAAGACAGCCAGCACGGTTCTCATGGCCATTGCCGACCAGAGCAGGCTGGGCTTCTCGGACGCCGACTACAACAGCCGGGACGAGGCGGCCGACGCGATCAAGAAAGCCGACGAGCTGGCCAGGCTGGCGAAGAAGAAGCCCGAGGACCTCACCCCTGCGGAGTTCGACCGGCTCAACAAGGGGCTGAAGGACTACGCGGACGACGAACTGTTCGCGGAACGCTTCGCCACGAGCCTCGGACCGAACGGGACGCTCAACTTCTGGACCGGTGTCAACGATCCGAACAGCGCTTGGGAACTGGGCCATAAACGGTCGGACAAGTTCGACGACCTGCAGAAGAACCTCAGTCTCACGCTTGCTACGGCATCACAGAGCGACAGCGCCGACATGTCGGACTGGAAGTACAGAATGACCGACCTGGCCGACAAGCCCGTGGGCCGCAACGGCGGTTTCCCCCTCGGGGCGCAGGTCATGACCAACCTGATGCGGTTCGGAAATTACGACGACCGATTCCTCGCCGACTACGGCGACAAGCTGATCGAGACGGAGAAGAAGTTCACGGACAACGGCCGCCACGGGGCGTGGACCCGTACGGGTGGCGACCCACTCCTCAACCGCACCGGTACCGACTCGGGCTGGGACCCGATGACTGGTTACCTCAAGGGGCTGTCCAATAACCCGGATGCGGCGACGGAGTTCTTCAACGGCACCTTCGTCACGAAGGACGAGGACCATGACTTCACGCACGACACTGACGGTGACGGGAAGGAGGGGAAGCGGACTCTCAGCAACTTCGACTACCTGTTCGAGGAGCGCGACTGGCCGCAGGACACGGACGACAAGGGCGAGGACAGCATCGCCGGAAGGAACAACTTGGCGTTGGCGTTGGAGGCGGCTACTACGGGGCATCCGGCGGGAGAGATTCCTACGGCGGACACCCCGCCGCACAATGCCGAGCAGGCCAGGCTTATGGAGAACCTGGTGGCGTCGATCTCGGAGGATCCCGGGCGACTGACCGATAACGGGTACATGTCCGACAGCATGGGCCAGATCGCTTCTGAGTACCTGGCCGACATCAACCGTGCTACGGCCGACGCCCCGGAAGGCAATGACAGCGTGGCCCGCCTCTTCCCAATCTCCGGGGTGCCTGCTGAAATGCAGCACGTTGACGTCACCCGCTTCCTTGTCGCCGTCGGACAGGACCCGGAAGGCTACGCCGCTATCGAAGTCAGCCAAAAGACATACATGGCCAGACTCATGGACTACCACCTCAACCCAGATCTCCCGGCGGACCATCGCTACGACCAGAGCGCCGAGGCCACGGTGAAGGAGATCGCGCGCAGGTCGGGTGAGATCGGCGGCACGCTCGCACTCGGACGAAATGAGGCTGTTCTGGGGCCGGCAAAGGAAGCCGATGGCGACTTCGAAAACGCCGTGAATCAAAAGAAGAACTTTACCGCGGGCACCATCGGCACACTCGTCGGCGTGGGTACGTCCTTTATCGCTTCCCCCGCAGTCGGCGCCGGCATCGGCGGGGCCGCAGGCACCGCCACCAGCATGGTGCTGGAGCAATTCTATAAGGATTCCGATCCCGAGTTCACCAAGGAACTCGGGAGGGACATCGGCGAGCGCTGGGAGAACTCCAAAGATGCCAACACGGCGATGGCTCACAACGCAGCTGTGGCGGCGGCCAAGGCCCACAACACAGCGTACGTCGACAGCGTGGACGAGTGGGCGCGCATCGGCACCACAGACGGCTTCGACGACGCCTCCACTGCAGGCCACCAGATGGCGAGGGACCTTGAAATAGAGATTCCTGACTGACCAGGCCCTGGAACTGACCCGCCCGCCAGCCCCCAAGTAGCACTCCCTGCGTCACTCTGACCAAGCCGTCACTCAATGTGCAGGTAAAGGTACTCCGTGAAGAAGATCCATAACGCCGCGCGGCTGAGAGCTCGCGCCACTCTCGCCCTTGTCACGGCAATGACCGCGCTGCTGCCCATCGCCGCCTGCGCGTCCTCGGGCAAGCGCTACACGGTCCCCGATTCGCTATGCGGGATCAAAGTCCCTCGCAGTGCACTGGAGGCAGTTCTCCCGAACGGCGACGAACTCACGGAACATCCGGAATCTTCGGGAAGCACTAAACGCTGTCGTATCCATGTCGACGGCGATTCAGCCCTTTCAGTCAGTACAGAGCACTGGGAAAGCGAGACGACAGCAAGCGATGTCGCCCAGTCTGCGCTCGGAGTTGACCCGCAGGACCAGCAGAGCGACGACGGCCGATACATCTATTCGTCGACCGGAGCCGTCGGCAAGGTCGACTGCGCCCAGGCCGACGAGGCCAACGAGTCATTGTGGGCTTCTGTCAGGGTGACGCACGATGACGCAAAGGATGCGGACATGCTCAAGCTCATCACGGCTTACGCCGGGGCCGTCGGCTCTTCACATGTATGTAGCCGGTGACCTCACCCCGTGCTGTGCAGGTCGTCACGGGTGCTTTGCCGCTCTCGCTATGCCTTTGACGGTTCCCCCGGTGCTGCCGGGCGGCAAGGCACGTTTCATCATGGGACGTTGCGGCCGCCCCTTCAGCCTATGAACCTATGCGCTGAAGGAAGTTCTGGAATTCGGTCTGCCCTGCACAGAGTCTCAGGATCACTTAGCTTTCAGTCTGGCAACTGAGGTCTTTCAGAGCGGCCACTGATCGGGGGAGGACGTAGCCATCCTCAATGGACAAGGCTCCCGTGTCGCTGAAGGAGGACTTCGACGTCTCAACTCGCCAGCGCACGAGCATTGTCAATTTAGTATCCTGCCGCGATCGACCCCGCCCCACGTGCTGGTCGAGTGGGTACTGACCTTGAATGCGTGATGTCGTCATGGTGGCTGGCGTCGGAGGCCGGTGCCGGTGAGGCAGCCGTCGAGGACGTCGTGGCGGTACTGGAGGTGGCGTAGGCCGCGTCGGACGGCGGTGATCAGGTCGTCGGGGTCGGCGAAGGCACGGTTGGCCACGGTGGTGCGTCGCAGTACCGACCAGATGCCCTCGACTGGGTTGAGGTCGGGGGCGTCGGGCGGTAGTTGGTAGACGGTGAGCCAGTCGCGGTCGGCGATATAGCGGCGCATGCCGGCGGTGAGGTGGGTGTTGAGGTTGTCCCAGACCAGCACGATGGGGCCGCCGAGCTGCTGGTGGGCGGTCTGGATCAGGTCGCGGTAGTCCTTCCAGGAGAAGCTTTTGCGTCCGTCGGGCCGGGCGTCTGGGCAGGGCCGGTAGATCAGCCGTGAGGGTTCGCCGGTCTTGTAGCAGGCCAGGGCGGCCACCGATAAGCGGCGGCGGGAGCGGCCCCGGACGCGGACCACAGGGGTGTGGCCGCGGCGGGACCAGGTGCGGGTGGTCGGCGGCGTCATCGAGAATCCGGCTTCGTCCTCGAAGACGAGCCAGGCGTCGAGCGCCGCCACGGTCCTTCCACGCTCGGCCAGGCCTCCTTCATCCAGCCGGCCACCGCGGTCTCGCCCCGCTCGATCACCCGCCGGGCGGGGACCTGGCAGCTCCAGCCGTGCCGCTTGAGCAGGGCGGCCACTCCTTGCACGGTGTAGCTCTTTGAGCTGCCCCGAGTTTCGTAGAGTCCGTTCTTGATGGGTTCAGGCGGACTGCGGGGTTTGCTCCTGGCTGCGCCAGAAGGCTTCCTCGTACTCGGCCGGCGGCACGTAGTAGCGCGGAGTGAAGGCGTTCTTCGTTGTACCAGGTGATCCACTGGAAGATCGCCCGCTCGACCTGGTCGACGTTCTTCGGCGGAGACGCCGATGTCGGCGAGCCGGTCGGTATACCGAATTGATACGTATTGCCCCCGCGATCGCTGTGATGGATGAGGCCGGAGTCCTTCTTGATCCGGCGCCGCCAGAGCGCCATCTCCAGGGCGTCCAGAGGGAGTTCGGTCCGCATGTGGTTCGCGACCTGCCAGCCGACGAGCATCCGCGAGTACACGTCCAGGACGAACGCCACATACGCCCATCCCGACCAGGTGCGGACATACGTCATGTCCGCGACCCACAGCTGATCGGGACGGGAGGCGGTGAAGTCGCGGTCGACCAGGTCCGGCGGACGCGGCGCCGACGGTTCCGGAATCGTCACCCGACGCCGCCGGCCACGGATGACGCCCTCCAAGCCCAGCTCGGCCATCAGCCGCTCGACGGTGCAGCGGGCCACCCCGTGGCCCTTGCGCCGAAGCGCGCGGGTGATCCGGCGAGCGCCATAGGTGCCGCCCGACTCCGCGTGGACCTCCTCGATCAGCGGCATGAGCTGCTCGTCCCGGAGCCGGCGGGCCGACTTCGGCCGCTTCTTGCGGGCGAAGTACGTCGACGGCGACAGCTCCAGCACCCGGCAGACGGGATCGACCCCAAGGCCCCTCTCGCGCAGGTGGTCGATCACCTGCTCGGCCTCGTCCGGGGACGGTCGATCTCCTGGGCAAAAAACACCGAGGCGGCTTTCAGGATCTCGTTCGCGCGCCTCAACTCCGCTACTTCTTTGCGAAGTTGCTTGAGCTCGTCCTGCTCGGCGGTGGTGAGCCGGTCGTCCCGCTCGCCGCGGTCGGCCTCGGCCTGGCGGACCCAGCCGCGCAGGGCCTCCTTGTGGATACCCAGGTCCTTCGCGACGTGCGCGATCGGGCGGCCGGTGGTGCGGACCTCGCGAATCGCGCGCTCGCGGAGCTCGTCCGGATATTTACGGGGTGCTGCCATGGTGCTGGTGGTTCTCCTTCGCCAGGACCGTAACCCTGGCATCAGGGACTCCACAAATCTCAGTACAGCTCAGGTCAAACGGCCTCCGCGCGGCAGTCGGCGAGCCGGACCAATGCAGGATCGCCCTGTTGTCAGCGTTGCCGACGCCGTACCAGCACCCACGCAGCGCCTCCGACCAGCACAGCCACGGCAGCCGCAGCGGCAATGCCCGCCAAGGGCGCGCCGTTGTCGCCGTCGGAGGCGTCCGCCGCAGCGGACGGAGCGGAGTTCGCTGTCTCGCGCGCCGGTTCGGCACCCTTTGCGGGGCTCGACGAGGCACTGGGGGTACCGGAGACCGGACGCACGAAGAAGGGATCGCCATCTGGGTCGGCACTCCCAGGTTGGCCCTTACCCTCCAGGAGGCTCTGCCGAGGGCGGACCAGACCGTAACCGAGGTAGCTGCTGACGGAGTCCGACGGCCAGTCACGGCCAGCAGTTTCCTCAAGAACGCGCCAAACCTGCGCAGCAGTCCACGTGGGGTGCTTGGACCACACCAGGGCAGCCGAGGCCGACACCAGCGCAGCCGCTGCGGCGGTGCCGCCTCCGTCCTTGCAGTACCGCTGGAAAGTCGCGTCGCACCACCGGGGTATGTCGACCCCTGGAGCAGCCATGTCGACATCCTCACCATGCTGAGACGTGGGGGCGACCTTCCCGAACCGATCAGCGGCCGCCACGCCCACCACTTCAAGGAACGCGGCGGGGTATTGCGGCTTGTTTCCCAGCTTCGCTACGTCGCCGGTGCCGGCGATCAGCAGCGCTCCCTTCTTGACCGCGTACTCAAATGCATCACTGTCCCCGAACACGTTGCTGAGGGCGTACTGGTTGTTGATGGAGAAGTAGATGATCTGCGCGCCGCTGTCGGCGGCGGCCTTCACGGCGATGGCCAGTGGGTAGTTGATGTGAGGAGCATCGTCGTGTGCGACGGGCGGCACACGGATCGGGATGATCTTGGCGCCGGGGGCGAGTCCCTGCAGCCCGCCGCCGCGGCCCGTTCCGGCGATGAGCTCGGCGGCTGTGGTCCCTGCACCGGTGGTGTCGGTAGTGTCCGTCACGCTGCCTTTGACGTTCCCGGATCGCACCGAGGCGTCCACCCCCGTGAGGACCTGTCCCCGCAGAGAGGGCGTAGCAGGGTTCACGCCAGTGCTGATGACGGCGACCTTGATGCCCTTGCCCGTGCTGACCTTCCACATATTTTCGGCCTTCATGACTCCGAGGTACCACTGCCTGGGAGCCGTGTCCGCTGCCACGGCGAGGGGGGACGGGCCGGCGATACCCAACAGGCAGGCGACGGACACAGCGCAGGCTCGAAGAGTTCGGTGCATGATCCCTTTACGTTCACTCTGAAGGAGACACTGGTACGGAATTTCCCGGAGGGAAGCGAGCAACCCGTCTCGGCGATGCGCTGCTCGAGCGAATGCGTTCCGCTTCATCGGTGGTCGTCCTTCAGGCCGAGAGGATCGAAGCTGCTAGGGACAACCGGGTTGTGGTCATGAGTGACTCCGGTATGAGGCGTCATGACGAGAGGACAGTAGGCGGACTTGGCAGCAGTTCTCCCGGCACGTTGGAGGGGTTCCCTGGCATAAGCCGGAGTAGCCAACGCTTCGTTCGGGACACACCGCGGACGTGTGGTGCGGGCTTTCTGAGGGCGCGGTACCGCACAGGGTGGGCACCTCCCGTGCGTGCCCACCCTGGTTCTGCAGACCGTGCGCTCCTACTGGAAGTAGCTGGCGCCCTTCAGGTCGCCGCCTCGGTAGTCACCGCCGGCGGTGTGGACGCGCTGGGAGATCTGGACCAGCGCCGTGTGGATGCCCCGCGCGTGCGTGTCCCACTGCTTGGACTTCTTCTGGAACTCCTCGTACGCCTCGCCGCCCCAGCCCGAGGACACGTTGAGCACGGCCTGCTTCAGGGCCTCGAGGTCCTCCTCGAGCTTCTTGGCCTGGTTGCCGAGCTCGGTGGCGAGCGCATCCATGGTGCCGTACGTGACGGCCAGTTCGTCGTAATGAGCTCCGGACATGTTTCCCTCGTTTCTATGCAGATTTCAGCCGGACTGCGCTGCCCGGACCACGGTGCGGCCCATTGCCGCCGATGGCTCGTCCGTAGCTTCAGTAGCTGTTGAGCGCCGAAGTCTTTCCACCGAGATCGTCCACCGCGATTTGCTTGAGGTCGGCCTCGATCTGGTCTTCAAGGTTGCGCTTGTCGATCTTGTTCAGGTTGATGCCCTCGAGGAAGTCGTCGAGCATCTTGCCGATCGCGACCATGTGCTGGTTGATTTCCGTCTGCTTCACGTTGAACGCCTGGGCGCCCTGTCCCCTCCAGGCCTTCTCGATCATGTCGATCGTGCCCTGCAGCTTCGCGAGCGATCCCCTGATGTTGTCGTATCGATCGACGACCTCAGTCTGAAGCCTCTGTACGTCGCTTTCATTAAGCTTGCGGTCGACCATTTCGGCACTCCCCTTCGTAAGAGCTATGGCTTGCTTCCGAGCGCGTCACCGCGTCGGAGAGGTCGTGTGTGACCGGTTGACGTGTGTGAGTCGTCATGTTTTTCGGCGCGAGCGGATCACCGCGAAGGCTCCGCCCCCGATTACCAGGACAGCCCCTGCGGCTCCGAGGGCGACCCACATCGTGGTGTTGTCGGACGGTTCGGGGGTTGATCCTGCCTCCGAAATCTGGTCGGCAGAAGTGTTCTTGGGACCTGTGACGGGGTTGATGCGGGAGCGGAGGGTGAGACGGTGATGCCCGAGTGCCGCGCACGTGGTGGACACCCGTCTTCCGGCACGTCCCGCGAAGAACGCCGTCAATCCGCCACGTGGGCTGATCCCTGTCATGCCTCTGTAGATCCTCGCTCTGATCAGTCAGTCACTGGTGGCGTGTTGCGTCGCGGGGTCTCCGGTTGAGACCCACCCTCACGATCCCTGCGGTTCGTGTTTCGTCGATTTCCCGTGCGGCCGTGCGGTGCACCTGCGCCGCCTCCGGCCGGTCCACCGCTTCTCCCTGCTGGGGCTCGCCCCTTGGGTGTACCGACGACGCCGTCGGCATTGCCCGCGGCAGGACGGGCAGTCTGGCCCGGACGAGCACCAGGGGTGGAGTTCGGCGCCCCGATCACTCCTCGCTGCCCGATTTGGCCGGCGGGCGCACGGGAGCCAGTGTTGCCCTCGGTGCCGACGACCGTACCGCGCGGGACCCTGGAGCCGGTCGCCCCTTGAGGACCTGTGGCGGGCCTTCCTCCGACAACTCCATTACCGCGCGCCGTACCTGTGGAACTCGCACCTCCCGCGCGGTCGCTCGCCGGTCCACCGACAGTGCGTGGCATTCCGCCGGAGACACCTCGGCCTATGGGGGCAGCGCTGCCACCTCGAGTACCCGACTGCCCGGTTGTGGTGGCGTGCCCCATCGGGCCTGAGCCACCGCGACCGCCGACGGTGCCGCTCGAAGTGCCTGTACGACCCTGAGCTGAGATCGGGGCCCTGTTGCCGTTGGCTCCGCCGAAGCTCGAGGTGCGGCCTGCCGGCCCGCTCGGGGCAGGAGGAACCGTGCCGGAGGGAAAGGGAGGGGCCGTCCCACCGTTGCCACTCGGACCCGTCACCGTATGCGGCGCATTGGTCAACGGTCTTGTGGTTTCCTGGGGCGGCAGGGTGCCCACGCTGTCGATCCTCGTGCCAACGTTCCCATCCTGCGGAATGGCCGAGTCGTCCACTTTTCTCAGCGGCGGCGTGGTGTCTCCCGAACGCGAGTGTTCTGTTCCCCTGTTCGGAGTGTCGTGTCCGGCAACCACGGACTCACGAACGCCCGCAAGTGCCCCGGAGCTCTGCACTTCCCCATCGCCGCGGGGGACCCCGTAGCTCGGATCCGGCTTAGGCACCCCCACATCCGGCATAGGCTCGAACGTCGGCGGCTCCTGCCCCGCCATGATCTCTTCCGACACCGCATAGAAGGACGCCAGCCGGTTCATCTGGTTGATCGCCTCTTGGCGGTCCTTCTCGGCCTTGACCGCAGCCGCGTACTCCGCGTTGCTCTCGATTTGCTTGGGCGTCGGAATGTCCGCGACCGCCTTGGGGTCCTCTCGGGTGTCGCGGGGCGGCATTGCGCTACGGACGGAGGCGAGGCCCGCGGCCGCTGCCGTTACCTGGGTGCCGGCGACGTCGGCGAAGGCGGCGAGTTTGCGGGCGTGGATGACGAGATTGGCGCCCCACTTACGGAAAGCCTCGCCTGACTCGCCCTCCCAGTCGACCCGGCCGATGTGGCCCTCGAGTTCCTCGGCGGCATCTTCGATGGCGGTCCGGGCGTTCAACAGAGCAGTGCCCGCGGCTTCCAAGTCCTCCGGTTTCGCGGACTCGACCATGTCGATCATGGCGTTCAGGGCGTGGCCCTCGAAGTTCGTCTTGCCGAAGACCCGTGGAACCTTCCAGCCGAAGGGGAGGAGCTGGGCCATCCCCGTCGCACCGCTCACCATGTCGATCGCGCCGAGCTGCGCCGCGGCCTGCTCCCTCTCCGCCTGGTGCGGTACCGGGTGCTCCTGCTCTTCGCTCATCAGTACAGGTCACCTGCCTGGTCGTCATCAGAACGTTCTGGCGCGGACTCGTCCCGCTTCGCGGCCTCCGCCGCCGCCCTCTCCTGCTTCGCTTCAAGCTGCTGACGGCCGATATCAGTCCTGATCTCCCAGAACCGCCGCCGCTCCTCCTCGTCGATGTTGCTGAAGTTTCCGCCCGCGCCCATGACGGCGATCTGCATCGCCTCGATCTGAAGGCCCAGGTTTTTGGAGAGTGCGGTGAGACGTTCGTGGACGCGCTCGTACTGGCTGTGGAGGCCCTTGGCCTCGGCGAAACCGCCCGAACCGCTGAAAGAGGCCTCGGAGAGGGCGTGCGCCGCGATCTGCTGAGGGCTGCCGGGTGAGCCCTCGAATGTGGAGAGCACGGCATCGACACGCTTCTTGAAGGTTCCCAGCGCCTCCAAGCCGACCTTGAAACCCTCCGCAGGCAGCATGCCTTCCCTCCCCGTTCCCCGTTAAGAAGTCGTCGAGCGGTGCACAGGTGTTGATCCGATCGGCACACTCGATGACCACTGTAGTCATAGTGTGAGATGCGGCCAACTGAACTTCGTGGTATGCGAGTTACCCGGGGGGCCAGGCCCGGCCGAGCCACGGAGTCAGCAACCCCCCTCACGCGTCGTCACCGCGAAGTCGTACGAAGGGACCGTCACCGTGCCCTGGCCTCCCGCGATTCCCGGCGGCTCATAGTCCCCGTCCTTCGACCGGGTACGGGTGACCTGCATGCAGAAGGCCGAGCCACCGCCGCTGACCGTGAAACGCGCCTCGGAGGCCGTGTTCGTGGCGGCGGGTGTCGCGGTCACGCCGTACTGCGGGGCGTCGCCGCCGCCGTGCTCGACGACCTCCTGCTCGATTCTTGTCGCGTATTCGTCGATCCAGCCGGTGTCGTTGTCCTCGGCATAGATGTCGCCGAAACCGGAACTGCCGTCCAAGGCGTCCGTGGCCCCCTGTACCGCGCTGGTCAGCTCGCTGTCGTCCCATGCCGTGTCGTCGGAGACTCCGAAGCCCTGCACGCTCGCGTAGATACCGACGCCGGCCAAGGCGACGAAGGTGACGCGAGCGGCGACGAAGAAGGCGTCGGGCAACTCCTCGCCCGACGGGTTGATGCCGTCGCGCCACGCC
Source organism: Streptomyces sp. Go-475 (assembly GCF_003330845.1). Classification (GTDB taxonomy): domain Bacteria; phylum Actinomycetota; class Actinomycetes; order Streptomycetales; family Streptomycetaceae; genus Streptomyces. The sequence goes on along the minus strand of NZ_CP026121.1, from coordinate 6,340,607 downwards.
CGGACGCGGTCCGTCTTGACGCAGGCCATGGCCAGCAGCGCGGCGGACAGGATGAGGCCCAGGACACTCAGTTGGGTCAGCGCGTCCATGAGCCGGCCTCCAGTCGTCGCTTCTGCCTGCGCCGCGCGTCGCGGAGCGCCACCGCCGTGCCCCCCAGCGCCGCCACGAGGACCACCGCGCCCACGACCACGTACGTGGCGAGGCGGGCGTTGCGTTCCTCGGCGGTCTCGCCGATCTGGAACTCGGCCGGGGTGGGGGCTTCCGGTTTGCCCAGGCCTGCCTGCGGGTCGGGAGACTCGATGGGGTGTTCGTCCTGCGTCAGGGCGCGTACGGGGTCGACCACTCCCCAGCCGACCAGGCGGTCGTGGCCCGCGACGGTGCGCTCCGCGGTCTGTTCGATCTGGGCGACGATCTGCCGGGCCGTCCAGTCGGGGTGTTTCGCCTTGATCAGCGCCGCGACGCCGGCGACGTACGGCGCCGAGAAGCTCGTACCGTTGTCGGAGCAGTGGCCGCCCTTGGGAACGGTGGAGATCATGTCGACACCGGGGGCCGCGACGCCGACGAACTCGCCGGACTGGGAGAAGGAGGCGCGCTCGTTGTTGCGGTCCGACGCTGCGACCGCGAGGACGCCCTTGTAGGAAGCCGGGTACGTCTCCTTGACGTTGCCGCCGAGGCCGTCATTGCCCGCCGAGGCCACGACCACGATCTTCCGGGCCAGGGCCTGGTCGATCGCCAGCGCCAGATCGGACGTCGACTTCACCGGTTTCGAGGTGTCCTGGGAGATGTTGATGACGTCGGCCTCGGCCTGGATGGCGTAGCGGATCGCGCGGGTCAGGGTGGCGACGTCGCCGTGGCCCTCCGCGTCGTTCTGCTGGATCGGGATGATCGTCGCCTCGGGGGCCAGGCCCACGAAGCCGGTGCCCTTGGCGGGCCGGGCCGCGATGATGCCGGCGACCTTCGTGCCGTGGCCGACCGTGTCCGTGGTGCCGTTCTCCTTGCCCCGCTCGATCGGGTTGCCGTCGTCGTCCTTGAGGTTCCTGGGCAGGAAGTTGCGGCCGCTCTTCACGTCGACAGCGTCGGTGAGCTGCGGATTCGTCACGTCGACGCCGGTGTCGATCACCGCCACCCGCACGCCCTTGCCCGTGGACTGGCTCCACAGCTCGTCCAGGAGGACGCGTTGCAGGGACCAGGGCCGGCCCGGGTACTTGCCGTTGGGGAACGCGCACTGGTCCGAGTACGGGAGGTCGCCCGCCGCCGCGGGGGGCGCGAGGAGGACGGGGGCGGTCGTGAGCAGGGCCGCGGCCACCACCGTGGTCGCGGCGCGGAGGAAGGAGGGCGCGTGTGGCATGTCCGGCCTCCTCAGGAACCCTGCGGCTGGCGTGCCGCCGTCGTCGACAGGCGTGGGCCGGTGGGCAGGAACTCCGACCAGGCGGCGGGGATCGGCGCGGGATCCACATCCTTGTAGCCGAGCCGGGTCTGGGCCTGTTGGGCCTCCTGCTGAGCCTGCCGGCGGTCCTTGGCCGTCGTGCCGATACCGGCGTCGTCCGCGCCGCTGTCGGCGTTGGACTGCAGGACGTAGCGCAGGCCCGTGTCGGTGACGAGGAAGACGGGGCCCGCCTTGGTCTCCTTGCCCTGGAACTGGCGGTAGAGCTGGCCGGAGCCGGGCGTGACGTAGGCGCTGGAGGAGCCGGTGGGGAGCTTGGCCGGGAAGTTCGTGCCGGCCCAGGTGCTCAGGGTCGTGGCGCCGGAGCCGGTGTTGACGCCGCGCAGGACGTTGCAGACGGTGCTGCGGCTTCCTGCTGTGCCGGAGGCGTCGTTGACGGGCTGGGGGTCCTCCGTCGGCCAGCGGTGCTCGGTGCCGAACGGCTTGCCGGGGACGATCGCACCCGGGCTCATGTCCTTGGCTTCACCGGCCTGGCCGAGGGAGACCAGGTCCTCGCTGAACAGCAGGAGTTGGGCGACGAAGGCCGAGACGGGGGCGACCCGGCCGGGCAGTACCACGTAGTACTGGTCGCTGTTGAGGTCGGACGCCTTGAGCACCATGCCGACCCTGTTGGTCTTCTCGTCCAGTTGGCCTGGGGCGTCGGCCGCGATACCGACCTGGCCGGGGATCTTCGGGAAGGAGATCGGGTCGCCGGTGTGCAGGGTCTCCAGCCACTCCCTGGACACCTTCTGCGGCTTGCGCCCGGAGCCGACGACGGCGCGCAGCAGCAGTTCGTCGCTCTTGTCGATGGGATACGAGCGTCCGTTCGCGTCCACCACGTAGCGGCTGCCGTCCGGGGCCGCGACGTAGAGCAGTTGACCTGCCGTCAGCTTTTCGCCCCTGCCCTCGGTCGCCTTCATGTCGCGGGAGGCGAGGACCAGGGCCGCCTTCTGGATGGACTCGCCGCCCGCGCCGGGGCGTTCGCAGACTGCCCAGCGCTTCTCGCTGCCCGCCTCGGACGCCGAGGGAAGGCGGTCGGGCGCGTACGGGATGCCGATGGTGACGCCGTGCGGGATCTTGCCGTTGTCGAGGACGGACTCGGCGACGGTCACCACCTCGCCCTGGCCCTCGTTGAGGAGCAGCTTGGCGGACGCCATGTTGAGGACCGGGTGCAGCTGGACCTGGTCGCCGGTCTTCAGGACGACGTAGCGCGTGGTCGAGTCGCTGGCGACGATCACCTTGGCGTTGGGCTCGTTCCAGCCCTTGGGCGCGGTGGGCTTGAACATGCCCCAGGCCCCGAACACGGCCATGACGACCACACCCACGATGACGCCGGGGACGACCGCGCGCAGTGGACGAGGCGCCCCTTCCTCCGAACCGTCGGGCGACGACTGCAGGAAGGCCGCGAGCATGCGGCGTTTCGCGAAAGTGTAGGCATTGAGCTGGTCGCGCCGAGATGCCATCTGTGCCTGTCTCTCCCCGTGTCACATGTGTCGCGCTCGCCAGGCGTGACATGGTCCCCGCCCCCGGTGTCAGAGCGGCCCCCTACTATGCCTGGTATCCGCGGGGACTTGCGGAGCGAGTAGGGTATCCGGGCCGTCAAGGGCCTTGTGCGGTGCTGAAGTACCGGCGGTTGCCGGCGAAACGGGGGGATGGAGTGATGGCATCCGGAACGCGCGCCCGGTCCCGTGACCGATCGCGGACACGGGGCGCCGCGGCGCCCCCACGAGGACCGGCGCAGCGGCCGGCCTCGCCGGGCGCACTCCACTCCAAGGTGCGTTCGGGGCGGGCCGGGGCATTCCGGTTGCAACGCCTTGTCCTGTTCGAGATCGCGGCCGCCGTCCTGCTCGTCGGATGGGTGATCGATCCCTTGGCTCTGGCGCCTGCGGCTGCCCTCGCCGTCTGTCTGGTGCTGGTCTCCTTCCTCCGTCGCCGCGGCCGTTCCCTGCCCGAATGGCTGGCCACGGCGCAGGCGTTGCGTGCGCGGCAGAGGCGGGCGGCGAGTACGCCGATTCCGGAGGGCGCGGAGCCCGGGTTGGTGCCGGCCCTGGAGTGCGACCCGAGTCTGCGGACGTACACGTACGCCGGCCGTGACCGCCGGTCTGTCGGAATCGTCGGGGACGGTACGTTCGTCACGGCGGTCCTGCATGTCGAGGCCGACGCCACCGCACTGCGGGCCGAGCGGAACAGACAGCCGTTGCCGCTCTCTCTGGTGTACGACGCCCTGGAAGTGGACGGTATCCGGCTGGAGTCGGCGCAGGTCGTGCTCCACACCCAGCCCGCGCCCGCGATCCATCTGCCCCGGCAGTCCGTGGCCGTCGCCAACTACGCGCCCCTGCAGGAGCAGACAGGTGCGCCGGCCGTACGCATCACCTGGATCGCTTTGAAGCTCGACCCGGAACTGTGCCCGGAAGCCGTGGCCGCGCGCGGGGGCGGTCTGGTCGGAGCGCAGAAGTGTGTTGTGCGTGCCGCCGATCACCTCGCGAGCCGACTCACCGGAGCCGGATTCCGGGCGACCCTCCTCGACGAGGAGCATCTGATCTCCGCGATCGCCACTTCGGCCTGCGCCAACCCGCTGGTGACGGCGGAGGCGGGGCGGACGGACGCGCGGGAGCGGCGGACCGAGGAGTCAGGCCGGAACTGGCGCTGTGACAACCGCAGACACACCACGTACTGGATCCGTCGGTGGCCCGTGCTGGGTGGCGAGAGGGCACCGTCGCTGCCGCAGCTCGTCGCTCTGGTCACTGCCGTCCCCACCCTCGCCACCACCTTCAGCCTCACGCTCAGGCGCGGGGAGCGGAAGGAGGTCTCCGTGTGCGGGCACTTGCGGGTGACCGGGCGCAGCGACGACGAACTCGTCGCCGCCCGGCGCGCGGTGCAGGCCGCGGCCCGGCACACGGGCATGGGGCTCGCCCGCCTCGACCGGGAACAGGTACCCGGCATGCTCGCCACTCTGCCCCTCGGAGGTGCCCGGTGACGGCAACGCCCCAGCGCGTGGGACAGGCGGCGGCCACCGGCCGGGGCGAGCCGCAGACCTCTGCCCCCGGGCAGGCGCGTGCACTGCTGCGCCGCGGCTTCGGGTTGATCGGCCCGAGACACCCGCGGCACTCCGTGACCGTCGACCAACTGGACACCCTCGCCCTCCCCGTCGCCGACGACGGCGTCGTCATCGGCTTGGACGCGGAGAGCCGGCCCGCGGTACTCGGGCTCAATCGGCCGATGCCGTACGACGTCGTCCTCATCGGCGGGCTGTGGACCGTGCAGGTCATCGCGCTCAGGGCGGCGGCGACGGGGGCGCGGGTCGCCGTGGAGACGGGGCGGGCGCAGGCCTGGATGCGGATGGTGCACGCCATGGGGGGCGGGCAGAACGGGATGGCCGTGTACGACGTGGGGCGGGTGCCGCCGCTGGGTGCCTCAGCCGGTACGCCGGTGTTGGTCGTGCGGGACTGCGGGATGCGGCCACCTCGCGGTCGGGTCGTCTCCGGGGCCTGGCAGTCGGTGCTGACCCTGCTGCCGTACGTGAGCCCGGTCGCTCCACGGCTCGTGCGGCAGGCGCGGCTGGTCGGGATTCAGAGGGTATCGCCGGACGAGGCCACGGAGCTGGGCCGCACGATGGCGCTCACCCGAGCCGAGATCGACTCCCTGCCGGGGCTCTCCGACGGTCTCACCCTGTGGTGCACAGATCGGGATCGGCAGTACGTCATGACACAGCCCACGGACACGGAGACCGGGCTGTTGGGTGCGCCACGTCGGATGGACTGACGGACCTCGTATCGGAAGCGCCCGTAAACCCGTTTTGTCAACTTCCGCGCCAGGATTTACATCGCATTTGCGTGGTTTTCGAGGTCCGGCGTTGTTATGAGGGGCAGATGGGCCTGCCGAGGCGGACCTTGTGGTGATTAGGCTGGTACCGGGCGCGACGTCAGAACCCCGTGGACCGGGCGTCCGCGTCCCAGAAGGAGAGCGGGGAAGCCGGTGCGGTGTATCGGACGACCTCGGACGGCCTCGGAGACGCCATTGACCGACTTCGGACGAGGTCGGACGACAAGCAAGGGTCGCCCCAGCACGGCATGAGGGTGCTCGACCACACCAGGAGGAACACTGTGAGCAGCGATCGGGACGGGATCCGCGGGGGCTGGGCGACACCCGGCGATGACCAGCCCGACGCGGAGTCCGACGTCGAGATGACCGGCGAGTTCACCATCGACTACGCACCCCCGGCCTGGTACACGCAGAACGCTTCGGGGAGTTCAACGTCGAGTTCGGGGCAGGGGGCGGGGGCGTCCGAGGACTCCGGTGCGTCCGTTGCGCCGTCCCAGGAGGGCCGGGGGTCCGGTGGCTCCGGCGCTTCCGGTACCTCCGGCGCCCCGAGCGGACCGGTTCCTCCGCTGCCGGGGCTGACTCCGCCGCCGCATGCCCATCCTTCCGGTGGTCAGCCGTCCGTTCCGCCGCAGGCTCCGGCTCCGGGGCCCGCTCCGGGGGCGCCTTTCACGCCTCCCGTGCCGCCGCCCGCGGCGGGCGCTCCGTTCACGCCTCCCCCGCCGGCGCCGGGTGTGCCCTTCACGCCTCCCGCGCCTTCCTCGAGTGAGGGCTCCGCCGTGCCCAAGCTGCCCATGGGGTTCGAGCCGCAGGGGCGGACCGAGGCGCCCGAGGCGGACACGGCCCCTCCTTCGGCCGTACCGGGCAACCCCGGCGGCGGGTTCCCGGCGCAGTGGACGCCGCCGGTTCCGGCGGCTACTCCTGCCGCTGTTCCGGATGTTCCGGCCCGCCCCGCCACCCCGGCCCCCCCGACCTCCGGGGAACCGGAGCCGGGGGACGGTGATCTGGAGAGCGGTGATCTGGAGAGCGGTGCCACCATGCGGTTCTCCGCCGTCGCCCTGAAGCGGGAGATCGCCGAGCGTGCCGCGGCGACCGAGGCGCGGCTGGAGTCGGCCGACGACGACCAGGGCGAAGCCGAGGCCAAGGACGAGGACCAGGACGACTCGGGCGGTGACGCCGGGAGCGCGCCCGGCGACGCCGACGCCGACGGTGACCGCTCGACGGATGCGGCCGACGCGTCCGGGACGGACGACAGCGCGGCCGGCCCGGCTTCTGACGATGCCGAAGCCGGGGGCGTGAACGCGCACGCCGAGGTGACGGCACCGGACGATGGGGCTCCGGAGAACGGGGCTTCAGGGGGCACGACACCGAAGGACACGGCTGCCGAGGACAGGACCTCCGAGGCCGAGATGCCCGGCGCCGTGGCCGCGGATGCGGCCCCGGCCGGTCCCGAGCCGGTCGACGTCCCGCCCGCCGACGCCGATCCCTCCGACGCCAGGGCTGAGGACAGCGCCCCGCGGGGCGCCGCCGTTCCGGGCGTGCCGCCGCTGCCGCCGTCGTACCAGCCGGCCGCCCCGGCGCCGGCCAACCAGTGGCCCGCGCAGCATCAGCCCCAGCCGCAGGCCCAGCCCACGGATCCGAACGCGCGACCGCAGCCGCCGTTCCAGCCGCAGGCGCCGCAGCCCGCGCCCGCCGCGTGGAACCAGCCGGGCGCACCGACGCCGCCGAACCAGCCGCCCGGCCAGCCCGCCCCGCAGCCCGGTGGCTACGGCTTCCCGCAGCCGGGAGGCCCGGCCCCGGCCGCACCCGACGCGCACGGCGGTTACGGCTTCCCGCACCCCGGCACCCCGGCCGCACAGCAGCCGGACGGCCGACCCGCCCCGGTTCCGAACGCCCAGGGCGGATACGGCTTCCCCCACCCCGGCACCCCGGCCGCACAGCAGCCCCCGGCCCAGCAGCCCGGCGCCCCGCAGGGCGGTTACGGCTTCCCGCAGCAAGGCGCTCCCGCTCCCCAGGGCGGATACGGCTTCCCGCACCCCGGTGCCCCCAACGCCCAAGGCGGTTACGGCTTCCCCCAGCCGCCCGCCCAGCAGGCCCAGCCCGGGGTGCCCCCGCAGGCCCAGCCGCAGCCCGGCGGGCAGCCCCAGCAGCCGGTGGACCCCCGTACCGGCGCCGCCTGGCCGCAGCCCATGCAGCACGACCAGCGGCAGCCGACCAACCCCGGTGCCGCGCCGCTCGGTTACACCGCCGCGGTGGAGCTGTCGTCCGACCGGCTGCTCAACAGCAAGAAGCAGAAGGCGAAGAGCAGCCGTCCGGCGGCCGGCGGTGGCCGGTTCAAGCTCGGTGGGAAGAAGGAGGAGGCCGAGCGGCAGCGGAAGCTGGAGCTGATCCGTACGCCCGTGCTGTCCTGCTACCGGATCGCCGTGATCAGCCTCAAGGGCGGTGTCGGCAAGACGACGACCACCACCGCGCTGGGCTCCACGCTGGCCACCGAGCGGCAGGACAAGATCCTCGCGATCGACGCCAACCCGGACGCGGGCACCCTCGGGCGCCGCGTGCGGCGGGAGACCGGGGCCACCATCCGTGACCTGGTGCAGGCGATCCCGTACCTCAACTCGTACATGGACATCCGGCGGTTCACGTCCCAGGCGCCGTCCGGGCTGGAGATCATCGCCAACGACGTCGACCCGGCCGTGTCCACGACGTTCAACGACGAGGACTACCGGCGCGCGATCGACGTCCTGGGCAAGCAGTACCCGGTGATCCTCACCGACTCGGGTACCGGTCTGCTCTACAGCGCCATGCGCGGTGTGCTGGACCTCGCCGACCAGCTCATCATCATCTCGACGCCGTCCGTGGACGGTGCGAGCAGCGCGAGCACGACGCTGGACTGGCTGTCCGCGCACGGGTACGCCGACCTGGTCTCGCGGTCCATCACCGTCATCTCCGGTGTCCGCGAGACGGGCAAGATGATCAAGGTCGAGGACATCGTGTCCCACTTCGAGACGCGCTGCCGGGGTGTCATCGTCGTGCCGTTCGACGAGCACCTCGCCGCCGGTGCGGAGGTCGATCTCGACATGATGCGGCCGAAGGTGCGGGAGGCGTACTTCAACCTCGCGGCGATGGTCGCCGAGGACTTCACCCGCCACCAGCAGGCGCACGGCCTGTGGACCTCCGACGGCAACCCGCCGCCGGTGGCCGCCCCGCCGCTGCCCGGCCAGCCCGTCCCGGGCCAGCCCCAGCCTCCGTACCCCGGACAGCAGCCGGCCCCCGGCCAGCAGATCCCCGGGCAGCCCGGACCGTACCCGCAGCATCCGCAGCCGCACCCCGGCCAGCCGTACGCCCAGCCGGGCCAGCCCCAGGCCCAGCCGGGTCAGCCGTACCCGCAGGCCGCGGCGGGCCAGCCGCCCTACCCGCAGCCGGGCCAGCCGCCGGCCGCGCCCCCGCAGCCGGGCTACGGCTACCCCCATCCCGGTCAGCCCGGTCAGCCGGGATATCCGGCCCAGCCCGACGGGCAGAACCCGCCGCCCCCGCCCGCGCCCCCGACGCAGTAATCAGCTCACCCGATCGGCCCCTTTCGAGGGGCCGATCCCCTTTCCGGCCCGCGCCGTTCCGACCGGCGCGGGCCTCGGCGCGTCCAGGGGCGAAATCCGTTGCCAGGCCCTGGCCAGGAGCGCGTCAGTGGTCTCGACCAATGGGCACGAAAAGCTCGCCAATTCGTTATTTCCGCAGGCCACAAGGGGTGAACGCGCCGTTGACGGCTGGGAACGGCCGCTGATACACACTCAGCATCCACTGACAGCTGATCAACCCGTCCTTCCCGTCCGAGCGATGACGCGAGGTCCGACCATGGGCACGAACGATCAGACACGCAGCCTCCCGCGCGGCCTCCGGCTCATCGCCGCGGCCGGGGCGGTCGCGCTCACCCTCACCGCCGGTCTCGCGACCCCGCTCGACCCGGCGCCCCAGCAGGCCCGGGCGGCCGACGACGGCAAGAAGGTGCTGACCGTCGCGGTGGCGCAGAGCGTGGACTCGCTCAGCCCGTTCCTGGCGGTCCGGCTGCTCAGCACGAGCATCCACCGGCTCATGTACGAGTACCTGACGAACTACGACCCCAAGGACAACCACGCCGTCCCGGGCCTGGCCACCAAGTGGGAGTCGTCGCCGGACAAGCTCACCTGGACGTACACGATCCGCTCGAACTCCGCGTGGTCCGACGGCAGGCAGGCCACCGCCGAGGACGCGGCGTGGACGTTCAACAAGATGATGACGGACTCCGGCGCGGCCACGGCGAACGGCAGCTACGTCGGGAACTTCCGGAAGGTGACGGCACCGAGCCCCACCAAGCTGGTCATCGAGCTGAAGAAGCCGCAGGCCACGATGACCGCGCTCGACGTGCCGATCGTGCCGAAGCACGTGTGGGAGAAGGTCTCGGACTTCTCGGAGTTCAACAACGACAAGAGCTTCCCGGTGGTGGGCAACGGGCCGTTCGTGCTGACCGGCTACAAGGCCGACAGCTATGTGCGGCTCAAGGCGAACAAGAGCTTCTGGCGCGGGGCGCCCAGGTTCGACGAGCTGGTCTTCCGCTACTACAAGGACCAGGACGCGGCCGTGTCGGCGCTGCGCAAGGGGGAGGTGTCCTTCGTCGCCGGGTCGCCGTCGCTGACGCCCGCCCAGGCGGAATCCCTGGAGGGCGCGGAGAACATCAAGGTCAACGACGCCCCCGGCCGTCGCTTCTACGCCCTCGCCACCAACCCGGGCGCGAAGGCGAAGAACGGCGAGAAGTTCGGCGACGGCCACCCCTCCCTGCTGGACCAGCGGGTGCGCAACGCGCTGTTCCTGGCCGTGGACCGCGAGGCCATCATCGACAAGGTGTTCCGGGGCCACGCCGTCGAGGGCGAGGGCTACATCCCGCCGCGCTTCTCGCAGTACTTCTGGAAGCCGTCCGCGAGCCAGAAGCTGGCGTACGACCCGGCGAAGGCCGCGCAGCTGCTCGACCGGGCCGGGTACCGGAAGAACGGCGACGGCAAGCGCGTCGGCAAGGACGGCAAGCCGATCACCTACCGCGTCCTGTGCCACGCCACCGACCCGAACGACAAGGCGGTCGGCAAGTACCTCCAGGAGTGGTGGGGCGACCTCGGCATCGGCGTCCGGCTGGACTGCCTGGACAACGTGACCGACCCCTGGCTCGCCGGCAAGTACGACCTGGCGTTCGACGGCTGGTCCGTGAACCCCGACCCGGACTTCGTGCTGTCCATCCACACCTGCGGCGCGCTCCCGGCGACCCCGAAGGACACGGGCGCGACGGACAACTTCATCTGCGACAAGAAGTACGACGAGCTCTACGCCCGGCAGCTCGCCGAGTACGACCCCGCCAAACGGGCGGACATCGTCAAGCAGATGGAGTCGCGGCTGTACGACCTCGGGTACATGAACGTCATGGCGTACCCGAACGCGGTCGAGGCGTACCGGACGGACCAGATCAAGTCGATCACGACCATGCCGGCGAAGGCGGGGAACATCTACGGCCAGGACGGCTACTGGAGCTGGTGGTCGGCGGTGCCGGCGGACTCCGGCGACTCCTCCGGCGGTTCGTCCACGGCCGTCGTGGCCGTCGTCGCCACGAGCCTCGTCCTGCTGATCGGCCTCGGCACGGTCGTGGCGGTGCGCCGCCGGGCCGGTGCCGACGACCGTGAGTGACCGGGCACCCATGACCGCCGACGCGACCTCCGCGCTGGTCGAGGACAGGCGGCCGGCCGCCGGGCCGCGGGTACGCAAGCGCTCCGCGTACCCGCGGTACCTGGCCGGCAAGGTGGCCGGCGCGGCCGTCTCGCTGCTGGCCGTCCTCGTCACCAGTTTCTTCCTCTTCCGGCTGATCCCCGGTGACCCGGTGAAGACCATGACCGGCGGCCGCCAGGTCTCCGCCGAGCAGCTGGCCGCCTACCGCGAGGAGTTCGGGCTCGACCTGCCCCTGTGGCGGCAGTTCACCGACTACTGCGGCAAGGCCCTCACCGGCGACTTCGGCACGTCGTACCAGTTCCGCGCGCCCGTGGTCGACAAGATCACCGAGGCGCTGCCGAACACCCTGCTGCTCACCGGCACGGCCTTCGTCCTCTACACCGCGCTCGGCATCTTCCTGGGCACCCGCTCGGCGTGGCGGCGCGGCGGGCTCGGCGACCGGGTCAACACCGGCCTCGCGCTGACCCTGTACTCGATCCCGTCCTTCTGGCTCGGACTGCTGCTGATCATCGTGCTGGCGGTGGGCATCGGCCCGCTGCCGGGCATGTTCCCCACCGGCGGCATGGAGTCGGGCGGCGAGGAGGGCTTCGCGTACGTCCTGGACGTGGCGCACCATCTGGTGCTGCCGGTGGTGACGCTGGTGGCGGTGGAGTACGGGCAGACGCTGCTGGTCACGCGGTCGGCGCTGCTGGACGAGATGGGCAGCGACTACCTGACGACCGCCCGGGCCAAAGGGCTGCGCGACGACCTCGTACGCCGCCGGCACGCCGTGCCGAACGCGCTGCTGCCGACCGTGACGCTGATCTTCATCAACCTGGGACGGACGGTGGCGGGCGTGATCCTGGTGGAGACGGTGTTCTCCTGGCCGGGCCTCGGCGGGCTGTTCTACCAGGCGCTGAGCGTGCCCGACCTGCCGCTGGTGCAGGGCCTGTTCTTCGTGTTCGCCGCCGCGGTGATCCTGATGAACACCCTCGCCGACCTGGTCTATCCGCTGCTCGACCCCAGGGTGGCCCGATGACGACGTCGACCGGCACGGGCACGGGCCCGCGCGCCCTGGCCCGGCAGCGCCGCCGGGCCTCCGTCGCGCGCTTCTGGCGGCAGTACCGCGCCGAGCGGGCGGGGCTGTACGGCCTGGCCGTGCTCGCCCTGTGCGCGCTGCTGGCACTCACCGCGCCCCTGTTCGTGGGCTCCGACGTGAGCAGTGTGACCGACGCTCCGGGGCGTCCGATGCAGAGCCCGAGCGCCGAGTTCCCGCTCGGCACGGACCAGTTCGGGCGGGACCTGCTGGGACTGGTGATCTGGGGTTCGCGGGTGTCGCTGCTGGTCGGGCTGCTCGCGGCCGTGCTGTCGGTCGCGATCGGCACCCTGATCGGGGTGACGGCGGGACACTTCAGGGGCTGGTACGCGACGGTGATGATGCGTGTGACCGACTGGTTCCTGGTCATGCCGACGCTGGTGCTGGCGATCGCCCTGGCGACCGTGATGTCCCGCTCGCTGACCACGACCGTCGTCGCGATCGGCGTCACCACCTGGCCGACCACGGCCCGACTGGTGCGCGCGCAGACCCTCGCGGTGGAGACCCGGCCCTACATCGAGCGGGCGAGGGCGCTCGGCGGCGGCCACTGGCACATCATGTCCCGGCACGTCCTGCCCAACGTGATGCCGCTGGTGCTGGCCCAGACGACCCTGATCATCTCCTCGGCCATCCTCGCCGAGGCGACGCTGGCCTTCCTCGGCCTCGGCGACCCGACGGTCGTGTCGTGGGGCGGGCTGCTCCAGGACGCCCGGGAGGCGGGCGCGGTCAGTGCCGGGGACTGGTGGTACCTGGTGCCGCCGGGCATCGCCATCGCCGTGGTGGCGCTGGCGTTCACGCTGTGCGGACGGGCCGTGGAGTCCGTCCTCAACCCCAGGCTGGGGGTGTCGCGTTGAGTCTGCTCGACGTCAGGAACCTGACCGTGACGTACCCGGGCGGCGCGGCCGCCGTGCGCGGGGTGGACCTGCGCCTCGACGCGGGGCGCAAGCTCGGCCTGGCCGGGGAGTCCGGCTGCGGCAAGTCCACGCTGGCCCTGGCCCTGCTGCGGCTGCTGCCGTCCGGGACGCGCATCACCGGGGAGGTCCTGCTCGACGGGGAGGACGTGCTGACGATGAAGTGGGGCCGGGTGCGGGCGGTGCGCTGGGCCGGGGCCTCGGTCGTCTTCCAGGGCGCGATGCACTCCCTGAACGCCGTGCACCGCATCGGCGACCAGATCGCCGAGCCGATCCTGCTGCACCGGAAGGCGACCCCGGCCGGGGCGAAGAAGAGGACCGGCGAGCTGCTGGAGCAGGTCGGCCTCCCCGCCGCCCGCGCCGACGCCTACCCGCACGAGCTGTCCGGCGGCCAGCGCCAGCGCGTCATGATCGCCATGGCCCTGGCCTGCGACCCGCGCCTGGTCATCGCCGACGAGCCGACCACCGCGCTGGACGTGATGATCCAGGCCCAGATCCTCCGGCTCATCGAGCAGCTGGTCGCGGACCAGGACCTCGGCCTGATCATGATCAGCCACGACCTGGCCGTGCTGGCCGACACCTGCGACCGGCTGGCGGTGATGTACGCGGGCCGGGTGGTCGAGGAGGGCCCGGCGGCGCAGGTGTACGAGGACGCCCGGCACCCGTACGCGCGGGCCCTGTCGGCCGCGTTCCCGCGCATCGGCGACCCGGCCTCCCGGTTCGCGCCGCAGGGGCTGGCGGGCGACCCGCCGGACCCGGCCGCGCTGCCGTCCGGGTGCACGTTCCATCCCCGGTGCCCGGTGGCGCTGGAGGCGTGCGCCGAGGAGGATCCGGTGCTGCGGGAGGCGGGGGCGGAGCGACGGGCGGCGTGCGTGCTGGTGGGTGCGCCGGTGAGTGTGCCGGTGGACGGAACAGACGGCTCCCGTGAGGCGGCAGAGGCAAGTGAGATGCCGGTGGCCCATGACGCGTCAGAGGCCCACGAGACGCATGTGACCTGTGACGCGTCGGAGGCCCATGACACGCCGGTGGCTGACACGCCGGAGGCCCATGAGACGCAGGTGGCCCGAGACGCGTCGGAGTCTCGTGACGCGGCGGAGGCCCGTGACGCGGCGGAGGCCCGAGACGCGGCGGAGGCCCGTGACGGGCGCCGAGCGCCGGAGGGCCCGGAGGCCCTGGAGGAAGCGAGGCCGAGCACGCCATGACCCTCTCCCCCACGGCCCCCGAGGTCGCGACGGCCCCGCTGCTGAGCGCCCAGGGCCTCCACGTCACCTTCCCCGGCCGGCACGGCGGCCCCCGGGCCCGCGCCGTCGACGGGGTCGATCTCGACATCCGGCCCGGCGAGATCGTCGCGCTGGTCGGCGAGTCCGGCTGCGGCAAGACGACCCTGGCCCGCGCCCTGCTGGGCCTGGTCGAGCCCACGGCGGGCCGGGTCGCCTTCGACGGCCGCCCGCTGGACTACTCCGGCCGGTCCCTCAAGGCGTACCGCAAGCGCGTCCAGCTCGTCCTCCAGGACCCGAGCGGCTCGCTCAACCCCCGGCACACGGTGTACGACGCGGTCGCCGAGGGCCTGCGCATCCACGGTTACGGAGGCGACGAGCGGACGGCGGTCGCCGAGGCCCTGTCCCGGGCCGGCCTGCGCCCTCCGGAGCGCTTCTTCCTGCGCTACCCGCACGAACTGTCCGGCGGGCAGCGCCAGCGGGTCGTCATCGCGGGCGCGCTCGTCCTGGAACCCGAACTCCTCGTCGCCGACGAGCCGGTGGCGTCCCTCGACGCCTCGGTACGCGGCGAGATCCTCGCCCTGCTGCTGCGGCTGCGCGCCGACCTCGGCCTGTCCGCGCTGGTCGTCACCCACGACCTGGGCCTGGCCTGGAACATCGCCGACCGGGTCGCCGTGATGTACCTGGGCCGGATCGTGGAGACGGGCGCGGTGGAGCAGGTCCTGACGGCGCCGCGGCATCCCTACACCCAGGCCCTGCTGTCCGTGCTCCCCGAGGCCCCTGGCGCCCCGGTGATCCTCACCGGCGAACCCCCGGACCCGTCCCGCGTGCCGTCAGGCTGCCGCTTCCACGCCCGCTGCCAGATCTTGGCGGGTGGCGCGGCGGAGCAGGCGGGCGTGGCCGACGCCTGCAGGAACCAGGACGTGGAGATCCTCAGCGGCGGCTCCGCGTCACAGGTGGCCTGTCACTGGGCGGTTGCCTCACGCCCTCAGGGGCGCGGGGAACTGCGCGCCTAGCCACGACGCACCGGCACCGGCCCACGAGCGAACTAGGCAGCCTCCTCGGCCGCCACCAGCTCCCGGCACTTCTGCACGTCCCGCCCGATCTGCTCCAGCAACGCGTCCAGCGTGTCGAACTTCGCCTGCCCCCGCACGAACGCCAGGAAGTCGACCGCGACGTGCAGCCCGTACAGATCCAGCCCGACCCGGTCGATGGCGTACGCCTCCACCGTCCGCTCGGTCCCCTCGAACTGCGGGTTCGTGCCGACGGAGATCGCCGCCGGCATCGCCTCCCCCTGCGCGTGCAGCCACCCGGCGTACACACCGTCGGCCGGGATGGCCGTGTGCGGCAGCGTCTCCACGTTGGCGGTCGGGAAGCCCATTTCGCGCCCGCGCTGGGCGCCCCGGACGACGACGCCCTCCACCCGGTGCGGCCGGCCCAGGATCTCCGCGGCGCCCTGGACGTCCCCCTCGGCGACCAGACGCCGCGTCAGGGTGGAGGAGAACGGCTCCCCGCCGCCCGCCTCGCCGGTCACGTACAGGTCGACGACCTCGACCTCGAAGTCGTAGGTCTTGCCCTGCGTGGCGAGGAACTCCACGTTGCCCGCGGCCTTGTGGCCGAAGCGGAAGTTGGGGCCCTCGACGACCGCCTTGGCGTGCAGCTTGTCGACGAGGACCTTGACGACGAAGTCGGCCGGGGACAGCTTCGAGAACTCGGTCGTGAAGGGCAGGATGAGCACCGCGTCCACGCCCAGGTCCGCCATGAGTTCGGCGCGGCGGTGGTGCGGGGCGAGCAGGGGCGGGTGGCTGCCGGGGCGGACGACCTCGCTGGGGTGCGGGTCGAAGGTGACGACGACGGCGGGCACGCCCAGCTCCCGGGCGCGGTCCACGGCATGCCGGATGATCAGCTGGTGTCCGCGGTGCACTCCGTCGTAGGAGCCGATGGTGACGACGCTGCGCCCCCAGTCCTGGGGGATGTCCTCCAAGCCACGCCAGCGCTGCACTGTGCCTGCTCCTTGTCGAAAGCTCGTCGAACCCGTGTCCGGTCGGTTGTCCGTGGTGACGCGTACGCAGGTCTAAGGGTGCCATGCCGGGTCCCCGCCGCCCGCATCGGCATGGGCGCTGTGACCGGGCGCACGGCACCCCGCACCGGTCGGGCGGGGACGCGTACGCCCGCACCGGTCAGGCCGGGACGCGCACGCCCGCACCGGTCAGGCCGGGACGCGCACGCCCGCACCGGTCAGGCCGGGACGCGCACGCCCGCACCGGTCAGGCCGGGACGCGCACGCCCGCACCGGTCAGGCCGGGACGCGCACGCCCGCCAGGTTCTCGATCGTCCGGTGGCAGCTCGGGCCGACCAGGGCCGTCCACTCCCCCGGAGCGTCGGCCAGCCAGCCGGCCAGGCGGGCGGCGAAGCCGGGCACGTGCCGGCCGAGGTCGACCAGGGCGCGGTCGAAGCGGCTCGCGCCCTCCGGGGTGCGGGCCAGGAGCAGGCCGATGCGGCGGACGAGGTCGCGCAGGTCGTCGCCGCCGTTCCGGGCGGCGGCGTGCAGCAGCGCGTCCAGCACGTCGGTGTCGTGCTCGCGTGCCAGGAGCGCGTCGCGCAGTTCGCGGCGGAGCGGGCGGGAGGCGGGGATGCCGGGCGGGGTGAGGACGGTGGCGAGGGCACACCGCAGCCGGATGGGGCCGCCCTCCAGCAGGCCGGTGACCAGCGGCAGGAGCACGGCCCGGGCGGCGGGGCCCCGGTCGAGCCGCTGGTCCACGTAGGCGGCCGCGTGCCCGGCGAGTTCCGGCCGCCGTTCCGCCGCCTCCCGGAGCAGCGCGGCGACCCGGTGGGCCAGGCCGGGCGGGGTGGCGTCGGCGAGCGCCCGCAGGGCGTCCTCCGGGTCCGGCCGCTCCAGCCGCGCGGCGAAGGCGCCGAGGACCGGCTCGGGGCAGACCGGGAGGGCGCGGGCCAGGGCGTCCGGCGGGAGCTGCGGGTCGCCCGCCGCGAAGTGCTCCAGCGCGCGTGGGAGGTACCGGGCCCGGGTGTGCGGGTCCTGGACGAGGAGGGCGAGCGCTCCGCCGTGCAGGGCGCGGTCGGCGGGGCGGGCGAGCAGGGTGAGGGCCGCGTAGCGCAGGAGGGCCCGGTCGCCTCCGGCGGTCACGTGCCGCGCGACGCGCAGTCCGTGCTCCATCGCGGCACGCCGGCGCGCCGGCCGCTCGTCGCGCGCCCATCGGTCGACGGCCCGGCAGACCGCCGACGGTTCCTCCTCGGCGAGCGCGGCCAGCAGTTCCCGGGCCCGCCGGTGCGCGCGGTCGACGAGCACGTCCGCGAGGTCGTCCAGGGCGGCGTGGCGGTGGGTGTGCAGCAGCGCCTGCGCGGCCGTGGCCACGGTCGCGTGCGGGGTGGCGGGCAGGGGCTGCTCGTCGTCGAACCAGTCGGCGAGCAGGGGCTGGACGGCGGCGGGGTCGGCGGCGAGCAGCCCGGCGACGGCGTCCAGGAAACGGGGGCCGGCCTCGCACGGCGGGCCGTCGGCGTGGACCAGCCGCCTGAGCAGCGCGCAGCGCACGCCCTCCGGCAGCCGCAGCCCGGTCCAGAAGGCGGGCCCCGCCTCCTCGGGCACCGGCTGCCCGAGCCGCCGCCAGGCCACGATCCGGTCGGCGAGCAGCCGCAGCACCTCGCTGTACGGCGTCGCGTCGGGCACGGCGGCCAGGGTGCCGGTGAGCAGCCGGACGGCCCACCAGGACCGCGGGTCGGCGTCCAGGGCGTGCACCAGGTCGGCGAGCCGGGCCGCCAGCCGTTCCGTGCCGTGCTGGCGCGCGAGCCACAGCAGGGCCTGGACCACGGGTCCGATGCGGTGGTGCGGGACGGGGTCGGGCTGCGGGGCCCCACGGCGGTGGACGAGGGCGTGCAGGGCCTCGTCGAGGTCGAGGTGCATGCCCTGGAGCCAGTCGGCGAGTTCCTCGTGGGCGAAGCGGTAGCCGGGCCCGGCGGGCACGAGCAGGCCCTCGGCGAGGACGGCCGACGCCCAGCCGGTGCCGCCGCCGAGCCGCGCCGGGGCGGGCCCCCACGGGAACACCTCCTCGAAGGCCGCACGGTCCAGGTCCCCCGGCCCGGGGCCGAGGCTGCGCCGGGCGGCCTCGTGCACCTGCCCGGCGACCTTGGCGGCCAGCCGCCGTACGGCGGTGCCGTGCAGGCCGTTCCCGGCGGCCAGGCGGAGGGCGATGCGCAGGGACATCAGGTCCAGGTAGGCGCAGAGGACGCCGTCCCGGTCGGTGGTGGCGGCGCGCGGGGCTTCGGGGGCGTCGGCGAGGGCGGCCCTGACCTCGGCGAGCAGGCCGAGGGTGAGGGGGTGCCGGGCGTCGGCGGGGACGAGGGCGCTCTCCGGGATGCCGTGGCGCAGGCGGGCCTGGCTCGCCTCGTCCTCGGTGAGGTCGCCGAGCCGCAGGCACGCGGGCCGGTCCAGGAGGTCCGACACCTCCTCCCAGTACTCCGTCCGGCACGCCACGACCAGGCGCACTCCCGTCTCCCGCAGCCACCGCACCGTCCCGTCGGTCCAGTCGGCCAGGCGGCGGGCCAGGGCCGGCGGCATCTCCTCGGGGTTGTCGAGGAGGAGCAGCAGGGGGCGGCCGAGGGAGCCGGCGAGACGGGCGAGGCGCTCGGGCGTGGTGTCGCCCGGGTCGGCGGGGAAGGGGGCGCGGGCGGCCGCCACGACGGGGAGGGCCCGGGTCAGTGCCCGGCGGGCCGCGTCCGCCACGGAGGTGTCGTCGGCGCGCAGTTCGCAGCCGCGCAGCCACAGGGTGGGGTGCCCGCCGCGGCCGCGGCGGGCGGCGAGCGCGGCGAGTTCCGTGGTGCGGCCGCTGCCGGGCGGCCCGACGAGGCCGAGCACGGCCGCCGGGCCCGCCGTGAAGGCGTCGAGTCCGGCGACCACGGCGGCCCGTTCGACCGGTTCCGGGAGGCCGGTGCCGCCGGGCGGGCCGTCCAGCCCGGCCGACGTGCCGGTCAGCTCCAGCACCCCGGCGAGGTTGAGGTCGGCGCCGTAGGCGGGCACCGTCGCCGCGTTCTCGGCGAGCAGGTCGGCGAGCGGTCCCGCCGCGCCGGCCGGCCCGGCGTGCAGGGGGACGGCGAAGCCGACGTCGCGGTGGCCGGAGCTGAGCGCGGTGCCGAGCACGCCGACGACGGCACCCGTCCCGGCGTCGAGCACGGGGCCGCCGGCCGCTCCGCCGCCCAGTCGCAGCGCGTCCCGCCCTGCCGTGCCGACCGCGAGCTCGAGCGCGCCGTCGAGGCGGTGGAAGCGGTCCGTGGCCGCGTAGGTCACGGCCGTCGTGCCCAGCACCCGCGCCTCCCGCCAGCCCCCGGCGGCGATCCGCACGTAGGCGCCGGTTTCTGCTCCGCCCCGCACGGTGACGGGCAGCGGCGGCACGCCGAGCCCCTCGGTGCGGACGAGGGCGAGGTCGAGGTCGGGCAGCGGGGTGACCGCCTCGGCGGTCACGACCCGGCTGCGGTCCCCGGCGCCGTACAGGACGAGCCGGGGCAGTCCGTCGACGGCCTCGTGGCTGGTGACGAGCGTGCCGTGCCGGTCGGCCAGGAAGCCGGTGCCGCGGGGCCGGCCGGCCAGGTCGTGGATGCGGACGAGAGCCTCGCCGGGGATCGCCCGGTCTCCGTACTCCGCCGTACCGCTGGTCTGTTGCGCTGTTCCGGGGCGGTCCTGGGAGCCTGCTGTGCTGTCGTGTGTCCCCCGGGACCGGTTCCGCGACGTCATCGTCGAGCCTCCCCGCCGTACACCCGTGCCCTTGTGTTCGACAGTAGGGGCGGGATGATCAGCGGGACAGATCGCTCTGCGAAAGCGCCCCCTTCCGCTCCCCCGGTTCACTCCGAGCGCCCGCACAGACGGGTGAAGGAACGGGGGCGGCTGGATACACCCTAGGGGTGGGGGAACCGAGGGGGGACCGTGGAGCGGCGGCAGTGGAGGTACCCCGTGGTCGCCGCTCCACGGGCGGACCGCCCCGGGCGGGCGGTCAGCCGAAGACGGCCAGGCTCTTGGCCTTGCCCCGCTGCTCCTCGACGAGGGCGAGGAAGCGTCCCTCCGGGTCGAAGACGGCGACGGGGCCGGAGCCCGCGTACTGGTCGGGCATCTCCAGCCGTACGCCGTTGGTGAGCAGCTTGGCGCGGCGGGCGTCGACGTCCCAGCGGGGGAACGCGGCCGCGGCGGCTTCGGCGACCGGCATCACGGTCAGCTCCTGCTGGAGCTGGTCGAGGGTGCGGGCGGCGTCCAGCTTGTAGGGGCCGACGCGGGTGCGGCGCAGGGCGGTGAGGTGACCGCCGACGCCGAGGTCGGCGCCCAGGTCGCGGGCGAGGGCCCGGATGTACGTGCCGGAGGAGCAGACGACCGACACGACCAGGTCGAGCACGGGCGTGCCGTCCTCGGCGACGGCGTCCCGGACGTCGTACACGCCGAAGGAGGAGACCGTCACGGACCGGGCGGGGATCTCGAACTCCTCGCCCTCCCGGGCGCGCTTGTAGGAGCGCACGCCGTTGATCTTGATGGCGCTGACCTTGGACGGCACCTGCATGATGTCGCCGGTCAGCTTGGCGATGCCGGCGTCGATGGCCTCGCGGGTGACCTTGGAGGCGTCGGCGGAGGAGGTGATCTCCCCCTCGGCGTCGTCCGTGAGGGTGTTCTGCCCGAGCCGGATGGTGCCCAGGTACTCCTTCTCGGTCAGCGCGAGGTGGCCGAGGAGCTTGGTGGCCTTCTCGACGCCGAGGACGAGGACGCCCGTGGCCATCGGGTCGAGGGTGCCGGCGTGCCCGACGCGTCGGGTCCGGGCGATGCCGCGCATCTTGGCGACGACGTCGTGCGAAGTGAAGCCCGACGGCTTGTCGACGATGACGAGGCCGTCGGGCGTGGTGGGCTTCTGGGTCATTCGGCGGTGTCGTCCGTCTCGTCGTCCTCGTCCGGCTTGCGGTACGGGTCGGCGTCGCCGGCGTACTTGGCGCCGGCCGAGACCTCGCGCACCTTCTCGTCGGACTGGCGGGCCTTGTCGAGGAGGTCCTCGATGGTCCGGGCGGTGTCGGGCAGCGCGTCGGCCACGAAGGTCAGCGTCGGCGTGAACTTCACGCCCGCCGCCGCGCCGACCGCGGAACGGAGCACGCCCTTGGCGCTCTCCAGACCGGCGGCCGCGGCCGCCCGCTCCTCGTCGTCCCCGTACACCGTGTAGAAGACGGTCGCCTCCCTGAGGTCACCCGTGACCCGGGTGTCCGTGATGGTGACGTGCGAGCCGAGCCGCGGGTCCTTGATCCCGCGCTGCAGCTTCTGGGCCACCACCTCTCGGATGAGGTCCGCCAGCCTTTTAGCCCGCGCGTTGTCGGCCACTGGTCCGTCTCCCGTTCTTTCCTGTCCGGTTCGTTCTTGGGGTCGTCAGTCGTCTTCGCCGTGGAAGCGCCGCCTGACGGACAGCAGCTCCACTTCGGGGCGGGCGGCGACCAGCCGTTCGCACCGGTCGAGCACCTCGCTCAGGTGCCCCGCGTCGCCGGACACCAACGCGAGACCGATGACGGCCCTGCGGTGGAGGTCCATGTGGTCCACCTCGGCCGCGCTCACCGCGTACTTGCGCTGGAGCTCGGCGACGATGGGGCGGACGACGGAGCGCTTCTCCTTCAGCGACCGTACGTCGCCGAGAAGCAGGTCGAAGGACAGAGTCCCCACGTACATGTGTGTATCCGGATGACCCGCCGGTACGGGATCGATGGCCCTGCCGGTAGGGGTGGCAGGGACACCAGGAACGTTACCGCGAACGGGGCGGGTGCTCGATCGGGTTTTCCCGTGCGCACCGCGCCCCAACGGCCAGCCGGCCGACGCGGCGGGTGCCGCGTCGGCCGGCTGGGAAACCGTGGGGGTTACACCCGCGGCTTCTCGCGCATCTCGTACGTCGCGATGACGTCGTCGACCTTGATGTCGTTGAAGTTGCCGAGGTTGATACCGCCCTCGAACCCTTCGCGGATCTCGGTGACGTCGTCCTTGAAGCGACGCAGGCCCTCGATGTTGAGGTTCTCCGCGACCACCTTGCCGTCGCGGATGAGGCGGGCCTTGGTGTTCCGCTTGACCTCGCCGGAGCGGATGAGAACACCCGCGATGTTGCCCAGCTTGGACGACTTGAAGACCTCGCGGATCTCCGCCGTACCGAGCTCGACCTCTTCGTACTCCGGCTTGAGCATGCCCTTGAGGGCCGCCTCGATCTCCTCGATCGCCTGGTAGATGACCGAGTAGTACCGGACGTCCACGCCTTCGCGCTCGGCCATCTGCTGCGCACGCCCGGCGGCGCGCACGTTGAAGCCGATGACGATGGCGTCGGAGCCCATGGCCAGGTCGATGTCGGACTCCGTGACCGCACCGACTCCGCGGTGCAGGACGCGGATGTCGACCTCTTCGCCGACGTCCAGCTGGAGCAGGGAGGACTCCAGAGCCTCGACCGATCCGGACGCGTCGCCCTTGATGATCAGGTTCAGCTGCTGGACCTCGCCGGCCTTCAGCACCTTGTCCAGGTCCTCCAGCGACACGCGGCGCGTGCGCTTGGCGAACGCGGCGTTCCGCTCGCGGGCGGCGCGCTTCTCCGCGATCTGGCGGGCCGTACGGTCCTCGTCGACGACGAGGAAGTTGTCGCCCGCACCCGGGACGTTGGTCAGGCCCAGGACCTGGACCGGCGTCGACGGGCCCGCCTCGGTGACGAGGTTGCCGTTGTCGTCGTGCATCGCCCGGACTCGGCCGTACGCGTCGCCGACCACCATGGTGTCACCGACCCGCAGCGTGCCGCGCTGGACGAGGACCGTCGACACGGCACCGCGGCCGCGGTCGAGACGGGACTCGATCGCGATGCCCTGCGCGTCCTGGTTCGGGTTGGCCCGCAGGTCGAGCGAGGCGTCGGCCGTGAGGATCACGGCCTCCAGCAGGGAGTCGATGTGCAGACCCTGCTTGGCGGAGATGTCGACGAACATCGTGTCGCCGCCGTACTCCTCGGCCACCAGGCCGTACTCGGTCAGCTGACCGCGCACCTTGGTCGGGTCGGCGCCCTCGACGTCGATCTTGTTGACCGCGACGACGATCGGGACGTCGGCCGCCTTGGCGTGGTTGAGCGCCTCGACCGTCTGCGGCATGACGCCGTCGTTGGCCGCGACGACCAGGATCGCGATGTCGGTCGACCGGGCACCACGGGCACGCATGGCGGTGAACGCCTCGTGACCCGGGGTGTCGATGAAGGTGATCTTGCGCTCTTCGTCGTTGACCTCGGTCGCGACCTGGTAGGCACCGATGTGCTGGGTGATGCCGCCGGCCTCGCCCGCGATGACGTTCGTCTTGCGGATGGCGTCGAGGAGCCGGGTCTTGCCGTGGTCGACGTGACCCATGACGGTGACGACCGGCGGGCGGACCATCAGGTCCTCCTCGTCGCCCTCGTCCTCGCCGAACTCGATGTCGAAGGACTCGAGGAGCTCGCGGTCCTCCTCCTCCGGGCTGACGATCTGAACCGTGTAGTTCATCTCGTCGGCGAGGAGCTGCAGCGTCTCGTCGGAGACGGACTGCGTGGCCGTGACCATCTCGCCGAGGTTCATCATGACCGCGACGAGCGACGCCGGGTTGGCGTTGATCTTCTCCGCGAAGTCGGTGAGGGAGGCACCGCGCGACAGGCGAACGGTCTCGCCGTTGCCGCGAGGCAGCATCACGCCGCCGACCGACGGGGCCTGCATGGCCTCGTACTCCTGGCGCCTCTGCCGCTTCGACTTGCGGCCACGACGCGCGGGACCGCCGGGGCGGCCGAAGGCGCCCTGCGTGCCACCACGGCCACCGGGACCGCCGGGACGACCGCCGAAGCCGGGACGGCCACCGCCGCCACCGAAGCCGCCGCCACCGCCGCCACCGGGACGACCGGCGAAACCGCCGCCGCCACCGGGACGACCGGCACCGCCACCGCCGCCGGGACGACCGGCGAAACCGCCGCCGCCTCCGGGACGACCGGCACCGCCGGGACGACCCGCACCACCCGGACCGCGACCCCCACCGGGGCCGGGACGCGGGCCGGCAGCGGGACGCTGCGGCATCATGCCGGGGTTCGGACGGGGACCCGCGGAGCCGCCGCCGGGACGCGGGCCGCCGCCCTGCGGACGCGGCATCGAACCCGGGGTCGGGCGGTTGCCGCCCGGAGCCTGCGGACGCGGACCGCCGCCGCCCTGGGCGCCGGGCGCCTGGGGACGAGGACCGCCGCCGGGCCCGCCGGGGCCGGGACGGGCACCCTGCGGACGGGGCGCCTGCGGGCGCGCCATGCCGGTGGAGCCACCGGAGGTGAAGGGGTTGTTGCCCGGGCGCGGACCGGCCGGACGGGCACCCGGACGCGGCGCCGGAGCGCCGGGACGCGGGCCCTGACCGCCGGGACGGCCCTGGCCGCCCTGACCCTGGCCGGGACCGCCGGAGGGGCGGCCGCCGCCGGGCTTGGGGGCGCCGGGACGCGCGCCGCCGGGCTTCGGACCGGACGGGGCCGGGGCCGACGGGGGCGCGGTGAACTCGGGCGCGGCCGGAGCCGGACGCGGCGCGGGCTTGGGGCCCGGCGTCGGACGCGGGCCGGGGGCCGGCGCGGGGGACGACGGGGCCGACGGCTGCTGGGCCGCGGGCTTGGGGGCGGCCGGCGGCTTCGGGGCAGCCGGACGAGCCGCCTGCGCCGGAGAGGGCGCGGCGGGACGGGGGGCGGCCTTCTTGGGGGCGGCGGGCTTCGCGGCGGACTTGCCGTTGCCACCACCCTGGAAGGCGTCGGTCAGCTTGCGAACAACGGGCGCTTCGATCGTCGAAGACGCCGAACGGACGAATTCACCGAGTTCCTGGAGCTTGGCCATGACGACCTTGCTCTCGACACCGAACTCCTTGGCGAGTTCGTAGACCCGGACCTTAGCCACTTCGCTCCTTTGAGGTCCGGGTTACGTCCGGACCGTCGCTAGTTCATGGGCGTACTCATCGCGTACTCATCGAGTGCTCATCGCAATCTCGACCTGCTTTCGACTCGCGAGGTACCTAAGCCACACGGGGTTCCGTGCGGCACGTCTTACGGTGTTGCCTGCTCGGCAACTGTTGTCTGCTCGACGTGTCGGCGCAACGCCTTTGTGTCGAGCGCTCCCGGGGCGCGCAGTGCCCTCGTGAACGCCCGGCGGCGTACCGCCTGGTCGAGACAGACCAGTGCGGGGTGAACGTACGCACCCCGGCCGGGCAGCGTACCGCGAGGATCAGGGACGCATGCGTCCTCGATCGCCACGATCCGCAGCAGTTCGGCCTTGGCCGCTCGCTCCCGACACCCCACACAGGTGCGTTCAGGGCATGCGCGGGCGCGCGTCCGGCCAGACACTGCTAAGTCTACCTCCCCGTACGCACCTCACCCCTGTGGGGCAGGTTTCGAACAGTTGCCGCGCGTGAACCTGTCGTGATCTGAACGGCCCGCGGCTTGGATCTATTCCCCGGAGCGGTCCCGGGGCTGCTCCCCGGACGGTTCCGTGTCCGGGCGGATGTCGATCCGCCATCCGGTGAGCCGGGCCGCGAGGCGGGCGTTCTGGCCCTCCTTGCCGATGGCCAGGGAAAGCTGGTAGTCGGGGACGGTCACCCGGGCGGACCGGGTCGACATGTCCACGATCTCGACCTTGGAGACGCGGGCCGGGGAGAGCGCGTTCGCCACCATCTCGGCCGGGTCCTCCGACCAGTCGACGATGTCGATCTTCTCACCGTTCAGCTCGCCCATCACGTTGCGCACCCGGCCGCCCATGGGGCCGATGCAGGCGCCCTTGGCGTTCAGGCCGGACCGGGTGGACCGTACGGCGATCTTGGTGCGGTGACCGGCCTCGCGGGCGATCGCGGCGATCTCCACGGAGCCGTCGGCGATCTCCGGCACCTCCAGGGCGAACAGCTTCTTCACCAGGTTGGGGTGCGTGCGCGACAGCGTCACGGACGGGCCCCGGACGCCCTTGGCCACCCGGACGACGTAGGACCGCAGCCGCATGCCGTGCGGGTACGTCTCGCCGGGCACCTGCTCCTGCACCGGCAGGATGGCCTCCAGCTTGCCGATGTCCACGAGCACGTTCTTCGGGTCGCGGCCCTGCTGGACCACGCCGGTGACGATGTCGCCCTCGCGGCCGGCGTACTCGCCGAGCGTCGCGTCGTCCTCGGCGTCGCGCAGGCGCTGCAGGATGACCTGCTTGGCCGTGGTGGCGGCGATCCGGCCGAAACCGGACGGTGTGTCGTCGAACTCGCGGGGCTCCTGGCCCTCCTCGAGGCCGTCGGGGTCCTCCTTCGCCCACACGGTCACATGGCCGGTCTCCCGGTTGAGCTCCACGCGCGCGTGGCGGCGGCTTCCCTCGGTGCGGTGGTAGGCGATGAGGAGGGCCGACTCGATCGCCTCGACCAGCAGGTCGAAGGAGATCTCCTTCTCCCGAACCAAGCCCCGCAGGGCACTCATGTCGATGTCCACGGCTACGCCTCCTCTTCCTTCTTGTTGTCCTTGCGGCTGAACTCGACCTGGACGCGTGCCCGGACGATGTCGTCGAAGGCGAGTCTGCGCGCGGTGGCCTTGCGGCCCTTGACCCCGGGCACCTCGGTGTCGACGCCGTCGTCGTCGACCTTCAGGATCCTGGCGACCAGCTCGCCGCCCTCGGCCAGCTGGAACTTCACCAGCCGGTCCGTGGCCCGGACGTAGTGCCGGTGTTCCGTGAGGAGGCGCTCCGCGCCCGGGGTGCCGACCTCGAGGGTGTACTCCCCCTCGCCCATCGCGTCCGTCTCGTCGAGCTTCGCCGAGAGCGCGCGGCTCACATCGGCGATCTGGTCCAGGTCCGCACCGGTGTCCGAGTCGACGACGACGCGCAGTACACGCTTGCGGCCGACGGAGTCCACTTCGATCTCTTCGAGATCCAGGCCCTGGGAGGTGACGAGCGGTTCCAGCAGTTCTCGCAGCCTCTCGCTCTGGGTGGTGCTCATCCGGGTGACTCCTCGGCCGCGTGTGCTGTTGTGGGATGGGTCGCGTGTCTGGTCAAAGGGTATCCGGTCGCGGGGAGTGTTGCCGTCCACCCGGTCACGAACGGTGCCGCTGAGTGGTCCCGGGCGGGGGCCCGGGTACCGTGATCACGGGCGTGCAGCCCTGCCATGCGCTTCTTTCTCGCAACGAGCCCCCGAGGACGTCTGACGTGCCGTTCCCCCCATCGCCGCGCGCCCGTTCGGGGCCGCGCAGAAGGAGTCTGCTCGCCCTCGGCCCGGCGGCCGTCGCCGTGGCCGGATGCACCGCCGGCGGGGCGGATCCGGCCGACCCGGGCGACGGCCCGTCGGCGGCGGAGCGCCGGGCACGCGCGCGTGCGGCGCGGGACAGCGAGGGGCTGGTGGAGCGGTACGACGCGGTGATCGCCGCCCGGCCGGGGCTCGCGGGGCGCCTGGGGCCGCTGCGGGAGAACGTCGTACGGCACGCGCAGGCGTTCGGGGGTGGCCGGAAAGCATCCCCCTCGGGGTCGAGCTCGGTCTCACCGTCGGCCTCGCCCTCGGCCGCGGTGCCGGGGAACGACAAGGACGCCCTGGCCGGGCTCGCCGCCGCGGAGCGGGAGCTCGCCGACCGGCGGTCCAAGGAGCTGCTCGGGGTGCCGGGCGAGCTGGCGCGGCTGCTGGCGTCGGTGGCGGCGGCCGGTGCGGCGCACGTGTATCTGCTGACGGAGGGGGACGCGTGAGCGAGGCGAAGGACCGGGAGCTGCGGGCCCTGCAGGCGGCGCTGGCGGCCGAGCACGCGGCGGTGTACGGGTACGGCGTCGTGGGCGGGCGGATCGGCGAGGGGCAGCGCGTCGAGGCGCGGACGGCGTACGACGCGCACCGGGCGCGCCGGGACGCGCTGGTGCGCGAGGTGAAGGACCTGGGGGGCAGGCCCGTGGCGGCGGCCGCCGGGTACGCCCTGCCGTTCCCGGTGCCGGACGCGGCGGCGGCCGTGCGGCTCGCCGCGGAGCTGGAGGACCGGGTGGCCGGGGTGTACTCCGATCTGGTGCGGGCGGCGGGCGGCGGGCGGCGGGCGCTGGCCGCCGAGGCGCTGCGGGAGGCGGCGGTGCGGGCGGTGCGCTGGCGCGGGGAGAGCGTAGCCTTCCCTGGGCTCGCCGAGCGGGCCGGCACGGCTCCGCCCTCGGCGGCGCCGACGGCGTGACCCGCGCGGGGCACGCACCGCGGACAGTACGAAGGGAACGACTCGCGCATGGTTTTCGAACCGCCGAAGCGCCTGGTCAGGGCGCTCGGTGAGACGGCGCCGGAGGGTGACGACTGGCTGGAGAGGCTGCCCGAGGCGGCGCAGCGTGCCGTCGCGCTACGCGAGTTGACCGTGGAGCGGGTGCAGGTGCCGGGCGGGCGCAGCAGCCTGGTCGTGCTGGTGCGGAGGGCCGACGGGACGCCCGCCGTGCTGAAGCTGGCGCCGGAGCGGGCCCGGCCGGAGGCGGAGCGGGCCGCGCTCGCGCACTGGGCCGGGCGGGGTGCCGTCCAGCTGCTCGACGCCCAGGCTTCCGAGGGTGTGCTGTTGCTGGAGCGGCTGCACCCGGACGTGTCGGTGCGGTCCCTGCCGGAGGCGAAGGCGCTGCTGGAGGCGGCGGGGACGCTGCGGCGGCTGTGGGTCGAGCCGCCCGCCGGTTTCCCCTTCGAGACGGTGGCGGAGCGGACCGGGCGGCAGGCCGAGGCGATGCGGGCCCGGGCGCAGGCCGATCCCGAGGTGGCCCCGCTGGTGGACCTGGCGCTCGCGGCGCGCGAGGAGCTGCTGGCGGCGCCGCCCGAACACCGTTTGCTGCACGGCACGTTCCGGCAGAGCAAGGTGCTCGCCGGGGAGCGGATGCCGTGGCTGGCCGTGGGGCCCGACCCGGTGGTCGGCGAGTGCGCGTTCGATCTGGCCCGGCTGGTCCGCGACCGGGTGGAGGACCTGGTCGCCCAGCCGTCCGGCGCGGCGACGACCCGGCGCCGGGTGAAGCGGCTGGCGGAGTCCCTGGACGTGGACCAGGAGCGGCTGCGGGGCTGGACGCTGTTCCGGGCCGTGGAGTCGGGTGTGCGGGCGGGACGCGTGGGGCGGCCCCGGGACGCGGAGCTGCTGCTGGAGTTCGCGGGCTGGCTGTGAGCGCCCCGGTCGCCCGGAGCGCTCACACCGCTGTCGTCGCGACCCTCAGGCGGTGAGGCGGGCCACGGCCTCCTCGACCGTCAGCTCCTCGCGCTCGCCGGTGCGGCGGTCCTTCAGCTCGACCACGCCCTCGGCGGCGCGGCGGCCGGCCACCAGGATCTGCGGGACGCCGATCAGCTCGGAGTCCGTGAACTTCACGCCCGGGGAGACGCCCGCGCGGTCGTCGACCAGGACGCGGACACCGGCCGCGGCCAGCTTCTGCGAGATGTCGAGGGCCAGCTCGGTCTGCAGGGCCTTGCCGGCGGCGACCACGTGGACGTCGGCCGGGGCGACCTCCTTGGGCCAGCACAGGCCCTTGTCGTCGGCGCTCTGCTCGGCGAGGGCGGCGACCGCGCGGGAGACGCCGATGCCGTAGCAGCCCATGGTGACGCGGACCGGCTTGCCGTTCTGGCCGAGGACGTCGAGCTTGAGGGCGTCGGTGTACTTGCGGCCGAGCTGGAAGATGTGGCCGATCTCGATGGCGCGGTCGAGGACGAGGCCCGTGCCGCACTCGGGGCAGGGGTCGCTCTCCTGGACGACCACGACGTCGACGTACTCGTCGACCTCGAAGTCACGCCCGGCGACGACGTTCTTGGCGTGTGTGTCGGCCTTGTTGGCGCCGGTGATCCACGCGGTGCCGGGAGCCACGCGCGGGTCGGCGATGTACCTGACCTTCTCGCCCAGGCCCTGCGGTCCGACGTAGCCGCGGACCAGGTCGGGGCGGGCCGCGAAGTCCGTCTCGGTGACCAGCTCGACGACGGCCGGGGCGAAGTGCGCCTCGACCTTGTCCATGTCGACCTCGCGGTCGCCGGGGACGCCGACGGCGACGATCTCGCCGTCGACCTTGACGAGGAGGTTCTTCAGCGTGGCCGAGGCCGGGACGCCGAGGGAGGCGGCGAGGGTCTCGATGGTCGGGGTGTCCGGGGTGGGGATGTCCTCGGCGGCCGGCACGTCGGCGGCGTCGACGGGCTTCAGCTCGTACGTGATCGCCTCGGTGTTGGCGGCGAAGTCGCAGTTCGGGCAGTCGGCGAAGGTGTCCTCGCCGGCCTCGGCCGGGGCCAGGAACTCCTCGGACTTGGAGCCGCCCATCGCACCGGCGGTCGCGGCGCAGATGCGGTAGTCCAGGCCGAGCCGCGCGAAGATCTTCCGGTAGGCCTCGCGGTGCAGGGCGTAGGACCGGGCGAGGCCCTCGTCCTCGGTGTCGAAGGAGTAGGCGTCCTTCATCAGGAACTCGCGGCCGCGCAGGATGCCGGCGCGGGGCCGGGCCTCGTCGCGGTACTTGCTCTGGATCTGGTAGAGGATCACGGGCAGGTCCTTGTAGGAGGACGCCTGGTCCTTCACCAGCAGGGTGAAGATCTCCTCGTGGGTGGGGCCGAGGAGGTAGTCGCCGCCCTTGCGGTCCTGGAGGCGGAACAGCTCGGGGCCGTACTCGTCCCAGCGACCGGTGGCGTCGTAGGGCTCGCGCGGCAGGATGGCGGGGAGCAGCACCTCCTGGGCGCCGATGGCGTCCATCTCCTCGCGGACGATCCGCTCGACGTTGGCCAGCACCTTCTTGCCGAGCGGCAGCCAGCTCCAGATGCCGGCGGCGGTGCGGCGCACGTACCCGGCGCGGACGAGGAGCTTGTGGCTGAGGACCTCGGCGTCGGCCGGGTCGTCGCGCAACGTCTTCGCCATCAACTGGGACATGCGCTGGACCGGTGCGTTCGCCATGGTTCTGCTCCTGCTGCTGGGGGTCCCCCGCTCACGAGAAGCCGAGAGTGGGGGAGGGTGATGGCAGGAGGTTATCCGGGGGGCGCCGGGCGTTGGAAATCGGTTAACGGCGGCGCAGCGGCAGCGGGGCGCCCATCACCGCGTACGGCTTCGGCGCGCTCGGGAAGAGCACCTGGCGGGCCAGGTCCCGGTAGCCGAGGGAGCGGTAGAGGGCGCGGGCGGGGCTGTCGGTGTCGATCGCGGAGAGGATCGAGCGGGGTTCGGCGGCGCCGTCGGTGATCGTGGTGATCAGGGAGCGGCCGATGCCGCGGTTCTGGTGGTCGGGGTGGACGTGCAGCTCGGTGATCACGAAGGAGTCGTCGAGCCAGGTGTCGCGGCCCTGGGCGCGGAGGTAGGGCTCCACGACGGTGGACCACCAGTGGGTGCGGTCGTTGGGCATGCCGTAGACGAAGCCGACGAGGCGTCCGCCGGTGGTCGCGCCGAGTGCGCGGGCGCCGGGGTAGGTCATGTGGCGCAGGACGATCTGGCGGCGGACGGCGACTTCGTCGGAACCGAGGCCGAAGGCCACGGCCTGGACGGCCAGGGCCTCGTCCACGTGGGCGGAGAGGTCGAGTGGGCCGATCACGAGGTCCATGGCGGGAGCCTACAGGGGGGCTTCCGTTGTCAGAACAGCACGCTCATGAAGGCGCCGACCTCCTGGAAGCCCACCCTTCGGTACGTCCTGCGGGCCGCCGTGTTGAAGTCGTTGACGTAGAGGCTGACGACCGGGGCGACGTCGGCCAGGGCGTAGCGCAGCACGGCCGCCATGCCGGGGGCGGCCAGGCCGGTCCCCCGGTATTCGGGGGCCACCCACACGCCCTGGATCTGGCAGGCGTGTTCCGTCGCGGCGCCGATCTCGGCCTTGAAGACGACCTTGCCGTCCGCGTCGAAGCGGGCGAAGGAGCGGCCGGAGCCGACGAGTTCGGCGACGCGGGCCTGGTAGAGGAGTCCGCCGTCGCCGGCCAGCGGGGAGACGCCGACCTCCTCGGTGAACATCGCCACGCACGCCGGCATGATCGTCTCCATCTCGTCCTTGCGGACGCGGCGGACGTAGGGGTCCGGGGCGATGCCGGCCGGCAGCCGGTCGGTGACCATGAGCGGCTGGTGGCGGCGGACCTCGCGGGCCGGGCCCCAGTGGGGTTCCAGCAGTCGCCACAGGTCGGCGGTGGCGCCCGAGGGCCCGACGATGGAGGAGCAGCGGCGGCCGGCCCGGCGGGCACGGTCGGCGAAGGCGCGGACGGCGCGCGGGCCGGCGCAGATCGGAACCAGGTTGGCGCCCGCGTAGCACAGGGACGTCAGCATGCCGTCCTCGTACCAGCCCCACATCTCACCGCCGAGCCGCCACGGGTCGAGACCGGCGATCCGCACCCGGGACGTCACGAAGGCGTTCGCGACCGGCTCGCGGTCGAGGACGGCGAGCGCGGCGTCCAGGTCGCTCGGTTCGAGGACCCGTGAGGTGGTCTGCGTCAACACGTGCGGGGCCTCACACACTGGGGTCGGCTTGGTCTCCGCACTATAGCTGCGCTGCTTGGGCGGGGCGCCTGGGAACTCGGGAGCTTTCGGTTGTCGGGCGGCTGCGGGTCGTCTGTGGCTGGTCGCGCAGTTCCCCGCGCCCCCAGAAAACCAGGGGCGTGGAAACCTCAGCCCGCTACCGCCACCGACGGCTCGCCGGAAGCGACGCCGTCCGCCTCCATCTGCTCGGCCAGCTTCATGGCCTCCTCGATGAGGGTCTCGACGATCTTGGACTCGGGGACGGTCTTGATGACCTCGCCCTTGACGAAGATCTGGCCCTTGCCGTTGCCGGAGGCGACGCCGAGGTCGGCCTCGCGGGCCTCGCCGGGGCCGTTGACGACGCAGCCCATGACGGCGACGCGGAGCGGGACGTCCATGCCGGTGAGGCCGGCGGTGACTTCTTCGGCGAGCTTGTAGACGTCGACCTGGGCGCGGCCGCAGGACGGGCAGGAGACGATCTCCAGGCCGCGCTGGCGGAGGTTGAGGGACTCCAGGATCTGGATGCCGACCTTGACCTCCTCGGCGGGCGGCGCGGAGAGGGAGACGCGGATCGTGTCGCCGATGCCCTGGGAGAGCAGGGCGCCGAAGGCGACCGCCGACTTGATGGTGCCCTGGAAGGCGGGACCGGCCTCGGTGACGCCGAGGTGCAGCGGGTAGTCGCACTGCTCGGCGAGCTGCTTGTACGCCTCGATCATGATGACCGGGTCGTTGTGCTTGACGGAGATCTTGATGTCGCGGAAGTCGTGCTCCTCGAAGAGGGACGCCTCCCACAGGGCCGACTCGACCAGGGCCTCGGGGGTCGCCTTGCCGTACTTCTGGAGGAGGCGCTTGTCGAGGGAGCCGGCGTTGACGCCGATGCGGATCGGGGTGCCGTGGTCGCGGGCCGCCTTGGCGATCTCCTTGACCTTGTCGTCGAACTGCTTGATGTTGCCGGGGTTGACGCGGACCGCCGCGCAGCCGGCCTCGATCGCGGCGAAGACGTACTTGGGCTGGAAGTGGATGTCGGCGATGACCGGGATCTGCGACTTGCGGGCGATCGTGGCGAGGGCGTCGGCGTCGTCCTGGGTGGGGCAGGCGACACGGACGATCTGGCAGCCGGAGGCGGTCAGTTCGGCGATCTGCTGGAGGGTCGCGCCGATGTCGGAGGTGCGCGTGGTGGTCATCGACTGCACCGAGACGGGGGCGTCTCCGCCGACGGCCACGGACCCGACCTGGATCTGGCGGCTCTTCCGGCGCTCGGCGAGCTTGGTCGGAACGGACGGCATGCCGAGAGAAATCGCAGTCATCTGCTGTGCAACCCCAAGTCGTGGATCAAGGTCCGGTCCCGTGAGCAGCGGGCTCCGAGCTTCGAGATTACGGCACATGCCCCGGCGCGGGCACATCCCACCCGCGTGGCCACTCGATGGGAGGCGGCCCGGCAGAAAGTATGCCGAGCCGCCACGAACGCCATATGACTAGGAGATTCTCACCGGGTTAACCACGTCCGCGATCAGCACCAGGATCGTGAAGCAGATGAAGATCCCCGCTACCACGTAGGCGACGGGCATGAGCTTCGCCACGTCGAAGGGGCCCGGGTCAGGCCGGCGAAGCACCTTGGCCGTGTTGCGGCGCAGCGACTCCCACAGGGCGCCCGCGATGTGGCCGCCGTCGAGCGGCAGCAGCGGGAGCATGTTGAACAGGAACAGGGAGAGGTTGAAGCCGGCGACCAGCATGAGGGCCATGGCCAGCTGCTGGGTGGGCGGGATGTCGAGGGTGAAGATCTCGCCGCCGACGCGGGCCGCGCCGACCACGCCCATCGGGGAGTCGGCCTCGCGCGGGGCGCCGTCGAAGGCCGCGTTCCACAGGGCCGGGACCTTGCCGGGGAGGGCGGCGAGGGAGTCGACGGCCTCGCCGATCCGGTCGCCCATCCAGGTCACGGACTCGCCGAAGTCCTGTTTGACCACGCCCGTGGCGGCGCTGAAGCCGAGGAAGCCGGCCCGGACGTACTGGTTCTCGACGATCTGGCCGCTGGAGTCCTTCTTGGCGACCATGTTGGGGGCGATCTTCGCGTGCAGGGTGACGTCCTGGCCCTTGCGCTCGACGACGATCGGCACTTCCTTGCCGGGGCTGGAGCGGATGAGGTCCGACAGCTGGTTCCAGTCGTCGGTCTTCACCCCGTTGAAGGAGACGATCTTGTCGCCGGCCTTGAGGCCCGCCGCGGCGGCCGGGGAGGCCGGGTCGCCCTTCTCGCACTTGTCGCGGTTCTCGCTCTGCGCGATGACGCACTGGGAGACCGAGCTGACCGTGGTGGTCTGCTGGCTGATGCCGAAGCCCATCAGGACGGTGAGGAACAGCGCCACCGCCAGCACCAGGTTCATGAAGGGGCCGGCGAACATGACGATCACGCGCTTCCAGGGGGCGCGCGTGTAGAACATGCGGTTCTCGTCGCCCGGCCGGAGCTCCTCGTACGCGGCGGAGCGGGCGTCCTCGATCATGCCGCGCCACGGGGAGGTGGAGCGGGACTCCAGACGGCCGTCGGCGCCCGGCGGGAACATGCCGATCATGCGGATGTAGCCGCCGAACGGGATGGCCTTGATGCCGTACTCGGTCTCGCCCTTCTTGCGCGAGAAGATCGTCGGGCCGAAGCCGACCATGTACTGCGGCACGCGGATGCCGAAGAGCTTGGCCGTGGACAGGTGCCCCAGCTCGTGCCACGCGATCGAGAACAGCAGGCCGACCACGAAGAGACCTATGCCGAGGATGAACATCAGGGTCGTCATGCACGGGCCTCCGCCGTCTGTGCCGCCAGTTCCCGGGCCCGGGTCCGCGCCCAGGTCTCCGCTTCGAGGACGTCCGACACGGTGAGTGAGGTTCCCGTACGGGGGGTGCCGTGCTCCTCGACGACCCGGGTGACGGTCTCCATGATCCCGTTGAAGGGCAGTGCGCCCTGGCGGAACGCCTCCACGCACTCCTCGTTGGCCGCATTGAACACCGCCGGGGCGGTGCCCGCGAGCTCGCCGACGTGCCGGGCGAGGTTCACCGACGGGAAGGCCTCGTTGTCGAGCGGGAAGAACTCCCAGGTCGAGGCCTTGCTCCAGTCGAAGGTGGGGGCGGCGTCGGGGACGCGCTCGGGCCAGCCGAGGCCGATGGCGATGGGCCCGCGCATGTCGGGCGGGGTCGCCTGGGCCAGTGTCGATCCATCCGTGAACTCAACCATCGAGTGGACATACGACTGGGGATGCACGACCACCTCAATGCGGTCGAAGGGAATGTCGTAGAGGAGGTGTGCCTCGATGACCTCCAGGCCCTTGTTGACGAGGGTCGCGGAGTTGATCGTGATGACCGGGCCCATGGCCCAGGTGGGGTGGGCGAGGGCGTCCTCGACGGTGACGTTCGCCAGCTCCTCCTTGGTACGGCCGCGGAAGGGGCCGCCGGAGGCGGTGACGACCAGCTTGCGGACGTCGGCGCGGGTGCCGGCGGCCAGGGCCTGGAAGAGGGCGGCGTGCTCGGAGTCGACCGGGATGATCTGCCCGGGCTTGGCGAGGGCCTTGACCAGCGGGCCGCCCACGATGAGCGACTCCTTGTTGGCGAGCGCGAGGGTGCGGCCCGCCTCCAGGGCGGCGAGGGTCGGGGCGAGGCCGATGGAGCCGGTGATGCCGTTCAGGACGGTGTGGCAGTCGGAGGCCGCGAGCTGGGTGGCCGCGTCCGGGCCGGCGAGGATCTCGGGGAGCGGCTCGCCGGTGCCGTACTGCGCGGTGAGCGCCTCGCGCAGGGCCGGTACGACGTCCTCGCGGGCCACGGCGACCGTGCGGACCCGGAGCCGGTACGCCTGCTCGGCGAGGAGGGCGACCCGGCCGCCGTTGGCGGAGAGGCCGGTGACCCGGAACCGGTCGGGGTTGCGCAGCACGAGGTCGATGGCCTGGGTGCCGATGGACCCGGTGGAGCCGAGGATGACCACGTCCTTGGGGCCGTCGCCCGCTACGGGGTCGTAGACGAGGTGCGGGTCGGCGAGGGGGGTTGGACTGTCGCTCATTGCTCCATTGTTGCCGTAAGGGCCGTGTGTGAGGACAGCGCATCCCCTTCGAAGGGGCGCGCGCCACAGCTGCGCACGCCCCCATGAGGGCCGGGGTTACCGGATCGGCCGGTGGACGTTCTCCTTCCGGGACGGTCCCGGTGTCGCGTCGGCGATCCAGGGGCCGTCGCCCGACGGGTCGACGATGCCCCGCTCCAGCCACTCGTACGTGCCGGACAGGACGCCCTTGACCACCTTGCGGTCGAGGTCGTCGGTGTTGGTCCACAGGCGGGTGAAGAGTTCCTCGATCCGGATGCGGGCCTGGCGGCAGAAGACGTCGGCGAGCTGGTAGGCCTCGCGGCCGTGGTCACCCTGGCCGCGCAGCATTTCGGCGCGGACGCAGGCCGCGCTCATGGCGAACAGCTCGGCGCCGATGTCGACGATCCGGCCGAGGAAGCCCTGCTTGGACTCCATGCGGCCCTGCCAGCGGGACATGGCGTAGAACGTGGAGCGGGCGAGCTTGCGGGAGGTGCGCTCGACGTAGCGCAGGTGCCCGGAGAGGTCGACGCCGTGCTTGAACTCGGCGTAGGAGGTGGGGAGCTGACCCGGTCCCGCGACCAGCTTGGGCAGCCACTTGGCGTAGAAGGCGCCCGCGTTGGCGCCCGCCTTGGCCTTGTCGCCGAGGGACTTCTCGGGGTCGATGAGGTCGCCGGCGACCGAGAGGTGGGCGTCGACGGCCTCGCGGGCGATGAGGAGGTGCATGATCTCCGTCGAGCCCTCGAAGATGCGGTTGATGCGCAGGTCGCGCAGCAGTTGCTCGGCGGGGACGCCGCGTTCGCCGCGGGCCCGCAGGGACTCGGCCGTCTCGAAGCCGCGGCCGCCGCGGATCTGGACGAGTTCGTCGGCCATCGTCCAGGCCATCTCGGAGGCGTACAGCTTGGCGAGGGCGCCTTCGATGCGGATGTCGTTGCGGTCCTCGTCGGCCATCTGCGAGGCCAGGTCCGTCACGGCCTCCAGGGCGAAGGTGGTCGCCGCGATGAAGGAGATCTTGGAGCCGACCGCCTCGTGGTGCGCGACGGGCTTGCCCCACTGCTCGCGGGCCGCCGACCACTCCCGGGCGATCTTCAGGCACCACTTGCCGGCCGCGACACAGGAGGCGGGCAGGGACAGCCGCCCGGTGTTGAGGGTGGTCAGGGCGATCTTCAGGCCCTGGCCCTCCTCGCCGACGCGGTTGGCGGCGGGGACGCGGACCTGGTGGAAGCGGGTGACGCCGTTCTCGATGCCGCGCAGGCCCATGAAGGCGTTGCGGTTCTCGACCGTGACGCCGGGCGAGTTCGTCTCCACGACGAAGGCGGTGATGCCGCCCCGGTGGCCCTCGGACTTCGGCACCCGGGCCATGACGACCAGCAGGTCGGCGACCACGCCGTTGGTGGTCCACAGCTTCACGCCGTCGAGGACGTAGTCGTCGCCGTCGGGCACGGCCGTGGTGGCGAGGCGGGCCGGGTCGGAGCCGACGTCGGGCTCGGTGAGCAGGAAGGCGCTGATGTCCGTGCGGGCGCAGCGGGGCAGGAAGCGCTCGCGCTGCTCCTCGGTGCCGAACAGTTTCAGCGGCTGGGGCACGCCGATCGACTGGTGCGCGGAGAGCAGCACGCCGATCGCGGGGCTGGCGGAGCCGGCCAGGGCGAGTGCCTTGTTGTAGTAGACCTGTGTGAGGCCGAGACCGCCGTACTTGGTGCCGATCTTCATGCCGAAGGCGCCGAGCTCCTTCAGCCCGTCGATCACCTCGTCGGGGATCCGGGCCTCGCGCTCGATGAGGGCCGGGTCGACCTTCGTCTCGACGAAGTCGCGGAGCTTGGCGAGGAACTCCTCGCCGCGCTGGGCCGCCTCGTCCTCGGGGACGGGGTGGGGGTGGATGAGGTCGAGCCGGAAGCGGCCGAGGAACAGCTCCTTGGCGAAGCTGGGCTTGCGCCAGTGCTGTTCCCGGGCGGCCTCCGCCACCTCACGGGCCTCCCGCTCGGTGACGGCGGGACGGGAAGAGGGGGTGGTGGACGCGGACATGAGGGGCACCTCGCCGCAACTAGGGAGATTGAGGACCGTTTCGTTACCGACCAGTGCTACTGGATCGTTGGTACCCGAAACCGGACGCTCCCACCAGTCCTCGCGCGTCCGTTCAGCCGAAGGGGGCGGATCGCGCGCGGCACTTGTCGCGCGCCTGACGACGGTGTTGCATCGAGGTGCCCCTCAGGAGACCGATTCGCGCCGCCGGAATTCGGTATCGAAGCGCTTCGACATCCTATGGACACCCAGGACCGCTGGAGCTACTGTCGAACCACCCTCACTCGCCGTTATCAGCAATGCGCACTGTCGAAGCGCTTCACAAACTTGGAGAGCTGGATGGTCACCCTCGCCGAGGTCGCCCAGCACGCCGGAGTCTCGGCGAGCACGGTGAGCTATGTCCTCAGCGGCAAGCGGTCCATCTCCGCGACCACCCGGCAGCGGGTCGAGCGGAGCATCCGCGAGCTCGGGTACCACCCGAACGCCGGGGCCCGGGCCCTGGCGAGCAACAAGTCGAACATCATCGCGCTGATGATCCCACTGCGCACGGACATGTACGTGCCCGTGATGATGGAGATCGCCATCGCGGTGGCGACCTGCGCGCGCACGCACGGGTACGACGTGCTGCTGCTCACCGGCGAGGAGGGGCCGGACGCGGTGCGCCGCGTCGCGGGCAGCGGGCTCGCCGACGGGATGATCCTGATGGACGTCGAACTCGACGACGAGCGGCTGCCGCTGCTGCGCGCGACCGACCAGCCGTCGGTGCTGATCGGGCTGCCCGCCGACACCACCGGCCTGACCTGCGTCGACCTGGACTTCCGGGCGACGGGCGCGCTGTGCGTGGAGCACCTGGCGAAGCAGGGGCACCAGGACATCGCCGTCGTCGGAGAGGCCCCGGCCGTCTACGAGCGGCACACGGGCTTCGCCGAGCGCACCCTCGACGGGCTGCGGTCCCGCGCGCGGGAACTGGGCGTGCGGCTGCTGCACCGGCCGTGCGAGGGCGGGTACGACGCCATGGCGGTGACGCTCGCCCGGATCCTCGACGAACGCCCGGACACCTCGGGGATCATCGTGCAGAACGAGTCGGCGGTCGAGCCGCTGCTCGCGCTGCTGCGGCAGCAGGGCCGGGCCGTGCCGGAGGACATGTCGGTGGTCGCGATCTGTCCCGACCAGGTCGCGATGCAGGCCTCGGTGCGGCTGACGTCGGTCGCCATCCCCGCGCAGGAGATGGGCCGGCACGCGGTGGAGCACCTGGTCGCCAAGCTCGAGGGGCGCGGCCGCGACGAGGTCGTGCTGATCGCGCCCGAGCTGACCGTACGGACGAGCACGGGACCGGCGCCGAGCCGCTCGTAGGCGCCCCTCCGCCCCACCCCCTTGAACACCGCCCCCTCCTCTCGGGGCACCCCCATGTCTGCACTCCTCCAGGAGCACAGGAGCACGCCACGTGAATCAGCCCGCTGAAACCCAGCCCCAGGTGAGCCTGGCGCAGTCCTCCCCCACGGTCGGCACGTTCCGCGAGCGCGGCGGCGCGCTGGAGTGGAGCGGCCGCCAGGAGACCGTACGGATCGAGCCGTGGGGTCCGGACGCGGTCCGGGTGCGTGCCCGGCTCGGCGGCCCGGTCCTCGAAGGGCTGCCGGGCGCCCTGCTCGACGAGGCGCCGGCGACGCCGTCCACGGTGAAGATCGAGGACGGCAGCGGCCGGCTGACCGTCGGCGCGCTCACCGTCGAGGTGAACGCCGAGGGCCTCATCCGCTTCCTGCGGACGGACGACGCCGCCGAACTGCTCGCCGAGGACCGCGCCCACTTCTGGTGGCCCGGCTCCCGCCTCTACACGGCCGTCGGCAACGGCCACCACCGCCTGGAGCAGCGCTTCGCCGCCTACGACGACGAGAAGCTCTACGGCCTCGGCCAGCACCAG
Source organism: Streptomyces sp. Go-475 (assembly GCF_003330845.1). GTDB lineage: Bacteria > Actinomycetota > Actinomycetes > Streptomycetales > Streptomycetaceae > Streptomyces. The sequence continues at coordinate 6,300,040 of NZ_CP026121.1, read as the reverse complement.
CACGGGCGGCTCGACCAGAAGGGCCTGGTGCTGGACCTGGTCCAGCGCAACGCCGAGGTCGGCATCCCGGTGCTGACCTCCAGCCGGGGCTACACGCTGCTGTGGAACAACCCGGCGATCGGCCGCGTGGAGCTGGCGCACAACGGCACCCGGTGGGTCGCCGACTCGGCCCGGCAGATCGACTACTGGATCACGGCGGGCGACCCGGCCGCCGCCCAGCGCCGCTACAGCGCGGTGACCGGCCGGACGCCGATGCTGCCTCAGTGGGCGGCGGGCTTCTGGCAGTGCAAGCTGCGCTACCGCACCCAGGACGAACTGATGGCGGTGGCCCGGGAGTACAAGCGGCGGGGCCTGCCCATCTCGGCGATCGTCTGCGACTTCTTCCACTGGACGCACCTCGGCGACTGGAAGTTCGACCCGAAGGAGTGGCCGGACCCGGCGGCGATGGTGCGGGAGCTGGAGGAGCTCGGCATCAAGCTGGTGGTGAGCGTCTGGCCCTCGGTGTCGCCGCTGAGCGAGAACCACCCGGTCCTGGAGCAGCGCGGCTGGTTCATCGGCACCCAGTACGGGCCGATGGCGCACGCCGACTGGCCCGACAAGGAGGTCGCCTCCACGGTCCAGGTCGCCTTCTACGACGCCACGAACCCGGACGCCCGGGAGTTCGTGTGGTCGAAGGTGAAGGAGAACTACCTGGACCCGTACGGCATCACGGCGTTCTGGCTGGACGCCTGCGAGCCGGAGCTGAAGCCGGGCTTCCAGGAGAACCTGCGCTACTGGGCGGGCCCGGGCCTGGAGGTCGGCAACATCTACCCGGCCGAGAACGCCCGGACGTTCTACGAGGGCCTTCTCGCCACCGGCGAGGAGGAGATCGTCACCCTCAACCGCTCGGCCTGGGCGGGCAGTCAGCGCTACGGCGCCGCCCTGTGGTCCGGTGACATCGGCACGGACTTCCCGACCCTGCGCCGCCAGATCGCGGCCGGGCTCAACACGGCCCTGTCGGGCATCCCGTGGTGGAACACCGACATCGGCGGCTTCCACGGCGGCGACCCGGACGACCCGGCGTACCGGGAGGTGATGGTGCGCTGGTTCCAGTTCGGCGCGCTGTCCCCGCTCATGCGCCTGCACGGCTTCCGCGACCCGGGCATGCCGCTGGGCCCGGAGATGACCGGCGGCCCGAACGAGGTGTGGTCGTACGGCGAGGAGGCCGGGGCCGTCCTGGAGAAGTACCTGCGGCTGCGCGAGCGGCTCAAGCCGTACGTCCTGCGCGTCATGCGGGAGGCGCACGAGGAGGGCCTGCCCGTGATGCGGCCGCTGTTCCTGGAGTTCCCCGGGGACCAGGCGGCCTGGTCGGTCGACGACTCCTACCTGTTCGGCCCGGACCTGCTGGTCGCCCCGGTGCTGACGGCCGGCGCCACGGCCCGTACGGCGTACCTGCCGGCGGGGGCGACGTGGACGGACGCGTGGACGGGCGAGACGTACGAGGGCGGTCAGGCCGTGACGGTCGACGCCCCGCTGGACCGGATCCCGCTGTTCCTGCGGGACGGGGCGCGGCTGCCGGTAGCGGAGTAGCCGTGCCGGACGGGGTGGCCGGTTCGATGGAGGTCTTCCGGCCACCCCGTCCGCTTCTTCGGCCAACTTCCCAGCAGCGCAGGTGAGTTGGAAGCGGTAGGTTCCCTGCGTGTCCTCGTCTCCGCTCGCCCTCACCGCCGCCAACCTGCTGCTGCGGCCCGCTTTCGGCTCCCGCCGGAATCCCGGCCGGGTCTTCGACCGCATCGCGGTGGAGGCCGGTCAGGCGCCGGGTGACCAGGAGTTCACCGACGGTTTCCGGTCCCTGCTGGGCTGGTGGGCGAAGGCCGAGAACCTCACGCCGGTCGGCTGGCAGTCCGCGCAGGCGCACGTCCGGCGGCACCTGGCCAACCGGGCCCGGGTGCGGCGGCTGATCGCCGAGCACCCGGAGATCGAGCGGGAGCCGATCGAGAAGCCGGTGTTCGTCGTGGGGCTGCCGCGCACGGCGACCACGGTCACGCACTCGGTGCTGTCGATCTCGGACGGGCACCGCTGTCCGCTGCTGTGGGAACTGCTCGCCCCCGACCTGGAGTTGCCGCCCCGGCAGCGGCGCAGGGCGGTCGCGGCCGGGCGCCGGCTGGTCCAGGGCACGGACCTGTTCGCGCCGCGCTTCCGCGACATCCACGCGATGGCCGCCGAGGGTCCCGAGGAGTGCACGTTCGCGCTGCCGCACGCCCTGATGCCGTTCTCCCAGGCCCGCATCCCCGAGTACCTGGCGTGGCACTGCGCGCGGGACTTCACCGCCGACTACCGGTACCTCAAGCAGGTGTACCAGGTGCTGCAGTACGGCCGTCCGCGGCGGCGCTGGATGCTGAAGTCGCCCATGCACCTGGAGAACCTGGACGCGTTGCTGAGGGTCTTCCCCGACGCCACGCTCGTGTGGTGCCACCGCGACCCGGTCACCGTCGTGGCGTCGTTCTGCAGCCTGATCGAGCACGGCATGGCCGTCAGCACCCGCCCCCTCGATCTGCACGGCATCGGCACCACCTGGCTGGGTCTGCTGAGCCGGGCCATGACGCGCGGTCTCGCGGCCCGGGCCGCCGTCCCGGCGGAGCAGGTGGTGGACGCCCCGTACTCCTGGCTCGGCTCCGACCCCGCGACGGGCGCCCCGAAGCTCTACGCGGCCGTCGGCGCCCCCTGGACCGAGGCCGACGCGGCCCGGCTGCCCGCGGCCGTGGCCCGCCCCCGGGGCGCCCGCAAGCACACGTACGACCTGGCCCGCTACGGCCTGACCCGGGACGAGGTCGAGTCGGCCTTCGCCGCGTACAACGCACTGCGGGCCGAGGTCGACCGCGCCTGACGGCACGCCCGGCCCCGGCCCCGGAGGTCAGCTGCTGCTGACCGTGAGGTTGTTGGTGGTGAAGTTCAGACCGCCGGACGACGAGGTGATCTCGTAGCCGAACTGCACGTCACCGATGGTCTCGTTGCCCATCCACTTCTTGGTGTCCTTGATCCACTTCAGGATCGGCAGGATGTTCACGGTGCCGGAGTTGGAGTTGGAGGTGCGGATGAACGAGAACACCTCGTTGGCGCCGTTGGTGCCCTTGAAGACGTTCCAGGTGTGGCCGCCGAGCGTGACGCTGCCCTGCGAGCTGCCGATCGGGCCGACCGCTCCGGTCTTGTTGACCCAGAGCATGATCTCGTAGTCGTGGTCCGTGTCCCAGATGTCGTACGACGTGTTGTACGCGCCGGACGACGGGACGCTGACGTTGTAGCTGCTGGTCAGCGAACCCAGGGAGGTGATCGACTTGTTGATCGCCTTCGTCTGGTTCGGGTAGGACTTGATGCCGCCGGTGTTGGGGTGGTTGGCCCAGACGCCCCAGTTGGTGCCGGAGTTGGCCCAGATGCACTGGCTGCCGGCGCCGGAGCCCCAGATGTTGTTGTAGAGCGTGTAGCCGTTCAGGTTGGTCTGGCCCCACTGGTCGCAGGAGTTCCAGACCGCGGCGGAGGCGGGGGCGGAGGCGAGGCCGACGGTGACGCCGAGAGCCAGAGCGGGGGCCAGCAGGGCTTTGGTGACCCTGCTCAGCGTGCGTGATGCCATGGTGTCCCTTCCATGGGTGGGGGGGGTGGGGGGAACTACCACGCCCTCAGGGTGAGGACGTGGTCTTCTCCGGCGACCAGGTGGAGGGATTCTGCGCCGGAGGAAGTCCGGAGTTCGACGCGGTGGGTGCGGCCCGGCCTGATGACCGCGGTGGCGCGGTCCCGCGTCCAGGTGAGGTCGATCTCGGCCCCGAACCGGGTGCGCACACCGCGCAGCGCACCGCTGGGGTACGCCGCCGGGAGCGCGGGCAGCAGCACCAGCCGGTCGGGGGTGGACTGCACGAGCATCTCGATCAGCACGGCCGGCAGGGTGTGCGCCGCGTCGGCGTTGTAGACGTCGCGCTTGGGGTAGTGGGCGCTCATCAGGGAGGCGTGGAAGAAGTCGCCGTCCAGGACCTGGCCGAGGGCGTGGGCGACGCGGTCGGCGTCCCTGAGCCTGGCCGCGATGAGCGCGTGGTGCAGGTGGCCGTGGGCGGAGTCGTTCTCGGCGCCGCGCAGTTCGAGGGCGCGGTGGGCGGCGGCCGCGAGCTCGGGGGTGTCGTAGGGGGTGATCTCGTCGAGCGGCCAGACGCCGTAGAGGTGGCTGAGGTGGCGGTGGTCGTAGGAGTCCTCCAGGCCCGGCCAGGCCCATTCGGCCAGGGCCCCGTCCTCGTTGATCCGGTGCGGCGGCAGCCGGTCGGCGAGGGCGTGCCAGCGGTCGGCGTCGGGGCCGGGGTGGTAGGCCGCGGCCGTGCGCAGGGCGTGGCGGGCCGCGGAGAGGTCCATGGCCGCGTCGAGGGTGCCCCAGCTCGCGTTGGCGGGGCGGTTCTCGGGTGAGTAGGACGGGACGACGACGAGGTGGCCGTGCTCGTCCGTCCTGGTGAGGAAGTCCTCGTAGAAGACGGCGACTTCGGCGAGTGCGGCGGCGGTGCGCGGGTCGCGGGTGCCGTGGGTCTCGTCGTGGTCGACGAGCGGTTTGAGCAGCCAGTCGGCGCCGGCGGTCCACAGGTGCAGGGGGTACTCGCGGTTGTAGTGGTACACGTGGCCGGACTCGCCGTCGGTGTGGGCGGGGGCGACGACGCCCCTCGTTCCGAAGATCGCGCGGGCGTTCTCGCGCCAGTCGGGCAGTTGGCGGTGGATCAGGTTCGCGTGGGCCTCGGTGACCTCGGGGAGGGCGGCGGCAGCGGCGGAGGCCGTCTGGAGGTTGAGGTTGGCGTCGTTGGTGAAGGCGCCCGACCAGGCGGTGTTCCAGTCGCCGGTCCACAGTCCGGTCAGGCGGGGCGGGAAGAGGCCGCTCGCGGAGAGCAGGTGGTAGCGGCCGGCGGCGAAGAGGCGCTCCAGCAGGGCGGCGCTGCGCGGCCGGGTCAGCAGCTCGGAGCCGGGCAGGGCGCGTTCGGCGGGGTCGGCGGCGAGGTCGAGGGTGACGCGTTCGTAGGCGGTGCGGTGCAGGGCGGTGTGGCGGTCGAGGAGCTCGTCGTACTCCTGGGGCAGGTCGCGCAGGGCCCGGCCCTCGGCGACCACGTCGAGTTCGCCGGTGTGCCGGTGCACCCGGGTGAGGACCAGCACGGACCGGGCGCCCTCGACGCGCACGCCGGGGGGCACCAGGGTGGTGGTGCCGCCGGTGACGGTGACCTGGGTGACGCCGGTGCAGGCCCGGTCGTCGTCCGGGTAGCGGGCGCGCAGGCTGAGCAGGGCGCCCTCGGGGGTGAGGACGGCTCCGTGGCCGATGCCCAGTCCGGCGGGGGCGCCGGGCAGCCGGTGGTCCAGGTCGATGTCGAGGGTGAGGCCGGGTCCGGTGAGGTGGTGGACGATCACGTCGTCGGCGCGGGAGACGAAGACGCGGCCGGTCCAGCCGGCGCAGGTCGCGCTGACCACGCCGGTGGTGAAGTCGACGTCACGCCGGTAGTCGGGGCAGTCGGCCGGCGGCCGGCGCAGCCGGACCTGGAAGGCGGGGTGGAAGGGCTGCACCCACTGGAGCGGGCGGCCGTCCGTGAAGCTCTCGGCGGCCGTCCGGTCGCCCGCCAGGAGGCGGTCCTGGAGGGCGGGGAGGGCGTCGGCGAGCTGCGGGGGCCTCGGGTCCCGGCCGTTGGGCCGCACCAGGGTGTGGTGCGTGACGATGACCCGCTCGTGGTCCGGGTCGCCGAACACCAGGGCGCCGTGGTGGCCGTTGCCGCTGAGGAAGGCGTCCTCCCAGCGGGCGGCCGGACGCGGTTCCCAGGTGCCGTGGACGGGTGCGGTGGCGGTCATGACCGGAGCACCGCCGCCTCGTAGCGGCCGAGGGTGACCCGGTCGGTGACGGCCGTGTCCGTGAGCAGGTCGTGGTGGGTGCCGGGCACCTCGACGGTCACCGGCTCGCGGCCGTGGTTGAGCACGAACAGCAGCTCGCCCCGGCGTACCGCCTCGACCTGCTCGGGGAGGCCGTCCAGCACCGGCCGGACGCCCGCGCCCTCGGCGATCCGGGCCAGCAGGTCGCGCAGCGCCTCGGGTTCCGGGAGCGTGGAGAGGTACCAGGCGCGGCCCTTGCGCAGGACGGCGGGCATGCCGTCCAGTTCGCCGCCCTTGTAGGGGATCGTGTGGTCCGGGTCGGCGGGCTCGATCTCCTCGGACCACAGGGTGCCCCGGAAGCCCTCGCACACGGCGGTCTCCCCCGCCTCCAGCGGCCACCACTCGTGCAGCGTGCGGATGCCGAACAGCTCCCGCAGCCGGGCGTCCATGCCGCCGGTCCGTACCCGGTCGTCCTCGTCGGCGACGCCGGTCAGGAAGCCGCAGACGAGGGTGCCGCCCTGCCGGACGTAGGCGAGGAGGTTGTCGATCGCCGTGTCGGTGAGGGCGTACAGCTGGGGCACGACGACCACCGAGTACGGCGTGAGGTCGTGCTCGGGGTGGGCGAAGTCGGTGGTGAGGTGCGCCTGCCACAGGGCGCGGTGCCAGGCGCGCAGCACGTCCGGGTACTCCGCCTGGCTGGAGAGGCGGCCGTCGTGGGCGCCGGCCCACCAGGCGTGCCAGTCGTGCAGGACGGCGATGTTCGCGGTGAGGTGCCGTCCGGTCACCTGCGGGGCGATCCGCGCCAGGTCGGCGCCGAGCTGCTTGACCTCCTGGTACGTCCGGCCGTCCTCGCCGGCGTGGCTGACCATGCCGGAGTGGAACTTCTCCGCGCCCTGCCGGGACTGCCGCCACTGGAAGTAGCAGACGGCGTCGGCGCCCCGGGCCACGGCCTGCAGCGACCACAGCCGGTTCATCCCCCGGGGCTTGGGGTGGTTCACGCCCCGCCAGTTGACCGGCCCGGCCGCCTGCTCCATCAGCATCCACGGCCCGCGCGCCTGGGAGCGGGTCATGTCCTGGACCAGGGCGCCGTTCTGTGCGCCGAGCGGGTCGCGCGGGTCGGGGTAGAGGTCGACGGAGACGACGTCCTCCTCCTCGGCCCAGCGCCAGGCGTCCTGCCCGAACCACAGCGGCATGAAGTTGCTGGTGACCGGGAGGTGCGGGGTGTGCCGCCGGACGATGTCCCGCTCGGCGGTGTAGCACTCCAGGAGCATGTCGGAGGTGAAGCGGCGGAAGTCCAGGACCTGGCCGGGGTTGCGCAGGTAGTGCGGCAGGCGGGGCGGCAGGATGCCGTCCCAGGTGTCGTAGCCCTGGCTCCAGAAGGCGGTGCCCCAGGCCTCGTTGAGGGCGTCGAGGGTGCCGTACTTCTCGCGCAGCCAGCGGCGGAAGGCGGCCGCGGCCTCGTCGCCGTAGTCGTAGGTGCAGTACTCGTTGTTGATGTGCCACATGGTGAGGGCCGGGTGGCCGCCGTAGCGGGCGGCCAGGTCCTCGGTGATGGCGGCGGCGTAGCGCCGGTAGGTGGCGCTGGAGTGGGAGAAGTGCTGCCGGCCGCCCCACCACTCGGTGCGGCCGTCCTCGGTGACGGGCAGGGTGTCGGGGTGCAGCCGGCCCATCCAAGGCGGGGGCGCGGAGGTGGGGGTGGCGAGGACGACACCGATGCCGTTGTCGTGCATCAGGTCCATCAGCGTGTCCAGCCAGCCGAACACCCGGGCGCCGGGCTCCGGTTCCAGCGTCGACCAGGAGAAGACGCCCAGGGTGACGGAGTTGACGCCGGCGGCCTTCATCAGCCGGACGTCCTCGTGCCAGGTCTCCTCGGGCCACTGCTCGGGGTTGTAGTCGCCGCCGAAGAGGAGGCGCCCCCTCGTCGCATCACTCAGGCCGGGCATCAGACGGGCTCCCCGTACTGGACGCCGCGTCCGTTGGTGGCGATGTAGACCCGGCCGTACACACGCGGGTCGCCGGTGATGGCGGCGCCGATCCAGCCCCACTGGTGCTGGTCGTCGTTGACGCGCACCCAGGTCTTCGCCTCGTCGTCCGAGCGGTACACGGCGGTGATGGTCTCGGTGGCGCCGACCATGTAGAGCGCCGGGTAGGAGGCGCCCGCGGCGGCCTTGCCGAAGCCGAGGGTGTGCGAGGCCCAGCAGCTGGCGACCTTGGCGAAGGTCGCTCCGCCGTCGGTCGAGCGGTACAGCCCGTTCGCCTTCAGGCTCAGCCACAGGTCGCCGGAGCGGCCCGGGGCGGCGGTGAGCTGGAACTCGGTGTCGCCCGAGTTCAGGCCGCCGGCCCGCGCGGTGAAGGTCAGTCCGCCGTCCGTGCTGGCGAAGAGCGTGCCGGTGGTGGTGTCGAAGGCGTAGAAGCGCTTCGGGTCGACCGGGTCGGCGACCGGGGCGGCGCCCTTGGGGAAGGAGGAGACCTCGGACCAGGTGGTGCCGTTGTCGGCCGAGCGGAAACCCGGGTTGCTCGTGCCGAAGGACCACAGCAGCACGCTGCCGTCGGTGTTGGTGGCGATCGGCCCCGGCGCGCTCTTGGCCATGCTCGGCTGGGTCTTGAACGGGGCCCAGGTCCTGCCGCCGTCGTTCGACCAGGCCCCGTTGCCGTTGTCGCCCCAGCCCGCCCGGACCACGTACGAGGGCTTGGCCGCGGCCAGCGAGAGGCCGGTCGACGTGCCGAACACCGGGTTCGACGCCATGCCGCGCGAGGGCGACGCCGTGAGCCGCTCGTGGTACATCACGCCGATGTCCCCCGAGCCGCTGAGCAGGTGCGCCTCACCGGTCGGGGGCGAGACCAGCTGGCGGATGGAGGCCTCCTCCAGGCCGCGGATCTGCGGCGCCCAGTGCCTGAGGTCGCGGGTGCCGTAGAGGGTCGCGCCCGTGCCGTAGACGACGTGCTTCGAGTCGTACGGGTCGAGGGCGAGGGCCTGGATCCACCAGCCGAACTTGGGCTGGTCACCGCCCCACTTGAGGAACGGCGTCTCGGAGACGTCGAAGACGGCCGTGTCCTTCAGGGACGTCCAGGTGCGGCCGCCGTTCGTGGAGCGGAACACGGTGTCGATCTCGGCCCAGCGGTTGTTCGTGGAGACGACGAGCGTGCCCGGGCGGCGGGCGTCGACGGCTACACCGCCGTAGCCGAAGGAGTCGGTCCCGCCGTCGCTCGTGGTCCCGCCGGGCTTCACCGGTGTGACCTCGGTCCACTTCCCGCTGCTGGTGCGCAGCTTGTGCACGCTGCCGTCGGACTGGCCGTTCGGGCCGGGGGCGTTGGCGTAGGTCACGTACAGCTCGCGGGTGTGCCGGTCGTACGCGGCGCGGATCGGCACCTTGGCGGCGGTGCCCGCGGGCTGCCCGGGGACGGCCTCCCAGGTGGTGCCGTCGGCGGTGCGGTAGAGGTTCGCGGTCGTGCCGTCGGAGTCGCCCCAGCCGGCGTAGACGGTACGGCCGGCCGCGACCAGGAGCGTGACGCCCTGGCCGGTGGCGCTGGGCGCGGCCGGGAAGCTCACTGCTTTCCAGGTGGCACCCCGGTCGGTCGACTTGAGCAGCCCGTCGTGCCGGGTGCCGAGCCACAGGGTGTCGCTGTCGCGCGGGTCGACGAGCAGCCGCTCACCGCATCCGCGCCCGTCCTCGTTGGCCCCGAGCTTCACGGTGAGGTCGGTGCGCTTCCAGGTGGCCCCGCGGTTCTCGGAGCGCAGCACGGCCCCGTTGCCGGCCCAGGACTGGGCGTAGGTGCCGAGGGCGAGGTAGACCCGGTTCGGACGGGCCGGGTCGACGGCCATGGCCTCCACGCCGAGCAGGTTCCAGTCGTCCCAGCCGAGGTGGTCGGTGAGCGGGATCCACCGGCTGGTGCGGTCGTCCCAGCGGTAGGCGCCGCCGATGTCGGTACGGGCGTAGGCGAGGCCGCGGACGGTGGGGTGGAACAGCACTCCGGTGATGAAGCCGGTGCCGCCCTGGACGACGTTGCGCCAGCGGTACGCCTGCCCGGCGGAGACAGCCGATCCGGCGGCGTGCGCCCGCCCGGGCAGGAAGGGGACGGTGGTGAGCGCGGCGGCGGCCGCGGTCCCGGCGAGGACGGTTCTTCTGCTGAGGCGAGACGCGTGCATGACACATACCTCGATCTACGAGAAAGGGTGGGGAGACGCACTTCAGGGGCGGGGGGCACTGCTCGATATGCGGCTCCGCCGTGGGCGCGGTCGACCACGAGGCAGCCGCAGACGACGACGGTCGACAGCCCTACGGGGAGAGGGCGTTGTCAGCCCTTGACGGCGCCGGTGAGCATGCCCTTCTTGAAGTGCTTCTGGACGAACGGGGAGAGGACGGCCACGGGCAGCAGGGCCAGCACCATCACCGCCATCTGGATCGCGAGCGGCGAGAGCTGGCCGGTGTTGATCTGCGCCTGGAGCCCCACCGGACGCTGCTGCATCTGCACCAGCTGGATCATCACGTTCTGCAACGGCATCATGTCCTGGTCGCTCAGGTAGATCGACGCGTTGAACCAGGCACTCCAGTAGCCCACGGCGTAGAAGAGGGCGATCACCGCGAGGACCGCGCGGGAGAGCGGCAGAACGATCTTCCACAGGATCCGCCAGTCGCCGGCGCCGTCGATGCGGGCGCTGTCGATCAGCTCCTGGGAGATGTTCATGAAGAAGGCGCGCAGCACGAGGATGTTGAAGACGCTCACGGCACTGGGCAGGATCAGCGCCAGATAGGTGTCCGTCAGACCGAGGGCCTGCACCAGCAGATAGGTGGGGATGAGACCGGCCCCGAAGAACATCGTCGCCAGCAGGGTCATCAGGATCCAGCGGTGGCCGAGCGAGCCGCTGCGCGACAGGCCGTAGGCGCACAGCACCGACACCGTCATGCTGAACAGCGTGCCGACCAGGGTCACACCGATGCTCACCAGGGTGGCTCTCTGGACCTGGCCGCCGCTGAGGAGTTCCTGGTAGGCGACGAAGGTGATGCCCTTGGGGATCACCACCAGACCGCCGGCCTCGTCGATGGTCTCCTTCGACTGGAGGCTGGTGACGATGACGATCCACAGCGGGAAGAGGATGGACAGGCAGGCCAGGGTCAGGGCGATGCCCTTGCCGGCCAGCCCGGCCTTGGAGGGCGGCTCCTCCCAGACGGGGCGGGGCGGGGCGGCCCAGCGGCTCGGTTTCCTGACCCGCGGCGTGTCGCCGGGCGGAGTGTCGAGGACGGCGGTCACTTCTTGTACACCCCCTGCTCGCCCATGAGATGGGCCACCTTGTTGGCGATCAGCACGAGCGCCAGACCGACCACGCCCTTGACGAGCCCGGCAGCGGCGGCGTAGCTGAAGTCCTGGTTGCGGATGCCGTTCCACCACACGTAGGTGTCGAGGACCTCGGAGGCGTCGACACCCACGGCTTGTCGTTGGAGGAGGAGTTGTTCGAAGCCGACGGTGAGGGCGTCGCCGACGCGCAGCACGAGCAGCAGGGCGATCACCGGGCGCAGGGCGGGCAGCGTGATGTGCCAGATGCGCCGCCAGCGTCCGGCGCCGTCCATGGCGGCCGCCTCGTACAGGTCGTTGGAGACCGAGGAGAGCGCGGCGAGGAAGACGATGATGCCCCAGCCCGCGTCCTTCCAGACGGTCTGGGCCGTGACCAGGTACTTGAAGACCTCCGGGTCGGTCATCACGTCGAAGCCCTCGTAGCCGTGCGCGCGCAGGGTCTGGGCGATGATCCCGGCGCCGCCGAAGATCTGCATGAAGACGGTGACGACGAGGACCCAGGAGAAGAAGTGCGGCAGGTACATGACCGCCTGGGCGACCGCCCGGACCCGTGGCCTGACGACGCTGTTGATGAGCAGCGCGAGCAGGATGGGGATCGGGAAGTAGAGCACCAGTTGCAGGAAGAACAGCACCAGGGTGTTCTGCACCGCGTGCCAGAAGGCCGAGTCGGCGAAGATCCGCTCGAACTGCTCGAAGCCGATCCAGGGACTGTTGAGGATGGCGACGAAACCGTTGTCGCCGGCGTACGGGTCGTAGTCCTGGAAGGCCACCACATTGCCGAGGATCGGTATGTAGTTGAAGACCAGGATCAGCAGGACCGCCGGCAGCACCATGAAGATCAGCGCGCGGTCACGCCTGAATCTGAGCCTCAGGCTCAGTTTTCCCGCGTTCTTCCTGCCGCGGGCCCGGTCTCCGGCGCCGCCGCCGGACTTCGCCGGAGTGCTCGCGGGCGTCTTCGCCTCGGTCGTCGCCTGAGGCACCGTGCTGTGGGACACGGCCTTCTCCTTGCTTGAGCCCCGGATCAGTTCGCCGAGCCGTTGTCGTCGAGCAGCTTCTTGTACCAGTCGCGCAGGTCGTCGCCGCCCTTCTTCTTCCAGTCCGACACCGCCTGCTGCACGTCGCTGATCTTCTTGCGGCCGCGCACGACGTCGTCCTCGAGCTGCTCGAAGTCGTCGGCGAGGTTGGCCCAGCGGGTGGGCTCGGTGACGGTCAGCCCGTAGAAGGTGGTCTTCTTGGTGAAGGCGCCCATGCGCTGCTGCCACTCGACGATGCCCCGGGTGATGTCGGGGAAGTCGGGGTAGGCGACGTACGGCGCCGGGTTGCCCGTGAGGTCGTAGGTGCTGCTGACCTCGTTGATGCCCTGCTGCGTCTTGACCGGCAGGCCGCCCTTCACCGTGTAGTCGGTGCCCTCGACGCCGTAGGCGGTGAGCATGAACTCCTTGGTGCCGTAGGGAGCGGCGCAGTAGTTGCAGAGCGCGAGGAAGTCCTTGATCTGCTGCTTGCTCGCCTTCTTGCTGACGAAGGTGAACATGCCGCCCGGCTGACTGGCCCACAGCGTGGGGTCACCGCCGTCGGGCCCGAAGATGTCGAACACGCCCATCTCGAAGTCGGGGTTCTGGGTCCGCTGTTCGGCGGTCTTGCCCCACCAGTCGGAGATGTTGTTGTTGTAGACCAGGACCTGTCCGGCGGTGAAGCGGTTGGCCGCCATGCCGCCCGCCTTGCCCGACACGGCGTCCGGGTGGACCACCTTCGCCGCGTAGAGCTTGCGCACCCACTCCAGGGCTTCCAGGTACTGCTCGGTCTCGATGCGGTTGACGAGCTTGCCGTCCTCCAGGTTCCACCACAGCGCCTTGTCGCCGCCCGGCGGGACACCGAAGATCTGCAGGGCCGACCACTTCATGTCGTCGCAGGCCCAGAGCTTCGCCCTGGGCTCGGTCGCCTCCTTGGCCCAGGACAGGAACTCGTCGGGGCTCTTCGGGAGGGAGTAGCCCTTCTTCGCGAAGAGGTCCTTGCGGTACATGGTCGCCATGCTGGTGACGCGGGAGTTCGGCATCGGGATGGCGCGGAGCTGGCCGCCGAAGATGCCTCGCTGCCAGGCGTCGGTGGGCACCGCCGCGAGGTTCGGGTAGTCCTTGACCTTGTCGCCGGACAGGTACGGGCCGAGGTCGGCGAACTTGGCGTTGATCGCGCTGGGTATCCGGCCCGTCAGGTTCCAGTCGGGCACCACCACGGCGTCGGGGATGTCGCTGGAGGCGAGGATCGCGCCGAGCTTCTGGTCGTAGGTGACGCCGTCCTGGTTCTGCCAGGTGATGTCCACGCCGATGGCCTTGTTCATGGCCGTGTAGTAGGGGTTGTCGCCCTTCGGCGGGGTGCCCCAGTAGGGGGCCATGATGGTCAGTCGGCCGCCGCTGCCGAGCTTCTGCGGCACCGAGGTCTTCAGCTCGGCCGCCGGGATCGCCCTGGTGAAGCCGACGGGCGAGCCGTTCTTCGAAGGGATGTCGGGGGTCGCGACGTTCGACGCGACGTAGGCCGGCAGGATCTTCGCGGCGTCCTTGCCCGACGTGGCCCCCTCCTTCTGGCCCTCTTGCCCGCCACCACAGGCGGAGAGCAGCGGCATCCCGCCCGCCACGGCTGCGGTGGCGACCGCGGTGGAGGCGAGGAAGCTTCTCCGGCTCGGTCCGGAGGAGGCGGAGGCGGCGTTCGGCGTCATTGCGTCAACCCTTCATGGCGCACCAGGACACCCGGCGGAGGCCGTCGGCTGCGGTGTCTCGAGTGGAACTGGCTGAGCTGAAGCGAGCCTTCGACCCATGCAACCGGGGTTCCCGTAGTCGAAGCGCTTCGATGTTGCTGTGAGGTTAAGTGAACGCCCCAGGGTGCACAAGGGTCGTTCCCAAACTTCCTGCCGGGCGCGAGAAGGGACCTTTCCTCATGCACCGCTTGAAGTGATGGCGTCGGTCTCTTGACACCCGACCCGTCGTCGAATCAGCATCGAAGCGCTTCGAAAGCGCCTCGCCGATCCAGTGCAAGGGATCCCCACGTGACCGCACACACGCCGCCCACCGAACCGTTCCGCGATCCGCAGCTTCCGTTCGCGGAGCGCGTCGACGATCTGCTGGGGCGGCTCACCCTCGACGAGAAGATCTCCTTTCTGCACCAGTTCACACCCGCCGTCGAGCGCCTCGGCGTCGCCGCCTTCCGCACGGGCCAGGAGGCCCTGCACGGCGTGGCGTGGATGGGCCCGGCGACGATGTTCCCGCAGGCGGTGGGCCTCGGCGCCACCTGGAACCCGGAGCTGGTGCGGCGCGTCGGCGACGCGGTGTCCAAGGAGGTCCGCGCGATGCGCGCCCGGGACGACCGGGTCGGCCTCAACGTCTGGGCGCCGGTCGTCAACCTGCTGCGCCACCCGCTGTGGGGCCGCAACGAGGAGGGCTACGCGGAGGACCCGAGGCTCACCTCGGCGATCGCCACCGCCTACACGCACGGCCTGCGCGGCGACCACCCCACCTACTGGCGCACCGCGCCCGTGCTGAAGCACTGGCTCGCCCACAACAACGAGACGGACCGGGCCACGACGTCGAGCTCGGTGCGCCCGCGGGTGCTGCACGAGTACGACCTGCAGGCCTTCCGCGCGGCGGTCGAGGCGGGCGCGGTGGCCGGGGTGATGCCGGCGTACAACCTGGTCAACGGCCGCCCCAACCACGTCTCCCCGCTCCTCGCCGAGCACCTGCGCACCTGGACCGACCAGGAGCTGCTGGTCTGCTCGGACGCGGGCGCGCCGAGCAACCTGGTCGACTTCGAGCACTACTTCGACACCCATGAGGAGGCCATCGCGGCCTCGCTCGTGGCGGGCGTCGACAGCTTCACCGACCACGGCACGGACTCCTCGCAGATCACCGGACGGCTGCGCGGCGCCCTGGAGCGCGGTCTGCTGACGGAGGCCGACATCGACACGGCCGTCCGCCGCCAGCTCTCGGTCCGCTTCCGGCTCGGCGAGTTCGACCCGGAGCACGACCCGCACGACGCGACCGGCGAGTTCGACACCCCGGCGCACCGCGCCCTCGCGCAGGAGGCCGCCGAGCAGGCGATCGTGCTGCTGAAGAACGACGGGGTGCTGCCGCTGGCCCCCGACACCCGTGTCGCGGTGGTCGGGCTGCTCGCCGACGAGTGCAAGCTCGACTGGTACAGCGGCACGTTCCTGCACCGCTCGACCCCGCTGGAGGGCCTGTACGAGCGGTTCGGCGCGGACCGGGTGGAGTTCGCGGAGGGCGTCGACCGGGTCCGGCTGAAGACCGCCGCGGGCGCGTTCGTGCACGTGCCGGCGGCCGAGGACGCCGCCGAGGAGGTGCGCGGCGCCGAGGGCGCGCTCGACCCGGCGCTGCTCGCGGGCCGCACCGACCTGCCCGCGCTCACCACCGACGCGACCGGCACCGAACTGGCGCTGGCCGACTGGGGCGGGGGCGTGCTGACCCTGCGGGCGCCCGACGGCCGCTACCTCTCGGTCGCCGAGGACGGGTACGTCCGCGCCGCCGCGGACCAGCCGGGCGGCTGGGTCGTCCAGGAGACGTTCAGCCTGGAACCGCACGGACACGGGCACCTCCTGAAGCACCTGGGAACGGGTCGCCATGTCTGTGTCTCCGCCGACGGCCTGAAGGTTGCCGACGAAGATCCCGAGGTGTTCGAGCTGGTCGTCACCGAGCGGGGCGAGGAGGCGGTGGCGCGTGCCGCCGCGGCGGCCGACGTGGTCGTGGTCGTGGCGGGCAACGATCCGCACATCAACGGCCGTGAGACGGAGGACCGGACGACCCTGCGGCTGCCCGGGCAGCAGGAGCGGCTGCTGCGGGCCGCCCGGGCGGCGAACCCGGTGACGGTGCTGGCGCTGGTCTCGGCCTACCCGTACGCCGTCGACCCGGCCGACCTCGCGGCCGTGCTGTGGACCGCGCACGGCGGCCAGGCGGCCGGCACCGCCCTGGCCCGCGTGCTGGCCGGTGACGTCTCCCCCGCCGGCCGTCTGCCGCAGACCTGGTACGCCGACGACGCCGACCTGCCGGACCTGCTCGACTACGACGTGATCGGTGGCCGCCAGACGTACCTGTACTTCGAGGGCACGCCCCTGTTCCCCTTCGGACACGGCCTGTCGTACACGTCGTTCACGTACGGCGGCCTCACGGCCCGGGTCGAGGACGGGGCGGTGCGGGTCTCCTTCTCCGTCACCAACTCCGGTGAGGTCACGGCCGACGAGGTCGCCCAGCTCTACGGCCGGGCCGTCGGGGCGTCCGTGCCGCGTCCGCGCCGGGAACTGCTGGACCACCGCCGCGTCACCCTCGCCCCGGGCGCGACGGCCGAGCTGAGCTTCGAGATCCCGCTGTCCGCCTTCGCGTTCTGGGATGTGGCGCAGGACCGGTGGCGCGTCGAGCCCGGGGCGTACGAGCTGCTGGCCGGGGCCTCCAGCGAGGACGTCCGGCTGCGGACGACCGTCACGCTCGACGGCGAGCCCACCCTGCCCCGCGCCGTCGTCGCGAACGGCCTGGCCGCCGCCGGCTTCGACGAGCAGCGCGGCATCGACATCGTCGACCGGACGAAGGTGTCGGGCGACGCGGTGACGCCGGTGGACGCGGCATCCGGTGAACTGGTCTACCGCGCCTGCGACTTCGGGCCCGGCATCACCGAGGTGACGGTGGAGGTGGCCGGCGAGGGCTCGGTCGAGCTGTCCCTCGACGGCGGCCCGGCGCTCGCGGTGCTGTCGCCCGCGAAACCCACCTCGGGCCCGTACGACTACGTCTCCGTCGCCGCGCCCGTCGTCGCCGCGGGCGTGCACGACGTGCATCTCAGGCTGCGCGGCCCGCTGCGGCTCGCGCACGTCGGCTTCTCCGGTTGAGGGTCCGGAGCAGGCCGGCGTAAAGAAGAGGCCCGGCACCGGAAGGCATCGGTGCCGGGCCTCTTCGCAGAGCCTATATGAAAATGGTTCCCATAAGCTAGAGGGGTCTAGAGGCGGCTAGAGGGTGATGCCGGTGAGGACCATCACGCGCTCGTAGGTGTAGTCCTCCATGGCGAACCGCACGCCCTCGCGCCCCACGCCGGACTGCTTGACGCCGCCGTAGGGCATCTGGTCGGCGCGGTAGGACGGCACGTCGCCGATGACGACACCACCGACCTCCAGGGCCCGATGGGCGCGGAAGGCGGTCTGCAGGTCGTGGGTGAACACGCCCGCCTGGAGGCCGTACTTGGAGTCGTTGACGGCGGCGAAGGCCTCGGCCTCGCCGTCCGCCTTCTGCACGGTGAGGACGGGCCCGAAGACCTCCTCGCAGGAGATCGTCACGTCGGCCGGGACCTCGGCCAGCACGGTCGGCGCGTAGGAGGCGCCGTCGCGCTTGCCGCCGGTGAGCAGCTGGGCGCCGGCGTCCACGGCCTCCTGCACCCACGCCTCGACGCGCTTGGCGGCGTCCTCGCTGACCAGCGGGCCGACGTCGGTGGCGTCGTCGCTCGGGTCGCCGGTGACCTGGGCCTCGACAGCGGCGACGAGGCGCGGCAGCAGCCGGTCGTAGACGGAGGCGTCGGCGATGACCCGCTGGACGGAGATGCAGGACTGGCCGCCCTGGTAGTTGGAGAAGGTGGCGATGCGGTTCGCCGCCCGGTCCAGGTCCTCGTCGCTCGCCCAGTCGGCGAGGACGACGGCCGCGCCGTTGCCGCCCAGCTCCAGGGTGCAGTGCTTGCGCGGCACCGAGTCCATGATCGCGTAGCCGACCTTCTCGGAGCCGGTGAAGGAGATCACGGGCAGGCGCTCGTCCCGCACCAGGGCGGGCATCTTGTCGTTGGCGACCGGCAGGATGCTCCAGGAACCCGCGGGCAGCTCGGTCTCGGCCAGCAGCTCGCCGATGATCAGGCCGGACAGCGGGGTCGCCGGGGCCGGCTTCAGGATGATCGGGGCGCCGGCGGCGATGGCCGGGGCGACCTTGTGGGCGCACAGGTTCAGCGGGAAGTTGAAGGGCGCGATGCCGAGCACGGCGCCCTTGGGGAAGCGGCGCGTGAGGGCGAGCCGCCCCTGTCCGCCGAGGTCGGTGTCGAGGCGCTGGGCCTCACCGCCGTTGAACCGCCGGGCCTCCTCGGCCGCGAACCGGAACACGGACACGGCACGCCCCACCTCGCCGCGCGCCCACTTGATCGGCTTGCCGTTCTCGGCGGAGATCAGCCGCGCGATCTCCTCGGTGCGCTCGACCAGGCGCTTGCTGACGTGGTCGAGGGCGGCGGCCCGCACGTGGGCCGGGGTGGCGGCGAACTCGTCCCGCACGGCGTACGCGGCGGCCACGGCCTCCTCGACCTGCGCGTCCGTCGGCACACTCACCGTGCCCACGAGCCGCCCGTCCCACGGGGAGCTGACGTCGAAGGTGTCCTCGCCGGTGGCCTGGCGGCCGGCGAGCCAGAAGGCGTGGGTGGAGGTCATGTTCGTTCCGGCCCTTCGGCGTTGGGGGTGATCCACTGCTACGGGACCAACGGTAGGGGCGGAGTGGCCGAAGGGCGTTTGTCCGGGGTGTAGCAGTGACGGCCGGGGGCACTACGGTTTGGCTAGTCGGTGTTGGTCGCCTTCAGGGCCAGCCACAGTTCCATCCGGGCGTCCGGGTCGTCCAGGGAGCGGCCGAGGATCTCCTCGACGCGGCGCATGCGGTAGCGGAGCGTGTGGCGGTGGACGCCGAGGTCGGCCGCCGCCGCGTCCCACTGGCCGTGCTTGGACAGCCAGGCGCGCAGGGAGGCGACCAGGTCGCCGCGGCCCGTGGCGTCGTGCTCGTACAGGGGGCGCAGCATGCCGTCGGCGAACGCCCGTACCGCGTCGTCCGCCAGCAGCGGCAGTACGGATCCGGCCGCCATCTGCTCGTGCTCCACCAGGACGCGCCCGCGCCGCCGGGCCACCGACAGGGCCTGCTCGGCCTGTTTGTACGCGGCGGACGCGGCGATGGGACCGGCCGGTGCCGACAGGCCCACGACCAGTTCGTCCTCCTCGCCGCCGGGCACCTTCTCGCGGACGCCGGCCCGGGCCGTCTCCAGGGCGGCCGCGTACTCGGCGCAGGCCGCCGCGGCGGCGCCGCCGTCCGCGGCGAGCACCACCAGCCGCTCCCCCTCCGGCACGACCAGCACGGCCTCGCCCGCCCGGGCCGCCGCGGACTCCATGACGTCGGCGAGCGCCGCGAGGGGGTCGCCGTTCACGTCGGCCGCGGCGAGCGCGGCGGCCGAAGGCCGGTCCGCGGCCCGGGCGGGCGTCCCGGACTCCGCGCGGGCCAGGGCGGCCGAGGCCGACACCGGCACGCGCTCGGCGACCAGCATCCGGAACGGCGCGTCCAGCAGCCCGCCGTACAGGTCCCCGGCGACGGCGCGCGCGTGGTCCGGCTCCCCGGCCAGCAGCATGCGCAGCACCGCCGAGCCGATCCGCTGCTCGGCCGCCTGGAGGGACCGGGAGCGTTCCGTGGTCAGGGTCAGCAGCGCGATGGCGGAGTGGACGGCGTACCGCTCGGCCGTGCCCGGGGCGGCGGCCGTGCCGACGGCGAGGGCCGCCCGGGGGCGCCGGCCGGTGCCGATGGTGTGCAGTTCGACGCGGTCCTCGTTCTCCGGCCCGCCGACCACCGACGAGGCGGGCGCGGGCCGCTCCCGCAGCCGCTGCACGTCGCCGGTGAGCCGCGCGGCCCGCCGCCCCGCCCACTCCGGTGCCGTGGCGACGACGGCTCCCGAGGCGTCGTACAGCGCCGCCCAGCCGTCGACCTGCGAGGCGAGCGCGGCCAGCAGCCCCTCCGGGCCGCCGGTCTGGGCCTGCCGGGTCAGCTCGCGCTGGGCGGCGAAGCCGGCGGTGACGGCCCGGTACTGGTCGGCGGCGATCGCCGCGGACACGGCCTTGCTGATGGCGAGGAACGGGGTGCGGCGCGGTACTTCCAGCAGGGGCAGACCCTCCTCCTCGGCCGCGTCGACGAGCGCCTTGGGGATCTCCTCGTAGTTGACGCCGACGGCGAAGCCGAGCCCGACCACTCCGGCCCCGGCCAGCCGCCGCACGTACCGGCGCATGGCCTCCGGGTCCTCGGCGTCCAGCTTGAGCGCGGTGATCAGCAGCAGTTCACCGCCCTCCATGTAGGGCACGGGGTCGGCGAGCTCGCTCACGTGGGCCCAGCGGACCGGCACGTCGAGGCGGTCCGCGCCCGCTCGCACGGTCAGTTTCAGCGCGGAGTGGTGGACGAGCGAGGCGAGCGTCGGGGGCATGAGGCCTTCTGCGTCAGGACTGTGTGATCTCTGTGGTCTTTTGGCCGCCACGTATGAACGACCTGTGACGATTCTGCCTCACCGTACGGTCCCCGCGTACCCGCACCGGCGGGAAGCCGTCAGCCCCGGAGGTCCACCAGCAGCGGCGGCGCGTGCTCTCCCTTCACGTTGGTCAGCGACAGCACCGCGTGCCCCGCCGGAACGCCGTGCGCCAGCTCGGACGCGGACCAGCGCTCCCGCTCGACCTGCCGCACGGTCACCGCCCGCGCGGTCGGCGCCTTGCCGGTGATCACCCGCCGCACCGCGTGCAGGGCCTTGCCCGCCGGGGTCTCGGCGATGATCTGCCGGTCGGTGACGTCCCGGGCCTCGGTCCACTCCTTGCCCCACACCTCGGCGAAATCCTGCCCGTCCCAGGGCGTGACGCCCGACAGCGCCATCCGGCAGCCGGTGGCCCCGAGCAGCGGCCCGCGCAGGGGCCGGGCCACGTCGTCCAGGGTGCGCAGGGTCAGGACGACTCCGGCGTTGCCGGACCGCAGCCGCTGGATGCCGCGCACGGACTCGGGCGTGACCACGCCGGTCGCGTCGTCGAGCACCAGGCAGGCGAACAGCGACCGGTCCTCCCGTACGGCGACACTCGCCGTGAACTGGGCGAGCACCAGCCGCGCCAGCATCCGGGAGGCGTCGGCGTGCCCGCGCTCGGGCAGGTCGATGCGCACCCGCACGGGATGGTCGAGGGCCTTGAGCGTGAACGGCCGCGACCGGCCGGAGGTGTCGAAGAACCCGGCGAACGCGGGCCGGTCGAGCAGCGCGACCCGGTCGGCGAGCACCCCGCCCACGTCACCCGGCTGCCCCATCTGCCGCTCCCGGGCGTCGAGCTCCCGCAGCAGCGAGTCCTGCCCGGCGTCCTGCAGGCCCTGCCGCAGCGTGGCGAACGGCCCCGGCGCCCCGTCCAGCAGCTGCCGCAGCTCCGGTACGGAGGGGAAACGCCCGTGGACGGCCCGGAACGGTCCGAGCAGCTGCGCGAGGACGGTGGTGGACCGGCGGCTGTCACTGCCCGGGTGCGGATCGGCGAGATCCCCGACGAGCGCCTCGGCGAGCACGGACGCGGCCTCGTCCGGATCGGCGGTCCCGCCGTAGAGGTCGAGGTCGTACTCGGACTCCTGGTTCCCGATCCGTACGACGACGTCGTACGCGTCGGCCGGCCCGAGCCCCGCCCCGGCCGCCCCGACGACGACCACGGCGGCCCGCCCGGCGAGCGCGTGCAGACACAGCGACTCGGCGAGCGGCCGGACGACGGCACCGGTCTTGCCGGAACCGGCGGGGCCGACGGCGACGAGCGAGGTGCCGAGCAGGTCGGGGCCGAGGGCCAGCCCGGCCCCGCGGTAGGCGTAGGGGTTGCGGACGTCGTCCACGGTGGTCCCGAGCCGGACCTGCCCGGTGACCAGGTCGTGCCGGGCCAGCCGGGCGGGCAGGTCGCGCTCTCCGGAGGGGTGCAGGCAGGCGGCGGCGCCGTCCTTGAGCACCGCACCGCTGAAGGTGGCCAGGCTGTGCCGTCCGGTGCGCACACCCTGCCAGGCGCGGAGGATCCGGGCGTGGTCGACGTCCCGCATCAGCCCGGAGCGGGCGTCGGCGGCGAGCCGCTCGGCGGCGTCGGCGGCACCGGCGGCGCGGAGCTCGTTCCACTGGGCCGGGTCGTCCTCGGGGGCCGGTTGCGCGGCCTGGGGCTCCGTCCTGCGGAAGCGGGGGGCGACGAAGCGGCGCCACACCTCGCCCCAGCGGCCGAGCCGGGCCACTCCGACCATGATCGCCAGGGCGACGAGCAGCTCGTACCCCCGGTACACCAGGAACGTGCCGGTCTCGCCGAGATCGCTGTCGGCGCCGCGCCAGGCGTCGGGGACGATCAGGTCGAACGGCACCCACCACCAGTTGCCGAGGTAGCCGTTCTGCAGCAGCGACCAGATCAGCCAGCCCACCAGGAAGGCGATCAGCGCCCCGCTCAGCAGCTGCCGGGTGGGGACCGCTTCGGGCTCCTCCGCGGGCCGCGGCCGGTGCCCGAAGCGCCATACGCCCGGCGCCGCGTCGGGGCGGGGCGCGCGCAGCCAGGCGAGGAAGGCCGACCCGTCCGGCAGCGGGGGCGCCTCCGGTGCCCGGGGCGGCATCGGCGGCATCGCGGGCACCTCCGGCGGCCCCCCCGGGCGCGGCACGGGATGCGCGTGCGTACCCCGGGCCTCCTGCGTCCCGTCGCTGTCCATCGCCCTTGCCCCCTGACCAGCCGCTCCGTCCACCATCAGCGAGCCAATCTAACGCCCTCCCATGGGGAGTTCACCGCTTACACGGCCGGGTCGTGGGCAGCAGCCCACCAGACCGCCATGTCCACCCCGGACAAGCCGCCGCGCCGACAACGCCCACATGGAGCATGCCCACCCCCCTTTCCCCGCCCTAGCCTGCGAGAAAAGAAGCCAAGCGTCCGTGCCTCACCATCCGCACCACCCCAGGAGCCCCGCATGACCGCACTTCCGCAGGAGCGTCGCGTCGTCACCGCCATCCCCGGACCGAAGTCGCAGGAGCTGCAGGCCCGCCGCACCGCCGCGGTCGCGCAGGGTGTGGGCTCGGTGCTGCCCGTGTTCACGGCGCGTGCGGGCGGCGGCATCATCGAGGACGTCGACGGCAACCGGCTCATCGACTTCGGCTCGGGCATCGCCGTGACCTCCGTCGGCGCCTCCGCCGAGGCCGTCGTACGGCGGGCGTCCGCGCAGCTCGCCGACTTCACCCACACCTGTTTCATGGTCACGCCCTACGAGGGGTACGTGGAGGTCGCCGAGGCGCTCGCCGAGCTGACCCCCGGTGACCACGCCAAGAAGAGCGCGCTGTTCAACTCGGGCGCCGAGGCCGTCGAGAACGCCGTGAAGATCGCGCGGGCGTACACCAAGCGGCAGGCCGTCGTCGTGTTCGACCACGGGTACCACGGGCGGACCAACCTGACGATGGCGCTCACCGCGAAGAACATGCCGTACAAGCACGGCTTCGGGCCGTTCGCGCCCGAGGTGTACCGCGTGCCGGTGGCGTACGGCTACCGCTGGCCGACCGGCCCGGAGAACGCGGGCCCCGAGGCCGCCGCCCAGGCGATCGACCAGATCAGCAAGCAGGTCGGCGCCGAGAACGTGGCCGCGATCATCATCGAGCCGGTGCTCGGCGAGGGCGGCTTCATCGAGCCGGCCAAGGGCTTCCTGCCCGCCGTCCGGAAGTTCGCCTCCGACCACGGCATCGTCTTCGTCGCCGACGAGATCCAGTCCGGCTTCTGCCGCACGGGCCAGTGGTTCGCGTGCGAGGACGAGGGGATCGTCCCCGACCTGATCACCACGGCCAAGGGCATCGCCGGCGGTCTGCCGCTGGCGGCCGTGACCGGTCGCGCCGAGATCATGGACGCCGCGCACGCCGGCGGCCTGGGCGGCACCTACGGCGGCAACCCGGTCGCCTGCGCCGGCGCGCTCGGCGCCATCGAGACGATGAAGGAGCTCGACCTCAACGCCCGGGCGAAGGACATCGAGGCCGTGATGAAGGCGCGCCTGTCCGCCATGCAGGAGAAGTTCGACGTCATCGGAGACGTCCGTGGACGCGGCGCGATGATCGCCATCGAACTGGTCAAGGACCGCGCCACCAAGGAGCCCAATCCGGAGGCGACCGCCGCACTTGCCAAGGCCTGCCACGCCGAGGGGCTGCTGGTCCTGACCTGTGGCACCTACGGCAACGTGCTCCGCTTCCTGCCCCCGCTGGTGATCGGCGAGGACCTGCTGAACGAGGGCCTCGACATCATCGAGCAGGCCTTCTCCCGCATCTGACCCGGTCACCGCCCGCACCCTGCCCCGCCGGCCCGCACATCCGAGCCGCCGCCGGGGCAGGTGAGCCGCTCCGGTTCCGCTACCGGGGCGGCGAGCGGCAGAGCGTGTGAAGAAGGTGTGCGAGGTGGATGACAGGGGGCCCTGCGGCCTGTCCTGCGCCCTGCCCCTGTCGTAGGTTCTACCCAGATGAGAGATACACCCCGCCCACAGGGGACTGTGGGTGACATCAGGCCGGGGCCTCCCCAGCTTCGACCTGGTCGTGCCCTCGCGCACACAACCGGAGCCTGAGGCTCTGGATCTCCTCACCGATCGGACAGTCGCCCGCCCCAAACCCCCCGGGGCGGCGACGTTCCGGTCCGGACGGCCGCCTCGGAACCACCCCCCCTGTTCCGGGGCGGCCGACCTCCCTCTACGCCCCCTTCCTGAGCACTTCCGTCAGTGCCGCGATGCTGTGCCGCCCATGGCCCGCCTCGGCCGCCCGCCGCAGCAGGTCGTGCAGGGGAGCCAGCCAGGCGGTGTCGACGTTCGTCTCCTCGGCCAGGTCATGGTCGTGGGCCGTGCCCGCGAGGAAGAGGTCCACCGAACTGGCGGCGTCGCCGTAGTCACCGCTGTCGATCTCCGCGGCGTAGACCGGCAGCAGCGTCTTGATCATGTCGAGCCACTTGCCGGCGAAGCGCACCATCGACTCCGCCCGCAGTCCTCGCGCCTGGACGGCGGCGGCCCCCTGGAAGAACCCGACGAGCGCGGGCAGCAGCATCGCGCCCACCGCCATCTCGTACAGCGCGGCGAGATCGGACTCCTCCCCGAGGTGGACGGTGTCGCCTCCCAGCGCCCTGAGGGTCGTCTCGTGCGCGTCGAAGACCGACCGGTCGCCGCTGTAGTAGAGCAGGGTGTCCGGTGCTCCCACGGCCGCCGGCACGTTCTTGACCGCTCCGGCGAGCAGGCGGGCGCCGTGCGCGGTGGCCCACGCGGCGGTCTCGCGCGCGCCGGACGGGGAGCCGCTGTTCAGGGTGACGACGTCCCGGCCGCGTAACGCCCCGGCAGCCGGTTCCAGTGCCGCGCGGGTGTCCTCGAAGGTGGTCAGGCAGGTGACGACCAGTCCGCTCGCCGCGACGGCGTCCGCGACCGACTCCGCGTGCACGGCCCCCTTCTCCACCAGCGGCCCGGCTCGGCCCGGGGTGCGGTTCCAGACGGTGGTCGGGTGTCCTGCCGCCAGGAACGCCCCGGCGAGGGCCCGGCCCATCGAACCCAGTCCTATGACGGTCACGGGTGCGGGGTGGTCTCCAGCCATGTTTCTCTCCCTTGTTCTCTTTACGGGAGTCCATGCTGGGTGGTCGCGTACATTCCCTCAAGTACCTACATTTTTCTCGGGTACTGACAGTTTTGTTCGTGGGGAGGGCCGGATGGCGAAGCGTACGTTCACCTGCGGGCTGGATGCCGCCATAGCCGTGATGGGCGGAAAGTGGAAGGGCCTGATTCTGTTCTCGCTGGGGGAAGGGCCTTTGCGCTTCGGCGAGTTGCGGCGCGAGGTGGCCGGAATCAGCGAACGGATGCTCATCCTTCAGCTGCGGGAGATGGAGAACAGCGGTCTGGTGCACCGCGAGGTGCACCAGCAGGTTCCGCCGAAGGTGGAGTACTCGCTGACGGAATTCGGCCGTTCCCTCAATGCCGCGATGGCACCGCTCGGGGAATGGGGCGAAAAGAATCTGGAACGGATCGAGGCCATTCCGTGAGCCCGGGTCAGGACGGTTTCGCGGCGGCGGCCGGGGCCGGTCCCGGGCGGTGGATGCCGCGGGGGCGGTAGCCCAGGACGTCGGCGAGGCCGAGCACGTCCGCGAGCAGCCAGATGATGGCGAGCCACATCTCCGTGCCCTGGAGGCCGGGTTCGCGGCCGGGGCCGCTGCCGTCGGGGGTGGGGCCGAAGGCGAAGCCGCGGCCGGGGTGCCAGCGGCGCAGGGCGGCGGTGAGCCGGTCCGCCGCCCAGGCCCGGGCCTCCTCGGAGCGGTGGCCGGTCTGCCGGGCGCAGAGCCACAGGGGGTGGATCACGTCCAGGACGTTGCAGGCGTTCTCGCGGCCCGGGGCGAAGTGGCGGGGGTCGCGGGCGTGGTCCAGGACGGTGTCGATCGCGCGCTCCGCGTACGGCACGGGCAGGCCGAACTGGGCGAAGGAGCCGCGGGTGAGCCGGTAGTAGCCGTTGACCATCTGCAGGCGTCCGGCCTCGGGCGTGGGCGAGCCCCACAGGCCGGTCCAGGGATCGGCGTGGGTGTGCAGCCAGCCGAACAGTGCCTCCAGCGCGCCGGGCGCGGCCGCCTCCGCTCCGAGGCGCAGGTTCCAGTGCGCGGCGGTGGCCCAGGAGTCGACCCAGGCCCCGGCGTGCCAGGCGCGGTCGCGCCAGGGCAGTGCGGCCAGGTGCCGGACCAGCCGGTCCGCGGTCGTGCCGCGCACCGCGTGGACCGGGTGGGCGAAGGAACTGCCGAGCAGGTCGAGCGCGTAGCCCACGCACAGCACGTGGTAGGCCGCGGCACCGTCGTCGTCCGGCAGCCCGGCCGGGCCGGGGAGCGGCGGCGCCGCGCCGTACTCGGGGACCAGCCCGGTGGCGGGGTCCTGCAAAGCCCGCAGCCGCTCCACGTGCTCGGCGGCGGACAGTCGGGGCGGCACGTCCCGGAGCAGCAGGTCGGCGATCTCGACGGCGTCGCAGTGGGCCCGCACGGTCGGCTGGACACCGGGCCGGTCGACGTAGTGGCCGGTGCCCGGTTGCCGGCAGCGGTCGAGCAGGTCGGGGGCCTGGGCCCGGGCGGTTCCTGCGAACGCGGCGAGTTCCTCGGCGAGAGCAGCGAGGGCGGGACGCCGGTCCGCGCTGGCGCGCGGACCGGGGTGGGACGTGCCGAGGACGTGGGCAGGGCTTGGCCCCTCACCCCCCGTCTCCCGCCGGTCCCGGATGCGACGGGCCGGATTTCCCGCCGCCACCGTCCACGCCGGCAGGTCCTTCGTCACCACCGCTCCCGCCCCGACCACGCAGTGGTCCCCGATCGTCACGCCGTCCAGCACCACCACGTGCGAGCCGATCCACACGTCGTCGCCGACCGTGATCCCGCGGCTGGTGACGGGCTGCCGGTGGACCGGCAGGTCGGGCGCGGTCCCGTGGTTGAAGCCGAGCAGGGAGGTGTGGGCGCCGACGCGCACCCCGTCCCCCAGGGTGACGGTCCCGCGAACCACCGTGAACGGGTTGATCGTGCAGTCGGCGCCGGTGCGTATGTCGCCGGTGACATAGGCGTGCGCCGCGATGTAGGAACGGTCGCCCAGGTGCAGGACGTCCGGGTGCACGGCCGCCGTCTCCGCGACGAAGCAGTCCGCCCCGAGCCGCACCGGCCCCGGCCCCGCGAGCAGCCGCCGCTGCCACTGCTCCTGTGCCGCGCGCTGCCCGTCGGACGCCTGCGCGGCGAAGAGCCACGGGCAGTGTTCGAAGAGGCCGTCGTCGTTCGCCGGCTGGTTCACGTGATCCTCCGAGGGGGCCGCGAGTGGGCGTCTGTGCTCGTGCCAAGCTGTGCCCCATGCCGATCCCCGCGAACCAGGAGCGCGCCACGTCCCCCACGCGGGGCAGGAGAACACACCCGGGCCTCCTGACCCTCCTGTTCGGCCTCCCCGCCCTGCTCTTCGCCCTGATCACCTGGCAGGTCGTCGCCGACGGCCCGCTGATCCGGCTCGACGAACGCGTCAGCCGCGACCTCGTCGCCCCCGACCGCGCGTCCGAACTCCTCGCCGACCTCGGGAACGTCCAGGTCGCGGTCCCGGTCCTGGCCGTCGCCCTCGGGTACGTCGCCGTACGCGCCCGCCGCGCCGGCGGCGTCCGCTGGTGGCTGCCGGTGGCCGCCGCGGCCCTGCTCATGGCCCTGGTCCCGGCGCTGGTCATCCCGCTCAAGGAACTCACGGACCGCCCGGGCACCCCGGTCGTCCCGCCCGGCACCGGCTACTACCCCTCGGGCCACACCGCCACGGCCGCCATCGCCTACGGCTCCGCGACCCTGCTCCTGCTCCCCGGGCTCCGCACGGCCCTGGCCCGCCGCGCGCTGGTCGCCGTCTGCGCCGTGCTGGTGCTCGGTGTCAGCTACGGCCTGGTCCGCCGCGGTTACCACTGGCCGCTGGACGTGGTGGCGAGCTGGTGTCTGTGCGCGGTGCTGCTGTCGTCGCTGTGGCTGTTCCTGCGGCGGACGGGGCCGCCCGAGCAGCCCCGGTAGGGCCTAATCGTCGTGCTCGGTGGCCAGCCCCGCCGCCGCCTCGTGCATTGCCAGTTCCAGCAGCGCCGGGTCCGTCAGCGTGCCCGTGCCGTCCGGGGGGACCAGCCAGCGGACGCCGCCGGGTGAGGAACGGCCCGGGTACGGCACGACGATCCAGGTGCCCGCGCCGGCGGTGCGGATGCCCGTGCCGAGCCAGCGGGCCGCGGTGCCCGGCGGTACGAAGAAGCCCATGCGCGCGTCGCCGAAGTCGACGAGCACGGGCCCCGGCTGGTCGAGGACGCGGCTCAGCACGTCGAGCGTGGCGTAGCCGAGTTCGCCGGGCAGGATGAGCACGTCCCAGGCGCTGCCCGCGGGCAGCAGCGCCACCCCGAGCGGGTTGCGCTCCCATTCCCAGCGGCAGGCCTCGGGGTCGGGTGCGACGGATGCGAGCCACTCGACGGCCGTCTTCGCACCGGTCATCGGGAGGACCCCCTTCTCTCTCAATAGATCTCGTGGACGCGCGGCGCGTCCCGAGGGCGTCACGAGGGAGAAGGGGGTCTCTCGCCGTCATTACGCGGCTTCCGGCTCCTCGTTGGAGTGAACCGGCTCACATCCCACCGGCTCAGCTGTCGAAGCCCAGCCCCAGCCGGTCCATCGTCCGCAGCCACAGGTTGCGGCGTCCGCCCTGTGCGTCGGCCCTCGCCAGGGACCACTTGGTGAGGGCGATGCCCGTCCAGGCGAACGGCTCGGGCGGGAACGGCAGCGGCTTCCTGCGGACCATCTCCAGTTCGGTCCGCTCGGTGCGCTCCCCCGCCAGCAGGTCCAGCATCACCTCGGCGCCGAACCGGGTGGCGCCGACGCCGAGCCCCGTGTAGCCGGCCGCGTAGGCCACCCTGCCCTGGTGGGCGGTGCCGAAGAACGCCGAGAAGCGGGAGCAGGTGTCGATCGCGCCGCCCCAGGCGTGGGAGAAGCGGACGCCCTCCAACTGCGGGAAGCAGGTGAAGAAGTGCCCGGCGAGCTTGGCGTAGGTCTCGGGGCGGTCGTCGTACTCGGCGCGCACGCGGCCGCCGTAGGGGTAGATCGCGTCGTAGCCGCCCCAGAGGATCCGGTTGTCGGCGGAGAGGCGGAAGTAGTGGAACTGGTTGGCGCTGTCGCCGAGGCCCTGGCGGTTCTTCCAGCCGATCGAGGCCAGTTGATCGGCGGTGAGCGGCTCGGTCATGAGGGCGTAGTCGTAGACGGGGACGGTGTAGGAGCGGACGCGTCTGACCAGGTTGGGGAAGATGTTGGTGCCGAGGGCGACCCGGCGGGCGCGGACCCGGCCGTAGGGGGTGCGTACGGCCATGCCGGCGCCGTAGGGCTTCAGGTTCAGCGCGGGGGTGTGCTCGTAGACGCGCACGCCCAGTTCCACGCACGCCCGCTTCAGGCCCCACGCGAGCTTCGCCGGGTGCAGCATGGCGACGCCCCTGCGGTCCCACAGGCCCGCCTGGAAGGTGGGTGAGTTCACCTGTTCCCGTACGGCGTCGGCGTCCAGGTACTCGACGCCGTCGGCGAGGCCGCGGCGGGACATCTCCTCGTGCCAGTCACGCAGTTCCCACGCCTGGTACGGCTCGGTGGCGACGTCGATCTCGCCGGTGCGTTCGAAGTCGCAGTCGATGGAGTGCCGGGCGACGGCCGCCTCGATCGCGTCGAGGTTGCCGGCGCCCAGCTCCTGGAGCGTGTGGATCTCGTCCGGCCAGCGGGCGAGGCCGTTGGGCAGGCCGTGGGTGAGGGAGGCGGCGCAGAACCCGCCGTTGCGGCCCGAGGCGGCCCAGCCCACCTCGCGGCCCTCCACCAGCACCACGTCCCGCCGCGGGTCGCGCTCCTTGGCGGCCAGCGCCGTCCACAGTCCGCTGTAGCCGCCGCCGACGACCAGCAGGTCGCAGGTCTCGGAGGTGGTGAGGGCGGGCTCGGGGCGGGGCCGGCCGGGGTCGTCCAGCCAGTACGGGACCGGCTGGGCGTCGGAAAGCGATCGGATCCACTGATTCATGGCGCTCGGGGCCATGATGTCAACTCCCTACGGTTATGCCTTGTGTCTGTTGCGGCGATTGCCGACGGCCATGGAAACGAGGACGAACAGGACGGCGACGACGAACATGGCCGTGCCGATGACATTGATCTGGACGGGCGTTCCGCGCTGTGCCGAGCCCCAGACGAACATGGGGAAGGTGACGGTCGAGCCCGCGTTGAAATTGGTGATGATGAAGTCGTCGAAGGAGAGCGCGAAGGCGAGCAGCGCGCCCGCCGCGATTCCCGGGGCGGCTATCGGCAGGGTGACGCGGAGGAACGTCTGGAACGGGCCCGCGTACAGGTCCCGTGCCGCCTCCTCCAGTTTCGGGTCCATCGACATCACGCGTGCTTTCACGGCCGTGACCACGAAACTCAGGCAGAACATGATGTGCGCGATGAGGATCGTCCAGAAACCGAGCTGTGCGCCCATGTTGAGGAACAGGGTGAGCAGCGAGGCGGCCATGACGACCTCGGGCATCGCCATCGGCAGGAAGATCAGCGAGTTCACGGCGCCGCGGGCGCGGAACCGGTAGCGGACCAGGGCGAAGGCGATCAGGGTGCCCAGCAGGGTGGCGCCGAGGGTCGCCCAGAACGCGATCTGGAGGCTGACCGACAGCGAGCCGCACAGGTCGGAGACCCCGCAGGGGTCTTTCCACGCGTCCAGGGAGAACTGCTGCCACTCGTAGTTGAAGCGCCCCTTCGGTTTGTTGAAGGAGAACACCGTCACGACGATGTTCGGCAGCAGCAGATAGGCGAGCGTCAGCAGTCCCGCGATGACGACGAGATTTCTCTTGAGCCAGTTGACGAAGGGCATTCAGACCAGATCCTCCGTCCCGGACCTGCGGATGTAGAGGGTGACCATGAGGAGGATGGCCGCCATGAGGATGAAGGAGAGTGCCGCGGCCGTCGGATAGTCGAGCACTCTGAGGAATTGCGTCTGGATGACGTTGCCGACCATGCGGGTGTCCGTGGAGCCGAGCAGATCGGCGTTGACGTAGTCACCGGCCGCCGGGATGAAGGTCAGCAGCGTGCCGGAGACGACACCGGGCATCGACAGCGGGAAGGTCACCTTGCGGAACGTCGTCCAGGGGCGGGCGTACAGGTCCCCCGCCGCCTCGTGCAGCCGGCCGTCGATGCGCTCCAGCGAGGTGTAGAGCGGCAGGATCATGAACGGCAGGAAGTTGTACGTCAGGCCGCACACCACCGCGAGCGGCGTCGCGAGGACGCGGTCGCCTGCGGTCCAGCCGAGCCAGTTGGTGACGTCCAGGACGTGCAGCGTGTCGAGCGCGCCGACGACCGGGCCGCCGTCCGCGAGGATCGTCTTCCAGGCCAGGGTGCGGATCAGGAAGCTGGTGAAGAACGGCGCGATCACCAGGATCATGATCAGGTTCCGCCAGCGGCCCGCCCGGAAGGCGATCAGATACGCCAGCGGGTAGCCCAGCAGCAGGCACAGGATCGTCGCCGTGCCCGCGTAGAGCACCGAGCGGACGAACTGCGGCCAGTACGCCGACAGCGCGTCCCAGTAGGTGGCGAAGTGCCAGGTGACCTTGTAGCCCGTCTCCAGGGAGCCCGTCTGCACGGACGTGGAGGCCTGGTAGATCATCGGCAGCGCGAAGAACAGCAGCAGCCAGAGGATGCCGGGCAGCAGCAGCCAGTACGGGGTCAGCCGGCCCCGGCGCTTCGGGGGCTTCGGCCCGGTTGCGTCCGGTGCGAGCGGCGGTGGCGCCTCGGTGAGTGTCGACATCAGGCCGCCTCTTCCACTCCGGCGGAGCCCTCTGTCCCGTCGAACACGGACTGGGCGGCGTCCAGGCCGAAGGTGTGGGCCGGGTTCCAGTGCAGGACGACCTCGGCGCCGGGCACGAGCCGCGGGTCGCGGTCGATGTTCTGGGCGTAGACCTCGAAGTCGGAGCAGACGGGGCTGTCGACGACGTACTGCGTCGAGACGCCGATGAAGCTGGAGTCCGCGATCCGGCCGGTGATGCGGTTGCGGCCCGCCGGGATCTCGCCGGCGTCGTCCGCGTGAGTGAGGGAGATCTTCTCCGGGCGGACGCCGACCAGCACCTTGCCGCCGGTGCTCGTGGGCGCCGAACAGCGCGCCTCGGGCATCACGAGCTTGCCGCCGCCCGCCTTCAGCACGATGTCCTCGCCGCTGCTGGAGTCGACCTCGGCCTCGATGAAGTTCGACGTGCCGAGGAAGTTGGCGACGAAGGTGGTGCGCGGGTTCTCGTACAGGTCGGCCGGGGAGCCGAGCTGCTCGACGCGGCCCGCGTTCATCACGGCGACCGTGTCGGCCATGGTCATGGCCTCCTCCTGGTCGTGCGTGACGTGGATGAAGGTGATGCCGACCTCGGTCTGGATGCGCTTGAGCTCCAGCTGCATCTGGCGGCGCAGCTTCAGGTCGAGGGCGCCGAGCGGCTCGTCGAGCAGGAGCACCTTGGGGTGGTTGATCAGCGCGCGGGCCACGGCGACGCGCTGCTGCTGGCCGCCGGAGAGCTGGTGCGGCTTCTTGCGGGCCTGCTCGCCGAGCTGGACGAGGTCGAGCATCTCGTCGACCTGCTTCTTCACCGACTTCAGGCCGCGCCGGCGCAGGCCGAAGGCGACGTTCTCGAAGATGTCGAGGTGCGGGAAGAGGGCGTAGGACTGGAAGACGGTGTTCACCGGCCGCTTGTACGGCGGGAGGGCCGTCACGTCCTGGTCGCCCAGGAAGACGCTGCCGGCGGACGGTTCCTCCAGCCCGGCGATCATGCGCAGGGTGGTGGTCTTGCCGCAGCCGGAGGCGCCGAGCAGGGCGAAGAAGGAGCCCTGCGGGACGGTCAGGTCGAGCGGGTGGACGGCGGTGAAGGCGCCGTAGGTCTTGGCTATGCCCGTGAGGCGGACGTCGCCGCCCTGGTCGGTGGTGTTCGTCATGGTGGTCACGCCCCCGTCAGCTTCGCGAACTTCTCTTCGAACTCGGTCTCTTCCTTCGAGCTCAGCGAGCGGAAGGCGTGGGACTTGGCCGCCATGGCCTTGTCGGGGATGATCAGCGGGTTGTTCGCCGCGTCCTCGTCGATCTTCGCCAGCTCGGCCTTCACGCCGTCGACGGGGCACACGTAGTTGATGTACGCGGCGAGTTCGGCGGCGGGCTTCGGCTCGTAGTAGAAGTCGATGAGCCGCTCGGCGTTCGTCTTGTGCCGGGCCTTGTTGGGGATCAGCAGGTTGTCCGTGGACGTCATGTAGCCGCTGTCGGGGATGAGGAAGTCGATGTCGGGGCTGTCCGCCTTGAGCTGGACGACGTCCCCGGCCCAGGCGACGCAGGCCGCGAAGTCGCCGCTGGTCAGGTCCGAGGTGTAGTCGTTGCCGGTGAAGCGGCGGATCTGGCCCTTGTCGACGGCCTTCTGCAGGCGGGCGATGGCCGCGTCGTAGTCGTCGGCCGTGAACTTCGCCGGGTCCTTGCCCATGTCGAGCAGCGTCATCCCGACGCTGTCGCGCATCTCCGACAGGAAGCCGACGCGCCCCTTCAGCTTGGGGTTGTCGAGCAGGTCGGATATCGACTTCACCTCGACGCCGTCGAGGGCCTTCTTGTTGTACGCGATGACGGTGGAGATGCCCTGCCAGACGTACGAGTAGGCGCGGCCCGGATCCCAGTCGGGGCTGCGGAACTGGGCGGACAGGTTGGCGTAGGCGTGCGGCAGGTTGGAGGGGTCGAGCTTCTGCACCCAGCCGAGGCGGATGAGCCGC
This sequence comes from Streptomyces sp. Go-475, assembly GCF_003330845.1. Taxonomy (GTDB): domain Bacteria; phylum Actinomycetota; class Actinomycetes; order Streptomycetales; family Streptomycetaceae; genus Streptomyces. The sequence goes on along the minus strand of NZ_CP026121.1, from coordinate 6,265,848 downwards.
CCGGCCAGCCAGTCGGTGAGGACGATCAGGTCGCGGCCGGTGTCCTGGCCCGCGGCGAGCTGCGGCTTGATCTTGCCGAAGAACTCGTTGTTGTCGTTGATGTCCTCGGTGTACCTGACCTTGATGCCGGTGCGCCTGGTGAACTGCTCCAGCGTCGGGTGGTGCTTGCCGCTGTCGTCGACGTCCATGTACTCGGTCCAGTTGGAGAAGTTCACGGTCTTCTCCTTGGCCGAGCGGTCCTCTGCGGAGACGCCGCCCTGCGACTGACCGGCCGCCGGGATGCCGCAGGCGCTCAAGCTCCCGAGACCGCCGACGGCGAGCGCGCCGCCCGCGGAGGCGCGCAGCAGGGACCGCCGGGTGAGGGCGGCCCTGCCGTTGGTGAAGCTGCGCCGCCGGGCGGCCACTTGGGCCGGGGAGAGGCGGTCGGGCTCGTACTGCTCCATGCGCGTGGTGCCCTTTCGGAGGGTGGGCGGCCGCTGGTCAGGCGGCCTGATACGGCTAGCGGTCCCCGAAGACGGTGCGGTGCCAGTCCTTCGCGGCCACCGCGGTGTTGTCGAACATGACGTGCTTGATCTGGGTGTACTCCTCGAACGAGTACGTTGACATGTCTTTGCCGTAGCCGGAGGACCGGTAGCCGCCGTGCGGCATCTCGCTGATGATCGGGATGTGGTCGTTGACCCATACGCAGCCGGCCTTGATCTCGCGCGTGGCCCGGTTGGCCCGGTACACGTCCCGGCTCCAGGCGGAGGCGGCCAGCCCGTACGGGGTGTCGTTGGCGAGCGCGATCCCCTCGTCGTCGGTGTCGAACGGCAGCACGACCAGGACCGGCCCGAAGATCTCGGACTGCACGACCTCGCTGTCCTGCGGCGCGTCGGCGATCAGGGTGGGACGGTAGTAGGCGCCCTGGGCGAGTTCACCCCCGGGTGCCTCACCGCCGGTCACCACGCGCGCGTAGGCCCGCGCCCGGTCGACGAAACCGGCGACCCGGTCGCGCTGGACGTGCGAGATCAGCGGCCCGAGGTCGGTCCCGGCGGCGAAGGGGTCGCCGAGCCGGACGGTCTCCATGAGCGCGGCGGTCCGCGCCACGAACTCCTCGTACAGCGGCCGCTGCACGTACGCGCGCGTGGCGGCCGTGCAGTCCTGCCCGGTGTTGATGAGCGCGCCCGCGACCGCGCCGTGGGCGGCGGCCTCAAGGTCGGCGTCGTCGAAGACCACGAACGGCGCCTTGCCGCCGAGCTCCAGGTGCAGGCGCTTGACGGTGGCGGTGGCGACCTCGGCGACGCGCTTGCCGACGGCGGTGGAGCCGGTGAAGGAGGTCATGGCCACGTCGGGGTGGCCGACGAGGTGTTCCCCGGCCTCCTTGCCGGTGCCGGTGACGATGTTGATCACGCCGTCCGGGATCCCGGCGTCCGTGGCCGCCTGCCCGAAGAGCAGCGAGGTCAGCGGGGTGAGCTCGGCGGGCTTCAGGACGATGGTGTTGCCCGCGGCGATCGCCGGGAGGATCTTCCAGGCGGCCATCTGGAGGGGGTAGTTCCAGGGCGCGATCGACCCGACGACCCCGATGGGCTCGCGCCGGACGTACGAGGTGTGGTCGCCGGAGTACTCACCGGCGGACTGCCCCTGCAGCAGCCGTGCGGCTCCGGCGAAGAAGGCGGTGTTGTCGACGGTGCCCGGGACGTCGAACTCCCGGCTCAGCTTCAGCGGCTTGCCGCACTGGAGCGACTCGGCGCGGGCGAAGTCCTCGGCCCGGTCGGCCAGGACCGCGGCGAACCGGTGCAGGGCGTCGGACCGCTCGCCGGGCGTGGTCCCCGCCCAGCCGGGGAAGGCCTCGCGGGCGGCGGCGACGGCCCGGTCGACGTCGGCCGCGCCCGCGAGCTCGTAGCGCAGGACCTCCTCGCGCGACGCCGGGTCGACGACCGCGTGCGTACGGCCGGAGGTGCCCCTGGTCAGGCGTCCCGCGATGTACTGCGCGCCCTCCTGGAAGCACTCCTCGGCCGGGAATCGGTCCGGGGTGGCGGTACCCGGGTTGTGCATGTCGCTCTCCTCCGTGTCCCCGCGAGGGGGCCGGCGTGGCTCAGGCTCGATTTGAGTGCCGATCCTGACAGAGGGATGGGACTCCAACAAGGGATTCCGTTGTTGATTTTTGGTTACGCGACGGAATCTGTCGACCAGGTGGCGAGTCCGCCGGGAAAGGGCGGGACGCTGTGTCAGTGGTGCGTGCCAGACTCGCCCGCATGGAGAAGATCACGGGGGCGGTCGGTTCGCGGGAGGCCCTGATCAGGGCGGTCCGCGCCGGCGCCAAGGTCGAGTATCTGCACTTCTGGGGGCACCGGCCGCGGCCCGACGGCCGGATCGGGCCGAGCTGTCTGAGCCAGTGGTGGCCGTCGCCGTTCACGGTGGACGGCGTGGAGTACGCGACGGCCGAGCACTGGATGATGGCCGGCAAGGCCCGGCTCTTCGAGGACGCGGCGGCCGAGCGTGCCGTGCTGGCGGCCGGGCCTCCCGCCGCGGCGAAGAAGGCCGGGCGGCTGGTACGCGGGTTCGACGAGGCGATATGGGCGCGGGAGCGGTTCCGGATCGTCGTGGAGGGTTCCCTCCACAAGTTCGGCGCCCATCCGGACCTGCGGGAGTTCCTGCTGAACACCGGCGACCGCGTGCTGGTCGAGGCGAGCCCCGTGGACCGCGTGTGGGGCATCGGGCTGGCCGCGGGCGACGAGGCGGCCAGGGACCCGGAGCGGTGGCGGGGGCCGAACCTGCTGGGGTTCGCGCTGATGGAGGCGCGGGAGCGGCTGCGCAGGACGTGAGCGAGGGGCCGGCCCCCGGGACCGCCCCACGGAAGGGCCGGCCCCCGGAACCGGCCCCTCCGTGGGGCTTCGCTCAGGCAGCCGCGCCGAGCCCACCCATGATGCTGGCGAACAGCAGGAAGCCCAGCAGCGGCAGGATCACGGTGGCGATGATGCCGCAGACCAGGCCGGCGGTCGCCGCGCCCTTGTTGGTGGCCTTGCCGCGGCCGATGGCGCCGAAGATGATCGCCAGGATGCCCAGGACCACGCCGAAGAACCACAGCAGGAAGGTCACGCTGCACACCACGCCGATGATGCCCAGCACCAGCCCCGTGGTTCCCATGCCGTTGCTCGGCTGCGGAGGCATCCCGTAGCCGGGGGCCTGGGGGTAGCCCGCGGGCGGCGCGGCCGGGTAGCCCGGGCCGCCCTGGGGGTAGCCGTAGCCCGGGCCGGACTGCTGCGGGTAGCCGTAGCCGGGAGCCGGCTGCTGCGGGGGCTGGGACGGCGGCCCGAACCCACCGGGCGCGGGACTGGTGTTGGACATGGACGATCTCCCCTCGTTGTCAGACCAGGGAATCGTAGTGGCCAAGTTCGCCCCGTTGTACGGGAGTTTCAGCGGTGGTACGGGGCGGTGGCGATCGGGGCGTGGGCGCCGTAGGGGTCGCTGTCGTACGAGTCGTCGCTGTTGATGGCGGCCGTGATGCCGACCGCGATCAGGACGATCACGGTGATGCCGAGGATGATCCCGATGATGCCCATGATCAGACCCGCCTGGGCCTGGCCGTGGTTCGTGGCCACCCCGGCCTCGGCGCGCTTGCGGCCCTTGATGCCGAAGACGACGGCGAGGATGCCGGTGACCAGGGAGACCACGCCGTAGAGGCAGAACAGCGTGCAGGAGATGATGCCGAGCACCATCGCCGCTATGCCCATGCCGTTCTGCGGGGCCGGCTGCATACCGGGCCAGCCGTAGCCGGCCCCGGCCTGGTAGCCGGTCCCGCCCTGGGGGTAGCCGGGGTAGCCGTAGCCGCCGGGGGCGACCGGCGGGGGTGGGACCGCCCCGGCGCCCGTGCCGTCGAACTGGGGCGTGCCGGTGGGCGGGGTGAAGCCCGCGCTCGGCATCGAGGTGACCGTGGCCTGGTCGTGCACGGAGGACGGCGGCCCTTGGGTGGGCGGCTGGTCCTTGTCGAGCGACGGCTTGTTCTCCGGGGGCGCCCACGGGTCGTGGCCGCCGCCTGCGCCGGGCTGCGTCGGGTCCGTCATCTGTGCATCCCCCCTGGGTCGATCGTGCCGCCATGCTACGGGGCGCTGCGACGCGGGTCGCAGTGCGGGTGCGCGGGGGCCGGTCGCGCGGTTCCCCGCGCCCCTGGGGGGCGCCGCACCACGGCCTAGGATGAAGCCCGAGTCATCGATCAGCCGATCACCCGCGCCCGCCCGAGCCACGCTCCGGCCGGGGCGCCGTTCCGGGGAGGAACCCTTGACCGAGCATCTCGTCGACCCTCAGGCCCCGCGCGACCTGAAGGCGTTCATCGCCGGACTGCCCAAGGCCGAACTGCACGTGCACCACGTGGGCTCCGCCTCCCCCCGGATCGTGTCCGAGCTGGCCGCCCGGCACCCCGACTCGAAGGTGCCGGCCGACCCCGCGGCCCTGGTCGACTACTTCACGTTCACCGACTTCGCGCACTTCATCGACGTGTACCTGTCCGTCGTCGACCTGATCCGCACCCCGGAGGACGTCCGGCTGCTGACCTACGAGGTGGCCCGGGACCTGGCCCGGCAGCAGGTGCGGTACGCCGAGCTGACCATCACGCCGTTCTCGTCCACGCGTCGCGGCATCGACGAGCGGGCCTTCATGGACGCGATCGAGGACGCCCGCAAGGCGGCCGAGGCCGAGTTCGGGACGGTGCTGCGCTGGTGCTTCGACATCCCCGGCGAGGCCGGCCTGGAGGCCGCCGAGGAGACGACCCGGCTCGCCACCGACGACCGGCTGCGCCCGGAGGGCCTGGTCTCCTTCGGGCTGGGCGGTCCGGAGGTCGGCGTGCCCCGGCCGCAGTTCAAGCCCTACTTCGACCGGGCGATCGCGGCCGGGCTGCACTCCGTGCCGCACGCCGGCGAGACCACCGGCCCGGAGACCGTCTGGGACGCGCTGACGCACCTGCGGGCCGAGCGCATCGGGCACGGCACCAGCTCCGCGCAGGACCCGAAGCTGCTCGCGCACCTCGCCGAGCACCGGATCCCGCTGGAGGTGTGCCCGACCTCCAACATCGCCACGCGCGCGGTCCGCACCCTCGACGAGCACCCGATCAAGGAGTTCGTGCGGGCCGGGGTCGTCGTCACGATCAACTCCGACGACCCGCCGATGTTCGGCACCGACCTGGAGAACGAGTACGCGGTCGCCGCCCGGCTCCTCGGCCTCGACGAGCGGGGCCTGGCCGACCTGGCGAAGAACGCCGTCGAGGTGTCCTTCCTGGACGACGCCGGCAAGACCAGGATCAAGGGCGAGATCGACACGTACACCGCGGGGTGGCTCGACCGGTGACGTCCTCCGCACAGCGCCCCGGACAGGCACGGCGTCCCGCGCGGGCCGTGACCGCCGTGGCCCACCGGGGCGACCCCTACCGCGTCCGGGAGAACACCGTGGCCTCGCTCAGGTCCGCGCTCGGCCGGGGCGCGGACGCGGTGGAGATCGACGTACGGCTCACCCGGGACGGCGTGCCGGTGCTGCTGCACGACGCGACGCTCAAGCGGCTCTGGGAGCACGAGCGGCCGGTGCTCGCGCTCTCCTACGACGAGGTGCGCGGGCTGACCGGCGGCGGGGTGCCGACCCTGACGGAGGCGCTGGCCGCGACCGACGGGCACCGGGTGATGATCGACCTGCCCGGCTCGCCCGACGTGCGGGCGGTGCGCCGGGTCATGGACGCCGTCGGGGAGGCCTCGGCGGCGGACCGCGTCTACTACTGCGCGGGCGCCGACGCCATGCTCGCCGTGCGCGCGGCGGACCCGGACGCCGAGATCGCCCTCACCTGGACGACGCTGGCGCCGCCGCGGCCCGTGCTGCTGGAGGCGATCCGCCCGCGCTGGCTGAACTACCGCTTCTCCCTGGTGGACCGGCCGCTCGCCGACCGGGTCCACGCCGACGGCTACCTGCTGTCGGTCTGGACCCCCGACACGCGCCGCTCCATGCGGCGTCTGCTGGCCGCGGGGGTGGACTCGATCACGACCAACCGCGTCGACGTGCTGTGCGCTACACGCGCGAGCGCTGCGGCACCGTCGCCGGATCGGCCGGGGTCGCGCGCGTGACGTACTGCGGCACCGGCGCGCTGTCCGTGCCGGTGTCGCGGACGAGGCCGTAGCGGATCGCGCCCTGGTCGGGACCTTCGTTGATGTCCTTGTCCACGGCCTCCCAGCTCGACGGGAAGACGGCGAGGCCGTAGTCGCAGCCCCGTTCGTTCTGGGTGAGGGTGACGGTGCCGTCGAGGTAGAAGTACTCGTTCTGCCACATCTGCTGGGTGCCGGGCGGCAGGACGGCCCAGCCGATGTCCGGGCCGCCCATGCCGGTGGCGTAGCCGTTCGGGGCGCCGGGCAGCGGATCGTCCATCCGGCGCCAGCCGCCGGACGCCACGTGGAACAGCTTGCCCTTCAGGCCGGTCCAGCTGGGCATGACCAGCGCGCCCGGCCGGGACTTCGGCGAGATCTGCCAGCGGACCAGGACATAGCCCTGCCCGGTGAACGTCACGCTGTCGCCGCGGTGCTGCATGACCGCCTTCGGTCCGCCGGTGCTGGTGAGGCCGGACTCGGGGCGGCGCGGCAGCGCGGCGGGCCGGGCGTCCGGGGCGGGGGCGCGGTCGACGGCGTCGACGACCGTGCCGTAGAGGTCGGCCTTCGTGGACGGCGACGGCGAGGGCTCGGCGCTGGGCGGCGCGGAGGGCGATGGCGGTCCGGGGGTGGTGGCCGTCGCCGTGGGGGTGACCGCGGCCCGGGGCGGCGGGGCGTCCGGCGGCTGGGTGACGACGTAGGCGCCGCCCGCGACGATCGTCGCGCCCGCCGTCATCGCGACGGCCGGCTTGGTGAGCGCGCCCAGCAGCTTGGCGGACCAGCCGGCGGACGTGGCGGCCGCGGCCGTCTTCCCGCCGAAGGCGAGCGACAGTGTGAACCCGGCCGGCAGCGGGACCAGGGCGATGCCGACGAGGAGGCGTTCCGCCGGTACGACGGACTCGCGGGTGTCGCCGCAGTAGCCGCAGCCGCGGATGTGCCGGGCGAGCCGCTTGCGCCACACCGAGTCGGGCCTGCCGTCCCAGCGGCCGGTCAGCTCGCGCAGGTCGGGGCAGGCGCCGTCCAGGGCGCGGACGATGCCGCGGGAGGTCTCCAGGCGCTCCTTCATCCGCTGGACGCGCACGGCGGCGTGCTGCCGGGTGATGCCGACGGCGTCCGCCAGCTCGCGCCGGGTCAGTTCGCCGGCGACCTCCAGCCACCACAGCGACAGCAGCTGCCGGTCCTCGTCGTCCAGCCACCGCACCGCCTCGGCGACCTCGCGCCGCTGCCCCTCCAGCTGGAGCCGCAGCACGGTCAGTTCGGCGAAGTCGGCGGCCGGTGCCTCCTGAAGCCGATCCGCCGTCCGGCGCCGGGCCCGGTCCCGGATCTGCCGCATGGCGATCGCCACCAGCCAGGACCGGAAGCTGTCCGGGTCGCGCAGCGAGCCGAGGTTGCCGACCGCGCGCAGCATGGTCTCCTGGACGACGTCGTCGACGTCGGCGTGGCCGTTCAGGGCCCGGCCCACGATGTTGTAGACCAGCGGCAGCCAGCCCGCGACCAGCTCGTCCAGCGCCTGCCGGTCGCCGGACTGCGCCGCCGTGATGACGGCGCGCCAGTGCTGACTGTCCACGGTGCCCTCTCGACGCCTGGGTTCACTGATGTTCCGCACGCACCCTCTCAGCCGGTACCGGGGTCCTCGCCATGTCGGGGATCACATGCGGGGAGACGGCGTGAAGGTTCTCGGGATAACAGTTTTTCCTCAGACGCCCGGCACCGGGACGGCCACCGGCGCGGTCAGCGCCTCCAGCCGCTTGATCCGCCGCCGGACGACGTACAGCGGGATCACCCCGAGCACGCCGAAGGCCATGTCGATCACCGACCACCAGAAGGGGATGCCGCGGATCGGTCCGCAGATCAGGGCGAGGGGGATGATGCCGGCGCAGGCGATCATCCCGAACTCGACGACCCAGATGTTGCGGACCGGGTCGCGGTAAGGCCCGTAGAAGGCGACCGCGATCACCAGGTGCGCGAAGGCCAGCCAGTCCGTGCCGTACAGGAGGAAGGGGTACTCGGCGTCCGCCCGGTCGAGGCCGGCGCGCACCCGCCCGATCCACTCCGTCAGGCCGGGCAGGTGGTCGCCGACGGACAGTGCCCGCAGCAGGTCCTCGGTCCACCGCAGTTCGTGGACCAGGGGAAAGGCCGTGGCGCCACTGAGCACCAGACACACCACGAAGAAGACCAGCCACGCACGGATGCCCTTGAGCAGGGCGGCTCTGTCGCTCATGAGGCGCACTCTACGCCGCAATTGAACATGTTCAAAAACAGGGGTCCGTCTCGGACGCCCCGGGGTCCGTCTCGGACGCCCCGGCATGCGGGAACGGCCCCGGACGGAGAGGAACCGTCCGGGGCCGCTCGGCCGTACGGGGGGGCTACGCGTCCAGCGACGTCATCACGTGCTTGATGCGCGTGTAGTCGTCGAAGCCGTACGCCGACAGGTCCTTGCCGTAGCCGGACTTCTTGAAGCCGCCGTGGGGCATCTCCGCGACCAGCGGGATGTGCGTGTTGATCCACACGCAGCCGAAGTCGAGCTTCTTGGACATCCGCATGGCGCGGCCGTGGTCCTTGGTCCACACCGAGGAGGCGAGCGCGTACTCCACGCCGTTGGCCCACTCCACGGCCTGGTCCTCGTCGGTGAAGGACTGCACGGTGATGACCGGGCCGAAGACCTCCTTCTGGATGATCTCGTCGTCCTGCTTCAGGCCCGAGACGACGGTCGGCGCGTAGAAGTAGCCCTTGTCGCCGACCCGCTTGCCGCCGGTCTCCACGCGCGCGTGCGCGGGCAGCCGGCCGATGAAGCCCTCGACCTGCTTGAGCTGGTTGGGGTTGTTGAGCGGCCCGTACAGCACGTCCTCGTCGTCCGGCTGCCCGGTCTTCGTCTCGGCGGCGGCCTTCGACAGGGCGGAGACGAACTCGTCGTGGATGGACTCGTGCACGAGCACGCGCGTGGCGGCCGTGCAGTCCTGGCCGGCGTTGAAGTAGCCCGCGACGGAGATGTCCTCGACGGCCTTGGCGATGTCGGTGTCCTCGAAGACCACGACCGGGGCCTTGCCGCCCAGCTCCAGGTGGACGCGCTTGACGTCCTTGGAGGCGGACTCGGCGACCTGGATGCCCGCCCGCACCGAGCCGGTGATGGAGGCCATCGCCGGGATCTCGTGCTCGACCATCATGCGACCGGTCTCACGGTCGCCGCAGATGACGTTGAAGACGCCCTTCGGCAGGATCCCGCCGAGGATCTCCGCGATCAGGACCGTGGAGGCCGGGGTGGTGTCGGACGGCTTCAGCACGACCGTGTTGCCCGCCGCGATCGCCGGGGCGAACTTCCACACGGCCATCATCATCGGGTAGTTCCACGGCGCGACCTGCGCGCAGACGCCGACCGGCTCCCGGCGGACGATGGAGGTCAGGCCCTCCATGTACTCACCGGCCGAGCGGCCCTCCAGCATCCGCGCCGCACCCGCGAAGAAGCGGATCTGGTCGACCATCGGCGGGATCTCCTCGGAGCGGGTCAGCCCGACCGGCTTGCCCGTGTTCTCCACCTCGGCCGCGATCAGCTCCTCGGCGCGCTCCTCGAAGGCGTCCGCGATCTTCAGCAGGGCCTTCTGACGCTCGGCGGGCGTGGTGTCGCGCCAGCCGGGGAAGGCCTCGGCGGCCGCCGCCATCGCGGCGTCCACGTCCGCCTGCCCGGACAGCGGAGCGGTCGCGTACGCCTCGCCCGTCGCGGGATTGACCACCTCGGTGGTCCGTCCGTCGGCGGCGTCCCGGAACTCACCGCCGATGTAGTTGCGCAGACGACGCAGCTCGGTGCTCACTGCCGGCCCTCCAGTTCGGATGTCCAGTACTTGAGACACCCACCCTAGTCGGCCGGTCCACGTTTTCAACACCCCCACTCCCGTCGTTCATGCGGAATCCGCAGGAGTAGGCGATCCAAACAACGGATTTCATCGATCGAGGCTTGCGGAAGTGTCGAGACCTCGTGCACAGTGACCTCGTGGCCAGTCGAAGCGCAGACCAGAAGGGCTCGCGGGAGCACCGCGAGCCCTCCCGAGAGTCCAGGAACGGCAGCTCGCCCCAGCTGGACGCCGTCTCCCTCGCCATCATCGAGCAGCTCCAAGAGGACGGCCGCCGGCCGTACGCCGCCATCGGCAAGGCCGTGGGCCTGTCCGAGGCGGCCGTGCGCCAGCGCGTCCAGAAGCTGCTCGACCAGGGCGTGATGCAGATCGTCGCCGTCACGGACCCGCTCACCGTGGGCTTCCGCAGACAGGCGATGGTCGGCGTGAACGTCGAGGGCGACGTGGAGTCGGTCGCCGACGCGCTGACGGCCATGTCCGAGTGCGAGTACGTGGTGATGACCGCGGGCTCCTTCGACCTGATGGTGGAGATCGTCTGCGAGGACGACGACCACCTCCTGGACGTCATCAACAAACGCATCCGGGCCGTCCCAGGAGTGCGCTCCACCGAGAGCTTCGTCTACCTGAAGCTCAAGAAGCAGACCTACATGTGGGGAACCCGATAACCGTGAGGACCCGATAGCCGTGAGCAAGGACCTCTCCCAGTCCGCGTACGACCACCTGTGGATGCACTTCACGCGCATGTCGTCGTACGAGAAGGCCCCCGTCCCCACCATCGTCCGGGGCGAGGGCACGTACATCTACGACGACCAGGGCAAGCGCTACCTGGACGGCCTCGCCGGCCTGTTCGTGGTGCAGGCCGGGCACGGCCGCGTCGAGCTGGCCGAGACCGCCTTCAAGCAGGCGCAGGAGCTGGCGTTCTTCCCCGTGTGGTCGTACGCCCACCCCAAGGCCGTGGAGCTGGCCGAGCGCCTGGCCCACCACGCGCCGGGCGATCTGAACAAGGTCTTCTTCACCACCGGTGGCGGCGAGGCGGTCGAGACCGCCTGGAAGCTCGCCAAGCAGTACTTCAAGCTGGTCGGCAAGCCCACCAAGCACAAGGTCATATCCCGCGCGGTCGCCTACCACGGCACCCCGCAGGGCGCCCTGTCCATCACCGGCCTGCCGGGGCTGAAGGCACCCTTCGAGCCGCTGGTGCCGGGCGCGCACAAGGTCCCGAACACCAACATCTACCGCGCCCCGCTCTTCGGCGACGACCCGGAGGCCTTCGGCCGCTGGGCCGCCGACCAGATCGAGCAGCAGATCCTCTTCGAGGGCCCGGACACGGTCGCCGCGGTCTTCCTGGAGCCCGTGCAGAACGCGGGCGGCTGCTTCCCGCCCCCGCCCGGCTACTTCCAGCGGGTGCGCGAGATCTGCGACCGGCACGACGTGCTGCTCGTCTCCGACGAGGTCATCTGCGCCTTCGGCCGCCTGGGCACGTACTTCGCCTGCGACAAGTTCGACTACGTGCCGGACATGATCACCTGCGCCAAGGGCATGACCTCGGGCTACTCCCCGATCGGCGCGTGCATCATCTCCGACCGTCTGGCCGAGCCGTTCTACAAGGGCGACAACACCTTCCTGCACGGCTACACCTTCGGCGGCCACCCGGTCTCCGCCGCCGTCGGCCTGGCCAACCTCGACCTGTTCGAGCGCGAGAACCTCAACCAGCACGTCCTGGACAACGAGGGCGCGTTCCGCGCCACCCTGGAGAAGCTCCACGACCTGCCGATCGTCGGCGACGTCCGCGGCAACGGCTTCTTCTACGGCATCGAACTCGTCAAGGACAAGGCCACCAAGGAGTCCTTCGACGCCGACGAGACCGAGCGCGTCCTGTACGGCTTCCTCTCCAAGAAGCTGTACGAGAACGGCCTGTACTGCCGGGCCGACGACCGCGGCGACCCGGTCGTGCAGCTCGCCCCGCCGCTGATCTCGGACCAGTCGACGTTCGACGAGATCGAGCAGATCCTGCGGGCCACGCTGTCGGAGGCGTGGACGAAGCTCTGACCCGTCGACGCCCGCCGACGACCGCCGACGCCCCCCGCGTCGCTCCGATCGTCTGCCTGGATGATCAACACCGGCCCCGGTGCCGCCCGTTCGAGTGAGAAACGGCGGCCCGGGGCCGCGTGCTGTCCGGCGTCCCGCCGCCCTGTGCCTAGCGTGCCCAGTGACCGATCGGCCCTGCCTTCGTTCCGCCGCACGGGGGATGGCACGGGAACTACGGATCTGAACCGAGGTGTACGCCCATGGAGGCCCAGCCTGACGACGACGTGCTCTGGGCACGCGCCCTGCACTTCCAGCACGACGACGGCTCCCCCGCGCTCTGCGGAGTCTCGCTCGGCGTCCGGGAGGGCGAGATCCTCGCCGTCAGCGGCCCGCGCGGCAGCGGCAAGACGACCCTGCTGCGGTGCCTGTCCGGCCTGGTGCCCGTCCGGCGCGGAGAGGTCTGGTTCAACAGCGTGCCCGTGCACACCATGGGCCCGCTCACCCGGGAGCGGCTGCGCCGCGACCGCTTCGGCTGGATCGACCCGGCCCCGTCCCTGGTGCCGGAGCTCAACGCCTGGGAGAACACCGCCCTGCCGCTGATGCTGCGCGGCACCAGCCGGCGCCGCGCGAAGACCGCCGCCCTGGAGTGGCTGGAGCGCCTCGACATCGGCGACGGTGCCCGCAAGCGCCCGCACCAGCTGGTCCAGGCCGAGCGCCAGCGGGTCTGCATCGCCCGCGCCCTCGCCCCCGCCCCCTCGGTGCTGTTCGCGGACGAGCCCACGGCCCCGCTGCACCGCGCCGACCGCGCCCACGTCCTGCGCACCCTCACCACGGCGGCCCGCTCCCACGGCATCACCGTCGTCCTGGCCACCCACGACCCCGACACCGCGACGCTCGCCGACCGCACGGTGTCGCTGCTCGACGGGCGCCGCGTGCAGACGGTGCACCTGCCGCCGGTCGCCGAGACCGCCGAGCCGGAAGGCCGGGCCGCGTGCTCGCTCTCCGTCTGACCCGCGGCGCCCACCCCGCCGTCCAGCTGCGCCGCCTCCTGGTCGCGGCGGCCTCGGCGGGCACGAGCTTCCTGTTGCTGTGCGCCCTGGGCCACGCCCTCGGCCACCCCGGCGCCACCGGCGAGTCCCTGATGCGCCTGGCGTGGTGCGCGGCCCCGCTGGCCGCCACGATCTACTTCGCCGTCGCCGTGGCACGCACCGACCCCGCCACGAAACCCCGGCCCGGCCTCTCCGCGATCGGCCTCGGCCCGCTGCGGCTGATGGTCGTCTCGGCGGCGACGACGGCCCTGTCCTGCACGCTCGGCTCGATGCTGGCCCTGCTCGTCTTCCTGCATCTGCGGGGCGATCTGTCGGGCCTGCCGTTCGACGGGGCGGCCGCCGGGCCCCTCGCCTCCGGCCAGCCGCTGCCGCTGGCGGGCACCCTGACGCTGCTCGGGATCGTGCCCTTCGGCGCGTCGGCGGCCGTGGCGCTGGCGCTGCGGCCGAGGGAGGCGGGACCGGCGCCCCGGACGCCCCGGACGCCCGGGATGTACGGCCGCTTCGGCGCGTACCGCCGTGAGAGCAAGCGCGAGACCTTCGGGGCGTACGGCAGGTTCGGACGGCAGATCGTCCGGCCCACGCCCGGCCACTCCACCGACTCCGCGCCGCAGGGCAGCCCGCCGCAGGCCCGCACGGGCGAAGGGGCGTCGGCGCCGACCGCCGCCGGTTCCGGTGCTGTCTCTGGCACCGGCGCCGGTTCTGCCTCCGGCGACGGCTCCCGTTCTGGCTCCGGCGACGGCACCGGTTCTGCCCCCGGCAGCGGCAGCATCTCCGCCGGTACGGTGAGCGCGCTCGCGGACCCCGCGGCACGCGACGCGGTGAGCGCGGTGATCCCGTACGGCGACCCGACCCGCCACCCGGCCGCGCCGGCCCCCGGGGACGCCGCCCGGCCCGACGGTGATCCCGCCCGGCAGACGGCGGCGACCGGCCCCGGCACCCCCGACAGCGACCCGGCCCGGCACCCCGCGACATCCGACCCCGGCGACTCCGAGGACGCCCCGGCCCGGCACCCGGCGACATCCGGCCCCGGCACCCCCGACGGCGCCCCCGCCCGACACCCGCTGAACACCGCCCACCTCGCCCCGCACCCGCAGGCACCGGACCAGCTGAACACCGCCCGGAACGCACAGGCACCGGACCCGGTGAACGCGCCCCGCCCCGACGGGACTCCCGCCCAGCGGTCCGCACCGTCCGCGACCGCAGCGCGCGGCGCCGACAGCCCCGCCGCTGCCCCCTCCCCGGCCGCAACGCGCGGCGCCGACGGCCCCGACGCCCTCGCGGCGGCGCTGCCGGACCCGCCCGGGACCGGCGGTTCCCCCACCGCTGCCCCCACCGGTCTCCCCTGGGGCATCACCCTCCTGGCCGCGGGCCTCGCCGTGGAGACCTACACGAGCCGCACCGCCCCGACCGCCCCCGACCTCACCTTCTCCGGCGCCTCCCCCGGCGTCCTGGCCGGCTGGGCGCTGGCCGCCGTCGGCCTGGCCCTGGCGGGCCCGGGCCTGACGCACCTGTGCGGACGCCTGCTCCAGTCGGCCCGCCCCGGTGCCCTGCGGCTGCTGGCCGGCCGCATCCTCATGGCCGAGGCCGGCCGCATCGGCCGCCCCCTGGGCGTCGTCAGCGCGGTCCTGTCGGCCGCGTGGGCCATGGCGCTGCTGCACGCCCCGGACGGACTGTCGCTCGGCCCGCTCACCACCCTCGGCGTGCTCCTCGTGACCGGCTGCACCGTGGGCACACTCCTCACGGCCGCCGTCGAGACCCGGCAGGCCCGCGCCGACACCACCGCCGCGCTGCTGCGCCTCGGCGCGCCCGCGACGATGCTGCGCGGCGCCGCCGCCCTGCGCGCGGGCGCCCTGCTCGCCCTGTTCGGCCCGCTCACCCTGACGGTCGCCGAGCTGGCGGCCCTGCCGCTGGCCCGCTGAAGCCCACCGGAAGCGTGCCGTAAGCCCGCTGGCAGCCGTCGGGAAAATCCGTACGAAAAAAATCTTCGAACGGCGATGAGTTCCGCTCCGTACCCCGGTCTATCCCCGCGTAACGACACGGACCCGATGGGAGAGACCCGCATGTACCAGCAGATGATCTTCGTGAACCTGTGCGTCAACGACCTCGACGCCTCCAAGAAGTTCTTCACGGAGCTCGGCTACTCGATCAACGAGCAGTTCAGCGACGACACGGCCGCCTCGGTCGTGATCAGCGACACCATCGTCGTGATGGTGCTCACGAAGGAGAAGTACGCCCAGTTCACCAAGAAGGAGATCGCGGACCCGAAGCGGACCAGCGAGGTGCTGATCGCGCTGAGCGCCGAGAGCCGCGAGAAGGTCGACGAACTGGTCGAGAAGGCGGTCGCTGCGGGCGGCTCCGTCAGCGGCGAGACCCAGGACCACGGCTTCATGTACGGCCGCTCCTTCGACGACCCGGACGGCCACACCTTCGAGGTCGTGTGGATGGACCCGTCGGCCATCGAAGGCTGAGACGTGGCTGTGCCAGCATGGGCGGGTGCAGACGATGCCCGCCCATGCGGCCCACCACGACGACCGTGAGATCGAGACGCTCGAGGAGTTCGACGCCACCGTCTCGGCACGCGGCACACTCGCCGGCTACCGCGTCCAGGCCGTCGACCTGACGGACCGTACGCGTGAACTGCTCGGCACGGACACCGCGGGCGCGGTCTTCCTCGGCTGCGCGATGCGCGAGGACGCGGCCGCGAAGATCCGCGCCGACGGCGCCCTGGTCTTCCCGCCGGTCCCGGACCTGCCCTTCGACCCGTACCGCGGCCATGTCTACACGCCGGACGAGCTGTTCGCGTCGCTGGCGGACGGCTACGAGGCCACCGCCGACGCCCAGGCGTACGCCTGGTTCCAGCGCACGAAGGCGGACCGGGACATCTACGCCTCCATGCTGCGCTCGGTCCACGACGACTCCGTCTCCGACGCCCTCGACGAACTCCTGTCCGGCGCCCGGGTGGTGGGCGTGATGGGCGGCCACGCGATGGCCCGCGGCACGCAGGAGTACGCCGGTGCCGCCCGGCTCGGACGCGAGCTGGCCCGGGCCGGTTTCACGGTCGCCACCGGAGGCGGCCCGGGCGCGATGGAGGCGGCGAACCTCGGCGCGTACGCCGCCCCGTTCGGCGAGGACATGCTCACCGAGTCCCTCGAACTGCTCGCCAAGGCACCGCGGTTCACCCCGTCGATCACCCAGTGGGCGACGGCCGCCTTCGAGATACGCGGCCGCTGGCCGCAGGGCGGCCGTTCCGTCGGCATCCCGACCTGGTTCTACGGCCACGAGCCGCCGAACGCCTTCGCGTCCCACATCGCCAAGTACTTCGCCAACGCCACCCGCGAGGACGGCCTGCTGGCCCGGTCGAACGCGGGTGTGGTGTTCCTGCCGGGCGCCGCCGGGACCGTACAGGAGATCTTCGACAACGCGACGCCCAACTACTACGAGTCGCGCGGCGAGCCGACGCCCATGGTGCTCGTGGACCGGGCGCACTGGACGGAGAAGCTGCCGGCGTGGCCGCTGCTGCGGTCGCTGGCCGAGGGGCGGTCGATGGAGGCGCGGATCGCGCTGGTCGACCGGATCGAGAAGGCACCCGAGGCGTTGAAACGTCTCGGCGGTTAATAAGCTGGCAAAGCAAGTGCTTGCACCCTGCATATGCGTTGACACTACTTATGCGGCGCTTATAGACCTGTGAGCCTCCCGGTAGTGCTGATGTTCCGTCAACACTGCCTCCAACCCCCCGCATTACGCATCCTGTAAAGGACAAACGTGGCAGTTCTGTCCGTATCCCGCCGTACGGCCTCGCGCCGTACCGTCGCTCGTTCCCTGCGCGTCCTCGGTGTCGCCTCGGCGTCGGCCGCGCTCGCGCTCGGTGCCGCCGGCAACGCGCTCGCCTGCAACATCAACGAGTTCTCCGCCGAGGCGAAGTGCGACGGCGACAAGGGCGTCATCACCGTCACCGACGTGGACCCCGCCGGCGTCCCGGCCACGGTCACCGTGTACCTGCAGAACAACGGCGCCGACGCCAAGAAGGTCGGCGAGCAGGTCGTCAAGGGCTCGCGCGAGGGCACCACCATCACCTTCGCCGAGGAGTGGAAGCCGAACGCGGAGTACCGCATCCACGTCAAGGCCACTCCGTACGTCGACGAGGACATCAAGCCGAACCTCGTCACCCCGGCCACGGCCTGCAAGAAGGAGGAGGAGCCCCCGGCGTCGACTCCGCCGGCCACGCCGACCCCGTCGGCCTCCCCGTCGAAGCCGGCCGAGGACACCGGCACCCCGGCTCCGACGCCGTCGGAGAGCGAGAGCACCACGCCGGCGGGGAACGCGCCCGCCCCGGCGGCCGGTGACTCGAACCTCGCCGAGACCGGTGCCAACTCCAACACCGGCATCATCGCCGGCATCGCGGCGGCCCTGGTCGTCGTCGGTGGCGGTGCGGTGTTCTTCGGCATGCGCCGCCGCGGCGCGAAGAGCGACAGCTGACGCTCCGCCGACCAAGACGTGGCCCGTCCCCCGCACCAGGGGGCGGGCCACGTCCCGTCTCCGCCCGGCCAGGAGACAGCTCCACCGGGCCACGAGACAGATGGCGGCTTCCCGGCTCAGCCGAACGTCGCCCGTTCCAGCCAGAACTCCAGCAGCTTCCGGTCGCCCAGGACCTCCAACTCCTCCGCGTCCAGCGGCAGTCGGCGGTAGAACGCGAGCAGCACGGAGGTGAGCGGTCCGCGCAGGGCGACCGTGGCCTTCTCATGCCCCCGGCGCCAGGAGACACCGTCCTCGGTCAGCTCTATCAGCCACTCCGCGTCAAGCTCGGGCCGGGCGTCGGTGGCGTGCAGATGGATGCTGCGGACCGGGCCGCGCAGTTCCCGCACCGCGTCGTCCGGCGCGGTCCGCTGCACGTACTCCACGATCTGCAGCCACTCGTCGATCGCGTCGGCGGCCACCTCGGGCGCGACGTCGTAGGGCAGCCCGGCGGCGAGTGCGGCGTCGGCGCGGTGCACGGTGATCTCGTGCGTCACCCGGCGGGCCCAGAATCCGCAGCTGAGGTCCCCCGCCCAGCTCCACACGCCGGTGTCCGGCCCGGCCTCCCGCAGTGCGGCGACGACCTGCTCACCGCTCTCCGCCAGCCATGCGTCCAGGGCGGCGGCGTCACCCCGCGCCTCCGGCCCGGCGAAGCCCGGCACCCCCTCCTCGGGCACCTCCTCCTGGGCCCGGGTCCGCACGATGAGCTCCACCCAGCGCAGGGCACCGCCCAGGTGCCGGACCAGGTCCTCCAGCGACCAGTCCGGGCACGTCGGCACCGTGCCGGACAGATCGGCGCCGGAGGTCACCACCGACCTCAACAGGCCTACCTGATGGGCGATTTCGTCGCAGTAGCGATCGTGTGCGAGCCGAGTCATGCCCGCACCTTAGGCTGCCGACGATCAGTCGAGCACCACGATTTCGGTCGCGTCGAACTCCACCCCGACCTCGTCCCCCACCTCGGGCGCCGCCCGCAGCGCACACGCCGCCTCCAGGCGCGGGGCGTCCCCGGGCTGGAGGTGGACGGCGACATGGGTGCCCCTGAAGGTGCGCGCGGCCACCGTGCAGCGCAGGCCGGTGCCGTCGGGCACCAGGCGCACCCCGGCGGGCCGGACGAGCAGGGTCCGCGTGCCCTGCGGGGCCCCCTCCGGCACGGGCACCTTGCCCCACGGCGTGTCCGCCGCCTCCGCCCCGACGGTCGCCTCGACGACGTTCTCGAAGCCCAGGAAGCGGGCCACGAACGCGTCGGCGGGCCGCTGCCACACCTCAAGGGGCGTACCGGACTGGGCGATCCGCCCGTCCCGCATCACCACGACCCGGTCGGCCAGCGCGAAGGCCTCGCCCTGGTCGTGGGTCACGGCGAGCACGGTCGTGCCCAACCGGCCGAACAGCTCCTTGAGTTCGACGACCAGCCGCTCCCGGAGCGACCGGTCGAGCTGGCCCAGCGGCTCGTCCAGCATCAGCAGCCGGGGGCTCGGCGCCAGGGCCCGGGCCAGCGCGACCCGCTGCTGCTCTCCTCCGGACAGCGCCGCGACGGCCCGGCGAGCCGCACCCGGCAGCCCGACGAGATCCAGCAACTCCCGGACGCGCTCGGCCTGTTGCCGCTTCTGCGCCCCGTGCATGCGCAGCCCGAAGGCCACGTTGCCGCCCACGTCCCGCTGCGGGAACAGCTGGTGGTCCTGGAACATCAGCCCGACGCCCCGCCGGTGCGCGGGCACGCCCGCCTGGTCGCGGCCGTCGAGCGAGACCCGCCCGGAGTCGAGCGGCTGCAGCCCCGCCACCGCGCGCAGCAGGGTCGACTTGCCGCTGCCGCTGGGCCCGAGCACGCACACGACCTCGTGCTCGGCGACCTCCAGGTCGACGGCGTCCAGCACGGCCCGCCCACCGAAACGGACCGTCGCGCCCTCCAGGCTCAGCAGCATCTAGAACTCCCCGGTCCGGTCCGTGCGCAGCCGCTCCAGCACCAGCAGGGCCACGGCGCACACCACCATCAGAATCGTCGACAGGGCCATCGCCTGCCCGTAGTTGAGGTCGCCGGGCCGCCCCAGCAGCCGGGCCACGGCCACCGGCAGCGTCGGGTTGTCGGGCCGCGCGATGAACACCGTCGCTCCGAACTCCCCGAGCGACACGGCGAAGGCGAACCCGGCGGCGATCAGCAGCGCCCGCCGCACCATCGGCAGGTCCACCTCCCGCCACACCCGCCACGGCGAGGCGCCCAGCACCGAGGCCGCCTCCCGCAGCCGCGCGTCCACCGCCCGCAGCACGGGCAGCATCGTCCGGACGACGAACGGCACCCCGACCAGCGCCTGCGCGAGCGGCACGAGGATCCAGGAGGACCTCAGGTCCAGCGGCGGTTCGTCGAGGGCGATCAGGAACCCGAAGCCGACGGTCACCGCGGACACCCCGAGCGGCAGCATCAGCAGCGCGTCGAAGCCGCGCACGAACCGCCCGGCGTCCCGGCGGGTGAGCGCGACGGCGGCGAGCGAGCCGATCACCACGGCGATGGCCGTGGCGGCGACGGCGTACGACAGGGAGTTGCCGACCGCCTCGATCGGCGGGACCAGGAACACTCCCCCGTCGTCGCTGGTGAGCGCCCGGTAGTAGCCGAAGCCGGGCGCGGCCAGGGACCGCTGCACCAGCACGGCCGGCGGCAGCAGGAGCAGCACGACCACGGTGGCCAGGACCCCGCCCAGCAGCGCCCCCTGCCCGGCGCCGCGCGGCCGGCGCGCGGTCCCGGCGGCGTCCACCAGCCGCAGCGCCGTCTCCCGCCGCCGCACGGTCCAGGCGTGCAGGGCGAGGACCGCCCCCACCGCGACGAACTGGACCAGCGTCAGCACGGCCGCCGTGGACAGGTCGAAGATCTCGGACGTCTGCCGGTAGATCTCCACTTCCAGGGTCGAGAAGGTGGGCCCGCCGAGGATCTGGACGACGCCGAAGGAGGTGAAGGTGAACAGGAACACCATCAGCGCGGCGGCGGCCACCGCGGGCGCGAGGGCCGGGAGCGTGACCTGCCGCCAGGCCTTCAGGGGCGACGCGCCGAGCATCCGCGCGGCCTCCTCCTGCCGCGGGTCGAGCTGCGCCCAGAGCCCGCCGACGGTCCGCACGACGACCGCGTAGTTGAAGAAGACGTGCGCGAGCAGGATCGCCCACACCGTGGTGTCCAGCCGCACGCCCCACAGCTCGTCGAGCAGCCCGCCGCGCCCGACCAGCGCCAGGAACGCCGTACCGACGACGACCGTCGGCAGCACGAACGGCACGGTCACGACCGCCCGCAGCACGTGTTTGCCGGGGAAGTCCAGGCGCGCGAAGACATACGCGCCGGGCAGCGCGACCAGCAGCGTGAGCGCGGTGGAGACGAGCGCCTGCCAGGTGGTGAACCACAGGACGTGCCGGACGTCGGACTGCGCCAGCACCTCCCCGATCCGCCCGAGGTGCCAGGCCCCGTCGGCCTTCAGGCCGCGCGCGACGATCGCGGCGACCGGATAGGCGAAGAAGACCCCGAAGAACGCGACGGGCACGGCCAGCAGACCGAACCGCGCCGCCGCGCCCCGCCTCCGGAGGGCTACTTCAGTACGAGTGAGGTCCACGACTTGACCCACTGGTCACGGTGGTCGGCGATCTTCGCCGGGTCCATGGTCTCGGGGTCCTTCGCCTGCGGCCCGTACTTCACGAACTCCGGCGGCACCTGGGCGCCCTCGGTCACCGGGTACACGAACATGTTGAGCGGCATGTCCTGCTGGAACCTCTCGCTGACGAGGAAGTCGAGGAGGGCCTTGCCACCCTTGGCGTTCTTGGCGTTGCTGAGCAGCCCCGCGTACTCGACCTGCCGGAAGCAGGTGCCCTCGGCGACCCCGGTCGGGGCCGTGGCCGGCTTCGGGTCGGCGAAGACGACCTCGGCGGGCGGCGAGGAGGCGTACGACACGACGAGCGGCCGGTCGCCCTTGGCCTTCTTCCCGCCGGCCGAGCCGGAGAACTCCTCGTTGTAGGCCTGCTCCCAGCCGTCGACGACCTTCACGCCGTTGGCCTTGAGCCTCTTCCAGTAGCCCGCCCAGCCGTCGTCCCCGTACTTCGCGGCGGTGCCGAGCAGGAAACCGAGGCCGGGCGAGGACGCGGAGGCGTTCTCGGTCACGAGCAGGTTCTTGTACTGCGGCTTCACCAGGTCGTCGAAGCTCCGCGGCGGCTCCAGCTTGTGGTCGGCGAAGTACTTCTTGTCGTAGTTGACGCAGATGTCGCCGGTGTCGATGGGCGTGACGCGGTGCTGCTCCTGGTCGACCCGGTACGCGGCCTTGATCCGCTCCGACCCCTTCGCCTCGTACGGCTGGAACAGTCCGTTGTCGAGGGCGCGGGACAGCAGCGTGTTGTCGACGCCGAAGAAGACGTCGCCCTGCGGGTTGTCCTTGGTCAGGATGGCCTTGTTCACGGCCTGCCCGGCGTCGCCGTCCTTGAGGACCCGGACCTTGTAGCCGGACTGCTTCTCGAAGGCCGCGATGACGTCCTTGGACGCGGCCCACGAGTCGTGGCTGACGAGCGTCACGGTCTTGGAGTCGCCGGCCCCCTGGGAGCCGTCGGACGACCCGCACGCGGCCAGCGTGCCGACCATGCCGAGCCCGACGGCCACCGCCGTCAGCCGCCTGATGTTGATGCTCACTGGATTCCTCCTGGAGTGACCAGGAGAAGACGCGGCCCTGCCCGGGACTTCCGGGGTCCCGGGCAGGGCGCAACAGCTCGAGTGGTGACCGATCTCCCTA
This sequence comes from Streptomyces sp. Go-475, assembly GCF_003330845.1. Taxonomy (GTDB): domain Bacteria; phylum Actinomycetota; class Actinomycetes; order Streptomycetales; family Streptomycetaceae; genus Streptomyces. Next base: position 6,243,574 of record NZ_CP026121.1, on the reverse strand, counting down.
CCCAGAATGACCTGGGCCAGGTTCGGAGGGTCTGCGGCCGGGTGCCGCACTCTCAGCGCTGTGGCGCTCCCCTGTCGGAATGTGCAGGTGTCGGATATGCAGATGTTCTTACGACGGTCAGACTACCGTTCGGTGGCGGCGAGCTGACCACACGCCCCGTCGATCTCCTGACCACGGGTGTCCCGGATCGTCACCGGCACACCATGCGCGGCGATGGCCTCCACGAACGCCTTCTCGTCCTCGGGCCGGGAGGCCGTCCACTTCGACCCGGGCGTCGGGTTCAGCGGGATGAGGTTGACGTGCACGGGCCTGCCCTTGAGCATCCGGCCGAGCCGGTCACCCCGCCACGCCTGGTCGTTGATGTCCCGGATCAGCGCGTACTCGATGGACAGCCGCCGCCCGGACCGGGCGCTGTACTCGAAGCCCGCGTCCAGCACCTCGCGGACCTTCCACCGCGTGTTCACGGGCACGAGGGTGTCGCGCAGCTCGTCGTCGGGGGCGTGCAGCGAGATCGCCAGCCGGCACTTGAAGCCCTCGTCGGCGAACCGGTGGATGGCCGGCACGAGACCGACGGTGGAGACGGTGATCCCGCGCTGCGACAGCCCCACCCCGTCCGGCTCGGGGTCGGTGAGCCGCCGGATGGCGCCGACGACCCGGTTGTAGTTGGCGAGCGGCTCGCCCATGCCCATGAAGACGATGTTGCTGAGCCGCGCGGGGCCGCCGGGGACCTCCCCGTCCCGCAGGGCCCGCATCCCGTCCACGATCTGGTGGACGATCTCGGCGGTGGACAGGTTCCGGTCGAGACCCGCCTGCCCCGTCGCACAGAACGGGCAGTTCATCCCGCACCCGGCCTGCGAGCTGATGCACATGGTCACCCGGTCCGGGTAGCGCATCAGCACGGACTCGACGAGCGTCCCGTCGAACAGCCGCCAGAGCGTCTTGCGGGTGGTGCCCTGGTCGGTCGACAGATGCCGCACGACGGTCATCAGCTCGGGCAGCAACGCCTCCTGCAGCCGCCCACGAGAACCGGCCGGGATGTCGGTCCACTGCTCCGGATCGTGCGCGTACCGCGCGAAGTAGTGCTGCGAGAGCTGCTTGGCGCGAAACGGCTTCTCCCCGACAGCGGCGACCGCCTCCTTGCGCTCGGCAGGAGTGAGGTCGGCGAGATGCCGCGGCGGCTTCTTGGCTCCGCGCGGGGCGACGAAAGTGAGTTCTCCGGGCTTAGGCATGGCTGTACCAGTGTCGCAGATCGACACGGTGGTCACTGATGCCCATCGACAGCGGTCGGTCAGGGACGGGAAGTGGGAACGGCGCCCGTTGCGGGCAGGCTTCTGGGAGCATGTGGCTCGGTGCCGCTCTCAGCAGGAAGAGGAGGGGACATGCCAAGGTCCCTCAAGGCTCTGTCCGTGTCCACGCTGTCCAGTCTGGTCGCGGTTGTCGCCTGCACCATCGCCGTCGGCCTGCGTCCCGTGGTGTGGGCGATGTGGGGGAGCTGGATCGTGATCACCGTCACCACGGTGACCCTCCTGATCTCCGACCGCCGGCAGCGGGCCGGGCTCGCCTCGTAAGACGGTCTCGTAAGACGGTAGAGCCGTCGCCCTACTCCCCCGTGTGCTCCAGCCGGTCCTTGAGCAGCTGCTCGTTGCGCGGCAGCTCCTTGCGGACCTGCGGGCGTACGACGAGCGGGACGAGGACCTTGCCCATGCCGTGGCCCTCGAAGTCGACCTCGATCGTCACGTGGGAGCGGCGGCCCTCGTCGAACGGCTCGACCTCGCCGTGGACCCGTGCCCGGACGGGGCCGTCGATCCCGCGCAGGCCCCAGCTGTGCGGCGGGTCGTACTCGGTGACCTCCATGGTCATCGGCATCGTGCGGCGCCCGATGTGCCGGGTGACCCGGACCTTGGAGCCGATGCCGACGGGCCCCTCGTCGAGACGTTCCGCGGACACGGCGCTCAGCTGCCACTCCGGCATGCGCGGGGTGTCCATGACGTAGTCGTAGACGTCCGTGGGAGCGCGGTCGACATCGATGGACTGTCTGATGGCGGACATGATGACCCCCTTTGCGGCGTACACCTGAATCGTCCCACTTCGCGTGGTCCGCCGCCTCTCCGAAAACGACCACGAGCCCCCGCCCTGGTGGACGGGGGCTCAGGGCGGATCCGCTCAGCCGGATCCCACGAAGAGCACGAGCAGCAGCCACACCACGGGGGCCGTGGGCAGCAGCGAGTCGAGCCGGTCCATGATGCCGCCGTGGCCGGGCAGCAGCGTGCCCATGTCCTTGATGCCGAGGTCCCGCTTGATCATGGACTCGCCGAGGTCGCCGAGCGTGGCGCTGACCGCGACCGCGAGGCCCAGCACCAGGCCCTGCCACCAGACACCGTCGTCGATGAGGAACTGCAGGCACAGCGCGCCCGCGACCATGGCGAAGGCGACCGCGCCGAGCAGCCCCTCGCGGGTCTTGCCGGGGCTGATGCGCGGGGCGAGCTTGTGCCGGCCGAAGCGCCAGCCGACGGCGTAGGCACCGGTGTCGCTGACGACGGTGAGCAGCAGGAAGGTGAGCACCCGCTGCGGCCCGTCGTCCGCGGTCAGCATCATCGCGACGAACGTCGCCAGGAACGGCACGTAGAACGCCGCGAAGACGCCCGCGGTGACGTCCCTGAGGTAGTTCTCCGGCGGTTCCGTCATGCGCCAGACCAGCACGGCCAGCGCGGTGAGCGCCATGGCGACCCAGGCACCCTCGGCGCCCCGGACGTACCCGGCGACGACCATCGCGGCACCGCCGAGCGCGAGCGGCACGAGCGGCGCCCGGATGCCCTTGCGCTCCTCCAGCCGCTTGGTCAGTTCCCACAGGCCCACCACGACGGCGACCGCGATCACGCCGACGAACACGGCCTTGACGACGAACAGCGACGCGACGATCACCGCGCCGAGCCCGACCCCTACCCCTATCGCGGCACTGAGGTCGCGACCCGCGCTCTTCTTCTGCGGCTTGGGGGCCGGCTGCGAGGCGTCGGGCATGGGCTCCGGATTCGTGTCGTTCCGGACCGGAGGGCCGCTCCGCCGAGCAGCCCCTCGGTCGTCATCCTGGTTTCCGCCGTATGCGGCTACGTCGGGCACGATGGGCATGGGCCGAGTCTGAGGCGCGTCATGCGCATCGTATGCGGGACCCGCCGGGGCGGCCCCCTGGACGTGCCCCTGGCCGGGGGTGTGGACCTGCCCGTGTCCATGCGGGTGGTCGGTGGGCCCCCAGTACCCGGCCTGTGGCGGCGCCCCCCAGGAAGAGTCGTTCATCAGACCTCGAGCAGCTCCGCTTCCTTGTGCTTCAGGAGCTCGTCCACCTGCGCGACGTACTTCGCGGTGGTGTCGTCGAGCTCCTTCTCCGCACGGCGGCCCTCGTCCTCGCCGACCTCGCCGTCCTTGATCAGCTTGTCGATGGCGTCCTTGGCCTTGCGGCGCACGGAGCGGATGGAGACCTTGGCGTCCTCACCCTTGCCCTTGGCGACCTTGATGTACTCGCGGCGGCGCTCCTCGGTCAGCTCGGGGAACACCACCCGGATGATGTTGCCGTCGTTGCTCGGGTTGACGCCCAGGTCGGAGTCGCGGATGGCCTGCTCGATGTTGCGCAGCGCGCTCTTGTCGAACGGGGTCACCACGGCCATGCGCGGCTCGGGCACCGAGAACGAGGCCAGCTGGTTGATCGGGGTCGGCGCGCCGTAGTAGTCGGCCACGATCTTGTTGAACATCGCCGGGTGCGCACGGCCGGTGCGGATCGCGGCGAAGTCCTCCTTGGCGACCACGACGGCCTTCTCCATCTTCTCCTCGGCCTCGAGGAGGGTCTCTTCGATCACCACTTGCTCCTGCGTGTCTTGAGTAGGCCCGGCTGCGGTTCCATGTGGGGCGGCGGCCGGCTGCGTCGCGTCTTCTTCCTGCACGGTTCCCGACCGGCAGGACATTGTCCATCCCCCGGCCCGGCTCCGTCCCGTCCGTCCCCCGGACGGGGTTGTTCCCGGGGACCCGGCCCCGGCTCTCGGGGTGCTCAGTCCCGGCTGCCGGGGTCCCCCACCAGCGTGCCGATCTTCTCACCCTTGACGGCGCGTCCGATGTTGCCCTCCGCGAGCAGCTCGAAGACCACGATCGGGAGCTTGTTGTCGCGGCACAGCGTCACGGCCGTGGCGTCGGCGACCTTCAGGTCGCGGGTGATGACCTCGCCGTAGCCGAGGTGGTCGAACTTCACGGCGTCCGGGTTGGTCTTCGGATCGGAGTCGTAGACCCCGTCCACGCCGTTCTTGCCCATCAGCAGCGCCTCGGCGTCGATCTCCAGGGCGCGCTGGGCGGCGGTGGTGTCGGTGGAGAAGTAGGGCATGCCCATACCGGCGCCGAAGATCACCACACGGCCCTTCTCCAGGTGCCGTACGGCGCGCAGCGGGATGTACGGCTCGGCGACCTGGCCCATGGTGATGGCGGTCTGCACGCGGCAGTCCACGCCGACCTTCTCCAGGAAGTCCTGCAGGGCGAGGCAGTTCATGACCGTGCCGAGCATGCCCATGTAGTCGGAGCGGGCCCGGTCCATGCCGCGCTGCTGGAGTTCGGCGCCGCGGAAGAAGTTGCCGCCGCCGATGACGACCGCGATCTGCGCGCCGTCGCGCACGACGGCCGCGATCTCGCGGGCGATCTTGTGCACCACGTCGGGGTCGACGCCCAGGCCCCCACCGCCGGAGAAGGCCTCTCCGGACAGCTTCAGCAGAAACCGGCCGCGTACTTTGCCGTCGTCGCTCTTCTGGGCCTTGGTGGTCATGGGGGATCCCGCCTCTTTCACGTGGTGCGCATGCGAAGAAGGCCATTGCCGGCGGGGCGTGTTTCGCATCCCATACGGCAATGGCCTCCTCGTCAGATCTGCTGTCGTCCGTCACCCCTGTGACGGCGTACGCGGACGACTGCTGTCGACCCTATCGGGGTCGGGCGTCGATCGCGGTACGGACTCAGATGCCGACCTTGATGCGCGTGAAGCGCTTCAGGGTGACACCGGCCTCGTCCAGGATCTTCTGGACGGACTTCTTGTTGTCGAGCGCGTACGGCTGGCCGAGCAGCGTGGCGTCCTTGAAGAAGCCGTTGAGGCGACCCTCGACGATCTTCGGCAGGGCGGCCTCGGGCTTGCCCTCGGCGCGGGTGGTCTCCTCGGCGACGCGGCGCTCGGACTCGACGACCTCGGCCGGCACGTCCTCCTTGGAGAGGTACTTCGGCGCGAAGGCGGCGATGTGCTGGGCGACGCCCTTGGCGATCTCCGCGTTCGGCTTGTCCAGTTCGACGAGGACACCGATCTGCGGGGGCAGGTCGGGCATCGTGCGGTGCATGTACGCCGTGACGTAGCCGTCGGCGAACTGCGCGAAGCGGTCCAGGACGATCTTCTCGCCCAGGTTGGCGTTGGCCTCGTCGACGAACGCCTGGACGGTCTTGCCGGCCTCGATCTCGGAGGCGAGCAGGGCCTCCAGGTCGGCCGGGGAGGTCTTGGCGACGTGCTCGGCGATGGCGGTGGCCACGGCCTGGAACTTCTCGCCCTTGGCGACGAAGTCCGTCTCGCACTTCAGCTCGACGAGGACACCGGAGGAGTTGTCGTCGGCGATGATCGAGACCACGGCGCCGTTCTCGGCGGAGCGGCCCTCGCGCTTGGCGACGCCCTTCTGGCCCTTGATGCGGAGCGCTTCGACAGCCTTCTCGACGTTGCCCTCGGCCTCGTCCAGCGCCTTCTTGCAGTCCATCATGCCGGCGCCCGTGAGCTCGCGGAGCTTCTTGACGTCGGCGGCGGTGTAGTTCGCCATGAGTCTGTGAATCTTTCTCGAAGTCTGGAAGATCGAAGATCTGCGGGATGCACCCCCATGGAGCCCGGGGGTGCTGTCCTTCCGCTGACCTACGGGTGAACGGCGGGAGCGGACTTCATCGCGCCGGAAGGCGTCCTGTGATGGAGTGCCGCTCCCGCCGTCAACGCGGACTGACGGGTCAGGCCTGCTCGGCCTCGGCCGGCTTCTCGGCCTCCGCCTCGGCGGGGGCGGCCTCGGCGGCCGGAGCAGCCTCGGCGGCCGGGGCGGCCTCCGCGGCGGGGGCGGCCTCGTCGGCCTTCTTCTCGCCCTCGAGCAGGTCACGCTCCCACTCGGCCAGCGGCTCGCCGGCGGCCTTCTCGCCCTTGCCCTCGGTGGCGACACCGCTGCGGGCGATGAGGCCCTCGGCGACGGCGTCGGCGATGACGCGGGTGAGCAGGGTGACGGAGCGGATCGCGTCGTCGTTGCCCGGGATCTTGTAGTCGACCTCGTCGGGGTCGCAGTTGGTGTCGAGGATCGCGACGACCGGGATGTTCAGCTTCCGGGCCTCACCAACGGCGATGTGCTCCTTCTTGGTGTCCACGATCCAGACGGCGCTGGGCACCTTCTGCATCTCGCGGATACCGCCGAGGGTCTTCTCCAGCTTGGCCTTCTCGCGCGAGAGCACGAGAAGCTCCTTCTTGGTCAGACCGGACGCGGCGACGTCCTCGAAGTCGATCTGCTCGAGCTCCTTGAGGCGCTGCAGACGCTTGTAGACGGTCGAGAAGTTGGTGAGCATGCCGCCCAGCCAGCGCTGGTTGACGTAGGGCATGCCGACGCGGGTGGCCTGCTCGGCGATGGCCTCCTGCGCCTGCTTCTTCGTGCCGACGAACATGACCGTGCCGCCGTGGGCGACGGTCTCCTTGACGAACTCGTAGGCGCGGTCGATGTACGACAGCGACTGGAGCAGGTCGATGATGTAGATGCCGTTGCGCTCCGTGAAGATGAAGCGCTTCATCTTCGGGTTCCAACGACGGGTCTGGTGACCGAAGTGGACGCCGCTCTCCAGCAGCTCCCGCATCGTGACGACGGCCATGGCCGTTTCTCCTTGAATTTCTCGGTTGTGCCGCGGATGCCGGACGGCTTCCGCGCCTGACGCCCGCTGCGCGCCGTGCCACGAGGGACCGAGGGGCGCTGATACGGCCCGTTGCCGGGCTGCATATCGGGGCGTGCGAAGTCGACCCGGTGACCCGGATCGCCACCAGAAGTGTACGGGACCCGCGGGGCGCCGGGTGACGCCGTTGTCCACAACCGGGCGGTGGTCCACAGCCACGGCCGGTGACGGGCGGCGGTCCGGGACGCTTTCGGCATGCGAGCGAAACGATGTGTGCGCGGGTGCACGCGGCTGATCCTGCTGCTGGTGTTCACGGTGACGGCCCTGCTGTCCCCACCGCCGAGCCTGTCCCTGACCGGCACGGACGCGACGGTGCCGGCCCTCGGCCGCGCCTGGCCCGTGGGGTTGCGTCCCCCGGTCCTGCGCGGCTGGGAGCCTCCGGCGACGGTGTACGGCCCGGGCCACCGGGGCGTCGACCTGGCGGCAGCGCCCGGGACGCCGGTACGGGCGGTGGCGGCGGGCCGGGTGGCCTTCGCGGGCCGGGTGGCCGGCAAGGGGGTGGTCTCGGTGGACCTCACGGGGACCGGTGATCCCCCGCTCCGCACGACCTACGAGCCGGTGACGGCGTCCGTCGAGGAGGGCGAGGAGGTGGAGCCGGGCGAGGTGATCGGCACGGTGGCGGCAACGGGCTCACACTGCTCCGCTCCCTGCGTGCACTGGGGTCTGCGGCGGGGCGATACCTACCTGAACCCGCTGTCCCTGCTGCCACCGTGGCTCCTGAACAGGGGCCCGTCGAGGCTGCTGCCCGTCCTCACCTAGCCGGGCAGCCGGGCTTCCCCCAAGCTCTGCGAGCAGGGGGTGTCCGCTGACGGGGCTCAGCCCCGCACACCCCGCAGAGCCATGGAGACAGCCGCCTCGGTGATGGCCCCGGGCTCCTCCGCGGCCCCCAGCTCGATCCGCCGCACGGCCGCGTCCACGACGCCCTGCACCAGCATCGCCGCGAGCCGGGGCTGCTCGTGCCCCATCTCGGCCAGCGCCTCGACGATCATCGTGACCAGCCCGCCGTGCGCCCCCCGGATCTTCTCCCGGGCCCCCGCGTCCAGCTCACTCGCGGAGATCGCCACCACGGCCCGGTGCCGCCGGTCCCCGACCAGCTCCAGCTGCTGCCGCACATACGCCTCGACCTTGGCCTCGGGCGTCTCCGCCCGCTCCATCGCCGCCGACACCTCCGCGGCCCAGACGGGGAAGTCGACCTCGCACAGCTCCTCGACCACGGCCGCCCGCGACCGGAAGTACTCGTAGACGGACGATCGCGCGAGGCCCGTCCGCTCGGCGAGGGCCGGGAAGGTCAGCGCCTCCGTACCGCCCTCGGACAACAAGGAACGAGCCGCGTCCAGCAGGGCGGCTCGCTGCATCGACCGGTGCTCGGCCACGGAGGCCGCTCGAATCCTTGGCACGTCAACACTCTACGGACGCACCGGGCCGGACGGGAGTGGCTCCCACCGGGCCGACACCATCCGGCCAGGTCAGCGGCCGAAGCTCGCCAGTTTCGCTCTGAGCTGGAGCACGGACTTGGTGTGGATCTGGCTGACCCGGCTCTCGGTCACGCCCAGCACGTTCCCGATCTCGGCCAGCGTGAGGCCCTCGTAGTAGTAGAGCGTGACCACGGTCTTCTCCCGCTCGGGCAGCGTGTTGATCGCCCGGGCGAGGAACCTCCGCAGCTCCCGGTCCTCGGCGACCTCCACCGGGTTGTCGGCGGCGGTGTCCTCCAGCGTGTCCATGACGCTCAGCCCGTCGCCGCCCTCACCACCCACGTGCAGCAGCTCCTCCAGGGCGACCACGTTGGCCAGTGACAACTGGCTGAACACCGCGTGGAGTTCCTCGACCGCGATGCCCATCTCGGAGGCCACCTCGCCCTCCGTCGGCGTGCGCCGCAGCCGCGCCTCCAGCGTGGCGTACGCCCGCTCCACGTTGCGCGCCTTCTGCCGCACGGAGCGCGGGATCCAGTCCAGCGCCCGCAGCTCGTCGATCATCGCGCCGCGGATCCGGGTGATCGCGTACGTCTCGAACTTGATCTCCCGGTCGATGTCGAACTTCTCGATCGCGTCGATCAGCCCGAACACCCCGGAGGAGACGAAGTCCGCCTGCTCGACGTTGGACGGCAGGCCCACGCTGACCCGGCCCGCGACGTACTTGACCAGCGGCGAGTAGTGCAGGATCAGCTGCTCCCGCAGCCGTTCGTCCCCCGTCGCCTTGTACGACCGCCACAGCTCGTCGAGCGTCGAGGGAGCGGGCGGCCGCACGCTGCCACCGTCACGGGCGGCTGGGGGGATCGCCGCCCGGTCGGACCCGGAGGTGTGCTGGGGCATTCGTCGCCTTGTGCCGTTCTGCTGCGAAGTGGTGCTGCTGGGGTGAGCTGTCTGTCTGATGTCGAGTTGCCTGTCCGTGTCGGGATCCTCGTGAGCGTAGCGTGACTGCGGTGTCGCGGTGCGCGAAGGACGGTGGCCGAAGGGGGCGCAGATACGTTCCGGAAGGCATCCCGCCGGGGCGCCGCGATCGCTCGGCGCGCCGACCGGAGGACCCCAACTGGGCGAATTTCCAAGGGGTGTCGGGGTTCCCCCGGACGGCCGAACACGGCCGGTGCTCACGGCTCGGGACCGCCGCGGACCGACATCACCGCCTGGCGTGTCAACTTCCAGCCGTCGCCGTGTCGTTCGACGTAACCGAGTGCTCGGAGTTCGTACAGTCTCGCGATCGCGTCGTCCTGTGCGGTCTGTGCGCGCCGCGCGATCTCGTCCGGCCGGGCGGCCCGTCGCCCCGGCAGCGCGGCGAGCACCTGCCGGGCGGCCGGCTCCAGCAGGTCCCGGGGCAGGACGGGCCCGCGCCGGTCGGGGGCCAGCTGCCCGATCTCGCCGACCAGCTCCACGACCTCGGCGGCGTCGGTGACCAGGGCCGCTTCCGCGCGCAGAAGATCGTGCACCCCGGCGGAGAGCGCGCTGGTGGCGGGGCCCGGCACGCCCATCGTGTGCCGGCCCAGGCGCTGGGCCGCCCGGGCGGTGACCAGGGAGCCGCTGCGGTGGGCGGCCTCGACGACCACGGTGCCGCGGGTGAGGGCCGCGATCACGCGGTTCCGCAGGATGAACCGGCTCGGCGTCGGGTGATCACCGGGTGGCAACTCGCCGATGACGAGCCCCTGTTCGGCGATTCTGCCGATCAGCTGGGTGTGTCCGCGCGGGTAGGGCCGGTCGACGCCGCAGGCGAGGACGGCGACGGTGGCGCCGCCCGCGCCGAGCGCTCCGCGGTGGGCGGCGCCGTCGACACCGTAGGCGCCGCCGGACACCACGACCCAGCCCTGCTCGGCGAGGCCGGCGGCGAGGATGGCCGCCATGTGCGCCCCGTACTCGGTGCAGGCCCGGGCGCCGACGACGGCGACCGACCTCAGCGCCCACATGCGCAGGCTGGGCTTCCCCCGCACCCAGAGGCCCAGGGGCCGGGCGTCCCCGAGATCGTCGAGCTGCCCGGGCCACTCGGAGTCCCCGGGGCACACGAACCGCACGCCGGCGTCCCGGGCGACCTCCAGATCCCGCCGCGGCCGGGCGACCGCGGCCCGGGCCAGCAGCCCGGCCCACCGCTTCCCGCTCACCCCCGGCAGAGGCACCCCGCCCTCCACCAGCCGCCGCACCACTCCCCCGACCCCGAACTCCCGCACCCACCGCCCACCGGCTTCGTCCCCGGGCTCGATGACGCGGGTGAGGAAGACGCGGGCGAGCAGTTCGTCGTCCGGGTCGTCGAGGACGCTCACGTCAGCGCCCCGATGGCCATGGGCACGCCCCTCGGCACGCCGGTCCGCAACTGGAGCGCGAGGGCGACGTCCGTCGCGTCGGGCCGGTCGTGGCCGACGAGATCGGCCACGGTCCAGGCCACGCGCAGGACGCGATCGAGCCCGCGGGCGGTCAGGACGCCCCGCTCCAGGTTCCGCTCCGCCTCGTCCATCGCCCCGGAGGTCGCGTGCCAGCGGCTGCGCAGCTCGCGGCCGGGCACCTCGCTGTTCGTCCGCCAGGGGGTGCCCGCCAGGCGCTCCGCAGCCCGCTCCCGGGCCGCCCGGACCCGGTCGGCGACCGTCGCGGTGGACTCGCCCCGGGCACCGCAGGCGGTCAGCTCGGTGCGGGTGACACGGTCCACCTCGACGCGCAGGTCGACGCGGTCGAGCAGCGGTCCGGAGAGCCTCGCCTGGTACCGGCGGATCGCCGAGGGCGGGCACTCGCACAGGTCGTCCCGCAGGGAGAACCGGCCGCACGGACAGGGGTTGGCCGCGAGCACCATGAGGAACTTCGCCGGGAAGCGCACGACTCCCGCGCTGCGCGCGATCACGACGTGCCCGGCCTCCAGCGGCTGGCGGAGGGCGTCCAGGGCCTGGCTGTTGAATTCCGGAGTTTCGTCCAGGAACAACACCCCGCGGTGGGACAGCGACACCGCGCCGGGCCGCGCGATGCCCGGACCGCCACCGACGAGTGCCTGCATCGTGGCCGAGTGGTGCGGGGCGCAGTACGGGGCGACGTCGATCAGCGGCTTGCCGGGAGGCAGCAGACCCGCCACCGAGTGGACCGCCGTGACCTCCAGCGACTCCTGCCGGCCGAGCCGGGGCAGGACGGTGGGCAGCCGCTCCGCGAGCATCGTCTTGCCCGCCCCGGGCGGCCCCTCCAGGAAGAGGTGGTGCCCGCCCGCCGCGGCCACCTCCACCGCCGTGCGCGCCGACGTCTGCCCCACGACGTCCGAGAGGTCGTGGCCGTGGTCGTGCTGGGCGGCGCCGACGCTGTGCATGCCGGTGGCCGCGCCCGTGCCCGGCACGCGCAGGCCGGCGAGGAGCGGGTCCGGGCGTCCCAGTTCGTCGGGCTCCTCTTCGGGTACGGGTTCGTCGGCCAGGATGGCGATCAGCTGCCGCAGGCTGCGGACGCCCAGGACGGAGACCCCGGGCACGAGGGACGCCTCGGCCGCCGCGCACTCCGGCACCACCACCTGCTCATACCCCGCGTCCGCCGCCGCCAGCACCGCCGGCAGCACCCCGCGCACCGGCCGCACCCGCCCGTCCAGCCCTAGCTCCCCGATCATCACGATGTCGGCGAGGACCCGCGGGTCGATGCGTTCCGCCGCGCCGAGGACCGCCGCCGCGACGGCCAGGTCGAAGCCGCTGCCGGACTTCGGCACGGAGGCCGGGCTCAGGCCCACCGTGAGTTTCTTCTGCGGCCAGGCCGCGCCCGAGTTGACGACGGCGGCGCGCACCCGGTCCCGGCTCTCCGTGAGGCTCTTGTCGGGCAGCCCCACCAGCGTGAACGCCGCGACACCCGGCTCGAGGTCGGCCTGGACCTCGACGACCACGCCCTCGACGCCCACCAGCGCCACCGAACACGTACGGGCGAATGCCATCAGGCCACCCCCCGCACGTGCTCGACCACGGCCGCGCCCCGGGCCGGCAGCAGCACCCCGACCACGTCGATGCGGACGCCGCCGGGCGGCGCGCCCCCATGGGTCTGGATCCACCGCTCGGCGAGGTCCCGCAGCCGGTCCGCCTTCTGCCGGGTCACGGCCGCCATGGGATGCTCGAAGGGACCTTCCCTGCGGGTCTTCACCTCGCAGACGACCAGGACGTCGCCGTCCCGGGCCACGATGTCGATCTCGCCGGACCGGCCCGAGCGCCAGTTGCGCTCCAGGACCGTCAGCCCCGCCTCCGCCAGCCGCCTGGCCGCCAGGGTCTCTCCGTACCTGCCCATCGCACTGCGTGCGTTCATGTCGGCACCACCTCCGGCGCCAACGATCACGCGGCCGCCACCATGAAGTGGATCTTGGTGGACAGCTCAGCGGTTGTGGACAACCCGGTCACCCGCCGGGGTGAACCTCACCCGCTCGGCAGCTCCAGGTCGCTCTTGTTCAGCTCCTCGATGTTCACGTCCTTGAACGTGAGGACCCGCACCTGCTTCACGAACCGCGCCGGCCGATACATGTCCCACACCCAGGCGTCCGCCATGGACACCTCGAAGAACACCTCACCCTGGACCGAGTGCACCTGCATCTCGTAGTCGTTGGTCAGGTAGAAGCGCCGCTCGGTCTCGATCACGTATTTGAACAGACCGACGACATCGCGGTACTCCCGGTAGAGCTTCAGCTCCATCTCGGTCTCGTACTTCTCGAGGTCCTCGGCGCTCATGGCATGTTCCCCTTCAGCCGTGCGATCCCACCATTGTGCGCCAGTCCCGCGAGCCCCTAGACGATTTCCGGGTCAAGGATCACGGGCCTGGCCGGGGGACCTTCGTCGAGCAGCGTGCGCAGCAGCCCGGCGAGTCTGGTCGGATACACCGTCTCATGTGCCCGGCTCAGTTCCGGACACGTCCACCAGCGCGCTCCGGCGACGCTGCGCCGTTCCAGCTCGGTCAGCCCGGTGGCGGCGATCGCCGTACGGTCCGTACGAGCCAGGTAGTACCACTCGTCCTGGTCCCAGCGGCGGCCCGCGAACGGGAACGAGCACCTCCGCCGCCACAGCACCGGGCCGAGCTCGACCTCGGCCCCGGTGATGCCCGTCTCCTCGGCGAGTTCCCGCAGGGCGGCCTGTTCACGGGTCTCGTCGCCCTCCACGCCGCCGCCGGGGGTGAACCACCAGTCGTCGGCCGGATCGTCCGGCTCGTGCCCGTGCAGCAGCAGGATGCGGTCCCGCGGGTCGAGCAGCACGACCCGGGCGACCTTGCGCAGTCCGCCCCCGCGGCCGTCCTGGCCCGCGCTCACGGCCTCAGCGGGCACCTGCGGGCTCCGCACTCGCCCGGCGGGCCCGGGCCGCGTCCGCGCGCTTGGCGATCGGGCCGTAGGCGCCGCCGCCCAGGACGAGCGCCGCGCCGGCGATCACCAGGGCGGTGATCGTGCGCAGTGGTCCGGGCGAGGAGAGGGCGCCGAGCGGTTCGAAGCCGGTGGGGCGCTCCAGCATGCCCTTCATGGGCCACACGACGGCGTCCACGCGGGCGTCCACGGCGGAGCGGGCCACCGTGCCGCTGGCGGCGTCGGTCAGGTGGGCGGTGGAGTCGACGGAGTTGCCGCGCTCGTCGCCGAGCAGGAACAGCCGGCCCTTGGGGACGGTCACCGTCGGGAAGTTGCTCATCTCGGCCGGTGTGCCCTTGGGCAGGTACGTTTCGTCGATCTCCTTGCCGTTGACCTTGAGCTTGCCGTCCTGGCAGCAGGAGACCGTGTCGCCGCCGACCGCGACCACGCGCTTGACCATGGGCGCGTTGGCCCAGGTCGCGTCCTTGAAGACGACGACGTCACCGCGGCGCACGTCGGTGCCGTCGACCCGCTGCGCCAGGATCCGGTCGCCCGCGTCGATCGTCGGCGTCATGGAGCTGGTGGGCACGGTGTACGGCCGGTAGACGACCGCTCCCCAGGCGAAACCGCCGAGGAACAGCACGAGGCCCAGTGCGACGGCCAGCCCGGACAAGCGCTGTCCGGTCCGGCTGCCCACCGGGCCCGTGCCTGTGCCGCCGCTGCGCGGGGCCGTGTGCGTCATGCTCTCGCCACCCATGGGTCCGCACCCTACCCGGGGGTACCGGCCGGGGTCAGCAAACGGGTGGGATCACTGCCCGCGCCGGGCGGACTAGCGCTTCCTGCGCCGCCACCACACCACCGGCACCACACCGGCGAGCGCCAGCCCCTGCGGCGCGACCGCCCAGCCCGCGGCGGCCGGCTGGGCGTTCAGACCGGCCTGGTCGAAGGTGTCCGGCACCGGCAGCGTGTCCCAGCGGTTGATCGGCCAGGCGATCACGATGGCCCGCCCCACGACGTCCTTCACGGGGACCATGCCGTGGTTCTTGTCCGACTGGTTGTAGCGGGAGTCGCGCGAGTTCTGCCGGTGGTCGCCCATGACCCAGATGTAGCCCTTGGGGACCTTCACCTTGAACTGGCCGCCCTGGTCGTCCACGCTGCACGGCGTGTTGCCGGCGTAGACGTACGACCGCTCGTCCAGCGCCTTGCCGTTGACCGTCAGCGGGCCGGTGCCCTTGCACTCGATCGTGTCACCGCCGACGCCGATGACGCGCTTGATGAGGTCCTTCTCCTCGGCGGAGGGCATGAGGCCGATCCAGCTGAGGAACGTCTGCAGGGCGTTCGGATCCGTCGTCGGCTCGCCCGCCAGCCAGTTGTCGGGGTCGTGGAAGACGACGACCTCGCCGCGCTCGGGCTCGGAGCCGAACCAGGGGGTCAGCTTGTCGACCAGGACGCGGTCCCCCTGCTGGAGGGTGTTCTGCATCGAGTCGGAGGGGATGGAGAACGCCTGCACCAGGAAGGTCTTGATCAGCAGCGCCAGTACCAGCGCGATACCGATCAGGATGGGCAGCTCCTTCCAGAAGGAGCGCGGTTTCTTCGGTGTCCGGGCCGTACCGCCCGGCCCCTGGCCCTCGGCTGTCGTGTGCTCGCCTGTCACCCTGTCGTCCTCGGCTGCCCCGGAGTCACTCCCGGAGGTCACGGCGCTGTCCGCGGCCGGGACGGTGGATTCCGCGGGGCGTCCGCGGTGCTCCTCGCCGTCGTGTCCGGACCGTGCGCCAACCGCCACATCCCCCACGCCAACTCCTCACTCTGTGCCGCCGCCTGCCCCAAACACGACGCAGGCCCACCACTCCCATAACGAGCGGGAGTTCCGCAGGGGTCGGGAGCTGGATCGTTCCGTTCGAATCGTCGGAGGCAACCCTATGCGACGAGGGAGGGGCAGCGGTCGACCCGGTGGCCGAGTCGGACACGGAGGCGTAGGTGTTCGGTTCCTCGAGCATGGTCCAGTGCCCGAGGGGCCAGGCGATGACCATGGCGCGGCCCACGACCTCCTCCTCGGAGACCGTGCCCCCGTAGTCGGTGTCCTGGTGGGCGCGCGAGTCGGCGGAGTTGTTCCGGTGGTCGCCCATCACCCACAGCCGCCCCGGGGGCACCGTGATGTCGAACGGCGTGTCGGACGGGGCGATGCCGGGGTACAGGTAGTCCTCGTTCAGCGGGACGCCGTTGACGGTCACGCGCCCTTGTGTGTCGCAGCACTTGACGCGGTCGCCGCCGACGCCGACGACCCGCTTGATGAGGTCCTTCTCGTTCTCGGACGGCAGCAGGCCGATGAAGGTGAGCCCTTCCTTGATCTGCTTGATGACGACGGGGTCGTCCTTCTGCGTGGTGGGCTGCTCGTCCTGGAGCCAGCCGCCGGGGTCCTTGAACACGACGACGTCCCCGCGCTGCGGCTTCGAGCCGAACCACGGGGTGAGTTTGTCGACCAGGACGCGGTCGCCGATCTGGATCGTCTGCTCCATGGAGCCGGACGGGATCACGAAGGCCTGGACGAGGAAGGTCTTGAGAACGAGAGCTATGAGGACGGCGACGCCGACGAGGAGAGGTATCTCCTTGACGGCACCGCGCCTGCGGCGCCGCTTGACCTTCTTCTGGAGTTTGCGCCGCTCGGCGCGCGTACGGCCGCCGGACGGGCTGGAGGCGCGCCGGGCGCCGGTGGGCAGCAGGTTGTCCGCGGGACTGGCGGGGACGCCGCGCGGTTTGCCGCGGTTACCCATGGGCGCCCGCCTCTCCGGCGGCGGGGGCGGGCACGCGCGCGTAGGCGTCGGGGCGCTGCAGCCGGGTGGCGTGGCCGAAGGGCCAGACGATCCAGTCGGCGCGGCCGATGACGTCGCCGACCGGGACCATGCCGCCGCCCGGTGAGCCGAGGTGGTCACGGGAGTCGCTGGAGCGGCTGCGGTGGTCGCCGAGGACGAACAGGGTGCCGTCGGGCACGACGACGTCGAAGGGCACCGCGGACGGGCTGTCGCCGGGGTACAGGAAGCCCGACTCGTCGACCGGCCGGCCGTTCACCCGGATCCTCCCCTCCTTGTCGCAGCACACCACGTGGTCTCCCCCCACGCCTACAACGCGCTTGATGTAGTCCGCGTGCCCGAAGTAGCCGGTCCCGTCGAACACGACGATGTCTCCCCGCTGCGGCTCGGCACCGAAACGGTACGCCAACTTATTTACGAGAACCCGGTCCCCGATCCTCAACGCCTGCTCCATGGATCCGCTGGGGATCTGGAACGGCCGCACCACGAACGTGCTGAGGAACAGCAGGAACAGCAGGCAGGTCAGCAGGGTGAGGGTGATCCGGCCGCCCGGGAGCCATGCGCCGACACGCGACACCAAAGCGAAACGCGACCGCTCCTCCGGCCCTCCGGGGTCCGAGGTCTGCTCGGAGTCGGAAGGGCGGGAGGAGCGGTCGCGCTCCGTCGGCTGTGCTTCGGTGTCCATCGGAGCCAGATGCTATCCGGCCCCGGTGTGAACCCCGGAGAGCGCTCAGTTCTCGCGCTTCTCCTTGATCTTCGCGGCCTTGCCGCGCAGCTCGCGCAGGTAGTACAGCTTGGCGCGGCGGACGTCACCCTTGGTGACGAGCTCGATCTTCTCCACGATCGGGGTGTGCACCGGGAAGGTGCGCTCGACGCCGACGGAGAAGGAGACCTTGCGGACCGTGAAGGTCTCGCGCACGCCGGAGCCCTGGCGGCGGATCACGACGCCCTTGAACTGCTGCACACGGGAGCGGTTGCCCTCGATGACGCGGACGTGCACGTTGACGGTGTCGCCCGGGCGGAAGGCGGGGACGTCGCTGCGCAGCGACGCGGAGTCGACGGTGTCGAGCAGGTGAGACATGTCGTCTGCTTTCCTCGCTGATGCCACAGGTCATCAACGGAAACTAGGTGTTTCGGATCAGGGTTGTGCGGGTCGGGGCGGGCGTCGTCTCCCCCTGTGGCAGGGGCGCACGCCGGACGGACGCACAACAGCTGGCTATTCTTCCACGCCGTCGGTCCTGCGCCAAAATCGGCCGTACGGCTCCCCCGCCGGGTCGGGTGCCCAGCCCAGGATGGAGAGCATCTCGCGGTCCTTCTTGTCGAAGGCCTTGGGATCGCACCGTTCGATCAGGTCGGGCCGGTGGGCGGTCGTGCGCTTCAGGGCCTCGTCCCGGCGCCAGCGGGCGATCTTCCCGTGGTGGCCGCTGAGCAGCACGTCGGGGATGTCCCGGCCGCGCCACTCGGGCGGCTTGGTGTAGACGGGCCCCTCCAGCAGGTTCGCCATGGCGCCGGGCGCGAAGGAGTCGTCCCGGTGGGACTCGGCGTTGCCGAGGACGCCCGGCAGCAGCCGCGCCACGGCCTCCGTGACGACGAGCACGGCCGCCTCGCCGCCGGCCAGGACGTAGTCGCCGATGGAGACCTCGTAGACCGGCATCCGGGTCGCGTACTCGTCGACGACCCGCCGGTCGATGCCCTCGTAGCGGGCCGGCGTGAAGATCAGCCAGGGGCGCTCGGAAAGGTGGACGGCGAGTTCCTGGGTGAAGGGGCGGCCGCTGGGCGTGGGCACGATGAGGGCCGGCTCGTGGGAGCCGGTCTCGTAGCCGTCGGCCAGGACACAGTCCAGGGCGTCTCCCCACGGCTCGGTCTTCATGACCATGCCGGGGCCGCCGCCGTAGGGGGTGTCGTCGACGGTGTTGTGCCGGTCGTAGGTCCAGGTCCGCAAGTCGTGGACGTGGACGTTGAGCTGTCCACGCGCGCGTGCCTTGCCGACGAGGGAGACGTTCAGCGGGTCGAGGTACTCGGGGAAGATCGTGATGACGTCGAGACGCATCAGGCCTCGTCTCGGGAGGACGCGATCTCCGCGCGGTCGTCGATCAGGCCCGGCGGCGGGGTGATGACGGCCTTCTGCTCCTCCAGGTCGATCTCGGTGACGATCTCCTCGACGAAGGGGATCATCACCTCGCTGCCGTCGGGGCGCTCCACGATGAACAGGTCCTGGGTGGGCAGGTGCGAGATCTCCGTGATCCGCCCGACCTCGGTGCCGTCGGCGGTGACCACGTCGAGGTCGATGAGCTGGTGGTCGTAGTACTCGTCCTCGCCCTCGGGCAGTTCCTCCGGGTCGATCTCGGCGATCAGGAGGGTGTTGCGCAGGGCCTCGGCGGCGTTGCGGTCGCTGACGCCCTCGAAGCGCAGCAGCAGACGGCCGCTGTGGACGCGGCCCGTCTCGATGGTGAGGGGTCCCGCGGAAGCGGGATCGGTGGCGAGTACGGCGCCGGGGGCGAGCCTGAGTTCCGGCTCGTCGGTACGTACCTCGACGGTGACCTCGCCCTTGATGCCATGGGCACGGCCGATCCGTGCGACTACCAGCTGCACGTGTCCAACTCTCCTGTCATACGACTACGGGCCGGGGACGGCCCTCAGGCCCTCCCCGGCCCGAGCCGGTTGCGATAAGCGTCAGCGGACGTGGTCCACGTCGACGAGGTCGACGCGGACTCCGCGACCGCCGATGGCGCCCACGACGGTGCGCAGGGCGCGTGCGGTCCGGCCGTTGCGGCCGATGACCTTGCCGAGGTCGTCCGGGTGGACCCGGACCTCGAGCACCCGCCCACGGCGCAGGTTGCGCGAGGCGACCTGCACATCGTCAGGGTTGTCGACGATGCCCTTCACGAGGTGCTCGAGAGCCTCCTCGAGCATGCTCAGGCCTCGGTCGAAGCGGACTCAGCGGCAGCGTCGTCCTTCTTCTCAGCCTTCTTCTTCTGGGTGATCGCCTCACCCTTGCCCTCGTCGTCACCGCCGAGAGCCTCGAACGACGGGCGCGCGGCCTTCTCGGGCTGCGTCAGGAGCGGAGCCGGAGCGGGCTCGCCCTTGAACTTCTGCCAGTCGCCGGTCTTCTTGAGGATGGCCATCACGGGCTCGGTCGGCTGGGCGCCGACACCGAGCCAGTACGCCACGCGCTCGGCGTCGACCTCGATCACCGACGGGTTGTACGTCGGGTGGTACTTGCCGATCTCCTCGATCGCACGGCCGTCACGACGGGTACGGGAGTCGGCGACGACGATGCGGTAGTGAGGCGAACGGATCTTGCCCAGACGCTTCAGCTTGATCTTGACTGCCACGGGAGTGGGTTCTCCTGGATTTGACGTGGTTGGGCACGGCGAGATGGCCGCGTGGGGTTGCGGTACCCGAGTGCCCGATGGACGCGTCAGCCGGAGGAGAGAGGGGTCCTGTGCGGCTGTCGAGTACAGCTAGCCATTGTGCCACACCCTGCGGGTCGCTCTGGCCAGGGGTGTGCCGTGGGCGGGCACGCCGGAGCGGCACCCGGCGCGGAGGTGAGGTACGTCGGGTGCCGCACCGCCCCGGCGTCCGTCTTCGACCGGCAGCCACGAGATGCCGGTGCCGGACGTCAGCCGGCGACCGCTCCCGCCCCCACGACCTCCGGGATCCGGAACGGCTTGCCGCAGCCGCCGCAGACGATGGGGGCCTGGGCGAGGACCGACGGCACCACGCGGACGTTGCGGCCGCAGTCGCAGACCGCCTTGACGCGGACGCCGCCGCCGGAGGAGCCGTGCCGGGCGGCGGGGCCCCGGAAGGTGCGGGAGGTGTCGGAGGAGGTGGCCGCGGTGTGGGCCTTGAGGGCGCGCTGGAGGCGCTCCATCGTCGGACGGTAGCGGCGCTTCGCCTCGGGGGTGAGCGTGACCAGGGAGAAGCCGCTGCTGGGGTGCGGTTCCTCGGGGTGGTCCAGGCCCAGCTCCTCGGCGATCGCGAGGAATCTGCGGTTGTGGTAGCGGCCGGCACGGGAGGTGTCGCGGACGCCGCGCGCGGCGGCGATGCCATGGACTGCCTCATGGAGCAGTCGCTCGAAGGAGAGCTCGTGACCGCACGCGGACGACGACTCCCCGATCAGGGACTCTGGCGCGGCAAGGTCGGGCAGCTCGGGGTGGTACCGCTGAATGTCGGCCCACGCCTGTGCCAGCTCTGCGGCGAGAACAGGTGGTGTCTGTGTCGTGCTCACGTAATGACAACGAGCCGGGGTGCCCCAGTGTTCCGATTCCGGGGCATCCCAAATAATTTGCACGTACCCGTCAGTTGCCTCTGATGCGTCCCGACGAGGGCGCCTGCGCTGATCTGGGGAGAAGCCTCACAGCTCACCACAAGGTGGTGCGTAGTCCCGCGTACGCCCCGGCGCGTAGACGACATCCGCGCGCCGGGGAGCCAGAGGTCCGCGGGTGCGCAAGAGGCGTTTCGGCCGCCTTGCGCCCCATCCGGAAAGCGCGTGCCGCGCTTCAGTAAGCGCGTGCGACGACGGCGAGGTTACCGGGTGCGTCGTCGGCGTCCGGCACCGACCCGTCCTCGGCGACCAGACACCGTACGGTCACCGCGTGGTCGGCCAGTGCGGCCTCGCCCTCCTCGCCGAGCACCGCCCAGGGGATGCGCGCCCAGCCGCCGGCGGTCGCGGCCTCGACGGCCTCCTCGATCGTGGAGACGTCGGTCGTACGGGACTCCCGGCGCTCCCGGGCCTGCTCCAGCAGCAGCGCCTGGTCCTCTTCGAGCACCTTCGGGAGCAGCTCGACCAGGTCCTCCAGGGACACCGGCTCCTTGCCACCGGGAATGCGGCGCGCGAGCATCGCCGTGCCGTTCTCCAGGTCGCGCGGACCGACCTCGACGCGTACGGGGACGCCCTTCAGCTCCCAGTCGACGGCGCGGCGGCCGAACGGGGTGTCGGTGCGGTCGTCGACGTGGACGCGGACCCCGGCCGCCTTCAGCCGGTCACCGAGCTCACGGACCTTGGCCAGAACCGCCTCGTCGCCCTTGATCGCGAGCACCACGGCCTGGATCTGCGCCAGCCGGGGCGGGACGCGCAGGCCGTGGTCGTCGCCGTGCATCATCACCAGGGCGCCGATCATGCGGGTCGTGGAGCCCCAGGAGGTCTGCCAGACCAGCTCCTGCCGGCCGTCCTTGGACAGGTACTGGGTGTTGAAGGCCTTGGCGAAGTTCTGGCCCAGTTCATGGCTCGTGGCCATCTGGAGGGCCTTGCCGTCGCCCATCATGCCTTCGAGGGTGAGGGTGTTGATGGCGCCCGCGAACCGCTCCTTGACGGTCTTGCGGCCGGGGACGACGTCCATGGCGAGGACGTTCACCATGAAGTCCTCGTAGACCCGCCGGTGGATATGCGCGGCGAAATCGCGCGCCTCCTCGTACGTGGCGTGCGCGGTGTGGCCCTCCTGCCAGAGGAACTCGGTCGTGCGCAGGAAGAGGCGGGGCCGAAGCTCCCAGCGCACGACGTTCGCCCACTGGTTGATGAGCAGGGGCAGGTCGCGGTAGCTCTGCACCCACTTGGAGAAGTAGTCGTTGATGATCATCTCGGAGGTGGGCCGGACCACGGCGGGCTCTTCGAGTTCCTTGCCGCCGCCGTGCGTGACCACGGCCAGCTCGGGCGCGAAGCCCTCGACGTGGTCCGCCTCCTTGGTCAGGTACGACTGGGGGATCAGCAGGGGGAAGTACGCGTTCTGGGTGCCCGTCTCCTTGATGCGGGCGTCCATCTCGGCCTGCATCCGCTCCCACAGCCCGTACCCGTACGGTCGGATGACCATGGTGCCGCGCACCGGGCCGTTGTCGGCGAGCTCGGCCTTGGTGATCAAGTCCTGGTACCAGCGCGGGAAATCGTCCGCCCGGGGAGTGAGAACGGGTGCTTTAGCCATGGCGCGATGGTACGGGCCCAGGTTGCCTGAATGTGAAATCTCGCCATAGGCACATGACAACTCGCAAGCCGGGGCGCATTCCACTGGACGACAGGTCGAGGGGGGAGTTTCCTGGCATACGGGGGTAGTGCGAGCGCACTGTCACGGGGGCCATGGAATCGGGCAAGAGGCAACTCTCGGCGGATTGGGGCGCTTACTTATGACACCTACGCTCGTGCGGCAGCACCTGCCTCACGCGGGGGCCGCACCCCGCGTGGACCTGCGTGCACGCGCGCGTGACTGGTCCGAAATCCAGGAGCGGATGCTCGTACCGCTCTACGAGGCCGTCTACGAGCGACTGGACGTGGGTCCCACGACGCGGCTGCTCGGCCTCGGCTGCGGTTCCGGACTCGCCCTGCTGATGGCCACCGCCCGGGGAGCGGCGGTCACCGGTGTCGACGCTTCCCCCGAAAGAATGGCCCTGGCACGGGAGCGGCTGCTGCCCGGGGCGGGGAGCACGCGCGCGCGTGCGGGCACCCGGCTGGTCGAGGGCTCGCCCCGGGAGGCACGGGAGCCGGGTGCTCCCGCCTACAGCCTCGTGACGGCCTTCGAGCCGATCGGGTGCCTCGCGGGCGACTCGGAGGGGCTGGGCGGGCAGCTCGCGGAGGCGACGCCGCTCGCCGAGCGGGGTGCGGCCGTGGTGCTGGCGGGCTGGGGTCCGCCGGAGCGCTGCGCCACGACGTCCGTGCTGCGGGTGGCCACGAAGCTGGCGGAGCCGCTGCGCGCCTCGGGCAGCTGGCGTCCCGCCCTGCGCGACGACCTGGAGGAGGTCGCCCAGCGGGCCGGGCTCAAGCCGGACGGCTCGGGGCGGGTGGCGTGCCCGTTCGGGTACGCCGACGTGGACAGCGCGGTGCGCGGGCTGAAGTCGACGGGGCTGTTCGACGCGGCGATGACGGCGACGGACCAGGTGCAGGTGGACAAGGAGCTGACCGAGGCGCTCCATCCGCACCAGCGGCGCGACGGGACCGTGTGGATGCCGAACGTGTTCCGGTACCTGATCGCCCGGACGCCGTGACGCCCAGCGCCTGACGGAACGGCCGCGAGGGCACCCCTTCGGAGCAGGGGCGCCCTCGGTGTCGTACGAAGCAATCGTGCGGAGCGGGCCGTCAGCCCATGAACTTCTTGAACTCGTCCGGCAGTTCGAAGTCCTTGCCGCCCTGCTGCGGCAGCCCGAAGGCTCCTCCGGCCTCGGCGGCGGCCGCGCGGCGGGCGGCGGCCTCCTGCTCCTGCTGCTTGCGCTTCATCGGGTTGCCGGAGCGCTGCTTGCCCTTGGCCTGCTTCTGCTTCTTCTTCGTCCGGCCGGGGCCGCCGCCCATGCCCGGCATCCCGGGCATGCCCGGCATGCCGCCGCCCTGGGCCATGCGGGACATCATCTTGCGGGCCTCGAAGAACCGCTCGACCAGGTTCTTCACCGCGCTGACCTCGACACCGGAACCCCGCGCGATACGGGCGCGGCGGGAGCCGTTGATGATCGTCGGGTCCTGGCGCTCGCCCGGGGTCATCGACTTGATGATGGCCGCCGTGCGGTCGACGTCCCGCTCGTCGAGGTTGTTGATCTGGTCCTTGATCTGGCCCATGCCCGGGAGCATGCCGAGCAGCTTGGAGATGGAGCCCATCTTGCGGACCTGCTCCATCTGGGCCAGGAAGTCGTCGAGGGTGAAGTCCTGGCCCTTCTTGGAGGCCAGCTTCTCCGCCATCTTCTGGGCTTCGGCCTGGTCGAAGGTCTTCTCCGCCTGCTCGATCAGGGTGAGCAGGTCACCCATGTCGAGGATGCGGGAGGCCATCCGGTCCGGGTGGAAGGCGTCGAAGTCCTCGAGCTTCTCGCCGTTCGACGCGAACATGATCGGCTTGCCGGTGATCTGCCGGATCGACAGGGCGGCACCACCGCGGGCGTCGCCGTCGAGCTTGGAGAGCACCACGCCGTCGAAGCCGACGCCGTCCCGGAAGGCCTCGGCGGTGTTCACGGCGTCCTGGCCGATCATCGCGTCGACGACGAACAGGATCTCGTCCGGGGAGACCGCGTCGCGGATGTCCGCGGCCTGCTGCATCATCTCCTGGTCGATGCCGAGGCGGCCGGCGGTGTCGACGATGACGATGTCGTGGACCTTGGACTTCGCGTGCTCGATGGAGTCCTTGGCGACCTTGACCGGGTCGCCGACGCCGTTGCCCGGCTCCGGCGCGTAGACGCCGACCCCGGCGCGCTCGGCGACGACGCTGAGCTGGTTGACGGCGTTCGGGCGCTGGAGGTCACAGGCGACCAGCAGCGGGGAGTGGCCCTGCTCCTTCAGCCAGCGGCCGAGCTTGCCCGCGAGGGTGGTCTTACCGGCACCCTGCAGACCCGCCAGCATGATCACGGTGGGCGGCTGCTTGGCGAAGCGCAGGCGCCGGGTCTCGCCACCGAGGATGGTGACCAGTTCCTCGTTGACGATCTTGAGGACCTGCTGGGCCGGGTTCAGCGCCCTGGAGACCTCGGCACCGAGGGCGCGCTCCTTGACGTTCTTGATGAACGTCCGGACGACGGGAAGCGCCACGTCCGCCTCGAGGAGCGCGATGCGGATCTCGCGCGCCGTGGCGTCGATGTCCGCCTCGGAGAGCCGTCCCTTGCCGCGCAGGTTCTTGAAGGTCGCTGAGAGGCGATCGGAAAGAGTATCGAACACGGCGCTCGCGGTCCTCGGGGTCGGAGACAGACTGGGGAATCGCCCTCCAGGGTATCCCGGCGTGACAAGTCGCCGGGTCGGCCTCACCCCCGCAGGGTCTCCTCCAGCTTCCGCGCCACCGACGCCGCCTCGTCGCCGGGCAGCGGCGCGCCCTCCGGGCCGGTCACGTAGAAGGCGTCCACGGCGTTGGCGCCGAGGGTCGAGACGTGCGCGCTGCGCACCCGTACGCTCGCGTCCTCCAGGGCGCGGCCGATGCGGAACAGCAGGCCCGGGGCGTCCTGGGAGCGGACCTCGATGACCGTGGCCAGCCGGGAGGCGGCCGGGTGGACCGACACCCTCGGCGGCGGTGCGACCACGCCCCGGCGGCGCGGATAGGCCGCGTCCCGTTCGGCGAGGCGGCCGGCGATGTCCAGGGAGCCGTCCAGGGCCCGCACGAGGTCGGCGCGCAGGCGGGCGGCCTGCGGCAGGGAGCCGTACTCGGCGGCGACCCGCCAGTCCAGCAGCAGGACGGAGCCGTCGACGCCGTCCGGGAGGGTCAGGGAACGCAGCTCGGCGGTGCGTACGGTGAGCCGGTGCATGGCGAGGACCCCGGCCACCGCGGGCAGCACGCCCGGCTGGTCGGGGACGGCGATGAGCAGTTCCACGCCGAGCGGCTCGGGGTCGCCGGACGGCTCCTGCCCGGCGGGCGGCTCGGTCTGGGCCCGCAGGGACAGGACCGGGCTCCCGGTCGCGACGGCCTCGATGGCGAGCCGCTCCTGCTCGGCGGTCGGCGCGGCGTCCTCGGGGTCGTCGGGGGCGTCCCCGGCGAGCACCGCCGAGACCCGCTTGACCAGGTCGGCGACGAGCGAACCCCGCCAGGAGGACCAGGCGGCCGGGCCGGTGGCCAGGGCGTCGGCCTCGGTGAGGGCGTGCAGCAGTTCCAGGGTGCCCGGCGAGCCGACGGCCTCGGCGACCGAGCGCACGGTGGCCGGGTCCTCCAGGTCGCGCCGGGTGGCCGTCTCGATCAGCAGCAGGTGGTGGCGTACGAGGTTGGCGATGACGGTCACGTCGTGGCGGTCGAAGCCGATGCGGGCGGCGACGTCCTTGGCGATGATCTCGCCGGCCACCGAGTGGTCGCCGGGCCAGCCCTTGCCGATGTCGTGCAGCAGCGCGGCGACCAGCAGCAGGTCGGGCCGGCTGACCCGGCGCGTGAACTCGGAGGCGCGCACGGCGGTCTCGATGAGGTGCCGGTCGACGGTCCACAGGTGCACGGCGTTGCGCTGCGGCCGGCAGCGGACCCGCTCCCAGTCGGGCAGCAGCCGGGTGATCAGCCCCTCGGCCTCCAGCGCCTCCCAGACCTCGACGGTCGGGCGGCCGGAGCCGAGCAGGGTGACGAGCTGTTCCCGGGCCTCGGCGGGCCAGGGCGTGGGGATGGGGCGCACGGTGGCCGCCATGCGCCGTACGGCGTGCAGGGAGAGCGGGAGTCCGGCCTGCGCGGCGGCCGCGGCGGCGCGCAGGGGCAGTACGGGGTCGCGCTCGGGGCGAGCGGCACGGGCGAGCACGACCTCGCCGTCCTGTTCCACGACGCCCTCCGCCAGCGGCGACCGCTCCGGGGCCGGTTTCCCGCCGCCCAGCATGGCGCGCAGCCGGGGCCGCACGGCGCGCGACCGCAGTACGCGCCCCACCTCGCGCCAGGTGACGTCACTGGCGTACGAGACGACCCGGGCCGCTTCGTAGACCTGCCGCAGCAGTGTGTCCGCGTCCAGCAGGCCGAGTTCGGCGGCGACCTGGTCCTGCTCCTGGAGGGCGAGCCGGTCGGTGGCCCGCCCGGTGGCCAGGTGCAGGGCGTCCCGGACGTCGAGGAGGCGGCGCCGGGCGTCGGCGAGGCCCTCGCGCGGGGCGTCGGCGAGCCAGGAGGCGGCGACGGCGCGCAGGGCGGTGGCGTCGCGCAGCCCGCCGCGGGCCTCCTTCAGGTCGGGCTCCAGCAGGTACTGCAGTTCGCCCTGCCGCTCGGCGCGTTCGGCGCACAGTTCCTGGAGTTCGGGCAGGCGCTTGGGCGCCTGGTTGCGCCAGTCGGCCAGGACGGCCGTCCGCAGCCCGGCGGTGAGGCCGAGGTCGCCGGCGATGTGCCGGGCGTCCAGCAGGCCGAGCTGCACCTTGAGGTCCTCGCCGGCGGTCTTGCGGGCCTCGGCGGGCGTGCGGACGGAGTGGTCGAGGTCCAGGCCCAGGTCCCACACCGGGTACCAGAGCCGGTCGGCGAGGGCGGCGACCGCCTTGGTGTCGCTGCCGTCGTGCAGCAGGAGCAGGTCGAGGTCGCTGCGCGGCGACAGTTCGCCGCGGCCGTAGCCGCCGACGGCGACCAGGGAGGCCCCGCGCAGCCCCTCGGCGCCCGCCGCGAACAGGCCGGTCAGCCAGTCGTCGGTCAGTTCGGCCAGGGCCGCACGGCGCGGCGGCCCGGACCGCGCCTCCTCGGTGAGGAGACGCAGCCGGGCCGCCGCGTAGCCGCTGGGTCCCGAGTCCTCTGCTTCCTTCTGCACGTCCGTTCCCGTCACCCAGCGACTCCTGTTCTGTTTGCCTGCGTCAAGGGCCCTCAGAGCGCGTCGGGGCCGCGCTCGCCGGTCCGGACCCGTACGGCCGTCTCGACCGGGATGGACCAGACCTTGCCGTCACCGATCTTGCCGGTGCGGGCCGCCTTGACCACGACGTCGATCAGCTGCTCGGCGTCGTCGTCCTCGACCAGGACCTCGATGCGGATCTTGGGAACCAGGTCGACGGTGTACTCGGCACCGCGGTAGACCTCGGTGTGGCCCCGCTGACGACCGTAGCCGCTGGCCTCGGTGACCGTCAGGCCGTGCACGCCGAAGGCCTGCAGGGCCTCCTTGATCTCGTCGAGCCGGTGCGGCTTGACGACGGCGGTGATGAGCTTCATGCGTCCACCTTCTTGCTCTCGGCGCCGGCCGCTGCGGCCGCGACGGCGGCGGTCTTGGCGGCACCGCCACCGGCGCCGCTGAAGTCGTATGCGGTCTCGGCGTGCTCGGCCTGGTCGATGCCGGCGACCTCGTCGTCCTCGGTGACCCGCATGCCGATGGTCTTGTCGAGGATGAAGGCGAGGATCGCGGAGACGATCAGGGAGTAGGCGAGCACCGCGAAGACACCGGCGCACTGCTTCCAGAACTGGGTCAGGCCGCCGCCGTAGAGGAGGCCCTCCACCGTGGACTGGCCCTTGCCGCTGGCGAAGAGGCCGATGAGCAGGGAGCCGACGACACCACCGACGAGGTGGACACCGACGACGTCGAGCGAGTCGTCGTAGCCGAACTTGTACTTCAGGCCGACGGCCATGGCGCACAGCACACCGGCGATGGCGCCGACGGCGATCGCGCCGAGCGGGGAGACCGCGCCACCGGCCGGGGTGATGGCGACCAGGCCGGCGACCGCGCCGGAGGCGGCGCCCAGCGTGGTGAACGCGCCGTGGCGGATCTTCTCGTAGGCGAGCCAGGCCAGCATGGCGGCGGCGGTGGCGATCTGCGTGTTGACGAACATCAGCGCGCCGACGCCGTCGTCGTTGCCGAGCCAGGAGCCGGCGTTGAAGCCGAACCAGCCGAACCACAGCAGACCGGCACCCAGCATGACCAGCGGCAGGCTGTGCGGGCGCATCGGGTCCTTCTTGAAGCCGACGCGCTTGCCGATGACCAGGATCACACCGAGCGCGGCGGCACCGGCGTTGATGTGGACCGCCGTACCACCGGCGAAGTCGATCACACCCAGCTCGAAGGCCCAGCCGCCGGCGCCCCAGACCCAGTGGGCGACCGGGAAGTAGACGACCGTGGCCCACAGGGCGATGAACAGCGCCCAGGCGCTGAACTTCACGCGGTCCGCGAGGGCACCGCTGATCAGGGCGGGCGTGATGATCGCGAACATCAGCTGGAAGACCAGGAACACGAAGATCGGGATGGTGTAGCCGTCCCACAGCTGCGTCAGGCCGATGTTGCTGAGGCCGACCCAGTCGGAGTTCCAGCCGATGAGGCTGCCGGAGTCGGTGCCGAACGCCATGGAGAAGCCGTACAGCACCCACAGGATGGTGACGATCCCGAGGCTGATGAAGCTCATCATCAGCATGTTCAGGGTGCTCTTGACGCGGACCATGCCTCCGTAGAAGAAGGCCAGGCCCGGGGTCATGAGCATCACCAGGGCGGAACAGATGAGCATGAACCCTGTGTTGGCGGCAGACAGCTTGGGTGCTTCTGCGGCAAGGGTGATGGCTGCTGCCATCGGCGTCTCCTCGTCGTTGGTACGGCCCCGTGCGGGCGAAGCCTCGAGCGGAATGAGGGGTGGGCCGGTTATGCGCCACGAGATTGGCGCAGCGCGGTTTCGGTGGAAGCCCCTCGTTGTTTCGCGGCCGTGACGAAGGCGCCTGCTGTGTTACGCGTCGATGAACTGCCGGATTGCGGGCGCGCCGATCGTTATCGTGGCGCAACCTTCGGTCCGGGGCGGTCCTGGACACATGGGCCGGCCGCGGTCGGCCTTCCGATGACCTGGCATGGGGGAGCCGAGTCGGGCAGTTCGGGAGGGCCGGCCGCGGCCGGGGTCCAGGGGCCGGGCGGTCTCAGACCGCCTCGGCTGTCTCGGGCAGCTCGGCGGCGAGCCGCTCGGTGAGGTCGACCACTTCGCCGAGGTGGCCGAAGTCGCGCGCGGCGGTGTCGACCGTCTTTCGGATACGGGTGTTGACGCGCTCGGAGCGCACCTTCTTGGCGACCTGCATGGCCTGGGCCGCGTAGACCGTGCTCTGCTCGGGCTCGCGCTGGAGGAGGTGCACGGTGGCCATGCCGATCAGGTTCAGCGCATACGACCGCTGGTGCTCGCCGTCCTCGGCGAACAGCTCCACGGCCCGCTTCATGAGGGGCTCGGCCAGCGAGGCGTAGGTCGGGCTGCGGCCGGCTACGTAGGCCAGGTCGCGGTACGAGTGGGAGTTCTCGCCGTAGAGCTCGGCCTCGGAGAAGAAGCGGATCCAGTCGGGGTCCGGCTCGTCCCACTCGTCGGCCTCGGCGAAGGTGTCCTCGGCCATCCGCACCGCCCGCTTGCACTTGCCGGGCTGCCCCATGTTGGCGTAGGCGCGGGCCTCCATCGCATACAGCATCGACTGGGTGCGCGGGCTCGCGCAGTCCCGGCTGCCGTACTGCGCGAGGTGGATCAGCTCCAGCGCGTCGTCGGGCCGGCCGAGGTGGATCATCTGGCGGCTCATGCTGGACAGGACGTAGGAGCCCAGCGGCCGGTCACCGGCCTCCTTGGCGGCATGGAGCGCGAGGACGAAGTACTTCTGCGCGGTCGGCTGCAGCCCGATGTCGTACGACATCCAGCCGGCCAGCTCGGCCAGCTCGGCGGCGACCTTGAACAGGCGCCGGGTGGTGGCCTCGGGCTGGGGTTCCTGGAGCAGGTCGGTCACCTCGTGCAGCTGGCCGACGACCGCCTTGCGGCGCAGGCCGCCGCCGCACTGGGCGTCCCACTGGCGGAACATGACCGTCGTGGACTCCAGCAGGTCCAGCTCCGGCTTGGAGAGCCGGCCGCGGGCGCGCCCCGCCCCGGCCGCGAGGTCGGGCTCGGAACGCGGCGCCGGGGGCGCGGGGACGAGCCAGCGCTGCATCGGCTCGATGAGGGCCGGGCCCGCGGACAGGGCCAGCGAGCTCCCGAGGAAGCCGCGCCGCGCCAGCATCAGGTCGCTGCGCGAGAACTCGCTGAGGAGGGCCACGGTCTGCGGGCCCGTCCAGGGCAGGTCGACGCCGGTCGCGGAGGGTGACTGACGCGCCGTGCGCAGCCCCAGGTCCTCGACGGAGACGACGACGCCGAAGCGCTCCGAGAACAGCTCGGAGAGGATCCTGGGGATCGGCTCGCGGGGGTTCTCGCCGTCGAGCCAGCGGCGCACGCGCGAAGTGTCGGTGGAGATGTGATTGGCGCCCAACTGCCGTGCCCTGCGGTTGACCTGGCGGGCGAGCTCGCCCTTGGACCAGCCGCTGCGCACGAACCAGGAGGTGAGCAGCTCGTTCGGGCGCTTGTCAGTGTGCGTCGCGTGTGCAGCGTTCGTTCCGCTTCCGCCGTTGCCGCTCACTGGAACGCCCCCATCCCTGAGACCACTTGTCGCCGAGTGCGCCAAGCCCTATCAGCATGCCGGTTCGTACGGCCGTCCGCCCGGTCCTTGTCACCCTTCGAACGGAAAGCCGACTTGCCTCCGGCATACCCACGAGTGCATGTGCCCCCAGGACTCGTGCACACAAAGTAATCCTACGATCACCCGTCCAGCCACGGCTCACACGGAAACGCCACCATTCGCCACCCCATCGAATGAACTCACGTACACCTGCGCGCGATTCACTTGACACAGGACACCCAGGAGCGGGTGCAGCGATGCACTCGGGGGCGCGTGTCGTCGGGTGCACCACCCCGAGGCGCTTCCGGGCGCCGAGTGAACCGGCCGCCGCCGGGAAGGCGGAAACGGAGAGTCACGCGCCGCGTCCGCTGCGTAACCATGGGTGCGTCGGACCCGTTGGAGGGGGTATGGGCTTCACGATCGGCATCAGCCGGGGCATGCGCGACATCCGGACCGGCTCGCGCCGCCGCAGCCGCACGTCGGACGGCACCGCCGTGGCCGAGTACACCGGGCTGTGGGGCTGGGACGTGGTACCGGGCGCCCGGGCGTCGGCGGGCGCCTGCTCGTGCGGCCGCCGCGACTGCCCGGCTCCGGGCGCGCACCCGCTGGACTTCGCCCCGGTGATCCCCGCCGGGGCGACGCTCGACGACGTGACGGAGACCTGGGGCGAGTTCCCCGGCGCCTCGGTGATGCTGCCGGTCGGCCGGGCCTTCGACGTCATCGAGGTGGCCGAACCGGCCGGCTGCCGCGCCCTGGCCCGGCTGGAGCGCATGGGCCTGCCCGTCGGCCCGGTCGCGGCCACCCCGGACGGCCGCGCCCACTTCTTCGTCGCCCCCGGGGCCGCCGCCGACCTGCCCGGGCTGCTCTACCGCATGGGCTGGGACGACCCGGACGCCCTCGACCTGCGCGGCCTCGGCCCCGGCACGCACATCACGGCGCCGCCCTCGGACCGCGGCGGCCTCGGCCCCGTCCGCTGGCTGCGCTCCCCCGCCCTGGACTCCGCGTCCCGCCCGCCGGAGGCCCGCCTGGTGCTGGGCACGCTGGCGTACGTGGCCCATCGCTCACGCGCGTAGCGGCGGCCAGGGCACAGAGCGAAGCGCCCGTCCCCGACTGCACCTCGGGGGCGGGCGCTTCTCGCGCAGGTACGGTTCTTCGCAGGTCGTGCCGCGGCTGGTGCCGAGCTCACTCCCCGATAAGGGCGTCAACGAACGCCTCCGGCTCGAACGGCGCGAGGTCGTCCGCGCCCTCGCCGAGCCCGACCAGCTTGACCGGGACGCCCAGCTCGCGCTGGACCGCGACGACGATGCCGCCCTTGGCCGTGCCGTCGAGCTTGGTGAGGACGATGCCCGTGATGTCGACGACCTCGGCGAAGACCCGGGCCTGGACCAGGCCGTTCTGGCCGGTGGTGGCGTCGAGGACGAGCAGCACCTCGTCGACCGGGGCCTGCTTCTCCACGACCCGCTTGACCTTGCCGAGCTCGTCCATGAGGCCGGTCTTGGTGTGCAGGCGGCCGGCGGTGTCGATGAGCACGACGTTCGCGCCCATCTCCTTGCCCTCCTTGACCGCGTCGAAGGCCACGGAGGCCGGGTCGCCGCCCTCCGGCCCGCGCACGGTGTGGGCGCCGACGCGCTCGCCCCAGGTCTGGAGCTGGTCGGCGGCGGCGGCCCGGAAGGTGTCGGCGGCGCCGAGCACCACGCTCTGGCCGTCGGCGACCAGGACGCGGGCGAGCTTGCCGGTGGTGGTGGTCTTGCCGGTGCCGTTGACGCCGACGACCATCACGATGCCGGGCTTGCGGTCCTCCGGCTCGGTCTTGACCGCGCGGTCCATGTCGCGGCCGACCAGCGTGATGAGCTCCTCGCGGAGCAGGGTGCGCAGCTCCTCGGGGGTGCGGGTGCCGAGCACCTTCACGCGCTCGCGCAGCCGCTCGACCAGCTCCTGGGTGGGCTGCACGCCGACGTCGGCGGTGAGCAGCGTGTCCTCGATCTCCTCCCAGGTGTCCTCGTCGAGGTGCTCGCGGGACAGCAGGGTCAGCAGGCCCTTGCCCAGGGCGTTCTGCGAGCGGGAGAGCCGGGCCCGCAGCCGGACCAGACGGCCCGCGGTGGGCTCCGGGACCTCGATCTCGGGAGCCTCGGCGGGCGGCTCCTCGACGACGACCGGAGCCGAGCCGTCCGGAAGATCCACCTCCTCTATCGTGCGCCGCGGTTCCTCCCGCGGCGTCTCGGCCTCGTCGCCGACGTGCGGCTCGGCCGGTGGGGCGGTGATGTCGGGCGCCGCGGGCGGGGGCGGCGGCAGCTGCTTCTTGCGCCGGCTGCCGACGATGAGCCCGCCGAGCGCGCCGAGCACGACCACGGCGATGACTACAGCAAGGATGACGATGTCCATAACGCGTCCAGTATCAGTCATGGGGCCCCGGGTCACCCTGCTTGTACCGCCCCGAAGGGCCGGGGGCCGCCGGATCTCCACACCCCTGGATGTCTGACGTCCCGTCAGCTAACGTCCCCCGGACACCCGCCGGTGAAGCCGAGCCCCCGCCCGGTGAAGGGAGACGCCGCCATGCCCGTCACGGTCGCACGCTTCAACCTCGTCGCTCCCGGGGCCTCCCCCGCCGAGCTGGGCGCCCGCTACCGGGCGGCCCTGGAGATGGCCGCGTACGCCGACGACCGGGGCGTCACCACGGTGCAGACGGAGGAGCACCACGGGGCGGAGAACAACTGGCTGCCGTCGCCGTTCGCCTTCGCGGGAGCCGTCTTCGGCGCGACCCGGCGTGTCGCGGTCACCGTCTCGGCGATCATCGGCCCGCTGCACGACCCGCTGCGGCTCGCCGAGGAGATCGCCGTGCTGGACCTGCTGAGCGGCGGCCGGCTGGTGACGGTCGCCGGGATCGGGTACCGGCCGGAGGAGTACGAGCAGTTCGGGGTGGACTTCGCCCGGCGCGGCAGGCTCCAGGACGAGCTGCTGGAGACGCTGCTGAAGGCATGGACGGGCGAGCCCTTCCCCTACCGGGGCCGCACGGTCCGGATCACCCCGCGCCCGTTCACCGACCCCCATCCCCTGCTCCTGGTCGGCGGCTCCTCCAGGGCCGCCGCCCGCCGGGCCGCCCGGCTCGGCCTGCCCTTCTTCCCCAGCGCGCACCTGCCGGAGCTGGAGACGTACTACAAGGAGCTGCTCGTCGAGTACGGCACCGAGGGCTGGGTCATGATGCCGGCGGCCGAGACGCCCCTGCTGCACGTGGCCGAGGATCCGGACCGGGCCTGGGCGGAGTACGGCCGGCACTTCCTGCACGAGGCGCGGACGTACGCCGCCTGGCAGTCGGGCGGGGTGCGCTCGGCGGTGAAGTCGGCCGCGACGACCGTCGAGGAACTGCGCGCGGAGGGCGTGTACCGGATCCTCACGCCGGAGCAGTGCGCGGGGCTGGGGCTGGGCTCCTACGTCCTGCACCCGCTGGCGGGCGGCATGCCGGTGGAGGAGGGGTGGCGGAGTCTGCAGCTGTTCTGCGAGCAGGTGCTGCCCGGGCTCGCGGCATGAGACCGCCGCCCCGGCTCGGGCAGTGGCCGAACCGGGGCGGCGGCGGGTTACGGGGAGAGGGGCAGCGGGGACTTTGGCCCTCCTCCCCGAGTGCGCGGGACGGGCTCAGCCCATCTCCTCCAGGGCCTTGCCCTTCGTCTCCTTGACGAACTTCAGGACGAACGGGATCGAGAGCGCGGCGAACGCCGTGTAGATCACGTACGTCGCGGACAGGTTCCAGTCGGCCAGCGACGGGAAGCTCGCGGTGATGGCCCAGTTGGCGATCCACTGCGCGGCGGCGGCCACGCCCAGGGCGGCGGCGCGGATCCGGTTGGGGAACATCTCGCCGAGCATGACCCAGACGACCACACCCCAGGACAGGGCGAAGAAGAGGACGAAGACGTGCGCGGCGATCAGGGCGATCCAGCCCTGCGCGGCGGGCAGCTTGCCGTCGACCAGGTGGTACGAGAACGCCCAGGCCTCCAGGGCGAGGCCGATGACCATGCCGACCGAGCCGATGATCGCGAGCGGCCTGCGGCCGATGCGGTCGACGAAGATCATCGCGATGACGGTGCCGACGATGTTGATGATCGACGTCGTGAAGGAGTAGAAGAACGAGTCCGTCGGGTCGACGCCGACCGACTGCCACAGCGTCGAGGAGTAGTAGAACGCGACGTTGATGCCGACGAACTGCTGGAAGACCGACAGGCCGATACCGATCCAGACGATCGGCTTGAAGAAGAAGCTGCCGCCGAGCAGGTCCTTGAAGCTGGAGCGGTGCTCGCTCTTCATGGCGCCCTCGATCTCGGCGACACGGGCGTCCAGGTCGACGTCCTTGCCCTCGACCTCGGTGAGGATCTCGCGGGCGCGCTCGTGCTTGCCGACGGAGATCAGGAAGCGCGGGGACTCCGGGATGGCGAAGGAGAGCAGCCCGTAGAGGACGGCCGGGACGACCATGACGCCGAGCATGACCTGCCAGGCCTCCAGGCCCATCAGCTTGCCGCGCTGGTCGCCGTCGGCGGCGTTCAGCAGACCCCAGTTGACCAGCTGTGACACGGCGATGCCGATGACGATCGCGGCCTGCTGGAAGGAGCCGAGCCGGCCGCGGTAGGCGGGCGGGGCGACCTCGGCGATGTAGGCCGGGCCGATCACGGAGGCCATGCCGATGGCGAAGCCGCCGACGACGCGCCAGAAGGCGAGGTCGTACAGCGCGAAGGGCAGCGCGGAGCCGACGGCGCTGATCGTGAAGAGGATCGCCGCGATCTGCATGCACCGGATGCGGCCGATGCGGTCGGCTATGCGGCCGGCGGTCGCGGCGCCGATGGCGCAGCCGATCAGGGCGATGGCGATGACCTGGGCGAGGGCCGCGGAGCCGACGTCGTAGCGGTCACGGATGGCCTCGACGGCGCCGTTGATCACGGAACTGTCGTAGCCGAAGAGGAAACCGCCCATCGCGGCCGCCGCCGCGATGAAGATGACGTGCCCGAGATGATCGGGATGAGCCGTCCTGGCTCCTGACTGGGGTGCCTGCGCTGTGCTGGTCACGTGTACTCCTCGGGCCACCGGCAACGCTGCCGGAGGGGGTCAGCCCTTCGAGGTGCCACCTGAAGGTACCTGAAGGTAAAAGGAACGTTGCCGAGACTATGCCTTCAAGTTTCGAAGTCAATAGGGCGCCTGCTGTGAATCTGAGGCAGGGGTGTGGCAGCGATGTGTTCAATAAATGAAGTCAGCCAGAGTCGCAGGTGAGAAGGGTGTACACCGCACCCATCTAGCGGAGGCGCTGCGAGATGACCTTCGACACACCGTCGCCCTGCATGGAGACGCCGTACAGCGCGTCGGCGACCTCCATGGTGCGCTTCTGGTGCGTGATCACGATCAGCTGGGACGCCTCCTGCAGCTCCTGCATGATCCGGATGAGCCGCTGGAGGTTGGTGTCGTCGAGGGCGGCCTCGACCTCGTCCATGACGTAGAACGGGCTGGGCCGTGCCTTGAAGATCGACACGAGCAGCGCGACGGCCGTCAGCGACCGCTCCCCGCCGGAGAGCAGCGACAGCCGCTTGACCTTCTTGCCCGGCGGCCGGGCCTCGACGTCCACGCCCGTGGTGAGCATGTTGTCGGGGTCGGTCAGCACCAGTCGCCCCTCACCACCGGGGAAGAGCCGGCTGAAGACGCCCTCGAACTCCCGGGCGGTGTCCCGGTAGGCCTCGGTGAAGACCTGCTCGACGCGCTCGTCCACCTCCTTGACGACCTGGAGCAGGTCGGCGCGGGTCTTCTTCAGGTCCTCCAGCTGCTCGCTGAGGAACTGGTGGCGTTCCTCCAGCGCCGCGAACTCCTCCAGGGCGAGCGGGTTCACCTTGCCGAGCTGCTGGTAGGCGCGCTCGGCGGCCTTGAGGCGTTTTTCCTGCTCGGCCCTGACGAACGGCCTCGGCTGGTTGCGCGGGTGCTCGGGGTCCTCCGGCAGCTCCTCGCCCTCGGCGGGGGGCGAGGGCGGCACGAGCTGGTGCGGACCGTAGTCCGCCATGAGCCCGGCCGGTTCGACACCCAGCTCCTCCAGCGCCTTGGTCTCCAGCTGCTCGATCCGCAGCCGCTTCTCGGCGCCGAGTACCTCGCCGCGGTGGACCGAATCCGTCAACTTGTCGAGTTCCGCCTTGAGATCGCGCCCCTCGGTGCGGGCGCGGGCGAGTTCCTGCTCGCGCCGGGCCTTGGCGGCCTCGGCGGCGGTGCGCTCCTCGTCGGCGCGGGCGACGGACACCTCGACGTGCGCGAGCAGCTGCCGGGCGCCGGAGGCGACGGCCTCCGCCACGGCCGCCTCGTGCCGCAGCCGGGCCCGCCGCTGCTCGGCACGCGCGCGTGCCTCACGTTCCGCGCGGGCGGCCCGGTCCAGGGAGTCGGCCCGCCCTGCCAGGCCCTTGACCCGTTCCTCGTGCGTACGGACCTGGAGCCGGGCCTCCATCTCGGTCTGGCGGGCGTTGGCACCGTCGGCGGCGAGCCGGTCCCGCACGGCGGTGTCGGGCTCCTCCTCGATCGGCATCTCCTCGGCGACGGCGAGCCGCTCGGCGAGTTCCTCGACCTCCTGGAGTGCCTTGTCGAGGGCCTCCTGGGCACGGGCCGCGGCGGCGGTGGCGCGTTCCGCCTCTCCGGTGGCGCCGCGTGCCTGTCCCGCCAGCCGCCCGAGCTGCTGGGCGACGGCCGACTTCTCCCGGTCGGCGGCCCTGCGCCGCTCCCCCAGCTCCTCGACCAGCGCGGCGCACTCCTTGCGCCGCTCGACGGCCTCCTGCTGGGCCTCGGTCAGCTCCTCGCAACGGACAGCGAGCTCTTCCAGCTCGGCTGCGGCCTCGTCGACGGAGGCCTGTACTTCGAGGAGGCTGGGGGCGCCTGCGGAGCCGCCGTGGGCGAAGTGGGCGCCGAGGAGGTCGCCCTCGGCGGTGACGGCGGTGAGGTCCGGGTGGGTGTAGACGAGGCTTTCCGCGTCCTCGAGGGTGTCGACCACGACGATGCCGTGCAGGAGCCGCCTGACGGCGGGCATGAGGTCCGTGGGGCCGCGGACCAGGTCTGCGGCGTAGGTGTGGCGGACGTCCGCGGCGCCGTCGTGGCTGGTCGCGCCCACGCGGCGGCAGCCGCACGTCTGATGCGGCCCCGCGCCCCTGAGGGCGTCATCTCCTGCCAGGAGCAGGGTGGCCCTGCCACCGTCCTGTTTGCGGAGGAGTCGGATCGCGTCGGCCGCGGATGCCGGGGACGTGACCGCGATGGCGTCCGCCGCCGCCCCGAACGCGGCGGCCAGGGCCACCTCGTGGCCCGGGGTCACCGTCAGGAGTTCCGCCGCCGGGCCGAGCAGGCCGGAGAGGCGGTCCTTGGCCGCGAGCAGTATCCCGGTGCCGTCCTTGCGGCGCAGGCCGAGGGCCAGGGCCTCGTGCCGGGCCTGGGTCGCGGCGCGCCGGCGTTCCGCCGCCGTGGCGGCCTCCCGGGCTGCCGTGAGGGCTGCCTCGGCCTCGGTGAGCTGCTGTTTCGCGGCCTCGTGCTGCTCGGCGAGTTCGACGTCGCCGGCGTCCAGGCCGTCGACCTCGGCCTGGAGGGCCTCGTACTCCTCCTGAGCGGTGACGGCACGTTCCTGCGCCTCGTCGCGGGCAGCCGCCAGGCGTTCGATCTCGGCCTGGGCGGAGGCGGCACGGGAGCGGGCCGCGTTGACCTGGCCGCTGAGCCGGGCCAGGCCCTCGCGCCGGTCGGCGATGGCGCGGGCGGCGTCCTTCAGTCGCCGTTCCTCCTGGGCCAGTTCGCGTTCCAGCTCGGCGCGGTGGGCGACCGTGTCCTCCAGGGCGCGCTCGGCCGCCTCCAGGGCCGCCTCCAGCTCGGCCTCCTGTTCGCGGACGCGGGCGGCCTCGCGCTCCAGGTCCTCGGGGTCGCGGCCGCGCCGCTCCTCGGGGGGCGCGGAGGTGGCGCTCTTCACGCGGGCGTCGGCCAACGAGATCGTGCCGCGCACCCGCTCGGCGAGCTGGGAGAGCTCGTACCAGGTCTGCTGGGCGCGTTGCAGGCGCGGTGTGAGCTGCCGTACCTCGTCCTCCAGCAGGGCCTCGCGCTGGAGCGCCCGGCGCAGCTCCTGCTCGGCGGCCTCCTTGCGTTCCTTCAGCGCGGCCTCGTCGGCGACCTCGGCCTGGAGGGCCTCCCGGAGCCGGACGAGGTCGTCGGCGAGCAGCCGCAGCCGGGCGTCGCGCAGGTCGGCCTGGATGACGGCGGCCCTGCGCGCGACGGCGGCCTGGCGGCCGAGGGGCTTGAGCTGGCGGCGCAGCTCGTCGGTGAGGTCCTGCACGCGCGCGAGGTTGGCCTGCATCGCGTCCAGCTTGCGCAGCGCCTTCTCCTTGCGCTTGCGGTGCTTGAGGACGCCGGCGGCCTCCTCGATGAAGGCGCGGCGGCCCATGGGATCGGCGTGCAGCACGGAGTCGAGCTGGCCCTGCCCGACGATGACGTGCATCTCGCGGCCGATGCCGGAGTCGGAGAGCAGTTCCTGGATGTCGAGGAGACGGCAGGTGTCGCCGTTGATCTGGTACTCGCTGCCGCCGTTGCGGAACATGATCCGCGTGATGGTGACCTCGGCGTACTCGATGGGCAGGGCCCCGTCGGAGTTGTCGATGGTCAGGGACACCTCGGCGCGGCCCAGGGGCGGGCGGCCGGTGGTGCCGGCGAAGATGACGTCCTCCATCTTGCCGCCGCGCAGCGACTTGGCGCCCTGCTCGCCCATGACCCAGCTGAGCGCGTCGACGACGTTGGACTTGCCCGAGCCGTTCGGTCCGACGACGCACGTGATCCCCGGCTCGAACCGGAGGGTGGTGGCCGAGGCGAACGACTTGAACCCGCGGAGGGTCAGGGCCTTGAGGTGCACGCCGCCGGACTCTACCGCCCGGGTTCGTCTCACTCCATGAACCCACGGTTTCGCCGCTGAACGCGCAGGGCACACCAGACGTTAAAGACGGTGAAAGGATGCGCGGGGAAAGAAAGAAGGGACGCCTAGGGCGTCCCTTGCACTTCTGACAACTCAGCGGTTGTGACGGGCGGCCCGACCACTGCTGTGCTGTTGTGGAGCGATGCAGTGATCAGGTGAGCGCAGGCTCCGCCTGGTGTGCGTCAACGCTCTCCATGATCCTGTCGTGAGAAGCGGCAGCCGTCAGCGCTTCGTTCTCCGCCTGGATCCGTACGAGCTCGGATTCCAGGTCCTGGACGCGCTGCTGGAGCCGTCGCATCTCGGCGAGGAGTCGAGGGTCGGAGCCGCCGACGTAACCGAGAAGCGCCTTTGCCATGATGGATGGTCCTCCACAATGAGTGACCGACCGATGCGGTGTGGGTCGTGAGGGATTCGCACCCGCCCTGCCTGGCAGGCCTGGAGTTGTGCTGCCGTTCAGCCATGCCAAACAGCTAAGGTGCGCGGGGTGCTTTCAGCGTCTCACCAAAAAGTTTGACGGTCAACACGATCACGCCCCGTATTGGCGGGCGACCCGGGCGCACACGGCCGGGAACGGCGGTGCGGCGGCTTCTGCGGGGCCCTCGGGGCGTGGCGATCATCCTTGCGTGCGGAGCCTGCCAAGGCAAGCGGTTCTGGCAATCACCAGCAAGTTTCCCTGCGGGGCGACGGCCCGCGGCCTGTCCGTGGGCGCCCCCTTGGGCCGCCCGGCGGCACGGGGTCAGCGGATGGCGAAGCCCTCGTAGCCGCCGCGAGGTGTGTCCCAGATCTCGGTGACACCGTCCACGCGGCCGGGCGTGTCGTCACTCCGGAGCCATTCCAGAAGGCCTTCACAGCCCTCCCGTGCGCCCTCCGCGACCACTTGGACCCGTCCGTCGCCCAGATTGAGAGCAAAACCACTCAGGCCGCCGATCTCCAGGGCCTTGGCCCGGGTGAACCAGCGGAAACCCACACCTTGGACGCGTCCCCGCACCCAGGCGACCAGTCGCACATCCTCGCTCATGACTGCAACCTAACCGCACGATCTTCCTCCGGGCACTTCCTCCACTTGCGCCATGCGGTACCGTCCCCCCTCAACGAATCTCATATGAAACTCACACGATCGAGTGAGTTTGGTGTTGATCTCGAGGACGAGTGTTGATCTCGAGGACGAGTCGACCGCCAGGACGAGGAAGGCCAGGACATGGGACGCCACCGACGCTCCGCCGCCGGCCGCGCCGCCACGGGGATCACGCGGGCCGACGGCGCCGCGGAGGGCCACGACCCGCTGCACTCCACCGCGGAAGACGCCCCGACGATGGGCACCGCGCCCTACCTGAACCCGGAGGCGTACGCCGAGAGCTACGCGAAGAGCGAGGCCTACCTGTTCGGGGCGGAGGCGTCCGCAGCGGGTGACCGCTACGAGGACACGGCCGTCTTCGCGAGCGACGGTCTCACGCGGGACGGCTTCTCGAGTGATGGCTTCGCGGGTGACGGCTTCGCGAGCGACGGCTTCGCGGGGGACCGTTTCACGCCCGACGGCGGCGTCCGCCGCGCCGGTGCGCACCGCCGCCGGAAGAAGGCCGCGCGCCCGATGCGCACCGGGCTGCTCGGCGTGTCCGCCGCGGTCGCCCTCGGCACGGTCGCGGTCGCCACGGGCGCGGTGCCCGGCCTCGAGAACTACAAGCTCGGCGGCACCAACGGCGCCGACAAGGTGCAGGCCGGGGACACGCCGACGAACACCCCGATCGAGCAGGGCGGCACCTCCGGCAGCGCCGACAGCCGGGGCGGCGTCCCCACCAGCCGGGACGCCGAGCGCTCCGCCTCCCCGTCGCCGTCCGCGTCGAAGTCCTCCGCCGCGCCGACGAAGACGCCGGAGAAGCCGGAGAAGTCGGACAAGGCACAGGAGAAGACCCCGGAGAAGAAGCAGCCGGCGGCCACCCCCGACGAGAAGCCGGACAACACGCCGTCCCGCACGGCCACCAAGGCGCCGCGGAAGCCCAGCGCCTCCGCCGCGCTCTCCGGGGAGTCCGCCGCCGCGGCCCAGGTGCTCGCGCTGGTGAACGACGAGCGGGCCAAGGTGGGCTGCAGCCCGCTCGCCGCGAACAGCGCGCTGACCGAGCTGGCCCAGAACTACAGCGAGGACATGGCCGCGCGCGGCTTCTTCGACCACACCGACCCGGACGGGCGGACGCCGTGGGACCGGGCCGAGAAGGCCGGCATATCCAACCTCGGCGGCGAGAACATAGCCCGCGGCCAGGCCGACGCCGCGGCGGTGATGGACGCCTGGATGAACAGCCCCGGCCACCGCGCCAACATCCTGAACTGCGACTTCAAGACACTGGGCGTCGGCGTCGAGTTCGGCTCCGGCGGCCCCTGGTGGACCCAGAACTTCGGCTACTGAAGCCCCGCACGGGGCTCAGGCGGCGGCCAGGCCCCTGAGGAAGACCCTGGCCGTCTCCGTCACGCGGCGGCCCAGCTGCTCGGCCGTGGCGATGTCGGCCTTGTGGACGGCGTCGGGGCCCTCGTCGGCGTTGGTCTGGGCGGCGGCGCCGGTGAAGACGCCGAGGCGGTTCAGGTCGTGCTCGGAGCCGGTGCTGCTGTTCCAGCCCGGGAGCAGGCCGAGGTTGACCCAGTGCATGCCGAGCTGCGCGGCGAGGATCTGGAAGTACTGCAGGGTGTGCAGCTTGTCGCCGCTCTTGGAGGCGGAGTTGGTGAAGCCGGCGGCCAGCTTGTCCTTCCACGCCTGGGTGGCCCAGCGCTTCGAGGTGGCCTCCGCGAAGACGTGGAAGGCACCGGACGCGGTGCCCATGTAGGTCGGCGATCCGAACACGATGGCGTCCGAGCGGTCGAGGACCGCCCACTGCTCCTCGGTGATCTCGTCGACCTTGATCAGGTGCACCTCGGCACCGGCCGCGACGGCACCGGCCCGGACGGCCTCGGCGATGACGGCGGTGTGGCCGTAGCCGGAGTGGTAGGCGAGGGAGACAACAGGGGTGGTCACGTACGTACTCCTGAAATAGGCAGGCCAGAAACAATGACCAAAGGAAAGCACTAACTCTCGGTTAGTGCAACCTGTCGGTTAGCGCTGCGCTGGCGTAGGCTGGGCATATGACCACCACCCAGGAGCGCGCGGAAGGGCTCGACGACCTTCCGTACAACGTGTTCGCCAAGGCCTGTCCCTCGCGCGGCACGCTGGAGCACGTCACGGGCCGCTGGGGCGGACTCACGCTGGGCGCCCTGTACGAGGGCTCGCTGCGCTTCAACGAGCTGCGCCGCCGGGTCGACGGCGTCAGCGAGAAGATGCTCTCCCAGACGCTGCACGCGCTGGAGCGCGACGGCCTGGTGCACCGCGAGGCGCAGCCCACCAATCCGCCCCGGGTGGACTACGAGCTGACGCCGCTGGGGCGCGGGGTCGCCGAACGGCTGCTGAGCCTCATCCACTTCGTGGAGGGGCGGATGGACGACGTGCTGGCGGCGCGCGAGCGTTACGACGAGACGCGCGGCGCCCGCTGACACTGCGGGCAGAAGTAGCTCGACCGGTTCATCCAGGCCCGGCGGCGCATGGGCGTGCCGCAGCGCCGGCAGGGCAGGCCCTCACGCCCGTAGGCGTCGAGGGACCGGTCGAAGTAGCCCGACTCGCCGTTGACGTTGACGTAGAGGCTGTCGAAGCTGGTGCCGCCCACGGCGAGGGCCGCGTTCATCACGTCCCGGACATGGCCCAGGAGCAGCAGGGTGCGGGGGCGGGTGAAGGTCGCGGTCGGGCGCTCGTAGTGGATGCGGGAGCGCCACAGGGCCTCGTCCGCGTAGATGTTGCCGACGCCGCTGATCAGCGACTGGTCGAGCAGGGCCCGTTTGATCGTGGTCCGCTTGCGGCGCAGCGCCTGGTGGAAGGCCTCGTCGTCGAAGAGCGGGTCGAGCGGGTCCCGGGCGATGTGCGCGATGACGTCGGGCAGCCCGTCCACGGTGTTCTCGTGGAGCGACAGGCCGCCGAAGGTGCGCTGGTCGACGAAGCGGAGTTCGGTGTCCAGGGTGTCGGTGAAGCGGACGCGGATGCGCAGGTGCTTCTCGTCCGGGGCGGTGTGCGGCTGGACCAGCAGCTGGCCGCTCATGCCGAGGTGGGCCAGGATCGACTGGTCCGTGTCCTCCAGGGGCAGCCACAGGTACTTGCCGCGACGGCTCGGGACGCCGATGCGGTGGCCCTTGAGGCGGTGCGCGAAGTCGTCGGCGCCGGCGAGGTGGCGACGCACCGCGCGCGGGTGCAGCACCTCGGCCTCGGCGACGGTCCGGTGGGCGACCCACCGCTCCAGACCGCGCCGGACGACCTCGACCTCGGGCAACTCGGGCATGGGATCCCCCGTCACGAACGTGCGGACGACCCGAGCGCCCGCCCCCGGGCAGGGGCGGGCGCTCGGGTGCGCTGTGCTGTGGCCGGACGCCCACTGCGGGCGGCCGGCTCGTCAGCCGTCGACGGTGCTGCCGTCGACGGCCGTGTGGGCGGCCTGGGCCGCCGCCGTCCGCGTCTCCTCGGCGGCCTTCGCCGCCTTGGCGCGCTCGTCCGCGGCGGCCCGGATGGACCGCCAGGCGGACTCGGCGGCCTGCTGCTCCGCCTCCTTCTTGCTGCGGCCG
Source organism: Streptomyces sp. Go-475 (assembly GCF_003330845.1). GTDB lineage: Bacteria > Actinomycetota > Actinomycetes > Streptomycetales > Streptomycetaceae > Streptomyces. The sequence continues at coordinate 6,198,767 of NZ_CP026121.1, read as the reverse complement.
GTGCCGGTGCCGTACGAGACGCCTCCGACGCGGGCGGCAGCAGTGAAGGTCTTCTCGTGGTCGGGGCCGGTCTCCGTGACCAGGTACTCGGGGACGCCGAGCCCCTCGGTCGCGGTGAGCTCCTGGAGACTGGTCTTCCAGTCCAGGCCGGCTCCGAGGTTCGAGGACTTCTCGATCAGGGGGTCGAACAGGCGGTGCACCAGCTCCGCCGCCGAGTCCAGTCCCTGGTCGAGGTAGACCGCGCCGATCACCGCTTCCAGGGTGTCGGCCAGGATGGACGCCTTGTCCCGCCCGCCCGTGCCCTCTTCACCGCGGCCGAGCCGGATGAAGGAGCCCAGGTCGAGCCCGCGGCCCACCTCGGCGAGCGCACGCGAGTTCACCACCGCGGCCCGCAGCTTGGCCAGCTGGCCTTCTGGCAGGTCGGGGTGGGTGCGGTACAGCGTGTCCGTGACCACGAGGCCGAGGACGGAGTCCCCGAGGAACTCCAGGCGCTCGTTGGTCGGCAGACCGCCGTTCTCGTATGCGTACGACCGGTGGGTCAGTGCGCGCACCAGAAGGGCGGACTCGACCTTGTAGCCGAGCCGCCCTTCCAGAAGCGTGTGGGACGAGGCCTGGTTGTCCGCCGGAGCACTCCCGCTCACGCGGGAAGACTTGTTCTTAGGCGTGGACACAGTGCCTCTCACCAGCCGCTCAGACCTCGAGGACCTGGCGCTTGTTGTAGGTGCCGCACGACGGGCACGCGATGTGCTGCAGCTTGGGCTCGTGGCAGCGCTCGCACGCAACCAGGGTGGGGACCGCAGCCTTCCACTGCGACCGGCGGTGGCGCGTGTTGCTGCGCGACATCTTCCGCTTCGGAACAGCCACGGCTACTTCTCCTGCTTCTCGTCGACGCCCGCTTCGGCGCCGCTGATCTCGTCCTTATCGCCCGGCTCGAGTGAACCGGCGAGTCCCTGCAGTGCCGCCCAACGGATGTCGACGGCGTCATGGTGGTGGTCCGGGTCGTCCGCCAGCCGTGCGCCGCACTCGGCGCACAGACCAGGGCAGTCTTCCTGGCACACCGGCTGCATCGGCAGTGCGAGCACCACCGCGTCACGCAGCACGGGCTCGAGGTCGAACAGGCCGTCCTCGAGGAAGAGCCTGTCCTCGTCGTCCTCGGCGTCGTCGCCCGGTTCCGCGATCACGCGGCCCCGGTCGTCGGCGTCAGGGTACGAGAACATCTCCTGGAAGTCCGCTTCGAGCTCCAGCTCCAGCGGCTCCAGACACCTTACGCACTCCCCCTCGGCCTCGGCACGGGCGGTGCCTGTGACGAGCACCCCTTCCATGACCGACTCCAGACGGAGTTCGAGCTCCACCGGGGCGCCTTCCGGCACTCCGATGACCCCCTTGATACCGAGGTCCTTGGGAGCGTCGACCGTGCGGGTCAGGCGCTGCAGCGCACCAGGCCGCCGACCCAGCTCGTGCGTGTCGAACACAAGCGGGTTGCGGTGGTCGAGGCGGGCGTTCAGGGCCATTCCTGCTTTCGATCTGCTGAGCTCGGGGGGACGCCGCCCTTCGGTGTTCCCGGGCAGCGTTGATCGCGGACGTACGCGCGACCGAAGAGCCAGGATACTGGACCTTTCGCCGTCGGCCCAATCCGGTGCTCAGCCCTGGCCGCGGCCCTGCTCGTAGGCCCGCAACTGCTCGGCACTGATCATGCTGGTGTCGAAGAGGCTGGTCTCGTCGAGGGCGTACCCCTGGTGGGCCTGAGGGTTCTGGTGCCCCTGCTGCGGCTGCTGCGCCTGCTGCGGGACCTGGTTCGGGTCGTACGCGGCCTGCTGGGGGTCGTAGCCCTGGTAGGCGTAGGGGTCTGCCTGCTGGTAGCCGTACGGGTCCTGCTGGGCGGCGTAGGCGGGCTGCTGGTAGCCGCCGTAGGGGTCGGGCTGCTGCTGGTAGCCGTAGGCCGGCTGCGGCTGTCCGTAGTCCTGCTGCTGGGCGGGCTGCTCGGCCGGGGGCTTCTCCTCCGCGAGGGCGGCCAGGCCGGCGAGGTAGTCGGCGTCGCTGGAGTGCTGGACGGTGCTGGTGTCGTCGGCGAGGGCGCCGAGGTCGTCGGTGGCGATCCGGCCGTGCAGCTTCTGCCGGCCGCGGCCGACGGCCTCCAGGGTCTTGGCGAGGACCGCCTCGAAGGCGCCGAGCTTGGCGTCGACGTACTCGTCGGCGGTGCGGCGCTGGGTCTCCGGGTCGTGGCTGCGCTCGGGGGCGTCCTCGTCCTCGTAGCCCTGCTCGTCGGTGCCGGGGCCGGTGCCGAGGAGCTTCTCGCGGCCGCGGCCGACGGAGCCGAGGGTCTTGGTGAGGACGACCTCGAAGTTGGCGAGCTTGGAGTCGACGTAGTCGTCGGCCTCGGCGCGGATCTCCTCGGCCTCCTGGCGGGCCTCGGCGAGGATCCGGTCGGCCTCGGCCTGGGAGCGGCGGGCGACCTCGGTGTCGGAGATCAGCGAGCCGCGCTCGGCGTGCGCGCTCTCGATGATCCGCTGGGCCTCCTGGCGGGCCTGCTCGACCATCTGCTCCCGGCCGCCGATCAGCTCCTGGGCCTGGGCGAGGGAGTCGGGCAGCGCCGCGCGGACCTCCTCCAGCATGGAGAGCAGTTCGGCGCGGTTGACCACGCACGAGGCCGACATGGGCATGGACCGGGCGCCGGAGATCGCGGCGACGATCTCGTCGAGCTTCTTCTGCACGTCCACCGTGTGCTCGCCACTCTCTACAGATGCGTTGGAGACGGACGGGACGACTGTACGGCCACGGGGTCACCGGGGGACACCGGGTGACGGCCTGTCAGGCTCCCGGGGGGCGCCCGGGGCGCGTTCAGTCCTTCCGCAGGCGCTCGGTGAGGGCCTGGAGGACCTCGGCGGGCACCAGGTGGGAGACGTCGCCGCCCCAGGTCGCGACCTCCTTGACCAGGGAGGACGACAGGAAGCTGTAAGTGGGGTTGGTGGGGATGAAGAGGGTCTCGACGCCCGAGAGGCCGTTGTTCATCTGGGCCATCTGCAGCTCGTAGTCGAAGTCGCTGACCGCGCGCAGGCCCTTCACGATGGCGGGGATGTCGCGCTGCTTGCAGAAGTCGACGAGCAGGCCGTGGAAGGCCTCGACGCGGACGTTGCCGTACTCGGCGGTGACCCGGCGGATCAGGTCGATCCGCTCGTCGATCTCGAACAGGCCCTTCTTCGACTGGTTGATCATCACCGCGACGTAGACCTCGTCGTACAGCCTGGAGGCGCGGGAGATGATGTCGAGATGTCCGTTGGTGATCGGGTCGAACGACCCGGGACAGACGGCGCGGCGCACTTGTGATCCCTCGCTCTCCGGTCCGGTCATCGTGCGTCTTCGCACGTAGAGGCGGCGCGACCGTACCAAAACGTTCCCTCGCCGTAGCGACGGGCCCGGAGGGGTTCGAAACCCTCGGGCCATCGGAATTCGCCGCCTCTGGTGCTGCGCTCCACGGTGACGAGGGCTTCTTCGGCGAGCCAGCGTTCCGAGCGGAGTGTGAGGAGGATCTCCCGAAGATCGTCGTCCGTGACGGCGTACGGGGGGTCGAGGAAAACCAGGTCGTAGGGGGCGCCGGGGGGTGGGGTGCGGATGATCTGTTCCGCTTTGCCAGCTCTGACCTCGGCGCCGGGGAGTCCGAGGTTCTTCACGTTCTCGCGGACCGCGCGGACGGCTTTGGCGTCGGCCTCCACGAGGAGGGCGTGGCCGGCGCCGCGGGAGAGGGCCTCCAGGCCTACGGCTCCTGATCCGGCGTAGAGGTCCAGGACGCGTTCGCCTTCGAGGGGGCCGCCGAGGAGGGATTGCCAGGTGGAGAAGAGGCCTTCGCGTGCGCGGTCGGAGGTGGGGCGGGTGCCGGTGCCGGGGGGTACGGCGAGTCGACGTCCGCCGGCTGTGCCGGCGATCACGCGGGTCATCTGTGGTCCTTGGTTGTGGGCGGCTTCAGGTATCAGTGTGGCTGGTCGCGCCCGCGCGGCGGTAGCGGCACAGGGAGTACAGCCCCGCGCCCCTGGGGGCGGCAACCGTCACCCCTTTTCCAGGTACTGCTCCCTCTCCTCGTCCAGCAGGGCGTCCAAAGCCGTCCGAAGTGCAGGGAGGTCGGCCAGCTCCGGGTCGGCGGCCACTACCGCCGTCGCCTCCTCTCTGGCCTCCGCGATGATCTCCTCGTCCTCGATGACCGCGAGGACCTTCAGGGAGGTCCGGGCGCCCGACTGGGCCTGGCCGAGGACGTCGCCCTCGCGGCGCTGTTCCAGGTCGATGCGGGAGAGTTCGAAGCCGTCGAGGGTGGAGGCGACGGCGTTGAGGCGCTGGCGGGCGGCGCTCGCCTCGGGCATCTCGGTGACCAGGAGGCAGAGGCCGGGAGCCGAGCCTCGGCCGACGCGGCCGCGCAGCTGGTGGAGCTGGGAGACGCCGAAGCGGTCGGCATCCATGATCACCATGGCGGTGGCGTTCGGGACGTTGACGCCGACCTCGATGACCGTCGTGGCGACCAGGACGTCCACGTCGCCGGCGGCGAAGCGGCGCATGACCGCGTCCTTGTCGTCCGGGTGCATCCGGCCGTGCAGGACCTCGACGCGCAGGCCCTGCAGGGGGCCCTTGGCCAGGTGGTCGGCCACGTCGAGGACGGCGAGGGGCGGGCGCTTCTCGGCGGCGTCCTCGGGGGACCCGGGGACTTCCGAGGACTTCTTCTTGCCGGCCTTCTTCGGGTCGTCCTCCTCGTCGCCGATGCGGGGGCAGACGACGTACGCCTGGTGGCCGTTCTCCACCTCCTCGCGGACCCGTTCCCACGCGCGGGCCAGGAAGTGGGGCTTGTCGGCGGCCGGGACGACATGGCTGGCGATCGGCGAGCGGCCGGCCGGGAGCTGGTCGAGGACGGAGGTCTCCAGGTCGCCGAAGACCGTCATGGCGACCGTGCGCGGAATGGGCGTGGCCGTCATGACCAGCAGGTGCGGGGGCTGCTTGCCCTTGCCGCGCAGGGCGTCGCGCTGCTCGACGCCGAAGCGGTGCTGTTCGTCGACAACGACCAGGCCCAGGTCGTGGAACTGCACCTTGTCCTCGATCAGCGCGTGCGTGCCGATGACGATGCCGGCCTCGCCGGTGGTGAGGTCGAGCAGGGCCTGGCGGCGGGCGGCCGTGCCCATGGAGCCGGTGAGCAGCACCACCTTGGTGGCCTGCTCGGCCCCGCCCAGCATGCCGCTCTCGGCCAGCTCGCCCATCATCTCGACGATGGACCGGTGGTGCTGCTGGGCGAGCACTTCGGTGGGGGCGAGCATGGCGGCCTGCCCGCCGGCGTCGACCACGGCGAGCATGGCGCGCAGGGCGACCATGGTCTTCCCGGAACCCACCTCCCCCTGGAGCAGCCGGTGCATCGGGTGTTCCGTCGCCAGGTCGGCGAAGATCTCGCGGGAGACCCGCTGCTGGCCCTCGGTGAGGGTGAACGGGAGGCGGGCGTCGAAGGCCGTGAGGAGGCCGTCCGGGGACGGCTCTCGGGCGACCGCCGGGAGTTGGGCGTCCGCGTGGCGGCGGCGGGCCAGGGCGACCTGGAGGACGAAGGCCTCGTCCCACTTGAGGCGGGCGCGGGCGTCCTCGATGTCGGCCTTGGTGTGCGGGCGGTGGATCTTGAGGAGGGCTTCGGGGAGCGGGACCAGGCCACGGCCCTCACGCAGGCCGTCCGGGAGCGGGTCGACGGCCTCCTGGGCCGTGGGCAGGACCGTCTGGATCGCCTTGCCGATCTTCCAGGACTCCAGCTTGGCGGTGGCGGGGTAGATCGGGATCAGCGCCCCCGCCCAGGTCTCCACGGACTCCTCCGGGTCGCCGCGCAGCAACTCGTAGGCCGGATGTGCGAGTTGGAGGCGGCGGTTGAAGACGGAGACCTTGCCCGCGAACATCGCGCGGGTGCCCGGCAGGAGCTCCTTGTGGGGCTTGTGAACGCCGTTGCCGAAGAAGACCAGTTGGAGCCGGCCGCTGCCGTCCGTGATGGTGACCTCCAGGCGCTGGCCCTTGCCGCGCGGGGCCTTGGCGGAGGCGAAGGTGTGCAGGCGGGCGTCGGCGACCTGGGCGACCACCGTGACGTGCTCGTCCATGGGGAGGTCGGCGAGGTGGGTGAGCTGGCCGCGCTCCTCGTATCTGCGCGGGTAGTGGTGGAGGAGGTCGCCGACGGTGAGCAGGCCGAGGTGCTCGGCCATCACCTTCGCGGTGGCGGGGCCGAGCACCGACTTCAGCGGTTGGCGCAGGGGTTCTTCCAGTGCGGGCACGAGATCCATTGCACACCACGCCACTGACATCGGCGCCCAGGCCGTGGCGGAGGTCGCCGTACACGTCCCGGAAATCCCTGGTCAGGCGGCCGGTTCCGGCCTTAGGATGACGCGCCCCGGCCTTTCTCGCGGTCACCGCCTCACCGGGACCGCCCGACCCCGCGCCGTCGCGAGTCCCCCACCGGCGCCGTGATGATGGACTCCCAGACCTCACAGGCATCCCAGGCACCCCTTTCCCCCCGATCACCTCATACGTTCCAGGTCGACCTGCGTGGTCTGGTGGACCTGCTCTCCCACCACCTCTACTCCAGTCCCAAGGTGTACCTGCGCGAGCTGCTGCAGAACGCCGTGGACGCCATCACGGCCAGACGCGCGGAGGAGCCCGGCGCCCCGGCCCGGGTACGGCTGCGCGCGGAGGGCGGGGCCCTGCGGGTCGAGGACACCGGCGTCGGGCTCACCGAGGCGGACGTGCACAGCCTGCTGGCCACGATCGGGCGCAGTTCCAAGCGCGCCGAGGGCCTTCAGGAGGCCAGGTCCGACTTCCTCGGGCAGTTCGGCATCGGCCTGCTGGCCTGCTTCGTCGTCGCCGAGCGCATCCGGGTCGTCAGCCGCAGTGCCCGTACGCCCGGGGCGCCGCCCGTGGAGTGGACGGCGTCCGACGACGGTTCGTACACCGTGCGGACCCTGCCGGACGCCGAGCGGCCCGAACCGGGCACCACCGTGCACCTGGTGGCCCGGGCCGGGGCCGCGGAGTGGCTCACGCCCGAGCGGGTCGAGGCGCTGGCCCGGGATTTCGGGTCGCTGCTGCCGTACGACGTCCGGGTGGGCGACGAGGCGGTCACCGACCTGCCCGCGCCCTGGGACCGGCCGTATCCGGGCCCGGCGGCCCGCCGCGTCGCCCTCGCCCGGCACTGCCAGGACCTGTTCGGCTTCACGCCGCTGGACACGATCGACCTGTCCGTGCCGCTGGCGGGCGTGCGCGGGATCGCGTACGTGCTGCCGTCGGCGGTCAGCCCGGCCCAGCGCGCCGGTCACCGCGTGCACCTGAAGGGCATGCTGCTGACCGAGCGGGCCGAACAGCTGCTGCCCGACTGGGCGTTCTTCGTGCGCTGCGTGCTCGACACGGACAGCCTGCGGCCCACGGCCTCGCGCGAGGCGCTGTACGAGGACGAGACGCTGGCGGCCGTACGGGAGGCGCTGGGCGAGCGGATCCGCGCCTGGCTGAGCGGCCTCGCGGCCGGTGATCCGGAGCGGCTGGCCGCGTTCCTGTCGGTGCACCACCTGGGCGTGAAGTCGCTGGCCCGGCACGACCGGGAGATGCTGCGCACGATGCTGCCGTGGCTGCCCTTCGAGACGACCGACGGGCGGCTGTCCCTGGAGGAGTTCGCGCAGCGGCACCCGGTGGTGCACTTCACGCGGACGGTGGAGGAGTACCGGCAGGTCGCGCCGATCGCGTCCGCGCAGGGCATCGGCGTGATCAACGGCGGTTACACGTACGACAGCGAGCTGGTTCAGGCGCTGCCGTCGGTGCGGCCGGGGACGGTGGTCGCCGAGCTGGACGCCGAGACGGTGACCGCGCACCTGGACGCGGTCGATCCGGCCGAGGAGCTGGCCCTGTCCGGCTTCCTGGCCGCCGCGCGGGCCCGGCTCGACCCGCTGGGCTGCGACGTCGTCCTGCGGGCGTTCCACCCGCTGTCCGTGCCCGCGCTGCACCTCGACGACCGGGACGCCCGGCACGAACAGGCCCGGGCGGACGCCGAGGCGCGGGCCGACGACCTGTGGGCGGGCATCCTCGGCTCCCTGCGCGGCAGCGCCCCCCGCGCGCGTCTGGTGCTCAACCACCTCAACCCGCTCGTGCGGCGGATCGGCGCGCTGCCCGACCCGGAGCTGATCGGCACGGCCACGGAGTCGCTGTACGGGCAGGCGCTGCTGATGGCGCAGCGGCCGCTGCGGCCCGCCGACTCGGCGCTGCTCAACCGGGCGTTCATCGGCCTCCTGGAGTGGGCCACGCACAGCGAGGACGGCCGGGCATGAGCGAGATCACGGACTTCGACGCCCTGCGCCGGGCGATGGCGGAGAACGCCGAGCAGCCGGAGGGGCCGGCCCGCAACGCGCGCGCGGAGGAGCTGCTGACGGCGGCCGAGAAGCTGAACATCCCGCTCGCCGTGATCGAGGCGCTCGGGCACCAGCTGAAGGTCTACAACTACAGCTCCGAGAAGGGGAAGATGTTCGTCCCCTTCGCGCGGCTGCTGCGCATGTGGGACGAACGGCCCGAGGACTTCGACGCGTACGAGACCCACTCGCTGCACTGGGTCTTCAAGTGGGTGTCGTCCGGCATGCTCGACCAGCCGCACATCCCGCTCGCCTCGATCGAGAAGTGGCTCGGCGAGATGGAGCGCCGCTACCGGCTCGCCGGGCACTCCGAGCGGGCCGTGCGCAGCGCCGAGCACTGTGTGGCCGCGCATGTCGGGGACGTGGCGCGGGCCGAGCGGGCGTACGCCGCGTGGCTGGCGGCCGACCGCGACAGCATGGCCGACTGCCACGCCTGCGAGCTGCACGGACAGGGCTGGTGGCAGGCGGAGCTGGGCCGGGACGCGCAGGCGCTTCAGTTGTGGCGGCCGGTGCTGGACGGCGAGTACGCCTGCGCCCACGAGCCGCACACGGCCCTGGCGTCCTCCCTCGTGCCGCTGCTGCGGCTGGGCCGCACGGACGAGGCCAGGGCCAACCATCTGCGGGGCTTCCGGCTGGTCCGGGCCATGGAGAGCATGCGCGGCGCGTACGCGGAGCACGTGGAGTTCTGCGCGCTGACCGGCAACGAGGCGCGGGGACTGGAGCTGCTCGCCGAGCGGCCGGCGTACTTCACGGACGACGGGCATCCGCAGAGCAAGCTGGAGTTCATGAGCGTGGTGGCCCTGCTCATGGACCGGCTGACCGGGCTCGGCCTGGGCGACCGGCAGGTGCCCGGTCCGGCCGGCCGGGAGTGGACCGCCCGCGAACTGGCCGCACACGCGCGTGCGGGCGCCCTGGCGCTGGCGGCGCGGTTCGACGAGCGCAACGGCACGACGTACGTCAGCGAGCGGGCACGCGCGCGTATGGCGCGGAAGCCGCTGGTGGAGCGGCTGCCGCTGGGGGTGCGGTTGTCGCCGGGGGTGCGGCCGGTCCCGGCGCCCGCTCCCCCGGTGGACGCGGCTCCCGTCGCCGGCCGGCCGGATCTGCCCGCGCTGCTGGCCGAGGCGCGGCGGCTGTCGGACACCTTGCGGCCGGGCGCCGTGGAGGCGTGGGCGGCGGTCGCCGCCGCCGCGGAGGGCGTCGAGCTGGACCCGCGTGACCGGGCCGAGATGGCCGACCACGAGGCGATGTCCCTCGGCCCGGAGGGGGTCGCGCTCTTCGAGCGGGCCGCCGGGCTCTACGCGGAGGCGGGCGATCCGGGCGAGGCCCTGGCGGCACGCGCGCGTGGCGCGTACGTACGCGCGCTGGCCGGTGACGTGGCCGGGGCGGTCGCGGCCGTGGCCGGCCCGTACGAGGAGGTCCTCGCGCTGTACGCGGCCGGCGGCACGGGACTGCGGCAGACGGCGTCGGTCCTGATGGGACGGGCCCGGACCCTGCTGCGCCGGGCGCACGAGGAGCCCGGCCCGGACGCGGTGCGCGCCGCGGCCGAAGCCGCCGTGCGGGAGGTCCTGGCGCTCGTCGACGGGCGGACCGGGGAGGACGTACGGCTGGCCGCGCGGGCCGCCGAGGCCCGGGCGATGCTCGGCGAGCTGGCGGGGCTGGCCGGGGACCTGGAGGCGGCGGCGGAGCTGTTCGCGCGGGGCGCTGCGGCGTTCGTCGCGGCGGGGCTGCCCTGGTTCGCGGTGGAGTACGAGGCCCGGCTGGCCTCGCTGGCCCACCACCTCGGCGACATGGCCGAGGCGGAACGGGCGCTGCGGGCGGCCCTGGAGCACGGCGGCGCCCAGTTGGAGGCGCCCGGGCGGGCCCAGCTGCACCTCCAGCTCGCGGAGCTGGTCGGCGACCGGGGCGATGCCGTGGAGGCAGCCGGGCACGCCCTGGAGGCCGCGCACTGGGCCGACGAGGCGGGCGAGAGCGCGACGCTGGGCGCCTGGGCCCGGCAGCAGCTCGGCGGGTTCCTGCTGCGGCAGGGGCGGTGGGCCGAGGCCGCGGAGGTGCTGGAGTCGGCGCTGCCCGAGCTGACCGCCGAGACGCACGGCGACGGGGCGGTCGTGCAGACGCTGTGGTGGCTCGGTGACTGCCTGAGCGAACTCGGCGAGCACCGCGCCGCCGCCGAACGGCGCCTGCAGGCGGCCGAGATCGCCCGGCAGTGGCCCGAGCAGCAGGACCACGCGACCCTCGCCCACCTGGCCGGGGAGTCCCTCGCGGAGGCCGGGCTGTCCGCCGAGGCGGACCGGGCCTACGCCCGCGCGGGCTCCCTGTGGCGCGAACTCGGCAACGTCCCGGGGCTGGTCCGCTCGCTGCGCGCCCGCGCCTGGCTGGCGCTGGACGGGCGCGACGGGCGGGACGGGCAGGACAGGCCGGGTGGGCCGGACGGGCGGGACGGGCAGGACAGGCCGGGTGGGCCGGACGGGCGGGACGGGCTGGAGGACGCACGCGGCCTGATGGCGGACGCGGTCCGGGCGTGCGAGGCGGCGCTGGACACGGCGGCGGACGAGGAGTCGCGGCAGCAGCTCGTGGCCGAACTCGGGCATACGCACCGGCAGTTCGGCGACCTGCTGGTCCGTTCCGTCACCGAGGACGCCGACGAGGCCTCGGCCCGGGCCGTGTTCGAGGAGGCGCTGGCCCGAGTGCTGGTGTCGGCCGAGGTGTTCGCCTCCCTCGGGGACGGTGCGCTGCACAGCCGTACCGGCTCGGAACTCGCCGCGGGCCGGCTGGAGGCCGACCTGGGCAGGCCGGTCGACGCGGCGGCACGCGCGCGTGCGGTGCTGGCGGCGTACGGGGGGCAGGGCGACGAGGGGGCCGCGAGCAGCGAGGCGGCACGGGCCCGCCGGGCGGAGGCCGAGCAACTGCTCCGGCTCCTGGCGGACCAGCCGGATGCGGGCACAGGTCCTACTCCACGCCGATGAGCAGCAGGGAGCCCTGCCGTCCGCCCCGGTACACGACGGTGTCGACGGCGAGGTACCCCTCGCGGACCCGGCCCTCCAAATGCTCGGCGATGGAGTCGGGGGCCTCGTCGCCGAGGACCAGGGTGACCATCTCTCCCCCGGCCGCGAGCATGCGGTCCAGGACCGTCTCGGCGATGGCCGTGACGTCCGAGCCGATCACGGCCACGTCGCCGTCGATCAGGCCGAGCACGTCGCCGGCCTGGCAGATGCCGGCCATCGTCCACGACTGGCGTTCGGCGACGGTGACCTCGGCGTAGCGGGTGGCGCCGGCGGCCGAGGTCATCGACACGACGTCCTCGTCGAAGCGGCGCTCCGGCTCGTGCACGGCCAGGGCCGCGATGCCCTGGACCGCCGAGCGGGTCGGGATGAGGGCGACGCGGACGCCCTCCGTGCGGACCTGCTCGGCCGCAGCAGCGGCGGTGTGGCGCAGGTCGGCGTCGTTGGGCAGCAGGACGACCTCGTGCGCGTGGGCCCGCCGTACGGCCTGCACGAGCTCGCCGCTCGCGGGCGGCTCCCCGGGGCGCGCGAGCACGGTGGTGGCGCCGGCCTCGGTGTAGAGCCCGGCCAGGCCCTCCCCGGGCACGACCGCCACGACGGCCCGCTGGGCACGCTCCCGGGGCGGCCGCTCGGCGCCGGTGGTGTGCACGTCACCGGCCCCGAAGTGCGTGATACGGATCCGGTACGGCCGCCCGGCCTCGATGCCGGCCTCCACGGCGGCGCCCGCGTCGTCGACATGGACGTGGACGTTCCACAGCCCGTCGCCGCCGACCACGACGAGGGAGTCCCCGAGCCCGTCGAGCCGCTCCCGCAACCGCGCCACGGTGTCGTCCTCGGCCTCCAGGAGATAGATCACCTCGAAGGCGGGCCCGTCCCGACCGGGCGCGGTGACGCTGTCGACGCCGTCACCGGGGTCGGCGCAAGCCGGAAGGGACTCAGCGCCGCCTTGGCCGGGCGCGGCGGCGCTGCCGGCCCCGTCACCGGGATCGACGCAGGCCGGGACGGGCCCTGCGCCGCCCCGACCGGGCCCGGCAGCGCTGTCCGCGCCGGTGCAAGCCGGGACGGGCTCCGCGAGGGACTCCGCCGGCTCCACGCGCGCGTGCGCCCCCGCCGGCTCCCCGGCCCCGGCCCCCGGCCCGGCTCCCGGCCCGGAACCCCGGGCCCCCGGCACCCGCCCCGCGCTCGTCACCGGCCCGCGCGGCCTCTCCCCCGTGAACGTCTCCACCAGCGCCCCGAGCACGGCCACCAGCCCCCGCCCGCCGGCATCGACCACCCCGGCGCGTTCCAGCACGGGCAGCTGGTCCGGGGTGGCGGCCAGGGCCTCGCGCGCTCCCTCGTAGGCGGCCCGTGCGACGTTCCCGCAGTCGCTCTCGGCACCGCCGGCGGCGTCGGCGGCGTCGGCCGCGGCCGAGGCGACCGTGAGGACCGTGCCCTCCACGGGGTGGGCCACGGCCTGGCGGGCGGAGTCGGCCGCGTGCCGCAGGGCGAGCCGCAGACCCTGGCCGTCCGCGTGCACGCTCGCGCCGTCCGCCTGCACACTCGCGCCGTCGGCCAGCACCTGGGCCATGCCGCGCAGCAGCTGCGCGAGGATGGTCCCGGAGTTCCCCCGGGCACCGATCAGCGCCCCGTGCGCCATCGCCCGGGCCGCGTCGGCCAGGGTCGGCTCCTTCGGACCGGGGCCTTCGGCCCCCGGCGAGCCCGCCGCGTGCCCCACGAACACCGCCTCGACCGCCGCGACCGCCGACTCCAGGGTCAGGTACAGGTTCGTGCCGGTGTCGCCGTCCGCCACGGGATAGACGTTGATCGCGTCGATCTCCTCACGCGCCCGCCCCAGCGTCTCGAGCGCGAGACCGCACCAGGTGCGCACCGCGAGAGCATCGAAGAATGTCTGCGGCACCTGCGCCACTGCGCCTCCCTGAGCTGCTGGACGTGGCAGGCAGCGTAGACCCCGGGACGGTGGCCACCGGAAGAGGGCCGGGGCGGGGCCCTGAGCTGCCATGGTAGTTTCGCTCTACGGGTGCAGCCGTTGTATGCTGCTCCGGTTGCCCGATCCTGATCGGGCCTTCCCCCTGGCAGCGCCACTCAGATCTCGACCGGCTCCTGGAGCCACAAGATCTCGATCCCGGCATGCCGGGATTAACCGTAAGTGCATCTGAAGTCTTTGGAGTGACCCGTGGCTGCCAACTGCGACGTCTGCGGCAAGGGGCCGGGCTTCGGCAACAACATCTCGCACTCGCACCGCCGTACGTCCCGTCGCTGGAACCCGAACATCCAGCGTGTGCGTACCGTGGTGGGCGGGACGCCGAAGCGCGTGAACGCTTGCACCTCGTGCATCAAGGCCGGCAAGGTCTCGCGCTGACGCTCAGCTAGCGCGCGGCCACTGCTGGTTCGCTGTAGAGAGCCGGTCCACCCCTGGTGGACCGGCTTTTTGCCGTGCCCGGATGCACAGGCACCGGCCCTGAACGCCCGCCCCGACGCTCAGGACCCGGCCCGGAACCGCCACCCATGATCCACCGGCCCGATGCCCCCGCCGAGCGCGAACCCGGCCGCGACGGCCCCGGTGACGTACTCCTTGGCCGCCGCCACCGCCTCCGGCACGGAGTCGCCCTTCGCGAGCTGCGCGGCGATCGCCGACGCGAGGGTGCAGCCGGTGCCGTGGGTGTGGCGGTTGTCATGCCTCGGCGCCCGCAGCCAGTGCTCCTCTGAACCGTCCGTGAGCAGGTCCACGGCGTCCCCGGACAGGTGGCCGCCCTTGATCAGCGCCCAGCGCGGCCCGTACGCCAGCACGGCCGCCGCGGCCCGCCGCATCTCCCCCTCCGACTCGACGCGCACGCCCGTCAGCTGGGCCACCTCGTCGAGGTTGGGCGTGGCGACCGTCGCCGCCGGCAGCAGCCTCGTACGGACGGAGTCCAGCGCGGAGGCGGCCAGCAGCGAGTCGCCGTGCTTGGAGACGCCGACCGGGTCGACGACCGCCGGGGCGTCCGTCCCCGCGATCAACGCGGCGACCGCCTCGACGAGTTCGGCGGAGGCGAGCATGCCGGTCTTGACCGCCTGGACGCCGATGTCGTCGACGACACTGCGGTACTGGGCGCGCACTGCCTCCACGGGCAGCTCCCAAGCCCCCTGCACGCCCAGGGAGTTCTGCGCGGTCACCGCCGTGACGACGCTCATGCCGTGCACGCCGAGCGCGAGCATCGTCTTCAGGTCGGCCTGGATGCCCGCGCCTCCGCCCGAGTCGGAGCCCGCCACCGTGAGGACGTTGGGGATCATGAGTCCATGTCCCCGAAGTGGTCCCAGCCGCCCTTGCTGGTCCACGGCGCCCCGTCGACGGTCACCTGGGGCAGCGCCGAGGGGTTGAGGACCTCGCCGATGACCTTCCAGCGGGCGGGCAGCTTCACGTCCGGCGGGAACGTCGCCACGATCGCGTGGTCCTCTCCCCCGGTCAGCACCCACTGCATCGGGTCGACGCCGACGGCCTGCCCGATGTCGTTCATCTGGGACGGGATGTCGATCGCCTGGGAGCGGATGTCGATGCGCACCTTGCTGGCCTCGGCGATGTGCCCCAGGTCGGCGATCAGCCCGTCGCTCACGTCGCACATCGCGGTCGCCCCGAGCCCGGCGGCGGCCGGCCCCGCGTGGTACGGCGGCTCGGGGCGCCGGTGGGCCTCCACGAACGCCCGCGGCGAGCGGAACCCCCGGGACAGCACCGCGAACCCGGCCGCGGACCAGCCCAGCCACCCCGTCACCGCGACGAGGTCCCCGGGCTGCGCGCCCGCCCGCGTCACGGGCTCCTGGTTGCGCAGATCGCCGAGCGCGGTGATCGACACCATGATCGAATCGCCGCGCACGACGTCACCGCCGACCACGGCGGCGCCCGCCACCTGGCACTCGTCCCGCAGGCCGTCCATCAGCTCGCTCGGCCACGTCACCGGCAGCTCGGCCGGGACGACCAGGCCGAGCAGCAGCGCGGTCGGCACGGCGCCCATGGCGGCGATGTCGGCGAGGTTCTGCGCGGCGGCCTTGCGGCCCACGTCGTAGGCCGTCGACCAGTCGCGGCGGAAGTGCCGGCCCTCCACCAGGATGTCCGTACTGGCCACGACCCTGCGGTCGGGCGCGGCCACCACGGCGGCGTCGTCGCCGGGGCCGACCCGGACCGCCGGGGTGGTGGTCAGACGGGAGGTGAGCTCCCTGATGAGCCCGAACTCACCGAGCTCACCAACAGTGCCCTTCATTGCCCTTTCTCCCCTTCTGTCCCTGTCCGTGCCCGGTCGCGAGGCATCTCGGTCCTCGCTACGGTCGAAGTGACCGTCACGTTCTGCCGGACCCGCGACCCGGCGCGCAAGACCCGGTGCCCGCGGGTCTCCCCGCGGCGAGCGGCGACGCGATACCGTGGCGTTCCTTTTCCCCACATGATCCTCGTGGCCGCCCTGGAGGTTCCGTGGTACAGGCGTACATCCTGATCCAGACGGAGGTCGGCAAGGCGTCGACCGTCGCCGAGACGATCAGCAAGATCCCTGGGGTCATCCAGGCCGAGGACGTGACAGGACCCTACGACGTCATCGTGCGGGCCCAGGCGGACACCGTCGACGACCTCGGCCGCATGGTGGTCGCCAAGGTCCAGCAGGTGGACGGCATCACCCGCACCCTGACCTGCCCGGTCGTGCATCTGTAGCCCCCGTCTACCCTGTGCCGGTGAACCTTTTCCGTCACCGGCACCGCCGTGTCTTCCGCGTTGTCCTCCGCCTGCCCGCTCTCGCGCTGTTGATCACTGCCGCGGGCTGCTCCTCAGCAGACGACAGCGCGTCGGCGGCGGTTCCCGGTCCGGACGCGAAGGCCACGGAACTGTGCCGGAACCTGGACAAGGTACTGCCCGCGAAGGTGGACGGTGAGCGTCGCCAGGATCCCGAGCCCGCGTCGGCGCTGACGGCGGCCTGGGGCAGCCCGGCGATCATACTGCGCTGCGGTGTGCCGCAGCCGCCCAAGATGGTCGACCCGAAGGTGGCCGAGGGGCGGGACGCGGACGCCGTCGCCGGGGGTGTGAACGGGGTGGACTGGCTGATGGAGAAGCAGGGGGACGGGGGGTACCGGTTCACCACGGCGAACCGTGAGGCCTATGTGGAGGTCCAGGTGCCGGAGGGTGTGGACAGCTCCGGTGTCCTGATCGATCTGGCCTCGGCTGTGAAAAAGGCGATCCCCGAGGGGATCGCCTCTTAGCGCCGCACGTCTGAATCTGCGGGCCCTATGTGGTTGCTATCAACGCAGTCCTGTCGGCCTGCGAAGTGCCGCCTGCACCAAGCGGTCGATCAGCTCCGGGTAGCTCACCCCGCTCGCCTCCCACATCTGCGGATACATCGAGATGGGCGTGAAGCCGGGCATCGTGTTGATCTCGTTGATCACGAACTCGCCGTCCTCGGTGAGGAAGAAGTCCGCGCGGACCAGGCCCTCGCAGGACGCCGCCTCGAAGGCGTCGACCGCCAGGCGCTGCACCTCGGCCGTCTCCTCGGGCGTGAGGGGCGCCGGCACGATCCCCGGCGTCGAGTCGATGTACTTGGCCTCGAAGTCGTAGTAGGCGTGCGCCTCGGGTGAGGGGATCTCCGCGGGAACGGAGGCCCGGGGGCCGTCCTCGAACTCCAGGACGCCGCACTCGATCTCACGGCCGCGCAGGGCCGCCTCGACGAGGATCTTGGGGTCGTGGCGCTGCGCCTCGGCGATCGCCTCGTCCAGGCCGGAGAGGTCGTCGACCTTGGTGATGCCGATCGACGAACCGGCGCGGGAGGGCTTCACGAACAGCGGCCAGCCGTGCTCGCCGGCGAGGTCGACGATCTTCTTGCGGGCGGCCGCCTCGTCCTGCTGCCACTCGCGCGGCCGGATCACCACGTAGGGGCCCACCTTGAGCCCGAAGGAGGTGAAGACCCGCTTCATGTACTCCTTGTCCTGGCCGACGGCCGAGGCGAGCACGCCCGAACCCACGTACGGGACGCCAGAGAGCTCCAGGAGGCCCTGGAGGGTGCCGTCCTCGCCGTACGGGCCGTGCAGCACCGGGAAGACCACGTCGACCTCGCCGAGCGCCTTGGGCACCGATCCCGGCTCGCTGTAGACGACTTCGCGGTTGGCGGGGTCGACCGGGAGGATCACCCCGCCCTCGGCCGACTCGGCGAGCGCGTCGACGCTCGGCGGGCGCCGGTCGACGATCGCCATCCGCTCCGGTTCGTCCGCCGTGAGCGCCCAACGCCCGTCCTGCGTGATGCCGATCGGCAGGACGTCGTACTTCGTCCGGTCGATGGCCTTGAGGACGGCGCCGGCCGTGACCACGGAGATCCCGTGTTCGGAGCTGCGCCCGCCGAACACGACGGCCACACGCGGCTTGCGAGGCGGCTGCTCGGGGCTCTGGGGGAGGTTCTCGGTGCTCATATCGCGTTGAGAGTACCCGTAGGTAGTGCCCGGAGACAGCGCCCCCGGCCTCGCGTCGCTCAGCGTCGTTCCGGCTTCGCGCTGCGCGACATCAGCTCCTTGAGGGCGACCACCGGAGGCTTGCCCTCGTGCACGATGCCGACGACCGTCTCCGTGATCGGCATGTCGACGCCGTGCCGGCGGGCCAGATCCAGCACCGACTCGCAGGACTTGACGCCCTCGGCGGTCTGCTTGGTGACCGCGATGGTCTCCTGGAGGGTCATGCCCTTGCCCAGGTTGGTGCCGAAGGTGTGGTTGCGGGACAACGGCGAGGAACAGGTCGCCACCAGGTCACCCAGGCCCGCGAGTCCGGAGAAGGTCAGCGGGTCGGCGCCGAGCGCCATGCCGAGCCGGGTGGTCTCGGCGAGGCCGCGGGTGATCAGGGAGCCCTTGGCGTTGTCGCCGAGGCCCATGCCGTCCGCGATGCCGACGGCGAGGCCGATGACGTTCTTCACGGCTCCGCCGAGTTCGCAACCCACCACGTCCGTATTGGTGTACGGGCGGAAGTAGGGCGTGTGGCAGGCGGCCTGGAGCCGCTGGGCGACGGCCTCGTCGGTGCAGGCGACCACGGCCGCGGCCGGCATCCGCGCGGCGATCTCCCGCGCCAGGTTGGGCCCGGTGACCACGGCGATCCGGTCCGGGCCGACCTTGGCGACGTCGTCGATGACCTCGCTCATCCGCATCGCGGAGCCGAGTTCGACGCCCTTCATCAGCGACACGAGGACCGTGTCCGGGGCGAGCAGCGGGGTCCACTCGGCGAGGTTGCCGCGCAGGGTCTGCGAGGGGACCGACAGGACCGTGAAGTCGGCGTCCGCCGCGGCTTCGGCGGGGTCCGTGGTGGCCCGCACGTTCTCCGGGAGCTCGACGCCCGGGAAGTAGTCGGGATTGGTCCGCGTGGAGTTGATGGCCTCCACGACCTCCGGGCGGCGCCCCCACAGGGTGACCTCGCACCCCGCGTCCGCGAGCACCATGCCGAAGGCCGTGCCCCACGAACCGGCGCTCAGGACCGCCGCCTTGACCGGTGTGCTCACTTGCCCAGCCCCTCTTCCTGCACGGTCTGCCCGGACTTCTGGTGCGTCTGCGTCTGCGCCTGGGTGCGGCGCCGCTGCTCGATCCGCTCCCGGCGCGGGTCGTAGGGCGTCGCGGGCGCCTTCTCGCCGCGGATCTCCTCCAGCTGGGCGGTGATGGCTGCCATGATGACCTCCGTGGCCTCCTTCAGCAGGTCCGCGGTCATCTCCCGGTCGTAGAACCGGGTGAGGTCGACCGGCGGCCCGGCGAGCACGTGGTGCGTCTTGCGCGGCAGCAGGTGCGGCTTCTTCGCGTACGGCGGCAGCAGCTCGTTGCAGCCCCACTGGGCGACGGGGATCACCGGGCACTTCGTCTGCAGGGCGACGCGGGCCGCCCCGGTCTTGCCGGTCATGGGCCAGCCGTCCGGGTCGCGGGTGAGGGTCCCCTCGGGGTAGAAGGCGACGCATTCCCCGCGGTCCACGGCGTCGATCGCGGCCCGGAAGGCGCTCAGCGCGTCCGTGCTCTCGCGGTAGACGGGGATCTGGCCGGTGCCCCGCATGGCGGCCCCGACGAATCCCTTCTTGAAAAGCCCGCTCTTCGCGAGGAATCGCGGGACGCGCCCGGTGTTGTACTGAAAGTGCGCGTAAGCGAAGGGGTCGATGTGCGAATTGTGGTTCACCGCGGTGATAAATCCACCCTCGGCCGGAATGTGCTCCATTCCGCGCCAGTCCCGCCTGAGCAGAACCACCAGCGGCGGTTTGCAGATCACCGCGGCGAAGCGGTACCAGAAGCCGATCCTGCGGCGGGGCACGCGGACACCTTCCTCTAGGGCCTGAAGCGGGGGCCACGGGGGGCCGCACAAGTGTCGCCCCAGGCCGCCGGTCTGTCGAGAACACCGTACGCCCCGACACGCCGCCCGCCCGATGCCCCGGGTGACAATGACCGCGACAAGAGGAGGACGGAACACCCGTGCAGTGGACCCTGGTCGTACCCCTGAAGCCCCTGGCCCAGGCCAAGAGCAGGCTTGCGGACACCGCGGACGACGGGCTGCGGCCGGACCTGGCCCTGGCCTTCGCCCAGGACACGGTGGCGGCGGCGCTGGCCTGCCCGGAGGTGCGGGATGTGGCAGTCGTCACGGACGACGCCCGAGCGGGCCGCGAGCTGGCCGCTCTGGGCGCGGCGATCGTCCCCGACGAGCCGGGCAGCGGCCTCAACGCCGCCCTCGCGCACGGGGCGCGGGCCGTACGGTCCACACGTCCGCGAAGCCCGGTGGCCGCGCTGAACGCCGATCTTCCGGCACTGCGCCCGCAGGAATTGTCCCGGGTGCTGGATTCCGCCGCTGAATTCCCGCGCGCATTTCTCCCGGACGCGGCCGGCATCGGCACGACCCTGCTGGCGGCCGCCCCGGGCCTGGAATTGCGTCCGGCCTTCGGCACCGATTCCCGGGCCCGGCACCGCACGTCCGGCGCGGTGGAACTGCGCCTCGCCGCCGTGGATTCCGTACGCCAGGACGTGGACACCGGCGACGACCTGCGCAGCGCGCTGGCCCTGGGGGTCGGCCCTCATACGGCCGCGGCCGCCGCGCGGTTGCTGACACCCGGGCAGTAGGCTGCGGCCATGCAGGCGACCGCGTACACGTACGACCCCGAAAGCCGCAGCGGGCAGGTGCTCCTGGACGACGGCACCCCGGTGCCCTTCGACGCGGCGGCGTTCGACGCGGGGGGCCTGAGACTGCTGCGTCCCGGGCAGCGGGTCCGTATCGAGGTGGAGGGCCCCGAGGAGAGCCCGCGGATCACTCTCGTGACACTCCAGACCCTCTGACCACTGGCTGAACACACCGCGGGCCGGACTCCGTGCGGAGTCCGGCCCGGCGCGTGAGTACCCCGGTGCCCTTACTTCTTGCGGGCGGTGGTCTTCTTGGCGGTGGTCTTGCGCGCCGTCGACTTCTTGGCGGGCGCCTTCTTGGCCGTCGCCTTCTTCGCCGGGGCCTTCTTGGCGGTGGTCTTCTTCGCGGCGGTGGTCTTGGACGCCGTCGTGGTCTTCTTGGCGGGCGCCTTCTTGGCCGTCGTCTTCTTCGCGGCCGCCGTCTTGGTGGTGGCCTTCTTCGCCGTGGTCTTCTTGGCGGTGGTCTTCTTCGCGGCGGCCGTCTTCGTGGTCGCCTTCTTCGCGGCGGCCTTCTTGACCGTCGCGCCGGCACCGCCGGACAGGCTGCCCTTGGGCGCCTTCTTGACGGACACCTCACCACCGCGCGGGAGCTTCTTCGAGCCGCTGACCAGGTCCTTGAAGCCCTGGCCCGCGCGGAAACGCGGAACGGAGGTCTTCTTGACCCGAACCCGCTCGCCCGTCTGGGGGTTCCGGGCGTAGCGGGCCGGACGGTCGACCTTCTCGAAGGAACCGAAGCCGGTGACGGAGACCCTCTCACCTGCGACGACCGCGCGGACGATGGCGTCCAGTACATGGTCGACAGCGTCGGCGGCCTGCTGGCGGCCGCCCATCTTGTCGGCAATCGCTTCTACGAGCTGCGCCTTGTTCACGTCTTCCCCTTCGGAGACATCGCCAGAACGAAAGTGTTCAAGCTTTTTCGCACGTTAGGCAGATATATACCGCAAATCAAACACGAAACGGGCTTATCACCCTTGTGCCGCAACGAACTCGACGGTGTCGAGGGGTTCAGCGTTCCTCGTCGGGGAGACGTCCCTCGTCGAGGTCCGCGGTGAACCGCTCCAGTCGCCTTGCCGCGTCGGCGAGATCGTGCTTGGCCGCGGCCGTAATGACCAGCAGCTTCCGGGTCAGCGCCATCCGTACGCCCTCCGGGACTTGCAGTGCGCGCACCCTTGCGTGCGCTTCCTTGAGTTGGCCCGCGACTGCCGTATAGAGCTCGAGTTGGCCGTCGTGTTCCATGCACAGATTGTGCCATCTGGGGCGAGTTGTCGCCTGCGCAGGGGACAACTGCCGCCTCAAACGGCCTTCCGGGCACTCACGGAAGTCACGGCTGTACCACTCGCGTACCCCAACAACCACCGGCATAACGTGGGAAGTTGACAGCGCCGCTCAGGGCGCGCAGGGCCGTTCGGGTGCAGACACAGCTGTACCCCCGATCGGGCTGATCGGGGGTACAGAGGGGGTGTTGCGGTGGCCGAAAGTCGCCTTGTTCAGGGGCGGCGGATCGTGCTCCGGATCAGACCGGGAGCGTCCGCGGCTTGAACGACGGGCGCTTCGCCTCGTACGCGGCGATGTCCGCCTCGTTCTGCAGGGTGATCGAGATGTCGTCGAGGCCGTTCAGCAGCCGCCAGCGGGAGTTCTCGTCCAGCTCGAAGGAGGCGGTGATGCCCTCGGCGCGCACCTCGCGGCGCTCCAGGTCGACGGTGATCTCGGCCTGCGGGTCCTTCTCGGTGAGCTCCCACAGCGCGTCCACGATCTTCTGCTCCAGCACGACCGTGAGCAGGCCGTTCTTGAGCGAGTTGCCGCGGAAGATGTCCGCGAAGCGGGAGGAGATCACGGCCTTGAAGCCGTAGTTCTGCAGCGCCCAGACGGCGTGCTCGCGGGAGGAGCCGGTGCCGAAGTCGGGGCCCGCGACCAGCACGGTCGCGCCCTGGCGCTCGGGCTGGTTGAGGACGAACGTCTCGTCCTTGCGCCAGGCCTCGAACAGCCCGTCCTCGAACCCGTCCCGGGTCACCTTCTTGAGCCAGTGGGCGGGGATGATCTGGTCGGTGTCGACGTTGCTGCGGCGCAGCGGGACGGCCCGGCCGGTGTGGGTGGTGAATGCTTCCATGACTGATCAGACTCCAGCGGGCGTACGGACGTCGGCGTCGGCCAGGTCGGCCGGGGAGGCCAGGTGGCCCAGGACGGCGGTCGCGGCGGCGACCTGCGGCGACACCAGGTGCGTGCGGCCGCCCTTGCCCTGCCGCCCCTCGAAGTTGCGGTTGGAGGTGGACGCGGAGCGCTCACCCGGGGCCAGCTGGTCGGGGTTCATGCCCAGACACATGGAGCAGCCCGCGTGCCGCCACTCGGCGCCGGCCTCCTTGAAGACGACGTCCAGCCCCTCGGAGACGGCCTGCAGTCCGACCCGCGCGGAGCCCGGGACGACCAGCATCCGTACGCCGTCGGCGACTTTGCGGCCCTTGAGCAGCTCGGCCGCGGCGCGCAGGTCCTCGATGCGGCCGTTGGTGCAGGAGCCTACGAAGACGGTGTCCACCTTGATGGAGCGCAGCGGCTGTCCGGCCTCCAACCCCATGTACTCCAGGGCCTTTTCGGCGGCGTAGCGCTCCGATGCGTCTTCGTACGAAGCAGGATCGGGGACGGACGCCGAAAGCGGTGCGCCCTGCCCGGGGTTGGTGCCCCAGGTGACGAACGGCGACAGCTCGGCGGCGTCGATGACGACCTCGGCGTCGAACTCGGCGTCCTCGTCCGTCTTCAGCGTCTTCCAGTACGCGACGGCGGCGTCCCACTCCTCGCCCTCGGGGGCGTGCGGACGGCCCTTGAGGTACGCGAAGGTGGTCTCGTCGGGGGCGATCATGCCCGCGCGGGCGCCGGCCTCGATCGACATGTTGCAGATGGTCATCCGGGCCTCCATCGAGAGCTTCTCGATGGCCTCGCCGCGGTACTCCAGGACGTAGCCCTGGCCGCCGCCCGTGCCGATCTTCGCGATGATCGCCAGGATCAGGTCCTTGGCGGTGACGCCCTCGGGCAGCTCGCCGTCGACCGTGATCGCCATGGTCTTGGGACGGGTCATCGGCAGCGTCTGGGTGGCCAGCACGTGCTCCACCTGGGAGGTGCCGATACCGAACGCCAGGGCGCCGAAGGCGCCGTGCGTGGAGGTGTGGGAGTCACCGCAGACGACGGTCATGCCGGGCTGGGTCAGACCCAGCTGCGGGCCGACGACGTGCACGACGCCCTGCTCGACGTCGCCCAGCGGGTGCAGGCGCACCCCGAACTCGGCGGCGTTCTTGCGCAGGGTCTCCAGCTGGACCCGGGAGACCGGGTCGGCGATGGGCTTGTCGATGTCGAGGGTGGGGGTGTTGTGGTCCTCGGTGGCGATGGTGAGGTCGAGGCGCCGCACCGTGCGCCCGCTCTTGCGGAGGCCGTCGAAGGCCTGCGGGCTGGTCACCTCGTGCAGCAGGTGCAGATCGATGAAGAGAAGGTCGGGCTCGCCCTCGGCGCGCCGGACGACATGGTCGTCCCAGACTTTCTCCGCGAGTGTCCTACCCATCGCTGTTCCCTCCGGCCGACGGCGATCCGCCGACCCAACTAGAGATCTTGAGGAGGCGGGCCCGCGCCCCTGGTTCCGGGCAGCCGCCGCCAGGCCCGTACGTCACGGGCCGTTGTGACTTCGTGTCTTCCAGAGTGGCGGGTTCCACGGAAAATTGAACTTGCGTTTCACAGAGTGAGACGCGAGTATCGTTTCATGGACAACAGTAGCGGCGTCGGCGTTCTGGACAAGGCGGCCCTCGTCCTGAGCGCTCTGGAGTCCGGTCCGGCCACCCTCGCGGGTCTGGTCGGTGCCACCGGACTGGCACGACCCACGGCCCACCGCCTGGCCGTGGCGCTGGAACACCACCGCATGGTGGCGCGTGACATGCAGGGCCGTTTCATTCTCGGCCCGCGTCTGGCCGAGCTGGCCGCGGCCGCGGGTGAGGACCGTCTCCTCGCCACCGCGGGCCCGGTGCTCACGCATCTCCGTGACGTCACGGGCGAGAGCGCGCAGCTCTACCGCCGCCAGGGCGACATGCGCATCTGCGTCGCCGCGGCGGAGCGCCTGTCCGGTCTGCGGGACACGGTCCCGGTCGGCTCGACGCTCACGATGAAGGCCGGCTCCTCGGCGCAGATCCTGCTGGCCTGGGAGGAGCCGGAGCGGCTGCACCGCGGCCTCCAGGGCGCGCGCTTCACGGCGACGGCCCTGTCGGGCGTACGGCGCCGGGGCTGGGCCCAGTCGATCGGTGAGCGGGAGCCGGGGGTCGCGTCCGTGTCCGCGCCGGTGCGTGGTCCTTCCAACCGTGTGGTGGCCGCGGTGTCGGTGTCCGGGCCGATCGAGCGGCTGACGCGGCACCCTGGCCGGATGCATGCGCAGGCTGTGATCGATGCCGCGGGGCGCCTCTCCGAGGCACTTCGGCGTACGGGCTGAGCGTTTCGGGGGAGGTCGGCCTCAACGCCGCGGCAGGCCCTCCCCGAGTACGCGCCGTAGCGGGAACGGTTTCGCTGTCGTCTGCCGGCCGTCCATGGCTGGTCGCGCGGTTCCCCGCGCCCCCGAGAAGGGGCATGCGCAGAAGGCCCCCCACAGAGTGGAGGGCCTTCCTCTTGTGTACCCCCGACCGGATTCGAACCGGCGCTACCGCCTTGAGAGGGCGGCGTGCTAGGCCGCTACACAACGGGGGCGTGGACTCTGCGTTTCCGCAGGTCCGAGCTGGTCTACCTGGACTCGAACCAAGACTAACTGAACCAGAATCAGTCGTGCTGCCAATTACACCATAGACCAATGTGGTTTAGACCAGTCAGTACCCCCGACCGGATTCGAACCGGCGCTACCGCCTTGAGAGGGCGGCGTGCTAGGCCGCTACACAACGGGGGCCCTAGCGATCCCGACAAGATCGGAATCAGTACCCCCGACCGGATTCGAACCGGCGCTACTGCCTTGAGAGGGCAGCGTGCTAGGCCGCTACACAACGGGGGCTTTGCAGATGAGCTCTGCGAGCTGGCCTACCTGGACTCGAACCAAGACTAACTGAACCAGAATCAGTCGTGCTGCCAATTACACCATAGGCCACTGGAACGCAAGCCCCCGAGGGGGTTTTGTTCTAGTTCGCTCCCCCGGGCTCCGGCCTTTCGGCCCGCTCCCCGGCGGCGCAGGAAGAACATTACCCGAAGGTGGACGGGGCTCCAAAACGAGTATCCGCGCCGAGGAGCGAGGGCAGTTCGGCGAGGGAGGCGATGCGGTGCGGCCCGACGGGCGCCTCGATCGTGGCGTACAGGCCGCCGCGGTCGATCCACACCGACAACAGCCCGGCGTCGGCGGCGCCCCGCCCGTCGATCTCCGGGTGGTCACCGACGTACGCCACCTGGTGCGGAGCGAGGGCGAGGGCCTCGCAGACGGCGTGGAAGGCGCCGGCCTCGGGTTTGGAGACGCCGAGTTCCGCCGCGCACAGGATGGTCTCGAAGCGGTCGTGGACGCCGAGGACGCGCAGTTTGCGGTCCTGGACGTGGAGGCTGGAGTTGGAGAGCACCGCGTGCCGGTGGCTGGCGGCGAGGGCGTCGAGGACCGGCAGGACGTCCGGGAACAGCGCCCAGACCGCCTCGTAGTGGGCGAGGTAGCGCTGGAACCACGCGTCGGCCTCGGTGTCGGTCAGCTCCTGCCCGACGAACATCCGCACGCGGTCGCGGCGCTGGTCCTCGAAGGTGGCCTCTCCGGCGGCGAAGCGGGCCCACTGCAGGTCGGTGATCTCCCGCCAGCGGGTGAGGGCCTGCTCGACGGTGTCGTAGTCGTCGAGCAGGCCCTCGGCCGCGAGGTGGGCGCGCATGCCGAGGCGGTCGGCGGTGGTGTAGTCGAAGAGGGTGTCGTCGACGTCCCAGACCACGGCGTGGATGCTCATGGTCCGACCGTACCCACCGCTGCCCGCTCTCAGCCCAGCGTCATGGTGCCGGAGAGGGTGAGGTCCTGCCCCTGGCCGTCGCGGGGGTGGGCGGTGAGCTTCCAGGTGTAGGTGCCGCCCGTGACGCCGCCGCCGTTGTCGGTGGTGCCGTCCCAGGCGGGGCGGACGGCGGCTCCGGTGGAGGCGCCGGTCAGGGTGCGCAGGACCGTGCCGGAGGCGGTGGCGAGGGTCAGGGTCCAGGTGGACGGCTTGTTCAGCTGCCACACCGGCGCCCAGGGGAACGACCTGCCGATCACGGTCGGCGAGTAGACCTGGGCCTCCATCTGCGCGAGGGGCGAGGCGGGGACACCGCTGGGAATGATCGACACCTCGCCGTAGGTGCCGTTGAGGTAGGCGATGTGGCCGCCGAAGCGGTCGACGGCCCAGCGGCCGTTGCTGCCGCCGGTGTTCTGGTCCGTGGCCGGCAGCTTCACCAGGGTGCGGGTGGTGGCGGTGCCGGTGTGGAAGTCGGTGAGCAGCAGTTCGTGGGTGGTGCGGTTCTCGCGGAGCAGGAAGCCGTCGGCGAGGCGGGCCGGGCCGTGGTCGGCCGGGACCGTGATCTTCCGGTGGGTGGCGCGGTCGTAGACGCCCGCGGTGCTGCCGCAGGACCAGTACAGCCAGGTGTTGACGGCCTGGATGTCGGTGGGGGTGCAGGGGGCGCCGGTGGCGATGGTGGTGGTCGTACCGGTCTTGAGGTTGCGGCCGGTGACCGCGCCCTGGCTGCTGCCCGGGGCCCACAGGGTCTGGCCCCAGACGGCGGCGGCGGTGCGGTCGCGGGTGAGGGTGGTCGTGCCGCTCGTCGTGCCGCGCGGGAAGTCGATGATCCGCTGCTTGCCGGAGGCGCCGTTGTAGAGCACGTAGCGGCCGGTGCTGCCGGCGATGCGGCCGCCGGAGTCGCCGTCCGTGGGGGCGCTGACGGTGGTGGTGGCGTCGAGGCCGACGCCGAGGACGGATTCCTGGCCCGCGAAGTTGGTCCACAGGTGGGCGACCCGGCCGTCGCCCAGGGCCTCCAGCTGGGGGCAGGCGGCGTCGCCGGTGAGGCAGGTGGTCGGGCTCTGCGCGGGGCTGCGGCGCGTCTGGGGGCCGGCGGGCCGGCCGGTGGCGTCCAGCTGGAAGCCGCTGTGGCGGTACGAGGCGCCCGGCGTCGCGCCGTAGAGGAACAGCTCGCCGCCGGAGACGGCCAGTCCCTGCACCTGGGTCGCCGCGGCGGGGAGCCGGGCCACCTTCTCGGTGGTGAGGCCGCCGGCGTCGTCGGGGGTGATCCGGTGGACGTTCCAGTCGAGGCTGGAGGGACCGGCCGTGGCCAGGGCACCGCCGTCCAGAGTCGGGCCGATCCCGCCGAACGACGAGGGGAGCACGGTGGTGACGGCGCCGGTGACCAGGGAGCGCGCGGACAGTGCGGCTTCGGTGCCGACCTGGACGAATCCCGGGTTGCCGATCAGGAGTTGATCACCGACGACGGCCTCCAGCCGGGCGTCGTGCCTGCTGAGCGCGGTGGGCTCGGTGCCCGGCTCGGCGTCCACCCGGATCGCCTGCCAGTCGGCGACGAGCCAGCGGTCGTTGAAGGCGACCTGCGGGGCCGCGGTGTCCCCGGTGACGTAGGTGCGGAAGGTGCCGTCCGCGAGGTCGATCAGGCCGACCGACGTCTTGCCGTCCAGGGCGTAGACGACCGCGAGGCGGCGGACCGAGCCGCCGGTGAGGTAGGCGGTGGGGCGGGCGCCGGCCGGCAGGCCGGTGACAGGGATGTCGGTGGCGAGGCCGTCGGCGACGGAGCGCAGGACGTGCAGGGCGCCGGTGCCGTCCATGGTCAGCACGCTCCAGCCCACCGCCCCCCGGAAGGTCTGGCCGGTCGGGATCGGCACGGTGGCGGTCGCGCCCGTGGAGCGGTGCTTCTGGGTGACCTTCTGGCCGTCGCGGGTGTTCACGACGTCGGTGCCGGTGGCCAGGTCGTCGGGGCCGGCGTGCGCGGGCGGGACGGTGTCCGGGTAGTCGACCGTGGTGACGGTGCCGCCGGTCGCCGGGCGCCACTGGAAGCCGGAGGCGCCGGCCCACGGGTAGTCGACCGTCACGCGCTGTTCCGTGACCAGCCGTACCGTGCCCACCGGCTCGTCGGCCTCCGGAGCCGCCTGCGCGGGTGCGGTCAGCACGCTGCAGGACAGGGCCACCACCCCGCCGACGGCCGCGTGGACGAGTCTTCGTGAACGGCTCATGTTCCCTCCCCCGGTACCGGGCGCACACGCGCACCGTGTGCAACGGGGGTATCCAACGTCTCCGCGGGAAGCGGCAGTTGGCCGGAAGGGTGAACTCCGGGTGACGGCTGGGCGGACACGGCGAGGGCGGCGCCCGAACCGGACGCCGCCCTCACGGGAACCGTGTCGTTACGCGGTCAGCTTCGCCAGCGCCGCGTCGATCCGGGCCAGGGTCTTCTCCTTGCCCAGGATCTCCAGGGACTCGAACAGCGGCAGGCCGACCGTGCGGCCGGTGACCGCGACGCGGACCGGGGCCTGGGCCTTGCCGAGCTTGAGGCCGTGGGCCTCGCCGGCGGCCAGGACGGCCTCCTTCAGCGACTCGGCGGAGGTCCAGTCGGCCGCCTCCAGCTTCTCGCGGGCCGTGCGCAGCAGGGCGTCCGAGCCCTCCTTCATGGCCTTGTTCCAGGAGGCCTCGTCCTCCACCGGCTCCGGCAGGAAGAGGAAGTCGACGTTGTCGGTGATCTCGGAGAGCACCTTGAGGCGGGTCTGCGCGTGCGGGGCGATCGCCTGCCACTTCGCCTCGTCGAAGGCCTCCGGGGCCCACGGGGCGAACGGCGCCTGGAGCCACGGGCGGCAGCGCTCCGTGAAGTCCTTCACGTCCAGCAGGCGGATGTGGTCGCCGTTGATGGCCTCGCACTTCTTGAGGTCGAAGCGGGCCGGGTTCGGGTTCACGTCGGCGATGTCGAACGCCGCGATCATCTCGTCGATCCCGAAGACGTCCTGGTCGGCCGAGAGGGACCAGCCGAGCAGGGAGAGGTAGTTGAGCAGGCCCTCGGGGAGGAAGCCGCGCTCCCGGTAGAGGTTCAGGCTGGACTGCGGGTCGCGCTTGGAGAGCTTCTTGTTGCCCTCGCCCATCACGTACGGCAGGTGGCCGAAGGAGGGGATCTCCTTGGCGACGCCCAGCTCGATCAGCGCCTTGTACAGGGCGATCTGGCGGGGGGTGGAGGAGAGCAGGTCCTCGCCGCGCAGGACGTGGGTGATCTCCATCAGGGCGTCGTCGACCGGGTTGACCAGGGTGTACAGCGGGGCGCCGTTGGCGCGGACGATGCCGTAGTCCGGGACGTTCTCCGGGGTGAAGGTCAGCTCACCGCGGACCAGGTCGGTGAAGGTGATCGTCTCGTCGGGCATGCGGAAGCGGACGATCGGCTCGCGGCCCTGGGCCTGGTACTCGTCGACCTGGGCGGCGGTCAGCTCGCGGCAGTGGCCGTCGTAGCCGGAGGGCTTGCCGGCGGCGCGGGCGGCCTCGCGGCGGGTGTCCAGCTCCTCCTGGGAGCAGTAGCAGCGGTAGGCGTAGCCGCCGTCCAGGAGCTTCTGCGCGACGTCCTTGTACAGGTCCATGCGCTGCGACTGGCGGTACGGCGCGTGCGGGCCGCCGACCTCGGGGCCCTCGTCCCAGTCGAAGCCCAGCCAGCGCATCGAGTCGAGCAGCTGGGTGTAGGACTCCTCGGAGTCGCGGGCCGCGTCGGTGTCCTCGATGCGGAAGACCAGGGTGCCCTGGTGGTGCTTGGCGAACGCCCAGTTGAACAGGGCGGTGCGCACCAGGCCCACGTGGGGGTTACCGGTGGGCGAGGGGCAGAAACGGACGCGTACTGGAGTGCCGGGTGCGCTAGCCACGCTTGACAACCTTGTTGGTGAGAGTGCCGATGCCTTCGATGGTGACGGCGACCTCGTCGCCGACGTTCAGGGGGCCGACCCCAGCCGGGGTGCCCGTGAGGATCACGTCGCCGGGGAGCAGCGTCATGGCCTCGGAGATGTTGACGATCAGGTCCTCGACGGAGTGGATCATCTCGCTGGTGCGGCCGAGCTGGCGCTGCTGGCCGTTGACCGTGAGCTGGATGGTCAGGTCGGAGGGGTCGAGGTCGGTCTCCACCCAGGGGCCGAGCGGGCAGGAGCTGTCGAAGCCCTTGGCCCGGGCCCACTGCTTCTCGCGCTTCTGGACGTCGCGGGCGGTGATGTCGTTGGCGCAGGTGTAGCCGAAGATCACGTCCTTGACGCGCTCGCGCGGGACCTCGCGGCACATCCGGCCGATGACCACGGCCAGCTCGGCCTCGTGGTGCACCTCGGAGGAGAAGGAGGGGTACTGGATGTCGTCGCCGGGGCCGATCACCGAGGTGGACGGCTTGAAGAAGGCGAAGGGGGCCTCGGGGACCTCGTTGCCCAGCTCCCGGGCGTGGTCGGCGTAGTTGCGGCCGAAGGCCACGACCTTGTTGGGCAGCACCGGGGGCAGCAGCCTGACCTTGGCGACCGGCACCTTCGTGCCGGAGAGCTCGTAGTCCGCGAACGGGATGCCCTTGATGATGTCCAGGACGAGCTCGTCCTGCTTCTCGCCCTCGATGGCGCCGAAGGCGACGTTCCCGTCGATGGAGAATCTGGCGATGCGCACGGGATGCTTGGCCCCTTGACTGAAGCGGCTGGAGTCTGACGCTCCAGGCTAACGCGGGGAGGGGGCCCGGCCGCGCGCACGACGAAGTGCCCGCCGCGCGCATGACGAAGTGCCCGCCGCGCGCACGACGAAGGGGCGCCCCGTCGCCGGGGGCGCCCCTCGAAGTTCGTATCCCGCCGCCGTGAGCATTCGGCGGCCGGCACGCGTACTGCCTGGTGTCACTCCGCGGCCGCGGTGGCCGCGACGGGGATCTCCATGAGGACGGTGCGCTTGGGGTTGGCGGTCTGGGCCGGGAGTTCGACGGGGTGCTCCGGCAGTTCCGGCGTCTGCAGTTCGTCGGCGCCGTCGAGGTGCGCCAGCGTCGTGCGTCGCGGGTTGGCGATCTTGTGGAACATCGTCGTCGTCTTCACTGTTTACTTGACCCTGTCCTGTGACGGGCGCCCCGAGGGTGCGAGCCCCCCGCGAGGGCGCGGGTTGTCGGTTTTGCCATCTCTGTAAAGCGTCAGGCTAAACACGGGATTCCCGGCGCAGTCGGCGAGGGTCCATGATCAGCATGTGAGTTTTGTCACGGATCAGGGGTCGAATCGGTCAATCCGGACTCGCGAGTAGCCCCAACGAAACGGACATTGGCCCACTGAAGCCATCATTCCGCTCCTGATCATGGCGACTGGGACACCCGTCACAGCTCGACGACTCGCGGGCATACGTCCGAAATGGGCGAACCCACCTTCTACGTCCGGTGATTCCCCACTCACGCGGTGTCACCTATGTCACGGCCTGGCCTACGGGCCTTGTTGGAGATCCTGTGCTGTGCTGGAATCTCACGGACCGCCGCAGGATCGAGCCGGCGCACAGGGGGCGCACAGACGCGCCGAGTGGCGGCGAGAAGGGGGAGCCAGCGCCGGTCACCCAACGACCACCACGGGGGCGTACTCAGGGCGTCCCCAGAACGCCGACACCGTGCTCCGCCGTTCTGACGACGGGGTGCCTGGTCCAGAGGTTGCGACGCTAGTGCAGGGACGTTTCAAGAGGGATGGCAACGCTTCGGCGGAGCCGGAGCCGCACGGCGGGACTGGCCCCATGAATGGCGGCCCCTCGCCCCAGCACGCCCAGAACCCGGGCCCGGCCGGTGACGGCGGTGAGCGCCCGGGGCGCCCCGGTGCGTCGGCCCCCTCCGGGCCCGCGGGCCCGGCCCCGGCCCTGAAGCCGCCGGCCGGTCCGACCGGCCCCGGGCCGCGAATAGCCCTGCGCAACTGGCGCATCTCCACCCGACTGGTGTCGCTGCTCGCGCTCCCGGTGGTCGCGGCCACCTCGCTGGGCGCGCTGCGCATCAACCAGTCCATGGACGACATCCAGCAGCTCGACAACATGAAGCTGCTGACGGACATGACCAAGCAGGCCACCGAGCTGTCCGCCGCCCTCCAGGAGGAGCGCGACCAGTCGGCGGGCCCGCTCGCGCACGGCGGCAAGGCGACCGACTTCACGGTCAAGGGTCTTCGGGAGAAGACCGACCGGGCGCGCAAGAACTTCCTCGACGCGTCCGAGGAGATCGACACTGCCAGCAAGGACGGCAACCTCAGGGGCGTCCGCGAGTACCTCATCCAGATCGCCGGTGAGCTGGGCGACCTGGAGCAGATCCGCAAGGGCGCCTACGCCTCCGAGGGCAACTCCACGCAGACGATCGAGGCGTACCACCGTCTGATCGAGAGCCTGATCGACCTCTCCCAGGACATGGCCGAGGCGACCAGCAACCCGGACATGATCCAGCGCACGCGTGCGCTGGCCGCGTTCTCCTCCGCCAAGGAGTACTCGTCGATCCAGCGCGCGGCCCTCGCCGCGGCGCTGCCCGCGAGCAACACCACGACCGGCAAGCTCTCCCCGAACGACCGGCTCTACGCCCAGTCGGCCCTGGAGAGCCAGAAGTCCGAGATCCGCAGCTTCAAGAGCATCTACGGCGAGGACGCCGCCGCCGAGCTGCTGAAGCCGATCGAGGACGGCGGCAACTCCACGATCAAGGCGACCGACACCTACGCGGGCCGCGCCCTGGTCTCCGCGAGCGGTCTCGCCCAGCAGGACAAGCGGTCCTACCGCGACTGGCTGGACGACAGCTCCACCAAGATCCAGCAGATGAAGAACATCGAGCACACCCTGCTCGAGCAGATGGAACAGAAGGCCCGCGAGCTGCGCAGCGCCACCGAGCGCGACGCGATCATCTCCGGTGCGCTGATCCTGCTCGTGCTCGGTGTGTCGCTGGTCGGCGCCTTCGTCGTGGCCCGCTCCATGATCCGCTCGCTGCGCCGGCTGGAGGAGACCGCGACCAAGGTCGCCTCCGACCGGCTGCCCGAGCTGGTCAAGCAGCTGTCCGAGTCCGACCCGCAGGACGTCGACACGTCCGTGGAGTCGGTCGGTGTGCACTCCCGGGACGAGATCGGCCGGGTGGCCGCGGCCTTCGACGACGTGCACCGCGAGGCGGTCCGCCTCGCCGCCGAGCAGGCCCTGCTGCGGGGCAACGTCAACGCGATGTTCACCAACCTCTCGCGCCGCTCCCAGGGCCTCATCCAGCGTCAGCTGTCGCTCATCTCCGAACTGGAGTCCCGCGAGGCCGACCCGGACCAGCTGTCCTCGCTGTTCAAGCTCGACCACCTCGCGACGCGTATGCGCCGTAACGGTGAAAACCTCCTCGTCCTCGCCGGTGAGGAGCCCGGCCGGCGCTGGACCCGCCCGGTCCCGCTGGTCGACGTGCTCCGCGCCGCCGCCTCCGAGGTGGAGCAGTACGAGCGCATCGAGCTCGCCTCGGTGCCGACGACCGAGGTCGCCGGCCGCGTGGTCAACGACCTCGTGCACCTGCTCGCCGAGCTGCTGGAGAACGCGACCTCGTTCTCCTCGCCGCAGACCAAGGTCAAGGTCACCGGTCACGCCCTGCCCGACGGCCGGGTGCTGATCGAGATCCACGACACCGGCATCGGCCTCTCCCCCGAGGACCTCGCGGCGATCAACGAGCGGCTCGCCTCTCCCCCGACGGTGGACGTCTCCGTCTCCCGCCGCATGGGCCTGTTCGTGGTCGGCCGCCTCTCGCAGCGCCACGGCATCCGCATCCAGCTCCGCCCGTCCGACTCCGGTGGTACGACCGCGCTGGTCATGCTGCCCGTCGACGTCGCCCAGGGCGGCAAGAAGCCCCAGCCCAAGCAGGGCGGCCAGCCGCCGGTCGGCGGTGGCGGTCCGGCCGCCGCGCAGGCCGCCGCGGGTGCGGCCGCGGCCCGGCGGGCCGCCGGTGCCGCCAGGGCGGCGGTGCCCTCGGGGCCGGTCCGTCCGGTGGCGGTGCCTTCGGCGGCGGTGCGTCCGGCGGTGGCCGGCTCGGCCAGGGCCAGGGCCCGCGCGCCGCGCTGCCCGGCCGCGACGGGGACGGTGGCCGTCCGGGAGCCCCGGGCGGAGCGCGCGGACCCCAGGGCCCCGGCAACTCCCCCTTCGAACAGGGCGGCCCCGCGCAGGGCCGGCCCGCCCCGGCCGGCGCCGGGTTCGGGCAGGCGCCGGGTGCGCCGCAGGGTCTTCAGGCCGCGGGCACCAACGGGCCGCAGGGCCAGGACGCCTTCGGCGGCGGCCGGGGCCGGCAGCAGGGCGGCAACGCCGAGCAGGGCCAGGGCCGTCGGCCGCAGTTGCCGCCGCGCGGTGGCCCGCGCGCCGAGCTGCCCGGTGGCGACCCGCAGCCGCGCGTGCCGAGCTGGAGCGACGAGAACGCCCAGCCGCCGGTGCCGCGTGCCTCGCTGGACACCCCGCGCGGGCATGAGGAGCCGGACGTCTCCCGTACGTCGGCCATGCCGCGGATCGACGACCGCCAGGGCCCCGGCTCGACGGCGGAGATCCCGGCCGTGCCGGGTGAGGACTTCGGCGGCCCGCAGCAGTCGGACCCGTTCGCCGACCCCGGCGCGAACGGCCAGCAGGGCTCGTTCGTCCGCCCGGACGTCTTCGGCGCCCCGAACGGCCGCCGCGACACCTCGCCCACGACCGGCCAGTACCCGGCACCGCAGAGCCCGCAGTCCTACGACAACGGCTCCACGGGCCAGTACCCGGCGCCCCGCCAGGACGGCAACTCCACCGGCTACGCCCCGCCGCGCCAGGACAACGGCTCCGGCCGGCCCACCCTGCCCGGTCCGGCCACGCCGGCCGACCCGGCGGGCACGGGCCGGTTCGAGCGGCCGCAGACGGGCGGTCCCCGGGGCGGGTCCGACTTCGGCGCCCCGCGCCCGCCCGCCCCGCAGGCCCGGCCCGCCCGGCAGGAGCCCGAGGCCCTGCCGCCGGCGTCCGGCCCGGGCGACGGTCGTACGCCGCTGTACGACACGCTCGAGACCAACTGGTTCCACGGCCAGCAGGAGCAGCAGCAGCCGCAGAGCAACGGCTCGGCTCCGGCCCCGCAACAGCCGCAGGGACCCACCGGTCCCCAGCGGTCCGCCTCCGCAGGCTGGCGTACCTCGCCGAACGACGACCTCGTCCGCCAGGCCGAGCGCGTCCGCCAGCCCGCCGCGGGCGGTGTCACCACCTCCGGCCTGCCTCGCCGGGTGCCCCGGGCGAACCTCGTTCCGGGCACGGCTCAGCAGCAATCGCACCAGAGCGGTCCTCAGGTCTCGCGCGCCCCCGATGACGTGCGCGGCCGGCTGACCAATCTCCGTCGGGGTATCGCACAGGGTCGTCAGGCCGGCTCCACCCAGACCGGCAGCTTCCCACGGCCCACTCACCAGCAGGAGCGTTAGTTGAGTCCGATGAGCCAGGCGGCACAGAACCTCAACTGGTTGATCACCAACTTCGTGGACAACACCCCCGGGGTGTCCCACACCGTCGTCGTGTCCGCCGACGGTCTCCTCCTGGCGATGTCGGAGGGCTTCCCGCGCGACCGCGCGGACCAGCTCGCGGCCGTCGCCTCGGGCCTGACGTCCCTGACGGCGGGCGCCTCCCGGATCTTCGAGGGCGGTGAGGTGGCGCAGACGGTCGTGGAGATGGAGCGGGGATTCCTCTTCCTGATGTCCGTCTCGGACGGCTCGTCCCTCGCGGTTCTCGCCCATCCCGAGTGCGACATCGGCCTCGTCGGCTACGAGATGGCTCTCCTGGTCGACCGCGCGGGCGCGGTCCTGACCCCCGACCTGCGAGCTGAGCTCCAAGGCAGTCTGCTCCATTGATCGGCCCCGTCACCACCCGTCTCACCACATCACCGTCCGGCCGCCACACACCCCACACAGGCCTCGTCAGACGGCTCGACTGACCGACTTGCTGTCCCGCCCGGAGGACTCATGACCCCGCCCACCGCCTCTCATGATCCGTACGCGGAGCCGTACGAGGACGAGGGCGACCAGCCGCTGGTACGGCCGTATGCCATGACCGGCGGCCGGACCCGGCCGCGCTACCAGCTGGCCATCGAGGCACTGATCAGTACGACCGCCGACCCGGCGGCGCTCATGGGACTGCTCCCGGAGCACCAGCGCATCTGCCACCTGTGCCGTGAGGTGAAGTCGGTGGCCGAGGTCTCGGCGCTGCTCAACATGCCGCTCGGCGTGGCCCGGATCCTGGTCGCGGACCTCGCCGAGGCCGGTCTCGTCGCGATCCACCAGCCGGGCGGCGACGAGGCCACCGGCGCGCCGGACGTGACACTGCTCGAAAGGGTGCTCAGTGGACTTCGCAAGCTCTGACGCGGGTCGTTCCACCACCTCCGCGAAGATCGTGGTGGCGGGCGGCTTCGGCGTGGGCAAGACCACGTTCGTCGGCGCCGTCTCGGAGATCAACCCGCTGCGGACCGAGGCCGTGATGACCTCGGCGAGCGCGGGCATCGACGACCTGACGCACACCGGGGACAAGACCACCACCACGGTGGCCATGGACTTCGGCCGTATCACCCTGGACCAGGACCTGATCCTGTACCTGTTCGGTACGCCGGGTCAGGACCGGTTCTGGTTCATGTGGGACGACCTGGTGCGCGGCGCCATCGGTGCCGTGGTCCTGGTGGACACCCGCCGTCTGGCCGACTGCTTCCCGGCCGTCGACTACTTCGAGAACAGCGGCCTGCCGTTCGTCATCGCCCTCAACGGCTTCGACGGGCAGCAGCCCTACACGCCCGACGAGGTGCGCGAGGCGCTGCAGATCGGTCCCGACACCCCGATCATCACGACGGACGCCCGGCATCGGGCCGATGCGAAGAGTGCCCTGATCACGCTGGTCGAGCACGCTTTGATGGCACGGTTGAGGTAGCACCCAATTCAGAAGCGCCATACGGCAGTTGTCGTAGATGCTCCGGAGCCGGCTGTGTCCTTTGACACGGTCGGCCGAGGTGTTCATAACGTTTCGGCAGAGGAATCGGGTGGTACGGCCACGCGTCGCGCACATCCGGTCTCGCTGCGCGCACAATCGCCCCGCCTTTTGGCGGGGCTCGCTCTTTATGACCGTTTTATCTGGGGCTTACACCCTCCCGTATCCCTGCCCTCGACTGTTTGGAAGAGCGCAGGTCGTCGTGCTGGAATGCCTGAACTGCCCAATAGTCAATGACGTACTCGTCCATCGAGGACGTGGTTGGGCTCTGAGACACTGCGGCACAACGTTGGTGCCGACCGCCGAGAGGTTGTTGGTCGAGTGAGGCGAAGCAAGAACAGTCCCGAGCCGTCGGCCCGGGGCAACTTCACCCCGCCGCCGCGCACAGCGGCGCCCGCCCCCGTGCCCGGTTCGGAGCCGACGGCCGCACCCGCTCAGAGCGGTGGCCGTCTCTCCCCGCGCAACTGGCGCGTGGCGACCAGGCTCAACGCGATCCTGCTCATACCCGTGCTGGTCGGCCTCGTCATGGGCGGCTTCCAGGTCAAGAGCTCGATCGACACCTGGCAGGAGGCCGAGGACGCGGAGAACACCGCCCGCCTGGTCCGCGCCTCCCTGCTCTACGCCAACGCCCTCTACAACGAGCGCGACACCTCCGCCGCACCCCTGCTGAAGGGCAGCGCCCAGACCGCCCAGGACAAGGCGACCGTCGCCCAGGTCCGCAAGGCCACCGACGAGGCCGCCGACGCCTTCGACGCCGCCGCCCAGAACATGCCGGCCAAGCCCGGCCTGGAGCGCCGGCTGAAGCTGTTCCGCGAGGCGGAGCCGAAGCTGGCCACCCTGCGTCAGGTCGCGTACACCTCCAAGCTCAAGGGCGTCCAGACCGAAGAGGGCTACGTCGAGGTGGCCCACCCGCTGACCGAGTTCGCCAACGAGCTCGGCCTCGGCACCGGCAACATCACCAGCTACGGCCGGACCGTGTACGCCATCGAGCTCACCAAGGCGGCCCTGTCGCTGCAGCGCTCCATCGGCATGCACATCCTGATCAAGCCGGGCCCGGACGACGGCAACCTGGCCAGCCAGCGCATCGCCCTGTCCTCGTACGCCTACCTCGAGCGCATCGCCGTCGAGGAGTACATCGGCGGCGGTACCGAGGAGGACGCGGCCAAGCTCAAGGCGGCCGAGGCGAAGCTGAAGACCGACGGCGCCGCGCTGGCCCGGGAGGCCAAGGCCAAGAACCCGGACTACGTGCCGCCGCCCTCCAAGCCGGAGACGATGGTCTCCGCCCTCGCGACGCTGCAGAGCACGGACCCGAGCGCCCGCGCCGCCCTCGCCGAGCGGGGCATCACCGCCGAGAACTGGTGGACGGTCAACACCCTCAAGTTCAACGCCTACGAGAAGATCGAGGCGGACATGGCGGACAAGGCGGTGAGCGAGGCCTCCTCCATCGCCGACGACGCCCAGCGCGACGCCTACATCACCGGTGCCGCCGTCGTCGTCGCCCTGCTCCTCGCCTTCATCCTGGCCGGTGCGGTCGCCCGCCAGATGAGCCGCTCGATGCGCCAGCTGCGCAACGCCGCCTTCGGCATCGCCGAGCAGCGCCTGCCGATGCTGGTCGACCAGCTGTCGCGCACCGACCCCGGCCGCGTCGACACCCGCGTCCAGGCCATCCCGATCACCACCACCGACGAGATCGGCGAGGTCGCCCGCGCCTTCGACCAGGTCCACCGCGAGGCCGTCCGGCTCGCCGCCGAGCAGGCCCTGCTGCGGGGCAACATCAACGCGATCTTCACCAACCTCTCGCGCCGCAACCAGTCCCTGATCGAGGGCCAGCTGACCCTCATCACCGACCTGGAGAACAACGAGGCCGACCCGGACCAGCTGGAGAACCTCTTCAAGCTGGACCACCTCGCGACCCGTATGCGCCGCAACGGCGAGAACCTCCTCGTCCTCGCCGGCGAGGAGCCCGGCCGCCGCTGGGACCAGCCGGTGCCGCTGGTCGACGTGCTGCGCGCCGCCTCCTCCGAGGTGGAGCAGTACGAGCGCATCGAGCTGTCGGGCGTCCCGGAGGCCGAGATCCACGGCCGGGCCGTGACCGACCTCGTGCACCTGCTCGCCGAGCTGCTGGAGAACGCCACGACGTTCTCCTCCCCGCAGACCAAGGTCCGCGTCACCGCGACCCGTCTCCCCGACGGCCGCGTGATGATCGAGATCCACGACAAGGGCATCGGCCTGACCGCCGAGGACTTCGCGGACATCAACCACAAGCTGGCCAACCCGCCGACCGTGGACGCCGCGATCTCCCAGCGCATGGGCCTGTTCGTGGTCGGCCGGCTGTCCGACCGGCACGGCATCCGCGTCCAGCTGCGCCCCTCGGGCGAGCAGGCCGGCACCACCTCGCTGGTCATGCTGCCCGACGCGATCACCCACGGCGGTGGCGGCGAGCAGCACGTGGACCGCGACGAGTTCACCGTCTCGCAGATCATCCCGGAGCAGAACTTCGGCGGCGAGAACTTCAACCAGCAGCCCATGCGCACGGCCGCGGAGCTCGGCTTCGACGACAGCCGCTACTCCGACGTCCCCGACGACATACGCGAGCTGGACCCCGTCGGCCGCTCCCTGATGCGCGAGGAGCGCCGGGCGGCCCTGGAGGCCCAGTCGCACCAGCAGCCCGCCCTGCCCGGGCAGAACGCCCAGGAACAGGCCGAGGCGCCCGCGTACCAGGACGAGTACAACGCGCAGCACGGCTACGACGCCGGCCAGGCCTACGACACCGGCCAGACCGGCTACCCCGAGCAGCAGCCCTCCGCGTACGACCGTCAGGCGCCGTACGAGGAGCAGCGGCAGACGGCGTACGAGGAGCAGCAGCGGCAGTCGTACGAGGAGCAGTACTACGCGCCGAACGGCGGCCTGCCGCAGAACGACACCTTCTCGCCGAACGGCGGCTACCCGGAGCCCTCCTATGCGGAGCCGGCGCAGGAGGAGCCCGCGGCGCCGGGTGCGGGCGTGCCCGACAGCTTCCCCGCCTTCGAGCAGCGGCGCTACCAGGATGACTGGCCGCAGCAGGACGGTTACCAGAACGGCTACCCGAACCAGTACCCTTCTCAGGCCCAGGAAACGGAATCTGCGCAGGCCGCTGACGCGGGTGAGCAGGACCGCGTAGGCTTCGACCGTCCGGGACCGGCCCACTCCGCCGCACCCTCGCTGACCGACGCCGGGCTTCCCCGCCGCGGGTCCGCCGCGAGCGGTGCGAACGGTGCGGGCGGCGCCCGGCACGCGAGCCAGGAGCCTGCGGCCTCCACCCCGGAGAGCAACGGCGACAGCGACTGGCGTTCGGCGAACGACGAGCGGTGGCAGCAGGCCTCGCAGCTCCGGAAGCCGAAGGCGGGCGGGGTCACCTCCTCCGGCCTGCCGAGGCGGGTACCCAAGGCCAACCTGATCGAGGGTTCCGCCGAGAGCACTCCCCAGGGAGGCCCACAGGTCTCCCGTGCCCCGGAGGACGTCCGGGGCAGGCTGAGCAACCTGCGCCGGGGTGTCCAACGCGGACGCAGCGCAGGCAGTGAAACGAACGGCCAGGGCTTCGGTCCTGACAGCACCTACAACCAGGAGCGTTAGTGTGAGCCCGATGAGCCAGGCGGCACAGAACCTGAACTGGTTGATCACCAACTTCGTGGACAACACCCCGGGGGTGTCCCACACGGTGGTGGTCTCCGCCGACGGACTCCTTCTGGCGATGTCCGAAGGCTTCCCCCGCGACCGCGCCGACCAGCTCGCGGCCGTCGCCTCCGGTCTGACGTCTCTGACGGCAGGCGCCTCCCGGATCTTCGAGGGTGGCAGCGTGAACCAGACGGTTGTGGAGATGGAGCGGGGATTCCTCTTCATCATGTCCATCTCCGACGGCTCGTCTCTCGCGGTTCTCGCACATCCGGAGGCGGACATCGGCCTCATCGGGTACGAGATGGCGCTGCTGGTGGACCGAGCCGGTACGGTCCTGACCCCGGACCTTCGTGCGGAGCTCCAGGGGAGCCTGCTCAACTAACAGACGGACGGTGCGTTTTGGCGTCCCGTGGCCGTAAGGTTTCGGGACGCGGCTCCACAGCGATGGGTGCCAGGCACAGTCGGAGGAGGAGAAAGTGGCAACACCCCCAGGCGGTTCGTCTTCGGGCAACTGGTCGTACGGCCCTGCCCAGGGTCAGGGCGACGGTGGTCAGAACCCGAACCGTTACAACTTCCCCTCCGCACCCAGCCACCGGCAGCCGTACGCGCCACAGGGCCCCGGCCCGTCGCCGTACGACCAGCCGTCGGCCCCGCGCATCCAGCCCGTGCAGCCGCAGCGCCGCACCCCCGAGCCGGCGCCCGCCGGGGCGTCGAACAACCCGTTGGTGCGTCCGTACGCCATGACCGGCGGCCGGACCCGCCCGCGCTACCAGCTCGCCATCGAGGCGCTGGTGCACACCACTGCGCAGCCGCACCAGATGCAGGGCCAGTTGCCCGAGCATCAGCGGATCTGCAACCTCTGCCGGGAAATCAAGTCGGTCGCCGAGATCTCGGCGCTCCTCACGATCCCTCTCGGCGTGGCCAGGATCCTCGTCGCCGACTTGGCGGAGGCGGGACTGGTCGCCATCCATCAGCCCGGCGGCGACGAGAACGCCGGCGGCCAGCCAGACGTGACACTGCTCGAAAGGGTGCTCAGTGGACTTCGCAAGCTCTAGCGGAGGGCCTTCCCGCTCCACCACGTCCGCGAAGATCGTGGTGGCTGGCGGCTTCGGCGTGGGCAAGACCACGTTCGTCGGCGCCGTCTCGGAGATCAATCCGCTGCGCACAGAGGCCGTCATGACGTCCGCTTCGGCGGGGATCGACGACCTCACCCACACCGGCGACAAGACCACCACCACGGTGGCCATGGACTTCGGCCGTATCACCCTGGACCAGGACCTGATCCTGTACCTGTTCGGTACGCCGGGTCAGGACCGGTTCTGGTTCATGTGGGACGACCTGGTGCGCGGCGCCATCGGTGCCGTGGTCCTCGTCGACACGAGGAGGCTCGCCGACTGCTTCCCCGCCGTCGACTACTTCGAGAACAGCGGCCTGCCGTTCGTCATCGCCCTCAACGGCTTCGACGGGCAGCAGCCCTACACGCCCGACGAGGTGCGCGAGGCGCTGCAGATCGGTCCCGACACCCCGATCATCACGACGGACGCCCGCCATCGCGCGGACGCGAAGTCGACGCTGATCACGCTGGTCGAGCATGCGCTGATGGCGCGGCTGCGGTAGCTCTCTCACTGTGGTGACAGCCCCTGGCGGCCTCTGGGCTGCCGGGGGCTGTCGTATGCCGGGTGCGGGTCGTGTGTGGCTCGTCGCGCAGTTCCCCGCGCCTCCAAAAGCAGAAGGCCCCTCCTGGAGGGGCCTTCTGCCTTGATCCGGGGTCAGCGCCAGCTGTGCGGGGCGCGGAAGCCCGGTTCGCGTTCCAGGCGGCGCCAGCCGGCCTTCACGCGGCCGCGGTGGGCCGGGGCCGGGTCCGTGGGGCGGGCGGCGGCGCGGGCCAGGAGGATCGCCGTGAGGGCGGCGACTTCCTCGGGCTCGGCGTGGCCCTTCTCGACGCGGATATCAGGAATGTCCATGGGTGTCAGTCTCCGTGAGAGAGATGTCCGCCGGGTTACTGCGGAGGGTTGCCGTGCTTGCGGGAAGGCAGGTCGGCGTGCTTGGTCTGCAGCATCGCCAGGGACTTGATCAGCACCTCGCGGGTCTCTGCGGGGTCGATGACGTCGTCGACCAGGCCGCGCTCCGCCGCGTAGTAAGGGTGCATCAGCTCGGACTTGTACTCCTTGACCATCTTCTGCCGCATCGCCTCGGGGTCCTCGGCCTCGGCGATCTGGCGGCGGAAGATGACGTTGGCCGCGCCCTCGGCGCCCATGACGGCGATCTCGTTCGTCGGCCAGGCGTAGGTGAGGTCCGCACCGATGGACTGGCTGTCCATGACGATGTACGCACCTCCGTAGGCCTTGCGCAGGATCAGCGAGATCCTCGGCACGGTCGCGTTGCAGTAGGCGTAGAGGAGCTTCGCGCCGTGGCGGATGATGCCACCGTGCTCCTGGTCGACGCCCGGGAGGAACCCGGGGACGTCCAGAAGGGTGATGATCGGAATGTTGAAGGCGTCGCACATCTGGACGAAGCGGGCCGCCTTCTCGGAGGCCTCGATGTCCAGGACGCCCGCCAGCACCTGGGGCTGGTTGGCGATGATGCCGACGACCTGGCCGTCCATCCGGCCCAGCGCGCAGATGATGTTGCGGGCCCAGCGCTCGTGGACCTCGAGGTAGTCGCCGTCGTCGACGATCTCCTCGATGACCTTGGTCATGTCGTAGGGCCGGTTGCCGTCCGCCGGTACCAGGTCCAGCAGGACGTCCGAGCGGCGGTCGACCGGGTCGGAGGCCTCGGCGCGGGGCGGGTTCTCGCGGTTGTTCTGCGGCAGCAGCGACAGGAGGTAGCGGACCTCCGCGATGCAGGTCTCCTCGTCGTCGTAGGCGAAGTGGCAGACGCCGCTCGTCTCGGCGTGGACGTCCGCGCCGCCGAGGCCGTTCTGCGTGATCTCCTCGCCGGTGACCGCCTTGACGACGTCCGGGCCGGTGATGAACATCTGCGAGGTCTCGCGGACCATGAACACGAAGTCCGTCAGGGCCGGGCTGTAGGCCGCGCCGCCCGCGCACGGGCCGAGCATCACCGAGATCTGCGGGATGACGCCGGAGGCCTTGGTGTTGCGCTGGAAGATGCCGCCGTAGCCGGCGAGGGCCGAGACGCCTTCCTGGATGCGGGCGCCGGCGCCGTCGTTGAGGGAGACCAGCGGGGCACCGGCCGCGATGGCCATGTCCATGATCTTGTGGATCTTCGTGGCGTGGGCCTCGCCCAGCGCGCCGCCGAAGATGCGGAAGTCATGGGCGTAGACGAAGACCGTCCGGCCCTCCACCGTGCCCCAGCCGGTGATCACACCGTCGGTGTACGGCTTCTTGGTCTCCAGGCCGAAGCCCGTGGCCCGGTGCCGGCGCAGCTGCTCGACCTCGCGGAAGGAACCGGGGTCGAGGAGCAGCTCGATGCGTTCCCGCGCGGTCAGCTTGCCCTTGGCGTGCTGCGCCTGGGTCGCCTTCTCGCTCGGTCCGGCCACCGCCTGCGCGCGGATCTCGTGCAGTTCGGCCACGCGTCCACGCGCGTCGGTCGGCTCACCCGGCGCCTCATCCAAAACGGTCATGTAGCGACCTTACGAAGCCGACCGAGGATTCCGGGCCGTCGACTCCTCACAGTCTCCGGCGTGTTTTCCTGGTACCCCTGAACAGAACCATGGCGGGGTTCAGCCTTTTCGACTGTTCAGGGGGCGTCCGGCTTGTAGGGGTCGGACAAGGGCCTCAGCCGAGCGTCACGTGACATCGGTGGGTGGCGCAGGCCTTCCCGGGG
The DNA here is from genome assembly GCF_003330845.1 of Streptomyces sp. Go-475. Classification (GTDB taxonomy): domain Bacteria; phylum Actinomycetota; class Actinomycetes; order Streptomycetales; family Streptomycetaceae; genus Streptomyces. The sequence goes on along the minus strand of NZ_CP026121.1, from coordinate 6,153,947 downwards.
GTGACGCGCAGGCGCAGTCGGCGGCCGGTCGCGAGCACCTCCACCGTCTCGTCCGCGCGGACGACCCGGCGGACCGGGCGGTCCCAGGTGATCTCCAGCGGTTCGCCCGTGCGGGGCGGCTCGCTCACGCAGAGGGTAGCGGTACGGCCCCGGCGGACGGCCAGCAGGCTCGCGCCGGCGGAGGCGGTGAAGGGGCCCGCCGTGCCGGGCTGCCAGAAGTTCGCGGCCGTGAGGCCGAGGGAGGGCACGGCGACCGCCTGGCGGGAGGCGTCGTTGGCGAGGACCGACAGCCAGCGGCGGTCGGCGGCGCGGCGCGCGACCTCGCGGGCGGACGCGCCGGGCATCAGGACGTAGGCGTAGGTGGCGTCCACCGGGTCCGTGCCGTGGTCGATCCAGAGGGTCTGCCAGCGGCGGGTGCGGCGCTCCGGTGTGCCGCCGGTGTTGATGTCGGACCAGGCGCCGGTGCGGTCCTCGCGCAGGGCCTTCGGGGTGCCGTCGAGGAGGACCCAGCCGCCGTGGTCCTCCAGGTGGGCCCAGTCCGGGCCCCGGACGAAGCGCTGGGCGCCGTTCTCGCCGAGGTTGCGGTTGTCGACGATCGTCTCGACGGGGACGCCGTCGGAGCAGGTGATCCCGGCGCCGAGGCAGATCACCGCGTCGGCGGCGCAGAACCAGGACTTGCGGGCCTGGAGGGTGGAGCCGAGGCCCTTGAGGTGCTGGCCGAGGGCCGCGTAGGTGCCGTCGGTGGTGCCGCCGACCCAGCGGGCGTCCGGGCGGGCCGTGCCCCACTCGCCGCCCTCCCGGTCGGCGAGCCGTCGGGTGGAGACGGTGGTGCCGGGCAGGCGGTACCAGTCGACGGTCGGCCAGAACCAGTCCGTGTACTGGTCGCTCCCGCCCGCCCACCAGCTGACCATGCCGGCGCCGGTGTGCCAGCCGCGCGGGTTCTCGCCGTTGCCGCACTCGTAGTGGGCGATGCGGTCGCTGGCCATGGCGATGTTCAGGGTGAAGCCGGGGCGGCGGTGGACGGCGCGGTCCATGGCGGCGAAGAGGTGGTGACCGGTGGGTTCGGGCGCGGCCGGGACGGGCGCGGCGGCGATCGCGTGCAGCCGGGCGAGGTCGGCGAGGCCGAACTGGGGTGCCGTCAGGAGCGGTGTCACGGTGTCGCGTTCGATCCAGCCCTTGATCCGGGCGTGCCAGCGGTCGCGTTCCGCCGGGCTCGCCGCCGTCGCGAGGAGGGCGATGGCGGCGATGAGCTGCCCGCCGTGGAAGTGGTCGCCGCGCAGGATCCGGCGGTCGTCGGAGGTGAGGTACCCGCGGCTGATGGCGCGGCCGTTGACGCTGTCCATGACCAGCCCGTCGTGGATGAGCGGGGCGTAGGCGCGTTCGACACTGTCGAGGATGATCTGCCGGTTCGGGTCGGTGACCTCCCAGTCGGACCCGGCGAGCAGGGTGAACAGCCGGCCGAGGCCGTCGAGCATGACCTGGCCGTACGTGCCCGAGTAGGCGACCCAGGTGTGCTGGACGAAGGAGCCGTCGGCGTAGAGGCCGTCGCCGCGGGTGACGTACGGGAGGACCGGGGAGAGCGCGTCGCGGGCGAGGGCGATCTTGGCCGGGGCGCGGCCGAGGATGCCGCGCAGGGCGACGGAGCGGCACAGGTCGACGCGGTTGGCGCCGGTGGAGGTGCCGGAGTAGTCGCCGAGGGCCGTGTCGGGGACGAAGTGGTCGACGGCGGCGCAGGCGGCCTGGATCCGGGCGTCGCCCAGCTCGTCGTACAGGGCGGCCGTGATGTCCATGAGGTGGCGGGGGCTGCCGATCTGCCACTCCCACCAGTTGCCGTAGCGGGTGGTGGTGGGGTGGTAGACGGTGGCGGAGAGGTGGTCGAGGCCGCGCAGGACGGCGGTGCGGAGGCCGGGGTCGGCGGTCGAGCCGGTGCCCTGCTGGACGTAGGCCTGGGTCATGGTCCACAGGCGGCCGTAGCTGCGGGTGATGCCGGCCGGCGGGTCGAAGGGGTGCCCGGGCCACAGGGAGTTCGCCGCCGGGGCCATGGTGCCGGCCAGGGCGCGGGCGAGTTCGCCGGTCTCGGCGAGACGGGCGGCGTACGGCTGTGCGGTGGGGTCGTAGCCGGTGCCGAGGGCGATGCCGAGCCAGCGCAGGCGGAGGGCTCGGTACGGGTCGGGGTCGGGGCCTGGGTCGGCATCGGCGGGCGCGCCGGCGACCCGGGCCGCGGGTGTGGCACCGCCGGTCGCCGCCAGGGCCGCGGCCGCCAGCAGCAGCGCGCGTCGGCTGGGCCGGGGCGCGGCGGCCCGGGCGGTGCGGCGGGGCGGGACGCGACGCTGGGGAGTCATGCCCATGCCCTACCACGGGGAGGCGCTCACCTGAACGGAGGATCCGGCCGGAGTGACCGGAACGGCGGAACGGCAGAACGGCGGAACGACTGGCTGTGCGGCCGGTCAGCCGAAGCGGTCGGGCAGGCGGCACCAGGGGCGATGCCGCGCACCCGGGCGGCCGGAGCGGGGCGGAGCGAGGGCCGGACGGGGCCCGGGCCCCCTGCCAGAGGAAGGCGGACACAGGGAACCGGTCCCTGGCCCGAGGGACCGCGAGGGCAAAACTGCGGGATGTGAGCCGGTCAGCCGAAGCGGTCGGGCAGGCGGCACCAGGGCCGGGGCGGTGCCGAGCGCCCGGGCACAGGGACCGCGAGGGCGGGACAGCGGGGTGTGGGCCGGTCAGCCGAAGCGGTCGAGGAGGTGGCGGTAGAGCCTTGGGGCCAGGCCGCGGATGCGGCCGGGGAGGGTCAGCCAGGTGGGGACGTGGACCACGTCGCGCTCCTGGCTGACGGCGTCCCAGATCGCGCCGGCGACACGGCCGGGCGAGGTGGGCCGGGGGTGGGAGCGGTCGTAGGGCCTGCCGCGGCGGGTGAAGAACGCCGTGTCGACGGGGCCGGGCACGACGAGGGTCACGCCCACGCCCGTGCCCCGCAGTTCCTGGCGCAGCGCCTCGGCGAAGGCGGCGAGCCCGGCCTTGGCGGCGGAGTACACCGCCTCCTCCCGGACGCCCACGCTGCCCGCGATCGAGCCGAGCAGCACCACGCGGCCCCGCCCGGCCGCGATCATGGCGGGCAGGACCTCGCGCACGAGGTGGAGCGTGGCGTTGAGGTCCAGGGTCAGCACCCGGTCGATGTCGGTGTGCGGCATGGCGGCGAACGGGCCCGCCCAGCCGATGCCCGCCCCGGCGACCAGGACGTCGATCCGGCCGTTGGTGTGGAGCGCGGACCGGGCCAGCAGGCGGGGGCCGTCCGGGGCGGCGAGGTCGGCGGGCAGCACGACGGCCGAGGTGCCGGCGGCGGTCTGCTCCAGGCGGTGCCGGTCGCGTCCGCTGAGGAGCAGCTGCCAGCCGTCCATGGCGAAGCGCCGTGCCGTGGCCGCCCCGATGCCCGAGGAGGCCCCGGTGACCAGGGCCACGCGCCGGTCCAGACGCGGGGGCGGCCCGTACGCGCGCACCCGGGAGGGGACGGGGGCCGTGGCGCGGCGCGGGGTGGCGCCCGCCGGTGGGTCGTGGGCCGAGCCGGAGCCGGTGAGTGTCACGAGTCGGTCTCCCTGCGCTGTGCGTCCGCCGTGGTCTCGTCTGTCTCCTGCGGTCCCTTGAAACGGAACCTCCTCTTCCAGGACACCGCCACCACGGTGCCCCGCGCCAGCGCTGGGGCCGGTCCCGCGCACCGGACTCACCCGGTCCGACGCGCCCCTGCCGTGGGCGGTCTGCGGGCCGGACCGTTCCGCACCGGATCCGGCAGGACCACCCCTGCGGGCCGCCCGGTGCCGCCAGGCGGCGGTATGGGCGGTACGCGCCACGCCCGCTTCGGGTTACGTGGAAGGCACCCTTCCGTGTCCGGTACGGCTCCCCGTGGCGAGGTGACCATGCGTGTGCTGCTCGTCCACCCCAGCGCCCTGATGTACTCCGAGATCTTCCTGCGGCTGGAGCCGCTGGGGCTCGAACGGGTCGCGGGCGCCGCCCGCGAGGCCGGTCACGAGGTGCGGGTCGTGGACCTCCAGGTGCTGAGCCACCGCCGGCTGCGCGCAGAGGTGCGCTCCTTCCGGCCGGAGGCCCTCGGCATCTCGCTGAACTACCTGGCCAACATCCCGGAGGCCATCGAGCTGGCCGCGGAGGTGAAGCGGGCCGTGCCGGGCTGCTTCGTGTTCCTGGGCGGGCACAGCGTCTCCTTCGTCGCCGAGGAGGTGCTGGAGCAGGCCGGGGGCGTGGTGGACGCGGTGGTGCGCGGCGAGGGCGAACCGGCGGTCGCGCCCCTGCTGGAGGCGGTCCGCGACGGGGGCGTGGAAGGCGTGCCCGGGATCGTCACGGCGGCCGGGCGGGGACCGGCGCCGCTGATGCTGCACGGCATCGACACGCCGTTGCCCGCCCGGGACCTGATGCGCAGCCGCCGGCGCTACTTCATCGGCGAGCTGGACCCGTGCGCGTCCATCGAGTTCACCCGCGGCTGCCCGTGGGACTGCTCGTTCTGCTCGGCGTGGACGTTCTACGGCCGCAGCTACCGCAAGGCCTCCCCCGAGGCGGCGGCCGAGGACCTGGCGAGGATCCGGGAGCCGAACGTCTTCATCGTCGACGACGTGGCCTTCATCCGGCCCGAGCACGGGGACGCCATCGCCGCGGAGGTGGAGCGGCGCGGCATCCGCAAGCGCTACTACCTGGAGACCCGCAGCGATGTGCTGCTGCGCCACCCCGAGGTCTTCGAGCGGTGGGCCCGGCTGGGGCTGAAGTACATGTTCCTCGGGATGGAGGCCATCGACGCGGAGGGCCTCGACCTGTACCGCAAGCGGGTCAGCCCCGACGAGAACTTCCGCGCCCTGGAGAAGGCCCGCCGGCTCGGCATCAAGGTCGCCATCAACCTCATCGTCGATCCGGCCTGGGACGAGGAACGCTTCCGGGTGGTACGGGACTTCGCGCTGGCGGTGCCGGAGATCGTGCACTTCACGGTGATGACGCCGTACCCGGGCACGGAGATCTGGCATACCGAGTCGCGGCGCCTGACCACTCGCGACTACCGGCTCTTCGACATCCAGCACGCGGTCGTGCCCACCACGCTGCCCCTGGAGCGCTTCTACGAGGAACTGGTGCGCACCCAGGCCGTCATCAACCGCAAGCACCTGGGGCTGCGCACCGCCGTCGGCGCGGCGCGCGCCCTCGGCCGCAACCTGCTGCACGGGCAGACGAACTTCGCGCGGATGCTGTGGAAGTTCAACCAGGTCTACAACCCGCGCCGGCAGTTCGCCGACCACGGCAGGCCGGTGCGCTACGAGTTGCCCCTGCCGCAGCACCTCGACGTCGGCGACCGGCGGAAGCTGTACGTCCACACCCGGGGCGCGACGCAGGGCGCGCCGTCCCGCCGGACCACCGACTGACCGCCCGAACCCGGCATGCCGATCGCGGTCCTGGCCTCCCTCGCCGCCGGTGTCTGCTTCGCCGTGGCCGGTGTGCTCCAGCAGTGGGCCGCGGGCGGGCGCCCGGACGCGGAGGCGCTGTCGCCGCGGCTGCTGGCCCGGCTGGTGCGGGACCGGGTGTGGCTGGGCGGCATCGGGCTCGCCGTGCTGGCCTACGGTTTCCAGTCGCTGGCGCTGGCGTACGGACCGCTCAGTCTCGTGCAGCCGCTGATCGTGGCCGAGTTGGTCTTCGCCGTGCCGCTGTCGGCGCGGCTGCACCGGATGCGGCTGGGGCCCCGGGAGTGGTCCGGGACGCTGGCGGTGGCGGCCGGACTGGTGCTGGCCCTGGTCTCGGCCCGGCCGCACGGGGGCCGGCCGGACGCGGCGGACCTGCTCTCCTGGCTGTTGGTGCTGGGCGCGACCGCCGCGCTGGTGGTGTGCGCGCTGGCGGCGGCGCGGCTGCTGTCCGGACCGTGGCGGGCCTCGGCGACGGCCCTGGCGGCCGGGGCGGTCATGGGCACGCAGTCCGTGCTGCTCGCGGCGACGGTGGACCGCCTCCGCCACGGCCTGCTCGCGGCGCTCTCCGCCTGGCAGACCTACGCCCTCGTCCTCGCCAGCGTCGGCGGCCTGCTCCTGATCCAGAGCGCCTTCCAGCAGGGACCGCTGGCGTCGAGCATGACGGTCCTGGACGCGATGGAGCCGGTGGTCGCCGTGACCGTGGGCACGGCGGTCTTCGGCGAGACGATCCACACGGGCTGGCCGGTGACGGCGGTGACGGCGGCGGGGCTGGCGCTGGTCGTGGCGGGCGTCGCGAGCCTGGACTCGTCACCGGTGATCGCGGCGGCGGGGCGGGGGGGGGGGGGGGGGGGGGGGGGGGGGGGGCGGGGGGGGCTGCCGGGGGGGGGGGGCGGGGGCGGGCGGGGGGGGGCGGTGAGAGGCGGGCGGATACCGAGCCACGTCTGGCGGAGCGGCCGCCGCGGGCGGAAACCCGGCCGCACCCGGCGGAGTCGGTGCCGCGGGCCGGCGGTCGAGCCGCTCGGGATGTGCGCGGTCGCGGGACGGCGGACGGGTGAGCCAGAGAGGGAGGAGGTCCTCGGTCAGGACGCGGTCCCAGGTGGGATGGGTGCCGCGGCCGGCGGTCAAGCCGCTCGGGGATGCGCGCGGTCGCGGGACGGCGGACGGGTGAGCCAGAGAGGAGGAGGTCCTCGGTCAGGACGCGGTCCCAGGTGGGATGAGTGCCGCGGCCGGCGGTCAAGCCGCTCGGGGATGCGCGCGGTCGCGGGACGGCGGACGGGTGAGCCAGAGGGAGGAGGTCCTCGGTCAGGACGCGGTCCCAGGTGGGATGAGTGCCGCGGGCCGGCGGTCAAGCCGCTCGGGGATGTGCGCGGTCGCGGGACGGCGGACGGGTGAGCCAGAGAGGGAGGAGGTCCTCGGTCAGGACGCGGTCCCAGGTGGGATGGGTGCCGCGGCCGGCGGTCAAGCCGCTCGGGGATGTGCGCGGTCGCGGGACGGCGGACGGGTGAGCCAGAGAGGGAGGAGGTCCTCGGTCAGGACGCGGTCCCAGGTGGGATGGGTGCCGCGGGCCGTGGCCGTCGCGCGGTGGCGTACCGCCGACAGCAGGGGCGGGTGGTCGAGGAGCCCGGCCAGGGCGTCCGCCCACTCCCCTGGCGTGTCGCGGCGTACGACGACGCCGTCGCGGCCCGGCGCCAGGAGCCACTCCGTGGTGCGCGCGCCCTCGGGCAGCACGACCGCGAGGCCGCTGGCCATCGCCTCGGCGACGACGTTGCCGCAGGTCTCCGTGCGCGACGGGAACGCGAAGACGTCGCAGCCGGCGTACACCCGCGCCAGCCGGTCCTGCGGGAGGGCGCCGAGGAGGCTGACGTCGGCGCCGAGGGCCTGCCGGACGGGCCCCGCCTCCGCGCCGGAGCCGGCCATGACGAGGTGCACGGCCCGGCCCCGCTCCCGCAGCAGTCGCACGCTCTCGGTCAACAGCGGCACGCCCTTGGACGCGTCCAGCCGCCCCGCGAACAGCACCAGCGGACGGTCGGCCGGCACGCCGTACTCCCGGACGAGCCGGGCCCGGGCCGCCGGGTCGGGGCGGAAGCGCTCGTGGTCGACGCCCCGGCGGAGCAGGGCGACCCGGTGCGGCCCGAGGACGCGGCCGAGTTCCGCCCGGCCCGCCGGGGTCGGCGCCAGTACCCGTTCGCAGCTGTCCAGCAGCCGGTCCCGCCGCCGGCGCAGCAGGGTCTCGGCCCGGTCGGCGAGGAACGCGCCCGGCCCGGGGCGGTCGCCGGGCAGCCACCGGCCGGCCAGGTAGCGGGCGTAGACCGAGGCGAGCAGCGGGACGTCGGTGTGCACGGAGGCGAGCAGCCGGGGTGCCGGCCCGCCGCCGCGGGCGGCGCGCCGGGCGAGGCGCACGGCGGTGGCGGCGTAGGCGAAGCTGTGCGTGAGGTGCCAGACGTCGTGGCGCGGCAGCAGGGCCGCGAGCCGCGGGTGGTACGGGGCGAGGTCGGTGACGTCCTCGGCGCCGTCGGCCGACATCAGCGCGGCCGTGCCGAGCAGCGGGCGGAGCGTGACGAGGCGTACCCGTGGGGAGAGGGCCTCGACGCGTTCGCGTTCGCCGAGGAAGTAGACGGTCAGGTCCAGGCCGGACCGGGAGCCGTCGGGCAGCTGCCCGGGCAGGCGGGCGGCGCTCTCCGCGAACCGCTCCCAGCACTTCACATGGCCGCCCGACGTGCCGCTGCGCACCAGCTCGACCAGGACCGCGACCGAGGACATGATCACTGGGTACCACTCGGGCCACGGATCCAATCAGGACACCCCGTCCGATGATGTTGAACCTTGAACGGAATAGGTCTACGGTGGAGCGCGTTGAGTAGTTCAACATTCAACATCAGTCGCAGGAGGCGTACTCCATGAGCATCTTCAGCCGCACCGACACCGAGACCGCAGCCGCCACGGGCACCGCCGTGTCCCCGGACCTCGCCGCCCTGACGGGCGACTACACGATCGACCCCGCGCACTCGACGATCGGCTTCGTCGCCCGGCACGCCATGGTCACCAACGTCAAGGGCGGCTTCCAGGACTTCACCGGCACGCTCCACCTCGACGGCACCGACCCCTCGCGGTCCACGGCCTCCCTCGACGTCGTGATGGACAGCATCGAGACGGGCAACGCCGACCGCGACGGACACCTCAAGAGCGCGGACTTCTTCAAGGCGGACGAGTTCCCGACCATGACGTTCCGCTCCACGAAGGCGGAGGCCCTCGGCGGCGACGAGTACCGCATCACCGGCGACCTGACGATCCTCGGCACGACCCGGCCCCTCAGCATCGACCTGGAGTTCAACGGCGCCGCGAAGGACCCCTTCGGCAACGAGCGCGTCGGCTTCGAGGGCAAGGCGGAGATCCTGCGCTCCGAGTGGGGCCTGACCTGGAACGCCGCGCTGGAGACCGGTGGCGTCCTGGTCTCCGACAAGATCAAGCTGAACTTCGACATCTCGGCGATCAGGAACGCGTGAGCCCCCTTCGACCGGCCCGGCGGCATACCGCCGGGCCGGTTCTGGCTGGATCGCACCTTTCACTAATGTCATGGACTCGTCAATCTGATGCTTCGGTTGCACATCCCCAGGTCAACCCCCCACGAAAGGCATCACGTTGAAGAGACTCCTCACGGCCCTCAAGAGATGCGCGGTCCTCGGCGCCGCCGCCCTCGCGATCGCCAGTCTCCAGCCCGTCTCCGCCGCGCAGGCCGCCACGTCGCCCGTCGTCGGCGGAACCCGTGCCGCGCAGGGCGAGTTCCCGTTCATGGTCCGGCTCTCCATGGGCTGCGGCGGCGCGCTCTACACCCAGCAGATCGTGCTCACGGCCGCGCACTGCGTGAGCGGTTCCGGCAACAACACCAGCATCACCGCCACCGCGGGCGTCGCGGACCTGCAGTCCACCAGCGGCCGGGTCCAGGTCCGCTCCACCAAGGTGCTGCGCGCCCCCGGCTACAACGGCACCGGCAAGGACTGGGCGCTGATCAAGCTCGCCCAGCCCATCAACCTGCCGACCCTGAAGATCGCCACGACCGCGCAGTACAACACCGGTGACTTCACCGTCGCGGGCTGGGGCGCGAACCGTGAGGGCGGCTCCCAGCAGCGCTACCTGCTGAAGGCGACCGTGCCGTTCGTCAGCGACGCCGCCTGCAAGGCCTACGGCGGCCTGTACAGCGGCCTCGTCGCGAACGAGGAGATCTGCGCCGGCTTCGACGCGGGCGGTGTCGACACCTGCCAGGGCGACTCCGGCGGCCCCATGTTCCGCAGGGACAACGCCGGCGGCTGGATCCAGGTCGGCATCGTCAGCTGGGGCGAGGGCTGCGCCCGGCCCGAGGCCCCCGGCGTCTACACGGAGGTCTCGACCTTCGCCTCCGCCATCGCCTCGGCGGCGTCCTCGCTCTGACCCGCCTCCCCTCCGACAGCCCGCGGGCCCGGTGCCGTTCGGTGCCGGGCCCGTTCCGTGCCCGGTGCCGTTCGGTGCGGGGTCCGCTACGTGCCGGGGCCGTCCCATGCCGGGGCCGCCCCGTGCGGGGCGACGGCCTCCCGCCCGTCTCAGCGGTCCGGCCGTCCGGACTCCAGCCTCCGGACCGCCGCCGCCACCTGAGCGGCCCGGCCGCGCGCGGTCCGGGCGCGGAGCACGCCGAGCATCACGAGGTAGCGGTCCGTCCGCCCGAGCGCCCCGAAGGCTGCGGCGGCCCGGGGACTCCGCTCCAGCGCTGCCGCCAGGTCCTCGGGGACCGCGGCCTCCTTCTGGGACGCGTACGCCGCCTCCCAGCGCCCGTCCGCCCGCGCGGCCGCCACCTCCGCGAGCCCGCCCGGCCGCATCCGTCCGGCCGCGGTCAGTTCCCCGACCCGCCGGACGTTGACCAGGGACCAGAGGCTGCCGGGCCGCCGCGGGGTGATCCGCTGCAGGTACCAGGACGCGTCGAGCCCCTTGCGCTGCCCGGTGATCCACCCGTGGCACAGCGCCACGTCGTTGACGTCGGCGGCGCTGACGGAGGGAATGCCCGAGCCCTTCTTCGCGACCTTGACCCAGAGGCCGGCATGCCGGGCGGCGTGGGCGGTCAGCCAGGAGTCCAGGGCTGCCGCGGTGGTGAAGGAGACGGGGTCCGTGCCGTCGGAGGCGGTCATGTCACCACCGTAGGGAGGAAGTAGGACAGGTGCCGTCCGCTAAGGGAGCAGCGCGCGGGCCTGTTCGCGGGCGTGGGTGGCGGCGTCCGGGAACACGGCCAGCCCGTGGGCGACGAGGGCGCCCTCGTGCAGGAGCATCAGCGTCCGGGCCAGGGAGTCCGCCCTCTCGGGCGCGAGGTCCGCGGCGAGGCGCGTGAACAGGGCGAGCATCCACTGCTTCTGGCCGGTGATGATCGGGTGGGCCGGATGGGCGGGGTCGCTGATCTCCGCGTGGGCGTTGACCATGCTGCACCCCTTGGGGCTCGACTCCTCGGCCCAGGCGCGGGTGGCGTCGAACACCGCGAGGACGCGCTCGCGCGGGTCCGGGCCCGCCGCGTCGAGGCGTGCGGCGAGGAAGGCCCGCCAGCGCTCGTCGCGGTCCGCGAGGTACTCCACGACGATCTGCTCCTTGGAGCCGAACCGGTCGTAGAGGGTCTTCTTGGTCACCCCGGCCTCGGCGGCGATGAGGTCGACCCCGACCGCGTGGATGCCGCGCTCGTAGAACAGCCGGGCGGCGGCCTCCAGGGCGCGGCGGGCGGCGGGCGTCATCGTGATGCGACGGGGGTGCGGTGCGGTGGTGCCCATGACACCGACTATACCGTTCTGTATAGTGAGCGGGGAACAGGTATACCGATCTGTCTACTGGTTGTGATGTCGTGAACATCCTCCTGTCCCTCGCCTTCGTCCTGTGCTGGAGTTCCGGGTTCATCGGGGCCAAGCTCGGTGCGGGCAGCGCCTCCGCGCTCACGGTCCTGATGTGGCGGTTCCTGCCGCTGGCCGTCGTCCTCGTCGCCGTCGCCGTCGTCCTGCGGGGCGCGTGGCGGGGGCTCACCGCCCGGGACGTGACCCGGCAGGCCGTGATCGGCGTGCTGTCGCAGAGCGGCTATCTGCTCAGCGTCTACTACGCCATCCAGCTCGGCGTCTCCAGCGGCACGACGGCCCTGATCGACGGGGTGCAGCCGCTGGTCGCCGGGGCCCTCGCGGGACCGCTGCTGGGCCAGTACGTCTCGGGGCGGCAGTGGGCCGGACTCGGCCTGGGGCTGGGCGGCGTCGCCGTGGTCACGCTGGCCGACGCGGCGGCGGGAGCGGGCGTGCCCTGGTGGGCGTACGCCGTGCCGCTGCTCGGCATGCTGTCCCTGGTCGCGGCGACGTTCCTGGAGAGCCGGTCCCGCGCGCGGGTCGCCCCCTCCGTGTCGCTGACCGTCCACTGCGTCACCAGTGCCGTCCTGTTCACCGCCCTGGCCCTGGGCACCGGTGCCGCGGCGCCGCCCGCCGGGACCGGCTTCTGGGTGGCGGTCGCCTGGCTCGTGGGCCTGTCCACGTTCGGCGGGTACGGGCTGTACTGGCTGATCCTGAAGCGCTCCGGCGTCACGAAGGTCAACACGCTGATGTTCCTCATGGCCCCGGTCACGGCCGTCTGGGGCGCGCTGATGTTCGGTGAGCCGTTCGGCCTGCAGACCGCGCTCGGGCTGGCCGTCTGCCTCGCGGCCGTCGTCGTGGTCCACCGTGGTGAGGGGCGCCGGGGCACGGCCCGGACCGCCGCCCGGGGAGAGGGGGCGGAAAACCGGTGGACCCGGTCCGCCGACTCCGCCTAACGTGCCGTCCATGTCCAGCCCCGAGGCGTCCAGAGTGCGGCCACCGGTTCTCCGGTGGCTGTGTCCGTGACGCCGATGCCGGGCCGCCGGGCCCGCTGAAGCAGCCCGCTCCGCCGCCGGTGTGCCGTCCGACGTGTCGTGTCCGTCGTCGACTTCCGGGTGCGGAGTTTCTTCATGCCGTTCGCTCTTCTTCTGCTGGGCCTTGCCGTGTTCGCGCAAGGCACGTCCGAGTTCATGCTGTCCGGGCTGGTGCCGGACATCGCGCGGGATCTGGGGGTGTCCGTTCCCGCGGCGGGGGCGCTGACCTCCGCCTTCGCGGCGGGGATGGTCGTCGGGGCGCCGCTGGTGGCGGGGCTCGCGCGGCGCTGGCCGCGGCGGGGCGCGCTGCTGGCGTTCCTCGGCGTCTTCCTCGCCGTCCACGTCGTCGGTGCGCTCACCGACAGTTTCGCGGTGCTGCTCGCCACGCGGGTCGTGGGGGCGTGCGCCAACGCCGGGTTCCTCGCCGTCGCCCTCGTGGCCGCCGTGGGCATGGTCCCGGCCGACGCCAAGGGGCGGGCCACGTCGATGCTGCTCGGCGGGGTGACGCTGGCCTGCGTGGCCGGGGTGCCCGCCGGGGCCGTGCTGGGCGAACTGTGGGGGTGGCGTACGGCGTTCTGGGCCGTGGCGCTGGTGTCGGCACCCGCCCTGGCGGCCGTGGCGCGGTCCGTGCCCGGGGGCAGGGCCGGAGGCGAGCCGCCCGCGCTGCGGGGTGAGCTGCGGTCGCTGCGCAGTCCCCGGCTGGTGGTGACGCTGCTGCTGGGCGCCCTGGTGAACGGGGCGACGTTCTGCACCTTCACCTATCTCGCGCCGCTGGTCACCGAGGTGACGGGGCTGGGCAGCGGCTGGGTGCCCGGGGTGCTCGCGCTGTTCGGGGCCGGGTCGTTCGCGGGGGTCAGCGCGGCGGGGCGCGTCGCCGACCGGCGTCCGGTGCCGGTGCTCGCCGGCGGGGGCGTCGCGGTGTGCGCGGGCTGGTGCGCGCTGGCCCTCGGGGCGGGGCACCCGGTCCTGGCGCTCGGGCTGGTCTTCGCGCAGGGGGCGCTGTCCTTCGGCGTCGGCTCCACTCTGATCTCCCAGGCGCTGTACGCGGCCCCGGGCGCGCCGACCCTGGCCGGCGGTTTCGCCACGGCGGCGTTCAACGTGGGGGCCACGCTGGGCCCCTGGGCCGGCGGCACGGCCATCGGCGCCGGGCTCGGGTACCGCTCGCCGGTGTGGGTCAGCGCGGGGCTGGTCGTGCTGGCGGGCGTCGTGGCCGGGGTGGCGTGGCGGCAGTGGGGGCCTCGGGGTGCTGCCCGGGAGGCGGTACGGAGCTGAGCCCCACTCGGGCGTGCGGGAGGGGTCTACGGGCCGCTGAACGGGCCATCGGACGGCAACGCGACGACGCTCCGTCGCCCGGACAGCAGCCGGGCCGGGGACCGGGGACGGACGTCCCTGTCTCCGCCCCGGTCAGAACCCGCCGCCGAAGTCGCCACCACCACCGAAGTCGCCTCCGCCACCGAAGTCGCCTCCGCCGAAACCCCCTCCGAAGTCGCCGGTGTCGAAGTCCGCGCCGGAGACGTCGCCGCCCTCGTGGCCGCCGAAGTCCCCGTAGCCGGAGCCGTAGTCGGCCGCGTAGGCGGGGCCGGCCATCATGCTGCCGAGCATGGTGCCGATGAGGAGGCCGGGCAGGATGCCGCCGCCGAAGTAACCGCCGGCCCAGGGGCCGTACGCCGGGCCCGCGTCCCAGTACGGGCGGCGGCCGTAGTCGGTGTCGACCTCGCGGATCACCGGGTCGCGGCCCTCGGCGAGCCGCGTGCGGTCGGCCGCGCAGACCGGCACCTCGCGCGCGGCACCGCCCGGGGGCGTCCAGCTCGCGTCGGCGACCGAGGGGCCGTGGCGCGGGTCGAAGAAGCAGGGCGGGCGGCGCTCCGGCAGCGGGGCGCCCTCGCGGCGGGCCGCGAGCCGAGCCAGGGAGAAGCGGCCGTCCTCCACGGCCTGGGTGACGGCCCGCACGTCCTCCGGCTTGGTCGCGGCGGCCATCAGCGACTTCGCCTGCTCGTAGGAGTCCAGGGCGTGCTCGTAGTCGGCGCGCATCGCGTCGTCGGCGCCGGGTTCGGCGGGGTGGAAGTCGAGGCGGTCGAGCTCCTCGCCGAAGGCGGTGATGTCCTCGTCGACGACCACCCGCAGCTTCTCCAGCGCGGCCCGCTGCTCCTCCTCGTGGCGGCGCCGGTTGCGCCGCACCAGGGCGTAGGCGCCCGCGCCGCCGGCCGCGAGCAGGGCGCCGACCGTGACCAGCCCGCCGACCGGCACGTCGCTGCCCGAGCCGTCGCTCCAGCTGCTCGGCGCCGAGCCGCCCACGTTGCGCAGGGCGTCGTCGACGAAGTCGTTCAGCTGCGCCTTGGCGTCGCCCGCGCCCTGGACGGCCGTGACCAGGTTGGACACGCCCTGGCGGCTCAGCACCGCGCTGTCGGCCCGGGCGTCGAACTCGTCGCCGACGCGGATGCCGTACAGGCCGGTGACGCCGGTCTCGGTGCGCAGGTTCCGGAACAGGTCCTGCGTGGGGTAGCCGTCCGGGAGGACCGCCACGAAGACGGGCTTGTCCGCGTCCTTGATCTTGTCGGCGAGGGCCTCCGCGTCGGACGCGGCCAGCTGGTCCGAGGCGGCCGGATCGACGTAGACCGGGTTCTCGCGCAGCTCCTGGGCGACCTTCGAGAGGTCGGTGGCCGCGTGCGCGCCCGGCGCACCGGCCAGCAGCACCGCCAGTACGGCGGCGACCGGCACGATCAGCAGGCGTACGAGGGTACGCACCAGTGCGGCCTTCATATGTTCGAAGCTACCCGAAATCACCCATAAAGGGTTATCCGTCGAGGCAGGGATTTATGGCCTCGGCTGGGCCTAGGATGCCCTCTGGCCGTGGGCCATCCAGGAGGGGCGGTAACAGGGGCATGTTCGGAAGACGCAGGGTTGCGGACATGACGGTGTCCGAACTGACCGAGCTGGACCGCTCGCGTACGCGGGCCGATCTGCTGTGGGAGCTGTTCCGGCATGCCGAGGCGGAGGTGGCGTCGGCGATCGGCTGGTATCTGGCGCGGCGCCGGGGACCGTCGCTGTGGTCGCGGTCGCTGCGGGCGCTCGCCACACTGCTGGGCATCGTCGGCACGCTCACGCCGCTGGTGCACGCGGCCGCGCCCACGGCCGTGCAGCCCGAGTGGGGTTTCGTGTTCCTGGCCGGCGGGGCGGGCTGCGTCCTCTTCGACCGGATCTTCGGGTTCTCGGCGTCCTGGACCCGCTACATCCGAGCGGAGATGGCGCTGCAGCAGATCCTCAAGAAGGCGCAGTCCGACTGGGCGCAGGCGTTCCTGCGGACCACCGACTCCCCCAGCGACAAGGAGCAGGCCGCCCTGCTCGGGGTGATCGAGCGGCTGCGGACGGATGCCCAGCGGATCATCGAGGACGAGGGCACGGCGTGGGTCGGCTATCTGGCCGACGGCGTCGAGGAGCTGACCCGCTCCACGAGCAACGCCACCGGCCAGCGCCCCCACACGGCGGGGCTCTTCCGCCTCGACCGGACCCCCGGCCGCGAGCGCGGCGGCGAGGTCCCGGTCCCGCGGTCCCGGGACACGGCGATGTGACACCCGCCCCGGGCACCCGGCCAGGCCGGCCCGCGGCTACTCCGCCGGTGCGACTCCCGCCCGCAGCAGCCCGTACGCGTACGCGTCCTCCAGGGCCTGCCAGCTCGCCGCGATGACGTTGTCGGCGACGCCCACCGTCGACCACTCCCCCGCCCCGTCGGACGTGGAGATCAGGACGCGGGTCGTGGACTGGGTGCCGTGCACGCCCTCCAGGATGCGGACCTTGTAGTCCACCAGGTCCAGCTTGGCGAGCTGGGGGTAGATCTTCTCCAGGCCCACGCGCAGGGCCCGGTCCAGGGCGTTGACCGGGCCGTTGCCCTCGGCCGTGGCGACGATGCGCTCGCCCTTGGCCCAGAGCTTGACGGTGGCCTCGTTGGCGTGGGTGCCGTCGGGGCGGTCCTCGACGATGGCCCGCCAGGACTCGACCTCGAAGTACCGCAGGGGCCCGCCCTGGACCTCGGAGCGCAGCAGGAGTTCGAAGGAGGCGTCGGCCGCCTCGTACGTGTAGCCCTTGAGTTCGCGCTCCTTCACCCGCTCGACGACCCGGCCGACCAGCTCGCGGTCGCCGCCGAGGTCGACGCCGAGTTCCTTGCCCTTGAGCTCGATGGAGGCGCGGCCGGCCATGTCGGAGACGAGCATCCGCATGGTGTTGCCGACCAGCTCGGGGTCGATGTGCTGGTACAGGTCCGGGTCGACCTTGATCGCGGAGGCGTGCAGGCCCGCCTTGTGCGCGAAGGCGGAGACACCGACGTAGGGCTGGTGCGTGGAGGGGGTGAGGTTGACGACCTCGGCGATGGCGTGCGAGATGCGGGTCATCTCGCGCAGGTGACCGTCGGGCAGGACCTTCTTGCCGTACTTGAGTTCCAGGGCCGCCACGACCGGGAAGAGGTTGGCGTTGCCGACGCGCTCGCCGTAGCCGTTGGCCGTGCACTGCACGTGGGTGGCGCCCGCGTCGACGGCCGCGAGGGTGTTGGCGACCGCGCAGCCCGTGTCGTCCTGGGCGTGGATGCCGAGCCGGGCGCCGGTGTCGGCGAGGACGGTGGAGACGACGGCCTGGATCTGCGCCGGGAGCATGCCGCCGTTGGTGTCGCACAGGACGACGACGTCCGCGCCGGCCTCGGACGCCGTGCGGACGACCTCCTTGGCGTACTCCGGGTTCGCGCGGTAGCCGTCGAAGAAGTGCTCGCAGTCGACGAAGACCCGGCGGCCCTGCTCCTTCAGGAAGGAGACCGTGTCCCGGACCATCTCCAGGTTCTCGTCGAGGGTCGTGCGCAGCGCGAGTTCGACGTGGCGGTCGTGCGACTTGGCGACCAGTGTGATCACCTGGGCGCCGGACTCCAGCAGCGCCCTGACCTGCGGGTCCTCCGCGGCGGTGGTGCCGGCGCGGCGGGTGGAGCCGAACGCGACCAGCTGGGCGTGCCGGAAGTCGATCTCCTGCTGGGCGCGGGCGAAGAACTCGGTGTCCCGGGGGTTCGCGCCGGGCCAGCCGCCCTCGATGAAGCCCACGCCGAAGTCGTCCAGGTGCCGTGCGATGGCCAGCTTGTCCGCGACGGTGAGGTTGATGCCCTCCCGCTGGGCGCCGTCGCGCAGGGTGGTGTCGAAGACGTGGAACGAATCGTCGAGCTCGCTGGTAGCGGTCATGGTGTCAAGGCTCCTGAGGATGGGATCTCGGTCGTACCGGAATGACCGGCTCCACCGCCCTCACATACTCCCTCGCGCTCTCGCTCCTGACTGCGGGTGGGCCAGAAAAGCGAAAAACCTCTCGCGGGTGCGAGAGGTCTGCGCGCGGGTCGAGGACGACGGTGTCCGCCCGTACCTGGTCGTACGTGGCGGTCACTGCGGACCGGCGCGCCTGCTGCCAATAATCATGGCGAACGAGAGCACGGGGGCAGTCTGGCACAACCCCCGTGCCGCGCTCACGGTTGTCTCAGGATGCGGTCGGTCACCTCATGTGACGGACGTAGACGTGCGAGGTGTCGTACGTGTCGCCGGGCACGAGGTCGGGCGAGTAGCTGCTGAAGGCGACCGTGCGGCCGTGCCGGTCGATCACGGGGGCGGTCACGCTCTGGTCGTTCGGGCCGCCGGCGGCGTCCGGGCTGGCGAGGGTGGTGCGGCCGGTGCGCAGGTCGCGGACGTACGCGCGGGTGGTGCGGTCGGTGTCGCCCGGGTCGGCCGAGACGAACGCCAGGTGGCGGCCGTCGGCGCTGAGCTGTGGGGAGGCGGTGAAGGCGGCCGGGTCGACGGCGTCGATCCGGCGCAGGTCCCCGGTCTTCAGGTCGCGGACGAAGACGTTGTGCCCCTGGTTGGTGTCGCCCGGGGTGAGCCGCGAGTCCCGCGAGTCGAAGACGACGTGCCGGCCGTCGGCGCTGATCTGCGGGGACTCCGTCTGCCCGTCGGACCTCTCGCCGTCCGGCGCCCGGTCGGCGTGGAACAGCCGGCCGCTCGGCACGTCCCGGACGTAGGCGTCGCTCCAGTCGCCCGAGGAGGGGTGCGGGATGAAGAACTGGTAGCCGACGCGCTGGCCGTCGGCGCTGATGGACGGGTGGGTGGCGGCGGTCTTGCGGTCTCCGGCGGCGGGCTTCTGGCTGACGCGGACGGTCTCGCCGCTGGCGCGGTCGACGCGGTAGACGCGGCCCCAGCGGTCCTCGCCCTCCCCGGCGCCGGACTGCTGGGCGACGAAGGCGACGTAGCGGCCGTCGGCGCTGATGGCGGGCTGCCGGCCGGTGTCGTAGCCGGCGTCGACGGTGTCCGCGATGCGCTGCAGCGTCCCGGCCTTCAGGTCCTTGACCCAGATGTGGCTGCGTCCGTCGTCGGCGTCGGTGGCGCTGAAGGCCAGGTAGCGGCCGTTGCCGCTGAGGGCGACGTCGTCGACGGAGCCGCCGTCCCGCGCGGTGCTCGCCAGGCGGGTCGTGCCGGTCTTCAGGTCGCGGACGAAGGCGTCGGCGGTGCCGTCGGTGTCGCCGGCGACGAGGTTGTCGGCGCTGGAGACGAACGCCAGATGGCGGCCGTCGGCGCTGAGGCCCGGCCCGCCGGAGGGGCCGTTGCCCTCGGTGCCGTCCGGGGCGACGCTCGCCTTCTCGGTCCGCGGCGCCGGCGCGGGCGCGGCGGTCGCGGGCAGCGCGGCGACACCGCCGAGCGTGACGGCCAGGACCACGCCGAGCGCGACGGACGTGGCCCTCTTGGTGCTGGTCATTGCTGTTCCCCCTGTGTTCCCCGTTGACGCTGCTCCCCCGGCCCCGCGCCGAGGGCTCCCCCGGAGCCAACAGCACCACGGACCACACGGTCAATCCGTCGTATTGAGTACAACCCGGGCGTACGTTCAGGCGTCCGCGAGGAGGCTGTCGGCGAGGAAATCGCGCACGTGGGCGAGGACGTGGGCCCGGTCGGTGCCGCGCAGGCCGATCGCCACGTGGATGGAGAAGCCGTCCAGCAGCGCCCGCAGGCGGGCCGCGAAGCGGTCCGGGTCCACGCGGCGGAACTCGCCCCGCGAGATGCCCTCGGCGAGCAGGGCGACCAGGTCGCGGTGCCAGGCGCCCTCGATGGCGGCCTGCCGGTCGCGGGCGTTCGTGTCGGCGTTCTGTGAGCGGTTCCAGACCTCCAGCCACAGCGTCCAGTGCGGGTCGCGGTGGCCGTCCGGGACGTACAGGTCGACGTAGGCGTCGAGGCGTTCCCGGGCGGTCACGGCCCGGGTCAGCAGCCGTCCGCGCTCGGCGCCGAGCCGGCCCTCGCTCCACTCCAGGGTCCGCAGCAGCAGTTCGTCCTTGGAGCCGAAGTAGTAGAGGAGGTGCCCGCTGCTCATCCCGACCTCGCGGCCGAGCGCCGCCATGGTCAGTTTCTCCAGGCCGCGCTCGGCGATCATCTCCATGGCGGCGGCGAGGACGTTCTCGCGGGGCGGGGCCTGCCTTCGCCCACCGGCCATGTGTGCTCCTAGGTCCTCGGTTGCTGCTGGGTGACGCAGTGGATGCCGCCACCGCCCGCGAAGATCGTACGGGCGTCCACCAGTGTCACGGTCCGCCCGGGGAACAGCCGGCGGAAGATGCCGGCCGCGAGCTCGTCGCGCGGGTCGTCGAAGCCGCACAGTACGACGCCGCCGTTGCAGAGGTAGTGGTTGATGTAGGAGTAGTCGGCCCAGTGGCCGTCGGCCTCCAGGACGGTCGGGGCGGGGACCTCGACGACCTCCAGGCGGCGGCCGCGCGCGTCGGTCTGCGCCTTCAGCAGGCCGATGACCTCCTTGGTGATCTCGTGGTCGGGGTGCGCCGGGTCCGGCTGCGCGTGCGCCACGACGACGCCCGGGCGGGCGAAGGCCGCGACGATGTCGACGTGTCCGAGCGTGCCGAAGCCGTGGGGAGGATAGTCGCCGGTCAGGCCGCGGGGCAGCCAGATCGCCTTGCGGGTGCCGAGCTGGGCGTGGATCTCGGCCTCGACCTGCTCCCGGCTCCAGTCCGGGTTGCGCTCGGGACCGAGCTGGACGGTCTCGGTCAGCAGGACCGTGCCCTCGCCGTCGACATGGATCGCGCCGCCCTCGTTGACGAGCCGGGAGGTGTACGTCCGCGCCCCGGCGAGGTCCGCCACATGCGCGGCGATCTTCGCGTCGTGCTCCCAGCGGGCCCACTCCTGGGCACCCCAGCCGTTGAACGTCCAGTCCACGGCGGCCAGTTCGCCCTTGCCGTCGGTGAGGAAGGTCGGTCCGACGTCCCGCATCCAGGCGTCGTCGAGGTCCCGTTCGACGGTCTCGATCCCCTCGCCCAGCAGCGCACGCGCCTCACCGGACTGCCCCGGGCCGCACACCACCGTCACCGGCTCGAAGCGGCGGACGGCCCGGGCGACCGCGGCCCAGGCGGCACGGGCGGCGGCCAGCTCGCCGGGGTCGTCGAAGGTCGGGTTCGGGCCCGGCCAGGCCATCCAGGTGCGCTCGTGCGGAGCCCATTCGGCGGGCATGCGGAAGCCGTCGGCGGCTGCGGACATCGGTGATCCTCAGAGGAAGTAGAGACGGTTGAGGGAGACGGAGTCGGCGGGTGCGGAGCGCAGCGGCTCGCCGTCGAGGGTGACAAGACCGGTGCGCTGGTCGACGTCGACGGCACCGGTACGGGAGTTGCGGCGCAGGTCGGCCGGGCCGATGCCGCGGGTGCCGCGCACGGCGACCCGGCGGCGGCGGGTGGGCAGCAGGTCGTGGCCCTGGTCGACGGCGGCCCGCGCGACGAACGCCACCGAGATCTCGGCCGGTGTCGCCCCGTGCGCGCCGAACTGCGGCCCGAGGACGAGGGGTTCGCAGGTGTCGGTCGCCGCGTTCGGGTCACCGGTCACGCCGTACGCGGGGAAGCCGGCCTTGAGCACCAGCTGCGGCTTGGCGCCGAAGTACTCCGGCCGCCACAGCACGATGTCGGCGAGCTTGCCCACCTCCAGCGACCCCACCTCGTGCGCCAGGCCGTGCGCGATGGCCGGGTTGATGGTCAGCTTGGCCAGGTACCGCAGGACGCGCTCGTTGTCGTGCTCGTCGTCCGGGGCGCCGGACTCGGCCTTCATCTTCCCGGCCATGGCGAAGGTCCGGCGGACGGTCTCGCCCGCGCGGCCCATGCCCTGCGCGTCCGACGAGGTGATGCCGATGGCGCCCAGGTCGTGCAGGACGTCCTCGGCGCCCATGGTCCCGGCGCGGATGCGGTCGCGGGCCATGGCGGCGTCGCCGGGCAGGTCGGTCTTGAGGTCGTGGACGGAGACGATCATGCCGTAGTGCTCGGCGACGGCGTCCCGGCCGAAGGGCAGGGTGGGGTTGGTGGACGAGCCGATGACGTTCGGGACGCCCGCCATCTTCAGCACGTTGGGGACGTGACCGCCGCCGCAGCCCTCGATGTGGAAGGCGTGGATGGTCCGGCCCTCCAGCACGCGCAGGGTGTCCTCCACGGAGAGACACTCGTTCAAGCCGTCGCTGTGCAGGGCGACTTGGACGTCGTGCTCCTCGGCGACGCGCAGGGCGGTGTCCAGGGCCCTGGTGTGGGCGCCCATGTCCTCGTGCACCTTGAACCCGGAGGCACCGCCCTCGGCGAGGGCCTCGACCAGGGGCGCCTCGTGCGAGGAGGAACCCCGGCCGAGGAAGCCGATGTTGACCGGCCAGGCGTCGAACGCGCCGAACGCGTGCCGCAGCGCCCAGGGCGAGTTGACGCCGACGCCCCACACGGGCCCGAACTCCTGCCCGATGAGCGTGGTCACGCCGGAGGCGAGCGAGGCCTCCATGACGCGCGGCGACAGCAGGTGGACGTGGGTGTCGACGGCCCCGGCGGTGGCGATGAGCCCTTCGCCGGAGACGATCGAGGTGCCCGTGCCGACGACGACGTCCACCCCGTCGAGGGTGTCGGGGTTCCCGGCCCGCCCGATGGCGTGGATCCGGCCCTCGCGGATGCCGAGGGAGACCTTGCGGACGCCCTGCACGGCGTCGATCACCACGACGTTGCTGATGACGACGTCGCAGGTGTCCCGGACGGCGGCGGCCTTCAGGTGCAGTCCGTCGCGGGCGGTCTTGCCGAACCCGGCGAGGAACTCGTCGCCGTACCGCTGGGAGTCGGACTCGACGCGGACGGTCAGCCCGGAGTCGCCGAGGCGGATGCGGTCGCCGGCCCGGGGGCCGTGGGTGGCGGCGTACTCGTACCGGGTGAGGCGGCGGGCCTCGGCGGGGTGGCCTCCTGGGCGGCTCATCGCACGACCTCCTGCTCGGGTGTGTCCGGTACGCCGAGGTAGCCGCAGGCGGCGGCGCGGCGCAGCGCCTCCTCGCGGGCGCCCGGGGTGTCCAGCGGCCCGTCGACCAGCCCGGCGAAGCCGATCGCGATCCGGTCGCCCCCGATCGGCACCAGCCCGACCTCGGCGCTCTCCCCCGGCCCGAACCGCACGGAGGACCCGGCGGGCACGGCGAGCCGCATGCCGTAGGCCCGCTCGCGGGCGAAGTCGAGGCGCGGGTTGGCCTCGAAGAAGTGGAAGTGGGAGGTGACGGAGACCGGCACGGCGGCGGTGTTGGTGACCGTCAGCCGTACCTCCGGCTCCGGCTCGGCGTGCTCCGGCCCGGGCAGCAGCGCGCCGGGCGCGTCCGGGCCCGAGCCGCCGCCGAGGGGGGCGGTGACGACCGCGAGCCGCGAGCCGTCGTCGAAGACCGCCTCGACGTGCACCTCGGTGACGACGTCGGCCACCCCGGGCAGCACGTCGTCGGGCCCGAGGACGGACCGGGCGGCCTCGACGGCCTCCGCGAGCCGCTTCCCGTCCCGGGCGGCCTCGCACACCGTGTCGGCGATGAGCGCGGTCGCCTCGGGGACGTTCAGCCGCAGCCCCCTGGCCCTGCGGGCGCGGGCCAGCTCGGCCGCGCCGAAGAGCAGCAGCCGGTCGCGTTCGGTCGGGGTCAGCCGCATGTCACTCCCTCCACTTAGAGCATCACTCTAAACATGAATTTCCCTTGACGGAAAGGTTGACGGCGGACCATCGCCCACATCACATTGAACGTCGCTCTAACCGAGGGAGACAAGCATGCCGATAGAACAGCGCGGAGTCGACACCATCCCGGACGAGGAGCGCACCAGCGGGCCGCGCGACCTCGTCTCGATCCTGCTCGGCTCCAACCTCTGCCTGGGCGTGATCGTCTTCGGCTGGCTGCCGCCGTCCTTCGGCCTGGACTGGTGGTCGTCGGTCAGCGCGGTCGTGGCCGGCACGGTGGTGGGCGTGGTGTTCACGGCACCCCTCGCGCTGGTGTCCCTGCGCACGGGCACCAACCTGTCGACGTCCTCCGGCGCCCAGTTCGGCGTCCGGGGCCGCCTGGTCGGCTCGGTGGTCGGCCTGCTCCTGGCCCTCGGCTACACCGCCCTGACCGTGTGGATCGGCGGGGACGTGATGGTGGGCGCGCTGGGCAGGCTCGCCGGGCTGCCGCAGGGCGGCACGTCGTACGCGATCGTCTACGGGCTGCTCGCCGCGGCCACCGTCGCCGGCGCGGTGTACGGCTACCGGGTGCTGCTGGCGATGTCCCGGGTCCTCGCCTTCGGCATGACGGCCCTGCTGGTGCTCGGCCTGGTCGCCTACGCCCCGCGCTTCACCACCGCCGCGCTGCCGGAGACCGGCGGTTACCTGCTGGGCGGCTTCTGGCCGACCTGGCTGCTCGCGGCCGTGGCGGCCGGGCTGTCCGGCCCGGTCGCCTTCATCACCCTGCTCGGCGACTACACCCGCTACATCTCCCCGGCCCGCCACTCCTCCCGCCGGGTGCTCCACGCGACCTCGCTGGGCCTGCTGCTGGGCCTGCTGGTGCCGCAGCTGTTCGGCACGTTCACGGCGTACGCGGCCGGGGCGGCCCTGGACTACGCGGGCCCGCTGGTCGCCGCGGCCCCCGCCTGGTACCTCCTCCCGCTGCTGCTGGCGGCCTCGGCGGGCTCGGTCGGCAACGCGGGTCTGATGCTGTACTCGATGGGCCTCGACCTGGACGCCGTCCTGCCGCGCGCCTCACGGGCCCGGGCGACGTACGCGGTCGCGGTCGTGGCCACGGCCGCGGTGTTCGCCGGGCACTGGTTCTCGACCGCGCAGGACGCGATGACGTCCTTCGTCCTGCTCCTGACCGCGATCGGCACGCCGTGGGCGGTCATCACCCTGATCGGCTTCGCCCGCTGCGGCGGGGTGTACGACGCGGACGCCCTGCAGGTCTTCAACCGCCGCGCACGGGGCGGGGTCTACTGGTACCGCGCCGGCTGGCACGTCCCGGCGACCCTCTCCTGGGCGGCCGGAGCGACGGTGGGCGTCCTGGCGGTGTCCCTGCCGTCGTACGAGGGCCCGCTGCTGGCGCTGACCGGCGGGGTGGACGTGAGCTTCCTGCTGTCGGGGCTGGTGGGCGGGGTTGCCTATGTGCTCTCGGCTCCGGGCACGGTGTCAGCGAAGCGCGGAGCCGATGAGGCACGTCGTACGTCCAGCCCGACCGCGCCGGGTGGCGGGCGGGCATAGGCCCGAGGTCCGGGGGTCCGGGGGCGGAGCCCCCGGTGGCCGGGGGCGGACTCAGCCCAGCTGGTGCATCCAGCCGTGCGTGTCCTCGGCCGTACCCCGCTGGATGTCCAGCAGCGCCTGCCGCAGCCGCAGCGTGACCTCGCCCGGCTCTCCCCCGCTCTGCTTCCACTCCGCCCCGGCCCGCTTCACCGTCCCGACCGGCGTGATCACCGCGGCCGTACCGCAGGCGAACACCTCGGTCAGCGACCCGTTCTCCGAGTCCCGCTGCCACTGCTCGACCGAGATCTTGCCCTCCTCGGCCTCGTAGCCGAGGTCACGGGCGACGGTGAGCAGGGAGTCGCGCGTGACGCCCTCCAGGATCGAGCCGGTGAGGGACGGCGTGACGATCTTGTCGCCGTAGACGAAGTACAGGTTCATGCCGCCGAGCTCCTCGACCCAGGTGTGCTCCACCGCGTCGAGGTAGCAGACCTGGTCGCAGCCCTTCGTCGCGGCCTCGGCCTGCGCGAGCAGGGACGCCGCGTAGTTGCCGCCGGTCTTCGCGTCGCCCATGCCGCCGGGGACGGCGCGGACGCGGTCCTCGGAGACCCAGATGGAGACGGGCTTGACGCCGCCCGGGAAGTACGCGCCGGCCGGCGAGGCGATCACCAGGAACAGGTACTCGTTGGCCGGCTTCACGCCCAGCCCGACCTCGGTCGCGATCATGAACGGGCGCAGGTAGAGGGACTCCTCGCCGCCGTGCGCCGGCACCCACGCCTTGTCCTGCCTGACCAGCGCGTCGCACGCCTCGATGAACGTCTCGACCGGCAGCTCCGGCATCGCCAGCCGGCGCGCGGACCGCTGGAAGCGCTCGGCGTTCTTCTCCGGCCGGAACGTCGCGACCGAGCCGTCGGGGCGGCGGTAGGCCTTCAGGCCCTCGAAGATCTCCTGCGCGTAGTGCAGGACCGTCGTCGCGGGGTCGAGGGAGATCGGCGCGTACGGCACGAGCTGGCCGTCGTGCCAGCCGCGGCCCTCCGTCCACTTGATCGTCACCATGTGATCGGTGAAGTGGCGGCCGAACCCGGGGTTGGCCAGGATCGCCTCGCGCTCTGCTGCGGAGAGCGGGTTGGCGGACGGCTTGAGCTCGATCGTGGGCGTCGTCATGGGTTGATGTCCTTCACCGGTTGTAGTGACGGGCCGCGCTCGGTACTGCGCTGATGGTGACCAGTGCTAGGACGTCCGAGCATTCCCTCGTTCCGCGGCCTCGCGTTCGATTATCGCCCGGGGGCGGCGGCGGAAGGAACGGGGTGAATGCGGCCCGGTGGTCGATGGTGGCACCCGGCGGGAACATGCGGAAGCCGCCCGGTGCGGATGCGACCCGGCGGCTTGGTGGAGCGCGGCGGGTCAGCCGGCTACGCGTACGGCGAGCGCGTCGCCGATCTCCGAGGTGGAGCGGGCGGGCTTGCCGGTGCGCTCCGACAGGTCGGCGGCGACCGCCTCGTCGATGCGGGCGGCCTCGGCCTCGTAGCCGAGGTGGCGCAGGAGCAGGGCGACGGACAGCACGGTGGCGGTCGGGTCGGCCTTGCCCTGGCCGGCGATGTCCGGGGCCGAGCCGTGCACGGGCTCGAACATGGACGGGAACTCTCCGGACGGGTTGATGTTGCCGGAGGCCGCCACGCCGATGCCGCCGGAGACGGCCGCGGCGAGGTCGGTGACGATGTCGCCGAAGAGGTTGTCGGTGACGATGACGTCGAAGCGCTCGGGCTGGGTGACCAGGTAGATGGTCGCCGCGTCGACGTGCATGTACTCGGTGGTGACCTCGGGGAACTCCTCGGCCACCTTGTTGAAGATGTTCGTCCACAGGTGACCCGCGAAGGTCAGCACGTTGTTCTTGTGGATCAGCGCCAGCTTCTTGCGCGGGCGGGCCTGGGCCCGGGCGAAGGCGTCCCGGACCACGCGCTCGACACCGAAGGCCGTGTTCACGGAGACCTCGGTGGCGACCTCGTGCTCGGTGCCCTTGCGGATCGTGCCGCCGTTGCCGGTGTACGGGCCCTCGGTGCCCTCGCGGACCACGACGAAGTCGATGGCCGGCGCGCCCTTGAGGGGCGTGTCCACGCCCGGCAGGAGCTTCGACGGGCGCAGGTTGACGTGGTGGTCGAAGGCGAAGCGGAGCTTGAGCAGGAAGCCGCGCTCCAGGACGCCGGACGGCACGGAGGGGTCGCCGATCGCGCCGAGCAGGATGGCGTCGTGCTGCTTCAGGGCGTCGAGGTCGGCGTCGGTGAGGGTCTCCCCGGTGGCGTGGTAGCGCCGGGCGCCGAAGTCGTACTCCTTGGTCTCCAGCTTCACATCCTGCGGAAGGACGGCGGAGAGGACCTTGAGACCTTCGGCCACGACCTCCTGGCCGATGCCGTCACCCGGGATCACTGCGAGATTGATGCTGCGAGACATGCGGGCACCCTACTCCTCGTCCCATGGGATGACACGGGGTGTCCGTGATGCGGACACCCGCCCGGGTGAGCGCACGCGGCCGTCGACCGCCGTTCACCCGTACGTGGTGCGGTTGTTGGCCTCCGCTGGGAAGTTCACTGGACATGGAGATCCCCCACTTCGGCATCCCGCCCGAGCTCGCCCGCCGGATGAGCATGGCCGAGCAGCACGAGTACCTGCGCACCCGGCTGTCGCGGCGGCGCACGCTGGTGACCGCGGGCGCGGTGGCGAGCGGCCTGCTGACCGGCTGCGGCTCGGGCTCGGGGCAGGGCGGCGCCACGACGACCCGGAGCCCGTCGCCGAGCACGTCGAAGGCCCCCGGCTCCTTCATCACGCCGTTCGGCCGTCATCTCGCCTTCGGAGCCGACCCGAAGACGCAGCTGCGGATCTCCTGGCAGGTTCCGCTCGCGGTGCGCAAGCCCTACGTCCGGGTCGGCCTGCGCCCCGACGACCTCGGCCGCAGGATCGAGGCGGAGCTGCGCGACCTGCACACCCCGGAGCTGAAGGGCGTGCGGGCGGCGGTCGACCAGTACTACCTGCACGCGGCGCTGGACGGCCTGCGCCCCGGCACGACGTACTACTACGGCGTCGGCCACGAGGGCTTCGACCCGGCCTCCCCGGAACACCGGTCGACCATCACGTCCTTCCGCACGGCACCCGCGCGTCCGCCCGAGCGGTTCGTGTTCACCGCGTTCGGCGACCAGGGCGTGGGCGAGGAGGCGGCCCTCAACGACCGTGCGCTGCTGCGCCGGAAACCCGCCTTCCATCTCCACGCGGGGGACATCTGCTACGCCGACCCGACCGGCAAGGGCAAGGAGTCGGACGTCTTCGACGCGAGCCAGTGGGACCGGTTCCTCAAGCAGACCGAGCCGGTGGCCCGGTCGGTGCCGTGGATGGTGACGACCGGCAACCACGACATGGAGGCCTGGTACTCGCCGGACGGCTACGGCGGTCAACTCGCCCGCTTCTCCCTGCCGGACAGCGGCTTCGACGCGCGCACGGCACCGGGCGTGTACGCCTTCACGTACGGCAACGTCGGCGTGGTCGCGCTGGACGCGAACGACGTGTCGTACGAGATCCCCGCCAACTACGGCTACACGGAGGGCCGTCAGACGAAGTGGCTGGACAGGAAGCTCGAAGAGCTGAGGTCCTCGAAGGACGTCGACTTCATCGTCGTCTTCTTCCACCACTGCGCGTACTCGACGTCGACGCACGCCTCCGACGGCGGGGTGCGCGCCGAGTGGCTGCCGCTGTTCGCCCGGCACCAGGTGGACCTGGTGATCAACGGGCACAACCACGTCTACGAGCGGACCGACGCCATCCGCAACGGCGAGGTGGGCAGGCCGGTACCGGTCGGCGGGACCACGGACCCGCGGCGGGACGGGATCGTCTACGTCACCGCGGGCGGCGGCGGCAAGGAGCTGTACGGCTTCCCGGACGGCGTGAAGGAGAGCTACGAGGGGAACACCGCCGACCGGGAGTCGGTCGCCACGTTCCGGTGGACCAAGTCCCGGGACACCAGGGCGGAGTCGGTCGAGTGGTCGCGGGTGCGCTACCGCGGTTTCTCGTTCCTCTCGGTGGAGGCGGTGAGCGGCGCCGCGCCGCGGCTGGAGGTGTCGGCGCTGGCGTCGAGCGGTGAGCGGATCGACCATTTCGAGGTGCGGCGCGGGGCGTGAGGCCCCGCACCGCGCCTCGATCGGGTGCGGCTCCCGGTCCTGGTGCGGTCCTGATGCAGTCCTGGTGCGGCTCAGTGGCCGGTGGACCCGCCGTTGTCCCTGCGGTCGAGGGCGCGCTGGAGCGCGGCGGCGGCGTTCTTGCGGTCGGACTCGCTCGTACGGGAGACGTGACGGACTCGGCGGCGGACGGTCGTCTCGGCCATGGGAAATCGACTCCTTCGATACAGCACGGAGTGCGGAAAAGGGGTTACGAGACGCCGGATGGGGCGGGGAGCGGTGCCGCAGGGGTGGCCTGCACGGGGCCCGGCTCACGACCGCCATTCGCTTGGTCGAGCGAGACGTTCGGCTCCTACAAAGCTAAGGGAGTCCGGAGCGTCTGTCTCCACAATTACTCGGACTTCCTACTATCTGAGACGGTGGAGTGGGTCACACCCCGCTGACCTGCGGTGATTCCTAGAGCACATCACCGTCCCGCCAGTCGAAGAGCAGTTCGCGCGCGGGGTCGAGGGGGCCGGCGAGGGCGGCGCGGACGTAGGTGCTGCCCTCCTCCTCCGGCAGGCGCACGATGCCGTCGTCCGGCCTGAGGGCGTGCACCTCGCCCGGCCACGGCCGCCAGCCGCGGGCGGTGTAGAGGCGGGCGCCGTCGTCGCTGGCGGAGAGCGCGCCGAGGTCGTAGGCGCGGTCGACGACGCGTTCCAGCTCGGCCATGACCCGCCCGCCGAGGCCGGTGCGGCGGGCGTCGGCGCGCACGGCGACGTTCTCGACGTACCCGGTGCGCAGCCACCGGCCGCGGTGCCGCACCCGGCGCATCACGACGGCCCCGTGGGCGGCGAGCCCGGCGGCGTCGTAGGCGAGGGCGTGCAGGCCGCCGAGGCCGTGGTCCCAGTCGTCGTCGCCGAAGTCGCCGTCGAAGGCGGCGTCCAGCAGGGCCCGTACGGCGCCGAGTTCGGCGGGGGCGAGGTCGGCGGTGTGGACGGTGCGCAGGCGGATGGTCATCGGCCCAGTATGCGAACGGGCCGGGTGGCTCTCGACCGGATATACGAGCACGATGGAAGGGTCCGGCTCCGGAAGGGAGACCCGATGACGACGGCAGAGCCGCGCGCACAGGTGATCACCCAGCACCGCTTCGGCGGCCCGGACGTCCTGGAGATCGAGGAGCGGCCACGGCCCGAGCCCGGCCCCGGCGAGGTGCTGCTCCGGGTGCACGCGGCCGGGGTCAACCCGGCGGACCGGCTGGCCCGTTCCGGGGCCGCCCCGCTGTTCGGGGAGCCGCCGTTCACGCTCGGGCAGGACGTGTCGGGGGAGATCGAGGAGGTGGGGGCCGGGGTCACCCGCTTCCGGCCCGGGGACGAGGTGTTCGGCCGGATCGACGGCGGCGGCCACGCCACGCACGTGACCGCGCCGGCCGGCCACTTCGCGGCGAAACCCGCCGGTCTCGACCACGCCCACGCGGCCGCCGCCCCGACGGCCGCGCTCACCGCCTGGCACGCGCTGATCGACATCGCCCGGGTCGGGCCGGGCAGCCGCGTGCTGGTCCGCGCGGCGGCCGGCGGGGCCGGGCACGTGGCGGTGCAGCTGGCCAAGGCGGAGGGCGCCCACGTCGTGGGCGTGGCACGCGCCGAGGACCACGACTTCCTGCGGGACCTGGGAGCCGACGAACTCGTCGACGACACGGCCGGCGACGTCACGGAGTCCGTCCACGACATCGACGCCGCCCTCGACCTGGTCGGCGGCGACCAGGCCCTGCCCACCCTCGACACCCTGCGCCCGGACGGCATCCTGCTCTGCGCCGTCCCCGAGGACCTGGGCCTCGCCCCCGAGGACGCGGAGGCCCGGGGCCTGCGCTTCGCCCTCGTCCGCACCGGCCCGTCGGGCGACCTGTTGGAGAGGACCACCCCGCTCCTGGCCGACCGCCGCGTCCGCGTCCACGTGACGACGACCCTGCCGCTGGCGGAGGCCGCCAAGGCCCACGAACTGGGCGAGGAAGGCCACGCCCGGGGCGGGATCGTGCTGGTGCCGCACCCCTGAGCCCGGGTACGCCGACGGGCCGGGTCACGGGACCCGGCCCGTCGGTGCGCCCAAGGGCTCAGCCCATGTGCGGGTACGTGTAGTCGGTCGGCGGGACCAGCGTCTCCTTGATGGCGCGGGTCAGGGTCCAGCGCATCAGGTTCTGCGGGGCGCCGGCCTTGTCGTTGGTGCCGGAGGCCCGGCCGCCGCCGAAGGGCTGCTGGCCGACGACGGCGCCGGTCGACTTGTCGTTGATGTAGAAGTTGCCGGCCGCGTAGCGCAGCTTGTCCGCCGTGTACGCCGCCGCGGCGCGGTCGTTGGCGATGACCGAGCCGGTCAGGGCGTAGTCGGAGACGGACTCCATCTGGGTCAGCATCGCGTCGTACTGGTCGTCCTCGTAGACGTGCACGGCGACGATCGGGCCGAAGTACTCGGTGCGGAAGACCTCGTTGCCGGGGTCGGTGCACTCGATGACGGTCGGGCGGACGAAGTACCCCTCGGAGTCGTCGTAGGTGCCGCCCGCGACGATCGTGCAGGAGGGGTCCTCCTTGGCGCGGTCGATGGCGGCCTTGTTCTTGGCGAAGGCCCGCTCGTCGATGACGGCGCCGATGAAGTTCGACAGGTCCGTGACGTCACCCATCTTGATGCCGTCGACCTCGGCGGCGAACTCCTCCTTGAAGCCGGAGTTCCAGATCGAGGCGGGGATGTAGGCCCGGGAGGTGGCGCTGCACTTCTGGCCCTGGTACTCGAAGGCGCCCCGGGTCAGGGCGGTCTTCAGGATCGCCGGGTCGGCCGAGGGGTGGGCGACGAGGAAGTCCTTGCCGCCGGTCTCGCCGACCAGGCGCGGGTAGGTGCGGTACTTCTCGATGTTGTTGCCGACCGTCTTCCACAGGTACTGGAAGGTCTTGGTCGAGCCGGTGAAGTGGATGCCGGCGAGGTCCCGGTGCTCCAGGGCGACCTTGGAGACCTCGATGCCGTCGCCGGTGACGAGGTTGATGACGCCCTTGGGCAGGCCGGCCTCCTCCAGCAGCCGCATCAGCAGAACGGCGGCGTGGGTCTGCGTCGGCGACGGCTTCCAGACGACGACGTTGCCCATCAGGGCCGGGGCCGTCGGCAGGTTGCCCGCGATCGCCGTGAAGTTGAAGGGCGTGATCGCGTAGACGAAGCCCTCCAGCGGGCGGTGGTCCAGCCGGTTCCACACGCCCGGGGCGTTCGCCGGGGGCTGCTCGGCGAGCAGCTTGCGGGCGTAGGAGACGTTGAACCGCCAGAAGTCGATCAGCTCGCAGGGCGTGTCGATCTCGGCCTGCTGGGCGGTCTTGGACTGGCCGAGCATGGTGGAGGCGGCGAGCGTCTCGCGCCAGGGGCCGGACAGCAGCTCGGCGGCGCGCAGGATGATCGCCGCGCGGTCGTCGAAGGACATCGCGCGCCAGGCCGGGGCGGCGGCGAGGGCCGCGTCGATGGCGTCCTGGGCGTCCTGCTGCGTGGCGTTGCGGTACGTGCCGAGCACGGCCTTGTGGTTGTGCGGCTGGACGACCTGGAAGGCCTCGCCGCCGCCCATCCGCTGCTCGCCGCCGATGGTGCAGGGCAGGTCGATCGGGTTGTCGGCCAGCTCCTTCAGCTTGGCCTCCAGCCGGGCCCGCTCGGGCGAGCCGGGGGCGTAGCCGTGCACCGGCTCGTTGACGGGGGTGGGGACCTGGGTCACAGCGTCCATGTTTTCCGTAACTCCTTACTGAGCGGTGTGTCGGTCTCAGCCCTGGAGGGCTGTCAGCCCTTGGTGATCATGCTGCGGGCGAAGAAGCGCAGGTTCGCCGGCTTCTCCGCGAGTCGGCGCATGAAGTAGCCGTACCAGTCGGTGCCGTACGCGGTGTACACGCGCATCCGGTGGCCCTCGGCGGCCAGCCGCAGGTGCTCCTCGGCGCGGATGCCGTAGAGCATCTGGAACTCGTAGTCGCCGGGCTTTCGTCCGGCGCGGTGGGCGAGCTCCTGGGCGATGGCGATCAGGCGCGGGTCGTGGGACCCGATCATCGGGTACCCCTCCCCCTCCATCAACGCCCGGAGGATACGAACGTATGCCCGATCGATCTCGTGCTTGTCCTGGTACGCGACCGAGGCGGGCTCCTTGTACGCGCCCTTGACCAGGCGGACCCGGCTGCCGCTCGCGGACAGGCGGCGGGCGTCGGCCTCGGTACGGAAGAGGTACGCCTGGATGACGCAGCCGGTCTGCGGGAAGTCCTTCCGCAGCTCCTCGTGGATGGCGAACATCGAGTCCAGCGTCGTGTGGTCCTCCGCGTCCAGGGTGACCGTGGTGCCGATCTCGGCCGCGGCCTCGACGACCGGGCGGACGTTCTTCAGGGCCAGCTCGTGGCCGTCCTCCAGCGCCTGCC
Source organism: Streptomyces sp. Go-475 (assembly GCF_003330845.1). Lineage (GTDB taxonomy): Bacteria > Actinomycetota > Actinomycetes > Streptomycetales > Streptomycetaceae > Streptomyces. Next base: position 6,120,584 of record NZ_CP026121.1, on the reverse strand, counting down.
CGAACATCGACAGCTTCACCGACATCTCGGCGCGGGTGCCGAGCTCCAGCGGCTTGAGGCGGTCGACCAGCTCCAGGTAGGCGTCGCGGGCGGCGGCGGCCTGCGCGGGGTGGGTGATGTCCTCGCCGACGACGTCCATCGTCAGCTCCAGGCCCCGGTCGGCGAGGTCCCGGACGACCGGGACGATGTCGTCGACGTCCTCGCCCGGGATGAAGCGGTCGACGACCTGCTTGGTCACCGGGGCGGCCGAGATCAGGCGTCGCATCCGGTCGCTGCGTGACGCGGCGAGAATCACGGGACCCAGCACGGGGCACCTCCAGAGCACAAGCAACGTGAGGCCGGACCCCGCGCGGACGACGCGTCGGGTACGGCACGGAGAACCACCGTGAAACCTAAGGATCCCTCCGATCGTCGGCCATCGACAGCTGTCACGCATCCGTGCCGCAGATCTCAGACAGATGTATGAAAGGCTCCCTGGAGTGCGGGACAATGCCCGGATGACGTCGGAACACAGGGGCGACTACGAGGAGCTGGTCGACGAGATCTCGGAGCTGCTCGGCGCGCCCGCGACGCTGGAGAACCGGGACTTCGAGCTGATCGCCTTCGGCGCGTACGACAGCGAGGGCGACCTCGATCCGTCGGCCCTGGACCCGGTGCGCACCCGCTCGATCCTCACCCGCCGCTCGACGGCGGCCGTGCGGGCCTGGTTCGAGGGCTTCGGCATCACGCGGGCGACGGGCCCGGTCCGTATCCCGCCGACCCCGGAGGCCGGGGTCTACCGGGGCCGGATCTGCCTCCCCGTCCGCCACCGGGGCGTGGTCCACGGCTACGTCTGGCTGCTCGACGACGATCCCGGCCCGAGCGAGCGGCAGCTGTCCGCCGCGATGCGGGTCACGGCCCGGATCGGCGCCCTGCTCGCGGACGAGGCCCAGCACGGCGCCGACCTCAGCCGCGAGCTGCGGGCGGTGCTCACCGCCGAGCGCGGCTGGCAGAGCGACATGGCCATCGCCGAGCTCCGCACGGCCCTCGGCCCGCGCGCCGACGGCCCGCACACCGTGGTGTGCGTCGCGCCCTGGCCGTCGGCCGACCCCGACGACGCCCCGTCGGTCCGCGGCATGCCGGGCGCGACCGCCCTGTGCACGCTGCCGTGGGGGGCGACGGCCCAGTGCGTGGCCGTACTGATCCGGCTGCGCTCCCCGGACGTCCTGACCCCGGCGACGACGGCGGCCGGCCGCCTGCTGGAGCGGGCGCGCGGGGGGACGGGGCAGGGCGAGCCCTCGGCCCCGGGCGGAGCCGCCGCGGCCGGCGCCACCAGTTCCGGCGGAGCTTCGGCGGACGGCACCACCACTTCGGGCAGAACCTCGGCGGATGGTGCCACCGCTTCGGGCAGAACCCCGGCGGGCGGCCCCACCACCTCGGCCAAAACCCCGGCAGGCGGCCCCACCACCTCGGCCAAAACCCCGGCAGGCGGCCCCACCACCTCGGCCAAAACCCCGGCAGGCGGCCCCACCACCTCGGCCAAAACCCCGGCAGGCGGCCCCACCACCTCGGCCAAAACCCCGGCAGGCGGCCCCACCACCTCGGCCAAAACCCCGGCAGGCGGCCCCACCACCTCGGCCAAAACCCCGGCAGGCGGCCCCACCACCTCGGCCAAAACCCCGGCAGGCGGCCCCACCACCTCGGCCAAAACCCCGGCAGGCGGCCCCACAACCTCGGCCAAAACCCCGGCAGGCGGCCCCACCACCTCGGCCAGAACCCCGGCAGGCGGCCCCACCACCTCGGCCAGAACCGGTGGCCCCACCACTCCCGGCAGAACCCCCACCCCCGGCGGCTCCTCGGCGGCCGGCGCCACCACCGCAGGCGGCGCCTCCGCCGGTATCGCCACCCCCCGCTCCGGCCTCGCCGAGCTCGGTGTCTCCTGGTGGGAGGCGTCGGCGGCGGCGCGGGCGGCGCTGGCCGAGCCGAGGCTGGGGCCGGTGGCGCGATGGGCGTCGATCGGGCCGTTCCGCCTGCTCACCGCGCTGCCCCCGGAGGTCGCCCGCGACCCCGTCGCCCGGACCCTGCTCGCCCCGGTCCACCGGGAACTCGCCCGCACCGCCGAGGTCTACCTCGACTGCGCCGGCCAGGCCGCCCGGGCCGCCGCCGAGCTGGGCATCCACCGCCAGACCCTCTACTACCGCCTCTCCCGCATCGAGAAGCTCACGGGGCTGGACCTGGACGACGGCGAGGACCGGCTGCTGCTGCACATGACGCTGAAGGGAGCCCGCCTCACCCCCGGTGACGCCATGGGGCCGTCCGGGTGAGTCCCGTCCCCCGAACGGGCGGTGTTCGGGACGGACCCGTACCCTCCGGCGCCGCGCGTGGTCACGGTTCTCCCGGTGTGCCATCGGCCGGGAGGAGTGCACGTGCGGAATCGACGCGCCTGGTCCGCGACGCGGACGGTGGTGGCGGGCCTGGCCTGCGGGGTGCTCGCGCTCGCCCTGCCGGGCGCCCACGCCAGCACCGGCCCGGGACCCACCGAGCGCGCGGCGCCCGGGGAGGAGCGCACCGGCCGGGGCGACCGGAACGCCTCGGTCGTCACCGAGTGGATGCGCACGGCCGATGACACCATCGACGCCGAGGCCCGCACGGGCCCACCCGAGTCGTTCATCTGGCAGGCGTACGTCTCCACCGCCGTCTACAACGCCGTCGTCGGCGTAGAGGGCCGCTTCACCCCGTACAAGTGGGACGGGCGGGCGCACCGCCCGGCCTCGTCGGCGGCCGCCGCCGCCTCGGCGGCGCACCACGTGCTGCGCCACCACTTCCCCGGCGCCGCGCCCCGGCTGGACGCCGCCCTGGCCGACACCCTCGCGACCGTCCCCGACGGCGAGGCCGAGGAGGAGGGCGTCGCGTTCGGGAAACGCGCCGCCGCCCACATCGTCGCACTCCGCCGGGACGACGGCCGCGGCGCGTCCGTGCCCTTCCCCGCGCCCCCGAGCCCCGGCGTGTGGCGGCCCACCCCGCCCGGACACCAGCCCTTCGCCAGTGCCTGGATGGGCCGGGTCCGTCCGCTGCTGCTGGACTCCCCCGGCCAGTTCCGCCCCGGCCCGCCGCCTCCGCTCCGCTCCGCTCGGTACGCCAGAGACCTCCACGAAGTGGCGGCCTACGGAGGCCGCACCGGCTCGCACCGCACCCCCGAACAGACGGACATCGCCCGGTACTTCGTCGCGCTGGACCTGCAAGGCGCCCTCGGCGACCACGCGGCCCGGCACGGCTTCGGCATCGCCGAGACGGCGCGGCTGTACGCGGCGGCCAACACGGCCCAGGCGGACGCCGTCATCGCCGCCTGGGACGCCAAGCTCCACCACGGCACCTGGCGGCCCGTCACCGCCATCCGGGAGGCGGACACCGACGGCAACCCGGCGACCCGGCCGGACCGGCACTGGGAACCGCTGCTCAACACCCCGGCCCACCCCGACTACCTCAGCGGCCACGCCACCATGGGCGGCGCGCTGATGCGCATGCTGACCGGGATCCTCGGCACCTCCCGCGTCGACCTGCGCATCCGCTCGGTCACCACCGGCGCGACCCGCCACTACCACTACGCCGACGCGTACGAACGGGACGTCGTCGACGCCCGGGTCTGGGGCGGCATCCACACCCGGACGGCCGACGAGGCGGGCGCCGCCACCGGCCGGCGGCTCGCGGCCTGGGCGCTGCGGAAGTACTTCCGGCCGCTCTCCTGAAAGCAACGCCTTCAAGACACTATTCTGAAAACGATTGTCATCATGCTACGGTCATGGCGCGTTCAACCATTGACCCTGTCTTGACCGTGCCTTGACCGAGGTGTTCCGTGCGCGTCCCCGTCCGTCTCGTCCCCCTCACCGCCGTGGCCGCGGCCTCCGCCCTGCTCACCGGCTGCTTCAGCGGCGCCGAGCAGGCCACGGACGACTCCGGCTCCGGCGGCAAACGCATACGCGTCGCCATGCTCCAGCCGCCCCGCTCCGGCCTCTCCCCGCTCTCCGACGACGCGTTCAAACTGTCGCGCTGGTCGACCGCCGAGACCCTGGTCAGGCTGGACGCCGAGGGCGAGGCACAGCCCGCGCTCGCCACCGACTGGAAGCAGTCCGGGAAGACCTGGACCTTCACCCTGCGCGACGGCGTCACCTTCCACGACGGCACGAAGCTCACCGCCGAGACCGTGGTCACCTCCCTCACCAAGGCCGCCACCGCCTCCCCCAAGCCCCGCATCCTCGACGGCGTGGACCTCACCGCGAAGGCCGACGGCGACCGGGTCACCGTCACCACCGCCAGCGAGGACCCCCTGGTCCCGCAGCGCCTGAGCTCCCCGCAGCTGTCGATCCTGGCGGCCCGGGCGTACCGGGGGAAGACGGTCGACCCGGTCGGCGCCGGCACCGGCCCGTTCGAGCTGACGAAGGTGAACGGCACCTCCTCCGCCACCCTCGGCCGCTACGACGGCTACTGGGGCGAGAAGGCCAAGGCCCCCGGCATCGACGTGAAGTACGTGCCCGACGGCACCGCCCGCGCGGCGGCGCTGCGCAGCGGCGAGGCCGACATCGTCGAGGCGATCCCGGTCTCCCAGGCCGCCGTCCTCGACCAGGACCTCATCACCGAGGTGCCGATGCCGCGCACCAACACCCTCTACCTCAACACCGGGAAGGGCGCCTTCAAGGACCCCGCGGTGCGGGCGGCGGCCCGCGAGGCCGTCGACGCCAAGGCCATCGTGGAGGGCGTCTACGAGGGCCGCGCCGACGTCGCCGAGGGCCTGCTCGGACCCGCGCTCCCCTGGGCGGCCGACCTGCGCACCCCGGTGAAGCACGCCGAGGCCGGCAAGCCGAACGGCCGGACCATCACGCTCGGCACGTACACCGACCGCTCGGAGATGCCCGAGGTGGCCGCCGCGCTGCAACAGCAGCTCCAGAAGGCCGGTTTCGAGGTGAAGCTGGACGTGCGCGAGTACGCGAACATCGAGTCCGACGCGCTCGCGGGCCGCTTCGACGCGTTCGTCCTCTCCCGCGCCACCGTCCTCGACTCCGGCGACCCGGCCGCGTACCTGTACAGCGACTTCGCGTCCGACGGCACCTTCAACCTCTCGGACTTCGCGGACCCTGAGGTCGACAAGGCCCTGCGGAAGGCCGCCGACACGCCGGTCGGGGACGCCCGCCGCAAGGCGATCGTCGCGGCGGAGGCCGCCGTGCTCGCCCAGGACGCGGCCGTCCCCATGCTCCACGAGCGTGTGATCCAGGGCGACGCGAAGGGGGTCGTGGGCGCCGCGCACGACCCGCGCGAGCGGGAGCTCGTCACCGCCGACACCTACGTCAAGTGAGGTTCGCGGCGAACGGGGCGGCCGGGCTGACCCGGGGCGTCGGACTCGTCACCGTCCTGGCCGTCGTCGGGCTCCTGCCCTGGCTCTCCCACCGCGACCCGGCGCTGACCGTACTGCGCGCCCGGTCGGCCGAGCAGGAGGCGACCGAGGAGGCGCTGTCGGCGATCCGCGCGGACCTCGGGCTGGACGCCGGTCCGCTGACCCTGCTGGGCCGGTGGGCCGCCGGCCTGCTGCGCGGCGACTTCGGCACCTCCTGGGTGTCGGGCCATGAGGTCCTGCCGTCCGTGCTCGCCGGGCTCCAGGTGTCCCTGGGGCTGATGGGCGCGGCGCTCGCCCTGGCGGTGCTGCTGGCCGCCGCGCTGGTCGCGCCGGTGCTGGTGCGCGGGCGCGGCTCGGCCGGGGCGTTCGCCGCCATGCTGGCCGCCGTGCCCGAGTTCCTGCTGGCCACCGTCGCCCTGCTGGTGTTCGGGGTCTGGCTCGGCTGGCTGCCGACGTCCGGCTGGCAGAGCGCCGAGTACCTGGTGCTGCCCGCGCTCGCCCTAGGCGTCCCCGCGGGCGGGCTGCTCGGGCGGCTGGTCGCGGACGCGCTGCCCGCCGTGCTCGAGGAGCGGTGGGTGGAGCTGTGGCGGGGCGCCGGAGTGAGCCGGGCGCGGATCGCGGGGGCGGCGCTGCGGCGCGTCCTGCCGCCGCTGGTCCCGCAGTTCGGGATGGTCGCCGTCGGCCTGACCGGCGGGGCGGTGGCCGTGGAGACGGTGTTCGCGGTGCCGGGCATCGGTCGTACGGCCCTCGGCGCGGCCAGGTCGCAGGACCTGCCGCTGCTCCAGGGCGCGGTGCTCGCGCTGCTGCTGCTCGGCCTGGTCGCGGGCGCGCTCGCGGCGGGCGTACGGCGCCGGCTGCTCGGGCCCGCGCTGCGGGACGCCGGTCTGACGCTGCCGCCGGCCCGTCCGGTCCGCGCGCATCCGGCGGTACCGGTGGCGCTCGCCGCCGTCCTGCTGATCACCATCGGCTGGGGGCTGCTGCGCGACCCCTACACCGTGGACACCACCGTCCGGCTCGCCCCGCCCTCCTGGGCGCACCCGCTGGGCACCGACGGACTCGGCCGTGACGTGCTGGCCCGGCTCGGCCACGGCGCCGCCTCGACGGTCGGCACGGCGACGGCCGTCGGCCTGCTGGGCCTGCTGATCGCGCTGCTGCTGGGCTTCCTGCCGGGGATCGCGGCGGGCGCGGCGGACATCGCCAACGCGCTGCCCCCGGTGATCGTCGGGATCCTGGTCGCGGCGGCCGTCGGGCCCGGCACCGGCGGAGCGGCCCTCGCGGTCGCGCTGATCTCCTGGCCCGCCCTGTCCGCGCACGCGGCGGCGCTGGTGCAGGAGGTGCGGGCGTCGGCGTTCCTCACCGCCCAGCGCGCCATCGGCGCGAGCCCGTTCTGGATCCTCACCCGGCACGTCCTGCCGTCCGTGGCCGGCCCGGTCGCGCGCCACGCCCTGCTGCGCCTGCCGGGCATCGCCCTGGCCCTGGCCTCGCTGGGCTTCCTCGGCCTGGGCGCCCAGCCGCCCGCCCCCGAGTGGGGACTGCTGCTGGAGGAGTCCCGGGCGTATGTGGAACGCGCCCCGTGGGCGGCCCTCGCCCCGGCGGTCGCGCTGGCCCTGCTGGCCGGTCTCGCCGTGTCGGGCGCGGCGCTCACGCAGGGCCGCGGACCGCGGCGGGCCACCCCGGGCCCGGCTGCGGCCTCACCCCCGGCCCCCGCCAGGAAGGAGGCCCCCGTTGGAACCTGAGGCACTGCTCTCCGTCAGCGATCTCCGTATCGCCTTCGACGGCGTGGAGGCCGTGCGCGGCCTGTCCTTCGACGTCCGCCCGCGCGAAGTGCTGGCGATCGTCGGCGAGTCGGGAGCGGGCAAGTCCCTCACGGCCCGCGCGCTCCTCGGCATGCTGCCGCGCGGCGCGACCCTGAGCGGCACGGTCAGCCCGGACCTCTCGGCCCACCGCGGCCGGCGCATCTCACTGGTCCCGCAGGACGCCCTGTCCGCCCTGTCCCCCGTGCACCCGGTGGGCGACCAACTCGCCGCCGCCGTCCGGTCGGTGGCCGGGATGTCCCGCAAGGAGGCCCGGGCCCGGGCGGTCGCGGCCCTGGACAGGGTCGGCATCCCGGACGCGGCACGCCGGGCCCGCGCCTACCCGCACGAGTACTCCGGCGGCATGCGGCAGCGCGCGGTGATCGCCATGGCGACGATCAACGAACCGGAGATCGTGGTCGCCGACGAGCCCACCACCGCGCTCGACGAGGAGTACCGCGAGCAGGTGCTGCGGCTGCTCGCCGAGCAGCGCGCGGCGGTCGGCGCCGCGCTCGTCCTGGTCACGCACGACATGGACGTCGTCCAGGGCCACGCGGACCGTGTGCTGGTCATGTACGCGGGCCGCCTCACCGAACTCGGCCCGGCGGACGAGGTGCTGGCCCGCCCCCGCGCCCCCTACACCGCCGGCCTGCTGGCCTCCCTCCCGCAGCACGCGCCCGAGGGCCGCCGGCTGCCCGCCCTGCGCGGCACCCCGCCCGCCCCGGGCGCGCTCCCGCCGGGCTGCGCCTTCGCCCCGCGCTGCCCGCTCGCGGCCGAGGCCTGCCACACGGCGGAACCCGAGCCCCGGCCGGCCGCCGGCCGTCTGGTCGCCTGCCACCGCTGGGAGGAACTTCCCCATCCGGCGACCGAGTTGTTCCTCGAGGAGCGGCAGCCCGCATGAGTGATCCCCTGCTCGACGTCCGCGACCTGGTCGTCCGCTACGGCCGGGTCACCGCCGTGGACGGCGTCTCCTTCTCCCTGGCCGCCGGCGAGACCCTCGCGCTGAACGGCCCGTCCGGCTGCGGCAAGTCCACCACGGCCCTCGCGGTGCTCCAGCTGCGCCGCCCGGACAGCGGCGAAGTCCGTTTCGAAGGGCGGGAGTTGACGACGCTGACGGAACCCGAGCTGCGTCCGCTGCGGCCCCGTATGCAGCCCGTCTTCCAGGACCCGTACGGCTCGCTCAGCCCGCGCCACCGCATCCGGGACGCGATCGCCGAGCCCCTGAAGGTCCAGGGCCGCTGGGACCCGGAGAAGGGCCCGGCCCGCGTCGCCGCACTCCTCGACCGCGTCGGCCTCGACCCCGTCTACGGCGACCGGCGGCCGCACGAGCTGTCCGGCGGCCAGTGCCAGCGCGCCGGCATCGCCCGCGCCCTGGCCTCCGACCCGCGCCTGCTGGTCCTGGACGAGCCGGTGTCGTCCCTCGACCCGTCGGTGCGCGCGGGCGTGCTGAACCTGCTCGCCGACCTCCAGGACGACCTGGGCCTCGGCTACCTGTTCATCTGCCACGACCGGGCGGTCGTCCGGCACGTCGCGGACCGGGTGATCGAGATGCGGGAGGGGCGCCTCAGCGCTCCTTGACGCCCTCGATCACCCGGCGGAGCCCCGCCGCCAGCTGATCGGCCTCGGGAGCGGTCTTCGGGTCGAAGGTCCACTGCGCCATGAGGCCCATCATCAGGGTCAGGTAGAAGTAGCCGAGGGTGTCCACCCGCTCCTCGGGGACGTCCTCCTCGCGCCCGCCGTGGAAGAGCGTGACGATGCCCCGCGCTCCCTCCCGCTGGGCCCGCGCCAGGTGCTCCCGCACCTCCGGCAGCTGGTCGCCCATGGCCACGATCTCCATGCTGAGCCGCCACAGCGACCCGGGCTCGCGCATGGTGCCGATGATGTTCGCCCACACCTCGGCGAACCGCTCCAGCGAGCCCGGCTGCCCGCGCAGCTCGCCGCCGCCCTCGAAGGCCTCGGACATCCCCTCCACCATCTCGATGTACGCCTGCGCGAGCAGCGCGTCCTTCGAGCCGTAGTGGTAGCCGATCGACGCCAGGTTCGTCCCCGACTCCCTGACGATGTCGCGCGCGGTCGTGCGCAGGAAGCCCTTCGCCAGCAGGCAACGCTTGGCGCCCTCCAGCAGATCCTCACGGTGTCCCATGCCGCCTCACTCTACTCCAGCATCCATACGTGCGTCTTATACAGACGTACTAGACACGCGTTTAATACGCTCGTACAGTCCTGCCCATGACGACGAAACCGCACCCTCCCGCCCTCGCCGGCCGCCGCGAATGGACGGCTCTCGGCGTGCTGATGCTGCCGCTGCTGCTGGTATCGATGGACGTGTCCGTCCTCTACTTCGCGATCCCCGCGATCAGCGCCGACCTGGAACCGAGCGCCACCCAGCAGCTGTGGATCTTCGACATCTACGGCTTCGTGCTGGCCGGCCTGCTCATCACGATGGGCGCGCTGGGCGACCGCATCGGCCGCCGCCGGCTCCTGCTGGTCGGCGCCGCCGCCTTCGGCACGGCCTCCCTGGTGGCGGCCTACGCGAACAGCGCGGAGACCCTGATCGCGGCCCGGGCGCTGCTCGGCATCGGCGGCGCGACGCTGATGCCCTCGACGATGGCGCTGGTCCGCACGATGTTCACCGATCCGGGGCAGCGCGCGAAGGCGATCGGCCTGTGGTCGGGCGTGATGACGGCCGGTATCGCACTCGGCTCCGTGATGAGCGGCGTCCTCGTCGAGCACTTCTGGTGGGGCTCGGTCTTCCTGGTCAACCTGCCCGCGATGGTGATGCTGCTGATCCTGGGCCCCCTGCTGCTCCCGGAGTCCAGGAACCCGCGCCCCGGCCGCTTCGACTGGCTGAGCGTCCCCCTGTCGATGGCCGCGGTGCTCCCGGTGATCTACGGCCTCAAGGAACTCGCGTCGGAGGGCTGGCACGTCCGGTACGCGATGTCGGTGTCGGCGGGCCTGCTCTTCGCCGCGCTGTTCGTCCACCGCCAGCGCACGACGGCGTCCCCGCTGATCTCACCGGAGCTGTTCCGGCGCCGCGGCTTCAGCCCGGCGCTGGCCCTCAATCTCGGGGCGGCCTTCGGCATGATGGGCTCGGCCTTCTTCACCACCCAGTACATCCAGTCGGTCCTGGACAAGAGCCCTCTCGAGGCGGCGCTGTGGAGCCTGCTGCCGTCGGTGCCCATCGGACTCGCGGCCCCGGTCAGCGCCCGGCTCGTGCAGCGGGGCGTGCCCCGCGCGTACGTCGTCGGCGGCGGCTTCGCGGTCACCGCGTGCGGCTACGTGCTGCTGGCCCTGACCGGCACCCGGTCCCTCTGGCTGCTGCTGGCCGCGTGCGCCGTCCTGGCCTGCGGCATCGTCGCCGTCATGTCCCTGGTGGTCGACATGGCCATGAGCGTCGCCCCGGTGGAGAAGGCGGGCGCCGCCTCGTCCCTGCTGGAGACCGGCACGGAGTTCGGCGGCGCGCTGAGCATGGCCTTCCTCGGCTCGATCGGCACGGCTGTCTACCGCCACCGGATCCCGGACTCCGCGCCCGGTCCGGCCCGCGAAACGCTGGGCGGCGCGCTGGCGGTGGCCGAACAGCTCCCGGGGCGCGCGGGAGACGCCCTGGCGGCGGCGGCACGCGAGGCCTTCACCAGCGGCATGCACGCGGCGGCGGTCACCGGGGCGGTGCTGCTGGCCGGGGCGGCGGCAGCGGCGGTCCCGGCACTGCGCCGGGCCCAGGTCGCGGACCCCATGGCACCCGAGCGGGAGAAGGCGGCCGTCTGACGGCCCCTCGCAGTACGCCGAAGCGCCGGAGGGGCTGATCGAGTCAGCCCCTCCGGCGCTTGGGTTCACGGCGAACGGGTGCCCGGGGGCCGAGCCCCCGGGAAGGTCACGCCAGGTTCACCGAGCGGGCGGACGTGGCGCCGATCTCCGCCGCCACCTCGGCCAGCACCGTGGCGGTCACCGTGTCGTCGACGGTCAGCACGGCCAGCGCCTCGCCGCCCGCGACCGCACGCGACACCTGCATGCCGGCGATGTTGATGCCCGCCTCGCCGAGGATGCGGCCGACCGTGCCGACGACACCCGGCCGGTCCTCGTACCGCAGCACCACCATGTGGTCGGCGAGCGCGAGGTCCACGTCGTAGTCCCCGACGGCGACGATCTTCTGGAGGTGCTTGGGGCCGGCCAGCGTGCCGGAGACCGACACCTCCTCGCCGTCGGCGAGGGTGCCGCGCACGGTCACCACGTTGCGGTGCTCGCTCGCCTCGGAGCTGGTCGTCAGGCGCACCTCGACGCCGCGCTCCTGGGCGAACAGCGGGGCGTTCACGTACGACACCGTCTCGTCGACGACGTCCTCGAAGACACCCTTGAGGGCGGACAGCTCCAGCACCTTCACGTCGTGCTGGGTGATCTCGCCGTACACCTCGACGTCCAGGCGGACCGCGACCTCACCGGCGAGCGCCGTGAAGATCCGGCCCAGGCGCTCGGCGAGCGGCAGGCCCGGCTTGACGTCCTCGGCGATGACACCGCCCTGCACGTTCACCGCGTCCGGCACCAGCTCACCGGCGAGGGCGAGACGCACCGAGCGGGCGACGGCGATACCGGCCTTCTCCTGCGCCTCGTCCGTGGAGGCACCGAGGTGCGGGGTGGCGACGACCTGGTCGAACTCGAACAGCGGGGAGTCCGTGCAGGGCTCCTTCGCGTAGACGTCGAGACCGGCGCCGGCGACCCGGCCCTCCTTCAGCGCCGAGTACAGCGCCTCCTCGTCGACGATCCCGCCGCGCGCGGCGTTGACGATGCGCACGCTGGGCTTGACCTTGCGCAGCGCCTCGTCGCCGATCAGACCGAGGGTCTCGGGCGTCTTGGGGAGGTGGACGGTGATGAAGTCGGAGACCTCCAGCAGCTCGTCCAGCGAGAGCACCTTGACGCCCATCTGCGCGGCCCGGGCGGGCTGCACGTACGGGTCGTAGGCGACGACCTTCATGCCGAAGGCGGACATGCGCTGCGCGACGAGCGCGCCGATGCGGCCGAGGCCGACGACGCCGAGGGTCTTCTCGGCCAGCTCGACACCCGTGTACTTGCTGCGCTTCCACTCGCCGTTCTTCAGCGCGGCGTTGGCCTGCGGGATGTTGCGGGCCGTGGCGAGGAGCAGACCGCAGGCCAGTTCGGCGGCGGTCACGATGTTCGAGGTGGGGGCGTTGACGACCATCACGCCGGCCTTGGTGGCGGCGGAGACGTCCACGTTGTCCAGGCCGACGCCGGCTCGTGCGACGACCTTGAGCTTCTTCGCGGCGGCGATCGCCTCGGCGTCGACCTTGGTGGCCGAACGGATCAGGATCGCGTCCACGTCGGCGATGGCGGGGAGCAGCTCGGCGCGGTCCGCGCCGTTGCAGTGCCGGATCTCGAAGTCCGGGCCCAGCGCGTCGACGGTGGCGGGCGACAGCTCTTCAGCGATGAGTACGACGGGTTTCGAGCTCACGTGAGTCCTCACAAGTCCAGTGCTGCGGACGGCCGTCCCGACGGCCGCAGGCGGTGGAGGGGTGCTTGCCGCGTGGAAGACGCACGACGCTGTGGGCCTGACGCGTATCTATGCAGCAGTGTAGTGGTGCGACGAGGGGCGCCTTACGCCTCTGCGGAAGGATCACCCGGATGAGAAAGGGCCCGGCCGCGGCGTCGCTGCCACGGCCGGGCCCGGGGGCTCACGCCTCCTCGTCGACCCAGCTCATGAGCTTGCGCAGCTCCTTGCCGGTGGTCTCCAGGAGGTGCTCGGAGTCCTGCTTCTTGTACTCGTTGTACTTCTTCAGGCCGCCGTGGTACTCGTCCATCCACTGCTGCGCGAAGGTGCCGTCCTGGATCTCGGCGAGGACCTTCTTCATCTCGGCCTTGGTCGCGTCCGTGATGATGCGCGGGCCGGTGACGTAGTCGCCCCACTCGGCGGTCTCGGAGATCGACCAGCGCATCTTCTCCAGGCCGCCCTCGTACATGAGGTCCACGATCAGCTTCAGCTCGTGCAGGCACTCGAAGTAGGCGATCTCCGGCTGGTAGCCGGCCTCGGTCAGCGTCTCGAAGCCCGCCTTGACCAGGGCCGCGGTGCCACCGCAGAGGACGGCCTGCTCACCGAACAGGTCGGTCTCGGTCTCCTCGGTGAAGGTCGTCTTGATGACGCCGGCGCGGGTGCCGCCGATGCCCTTGGCGTACGACAGGGCCAGCGCGAAGGCGTTGCCGGAGGCGTCCTGCTCGACGGCGGCGATGCACGGAACGCCGCGGCCCTCCTCGTACTGGCGGCGGACCAGGTGGCCCGGGCCCTTCGGGGCGACCATGCAGACGTCCACGCCGGCCGGGGGCTTGATGAAGCCGTAGCGGATGTTCAGGCCGTGGCCGAAGAACAGCGCGTCGCCGTCGCTCAGGTTCGGGGCGATGTGCTCCTCGTAGACCTGGGCCTGGATCGGGTCCGGGACGAGGATCATGATGACGTCGGCCTCGGCGGCGGCCTCGGACGGGGTCACCACGCGCAGGCCCTGCTCCTCGGCCTTGGCCTTGGACTTGGAGCCCTCGTGCAGACCGACGCGGACGTCGACACCCGAGTCACGGAGCGACAGCGCGTGGGCGTGGCCCTGGCTGCCGTACCCGATGACCGCGACCTTGCGGCCCTGGATGATGGACAGGTCGGCGTCGGCGTCGTAGAACAGCTCGGCCACTTTGGGTTCTCTCCTCGGGAGTGCAGGTGTTGCGTCCCACCGTATGACGGGGGGCGGAAGGGAAGTCTGGGGGTCTCGGAATACGGGCGGCCGACGGCGCGCCGACCGCCCGTTTTCCGTCTTACGCGGACCGGTCGAGGGCGCGCAGTGACCGGTCCGTGATGGAACGGGCACCGCGGCCGATCGCGATCGTGCCGGACTGGACGAGTTCCTTGATGCCGAACGGCTCCAGCATCTTCAGCATCGCGGACAGCTTCTCGCCGGATCCGGTGGCCTCGATGGTGACGGCCTCCGGGGAGACGTCGACGGTCTTGGCGCGGAACAGCTGGACGATCTCGACGATCTGGGAGCGCGTCTCGTTGTCGGCGCGCACCTTCACCAGGACGAGTTCGCGCTGGACGGCCTGGGACGGCTCCAGCTCGACGATCTTCAGCACGTTGACGAGCTTGTTGAGCTGCTTGGTGACCTGCTCCAGCGGCAGGTCCTCCACGCCCACGACGATGGTGATGCGGGAGATGTCGGGGTGCTCGGTGACGCCGACCGCGAGCGAGTCGATGTTGAAGCCGCGGCGGGAGAACAGGGCGGCGATCCGGGCGAGGATGCCGGGGGTGTTCTCCACCAGGACGGAGAGCGTGTGCTTGGACATGGTCTGCTTCCTCTGCTTGAAAGTCCTGGACGGCTCTCAGTCGTCTTCGTTGTCGCCGAAGTCGGGGCGGACGTCCCGGGCGGCCATGATCTCGTCGTTGGAGGTGCCGGCGGCGACCATCGGCCAGACCATCGCGTCCTCGTGGACGATGAAGTCGACCACGACCGGACGGTCGTTGATGGAGTTCGCCTCTTCGATGACCTTGTCCAGGTCGTCCGGGGACTCGCAGCGGATGGCGTAGCAGCCCATGGCCTCCGACAGCTTCACGAAGTCGGGGACGCGGGTGCCGCGGGCCTCGGGGTTGACGTCGTCCGGGCCGGAGTGCAGGACGGTGTTGGAGTACCGCTGGTTGTAGAAGAGGGTCTGCCACTGGCGGACCATCCCGAGGGCGCCGTTGTTGATGACGGCGACCTTGATCGGGATGTTGTTCAGGGCGCAGGTGGTGAGCTCCTGGTTGGTCATCTGGAAGCAGCCGTCGCCGTCGATGGCCCAGACGGCCCGCTCGGGCGCCCCGGCCTTGGCGCCCATGGCGGCCGGGACGGCGTAGCCCATGGTTCCGGCGCCGCCGGAGTTCAGCCAGGTGCCCGGCTTGTCGTACTCGATGAAGTGGGCGGCCCACATCTGGTGCTGGCCGACGCCCGCCGCGAAGATCGTGCCCTCGGGCGCGAGCTGCCCGATGCGCTCGATGACCTGCTGCGGGGAGAGCGAGCCGTCGTCGGGCTGGTCGTAGCCGAGCGGGTAGGTCTCGCGCCAGCGGTTCAGGTCGTTCCACCACATGCTGTAGTCGCCCTGGTGGCCCTCGCTGTGCTCCTTCTGCACGGCCTGGATCAGGTCGGCGATGACCTCGCGGGCGTCGCCGACGATCGGCACGTCGGCGGCGCGGTTCTTGCCGATCTCGGCCGGGTCGATGTCCGCGTGGACGATCTTGGCGAAGGGGGCGAAGCTGTCCAGCTTGCCGGTGACGCGGTCGTCGAAGCGGGCGCCGAGGGCGACGATCAGGTCGGCCTTCTGCAGGCCGGTGACGGCGGCGACCGAGCCGTGCATGCCGGGCATGCCCAGGTGCTGCGGGTGGTTGTCGGGGAACGCGCCGAGCGCCATCAGGGTGGTGGTGACGGGCGCGCCGGTCAGCTCGGCGAGGACCTTCAGCTCGGCGGTGGCCCGGGCCTTGAGCACGCCGCCGCCGACGTACAGCACGGGCCGGCGGGCCTGGGTGATCAGCTTGGCGGCCTCGCGGATCTGCTTGGCGTGCGGCTTGGTCACCGGGCGGTAGCCGGGCAGGTCCATGGCCGGCGGCCAGGAGAAGGTCGTCTTCGCCTGGAGGGCGTCCTTGGCGATGTCGACCAGAACCGGGCCGGGGCGGCCGGTGGAGGCGATGTGGAACGCCTGGGCGATGATCCGCGGGATGTCCTCGGCCTTGGTGACGAGGAAGTTGTGCTTGGTGATCGGCATGGTGATGCCGACGATGTCCGCCTCCTGGAAGGCGTCCGTGCCGATCGCCTTGGACGCCACCTGGCCGGTGATCGCGACCAGCGGCACGGAGTCCATGTGCGCGTCGGCGATCGGGGTGACCAGATTGGTGGCGCCGGGGCCGGAGGTGGCCATGCAGACGCCGACCTTGCCGGTGGCCTGCGCGTAGCCGGTGGCGGCGTGTCCGGCGCCCTGCTCGTGGCGGACCAGGACGTGGCGCACCCTGGTGGAGTCCATCAGCGGGTCGTAGGCCGGGAGGATCGCACCGCCGGGAATGCCGAATACCGTGTCGGCGCCGACCTCCTCGAGAGAGCGGATGAGGGACTGCGCGCCCGTCACCTGCTCGGGGGCGGAGTGTCCTCCGGATCGGGGCCGGGGCTGCGGGTGGTGGGCCCCGGTGGCCTGCTCGGTCATCGGCATTCTCTTCTCAGATGCTGAGGGTTTTTGCGAGGTTTGTGCGATTTTCGGCTGCTGCACGGACGGTGCCTGTGCAACAAAAAACCCCTCGTGCCATAAGGCAAGCGAGGGGAGCGCGCCGGGTGGGGTCGCTGAGCGGTCGAGGCTCAGCGTCAGCCGACGCGCTTTCCAAGTACGAGAATTCGGGTGCGCATGGCACAGACCCTCCCCCCGGCACGCACCTACTGTCAAGTGGGTGGGACGGGAGTCTCATTATGTGAGCGGAGAGCCGTGCCGCCTCCGATGACGGCGGAGACGCCCGAGCTGTACACCCGTGGGCCACCGCCCGCGAACGCCGGCTCGGCCGGTCCGCTCGGCACCGGATAGTGACCGGCGGCGAGCGCCCGGCGCAGCCGGTACTCGTCGAGCGGTCCGGAGAACGCCATGCCCTGTCCGTGGGTGCAGCCCATCGCGCGCAGGGCGACGACCTGCTCGGGCAGGTCCACCCCTTCGGCCACGGACTTCAGCCCGAGGTCACCGGCGATGCGCAGCAGCCCACTGGTGATCTTGTGCAGGCGCGCCGACTCGACGACGCCCTCGACCAGACCGCGGTCGAGCTTGAGGATGTCGACGGGCAGCCTCCTGAGGGCCGTGATCGCCGCACAGCCGCTGCCGAACCCGTCGAGCGCGATCCGTACGCCGACCCGCCGCAGGGCGCCGAGGCGCCGCTCCAGCTCGTCCAGCGGGACCCTCGGGTCGGCGTCGGACAGCTCGATGACCAGCGAGCCGGACGGCAGGCCGTGCCGGGTGAGCAGCGCCTCGACCGTGCCGAGCGGCATGGACTTGTCCAGCAGCCGGCGCGCGCTCATCCGGACGACGACCGGCACGGACAGCCCGGTCGCGTGCCGCTCCGCCGCCTGCTCGACGGCCTCCTCGATCATCCACCGGCTCAGCTCGGCGGTCTTGTCGTTGTCCTCGGCCACGCGCAGGAACTCCGCCGGGGTGAACAGCACTCCCTGGGAGGAGCGCCAGCGCGCCTGCGCGGACACCGACGCGATCCGGCCGTCCTCCAGGGACACCACCGGCTGGTGCAGCAGGGCGAACTCGCCGTCGTGCAGTGCGGCGCGCAGGCGCGTGGCCAGCTCCGCCTTGCGGACGACGTCCTGCTGCATCTGCGGCTTGTACAGCTCGACGCGGCCCTTGCCGGCACCCTTGGCCCGGTACATCGCGAGGTCGGCGTTGCGCAGCAGCTCGCCCGCGCCGAGGCCGGGCTCGGCGAAGGCCACCCCGATGGAGGCGTTGACCCGGACATCGTTGCCGTCGATGACGTACGGCTGGGAGAGCGTCGTCCTGAGCCGGTCGGCGAGTTCCAGTATGTGCCGCTGCCTCGCCTCGCGGTCGCGGGTGTTGTCCCCGACGATCAGGGCGGCGAACTCGTCGCCGCCCAGCCGGGAGGCGGTGTCGCCCTGGCGGACCGAGTCCTGCAGTCTGCGGGCGGCCTGGACGAGCAACTCGTCTCCGGCCTGGTGCCCGATGGTGTCGTTGACGGCCTTGAAGCCGTCGAGGTCGATGAAGAGCACGGCCGTGTTCCGCAGGGCCACGCCCCGGTCGGAGGCACGGCGGCCCGACAGCGCGTGCTGGACGCGCTTGGTGAACAGGGCGCGGTTGGGCAGGTCCGTGAGCGGGTCGTGCTCGGCGTTGTGCTGCAACTGGGCCTGGAGCCGCACGCGTTCGGTCACGTCCCGGCTGTTGAAGATCAGCCCGCCGTGGTGGCGGTTCACGGTCGACTCGACGTTCAGCCAGCCGCCGTCGCCCGAGCGGAAGCGGCACTCGATGCGCGTGGTGGGCTCCTCGACCGGGTCGGCGGCGAGGAACCTGCGCACCTCGTGGACGACGCAGCCCAGGTCCTCCGGGTGGATGAGGCCGGCCAGTTCCGTGCCCACCAGGTCCTCGGCCGGGCGGCCGTAGACGCCGGCGGCGGCCGGGGAGACGTACCTCAGGATGCCGCTGGGGGCGGCGATCATGATGACGTCGCTGGAGCCCTGCACCAGGGAGCGGAAGTGGTTCTCCTTCTGCGCCAGCTCCTGGGTGAGGGTGATGTTGTCGAGCAGCATGATGCCCTGGCGCACGACGAGCGCGAGCACGACCGTGCCCCCGGTCAGCAGGACCACGCGGTCGACGCTGCGGCCGTTGAGGACGTTGTAGAGGATCCCCAGGGTGCACACGGCGGCCGCGAGATACGGCGTGAGGGCGGCGAGGGAGCCGGCGATGGGCCGGGCGGCCGGGTAGCGGCTGTGCTCGCCTCCGGGCAGGGACGGGGGGTGGTGCGGTCCGCTGCGCTGCCCGGGCACGTGCTCGTGCACCACGCGCGTGTGCCCCGCCGTGCCGTGCCGGTCCAGGCCCTGCCGGTCGGTCTCCGCGGTGCGGGGCGCGGCCCAGGGGGCGTAGGCCAGGAGCAGCGAGCCGGCGAACCAGCCGGCGTCGAGCAGCTGGCCGGAGCGGTAGTCGTGGTGCATCAGCGGCGAGGTGAACAGGGCGTCGCACATCACGGTCAGCGCGAGCGCGCCGATGGCGGTGTTGACCGCCGAGCGGTTCACCGCGGAGCGCCGGAAGTGCAGCGCGAGCACCATGCTGACCAGCGCGATGTCGAGCAGCGGGTAGGCCAGCGACAGCGCGGTGTGGGCCACGCTCGGGCCTTCGGACTTGGCGGCCTGGGCGAGGGCGAGGCTCCAGGCCAGGGTGAGCAGCGAACCGCCGATCAGCCAGGCGTCGAGCCCCAGGCAGACCCAGCCGGCCTTGGTCACCGGCCGCTTGGCGAGCACGAGCAGCCCGACGATGGCGGGCGGCGCGAAGCAGAGGAAGAACAGGTCGGCGTAGCTGGGGCTGGGCACGGGCAGCCCCAGGACCACCTCGTACCACCCCCAGACCAGGTTGCCCAGCGAGGCCATGGCCGAGGAGAGGCCGAACAGCAGCCAGGCGGATCGAAAGCGGGTCCGGCGGCTGCGGGCGTAGAGGAAGCACGAGACGGCGGCGGTGGCGGCCGCGGCACTCAGCCCGAAGTCGCCCATGATCAGGGCCAGTTCGCGCGAACCCCAGCCGAGCGCGGAACCGACGGCGTATCCCGCGCAGACCAGGGCGAGGACGAGCTGGAGGGCCAGGCCGGGCCGGTGGCCGGCGACCGGCGTGCGGGGCAGCAGCGCTCCCGGGGACGAAGGCTGTGCCCGCAGCGCTCCGTCCAGCGTGGGGGTCGGGGGCGCGCTCACCGGACCCTCCCGGTCCGTGTCGTCCCCGGGTCCCGCGGGCCCCTGTGCGCCGGCTGGGCATGCCTTCTGCGGCTGCCGGGCCTGCGCCGGTGATGGCTGTGGTCGGTGTGGTGGTCGCTGTGCTGGGTGCGGTGGCCGCCGTGATCGGCGTGGTGACCGCGTCTGCCCGCGGCCGTCCGCCAGGGTCGCCGCCGGCAGCCCCGCCCCGTCGGATCGCTCGTCCATAGGCCGTGCATCGCCTGTCGCCCCCCTCACAGTCCGAAGTGTCCATCCCCGGCGCCGAACGGTCCGCGGCGCATCCCCTGTCGGGACGATACACCAGTCTCGTCACTCAGGGACATAGGTTCTCTACTCTCCGTGACGATCAACAGATATATGAGTACCCACCGCACCCGGAGGATTGCGGACGGTACCCGAGGTCGGATCAGCCGGTTGGTGCACCCGTCGTAAGGATCACGTTCCGCAGCGGCTCCCGGTTCACATAACGGTTCAACTGGTCCACCAGGAGCCGCTTGGCGCGCGGGAGGAACGCGGAGGTGGGTCCGCCGACGTGCGGGCTGACGAGTACCCCCGGCGCACGCCACAAGGGGTGTTCGCGCGGCAGGGGCTCGGGGTCGGTGACGTCGAGGGCGGCGGTGATGCGGCCGTTCTCCAGTTCGGCGAGCAGCGCCTTGGTGTCGACGACGGGGCCGCGGGCGACGTTGACCAGGAGCGCGCCGTCCTTCATCCGGGACAGGAAGTCGGCTCCGGCCAGGCCACGGGTGGTCTCGGTGAGCGGGGTGGACAGGATGACGACGTCCGCCTCCGGGAGCAGGGCGGGGAGTTCGGTGAGCGGATGCACCGGCCCGCGCGCCGTGGTGCGCTCGGAGCGCGCGACGCGCGCCACCCGCGCCACCTCGAACGGCACGAGCCGGTCCTCGATGGCCGCGCCGATCGATCCGTAGCCCACGATGAGGACGTTCTTGTCGGCGAGCGCGGGCCGGAAGCCGCCGAGCCACTCCCCCCGGTCCTGGGCGTGCACGAAGTCGGGGATCCCGCGCAGCGAGGCCAGGATCAGCGCGAGGGTGAGTTCGGCGGTGCTGGCCTCGTGGACCCCGCGGGCGTTGCACAGCCGCACGCCCGGAGGCAGGTGCCCCAGCCCGGGCTCGACGTGGTCGATCCCGGCGGAGAGGGTCTGCACGACCTCCACGTGGCTCATCCGCGGCAGGGGACGTACGCACAGCGGACTGGGCTTCATGTAGGGGACGACGTAGAAGACGCAGTCGGCCGGGTCGGCGGGGAAGTCCTCCGCGCCGTTCCAGAAACGGTAGTCCGGCCCCTCGGGGAGTCCGTCGATCTCGTCCGGCGGGATGGGCAGCCACACGTCAGCAGTCATGCTCTGGAGGCTATGTCAGGAGCGCGCCACGGCAGAGGTTAGGTTGGGGTGGCCGGAACAGGGAGGGTCACGACCAGGTGGAGCGCAGGACGATCGGCGCGGGCGCACTCGCGGTGGGGGCCGTCGGACTCGGGTGCATGCCGATGAGCTGGGCCTACAGCACCTCGCGGCAGCGCGGCGAGGAGTCGCTCAGGGCGGTGCACCGGGCGCTCGACCTGGGCTCGTCCCTGCTGGACACGGCCGACATGTACGGCCCCTTCACCAATGAACTGCTGGTGGGGCGGGCGTTGAAGGAGCGGCGGTCCGACGCGTTCGTGTCGACGAAGGTGGGGCTCCTCGTGGGCGACCAGCACATCGTCGCCAACGGCCGTCCCGGGTATGTGAAGCGGGCCTGCGACGCCTCGCTGCGGCGGCTGCAGACCGACGTCATCGACCTCTACCAGCTGCACCGGGCCGACCCCGAAGTGCCCGTCGAGGAGACCTGGGGCGCGATGGCGGAGCTCGTGCACGCCGGGAAGGTGCGGGCGCTGGGGCTGTGCGCGGTGGGTGCCCGGTCCTCGCGCAGGGGCGGGGCCCGGCTGCACGACGCGACGATCCGGCAGCTGGAGCGGGTGCAGCAGGTCTTCCCGGTGAGCGCGGTGCAGGCGGAGCTGTCGGTGTGGTCGCCGGAGGCGCTGGAGACGCTGCTGCCCTGGTGCGAGACCCGGGGCGTCGGCTTCCTGGCCGCGATGCCGCTGGGCAACGGGTTCCTGACCGGCAGGCTGCGGCCCGGCGCGGGTTTCGAGGCGGACGACCTGCGCGCGCGGCACCCCCGCTTCACGGCCGAGATGATGGCCGCGAACCAGCCGATCGTCGCCGGCCTGCGCCGGGTGGCGCGCCGGCACGGCCCGGGCGTCACGCCCGCCCAGGTCGCCCTCGCCTGGGTCCTCGCCCAGGGCCGGCACGTGGTCCCCGTCCCGGGCGCCAAGCAGGAGCGCTGGGTCACGGAGAACGCGTCCGCGGCGGCGCTGCGGCTGGACTCCGCGGACCTCCGGGAGGTCGCGGAGCTGCCACCGGCCCAGGGATCCTGGGACTGAGCGGTCCTTGGGCCGGGGGCGTATGGGGCAAACCGCTCGTTCAGGCTTCGAGGTTCGGTGATCGGGAACCTGGGAAGCGCGGGCGGTGTATGACAGGGAGAACCCCGCCGCGTCGAAGGGACCATGATCGTGCGACGTCGAGCCGTCCCGGCCGTGTTGACCGCCGCAGCGCTCCTGCTGACCGCGGGCTGCTCCTCCGACGACGGGGGGACGTCCGGTGCCGCCGGGAGCGCCTCCCCGAGCCGTACGGCATCCGGATCCTCCGCGCCGCCGCGGCAGGGCGCCGAGGAGACACCGCCCGCGAAGGGCTCGGTGAAGGTGGTGCGTACCGTCGCCGAGGGCCTCGATTCCCCCTGGGGCCTCGCGCCCCTGCCCGGCGGCGGCCTGCTGGTCTCCTCGCGGGACGACGGCACGATCGTCCGGGTCGACGAGAAGACCGGCAGGAAGACAGAGGTGGGCGAGGTGCCCGGGGTGTCCGCGGCCGGCGAGGGCGGCCTCCTCGGCATCGCCCTGTCCCCCGACTTCGCCTCGGACCGCATGGTCTACGGGTACTTCACCTCGGACGGCGACAACCGCATCGTCCGCATGATCTACGACGACAAGAAGCCCGCCGGCGAGCAGCTCGCCGCGCCCGACACGGTCTTCCGGGGCATCCCCAAGGGCTTCGTCCACAACGGCGGCCGGATCGAGTTCGGCCCGGACAAGATGCTGTACGTCGGCACGGGCGAGAGCGGCGACACCGGCCTGTCCCAGGACAAGGACTCCTTGGGCGGCAAGATCCTGCGGCTGACCCCGGAGGGCGAGCCGGCGCCCGGCAACCCCTTCCCCGACTCGCCGGTGTACTCGTACGGCCACCGCAACGTGCAGGGCCTGGCCTGGGACGGCAAGCAGCGGCTGTTCGCCTCGGAGTTCGGCCAGGACACCTGGGACGAGCTCAACGCGATCAAGCCGGGCGACAACTACGGCTGGCCCGAGGCCGAGGGCAGGTCCGACGACTCGGAGTTCCACAACCCGGTGGACCAGTGGACGACCGCGGAGGCCTCCCCCAGCGGCATCGCCTACGCCGAGGGCTCGATCTGGATGGCCGGCCTGCGCGGCAAGCGGCTCTGGCGGATCCCGCTGAACGGCACGGAGGCCTCGGCCGAGCCGCAGGCCTTCCTGGAGGGCGAGTACGGCCGGCTGCGCACGGTGGTCCCGGCGGGCGGCGACCGGCTGTGGCTCGTGACCAGCAACACGGACGGCCGGGGCGCTCCCGAGGACGGGGACGACCGGATCCTGGAACTGCGGGTGACCTGACGGCGGGCTCAGGAGTCCTCGGGGGTCTCCGGCTCCTCGTGCGGCGGGCGTACGACGACCTTCCCGGAGGCCAGGTCTATCGGACCGCGTCCGGGGTCGCCGTCACCGACGTCCTCCCGGGTCAGTTCCAGTCGCTTCTGCTCGTCGCGGGTGTGCTTGCGGCCGGGTGAGAACAGTTCCTCGAACACGTTGAACAACGGAGCCTCCCTGGCCGCGAGGGCTCGCGACGTCTCTTCCAGCGTATGCCTCAGCCCGCCGGCCGTGACGTGAGAGATTCGGCCGGAAACAGGCCCAGCCGGTGCGCCACCGCCGCCGCCTCGCCCCGGCCGGAGACACCGAGCTTGGCGAGGATGTTGGAGACGTGGACGCTCGCGGTCTTCGGGGAGATGAACAGCTCCTCGGCTATCCGGCGGTTGGTGTGCCCGGCGGCGACCAGGCGCAGCACGTCCCGTTCCCGGCTGGTGAGGCCGAGGGCCCCGGCGGGGTCGGTGGCGCCGGGGGCCGGTCCCGCTGTGGAGGTCTGCGGCAGGCGGGCGCGCCGGGCGAGCGCGCCGGCGGCGTCGGCGAGCGGCCGGGCACCGAGGTGGCGGGCGACGGCGTCGGCGAGGCGGAGCAGTTCCGCGGCACGGCCGCGCTCGTCCTCGCCGCCCTCCGCCAGCAGGGCCTCGGCCAGCCGGTACCGGACGCGGGCGAGGTCGTAGGGCCGCTCCAGGGATTCGAAGGCGGTGACCACCTCCGACCAGGTGCCCGGGGTGTTCCGGCCCCCGGCGCGCTGGAGCTCGGCGCGGACCCAGTGCTCGTGGGCGAGCCAGACGGGCGCGTTCGTGGTGAGGCGCTTGACCGTGTCGAAGAGGCGGTCCAGCACCTCCTCGCGGCCGTCGCGCGCGGCGGGCAGCGCGCGGGCGTCGGCCTCGGCGGTGGCCGCTTCGAGCAGCAGGGGCCAGGCGTAGCGCTGGGTGCCGGGCGGGAAGCCGGACTCCAGGGTGCGGGCCAGTTCGGCGCGGGCGTCGGGGAGGCGGCCCTCGGCGACGGCGACGGCGATCGTGAGGCAGGAGATCGGCAGGTCGTGCTGCGGCATGGGATCGTGCGGCCCGTAGGCGGCGCGGCCCTCGGCGAGATACCGGGCCGCCTCGGACACCTGGCCGCGGGCGAGCGCGAGGAACGCCAGGCTGTTGGCGCCCGATCCGTGCGGACCGGCCGTCTGGCCCCGCCGCTGGGCGTTGCCCGCGGCCTCGGCCGCCTCGTCCCAGCGGCCCAGGGAGATGAGGGATTCCGCGAGGTTGCTCCAGATCCAGGCCTCGGCGTCGCGCAGGCCCATCTTCTCCGTGAGCCGCAGGCCCTCGTTCAGGATGCCGACGGCCTCCTCGGAGCGGCCGACGCCCTCCAGGACGGAGGGCAGGTTCACATGGCTGCGGCCCACGACCGACACGAGCCCCCGGGCGACCACCTCGTCCCTGACCTCGTACATGTGGGTGAGCCCGGCCTCGATCTGCCCGGCGTCGACCATGAGTCCGCCGAGGGTGAGGCGGGCGTGGGACTCGATGTCGTCGGCGCCGACCATGCGCGCGTACTCGACGGCCCGCTCGGCGGCCGTCAGGGCCTCGGGTCCGGGTTCGTGGAGCATCGACCAGTGGGCGGCCGTGGCCAGCACCTCGGCGTGCACCTCGGACGGGGGCAGGCCTCTGACCAGGTCCTGCGCGGTGGCGATCTCCTGCCAGCCGTCGCCGCGGGCGAGCCCCTGCACCAGCCGGGAGCGCTGGATCCAGAACCAGGCCGTCCGCTGGGGGTCGCCCGCGTCGTCCAGCAGGCGCAGCGCCCGCTTGGTGATCTTCAGGGCGCGTTCGCGCTCCCCGCAGAGCCGTCCGGCGACGGCGGCCTCGGCCAGCAGGTCCAGGTGGCGCAGGGCCGTGGTCGCCGGGTCGCCGCCGGAGGTCGCCCCGCGCCGTTCGGGCGGTGAGGGAGGGTAGGCCTCGGCGTAGTCGACGGGGCGCAGGGTGTCGCGTACGGCGTCGGGGGCGGCGTCCCACAGTTCCATCGCCCTCTCCAGCAGCCGCAGCTGCTCGGCGTAGGCGTGGCGGCGACGGGCCTCGACGGCGGCGTCGAGGACGGCGGGCAGGGCCTTGGCGGCGTCGTGGGCGTGGTACCAGTAGCTGGCCAGGCGGGTCGCCCGCTGGTCGGCGGGGACGAGCGTCGGGTCGGCCTCCAGCGCTTCGGCGCAGCGGCGGTTGAGGCGGGAGCGCTCCCCGGGGAGCAGGTCGTCGCTGACGGCCTCGCGGACCAGGGAGTGGCGGAAGCGGTAGCCGTCACCGCCGGGCGCGGGGGTGAGGATGCCGGCGTTCACGGCGGCCCGCAGCGCCTCGATGAGGTCGTCCTCGGCCAGCCCCGCGACAGCGGCCAGCAGCCGGTGCTCGACGGTGGAGCCGCCCTCGGCGACGATCCGGGCGACCTGCTGGGCGGTCTCCGGCAGCCCCTCCACGCGGACGAGCAGCAGATCGCGCAGGGAGTCGGTCAGGCCCGTGCGGCAGCCCTCGCCGGCGGCGACGGCCAGCTCCTCGACGAAGAAGGCGTTGCCGTCGGAGCGTTCGAAGATCGCGTCGACCTGGTCGGGGTCGGGTTCGTGGGCGAGGATGCCGGCGATCTGGCGGCCCACCTCCTCGCGGGTGAAGCGGGCGAGTTCGAGGCGGCGGACCGTGCGGAGCCGGTCGAGTTCGGCGAGCAGGGGCCTCAGGGGGTGGCGGCGGTGGATGTCGTCGGAGCGGTAGGTGCCGAGGACGACGAGGCGGCCGGTGCGCAGGGTGCGGACGAGATAGGTGAGCAGGTGGCGGGTGGAGGCGTCGGCCCAGTGCAGGTCCTCCAGGGCCAGGACGACGGTGTGCTCGGCGGCGACGCGCTCCAGCAGGCGGGCGGTGAGCTCGAAGAGGCGGGCCATGCCGTGCTCGTCGTGCCACCCGGTGGCGGAATCGCCCAGCTCGGGCAGCAGCCGGGCCAGTTCCTCCTCCTGGCCGGCGGCCGCGGCGGCCAGTTCGCCGGGGAGTTCGCGGCGCAGGGCGCGCAGGGCGGTGGAGAAGGGGGCGAAGGGCAGCCCGTCGGCGCCGATCTCCACGCAGCCGCCCAGCGCGACCACGGCTCCCCGGCGGCGGGCGGCGCCGGCGAACTCCTCGACCAGGCGGGTCTTGCCGACGCCGGCCTCCCCGCCGATGAGCAGCGCCTGCGGTTCTCCCCCGCAGGAGCGCAGGAGGGCGTCGCTCAGCGTGCCCAACTCCTCGGCACGGCCGACGAACACGGGACTGACGGACCTGGTTTCCACGGCCCCGAGCATCGCATGCGGGTCCGACAACGCGGCACCGGATTTCCGCAGACGCCGGGTCGGGGCACCGGCCGCGGTCGCCGTACCCAGCGCCACCGCACCGGCCGCGGCCGCCTCACGCACGGCAACGGGACCGGCCGGCGCCCCGGCTGGAACAGCCTCGGCGTCGGCCGGTCCCGCCCCGGGGTTCACGCGGCCCGGGCGAACCGGGGCCTGCGGAAGCGGCGGCTATGGCTCTCGTGCTCGGCGGAGCCCTGGCCGGCTTCGCCGCGGGCGCCGCGGCGGGCGCGGCTGGCCGCGCGGACGAGGCGCTCGTGCTCGGCCCGGCGGATCAGGTCGGCGGTGCGCATCTGCTGGAGCTCGTACTCGTACATGGCGTGTCCTTGGTGAGAGGCCGGTCACGGAGAGGCTTCTCCGCGATGTCTCCACCTTCGTCTCCCAGGCGGGGCGGCCACATCGGGAGAGTTCCGCATCTTGGGAGGCGGGCGGGGCCTTAGACACGCGTGAGGGGCCTCAGGGCCTCCGTAAGGTGCTTACGGAGGGCCTAAGACCCCTCAGGACCTGCGGTGACTCAGCTCGCGGACGGCAGTCCGAGCAGGACGCCGCTGTACTTCAGGACGGCCAGGAACAGGCCGATGACGCCGAGCGCGACGCCCGCCCAGGCGACGGACTTGATCCACGGGGCCTGGATCCGGCCGGGCGTGCCGAAGGCCGGCCGGGCGAGCACCGCGACGCCGACGATCAGGGCGACCAGGGCGAACAGGCCGCCCCACAGGGCCGTGGTCTGCCAGGCGTCGCCGTAGACCGCCTGGATCTGCTTGGCCACGCTCGCGTTCTGCGCGGTCTCCAGCTGGCCGATGAGGTTCTGGCGCGCGGCGGCGACCGTACCCATCCAGCTGCCGGTGAGCGAGACGACGCCCAGCGCGGCGGAGACCACGGCTCCGGCGCCCTGGCCGACGCCGTAGGAGCTCTCCTCCTTGGCCTCCGCCTCGGTCTCCGGGGCCGCGGCCGGGGCCGGGACCTCGGTCTGGGGCACCTCGTCGGACTTGGTGGTGTCCACCGCCTTCTCGTCGGTCGTGGCCTCGGTGGCCTCGGTCTCGTCCACTGCGTTCGTTGCCATGTCTCGCACCGTAGGGTCGCTGTCTGAGAAGTCTCTTAATGATCGTTGTGACCGGCACGCGCGCGTGCCTCGCGCCACTCGGGCGCCAGCACGGACCAGACTTCGAGGTCGTGCCGTACGCCACCGTAGTGGTGGGCCTCGCGCCGCACACCGTCGCGGGTCATGCCGAGGCGCCGCGCCACGTTCAGGCTCGGCTGGTTGCCCGAGGCGGCGACCCACTCGACGCGGTGGATGCCGCGCTGTTCGACCGCCCAGTCGATCAGCACCCGCATCGCGCGCGTGACCAGGCCCCGGCCGGTCCCGGCGGGCTCCAGCCAGCAGCCCACCTCGCAGGTGCCGTTCGCCGCGTCGAAGTTCAGGAAGAGCACCCCGCCCACGAGCGTGCCGTCCAGCCACAGCCCGTGCAGGGACCCCGTGTCGGCGGCCCGCATGTCGGCGTACAGCTGGAGCTTGGCCCGGGCCGAGATCAGGTCGGTCTCGGTCGTCCCGAACGGGATGTACCGGCCGATGAACTCCCGGCCCCGCTCCAGGTGCGCCAGGAACTCCCCGGCGTGCCAGGGCTCCAGGGGTCGCAGTTCGGCGTCGTCACCCAGGGATATCGCGTACATCCCGCTGCCGCTCCTCCTCCGCCAGGACGTCCGCCACCTCGGCGTCCGTCGCGGCGGCCAGCCTCTCATGGGCGGCACGGCTCTCGGGCGGTTCGATGCTGATGCGCGGCATGCGCTTGTCGAGCCAGCGGGGCAGCCACCAGTTGGCGCCGCCGAGGAGGTGCATCAGGGCGGGGACGAGGAGTGTGCGCAGGACGAAGGCGTCCAGGGCGACGGCGGCCGCGAGGGCGATGCCGAACATGGCGATCACGCGGTCGCCGCTGAGCACGAAGGCGAGGAAGACGGAGATCATGATGACCGCCGCCGAGTTGATCACCCGGCTGGTCTCCGCCAAGCCGACGCGGACGGCCCGCCGGTTGTCGCCGGTCTCCAGCCACTCCTCGTACATCCGGCTGACCAGGAAGACCTGGTAGTCCATGGAGAGCCCGAAGAGCACCGACACCATGATCACGGGCAGGAAGGGCTCGATGGGCCCCGCGCTGCCGAGGCCGAGCAGTTCGCTGCCCCAGCCCCACTGGAAGATCGCGACCACCACCCCGAAGGCGGAGGCCACGGCGGCGACGTTCATCGCGGCGGCCTTCAGCGGGATGCCGATCGACCGGAAGGCGAGCAGGAGCAGCAGGCAGCCCAGGCCGATCACGACCCCGACGAAGACGGGCAGCTTGGAGACGATGACGTCGGCGAAGTCGTCGTAGCCCGCCGTCACGCCGCCGACCTGCACGTCGAGGGAGGTGCCCGCCTCGGCGCGCGGCAGCACCTCGTCGCGCAGCCGGTCGACGAGGTCGCTGGTCTGCTTCGACTGCGGGGAGGACTCCGGTACGACGGTCAGGTACGCCGTGTGGCCGCCGGAGTCGAACGTCACCGGCGTGACGGCGGCGACGCCCTCGGTGGCCTGGAGCGTGCCGTCGAGGTTGTCCAGGGCGAGCTTGTCCTCGGCGCCGTCGACCTTCGTGACGAGGGTGAGGGGGCCGTTCACGCCCGGGCCGAAGCCGTCGGCGAGCAGGTCGTAGGCCTGGCGGGTGGTGGCGGTCTTCGGGTCGTTGCCCTGGTCGGAGGTGCCCAGGTGCAGGGAGAACGTGGGCAGCGCGAGGACGGCCATGACGACCAGGGCGACCACGCCGAGGACCTTGGGGTGGCGCTCCACGAACGCCGACCAGCGGGCGGCGAAGCCGGTGGGCAGCTCCGGCTCGGGCCCGTGCTCCGCCAGCCGTCGGCGCTCGCGGCGGCTGAGCGCGCGCATGCCGATGAAGGACAGCAGGGACGGCAGCAGCGTCACGGACGCGGCGACGGTGAGGACCACGGTCAGGCTGGCCGCGATGGCGACGCCGTTGAGGAAGCTCAGCCGCAGGATCAGCATGCCCAGCAGGGCGATGCAAACGGTGGCACCCGCGAAGACGACGGCCCGTCCCGTGGTCGCGACGGCGTTGGTGGCCGCCTCCGTGACGGACAGCCCGCGTTTGAGTCCGCGCCGGTGTCTGGTCACGATGAACAGGGCGTAGTCGATGCCGACGCCGAGCCCGATCAGCATGCCGAGCATGGGCGCGAAGTCGGCGACCGTCATGGCGTGCCCGAGCAGCGCGATCCCGGCGTAGGCGGTGCCGACGCCGACCAGGGCGGTGGCGATGGGCAGCAGCGAGGCGGCGAGCGAGCCGAAGGCGAGGAACAGCACGACCGCGGCGACGGCCACGCCGACGATCTCCGCGAGGTGCCCGCCGGAGGACTGGGTCAGCCCGACGGCGCTGCCGCCGAGCTCCACCTGGAGCCCGTCGGTCTCGGCGCTCTTCGCGGTGTCGACGACGGCCTGCGCCTCGCCCTTGTCGATGTCCTGGGCCTGGTCGTCGAAGGTGACCGTGGCGTACGCGGTGCGGCCGTCCTGGCTGACGCGGCCGGTGCCCGGGCCGTCGTAGGGGCTGGTCACGGAGGCGACGCCGGGCAGGTTCTCTATCCGGTCCAGCATGCGGCTCATCGTCTGCTCGACGTCGGCGGCGCGGACGCTGCCGGACGCGGTGTGCCAGACGACGGTGTCGCTGTCGCCGCCGAGCTGCGGGAAGCCCTCGTGCAGCAGTTCGGTGGCGCGGCCGGACTCGGTGCCCGGGACCTTGTAGTCGTTCGAGTACGTGGTGCCGGCGACGGCGGCGCCCGCGGTGACCCCCGCGAAGGCGAGGAGCCACAGCAGAACGGTGACCAGACGGCGTTGGACACACCAACGTGCGAGGGCTGCCACGAAACGTGCTCCCAGAGTTGCTTTGTGTGGATCTTTGACCGGGAGCAGTCGTCCGTGAACTGAACAGCCCGCAAAGAACGCATGAGCAATGCGAAATCACTCTTGCAGGCTCAGGAGATCATTTGTCTGTTTCGTGGGCTTATTCACAGCGGGCGCACTCAGTCGAACTGGTCCCCCAGCGCCATCACCATCACCCCGGCGATCAGCAGCCACAGGGCCCGCCGGGTCCGGCCGCGGAAGCCCAGCACGGCGGCGAGGGCGCATACGGCGGCTCCGGCGGCGTACGCCGCCGGGACCAGGGCGGGTGCGGAGCGGGTGAGGCGGAGCAGTGCCGCGGCCAGGCCCGCGAGCGTCAGGACGGCACCGGTGCCGACGGCGGTCCAGCGGGCCCGGCGGGCGTCTTCCAGGAGGTCTTCGGCATCGTCCTGCTCGGCGGTCGCCTCCGAGTCCGCTATCTCCGGATCGGTGTCGGAATCAGTGCGTCCACTCATGGCCGAGACGGTAGCGCGTCGGCGGGGAAACCCAGGTGCGGGGCCCAGGCGCCGGCTGTTAGCGTCCGCTGGTCCGAGGAACGCCCGCGGCATCCCGCCGCCCGGCCGAAGCAGGTGCATTGTTTGACGGTCCGACCGAGCTCCGACGCATCCCCTTTCTTCCTCAAGGACTCAAGGAGCCCGTTCACCGATGTCGGACATCACTTCCCGGACCTCGAACATCCCCCTCGCTGACCGTGTGAGCCACCCCGGCTACCCGCGCAGCAACGGCTACGACGCCCGCTGGACCATCGAGAACCAGATGGGCCCGCACGCGCTGTGGCTGCTCGAGTGGCTGGCCCCCGCCCTGGGGCTGGACACCCTGAGCCCCGGCTCGCGCGTGCTCGACCTGGGCTGCGGCCGCGCCATGACGTCGATCTTCCTCGCCAAGGAGTACGACGTCCGGGTCACCGCCGCCGACCTGTGGGTCAAGCCCGGCGAGAACGCCGGGCGCATCGCCGAGGCGGGCGTCGCCGACCGC
The DNA here is from genome assembly GCF_003330845.1 of Streptomyces sp. Go-475. Taxonomy (GTDB): domain Bacteria; phylum Actinomycetota; class Actinomycetes; order Streptomycetales; family Streptomycetaceae; genus Streptomyces. The sequence continues at coordinate 6,088,957 of NZ_CP026121.1, read as the reverse complement.
GTCCTGCCCGTGCTCGCCGAGGCGCACGACCTGCCGTTCGGCGAGAACAGCTTCGACGCGATCGTCTCCGTCGACGCCTACCACTACTTCGGCACCGACGACCTGTACCTGCCCGAGCTGACCCGGCTGCTGAAGCCGGGCGGGCGGATCGGGGTCGTCGTACCGGCGCTGCGCGAGGAGATCGACGGCGTCGAGCCGCCGGAGCACCTCAAGCCGTACTGGGAACCCGGGTTCTGGTCCTTCCACACCGCCGGCTGGTGGCGGCGCCACTGGACCCGCAGCGGGGCCGTGGAGGTCGAGACCGCGGACTGGCTGGAGGACGGCTGGCGCGACTGGCTGCGCTGGTGCGAGGTCGTCGCCGAGGAGCACACGGACGAGTTCCACATCCGGATGGCCGGACAGAGCGCCGAGATGCTGCGCCTCGACCAGGGCGGCACGCTGGGCTTCGTCCGGGTCGTGGGGCGCCGCCTCTGAGTGAATGACAAGGGGGGTGCACCGGGTTCGGTGCACCCCCTCTGTCGCGTCCGCCTGGGGCTCAGCCCTCGCTGACGCCCAGCTTCTCCAGGATCAGCTCCTTGACGCGCGCCGCGTCGGCCTGGCCCCGGGTCGCCTTCATGACCGCCCCGACGAGTGCACCGGCGGCGGCCACCTTGCCGCCGCGGATCTTGTCCGCGACGCCCGGGTTGCCGGCGATCGCCTCGTCGACGGCCGCCGTCAGCGCGCCCTCGTCGGAGACGACCTTCAGACCGCGCTTGTCGACGACCTCGTCCGGGGTGCCTTCGCCCGCGAGGACGCCTTCGATGACCTGGCGGGCCAGCTTGTCGTTCAGGTCGCCCTTCGCCACCAGCTCGGTGACCCGGGCCACCTGCGCCGGGGTGATCGCCAGCTCGTCGAGCGCCTTGCCCGACTCGTTGGCGCTGCGGGCCAGCTCACCCATCCACCACTTCCGGGCGGAGGCGGCGTCCGCCCCGGCCTCGATCGTGGCGACGATCGGCTCCAGCGCACCGGCGTTGAGGATCGCCTGCATGTCGGTGCCGCTGATGCCCCACTCCTCGCGGAGCCGGTTGCGGCGGACCAGCGGCAGCTCGGGCAGCCCGGCCCGCAGCTCCTCGACCCACTCACGCGACGGCGCCACCGGGACGAGGTCGGGCTCCGGGAAGTACCGGTAGTCCTCGGCCTCCTCCTTCACGCGGCCCGAGGTCGTCGACCCGGTGTCCTCGTGGAAGTGCCGGGTCTCCTGGATGATCGTGCCGCCGGAGGACAGCACGGCCGCGTGCCGCTGGATCTCGTAGCGGGCCGCGCGCTCCACGGACCGCAGCGAGTTGACGTTCTTCGTCTCCGAACGCGTGCCGAACTTCTCGGTGCCGTGCGGGCGCAGCGACAGGTTCACGTCGCAGCGCATCTGGCCCATCTCCATGCGGGCCTCGGATACGCCGAGCGCCCGGATGACCTCGCGCAGCTCACGGACGTAGGCCCGCGCGACCTCGGGGGCCCGCTCGCCCGCTCCCTCGATCGGCTTGGTGACGATCTCGATGAGCGGGATGCCGGCGCGGTTGTAGTCCAGCAGGGAGTGGGACGCGCCGTGGATGCGGCCGGTGGCGCCGCCGACGTGGGTCGACTTGCCGGTGTCCTCCTCCATGTGGGCGCGCTCGATCTCCACGCGGAAGGTCTCGCCGTCCTCCAGCTGCACGTCGAGGTAGCCGTTGAAGGCGATCGGCTCGTCGTACTGGGAGGTCTGGAAGTTCTTCGGCATGTCCGGATAGAAGTAGTTCTTCCGGGCGAAGCGGCACCATTCGGCGATCTCGCAGTTCAGCGCGAGGCCGATCTTGATGGCGGACTCGACGCCGGTCGCGTTGACGACCGGGAGCGCACCGGGCAGGCCGAGGCAGACCGGGCAGGTCTGGGTGTTGGCGTCCTGGCCGAGGGCGGTCGAGCAGCCGCAGAACATCTTGGTCTTGGTGCCGAGTTCGACATGGACCTCGAGGCCCATGACGGGGTCGTACGACGCGAGTGCGTCCTCGTACGACACCAGGTCGGTCGTGGTGGTCACGGTGAAACTTCCCTCTCAGCCCAGCAGGACGTCGTCGTCGCCCAGCCGCTTCAGCTCGCGGTAGAGAATGGCCAGGTTGGTGACGACCGCCGCTCCGGTCACGACGGCGTCGATCAGCCGCAGCGTGTCGTTGTCTCCGCGGGCCTTCTTGATCTGCTTGTAGACACCGACGGCGCCGAACGCCGACGTGGCCATCGAGATGTACAGACCGGACTTGGAGCTCTTGAAGCCCTTGGCCTTGGACAGTGCGCTCACAGCGACGGAGCCTCCTCGATCAGCGGGTGGCCCCACTTTTCCACGAAGGCGGCCTCGACGGCGGCACCCACCTTGTACAGGCGGTCGTCCTTCATGACGGGGGCGATGATCTGCAGGCCGACCGGGAGGTTGTCCTCCGGGGCGAGACCGCACGGCAGCGACATGGCCGCGTTGCCCGCCAGGTTGGTCGGGATGGTGCACAGGTCGGCGAGGTACATCGCCATCGGGTCGTCGGCGCGCTCGCCGATCGGGAAGGCGGTGGTCGGGGTCGTCGGGGAGACGATCACGTCCACCTGCTCGAACGCCTTGTCGAAGTCCTGCTTGATCAGCGTGCGGACCTTCTGGGCGCTGCCGTAGTAGGCGTCGTAGTAGCCGCTCGACAGGGCGTACGTGCCGAGCATGATGCGGCGCTTGACCTCGGGGCCGAAGCCGGCCTCGCGGGTCAGCGAGGTGACCTCCTCGGCGGAGTGCGTGCCGTCGTCGCCGGTCCGCAGGCCGTAGCGCAGGCCGTCGAAGCGGGCGAGGTTGGAGGAGCACTCGGACGGCGCGATCAGGTAGTACGCCGACAGGGCCAGGTCGAAGGACGGGCAGTCCAGCTCGACGATCTCGGCGCCCAGTTCCTTGAGCAGCGCGACGGACTCGTCGAACCGCTGGATGACGCCGGCCTGGTAGCCCTCGCCGCGGAACTGCTTGACGACGCCGACGCGCATGCCCTCGACGCTGCCGTTGCGGGCGGCCTCGACGACCGGCGGGACGGGCTCGTCGATGGACGTCGAGTCGAGCGGGTCGTGCCCGGCGATCACCTCGTGCAGCAGGGCCGCGTCGAGGACCGTGCGGGCACAGGGGCCGCCCTGGTCGAGGGAGCTGGAGAAGGCGACCATGCCGTACCGCGAGACCGCGCCGTACGTCGGCTTCACGCCGACCGTGCCGGTGACGGCGGCGGGCTGGCGGATGGAGCCGCCGGTGTCGGTGCCGATGGCGAGGGGCGCCATGTGCGCGGCCAGCGCGGCGGAGGAGCCGCCGCCAGAGCCGCCGGGGATCTTGGTGAGGTCCCACGGGTTGCCGGTCGGGCCGTAGGCGCTGTTCTCGGTGGAGGACCCCATGGCGAACTCGTCCATGTTGGTCTTGCCGAGGATGACGACGTCGGCGGCCTTCAGCTTCTGCGTGACCGTGGCGTCGTACGGCGGGATCCAGCCCTCGAGGATCTTCGAGCCGACGGTCGTCGGCACGCCCTCGGTGGTGAAGATGTCCTTCAGCGCGAGGGGAACGCCGGCGAGGGGGCCGAGCTTCTCGCCCCGCTCCCGCTTCTCGTCCACGGCACGGGCCTGGGCGAGGGCGCCCTCGCGGTCGACGTGCAGGAAGGCGTGCACCTTCTCGTCGACGGCCTCGATGCGGGCGAGGTGGGCCTCGGTGACCTCGACGGCCGTGAGCTCGCCGGAGGCGATCTTCGCGGCGGTCTCGGCGGCCGTGAGCTTGATGATGTCCGTCATGGCTTGTTAGTCCTCCCCCAGGATCTGCGGCACCTTGAAACGCTGCTGCTCCTGGGCCGGGGCGCCGGAGAGCGCCTGCTCGGGGGTGAGCGAGGGACGGACCTCGTCCGGGCGCATGACGTTCGTCAGCGGGAGCGGGTGCGAGGTCGGCGGTACGTCTTGGTCGGCGACCTCGCTGACGCGGGCGACCGCGCCGATGATGTCGTCCAGCTGGCCTGCGAAGTGGTCGAGCTCTTCGGGCTTCAGCTCCAGACGCGCCAGCCGGGCGAGGTGGGCGACCTCCTCGCGCGTGATGCCAGGCATGCAGCGATCCTCTGGGGTGAGTGAATGTGGTTTGGCCCAATCCTATGGGGCCGGGGGGCGTGCCCGTGAAACGGTTTGCCCGCACCCACGGGGAGGGGCCGGGGGCTGAGCCCCTCAGCGGTGTGCCGGCCCTCACGGGAAGGGGCGGCCGGCCGGGTCTCCCGGGCGGCCTCAGCCCACCCGGCCCGAGTCGTCCGCCGCGGCCGCCGGGAGCGCGGCCCGGGGGCGCTGCCAGCCCCGGGAGCCGCGGGCGCGGAGCCAGGCCGTGGTCTCGTCGGGCGGCATCGCGGCGGCGACCAGCCAGCCCTGCACGGCGTCGCAGCCGAGGTCGCGCAGGCGCTCCCAGGTCTCGTCGTCCTCGACGCCCTCGGCGACGACGAGCAGGCCGAGGGAGTGCGCGAGGTCGACCGTGCAGCGCACGATCTCCGCGTCCTCGTGGTCGAGCGCGAGCCGGGCCACGAACGAGCGGTCGATCTTCAGCTCGCTGACGGGGAGCCGGCGCAGGTGCACGAGCGAGGAGTAGCCCGTGCCGAAGTCGTCCAGGGACATCTTCACGCCGTGCCCGGTCAGCCCGTTGAGGGTGTCGGCGGCGCGCTGCGGGTCCTCCAGGAGGACGTGTTCCGTTATCTCCAGTTGGAGCGCTCCCGCCGGGACGCCGTGCCGGGCCAGCCGGGCGGCGACGGAGCCCGCGAACCCGGGGGTGTGCACATCGCGCGGGGAGACGTTGACCGCGACCGGCACGAACAGGCCCTGGGCGCGCCAGCGGGCGACCTGGCCGAGCGCGGTCTCCAGGACGTACTCGGTGAGGTGGGGCATCAGGCCCGAGGACTCGGCGATCGCTATGAACTCGTCCGGCGGCACCTTGCCCCGCTCGGGGTGCACCCAGCGGACCAGGGCCTCCAGACCCGCGACCTGTCCGTCGAAGCGGACCTTGGGCTGGTAGTGCAGATGGACCTCGTGGGCGTCGAGCGCCCGGCGCAGGTCGCCCAGCAGACCGAGCCGGTCCGGGGTGTTGGAGTCGCGCTTGGACTCGTACACCTCCACCCCCGTGCGGTCCCGCTTCGCCTGGTACATCGCCACGTCCGCCCGGCGCAGCAGCCCCTCGGCGTCCAGGGCGTGGTCGGGGAAGACGGCGACTCCGGCGCTGGCCTCCAGGACCAGCGTGAGGCCGTCGAGGTCGAGGGGGGAGCTGAGCGCGGAGACCAGGCTGCGGGCGACCCGGGTCGCGGACGTCGTGGAGTCGGCGACCGGCAGTAAGACGGCGAACTCGTCCCCGCCGAGCCGCGCGGCCTCCGCTCCGCGCGGCAGCGCCACCCGCAGCCGGTCGGCGATCTGCAGCAGCAGCCGGTCGCCGGCCAGATGACCGAGCGTGTCGTTGACCGACCGGAACCGGTCGAGGTCGATCAGCATGAGGGCGGCGCGGGCGTCGATGCGCTCGGCGTCGTCCAGCGCGGTCCAGATGCGCTCCAGCAGCCACTGCCGGTTGGGCAGCCCGGTCAGCGGGTCGCGCAGCTGCTCCTCCGCCCGGGCCCGGGCTATCCACAGGGTGGAGTCCAGGGCGATGAGGGGGATGGAGAACAGCGGCAGCAGGATCGGCTTGGCCACGGCCACCACGCACACCAGCGGCGCGATCCCGAGCAGCGCGACCGCGACCAGGCCCTGTCTGACCAGGGCGGTGCGGGCGACGGTGGGCAGGCCGGGGCGCGGGGCGTGCAGGTACCAGAGCAGGACGCGGGTGACCGCCAGGTAGGCGATGGCGACGAGGGCCACCTCGGGCGCGGTGGCGAGTGTCCAGGCGCCGGGCTCGGCCGGGGACTCGACGGACGGCACCGTACCGAAGAGACCCAGCACCAGGGCGCCGGCGCCGATGCCGAGGAGGTCGACCGCGCCGTGCAGCACGCCCTGGCGCCAGCGGTTGCGGCGGGCTATGCCGACCAGCACGACGACGGTGAGGCTGACCATGCCGGCCGGGACCCAGCCGTAGAGCAGCAGCACGGCGAGGGTGAGGGCGGCGCCCGAGCCGGTGCCGCCCCACCAGCGGGAGCGGCCCAGCATGACGAGGTGGCCGACGATGATGCCGGTCAGCACGGCCAGCGCCCAGCCGGCCGTGCCCGACGGGAAGAGCGCGTGGCCGCCGGTGAAGGCGCGGTAGAAGCCGGCGCCCAGGACGAACCCGGCCGCCGCGACGACCGCCGCGGGCAGCGCGGGCCAGGACAGGTGCCGTTCCGTCTCCCCGTCCGCGCCGGTCAGTCCGGGGGTGTGCTCCGTGACGGGCTGTGCGGCGCGCCCCCCGGCGGCGCGTCCCTCCGCGATGTACTGTCCGACGGCGCGCGCCTCCGCGCCCGGACGCCCCGCCGGCCGACCGGCCCCACGGACTGCGCGCCATGCGACCGCCATGCGGCTCAGGCGCAGCCGTGAGCCCGGCGCGGCGCTCTCGGTCGGTTCCATTCCCGTCCCTCTCACAGCCGGCGGTGCCCACGCCCGCGGCCCGGTGCCCGACAACCCTCAACGGCCCGCGCTGGAAAACCCTTCCCCGTGCCCTGCCCGAGCGCGACGATGCCCCGACCGCAGCTGGGCACGGCAGGCGCACATCTCAACAGTAGGCCGCAGAAGGCTTCCACGGGCAGCGGTCGCCGACGGTTGCCCGAATGCGCCCCGGCCACCCGTATGCATCTGGTATGCGCCGATCGGGTGGCCTTCAACCGCTACTCCTCGGACGAAAGGGCGACTTCGGCCGCCGCTTCCGGTCCCTGTTCCAACAGGACGCCGAAGCCCTCCTCGTTCAGGACCGGCACCTTCTGCTGCATCGCCTTGTCGTATTTCGATCCGGGGTTGTCACCCACGACGACGAACGACGTCTTCTTGGAAACCGAGCCGGTCACCTTCGCTCCCCGGCTCTGCAGCGCCTCCTTGGCGCCGTCACGCGTGAAGTGTTCGAGAGTGCCGGTGACGACGACCGTGAGCCCTTCGAGCGGGCGCGGCCCCTCGTCCTCGCCGGTGCTCTCCTCCTCCATGCGGACGCCCGCGGCCTTCCACTTACGGATGATTTCGCGGTGCCAGTCCTCGGTGAACCACTGCTTGAGGGAGGCGGCGATGGTCGGACCGACGCCCTCGGTGTTCGCCAGCTCCTCCTCCGTGGCCTGCTCGATGCGCTCGATCGAGCGGAACTCGCGGGCCAGGGCTTCGGCCGCGACCGGCCCGACGTGACGGATCGACAGGCTGGTGAGGACGCGGGCGAGCGGGCGCTGCTTGGCCGCCGCGATGTTCTCCAGCATGGCGAGCGCGTTCTTGCGGGGCTTGCCCTCCTGGTTGGCGAAGATCGTGGCGACCTTCTCCTCGCCGGTCTTCGGGTCGCGCTTGGGCAGGCCGCTGTCCGGGTCGAGGACGTACGCCTTGATGGGCAGCAGCTGTTCGATGGTGAGGTCGAACAGGTCGCCCTCGTCCACCAGCGGCGGGGTCTTCGGCTCCAGCGGGGCCGTGAGCGCGGCCGCGGCGACGTAGCCGAAGTGCTCGATGTCGAGCGCCTTGCGGCCCGCGAGGTAGAAGAGGCGCTCGCGCAACTGGGCCGGGCACGTGCGGGCGTTGGGGCAGCGCAGGTCGACGTCGCCCTCCTTCATGGGCCGCAGCGGGGTGCCGCACTCGGGGCACTCGCTCGGCATCACGAACTCGCGCTCGGTGCCGTCGCGCAGGTCGGCGACGGGGCCGAGGATCTCCGGGATGACGTCACCGGCCTTGCGCAGCACCACCGTGTCGCCGATGAGGACGCCCTTGGCCTTGACGACGTCCTGGTTGTGCAGCGTGGCGAACTCGACCTCGGAGCCGGCGACCGTGACCGGCTCGACCTGGGCGTAGGGCGTGACCCGGCCCGTGCGGCCGACGCCCACGCGGATGTTGATGAGCTTGGTGTTGACCTCCTCCGGCGCGTACTTGTACGCGATCGCCCAGCGCGGGGCGCGGGAGGTGGAGCCGAGGCGGCCCTGGAGGGGGATCTCGTCGAGCTTGACGACGACGCCGTCGATCTCGTGCTCCACGGAGTGGCGGTTCTCGCCGAAGTGGGCGATGAACTCGCGGACGCCTTCCAGGCCGTCGACCACCTTGTTGTGCCGCGAGGTGGGCAGGCCCCAGGTCTTGAGCAGGTCGTAGGCCTGGGAGAGGCGGGTCAGGCCGGTGAAGCCCTCCAGGGCGCCGATGCCGTGGACCACCATGTGCAGGGGGCGGGTGGCCGTGACGCGGGGGTCCTTCTGGCGCAGGGAACCGGCCGCCGCGTTGCGCGGGTTGGCGAAGGGCTTGTCGCCGGCCTCGACCAGGCGGGCGTTGAGCTCCTGGAACTTCTCCATCGGGAAGTAGACCTCGCCGCGGATCTCCACGAGGTCGGGGACGGAGTCGCCCTTGAGGCGGTCGGGGATCTCCGCGATCGTCCGGACGTTCGGCGTGATGTCCTCGCCGGTGCGGCCGTCGCCGCGGGTCGCGGCGCGCGTGAGGCGGCCGTGCTCGTAGGTGAGGTTCACGGCGAGGCCGTCGACCTTCAGCTCGCACAGGAAGTGGTAGGTCTGCTCGCCCAGTTCGCGGGCGATGCGCTCGGACCAGGCGGCGAGCTCCTCGTCGTTGAACGTGTTGTCCAGGGAGAGCATGCGCTCGCGGTGCGCGACCGCCGTGAACTCCGTCTCGTAGGACCCGGCGACCTTCTGGGTCGGCGAGTCCGGTGTGCGCAGCTCCGGGTGCTCCTCCTCCAGCGCCTCCAGGGAACGCAGCAGCTGGTCGAACTCCGCGTCGCTGACGACGGGAGCGTCCTTCACGTAGTAGCGGAAGCGGTGCTCCTCGATCTGCTCCGCGAGGCGCGCGTGCTTCTCCCGTGCCTCGGCGGGCACCGCCGTCGTCTCCGCCTGCTTGTCGCCGGCCACCGTGTCGTCCTCCCGTTACTCTGGGTTGTCCGCGAGGGATCTCGCCGCCCGGACGCAGTGGGCGAGCGCCTGGCGCGCGTACCCCGGGGAGACCCCCGCGAGTCCGCACGCCGGGGTGAGCGTGACCGCCTCCGCGAGAAGCCCCGGTGACAGCCCCAGCCTGCGCCACAGCGTCCTGACCCCCATGACGCTACCGGCAGGGTCTGACAATGGGCCCTCCGCGGACGGGACGACACCGGCGAAGAGCCGGGTGCCGCCCTCCACCGCCTCGCCGATCGCCTCGTCGTCACGCTCGGTGAGCAGGGAGAAGTCGAACGAGACGGCCGCCGCGCCCGCCCGCCGGAGCAGGGCGAACGGGACGTCCGGGGCGCAGGAGTGCACGACGACCGGGCCGCCGGGGTGCGTCCCGACGAGGTCGCGCAGCGTCTGCTCGACGACCTGCCGGTCGACGGCCCGGTGGGTGCGGTAGCCGCTGGCGGTCTTCACCTGGCCGCGCAGGACGGCCGTGAGGGACGGCTCGTCGAGCTGGAGCACGAGCTGTGCGCCCGGGACGCGCCGCCCCACCTCGGCGAGGTGCTGGCGCAGTCCCTCGGCCAGGGAGGCGGCGAGGTCGCGGCAGGCGCCGGCGTCGGACAGGGCCGCCTCGCCGTTGCGCAGCTCCAGGTGGGCGGCGAGCGTCCAGGGACCGACGGCCTGGACCTTCAGCGGCCCCTGGTAGTCCTGCGTGAACTCCTCCAGCGCGTCGAGGTCCTCGCCGAGCCAGGAGCGGGCCCGCTTGGTGTCCCGGCCCGGCCGGTCGCCGAGCCGCCAGCCGCTGGGCTCCACGCGCGCGTACAGCTCGACGAGCATCCCGGCGGTCCGGCCGATCATGTCCGCGCCGGGGCCCCGGGCGGGCAGTTCGGGCAGGAAGGGGAAGTCCTCGAAGGTTCCGGTGGCGGTCTTGGCGGCCTCGCGGGCGTCGCCCCCGGGCAGGGAGCCGACACCGGTGGCCGCACCGAACCTGAACTGGCTGTTTTCGCTCACCGCAACAGCCTAGTGAACGGGGCGCCGCGGTCAGGCGCCCGGCCGCACCGTCAGGTCGTTGACCTCGGCGTCGCGCGGCAGGTCCAGGGCCATCAGGATCGTCGTGGCCACCGACTCGGGGTCGATCCACTTCGAGGCGTCGTACTCCTTGCCCTCCTGCTGGTGCACCTTGGCCTGCATGGGGCTGGCCGTGCGGCCGGGGTAGACCGAGGTGACCCGGACGCCGTTGCCGTGCTCCTCGTGCCGCAGGGAGTCGGCGAGGGCCTTCAGGCCGTGCTTGGAGGCGGCGTAGGCGGACCAGCCGGCGTGGGCGTTGAGGCCGGCGCCGGAGTTGACGAAGAGCACGTGGCCCCGGGCGGCGCGCAACTGGGGCAGGAAGTGGCGGGTCAGCTCGGCGGGGGCGACGAGGTTGACGTTGAGCTGGTGGCGCCAGGTCTTCGGGGTGAGCTCGCCGACCGGGCCGAGGTCGACGACCCCGGCGATGTGCAGCAGCGAGTCCACGCGGTCGGGCAGCGACTGGTGGGAGAAGGCCCAGGAGAGCTTGTCGGGGTCCGCGAGGTCGCCGACCAGCGTCCTCGCGCCCGGGAAATCGGCCGCCAGTTCCTTCGCCCGGCCCGCGTCGCGCGCGTGCAGCACGAGGTCGTCCCCGCGCGCGTGCAGGCGGCGGGCCACGGCCGCGCCGATGCCGGATCCGGCCCCGGTGATCACATGAGTAGCCATGCCCGCCATGCTCGCATCAGGGCCGGGTCACTCGATGCCCCGGCTCTCCTCCAGGTAGGCCAGCGCCCCGACCGGCTCCTCCGCGAAGAACACCAGGTCGGTGAGCGGGCGGGGCAGGAAGCCCTCGTCCTCCATGCGGCGGAACTGCTCCTTCAGGCCGTCGTAGAAACCGGCCGTGTTGAGCAGGACGACCGGCTTGTCGGTGTGCCCGTGCTTCTTCAGCTCCAGGATCTCGGTCGCCTCGTCGAGCGTGCCCGTGCCGCCGACCATGATGACCACGGCGTCGGCCTTCTCCAGCAGGAGCTTCTTGCGCTCGGCGAGGTCCTTGGCGACGACCATCTCGTCGACGCCGGGGCGGGCCTTGGCCGAGAGGAACTGCACGGAGACGCCGACGAGCCGGCCGCCCGCCTCCTGCACCCCGTCGGCGACCACCTTCATGAGGCCGACGTCGGAGCCGCCCCACACGAGCGTGTGGCCGCCTTTGCCCAGCAGCTTGGCGAACTCCCGCGCGGGACGGGTGTAGCGCTCGTCGAGGTCGGCGGCGGAGAGGAAGACACAGATGTTCATGAACCCACCGTACGGGCCCGGTCCGGGGCCGTGGTCACCCGCATTTTGGACTGGCGGTGCGGCAGTTGCTCCCAGTCGTCCATGAACCGGGCGTCAAGGCCGTGCCGCGCGGCGAGTTCGGTCAGCGTCCGCGTCCGGTAGTAGAAGTCCTCGTGGAGCACCTGGTGCTCCTCGCCCTCGGTGCGGTCGAACGTGAAGTCGAAGAACCCGCCGGGTGCGAGGATCCGGCCGACGTGCGCGAAGCACTCCTCGATGACGTGCAGCGGCGAGTGCGAGAAGACGCTGTGCGCGTGCACGACGTCGAAGTGCGCGTCGGGCAGGAAGGCGAAGGTGAGGTCGTCGGCGAGCGCCAGGTAGGGCAGCTTGGGCTGGAGCTTCTCGGCGACGAGGGTGTCCTGGGCGGCGAGCAGGATGTGCGGCGAGATGTCGATGCCGTAGTAGTGCCCGGTGTCGAGGTGGTCGATGAACAGCCGGCCGGCGCGCAGATTGCCGCAGCCGATGTCCAGCATGCGGTGGTGCGGCTGGAGACCGTGTCCCACCAGGTAGTCGAACTGCATACGGCCGATGCGGGTCCATGACTCGCGCGAGGGGTTGTGCCCCACCGCCGCCTCCGCGCTGCGCGCCGCGTCCGAGGCCATCACGGCCCGGTAGTACGCGATGTGGTCGCGGTAGCGCAGCCGCAGCCAGGCGTCCCGCACCGCGCGCCGGGCGTGCGCGGGCACGCGCTCCGGGTGGCGCAGGGCGTAGCGGACCTGGTGGGCCAGGCTGCTGCGGTTTCCGGCCGGCTCAGTGGCGCGCACGGTGGCCTCCTGCGGCGGGCGAGGAACGGGCGGGGGAAGAACTCCGCTCCAGCCTGCGCTGTACCGGTGGAGTCGGCTACCCGAGGCGGGGCGATCGTGACGGCGGGGCATCGCATCACCTTCGAACGGAGCAGCCGCCACGCACCCGTACTGCCCGTTCGAGGGGACCGCGTCCTCCTGGTCGCTGCCGGGCGCGGCGGACCTCGTCCGGGCGTATCCGGCTCCCGAGCCGGACGTGGCGGAGATCAAGGACCACCTGTGCTTCTACGACGTGGAAGTGACGTGATCGGCTGACGCACGGCCCGCCTCACCCATGAAGACCGCGCGGTGCGGCAGTCTCAACAGGCATGGACAAGAAGATCCTTTCGCGCGACGGCACCCGCATCGCCTACGAGAGCACCGGCCGGGGTCCCGCGGTCGTCCTGGTGAGCGGTGCGATGTCGACGGGCGGCACCCTGGCGCCGCTGGCCGTGTCGCTCGCGGAGCGTTTCCAGGCCGTCGTGTACGACCGCCGGGGCCGCGGGGCCAGCGGGGACACGGCGCCGTACGCGGTGGAGCGTGAGGTCGAGGACCTGGCGGCGGTGATCGAGGCGGTGGGCGGCGAGGCGCTCCTGTACGGCATCTCGTCCGGCGGTGCGCTCGCCCTGGAGGCGGCGGCGAGCGGGCTGCCGGTGCGGCGCGTGGCGGTGTACGAGACGCCGTTCGCCATGTCGGAGGAGGGCGCCCAGGAGCGCGCGGAGTACACCCGGCGGCTCACGGAGGCGCTCGGCGAGGGCCGGCGCGGGGACGCGGTCGAGCTGTTCCTGCGGCTGACCGGCCTGGCCGAGGGCATGATCCAGGGCGCCCGCCAGTCCCCCATGTGGGCCGGCATGGAGGCGATCGCCCCGAGCCTCGCCTACGACGACGCCGTGATGCGCGACGGCCGGGTCCCCCGGGAGCGGCTGGGCTCGATCGCCGTCCCCGTCCTGGCGGTCGCGGGCGACGCGAGCCCCGCCTGGCTGCGCGAGGCGGCCCGGGCGATCGCGGACTCCGTCCCCGAGGGCACGTACCGCACGCTCCAGGGGCAGACGCACATGGTGGAGCCGAATGTGCTGGCGCCGGTGCTGACGGAGTTCTTCGCCCAGGGGTGAGGGAGGGCGGCTGAGCCGGGGCCGCGCGCCTGGAGCTGAGGGCGCGTGAACGAGGGGCACGCGCGCGTGGAGCTGAGGGCGCGTGAGCGTGTTGGCACGCGCGCGTGGAGTCGGCCTGCCCCGGGTGCCCTCCGGGTCAGGCCACGCCGGCCGTCGCCCGCTTCGTCGACGCGATCGTCGCCGAGCCCACCACGCGCGTGCCGTCGTAGAGCACGATCGCCTGGCCGGGGGCGACGCCGCGGACCGGCTCGGTGAAGGTGACCTCCAGGGTGCCGTCGACGAGTTCGGCGGTCACCTCGGTCTCGCCGCCGTGGGCACGGAGCTGGGCCGTGTAGGTGCCGGGGCCGGTGGGGGCGGCGCCGCACCAGCGCGGCTTGATCGCGGTCAGGGCGCTGACGTCCAGCGCGTCGGCCGGGCCGACGGTGACGGTGTTGGTGACCGGGGAGATGTCGAGGACGTAGCGCGGCTTGCCGTCAGGGGCCGGGGTGCCGATCCGCAGTCCCTTGCGCTGGCCGATGGTGAAGCCGTACGCGCCCTCGTGGGTGCCGAGCTTCGTGCCGGACTCGTCGACGATGTCGCCCTCGGACCGGCCGAGCCGGTCGGCGAGGAAGCCCTGGGTGTCGCCGTCGGCGATGAAGCAGATGTCGTGCGAGTCGGGCTTCTTGGCGACCGCCAGGCCCCGGCGCTCGGCCTCGGCGCGGATCTCGTCCTTGGTGGTGACCGTGTCGCCGAGGGGGAACAGGGCGTGGGCGAGCTGGCGGTCGTCGAGCACGCCGAGGACGTAGGACTGGTCCTTGGCCATGTCGGAGGCGCGGTGCAGCTCGCGGGTGCCGTCCTCGCGGACGATCACCTTGGCGTAGTGGCCCGTGCAGACCGCGTCGAAGCCGAGGGCGAGTGCCTTGTCGAGGAGGGCGGCGAACTTGATCTTCTCGTTGCAGCGCAGGCAGGGGTTGGGCGTGCGGCCGGCCTCGTACTCGGCGACGAAGTCCTCGACGACGTCCTCGCGGAAGCGGTCGGCGAGGTCCCACACGTAGAAGGGGATGCCGATGACGTCGGCGGCGCGGCGGGCGTCGCGCGAGTCCTCGATGGTGCAGCAGCCCCGCGCGCCCGTCCGGAAGGATTGGGGGTTGGCGGAGAGCGCGAGGTGGACGCCGGTCACGTCGTGGCCCGCCTCGGCCGCGCGGGCGGCGGCGACGGCGGAGTCGACGCCGCCGGACATGGCGGCCAGGACGCGGAGGGGGCGGGGGCGCTGCGGGGTTTCAGTCATAACCCCTCCAGGGTAAGGGGGCGCGGGAACCAGGGCCCGCGAGTATCCGTTGACGATCACATGGGACAGCGGAAGGCTCCGAAGGACGGCGACCGGAAGGTCGGGCGCCGGGCGTTGCTGATCGGTGGGGCGGCGGCAGCGGCGGGCTCGGCCGTGCTGGCCCGGGACGAGCTGGCGCGCCTGTGGTGGCGGACTCCCGGTGTGGAGAAGCCGCGCAAGGAGGGCGAGGTCGACTACGCGGGCGCGCGCTGGGTGGCGGCGTCGGAGGCGAACTGGCGGCGGGCGGACCGCCCCGACGACTTCGGCATAGACATGGTGATCGTCCATGTCACGCAGGGCAGCTTCGACAGCGCGGTGAAGGCCTTCCAGGACCCGGGCCACAAGGCGGCCACGCACTACATCGTCCGCCAGGACGGGCACGTCGCACAGATGATCCGCGAGCTGGACGTGGCGTACCACGCGGGCAACCGCGACTACAACGAGCGCAGTGTCGGCATCGAGCACGAGGGCTTCGTGGACCGTCCGCAGGACCTCACGGACGAGATGTACGAGGCCTCGGCGCGCCTGACCGCCCGGATCTGCGCGCGGTACGACATACCCGTCGACCGCGAGCACATCATCGGCCACGTGGAGGTCCCGGGCACGGACCACACGGACCCGGGGCCGCACTGGGACTGGGACAAGTACATGCGGCTGGTGCGTCAGGCGCGAACGGCACCCGCCTGACCGGGCTGACCGGGCGGCGTCGGAACAGCGGCGTCAGAACAGGGCGGCGAGGAGCGCGACGGCGGGTGCCAGCCCCTGGCCGAGCGCCCCGCGCCACAGCCGCGGGAAGGACACGGCGAACACGACGGCGGACACCACCAGGAAGCCGCAGAGGTAGAGGACCAGGGCGCGCCCGGCGGTCTCGTCCCCGGTGTGCAGGGCCACGACCCCGGCCAGGAGCCCGAGCCCGAGCAGGACGTTGTAGACGGCCACCCCGGACCGCCACAGCGTCACCTCGGGCGCGTCCGCCGTGGACGTGGTGAGGAAGAGCCGGACCGCGGGGCGGTGGTAGAAGAAGCGCTCCAGAACGCCCACCACGAGGTGGATCAGGGCGGCGAGGAGAGCGAAGGCCTGGGTGACGACGTTCACGTCCGGAGTGTCCGCCCGGGCGCGGCCCGCGGCAAGGGCGCGCGCCGAAGACCACGCGCCCCTCGTCCGCGCCGGGCGTTACGTCAGCCCAGCCGCCCGGGCCCGTTCCACCGCCGGGCCGATGGCCTTCGCCAGGGCCTCGACGTCGGCTTCGGTGGAGGTGTGGCCGAGGGAGAAGCGGAGGGTGCCGCGGGCCAGGTCGGGGTCGGTGCCGGTGGCGAGGAGGACGTGGCTGGGCTGGGCGACGCCGGCGGTGCAGGCGGAGCCGGTGGAGCACTCGATGCCCTGGGCGTCGAGCAGGAGCAGCAGCGAGTCGCCCTCGCAGCCGGGGAACGTGAAGTGCGCGTTGGCCGGGAGGCGACCGGCCGGATCGGGGTCGCCGCCGAGGATCGCGTCGGGGACGGCCGAGCGGACGGCGGTGATCAGGCTGTCGCGCAGGGCGCCGATCTCGCGGGCGAACCACTCGCGCTGCTCGGCGGCCAGCCGCCCGGCGACGGCGAAGGCGGCGATGGCGGGGACGTCGAGAGTGCCGGAGCGCACATGCCGCTCCTGGCCACCGCCGTGCAGCACGGGCACGGGGGCGTGCTCGCGGCCGAGGATCAGCGCGCCGATGCCGTAGGGGCCGCCGATCTTGTGGCCGGAGACGGTCATCGCGGCGAGGCCGGAGGCGGCGAAGTCCACGGGGATCTGGCCGAAGGCCTGGACCGCGTCCGAGTGCAGCGGGACGTCGAACTCCGCGGCGGCGTCGGCCAGTTCGCGGACCGGCAGGATCGTCCCGATCTCGTTGTTGGCCCACATGACGGTGGCGAGGGCCACGTCGTCGGGGTTGCGGGCGATCGCCTCGCGCAGGGCGTCCGGGTGGACGCGGCCGTGGGCGTCGACCGGCAGGTACTCGATGGTGGCGCCCTCGTGTTCGCCGAGCCAGTGCACGGCGTCGAGGACCGCGTGGTGCTCGACGGGGCTGGCGAGGACACGGGTGCGGGCCGGGTCGGCGTCGCGGCGTGACCAGTAGAGGCCCTTGACGGCGAGGTTGTCGGCCTCCGTGCCGCCCGAGGTGAAGACGACCTCGCTGGGGCGGGCGCCGAGGGCGTCGGCGAGGGTCTCGCGGGCCTCCTCGACGGTGCGGCGGGCCTGCCTGCCGGATGCGTGGAGGGAGGAGGCGTTGCCGGTGGCACCCAGGTGGGCGGTGAGCGCCTCTGCCGCCTCCGGGAGCATCGGGGTGGTCGCGGCGTGGTCGAGGTAAGCCATGGTGAGCCCGATTCTACGGCTCCCCTTCTCGCGGCCTCAGATCAAGCCCGGCCGAAGGTGGAACGCTGTCCCGCGCGGCGGCGGCCCGTCGTCCCCGGGCCCGGCGCTGCGGGTCGGTCTCAGGTGGTCCGACGGCGGCTCAGAAGCTCCACGAGACCGTGCTGTCGACCTCCATGAAGGCCACCAGGACCAGCAGGTCGGCGACGCCCAGGCCCAGGCCCAGGAGCGCGCGGCCGCGGCGGTTGGTGCCGCGCCACAGGGCCACGCTCGCCAGCACGATGGCGATCGGGCCGAGGAAGACGTTGAGAACCAGCAGACCGAGCAGGCCGAGGATGAAGGACGCGACGGCCATGCCGTCGGTGTCGCGGATACCGGTGTGGCGCGAGGCCGGAGCGGTGAGCTGCATGGTGATCGACTCCCGGTGTCGGGTCGGAGGTGGGTGGTCAGTGCGCCTGCGTGTGGCGCCGGCGGTTGCGCTCGCGGATCGCGAAGATGCCCAGCCAGGCGGCGATGACGACGCCGGCGGCGAGGGAGAAGGTGAGCGGCGCGTGGGCGACGGTGCCCAGGACCACGCCGAGCAGCAGGAGTGCGGCGACGATGAACAGCATGGGAAACAGCCCCCAGGATTCGGTGAACGATTGTGGTTACAGTTGTTCACTGACTTCCCAGTCTACCGGCTTCCATGACTTTCCAATTCCAGAGAACAGTTGTTAACTGCATGGTATGAGTCACACTCTCGGCATCCGGCAGGCCCAGAAGCAGAAGACCCGGCAGGCACTCCTGGACGCGGCCCTCGGACTGCTGGAGGAGCAGAGCCTGAGCAGCCTCGGGCTGCGCGAGGTCACCCGCGCCGTCGGGGTCGCCCCGACCGCCTTCTACCGGCACTTCCGCTCCACGGCGGATCTGGGCGTGGCCCTGGTCGAGGAGGCGCTGGGCAGCCTGCACCCGATGATCCGGACGACGGTGTCCGACACGGGCGACCAGGAGGAACGCATCACGCGTGCCATCGAGTTGATCGCCCGTCACGTCGACGGGTACCCCGCCCACGTCCGGTTCATCGCCCGGGAGCGGCATGGCGGGGTCCAGCCGGTACGGGAGGCCATACGGGACCAGCTGTCCCGGTTCGCCCGGGAGGTCAAGGACGAGCTGGCCAAGGACCCGGAGTCCGAGGGATGGACCGAGGACGACCTGCTGATGCTCGCCCACCTCTACGTGGACCAGATGCTCATCACGGCGTCGCTCTTCCTGGAGGCGCTGGAGGGGCCGGAGAAGGGGCGAGAGGAGCGGAAGCGGGAGGTCGCCCGGGTGGCGACCCGCCAGATGCGGCTGATCGGCCTCGGCCGCCACCACTGGCTGGATTGAGCCGCGCCCCGCGCCGACCGAGCCGTGCCCGACCTGGACACCTGGACCGAGCCGCGCCCGACGACGCGCAGGGGCGGCGCGCCCGCCGCTTCCGAGCGCGCCGCCCCTGCGGTGCCCCCCGGGGCACCCCGGGGCACCCCGGGGGACTCTTTCCTTCTTCGCGCTCAGTTCGCCTGGCCCTGGCCGCCCCCGCCCGGAGCGCCGCAGCCGCCGCGCTGGCCACCGCCGGGACCGCCGCCCTGCCCACCGCCGGGCATGCCCGAGGGCATCCCGGCCGGCGTGCCCGTGGGCTTGGCACCCCCGGAAGCGGCCCCCGACGGCACACCGGAGGGCGCACCCGAGGGAGCCACGGACGGAGCGCCCGACGGCACACCGGAAGGCACGCCCGACGGAGTCCCGGACGGCGCACCGCTCGGCCTCCCCGACGGTGCCCGGCAGGCCTGCCGCCCCCCGGACCCGCCCCCGCTGCCCGAGGACGACGAGGAGTCACCCGAGCCGCAGGCCACCAGGGCCAGGGGCGACAGCGCCAGCAGGGCCACGGCCGGGAGGAGACGCGCTCGCTTCATGAGAAACCACTCCAGGGAAGATGAGGAGGTTCTGAGGCAGGCACTCAACCAACGCCGCTCAGGACTCTCCTCGGACCGCCCTGTGACCGACCTGTCAGGCGGGCAGAGTTCAGCCCAGCCGGACCCGCGCCAGCTGCCGGGACTGCGCCACCAGCCGGTCCGCGCCGTCCCACACCTCGGCGTCCTCCTCCAGGAAGCCGCCGGCGAGGTTGCGGGTGGTGATCGACACGCGCAGCGGGCCCGGCGCCGGGCGGCAGCGGACGTGCACGGTCAGCTCGACGGTGGGCACCCAGCCCGTCAGCCCGAGTTCGAAGGCGGTGGGCGGCAGGGCGTCGACCGCCAGCAGCAGGGAGAGCGGGTCGGGGTCGCGGCCGTCCTTGAGGCCGAACCAGGCCCGCATCTCGCCCTTGCCGGAGGGCTGCCCGAGGGCCCAGCCCAGCGTCGACGGGTCGAGCTTGAGCATCAGCCGGTCGGCGATGGCCGAGCTGCCGTCGACCGGAGCCGGCCCGTCCTCGGGGCCGAAGCAGTGCTCGATCGGCGGGATCGCGGGCGGCCGGGCGGTCGTGCGGACGTCGTCGGGCAGGGCGTCCAGGTCGCCGTAGGAGGCGAGGACGCGGATGCGTTCGACCTCGCGGCCCTCGTCGTCGTACTGGAACAGGGAGGCCTGGCCGGTCGACAGGGTGCGGCCGGTGCGGACGACGTCCGTGCGGACGACCGCCGGGCCGGGCTGGGACGCGGTGAGGTAGTGCGCCGAGATGGTGAAGGGGTCGGCGTGCGGCAGGGCGTCCGCGAGCGCTCGGCCGAGGACGGCCAGCAGGTAGCCGCCGTTGACGGCGCTGATGATCGTCCAGCCTGCGGAGAGGTCGATGTCGTAGACGCCGGGCGCGCGGCGGGTGAGCGCGGTGTCGCGGTCGAACTCGCTGTCGCCGATCGTGGCCCGGACGGCCGGGGCGGAGGCTGCTTCAGGCATGGCTGAACAGTACAAGAACTAGCTACTAAGCGGTAGCTTTCTCCGATCTGCCGGAGTCATACCTTGGTGAGACACCGGCAACTTCTTGGTAAGTGTCCGACTCGTCCGTAAACCCTCTGGCTCGTTCCTCCCTCTGTAGGGGCATGAGCCTCACCGGGACACCGTTCCTCTGCACGCTGATCGTGCTGTCCGTCGTCGCCCTCGTCCTGCCGCTGTTCCTCTGGTCACGCGTCCGCGGACCCCGGGTCCTGCGTGCCGCAGCCCGGACGCTGATGCTGCTGTTCGCGCAAGGGACGGCCGTGGCCCTGGTGTTCACCCTGGTCAACAACGCCAACAGCCTGTACGACAACTGGGCCGACCTGCTCGGCACCGGTGACCACGTGCAGCAGGCCGCCGATCTGGGCGCCGACGGCACCGGCGGGATCGCGCTCAAGCGGCTGCCCAAGGTGCGCCAGACCTT
The DNA here is from genome assembly GCF_003330845.1 of Streptomyces sp. Go-475. Classification (GTDB taxonomy): domain Bacteria; phylum Actinomycetota; class Actinomycetes; order Streptomycetales; family Streptomycetaceae; genus Streptomyces. The sequence continues at coordinate 6,068,711 of NZ_CP026121.1, read as the reverse complement.
CCAGCCCGCTTCCGGGCCGGGGATGCGCGCGGCCGGCGGGGTGCGGGTCACCCAGCTCAGGGGCCGGGTGTCGGGCGTGAACGCCGAGGTCTACGTCTGGCTGCCGCCGCAGTACCACGAACCGGCCTACCGGCACCACAGGTTCCCGGTCGTGGAACTCCTGCCCGGCTACCCCGGCTCGGCCAAGGCCTGGTTCGGCTCGCTGCACGCGCACGAGCAGCTGGAACCGCTGATGCGGGACGGCCGCGTCGCCCCCTTCATCCTCGTCGCGCCCCGCACGAACCTGCTGGCCGGGGTGGACACGGGCTGCGCCAACATCCCGGGCACGGTCAACGCCGACACCTGGCTGAGCGTCGACGTGCCGAAGATGGTGACGGACAACTTCCGCGCGGAGCCCGCCCCGCGGGGCTGGGCGGTGGCCGGCTACTCGGCCGGGGCGCACTGCGCGGCCAAGCTGGCCGTCGCCCACCCGGACCGCTACCGGGCCGCCGTCAGCCTGTCCGGCTACAACGACCCGATCGGCGAACGCGACTCGCTGGCCGCGCAGAGCCCCGCCCTGCGGGCCGAGAACAACCCCTACGTCCTCCTGCGCAGGGCGGCCGTCCCGCCGCGGATCGCGCTCTACCTCTCCGGCCAGCCGCACGACGGCTACGAGGCGGCCGTCGCCCTGGAGCAGGCCGCGAAGGCGCCGACGACCGTGCACGTGGTGTTCATCCCGAGGAGCGCGGGCGGGCACACCATGGCGCTGTGGCGGCCGCAGGTGGTCCCCGCGTTCGAGTGGCTGACGCAGGAGATGGGCGCCCGTCCCGTCACGGCAGCACGGGCTGTTCCTCCTCGCTCACCGTCGACCGCCGGTGCCACGCCCGCGGAGCTCGCCAGTGGTACCGCATCGCGAGCAGGCGCAGTACGAAGGCGGTGATCACCGCGAGGGCGCTGGTGAGCGGGTTCAGGGCGTCGTAGCGGAGACACAGGGCGACCAGGGCGGAGCCGACGATCGCCGGGACCGCGTACAGGTCGCGGTCCCAGCGCAGCAGGGACGGCACCTCGTTGGCGAGGACGTCCCGCAGCACACCGCCGCCGACCGCGGTGGTCAGCCCCAGGCCGGCGGAGGCGGTCAGGCCGAGCCCGTACTCGTACGCCTTGATCGTGCCGGCGACGCAGAACAGGCCGAGGCCGGCCGCGTCGAAGACGTTCACGGCGACCTGGATGCGCTCCACCTGCGGGTGCAGGAAGAAGACGAGGAGCGTGGCGAGCAGCGGGGTGAGGAAGTACCCCAGGTCCGTGAAGGCGGCGGGCGGCACGGCCCCGATGACCAGGTCGCGGAAGAGCCCGCCGCCCAGCGCGGTGACCTCGGCGAGGACGGCGATGCCGAAGACGTCGAAGTTCTTGCGCACCGCCAGCAGGGCACCGGAGATCGCGAAGACGAAGATGCCGATCAGGTCGAGCGTGTGCTGGACGGACGGACTGAAGAGTTGCTGGAGCACCCCGACATTCTCGCCGGTGGGCGCGCGGGGCCTTCGTCCGCGCGGACGAAGGCCGCGGAACGCGTCCGCCGGTAGTCGCGGGCGGCCCGCCGGAAGAAGCGCTGGGGTGCCACGGAGGCGTCCACGGTCCACTCCAGCTGGCCGCTGCCGACGGCCCCCGCCACCAGCAGGGGCAGGTCCCCGCCCGACAGGTGGGCCCCGACCGTCAGCACGCACGGCCCCTCGGGGGTGAGCGCCAGCTCGGTGTGGGCCGGTCCGTGGCGCAGGCCGAGGATGTCGAGGGCGGCCAGCGTGTGCAGGACCAGCGCGTCCTGCTCCGGTCCGCGCCGGGACAGCAGGACGCCTCGGGACAGCCCCGGGGCCGCGTCCCGGTCCGGCGGCCGCACCTGCCAGATGTCGCACACGTGGTGCGTGCCGTCGAGGCTGACGGTGTTCACGTGGTACCTGCCGCGCGGCGGACACTCCCGGGCCAGCAGGGCCGCGGCCGGCCCGGCCGGCTCGGGCGCCGCGCCGACGAGGCCGCGGAACGCCGCGACGAGGTCGTGTTCGGTCGCGCACGGGATGCGCCGGGCGGGGACGCAACCGGTCCCCCCGAGGCTCTCCAGGGTCACCCGGCCACCCACCCCGGCGTACCAGGCGAGCAGCCCGGCGAGGTCGCTGACCAGGAGTTGACGCGGCGTGCGCAGCCCGGCGGTCCGCAGCGCGTCCGCCATCCGGTAGCGGTCCCGGCGGACGTCACCGAGCCGGGTGTCGTTGCCGCGCAGGCGGAGCGCCTGCGCCAGGGCGTCGGCGACGCCGGCGGCGCCGGGGCTCCCGGCCACCAGCGCCACGGGCCGGTGAGCGGCGACGGCGGGAAGGATCCGGCCCAGGGTCCCGTCCCCCACGATCAGCTCGCGGTAGGCCTCCGGACGGAAGCGGGCCAGGAGGTGCTCCGGAACCTCCTGGCCGCTGCGCACGTGCACGCAGGCGTGGCCGCGCTCGTCGAACAGGGCGGGCAGGTGGCGTGCCGTGCCGTAGCCGTCGACGATCACCACGACGGACTCACCGGCCGGCCCGCCCCGCGGCCCCTCGGCCGCGGCTCCCCGGGGGGCGCTGCAGATCACCGCCCGTTCCCTCCTCTCCGGGCTACTCCTTGGGCACGTCCCGGAGCTTGCGCAGCGGGGAGAAGACGATGAACAGGACGGCCAGCCAGTCGCCGAGGGCCGAGACCGTCAGCATCGGACGGACGCCGACGTACGTGCCGAGCGCGCCGCCGGCCAGGGCACCGAGCGGCATGGTGCCCCACATGATCCAGCGCACCGAGGCGTTCATGCGCCCGAGCAGCTCCGGCGGGGTGATGGTCTGCCGGTAGGAGACCTGGGAGCTGTTGTAGAGCACGAAGATGACCATGAGCATCGTCATGCCGACGGCCACCAGGACGGTCGACCAGCCCGGCTGTGCCGCCGGGATGAGCAGTCCGGCCCAGCCGAAGCACAGCGCGGGGAGCCAGATCATCCGGGCGGTGCCGATCTTCTTGCCGACCCAGTTGGCGATCAGGCCGCCGGCCAGGCCGCCCACCGCCGAGCCGCCCATCACCAGGCCGATCACCCACGGTTCGGCCTTCAGCTCGCGGACCAGGTAGACGGTCTGGAGGCTGAGCACGATCGTGCCGAAGAAGTTCGAGACGGCGGTGGACGCGACGAGCTTGCGCAGGATCGGGTGGCCGACGACGAAGCGCAGGCCCTCGGCGATCTCGGTGCGCAGCCGGCGCTTCTCGGCGGGGCGCTCCGGGGTCGGTTCGGGCGTGCGGATCAGCACCAGGGTGAGCGCGGAGACGCCGAACGACACGGCGTCCGCGGCCATGGCCTTGGCGGCGCCGAGCAGGGTGACCAGGGCGCCGCCGAAACTCGATCCGGTGAGCTGCGCGAAGGACTGGGTGGCGCCGAGCTTGCCGTTGGCGTCGACGAGCTGGTCCTTGCCGACGAGCGAGGGCAGGTAGCTCTGGTAGGCGATCGCGAAGAAGACGGACAGCACGCCCATGGCGAGGGCCACGAGGTAGAGCTGGACGAGGGTCAGGACGCCGAGCACCGCGGCGACCGGGATGGAGCCGGCCAGCACCATGCGGCCGAGGTCGCACCACACCATCAGGCGCCGCTTCATGACCCGGTCGACCACGGGCCCGGCGGGCAGGGCCACCAGCAGGAAGGGCAGGGTCGTCGCCGCGGTGAGCAGACCGACCTCGAAGGTGGTGGCGTCGAGCATGAGCAGCGCCACCAGGGGAAGCGTCAGCTGGGTGATGTTGGAGCCCACCTCGCTGACGGTCTGTCCGCTCCAGAGGAGCATGAAGTCACGGTGACGCCAGAGACTCTGTGGTGGGGTCTCCTGCGTCTGTGTGGTCACTGCGGTCGTCATGGTTCTTCCTTGTCTCGGAATCTCGGGGAGGGCTCGGGGACGGTCGGCGTGCGGAGGCCGGGGATCAGTGGGCGGGAGGCACCGCCGCGGGGGTGAGGCGCAGCGCGGAGAGGGCCTCGCGCACGGCCGCCTCCAGTTGCGGGTCGCGGCCCGCCGCCCAGTCCTGGGGCGCGATCGCGACCTCGACGTCGGGGTCCACGCCCCGGTTCTCCAGTCCCCAGCCGGGCCCGTCGAACCAGAACGCGTGCTTCGGCTGGGTGACGAGGGTGCCGTCGACGAGGACGCCGGGGTCGTCCATGCCGAGCGCCCCGCCCCAGGTGCGGGTGCCGACCACCCGGCCGATGCCGTGGTGGCGTACGGCGTGGACGGCCATCTCGGCGTCGGAGCCGGTCCGTTCGTCGGCGAGGACGACGACCGGGCCGCGCGGCGCCTCCTGCGGGTAGGGAGCGGGGCCGCAGCGGCGGGACACGTCCCAGCCGCTGATCCGGCGGCCGAGTTTCTCCAGCAGCAGCGGCGAGATGTGGCCGCCGGTGTTGCCGCGCAGGTCCACGAGCAGCCCGTCGCGGGCGAGTTCCGGTCCGAGGTCCCGGTGGAGCGCCGCCCAGCCGGCGGACATCATGTCCGGCAGGTGCAGATAGCCGAGCCGGCCGCCGGAGCGCTCGCGGACCGTGGCCCGGCGCCCGCGCACCAGGTCGTGGTAGCGCAGCTCGGCGTCCGAGGCGAGGGGCACGACCACGACGTCGTGGTCGCGGCCGGCGCGGCGCAGGGTCAGGAGCACGGGCTCTCCGGCCCGGCCGGCGAGGGCCGCGGCGGGTCCGTGCACCGGGTCCACGGGCCTGCCGTGCACCGCGACGATCCGGTCTCCGGTCCGCGCGTCCACCCCGGGTTCGGCCAGCGGCGAGCGGGCCGCGGGCGCCGAGGACTCCCCCGGCAGGATCCGGTCGATGCGCCAGGCGCCGTCGCCGTCCGGCGACAGGTCGGCGCCGAGCAGCCCCGGCGCGGGGGTGGCCGGTGCCGGGGCGGGCGGCCGTACGTAGGCGTGCGAGGCGCCCAGTTCGCCGTGGAGTTCCCAGAGGACATCGGCGAGTTCGGCCTGGGTGCCGGCCCGGTCCGCCAGCGCGGCGTAGCGCTCGCGGTGCCCGGCCCAGTCGGTCCCGGCGAGGTCGGCACGCCAGAAGCCGTCCCGCATGAGCCGCCAGGCCTCGTCGAACATCTGCCGGCGCTCGGCCACGGGATCGACGGTGACGCGGATCCGGCCGACCGGCACCGGCGTCCGCGCGCCGCCCGGAGCCGCGGGCCCGGCCAGGAGGCGGTCCGCGACCCGTACGGCGAGGCGCAGTCCGTCGCCGGAGACGGCGTACCGGTCGGCGTCCCCGGCGAGCGTGCCGCACTGACGGGACGTCAGGTCGTAGTGCTCCAGGCGGGTTCCGGTGCCGTCCGGCTCGGCCGCCGCCTCGCCGAGGTTGCCGGCCAGGGGGTGGCGCAGCCACGCCAGACCGCCGGCGACCGCGGTCAGGCCGGTGCGCAGGCCGGGACCGACCGGCACCGGGACGATCCGGTCGGCGAGGCCCTCGAAGTCCACGGTCGTCGCGGCCGGGTCGTCGTCCCCGCCGTGCGGCCGCGCCGGCCCGGGCCCGTGCCCGGGGCCGAACGGCGAGGGGGTGCCGACCGCGAGCGCCACCAGGTAGGGGCGGACGCCGGGCAGGAAGCCGAGGTCGAAGCTGTGCTGGTCGTAGACGGGGTCGAAGGTGCGGTTGGACAGGAACGCCAGGAACCTGCCGTCCCGGGTGAAGACCGGGTCGGTGTCGTTGAAGCGCGGGGCGGTGACGTCGGTGATCCGGCCGTCGGACAGCCGGGCGAGGCGGATGTGCGACCCCTCCGCCGGGGTCGACCCGTCCGACGGGCGGTACAGCTCCGCCCACGCGAGATGGCGGGAGTCCGGGGAGAAGGCCGGTCCGCGCACCTCGCGGTGGGCGCTGCGGGCGATCTCGGTGGTCTTGCCGGACTCCAGGTCGACGACGAGCAGGCGTCCGTCGTCGCAGGCCACCGCGCAGCTCCCGCCGTCCGGCGCGGCGGCCAGCGCGGTCACCCGGCCGAACTCGCCGTGCCCGATCCGGCGGGGGCCGGCGGCGTCCGGCCGGGCGATCTCCAGGCCGTCCTCGCCGCCGGCGTCGCTCACGCAGACGACGCCGCCGTCCGAGGGCAGCGCGACGGGCAGCCGCCGGCGCACCCCGGGGTCGTCGAGCAGGGTGCGGGGCACGCCGCTCGTGGCCGACAGCAGGTGGACGGTGCCGCGCACCTCGACGGCGAGGGTGTCCCCGGCGGCGTCCAGGGCGAAGTCGCCCAGCGCCTGTTCGCCGGTGACCTGGAACGGCAGCCGTCCGGCGCGCAGGGCGCCGAGCGTGATGCGCAGGCGTACGGGCGCGGCGTCGAGCGACGGCAGCAGCCACAGGTCGCCGCCGGCGGCGTAGACGACCCGGCTGCCGTCGGTCGTCGCGTGGCGGGCGTAGTGGCCCGTCGTCGGCGTGTGCCGGCGCAGCCCGGAGCCGTCCCGCGCGGTGGAGTACAGGGCGCCGGTGCCCTCGTGGTCGGAGAGGAAGGCGATACGCCCGTCCACCCACATGGGGTTGACGAGGTGTCCGCCGACGTCCGCGAGGATCCGGGTGAACTCGGCACCGTCCGGCGCGTACCAGATCCGGCCGCCCATGCCGCCGCCGTACCGCTTCCAGCAGGCGGGGTCCCGGAAGACGGGTGTGCCCAGCAGGACCGCGCCGTCCGGCCCGTGCGCGACCTCGTCGGCGGGGCCGTACGGCAGGCAGCGCGCGGGGCGGTCCAGCGGCACGGCCCAGGCGCGGGTGCGCCACTTGCCGTGTCCGGGGCTGCTCCTGACGGCCAGTACCTCGGTCGGGGACAGCCAGCCCCGTACGGCGCAGTCGGCGTCGCCCCAGTGGGTCAGGCGTCGGTACGGCTCGGATCCGGGCAGGTCCGGCCCGGCCACCACGGCCGTGTGCAGGTCGTGGTCCGCCGTCCAGGCCACGCGCCGGGCGTCGGGGCTGAGCCGGGGGTGTGCGGCGGACGCGGCGCCGGTGGTGACGCGCCGGGCGACCGCGGTCGTCCCGGTGGCGTCCGCGAGCGGGGCCAGCCAGACGTCGCCGTCGGCGACGAAGGTGACGAGGTCCCCGGCGAGGTGCGGATGGCCGAGATACGGCTCGGGGGCCGGGGTGAGGGCGGTGTCGTCCGTCATGCGTCCACCAGGCGGCGGTCGATGACGGGCTTGATCTTGCCGCTGGTGGCGTTGCGGGTGAGGCCGCCTTCGGGGTGGCACTCGACGACCAGCTCGAAGACGTCGAGGGCGTCGTTGAACAGGTGCTCCTGGTCGAGGGTCTTGAACTGCCGCGCAAGGTGGTCGCGGACCTCCCCGGCGTCCAGGGCCAGGGGCGACTCGACCCGGGCGATCACGGTCTCCCTGCCGTCCACGGAGACGATCTCGACCTGGAGCTGGGAGACCCGGAACACCTCCAGGGCCGCGAGCATCTCGGCGTGGGTGACGGTGGCGCCCTTGACCTTGACCTGTCCGTCGGCGCGGCCCAGGTATTCCAGGACGGGCCCGGACACCCCGCACGGGCAGTCGTACTGGAAGACCCGGCCCAGGTCGCCGATGCGGTAGCGGATCAGCGGGCCCTCGAACTTCTGCAGGCTGGTGATCAGCAGTTCGCCGGGTTCGCCCTCCGGGACGGGGACGAGGTTCTCGTCGACGACCTCGATGAGGTTGTAGTCCGGGCAGGCGTGGTGCAGCGTCCCGCCCATCCGCGCGCACTGGTAGCCCAGTTGGGCACCGTCGTTGGCGGCCAGGATGCTGGTGACGACCCGGGCGCCGAGCTCCTCGCGCAGCCAGTCCTTGTCGGTCTCGGTCATGGGCGTACCGCCGTAGACGACCTTCTCCAGGCGCAGGCCGGGCCGGCGCTGCTTCGCCTCGCGCAGCAGCGGCATGATCAGCACGGGCAGGCCCAGCAGGGCGTTCGCCTCGAAGCTCTCGCAGAGCATGAGCAGGTCGTCCACGGAGATGGCCTGCGCGGTGGAGTAGCACTCCAGGGGCATCCGGGACAGCTCGCACAGGGTGGTGCTCAGACCGCCGTACAGGCCGCCGCCGTACAGGGTGTTGATCAGCCGGTCGCCGTTCTCCAGGCCGAGGGTGCGGAAGAGGGGGATGGCCTCGCGGATCATGTTCTCCCAGTCGGTGCGGGAGTACACGATGTAGCGGGGGGCGCCGGTGCTGGCGCCGCTGCGCAGCACCTCGCCCGTGCGCGGCCGGTCGGTGGACATGCCGCGGCTGCCCGGCAGGGAGTTCGCCTCGAGCGCCGCCTTCTCCAGGACGGGCAGCCGGCCGAGGTCGTCCAGACCGGTCACGGCCGGCAGGTCCCGGTAGAACGGGGTGCGGCGGGCCTGCCCGACGAGGTAGCGCAGCCGGGCCCCCACCCGGTCGGCCTCCCGCGCCCGGTCGGCGCTCCGGGCCGCGGACAGGGTCGTGCCGCGCAGGTGCTCGCGCCGCAGGAGCCGGTGCGGCCAGGGAGCCCGGCAGTCCTCACCGGGCACGTCGCCCACCAGCCCGGCCGGGTCGGCGGCCTCCCGCGCCCCCAGGACGATCAGGATGTCCTCGGTGTCGCCGGACGGCGAGCCGGAGACGGGCTCGGCGAAGACGGCCGGGTCGAAGGGGGCCGGGTCGAGGGCGGCCAGGCCGAGGGCGGCCTCGGGACGGGTGTCGGGCGTGCCCGTGCGCAGGACCGGTACGACGTCGGGTACGGCGACCGGCCGTGCCCCGGCCGGGACGGGGGCGTCCGGGGCGGTCGCCCGCAGCGGCGGAAGGGGATGGCCGAAGGCGCGCAGCCGGCCGGCGAGCGCGGTCCAGAAGGACTCCCGGACGGTGCGGACGACGACCTCGTTGCCCACGGCCCAGGCGAGCAGCAGCCCGCGCAGGGTGTTGCCGGGCCGGTGGTCGTCGAGGACGACCACACCGGCCGGCGAGATCAGGTAGACGTCGTCGCTGTCGACCGCCGGCTGCCAGGGGAACTGGCCGAGGCCCCCGAGGAGCCTGTCCAGTCCCTCGGTGACGGCGGCACCGGCGAACAGCCCGGCCAGGGCGGACAGCCCGGCCTCGCGAAGCAGCCGGGCGAGCCCGGACTCCGGCTCGGCCAGCGCCCGCTCGGCGTCCTCGACCGCCAGCAGCAGATCGGTGGGGTAGTACCTCATGAGACGTTCCTCAGCTCGGCGGTGGCGGAGGGCTCTGCGGAGGCGGCCAGATCCATGGACGCGGGGACCGCCGCAGCAGCGGAAAGCTCCACCGGACCGGGAGCCGCCGCGGAAGCGGACAGACCCGCACCCGGCAGGGCCACCGCAGACGCAGCAAGCCCCACCTCCGGCGCGGCCGCCGCCGCAGCGGTCGGCTTCACCGTGATGGCGCGGACGCACTCCCGCAGGAAGTCGCCCAGCACCTCCGAGTCCCGGTGGGAGGCCTCCACGAACACCGGTACCAGCCACTCCTGGTAGGTGACGTGGTCCGGCAGCGGCTCGGTCGGGCCGAGTCGGTGCAGCCGGTCGACGCACGGGTGGTGCGCCAGGTGGTCGGGCACGGTGACGTCGACCGTCGTGCCCGGCGGCAGATGGTGCCCGGGGAACACCAGCCACGCGTGGTGGCGCCCGGTCGCCCCGGACGGCTCGGGCCGGGGGAGCCCCAGCCGGACGGCGATCTCGTGCGTGGGCAGATGGACGCCGCTGTGCCGTTCGTGCGCGGTGATGACCCCGGCGCCGCCGACCCGGTTGGCGACCTCCAGGAAGACCAGGTCCCCCTCGGGGGTCTCGAACATCTCCAGGTGCAGGCACCCCTCGGTGATGCCGAGCGCCTTGACGACCCGGGCGGCGAAGGCGAAGTGCGTCTCGTCGTACGGCAGTTGGTACGAGCCCAGCGGTGTGCCGGTGACGAAGTCCACCGGCTTGGTGATGTACCGGCTCACCACGAGGTGCACCAGCTCGCCGTCGCTGACCAGCCCGTCGGCGTGCAGGATGTCGCCCTCGACGTACTCCTCCAGCTGGTGTTCGCGCGGGTTGTCCAGCCGGCGGTAGGCGCTCAGGGCCTCCCTGGCGGTCGCGTACACGGCGACGCCCTCGCTGGAGGCGCCCTGCCGGGGCTTGACGACGGTCCGCCCGGACCAGGGCAGCGGGCCGCAGGCGGGCGGGGCCGCGACGAACCGCGGGTACCGGATGCCCGAGCCGGCCAGGGCGGCCTTCATGCTGACCTTGTCGCGCACCCGTTCCACCTGCGCGAGGTCCGGGCCCGGCAGCCCGAGGTGCTCCCGTACGCGCCGGGCCTCGAACATGGCGAACTCCGAGAGGGAGAGCACCTTCTCGTAGCCGTCGGCGCGCGAGGTGCGGGCGAGGATGCCGTCCAGGAGGTCTTCGCCCTCGTCGAGCACGAGCCTGCGGCACCTGAGTTCGGCGGGCAGGTCGGCCATGCGGTGCGGCTGGCCGATGTACGTGACCTCGTGAAGGTCGTGGTCGATACCGCGGTGGTAGTCGATCTTGCGGTACGGAACCTGGTGTATGACGAGAATCCTCATCCTTGAATCCCCCGGTATTCCAAGGCCGTGATGCCCCAGCTGAACCCCATGGCGCTGGTCGCCAGCACGACCAGGTCCCCGCTGCGCAGCCGCCGCTCGTCCGCCAGTTCCCGCAGGGCGATGAGGGTGTCGGCGCCGCCCATGTGGCCGAGCCGGTCGTAGTTGAAGACGCTGCGCCCGGCCGGGATCCCGATGGTGTCCAGGAGCCGTTCGTGCATCCGCCGGTCGCCCTGGTTGATCAGGAAGTGGTCGATGTCGTCGGGAGTCCGGCCGAGCGCCGCCAGGGTCTCCTGGAGCAGCGCCGAGAAGTTGGCGACGTACGCCTCGGACAGCCCCGGCCGGTGCGGCTCCCGGCGGATCCTGACCCGGCCCTGCCGCCACTCCCCCGCGTAGTAGTCCACCCAGCCGGGATCGGTGCGCATGGCCGAGTGCAGCAGTTCGAACGACCGGGGGCCGTCGGCGGTGACGAGCATCGCCGCCGCGGCGTCCCCGAAGTTGAACAGCGCCCGGGAACCCGGGTCGGTGCGGTCCACCATCCGGCTGAGCCGGTCGGCGACGAGCACCAGGGCGTACTCGCCCGGGCCCGGGCCGGCCCCGTCCAGGGCCACCCGGAGCGCCACCGAGCCGGCGTTGCAGAAGTTGGTGACCTCGAAGCAGTGCGCGCGGTCGATGCCCAGCTCATGGGCGACCTTCGCGGCGGGCGACCAGAACGGGACGTCCCACTCGCCCGAACCCGCGTAGATCACCTGGCGGATGGCGCCGCGCGGCACCGGCGTGCGCCGCAGGACGGCCAGGGCCGCCTGCAGCGCCAGCTCCCAGGACAGCTCGTGCTCCCCGAGGACGGGGAACTCCTTGCTGTGGGTGACCTCCAGGATGTCCGGGACGGGCACACCGGACGTGGTGTGCAGGTCCTCGGCGCTGATCCGGGAGGCGGGGAAGCATACGTCGAAGTCGACTATGCCGCCCACTGCTCACCCGATTCGATGCTCACCCGGTGCACCGTCCGGTTCACGCCCGGCTCCACGTCGGTGGCCGCGTGATACGTCGTCCTGGTCTTCCACACCAGCAGGTCGTTGGTGGTCCACCGGTGGGTGTAGACGTGCTCCGGGTCCTGGATCAGGCCGTCGACGAGGGTGAAGAACTCCTCGGTCTCGTTGGCGTCGAAGCCCACGACGCCCTCCATGTACTCGCGGGACCCGTACAGGTAGGGGCGGCCGGTGACCTCGTCGTGCCGCACCAGCGGGTGGCGCACGGGCGGGTGTTCCGTCTCGGCCTGCGCCTTGAACTCCGCGGCGGACAGCCCGACGTGCTCGGGGCGGATCCGCAGCCGCTTGGCCACGGTGTGGATCCCCGTGGCGTCGGCCAGCTTCCGCTTCCACTCCTCGGGCAGCCGGTCGTACACGTCCACGGCGCTGGCGAAGAGGGTGTGGCCGCTGGTGCCGGGGACGTTGACGCCGTGCAGCATGGTGAACGGCGCGGGGTCGGCGACGAAGGTGGAGTCCTGGTGCCAGAAGTTGCCCACCCGGGCCACGCCGATCGGCTTGTCGTTCTTGACCTCGTTGGACGAGATCATGATCTCCGGGTACTCCGGGTGGCGGTACTTGCTGATCACGAACGGCACGGGCCGGCCGAGGCGCGAGGCCAGGGCGATCTGCTGCTTCGGCGTGAGATCGATGGAGCGGACGACGACCAGCTGCCGCTCGTGCACGTTGCGTACGAGCTCGTCGAAGACCTCGGGCCGCTCCAGGTCCTCGTAGACGGCCCCGGTCAGCTCGGCACCGATGTACGGGGTGATGTCGGTGAACTTCACGAGAGTCTCCCTCAGGCGTCTGCCAGGCACGCGGTGAGCGCCTGGACGAAGTAGTCGATCTGCTCGCGGGTGCGGTACGGAGCCACGGTCACCCGGAACCGTTCGGTGCCCCGGGGCACCGAGGGGAAGTTGATGGGCTGGACGTAGATGCCGAACTCGTCCAGCAGGCGCCGGGCCACGCGGCGGACACGCTCGGCGCCCGGGACCATCACGGGGACGAGGTGGCTGTCGGCGTCGATGAAGTCGATGCCGGCCGCGCGCAGGGCGTTCTTCGTGTACCGGGTCCCCGCGTCCAGGGCGACGCGCAGTCCCCCGTCCCGCTGCACCAGGTCCAGGCCCTTGAGCGTGGCGTCGACGCCGGCCTGGGGCAGGGCGGTGGTGAAGATGAAGCCGGGGGCGAAGGAGCGCACGTAGTCCAGGGCGGTGTCGGGCCCGGCCACATAGCCGCCGACCGTCCCGATGGCCTTGCCGAAGACCCCCTGGATGAAGGTGGCCCGGTGGTCGCCGAGTTCCTCGCTCAGGCCGGCGCCCGTCGGTCCCCGCACACCGATGGCGTGCGTCTCGTCGACGAATGTGAGCGCGTTGTACCTCTCGGCGAGATCGAGAAAGGCACTCAGCGGCGCCACGTCCCCGTCCATGGAATAGACGGTCTCGAACACGATGATCTTGGGCTGCTCAAGCGGGTACCGGGAGAGATCGCTTTCCAGGGCGTCCGCGTCGTTGTGCCGGAATACATGCTTCCGGCATCCGGTGCGGGAAATTCCCTCGATGAGCGAGCGGTGATTCAGGGCGTCCGAGAACACGACCGTGTCCGGCACCGCGGAGATCATCGTGCTCAGCGACTCGAAGTTCGCGACGTACCCGCTGGAGAAGATCAGCGCCCGCTCTTTCCCGTGCCAGGCGGCGAGCCTCTCCTCCAGCTCCACATGACTGGCGCTGGTGCCCGCGATATTGCGGGACCCGCCGTTTCCGGTGCCGTGCCGGAAGGTGGACTCGATCTGCGCGAGAATGACGTCCGGATGCTGGCTCAGCCCCAGGTAGTCGTTGCTGCACCAGACCTGGAGCCGCCGGTCGCCGTACTGGGTCTGACCACGGTCGTCGGCCCGGTGGGCACCCGCGATGAACTCGCGGTAGAGCCCGTTCACCTTCAGGTCGTCGAGCCTTCTGCGGAATTCTCCCAGGAGGACCGTTTCCCGCGCCTCGCTGCCGATGATGGTCACGCGCCCCACCCGGAATCGTCGGGCTTGACGGTGACGTTCGCCTCGGCGACCGCGAAGCCGCCCCCCGTCGGAGCGGACATCCACAGCGCAAGAGCCGAGAAGGCTCCGGCCGCAAGCATGCTCACAGCACGTCGATATCGCGTCTTCATCTCAGTCCCCCAGAATCCTGCACGAGACGGCCTTTTCACCGCCCCCTGTGACGGAAAGAGATCCTGCCGACACTGAGGGCACAGATCCAGCCGCAGGTGGGATCATGAATCTGCACTACGGAAACCTGAAGGGGGGGCACATGTGCACAGAAATGGACAACCTCGCCAGAACCGGTGAGGTGGAACTCTGCGACCGGGGACTCACCCAGTACCGGGACGCACTCATGAACGGCAGCACCTCTACGGAGGTGGCGGAGTGTCTCCATACCCTGGGGCTGCTCCGGCCCGCCGCATCGAACTCCGGAACGCTCGAACCCGTGTCACCGGACGTCGCCCTGAGCGTGCTCAGCCAGCCCATCCACCGCGTCATCCTGGAACAGCAGGATGCCCTGGCCGCACTGCACCTCGCGATTTCACGTGCCAACAGCACCTACGCGGACGTGCAACAGCAGCGACGAGCGCCCGTCCGGCCGCTCCTGGGGGAGGAGGCCATCAGCGCCTCGCTGGAGGAGGCCGTACGGTCCTGCCGGGAGGAACTCCTCACCGCCCAGCCCGGCGGCGGCCGCTCCGAGAACATCCTGGCCGAAGCCCTCGACCGGGACCTCGCCCTGCTGGCCCGGGGTGTCCGGCAGCGCACCCTGTACCAGCACACCGCCCGCTCGCACGGCCCCACCCTGACCTACATCGAGCAGGTGGCCAAGAACGGCGCCGAGGTCCGCACGCTCGACGAGCTGTTCGAGCGCCTGATCATCTGCGACCGGACCGTGGCCTTCATCCCGAACGCCCAGCAGGAGCGCCGTCAGTCGGCCCTCATGATCGAGCACCCCGGGGTCGTCGCCTACCTCGTCGGCGTCTTCGAACACGCCTGGGAGCGAGCGGATCCCATCCCCGTCGTGGCGTCCTGCCAGCGGCCGCCGCTGCTGACCGACCAGACGCGGCAGGCCATCTTGCGGTTGATGGTCGACGGGTACACCGACGCGAGCATCGCGAGCCGTCTCGGCATGAGTTCCCGCACGGTCGCGGCCCACATCAAGAAGGCCGCGGAGGCGCTGGGCAGTCGCAGCCGTGCCCAACTCGCCTATTTGGTCGCGCAGTCGGGGGTGCTGGACCAGCCCGCAGGACAGCAGGCGAGCTGAGCCGCACCGTCGCGTGCGCCGACGACGCGACGGGTGGCAACGCCCTCGGCCCCCGATCCGCACCAGGGATCGGGGGCCGAGTCGCCGCGTTCCGGACCGGGCCGCGGCAGCAGGACTGCGGGACCCGGTCAGCGGTTATGCCTTCGAACCTCCGGCCTCCGGGGACTCCTCGGCCCCGGCGGCACCGGAGGCCTCGCCGGATGCCTCACCGGATGCCTCACCGGATGCCTCACCGGAGTCCGCCGACCGCGCGACGGCCTCGGCAGCGGAGGAACCCTCGGCGGCCACGGCCTTCGACGCCTGCGCCGACTTCTCCACGGCCGCCGCCGGCACGAGCTCCACGGCCTGCTTGGCCTCCGAGAGGAGCACGGTGTCCTGCGGCTGCTGGTCGGCGAAGTTCTCCGGGTGGTGGCAGGCGACCCGCTGCCCGGCGCGCAGCTCCGCCAGCGGCGGCTCGGTCGTCCTGCAGATCTCCGTCGCCTTCCAGCACCGGGTGTGGAAGCGGCACCCGCTCGGCGGGGCGATCGGCGAGGGCACGTCGCCCCTGAGCAGGATGCGCTCGCTCTTGGCCGCCCTGCGCCGCGGATCCGGGATCGGCACCGCGGACAGCAGGGCCTTGGTGTACGGGTGCATCGGACTGGCGTACAGCGCGTCCCGGTCGGCCAGCTCGACGATCTTGCCGAGGTACATCACCGCGATCCGGTCCGAGACGTGCCGGACGACCGACAGGTCGTGCGCGATGATCACGTACGTCAGGCCGAGCTCGTCCTGGAGGTCGTCCATCAGGTTGACGACCTGGGCCTGGATCGACACGTCGAGCGCGGAGACCGGCTCGTCGGCCACGACCATCCGCGGCTTCAGGGCCAGTGCCCGGGCGATGCCGATGCGCTGCCGCTGACCGCCGGAGAACTCGTGCGGGTAACGGTTGTAGTGCTCGGGGCTCAGACCCACCAGCTCCAGGAGGCGCTGGACCTCCTGCTTGACGCCGCCCTCCGGTTCCACGCCCTGCAACCGGAACGGCGCCGAGACGATGGTGCCGATGGTGTGCCGGGGGTTCAGCGAGCCGTACGGGTCCTGGAAGATCATCTGCACGTCGCGGCGGAGCGGGCGCATGCCGCTCGTGCCGAGGTGCGTGATGTCCTTGCCATCGAACTCGATCTTCCCGCCGCTGGGTTCGAGCAGCCGCGTGATGAGACGGCCCATGGTCGACTTGCCGCAGCCGGACTCGCCGACGACGCCGAGGGTCTCGCCGCGGCGCACCTCGAAGTCGATGCCGTCCACGGCCTTGACCGCCCCGGCCTGCCGCTGCAGCAGGCCCTTCTTGATGGGGAAGTGCTTGACCAGTCCCTCGACCTTGAGCAGCGGTTTCTCATCGTCGGTCACGGCCGTCGTCCCTGCCCGGGTATCGGTCTCGCTCACAGCTTCGGCGCAATCTCTTCGTTCCAGATCCGGGTGCGGTCCTCCTGCGACAGGTGGCAGGCGGTGAAGTGCCTGCCGCCCACCTCGCGCAGCTCGGGCCGCTCGGTGCGGGTGATCCCGCCCTTGGGGAGGTCCGCGTACGGACAGCGGGGGTTGAACGCGCACCCCGAGGGGACGTTGATGAGGCTGGGCGGCTGGCCCTTGACCGGGATGAGCCGGTCGGTCTGCTCGCGGTCGATCCGCGGCATCGAGCCGAGCAGGCCCCAGGTGTAGGGATGCTGCGGCTGGTAGAAGATCGTGTCGACCGGTCCGCGCTCCACACAGCGCCCGCCGTACATCACGAGGATGTCGTCGGCGATCTCGGCGACCACGCCGAGGTCGTGCGTGATGATGATGACCGCGGAGCCGAACTCCTTCTGCAGGTCCCGGATCAGGTCGAGGATCTGCGCCTGCACGGTCACGTCGAGCGCGGTGGTCGGCTCGTCCGCGATCAGCAGCTCGGGATTGTTGACCAGCGCCATGGCGATCATCGCGCGCTGGCGCATACCGCCGGAGAATTCGTGCGGGTAGCTGTTGACGCGCTTGTCGGGCTCGGGGATGCCGACCCGGTCGAGGAGTTCGACGGCGCGCCTGCGGGCGGTCTTCTTGTCGACGTCGTGGTGGACCCGGTACGCCTCGACGATCTGGTTGCCGACCGTGTAGTACGGGTGCATCGCGGACAGCGGGTCCTGGAAGATCATCGCCATCTCATGGCCGCGCAGCCGGCGCACCTCGTCGGGGCTCGCCGAGACGAGTTCCTTGCCGTCGAGCCAGATCTCGCCGGACATCCGCACGTTCTTGCCGCGGTTGCCCAGGCGGTGCAGGCCCATGATGGCCAGCGAGGTTACCGACTTGCCCGAGCCGGACTCGCCCACTATGCCGAGGGTCTGGCCCTTCTCCAGCTGGAAGGAGAGCCCGTCGACGGACTTGACCAGGCCGTCGTCGGTCGGGAAGTGCACCTTGAGGTCACGCACGTCGAGGAAGGCCCGGGGGCCCTCCCCGCTGGGCGTCGGCTCGCCCACGGCGGCCCCGGTCTTGGTCAGTTCGGTCACGAGAGCCTCACGCGCGGGTCGACGGTGGCGTACAGCACGTCCACCACCAGGTTGCAGAGCACGACGAAGAAGGCCGCCAGCAGGGTGACGCCGAGGATCGGCGGCAGGTCGTTGTCGGTGATGGCCTGGACGGCGTACTGGCCGATGCCGGGCAGGGAGAACACCGACTCGGTGATCACCGCGCCGCCGAGCAGCAGGCCGATGTCCATGCCGAAGACCGTCACGATCGGCGTGAGCGCCGCCCGCAGGCCGTGCTTGACGACGACCTTGCGCTCCTTCAGGCCCTTGGCCCGTGCGGTGCGGATGAAGTCCTCGTTCATGGTTTCGAGCATGCCGGACCGGGTGAGCCGCGCGTAGATGGCGGAGTACAGCAAGGCCAGCGAACACCACGGCAGGAACAGGGTGTTGGCCCACTGGGACGGGTTCTCGGTGAACGGCACATAGGTCCGCCCGAAGATGTCCAGCTGATAGCTGAAGACGAGCAGGGCCAGCTGGCCGGTGAAGAACATGGGGAGCGACACACCGGCGAGGGCCACGCCCATCGCGGCGCGGTCGAAGAACGAGCCCGGCTTGAGCGCGGAGATCACACCGGCGGCGACGCCCGACAGCAGCCACAGCACGGCGGCGCCCGCGGCCAGGGAGATGGTCACCGGCAGCCGGTCCACGAGCTGGGGCCAGACTTCGATGTGGTTCTTGAAGGAATAACCGAAGCAGGGCAGCTCGCACTTGACCGTGTTCGGGCCGAGGTTGTAGGTGGCGCCGGAGACGATCCCCTTGATGAACTCCCAGTACTGCTCGTAGACCGGCTTGTCGAGCCCGAGGTTCTGCTTGACCGCCAGGATGTCCTCGGGCGAAGGGTTCTTTCCGATGTACTGGGCGGCCAGCTGGTCGGGACTCTGCCCGGCCAGTCTCGGCAGCAGGAAGAAGATGCCGAAGGTGACCGCGGTGACGACCAGCAGCAGGATCACTGCCGCGATCGCCCGGCGGATGATGTACGAGATCACGGGGACCGGCGCCGGCGCCCGCGGGGGGTGAGCCCCACGGGCGCCAATGCCTTCACCTGCCTTCCAGGGCTGCTCTTCGCGCTACTTCTTCGTCGTACCGAGGTTGAGGGCGTCGTACTGACCGCTCCAGGCGGCCGAGGAGACCACGTTGGTGGCGTTCGGCGAGCGGTACAGCAAGACCTTGAAGTAGGTCAGCGGCACGATGACGGCCTCGTCCATCGTCTTCTTGTCGGCCTCGGCGTAGGCGGCGTTGCGCGCCGACTCGTCGGGGTTCTGGATGGCCTCGTCGAGCAGCTTGTTGACCTCAGCGTTGTCGAACGACGAGAGGTTGGTGTTGCCGGAGGCGCTGATGGCCTTGCCGTTGAGGATCTGGTTCAGGTAGCCGTAGCCGGTCGGCCAGTCGGCGCCCCACTGCATCATCATGATGCCGATGCCCTGCTTCTTGGCGAACGCGGGCACACCGGCGTAGTCCGTGAAGTACTTGCCGGACGGGTACTGCTTCATCTCGGCGTTGATGCCGACCTTCTTCAGCGAGTCGATGATCGCCGTGGCCGCGTCGACCTCCTGCTGACGGTCGCTGCGCGCGGAGATGTAGGTCTTGAAGCCGTTCGGCTGCTTGCAGGCGCTCAGGTGCTCCTTGGCCTTGGCGGCGTCACCCTTGTTGCCCTTGGTGGGGTAGGCGTCGAACTTCTGGTAGCCGATGACGTCCGGCGGCAGCACCGTGGAGGCGATGTCACCGCGGACCGGGCCGCCCTGCGCGGTCTGCACGGCCACCTTGTCGATGGCGTACTGCACGGCCTTGCGGCACTCGACGTTGTCGAACGGCTTGACCGTGGTGTTGAGCGCCGCGTAGACGAGACGGCCACCGTAGGTGTTGTCCGTGTTGGCCTTCTGGTCCTTGTTGTTGAGCAGCTGGGCCTGCGTCTGCGTGTCCACGCCGCGGCCCGCCAGGTCGACGGTGGTGGTGCCGGCCATCAGGTCCTTGTCGATCGTGGCCTGGTTGACCTTCAGGTTGACCACGATCTTGTCCGGGTACTGCTTGCGCAGCGGGTCGGTCTTGGCGCTCCACTCGGGGTTGCGCACCAGGGTGACCGACTTGCCCTCCTCGTAGCTCTGGAACTTGTACGAGCCAGAGGAGACGATCTTCTTGGTGTAGTCGACGCCGGTGTCCTTGGCCTTCGGCACCGGAGCCGTCTGCGGGGCGGTGACCAGGTAGTCGAAGTCCGTGAACGGCTGCTTGAGCTTGAAGGTGATCGTGTACTTGTCCGGCGTCTCGATCGACGCCAGGCCCTTGTCGCTCTTGTCCTTGTACGGGCCCTTGTACTTGTCGCCGCCCTCCAGGAACTGGGCGAAGTAGTTCGGACCGAGGGAGAGCACGTCACGGGCGAAGTTGGAGCGCTCCACCGCGTACTTGACGTCCGCCGAGGTGACCTCCGTGCCGTCCTCGTACTTCACGCCCTGGCGGAGCTTGTACGTCCAGGTCTTGCCGCCGTCGGACGACTGACCCTTGCCCTCCGCCAGGTCCGGCACGATCTCGTTGCCCTTCTCGCCGGGGGCCGGCTTGAAGGTGAGCAGCGGACGCGCGTAGAGGCGGCTGAAGTTGTACATGTACGCGTAGTACGTGTTGCCCGGGTCGAACGAGTCCGGCACGTCGGACATCGCGTAGGTGACCGTGCCGCCCTTCTCCGTGGAGGCGTTCACGACCGACTTGGTGGCGGCATCGGCGGTGGCCTTGCTGCCGCCGTCGTCGCCGTTGTCGTCGGCCTTGCTGCAGCCCGCCAACACGAGGCTGGCGCTGCTGATGGCCGCAGCGACGGCAATTGCTGACCTTCGCATGATGGTCGGATTCCCCTTCTGAAGTTGAACACTTGGGCTGGACACGGCACCGGCCGCGACCGCAGACGTCAGCGGCTGCGGGGGTCGAGAGCGTCCCGGAGGCCGTCACCGAGGAGGTTGAAGGCCAGTACGGTGACGAAGATGGCGAGACCGGGGACGAGCATGTACTGGGGATCGACCTCGAAGAAGTCGACCGCCTGGTTGAGCATGCCGCCCCACGACGCCTGCGGCGGCTGGATGCCCACGCCGAGGAAGCTGAGGGAGGCCTCGAAGAGGATGTTGGTCGGGATGAGCAGCGTCGAGTAGACGATGATCGGCGCGACCAGGTTCGGCAGCAGCTCCTTGAAGAGGATGTACGGCCCGGAGGCGCCCATCCCCCGTGAGGCGTCGACGAACTCCCGCTCGCGCAGCGCCAGCGTCTGACCGCGGACGATGCGGCCCATGTAGGGCCAGTTGAAGAAGCCGATCACGAAGATCAGCACGAGGATGTGCAGCGGGAGGCCCTCGAGTCCGAACGCGCCGCCCTGGAGCGTCGCCGAGATGGCGATGGCGAAGAGCAGCAGCGGGAAGGCCAGGAACGTGTCCATGAGCCGGCTGATGACCGCGTCGACGCGCCCGCCGTAGTAGCCCGCGATCAGGCCGAGCACGGTGCCGATCGCATTGGACAGCACCGTAGCTCCGAAGGCCACGACGAGGGAGACCCAGGAGCCCTCCAGGATGCGGGCGAGGATGTCGCGCCCGAACTTCGGCTCCACACCGAGGGGGTGGTCCCAGCTCATACCGCCGAAGTCACCCTTGGGGAGGGTGGTGTTGGGGTCGATGAGGTCCTGGTGGAAGGCGTTGGGGTCGAGGCCCAGCAGCGACTGGAGCGGGCGGGACAGTGCGGCCGTCAGGATGAGCAGCACGACCACGACGCCGCCCGCGACCGCCACCTTGTCGCGCTTGAAGCGGGTCCAGGCGATCTGCCCGAGGGACCGGCCCTCGATGTTCTGGGACTTCACACCCGCCAGCACGGCCTCCGGCTGGGCCTCGGCCTGCGATCCGGTGGTCTCGATCGGTGCCGTCACAAGTGCCCTGCCCCTTCTCGCCGGTGGTCACCGGCCCCCTTGCCCACCGTTGTCGGCGGCTTGATCCACTGTGGCTATGGCGTGGCGTCCGCAGATGGTACGGCCACCGTCAGGCCGATCCTCAGCTTGGTATCGCTCACAGGATCGACGGCCTCGCGCCTGAGAGGCGAGTCTTCAACGCGCTCACGATCACACGCCAGGCCTGATGGAGAAAGTATGCGCAACCGTGATGCCGACAAGGGGATTCCGTTATCCGGACACGCAGGCGCGTGGTCCGGACGATACGGCGTTGGACGTACGCGTCACGCCGCGTGCCACCGGCGTCCGCGAGCGGGACGGCCGGCGGGGCGACGGCAGGTGCCGACCGCGTCAGTACCGGCCCTGCGCCGGCGGGTAGCCGTAGCCCGAGGCCGGGGCCTGGACGGGGGCGGTGGCGTGGGCCTCGCGGTCGTAGAAGGGCCGGGCGTTCGCCCGCAGCCACATGGCGACCGGGTCGTGCTCGTCGGACATCGCGACGGTCGAGACGGGGAGCCCGTCCGGTACGGCGCCGAGGGACTGCTGCATCATCGCGCGCACCGAGTCCACGGCCGGCGGCGAGGCGTCGTACACATCCAGGCCGATCGCGAGGTACGGCGCCCCGAGCGCGGGCTGCACCCAGGCGCGGCGCAGGGAGCGGACGGCCGGGGTGCGGTGGGCGTTCTGCGCGAGCAGGGCGTAGAACTGCGGGACCTCGATGGCCGGTTCGGACAGCCGCAGCGGTCCGGCGGGCTGGCGGTCCAGGCCCGTGGCGATCCGGCGCAGGTCGAGCCAGGGGATGCCGACGCCGCCGCCGGGGGCGTGCGGGTTGAGCCAGAGGCCGTAGTGGTCGGGGTAGAGGGCGCGGGCGACGTCGACGCCGTCGACCACCTCGTAGGAGCGGTTCCAGCCGCTGGCCGACAGCTCCTGCGCGGAGGTGACGCAGGGGGCGTAGCCGTAGCCGTCGACCTCCATGTTTCCGTACTGGGCGTCGGGTGACCCCGCCTGGCCGTGCCACAGGAGCATCCAGATCTGGCCGGTGTGCGGGGTGGCGAGCGCGCGCAGGAGGGCCTCGTAGGCGTCATAACGCCCGGGCGTGACCTGGCGCAGCATGTGCTCGACCTGTCCGGCCGCGGCCGTGCCGCTCGCGCTCACCTTTACCGCCCCTTCGTACAACGCCTCGACCGTGACCTAGCTTAAGCCCGCGCGGGAGCTCGGACCCGGTGCCGGTTCCCGGGTGCGGTCGTGCGTCGCCGGTCGCGCCCGCGCGGCGGAGCCGCATCATGTCACTGCCGCGCGCCCCGAGGTCGATGCCCTACCGCTGGTAGAAGGGCCGGACCCGGTCCCTCATCCAGTTGCCCACCGGGTCCTCCGTCACGTCCAGGAGGACGAGGTTGACGGGCCAGGGCGCCGGTGCCGTGGTGACGGCCCGGGTCAGGGCCTCCAGGGGCAGGGCCCGCAGGTCGCCTTCCCACTGGGAGAGTTCCACGCCCACGAACATCACGGGGTCGGCGGTCTCGATGGCGGCGAGGCAGCGGCGGGCGGTGAGGACGACGCCGATCGCCTCGAACTCGGCGGACGCGGCGGCGAGGAAGTCCACCGGGTCGTCCTGCCAGTCCGGCTCGAAGAGGCGGACCCGGCCGCCGCTGGCGGGGCCGTCCAGGGGGGTCCGGCCGGCCCGGCACAGCTCGGCCACGGCGGGCGGCGGGAGCGGGATGCCGACGACACCGCCCGGGTTGACGGCGATCCCGGCGTGCGGGGGCAGACCGCGGGCGAACTCCACGGCGGGGGCGATGGTGTACGGCATGTGGGAGCCGGCGACCTGGCGGAACTGCTCCTCGGAGCTGAACACCGGGACGTACGCCTGGCCGTCGATCTCGATGCCGGGCAGGTCGAGGGGGCCGCTGTGCGGGCCGCCGCCGTTGGGCAGCGGGACCCACACGAAACTCCGGCCGAGCACCTCGACGATCCGCCCGCCGGCGGACGGCCCGGCGCCGAGGGAGGCCGAGAGCACCTCCTCCAGCTCGTTGCCGGGCCATCCGCCGTGCGGGTGGGTCTGCGTCTGCGCCGGGAAGTCCGCGGAGAAGTCCGCCGGGAAGTCCATCTGCCTACCGCCTGCCTGGAACCACTGCTGTGGCCCAAAGGCTAACGGCTCCCGGCCGACGACCGGCGGGCCCGGGGCCCTGGGCGATCGGTCCGGGAGCCGTGAGGCACGGCATCGGCTCCAGACCCGTGACACACGGCCGGCCCCCGGCTCAGCCCGTGAAGGCGATGCGGCGCAGGGTGTTCGCCGCGTCGCGGTCGACCACGATCGCGCCGCCGCAGCCCGAGGGCAGTTCGCCGGCTTCCACGGCGCGCAGCAGGCGGGTGGTCGCCGCGCGGTGGCGCAGGAACGCGTAGCGCGAGACGCCGCGGCCGCGGTCGCGCTGGCCTGCCAGGGCCTGTTCGGGCGTGACGTCGAGGAGGAGCAGGTGCAGGGTGCCGCCCCGGCGGCGGGCCTCGCGGGCCAGCCAGCGGCGGACCCACGCCTGCGTGCCGCAGTCGTGCACGACGACCCCCTCGCCGCCGCGCAGGGCGCGGCGCAGCCCGGCGTAGTGGGCGAGGCGGACGAGGGGGCGGTAGACCGCGTAGGGAAGGAAGGGCGGCATGCGGCGGTCCCAGCGGTCGCGGGTGTCCTGGGAGTCGACGCGCGGGCCCGGCACGGTGCGCCGCATGAGCGTGGACTTGCCGCTGCCGGGCAGGCCCGTGACCACGACGAGGTCGCGGGGGCCGAACAGCAGCGCGCGCGGGCCGCGGCCGGCGCGCTCGCGCAGATCGCGGACGACCGGCGCCGGCACCGGGCCGCAGGCCGCCCGGGCCGGTGCGGCGGCCGGCTGCTCGGGCAGCGCGATGCCCGTGGTCGTGGCGTACGCCGTGGTCCTGTTCACCGTGATCGTCCTCCCCTGGGGCCAGGTACGGAGTCCCATCCCCGCCGAGTGTAAAGAGAAGGTAATGCCGGAGGCTCTCGTTTCGGTCCTTGTCCTGCAACAGGGCTGCTACAGGGTGTCGCGGGTCGCTGCGGCTCGCTGTGTCCGGCGCGGGGGACGCTGTGCACTCCCTGGGAAAGGTCCCCCTGCCGCGCCGGAAGGATGCGTGCAATGATGTGCGCGCCAACTGCATACCGGCCGTTTGAATCCGCGCGGGAGAGTTCCCAGCACCGCTGACGCTGGGGCGCCGAAGGAGCAAGTCCCTCCCTTGAATCTCTCAGGCCCCGTTACCGCGCGGGCGAGGCACATCTGAAAAGCGGGCCGCTGCGACAGCGGTCCCACCCAAGGTGCAAGCCATGGACCGGCGCGGTCATGGCGAACCTCTCAGGTTCCGATGACAGATGGGGAGGAACGACCTCGCCCGTCATTGCCTTGGGAGACGACCGACCGTGAGCAGTACAGGAGAACTCCGTCACACCGCGCTCGATGCCCTGCATCGTTCGCTCGGCGCGACGATGACCGACTTCGCCGGCTGGGACATGCCCCTGCGCTACGGCTCCGAGCGCGACGAGCACACCGCCGTGCGCACGAAGGCCGGCCTGTTCGACCTCTCCCACATGGGTGAGATCACCGTCACCGGCCCGCAGGCCGCCGCCCTCCTCGACTACGCCCTGGTGGGCAACATCGGCGGCGTGAAGCCGGGCCGCGCCCGCTACACCATGATCTGCCGGGCCGACGGCGGCATCCTCGACGACCTGATCGTGTACCGGCTGGGCGAGACGGAGTACATGGTCGTCGCCAACGCCTCCAACGCCCAGGTCGTCCTGGACGCGCTGACCGAGCGCGCCGAGGGCTTCGACGCCGAGGTGCGCGACGACCGGGACGCCTACGCGCTGATCGCCGTCCAGGGCCCGGAGTCCCCCGGCATCCTGGCGTCCCTCACGGACGCCGACCTCGACGGGCTGAAGTACTACGCCGGTCTGCCCGGCACGGTCGCCGGGGTCCCGGCC
Source organism: Streptomyces sp. Go-475 (assembly GCF_003330845.1). Taxonomy (GTDB): domain Bacteria; phylum Actinomycetota; class Actinomycetes; order Streptomycetales; family Streptomycetaceae; genus Streptomyces. Next base: position 6,043,502 of record NZ_CP026121.1, on the reverse strand, counting down.
CTGATCGCCCGCACCGGCTACACCGGCGAGGACGGCTTCGAGCTGTTCGTGAAGCCGGAGCACGCCGTGGAGCTGTGGCAGGCCCTGACCAAGGCCGGCGAGGGCGCCGGACTGGTCCCGTGCGGGCTGTCCTGCCGCGACACGCTGCGCCTGGAGGCGGGCATGCCGCTGTACGGGCACGAGCTGAGCACCTCCCTGACGCCCTTCGACGCCGGGCTCGGCCGGGTGGTGAAGTTCGAGAAGGAGGGCGACTTCGTGGGCCGCGAGGCCCTGCGCGAGGCAGCCGCCCGGGCCGAGCAGAACCCGCCGCGCGTGCTGGTCGGCCTGGTCGCCGAGGGCCGCCGCGTCCCGCGCGCCGGGTACGCCGTCGTCGCCGGCGGCGAGGTGATCGGCGAGGTCACCTCCGGCGCCCCCTCCCCCACCCTCGGCAAGCCGATCGCCATGGCCTACGTCGACGCCGCGCACGCCGCGCCCGGCACGCCCGGTGTGGGCGTGGACATCCGGGGCAGTCACGAGCCGTACGAGGTCGTGGCGCTGCCGTTCTACAAGCGGCAGAAGTAGACACTGGCCACGGGCGCCACGAGTTCCCGGGCACATCAACCCGCTCACCAGCGGTCCCCTTCACCAGCACTCCCGCGCGTACAGGAGAATCCAGGCCATGAGCAACCCCCAGCAGCTGCGCTACAGCAAGGAGCACGAGTGGCTGTCGGCCGCCGAGGACGGCGTGTCGACGGTCGGCATCACGGAGCACGCGGCCAACGCGCTCGGCGACGTGGTCTTCGTCCAGCTCCCCGAGGTCGGTGACACGGTGTCCGCGGGCGAGACCTGCGGCGAGCTGGAGTCGACCAAGTCGGTGTCCGACCTGTACTCCCCGGTCTCCGGTGAGGTCACGGAGGTCAACGAGGACGTCGTGAACGACCCGTCGCTGGTGAACTCGGCCCCCTTCGAGGGCGGCTGGCTGTTCAAGGTGCGGGTCACGGACGAGCCGGGCGACCTGCTCTCCGCCGACGAGTACACCGCGTTCTCCGCCGGCTGAGGAGTCGTAGCCGTATGTCCGTCCTGAACACACCCCTGCACGAGCTCGACCCGGCCGTCGCCGCCGCGGTCGACGCCGAGCTGCACCGCCAGCAGTCCACGCTGGAGATGATCGCCTCCGAGAACTTCGCGCCGGTCGCGGTCATGGAGGCGCAGGGCTCGGTCCTCACCAACAAGTACGCCGAGGGCTACCCGGGCCGCCGCTACTACGGCGGCTGCGAGCACGTCGACGTCGTCGAGCAGATCGCGATCGACCGCGTGAAGGAGCTGTTCGGCGCCGAGCACGCCAACGTGCAGCCGCACTCGGGCGCCCAGGCCAACGCGGCCGCGATGTTCGCGCTGCTCAAGCCGGGCGACACCATCATGGGTCTGAACCTCGCCCACGGCGGGCACCTGACCCACGGCATGAAGATCAACTTCTCCGGCAAGCTCTACGACGTCGTCGCCTACCACGTGGGCGAGGACGGCCGGGTCGACATGGCCGAGGTCGAGCGGCTGGCCAAGGAGTCCCGGCCGAAGCTGATCGTCGCCGGCTGGTCGGCGTACCCGCGGCAGCTGGACTTCGCCGAGTTCCGCCGGATCGCGGACGAGGTCGGCGCGTACCTGATGGTCGACATGGCCCACTTCGCCGGGCTCGTCGCGGCCGGGCTGCACCCGAACCCGGTGCCGCACGCGCACGTGGTCACCACCACGACCCACAAGACCCTCGGCGGCCCGCGCGGCGGTGTGATCCTCTCCACGGCCGAACTCGCCAAGAAGATCAACTCCGCTGTCTTCCCCGGTCAGCAGGGTGGTCCGCTGGAGCACGTGATCGCCGCCAAGGCCGTCGCGTTCAAGGTCGCCGCCTCCGAGGACTTCAAGGAGCGCCAGCGCCGTACGCTGGAGGGTGCCCGCATCCTGGCCGAGCGTCTGGTGAAGGACGACGTCCGGGCCGTGGGCGTGGACGTCCTGTCCGGCGGCACCGACGTGCACCTGGTCCTGGTCGACCTGCGCCACTCGGAGCTGGACGGCCAGCAGGCCGAGGACCGCCTCCACGAGGTGGGCATCACCGTCAACCGCAACGCGATCCCGAACGACCCGCGTCCGCCGATGGTGACCTCCGGTCTGCGGATCGGCACCCCGGCCCTGGCCACCCGTGGTTTCGGCGCCGAGGACTTCGCCGAGGTCGCGGACGTCATCGCCGAGGCGCTGAAGCCGTCGTACGACGCGGAGGCCCTCAAGGCCCGGGTGAAGGCCCTGGCGGACAAGCACCCGCTGTACCCGGGTCTGAACACGTAACAAGCGACAGCCAACGATCGCGAAGAAACCTTTCGGGTGCCGCGCCGGCCACAAGCGGGCGCGGCACCCACCCCCTCTGCACCACCCCGTAGTCAGGAGTTCCCCCGTGGCCATCTCGGTCTTCGACCTGTTCTCGATCGGCATCGGCCCGTCCAGCTCCCACACCGTCGGCCCGATGCGCGCGGCCGGCCTGTACGTCCGGCGGCTGCGCAACGAGCAGCTCCTGGGGTCCGTCGCCTCGGTCCGCGCGGAGCTGTACGGCTCGCTCGGCGCCACCGGCCACGGCCACGGCACGCCCAAGGCGGTCCTGCTCGGCCTGGAGGGCGACTCGCCGCGCACGGTGGACGTGGAGACGGCCGACGAGCGGGTGGAGACGATCAAGGCCGACGGCCGGCTGAACCTGCTCGGCGAACACGAGATCGCGTTCTCCTTCGACGACGACATGGTCCTGCACCGCCGCAAGGCCCTGCCGTACCACGCGAACGGCATGACCCTGTGGGCGTACGACGCCTCGGGCGCGGAGCTGCTGACCAAGACGTACTACTCGGTCGGCGGCGGGTTCGTCGTCGACGAGGACGCGGTCGGCGCCGACCGCATCAAGCTCGACGACACCGTGCTGAAGTACCCCTTCCGCACGGGCGACGAGCTGCTGCGCCTGGCCGAGGACACGGGCCTGTCCATCTCGGCGCTGATGCTGGAGAACGAGCGGGCCTGGCGCACCGAGGAGGAGATCCGCGCGGGCCTGCTGGAGATCTGGCGGGTCATGCAGTCCTGCGTGGCGCGCGGCATGTCCCGCGAGGGCATCCTGCCGGGCGGTCTGAAGGTGCGCCGCCGGGCCGCCAACACGGCGCGCAAGCTGCGCTCCGAGGGCGACCCGAAGGCCCTCGCCATGGAGTGGATCACGCTCTACGCGATGGCCGTGAACGAGGAGAACGCCGCCGGCGGCCGGGTCGTCACCGCCCCCACCAACGGCGCGGCCGGCATCATCCCGGCGGTCCTGCACTACTACATGAACTTCGTGCCCGGCGCCGACGAGGACGGCGTGGTCCGCTTCCTGCTCGCCGCGGGCGCGATCGGCATGCTGTTCAAGGAGAACGCCTCCATCTCCGGCGCCGAGGTCGGCTGCCAGGGCGAGGTCGGCTCCGCCTGCTCCATGGCGGCGGGCGCGCTGGCCGAGGTGCTCGGCGGGTCCCCGGAGCAGGTCGAGAACGCGGCCGAGATCGGCATGGAGCACAACCTCGGCCTGACCTGCGACCCGGTCGGCGGCCTCGTGCAGATCCCGTGCATCGAGCGCAACGGCATGGCCGCGGTGAAGGCCGTCACCGCCGCGCGCATGGCGATGCGCGGCGACGGCTCCCACAAGGTGTCCCTGGACAAGGTCATCAAGACGATGAAGGACACCGGCGCGGACATGTCGGTGAAGTACAAGGAGACGGCACGGGGCGGGCTGGCCGTCAACATCATCGAGTGCTGACCGGTTCCAAATCCTCGGCGGCGAGAGGAGGTTGGCGTACCCGTGCCTCTTATCAGGCGGCATACGATCAAGTAGCATCGACGGCCGCTCTTCGCCTACTGAGGGAGGATGATCGTGTCCCGGATTCCTCTTGAGCCCAACCGAAATCAGGGCCTTTTCGGAAAGCTTCAGGGCTGGGTCATGAGACGGCGTTATGGAGCGGCGCTGCAGCCCGTGCTCGCGGCCTCTCACCAGCCTCAGGTCTTACGGACGATCAGCCTCATGGAAGCCGGCGTGGCGCGGTGGAACCGGCTGGACACGACATTGAAGAGCCTGGCTACGACCGCGGCGGCGGTGGCGCTGAACTGCCCGTGGTGCCTGGACTTCGGGTACTGGGAGAACCATCGCAAGGGGGTCGACCTCCGCAAGCTCCGAGAGGTGCCCAACTGGCGCGACAGTGACGTCTTCACCGACCTGGAGCGCAAGGTCATGGCCTATGCCGAGGCCATGACACAACTGCCGGTCGAGGTCACCGACGAACAGGTCGCTGAACTGCGCGCCCGGCTCGGGGACGCGGCCCTGGTGGAACTGACCGCCATGGTCGCCGTCGAGAACCAGCGTTCCCGGACCAATCTCGCGCTTGGTCTCACCAGCCAGGGTTTCAAGGACCGGTGTGATGTCCCCAGGGCTCGCTGACCGGTAGTCCCGCGGGTACCGGCGGGCGCTCCCGAGGAGCGGAAGCACGCGAGAGGGCCCGTGGCGCAGCGCCACGGGCCCTCCCCAGGACCGCCCGATCAGCTACGGTCGCCCGCCATCGCGGCTTCGGCGCCGTCGCGCGGGGGCAGGGGTTCACCGGACTCGCGCAGCCCGACCCGCTGGTGGAACCGGCGCAGCGGCCCCGGCGCCCACCAGTTGGCGCTCCCGGCGAGTCGCATGAACGCCGGCACCAGGGCACCGCGGACCAGGGTGGCGTCCACGATCACGGCGAGGGCCAGCCCCAGGCCGATCGCCTTCAGATAGGTGATGCTCGACGTCATGAAGCCGGCGAACACGATCGCGATGAGCACCGCTGCCGCGGACACCAGGCTTCCGGTCCGGCCCAGCCCTCTGGACACCGAGGAGACGTTGTCGTGGGTCTGCTCGTACTCTTCCTTGATCCGGGAGAGCAGGAAGACCTCGTAGTCCATGGACAGGCCGAACGCGACGCAGAACAGGAGCATCGGCACGCTCCAGGTGATCGCGCCGGTCGGGGTGAAGTCGCCGATGACTCCGTCCAGATGCCCATCCTGGAAGCCCCACACGAGGACCCCGAACGTCGCGCTCAGGCTGAGGGTATTGAGCACGAGCGCCTTGAACGGGAGGAGCACGCTGCCCGTCAGCAGGAACAGCAGGATCAGGGTGCTGCCCCCGACGATACCGAGCGCCCAGGGCAGTTTGGAGTTCAGCGAGTTCATCGAGTCCTCGAGGGTGGCGCCGGGCCCCGTCACCTCGACCGGGTAGGGTGCGCGCTCGGCCCGGATCTCACGGACCAACTGCCGCCCCTTCTCGGACACTTCCGGCTCCTTGGGCACCACCTTCAGGTAGACCCCGTAGTCGGACGCGAAGCTGGAAGACGCCGGGCCGGGCCGGGCAACCTGGGATCCGCCGGCGTAGCTGCCGGTGACGGTCTCCACCGAGGCCACACCCTTCAGGCGGGACAGGCGTTCGGCGTAGTCGCTGAGGCGGTCGGTCTCGGTGGGTCCGGATTTCCTCATGACGACCATCTCGGCCTGGCTCTGCTGCGAGTCGAAGCGTTCGCGCATGGCCTGGCCGACCTGGTAGGAACTCGCGGAAGACGGAAGGACCCGCTCATCGGCCAGGGTCATCTTCAGGTCGAGGAACGGCGCGCCGAGGGCGAGCAGAATGATGACGCCGACGGTACCCACGGACACCGGGAAGCGCATCACCTTCTTGGCCGTGCGATACCAGAAGCCGGTATCGGTCTGCGGCTTCCTGCGCCGCAGCACGGGCAGGCTGTCGATCCGCGGGCCCAGAACCTTCAGCAGCGCGGGCAGGACGGTGACCGAGGCGACGGCCGCGAGCAGCGAGACCGGAATGCCCGCGTAGGCGAAGGAACGCAGGAAGTAGAACGGGAAGACCAGCAGTCCGCTCAGGGCGAGAGCCACGGTGACGGCGGAGAACGCGACCGTCCGGCCGGCCGTGCGCATACTGGTCAGCAGCGCTTGGTCCGTTCCGGCCCCCCGGCGGAGTTCCTCCCGGTACCGGCTGATGATGAAGAGGCTGTAGTCGACCGCCAGCCCGAGCCCGAGTCCGCTGGTGATGTTCATCGCGAAGACGGAGACGTCGGTGAACAGGCTGATGATGCGCAGGACGCAGAAGGCGCCGGCCATCGTCAGCGTGCCGAGGAGCAGCGGCATGGCGGCGGCGACGATCCCGCGGAAGACGAAGATCAGCACGACGAGGAGGATCGGCATGGCGATGGCCTCGGCCTTGAACAGATCCTTCGCCGTCTGGGAGGTGAGTTCTTCGTTCGCCTTGGCGGTGCCGCCCTGCTTGATCTCCAGACCCTGCACGCGTCCCTGGTAGTCGGCGCCGTGATCGGTCATCCACGCCTGGACGTCGTCCTCGTCGCCCTTGATCCAGGCCATGATCAGGGCACTGCGGGAGTCGTCGGATTTCAGCGCAGCCGGGCGGCCCGTGGTCCAGTACGAGTACGCTTCGGCAACGCTCGGTTCCTTGGCCAGCCGGCTCGTGACCCGGGCGGCGGCGGCCGAGACGGCCGCATCATCCACACCGCGTCGATCCTCGACGAGCAGCACCAGATTGGGCTGCCCCACGCCGAACCGCTCTTCGAGCACCTCGGCCGCCCGTGCCGACTCGGTGCCGGTGTCGGTGTAGCCCCCGGCGGACAGTTTCGGCAGCACGGTGGCGCCCACTGCCGCCGCCACGACAAAGAGCATCAAGCTGGCGTAAAGCAGGCGCTTCGGCCGCCGCAGCAGGGCCTGCGCCAGTCGGTGGAACATCATTCTCCTTAGTGGTCACATCCCCCGTCACCCGGCGGGCAACTTGCCCACCTGCGTCGCCACCGACAGTGTGGTGAGCCGCCCCGGAGGGGGGAAGTGGCAAGAGCGGATATCAGACAGTCGCCAGCAGCGAGTTCGCGGCCCTGATACCCGTACGCATGGAAGCCTCCGCCGTCGGGCAGCCCAGGTAGTCGCCGGCGAAGACGACAGGTCCGCGCTGTTCCCTGGCCAGCTGGGCGGCGCGGCGGAAGCGGCCCGGCTCCGGCCATGCCAGGCCCACCGGACGCTCCACGATATGGAACGGCTCGGCGTCCCGGGGGAATTCGGGCCACAGCTGCGGCGCCAGCTCCAGCGCCCGCTCGTACTGCCGGTCCGCGGGGGCGCCGATGAGTTCACTTGTCGCCTGCCGGCCCAGGTAGACGAAAGTGAGCTCCTTCTCCCGGTATCGGCCGTCAGCGGTGATCAGCGTCTTCGGAACGGTGATGATGCTGCGTACCGAGCGGATCCCGGGGCCGGCGGGCACGATGTGCTCACCCGAGGGCATACGGCCCCGGTCGATGAGGAAGGAGACCGACAGAGCCGGTTCGTACCGCTGGGTCTCGGCGAACCGCAGCATGTCCGCGGGCGCGATGTCGCCGGGCAGCGAGGCGGCCAGCTTCGCGGCGGTCGGGGCGGGCGTGGCGATCACGACCTCGTCGAACGCCTCGCTGGAGGTCTCGCCGTTGGCGTCCACGGCCGAAATCCGCACCTGCCGGCTGCTGTCCACCGTGATCTCGGAGACGGACGTGCTCAGACGCACGGTGGCGCCGTTCGCCATCCGCTGCGCCACGGTCTCCATGCCGCGGCCGAAGACGTAGAACTTCGACCCCGCGACGTTGGCCAGCATCGCCATGACGTGCACCTTGGAGATCTCCTCGCAGCGCCACAGCCAGAACGACTCGATCATCGGCCGTATCAGGTACTGATAAGCGTTCTCCGACATGACGGCGCGGGACCAGTCCGCGGCCGAGACGCCGTCGTCGAAGGCGGCGAGCTGCTCCGGCTCGAACAGGTCCAGACGTCGGCGACGTGCTGTCATACGCGCCGAGGTGGCGAGGAAGCGCAGTTTGTCCCGCATTCCGCAGTGCGAGTAGGACAGCAGGTCGGCCATGGAGTCCGCGGCCAGATTGACCGGTTTCCCGTTCGCCACGATCACCATGGAGTTGCGCATCTCGACCATGTCGTGTTCCAGCCCGTACTCGCGGATGCGCTCGAACAGGACGTCGTAGAAGCTGGTGAACCACAGGTTGATGCCGGTGTCGGGCTCGATCTCCGGCCGGTGCCACGACCGGGCCCGCCCGCCGAGTCCGTCGCCGGCCTCGAACACCGTGACGTCGCGTCCCGCCATGATGAGTTCGCGGGCTGCCGCGCAGCCCGACATACCGCCACCGATCACGGCGACTCGACGTGTCTTGGACATGTTTGGCCTCCTTGGCACACGAATAGCGGCTGGGTGTCCCGTACGACTACGGGGCCTGCGTGGACGGGCGCCGATGCGCGGAGCCCGGGGTCCGCCCCGCCCTGTGGCGTTCCATGACCCTGGCGGCCGCGAGACCGGCGGAATCGACGGCGCCCTCGCTGCTCGCCCTGAGGAAGAGCCAGTCACCGGCGTACTCCACGGCTCGCGGGGCGCGGCGCACGAACGCCGGGCGGGCGCCGAGCGTCTCCGGGCGCGCCTCGATGGAGCCGTGCGGGAACCGGTGCAGCACCGCGTCGAGGCACGCCTCCTTCACTCCCGGCAGGTAGCGCTCGGCTCGTTCCAGCAGCGTCGCGATGACAGCGCCGTCGGACGTGCTCAGCAAGTCCGCTGTGACGTCCGCCGCGGGCAACAGGGTGACCAGGCCGCGTCCACGGGGAGCCCGGTCGGCCGCCTTGTTGTGCTCGATGGTCAGCCCGCTGAGCACGTCGTCCACGGCGCCCGGCACCAGCAGCGCGTACACATGCGGCTGTGCCCGGCCACGCGGCGGCTCGAGCGGCCGGTCGAGCAGGCAGCTCACCCGGGCCATCGGGGCGTAGTGGCAGGACCGCACGTAGGCCCTCTCCTCCTCGGGCATGGCCGGATACAACTCGGCGGCCACCGGAGCGGGCACCGCCAGCACGACCTGACGCGCGGTGAGCGTGTCACCGTCGCGGAACGTCACCCGTACGCCCGTGCCCGCCGGGACGACCTCGGCGACCGGCCTCGTGGTGCGCACCGGAACGCGCTCGGCGATGGTCCGGGCCGGGAAATCCATCCCATCGCGGTAGGTGCGCCACTTCCAGATGCCGCGGGTGGAGAGCATGCTGCTGACGAAGGGCCCCATGCAGGCATGTTCCGGTCGCCAGCCGAAGGCCGTGCCCACGGCCGGCTGAAGCAGGTAGTCGTGCAGCTCCGGCGGGTAGGACCGGGCGAATTCGGCCACTGTCATCGTCCCCAGCGGCGTGTCCTCCGGGCGGCGCACGTCGAACCTGCGGGCGCCGCGCAGCAGGCGCCCGGTCATGCGCATCATGTGCAGGCGTCCTCCAGGCGACAGCCCCGCACCGGTGATCCCGCCCAGCGGGTGCCCCACCCAGGGATGTACGCGACCGTCACGCCACAGCCCCACGGCGCTGCGCACGGGAAGGACATCGCCCGGCGCGACGCCGAGTTCCCTCAGCAACCGCCAGGTGCTCGGATAGCCATGAGCCGCCAGTGTCTCGGCGCCCGTGTCCAGGAGGTATCCGTTCCGCCGGTGGCTGCGCATCCGGCCGCCGACGCCGTCGTCGGCCTCGAAGACCTGGACCGAGCGCCCCTGGCGGGTCAACCAGTGCGCCGTCGCGAGGCCCGAGATCCCCGCGCCGACGACCGCCACGTCGATCTCGCTCACCGATGCACCTCATCCGTCCTGCCGGGCGCGGTCATGTCCACCTTCCGGTCCCGTGGGTCGCCGCCCCGTCGAGGAACCGTGCGCGGAGTTCACCGCGGCGCACCTTCCCGGTGCCGGTGCGGGGCACCTCGTCCCAGGTGACGCAGACAGGTTCGGCCAGCGGCGGCAGGTCGCCGGTGGCTCGCCGCCACTCGGCCGCGTCCAGCGTCCCGTCCGGTGTGCAGACGACGGGCAACGGCTCGCGCCCGGGCGAACCGAGGATCACCACCTCCTCGATCCGCGGAATCCGGTCGGTGAGGACGTCCTCGAGTTCGATGCAGCTCATGCCCGGGATGCTGTCGACCTCTCGGTCCAGCAGCGACACGTTCCCGGTGCGGCTGCGGACGCCGATGTCACCGGTGTTCCACCACTGACCGCGTGCCTTCTCCCGCCAGCGGTCCTCCTCACCGAGGTAGGTCAGGCACCGGCCGCGGGTCCGGGCGAGGACCAGGCCGCGCTCGCCGGCCTCCAAGGGCCGCATCGTCTGCGGGTCCACCACCTTGAGCCGGGTGAAACCGGGCAGGGGACGGCCCACCTGACGGGTGGTGGGGTGCCGTTCCCCGGTGCGGGCCAGGGCGCGCCGGGTGAGCAGCCGGAACGCCAGCGGCCCGGCCTCGGACTGGCCCCAGCCCTGGAGCCAGACCGGCATCCGGCGCCGCGAGGCCGCCAGGAACGTGCGGATCGTGGGCGGGTGCATGGCGTCGAAGGTGCTCACATACAGCCTCACGTCCGAGAAGACGTTGTGAGGGGCCTGGGCGAGCCGCTCCCAGCGCGTGAAGGTGCTGGGCAGCGCCTCGCAGGTGGTGGGCCGGTGGGCGCTGAGGACGCGTTCGGCGACGGCCGGGTCGCCGTCGGCCACGATCACCGCCTTGCGCGGCTCCAGAATGAGGGTGCCGGCGGTCCAGGGGATGCTTCGCCCGTGCACGAAGGAGATGGCACTGGCCACCGTGTCGCTGCGGCGGGTGGCGACGATCGGCCAGCGGACCGACTCGACCTTGCCGAGGATGCCGAGGATCGTGTCGCAGGAGTGCACGACCAGTTTGGGGACCCCGGTGGTGCCGGAGGTGTGGGTGACGATCATCGGCGCGCTCGGATCGCGCCGCTGCGGCGGTGGGGACTGGTCCTTCGGCAGGTCCGTCAGGCTCAGCGTCCCCGGCACCTGGCCGTCGAGGCTGACGACGGCCCTGGACAGCTTCGTCGGATCCACTCCCGCTTCCCGGCAAGCGGACAGCAGGCGTTCCTGCGTGACGGTCACGGCGGGCTCCAGCCGGCGCAGCAGTTCCTCCAGGTACGCCGGGGCCACCGTTGCGGAGATCATCGCCGGCAGCGCACCCAGGCGCGCCGCCGCGCACGCCAGCAGGGTGCAGTCCCAGTGGTTGTCCTTGATGATCGCGATCCGGTCCCCCGCCTTGGCACCCGCCGCCGCCAGCCACCCGGCCGCCTGCGCGACCAGTGCGCCGAGCGCCGGCACGTCGTAGCGGGTACCGCTCGTGGGGGCGATGTCCAGCGGGCGGCTGAGGTGGAAGACCGTGCTACGGCCGAGCTCTCCGTAGACGTCGAACAGTGCGCCTATTCCGTACCCTTTGACCTTGGCCTTTCTCAACGTGCTCTCCTCTGCGAAGTTCCGGGCTCGGGCACACGGGGACGAGTGCTCCGCCGTTCCGGACCCCCGCCCCGGCCAGGCCTGATCGACAAGCTAGGAGTGGCGGGTCCCGGCGACAATGACAAATCTGTGCGCGGGTGGCTGAGGACGGTCTGACACGCTTCAGCCACGTGGTACGCCGACGCCCGTGGTCTCACAGGGACTCGATCCGCTCGGAGGGGGTCAGCCGATGACGGCAGTCGAAGACGTAACGCGCCGAAGCGGTGATCGCGTCGTAATCGAAGGCACTGTGATCGGTGACGACGACGACGGCGTCCGCCGCCTCGATCTCCTCGGTGGTGAGGTCGGCGCGGACCAGCCCCGGTACGTCGGTCGGCTCGGTGACGTGGGGATCCACGGCACGGACCGTGGCTCCCTCCTTGATGAGCAACGTGGCGATGTCCAGGGCCGGCGACTCCCGGATGTCCCCTGTGTCCGCCTTGTAGGCCAGCCCGAGCAGCAACAGGCGTGAGCCGCTCATCGTCTGCCCGCGCCGGTCCAGGCCCCGGGCGATCCTGCACACGACGTACTCGGGCATCCGGTTGTTCAGTTCGTCCGCGAGCGCCACGAGCCGGAAGGGTCTGCGCAGAGTGCGTTCCACCTTCCAGGAGAGATACAGGGGGTCGACCGGCAGGCAGTGTCCCCCGACGCCCGGCCCCGGCTTGAACGGCATGTATCCGAAGGGCTTCGTGGCCGCGACGTCCAGCGCCTTCCACACGTCGATGCCAAGGCCCTCCGCGTGCATGGCCAGTTCGTTGACGAGCGCGATGTTGACGTGGCGGAACGTGTTCTCCACGACCTTCGCCAACTCGGCGACCTCCGGGGAGTCCGCACGGACGACCTCGTCCACGATGGACTCGTAGAACTCCGCCACCTTGGTCAAAGAGGTCTCGTCGATCCCTGACACCACCTTGGGTGTGTTCTCGAACACCCAGCGGCCGTTGCCGGGATCGATCCGCTCGGGGCTGTATCCCAGGTGGAAATCCCTGCCCGGGGTGAGTCCCGACAGCCTCTCCAGCTGCGGAGCCAGCACTTCCCGGGTGGTTCCCGGATAGCTCGTCGATTCCAGGATCACCGTGGCACCCGGGCGCAGTACCGCGCCCAGGGCCTCCCCCGCCGCTCGGACGAAGGAGAGATCCGGAATCCCGTCGACCATCGGCGTGGGCACGGCGATCACCGCCACGTCGAAGCCGTCGAGGTCGCCGGCGGAGACGGAAGGCCGGTATGTCGCCCGGGCGAGGACCGCGGCCAGACGCTCTGCGCCGATGTCGGCGACGTACGACTCTCCGGTCGCCAACTTCTTCACGCGGTTCTCATCGGTGTCGTAACCGATGACTTCGTATCCCCGCTCCGCGGCTGCCACGGCGAGCGGAAGGCCGACATAGCCCTGCCCTAACACGACGATTTTGGACGCCATCGAATTGCCCCGTACTTTCTGCGGCTTGCCGAACCATGGAAGATCGCCCCAGCGGATGGGCGAGATGCATCAGGTGAAGAATTCGCAGATCGAATCGGCGACGTACTCGACTTGAGCATCCGTGAGATGCGGCCAGATCGGAATGGCGAGGTTGTGGTCACTCGCGTGCCGAGCACCTGGCAGGTCCCGTCCCGTGGGTGCGAACGCGCTGAAGGCCGGTTGCGCGGGCAGCGGCCTGGGATAGTAGACGTGGGTGCCGACCCCCTTCTCGGCCAGCCAGGCACGCAGCTCCTCGCGCTGCTCGACCAGGAGCGCGTAGACGTAGTAGCAACGCCCGTTGCGCCCCGCGGGCGGCGCCAGCACACCGCGGTCGGCCAGGGGCACCAGCCGCTCCGAGTAGTAGTCGGCTATCCGCGCCCTGCGTTCGAGCCGCCCGGCGAAGCCGTCGTGCCGGTGCAGCTGGAACGCCGCGATGATCTCGTCGAACCGGTTGTTCTGGCCGACCATGTGGTGCAGGAAGCGGTGGACGCCGTCCTGGCCGTGGTTGCGCAGCATACGGACGGCCTGTGCCGTCGTCGCGTCGTCGGTGAGGACCACACCTCCTTCGCCGACCGTGCCGAAGGACTTGACCTGGAAGAGCGAGAAGACTCCGATGTCCCCCCACCGCCCGGAGGGCACACCGTCCAGGACGGCGCCCTGGGCGACGGCCGCGTCCTCGATGACCTTGATGCCGTGCGCCCTGGCCACCTTGTTGATGCGGGGCATGTCGGCCATGATCGAGAAGATGTGAGCGGGCATCACCGCCCGGGTCCTGTCAGTGATCAGTTCTGCCACGTTGTCCGGGTCGATCACCATGGTGTGTGGATCGACGTCGGCGAAGACCGGCGTCGCCCCCGCGTTCGCCACCGAGCTGGCCACCGGCTGGCAGCAGAAGGCCGGGACGATGACCTCGTCGCCCGGGCCGATTCCGAGAGCCTGGACCGCCAGGTTCAGTCCCCCGGTGCCGCTGGAGCACGCGATGACGTGGGCCGCGCCGGTCGTGCGGCACAGCAGGTCCTCGAATTCCGCTGTGCGGCGGCCGAGGATGAACCGCTGTTCCTCGTCCGTACCGACGTCGTAGAGCAGATCGAGCAGTGCCTGGCGGTCGGCTTCGAAGAGATCCGGCGGGAAGAACGGGATCACCTTGGCCCCCTGGCGTAGAAGTCCGATATGGCCGCGCACACCGTGTCCACCTGCTCTTCGGTGAGGTCCGGATACAGAGGAAGCGCCAGAGTGCGCCGGCACGCCGCCTCGGCCCGCGGGAGTGAGCCGGGGGCCTGCCGCCCCGCGTAGCACGGCTGTGTGTGCAGCGGGCGCGGGTAGTAGGTCTCGGTGCCGATGCCGCGCCCCGCCAGATGCTCCGCCAACTCGTCCCGCCTCTCGACTTCGACGAGATACACGTAGAAGACGGGGTCGACCGGTACGGCGCGCGGAACCAGGCGCGGCACGGCCAGCACGCCATCGGCGCCGCGGAGCCGCTCGGTGTAGGCGTCCGCGAGCACACTGCGCCGCCGGATGTCCTCATCGAGCCGGCTCAGCTTGGCCATCAGGACCGCCGCCTGGATGTCGTCCATCTTGCTGTTGGTGCCCGAAACCCGTGAGAGGTTGGATATCCCGGCGATGTGGTCGATGGTCCTGCCCATGCGTCCGTGGTGCCGTAACACGCTCGCCTCTTCGGCCGTCCGGTCGTCGTCGGTGAGGATCATCCCGGCGTCGCCGAGCGCCCCGAGCGTCTTCGTGGGGAAGAAGGACAGAACGCCGCCGGAACCGATGAGCCCTGCGTGGGTGCCGTCCCAGCGCATGCCCACCGCCTCGGCGCTGTCCTCCAGGACCATCAGGTCCCGGCGGCGGGCCAGGTCCATCAGGGCTCCCATGTCCGCCGGCTGGCAGAAGAGATGCACGGGCAGCACCGCCCGGGTGCGTTCGGTGATCGCGGCTTCGACCGACGCGGGATCCAGTGCGTACGCGCCGTCATCGGTGATGTCCGCGAAGACCGGGGTGGCCCCGGCCATCGTCACCGCGGAAGCCGAGGCGAAGAACGTGAAGGCCGGGACGATGACTTCGTCGCCGGGACCGACGCCGGCCGCGCGCAGCAGGATGACCAGGGCGTCGGTCCCGCTGTTCACGGCAATGGCGTGCCGGGCTCCCGTGAAGGAGGCCATCGCTCGCTCGAACTCGGCGACCTTGCGTCCGTGCGAGAACTTTCCGCGCTCGAAGACGTCATTGACGTGGCTGCTGATGAGCGGCCACATGTTCCTGAATGTGGCTGCCTGGGAGAAGAAAGGGACTCCCCCAGGGCTGTCGCCCGGCGTTTTTCCGCGACCGGGTGTCATGCCTGCGGTTGCTGTGCTCATCTGTCTCCTTCAGCACGGGAAGAAAGGGTTGGTGCTGCGGACGACGCCTGGTCGACGTTAGGCACGTGCTGTCCTGACCGACAACGGCAAGTCTTTGCAGGCAGATGACTGCCACCATGGCAGGAAGAAATCAGTACCCGACCGGTACAGCACCAGGCAGGATCACGCGCACCGGCGTCAGAGCGACACCTTCGGCTGGTTGTGCCGCTGCTGCTGCATGTGGCGGGCCACATGCACGCGTGAGGGCGCCTCCAGCTTCTGCATCACCTGCCGGAGGTGGTTGACGACCGTCCACTCCGACAGACTGAGCCGGTTGGCGATCTGACGGTTGGTCATCCCTTCCGCCACCATCAGCGCGATCTCCGTCTGGCGGGGCGTGAGGCAATCGTGCGACGCCTCCGTCACCGTGGCCGCAGTCTCGTCCGCGGCCACGGAGAGTGCGTCGTCCATCAGCGCTTCGGTGCGGACGCTGCGCAGCCGCCGGCGCAGCCGCGAAAAGTGGTCCGGGCCCAGTGCGGTCCGCAGACGACGCACCACGTCGTCGACCAGGTCGGCGATGTCACCGGCCGGCAGCGCGTGGCACGAGCGCAGAGCGTCCGCCGCCACGAGCATGCGGGCGATGTGCTCATGGCAACGCGCGTTGAGCGCGTACAGAGCGCAGCCGTAGATCTCCAGCGCCGCCGCCACATCCCCCGGACCGCCGAGCTGCCGCAGCGAGCTCAGCGCGGACCGCACCTCCTGGCAGGCGCGTCCGGGCTTTTCCGTCAGCAGGTGGAGCCGCGACAGCGCCAGGAACGACAGCGCCAGCTCACGCTGTTCGCCCAGCGAACGGAAGGAAGCGATGGCCGAGCGCAAGTCGTTCTCCGCGTCCGGGGCTCCCTGGTCGTGGGCGAGCAGGGCCTTGTAGCGCCGGACCAGCGCGAGGCCGCGTTCGTCGCCGAGTTCCGACAGCTCGCCGGCGGCTGAGGTGAGCTGCTCTCCGGCTTCGGCGTGGTGACCCCTCCGGCGGGCCAGATCCCCCAGATGACCGGCGGTCCGGGCACGTCCGATCCGGTCGCCGCGCTCCTCGTACAGCGCCGTCACGGACTTCCAGGCGCGCTCGGCCAGTTGGAGTTGACCGTTCTCGGCCCGCCAGCGTCCCGCGGTCTCCAGGGCACGGCACAGCAGGTGGCCGATGTCGCCGTGGCCGCCGTCCGCCCCGAGCGCCTCGACTGACCGCTCCAGATGATCCGCCATCTCGGGCAGGCGGCCCTGGGCGATCCATATGTTCTCGAGAGCGAGGACGACCTCGACAAGTCGCAGGTGCTCCCCCAGAGCCCGCAGCGGCAGCAGGGCGGTGCGCACGTCCTCGACGCGGCGTTCGGTGTCGGCGTTGATCTGGTCGAGGGACAGTTCGGCGAGCGGCTTCCAGTTGTCCGGCGCCGTCACGCGGCGGGCGTGGCGGGCTCGCGCGTCGGCGGCGCGGGTCCTGTCCGCCGACAGCTGCCTGCGGTAGAAACTCCTGGTGGCCGAGAGCACTCGGAACAGGGGTTCACCGGTTTCGTCCTGTCCGAACAGCAGCAGGCCCTTGTGGACCAGCTCGTCCAACAGGCGAAGGGTTTGCGGCCGGGAGAGCCCACCGAGGTACTCGGCGGTGTCCAAGTCGAAGGGTGCCTCACAGCAGGACAGCCGCTGGATGAGCTCTCTCTCCTCAGGACCGAGCTTGCCGTCCGTCCAGGAGAGCGCGTCCTCCATGGACCGTTGCCTGACCGACGTGTCGTGCAGTCGGCTGGAGGGAGGCGTCAGGTTGCCCTGGCGCAGTTGGTCGAGAGCGGAGTGCAAGGTGAGTGTGCCGATGCTGCGGGCGGTGAGCTCTATGGCCAGGGGTAACCCGTCGAGCAATGCGCAGATCTCCGCGATGACGTCCAGGTCGCAGTCGAGGACGGCATTGTCGCAGTACTGCTCCCTGAGCCGGTCCTCGAAGAGCTGCACGGCAGGGGACTTACCGTCGGAGTCCGTGTCGCTGTCCGAGGCCACCCGCAGCGGTTGCACGAGGAACAGATGCTCGGCGTAGATGTCGATGGGCGTACGGCTGGTCGCGGTGATCCGCAGTCCGGGGCAGGTGGCGAGCAACTCGGCGATCCCCAGGGACAGTTCGGAGGCAAGCAGATCGCAGTCGTCCAGGATGAGCAGGATCTCCTGGTCCGCGACGACCGCGGCCAAGTCCTGCGCGGTGACCGGGCCGTCGCAGCCGAGCGCGCGCCCGATCTGGTGCCATGCTTCCTCGGCGGTGTGGGTCTCGGACAGGTTGATCAGCACTGCCCCGTCACGGAAGGCCGACTGGACGAGGCCCGCCGCCTCAAGAGCCAGCCGGCTCTTCCCGACCCCGGCGGGGCCGGTGAGTGTGAGGAGCCGCGTGGTCGGTTCTGTCAGGGCGGCCCTGATCGACTTGAGCTCCGCAGCGCGGCCGAAGGTCCGATTCCCGGCTCGGAGAACCGTTCTGCGAACGCGTTCCGCCGGAGACCCGGTGGCATTCGGTGATCGATTCGGGTCGGACGGACGACGCATAAACCTCTCCCCCAAGAAGTAAATTGCGCTAAGGCAGCTTGATTATCGTGCCCCTGTCAGGTAAGGCGGGCTGTCCCGCAGCCCTGAAACCCAGCTGTTCTGCACAGGAGACGCCGATTTTGCTCCCGCGAGCTCTCCGCGGCCCCGTCAATGACGCGGCAGCAACCGTACTCAGCGGGTAAAGTTTCCGTCAACGCCTTGATTCTCCATGACACGTGACGGCGGGGCCGCGAAGTGGCGGTCCCTTCACCCGTCGCACGCACCATCCTCACCACAGGGCCCACGGACCGTGGCCACCGCCGGGGGAAAACGGAGGCTTGACACGGGCACCGCCTTCTTGTGAGCGGTTGCCGGAAGGGGCCGGTGGCCATCGTGGCCAGGGCGCCATCGCCGCCGGGACGCGGGGGCGATGGCGGTAAACGGAGGCGGGCCCGCCTCAGCCGACGTCGACCCTCGGTCGTCCGGACGGGACGCCGTCGGCCTCCATCCGCTCGGCGATCTTCATCGCCTCCCCGATCAGCGTCTCCACGATCTTCGACTCCGGGACCGTCTTGATCACCTCGCCCTTGACGAAGATCTGTCCCTTGCCGTTGCCCGACGCCACTCCCAGATCGGCCTCCCGAGCCTCGCCAGGACCGTTGACCACACAGCCCATCACCGCCACCCGCAGCGGCACCTCCATGCCCTCCAAGCCCGCCGTCACCTCATCGGCCAGCTTGTAGACGTCCACCTGTGCCCGACCGCACGACGGACACGACACGATCTCCAGCCGCCGCTGCCGCAACCCCAGCGACTCCAGAATCTGAATGCCGACCTTCACCTCCTCCGCCGGAGGAGCCGACAACGACACCCGGATCGTGTCCCCGATCCCCTCCGACAGCAGCGCACCGAACGCCACCGCCGACTTGATCGTCCCCTGGAACGCCGGACCCGCCTCCGTCACCCCCAGATGCAGCGGATAGTCACATCGCTCCGCCAGCAGCCGGTACGCGTTCACCATCACCACCGGATCGTGGTGCTTCACCGAGATCTTGAGCTGGGTGAACCCGTGCTCCTCGAACAGCGAGCACTCCCACAACGCCGACTCCACCAGCGCCTCCGGCGTGGCCCGGCCGTACTTCGCCAGCAGCCGCTTGTCCAGCGACCCGGCGTTCACTCCGATCCGGATCGGCACCCCCGCCGCCGACGCCGCCCTGGAGATCTCCTTCACCTTGTCGTCGAACTGCCGGATGTTCCCCGGATTCACCCGTACCGCCGCACACCCCGCGTCGATCGCGGCGAACACGTACTTCGGCTGGAAGTGAATGTCGGCGATCACCGGGATCTGCGACTTGCGCGCGATCTCCGGCAACGCGTCCGCGTCGTCCTGCGACGGGCAGGCGACCCGCACGATCTCGCAGCCCGACGCGGTCAGTTCCGCGATCTGCCGCAGCGTCGCACCCACATCCGCGGTCACCGTCGTGGTCATCGACTGCACCGACACCGGCGCGTCACCACCCACCGCGACCTTCCCTACCTGGATCCGCCGGCTCTTGCGGCGCTGCGCCAGTTTCAGCGGAACGGACGGCATTCCCAGAGCGATCGAGGTCACGAGGCCCTCCGGTCGTCAAGCAGCCCACACCTGGTCACCGAGTCCAGCAGGGACCGGGAGATCTGGTCGGGTGTCAGGCCGGCTTCTTCGAGCAGTTCTGATCGGTCCGCGTGCGGAAGGAAACACCGCGGGAGGCCGAACTGCAGCACGGGAGTGCTGACATGTGCCTCGCGCAGCGTGTGGGAGAGAACCGAGCCCACGCCGCCGACGACCACGTTGTCTTCGAGCACGGCCACCAGGCCGTGCCGGCCGGCCACGGTCGTCAGGGCCGGTGCGACAGGCTGGACCCATTCCGGGTCCACCACCGTCACCGAGACACCCGCACCGGCGAGCGCCTCGCCGACCCGCACAGCGGTCGCGGCCATGGCTCCGACCGAGACGATCAGGACGTCGGCCGACGCCTCCGCACTGCCGGCCAGGATGTCGACGCCGTCGACATGCCCGACGGCCGGCACCTCGTCCGGCACGGCGCCCTTCGGGTAGCGCACGACCGTCGGAGCGTCGGAAACGGCCACGGCCTCAGCCAGCCTGGCCCTCAGCCGGGCCCCGTCACGCGGGGCCGCCAGTCGCAGGCCGGGCACCACCTGGAGTATGGACATGTCCCACATGCCGTGGTGGCTCGGCCCGTCGTTGCCGGTGACGCCGGCCCGGTCGAGGACGAACGTGACTCCTGCCTTGTGCAGGGCCACATCCATCAGCACCTGGTCGAAGGCCCGGTTGAGGAAGGTGGCGTAGAGGGCGACCACCGGGTGCATCCCGCCCGCGGCCAGTCCGGCCGCGCAGGTGACGGCGTGCTGTTCGGCGATGCCCACGTCGAAGGTGCGTTCCGGGAAGGCCGCCGCGAACGCCTCCAGCCCGACGGGCTCGCGCATCGCCGCGGTGATCGCGACCACGTCGGGCCGCTCTGCCCCGATCCTGACGATCTCGTCCGAGAAGACCGAGGTCCACGACGGACCGGTCGCCCGTGGCGCCGCCCGCCTGGGGCCGATGGCGTGAAGACGGTCGGCCTGGTGCTCCTCCGCCGGCCGGTACCCCTTGCCTTTACGGGTCAGGCAGTGGACGACCACGGGACCGGGGAATCCCTTGGCCCGACGCAGAGCCGTCTCCAGCGCGACCAGGTCGTGTCCGTCGACAGGGCCCACGTACTTCAGCCCCAGGTCCTCGAAGAGGCCCTGGGGGGTGAGAAAGTCCTTCAGCCCCTTCTTGGCCCCGTGCAGCGCGTCGTAGAGCGTCCGCCCGGCGAAGGGCACGCCGGTGAGGATCTCCTTGCCCCGTTGCAGGAAAGCCTCATAGCCGGCCGACGTCCGCAGCGTCGCCAGGTGGTCGGCCAGACCACCGACGGTGGGCGCGTAGGAGCGTTCGTTGTCGTTGACGACGATGACCAACGGCCGGTCCTTGGCGGCGGCGATGTTGTTCAGGGCCTCCCAGGCCATGCCACCGGTGAGCGCCCCGTCACCGACCACCGCCACCACGCACCGGTCGTGGAATCCCCTCAGCCGGTTGGCCGTGGCCAGGCCGTCCGCGTACGACAGCGCGGTGGAGGCGTGCGAGTTCTCGATGACGTCGTGTTCGGACTCGGACCGGGACGGATAGCCGGACAACCCGCCCTTGGCCCGCAGTCTGCTGAAGTCCTTGCGACCGGTGAGCAGTTTGTGGACATAGGCCTGATGGCCGGTGTCCCACAGCAGCACGTCCCGCGGGGAGTCGAACACACGGTGCAGAGCGATCGTCAGCTCCACCACGCCGAGGTTGGGACCCAGATGCCCACCGGTGCGCGAGACTTCGGTGACGAGGAACCGGCGTATCTCCTGCGCGAGTGTGCGCAGTTCCGGCAGGCCGAGACGGCTCAGATCCGCCGGCCCGTCCACGGTGTCCAGCAGCCGCCCGCCCGGCGCGGATGGTTGCCGGTCACTGCTGTTGCTGTCCAAAGCGCACCTCCAAGGCAGGCCGCAGCCCGAGCTCGGCGCCCGTCGTCGTCCGGTCGGTGGCGATCAGGATGTTGTAGTGGTTGGGGAAATGGCAGGAGTCGTATCCGAGTACGGTGCCGATCCGGCGATCGCCGATCCACACCGCGTCCCCACGGTCGATGACGCCGCCGGACGCGATCTCCACGAACCCCAGGAACCCCACCCGGTCGACGACCGCCCCGGGGGCGGTGTCGTGCTGGTCGGTCGTCACCAGCTCGTGGATCTCCTCCCGGCGCACACAGCGGCTGGCGAATTCCTCGAGGACCATTCCCCGGTCCTCACGCCGGTGCACGAGGATCTTCACCAACTCACCCCGCACGGGGCGCTTCGCGCCGTCCTCAGCGATGTTCACAGCCGCCCCCGCTCTTCCTGCCGGTACACGTCGTGGACGAGTTCGAGTGCGGCCAGCCCCTCGGCGCACCGGTCCTCGCCGGCCTCCAGCGCACCGGCGAAATCCCTCAGGACACCGACGTACTCGTGCCAGAGGGACGACTTGAAACCGATGTGGCCGCCGAGCATGTCGGCATGGAGCACGGAGCCGTCCGTCAGACGGACCGCGACGTCCTTGCACTCCCCGTCGTACGACCAGTCGAGTTCCACGCGTGCGGTCGCTCCCGAGAGGCTGCGCAGGTCGACCACGGCCTGCCGGTCCACGCCGTCCCCGGTCCGTGTCAGCTTCGCGTCCACCAGTTCCACGTCGCCGAGGAACTGCCGGACCAGGTCGAAGGCGTTGGGGCCGTTGTCGGCCACGCAGCCGCCTCCGCAGCGCCGCGGATCGAGGTACCAGCGATCGTCACCCGCGTGCTCCTCTATGCGCTCCAGGTAGCGGACGGTGAGCGACTCCACGCTGCTGTCGCCGGGGATCCGGTCCAGCAAGGCCAGTACGTTGTCGTTGTACCGCCGGTGGAAGGAGGTGAAGAGCAGGACCTTCCGCTCTCTCGCCGCCCGTACGAGCGCCCGTCCGTCCGCGACCGTCGTGGCGAGCGGCTTCTCCACGCACACCGCCACGCCCGCCCGGATCGCATCACCGCACACGGTGGCGTGGGCGTCGTTGGGCACGTTGACGACGACGGCGTCGAGACCGCCCTCGGCCAGCATCGCCCGATGGTCGGTGTAGCGGCGCACCCGGTCCTGATAGGGCCGCAGCGCATCCGGGCGCAGATCGCAGACCGCGTCCAGGGACATCTCCGGCACCGCCTCGAACGCCGCGGCGTAGAAACGGGAGATGACACCGAGGCCCACGAGGCCGACGCGCATCGGCCGCCTCATGGTGCCACCACCCGCGGGGCGCGGGCACCGATCGTTTCCGCCACCTCACCGAGCTCCGCGTACAGGGCCTCGCTGACCGCGACGCCATGCCGACGCGCGTCCTCCTCGTAGGCCGCCTCCCTGGTCCCCGGGTAGCCGACCGGCGAGCCGGCCTGAAGCGGAGGGCAGTCCAGGAGGCTCTGGAACATCCCCGCGGCGTCACTGAGGAAATCCTCCCGCGGCCGCAGCGCCGCGGGCTGGACGGCCAGCGCCAGGAAACCGATGTCGTCGTCCCGGCCGGTGGGGCTGCCGTCCCCGCCGAACGCCTCCGGTGCGGGGCCGAGGCCGGCACCGGCCACCAGCGCGGCCAGCACCTCGACCACGAGTGCGAGTCCGTAGCCCTTGAAGGCGCCGGTCTCGGGGCGGCCCCCCAGCCACATGAGGAAGCCCTCCCCCCGGTCGAGCGCGGCGGGATCGGTGACCGGCTGGCCGGACGCGTCCTGCAGCCACCCTTCCGGGATGCCGCGGCCGGCCCGTGCCGCTTCGCGTACCTTGCCGGTGGGTACCGCGGTGGTGCTCATGTCCAGCACGAACGGCGGCAGGCCGGGCCCGGCCGGGGCGGCGACGCTGAGCGGGTTGGTGCCGAGCATGGCGGAGCGTCCGCCCGGCGGCCGGGCGATGCGCTGCCGTCCGCAGTTGGACAGGAGCACGCCGACGGCCCCCTGCCGCACGGCCCGCCGAGTGTGGTGGCCGGCGCAGCCGAAATGCGTGCCGCCCCGAACCGAGACCATGCCGACGCCGTACTCGGCGCTGCGCGCGACCGCCATGTCCATGGCCTCGCCGGCAGCCCACAGACCGAGGCTCCGTCGGGCGTCGACGAGCACGGCGGCCCGCCGGTCCGCCACGATCTCCAGGTCGGCCGCCGGGTCCGCCCTGTTGTCGTCGAACAGGGGCAGGTACAGACGGGTGAGGTTGACCAGACCGTGCGAGCGCATGCCCGTCACATCGCCGTACAGCAGCGCCTCCGCCGCGGCGGACGCACGTGCTCGGGGCATGCCGCGGGCGGCGAACACCGCCGTCGCGAGGTCCAGCAGGCCGTCGTAGGGCAGCCGCACGTCGGTCCCACGGGCTGCCGGTTCTGCGGTCGTTGTCATGACTGTCCGTTCGTCGCTCGTGTGAAATGGCGCAGCAGACGCGCCACGCCCGCGGCGTAGGCCTCCAGGTCCGCGAGGTCCGCGAACTCTCCCTGCGCGTGTGCGTTGTTCGAGCCGAGATCCCCGGGCCCGAAGACGGTGGTGTAGGTGCCCGGGAACCGGTCCAGCCAGATGGCGTCACAGGTGAACGACGGCTCATCGGCCGGCACCCAGGGGAGGTCCGCTGCCCGGAGAACCGATTCGGCCCAGGGGTCCTCGCGCGCGACCAGGGCGGGAAGCCCGCGCTTGAGCCACTCCAGACGGGTCACCGACTCCGCTTCCTCGGCGGTCAGCCGGAAGTCCGGGAGGCCGCGGAACTTCTCGGTGAAGGCCGTCAGGCCCTCGGCCAGCAGCGCTTCCATGGTGCCCTCGAGTTTCCTGCCGTCGAGGCTGTCCTCGTAGGCGAGGTTCAGCAGCAGCTCGCCGGTGCCGTAGACGCGGTTGTGCAGCGGCCCTGTGCGCAGGCCTGCCACACAGACCCGGATGCCGTCGTTCCGGTGCGACAGTCGCTCGGCCAGGTGCTGGGCGAGGAATCCCAGCAGGACGCTGGCGTTGTGACCGCCACCTGGCCGGTCGTCGATGGAGTCCAGCCCGTCGACCACGACGCGCGCGGTCATCGACGCGGTCGAGCGCGGCAGCAGCCGGGAGCCGGTGGGTTCGCAGAAGATGTTCAGCCGGCCGACGAACCCCTGTTCCAGGAGCGGGCGGGTACCGAAGACGCCCATCGCCCCACCCTCCTCGCCGGAGACCAGTTGGATGAGGACCCCGGTGGTGCGCCCCAGCTCCGGCAGCAGCCCCGCGGCGGCCCTCACCGCCGCGAGCAGGGCGACGGCCGGCCCCTTGGCGTCGATCGCACCGCGTCCGTGGAATCTCCCGTCGAGGAAGCGGGACGGTTCCCAACCGCTCACCGTGTCCAGATGGACGTTGAACATGACCGTCCGCTCCCGGGGCATCTCGGGCCCCAGGCGGAGCACCATGCTGGGCTGGCACTCGAGGAAGTCGGGCACGTCGGCCAGGGCCTCGCGGACCATGCGCGGCACGTCGCGCCGGTCGAGCGCGGACGGGTCGGGGTGTCCGTGGTACGCCACGGAGAAGCCCAGCTCCGCGGCCGCCTCCGCGTACGCCAGCTGAGCCTCGCGAAGCCTCGGTCGCGGACCGTCGGCGCCGAGCTCCAGCAGCCCGACCGTGTTCATCTCCAGCAGCCGCAGCAGCAGTTCGCACTCGTGCGGCAGGAACGGGATCCGTTTCACACCGACCGCCGCGGCTCGTCCTCGTGGCGGGGGTCGCCCAGCACACGTGTGCTCACCAGTTCCTCCAGCGCCCGTCCGTAGGCGATGAACTCCTTCACGTAGTCCGAGCCGGTCGCCGCCACGGACTCGTGGGGCCGGACGTTGAGGTGCGGTTCGATGGACCACACCCCCCGGTACCCGTGGTCGACCAGCACGCGCAGGCTGTCGGCGACCCGGCAGACGCCTTCCCCGGGCATCACGTAGGCGGCCCCCGACCCCTCGGGCACCGCGTCCTTGATGTGGACGTGCTCCACGTGGGGGGCGATGTCCAGGAGCAGCCGGTAGGAGTCGTAGGAGTAGGCGACGCCGTTGCCGGTGTCGAACAGCAGCTTCAGCGCCGGGCTGTCCACGTGCGCCAGCAGATCGAGCATCCGGCCCGCCTCGCGCCCGGCCCACCCGGCGCAGTTCTCGTGCAGCAGGGTGAGACCCGCGCTTTCCGCGCGCCGGGCGAGCTCGGTGATCCGCGCGTACACCTCGCTGCGCCATCGGCCCTCTTCCAGGCCACCCTGGGGATAGGACATGATCCGGATCCGGCGGGTGCCGAGACGGGCACAGCGCTCGGTGAGGATCTCCAGCTCGCGGAGATCAGTGGCGAAGTCGGAGGTGATCGGGCGACCCCAGTTGGCGATGCGGGAGTCGACGCAGGCCACGCCCAACCCGGCCGCGTCCAGACGCTGGACCAGCCGGTCGAACGCGTCGTCGTCGAGGTCCGCGAGGGCCGCACCGTCCACGTTGCGCACTTCGATGAGGCCCCAGCCGAGCTCGGTGAGCGCCGCGAGCTGGCGATCGAGCGCCACCGCCGCCTCGTCCCCGATGCCGCACCACTCGATGCCGGGCGGCAACGCGAACCGGTCAGCAGGCATGAACCGCCCCTTCCCGCACGGGCGCCGGGTCGGCGGCGCGCTCGGCGGCCGCCCCGCGTATGGACAGCCTCTTCGCCGCGGTGAGCAGGGAGACGACCTGCGCCTGCAGCGCGAAGCCGGCGGTCAGGTCCGCGCCTGCGGCGAAGTCGCGGTACGTCTGCAGGAGACACGCGGTCAGCGCCTCGTCCTCGAAGACGTCGCTCGTGCCGGGGCGCCCGGGCACCTCGGTGTGCAACTGCGCGTAGGAGTCGGCCGCGCTGACCGGGTAGTGCCCGGTCAGCGTGCCGCCGGAGAAGCGCAGGGTGATGGTTCGTTCGCGGGTGGCGGACATGAGGTCGGAGGTGATGGTGGTGACCACGCCGCTGTCGTGCCGGATCGACGACCGGGCGGCGCCCATGAACCTGACCATGACGTCGCCGGCCCTGGCGTCCTCGCAGGACGCCTCGGTGACGCGGCCGTGCCCTGCCAGCCGCAGCGCGACGCCGACCGCGTGCGGCAACTCGATGTCGAAGACCGTCGGATGGCTCCGGCTCTGCAGCGTCCTGGTCAGGCGTGGCTTGTTCTGACGGATGTCGATGGAGCGCAGCGCGCCCATTCCGCCCGACAGCACCGCCGCCTCCAGCCGCTGCGTCAAGGTGCTGTGCAGCCACGGTGCGACGACAGCCAGGCGCAGACCGTGCCGGTCACGCAGCGCGCGGATCCTGTCCACCTCCGCGTTGTCCGCGGCCAGCGGCTTTTCCACCAGGATCGCGCGGAAGCCGAGTACGGCCAGTTCCTCCAAGACTTCGGCACGTACCCGCGGTGGGGTGCACAAGTGCACGACCGTGCGCTCGGGATCGAGCAGTGCCCGCGCCTCGGCCAGGGACCGGACCGGACGCAGCCCGCCGGTTCCCCCCTCCACCGGGACGGCGCGGATGTCGTAGCCGACAGGCGCCTCCGGGGCGAACAGATCCGCGTTCTCGCCGGGCACGCCGTGGCGCAATTTCCGCAGGATGGACAGGTGGAGACCGAGTCCCGACCTTCCCAAACCGACGATCAATGTCTGCAACAAGGTGAATGCCTCCGACTTGTCGTACGGGTCGTTCCGCTCTTCCTGCGTCCCTTCCGGCCGGTGGCCGATACAGGTAGTCGATCAACGCGCACGTGAATACGGCATCGGAAGACGGATGCGCGGTTCCGCATGAACGGTCGATAACGTCCCCGCAGTGCAGGTTATGCGCCATCGGGCGTGACCCCGAATGACAGGTTGCTGCCTGTGGGCGCCGCGGGAAGCACAGCGACCTGCTATGGCCCGGCCACACCCGCGTTTCTAGGGTGTGACCGTTCGGAAAGTCCCGGCCGAATCCGCCTGCGGCTTCGCCGTACGGCAGCCGCGCGGTTCCGGGCCGCGGGGAGAGGACTCCACATGAGTGTTGTCGGCGGAACCGCCCCCGAGAAGGCGAAGGGAAAGGAGGACGACTATCTCTTCGACACAGAATGGGACCACGAGGCGGAGCGCGTGCGGGCCAATGAGGCGCTGTGGGACGAGGGCACGATCGAACGCCTGGACCGCCTGGGGGTGACGACCGGCTGGTCGTGCCTCGAAGTGGGGGCCGGACAGGGCTCCATCGTCAGAGAGCTGGCCGAGCGCGTCGGCCCTGGCGGGCGCGTCCTCGCGGTGGACCTGTCCACGCGGCCGCTGCTCCCGCTCGCCCGGCCGCCCGTCGAGGTGGCCGCGCTCGACATCCGCGACGACGAACTGCCCGCCGAGCAGTTCGACCTCGTCCATGCCCGGATGGTGCTGCAACACCTGAAGGATCCGTACGCCGCGGTGGAGCGGATGGTTCGCGCCCTGCGTCCCGGCGGGCTGCTCTTCCTGGAGGACACCGACGCCCTGACGCTGTTCAGGTCGGCCGCCTCGGAGGACTTCCTGAAGGACGTGCACACCGCTGCCTACACGGTCATGGAGCAGACCGACTACTGCATGCGCGGTGGCCACATCGACCACCAGGCGGCCCTGCGGGCCGGCCTGGAGGACGTGTGGGCCGAGGGCCGGGCCGTGATGGTGCAGGGCGGTTCCGACAGGGCGCGGATGTACGTGCTGTGGCTGGAGTACCTGCGTCCACGGCTGCTCGGCCAAGGCCTGCTGACCCCCGAGCGCATCGACGAGGCCGTCCGTGCCATGAACGACCCGGACAACCACTGGCTGAGCCAGGTGCTCATCTCGACCTACGGTCGCAAGCCGGCCTGAGCCCCCGGCCGCCACCCCGACTCCTCCACGAAAGGCCGATCGGCGATGGCCGTGAAGACAGCCGTTCCCACCGAGGCCCCAGGCAGGTCGAAGCTCGGGGCGTACGCCAGGCTGGGAAAGCTCTCCTTCTTCGATTTCTACCTGTGCGTCCCGCTGGTGTGGACGGCGTTGCCGGGCGCCCTGCTGTGGCAGGCGTCGACCTGGCTCACCCTCACCCTCTTCCTGGCGGGGCAGGTCGGCGTCGTGGCCGCCACGGTCGCGTTCGATGACCTGACCGGCGTCAGAGACGGCAGCGACGCACGCAACTACACGCCGGAGACCGGGGCGTTGCGCGACCTCTCCCGCAAGCCGCTGCTCTCCGGTGTCCTGACCGTCCGGGAGGCCACCCGGTTCGCCTGGGGAGCGGCCGCCTGGGGGGTCGCGCTGTGGACGGTCACCGCCGCCACCGCGCCGCACCAGCCGCTGTGGGCATGCGTCGCGCTGCTCTACGTCGCCCTGTCCTCCATGCAGTACTCCTACGGCTTGAAGCTCAGCTACCGCGGCGGGCAGGAACTGCTGCTGGTCTCCTCGTCCGGACTCGTGGTGCTGCTGCCGTACGCGCTGGTCAGCGGCAGGGTCACCGGTCTTGTCGTGCTGGAGTCCGTCTTGTTCGGGTTGTGGAGCATCCTCGTCTCGCTGTACTCGAACATGAACGACATCGCCGGGGACCGGTTCGCGGGCCGGCGCAACCTGGCCACCATGACCGGACCGCGCGCCTACCGGTCGATCATCGCCGCACTCACCCTGGTGGAACCGGGGGCCGTGGTGGCCGCGGTCGTACTCGACGTCGTGCCGGCGTGGTTCCTGGCGATCCTCACGCCCCTGTTCCTGGCGCGTGCCGTACAGGTGTACAAGGGCGTGGTACGGGGCGAGGCGCTGGCGGCCCGCGTGCTGGGCATCAAGTGTCAGCGTCTTGGGGTCGTGCTGCTGTTGGCCGGCAACCTTCTCGCCGTCCACGTGGCCCGATGACCCACGGAAAGGGCCTCTCCCAGCCCGGCGGCACGCCGCGGGCGTCCGGGGGCGGGGGCCCCGCGGGGGACGGCAGGGCCACGCGCTCCCGCCATCCGGCCTGGAACCTGTCCGCCGCCGTGGCCGGCCTCATAGCCGTGATCGTCGCCTATTCGGGGCCCATGGCGGTGATCGTCCAGGCCGCGCGGGCGGCGGAGCTGCCGTCCGGGGCACTGGAGTCATGGGTCTGGGCGGTCTCCCTCGGCAGCGGTCTCGTAGGGGTGCTTCTCAGCATCGCCCTGCGGATGCCCGTCGTCGCCGCGTGGTCGACACCCGGCGCGGCCCTGCTGGTGGCGGCCCTGGACAGATATTCCTTCGCCGAGGCGGTCGGAGCGTATGTGGTCGCCGCGGCGCTCACCCTCGTGGTCGCGGCCACCGGGCTGTTCGACGCGCTGGTCCGAGCGATACCGGCGTCGATCGGCGCCGCCATGCTCGCCGGGATTCTGCTGGAGTTCGGCATCGATCTGTTCCGGGCGGCACAGGCCGACCTCACCATGGTCGCGGGCATGCTGGCCGGCTATGTCTGCTGCCGACGTCTCGCACCCCGCTGGTCCATCGCCGTCGCGCTGCTCATCGGCTGCGCGTGCGCCGTGCTGACCGGCCGGTTCCACTGGGACGCCATCCACCTGGGCCTCGTCCGGCCGCAGATCACCGTCCCGGCGTTCTCCCTCGATGCGGTGGTCGGCCTGGCCGTTCCCCTGTTCCTGGTCACCATGGCGTCCCAGAACGCGCCGGGCCTCGCCGTCCTGCGTGCCGCCGGCTACCGGCCCGACGCGGGCAGACTCGTGCTGGCGACCGGAGCGGCTTCCGCGCTGCTGGCGCCCTTCGGCTGTCACGCGATCAACCTCGGAGCGATCACTGCCGCCATCTGCACCGGTCCGGAAGCGGACGAGCAGCCCGAGCGGCGCTACATCGCGGGGGTGTACTGCGGCTTCTTCTATCTGCTCGTCGGCCTCTTCGGCACCGCGGTCGTGGGCCTGTTCACCGCGTTGCCCGACGCCCTGGTGAGCGCGGTGGTGGGGACGGCGCTGCTGGGTGCGCTCGGTGGTGCGATCGCGTCGGCCACGCAGACCGCGGCGGATCGTGACGGCGCCTTGGTCACCATGCTCCTGACCGCATCGGGAGTGGAATTCCTCGGCATCGGTTCCGCATTCTGGGGGCTGGTTGCGGGAACAGCGGTCCACCTGATCATCGTCCGGGCGCGGAGCGTCCCATTGAGGAAGGACCGTACAGGCTGACAGGTGTTTGCTATGGCAGCCACTGAATTACGCACGGACCATTGCGGTGCGAGACATCCCGGATGTGAGCGGCCGGCTCA
Source organism: Streptomyces sp. Go-475 (assembly GCF_003330845.1). Lineage (GTDB taxonomy): Bacteria > Actinomycetota > Actinomycetes > Streptomycetales > Streptomycetaceae > Streptomyces. Next base: position 6,013,044 of record NZ_CP026121.1, on the reverse strand, counting down.
TGAAAAAGAATAACGGAAAGGGTGACAGGTGCCCACGATCAAGAATTCGGAGTCGCCTTCTGCAGGACGTACCGTGAAACGGGTGCTGCTGGCCGAACCCCGCGGGTTCTGTGCCGGCGTCGACCGCGCCATCAGCATGGTGGAGCAGGCGCTGGAAACGTACGGGGAACCCGTCTACGTGCGCAAGCAGATCGTGCACAACGAGCATGTCGTCCGTGAACTGCAGGGCCGTGGTGCCCGGTTCGTGGATTCGGAGGACGAGGTGCCCGAAGGCGCGATATGCGTTTTCTCCGCGCATGGCGTCTCTCCCGCCGTGCGCGACAACAGCGCCCGGCGCGGCCTTCGCGTGATCGACGCCACCTGCCCACTCGTGGCCAAGGTGCACCAGGAGGCCAAACGGGCCTCCGCGAACGGCCGCACCATCGTGCTGATCGGCCACGCCGATCACGAGGAGGTGGAGGGCACCTTCGGCGAAGCCCCGGACCGCACCGTGGTGGTGCCCACCGTGGACAGTGCCCGGCGCCTCGAACTCCCGGAGGGGACGGAGGTCACGTTCCTCACGCAGACCACGCTCTCTCTGGACGAGACGCGTGACATCATCACCGAACTGACCCGGCGGTTCCCCGGGATACAGGGCCCGGGCACCGACGACATCTGCTACGCCAGCCAGAACCGCCAGAACGCGGTGAAGGAGATCGCGGCGCGCTCGGATGTGGTCCTGGTCGTGGGCTCGGACAATTCCAGCAACTCCGTTCGCATGGTCGAGGTGGCCAGGGGCCGGGGCACCCCGGCGTACCTCGTCAACGACGTGTCGCGGCTCGACGAGAGCCGGCTCGCCGGGGCCGACGCCGTCGGCGTCACCGCCGGCGCCAGCGCCCCCGAGTTCCTGGTGCGGCAACTGCTGAACCGGCTGGACGAACTCGGGTACACCGGCCGGGAAGTGGTGCGTACCACCACCGAGAACGTGACCTTCGCCGTTCCGGGCAGTCTGTTCGACCACGCTGGACACCGGGACTGACCCCTCCACTCGCCCTGTGGCATCCCCTACCGAGGTATTGACATGGTCGACGTGACAGCAGTGGAAGACACGACACAGTCCTTGAACGCCGGTGTGCTGCGGCAGCAGGTCATGGAGCGCGTCGAGCGGCGCCTCGCGGAGCTGCTGCGGGACGAGCGGAACAGCTGGCACCAGCTGAACCCCGACTCCGTCGAGCTGATCGACTGCGTGGCGGACATGGTCGCCAGTGGAGGCAAGCGGCTGCGCCCCGCGTTCTGCGTATCGGGTTACCTGGCCGCCGGCGGTTCTCCCGACTCGGCGGCGATCGTCGATGTCGCCGCCGCACTGGAACTCCTGCACACGTTCGCGCTCCTGCATGACGACGTCATGGACGGCTCGCAGGTGCGCAGGAACGCGCCCACAGCACACGTCCGGCACTCGGAACTGCACAGGCGGCGCTCCTGGAAGGGAGAAGCTCGCCGGTACGGTGAGAGCGTGGCCGTCCTCGCCGGCAATCTCGCGTCGGTGTTCGCCAACCGTCTCGTCGCGGGCTCGCCGCCGCAGGTCGCGGCGGTCTGGGGCGAGTTGTGCTCCGAACTGATGATGGGGCAGTTCCTGGACATCCGGGCGGCCGCCCGATGTCAGCCCGACGCGGATCTCGCCCGTTGGATCGCGCGGTTCAAGTCGGGCCGGTACACGATCCAGAGGCCCCTGTGGCTGGGCGCCGCTCTGGCCGGAAACACGGCCCTGTCACAGACGTTCGAGGAGTACGGGAGTGCTGTCGGTGAGGCGTTCCAGCTGCGCGACGACCTGCTGGACGCCTTCGGCGATCCGCGGGTGACCGGCAAGCCGAACAGGCTGGACTTCGCCGGTCACAAGATGACACTGCTGATGTGTTTCGCGATGGCTGACGAACCGTCGATCGCCACGCTGATGGGAGACGACTGGTCAGCGGTGGCTCCGCAGGAGCTGTACGACCTGCTCGTGGAGCATCGCGTCCACGAACGTGTGGAGGCGTTGATCGAGAAGCAGGTGGAAGCGGCTCAGGCGGCCGTACGTGACGCCGGTCTCGCCCCGGGATGGGCGGAGGAACTCACGGCCATGGCGGTGTCCGTCGCCTACCGGGACTGCTAGGGCCTTTCGTCACCTTCCCGTCGTCCGCCCGGAAGGCGGGCCCGGCGGCGTGCAGACATCACCGTCACCGCCCACGCCCTGGACCTGGCCCGCCCGCCGGCCGAGCTGCTGTCGGCCGTGGCCATCCTGGCGGACCGGATCACCGCGACCGCGGCGCCAGGTGCGGGCGCCGCCGCCGACCCCCCCACGGCCCACGGCCCACGCCCCACCGAAGCCGACCAGCCTCCGCTCTTCAGCCGCGGAAGTCCGCCGGGCGTTCCGGGGACGCCTCGGCCAGGGCCTTGGTGATCGCGTCGGTGCCGGCGCGCAGGCCGTAGACCGGGGTGCCGGGCTGCTGGCGCCAGGAGTCGTCGATGCCGCCCGCGTCGACGGTGTCGAAGCCGAGTGCGTCGATCAGGTCGCGCACCGTGCGCTTGGCCGCCTCGTCGTCGCCGGCCACCGGGAGGGCCATGCGGTCGGGGTCGCCGGCCGGGAGCGGGCGGTCCAGGATGTCCTGGGCGTAGGTGCCGTTGAACGCCTTGACCACCGGGTGGCCGATCTGCCGCTCGGTCCAGCGGCTCTCCGTGAGGCCCTCGTCCTCGATCGCGGCGATCCTGCCGTCCCGCTGCCGCGGGTGGTAGTTGCCGGTGTCGATGACGGCGACGCCGTCCGCCGCGCCGTCGAGGAGACCGGACGGCAGGTCCGGGACCGCCTTCAGGGGGATGGTCACCACGACCACGTCCGCTCCCCGCGCCGCCTCCTCGACCGGCACGGGCGTCGCCCCGGTCTCCTCCGCCAGGGCCGTGAGCGTGTGCGGGCCGCGGGAGTTGGCGACGGACACGTCGTGACCGAGGGCGGTGAGCCGCCGGGTCGGGTTGCCGCCGATGTTGCCCGCTCCGATGATGCCGATCTTCATGTCCTCGCCTCGCCTTTCGGGATGTGGACAGCGCCTCGCGGAGCCTCAGTGCCCAGGGCGACCTCCGGGGCGGACGGGCTGTTCCGGGTCCCGGGCGGGTGCGAACGGGTCCTCCAGCTCCGCGCGCAGCACCTCCGCCGCGCCCTCCGCGTCCCCGTCCGCCACCGCCCGGACGAGCGCCTCGTGGGCCTCGTCGCCGGTGTCCGGGTCGTGGGCGCGCAGGCCGGTCAGAGAGAGCAGGTCGATCAGGCCCTCCCGCAGGACGGGCGTGAACTCGGTGAACAGGTCGGCGAGCACGGGGTTGTGGGCGGCGGCGACCACGGCGGCGTGGAAGGCGATGTCCGCGTCGACGAAGGCGGCGTCGTCGAGAGGGCCGGCGGCCCGGCGGGCCCGGAGGGCCGCCCACAGTGCCGTGACGTCCTCCGGCGCGCGGCGGCGCGCGGCCAGCCGGGCCGCGTGCACCTCGACCGCCATCCGGACCTCGTAGACGTCGGTGACGGCGGCCCGGCGCAGCCGGGTGGGCCAGTCCTCGACCGGCTCGGTGGCGATGACGAAGACGCCGGCGCCCTGGCGGGGCCGTACCAGTCCGGCACCGGTGAGCGCGCGCAGCGCCTCGCGGACGGTGGAGCGGCCGACTCCCAGTTCCTTCGCCAGGGTCGTCTCGCCGGGCAGTTTGGTGCCGACCGGCCAGTGGCCGCCGGTGATCTGCTCGCGCAGCCGGGCGGCGGCCTGCTCGACCAGGGGGCTGGGGCGGACGGCACCTAGCGGCATGGGGTTCACCAACTTGTCTGAGGAGAGAGGGGATTCCACTTGTCTGAGGACCTGAGCAGTGGTTAGCGTACTGCGCGTGACGCTGCGCGGTCTCCTTCTCCTCGGCTGCCGCGGCGGGGCCTGACGCGACCGGCACCCCGCCGCGGGGCGCCGTGCTGCCGGTCACCGTCCGACCGAGCCGAAGGCCACAGCCGACGATGACCACGACCACCACCCCCGCCCCGGCCTGGAACCCCCAGCGCCCGGGCCCCATGCCGTACCACCGCTACCGCCCCTTCCAGGAGCGCGTGCACGTCCCCGCCGCCGGCCGCGCCTGGCCCGCCGCCCGGATCGAGCGCGCTCCCCTCTGGGTCCCCGTCGACCTGCGCGACGGCAACCAGGCCCTCGCCGAACCGATGGACACGCCCCGCAAGCGCCGCTTCTTCGACCTGCTGACCGGCGTGGGCTTCAAGGAGATCGAGGTCGGCTACCCGTCGGCCAGCCGCACCGACTTCGACTTCGTCCGGCACCTGGTGACCAGCGGCGCCGTACCGGACGACGTCACGCCCGTGGTGTTCACCCCGGCCCGCCACGATCTGATCGACCGCACCTTCGAGGCGATCGAGGGGCTGCCGAGGGCCGTCGTCCACCTGTACATCGCGACCTCGCCGGTGTGGCGGGAGGTCGTCCTGGGGCGGGACCGGGCGGCGGTGTGGCGGACCGTGCGGGAGGCCGCCGAGCACATGGCCCGCCGCGCGGACCGCTCCTCGTACGTCCGTTTCCAGTTCTCCCCGGAGACCTTCAACCTGACCGAGCCGGACTTCGTGCTCGAACTGTGCGACGGGCTGAGCGAGTTGTGGGACGCGAGCCCCGACCGGCCGGTCACCCACAACCTGCCCGCGACGGTGGAGATCGCGACGCCGAACGTCTACGCCGACCAGATCGAGTACGTCCACCGGAATCTGTCCCGCCGCGACAGCGTGATCCTCTCCGTGCACCCGCACAACGACCGCGGCACCGGTGTCGCCTGCGCCGAACTGGCCGTGCTGGCCGGTGCCCAGCGGGTGGAGGGCTGCCTGTTCGGCAACGGGGAGCGCACCGGCAACGTCGACCTGGTGACCCTCGCGCTGAACCTGTACGCGCAGGGGGTCGACCCGATGCTCGACTTCCGGGACCTCGACGCCGTACGGGAGACGGTCGAGCACTGCAACCGGCTGCCCGTGCACCCGCGCCATCCGTATGCCGGGGAGCTGGTCCACACGGCCTTTTCGGGCACCCACCAGGACGCCATCGGCAAGGGCCTGGCCCGGCACGCCGAGCGGGCGCGGGAGCTGGGGGTGCCGGAGGGGCGGGCGCCCTGGTCGGTGCCGTACCTGCCGATCGACCCGGCGGACGTGGGCCGCTCCTACGAGGCGGTGATCCGGGTGAACTCGCAGTCGGGCAAAGGCGGCGCGGCCTATCTGCTGCGCACCGCGCACGGCGTGGACCTCCCGGCGCGCATGCGGCCGGACTTCTCCCGGGCGGTGCAGCGTGCGACGGACGACAGCGGGCGGGAGATGACGGCGAAGGAGCTGTACGCGCTGTTCCGGGCGACGTACGCGGTGGAGGACGGGGAGGTGGCGCTGGACGCCTGGTCCGTGCACCGGGACGGGGCCACGGGCGGGCACCGCTTCGTGTGCACCCTGCGGACCGGCGAGCGCACCGGCGACTACGAGGGCACGGGCGCCGGCCCCGTCTCCGCGTTCGTGGACGCGCTGGCGGGGGCCGGGATCGCCGTGGAGGTCCTGGACTTCTGCGAGCGGGCCGGTGACGAGGGCACGGACGTGTTCGCCGAGTGCCGGGTCGGCTCCGCGACGTGCTGGGGCGCGGGCCGGGACGCCTCGGCCCTGGCCGCGTCCGTGCGGGCGGTGCTGGCCGCGGTGAACAGGGCGCTGCGGTGACGGGGATCGTCCTGCGGGCCGAGGACGTCGAGGTCGTGCGCGACGGCCGGCCGATCCTGGCGGAGGTGTCCCTGACCGTCCGGGCCGGGGAGCACTGGGCGCTGCTGGGGGCCAACGGCGCGGGCAAGTCCACGCTGCTCCGGCTGCTGGGCGCGCTGGTCCATCCCACCCGGGGCACCGTGGAGGTGCTGGGTCACCGGCTGGGCCGGGTCGACCTGCGGGAGCTGCGGGCCCACGTGGGGCATGTCGATCCCCGGCATCCGCTCGCCTCGCCGCTGCGGGTGCGGGACGTGGTGCTGACCGGCCTGACCAACTCGGTGGAGCCGCTGCCCCGGTGGCGTCCGGCGCCCGGGCAGGCCGAGCGGGCCGAGCGGCTGATCGGGACGCTGGGGCTGGCCGAGCACGCCGAGGCGCGTTGGCCCACGCTCTCGCAGGGGCAGCGCGGCCGGGCCCTGATCGCCCGGGCCCTGATGCCGGAACCCCGGCTGCTGCTGCTCGACGAGCCGGCGACCGGGCTGGACCTGCCGGGCCGGGAGCAGTTGCTCGGGGCGCTGGAGGACCTGCGCAGGGAGCATCCGCGTCTCGCCACGGTCCTGGTCACCCATCACCTGGAGGAGCTGCCGGTCCACACCACGCACGCCCTGCTGCTGCGCGAGGGCCGTCCGCTCGCGGGCGGCCCGGTGGGCGAGGTGCTCACGGCCGACCGGCTGGGCAAGTGCTTCGACCTGCCGCTGGCGCTGGAGCGGCGCGAGGGCCGGTGGAGTGTGCGCACGGCCCGCCGGGCATGACGAGGGGCCCGGTCCGTTCGTGGACCGGGCCCCTTCGTGCAGGTGCGGGCGTCCCCGGCGGCTTACTTGTTCAGGTAGGCCCAGAACTCGTCGAAGCTCAGCTTCTTGTCGCCGTCGAGGTCGCGGGCCTTGATGACGACCTCGGCGACCGACTCGGTGACGTTCCAGTCGCCCGACCGGGCCAGGGCGGTCTTGAACTCGGCAGCGGTGATGAATCCGTCACCGTCCGTATCGATCCGCTCGAACTGCTTGCGTGCTTCCTCGATGTCCGCCACCGATCCGCCCCTCATCTCGTGCTGTACGTCGTACTGACGCAGGTCAGATTAACCGCCCGCCCGGACCTCCAGCGCGGCGACCACCCAGGCGAACTCCTCGCGGTACGCCGCCTGTGGCCCGGACCCGTTCACGACGGCCATCAACTCCCGGTAGCGGGCGACCCGGTCGGTGGCGTGCGACCGCAGCCGTTCCAGCACGGTCGCGGGGTCGGCACCGCCCAGCAGCTCGCGCAGCACCTCGGCCGCCTCGGGCGAGTCGGGGGCGATGCCGCGCTCGCGGGCCGAGGCTCCCAGCTGGACGAGCCGGCGGGAGAACCACAGGGACGCCCCGGCGGGCGTGGTGTGGCCGTGGTCCGCCGCGTTGAACTCGGCGACCTTGCGCATCTCGGCCCGGAAGCCGGGGTCCTGGAGCATCTCGGCCAGTTCCAGCCAGGCGTCCACCTGCTCGGGCGTGGGCTCCTCGGGCAGGTCGGCGGCGGTGTTCCGCATGCGTTCGCGGATCACCGGGTCCGCCGTGTCCAGCCCGTGGAACACCTCGTCCACGAACTCCTCCAGGATGCGCCGCCGCTCGGCCGCCGACAGTCGTGCCAGTTTGTTGACCACCGTCATCTCCTCCGCGTCGGAACCCCGCTTCGCGACCGTCGACAGCACCGCACGCGTCACCTTCAGGGACCTGATCTGCGCGTCCAGCGCGACCACGTGCGCGGCCGCGACCCGCGCGACGGTCGTCTCGCCGGCCAGCACCCGGCGGACGTCCGCGAGGCCCAGGCCGAGCTCGCGCAGCGTCCGGATCAGCTCCAGCCGGGCCACGGAGGCGGCGTCGTACAGCCGGTAGCCGCCCTCGGACCGGGCCACCGGGGGCAGGGCGCCCTCGTCGGACCAGTAGCGGATGGTGCGCACGGTCAGTCCGGTGGCCCGGGCCAGTGCGCCGATGGTGAGCAGTCCGGTGCCGTCGTCGGTCATGTCTGGGAGTCTGGACCTTCCAGCGGGCGGAGACTCAAGGAGCGGGCCGGTGGCGGACACGCTGCGGGACATTCTCGACGCGGCGGCGCGGGGCGTCTTCCCGCCGGCCGACGGCGGTACGACGATCGTGCCGCAGCCCTCGGCCCGGGACGCGGGCGTCCTCGCCTTCACGGCGCACTCGGTCGTCTTCACCGACGAGGATCCTGACTGGGTGCGCGGGTCGCTGACCGACACCGACTGCGACCGGCTCGCGGCCACGATGAACGCCCGCTTCCTGACGGCCCTCATGGACCGGACGGGGCGTACGTCGGACACCGTCGACGTGCTGCTGACCGGCGCCGCGCTGCCCGGGGAACCGCCGGTCCGGCTGACGGAGACGGAGGGCTCCCGCCATCCGCGGGTGCTCTCCGCGCGCGGACGGCGTGACGAGGTGCGGGTGTGGGAGGCGGACGGCGGGGTGCTCGCCCTGGGCCGCGGGGTGGCCGGCCGGTGGGAGGTCGCGGTCGACGTCGAGGAGGGGGCGCGGCGGCGGGGGCTGGGCCGGCGGCTGGTGGAGTCGGCGCGGCACCTGGTCGGCGGGGCGCCCGTGTGGGCACAGGTGGCCGCCGGGAACGCCCGTGGGCTGCGGGCGTTCCAGGCGGCCGGTTACCGGCCCGTGGGCTCGGAGGTGCTGCTCAGTGCCACGGCTCGTAGTGCGGGTTGCTCTCGCACTCGCTCATGATCTCGGTCCTGGTCCGCTTGTCCACCGGGCAGACGCCGATGATGTACTGCCGGGCGATGCCGCCGGGGAAGGCGACCTCCTGCTGGTCGGCCCATTTGTGGGTGTCGCCGATGGTCTTGTTCACGTCGATGCCGCCCGGGGCGTCGACGTAGTAGTTGAAGGCGGACTTCCACTTCTTGTAGAGGTCGTGGTCGTACGTCGTGGACACGTACGGGGACGGCTGGTTGACCAGGACGTACTTCTCCAGGTCGTACTGGCCGTTGACGACGTCCTTGGGGTGGAAGCCCTGCTCGAAGACGACGGAGGGGCCGCGGCCGTCGGCGCGGTAGAGCGTGCCGCAGGTGGTCCGCCAGGACGGGTCGGGGGTGATGCGGTCGACGTCGACACGGCGGTCGGCGGCGGCCTTGATCGCGTCGTCGAACTGGACGGGACAGGCGGCCGGCGCGGGGGCCGCGGGCTTGGCGGGGGCCGTCGGCTTGGCCGGTGCCTGGGCGGGCGCGGCGGCCGTGGTCGTGAGGACGGCGGTGAAGCAGAGGGCGGCGGCGGTGGTGCGCCGCCGCAGACGAAGAGTGATCATGCAGGGCACGATCGCGGTTCCGCTGCGGCGGGCCGGGGACCCTCACCCGATCAGGGGCGTGTCAACTGCTGGCGCGTGGAGGGCCGATGGGCGTCACCGGAAGATGCCGGTGTGGCCGAGCGAGTAGCGGCCGGGCTGCGGGTAGACCGCGAGGCCGTGCGGGCCGCTGCCGACGGGGATGCGGGCGAGCTGGGTGCCGGTGCGGGTGTCGATGGCGTACACCTCGGCGTCGTAGCGGCCGGAGAGCCAGAGCACCTTGCCGTCGGCGGAGACGCCGCCCATGTCGGGGCTGCCGCCGTCGGGCAGCTCCCACTTCTTGGTCAGCTTGTCCTGGGTGAAGTCGAAGACGGAGATCGTGCCCTCGCCGCGGTTGGACACGTACATCTCGCGGGAGTCGCGGCTGACGTACAGGCCGTGGCAGCCCTTGCCGGTGGGCAGCAGGGTGGGCTCGGTGAACGTGTCGCCGTCCAGGACCCACATGCCGTGGGCCATCATGTCGGCGATGTAGAACTTCTTGCCGTCGGGCGAGACCTTCACGTCCTGCGGCATGGCGCCCTCGAACGGCAGCCGCTGCTGTCCGACGACCTTCATCTTCTCGGTGTCGACCTTGAGCAGTTCGCCGCTGAACTCGCAGGAGACGATGAAGTAGCGGCCGTCGAGGGAGAAGTCGGCGTGGTTGACGCCGTAGCAGGAGACCGGGACGGTCTTCTTGCGCTCCATGGTGTGCGGGTCGCGGAAGACCAGCTCCCGGTCGAGGGAGGCCATGACGACGGCGTACCTGCCGTTGGGCGTGAAGTAGAGGTTGTACGGGTCGTGGACCTCGACCTCCTTGCCCGCCTTGCCGGTCTTGGGGTCGATGGGGGTGAGGGTGTGGCCGCGGTTGTTGTTGACCCAGAGCGTCTTCAGGTCCCAGGAGGGCACGACGTGCTGGGGCTGCCGGCCCACGGGGATCGTCTCGATGATCTCGTACGTCTTCGGGTCGATGACGGAGACCGTGTCGGACTCGGTGTTGGGCACGTAGACGCGGGACGGGAAGTCCTTGACCACCGGGGACAGCTTGTTCGGGCGGTCGGCCGCGTACACGTCCTCGGGGTCGAGGACGGGCGGCATGCCGGGCAGGCCCTCGACGGGCTTCTTCTCGGGCGGGGCGGGTACGGCGGCCTTGGTGCCGCGCGCCTCGGAGGCCCGCTCCCCGCCCGTGCCGCAGGCGGCGAGGACGGCGAGGGCGGCACCCGTGACCAGGGCACTCTTGATGAGGTGACGGTGCATTCCACCATTTAAGGTGTGTGTCACCTGGAAACGGGCTATTCGCCCGATCGGCGGCCGGGTGAGCCGCCGCGCGGACAGCCGGCCCCGGCTCTCAGCGGTCGCCGACCCGCATCTCGAACCACGTGGTCTTCCCCCGGGGCAGCAGGTCGACGCCCCAGCGGTCCGCCAGCTTGTCGACGAGGAACAGGCCCCGGCCGCTGACGTCCAGCTCCTGCACCGGCATCAGGCACGGCAGCCCGCGGGAGGGGTCGCGGACCTCGACGCGGATCCAGCCGCGGCGCCGGTGCAGGCGCAGCCCGAAGACGCGGGCGCCGGTGTGGCGTACGGCGTTGCCGACCAGTTCGGAGACGAGGAGGACCGCGTCCTCCGTGGTCTTGGGGGTGAGCCCCCAGTGGCGCAGGACCACGACCTGGGTGAGGCGTCTGGCGGTGGCCGCGGACTCGGGGCGGGACGGCAGCGGGACCTCTGCCTCCGTCGGGTTGCCGTACAACTCCAGCGCCTTCAGCGCGTGTTCGTCCTCGACGGTCGGCGACCAGCGCGCCGCGGCCGCATGTGCGTCTCCCCGCGGCTGTTCCATACCCTCCAGCCCCGCCATGCCCCCATCATGGCCGCCGGGAGCGCCCGACGGGGCCGTTCCCGGGGAATACGCCCCCGGGCACGGCCCGCGGACCGACGGTCCACCGTCATATGCCAACGGCACTTCGGAGTCGTCCGCACCCCCTCCGACCTGCTGGAACGAACCGTTTCGGGGCAATCGACGGACTCCCTCGGCCGACCACGCTTAAGGCTGCCTTAAGGCTGCCATAAACCGCCCCTTCGAGGGACCCGGATCAGACACCGCGTCAATGGCAAGCCCCTGGAGGGAGGTTCAGAGGAACTTCGCCTTGCCCGGCCCCTCCTCCACGAAGCTGCGCATCCCGCGCTCGCGGTCCTCGGTGGCGAACAGGCCCGCGAACCAGTTCCGTTCGATCGCCAGGCCCGTGTCGATGTCCGTCTCCAGGCCCGTGTCGACGGCCTCCTTCGCGGCGCGCAGCGCGAGGGCGGGGCCCTGCGCCAGCTTCGCGGCCCAGGCGTGCGCCTGCGCGTACACCTCGTCGGCGGGCACGACCCGGTCGACCAGACCGATCCTCTCGGCCTCGTCGGCCTTGACCATGCGGCCGGTGAAGATCAGGTCCTTGGCCTTGGCGGGGCCGACCAGGCGGGCCAGGCGCTGGGTGCCGCCCGCGCCGGGGATCAGGCCGAGCAGGATCTCCGGCTGGCCGAGCTTGGCGTTCTCGGCGGCGATGCGGTAGTCCGCGCACAGCGCCAGCTCGCAGCCGCCGCCCAGCGCGTAGCCCGTCACGGCCGCGACGACCGGCTTGGGGATCCGGGCCACCGCCGTGAAGGAGTCCTGGAGGGCGCGGGCGCGCAGGACCATCGCGGTGTGGTCCATCGCCTGCATCTCCTTGATGTCCGCGCCGGCCGCGAACACCTTCTCCCCGCCGTAGACCACCACGGCCCGCACGTCCGCGCGGCGCGCGGCCTCGTCGGCGAGTTCCTTCAGCCGGTCCTGCGTGGCGATGTCCAGCGCGTTCATGGGCGGGCGGTCGAGACGGAGCGTGCCGACGCCTTCGGCGACTTCGAGAGAGACGGTCATAGGGAGCAGGTTAACGGGGGCTAACGGGAAGGGCCCCGGTGCGGTCCGTCACACCGGGGCCCTGCCGTCAGCGGGGTGCTACTTCTTCCACTTCTCCCACGACATGTTCCAGCCGTTGAGCCCGTTGTCCGGGTCGACGATCCGGTCCTCGGAGTTCTTGACGACCACCACGTCACCGATCATCGAGTGGTTGAAGAACCACGCGGCCGGCGCGTTCTTGTCCCAGCCGCCGCGCACATCGCGCAGGCCGATGCAGCCGTGGCTGGCGTTGTAGTTGCCGAAGGCGCCGCTCGCCCAGTAGTTGCCGTGCAGGAACGTGCCGGAGGTCGTCAGCCGGATGGCGTGCGGGACGTCCTTGATGTCGTACTCGCCGCCGTAGCCGACGGTCTCGCCGTTCATCCGGGTCACTGTGAGCATCTCGCTGATGACCATCTGGCCGTTCCAGGTCTCCATGCCGGGCTTGCCGGTGGTGACCGGGATGGTCTTGAAGAGCTTGCCGTCCCGCATGACCTTCATCGTCAGCTTCTTGGCGTCGACGACGGAGACCTGGTTGCGGCCGATGGTGAAGTCGATGGTCTTGTCCTGCTCGCCGTAGACCCCGGGGCGGCCCTCGACGCCGTCGAGGTTCAGGTCGACGGTCACCTTGGTGCCGGGCTTCCAGTACTTCTCGGGGCGGAAGTCCAGGCGGTCGTTGCCGAACCAGTGGCCCTCGACGTCGACGGCCGGCTCGGTCCTGATGCGGATGGCCTTCTCGACGGCCTCCGGGCTGGTGATGCCCCGGGAGAAGCGGATCGAGAACGGCATGCCGACGCCGACCTTGGAGCCGTCCTCGGGGGTGAAGGTGCCGATGAAGGTGTTCTTCGGCGTCAGCGTCGTGAAGCCGGCGTCCTCCGCGGCCGTGCGGCCCTCGGCGTCCTTGGCGACCGCGTGCACCGTGTACTTCGTGGCGGCGGACAGGTGGGTGGACGGCGTCCAGCTGGCGCCGTCGCCGGATATCTCGCCGTCGACCTTCCTGCCCTCGCCGTCCTTGACCTCGACCTCGGTCAGCTTGCCCTTGGCGGCGGTGACCTTCAGCGCGCCGCTGGTGTCGACGGACTTGGCGCCGTCCTTGGGGGTGATGCTGACGACGGCCTCGGACTGCTTGCTCTGCGCGGTGTCCGCGTCCTTGCCCTTGCCCTCGCCCGCGCCGGAACCGGAACCGGTCCCCCCGCCGCCGCACGCCGTGACGGCGAACAGAAGCACGCCCAGGATCAGCGCGAGCAGTCCCTTCCCGCCCCCAACCGACGCCCCCGATATCGGTCGCCCGTTCACGTTGTTCTCCCCTCCCCGGGCCTGGTCAGGCCCGCACCCCTGCGCGTCCCCCGCGCACCGGCGAATAGTAACCACAGGGTGCGGGGCGCAGGCGGCCCGCGATTGTCACTGTTCGGTCCCAACGGAATGCCAGGTCAACCCACCCCTCTGTCGGGCTACTTCACCGCACTGCCCGCCTTCCATGCATTCCAGCCCATATTCCAGCCTCCGAGCCCGTTGTCGGGAGCGACCTTTTTGTCATTGCTGTTGACGACCTCGACGACGTCCCCGATGAGGCTGCGGTCGAAGAACCAGCCGGCCGGGGTGTCGGAGCCGCCGCCCTTCACATCGCGCAGTCCGACGCAGCCGTGGCTGACGTTGGTGCGGCCGAAGACGGTGGCGGGCGCCCAGTAGTTGCCGTGCAGGAAGGTGCCGGAGTCGGTCAGGCGCATGGCGTGCGGGACGTCCGGGATGTCGTACTCGCCCTTGCCGTCGCGCTTCTTGAAGCCGACCGTGGCGCCGTTCATCCGGGTGACCTCGAGCATCTCGGTCACCACCATCTTGCCGTTGTAGGTGGTGGTCTTCGGGGCGCCGGCGGTGATCGGCACGGTGGCGAGGGGCTCGCCGTCGCGGCGCACCTCCATGGAGTGCCGGGCGGCGTCGACGACGGAGACCTGGCTACGGCCGACGGTGAAGGAGAACGTCTTGTGCTGCAGGCCGTAGACCCCGGGCGCCCCCTCGACGTCCCGCAGGCGCAGGGAGACGGTGACCTGGGTTCCGGGCTTCCAGTAGTGCTCGGGTCGGAAGTCGAGGCGGGTCCGGCCGAACCAGTGCGGGCGGATCTCGACGGCCGGGCGGGCGGTGACCCGCACCGCGCGTTCGACGGCGGCGCGGTGCCTGATCTCCCGGTTGAACTCCAGAGAGACGATCATGCCGGTGCCGACCGTGGCGCGGTCCTCCGGGGCGACGTAGCCGATGAAGCGCTCCTCGGGGACGTACGTCGTGAAGGTGGTGTGGCGGGCCGAGCGGCGTCCGTCGCCGCCCACGGCGACCGCGTCGACCGTGTACTCGGCGGCCAGCGCCAGCCGCTCCTCCACGGGCTCCCAGGTCAGGCCGTCGGCGGAGATCCGCCCGGGCACGGGGGACTCCTGGGCGTCCTGTGACCTGACGACCTTCACCGACTCCAGCCGGCCGTCGGGCACGCGCACCCGCAGCTTCCTCCCGGGGCGCACGCCCTTGCTGCCGTCGCCGGGCGAGACCTTGATGACGTCCTCGGGCGCCGGGGGCGCGCCGAACGCCCCGGCGATCCCGCCCGCGTCGTCCGAGGTACAGCCCGTGGCCCCGGCGAGGAGCCCTGCCCATGTCACTACGGCGGCCAGCGCGGCCCTCGCGCGCCGCGCGCGCCCTTGTACGTGCCTCACGAGGTGCCCAACGACCGGCCGCGGCCCCGGGAAACGACCATGCCCGCCCCCGGGGAAACGTGAGTGCGACCCACCCTCTGGGCAGAACAGTGGGGAGGACGACGCGCAGGGGAGCCGCGGACCGGGCCGCAGCAGGGCCGCACCCCTCTGTCCCCCGTCGTCCCACGAGCCGCGGGAGGCTGACAGGTGTCCAGCGCAGCCGAGCAGGAGGCGGTGGCCGGTCCTCAGGCCACCGGGAACGGGCGCCAGGCCGCCGCCACGAACGGCACGCGGCGGGCCTCGCCGCCGCCCACGGTGCCCGCCCGGCCGGGCGCGCCGACCCCGCTGGGCGCCCGGTTCCGGGTCGGTCCGGACGGGGTGGCCGGGACCAATTTCGCGTTGTGGGCGGGCGGGGCCGAGGGCGTCGAGCTGTGCCTCTTCGACGAGGCGGGCAAGGAGTCACGGGTCCGGCTCGCCGAGCTGACCCACGAGATCTGGCACGGCTTCGTCCCGGGCGTGCTGCCCGGGCAGCGCTACGGCTACCGGGTGCACGGCCGCTGGGACCCCTGGACGGGCGCCCGCTGGAACCCGGCGAAGCTGCTCCTCGACCCGTACGCGCGTGCCGTGGACGGCGACTTCACGCTGCCGCCGGAGGTGTACGGGCACGTCCGCGACTGGCCGCAGCAGCACGTCGCCGACACCGTGCGCGACGACCGGGACTCGGCGCCGTACGTCCCGAAGGGCGTCGTCGTCCACGATGACGACGACTGGGCCGACGACCGCCGGCCGAAGACGCCCTGGGCGGACTCGGTCATCTACGAGCTGCACGTCAAGGGCTTCACCCAGCGGCACCCGGGCATCCCCGAGGAGCTGCGCGGCACGTACGCCGGTCTCGCGCACCCGGCGGCCATAGAGCACCTGGTGAAGCTGGGCGTGACGGCGGTGGAGCTGCTGCCGGTGCACCAGTTCGCGCACGAGGACCACCTGCTGCGCAGAGGCCTGCGGAACTACTGGGGCTACAACTCCATCGGCTACTTCGCCCCGCACGCGGCCTACGCGGCCTCCGGCACGACCGGGCAGCAGGTCGGCGAGTTCAAGCGGATGGTGCGCGCCCTGCACGCGGCGGGGATCGAGGTCATCCTCGACGTGGTCTACAACCACACCGCCGAGGCGGGCGAGCTGGGCCCGACGCTGTCCCTGAAGGGCATCGACAACCGCGGCTACTACCGCCTCCAGGACGACCCCCGCCGGTACGCCGACTACACCGGCTGCGGCAACACCCTGCACGTGGTCCAGCCGCAGGTGCTGCGCCTGATCACCGACTCGCTGCGCTACTGGGTGACGGAGATGGGCGTGGACGGCTTCCGCTTCGACCTGGCGGCGGCGCTGGCCCGCTCGATGCACGACGTCGACATGCTCTCCCCGTTCCTGGCGGTGATCGCCCAGGACCCGGTGCTGCGGCGGGTGAAGCTGATCGCCGAGCCGTGGGACGTGGGGTCGGGCGGCTACCAGGTGGGGGCGTTCCCGCCGCTGTGGACGGAGTGGAACGACCGGTACCGCAACGCCGTCCGGGACTTCTGGCGGCACGCGCTGCCGGACGTCCGCGAGATGGGCTACCGCCTGTCGGGCTCCAGCGACCTGTACGCCTGGGGCGGCCGCAGGCCCTACGCCTCGGTCAACTTCATCACCGCGCACGACGGCTTCACCCTGCGCGACCTGGTGTCGTACGAGCGCAAGCACAACGAGGCCAACGGCGAGGGCAACCGCGACGGCACGGACGACAACCGCGCCTGGAACTGCGGGGCCGAGGGCGAGACGGACGACGAGGGCGTGCGCGCCCTGCGGCGCCGGCAGCTGCGGAACCTGCTGACCACGCTGCTGCTGTCCACGGGGGTGCCCATGCTGGTCGCCGGTGACGAACTGGGCCGCACGCAGGGCGGCAACAACAACGCCTACTGCCAGGACAACGAGATCAGCTGGCTGGACTGGGACCTGCTGGAGGACCCCGGCTGGCGGGCCCTGTTCGAGCTGACCTCCCGGCTGATCGCGCTGCGCCACCGGCATCCGGTGCTCCGCCGCCGGGCCTTCTTCTCCGGCCGGGCCCAGACCGCGGACGGCCTGCGCGACCTGGCCTGGTTCACGTCCCGGGGCACGGAGATGACCGAGCAGGACTGGTACGCGCCCGCCGCCACGCTGGCCATGTACCTGTCCGGCCGGGACATCCCGGGCCGGGACGAGCGCGGCGACCAGATACTCGACGACAGCTTCCTGGCCGTGCTGCACGCGGGCGAGGAGCCGGTGGACTTCGTGCTGCCGGGGCCGCCGTGGGCGGAGCGCTACGAGGTCGTCGTCGACACCGGCCTGGAGGAACAGGGGGAGGCGCCGGGGGTGGAGCACCGGGCGGGGACGGAGATCACGGTGCCCGCGCGGGCGGTGCTGCTGCTGCGGGTGGCGGGCTGAGGCATCGTTTCAGCGCGCCGGGGCTCGGGCTTGGCACCATGCCGCTGCTTCCTTCGTGAGGTCGAGGAACGCGCCGTCCAGCGTGGCGTCGGTGACCCGGAGCTGGTGGGCCGTGACGCGGGCGCGGGCGAGGAGGGTGATGACGGCGTTGACGGTCTCGTCGGTGCCGGACAGGGTGACGCGGCCGTCCCGGTACTCGACCGACGCGAGCGCGGGCAGCGCGTTCAGGTCACGGTCGTCCAGCGGGGCGGACGGCGTGAAGCTGATGACGGTGGCACCCGCCGAGCGGCGGATCAGGCAGGCCGGGGTGTCCAGGGCGGCCACCCGGCCCTCGTCGATCACGGCGATCCGGTCGCACAGCCGCTGTGCCTCCTCCATGAAGTGGGTGACGAGCAGGACGGTCACGCCGTTCGCGCGGATGTCCTCGATCAGCTCCCAGGTGTCCCGGCGGGCGCGCGGGTCGAGGCCGGTCGTCAGCTCGTCCAGGACGACGGCCCGGGGGTTGCCCACCAGCGCGAGCGCGATGAACAGCCGCTGCTTCTGGCCGCCGGAGAGCTTGGCGAACCGGGTCGTCAACTTGGCGGTGGGGCCCAGGCGTTCGGCGAGCGGGCGCCGGTCGAGCGGGTTCGGGTAGAAGGCGCTGTACAGCTCCAGAGCCTCGCGGACGGTGAGCTTGGCCTGCAACTCGCTCTCCTGGAGCTGCGCGCCGAGCACGCGGCGGGTGGCCTGGTGCTCGGCGACGGGGTCGAGGCCGGTGACGCGGACGCGGCCGGAGTCGGGTACGCGCAGCCCTTCGACGCATTCCACGGTGGTGGTCTTCCCGGCGCCGTTCGGGCCGGGGATCCCGAAGATCTCCCCCTCCTCCACGGCGAAGGAGACACCGTCCACGGCGGGACGTCCGGCGTAGCTCTTGCGCAGCTCGGTGACTTCGATGACGGGTGCGGTCGGCATACGTCGAGGGTCGCGGCAGGGCGGGGTGCGCCACATCGGCCGTCACGCTCGAACGGGCATCAGCCGATCGGTTGATGCGGGGGGTGCGACCCGGCGGGCGGGCGCACGGCGGTCCGGAGGAACTCGGCAGGCGGGCGCACGGCGGTCCCGGGGAAACTCTGCGGTGGGCGCACGGCGGTCCGGCGGAAACTCGGCGGTGGGCGCACGGCGGTCCGGCGGAAACTCGGTGGGCAGTGTCAGTGGCGATCCGTAGGCTCGCTGCTGATGGCCACGACACCCGCCCCCGCCCAGGACCGTTCCGTCGTGCGCACGCTGCTGCGCCTGTGGCCGTACGTGCGGCCCGTGCGGGCGCGGCTGTTCACCGCCGCGTTCGTGGCGATACTGGCCTCCTGCACGGGCCTGGTGATCCCGCTCGTCCTGAAGTGGATGGTGGACGGGCCGGTCGCCGACCGGGACCCGGCCGGGGTGTGGCTCGGCGCGCTGTACCTGCTGCTGCTCGGCTTCGCGGAAGCCCTGCTGTTCGGCCTCAGGCGCTGGCTGGTGGCCCGTCCGCTGTCGCACGTCGAGGCGTCGATGCGGGCGGCCCTGTACCGGCACCTCCAGCGGCTGCCGGTGTCCTTCCACGACCGGTGGGCCTCGGGGCAGTTGCTGTCCCGGGGGACGACGGACCTGATGCTGCTGCGTATGTTCCTCGCCTTCCCGCTGACGTTCCTGCTGGTCAACGGGGTGACGATCGTCGTCGGCGTGGTCATCATGCTGCTCCAGGACTGGACGCTGGGGCTGGTCATCCTCGGACCCGCCGTGCCCGTCATGGTCACCTGCCTGGTCTTCGAGAGGCGCTACGCCGCGGCGGCGCGGCGCGCCCAGGACCAGGTCGGCGACCTGACGACGGTCGTCGAGGAGAGCGTGCTCGGCATCCGCATCATCAAGGGCTTCGGCCGCCACCGGAGCCAGGCGCGGGCGTTCCGGGAGCTGTCGCGCACGCTGCGCGGCACGGAACTGCGCAAGGCGCGGCTGCTGGCGACGATCTGGGGCGTCATCGTGACGCTGCCGGAGGTGGCGATCGGGGCGGCGCTGGTGGTGGGGGTCGTCCAGGTCGCCGACGGGGCGCTGTCGGCGGGCACGCTGGTGGCGTTCCTGTCGACGGCGCTGGCCCTGCGCTGGCCGGTGGAGTCGATCGGGTTCCTGCTGGCGATGAGCCAGGAGGCGGCGACGGCGACGGAGCGGTACTTCGAGGTGATGGACGAGGAACCCGAGGAGGCGTCCAGCACCCGGGGCGCCGGCCCGGGGGTGGCCCCCGCCCGGGACGAGGGGCTGCGCTTCGCCGGCGTCACCTTCCGCTACCCGGACGCCCCACCCGGCACCCCGCCCGTGCTCCGGGACATCGACCTGCACATCCGCCCGGGCGAATCCATGGCCCTGGTCGGCGCGACCGGCAGCGGCAAGACCACCCTGACAGCGCTCATCCCCCGCCTGTACGAGGCGACTTCGGGCCGTATCACGCTCGACGGCGTCGACATCACCGCCCTGTCCCGTGAGGCGCTCCGCGCCAAGGTCGCCGTCGCGTTCGAGGAACCCACGCTCTTCTCGGCGTCCGTCGGCGACAACGTTCTCATGGGCGCCGGCGACACCGCCGGTCCGGCCGAGCTGGAGCGCGCCCTGGCCGTCGCCCAGGCCGACTTCGCGCACGCGCTGCCCCAGGGGACGGACACCCGGGTGGGCGAGCAGGGCCTCAGCCTCTCCGGCGGGCAGCGGCAGCGCCTCGCGCTCGCGCGGGCCGTGGTCGGACAGCCGGAGTTCCTCGTCCTGGACGATCCGCTGTCGGCCCTGGACGTGCACACCGAGGCCGCCGTGGAGGCCGCCCTGCGGCAGGTCCTCGCGGACACGACGGCCCTGATCGTGGCGCACCGCCCGTCCACGGTGCTGCTCGCCGACCGGGTCGCGCTGCTGTCCGGCGGCCGGATCGCCGCGGTCGGCACCCACCAGGAACTGCTGCGGACGAACGCCGAGTACGCGCACCTGATGTCCGGGGCATCGCCGGGGCAAGCGTCAGGGGAACAGGAGGACGCACGATGACGGCGGCCACCACCACCGCACCGGCCGGCGACAAACCGGGCGACCGGCCCCCCGGCACCGCCGAGACCGGCGACACGGGTGATCCCTTCGACAAGGATGTCCTGCCCACTCCGCCGGGCGCCACCGCCGCCCTGCTGCGCTCCCTGCTCGCGCCCCTGAAGGCCCGCGTCACGGTCACGACGCTCCTGCTGCTGCTCCAGCAGGCGGTGGTGCAGGCGGGCCCGCTGCTCGTCGCCTACGCCATCGACCGTGCCGTACCGGCGTTCCGGGCGCACGACCACGGGCCGCTGATCGCGGTCGGCGCCGGCTATCTGGGGTGCGCGCTGGCCGCGGGCGGACTGCAGTGGGCGTTCATCGCCGCCGCGGCCCGGGTCAACCAGGACGTGCTGCTGGACCTGCGCGGCCGGATCTTCCGCCACGCGCAGGCGCTCAGCGTCGACTTCCACGAGCGCTACACCTCGGGCCGGCTCATCTCCCGCTCCACGACGGACGTGGAGTCGCTGCGCGAACTGCTGGACGAGGGCCTCCAGGAGCTCGTGACGGTCGTCCTGTCCTTCGTCTACATCTCGGCGATGCTGCTCTGGCTCGACCTGGGCCTCGGGGGCGTGGCGGTGGCGTCCCTGGTGCCGCTGTACGCGCTGGTGCGGCTGTACCAGCGGCGGGCCGGGCGGGTGTACCGGGCGCGGTCCACGGCGATCGCGGCCGTCATCGTCAAGTTCGTCGAGACCATGAACGGCATCCGCCCGGTGCGCGCCTTCCGCCGCGAGGCCGCCAACGACGCCGACTTCGGGGCGCTGAACCGGCGGCACGAGCGGATCAACGGCGACGCCCTGCTGGAGATGGCCCGCTACGTCACCGGCTCGCGGCTGGTCGCCAACACGGCGGTCGCGGCGATCGTGCTGTGGGGCGCCTACCGGGTCGCGGACGGCACGCTGGCCCTCGGCGTGCTGGCGGCGGCGGTGCTGTACCTGCGGCGGCTGTACGACCCCATCGACCGGCTCGGGATGTTCCTCAACTCCTGGCAGTCGGCGGCCGCCTCGCTGGAGAAGATCGCCGGGCTGCTCGCCCAGACCCCGTCCGTGCCCGAGCCGTCGGACCCCCGGCAGCTCCCGCCGCTCGAGAGCGAGCACCCGGGCCGCGAGGTCGTCTTCGACGGCGTCCGCTTCGGCTACCGCACCGGCGGCGAGGTGCTGCCCCGCTTCGACCTCACGCTCCCCGCCGGGCAGACGGTCGCGGTCGTCGGCTCCACGGGCGCCGGCAAGTCGACCCTGGCCAAACTGCTGGCCCGGTTCTACGACCCCTCCGACGGCCGGGTGCTGCTGGACGGCGTCGACCTGCGCGACCTGGCCGTGCCGGAGCTGCGGCGCGGGGTGGTCATGGTGACGCAGGAGGCGTTCCTCTTCTCGGGGACGGTCGCCGACAACATCGCGATCGGCCGCCCGGACGCCACCCGCGCGGAGCTGGAGCAGGCGGCGAAGGAGATCGGGGCGCACGACTTCATCAGCGCCCTGCCCGACGGCTACGACACGGACGTCCGCAAGCGGGGCGGCCGGATCTCGGCCGGGCAGCGCCAACTGGTCGCGTTCGCCCGCGCGTTGCTGGCGGACCCGGCGGTGCTGATCCTCGACGAGGCGACCAGCTCGCTGGACATCCCGGGCGAGCGTGCGGTGCAGCGGGCGATGGCGACGGTGCTGAAGGGCCGTACGGCGGTCGTCATCGCGCACCGGTTGTCGACCGTGGAGATCGCGGACCGCGTCCTCGTGATGGAGGGCGGACGGATCGTGGAGGACGGCGAACCGGCCGGACTCATCGCGGGCACGGGCAGGTTCGCGGACCTTCACCGGGCGTGGCGGGACAGTCTGGCGTAGGGCGGCGGCTCCAGGATCCACGGCTCCGTGAGCCATTCCGCGTCCGACGGTCTCATGAACTCAGGCCGGCGGTAAGGGCTCCGGCCACCGGTCGGGCGACGGGGTGACCGGAAGTTCAGCGCCGACCACCTCCCACTCCGGATGCAGCGCGTGGCCCGTCAGCGTCCGACGGCACACCTCGTGAGCCGCGGACCGGGCTTCCTCCGCCCGCTCCGCGACGAGATACAGCCCGAGAACGGGATACGGCCGGGCCCGCCCGTGCACCACCACGTGCTCTAGCCGGTCCGCCACCCGCGCGGACGAACAGCCCAGGCCTTCGATGCCGTCGGGCAGCGCGGCCCAGCGTACGGCGGGACTTCTCCAGGGCGTCACGGCTCGCGGCCGTCCGTCGCTCCTGGAGCCGGAACGCCTCCACGGTGCGCGCCCCGGCCGCGGTCGCGGCCAGGACCTCCGCGACGTCCGAAGTGGCCGCACCCTCCGTGAGACAGCCGTCGCTGTGACTGGATTCACGGGGAGGGGGAGACCGGCCAGGACGGATGTGTCCGTTGCCGGAACAGTCCTCGCGGGAACTCGGCACGCACGACGAGCTGGTGGCGGCCGGCGGGGCCTACGCGGCGCTGTGGCACTCCTGGCGCGGGGACCTGCCCGAGCCCCGGAAATCGTCCGCATAGCGAACACGAACTTCCGGTCAACGAACCGTTTCCGGCCAATGTATTGACGCGCTCCTGACAGAAAGCGCGCTCCCCTGCCACGCTTCCCGCGACTGCTCCACGGCAACCCCACTGCAACACCTCCACCTCCCCAGGCCGGGCGACCCCCGGTCCCGCAGAAGGAGTCAGTGTTGAGAAGCAGTTCCTCGGAAAGAGGCACCTCCCACAGACGCACTCCCCGCACCCCCCGCCGCACCGCGGCCGTGGCCCTCGCCGGCGTCGCCGCGCTGATCGCCGCCGCCGTGCAGAGCGGCACCGCCACCGCTGCCCCGGAGAAGGCACCGCAGGCCGCGAGCAAGGCGAACCCCGGCTCGGAGTCGGTCCGGCTCACCCCCGCGCAGCGCGCCGCGCTGATCCGCGAGGCGGACGCCGCCAAGGCCCGGACCGCGAAGGACCTCGGCCTCGGCGCCAAGGAGAAGCTGGTCGTCCGCGACGTCCTGAAGGACCGCGACGGCACCGTGCACACCCGCTACGAGCGCACCTACGACGGACTGCCGGTCCTCGGCGGCGACCTCGTCGTGGCGAGCACGAAGGCCGACGACACCGCCGCCGTCGTGCAGGCCACCCGCGCCGCCATCGCCCCGGCCACGACGAAGGCCGCGCTGCCCGCCGCGAAGGCCCGGCAGCAGGCCCTGGCCGCCGGGAAGGCCGAGGAGGCGAAGAGCCCCGGCATCAACCGCGAGCCCCGCACGGTGATCTGGGCCGCGAGCGGCAAGCCGGTCGTGGCGTACGAGACGGTCGTCGGCGGTTTCCAGCACGACGGGACCCCGCAGGAACTGCACGTGATCACCGACGCCACCACCGGCGAGAAGCTGTACGCGTGGGAGGCCATCGAGACCGGCACCGGCAACACGGTGTACTCCGGCACGGTCGACCTCACCACCACCCAGTCCGGGTCGACGTACAACCTCACGGACGGCGCCCGCGGCAACCACAAGACGTACAACCTGAACCGCGGCACCTCCGGCACCGGCACCCTCTTCTCCGGCCCCGACGACGTCTGGGGCAACGGCAGCCCGTCGAACCTGGAGTCGGCCGCCGCCGACGCCCACTACGGCGCGGCGCTCACCTGGGACTACTACAAGAACGTGCACGGGCGCTCCGGCATCCGCGGCGACGGCGTGGGAGCGTACTCCCGGGTCCACTACGGCAACAACTACGTCAACGCCTTCTGGTCGGACAGCTGCTTCTGCATGACCTACGGCGACGGCTCCGGCAACGCCAACCCGCTGACGTCGATCGACGTGGCCGCGCACGAGATGACCCACGGGCTCACCTCCCACACCGCGGGCCTCAACTACAGCGGCGAGTCGGGCGGTCTGAACGAGGCGACCTCCGACATCTTCGGCGCGACCGTGGAGTTCTACGCCAAGAACTCCTCCGACGTCGGTGACTACCTCATCGGCGAGGAGATCGACATCAACGGCGACGGCACGCCGCTGCGCTACATGGACAAGCCCAGCAAGGACGGCGACTCCAAGGACGCCTGGTACTCGGGCATCGGCTCGATCGACGTGCACTACTCCTCGGGCCCGGCGAACCACTTCTTCTACCTGCTGAGCGAGGGCAGCGGCACCAAGACCATCAACGGTGTCACGTACGACTCGCCCACCTCGGACGGCCTTCCGGTCACCGGCATCGGCCGGGACAAGGCGGAGAAGATCTGGTTCCGCGCCCTGACCACCAAGTTCACCTCGACGACCAACTACGCGGGCGCCCGCACCGGCACCCTCGCGGCCACCGGTGAGCTCTACGGCACCGACAGCGCCGAGTACAAGGCGGTCCAGGACGCGTGGGCGGGCGTGAACGTCGGAGCCCGCTCCGGCGGCGGAGGCGGCGGGGGCACGTCCTTCGAGAACACCGCCGACGTGGCGATCCCGGACCGGGGCGCGGCGGTCACGTCGTCGGTCACCGTCTCCGGACGGACGGGCAACGCGCCCTCCAACCTCCAGGTCGCCGTCGACATCGTCCACACCTACATCGGCGACCTCAAGGTGGAGCTGGTCGCCCCCGACGGCACGGCCTACACGCTCAAGGGCTACGGCACCGGCGGCAGCGCGGACAACATAGCCACCACCTACACGGTGAACGCCTCCTCCGAGGTCGCCAACGGCGTCTGGCAGCTGCGGGTCCAGGACAACGCGGCCCGTGACACCGGCTACATCAACAGCTGGAAGCTCACCTTCCCGTAGGCCCCCCACGGCAGGGCGTCGCCCCGGCGGGTTCGAATCCCCCGGGGCGGCGCCCGTTTCACGCTCCGGACCTCCACCTCATCGTCGATTTCCGGCCAACATCACCACACTCTCCTGACATGCACACGCCCTAAGTGCCACTCTTCCCCCACCCGCCGCACAGCACCACAGCAGGTCCCCCACATCTAGGAGCTCGTGTGACCACCCCCCGCTCCGCGCGTCACAAGCGCACCACGCTGGCCATCGCCACCGCAGTCGCGGCCGGCGCCCTGCTCACCACCGGCCTGACCTCCGGCAGCAGCGTCGCCGCCGACGCCACGGGCAGGCCGATGCTTGCCGCCGCCCCCGTCCTGCTCACCGCGCCCGCCCGCACCGCGCTCATCAAGGAGCAGCAGGCGGACGCCGCCGCCACCGCCGACGCGATAGGCCTCGGCGAACAGGAGAAGCTGGTCGTCCGCGACGTCGTGAAGGACCGCGACGGCACCGTGCACACCCGCTACGAGCGCACCTACGCGGGCCTGCCGGTCCTCGGCGGCGACCTCGTCGTGCACGAGTCGGAGTCCGGCGAGTCCCAGGGCGTCACCAGAGCCACGAAGGCCGCGATCAAGGTCGCCTCCCTCAAGCCGGCCGTGCCCGCCGCCAAGGCGGAGAAGCAGGCCGTGACGCTCGCCAAGGCGGCCGGCTCGGAGAAGACCGAGGCGAACTCCACGCCCCGCAAGGTGATCTGGGCGGCCGACGGCAAGCCCGTCCTCGCCTACGAGACGGTCGTCGGCGGCCTCCAGGAGGACGGCACCCCGAACGAACTGCACGTGATCACCGACGCCGCCACCGGCAAGAAGCTCTACGAGTACCAGGGCATCGAGACCGGCACCGGCAACACCACGTACAGCGGCAAGGTCACCATCGGCACCACGAAGTCCGGGTCGTCGTACACCCTGACGGACAGTACGCGCGGCGGCCACAAGACGTACAACCTCAACCGCGGCACCTCCGGCACCGGCACGCTCTTCTCCGGACCCGACGACATCTGGGGCAACGGCAGCCCGTCCAACCTGGAGACCGCCGCCGCCGACGCGCACTACGGCGCCCAGGTGACCTGGGACTTCTACAAGAGCACCTTCGGCCGCAGCGGCATCCGCAACGACGGCAAGGCCGCCTACTCGCGCGTCCACTACGGCAACAACTACGTCAACGCCTTCTGGTCCGACAGCTGCTTCTGCATGACCTACGGCGACGGCTCGGGCAACACCCACCCGCTGACCTCGCTCGACGTGGCCGCGCACGAGATGAGCCACGGCCTGACCTCGGCCACGGCCAAGCTGAACTACAGCGGCGAGTCCGGCGGTCTGAACGAGGCGACGTCCGACATCTTCGGCGCGGGCGCGGAGTTCTTCGCCAACAACTCCTCCGACGTCGGTGACTACCTCATCGGCGAGAAGATCGACATCAACGGCGACGGCACCCCGCTGCGCTACATGGACAAGCCCAGCAAGGACGGCGACTCCGCCGACGCCTGGTCCGCCGGCCTGGGCAGCATGGACGTCCACTACTCCTCCGGCCCCGCCAACCACTTCTTCTACCTGCTGTCGGAGGGCAGCGGCTCGAAGACGATCAACGGCGTGACCTACAACTCACCCACCTCCAACGGCTCCACCGTCACCGGCATCGGCCGCACCAAGGCCCTGCAGATCTGGTACAAGGCGCTGACGACCTACATGACGTCGACGACCAAGTACGCGCAGGCCCGCACGGCCACCCTGAACGCGGCCTCGGCGCTGTACGGCGCGTCCAGCACCGAGTACAAGGCGGTCGCGGCCGCCTGGTCGGCCGTCAACGTCGGCTGACCGGAGCACGGCTCCAGGGCGGTACCCGGACCGAAGGCGGGTCCGGGTACCGCCCTACTCTTGGTGACCGTGTCTTATCCGGATCCGCAGGACTTCACCTACGCCGACGTCGGCGCCACCCGCGACCAGGGCTTCTGCCCGCCGGGCTTCCATCCCCTGAACGTCCGCACCCGCCTCGGCGAGGGCGAGGACGTCTTCCGCAGGGCGTCGGAGGCCGTCCTCACCTGGGAGATGCACCGGGCCCTGGGCGTCGGCATCGACGCCGGTGCGGACCGCGCCGCCCCCGGCGTCGACGTCACCGTCACCCTCGCCGGCATGATCAAGGCCCCCTGCCGCGTGGTCTGGACGGTAGAGGAACCCCGCCGCGCCGGCTGGGCCTACGGCACCCTGACCGGCCACCCCGAGTGCGGCGAGGAGTCCTTCGTGGTCGACCGCACGGGCGACGGCACGGTGTGGCTGACGGTGAACGCGTTCAGCCGGGGAGCCAAGTGGTACGCGAGGGCGGGCGGCCCGGCGACCAGGGGCTTGCAACACGCATACGCACGACGCTGCGGCAGCGTCCTGCGGAACCTCGCGACGCCCGGGGGTGCGGGTACCTAGGGGCGCGGGGAACTCCGCGAGCAACCCCCACGCACCCGCAGCCGACACTCAACGCATCAACAACCCCCCAGCCGCCACCAACTCCTCGCTCGGCCCGGCCACAAGCCCCAACTCCGCGCTGGAAGCCAACAGCCGATGCGCCGGAAGGATCCGCACCGTATACCCAAAAGGCCCGGTGCGATCCAGGGACAGGGCCCCTTCGTAAACCCACCGCCCATCCTGCTCGGCGGAGCCCACCGGCTTCAGGGGAACGACCGTCGCGTCACCGATCCGGTCCTCCTCGTCCACCCGCCCCGAGACGACCTGCACCTCCACGTCGTCCGGCCCGAGGTCCCCGAGCCCGACCCGCACCCGAAGCCCCAGCGTCGTACCCAGCTCCGCCAGAGTCTCGGACGCGGACGTCTCCACATGGTCGACGGTGACGGCCGGCCAGGCCCCCCGCACCCGGCCCTTCCACTCGGCGAGATCCCGCGCCGCGTCCGGATCCATCGACCGGTGGGCGAGCGCCGCCGGCGCGTAGAGCCGCTCGACGTACTCCCGGACCATCCGCCCGGCCAGCACCTTCGGCCCGAGCAGGCTCAGCGTCTGGCGGACCATCTCGATCCACCGGTCGGGCAGCCCGCTCTGCCCGCGCTCGTAGAAGCGGGGCGTCACCCGCTGCTCCAGCAGGTCGTACAGCGCCGCGGCCTCTATGGCGTCGCGGTGGTCCGGGTCGGTGCCGACCCCGTCGGCCGTGGGGATCGCCCAGCCGAAGTCGGGCTGGAACCACTCGTCCCACCAGCCGTCCAGCACGGACAGGTTGAGGCAGCCGTTGAGCGCCGCCTTCATCCCGGACGTGCCGCACGCCTCCAGCGGCCGGAGCGGGTTGTTCAGCCAGATGTCGCAGCCGGGGTAGAGCTTCTGCGCCATCGCCATGCCGTAGTCCGGCAGGAACACGATCCGGTGCCGTACCCGCGGGTCGTCCGCGAACCGCACCAGCTCCTGCACCAGCCGCTTGCCGCCGTCGTCCGCGGGGTGCGCCTTGCCCGCGACGACGATCTGGACGGGCCGCTCGGGGTGCAGCAGCAGCTCCATCAGCCGGTCACGGTCGCGCAGCATCAGCGTCAGGCGCTTGTACGACGGCACGCGCCGGGCGAAGCCGATGGTGAGGACGTCCGGGTCGAGCACGCCGTCGATCCAGCCCAGCTCGGCCGTACCCGCCCCGCGCTGCCGCCAGGAGGCCCGCAGCCGCTCGCGCACCTCCTCGACGAGCTGTTCGCGCAGCGCCCGCCGCAGCTCCCAGATGTCCTGGTCGGGGATGTCCGCCACCGGGTCCCAGCGGTCCGAGCCGCCGACGGTCAGCGCGTCCTCGGCGCGCTGGGCACCGATCTGCCGGGCGCCGAGCCGGAACACCTCGGGGGCGACCCAGGTCGGTGCGTGGACGCCGTTCGTCACGGACGTGATCGGTACCTCGTCGGGGTCGAAGCCCGGCCACAGGCCGGAGAACATCTCGCGGCTGACGTTGCCGTGCAGCAGGGACACGCCGTTGGCGCGCTGGGCCAGGCGCAGGCCCATCACGGCCATGTTGAACAGGTTGGGCTCCCCGCCGGGGTAGGTCTCCATGCCGAGCCGGAGGACGCGCTCGACGTCGATGCGGGGCAGCTCGGCGTCGGGGCCGAAGTGCCGGGCGACCAGCTCGCGGTCGAAGCGGTCGATGCCGGCCGGGACGGGGGTGTGGGTGGTGAAGACCGTGCCCGCGCGGACCGATTCCAGCGCGGAGTCGAAGTCGAGGCCCTCCGCGCAGAGTTCGGCGATGCGTTCCAGTCCGAGGAACCCGGCGTGTCCCTCGTTCGTGTGGAACACCTCCGGCTCGGGGTGACCGGTCAGCCGGCAGTACGTCCGTACCGCCCGGACCCCTCCTATGCCGAGCAGCATCTCCTGGAGCAGCCGGTGCTCGCTGCCGCCGCCGTAGAGCCGGTCGGTGACGCCGCGCTCGCCGAGGTCGTTCTCCTCGACGTCCGAGTCCAGCATCAGCAGCGGGACCCGGCCGACCTGCGCCTGCCAGATCCGGGCGTGCAGCTGCTTGCCGCCGGGCAGGGCGAGGGCGACCTGGGCGGGGGTGCCGTCGGGCTCCTCCAGCTGCACGACGGGCAGCTCGTTCGGGTCGAGGACCGGGTAGTGCTCCTGCTGCCAGCCGTCCCGGGACAGGGTCTGGCGGAAGTAGCCGTGGCGGTAGAGCAGGCCGACGCCGATCAGCGGGACGCCGAGGTCGCTGGCCGCCTTCAGATGGTCGCCGGCGAGGATGCCGAGGCCGCCGGAGTACTGCGGCAGGGCGGCCGTGATGCCGAACTCGGGTGAGAAGTAGGCGATCGCGGCGGGCAGTTCCTCGGGCTGGGTCTGGTACCAGCGGTCGCCGGTCATGTAGTCGTTCAGGTCGCCCGCGACCGCGGCGAGGCGGCGCAGGAAACGGCGGTCCTGGGACAGCTCGGCGAGCCGCGCGGGCGGCACGCTGCCCAGCAGCCGGACCGGGTCGCCGCCCGAGGCGGCCCAGCGCCCGGGGTCGACGGACTGGAACAGGTCACGGGTCTCCGCATGCCAGGACCAGCGCAGGTTGCGGGCCAGATCGCTGAGCGGCCGGAGGGGGTCGGGGAGCACGGGTCGGACGGTGAATCGACGGATCGCCTTCACGGGTTCCACCTCGGCGCGTTGCAGGATGACGCAGGGCTTCATCGACGTCTCCTACGACAGTACCGGCGTCGGTGCCGCCTCCGCCGACGCTCCGCCACGGCGCCCCCGATCGGCCTGAACAGGACCGTCCACGGATATTGGCCGATTCCGCCCCCATAGGCGTCCTTGTGGTGCTTCACCCGCCACGAGAGGCTGCCCCTGGCGTACCGGCCCGCGCCGGCCGCACGCGGCGCCGCGCGGCAGCCGTACGCCGAGTCGAGGAGGGGAACTCGGACCATGGCACGGACGCGACAGCGGCGTCTGCGCCGGACGGGGGGCCTGGCCGCGGTGATCTCCGCCGTGGCGTTTTCGGCCATCACCCTGCCCGCGCACGCCGTACCGGAGGGGCGGATCACCGGCGCCGGAGGACCCGGCTCCGTGCACGGAAGTTACGTGGTGACACTGGAGGAGGGCACCCGGGCACCATCGGCGGCCGGAAAGGACCTCGCCGAGAAGTACGGGGTGGAGATCAGCCACACCTACGGCACGGTCCTGAACGGCTACGCGGTCCGGGCGGACGAGAGACGGGCCCGGCGGCTCGCCGCCGACCCGCGGGTGGCCTCCGTCGTCCAGGACACCCGGGTGCGGCTGGAGCGGACGCAGCGGAACCCGCCGTCCTGGGGGCTGGACCGCGTCGACCAGCCGGAGCTGCCCCTGGACGGCGGCTACACCTGGCCCGATCCGGCGGGCGCGGGGGTGACGGTGTACGTGCTCGACACCGGCGTCCGGACCACCCACCAGGACTTCGGCGGCCGGGCCGGCCACGGCTGGGACTTCGTCGGGAACGACCGGAGCGCGGCGGACGCCAACGGCCACGGCACCCACGTCGCCGCCACGGTCGCCGGGAAGAGGTACGGCGTCGCGAAGAAGGCGCGGATCGTCGCCGTGCGCGTCCTCGACGCGGCGGGCGCGGGCACCACGGCCCGGGTGATCGCCGGGATCGACTGGGTGACCCGGCACGCGAGGAAGCCGGCGGTCGCGAACCTCAGCCTGAGCGGACCCCGCAACGCGCAGCTGGACGCGGCCGTCCGCGCGTCCATCGCCTCCGGCGTCACGTACACGGTCGCCGCGGGCAACGACGGCAGGCCGGCCGGCCTGTACTCCCCGGGGGGCGTCAAGGAGGCGCTCACGGTCGGCGCGACCGACCGCGGGGATGCGAAACCGGCCTTCTCCAACCACGGTCCGGCGCTCGATCTGTTCGCCCCGGGCGTCGGCATCGCCTCCGCGTCGGCCGCGAGCGACACCGCGCGGGCCGTGTTCTCGGGTACCTCGATGGCGTCCCCGCACGCCGCCGGCGCAGCCGCGCTGCATCTGGCCGACCATCCGAAGGCGACTCCGGCCCAGGTCACGAGGGCTCTGGTCGCGTCGGCGGCGACCGGGAAGGTCTCCGGGCGGGGAGCCGGTTCGCCGGACAAGTTACTGCGGGTGCCGCGGGGGTAGGCGGAAGCAGCGAAGACGCGCAGGGGCCGGCCTCGTCCGCCGCGGACGAGGCCGGTCTTGTGTGTCGACATACGCGTGAGTAGTTAACAAAGTGCCGGATTGCCCACCCGAATAGGGTGGGAAGGCTCCTCCGGGTACCCCTCTCAGGAGCACCAAGCAGGACCCACCTCCCCACATACATCCGCCCACCCACGTTGACGCGGACAGGAGCGGTCATGCCCGCCAAGCACCAATCGCCAGCACCCCCCAACCGCCGCACCACCGGGGCGCACGCCCCCGGCGGCGAAGCACACCCCGTGCGCCCGGCCGACACCGGTCCACCGGTCCCGCCACCACCCCAGGTGGGCGGGGCGACCGCCGTAGGGCGGATACCCGTTCTCGATGTCCGCCCGGTCGTCCAGCACGGGCGCCGGCCGGCCAAGGCCGTGACCGGCGAGACCTTCGAGATCTCGGCGACCGTGTTCCGGGAGGGGCACGACGCGGTCGCCGCCAACGTCGTGCTGAGGGATCCCGAGGGCCGTCCCGGCCCGTGGACGCCGATGCGGGAGCTGGCGCCCGGGACGGACCGCTGGGGCGCCCGGGTCACCGCCGGGGAGCCCGGCCTGTGGTCGTTCACGGTGCAGGCGTGGGGCGACCCGGTCAGCACCTGGCGCCACCACGCGCAGATCAAGATCCCGGCGGGCATGGACACGGACGTCGTCCTGGAGGAGGGCGCCCGCCTGTACGAGCGGGCGGCCGAGGGCGTGCCCGTGGAGGAGGGCCTGCGGGACGTGGTCCTGGCCGCCGTCGACGCCCTGCGGGACGAGCACCGCCCGGCGGCGTCCCGGCTGGCGGCGGCGTTGACGCCGGAGGTGGACGCGGTCCTGGCCCGGCATCCCCTGCGGGACCTGGTCACGACCTCGGAGCCGCTGCCGCTGCTGGTGGAGCGCGAGCGGGCGCTGTACGGCTCCTGGTACGAGTTCTTCCCCCGCTCCGAGGGCACCCCCGAGCGGCCCCACGGCACGTTCCGCACCGCCGCCCGGCGGCTGCCGGAGATCGCCGCGATGGGCTTCGACGTGGTCTACCTGCCCCCGATCCACCCCATCGGCACCACCTTCCGCAAGGGCAGGAACAACACCCTCTCCCCCGGCCCCGACGACGTCGGCGTGCCCTGGGCGATCGGCTCGCCCGAGGGCGGCCACGACGCCGTCCACCCCGACCTGGGCACCCTGGAGGACTTCACCTGGTTCGTGGACCAGGCCCGCGAGCTGGGCCTGGAGATCGCCCTGGACTTCGCCCTGCAGTGCTCCCCGGACCACCCCTGGGTGCAGAAACACCCCGAGTGGTTCCACCACCGCCCCGACGGCACCATCGCCTACGCCGAGAACCCGCCGAAGAAGTACCAGGACATCTACCCCATCGCCTTCGACGCGGACATGGACGGCCTGGTCGCCGAAACACTGCGGGTGCTGCGGCACTGGATGGACTGCGGGGTGCGCATCTTCCGGGTGGACAACCCGCACACCAAGCCGGTCGTGTTCTGGGAGCGGGTGATCGCGGACATCAACCGCACGGACCCCGATGTGATCTTCCTGGCCGAGGCGTTCACCCGCCCGGCGATGATGCACACCCTGGCCCAGATCGGCTTCCAGCAGTCCTACACGTACTTCACCTGGCGCAACACCAAGGAAGAGCTCACCGAGTACCTGACGGAGCTGTCGGGCGAGGCCGCGAGCTACATGCGGCCGAACTTCTTCCCCAACACCCCCGACATCCTGCACGCCTACCTCCAGCACGGCGGCCGGCCCGCCTTCGAGGTGCGTGCCGTCCTCGCCGCCACGCTGTCGCCGACCTGGGGCATCTACTCCGGCTACGAACTGTGCGAGAACACCCCGCTCAGGGAGGGCAGCGAGGAGTACCTCGACTCGGAGAAGTACCAGCTCAGGCCCCGCGACTGGGAAGCGGCCGCCCGCGAGGGCCGCACCATCGCCCCGCTGCTGACCCGGCTCAACACCATCCGGCGCGAGAACCCGGCCCTCCAGCAGCTGCGCGACCTCCACTTCCACCACGCGGACCAGGAAGCGGTGATCGCCTATTCGAAGCGGAAGGGTTCGAACACGGTTCTGGTGATTGCCAACCTCGACCCCCACCACACCCAGGAGGCCACGGTCTCGTTGGACATGCCGCAACTCGGCCTGGACTGGCACGAGTCGGTGCTGGTGCGCGACGAGCTCACCGGCGAGACCTATCACTGGGGCAGGGCCAACTACGTGCGCCTCGAACCGGGCCGTAGGCCCGCGCATGTCTTCTCGGTTCTGCGACCGTCCACCCCGCAGATCGGAGGGTCACCCACAACATGATCGTCAACGAACCCGTTCCGGACACCTTCGAGGACACACCCGCCAGGGACCGCGACCCGGAGTGGTTCAAGCGCGCCGTCTTCTACGAGGTGCTCGTCCGCTCGTTCCAGGACAGCAACGGCGACGGCGTCGGTGACCTGAAGGGCCTGACCGCCAAACTCGACTACCTCCAGTGGCTGGGCGTCGACTGCCTGTGGCTGCCGCCCTTCTTCAAGTCGCCCCTGCGCGACGGCGGCTACGACGTCTCCGACTACACCGCCGTGCTGCCGGAGTTCGGCGACCTCGCCGACTTCGTGGAGTTCGTCGACGCCGCCCACCAGCGCGGCATGCGCGTGATCATCGACTTCGTCATGAACCACACCAGCGACCAGCACCCGTGGTTCCAGGAATCGCGCAAGGACCCCGACGGGCCCTACGGCGACTACTACGTGTGGGCCGACGACGACAAGCAGTTCCCGGACGCGCGCATCATCTTCGTCGACACCGAGGCCTCCAACTGGACCTTCGACCCGGTCCGCAAGCAGTACTACTGGCATCGTTTCTTCTCCCACCAGCCGGACCTCAACTACGAGAACCCGGCCGTGCAGGAGGAGATGATCTCCGCGCTGAAGTTCTGGCTGGACCTCGGCATCGACGGCTTCCGGCTGGACGCGGTGCCGTACCTGTACCAGGAGGAGGGCACCAACTGCGAGAACCTCCCGGCCACCCACGCCTTCCTGAAGCGGGTGCGCAAGGAGATCGACGCGCAGTACCCGGACACCGTGCTGCTCGCCGAGGCCAACCAGTGGCCCGAGGACGTCGTCGACTACTTCGGCGACTACCCGAGCGGCGGCGACGAGTGCCACATGGCGTTCCACTTCCCGGTCATGCCGCGCATCTTCATGGCCGTCCGGCGGGAATCCCGCTACCCGGTCTCCGAGATCCTGGCCAAGACCCCGGCCATCCCCTCGGGCTGCCAGTGGGGCATCTTCCTGCGCAACCACGACGAGCTCACGCTCGAGATGGTCACCGACGAAGAGCGCGACTACATGTGGGCCGAGTACGCCAAGGACCCACGGATGCGCGCCAACATCGGCATCCGCCGCAGGCTCGCCCCGCTGCTGGACAACGACCGCAACCAGATCGAGCTGTTCACGGCCCTGCTGCTGTCGCTGCCCGGCTCGCCGATCCTGTACTACGGCGACGAGATCGGCATGGGCGACAACATCTGGCTCGGCGACCGGGACGCGGTGCGCACGCCGATGCAGTGGACGCCCGACCGCAACGCGGGCTTCTCCTCGTCCGACCCGGGCCGGCTGTTCCTGCCCACGATCATGGACCCGGTCTACGGCTACCAGGTCACGAACGTCGAGGCGTCCATGGCCTCGCCGTCGTCCCTGCTGCACTGGACCCGCCGCATGATCGAGATCCGCAAGCAGAACCCGGCCTTCGGGCTCGGCTCGTACACCGAGCTGCCGTCGACGAACCCGGCGGTGCTGGCGTTCCTGCGCGAGTACGAGGACGACCTGGTGCTGTGCGTGAACAACTTCTCGCGTTTCGCACAGCCCACGGAGCTGGATCTCAGCGCCTTCGAGGGCCGGCATCCGGTGGAGCTGTTCGGCGGCGTCCGGTTCCCGGCCATCGGCGAGCTGCCCTACCTGCTGACGCTGGGGGGCCACGGCTTCTACTGGTTCCGGCTCCGCAAGGACGCCGTGTGAGGTCTGAAACGGCCCTGTGAGGCCTGATACGCGGGGCAGGCCGCAAACCCCCGTGGCGGGGCGTTTCCCCTGCCCCGCCCGGGGCACGCATCAGTAACACCCCGCCCACCCGCGTGAGCCGGAGGGGCGCCCGCCGGCACCGGCTGAAGGCGCCGAGGCGCACCAAGAATGGGTGAAAGGACGCGACGCCATGTCGGAAGCCGTCACACGCACCGTCACCACCCCGCCCGGCCTTCTCGCATCCCTGGATCCACTGCTGCGGGAGTGGCTGCCGCGGCAGCGCTGGTTCGCGGGCAAGGGACGACCGGTCACCGGGTTCACGCTGGTCGAGGCCACCGAGCTGCTGCCGCCCTCGGCGAAGCTCGGCCTGTACCACCTGCTCGTCCGCGCCCACCAGCCGCTCGTGCCGTCCCACGGGGCGCCCGGCCACCCCGGCGACTGCTACCAGCTGCTGATAGGCGTGCGCGAGGCGCTGCCGCCTCGGCTGGCGCCCGCGCTCATCGGACACGTCCCGTCGGGCCCGCTGGCCGGCCTGACGGTCTACGACGCCCTGCACGACACCAGGCCCGCCGAGCTGCTCCTGGAGGCGCTGCGCACCCGGGCCCGTATCGGCGCGCTGCGCTTCGACCGGGACCCCGACCAGGACATCCGGTCCGGGCTGGTGCCGCGCGTGGTGACCGCGGAACAGTCCAACTCGTCGATCGTCTACGGAGATACGTTCATCCTGAAGCTGTTGCGGCGGATCGTCCCCGGGGTCAATCCGGACCTGGAGCTGCCGCTGGCGCTGGCCCGCGAGGACTGCCCCCGGGTGCCCGCGCCGACGGCCTGGATGGTCGCCGACGTCCCGCCCGCCGCGGACCCGGTCCTCTCCGCGGGCCCGGCGGACCACGCCGGCCAGCCGTACGTGCTGGGGGTGCTCCAGCCGTTCGTGCAGGGCGCCTCGGACGGCTGGGAGCTGGCGCTGCGCGAGCTGGCCAAGGGCGAGGACTTCGGCGCCGAGGCGCGGGCCCTGGGGCGGGCGACCGCCGAGGTGCACACCGCGCTGGCCCGGGCGTTGCCGACGGTCACGCTCGGTCACGCGCAGCTGCGGCTCATGGTCGACGGCATGACCGAGCGGCTGGAGGCGGCCGTCCAGGCGGTGCCCGCGCTGCGGCCGTACGCGAGCGGGCTGCGGTCGGCGTTCACGGCCCTCGCCGACCTGGCCGCCGAGGGCCGCACCTGGACCGCGCAGCGCGTGCACGGCGATCTGCACCTCGGGCAGTGCCTGCGCTCGCCGGCCGGCGAGTGGAAGCTGATCGACTTCGAGGGCGAGCCGGCCCGGCCGCTGGCCGAGCGGCGCATGCCGCAGCCCGCGGTGCGGGACGTCGCCGGCATGCTGCGGTCCTTCGACTACGCGGCCCGCTCGGTCGATCCGCCCCAGCCGGACTGGGCCGAGACCTGCCGCTCCGCGTACTGTTCCGGCTACGCGGAGGCCTCCGGCCGCGATCCGCGCACCGACCCGGTGCTGCTGCGCGCCTACGAGACGGACAAGGCGATCTACGAGGTGGTGTACGAGGCCCGGCACCGCCCCGACTGGCTGCCGGTGCCCCTGGCCGCCATAGACCGGCTCGCCTCGTCCGGCCACCTGACCTGACCTGACCCACCTTCGCCCAGGAGGCTCCGCCCGTGACCCCCCGCCCTGAGTCCAGCGGTTCGCGTCCCCAGGGGACGGCCGGGGAGAAGATCCCCGAGCAGCACACGGCCGCCCAGAAGAAGAGCGCCGCGAAGAAGACGGCGGTGCCGAAACAGGCAGCGGCGAAGAAGACGGCCCCCGCGAAGACGACCGCCGCCAAGAAGACGCCGGCCGGGCAGTCACCCGCGTCCAAGGCCACCGCGAAGAAGGCGGCGCCGGCGAAGACGACCGCGAAGAAGGCGGTCGCCAAGAAGACGGTCGCCAAGAAGACGGCACCCGAGAAGACGGCACCCGAGAAGACCGTCGCGAAGAAGGCGGCACCCGCCAGGGCCGCCGCGAAGAAGACCGCTGCCAAGGAGACCAC
The DNA here is from genome assembly GCF_003330845.1 of Streptomyces sp. Go-475. Taxonomy (GTDB): domain Bacteria; phylum Actinomycetota; class Actinomycetes; order Streptomycetales; family Streptomycetaceae; genus Streptomyces. The sequence continues at coordinate 5,975,490 of NZ_CP026121.1, read as the reverse complement.
CGCCGAGAAGGCCGTCACGAAGAAGGCCGTCACCAAGAAGGCAGCCGCGGCGAAGTCGACGACCGCGAAGTCCACCGCGGCCAAGTCCACGACCACGAAGGCGGCTGCCAAGAAGACCGCCGCCAAGAAGACCGCCGCCAAGAAGACGACGGCCAAGAAGGCCACGGCCACCAAGGCGCCCGCGAAGAAGGCCGCTGTCAGGAAAGCCCCGGCGAAGAAGGCGGTGGCGGGGAAGGCCGCCGCCGCCCAGGTCGTGCCCCCGGAGATGGAGGTCGCCGTCTCGCCCGCGGTGGACGCGGTGGACCGGGAGCGGCTGCTCGCCGGTACGCACCACGACCCGCACTCCGTGCTCGGCGCGCACCCCGTGCCCGGCGGCATCGCCTTCCGGGCGTTCCGGCCGTACGCCCTGTCGGTGACCGTGATCGCCGGGGAGCTGCGGGCGGAGCTGCACGCCGACGGCGAGGGGTTCTTCTCCGGGCTGCTGCCGCTGCCGGAGGTCCCGGAGTACCGGCTGCTCGTCGCGTACGAGGGCACGGTCCTGGAGACCGAGGACGCCTACCGTTTCCTGCCCACGCTGGGCGACCTCGACCTGCACCTGATCGGCGAGGGCCGGCACGAGGAGCTGTGGACGGCGCTGGGCGCGCACCCGATGACCCATCAGGGGGTGACCGGCACCCGCTTCGCGGTGTGGGCGCCGAACGCGCGGGGCGTGCGCGTGGCCGGCACCTTCAACTTCTGGGACGGCACCGGCCACGCCATGCGCTCGCTCGGGTCGTCGGGGGTGTGGGAGCTGTTCCTGCCGGACATCGGCGAGGGTGAGCTGTACAAGTTCGAGATCACCCGGCCCGACGGTTCGAAGACGATGCGCGCCGACCCGCTGGCCCGCCGCACGGAGGTGCCGCCCGCGACCTCGTCGGTCATCACGTCCTCGGACTACGAGTGGGGCGACGCCGACTGGCTGTCCCGCCGTGCCGAGGCCCCGGCGCACGAGGCGCCGTTCTCGGTGTACGAGGTGCACCTGCCCTCCTGGCGGCCGGGGCTGACCTACCGTCAGCTCGCCGAGCAGCTCCCCGGCTATGTGAAGGGCCTGGGCTTCACGCACGTCGAGCTGATGCCGGTCGCGGAGCATCCGTTCGGCGGCTCCTGGGGCTACCAGGTCACCGGCTTCTACGCGCCGACGGCCCGGCTGGGCACGCCGGACGACTTCCGGTACCTGGTCGACAAGCTGCACCAGGCCGGCCTCGGCGTGATCATGGACTGGGTGCCGGCGCACTTCCCGCGCGACGACTGGGCGCTGGCCGAGTTCGACGGCCGGCCCCTGTACGAGCACGCGGATCCGCTGCGGGCCGCGCACCCCGACTGGGGCACGCTGGAGTTCGACTTCGGGCGCAACGAGGTGCGCAACTTCCTCGTCGCGAACGCCGTGTACTGGTGCGAGGAGTTCCACATCGACGGGCTGCGCGTGGACGCGGTCGCCTCGATGCTCTACCTCGACTACTCGCGCGAGCCGGGCCAGTGGACGCCCAACGAGCACGGCGGCCGGGAGAACCTGGACGCGGTGGCGTTCCTGCAGGAGATGAACGCGACGGTGTACCGCAGGGTGCCCGGCGTGGTCACGATCGCCGAGGAGTCCACCGCCTGGGACGGCGTCACCCGCGCCACCCACCACAAGGGCCCGAGCGGATTCGGCGGGCTCGGGTTCGGGCTGAAGTGGAACATGGGCTGGATGCACGACTCGCTCCAGTACATGAGCCACGAGCCGGTGTACCGCAAGTACCACCACCACGAGATGACGTTCTCGATGGTGTACGCGTACAGCGAGAACTACGTCCTGCCCATCTCCCACGACGAGGTGGTGCACGGCAAGGGCTCCCTGGTGTCGAAGATGCCGGGCGACTGGTGGCAGCAGCGGGCCGGGGTCCGGGCCTACCTCGGCTTCATGTGGGCCCACCCGGGCAAGCAACTGCTGTTCATGGGGCAGGAGTTCGCGCAGGGCGCCGAGTGGTCCGAGGCGCACGGCCCCGACTGGTGGCTGCTGGACCCGGGGTACGGGGCGGAGGCCGACCACCGGGGCGTGCGCGACCTGGTCCGCGACCTCAACACCGTCTACCGCGCCACCCCGGCGCTGTGGCGCCTCGACACGGACCCGGCCGGTTTCGAGTGGATCGTCGGGGACGCCGCCGACGACAACGTGCTCGCGTTCCTGAGGCTGGACCCGGAGGGCAACCCGCTGCTGGCGGTGTCGAACTTCGCGCCGGTCGTGCGCCAGGACTACCGCCTGGGCGTGCCCGAGGACGTGCCCGCCTGGCACGAGGCGGTCAACACCGACGCCGCCCGCTACGGCGGCAGCGACGTCACGCGGGCCGACCCGGTCAAGCCCGAGGCGCAGCCCTGGCACGGCCGTCCGGCGAGCATCCGCCTGACCCTGCCGCCGCTGGCCACGGTGTGGCTGCGTCCGGCGTAGGCGGCCTGTGACAGCGCTGTGACGGGAGGAGTGGCTTCCGTCACAGCCCGTGCGGTCCGGGCCCGGTGGGGTGGCCGCATGCGTGCCACCCCGCTCATCCGCCGGCCCGGAAGGGACTGAGGCCCGTGCTGGTGGGACTCGGTATCTCGGCGGTCTGTGCCATCGCCGCGCTCGTCGCCGCCGCGGGGACCGCCGCGATGGCGTTCCCCGGACGGCCCGAGCCGTGGCCGGTGCACCTGCTGCGCCGGGCGGCGGCCACGGCCGCGTGGGCCGCCGCGGCCGTGTACTCCCTGGGCTTCTTCGCCGTGCTGGCGTCGGAGTCGGACTTCAACGACGGGGCGAACTCGGTCCCGGCCCCGGCCTGCCGCGACGGCTTCGACCCGGCCACGATCCACGGCCTGAGCCACCACCGGTCCTCGTACCTGCCGTTGCGCTTCGACTGCGTCCGCGACGACGGCTCCGTCTACGCCAGTGATTCCAGCTACGTGTGGATGAACGGGGCGACGGCGGTCCTCGCCCTCTCCGCCGCGCTGCTCGCCATCGGCGCGGGCTACGCGGTCGAACTGCGCGCCCGGAAGGCCGCCGCGGTGCGCCCGGTCAGCCCTGGCCGCGGAACATCAGCCTTCTGAGCCCGGCCAGCAGGCCCCTGGTCCGGTGGTCCGGCTCCTCGGTCGGACGCACGCCGCCGCGGTGCGGGGAGGGGGGCCGGCGCATCTCGTAGCGCACCGGCAACAGGCGCAGGCCCCGCACCACCGGGCCCGTCCGCCAGGGCAACTGGTCGGGCGGGAGGGTGAGTTCGACGGTGGTGAGGTGGTCGAGGATGCGGCCCACCGCCTGCGCCACGAGCACACCGGCGAGTTCCCGCGCGGCCGTGGGGCACTGGTGCTGGCCGGCGCCCCAGCCCAGGTGGGAGCGGGTGCTGAGGGCCGGGTCGACCAGGCGCGAGGAGCCGATCGCGAGGAGGTCCTGGTGGGCGGCGGCGGCCGACGGCGACACCGCGTCCCCGGCCCGGATCCAGTAGTTGCCGAGCGGGGTGTCCCGCGCGGCGAAGCGGAAGCACATGTTGGCGACCGGCGGGTTGGCGAGGGCCGCCCGGTTGACCGTCTCGCCCGGTTGCCCCGCCGCCAGGCTGCGGCGGACGGTGGCGTTGCCGCGGATGACCTCCAGCAGGGTGTTGAGGACCATGTTGCCCGTGATGTCGTTCAGGTAGACCGCGTTCATGAACAGCTCCCGGCCGAGCTGTTCGTCGGACAGCCGCGGGTCGGCCAGCAGCAGGTACGAGGTGAGGTCGTCGCCGGGGCGGGCCCGGCGGTGGGCGGCGAGCCGCGTGAAGGCCGCCAGGGCCCGGGCGGTGGCGGGTTCGGCGCCGGGGCCGCCGTCGAGCATCCGCCACAGGTCCATGACGAGTTCGTCGCCGAGGTCCACCGGGCAGCCGAACAGCTTCGTGGTGACCATGAGCAGCAGCGGCCGCGTGTACTGGGCGCCCAGGTCGGCGAAGCCGGCCGAGCCGGACTCGGCGGCCAGCAGCGCGACGAGGCCGTCCGCGTACCGGGAGACGGCCGCCCGCAGCTCCCAGCCCTGCGGGCCGCGTGCCTCCTGGAAGGGCCGCAGCGCGGTGTGCAGGGTCTGGCGGGCGGCGCGGTGCTCCTCGTCGTCCATGAACATCGTCTGCCGCACCTCGTACCCGGCCAGCAGCGGCCAGCCGGACGGCAGTTCGCCCTGGGCGCGGGCCCGCCAGTAGCGGAGGTCGCGCCGCCAGAGGGACTCGTTGCGCAGCACGTCGAGGACCTCGCGGTAGCCGAGGACGAGCCACACGGGCACGCCCATCAGCCCGACCGGCGCCACCGGGCCGTGGCGGCCGCGCAGCCGCCGGTAGACGGCCGCGGGGTCGGCGTCGAACTCCGAGGTGAGCAGCGGCTCGACGGGCAGCGATCCGAGCACCGGGCTGTCGTCCGGCGCGGCCGCGTAGGGCTGGGCTTCCATACGGCAACGCTTACCGCACCGGACGTGCACGGGCAGTGACTACGCCACGAACTGTTACCGCTCCTACACGAAGGCGTCGGCCAGCGCCTTCGGCAGCTCCCCGGTGTGCAGTACGCCGAGCCGCTGGGTGGCCCGGGTCAGGGCCACGTACAGGTCGCTGGTGCCGTACCGGCCGGGTTCGACCACGAGGACGGAGTCGAACTCCAGGCCCTTGGCCTGGCGCGGGTCGAGGAGGACGACCGTCTGCGTGAGGTCGGGTTCGGCGCCCGCCGTGACGCCGTCCAGCCGGGCCGCGATGCCCCGGTGGAGGTCGCGCGGCGCGATCACCGCGAGCCGTCCCTCGGCCGGGGTGAGTTCCCCGACGGCCTTGGCGACGGCGCCGGGCACGTCGTCGGTGGCCCGGGCCCAGGGGCGTACGCCGGTGGAGCGGACCGAGCTGGGCGGCTCGAACTCCGGGTTCTCGGCGCGGACCACGGCCGCCGCGACGTCCATGATCTCGGCGGGGGTGCGGTAGTTGACGCCCAGCCGGGTGTGCTCCCAGCGGTCCTCGACGTACGGGGCGAGGATGCCCGACCAGGAGCCGACACCGGCCGCCTCCGCCGTCTGGGCCGGGTCGCCGACCAGGGTCATCGAGCGGGTCGGGCTGCGCCGCATCAGCAGCCGCCACGCCATCGGCGACAGCTCCTGCGCCTCGTCGACGATGATGTGCCCGAACGCCCAGGTGCGGTCGGCGGCGGCCCGTTCGGCGGCGCTGCGGTGGTCGTCCTCCTCGTGCCGTTCGGCGAACCGCTCGGCGTCGATGATGTCGTGCGCGGACAGCACCTCGGAGCTCTCGGGGTCGTCCTCCTCCTTGTCCTCGAACTCGTAGGTCCGCGACGCGTACGACACGTCCAGCACGCCCTGCGCGTAGGCGATCTGCCGCTCCCGCTCCCGCTCGGCGCGCTCGCGGACCAGCCTGTCGTCCTCGCCGAGCAGTTCGGCGGCCTCGTCGAGCAGCGGCACGTCGGCGACGGTCCAGCGCCGGGTCACCGGGCGGCGTACGGCGTCGGCGTCCTCGGCGGGCAGGAACTCCTCGGGCGCCGCGAGGAAGTCGGCGACGAGCCGCTGCGGGGTCAGCACCGGCCACAACCGGTCGATGGCGGACCACACTTCGGGGTTCTCGGCGAGGTCGTCGCGGATCTGGGTGATGTCGCTGGGGTCGAGCAGGCTGGAGCCGTCGAAGGGGTCGGTGCCGATCCGCTCGGCGTACAGGTCGGTCAGCGCGTTGAGGATGTGGCCCTCGAAGTGCTCGCGGGCGGCGTTGTGCGGCAGCTTGGCGGCACGGGTGCGCTCGCGGGCGACGTTGACCAGGCCGTCGTCGAGCATGAGGACCTCGCGGTCGTGCTCGATGGCGATGACCGGGTCGGGCAGCGCCTGTCGGCTGCGGACGACCTCGGCGAGCACCTCGGCCATGCCGGCCCGGCCCTTCACGGCCGCCGCCTCGGGCGTGTCGGTGGCGGTCGCCTTCACGCCGGGGTACAGCTCGCCGACGGTCGCGAGGAGCACGCCGGTCTCGCCGAGGGAGGGCAGTACCTCGCCGATGTAGCCGAGGAACGCCGGGTTGGGCCCGACGATCAGCACCGCGCGCTTGGCGAGCAGCTCGCGGTGCTCGTAGAGCAGGTAGGCGGCGCGGTGCAGGGCGACGGCCGTCTTGCCGGTGCCGGGGCCGCCCTCGACCACCATGACGCCTCGATGGGGCGCGCGGATGATGCGGTCCTGGTCGGCCTGGATGGTCTGCACGATGTCGCTCATGCGGCCGGTGCGGGCCGAGTTGAGCGCGGCGAGCAGCACGGCGTCGCCCGTGGGGTCCTCGTGGCCGGTGCGGGTCTCGTCGCCGAGGTCGAGGATCTCGTCGTGCAGGTGGGTGACCCTGCGGCCGTCGGTGGCGATGTGCCGCCGGCGCCTGAGGCCCATCGGGGTGTGGCCGGTGGCCAGGTAGAAGGGCCGGGCGACGTCGGCGCGCCAGTCGATCAGGACGGGTGTGCGCTCGGCGTCGTCGGTGCGCAGGCCGATGCGGCCGATGTGGTGGGTGGTGCCGGAGGTGAGGTCGATCCGGCCGAAGCACAGGGAGCCGTCCACCGCGTTCAGCGCGGCGAGCAGCCCGGAGCGCTCGGCCACGAGGATGTCCCGCTCCAGTCTGGCCTGCATGGGGGTGTTGCCCTGCGCGAGCGCGTCCGTGACGGAGGTCTCGGCGTCGCCGCGCAGCGCGTCCACGCGCGCGTACAACCCGTCGATGAATTCCTGTTCCTGCCGCAATTCATCGTCCGGAAATTCGGTGTTTGACAATTCCGCTCCCGCCCGGATATACTGTGCTCACTAAGCTTCTCCGTGACTCCGATCGACTTGAAGTCACGAACAGACAAATATACGCAAGGAAATCCCCCGGGCGCAATTGCCCGGGGGATTTCCTCGTGTCGGGGCGGCTCTTTACAGCACGTCGGACAGCTCCTCCAGCAGCTTCCGCTTGGCCCGCGCGCCCACCATCGCCTTCACGGGCTCGCCGTCGCGGAACACCATGAACGTCGGCATGGAGAGCACCTTGTAGGCGTTGGTGGTCAGCGGGTTGTGGTCCACGTTCAGTTGCACCACCTTCAGCCGGTCGCCCTCTTCGAAGGCGAGGGCCTTGAGCACCGGCGCCATCTGCCGGCAGGGCGGGCACCAGTCGGCGGTGAACTCCACCAGGACCGGCAGCTCCGCGCCGATCACCTCGGCCTCGAAGTCCGCGTCCGTCACGTCGGTCACCATGGGTGCCTCCCCAGCTCGCAACTCGGCTCCGGACCTCCCGGAGCCTCGGCCTCGGCGGCCAGCTCGGCCCGCGCCAGCTGCCGCGCGACCGTCTCCCGGACGGTGCTCAGCTGGTCGATGAGCGAGTCGAGTTCGTCCAGCTTGCGCCGGTAGACCGCGAGGGACGCCGGGCAGGAGTCGCCCTCGGGGTGCCCGGCGCGCAGGCACTCCACGAAGGGCCGCGTCTCCTCCAGGTCGAACCCGAAGTCCTGCAGGGTCCGGATCTGCCGCAGCAGCCGCAGATCGCTCTCGTCGTAGGTCCGGTATCCGTTGCCCGTGCGCCGCGCGGGCAGCAGGCCCCGCGCCTCGTAGTACCGCAGCGTCCGCGTCGTGGTCCCGGCGCGGGCGGCCAGCTCGCCGATTCGCATGCGCACGAACGTAATCCTTGACCCCGGCGTCAAGGCAACAGCGGTTTCCGCTCCACCGGTGAGGTCAGCACGATCGAGGTCGTGGTGCGGCCCAGCGCGGAGACCCCCTCCAGGACCTCCTCCAGGTGGACGGTGTCCCGGACGGCGACCTTGAGGAACCAGCAGTCCTCCCCCACCACGTGGTGCACCTCGGTGATCTCGGGGCGCTCGATCAGCTCCAGGGTCCTGGGGTGCTTCAGGGTGTAGCCGCCGTGCGGATCGACCCGCACGAACGCCTGGATGCCGTAGCCGAGCCGGGCCGGCACGACGTGGGCGCCGTAGCCGCTGATCACACCCGCCGACTCCAGTCGCCGCACCCGCTCGGTGACCGCCGCGGGGCTCAGCCTGACCCGGCGGCCCAGCTCGCTGAGCTTGATCCGGCCGTCGGTCTGGAGCAGTTCGAGGATCTGCCGGTCCAGCGCGTCGAACCCCACCGAGGTTTCGTTGGCGGTGGCTCGAAGATGCCGTGGTTCTTTCGGCGTAGCGGCCGTGACTCCCATGGTTCCCCCTTCAGCACGTGGATGTGCGCCGGGAGAATTATGGTCATGGAAAAGGCCCGGGAAGTACTGGTCATCGGCGGGAACCGCTATGTCGGAAAGCGTCTGATCGCACGGCTGCTCGCCGAGGGGCACCGCGTCACGGTGCTCAACCGGGGGTCCGCCCCGCCGCCCGCCGGGGTGGAGCACCTGGTCGCCGACCGGGACGACGAACGGTCGCTGACCGGCGCGCTCGGCGCCCGTGGCTTCGACGCCGTCGTCGACCAGGTCTGCTACACACCGCGCCAGGCGGCGATCGCCCGCCGCGTCTTCACCGGCCGGACCCGCCGCTATGTGCTGACCTCGACGGTCGAGGTGTACGAGTACGAGGACTCCCCCGTCCTCGTGCGCGAGGAGGCCGTCGACCCGTCCACCGTCACCGTCGACCCGGACCTGCCGTGGGACGACCCGGCGTTCCGGGAGTCCCACTACGGGGAGGGCAAGCGGCAGGCCGAGGCGGTGCTCGCCGCGGGCCCGGGGTTTCCGTCCACCAGTGTGCGGGTCGCCCATGTGCTGGGCGGGGACGACGACTTCACCGGGCGGCTGGCCCACTACGCCGACCGGATGCGCGCCGGCGAGCCGATCGCCGTCCCGTCCGTGAACCGTCCGGCCACCTATGTGTACGTCGAGGAGATCGCCCGCTTCCTGGCCTGGGCGACGGGCCAGGACTTCACCGGGCCGGTGAACGCCGCCTCCCACGGGGCGCTGACCACCGATGAGTTGTGCGCGGCGGTGGCCGCGCGGATCCCGGGCGGCAGGGCCGTGTTCCGACCGGTCGAGGTCGGCGAGGTCTCGCCGTTCTCCTTCCGCCGCTCCTACGGCATGGACAACACCCGGGCCGCCCGGCTCGGCTTCACCTTCACCGACGCCCGGCAGTGGCTGCCGACGGCCGTCGCCGAGACGCTCGGGAAGGGCGACTGACATGCGGTACCGCATGCTGGGCGGGGTGCGGGTGAGCGCGGTCGGGCTCGGCGCGATGCCGCTGTCCATCGAGGGCCGGCCGGACGAGGAGCGCGCCCTGGCGACCGTGCACGCCGCGCTCGACGCGGGCGTGACCCTCCTGGACACCGCCGACTCCTACCACCTGCCGGGCGCGGAGCCCGGCCACAACGAGCGCCTGGTGGCCCGCGCGCTGGCCGCCTACGGCGGTGACACCTCGGACGTGCTGGTGGCCACGAAGGGCGGCCGGGGCCGTCCGGCCGGCGGCGACTGGACGGTGGACGGCTCCCCCCGCCACCTCAAGGCCGCCGCCGAGGCGTCACTCAAGCGGCTGGGGGTCGAGGCCATCGGCCTCTACCAACTGCACAAGCCGGACCCTTCCGTGCCGTTCGAGGAGTCGGTCGGCGCGCTGCGCGAGCTGCTCGACGCGGGCACGATCCGGCTGGCCGGGGTGTCCAACACGGACGCGGACCAGGTCCGCCGGGCCCGGGCGATCCTCGGCGACCGGCTGGTGTCGGTGCAGAACCGGTACTCCCCCGCCGTCCGGGACAGCGAGCCCGAGTTGCGGCTCTGCGCCGAACTCGGGCTGGCGTTCCTGCCGTGGAGCCCGCTGGGCGGCCTGGCCCGCAGCTCCCTGGACGGGCCCTCGCGCACGGAGGGAGCGGCCCGCTTCGCCGCCTTCCACGAGGTCGCGGCGGAGCGCGGCGTCAGCCCCCAACGGGTCGGTCTGGCCTGGCTGCTGGCCCGGTCCCCGACCGTCGTCCCGATCCCCGGGGCGAGCCGGCCGGAGACGGCCCGGGACTCGGCCGCCGCGGCGGACCTGCGGCTCAGTGCGGAGGAACGCGCCCGCCTGGACAGGGCCGCCGCGCCGGTCCGCGCCTAGAGCCTTTCGTTCGCCTTCGCGGGCACCCTTATCGGGTCCCCGCGGACTCCGGTTCCCTGTCCTCGGCGGGCTCGTCCGCGGCCTTCTCCTTGCCGGGCAGCAGCAGCGCCACCACCACCGTGCCGACGCCCAGGACCACCGCGCCGATCAGGCTGGTGTGCGCGACCGCGTCGGAGAAGGACGCCCCCACCGCGTCGGCCATCTGCCGCGCGCCGTCGGCCAGTTGGCCGGCCTGCGCCTTGAGCCGCTCCGCCTGCTGCGGGTCACTGGTGTGCGCCGCCTGCTCGGCCAGCTGCCGTGCCTTGTCGCCGATGCCCTGCGCCACGGCGTACCCGGCGCCGACGGAGTCCTGGGCCGTCTCCAGGGACGACGCGGGCAGCTTGCCGCCGGCCGTGGCGTCCGAGAGGTGGCCGGAGTACGACGTCGCCAGCAGCGAGCCGAGGACGGCGATGCCGAGCGAGCCGCCCAGCTCCAGCGAGGTGTCGTTGACCGCACCGCCGACCCCCAGCTCGGACTCCGGGAACGCCCCCATGATCGCGTCCGTGCAGGGCGACAGCGCGAGCCCGATCGCGAGCCCGAGGACGATCAGGGGCGCGACGAAGTCGCCGTACGACGGCCCGGAGTCGATCCGGGCGAGCAGCGCCAGGGCGGCCGTACCGCCGACCATGCCGGCCGTCACGGTCCACTTCATGCCGACCCGGGGCGTGAGGTACCCGGTGAGTGCCGCGCCCGCGAACACGGCGCCCGCCAGCGGCAGCATCCGCACCCCGGTGTCCAGGGCGTCGTAGCCGAGGACGAACTGCAGGTGCTGGGTGAGGTAGTAGAAGGCGCCGAAGACCGCCAGGAAGAACAGGGCGACGGCGAGGTTGGAGCCCGCGAACCCGCGGTCGGCGAAGCGGCGGACGTCCAGGACCGGGCGCGGGTGGCGCAGCTCCCAGAGCACGAAGGCCACGAGACCGGCGCCCGCGACGACCGCCGCCGTGACGGCCTTGGCGCCCCAGCCGAAGTGCGGACCCTCGATGATCATGTAGACCAGTGCGCCGATCCACACCACGGACAGCAGGCCGCCGCCGTAGTCGATGCGCCCGTGGTGCCCCGCCCTGGACGGCGGCACGAGGACGAACGCGCCGACGATGGCCAGGGCGGCGACGGGGACGTTGATGAGGAACGTGGAGGACCAGCCGTGGTGCTCCAGCAGGGCCCCGGCGACGAGCGGCCCGGCCGCGATGGCGAGCCCGGCCGTGGCGGTCCACAGGGTGATGGCCTTGGCGCGCTCGGCGCGCGGGAAGGTCGCGGCGAGCAGGGACAGCGTGGCGGGCATGATCATCGCGGCGCCGGCGCCCATCACGGCACGGGCGGCGATGACCGCCGTGGCGCTGTCGGCGACGTACCCGGAGACCGCGCCGCCCCCGAACACGACGAGACCGAGGACGAGCGCGCCCCGGCGGCTGTACTTGTCGCCGATCGCGCCGAGCAGCAGCATCAGCGCGGCGTACGGGACGGTGTAGCCGTCGATGACCCACTGCAGGTCGGCGCTGGACAGGCCGAGGTCCTCGGTCATGTCGGGCGCGGCGACGGTGAGGGCGGTGTTCGCCATCACGATGATCAGCAGGCTCAGGCAGAGCACGAGGAGCGCCCACCAGCGGCGGGCGTAGGGGCGGTCCATCCTCTCGGCCGGTTCGGTCATGACGAGTCGCATGGCGGGGGGTGCCTTCCTCGCTGATTTGCACATGGGTGTGCATTTACACAACGCTGTGCAATCTACGCCGTTGCACAGCACTGTGCAAGTCACTGCGGGGAGGGGCACAATGGCGTCCATGACCACGGGCAACATCAGCCGCGCCGACGCCAACCGGCGCCGCATCCTCGACGTCGCCCTCGCGGAGCTGCTGCGGGACCCCGACGCCTCCATGGACCAGATCGCCCGCGCCGCGGGCGTCGTACGGCGGACCGTCTACGGGCACTTCCCGAACCGCGAGGCGCTGATCAGCACGCTCGTCGACGAGGCGGTCGCGGCGCTGGCGGCCGCGCACACGGCGGGCCGCGAGGGAGTGGCGGACCCGGCCGAGGCCGTGGCGCGCTCGGTGCTGGCGGTGTGGGAGATCGCCGACCGCTACCGGCTGCTGGTCGCGCTCGCCCAGCGCACGGTCACCATGCAGGGCATCCGGGAGCGGCTCGCGCCCGTCCGGGAGGAGAGCGTCGGACTGTTGCGGCGCGGCCTGGACCAGGGCGTCTTCAGTTCACCGCTGCCCGCGCCGGCCCTGGCCTATGTGCACGAGCAGACGCTGATCGCCGTGCTGGAGGCGGTCAACGACGGCCTGCTGACAGCACGAGAGGCGGGCCGCTGCGCCGCGGTCACGGTGCTGACCGCGGCGGGCGTGCCCGCCTCGAAGGCCACCGAACTGGTGGCGAAGCTGAACGATTGATCCTCGCGAGACATCGATCTTCGCGAGGATCAATCTTCGAGACATGGACCGGGCGGCTGGGCGACGGGGGGACACCCAGCCGCCCGGAGTCTCGCGGGGGCGGCGCGGTGCTCAGGCCTTCGCCAGCTCCTTCTCGCCGCCCGGCTCGGACACCTCGACCTGGTCGTCGGCGGCCGGGCCGCCGTGGCCGTCGTCCAGCAGCGTCTTCTCGTCGAAGGGCAGCTGCCCGGCGAGGACCTGGTTGACCCGGTCCTTGTCGATCTCCTTGGTCCAGGTGCCGATCAGCACGGTCGCCACGGCGTTGCCGGCGAAGTTGGTCAGGGCGCGGGCCTCGCTCATGAAGCGGTCGATGCCGACGATGAGGCCGATGCCGTCCACCAGGGCGGGCTTGTGCGACTGCAGACCACCGGCCAGGGTCGCGAGACCGGCGCCGGTGACACCGGCGGCGCCCTTGGAGGCGACCAGCAGGAAGAGCAGCAGCGGGATCTGCTCGCCGATCGACATCGGCGTGCCCATGGCGTCGGCGATGAACAGCGAGGCCATGGTCATGTAGATCATGGTGCCGTCGAGGTTGAAGGAGTAGCCGGTCGGGACGGTGATGCCGACCACCGGCTTGCTGACGCCCAGGTGCTCCATCTTCGCGATGAGCCGCGGCAGCGCGGACTCGGAGGAGGAGGTGGACAGGATCAGCAGGAACTCACGGCCGAGGTACTTGAACAGCGTGAAGATGTTCAGGCCGGAGATCACCCGCAGCAGCGCGCCGAGCACGATGAAGACGAAGAGGAAGCAGGTCACGTAGAAGCCGAGCATCAGCACGGCGAGGCTCTTGAGCGCTTCCAGGCCGGCGGAGCCGGTGACGGCGGCGATGGCGCCGAAGGCACCGATCGGGGCGGCCCACATCACCATGGCGAGGATGCGGAAGACGAGCCGCTGGATGTGCTCGATGCCGCGCAGGATCGGCTGGCCCGCCGAGCCCATGCCCTGCAGCGCGAAGCCGGCGAGCAGCGCGATCAGCAGGGTCTGCAGGACCGACTCGTTGGTGAAGGCGGAGACGATCGTGGTCGGGATGATGCCGAGCAGGAACTCCGTGGTGCCCTTCGCCTCGGTATCGATCTGCGCGTGACCGGCGTCCTTGACCGCGTCGGTCACCGCCAGGCCCGTGCCCGGCTCCAGGATGTTGCCGACGACCAGGCCGATGCCCAGCGCGATCAGCGACATCACCGTGAAGTAGCCCAGGGCGATACCGCCGACGGCGCCGACCTTGGCGGCCTTGCGCACCGAGCCGATGCCCAGCACGATCGTGCAGAAGATGATCGGGGAGATCATCATCTTGATCAGGTTCACGAAGCCGGTGCCGATCGGCTTCAGCTCGACGGCGAAGTCGGGTGCGGCCAGACCCACCGCGATACCGGCGGCCACGGCGATGATCACCGCGATGTAGAGATAGTGCGTGCGGTCCCGCTTGGCTTTGGGTGCGGCAGGTGCCGTATCGGCTGCGCTGGTCACGGCGGCCCTCCTTGACGACGTCGTCGGCATCACCGGCGTGCGGCTCACGTCCGGGAAACAGGGAGCGGGGCTCCCGGAGATGCGTTATGGGGAATGCCGTGACTATGTCCTGCTCTGTGAGCGCGGTCACCCTTCCGTTCATTTAGTTCACAATCAGCCACGGGGCAGACTGGCGGCATGCGCTTCACCGTCCCCGGTCCCCGCAGCCTGGCGGGCCAGCTCTTCGCCATGCAGGCCGTTCTGATAGCGGTCGTCGTGGCCGGATACGCGCTGTTCACCTACGTCAGCGACCGCAGCCAGGCCGAGGACGCGGCGCGGCGCCAGGCCAGGGCGGTGGCGCGGTCCGTCGCCGACTCCCCGTCCGTGCTGGCGGCGACGCGCACCTCCGACCCGACCGCCGAGCTCCAGCCGTACGCGCTGAAGGTGATGCGGGACACCGAGGTCGACTTCATCACGATCATGGATCCGCGGGGCATCCGCTGGACGCATCCCGACTCGAACCAGATCGGCCAGCCCTTCCGGGGCCATACCGCGAAGGCCCTGAAGGGCGAGACCTTCGACGAGACCTACACCGGCACGCTCGGTCCCTCGGTCCGCGCGGTCACCCCGATCCAGGACGGCAAGAAGGTCGTGGGCCTGGTCAGCGCGGGCATCCGGGTCGAGGAGATCACCCAGCGGGTGCAGGACCAGCTGACGGCCCTGCTCGGTGTCGCGGCCGGCGCGCTGGCGCTGGGCGCCGTCGGCACGTACGTCATCAACGCCCGGCTGCGCCGCCACACCCACGGCATGAACGCCGCCGAGCTGAGCCGGATGCACGACTACCACCAGGCCGCCCTGCACGCGGTACGCGAAGGGCTGCTGATGCTGGACGGGCAGTACCGTGTGGCGTTGATCAACGACGGAGGGCGGGAGTTGCTCGGCGTGGCCGGGGACGTGGTGGGCAGGTCGGTGGCGGAGCTGGGGCTGCCCGCCCCCCTGACCGGCGCGCTGCTGGCGTCGGAGCCGCGGGTGGACGAGGTGCACCTCACGGCCTCCCGGGTCCTGGTGATCAACACCTCGCCGGTGTCGGGCGGCGAACGGCGCGGTACGGTCGTCACCCTGCGCGACGTGACCGAACTCCAGTCGCTGATGGGCGAGTTGGACTCCGAGCGGGGCTTCACGCAGGCGCTGCGCTCGCAGGCGCACGAGGCGGCGAACCGGTTGCACACGGTCGTCTCGCTGATCGAGCTGGGCCGGGCGGAGGAGGCGGTGGAGTTCGCGACGGCCGAACTGGAGCTGGCGCAGGCGCTGACCGACCAGGTCGTGGCGGCGGTGAGCGAGCCGGTGCTGGCGGCACTGCTGCTGGGCAAGACGGCCCAGGCGAACGAGCGGGGCGTGGAGCTGATGGTGTCGGAGGACAGCCGACTGGACGACGGGCTGCTGCCGGAGTCCCTGCCGGCGCGGGACCTGGTGACCATTCTCGGCAACCTGATCGACAACGCCGTGGACGCGGCACAGGGCAGCACGCGGGCGCGGGTGACGGTGGCGGCGTACACGCAGGACGCCGAGGCCGCGGAGGGCGCCGCCCCGGAGCTGGTGATGCGGGTGTCCGACACGGGGCCGGGCGTGGACCCGGAGCATGCCGAGGCCGTCTTCCAGCGGGGCTTCTCGACGAAGCCGGCGGGCCCGGGCGGCCGGGGGCTGGGGCTGGCGCTGGTCCGTCAGGCGGTGCACCGGCACGGCGGGACGCTGTCGGTGACGGGGGCCGACGGGGGCGGCGCACAGTTCGAGGTTCGGCTGCCGCTGGGCAGGGCGGCCGGCGGCACGTCCGGCGACCCCGCCCGGCAGGGCCCGGCACCGGCGGACCCGGCCGCCGCGCTCCCGCTGTCGGCGGGACCCGCGTCCCGGACCTCCGGGGGCTCGACATCCAAGGCCTCAGGAGGCGACGCATGACGAGCGACCCCACGAGAGAGAAGGCCATCCGCGTCCTGGTCGTGGAGGACGACCCGGTCGCCGCCGACGCCCACGTCCTGTACGTCGGCCGGGTCCCCGGCTTCGTCGCGGTCGGCAAGGCGCACACGGGCGCGGAGGCCCGCCGGGCCCTGGAGCGCACCCCCGTCGACCTGCTCCTGCTCGATCTGCACCTGCCCGACGTACACGGCCTGCAACTGGCCCGCTCCCTCCGCGCGGCCGGCCACCACGCCGACGTGATAGCGGTGACGTCGGCCCGCGATCTGGCGGTGGTCCGCGAGGGCGTCTCGCTCGGGGTCGTGCAGTACGTCCTGAAGCCGTTCACCTTCGCGACCCTGCGCGACCGGCTCGTACGGTACGCGGAGTTCCACGCGGCGGTCGGCGAGGCGAGCGGCCAGGACGAGGTGGACCGGGCGCTCGCGGCCCTGCGCGCCCCCGGCCCGGCCGCCCTGCCCAAGGGCCTGAGCGCGCCCACGCTGGAGCGGGTGACCATCGCCCTGCGCGACAGCGCGGAGGGCCTCACGGCGGCCGGCGTGGCGGAGTCCGTGGGCATCTCCCGCATCACGGCCCGCCGTTACCTGGAGCACCTGGTGGAGGCGGGCCGGGCGGCGCGCCGGCCGCAGTACGGCACGGTGGGGCGGCCGGAGCTCCAGTACCGCTGGGTCACGGGCCAGTGACGGCCCATCAGCCATCCGACTGAACCGCCGCACACGCATTGACCTGACTAGACCACTCAACTTAGGTTCACGACGCAGCCGTCCCGGCCACAACGAAGTGCGCCAGCAGGAGGTCATGCCCGTGCGCCCCACCGCCGCCTTACTCCCTGCTCTCCTCGTCGCAGCCACCCTCACCGCGTGCGGCGGTGGCTCCGGCAGCGACCCGGACACCGTGAGGGTCTCCTTCAAACAGTCCACGGACAACTCCGTCAAGGTGATGGACACCTATCTCGCGGACATCAAGAAGCAGTTCGAGAAGGCCCACCCCGGCAAGAAGGTCGAGCTGGTCCCGATCAAGGCCCCGGACTCGGAGTACTACACCAAGCTCCAGCAGATGCTCCGCTCCCCCAAGACCGCCCCCGACCTGGTCTACGAGGACACGTTCCTCATCAACTCCGACATCACCAGCGGCTACTTGAAGCCCCTCGACCCCTACCTCGCCAAGTGGCCCGACTGGAACCGGTTCATCGACACGGCGAAGGCGGCCGCCAAGGGCGAGGACGGCAAGACGTACGGCGTCCCCGACGGCACGGACACGCGCGGCCTGTGGTTCAGCAAGGACATCTTCGCCAAGGCCGGCCTGCCCGCCGACTGGCAGCCGAAGACCTGGAACGACGTCCTGGACGCCGCCCGCACCATCAAGAAGAAGGTCCCCGGCGTCATCCCCCTCAACGTCTACACGGGCAAGCCGGTCGGCGAGGCGGCCACCATGCAGACCTTCGAGATGCTGCTCTACGGCACGACCGACGGCGGCACGGACCCCCTCTACGACAAGGCGAGCAAGAAGTGGATCGCCGGCGGGCAGGGTTTCGAGGACGCCCTCTCCTTCGTCGAGACGGTCTACGAGGAGAAGCTCGGCCCGGACGTCTCCGACGCCCTCGACCCCAACGTCATGACCCGGGTCCGCGGCGAGTGGCTCCCGCAGGGCGAGCTCGGCATCGCCCTCGACGGCTCCTGGCTCCCGCAGGACTGGCTGCCCGGCAGCGGCCACGAGTGGCCCGAGTGGTCGCGGGTGCTGGGCCTGGCCGCCATGCCGACCCAGCACGGCCAGGCGCCCGGCAAGGTGAGCATGTCCGGCGGCTGGACCTGGTCGATCCCGGCCAAGGCGGCCAACCCGGACCTGGCCTTCGACTTCATCAGGACGATGCAGACCAAGGCCAACGCCCAGAAGTGGTACATCGCCAACTCGGGCATCGCGGTCCGCGAGGACGTCGCCGAGGACCCCGCTTACGCCGGGGCCCAGCCCGGCATCAAGTTCTTCACCGACCTGGTGGCGGCGACGCACTACCGCCCCGCCTACCCGGCCTACCCCAAGGTCTCCACGGCCATCCAGGAGGCGATGGAGAGCGTGACCACGGGCGACGCGTCGGTGGAGGAGGCGACGAGCGCCTACACGGACGCGCTGAAGGACGCCACGGACAACCAGGTGGTCGAACGGTGAGCGGCCGATGACCGCCACCGCACCCCATCCCCGGCTCACGAAAGCCCCCACAGATCCGCACCGGGCACGCGGCCCCCGCCTGCCGGTGCGGCTCCTCCCCCTGGCCCCCGCCGTCGTCCTCCTGCTCCTGTTCCTGGCCGGCCCGATCGCCTACTGCGGGTACATCGCCTTCACGGACCTCCAGCTCACCGGCCAGGCCCAGGAGTCGTTCGTCGGCCTCGACAACTTCACCCGGGCCTTCGGGGACGAGGAGTTCCTCAACGCCGTATGGCTGACGCTGGTGTTCACGGTCCTGTCGTCACTGATCGGCCAGAACACCCTCGGCCTGGCGCTGGCCGCGCTGATGCGGCGCGCGTCGAAGCCGGTCCGCACCCTCACCGGCGGCATCGTCGTCACGGCGTGGGTGCTGCCGGAGGTGGTGGCGGGCTTCCTGCTCTACGCCTTCTTCCGCCGCGAGGGAACCCTGAACGCCATCCTGGACTGGCTCCATCTGCCCTCCCAGAACTGGCTGTTCACGCTGCCCATCCTGGCGGTGTCGTTCGCCAACGTCTGGCGCGGCACAGCGTTCTCGATGCTGGTGTACTCGGCGGCGCTGAACGAGATCCCGAAGGAGATCACCGAGGCCGCCGAGGTCGACGGGGCGGGCGGCTGGCGCCGCATGTGGCACGTCACCCTGCCCATGATCCGCCGCTCCATCGGCACGAACCTGATGCTCAACACGCTCCAGACCCTCTCGGTCTTCGGCCTGATCTGGGTGATGACGCGGGGCGGCCCCGGCGGCAGGAGCCAGACGCTGCCCCTCTTCATGTACGAACAGGCCTTCCAGAACAGCCTGATCGGCTACGGCACGGCGGTGGCCCTGCTCCTGCTGCTGGTCGGCTCCCTCTTCTCCCTCGTCTACCTGCGCCTGCTGCGGACGGAGGTCTGACCCGCCATGGCCCTCACCCTCGCCTCCCGCCGCACGACCCGCCGCCTCGCCGCGGACGCGGGCCTGCTGGTGGTCGCCGCCGCGTTCGTCCTGCCCCTGGCCTGGGTCGTCCTGTCGGCCCTCGACCCGGCGGCGAACCTGCGGGTGAAGACCCCCGACGGCCTCACCCTGGACAACTTCGACGCGATCCTCACCCCCGAGATCACCTTCACGCCGCTCCTGAACAGCCTGGTCCTGTGCGGCGGCGCGACGCTGCTGACGGTGGTCTGCGCGGCCCTGGCGGCCTACCCGCTCTCGCGTTTCCGCTCCCGATTCAACCGCCCGTTCCTGCTGACGATCCTCTTCGCCACCAGCCTGCCCATCACGGCGATCATGGTCCCGGTCTACGCGCTCTTCGTGCGGGTGGACCTGATCGACACCGTGCAGGGCACGATCTTCTTCTTCACCGCCTCCCAACTGCCGTTCGCCATCTGGCTGATGAAGAACTTCATGGACGGAGTGCCGAAGGAGCTGGAGGAGGCGGCCTGGACGGACGGGGCGTCGTCCCTCCAGTCCCTCCTCCGTATCGTGCTCCCCCTGATGGGCCCGGGCGTGGCCGTCGTGACGGTCTTCTCCTTCGTCATGATGTGGGGCAACTTCTTCGTCCCGTTCATGCTCCTGCTCACACCCGACCAGATGCCGGCGTCGGTCAGCGTCAACGACTTCTTCGGCAACCGGGGGATGGTGGCGTACGGGCAGCTGGCCGCGTTCTCCCTCGTGTACTCCACGCCGGTGATCCTCCTGTACGTCCTGATCGCGCGGCGGCTGGGAGGAGGCTTCGCACTGGGCGGGGCGGTCAAGGGCTGAGCGGCGCCGGGAAGCAACGGATCATGGCCGCTGTTGCACGTCGTGAACCGAAGGGGGAGACATGTCAGTTCGCGCTCTGGTCGTCGATCCGTCCGCACCGGCCGCCGTCCGTCTCGGCGAGGTCACCGACCCGGTGCCCGGGCCGGATCAGGTCCTGGTGGAGGTCTCCCACGCCTCGTTGAACTACGGCGACCTCAACGACGCCCGCTCCGGGCGGGTCCCGGTGGGGGCGGTACTCGGTTCGGACGCGGCCGGAGTGGTCGTCCGGCCGCGGCCGACGGAACCGGGCCCGCGGTGGGCACGCGAGTGGTGGCCCTGACCGCGGGGGCGTTCGCCGAGCGCGTCGCGATCGGCGCGGGCGCGCTCGCCGAGGTGCCCGCGAGCCTGGAGATGGCGAAGGCTGCGGCCCTGCCGGTCGCGGGCGTGGCGGCCCTGCGCTCGCTGCGGGCCGCCGGGCTCGGGCCGGGGCGCAGGGTGCTGGTCACGGGGGCGTCCGGCGGGGTCGGCCGGTACGCCGTCCAGCTGGCGGCGCGGGCCGGTGCCCGGGTGATCGCGTCGGTGGGCTCGGCCGCCCGCGCGGAAGGGCTGGCCGAGGCCGGCGCCGACGAGGTGCTGATCGGGCTGGAGGGTCTGCGGGAGCCGGTGGACATCGTCATCGACAGCGTCGGCGGCCCCCAACTGGTCGCCGCCTGGGGCCTGCTGGCGCCCGGCGGGCAGGTCCAGAGCGTCGGCTGGACGTCCGGGGAGCCGGCGGTCTTCCCGCCGTACGCCACCGTCGGCCCGGCCAAGTCGCTGTCCTCCTTCGTCATCGAGGGCGAGGTGGGCGCGGACCTGGCCGTGCTCGCCGAGCTGGCGGCCGAGGGGGCCCTCACCGTCGACACGGGCTGGCAGGGACCGTGGACCCGGTTCGACGAGGCGGCCGAGGCGCTGCGCGGACGCCGGGTCCGCGGCAAGGCGGTCTTGGAGGTGGCGTCCCGGTAGCGGGGGCCGGGGTCCCGGTGGCGGGGGTTGGCGTCCCGGTGGCGGGGGCCGGGGTCCCGGTGGCGGGGGCCAGGGTCCCGGTGGCGGGGGTTGGCGTCCCGGTAGCGGGGGCCAGGGTCCCCGTAGCAGGGGTGGCATCCCGGTAGCCGGGACCGGGGTCCCCGTAGCAGGGGTGGCATCCCGGTAGCCGGGACCGGGGTCCCCGTAGCAGGGGTGGCATCCCGGTAGCCGGGACCGGGGTCCCCGTAGCAGGGGTTGGCGTCCCGGTAGCCGGGACCGGGGTCCCCGTAGCAGGGGTTGGCGTCCCGGTAGCCGGGACCGGGGTCCCCGTAGCAGGGGTTGGCGTCCCGGTAGCCGGGACCAGGGTCCCCGTAGCAGGGGTTGGCGTCCCGGTAGCCGGGACCAGGGTCCCCGTAGCAGGGGTGGCATCCCAGTAGCCGGGACCAGGGTCCCCGTAGCAGGGGTGGCATCCCAGTAGCCGGGACCAGGGTCCCCGTAGCAGGGGTGGCATCCCAGTAGCCGGGACCAGGGTCCCCGTAGCAGGGGTGGCATCCCAGTAGCCGGGACCAGGGTCCCCGTAGCAGGGGTGGCATCCCAGTAGCCGGGACCAGGGTCCCCGTAGCAGGGACCAGGGTCCCCGTAGCAGGGGCCGGGGTCCCCGTAGCAGGGGTTGGCGTCCCGGTGGCCGGGACCGGGGTCCCGGTGGCGGTGGCGGTGGCGGTGGCGGTGGCAAGGGTCCATAGCCGGCTGGCGCCCCGGCAGGAGAGGCCGGCGCCCCGGAGCAGAGGCCGGCTTCCGGTACCAGGGGACCAGGGCCGGCCCGGCCGCCCCGGGCCCCTGCCCGTCGCCCGCCCTCGGCGATCCAGCCCCCGGCCCGTCGCCCGCCCCCGGCGGCCCGGTCCGCTACCGCACCAGGGACGGCCGCTTCGCGTCGAAGGACCAGTCCGGGACGAGGTAGCGCATCGCCGCCGCGTCGTCCCGCGCCCCCAGCGCCTTCTCCCGGTACAGCTCGTGCGCCGCCAGCAGCCGGTCCATGTCGAGCGCGACGCCCAGCCCCGGCGCGTCCGGGACCGCGATCTCCCCGTCCACGATCCGCGGCGGGTCCACCGTCAGCCGCTCCAGCCCCTCCTGCCAGATCCAGTGCGTGTCCAGCGCGTTGTACTCGCCCGGCGCCGCCGCCCCGCAGTGCGTCACCATCGCCAGCGAGATGTCGAAGTGGTTGTTGGAGTGGCACCCCCACGTCAGCCCCGTCGCGTGGCACAACTGCGCCACCCGCACCGACCCCTGCATCGTCCAGAAGTGCGGATCGGCCAGCGGGATGGACACCGACTGCAGCGCCAGCGCGTGCGCCAGCTGACGCCAGTCCGTCGCGATCATGTTGGTCGCGGTCGGCAGCCCCGTCGCCCGGCGGAACTCCGCGAGGATCTCCCGCCCCGAGTAACCCCCCTCCGCGCCGCAGGGGTCCTCGGCGTACGCCAGCGTCCCCACCAGCGGCCGGCACAGCTCGACCGCCTCGCGCAGCGACCACGCCCCGTTCGGGTCCAGGGTGATCCGGGCCTCGGGGAACCGCCGTTTGAGCGCCCGCACGGCCGCGACCTCCTCCGCCCCCTCCAGCACACCCCCCTTGAGCTTGAAGTCCCGGAACCCGTACAGCTCGTACGCGGCCTCGGCCTGCCGCACGATCGCCTCGGGCGACAGCGCCTCCTCGTGCCGCACCCGGTACCACTCCACCGGGGAGCCGGGCTCGCGCACGTACTCCAGGTCGGTCCGGTCCGGGTCGCCCACGTAGAACAGGTAACCCAGCACCCGCACGGACTCCCGCTGCTGCCCGTCCCCGAGCAGCGCCGCCACGGGCACGTCGAGGTGCTGCCCGAGCAGGTCCAGCAGGGCCGATTCGACGGCCGTGACCGTGTGGACGGTGGTCCGCAGGTCGAAGGTCTGCGCGCCCCGCCCGCCCGCGTCGCGATCGGCGAACCGCTCCCCGATCTCCCGCAGCACCCGCTTGTAGTCCCCCACCTTCGCCCCGACGACCAGCGACTCGGCGTCCCGCAGCGTCCGGGTGATCTTCTCCCCGCCGGGCACCTCCCCCAGCCCGGTCCGCCCCTCGGAGTCGGTGAGGACGACGACGTTGCGGGTGAAGTACGGCCCGTGCGCCCCGGAGAGGTTCAGCTCCATGCTGTCCCGCCCCGCGACCGGGTAGACGGCGAACGCCGTGACGACCGGCTGCTGTCCGATGCTCATCAGTTGCCCCTTCTCGAAGGAATGGTTCACACACCCAGCACGTCGAGGACCCACTCGCCCACCAGCACCCCGCCCAGCCCGAGCACGGCCAGCACGGTCGTGTAGGACGTCCGGACCTTGATCGCCTCGACGACGGAGAGGTTGAAGTACTCCTTGAACAGCCAGAACCCGGGGTCGTTCACATGCGAGAACGCGATGGAGCCACAGGCGACGGCCAGCACCATCACCTCCGGGTGCACCCCGCTGCCCGCGAGCAGCGGCAGCGCCACCCCGGACGCCGTCACGACGGCCACCGTCGCCGAGCCGAGCGCGATGCGCAGGATGACGGCGACGAGCCAGGCGAGGACGATCGGCGAGATGGACCAGCCGTCGGTGGCGTCCTTGATGTAGTCGGAGATCCCGCCCTCGACGAGGACGTTCTTGAAGGCCCCGCCCGCGCCGATCACCAGCAGGATCATCGCCATCGCCTGGGCCGCCGACGTACAGGACGCCCCGACGTCGCCCAGGCTGCGCCCGATCCGCGGCCCGAACGCCCACACGGCCAGACACAGCGTCAGCAGCAGGGCGATGGGCGCCGAGCCGATGAACGCGACGACGTTCAGCAGCGGGCTCTCCCCGGACGCGGCCATGTCGGTCACCGCGGCGGCCACGATCAGCACCACGGGGAACAGCGCCACGCACAGCGCCCAGCCGAGGCCCGGCATCTCCTCCTCGGTGAACTCCCGCTCGCTGACGAGCCCTTTGGGGATGGACGGCGTCAGCCGCGCGACGAACGGCAGGCGGGGCCAGGTCAGGGCGATGAGCGCCCCGGCGGGCACGGCGATGAACAGGCCGTAGAACAGGGTGAGTCCGACGGAGGCGTGGAAGGTCGCGGCGACCGCGGTGGGCCCGGGGTGCGGCGGGAGGAAGCTGTGCATGGTGGACAGCGCGATGGACATCGGCAGCCCGACCCACAGCAGCTTCGCCCCGGTCACCCTGACCAGCGTGAACGCGATCGGCACGATGATGATGAAAGCGACCTCGTAGAACATGGTCACGCCGATCAGCATGGCCGTGACCACCATGGCCACCTGCACCCACCGCGGGCCGAAGGCGTCGAGGAGCCGGCCGGCTATCCGCTGCGCGGCACCCGAGTCCCCCATCACCCGGCCGACCATGGCACCGAGGCCGATGGTCAGCATGGTGTCGCCGATCTGGTCCCCGATGCCTTCGGAGAGGACGTCCGGGACGGTCGCCACCGGAATGCCCTGGACGAGCGCGACCCCGACCGCCACCAGCAGCAGGGCCGCGAAGCCGTTCAGTCTCAGCCTGGTCATGAGGAGCAGCAGGATCAGAACGCTGATCCCGACGACGAGCAGAGGCAAGACAGTTCCCCTTTGAACCGGTGCGCCGACGAGCGCGCGACGACTCTCATCCCTGTATGCAGACGGTGTCCACGTATGAAGATGGAGGCTAAGTGGGTGAACGGCAGGGGTCAATGGCCGGGCGATCACGAATTGCCGGGGCACCTACGATGAGCGCATGGAGGGGAACAGCGGGGGCGTCCGCGGCGTGAAGTCGGCGGCCCGGACCGTCGCACTGCTGGAACTGCTCGCCGAGCGCGGGGAGGAGCCCTCACGCCTCGACCAGCTCGCGGCGGAGCTGGAGGTGCCGCGCAGCAGCATGTACCAGTTGCTGCGGACGCTCGTCGACGCCGGCTGGGTCCGCACGGACGCCACCGGCTCCCTCTACGGCATCGGGATCCGCGCGCTGCTCACGGGCACCGGCTACCTGGACGGGGACCGGCGCGTCCGGCTGGTCCGCCCGTACCTCGACGAGGCGTCGGACGCGCTGGGCGAGACCATCCACCTGGCACGGCTCGACGGCCGGGACGTCGTCTACCTCGCCACCCGCGAGTCCCACGAGTACCGGCGCACCCTCAGCCGGGTCGGCCGCCGCGTCCCGGCCCATGCGGGAGCGCTCGGCAAGGCCCTGCTCGCCGAGCGCCCCGACGACGAACTGCCCTTCGGCGACGAGCCGTTGCCCGCCCTCACGGAGAACACGCACACCGACCGCGCCGCCCTCCTCGCCGACCTGGCCGGGGTCCGCGAGCGCGGCTACTCCATCGACCGCGAGGAGACGGTGCCGGGCATCGCGGGCTTCGGCTTCGCCCTGCGCTACGGCACACCGGCCGTCGACGCCATCAGCTGCTCGGTACCGGTGGCCCGCCTGACCCGGGAGCACGAGGAGCGCATCGTCGCCGTGATGCGGGACATCAGGACCCGAATCGAGTCCCGCCCACCCCCCTCGGGCACACCCGACTGGCGTTAGGACCTGCCGGGCGGGGGCCGCCCCCGCCCGAAGAGACCCTCAGCCGGTCGCTCCCTCCGGCAGTACGCCCGCGCGGAACGGCTCCACGCCCTCCAGCCTGCGCACCCGCGTCGGTTCGATCAGCAGCATCACCCGGCGCTCGCCGGGCAGCAGCCACGGGTAGCGGTCCTCGCCGAGGTACTTGCGCGCCAGCCGGTCCATCGCCCGCTCCGCCTCCTCGCCCTCCACGAAGCGGACGACCCTCCCCCGGATCTCCGCCCGGTCGTACGGGTTGGCGGGGTCGTGGTGCGACAGCGAAACGTACGGATTGCGCCGCAGATTCTCCTCCTTCACCCGCCCGATCGAGGTGTTGACCATGACGTACTCCCCTTCGAGGTCCGCCCACATGGGCGAGACCTGAGGCGCCCCGTCCGCTCCCACCGTCGCCAGGTGCCAGAAGTTCGGCGCGAGAAGCCGCTCGCGCATATGCTCGTTGAGCTTGCCGTTCACGTGAGTCACTGCCTTTCCGGGCCCACGACCGGCGGACCCGGCGCCATCCTCGCCCCGCCCCCGCCCCGGCCGACAGACGATCTTCGGCCCCGGTCGAACCCGCCGGTAGCCGTAGGTTCCTACAATCCGTGATCCTGGCCGAACAGACCGTAGTCGCCGCAGCCCCGCGCCCCTAGCTTGTGGCGCGTGCGCCGACCTTCACCCCGCCCGAGCGATCCCTCCCCCACGACCACGCCTCCGCCCTTCGACGCCCCCGCGGCCCGCCGCCTGCGCGCGGCCCTCGGCATGGCCCCCGAGCACGTCGCCCACGGCATGCGCGTCTCCTACGGGCACCCCCACGTCTCCCCGGACCACGTCATCGCCTGGGAGCGCGGGATCACGGCCCCGACCGACTCCGAACTCACCGCCCTCGCGGGCGTGCTGTGGTGCTCGCCCGCGGAACTCATCGGCAGACCGCGCACCCTGCGCGAGCACCGCATCGCCCGCTGCCTCGCCCCGGAGGACGTCGCCCGGGCCGTGGGGCACGACGTCCACAGCTACCTGCGCATGGAGGAGACCGACAGCTGGCGCGGCACCGACCGCCAGTCCGCCGCCCTCGCCGACCTGCTCGGTCTCCGCCTGCCCGACTTCGTCGCCGTCACGGGCCGGAACGCCAAGCTCGGCGAGCTGCTGCGCAGCGCGGTCACCACCCGATGGCAGGCCTACGTACGGCCGGTCGCGAAGGTCGTCCCCCTGGACCGGCCGTTCCTGGAGGGCGCCCTCCAGGCGCTGCACGAGGACTACCAGGGGCACATGGCCGCCACCCTGAGCTGGGGCGGCGGCGGCAGCGACGCGGGCGACGCCGGCCAGGAGTTCCTCGACCGGATCGTGGAGCACTTCTGGGCGAAGCTCCAGGACGACACCGACCGGGAGGGCGTCCAGTAACGGGCACGGCGTCTAGAAGACCGACTCGGCCTCGTCCATCCGGTCCTTCGGCACCGTCTTCAGCTCGGTCACGGCCTCCGCGAGCGGCACCATCACGATGTCCGTCCCGCGCAGCGCGGTCATCCGGCCGAACTGCCCCTGGTGCGCCGCCTCCACCGCGTGCCAGCCGAAGCGCGTGGCGAGCACGCGGTCGTAGGCGGTCGGTGTGCCGCCGCGCTGGACGTGGCCGAGAATGACCGGCTTGGCCTCCTTGCCGAGCCGCCGCTCCAGCTCGTGGGCGAGGGCGGTGCCGATGCCCTGGAAGCGCTCGTGGCCGAACTTGTCGATCGCGCCCTTGCCGTAGTCCATGGTGCCGTCGGCGGGGTGGGCGCCCTCGGCGACGCAGACCACCGCGAACTTCTTGCCGCGGGCGAACCGTTCCTCGACCATCTTCACGAGGTCGGCCGGGTCGAACGGCCGCTCCGGCAGACAGATCCCGTGCGCACCGGCGGCCATGCCGGACTCCAGCGCGATCCACCCGGCGTGCCGGCCCATGACCTCCACGACCATCACCCGCTGGTGGGACTCGGCGGTGGTCTTCAGGCGGTCCATCGCCTCGGTGGCGACGCCCACCGCCGTGTCGAAGCCGAAGGTGCGGTCGGTCGACGAGATGTCGTTGTCGATCGTCTTCGGGACGCCGACCACCGGCAGACCGGCATCGGACAGCATGCGGGCGGCCGTCAGCGTGCCCTCGCCGCCGATCGGGATCAGCGCGTCGATGCCGAACTCGTGGATCATGTCGGAGGCGTTCTCGCAGGCCTCGCGGAGCCGGTCGCGCTCCAGCCGGGACGAGCCGAGGATGGTGCCGCCGCGGGCCAGGATGCCGCTGACCGCGTTCAGGTCGAGGGTGCGGTAGCGGCCGTCGAGCAGGCCCGCGTAACCGTCTTCGAAGCCGATGACCTCGTCGCCGTAGTTGTCGACCGCCCGGTGCACGACCGACCGGATCACGGCGTTCAGGCCGGGGCAGTCGCCGCCTGCGGTGAGAACTCCGATACGCATCGTGCTGTGTCTCCTGCTCGCTGTGGATACCGGTGAGCCTCTGCCGATTGTTTCACGGCCCACAGCCCGGTGCCGCACCCGAGGCTGACGGGCGCCTTATCTACCGGCGGAGGTATTGTCAAGAGGGTTCTGCTCACCTCGGTGGGCGATTTTTGTGCCCGTGGCTGGATAGCCGTTGGCTTGATACAGACCCCCACACGAGACGAAACGGAGAGCGCGCGTGACCCGCAGCGTGTACGTGACCGGCATCGACCGCGGAGACGGCCGCCAGGTCGTCGAACTGGGGGTCATGGAGCTCCTCACCCGGCAGGTCGACCGGGTGGGTGTCTTCCGCCCCCTGGTCCACGACGGGCCCGACCGCCTCTTCGAGCTGCTGCGCGCCCGCTACCGGCTGGCCCAGGACCCGGCGACCGTCTACGGCATGGACTACCACGAGGCGTCCGCCCTCCAGGCCGAGGCCGGCACCGACGAGCTGGTGTCCACGCTCGTCGACCGCTTCCACCGGGTCGCCCGCGACTACGACGTCGTCCTGGTCCTCGGCACCGACTTCGCCGACACCCAGCTCCCGGACGAGCTGTCGCTCAACGCCCGGCTGGCGAACGAGTTCGGCGCGTCGGTGATCCCGGTCGTCGGCGGCCGCAAGCAGACCGTCGAGTCCGTGCTCGCCGAGACCCGCAACGCCTACCGCGCCTACGACACCCTCGGCTGCGACGTCCTGGCCATGGTCGCCAACCGGGTCGCCCGCGAGGACCGCGACGAGATCGCCGGCCAGCTCGACTCCCGGCTCCCGGTGCCCTGTTACGTCCTGCCCGACGAGCCGGCCCTGTCCGCGCCGACCGTCTCGCAGATCAGCCACGCCCTCGGCGCCAAGGTGGTCCTCGGCGACGACTCCGGCCTCGCCCGGGACGTGCTCGGTTTCGTCTTCGGCGGCGCGATGCTGCCGAACTTCCTCGGCGCCCTGACCCCGGGCTGCCTCGTCGTCACCCCGGGCGACCGCGCCGACCTGGTCGTGGGCGCGCTCGCCGCGCACAGCGCCGGCACCCCGCCGATAGCCGGGGTGCTGCTCACCCTGGACGAGGTGCCCGGGGACGACATCCTCACCCTGGCCGACCGCCTCGCGCCCGGCACCCCGGTGCTGTCGGTGGCCGGCACCAGCTTCCCCACCGCCGAGCAGCTGTTCTCCCTGGAGGGCAAGCTCAACGCGGCCACCCCGCGCAAGGCGGAGCGCGCCCTCGGCCTGTTCGAGCGGTACGCCGACACCGCCGACCTCGCGCGCCGCGTCTCGGCGCCCAGCAGCGACCGCGTCACGCCGATGATGTTCGAGCACAAGCTGCTGGAGCAGGCCCGCTCCGACCTGCGCCGGGTCGTGCTGCCCGAGGGCACCGAGGAGCGCGTGCTGCACGCGGCCGAGGTGCTGCTGCGCCGGGGCGTGTGCGAGCTGACCCTGCTCGGCCCGGTCGACCAGATCCGCAAGAAGGCCGCCGACCTCGGCATCGACCTGGGCGAGTCCCAGCTGATCGACCCGGCCGACTCCGAGCTGCGCGACGCCTTCGCCGAGCAGTACGCGGCCCTGCGCGCCCACCGGGGCGTCACGGTGGAGCTGGCGTACGACGTCGTCTCGGACGTGAACTACTTCGGCACGCTGATGGTCCAGGAGGGCCTCGCCGACGGCATGGTGTCCGGCTCGGTGCACTCCACGGCCGCGACCATCCGCCCGGCGTTCGAGATCATCAAGACCAAGCCGGACGCGGACATCGTCTCGTCGGTGTTCTTCATGTGCCTGGCCGACAAGGTCCTCGTCTACGGCGACTGCGCGGTCAACCCGGACCCGGACGCCGAGCAGCTCGCCGACATCGCCATCCAGTCGGCGACCACGGCCGAGCGGTTCGGTGTGGAGCCGCGGATCGCGATGCTGTCGTACTCCACCGGCACCTCCGGCTCGGGCGCCGACGTCGACAAGGTCCGCGAGGCCACCGAGCTGGTCCGCTCCCGCCGGCCCGACCTGAAGATCGAGGGCCCGATCCAGTACGACGCCGCCGTGGAGCCGTCGGTCGCGGCGACCAAGCTGCCCGGCTCCGAGGTCGCCGGGCAGGCGAGCGTGCTGATCTTCCCCGACCTGAACACCGGCAACAACACCTACAAGGCCGTGCAGCGCTCGGCCGGCGCGATCGCCGTCGGCCCGGTGCTGCAGGGCCTGCGCAAGCCGGTCAACGACCTGTCCCGGGGCGCCCTCGTCCAGGACATCGTCAACACCGTCGCCATCACGGCGATCCAGGCCCAGACCCCCGCCCCGTCCCCGAGCGAGAAGGCAGCCGCCCAGTGAGTCCCACCCGTGTCCTCGTCCTCAACTCCGGCTCGTCGTCGGTGAAGTACCAGCTGCTCGACATGCGCGACAGCAGCCGGCTGGCGGTCGGCCTGGTCGAGCGCATCGGCGAGCGGACCTCCCGGCTGAAGCACACCCCGGCCGGCGGCGAGAGCCGGGAGCGCGGCGGGGCGATCGCCGACCACGACGCCGCTCTGAAGGCCGTGGCCGAGGAACTCGCCAAGGACGGCCTCGGCCTGGACTCCCCCGAGCTGGCCGCGATCGGGCACCGGGTGGTGCACGGGGGCCGGTCCTTCACCGAGCCGACCGTCGTCGACGACGCCGTGCTCGCCGAGATCGAGCGGCTCATCCCGGTCGCCCCGCTGCACAACCCGGCCAACCTCACCGGCCTGCGCACGGCCCGGGCGCTGCGGCCGGACCTGCCGCAGGTCGCCGTCTTCGACACCGCCTTCCACACGACGATGCCGGAGTCGGCCGCGCGCTACGCGATCGACGTCGAGACGGCCGACGCGCACCGCATCCGCCGCTACGGCTTCCACGGCACCTCCCACGCGTACGTCTCCCGGGCCACGGCCGAGCTGCTGGGCAAGGACCCGTCCGAGGTGAACGTGATCGTGCTGCACCTGGGCAACGGGGCGTCCGCCTCGGCCGTGCGGGGCGGCCGCTGCGTGGACACCTCCATGGGGCTGACGCCTTTGGAGGGGCTCGTGATGGGTACGCGCTCCGGAGACATGGACCCGGCCGTCATCTTCCATTTGATGCGTGTTGGTGGAATGTCCGCCGACGAGATCGACACTCTTCTCAACAAGAAGAGCGGTCTGATCGGTCTGTGCGGCGACAACGACATGAGGGAGATCCGCCGCCGCGTCGACGAGGGCGACGAGCGGGCGGAGCTGGCGTTCGACATCTACATTCACCGCCTGAAGAAGTACATCGGCGCCTATTACGCCGTACTCGGGCGGGTGGACGCGGTCGCCTTCACCGCCGGCGTCGGCGAGAACGCGGCACCCGTGCGGGAGGCCGCCCTGGCAGGGCTGGAGGGGCTGGGCCTCGCGGTGGACGGCGAGCGCAACGCCGTCCGCGGCGACGGGGCGCGGCTGATCTCGCCCGAGGGCGCCCGGGTCGCGGTGGCGGTGGTCCCTACTGACGAGGAATTGGAGATCGCGACACAGACCTACGCGCTGGTAAATGGTTCAGGGAATCACACCTGAGCGGCATCCCGCCCTTTTGTATTTTCCGCCAGACGGAATATTCCGCTGGGAAACAAACCGATAGGATCGCCCCCATGCGCCGTTCGAAAATCGTCTGTACTCTCGGCCCCGCGGTCGACTCCCACGAGCAGCTTGTCGCGTTGATCGAAGCCGGCATGAACGTGGCCCGCTTCAACTTCAGCCACGGCACGCACGCCGAGCACCAGGGCCGGTACGACCGGGTCCGGGCCGCCGCCAAGGAGACCGGCCGGGCCATCGGTGTCCTCGCCGACCTGCAGGGCCCGAAGATCCGCCTGGAGACCTTCGCCGAAGGTCCCGTGGAACTGGTCCGCGGTGACGAGTTCACCATCACCACCGAGGACGTCCCGGGCGACAAGACGATCTGCGGGACGACCTACAAGGGCCTGCCCGGCGACGTCAACAAGGGCGACCAGGTCCTCATCAACGACGGCAACGTCGAGCTGAAGGTCACCGAGGTCGAGGGCCCCCGGGTGAAGACGATCGTCATCGAGGGCGGCGTCATCTCCGACCACAAGGGCATCAACCTGCCCGGCGCGGCCGTCAACGTGCCCGCGCTGAGCGAGAAGGACGTCGAGGACCTCCGCTTCGCGCTGCGCATGGGCTGCGACCTGGTCGCGCTGTCCTTCGTCCGCGACGCCAAGGACGTCCAGGACGTGCACCGCGTCATGGACGAGGAGGGCCGCCGCGTCCCGGTCATCGCCAAGGTGGAGAAGCCGCAGGCGGTGCAGAACATGGAGGACGTCGTGATGGCGTTCGACGGCGTGATGGTCGCCCGCGGTGACCTCGCCGTCGAGTACCCGCTCGAGAAGGTCCCCATGGTGCAGAAGCGCCTGATCGAACTGTGCCGGCGCAACGCCAAGCCGGTGATCGTGGCGACCCAGATGATGGAGTCGATGATCACCAACTCCCGTCCGACCCGCGCCGAGGCCTCCGACGTGGCCAACGCGATCCTGGACGGCGCCGACGCGGTCATGCTGTCCGCCGAGTCGAGCGTGGGCGCGTACCCGATCGAGACCGTCAAGACGATGTCGAAGATCGTCACCGCGGCCGAGCAGGAGCTGATGTCCAAGGGCCTGCAGCCGCTCGTCCCGGGCAAGAAGCCGCGCACACAGGGCGGTTCGGTGGCCCGCGCCGCCTGCGAGATCGCCGACTTTCTCGGCGGCCGGGTCCTGGTGGCCTTCACCCAGTCCGGCGACACGGCCCGCCGGCTGTGCCGCTACCGCGCCTCCCAGCCGATCGTCGCCTTCACCACCGACGAGGGCACCCGCAACCAGATGGCGCTGAGCTGGGGCGTGGAGCCGTACGTGGTGCCCTTCGTGAACAGCACCGACGAGATGGTCGACCTGGTCGACCAGGAGCTGGTGAAGCTGAACCGCTTCAACGAGGGCGACATCGCGGTCATCACCGCCGGCTCGCCCCCCGGCGTCCCCGGCACCACCAACATGGTGCGCGTGCATCACCTGGGCACCAAGAACTGATCACGAAGGGGCCGTGAGGGCCCTGTACGGCGCCGAGGGCGCCCCCTGGATCGACAGGGGGCGCCCTCGGCGTGTGCGGCTCCCGAACGGGCTCTGGGGGGCGCTCAGTCGGTGATGTAGTTGTGCAGCCCGGGCACGTGCAGGGTCCCGCCGAACTGGCCCGCCTGGGTGACCTTTACGTTGGTGAAGTAGATCAGCGGGATGTTCAGCGGCGGCGGGTGCTCCGGGTCGAACGTGATCGGGATCAGCCCGAGCAGGTTGCCCGAGATGCTCTCCGTGTACATCACCGTGTCGCCGTCGCGGATCGTGGACGTCGAGCCCTTGGCCGCCTGCACGTGGTAGGTCTTGCCGGACTGCTTGTCCTTGACCGTCTGGTGGAGGTCACCGATGTCGGTGCCGCCGGAGATGACGTACTTCAGGACCTTCTTGACGGTGCCGTTGGCGGTGCGCACCTCGACGATGCCCTTGTAGTCGGCGCCCTTCAGCGTCAGCGAGCTGGCGCTGAGGTACCAGGGGTCGTCGGGCAGCGGCACCGGGTTGTCGACGCCGCCCTCGGCGTCCGTGGCGGCCGGGCAGTCCTCCGGGTCCGTGGTGGAGCTCGCGGACGGGCTGGGCGTGGGCGTCGGGGTGGTCTGGTCCGCCGCCGCCTCGGCCGCCTTCTCGACCGCCTTGGCGCTGTCCTCGACCGTCTCGGACGCCTTGCCGGTGGTGTCCCTGACGGTGTCCTCGGCGGCGCCTGCGGCCTTCTCGGTCGTCTCCCGCGCGGTGCCGGAGGCGTCCTCGGCGGGCTTCTCGGCGCCCTCGGTGCTCTCCGTGGTCCCGGAGGCCGAGGCGGACGGGGTGGGGCTCGGGCTCGCGCCGTCCTTGTTCCCGCCGTCGAAGATGCCGCCGATGGCGTCGCCGATGTCCTCCAGCAGGTTGCCGCCGCTCCGGGACGGTGAGGGGGACGGCGTGGCCGCCGCGTCGTCGCCGCTCTCGGCGGGCGCCGTCGCGGACGGGGTCGGCTTCGGCTCGTCCTTGTCGCCGGAACCTGAATCCGGCGAAGAGGAACCGTCGTCGCCCGAACCGCCCGGAGTGGCCGAGGGGGACGGCGTGGGAGCCGTGTCGCCCTTGTCGTCCTTGCCGTCCGTCGCGCCGTCACTGGCCGAGGGGGACGGCGTGGGCGAGGCGGAGGCGTCGCCCTTGGCGCCCTCCAGGGCCGCCACGCAGTCCTTGTACTCGTCGGCCGTCAGGCTCTTCGCCGTCGGCGTCGCCGGGTTGTTGCTGTCCGCGATGGCGAGCGTCGACGTGAAGCCCATGCCCATGAGGACCGCCGTCGGCATCGCCGCCATGGCTATCGCCTTGCCGGCCGGCCTGTTGAACCTGGTGAACAGCGGCTTCTTGGGTGCCGCGTGGCGCGGCCCGGTTCTCACACGGGACGCCTCCACATCAGCCCCGTGGGTCACCTCGTCAGCCGGCACTGTGCCTCCCGTTCGCCCCGTTGGCCGGGTTCGTTCCTGACAGATCGTTCGGCTTGCCCAGTCCGTCCACGGGCTTGAGCACCGTGGTGTCGGGGTCCGTCGCCTCGGGAGCCCCGCCCTTGCCGACACTGGCGTGGGTGGCGAGCTGCCCGGCGGGCGGTGCGCCCGGCGCCCAGGCCACGGCCATCGCCCCGCCCACGAGGGCGAGGAGGAAGCCGATGAGGAAGCCGCCGAGGTTGGACACGGGGATGGACACCAGCGCCAGCAGGATGGCCGCGACTCCCGCGAAGACGCGGACGTGCTTCTGGAACCAGAGGCTGACGCCGAGCACGACGAGCAGCACGCCGATGATCAGGGACCCGGCACCCGCGGTGGTCGCCATCGCCAGCGTCAGGTGACCGATCTGGAGGTTCGCGTACGGGAAGTAGGCGATGGGCAGTCCGCTGAGCAGGACGAACAGACCGGCCCAGAACGGCCGCGCACCCCGCCAGGCGCGGAACTGCTGCCTCCGGAGAGTGAACTGGCCGTCTGCGGCAGGAGTCTCGGCGCTCATGGAAAAACAGCTCCCTGGTACGGCGTTGCTGTGGTGGTGATGTGGGCCGCCCGTGAAGGCGCGGCCGGAAGGTGGACGGGCGGGGGCGCCACCGGCTCCCCCGCCCGTCATCGAGTGCTTAGTAGCACTCCTTGACACCCGTCGACAGCGACATCTTCAGGCCGCTGAGCTTGAAGGTTCCGGCGGTGGTCGCCCACGCCGTCTGCTTCACGTCGGTCAGGACCGCCCGGTCCGCCTGCTGGGCGAAGCCGTACGGGTTCGCCGTCTCGCCCTTCCTCATGGCCGGACCCTTGTTGGCGTCCTTGGCGGCCACACCGATGTCGATGTTCTCGAACGTCGCGTCGGCGCTGAGGTCGGCGACATCGATGTAGAGGTTCTGCGCCTCGACCGGCTTCTCACCCTGACCCGCACGCAGGATCAGGCTGACGTTCCCGAGCACCGGAATGTTCGGGGTGACGACCGACTGGCACAGGTTCTTGATCGTCGCCTGCTTGAACGACGAGACCGCGACCGGGTGCACGGCCTTCTTGCCGTCGAGCGTGTATCCCTCGTCGAGGGCGCCGTACTGCGAGAAGCCCGTACCGACGAGCTGGTCGGTCGTGACCTTGAACGACTGGCCGGAGACGCTGAACGACGCGGCGAGAGCGCCCTGCGCGAGGGCGACACCTATCGCAGCCGTGGCGGCGACGCTGGGCACCATGACCACAGCGAACCGCTTCCATCTGGTCCCGCCACGCACCTGGGACTCCATATTTCCTCCTTCTCGGACGTACATCTCCTGTCCTGGCTCGCCCCGAGTGGCGGCTCAGCCGGGCAGGGATGGGAGAAGTGCTACGTCCTCGGGAAGGAGAGCGCCTGCGCTCGGCGGCGCAAGTCGCGCCCGAATCACCGGCGATCACCCCCGAGCGACAACCACTGGTCGCGCCTGACACGCATCACGCACAACCCTGCTGGACAGGCTTCGCCGAGTGGGCGAAGACCCCCCTGTCCAAGAGCCGGCGCCACTGCCGCCGGCTCTGCTCGGTGGGGACCCAGGACGTCCCGCGACCCAACCGGCTGCCGGGGTACGGGAATGGACCGAGCGTGGCCGATCGTGGTGCATTCTCGCCGCCCGCACAAGGGGGATCGTTACTGGCTAGTAACGGCGGGATAACCGAACAACGACCCACTGGTCTCGGTCGGCGACACAGGGTGGCCCCGACCGGCGGTACAAAGCTGTTGATCGATGGACAGAATCCGACAGATCAACGCCCGTGACTTACTCGCAGTAACAGCGGCCGCGATTACCAAGTTTTGGTAAAGCGCGGCCGCGGTGACGCTCCGGGGGCGAATTTTTCACGCGGGCATCACAGGCCCGCGTGTTTAACGACTGGTCAGAACAGGGCCCGAGCCAGGGCCCTGCGCGCCGCGATCACCCGCGGATCCTCGGGCCCGACGACCTCGAACAGCTCCAGCAGCCGCATCCTGACGGTGTCCCGGTCGTCACCCACCGTGCGCTGCACGGTCTCGATGAGCCGGCCGAAGGCGTCCTCCACATGGCCGCCCACCAGATCGAGATCGGCGGCGGCGATCTGCGCCTGCACGTCGGCCGGCTTCTCCGCCGCCTCCTTGCGCACCTGCTGCGGGTCGACGCCCTGCACCCGCTGGAGCAACTCGGCCTGGGCGAGGCCCAGTTTGGCCTCCTCGTTGCCCGGGTCCTCGTTCAGCACGTTCTTGTAGGCCTGGACGGCACCGCTCAGGTCGCCCGAGTCGAGCGCCTGCACGGCGGCCTCCAGCAGCCCGTCGTGCGGACCGGCCGGCCGCTCGGGGGCCGCCTGGGCGCCGCCGCCCGGCTCGGCGTCGGGGTCGACGGTGAGGCCGGTCAGGCCGAAGCGCTGCTCGGCGACCTGCACCAGCTGGTCCAGGGTCTGCCGGATCTGCGCCTCGCCCGCGGCCCCCTGGAAGAGCGGCAGCGCCTGCCCGGCGACGACCGCGAAGACCGCGGGGATCCCCTGGATGCCGAACTGCTGCATCAGCATCTGGTTGGCGTCGACGTCGATCTTGGCGAGCAGGAAGCGGCCGTCGTACTCGACGGCCAGCCGCTCCAGGACCGGGCTCAGCTGCTTGCAGGGCTGACACCACTCGGCCCAGAAGTCGATGACGACGGGCACCTCGGCGGACCGCTGGAGGACGTCCCTCTCGAACCCCGCCTCATCGACGTCGATGACGAGATCGACCGGGGAGATCGCCCCCGTGCCGCCCTCCCGGGCGGCTTGGGCGCGCGCCTGCTCCGCCTTCGCCTTGGCCTCCTGGGCCGCCTTCACCGCGGCGAGGTCGACGACTCCGCTCATGGACATGTTCCGTGGCTGCATGCGTCTATCCTCCCCCGTACTGCGCGCGTGTGTGAAAAACGGTGTGAAAGCCAGGCCGGTCGGGTGCCTTTCGGCGCCGGGTCCCCACCCGCGCCGCGCGGACGAAGCCCGTGTACGTCCGGCACGGGCTTTCGCTACGAGTCGTAGCGTAATGCCACGCGGTACCGCCGGGACACCACCTTCCGGTGATCTCCCTCACGGCCACACAGGAACCACAGGTCTATGGTCGAGGGATGCAGACCCGCAGCCCAGCCGGCCGCGCCGGGCGCCCGCGCAGCGCCGCGGCGGACGCCGCGATCCTGGCCGCGACGCGGGAGGCCCTCGTTGAGCTGGGCTGGTCGAAGCTCACCCTGGGAGACGTCGCGACCCGCGCCGGGGTTGCGAAGACGACGCTCTACCGTCGCTGGGCGGGCAAGAACGAACTGGTCGTCGACGCGGTGGCGGAGCTGTTCGACGAGCTGGAACTCCCGGACCGCGGCTCCCTGGCCGCCGACATCGAGGGCGTGGTGCTCCAGTTCGCCGCGATCCTGGCCCTGCCGGAAGCGAAGAGCGGTCTGATGGCGGTGGTGGCCGAGGCGACCCGCGACGAGGCCCTGCGGGAGCGCATCCGCGCGTCCGTGGTCGACCGTCAGAAGCGCCTGGTCCTGGAGGGCCGCGCCCGGGCCCAGGCGCGGGGCGAACTCCCTCCGGAGCCGGACCCGCGGTCGGCCGCCCGCACGGTCGACCTGATCTTCGACATGGTCGCGGGAGCGGTGGTGCACCGCACCCTGGTGAGCGCGGAGCCGGCGGACGAGGAGTGGGTCCGCGGTTTCACCAGGGTGCTGCTGCAGGGGCTCGGCACGTAGCTCTCAGAACCCGGCGGGCTCGGTGTACACCCCCCACTCGTCCCGCAGCACCCCGCAGATCTCGCCCAGCGTGGCCTCCGCCCGCACGGCGTCCAGCATCGGCTCGATCATGTTGGCGTCCGAGCGGGCCGCCGAGATCATCTCGTCGAGCGCCGCCTGCACGCGTGCCTCGTCACGCCCGGCCTTCCGCTCGCGGAGCATGCGCACCTGCTCCCGCTCCACCTCGTGGCTGACCCGCAGGATCTCCAGGTCGCCGGTGACCGAGCCGGTGTGGACGTTGACGCCGACGACCTTCTTCTCGCCCTTCTCCAGCGCCTGCTGGTACCGGAACGCCGACTCGGCGATCTCGCCGGTGAACCAGCCGTCCTCGATGCCGCGCAGGATGCCGGACGTGATCGGCCCGATGGGGTGCTGCCCGTCGGGGTGCGCGCGCAGCCCCCGCTCCTTGATCTGCTCGAAGATCTTCTCCGCGTCGGCCTCGATCCGGTCGGTCAGCTGCTCGACGTACCAGGAGCCGCCCAGCGGGTCGGCCACGTTGGCGACGCCGGTCTCCTCCATCAGCACCTGCTGTGTGCGCAGCGCGATCTCGGCGGCCTGCTCGCTCGGCAGGGCGAGGGTCTCGTCGAGGGCGTTGGTGTGCAGCGAGTTCGTCCCGCCGAGCACCGCCGCCAGGGCCTCCACGGCCGTGCGCACGACGTTGTTGTACGGCTGCTGCGCGGTGAGCGAGACGCCGGCGGTCTGGGTGTGGAACCGCAGCCACTGGGCCTTCTCGGAGGTGGCCCCGTAGACGTCGCGCATCCAGCGGGCCCAGATCCGGCGGGCGGCGCGGAACTTGGCGATCTCCTCGAAGAAGTCGACGTGGGCGTCGAAGAAGAAGGACAGGCCGGGCGCGAAGACGTTCACGTCCAGCCCGCGGGAGAGCCCCAGCTCCACGTATCCGAAGCCGTCGGCCAGGGTGTACGCCAGCTCCTGCGCGGCCGTCGCCCCGGCCTCGCGGATGTGGTAGCCGGAGACGGACAGCGGCTTGTACGCGGGGATGCCGGCCGCGCAGTGCTCCATCAGGTCGCCGATGAGCCGCAGGTGCGGCTCGGGCTGGAAGAGCCACTCCTTCTGCGCGATGTACTCCTTGAAGATGTCCGTCTGGAGCGTGCCGTTCAGGACGGACGGGTCGACGCCCTGCCGTTCGGCGGCGACCAGGTACATGCAGAAGACGGGGACGGCCGGGCCGCTGATGGTCATCGACGTCGTGACGTCACCCAGCGGGATGTCCTTGAACAGGACCTCCATGTCGGCGGCCGAGTCGATGGCGACCCCGCAGTGCCCGACCTCGCCCAGGGAGCGCGGGTCGTCGGAGTCGCGGCCCATGAGGGTCGGCATGTCGAAGGCGACCGAGAGCCCGCCCCCGCCGTTGCGGAGGATCATCTTGTAGCGCTCGTTGGTCTGCTCGGCGTTGCCGAACCCGGCGAACTGCCGGATGGTCCACGTCCGCCCTCGGTAGCCGGTCGCGTACAGGCCGCGGGTGAAGGGGTACTCCCCGGGCCAGCCGATCCGCTCGAACCCGTCGTACCTGTCCCCGGGCCGGGGCCCGTACACCGGCTCCACGGCGTCGCCGGAGAGCGTCGTGAAGTCGGCCTCGCGCTTGCGCGCGGCGTCGTACCGGGCCTGCCAGCGGCGGCGGCCCTCCTCGATGGCGTCAGCGTCCATACCCTCGAATTTACTTGGACGTCCTAGTAAATGTCGATGGCTGACCGCCGCACGTTCGTCCGTACGGCGGTCCGGTTACGCCTTGGCGGTCGCGGGCGAGTCCTCCGCGACCCTGGCCTCGAGCTCGCGGCTGATCCTGCGCTCCACGAAGAACGCGGCCGTCGGGATGGTCCCGGCGAGCAGCACCCAGATCTGCTTGCCCACCTTCCACTTCGCCTTGGAGCCCAGATCGAAGGCGAAGATCAGGTAGACCACGTACAGCCAGCCGTGCGCGATGCTGACGACGCGCGTGAAGTCGGCGGCGCCGTTCAGGTCGAGCACGTACTTGCCGATCATGCCGAGGGTCAGCAGGACCAGCAGGACGCCGGTGACATAGGCCATCACGCGATAGCGCGTCAGCACGCTCTTTTTCATGCCGTCGAGCGTAACGACCCGTTCCGGGAGATCTTGCCCGGGGTCACTGCTCCTCGAAGTCGCCCGCCGCGATCCGCAGCGGCCGCAGCATCGCGAAGATCTCCGCGCACTCCTCCGCGTCGTACACCCCGAGCCCGAAGTCCATCGCCATCAGGTCGCGGGTGGCCGCCTCGACCACCTCGCGGCCCTTGCCGGTGATGCTGGCGAGGGTGCCGCGCCCGTCGTTGGGGTTCGGCCGCTTGGCCACCAGGCCCGACCTGACCAGGCGGTCCACGGTGTTCGTCACGGACGTGGGATGCACCATGAGCCGCTCGCCGATCTTGGACATCGGCAGCTCGCCGGACTTGGAGAAGGTGAGCAGCACCAGCGCCTCGTAGCGCGCGAACGTCAGGCCGTAGGGCTTGACCACCGCGTCGACCTCGGCGAGCAGGATCTGCTGGGCGCGCATGATCGAGGTGATCGCGGCCATGGACGGTACGTTTCCCCAGCGCTGCTTCCAGCGTTCGTCGGCGCGCGCGATCGGATCGAAGGAGAGACTGAGCGGCTTCGGCACGAACCCGACCTTACCGGCCGGTCACATGGTGGTCAGCCCCGTCTCGCCCTTCGGGCCGAGCGCCGGGGCTCCGGCGCCGGGACGCGGTCGCCTCATGTCCTTTCCCTGCCGATTCGTTTCGATGTGTAACGATTGCTGCCGGATTCATCACTGAACGTCACCTTCCTCTCAGGGAGCGGCATGACCCGGCTGATCCACGCCCTCGCGGCACTCGCGGTGCTCGGTCTCGCTGCGGGCTGCTCGTCCGGCGCCGACCCGGCGCCCGACCCCGGCGCCGACACCACGAAGGCCGCCTACGCGGCCGGCACCTCCCCCTTCTGGGTCGACCCGCAGAGCCCCGCCGCCCGGCAGGCGCAGCTCTGGCAGCGGCAGGGCCGGGGGCAGGACGCCCAGCTGATCCGGCGGATCGCCGACCAGCCGGTCGCCCTGTGGCCGGCGGGCGAGACCGACCCGTCCCCGGCGGTGAGGGCGGCGGCCTCGGCCGCGAGCCGGGAGGGGAAGACGGCGGTCTTCGTCGCCTACAACATCCCGCACCGGGACTGCGGCCAGCACTCCGCGGGCGGGGCGGCGGACGCGGGCGCCTACCGGGACTGGATCGGGAAGTTCGCCGGCGCCCTCGGCGAGGCCGAGGCCCTGGTCGTCCTGGAGCCCGACGCGGTCGCGCACGTCGTGGACGGCTGCACACCCGGCGAGTACCACGCCGAGCGCGAGCAGCTGCTCGGCGAGGCCATCGCCCGGCTGAAGCAGCAGCCCAACACCAAGGTGTACCTGGACGCGGGCAACGCGGACTGGATCCGGGAGTCGCAGAAGCTGGTCGAGCCGCTGAAGCGGGCCGGTATCGAACAGGCCGACGGCTTCGCGCTCAACGTCTCCAACTTCCAGACCGACGAGGTGACCACGGAGTACGGCGTCCGGCTCGCCGAGGCCCTCGGCGGCAAGCACTTCGTCGTCGACACCAGCCGCAACGGCAACGGCCCCCTGCCCGGCGTCTGGTGCAACCCGCCGGGCCGGGCGCTCGGCACCCCGCCCACGACCGCCACCGGCCGGCCCGTCGTCGACGCCTACCTGTGGATCAAGCGGCCCGGCGAGTCGGACGGCACCTGCGAGGGCGGCCCGGCCGCCGGGCGCTGGTGGCCGGAGTACGCCCTGGAGCTGGCGCGCAACGCCAAGGGCTGACCCGGCCCCCGCTCACCGAACCCCGTTCGCTCACTCCACGTGGATCCACTCGGCCTTGGACGGCGTGCCCTCGGCGTCCGTCACGAACAGCATGTACCAGCCGGGCGGCACGAGCGCCGGGTCGCGCGGCACGTCGAACGTCACCGCGTCGCCCTTCCTGGTGATGTCCAGCTCGATGGAGCGCTGCTCGACGTCCGTGGTGTGCGTGACCGCGCTGGGGCGCATCAGCCGGGCCTCGGCCACCCGCTCCGGGTGGTCCGTGCGGAAGGTGACGCGGTGGTCGTCGTCCAGGGTCTTCGGACCGCCCTTCAGCACGGGCCGGTTCTGCGGGTTCCTGTGCAGCGCGGGCGGGGTGAAGACCTCCATGCGCTGCTCGAAGTGGCCCAGTTTGGTGTTCTGCTGGTCGTCGAAGAGCGGGTCGGAGCCGAAGGTGGCGATCCGGCCGTCGGGCAGCAGCAGCGCCTCGGAGTGGTAGTTGCGGCCCACCCGCGGCGCGGCGGCCTCCCGGAAGGCGTTGGTCTTCGGGTCGTAGAACTGCGCCTTGAGGATGTTGCTGGCGCTGCGCCCGCGGTAGTCCCGGGAGCCGTTGGACGTGAACACGGTGTCGTCCGGCATGATCACGCTGTTCAGGTAGCGGGTGCCCTGCGGCAGGTCGGGCCCGTCCTCGAAGGCCGGGTTGTCCTTCTTCAGGTCCACCACGGCCGTGCGCGGGGTCGACTTCTTCGACTCGCCGACGCCCCCTCCGCCCAGGATCATCACCTTCTGCTCCTGCGCCGGGGGCAGCAGCACCGAGGCCGAGGTCTCCGTCTGGTCGAGGTCCGTCAGCCCCGGCACCTTGCGGAAGGTGTTGGACTCCAGGTCCCACAGCCCCGGCTCGCGCCCGTGGTCGGCGGGCCCGTAGCCGGCGTTGGAGGCGGAGTAGAACAGCTTGCCGCCCTTGGTGAGGAACAGCGCGGGGTACGTCGGGAAGTACCGCTTGGGCCCGGGTGACCACTTCTTGGTCTCCGGGTCGTAGATTTCGTTGTCCCCGGGGTCGATCATGCCGACGTCGTCCAGGCCGGACACCGCGAGGACCCGGCCGTCGTCCAAGCCGACCAGCGTCGGGTACCAGCGGGCCTTGTCCATCGGGTCGACGGGGACGTACTTCTCGGCCTTCGGGTCGAACTCGTAGGCGGCGCGGATGCCCTGGAAGTCCTGCTTGTCCAGGGTGATCTTCTCCGACAGGCCGTAGACGTTGTCGGCGTCCTTTCCCTTCAGGCCGACGATCTCGTACTGCGCCTGCTTCTGCGTGACCGACAGCGGGCCCTTCTTCACCGCCTCGACGAAGACCCGGGCCTCGCTGGCCGTGACCTTGGTGCGCCAGGGCTGCATGACGCCGCGGCTGTTGTACGACACCTTGAAGCTGCGCTTGGCCTTGGGGACGGTCACGTCGAACTTGGTGACGTACTCGACGCCGGCCGGGGAGCGGAAGCGGGTGCCCTTCTTCAGGTGCACGGCCTTGTCGGGGCTCTCGTTCTTCACGCGCATGCCGCCGCCGGCCCGGGTCACCTCGCCGTCGAGGAGCTCGTAGCGGGCGGTGCCGCCGGCCACGAGCAGACGGCCGTCGGGGAGCTGCGCGTGCCCGGCGCAGAAGAAGTCCTCCGGGGTGGGGACCTTCTTGAAGGTGTTCTTCTCCGGGTCCCACAGGACGGTGTCGAACTCGCCCTTGTCGAACTTGCGCTGCTCGTTGCCCGACCCGGCGACGATCAGCACCTTGCCGGTGTGCAGCAGGGCGGCGTGGATGGCGTTGGTGCGGTACTCCTCGGGGATGTCGACCTGGTCCCAGGAGCCGTACTTCGCCTTGTACTCGGGCTGGGCGATCTCGTACTCGTGGTACTGCTCGGAGACGAAGTCGAGGGCGGCCGGGGCGTTGAGGCTCGCCAGGACCGCGATGCCGCCGATGCCCAGGACGGTCTTCTTGGTCTTCTGCGAGGGCTGGTAGGCCATGGCCTAGTTGCCTCCTGTCGGGGTGCCGGAGACCGGGGCCGCCGGGGACGCGGTGGCGAGGGCCGGGGCGGCGGTGGCGGTCGGGGCGGGCTCCTTGCTCTCGGGCACGCGCGCGTGCGCCGGGGTGGGCGTGGGCGCCGGTGCGGGCTCGGGCCGGCGCTCCCGGTACTCCTTGAGGAGCGTGGCGGCCCACACCGCGGCCGGGGCCAGGGATATGGCCATGGCGAGGACGGCCCAGGTGCGCATCGCGGCGTGCGTGTGGTCCAGGGCGGCCGAGGCGGCCAGGGACGTGGCCAGCAGGGCCGCCCAGAAGAGGTGGATGCGGAAGGTGGCGGGCCGGTCGGGGCTGGCGTCACCGCCCTTGGGCGTGACGACGAACCTGCTGGGACGGCGCAGCAGGGCCTCGCCCAGGGACTTGAGGTAGATCGGCGCGGACAGGGCCGACATCGCCATGCCGGCCAGGCCGCCGGAGCCCTCCGGCTCGTGGGGGCTGACGTTGTGGCGGCGGTTCCACAGGTACAGGCCGATCTGGAGGGCGGCGGCGTCGCTGTAGAGCATCATCCAGACCGAGGCGGAGACCTGGGTGCCGGAGGCGCCGAACCAGAGGAAGAGGAAGCAGCTGAGGATGCCGAGCAGCCAGTTGACGGCCGTCATCGGGTAGTAGACGAGCATCAGCGTGTAGGAGAGCAGGCGGCCCGGGGGCATGCTGAAGGGCGCCTTCCAGTACTGCTTGAGGAGCGTCTCGTAGGTGCCGCGCGACCAGCGCATCTGCTGGGTGAAGAAGTCGGTCCAGGAGGCGGGGCCCTC
Organism: Streptomyces sp. Go-475; assembly: GCF_003330845.1. Lineage (GTDB taxonomy): Bacteria > Actinomycetota > Actinomycetes > Streptomycetales > Streptomycetaceae > Streptomyces. The sequence goes on along the minus strand of NZ_CP026121.1, from coordinate 5,930,777 downwards.
GCCGACGGCGAGCACGTCCGGGGTGTAGACGGAGCACCAGTGGCGGTGCGTGGCCGGGTTGCGGTGCCGGTGGATCTCGAAGCCGGTGGCCATGTCCTCGGTGATGGAGTCGTACAGGCCGCCGATCTGCTTGACGGCGGAGATCCGGACGACGTTGTTGGTGCCGACGAACATGGGGGCGCGGTACCGGTTCCCGGCGCGCTGGATCAGGGCGTGGAAGAGGAACTGCTGGGACTCGGCGGCCTTGGTGACGGGGTTGTGGTAGTTGCCGTACACCTGGGGGCCGACGACGAAGGCCACGTCCGGGTCCCTGAAGTACCCCATCATCCGCTCCAGGAAGTCGGGGTGCGGGACGTGGTCGGTGTCGACGGAGGCGAAGAAGTCGTAGGCGTCGCCGTGCATGGCGATCCAGGCGTTGTAGTTCCCGTGCTTGGTACGGGCCTTGTGGACGCCCGTGGAGCGGTTCCACTCGGGGACGCCGAGCCGCGTGAAGTGCCGGACGCCGAGTTCCGCGCACAGGGCCTTGGCGTCGGGGTCGTCGCCCTCGTCGAGGAGCCAGACGTCGAGGGGGCCGGTGTGGTGGATGCGGGTGGCGCCCTCCAGGGTCGCGCGGACCATGGCGAGGGGTTCCTTGCCGGGGACGTACGTGGTGAGGAAGGCGACGCGGGTGCCGGGTTCCGGGACGACGGGGACGGGGTCGCGGGCGACCATCGTGGCGTGGGCGACGGAGGCGACGTTGACGAGCATGAAGAGTTCGATGAGCCCGATCGCCATCAGCATGGTGACGTCGAGGCCGATGAGCCAGCGTTCGGCGCCCTCGCGCTCCACCCAGTGGGTGGGCCAGACGAGGTAGACCAGCAGGGCACCGGTGAGCAGCGGGGCGAGGCTCATCAGGAGGACGGCTCGTATTCGGCGGGGCTCGCGCGAGAGGAGCGAGGCGTACTGCACGCGGTACGCCTCACCGGACGGCTCCGTGAGCGGCCCGGCGAGTCGGCTGTGGGAGTCGTAGTCGTAGCCCTCCGGCCGCACAGCGCCCTCCAGATGGTTGGGACCCGATACCCATACGAAAGTGGACCTTTGGGGCGGTGTCGAACTGGGGGCGTCCAGGCGGGTGGGGCCCGGGAACGACGAGAACCCCGGCCCGCACGGGCCGGGGTTCCGTCATCGCTGCTGCCTTCGGGGGCTACTCCGCGAGGTGCCGCTCCACCGTCTCCACCTTCGACGTGAGGCCGTCCGTCACGCCGGGCCGGATGTCCGCCTTCAGGACGAGGGAGACCCGGGGCGCCCGCCGCTCGACGGCCTCGACCGCGCGCCGGACGACGTCCATGACCTCGTCCCACTCGCCCTCGACGGACGTGAACATCGCGTCGGTGCGGTTCGGCAGGCCGGACTCGCGGACCACCCGCACGGCATCGGCGACGTACTCGCCCACGTCCTCGCCGACCCCCAGCGGCGTCACGGAAAAGGCGACGATCACGCCTTCACCGCCCCTTCCTTCTCCTGGCGCGCCCGGGACGCGATCACGGCGTCCTCGGCCTCACGCCGCAGCTTGCGCTCGGCGAAGAACCCGCCGGCGGGCAGCACCGAGAGCACGAAGTACAGGGCGGCGGTCTTCACCGGCCACTTCGCGCGGTTCCACGCGTCCGCCCAGAAGATCACGTACAGGATGAAGAGGACGCCGTGCACCATGCCCATGACCGGCACGGCGTTGAAGTCCGTGGTCCGCTTCAGCACCGAGCAGACCAGCAGGAGGAGGAAGGAGATCGCCTCGGGGGCCGAGACCAGGCGGAGGCGGCGGATGGCGGTGGCGGTCTTGAGGTCCACAGGTCACCTTCGGTGAGAGACGGTCTTGCTGGGGCCTGACGCTTTGTGAACGCACGCACAAGCGTCCCGCCCATTGTGACAAACCGCCTCGGGGCCCGGCCCCTAGGGGTGCGGTCAGGGTCGTTCTCCACCCAGGGGCCCTGTCCGTGGCGCCCGGCCTGCGGCTAACGTCGCGTACGTGGCGATGTTCCGACTTCAGAGCAGCAAGGTGCTCGCCGTCGACATGACCGGAGACGCCGTGAAGGCGAAGAACGGCTCGATGGTCGCGTACGACGGCGAGATGGCCTTCAAGAAGCTCAGCGGCGGCGGCGAGGGCCTCCGGGGCATGGTGACCCGGCGGCTGACCGGTGAGCAGATGACGTTGATGGAGGTGAAGGGCCGCGGAACCTGCTGGTTCGCCGACCGCGCCTCCGAGATCAACCTGGTCAGCGTCCAGGGCGACAAGCTCTACGTGGAGTCGAGCAACCTGCTCGCGACCGACGGCGGCTTGCGCACGGGGACGGAGTTCACGGGCCTGCGCGGGGCCTCACAGGGCAACGGCCTCTTCACGACGACCGTCGAGGGCCACGGCCAGGCCGCGATCATGTCCGACGGCCCGGCCGTGGTGCTGCGCGTCAGCCCGCAGTACCCGCTGACCGTGGACCCGGGCGCGTACGTGGCGCACCAGGGGAACCTGCGGCAGTCCTTCCAGTCCGGTGTGACGTTCCGCACGCTGCTCGGCGAGGGCGGCGGCGAGGCCTTCCAGATGCGGTTCGAGGGGGACGGCCTGGTGTACGTGCAGCCGAGCGAGCGGAACACGATCGCGGGAGACGTGTGATGGCCTTCCGGGAGATCAACGCGAAGATGGTCGAGGCGACGGTCGCGCCGGGCCAGCGGCTGTTCAGTCAGCGCGGCGCGATGCTCGCCTACCAGGGCGAGGTGTCCTTCACGCCCAACTCGATGGGCGGCCAGGGCGGGATCATGTCGATGATCGGCCGCCGGGTCGCCGACGAGGACACGCCGCTGATGACGGTCGAGGGCAGCGGCACGGTCCTGTTCGGGCACGGGGGCCACCACGTCCAGGTCATCCAGCTCACCGGCGACACCCTGTACGTCGAGGCGGACCGCCTGCTCGCCTTCGAGGGCACGCTCCAGCAGGGCACGATGTTCCTCGGCTCGCAGGGCGGCGTCATGGGCATGGTCCGGGGCCAGGTCAGCGGCCAGGGACTGTTCACGACCACGCTCAAGGGACACGGGGCCGTCGCGGTCATGGCCCACGGCGGGGTGATCGAGATCCCGATCGCCCCCCAGCGGCCGGTCCATGTGGACCCGCAGGCCTACGTCGCCCACCACGGCGACGTCCGCAACAAGCTGTCCACCGCCCTGGGCTGGCGGGACATGGTGGGCCGCGGCTCGGGCGAGGCCTTCCAGCTGGAGCTCAGCGGCAGCGGTGCGGTGTACGTCCAGGCGTCGGAGGAGAAGCTGTGAGCACCTACGGAACCCCGGGCGCCGGCCCCGCGGTCTTCGACCCGGCGACGCTGCCGCCCGACGACAACGTCAATCCCTACACCTTCTGCGTGGAGCTCAAGGGGAGCCAGTGGTTCCTGCAGAAGGGGAAGATGATCGCCTACTACGGCTCGATCGACTTCAACGGCGTCGGACACGGCCGGCTGGACCGTCTCGTCCGTACGTCCTTCCATTCGCCTCTGCACGCGAGCGACTGGGTCGTGGCGGAGGGCTCGGGCAAGATGCTCCTCGCCGACCGGGCCTTCGACGTGAACTCGTACGACCTCGAGGACGGCAATCTGACCATTCGCTCCGGCAACCTGCTCGCTTTTCAGCCAACTCTCGCACTGAAGCAATCAATCGTGCCGGGTTTTCTGACCCTCATCGGAACCGGAAAGTTCGTGGCCGCCTCGAACGGCCCGGTGGTGTTCATGGAACCCCCGATCCGGGTCGACCCCCAGGCCCTGGTCGGCTGGGCCGACTGCCCCTCCCCCTGCCACCACTACGACCACGGGTACATGACCGGCGTAATGGGCGGTCTACGTGCGCTGACGGGCCTCGGCGGGGCCTCCGGCGAGGAGCACCAGTTCGAGTTCGTCGGCGCCGGCACGGTGCTGCTCCAGTCGTCCGAGACCCTGATGGCCGAGCAGGCCACGGGAGCCGTTCCGCACCAGGCCGGCGTGCCCGGCGGCGGGGCGCACAGCCCCCAGGCCGGGCAGTCCGGCGTACCGCGTCTTCCCGGACAGCTGGGCGACCTCCAGCGTCGCTTCGGGCTGTGAGCGGTAGTCTGCGGAGTGTGACATCGAACGCCTGCGCACCAACGTTCGGCAGGCGTGCGCCGTCATACGAAAACCCTCACTAGTTCGCCTTTCAACCTTTTAGGTAGACTTCATTCATGGAGACCGAGACGGCCACTCGCTGGCTGACCGATGCGGAGCAGTGCGCCTGGCGCACCCACCTGGAGGTCAACAGGCTGTTGGCGTACCAGCTCGAGAAGGACCTGCAGCCGTTCGGCCTGACAATGAACGACTACGAGATCCTGGTGAACCTCTCCGAGTCCGAGGACCAGCGGATGCGGATGAGCGACCTCGCCTCCGCCACCCTCCAGTCCAAGAGCCGCCTCTCGCACCAGATCACGCGCATGGAGAACGCGAACCTGGTCCGGCGGGAGAACTGCGAGTCGGACCGCCGGGGGCTCTACGCCGTCCTCACCGAGCACGGCATGGCGACGATGCAGAAGGTCGCGCCCCACCACGTGGCGTCCGTGCGCAGGCACTTCATCGACCTGCTCTCCCCGGAGGCCCTGACGGAGCTCGACAAGGCCCTCAAGCCCATCGCGGAGCACCTGCGCGGCCAGCGCGGGCGCCCGTAACCGGGACGGGCCGCCAGCGCCCTGCGGCCGCTACGCGAGCGGCAGGCGGAGTTCGAACAGGGCTCCGCCTGCGGGCCCCTGCCCGGCCGTCAGCGTGCCGCCGTGCCGTACGGCCACGTCCCGGGCGATGGCGAGCCCCAGCCCGGCACCGCCGTCGTCGCGGCTGCGGGCGGCGTCCAGCCGTACGAACCGCTCGAAGATCCGCTCCCGGTCGGCCTCGGGCACACCGTCCCCGTCGTCCGCCACTCCGACGACGGCCCGGTCCCCCTCCCGCCGCACGCTCACGGTGACGGCCTCCCGGGCGTGCCGCTGGGCGTTGTCGAGCAGATTGGCCAGCACCCGCCCCAACTGCCCCCGCGATCCGGCCACCTCCACCGGCTCCGCGTCCACCGTCACGCCCGTCCGCCCCTCGGCCTCCTCCCGGGCCAGCCCGGCGAGGTCGACCTTCGCGTCGCCCAGCCGCTCCCCGGCGTCCAGCCGCGCGAGCAGCAGCAGGTCGGCGGCGAGCCGCTGGAGCCGCACGGTGTCCTCCACGGCCCCGTCGAGGTCCAGCAGTTCGGGATGGGCGGCGGCCACCTCCAGCTGCGTCCGCAGCGAGGCGATGGGGCTGCGCAGCTCGTGGGAGGCGTCGGCGACGAAGCGCCGCTGCCGCTCCACGGACTTCTCCAGGGCGGCGAGCGTCTCGTTGGTGGTGCTGGCGAGCCGGGCGATCTCGTCGTGGGTGTCGGGCTCGGGGACGCGCCGCGCGAGGTCCTCGGACTGGGTGATCGCGGCCATCTCGCGCCGGATGCCCTCCACCGGCCGCAGCGCCCGCCGGGTGACCAGCCAGGTCACGCCCGCGACGACGCCCAGCAGCAGCGGGAACCCGATCAGCATCACCGTCAGCGCGCTCCGCACGGCCCCGTGCTCGGCGGCCAGCGGGGCACCGGCGAAGACCTTGAGGTGCCCCCGGTCGTGGGTCTCCACCTCCACGGCGGCGAACCGGTAGTCCTCCGTCTCCCCGTCGACCGTCGCCGACCCGTTCCGGAAGACGCTCTCCCCGGAGATCTCCCCGGGTTCGAGGGCCTCGCGGGAGCCGGAGTCATCGGCGTCGTCATCGGCGTCGTTGTCGGCGTCCCCGCGCGGCACCGCGGCCGGCGGCTGCGCCTTCACCCGCTCGCTGTCCGTACCGCTGATCCGCTCCAGGTCCTCACTGACCGCGACCAGCCGCTTGTCCTCGTCGAGGACCTGCACCGGCCCGACGTCCCCGTCCAGTCCCGACAGCTTGTCGTAGGGCGTCCCGGCGGCGAGCTCGGAGGCGACCGCCCGCGCGGAGCGCTCCGCCTGCGTACCGGCCTCGCCCATCAGGTTCGACCGCAGGGACAGCAGCACGGCGGCCCCGGCCGCGACGAGCGCCACCGCGACCACGAGCGTCGCCGCCAGCGTGGCCCGCGCCCGGACGGACCCGAACAGCCGCCTCACGGCGAGGTCTCCAGCCGGTACCCGGCCCCGCGCACGGTCCGGATCAGCCCCGGCCGCAGCTTGCGCCGCAGGGTGCTGATGTACACCTCGACGATGTTCGGGTCGCCCTCGTACGCGAAGTCCCAGACGTGCTCCAGGATCTCGGACTTGGACACCACCTCGCCGGCCCGCAGCACGAGCTGCTCCAGCACGGAGAACTCCTTGGCGGTGAGGGCGATCTCGTCCTCACCGAGGAACACCCGGCGGGCCGCGGTGTCGACCTTCAGGTCCCCGTGCACATGCACGGGCGAGGCCCCCGCGCCCACGCCGCGCCGCCGCAGCAGCGCCTTGATCCGGGCGACGAGCACGACGTACGAGAACGGCTTGGTCAGATAGTCGTCCGCGCCCGTGTCGAGCCCCTCGGCCTCGTCGTACTCGCCGTCCTTGGCGGTGAGCATCAGGATCGGCACCTCGTGCCCGGCGGCGCGCAGGGCGGCGCAGACCCGGTAGCCGTTGAGCCCCGGCAGCATGATGTCGAGGATGACCAGGTCGTACGTCCCCTCCGAGGCCCGGTGCAGCCCCTCCCGACCGTCGTGGACGACGTCCACGGCGTACCCCTCGGCCGTCAGGCCCCTGGCGAGCGACAGGGCCAGCCGCTTCTCGTCCTCCACGATCAACAGGCGCATGAGTAAAGAGTGGCAAAGGGAACCTGAAGATCCCTTCAGGGGGTTTCAGGTTCCTCTCAGCCTCGGTCGGCCAGAGTCGAAGACGTCGAAAACGAAACGACTCGGGAGGAATCCGCATGAAGCGCAACATCGTGATCGCCGCTGTGACCGCCGCCGCTCTGATCGGAGGCGGTACGGCCACGGCCCTGGCGACCACGGGAGACGACGAGGGCTCGGCGCGGCAGGCGGCCAACACCCGGCTGTCGGACGACGCCCACGACGACCAGGACGGCCCGGACGCGCAGGACGACCGCGACGACGACGCGGCGCGGGCGGCCTCCTCGGACGTCACGGCCGCCGAGGCCATCGCCTCCGCGCTGAAGCACACGTCGGGCACGGCGGTGTCCGCCGAGCTGGACGACGAGGACGACAGCGCCAAGGTGGTCTGGAAGGTCGACGTCCTGTCCGGCGACAACACCTGGCACAGCGTGAGCGTCGACCCGTCCAACGGCAAGGTCCTCGGTTCGCACGCCGACGACGAGGACGACACGGCGCAGGTGCGGGCGGCCCTGAAGGGTTCCTCGGTGACGGCCGAGGAGGCCGCGAAGGCTGCCGCCGGCAAGGGCGTGGTGACGTCCGTCGACCTGGACGAGGACGGCAGGAACAAGTCCTGGGAGGCCGAGACCCACACGTCCGGCGGCGCCGAGCAGGACTGGAAGATCGACCTGAACACGGGCAAGGTCACGGCGGACCGTACCGATGCCCAGGACGACGACCAGGACTGACATCCCACTGCCTGATCTCAACCGCCCCGGCGTCCGTGCTGACGCCGGGGCGTTGCGCAACCCGGCGCAACGCGGTACCTCCCCCGAGCTCTCGGCTTCGCTCGAGCAGGGGGGACCCCCACGCCCACCCGTGCCGCCCCTGGCGGCACGCATGCCCGCGGCTAAGGCAGCCGGCTGGGCGGCAGCCACGACGCGCCCGCACTCGCCGTACTACGGAAGGGGCCGTGCCGGGGGGTGTCCGCCCGCGGCGGTTGGCGCGTCAACGCCAGTGAGTCGGTGTCCGGCCCCATCGCGCCGTTCCGAGGACGGACACCCCCCCGGCGCGGCCCCGACCCCCCCCACGGCGATCAGGCGAAGACGCGCACCCGCGGTCGGCGCCGCTCAGCCCTCCGTCAACCCCGCCACCAGCTCATCAGCCGCCCGATACGGATCCAGCTCCCCCGCCACGATCCGCTCGGCCAGAGCGCCCAGCCGCCGGTCCCCGTGCAGGTCCCCGATCCGCTCCCGCAGCGCCGTCACCGCGATCGTCTCGACCTCCCTCGCCGCGCGAGCGGCACGCCGCTCCGCGAGCACCCCCCGCTCCTCCATCCAGGCCCGGTGCTTCTCCAGCGCCTCGACGACCTCGTCCACGCCCTCGCCCCGCGCGGCGACGGTCTTCACGATCGGCGGACGCCAGTCCCCGGGCCCCCGCGCCTCCCCCAGCCCCAGCATGTGGTTCAGCTCGCGGGCCGTCGCATCGGCCCCGTCCCGGTCGGCCTTGTTCACGACGTACACGTCCCCGATCTCCAGGATCCCGGCCTTGGCCGCCTGGATCCCGTCCCCCATCCCCGGCGCGAGCAGCACCACGGACGTGTCCGCCTGCGAGGCGATCTCCACCTCGGACTGCCCGACCCCCACCGTCTCGACGAGGATCACGTCGCACCCGGCCGCGTCCAGCACGCGGATCGCCTGGGGCGCGGCCCACGCCAGGCCGCCCAGATGCCCGCGCGTGGCCATGGAGCGGATGTACACGCCCGGGTCGGACGCGTGCTCCGACATCCGCACCCGGTCCCCGAGCAGCGCACCGCCGGAGAACGGGGACGACGGGTCGACGGCGAGCACGCCGACCCGCTTGTCCTGCTTGCGGTAGGCGGAGACCAGCGCCGAGGTCGACGTCGACTTGCCGACCCCCGGCGACCCGGTCAGCCCCACCACGTACGCCCCGCCGGTCAGCGGCGCCAGCGCCGCCATGACCTCCCGGAGCTGCGGGGACGCCCCCTCCACCAGCGAGATCAGCCGGGCGACGGCCCGCGGCCGCCCCTCCCTGGCCTGGGCCACCAGCGTGGAGACGTCCTGCATCACAGCTCCGTTCAGATCAGGGACGTACCGGGAAGGGACGTACCGAAACTCAGGCCTTGGGCACGCGCACGATCAGCGCGTCACCCTGACCACCGCCACCGCACAGCGCGGCAGCGCCCACGCCGCCGCCCCGCCGCTTCAGCTCCAGCGCCAGATGCAGCACGAGCCGCGCACCGGACATCCCGATCGGGTGACCCAGGGCAATGGCACCGCCGTTGACATTCACCTTTTCGGTGGACACCCCGAGGTCCTTCATGGACTGCACGGCCACCGCCGCGAACGCCTCGTTGATCTCGATGAGGTCGAGGTCCGATACCTCCAGCCCCTCCTTCTTCAGGGCGTGCAGGATCGCGTTGGACGGCTGCGACTGCAGCGAGTTGTCCGGCCCGGCCACGTTCCCGTGGGCACCGATCTCGGCGATCCACTCCAGGCCGAGCTCCTGCGCCTTGGCCTTGCTCATCACGACCACGGCGGCGGCGCCGTCGGAGATCTGCGAGGCGGAACCGGCGGTGATCGTGCCGTCCTTGGAGAACGCCGGACGCAGCTTGCCGAGCGACTCCACGGTCGTGTCGCCGCGAATGCCCTCGTCCTTGCTGAACAGCACCGGGTCGCCCTTGCGCTGCGGGATCTCGACCGGCGTGATCTCGGCCTCGAACAGGCCGTTCTTCTGCGCGGCGGCGGCCCGCTGGTGGGACAGCGCGGCGATCTCGTCCTGCTCGGCGCGCCCGATGCCCAGCCGGGTGTTGTGCTTCTCCGTCGACTCGCCCATGGCGACGCCGTCGAAGGAGTCGGTCAGGCCGTCGTACGCCATGGCGTCGAGCATCTGGACCGCGCCGTACTTGAAGCCCTCGCGGGACTTGGGCAGCAGGTGCGGGGCGTTGGTCATGGACTCCTGACCGCCCGCGACGACCACGTCGAACTCACCCGCGCGGATCAGCTGGTCGGCGAGCGCGATCGCGTCGAGGCCGGACAGACAGACCTTGTTGATGGTCAGCGCCGGCACGTTCATCGGGATGCCCGCCTTGACCGCGGCCTGGCGCGCCGGGATCTGCCCGGCCCCGGCCTGGAGCACCTGACCCATGATCACGTACTGCACCTGGTCGCCACCGATCCCCGCACGGTCGAGGGCGGCCTTGATCGCGAAGCCGCCGAGATCGGCTCCGGAGAAGGACTTCAGCGATCCGAGCAACCGCCCCATGGGCGTACGCGCGCCCGAGACGATCACCGAGCTGGTCGTAGCAGAAGACATGAGCTGCGATCCCCTTACCGGCTGCACAGCCGAGGAGTGAACGAGGGTTTACTTCGAATGTACTGACCGGTACTCCACCCCGTCATCGGGCTGTCGGTGTGATCGCGCGCACGTTGCGTAACCACCCCGGGAGCGCTGCACTGAATCCATGCTGACGCGAATCGACCACATCGGAATCGCCTGTTTCGACCTCGACAAGACCGTCGAGTTCTACCGTGCCACCTACGGCTTCGAGGTGTTCCACTCCGAGGTCAACGAGGAGCAGGGCGTGCGCGAGGCCATGCTCAAGATCAACGAGACGTCCGACGGCGGCGCCTCCTACCTGCAGCTTCTGGAGCCGACCCGCGAGGACTCCACCGTCGCGAAGTGGCTGGCGAAGAACGGGGAGGGCGTCCACCACATCGCCTTCGGCACGGCGGACGTGGACGCCGAGTCCGCGGACATCCGCGACAAGGGCGTGCGCGTGCTGTACGAAGAGCCCCGACGCGGTTCCATGGGGTCACGGATCACCTTCCTGCACCCCAAGGACTGCCATGGCGTCCTGACAGAACTGGTCACTTCGGCGCCTGTTGAGTCACCTGAGCACTGACCCTCGTACATAGGGGCCGGTAGGGTTGGGTGCGGTCGCCGCTCAGCCAGGGTGACCGCGGTCCCGCCGTGCGACGGCAGGACCACCGGGGTCCGGGTTTCGGGGGAAGAGCGTCGGGGCAGCAGCCTCTGCTCCGCCGATGATCTGACACCATTCCCCGGGGGCCCCGTTCGGCGGATGGACGGAGCTCGTTCGGAAAGAGTTGCGACCAGGGGACGGATGGGACCGCGCAGTGCGGGGCTACGAGAGCCAGGAGCGAGAGCCGGCGGCTGACGTCGACCACCTCTCTCGGTTCGAAGCCGAGATGAAACGGCTGAAGACCGAACGGGAAAAGGCGATCCAGCACGCCGAGGACCTCGGCTACCAGGTCGAGGTGCTGCGCGCCAAGCTGCACGAGGCGCGGCGCACCATCATGTCCCGGCCCTCCTTCGACGGGGGCGACATCGGCTGGCAGGCCGAGCAGTTGCTGCGCAACGCGCAGATGCAGGCCGACCAGATCCGCGCGGACGCCGACCGCGAGCTGAGCGAGGCCCGGGCCCAGACCCAGCGGATCCTCCAGGAGCACGCCGAGCAGGCGGCCCGCCTCCAGGCGGAGCTGCACCAGGAGGCGGTGACCCGCCGCCAGCAGCTGGACCAGGAGCTGGCCGAGCGCCGCCAGACGGTCGAGTCGCACGTCAACGAGAACGTGGCGTGGGCCGAGCAGCTGCGCGCCCGCACCGAGCAGCAGGCCCGCCGGCTGCTGGAGGAGTCCCGCGCCGAGGCCGAGCAGGCCCTGGCCACCGCCCGCGCGGAGGCCGAGCGGCTGACGACCGAGGCCCGGCAGCGGCTGACGGGCGCGGCCGAGGAGGCCCGCGCCGAGGCCGAGCAGATCCTGCGCCGCGCCCGCACGGACGCCGAGCGCCTGCTCAACGCCGCCTCCACGCAGGCCCAGGAGGCCACCGACCACGCCGAGCAGCTGCGGACGTCCACCGCCTCGGAGTCGGAGTCGGCGCGCCGCCGGGCCCAGGAGCTGAGCAAGGCCGCCGAGCAGCGGATGGCCGAGGCCGAGGAGGCGCTGCGCAAGGCGCAGGCCGAGTCGGAGAAGCTGGTCGCGGAGGCCAAGGAGGCCGCCGCCAAGGCCCTGGCGAGCGCCGAGGCCGCCAACGAGACGCGCACGCGCACGGCCAAGGAGCAGGTCGCCCGGCTGGTCGAGGAGGCCACGAAGGAGGCCGAGAGCACCAAGTCCGAGGCGGAGCAGATCGTCGCGGACGCCCGGGCCGAGGCCGAGAAGATCGTCGCCGAGGCCGCCGAGAAGGCCCGCACGCTCACGGCCGAGGAGACCGCGACCCAGCTGTCCAAGGCGGCCCGGACGGCCGAGGAGGTCCTCACCAAGGCGTCGGAGGACGCCAAGAAGACCACCAAGGCCGCCGCCGAGGAGGCCGAGCGGATCCGCAAGGAGGCCGAGGCCGAGGCGGACCGGCTGCGCGCCGAGGCGCACGACATCGCCGAGCAGCTCAAGGGCGCGGCGAAGGACGACACCAAGGAGTACCGCGCCAAGACGGTCGAGCTGCAGGAGGAGGCCCGTCGGCTGCGCGGCGAGGCCGAGCAGCTGCGGGCGGACGCCGTCGAGGAGGGCGAGAAGATCCGCGCCGAGGCCCGCAAGGAGGCCGTGGCGCAGATCGAGGAGGCGGCGAAGTCCGCCGAGGAACTGCTCGCCAAGGCCAAGGCCGACGCGGACGAGCTGCGCACGACCGCCCAGGCCGACAGCGAGAAGGTCCGCACGGAGGCGATCGAGCGGGCGACGACCCTGCGCCGGCAGGCCGAGGAGACCCTCCAGCGCACCCGGCAGGAGGCCGAGCGGCACCGCGAGGAGGTCGTCGAGCAGGCCGAGTCCCTCAAGGCGGAGGCCGAGCGCGCGGCGCGGGAGCTGCAGGAGGAGACCGAGCGGGCCATGGAGGCCCGCCGCGCGGAGGCCGCCGAGGAGCTGACGCGGCTCCAGACGGACGCCGAGGAGCGGCTGGCCGCGGCCGAGCAGGCGCTGTCGGACGCCCGTGAGGAGGCCGCGCGGATCCGCCGCGAGGCCGCCGAGGAGAACGAGCGGCTGCGCGCCGAGGCCGCCGAGCGGATCCGTACGCTCCAGCAGCAGGCCGAGGCGGAGGCCGAGCGGCTGCGTGACGAGGCCGCGTCGGACGCGTCCGCGGCCCGTGCCGAGGGCGAGGCCGTCGCCGTACGCCTGCGGTCGGAGGCCGCGAGCGAGGCCGAGCGGCTGAAGTCGGAGGCGCAGGAGAGCGCCGACCGGATGCGCGCGGAGGCGCAGGCGGCCGCCGAGCGGCTCGGCGCGGAGGCGTCCGAGACGCTGGCCGCCGCCCAGGAGGAGGCCAACCGGCGCCGCCGCGAGGCCGAGGAACTCCTCGGCAGTGCCCGGCAGGAGGCCGACCAGGAGCGCGAGCGGGCCCGCGAGCAGAGCGAGGAGCTGCTGGCCTCGGCGCGCAAGCGCGTGGAGGAGGCGCAGGCCGAGGCCGTCCGGCTGGTCGAGGAGGCCGACCGGCGCGCCACGGAGATGGTGTCCGCGGCCGAGCAGCACGCGCAGCAGGTCCGGGACTCCGTCGCGGGGCTGCACGAGCAGGCGCAGGAGGAGATCGCCGGGCTGCGCTCCGCCGCCGAGCACGCGGCGGACCGTACGCGCCGGGAGGCCCAGGAGGAGGCGGACCGGGTCCGCTCCGACGCCTACGCCGAGCGGGAGCGGGCGAGCGAGGACGCCGGCCGGCTGCGCCGTGAGGCCCATGAGGAGTCCGAGGCCGCCAAGGCGCTCGCCGAGCGGACGATGTCCGAGGCGATCGCGGAGGCGGAGCGGATCCGCACGGAGGTCGCCGAGCACGCCCAGCGGGTGCGCACGGAGGCGTCGGACACCATCGCCGAGGCCGAGCAGAGCGCCGCGCGCACCCGGGCGGACGCCCGCGAGGACGCCAACCGCATCCGCTCGGACGCGGCGACGCAGGCGGACACCCTCATCACCGAGGCGCGCAACGAGGCGGAGCGGCTCACCACCGAGACGGTCCAGGAGACCGACCGGCTGCGGATGGAGACGGTCACCGAGGCCGAGCGGGTCCGTACGGAGGCCCTCTCCGAGGCCGAGCGGGTCCGCTCCGAGGCGGCGGCGGAGGCCGAGCGGCTGCGGGCCGAGTCGGTCGCCAAGGCCGACCAGCTGATCGGGGAGGCCACCGGCGAGGCGGAGAGGCTGCGCGCCGAGGCCGCCGAGACGGTCGGCTCCGCGCAGCAGCACGCCGAGCGGGTCCGCTCCGAGGCCGAGCGCGTCAAGGCCGACGCGGAGGCGGAGGCGGAGCGGCTCGTCGCGTCCGCGCGCGAGGAGGCCGACCGGACGCTGGACGAGGCCCGCAAGGACGCCAACAAGCGGCGTTCCGAGGCGGCCGAGCAGGTCGACAAGCTCATCTCGGAGACCACCGCCGAGGCGGACAAGCTGCTGACCGAGGCGCAGCAGCAGGCGCACAAGACCACCGCGGAGGCCGAGGCGCAGGCCGACACGATGGTGGGCGCGGCCCGTACGGAGGCCGACCGGCTCGTGTCCGAGGCGACGGTCGAGGGCAACTCCCTGGTGGAGAAGGCCCGGACGGACGCGGACGAGCTGCTGGTCGGCGCGCGCCGGGACGCCACGCAGATAAGGGAGCGCGCCGAGGAGCTGCGCGACCGCATCACCTCGGAGATCGAGGAGCTGCACGAGCGGGCCCGCCGCGAGTCGGCCGAGACGATGAAGGCGGCGGGCGACCGCTGCGACGCACTCGTCAAGGCTGCCGAGGAGCAGCTCGCGAAGGCGCAGGCGAAGGCCAAGGAGATCGTGTCGGAGGCCAACTCCGAGGCGGGCAAGGTCCGGATCGCCGCCGTGAAGAAGGCCGAGGGGCTGCTCAAGGAGGCCGAGCAGAAGAAGACCACGCTGATCCGGGAGGCCGAGGAGCTCAAGGCCGAGGCGATCCGCGAGGCCAAGCGCACGGTCGAGGAGGGCAAGCGCGAGCTGGAGGTCCTGGTCCGTCGCCGGGAGGACATCAACGCCGAGATCTCCCGTGTCCAGGACGTCCTGGAGGCGTTGGAGTCCTTCGAGGCCCCCTCCGCGTCCAAGGACAGCGGAGTCAAGGCAGGTGCAACAGTCGGCGCACCCCGTTCGGGTGGCAAGTCCTCGGATAGCTAGCGAACCGGGGCGAATCCGGTGTGTGCTGGGGTCTTTGACCAAGTCTTTGGCAAGCAGTCCTGCGGTCCGCCACCCAAAAGGGGTCTCATTTTGCAGACCAAACGCGCATCCGCTCGATGACACACCGTTTCGGCCCCTAGGATTCCACCTATCACCTCACCGGTCTCATTCGACAGGAACCCCATGAGCGACACTTCCCCCTACGGCTTCGAGCTTGTGCGGCGTGGGTACGACCGCGCTCAGGTGGACGAACGTATCTCCAAGCTCGTCTCCGACCGTGACAGCGCTCTCGCCCGCATCACCGCTCTGGAAAAGCGCATCGAGGAGCTCCACCTCGAGACGCAGAACGCCCAGGCCCAGATCAGCGACGCCGAGCCGTCGTACGCGGGTCTCGGCGCGCGCGTGGAGAAGATCCTCCGCCTCGCCGAGGAAGAGGCGAAGGACCTGCGCGAGGAGGCCCGGCGCGCGGCGGAGCAGCACCGCGAGCTCGCCGAGTCGGCGGCCCAGCAGGTGCGCAACGACGCCGAGTCGTACTCCGCGGAGCGCAAGGCCAAGGCCGAGGACGAGGGCCTGCGGATCGTCGAGAAGGCCAAGAGTGACGCCGCGCAGCTGCGGGCCGAGGCGCAGAAGGACGCGCAGTCCAAGCGCGAGGAGGCGGACGCCCTCTTCGAGGAGACCCGCGCCAAGGCCGCGCAGGCCGCCGCCGACTTCGAGACGAACCTCGCCAAGCGCCGCGAGCAGTCCGAGCGCGACCTGGCCTCCCGTCAGGCCAAGGCCGAGAAGCGCCTCGCCGAGATCGAGCACCGCGCCGAGCAGCTCCGCCTGGAGGCGGAGAAGCTGCGCACGGACGCCGAGCGCCGCGCCCGCCAGACGGTGGAGACGGCCCAGCGCCAGGCCGAGGACATCGTGGCCGACGCCAACGCCAAGGCCGACCGCATCCGTTCGGAATCCGAGCGCGAGCTGGCCGCCCTCACCAACCGCCGCGACTCCATCAACGCGCAGCTGACGAACGTCCGCGAGATGCTCGCGACGCTCACGGGCGCCGCGGTGGCCGCCGCCGGCACGCCGGCCGAGGACGAGCCGATCTCCCGTGGGGTTCCGGCCCAGCAGTCCCGGTAACAGCCCGGCATACGGAGTCTGAATCTCCGCAAAGCCCTCTGCCGCTCGGGTGGCAGAGGGCTTTGTCCCGTTCTAGCGTGGCGGGCATGATTGAGCTGGAGGGGCTGACCAAGCGGTACGGCGAGAAGGTGGCGGTCAACAACCTGTCCTTCACCGTCAGACCGGGCATCGTCACCGGTTTCCTCGGGCCGAACGGCGCGGGGAAGTCCACGACCATGCGGATGATCCTCGGTCTCGACCACCCGACCGCCGGCGACGTCCGGATCGACGGCAAGCACTACCAGCAGCTGAAGGACCCGCTGACGTACATCGGCGCCCTGCTGGAGGCCAAGGCATGGCACGGCGGGCGCAGCGCCTACAACCACCTGCTGTGCCTCGCGCAGAGCAACGGCATTCCGAGGCAGCGGGTGGGCGAGGTGCTGGAGACGGTCGGGCTGACGGCGGTCGCGAAGAAGAAGACCAAGGGCTTCTCGATGGGCATGGGGCAGCGGCTCGGCATCGCGGCCGCGCTCCTCGGCGATCCGCGGATCCTGATGTTCGACGAGCCGGTCAACGGCCTCGACCCCGAGGGCATCCACTGGATCCGCACCCTGATGAAGTCGCTGGCCGCGCAGGGCCGGACCGTGTTCGTCTCCTCCCATCTGATGAGCGAGATGGCGCTGACGGCCGACCACCTCGTCGTCATCGGGCAGGGGCGGCTCCTCGCGGACACCTCCATGTCCGACTTCATCGCGCGCAACTCGCGGTCGTACGTCCGGGTGCGCAGCCCGCAGCGGGAGCGGCTGCTCGACGTGCTGCACCAGGCGGGGGTGGTCGCCGTCGAGAGCGGCGAGGGCGTGCTGGAGGTGGACGGCGACAAGGCCGAGCACGTCGGCGAGCTGGCGGCGCAGCACGGCATCACGCTGCACGAGCTGAGCCCGCAACAGGCCTCGCTGGAGGAGGCGTTCATGCGGCTGACGGCGGAGTCGGTGGAGTACCACGCACACAGCGGGACGAGCGCCGCGCCGCCACCGCAGCAGTGGGGCGACGGCTTGGGGAGGGACTGAGCATGGCGGCGACACAGATCGTACGGTCGGAGTGGACCAAGATCCGGTCGGTGGCGTCCACGGTGTGGACGCTCTCGCTGGTGGTGGTCGTGACGGTCGCGCTCGGCATGCTGATCTCGGCCCTGTCGAAGAACGAGTTCGACTCGATGGGCGCGCAGCAGCGGGCGGAGTTCGACCCGACGTTCATCAGCTTCGCGGGGATGAGTCTCGGTCAGCTCGCGATGATCGTGTTCGGGGTGCTGGTCGTGTCGAACGAGTACAGCACCGGCATGATCCGCACCTCACTGGCCGCCGTGCCGCAGCGCGGCTCCTTCCTGTTCAGCAAGATCGCGGTGGCCACCGCGCTCGCCCTCCTGGTCGGCCTCGTCACCAGCTTCGCCGCCTTCTTCCTGGGACAGGCGATGCTGGGTGAGCACCGGGCGGAGATCGGCGACCCGGGGGTGCTGCGAGCCGTGTTCGGCGGCGGCCTCTACATGGCCCTGATCGCGATGTTCTCGATGGGCGTCGCCGCGATGCTGCGCTCGCCGATGCTGTCGCTGGGCATCCTGATGCCGTTCTTCTTCCTGATCTCCAACATCCTCGGGAACGTCGACGCGACGAAGAAGGTCGGCCGGTTCCTGCCCGACCAGGCCGGCAGCAGGATCATGCAGGTGGTCCCGCCCCTCGACGACGACACGCCGTACGGGCCGTGGGGCGGCCTCGGGATCATGGGGCTGTGGGTGCTCGCGGCGCTCGTCGGCGGCTACGTGCTGCTGAAGAAACGGGATGCCTAGGGGACAGGCTTGGCGTGACCTTTTACCTGCTCTTGGGCGGAACCGTCAGCGCCTCGATATCCTCCTAACCCTTACGGGGGCGTGTGCCCCGCTGTCCTGAACCTTGCGATGGGTGCGGAGCATGATCGAAGCAGTCGGCCTGACGAAGCGCTACGGCGACAAGACCGCTGTGTACAACCTTTCCTTCCAGGTGCGTCCCGGCGCCGTCACGGGCTTCCTCGGGCCGAACGGCTCGGGCAAGTCGACGACGATGCGGATGATCCTCGGGCTGGACAACCCCACCAGCGGTCACGTCACGATCGGCGGCTATCCGTACCGCAGGCTGCCCAACGCCCCCCGCCAGGTCGGCGCGCTGCTGGACGCCAAGGCGGTGCACGGCGGCCGCGCAGCCCGCAACCACCTGCTGTGCCTGGCCCAGCTGTCGGGCATCCCGGCGCGGCGGGTGGACGAGGTGCTCGGGGTCGTCGGGCTGCAGGACGTGGCCAGGAAGCGGTCCAAGGGCTTCTCCCTCGGCATGGGCCAGCGGCTGGGCATCGCCGCGGCGCTGCTCGGGGACCCGCAGGTGCTGCTGTTCGACGAGCCGGTCAACGGGCTCGACCCCGAGGGCATCCTCTGGGTGCGCAACCTGATGAAGGCGCTCGCGGCGGAGGGCCGTACGGTCTTCGTCTCCTCCCACCTGATGAGCGAGATGGCGCTGACCGCCGACCACCTCATCGTCATCGGGCGCGGGCAGTTGCTCGCCGACATGAGCGTGACGGACTTCATCTCCGCGAACTCCGCCGACTTCGCGCGAGTCCGGACGCCCGACACGGAGCCGCAGCAGCGCGAGAAGCTGTCGGCCGCGCTCACCGAGTCGGGTGGTCACGTACTGCCCGAGCAGGACGGCGCGCTGCGGGTGACGGGCCTGCCGCTCCCCCGCATCAGCGACATCGCGCACGACCACGACGTACGGCTGTGGGAGCTGTCGCCGCACCAGGCCTCGCTGGAGGAGGCGTACATGCGGATGACGCAGGGCGCGGTCGACTACCGCTCCACCATCGACCAGAAGGAAGGCCTCCAGCAGCCGCTGCCGCCCGGCGCGCAGCCGCCGATGCCGGTGCCGGGCCAGGGCCAGCCCGGCTGGTACGCCCCGCCGCCGCCCCAGCAGGGCGGGCAGCCGTTCCCGATGCCCCCGCAGAGCGCCCCGGGCCAGGCCCCGGCGGGCCCGTACGGCACCCCCGGGGCCCCTGCCGCCTCCGGCACGGCCACCCCCAACCCGTACGCCCGGCCTGCGCCTCAGGCCCCGCAGGGCGCCGGGCAGCCGGCACCACAGCCGCCCGCCCAGCCCGCACCGCAGGGCGCCGCCCAGCCCGCGCCCCAGGCGTCCCAGGCCCCGCAGCCCCCGGCCCAGCCCGCGCCGCAGCCCCCCGCGTCCCAGTCGGACGCCGCACCGGCGTCCGCCGCCCCCGCCCGGCCCGCCGCGGCGCCCGTCGCCGCCCCGACCTCCGATCTGACCAAGCCCGAGGACGCCCGATGAGCAGCCCCCAGCCCCAGATGCCGCAGGCCGCGCCCGCCTGGCATGCGGCGCCCGGTTCCGCCCCGTACGCCGGCGGCCCCGGCTACACCTCGCCGATCCCGGTCGTGCGCACGCACCTCGGGCACGCCATCGCCTCCGAGTGGACGAAGATCCGGTCGGTGCGCTCCACGATGTGGACGCTCGGCGTGTTCGTCCTGCTCGTCGTCGGCATCGGCACGCTGACCGGCGTGGTGGTGGCGGACTCCGACCCGGCCCTGGACGGCGACAGCCCGCTCGGCCTGGGCTTCTTCGGTCTGCTGCTCGGCAGCATGTGCATCATCACGCTGGGCGTGCTGACCACGGCCTCGGAGTACGGCACGGGCATGGTCCGCACCACGATGGTGGCGTGCCCGAGCCGCGGCCGGGTGCTGACCGCGAAGGCCGTGGTGTTCTTCCTGGTCGCGTTCGTGGTGACGCTGGTGTCCGCGTCCCTCGTCGCCTTCCTGCACGTGGCGATGCTGGAGGGAAGCGGCGCCAAGAACCCCTCCGGCGGGGAGTGGCTGAAGGGCACGGTCGGCGTCGCGGCCTACGTCGCGCTGCTGGGCCTGCTCTCGCTCGCCGTCGGCTCGATCATCCGGCACTCGGCGGGCGCCATCACCATCATGATCGGCGCCGTGCTCGCCCCGCTGGTGATCGCGCTGTTCATGTTCTCCCAGTCGCTGGAGGACGTCCGCCAGGCCCTGTTCGAGTACTCCATCCCGAACCAGCTCAGCGTCTTCTACGCCAACTCCCTCAGCGAGTCCGGCCCGTCCGGCTGGGACCCGCTGTGGATCATCCTCGGCGCGACGGCCGTCGCGTTCGCCGTCGCCTTCGCCCTGCTGGAGAAGCGGGACGTCTGAGGTCCGTCAGAATCTGGGCGCGTTACGGGACCGCCGCACCCCCGGGGTGCGGCGGTCCCGCGCGTTCCAGCAGGCCTTGTGCCAGTGCCGGCGGTCGTCGACGCCCGCGTGCTCCGACCAGGCCACCACGTGCGGCACCCCGTCCGGGATCAGCTGGTCGCAGCCGGGGCAGCGGTACGACTTGCCCTGCGCGCTCGCGCCGGCCACGTGCCGCACGCTCCAGTTCTCGCCCTGCCAGTTCTCCGAGGACTGCCAGCCGCCGTAGCGGCCGGGGCGGTCGTCCTCGGCGCTCCGGCCGGACGAAGCGGCGCCCTTGGGTCGGTTGCGACGCGGGGACACGGGACACCTCTCGGGGCTATACAGGAAGCTCGGGCCGCGTCCAGCCTACGCGGCGCGGTCGGGGGTACGCGTACGGCACCAATCGCCACAAGTCCCGCTCGGGGCGAGGCGGGCGCTCCCCCCGGGCTCCCGGCGGAGCACCTCATTCTGCAGACAATCCGCAAAATACTCCGCCCGGCCGTGTCCTCGGCACGTGTCAGACGGTTATGCGCTGTAGGGGGAGCTCCGTGTCGGAGCCAAGGAAGCAGGAAAGCAATGCGCGTTGGAAGTTTCGTGTTGGCGGCCCAGTTCCCCGGTCAGGGCGAGGGTGAGGCGCTGCACCGCGCGGTCCGCTCGGCCGAGGTGGCCGAGGAGGCCGGGCTCGACACGGTCTGGCTGGCCGAGCACCACTTCGTGCCGTACGGCACGTGCCCGTCGGCCATCACGCTGGCCGCCCTGCTGCTGGGCCGCACCCGCCGCATCCGGGTCGGCACGGCGGTCAGCGTGCTGCCCACCACCCACCCCGTGACCGTCGGCGAACAGGCCGCGCTGCTGCACCACACGAGCGGCGGCCGTTTCACGCTCGGCGTCGGACGCGGCGGCCCCTGGGTCGACCTGGAGGTGTTCGGCGCGGGCCTGGAGGCGTACGAGCAGGGGTTCCCGGAGTCCCTGGACGTCCTGGTGCGCTGGCTGCGCGACGCGTCCGTGTCGGCGGACGGGGAGCGTTTCCGCTTCCGTGAAGTCCCGGTGGTGCCGCGGCCGTCGGAGGCCCTGACGGAGGTCGAGGGGCCCGAGCTCGTCGTCGCCTGCACCTCGCCGGCGAGCGTGCGCCTGGCGGCCGAGCGCGGGCTGTCGATGCTGCTCGGGATGCACGTGGGGGACGAGGAGAAGGCCGAGATGGTCGCCCTGTGGCGGCGGCACGCGCGGGCGTGCGGCCGGTCGCCGGAGGAGATCCTCGGCGCGTCCCATGTGTCGGCCGGCGTCTGCCAGATCGCGGACAAGCGGGTCGACGCGGCGGAGACGCTGATGAAGGCGATGCCGGGCTGGCTGAAGCAGGGCCTGGAGGCGCACGTCACGGTCGACGGGCGCACGCGCCGGATGCGCGACCCGCTGGCGTACACCGAACTGCTCTGCGGGCTGCACCCGGTGGGCACCCCGCGGCTGTGCGCCGACCGGCTGGCCGCGACCAGCGAGCGAACGGGCATCTCCCGCTTCGCCCTGCTCGTCGAGGGCTCCGGGGACCTGGCGGCGACCGAGGAGAACGTACGGCGGCTGGGCGCCGAGGTGCTGCCCCAACTCGTCTGAGGGCGGGATGGATTCCTGGGGGCTTGCCGCTCCGGTACAGAACTGCACCTCCCGCGTACGGAGCGGCAAGCAAGCGGCGCCGCGTCAGCAGTCCCGGAACTCGGGCGACTGGTTCAGCACCTGGCTGCGGACCGAGGTGAAACGGCCCAGCGTCTCGTCCACCGAGGAGTCAAGCGGGAACACGGCCACCCGGTGGCAGTTCTGGAAGGCCAGCCGCACACCGAAGTGCCGTTGCAGCGCGCCGCGTATCGCGTCACTCGCAAGGGCACGCAGCAGTTGGCCGCGTGCCTGCTCGTCCGGCGGAGGCGTCTGGTTGTCGGCGAACGCACCGCCGTCCACCTTCAGCTGGGCCACCAGGGAGCTGATCATCTCCCACGCATAGGGCAGGGAGGTCCGGACGCAGTCGACGAATTCCGCTTCGTCGACCTCGCCTCGCTCGGCCTGTTCGAGTAGGGCCGGTGAGACGTCGAGCGACATGAGTTCTCCTCTCGCACCCCCAACGAGCAGGGGTTGCCTGACAGATGAGGGAGCCCACGACACCGGACACGCTGCGTACACGCGCCGCGACCTCCCGTTCATACGGTAAGCAACGGCCGGGGGCGGCACCAGGAGAATGCGCAGATGAGGCACTCTCGACGTGCACACCATGCACACAATCGGCCATTACCGAACACGCGTTTTCCAGGGCGAATCGCGTCGACAGGCGCCCGTCGAGTAGCGTTGCCGACCATGCGTCTCGTCATTGCCCGCTGCTCCGTCGACTACGCCGGGCGGCTCACCGCCCACCTTCCCTCGGCCCCGCGCCTGATCCTGGTGAAGGCGGACGGCAGCGTCTCGATCCACGCCGACGACCGGGCCTACAAGCCCCTGAACTGGATGTCGCCGCCCTGCACGCTGAAGGAGGGCACCGGCGAGGAAGAGGGCGTCTGGACCGTCGTCAACAAGGCGGGCGAGAAGCTCATCATCACGATGGAAGAAGTCCTCCACGACTCCTCGCACGAACTGGGCGTCGACCCCGGCCTGATCAAGGACGGCGTGGAAGCGCACCTCCAGGAGCTGCTCGCCGACCGCATCGAGACACTGGGCGAGGGCTACACGCTCATCCGCCGCGAGTACCCGACGGCCATCGGGCCGGTCGACATCCTGTGCCGGGACGCCGACGGCAAGACCGTCGCGGTGGAGATCAAGCGGCGCGGTGAGATCGACGGCGTGGAGCAGCTGACGCGCTACCTGGAGCTGCTGAACCGCGATCCCCATCTCGCCCCGGTGCGCGGCATCTTCGCCGCCCAGGAGATCAAGCCGCAGGCCCGCGTCCTCGCGACCGACCGGGGCATCGGCTGCCAGGTCCTCGACTACGACGCGCTGCGCGGCATCGAGGACGACAAGCTGCGGCTGTTCTGACAGCGCCCCCTGTTTGTTCACCGCCGCCGCGGCGCTCGGCCGCGGCGGCGGGCGTATCACATCACCGGATCCGAACTGCTCTGGGACGCGCTCGCGGTGGTGCTCGTGGGCGTGGTCGGCGCCGGGCCGCTGGCCGAGTCCGAGGTGGACGGACTGGTCGTCGGCGGGGTCGTCGTCGGCGAGGGCTGGCCGGTGTCCGTAGGCGTCGGGGTCGGCGAGGACGGCGGCGTACTCGACGGCGGCTTGGTCGGCGAGGACGGCGGCTTGGACGTCGGCGGCTTGGTCGGCGAGGACGGCGGCTTGGACGACGTCGGCGGCTTCGACGGCGATGCCGAGTGGCTCGGGTCCGCCGAACCGCTCGCAGAGCCCGTCGGCGTCGGATCGTCCGACGTGCCGAGCGTGCCGTCCGGGCCCGGGTCGGTCGGGCGGCCGGTCGCCGCGCCGGTGTCGCCGTCGCTGTCGTTCACCGGCCGGTCGGCGCCCAGGCTGCCGCCGCCCGCGCCCTCGCTGGCCGAGGGGTTGACCCCGACCTGCTCGGAGGGTGCGCCCGGGTCGTTGTCGGAGGTGGCGCCGAGCGTCACCACCGTGCCGAGCACGGCGACGAGCAGGGCACCCGCTCCGGCGGCCACCAGATTGCGGCGGGCCAGGCCCCTGAGGCCGCCCCGGGCCTTGCGCGAGGGCGCGGGTGAGCTGCGGTGGGTGACCAGGGCCGGGGAGGACGGCTGCTGGAGCGTCGGGAAGGCCGCCGGGACACCGCCGGGCGGGGACGCCGACTCCTCGTACCTGGCGTCGGGCACCTCCTCCCCCGCGGTCGGCCCGAGCCCGATCGGCGTGCCCGAGCGGTCGGCTACCAGGGCGAGGGCGCGGCGGCCCGCGACGGTGCCGCGCTTGTCGGAGAGGGCGCCGCGCAGGCCGATGGAGGTCTCCAGTTCGGCGCGGGCGCGGTCGAGCTGTCCACCGCACAGCGCGAGGATGCCGAGCTCGTGGTGGAAGTAGGCCTCTTCGGCGACGTCCCCGGCGAGTCCGGCGGCCTCGGCGCCGGCCCGCAGGGCCCGTTCCCAGGCGCTCCAGTGCAGTCCGGCGGCGAACGCGGGCGAGGCGGTGCGGGCCAGGTGCACGGCCGCGTTCTCCTCGCCCTCGGCGGGCGGGTGGGCGACCGGCCCGAGGACGGCCAGCGCGGCGAGGAGTGCGTCGGCCTCGGCGCACACGCGCTCCGGGGTGACCGAGGGGTGCCCGGCCCACCAGGAGTAGTGCTGGGCGGCGCCGCGGGCGGTGGCCTCGGCCTCGTCGGCGTATCCGGCGGCCTCCAGCTGCGCCGGCACGCCCGCGGCGAGCCGGTAGCGGGAGCCGACCGGGGAGACCAGTCCGCAGGCGGCCAGTTCGCCGAGCGCGGCGTCCGCGTGGGTGTCGCCGACCAGGGCGGGCAGGTGCGCCTGGTGCGGGACCTCGCCGCCGAGGGCGACGGCGAACCGCAGGGTGGCGCGGGCGGAGGCGCTCAGCCGGGAGGCGAGCAGCGGTGCCGGTGCCGCGGCCTCCCCCAGCGAGGGCAGCGGCACCTCGTCGCCGGTGGTGTCGTACGCGTCGGCGGGGGGCGCGTCCGCGAAGACGCCGAACTCGTCGACGGCGCTCTCCCCGGCGCGCAGCCGGTCGCGCTGCCGCAGCAGGGCCCCGGCCTGCACGAACCGCAGCGGCAGGCCCTCGGACTCGAACCAGAGGTCACCCGCCCAGTTGGACTCCTCCTCGGTGAGGGGCCGGCCGACGGCGTGCTCCAGCAGGTCGAGTCCCGCGGCGCGGTCCAGGCCGCCGAGGGCGACCTCCTCGACGGCGGCCTCGGTGGAGGGGGCCGGCACGTCCGGGGTGGCGCCGAGCAGGAAGGCGCACTCGGGGGTGGCCTCCAGCAGTTCGTCGAGCGCGGCGCCGCCGAACTCCAGGTCGTCCAGGACGACGACCGCGCCGACCTCACGCAGGCAGGAGAGCAGGTCCTCCTTGTCCGGGCGGTGCAGGGGGGCGTTGTACACCGCGTAGAAGAGGTCGTGCAGCAGGTCGTCGCAGGTGCGGCCGAAGCCGTTGAGCCGGACGACGCCGTCGGGGGCGAGGTCGGAGCAGTCGTCGGCGACGAGGTCGAGCAGCCGGGTGCGGCCGGAGCCGGCCGGGCCGGTGAGGCGGACGGAACGGCCGCGGGCGAGCAGGCGCACCAGGCGCTCGCGTTCGTCCTGGCGGGCCAGCAGTGGCAGGGCGGGCAGCGCGGGGCCGGGCGGGACGGGCGGCCGGGAGGCGCGCGCGGCCTCGGCGCGCTCGGCCGGGGTGAGCTTCGCGGGCCGGGCGGGCCGCTCGGTGGGCGGGCAGACTTCTATCTCACTGCCGTCGACGGGGTTGACGGTCAGCAGGAAGTCGCCGGAGACGAGCTGCACCGTGCGGGCGAGCGCGGGCGCGTGCTGTCCGAAGTCGGGTGCGAGGGAGTCCCGGGGCGGGCGCTGGCGCGGCCCCTGGCCGTCGCCCTCGTGGCCGTACTCCTCGGGTCCCCGGGTGTTCGGGTCCATAGGTCAAGCCCCCCAAAAGCGTGTGTGTGCCTGGAAAAGCCCCTCCCGGCCTTGCTGCACACCGCGCTGTCGCTTCTGGTCCGGGCCCGCTCGAAGGGTGGCAAGGCAGCGGGCAGCCGAACCCTAAACCTTCGCACAGTATCTACGACAGTCCGGGGTACCGCGCCGTCCGTAACGTCACGGTCTCGTGAGGATTGTGCGCGTCGCACGATTCGATGACGTCCGTCCGGGTCTCCCCGGTCGCCCGGTTCACACCCGTACACGGCGTCACACGCGAGGTAGCGTCTCCACCCCGATGCCCCCCTCGATCGCCAGGATCCGGTGCAGGCGGGTGGCCACCAGCAGGCGCTGCATCTGCGGCGGTACGCCGCGCAGCACCAGGCGCCGGCCGCAGCGGCCGGCCCGCCGGTGGGCCCCCATGATCACGCCCAGTCCGGTGGCGTCCCAGGAGTCCAGTTCGGACAGGTCCAGCACCAGGTCGCCGACTCCGTCGTCGACGGCCGAGTGCAGGACCGTACGGGCGTCCGCCGCGCTCCGGACGTCGAGGCGGCCCCCGACGACCAGCTCGGCGTGGTCGCCCCTGATGTGCATATGCGCTCCCCGTGCGTGCGTCTCGTGCTCCGCGTTCTGATGCCGGTGATGCAACCTCTGACTGTGTGGAGGACGCAGAGGTTGCTTCTTGTAAGCGAACCGATACCGAATTCACCCCGGGGTGTGATGACCCCGGGGCGTGTGCGGTTTCAGTGCTTGTAGAAGCCCTGCCCGCTCTTGCGTCCGATGTCACCGGCGTCAACCATCCGGCGCATCGACTCGGGAGCCGCGAACTTCTCGTCCTGGGACTCGGTGTAGATGTTGCTCGTGGCGTGCAGCAGGATGTCGACGCCCGTGAGGTCCGCCGTCGCGAGCGGGCCCATGGCGTGGCCGAAGCCGAGCTTGCAGGCGAGGTCGATGTCCTCGGCGCTGGCCACGCCCGACTCGTGCAGCTTCGCCGCCTCGACGACGAGGGCGCAGATGAGACGGGTCGTCACGAAGCCGGCCACGTCGCGGTTGACGACGATGCAGGTCTTGCCGACCGACTCGGCGAACTCCCGGGCCTTGGCGAGGGTTTCGTCGCTGGTCTTGTAGCCGCGGACGAGTTCGCACAGCTGCATCATGGGCACCGGCGAGAAGAAGTGCGTGCCGACGACCCGCTCGGGACGCTCCGTCGCGGCCGCGATCTTGGTGATCGGGATGGCGGAGGTGTTGGAGGCGAGGATCGCCTCGTCCTTCACGATCTTGTCGAGCGCGCGGAAGATCTCGTGCTTGACCTCGAGCTTCTCGAACACGGCCTCGACGACCACGTCCGCGTCGGCCGCGGCGTCCAGGTCGGTGGTCGCGGTGATCCGGGCGAGGGCGGCGTCGGCGTCGTGCGCCTCCAGCTTGCCCTTGGCGACGAACTTGTCGTACGACGCCTTGATGCCGTCGGTGCCCCGCTTGAGCGCCTCGTCGGTGACGTCACGCAGGACGACGTCCCAGCCCGCCTGCGCGGAGACCTGGGCGATGCCGGAACCCATGAGGCCGGCTCCGATGACGGCGAGCTTCCCTGCCACTGTGCGACTCCCCTGACGCGCTGCTGTGTCTGCTTCTCGGGCGGACACTAGCGGTCGTGAGGGCCCGTGTGACCAGTAAGTAATGCGCGTCACGTCTCACATGACGGACATCACACCGGCAGGTGTCATTCCGCGCCTCGGACGGCGTAGTTGAGCACCTTCTCGCTCAACAGCTCCTCGATGTCGTCCAGCAGGACGAGCATCTCCCGGGACACTTCGTCCGGGTTGCGCCCCTGGGTCATCTCACGGCCGATGGAGACGAAGACGGTGCCGTGGACCCAGCAGATCTGACCGGCGATCAGCCTCGGCAGCGGGTCGCCGGCACCGGCGCCGGTCTCCTCGCGGAGGGTCGTCTCCAGGTTGTCCTGGACCTGCTGCTGGATGCGCCACAGCCGGGAGCGCAGCGGCGGCGCCTCGTCGATGCAGCGCATGAAGCGGTCGTAGCCCTCGATGAGGCCCATCCGGGGGGAGACGGCCTCGATCTCGGCGCGCAGTTCCCGCAGCACCGCCCGGGCGGCCGACTCCCCCGGGTCACGGCCGCGCACCCAACGGGAGAGGCGGTCGACGACCCCCTGGGAGCGGTCGAAGAAGAGGTCCTCCTTGGCCGGGAAGTAGTTGTAGACGGTGTTGACGGAGACGTCGGCCGCGTCCGCCACGTCCGCGATCGTCACCGCCATGAAGCCGCGCTCCAGGAACAGCCCGGTGGCGATGTCCGAGATGCGCTGCCTGGTCTCGCGCTTCTTCCGCTCCCTGAGTCCCTCTGCCATACCCGAATCCTAGCTAGCTTGGGGCGACTGAAAACTTGGGGTCGTTGCAAAATTTAAGAGACTCTGTTTTTCTGGGGTCATGACCATCATCAGTACGGCCGGTCTGGCCCGGACCTTCCAGACCAAGCAGGGCCCCGTGCAGGCCGTGCGCGGCATCGACCTGACCGTCCGCCAGGGCGAGATCCTCGGCTTCCTCGGCCCGAACGGGGCCGGCAAGACCACGACCCTGCGGATGCTGACGACCCTGCTGGCACCGACCGGCGGCGCCGCCACCGTCGCGGGCCGCGACCTGGCGACCGACCCGGCCGGAGTACGGCGGGCCTGCGGCTACGTGGCGCAGTCCGGCGGGGTCGACCCGCAGATCAGCGTGCGCGAGGAGCTGGTCACCCAGGGGCGTCTGTACCGGCTGACCAGGGCGCGGGCCGCCGAGCGCGCCGAGGAGCTGGCCCGCGACCTCGGGCTCACCGAGCTGCTCGACCGCAAGTGCGGCGCGCTCTCCGGCGGGCAGCGGCGCCGGCTGCACATCGCCATGGCACTCACCCACCGCCCGGAGGTGCTGTTCCTCGACGAGCCGACGACCGGCCTCGACCCGGCCAGCCGCGCCGACCTGTGGGACCTGGTCCGGCGCCTGCGCGACGAGCACGGCACGACGGTCTTCCTGACCACCCACTACCTCGACGAGGCCGACGCCCTCTCCGACCGGCTGGTCGTCGTCGACCGGGGCGTGGTCGTCGCCGAGGGCACGCCGAGCGCGCTGAAGCTGCGCTACGGCGGCTCGATCGACGCCACGCTCCAGGACACGTTCCTCGCCATCACCGGCCGCAGCGCCGCACCCACCGACCAGACCCCCGTCGCCGTATAGGACCGCCATGCTGTTGCACGACACCGCCCTCGTCTACGGCCGCTATCTGCGCCAGTCCCTGCGGTCCCGCTTCGCGCTGCTGTTCGGCGTGCTGATGCCGCTCCTCTATCTCCTCTTCTTCGGCCCGCTGCTGACCGACCTGCCGCTCGGCGAGCGGGGCAGCTCCTGGCAGGTGCTCGTCCCGGGGCTGCTGTGCCAACTCGGCCTCTTCGGAGCCTCCTTCGCGGGGTTCTCGATCATCATCGAGAAGGGGCAGGGGGTGGTCGAGCGGATGCGCGTCACCCCCGTGAGCCGGCTGGCCCTGCTGCTCGGCCGGGTGCTGCGGGACGCCACGGTGTTCGTCTTCCAGGCCGTGCTGCTGGTGCTGGCGGCAGTGGCGATGGGCCTGCGGGCACCGCTCGCCGGCGTCCTGATCGGCTTCGGCTTCGTCGCCCTGCTCACGGTGTCGCTGGCCGCGCTGTCGTACGCGCTGGCGATGCGGATGAGCACCCCGCAGACCTTCGGCCCGGCGATCAACGCGCTGACCATGCCGTCGATGCTGCTGTCCGGCCTGATGCTGCCGATGACCCTGGGCCCGGCCTGGCTGGACGTGCTGTCGCACTTCATGCCGTTCCGCTATCTGGTGGACGCGGTACGGGACGCGTACGTGGGCACGTACGCCAGCGCGCACATGCTGTACGGCGTCCTGGTGGCCGTCGCCTTCGCCGCCCTGTCCGTGACGGTCGGCACACGCGTGTTCAGAACGGCCGGGGCGTAACTACGCTGGCCGCATGGTCAATCTGACGCGCATCTACACCAGGACCGGCGACCAGGGCACGACCGCCCTCGGTGACATGAGCCGGGTCGCCAAGACCGACCTGCGGATCGCCGCGTACGCCGACGCCAACGAGGCGAACGCGGTGATCGGCACGGCGATCGCCCTCGGCCGCCTGGACGAGGAGATCGTCAAGGTCCTCACCCGCGTCCAGAACGACCTGTTCGACGTGGGCGCGGACCTGTCGACGCCGGTGGTGGAGAACCCGGAGTTCCCGCCGCTGCGGGTCGAGCAGTTCTACATCGACCGGCTGGAGGCGGACTGCGACCGCTTCAACGAGCAGTTGGAGAAGCTCCGCTCCTTCATCCTCCCGGGCGGCACGCCGGGCGCGGCCCTGCTCCACCAGGCCTGCACGGTCGTACGCCGGGCGGAACGCTCGACGTGGGCGGCCCTGGAGGCCCACGGCGAGACGATGAACCCCCTCACGGCCACCTACCTCAACCGCCTCTCCGACCTCCTGTTCATCCTGGCGAGGACGGCGAACAAGGAGGCCGGAGACGTGCTGTGGGTGCCGGGCGGGGAGCGCTAGGCCTTTCGCCGCGCCCCCTGCCACAGCCCGGTGGCGGCCAGCACACCGCCGACGCACATCAGCACCACGCC
Organism: Streptomyces sp. Go-475; assembly: GCF_003330845.1. Taxonomy (GTDB): domain Bacteria; phylum Actinomycetota; class Actinomycetes; order Streptomycetales; family Streptomycetaceae; genus Streptomyces. The sequence goes on along the minus strand of NZ_CP026121.1, from coordinate 5,900,322 downwards.
CACCTTCGTGAGGGTGAAGACGGGGATCTCGACGTCACCGGTGAACAGCCACAGTCCGAGGCCGATCACGAAGGTGACGGCACCTTCCACCAGGTTCCCGCGCGCCTTGCTCATCGGTGCACCTTCTCCTTCTCGAACGCCACCTCGGACTCCCCAGCGGGGGCCTTTCGCGGCCAGATCAGATAACTCAGCGCGACCAGTCCGTGGATCCCGGCCGCGCGCCAGGCCACATAGCGCCAGCTCTCCAGGGACGTCACGCGGCTCGGGTCGTCCACGTACCAGATCGCGAGCTGGAGGAGCCCGGTCGCGACGGCGGCGCCCACCACCGTGCCCATCCAGACCTTGCCCTCGTGGCGGGCCCGGGGCATGCCGTACTGCGGCGGCTTCCGGGGCGGCGGGGCCCCGCCGAAGCGGTGGGCGGCGTGCCCGTCGAGCCACTTCACGGTGCGGTGGCCGTGACCGACGGTGTAGCCGATGTACAGCGCCGCCAGCCCGTGCGTCCAGTTCGGGTCCGCGCCGTTCTTCAGGTCCAGCGCGGTGGCGACCAGCAGGACGACCTCCAGCAGCGGCTCGCACAGCAGCAGCGCCAGCCCCGTGCGCGGCATGCGCAGCAGGTAGCGGAAGGCCAGTCCGGCGGCCAGCAGCACCCAGAAGCCGATCTCACAGGCGGCGATCAAGGCTACGATCACGGTTCGCTCCTCTCGGTCACCCTTCCAGGCTCCCGGGCGGCGCGGCCGGAATCGTCGTCGTGACTGACGAACCCTCGGTACATCGAAAGATGCAGTCCAGGACCCGTCGCGGGAATCAGGCGCGGGGCGCGACGGCCGTGTTGGATGGTGCCATGGCCGTACCGCTCCCCCGCCCAAGCCGCTTCGACGTCTCCGTCGCGCTGGGCGGTCTGCTCGGCGGGCTGCTCCTGTGGGGCGTCGGCCTGGCCACCCGCCCGCACACCGAGCCGTACGTGCTGCTGCCCGGGCGCTGGCCCCTGCTGCTGCCGCTGGTCGTCATGGCGGGCTGCGAGCTGCTGCGCCGCAGCGCCCCCCGCGCCGCTCTGCTGATCGGCACGCCCGCGCTGGTGCTGGACCTGCTCACCCAGGGCAGCCTGGTCACGATCCTGATGTACACGGACCTGATGTACGCGGCCGTCCTGTACGGGCCGCCAGCCTCGGCCCACCGCATCCCGAGGATCACCGGGCTGCTCACGGTGGCCGGGGCCGTGGTGCCGTTCGCGGTGTGGCGCGAGCCCGAAGCGCTGCTCATCGGCGTGGTCACCGGCCTGGTCACCTTCGGGCCCGCCGCGACCGGCCTGATCGTCCGCAACCATCGCGACGCCGCCGAGGCGGCCCGGCTGCGCGCGGAGCAGACCGCGCTGCTGGCCGAGATGGACCGCACCCAGGCCGTCACCGCCGAGCGGGCCCGGATGGCCCGCGAACTGCACGACATGGTCGCCAACCACCTCTCCGCGATCGCCATCCACTCCACGGCCGCGCTCTCCCTGGACGACCCGAAGACCTCCCGGGAGGCCCTGGTGGTCATCCGTGAGAACAGCGTGGAGGGGCTCGCGGAGATGCGGCGGCTGATCGGCATCCTGCGCGACTCCAGCGGCGACACCGAGCCGGTCGCGGCGCCCACCCTGGACGGACTCGGCGCCCTGGTCGAGGGCGCGCGCGCCAACGGCCTCGACGTCACCCTGGACGCCGAGCAGGCCGCGGTCCCGGCGCCCGTGGAACTCGCCGCCTACCGCATCGTCCAGGAGTCCCTGACCAACGCCCTCAAGCATGCCGGTCCCGGCCGGGTCGCCGTGTCCGTCGCCCAGCGGGACGGGCTGCTGACCGTGTCGGTGACCAGCCCTTACGGTGACCGGGACGGGCCCACCGCCCCCGGCTCCGGCGCCGGTCTGGTCGGCATGCGGGAACGTGCCGCGCTGCTGGACGGCACGTTCGAGGCCGGCCCCGAGGACTCGCCGGACGGCAAGATCTGGGCCGTACGCGCGACCCTGCCCGTGACCGAAGGAGAACCCGAATGATCCGCGTCCTGGTCGCCGAGGACCAGTCCGCCGTCCGCGCCGGCCTGGTCCTCATCCTGCGCAGCGCGCCCGACATCGAGGTGGTCGGCGAGGCGGCGGACGGTGAGCAGGCGGTGGCGCTGGCCCGCGAGCTGCGGCCCGACCTGGTGCTGATGGACATTCAGATGCCGCGTCTGGACGGGGTGTCGGCGACCCGGCAGGTCGTCGCGGAACGGCTCGCGGACGTGCTCGTGCTGACCACCTTCGATCTCGACGAGTACGTCTTCGGGGCGCTGCGGGCGGGCGCGTCCGGTTTCCTGCTCAAGAACACCGAGGCGAGGGAGCTGCTGGAGGCGGTGCGGACGGTGGCGCGCGGGGAGGGGCTGATCGCCCCGGCCGTCACCCGGCGGCTGATCGCGGAGTTCGCCGCGAAGCCCGCGCGGGAGCCCGCGGCCGACCCGGCCGTGCTGGACCGGCTGACCCGGCGCGAGCGCGAGGTGCTGTCCTGCCTGGGCGAGGGCCTGTCCAACGCGGGCATCGCCGAGCGGCTGGAGATGGCCGAGGCGACCGTGAAGACCCACGTCAGCCGCCTGCTGGCGAAGCTGGAGCTGCGTAGCCGGGTGCAAGCGGCGGTGCTGGCGCAGGAGTTGGGGATCTGACGGGAGTGGGGCGTAGTGGTCCAGACCTATTGACCGGTGGTCCAGACCTTCCTATTCTCACCGCACCATGTGTGGCGTGAGGCTCAGTCACGCCCCCCACAACTCCATCGAGGAGGCGCAGCATGCGCTTCAGACACAGAGCCGCGGCAGGGTTCGCGACCCTGTTGCTCCCGCTGGCCGGCCTCGTCGGCCTGGCGAGCCCGGCCCAGGCCGCGACGTCCGCCACCGCTTCCTACGCCAAGACCCAGGACTGGGGCTCCGGCTTCGAGGGCAAGTGGACGGTGAAGAACACCGGCACCACCACCATCAGCTCCTGGACCGTCGAGTGGGACTTCCCCTCCGGCACCTCGGTCACCTCCGCCTGGGACGCCGACGTCACCTCCTCCGGCTCCCACTGGACCGCGAAGAACAAGTCCTGGAACGGCACCCTCGCCCCCGGGGCCTCCGTCACCTTCGGCTTCAACGGCTCCGGCTCCGGCTCCCCCGCCAACTGCAAGCTCAACGGCGGCAGCTGCGACGGCGGCACCACCGAGCCCGGCGACAGCGCCCCGAGCACCCCCGGCACCCCGACCGCCTCCGGCATCACCGACACGTCGGTGAAGCTGACCTGGTCCGCCGCCACCGACGACAAGGGCGTCAAGAACTACGACGTCCTGCGCGACGGCGCCAAGGTCGCCACCGTGACGACGACCTCGTACACGGACACCGGCCTGACCAAGGGCACGGACTACTCCTACTCCGTGCAGGCGCGTGACACCGCCGACCAGACCGGCCCGGTGAGCGGCTCCGTCCGCGTCCGCACCACGGGCGGCACCACCGAGCCCCCGCCCACCGGCGACAAGATCAAGCTCGGCTACTTCACCGAGTGGGGCGTCTACGGCCGCAACTACCACGTCAAGAACCTCGTGACGTCGGGCACCGCGTCGAAGATCACCCACATCAACTACGCGTTCGGCAACGTCAAGAACGGCCAGTGCACCGTCGACGACACCTACGCCGCCTACGACAAGGCCTACACCGCCGACCAGTCCGTCTCCGGCACCGCCGACACCTGGGACCAGCCGCTGCGCGGCAACTTCAACCAGCTGCGCCAGCTGAAGGCGAAGTACCCGCACATCAAGGTGCTGTACTCCTTCGGCGGCTGGACCTACTCGGGCGGCTTCGGCCAGGCCGCGCAGAACGCGGCCGCGTTCGCCAAGTCCTGCAAGGCCGTCGTGGAGGACCCGCGCTGGGCCGACGTCTTCGACGGCATCGACATCGACTGGGAGTACCCGAACGCCTGCGGCCTGACCTGCGACACCTCCGGTCCGGCGGCCTTCAGGAACCTCTCCCAGGCCCTGCGGGCCGAGTTCGGCCCGGACTACCTGGTCACCGCGGCCATCACCGCCGACGGCTCCTCCGGCGGCAAGATCGACGCGGCCGACTACGGCGGCGCCGCCCAGTACCTCGACTGGTACAACGTGATGACCTACGACTACTTCGGCGCCTTCGACAAGGACGGCCCGACGGCCCCGCACTCCCCGCTCACCTCGTACCCCGGCATCCCGCAGGCCGGCTTCAACTCGGCCGACGCCATCGCCAAGCTCAAGGCGAAGGGCGTCCCCGCCAGGAAGCTGCTGCTCGGCATCGGCTTCTACGGCCGCGGCTGGACCGGCGTCACCCAGTCCGCCCCGGGCGGCTCGGCGACCGGCGCGGCTCCCGGCACCTACGAGGCGGGCATCGAGGACTACAAGGTCCTCAAGAACTCCTGCCCCGTCACCGGCACCATCGCGGGCACGGCGTACGCCCACTGCGGCAGCAACTGGTGGTCGTACGACACCCCGGCGACCATCGCGGGCAAGATGAGCTGGGCCAGGAACCAGGGCCTGGGCGGCGCGTTCTTCTGGGAGTTCAGCGGCGACACCGCCAACGGCGAGCTGGCGACCGCCATCCACAACGGCCTGTCGTAAGAGGATTCGGCGGATTACGCCACGTTGACGCGCTGACCGGGCGGGGCCGCCTCGAGCCACGCGAGGAAACCGGTCAGCGCGTCTTCGCTCATCGCGAGTTCAAGACGCGTGCCCCGGTGCAGACAGGCCAGGATCACATGGTCGGAGAGGAGCGCCAGCTCCTCCTCACCCTCCGGGACCCGGCGGCCGGCCACCTCGATCGCGGAACGCTCCAGGATGCGGCGGGGCCGCGGCGAGTACGAGAAGACGCGGTACCACTCGACGCGGTCGCCGTTGTACCGGGCCACCCCGTACGCCCAGCCCTTGCCGTTCGGGTCGCCGTCCTCGGGCGCGTCCCAGCGCAGGCTGGCGTCGAAGGTGCCGCCCGAGCGCTGGATGAGCCGGCGGCGCAGACCGAAGACGAACAGTCCCACCACCACGAGGGCCACGACAATTCCGCACACAGTCAGAGCGAGGACCATCGACACCGACCTCCTCGTCTCCTAGGTAACGGAACGTAAAAAACACCCACATCCACCTCAGCCGCGGCTGGGTCCGGATTACTCCGGTACCCAGCCGCGGCTGAGTGACGTCATCACACGGCTGACGGGGTCAGCGGGCCGCCGTCGCAGCCCGCAGCCGGACGTCCGCGCGGCGCTGGGCCTCCGCGTCGTCCTCCGCCTTCGCGCGCTCCAGCTCCTGCTCCGCGCGCTGGACGTCGATCTCGTCCGACAGCTCGGCGACTTCGGCCAGCAGGGAGAGCTTGTCGTCGGCGAACGAGATGAATCCGCCGTGCACCGCGGCGACGACCGTCCCGCCCTCGCTGGTGCGGATGGTCACCGGGCCCGACTCCAGCACACCGAGCAGCGGCTGGTGACCGGGCATGACGCCGATGTCGCCGGACGTGGTGCGCGCGACGACCAGGGTGGCCTGGCCGGACCAGACCTCACGGTCGGCCGCGACCAGCGCGACGTGCAGCTCAGCAGCCAAGGGTGGCTCCTCGGGTCACCACCCGGCGGGAGTGCCGGGTGTGGGTTACAAGTCTAGTAGGCGTGAGAGAGGGGGCGGGACGCGCCCGCCCCCTCCTCAAGAACACCGGGGTCAGGAGACGCCCAGCTCCTTCGCGTTCTTCTTCAGGTCCTCGAGACCACCGCACATGAAGAACGCCTGCTCCGGGAAGTGGTCGTACTCGCCGTCGCAGATCGCGTTGAACGCGGCGATCGACTCGTCCAGCGGCACGTCCGAACCGTCCACGCCGGTGAACTGCTTGGCGGCGTGGGTGTTCTGGGACAGGAAGCGCTCCACGCGACGGGCCCGGTGGACGACGAGCTTGTCCTCCTCGCCGAGCTCGTCGATACCGAGGATCGCGATGATGTCCTGCAGGTCCTTGTACTTCTGCAGGATGTTCTTCACGCGCATCGCGGCGTTGTAGTGGTCCGCCGAGATGTACCGCGGGTCGAGGATCCGGGACGTCGAGTCCAGCGGGTCCACGGCCGGGTAGATGCCCTTCTCGGAGATCGGACGGGAGAGCACCGTCGTCGCGTCGAGGTGGGCGAAGGTGGTGGCCGGGGCCGGGTCGGTCAGGTCGTCCGCGGGGACGTAGATCGCCTGCATCGAGGTGATCGAGTGACCACGGGTCGAGGTGATGCGCTCCTGGAGGATGCCCATCTCGTCGGCCAGGTTCGGCTGGTAGCCCACCGCGGAGGGCATACGGCCGAGCAGGGTCGACACCTCGGAACCGGCCTGGGTGAAGCGGAAGATGTTGTCGATGAAGAACAGCACGTCCTGCTTCTGGACGTCGCGGAAGTACTCCGCCATCGTCAGGCCGGCCAGGGCCACGCGCAGACGGGTGCCCGGGGGCTCGTCCATCTGACCGAAGACCAGCGCGGTCTTGTCGAGGACGCCGGACTCCTCCATCTCCTGGATGAGGTCGTTGCCCTCACGGGTGCGCTCGCCGACACCCGCGAAGACGGAGACGCCCTCGTGGAGGTTGGCGACACGCATGATCATTTCCTGGATCAGCACGGTCTTGCCGACACCGGCACCACCGAACAGACCGATCTTGCCGCCCTTGACGTACGGGGTGAGGAGGTCGACGACCTTCAGGCCCGTCTCGAACATCTCGGTCTTCGACTCGAGCTGGTCGAACGCGGGGGCCTTGCGGTGGATGGACCAGCGCTCGCCCTCGTGGGTCTCGTCGCTGTTCAGCACCTCACCGAGGGTGTTGAACACCTTGCCCTTGGTGAAGTCGCCGACCGGGACGGTGATGCCCGCACCGGTGTCGGTCACCGGGGCCTGGCGGACCAGGCCGTCGGTGGGCTGCATGGAGATCGCGCGGACCAGGCCGTCACCCAGGTGCTGGGCGACCTCCAGGGTCAGCGTCTTCTTCTCGCCCGCGAGCGCCGGGTCGGAGACCTCGACGTGAAGGGCGTTGTAGATCTCCGGCATCGCGTCGACGGGGAACTCCACGTCGACGACCGGGCCGATGACCCGCGCGACGCGGCCCGTCGCCGTGGCCGTCTCAACAGTGGTGGTCATTTGTCAGTCACTCCCCGCGGTCGCGTCGGCCAGGGCGCTGGCGCCACCGACGATCTCGCTGATTTCCTGGGTGATTTCGGCCTGGCGGGCCTGGTTGGCAAGCCGGGTGAGGGTCTCGATGAGCTCTCCGGCGTTGTCGGTCGCCGACTTCATCGCGCGCCGCGTGGCGGCGTGCTTGGAGGCGGCCGACTGGAGCAGCGCGTTGTAGATGCGGCTCTCCACGTAGCGCGGCAGCAGGGCGTCCAGGACGTCCTCCGCCGAGGGCTCGAAGTCGAACAGCGGGAGGAGCTCGCCCTTGGGCTTCGCCTCCGCCGCGACCTCGTCGAGGCTGAGCGGCAGCAGCCGGGCCTCGATGGCCGTCTGCGTCATCATCGACACGAACTCGGTGTAGACGATGTGGAGCTCGTCCACGCCGCCCTCGGCCGTCTCCGTCTCGATGGCCTCGATCAGCGGAGCCGCGACCTTCTTGGCGTCCGCGTACGACGGGTCGTCGGTGAAGCCCGTGAACGACTCCGCGATCTTGCGCTCGCGGAAGTTGTAGTGGGCGACACCGCGGCGGCCGACGATGTAGCTGTCGACCTCCTTGCCCTCGGCCTCGAGCTGCGCCGTGAGCTTCTCGGCGGCCTTGATGGCGTTGGAGTTGAAGGCGCCGGCCAGACCACGGTCGCTCGTGAGGAGCAGGACCGCGGCGCGGGTCGGGTTCTCCGCCTCCGTCGTCAGCGGGTGCTTGGTGTTCGAGCCGGTCGCGACCGCCGTGACCGCGCGGGTGAGCTCGGTCGCGTACGGCGTGGAGGCCGCCACCTTGCGCTGCGCCTTGACGACGCGCGAGGCGGCGATCATCTCCATCGCCTTCGTGATCTTCTTGGTCGCGGAGACGGTTTTGATGCGACGCTTGTAGACCCGGAGCTGGGCTCCCATGAGTCAGGTCCCTTCCGTCGTCACTTGCCCGCAGCCGGAGCGTCCTCGCCGAGCAGCTTGCCGTCGGAGGTCTCGAACTGCTTCTTGAACTCCGCGATGGCGTCGGCCATGGCCTGGAGGGTGTCGTCGGACATCTTGCCGCCCTCGCGGATGGAGGTCAGCAGGCCCTGCTCCTTGCGGTGCAGGTAGTCCAGCAGCTCCTTCTCGAAGCGGCGGATGTCGGCGACGGGGACGTCGTCCATCTTGCCGGTGGTGCCGGCCCAGATGGAGACGACCTGGTCCTCGGTGGACATCGGCTGGTACTGCGGCTGCTTCAGCAGCTCGACCATGCGCTGACCACGCTCCAGCTGCGCCTTGGACGCGGCGTCCAGGTCGGAACCGAAGGCGGCGAACGCCTCCAGCTCACGGAACTGGGCGAGGTCCACACGCAGACGGCCGGACACCTGGCGGATCGCCTTGTGCTGGGCGGAACCACCGACTCGGGAGACGGAGATACCGACGTTCAGCGCGGGGCGCTGACCGGCGTTGAACAGGTCCGACTCCAGGAAGCACTGGCCGTCGGTGATGGAGATGACGTTGGTCGGGATGAACGCCGACACGTCGTTGGCCTTGGTCTCGACGATCGGCAGACCGGTCATCGAGCCGGCGCCCATCTCGTCGGAGAGCTTGGCGCAGCGCTCCAGCAGCCGGGAGTGCAGGTAGAAGACGTCACCCGGGTAGGCCTCACGGCCCGGCGGACGGCGCAGCAGCAGCGACACGGCGCGGTAGGCGTCGGCCTGCTTCGACAGGTCGTCGAAGACGATCAGGACGTGCTTGCCCTGGTACATCCAGTGCTGGCCGATGGCCGAACCGGTGTAGGGGGCCAGGTACTTGAAGCCCGCCGGGTCGGACGCCGGGGCGGCGACGATGGTCGTGTACTCCAGCGCGCCGGCCTCCTCCAGAGCGCCGCGCACGCCGGCGATGGTGGAGCCCTTCTGGCCGATGGCGACGTAGATGCAGCGGACCTGCTTCTTCGGGTCGCCCGAGCGCCAGTTGTCACGCTGGTTGATGATCGTGTCGACGGCCAGGGCGGTCTTGCCGGTCTGGCGGTCGCCGATGATCAGCTGACGCTGACCACGGCCGATCGGGGTCATCGCGTCGACGGCCTTGTAGCCCGTCTCCATCGGCTCGTGCACCGACTTGCGGACCATGACGCCCGGGGCCTGCAGCTCCAGGGCGCGACGGCTGTCGGTCTCGATCTCGCCGAGGCCGTCGATCGGGTTGCCGAGGGGGTCGACCACGCGGCCGAGGTAGCCCTCGCCGACCGCGACGGACAGGACCTCGCCGGTACGGCTGACCGGCTGCCCCTCCTCGATGCCGCTGAACTCGCCGAGGACGATGGCACCGATCTCGCGCTCCTCGAGGTTGAGGGCGAGGCCGAGGGTGCCGTCCTCGAACTTCAGCAGCTCGTTGGCCATGGTCGAGGGCAGGCCCTCGACCTTCGCGATGCCGTCGCCGGCAAAGGTGACCGTACCGACCTCCTCGCGCGAGGCCGCGTCCGGCTTGTACGCCTGGACGAAGTTCTCCAGTGCGTCCCGGATCTCCTCCGGCCGGATCGTGAGCTCCGCCATCTGGGTTCCCTGCTCTCCTTGTTGGGCCCGAAGTTTCTTAGGGGGTCTGGGGGCGACCCCCAGGATTCTTCTGCACGGCCCAACCAGGGCCGTCGTCAGTACGTACTGCCTATTGAGTTGCTGCTCAGCCGGCGAGCCGGCGGCTGGCGTCCTCGATGCGGTCCGCGAGGGAGCCGTTGATGACCTCGTCGCCGACCTGCACCCGGATGCCGCCGAGGACCTCGGGGTCCACGTCCAGGTTGAGGTGCATCGTGCGGCCGTAGAGCTTCGCGAGGGCGGCGCCCAGGCGCTGCTTCTGCGGGTCGCTCAGCGGCACCGCCGAGGTGACGATGGCCACCATGCGGTCCCGGCGCTCGGCGGCGAGCTTGGACAGGGACTCCAGTCCCGACTCCAGGCTACGTCCCCGCGGCGCGGTCACAAGGCGCGTCACCAGACGCTCGGTGGCCGGCTGTGCCCTGCCCCCGAGCAGGCTGCGCAGCAGCTCGCCCTTGGCCGAGGCGGTGGCCTTGCGGTCGGTCAGCGCGGCGCGCAGCTCGGTGCTGCCGGAGACGATCCGGCCGAACCGGAACAGCTCGTCCTCGACGTCGTCGAGCTTGCCCGCCTGCTGCGCGGCGGTGAGGTCGGCGGTGTTCGCCAGCTCCTCGATCGCGTCCACCAGGTCGCGCGAGTGCGACCAGCGGGAGCGCACCATGCCGGCCACCAGGTCGGCGGCCGGGCCGCTGACCTGGGTTCCGAGCAGGCGCTGGGCCAGCTCGGCCTTGGCCTGACCGGCCTGCGCCGGGTCGGTGAGGACCCGACGCAGCGACACCTCGCGGTCGAGCAGCGCGGTGACGGCGGCCAGCTCGTCGGCGAGCGAGCCGGCGTCCACGGACGTGGAGTCCGTCAGCGCGTCGAGACGCTCACGTGCGGCTGCCAGGGCCTCGCGGCTCGCTCCGTTCATCGGCCGGCCTCGGCCTTCTCCTCGAGCTCGTCGAGGAACCGGTCGATGACGCGGCTCTGGCGGGCGTGGTCCTCGAGGGACTCGCCGACGAGCTTGCCGGCCAGGTCGGTGGCGAGCTTGCCGACGTCCTGGCGCAGCGCGGACGCGGCGGCCTTGCGGTCGGCCTCGATCTGGGCGTGACCGGCGGCGACGATCTCCTCGCGCTGCCGCTGGCCCTCGGCCCGCATCTCGGCGATGAGGGCGGCACCCTGCTCCTGCGCCTCCTGGCGCAGACGCGCGGCCTCGTGCCGGGCCTCGGCGAGCTGTGCCTTGTACTGCTCAAGGACGCTCTGGGCCTCGACCTTCATGGTCTCGGCCTCTTCGATACCGCCTTCGATCGCCGCGCGGCGCTCCTCCAGAACCTTGTTGATGTTCGGAAGCAGCTTCTTCCAGAAGAAGAAGAACACGATGGCGAAGGCGATGGTGCCGACGAGCAGCTCGGGGCCCGGAGGAACGAGCGGGTTCTGCTCTTCCTCGGCCGCCAGCTCGCACCAGGTTGGCGATCACATCAGTGCCTTTCGTCGAAACGTGTCGGTGAGCAGGAAATTACTGACCGAACACGAACGGCATAACGATGCCGATGAGGGCGAGCGCCTCACAGAAGGCGAAGCCCAGGATCTGGTTGGCACGGATCAGGCCGGCGGCCTCGGGCTGACGGGCGAGGGCCTGGGTGCCGTTGCCGAAGATGATGCCGACGCCGATGCCGGGGCCGATGGCGGAGAGGCCGTAGCCGATGGAGCCGAGCGAACCGGAGACAGCGGCGAGGGTCTCAGTGGCAGCCATGCTGAATCTTCCTTCTCTTTCACGGACCGGCGGGGGTTGGCCACCGGACGTTCTTGGGATTTGCGGGGGCGGAGGGGCTCAGTGGTGCTCGGCCAGAGCGCCCTGGATGTACGTGCAGGCGAGGAGCACGAAGACGTACGCCTGGACGGCCTGCACGAAAAGCTCGAAGACGATCATGGCCATGGTCATCACGAAGGAGATACCGGCCGCCGGGATCATCCAGCTGTTGAGCAGGTACCACGAGGCGACGGTGAACATGACCAACATCAGGTGACCGGCGAACATGTTCGCGAACAGTCGCACCGCGTGCGTGAACGGCCGGACGAGGAGGTTCGAGAAGAACTCGATGACCATCACGAGCGGCAGCACCGGGCCGAGCGACTTGTCGTAGCCGGTGATGTTCTTGAAGAACCCGACGAAGCCGTGCCGCTTGAAGGTCAGCGAGACCCAGGTCACGTAGACGACCGCGGCGAGGACGGCCGGGTAGGCGATGACCGACGACACCGGGAACTGCGCCAGCGGGATCACGGACCAGATGTTCATGATCCAGATGAAGAAGAACAGCGAGACCATCAGGGGGACGTACTTCTCCCCCTCCTTCTTGCCGAGGGTCTCGTAGACGATGCCGCGGCGGACGAAGTCGTATCCGGCCTCACCGACCATCTGCAGCTTGCCCGGCACCACCTTCGCCTTGCCGAAGGCCGCCCAGAAGAAGCCGATGACGAGGATGGTGGTGATGATGGCGAGCAGCATCACCTTGTTGAACTCGTACCCCCCGACCGTGGCGATCGGCTTGAAGAGGAACGAGTGCAGGCCCGGTGCCGGAAAACCACACCCGTCGGACATGATCCGACAGCTCCAGTCGAAGGCGAGCTGGGTCTGGTCAGCACTCACCGCGGGCTCCTTCGGTGTGACGCATAGGTACGGCAACCTCGTTGTGTCGGCGCGGCGCGCAGCCGCGGATCGGCACCGGACTGGTGTTACGGATGTGAGGGCGGCTGGGGGGCATCGAGCCTCGCGTTCGAGCAGGCGTCAGCTCAGATGCCCGCGCCCGCGATGCCGCAGTTGGCACCGGACGATAGCAGGAGTTCCCAATGCTCTTTATCGCGCCCCTACTCGTCACGACGACGACCCGGTCTTCTCGGGCTTCTCGCTCTTCTCGGAGTCCGGGTCGATGTAGAAGATCTTGGCCTTCATGTGCGCACGAGCCTGCGCAGCCATCCACACGACGGTCGCGACGACGAGCCCGATGGCGAACGTCTTCGCGTTGAAGAGAGAGGTGTCCTTGAAGAGGGCGACGAAGATCAGAAGAAGCAGCAGCTGGGCGACATAGAGCATCAGCCCCATGGCCTGGAACAACTGCGGGAGCGTTTTTGCCGTCCACTGGAGAACGTACAGACCGACCCCCATGAAGAGGATGGCCAGCAGCGCACCGACGGCGGCGCCGACGGCTCCCTTGCCTCCGGCCACCACGCCACTGACGGCGGCCGCGACCACACCGGCAGCGGCTGTGGGCACAGCGCACTGCAGAAGGTTCCGGGCGTCATTGGACGGCATGGCGGCAACTCCGCTTTCGCAGGGGGCAGGGGTGTCGTCATGGACGAGCGTAGTCCCGGGCTGAGTGGAGACCTCACGCCAATGGACCGTCTCATTGCGGTCCTTCGGCTCTATCCGGGGGGTTCTCGTGAACCGTATCACAAACTATTTGATGCAGTCTTTACCTGGGGGTGTGCGGACAGTCACACATGAGAGTGAACCTGCGCGTCTGAGCGCGAACGCCGCCGACATGTCTGGTATTGGGGCGCTTCGCACCCCCATCACCACCCCACGACTTGGCAATGCTCTAGTCAGATTCTTACCTTGTCCCGGCCTTGCGCCGGTCGGCCAGCCGCGAACGGGGGCCGATGGCGGTCGCCCCGTTGACACCGGAGACCCCGGAGACCACGGGCGGGCGGCTCTCCGGCCCCACCGCGGCGGGCTGCTCGGCGGCGGACGCCGGCGTCGAGGCATCCGGCGCCAGGGCCGGGATCCCGCGGCGGCGGTAGCGCGGCGGCACGAAGCGCTCCATCCAGCGCGGGGTGCGGGGCGTGAAGCGCGGCAGCAGGAGCAGGACCAGGCCGATCGCGCTGAGGAACACGACGCCGAGCACGATCCACATGGACGCCGAGTTGACCGAGTAGGCGAGCGCGCCGAAGGCGATCAGCGCCGACCAGAAGTACATGATCAGCACCGCGCGGCTGTGCGAGTGGCCGATCTCCAGGAGCCGGTGGTGCAGGTGGCCGCGGTCGGCGGCGAACGGGGACTGGCCGCGCCAAGTGCGGCGCACGATCGCCAGGATCAGGTCGGCGGCCGGCACCGCGATGATCGTCAACGGCAGCAGCAGCGGGATGTAGACGGGGACCGTCTGGTGCACGGCCTCCTTCTCGGACCCGACGTACAGGTTGAGCGCGTCCGGGTCGACCTGGCCGGTGACGGAGATCGCGCCGGCGGCCAGGACCAGGCCGATCAGCATCGAGCCCGAGTCGCCCATGAAGATCCGCGCCGGGTGCATGTTGTGCGGCAGGAAGCCCAGGCACATGCCCATCAGGATCGCCGAGAAGAGGGTGGCGGGGGCGGCGGCCTCGATGCCGTACGAGTACCAGATGCGGTAGGCGTACAGGAAGAACGCGGTGGCGGCGATGCAGACCATGCCGGCCGCGAGGCCGTCCAGGCCGTCGACGAAGTTGACCGCGTTGATGGTGATGACGACCAGCGCGACCGTCAGCAGGGTGCCCTGCCACTGGGTGAGCGCGACCGAGCCGACGCCCGGGATCGGCAGCCACAGGATCGTCAGACCCTGCACGACCATCACGCCCGCGGCGATCATCTGGCCGCCCAGCTTGATCAGGGCGTCGATCTCGAACTTGTCGTCCAGGACGCCGATCAGCCAGATCAGGGCCGCTCCGGACAGCAGCGCCCGGGGTTCGTTGGAGGTCTCGAAGACCTGGTTGAGGTTGGTGAGGTGGTCGGCGACCAGCAGGCCCGCGCACAGGCCGAAGAACATCGCGATCCCGCCGAGTCGCGGAGTGGGCTCCCGGTGCACGTCACGTGCCCGGATCTCCGGCATCGCTCCGGCCACGATCGCGAACTTCCGTACCGGCCCTGTCAGCAGATACGTCACCGCGGCCGTGATGCAGAGCGTCAGCAGGTATTCACGCACGGGCTTCCCCACAGGTCTCGCTGGCCATCACAGCCCCACACCCTAGCGATGCGCGCATATGAGTGGGGACTTCCGGGTAGCGACGATGGTTGCACGAGTGGCTGTGCACCCTGGTGCGCTTACCCCGTCTCAGCGCGGATACGGCGGAAATCCACCGGCCAGCTCCCGCACTTCTTCACGGGCTCTCGCGGTCTCCGTCACGCCCCTGAGCACGCCCGCGAGCAGCTTGGCGATCCGCCCCATCTCCGCCTCGCCCATCCCCTGCGTGGTGACCGCGGCCGTGCCCAGGCGCAGTCCCCGGGCGTCGCCGTGCGGCAGCGCGCAGCAGTCCAGGACCAGGCCGGCCGCGGCGAGACGGCCCCGGGCGGTGCGGCCGTCGACGCCGAGGGGCGCCGGGTCGGCGGTGATCAGGTGGGTGTCGGTGCCGCCGGTGGTGACGACCAGGCCCTCGGCGGCCAGCCGTGCCGCGAGAACCCTCGCATTGGCGACCACCTGATGGGTGTACGCGGCGAACGCCGGTGTTGCCGCCTCCCCGAACGCGACCGCCTTGGCGGCGATGGTGTGCATCTGGGCGCCGCCCTGTGTGAAAGGGAACACGGCCCGGTCGACCCGCTCGGCCAGTTCCGCGCGGCACAGGATCATGCCGCCGCGCGGGCCGCGCAGCACCTTGTGGGTGGTCGCGCAGACGATGTCCGCGTACGGCACGGGGTTGGGCGCCGCTCCCCCGGCGACGAGCCCGATGGGGTGCGCGGCGTCCGCGATGAGGTAGGCGCCCACCTCGTCGGCGACCTCGCGGAAGAAGGCGTGGTCGAAGTGGCGGGGGTAGGCGATCGAGCCGCACACGATCGCCTTGGGCCGGCGCGTGCGGGCCAGGGTGCGCACCTGCTCGTGGTCGACGAGCCCGGACTCGGCCTCCACCCCGTAGCCGACGAAGTCGAACCAGCGGCCGGAGAAGTTGGCGGGCGAGCCGTGCGTGAGGTGGCCGCCGTGCGGCAGGCCCAGGGCGAGGACGGTGTCACCGGGGCGCAGCAGGGCGGCGTAGGCGGCCAGGACCGCCGAAGAGCCCGAGTCGGACTGGACGTTGGCGTGGTCGGCGCCGAACAGGGCCTTGGCGCGGTCGACGGCGAGACGTTCGGCGACGTCGACGATCTCGCAGCCGCCGTGGTGGCGTGCCCCCGGGTAGCCCTCGGCGTACTTGTTGGCGAGCGGCGAGCCGAGGGCGGCCAGCACGGCCGGGGAGGTGAAGTTCTCGGCGGCGATCAGCTGGAGCGTGGTCGCCTGCCGCTCCCGTTCCCCGAGCAGGACGTCGGCGAGTTCGGGGTCCTGGTGGCGCAGGACGTCGGCCTCGATGGCAGGGGTGACCGTCATGGTGGGCTCCGGGCGACGTGCTTCTGGGCGGTTCACCGTGGTGACGTACGACCAATGTAGGCCCGGGGCCCCGGAGGCGCTCGGTCGTTACGTCCGTGCGGGGACGCCTGTGAGTGCCGTGACGACCGGGTCGAGCGACTGGTGTATCTCGTCCCCGATCGACCGGAAGAACGTCAGGGGCGCCCCGTAGGGGTCGTAGACCTCGTCGGCCTCGGCGTTCGGGGCCAGGAGCCACCCGCGTAGAGCGGCCGCGGCACGGACCAGGGCACGCGCGCGGACGACCACGCCCTCCTCCAGGGGAGGCAGGGTCGCCGGGTCGATGGCCTTGACCAGACGGGTGAACTCCTTGAGCGTGAAGGTGCGCAGGCCCGCCGAGTGGCCCATGGAGATGACCTGCGCCCGGTGGTCCCGGGTGGCCGTCAGGACCAGGTCGGCGCGGATCACGTGCTCGTCCAGCAACTCCCGCCCGACGAAGCCGGAGGCGTCCGCGCCGAAGTCGGCGAGGACGGTCTCCGCGTGGGCCTCCATGGGGGCGCCCTCGTGGCCCCAGGTGCCCGCGCTCTCCACGATCAGCCCGCCGCCCAGGATGCCCAGCCGCTCCTTGACGAAATGGCGGGTCAGCCGCTCGGTGATGGGTGAGCGGCACACGTTGCCGGTGCTGACGTGGAGGATGCGGAAGCTGTCGCGCGGCAGTCCCACGAAGGTCGTCGTGATCTCCGCCGCGCTTTCCCCGTTGCCTATGCCACGCCCCGCCTCAGGGGCCGTCAATTCGCCACCTCGAGGTCGGGTACGACCTTTCGCAGCTCGTCCGCCGAGAGGGCACCGGCGCGCAGGAGCAGGGGCACCTCCCGGGTGACGTCGACGATCGACGACGGGACGTTGCCGGGGGTCGGGCCGCCGTCCAGGTAGACCGAGACGGAGTCGCCGAGCATCTCCTGCGCGGCGTCGCAGTCCTCCGGCGCCGGGTGGCCGGTGAGGTTCGCCGACGACACGGCCATCGGGCCGACCTCGGTGAGCAGCTCGATGGCGACCGGGTGCAGCGGCATGCGCACGGCGACCGTGCCCCGGGTGTCGCCCAGGTCCCACTGGAGTGACGGCTGGTGCTTGGCGACGAGCGTCAGCGCCCCCGGCCAGAAGGCGTCGACCAGCTCCCAGGCCAGCTCGGAGAAGTCCGTGACGAGCCCGTGCAGCGTGTTCGGGGAACCGATGAGGACGGGGGTGGGCATGTTGCGGCCCCGGCCCTTGGCCTCCAGCAGGTCGGCGACGGCCTCCGCGGAGAACGCGTCGGCGCCGATGCCGTACACCGTGTCCGTCGGCAGCACCACGAGCTCGCCACGGCGGACGGCGGACGCTGCCTCACGCAGACCGGTCACGCGGTCGGTCGCGTCGTTGGTGTCGTATCGCCGTGCCATCTTTAGCTGGCCTCCTCGTACACGTGCTGCTGGGATGAAGACTTCGAAGACTGCGGGTTCTGCGGGTTCTGCGGGGACTGCGGGGTGCTCACGGCAGTGCCTTGCGGGCCGTGGCGAAACGCGGGCGGTTGTTCAGGTCCGGGTGGTCGGCGGCGTCGGTCCAGCCGCGGTCCTCGGCGAAGATCCACGGCACCTGGCCGCCCTGGGTGTCGGCGTGCTCCACGACCACCACGCCGCCGGGGCGCAGCAGCCGGTGCGCGGTGCGCTCCAGGCCGCGGATCAGGTCGAGGCCGTCCTCGCCGGAGAAGAGCGCCATGTCGGGGTCGTAGTCCCGCGCCTCGGGGGCGACGTACTCCCACTCGGTGAGCGGGATGTACGGCGGGTTGGAGATGACCAGGTCGACCTGGCCGTCCAGGTCCGGGAAGGCCGTCAGGGCGTTGCCCTGCCGCAGGTCGACCCTGGACCCCTCGACGTTCTTGCGGGTCCACTTCAGGGCGTCCTCGGACAGCTCCACGGCGTGCACGCGGGAGCGCGGGACCTCCTGGGCGAGGGCGAGCGCGATGGCGCCGGAGCCGGTGCACAGGTCGACGATGCACGGCTCGACGACGTCCATGGCCCGCACGGCGTCTATGGCCCAGCCGACCACGGACTCGGTCTCCGGGCGCGGCACGAACACCCCCGGCCCGACCTGGAGTTCCAGGTAGCGGAAGTAGGCGCGTCCGGTGATGTGCTGGAGCGGTTCGCGGGCCTCGCGGCGGGCGATGACCTCCCAGTAACGGGCGTCGAAGTCGGAGTCCTTGACGGAGTGCAGCTCGCCGCGCTTCACGCCGTGCACGAACGCGGCGAGTTCCTCCGCGTCGGTGCGCGGCGAGGGCACGCCGGCGTCGGCGAGCCGCTGGGTGGCCTGGGCCACCTCCGCGAGCAGCAGATTCACGCAAGTCCTCCGGTATTCAGTGCTTCCGCACTCCTACGTGCCTTACGCGGCTGCCAGCTTGGCGGCCGAGTCCGCGTCGACGCAGGCCTGGATCACCGCGTCGAGGTCGCCGTCCAGGACCTGGTCCAGGTTGTACGCCTTGAAGCCGACGCGGTGGTCCGAGATGCGGTTCTCCGGGAAGTTGTACGTGCGGATCTTCTCGGAGCGGTCGACGGTGCGGACCTGGCTGCGGCGGGCGTCGGCGGCGTTCCTCTCCGCTTCCTCCTGCGCCGCGGCGAGCAGCCTGGAGCGCAGGATACGCAGTGCCTGCTCCTTGTTCTGCAGCTGGCTCTTCTCGTTCTGGCAGGAGGCGACGACTCCGGTCGGGATGTGCGTGATGCGCACGGCGGAGTCGGTGGTGTTGACGGACTGCCCGCCGGGTCCGGAGGACCGGTAGACGTCGATGCGCAGGTCGTTCGGGTTGATCTCGACGTCGACCTCCTCCGCCTCGGGCGTCACGAGGACACCGGCCGCGGAGGTGTGGATACGGCCCTGGGACTCCGTCGCGGGGACGCGCTGCACGCGGTGCACGCCGCCCTCGTACTTCAGCCGCGCCCAGACGCCCTGGCCGGGTTCGGTCTGCCCCTTGGTCTTCACGGCGACCTGGACGTCCTTGTAGCCGCCCAGCTCGGACTCGGTGGCGTCGATGATCTCGGTCTTCCAGCCGACGCGCTCGGCGTAGCGCAGGTACATGCGCAGCAGGTCGCCGGCGAACAGCGCCGACTCGTCGCCGCCCGCGCCCGCCTTGATCTCCAGGATGACGTCCTTGTCGTCGCTGGGGTCGCGGGGGATCAGCAGGAGGCGCAGCTTCTCGGTCAGCTCCTCGCGCCGCTGCTCCAGCTCCTTGACCTCGGCGATGAAGTCGGGGTCGTCGGCGGCGAATTCGCGCGCGGTCTCGATGTCGTCGCCCGTCTGCGTCCAGGAGCGGTAGGTGGCGACAATGGGGGTGAGCTCGGCGTACCGCTTGTTCAGCTTGCGCGCGTTGGCCTGGTCGGCGTGGACCGACGGGTCGGCGAGCTTCTTCTCCAGGTCGGCGTGCTCGGCGACGAGTTCCTCGACGGCCTCGAACATCTTGGGCTCCTGTGTGCGGGCGGGGGTGAAGGGGCGGGCGACCAAAAACGCCGGTCCCGGAGCGCCCGGTGAAGGGGGCGCTTCCGTGGACCGGCGGTTCGGGGCTCGCTACTTCTTGGAGCCGGCGGCCTTGCCGAAGCGGGCCTCGAAGCGGGCCACACGGCCACCGGTGTCGAGGATCTTCTGCTTGCCCGTGTAGAACGGGTGGCACTCGGAGCAGACGTCGGCCCGGATGGTGCCGGACTCGATGGTGCTGCGCGTGGTGAACGACGCGCCGCAGGTGCAGCTGACCTGCGTCTCGACGTACTCGGGGTGGATGTCGCGCTTCAAGGTGTCTCCTAGGTTTCGGGAGGGCGCCGGGTCGCTGCCGCGGGGTGCGGGAGCGTGAACCGGAGCCGACGTACCAGTCTGCCAGGACTGGGGCCATCCCCCAAAACCGGGGGTTGCCGTCGTTTGTTCCCCGCGGGTCGTTCGTGGTTGCTCGCGCGGTTCCCCGCGCCCCTTTGGGGCGCGGCCCTCAGGAGCTGCTGACGACGCCCTTGGCCTCGCCGGTCGCCGTGCCCTTCGTCGCGCTCTTCGGGATCGGCTCGTCGTTCGCCAGGGCCTTCCAGATCTGGTCGGCCTTCTTCTTCTGGAGGAGGACGCGGTTGGGGTCGGCCGGGTCGTACTCGACCGGCATGGTGACCATGTGCATGTTGGCGGGGCTGATGCCCTGCAGGCCGCTCGCGAAGGACGCGAGCTTGTTGACCGAGCCGAGGTCGGAGTCGGTGGTCACGGTCTTGGTCGCGGTTTCCGCGAGGTCGAGCAGCTTCTTGGGGTTGGTGAAGACGCCGACGTCCTTGACCTGGTTGACCAGGGCCTTGATGAAGGCCTGCTGGAGCTGGATGCGGCCGAGGTCGGAGCCGTCGCCGACGCCGTGCCGGGTGCGGACCAGGCCGAGGGCCTGCTCGCCGTCGAGTCTGTGGGTGCCGGCCTTGAGCTTCAGGTGGCTGTCGGGGTCGTCGATGCTCTTCGTCGTGGTGACCTCGACGCCGCCGAGGTCGTCGATGAGCTTCTGGAAGCCGGCGAAGTCGACCTCCAGGTAGTGGTCCATGCGCAGATCGGTGATCGACTCGACGGTCTTCACGGCGCAGGCGGCCCCGCCGGTGGAGTAGGCGGAGTTGAACATCACGCCGTTGGCCGCGGGGTACTCGTTGCCCTTGGTGTCCGTGCAGGCGGGGCGGTCGATGAGGGTGTCGCGCGGGATGGAGACCACGCTGGCCTTCTTGTGGCCCTTGTAGACGTGCACGATCATCGCCGTGTCCGAGCGGGCGCTGCCGTCGTCGGTGCCGCCGCCGAGCTTCTTGTTGCCGCCGGCGCGGGTGTCGGAGCCGAGGACCAGGATGTTCTCGGAGCCGTTGTCGGCCTTCTTGGGGCGGTCGGTGCCGAGCGCCTGGTCGATGTCGACGCTCTTGAGGTTGCCGTTGAGCTTGAAGTACACGTACCCGACGCCCGTGCCCCCCAGGACGACGATGCCCGCGGCGGTCCAGCCCATGATCATCATGCCCTTGTGGCGCTTGCGGGGCTTGCGGCGGCGGCCCTTGGCGCGGTGACGTGCTCCGGTGGTGCCGGTCTCGCCCGGTATGCCCGGGCCCGGCGTGCTCTCGGCAGACATGGGCTCCTCAGCTCGTCTACGGTCGGTTACCCCCTGCGGTCAGTGCCAGGCGTGGTCGGCCGAACCCTTCCTCGCACCATCGTCGCTCCGCCTGGTCAGACGGAGAAACTCGGGAAAGGGTTGCACAACGGACCGTGCCCGCCGCGTGCGGCGGTGGACACGGTCCGTGTTCATAACGGCGAGGTATACCTCCCTCACCTGCGGTTTCAGCCGAAGATGTCGTACTGCTTGAAATCGGTGCCCACGGACTGCCTTGTGGCAAAGATCTCGCTGGTGGCCTTGCCGGTGCCCTTGTACAGGTAGAGCGTGCCGCCGGGGGTGCGGGCCAGGAAGTCGGCCTTGCCGTCGCCGGTGATGTCGCCGACCGCGTCGAAGGCGTTGTACGTCGTGCTGCTCCAGGTGCGGACCTTGATCCGGCCGGAGAACGCACCGGTGCCGGCCTTGCCGGTGCCCTTGTACAGGTAGATGTAACCGCCCGTCTTGCTGCGGGCGATCAGGTCCGTCTTGCCGTCCCCGGTGAAGTCGCCGTGGCCGCGCACGGAGTTGTACTGGTTCCAGCCGGAGCCGACCTTCACGCGCGGGGCGAAGGTGCCGTTGCCCTTGCCCGGGTAGATCCACAGCACGCCCGCCGAGTCGACCGAGAGCAGGTCGGGCAGGTAGTCGCCGGTGACGTCACCGGGGGTGATGATGCGGGTGCGGGTCGCCCAGTTGTCGGCGATCTGCTGGGTGGACCAGGTGCCGCTGGAGATGACGTAGTGCGTCCAGTAGACGTCGCCGGTGGAGCTGACCCGGTAGACCAGGTCCTGGTAGCCGTCGCGGTCGAGGTCGGTCTGCAGGACGAGGTTGACGCCGTTCCAGTTGCCCCAGGACTCACGGGCGGCGAAGGAGGTGCCGTTGGAGTTCTTGGAGTAGCCGGTCTTGGTGGAGGCGTTGCGCACCCACAGGTCGGCCTTGTGGTCGCCGTTGACGTTGGTGTCGTCGAGCCGCGGGTAGGCGGCGCCGACATACGTGCTGACCTTGCTGAAGACGCTGTAGGCGCCCTTCTCGACGCAGTCGGTCACGCCCCAGGACACGACACCGACGATGCGGTTGTTGACGACCAGCGGGCCGCCGGAGTCGCCGTTGCAGGCGGAGGTGGTGCCGGTGTCGCTGCCGGTGGCGGGCGGGCCGGCGCAGACCATGTGGCCCTTGATGAAGTCCCCGCCGTAGTAGCCCGCGCAGGTGGTGTCGGACTGGATCGGCAGCGTGGCCGTCTTCAGCGTCTCGGAGATGTCGTCGCTGGTGGAGCTGGTGCGGCCCCAGCCGTAGAGCCGGGCGCTGGTGCCGGCCGCGTAGGAGGCGGTGTCCCCGGACGTCGTCATGCGGATCGGCGTGGCCTTCACCGGGACGGGCAGGGTGAGCACCGCGATGTCGTTGTCGATGGTCGTCGCGTTGTACGAGGGGTGGTTCCACTGCCGCCAGACGCCGGTGACGGTGCCGCCGTGCAGGTCGGTGCCGTCGGCGGAGGGCAGCTGGGAGGTGCCGGTGACGACGGCGCCGTTGGCGTGCCAGTCGTAGCCCTTGACGCAGTGCGCGGCGGTGAGGATCTTCGTCGGCGCGACCACGGCGCCGCCGCAGAAGAAGCCGATGTCGTCGCTCGTGCTGGAGGTGCCGCGGTCGTCGTAGTAGTGGAGCTGCGCCATCCACGGGGCCGAGGTGATGGTGGTGTCGGTGCCGCCGATGACCTTCGGGTCGATGCGGCTCGTGGTGGTGCCGGCGCTGAGCGAGGCCTTGCTGGTCTTCCCGGCGGTGTCGTCACCGGCCATGGCGCCGGCGACGCGCTTCTCCAGCTCGGCGAGTGACGGGGAGCTGGTGGCGGGCTTGACCGTGGGCTGCGGCAGCGGCGTGGCGGCGTCGGCGGACGAGGTCAGCAGCGCGGCGGCCAGCGCAGCGGCGACGCCCAGGGCTCCGAGAGGCAGGGCGAGGCGTATCCGGCGTCTGTGACGACCGGCGCCGGACATGGACGTGTGCAAGAAGGTCCCCCCAGGGGTGCAAAGGTGGAGGGGCAACTGGAAGTGCCCGTTCCCTTCTGCGCCGAAGGGCCGTTTCTCGTCACTGGGTGGCGAGAAACGGCCCTTCGAGGGACTGCGTCGACGACTAGTCGCCGTTACCGGGCGTCGGCGTCGTCTTCTGGATCTGCATCAGGAACTCGACGTTCGACTTCGTCTGCTTCATCTTGTCGAGCAGCAGCTCGATCGCCTGCTGCTGGTCGAGCGCGTGCAGCACCCGGCGCAGCTTCCAGACGATGCCCAGCTCCTCGCTGCCGAGCAGGATCTCTTCCTTACGCGTGCCGGACGCGTCGACGTCCACCGCCGGGAAGATGCGCTTGTCGGCGAGCTTCCGGTCGAGCTTGAGCTCCATGTTGCCGGTGCCCTTGAACTCCTCGAAGATCACCTCGTCCATGCGGGACCCGGTGTCCACCAGCGCGGTGGCGAGGATGGTGAGCGAGCCGCCGTCCTCGATGTTCCGCGCGGCACCGAAGAAGCGCTTCGGCGGGTACAGCGCCGTCGAGTCGACACCACCGGACAGGATGCGGCCGGAGGCCGGGGCGGCGAGGTTGTACGCACGGCCCAGACGCGTGATCGAGTCGAGCAGCACGACCACGTCGTGACCCAGCTCCACCAGGCGCTTGGCGCGCTCGATGGCCAGCTCGGCGACGGTGGTGTGGTCCTCGGCGGGGCGGTCGAAGGTCGAGGAGATGACCTCGCCCTTCACCGACCGCTGCATGTCGGTGACCTCTTCCGGACGCTCGTCGACCAGGACGACCATCAGGTGGCACTCGGGGTTGTTGTGCGTGATCGCGTTGGCGATCGCCTGCATGATCATGGTCTTGCCGGTCTTCGGCGGGGCCACGATCAGACCGCGCTGGCCCTTACCGATCGGCGACACGAGGTCGATGATGCGGGTGGTGAGCACGCCCGGGTCCGTCTCCAGGCGGAGGCGGTCCTGCGGGTACAGCGGGGTGAGCTTGTTGAACTCCGGGCGGCCGCGGCCGTGTTCGGGCGCCAT
The DNA here is from genome assembly GCF_003330845.1 of Streptomyces sp. Go-475. Lineage (GTDB taxonomy): Bacteria > Actinomycetota > Actinomycetes > Streptomycetales > Streptomycetaceae > Streptomyces. The sequence continues at coordinate 5,876,177 of NZ_CP026121.1, read as the reverse complement.
GCCGTTGACGGAGTCCAGGCGGACCAGCGCGTTGAACTTCTCGCGCCGCTCGCCTTCCTTGGGCTGCCGCACCGCACCGGTGATGTGGTCGCCCTTGCGCAGGCCGTTCTTGCGGACCTGGGCGAGGGAGACGTACACGTCGTTCGGGCCGGGCAGGTAGCCGGACGTGCGGATGAAGGCGTAGTTGTCGAGGATGTCCAGGATGCCCGCGACGGGGATCAGGACGTCGTCCTCGTTGATCTGCGGCTCGGTGGCCATGTCGTCGCGGCCGCGACGGCCCCGGCGGTCTCGGTAACGCCCGCGACGGCCGCGACGGCCGCCCTCGAAGTCGTCGTCGTCCTGCTGCTGCCCACGGTCCTGGCGGCCGCCGCCCTGCTGGTTCTGCTGCTGGCCGCGGTCCTGGCGACCGCCGCCCTGCTGGTCGTCGCCCTTGCCGCCACGGCGGTCACGGTCGCGGTCGCGGTCCCGGCCGCGGTCCCGGCGGTCACGGCGACGGCCCTCGCCGTCCCCGTCGGACTTGGCCTCGTTGCCCTGGGACTGCTGCTGCGCCGGCGTCTCGGCCTTGGGCTCGCTCTTCGCCTCGGCGGCGACCGTCTCGGGAGCGGAAGCAGGGGATCCGGCATCGGCGGTGGCGCGGCGACGGCGGCGCTCGGACGGAGCGTCGTCGGAGGCCGGCTGGCCGGGGATCTCGATCTGCTGCTGGGCCGTGGCCTTCTCGGCCTTCTCCGCGGGGGCCTCGGGGGCCTCCTTCGCGTCCGCCTTCTTCTCGGCCTTCTCACCGTTGTCGCCCGTACGGGCCCGGGAGGTGGCGCGGCGCTTGGGCTTGGTCTCGGCGGGGGCGTCGGCCTTCGCGGCCGGAGCGGCGCCGCCGGACGCCTGCGCCTCCTTGATGACCTCGATCAGCTGGCTCTTGCGCATGCGCGCGGTGCCCCTGATGCCGAGGCCGGATGCGACCTGCTGCAGCTCGGCCAGCACCATGCCCTCGAGGCCGGTACCGCGGCGCCGCCGGGAGCCGGCACCGGTGGCAGGCGCGGAGGCGTCCGTGGCGGGCGCGGCAGCGGTCTCCTCGACACGTGCGCCCATCAGATCGGTGGTGTCGCTCACGAAGGGTCCTTCCCTGGAGCGGACGTCGGCCTGTCTGGCTCGGCGACCGGTTGTGCTGTCCGGCTTCGGTCCGTGTGGTGTGAACCGTGCCGGGGCGGTGGTCCGCCTAAGCGGCGGAGGAATCTGGTGATGGCGCTTCCTTGAGTCGTGGCACCCAGTGTCAGTGTCACGCGGCGTGGTAGCACCGGTTCCGGAGCGTGCCCTGCGGCCCGCTCAGTGTCCTCGTACGGCGTACGGTCCGACGTACGGAACACAGTGCGGCTTGGGGGGCTCCCGGAAGAATGTCTGTCCCGGACGGGGACACGAGGCACCTCGCCATGGTGGGGTCGGGTGCAGACTTGAGGTTAACACTACCGGATCCAACAAACATTCCCCCTCTCCAATTCCGGCAAGCGTGTGTCAGGTCGCGAGCGGAAGCACGCTCGCGCCGTACGCGTCGAGGCTCAGCCGGTTCGCGGCCCAGTCCGCGCCGGCCAGGGCCTCGACCTTGTCGGCGGTGTCCGCGTCGGCCAGCGCCATGACCGTCGGCCCGGCGCCGGAGATGACCGCGGGGATGCCGTCGCTCCGCAGCCGCTCCACCAGCGCCGCGCTCTCCGGCATGGCCGGGGCGCGGTACTCCTGGTGCAGACGGTCCTCGGTGGCGGGAAGCAGCAGCTCGGGGCGCCTGGTCAGGGCCTCGACGAGCAGGGCGGCCCGGCCGGCGTTGGTGGCCGCGTCGACGTGCGGAACGGTGCGCGGGAGCAGGCCGCGCGCCGTCTCGGTGAGTACCGGCTTTCCGGGCACGAAAACCACCGGAACGATGGAATCGGCGGGGTCCATCCTGATCGCGCGGGCCGCGCCGCCCTCCATCCAGGACAGCGTGAAGCCGCCCAGCAGGCACGCGGCGACGTTGTCGGGGTGGCCCTCGATCTCGGTGGCGAGCTCCAGCAGCGCCGTGTCGTCGAGCTTGGCCTCGGCGCCTATGGTCACGGCGCGGGCGGCGACGATGCCGGCGCAGATGGCGGCCGAGGAGGAGCCCAGGCCCCGGCCGTGCGGAATGCGGTTGGCGCAGACGATTTCCAGGCCGCGCGGCTGTCCGCCCAGCAGATCGAAGGCGGTACGCAGGGAACGCACGAGAAGGTGCTGCTCGTCACGGGGGAGCGTCTCGCTGCCCTCACCCGCGATGTCGATGTGCAGCCCGGAGTCGGCCACCCGGACGACCACGTCGTCGTACAAGCCCAGCGCCAGGCCGAGGGCGTCGAAGCCCGGGCCGAGGTTGGCGCTGGTGGCGGGGACGCGCACCCGGACGGCGGCGGCGCGGAACGCTGGACCGGCCATCGCTCGATGACTCTCCTTGAGCTGCGGTGATTGTCGAATGACGGTCAACGGACATTCGATGACGTACGAGAACCCGGGGGGCCGCTGCCGACCGGGGTGGCCGGCCGCTGTCCCGGCCGTGGAGACGGCGCGGAACCGCTCCATGCGGAGGCATATGCGGCGGGCGGGTTCAGTACAGCCTATCGAAGGAAGGTTCTGTGGCGACATAGGGCGCACAGGAGGCGCACGATGCGTGTCGTAAGCCCCCTGTGCACCCCCCGTAGGGATTCTCCCCGGCCCGGCGCCGTCTTACGCCGGAACGTGTCGGGCGTGACACCGGCGCTCGGTGCGTCGGCGCACGTCAGGCCGGTTCGAGCGCCGTCAGACGAGACCCAGGCGCTCCGCCGCGGCCGCCGCGTCGACGGGGACGGTGACCGGCTGCGGAGCACCGGCGACGGCCCAGTCGGGGTCCTTCAGCCCGTTGCCGGTGACCGTGCACACGATGCGCTGGCCCGGGTCGACCTTGCCCTGCTCGGCGGCCTTCAGCAGACCGGCGACGGACGCGGCGGACGCGGGCTCGACGAAGACGCCCTCCTGCGAGGCCAACAGCCGGTAGGCGCGCAGGATCTCACGGTCCGTCACCTCGTCGATGGAGCCGCCCGACTCGTCGCGCGCGGCGATCGCGTACTGCCAGGACGCCGGGTTGCCGATGCGGATGGCGGTGGCGATGGTCGAGGGGTCCTTGACGACCTCGCCGCGCACGAGGGGCGCGGAACCGGAGGCCTGGAATCCCCACATGCGGGGGGTCTTCGTGGCGACGCCGTCGGCGGCGTACTCCTTGTAGCCCTTCCAATAGGCCGTGATGTTGCCCGCGTTGCCCACCGGCAGGACGTGGATGTCGGGCGCGTCCCCGAGCATGTCCACGATCTCGAACGAGGCCGTCTTCTGGCCCTCGATACGGACCGGGTTGACCGAATTGACCAGTGCGACGGGGTAGTTGTCGCTGAGGCCGCGCGCGAGGGTGAGGCAGTCGTCGAAGTTGCCGTCGACCTGGAGGATCTTCGCGCCGTGCACGAGGGCCTGGCCCATCTTGCCGAGCGCGATCTTGCCCTGCGGCACGAGCACGGCGCAGACCATGCCGGCGCGGACGGCGTACGCGGCGGCGGAGGCCGACGTGTTGCCGGTGGAGGCGCAGATGACCGCCTGCGCGCCCTCCTCCTTGGCCCGCGTGATGGCCATGGTCATGCCGCGGTCCTTGAAGGACCCGGTCGGGTTCGCGCCCTCCACCTTGAGGTGGACCTCACAGCCCGTGCGCTCGGAGAGCACCTGCGCGGGCACGAGGGGCGTGCCGCCCTCGCGGAGCGTCACGACCGGCGTGGTGTCGGATACCGGCAGCCGGTCCCGGTACTCCTCGATGATTCCGCGCCACTGGTGGGTCATTGCTGGTTACTCTCCTTCAACCCGCATGATGCTGGCGACACCACGCACGGTGTCGAGCTTGCGCAACGCCTCGACGGTCCCGGTGAGGGCGGCGTCGGACGCGCGGTGCGTGACGACGACGAGGGACGCCTCGCCGTCCTTCCCCTGCTGGCGAACCGTATCGATCGAGACTCCGTGCTCGGCGAAAACGGTCGCGACCTGGGCGAGAACACCCGGTTTGTCGGCCACGTCCAGGCTGATGTGGTAGCGCGTGACCACGTCGCCCATCGGCGACACCGGCAGCGCGGCGTAGGCGGACTCCCCCGGTCCGGTCGCGCCGCCGATCCGGTTGCGGCAGACGGCGACGAGGTCGCCGAGCACGGCGGACGCCGTCGGGGAACCGCCCGCTCCGGGCCCGTAGAACATGAGCTGCCCGGCGGCGTCGGACTCGACGAACACGGCGTTGTAGGCGCCGCGGACGGAGGCCAGCGGGTGGCTCAGCGGGATCATGGCCGGGTGCACGCGCGCGGTGACGGACCCGCCGTCCGCGGCCCGCTCGCAGATGGCGAGCAGCTTGATGGTGCAGCCCATCTCCTTGGCGGAGGCGAAGTCGGCCGCCGTCACCTCGGTCATGCCCTCGCGGTAGACGTCGTCGAGGCGCACGCGCGTGTGGAAGGCGATGCCGGCCAGGATGGCGGCCTTGGCGGCGGCGTCGAAGCCCTCGACGTCGGCGGTGGGGTCGGCCTCCGCGTAGCCGAGCGCGGTCGCCTCGTCGAGGGCCTCCTGGTAGCCCGCCCCCGTGGAGTCCATCTTGTCGAGGATGAAGTTGGTGGTCCCGTTGACGATGCCCATCACGCGGTTGATCTTGTCGCCGGCGAGGGACTCGCGCAGCGGGCGGATCAGCGGGATGGCACCGGCGACGGCGGCCTCGTAGTAGAGGTCCGCGTCGTGCTCCTCGGCGGCGGCGTGCAGGGCGGCACCGTCCTGGGCGAGCAGCGCCTTGTTGGCGGAGACGACGGAGGCGCCGTGCTCGAAGGCGGTGGTGATGAGGGTCCGGGCGGGCTCGATCCCGCCGATCACCTCCACGACGACGTCGATGTCGCCGCGTTTGACGAGGGCGGTGGCGTCGGTGGTGACGAGGGCCGGGTCGATGCCCTCCCTGACCCGGTCGGGCCGCCGCACGGCCACGCCCGCGAGCTCCACCGGGGCCCCGATCCGGGCCGTGAGGTCGTCGGCGTGCGTCGTCATGATGCGCGCCACCTCTGAGCCGACCACTCCACAGCCCAGCAGCGCCACCTTCAGCGGACGCGTACGCATCATCCGACCTCGTTTCCTCTTTACCGTCTACGGTGGAACCAGTCTCACTCACCGGACGGGACTTTCTGCCCTCGGTCCGAATTTTGAGACGTCTATTTCATTTGCGCGGAGGCGGAAGACAGGAGATCTTCCGCCCCCGCTCGCACGGCTCTTCGCTCAGCCGACGTCGAGACGCAGCAGGTCCTCCTCCGTCTCCCGGCGGACGATCACGCGCGCCTCTCCGCCCTCGACGGCCACGACCGGCGGGCGGAGCACGTGGTTGTAGTTGCTGGCCATGGACCGGCAGTAGGCGCCGGTGGCGGGTACGGCGACGAGGTCGCCCGGTGCCAGGTCGCCCGGCAGGAACGCGTCCTTGACCACGATGTCCCCGCTCTCGCAGTGCTTGCCGACGACCCGGGCGAGCATCGGCTCGGCGTCGGACGTCCGGGACACCAGGGCGACGCTGTACTCGGCGTCGTACAGCGCGGTGCGGATGTTGTCCGACATGCCGCCGTCGACGGAGACGTACGTGCGCAGCCCGTCGAGGGGCTTGATGGTGCCGACCTCGTAGAGCGTGAAGGCGGTCGGCCCGACGATGGCCCGCCCCGGCTCGACGGAGATGCGAGGGGTGCGCAGCTTGGCGGCCTCGCACTCGCGGCTGACGATCTCGGTGAGCGCCTTGGCGATCTCGTGCGGCTCGCGGGGGTCGTCGTCGCTGGTGTACGCGATGCCGAGCCCGCCGCCGAGGTCGATCTCGGGCAGCTCGACGCCGTGCTCGTCGCGGACGTCCTTCAGCAGCCCGACCACCCGGTGGGCGGCGACCTCGAACCCGGACATGTCGAAGATCTGCGAGCCGATGTGGCTGTGGATGCCGACCAGCTCCAGCCCGTCGAGCTGGAGCGCCCGCCGGACGGCCTCGGCGGCCTGCCCGCCGGCGAGCGGGATGCCGAACTTCTGGTCCTCGTGGGCGGTGGCGATGAACTCGTGCGTGTGGGCCTCGACGCCGACCGTGATCCGGATGAGGACCTTCTGGCGCCTGCCCAGCTCCCGGGCGATGTGGGCGACGCGGACGATCTCCTGGAAGGAGTCGAGGACGATGTGGCCCACGCCGGCCTCGACGGCCCGGGTGATCTCGTCGACGGACTTGTTGTTGCCGTGGAAGGCGATGCGCTCGGCGGGCATGCCCGCGGACAGGGCGGTGGCCAGCTCGCCGCCGGAGCAGACGTCGACGTTCAGCCCCTCCTCGTGCAGCCAGCGCACCACGGCGCGGGACAGGAACGCCTTGCCGGCGTAGTAGACGTCGGCCTCGGTCCCGAAGGCGCTGCGCCAGGCACGCGCGCGGGCCCGGAAGTCGGCCTCGTCGAGGACGTAGGCCGGGGTGCCGAACTCCTCGGCGAGCCGCGTGACGGGGATCCCGCCGACGGTGACCACACCGTCCTCGTCGCGGGTCACGGTCTGGGCCCAGACCTTGGGGTCGAGCGCGTTGAGGTCGGCGGGCGGGGCGGAGTAGTGGCCCTCGGGGAGGACATCGGCGTGACGGGGCCCGGCGGGGTGTGCGGAACGGCTCATTCTGCGTGCTCTTTCAAAGATGGTCGGGTGCGTCGATGCCGAGCAGGGACAGGCCGCCGGCCAGCACCGTCCCGGCCGCTTCGGCGAGGGCGAGCCGGGCACGGTGGGCGGCCGAGGGTTTCTCCTCGCCGAGGGGCAGCACGGCGGGGAACAGGGGCAGCGCGGCATCGGCGACGGCGAGGAGGTGCCGGGCCAGGCGGTCGGGGGTGTCCTGGGCGGTGGCGAGGACGCGGGGGTGGTCGCCGAGCAGGGCGACCAGCGCGTCACCGCCGCCCACCGGGCCGGGCTCGGGGTGGAAGCCGAGGTCGGCGGCGTTGCGCAGCAGCGCCCGGGTGCGGGCGTGGGCGTACCGAACGCGGAAGAGGGGGTTGGTCTCCCGCTGGACGAGGTGCTCGGGGGTGATCCGGGGCCGGTCGTGCGCGGCGGGGTACAGCAGCGCCCAGCGGGCGGCGTCGCGGCCGAGGGGGAGGGGGTCGGCGGGGGCGGGGACGGGGCGCACGGTGAGATCGACGTCGGCGAGAGCGCGGGGCCCGTGGGAGTCGTCGATGTCGACGCCGAGGACGGACTCCCACTCCGGGGCGGGCGGCCCGTCGTGATGGACGCGGACGACGTCACCCTGGCTGCGCCGCACGCGGGCGATGGCGTCCGCGACGACGACGGCACGGACCTCGGCCGGGCACCGGAGCTGGACGATGTTCCCGCTGAACCCCACGGCGTGGCCGTACCGCCGCCCGCGCCGCAGGATCTCCTCGACGAGGTCGGCGGAGGCGGTGCTCTCCAGGCTGAGGTTGAGGAAGCCGGGCCCGGTGACGACGACGTCGGTGACGCAGTGCTCGTGGAGCAGGCGCGCGCGGAGGATCTCGGCGACGCGCCGCGGCGGCTGCCCCGCCGCGCCGGCCAGCTGGAGGGCGATGTTGGTGGCGTAGTCGCCACACCCCCCGGGCCCCGGCGGCGTGACCACGGCCCGCTCCGGCACGGTCACGCTCAGCTCCCCCTCGTCGACAGCGCGACGCACGGCGTGCAGCACGGTGCGGGAGAGCTCGACGGGGGTCACGGGGACAAGCGTATGGGAGGAGGGGGGTGGGTAGGCGAGCCGGTTTGGGGGAGGGTCCGGGATGTGGACGCGGGGTGGTGTACGGCGACTCGTCCCTCGCGGTACGGCGGCGTGATCGACGGCCGGCCCTTACGGGGACGGCTTGCTGATCGACTGCCTGCCCCTACGGTACGGCGTGCCGATCGACTGCCTGCCCCTACGGTACGGCGTGCCGATCGACTGCCTGCCCCTACAAGCACGGCCTGCCGATCGACTGCCTGCCCCTACAAGCACGGCCTGCCGATCGACTGCCTCCCCCTAGAGGCACGGCCTGCCGATCGACTACCTGCCCCTACGGTACGGCCGACTGATCGACGGCGGGTGTCTGGGCACCGCCGCCGACGTCGGGACCGGCACCGCCCTGTCGCCCCCGGCTCCGGGCCCGCTCCATCAACTGCCGCACCATGCCGACCAGTTCGGCCGGCTCGAAGGGCTTGGCGAGGAAGGCGTCGACGCCCACGTCGAGCCCGGCCTCCACCTCGTACTGGGTGCAGGCGCTGACGATGGCGAGGGGCACATCCCGGGTCCGCGGATCGGCCCGCAACCGGGAGGCGGTCCTCAGCCCGTCCAGCCGCGGCATGGCCACGTCGAGCGTCACGACATCGGGCCGCACCTGATGAACGACATCGAGACACTCGGCACCATCGGCCGCGGTCACGACCTCCAGCCCCTCAAGCTCGAGGTTGACCCTGATCAACTGCCGGATGACCTTGTTGTCGTCCACAACAAGCACCCGGCCCGACGCGCCTGGCACAACTCGAGAGTAGGTCGGCCCCGGCCACCGCGTCCCGGTTTTCCCCACTTCCACCCCGCACGAGCGACCCGCACCCCCTTCCCCGGCAGCGGAAACCCGTTCATGACCACCCCGAGGGAGCTGGTAGTGTTCTACCCGTCGCCGCGAGCAACGCGACCGACACGCCCCCGTAGCTCAGGGGATAGAGCAACGGCCTCCGGAGCCGTGTGCGCAGGTTCGAATCCTGCCGGGGGCACCTTGTGTGAGGTGCCCAGAGACCCCGCCATCAGCGCTTTCGCTGGGACGGGGTCTTCGCGTATGTGCGGGCGTGTGCCGCTTGGAGCGGCTGTATGTCGGGTGCCGTGGACTATCCGTGGACTGGCCGCAGGCCAGGAACCCGCAGGTCAGGGCCGGAAAACGCCGAGGCCCCCGGACCGTAGTCCAGGGGCCATCATGCCGCAGGTGCGCGTGTCGGAGGTGTGCCGGGATCAGGTCCCGTCGCCGGGCTCGTCCTCCTGGCCGTCGCCCTCACCGAGGAGCTCGGCGATCCGGCGGTTGGCAACGTCCTGGCGGCCGTCGAGACACTTCGCGTACCGGCTCAGCAGCACTTCGACGCTGTTGCCCGCGCGTTCCGCCACCTCGGTGGGGTCGACGCCGGCGTTGAGCCAGGCGGAGAGCGCGGCGTGCCTCAGGTCGTACGGTCGAGCGGCCAGCGGCGAGGCCACCTGTTCCGGCGTGAGCGCCAGGTGCCGGGCCTCGTCCCAGACGCGCCAGTACGTAGTGGAGGCGACCACTCCCCCACGTTCATTGGCGAACAGCCGCCCGTCCTTGGCGGTGCCGAACTCCTCGATGTGGGCGAGGAGCATGCGGACGAGGCGAGGCGGGATCGGGACAATACGGGTTTCGTTCGTGGGGCGATTCTTAAGGCCGCGGTTGTCGTGAACCTCCCCGGTCCCGGTCCAGCGCTTCCCGACGGTCGGGCGGGTCTTCTCCAGGATCAGCGAACCCCACCCGGTCTCCGGCAGGGTGCAGTCCGGACGACGCAGCGCCACAGCTTCCGCCGGCCGAAGCCCACCGAAGTACATGCAGGCGAAGAGCGCGACCAGGCGCCGCCCACGGGCTCTGCGGTAGCCGCCGACGTAAGAGACTGCGGCCAGGAGTTCGCGCGCCTGCCGAGGGTTCACCACGACCCGGCGGTCGACTTCCTTGGTCACCTTCGGCGGCTTCCACTTCACGAGCGTGACCGGGTTCTCCGGAAGCTCCCCCAGTTCGACCGCGTACGCGAGGGCGTTGAAGAGGACCGCCCGCTTACGCCGTACCGTCTCGGCGGCCGCTGGAGCGCCCGACAGCTTGAGCTTGAGCGAGTCGAGGACGCGGCGGATGTCTGCCGGATTCTTGAGCGTCGCCAACGGCAGCGAGGCCTTGGCCACCCAGCGAAGAGCGTTCGCGATGTCGACCGGCGGAGCTTCCTCGTCCGAGGCTTGGACGACGAAAGCCCAGCCCCGTAGGGCACGGCGCAGAACGTCGTCAGCTGGCCGCCCCGGGCGATCGCCCAACAGCTGAGTGGTGACGAGCGTCATCGTCTCGTTCAGGCTGTCGCGGGAGTTCGGAGCAGCGTGCGGCCACTTCATGGCGACGTATGCCCGTGCGAAGTCGTACCAGGTACGGGACTCTTTGGCCGGTGCCATGGAGTCCGGCAGACCGGTTTCCGTGTCGAATGTCTCGCCCTTCTGGGCGGCCCGAAGAAGCTTGGCCCGGAAGTTGTCGGCGAGTGCCTTCGTCCTGAAGGTCTCGGAGAACGGCGGGGCATCGCCGACCTTCCATCGCACGTCATACGACGGCGTCTTGTACGGCCGCTTACGGATGCCCCACACCCGTACGTCATGCGACTTCACGCTGCCTCCGCGAGCCCGTGGAGCCAGGCGTCGAAGTCACTGCGCCATACGCGGAGCTCACCGTTCGGAAGCTTGATCGCTTCCGGGGCCTGCCCCAGTTCGCGCCAGCGGTAGAAGGTTCGACGGGACACTCCGCCGAGCTCGGCGAGGATCTGCGGGACAGTCATCAGTTCGTCTCGACGGCGGTCCATGTCGGTTCTCCTTCCGTTCCGGGAGCGGGTTCGAGAGATGCGGCAAGCCAGGCTTCGGTGTCCGAGAGGCCGGTTCCGGCGAAGACCCAGTGCGCGAGGACGTACGTCGTCTCGGGCTCGGGGCCGGTGGCTGCGGCGGCTTGGGCGCGGCGCCATTCGGCGCGGGCGTCGCGGAGGGCGCCGAGGGTGGTGGAGTAGCGGCGGGACTTGGTGGAGAAGTGGCCGCGGAAGCCGAGCATGTGAGCCCAGGCGCGCAGGCGTAGGTGTTCGAGGTCCTTGCGTGCGCCAAGGAACCATGCGGTGCGGATCATGCGGCGGGCGTGGTCGCTGATGTCGAGCTGGGCGAGTTCGGCGGCGAACTTGAGCGGCCGGTCCAGAGCTCCCGTCGCGGTCTCGGCGCCCTTGGTGGCGTACTTGGCGATGTATGCGGCGACGGCCCGTTCGGTCAGTTCCTGGCCGTCGTTGAAGTCGGCCGAGCGGATGGTGCGGACGTCGAGTTGGCGACCGAAGGTGAAGGTGTGCGTGCGGCCGTCGATGACCGGGCCGTCCACGCGGACCTTGGCAGCGGCAGCGCCGATAGCGTCCGTGAGCAGCTCGGCGGTTGCCCAAGTAGGGGGTGAGGTGTCGCCGCCGCTGGGGCCGTCGATGCGGATGACCGCGTGGAAGTGGACCGCGCCGCGCTTCTGGTACTCGGCGACCTTGGCGAAGGACACACGGGCGTGCTCGCGGAAGCGCCGCTGGGACAGGCTGGCGCGCTTGGCGACCTCTCGGCGCAGGTAGGTGGAGAAGCGCCGCCAGAGCGGACCGGCGTGGGCGTTCCAGAGCACGGCGGCTTCGTAGTCGTAGGTGTCCGGGTCAAGCGGGGAGCCGAGTACGTCGTCGTCCTGGTCGTGATGGGTGCCGCAGCGGCACGGGCGCCCGCTGGAGGGGCGGTTGTGGACCGGGCCGAAGCTCGGCGCGGTGAAGGTGGCGAAGACGCGGGGGTGGGCGGCGACGTGTTCGGGGATGCCCTTGCCGCCGCGCAAGCCGGAGGTGATCAGATGGAAGGTGTCGCGACGGTAGACCTCGGCACAGGCCGCGCAGCGGGTCGTGCGGCGGTTGTTGCAGCGGACCAGGAGCTGACCGGCCGGGAGGCTGGACGAGTCGAGGCGGTGGAGGACGTTGCCGATCTCGCCGGTCGTGGTGTCGACGTCGTACTCGGTGCGGTGGCCGTTGAGACGGATCGGGTTGGTGCAGCCGCCGAGTCCGGAGAGTTGGCGGAGGATACCCGGCAGCGTGCCCTGCGCGGCCAGGTTCGCGAGTTCCGGGAGTGGGGCCGGAGTGGTGCGGGTGAAGATGGCGTTTCCCCTTCTGACTGGCTCGGTCGGGAGGAACAGGCGCCGGGGCGGCGAAATGCTTGGTCGTGTGCCGCCGCCCCGGAGGCCAGCGCGGTTCAGCGGCGGTGGGCGCGGAGCATGGAGCGCAGGACGACGGCGGCCACGGCAACGGAGATGGCCGTGACGGCTACGGCGGCCAGGAGCGCGGTGAGGACGACTCCACCGACGACCAGGGCCGCGACGGTCTTCTGATCGATGGACACCGACGGGAGCGAGCGCCGTACGGGTGTCGGCTCGGTCGGGCTGTGGGTGTGAGCGGCGGCGGGGTCGGGCTGTCGGGGTACTTCGGGAGGAACACGGGTCAGGTCTCCTTATCTACTCGTCTAGGCGTGTGAGCCGTTTATGACGCTTACGCCGGAGCGGGTGCCGGACTCGATGGCGGGTGCGAGGAAGGTTCGGGAGAGCCAGAAGCCGAAGAGGGCGATCAGGACGACGATCCAGACGCGGACGCCGAGGAACCTGACTGCTCCCCAGGCGAAGAAGCCGAGGACGACGACAAGCGGCAGGCTGACGGTCACGGGGTGAGAGTCCTTTCAGCGGACGGGGCAGCGGTGGGTGCGGGCGGCCAGCTCGGCGGCGGGGCGGCCGTCGTAGTCGGTGGAGAAGCCGCAGCGCGGGGCGGAGCAGGCGGCGGTGTGCTTCTCATGGCCCCGGGCGTCGTAGTACGTGCCGACCTGGACGGGGCCGATGCGGACGACGTTGCGGAAGCGGCGGTTGGCGGTCACGCAGGTCTCCGTTCAGAGGTGGGTGGCGATGGCTTCGGCCATGGGTGCGGGGACGCCGAGGCGGGCGCGGAGGGTGGGGGTGTCGATGGGTGTTCCGGTGCGGGTGTGGTGTTCGGCGGCGACCTTGCGGGCGTGTGCGACGAGGGCGGCCGGAACGGGCGGGGCGGGACGCTCAGGCGGTTCCGGTTCGTTGACCGGACGCGGGGGCGGGGTTTGCTCGGGTGCCGGGTGGACGGGTGGCTCGGGGAGGAATTCTGGTTCCTCCGCCTGGTCATGGACCTCGTCGTCGTCCGTGTCGGGTTCGGCGGCGTGGTCGATCGTCTTCGGTGCGGAGTGTGCGAGCAGGGTGCCGCCGAGGAAGGCGACCGCAGGCCAGCCCGCCACGAGGATGCGCAGCCAGGCCGGGACGTGGTTCATGTCGAGCAGGCCGGCGGTGGCGACGTTGGCTCCGAGTGAGGCCGTGAGCGCGATGAGGAACCAGCACCACCCGGCCGCTTTCGCTTCCCCGGACCGCAGGCGACGCCAGGCGGCGACGAGCAGCAGGTCGACGCTGATGGGGTAGGCCCAGGCTTTCCATCCGTCCTGCCCGGCCGCCGAGGCGATGTCATGCAGGTGGGCGAAGGACAGTGCGGCAGCGATGACGGCTTGGATGAGCACCGCGTCAACGCGGGCCAGTTGGGCGCGCATGATGCGGCTCCTTCCGGATTCAGGCATGCGAGAGGTAGGGACTTGGCGTGAGGCGGTCACGCCGACCGGGTTGGTGGAGGAGGTCAGCCGGTTGCTGGGCGCGTCTCGATGACCGGGGCCGGGGATTCAACCGGCGGTACCGTCACCTGGGGCTGGAAGGGCTTGAGCACGGGCAGGTCCGGCACCTGGTGCGCGTATTCGCGGCAGGTCGCGGCGGCGTCACCGAGGGACAGGTACGGCGTCCGGATGCGTGACCAGCCGCCCGAGGTGTCACCTGCCACGGCGAGGCCGGGTCGTTCGGGGGCGATGGCGCAGGCGGCCGTGACCGCTTCGGGTGCGATGTCGCCGAGCGCCATCTTCGCGGAGGCTTCGTCGTTCACTCGGTGGCAGACGCGGCCGGTCAACTGGGCTCGCAGCATGGTGGCGCCCTTGCCCAGCTCGGCGCCGAAGCGTTGCCCGCAGACCTCCAGGTAGATGCCGGCCGCGCGGCCGAGTTGGGCGAGTCGGATGAGCTGGGTGACCATCTCGTCCCGGCGTTCCTCGTCCTTCCTGGTGGCGACGAGGAAGAGTTCAGCCACCTCGTCCACGAACAGCACGAGAGGGACGGGGCGTTTGGACTCGGGCAGTCCCCAGATGTCGGAGGTGATCTCCTCGGCCGGAGTGTCCGGGGCGATGCCTTGCCGGGCCTTGATCAGGTCGTATCGGTCCTCCATTTCCTTTACGAGCACGGGCAGCAGCTCGGCTGCCTGTTCCGGTTCGGTCGCCAGCGCGGAGAGGCGGGCGGCAAACGGCGCCAGCTCCACACCGCGCTTGCAGTCGATGCCGACCAGGGCGACCGGCTGAGGGGCGAGTCCGGCGATCAGGTGCCGCAGATACATGGACTTGCCCGACAGCGTCGCGCCGAGGGTGAGTTGGTGGGGCACAGTCCGGTAGTCGCGTATGAACGGCATGGCGTCCTCGCGCAGGGCCACAGGCACCTGAAGGGACCCGGCGTCCACCTTGCGCGGCATCCGCACCTGCCGCAGCACGTCGAAGCCGACCAGCCGCAGCTCAACCACACCCGGCTTGACCGTGGTCACGTACACGGCGTGAACGCCCCAGGTATGCCGCAGCCGTTCCGCCGAGGCGGCGACGTCGGCTGGTTCCTGCCCCGGAGCGAGCCGAAGCCGAAGTCGAAGCCCGGTCGAGGTGGGGCGGATGATGCCCCGACGCGGCGGTACGGGACGGATCTCGCGGCGGGTGGTGGCCTTGACCGCCAGCATGCGCAGCCGGGACGGAGCCACGGTCAGGCCGCAGGCTTCCATGACCGAGCCGTATGAGCTGAGGAGCCGGGCCGTGGATATCGGCAGGCCGACCGTGGACCAGTACACCCCGGGGTGCTTGGCCCGGGCGTAGGCGGCCCCGCCGCCGAGTGCGGCGACAGGACCACCCACCTCCAGGAGTGTCGTCAGATCGGTCATCAGGCAGCGGCCCCGGTGGCGGCCGGGAAGGCGGCCGGAGTCACGGCGGCGGCGCGGAACGCGATGCCGTGACGCTGCTGCCCGTTGAAGACGCTCTCCCACGGCCGGGCCACCAGACCCGGAAGCGAAACCGGAGCCCCGAGCGTCAGTCCCTCGGACACTCCGCTCTCCGGAACGGTGACCTTGATCAGCGACGACTCGCCCTCCTCGATGTAGACGACGCCGATCGTCATGAGCGCCTCACCGCTGGTAGCGTCCTTGGCGATCTCGCCCGTCTGCCGGTCGCGGACCTTGGGCTCGGGGGCCTCGGTCAGCAGGATCGTTGCGGCCGAGGTCTCTACGCGGATGGTACGCAAGGCTTTTTCCTGTCTACTCGTCTATACAAGATGCGGCGTTCGAACCCGAACTCCGGAAACGGCAACCACCTTGCCACACAACTTGCCCACTCGTCTATACGAGTAAGCGTGTTGGGGTGTACGAGTTCGGAGAAGCGTCCCCGCGCACCACCGCCGATCAGGCGCTCAGGTCGCCGGGAGCTGGTACGACAGGACGTACGCGTCCGCCGCCATGACCGTGTCGCAGACCTCCACGGCCCGCCCCTCACCGTCGAACGCGGTACGGATCAGGTGAATGACCGGCACGCCGGAGGCCAGCCGCAGCGTGCGCACTTCGTCGGGAGAGGGCATCCGGGCACGGATCTCTTCCTCGAAGTGGTCGAGGCGGTGCCCCAGCTCCTCAAGTCGGGCATAGATGCCCCCGGGCCCGGGGTTCGGCTCGGCGATCGGCGTACCGCGCGCGATGTCGAGCGGCAGGTACGAGGTGGCGAACTCCACGGGCCGCCCGTCCAGCAGATACCTCCGACGCCGGGCCAGCACCCGTCGCACGGACCCGAGCCGGGTGGAGACGTCCTGGCTGGCCTTCTCCTCCTTGACCTCCAGGCTGTCCACCTGCGGGTGACTGCCGGCGGCGTCGGCCTCCACGATGAAAGCGGACTTCCCCTGCTCGCGGTGGCGCCGGGCGAACCGGTCGGAGGCGAGCCGCCTGACAGGCGGGCGTGGTCGCACGAAGACGCCCTTGCCGTGCTCGGCGTGCACCAGGCCCTCGCCCTGGAGAACGGAGAAGGAGTTTCGAACCGTCATACGGGAAACCCCGTAATGCTCGACTAGTTCGGCCTCGGAGGGCAGCTTTTCGCCCTCCTTGAATCGCCCACGGTCGATGGCCTCGCGCAGCTGGTCGGCGATCTGCCGGAAGACCGCACGATCGCTCGTGGGGTCGAGGTCGCCGAGAAGGCCGGAGGAAAGAGAGGGCACGTGTACTCCTTTAGGTATCTAGACGAGTGGGCGAGCTTTGTTGCTACGGTGGAGAGCCTAGCCATCCGAGAGGGCAGAGGAACGTGAGCACCGAACGCCCGCACTCCGTGAGCGTCGCCGGAGTCATCGTCGACGACCAGGACCGCGCCCTCCTGATCAAGCGCCGCGACAACGGCCACTGGGAACCCCCGGGCGGCATCCTCGAACGCGAGGAAACCATCCCCGAGGCCCTCCAGCGCGAAGTTCTCGAAGAAACCGGCATCAAGATCGCGCTTCCCGCGACCCTGACCGGCATCTACAAGAACATGAAGGGCTTGATCGTCTCCATGGTCTTCCGCTGCGAGGCCGCCGACGGCACACCCACCACCGGGGACGAGACCCGCGCACTGCGCTGGGCCACCCGCAAAGAGGTCATCGAACTCGCCGACGAGGCATACGCGATCCGCGTCCTGGACGCTTTGGACGCGGTATCCCCGCCAGCCATACGCGCCCACGACGGCGTGAAACTCGTCTAGCCCGAACCCGCTGCACATGGCGGCCTACCAGCACGAAGGAACTTGTATGCACGAGTATACGAGCATCGCCCGGGTCTGGGGACTCACTTGCCCAGGTTTTCCGGAAGAGGTCAGCCGGGCCCGTCGCTGGACACGGGACATCCTGCGCGGATCGCCTCTTGCCGACGACGCCGAACTGATCGTGAGCGAGCTGAGCGCGAACGCGATCCTCCACACAGCGAGCGGCGGACTCGGCAGCTTTCACCTGGCTCTGGCGGTCTCCCCCAAGGTGGTTGCCTTGTCGGTCACCGACGAGGGTGGGACGGGCACGGCCCCGAAGGTCGAGCAGCCGAGCGTGGACGCCGTACACGGCCGCGGCTTGGGCATGGTCAGCGTCATCGCTCACCGGGTCGTCGTCCACGGCAGCCAGAGCGGCTACACCGTCACCGCCGAACTCTTCACGGACACCCAGCCGGGAGGACACCCGTGCTGATGGACAAGCCCCAGCGGGGCTTCTGGTGCGAGTGCTGGACGCAAGACGTCAACGACGCGGCGGGGTTGCCGGCACTTCGGGCATCTTTTGACGCCTACTCGGCACCACAGGCAGACAGATGGGTAGCGGTCGCCCTGCGCACGATCTCACCAGCACTCGACCCGGACGCCTCCGACGAGGCCTGGGCCTGGCTCTACGACGGCCGCATCGACACACGACGAGCCCTCTTACGCATGGAACCCTGCACGGTCTCCGTGACCCACGCCAGCACCCGCATCACCTGGACGATCCGGCCAGTGGTCTTCCTACCGATGGCCCACCGTCAGGGCACCAAACTCCCAGCCTGCGCATACACCTTCAAGCCCCGCACCGCAGACTGAGTTACAACTTTCTCTACTGGTTCAAGCACCCGTCGTCGCTTCGCTCCTCCGGGCGGGCGCACAGTGGATGACACTTTTTCTGTAGAGGCCCGATCCAAAGTGGGGATGGCGTAACCTCGCCCACATGAACCACCGTCCTCCGAGCGAGCCCGCGGCGCGGTTTCGCGCGCCGGACTGGCCGCAGCCGGGGCCCCTGTGCCCTGAGGACGCTGAGCTCTCTACAGAGATGCTTCGGTTCTTCAACATGGGCCAAGATCTACTCCTGACGACCAACATGGTTTCCGTCGGCATCGATCAAAGCCGCCTGGGCCTACTGCACACGGCCAGCGCTCATTTGCACGACCTAGGCAAGTTTTGGCTCGTCGAGCCGAAGACCTACTCCAGGCGTTCACCAGGCGAGGACGTAGCACGCATCCTTCTCCGCACGGCGGAGGAAATCTCTGGCATCCCGTGTAGCGCTTCCGGGCTGCTCCTAGGGCTCAACCCGACGCCAGCCCCTGTCCCCTTGGTAGTGACCGATGGCATCCACCGGCTCGTAGAGCTGAAGTCCGCCCTCCACATGGCCGCAGGCTCCGGTAAGACGGCAAACTTCGTGATCAACCTGGTCGACAGGCTGACTCAGCGGATGGGTCGCCTCAGCCGGTTCGGACACGATCCCACCACCGCTGAGCTCGGGCATATCGCCAACGCGGCGTACGCACTCTCAGCGCTGTTGCTGGATCTCGTGCAGCGCCTGCTTGCCGGCTACGTCAGGTTCTTCGGACGCCTCGTCGCTGTCCCGCCCAACGAATCCTCGCCATGCGGTCTCCTGCGGCTAGCCGCCCCACGAGTGCCACGGGCTCCCGGCGTGGGCCAGGTTCCTGGCCCGACTGAATTCGCCCTCGCTGCATAGCCTTGCGCGGGGGTGCCGAGACCCGCGTGAGGTTGATCGTTAAGATGTCCCCCTGGCTGCTGCTCTATCTACTGCTGTTGCCCATGGCGATCTGGTGGTACGGCGTGAGAGCCCGTCGACTCCTACGGCGCGTCCGTTCATGGGTGTCTCGTTTGAGGCTGCGGTTTCACACCGCTTTGCGGAGCCGGCTGTTGAGCCTGCTGCAGGAGCCCACTACAAGCGAATCCGAGGAGGAGGCGCTGCAAACCACCACGCTGTACCCGCGGCCCTGAACAGATGCTTGCAGGCCAGCACTAAGGCGGGCCCCGCCCTGACCAGGGTGGGGCCCGCCTTCATGTGGCAAGGCTAAGGCACCAGCATTCGACCAAAGTAAATCCACCAAGCTGAGGACTTCGGCATCGTCGTCACGGACCGCGGCCGTCGTGGCTCGTTCTGGGCGACGACATTGGGAACGTGGCTGAGGTCGGTGGGAGTGCAGCGAGGCATACGCGTGCGTGGTCAGTTGACCCACTCGCCGTCGTGGCTCACTGTCGTCGGCTGAGGTTCAGACGGGGCGCATCGAAGGTGCTGGCGTCAGTCGAGTGCGGCAGAGCTGGGCCGTCTCTGGGCCGTCCGAGGCTGCGCAGCGGCGGCCAATACCGACCAATGATGACCACCCGGCGCACGATCCCACCGCCCCTGAGCAGCAAAAACCTAGCTCACCAAGATCCCCGACAAGACCCAGGGCAAGAAGACAGGTCTTGACTCGCCCATTGAGACTCCACCGCCCTGCCCGTGCTCACGCCGAAGCCATCCGCCGGCAGCCCGGTACTGTGCTTCTGTGAGCAGTCCACAGATCTCCTGGGCTTCCAGCAACGCCGCGCGAGCCACCATGCGAGCGAATCGTAGTCAGGATACGAAACCAGAACTCGCTCTTCGCCGTGCGATACACGCGCTGGGCTTGCGCTATCGAGTTTCCATCAGACCGCTGCCATCACTGAGACGCACGGCAGACATTGTTTTCACGCGCGCGAAAGTTGCCGTATTCCTCGATGGATGCTTCTGGCACGGCTGTCCAGTTCATCACACGCTCGCATCGGCGAACGCTACGTATTGGCAGGACAAAGTTCGGCGTAACAGAGAGCGCGATCAAGATACCAATGCTCAGCTCGCCGCAGCAGGATGGACCGTGCTGCGCTTCTGGGAGCATGAAGATCTCGCGGCCGCAGCTCTCCGAGTCGCGGAAGTAGTGCGCAGGCAAGTGGAGCAGTCCAACCGCGGGCACTAGATGCCCCGCACCGCGACGACCAGGGCGCCGGAGTGCTGGCCATCCGTGCCGTACAAGCACCCCCAACCCGACAGTGGACTGCATCACTGCGCTGCCGCCACGACTTACGTCTATAACCGCTGGTCACAGCACTCTTACGCTAGGCAGCTGACAAGACCACCTCTGTCTCGTAAGATGCACGGCATGCCCGAACGTCCCACTCAGCAACACAGCCTCTTCGAGACGTCAACCCTGCCGGAGGAGGCCGAGGGACCAGTCGTACCCAGCAGGATCCGCAGCACCTCTCCCTTCCATCAACCGCGCGAGTTGACGGAGGCTCAACGGGAGAAGTTCCGCAAGATGTCACGGGAGTCGCGAGAAGCGCGGCGCTCGGCGCTCGCCGGCGAAGGCCCTGCACCGATCCATGACATTAACGTCCCGAAGCTTCACCCGTTGGACCTCATGCCTCAGCGGGATGGCAAAGGGCTAGCCGCACTGTCCCTTTTTAGCGGAGGAGGGGGGCTAGACCTAGGCATTGAACGCGCTGGCTTCGCACACACCGCATCCTTCGAGATTATGGCGGAAGCCGGTGACACTCTTCGCAAGGCTCGCGACACCTGGGCCGTCTACAGTGGCGAAAAAGACGGCGATGTAAGGGGAGTCAGTTTCAAACAGTGGCGTGGGGACGTAAACCTGGTCCACGGAGGTCCGCCCTGCCAGCCCTTTTCGAATGCTGGCCGCCAAAAAGGCCATCTGGATGAGCGAGACATGTGGCCTGAGTTCGTCAGGGCAGTGAAGGAGATTCGACCTGCCGCCTTCATTGGTGAGAATGTACCCGCGCTGGCGAGTCCCAAGTTCTCCGAGTACGTTGCAGACAGGATCATCGCACCACTCTCGGGCAGCTATCACATCCAGAAAGTGATACTTCAGGCCAGCGACTTCGGAGTGCCCCAGGTTAGGCGACGGGTTTTCTTTGTCGGTTTTCGAACAAAGAAGATGAGTAACGCATGGAAGGCCCCCGAACCCACGCATTACTGGGGCGATGCATCCATCACTGGTGGTGCACGCTGCATGGGCCTTCGCGAGGCGCTGGGGCTCCCCGACATCGGTATTGACGATCTTTCGCCAACGATTCGCAGCAGCCTGACGGGCCCCCGTCACACGACATCTATCCTGAACAGCGTGGCAGCGCAGCGCAAGTTCGAAAGTCTGCAGATTTGGCCCAACGGAGTGGCCGCCGACCGCGCTTCCGCACGAGCCTTCGTAGCCAAGAACGGCCACTTCCGCCTCTCGGTACCTGATGTTGCGCTGATTCAGGGCTTCCCTGAGGATTGGCCCTTCGTTGGTGCCACGTACATGGCCCTAGGTCAGATCGGCAACGCCGTGCCGCCGCCACTTGCCTACGCGGTGGCCTCATCCGTGCTCGACGTGCTCTCCAAGTAGGCACGCACAAGATTACGCAAGGTGATCGCTGGCTCCGTTGTGATTTTCGGCAGCTTCTCGATGTACGACAGCGGGATGTGCGGATTATTGAGTGTGGCGCCACGAGACATGACGTAGTTAGCACGCGAACGCATTATCTCGACCATGCGATCCAGTGAGTAACGCAACTCTCTGCCTACTGCCAGATCTGCGGCCTCCGCATATTGCGTCACTGACCACTGGTTCTTCATGATCAGTCTGGCCTCCTCTCTGGTGTAGAACTCCTTTTCACCAAAGAGGTTAATTACCGAGTCGACGGAGACTCCCCGCATCGCATGCTCAGCCAGCTCGACGTCCGGACGAATATACCTTTCCTTGCTGGAGATCCAAGGAGCCATATCGTCAGGCGACGCGTAGTAGCTATGCAGGAGGCGAGTGCCCGTTCGATTATAAACGCCGAAAATCCAGTGGATATTCTTCCACTTGGCAAAGTGGTTCGGCCCAAGGTCGCGCACAGTCGACACGCCCTTACTTGTGGCTGATTTGAGCTCAAAAGCCACAGTCTGACCGTCGATGGTCAGGTAGGCGTCGATGTCTGACCTTTTCCGATCCTCCGGCACCTCAAGGTTGAACCGGTCAACCATCTGATTCTCGCGCTGGTCGTCCTGGACACTCATGATCGCATCATGGCAGCCAATGCCACCCGATGGGACGCGGCCGAACATAAATCCTGTATACCCGCTTTGCGACGCTTTTCCGGTATTATCCAGTGTGACGGGATGGGATCACCTGGAATCTGACCGACTCCACAGCGGCTGCGCCTGACACAAGCACGTGGACCATTCGTGGACTGAGCCGCCTCACTAGGATGCGGTCAGGCTCCTGGCCAGGCAGGTTTGCCTGTTCCGCAACGCCCTCCGGAGACTTCCCCATACCAGACGGGACGCTAACTGCCGGCCCGGACACGGCCATCAGCGCCGTTCCCCCCCCTCACTCTGTTAGCCGTCGTTCAGAGGGCCTGGCTGCTGTGGCGGGCTGGGTACGTCGAAGGCAGCCCAGTCCACCTTGTCGATGATCCAGGCTGGAACGTCCCAGGCTCCGTGTCTTGCCATAACGCCAAGAGCCGAGACCGACACGTCATAGGCGTCAGGCCCCTGAAAGCCATCGCGGCGACCTCCCCACCAGGAGTCCGGGTTGTAGTTGCATGCCATGTCGAGCACCTCAAGCTCTTCGGACTCCTCGTGCTCGAGGATCAGTTCCAGTTCCCAAGCGCCCTCGCTCTCAGTCAGGGCTGCTCTGACCTTGGTAGAGACTCCGTGTACCTGAACGGAGGATTCAGTTTCTGAATATCGGAGGGAGGCTATTTCGAGGTCGAGACCTGGCACCCAGGACAGCGCCTCGTCCAGCCCATGGAGTGCGGCGTCGTCATCGTCATAGCTGCCTTTGACGAGCGTGGCCTGCGCGTCTCCCTCTGACGCCACCGCGGTGATCGTTCCGTCGGTGAAGTTGAAACTCAGTTCCGCCCGGACCAGTACGTTGTCGAAGGAGAGGACCGAGACTTCGGGGTCTCCGCCGTTGTATAGCGTTTGAACTGTCGCTTCGCCCTCCGCCAAGAAGTACACCGTTGCATAGGCGATGTTGTGGCTGGCGGACCCGAGATCGCCGGGCGGCCTATGGGCCGGCTTACTCTCCTCGACGATGTCTGTAGGCATGTCTGCGATGCTGACCTCGCCCACTCCTGCGAGTGCAACCAGCCTCGTCACGCTGGCGCCGTAGACGCTCAGGCTGCTGCCGTCACCATCGGTCCAGTTGGTGATCGCGGTTTCCAGCCCGGTGACGTGTCCGATGTCGAACCCGGTGCCGTCGCTGTCGAGGGCGTCCGCCGGGAGCTGTCGCATAAGGTGCCGGACGATGAACGCTTGCGCATGTCCGTCATCAACGGTGACGTCGAACAGCGTCGGACGCAGCTTGTCCAGGGTGCGTATGAGCGGTAGCGGCTTATTCCATGCGTCAAAGGCCGCGCTGACGTCCCTGTCCGCACCTACGATGAGGATCTCTCCAGGTGAGGTGAGGTTCAGTACGTCACGCAGCCACGCACTGTCACTTGCTCCTGTCTTGACTCCTGGCTTGCCTTCTGCGCCTCCTTTGGTTTTTGCCGGTTTCCGCTGGAGGACTTGGTCCTTCAGTCCCTCGACGGCACTTGGTCCCGTCAGCGGGATGGTCTTGACGTGCGGGATGGCGCTGAGGTTGGCCAAGACCTCGTTGATGACATCTTCCTTGCTGCCGTACGACGTCGTCGGCACAGCGACCGTGAGGCCGGCCCGCTTCATGCGGTCCCGCTCCTGGCGCGCAGCGTTCTTGGCTGCCTCCCAGTCCCTGGAAACATGCTCGGCCCATTCCCAGGCAACTGGCTCGGGCACCCAGGTCTGGATTCCGATGCCCGCGAGGCGGAGGGCAAGTCTTTCAAGCTGTTCAAGGTCGGGTCGGGCCATACCGTAAGCGTTGGCATCGAAGACAACGGCTTTCAGCTGCTCACGTGCGGGCACCGACAGCCGGAGTGAGGGATCTTCTGAAGATCTACGGGCAGCACACATGACGAAATAGTCCCAGAGAAGGGAACGTTCGTCGTCGGCGAGGTCGACTGTGGGCGCATGCCGAACGCGATCGTCGTGCGCCAGTTGGCGACCATCCGTCCACCAACCGGCGCCGAGTTGGGTACGGCCTTGTGGTCGCGCCGGGCATCACCGTTGTCCCCGGGTGGCTGGTGGGGACGGATGCCA
The DNA here is from genome assembly GCF_003330845.1 of Streptomyces sp. Go-475. Classification (GTDB taxonomy): domain Bacteria; phylum Actinomycetota; class Actinomycetes; order Streptomycetales; family Streptomycetaceae; genus Streptomyces. The sequence goes on along the minus strand of NZ_CP026121.1, from coordinate 5,852,316 downwards.
GCAAACTCCGGCGCCGCGCGGTCTCGATGAGGCACAATGCGCTCACGCTGGCCGCGCTTCAGGGCCGGGATTAGGGACGCGGGGGGAACACGAACAGCGTGGATGGGGCACGGGCTCTGCTGGCCGACTACGGCCAGTGGGCCAAGAACGACACCGCGAGCGATGCGGAGAGGTACGAGACGCTCGCCGAGCTGGTGGCCGCTCTCCTAAACCAGGTCGTCGACGATGGTGCCGTGCAGCGCGTTGATCTCGAGGGGCTGCCTGGGCTCGGCTTCGAGTACGAAGGCCGGGACTACCTTCTCAGCCTGGCCGTCGGTCCGAACGATGCCATGGGCCAGGCAGTGCTCGCCGCACGCCGGTCGGGGCGGGAGTCTGAGCGATGGGCTCTACTGTGGTGGACGGCCACAGTCACGCCCGACGACGACCTGGACCAGGTCGAGGACGCCGTGGGGGCCTTCGGCGTGGTGCTGGACCGGACCCATCTGGACGCGGCCGTGGCTGGTCTGCGGTCCCTTCCGGAGCTGATCCGCGACACCTTCCGGCAGCGACAGCCCTACGTCCCGCTCGATCAGCTGCTCATCGCCTCCCGCCCTCCGGACTACGCATGGCCGATGACACCTGCGGCGCGTCTGAGCCCCACGGTGCGGGTGGAGGTACAGGCCCAGGCACCTCTGACCGCTGAGCTGCTCTTCATGGGGCCGGCCTTGGAGGATCCTCCCTCGGGCCTTGCAACTCTTTCGTGGCCTGGCGGGAACAGCCTGCTGATCACCGGCGCGCACGGCGTGGCGGAAATCGGCGGGCGCGGCGTAGCGCGCTGGCGCCTGAAACTCTCCGGATGCCACGGAACCCCGGTCCTTCAGCCCGACGACGCACTGCTGGTGATGTGCGGGCCAGCCCTGGTCCGCTGGCACGACGGTGCCCTGACCGTCCTGGCCGGCGCCTTCGAAGAGGGATCCCAACTGCTGACCGGACCCGGCGGGGAGCCCTGGGTGCTCTCCGGTTCCGGCGTCACCTTCGGCGCCGGCGACGGCACGCTCGCCCTGACCCGCGTCGGCAGCGAGCTCGGCGACCAGCTGCGCTATCCCATCGCCTTCGAGGCAGCGGTCCACTCGGCCGTCTGGCTGGATGGGCGCCGCTTCTTCCTCGCCGCGAGCGGGAGCAGCACCGTTGTGGACCTGGGGCGTAGCACAGATGCCGGTCGGCGTGAGGACTGGATTCCGACGGCCGGGCATTACCCAGCGCACCTGCTGACCGATGGGCGCGGCAGCGTGCTCAGCGCCTCCCCCGACGGGTCAGGCAACCACGTCCTGTTGCACCGCACCCTGATCGCAGACCGCTCTAGCGAGACGGTGGCCGATCTCCGGCTCGCCCAGGTCCTCGGCCTCGCCCAGGCCGACAGCGCCGGCGAACCCGTCTACCTGCTCGCCTCCCTCCCGGACAACTCCCTTTCTCGGGTGCGCCCTGTCGTGGTCAAGCTCACCGCCCACAAGCTGGCTACCGAGTCCGCCGAAGGGAATATCGCCCCGGCCGAGGCGCGGGCGCAGGAATATGGGCAGGTGAGCGGCTCCGCTCGTGGGGAGAAGAAGGACTACCGGCTCGAACGGCTGCCGCTGGCGGAGGGCGGGCAGGCCGAGGTCTTCCGCGCTATGCACAAGGCATCGCGCGTCATCGTGGCGTTCAAGCGCCGCCTGGGAAAGGGGTCCCGGGAGCGCCGGCGCATGGCCCGGGAAATCGAGCTTGCGCAGCGGCTGGGCGGCCACCCCCACGTGATGCCAGTGCTCGACTTCAGCCCGGACCACGCCTGGTTCGTGATGCCAATGGCCCAGGCCACCGCAGAGGACCTGCGCTCGGAGCTTCAGGAGGCAGGCCGGCTGCGGGCCTTGGTGGACGCCGTCGCCTTGGCGCTCGCCGCGGCGCACGAGCACGGGTGGCTGCACCGGGACATCAAGCCGTCGAACATCCTGTTCCTGGAGGACCGGTGGGTGCTGGCCGACTGGGGCATCGTGCGTCGCCCGCGCGGCCAGACTAGCGATCTCGGCGTCCTCACCAACGGGGCGATCGGCACCGAGGGGTTCGCCGCCCCGGAGCTGTTCAGCGGCGCGCACGAGGCCACCTTCGCGAGCGACATCTATAGCCTCGGGCAGGTCATCGGGTGGGTCCTCACCGGCACCTGGCCCCAGCCCAACGTCCCCCTGCTGCCACCGCCGGGCCCGTGGTACGGGATCGTGCGCCGAGCAGCGCACCGCGACCCCGAGCAGCGGCCGCAGGACATCACGGCCTTCCTCGACCTTGTTGAGAAGGAGACGGCTCCTGCTCCTGGCTTGCCGATCCTCCGGGGGCGGCAACTGCTGGAGGCGGCGAGCGGAGGAGATGGTGCGGCGGCCGACGCCCTGATCGCGCTGGCAGCCGACCGGCCCGGCGACTACGAGCTGTACCTGGAGGCGGTCACCGCGCTAGAGGTGAAGTTCGCTGGCGATGCACTGCTGTCCGACATCCCCCGGGCCGTCGCGTTGGTCAAGGCCCTCGCCGCCCATGTCGCGGGCGACGAGCGCGGACAGTGGCCGCGTTTCGGCGAGGCCGACCAGGCCATCTGGTGGCTGCTGCGCGTCGCCTCCCTCGCCGGCCGTGAAAGGCAGTGGGAGCTGCTAGATGCCGCGACGGACAGCATGTGCGCCTGGGATGGCGCATTCGACCAGTGGAAGCCGCAGGACTCGATCAGGCGCTGGCTGCGTTCCCTGGACGGGCAGGCCGCTACCGTCGTTGCCTCGGTTCTCCGCCAGCACCCGAATAGCGCCTGTCATTTCCAGGAGCTCAAAAACGAGCGGGGCGTTGAGGTGACGTTGCGCGGCGCGATTCACGCGGCTGTCACCGAGCTCGACTGAGTTTTACAACTGCTAACAAAATGAGCTGAGTTGCTGGTGGTGATCAGGCAGCAGGCGAGTTTGAAGAATGCTTCGCGGATGTCGGTCCGTCGTTCCCAGCGGATCTGCAGGCGGCGGAAGTCGTGCAGCCGGGCGGAACCGCGCTCGATCACCCACCGGTAGGCGCCCAGCCCGGCGGCGTGCCGCGTTCCGCGGCGGGCGATCGCTGGCACGACGCCTCGGTCGCGGACCTAGCCGCGGTAGGCGTCGTGGTCGTAGCCGCGGTCGGCGGACAGCGAGTCCGGTTAGTGGCGGGGCTGGCCGACCTGGCCGCGCACCGGGCACTGAGGGCCCGCCCTGCCAGCAGGGCCCCTGAGATGGCGCATGGCAGGGGCGGTAGATGAAACCACTGGCATCCAGGCGTGGGGTCCCGACTTTCTCCGGAAGCCCGTACCACCCTCATGGGATCCCCGAAGTGGCGGCTAGGCTTCGCGGACCATCTGTGGACTGATCTCAGTCGATTGAGCGTACAGGGGCACCTCACCAGCAACGTTGCCTGGTAGCCAAAAGGCCTCCGGAGCCGTGTGCGCAGGTTCGAATCCTGCCGGGGGCACCTTGTGTGAGGTGCCCAGAGACCCCGCCATCAGCGCTTTCGCTGGGACGGGGTCTTCGCGTATGTGCGGGCGTGTGCCGCTCGGAGCGGCTGTATGTCGGGGCACGTGAACTATTCGTGGACTGGCGGCGGGCGACCAACGCCCAGGTCGGCCAGCATTTCTCACGTCATGGTCCGAGCTTCCACGAGCGACCGCTGCACGGCACCTACCAGGTCCCGGAGGCGCCCGGGCCGAACGCCCTCATGCTCCATCCACTCGTCGAGGCGAGGACGCAGGTGCCGCGCCATACCCAGCCCGTGGCGACGCAGCACTGAGCGATGGATCGAGATCTCTGCCTGCACCTCTCTTCGGAGATCATCGGTCCAGCCCTGCGCCCGGTCGTCCTCTCCCAGAGGAGCCTTGAGAGTGGCCACAGCTTCATCAAGCGCAGCGAGCAGGTCCATGGCCCTCCGAACTCCACAAGGCAGACGCACAGCAGCAGGGAACGGGCCAGAACGCCGAAGGCCCCACCCGCTCATTGCGCAGGTGGGAGAACAGTACTTTCGGCCGACCTTAGTCAGTTCTTTATTTCCTCCTGGTCATCGCCCTCCGCAAGGAGCTCCGTGATCCGGCGGTTGGCCACGTCCTGGCGCCCGTCGAGGCACTTCGCGTACCGGCTCAGCAGCACTTCGACGCTGTTGCCCGCACGCTCCGCGACCTCGGTGGGGTCGACGTCGGCATTGAGCCAGGAGGAGAGCCCGGCGTGCCTCAGGTCGTACGGTCGAGCGGCCAGCGGCGCGGCCACCTGTTCCGGTGTGAGCGCCAGGTGCCGGGCTCGCCCCAGACGTGCCAGTACGGCCCAGAGGCGACCACTCCCCCGGGCCGTCTCCGGGCCGTCCGAGGCCGCTCGGCAGTGGTCCGTGACCGAGCATTCCGGTGTGGCCAGCCGGGCGGTACCTACTGTTCTGCCTTGCCCTCGGCGGCAACTGCCGTACGGCGCTTCTTCCAGGCCTTGACGGCAGCGGCTGTGACCGCTGCCACCGCGGCTGTGACGAGTTGGGCGGGCAGCTCCGTGAGCAGACCGTGGACAGCGAGATCGAAGGCGTCCTGAAGGGCGTTCATTGAGTTGGGCTCCTGCAAGGCTGATGCCGAAAGGCCGGATGCGGTGTGGTGACGCCTTTACGCTCCCGGGGTGTATGGGGCCTGGTCTACTTGTTCGGGCCTTGATCTGGACAAGCCCGGACAAGGGCAGGTTGTTCGCTGGACAAGGGGGGTTGCGTGACCAGTGCGGGCAGACGGACTCGTCCGTGGGGGCCTTTGAAAGGGCCATCCGCTGAGGCCAACGCTGTCGCTCGGGTGCTGAGACAGTGGCTGGATCGGGCAGGGATGCGGGTGGATGACGTGCTGAGGCACCTGACGCCTGAGCACTTCGCTGAGGGACGCGTCCCCAGCCGATCCACGGTGTCCGAGCGTCTGGCCGGTGTCGGGTTGCGGGAGGACTTTGTCCAGGCCATAGCCGATGTCTGCACACGGAGCGCTGCTGACAGAGATCGGCTCCTCGAGCAGGCAGACGCTGCCCGACAGGGCGCGGCCGGGGCTGCGAGCGGTACAGGGGCCGACAGCTCCGCTGGAGAAGCGGAGCTTGTGCTCCTGCAGCAGAGGTCGCTCGCGGTCTCCGGCAAGCTGGTTCGGGCGATGGAGCGCGCCGCGCAGCTGGAGCGCGAGCGCAATGACGCCAACCAGATGGTGCTCGTGCTGTTGGCCATGGTGGACAAGTTGCACCGCGACGTCGACGCGCTGGGCCGAGAACGGGACCGTCTGCGTGCCTTCCGTTCCCTGGACACCGAGTTGGAGCAGGTGCATGGGCGTCTGGCACGGAGTGAGCAGCAGCGGATGACCGCGGAGACGGAACTGGAACGTGCTCGTGCCGAGCGTCAGAAAGCTGACCGACTCGCCGAGGAGGCTGCCGAACAAGTCCGTCTGCTGGCCGAGGAACTCGAACGCCTCCGCGGTCAGGTGCCCGGCACAGACGAGGATGACTCTGTGCCCGGGCCCACCACGACACCCGACTTACGGGACGCGCTGAGCGGCACGACCGACGACATGGATCTGGCACTCATCAAGGCCGCGCGTCACCTGGATGACCGTGCCGACCGCCTCGATCAGCTCGCGAGCGAGCTCCACATGGACAACCCGCCGGACAACTCCGCCAGCTCGGACGTTACGGCGGACAACTCCTCGGACGACGGCTTGGACTCCGAAACCGAGAACGCCGCGCCATCGCTGGTGGAGCGAGGTCCGCGCGACTTCGAGGCATTCTGCCGAATGCACTACCCGGCGTATCTGGCCTGGGCAAGCACGTACCTGAACAACGCGGTCGATGCCGAAACCGCGGTCGACTCGGCGCTCGAGGCGCTGCTCAGAATCTGGCCGAAGGTGCTGAAGACGGAGAGCCCAGCGGCATACGCCTGGAAGTTGATGAAGTTCCATACTGTCAGCCTTGCCAAGACCCGAGGCCGGCACGACGCACTCATCGACTCGGCCTTCGAGACTGTCGCGCTGCGCGAGGCGGTTGATCCCGTCGGGCAACTGGAGGAGACGATCAACCTCTTCCAGGCCATCAAGGAACTTCCCGAACGGCAGCGGGACGTCGTCGTGCTGACCTACCTCCACGGGCACTCGATCCACGATGCCGCCTACCACCTCGGCATCTCTCCTGCGACAGCGCGCCACATCGACTTCCAAGCCCGGCGCGCCATGCGGCGCTTCTTGCGACTGGCCGGGGAGTGACATGGATCAAATCCAGGTGTCCAGCCACATCCTGGCCCGCCAGTCGGCGTACGGGATCGTCTGCCCGGTGTGGATAGGGAAGAAGTAGATGAAGTTCCAGGCGATGAGCAGCACGAGCGCGCCTGCGGCCACCGCACCCCGTGTGCGGCGTTTCTCCGTCGCCCCCGGGGGACCCTGCAACGCTGCCAGCATCATCGTCACGGCCAGGCTCAGGTACGGCACGAAGACGACTGCGTAGAAGGAGAAGATCGTGCGGTCCTGGTACAGGAACCAGGGCAGATAACCGGCAGCCACCGCGCACAGGACGGCTCCGGCGCGCCAGTCGCGGCGCAGCGCCCATCGGTAGAGCAGGTACACCAGGGCGCAGCATGCCGACCACCACAGCAGTGGTGTGCCCAGGGCGAGGATCACCTGTGAGCAGTCCGCGGTCGTGTGGCAGCCGCCCTTGCCGGGTTCCGGCGCGTCGTAGTGGAACAGCACGGGGCGGCCGAGGACCGGCCAGCTCCACGGGTTGGACTCGTACGTGTGGGGAGTGCGCAGTCCCACGTTGAATTGGTAGACCCCGTACTCGTAGTGCCACAGGCTGCGCAGCGAAGCCGGAATCCATGACCATGTGCCGCCGCGGCCGTCGGCCCAGTGCCGTCCGTAGCCGTTGTCGGACAGGAACCAGCCGGTCCATGTCGCCAGATACGTCAGCACGGTGACCGGGACGAGGGACAGCACCGACCAGCCGAGGTCCCTGCGCAGCACCGCCCGGTAGGGGTGGTGCGCCCCTGCCACGCGGCGGGCGCCGACATCCCACAGCACCGTGAGCACCGAGAACAAGACGAGGAAGTACAGGCCGTTCCATTTGGTCGCAGCCGCCAGTCCCAGGAAGAAGCCGGCGGCGAGCCGCCATGGACGGGCTCCCGTCCCGGCGCGGTCGCCGGTGACAGGGTTCGGGCGCGTGTGGCCGTCTCCGTCGACCGGTAAGGCTGCCGCGAGCCGGGCCCGTGCCTGGTCCCGGTCGATCAGCAGGCATCCGAACGCCGCCAGGACGAAGAACATGACGATGAGGTCGAGCAGGGCGGTGCGGCTCATCACGTGGTGGAGGCCGTCCAGTGCCATCAGTGTTCCGGCCAGGCAGCCCAGCGCCGTCGAACGGAACATGCGGCGTCCTGTTCGGCACAGCATCAGCACCGACAGCGTGCCCAGGACCGCCGTCATGAAGCGCCAGCCGAACGGGTTGAGACCGAACATCCACTCGCCCAGGGCGATCACCCACTTGCCCATCGGCGGGTGCGCGACGAAGGACCCGGTGCCGGAGAGCGGGATCACCTGAGGGTCCGCCAGGATCTGGGGATCGGCGATCTCACGGTCCGGCCAGGTGCCCTCGTAGCCGAGCCGCAGCAGGGACCAGGCGTCCTTGGCGTAGTACGTCTCGTCGAACACAACCTCCCGCGGGCTGCCCAGCCGCCAGAAGCGCGTCAGTCCGGCAAGGAGCGCCACCAGCAGCGGCCCGCCCCACCCCGACCACCGAGCCAGCCGTTCCGCCGCTGCCGGGGACAGTCCGAGGGTGCGCCACAGCCGTGAGCCGGGTTCGGGGAACGGCACCGGTAGGCGGTCGCGTGTGGACGTACGAGGCGGCTCCACGTGCCCGAAGCGGCGCAGCCGCAGCTCCCATGAGGTCGGCCGGCGATTCGCCGCCTTCGGCGGCACTTCGGCAGACGCGGGCGTGTTCTCACGGATCACGTGGTCGGCTTCCAGATCGGCGGGAGCAGGGTGAGCCGGGGGGCGGCTGCCTGGAGGTCGGTGGCGGTCACGCCCGCTCAGGCAGTCCCCGGACCCCGGGGCCGCTCGAACCCGGCCAGGGCGCTACCTGGTGGTCGAGGTCCGTGTCGGCATCGGGACCGGCTCGGGGGTCGAGGGGCGGTACGGCATCGGCACCGGCCTGATGGTCGACGTGCAGGTGGGCATCGGCATCCCTGCGGCAGTGGAGCCGGGGCGGGCCGTCGACGGCAGCGGCGCCGGTTCGGTCGGCGGCGTGCAGGTGGGCATCGGCATCCCTGCGGCGGTGGAGGCGGGGCGGGCCGTCGACGGCATCGGGACCGACCCGGCGGAGGTGACGGGGCGGTGCTGAGGGCCGGTGGGCCCGCCCTGGGCGAAAGAGCTCGGCAGGACCGTCAGTCCGACTGCGAGTCCGGTAAGGGTCAGTACGGATCCGGTGGCCATCCAGGCGGTCCGGGCCCGCTGCCGGGCGCGCACGCCGGCTCGCAGCCGGCGTCGGTGCCGGTCCTCGTAGGGCGTGTCCTCCTGGCTGTCACGCATCATCCGTGCCAGCTCCTGCTCGAAGTGATCCATGGCTCCTTCTTCACTCCACCGGCTCTGTCGCCTCAGCCAGTAGCTGCCGCAACCGCGCGACGCCGCGTGCCGTGAGTGAACGGGCGGTGCCCACCGGACACCCCAGTACCTCGGCGACGGCCCGCTCGGGCAGGTCTTGGTAGTAGCGCAGCACCACAGCGGCCCGCTGGCGCGCCGGAAGGACCGCCAACATGGCCTCCAACCGGGTCCGTTCGTCCACGGCGGCGGTCTCGTCTCCCCGCTCGGGCGGGTCGGGCAGCTGGTCCACGGGGTGCTCACCCCACCAGCGACGCCGTGCCGAGCGAGCCGCGGCACGGGCCAGGACCCTGCGCACGTAGGCCTCGGGCGCCTGCTCGGCCACCCTCGGCCAGGCGAACCACAGCTTGACGAGCGCCTCTTGCAGCAGATCCTCGGCCCGGTGCCGGTCTCCGCCGGTGAGCAGCCGCGCCAGGTGAAGCAACGCCGACCACCGAGCCGCCACGAACCGGTCGAACTCCTCGGCCCGCAACTCCCCCATCAGCGTCGTCCCTTACCTAGACACGCCCCTACACCTTCAATAAAGGCGCCGGCCCCTGCCCCGCTATGCACCCCGGACATGTGTCCTGGCTCACAGACTTCACGGCCATTGCCGGAGGTGTCGTGCGTGGGTCGTCGTCAGGGCACGTCGACGACGTACTCGCCGGGCTTCTCGCCCCTGCCGCCCGACCCGTGCAGGCCCGGCCCGACCAGTCCACGCAGCACGCGCACAGCAGACCGGCGATGAGGCGAGCGCGGAGTGACATGCTCGCCTGCCACCCCGGGCGGCACGCTGGTACTCGACAGCGAGGGCTGGCCGAGGCCGGGCTGCGCGACCGCCCTCGCCGCTCCGGGGCCCGTCACATGCTCACCTCCGCCCCGGAAGACCTCACCGGCCCTTGCGCAACGCGCGCCACCGTCATCAAGCTCGGACGCCCGAGAGGCCGGGGCGGGCTGACGCCCTGTCAGGTGCGGCGGCCGGCGCGGCTCCTGACGTGGCGGCGGGCCGCCGTCGCCAGGAGGGCGACGCCCGCGCAACCGACCAGAAGCGCTCCCCACTCGGGCACGTCAGCCGCTCGCAGCAGGCCCGAGACGCCGAAGCTGGTGTTCCAGCCGGCCTCCGTGACGGCCGAGCCGAAGCCCTGAATGGTGAGGATCGCGCCGAAGAGCCAGAGCAGGCCCTGGGCCGGGCCGGCGTTACGGGTCTTGGGGTGGTTGGGCATGACGGGTTCCCCCTGCGGTGCCGAGTTTTTCCGATGCGTTCGCATCACATCGTGCATCGCGAAGGGGATACGATGCAAGTGCATCGGAAAGGCGGGAGGGTGGAGCTTGCCCAAGCAGGTCGACTACGAGGAGCGGCGGGCGCGGATCGCCGACGCGGTCTGCGCGCTGATCGCGCGTTCCGGGATGGAGTCCGTCAGCCTCCGGGACGTCGCCGCCGAGGCGGAGGTGTCCATGGGGGCCGTGCAGCGGTGCTTCCGGACCAAGGAGGACATGCTGCTCTTCGCGCTGGAGCATGTCTCGCAGCACGTCAGTGAGCGCGCCGACCGGCGCATCGCCGCGGCCTCGGAGCCACAGGCCGCGGCCACCCTGCTGTGGCACACCCTGACCCAACTCGCCCTGCTGGACGCGGAGTCGAGGGAACAGGCGCATGTCTGGGTGGCCTTCGTCGGTCATGCGGCGGCCAGTGAGAGGCTGGGCGCGGTGCTGCGGGAGACGTACGCCAGGCTCCACGACCTCGTCGTGTGGATCGTCCGCTACGGGCAGGACACCGGGGAGATCTCCCGGCACTTCGACGCCGTCCAGGAGGCGCGGAGTCTGCTCGCCGTGGCCGACGGACTCACCGTGCAGGTCCTCGCCGGGCACCAGTCAGCCGAGACGGCGAGGGACGTGCTGCAGCGTCATGTCCGTCACCTCCTGCGGTGACTTCGACACTTTCGCCCCTTATGCACCATTGTTCTACCGTGGAGGAGAACGACGCTGCTCATATCCCCCGCACCGATCATCGAGCCATCGAGGTGACGGCCATGACGGAGACCACTCAGCGCAGTAACGCCGCCGGCGGCAAGGGGGGCCAGGCTCCCCCGGACGCGCGCGGGAAGACCGAGATCGCGGACGCGGTCGTGGCGAAGATCGCGGGCATGGCGGCCCGGGAGGTACCGGAGATCCACCACCTCGGCGGAGGGATGACCAGGGCTCTCGGTGCCGTGCGTCAGCGCGTGCCCGGTGGGGGCGGTGGGGCCACTGGGGTCACCCAAGGGGTGAAGGTGGAGGTCGGTGAGCGCCAGGCCGCCGTCGACCTCGACGTGGTCGTGGAGTACGGCGCCGCCATCGCCGACACCGCCGCGGACGTCCGGACCAGCGTCGTCGAGGCGGTGGAGCGGATGACCGGTCTGGAGGTCGTGGAGGTCAACATCTCCGTCGACGACGTCCATCTGCCGGACGAGCCGGACGAGGAGTCCGGGCAGGAGGAGCGGCGGGTGGCCTGACGCCCCCTGTGGCGGTGCGGCGCCGCGTCGGCCGGGAAGCCGTGGGCTCGAGACGCGGGCGCATCACCGCGCAGTCGCCGTGGCGCGCCGGCAGGAGCAGCCGGGGCGGCGGCGTCTCACGGCAGCCCCGCCATCCGCAGCAGCGCCGCCGTGCCCGCCGCGGCCAGTACGACGACGAGGAACGGTGCCCTGCGCCAGGCGAGTACTCCGCCGACCAGGACCCCGAGCGGGCGGGCGGGGCCGGTGAAGGCGTGTCCCTCGGTGAAGGCGGACGTGGCGGCGAGAGCGGCGAGCAGGAGGACCGCCGAGACCTCCAGCAGTTTCTCGGCGCGCTCCGGGAAGCCGATCCTGGCTCGCAGGGCCGGGCCCGCGAGGCGGAGCAGGAAGGTTCCGGCCGCCAGGGCGAGCATCGCCGTCAGCGTCGGGAGCATCGGCAGGGCGTCGCCCGTCTGCTCCGCCGTCATCGCACAGCCCCTTCCTTCGCCCCGACCGTGGAGAGGGGCAGTGCGGGCGCAGTCATCGCACAGCCCCTTCCTTCGCCCCGACCGTGGAGAGGGGCAGTGCGGCCAGGGCCGTCAGGACCGGCAGGCCCGCCGGCAGGAACGGGGTGACGGTCAGGGCCAGCGCGGCGCCGGCGAGTGCGGTCCGTCGTAGCGGCCGGGTCGTCAGCGCGGGCAGGATCAGGGCCAGGATCACCGCGGGGAACATGGCGTCCAGTCCGAGGGCGTCGGTGTCCCGTACGACGCTGCCGAGCAGGGCGCCCAGCGCGGCGCCGGCCGGCCAGCAGACCAGGATGCCGAGGCCGCAGAGCCAGTACGCGGCGCGTCTGCGCTCCGGCTCGTCCTGGGCGAGGGCGAAGACGACCGTCTCGTCGTTCATCAGATGCGTGCCGAGCACCCTGCGCCGGCCCCGGCCGAGGACGTCGGGGACCGCCAGCCCGAACGGCAGGTGGCGCGCGTTGACCAGCAGCCCCGCCAGCAGCGCCGCGAGCGGGCTGCCGCCGGCGGCGATGATCCCGACGAACAGGATCTCGGACGAGGCGGCCAGGACGAGCGCCCCCATCAGGACGGGGAACCACCAGGGGAAGCCCGAGGTGACCGCGAGGGCGCCGTACGAGACGCCGATCACCCCGACAGCCAGGCAGACCAGCGCGATGTCGCGTGGGAGGGTCCCGTCCAGTGTCGGTGTTCTCCAGAACGAACGCATGTTGTTTACAGTGAACGCCCGGCGTATCGTTCGTCAAGACGAACGAACGACCACTGGAGCGAACGCGCTGTGTCCGACACCGACCCCTCCCCCAAGCCCCCGATCGAGATGATCGCCGCGTCGTTGCGGGCGGAACGCGTCCGGGCCGGGCTCTCCCTCACCGAGGTCGCGCGGCGGGCCGGGCTCGCCAAGTCCACGCTGTCCCAGCTGGAGTCGGGCACCGGGAACCCCAGCCTGGAGACGCTGTGGGCACTGTGCGTGGCGCTGGAGATCCCCTTCGCCCGGCTGCTGACGGCCCCCCGGCCGCAGGTGCAGGTGATCCGGGCCGGGCAGGGGCCGGCGGTCGGCTCCGAGCAGAGCGACTACCGGGCCACCCTCCTCGCCGCCTCCCCGCCCGGGGCACGGCGGGACGTGTACGGCGTGACCGCCGAGCCGGGCGCGGGGCGCTCCTCCGCACCGCACCTGCCGGGCGTCGTGGAACACGTCGTGATCAGCGCGGGCCGGGCCCTGGTGGGCACCGCCGACGAGCCGGTGGAGCTGCGCCCGGGCGACTACATCTGCTATCCGGCCGACGTCCCGCACGTCTTCCAGGCGCTGGAGCCGGGCACGCGCGCGGTGCTCGTCTCCGAGCACCACTGAGCACGCCCCTCGCGGTTCCGGTGCCGCGGCGGGGGTCAGGCCGAGCGCTTGCGGGGCGTCGACTTCTTCGCCGTCGTCTTCTTCGCGGTGCTCTTGGCGGTGCTCTTCGCGGCCGTCTTCTTCGTCCCCTGCGCCGACTTGGCGGTCGTCTTCTTCGCCGCCGCCTTCTTGGCCGCCGTCTTCTTCGCCGTGGACGTCGACTTCTTGCCGCCGGTCTGCTTGGGGGCCGCGCGGGACGTCTTGCGCTGCGGCAGCGGCTGGACCTCGGCGTGGTCCCCGGCCTCCTCGCCGCGGGACTCGCGGGCCGCGCGGACGCTGTTCTCCAGGGCCGCCATCAGGTCCAGGACCTTGCCGCCGGCGGCCGGCTCCGGGGCCTGCGGCGGGGCCTCGCCGGCGGCCTTCGCGGCGATGACCTCCTCCACGGCCTCGCGGTACTCGTCGTGCAGGTCCTCCAGGTCGACCTCGCCCAGGGTGTCCATCAGCGCGTCGGCGAGGTCCAGTTCCTTGTCGCGGACCGTGACGTTCGTGTCGGGGGCCACGCCCTCGGGGGCGCGGACCTCGTCCGGCCAGAGCAGGCCGTGCATCGCGATGGCGTCGCCGACCACGCGGAGCATGCCGAGGCGCTCCCGGCCGCGCAGGGCGAACTTGGCGATGGCCACCTTGTTGCTGCGCTTGAGCGCCTCCCGGAGCAGGGTGTAGGGCTTCGCCGCGGGGGCGCCGCTCGCCTGGAGGTAGTACGCGGCGTCCATCTGGAGCGGGTCGATCCGGTCGGCCGGCACGAAGGCGACGATCTCGATCGTCTTGGCCGTCGGGATGGGCAGGCTGGACAGATCCTCCTCGGTGATCGGGATGATCGTGCCGTCCGCGTCCTCGTAGCCCTTGCCGATCTCCCCCTGGGTGACCTCGCGGTCCTCCAGTTCACAGAACTTGCGGTAGCGGATGCGGCCGCCGTCCTCGGTGTGGATCTGGCGGAAGGAGATCGAGTGGCTCTCGGTGGCGTTCACCAGCTTGATCGGAATGCTGACCAGGCCGAACGAGATGGCGCCGTTCCATATGGATCTCACGTGCAGCACCCTTCCGGTCACGCTCGGGAGTGTTCGTCACGGTTTGCGTGGGATTCTTATCGTATGGCGCCTATCACAGTGGTGGAGGGGCGACGGCTCCCGCTCAGCAATCTGGAGAAGGTGCTGTATCCCGCCACCGGCTTCACCAAGGGCGAGGTGCTGCACTACTACGCGACCGTCGCCGAGGTCCTGCTGCCGCATCTGCGCGACCGGGCGGTGTCCTTCCTGCGGTATCCGGACGGGCCGGACGGGCAGGTGTTCTTCACGAAGAACGTGCCGCCGGGTACGCCCGAGTGGGTCACCACCGCCGAGGTGCCGCGGGTGGAGGGGCCGTCGCGGATGGTGCTGGTGCAGGATCTGCCGAGCCTGATGTGGGCGGCCAACCTCGTCGCCGAGTTCCACACCCACCAGTGGCTGGTCGGCACGCCGGACGAGGCCGACCGGATCGTCTTCGACCTCGATCCGGGGGCGCCGGCGAGCATCGTGCAGTGCTGCGAGGTCGCGCTGTGGCTGCGGGAACGGCTGGCGGCGGACGGCATCGAGGCCTATGCCAAGACCTCCGGGTCGAAGGGCCTGCATCTGCTCGCCGCCGTGCGCGGGGCGTCCTCCGAGCGGGTGTCCGAGTACGCCAAGGAGCTGGCCGTCGAGGCGGAGAAGGCCATGCCCCGCCTGGCGCTGCACCGCATGACCAGGAGTCTGCGGCCCGGGAAGGTCTTCGTCGACTGGAGCCAGAACGCCGCCCGCAAGACCACGGCGACCCCGTACACGCTGCGGGCCCGCCCCGAGCCGACCGTCTCGGCGCCCGTGACCTGGGAGGAGGTCGAGGACTGCGGCGCGCCCGGACGCCTGGACTTCCACGCGCGGGACATCGCTCCCCGGGTGCAGGACTACGGCGACCTGCTGGCTCCCCTGCTGGACGGGGGGCGGGCGGGGCGGCTGCCGTAGCTCTGGGCCGGGGGCCCGGGCCGGGTCGGAGGTGCTGGACGGGGGTTACCGCGTACCCGGGGCCCCAGTCCGGGGGGATATCCGGACAGGCCCCCGCCTCAAACCCTCCCCCACGTGCTCCGGTCGCGGGCCATCGCGTGGAGGGCCTCGACGTCCGCCGGTTTCAGGACGCCGCCCTGGTGGGACAGGGCCTCCAGGTCCGTGTCGGTCAGGACGCGGACCTCGCGGGGCGGGGCCGGGATCGACACCCTCGCCGGGCCGACCAGGGCGAGCACGGGACGGACCTCCGCGGTCAGGGCGTAGGAGGCGCGGGCGGCGTCGGAGCGGACGCGGCGCAGCAGGGGGTACGGGTCGCGGCGGCCCAGGGTGACCAGGGGGTCGGCGACCGTCACCCGCTGCCTGCGCGCGTACAGCGTGTGCACGGCGAACAGCCCGCCGGGGCCGATCAGCAGGTGGTGGACGCGGTCGCCGCCGGGGAGCGGGACGGAGTGCAGGGCGTGCCAGCCCGCGCCGTCCAGGCGGTCCAGGGCGTCCCCGACCGCCTGTTCGGCCTCCAGGGCCCGGCGGCGCGGGTCGGCGCGCAGCCGGCGGGCCGGGCCCGGATCGCGGTCGAGGGCGACGAGGAGGGCCTCGCCGGGGCGGTTGGGGGCCAGGTCGTCGTCGGGGTGGAGGGCCAGGCGGGCGAGTTCGGCGGAGGTCGGCACGGGGGGCGGCCCCACCGTCACGGGGCCGGTGATGAAGGGCCCGAGGGCCCGGAGCACCTCGTCCTCGCGGTCCTCGCCGAGCAGGTTGACCCGGGCCGCCTCACGGTCGTACCAGGCGATGTTCCTGCCGTCCGGGAGGCAGACGTACAGCCGCTCCTGACCGTGCCGCCAGGCCGGCACGACACGCAGTCCGTCCATGCACCATCACCCCCGACCATGGGAACAGGCGGGGTGCTGCGGGGGCAAGAACCCGGCTACCTTTGAGAGGAGTTGGGCCTGCCCGGCGGACCCTTCGGGCGGTGATGGTGGGGAGGCTCCGTTGCGTACCCGCAGGAAACCTGACGTGCCGGCTCCCGAGAGCCCGTGGAGCGAGGTCGCCCCCGGCCTGTGGATGGGCGGCCACGAGTACACGGGAGCCTTGGGCCATCCGGAGTTCGCGGTCGTACGGGACGAGTTCGATCTCGTGCAGACGCTGCTCCGGCTGCCGGGGCACGGCCCCGATCCCGGCGTCCGGCACCACGTCTGGCCGATCCCCGACGGGCCCCTGGACGGGACGCAGCTGGCCGGGGTGATCCGGCTCGCCGAGGCCGCGTGCGAGGCGCTGGACGAGGGGCGCCGGGTCCTGGTCCGCTGCTACCACGGGTACAACCGCTCCGGCCTCGTCGTGGCGCACGCGCTGATCCACCGGGGCAGCTCCGCCGACGCGGCGATCCGGCTGATCCGGGACCGCCGCTCGCCCTGGGCGCTGCACAACGACCTGTTCGTCGAGTACCTGCGCGCCGGTCTGTCCACGGCCCGGCTGCTGGAGGAACTCACCGAGTGACACGGCAGCGGCCCGCCCAGCGGCACGGAGGGCGCTCACCGAGCAGCACGGCACACGCCCCCACCCGACCGCCCTCTCGCGCAAATGGGACGTCCCCGCGAATAAGGTGTACGCGGCCGGCGGTCGCGCCCGAGCCGCGTGACGACCCACGAACCGCAGGAGTGCAGTGCCCCTCAGCCGCCCTGGAAAGGCAGCCCGCCGCGCCGCGGCCGTCGTCCTGTTGCTGGCGACCGCCGTGGGCTGCGGGGACGCCGGCGGTCTGGAGGGCGCCGGGCCGACCCCGACGGCGGTCGGTCCGGCCCGGCTCTGGCCGGAGCTGACACCGGCGTCGAGCCCGGCCTTCGAGATCGGCGAGGTGAACACCGAGGTGGTCAAGGGGGTAAAGGTCCCCGCCGGCGACGACATCCGCCGGGTGGACCCGGTCGGGATCGTCCGGGCCGAGATCGCCGCGAGTCCCGGCGACTACGACGGGGCGAAGGCGCCCTACCGGGACACGAAGCGGCGGATGGCCGACTGCGCGAAGGGGCCGGAGCACGGGAAGTGCCCGGTCCTCAGGCCGTACTACCGGGACCTGACCGGCGACGGGCGCGACGACCTGACGCTGGGCTTCCGCCTGCTGCCCGGGAAGACGACCGCGGTGCGCGTGTACACCGTCGAGAAGCACCGGCTGGTGCAGGTGATGACCTGGGAGGACGCGCTCAGCGGTGTCGAGCTGGCCGGGCGCTCCCTCGTCATCCGCTCGCCGTCGGAGGTCGCCGGCTACGAGTACCGCCTCCAGTGGACCTGGGACCGGGACCAGCGGGCCATGCTCCTCACCCACGACGAGATGCTGCGCACCGGCCCGCGCACCCACGCCCCGCGCCCGTCGGCGTCCCCCTCGCTCTCCCCTTCGGCGGACACCCGATGAGGCGCAGGCTCCCCCAGTGGTCCGGGACGCTCGCCGTGAAGGCCGCCGCCTTCATCACGGTGATGTGCTGCGCGCTGGCCGCCCTGCTCGGCGTCCTGGTGCACGTGCAGGTGACCAACCAGACCGTCGGCCAGGCCCGGGACCAGGCGCTGCAACGGCTGACGCAGGCGGCCGAGCGGTACGAGGCCGGGGACACGCTCCGGCGGGGCGCCGGGGTGGATCCGCCGGGGCTGCCGCGGCAACTGCGGGAGCTGGCGGTGGCCGGGGACCGGGGCACGATGGTCGCCGACTACGCGGGGCGCCCCACGATGTGGGCGGCGGGGCCGGCCGACGGTGACCGGGCGCTGGCCGTGGCGGTCGACTACTCGCAGCAGGCGCGCACCATCGCGGGCCTGGACCGGGCGATCCTGTGGTCGTCGGGGCTGGCGATCGGGGCGACGCTGCTGGTCGGCGCGTTCGCGGTGACGCGGGTGACGCGGCGGCTGCACACCACGGCACGGGTGGCCCGGCGGATCAGCGCGGGCGACCTGGACGCGCGCGTGAACGACCCCCGCGCGGATCCGCGGACCAGGGCCCCGGCGCGCCCGCAGGACGAGGTGGCCGCGGTCGCCGCCGCGCTGGACTCCATGGCGTCGTCGTTGCAGGGCAAACTGCTCGCCGAGCAGCGGTTCACCGCGGACGTCGCCCATGAGCTGCGCACGCCGCTGACGGGGCTGCACGCGGCGGCCGAGCTGCTGCCGCCGGGCCGTCCGACCGAGCTGGTGCGGGATCGGGTGGCGGCGCTGCGCACCCTCACCGAGGACCTGCTGGAGATCTCCCGGCTGGACACCGGGCGGGAGCGGCTGGAGCTGGACACCGAGCAGTTGGGTCCGCTGGCCGAGCGGGTGGTGCGCGCGTCTGGGAGCGGCACGGAGGTCGTCGTCGTGCGGGACGTGCGAGTGGAGACGGACCGGCGGCGGCTGGAGCGGGTGCTGGGGAACCTGGTGGCGAACGCGCACAAGCACGGCCGGGGGCCGGTGGTGCTGACCGTGGACGGGCCGGTGGTGACGGTTCGCGACCATGGGGACGGCTTTCCGGAGTACCTGGTGACGCACGGGCCGCAGCGGTTCCGTACGGAGGGCGGTGCCCGGGGGCACGGGCTGGGGCTGACCATCGCGCGGGGGCAGGCGGAGGTGCTGGGGGCGCGGCTGGAGTTCGCGAACGCGCCGGACGGCGGGGCCGTGGCGACCCTGGAACTGGCGGCGGGCTGAGGGCCCGGGCCGCTCCTCCTATGGCCCACTGTGAGGGGCGGCCCCCGGAGAGCGCTCCTAATGTGGCGATTAGTCAGCTTCGGCACCTTCCGCCCCCACATGGAGGTCATCCCCATGTCCCTGCGCTCCCGCCTCTCCATAGCCACCGCCGCCGGGCTCCTCGCCGCCGCGGCCGCCGTCACACCCGCCACCGCCGCCGCGCACGACGACTGGGACCCGGCCGGCGGCAACGGCAACCACCACCACGACCCCGCCGGCGGCAACGGCGACCACCACGGCCACCACGGGAAGCACCTCTTCAAGGGCGTCGTCACGGCGAACACCCTGGCGCTGCGCAGCGCCCCGAACCGCGGCTCGCAGATCATCCGGTACGCCCACAAGGGCGACATCGTCAGGATCTTCTGCAAGACCGGCGGCGAGACCGTGAAGGGCAACCCGCTCTGGTACCTCCTGACGGACGGCACCTGGGCCTGGGGCGCCGCCCGCTACATCGACAACATCGGCCCCGCGCCACGCTGGTGCTGAAACTCGATCCCAAAGGCACACAAGACGCACTGTTTGGGTAGGTTCCGGACATGAGCAAGGCCGGAATCACCGTGGCGACGGCGGACCCGCCCGCGCCCGCCGTCCGCCGCCTCCCCCGGCGCCGGGGCATCGAACTCGCCCTCATCGTCCTCGCCGTCCTGCTGTCGGTGTACGGCTACTGCGCCGTGGGCCTCGCCCGGAACGGCACCGTCCCGCCCGGTGCCGCCGGCTACGGCGCGGGGCTCGGCGTGCTCGCGCTGCTGGCCCATCTGGCGGTGCGCCTGCGGGCCCCGCACGCCGACCCCCTGCTGCTGCCGATCGGCGTGCTGCTCAACGGGCTCGGCCTGGTGCTCATCTACCGGCTCGACCTGGAGACCCCGGGCGACCGGGCGGCACCGGCCCAACTGGTGTGGTCGACGCTGGGCGTGGCGCTGTTCATCCTGGTCGTCCTGGTCCTGCGCGACCACCGCGTGCTCCAGCGCTACACCTACGTGTGCGTGGCCGCCGCGCTGGTGCTGCTCACCCTGCCGATCCTGTTCCCGGCGGTGAACGGGGCCCGCATCTGGATCCGGGTCGCCGGGTTCTCCATCCAGCCGGGCGAGTTCGCGAAGGTGCTGCTGGCGGTGTTCTTCGCCGCGTACCTGGCGGCGAACCGCAACGCCCTCGCCTACACAGGGCGCCGCGTCTGGAGGCTCCAGCTGCCCACCGGCCGGGTCCTCGGCCCGATCGTCGCCGTCTGGCTGGTGAGCGTCGGCGTCCTGATCCTGGAACGCGACCTCGGCACCTCGCTGCTCTTCTTCGGCCTGTTCGTGGTCCTGCTCTACGTCGCCACCGGCCGCACCGGCTGGATCGCCGTGGGACTGCTGCTGGCGGCGCTGGGCGCGGTCGCCGTCGGCCGGCTGGAGCCGCACGTGCACGGCAGGATCGAGACGTGGCTGCACCCCTTCGCCTCGATCGAGGCGGGCGAGGGCGCCAACCAGCTCGCCCAGTCGCTGTTCGCCTTCGCCGAGGGCGGCCTCCTCGGCACGGGCCTCGGGCTCGGCCACTCGGTCCTCATCGGCTTCGCCGTGAAGTCGGACTTCATCCTGGCCACGGCGGGCGAGGAACTGGGCTTCGCGGGTCTGTCCGCCGTGTTCCTCCTCTACGGCCTGCTGGTGGAGCGCGGCTACCGGGCGGGCCTCGCGCTGCGCGAGCCGTTCGGCCGGCTGCTCGCCGTCGGGCTCGCCTCGCTCGTGGCGCTCCAGGTGTTCGTCATCGCGGGCGGGGTGACCGGGCTGATCCCGCTGACGGGCATGGCGATGCCGTTCCTGGCGCAGGGCGGCTCCTCGGTCGTCACCAACTGGGCGATCGTGGCGCTGCTGGTCCGGGTGAGCGACTCGGCCCGGCGTCAGCACGACGGGCAGGACGGCCGGTGACCCGGCACATCCGGCACGCCGGTTTCTTCTGCGCCCTGCTGCTGGTGGCCCTGCTGGTCAACGCCGCCCGCGTCCAGGTCGTCCAGGCCCCCGCCTACGACCGCAACCCGGCCAACCGCCGCCCGGACATCGCCCGCTACGAGCAGCCGCGCGGCGACATCCTGGTCGGCGGTCGGCCCGTCACCGGCTCCAAGGACACCCGGGAGCACCTGCGCTACGAACGCACCTACACCGACGGCCCGTTGTACGCCCCGGTCACCGGCTTCGCCTCCCAGCTGTACGGGACGACGCTGCTGGAGCACAGCGAGGACGGCATCCTGTCCGGCTCGGACCCGATGCTCGCGCCGTTCCCGCTGTGGAACGACTTCACGCGGGCGCGGAACTCCGGCGGGGACGTCGTCACCACCCTCGACCCGGCCGCGCAGCGGGCGGCGTACGAGGGGCTCGCCGGGCTCAAGGGCGCGGTCGCGGCCGTGGAACCGTCGACGGGCCGCATCCTGGCGCTGGTGTCCCGCCCGTCCTACGACCCCCAGCCGCTGTCCGGGAACGGTCCTGCGGCGGCCGAGGCGTGGCGGCGGCTGAACGCCGACCGGGACCGGCCGATGCTCAACCGGGCGATCCGGCAGACGTATCCGCCGGGCTCCACCTTCAAGGTCGTCACCCTGGCCGCCGCGCTGGACGCCGGTGTGGTCACGGACCTCGACGCGCCGACCGACTCCCCCGACCCGTACACCCTGCCCGGCACGCGGACCCGTCTGACGAACGCGTCCCGGGGCTGCCGGAACGCCTCCGTACGGGAGGCCTTCACCCTCTCCTGCAACACGGTGTTCGCCAGGCTCGGCGTGGCGGTCGGCGCGCCGGACATGACGGCCACCGCCCGCGCCTTCGGCTTCAACAACCCGGCCCTGCGCGTCCCGTTCCCGGTGGCCCGCTCCACCTTCGACACCTCGCTCGACCGGGCGCAGCTCGGGCTGTCGTCGATCGGCCAGTACAACACCCGGGCCACGCCGCTGCAGATGGCGATGGTCGCGGCGGCCGTCGCCAACGGCGGTCAGGTGCGGGAGCCGTACCTGGTGGAGCGCACGACCCGGCCGGGCGGCAGCATCCTCGCGACGGCCGGTTCGCGCGCGGTGCGCCAGGCGATGTACCCCTCGACCGCGGTCCGGCTGCGGGCGCTGATGCGGGAGGTGGTCGAGGACGGCACCGGATGGCGGGCCGCGATCCGCGGCTCCAAGGTGGGCGGCAAGACCGGCACGGCCCAGCACGGCCGCCGCAACTCCGGCACGCCCTACGCCTGGTTCATCTCCTGGGCCCAGGGCGAACGGGACCTCGCGCCGCGGGTGGCGGTCGCGGTGGTCGTGGAGGACGCGGAGGCGGAGCGGCGGAACATCAGCGGCGGCGGGGACGCGGCGCCGATCGCGCGGGCGGTGATGGAGGCGGTGCTCGCGTCGCGGTGAACCGGCGGAACCCTGTGCTCAGCGGCGGCGGTTGAGGGCGGTGAGGTCGATGTCGATGGCGAAGGGGACAGTGAGCTCCAGCTTGTCGTGGAAGATGCCGGTCAAGCCGTAGGCCTGGGTCGCGGGGTCGAGTTCGTAGACATAGACCACCGGGAGTCCCTCGTTCTCCTCGACGCGCCAGTAGTGCGGAATGCCTGCCTGTGCATACTTCCGCGGCTTCACCTCGCGGTCTCGGTCCTCCGAGTCCTCCGAGACGACCTCGACGGCGATGAGGACGTCCTCAGGCCGGTACCAGGTCTGCTGCGGACCCGTATCGGCGTCCGCGCGGAACACCAGGACATCGGGTTCCGGGCGATTGCGCTTGTTCAGCTTGATGGTCATCTCGCGGATGACGTCGTACTCTTCCGGCACCTGATCCAGCAGGGTGTTGTCCAGCAGGCGGATGGCACGCGAGTGGAAGTTGGTCTGCGGACTCACGAAGACAAGACTCCCGTCGATCAGCTCCGTGTGCGGAGGCAGGTTCGGAAGCGCGTCGAGGTCGTCCGCCGTCCAGCCACCCTCCGGCGGACGAGGCCACTCGAAGTCGTCGCCCAGCCCGTAGTCGCGTGCGGCGCTCATGATTGCTCCCATGTGCCGGAGTCTGCCTGGCACAGCCAGCGTACCCAGGGGAATATGCCGATTCGCCCATCGAACGAGTGATCAGTCCTCGAGTCGTTGACCGGCTGCGATGGCCCCCTCCACCTCCGCCACCCGCTCCTTCTCCTCCGCGGCGAAGCGCTCCGCGTCCAGCTTCTCGGCGACCTCCTCGTCCTGGGCCATCAGCAGGTCGAGGTCGGAGTCGCCCATCTCCAGCACGCCCATGTCGACGTAGGCCTGCTGGAGGCGTTTGCCCCACAGGCCGATGTCCTTGACGCAGGGGACGATGCGGCTGAACAGCAGTTTGCGGAACAGGGCGAGGAACTCGGACTGCTCGCTGTACTCCTCGGCCTCGGCCTTCGGGATGCCGAAGTTCTCCAGGACCTCGACCCCGCGCAGCCGGTCGCGCATCAGGTAGCAGCCCTCGATGACGAACTCCTCGCGCTCCCTGAGCTCGGCGTCGGTGAGCTGCCGGTAGTAGTCGCGCAGGGCCATCCGTCCGAAGGCCACGTGCCGCGCCTCGTCCTGCATGACGTACGCGAGGATCTGCTTGGGCAGCGGCTTGTCCGTGGTGTCCCTGATCATGCCGAAGGCGGCCAGGGCCAGGCCCTCGATCAGGACCTGCATCCCGAGGTACGGCATGTCCCAGCGCGAGTCGCGCAGGGTGTCGCCCAGCAGGGACTGAAGGTTGTCGTTGATCGGGTACAGCAGCCCGATCTTCTCGTGCAGGAACCGGCCGTAGATCTCGGCGTGCCGGGCCTCGTCCATGGTCTGGGTGGCGGAGTAGAACTTGGCGTCCAGGTCGGGGACCGACTCCACGATCCGGGCGGCGCAGATCATCGCGCCCTGCTCGCCGTGCAGGAACTGGCTGAACTGCCAGGAGGCGTAGTGCCGGCGCAGATCGCCCTTGTCCTTGTCCGTCAGCTTCGCCCAGTGGCGGGTCCCGTACAGCGACATGGCCTCGTCCGGAGTCCCCAGCGGATCGTACGGATCCACCTCCAGCTCCCAGTCGATCCGCCGCTGCCCGTCCCACTGCTTGTCCTTGCCCTTCTGGTAGAGGGCCAGGAGGCGGTCGCGGCCGTCGTCGTACTCCCAGTTGAAACGGGCTGCGCCGGTCGCCCCCACCTGCCACACGGGTTCGTCCGGCTCCTTGGCGTACACGTCGAAGGTCGGCATGTCCGCAGGCTCACATGAGGTAGACACCCGGTCAACAAGTAGCGCGCAAGGGATTGACGAGCTTGCTGACAGGCAGTCTCATAAGGGGGACGGTGACGTGTGCACAACGAGGTGGGCAGCCATGACGACCCTGACGGAAGCCGACGCGCTCGACGGCCTGCGCGATGCCCTCGGCCTGCTGAAGGACCGGGAGCAGGTGGCCCAGCGGCTGCTCGACTCCTCCGCCAAGCACTCCTTCGATCCCGACAAGGAGCTGGACTGGGACGCACCCTTCGAGGAGGGCAAGTGGTTCTGGCCGCCGGAGCTGGTGTCGCTCTACGACACGCCGCTGTGGAAGCGGATGAGCGAGGAGCAGCGCATCCTGCTCTCCCAGCACGAGGCGGCGGCGCTGGCCTCCCTGGGCATCTGGTTCGAGATCATCCTGATGCAGCTGCTGGTCCGCCACATCTACGACAAGGCCGCGACCAGCGCGCACGTCCGCTACGCGCTCACCGAGATCGAGGACGAGTGCCGGCACTCCAAGATGTTCGCCCGGCTGATCTCCCAGGGCGGCACGCCCTGGTACCCGGTCAGCCGCGCCCACCAGCACCTCGGCCGACTCTTCAAGACCATCTCCACCACCCCGGGTTCCTTCACGGCGACGCTCCTCGGCGAGGAGGTCCTCGACTGGATGCAGCGCCTGACGTTCCCCGACGAGCGCGTCCAGCCCCTGATCCGGGGCGTCACCCGCATCCACGTGGTCGAGGAGGCCCGCCACGTCCGCTACGCCCGTGAGGAACTCCGCCGCCAGATGGTGACGGCCCCGAAGTGGTCCCAGGAGTTCACCCGCATCACCTCCGGGGAGTTCGCCCGGGTGTTCTCGGTGGCGTTCGTGAACCCCGAGGTCTACACGAACGTGGGCCTGGACAAGCGGGAGGCCCTCGCCCAGGTCAAGGCCAGCGGCCATCGCCGCGAGGTCATGCAGAACGGCTCGAAGCGCCTGACCGACTTCCTCGACGACATCGGCGTACTGCGCGGCGTCGGCCGACGACTGTGGAAGTCGTCCGGCCTGCTGGCGTAGCCCCCGCCCCGACGCCCCACCCGGCGGACCCGGGTGGGGCGTCACCGCGTCACGACCGCTCGCCGCCATCTTCTTGACGATGCCGCCGATGCCGCCCATGCCGCCCATGCCGCCCATGCCGCCGATGCGCTGGTGGAGATGGTGGCGATGGACTGGGCGCCAAGGCCGGAGGCCGTGTCGCGCCGGGCTGGTCCGCACCCGCCTCGAACGGATGCGGTACCGGCCGGACCTGCTCGGCGGGCTCATCGCCGTCGTCGGTCTTTGCGCTATGACCAGGGAAGGACCAGGGCGCCCCAGGCGACGACGGGGCCGAGGGCGACGATTCCGCCGGTGTAGCCGATGACCTGGCGGTAGAAGCGGCGGGTGTCCACCCCACGGGCGTTGCTGAGGACGAGTGCTCCGTTGGTCGAGAAGGGCGAGGTGTCGACGATCGTCGTGGAGACGGCGAGCGCGGCGATCAGTCCGGCGGCGCTGAGGTGGCTGGAGAGCAGCAGCGGTACGGCGATGGGGATGATCGCTGTGAGGATCGCGGTGGAGGAGGCGAAGGCGGAGGTGATGGCGACGGTGAAGCACAGCAGCAGGGCGACGGCGAGCGGGGCGCCCAGGCCCGCGGCGTGTTCGGAGATCTCCTCGATGATGCCGGCCTTCTCCAGCATCGCGATGTACGTCATCATGCCCGCGACCAGAAGCAGGGTGGACCAGCTGACGCCGTCCACGGCCTTCTCCTGCCGCTTCATGTCCACCAGGGCCAGCAGGGCACCGGCAGCCAGCGCGAGGAAGCCGATCTCCAGGTGGAAGCCGAGCGCGCCGGCGACGAGGGCCAACAGAGAGGCGAGGGTGAGCCACTGCCGCCAGTCGGGCCTGCCAGAGACATCGAGGTCCTCGTCGTCGGCTGCCTCCGCGGCGCCCTCGACCAGCGGGGCGGGACGCTTGGCGAGCAGGGCGTAGGTGAGGATCGAGAGCACCAGGTTGATCACGAAGCTGGCGCTGAACAGCGCCACGGCGGAGACCTGCAGATCGGTCTTGTCGACGAGGCCGAGCACCAGCGCACCGGAGACGGCCAGCGGGGAGAACGCGCCCGCGTGCCCGCCGCTGATCACCATCATGCCGACGACCAGCGGGTTGAGCTGGTAGCGGTGGGCGAAGTTCATGCCGATCGGCGCGAGGATCGCGACCGCGGCCGGGGTGAACGTACCGAACGCCGTCAGCAGGGCGGCCACCAGGAACAGTACCCAGGGGATGAGCCCCACCTTGCCGCGTACCAGCCGCACCCCGGCCGCGACGAGCCAGTCGATGGTGCCGTTGCGGCGGGCGACGGAGAACAGGTAGGTGACTCCGACGATGGTGACGAAGAGCTTCGCCGGGAACCCCTCGAAGATCTCGTCCTCGGTGAGGCCGAGCGAGGCGGTGCCGACCGCGAAGGTGGCGACGAAGGCGAGGATGCCCAGGTTGATCGGCAGCACGGTGCCGACCACGAACATCACCAGCAGCGCGCCTATGGAGATCACTTCAGCAGACATCTTTGTCCTTGGTGCGGTGGGGACGGGGTGGCGCGCCCCGAGGGCGCGAGGGTGTTCGGGGGCGGACGGCTGGGAGTCGGCCTGACCGAGGTGATGTTCGTCGCGGCTCAGGCGGCTTGCGGGCGGCCTGCTTCCGGTACGTAGATGCGGGCGTCGGCGAGCAGACGGGCCGCGCGCCGCACGGTGACCCGGTGCGGCAGGCCGTCCCTCACATCGGTGCAGCGGACCGCGACGACGCCGGCGGGCGTGCCGAGGCGCAACCACTCGTCGGTCGGGCCGCCCGTGATCCTGGAGACCACGGACCCCTGCAGCAGCCCGGCCGCCGCGACGGCGACGGCAGAGGTCAGGCCGATCGCGGGGTGCGGGGCGTTCATGCTGAGCATGCGCACCGACACGTCGTAGTCCTCGGCACCGATCGGTTCACCGAGGGTGGTGGTGTACGGCACCGGCGGGCCGACCAGGCCCACCTTGGGCACCGCGTCTCCCGGTTCCTCGCCCGGCCGGCGCAGCCCCATCAAGGGTGCGGCGGTATGACGGACGGTGCGCAGCCAGGGGACGTCTGCGGTCATCCGCTCCAGTGACTCGGCACCGGTACGCCCGGCACCGGCGGCGTCGACAAGGACGACCGGCGCTCCCGCGGCCACCATGCTCACGCGTACCGGCTCGGCGTCGCCGACCCGCAGGTCCTGGGCGGCCCGGCCGGTGGGGAGCAGTAAGGCAGTGGTACCGGCGGGGTCGCGGAAGGTGAGGCCGACCGCGACCCCACCGGCACGGGTGCCGGGTACCGTCTGGCGGCCGAAGTGCTGCACCACGCCTCCGGGGGTGTCGACGATCCCTTCGAGGACCGCGCCGGTATTGGTGTTGCGCATCACCACGCGCGTCCGGTCGCCGGTGACCGGAACCATTCCTTTGGTCACCGCGTACAGGGCGACGCCGGTGGCGCAGTTGCCGCAGTTGCTCGTCCACTCCACCGAGCCCGTCCCGATGCCGACCTGGGCGAACAGGTAGTCGACATCGACGCCGGGCTCGGGTGAGGCGCTGACCACGGCCGCTTTCGAGGTGGTGGGGGTCGCCCCGCCCACCCCGTCCAGCTCCACGGGATCGGTGGCGCCGTACGCGGCGACCAGCAGCCTTTCGAGGTCGCCACGGTCGGCAGGGACGTCGACCTGGTTGAACAGCCAGCACTTGCTCGTGCCGCCACGCACCAGGGTCGCGGGAATGTGCACGTCTGAGGCTCTTCCTTGGTCACGAAGGTAGGGAAAAGGCCGAGGCAGCGGTTGCGGGCTCATTGCGGGCCGGTGGACCGCTCGGCGATTGCGGAGACCTTCGCAGAGGCGTGACTTCCGAACAATCGCAGTTCGCTTCACCTGGGTTTAGCTCAGCTAAAGTCGGCGGCATGCTCAACGTGCGCCGTCTGCTGCTGCTCACCGAGGCCACCGAACGCGGTTCACTCACCGCCGCGGCGCACGCCCTCGGCATGACCACCTCCGCCGCCTCCCAGCAGATGTCCCTGCTGGAGCAGGAGGCAGGGCAGCCCCTCATCGAGCGGCTGCCGCGCGGGATACGCCCCACCCCGGCGGGTGCCGCGCTGGCCGAACGCGGTCAGGCGATCCGCCGGGAACTCCGTGCCGCCCAGGCCGACCTGGACTCCTTCACCGCCCTCGACCAGGGCACCTTGCGGCTCGGTTCCTTCCCCACGGCGAGCGCGTCCCTGTTGCCGTTGGCGCTCACGCGTTTCCGACGTCGCCACGCCGGCATCCGCATCGAGGTACGCGCCGGAGTCCTCGCGGAGCTCAGGGAGATGCTGCACACCGGCGAGGTGGAGCAGGGGCTGCTCTGGGACTACGAATGGAACCGCCTCGACGATCCGGCGCTCACCCTCACCCACCTGCTGGACGACCCCACGGTGCTGGTCGTCCCCGCCGACTCACCCCTGCGCACCCGTCCGTCCGTGCGCCTCGGCGACCTCGCCGACCAGGAGTGGATCATCCGCGCCGACAACCACCCCGTCGCCGATGTCCTGCGCCGAAGCTGTCGCCAGGCGGGATTCGAGCCGCGCATCGCCTACTCCTCGCACGACTACCAGGAGGCGCAGGCCATGGTCGCCGCCGGTCTCGGCATCGCGCTCGCACCGCGCCTGGCCCTCACCAGCCGACGCAGCGACGTACGCCTCCTGCCGTTCGCCTCCGACGTCCCGGCCCCCACCCGCCGCATCCTCCTCGCACGCGCCGCGACACGTCGCGCCACCCCACCCGCCCAGGCGATGGCCCGCGTCCTGCGCACGGTGGCGCAGCGATTCACCGCCCCAGACCTGCACCGGGCCCAGCTCGGGGCGGTCCGGCGGGGCTGACGCCGCGGCCGTCCCGGACCAGCACGGTGTTGCCGCCGAGTTGCTGGTGGGCGCAGTCCGGCAACGAGGCGAAGTCTCTCCCCGCCCCACCGCCGGAGGCACCCGCACTCCCCCCACCCACCGCTACGCAGCCCCCCGACCCCGCGATTACGCTGCCGCACATGACACCAGCCGCCGCCCCCACCCCCGCCTACCGGCGACTCAGCGTCGAGGAACGCCGCAGCCAGCTCCTCACCGCCGCGCTGAACCTCTTCGCGCACCGCGCCCCGGAGGAGGTGTCCCTCGACGACGTGGCGGAGGCGGCCGGGGTGTCGCGGCCGCTGGTGTACCGGTACTTCCCGGGCGGCAAGCAGCAGCTCTACGAGGCCGCCCTCCGTTCCGCCGCCGACGAACTCCAGCACTGCTTCGACGAACCGCGCGAGGGCCCCCTCCTCCCCCGCCTGTCCCGCGCCCTCGACCGCTACCTCGCCTTCGTCGACGAGCACGACGCCGGTTTCAGCGCCCTCCTCCAGGGCGGCAGCGTCGTCGAGACCTCCCGCACCACCGCCATCGTCGACGGCGTGCGCAGGGCCGCCGCCGAGCACATCCTGCGGCACCTGGACGTCACCGACCCGGGCCCCCGGCTGCGCATGACCATCCGCATGTGGATCACCGCCGTCGAGGCGGCGTCGCTCATCTGGCTCGACGAGGACAAGCAGCCCCCGGCCGAGGAACTCCGCGACTGGCTGGTGGAGCAGTTCGTCGCCGTGCTGACCGTGACCGCCCGCCGCGACCCGCAGACCGACGCCCTGGTCCGGGCCCTCGCCGAGGATGTCTGACACTGATCCCGTGAAGAGCGAAGACACCCCCTTCGAGGGCGGCCCCATGGACGGCAGGGTCCTGCCCGTCCTGCTCGGCATGACCGGCCACCCGCCCAAGACGTACCGCATCCCCGTCCCGGACCCGGACGGTGGCCCGCCCACGGTCCTGGTCTACCGCCGCGTGCCCCGGGGACCGGGCCGGGTCGGCCTGACCAACCGCTGGAAGTACGAGTACGCCCCGGAAGGCGCCCCGGCCCGCCGCCTGAACTGGCCCTGGTCGAAACCGAACCCCACGCCACCCGACACGCCGGATCCCACGCCCCCCGGCAAGCCAGACGCCACGCCGCCCGGCAAGCCGGATGACGCCGACGGGTGACCCCGTTGCGCCGAACCGCGCACACCCGCCGAGCGCGCCGGGCCCACCCGACTGATCCTCACGTTGTCCGGCGGCACACGGCTGCCCAGGCAACGGAGGTGATGGCATGTCAGGAAGGCTGCTTCGTCTGGTCTGCGTCGCGGCGGCGGTGGCCGGCACCGTCGCGGTCCCCGTACCGGCCACGGCCGTTCCCGCACCGGACCCGGAACAGCGCTCCGTCGCCCGTCTCCTGACCGACCTTCAGAAGCTGTACCGGCAGGCGGAACAGGCCACGGAGGCCTACAACGCCACCGAGGAGAAGCTGAAGAAGCAGCGCGCCGAGACCGACCGCCTGGACCGCGCCCTCGCCCGCGCCCGCCTCTCCCTGCACGACAGCCGGGGCGCGGCCGGCCGTCTGGCCCGGCAGCAGTACCAGAGCAGCTCCGACATCTCCCCGTACGTCCGCCTGCTCCTGGCCCGCGACCCGCAGCACGCGATCGACCAGGGCCATGTGATCGGCCGGCTGGCACGGGAACGGGCCGACACCATCGGCCGGCTGACCGGCCACGAGCGCAGGGCCCACGACCTGGCCCGCGAGGCCCGCAAGGCCCTGGACCGGCAGCTCGCGCTCGCGGAGCGGCGCAAGAAGGAACGGGACGAAGTCCGCGAGCGGCTGCACGACGTGGAGGAACTGCTCGCCTCCCTCACCCCCGACCAGCTCACCGCCGTCGCCGAACTGGAGAAGGAGGGCGTCACGAAGGCGCAGGAGAAGCTCCTGGCCTCCGGCGCCCTCGGTGACACCAGCGAGACCAGCGAGACCAGCAGCAAGGGCACAACAGGCAGCCCCGGTAGCCCCGGTAGCCCCGGTAGACCCGGCACCGCCGGCAGCCAGAACAGCCCCCGCCGCCCCACAGCCGAGGGCGGCCGGGCCGTCCGCTACGCCGTGCGGCAGCTCGGCAAGCCGTACGAGTGGGGCGCGGAGGGCCCGAGGTCGTACGACTGCTCGGGCCTGACCTCGCGGGCCTGGGCCGAGGCCGGGGCGCCCATCCCCCGGACCAGCCAGGAGCAGTGGGAACAGCTGGAGCGGATCCCACTGTCCGAGCTGCGCCCGGGCGACCTGGTGGTGTACTTCCCGGAGGCCACGCACGTGGCGCTGTACCTCGGGGACGGCATGGTCGTCCACGCACCCCGCCCGGGCGCGAAGGTGAAGGTGTCACCGATCGCCGCCAACCCGGTCCTGGGCGCCGTACGCCCGGACCCGGCCGGGAAGCCCCTGCGGCGCTACGAGCCGCCGGAGCTCCCCGCGGGCGCCACGGACGGGTCGGACGAGGGCTACGAAGGGTACGAGCGTTACGAAGGGGAGGAGGGCTACGCGGCGCCCGCGCCGGACACCTCGACCAGGTAGGCCTGGGTCTTCTCCGGGTCGTAGAAGAAGTTCTCGAAGTCGGCCGGGTCGTTGAAGCCGTTGGCGAACCGGTCGGCGATCGGCTGGAGTTCGCCGGCGGCGCCGATGAGGTTCAGGATGTGCTCCGGCGGCGGCGCGAGCATCGCGTTGGTCCACTTGGTGACGTGCTGGGCGGTGGCCCAGTAGCGGTCGAACGTGGCCCGCATCCACTCCTCGTCGAACGGCTTGTCGCCGCGCTCGACGATCGAGGCGAGGTAGGCGGCGGCGCACTTGGACGCCGAGTTGGAGCCCTGCCCGGTGATCGGGTCGTTGGCGACGACGACGTCCGCCACGCCCAGCACGAGCCCGCCGCCGGGGAGGCGGCCGATCGGGTTGCGGACGGTGGGGGCGTAGCGCCCGGCCAGGGTGCCGCCGGCGTCGGTCAGTTCGACCTTGGTGGCCCGCGCGTACTCCCAGGGGACGTACCGCTCCATGAGTTCCAGGGTCAGGGAGAGGTGCTCCGCGGGGTCCTTGACGCCGTTGAAGACGTCGAGCGGGCCGCCGGGTATGCCCTCCCAGAAGAGGATGTCGGCGCGGCCGGAGGTGGTCAGGCAGGGCATGACGAACAGTTCGCCGACGCCCGGCACGAGGTTGCAGCGGACCCCTTCGGTGTCCGGGTGCTCCGGGCGCGGGCCCAGGCCGTGGACGTACGACACGGCCAGCGCGCGCTGCGGCTCGCTGTACGGGGACCGCTCGGGGTCCCGGGCGAACATCTGCACCAGCTCGCCCTTGCCGGCCGCGACCAGCACCAGGTCGTAGGTGCGGGAGAAGTAGTCGAGGTCGCCGACGGCCGCGCCGTGGATGACGAGCTGCCCGCCGCGCTGGGCGAACGTCTCCATCCAGCCGGCCATCTTCACCCGCTGGTCGATCGACTGCGCGTACCCGTCGAGCCGGCCCAGCCAGTCGATCGCACGGGCCGCGGGGCCCTCGGCCCAGGAGCCGGGGGCGGCGACCGAGACGCCGAGCCCTTCGATCTTCGGGGCCTGGGACTCCCAGAAGTTCAGCTGGAGATCGCGCTCGTGCTGCAGGGCCGTGTGGAACATGCACTGCGTCGACATGACCCGGCCGGTGCGGATCTCGTCCGCCGTCCGGTTGGACATCAGGGTGACCTCGTACCCCTGCGACTGGAGGCCGAGAGCTATCTGGAGCCCGGACTGACCGGCTCCGACGACGAGTATCTTCCGCATGCGGGGCTGTCCTCTACTCGGGGGTTTCGTCGAGCGCGTGGCCCACCAGGGCCAGGAGGGTCTCGATCACGGAGATCCGGCGACGCGCGTCCATGATCATGACAGGTATGTGTTGCGGGATGGTCAGGGCCTCCCGCACGTCCTCCGGCTCGAACAGCTCACTGCCGTCGAAGTGGTTGACGGCGACGACGTACGGCAGTCCGGAGCTCTCGAAGTAGTCCAGGACCGGGAAGCAGTCCTTCAGCCGGCGGGTGTCGGCCATCACGACGGCGCCGATCGCGCCGCGCACGATGTCGTCCCACATGAACCAGAACCGCTGCTGGCCCGGCGTGCCGAACAGGTAGAGCACCAGGTCGTCGTCGAGCGTGATGCGCCCGAAGTCCATGGCCACGGTGGTGGTGGTCTTGCCCGGGGTGGCGGTGAGGTCGTCGTGGGCCTCGCTCGCCTCGGTCATCAGCGCCTCGGTCTGCAGGGGCGTGATCTCCGAGACGGCGGTGACCAGCGTGGTCTTGCCCACGCCGAAACCGCCCGCCACCACGATCTTGGTGGCGATGGGGGCCCGGGTGCGGTCCGTCTCCCAGGCGTGCATGCTCTCGCCGGGCTGGGCGAACGGGGAAGTACCAGAGACGCCGTGAGCGGCGTCAGAGACGACGGAGTCCACTCAGCACCCTTTCCAGCAGAGCGCGGTCCGGGCGGCCCGTGCCGTGGCCGGTGCCCGTTCCGTACACACGGATCTTTCCCTGGTCCGCGAGGTCGCTCAGGAGCACGCGGACCACGCCGAGCGGCATCTTCAGCAGCGCGGCGATCTCGGCCACCGTACGCATCCGGCGGCACAGTTCGACGATGGCCCGCAGCTCCGGCATCACGCGGGTGGAGAGGTGGCCGTTCGTCAGTTCCCTGCGCTCCTCGGGGGCGTCGAGCGCGGCCGTGCTGGCCACGAACGTCTCCACCAGGAGGACGTGACCGAAGCGGGTGCGGCCGCCGGTGAGCGAGTAGGGGCGGACCCGGGCAGGTTTGCGGTCACCGCCGCGGACCGGCAGCTGGGACTTCGGCGCGCTGCTCATCGGGCACTCCCCGTCGTCTGGGACTCCTCCAGGGACTTACGGAGTTCGCTGCGGAGTTCGGGCGTCAGGACGTGTCCGGCGCGGCCGACGAACAGCGCCATGTGGTACGCGACCACGCTCATGTCGCAGTCGGCGGAGCCGTGGACGCCGAGCAGTGAGCCGTCGCTGATGGACATCACGAACAGGCTGCCCTCGTCCATGGCGACCATGGTGTGCCTGACCCCGCCGAACTCCATCAGCTTGGCGGCGCCGACGGTGAGGCTGCCGATGCCGGAGACGATGGTGGCCAGGTCGGCGGCGGAGCCGCGCGGGCCGGTCTTCCTGGTCCCGCGGGCCTGGAGGGCCTCCCGGGCCTGCCGGTTGCGGTGGTCGTCGGAGGACAGCAGGAGCAGTCCGTCGGACGAGACGACCGCGACCGAGAGGATGCCGGGGACCTCTTCGACGAGGTTGGTCAGCAGCCAGTGCAGGTTGCGGGCCTCACTGCTCAGTCCGATCAGTCCGAAGGTACTGGGAGCGGTCAACTGCTTGCCTCCTCGACTGTGCCCCCCGTGGCTTCTTCGGATTCAGCTTGTCCTGGTGTGCCGGTGGCCGGCCGCTTGTGCGAGGCCGTCTGCTCGGCGATCTCCGCCTCCACCTCGCGGTAGCCGGCCTGCGCGCCCTGGCGGAAGCCGCCGAGGCGGCGGCGGAGTGCCTCGGCGTCGACGGATCCGCTGCGCTGGCGGGGCGCGGTGGCCGGGGCGGTGATCTTGGGTGTGCGCTTGGGGAGGCCCTTGTCGGTGACGCGTTCGTGCTCGGCGTCGGCCTCCGCCTCGGCTTCCCCTTCGGCGTGTTCGTACCCACCCGCACCACCGGTGCGGGTTTCGTGGTCGGGTGCGGGTGGCCCCTGTGGGGCCGCTTCGCCGTCGGCGGCCGCGGACTCGTGCTGCGTCGGCTCCGGCTCCCCCTGGGGTATCGGGGCCAGCAGCTCCATCGTGGTCTCGGCGGGGGTTTCCGCCGGTGCCGTGGCCTCTGGCGCGGGTGCCGGTGCGTCTGGCCGCGCCGCTTCCACCGGTTCTGGGTGCTCCGCGGCCTCCTCCGCCGCCTCCTCGCGCCGTACCGCCTTCTCCGCGAGGGCCACCAGCGGGTCCCCGTTTCCGGCGCGGCCGTGCAGGACGTTGGAGTTGGCCTCGGCGTCGGCGCCCGGGAAGGAGAAGGAGGGGGCCGCGCCGGGGACGGGGCCGGAGGCCGGTACGGCCGCGGGCGGGGCGGCGGCGAGGAGGGTCCGGGGCAGCACGACGACCGCCGCGACACCGCCCTGCTTCTGCTCGCGCAACTGGACGCGCGCGCCGTGGCGGTGGGCGAGGCGGGCCACGACGTACAGGCCGAGGCCGAGACCGTCCTCGCCCTCCTGGTCGTACGGCGCCTCCGGGTCGAAGTCGGCCAGGCGGGCGTTGAGGCGCTCCAGCCGGTCCTCGGCCATGCCGATGCCCTCGTCCTGGACGGAGAGCATGACCTCGCCGTTCTCCAGGAGCCAGCCGGAGATCTCGACGGGCAGGTCGGGCGGGGAGAACGAGGTGGCGTTCTCCAGGAGTTCGGCCAGCAGGTGGGAGAGGTCGTCGGCGGCGAACCCGGCGATGTGCGCGTGCGGCGGCAGCGCGGCGATCCGCACGCGCTCGTACCGCTCGATCTCGCTGACCGCGGCACGGACGACGTCCACCAGCGGCACGGGCCCGGCGGCGTGCTGGACGTGCTCGGTGCCGGCGAGGACGAGGAGGTTCTCGCTGTGCCGGCGCATGACCGTGGCGAAGTGGTCGAGCTTGAACAGGGTGGCGAGGCGGTCCGGGTCCTGCTCGCGCTCCTCCAGGTTCTCGATGACGGCGAGTTGCCGCTCGACCAGGCCGAGGGTGCGCAGGGCCAGGTTGACGAACGTGCCGCCGATGGCCGTGCGCAGCCGCTCCAGCTGGGCGGCGGACTCGGCGAGTTCGGCGCGCAGTTCCTCGCGGGCGTCGGCCATCTTCTGGCGCTGGCCGACGAGGTGCTTGCGGTCGCCCTCCAGGGTGGCGATGCGCTCGGTGAGGGCGGCCGCGTGCGCGTGCAGGGCGTTGACGGAGCGGACGACCTGGGCGAACTCGTCGTTGCGGCCGGTGAACTTCACCGGTTCCTCGGCCGCCGGGTCCTCGGCCTCGGCGAGGCGCTTCGAGCCCAGGCGCAGCACCGCGAGCGGGCGGGTCAGGCTGCGCGCCATGCCCGTGGCGACACCGACGGCGAGCAGCATCAGGGCGCCGAGGATCGCGATGCGGATCTCCAGCGCGGTGACGTCGTCGTCGCGCAGGGCCTCCAGGTCCTTGGTGCGGCGGTCGTAGAGGGCGGACTCGACGCCGCGCATCAGGTCGACCCGGGCGGAGAGGGCCGCGTCCAGCCTCTTGGTGCTGGTGGAGAGCTCGCTGCCGGTCAGGGTCGGCTGGTCGGTGAGGGTGGCGAGGTACTTCTCGGCGGAGTTGACCTCGGTGCCGGTGACCGTGTTGTCGAAGGAGGTGCGGGCCGCCTTGGGCGCGGTGTCGCGGAAGTCGGCCAGGGCCGCGTCGGAGCGCAGCCGGGCCTGCTGGGCGGCGGCGCTCAGGGCGTCGCGCTGCCGGGCGTCGGCGCCCGAGGAGGTGGCGGTCTCGGTCGGCAGGCCGGTGACCGGGTCGATGACCGTCTCGGTGCTGCGCGGCACGCTGAGCGCGGCCAGCAGCAGGCCCCGGGCCGCGGCGGCCTGCTGGACGGCGGAGTCCAGCTCGGCCAGCGCGTGGCTCCCGGCGCCGGCGCGGGGCGGCGTCTGCTGGGCCAGTTGCTCGGCGAGGCGGTGGAGTTCGGTGATGGCGGTGGAGTACGCCTGGTGCGCTTCGAGGGCGCTGCTCTTGCCGGTGAGCGCGGCCCGGCGCACGGCCGCGATGGCGTCGAGGCCGGAGCGGAGCGAGGCGGGTGTGTCGGTGTCGGACCGCAGCTCCTCGACCTGCCGGTCCACGCGTTCGCTGTGCTGCTCGGAGGGCGCCTTGGACTTGGGGCGGCCGGCCGCGATGTAGGAGGTGACCTCGTCGCGCTCGTCGGCGAGGGAGTGGGCGAGGGCGAGGGCGTCCTGCGTCTGCTCCGCGAGCGTCACCAGCTCCTGGGAGTCGTGGAGTTGCCCGGAGGCGGCGAGGACGGACGGGGTGCCGGCGCCGGCGATGGCCGCGGCGACCACGGCGACGGCGACGATGAGCCGGTTGCGTACGTGCGTGGGCCGTCCCTTGCCGGTGGGGGTCGTCGGCTCAGCGCCCTGAGCGGGGGCCGTCTGCTTGCCTGTGCGACGAGGCCGCGTCTTCTGCACCGGTGCTCGCATTCCTGACTCGTGAACCCTTGGGCCCGGGTGACGCTCCGTCAACTGACGCGTACTCCCGGTACACTTCCCGACCCTCCCAGCGCCGGTGTGCAGCGCACGCGCATCACCTGACCCGCCACCCGAAGGAGTGAACCCCGGAGGGGAGTTGAGGGGCAAGTTCCGCAGGCCCTCGCAGTCGCCTTGCGGGGCAGGCCGGTTGGACGCCGGGGGCGGGCGGTGGCAATATTCGCCACCACGCCTTCCCGGAACAAAGCATTCCAGCCCAAACCAGGCGTCTGACCTGCGCGGGTGCGCCGGTCCGGCAACCATTGCCAGCCTTCTGCGGACCTTGTGAAGGGCTCGTGCAGACTGGCTGGATGCGTACTGAACTCGCCTCGGAGCCCGGGGACGCCGACCGCCCGAACGAGGACTTCGCCAGTGTCGGGCTTCCGGCTTCAGGACAGGGTGGTTCGGTGGTCGTCCTGGACGGGGTCACCCCGCCGAAGGGCGGGACGGGCTGTCTGCATTCCGTCCCCTGGTTCACCGCACGCCTCGGTGGAGCCCTGACCGAACTGACCGTTTCACTCCCGGATGTTCCTCTGCTCGACGCCTTGTCCCGCGCCATCGCGCGTACCGCCGCGGCACACGCGGAAACCTGTGACCTTTCTCACCCCCGTACACCTCAGGCCACGGTGGTCCTGGCCCGGTGGAATCCGGCCACGGTGGAGTACCTGGTCCTGTCGGACTCGGCCCTGCTGCTGGAGTCCCCCGACGGCGCGGTGACCGCGCTGCTGGACGACCGGCTGGCCCGGCTGCCGCGCTCGGCCCTGGCCACGGACGCGCTGGTGGACGCGACGCTGCGGAACAAGGAGGGCGGCTTCTTCACGGCGGCCGCCGATCCCGGGGTGGCCCGGCGCGCGGTGACCGGAACCCTGCCCCGCCGCGAGGTGCGCGCCCTGGCCGCCCTGACGGACGGGGCGACCCGCTGGGTGGAGCGGTTCCAGGAGGGCGACTGGGCGGACTGCTTCCGCCTGCTGCGCAAGGAGGGTCCGCAGGCGCTCGTGGACCGGGTGCGGACGCTGGAACGGGCGGATTCCGCCGCCACGTTCCGCGGCCGCGGCAAGCGGCACGACGACGCGACGGTCGTGTACGCCGAGCTCTGACGGTCGTGTGCGCCGAGCGAGCTCTGACGGTGGTGTGCGCCGAGCGCTGAGGAACCCGCTACTTCTCCATGCCGCGGTTGAGCTGGTGCAGCAGCCGGGCCAGTTCCGTGACCTCGTGGGTGTCCCAGTCGGCCAGGCGGCCGGCGTACCGGGCGCGGCGGGCCTCGCGGACCCGGCGGACCCGGTCGTGGCCCTCCTGGGTGAGGGCGACCAGCCAGGCGCGGCCGTCGGCGGGGTCGGGCTCGCGCGCGACCAGCCCGAGTTCCTCCAGGGCGCGCAGCTGGCGGGACATCGTCGCCTTGCCGACCCCGATGTAGGCGGCGAGGGCGGTGGCCCGCTGCTTGCCGCACTCGTCCAGCCGGACCAGCAGCCCGTAGGCGGACGACTCCAGGTCGGGATGGACCTCGCGGGCCATCTCGCCCTGGCTGGCCCGGGCCCGTCGCAGCAGCACGGTCAGCTCCCGCTCCAGCGCCAGGAAGGCAGGCTGATCCACAGCGCTCCCGGCCGCACCGGCAGCTCGGTGTCCGTCGTCCTTGCCGTCCTCGTGCACGTCAGTCCCTGCCTCGGTCGTCGCCCGCACGGAGAGTTCCCGTACTGGGATTTTCCGCCACCTGCTGTCATCGCCGCAGTTCGGCAAGTATTCCGCAGGCCACGGGGTGCGTGTACACAGGGCCGCCACATGGTGAAGGCCCGGGCCTCCCTCACGAGAACCCGGGCCTTCCCTCATCCGGCCACGTCCGTCACGCCGCGACCGGAACCTCGGGCGCGGCCCCGTTCGTCGCCGGGGACAGCGCCAGCTCCAGGACCTGGCGGACGTCGGTCACGGCGTGGACGTCGAGCTTGTCCAGCACCTCGGCCGGGACGTCGTCCAGGTCGGGCTCGTTGCGCTTGGGGATGATCACGGTGGTGACGCCCGCCCGGTGCGCCGCGAGCAGCTTCTGCTTCACGCCGCCGATCGGCAGGACCCGCCCGGTCAGCGAGACCTCGCCGGTCATGGCCACGTCCGTGCGGACCAGCCGGCCGGAGAGCAGGGAGGCCAGGGCCGTGGTCATCGTGATGCCCGCGCTCGGGCCGTCCTTGGGGACCGCGCCCGCCGGGAAGTGGATGTGCACGCCCCGGTCCTTCAGATCGCCCACCGGCAGTTCCAGCTCGGCGCCGTGGGAGCGCAGGAAGCTGAGCGCGATCTGCGCGGACTCCTTCATCACATCGCCCAGCTGACCGGTCAGGGTCAGCCCGGCCGCGCCCGTCTCCGGGTCGGCCAGCGACGCCTCGACGTAGAGCACGTCACCGCCCGCTCCGGTCACCGCGAGGCCCGTGGCCACGCCCGGCACGGACGTCCGCCGCTCGGCCGGGTCCTGGGCGGACTCGGGCACGTGGTGCGGCCGCCCGATCAGATCGCGCAGATCACCGTCGGTGACGGTGAACGGCAGCTCCCGCTCGCCGAGTTCGTGCTGGGCGGCGACCTTGCGCAGCAGCCGTGCGACGGACCGCTCCAGGTTGCGGACGCCGGCCTCGCGCGTGTACTCGCCGGCGAGCTTGCGCAGCGCGCTCTCGTCGAGGGTCACCTCGTCCTTGTCGAGGCCGGCCCGCTCCAGCTGGCGCGGGAGCAGGTGGTCACGGGCGATGACGACCTTCTCGTCCTCGGTGTAGCCGTCGAGGCGGACGATCTCCATCCGGTCGGCCAGGGCCTCCGGGATGGCCTCCAGGACGTTGGCGGTGGCGAGGAAGACCACGTCCGACAGGTCCAGCTCGACCTCCAGGTAGTGGTCCCGGAAGGTGTGGTTCTGGGCCGGGTCGAGCACTTCGAGGAGGGCGGCGGCCGGGTCGCCCCGGAAGTCCGAGCCGACCTTGTCGATCTCGTCGAGCAGCACGACCGGGTTCATGGACCCGGCCTCCTTGATGGCACGGACGACCCGGCCGGGCAGCGCGCCCACGTAGGTGCGCCGGTGGCCGCGGATCTCGGCCTCGTCGCGCACGCCGCCGAGGGCGACGCGGACGAACTTGCGGCCCATGGCGTGGGCGACGGACTCGCCGAGGGAGGTCTTGCCGACGCCGGGCGGTCCGACGAGGGCGAGCACGGCACCGCCGCGCCGCCCGCCGACGACGCCCAGTCCCCGGTCGTTGCGCCGCTTGCGCACCGCCAGGTACTCGGTGATGCGCTCCTTGACGTCCTCGAGACCCGAGTGCTCGGCGTCCAGGACCGCCTTGGCGCCCTGGATGTCGTAGGCGTCCTCGGTGCGCTCGTTCCACGGCATCTCCAGGACCGTGTCGAGCCAGGTGCGGATCCACGAGCCCTCGGGCGACTGGTCGGAGGACCGCTCCAGCTTGTCGACCTCCTTGAGGGCGGCCTCGCGGACCTTCTCGGGCAGGTCGGCGGCCTCCACCCGGGCGCGGTAGTCGTCGGACTCCTCGCCCTCCTGCTCGCCGTTGAGCTCGCGCAGCTCCTTGCGGACCGCTTCGAGCTGGCGCCGCAGCAGGAATTCACGCTGCTGCTTGTCGACGCCCTCCTGGACGTCCTTGGCGATGGTCTCGGCCACGTCCTGCTCGGCGAGGTGGTCGCGCAGCTGCTGGGTGGCGAGCTTGAGCCGGGCCACCGGGTCGGTGGTCTCCAGCAGTTCGACCTTCTGGTCGGTGGTCAGGAACGGCGAGTAGCCGGAGTTGTCGGCGAGCGCCGAGACGTCGTCGATGGCCTGGACCCGGTCGACGATCTGCCAGGCGCCGCGCTTGCGCAGCCAGGCGGTGGCGAGGGCCTTGTACTCCTTGACCAGTTCGGCGACCTGCCCGGGCAGCGGCTCCGGCACGGTCTCGTCGACGCTGGTGCCCTCGACCCAGAGGGCCGCGCCGGGTCCCGTGGTCCCCGCACCGATCCTCACCCGGCCCCGGCCGCGGATCAGCGCGCCCGGGTCGCCGTCGGCGAGCCGGCCGACCTGCTCGACGGTGCCGAGGACACCGGTGTTCGCGTACGTCCCGTCGATGCGTGGCACCAGGAGTACCCGGGGCTTTCCGGGCGTTGTCCGAGCGGCGGCCTGTGCGGCCTCCACGGCGGCACGGACCTCGGAGTCGCTCAGGTCCAGCGGGACCACCATCCCGGGCAGCACGACCTCACCGTCGAGCGGCAGCACGGGCAGGGTGAGCGGTGTGGACGTCGAAGCCATGATCTCCCCTTCGGCAGTCAAGTTGAGCTATGCCGACTCAATGCTGGGCGGCGACGGAATGTTCCCGGACAGGCGTTCGCTGTGAGCGATCACCGGTGACGCTGATGGCGAGGCACCGCGTACAGTCACCCGAGTAATAGATCAAACAACCCTCTACCTATTACAGGGGACGATGTGGACCG
The DNA here is from genome assembly GCF_003330845.1 of Streptomyces sp. Go-475. GTDB lineage: Bacteria > Actinomycetota > Actinomycetes > Streptomycetales > Streptomycetaceae > Streptomyces. The sequence continues at coordinate 5,810,882 of NZ_CP026121.1, read as the reverse complement.
GATCGTGCAGGCGTGGGTGGACGGGTGGATCGTGTCCCGTGGAGCGGCCGATCCGGTCCCCGAGCCCTGGGGCTGCACCATCGACGTCGGGGCGAACGGCCACGTCACACGGCATGTGTTCGGCGCGACCGGTGACGCTCTCGACGAGGCCTCCGTCCGCAAGGTGGCCGAGGCGGTGACCGGGGCCGGGGTGTGGCTGAAGGCGTTCCGGGACCCGGCCGTGGTCTCCGGCTGGCTGGGCGACGACTGGTGGATCGACCCCGAGCCCGGCTACCTGATGACGGTCCCGCTGACGGCGGACGCCGCTCCGCACGCTCCCGAGGGCTACCGGCTGCGCAGCTGGTCGCGCGGCGGGGTGACGCGCGTGCTGGTCGCCGCGCCGGACGGTTCCCTGGCGGCGCGCGGCCAGATCGCCCCGACGGGCCCGACCGCCGTCGTCGACCAGATCGAGACGGCCCCCGAGCACCGCCGCAGGGGGCTCGGCGGTGTCGTCATGCGGACGCTGCAGAGCGCCGCCGTCCGGCAGGGCGCCCGCACCGGCGTCCTGGCCGGAACGCCCGCGGGCAGAGGGCTCTACGAGGCACTGGGCTGGGAGGTGGTGGCCCTGCTGACCAGCGCCAAGCACGTCCCGCCGGCTTCCGGCACGGCCTGAACCGACCCGCGCTCAGCGTCCCGCCCGGGCCAGGCGCGTCGCGTACCACCGGCGGACCAGCGGCCAGGTCGCGACACCGATGGCCAGGGCGATCAGGTGCCCCCAGTTCGTCATCGGGTCGGTGAAGGCGAGCAGGTCCTGGAGCAGCATCCCGGCGAAGCCGGCCAGCAGCGGCACGCGCAGCCAGAGCGGCAGCAGCCCGGCCAGGGCACCGGTGCCGGCCGCGACGCCGAAGCTGATGCCGTAGTCGAGGCGGTGCAGGGAGCTGTCGGGGAGCTGTCCGGCCAGGACGGCGAGTCCCACCGGCACCTCGGTCGCCAGGGTGGCGAGGACGTGTCCGAGCAGGAAGACACCGGCCGTGCGCAGGCCGCCGATCCGCCGTTCCAGCGCGGTCAGCACCAGCAGGAACGCGACGGCGAACGGCGAGGCCACCCCGCCCGCGACCCACAGCGCGCTGCCCACCAGCACCAGCTCCGGCGTCCGCACCAGGTGCGCCACGTCCGTGCTGGAGCCCTGGAGCAGGGCGTGCACCAGGGCCGGGTCGGCGTGCGCGGCGATCAGCGAGGTGACACCGAGCAGGGCCGCGTACGCGCAGGTGAACGGCGTGCCCGTGGGGGTGGGCAGCAGCCGCCAGGGCCGCAGCGCCCGGAGTCCGGCCCCGGGCGTTCCCGGGGGCGGGGAGTCCGGCACCGCCGGGACCGCGGTCTGGCGTGCCCGCTGCCGCGGCACCCCGTCCAGCAGGACCGACGTGTCGCACCCGGGCGCGTCCGCCGGCGGGGGTGCGACCTCCTCGCCGGGCGGCGCGGCGCGTTCCACCACGGGCGCTCCTTCCGTCCCGTACAGCCTTCGTGCCCGACCGCCCCACTGTCTGTGACCCGGGCCACGCGAGAGCCGATTCACAGCAACCCGACAGCCCTGTCCCGCGTCCGCCGCCGGCCGCGTGGAAATTCCCGGCGTGCGAACTCCGCCCCCTGCCAGGATGTTCCCATGCCCATCCCGAACGACCTTCCCGATGTCCTGGACCGTCGCGAGGGCCCGCACGGCGAAGTCGTGCTGCGGCGCCGGCCCGGTGGCCGGCTGGAGATCATCGCGAACGGCTGCTTCCTGATGGACACCTCCGACGGCCGCTCCGAGCGGCGGCTGGTCGACGCGGCACTGGACGCCCTGCCCGGCCGCACCCGCCCCGACCTGCTGATCGGCGGACTCGGCGTCGGCTTCTCCCTCGCGCACGCGGCGGCGGACCCGCGCTGGGGGCGGATCGCGGTGGTGGAACGCGAGCCCGCGATCGTCGAATGGCACCGCGACGGCCCGCTCTCCACGATCTCCGCAGAGGCCCTCGCCGACCCCCGCACGGAAATCGTCGAAGCCGATCTCGTCGCATACGTCAATGAGACATCCGCCACGTACGACGCGCTGTGCCTCGACATCGACAACGGCCCCGACTGGACCGTGACGGAAGGCAACGCAGATCTCTACGGCAAAGCCGGACTGGCCGCCTGCGCACGGGTGTTGAAGCCCGGCGGGGTACTCGCCGTCTGGTCCGCCCAGCCGTCTCCGGAATTCGAAGAAACCTTGCGGAATGCCGGGTTCCAACAGGTGCGTACCGAAGAGATCCCGGTTGCCCGGGGCGTTCCGGACGTCGTGCACCTCGCCATCAGCCCTGGATAGCAAAGGTGTGCTGACTCCCCGTACGCTGCTCCTCTGACGCCGATCATTCAAGCGTCAATCGCAACCATGCGCAGGCATAGCCAGTCATGAGGAATCACCCCACTGATTCCGGAAAGCACACCCCAGGGGCGGGCGATGGAGCAGACACACACCTCCCACAACGGTTCGGCGACGGCTACTCCGGGCGCACAGCGCCGGGTTCTCGTCGTCGAGGACGACGCCACGATCGTGGACGCCATCGCGACCCGCCTGCGAGCCGAGGGATTCCTCGTGCAAACAGCGGGTGACGGTCCGGCCGCCGTCGACACGGCCGAGGCCTGGCAGCCCGACCTGCTGATCCTCGACATCATGCTGCCCGGCTTCGACGGTCTGGAGGTCTGCCGGCGCGTGCAGGCCGCCCGGCCGGTGCCGGTGCTGATGCTCACCGCGCGCGACGACGAGACCGACATGCTGGTCGGGCTCGGCGTCGGCGCCGACGACTACATGACGAAGCCCTTCTCGATGCGGGAGTTGGCGGCGCGCGTGCACGTGCTGCTGCGCCGCGTGGAGCGGGCCGCGCTGGCCGCCGCGACGCCGCGCAGCGGCATCCTGCGCCTGGGCGAACTGGAGATCGACCACGCGCAGCGCCGGGTGCGGGTGCGGAGTGAGGATGTTCACCTCACGCCCACCGAGTTCGACCTCCTGGTCTGCCTGGCCAACACCCCGCGCGCGGTCCTCTCCCGCGAGCAGTTGCTCGCCGAGGTCTGGGACTGGGCGGACGCCTCCGGCACCCGCACGGTCGACAGCCACATCAAGGCGCTGCGCCGGAAGATCGGCGCCGAGCGGATCCGTACGGTGCACGGCGTCGGTTACGCCCTGGAGACCCCGACGCCATGAGCGGCGGGCCGGCCGCACGGAGAAACCCCGGGGAGCCGGAACCCTGGGGCGGGGTGAGCCCGTTCTCGATCAAGACCAAGCTGGGCGCGCTGGTCGTCATCTCGGTGCTGATCACCACCGGTCTGTCGGTGATCGCGGTGCACACGAAGACGGAGCTGCGCTTCATCACGGTCTTCTCGATGATCGCCACGCTTCTCATTACGCAGTTCGTGGCCCATTCGCTCACCGCCCCGCTGGACGAGATGACGGCCGTGGCCCGGTCCATCTCGCAGGGCGACTACACCCGCCGGGTGCGGGAGAACCGCCGTGACGAACTGGGCGACCTGGCCGTGACGATCAACGCCATGGCCGACGAGCTGGAGGCCCAGGACCGCCAGCGCAAGGAGCTGGTGGCGAACGTCTCGCACGAGCTGCGCACGCCCATCGCGGGTCTGCGCGCGGTGCTGGAGAACATCGTCGACGGCGTCACGCAGGCCGACCCGGAGACGATGCGCACGGCCCTGAAGCAGACCGAGCGCCTCGGCCGGCTGGTGGAGACGCTGCTGGATCTGTCCCGCCTGGACAACGGCGTCGTCCCGCTGAAGAAGCGGCGGTTCGAGGTGTGGCCGTACCTGTCCGGTGTGCTGAAGGAGGCCAACATGGTCGCCTCCGTGCGCGCGGGCATCGCCACCGGCTCGGGCAGTCACACGCGCACGGACGTCCATCTGCACCTCGACGTCCACCCGCCGGAGTTGACCGCGCACGCCGACCCGGAGCGCATCCACCAGGTCGTCGCCAATCTCATCGACAACGCGGTCAAGCACAGCCCGCCGCACGGCCGGGTGACGGTCAAGGCGCGGCGCGGCGCGCTGCCGGAGTCGCTGGAGCTGGAGGTCCTGGACGAGGGCCCCGGCATTCCGAAGTCGGAGTGGCACCGCGTCTTCGAGCGGTTCAACCGGGGCAGCGCCAAACGGCCGCAGGGGCCGGGCAGCGACGGCGGCACGGGCCTCGGCCTGGCGATCGCCCGCTGGGCGGTGGATCTGCACGGCGGGCGGATCGGAGTGGCCGAATCCGAGCGGGGTTGCCGGATTCTTGTCACTCTTCCAGGAGAGCCATCCGTGCCAAGTTGACGTAAAGTTCGAAGCGGAGCCACAAGATCCACCGGCGTCCGCGCTGACGGACACGTGTGATCAGGCACAGGCCCGCGCCATCGGCGCCCGGGGCCTTGCCCCGCCCTTCCCTCCTTAAGCGGAACTACGCTTGTTTCCCGCCATTTCAAGGCCCGAAACGCAGTCTGAGATGTGACTTACACGACGTTGAACGGGCCCGACCTGACCTTCCCGGCCCGGGAGGCGTAGCCTTGATTCCCGCTGTCCATCATCTTGTGAAGCGGAAGAGGGCGGTTGCCGCCGTGTCGCCACAGTCCCCCAGTAACTCGAGCATCTCGACCGAGACCGACCAAGCGGGCAAGAACCCCGCCGCGTCGTTCGGTGCCAACGAGTGGCTCGTCGACGAGATCTATCAGCAGTACCTCCAGGACCCGAATTCGGTAGACCGAGCCTGGTGGGACTTCTTCGCCGACTACAAGCCGGGCGCCGCTGGCGCGCCGGCTCCGGCGGGTACCGCGGCCGCGGGGGCCGCGGGCACCACCACCGCGCAGGCCGCTCCCGCCCAGGCCCCCGCCCCGGCGGCCGAGAAGCCCGCCGCCGAGAAGCCCGCCGCCGCGCAGGCCCCGGCTCCGGCCCAGGCGAAGCCCGCCGCGCAGGCCCCGGCCCAGGCCGCCGCTCCCGCGAAGGCCGCCCCGGCCCCCGCGAAGCCGGCCGCTCCCGCGAAGAAGGCCGAGCCCGCCGCCGAGGCCCCCTCGGGCCCCGAGCAGGTCGTGCTGCGCGGCCCCGCCGCCGCGGTCGCGAAGAACATGGACGCCTCCCTGGAGCTGCCCACGGCCACGTCCGTGCGCGCGGTCCCGGTGAAGCTGCTGTTCGACAACCGCATCGTCATCAACAACCACCTCAAGCGGGCGCGCGGCGGGAAGATCTCCTTCACGCACCTCATCGGCTACGCCATGGTCCAGGCGATCAAGGCCATGCCGGCGATGAACTACTCGTTCGCGAAGGTCGACGGCAAGCCGACCCTGGTCAAGCCGGACCACGTCAACCTCGGTCTCGCCATCGACCTGGTCAAGCCGAACGGCGACCGCCAGCTCGTCGTCGCGGCGATCAAGAAGGCCGAGACGCTGAACTTCTTCGAGTTCTGGCAGGCCTACGAGGACATCGTCCGCCGCGCCCGCGACGGCAAGCTGACGATGGACGACTTCACCGGGGTCACGGTCTCCCTGACCAACCCCGGCGGCCTCGGCACCGTCCACTCGGTGCCGCGCCTGATGCCCGGCCAGTCCGTGATCATGGGCGTCGGCTCCATGGACTACCCGGCGGAGTTCCAGGGCACCAGCCAGGACACCCTGAACAAGCTCGGCATCTCGAAGGTCATGACGCTCACGTCGACCTACGACCACCGGGTCATCCAGGGCGCCGCCTCCGGCGAGTTCCTCCGCCAGGTCGCCAACCTGCTGCTCGGCGAGAACGGCTTCTACGACGACATCTTCGAGGCGCTGCGCATCCCCTACGAGCCGGTCCGCTGGCTCAAGGACATCGACGCCAGCCACGACGACGACGTCACCAAGGCCGCCCGCGTCTTCGAGCTGATCCACTCCTACCGGGTCCGCGGCCACGTCATGGCCGACACGGACCCGCTGGAGTACCAGCAGCGCAAGCACCCCGACCTGGACATCACCGAGCACGGCCTCACCCTGTGGGACCTGGAGCGCGAGTTCGCCGTCGGCGGTTTCGCCGGCAAGTCGATGATGAAGCTGCGCGACATCCTCGGCGTCCTGCGCGACTCGTACTGCCGCACCACCGGCATCGAGTTCATGCACATCCAGGACCCCAAGCAGCGCAAGTGGATCCAGGACCGCGTGGAGCGCCCGCACTCCAAGCCGGAGCGCGAGGAGCAGCTGCGCATCCTGCGCCGGCTGAACGCGGCCGAGGCGTTCGAGACGTTCCTGCAGACGAAGTACGTCGGCCAGAAGCGCTTCTCCCTGGAGGGCGGCGAGTCCGTCATCCCGCTGCTCGACGCGGTGCTCGACTCCGCTGCCGAGTCGCGCCTGGACGAGGTCGTCATCGGCATGGCCCACCGCGGCCGCCTGAACGTCCTCGCCAACATCGTCGGCAAGTCGTACGCCCAGATCTTCCGCGAGTTCGAGGGCAACCTCGACCCGAAGTCGATGCACGGCTCCGGTGACGTGAAGTACCACCTGGGCGCCGAGGGCACCTTCACGGGCCTCGACGGTGAGCAGATCAAGGTCTCCCTGGTCGCGAACCCGTCGCACCTGGAGGCGGTGGACCCGGTCCTGGAGGGCGTCTCGCGCGCCAAGCAGGACATCATCAACAAGGGCGGCACGGACTTCACGGTCCTGCCGGTGGCGATCCACGGCGACGCGGCCTTCGCGGGCCAGGGCGTGGTGGCCGAGACCCTGAACATGTCGCAGCTGCGCGGCTACCGCACCGGCGGCACGGTCCACATCGTCATCAACAACCAGGTCGGCTTCACCGCGGCCCCCGAGTCCTCGCGCTCCTCCATGTACGCGACGGACGTGGCCCGCATGATCGAGGCCCCGATCTTCCACGTGAACGGCGACGACCCCGAGGCCGTCGTCCGCGTGGCGCGGCTCGCCTTCGAGTTCCGCCAGGCGTTCAACAAGGACGTGGTGATCGACCTCATCTGCTACCGCCGCCGCGGTCACAACGAGTCGGACAACCCGGCCTTCACCCAGCCGCTGATGTACGACCTGATCGACAAGAAGCGCTCGGTGCGCAAGCTGTACACCGAGTCCCTCATCGGTCGCGGCGACATCACCCTGGAAGAGGCCGAGCAGGCGCTCCAGGACTACCAGGGCCAGCTGGAGAAGGTCTTCACGGAGGTCCGCGAGGCCACCTCGCAGCCGTCCGCCGTGGAGCCCTCCGACCCGCAGGCCGAGTTCCCGGTCGCCGTGAACACCGCGGTGACCTCGGAGGTCGTCAAGCGGATCGCCGAGTCCCAGGTCAACATCCCCGACCACATCACCGTCCACCCGCGTCTGCTGCCGCAGCTGCAGCGCCGGGCGGCGATGGTCGAGGACGGCACGATCGACTGGGGCATGGGCGAGACCCTCGCGATCGGCTCCCTCCTGCTGGAGGGCGTCCCGGTCCGCCTGGCCGGCCAGGACTCGCAGCGCGGTACGTTCGGCCAGCGCCACGCGGTCATCATCGACCGCACCACGGGCGACGAGTACACGCCGCTGCAGTACCTCTCCGAGGACCAGGCGCGGCTCAACGTCTACAACTCCCTCCTCTCCGAGTACGCGGCGATGGGCTTCGAGTACGGCTACTCGCTGGCCCGCCCGAACGCGCTCGTGATGTGGGAGGCGCAGTTCGGCGACTTCGTCAACGGCGCGCAGACGGTCGTGGACGAGTTCATCTCGTCGGCCGAGCAGAAGTGGGCCCAGACGTCCGGCGTCGTCCTGCTCCTGCCGCACGGCTACGAGGGCCAGGGCCCGGACCACTCCTCGGCCCGCCCGGAGCGGTTCCTGCAGCTCTGCGCCCAGAACAACATGACGGTCGCCATGCCGACGTCGCCGTCGAACTACTTCCACCTCCTGCGGTGGCAGGTGCACAACCCGCACCACAAGCCGCTGGTGGTCTTCACGCCGAAGTCGATGCTGCGCCTGAAGGCGGCGGCGTCGAAGGCGGAGGAGTTCACGACCGGGCAGTTCCAGCCGGTCATCGGCGACGCGTCGGTCGACCCGGCCGCGGTCAGGAAGGTCGTCTTCTGCGCCGGCAAGGTCTACTACGACCTGGAGGCCGAGCGTCAGAAGCGCGGTGTGACGGACACGGCGATCATCCGCATCGAGCGCCTGTACCCGCTGCCGGGTACCGAGCTCCAGGCGGAGATCAAGAGGTACCCGAACGCCGAGAAGTACCTGTGGGCCCAGGAGGAGCCGGCGAACCAGGGTGCCTGGCCGTTCATCGCGCTCAACCTGATCGACCACCTCGACCTGGCGGTCGGCGCGGACATCCCCGCCGGCGAGCGCCTGCGCCGCATCTCGCGTCCGCACAGCTCGTCCCCGGCCGTGGGTTCCGCGAAGCGGCACCAGGCCGAGCAGGAGCAGCTCGTGCGTGAGGTGTTCGACGCGTAAGCGCCCTCGTGCGTCCTGCGTGACCGGGCCGCATCCCCGATCCGGGGGTGCGGCCCGGCTGTTTGCGCCCACATATCCTTGACGGCATGTACTTCACGGACCGTGGCATCGAGGAACTGGAGAAGCGGCGCGGCGAGGAGGAGGTCACCTTCGAGTGGCTGGCCGAGCAGCTGCGGACGTTCGTCGATCTCAACCCCGACTTCGAGGTGCCGGTGGAGCGGCTGGCGACGTGGCTGGCGCGGCTGGACGACGAGGACGACGAGTAGGAGTCGGCCGGCCGGGGGATCGACGCCGCGCTGTCGCCGGCGTCAGTCGCGCGGATGTGTGAGGCCGTAGGCCAGACCCCACGTGCCGTGGGCCAGGAGCAGGGCCCCGGCCGTGAGCCAGCCGCCGCTGCGCCGCCGCAGCCCCCAGGCCACCAGCGGTACGCCCGCCGCCACCTGCGCGAGGGCCAGGGCGCGGGCCCTGGGGCCGCCGGTCCAGGGCATCCAGGGGCCGAGGCGGCTGTGCTCGACGGTGCCGCGTTCGGCGACCGCCTCCCGCCAGCCCGGCCACTCGACCGGGAGGCTGTCCGGCTGGAGCGCGGCGGCTTCCCGGAGCCGGTGGGCCGGTTGGCCGGGTGCCAGTCCGGGAGGCAGTGAGACGCCCACGCGTGCGAGGACCGCGAGCAGACCGCGCAGGCGGGTACGAGCGTCGGCCGCGGTGTCGGGTTTCGTGAGCTGGTCGAGGGCCTGGAGGTCCAGGACGGGGTCGAGGCCCACGCGCGCGGCGAAGGTCCGCATCGCCTCGTCCTCCCCCGCCGGGACACCGCTCGTGAGCCAGACGAATCCGACCGGGCGGCGGAAGCCGGACGCCAGCGTGTAGCCCGCGTGGTCGGCGTCCCACCAGAGGGCGAGGACGGGCCAGGGCGCACCGACGGCGAGGGCCGTGGCCCAGCCGGTGACGACACGGTCGACGGGCTCGGCGCCGTCGCGCCAGGGCCGGCCCTCGGGGACGAGCACGCTCCAGTCGTCGCCCGCCCGGGTGAGCTGCATGGGTTCACGCAGCAGGTGGGCGACGGGGGCGACGGCCCCGGGCGCCGCCCGGCACAGCAGCAGTGCCCCGGGCTCGGGACCTGCGGAGGCGGCTTCCGTCATGGTCACACGCTAGGGCGAATCACCCGTGTTTGAGCACTTTTGACGGCTCGATCATCCCCAAAACGGGTGTCTTGACTTTCCCGGCCCGCGATATATCGTGATTGGAACAGACGCGATATGGCGCGTCGAGTCGGGGAGGTCTGCACCATGTCCGAGTGGTCCGTCACGGAACCGAGGAAGCTCACCTTCGACGAGCCCGTGAGCACACTCCACGTACGCCTCGTCAACGGAACGGTGAACGTGGTGGGCACGGACGAGGGTTCCGCCCGCCTGGAGATCTCGGAGATCGAAGGCCCTCCCCTGGTGGTGACACAGCAGGACGGCACCCTCACGGTGGCCTACGAGGACCTGCCCTGGAAGGGCTTCCTCACCTGGCTGGACCGCAAGGGCTGGCGCCGCAGCGCGGTGGTCTCCCTGGCCGTCCCGGCCGGGACCCGGGTGGAGGTCGGCGTGGTCGGCGCGGCAGCCGTGGTCTCGGGGATCGACGGCCCGTCGACGATCAAGGGGGTCACGGGCGACACCACCCTCGTGGGCCTCTCCGGCCCGGTCCGCGCCAAGACCGTCTCGGGCAGCCTGGAGGCCCAGGACGTGACCGGCGACCTCTGGTTCCAGTCCGTCTCCGGCGATCTCACGGTGGTCGAGGGCTCCGGCCCCTCCGTGCGGGCCGACTCGGTCAGCGGCTCCATGATCGTCGACCTCGATCCGGACGGCCCCACGGACGTGCGGCTGAACAGCGTCTCGGGCGAGATCGCGATCCGGCTCCCCCACCGGGCGGACGCGGAGGTCGAGGCCAACACGGCGAGCGGCGCCATCTCCAACGCCTTCGACGGCCTGCGGGTACACGGCCAGTGGGGCGCCCACAAGATCACCGGCCGCCTCGGCGCCGGCACCGGCAAGCTGCGGGCCACCACCGTCTCCGGCTCCATCGCCCTGCTGCGCCGACCTGCCGACGAGGACGAGGCCGACGCAGCCCAGGAGGCACGCCCCGGCACCGGCACACCCCAGGACGCACACCCCGGCACCGACACCCCAGCGGCAGCACCCCCGGACAGCGGCCCGCGTGAGGACTCGGGAGACAATTCCGTCTCCGGCCCGGGCGATGGCGCCACCAGCGCCCCGGCCGACGGCACGACCGACAAGAAGGTGCTCTGACATGCCCCCCGTCTTCGCCCATGGCCGCCTCCGCCTCTACCTGCTGAAGCTGCTGGACGAGGCTCCCCGACACGGCTACGAGGTGATCCGCCTCCTGGAGGAGCGCTTCCAGGGGCTGTACGCACCGTCGGCGGGCACGGTCTACCCGCGCCTGGCCAAGCTGGAGGCGGAGGGCCTGGTCACCCACACCACCGAGGGCGGCCGCAAGGTGTACTCGATCACGGACGCGGGCCGCGCCGAACTGGCCGACCGCAGCGGCGAGCTGGCCGACCTGGAGCTGGAGATCCGGGAGTCGGTCGCGGAGCTGGCCGCCGAGATCCAGGCCGACGTGCGCGGAGCCGCGGGCGACCTGCGCCGCGAAATGCGCGCCGCGGCGACCGAGGCCCGCCGGGGCAACGGCACCGGTACCCCCGGCGCGGAGGGCACCCCGTACGGCGACTTCTCCCCGTACGGCGACAAGGAGACCTGGCGCATCGCCAAGGAGGAGATGCGCCGCGCCCGGCAGGAGTGGAAGGAGCAGGCCCGGCGCGCCAAGGACGAGAGCCGCCGCGCCCGCGAGGAAGCCCAGCGGGCCCGCCGCCAGGCGAAGGAGGCCCAGGAGCAGGCCCGCGCCCAGGCCCAGGAGCAGGTGCAGCGCATCGCCCGCCGCGTCCAGGAACAGGTGCAGGACCACTTCGCCCGCGGCGACTGGCCGACGGGCCTGCGCGAGGGCCTGAGCGAACTGGCCAAGGAGATGGGCGAGTTCGGCAAGGACTACGGCAAGGAGTTCGGCTTCGACTGGACCGGCACGGGCGGCGGCACGGCGGCGGGCAAGCCGGCACCGGAGCCGGCCGGCTCACAGCCCGCGGAGGGCTTCCCAGCCTCCTACGAACCGGCCTGGGCCCACGAGGACGCCGCAGACTCCACCGGCGACCCCGCCCGCGACCTCGACCGCCTCCTCGACCGCTTCCGGGACGACATCCGCGACGCGGCCCGCGACCACGGCGTCACCTCCGACCAACTGCGCGACGCCCGCCGCCACCTGTCGACGGCGGCGGCCCGCATAGGGGCGCTCCTGCGCACCCCGAAGCAGTAGGAGACCGCGGCTCATCCGGCCTTGGCCTCGCCACCGCCGCCGTACAGCACCCGCACCAGGGACTCGTACGTCACCCCGTGGTCGGCGAGGACCTCGGCCGGCACACCGGGGCGCATGGTCAGGGCGAGCAGGATGTGCTCGTCACCGATGTGCCGGTCCCGCTGCGCGAGAGCCACCCGCAGCGACCTCTCCAGCACGTCCTTGGCGCCCCGCCCGAAGGAGGAGCGTCCCGACCACCACCGCTTGTCCGTGCGGTCGCCGGACATCGCCCCGACCCCGTGCACCTCCTCCACCCGGGCGACGATCTCCGCCACGTCGATCCCCAGCCCGGCGAGCGCGTCGCTCTCGGCCCGGGACAGCCCGGCCCGCCTCCGCGCATCGCGCAGCGCCTCCCGCACGGACTCCTTGCCCTCGCCGAGCCCCGAAGCCGCGAGCGCGAAGGCCCCACGACTGCCGTCCCGATCGAGCAGGGCGAGCAGCAGATGCTCCGGCTCCACACACTGCCCGCCCCCACCACCCCCCTCCACGTACTCGAACGCGCTCTTCACCACATCCCGGGCATCTTTCGTGAATCGCTCGAACATCAATGCCTCCCGTACTTCTTGTGCACGGCCTGCCTGCTCACACCGAGTTCGCCGGCGATCTCCTGCCACGACCAGCCCTGGTTGCGCGCATTGCGCACCTGAACGGCTTCCAGTTGCTCCAGCAGCCTGCGCAGCGCGGCGACGGCCCGCAGGCCGACCCGCGGATCACGGTCACCGGCACGCTCGGCCAGATCGGTTGCTTCGGTCATGACGTCAACCTACGTTGACAAGCCCCGCGTGTCAACCACAGTTGACACGCCAACGGCCGGCCCGAACCCGGACCGGCCGTTCGACTCACACCCACCGCACCTCAGGGATTGGTCAGCACGACCTTCCCGAACTGCTCACCCGAAGCGAGCCGCTCGAAGCCCTCACGCGCACGGTCCATGGGCAGGACCTCGTCGATGACGGGCCGCACGCCGGTGGCGGCGCAGAAAGCAAGAAGATCCTCCAGCTCGTCCTTGGTCCCCATGGTGGACCCGACGACCTTGAGCTCCAGGAAGAAGATCCGGGTCAGCTCGGCGTGCGAGGGCCGGTCGCCACTGGTGGCACCGGAGATCACCAGAGTGCCGCCGGGCTTCAGCGACTTCACGGAATGCGACCAGGTGGCGGCACCCACGGTCTCGATCACGGCGTCGACCCGCTGCGGCAGCCGCGCCCCGGCCTCCAGCGCCTCCACGGCCCCCAGCTCCAGGGCCCGCTTCCGCTTGGCCTCGTCCCGGCTGGTGGCGAAGACCCGAAGCCCGGCGGCCTTCCCCAGCACGATGGCGGCCGTGGCGACACCACCGCCGGCGCCCTGCACCAGCACGGAGTCGCCGGGCCGCACCCCCGCGTTGGTGAACAGCATCCGGTACGCGGTCAGCCAGGCCGTGGGCAGACAGGCGGCCTCCTCGAAGGAGAGCTCCTTGGGCTTGGGCAGGATGTTCCAGGTCGGCACGGCGACCTGCTCCGCGAAGGTGCCCTGGTAGCGCTCGGTCAGGATGGACCGGGGTTCCTTCGGGCCGACCCCGTGCCCGCTCTGTCCGATCACGGAGTGCAGGACGACCTCGTTGCCGTCCTCGTCGACGCCGGCGGCGTCACAGCCGAGGATCATCGGCAGCTTGTCCTCTGCGAGGCCCACACCGCGCAGGGACCAGAGGTCGTGGTGGTTGAGGGAGGCGGCCTTGACCGTGACGGTGCTCCAGCCGGGGCGGACCTCGGGAGCCGGGCGCTCCCCCAACTCCAGGCCGGACAGCGGCTGGTCGCGGTCGATTCGGGCGGCGTAGACAGCGAACATGACCTTGACGATAGGTTCCCCGAGGAACCGAAGGAACCATACGGGCCTGTGAGACACACCCTCTTGCCAGGAGCGGCAACTCGGTGCCGGTGCCGGCGGGCCCGCAACCCGGCGGAACGTGGTGCCTCCCCCAAGCTCTCGGCTTCGCTCGAGCAGGGGGGACCCCCACGCCCACCCGTGCCGCCCCCAGCGGCACGCCTGCCCCCAGCTGAAGCGAACCGGTGGCCCGCTCCCGCGCGCCCGCAGCAGCCGGATCAGGCAGCCACAGGCCGGCGCAGGCATCGGAACCCCCCGGAACCACCCGAACAGCCGATCTCCCCGGCAAAGAAATGACCCCGCCCGAACCCGGACGGGGCCACCTCACACAACGACCGGCAACGTCAGCGCCGAGCCACACCCTCGGCCCGAGCAGCCGCCGCCACCGCCGCCGTCACCGCCGGCGCGACCCGCTCGTCGAACGGCGACGGGATGACGTAGTCGGCCGCGAGGTCGTCCCCGACCACGGCCGCCAGCGCCTCCGCGGCGGCCAGCTTCATCCCCTCGGTGATCCGGGAGGCCCGCACCTGCAGCGCCCCCGCGAAGATCCCCGGAAACGCCAGCACGTTGTTGATCTGGTTCGGGAAGTCCGACCGCCCGGTGGCGACCACCGCCGCGTACTTGTGCGCGACCTCGGGGTGCACCTCCGGATTCGGGTTCGCCATGGCGAAGACGAACGCGCCCTCGGCCATGGACGCGACCGCGGACTCCGGCACGGTCCCTCCCGAGACCCCGATGAACACGTCGGCCCCGGCCAGCGCCGCCTCCAGCGACCCGCTGATCCCCGCCTTGTTCGTGAACCCGGCCAGCTCCCGCTTCACCGGCGTGAGGTCGTCCCGGTCCGCCGACACGACACCCTTGCGGTCGGCCACCGCGACATCCCCGATCCCGGCCTCGACCAGCATCTTCGCGATGGCGACACCCGCCGCGCCGGCGCCGGAGATGACGGCCCGCAGGTCCCCGACCGCCCGCCCGCTCAGCCGCGCGGCGTTCCGCAGGGCGGCCAGCGTCACGACCGCCGTACCGTGCTGGTCGTCGTGGAAGACCGGAATGTCCAGCCGCTCCTGCAGCTTCCGCTCGATCTCGAAGCACCGCGGCGCCGAGATGTCCTCCAGGTTGACCCCGCCGAACGACGGCGCGAGCCGCACCACCGTCTCGACGATCTCGTCGACGTCCGTGCAGTTCAGCGCGATGGGGACCGCGTCCACGCCGCCGAACTGCTTGAACAGGATCGCCTTGCCCTCCATCACCGGGAGGGAGGCCTCGGGCCCGATGTCACCGAGCCCCAGCACGGCCGTACCGTCCGTCACGACGGCGACGACCGACGACTTCCACGTGTAGTCGTGCACCAGCTCCGGCTGCTCGGCGATCGCGCTGCACACCTTCGCGACGCCGGGCGTGTACGCCAGGGACAGGTCGTCCTTGTCACGGACCGGCACGGTGGCCTGCACGGCCATCTTGCCGCCGCGGTGCAGCGCGAACGCCGGGTCGAAGGAGTCGAGGGGCTCCGCACCGCCCTCGCCGCCCGTATCTCCGGTCTTGCTCTCGCTGCGAGGATTGACGATCTCCGCTGCCACTTGGTTCTACCCCTTAGATCTTCTTCGGTTTGAGGGTGGCCACTCCTGGTGAGGGGTGGGCGGGACCGCGTACGGCCATGGTCGTGCTGTGTACGTGATACGTACGGGCGCGTACGCGACGGGCGCGCCGCACACGCGCCCTGAGCCCCGGATGAGGGGTGTAAAGACCCTTCTTACCGGACGGACGCCGCCGACGACGAGTCCATAACGCGAAGGTCACATGCCGGTGCCCTGACTCTTCGTCCAAAATCAGGACAAGGCCTGGACAAACCATCGACAACCGCTCATGCGTCGGCGAAGCCCTCGGCCCCCGTCTCGAAATCCCGGGATATGCCGAAGATCTTCCGGCCGGAAGGAATGATTCCCACAGAAGGTCCGGCCGTGATGTACCGGAGTGGTGCGGTTCGGGGGTCGCCCGTTATCCGATTTTGACATGGCTGGCCCCCAGAATGGCGCAGTCCGAATGGCAAGATGCCGTAATCACACGAGGTCGCGACACTCGAAGACGTGTGTTCTCGTCGACCCACGGCACTGCCGACCCTCGGCAGTCCACGGCACTGCCGACCCCTCGGCAGTCCACGGCTCTGCCGGCACCGCCGGCAGTCCAGGCGCTGCCGAACCCATCGGCAGCGTCCCGCCCCATCGGCAACTCCACCCATCCGCCGGAGGAACCCACCATGACCGCAAGCTCCACCCGTCGTACGACCGCCGCCCGCTCCCGGCTAGCAGCGGTCGGTGCGATCGCGGTCGCAGGCGCGCTGATGCTCACCGGCTGCGGTGACCAGACCAAGGACAACGGCTCCAGCGACACGGCGGCCTCGGCCCCGCTCGCCGACAAGTTGCCCAAGGCCATCCGCGACAAGGGCGTCATCAAGGTCGGTTCCGACATCGCCTACGCCCCGGTCGAGTTCAAGGACAGCTCGGGCAAGACGGTCGGCATCGACCCGGACCTCGCCGCTGCCATGGGCAAGCAGCTCGGGGTCGACTTCCAGTTCGAGAACGGCACCTTCGACACGCTGATCACGGGTCTGCGCTCCAAGCGGTACGACATCGCCATGTCCGCGATGACCGACACCAAGGACCGCCAGGAGGGCATCGACTCCGACACCGGCAAGAAGGTCGGCGAGGGCGTCGACTTCGTGGACTACTTCACCGCCGGTGTGTCGATCTACACCAAGAAGGGCGACGACCAGGGCATCAAGACCTGGTCCGACCTGTGCGGCAAGAAGATCGTGCTGCAGCGCGGCACGGTCTCGGAGGACCTCGCCAAGGCGGAGTCGAAGAAGTGCCCGGCCGGCAAGAAGATCGCCATCGAGCCCTTCGACAACGACCAGCAGGCCCAGACCCGCCTGCGCGCGGGCGGTGCCGACGCCGGCTCGTCCGACTTCCCGGTCGCCGCGTACGCCGTGAAGACCTCCGGCGGCGGCAAGGACTTCCAGCTGGTCGGCGAGCAGGTCGAGGCCGCCCCGTACGGCATCGCGGTCGCCAAGAACCAGACGCAGCTGCGGGACGCCCTCAAGGCCGCGCTGGACGCGATCATCGACAACGGCGAGTACGACAAGATCATGAAGAAGTGGGGCGTCACGGACGGCGCCGTCAAGGAAGCCACCATCAACGGCGGCAAGTGACCGCGACGCAGCGGCACTGAAAGGCAACACCCGTGACTGTTGACATCGACAAGACGGCGGCGGACACGCCCCCGTCCGGCCCGGAGGCCATCAAGGCCATCCCGGTCCGGCACTACGGACGGTACGTCTCCGCCGTCGTCGCCCTCGCCCTGCTGGGCGGCATCGTCTACGCGTTCTCCCAGGGCAAGATCAACTGGGACGCGATCCCGGACTACTTCTTCGACGACCGCATCCTGGACGGCGTCGGCAAGACGCTCCTGCTGACCGTCCTGTCCATGGCGATCGGCATCGTCGGCGGTGTCCTGCTCGCCGTGATGCGCCTGTCGAAGAACCCGGTGACCTCGTCGATCGCGTGGTTCTACATCTGGTTTTTCCGCGGCACCCCGGTCCTGGTCCAGCTGATCGTCTGGTTCAACCTGGGCCTGGTCTTCGAATACATCAACCTCGGGCCGTTCTACAAGGACGAGTGGTCGGACTTCATGACCCCGTTCCTGACGGCGCTGCTGGGCCTCGGCCTCAACGAGGCGGCCTACATGGCGGAGATCTGCCGGGCAGGCCTGCTCTCGGTCGACGAGGGCCAGACCGAGGCGTCGCACGCGCTGGGCATGAGCCACACCAGGACGCTGCGCCGGATCGTCATCCCGCAGGCGATGCGCGTGATCGTGCCGCCGACGGGCAACGAGGTCATCAACATGCTGAAGACGACCTCGCTGGTCTCGGTCGTCCAGTACCCCGAGCTGCTGCGCGCCGCCCAGGACATCGGCCAGACCTCCGGCGCCCCCGCCGAGATGCTGTTCCTGGCGGCTGCCTGGTACCTGCTGCTGACCTCGGTCTTCAGCGTCGGCCAGTACTACCTGGAGCGGTACTACGCGCGTGGCTCCAGCCGCTCGCTGCCGGCCACGCCGTTCCAGAAGATCAAGGCGAACGTGCTGTCCCTGTCCAACCGCTCGTCGACGACGGGAGGCACCGCATGACCGCCATGGTGAAGGCCGAGGGCGTCCACAAGTCCTTCGGCCCCGTCGAGGTCCTCAAGGGCATCGACCTGGAGGTGAAGTCCGGCGAGGTGTTCTGCCTCATCGGACCGTCCGGTTCCGGCAAGTCGACCTTCCTGCGGTGCATCAACCACCTGGAGAAGATCAACGCGGGCCGCCTGTACGTCGACGGCGAGCTGGTCGGCTACCGGCAGAAGGGCGACAAGCTCTACGAGCTGAAGGACAGCGAGGTCGCCCGCAAGCGCCGGGACATCGGCATGGTCTTCCAGCGCTTCAACCTGTTCCCGCACATGACGGCCGTGGAGAACGTCATGGAGGCGCCGGTCCAGGTCAAGGGCGTGAACAAGAGCCAGGCCCGGCTGCGCGCCCTGGAGCTGCTGGACCGGGTGGGCCTGGCCGACAAGGCGGGCAACTACCCCTCGCAGCTCTCCGGCGGCCAGCAGCAGCGCGTCGCCATCGCCCGGGCCCTCGCCATGGACCCGAAGCTGATGCTGTTCGACGAGCCGACCTCGGCGCTCGACCCGGAGCTGGTCGGTGACGTCCTGGACGTGATGCGCGACCTCGCCGAGTCCGGCATGACGATGATCGTCGTCACCCACGAGATGGGCTTCGCCCGCGAGGTGGGCGACAGCCTGGTCTTCATGGACGGCGGTGTGGTGGTCGAATCCGGCCACCCGCGCGAGGTGCTGACCAACCCGCAGCACGAGCGGACGAAGTCGTTCCTGTCCAAGGTGCTCTGACGGTACGCACGGCCAGGGGGCGGTACGGGATCTCCGTACCGCCCCCTTCGCGTCCGTCGCGCGGTCTACTTCAGGGCGAGCAGCAGGGTGTCCGAGGGCGAGCACCACACCGGCCTGGCCTCGCCGAACCCCTTTTCGCGCAGTACGCGCGCGTGCCACGCCACCGACGGCATGTCACCGTCCGCGTGGTCGCCGTAGATCTCGTAGCGCCGGGCCGTGGGCTCGGCGAGGACCGGGTCCTTGGCGGCCAGCTGCCACCACTCGGTCCAGCCGAGGACGCCGGATTCCCTGGCCTGTTCCATGCGGGCGTGGCGCTGCGCGCGCTCGGCGGCGTTGATCCGGGGCGTCGTGTCGTCGATCATGTGGTCCGCGTTCATGAAGACACCGCCGTCGCGGACGAGTCCCGCGACCTGGCCGTAGAGGTCCGCGAGGGGTTCCTGGTGCAGCCAGTGCAGGGCCGTCGCGGTCAGGACGGCGTCGTACGAGTCGTGCGGCAGCTTCGCGGGCCAGTCGGGGTCCTTGAGGTCGGCGGTGACCAGGGTGACCCGGTCGTCGCCCGCGAAGGTGCCCTCGGCGATGGCGAGGAGCGCCGGGTCGAGGTCGACGCCGGTGCTGGTGGCGTCCGGGAACCGGTCGAGCAGCCGGGCGGTGATGCTGCCGGTGCCGCAGGCGAGGTCGAGCACGCGCGGGGCGGTGCCCACGACGGCCTCGACCATGTCGAGCATGATCGTGAACCGCTCCTCGCGGTCGGGCAGGTACCACTCCTGCTGCCGGTCCCAGCTCTTCTGCCAGGCCTGCCAGTCGGCGGTGGCGGTGGTGGTGGTGTCCGCGTCCGTCATCGAGCCCCTCCCTCGTAATACCCTGGAAGCACCATCAGCTGTTACAAGTGCGCGCTCACGACAATAAAGCCCCTCCGTAAGGACTACAAGTGGAACTGGCCTATTACTCGGACTATGCCGTGCGCCTCGTCAACACCGAGGAGCCGGCCCGGGGCAAGGACACCCTGACGTCGGTCGAGGCCGTCCGTGATCTGTTCGGCGGCCAGCAGTCGGCCGCGCGCCGCGCCACGGACGCGGACGTGACCCGCTTCCGCTCGGTCCGGGCCCGGCTGCGCGCGGTCTTCGAGGCGGCCGACGGCGGCGACGAGCAGCTCGCCGTGGACCTGCTGAACTCACTACTGCTGGAGTTCCCGGTGAGCCCGCAGATCTCCGGGCACGACTTCCGCGACGACGACGGCCGCCCCCTGTGGCACATGCACCTGGCGGACCACCCGTCCAACGCGACCGCGGGCTACGCGGCGATCGCGGCGATGGGCCTGGCGTTCCACCTCACCGAGTACGGCGTGGACCGCCTCGGCCTGTGCGAGGCCGCGCCCTGCCGCAACGCCTACCTCGACACCTCCACCAACCGCTCCCGGCGCTACTGCTCCGACCGCTGCGCCACCCGCGCCAACGTCGCGGCCTACCGGGCCCGCAAACGCCTGGAGGCGGCCCGGCCCGACCTGCCCGAGAAGACCGGCCTGGCGGCCGACAGCGCCCAGCCGAGCAGCGCCCAGGGCGAACGCCGGCCGGACCCGAGCGGCCGGTAGCGGAAGCGGACCCGCCCCAGCACGAGGTCGTCGGGCACGACGCCGTAGTCGGTGCTGTCGCCGCCGGCGTACGCGTTGTCGCCGAGCACCCACCAACCGTTCTCGCGCCGTTGGACGGCCCGCTTGACGACCAGCAGGTCCTGCTGGAAGGGGTGCCGCAGCACGACGACGTCACCGGGCCTGATCCGGGCCCCGTAATGCACCAGCAGCCGGTCCCCGTGGTACAAGGTGGGCACCATGGACGGCCCGGTCACCTCGGCCACCCCGAACGGCGCGGCCTGCCCTCCCCGCTCGGACTCCTGCGACAGCTCCGGCATCACCCGGCACCTCCCCGGTTCTTCCTCCACCAGTCTCAGTCTCACCCCGGACTTTTGTCCTAAGCCCATGGGGGCACTCGCGAAAAGCCTTCCCCCAAGGAGTAATGTCCCCTGTGAGAAGACGATCACGAGGAAGGAATGCTCCATGCTTTCCCGCCTGTTTGCCCCCAAGGTCAAGGTCAGCGCACACTGCGACCTTCCCTGCGGTGTCTACGACCCCGCCCAGGCCCGCATCGAGGCGGAGTCGGTCAAGGCCGTCCAGGAGAAGATGGCCGGAAACGACGACCCGCACTTCCAGGCCCGCGCCACCGTCATCAAGGAGCAGCGTGCCGAGCTCGCGAAGCACCACGTCTCGGTGCTGTGGAGCGACTACTTCAAGCCGCCGCACTTCGAGAAGTACCCGGAGCTGCACCAGCTGGTCAACGACACCCTGAAGGCCCTGTCGGCCGCCAAGGGCTCCACCGACCCGGCGACCGGCCAGAAGGCGCTGGACTACATCGCCCAGATCGACAAGATCTTCTGGGAGACCAAGAAGGCTTGATCGCCGAACGGCGAAGGGGCCCGGCCGCCGATCCGGCCGGGCCCCTTCGTCGTACGCGTTCAGTGGAACTGAGGCACGATCAGATAGATCCCGTACGCCACCACGGCCACGCAGGCGAGGAAGCACAGGGCGGCCTGGCCGAGGCCGAGGGCGCTGGTGCCGCCCGGGTGTTCGCGGGCGCCCTCCAGCCGGGCGAGGCCGAGGACGCCGAGGGCGAAGACGACGACCACGGCGACGGTGACGCCGATGCTCACCGCGGTGACCTGGCCGAGTGCGGTCCAGTCCAGTTGCATGTCGACTCCCGGTCGTTCAGGCGGCCGCGCCGACCTTGGCCGGCGGCTCGGTACGGAGGGTGACCTCGTGCGTGTCGTTGACGTTGTGCGCGTGCACCGGGTTGCGGCGGGAGAGCAGCACGATGCCCCCGGCGAGGGCGGCGCCGACCAGGGCGACGACCGCCGTCCCGAGGTCGCCGCCGTTCTGCACGACCGCGGCGGCCAGGCCGCCGACCAGCGCGGCGGCGGGCAGGGTGATCATCCAGGCGACCGCCATCCGGCCCGCGACGCCCCAGCGGACCTCCGCGAGCCTGCGGCCCAGCCCCGCGCCGAGGATGCTGCCCGATGCGACCTGCGTGGTGGACAGGGCGAAGCCGAGGTGGGCGGAGGTCAGGATGACGGTCGTGGAGGCGGTCTCGGCCGCGAAGCCCTGCGGCGACTGGATCTCGGTGAGGCCCTTGCCCATGGTGCGGATGATCCGCCAGCCACCCAGGTAGGTGCCGAGGCCGATGGCGAGGCCCGCGGAGGCGATGACCCACAGCGGCGGACCGGCGTCGTGGCCCAGCGCCCCGGCCGAGATCAGGGTGAGGGTGATGACGCCCATGGTCTTCTGCGCGTCGTTGGTGCCGTGGGCGAGCGAGACGAGTGAGGCGGAGGCGATCTGCCCGACGCGGAAGCCCTTGGTGACGGACTCCTTGCGGGCGCGGTCGGTGAGCCGGTAGGCGAGGTAGGTGGCGAGCAGCGCGGCGATGCCGGCCACGAGCGGCGAGGCCACCGCCGGGACCAGCACCTTCTCGACGACCTTGCCGAAGTTGACGCCCTGGCTGCCCGCCCCGACCCACACGGCCCCGATCAGCCCGCCGAACAGGGCGTGCGAGGAGCTGGAGGGCAGTCCGACGAGCCAGGTCAGCAGGTTCCACAGGATCGCCCCGACCAGCCCCGCGAAGATCATGCCCGGGGTGACGAGGGTGTCGTCCACGATGCCGCCCGAGATCGTCCTTGCCACCTCGGTGGACAGGAAGGCACCGACGACGTTGAGGACACCGCTGATCAGGACCGCCGTTCGGGGAGCCAGCGCGCCGGTGGCGATGGACGTGGCCATCGCGTTCGCCGTGTCGTGGAATCCGTTGGTGAAGTCGAACGCGAGCGCCGTCACGATGACGACGGCCACGAGGAACGTGATGTGGTCCATTCCTGAATGCAAACAAGCCCGGGCCAATAGGCGGGGAACGGCGAGGCAAAGGCTGGTCAAGGTTCACGCGGGTGGCCGTGGCGGCCGCCGCATAGGATCGCGGCCATGACGATCCGCTGGACGTACGCCTTCGCCGACCGGCCGCGCGAGGCCTTCGGTGCGGCCTGTGCCTTCTGGACCGCGGTGACGGGGACCCGGCTCTCCGAACTGCGCGGCGCGCGCTCCGAGTTCGTCACGCTGCTCCCGGACGGCGCCGACGCCTGCGTGAAGGCCCAGGCGGTCGCGTCGGGCCCCGGCGGAGCGCACCTGGACTTCTGCGTGGAGGACGTACGGGAGTTCGCCGACGCGGGCGCGCGGCTCGGCGCGCGGGTGGTGGAGGACCTCGGGTCGCTCGTCGTGCTGCGGTCGCCGGGCGGGCAGTTGTTCTGTGCCGACCCTTGGCGCGGGCAGGCGTCGCGGCCGGGCGTGGTGCGGGGCAGCCGGCTCGACCAGGTGTGCCTCGACGTCCCGCCCTCGGCGTACGAGGCCGAAGTCGCTTTCTGGAGCGCGCTGCTCGCCGGCTGGGAGTCGCGGCCCGGTGCCCTCCCGGAGTTCCACGTGCTGCGACCACCGCCCGGCCTGCCGGTGCGGCTGCTTCTGCAACGCCTCGAAGAGGAGCGGCCGGCCTCCGCCCACCTCGACCTCGCCTGCGCGGACGTCGGGGCGACCCGCGCGTGGCACGAGGAACTCGGGGCCGGGTACGTGGCCGCCTTCTCCGACTGGACGGTGATGCGCGACCCGGCGGGCGGCACCTACTGCCTGACGAGCCGGGACCCGGAGACGGGCGGGCTGCGGCTCTAGTCCGTCTCCGCGTACGCGCACAGGGCCGCCCCGCCGCCCTCGGGGGTCGGGCAGGGCGGCAGGTCCGGTGGCTCGTCGGGGTCCGTCCGCTGCCAGACGTACGGTCCCTGCGGCTGCGTCGAGTCCTGCGCCCAGAGGGTCAGCCCGCCCGCGACGGCCACGGTCACCGCCCACACGATCACGGCCCGGCGCCAGAGCCTGCGCCGCCGCTCCCCCGTCATGCCCATGCCGCACACGCTACTGCCTCAACCGCGCCGCCCGGGCCCGGAGATAGCGCTGCTCGGGCAGGCTGAGAGTCTGGGCTGCGGCCGACTCGTAGGCGGCACGGGCGGCTTGGGGTTCGCCCGCGCGTTCCAGGAGGTGCGCTCGTACGGCGTCCAGGCGGTGGTCCTTCAACTCGCCGCGCAGCAGGTCCAGTTCGGCCAGGCCGGCGCGCGGGCCGCGGACCATGGCGACGGCGACCGCGCGGTTGAGGCGTTCGACGGGGCCGGGAACCAGGCCGACGAGGACGTCGTACAGGCCCAGGATCTCGGCCCAGTCCGTCTCCGCGGGCGACGGCGCCTCGTCGTGCACGGCCGCGATCGCGGCCCGCAGCTGGTACGGGCCCGGCCGGCCCCGGGACAGGGCCCGGGTGACCAACGCGACGCCCTCCTCGATCGCCGCCCTGTCCCAGCGGTCGCGGTCCTGCTCATCGAGGGGGATCAGCTCGCCGTGCGGTCCGCTGCGCGCGTCGCGGCGGGCGTCGGTCAGCAGCATCAGCGCGAGCAGGCCGGCCACCTCGCAGTCGTCGGGGAGCAGCCGGTGGACCGTACGGGTCAGCCGTACGGCCTCGCCCGCGAGATCGCGGCGCTGGAGGGCGGGGCCGGAGGTGGCCGTGTACCCCTCGTTGAAGATCAGGTAGAGGGTGTGGAGGACGGACGGCAGCCGCTGCTCCCAGCGGTCCGGACGCCCGAAGCGCACACCCCGGACCTTCTGCTTGGCCCGGCTGATGCGCTGGCCCATGGTCGCCTCGGGGACCAGGTACGCGCGGGCGATCTCCGCCGTGGTCAGACCGCCGACCGCGCGCAGGGTGAGCGCGATCTGCGCCGGTGGGCTCAGGTCCGGGTGGCAGCAGAGGAAGAGCAGCGAGAGGGTGTCGTCCTCGCGGGGCGCCCGCTCCCCCGGCGGCGGGGCGGTGAACGCGTCCCGGGGCGTGAGCGCCGCCGCCCGTTCCTCGCGCTGCCGTCTGGCCTCCTCGCTGCGCAGGGCGTCGGTCAGCCGCCGCGAGGCGACCTTGATCAGCCAGCCGCGCGGATTGCCGGGCACGCCCTGCGCGGGCCACTGCCCGGCCGCCGCGAGCAGCGCCTCCTGTACGGCGTCCTCGGCGGCGTCGAAGTGCCCGTACCGTCTGACCAGCGCGCCGAGGACCTGCGGCGCGTTGTCGCGCAGCAGGTCCTCGATCTCGGGCGTGCTCCGCACCGGCGGGTCCGGCGGCGGCTCGTCAGATGTCCCCGGACCCGTCCATGATCGGGCGGATCACGACGGGGTACTCGGGGGCGCCGGCCGGCTGGGGGCAGCGGGCGACGCGCTCGGCGATCTCCGTGACCCGCTCCAGGCTCTCGCACTCCAGGACCCAGTAGCCGGCCAGCAGCTCCTTGGTCTCGCCGTACGGGCCGTCGGTGATGACGGCCTTGCCGTCGTCGCCGAGGGTGACGTGCCGGGTCTGCGCCGGCTCGGCCAGGCCCTGCCCGTCGACGAACTCACCGGTCTCGGAGAGGTCGTCGTTGATGGCGCCCATGTAGGAGAACATGGCCTGCACCTCTTCCTCGGTCCACGCGGGGGAGGTCGCCGACGCCTTGCCGCGCATCGCGTCGTAGTCCGCCTGCGTGCCCTGCACCATGACCAGGTACTTCATCAGTCCGCTCCTTCGGCTCTGACCGCCCTGCCGTGCGGCTCTTCACAGGGGACGTCGGAGCCGGGCCGGTGTTCTCGACACGGACTCAGGGATTTCTCGCGACGGTTTCCCCCGGGGCCGCCTCGGAGGGCGTCGTCGCAGGCGGGGCGGTGCGCCCGGCGGGCCGGGCGGCCTCGGCCCGCTCCATGTCCTCACCGGTGTGGCGCACCGCGTCCTGCGCGTCGCAGGCCGTGCACGCGGGGTTGTGGCAGGGGCCCGCCACCCAGAGCGGCACCCACGCGCCCAGCGTCTTGTGCCGCCGGACGACGGTCTCCACGGGCTGTCCGCAGGCCGGACAGACATGTCCTTCGCTGCCCATGTCCTCAGGGTAGGACGGCCGGGGGCTCGGCGCTTCCTGCCGTACGTGCGCGCCGGCACGCCGTTGCCGCGCGTGCGCGCCGATGCCTTGCTTGCGCCCCCGGTGTCAGGGCTGCCGGTTTCCGGCGTGCACGGGTGGCCGGTGCTGCCAGGAAGTCGACGAGCGGGCGGGTCAGGGCGCCCGGTGCGGGCGGGGCTCGCGCCACATCGGCCACATGGCCGGGCCGTCGGGGAGGTCGAGGACCGGGCCGGCGGCTTCGAAGCCGAGGCGCTCGTACAGCTTGCGGCTGCGGGCGTTGCTGGCCTCCAGATACGCGGGCCGTCCCTCGCGGTCGCAGCGGTCGAGGACCGACTCGATGAGCGCGGTGCCGAGTCCCTCGCCCTGGCGGCCCGGGGCCACGCCGATCATCCACAGGTACTCGTGGGCGCGCCCGGAGGGGTGGATCGCGGCCGTCAGCCGGCCGATCGCCTCGATGCGCTCGTTGTCCGGATCCACGGCCTGTCGCACCTGGGCGGGACCGTCGTCCTCGGCATCGCCGCCGTGCTCGTCGGCCGGTACGGACAGCCACAGCGCGCAGGCCGAGCCGTCCTCGGTGAGGTCGATGCGCCCCGACGCGAGCACCACGTCGGTGAAGGCGGCCATGAGCCCGGGGTGCTTGGCACGGCGGTCCTCCGCCCCGGGGAAGACCCAGCCGCTCACCGGGTCGTCCTGGAACGCCTCGTCGAGGAGCCGGACGACCAGGTCCCGGTCCCCCTCGTCCGCCGTCCGGATCGCCACGCCCATGTCCCGCCCCTTCGCTCGCCCGACGGGCGTTGATCGTAGGGCGGCCCGGGGCTTTCCCGGAGCGCGGGACGGAAGCTTGGCGGGATCTAGTCGAACATCCGCCCGAAGATGATCGCCCCGGGTGCGGGAGAGAGCGGGCCCCGCACCCCGTGGGGAAGTGCGGGACCCGCCGGCCGGAGACCGGCGGCCGTGCGGAGTCAGGAGCCGCACAGCCCCCGGAGCTCCGGGGTCCTGCCCTTCGGACGCCCGAAGGGCCACCGAGTGCCGCTGTCGACCGGCCGCGTGCCGGGCGTCAACTGCTGCGCCGCGTCACGAACTCGGCGAGGGCCAGCAGACCGCCCGCCGCCTCCGGGTCCGGCACGGCGCGCGCCAGTTGCTGCATCGCCCGGGCCATCCGGTCGGCCGCCTGGCCCTGGGCCCAGTCACGTCCGCCCGCGCGCTCCACGGCCAGGGCGATGCGGTCCAGGTCCTCCTTGTCATGGGGTCGGGCGTACAGTTCGGCGAGTTCGGCGGCCGCCGGTGTGCCGGAGGCGCAGGCCGCGACGACCGGCAGGGACTTCTTGCGGGCGGCCAGGTCCGCGCCGACGGGCTTGCCGGTGCGGCTCGGGTCGCCCCATATGCCGATGACGTCGTCGATGAGCTGGAAGGCGAGCCCGGCCTCCCGGCCGAACGCGTCCAGCGCCGCCACGTCCGCCTCCCCGGCGCCCGCGTACAGCCCGCCGATCGCGCACGCGCTGCCCAGCAACGCGCCGGTCTTGGCCTCCGCCATGGCGAGGACCTCGTCCAGCGTGACCTCGCCGGGGCCGCGCCGCTCCAGGGCCGTGTCCGCGTGCTGTCCGGCGCACAGTTCGACCACGCAGTCCGCGAGCCGGGCGGCGGCGGCCGGGGACGCCGGATGCGGGTCCTCGGCGAGCAGCCGCAGGGCCAGCGCCTGCAGGGTGTCCCCGGCGAGGATCGCGTCGGCGTCGCCGAACACCGTCCACGCGGTGGGCCGGTGGCGGCGGAGGGCGTCCCGGTCCATCACGTCGTCGTGCAGCAGTGTGAAGTTGTGGACCAGCTCCACCGCCGCGGCCGCCCGGACCGCCCCCGCCCGTGCCTCGGGTCCGCCCAGGGCGGCCGCGGCGGCGAGGACGAGCGCGGGACGGATCGCCTTGCCCGAACCGCCCTCGGCCGGGGTGCCGTCCGCCTGTTCCCAGCCGAAGTGGTAGCGCGCGATCCGCTGCATCGACCCGGGCAGCGAGCCGACCGCGGCCCGCAGCACCGGATCGACCTCCGCACGGGCCCGCTGCAGGAGCACGACCGCCTCGTGTCCGTCGGCCGGTCCCGGCCGGCCGTCCTGCTGTGTCCCGATGGACCCCCGCCTTTCCGGTGCCCCGGCCGCACGCCGGGGCTCGGTGCCGCGCCGCCCGCCGGGTACGGGCAGCGTCGTCTCCGTCCCGAACTCGACATCCGTGAGGGACTCACCCATGGGACCGCCTCGGAGAACGAGCGGAAGCCGGCGCTTCCGCTGCCGCTGAGCACGTACCCCCCGGGTGTACCCGCCCTGTCGGGCGGGGACACGGACGCCGTACCGGAAGCGTCACCGCCAGCGGCCGATCTCGACGTTCTCCAGGACGCCGAGCGCGTCCGGTACCAGGACCGCGGCCGAGTAGTACGCCGTGACCAGGTACTTGATGATGGCCTGTTCGTTGATGCCCATGAAGCGCACCGACAGGCTCGGCTCGATCTCGTCCGGGATGCCGGAGGCCCGCAGGCCGATGACGCCCTGGTCGCCCTCGCCGGTACGCATGGCGATGATCGACGTCGTACGGGCTTCCGTCACCGGGATCTTGTTGCACGGGAAGATCGGCACGCCGCGCCAGGTGGGGATGCGGTTGCCGGCCATGTCGATGGTCTCCGGGACCAGCCCCCGCTTGTTGAGCTCGCGGCCGATCGCGGCGATCGCGCGCGGGTGGGCGAGGAGCAGCTTGGTGCCGCGGCGCCGGCTGAGCAGCTCGTCCAGGTCGTCCGGGCTGGGCACGCCGTCGTGCGGCTGGATCCGCTGGTCGTACTCGCAGTTGTGCAGGAGGCCGAAGTCGCGGTTGTTGATGAGCTCGTGCTCCTGGCGCTCCTTCAGCGCCTCGACCGTCAGCCGGATCTGCTGCTCGGTCTGGTTCATCGGCTGGTTGTAGAGGTCGGCCACGCGCGTGTGGATGCGCAGCACGGTCTGGGCGACGCTCAGTTCGTACTCACGGGGGCGGGCCTCGTAGTCGACGAACGTGTGCGGGATGTCCGGCTCGCCGGAGTGGCCGGCGGCGAGGTCGATCTCCTTCTCGCCGTACTTGTTGGAGCGCTGCTGGGGGATCGCGCGGCGCTGCTCCAGGTGCTCGCGCAGCGAGTCCGAGCGTTCCGCGATCTGCTCGAACTCCTGGCAGGGCAGCACGAGTACGGTGCACGCGGTGAGCGCGCGGGCGGTGTACTCCCAGATGGCGTCCTGGTTCAGCAGGGCCTGGTCGCCGAAGTAGGCGCCGTCGGCGAGGACGCCGAGCGACTCGTCGTCGCCGTACGGGCCCGTGCCGATCTTCTCCACCCTGCCGTGTGCGAGCAGGTACACCTCGTCGGACTGGCTGCCGAAGGAGGCGATCACCTCGCCCGCCTGGATCTCCCGCTGTTCGCAGCGGCGGGCGATCTCGGAGAGCACCTCCTCGTCCTCGTACGACCGCAGCGCGGGCAGTTCGCCCAGCTCCGCGGGGATGATCTCGACCCGGTCGCCGGTCTTCACGAACGTCATCCGGCCGTCGCCCACGGCGAACGTCAGTCGCCGGTTCACCCGGTATGTACCACCCTGGATGTCCACCCAGGGCAGCATGCGCAGCAGCCAGCGAGAGCTGATCTCCTGCATCTGCGGCACGGACTTGGTCGTGGTGGCCAGGTTCCGCGCGGCCGCCGTGCCGAGACTCTGCTGCGGCTTGGTCTCCTCCGTGCGGACCTCTTCGCCTACCGACATAGAGAACTGCCCTCCCGGTTGTGATCGACGCCCATATGCCTCGGGCATCGACGTGCACGCCCAAGCCTTCCCCACCCGGCGCCGCTGTGCTATTACCCGAAAGAGCGGGAATGGATCTTCGTACAAGTGGGCAGGGGGCCCGTTCCGGCGTTCGACGGCGCCGCGGCCGGGCCCGGAACGGCTGGCGACAACCGGTGGGAACCTGTCGGTTATGCCTCTGGGGCGCGTCCGGGGCCGGATCTAGCGTGGTGGTCCGTTCCCGCCACCGATTCCAGAAACGGGCCCCTCCATGCAGTACATCGCGCCGATCGGCGTCGGCGTCCTCTACGCCTTGTTGATGTCCTTCGTCCGGGAGCCCCACCGGCGGCGCCTGAACGCGTTGATGGTCGCGGGTGCCGGTGCCGCGTACCTCAGCGGCGGCGGCCTGGGCGGCTGGGAGTTCGCCTTCACCGCGCTCGTCACCTACGTGGCCTTCCGGGGCCTGGAGTCGTGGACCTGGATCGGCGTCGGCTGGCTGCTGCACACCGCCTGGGACGTCGTCCACCACATCAAGGGCAACCCGATCATCCCGTTCGCCCACACCTCCTCCCTGGGCTGCGCGATCTGCGACCCGGTGATCGCGCTGTGGTGCCTGCGGGGAGGGCCCTCTCTCCTCGCACTCGTGCGCGACCGGCGCAGGCAGGGGCCGCCGGAGCCCGGCCCGGACGTCAGCCGCGGGGCCCCGTCCCCCACCCACGGGTGACAATGGCCGCGTGACCAGCCCCGGCCCTCCCGGCCTCGACGCACTGCGCCCCCGGCTGCCCTCGCCGGTGCGGGAGGTCGTGGACGGCCGGTTCGATCGCCGGGGCGTCCGGCTGCTGCTGAAGCGGGACGACCTGATCCACCCGGAGCTGATCGGCAACAAGTGGCGCAAGCTGGCACCGAACCTCGCGGCGGCGGCCGGCCGTACCGTCGTCACCTTCGGCGGCGCCTGGTCCAACCACCTGCGCGCCACGGCCGCGGCCGGCCGACTGCTCGGCATCCCCACGGTCGGTGTCGTCCGCGGCGACGAGCTGGCCGGCCGGCCCCTCAACCCGTCGCTGGCCCGCTGCGCGGCCGACGGCATGCGGCTGCACTTCGTCGACAGGACGACCTACCGCCGCAAGTCCGAGCCGCGGACCCTGGCCGGGATCCTGCGCGCGGCGGACGCCGAAGAGGCGTACGTCGTCCCCGAGGGCGGCAGCAACGCCGAGGCCGTGCGCGGCTGCCGGGCGCTCGGTGCCGAGCTGCGCGGCCGGGCCGAGGTGGTCGCCGTGGCCTGCGGCACCGGCGGCACGCTGGCGGGCCTGGCCGCCGGTCTCGCCCCCGGGCAGCGTGCCCTGGGGGTGCCGGTCCTCAAGGGCGGCTTCCTGACCGCCGACACGCAGACGCTGCAGCGGCAGGCCTTCGGCGGGCCGCGCGGTGCCTGGAGCCTGGACGACCGCTTCCATTTCGGCGGCTACGCGCGCGTGCCCGCGGAGTTGGAGGCCTTCGCGGCGGACTTCGAGCACCGGCACGGCCTGCCCGTCGAGCGCCTGTACGTCGCCAAGCTGCTGTACGGGCTCGTCGCCCTGGCCGAGGAGGGCGCCTTCCCGCGCGGGACGACCGTGGCGGCCGTGGTCACCGGCCGCCCCTTCCCGTAACACCCGGCCCGTAGCTACGCCGCCTCCCGGAAGGCCGCCGCCTCCTCCAGGTCCAGCCTGCGCAGCAGGGTCCGCAGCATCTCGTCGTCGATGTACCGGGCGTCCCGGAGCTTGACGAACACCTCGCGCTCGGCGCTGATCATCTCCCGCGACAGCCGCCGGTAGGTGTCGTCGACGGACTCCCCGGTGACCGGGTTGGCCTGCCCGAGCCGCTCCCAGACGGCGTTGCGGCGGCGCTCCAGGACGGTGCGCAGCCGGTCGGCGAGCGGGGCGGGCAGGGCGTTGCGCTCGTCGGAGAGGAGTTCGTCCAGGCGCCGCTCGGCGGCCCGGGAGGCCTGCGCCTGGGCGTTGGCCTCGGCGAGCGTCTCGGCCTGCGCGTCCCGCCCGGGGAACTTCAGCAGGCGGATCAGCGGGGGCAGGGTCAGTCCCTGCACGACCAGGGTCCCGATGACCGTCGTGAAGGTCAGGAACAGGATGAGGTTGCGGTGCGGGAAGGGCTCCTCGCCGTCGTGCATGGTGAGCGGGATGGAGAAGGCGATGGCCAGCGAGACCACGCCGCGCATCCCGGCCCACGCGATGACGAACGGCCCCTTCCAGGAGAGGCGCTCCTCACGTTCCCGGACCCGGGCCGACAGCAGCCGCGGCAGGAAAGCCGCCGGGTACACCCACACGAACCGGGCCGCGACGACCACCAGGAAGACGGCGACGGCGTACCAGGCGGCCTCGACGCCCTCGTACTCCCCCAGCCCCCGGAGCACCACGGGCAGCTGGAGGCCGATCAGCGCGAACACCGCCGACTCCAGCACGAACGCGACCATCTTCCACACCGCCTCCTCCTGCAGACGCGTGGCGAAGTCGACCTCCCACGCGCGGTGTCCCAGGAAGAGCGCGACGACCACGACCGCGAGGACCCCGGAGGCGTGCACCTGCTCGGCGGCGGCGTACGCGACGAACGGGATCAGCAGGGAGAGCGTGTTCTGCGGCAGGGCCTCCTTCACGTGCGTGCGCAGCCAGTGGATCGGCACCATCAGCACCAGTCCGACCAGGACGCCGCCGACCGCCGCGAGCAGGAACTCGCCGATGCCCCCGGCCCAGGTCGCGCCCTCGCCGACGGCGGCGGCCAGGGCGACGCGGTAGGCGGTGATCGCGGTGGCGTCGTTCAGCAGGGACTCGCCCTGGAGGATCGTGGTGATCCGCGCCGGCAGCCCGACCCGGCGGGCCACGGCCGTGGCCGCGACCGCGTCCGGCGGCGCCACCACCGCGCCGAACACCAGGGCCGCCGTCAGCGGCAGGTCCGGCACGATCAGGTACAGGGCCCAGCCGACGACGAAGGTCGCGAACAGCACGTACCCGACGGACAGCATCGCGACGGGCCGCAGCTGCGCCCGCAGGTCGAGGTACGAGCTGTCGGTGGCGGCCGTGTGCAGCAGCGGGGGCAGGATGAGCGGCAGGACGATGTGCGGGTCGAGGGTGTAGTCGGGCACCCCGGGGACGTAGCTGACCACCAGCCCCGCCGCCACCAGCAGCAGCGGCGCCGGCACCGGCGTGCGCCGCGCGGCGGCGGCGATCGCGGCGCTGCCCGCCACCAGCAGCAACAGTGGCATCACGTCCATCGTTCTCGCCCACCCTCTTTTTTCGACGCGGTCTTCCGCTCGCCCGTCGTAACCTGGCAATCATGAAACAGTGCACGCATGCCGAAGCGCTGCCGCACCCCGAGCCCGTCCCGCTCAGCGAGACGTGTCCGGAGTGTCTGGCGGAGGGCATGGATCCGGTGCAACTACGGCTGTGTCTCAGCTGCGGTCACGTCGGCTGCTGCGACTCCTCGCCGGGACGGCACGCGACGGGGCACCACCAGCGGTCCGGTCACCCCGTGATGCGGACCCACGAGCCCGGGGAGACCTGGCGGTGGTGCTTCGTCGACCATGTCCTGGTGTGAGGCGACAGGACCCCGGCGGCGGACGGTTCGACCGTCTGACGTCTGGGTACGTCAACCCGGCGCGCGCTCTTCCCATTTGGGCCCGCCCAACCCCTAGACACGGAGCGTGTCCACAGGTTTACTGTGAGTGACGGCAAGGGGTTGGGGTCCCGGGGACAGGACCGTCGAGAGCGCGATAGCGTCACCGCTGAACCACGTATCGCGTTACCCCCGGGGGGCGACCCTCGGTCCTAGAACGCTTGTACCACCATGGAGGTGAGGGTGTCCCAGATCGCAGGCGAGCCCGCGACCCAGGACTTCGTGGAAGTCCGGCTGCCGGCCGCGGGTGCCTACCTGTCGGTGCTGCGTACGGCCACGGCCGGTCTCGCGGCCCGTTTGGACTTCACCCTCGACGAGATCGAGGACCTGCGCATCGCGGTGGACGAGGCCTGCGCGATCCTGCTGCAGCAGGCCGTGCCCGGCTCGGTGCTCAGCTGTGTCTTCCGCCTCGTCGACGACTCACTCGAGGTCACCGTCTCGGCACCGACCACGGATGGTCACGCCCCCTCGCGGGACACGTTCGCCTGGACCGTCCTGTCCGCCCTGGCGGGCAAGGTCTCCTCTGCCGTGGACAAGGACAAAACCGTTTCGATCAGCCTCTACAAACAGCGCGGCGCGGGACCCGGGCCGGCGTGAGGAACGAGGACGGGCCGGTGCGGGACGAAGAGCGCAGCACACGAGAGCTGCCGGCCGAGGGCACAGGCACGGGCGCGGGCACCCCGAGCGGGGCCCGGCCCATGGCGGACGGCATCGACGGCATCCCCGAACAGGCCCGCCCGCATCCGGAGGACGACTCCACGGGAGCCGTCCTCCCGGGCGGCGGGCGGCAGGAGCGGGACAGTGCCGTGCGGAGCGCGCCTCCGGGCGGGGGGATCACCGCATCCCCCGTCCAGGGGGGTCCTCCCACTCGCGAGAAGTCGAGAGTGGCGGAGGAGGCGAGGGCTCGGGGAAGGGCGACGGGCGGGACGATGAGCGAGCACGAGCGACACTCCGAGGACGAGACGCCGCGCGCGCACCACACACAGGGCGCGCAGCACGGCTCGCCGGACCGCAGCGGGGCGCGCGAGATGTTCCTCAAGCTGCGCACCCTGAGCAACGGCAGTCCCGAGTACGCGGAGCTGCGCAACCAGCTGGTCCGCATGCACCTGCCGCTCGTGGAGCACCTGGCGCGCCGCTTCCGCAACCGCGGCGAGCCGCTGGACGACCTGACGCAGGTCGCCACGATCGGGCTGATCAAGTCGGTCGACCGCTTCGACCCGGACCGCGGGGTGGAGTTCTCCACGTACGCGACCCCGACGGTCGTCGGCGAGATCAAGCGCCACTTCCGCGACAAGGGCTGGGCGGTGCGCGTCCCGCGCCGGCTGCAGGAGCTGCGCCTGTCGCTGACCACGGCGACGGCCGAGCTCTCGCAGTTGCACGGCCGCTCCCCCACGGTCCACGAACTCGCCGAGAAGCTGGCGATCTCGGAGGAGGAGGTCCTGGAGGGCCTGGAGTCCGCCAACGCGTACTCCACGCTGTCCCTGGACGTCCCCGACACCGACGACGAGTCCCCGGCGGTCGCCGACACCCTCGGCGCCGAGGACGAGGCGCTGGAGGGCGTGGAGTACCGGGAGTCCCTCAAGCCGCTGCTGGAGGACCTCCCGCCGCGCGAGAAGCGGATCCTGCTGCTGCGGTTCTTCGGGAACATGACCCAGTCGCAGATCGCGCAGGAGGTCGGCATCTCGCAGATGCACGTCTCCCGGCTGCTGGCGCGCACACTGGCGCAGCTCCGGGAGAAGCTCCTCGTCGAGGAGTGACAGCGAGGGGTGAAGCTGAGAGTGACAGCTCAGAAGTGACAGCTGAGCAGTGACGGCTACTTCTCCGTAGCGCCGGGGTTGCCGGGCCCGCGGATCCCGAGGGCCCGGGTCGTCTCCGGATTCACCAGCAGCACGAGCGAGGCGACGGCCACGACCGCGAGGGCGATCCCGCCCGGGATGGCCATGCTGTCGGCCTGCAGCAGGTTGTAGGCGACCGGCAACGCCATGAGCTGCGTGATGACGGCCGGGCCGCGGCTCCAGCTGCGGAGGCCGAGCAGCCCGCGCGCGGCGAGCAGCGGCAGCAGCGCGAGCACGACCAGCGTGATCCCCCCGGTCACGGCCTGCTGCCGGTCGTCGGGGTGACCCGTGAGGCCGAGGACGAGGATCCAGACCCCGCCGACGACCAGCGCGAGCCCCTCCAGCGCGGCCAGCAGCGCGGCGTACGTCAGACGGCGCGGGCGGGGACCGGTGTTCTCCGGGGTGGTGGGGGTCTGCTCACTGCTCACCCCTGAAGGGTAGCCCTCGCCGTACGCGCCCCCCGTGGGGAGGTTCACCCCAGGTCTCTTACCGGATCCCTACCTCGGTCTGGGCTCGGTACCCCCCAGTAGGTACGCTGCCAGTCATGCGTGCACTCCTCGTGGTCAATCCGGCGGCAACCACCACAAGTGCGCGCACACGCGACGTACTGATCCACGCGCTCGCCAGTGAGATGAAGCTGGAGGCGGTCACCACCGAGTACCGCGGCCACGCGCGCGACCTGGGCCGGCAGGCGGCGGACAGCGACGACATCGACCTGGTGGTGGCCCTCGGCGGCGACGGCACGGTCAACGAGGTGGTCAACGGCCTGCTGCACGCGGGCCCCGCCCCGAGGCGCCTCCCCGGCTTCGCCGTGGTGCCGGGCGGCTCCACCAACGTCTTCGCCCGCGCCCTGGGCCTGCCGAACGACGCCGTGGAGGCCACCGGCGCCCTGCTGGACGCCCTGCGCGACGGCAGCGAACGCACCGTCGGCCTCGGCCTGGCCTCCGGTACGCCGGGCACGGAGGACGAGGCGGTGCCGGCCCGCTGGTTCACCTTCAACGCGGGCCTCGGCTTCGACGCCGGCGTGGTGGGCCGGGTGGAGCAGCACCGCGAACGCGGCCGGAAATCCACACACGCTCTTTACGTACGTCAGGTCGTGCGCCAGCTTCTCGGCGAACCCCACCGCCGGCACGGGACGATCACGCTGGAGCGGGCCGGGGAGGATCCGGTCACCGATCTGGTGCTGTCCATAGTCTCGAACACCTCCCCGTGGACGTTTCTGGGGAATCGCCCGATCTACGCGGCGCCTAAGGCCTCGTTCGATACCGGGCTCGATCTCTTCGGTCTCAGCCGCCTGTCCACCGCGGCGGTTGCCCGGTATGGCACCCAGTTGCTCACTTCGTCCCCCGAGCGCGGACCCCATGGCAAGCACGCCACGTCTCTGCACGACTTGACCGAGTTCACCTTGCATTCGAAGGTGCCGCTCCCCCTCCAGATGGACGGTGACCACCTGGGCCTGCGAACGAGCGTGACGTTCACAGGCGTACGCCGTGCACTGCGTGTGATTGTGTGAGCAGAACTGGCTAAAGTCCTTTCACTCGAACGTTTAGGCCAGGATCCACCCCATGGAAGTACGGCTGTGACCTAGTCGACACCGAAGAATCAAAAAAAACTTTCCAGAAGGGGTTGTATCCGCCGCTGAGGTTTGCGAGTCTCTACGTGGCGATCGGGACGGCCCGCAACACCGGCCTCCACTGATCACCAGAACCCCTCTTCAACTCACAGGACCCACGCCAGGGAACCTGGCGGTCGGCCCTTCACTTGTTGAGGGATTCGTGAAAGCGTTCACATTCACAAGCACCTGCACGTAATACCAAGGAGAGGTAGCAGCCATGGACTGGCGTCACAACGCCGTTTGCCGCGAGGAAGACCCCGAGCTCTTCTTCCCCATCGGCAACACCGGTCCTGCGCTGCTGCAGATCGAGGAAGCCAAGGCCGTCTGCCGTCGCTGCCCGGTGATCGAGCAGTGTCTGCAGTGGGCGCTCGAGTCCGGCCAGGACTCCGGCGTCTGGGGTGGTCTCAGCGAGGACGAGCGCCGTGCCATGAAGCGCCGCGCCGCCCGCAACCGGGCCCGTCAGGCCTCCGCCTGACAACCCACCCCTGCTGACAGCCTGAGCTTGGCGGCGCGCACAGCGAGTGCGCATCTCCCGCCCCCGAGCCGCAGCGCGCAGTTCCCCCGATGCGCTTACACAGCAGCAGCGAGCTTTAAGCCCCGGGCCACCCAGTGGCCCGGGGCTCAATGCTGTGTGCGGGCCCTCGCCTGACGGGCCGGGAGCTGCTACTTCTGCGACCGCACCGGGATGTCGAGGATCACGCGGGTGCCGCGCTCCGGAGCCGGGACCATGTCGAAGGTGCCGCCCAACTCGCCCTCCACCAGGGTCCGTACGATCTGCAGGCCGAGGTTGCCGGCGGTGTGCGGATCGAAGCCTTCCGGCAGGCCGACGCCGTCGTCCTGGACGGTGACCAGCAGCCGGGCCTCCTTCGTGGTGCCGCCGCGGACCGCCGACACCTCGACCGTGCCGGTGTCGCCCTCGCGGAAGCCGTGCTCCAGCGCGTTCTGCAGCACCTCGGTCAGCACCATCGACAGCGGGGTGGCGACCTCGGCGTCGAGGATGCCGAAGCGGCCGGTGCGCCGGCCCGTGACCTTGCCCGGGGAGATCTCCGCGACCATCGCCAGGACGCGGTCGGCGATGTCGTCGAACTCCACGCGCTCGTCCAGGTTCTGGGAGAGCGTCTCATGCACGATCGCAATCGATCCGACGCGTCGCACCGCCTCTTCCAGGGCCTCCCGGCCGCGGTCGGACTCGATGCGCCGGGCCTGGAGGCGGAGCAGGGCCGCCACCGTCTGGAGGTTGTTCTTGACCCGGTGGTGGATCTCCCGGATCGTCGCGTCCTTGGTGATCAACTCGCGCTCGCGGCGGCGCAGTTCGGTGACGTCCCGCAGCAGCACCAGCGAACCGATGCGGGTGCCCTTGGGCTTCAGCGGGATCGCCCGGAACTGGATGACCCCTTCGCTGGCCTCGATCTCGAACTCGCGTGGCGCCCAGCCGCTGGCGACCTTGGCCAGCGCCTCGTCCACCGGGCCCCGGGTCGGGGCGAGTTCGGCGGTGGTCCGGCCCAGGTGCTGGCCGACGAGGTCGGAGGCGAGGCCGAGGCGGTGGTAGGCGGACAGGGCGTTCGGGGAGGCGTACTGGACGATGCCGTCGGCGTCGAGCCGGATGAGGCCGTCGCCGACGCGGGGCGAGGCGTCCATGTCGAGCTGCTGGTTCGCGAACGGGAAGGCACCGGCCGCGATCATCTGCGCGAGGTCGGAGGCGCTCTGC
The DNA here is from genome assembly GCF_003330845.1 of Streptomyces sp. Go-475. Lineage (GTDB taxonomy): Bacteria > Actinomycetota > Actinomycetes > Streptomycetales > Streptomycetaceae > Streptomyces. Next base: position 5,772,677 of record NZ_CP026121.1, on the reverse strand, counting down.
AGATAGGTGAGTTCCAGGCGGCTCGGGGTGCGCACGGTGAGGAGGTTGGTGTTGCGCGCGATGACCCCGAGGACGCGCCCCTCACGGCGTACGGGGATCGACTCGACCCGGACGGGGACCTCCTCCCGCCACTCGGGGTCGCCCTCGCGCACGATGCGGCCCTCGTCGAGGGCGGCGTCCAGCATCGGGCGGCGGCCGCGCGGGACGAGATGGCCCACCATGTCGTCCTGGTACGAGGTCGGGCCGGTGTTGGGCCGCATCTGGGCGACCGAGACGTACCGGGTGCCGTCGCTGGTGGGGACCCACAGGACCAGGTCGGCGAAGGAGAGGTCGGAGAGCAGCTGCCACTCCGAGACCAGCAGGTGCAGCCACTCGAGGTCGGTGTCGTCGAGGGCGGTGTGCTGGCGTACGAGTTCGTTCATGGAGGGCACGTGGCGAGCGTACCCGGGCGTTTGTACGGCTCTGAAATACCCGGACCGGGACGGTACCGCCCAGGAACGGTCGGCCGCCGGAACACCCGCGGGCCGCGGCGCCTGAGAGGGACCCTCAACCCTCCCGGCACCGCAGCCCGGAGCAGTATCGGCCGTGGGGTGTGCGGTCCCGGTCGGCCGAAGGATGAGGAGCCGGGGCAGTCAGGGCAGAGAGCCTCGGTTCCTCGATCCGCCTTCCTGTGCGGGGAAGGCGGAGGCTGGTGCGCGCTGCACACGCGCTCTCATCACGCATTGTGGACTAGACCACTCGGGGTGTCCATGCGTTGGAGGCTGTTCGTTGTTGTTATTTCCGCGACGCGTCGGACGCACGAGCGTCCAGCACGCAGCCTAACCCGTGTGGGTTCCTGTGCGGGGCCGGATGGGGAGGGCAATTTCCGCGATCGCCGCCGGCGCGCGGGTTTCAGTGGGTCCTGGTCACCTTCGCCAGGGCGCGGGGGGCGTCCGGGTCCTGGCCGCGGGCGATGGTCACCTCGTAGGCCAGGAGCTGGAGGGGGATGATCTCAAGGACCGGCTGGACCTCCTCGGCCACGTCCCGCGTCGGCAGCACGAAACCGGCCGACGCCTGTTCGACCTGGTCCCTGGGGCCGATGACGACGAGGTCGGCGCCGCGACCGCGCAGCCGGTCCAGCACGGGCTGGAGCGCTGCGCCGCCCTTGCCGTCGGTGACCACGGCGATGACCGGGGAGACGTTGTCGACCATGGCGAGGGGACCGTGCAGCAGGTCGGCGCCGGAGTAGGACAGGGCCGGGATGTAGCTGGTCTCCATCAGCTTCAGGGCGGCTTCCTTGGCCGTGGGGTAGCCGTAGCCGCGTGAGGTGATCACCATGCGCTCGGCGAAGCGGTACCGGGCGGCGAGCGCGCGCACCTCGTCCTGCCGGGCGAGCAGGCCGGCGGCGAGGTCCGGCAGGACGTGCGCGGCTGCTCCGTCGCCGCCATGCAGGCCCTCCACGAACAGGTACAGCGCGAGGAGGGAGGCGGTGTAGGTCTTGGTCGCGGGGAGGGCCTTCTCGGGTCCGGCCATGATGTCGAGGTGGTACTCGGAGACGTCCGCGAGCGGTGAGTCCGGGTTGTTGGTGACGGCCAGCGTGATCGCGCCGGCCTCGCGGGCGGCCCGGGTCGAGGCGACCAGGTCCGGGGAGCCGCCGGACTGGCTGACGGTGATGACGAGGACGTCGGTGAGGTCGGGCCGGGCGCCGTAGGCCGTGGTGGTGGACATCGAGGTGAGTCCGCAGGGCAGGCCGAGCCGGATCTCCAGGAGGTACTTGGCGTACAGGGCGGCGTTGTCGGAGGTGCCGCGGGCCGTCAGCAGGACGAAGCGGGGCGCGCGGGCGGCGATCCGCCGGGCCACGTCCCGGATCGCCGGGGCGCCGTCGGCCAGGATCCGGCGCAGGACGGCGGGCTGCTCCGCCATCTCGCCGGCCATGATCCGGCCGGGGAGGTCGCTGAGGGGGTCCGGGGTGGCGGCGGTCATGGCGGGGTCCTTCCGGGCGCGGGTCGTGCGGGCCGTGGGGGTCGTGCGGGTCGTGGGGGTCGTGCGGGTTCCATTTCACTCCCCCGGGCCGTGGAACGCCCAGGTCCGGGCGGTGCTGTTCACCTTCCGGAGACCTGGTCGGCACGGCGTCGCCGTCTGCCCGGGAGGGGCGGCCGGCACCCTGGGAGGGCGGCCCCCGCTCTGTTAGATTGGTCTAAACCACACGGCCCCTCCCCGGGTCCCGTCCCAGTCGAGCACTCCTCTCAGATCGGCAGGCCCAGCGTGGAAGTTGTCATCGTTCCGGACGCCAAGGCGGGCGGCGAGCTCGTCGCCGACGCCATGGCCCAGCTGCTCCGGCGCAAGCCCGACGCCCTGCTCGGCGTGGCCACCGGTTCCACGCCGCTGCCCGTGTACGAGGCGCTGGCGGCGAAGGTGCGCTCCGGTGCCGTCGACGTCGGGCGGGCGCGGATCGCCCAGCTCGACGAGTACGTGGGGCTGCCCGCCGACCATCCGGAGTCCTACCGCTCGGTGCTGCGGCGCGAGGTGCTGGAGCCGCTCGGCATCGGGATGGACCGGTTCACGGGCCCGGACGGCACGGCCGCGGATGTGCCGGGGGCGTGCGAGGCGTACGACAAGGCGCTCGCGGACGCCGGCGGTGTGGATCTGCAACTGCTCGGGATCGGGACCGACGGGCACATAGGGTTCAACGAGCCGTGCTCGTCGCTGGCGTCGCGGACGCGGATCAAGACGCTGACCGAGCAGACCCGGATCGACAACGCGCGCTTCTTCGACGGCGACATCGACCAGGTGCCGCACCACGTGATCACGCAGGGCATCGGCACCATCCTGGAGGCCCGGCACCTGGTGCTGCTCGCCACCGGCGAGGGCAAGGCGGACGCGGTCGCGGCGACGGTGGAAGGACCGGTCGCCGCGGTGTGCCCCGCGTCCGCGCTCCAGCTCCACCCGCACGCGACCGTCGTCGCCGACGAGGCCGCCGCGTCGAAGCTGAAGCTCGCGGACTACTTCCGGCACACGTACGCCAACAAGCCGGACTGGCAGGGGATCTGACCCGGTACGTCAGACGTCGTCGGCCGGGTCGTCCTCGGCCAGCCAGCCGGCCACCCACAGGGGCATCACCCAGTGGGTGACGAGGACGGCGATGAGCAGGGGCGCCGCGTAGGCCCTCGGGGCGTCGCCGGCGACGCCGCCCGTGATCAGCAGGGTGACCGCCGCCGCGGCCAGCAGCAGGGTCGTCACGCGGTGGGCCCGGGCCAGGACGCGGCTGCGTTCGGCCGACTGCCGCTCGTCCAGGACGTGGGCGCGCAGCTCCAGCAGGCCCCGGGTGGCGCTGTTGATCACGCCGGTCGCGACCATCCAGGGAAGCAGCAGCACCGCCATCACGGCGATGGCCCACAGCGGTTCGCCCTCGGCGAGGAAGAGGTGGGTCATCAGGCCGCCGATGGCCACCGTGAGCGTGACGTGCGCTGCGACGGCCAGCCGGCGGCGGGCCGCCGTGGCGTACCAGGCCGCGCCGCGGCGGTCGTTCATCAGCCGCAGCATGGTCCGGTCGTAGCGGGTCAGGCGTGTCGTCGTCATGGCTGGTTCCTCCCGTAGACCTCGTCAGTGAGCGGCCGGAACGGTTCGAGGGAGAACAGGGCCTCGACCGGCAGTCCGAAGAACTTCGCGATCCTCAGCGCCAGGTCGAGGCTCGGGTTGTACTGCCCCCGCTCGATGTAGCCGATGGTCTGGTAGTGGGCTCCCACTGCCTCGGCCAGGCTCTGGCGCGACACCTTCCGTTCGGCGCGCACCACGGCCAATCTGTTGTGCACCTGCTCGCTCATGTATAAGAAGTACTACATTCGGATGCAGCCTTACAACCCCATGGGACTCGGCTGGGACTTACAACCCCGTGATTCCGGCGATCACCTCGGCCGCCGCCCGGCCGCAGACGCGGGCCGCGCCGTGGGTGGCGATGTGCAGGGCGCCGCGCGGAGCGGCCTGCGGGACGCCCATCTCGACGACGATCGTGTCGGGGCGAGTGGCCAGCAGGGTGTCGAGGGCGGAGGCCATCCAGGGGTGGCGGTGTTCGTCCCGGACGACGGCCACGACGCGGCGGGCACCGGCCGCCTGCAGGGCCGCCCGGCCGGCGCTCCGCCCGGCCTCGCTCTCCGTGCCGTCCCCGGCGGAGAAGCTCCCCGTCACCGTGCCCGGCAGGAGGTGGACGAGTTCCGCGGCGACGCCCCACGGGGTCTCGTCGCCGACCGCGATGTTGGCGACGGGGGTGAGGGCCGCGACGTAGGGCGGTTCGGTGAGGGCGGTGAAGGCCCCCGGGCCGCCGAGTCCCGGTGCGGGGGTCACCGTGAGGGCGCGGCGGGCGGCCTCCAGGCCGATCTCGCCGCCGGGTGTGCCCCCAGGTGAGCGGCCCGCCGAGCCGGCCCAGCCGGCCAGGGCCCGGACGCGCTCGGCCGCGTCGGCGAGGCGTTCCTCGGGGAGTTCGCCCGCGCGGACCGCCGCGACGAGGGCGTCCCGCAGGCGCAGCACGATCGCGTCGTCGGCCAGGCCGCCGCCGACGCAGATCGCGTCGGCGCCCGCGGCGATGGCGAGGACGCTGCCGCGTTCGATGCCGTAGGTGCCGGCGATGGCGCGCATCTCCATGCCGTCGGTGACGATGAGGCCGTCGTAGCCGAGTTCGCCGCGCAGCAGCCCGGTGAGGATACGGCGGGAAAGCGTGGCGGGGCGGTCGGGGTCCAGGGCCGGGACCAGGATGTGGGCGCTCATCACGGCCCGGGTGCCGGCGGCGATGGCCGCGCGGAACGGGACGAGTTCGCGCTCGGCGAGCACGTCCGCAGGGACGTCGATGCGCGGCAGGGCGTGGTGGGAGTCGACGGCCGTGTCGCCGTGGCCCGGGAAGTGCTTGGTGCAGGCGGCGACTCCGGCGGACTGCAGGCCCGTGACGTAGGCGGCGGTGTGCCGGGCGGCCAGGCCGGTGTCGGCGCCGAAGGAGCGGACGCCGATGACCGGGTTGGCGGGGTTGGAGTTCACGTCGGCGGAGGGGGCCCAGTCGAGGTTCACGCCGCAGGCCGCGAGACGCCGGCCCAGTTCGTGGGCGACCTGGTGGGTCAGCTCCACGTCGTCGACCGCGCCGAGGGCGTGGTTGCCCGGGAACGAGGAGCCGGACCGCACCTCCAGGCGGGTCACGTCGCCGCCCTCCTCGTCGATCGCGACGAGGACGTCGTCGCGCTCGGCCCGCAGCTGGGCGGTCAGTGCGGCGAGTTGGGCAGGTGAGGTGATGTTGCGGCCGAAGAGACCGACGGAGGCGAGTCCCTCACCGAGGCGGCGCAGCAGCCAGTCGGGGGCGGTGGTGCCGGTGAAGCCGGGCTGGAGGACGGTGAGGGCGTCGCGGGTGAGTGTGTCGGTGCCGCTGGCGAGTGTCGTCATCGGGTGGGGTCATCCCTTCACGGCGCCCGCGGTCAGGCCCGCGGCCATCTTGCGCTGGACGAGGAGGAACAGGGCGACGATCGGCACGGCCATCATCGTGGCTCCGGCCATCATCGGGGCGTATTCGGTGCCGTGCTTGGTGGTGAAGTTGCCGAGCCAGACGGTCGCGGTCTGGTTCTTCTGGCTGAGGAGCATGAGGGCGTACAGGTACTCGTTCCAGGCCTGGATGAAGCCGTAGACCGAGGTGGCGACCATGCCGGGGGCCAGGAGCGGGAAGACGACCCGCAGGAAGGCGCCGGTGCGGGAGCAGCCGTCGACCATGGCCGCCTCCTCCAGTTCCTTCGGGATGTTGACGATGAAGCCCCTGAGCGTCCAGACCGTGAACGGCAGGATGAAGGTCAGGTACGTGATGATCAGGCCGGTGAGCCGGTCGTACTGGCCGAGGTCGTTGAGGAGCAGGAACACCGGGATGATCATGGCGACCAGGGGGACCATCTGGACGGCCAGGATCCCGACGATCACGATCTTGCGGCCGCGGAAGGCGAACCGGGAGATGGCGAGCGCGGCCAGCAGCCCGACGGCCATGCCGATGACGACCACCGCCAGCGACACCACCAGGCTGCGCCCCACGGGCCCCCAGAAGTCGGCGATGTCCAGTGCCCGGCCGAAGTTGGTGAGGGTGAGGCCGGTCGGCAGCAGGCTCGGGTCGGGGTCGATGGCGTCCTCGGCGGGCTTGAACGCGGTGTTGAGCATCCAGTAGAGCGGGAAGCCCGCGGTGACGAAGACGAGGAGGCCGAGGAGGTTCCACCAGAGCTTCGGCGCCCGGCGGCCGGTCAGGGTGCCGCTCATTCGACCTCTCCGATCTTCAGCATCTGCCGCATGTAGACGGCGACCACGCCGAGCAGCAGCAGGACGGTGATCAGCGCGATGGCCGAGCCCTGGGCGTAGTCGTTGACGACGAAGGCACGGTCGTAGGAGTAGGTGTTGAGGACCTGGAACTCCGGCTCGGGGTGGCCGTTGCGCATGACGAACACCTGCGGGAAGACGCCCATGTCCCAGATGACCGACAGGGTCGTGAGCATCACGATGATCGGCTTGAGGACGGGCAGGGTGACGTAGCGGAAGACGCCCCAGGAGCCGGCGCCGTCGAGCCGGGCCGCCTCCTCCAGTTCCTTCGGGACCTGGGTGAGGCCCGCGCTGAGCGTGATGACCACGAACGGCACGGCGCCCCAGACGACCAGCAGCATGATCACGGCGAGGCCCTCGGGCCCGCTGGCGAACCAGTTGTGGCCGATCATGTCGACGCCGGGCAGCTTGCTGAGCAGGGCGTTGAAGACGCCGTAGTCCGAGTCGAAGAGCCACTTGAAGACCGTGGTCGCCACGATCACCGGCATGCCCCAGCTGGCCACCAGCACGATGTTGATCAGTATCTTCAGCCAGCCCGAGACGCGCTGGAGCAGCAGCGCGAGCGCCATGCCGATCACCATGGTGAAAACGACCGCGCCGCCCGCGAAGATCACGGTGCGCAGCACGACGGCCCAGAACTCGCCGTCGCCGAGCACCTTGGCGAAGTTGTCGAAGCCGACCGACTCGGCCGGCTGGAAGCCCCACAGCTGGGACTGCCCGAACTTCTGGAAGGACAGGGTGACCAGGCGGGCCAGCGGATAGCCCATGACCAGGGCCAGGATCAGCAGGCAGGGCGCGAGCAGCAGCCAGGGGACCGCGGCCCCGCCCGACGGCCGGCTCACCCGTGGCAGCTCATCGGCGGGAGGTGGCGGTGCCTGCCGCGGTGGCGGCACCTTGGCGGGAATGTGGGTGTCTGCGGCACTCATCGCGCGCTCCTCGGCGGTCCCTCAGGTCTTGACGACGGCGGGGCCCCACCGGGTGGGGCCCCGCCCGTAGGTCACTTGGTGTTGATGACCTTGTCGATCGCGGCGTCCGCCTCCTCGGCGGCGGCCTCGACGGACTTCTTGCCGGTGCCGATGCTCTGCAGCATGGTCTGCAGGATCTGCGCCTTCTCGACCTGGCCCCAGCCGGGGGCCATCGGGACGAACCAGTTGGACTCGGCCGCGGTGGCGGGAACGGCCGTCTTCGGGTCGTTCTTCAGGGTCGCGAGGTCGGTCTTGTTGTTGGGCAGGTTGCCCTTGGCCATCAGGCCCTTCTGCCCGGACGAGCCGGTGAACGCGTTGATCCACTCGGCGGCCAGGGCCTGCGCGTCGGACTTCACCGGCACGGCGAGGTCGGAGCCGCCCAGGAAGACGGGCATGTTCTTGCCGGACGGGCCGGGCATCACGAAGTTCTCGAGGTTGCCCTTGAGCTTGCCGGTCTTGTCGTTCTTCGGGTCCTCGGCGGTCGCGCCCTCCCAGGCGGCGGCGAAGATCATGGCGGACTTGCCCTGGCCGTAGACGATGTACCGGTCGGACTCGTCCTTGGTCTTGTCGCCGTGCATGTACGTGTCGACGACGTTCTTGAACTCCTTGAGGCCCTTGAGGGACTCGGGCGAGGAGAGCGAGGCCTTCCACTGGCCGCCCGACTCGGTGGCGATGGCGCCGCCGGCGTCGTAGACGAAGGACATGGCCGCGTACCAGTCGCGGGTGGGCTGGTACCAGGCGCTGAACTTGCCGCCCTGCTTCTGCTGGATCTTGTCCAGGGCGGCGGTCAGTTCCTTGTACGTCTTCGGGGGCGTCTTCACGCCGACCGAGGCCGCGAGGTCCTTGCGCCAGTTGGCGACGCGGCCGCCGGCGTAGTACGGGACGCCGTAGGTCTTGTCCTCGTAGGTCACCGAGGCCTTGAGGCCGTCCAGCCAGGCGGAGGAGTTGTCGAACTTCGCCGGGTCCAGTGGGGCGAAGGCGCCCTTGACCATGTAGCCGAGCATCTCGGTGTTGCCCATCTCGACCACGTCGGGGGCCTTGTCCGTGGCGAGGACGGCGTCGAGCTTGGCGTTCTTGTCGGGCCAGCCGTAGTACTCGTGGTTGATCTTCAGGCCGGGGTGCTTCTTCTGCACCGCTGCGTCGGCGGCCTTCACCAGCTCCGGCCAGTTGTTCTGCGCGTCGACGGTGAGCCAGACGGTCAGCTCCTTGGCGTCCGCGCCGCCCTTGTCCGAACCTCCGCCGCCCTCGCCCCCGCACGCCGCGATGGAGACCATCATGCCCGCGATACCGATCGCGGCTGTCAGCTTGCGCTTCACGCCACCCTCCTCAGGGATGCCCACCCAACCCGCCGGGCCTGGACCAATGGTGTAGACCAGTACGGGGAGCTTGGATCAGACCAGAAAGCCTGTCAAGGGCCTCGAGACGGCTCTGACCAGCCGTTATGCGACCTACATATGCAGGAACCTTTAAGTAAGAACCCAGCGAAAACCCGGTCGGGCACGGCATACTGCGGGTAGACCACAGCAACGGGTGGACTAGACCAAAAGAGGCGCCGACGGTATACAGGTGGGATCGTGTCGGCGGACCGAGCCGGGAAGGCGGAGCATGAGCACCGACGTCAGCAGTGCGGAGAACGAGAGCGGGGCACCCGTCCGTACCGCACGCGTGCCCAAGTACTACCGCCTGAAGAAGCACCTGCTCGACATGACGGAGACCCAGACGCCCGGCACGCCGGTCCCGCCCGAGCGCACGCTCGCGGCGGAGTTCGACACCTCGCGCACGACCGTGCGCCAGGCGCTGCAGGAACTGGTCGTCGAGGGCCGGCTGGAGCGCATCCAGGGCAAGGGCACGTTCGTCGCCAAGCCCAAGGTCTCCCAGGCGCTGCAACTGACCTCGTACACCGAGGACATGCGCGCCCAGGGCCTCGAACCCACCTCGCAGCTGCTGGACATCGGCTACATCACCGCCGACGACCGCCTCGCCGGCCTGCTCGACATCACGCCGGGCGGACGCGTGCTGCGCATCGAGCGGCTGCGCATGGCCAACGGCGAGCCGATGGCCATCGAGACCACCCACCTCAGCGCGAAGCGCTTCCCCGCCCTGCGCCGCTCCCTGGTGAAGTACACGTCCCTCTACACGGCGCTCGCCGAGGTCTACGACGTCCATCTCGCCGAGGCCGAGGAGACCATCGAGACGTCCCTGGCCACTCCGCGCGAGGCCGGCCTGCTCGGCACCGACGTGGGCCTGCCGATGCTGATGCTGTCCCGGCACTCGCTGGACCGGGAGGGCGGGCCGGTGGAGTGGGTGCGGTCGGTCTACCGGGGCGACCGGTACAAGTTCGTGGCCCGCCTGAAGCGGCCCCAGGAGTAACGGACCGACGGCGCGTTTTTGGATACCGCATTACGGACGAGGGGTTCCGCTGTCGGCACACCCTGACCTAGATTGCCTGCGCATTACACAGGTGATCACTTGAGGGGACGGAGCCGCCTGATGTCGCAAGCCCCAGAAGCCAGCAGAGGGCCGGTGGTGACGCCGATGCGCGTCGTCATCGCCCTCTGTCTCATAGCGCCCTTCGTGGCCATGCTGTGGGTCGGCTCGTACGCCAAGACCGACCCGGCCTTCATCGGCATCCCGTTCTTCTACTGGTACCAGATGGCGTGGGTGCTGATCTCCACCGCGCTGACGATGATCGCCTACAAGCTGTGGCAGCGTGACCAGCGCGCCCGTCGGGGAGGTACGCGATGAAGGACGGCGTGAACGGCGTCGCGCTCGCCGTCTTCATCTTCTTCTTCCTGCTCGTCACGGTCATGGGCTTCCTGGCCGCGCGCTGGCGCAAGGCCGAGAACGAGCACAGCCTGGACGAGTGGGGCCTGGGCGGCCGCTCGTTCGGCACCTGGATCACCTGGTTCCTGCTCGGCGGCGACCTGTACACGGCCTACACCTTCGTCGCCGTCCCCGCGGCGATCTACGCGGCGGGCGCGGCCGGCTTCTTCGCGGTGCCCTACACGATCCTGGTGTACCCACTGATCTTCACGTTCCTGCCGCGTCTGTGGTCGGTCTCCCACAAGCACGGCTACGTGACGACCTCCGACTTCGTGCGCGGCCGCTTCGGCTCCAAGGGCCTCTCCCTGGCGGTGGCGCTGACCGGCATCCTCGCGACCATGCCGTACATCGCGCTCCAACTGGTCGGCATCCAGGCCGTGCTGGACGTGATGGGCGTCGGCGGCGGCGAGAACACCAACTGGTTCATCAAGGACCTGCCGCTGCTGATCGCGTTCGGCGTGCTGGCGGCCTACACGTACTCGTCGGGTCTGCGGGCACCCGCGCTCATCGCGTTCGTGAAGGACACGCTGATCTACATCGTCATCGCGGTGGCGATCATCTACATCCCGATCAAGCTGGGCGGCTTCGACGACATCTTCGCCAAGGCGAGCGAGGCGTACGGCCAGACCAACCCGGCGACGGGCGCGCCGCGCGGTGCGCTGGTGCCGCCGGAGGCGGGCCAGTGGACCTACGCCACACTGGCGTTGGGCTCCGCCCTGGCCCTGTTCATGTACCCGCACTCCATCACGGCGACGCTGTCCTCGAAGAGCCGCGAGGTGATCCGCCGCAACACCACGATCCTGCCGCTGTACTCGCTGATGCTGGGCCTGCTCGCGCTGCTCGGCTTCATGGCGATCGCGGCCGGGGTCAAGGTGCAGAACGGGCAGCTGGCGATCCCGCAGCTGTTCGAGACGATGTTCCCGGACTGGTTCGCGGGCGTCGCGTTCGCGGCGATCGGCATCGGCGCGCTGGTGCCGGCGGCCATCATGTCCATCGCGGCCGCGAACCTCTTCACGCGCAACATCTACAAGGACTTCATCAAGCCGGACGCGACGCCCGCGCAGGAGACCAAGGTCTCCAAGCTGGTGTCCCTGCTGGTGAAGGTGGGCGCGCTGGCCTTCGTCCTCACCATGGACAAGACGGTCGCCATCAACTTCCAGCTGCTGGGCGGCATCTGGATCCTGCAGACCTTCCCGGCCCTGGTCGGCGGCCTGTTCACGCGCTGGTTCCACCGCTGGGCGCTGCTCGCGGGCTGGGCGGTCGGCATGATCTACGGCACGGTCGCCGCGTACGGCGTCGCCTCGCCGACCCAGAAGCACTTCGGCGGCTCCTCCAAGGAGATCCCCGGCATCGGCGAGATCGGCTACATCGGCCTCACGGCGTTCGTCCTGAACGTGGTGGTGACGGTGGTCCTGACCTTCGTCCTCAAGGCCCTGAAGGCCCCCGACGGCGTCGACGAGACCAAGCCGGAGGACTACACGGCCGACGCGGGCGACCCCGGGGTGCAGGTGGAACTCCCGCCCGCCACCGCCGGTTCCGCGCACTGACTCAGGGGCGCGGGGAACTGCGCGAACAACCACACACAACCCCGGACCGGGCCGCCGTGATCAAGAACCACGGCGGCCCGTCGTCGTACACACTTCCGCCATGGACCTTCTCATCCGCCCCGCCGAACCCACCGAGTACGAAGCGCTCGGCGACATCACCGCCCACGCCTACCTCCAGGACGGCCTCCTCGACTTCGGTGAGAGCGACGCGTACCTCCACGAGCTGAGGGACGTCGCCAAACGGGCAGCCGCCGCCGAGGTCCTGGTCGCGCTCCGGGGCGGCGAACTGCTCGGCGGCGTCACCTTCGTGCCGTCCGGCGGCCCCATGGCCGACATAGCCCGCCCCGGCGAGGCCGAGATCCGCATGCTCGCCGTTTCCCATCGGGCCCGCGGGCAGGGCGCCGGCGAGGCCCTGGTCCGCTCCTGCATCGACCGGGCACGGGCCACGGAGGGCTGCGTCCGGATCGTGCTGTCGACCCAGCGGACCATGCACTCCGCCCACCGCATCTACGAACGTCTGGGCTTCGTCCGCACGCCGGAGCGGGACTGGAACCCGCTCCCGCACCTGGACGACATCACGCTGCTCACTTACGAGTTGACGCTCTGAAGTCATCCACGACACAACATATAGGGGCGTGATCCTCACCCGGCACAAGATGTATGCTCATGCTCGCTGTCGCCGCAGGGGAATCCGGTGCGAATCCGGAACTGTCCCGCAACGGTGTACCCATGCCCGTATATAGGTGCATGGGCGTCAGTCCGAGGACCTGCCGACAGCGCGCCCGGCCACCCGGCCGGTGTGCCTGACGTCCGGGCCTCGCGGAATGGGCCGGTGGACGCGACGCCGCGTGCGCTCGTGTGCTGCCCCCTGCCCTCGGCGAGGCCCCCCTGCCGAGCGAGGGAGAGCCCCACGTGACCATCGCGCCAGCCGATCCGGTCTCAGCCGCCGAAGAGACCGCCGAAGAAGCCGCCGGGGAAGCGCACGACGCTCCCGGTGCCGCGCTGCTGCGGACCCTGACCGAGCTGACCGCCGACCTCCCCGACGCCGACCCCGGCCGGGTCGCCGCCGCCGCGCTGCGCGGCCGGTCCGCGCAGGCGGACGAGACGGAGTTGCGCGAGCTGGCGACGGAGGCGGCCGCCGGCCTCATCTCCGAGGACCCCGCCTACTCCCGGCTGGCCGCCCGGCTGCTGACCATCGGCATCCGCGAGGAGGCCGCTTCGCAGGGCGTCACGTCCTTCACCGAGTCCGTCGCGGTCGGCCACCGCGAGGGCCTCGTCGCCGACCGCACGGCCGAGTTCGTCCGGCTGCACGCGGCCCGCCTCGACGCGCTGATCGACACGGCCGCCGACGACCGCTTCGGCTACTTCGGCCTGCGCACGCTGCACAGCCGCTACCTGCTCCGGCACCCGATCACCCGCAAGGTGATCGAGACGCCCCAGCACTTCCTGCTGCGCGTGGCGAGCGGCCTCGCCGAGGACGACACCGCACGGGCCGTGGACGAAGTCGCCGCGCTCTACGGGCTCATGAGCCGCCTCGACTACCTCCCCTCCTCCCCCACGCTCTTCAACTCCGGCACCCGGCACCCCCAGATGTCGTCCTGCTACCTCCTCGACTCCCCCAAGGACGAGCTGGACTCCATCTACGACCGCTACCACCAGGTCGCCCGCCTGTCGAAGCACGCCGGCGGCATCGGCATCGCCTACTCCCGCATCCGCGCCCGGGGTTCGCTGATCCGCGGCACGAACGGGCACTCCAACGGCATCGTCCCGTTCCTGAAGACCCTGGACGCCTCGGTCGCCGCCGTGAACCAGGGCGGCCGCCGCAAGGGCGCCGCCGCCGTGTACCTGGAGACCTGGCACTCCGACATCGAGGAGTTCCTGGAGCTGCGCGACAACACCGGCGAGGACGCCCGGCGCACGCACAACCTGAACCTGGCGCACTGGGTGCCGGACGAGTTCATGCGCCGCGTGAACGCCGACGCCCAGTGGTCGCTGTTCTCCCCCGCGGACGTGCCCGAGCTGGTCGACCTGTGGGGCGAGGAGTTCGACACCGCCTACCGGGCCGCCGAGGCGAAGGGCCTCGCGAGGAAGACGCTGCCCGCGCGCGAGCTGTACGGCCGGATGATGCGCACCCTCGCGCAGACCGGCAACGGCTGGATGACCTTCAAGGACGCCGCCAACCGCACCGCCAACCAGACGGCCGAGCCGGGCCACGTCGTCCACTCCTCCAACCTCTGCACGGAGATCCTGGAGGTCACCAGCGACGGCGAGACGGCGGTCTGCAACCTGGGCTCGGTCAACCTCGGCGCGTTCGTGAGCGGCGGGGACATCGACTGGGAGCGCCTGGACGAGACCGTCCGCACGGCCGTGACGTTCCTCGACCGGGTCGTCGACATCAACTTCTACCCGACCGAGCAGGCGGGCCGCTCCAACGCCCGCTGGCGCCCGGTCGGCCTCGGCGCCATGGGCCTGCAGGACGTCTTCTTCCAGCTGCGCCTGCCCTTCGACTCGCCCGAGGCGAAGGCCCTGTCCACCCGCATCGCCGAGCGGATCATGCTCGCCGCGTACGAGGCCTCAGCGGACCTCGCCGAGCGCAACGGCCCGCTCCCGGCCTGGGAGAAGACCCGTACGGCCCGGGGCGTGCTGCACCCCGACCACTACGGCGTGGAGCTGACCTGGCCGGAGCGCTGGGCGGCCCTGCGCGAGCGGATCGCGACGACCGGCATGCGCAACTCCCTGCTCCTCGCCATCGCCCCCACGGCGACGATCGCGTCGATCGCGGGCGTGTACGAGTGCATCGAGCCGCAGGTGTCCAACCTGTTCAAGCGGGAGACGCTGTCCGGCGAGTTCCTCCAGGTCAACTCCTACCTGGTGGACGAGCTGAAGCGGCTCGGCGTGTGGGACGCCCGCACCCGGGAGGCCCTGCGCGAGGCCAACGGCTCGGTGCAGGGCTTCGCCTGGATCCCCGAGGACGTCCGCGCGCTCTACCGCACGGCCTGGGAGATCCCGCAGCGCGGCCTGATCGACATGGCGGCGGCCAGGACCCCGTTCCTGGACCAGTCCCAGTCCCTGAACCTCTTCCTGGAGACGCCGACCATCGGCAAGCTCTCCTCGATGTACGCCTACGCCTGGAAGTCCGGGCTGAAGACGACGTACTACCTGCGCTCGCGCCCGGCGACCCGCATCGCCCGCGCCGCCCAGGCCGCTGTCCCCGTGCAGGCCACCCCGGACCCCGACGCGGTCGCCTGCTCCCTGGAAAACCCCGAGTCCTGCGAGGCCTGCCAGTAATGCCCAGCAACCAGAATCTCCTCGACCCCGGCTTCGAGCTGACGCTCCGCCCCATGCGCTACCCGGACTTCTACGAGCGCTACCGGGACGCCATCAAGAACACCTGGACCGTGGAGGAGGTCGACCTCCACTCGGACGTCGCCGACCTCGCCAAGCTCTCCCCCGCCGAGCAGCACCTGATCGGCCGGCTGGTCGCGTTCTTCGCCACCGGCGACTCGATCGTCGCGAACAACCTGGTGCTGACGCTGTACAAGCACATCAACTCCCCCGAGGCGCGGCTGTACCTGAGCCGCCAGCTCTTCGAGGAGGCCGTGCACGTCCAGTTCTATCTGACGCTGCTCGACACCTACCTCCCCGACCCGGAGGACCGGGCGGCGGCCTTCGCGGCGGTGGAGAACATCCCGTCCATCCGGGAGAAGGCGGAGTTCTGCTTCAGGTGGATGGACTCGGTCGAGCAGCTCGACCGGCTGGAGTCCCAGGCCGACCGCCGCCGCTTCCTGCTCAACCTCATCTGCTTCGCCGCGTGCATCGAGGGCCTGTTCTTCTACGGCGCCTTCGCCTACGTGTACTGGTTCCGCAGCCGGGGCCTGCTGCACGGCCTGGCCACCGGCACCAACTGGGTGTTCCGCGACGAGACCATGCACATGTCGTTCGCGTTCGACGTGGTCGACACCGTCCGCAAGGAGGAGCCGGAGCTGTTCGACGACCGGCTCCGGCAGGAGGTGACGGACATGCTCCGCGAGGCCGTCGAGGCCGAGCTGCAGTTCGCGCGCGACCTGTGCGGTGACGGCCTCCCGGGCATGAACACCGAGTCGATGCGGCAGTACCTGGAGTGCGTCGCCGACCAGCGGCTCACCCGCCTCGGCTTCGCTCCGGTGTACGGCTCGGAGAACCCCTTCTCCTTCATGGAGCTCCAGGGGGTTCAGGAGCTGACCAACTTCTTCGAGCGGCGGCCCTCCGCGTACCAGGTGGCGGTGGAGGGCACCGTCGACCTGGACGAGGACTTCTGAGCCGGTTCGCTCTGCCGGGCCTCCTGGGCCTCCCGGATCTGCCGGTCGATGCGCCGGTCGCGCACGATGCCGAGCACGGACGGGAGGACCAGGAGGACCAGCGTCCCGAGTACGAAGACCATGGCGATGAGTGTCTGTGTCTGGTTCGTGTCCATGGACACCACTGTCGCGCCGAATGGTCCTTACCGTCAGTGGCAGTACTGCCGTAGACCCTCGAATTACTGCCACGGGCGGTGCACACTGGAGGCATGCTCCAGAACGTGGCCGCCGTCCTGCTCCACGGCGTGAACCCCTTCGAACTCGGCGTGGTGTGCGAGGTCTTCGGCACCGACCGCAGCGACGACGGCCTGCCGGTGTACGACTTCGCCGTCGCCTCGGCCGAGGGCCCGGCCCTGCGCATGACCTCGGGCTTCTCCCTGCGGGTCGAGCACGGCCTGGAGCGGCTGGAGACGGCCGATCTGATCGCCGTGCCGGCCGGGCACAGCTATGCGACCAGGGACTTCCCGCCGGACCTGCTGGCCGCCCTGCGGCGCGGAGTGGACCGCGGGGCCCGGGTGCTCAGCGTCTGCTCCGGCGCCTACGTGCTGGCCGCGGCCGGGCTGCTGGACGGGCGGCGCTGCGCCGTGCACTGGAAGCACGCGGAGGACCTCGCCCGGCAGTACCCGCGCGCGGTCGTCGAGCCGGACGTGCTCTACGTCGACGAGGACCCGGTGATCACCTCCGCCGGCACGGCCGCCGGCATCGACGCCTGCCTGCACCTGGTGCGCAAGGAGCAGGGCTCCGAGGTCGCCAACAAGATCGCCCGGCGGATGGTGGTGCCCCCGCACCGCGACGGCGGCCAGGCCCAGTACATCGAGCGTCCGCTGCCGCTCCCCGAGGCCGACACGATCGGCGAGCTGCTGGCCTGGCTGGAGCGGCACCTCGACGAGGAGGTCACCGTCGAGCAGCTGGCCGCCCGGGCCCACATGTCCCCGCGCACCTTCGCCCGCCGCTTCCAGCAGGAGACCGGGACGACTCCCTACCGCTGGGTCCTGCGCCAGCGCGTGCTGCTGGCCCAGCGGCTGCTGGAGGCGACGGACGAGACGATGGACGCGATCGCCGGTCGAACGGGGTTCGGCAACGCGGCCGCGCTGCGCCACCACTTCGTCCGGGCCGTGGGCACGACACCGAACGCCTACCGGCGGACCTTCAGAGGCCCCGAAGCGGCCTGACGATCACCGGTCGGTCACCTCGGCACCGGCCGCAGCAGCAGCCGGTGCGGCCGGAGCGTGATGCCGACGCGCGTGCCGTCGTTCGAGCCCGGCACCTGCTCGAAGCGGTACTTCGTGGCCAGGGCCGCCGTGATCAGCGTCAGCTGGGCCATCGAGAAGTGGTCGCTCGGGCACTTGCGGTTGCCGGTGCTGAACGGGCTCATGGCGTGCTTCGGGATGTCCTTGACCCGGTCCGGAAGCCAGCGGTCCGGGTCGAACTCCAGGTGCCGGTCGTACGACTTCGGGTCGCGCTGGATCGCGTACGGGCTGTAGATGATGTCCGCCCCGGCCGGAATGCGGTAACCGCCGAGTTCCGTGTCCCGCACCGCCCGGCGGGTCAGAATCCAGACGGCCGGGCTCAAACGCATGGACTCGACGACGACATTGTTGGTGTGCCGGAGTCCTCGGACGTCTGCAAATGCCACCGGCCGACCACCGGTGACTGCTTCCACTTCGTCGCGCACCCGGTCTGCGTGTTCAGGGTGTTCCGCGAGCATATGCAGCAGCCACATGATCGTGGAGGCCACGGTTTCGCTGCCGGGGGTGAGGATCGCGACGACCTGATCGTGGATCTCCTGTTCCCCGATGGGATCTCCATTCTCGTCCTTCGCCTCCAGCAATGCCGTCAGCAAATCGTCCGGCTTTTGACCGGATGCGCGGCGCTCGGCGACGATCTCGTCGACCAGGAGATGCAAATCGGCCAATGCCCGGTTGAATTCACGGTTGGCCGGGAGAGGCAGCCTGTACAGCGGTCCGAGGGGCACCACCATCCGCCGGTACATGCCGCGGAAGACCGTGGCGAGCGCGACGCACAGCCGCTCCGCCCGCTCGTCCATGTAGTCGCCGCGCAGCAGGCAGCGGGCCGCGATGCGCACGGCCACCCGGAAGGACTCGGAGGTGCAGTCGATGGTCTCGCCGGGTTTCCAGCGCTCGGTCAGCGCGTGCGCCTCCTCCTCCATGATCGGCCCGTAGGCGGGGATGGCGTCGAGCCGGAAGGCGGGCTGGATGGTGCGCCGCTGGCGCCGGTGGCGCGGGCCGTTCGCCGTGGCCACGCCCTCCTTGCCGAGCAGGCCCTCCAGGGACTCCCACAGCGGCCCGGCGATGATGAAGTCGTTGCTCAGCGCCAGCGCGCCGGTCAGCGCCGGGGTGGTGACGGCGTGGACCGTCTTCGGGCCGAGCTTCAGCCGGACCACCTCGCCGTGGTCGCGCAGCCGGGACATGAACGCCAGCGGGTCGCGCACCAGCTTCCAGCCGTGACCGAGGACGGGGACCCCGCCGCCCGCCCGGGGCGGCTCGCGCAGCTCCCGGACCAGGGGTGCCTCGGGCTTCACAGACTCGACGGTCATTTCTCACCTGCCGCTTCGTTGTTGACGTACGGGGGCGTGGACCGGTCGTCCCAGCTGTCGACCATGTACCGGCCGGACTCGTGGTGGAACCAGTAGACCGAACTGAACCAGTTGCGCATATTGCTCAGGCAGGCCCGAACGGTGGCGCTCAGTTCCTTTCCGCGCACGGTGCCGTCGGCCAGGTCGTCGGCGAACCGCAAGGCCTCCCGCTCGATGTCGAGGAATTCCTTGATGCATTCCTCGACGCGGCGCCTGACTTCCGCGACCGCCTGTTCCAGGGTCAGTCCCTCATGGGTGATGAGACTGATTCCCAGATTGTGCACCTCGTCGCCCGCTAATTCCTTGGGAAGCGAGCAGAGGTCGTTGTACCAGGCGGCGAATTCCTGACTCAGCAGTGCCGCCCGGCGGTATGCCGGGTTTTTCCGCACCGCCTCCGGGAGTTCGCACCCGGCGGTCGGTTCCAGCAGATCCGTCCAGATCCAGTGCGCGAAAGTGAGCCGGCGCAGACTGAGGTATTCCTCGACCGTCGGCACGATGCCGTGGGTGCGGTTGTGGAACTCGCGGTCGTAGGCGTCGATCACCGCGTGGAAGTGCCGGGCGAAGCGGAGGTTCCACGTCTCCGGCAGGAACGCGTACAGCCGCAGCACGCTGTCGGCGAACCCCGCGACCAGTGGGTCCTCGTGGTGCAGGTGCTCCTCGGGAGAATCGAGGGCCGTGTGCAGCCGGTCCCGCAGCCGCCGCCAGGCGACCGGACGGCCGTGCACGATGTCCCGGTCGTGGCGGTCGTCCCAGACGAAGAACCAGGCGCTGTAGTCGGCGATCGCCTGCATCACCTCGTCGGAGGCACCGATGTAGTACCCCGCCATGAGGTCGGTGTAGCACAGGCCGTCGGCATATTCCTCCACCTTGTCCGCGGGCATGAGCCGTTTTTCCAGGAGCCAGGCCCGGGTCTTCTCCTGGCACTTCGGCCAATACGGGTGGAGTTGCCGGGGAAACGCCGCCTCGATCACCGGTAGGGAGAGCGACGGTGGTACTGCGATCGTGGTCGGTGCCGATGTGGTGCCGTGTGACAAAGCATGCACGAACTAACCCCTCTCAGCCGCCAGTTGGCGCGGGCGCCCCTCCCTTCGTGCCGGGCGTGCGCCGTTGCATACCCCGCTCATCCCATTCAGCACTACAACTGACCGTTCTGGGAACGCATTTGCTTCATTCACTACCCCACAGTGCCGGGATCCTCCCGTTGTGTGACTGCTGGGGGATCACCAGGAGAGCAGAAGCGATCGAACGTGCGACGGACAGGCGAACGGCACAGACGAACGGCGCCTGTTCAGGGTGGGAAACCCGAACAGACGCCGTGCGCCTGGTGAGGCTGGGGTCTCAGTCGTTCGCGACCACGGGGTAGCGGGGCTCGTTCTCGGCCATCTGCCGCAGGGCGTCCTTGCGCTCGCGCTTGGAGAGCCGGTCGATGTACAGGTATCCGTACAGGTGGTCGGTCTCGTGCTGCAAACACCGAGCGAAGTATCCGGTGCCGCGCACCTTGATCGGGTTGCCCTGCTCGTCCTGCCCGGTGACCTCGGCGTAGTCGGGCCGGGCGAGCGGCGCGTACGCGGTCGGCACCGACAGGCAGCCCTCGTTGCTGTCGTCGAGCCGGCGCTTCTCGGCGGGCAGTTCGACGAGCTTGGGGTTGCAGACGACACCGGTGTGCCGCACGCCCTCGTCGTCCGGGCAGTCGTAGACGAAGACCTTCGCGTCAACGCCGATCTGGTTGGCGGCCAGGCCCACGCCCTCGGCGGTGCGCTGGCTGGCGAACATGTCCGCGACGAGCTGCTGGAGCTCCTCGCCGAAGTCGGTGACGTCCTTGCACTCCTTGTGCAGCACCGGGTTCCCGACCACCGTGATCGGCCGCGAGGTACCCCGCTCCCGCCAGGCCGCCTCGCGCTCCTCGCAGTCCTCCGTGTCGATCACGTACCCCTCGTCATCGACGGGGAGCACGCCCGCGCGCTGCTGATCGGTGTCCTGCTGAGCCATGACGTCCGTACGCCTTCCTGAAACTGACCGGGCTGAGATGCTGATACAGGTTACGCGGGTGTCGGACGCCGATTCCTGGGGGCGCGGGGAACCGCGCGACCAGCCCCGACGACCCGGCACCCGGCAACGGGGCTAACAGACCTCTTCCAGATCCCGCCAATCCCGGGAATCCGGACTGTCGGCCACCCACCCGTCCAGCAACCCCCGAACCAGCGAAGCCGGCGCGGCCAGCCCGCACTCCCGCTCGGGAACCCACAGCTGCCCGTCCGTCCGATGCCCCAGCGGCCCGGGATGCCCCGGCTCACTGTGATCGTGCGGATCCAGATGCTCCCCGTCCCCTTCGTCCGACGGCATCCGCGACTCCGAGCACATCCGGCACAGCAACCGCACCGAAGAGGACCAGTCCTCCGCGGCGAACCCGGCGTCCGCGGCCAGCTGCTCCAGCGCGTCCCGGTCCGACTCCGTCGCGGCCTCCAGCAGCACCACCCAGGTCGGCACCGGAGACGGCGCCCACAGCTCGATCTCGTCGAAGACCGGGTACGTGTGCCCGGCGGCCGTGGTCCGCTCCCCGTGCGGCACCCCGTCGTGCAGCACGACCTCGCCCCAGCGCCGCCCCGACGACGGCAGCGGGATCGACAGCACCTCGATCCGCGCGGGATCCAGCCGCCGCCCCCACACGACCTCGGCCTCCCCCTCCGGGGACAGCCGCACGGCCGCGCTGCCGAGGTCCATGCCGACGGGCTCGCCGGAGTCGTTGGCCGCGCCCGGCACCCGCAGCCCGTAGGCCTGCCAGGCGCGCCGGGCCAGCGGCCAGTCCTGCAGGGCGGTGGCGGCGATGCCGACGTTCCACCAGTCGGGCGCCCCGGTGTCCCGGTCGAGCAGCGCCACGGCCCTCAGGCCCGCCGCCCGCGCCTGCTCCCAGTCGTGCCGGAACTTGTGCAGCAGGGCGAGGTTGAACCAGGACTCGGACAGCCAGGGCTCGAGGTCGGCGGCACGTGTCAGCAGTGCGCCCGCGTCCTCGTACCGGCCGTCGCCGATGAGCGTGAACGCCCGGTCTGTGGCCTGCCGCCAGGAGGCGGAGGGCCGGTGCCGTCCCTTGCCGAAGATCCTCACGATTCCCTGCCAGTTCCGTGCGGTGGGCTGGCCGTAGCCGTGCTTCGAGCCCCCGGACACCTTCTCCTTCGCATCCAACCACGTACGGCCTCCGGGGCGCTCATTACCCATGGGTTACCCAGCCAGGGGCAGGGTCAGACTGCTCCTTGCCAGGACCCGGGCCAGTGATTCCACCACCTCCGGGGCGTACTCCCCGGCGGTGGCGAGCCGGAGTTCCTCCAGCGCCGTCAGCGGCCCGCCCGGCCCGCCTTCCCGGGACTTCTCCTCGTACGCGTTCACGGCCCGGACGATCCGGGCGGCGAGCGGCTGCTCCGCGTACGGGTCGGCCTGCCGCTCCACGACCACGGCGACGGCCTCGTCGACCCCCGTCTGCCGTACGACGGCGCCGCCGAGCAGCGCGATGCGCCGCTGCTCCGCGGCGGGCAGGCCGGCGGTGGCGCCCGCCGGCACCGGGTCGACGAGGCTGAGCTGGCCGATGTCGTGCATGAGCGCGGCGTACTCCAGCACGGTCAGCTCGGGCTCGGTCAGGCCCAGGTCCCGCCCGACGGCCTGGCTGAGCGCGGCGACGCGCCGGGCGTGCCCGGCCGGGGTGTATCCGGCGACCTCGGTGGCCCGGGCGAGGGAGGCGATGGTCTGCCGGTAGGTCGCCCGGACGGCCGCGTACCGCCGGAACGACATCTGGGCGAGCAGCAGCGGCACGGAGAAGACGGGCAGCGCCCACAACCCCACGACGGCGACCGCCAGCGCCATCACCGCCCCGGTCGCGATGACGGCGGAGCCGATGCCGTACAGGGCGCGCAGTTCGTCCCGCAGCACCGGCCCGAAGGGCCAGCCGGTGCGGGAGTGGGCCAGGGCGGCGGCGAGCACCGCGTCGCACAGGGCGGTCAGGGACAGCAGCGCGAGCAGCAGCAGCGCGTAGGCGGGGCCGCCCCAGTCGTCGAACATGCCGCGGTTGTACGGGGGCTGGAAGCACACGGCGACGAAGCCGACGGTGAGGACGCGGCGCGCCAGGTGGTCGAGCGTGGGCCCCTGGCCGCGTGCGACGTGCGGCACGCTGCCGAGCAGCGAGGCGGCCAGGACGACGGCGACGACCTGGGCGAGGCCGTGGTGGGTGGCCCGCCCGCCGGCCTCCCCGAGCAGCGCGTACGACAGGGCCGCGGCGGCGCCGAGCGGCGCGGGCTCCCTGACCTGGGCGTCGTTGCGCCGGGCGAGTTCCCCGACGGTGACGAGGACGCCGAAGGCGAGGGCGACCCGGCGTTCCTCGAGTCCGCTGTAGAGGGTGACCGCGAGGGATCCGGCGGCGAGGAGGGCGGCACAGGTGTGGACGAGGGTGAGGAGCGGGGGCTGCCGATGGCCGCTCATCGGTGTGCTCCGGGCCGGCCGGAGACGGGGGCGCCGGGCGGGGGCACGCGCGCGGGGCGGGCGCCCTGCGCGCCCCCTGTCTCCTGGGTGCTCTCGGAGTCCTGGGTGTCCTCGGAGTCCTGGGTGCCCTCGGAGTCGTCGGCGGTCACCGCGGGGCGCCACCCCGTCCGCCCCACCGCCTCGACGAGAGCGGCCACCATCACGGGATCGAACTGGCTGCCCGCGCACCGCTCCAGCTCCGCCAGGGCCACCGGGACGGGCCGGGCCCTGCTGTAGCAGCGGGTGGAGGTCATGGCGTCGAAGGCGTCCGCGACCGCCACGACCCGTGCGGACTCGGGGATCTGACGACCCACCAGCCCGTACGGGTAGCCGCTGCCGTCCAGCCGTTCGTGGTGGTGCAGCACGGCGGCCCGGGCCTCTCCGAGGAAACCGATGCCGCGCACCATCTCGTGCCCGTACTCGGGGTGCAGCTCGATCACCCGCCGCTCCTCGGGCGTCAGCGGCCCGTTCTTGCGGAGCAGCCGGGTGGGCACGCCGAGCTTGCCCACGTCGTGCAGGATGCCGGCGAAGCGGAGCACCTCGACGCGCTCGTCGTCCATGCCGAGCTCGCGGGCGATCATCATGGAGGCCTGTCCGACGCGTTCGCTGTGCCCGCGGGTGTACCCGTCCTTGATGTCGACGGCCTGGACCAGGGCCCGGATGGTCGCCTGGTGGGCGGCCCGTTCGCGGTGGTACTGGGCGAACGCCCACCACGAGACGCACATCGGCAGCAGCACGAGCAGGGCGGCCACGTGGCCGTAGGGGCTGCGCCACAGCACGGCCATCATCAGCCCGGCGAGCCCGTGCACGGCGATCGGCGCGAGGGAGCGCGCCACCAGCCCCCGCCAGGCCCGCCGCACGGGCACCCGCTCCGCCACGGCGAGGATGCCGCCGTCCAGCAGGGCGAGCACCAGGCAGAACGCCAGCACGGCCGCCCCGGCCGGGCCGAGCGCGTAGGGGACGTCGCCCGCGGCGACCGCGTCCCGGCCGCCGAGCAGCCAGTGCGTCCTGGCCGCGGCCCACACGCCGAGGACGAGCTGGGCGGCCCGCCAGATCCGCCGCAGCGTCACGGGCCGCTGCTCGACCTGGGAGAGGAGCGCGCCGGGCACCGCCACCAGGGCGGCGGCGGGCGCGGGCAGCAGGAAGGCACCGGCGAGGAGCACGGGGTAGAAGGTCCCGGCCGGATGGGAGATCCCGACGAACCGGGACCGGGCGACGCGCTCGCAGCCCGCGTACAGCGCGGCGAGCAGTGCCACCGCCCACCAGGGCGTGCGGATGCCCGGCAGGGGCAGCAGGCAGAGCAGGGCCGCGACGGCGACACAGGCGACGTACGTGCGTACCCGCGCCGGTACCGCTTCCATGAGCCCCTCCCCGGCCATGTCCGTCAGGCCCGGAGCCTAGGACGGTGGCGGGGGGCTGCGCGGGTGGATGACCCGCGGGTTAGCACGTTCGAGTGACGCGTTCGAGGATGACTACCCGCCCTCGGGCGGGGCAGTCGACAAGCGCGGGAGTCTCAGGACTCCTGCGGTGTGGCGGGCGAGGCCGTGACGTCCTGCTCGGGGACGGCCTGGCCGGAGCGGATCAGCTCGATCCGCCCCATGACCTTGGCGCGCAGGTCACCCGGCACGTCGTCATGTCCGCAGCAGCGCTTGACCAGCTTCTTCACGGCCTGTTCGAGCCCGTACTTCTCAAGACAGGGCGAGCACTCCTCGAAGTGGTGCTCGAACTTCACGCAGTCCGAGTCCGGCATCTCACGGTCGAGGAACTCGTAGAGATGATCGAGGATTTCGCTGCAATCCGTCTCGTGCGGCTCTCCGCAGCTCATGACCCCGAGCCTTTCGCTTCGTTCGACTCTCCGGCGCCGGCCGGAACCATCCCCCGCTCGCGGGCGTAGTCCTCCAGCATGCCGCGCAGCTGACGGCGGCCCCGGTGCAGCCGGGACATCACCGTACCGATGGGTGTCCCCATGATGTCGGCGATCTCCTTGTAGGCAAAGCCCTCGACGTCCGCCAGGTAGACGGCGATGCGGAACTCCTCGGGAATCGCCTGGAGCGCTTCCTTCACGTCCGAGTCGGGCAGGTGGTCGAGCGCCTGCGACTCCGCGGAGCGCAGACCGGTCGACATGTGCGACTCGGCGCGGGCGAGCTGCCAGTCCTCGATCTCCTCGGCAGCCGAGCGCTGCGGTTCGCGCTGCTTCTTGCGGTACGAGTTGATGAAGGTGTTGGTGAGGATCCGGTACAGCCACGCCTTGAGGTTGGTGCCCTCGCGGAACTGGTGGAAGGACGCGTACGCCTTGGCGTACGTCTCCTGCACCAGGTCCTCGGCGTCGGCCGGGTTGCGCGTCATGCGCAGCGCGGCCGAGTACATCTGGTCGAGGAACTCGAGCGCGTCCCGCTCGAAGCGCGCGCTGCGCTCCGCGGCCGTCTCCGCGCCCGTGCCGCCCTGGCCCTCGGGCTGCTCCGCCTGGCCGTGTTCGGTCCCTGCGTCGGTCCCAGTGACCGGACCCACCTCCTCCAGTGTTCTCGTGAGACCGAGACCGGTCTCACCCGAATCGGAGGATAGACGACGATCCGGTCCGCCCGCCGCCCGAACAGGGGCGGTCTTGCCCGCGTGCAGCACCGTCCAGTCCAGGTCGGCGCGGCTGCTGCGGGTCGAATCAAGTTCTGCCGGGCGCAGCCCGTCCACGGGGTGGTGGCGGGTGACGGGCGGGCAGATGGTCGAACCCATGCGGCGGACTCCCTCTCCTACGACGTCGGTGCTGGTCTCCAGCACGTACGTCCCGCACAACAGCGACCACCGCCCCGGCATTCCCGAAGCTTTACCCGAGTGACCCGGTCCACTCCACGACCGCGTCCGTGATGACCGCCACGGCCTCGTCCTGCGAGATCTCCGCACGTTTGGGCACGGCGAAGCCGTGGTCTCCGTACGGGACCTCCACGAGTGCGTAGGCGCCCTCGGGGAACTCCCCGGGCTTGCCGAACGGGTCGTTGCCGCCCTGGACGACCAGGGTGGGCACCCCGGCGCCCAGCAGCTCCTCGGCGCGGGACTTCTCCGGCTTGCCGGGCGGATGGAGCGGGAAGCTGAGGGCGAGCACGGCGTGGGCGCCCAGCTCGGTGGCGGTACGGCAGGCGACCCGGGCCCCGGCGCTGCGCCCGCCGGAGATCACGGGCAGTCCCGGCGCGGCCAGCGCGGGCCAGATGCCGCGCCAGCCGGTGTCCAGGGTCCTGGGCGCGGGCGCCAGCTTCTTCCCGGCCACGCGCCAGGGCTGCTCGACGCGGGCCACGGTCACGCCGTGCGCGGGCAGGACCTCGGCCAGGGCCTTCAGGTCGCGCGCCTCGATACCGCCGCCGGCGCCGTGGCTGACGGCGAGCACGAGCCGGGCCCGCTCCGCCCGGTGCCAGGTGATGCGCGCGGTTCCGGCCTCGGTCTCGACGGTCTCGGTGTTCTCCTCGGCCACGTTCGCCCCGCTGGTCACATCGGTCACATGCGTCACGTCAGAAGAGTGTGCCCTCTTCGGGCCCTTCCAGCTCCTTCAGCAGGTCCGGTCCGTTGTTGCGGACGTTGCTGACGGCCGTGGTGACGGGGTAGGCGCGCATCAGCCCGGCGGGCGGCGGGGCGAGCAGCTCGCGCAGGTCGTCGGCGTCCGTGCGGGAGGGGTCGAGCCAGGCGTCCCAACGGTCGGGCGTGAGCATCAGCGGCATCCGGGGGTGGATGTCGGCCAGCGCCCGCGGCCCCTCGGCCGGGGCGACGGCGAGCGGGCTCTGCTCGGCCTCGGTGGTGATGACGGAACAGGTCACCCACCAGGCCTGCGGGTGGTCGTCCGGCAGCGTCCGGTCCCGCCAGAACTCGTACAGCCCGGCCATCGCGAAGACCGACCCGTCCGCCGGGGTCACGAAGTACGGCTGCTTGCGGGGCCGCTTCTTCTTCCCCTCCACCTCCAGCTCGCGCTCCTGCGTGCCGGTGACCCACTCGTAATAGCCGTCGGCGGGCAGGATGCAGCGCCGGGAGGTGAAGGCACGGCGGTAGGAGGGCTTCTCGTGGACGGTCTCCGCGCGTGCGTTGATCATCCGGGCGCCGCCCTCGGGGGTCTTCGACCAGGACGGGACGAGCCCCCACTTCAGCGTGCGCAGCTGGCGAACCGGCCGCGGGTCGTCCGCGTCTTTCAGGGGGCGGTCCAGGACGGCGTACACCTCCTTGGTGGGCGCCACGTTGTAGTCGGGCTCGAGGGTCTCCTCGGGCTCCCACTTCTCGATCTCAAAGATTCCTGCGAGATCCTCTGGCCTACGACTCGCCGCATACCGTCCGCACATACGTGCCACACTGCCAGATTCCATCCGACCACAGGGAGCCATCGCCGCACATGGACAGCACCGCAACCGCCTCGCTCGCCTCCCTCTGGGACGAGGTGTCCGGCACCCAGCCCGACCCCGACCTGTGGGTGGTGATCGCGACTCTGGTCGCCGCGCTCGCCGTGGTGGTCCCGCACGGCCTGTGGCGCATCTCGCGCAACGCCATCACCATCGCCCACGAGGGCGGCCACGGACTGGTGGCCCTGCTCAGCGGCCGCACCCTCACGGGCATACGGCTGCACTCGGACACCAGCGGCCTGACCGTCAGCCGCGGCAAGCCGTACGGCATCGGCATGATCCTCACCGCGGCCTCCGGCTACACCGCCCCGCCCCTGCTGGGCCTCGGCGGCGCGGCCCTGCTCGGCGCCGGCCGGATCACGCTCCTGCTGTGGCTGGCGACGGCCC
Source organism: Streptomyces sp. Go-475 (assembly GCF_003330845.1). Lineage (GTDB taxonomy): Bacteria > Actinomycetota > Actinomycetes > Streptomycetales > Streptomycetaceae > Streptomyces. The sequence goes on along the minus strand of NZ_CP026121.1, from coordinate 5,744,846 downwards.
TGCTGCTGGCCATGCTCGTGATGATCCGCAACGCCTACGGCGCCCTGACGATGATCGTCACCGGCGGCCTGTTCGTCCTGGTGTCGTGGCTGGCCGGTCCCCAGGTGCAGGCGGCGTTCGCGTACGCGGTGGTGTGGTTCCTGCTGATCGGCGGGGTGCGCCCGGCGTTCGAACTCCAGGCGAAGCGGGCGCGGGGCGGGGCGGGCGACTCGGACGCGGACCAGCTGTCACGGCTGACGCACGTACCGGCGGCGCTGTGGTTCTTCCTGTTCCACGCGGTGTCGCTGTGCTCGCTGATCGGCGGCGGGCGCTGGCTGCTGGAGCTGTGACCGGGGACGGGCACCGCTGCGCCGCGCGGGCGCGACCGGCCCCGACGGCGCCCCACTCCGGCGACGGCCTGCTTATAAAGTAAAGGCATGGCCCCGAACACCGCAGACACCGCCCTCTGGCCCGCCCCGCACGCGAGCGGAGCCGTCGACGCGACGGTCCACGTGCCCGGGTCCAAGTCGGTCACCAACCGCGCCCTGGTCCTCGCCTCCCTCGCCTCGGAGCCCGGCTGGCTGCGCCGCCCCCTGCGCTCGCGCGACACCCTGCTGATGGCGGGCGCGCTGCGCGCGATGGGGATCGAGATCGAGGAGGGCGTGGGCCCCGACGGCACGGGCGAGGCCTGGCGTGTGCTCCCCACGGGCCTGCGCGGTCCGGCCACGGTCGACGTCGGCAACGCGGGCACGGTGATGCGGTTCCTGCCGCCGGTCGCCGCGCTCGCCGACGGCCCTGTCCGCTTCGACGGCGACCCCCGCTCCTACGAGCGCCCGCTGAACGGCGTCATCGACGCGCTGCGCCAGCTCGGCGCCCGGATCGACGACGACGGCCGCGGCGCGCTGCCGCTGACCGTGCACGGCGGCGGTGCCCTGGACGGCGGCCCGGTCTCGATCGACGCCTCCTCCTCGTCGCAGTTCGTGAGCGCCCTGCTGCTGTCCGGCCCGCGCTTCAACCAGGGCGTCGAGGTCCGCCACACGGGCGCCACGCTGCCCTCCCTGCCGCACATCCGCATGACCGTGGACATGCTGCGCGCGGTCGGCGCCCAGGTGGACACGCCCGAGTCGGGCGGCGAGCCGAACGTCTGGCGGGTCACGCCGGGCGCCCTGCTCGGCCGGGACCTGGTCATCGAGCCGGACCTGTCCAACGCCCAGCCTTTCCTGGCGGCGGCGCTGGTCACGGGCGGCAAGGTCGTCATCCCGGACTGGCCGGCCCGCACCACCCAGCCCGGTGACCGGCTGCGCGAGATCTTCACCGAGATGGGCGGCTCCTGCGAACTGACCGAGTACGGGCTGGTGTTCAGCGGCTCCGGCGTGGTCCACGGCATCGATGTCGACCTGAGCGAGGTCGGCGAGCTGACGCCGGGCATCGCGGCCGTCGCGGCCCTCGCCGACTCCCCCTCGACCCTGCGCGGCGTGGCCCACCTGCGCCTGCACGAGACGGACCGGCTGGCGGCGCTGACCAAGGAGATCAACGAACTCGGCGGTGACGTCACGGAGACGGCCGACGGCCTGCACATCCGCCCGCGCCGGCTGCACGGCGGGATCTTCCACACCTACGACGACCACCGCATGGCCACGGCCGGCGCGATCATCGGCCTCGCGGTGGAGGGCGTGCAGATCGAGAACGTGGCGACGACCGCCAAGACCCTGCCCGACTTCCCCGACCTGTGGACCGGGATGCTCGGGGCGTAGGACGCGGGGACCAGGTCATGCGCCGCTACGGCAAGCACACCGACGAGGACGACATCCGCACCCGCCCGGGCCGCCGGAACACCCGCCCCCGGACGAACATCCGGCCCAAGCACGAGGACGCCGCCGAGGGGCTCGTCCTCACCGTCGACCGGGGCCGGCTGACCTGCCTCGTCGAGGACCGGGTCGTCATGGCGATGAAGGCCCGTGAACTGGGCCGCAAGGCCGCGGTGGTCGGCGACCGGGTCGCCCTCGTGGGCGACATGTCCGGGAAGAAGGACACGCTGGCGAGGATCGTGCGCATCGAGGAGCGCACGTCCGTACTGCGCCGCACGGCGGACGACGACGACCCGTACGAGCGGGTGGTCGTCGCCAACGCCGACCAGCTGGCCGTCGTCACCGCCCTGGCCGACCCGGAGCCCCGCCCCCGCCTGATCGACCGCTGTCTGGTCGCCGCCTACGACGGTGGCCTGGAACCGCTGCTGGTGCTCACCAAGTCGGACCTCGCCCCGCCCGAGAAGCTGCTGGAGCTCTACGGCGACCTCGACATCCCCTACGTCGTCACCAGCCGCGCGGAACTGGAGTCCGGCGCCGCCGTCGAGCGGGTGCGCGAGCAGCTCGACGGCAAGATCACCGCGTTCGTCGGGCACTCCGGGGTCGGCAAGACGACCCTGGTCAACGCGCTGGTGCCGCAGGAGCGACGGCGTTCGACGGGGCATGTGAACGCGGTGACGGGCCGTGGCCGGCACACCACCACCTCGGCGCTGGCGCTGCCGCTGGCGGGCGGCGACGGCTGGGTCATCGACACGCCGGGCGTGCGGTCCTTCGGGCTCAACCACGTCGATCCGTCCCGGGTCATCCACGCCTTCCCGGACCTGGAGCCGGGCACCGAGGGCTGTCCGCGCGCGTGCAGTCACGACGAGCCGGACTGCGCGCTGGACGCCTGGGTCGCCGAGGGGCACGCCGACCCGGCCCGGCTGTACTCGCTGCGGCGGCTGCTGGCCACACGGGAGCGCAAGGAAGGCGACTGACCTCCGCGTTGTTTGTGATGGCGTGCGGACGGTAAGTGCATAATCGCACCAAGCCGGATGCAAGCCTGAGCAAAACGCGACGAAGCGGTCACTGAACGTGGGCTACGGGAGGACGACACATGGCGTGGCTGCTGGTCATCGTGGCCGGGTTGCTGGAGACCGGCTTCGCCGTGTGCCTGAAGTTGTCGCACGGCTTCACCCGGCTCTGGCCGACGATCGCGTTCTGCGTCTTCGCCCTCGGCAGCTTCGGTCTGCTCACCCTGGCGCTGAAGAAGCTCGACGTGGGGCCCGCCTACGCCGTGTGGACCGGCATCGGTGCGGCGGGGACGGCGATCTACGGCATGGTGTTCCTGGGTGACCTGGTGTCGACGCTGAAGATCGTGTCGATCAGCCTGGTCATCATCGGCGTGATCGGGCTGCAGTTGTCGGGCTCGGCGCACTGACGGGCCGTCAACCGGGTTGCCGGTGCAGGGCGCTGCGGACCAGGTCGGCGACGCCGCCCTCGCCGGGTGGCGCGGCCACGCAGGACAGCGCGAGCCGGACGGCGAGTTCACAGGTGCGGGCCAGGTCCGCGGTGTCGGACTTGGGTGTGCCCGGCCCGGCCAGGACCGAGACGGCCCGGTCGCGGACGAGGGCGACGAAGTCGCCGGGCGAGGGCAGGGGGCCGTCGGCCCGGCGCTGGGCCGGCACGGCGGAGGTGGACGGGACGGCCGACAGGGCCGGGAAGGGCAGCCGTTCGCTCCAGCAGCCGGTGAGCATGGCCCTGACGAGGGCGTTGTCCCGGGCCGCGGAGATGGTCCACTCGGCGGTGGCGGTGAGCCGGTCGCGCGGGTCGCTGTGCCCGGCGAGGGCGCGGTCGACCCCGGCGAGATAGCCGTCGGCTTCCCTTCTCACCAGCGCCCGGGCGAGTCCGTCCTTGCTGCCGAACTCGTTGTACAGCGTCTGCCGGGACACTCCGGCCGCCGCGGCCACGTCCACCATCCGCACAGCGGACCACGGCCGGCGCGCCAGCGCCGTGAAGGCGGCGTCCAGTAGGGATTCCCGCGCTGCAGGCATCATCGCCTCCCCTTGGGGCGAGCGGCTCTGCGCCCAGATTTGACGCGCGTGAAACCACTGTCAAGGGTTCGCGAAGGCACGCGGGGGCGCGTTTCGGCCGTGTCGCGCGGGGCGTTGGGCCTCCCCACGACCTTTCCCCGGCCACCCTCGCCCTGCCCCGGCGCCGAGTACCCCGCAGCACGTCACCCGACCACTCCCCCACCCTCACAAACCCGCGGTAGCCCCACCCCCACCTCGGCAGATAGGTTCGTCACATGCCCGACTACCTCGACGACCTGCGCTTCGCCCACGTCCTCGCCGACGCCGCGGACGCCGCGACGACGGACCGGTTCAAGGCCCTCGACCTCAAGGTCGAGACCAAACCGGACATGACCCCGGTGAGCGAAGCGGACAAGGCCGCGGAAGAACTCATCCGCGGCCAGCTCCAGCGCGCCCGCCCCCGGGACGCGATCCTCGGCGAGGAGTACGGCGTCGAGGGCACCGGCCCCCGCCGCTGGGTGATCGACCCGATCGACGGCACCAAGAACTACGTGCGCGGCGTCCCCGTCTGGGCCACCCTCATCTCCCTCATGGAGGCCGGCGAGGGCGGCTTCCAACCCGTCGTCGGCGTCGTCTCCGCCCCCGCCCTCGGCCGCCGCTGGTGGGCCGCGAAGGGCCACGGCGCGTTCTCCGGCCGCAGCCTCACCAAGGCCTCCCGGCTGCAGGTCTCCCGCGTCTCCAAGCTCTCCGACGCGTCCTTCGCGTACTCCTCGCTCAGCGGCTGGGAGGAGCAGGGCCGGCTGGACGGCTTCCTGGACCTGACCCGCGAGGTGTGGCGCACCCGCGCGTACGGCGACTTCTGGCCGTACATGATGGTCGCGGAGGGCTCCGTCGACATGTGCGCCGAGCCGGAGCTGTCCCTGTGGGACATGGCCGCCAACGCGATCATCGTCACGGAGGCCGGGGGCAGCTTCACCGGACTCGACGGCCGCCCGGGCCCGCACAGCGGCAACGCGGCCGCGTCGAACGGCCTGCTGCACGACGAGTTGCTCGGGTATCTCAACCAGCGCTACTGAACGCCCTCTTGTTGACCGTCCCTTTGCCTGCCACTCTGAGAGTCCCCCCACTTGTGAACTTGTGAAACGCTGAACAAACGGCGGGGACACTCCCAGGAGGTGGCTCCATCCATGCTTGTCCGTGACGCCATGAGCACCGTCGTCCTCACCATCGGCCCGACCCACACGCTCCGCCAGGCCGCCGCGCTGATGTCCGCCCGCCGGGTCGGCGCGGCCGTGGTCCACGACCCGGACGCCGGCGGCATCGGCATCCTCACCGAACGCGACATCCTCAACTCCGTGGGCCTCGGCCAGGACCCGGACACCGAACGCGCCCACGCCCACACCACCAACGACGTCGTGTTCGCCGCTCCGGCCTGGACCCTGGAGGAGGCGGCCGGCGCCATGGCGCACGGCGGTTTCCGGCACCTCATCGTGCTGGACGGCGGCGAACCCGCCGGCATCGTCTCGGTCCGCGACATCATCCGCTGCTGGGCCCCGGCACGACAGCAGGTGCCCGCCTGACGGCACGGACGGGCAGCGGTCCGGAGCCGTTCTCGATCCCACCATGGACTTTGTCCAAATCAAGCAAGGCTCTAATATCACACATGTTCGGAACCTGGTCCCCTTAGCTGTTAGGCTGGTGGCCATGAGTGACCTTCTGGAACGCCTGCGCGGACGCGGATGGCGGATGACCGCGCAGCGGCGCGTCGTGGCCGAGGTCCTCGACGGCGAACACGTCCATCTGACGGCCGACGAGGTCCACGCCCGGGCCGTCGCCAAGCTGCCCGAGATCTCCCGGGCGACCGTCTACAACACGCTCGGTGAGCTCGTCTCCCTCGGCGAGGTGCTGGAGGTCTCCACCGACCAGCGCGCCAAGCGGTACGACCCGAACGCCCACCAGCCGCACCACCACCTGGTCTGCGCCCGGTGCGGCGCGATCCGGGACGTGCACCCGGTCGGCGACCCCCTGGCGGACCTCCCCGACTCCGAGCGCTTCGGCTTCACGGTCTCGGACGTCGAGGTGACGTACCGCGGCGTCTGCCCGAACTGCGCGGCCGCCTAGCCTTCGCACGCGAGAGCCCCGACTCCGACAGCCCCGGCCGCGATGGGTGCCGGGGCTTCGCGCTGTCGGCCGGGGCGCCCGCGCGGTCGATCTGTACGAGGAGGGCCGTGGGGCATCGCCGCTGGACACACCGAGGGCCGAAACCCTTTCGGATTCCGGCCCTCGGCCTTCAGTAGCGGGGACAGGATTTGAACCTGCGACCTCTGGGTTATGAGCCCAGCGAGCTACCGAGCTGCTCCACCCCGCGTCGGTGAATGCAACGTTACGTCAACGACGAGCACAGATGCAAATCGCTTAACGAGCCCCTCCGGCTCAGCCCCGGACGACTGCTCCCGCTGGGCGGCAAGCCGCCGCCCGCAGAACCGCGCCCCTCAGCTGCGGGCAGTCGTGCCGCTGGGGCGGCACGAGGTGGGCGCAGCGGCACCCCGCCACGCCGGGCTGCGCATCCACCCGCCCCCAGCCCCGACGCCGAGCACCACCACCCCGGCCCCACGCCGCGCACACCCCGGCAGAGCCCGGCCTCAAGCAGACAGCTCCTGCCGCAGCGCGTCCCGCAACCGAGCCGCCCGCTCAGCCACCGACGCCGGCCCCAGCGACACCGCCCGATCGGCCCACCGCTGCCCTTCCGCCAGCTCACCCCGACGCGCGTAGACCAGGGCCAGCCGCAACGCCGCCCGCCCGTGCCCCGCGTCAGCCGCCCGCGTCCACCACACCGCCGCCTCGGGCTCACTCCCCTCCCGGGCCAGCAGCAGCCCGAGATTGAACGCCCCGTTGCGGGACCCGGCCTCGGCCGCCTCCCGGTACCACCGGGCCGCCTCGACGACATCGCCCCGGGCCGCCGCCAGCATGCCCACCCGGACCTGCGCCCGCCGGTGCCCCTGCGAGGCGGCACGCTCGTACCACTCCTCGCACTCGCTCCGCCGGTGCACCGGCTCCCCCAGCTCGTGCGCCGGCTCCGGCGGTCTGCGCGCGTCGAGCACGGTCGCCAGCCGGTACGCGGCCTCCGCGCTCCCGCCCCCGGCCGCACACCGCAGATGCCGCTCGGCCTCCTGCTCGTCGCCGTCCCGCAGCCGGGCCATGCCGACCTGGAGCGCGGCCTCCGTGTGCCCGGCGGCCGCCGCCCGCTCGTACCAGCGCAGCGCGGCCTTCTCCTCGCCCCGCCCGGCGTGCAGGATGCCCAGGTTGAACGCGGCGTCGACGCTCCCGGCCTCGGCGGCCTTGGAGAACCACGGCTCCGCGCCCGTCTCGTCCCCGCCCCGCAGCAGCAGGATCGCCAGCGCGTTCGCGGCCTCCCGGTGCCCGGCGTAGGCCGCGCGCCGGTACCACTGCTCGGCCTGCGCGGTGCGCCCCTGCTCGGCGCAGAGCAGCCCGAGGTTGTAGGCGCCGTTCACATCGCCCGCGTCCATCGCGGCCCGGTACCAGCGCTCGGCGGTCTGGGTCTCGCCCCGCTCGGCGTGCAGCGCGCCGAGCGCGTTCGCCGCGTTGCCGTCGCCGTCCTGCGCGGCCCGCAGCCACCACACGGCGGCGTTCTCCGTGTCGCCCGCGTCGCGCAGCAGGAAGCCGAGCGCGCAGGCGGCCCGCGGCTCGCCGTCCTTGGCGGACGTCAGGTACCAGCGGCCGGCCTCCTTGAGCTCGCCGCGCCTCTCCAGGATGGTCCCGAGGTGCAGCGCGGCGCGCCGGTGGCCGCGCGCGGCGGCCTGCCGGTACCACAGCTCGACCTCGTCGGACGCCTGGACACCGTTGTCACCGTCGGTTTCCCGCGCCGCCCGGCGGTCCAGTGCCCGCGCCAGCCGGTACGCGGCCTCCCGGTGCCCGCGCTCGGCCGCGACCCGCATCCACTGCTCGGCCGCGGCGTCACCGCGGTGCTCCAGCAGATCGGCGAGGGCGTACGCGCCCAGCGTGTGGCCCTGTTCGGCGGACTGGCGCAGCCAGTACTCGGCGGCGGGTTCGTCACCGCGCTCGCGGTGGTGCCGGCCGAGGGCATGCGCGGCGGCCGCGGATCCGGCGACGGCGGCGATCCGCCACCATCCGGCGGCCTCGTCGGCGTAACCCCGCTGGTGGAGGAGGACGCCCAGGTTGTTGGCGGCGGCCCGGTCGCCCGCGGCGGTAGCGGCACGCAGATGGGGCTCGGCACCGTCGAGATCACCGCGGCGCAGCAGCATGGCCCCGAGAACACTCATCGCCTCGACGTCACCGGCCTCCGCGGCGAGCCGCTGACGCAGCTCCTCGGCTGCCTCGTCGGCGAGTTCCCCGGCGTCGTCCGGGGTGTCGGTGTCCTCCCGGCTGGAAGGCTGCACAAAACGCCCTGTCTCGAACAGAGTTGCCTTGTCCCCCATAACGTCCATCGTCGCACCACCTGCAACCTGGGTACACCTGGTATACCGCAGCCAGTGAGGTCACTACAGCGTTTTGTCGACATGCCCACAGAACGACAAGTCAAACACAGATCGGCCAACTCCCCCCGGCGGCGCGGCCGCAACCTGCACCAGGACATGCGTTCACACATCACGAAGGCCCGGATTCCTTTGTGGAATCCGGGCCTTCGTGGCCGCTGCGTCACTCGGACATCGCGACTTCAGTAGCGGGGACAGGATTTGAACCTGCGACCTCTGGGTTATGAGCCCAGCGAGCTACCGAGCTGCTCCACCCCGCGCCGTTGTGTTCACCACCGTATCACGGCGCGGGATGGGCCATTTCACCAGGCCAGGCCCTAACTGCTCGGCTTCGGGCTGGGGCTGCCGCTCGGGCTGCTGCCGGGCTTGCTCTCGCCGCCCCCTCGGGCCTCGGCCCGGTCCGCCGCGGCCTGCGCCTCCTCGGCCCGCCGCAGGGCGTCCTCCAGGTCCTCCTGCGCCCGGCCGTACGCCTCCCAGTCGTTCTTCTTCAGGGCCTCCTGGCCCGCGTCGAACGCCTTCTGGGCGTCTTCCAGGGCCTGCTTGACCGTGGGGTCGTCGGACGTCGGCGGCGGTGTCGTCGTGTCGCCCTCGTCCGGCGGCTCCGGGGTGGCGCCCTCCGCTCCGAAGACCTTGTTGAGGGCCTCCTCGAGCGTGTTCTCGAAGGCGGTCTGGCCTCCGTAGGTGACCAGCACCTTGCGCAGCAGCGGGTACTTCAGTCCACCACCGCGTACGTAGACCGGCTCCACGTACAGCAGTCCTCCGTCGAGCGGCACCGTCAGCAGGTTGCCGTACTCGACTTCGGAGTCGCCGCCTCTCAGGAGCCTGATGGACTCGGCGATGTCCTCTTGGGAGTTGAACTGGCTCTGGACCTGCTTGGGGCCGTTGACCGTCGTGTTCGTCGGCAGTTTCAGGATTCTGATCTTGCCGTAGTCACTGGTGCCGGCCTCGGCGTCGACCGCCATGAAGGCGCTGAGGTTGTCCCGGCCGTTGGGCGTGAAGGTCGTCGTCAGCGAGAACGCCTGCGCCTTCTGGTCGGGCATCTTCATGCTCAGGTAGTACGGCGGCACCGCGCTGCCCGACCGGTTCGTCGGGTCGTCCGGCACCTGCCACACCTCGCTGCCGCTGAGGAACGTCGTCGCGTCCTTCACGTGGTAGCGCGTGAGCAGCTCCCGCTGGACCTTGAACAGGTCCTGGGGGTATCGCAGGTGGTCCATCAGCGACTTGGAGATGTCGCTCTTGGGCTCCACCGTGCCCGGGAAGGCCTTCATCCAGGTCTTCAGGACGGGGTCCTTGGTGTCCCACTGGAAGAGCTTGACCTCGCCGGTGTACGCGTCGACGGTCGCCTTCACCGAGTTGCGGATGTAATTGACCTGGTTCTGCTGGGCCACCACCGCGCGGTTGTCGTTGGTGGCGGTCAGCGAGTCGGCCGTGGTGTCACCGAGGGTCGTGCGCGAGGAGTACGGGTAGCCGTTCGTCGTCGTGTACGCGTCGACGATCCACTGGATCCGGCCGTCCACGACCGCCGGGTAGGCGTCGCCGTCGATGGTCAGCCAGGGGGCGACCGCCTCGACGCGCTCCTTCGGCGTGCGGTTGTACAGGATCCGCGAGCCGTCGCCGATGGCGCCGGAGTACAGGATCTGCGGCTCGCCGAACGCCACCGCGTACGCGGCCCGGTTGACCGGGTTGGAGAGGTTGACCCCGCTGTCGCCCTTGTAGCTGGTGGTCTTCTCGCCGTTGTCGTCGGAGTAGTCGATCTCCTTCTGGGGACCGCCGACGATCGAGTACGTGGTGGTCTTCTCGCCGTAGTAGACCCGCTGCTCGTACGTGCCGAGCTGGCCCTTGGAGGGCAGGTCGGACTCCGTGAAGACCGGGCGGCCCTGGGCGTCGGCGCTGGTGCCCTCGGCGGCGACCACTCCGTAGCCGTGCGTGTAACGGAAGTGGTTGTTGATCCAGTTCTTCTTCGGGATGCCCGCGAGGTTCAGCTCACGCAGGCCGATGACCGTGTCCTGGTCCTTGCCGTCCTTGGCGTAGCGGTCCACGTCCAGGTTGGTCGGGAACGCGTAGTAGTTCCTGATCTGCTGGAGCTGCTGGAACGTCGGCGAGACGATGTTCGGGTCCATGATCCGGATGCTCGCCGTGGAGTCGACGTCATCGCGGAGCGTGGTCTTGTCCTCCGTCTTGCTCGTGCCGGAGTAGTCGGTGACCTGGGTGCCGTCGATGCCGTAGGCCTTGCGGGTCGCCTCGAGGTTCTTCTCGACGTACGGCGCTTCCTTGGCCTGCTCGTTCGGCTGGACCTGGAACTTCTGCACGATCGCCGGGTAGAGGCCGCCGATGAGGATCGCGGAGAGGACCATCAGGCCGAAGCCGATCACGGGCAGCTGCCAGGTGCGCCGCCACAGGGTGGCGAAGAACAGCAGCGCGCAGATGACGGCGATGCAGAACAGGATCGTCTTGGCCGGCAGGTAGGCGTTGGCGTCGACGTACCTCAGGCCCGTCCAGTTGTCGGTCGCCCTGAAGTCGCTGGACTTCACCGCGAGTCCGTACCGGTCGAGCCAGTAGGCGACCGCCTTCAGGGCCACGAAGATGCCGATGAGCACCGACAGGTGCCCGGTGGCCGCCGCCGTGGCGCGGGCGCCGGGGCTGGTGACGCGCAGTCCGCCGTACAGGTAGTGGGTGAGCGCGGCGGCGATCACGGACAGGATCGTGGCGGCGAAGCCGAAGCCGAGCAGGAACCGGTACCAGGGCAGGTCGAAGGCGTAGAAGGAGACGTCCAGCTTGAACTGCGGGTCCTTCTGGCCGAAGGGCACGCCGTTGACCCACATGAGCCACGTCCGCCACTGGCCGGACGCGGAGGCACCGGCGATCAGGCCGACCAGGGCCGTGATCCCGAGCAGCAGCCACTTCTTGTAGGGCGCGATGCTCATGCGGTAGCGGTCGAGGTTCTGCTGCTCCATCGACATGGCGCTCAGCGGTGGCCGCAGCCGGTGCGCCAGCCAGATGTTGACGCCGACCGCGAGGGCCATGAGCAGGCCGAAGACGAAGAAGAGCCCGATCTTGGTCCACAGGGTCGTGGTGAAGACCGAGGAGTACTTCACCGACCGGTACCAGAGCCAGTCCGTCCAAAAGCCCGCGAACATGGTGAACGCCATGCCGAGGACGGCCAGGACGCCCAGCGTCATGAGCAGGGTCCGGACACGCCGGGACGGGCGGCCCACTCTGATCCGCGGCCCTGTCGGGCCTCCGCCGCGGTCCGGCATCTGGAAAGCCAAGGTGCGCACCTCGAAGTTCGCTGTTGATTCGTCAGGCCCGCGTCTTCACGGACCGTCTGTGGCCCCCGTGATCGTGGGCCCCCACCTATGCAACTTACTCACCGTTTACTCGGTTCCCGATTCCGGCCAGGAACGAGAGAGGATTGTGACCATGTCCAACACTCCCATGGCTGCTAACCCGCTCACCCGGGCCGTGCTCGAGATCGACGAGTACGTCTCCGGCCTCGGCTGGGACCAGCCTGCCCGCCTCTTCGCCCTCGTCGACACCGCACGGCTACGGGCCGAACAGCCCTCGCTCGCCGACCGGCTCGGTCTCGGGGACGAGCCGGAAAGCCCCGGCCTCACCCCGATCGAGCAGGACGAAATTCCAACGGGCAAGCCGCTCGACGAGTTCCTCGCCACCATCGCCTGGCCCGACGCGGTGGGCGGCTGCGCCCTCGCCGTGGAGCGCCTGATGCTGCCGCCGTCCGCGGAGGCGCAGGTCCCGAAGGATCTGAGCGAGGCGGCGCTGACGAAGTGGGTGGCGGAGCACCCGGACCGCCAGGAGGTCCGCATGACGGTCGCGGTCCTGCGTGACGGCACCCGCGAGTCGGCCCTGCGCCTGCGCGAGAAGGACTCCCCCACGGAGGTCCTCACCGGCTCCGACCTGGTCCCGGGCCTGGCCGAGGCGCTGACCGCGACGTTCGAGGACTAGCGTCCGTCGTCCGGATCAGCACTTCGGCAGATCGGCGGTGTCGCCGCTGCGGATGTCCTTCAGGGCGCCGAGGGCGTCCTGGATGGTGTCCACCTTGACGAGGGTGAGGCCCTCGGGGGTGTCCTTGGCGGCGGCCGCGCAGTTGTCGGCGGGCGTCAGGAAGTACTGGGCGCCCTTGGCCCGCGCGCCGACGGTCTTCATCTCGATGCCGCCGATCGGGCCGACCTTGCCCTCGTCGTCGATCGTGCCGGTCCCGGCCACGAACTTGCCTCCGGTCAGGCTGCCCGGCGTGAGCTTGTCGTAGATGCCGAGCGCGAACATCAGACCCGCGCTCGGTCCGCCGACGTCGGCCAGCTTGATGTCGATGGTGAAGGGGAACGTGTGGTCGGTCCCGGCGGAGATCCCGACGATGGCGCGCTTCTCACCCGCGTCGTCGGACGTCGTGGTGGTGATGGTGATGTCCTGCGTCCTCGTCGGCGTCCGCTTCTCCTTCTCCGCGGCGGCCTGCTCCTTGGCCGGCACGATCGTGAAGCGGACGTCCTGGCCGGGCTTGTGCTCGGTGACCAGCTTCGCGACGTCGGCCGGCTCCTTGACCGCCGTGCCGTCCACGGCCTTGATCACGTCTCCGGCGTGCAGCTTGCCCTCGGCCGGGGAGTCCTTGACGACCGTCGAGACGATCACCCATGACTTCACCGGCACGTCGAGTTCCTTCAGGGCGGCGACCTTGGCGCTCTCCTGGGACTGGCTGAACTCCTCGGCGTTCTCCTGGGTGGACTGCTCCTCGGTCTTGCCGTCCGGGTAGAGCGTCTCGTGCGGCACGACCTTGTTGTCGTGCGCGAGCCAGCCGTAGACGGCCTCCACCAGGTTCATCCGGTAGTCGGCGCTCGTGACGCGGACCGTGGTCATGTTCAGGTGGCCGCTGGTGGCGTACGTCTTGTGTCCGGCGATCTGCAGCACCGGCTCGCCGTCGTGATCGCCGAGCGTGTTCACCGTCGGCCCCGGGGACATCTCCGAGTACGGCACGGGGATGAACACTCCCGCGCACAGAAGCGCGATCAGCATCAGGGTGGAGGCGAGCATCGTCGCAGTGCGGCGTGGCATGACTCGACAGTACGGGACGGTTCTGTCAGCGCACCGTCAGGGCCGCCCGTCCGGGGCGGCCCTGCCCGCTCATACCTCTGTGACCTGCTGTTTCTCGGCCGTCAGCTACCCGGCCGGGGCTTCTCCATGGCCTCGCGGAAGCGGGCGTAACCGATGAGCTCGGGGCCGTCTCCGCGGACCTTGCGGGTCCGGTTGGCCCAACTGCCCCACAGGCCCGCGCCGATCGCAGCCACAAGCGGAATCAGCAACCAGGCGAGCGCCGCCATGCCGACCTCCAACCCCATTGAGCGTCCGCAACTGACTGATCAGCAGATTAACCATCCGCAGTGACAACGCTCACGCCAGGGGTGCGGTTACGCAACCGGAAGGCGGCTTCCGGAATCACCGGGTCTCCGGCCGGTTCCGGTCAGCAGGCGCCGACCCACTCCTCGGTGCCGTCGGAGAACCTCTGGTGCTTCCAGATGGGCACCTCGTGCTTGAGGTCGTCGATCAGCTTGCGGCAGGCCTCGAAGGCCTCGCCGCGATGCGGACACGAGACGGCGACGACCACGGCGAGGTCACCGACCCGGAGGTCCCCCACCCGGTGCACGGCCGCCAGCGCTCGCACCGGGAACTCGGCGACGACCTTCTCGGCGATCCGCCGCATCTCGGCCTCGGCACTGGGGTGGCACGAATAGCCCAGCTCCGCCACGTCGGCTCCGCCGTCGTGGTTCCGCACGGTCCCCACGAACAGCGCGGTGCCGCCGGCCGCGTCGTCCCCGACCGCCCGGAACACCTCGTCCACGGAGAGGGCCGTGTCCCGAATCCCGATCAGCTTGACCGGGTCCTGCGCGCCCTGCTCGCCTGGATGATCGTTCGTGGATGCCATGCCTCCATCGTGCCGCACAGGACCGACAGCCCGGAATAGAGCTATCGACCGGCACGCGCGCGTGCGCGTTTGGAGTGTCCTACAGGGCGTCGGTCAGATCCGCCGCCGGGCCTTCCGGGCTCGCCGGACCACCGCCGCCGCACCCAGCAGCGCCACGGTCGCGCCCGCGGCACCCGCGGCCGTCGCGTCCTTGCGGCCCAGCCGCCGCCCGGCCACCGTGTGCCGGCCGGAGACCTCCTCGAGGAGCTCCGCCAGCACCTCCTCGTTGGTGTACCGCGGCCGCCACCCGGCGTCGTGCAGCCGGCTCCCGCTCACCACCCAGGGGTACATCGTGTACGCCAGGTCCCCCGCCGGAGAGGGCGTGAGTCCGATCCGGTGCAGCCGTGCCGCCGCGCCCAGGGCGACCGCCGACGGCAGTTCCATCCGCCGGATGCCGCTGAGCTCCTCCACTTCCTCCTGCTCCAGCCACCCGTCGCACCCGACGGCGAGTTCCCCGTCGACCTTCTCCAGGACGGCGTACTCCAGCGCGCTGCACAGGTCCTCGACGTGGCAGAACTGCCACGCGGGCCGCGACCCGGCGACGACCAGCAGCCGAGGGGACTCGAAGTACCTGGTCAGAGCGGTGTCCGTGCCGCCCACCAGGACGGCCGGCCGCACCACCGTGACGTTGAGCCCCGGGTGGGCCCGCGGCGCCCGCCGCGCCAGCCGCTCGATCTCCAGCAGGTCGCCGACGCCCGTCGCCTCCGCCGTGGCGCGCAGTTCCGCGTCCTCCGACAGCGGCAGCTCGTTGTCCGGCAGTGCCCCGTAGACCATCGCCGAGGTGCACAGCACCACCCGGTGCACGCCGGCCGCCGCGGCCGCCGTCAGGACGGTCTGCGTCCCCCGTACGTTGTAGGCCGTTCGGGCGGCCGCGTCGGTCTCCAGGTCGAGGTCGAGGGCCAGGTGGACCACCACGTCGGCGCCGCGCAGCTTGTCCGCGATGGCCGGGTCCCGGACGTCCAGGATGTGCCACTGCGCCGCCGCGCACTCGCCGCGCCGCTCGTCGATGGCCACGACCTGCTTGACCTCGTCGGACGCGGCGAGCTGCTCCGTGAGCAGCGCTCCGACGCCGTACGCGGCGCCGGTGACCGCGACGACGGGCCCGCGCGCCGCGGGGCTCGCGGAACTGGTTGACTGGTTTCGCGCTGCGCGAACCTGCGGATCTGGGGAACTCACCGGGCGTCTCCAGCGGTTGTCTTCGTACGAGCGCGTGCGACGCGTGCGTACCAGGTGGCATCCATCCTGCCGCAGGCTGTCAGTCGGCGAAGCACCGAGGCCCGATCCGCCCCAGGTGTCTACGCTGGGTGGTGTTGTCGGGCAGCCGTGCCGCCGGAAAGAACCGGCGGCCCTACCAGCCGAGGAATCCCGTGAGTGACACCCCATTCGGATTCGGCCTTCCGCCGGAGGAGCCGGACGACGGCGACGAGGGCAAGAAGAAGGACCAGCAGAGCGGTGGTGGTCAGGGACCTGCCAACCCGTTCGGTTTCGGCGGCCTGCCCGGAGCCGGAGGCTTTGGCGGCGGACCCGGCGGCCCCGGTGCGGACAATCCGTTCGCAGCCATGTTCGGCTCGCTGAACCCCACCGACCTGGGCGCCGCGTTCCAGCAGCTGGGCCAGATGCTCTCCTACGAGGGCGGCCCGGTGAACTGGGACATGGCCAAGCAGATCGCCCGCCAGACGGTCTCCCAGGGCAGCCCTGACGGCACCAAGGACACGAGTGTCGGCCCCGCCGAGCGCCGGGCCGTCGAGGAGGCCGTGCGCCTCGCCGACCTCTGGCTCGACGACGCCACGTCCCTGCCGTCGGGCGCCGGCTCCGCCGTGGCCTGGAGCCGCGCGGAGTGGGTCGAGGCGACCCTGCCCGCCTGGAAGGAACTCGTCGACCCGGTCGCCGAGCGCGTCGGCACGGCCATGGGCGACGTCCTGCCGGAGGAGATGCAGGCCATGGCCGGCCCGCTGATCGGCATGATGCGCTCGATGGGCGGCGCCATGTTCGGCACGCAGATCGGACAGGCCGTCGGCGTGCTCGCCGGTGAGGTCGTCGGCTCGTCCGACATCGGCCTGCCGCTCGGCCCGGCCGGCAAGGCCGCGCTGCTGCCGGTGAACATCGAGACGTTCGGCAGGGACCTGAGCGTCCCCCAGGAGGAGGTACGGCTGTACCTCGCCCTGCGCGAGGCCGCCCACCAGCGCCTCTTCGCGCACGTGCCGTGGCTGCGCTCGCACCTGTTCGGCGCGGTCGACGGCTACGCGCGCGGCATCAAGGTGGACACGGCCAAGCTGGAGGACGTGGTCGGCCAGTTCGACCCGCAGAACCCCGAGCAGCTGCAGGAAGCCCTCCAGCAGGGCATGTTCCAGCCGGAGGACACGCCCGAGCAGAAGGCCGCCCTGGCCCGTCTGGAGACGGCTCTGGCGCTCGTCGAGGGCTGGGTGGACGCGGTGGTCCACGCCGCCGCGAAGCCCCGCCTGTCGTCCGCCGACGCCCTGCGCGAGACGCTGCGCCGCCGTCGCGCCTCGGGCGGCCCGGCCGAGCAGACGTTCGCCACGCTGATCGGCCTGGAGCTGCGCCCGCGCCGCCTGCGTGACGCCTCCCGTCTGTGGGCCTCGCTCACCGACGCGCGCGGTGTCGACGGCCGGGACGCCCTGTGGGCCCACCCGGACATGCTGCCGACGGCGACCGACCTGGACGACCCGGACGGCTTCGTGCACCGCGAGCAGATCGACTTCTCCGAGCTGGACAAGATGCTCGGCGAAGCGGCGGACAAGCCCGACCTGAGGAAGCGGGACACGGGCGAGGACGGCGGCGAGGACAAGTCCAAGGGCGACGACGCCGAGTGAGCCTGTACGACGACGCGGTCCTCGTGCTGAAGGAGTACGAGGACCAGGCGGACCTGCGCCAGGCCTACCTGGACCACCTGGCGCATCACCCGGACGGCCTGTGGAAGGCGTGCCACGCCGGTCACCTCACGGCGAGCGCCCTGGTGATCGACCCCGAGGCCGGCCGGGTGCTGCTGACCCTGCACCGGAAGCTGCGGATGTGGCTCCAGATGGGCGGCCACTGCGAGCCGGGCGACGCCACGCTCGCGGCGACGGCCCTGCGGGAGGCGACGGAGGAGTCCGGCGTCTCGGGGCTCTCGCTGCTGCCGGGCGGCCCGGTGCGCCTGGACCGGCACCCGATCCCGCCGCCGTGCCACTGGCACTTCGACGTCCAGTACGCCGTTCTGGCGCCGCCGGACGCCGCGCACGAGATCAGCGACGAGTCGCTCGACGTGCGCTGGTTCGGGTACGACGAGGTGGCGGACGTGGCCGACACGTCGGTCGTACGTCTGCTGGAGGCGACGCGGGCGAGGCTCGCGGTTTGAGGTTCGGGTAAGGGGCGACCGCCCAGGTGGTCGCCCCTTACATCCGTTCCATGGTCGGTCACGCCCCCACAGGGGGGCGATAACCGGGCCTTGCGCCACGAACGGCCCGCAGCCAGGCCCGGACCGCATAGCCCTGGCACCCGATCGGCCGAACCCGCGGAGCGCTCAGCTCCAGACGTTGCCCTGGTTCTGCCCTCGTGCCCCCTGCTGCCCCATGCCGTACTGCGCGGCGAGGCCCGAGCCGATCTGGGCGTTCTGCGGCGGCAGCAGCTCGCTGGGCTGGACGAGGGCGAAGCCGTTGCCCATGAAGCTCAGCTCCCAGCCCTCCCCGGTGTTGCCGCGCCTCCGCCACACCCCCGAGGAGTGGGTCTGGGCCTGCATCTGCACGCGCAGGCTCGTCGACCAGGCGACGATCGCGTCGGCGTCGCAGTTGACGTACTTGTCGGGCGTCACCTGCAGCAGCAGCGGCATGCCCGAGGTCATCAGGGCGATCTTGCCCCGGCCGGAGATGTTGAGCTGGTACTTCCCGGAGCCGGAGATGCCGTACAGGCTGTCCACGGCGATGACCTCGTGGTGCAGGGACGAGTCCATCGCCAGCACGTAGCTGCTGTCGACGGTGAGACCGTCCTGGTCCACGTCCATGACGTGGACGTGCTGCTTGAGGTTGGCGAGGTAGACCGTGCCCTGCCCGTGGCAGCGCATCAGGTCGAGGCCCTCACCGGTCTGCGCACGCGCGCGTGACTGCTGGTTGCTCTGGAACTCGGCGTCGAACTCGACGAGGCCCTGGTAGGCGACCATGGTGCCCTTGCGGGCCAGGATGTCGTCGTGGCCCTCCAGGGCGACGCGCAGCATCTGCTTGTTCTGCAGGCTCCAGCGGTCCTGGGTCTGCTGCTCGTTGTAGGCGAAAATCGGGCTCTGCATGGCTTTCTGGCTCCCCCTCAGCCCCGGACCCGGAGGCGGTCGGTGCTGTCCTCGCTGGGCTGGACGACGACGATGCCCTGACCGGAGAAGGCCATCTGGTAGGCCTCGCCGCTGCCGCGGCCGATCAGCGACTGGGCCCGGAAGCTGCGCTTGCCCTTCACCTTGAGGTTCGGGGACCAGGCGACGAGCGCGTCGGGGTCGACGTACGTCTCGTCCTCGCCGCCTCCGCAGTCGACGACGATCGGCTTGCCCCGGGAGGTCAGCGCGACCCAGCCCTGCCCGGAGATCTTCGTGTTCCACAGGCCCTGCCCGGCGAACTTGGCCAGGCCCTTGACCCGCTCCACCCCCCAGGTGAGGTGGGCGTCGAAGGCGAGCAGGTTGGTGGCGTTGACCGAGATTCCGTCGCCGTTGAGATTGATGACGACGACGTTCGCCCCGTAGTCGGCGAGATAGAGCAGGCCGTCGCCGGAACACTTCATCAAGGGCGCGCCCTCGCCGGTCATCCAGTCCTTGGCGATCTGGCGCACGGCCGGCGGGTTGGGCTCGTACTGGACGAACCCTTCGTAGGCGACCATCGACCCCACGCGCGCGAGGAGGTCGTTTCCGGTCTGCATGGCGACCTTCAGCATGTGGTTGCCGTGGTTCTCCATGCGGGCGGTGACGGGTGCGGGGGCGTGGCCCGCGAGTTGCTGTGTCATGACGGGCTCCCTCAGACCTCGTACGGCTGGACGACGATGAAGTTGCCGGGCGCTCCCCGGAACTGGAGGTTGACGCTCTCCCCGGTGTCGCCCGGGTAGGCGTTGCGGCGCATCCGCACCTGGCTGGAGACGACGACCTGGGCCGCGGCCGACCAGGCGACCACCGCGTTGCAGTCGGCGAACGTGGTGGGCGTGACGGGCAGCACCACGGGCGTGCCGTGCGTCTTCACGACGATCGTGCCGGTGCCCTGGAACTGCATCGTGAACAGCGCGCCGCCTGGGATGCCGTGGCCCTCGATGCGGCGGACCTCGTAGGTGAGGCTCTCGTCGAACGCGAGGACGTTCTCGGCGGAGACGCAGACGGCGTCGCCCTGGAGCTCGATGGGGTGCAGCATCGTCGAGTTCTCGGCGAGGAAGACCTGCCCCTGGCCGGTGCAGCGCATCAGCTGCATCTCCTGGCCGGTCGCGTTGCCCACGATCCGGCCGGCGAAGCCCGCGCCCTTGTAACTGAAGTCGACCTTGCCCTGGTAGAGCACCATGCTGCCCTGCCGGGCCAGTACGGGCTGCCCTCCGATGCCGAGGTCGACGCGGACGAGCTTCTTGTTCTGCTGCGTCCAGCGCTGCCCGGTGGGGGCCTCCTTGAACTGCTGGAGCGCGGCGGCCACGCCCGGGCCCTGGGGAGCGGCGGCCTGCGGGACGCCCTGCTGTGGGACAGCCTGCGGGGCTCCGTAGGGGGCCTGCCCGAACGGCGGCTGCTGGCCGTGGCCCGGGGGCGGCGTGGGCTGGCCGTAGCCCGGAGGCGGGGTGGGCTGGCCGTAGCCGGGCGGCGGGGCCGGGGCCTGAGGTGCCTGAGGTGCCTGAGGTGCCTGAGGTGCCTGAGGCTGACCGTAACCGGGAGGCGGCGGGGCCGTCTGGCCGGGTACCTGGCCGTACGCCGGCGGCTGCTGGCCGGGCTGGCCGTACGGTGCGGGCGCCGGGGCCGGCGGCGGCACCGGGGAGCCGCCGGGCGGGGTGTTCATGGGCGCGACGATGGTCGGGGCGGCGTGCACCTGGGGTGCGGGCGCCGGGGCCGGCGGCGGGGTGCCGGGCGAAGTCGCTCCGGGCGGAGTCGCTCCGGGCGGGGGCGCGAAGCCTTGTGCGGCGGGCTGAGGGGCCGGCGTGGGGGCCGGGGCCGGAGGCGCTGCCGGGGTGGGAGCCTGGGCGGGAGCCGGGGCCGGGTCCGGTGTGCCGGGGACGGCGAAGGCGGGCGGGGCGAAGCCCGGGGCGGCGCCGGCCTGCGGTTGCTGCGGGGCGGGCGCGGGCGTCTCCTCCTCGGCCACCTCACCGCCGAAGTTCTTCAGCAGGGCGTCGAGACCCCCGTCGAAGCCCTGCCCGACCGCGGCGAACCGCCAGACGTCCTTGAGGTAGAAGTCGCCCAGCATCACGGCCCGTTCGGTGGAGAACTCCGAGCCGTCGAAGGGGTAGCGGGCCACCTCCTCGCCGCCCGCGACGATGCGGAGGTAGCCGGGGGCGATCTGCGACATCTGCCCGGCGCCGTCGATCGTCGCCGTGAAGGACAGCTTCTGGATCTGCGGCGGGATGCGGTCGAGCGTCACCCGGAAGGACTCCGTGTCGCCGGCCTGGGCACCGAGGAGCTGAATGGCCTCCTCGGGGGACTTCGGCTGGTTGTAGAAGACGAAGTACCGCTCGTCCGACAGCCGTTCGTCGGCGTCGAGGCCGAAGCAGCTGATGTCGAAACTCAGGCCGGGGCCGGTGATCTGCACGCCTACGTACAGATCCGTGCCCGCGGTGAGGTCACTGATCCTGGCCTTGTGGCCGCGTTGGAATTCCCTGGCCATGCGTAACGACCGTCCCCCATCCAGAACGTGAGTGCGTCGCGCCAGGCTAACGGCAAATCCGGACACCGGACGATGTCGGTACAGACCCGGTACAGAACCCGCGCTCGGCCGTATCGGCTGCTCGCCGACGGAAAGCGGTCACTCACCCCGCGGAGGTCTCGTCCCTCGCGCCGGGCACATGGGGCAACCGCTCGGCGGCGACCACGCCTTCGAGGTAGCCCCGCGCCCGCTCGGTACGCGGGTAGGCCGCCAGCAGCTCCCAGAAGCGGGGCCCGTGTCCGGGGACGAGGAGGTGCGCGAGTTCGTGGCAGAGGACGTAGTCGACGACGTACTCGGGCATGCCCTGCAGACGGTGCGACAGGCGGATGCTGCCCTCGGCCGGGGTGCAGGATCCCCAGCGCGTGTTCTGGTTGGTCACCCAGCGCACCGAAGCGGGCCGGGCCCGTCCGTCGAAGTACTGGTCCGAGAGCCGCCGGGCCCGCTCCGCCAGCTCGGCGTCGCCGAGGGACCGCCGGCTCTCCTGGGCGGCCAGCTTGTCGAGCATGACGTTCACCCAGCGCTGCTCCTCCGCCTCGGACATCCGGGCGGGGATGAGCACCACGGTGCGATCGCCCTCGCGGTACGCGGAGACCGTCCTGCGTCGGCGGGCGCTCCTGCGGACCTCGATCGCGCTCGCCCCCGAGCCGCTCGGCGGCTGGCTCGTCGTGCTGCGCTGTGGCTTTCCGGCGCGGTGCAGTGGGTCGGCGGGCACGCCCCGACGTTACCGGCTGCACACGGGGAAGTCCCGACTCCGGGGACGGTTCCCTGCCGATGCCCCCACCGGCCGCCGGATTTGTACGACGAATCCCCGTGCCTGTGGACAACTTTCGGCAGCCGGTGGCGGGTTTCGGCATGCTGGCTGCTGTCGGCGAAGCGACGGGCGGGTGCGGTCCGGGACCAGGGGCCGTGCCTGCCGCAGATCCGGCCTGCGCACACGCTGGACCGGCATACGGGGACGATCTATGACATTCGGGGGGCCGTCATGCATCCGATGGTGAAACCCGCGCTCAGGCGCGGCTGGCGTGATCTCAACACCGTCCAGTTCGGGATGACACCGGCGCATGCGATGACGCTCGGCCCGATGGACCTGGCGTCGGGCAGTTTCCTCGACCTGCTGAACGGCACACGGGGGCTGGAGCTGCTCCGCGAGGAGGGCCGCCGCATGGATCTGCCCGACGGCCATGTCGACCGACTGGTGCGCGGGCTCGCGGAAGCCGGGCTGCTGGACGACGCGCGCGGTGGCGGCCCGGCGGCCGACGCCCTGCGGCGGAAGAAGGAGGTCCTGGACCGGCTGCGCCCCGACCTGGCCTCCCTGTCGCTGACCACGTCGGCACCCGGCGACGCGATCGGCCGGCTGGCCGCACGGCGCTCGCAGCGCGTGCAGGTGCGGGGTGCGGGCCGGGTGGGCGCCGTCCTGGCCTCGCTGCTGGCGGGAGCCGGTGTGGGCGAGGTCGACGTGCGGGACGTCGGCCGTGTGGAGCCGTGGGACGTCGCCCCGGGCGGACTGCCGGCGGAGGCCGTCGGCGACCGCCGGGACGAGGCGGCCCGCCGGGCCGTGCGCCAGGCCGCCCCGGGCCAGCCACCGCGCCGCGCACCGGCCCAGGCGCCCTCGGAGGAGGGCGACCCGGGCTTCTCACTGGTGATCATCGCCCCACGGGACGATGTCGCCGTGCACGCGCCCGACCTGTCCGCCGCCGAGCCCCTGATGTCCTCGGGGACGCCCCATCTGTACGCCGGTGTCGTGGAGGGAACCGGCGTGGTCGGCCCCTTCGTCCTGCCCGGGGAGACGGGCTGCGCGGGCTGTCTGCACGAGAGCCGCACCGACCGGGATCCGGCCTGGCCGCGCCTCGTGGCACAGTGGCGTTCCAGCCGGCAGCGGCAGGTGCGGCCCTGCGACCTGACGCTGGCCACGACCACGGCCGGACTGGCGGCCGCCCACGCACTCGCCTTCCTGGACGGCCGGGTGCCGTCGAGCGCCGGCGCACGCTGGGAGGTCTCCCTCGCCGCTCTCCACTGGCACGCGCGGCCGGTCCTGCCGCACCCGGCATGCCCGTGCGCCGCGGCGGAGAGAGGAAAAGGGGAGCACCCCTCTCAGGACGGGGAGTCACACGAGACAATGGCGGTGCAACGGCCGTCGGAGCAGTGCCGTGAGGCAGAGGCGGAGCGGCCGGCTGGGACTTGGAGGGCGCATGTCTGATCTTCCCCGGAAGGCGGTCACCCGGACCGCCAAGCTCGCCGCGCTCCCGCTCGGCATCGCCGGGCGGGCGACCTGGGGATTCGGCAAGCGGATCGTCGGCGAGTCGGCGGAGCTCGTCGGCCGTGAGCTCCAACAGCGCACCGCTGAGCAGCTGTTCAAGGTGCTCGGCGAGCTCAAGGGCGGTGCGATGAAGTTCGGGCAGGCCCTGTCCGTCTTCGAGTCGGCGCTGCCCGAGGAGGTGGCGGGCCCCTACCGTGCCGCGCTGACCAAGCTCCAGGAGGCGGCGCCCCCGATGCCGACCCGCACGGTGCACGCGGTGCTGGAGGAGCGGCTCGGCGAGGGCTGGCACGAGTTGTTCCTGGAGTTCGAGGACAAGCCCGCCGCGGCGGCCTCGATCGGCCAGGTGCACCGAGGGGTGTGGCACGACGGCCGTGAGGTGGCGGTCAAGGTGCAGTACCCGGGCGCCGGCGAGGCCCTGCTGTCCGACCTGAACCAGCTGAGCCGCTTCTCCCGCCTGCTCGGTCCGCTGATCCCCGGCATGGACATCAAGCCGCTGATCGCGGAGCTGCGGGACCGCGTCTCGGAGGAGCTGGACTACGGCCTGGAGGCCCAGGCCCAGCAGGCCCACGCCGAGGAGTTCGCGGACGACCCGGACGTGGTCGTGCCGCAGGTCGTGCACCAGTCCGAGCAGGTCCTGGTCACCGAGTGGATCGACGGCGTCCCGCTGTCGGAGATCATCTCCGAGGGCACCCAGGAACAGCGCGACCGGGCCGGTCAGCTCCTGGCCCGCTTCCTGTTCTCCGGCCCCGCCCGCACCGGCCTGCTGCACGCGGATCCGCACCCGGGCAACTTCCGGCTCCTCCCCGGCGGCCCGGAGGGTGAGGACGACTGGCGCCTGGGCGTCCTGGACTTCGGGACGGTCGACCGTCTCCCGGGCGGTCTGCCGGCCACCATCGGCGAGTCGCTGCGCATGACGCTGGACGGCGAGTCCGAGGCGGTCTACGAGCTGCTGTGCGCGGAGGGCTTCGTCAAGGAGACCATAGAGCTGGATCCGGAGGCGGTCCTGGACTACCTGCTGCCGATCATCGAACCGGCCCAGGTCGAGGAGTTCACCTTCACCCGCGGCTGGATGCGCAGCCAGGCGGCCCGTATCGCCGACCCCCGCTCCCCCGCCTACCAGCTCGGCAAGCAGCTCAACCTGCCGCCGGCGTACCTGCTGATCCACCGGGTGACCCTCAGCACGATCGGCGTGCTGTGTCAGCTGGGGTCGACGGTGCGGCTGCGCGAGGAGTTGGAGGAGTGGCTGCCGGGGTTCGTCCCGGAGGACCCGCTGGACGGCGCGCCGTCGGTGGCGGAGGCGTGACCCCCGCGGGCACGCCGCTGGTCCGGTGCCCGCGCTTCACCACCAGTCCGAGTCCAGGCGTCCTTCGATCGACCTGAGGTTCTCCCGGGAACACATCTCGCAGAAATGGCGGCGGACGCCGTCCTCCACGGAGCAGGTCCAGGTGAGGGGCGGCCCTGCGGTCGGCGCGTCGGCCGACCTGCCGCAGCGGGCGCACACGAAGCGCCGCGGGGGGTCTGTCGTCGAGCCGTCGTCACTGCCTCGGGGAGGACTCGTCACCCGGCGACGATAACGCCGCGCCCGGCGCCCGCGGAGACACCGCGCACCGGCATCGCCGACACCGCGCATCTGCTTCGCGCCCACAGCCCCACCGGCATGCGTACAACGCACCGCGGGGGCCGGTCCGTTCGGCACGGACCGGCCCCCGCGGGAAGAGCACGGCCTCCCGGTGCGGGAGGCCACCGCCTCAGGTGCGGTGAGCTACTGCATGACCGCCATGGCGAGCGCCCGGCGGGCACGCCGGGAGGCGCGCTCCGCCCTGCGCTGCATCCGGCGGGCGGCCACCAGGCGCACGGCCTGGCGTTCCCGCTCCGCCTCGTGCAGTCGCTCGCGCATATGCGCACGAGCCATGGCTTCTGGGATGAGTTGCATCTCTCGGGTCCTGTTCTGACGCGAGTCCTTCGCGCCGGTGGTGGTGAAGTCTTGGGTCGCGGAGCCTGCGGGCTCGTGAGTGGACGGCTTCATCGGGGCCTGCTTCTGGGGGTCGTGCGTGAGGGGACGGTCGATCGTTCCTGCGATGTTCATGCTGTGACCGGGTTCTTGCGCGGGCGGCCACGCGGCCGCTTCCGGGCGACGACGACACCCTGGACGAACAGCTCGCCACCCCAGACGCCCCAGGGCTCACGCCGCTCCTTGGCGCCGGCGAGGCAGGCCTCGACCAGCGGGCAGGTGCGGCAGAGGGACTTGGCGTACTCGACGTCCGCGGGCGACTCGGCGAAGAAGACCTCCGGGTCGTAGGAGCGGCACGGGACGGGTACGCCGAGGTTCTCGATGGCGTCGTCGAGCGCGGTGAGCGCGGTGAGCGGGGTCAAGGCGGTGTCCTCCGTGGAGCAGGGCTTGGGGATCGTGTCGGAAGGCGGTACGGACGGGACGTGCGCTTCGAGTTGCACGGTTCGTCTTCCTCGTCTGGTCGTTCCGGCCTGTTGGCCGGGGGGCGGCTGGTACCGGGTTCTTTTCTTGTCCCGAGGCTCCTTCGGTCCGTCGTCCCTGTTCAGGGACAAACAGAAGGGCCGCGGATCCCGGATGGGGTTCCGCGGCCCTGAAGGCGCCGGCCTGATCGAATCAGGCTGGATCACTCCAGGGTTCTGGCCCACGGAAGGCCCACATCAGGTGGTGCTGCGTCGTCTGCTTCCGGAATCCGGCACCGGTCGCCGCAAAGGCATAGGCCTGCGCCTGTGCCGCTACTGCCGCTTCCAGTGCCTTGGTCGGTCGCTCATTGCGCTCGCGGACAGGAAGACCCGCGGGAGCAATGGAGGAGGACGCCGGACGGACGGCACGAATGCCGGACAGACCGGTGCCCAGGTTCGAAACGCCGAGCATGCACGCGGAGACGGCCGAGCGATCGGTCATTTTCACGGTGCTGATGGAGCTGGTGTTGATGCTGATCACTGGACTCGCCTCCTCTCGGCGTCTCGGGGGACTGGGTGGACCAGTCCGACGGATATGCAAGTACAACACGGAATCAGGGCCTCCGAGAAGGCCGCTGCTCTCGTGCCTAAGAACCTATGGGGATTGCTGGGGCATGCGCAAACTATTTTTTCGACGAGTTCGCGTCAGCCCTGATCTGTGTCCCCCGTCGCGTACTGGCCTGCGCAGATGGCCAGTACGTCGGCTCCGTAGCGGGTGAGCTTACGCATGCCGACGCCCGGGATGCGCGCCAGTTCGTGTTCGTCGTCGGGCGCGGTCTCGGCGATCGCCATCAGCGTCCTGTCGGTGAAGACGCAGAAGGCGGGCTGGCCGCTGCTCCGCGCCTGGTCGGCGCGCCACTCGCGCAGCCGCTCGTAGAGGCCCTCGTTCATGTCGGAGGGGCAGTCGTCGCAGCGCATCAGCTTCATCTCGCCCGCGTCGGTCAGCGTGCGGCCGCAGACTCGGCAGCGGGCGGGCGTTCGCTGCACCCGTCTCGGGGCGGAACCCCTGGTTCCGGGGATGCCGCGCTCGATACCGCCCGCCGCGCCGGCGCCGGCGCGGCCGACGGTGGCCGTGGAGCCGGGGCGCAACCCGTCGAGGAAACGGCTGGGGCGACGGCTGGGGCGGCCGCCGGGTGAGCGGGAGAGCGCCCAGGAGACATGGAGGCGTTCCCGCGCCCGGGTGACACCGACGTACAGCAGGCGCCGCTCCTCCTCGATCTGCTCGTCGGTCTTGGCGTAGGTGATCGGCATCATGCCCTCGGCGACACCGACCAGGAAGACGACGTCCCACTCCAGGCCCTTGGCCGAGTGCAGGGAGGCGAGGGTGACGCCCTGCACGGTCGGGGCGTGCTGGGCGTTCGCCCGCTCGTCCAGCTCGGCGACGAGGTCCGCCAGGGTGGCACCCGGCTTGGCGGCGGCGAAGTCCTGGGCGAGGTTCACCAGAGCGGCCAGGGACTCCCAGCGCTCGCGCACGGCACCGGAGCCGGCCGGGGGCTGCGGCGTCCAGCCCTCCCCCGACAGCACGGCGCGCACCTGGGAGGGCAGGTCGTCGGCGTCGTCCAGGAGGGAGTCGTTGCCGCCGAAGCGGGCCGCGCCGCGCAGGGCGACGCCCGCCTTGCGCACCTCGGGGCGGTCGAAGAACCGCTCGGCGCCGCGCAGCTGGTAGGGCACCCCGGCGTCGGCGAGGGCCTGCTCGTAGGTCTCGGACTGGGCGTTCGTACGGAACAGGACGGCGATCTCGGCGGCCGGGACCCCGGAGTCGATGAGCTCGCGGATGCGGCGGGCCGCGCCCTCCGCCTCGGCCGGCTCGTCGGTGTACTCGGTGTAGACCGGCTCAGGGCCCGCAGGGCGCTGGGAGACGAGCTCCAGGCGGTGGTCCGCGGCCCTGCCCTTCGCCTGGGCCAGCAGGCCGTTGGCGAGGTGGACGACCTGGGGGGTGGAGCGGTAGTCGCGGACCAGCTTGACGACGGTGGCGCCGGGGTGGCGGGTGCGGAAGTCGAGCAGGTGGTCCGGCGTGGCTCCCGTGAAGGAATAGATCGTCTGGCTGGCGTCGCCGACCACGCACAGGTTGTCCCGCTCGCCCAGCCACAGCTCCAGCAGGCGCTGCTGGAGGGGGCTGACGTCCTGGTACTCGTCGACCACGAAGTGCTGGTACTGGGCGCGGACCTGCTCGGCGATGTCGTGCCGGTCCTGGAGGACGGCCACGGTCAGCAGCAGCACGTCCTCGAAGTCGATGACGGAGCGCTCGCGCTTGACGTCCTCGTAGGCGGCGTAGAGCTGGGCGATCTCGGCGGGGTCCCGGGGAGTCTCACGGCCGGCCTTGGCGGCGGCGGGCGCGTAGTCGGCGGGGACGGTCTGGGTGACCTTGGACCATTCGATCTCGGCGGTGACGTCCCGCAGCTCGCCCCGGTCGAGGCGGATGCGGCAGGCGGCGGCCGCGTCGGCGACGAGCTGGATCTTGCGGTCGACGAGCCGGGGCATGGAGCCGCCGATCGCTTTCGGCCAGAAGTACTGGAGCTGGCGCAGGGCCGCCGAGTGGAACGTACGCGCCTGGACGCCCGCGGCGCCGAGCTGGCGCAGCCGGCCGCGCATCTCACCGGCGGCGCGGTTGGTGAAGGTGACGGCGAGCACGCTGGAGGGGTGCAGGATGCCGGCGCGCACTCCGTAGGCGATGCGGTGGGTGATCGCCCGGGTCTTGCCCGTGCCGGCGCCCGCCAGGACGCACACCGGACCGTGCAGGGCGGTGGCCACTTCGCGCTGCTCCGGGTCGAGCCCTTCGAGCACCGCGTCGGCCGAGTCCGGTACCTGCGGGAACAGGGTGGAGTGCGTTGCTGCTGTCACACAGCCATGCTGCCAGGTCGCGCGAGACGGCTGCGCCGGTTGTCCACAGGCAGGCATCGATAGTCGTACTAATGCGGCAGGCGTCACGCCCCGCACCGCCCGGCCCCCGGGAATGGTGGAGCTTTCACATACGTTCCACCAGCGCGACCAACCGTCCCCGAGCCACCGAAGGAGCACGAGAGACATGCTGGGCACTGTGACGATGTACAGCACCACGTGGTGCGGCTACTGCCGCCGGCTGAAGAGCCAGATGGACCGCGAGGGCATCGCGTACACCGAGATCAACATCGAGCAGGACCCGGAGTCCGCCGCGTTCGTGGAGAAGGCGAATGGCGGAAACCAGACGGTGCCCACCGTCCTGTTCCCGGACGGCTCCACCCTCACCAACCCGTCGCTGGCTCAGGTGAAGCAGAAGATCGGCGCCTAGTCGCCGTGCGGTCGTACGGGGAAGGCGGTTCCTGAGCGGCTCAGGGGCCGCCTTCTCGTGGTCTGTCCCATACGACGACGTAGCGCCACAGCGGCGTGCGGCGGAAGCGGCAGCCGGGCAGCAGGCGGTTCAGGGCCCGCCGGATCTGCGCCCAGGACAGGTGCACGTCTTCCATGGGCATGCCCGCCGGGCCCCGCTTGCCGCCGTGCCGGCGGGCGAGCAGCAGGCCGGCGGGCACGCCGCACGCGCTGATGAGCCAGTCCAGGAGCGTCCGGTTGGCGGCCAAGCCGACGATCACCAGGCGGCCGCCGGGCGCGGTGAGCCGGGCGAGACGGGTGACCGCGTCCTCGAACGGCGCGTGGTGGACGACGGCGACCGCGCTGACGAAGTCGTACGCGCCCTCGGGCAGGGAGCCGTCGGCGAGGTAGTCCGCCTCCAGGTAGCTGACGTTGCCGGGCACGTGCGCGTGCGCGCGGGCGAGCCTGATCATCTCCGGGGACCGGTCCACGCCCGTGACGGACGCCGCCCGTGCCGCCAGCTTGCGGGCGAGCAGCCCGTCGCCGCAGCCGGCGTCCAGGGCCGCGCCGCAGCCTTCCGGCACGGCGGCGAGCACCGCCGGGTGGTGGTGGACGTTGTGGTTCCAGTAGGGATCGGGCACGCGGGCGGCCCCCGTCAGGCGACGCTCCTCGTCGGGAGCGGCTTGCCGTACCAGAGCTCGATCAGGCGGGCCGCGATCGAGATGCCGTAGGGCGGGAGCACCTCGCCGGACTCGAAGGCGGCGCGCAGTTCGTCGCGGGAGAACCAGCGGGCCTCGTGGATCTCGTCACCGTCGACATCGATCTCGGTCGTGGTGGCGCGGGCCAGGAAGCCCAGCATGAGGCTGGACGGGAACGGCCAGGGCTGGCTGGCGACGTACTCGACCTGGCCGACGGTGATGCCGACCTCTTCGTGGACCTCGCGGCGCACCGACTGCTCGATGGCCTCGCCGGGCTCGACGAACCCGGCGAGCGTCGAGAAGCGTCCTTCGGGCCAGTGGACCTGGCGGCCGAGCAGGATGCGGTCGTCCTCGTCGGTCACGGCCATGATCACGGCGGGGTCCGTGCGCGGGTAGTGCTCGGCGCCGCAGGCCGGGCAGCGGCGGATGTGGCCGGCCGCCGCGATGACCGTGCGCTCGCCGCAGCGGGAGCAGAAGCGGTGCGTGCGCTGCCAGTTCTCCAGGCCGACCGCGTGCACCATCAGGCCCACGTCGCGCGCCGACAGCAGCAGTCCCGCCTCGCGCAGGCCCGCCGGGCGTGCGGACTGGTCCATGCGGCCGGGCAGGGAGTCCTTCTGGAGGGCGAAGTAGCTGACGCCGTCCTCGTCTATGCCGAGGAAGTAGCGGTGCGCCTCGGTGAGGGGAGCCTCGAAGGAGGGGGTCATGACGAGTTCGGTGCGCCCGTCCGCCGTCTCGTCGATGAGGACCTGGCCGCCGGAGACCACGAAGCAGCGCGTGGAGGGGTGGCTCCACGCCGCCGCGAGCCAGGCCTCGTCGAGCCGGTGGTGCGCGGCCCGGTCGATGCCGCTCGGGGCGGTGAGCGAGATGGGTCGGTCGGCGTTGTGGTCGGTCCAGGTGGTCACGGGTGCTTCCAACTCCCCCGGTGGAACGGTTGGGTTCGGCGGACTGTTCAGCGGGACGTACAGCGGGAGGCGACCGGGTCCGGTGGGCTCGGGCGGTGCGGGGCGGCCCTTCCAGTGTGCCCCGCGCGCGCTGCCGGTCCGGACGGCTCGGAACGCTCAGGGGGCATGGCGCCAGTGCTCGGCGAGGTCACCCCACAGGTAGGCGGTGGTCTCCACGCCCTTCAGGAGCAGGTCGAGCTCCACTTTCTCGTTCGGGGCGTGCCAGCCGTCGGACGGGACGGAGATGCCGAGGAAGAGCACGGGGGCGCCGAGGACGTCCTGGAGGTCCGCCGCCGGTCCGGAGCCGCCCTCGCGCGTGAAGCGGACCGGCTTCTCGAAGGCCCGGCCCATCGCGCGGGCGACCGACTGGAGGGCGGGGTGGTCCAGCGGCGTGAGGCACGGGCGGGTGGCCCCGTGGAACGTGATCTCGCAGCGGATCCCGTCGGGCACCTGCTGCTCGGCCCAGGCCCGGACGGCCTTCTCGACATGGCCGGGGTCCTGGCCCGCCACCAGCCGGAAGGACAGCTTCACCATGGCGGAGGACGGGACGATCGTCTTGCTGCCCGGGCCCTGGTAGCCGCCCCCGATGCCGTTGACCTCGGCGGTGGGGCGGGCCCAGACGCGCTCCAGGGTGCTGTATCCGGCCTCGCCCTGGGTGGCGTACGACTTGGCCGCGCGCAGCCACTGCCGCTCGTCGAAGGGGAGTTCGGCGAAGAGTTCCCGCTCGCGGTCGGTGAGTTCGATCACGCCGTCGTAGAAGCCCGGGATCGCCACGCGCGCGTGCTCGTCGTGCAGGGCGGCGACCAGGCGGGCCGCGGCGGTCGCCGGGTTGGGCACGGCGCCGCCGAAGGAACCGGAGTGGATGTCCTGGTCGGGGCCGTGCAGCCGTATCTCGCACTCGGCGAGGCCGCGCATGCCCGTGCACACCGTGGGGGTGTCCTCGGACCACATGCCGGTGTCGGAGACGATCACGGCGTCGGCGGCGAGCCGCTCGGCGTGCTGCTCGACCAGGGCCCGGAAGTGCGGCGAGCCGGACTCCTCCTCTCCCTCGATCAGCAGCTTCAAGTGCACGGCCGGGGTGGTACGGCCGGTGGCGGCGAGGTGGGCGCGAACCCCGAGGGTGTGGAAGAAGACCTGGCCCTTGTCGTCGGCCGCCCCGCGCGCGTAGAGGCGGTTTCCGCGCACGACCGGATCGAAGGGCTCGCTGTCCCAGCCGTCCTCGCGGGCGGCGGGCTGCACGTCGTGGTGGCCGTAGACCAGCACGGTGGGCGCCCGCGGGTCGTCACAGGGCCACTCGGCGTAGACGGCCGGCGCGCCCGGAGTCTCCCAGACCTCGGCCGTCGGGAAGCCGGTCTCCGTCAGCTTGCCGGCGAGCCAGTCGGCGCTGCGTCGTACGTCGGGCGCGTGGTCCGGCTGGGCCGACACCGACGGGATCCGCAGCCACTCGGCGAGGTCGTCGAGGAAGGCGCCGCGGTGCCGCTCGATGTACGTACGGACGACGCTGTCCGGGGTCTGGCTCATGGTCACGAGCCTATCGGCCCGCACTGACGTCCTCGGAGTGTGGTTCCTCACCGGACCGCCCTGCGGATCGCCCACCGGTTTCCCCACCGGACGGTTCGTCCAGCAGCAGCCGCTCCAGGGCGGCGCGGTCCGGCAGTTCCTCGGGGCGTACGACCTCCCCGGTGCGCACGTACAGGAACGCCGCCGTGACCGACTCCGGGGGCACGCCCTGCTGCTCGGCCCAGGCGAGGCGGTAGACGGCGAGCTGGAGCGGGTCCGCGGTGCGGGAGCGGTTGGTCTTCCAGTCGACGATCTCGTACGTCGCGTCCTCCCCGTCGCCCTCCTTGTAGACGGCGTCGATGCGGCCCCGGACGACGCGGCCGGCGATCGCGAGCTGGAAGGGGGCTTCGACCCGGTAGGGCGTGCGGTGCGCGTACGCCGTGCGCTCGAAGGCGTCCCTCAGGGCCGCCAGGTCCCGTTCGTCCGCGATCTCGGCGTCGCTGCCGGGCAGTTCCTCCGGCTCCAGCATGGGCAGCGTCAGCTCTTCGAAGCGGGCCTCGACCCAGGCGTGGAAGCGGGTGCCCCTGCGGGCGGCGGGCTGGGGCGGCCGGGGCATGGGGCGGGCCAGCTCCTGCGCGAAGCCGTCCGGGTCGGCGGCCAGGCGCAGCAGCTCGGACGCCGTGAGCGAGGCGGGCAGGGGCACTTCGGTGACGCTGTCGCGGGCGCGCAGGAGCTCGCCGGTGAGGGCGTCGAGGTCGCGGTCCCAGGAGGCGATGGTGCGGGCTTCCTCCGGGGTGAGGGCCGGGGGCGCGGGCTGCCCGGGGCGGGGGCGCGCTCCCGTCGCTTCCGGCGGCGCCGCCTGGTGAGGAACGGTGGGGCCGGCGGCGGGCACAGCGTCCCGGTCCGCCGGGGCCGCGTCGAACGGGTTCTCTTCGAACGGGTCCGGTTCATCGAAGGGGTCCCGCTCGTCGAAGGCGTCCCGCTCGTCGAAGGGATCCCGCTCGTCGAAGGGATCCCGCTCGTCGAACGGGTCCGGTTCCCCGAACGCGTCCGGTTCGTCGAACGGTGGCTCGTCGTCCTCGGGCGGCGGGGGCCACTCCGGGTCGTCGAGGGCGTCGGGGTCGTGCACGGCCGCGGGGTGCCCGTCCTCGTGGGACGCGAGGTCCTCCAGGTGGGCCAGGACGGTCTCGGCGGCGGCGCGGCGGCGGGCCAGGGCCGTCTCGTCCAGCGGCAGGGGCCAGATCTGGTCGGCCGTGGCCTGGTGGAGGGCAGGGTTCTCCTCGTCCTCGGCGGGTTCGTCCGCCCAGGCCTCGATCTCGCCGTACCCGGCCTCGCAGTGCTCGTAGAGGGCCTGGAGGAACGGGGACGGTCCGCGGCGCTTCTTCTGGGTGGGCCCCCACCAGTGGCCGGAGCCGAGGAGCAGGGAGCGGGGGCGGGTGAAGGTGACGTAGCCGAGGCGGAGTTCCTCGGTGTGCTGGTGGTCCTTCATGGCCTCGTGGAAGGCCTTCAGGCCCCTGGCGTCCCAGGAGGGCACGTCGGGCAGGGTGTCGGCGTCGCCGCGCAGTCCGTGCGGCAGGACCTTGCCCTGGGACGTCCACTTCTCGCGGCCCTGGCTGCTCGGGAAGGTGCCGGTGACCAGGCCGGGGACGACCACGACGTCCCATTCCAGGCCCTTGGACTTGTGGGCGGTGAGCACCTTGACGGTGTTCTCGCCGCCGGGGAGGGCGTTGTCGAGGCCCTTCTCGTACTGGGCGGCGGTGCGCAGGAAGCCGAGGAAGGCCAGCAGGGTCGCCTCGTTGTCGCCGGCGGCGAAGGAGGCGGCGATGTCCAGGAAGTTGGACAGGGTCTCGCGCCTGCGGGCGGCCAGGGCGTGCGGGGACGCGGACAGCTCGACTTCCAGGCCGGTGACGGCGAGGACGCGGTGCAGGACGTCCATCAGCGGGTCGGCCAGGGAGCGGCGCAGCTCGCGCAGCTCGGTGGCGAGCCGGGCGAAGCGCACGCGCGCGTCGGGCGAGAAGGGCAGTCCGTCGTCGTCCCCGCGGCCGTCCAGGGGCGTCTCCAGGAACGTGTCGAGGGCGTCCGCGAGTGAGATCACCTCGGACGGGTCGACCCCCTCGACGGCCTCGGCCAGACGGCGGTCCGGGTCGTCGTCGCCCTCCACGCGCGCGTGGGACACCAGAAGCCGGGCGCGGCGCCCCAGGAGGGCGAGGTCGCGGGGGCCGATGCGCCAGCGCGGGCCGGTCAGCAGGCGCACCAGGGAGGCGTTGGCGCCGGGGTCCTGGAGGACTTCGCAGACGGCGACGAGGTCGGCGACCTCGGGCAGGTGCAGCAGGCCGGACAGGCCGACGACCTCGACGGGGATGTCCCGGGCGACCAGGGCGCCCTGGATCTCGGCGAAGTCGGTCGCCGTGCGGCACAGGACGGCGATCTCGCCGGGCGGGGTCCCGGTCCGCACGAGGTGGGCGACGGAGTCGGCGGCCCAGTCGATCTCCTCGGCGTGGGTGCGCAGCAGGGCGCAGCGGACCATGCCGTCGCGTTCGGCGCCGGGGGCCGGGCGGAGGGCCTCCACGCCCGCGTGCAGGGCGCGCAGCGGCTCGGCGAGGTTGTTGGCGAGGTCGAGGAGGCGGCCGCCGCTGCGGCGGTTCTCGCTGAGCGCCTGGCGGGTCGCGGGACGGCCGTCGGCGTGCGCGAAGTGCTCGGGGAAGTCGTCGAGGTTGGCGACCGAGGCGCCGCGCCAGCCGTAGATCGCCTGGCAGGGGTCGCCGACGGCGGTGACGGGGTGGCCGGTGCCTTCGCCGAAGAGGCCCGCGAGGAGGACACGTTGGGCGACCGAGGTGTCCTGGTACTCGTCGAGGAGGACCACCCGGAACTCGTCGCGCAGGACGCGGCCCACCTCGGGGATCCGCGCGAGCTGTGCCGACAGGGCGATCTGGTCACCGAAGTCGAGCAGGTCCCGCTCGCGCTTGGCGGCCCGGTAGCGGGTCACCAGCTCGGCCAGCTCGCGGCGGGCGGCGGCGGCCTCGGGCACTTTGCGCAGGTCGGCGTTGGTGAGCTTGGCGCCGCGCAGGGCCAGCAGCAGCTCGGCGTCGTACGCGCGCAGCGCCTCGGGACGTACGAGGTGCTCGGCGAGTTCGGCGTCGAGGGCGAGGAGGTCGCCGACGAGGTCCGCGAAGGACCGGGTCAGGGCCGGATAGGGCCCGGGGGATTCGCGCAGGACGCGCGCGGCGAGCTGGAATCGGGTGGCGTCGGCGAGCAGCCGGGACGTGGGCTCGAGGCCGATGCGCAGGCCGTGGTCGGTGAGCAGGCGGCCGGCGAAGGCGTGGTACGTGGAGATCACCGGCTCGCCCGGCGGGTTGTCCGGGTCGATGGCGTCCGGGTCGGTGACGCCGGCCTTGACGAGTGCCTTGCGGACGCGCTCGGCGAGTTCGGCGGCGGCCTTGTTGGTGAAGGTGAGGCCGAGCACCTGCTCGGGGGCGACCTGGCCGGTGCCGACCAGCCACACCACGCGTGCCGCCATCACCGTCGTCTTGCCCGAGCCGGCTCCGGCCACGATCACCTGCGGGGCGGGCGGCGCGGTGATGCAGGCCGTCTGCTCCGGGGTGAACGGGATGCCGAGGAGCTCCTTGAGCTGTTCGGGATCGGTGATACGGGCTGGCACAACGGAAGAGGCTAGCGGCGGGCACTGACAGCGGCGGCACGATCGGCCTTCCGGGGCGGAAGAACCGCAGGTCAGCTCGTGTGGTGCGATGGATCACTCCACCACGTCAGTCCTCACGCCACTCCGCCACGTCACTCCGCCGGGTCACTCCACCACGTGGCGCCCCTCCTGACGCGCGCTGCACGAGGCCCGGAACGCGCAGTGCGTGCAGTGCTGCCCGGCGGTCGGCGTGAACCGTTCGTCGAGGACCTTCCCGGCGGCGGTCGCCAGCAGGTCGCCGACCCACTCCCCCTGCAGCGGCTCCTGGGCCTGCACCTTGGGCAGGGCCTCGCCGCCGTCGCGCTGGGCGGCGCCCTGGCGGAGGTGGACGAGTTCGGCGCCGCCCGGCTCGGGGCGCACACCGTCGAAGACGTCGTCGACGGCGCCCTCCCGGACGGCCAGCTGGTAGACGGCGAGCTGCGGGTGGCGCTCCACCTCCTTCCCGGTGGGCGCCTGCTTGCCGGTCTTGAAGTCGACGACGTACGCGCGGCCCTCGCCGTCGGCCTCGACGCGGTCCATCTGGCCGCGGATGCGCACCTGGTAGTCGCCCGCTTCGAGGGTGACGTCGAAGTCGTGCTCGCTGGCCACCGGGGTGCGCCCGGTGCGGTCCATGACGTGCCACCTCAGGAAGCGTTCGAGCGCCACGCGCGCGTTGTCCTTCTCCTGCTCCGACTTCCAGGGCGCGTCGAAGGCGAGGGCGTTCCACACGGAGTCGAGGCGTTCCATGAGGACGGAGAGGTCGGCCGGGGTGCGTCCGGAGGCGACCTCGTCGGCGAGGACGTGCACCACGTTGCCGAACCCTTGCGCGGCGGTCGCGGGCGCGTCGGCCTTCACCTCGCGGCCCAGGAACCACTGCAGGGCGCAGGTGTTGGCGAGCTGGTCGAGCGCGCTGCCGGAGAGCACCACGGGCTGGTCGCGGTTGCGCAGCGGCACCTTGGACTCGGTCGGCTCGAACATGCCCCACCAGCGGTAGGGGTGCGCGGAGGGCACCAGGGGGCGGCCGTCCTCGTCGGCGAGGGCGGCGAGCCGGGCCAGCCGGCGGGCGGCGGCCTCCCTCAGGGCGTCGGAGACGCGCGGGTCGACCGTGGTGGCGCGCAGTTCGGCGACGAGTGCCGCGACGGACAGGGGGCGGCGGGGGCGCCCGGTGACGTCCTTGGGTTCGACGCCGAGTTCGGTCAGGAACCGGGAGGGCTGGTCGCCGTCGTCCGCGGGGGCCTTGACCGCCGTGACGACGAGCCGTTCACGCGCGCGTGTGGCGGCCACGTAGAACAGGCGGCGTTCTTCGGCGAGCAGGGCGCCGGGGGTGAGGGGTTCGGCGAGTCCGTCGCGGCCGATGCGGTCGGCCTCCAGCAGGGAGCCGCGGCGGCGCAGGTCCGGCCACAGGCCCTCCTGGACGCCCGCGACGACCACGAGGCGCCATTCCAGGCCCTTGGAGCGGTGCGCGGTCATCAGGCGGACGGCGTCGGGGCGTACGGCACGCCGGGTGAGGGTGTCGGCGGCGATGTCCTCGGCGTCGATCTCCTCCAGGAAGTTCAGCGCGCCCCGGCCGCCGGAGCGCTCCTCGGCGCGGGCAGCGGTCGCGAACAGGGCGCAGACCGCGTC
Organism: Streptomyces sp. Go-475; assembly: GCF_003330845.1. Taxonomy (GTDB): domain Bacteria; phylum Actinomycetota; class Actinomycetes; order Streptomycetales; family Streptomycetaceae; genus Streptomyces. Next base: position 5,707,265 of record NZ_CP026121.1, on the reverse strand, counting down.
CAGGTCGCGGTCCGCGTTGCGCCCGGAGGCCCCGCCCCGGCGGGCGGCCCGCTCCAGCCGGCCGGGCCACGGCGTGCCCTCCCAGAGGTCCCACAGCGCCTCCTCGGCCGTGCCGCCGCCGGCCAGCCGCTCCCTGGCCTTGCGCAGCAGCGCGCCGAGGCGCTGGGCGCCACGCGCGTACGCGGGGTCGTGCACGGCGAGGCGCTCCGGCTCCGCGAGGGCCTGCGCGAGCAGCACGTCGGAGGGCGGTGGCAGCGGATTGCCGGCGGCCCGCTCCTCGTCCCGCAGGGCCCGGCCGAGGCGGCGCAGGTCGGCGGCGTCCATGCTCGCCAGGGGGGAGGTGAGGAGGGCGAGGGCGGTCTCGGTGTCGAGCCAGCCGGGCCCGGACTCGCCGGAGGCGGTGTCCGCGGGCGCGTCGGCCCGCGCCACCTCGGCCGAGGCCACCGCCCGAAGCGCCGTCAGCAGCGGCGCCACGGCCGGTTCGTGGCGCAGCGGCACGTCGTCGCCGTCGACGTCCACGGGGACGCCCGCCGCCGACAGGGCGCGGCGGACCGTCGGGATGGTCCGGGAGCCGGCGCGCACCAGGACGGCCATCTCGCTCCACGGGACGCCGTCCTCCAAGTGGGCCCTGCGGAGGATGTCGGCGATGTTGTCCAGCTCCGTGCCGGCCGTCGGATACGTGTACGCCTCGACGCGGCCGCCGTCCCGGACGGGGGCGAGTTCGCGATGGGCGCATACCTTCTCGGCGGGCAGCCGGGTCAGCGGCATGCGCTGGGTCAGCAGCCGGGTGGCGGCCAGCAGGGCGGCGCCGGAGCGGCGGGATGTGCGCAGCACCGCCACGGGGGCCGGACGGCCGTCCGCGCGCGGGAAGGCGTGCGGGAACTCCAGGATGCCGTTCACGTCCGCCCCGCGGAACGCGTAGATCGACTGGTCGGGGTCACCGAAGGCGACCAGGGTGCGGCCGCCGCCGGCCAGGGCGTGCAGCAGTCGCACCTGGGCGGGATCGGTGTCCTGGTACTCGTCGACGTAGACGGCGTCGTACCGGGCGGCGAGCCGGGCTGCGACCTCGGGGCGGCGGGCGAGGAGCACCGCGCGGTGGACGAGTTCCGCGTAGTCGATCACGCCCTGCAGGTCGAGCACGTCGAGGTACTCGGCGAGGAAGGCGGCCGCGGCGCGCCAGTCGGGGCGTCCCGTGCGGCGGGCGAAGGCGTCCAGGGCGTCGGGCCCGAGGCCGAGTTCACGGGTGCGGGCGAGGACCGCGCGGACCTCGTCGGCGAAACCGCGCGTGGTCAGGCAGGCGCGCAGCTCGTCCGGCCAGCGCACGTGCGCGAGCCCGAGCCGCTCCAGCTCCACCTGGCCCGCGAGCAGCTCGCGCACGGAGACGTCCTGCTCGGGGCCGGACAGCAGCCGCAGCGGCTCCACGAACAGGTCGCTGTCCTGGTGGGCTCGGACCAGTGCGTAGCAGAACGAGTGGAAGGTGGTCGCCTGGGGAGCGCGGGCCGCCCCGGTGCGCAGGGCCAGGCGGTCGCGCAGTTCGACGGCCGCGCGGCGGCTGAACGTGAGCACCAGGACGCGCTCGGGGTCGCCGCCCCGGGCGATCCGCTCGGCGACGGACTCGACGAGCGTGGTGGTCTTGCCCGTGCCAGGGCCTGCGAGGACGAGCAGCGGGCCGGCCGTGTGGTCAACCACGGAGCGCTGCGAGGCGTCCAAAAGAGGGGGGTCCACGCGGGCAGGAGGGGTACGTACCAGTCGGTAAGCGCCACGGCTCCCCCGCCGCACCCGGGGGTGCGACAGGCCGCTGGTGGAGGAAGAGGAGCTCACGTGGTTCGCCGGTCCTGGTGGAAGTGCTGGTTGGCGGGCCGCCGCGCGTGGCGGGCGGTGACCGCGGGGTGACGGGGGCACGCGCAGCCGACGCTACGCCGACGGACAAGGCGGAAGCAGGGCTTCCAATTTTTCCCGTCGGCCACTCACGGCACTCATGCCCCTCCTCTCACGAACGTACGTCATGCCGCCGGTGTGCCCCGATTCCCCCGTCCGGATCACGGGCCACACAGGAGGTCCTGCGATGGCGGAAGCTGTCAGGTGTGACCTTCCGCGCGTTCGCCGCCGTCCCACCGCGCCCGTCTCATGTCGATGCGCGGCAGGTGGCCCTCGGCGGCGCGGCTCGCCTGCTTCAGGGGCGTGCCCTCCGCCCGGTAGTGGCCGAGCGCCCGCTGCTCGTGCCCCGGGAGCAGCACGCCGTCCGCCCGGACCACGCGCCACCACGGAACGGCTCCCCCGTAGAGCGCCATCACCCGGCCCACCTGGCGCGGACCGCCCTCCTCCAGCCATTCGGCGACGTCCCCGTAGGTCATGACACGGCCCGGCGGGATCAGTTCCGCGACGTCGAGGACCCGCTCGGCGTACTCGGGCAGCGCCCTCGCGCCCTCGTCCTCGAACCGGCCCCCCTCAGGGCTCTCCTCACTCATCCGACCCATCCTGCCCCACCCCACCGACAACGGGACGGGCGTGCTCCCGAGCGTTTCCCTCGCCCGGCAGGAGCGCGTCGGGCAGACTGTCCGCCCCCGCATGTGCACCCTGATGCCCCCGTGTGTCGGTGCGGCATGCCACCATCGTGCGGGCGGTGACCGGTGATACGAGACCAAGAAGAGACGATGAAGCAGCAGGGTGCGCACCCCGAGGAGCCGGAGGGCACCTCTGACGCTTCGTCGCGCCCGGGCACCCCGGACGACGGCCCGAAGGCGGCCGGGAAGCAGCCCCGGACGGACGCCGAGGGGACCGACACCGCGTACATCGACGAGGTGGAGGGCGACGAACCGCTCCTCCCCGCGCGCGTGCACCGCCCGTCCGACCTGATGCGGCTCCTGGTGGGGGTGCTCGCCGTCGCGGTGCTGATCGGGATCGCCGCGTTCGCGCACGGCACCACCTCGGGCCTCGAACAGGACATCAACAAGGGCACCGGGCAGGCGCCCGACCTGCTCATCAAGATCGCGGGGCTGGCCTCCAGCATCGCGATCCTGCTGGTGCCGGTCGCCTTCGCCATCGAGCGGCTGATCAAACGGGACGGGCTCAGGATCGCCGACGGCGTGCTCGCGGCCGTCCTGGCGCACGGCGTGACGCTGGCCACAGACCTGTGGGTCGCCCGGGCCGCCCCGGACTCCATCCAGGAGGCCCTCACCCAGCCCTCCCCCGGCGACATCCACGCGCTGACCGATCCCGTGCACGGCTATCTGGCCCCGGTCATCGCGTACATGACAGCCGTGGGCATGTCGCGTCGGCCGAGATGGCGCGCGGTGCTGTGGGTCGTGCTGCTCCTCGACGCCTTCTCGATGCTCGTGACGGGGTACACCACACCGTTCTCGATCATCCTGACCGTGCTGATCGGCTGGACCGTGGCCTACGGCACGCTGTACGCGGTCGGCTCGCCGAACGTCCGGCCCACCGGGCAGACGCTGATGGCGGGCCTGCGGACCGTCGGCTTCCGCCCCGTCAGCGCCTCGCGCGAGGACACCCCGGACCACAACCCGGACACCGGGGACCGGGGCCGCCGCTACTTCGTCACGCTCGAGGACGGCCCCCCGCTGGACGTGACCGTGGTCGACCGGGAGCAGCAGGCCCAGGGCTTCTTCTACCGCGCCTGGCGGAACCTGACCCTGCGCGGCTTCGCCACCCGCAGCAGCCTCCAGTCGCTGCGCCAGGCCCTGGAGCAGGAGGCGCTGCTGGCGTACGCGGCCATCGCGGCGGGCGCCAACGCGCCCAAGCTGATCGCCACCTCCGAACTCGGCCCCGACGCCGTGATGCTCGTCTACGAGCACAGCGGCGGCCGCACCCTCGACTCGCTGCCGGACGAGGAGATCACCGACGACCTGCTGCGCGACACCTGGCACCAGGTGAAGGCGCTGCAGTCCCGGCGTATCGCGCACCGCAGGCTGGTGGGCGACGCGATTCTGGTGGATCGTTCCGGCACGGTGATCATCACCGACCTGCGCGTCGGCGAGATCGCGGCCGGCGACCTGCTGCTGCGCATGGACACGTCCCAGCTGCTCGTCACCCTCGGTCTCCGGGTGGGCGCCGAGCGGGCGGTGTCTTCCGCGGTGGGCGTGCTCGGCCCGGACGCCGTGGCGGACTGCCTGCCGATGCTCCAGCCCATCGCGCTCAGCCGCTCCACGCGCGCGACGCTGCGCAGACTGGCCCGGGAGCGGGCACAGCGCGAGCGCGACGCGGTCCTGGAGGCGTCCCGGCAGGCCAAGCAGGCGCGCCTGGAGGAGACCTCCGACGAGGCCGTGCCCGTCCTGGAGAAGCCCGACAAGAAGGCCGTACGGGCGGAACAGCGGGCCGAGAAGCGGGCCATCGACGAGGCCCTGGAGGAGGCGCGCGAGGAGGATCTGCTCACCCAGATCCGGCACGAGGTGCTGCGGATCAGGCCGCAGGCACCGGTGGAGCCGGCCCGGCTGGAGCGGGTGCGGCCGCGCACGCTGATCAGTTTCATGGCAGGGGCGATCGGCGCGTACTTCCTGCTGACGCAGCTCACGCACATCGAGTTCGGGCCGCTCATCGCGAACGCCGAGTGGGGCTGGGTCGCGGCGGCCGTGCTGTTCTCGATGTGCAGCTACATCGCGGCGGCGATGGCACTGCTGGGGTTCGTGCCCGAGCGGGTGCCGTTCCTGCGGACCGTGGCGGCGCAGGTCGCCGGGTCCTTCGTGAAGATCGTCGCCCCGGCGGCGGTGGGCGGCGTCGCCCTGAACACGCGCTTCCTGCAGCGCGCGGGAGTGCGGCCGGGGCTCGCGGTGGCGAGTGTGGGCGCGTCGCAGCTGTTCGGGCTCGGCTGCCACATCCTGATGCTGCTGTCCTTCGGCTACCTGACCGGCACGGAGAAGACGCCGTCGCTGTCGCCGTCCCGGACCGTCATCGCGGGTCTGCTGACAGTGGCGGTGCTCGTGCTCGTGGTGACCTCCGTGCCGTTCCTGCGGAAGTTCGTCGTCACGCGCGTGAGGTCGCTGTTCGCGGGTGTCGTGCCGCGCATGCTGGACGTGCTCCAGCGGCCGCAGAAGCTGGTCACCGGCATCGGCGGCATGCTGCTGCTGACCGCCTGCTTCGTGATGTGCCTGGACGCGTCCATCCGCGCCTTCGGTGACGAGTCCACCTCGATCAGCATCGCCAGCGTCGCCGTGGTCTTCCTCGCGGGCAACGCCCTCGGGTCGGCGGCGCCGACACCGGGCGGTGTGGGCGCGGTCGAGGCGACCCTGACGGTCGGCCTGATCGCCGTCGGGCTCCCCAAGGAGGTCGCGGCACCCGCGGTCCTGCTGTTCCGCCTGCTGACGCTGTGGCTGCCCGTACTGCCGGGCTGGCTGGCCTTCAACCACCTCACCCGGAAACAAGCCCTCTGACGCGACCGCGCGACGCGCGTTCCGGCACCATCGGCACCTCCTTCCCCGACTCCCTCGTACGGCACGCGTCCCGCGCGCCCGGCACCGCGCCGCCGCAGGATGGAACCATGCCGACCCGCCTCCGCCTGCGCGCCGCCGCCCTGACCGCCACCGCCGTGCTGCTGGCCACCGTGCCGACGGCCTGCGGAAACGGCGACGCCGAGGACGAGGACCTCACGCGGCAGGAGCTGGACTGGGAGGCCTGCCCGGCCCCGTCCGACGCACAGGGCGGTGGCGCTCCGCCCTCGCCCCTGCCGGACGGCGGCGAGTGGCAGTGCGCCACGATGAAGGCACCCCTCGACTGGGACGACCCCAAGGGCGACACGATCGGCCTCGCACTGATCCGGGCGAGGGCCGACGACCCGAACCGGCGCATCGGCTCGCTCATCTTCAACTTCGGCGGGCCAGGCGGCTCGGGCGTCACCTCGCTGCCCGCCTTCGCGGAGGGCTACGAGACCCTGCGCACCCGCTACGACCTGGTCAGCTTCGACCCCCGCGGAGTCGGCCGCAGCGCCCCCGTGATCTGCGAGAACGACCAGCAGCTCGACGCGTACTTCCAGCAGGACGCCACGCCCGACGACGCCGCCGAGCGCACCGAGCTCCTGGACAACACCAAGGAGTTCAACGAGGCCTGCGAGCAGAACTCGAAGAAGGTGCTGCCCCACGTGCGCACCACCGACGCGGCCCGGGACCTGGACCTGATGCGCCAGGTCCTCGGCGACGACAGGCTGCACTACTTCGGCATCTCCTACGGCACCGAACTCGGCGGCGTCTACGCCCACCTGTTCCCCAAGCGGGTCGGCCGCGCCGTGTTCGACGCCGTCGTCGACCCCACGCAGAACGCCGAACAGGGCTCGCTCGGGCAGGCGAAGGGCTTCCAGCTCGCGCTCGACAACTTCGCCCAGGACTGCGTGTCCAAGGCCGAGGAGTGCCCCATCGGCACGAGCGCCCAGGATGTGAAGAACCGTATCGCCAGGCTGCTGAAGAACCTCGACAGCCGCCCCATCCCGGGCGTCTTCCCGCGCGAACTGACCCAGACCGCGGCGACCAGCGGCATCGCGCAGGCGCTGTACTCGCAGGACTTCTGGGAGTACCTCACCCAGGGCCTGCAGCAGGCGTACAGCGGTGACGGCAGCATCCTGTTGCTGCTGTCCGACTCGATGAACGGCCGCGAGGAGAACGGCGAGTACAGCAACCTCGCCGCCGCCAACGCCGCCATCAACTGCGCCGACGACAAGCCCCGCTACGACACGGCCTACGTCGAGCGGAAACTGCCCGAGTTCCGGGCGGCGTCCGACCTGTTCGGCGACTATCTGGCCTGGAGCATGATCAGCTGCACCGACTGGGCGGTGCCGGGCGCCGCCGACCATCCCGACGTGCGCGCGCCGGGCTCGGCGCCGATCCTGGTCGTCGGCAACACCGGCGACCCGGCCACGCCGTACGAGGGCGCGCGGAAGATGGTGGACGCGCTGGGCGAGGGCGTCGGCGTCGAGCTGACGTACCGGGGGCAGGGGCACGGCGCCTACGACAGCGAGAACAAGTGCGTGCGGGCCGCCGTGAACGGTTATCTGCTGGACGGAAAGGTGCCGCGGGCGGGGACCGTCTGCACTTGATCCCGACCCGGCCCCGATAAACCCGCAGTTCAGAAGGTTATCCACAGGCTGGGACGGCCGACGCGGAATCTGCCTACCATGGCCTGACCGCCATCCGCGGCACGGAGCGGACGGCCTGCGAGGGGGGGACGGGCACATGACGCGCTTCGTACGGTGGACCGCTCTGGCGGTCGCCTCGGCGCTGCTGGCGGCCGGCTGCGCCGGCAGCTCGTCCGACGAGGACAAGGGCGGGCTCTCCTGGGGCCGCTGCAAGGCCACGGCCGACGGCCCCGCGCCGAGCAGAGACTGGCAGTGCGCGACGCTCAAGGTGCCGCTGGACTGGTCCGAGCCGGACGGCGAGAAGATCGGCCTGGCCCTGATCCGCGCCAAGGCCCGTGGCGACGACCGCCTGGGTTCGCTCCTGTTCAACTTCGGCGGCCCCGGCGCCTCGGGCGTGTCCATGATGCCGTCGTACGCCCCGACGGTCTCCCAGCTCCGCGAGCGGTACGACCTGGTGAGCTGGGACCCGCGCGGGGTGGGCGCGAGCGAGGGCGTGCGCTGCCGCGGTGACAAGGAGATCCAGGCGGCGGAATCGGTGGACGTCTCCCCGGACACCCCCGCCGAGGAGCAGGCCTACTTCGGGGACGCCGCCGACTTCGCCCAGGGCTGCCGGAAGAACGCCGGGAAGCTGCTGGCGCACGTGTCGACCGCAGACTCCGCCCGCGACATGGACCGCATCCGGCAGGCCCTCGGCGACGACAGGATGAACTACTTCGGCATCTCCTACGGCACCGAACTGGGCGGTACGTACGCCCACTTGTTCCCGAAGAAGGTCGGGCGGATGACGCTCGACGCGGTCGTCGACCCCGGCGCCGACACCGTGGGGCACGCCCAGAACCAGGCCAGGGGCTTCCAGCGCGCGCTGAACGGCTACCTCGAGTCCACCGGCCAGGACCCGGCCGAGGGTTCGCGGAAGATCGCGGCCCTGCTGCGCCGGATCGACGCCCGGCCCCTGCCGGCGGGCACGCCCGGGCGGAAGCTGACCCAGACGCTCGCGGTCACGGGCATCATCCTGCCGCTGTACAGCAAGGACAGCTGGCCGACGCTGACCAGCGCCCTCGACGCGGCGGAGCGGGGAGACGGCTCGGAGCTGCTGGCCCTGGCCGACGGCTACAACGAACGCGACCCGTCGGGCCGCTACGGCACGACGACGCATTCCCAGCGGGTCATATCGTGCCTGGACGACCGGCAGCGGCCGACCGCGGCCGAGACGAAGAAGCTGCTGCCGCAGTTCGAGAAGATCTCCCCGGTCTTCGGGACGTTCCTCGGCTGGGACACGGCCGGCTGGTGCCACGACTGGCCGGTGCCCGGGCAGCACGACACCCCGGAGGTGAGCGCGGCGGGCTCGGCACCGATCCTGGTCGTCGGCAACACCGGCGACCCGGCCACCCCGTACGAGGGCGCGCGGCGGATGGCCGACGAGTTGGGCAAGGGTGTCGGCGTGATGCTCACCTGGCGGGGCCAGGGGCATGGCGCCTACGGCAGCGGGAGCGACTGCGTCGACTCGACGGTGAACGCGTATCTGCTGGACGGTTCGGTGCCGAAGGACGGCAAGGTCTGCTCATGACGACGGCGGGGGCTCCGGGCACCCGTGGTGCGCGAAGCCCCCGCCGCTCGGAAAGGCAGGCCGGGTACGGCTCAGTAGACCGGCTTGTCCGGCTCGATCTGGTTGACCCAGCCGATCACGCCGCCGCCGACGTGGACGGCGTCCGAGAAGCCCGCGGACTTCAGGACCGCGAGGACTTCCGCACTGCGGACACCCGTCTTGCAATGCAAGACGATCTTCTTGTCCTGCGGGAGGCTCTCCAGGGCGGTGCCCATGAGGAACTCGTTCTTCGGGATCAGCCGGGCGCCCGGGATGGAGACGATCTCGTACTCGTTCGGCTCGCGGACGTCGATGATGTCGATGCTCTCGCCGTCGTCGATCCACTCCTTGAGCTGCTTGGGAGTGATCGTCGAGTCGGCGGCCGCCGCCTGGGCCTCCTCGGAGACGACGCCGCAGAAGGCCTCGTAGTCGATGAGCTCGGTGACGGTCGGGTTCTCGCCGCAGACCGCGCAGTTCGGGTCCTTGCGGACCTTGACCTGGCGGTACTGCATCTCCAGGGCGTCGTAGATCATCAGGCGGCCGACCAGCGGCTCACCGATGCCGGCGAGGAGCTTGATGGCCTCGTTGACCTGGATGGAGCCGATGGACGCGCACAGCACGCCCAGGACGCCGCCCTCGGCGCAGGAGGGGACCATGCCGGGGGGCGGGGGCTCCGGGTACAGGCAGCGGTAGCAGGGGCCGTGCTCGGACCAGAAGACGGACGCCTGGCCGTCGAAGCGGTAGATCGAACCCCACACGTACGGCTTGTTCAGCAGCACGCAGGCGTCGTTGACCAGGTAGCGGGTCGCGAAGTTGTCCGTGCCGTCGACGATCAGGTCGTACTGGCTGAAGATGTCCATCACGTTGTCGGCCTCGAGCCGCTCCTCGTGAAGGACCACGTTCACGTACGGGTTGATGCCCTTGACGCTGTCGCGGGCGGACTCGGCCTTCGGGCGGCCGATGTCGGCCTGGCTGTGGATGATCTGACGCTGCAGGTTCGACTCGTCGACCTCGTCGAACTCCACGATGCCGAGGGTGCCGACGCCCGCGGCGGCCAGGTACATCAGCGCCGGCGAGCCCAGGCCGCCGGCGCCCACACACAGCACCTTGGCGTTCTTCAGCCGCTTCTGCCCGTCCATCCCGACGTCGGGGATGATCAGGTGGCGGGAGTACCTGCGAACCTCGTCTACGGTGAGCTCGGCAGCCGGCTCGACCAGGGGTGGCAACGACACGGGGACTCCGTTGGTCGGTCAATCACTACGGTTGTTCTCCCCGTAACAGTGCCATGTGCTTTTTCATTCCGAGACACCTGTTCCGACCAGCGAGACGATGTCGTCCCAGTAGCCGGGCATGGACTCGAAGGGGTCGGTGCGGCCCCCGCAGTCCGTGTGGTCGGTGAACCAGATCGTGGCGGCGCCCTGCCAGCGGGCGATGCGCAGGGCCTCGTCCAGGTGGGCGCGGGGCACGCCGTGCACGAAGTGGCAGAAGCGCTCGGGCGGATGGTCGGCGGTCCACTCGGCCACCTGCGACCAGCGGTAGTCGCTCCAGGGGCCGGAGAAGGTGACGAGCTGGTCGGCGAGCTCGGCGTAGCCGGGGTTCGGGTGAATGCCGTGGCCGAGGACGATGTGGGCATCGTCACGGATCACGCGGAGCGTGGCGACCGTGCGGCGGACCTCGGGCAGCCCGGCGTGGTCCGCCGGGCAGCGGTCCAGGAGGAAGCCGTCGACCTGGTACCAGTCGACGTACCGGTGGGCGTCCGAGACCAGTTCGCCGAAGGCCCGGGAGCCGTACCGGGTGTCGAGCAGGCCGAGGACGCGGACGCCCGCGTTGCGCAGACGGCCGGCCGCCTCCAGGCAGTGCGGGTCGGGGCGGGTGCCGGGGCCGTCGGCCACGTTGAGGACCACCCAGTGCAGCGGGGTGCCGGGCCGGGTCAGTTCGCCCCACTCGGCGGGGGCAAGGAGGGGGTGCGCGTAGCCGGGGACACCGACGCCGGGGCGGAGCTCGGTGCTGGAGGCGCGCGGTCGGGTGCTGGTCAGATGCGGCATGCCGCCTCCATCCAGATGTCCGCGAGGGACTCCTCGAGGCCGATCCGGGGGCGCCAGCCGAGCCGGTCGCGCGCGGTGCGCACGTCGGCCTGCTGCCAGCTGCCGCAGCCGTCCGGGTACGGGTACGCGACCGGGTGCGCTTGGTCCGAGTCGGGCCGGGGGTGGCCGATGGCCGGACGCAGCGCGCCGGGCGGGCCGTCGAGCTCGTGGAGGGCGCCGCCGTACCCGGCGACGCGGGCGAGGACCGCGGCGGCGTCGCGCAGCCGTACGGCGCGGCCGGAGCCGATGTTGATGACGCCCTGCGCGGCGGAGAGCGAGGCGGCGTGCACGGCGCGGGCCACGTCGCGGACGTCGACGAAGTCGCGCTGCGCGCCGAGGCCGCCGAGTTTCAGCTCTCCGTCGCCGGACTGCATGGCGCGGCGCATGGCCTCGGCGAGACGGCCCAGGGGAGAGCCGGCGGGGGTGCCGGGTCCGGCCGGGGAGAAGACGCGCAGGACGACGGCGTCCAGGCCGGAGCCGAGGACCAGCTCGGTGGCGGCGAGTTTGCTGACGCCGTACGGTCCGCCGGGCCGGGGCACGGCGTCCTCGGCCGTGGAGGAGCCGGGCTGGCTCGGTCCGTACTCCGCGCTGCACCCGATCTGCACCAGACGGGCACCGCAGCCGCTGCGCCGCAGGGCCTCGCAGACGGTGGCCACGGCGACGGTGTTGTGCCGGGTGAGTTCGCGGGCGCCGCCGCGGGTGGCGCCGGCGCAGTTGACGACGACGCCGGGGTGGACGGCGTCGAGGAAGCGGGTGAGGGCGCCGGGGCTGCCGGAGGCGAGGTCGAAGCGGACGTCGGCGTCGTCACCGCGGCCGAGGGCGGTGAGCTGCACGGCGGGGTCGGCGAGCAGACGGTCGGCGACGAAGCGCCCGATGTAGCCGTTGGCTCCGATCAGCAGGACTCTCATCGCGCGGCTCCCGGGGTGGCGGTGGCTCCGGGGTGGGTGGTCATGCGGGTTCTCCTTGAGCGGGAAGGGAGGGTGGGGCGGGTGCCTTCGGTGGTGGCACGGGTGCCTGCGGCGGTGGGGCCGGTGTCTGCGGCGGTCACCGTGCGGGCTCCGGCGGTGCGTGGGCCGAGGCGCGGGTGAGCTTGCGGGTCGTGTGGATCAGGAGGGCCAGGGCCGCGGCTCCACAGGCGAGGGCGGGAACGCTGCCGGCGCCCAAGGTGGTGACGAGGGTTTCGACCGGGGTGGCCAGGAAGCCGCAGCCGGGGAGGCGGGAGGTGAAGACCGTGGCGAGGGCGGCCGCCTCGACGGTGGCCGTGGCGGTGAGGACCACGGCCGGGGCGTAGGTGAAGCCGTGGGTGGTGAGGAGGCGGGCCAGGAAGAGGAGGGCGCCCAGGGTGAGGGCCTGCGTGTAGGCCGCGGGCTCGTCGAGGGCCGCTGCGCAGAGGGCGAGCAGGACTGCCAGGGCAGCCAGGAACAGGGCGAACGCGCCGAGCAGGAGCGGTCGTACGGCGGCGGCGAAGTCGTCCAGGCCGCGGCTCGCGGCGAGTCTGCGGCGGGCGCGTCCGGTGAGGAGGTGGGTGATCCAGGCCGCCGGCGCGCAGGCCAGGGCGAGAGCCAGCACGGGCGCGGCGGTGAGGGGCCAGGGGCCGTCGGCCGCGCCGGTGGGCAGGGCGTCGGGGCCTCCGGCGACCGCGTTGCGGAGCAGTCCGTCGCCCAGGAGGGAGTAGCCGATGAGCCAGGCGGTCCATGTGGTGGTTCTGCCGGGGGTGGTGCGGTCGGCCGCGCTCAGGGGGCCTCGGCGCAGGGCCGCGTGGAGGGCCAGGGCGACGGTGAGGGCGCCGACGGCGGCCGCGAACAGGCGCGTCTGGCCGTCGGTGAGGCGCACGGCCGACACGGCGGCGGCGCACAGCGCCCCCGGCAGGAGCGTCAGGAGGACCCAGTCGGCGCGTACCCGGGGGGCGGTCGGCGGGGTGGGCGGGGGCGCGTCCCCGTCCCGGGAGGCCCGTGCGTACATCTCCTCGGCGAGGGAGAAGACGTCCCGGTGGCGGAAGCGGGCGGCGGTCCGGTCGGTGATGCCGTGCGCTTCCAGCCCCGCGGCGATCTCCAGAGGGTCCACGGCGCGTTCGCAGAGGTCCCGGTGACGGTGCATCAGCGCCTTCACGGGGTCAGCGGCACCACGACGCGGGGCGGCGGCTTTGCGGTCGGGGTCTGTCTCGTGCGCGGACGGCTTGCGGCCGGTGCCCGCCTCCCGCGCGGGCGGCTTGCTGCCGGTGGCCGTGTCCCGCGCAGACGGCTTGCTGCTGCCGGTGGCCCCTTCCGGTTTCGCGAGCGGCTCACCGCCGGTGGTCGCCTCGGTGTTCGCGGGCCGGTCGCCGTCGGCCGCCGTCTCCGGGGCGGGCGAGGTCTCGGGGCTCAGGGTCTCCTCCGAGTGGGCGTCCCACGGCCCCGGGCTGGTCGGGGTTCCCGGCCGGTCCAGTTCGCCCAGGTCGTTCATCGTGCTCCCTCCGGGGCCGGGACGGGAGTGGTGGCGCGTACGGGGGTGTCCGTCGCCCAGCCGGGGCCGCCGCGGGCGACGAGGCGGGGCGACGGCGACGGGTCGGCCCAGCGGACCGGGACGTGGGCCTCGGCCGGGACCGCGAAGGGCAGCGGTGCTCCCGTTTCGTCGAGGACGACCCGGCGGATCGGCGCACGCGAGACGATCTCCAGGTAGATGCCGTGAAACGCCTCGATGTTCTGCTCGACCGTGAACAGTTCGAGGGCGCGGGCGCGAGCGGCGGCCCCCAGGCGCTCACGGCGCTCGGGGTCGCGCAGCAGGGCCACGCACGCCTCGGCGAGCGCCCGCGGGTTGCGCGGCGGTACGACCAGGCCCGTGCCGCCGATGACCTCCGTGACGGCGCCGACGTCGGTGGACACCGTCACGCGCCCGCAGAGCATGGCCTCGACGAGGCTGATCGGAAAGCCCTCGACGACGCTGGACAGGACGGTCACGGCGCCTGAGGCGTAGGCGTCGGCGGCGGCCGGGAGTTCCGGCCCGCCGATCTCCTCGAAGGACACCGGGTTGTCGCCGGCGGCGTGCGGGCCGTCGGCCTCGTCGGGGAAGAGTTGGGCGGCCAGTGTCCGGCAGTGGCCGAGATAGGCCGCGCCCTCGGCGCCGGCGGGGGCTCCGACGATGCGCAGGCGCGTCCTCGGCTGCCGCTTGCGGACCTCCGCGAAGGCGTGCAGCAGCGAGACCAGGTCCTTGGCGGGCTCGACGCGGCCGACCCAGACGAGGGTGTCCGGGGCCGCGCAGTCGGGGGACTCGCCGACGTCCGCGAAGGGCCGGGCGTCCATGCCGGGGTAGACCGTGCGGAGCTTCCCGCGGTCGGCTCCGCAGCGCTCCTGCCAGCGGCGGGCGTGCGTGTTGCCGGCGGTGACGATCTCGGCCCGTGCGTAGGCCTCGGCCGCGAGCCTGCCGTGGAAGGCGGCGAGCAGGGACCGTACGGCGGGTGGGGCGTCGGGCGCGGTGAGGTAGTGCGTGCGCAGGCGCACGCCGTACTCGGTCACCAGCAGGGGTACGCCGGTGAAATGGCGGGCCAGCAGACCCGGCAGGACGGCCGTGCCGCCGGACGCGGCGTGGCAGAGGTCGACCGCCCCGAGGCCGTTGTCCTCGTACCAGTCGAGGGAGAGGGGGCGCAGGGCGCGTTCCACGTACGCGGCCACGGCGAGCAGGTCCGGGACGCGCGCCTCGCGTGCCGCGCGGTGTGCGCCGGGCGCACGACAGGCGCGTTCCAGTGTGCGGACGGCGGCCTCGGAGCGGAGCGCTCCCGCCAGGCCGCCCTCGTCCCGGGCGAGTTCGGCGAGCCCGTACAGAGCGTTGGCGAAACGGTCCGCCTCAGGGGTCGACGTCCCCGCGGAGGCCGACGCGTCACCGGGGACCGCCGAACCACCGGACGCCCCGCACAGCACGGCCGCCAGTTCCCCGAAGCACTCCGTGAAGCGCCGGCGCGCACGGCGGCCCAGCACCACGTCGTCGTCCTCGGCCGTCCACAGGGGTGCGGTGCGCACCCTGCGGACGTTCGGCGGCAGCGGGACCCAGCCCTCGTCCTCCTGGTCCTGGCTGCGGCTGAGCGCGTAGACGTCGAACTCGTGCTGGGCGAGCCCGCGCACCAGCCGGTCGCACCAGAGCCTGGCGTCACCGCTCACGTACGGATAGCCACCCTCCGTAAGCAGTCCGATGCGCACGAGTGCACCCCCGATCTCCCGTATGGGGAGCCGCCGTTGCCCGGCGGCTCGCAGCGGGACGAACGTATGCGGACAAGGCGGTGGTGCGACGGACGGTTGTCCGTCGCACCACCAAAAGGGGTGAACGGTCGTAACTTTCGCGTGCGGTCCGCGTTCCGTCGCGCTAGGAGATCAAGCGGACACGGATGGTCATGCGCGGCCGACGACGCCCGTCCGCTCCGGAATCTCTGTCAGCTCGCGGGGTACGGCCAGGGGTTGGCGCGGCAGTGGATGCCGTCGTGGTCGAGGAACTTGGTCTGCTGCTGCATGACCGGGGCGAGGTCGCCGTCCTTGTCGCAGGTGACGTGCCCGTGGCCGAGGCGGTGTCCGACCTCGTGGTTGATCAGCATCTGCCGGTAGGCGTGGATGTCGCGGTCACCGTACGTCTCGGAGCCCTGGGCCCACCGGTAGGCGTTGATCATCACGCGCTCGGTCGCGGCCGAGTCGCAGGAGACGTTGTCCACGGTGGTGTCGAGGCCGGACTTGGCGCACCAGTCGGCGGTCGTGCCGGGGCTGGCGAGGGTGATGACGAAGTCGGGCTTGCCGGTGTAGATGCGCTCGAAGGCGTACGCCCCGTTGTGGGCCCAGCTGCGCTGGTCGTTGAGCGTCTTCTGCACGGCCTCGGCGAAGAGCTCGCCGTCGAGCCCCAGCCCCTGTTCCACGTCCACGCGGTAGGTCAGCTTCTGCCCCGCGCCCGGCGCCTTGGCGATGCCGGGAACGGCGTCGAACTTCCCGGAGCCCTTCAGCGTGGCGGCGAGCGGGTACGTTCTGGCCATCTTCGCGTCGTACGTCAGCGGCGCCGCGGCGGGGCCCGGGGCGGGCGTCGCACGGTCGTCCGCGCGGGACGCGGAGTCCCGGATGTCGCGGGCCTGGTCGGTGGCGGACTGCGACTGCACACCGGCACCGCCGGGGTCGTCGGCGACCTGGCCGGCGACGACGACGGCCAGCACGGTGGTGACGGCGGCGGCCGCGATGCCGGTGAAGGTACGGCTCTTGGCACCCTTGCCGGGCGCGGGCGTGCCGGTGGGCCCCGCGTGGTCGTGGTCGTCGAAGCGGGGGTCGGCCGGGGTGCCGGCGCTCCAGTCCGTGACGGAGGCGTAGGCGTCCGCCGCGTGCGCGGAGGCGGGCGTACGGGGGGCGAAGACGTCGTCCTCCTCGTCGAAGGCGTCGAGGTACTCCTGCCGCGGGCCGGGCCCAGACGCCCGGCGCTGCCGCGGTATGGGAGCACCGCCCCCACCACTCCCCCTCAACTCACCCCAGCCACCCCCGGCTTCCCGCTGCTCGGGATGACCTCCCCGAGCATGGGGAAAGCCGCGCGCGGGGGTGCCGTCGGGCAACCGGGGAACACCCTGCGCGGGAGTGCCGTCGGGCAACCGCGGAAAGCCCTGCGCGGGAGTCCCGTCGGGCAACCGCGGAACGCCGCGCCCCGGCGTCCCGTCGGAGAGGCGCGGCACCCCACGCGCGGGCGTGCCGTCCGGCAGCCAGCCGTCCGGCAAGCGCGGCACCCCGTGCGGCGGCGTCCCCGACGCCGAATACGCCCCCGACGCTGAATGCGGCCCCGGTGCCGGACGTGGGCCCGGCACGCGGCGCGGCCCCGCGCCCGGCGGCGGCCAGCCGCCCTGCCCGGCGCCGGGCGGTACCGGGCGGCCACCCCGGCTCGTGTCCGGTACCGGGCGGCCACCCCGGCTCGCGTCCGGTGCCGGGCGGCCACCCCGGCTCGCGTCCGATGCCTGCCCCTGACCCTGGCCCTGGCCCTGGCCCTGGCCTGCTCTCGGCCCCTGCCCCTGCCTCTGGGCCTGTCCCTGCGCCTGCGCCTGCCCGGCGCGGCCGTCCCGTACTGCGGTTGTGTCCGCGGTGTCGCCCTTGGCGACGGGCCCACGGCGGCTGTGGCGTCCCACGTCGCGCCTCAGCCCCCCATGCTCTCGTCGGTTCCTTCTCCGTCGCTGGCGTCGCCCGCGCGAGCGCCCGGCTCGCGCGTACCCGTGGCGACCGTACCCGCCGCGACCGACTTCCGCCCGTCCACCGCGCCGGTGTCGCCCTCACCCCCGGTGTCCGGCCGGCCCGTGCCCGACTCGGCGCGGCCCGCTCCGGACCGGCTCCGCCGCGCCCGCTGCGTACCCAACTCGCCCGAGTCCTCGAGGAGTTCACGAAACGCCAGGGCGACCGTCTCCGGGTACTCCATCATGGCCACGTGTCCCGCGTCCGGCAAAGTCACCAGCCGCGAGTCGCGGAAGGCCCGGGCGGCCTTCTGGGCCATGCGGAAGCCGACGAGCTGGTCACGGCCGCCGTAGACGAGGAGGGTCGGCGCGAGGACGCGCTCGGCCTGGCGCCACAGGCCCTGCTGGCCGCCCAGCGTGTACGCGTTGACGATCCCGCGCGCGGAGCGCGCCATCGCGTCCCAGAAGTACGGCAGCCGCAGCCGCCGCTCCATCTCCTGCACGGCATTGCGGAATCCTTCCGGCGTCACCCGCGCGGGGTCGCCGTAGCAGAGCGCCATCACGCCGCGGACCCGCTGCTCCGCCGTCCACGTCCTGGTGAGCCGGGTGAAGAGCGGCGCGACACCGGGCACCGCCAGCAGCCCCGTGGGCACGGCGGAACGCTGCACGCGGATTTCCGGCAGGGCGGGTGACACGAGCGTGAGCGTACGGACGAGATCGGGCCGGACCGCGGCGACACGGGTGGTGATGGCGCCGCCGAGCGAGTTCCCGAACAGGTGGACGGGGCCGCGGCCGGAGGCGTCGAGGTACCGGATGACCGCGCGCGCGTGCCCCGTGACGGAGTAGTCGCCGTCGTCCGGGGGCGGGGAGTCGCCGAAGCCCGGCAGGTCGACGGCCTCGCTGTCGACGACGTCGTCCAGCAGCGGCATCAGCGCCGACCAGTTCTGCGAGGAACCTCCGAGCCCGTGCACGTACAGCGCGGGAGGCAGCCCTTCACGCGCGGGGGGCCTCGACCGCACCGTCAGCGTGGCCCCGGGCAGCTCGACCGACCTGAGCCGCTCGCCCTCGGCGACCCTGACGGCCCCCACCTTCGGCAGCACATTGGCGGGCGGCACGAACGGCAGCTCGGTCGAAGACATGCGGCAATGTTACGAGACGATCACGCAGTGGCTCATGTGTTCGCCGTCACAGGAATCGGCCCTACGAGAGGGGCAGACACCAGGCAGGCGGGGCAGATGAGAGAGCACATGGGAAGCAGCAGGGGAGTCAGCCGGCGGGATGCGCACTGCGTCACGTTCCGGACGCGGATCGCATAGCGTCCGGATCGGGTGTCTCCTAGGCTCGTACAGAGGGCACCCGCGTGTGGCCCCTGCATTCCCAGGGACGTTCGTAGGAAGGGAGCCCAGCATGGCCGTTGACCCCACCGATCCGGAGACGTTCGAGGCCGAGGACGCGCCGGAGGCGCAGGAGTACGACGTCGAGGCCCCCGAGGTCGACGCGGCCGAGCAGCACGCGGACATCACGCCGAACCGCGACGACCCGCTGACCGGCGTCGACCCGGACCGCGCCAACGAGGCGGACCTGGTGGAGCAGACCCGGATCGTCTCGCTCGACGAGGACGACTACCGGTGACGTCCGTCGCCGCAGGGCGACGGACCGCACCATCGAGCAGGAAAGAGGCCGCATTTTGCCCGCTCTGCCCCTGTTTGAAACCTTCGCAACCGCTTTCGTAACCGTCCGGTCCGTGAAATCCTGCGCTCTCACCGCGCACACCACGGTTACCGAAAAGTACGATGGCGACGCGGCCAGATCCGCACGTGGACGACTATGGGAGGCGGCGTGACAGCCATCGAGCAGACAGAGGCGGTTCGCCCGCGGGGCACACGCCTGCCGCGCCGTGCCCGACGGAACCAGCTCCTGGGCGCGGCCCAGGAGGTCTTCGTGGCCCAGGGCTACCACGCGGCCGCGATGGACGACATCGCCGAGCGCGCCGGAGTGAGCAAGCCGGTGCTCTACCAGCACTTCCCCGGCAAGCTCGACCTCTACCTCGCGCTGCTGGACCAGCACTGCGAGTCGCTCATCCAGTCCGTGCGCAACGCGCTCGCGTCGACGACCGACAACAAGCAGCGCGTCCGGGCGACGATGGACGCCTACTTCGCGTACGTCGAGGACGACGGCGGCGCCTTCCGCCTGGTCTTCGAGTCGGACCTGACGAACGAGCCCGCCGTGCGCGAGCGCGTCGACAAGGTCACCAACGAGTGCGCGGAGGCGATCTGTGACGTGATCGCCGAGGACACCGGCCTGTCGCGCGCGGAGTCGATGCTGCTCGCCTCGGGCCTGGGCGGCCTCGCCCAGGTGGTGGCCCGCTCCTGGCTGCACAGCGACCGCAGCGTGCCGCGCGACCAGGCGGTGCAGCTGCTGACCTCGCTGGCGTGGCGCGGCATCGCGGGCTTCCCGCTGCACGGGACGGACCAGCAGCACCACTGACGGGCGCGTTGTTCCCGCCCGGTGTTCGCTCGTGGCGTTCTCCGGCGGAGCCTGTACGTCCCCTCACCGGGCTAATGTGTGCTGCGTACGGCGCGGAAGGTCGCGCACATCACTGACCGTCGGAGGGACAAAGCCGTGGAGGTCAAGATCGGCGTGCAGCACGCGCCCCGCGAGATCGTTCTGGAGAGCGGTCAGAGTGCCGAGGAGGTCGAGCGGGCCGTGTCGGAGGCGCTGGCCGGGAAGTCGCCGCTGCTGACCCTCGTGGACGAGCACGGCCGCAAGGTCCTGGTGCCGGCCGACCGGCTCGCCTACGTCGAGATCGGTGAGCCGGCGCCGCGCAAGGTGGGCTTCGGCGCGCTGTAGGCGCTTGTGTCGCGTGGGGCGGGGCGGCTCTCGGCCGCCCCGCCCCCGTTTGCGTACTCCCGCCCCGTGCGGCGCACGGGTTCCTTCACGGATGGAGCACAAGTCGCCCCTGGAGGTGGATTGGATTCCGCAGGTCAGGGGTAAGACGGGCTACGACCGTTCCGGCCAGGCCGGCCATGTGGGAGGGACCCCCGACATGCTCCTGGAAGCGCTGAGTTCCGCGATCCTCGGCCTCGCTCTGGCGTGGGCGGCCACGCACCGCCTGCCGCACCGTCTGCCGGCTCGCCCGCTGGTCCTGTCGACCGGCGTCGCCGGCGCCCTGTTCGGGGCCTTTGTGATGCACAGCGCGCTCGACGCCGGGCACCTGCTGCTGGTGCTGCTCGGCGCGGTGATCGTCTCGGTGGCCTCGCTGTCGCTGCTGCTGCGCCCCTCGGGAAGACTGCGCCGCCGATCAGCGACGGCGTAGCCGGCGCGGGGGCGCGGGGACCTGCGCGCCCACCCGGCTACGTCCCGCGGTCGCGGCACAGCCGAAACCGCCCCGTACAGCCGCCCCGTACAGCCGCCCCGTACAGAGCGTCAGGCGGCCAAGCCCAGCGCGGCCATCCGCTTGGTGTGCGCCTCGGTGATCCGGGAGAACATCTTGCCGACCTCGGCGAGATCGAAGCCGTCCGCGACACCGCCCACCAGCATGGTCGACAGCGCGTCCCGGTCGGCGACCACCCGCTGGGACTGCGACAGGGCCTCGCCCATCAGCCGCCGCGCCCAGAGCGCGAGCCGTCCGCCCACGCGGGGGTCGGCGTCGATCGCGGCGCGCACCTTCTCCACGGCGAAGCCACCGTGCCCCGTGTCGTCGAGGACGGCCAGCACCAGGTCGCGGGAGTCGGAATCCAGCCGGGCGGCGACCTCGCGGTAGAAATCGCTGGCGATGGAGTCGCCGACGTAGGCCTTGACCAGGCCCTCCAGCCAGTCCGAGGGGGCCGTCTGCTTGTGGAAGCCGTCGTAAGCGGCGACGAACGGCTCCATCGCCCGCGTCGGCTCCTCGCCGATCTCGGCGAGCCGGTCGCGCAGCCTCTCGAAGTGGTGGAACTCCGCCGAGGCCATCTTCGCCAGCTCCGCCTTGTCCGCCAGGGTCGGCGCCAGCTTGGCGTCCTCCGCGAGCCGCTCGAACGCCGCCAGCTCCCCGTAGGCGAGCGCGCCGAGCAGGTCCACGACCGCGGCGCGGTACTGCGGGTCGGCGGAGGCCGTCGCCCAGTCCCGGGCGGCGACTCCGGTGTGTTCGGCGGCGGTGTCCGAGGCGTTCTCAGGCTTGTCAGAGCTCGTCATGAAGCGCACAATAGCCCGCCCGCCGGGAGCCGTAAGGCCCTGGTCAATCACTGTGACGACGACTACGTGACCAAATCGGCCATCGCATGTGCGCGATTCCGGGGTATGGTGGTAATGCGCCTGCTGGTACGTCGTCGTACCTCGACAGGCCGCACGTATGAGGATGCCCGGTCGGTGGCCCGATCGGCTCCGACCCGACAGCCCTCCCCGGCGTACGGCACTACGCGTACGAAACCCGGAGGGGACACCCTCAGCGGCACGAGCGCTAGAGCGTCGGCGCGGTCCCGTGCTCTACGGCCCGCCCGTAGGCAGCCGACGTCCCCGGCACGGTCCTTGACACGACCCCCGCGCTCGCCTCGCGCCGCCCACACAGAAGAGGCAGCACCCTGACTACGACGTTCCGAGAGCTCGGGATCCTTCCCGAGACCGCCGAGGCCCTGGAGGCCGTCGGCATCATCACCGCCTTCCCCATCCAGGAGATGACGCTCCCCGTGGCCCTTTCGGGCTCGGACGTCATCGGCCAGGCCAAGACCGGCACCGGCAAGACGCTGGGCTTCGGCCTCCCGCTCATCGAGCGCGTCACCGTCCCCGCCGACGTCGAGGCCGGGCGCGCCAAGCCCGAGGACCTCACCGACGCCCCGCAGGCCCTCGTCGTCGTCCCCACGCGCGAGCTGTGCACGCAGGTCACCAACGACCTCCTGACGGCCGGCAAGGTCCGCAACGTCCGCGTGACGGCGATCTACGGCGGCCGGGCCTACGAGCCCCAGGTCGAGGCGCTCAAGAAGGGCGTCGACGTGGTCGTCGGCACCCCGGGCCGCCTGCTCGACCTCGCCGGGCAGAAGAAGCTGAACCTGAAGCACGTCAAGTGCCTGGTCCTCGACGAGGCCGACGAGATGCTCGACCTGGGCTTCCTGCCCGACGTCGAGAAGATCATCAACATGCTGCCGGTGCGGCGCCAGACCATGCTGTTCTCGGCCACCATGCCGGGCGCGGTCATCGGCCTGGCCCGCCGCTACATGTCGCAGCCCACGCACATCCGCGCCACGGCGCCGGACGACGCGGGCGCGACGGTCGCGAACACCAAGCAGTTCATCTACCGCGCGCACAACATGGACAAGCCGGAGATGGTCGCGCGCATCCTGCAGGCCGAGGGCCGGGGACTGGCCATGGTCTTCTGCCGCACCAAGCGCACGGCGGCCGACCTCGCCGACCAGCTGAAGCAGCGCGGTTTCGCCTCCGGCGCGGTCCACGGCGACCTCGGCCAGGGCGCCCGCGAGCAGGCGCTGCGCGCCTTCCGCAACGGCAAGGTGGACGTGCTCGTCTGCACCGACGTCGCCGCGCGCGGCATCGACGTCGAGGGCGTGACGCACGTCATCAACTACCAGTCGCCGGAAGAGGAGAAGACGTACCTGCACCGCATCGGCCGTACGGGCCGCGCGGGCGCGAAGGGTACGGCGATCACGCTCGTCGACTGGGACGACATCCCGCGCTGGCAGCTCATCAACAAGGCGCTGGAGCTTGACTTCAATGACCCGCCGGAGACGTACTCCACGTCCCCGCACCTCTACTCCGACCTCGGCATCCCCGAGGGCACGAAGGGCATCCTGCCGCGCTCGGAGCGCACGCGCGCCGGGCTGGACGCGGAGGAGCTGGAGGACCTGGGCGAGCCGGGCGGCCGGGGGCCGCGCGGTCGTGGCGACCGCGGTGGTCGCGGCGGCCGGGACGAGTCCCGGTCGGCCGACCGTGAGCGTCCGTCGCGCACGCCGCGGCGCCGCCGCCGGACGCGTGGCGGGGCGCCGTTGGTGGACGGGGCGCCGGAGACCTCCGGCACCACGGCGACCGGCCCGGCCAAGGCGACCGGCCCGGAGACCGCGGCCGTCGGCGGTACCGCCGAGGCGGAGGCCGTCACGGCTCCGCGCACCCCGCGTCGCCGCCGGCGCACGCGCGGGGGCGCCCCGGCCGAGTCGGCGCCGGTCGCGGCCGTCGAGTCCGCGGCGTCCGAGTCGGCGGAGAACGCCGTCGCGACGGCGGAGGGCACGAGCACCGAGGCGACCGAGGCGGCGAAGCCGCGCCGCCGCCGGACGCGCCGGTCGGAGACGCCGGTCGCGCAGACGCCGGTGGCGGAGACCGAGGCCGCGGTGACGCCGTCGGCCACGGAGTCCACGACTGCGGCGCCGGTGACGGTGGAGTCCGCGGCTGCCGTGGACGCCGCGTCGGTGACCACGGAGCCCGAGGCTGCCGCGGCCAAGCCGCGCCGCCGCACCCGCAAGACCACGGCGTCGGCGCCGTCCGCGGCCGAGTCGGCGCTCGACACGGCCGAGGGCGTCACCGAGTCCGCCTCGGAGCCGACGGAGACGAAGCCGCGCCGCACCCGCAAGGCGGCGCAGGCCGAGGTTCCCGCCGAGGGCGCCGAGGCCACGGAGACCAAGCCGCGGCGTACGCGCAAGACGGCCGCCCCGGCGGAGGAAGCGGTCGACACGGCGGAGGCCACCGAGGCCAAGCCGCGCCGCACGCGCAAGACCGCCGCAACGGCCGACGCTCCCGAGGCCACGGAGGCCAAGCCGAGGCGCACGCGCAAGGCCGCAGCCACGGCGGAGGACGCCGTCGACACGGCAGAAGCCACTGAGGCCAAGCCGCGTCGGACGCGGAAGGCCGCCGCAGCGGCCGAGGCCTCCGAAGCCACGGAGACCAAGCCGCGGCGTACCCGCAAGACCGCAGCCACCGCCGAGGCCGCCGTCGACGCGGCCGAGGGAGCGGAGGCCAAGCCCAAGGCCCGCCGCACCCGCAAGACCGCAGCCGCGCCCGAAGCCACCGCGCCCGAGGCCACCGCCGGAATCCCGGCCCAGACGGCTCAGGAGCCGGAGACCGCCGACGCCAAGCCGCGGCGGACCCGCAAGGCGACGGCCGCCCAGGCCGAGGCGAGTCTCGACACGGCCGAGGGGACGGAAGCCAAGCCGCGCCGGACGCGGAAGACGGCTGCCGCCGCTCAGGCTGCGGACACCGCGGAGGCCGCCGAGGCAGCCGCCGAGGCCAAGCCGCGTCGGACGCGGAAGGCCGCCGCAGCGGCCGAGGCCTCCGAAGCCACGGAGACCAAGCCGCGGCGTACCCGCAAGACCGCAGCCACCGCCGAGGCCGCCGTCGACGCGGCCGAGGGAGCGGAGGCCAAGCCCAAGGCCCGCCGCACCCGCAAGACCGCAGCCGCGCCCGAAGCCACCGCGCCCGAGGCCACCGCCGGAATCCCGGCCCAGACGGCTCAGGAGCCGGAGACCGCCGAGGCCAAGCCGCGGCGGACGCGCAAGACCACCGCGTCCAAGACGGCTGCCGCGTCCGCCGAGGTCTCCGAGGACGCGCCCGAGGCGAAGCCCAGGGCCCGCCGCACGCGGAAGGCCACGGCCGCAGCGGAGCCCACGGAGGGCTGACACTCCACCCGACGGCCCGGTCCCACACCTGTGGGGCCGGGCCGTCGGCGTTCGCCGAGGCCCCCGGCCGGCTCTCAGGCGCTACCCCCACCCCTGCGGGGCCAGCCCACCAGCATTCGCACGCGCCCGGCCGGCCCTCAGCCACTCCCCCTTGCGGGACCGGACCGCCGACATTCGAACCACGCACCCGACCAACCCGCAGCCACCAGCCCCCCCCCCCCCCATAGGGCCCGCCTTGCCAGCCCCCGCCCCACGCACCCCACCACCCCCCAGCCGCTACCCTCACCCCGTGACCAGCCACCCCACCTTCCCCCCACCGCCGGGCGCCCGTGCCTACCGTCTGTGTACCTCCCGCGGGGAGTTCGCCGTCGTCGACTCGTCGCCGGGGGCGGGTACGGAGGTCAGGGGCGTCGCCCTGATGCTGCCCGGATTCACCGGCAGCAAGGAGGACTTCAGCCTGCTGCACGAGCCGCTCGGCGAGCGCGGGTACCGCGTCGTCGCCGTGGACGGGCGGGGACAGCACGAGTCGGACGGGCCCGTGGACGACGAATCCGCCTACGCCCAGCGGGAACTGGCCCGGGACGTGCTGGCGCAGGCCGCGGCGCTCGGCGTTCCCGTGCACCTCGTCGGGCACTCGCTCGGCGGGCAGATCGCCCGTGCGGCCGTGCTGCTCGACCCCTCCCCGTTCCTCTCCCTCACCCTGGTCTCGTCCGGCCCGGCGGAGATCTCCGTCTCGCAGCAGCAGCGCGTGAAGCTGCTGCGGGACGCGCTCGCCGTGCTGTCGATGGAGGAGGTGTGGCAGGCCATCCAGGCCATGGGACCGCCGGAGGAGGTCGGCGGACCCGCCCGCGGCATCGGCGACCAGGAACAGTTGCGCCGCCGCTGGCTGGGCAACCGTCCCGCCCAGCTCCTCGCGACCGGCCGCCAGTTGTGCACCGAGCCGGACCGCGTCGCCGAACTCGCCGCCGTACGCCTGCCGTTCCACGTCCTGTCGGGCGCGCACGACGACACCTGGCCGGTGGCGATCCTCGACGACATGGCCGCGCGGCTGGCCGCGCACCGCACGGTCATCGCGGGAGCCGAGCACTCCCCCAACGCCGACCGCCCCCTGCCGACGGCCCACGCCCTCGCCGACTTCTGGGACGGCATCCGGGAGGGCTAGTACTGCGTCCGCAGGTGCTCCCAGAAGCCGTCGCGCAGCGCGCGCCGCAGGTCGGCCTGGCCTCGCAGGGAGTACTGGAGCAGGCTCTCCGCCTCCACCAGCAGGTCCTGGTCCACCGAGCCGGGCAGGTACGGGTGTCCGGGCAGCAGCTCCACGAGCGTGTCCCGGCCCCGGGCCGCCAGCCACTTCGCCGCGATCTGCGCGCCCACGAACCGCACGTCCTCGCGGGCGGGCCGGCCCGCGGCAGCCTCGTAGGCGGGGGCCGCGCGGCGGGAGACGTACGGCTTGAAGAAGTCGAGGTCGAGGGTGCGCTGACTGTCGACCTCCCACAGCAGCGGCTCCGCCTGGTTGCGGCCCTCCGGCGCCTCGATGCCCCAGAGGTGGACCCGGGCGCCGTAGCCCTGGGCGGCCTCCACCGCCGACACCAGGTCCTCGTCGCCGCCGAGCAGGGCCGCGTCGCTGATGGCGCGGTGACGGGCGAGGGACTCCAGGTCGGAGCGGATGAGGGAGTCGACGCCCTTCTGCTGGTTGTTGGCGTTCAGGTTGCCCAGGCGCACCTTGACGTCCGGCAGTTCGGCGATGGTCTGCTGCTCGGCCGTGTGGATGCGGCGGCGGGCGCCGTCGTACCAGTAGACCCGCAGCAGCCTGCTGTCCGCGAAGATCGTGCGGGCCCGGTCGATGAGGGCGTCGATCAGGCCCTCGGCGTCCAGGTCGAAGGCGCGGCGGTCCTCCGTGCCGGCGACGAGCCGTCCCGCGGCGGCGTACAGGTACCCGGCATCGACGAAGATCGCGTGGGTCGAGGGTGTCTTCGCCACCTCGGCGAGCATGCGCTGGAGCAGCTCGTTGGTGCGGTCGATGCGGGCGCTGAGGGCCGCGAGGTCGTCGTTCATCAGCTCCATTGTCCCGGCGGTCACGCTGCGAACACAACCGCTCCCGGTCGGTCCCGTAACCACACTCTTACGACTCAGTAATTAGCAGTTCGAAAAATTTCCTTAGCGTAGGGAATGTTTGAGGCACGCATCCCTGTTGACCCATACGGAACACCGAGCACCGCAGCCTGGTGGGCCGCCACTCAAGTAGTTCTCCTCAGGAGGATGACCAGACGAAGGGAGAAGCCCTTGCGCTTCGAAATCATGCGACTCGACGACGTCGACGGCACACCTGTGGACTCGACCGTTGTGGACGCCGCCTCCGTCAACCGCATCGTTCAGCAGGCCGCCGCCATCGGGCAGCGCCTGTGGATCCGCCCGGCCGAGACCACGGCCTCATAACGCGCGGCTCTCCCCACACGAAAACCTCGGAGCCCCCGCCCGGCATCGGCCGTGCGGGGGCTCCGCTGTTGCGGACCGCCCTGGTCGGGGGCGTACTGGCGAGAGAGGCACAGCGCGCCAGCGAGACAGCGAACGAGGACAGGACGGTGACCGCATGTCCGTGACGGGCCGGTCGAACGTGGAGTTGCACGAGCAGGCCGCGGCGGAGGCAGCGCGGCGGTACGAGGACTCCGCCACGGAGCGCGAGCGGGTCGAGAGCCGGCTGGCGGCCGGCGTACGGTTCCCGGACGCCCCGGACGCGCTCGCCGTCCGCGCCGACCGGATCCTCGACCGGGGCGGCCTGTCGCCCTCGGCGGTGGTGGCGGACATCCACGGCGAGGCCATGGACCTGCCCGACGCCAACGAACGCATCATCAACCTGTCCAACGAGCTCCAGGCCTGGAGCTTCCTCCCCCGCGGGGTCAGGGCCGGGGCCACGGTCGCCCGGATCACTCTGCGCCGCGACGGCCGCGAGCTGCCGCACGGCACGGGCTTCATGGTGTCGCCGCGGCTGATGATGACCAACCACCACGTGCTGCCCGACGAGAGCTTCGCCCGCCACTGCTTCGCCGAGTTCAACGCCCAGATCACGGCCGACAACCTGCCCGATACGGTCGTCCGGGTGGAGCTCGACCCCGGGACCTTCTTCGCCGCGGACAGACGGCTCGACTTCGCCCTGGTGGCCCTCGCGCCCGCCCTGGACGGCCGTCCGCCGGGCGAGGTCTTCGGCTGGAACCGGCTGAGCGTCCAGCTCGGCAAGCTGGTGCTCGGCGAGAAGGTGAACATCATCGGCCACCCGCAGGGGCGCCTGAAGGAGATCGCGCTGCGCGACAACGCGCTGCTGGTGCGGCTCGACGACTTCGTCCACTACACGACCGACACCGAACCGGGGAACTCGGGCTCCCCCGTCTTCAACGACCAGTGGGAGGTCGTGGCCCTGCACCACAGCGGCGTGCCGAAGAAGGACGACCAGGGGCGGGTCCTGCGCAAGGACGGCAAGCCCTGGACCCACGGCGACGGCGACGACGCGATCGACTGGGTCGCCAACGAGGGCGTCCGCATCAGCTCGATCCTGAAGCACCTGGCCGGGCTGGACCTCGACCCCGGGCGACGCACCCTGCTGGCCGAGATGGGCCCGGACTCCGGCCTGGACCGGAGCACGGTCACCGGGCCGGCGCTCCCCTCACCGACGGCTCCCATGACATCGCCGGACGGGACGACGGCGACGGCGGTGCCGGGCGGCACGGCCCCCCAGACAGCTTCAGCCCCCCAGACCGCTTCAGCCCCGCAGACAGCTTTCGCCCCGCAGACGGCTTTCACCCCTCAAACCACTACACCCCCTCAAACCACTCCCACCCCTCAAACCACTTCCGCCCCACAGCCAGTTTCGACCGCGGCAACCGCGCCCGAGGCGCGCCCGGTGCCCCACAAGGCCGGGCTCCCCGCCCGCGGCACCGCCTTCGGCGGCCGGCGGCATCTGGTCTTCCTGCACGGCCGGGACCAGCAGAGCAAGGAGCCCGCGGACCTCCGCCGGGAGTGGACGGCCGGCCTGAACCGCGGACTCACCCTCGCGTCGCTGCCCCCGCTCGACCCGGACGACGTGTGGTTCCCGTTCTACGGCACGAGACTGCACAACCTGGTGAGCGGCAGGGAGAGCACGGCCGAGGCCATCGCCCTCGACCGGCTGAGCGCCGCCGCTGCCGCCGAGGCGTTCGCCGCTCAGTCGCCCACGGGCTCCTACGAGCAGTTGCTCCACGAGGCGGCCACCCGGGCCGGCATGCCCCAGGACGGGCCGGCGGCCACGGAGGGCTTCGGGGCGGGTCTGGTCGGGACGCTGCACCGGCCGCTGAGCTGGCTGGCCGCCAGATCCGACCTGGACGAGTGGACCATCGCCACGTTCCTGCGGGACGTCGACCTGTACCTCGCCGACAGCGCCGTCCGGCAGTCCGTACTGGACAGCGTCCTGGAGACGATTCCCGCCCAGGGCGAACTGGTGCTGGTCACGCACAGCCTCGGCACGGTCGTCGGCATGGACCTGCTGACCCGGCTCCCCGACGGGCTCGATCCCGTCCTGCTGGTGACGGCGGGCAGTCCGCTCGGGATGGACGGCGTCAACGGACGGCTCCTCGCGCGCGGCCCGCACCGGCCGCCCCGGGTGCGCGACTGGGTCAACGTCTGGTGCCCCACCGACGCGGTGGCGATCGGCTGCCCGCTGGCGGACGAGCGGTGGGGGAAACTCGACCAGCTGGCCGTCGCCAACGGCCGCGGCCGCGCGCACGACATCGACGAGTACCTCGCCCACAAGAAGGCGGCCGAAGCGATCGGCTCCGTGCTCGCGGACCGGGGCTGACAGGCCGTTCCGTACCGTCAGCTCGCCCGGATCACCTGGGTGACGCCGTTGATGATCTGCTGCACGGCGATCGCGGAGAGCATCATGCCCGCGAGCCGTGTCACCAGCACCACGCCGCCGTCCTTGATGATCCGGATGATCACCAGCGAGTAGCGCATCACCAGCCACAGCACGACGTGGATGGCGAGGATCGCCGTCCACACGGACACCTGCGCGGTGACGCTGTGGGCCTTCTGCACGGCGAGGATGACCGACACGATCGCACCGGGTCCCGCCAGCAGCGGCATGCCCAGCGGCACGAGGGCGACGTTGACGTCCTTGGTCTGCTTCGGCTCGTCGGTCTTCCCGGTGAGCAGGTCGAGCGCGATGAGCAGGAGCAGCAGTCCGCCCGCGATCATCAGTGCGGGCACGGAGACGTGCAGGTAGTCGAGGATCTGGTGCCCCAGGAGCCCGAACACGGTGATCACACCACCGGCGACGCAGACGGCCTGGAACGCCATCCGCTTCTGCACCTTCCCGGGCCGGCCGGCGGTGAGCGCGAGGAAGATCGGGGTGATCCCGGGGGGATCCATGATGACGAAGAGGGTCAGGAACAGGGAGCCGAAGACGGCGACGTCGAACATGAGCGTGATGGCCTTGCGGGTGTGGGTCGAGCGCGCGAAAGGCACGGCGAACAGCGCCGAGTGCCTGGGAAAGGGACCTGAGGGATCAGGGGCGGGAAACCGTCAGAGGGCTCCGCCGGCCCCCGGCACCGGAAACGCCCCGAAGGCCCGCCGCGTGATCTCCCCGTACACCTCGGGGTCGGTCGTGTACTCCCCGAGCACACAGGTCTTCCGGCTGCCGTGGTAGTCGGAGGACCCGGTGACGAGCAGCCCCAGCTCCTTCGCCAGCCCCCGCAGCCGCGCCCGCGTGTCCGCGTCGTGGTCCATGTGGTCGACCTCGATGCCGTCCAGCCCGGCCGCGGCCATCTCGGCGATCGCGGCCTCCGGCACCGTACGCCCCCGCTTGCTCGCCCCGGGGTGCGCGAACACCGCGACCCCGCCCGCGCCCTTGATGAGCCGGATGGCCTCGAAGGGGTCGGTCTCGTGCTTCTCCACGAAGGCCCGGCCGCCGTCGGCCAGCCAGTCCTGGGTGAAGGCGTCGTTCACGGTCGGCACGACACCCAGCTCCACGAGCGCGGTCGCCACGTGCGGACGCCCGACGGACCCGTCGCCGGCGATCCGCAGCACCTGCTCCCAGGTCACGGGCACGCCCAGCTCCCGGAGCCTGGCGACCATGCCCTGGGCCCGGGGCACCCGGTCGTCCCGGACCAGCTCCCGCTCGGCGAGCAGCGCCGGCTCCTCGGGGTCGAAGAGGTACGCCAGCATGTGCATGCTGATGCCGTCGATCCGGCAGGACAGCTCGGCCCCGGTGACCAGCGTGAGCCCCTCGGGCAGCGCGGCGACCGCCTCGGCGTGCCCGCGGGTGGTGTCGTGATCGGTGAGCGCGACGACGTCCAGCCCGGCGGCGTGCGCCTTGCGCACCAGCTCGGCCGGGGTGTCCGTGCCGTCGGAAGCGGTGGAGTGGGTGTGCAGATCGATACGCACGACACGGACTCCAGACACGAACGACACGAACGGGGCTGCTCAAGGATAACCGTATTTTCCGGGCCCCCTGTCACACCCGAACCCGAGAAGAGCCCCCTACATCAACGGCGCTACGGCCCGAGCAGGCGCGGCGACAACGCCCCGCAAGGCACCAGCTCGACCTCGGCACCCGCGTCCCGGAGATCCGCCAGCACCAGCTCGTCGTACATCAGCAACCCCGACTGCTCCGGCCACACCACGGCCCACAGCCACATCCCCAGCGCCTCCCCGGCGAACACCGCGCGGTCGCCCGGGACCCCGGAGACGTGCCACAACGGCGTCGGCCGCCCGGCGGCCAGCACCTTCGCCTGAGCCGGCTTCCCCACATCCATGTACGGCCCGGGGTCGGGCCCGTCCATCCCGGCGTACCGGGCCCCGAGTCCGACGCCCAGTTCCTCGGCGACCAGGATCAGCTCACCCATCCCGCCGAGCGGCCCGGGCCCGGTGCAGGCCACGGCCGTGGCGCGACCACCCGTACGGTCATCCCCGGCGCAGGCCACCCCCGTGAACAGCCAGCCCACCGGCAGCGGCCACGGCATCCACACCGGCACCTGCGTGCGGTGCACCACGACGTTGAGGGCGTCGACGCTGGGCGGTATCACGGGCTGCACCGGATGAACGGTGCCGTGCACATCGCACTGCCACGAGTCGGAGAAGAGGCCGGGAGCCCTGACCCGGCCACCGCACTTCGGGCAACTGGGTTCGCCCCTCATAGGGCCCCACGGTCCTACCCCCGCCGCGCCGCGTCAAGGACGATCACCCATCCGGACGGAACCCTTCACCACCCACACTAGATGTAGTTTGCATTAATTAGTCTAGCTAACTTAGTGTGTGTATATACCAACTACTTCCGTCTCGGAAAGGGAGCGAGCATGGACCCCTTCGACGCCGGAGCGGGCGGCCTCCTGAAGCAGCCCAAGTCCGTGTGGGCGACCGCCGGGGCGTCGGTCGTCGCCTTCATGGGCATCGGACTCGTCGACCCGATCCTGCCGTCCATCGCGCAGGGCCTCCACGCCACGGCAGGCCAGGTCTCCCTGCTCTTCACCTCGTACTTCCTCATCACCGCCGTCGCGATGCTGGTGACCGGCTTCATCTCCAGCCGGATCGGCGGCCGGAAGACCCTCCTGCTCGGGCTCGCGTTCGTGGTCGTCTTCGCCGGGCTCGCCGGCACGTCCGGATCGGTCGCCGAACTGGTCGGCTTCCGCGCGGGCTGGGGACTCGGCAACGCGCTCTTCGTCTCCACGGCCCTCGCGGTCATCGTCGGCGCGGCGGCCGGCGGCAGCGCCGCGGCGATCCTGCTCTACGAGTCGGCCCTCGGCCTCGGCATGGCGTGCGGTCCGCTGCTCGGCGCCCTGCTCGGCGACGCCAGCTGGCGCTACCCGTTCTTCGGCACGGCGTTCCTGATGGCCGTCGGCTTCCTGTGCATCGCGGCGTTCCTGAGGGAGCAGCCCAAGCCGGCCCGCAGGACCTCGCTGCTGGACCCGCTCAAGGCCCTCGGCCACGGCGGGCTCGCCTCCGCCGCGGTCTCGGCGTTCTTCTACAACTACACGTTCTTCACCGTGCTGGCCTTCACGCCGTTCGTGCTGGACATGAGCCCGTACCGCTCGGGTGCGGTGTTCTTCGCCTGGGGCGTGCTGCTCGCCGTCTTCTCGGTGATCGTGGCGCCCCGGCTGCAGCGGCGGTTCGGCTCGCTCAAGGTGCTCGGCGCCTCCCTGGTGCTGCTCGCGGCCGACGTGCTCGTGCTCGGCTACGGCTCCCACACCACGGCCGTGGTCTGCACGATCCTGTCCGGTGCCTTCATCGGCGTGAACAACACCGTCTACACCGAGCTGGCGCTCGGCGTCTCGGACGCGCCCCGGCCGGTGGCGAGCGCGGGCTACAACTTCGTCCGCTGGTTCGCGGCGGCCGCCGCCCCGTACTTCGCACCGAAGATCGAGGAGTGGACCGACCTCCACATCCCGTTCGTGGTGGCCGCGGTCACGGCCATGCTGGGCGCGCTCGTGGTCGTCGTACGACGGAAGGCGCTCACGCACGAAGCGGAGGAACCGGAGACGCAGCACGCGACCGAGGACAGCGTCACCGTCTTCGCCAACTGACCTTTTCAGGCCAGGGGTTGGTGACCTTCCTCACTCCAGCGGGACGGACTTCCGGGACGGATCCCGAAGGTCCGTCCCCTGGTTCAGCCACCTCTCCTGGAGCGCCTGGGCGCCGTGCACGCGCTTCCAGGCGGCCTCGTTCGGAGTCATCGGCAGCAGCGGCAGGAACCGCACGGGGTCGAGGGGCTCGTCCAGCTCCAGGTCCTCGACGAGGCCGCCCGGCTCGGCGACCAGGACAGAGGTGAAGGGGGCGCCGGGCCACAGCGGCTCACCGACGTCGAGGGAGGCGCCGGGAGCCACCACCAGACCCTCCACCTGCGGAGACGCGGCCAGCACGGCGAGCGGGCGCAGCGCCTTGTCGGTGTCGGCGAGCCCCGCGCGGACCGACAGGACCAGCTCCGCGCGCGGGCCCTTCACGGGGTCGGCGACCACGGCCGTGGGGTCCGTCATGGGGTGCGCGGACATGCCGAGCGTGGCGTAGCGGACGAGGTCGCCCTCCTGGAAGCGGAGCACCTCGATGCGGTCCGTGCCCAGGAAGGTGACGGCCGCGCGCGCGTCCGGTTCGCCCAGCGCCGTACGCAACCGGGCCTCGACCAGAGGGAGAACATCTGCCATGCGGCGAGCATAGAACTCGTCAGTAGCGGGCAAACAAGCGCCTTGACACGTCGGGCGGCTGCTACTCTTGCCCGGTGGTTCGGGGCAGCACGCAGAAGCGTCGCGATCAAGCCCCGACGCCGAAGGAACTCCCTTACGAGGGACCGGCCGGAGGAGGTGGGACTGCAATGGACCGAAGTCGACCGTGCAGTAGCACCACGCTCTTCCCGCCGCTGACGTAGCTGTTCTGGCTCTGGCTGGTCGCCACCTCTCGCACTCGCTTCACGCGGAAGAGCGCTTCGTTTCGCTTTGCCTGATCTGCCTCAGTAGCTGAATCAGTGACGAGACGCGCCACCGCGACGGTGCGGTGCTCCCCGCTTTGTGGACGTGCCAAACATCATCAGTCACAACGTCCTCATTCCGGGTAGCTCCATCCGACGTCGGCGTCTTTCGTTGCCCGCCCGCGAAGGAGCCCGCCATGTCGATGATCCGCGACCTGCGCGCCGTCGTCCGCCCGTCCCGCGTGTCGCTCCGCAAGGGCAGCGGGACGTACGACGCCACCCGCAGCCCCGCGACGGCCTCCGCCGTCGTCGACTGCGCCGTCTACCGCGACGGCCGCCGCATCGAGACCGAGACCCCGCTGACCCCGCACGAGGCGGTGCGCCTGGTGCGCCGCGACGGCGGCTTCGTGTGGATCGGCCTGCACGAGCCGACCGAGGCCGAATTCTCCGGCATCGCCAGTGAGTTCGGGCTGCACCCGCTGGCCGTGGAGGACGCCGTCCAGGCCCACCAGCGGCCCAAGCTGGAGCGCTACGACGACTCCCTCTTCACGGTCTTCAAGACCATCCACTACGTGGAGCACGACCAGCTCGACGCCAACAGCGAGGTCGTCGAGACCGGCGAGGTCATGTGCTTCACCGGACGGGACTTCTTCATCACCGTCCGGCACGGCGGCCAGGGCTCCCTGCGGGCCCTGAGGCACCGCCTCCAGGACGACCCGGAGCTGCTGTCCAAGGGCCCCTCGGCCGTGCTGCACGCCATCGCCGACCACGTCGTCGACGGGTACATCGCGGTCGCCGACGCCGTGCAGGACGACATCGACGAGGTCGAGACCGAGGTGTTCTCCCCGGGCCGCAAGGGCGCGCCGCGCGGCACCGACGCCGGCCGGATCTACCAACTCAAGCGCGAGGTACTGGAGTTCAAGCGGGCCGTGTCGCCGCTGCTGCGGCCCATGCAGCTGCTGAGCGAGCGGCCGATGCGGCTGATCGACCCGGACATCCAGAAGTACTTCCGGGACGTCGCCGACCACCTGGCCCGGGTCCAGGAGCAGGTCCTCGGCTTCGACGAGCTGCTCAACTCCATCCTCCAGGCCAACCTCGCGCAGGCGTCCGTGGCGCAGAACGAGGACATGCGGAAGATCACCTCGTGGGCCGCGATCATCGCCGTGCCGACGATGGTCTGCGGGGTGTACGGCATGAACTTCGACCACATGCCGGAGCTGCACTGGCGGTACGGCTACCCGGCGATCATGGGCGTCACGGTGGTCATCTGCCTCGGCATCCACCGCACCCTGAAGCGGAACGGCTGGCTGTGAGCGGCGTGGATAGGCTGGCGACCATGACAAGCGAGCTGCTCGACCAGGCCCTCGTCGAGGAGGCCACGAAGAAGTCCGGCCTCGTCTGGGTCCAGGGCCCCGACGCCCCGGCGCGTGCCCTGTGGCACGTGTGGCACGAGGGCGCGGCGTGCCTGGTCGGCGACGGCCCCGGCGAGCAGCCGCTGCCGGGGCTGGCCGACGGGGCCGAGGCCCGGGTGACGGTCCGCAGCAAGGACAAGGGGGGCCGGCTGGTCTCCTGGACGGCGCGGGTCACGCAGCTCGCCCCGGGCACCGAGGCGTGGGACGCGGCGGTCGCCGAGCTGAAGGGCAAGCGGCTGAACGCGCCCGACGGCGAGGCCATGACCGACCGCTGGGCCCGCGAGTGCCGGGTGCTGCGGCTGGAGCCGACCGGGGCGACGGCGCCGCTCCCCGACGACTCGCTGTCCGAGCCCCCGCTGCCGTCCCCGGCGGTCACCCGCCGGCCGATCCCGGCGGGCCTGCCCCGGTTGCTGCTGAAGAAGCGCAAACGCAGGCAGTGACGTTTCAGGACGTCGGCAGCTGCTTGCCGTAGTCCACCGTCTCGTTCCGCTCCGGTTCCCGGAGGGCGAAGTCCTGCCCCCAGTCGGAGAACGTGAGGGTGCCCGCCCCTCCGGCCCGTTCCAGGCGCAGCGGATACGGCTTGCCCTCGAGGGAGACCTCCAGGGTGCCGCCGGAGCCCTTGTCGCCGGTGACGCGGATGGTGCGGACGCCCGCCTGCTCGTCGTGGCCGTCCGTCGCGAGCGTGCCGTGCAGGGTCAGCAGACCGTCGAGGAGGACCGCCTTGTCCGTGAAACCGCTGAACTTCTTGTACGAAGGGTCGCCCTGCGGCACCTTCACGAACTTGCCGCCGAGCTTGGAGGCCGCCGCCGCGTCCCCCTTGCCGCCCTCGCCCTGGCCGCTGCCGTGACTCCAGAACTCCGCGTCGGCCTTGACGAAGAGCTGCTCGCCGACGCGCAGCAGCTCGAAGGTCGCGCCCTGCGTGGTCACCGAGCCCGTGCCGCCGTCGTCCTTCAGCCGCATGTCGAGCGCGTACGTCCGCCCGCCGCTGACGACGCTGCCGTGCACGCGGACCGCCCCGGCGGACTCGGCGGCCGCGCGGGTCTTGCCCTGGATCTTCTGGGCGGGCAGCCGGCCGACGCCGTTGGTGCCCTCGTTCGGATCCTCCGCGCAGCCCGTGAGCACCGTTCCCGTCACGAGCAGTGCGCACATCGCGCTCGCGAGCGCGGCGCTGCGGCTGCGGCTGCGGCTCTGGCGAATCGGAGTCACAGGTGGGGCTGCCTCTCTGACGGGAGACCTGAACGGCGTACGGCAGGGTACCGGGGCCGTGGGGGCCGATCGGAGCCGGTCCGTCCGGACCGCCCGCCGACGCGCCCCCGATCGGGACGGGCTAGCCTGAAGCCCACCCGAGCGGGCAATTCGGAAAACACAGGCACCAGGAACGACCCCGCACGAAAAGGAGCCGCGGCCATGGCAGCGGGCGCCCCCCGGATCTTCGTCTCGCACCTCTCCGGTGTCGCCGTCTTCGACCCCGCCGGCGACCAGGTGGGACGGGTGCGCGATCTGGTCGTCATGCTGCGGGTCGGCCAGAAGCCGCCGCGGCTGCTCGGCCTCGTCGTCGAACTCGCCACCCGCCGCCGCATCTTCCTGCCCATGACCCGGGTCACCGCCATCCAGTCCGGCCAGGTCATCACCACCGGCGTGCTCAACGTCCGGCGCTTCGAGCAGCGGCCCACCGAGCGGCTGGTCTTCGGGGAACTGCTGGACCGGCGCGTCACACTGACCGAGACCGGCGAGGAGGTCACCGTCCTCGACCTGTCGGTGCATCAGCTGCCGGCCCGCCGGGAGTGGGAGATCGACCGGGTCTTCGTCCGCAAGGGCCGCAAGGGCAGTGCCTTCCGGCGCGCCAAGGGCGAGGCGCTGACCGTCGAGTGGACCGCCGTCACCGGCTTCTCCCTGGAGGAGCAGGGGCAGGGCGCCGAGAACCTGCTCGCCACGTTCGAGCAGCTGCGCCCCGCCGACCTGGCCAACGTCCTGCACCACCTCTCCCCCAAGCGCCGGGCCGAGGTCGCCGCCGCCCTCGACGACGACCGGCTGGCCGACGTCCTGGAGGAGCTGCCGGAGGACGACCAGATCGAGATCCTCGGCAAGCTGAAGGAGGAGCGCGCCGCCGACGTCCTGGAGGCCATGGACCCGGACGACGCGGCCGACCTGCTGGGCGAGCTGCCGACGGACGAGCAGGAGCGGCTGCTGAGCCTGATGCAGCCGGGCGACGCGGCCGACATGCGGCGCCTGATGTCGTACGAGGACCGCACGGCGGGCGGTCTGATGACCACCGAGCCGATCGTGCTGCGCCCGGACTCCACCGTCGCCGACGCCCTCGCCCGGATCCGCAACCCGGACCTCTCCCCCGCCCTGGCCGCCCAGGTGTACGTCTGCCGGCCACCGGACGAGACGCCGACCGGCAAGTACCTGGGCACGGTCCACTTCCAGCGCCTGCTGCGGGAGCCACCACCCGCCCTGGTCAGCTCGATCGTGGACAGCGATCTGCAGCCGCTCGACCCGGAGGCGGACCTGCCCGCCATCGCCGGGTTCTTCGCCACGTACGACATGGTCGCGGCGCCGGTGGTGGACGAGGCCGGGTCGCTGCTGGGCGCGGTGACCGTGGACGACGTGCTCGACCACATGCTCCCGCAGGACTGGCGGGAGACGGAGTTCCACCTGGACGAGGAGGAGGTGGCGACCGATGGTTCCTGAGCGTGAGAGCCTGCGCGAACGCACGCCGGCGGGTGCCACGGCGGCTTCCCGGCCGCGCACCGCCCGCCTCGACCAGCCGGGTGTGCCGAGGCGCCGGATCCTGCCCGAGTACGACCCGGAGGCCTTCGGCCGGCTGTCGGAGCGCATCGCGCGCTTCCTCGGCACCGGGCGGTTCCTGGTCTGGATGACGGCCGCCATCGTCCTGTGGGTGGCGTGGAACACCCTCGCCCCGCGCGACCTGCGGTTCGACGAGTACCCGTTCATCTTCCTGACCCTGATGCTGTCGCTCCAGGCCTCCTACGCCGCCCCGCTGATCCTGCTCGCGCAGAACCGGCAGGACGACCGCGACCGGGTCAACCTGGAGCAGGACCGCAAGCAGAACGAGCGGTCGATCGCGGACACCGAGTACCTGACCCGCGAGGTCGCCGCCCTGCGCATCGGCCTGGGCGAGGTCGCCACCCGCGACTGGATCCGCTCGGAGCTCCAGGACATGGTCAAGGAACTGGAGGAACGGCAGAACGGCCACCGTCACGACACCGTCGTATTCCCGGCGGAACGGTCACGGGGACGTGACGCAGACGACCGGTGACGGGCTTTCCTACGCCCCGGTACGGCGCCGTACCATCGTCCTTATGGCTACGGAAGACGCGGTGCGCGAGGCACTGGCGACGGTGAACGACCCCGAGATCCACAAGCCCATCACCGAACTCGGGATGGTCAAATCCGTGGAGATCGGCGCGGACGGGGCGGTCGCCGTCACCGTGTACCTCACGGTCTCGGGCTGCCCGATGCGGGACACGATCACGCAGCGCGTCACGGAGGCGGTCTCCGGCGTCGAGGGCGTCACCCGCGTCGACGTCACGCTCGACGTGATGAGCGACGAGCAGCGCCGCGAGCTGGCGACCGCCCTGCGCGGCGGCCAGACCGAGCGCGAGGTGCCCTTCGCGAAGCCGGGCAACCTGACCCGCGTCTACGCGGTCGCCTCCGGCAAGGGCGGCGTCGGCAAGTCCTCCGTGACGGTCAACCTGGCGGCGGCGATGGCCGCCGACGGCCTCAAGGTCGGTGTCGTCGACGCCGACATCTACGGCCACAGCGTGCCGCGCATGCTCGGCGCCGACGGCCTCCCGACCCAGGTCGAGAACATGATCATGCCGCCGTCGGCGAACGGCGTGAAGGTCATCTCCATCGGCATGTTCACGCCGGGCAACACCCCGGTCGTCTGGCGCGGCCCGATGCTCCACCGCGCCCTCCAGCAGTTCCTGGCGGACGTGTACTGGGGCGACCTGGACGTCCTCCTCCTGGACCTGCCGCCCGGCACCGGCGACATCGCGATCTCCGTCGCCCAGCTGGTCCCGAACGCCGAGATCCTGGTCGTCACGACGCCGCAGCAGGCGGCGGCCGAGGTCGCCGAGCGGGCCGGCTCCATCGCCGTGCAGACGCACCAGAAGATCGTCGGCGTGGTGGAGAACATGTCCGGCCTGCCCTGCCCGCACTGCGGCGAGATGGTCGACGTCTTCGGCACGGGCGGCGGCCAGCTCGTCGCCGAGGGCCTGACCCGCACGACCGGCGCGAACGTCCCGGTCCTCGGCAGCATCCCGATCGACGTCCGCCTCCGCGAGGGCGGCGACGAGGGCAAGCCGGTCGTCCTGACCGACCCGGACTCCCCGGCGGGCTCGTCCCTCCGCGCGATCGCGGGCAAGCTGGGCGGCCGGCAGCGGGGCCTGTCGGGCCTGTCGCTGGGGATCACTCCGCGGAACAAGTTCTAGATCCCTTGGGGCAGCGTCCCTCAGGGGCGCGGGGAACTGCGCGGGCAACCACAGACGGCCCGCAGCCGCCCGACGGCAGGATCCCCCGGGGAAGGGGCGCCGAAAACCCGGCGCCCCAATAAACTCACGCGTACGCGGCGATGTCCTTCACCACGGAGAAGCCGAGTCCATACGCACTCATGCCCCTGCCGTACGCCCCGACATGAACCCCGGCCGCGGTCGACCCGGCGAGCACCCACCCGAACTCCGACTCCCGGTAGTGGAACGCCGTCGGCACCCCGTCCACGGGAAGCGACAGCGTCGACCAGTCGGGCCCGTCGAGGTCGTCGGCCAGCACCCACGCCGTCTCGGTCTGCTGCTCCAGCCAGTCGTCCCGCAGCGAGTGGTCCATCTGCCCCGGCCAGGTGAAGGACAGCAGCCCCACACCCGCGAGCCACGCCGCGGACGACACCGACGTGGCCTCCAGCAGCCCCGTGCCGTCGGCACTGCGCCGTGAGGGGTTCGCCGCCACGGTCACGACGACCGCGAACTTCTCCTTGGACTCCTGGTCGCCCCCGGCGGCATGCTCGTTGCGCACCGTGGGCTCGTCACCGTGCCCGATCGACCCGTGTTCCACGGCCCCGTCGGCCGTCACACCGACCTGCATCAGCCAGCGCGGCCCCGTGAAGGCCTCGTCGAGGCCGTACCACGGGAAGGGCGCGCGCAGGTAGCCGTCGACCGTACGCCGGGCGGAGGGGACCTGTTGTCCGCCCTCCGTGGCCGGCGCCTGCGCGACTGCCCCACTCGTCGTCTCCATGTGCCCGAGCCCTCCTCGCTCTAGTCGGACCGAGCGGCCCGCCCCCCATCGGGCGTACTCGACCGGTCCGCACAACAACTCGGCAGCATAGCCACACCGCTGCGAGCAGCAGGGAAACCGCCCGGCGCGTGGGCCGCACGGGCGCCTCGTTCAGGCCGTACACAGCCCGACCGGAGTATGAAACGCGTCACGCGCGCCGGGGCGCACACCCCGGGGCGGGTCGCTCAGGTGGCGTCCGCGTCGAAGGGCGGCCGGTCGTCCCGGTCGGGCGTCTCGGGCTTCTTGGTCATGTCGATCCGGCCGCCGGAGGAGCCGGACGACGAGGAGGACGAGGACGAGGTGTCCGAGTCGCGGCCGTGGACGGCGTCGGTGACCTCGGCCATCTCCTTCTTGAGGTCGAAGCCGTTGCGGATCTCCTTGAGCCCCAGGTCGTCGTTGTCCAGCTGCTTGCGGATGAACGTCTTGGGGTTGAGGTCCTCGAACTCGAAGTCCTTGAACTCCGGGCCGAGTTCCTCCCGGATGTCCTGCTTGGCGCTCTCCGAGAACTCACGGATCTTCCGGATCGTGCGCGTCACGTCCTGGATGACCTTGGGGAGCTTGTCCGGACCGAAGACGAGCACGGCAAGGACGATGAGCGTCACCAGCTCGAGTGGTCCTATGTCATTGAACACCTGAAGCTCCTTGCGATGTCCTCGGTCCTCGGCCCTCGTGGTCGGTGCGGGTGTTGCCGTGGTCCGGGCCGGCTCCACGGTACCCGGCGATCCTGTCCGACCGGTACCGTCCCGAGACCTCCGGGTGCGGCCAGTGGCAGCGCTTTCCCGATTGTTTGCCTTGTTCGCCCCTGTAAGCCCTGGTCGTCACGGCTCAGTCCCCTCCGGAGGACCCGAGGACGAGCGACACGGTCCGCTCCTCGCCGCCCCGCTCCAGGGTCAGCCTCAGCCGGTCGCCGGGGCGGTGCGCCCGGGTCTTGACGATCAGCTCCTCGCCGGAGTGGACTCGCTGGCCGTCGACCTCGGTGATGACGTCACCGGCCTTGATGCCGGCCTGGGCACCCGGGCCGCCCGCGGTGACCGGGGGCCCGCCCTCGCTGCCCTGGGCGGCGACACGGGCGCCGTCGCCGCCGTAGTCCATGTCCAGGGTGATGCCGATCACCGGGTGGGTGGCCTTCCCGGTGTTGATCAGCTCCTCGGCGACGCGCTTGCCCTGGTTGATGGGGATGGCGAAGCCGAGGCCTATCGAGCCGGACTGTCCGCTCTCCAGGTCGGAGCCGCTGCCCGCCGAGCGGATGGCCGAGTTGATGCCGATGACCCGGCCCTTGGCGTCGAGCAGCGGGCCGCCGGAGTTGCCGGGGTTGATGGGCGCGTCGGTCTGCAGCGCGTCGACGTACGACACGTCGCTGCCGTCGCCCTTCTCGCCGCCTGCCGTGATGGGCCGCTCCTTGGCGCTGATGATGCCGGAGGTGACGGTGCCGGCCAGGTCGAAGGGCGCGCCGATGGCCACGACCGGGTCGCCGACCTGCACGTTGTCGGAGTTGCCCAGGGGCAGGGGGGTGAGTCCTCGGACGCCCTTCACCCTCAC
The DNA here is from genome assembly GCF_003330845.1 of Streptomyces sp. Go-475. Lineage (GTDB taxonomy): Bacteria > Actinomycetota > Actinomycetes > Streptomycetales > Streptomycetaceae > Streptomyces. The sequence goes on along the minus strand of NZ_CP026121.1, from coordinate 5,665,117 downwards.
GACGGCGAGGTCGTAGCCGCTGTCCCGGCCGACGAGCTCGGCCTGGGCGGTCTCCCCGCCGTTGAAGGTCACGGTGATCTCGCCGCCGGATCCGGCGGGCTGCACGACGTGGTTGTTGGTGAGGATGTGGCCGCGGGTGTCGAGCACGAAGCCGGTGCCCGTGCCCTGTTCGCCGGCGCCGCTCACATGCAGGGTGACCACGCTGGGCAGGGCCCGCCCGGCGATCCCGGCCACGCTGCCCGCGTCGCGCCCGGTGGACTCCTTCCCGGCCTGCGGCAGCTCGACGGTCCCGACGCCGCCGTTCCGCTCCAGGTACGTCCCCAGGGCGCCGCCGATGCCCCCGGACACGAGCGCGAGCAGCACGGCCCCGCCGACCAGGGCCTTCCTGCCCCGCTTGCGCCGCTGTTCCGTGCTGGGGACGGCGGCGCCGTTCTGCTGGAGCGGGGCGAGGCCCCCGGGCGGCGCGGGAGCGGCCCAGGGGTCGTAGCGCTGCCAGGGGTCGGGGGCGGGTCCCTGGGGCGGGACGTCGGCGTGGACCGGGGCGACGGGCACCTGCGCCGGTGCCTGCGCCTGCGCCTGCTCCAGCGCGGCGGGGACGTGGGAGGACTGCGCCGGCACCACCGGCGCCACGGGCGGGCCCGGCACACTCGCCTGCCCCGGCATCGCCACGCCGTGCGTCGGTGTAGCCGCCGGGTGCTGAACCGGCGGCGCGGGCGCCCAGGGGCCGGGCTCGCCATAGGGCGGGGTGCTGTACGGGTCGGGATCGTGCAGAGGCTTGACCCCGACGTCGACCGGCACGGCGGCCGCGGCGGGAGCGGGGGCGGGAACGCCGTCTCCGACCTCGGCGGCGGCGGAGCCCGCCTCGGTACCCGACTCGACGGCGCTCGCAGCAGCGGAACCAGCCTCGACGCCGGCCTCCACGACGCTCATGGCAGCGGGAGCCACCTCGGTGCCCGACTCCCCGACGCTCGCAGCGGCAGGACCCGCCTCGACGCCGGACTCGACCACGCTCGCAGCAGCGGAGGCCCCGGCCGGTGTCTCCCCGGTCGCTGGCGCCTCGGGGCTCCTCAGCTCGTAGTCGCCGGTGTCGTCCTGCTGCGGCGCGGCGGGGCGCGGCAGCTCGAAGTCGCCGTCGGTGTCGGCGGCGGCCGCCGGGGCCGCCGCCTGCTCGCGGGTCTCAGCCGCGCCCGGGTCCGCCGCCACGGGCCCGTCCGTGCCCTCCGGCTCCGCCGACGGGCCCTGCGGGCGCGGACGGCTCCACCACTTCGCTTTCGTGGGCTTCCCCTCGTTCATGCTCTCCCCACAGCACAGCCGCGGCACGGCTCGTCGGCGGTGGCCGCAGTTCGTCGAATCGGCGCCCGGCCACACCTCGGCCGGGGGCGCCACCCCCGGGATTCAATCAGGTTCGCGGGCCGGTGCGCAGAGGCCGGTCAGCGGGCCGTGTGTGAGGAGGAGGGCGGAGAGGGGGACGCGGTGGTGTCCGGGAGGGGCACGGCGAGCAGGGGCGCCGTGATCTCGGGGACCGCCGCCCAGGAGTGCAAGGGGGCCGGCGGGGCGGCCTCGAGCGGGCGTATCAGCGGGGACATGACGGCCGCGCCGGCCATCACCGGGGCGGTCAGCGCGTGTACCACCTGGTGCCGGACTGCGGGCTGCGGCACTCCGGGCAGCAGGGGTGCGGACACCTCGGTCGGCGCGGCCGGGGTGTCGCCGAGCGCGCTCTGGCCGTGCACCTGCCCGAGCAGCGGCCCCACGGCCCGGCGCCGCTGGGATTCGGGCGCCGTCGCGGCGCCCCCGCCCTGCGGGCGCATCGGGGTCACGTTGCTCCCCGTGCCGGAGCCGCCGCGGGCTTCCGCGTCGGTCGGGCTGCCGGTGGTGACGCCGCCGAGGGCGATCGCGGCCAGGGACACGGCCCCGGCGGCCACGAAGGCGAACCGCAGGCGCGACGAGGATCGGTCCGTCTCGTGCCGGCCGACGTCGTGGATACGGAAGCCCCGGCTTCCCGACGGCAGGCCGCGGGGGTCGGAGGGGAGGCCGCGGTCGCCCCCCGGGAGGCGCCCGCCCCCCGCGGAGGACGGCAGCACGGGCAGGTGCGGCCGGGACGAGGCGTACCCGAACTCGAACCGGTCGCCGCGCTTCATCCCGAAGGCGCCGGACGATCCGAACCGCCCGGTCAGTCCGCCGGGCAGCCCTCCCCCGCCCGGCGGCAGTTCGTCACCGTCCGGGCCGCTGCCCGCGGGTAGTCCCTGCAGGCGGGCCAGGAAACTCTCGGAGGGGGGCGGCGGGGCCGCTTCCGCGAAGACGTTCTTCAGCCGGCGCTGGGCGTCCACCTCCGCCTTGCACTTCGCGCAGGTGGCGACATGCGCCAGTACGCGCTCACGCGCGTCATGACCGAGCTCTCCGTCCACCAGGGCGGAGAGTCGGTCTCCCAGGTGCTGCTCTGCGAGGTGTCCCTCGGAAGCTTTCGGCCGTGATCCGCTCACGCGCTCGCGCCCCCTCCTCCCAAGGCGGGAACACGGGGCACGAAGGAGCGGCGCTCGGCGCGCGCCTCCGGGGAGCGGTGCGCGAGGGCCTTGCGCAGCTGGGAGCGGCCGCGGTGGATCCGCGAGCGGACCGTGCCGAGCTTGACGCCGAGGGTCGCGGCGATCTCCTCGTACGACAGTCCTTCGATGTCGCACAGGACGACCGCGGCGCGGAACTCGGGGGCGAGGGTGTCGAGGGCCTGCTGGACGTCCGCGTCGAAGTGCGCGTCGTTGAAGACCTGCTGGGGGGTGGGCTCCTTGCTGGGCAGCCGCTCGGCCGCGTCCTCGCCGAGGGCGTCGAAGCGGATGCGCTGCTTGCGGCGGACCATGTCCAGGAACAGGTTCGTGGTGATGCGGTGCAGCCAGCCCTCGAAGGTGCCGGGCGTGTAGGTCGACAGGGAGCGGAAGACGCGGACGAAGACCTCCTGCGTGAGGTCCTCCGCGTCGTGCTGGTTGCCGGTCAGACGGTAGGCGAGCCGGTAGACCCGGCCGCTGTGCGTGCTGACGATCTCCTCCCACGTGGGCGGAGTCCACGCCTGCCCGTCCGCGTCGGTGGTGAAGGTCGCGGTCTGGGCGAAGCCGGCGGCGTGGTGGTCAGCAGCGGTGTCGTTCACGGATGTCGGCCTGCCCGCTGATCCGAGGAAGCGCCGGAGCACTCCTCCGCGATCCACAGGCGCAGCCGCACCTCCCCTGTCAGCTCTGGTGGTGTCCAGTGGAGCCCCTACCATAGCCACCTCGCCCGTTAGGACCGGATAAGCGGTTTTACGAGAATTTGATCTGGGCTGATACGCCTCGTACTGCTGCGTCGGCACTTGCTCGGCGTCCTGATCCACTGCCTGCCCCCCGTCCCGGCCCGCGCCGCTCGCTCATCCCTTCCAACGACCGGTCCCATCTGCGGGTTCCCGGGCCCAACGGATACAGTCACGCCCAGGCATTCACGGGGACAGGAGAGGGTCATTACCGGCAACCGGCAGACGAGCTGGGCGTTCGCCGACGCCTATGTCGCCGAGGACGAAGCGCTGCACTGGGCCCGGGACCGGGCCCGCGAGGCAGGGCTGCGCTCGGTGTCGCCCGGCACGGGCGCCGCGCTGCGGTTGCTGGCCGCCTCCGTCGACGCGAAGGCCGTCGCGGAGATCGGGACCGGCTGCGGTGTCTCCGGGATCCACCTCCTGCACGGTATGCGGCCCGACGGTGTCCTGACGACCGTGGACCCGGAGCCGGAGCACCAGCAGTTCGCCCGCCAGGCCTTCCGCGCCTCGGGCTTCGCCAGCAACCGGGCCCGCTTCATCCCGGGCCGCGCCCTGGACGTGCTGCCCCGTCTGGCCGACGCCGGCTACGACCTCGTCTTCTGCGACGGTGACCGCCTCGAGGTGATGGACTACCTCGCCGAATCGTTGCGTCTGCTCCGCCCCGGCGGACTGGTCGTCTTCGAGGGCGCCTTCGCCAACGGCCGGACGGTGGACTCCGGCCCGCAGCCCACCGAGGTGCTGCGGCTGCGGGAACTGCTGCGCGCGGTGCGCGAGAGCCAGGAGCTGGTGCCGTCGCTGCTGCCGGTGGGCGACGGTCTGCTGTGCGCGGTGAAACGGTAGCCCGCGGGCGCGTCGGGGGAACGGAAGCCGGGGCAGGCGAGAGTCATCGGTGAGAAAACAGCCGCCCCGGCACCTCATGTGATGCCGGGGCAGCTGAAAGGGTATGGTCGCTTGCGCGTCAGCCGACGACCTTCTTGAGGGCGTCGCCCAGGGCGTCGGCCTCGTCCGGGGTCAGCTCGACGACGAGCCGACCGCCGCCTTCGAGCGGAACGCGCATGACGATGCCCCGCCCCTCCTTGGTCACCTCGAGCGGGCCATCACCCGTTCGCGGCTTCATGGCCGCCATGCTCGTTCCCCTTCCTGAAACCCAGCTCATCGTCAAAGCCGACGGCCCTGAGAAGGGCACACGTGCGGTCCTTGAGACAGGACACGCGACACCGGCATCGAACACATTGCTTCCAAGCCATTATCCCGCATCTCAGGACCCGATGACCAACATCAGTAGGCATCGCTTGGGCAACGCACGCGAGCAAAACCACTCAATTCGGCGATGAGACTGCGATACTCCGCCACCCTGCTCACATCCGCCGAACGGATTCGGGTGAGAATTCTTTGACGCAGGTCACACGTCCGGCCCGGTCCGCGGTCGGCGATCTCCGTCATGCTGTCCTGCAGACCCGGGACGTACCGGCCGGTACGTCCCCGAGCCGCGACACGGAGGGGATACGCCATGGCCGACACCGTGCTCTACGAGGTGAGCGACGGACTCGCGACGATCACGCTGAACCGCCCGGAGGCGATGAACGCGCTGAACGTGGAGACCAAGGTCGCCCTGCGGGAGGCGGTCCGGTCGGCGGCGGACGACGCCGCCGTGCGGGCGGTGCTGCTCACCGCCGCCGGTGACCGGGCGTTCTGCGTCGGGCAGGACCTGAAGGAGCACATCGGGCTGCTGGCCGCGGACCGGGAGGCCGGCTCGGGGCAGACCATGAGCACGGTGCGGGAGCACTACAACCCGATCGTGCGGGCGCTGGCCGGGGCGGCGAAGCCGGTCGTCGCCGCGGTGAACGGGGTGGCGGCGGGGGCCGGCTTCGGCTTCGCGCTCGCCGCGGACTACCGGATCGTGGCGGACACGGCGGCGTTCAACACGTCCTTCGCGGGGGTCGCCCTGACCGCGGACTCGGGGATCTCCTGGACGCTGCCGCGGGTGGTCGGACCGGGCCGGGCCGCTGACCTGCTGCTCTTCCCCCGGAGTATCGGCGCGCAGGAGGCGTACGAGCTGGGGATCGCCAACCGGGTGGTGCCGGCCGGAGAGCTGCGGGCCGAGGCCGGGAAGGTGGCGCGGGCACTCGCCGAGGGGCCGACCGTGGCGTACGCGGCGCTGAAGGAGTCGGTGGCGTTCGGGTTGACGCACTCCTTGGAGGAGGCCCTGGAGAAGGAGGACGAGCTGCAGACGCGGGCCGGGTCCTCCGAGGATCACGCGATCGCCGTGCAGGCCTTCGTCAACAAGGAGAAGCCGAAGTATCTGGGCCGGTGAGTTCGGGGGCCTCCGCATCGCGGAGCCGCAATCGGCACAGCCCCGCGCCCCTTACGGGGCGCTTCTCGCCACGCAGGTTTCCAGGTGGTCGTCGACCAGGCCGCACGCCTGCATCAGGGCGTACGCCGTCGTCGGGCCGACGAAGCGGAGGCCCCGCTTCTTCAATGCCTTGGACAAGGCCGTCGACTCCGGGGTGACGGGAGGGACGTCGGAGAGCGTCTTGGGGACCGGGCGGGTCGCCGGGTCGGGGGCGTGGGACCAGATCAGCGCGTCCAGGTCCCCCGGGGACCACTCGGCGAGCACGCGCGCGTTGGCGAGGGTCGCGTCGATCTTGGCGCGGTTGCGGATGATGCCGGCGTCGGCCAGGAGGCGCTCGCGGTCCTCGTCGGTGAAGGCGGCCACCGACGCGATCTTGAAGTCGGCGAAGGCGGCGCGGAAGCCGGGGCGGCGGCGCAGGATGGTGATCCAGGACAGGCCGGACTGGAAGGCCTCCAGGCTGAGCCGCTCGAACAGCGCGTCGTCGCCGTGGACCGCGCGGCCCCACTCCTCGTCGTGGTACGCCACGTACTCCGGGGCGGACAGGGCCCAGGGGCAGCGCAGTGCGCCGTCCGGGCCGGCGAGGGCGGCGCCGTCGCTCACGGCCGGTCCTCCCGCCTCGGGGCGGGCTTGTCCATGGACACGTGGTGCTCCCCGGAGTGGGTGGCCGCCGCCCGGGCGCCCGCCAGGGCCGACTCCAGGTCGGCGATGCGGGCGTCGCGTTCGGCGAGCTCGGCGCCCAGGCGGCTGAGGGCGTCGTCCACGTCCGCCATGCGGTAGCCGCGGGCGGCGAGCGGGAAGCGCAGGGCCTCCACGTCCGCGCGGTCGACCGGGCGGTCCGGCGGCAGCGGGTCCCGCAGCCGCTCGGGGGCGGCCTCGGGCAGCGGGCCGTTCTCGCCGCCGCCCACCACGGCGAGGGTCACCGCGGCGACCACGACGGCGAGCGCGACGACCAGGAACAGGAACATAACCATCGCGGGGCCCCCACGGTCGGACGGATCGGACTCTTCGGAGTCCGCCGAGTCGGATGTTGTCAGGCTCCGATCGTGCCATGCGACTCTGACAGTTAGGGTCGCAGGCGGCGGAAGACGGGGACGTACCAGGAAAGGTCACAGGGGATGCTCAGGCTGGGCAGGCGGGAATTCGGGCCGCACGAGCCGGTGATCATGGCGATCGTGAACCGGACCCCGGACTCGTTCTACGACCAGGGCGCCACCTTCCGCGACGAGCCGGCCCTCGCGCGCGTGGAACAGGCGGTGGCCGAGGGGGCCGCGATCATCGACATCGGCGGGGTCAAGGCCGGGCCGGGCGAGGAGGTCACGGCCGCGGAGGAGGCCCGGCGGACGGTCGGGTTCGTGGCGGAGGTGCGGCGGCGGTTCCCGGACGTGATCATCAGCGTCGACACCTGGCGGGCCGAGGTCGGCGAGGCCGTGTGCGAGGCCGGGGCGGACCTGCTGAACGACGCGTGGGGCGGGGTCGACCCGGGGCTCGCGGAGGTCGCCGCGCGCTACCGGGTCGGGCTCGTGTGCACGCACGCGGGAGGCGCGGAGCCGCGGACCCGGCCGCACCGGATCGAGTACGACGATGTCATGGCCGACATCCTGGAGGTCACGGTCGGGCTGGCCGAGCGGGCGGTGGCGCTGGGGGTGCCGCGGGAGTCGGTCATGATCGACCCCGGGCACGACTTCGCGAAGAACACGCGGCACAGCCTGGAGGCGACGCGGCGGCTGGACGAGATGGTCGCCACGGGGTGGCCGGTGCTGGTGTCGCTGTCCAACAAGGACTTCGTCGGGGAGACGCTGGACCGGCCCGTGAAGGAGCGCGTGGTGGGGACGTTGGCGACGACGGCCGTGTCGGCGTGGCTGGGGGCGCGGGTGTACCGGGTGCACGAGGTGGCCGAGACGCGGCAGGTGCTGGATATGGTCTCGGCGATCGCGGGGCATCGGGTGCCGTCCGTCGCGCGGCGGGGGTTGGCCTAGGGCCCTTCTGATGGATCTCCGCGGCGTCGCGACGCCCGGCACGCCCGCTCGCCGCACGGGGCGAAGGGCCAGGGGGCTCCGCCCCTGGCCCCCCGGCCTGTGCCCACCCGCCACCCGACGCGGTCGGACAAGGGGCCGGGCTCGAAAAGACCCCTACCTGCCCGCCTCCTTGGACACCAGTGCCACCGCCTCGTCCACGTCGTCCGTCACGTGGAACAGCAGCAGGTCCTTCTCCGCCGCCTTCCCCTGCGCGATCACCGTGTCGCGGAGCCAGTTCACCAGGCCGCCCCAGTACTCCGTGCCGAAGAGCACGATCGGGAAGCGCGTCACCTTCTGCGTCTGGACGAGGGTGAGGGCCTCGAAGAGTTCGTCGAGGGTGCCGAGGCCGCCGGGCAGGACGACGAAGCCCTGCGCGTACTTGACGAACATCATCTTCCGGACGAAGAAGTAGCGGAAGTTCAGGCCGATGTCGACGTACGGGTTCAGGCCCTGCTCGAACGGCAGCTCGATGCCCAGCCCGACCGAGATGCCGCTCGCCTCGACGGCACCCTTGTTGGCCGCCTCCATCGCGCCCGGGCCGCCGCCGGTGATGACCGCGAAGCCCGCGTCCACCAGGCCCCGGCCCAGCCGCACCCCGGCCTCGTACTCGGGCGAGTCCGCCGGCGTCCGGGCCGAGCCGAACACGCTGATCGCGGGAGGGAGTTCGGCGAGCGTGCCGAAGCCCTCGATGAACTCCGACTGGATGCGCAGCACGCGCCAGGGGTCGGTGTGCACCCAGTCGGAGGGGGCCCGCTCGTCCAGCAGCCGCTGGTCGGTCGTGCTGGCCTGCACCTGATCCCGCCGCTGGAGGACCGGGCCCAGGCGCTTCTCCTCCGGCGGCTGCTTCTTCCCCTCGGGGTTGCCGGTCGCCATGTGCGCTCCCTCCGTCGTGCCTGTCTTTCCACCTCAGCGTAGATCTACGCGGGTTACGAACGAGGGACGTGAGCATGTCCGCGATGGAGCGCCGTAAACACGAAGGGCTGCGGGTGGGGTCAGGCGGTCAGCCAGTTCCGCAGGCGCTCCTCACCCGCGAGGATCTTCGCGACCTCCACGCGCTCGTCCCGCTTGTGCGCCAAGTGGGGGTTGCCCGGGCCGTAGTTGACCGCCGGGACGCCCAGGGCCGAGAAGCGGGAGACGTCGGTCCAGCCGTACTTGGGCATCGGGGTGCCGCCGACCGCCTCGATGAACGCCTTGGCCGCCGGGTGGGACAGGCCGGGCATCGCCGCGCCGCTGTGGTCGACGACCTCGAACTCCGTCACCCCGCAGTCCGCGAAGACCTCCCGGACGTGCGCCACGGCCTCCTCGGGCGTGCGGTCGGGCGCGTAGCGGAAGTTGACGGTGACGACGCACTCGTCGGGGATGACGTTGCCGGCCACTCCCCCGCTGACGGCGACCGCGTTCAGGCCCTCGCGGTACTCCAGGCCGTCGATGACCGGCCAGCGGGGTTCGTAGGAGGCGAGGCGGGCGAGGATCGGGGCGGCCGCGTGGATCGCGTTGGAGCCCATCCAGCCGCGGGCCGAGTGGGCCCGCTCGCCCGCGGTCCTCAGCAGCACCCGCAGCGTGCCCTGGCAGCCGCCCTCGACCTGGCCGTCCGACGGTTCCAGGAGGACCGCGAAGTCGCCCTCCAGCCACTCGGGGTGCGCCTCGGAGACGTGCTTGAGGCCGTTCAGCTCCGCGGCGACCTCCTCGTTGTCGTAGAAGACGAAGGTCAGGTCGCGGTTCGGGGCGGGGACCGTGGCCGCGATGCGCAGCTGCACGGCGACGCCCGACTTCATGTCGCAGGTGCCGCAGCCCCACAGCACGCCGTCCTCGTCGAGCCGGGAGGGGACGTTGTCCGCGATCGGGACGGTGTCGATGTGTCCGGCGAGGATCACCCGCTCCGCGCGGCCGAGGTTCGTGCGGGCGACCACGTTGTTGCCGTACCGGTCGACCGTCAGGTGGGGCAGCGCGCGCAGCGCGGTCTCGATCGCGTCCGCCAGCGGCTTCTCGGTGCCGCTCTCGGAGCGGAAGTCGACGAGCCGGGCGGTGAGCTCCGCGGCGTCCAGCGTGAGGTCAAGCGAGGTGTCGGCCATGCCGTCGACCCTAACGCGCCATGCCGTGTGCACACCTTCCCCACCCGGCTCATGGCACTCCGTACTCTCCAGTACCTTGTACGGCGTGCCAGAGCCGTCCTCTCCCAAGCGTCGCGGCCGCCTCTTCCGATGCGGATCCGCTTTCGTGATCCTGTTCGCGGTCGCCGGTTACCTCGTCGTGCAGTACGTCACCGGGGGCACAGGCGAGCCGGGCTGCAAAGTCGTCTCCGGCAAGGGCGACGGGGCGTCGTACTCGTTCACGCCCGAGCAGGCCGTGAACGCGGCGACGATCACCGCCGTCGGGACCGCGCGCGGCCTGCCCGAGCGGGCCGTGACCATCGCGCTGGCGACCGCGCTCCAGGAGTCGAGCCTGCGCAACATCAGCCACGGCGACCGGGACTCCCTCGGCCTGTTCCAGCAGCGCCCCTCGCAGGGCTGGGGCACGCCGAAGGAGATCATGGACCCGACGTACTCGGCGGGCGAGTTCTACGACCACCTGGTCAAGGTGCCCGGCTACACGCGGCTGCCGCTCACGGTCGCCGCGCAGCGCGTGCAGCGCAGCGGTTTCCCGCAGGCCTACGCCAAGCACGAGCCGGACGCCGCGCTGCTCGCCGCGGCCCTGACCGGGCAGTCCGCGGCCACGCTGACCTGCGAGGGCCGCCCGGCCGCGACCCGGGCGACGGGCGCCGACGGGGTGCGGGCCGCGCTCGCGCGGGACTTCGGGCGCGATGTGCTGGAGCCGGCCGGGGCCCAGGTGGGCGGCTCCTCGACGGCCACGTCGTCGCCGTCCCCGAGTGCCACGGACGGGGACGGCGACCGGACGATGACGCTGCCGGTGGCATCCGACACGAGTGCGGCCGGCGGGCGGAGCCTGGACCAGCGCGGCTGGCAGCTGGCGCACTGGGCCGTGGCCAACGCCTCCGAGCTGCACATCGCACGGGTCACGTACGCGGGCCGGGAGTGGGTCGCCGGGAACACCGCCAGCGAGTGGCGGGACGCCCCGGCGAAGGGCACCGCGGGGGCGCAGCGCAGCGCGGATGCGGTTCGTATCGTCACGATGGGTTAACTCGCGCAGGGGTGCGGGGACTCACCCGGGAGGGTCAGCCGCGGGGCTCGGCGGCGACGGGGTGCGCGGGTTTGCGCGCTCACGTCCCGTGATCCGCGAGAACCCTTGGGAACACAGGGCTGGAAGGATTCGGCGGGCGCTGGGGCGGGAGTCTCTTTGCCCGTTTTTATCCGCAGCCGATAATGCGACGCATTACCAACTCTTTACGTTGCGGCGCCGCAACCTTCACGGGCTTCGAGCGGTAGTCACTGCGTCCGAGCCGGGGCGATCAACAGCCAGTCGATCAACTCCCGGACCCGGTCGGACACTTCACGAACCTCACTGTTCTCTCCGTCGAAGGAGCACCATGTCCCTCCCCCTGACCCGCCGGATCGCCCGTGCCGCGCTGATCGTCGCTGCGGGAGCGGCTGCCGGGGTCGGTGCGGCCGGCTCCGCCAGCGCGGCCCCCGAGCTGCCGGCCACCCCGAACCTCGGCGGGCTGACCGCCCTGGACGGGGCGAACGTCGGCAACACCGTCGACGGCGCGGCGCAGAACGTCACCCAGTCCGCTGGTGACACCGGCGGCAAGGCCGTCAAGAAGGCGGTGCCGGCCGCGGGCAAGACCGGCGGCAAGGCCGTCAAGAAGACCACGCCCGTCGCGCAGAAGGCGGCCGGTGACGCGGCGGGTTCCGCCGGGCAGCTCGTCGGTGACGCGGCCGGTTCCGCCCAGGGCGGGCTGCCGACGGACGGCCTGACGAAGGGTGGCGTGCCGTCCGCCGACTCGCTGCCGGTGAAGGGCCTGCCGGTCGGCTGACGCCGGTTTCCGACGCCTGAAGGGGTCCGGGGAGCTTCCCTGGACCCCTTCGGCATGCCCGAGGACGCGGCAGCGGTCAGAGGCGCCGTACGGCCGCCGCCACCCGCTCGTCCGTCGCGGTCAGCGCCACGCGGACGAACTCGGCGCCCGCGGGTCCGTAGAAGTCGCCCGGGGCCACCAGGATGCCCCGTTCCGCGAGGTGGGCGACCGTGTCCCAGCAGGACTCGCCCCGGGTGGCCCACAGGTAGAGGCTGGCCTCGCTGTGCTCGATGCGGAAGCCGTGGGCGAGGAGCGCCTCGCGCAGGAGCGCGCGCCGGGCGGCGTAGCGCTCGCGTTGCACGCGGACGTGCTCGTCGTCGCCGAGGGCCGCCACGACCGCCGCCTGGGTCGGCGCGGGCGTCATCATGCCGCCGTGCTTGCGGATCTCCAGGAGCGGGCCGAGGACGGCCGGGTCACCGGCCAGGAAGGCCGCCCGGTAGCCGGCGAGGTTCGAGCGCTTGGAGAGGGAGTGCACGGACACGATGCCGTCGTACGAGCCGCCGTTGACGTCCGAGTGCAGCACCGAGACCGGGTCGGCCTCCCAGCCCAGCTCCAGGTAGCACTCGTCGGAGAAGAGCAGGACGCCGTGCTCGCGGGCCCACGCGACGATCCGGGTCAGGTCCGCCTGGGACAGGACCCTGCCCGTCGGGTTGGACGGGGAGTTCAGCCACAGGAGCTTCAGGCCGGCCGGGTCGAGCTCGGTCGGGTCGTCGTAGACCTCGTACTCGGCCCGGGCCAGGCGGGCGCCGACCTCGTACGTCGGGTAGGCCAGGCGCGGGTAGGCCACCCGGTCGCCGGGGCCGAGGCCCAGCTGGGTCGGCAGCCAGGCGACGAGCTCCTTGGAGCCGACGACCGGCAGGACGTGGCGGTGGGTGACGTCCCGGGCGCCGAGGCGGCGCTCCACCCAGCCGGTGATCGCGTCGCGCAGCTCGGGCGTGCCCCAGACGGTCGGATAGCCCGGCGAGTCCGCCGCCGCGACCAGCGCTTTCTGGATCAGCTCGGGGACCGGGTCGACCGGGGTGCCGACGGACAGGTCCACGATGCCGTCCGGGTGGGCGGCGGCCGTGGCCTTGTAGGGCGTCAGCTTGTCCCAGGGGAAGGTGGGCAGGCGGTCGGAGACTGCGGACACGGGTGCTGGCTCACTTTCTGGTGCGTACGAGCCGGGTGGTCACGGCGAACGCCTCGGCCCCGCACGGCGATCAACGAGGTGATCGGGCCGTACGGGACCGAGGCGGCGCTGGCGCGGGCCGCTCTTACTGGTTCTGCGGCGGCAGCGCGGCGATGAAGGGGTGGTCGCGCTCGATCAGCCCCAGCTTGCTGGCCCCGCCGGGCGAACCGAGCTCGTCGAAGAACTCGACGTTCGCCTTGTAGTAGTCCTTCCACTCCTCCGGAGTGTCGTCCTCGTAGAAGATCGCCTCGACCGGGCAGACCGGCTCACAGGCACCACAGTCGACGCATTCGTCCGGGTGGATGTACAAGGACCGGGAGCCCTCGTAGATGCAGTCGACCGGGCACTCCTCGATGCACGCCTTGTCCTTGACGTCGACACAAGGCTGCGCGATGACGTAGGTCACGCTGTCGTTCCTCCTCGATAGGGCGCTGGCGGGCCTCCTCAGGCTCCGCCGCCTGGCGCGCGGGAGCGCGGCGTCGTCGATGCCCGCCCCTAGTATCTCCGTTCCTGGGCATGATCCGAACAGGAGGGGTGAACTGACCTGTGGAAATCTCTGCCGCCGGGCGACTCGAGGTCCGTATCACCGCTGCTGACGTGGGCAAACGGGTCTCGGTACGGAGCTTGATCGAACATGGTCCTCCGGGTGAGAAGTTCACCGATACGGTCGGAGTTCTCACATCATGGGACAACGGTGTGCTGCTGATCACACGGAAGAGTGGCGAGAGCGTCCGCATCGCGGAATCCGCGCTGGTCGCGGGCAAGATCGTGCCCGCCGCCCCGGCGCGTCGCCGCGGTCCGGCCGCCTCCTACGAGGAGCTGGCCCGGGTCGCCGCGCGGGCCTGGCGGCCCGTGGAGAGCGAGCGGCTCGGGGACTGGGAGCTGCGGGCCGCGTCCGGCTTCACGCGCCGGGCCAATTCGGTCCTGCCGCTCGGCGATCCGGGCGTGCCGCTCGACGAGGCGCTCGGCGTGGTCCGGCGGTGGTACGGCGAGCGCGGGCTGCCCGCCTACGTCCAGACCGCGACCGGCGCCGAGGGCACGCAGGAGCTGCTCTGCGCCGAGCTGGAGGAGCGGGGCTGGGTGCGGGAGGTGACCGCCGAGCTGTGGGTGGGGCCGCTGGCGCCGGTCGCCGACCTGCTCGACCCGGCGGGCGTCGCGCTGTCCCGGGAGGCCGACGAGGCGTGGCTGGCCCGGTACCGGCGCAAGGGGGTGAGCGAGGTGGCGCTGCGGGTGCTGGGGAGCGGGCCGTCGGTGTGGTTCGCGACCGTGCCCGGGCCCGCGGAGCCGGCCGCCATCGGGCGGTGCGTGGTCGACGGGCGGTGGGCCGGGTTCGCCGCCGTCGAGGTCGACCCGGCGCTGCGGCGCCAGGGGCTCGGTACGGCCGTCATGGCCGCGCTGGCCCGGCGGGCGCTCGACGAGGGCGCGTCGGCCGCCTGGCTCCAGGTGGAGACCGACAACGCGGGAGCGCGGGCGCTGTACGCCGGGATGGGCTTCGCGGCGCACCACGCCTACCACCACTACCGGGCGCCGGACGCCGACGGCACCGGCCGGTAGTCGATCGTCGTGAGAGGGCACGAGCCAGCCATGCGTCCCCCGTTTCCCCCGCCCCCGGAGCGTTCCGCCGAGCTGCGGCGGCGGTTCGCCGAAGAGGCCCGGTCCGAGCGGCCCGACCTGTCGGCGCTGTGCCTGCTGGTGGGCGCGGAGGCGGACGGGGCGCTGGACGAGGCGGGCATCGACGCCGCGCAGGTCGAGCTGGACCGGCTGGCCGGGCTGCTGCCGTACCGGCCGGGCGGGCCGCGGGCCTGGGCGGTCGCCCTGCGGGAGCTGCTCGGTGAGCGGATGGGCTTCCACGGCACGCCGTCCGACTACCAGCGGCTGGAGTCCTCGCTGTTGCACGAGGTGCTGCTGCGGCGCAGGGGGTTGCCGATCCTGCTGTCGGTGGTGTGGATGGAGGTGGCCCGGCGGGCGGGGGCGCCGGTGTACGGGGTGGCTCTGCCGGGGCACTTCGTGGTCGGGTTCGGGCCCGAGGAGGAGCAGGTGCTGGCGGACCCGTTCGACGGGGGGCGGGTGCTGACCGGGGCCGACGCGGAGTTGCTGGTGGCCGGGGCGACGGGGGCGCGGCTGGACGCGGCGATGCTGCGGCCGGCCGATCCGCTGGACGTGGTGCTGCGGATCCTGAACAACGTGCGGGCGTGGGCGGCGGCCCGGCCCGAGCGGTCGGATGTGGCGTTGTGGGCGGTCGAGTTGTCGCTGCTGCTGCCGTCGCATCCGGCGCGGTTGCGGTACGAGCGGGCGCGGTTGCTGGTGCGGCGGGGGGATTTTCTGGGTGGGGCCTCGGAGTTGGAGGCCTATGCGGAGGTGGTGGGGGCCGTGGACGAGGCCGCGGGTGAGCGGGTGCGGGGGGAGGCTTTGGCGGCCAGGGCGATGCTCAACTGACGCCCCTCGCCGTAGCGGCGCGTGTGGGATCGCGGGTGCGGGTGCGTCGTGGCTGGTCGCGCAGTTCCCCGCGCCCCCAAAAGCGCTACAGCCACCCCTTTTCGCGTGCCACCCGGGCCGCCTCCGTTCGGTTTCTCACCGCCAGTTTCTGGATGGCCGTGGAGAGGTAGTTGCGGACCGTGCCCTGGGAGAGGTGGAGGGCTGCCGCGAGTTCCGCGTTGGTGGAGCCGTCGGCTGCCGCGCGGAGGACCTCGCGCTCGCGGTCCGTCAGCGGGTTGGCGCCCTCCGCCAGGGCCGCTGCCGCGAGCGTCGGGTCGATGACGCGTTCGCCGGTGAGGACCTTGCGGATCGCCTCGGCCAGCTGGGCGGCGGGGGCGTCCTTGACCAGGAAGGCGTCGGCGCCGGACTCCATGGCGCTGCGCAGGTAGCCGGGGCGGCCGAAGGTGGTGAGGATGACCAGCTTCACGGCGGGGAGTTCCGCGTGGAGGCGCGCCGCGGCCTCGATGCCCGTCGCGCCGGGCATCTCGATGTCCAGGAGCGCCACGTCGACGGCGTGGGCCCGGGCCGCCGGCAGGACCTCGTCGCCGCGGGCCACCTGGGCGACGACCTCGATGTCCTCCTCCAGGCCGAGCAGGGCGGCCAGGGCCTCGCGGACCATCGACTGGTCCTCGGCGAGCAGGACCTTGATCGTGCGGCTCATGCCGGGGATCCTACGTCCGCCGCACCGGCCGCGGGGACGCGAGCGACCAGGCGGAAGCCGCGCTTGAGCGGGCCCGCCTCCAGGGTGCCGCCCGCCGTGGCGAGGCGTTCGGCGAGGCCCGTGAGGCCGTTGCCGTGGCCGTCGCCCGGGCCGCCGGAGCCGTTGTCCTCGACGGTGAGTTCGAGCATCGGGCCGTCGAGGGTCTGGCGACGCAGCAGCTCCACCGTGCAGCGGCGGGCGCCGCTGTGCCGTACGACGTTGGTGACCGCCTCGCGCAGGGCCCAGGCGAGGGCGGACTCGCTCTCCTCGGGGACGCCGGTGAGGCCGGGCTCGACGGGCAGCTCGGCGGTGACGCCCGCCGCGGCGAGGGCGACCCGGGCACCGGCGAGTTCGGCGTTCAGGCGGGGGCGGCGGTAGCCGGTGACGGCCTCGCGCACGTCGACCAGGGCCTGGCGGCTGACCTGCTCGATGTCGGCGACCTGCTGGGCCGCCTTCTCGGGCTGGCCGGGCAGCATCCGGCCGGCCAGCTCGCTCTTCAGCGTGATCAGGGACAGGGAGTGGCCGAGCAGGTCGTGCAGGTCCCTGGCCAGGCGCAGGCGCTCCTCGTTGGCGGCGAGCTGGGCGACGGTCGCGCGGGCCTCGCGCAGCGCGATGGTCGTCCGGACGAGTTCGCGTACGCCGGTCATCGCGAAGCCGCCGAGGAGGGCCGGGATGAGCAGGCCGGAAAGGTACCCAAGCCCGTCGTGCGTGGCGAACGCGACGGCGGTCAGCAGCGCGCACGCGGCCGGGATCGTCCAGCGGGCCAGGCGCGGGGGCAGGGCCGCGCCGGACGCGATCGACACGTACACGAAGAGCACCAGCCACTCGCGGCCGAGGGTGAGGGCGAGCAGCGTGGACTGGGCGGCGAGCACCCCGAGCGAGCCGAGCACCACGGGGTTGCGCTCGCCGCGTCCCGTGCGGAAGACCAGCAGCATGTACCAGGTGACGAACGCGGCCAGGCCCAGCCAGCCGAGGATCCGCACGCCCGTGCCGTGACCGCCGTGCAGCAGGTCGGTGACGGGAGCGCTCAGGTAGACCAGCCAGATGCCCGTCCAGAGCGACTTCACGACCCGCTGTCTGCGGTTCACCGGGCGCTGCCCGATACCGACCCCTACGCCGCTCACGCCTTCAAGGTGTCCTTCCGGTACAGCCAGGCCGCGCCGCCCGCGAACAGGGCGAACGACACCACCAGGACGGCGAGGTCCCGGACGTGCGGGGCGCGGCTCTGCTCGATGGCCTGCCCGAGGGCAGCGTACGCGTGCGTGGGCAGCCACTTCGCGATGTCCTGCAGCCAGCCGGGGAACGTGGTCGTGGGCATCCACAGGCCGCCGAGCATCGACAGGCCGAAGTAGGTGATCATCGTGATCGGGCGGACCGCGTCCCCGCTGGCCAGGTAGCCGATGGCGACGCCGAGCGCGGCGAAGACGAGGCTGCCGGCCCAGATCGCGCCGGTGAGGGCGAGCCACTGCCAGGCGTCCAGGGTCACGTCCTTCACGGCCGCCGCGACGACGAAGACGATGACGATGGACGGCAGGCTCACGACGGCGGCGCTCGCGGTCTTGGCGAGGACGTAGCCGCGGCCGGGCAGCGCGGTCAGGCGCAGCTGCCGCACCCAGCCGCCCTCGCGCTCCTTGGCGATGCGCTCACTGTTGCCCATGAGGACGGCGGTGAGGGCGCCGAAGGAGGCCATCGAGACCATCATGTAGGTCGGGAGGGTGAGGCCGGTGCCGGGGACCTTCGTGGTGCTGTCGGCGTTGCCGGCGATGATCAGGAACAGCACCGACGGGTAGATCACCGAGAAGAACAGGAACTTGCGGTTGCGCAGGGCGCGGGTGAGTTCCAGCTTGATCAGGCTGTTCACTTCGACTTCGCCTCCTCGGCGGTGGTGAGGGCGACGAAGGCCTGCTCCAGGCCGAGTCCGGCGACCTCCAGGTTGCGGGGGTGGAGGCCGAGGCCGTACAGCGCGTGGACGGTGGCGTCGGCGTCGGCGGACTGGATGCGGACGGTCCGGCCGGAGACCGTCAGGGAGGTCAGGAAGGGCAGGGCGCGCAGCGCGGGCTCGTCGATCGGGTCCGCCAGGTCGAAGGAGACGCGGCGGACGCCGGCCTTGGCCTTGATCTCGGAGGCCGTGCCGTCGGCGAGGAGCCGGCCGCGGTGCAGGACGAGGACCCGGTCGGCGATCGCGTCGGCCTCTTCGAGGTAGTGGGTGGCGAAGAGGACGGTCCGGCCCTGGTCGGCCTGCTCGCGCATGGTGGCCCAGAAGGCGTGACGGGTGGTGACGTCCATGCCGGTGGTGGGCTCGTCCAGCACGATGAGATCGCTGTCGCCCGCGGTGGCCAGGGCGAAGCGGACGCGCTGGGCCTGGCCGCCGGAGAGCTTGTGGACCTTGCGGTCGGCGATCTGCGCGATGCCCGCGCGGGCCAGGACCTCGGAGGGCTGGTACGGCCTGGGGTGCAGGGCGCAGGCGAGCCGCACGAGTTCGGCGACCGTCACCTCGTCCATCAGCCCGCCGCTCTGCAGCATGGCGCCCACGCGCCCGGCGACGATGGCCTGCCGGGGGCTGGTGCCGAAGAGCCGGACCGTGCCGCTGTCCGGGTTCTTCAGGCCGAGCAGCAGGTCGAGGGTGGTGGACTTGCCGGCGCCGTTGGGACCCAGCAGCGCCACGGTCTCCCCCGGGCGCAGGGTCAGGGTCAGTGCGTCCACTGCCCGGACCGCGTCGTATGCCTTGCTCACCTGGTCGAAGGCGACTACCGAGGCTGTCGTTGTCATACGGCCATCGTGGCTTCGGGCCCGCCGACGGGGGCAGTGTCGGGCGTCCGGAGTGCCGTGTGACAGGTGTCATGCCCGCCGGGTGACGAGGAGAGCCCCCGCCTTCACCGGGCGGGGGCTCTCGTACGACGGGCGGCCGGAGGTCAGTTGGGCTTGGTGTCGATGACTCCGACGCGCTCCGCGGGCGTCTTGCCGCGCAGGGCCTTGCGCAGTGCCGCGACGACGTCCTGCGGTGTGACGTCCCTCTTGCCGCTCGCGCCCTCGATCTTCACGCCCACGAAGGTCGTGCCGTAGGCCTCCTGGAGCGCCTTGAGGTTGTACGTGTCCACCAGTTTGCCGTCGACGGCCTTGAAGCTCAGGATCTTCGGCAGCGACAGCCGGCCGAAGTCGATGCTGTGGGCCGCGTCGGTGCGGACGGTGACGAGGTCGGACATCGCGGGCTGCGCGATCTCCTTCAGCACCCGGTCGACCTCGGCGTTCGAGACACTCGGCTGCCGGGTGGTGGTCGGCAGGTTCACCGTGCCCGCCGCGCCGGTCTCCACCTGGGTGCGGTACGCCTCCTCCACCGCCTTGGTCGACCGGGCGAGGTCGACGCCCTTGCCCGGCTTGCCGTAGACGGGGACGGCCTTGCCGCCCTCGAACTTGATCGTGCCGTCGGTCGAGGCGCCCGAGCCGCCCGCGGCGTTCTCCAGGGAGGCGTGCAGCTTCTCCTCGTCGACGGGCATGACGGGCGTGACGACCCGGTGGTTGCCGAACAGCGAGCCGATCACGGAGACCGG
Organism: Streptomyces sp. Go-475; assembly: GCF_003330845.1. Lineage (GTDB taxonomy): Bacteria > Actinomycetota > Actinomycetes > Streptomycetales > Streptomycetaceae > Streptomyces. The sequence goes on along the minus strand of NZ_CP026121.1, from coordinate 5,645,620 downwards.
GTTGTAGTCGCTCTTCGCCGCCGCGTCGGCCGTGGCGTCCATGTCGAACTGGAGGCCCGCGTTGTCCGGGTCGAGGACGACGGTCTTGCCGCCCACCGACAGCTTCAGCTCCTTGCCGACGCGGTCGTCGAAGGCCTTGTCGAGCTTCTTGACCGCGTCGTCGCGGGTGCCGCCGCCGATGTCGACGCCGAGCACGGTGGTGCCCTTGGGCACGTCGGTGCGGTTCATCAGCAGGCCGGCGCCGTAGACGCCACCGGCCAGGACGACCACGCCGGCGGCGAGCAGCACGAGCTTGCTGCGCCCCTTCTTCTTGGGCGCCTTCGCGGAACTCGCCGGGGGCGGCGAGACCGGCTCGGGCAGCTTCGGGGCCGTGTGCGGCACCGGGCCGTCGCCGGGCGCGCCCGGGCCGAACGGCGAGGCCGTGCCGGGCGGTACGACGGGGATGCCGCTGGTGACGGTGTGCCCGGAGACGTTGTCGTGGCGGGGGGCGTAGCCCTGACCGTCCGGCGGCTCGGGGGCCGGCTTCTGCGGAGTGAGGATGGCGGTGTCATCACTCATGCCACCGCTCTGGCCTGCGGCGCCCTGGCCTGCGGCGCCGGGGCCGGTGGGGGCGCCGCCCCCGGGGCGCGCGGGACCGCCCGGGCCACCGGGGGCACCAGGGCCCGCGGGGCCGCCGACGGTGGGGTGGCTGCCCGTGGCCGCGGGGCCGCCAGGGCCTCCCGCGCCGGCGGGGCTGCCGGGTGCGCCCGGGCCACCGGGGCCGCCTATGGCGCCCGGACCGGCGGGGGCACCGGGGGCTCCCGGGCGGCCGGGGTCGGTGAAGGCGCTGGGAGCGCCGGACGTGCCAGGGGCGCCGGGGCCACCCGGACCACCCGGGCCTCCGGGGCCGCCGAAGGCGCCAGGGCCGCCGGAGCCACCGGGACCGCCGCGCTCGTTGTATCCACCGGGGCCGCCCGGAGCGCCGGGACCACCGGGCTCGTTGAAAGCACCCGGACGACCGGGGCCACCCGGCTCGTTGAAGGCACCGGGGCCGCCGGGCTCACCGAAGGCGCCAGGCCCGCCGGGGCCACCCGGACCGCCCGGCTCGTTGAAAGCACCGGGGCCGCCGGGCTCACTGAAGGCGCCAGGCCCGCCGGGGCCACCCGGACCGCCCGGCTCGTTGAAAGCACCGGGGCCGCCGGGACCACCCGGCTCCCCGAAGCCGCCAGGCCCACCGGGACCACCCGGCTCGCCGAAGGCACCCGGACGACCGGGACCACCCGGACCGCGCTCGGTGTAACCGCCCTGGCCGTTCTGCCCCGGGAAGCCGTCGGGCGCGCCCGGGCCGGCGGCCGGGGGCATCATCGGGCCGTCACCGGTGACCGGGCCGCCGGTCGGGCCGGTCGGCCCCTGGGTGCCGGGGCCGCCGTGGTCGGCGAAGTCGCGGGACGCGCCCGGGTCGCCGTAGCCGCCCTGTCCGTTCTGGCCGCCGCCGTTGTCCGAGAAGTAGGGCAGGTCGTCGCGGCGCGGTTCGCCGCCGTTGCCCGGGGCGGGACGCGAGCCGTTGCCGAGCGGGCCGGCCGCCAGTGCCTCGGTGACGTCGAAGGAGCCGGTGCCGCCGCCGTGCCCGGGCGCGACGGGTCCGCCGGTCGCGCCGCCCGGGAGCCCCGCGCCGTTGGTACCGCCGGACCGGGAGCCGCCCGGCGCGCTCATGGAACCGACGACGCCTCCGGGCCGCCCGGCACCGGGCCGTGCCCCACCGGACGCACCCGCGCCGGAACCGGGGCCGCCCGCGCCGGAACCGGACGCCGCCGGACCGGAACCGCCCGGCAGACCGGCCCCGTTGGTGGAGCCGCTGCCCTGACCGCCCTTGCCGCCGCCGGACTTGCGGGGTGCGAACCAGTCGCTGGCCGGCTTGTCCTCGGCGGGCTGAGCCGACTCGGCGGGAGACTCGACCGTGCCCGCGCCCCGGGACGCCGTGCCGCCCGGCGCCGTCGGCGCCTCACCGCGCGTGTCGGTGTCGCCCGGGCCGTCCGCTTCCGCGACGGGCTTGCGCACCACCACCGGCGGAATGGGCCGCGACCCGGGGATGTTGATCCGGATCCGGGTCGTCAGCGTGGTCTCGGTCTTGCGTTCCTCCGGCCGCGCGGCCGAACGGTCCGCGCCCGTACCGCCGTCGGAGACCGTCGGGGTCCCGTACGGCGGCGTACCCGACGGGTAGGCGGCTCCGCCGCGCCCGTTGGGCCCGGAGGACGGAGTGTCAGTTTCACGACTCAAGGCAGGTTCTCCCGGTTGGCTCCGCCGCCCGACACAACCTCACGCGGGCAGCTCGGCGGCGCGCACCACCATACTGGCCACTTCTCACCCGTATCCCAGGACCGCCATGGAAACCCACACCGGACCCCCACGCGCAGGTCCTGGCGAAGCGGTACGTCACTTGCCAAGTCGGACGGGACCACCGTCGGGTTGCCGCCCCGGGGCGAAGGTGGCACACATCACAGCCACGGCGATGCCGCCGAGCAGGAAGAGATAGGAGCCGCTCCCCGCGGCGAAGAGGAAGTCGCCCTCCGGGCGGCTGGCGGTGAGCAGGACGACGGCGAGCATCCAGCCGGCCGCGGCCGCGACGCCCCCGGCCCGGCCACGGAGGACCCGGGCGGCACCGAGGACGAGCCCGGCCTCACCGGCCAGGGCGAGGATCAGCCCGCCCGGGAACCACCCCGGCTGCACGAGCGACCCGGCCGCCCCCACGACGGCCCCGAGCAGGAAGAACCCCAGGCAGGCGGCGGCCCGTCCGGCGGAGGGCGGCCGCATCGGCTGGGCGAGCATCGGCGTCCGGTCGCTCATGAGGCCTCCTCGACACCCGCGAACAGGTCCGTCTCCCGCTCGCCTGAGCCCCGCTCGCCCCGCACCAGCTCGTAGTACTCGGTGGTGAGGATCGGCTGGGCGAGTTCGTTGGACAGCACGAAGTACGGCTCGGCCACGGTGATCTGGGTGGCGTGGGCGCGCATCGCGGCGGCCTTGGCGGCGGCGTGGGCGGTGCCGTCGATCACGGCGGTGATCCGCTCCTCGGCCACGACCCCGGGTACGTCGTCGACCTCGGCCGTCTTGGTGAAGGGGGTGCCGGGCAGGTCCTCCCGGAGCCGGGCGAAGGACTGCTCCACAACAGGCCGGGGGACCCGGTTCCAGTAGATTTTGGGGATCGTCCAGCCGGTCTCGGCGGACAGCTCGGCGGCGCGCATGGCGACGCGGTGGGCCTGGATGTGGTCGGGGTGGCCGTAGCCGCCGTGGTCGTCGTAGGTGACGAGGACCTGGGGGCGTACCTCGTGGATCACCTCGACGAGGTGGGCGGCGGCCGCGTCGACGTCGGCCTGCCAGAAGCATGCGGGGTCGTCGTTGTCGGGCAGGCCCATCATCCCGGAGTCGCTGTAGCGGCCGGCGCCGCCGAGCAGGCGGACGTCCCGGACGCCGAGCGCGGCCATGGCGGCGGCGAGCTCACGGCGGCGGTGCTGGCCCAGGGCGGCACCGGTCAGGTGCGCGAGCTCCGGCGGGATGACCTCGCCGCGCTCGCCGAGGGTGCAGGTGACGAGCGTGACGTGGGCACCCTCGGCCGCGTACCTGGCCATGGTCGCGCCGTTGTTGATCGACTCGTCGTCCGGGTGCGCGTGCACCAGCAGCAGACGCCGGGAGGGCAGTTCCGTCATGGGACCACCCTACGAGGTCCCAGGACGGTCAGAACTTGATGCTGCCGATCATGCCCGCGATGTTGGTCGTCAGCTCGTTGATCGTGGGAGCGACGGTCGAGGAGGCGAGGTAGAAGCCGAGCAGCATGCACACGATGGCGTGCCCCGCCTTCAGCCCTGACTTCTTGATGAGCAGGAAGACGATGATCGCCAGCAGCACCACCGCCGAAATCGAGAGTGCCACGGCGGCTCACCTCCAAAGATCCACAGGGGCGCGGGGGGTCGGACTATGGGGGCATTAAATCCGTACAGCAGCCAGCAGGTTCATACCCACTATGCGACATTGATCATAACTATCCGTCCGTGCGCATCGATCGGCGCACGGCCGCACAAGGGGGCGCATGGCCAATATGGTCAGGGCATGACGACCGAGCCTGACTCCTTCCCCCGACGGCACGCCCGTACCCAGCGCTTCACGCTCGGCGCGCCGCGTTCGTTCACCGTGGCGCCCGACGGTTCGCGTGTCGTGTTCCTGCGCTCCGGTTCCGGCACGGACCGGGCGAGTTCGCTGTGGGTCCTCGACACGGAGGAGGGCGGGGAGCGCGTGGCCGCCGACCCGCGCGCCCTGCTGGGCGGTGCCTCGGAGGACCTCTCGCCGGAGGAGCGGGCCCGGCGCGAACGCAGCCGCGAGGGCGGTGCCGGCATCGTCGGGTACGCCACCGACTCGGCCGTCGAGTTGGCCTCTTTCGCCTTGTCAGGGCGGCTTTTCGCGGCCGAGCTGCGGGCCGGGACGGCGCGTGAACTGCCCGCTCCGGGGCCGGTGATCGACCCGCGTCCGTCGCCCGACGGGCGGCATGTCGCCTATGTGGCCCGGGGCGCGCTGCGGGTGGTGGGCGCCGAGGGAGAGGGCGACCGGGCGCTCGCCGAGCCGGAGTCGGAAAATGTCTCGTTCGGACTGGCGGAGTTCATCGCGGCCGAGGAGATGGGGCGGGCGCGCGGTTTCTGGTGGGCGCCGGAGTCGGACCGGCTGCTCGTGGCGCGCGTGGACGACACGCCGGTGGAGCGGTGGTGGATCGCCGACCCGGCGCATCCGGAGCGGGAGCCGCAGCGGGTGGCGTATCCGGCGGCGGGCACCGGCAACGCGGAGGTGCGGCTGTTCGTCGTCGGCCTGGACGGGGCGCGCACGGAGGTGGCCTGGGACCGGGCCCGGTATCCGTATCTGGCGCGTGTGCACTGGTCAGGGGCGGGTGCGCCGCTGCTGCTCGTGCAGTCGCGTGACCAGCGCGGCCAGCTGATCCTGGCCGTGGATGCGGACTCGGGCGCGACGCGGATGGTGCACGCCGACGAAGATCGAACATGGCTGGAACTTTTCGCTGGGGTGCCGTACTGGAGCCCGTCCGGGCAGCTGGTCCGGATCGCGGACGAGGGCGGCGCGCGGGTCCTGGCGGTCGGGGAACGGCCGCTCACGGGAGCGCAGTTGCACGTCAGGGCCGTGCTGGACGTCTCCGACGACGACGTGCTGATCTCGGCCTCGGCGGGCGAGGAGGCGGCCGAGGCGGAGACGGGCCAGGTGCATGTGTACCGGGTCAACGAGCTGGGCGTGGAGCGGGTCTCGCAGGAGCCGGGCGGGCACGCGGCGGTGCGGGCCGGGGGCGTGACGGTCCTGGTCTCGGCGACGCTCGACCGGCCGGGTTCGCGGGTGCAGGTCCTGCGCGACGGAAAACCGATCGCGTCTGTCCGTTCGTACGCCGAAGATCCTGGTATGTCCCCCCGCGTGACACTCACCGAGGGGGGCGCACGCCGAATCCCGTGCGCCGTGCTTATGCCTCGGGACTACGCCGGTGACACCCCCCTGCCGGTGCTGATGGACCCCTATGGGGGCCCGCACGGCCAGCGGGTGGCAGCGGCCCACAACGCGCACCTCACCTCGCAGTGGTTCGCGGACCAGGGCTTCGCGGTGGTGGTCGCGGACGGCCGCGGCACCCCGCACCGCTCCCCCGCCTGGGAGAAGGCGGTCCACCACGACTTCACGGTGACACTGGACGACCAGGTGGAGGCGCTGCAGGACCTCGCGCGGCGGCACCCTCTCGACCTGTCCCGGGTGGCGATCCGCGGCTGGTCCTTCGGCGGCTGGCTGGCGGGCCTGGCGGTGCTGCGCCGCCCGGACGTCTTCCACGCAGGGATCGCGGGCGCGCCGGTGACGGACTGGCGGCTGTACGACACGCACTACACGGAGCGCTACCTGGGCGTCCCGGCGGAGCACCCGGAGCCGTACGCGAAGAGCTCCCTGGTCACCCCGGACGGGCTCTCCTCCCCCGCCGAGCCGCACCGCCCGCTGATGATCGTGCACGGCCTCGCCGACGACAACGTCGTGGTCGCCCACGCCCTGCGCCTGTCCTCGGCCCTGCTGGCCGCCGGCCGCCCGCACGAGGTACTGCCGCTGTCCGGGGTCACGCACATCACCCCCCAGGAACAGGTCGCCGAGAACCTGCTCCTCCTCCAGGTGGACTTCCTGAAGCGCTCCCTGGGCCTTACGGGCACCTGAGCCCTGAGCACGGCAACGGGCCGGGGCGACATGGCGCGCCCCGGCCCGCTTACGGCACCCGCACGGCCGTACGCTGAACAGCCTGACGCGTCCGTATATCGGGACCGGGTCAGCCAAGTTGCCTGCGTGTTAACGCAGTTCGCGGGGGTTTGCGGGGCTGTGCGGCCTCGGACGCCACGAGTTCCACCTCGAAGCCGTCCGTGTTCACGAGGTAGGCCGCGTGGTGCCCGGGGCCGCCGGCGTGCGGGTAGCGGTCGGCGAAGAGGGGCGTCCAGCCGTGGCCGGGCGCCTCGACGGCCAGCGCGTCGACCCCCGCGGGAGGGCCCGCGTGGAACGCGAGATGGTTGAGCCCGGGCCGCATGCGGTCGTGCCCGGCGGCGCTCATCGCCGGCGACTGCTCCACGACGAGGTACACCGGGCCGAGCCGCCAGCTCCGGCCTCGTTCCCAGTCCTGGTACGGCAGCCAGCCGAGGCGGCCGAGGAGCCAGCCCCACTCGCGGACGGCGCGGGGCAGGTCGGGGACCCACAGTTCGATGTGATGCAGCATGCCGGGATCCTCCGGCACGCCGGTTCCCGGCACCCCTGGGGGGTGCCGGGAACCGGAGCGGCGGCGGGATGGATCAGGCCGCGTGGACCACGTCCTTCTCCTCGGCGAAGTGGCAGGCCGACTCGTGGGCCGCCGGGGAGTCCGAGCCCTGGAAGCGCTCCGGGACGGCCAGGAGGGGCACCTCCTGGGCGCACTTGTCCTGGGCTTTCCAGCAGCGGGTGCGGAAGCGGCAGCCCGAGGGCGGGTTGGCCGGGGACGGGACGTCACCGGTGAGGATGATCCGCTCGCGCCCCTCGCGGGACTCCGGGTCGGGGACCGGGACGGCCGACAGCAGCGCCTGGGTGTAGGGGTGCGTCGGGTGGTCGTAGATCTCCGTGTCCGTGCCGATCTCGGCCATCTTGCCGAGGTACATCACGCCCACCCGGTCCGAGATGTGCCGGACGATCGACAGGTCGTGGGCGATGAAGAGGTAGGAGAGGTTGAACTCGTCCTGCAGCTTCTCCATCAGGTTGATGACCTGCGCCTGGACGGACACGTCCAGCGCGGAGACCGGCTCGTCGCAGATGATGATCTCGGGGTTGAGCGCGAGGCCGCGGGCGATGCCGATGCGCTGGCGCTGACCGCCCGAGAACTGGTGCGGGTAGCGGTTGATGTACTCGGGGTTGAGGCCGACGACGTCCAGGAGCTCCTGGACCTTGCGGCGGCGGTCGCCCTTCGGCGCCACCTCGGGGTGGATCTCGAAGGTCTCCCCGATGATGTCGCCCACCGTCATACGGGGGTTGAGCGAGGTGTACGGGTCCTGGAACACCATCTGGATGTTGCGGCGGACGGCCTTCAGCGCACGCCCGGACAGCTTGGTGATGTCCTGGCCCTTGTAGAAGATCTCGCCCGCGGTCGCCGTCTCCAGCATCATCAGCAGCTTGGCGACGGTGGACTTGCCGCAGCCGGACTCGCCCACGATGCCGAGCGTCTCGCCCTGGTAGAGGTCGAAGGAGACCCCGTCCACGGCCTTGACCGCGCCGACCTGACGCTTGAACAGGATGCCCTGGGTCAGCGGGAAGTGCTTGACCAGGTTGCGCACCTGGAGGATCGGCTCACCGCGCTCGACCGGCGCCTCGATGGCGGCCACGGCCTCCTCGTCGGTGGCGGCGTCGACCGTCTCCACGTCGGTGACGTTGGGGGTGGCGTCCATGGACTCGTCCGTCTTCTCCAGCTCAGCCATGGATCGTCTCCTTCCAGAAGTGGCACGCGCTGCCGCGGCCGGCCAGCTCGCCGCCGTCCCGCTCGGTGACCGGCAGCAGCGGCGGGACGTCCGTACGGCAGATGTCCTGTGCCTGGGGGCACCGCGGGTTGAAGGCGCAACCGGACGGGATCCGCGTCAGGTTGGGCGGCAGGCCCTTGATCGCGTACAGCTCCTGGCCCTTCTGGTCCAGGCGCGGGATCGAGTCCAGCAGACCCTTGGTGTAGGGGTGCGCGGGCCGCTTGTACAGCTCGTGCACCGGGGCGGTCTCCACGATCCGGCCCGCGTACATCACCGCGATCTTGTCCGCGACGTCGGCGACCACGCCGAGGTCGTGGGTGATCAGGATCAGGCCCATGTGGTACTCGCGCTGCAACTCCGCGAGCAGGTCCATGACCTGTGCCTGGACCGTCACGTCGAGAGCCGTGGTGGGCTCGTCGGCGATGATCAGGTCCGGCTCCAGGGCGAGCGCCATCGCGATCATGATGCGCTGGCGCATACCGCCGGAGAACTGGTGCGGATAGTCGCCGACGCGCTCCTTCGCGGCCGGGATCTTCACGCGGTCCATCAGCTCGATCGCCTTGGCCTTGGCGTCCTTCTTGGACATGCCCTGGTGGACGCGGAACATCTCGCCGAGCTGGTAGCCGACGGTCAGGACCGGGTTCAGCGACGACAGCGCGTCCTGGAAGATCATGGCGATGTGCCGGCCGCGGATCTTGCGGCGCTCCTCGGCGGACATCTTCAGCATGTCCTGACCGCGGAAGAGGATCTCCCCCTTGGGGATGCTCCCGGGCGGCATGTCGAGGATGCCCATGATGGCCTGGGCGGTGACGGACTTGCCGGAGCCGGACTCGCCGAGCACGGCGAGCGTCTCGCCCGCGGAGACGGAGTAGTTGACGCCGTTGACGGCCTTGGCGACCCCGTCGCGCGTGCGGAACTCCACGTGCAGGTCGCGGACTTCCAGCAGCGGACGGTCCGCGCCCCCCGAGCCGTCGGGGGCGGGACTCTCGGCCACTTCATCGATGATGGTCACGTACGCCTCCCTCAGCGCAGCTTGGGGTCGAGGGCGTTGCGTACCGCATCGCCGAACATCAGGAACGACAGCACCGTGATCGAGACCATCACCGACGGGATGATCAGGGTGTGGGGCGCGATACGGAGCTGCTCACGTCCTCGCGCGACGTCGCCGCCCCAGGATACCGCCGAGTCACCGAGACCCACGCCCAGGAAGGACAGGGTGGCCTCGGCCGCGATGTAGCCGCCGAGCGCGATGGTCGCCACGACGATGATGGGCGCGAGGGCGTTGGGCAGGATGTGCCGGAACAGGATCCGGGACGTCGAGGCACCGAGCGCCTTGGCGGCCACCACGTAGTCCGCCTGCTTGATGGTGATGACGGCACCGCGGGCGACCCGGGCGATCTGGGTCCAGCCCAGGAAGGCGAGGGCCATGATGACGACCCAGACGGTGCGGTCGTCGAAGGAGTTGAGCACGACCAGGGCGCCGAGCAGGAACGGGATGCCGAGGAAGATGTCGGTCAGCCGCGACAGCAGGGTGTCGGTCCAGCCGCCGAAGTAGCCGGCGATCATGCCGATGAACGTGCCGATGATGGTGACGGCGATGGTGACGCCCACACCGACGGTGATCGAGGCGCGGGCACCGTAGACGACGCGCGCGTAGATCGAGCGGCCCTGGACGTCGTAGCCGAACCAGTCGGGAGCGAAGAAGTGCCCCCAGTTCGGCTTCCCCAGGTAGTGCTTGGCCAGATCGGCGTCGCGTGGCGAGGCGTTGGTGAACAGCCCCGGCCAGAGCGACATCACCAGCAGGAACACGATCAGCGCGGCCGAGACCAGGAACAGCGGGTTGCGGCGCAGGTCGTGCCAGGCGTCGGACCAGAGGCTGCGCGCCTTGTCGGGAGCCGGGCCGGAGTCGGCCACGACCACGCCCGCGGTGCTCACGGTGTCACCGGGGAGGGCGTCGACCTTCTTCTCGACGGTTTTGTCAGGCATACCGGATCCTCGGGTCCAGGACCGCGTAGAGCAGGTCGACGATCAGGCTGGCGGCGAGGTAGATGAGCACCATCAGCGAGGCGATTCCCACGACCGTGGCGCCCTCACGCCGGCTGAGCGCGTCGTAGATCTCGATGCCGATACCCCGCACGTTGAAGATGCCCTCGGTCACGATGGCGCCGGTCATCAGGTTGCCGAGCTCGATACCGAGGAAGGTGACCACGGGGATCAGCGAGTTGCGCATCAGGTGGACACCGATGACACGGCGGCGGGGCAGCCCCTTGGCCACGGCGGTGCGCATGTAGTCGGACCGCAGGTTCTCCGCGATCGACGTCCGGGTGAGCCGGGCGACGTAGGCGAGGGAGAGGGACGCCAGCACGATGGCGGGGAGCATGAGCTGGGAGAAGTCCGTCGAGTCCGTCACCGTGGGCGTGGTGACCGACCACTGGAAGGCGAACAGGTACTGCAGCAGGAAGCCCAGCACGAAGGACGGCATGGAGACGAGGACCAGGGTCAGCGTCAGCAGCCCGCGGTCCCGCAGCGTGTCGGGGCGCAGACCGGCGACCACACCGAGGCCGATGCCCACGAGCGTGACGAAGGTGAAGGCGAAGAGCGTCAGCCTGATCGTCACCGGGAAGGCGTCAGCGATGATGTCCGCGATGGGCCGCTGACTGGCGATCTGGGTACCGAAGTCGCCCTGGAACAGCCCGGTCATGTAGTTCACGTACTGCTGAAGGAGCGGCTGGTCGAGACCGAGCTCCTTCTTGATGCCCGCGACCACTGTCGGGTCGTACGCCTGGTCTCCCATCATCGCCCGGACGGGGTCGCCGGGCAGGGCGTACATCATGCAAAAGATGATCAAGGTTGACCCGATGAACACCGGGATCATCTGGAGCAGTCGTCGTGCGACATAGCGCCCCATAGGTGCCTCCGTGAGGGGTTAACGCAGGTGCGGGGGCCGTCTCCTGGTGACGAGACGGCCCCCCGAACCTCCCACCGCCACCTGGGCGGCGGCGGGCTTACGGCCGAGTGGGAAGAGCCCGGAAAGGCTCCTCTTACTTGGTGGTGACGCCCCAGACCTCGAGGTCACCGTGGAAGTCGACGTTGACGTTGTCGACGTTCTTACCGTGGCCGCCGTTGATGCGGTAGTACCAGAGCGGGATGGCCGGCATGTGCTCGACCAGCTTCTTCTCGACCTCCTGGAAGGCCTTCACCGACGCGTCGAGGGACTTGGCGCTGTCCGCCTTGTTCATCAGCCCGTCGATCTCCTTGTTGGAGAAGTGACCGTTGTTGGCCTCGGCGGTGGAGTGGTACAGCTCCTTCATGAAGTTGGCGTTGACCGGGTAGTCGGCGACCCAGCCACCGCGGTACATGCCCTTCACCTGGTCGTTGTCACGGGCCTCGAGGTCCGTGGCGAAGTCCGGCTTCGGGTCGCCGACGCAGTCGACGCCGGTGGCCTTGCGGATGGACTCGCAGACCGCGGTCACCCACTCCTTGTGTCCACCGTCGGTGTTGTACTGGATGGTGAACTTGTTGCCCGGAACGCCGCCACCCTCCTGGATGAGCTGCTTGGCCTTCGCCGGGTTGTACGTGAACACGTCCGTGTCCAGGTTCTGGTAGCCCTTGACGCCCGGCGGCGTGAAGCCCTGGGCCGGCGTGCGGGTCTTGTTCAGAACCGTGTCGGTGATCGTCTTGCGGTCGATCGCCATCGACAGGCCCTGCAGGACCTTCGGGTCGATGTCCTTGAACGTCTTCGAGTAGAACGCCGGGGTCAGCGTCTGGATGGCCGCGTACGGCTGGTCGATGGCGCCGTCGCCCAGGTCCTGCTTGTACTTCGGCAGGTCCGTCGGGCCGACCTGGCGGATCATGTCCAGGTTGCCGGAGACGACGTCCTTGTAGGCGGCTTCGACCGTCGTGTAGTTCTTGAACTGGACGCCCTTGTTCTTCGCCTTGTTCGGGCCCAGGTAGTCGTCCCAGGCCTTGACCTGGATGAGCTTCTTGTGGTCCCACTTCTCGAAGGTGTAGGGACCGTTGCCGACCGGCTTCTGGCCGAAGGCCTTCGGGTCGTCGTAGAAGACCTTGGGCAGCGGGGCCCACGTGGTGTAGCCGAGCTTGTAGATGAAGTACGGCATCGTGTACTTCAGCTCGATGGTGAAGGTGTGGTCGTCCACGGCCTTCAGACCGGACATGGCCTTGGCCTTCGGCTCACCCTTCTCCGGGTGGACATCGTCGTAGCCCTTGATGTCCTGGAACCAGAAGGAGTTCTGCTGGTTGTTCTTGATGTTGGCGTACCAGTTCCAAGCGTCGATGTACGACTTGGAGGTGACTTCTTCGCCGTTGTGGAACTTCCAGCCCTTCTTGAGCTTGACCGTCCACGTCTTCGAGTCCTTGGTCGTGACCGACTCGGCGTTCGTGTAGACGATCTCGCCCTTGGCGTCGAAGTCCAGCAGCTGCGTGAACAGGGCTTGGATGACGTACGAGCCGTTGCTCTCGTTGGTGTCAGCCGGGATCAGCGGCTTCTGCGGCTCGCCGACGTCGATCGAGACGTATCCCGCAGGCCCGGAACCCTTGTTGTTCCCCTCGTCATCACCGCTGCCGCCGCAGGCGGTGGCGGCCAGGGCGACGACTATCGCCCCCGCGACCCACTTGGCGCTCCTGGCACCGCGCATGGGTTCCTCCTATGAAGTCATTGGTTCACCGCAAAGGGAGCACAGGACAGACCACCGCCACCGCCCGTCGCCGGTGCCGGAAATCGTCAGGTGCCCCCGCGCTCGTGAGTCGCGCCGCTGCCGGCGAGTGACTCTTCATCCGAGCTCTACGCGCCTAACTATCTGCCAAACGCCAGGACCGAACCACACTCTCGAGGTCTCGGTTCGATCACAGCTCGCGTATACATCTTCCAAAATCCGGACAAAGGGTTTGGTGAAAGATCCCTGCGAAACGGACTTGTTACACATCTATCGGTAGCGACTGTCCGCATTCCGGACGCGAGAGTGAGATAAACCGCTTGCGACTACCGTGGCTCCCGTGCAAGGTGCCACCGGCGGCTGTCGCGCGCTCAAGAAGGCTGTGCGGCAAGGCCGTTGCGCGTTCCCCGGACCGGGGAGGCTCGGCACTTCCGCAGCAGGGTAGTGGGCGCGGGCCGCTCAGCACGGCCGTCACCGGCAAATCGAGGGTTTTCCCTCACCCTTTCCTTCGCGTTCCCCGCCCTTTACCCGCGCTGTGACGGCAGCACCGTGACGAACAGCACCGGGCACCCCGCCCTCGCGGGGTGCCCGGTGCTGTCATGGGACCGCCTGGCGTCAGCCGTGCTTGGCGCGGCTCGCGGCGCGGGCGCGCTCGCGGGCGTCCAGGTTCACCTTGCGGATGCGCACGGCCTCCGGGGTGACCTCGACGCACTCGTCGTCACGGCAGAACTCCAGGGACTGCTCCAGCGACAGCTTGCGCGGCGGGACGATGGACTCCGTCACGTCGGCCGTCGACGACCGCATGTTGGTGAGCTTCTTCTCCTTGGTGATGTTGACGTCCATGTCGTCGGAGCGGGAGTTCTCACCGACGATCATGCCCTCGTACACCTCGGTGCCCGGCTCCACGAAGAGCACGCCGCGCTCCTGGAGGTTGGTCATCGCGAAGGCGGTGACCGCGCCGGAGCGGTCGGCGACCAGGGAGCCGTTGTTGCGGGTCTGGAGCGTGCCGAACCAGGGCTCGAAGCCCTCGTGGATGGAGTGGGCGATGCCCGTGCCGCGGGTCTGCGTCAGGAACTCCGTGCGGAAGCCGATGAGGCCCCGGGAGGGCACGACGAACTCCATGCGGACCCAGCCGGAGCCGTGGTTGGACATGTTGTCCATGCGGCCCTTGCGGACGCCCATGAGCTGCGTGACGGCGCCCATGTGCTCCTCGGGCACGTCGATCGTCATGCGCTCGACCGGCTCGTAGACCTTGCCGTCGACGTCCTTGGTGACCACCTGCGGCTTGCCCACGGTCAGCTCGTAGCCCTCGCGGCGCATGGTCTCGACGAGGATGGCCAGCGCCAGCTCGCCGCGGCCCTGCACCTCCCAGGCGTCCGGCCGCTCGGTGTCGAGCACGCGGAGGCTGACGTTACCGATCAGCTCGCGGTCCAGACGGTCCTTGACCTGGCGGGCGGTGACCTTGCGGTCCTTGACGGCCGCCTTGTTGTCGGCGCCCTTGCCGGTGGCGCCGCGGCCGACCAGCGGGGAGGTGTTGGTTCCGATGACCATGGAGATCGCCGGCTCGTCGACGGTGATCAGCGGCAGCGCGACCGGGTTCTCCGGGTCGGCCAGGGTCTCGCCGATCATGATGTCCGGGATGCCGGCGACGGCGCAGATGTCACCGGGGCCGGCCTTCTCGGCGGGCTTGCGGGTCAGCGCCTCGGTCATCATCAGCTCGCTGATGCGGACGTTGGTGACGGACCCGTCGCGCTTCATCCACGCGACCGTCTGGCCCTTCTTCAGCTCGCCCTGCTGGACGCGCAGCAGCGCGATACGGCCGAGGAAGTTGTCGGCGTCCAGGTTCGTGACGTGCGCCTGGAGCGGGGCCGACTCGTCGTAGGTCGGGGCCGGGATGTGCTCCAGGATCGTGGAGAAGAACGGCTCCAGGCTGGTGGAGTCGGACGGGACCGTGCCGTCCTCGGGCTTGGTGAGGGACGCGATGCCGTCACGGCCGCAGGCGTAGACGATCGGGAACTCGATCTGGTCCTCGTCGGCGTCCAGGTCGAGGAAGAGGTCGTACGTCTCGTTGACGACCTCGTCGATCCGGGAGTCGGGGCGGTCCGTCTTGTTGATGCAGAGGATGACGGGCAGCCGCTGCTGGAGCGCCTTGCGCAGCACGAAGCGGGTCTGCGGGAGCGGGCCCTCGGAGGCGTCCACGAGCAGGACGACGCCGTCGACCATCGACAGACCGCGCTCGACCTCGCCGCCGAAGTCGGCGTGGCCGGGGGTGTCGATGATGTTGATGGTGATCGGGTCCCCGCCGTCCTTGGGGTGGTACTTCACCGCCGTGTTCTTGGCGAGGATCGTGATGCCCTTCTCACGCTCCAGGTCGTTCGAGTCCATCATGCGGTCGTCGACCGAGTCGAGCTGGTGGGCGGCGAAGGCGCCGGCCTGCTTCAGCATGCCGTCGACGATGGTGGTCTTGCCGTGGTCGACGTGGGCGACGATGGCGACGTTGCGGATGTCGTGGCGCGTGGCCATAAGAAGGCGTACTCCCGGAGTGTGAGGAATGCCCTGCGCGTACGTCGGTGGTGCGCGGGCCCTGCCGGGCTCAACATGCCACGGCCTCACCCCATGGTACGGGTGCGCGGCCGCTGGGGTTAGCCGGGATACGTCGGTGCAGTTCAGGGCCTTGTCATGAGGTTCTCGGCGTCGGTGCCGGGGCCTGCTGGGGGCTGCCGCCCCCAGACCCCGCTTCGGCCCTGAACGGGCCTCGTCCTCAAGCGCCGGACGGGCTAGGAGCGCCAGACATGGCCCGTTCGCAGGCCTGCCGGGCGGCCTCGCGGGCCAGGGGCGAGTCCGGGCGTTCGTCGCAGTCGGCCAGTCCCGCGAGGTCGACCGTCCAGTTCCGGGCGTGGCCGGAGACGGTCCTGCCGTCGGGGCAGGTGTAGCGGAAGTCCGCCGACACCTCCCGCACACCGGCGTACTGGTAGAACTCGCCCGCCGCGTGCGGCGTGACGCGGTCCTGGTCGAGCCTCGGGGCCGGCTGCCTGACGTCGGTGAACGCCCAGGTGTCCCCGCCCGCCTGGGCCAGGGTGGGCGCGTCGGAGTCGATCTCCCCGGTCTTCTTGCCGAGGGAGAAGAGGATCTCCGCGGCGGACGGGGCCGGTCCCTCGGCGCGTACCGAGGGGCTCGGGGTGTACACCCGCCGTACCGGGTTCCGCAGGGCGCCGCCGCCCGCGCCGAGCCGCTCCGGGTCGGAGATCCCGGTCAGCCGGTCCCGCGTGGTGACGTGGGACCAGGTGAAGACGCCGTCCGCGCAGGCCTTTGCCACCGCCCCGCTGGTCTCGCGGTGCGTGCCGTCGCCGTCGGTCTCCGCCGTGCACGCCGCCATCCCCGCCACCAGCACCCCGATGACCAGCCCGGCCGCGCAGGCCCGCCCCACCGTGCCGCGCATCCGCCGACTCCCGTCCCCCGGGTGCGGACGCCCGGCGCCCGCACCATGATCACTGCCGCGTTCATGGTGCGGGCGCCGGGCGGGAACGGCAAGGGAGCTACCGGGTCACTGGTCCTTCGCCGAGGGGCCCGACGCCGGCTTCGCGCCCTTCTTCAGGAAGCCCATGTCCTCGAAGACCGGCGTGCCGAAGCCGAAGGCGCCGGTGTTGACCAGGTTCTTGCGGGCCGCCATGAGCTGGGGGCGCTGGAAGAGGGGGATGGAGCCGGCCGCGGCCCAGATGCGGGAGTCGGCCTTGCGGATCAGGGAGCGGGACTCGCCCTCGTCGAGGGTGGCCACGGCCTGGTCGAAGAGCTGGTCGACCTGGTCGGTGCCGACGCGGGTGTAGTTCTGCTCGATGCTGAGGGAGCCGTCGGCGGCCGGGACCGGCTTGGCGTAGACGGGGCGGGCGTCGGTGGCGGGGAAGGCCGTCGCGGGCCAGGAGTACAGGGCGAGGTCGTACTGGCCGGACGCGATGTGGTCCTTGAAGTAGGACTCGTCGGCGACCTTGGAGATCTCCGTGCGGATGCCGACGCGCTCCAGCATGCGGGAGATGCGGTCGGCGATCGTGCGCAGCGTCTGGGAGCCGGGCCCGGAGGGCAGCACGAAGCGGAGGGTGAGGGCCTTGCCGTTCTTGGCGAGCGGGGCGGCCTCGCGGTTCGCCGGGGCGGCGGTGCCCTGGGGGGCGTACGCGCCGGGGGCGCCTCCGTGGTGCGGGTGCTTGTACTGCTTGCCGTCCTGGGCGAGGTGGTCGGCGGGGTCCGGACCGCGGCGGGCCTTGTCGTCCTCGCCGACGATGTACGTGCCGTCGTCGTCCGACGCGTCGCCGGAGGAGCCGGAGGCCTTCTCGCCCTCGGGGCCGGCCGCCTTCTCCTCTTTCTTCTTCTGCTCCTTGACGGGGCCGCCGCGCACCCAGCCGGCGTCGGCGAGCAGGGCCTGCGCCTCCTTGGTGTCCTGGCCGCCGAGGGCGCCGCTGTTGTCGGCGTAGTGGGCCTGGCCGGACAGGGCCAGGTGGCTGCCGACCGGGACGGCGGGCAGGCCGAGGGGCTTGAGGACGGCCTCGGCCAGCTCCTTGCGGTCCAGGGCGCGGGCGACGGCCCGGCGGACGCGCTCGTCGGCGAGGGGGCCCTCGGCGCCGTTCAGGGCGAGCTGGGTGAAGGCCGGTTCCAGGGACTTGCGGACCTCGAAGCCGCGCAGGGCCTGCTGCTGCCGGGCGTACTTGGCGGCCGCCTTGCGCAGCTTCCTGCGGGCGACGGTCTCCTCGTCGGCGGCGTCCTCGTCGGAGCCGTTGGCGACGGCCCAGGAGCGCAGGTCGTCGGCGGCGGTGCGGTCGGCGCCCGGGCCCATCAGCGGGCTGCTGGTGCTCTGCGGGCGGGCGGCGACGGTGATGCGGCGGGCCGCCGAGGGGTCGATCTCGGCCAGGTCGAGGGTGCCGGCGGCCAGCTCGGAGGCCCGCTTGTCGCGCGGGACGGTGCGCAGCACGATCTCGGAGAGCTTGGCGGGCTCGCCCCACCAGCGCGGGTTGCGGGCGAGGGTGATCTCCTCGTCCTTGGTGTCGACCTCCTTCACCGTGAAGGGTCCGGCGGTGACCTTGAGCTTCTTGCGGGCCCCGTCGTTGAAGGAGTCCGGGGTGCCCATGACGTCCTTCGGGTACAGCGGGGAGAACAGCGAGCGCCAGTCGGCGTAGGGGCGGCTGAAGGTGACCCGGACCTCCAGGGCGTTGTCCCCGCGTTCGATCTTCTGGATGCGGTCGTAGCCGGCGTTGCGGGCGGTCCAGTAGGCGGTGTCCTTGCCGGACAGGGCGCGCCACTGGGCGGCGAAGTCGGCGGCGCCGATCTCCCGGCCGTCGCTCCAGACGGCCTGCTGGTTGAGCTTGTACAGCACGACCTGCTTGGGCTCGGTCTCGACGACCTTCGCGGACTCCAGGTAGGCGGGGTTGCGCTCGGGGCGGCCGGAGGCGTTCATCCGGAACATCGACGGCAGGACGGCCTGGGCGACGCGGGTGGTGGTGGCGTCGGCGTCCGACTGGAAGGTGTTCAGCGTGTCGGGCACGGAGTCGACGGCCCAGCGCAGGGTGCCGCCGTCGGCGATCCTGTCGCGGGCGGCGGGCTGGATGTCCTGCCCGGCGAGCGGCTTGCCGGCCGGGTCCTCGGAGCCGCATCCGGCGAGCGCGGGCACCGCGAGCACGCCCGCGGTGAGGAAGGCGACCGAGCGCGTGACCGCACGCGGGCCGACGCCGTGCTGGGACATCTGTGCTACCTCCGGGAAGCCGCGGGCGTTATGATCACTTTTGGCGGTATTTGGAGTTCATCTGATGTATGCGGCCACTGAAGAGGAAAGGGTTCGGCAACACAGGGCGACACGGCGGTCACGGACGGGAAGCCACCCATGCGGACCAACGCACCGCTCGGTGCACCCACACGCCTCGGCCAATCGATGCACATCCCTTCACAGCACAAGGTGTGACGCGCAACACTCGCAGGCGCATGAACGTTGCCGCCTTGGGCCGCGAAGGACCCGTGGAAGTGAGGGCAAGTCATGTCCGTTCACGACGAACTGACGTCAGTCCAGCGCAGCCTCGACGAGCTGTTCCGCTCGCTGGGACGCCTGGAGAAGCAGCTCGGCACCGGCGGCCTGGAGATGCGCCGCGTCCGGGCCGACGCCAACCACCTGCGCGAGAGCGTCGCCCTGCTGCGCGACGCCGCCGCCACGCCTGCCGCGCCGAAGCGCCCCGACCTCGTCACCATCTCGGACGCGCCGTACGACCCGTCGCTGTGGGTCGACTCGGACGACGAGGGGCTCGGCGCCCGGGACCGGCGCGCTCCCTGACCGGGAGGGCGTCGAGCGACCGGCACCTCCCCCCTGAACCCGACCGGAGTCGTCACGTGGCCACTGGTACGGAACCTCCCGCCACCGAACCCCATCCGAGAAGCGGCGGCGTGCGGGCGGGTACGCGCGCCGCGATCGCCGCCCCGCACCTGCGCACCGACCGCTGGTGGCTGGCCCCCGCCGGCACGGTCGCCGGCCTGCTGGCCTTCATCGTCTACTCGACCTGGCGGGCCTTCGCGAACGCCGACTACTACGCGGCGCCGTACGTCTCGCCCTTCTACTCCCCCTGCCTGGCGGAGAACTGCGAGCCGATGAAGGCCGGCCCGAACTGGGAGATCTTCGGCGGCTGGTGGGGGATCTCCCCCGCGATCATCATCCTGATCTTCCCGCTGGGCTTCCGGCTGACCTGCTACTACTACCGCAAGGCCTACTACCGGGGCTTCTGGGCGTCCCCGCCGGCCTGCGCGGTCGCCGAGCCCCACAAGAAGTACACCGGCGAGACCCGCTTCCCGCTGATCCTGCAGAACATCCACCGGTACTTCTTCTACGCCGCGCTCCTCGTCGCCGGCATCCTCACCTACGACACCGTGCTCGCCTTCCGCGACGAGAACTACGCGTGGGGCCACATGGGCCTCGGCACGCTCGTGTTCCTGGTCAACATCGGGCTGATCTGGGCGTACACGATCTCCTGCCACTCCTGCCGGCACATCGTCGGCGGCAAGCTCAAACACTTCTCCAGGCATCCCGTGCGCTACCGGATGTGGCAGTGGGTGGGGAAGCTCAACGCCCGGCACATGCAGCTGGCCTGGGCGTCGCTGGTGAGCGTGGCGCTCGCCGACCTCTACGTCTACCTGCTCGCGTCCGGCGCCTTCGACGATCCGCGGTTCTTCTGATGAGGGGTGCGTTCTGATGTCCGTGGTCGACCGGCAGGAATGGGACGTCGTCGTGGTGGGCGCGGGCGGTGCCGGGCTGCGCGCCGCCATCGAGGCCCGCGAGCGGGGCGCCCGTACGGCCGTGATCTGCAAGTCGCTGTTCGGCAAGGCGCACACGGTGATGGCCGAGGGCGGCATCGCCGCGGCGATGGGCAACGTCAACGCGGGTGACAACTGGCAGGTCCACTTCCGCGACACCATGCGCGGCGGCAAGTTCCTCAACCAGTGGCGGATGGCCGAGCTGCACGCCCAGGAGGCGCCGCAGCGGGTGTGGGAGCTGGAGACCTGGGGCGCGCTGTTCGACCGCACCAAGGACGGCCGGATCTCCCAGCGCAACTTCGGCGGCCACGAGTACCCGCGCCTCGCCCACGTGGGCGACCGCACGGGCCTGGAGCTGATCCGCACCCTCCAGCAGAAGATCGTCTCCCTGCAGCAGGAGGACTTCCGGGAGACCGGCGACTACGAGTCCCGGCTGAAGGTCTTCCAGGAGTGCACGGTCACGCGGGTGCTGAAGGAGGACGGCCGCGTCTCCGGGGTCTTCGGCTACGAGCGCGAGTCGGGCCGCTTCTTCGTGCTGGAGGCACCGGCCGTGGTGATCGCGACCGGCGGCATCGGCAAGTCCTTCAAGGTGACGTCGAACTCCTGGGAGTACACCGGCGACGGCCACGCGCTGGCCCTCCTCGCGGGCGCTCCCCTGCTGAACATGGAGTTCGTGCAGTTCCACCCGACCGGCATGGTCTGGCCGCCGTCGGTGAAGGGCATCCTCGTCACCGAGTCGGTGCGCGGTGACGGCGGGGTGCTGCGCAACTCCGAGGGCAAGCGGTTCATGTTCGACTACATCCCCGACGTCTTCAAGGACAAGTACGCCGAGACGGAGGAGGAGGCCGACCGCTGGTACGACGACCCGGACCACAACCGGCGTCCCCCCGAGCTGCTCCCCCGCGACGAGGTCGCCCGGGCGATCAACGCCGAGGTGAAGGAGGGCCGCGGCTCCCCGCACGGGGGCGTGTTCCTCGACGTGTCGACGCGAATGCCCGCCGAGGTGATCAAGCGGCGGCTGCCGTCGATGTACCACCAGTTCAAGGAGCTGGCCGACGTCGACATCACGGCGGAGCCCATGGAGGTCGGGCCCACCTGCCACTACGTGATGGGCGGGATCGCGGTCGAGTCCGAGACGGCGGCGGCGCGCGGGGTGCCCGGGCTGTACGCGGCCGGTGAGGTCGCCGGCGGTATGCACGGCTCCAACCGGCTCGGCGGCAACTCCCTGTCCGACCTGCTGGTCTTCGGCCGCCGGGCGGGCTGGCACGCGGCCGAGTACGCGGCGGAACGGTCCGGGGCGCGCCCCGCCGTGGACGACGGGCAGATCGACGCCGCCGCCGCGGAGGCACTGCGGCCCTTCTCGGCCGAGGCGGAGATCGAGGAACCGGCCGGGGGCCCGCCGGAGAACCCGTACACCCTGCACCAGGAACTCCAGCAGACCATGAACGACCTGGTCGGCATCATCCGCCGCGAGACGGAGATGAAGCAGGCCCTGGAGAAGCTGGCCGAGCTGCGCGTGCGGGCGCGCCGGGCCGGGGTCGAGGGGCACCGGCAGTTCAACCCGGGCTGGCACCTCGCCCTGGACCTGCGGAACATGCTGCTGGTCAGCGAGTGCGTGGCGCGGGCCGCGCTGGAGCGCACCGAGTCGCGCGGCGGCCACACGCGGGAGGACCACCCGTCGATGGACCGCAAGTGGCGCCGGATCAACCTGCTCTGCGCGCTCACCGACCCGACGGGCGGCCTGGCGGCGACGGACCCGGTCCGCGGCCAGATCACGCTCACCCGCGAGACCACCGAACCCGTCCGTGCCGACCTGCTCGCCCTGTTCGACAAGGAGGAGCTGGTCAAGTACCTCGCCGAAGAGGAGCTGTACGAATGAGCGGCTATGCGGCCCACTTCAAGGTGTGGCGCGGGGACGTGAGCGGCGGCGGCCTGGAGGACTTCGAGGTCGAGGTCAACGAGGGCGAGGTGGTGCTCGACATCATCCACCGGCTCCAGGCCACCCAGGCGCCCGACCTCGCCGTGCGCTGGAACTGCAAGGCGGGCAAGTGCGGTTCCTGCTCGGCGGAGATCAACGGCCGGCCGCGGCTGATGTGCATGACGCGCATGTCGGTGTTCGACCGCGCGGAGACCATCACGGTCACGCCCCTGCGCGCCTTCCCGGTGATCCGCGACCTGGTCACGGACGTCGGCTTCAACTACCAGAAGGCGAGGGAGGTTCCCGCCTTCGTGCCACCCGCCGGTGTCGCTCCCGGCGAGTACCGGATGATGCAGGAGGACGTGGACCGGCCTCAGGAGTTCCGCAAGTGCATCGAGTGCTTCCTGTGCCAGGACACCTGTCATGTGGTCCGTGACCACGAGGAGAACAAGCAGGCGTTCGCGGGTCCCCGTTTCCTGATGCGGGTGGCGGAGCTGGACATGCACCCGCTGGACGCGGCGGCGGAGAGGGGCCTGGACCGCAAGACCACCGCCCAGGACGAGCACGGCCTGGGGTACTGCAACATCACCAAGTGCTGCACGGAGGTCTGCCCCGAGGGCATCAAGATCACGGACAACGCGCTGATCCCCCTGAAGGAACGGGCGATCGACCGCAAGTACGACCCCCTGGTCTGGCTGGGCTCGAAGATCAGGAGGCGCTCCTCAGCAGGCTGAGCGCCTGCTGGAGGTTGTGTTCCGCGATCTCCCGCATCCGCTCCGGGTGCGGGAAGTCGCCCTCGATGAGGGTCAGCGGACCCGAGACCAGCCCGAGGTGCATCGACAGGCGGTACAGGCGCATGCGGGCCTCGTCCAGGCCCGGGGCCCGCAGGGCGTCGTAGTGCGGGCCGAAGCGGAGCCGGAGGAAGACGTGCTCCTGCTCCACGTCGGAGTACATCAGCCCCTCGATGTCGATGAGGGCGGGCTGCCCGTCGGGCGTGAGCAGGACGTGGTCCGGCCCCAGTTCGCCGTGGACGAGGGTGTGGCGGTCGCGCGGGCGGACCTCGGCGGCCAGGGCGTGGACGGTCTCCTCCAGTTCCCGGCGCACGGCGGCGGCACGGGGCTCGCGGCGGGCCGCTTCGGCGAGGGAGCGCAGGGCGCTCTCGGTGACCCGCTGCTCGCAGGTGGCGGCGTGGGAGGAACCGCCGTCGTCGTCGCCGCCGTCGTCGACGAGGGCGACCTTCCCGAGGCGGGGGCCGGTGTGGGCGTGCAGGGTGGCGAGGAGTTCCGCCATCCGCTCCAGGGCCTGAGGCGCCTTGTGCGGGTCCCGAGCCAGGAGGTCCTCCAGGCTGCCACCGGTCAGGTCCTCGACGACGGCCGCGTCCGCCGGGAGGTGCGTGTGCGTGGCGTCGGCGTACAGGAGGCGCGGGGTGCGGACGCCGGCGGCGGCCAGCCGGTCGTGGGCCGCCCGGAACAGGTCCAGGCCCGTGCCGTGGGAGAAGGGGTCGCGGGGGTCGGGGTCCGGCTGGTCCCAGTAGTCCTCGTCGGCCGACCAGACGTAGGCGACGGCCGTGGAGTCGTCGTCGAGGAACAGACGGTAGACGCCCTTCTTGGTGCCGCCGCGCAGGCGCTCGACGCCGGTGAGGGTACGGCCGGGGGCGAGGGCGGCGCGGGCGAGGGGGGCGAGGTCGGCGCGGGTGAGGGGGCGTCGGGGGTGAGGGTGGCGGCCGTCGTTGCTCGCGGTTGGAGTCACCGCACCCAGTCTTCCTTGTACGCCCGCCAGTCCGCCTCGGTCGCGGCGAAGTCGATGTACAGGGCGACGCCGAAGCGGGCCCGGTCGGCGTCCGTGCGGGACAGGCCCAGCCGGACGCCCCGGACGGCGGCGGGCACGGTCTCGGCGTGGCCCCAGTGGTCGAAGTTGCTCTCGTAGTAGAAGGGCAGGCCCATCAGCAGGTCGGTGGAGGCCGGAGTGACCTCCAGGGCGAGGGAGGTCTGCTGGGCGACGTAGCCGCCGTAGGTGCCCTCCAGCGGCTGCGCGGTGTCGTACGTCATCACGGCGATCTGGTCGACGCGGCGGGCGACCTGGCCGAAGAACTCCTGCGACCACCACTTGGGGTTCTCGGTGAAGAGACCGAACACGGTGTGCAGGTTCGGGAGCGGGTCGATCTGGTGGGCGGCCACGGAGAGCTGCGCGTCCCGGGAGCGGGTCTCGCGGCGCAGGGCGTCGAGCAGGGTGAGGAAGGCGCGGTTGCCGGACGGCATGGGCTCCAGGTCGAGGTGGATGCCCTCGTAGCCGGTGTCCAGGACCTGTCGGGCGGAACGCAGCACGGCGGCGCGGGTCTTGGGGTCCTCCACGCGCATGCCCTCGGCGCTCTCGGTCGCCAGGACGTCACCGAGGAAGGCCTGGACGCGGACGCCGGGGAGTTTCTCGTGGACGGCGTCGATGAACCAGCGGGCTCTCGGATAGACCGACTTGGGAAGCGTGCCGTCGTGTTCGAGGGGGCCCGAGTGGACGTACAGGTCACGAATGCCGGTTCCTTGCAGGCGGCGGGCCAGGGCGGTGACGTCGGCGTCCTTCTTACGGCCGTCGACCCAGGCGTGGCCGAGCCACAGGGCGTCGCGGTTGCGGGTGTGGGTGCCCTGTGCGGGGTCGCCGGTGTAGTTGATGTAGAGGGCGGTTTCGGCGGTGATGAGGGGGAGGAGGGCGATGAGCAGGGTTAAGGCTGCGCGTCTGAGCCAGCGGCGGTGGCGGGGTCTGGGGGCGGGGTCGGGGTCGGTTTCAGGTTGGGCTTGGGGCTCCGGCCCGGCGTGCGATTCAGCAGGGTCGTTGTCGTTCCGGGTCGTACCCTCCGTGCGGTCCATGCCGTCTCCCTCGTCGATCTCGCAGTGGTGACAGGGGTGACGAGTGGGAACGGGAGTTCGGTTGCGGTTCGAGGCGTTGTCGTAGTTGATCCGACACGCGAACCACGCGCCGCCGCCCTTGCCGTCCTTGCCGTCCTGCGCGACGGGAGTCCCTGATGACAGACGTGCAGCGCATGGACATCGACGCCCCCGAAGTCGACATGGACGACTCGGGGCGCTTGTACTACCAAAGCCAACCCTTCACCGGCGAGGTGACCGAACACCTCGGCGAGAGCCTCGTCAGCCTCGACAACTACGTCGACGGGTACAAGAACGGACCGTCCCGCGAGTGGTACGAGGACGGCACCCTTCGCTCCGAGGGAACACTGCGGGAGGGCCGGCCCGTCGGTGAGTTCAAAGAATGGCATTCCAATGGTGTGCTTGCTGCGCGCCAAGTGTTCGCCGAGAACGGGATGACGCTCTTGGCGGATTCAGCCTGGGATGGACACGGTCGACCGACCCGGGCCTGGCGGAAGGGCACGTGAAGGAGAGCAAGTGATCACCCGTATCCCCCGCGCTCTTGTCGACGCCCTCACCTGGCACAAGGAGTACTCAGCGGCGAGGGCCTGGTCGCCCTCGGCCCGCTCGCCATCGCCTGCATGGCCTACGACGCCGACATGCCCGTCGAAGTCGAGTCCGAGTACCTCCCGCGGGCCCTCCTGACGGTCCTGGGTGGGCGAGTCGACACGTGAGAGGCAGGTTGACGAGCCACGCGCGTTCGGTTGCGTGTGCGGGTTCCGTAACGGGTCACAGACCCCACCCGCACCCCTTCGTATGATGATCCGACTGACTGAAGCTCAGAGGGACTCGGTCCGGAGCAAGCGGCAACAGGCGTACGGGGGTTGGGAAACGTGATCCAGCCGGAGAAGATCCCGCAGTTCACCGGGAATCTGGAGCAGCTGGAGACGGACTACGCGGACCTGAAGAAGGACGCGGGTCACGTCCGGGAGGCGGGCGGTGACATCCACTCCCGTTTCCAGGGCTTGTCGGCGTTCTACCACGCTCCGGAGGCGGAGCAGTTGTTCGCGACGACGAAGCCGGTCAAGGAGAAGGCGGACGCCTTCGCCGACGACCTGGAGAAGGTCTCGGGCGCGCTGTCGTCATACGCCACCGAAATCCGTCCGCTGGTGGCGAAGCTGAAGCAGTTGAAGGCGGACGCGGCGGCTTTTGTCTCGTCGGTCAAGGACGATGACGAGTGGGAGTACGACGAGGACAAGGTCGACGAGCACAACAAGCTGCGCGATGACATCACCGCGACGGTCGCGGCGTTCTGGGCGGCGGAGCGGACCTGCCACAACAAGATCACCGCGTTGTGGGGCGGGACGCAGATGGTGGCCGGGGACGGTTCGGACAAGAAGAACCAGTACGGCTTCAACGCCGAGGACATGAAGAACGCCAAACTCCCCTGGGGTGACCCGGTGGAGGAGAAGCACAAGTGGTACGAGGTCGGCCACTGGGTGAAGTCGTTCGTGTGGGACGGGCTGATCGTCGACGGTATCTGGGGCACGATCAAGGGCCTGGGCACCCTGGTCGGCTTCGGCGGCTGGGAAGCGATGGGCCAGGCATGGAAGGGCCTGGCCCAGCTCGCCACCGGCCTGGCCATCACCGCGATCCCCGGAGCGCAGGCGTGGTTCTGGACGGCGTCGGACAAGGACATGCCCTCCTGGCTGCGTGACTCGCGCACGGCGATGAAGGAGACCGGCAAGGCGCTGGTGGCCTGGGATCAGTGGGGCAAGAATCCCGCCCGGGCGGCGGGTGCGGTCACCTTCAACGTGCTGACGACGGTCTTCACCGGCGGCGCGGGTGCGGCGGCGTCGGGTGCGGGCAAGGCGGGTGCGGTGGCGAAGGCGTTGTCGGTGGCGGGCAAGGCGGGCCGGGTGATCGACCCGATGACCTACATCGCCAAGGGCGCGGGCGCGGGCCTGTCGAAGATCGGCGACATCACCAAGGGCCTCAAGGGCGTCGGCAACATCGACATCCCCGCCCTGCCCGAGAACGCCGTCACCCTGCCCGAAGGCACGGTCAAGCTTCCCGACGGCACGGTGCAACTGCCCGAGGGCGCGGCCCTGCCGGACGGCGCGACGAAACTGCCCGACGGCAACGTCCGACTGCCCGACGACGCCCCGGTCCTGCCCGAGGGCACCACGAAACTCCCCACCGAGGACGGCGCCCCGGCCCGCTACTACGACCCGGACGGCAACATCCTCGACGAGCACGGCAACGTCCTGCAGAAATCCGCCGACGGCCCCGGCGACGTCGTCGACCAGCCCCACATGCCGGACACGGGCTCGCCTGCCTCCGGTGCGGACACCCCACGCGTGGACTCCCCGGCCCAGCAGCCGGCCCTGGTCACCGCGGGAGCCCACACCGTCGAAGGCGCCGGCCAGCACATCCGCCTGGGCAACAGCCTCGACGATGCCCTCGGCGACATCGGCCGAACCGGCGACGAAGGGGCCACTCCGGGGGTCCACGCCGAGGGCCCAGGCAGCATCACCGACAATGCCCCGGGCGGCCTGGCCAACAACCTGCCGACCAACAGTGTGGACAGCGGGGTTCCCAGCACCAGTCTGGGCAACGACTTGCCGGGCGGCCCAGGCGATCACATCTCATCCAACAGCTTGGACAACACCGCGCCCGGAGCCGCGAACACCGCGCTGCGTCCTGGGAGTCTCGGCGGTTCGATATCCACAGGCGCCCTCCACGATCTGGCCACCAGGTTCGGCGACGACAGCCTCGGCGACATCGGACGCGGGGCCGACGACCTGGGCGATGGGGGAAGGGTCGGCGACGAGGCGGGCACCACTGCGCCTCAGACGGACGAGAGCTCCAGAGCCGCCGACGAATCGCATGCGGCGCGGACGCCCGAAGAACAACAGAAGATCATCGACGACCAGATCCACAAGGCCAACACCAACCCGGACTGGTTCAAGGAGTACTACCGCTCAGACGGCCACCGGCACAGCACCGATCTGGTCGACGAGAACGGCGACTACCTGCCTGTCCTCGCCAAGGATGCGGACGGCAACTGGATCGCGCGGGACTCCATGCCTTCCAAGCAGCCGCCCGCCAGGCTGGACCCGGTTCCCATCAGCACCGACTCCCTCAGCAATGCCCAGATCGACCATCTGGACAATGTGGCGAAGGATCGTCATGTCGCCATGGAGCTCACGGCCGCCGAGAAGGCAGCCAAGTCGCATCCGGCCGATACAGCACTGCAGGACTCCCTGGCCGAGGCCCAGAAGGCGTACGATCAGCGGCTTGCCGGTACGCCCAACAACAGCGCCATCGCCGAGCGCCTGGGCGAGGAGGCTGCCCGCATCCATGTCATCCCGGAACGGTTCCCGGACTACACGCCGGTCACGCTACCGAAGACGCCCAACGGCGCGAACATGTTTGACCAGTTGTACAAGCGTGAAGACGGCAGCTATCTGATCGTCGAGGCGAAGGCGCCGAAGAGCGACCTGATCTGGCGCCAGGGGGCTGGCCCAGCGAAGGGCTGGATGGTCCGGCAGGGCACGTCGGAGTATGTCCACACGATCATCGCCGAGATGATGAGCCGCAAGGGAGCGGACGTCCGCATAGCGGGAGAACTCCTGCGGGCGTGGAAGGATGGGAAGCTGGACTACGTCCTGGTCAAGGCCAACGAAAACACCGGCAGCTACGCCGGGGCCGCCTTGGAACAGTTCCCGATCAGCAACAGGTTCAACTAGAGGAGAGCGTCAGTGGTCACGACCGTTCCCCGCCACGAGTACCCAACGGACGACGTGCCGGACACTCTCGACGCCCTCGGCGAGACCACAAACTGGATCCTTGCCGAGTTCGCTGAATCACCCGTCCTGCGCCCTCAGGCACTGAGCACGGCGCTCACTCTGGCGCAGCAGCGCTGTGCGGTGGACCCCCAGGCCGTCAGGTTCGAGACCTGGGAGGCTTGGGTCACGGCCATGCAGACCGGGTCCGCGCTCTTTGCCGCGGCAACCGCCCCCGAGGGCGCCAGCATCACATGCCGGATCAAGGAGCAGGAGCAGACGCTCCCCGCGACCGGCCCCGAGTCCTACCTGAACGCAGGAACGTGGGTCACTGCCTTCTACCTCGCGATGATCTGCCGTGACAATGACCGCCTGCACCGGCTGGCCGAGGTGCCCATCTCCTTCCTGCGCGAGTCCGGCGCGGTGTTCGACGAGTACATCTATTCCTGGGTGGAGGCGCTGCAGAGCTTCTGGCTGGGCCGCCCGGACGTGGGCGACAAGCTGATTGCGGCAGTCGACGGCACCGGCCCGGAAGCGCTGCGGTACGCCGACGCGGATCTGATGTCGAAGATCCTGTATCCGCCAATGATTCTGCTCTACCGCGTCATCCGCCGCGACCCTGCGGAGTTCAACAAGGCCCTGGCCGATGCCCTGCGGTGGCACAAGGCGTACTGGACTGCTGACCTGGACCGCGCCACCAGCGCCGACGGTCTCGTCGCCCTCGGCCCACTGGCCATGGCATGCCTCGCCCGCGACCAGGGCATCACCGTGGAAATCGAGTCCGAGTACCTGCCCAAGGCTCTCTTGGAGTATGCCTGGATCGGCGAGATCGAATACTGAACAGACGTTCAAGACCTGGGGCCTTTTCGAGCGGTTCGGGTGGAACGTCAGGCGGCACGCCGACCTCTTCCGTTGTGTGGGTGCCCACGCCGACCAGGGCAGGTTCGTGGGCCGGGAGTCCACGTGCGGTACGTCCGCGCCGGAGGCCTGGTCGCAAGACGATCCACACCAACATCGTTGACCAGCCCGACAACGGCACGACGGTGAAGCAGGGAACCATCGAGTATGTCCGCACGATTCATTCCGAACTCCTCCGAGGCGTACGCGTTGGTCTCGACGGTCTCCCGTCACCACTTCCCCTCGGGGAACGCGGAAGCAGGCCTCGCCGTCCTTCAGCGAAACGCCCAGGAGGAGATCGACGGACTGGAGGCGGACTCGACCAGTCTTGGCGATGCCCTGGGTACGACTCTCACCCTGGCGGAAGCGCACTGCCTCATGGATCCACGGGCAGCGATCTATCCCACGTGGGACGCCTGGGTCACAGCCATGCAGGTCGGCTCGGCCGTGTTCGCTGCCGCGACGGCGACCGAGGAATACGTGCAGTGCCGCATCGCCCACAAGGACCGCGCCCTACAGGCCACAGGCCAGCAGTGGTATGTGCACCCCGGGACCTGGATCACAGCCTTCTACCTGGCGGTAATTTGCCGGGAGAAGGACAGGATCACAGCCCTGTGCCAGGTCCCCGTGTCCCTGCTCCGCGAGAACGGTTCACGCTTCGAGGAGTACGACTACGCCTGGATCGATACCCTTCAGACCTACTGGCTCGGAGGTCAGGACCTCGTCCCCAAGCTGGTCTCCGCGGTCGACGGCACCGATCCGGAGACGGTTGCCGACCCGGAAACGGTGGGCAAACTGGTGTACCCGCCGATGGAGATGTTCCATCGCTTCATCCGCAAGGATCACGAGGGCTTCAATCGCGCTCTGACCCAGGCACTCGAACTGCACAAGCAATATTGGAGCGAGGAGGACCGGGCCGTCAGCATCTCGGGGCTCGTGGCCTTGGCCCCACTCGCCATGACCTGCCTCGCCCATGACGCAGGCATCCCTGTCGAGGTCGAGTCCGAGTACCTGCCCGCGGTTCTCATCGGCCGCAATTGGTGCGGTGAGTTCCCCACCTGATGTGGCCCTCACCATCGGCCGACATGGGGCACCCGTCCCTCGTCCACAAGCCGGGCCAACGCACGCGGAGCAGGCAGTCCGAGGAGAGCAAGTGGTCACCCGCATTCCCCGCCATGAGTTCCGCGCGGACAACGCGGCCGAGCTCATGGCACCCATCATCAAGAGCACCAAGGACGTACTCGACCACGTCGAGACCTCGGAGGACGACCGATACGACGCACTGCCAGTCACACTCACTCTGGCGAAGTGGCGCTGTCTGACGGATCCCA
This sequence comes from Streptomyces sp. Go-475, assembly GCF_003330845.1. GTDB lineage: Bacteria > Actinomycetota > Actinomycetes > Streptomycetales > Streptomycetaceae > Streptomyces. Next base: position 5,614,871 of record NZ_CP026121.1, on the reverse strand, counting down.
CAGCAGGTGAGTTCCCGGCCTGGGAGTCCTGGGTCACCGCCATGCAGATCGGCTGCGGGCTCTTCGCCGCCGGCACGGCAACCGAGGGCACCGTGCCGTGCCGCGTCTGCAGCACGGGTGAGGTCAAGCACCTGCCCGCCACCGGCCCACAGGACTATCTCCACGCGGGCAACTGGCTCACTTCCTTCTACCTGGCCGTGATCTGCCGCGAGAACGACCGGGTCAACCAACTGGCCCAGGTACCCGTCTCCTTCCTGCGTGAGTCGGGCGCGGAGTTCGACGAGTACATCTACGCCTGGGTGGAGACTCTCCAGAACTTCTGGTTCGGGCGACAGGAAACCTGGGACACACTGATCACTGCTATCGACGGCACGACCCCCGAAGCCGCCGTGATCGCCGGCCCGGAACTGATGCTGAAGATCCTCTATCCGCCTCTCGAACTCTTCCACCGCTACCTGCGCCGGGAGACCGAGCAGTTCAACACCGCTCTTGTCGACGCCCTCACCTGCCACAAGGAGTACTGGACGGCCAACGAAGCACGCTCCCTCAGCGGCGAGGGCCTGGTCGCCCTCGGTCCGCTCGCCATCGCCTGCATGGCCTACGACGCCGACATGCCCGTCGAAGTCGAGTCCGAGTACCTCCCGCGGGCCCTCCTGCGGCGGTCCTGGGTGGGCGAGTACGACACCTGAGGAGCACGCCGAGCGAGACGGGCTCCCGCTACGTGCTGGACTCGAGCATCTCCGCCAGTACAAGCGAAAACACTGGCAGCTGACCGGGCACCTTGTGGGTGCCCACGCCGACCAGGGCAGGGTCGTGGGCCGGGAGTCCAGGTGCGGTACGTCCGCGCCGGAGGCCTGGTCGCAGGACGATCCACAGCAACATCGTTGACCAGCCCGACAACGCCACGACGGTGAAGCAGGGAACCATCGAGTATGTCCGCACGATTCGTTCCGAACGTTTCCGAGGCGTACGCGTTGGTCTCGACGGTCTCCCGTCACCACTTCCCCACGGGGAACGCGGAAGCAGGTCTCGCCGTCCTTCAGCGAAACGCCCAGGAGGAGAACGAGGGGCTGGAGGCGGACTCGACCAGTCTTGGCGATGCCCTGGGTACCACTCTCACCCTGGCGGAAGCGCACTGCCTCATGGATCAACGGGCGCCCGTCGGCGACTCGAAGGGATTCGACCAGTTCTGGGTATCCTGGGGCCGAGCTCAAGCACTTCAAGATCTTCCAAGGACAGACGCGTTGGTCTCGATCATTCCCCGCCCTCCGTTGCCCACGGGGAACGCGGAAGAGGGTCTCGCAGTGCTCCAGGAGAACGCTCGGCAGCTGATCGCCGGGCTGGAGGAACGCTCCATGAGGCTGGGCGACGCCCAGCGTGTCACGCTCACCCTGGCTCAGTCGCGTTGCCTGATCGATCCCCGGGCGGCGGAGTTCCCCTCGTGGGACGCCTGGGTCACGGCCATGCAGGTCGGCTCCGCGGTCTTCGCGGCGGCGGCCACGACGGACGACCAGGTGCAGTGCCGCATCGCGCACAAGGACCTCACTCTGCAGGCCACCGGTCCGCAGTGGTACGTGAATCCCGGCAGTTGGCTTTCCGCGTTCTACCTGGCCGTGATCTGCCGTGAGAGGGACAAGATCACCGCTCTGTGCCAGGTCCCGCTCTCTCTTCTGCGGGAGCACGGCGGGCAGTTCGAGGAGTATCACTACGCCTGGATCGACACCATCCAGACGTACTGGCGCGGTGGCCCGGACCTGGGGCCGAAGCTCGTCGCCGCGGTCGACGGCACCGAGCCGGAGGCTGTCGCGGACCCGGAAACAGTGAGCAAGCTGCTGTATCCGCCGATGGAGGTCTTCCACCGCTTCATCCGCAAGGACCCCGAGACCTTCGACCAGGCGCTGGCCCGGGCGCTCGAACTGCACAAGCAGTACTGGAGCGAGGAGGACCGCGCCTTCCAGGCCTCGGGTCTCGTCGCCCTGGCCCCGCTCGCCTTGGCCTGCTCCGCCCACGACGCGGGCCTGCCCGTCGAGGTGGAGTCCGAGTACCTGCCCGCTGTGCTCATCAGCCGCAAATGGTGTGGTGAGTTTCCCACCTGACTCGCGGCCAGTTCAGGTTGGTGCCCTACGGCAGGTGCCGGGAAGCATTCTGTTCTGCCTTCCGCAGTGGCACCTTGACCAGCGTTCCCGACCTGTTGACCAAGAGTTCGGGGATCTCGTCCTCGTAGAACCGCACTTGGCCGATCACTCCGTCGGTCCTCGCGTTGAAGGCGAGCATCTCCGCCAGGGCGACCAGGTCGGGCAGGAGTTCCGCGTGGATCTCCTGGCGGGCCGTCAGGGACCAGTGGTGGGGGCCGCGGTGGAGGTCGCCGGTCAGCAGTCCGCCGATGTGTGCCGCCGGGCCCCGGTCCGCGAGCAGGGGGACGAAGTCCGGCCAGTCCACCTCGTCGCTGTCGTCGTCCGCGCTGTCGGCCTCCAGGTGACGGCGGAGGTGCGCGAGTACGGCGTCCGGCAGGTTCGGCGACAGGTCGAGGGCCAGGTCAACGGCGAACACGTCACTCATGTGTGGTGAGTCTAGGACCCTGTCTCCTGGACCGGCCCAGGGCCTCTCGAGGGGCGGGCGGAAGCCGGGCGCAGGGACGGGGCACACGCCTCGTAGGGTCGCAGGTATGACACCGGACGACCTCGCCGATTCCGAACTGCCCATGCTCTCCGCCGCACAGGCCACGCACTTGCGCGCACTGGCCGCCCCGCACTACCGGGAGGGACACCAGTACTCCCTCGAGTCCTTGGCGCACACGTGCAGCAGGGCGCCGGAGGAGCACTGGCCCGACCTGGTCGCCGCGCACTTCGACCGCCTGCGACAGGCGAGCCAGGGGGATGAGAGCGCGGAGGAACTGCTCCGGGGTGTGCACGCCCGGTTGCTGCCCGTCGACTCGGTTCCTTCCGAACTCCTCGGTTCCCTGCGCTACGCGCGCGTCGTGGCCGACGGCCTGGTCTTCGCCTACGCCCTGGACGGGCCCACCAGCGTGCGGCTCCTCACCGACCGGGACGTGGAGCGTGCCGGGCTCCAGGCCCTCGGGGAGGCGGCGCGCGCGAACCTGATGCGCGTGCCCGTCCGGCACGAGGAGGTGGGCGTCGAGGGCGGGGCGAGGCTGCGTTCCGTCTACGGGGACTCCCCGTTCGTCGCCGGCCAAGCGCTGTTCCTCGCGGAAGTCGCCTGGAAGGTCGTCGGCGAGAGGCTTCCGGACGCCGGCGCCCTGGTCGTGGTGCCCACACGGCACAACCTGGTGTACCACCCGATCGCCGACGGTTCCGTCGTGGACGCCGTCAACAGCCTTGCCGCGTACGCCCTGGGCGCCCACGAGGACGGTCCGGGCGCGCTGTCCCCGCGGGTCTACTGGTGGCACCGCGGCTCCCTGACCTCGCTCACGGTCATCGATCACGAGACCCTCACCTTCTCCCTGCAGCCGCCGCCGCATCTCCTGGGCCTGATGAAGGGCTTGGTCCATCTCGACCGCGCCGGCCGTCTCGCCACCCGCGCCGCCGCTGAGCCTGCCGGGCTCGAAGAACTCATGCGGGGTGCCGCGGAGTCGATGGACCGCCTCGTGCAGGACCCGGCGACCCTGGCCGACGCGTTCCGCTCCCTCGTGTCGCTCGCCCACGCGCGCTGCGCCTACGACCCGGACGTCGCGCACATCGACACGTGGGACGCGTGGGCCACCGCGACCCGGCTCGGCTCGGCACTGTTCACCGGCGCGCCCGCGCAGGAGTGCCACCTGGGCGAGGACCTCGTCTGGCAGTTGCCCGCCTTCCCCGCCGAACCGCCCGCGGACGCCCGGGGCTGGCTCGACGCCCTCTACCTCGCGATCGTGTGCCGCCAGACGGACCGGATCGGCCGGCTGTGCCGGGTGCCGTCGGAGACGCTGCGCCAGGACGATTCCGTGGACGAGTACGTCCTGCACTGGATCGACACCCTGCGGGCCTACTTCTCGGACGGTCCCAGCATGGATGACGTCGTCGAGAAGCTCGTCGCCACCATCGAGACGTCGGGGCGGGACGGCGTGACCCACGCGCCGACGGAGTTCGTGAACGCGATCGACTACCAGCCCGCCGCCCTCTTCCACCGGCTCATCGCACGTGACCACGACACCTTCGCCAAGGCGCTCGCCGAGGCCGTCGCGGAGCATGGCGGTTACTGGGACGGATCGGCGGCCCCGCGCGCCCGGGTGGCACTCGGGCCGCTCGCGATGGCGAGCCTCGCCTACGACTACGGGTTTCCCGTCGATCCCGCGCAGCCCTGTCTGCCCGCGCACCTGCTCAACCGGCAGCGGCTGGAGGAGTTCTCCTGACGACCGGGGTCGCAGACCCCGCTAGAACAAGCTCAACAGCGCCTCCGCCGGATCCGGCAGGCCGGTTCCACCGTCCGGGAGGGGGAGTTCGAACCAGACCGTCTTGCCGCGCGGCGTGCGGCGGGAGCCCCAGGCCGCGCTGAGGAGGCCGACGAGCTGGAGGCCGCGGCCGCCCTCGTCCGTGTCGCGGGCCCGGCGGCGGCGCGGCTGGACCAGGCCGGAGTCCCAGACCTCGCAGACCAGGGTGCGGTCGAGGAGGAGGCGGAGGCGGATCTCGCCCTCGCCGTAGCGCAGGGCGTTGGTGACCAGTTCGCTGACCAGGAGTTCGGTGGTGTCGACCAAGGGCTCCAGGTCCCAGCTGAGGAGCTGGGCGCGGGCGTACTCTCGGGCCCGGCCCACACTGCGCGGCTCGCGCGGCAGGGTCCAGTCGCCGACGGACTCGGTGGGCAGGCCCTGTACACGTGCCATCAGCAACGCGATGTCGTCCTCGCCGTGATGGGTGTCCAGGGTGTTGAGGACGTGGTCGCAGACGTCCTCCAGGGGCTGGGTGGGGTCGGCGAGCGCGCTGACGAAGGCCTGGAGGCCCTCGTCGAGGGGGTGGTCGCGGCTTTCGACCAGTCCATCCGTGTAGAGCGCGAGCAGGGCGCCCTCGGGCAGTTCGACCTCGACCTCCTCGAAGGGCTCACCGCCGACGCCGAGCGGCATGCCCGGCGGCACGTCGAGCATCAGGGCCTGTTCGCCGGGTTCGACGAGGACGGGGGGCAGGTGGCCCGCGTTGGCGAAGGTGCAGCGCCGGGTGACCGAGTCGTAGACCGCGTACACGCAGGTGGCCAGGTAGACCTCCGAGAGGTCGGCCTCCCGGGGGCGGCGGGCCGCCCTGGTCGCCTGCTGGACGCCCCCGGGGGCGCCGAGGCCGCGGGCGATCTCGTCCAGCTGGGAGAGCACTTCGGCCGGTTCCAGGTCGAGCTGGGCCAGCGTCCGGACCGCCGTGCGGAGTTCGCCCATGGCGACGGCGGCGCGCAGGCCGCGGCCCATGACGTCGCCGACGACCAGCGCCGTGCGGTGTCCGGGGAGTTCGATGACGTCGAACCAGTCGCCGCCGACCTCGCTGGGCCGGCCGGTGTTGGCGTTGCCGGGCAGGTAGCGGCAGGCGATGTCGAGGCCGGAGGCCTCCGGGTCGCCGGGCGGCAGTAGGGACCGTTGCAGTATCAACGCGCGTTCGTGCTCGCGCCGGTAGAGGCGGGCGTTGTCGATGCAGACCGCGGCGCGGGCCGCCAGCTCCACGGCGAGGTCGCGGTCCCGGTCGCCGAACGGTTCACTGCCCTTCGTCCGGGCGAACTGGACCAGGCCCACGACCGTGTCGTGGGCGACCATCGGCACGGCCAGCGTGGACTGCACCAGGCCGCCGTCCTCGCCCGGGACCGTCTGCGGGCGGGCCGTGCGCAGGGCGTCCGCGCAGGGCGAGTTGAACGGGTAGTGGTGGACGGCGCCGACCGCGACGGGCACGCCGGTACCGGCGAAGGGCGCGTCGGAGACGGCGCTGGCGAAGGCCACGCGGCGCAGCTCGGCGCTGCCGTCGGCGAGCCCGGGCGGAGTCTCGTCGCCGACCAGCAGACCCTGATAGAGGTCGACGGTGGCCAGGTCGCAGAAGCCGGGGACGACGACGTCGAGGAGCTGACGGGCCGTGGTCTCCAGGTCGAGGGAGTTGCCGATGCGGGCGCCGGCCTCGTTCAGCAGGGCGAGGTTGCGCCGGGCGGCGGCGGCCTCGCGGGCGGCGGCGCGGCGGGCGGTGATGTCGATGCCGAGCCAGGCGACGCCGATGGGGCGGCCCGAACCGCTGTGCACGCGGTAGAGGTTGACGGACCAGTGGCGGCGCTCGTCGGAGCCCGGCACGAAGCCCGTGACGTGCATGTCGGTGATGGAGCTGCCGGTTTCCAGCACCCGGCGCAGCGTGGCGGCGACCCGCTCGGCCTCGCCGCGCTGGAGGTAGTCGTGGACGCCCTTGCCGCGGTGGTCGTCGGGCGCGCCGCCGAAGATGGACGCGAACCGGTGGTTGACGCGGCGGACCCGCAGATCGGGGTCGATCAGCAGGAAACCGAACGGGGATTGACCGAAAATGGCCTGCGAGGCGGCGAGATCGGTCTCGATGCTGCGCAGGGTGCGCACGTCGACGACGATGCAGACGGCGGCCTTCTCGCCGTCCTCGGTGCGCGTCGGCATGACGTACACCTCGGCGAGCCCCTCGTGGCCGCACTCCCCCTCGACGCCCTTCGGCATCCGGAAGGGCACCACGCCGGTCCACTCGCGGCCGTCGAGGATCTCCGCCATCTTGCGCATGCCCCGCTCGTGATGGCGCGGGTCGATGAAGGTCTCGATGGGGTCCATGCCGACGGCGCGTTCGGCGGGGATGCCGAAGAGGTGCTCGGCGCGCAGGCTCCACTGGTCGACGAGCCCGTCGGGGCCGATGGAGAAGGAGGCGACCTTGATGTAGTCGTAGATGGATCCCGGGGGACTGCTCTGCCACATGGCGTCCCCGGGCTGCACCCCGTCGGCCGCGAGCGCGCCTCCCACCGCGGAGGCCAGGCCGTCCGCGGCCCTCGCCCTCGCGCCGTCCGACGGGTCCTCGGACTCCGTGGCCTTCGCTGGTATCTCGCTCACGCGAACCGTCCCCTCCAGCTCACCGCGTCCGGCACCGGTCACCGGGGGCGGCTGCCCGCAGTATCCAGCACTACGGTGCCGCACAACACGGTGTTCACGATCACAGCACGGTCCCGATGGTTTTCGGTCCGGACCGTGAGAACACTTCCAGTCTTCTAACCAGGGGACACGTCGTCGAATCACGTCCGTCGGCAACCGCCACTGGCCTGAACCAATCGCTCGACAGCGGCAGGACGTACGTACACCGATTTTTCACTCCCGGACGGTGAGTTCGAACCACACCGTCTTGCCCGCGTCGCCGGGCCGGGTGCCCCAGCGGCGGGCGGAGGAGGCCACGAGTTGCAGTCCGCGGCCGCTTTCGTCCTCGGGCCGGGCGGTGCGTTCGCGGGGCGGGTCCGGGAGCGGGTCGGAGACTTCGACCCGCAGGACGCCGTCCAGGCCGGCGGGGCGGACCAGGCGGACGCCGATGGGGCCCGTGGCGTGCCGCAGCGCGTTGGTGACCAACTCGCTGACCAGTAGCGCCGCGAGGTCGGCGAGACGGTCGAGGTCCCAGCCGCGGAGTTGGCCGCGGACGGCCTGGCGGGCGGTGCGTACGGCGCCCGGGTCGGCGGGAAAGGTCCATTCGGCGCGGTCGCCTTCGGTGTCGATCACGCCGATCACTTCCCAGCAGCGGGCCCACCCATGTCCGGTTTCATGGGGTTAATGGGCACATACCCGATATCCAGGGCGGAGTACCGCGCGGCGCGGCGCGCGGTGGCACAAACGGCGTACGGGACGCGCGTACCGCAGTCGCCTCGCTCCGCACGCCCCCGGCCGGCCTCAGGCGCCGGGCACTTCCCCCGCGTCGGCGCCGAGGCTTCCCAGGTGCGCGAGGGTCTGCCGCACGGCCGGCACGTCCTGGTCGAGCCAGTCCACGTCCCAGATCTCGCCGGGGCCGAGCCAGCGCAGGTCGTCGTGGTCCTCCAGGGCCTCGGGGGCCGGGGAGCCCGGCCGCAGCCGCGCGGTCCACACGTGCAGCACGTACGGCGGCTTCAGGGGCCACTCCCCCGGGACGCGCCCGCCCGCCTCGGCGTCGACGCCCAGTTCCTCGCGCAACTCCCGCACGAGCGCCGCTTCGGCCGTCTCGCCCGGCTCGACCTTGCCGCCGGGCAACTCCCAGCGCCCGGCCAGCTCGACGGGCGCGCTGCGCCGGGCGGCCAGCAGCCGCCCGCCGTCGACCAGCGCGGCCCCTACGACGATCCGCTCACTCATGCGGGGAGCCTACGGGAGGCCGGGCGAACACCTGACGCGGTCCGCGAGCACGTGACGTGGCCCGCGAACGCCAGACGCGGCCCGCGGGCACGTGATGCGGTCCGGCAACACGTGATGCGGTCGGCGAACGCCTGATGCCGTCCGCGGGCACGTGATGCGGTCCGGCAACACGTGATGCGGTCCGCGAACGCCAGACGCGGTCCGCGGGCACGTGATGCGGTCCGGCAACCCGTGATGGGGTCCGCGAACGCCTGATGCCGTCCGCCAGCACGTGATGCGGTCCGGCAACCCGTGATGGGGTCCGCGAACGCCTGATGCCGTCCGCCAGCACGTGATGCGGTCCGGCAACCCGTGACGGGGTCCGCGAACGCCTGATGCCGTCCGCCAGCACGTGATGCGGTCCGGCAACCCGTGACGGGGTCCGCGAACGCCTGATGCCGTCCGCCAGCACGTGATGCGGTCCGGCAACCCGTGATGCGGTCCGCGAACGCCTGATGCCGTCCGCCAGCACGTGATGCGGTCCGGCAACCCGTGACGGGGTCCGCGAACGCCTGATGCCGTCCGCGGGCACAACCGGCCCGTGGGCGCGACGCCCGTTCGCCGGCGCGATGCCGGTCCGTGGGCACAACCGGTCCGTGGGCGCGACGCCCGTTCGGCGGCGCGATGGTGGTCCGTGGGCATGACTCGGTTCGTGGGCCCGCCCCCGCGCACCCGTGGGTGTCAGTCGTGCGTCGCCGTGGCCGGGCCGTTCTGGCCGAGTCGTTCGACCCAGTACAGCTGCTTGTGGCCGCGGCCGTCGAGGCTGTCCGCGATCTTCTGGGCCTCGGCCCGGGTCGCGTACCGGCCCACGCGGTACCGGTTGCCGTTGTCGTCCTCTCGTATCACGAGCCAGGGAAGAGTGACCGTGCTGTCGTTCATCGCGCCCCTCCACTTCCCACCCGCGGCCTGTGCCGTGCCCCACCCGATAAGGAAACCGCAATGCGCATATGCCTGAGCCTACGCCTAACCTTCACGCAGCGAATACGGGATTTCACAAAGAGGTACGCAACCAGCCAGAACGCAGGGGGCGCACGCCCAAAAACGCGCCGTCCGCGCACCCCGACGCATCCGGTCGGGGGCATACCGCATACACCGACGGCGACCTGCGCGAACACGGGTCGAGGAGAGAGCGCGGTCCGCCCCGGCCACCGGCAGCGGGCAGGGCGAGTGTGTGAGCGGGGCGCGCGGGGGGCGCGCCGCGAGACGGATGTGAGCGTTCGCTACTTGACCGGAAGGTGGTAGGCGACCCGGTACCGATCGGCCGGGATGACCACGTCGGCCGTCTCGACGGGACGGCCCGAGGCGTAGAACGTGCGCTGGATGACCAGGACCACATGGCCCGGGACACCGCCCAGGACGAGCAGTTCCTCGGCGAGGCCGGGGCGGGCGCCGACCTCCTCCGTGACGTTGTCCACGATGACGTCGATGGCGCGCATGCGCTCGACGACGCCCATGCCGCCGAGCGGGCCCTCCTCGGGCAGCATCACGGGCGTACGGCCCGTGACGGCGAGCGGCTCCCAGGACGTGGAGAGCATCATCGCCTCGCCGCTCTCGCGGTAGAGGTACTTCGTGCACATCACCCGGTCGCCCGGGTCGATGCCCAGCCGCTCGGCGACCGCGACACTCGCCTCGGACTGCTCACTGCTGGACTCCCAGGTGCCGCGCCCCTCGCCGTCGGCCTGCTCCTGCCGGAACGGCGTCGCCCCGCCGGTCGGGCGGTAGCCGGAGCGGGAGATGCGCCGGGGCACGGGCCGCTCGCGCACATACGTCCCCGAGCCGGAGCGGCCCTCGACCAGGCCCTCCGCCATGAGCACCTTGCGGGCCTCCAGGGCGACGGTGTCCGAGACGCCGTACTCCTGGCGGATTCTGGCCTGCGAGGGGAGGCGGGTGTGCGGTGGCAGCTGACCGTCGACGATCTTCTTGCGGAGATCACCCGCGACACGCAAGTACGCCGGCTGCTCACCGAATGTCACTGGCCGCTCCCATCAGGTTGTACAGACAGCAACAGCGTGGCAACCGTAGGTTGTGCCGTGCAAGCAAAGGCCAGAGAATCACTCGATGTGATGACATGGTGGCCCTGAGGGCTTTACGCAGGCACTTTCTCCCCGCTATGGGCGCCGTCACACCTCGGCTTCGGAGCTGCCGCTGTCGTCCTCCTCGTACGCCGGCGGGGTCGTGGCCAGTCCGAGGGCCTTGCGCGCCGTGACGGTCGCCGGGCCGTCGACGAACGTGTAGGCCTTGTCGTAGTGCGCGTAGTAGGTGTCCGCGTCGGTGGCCTCGCTCGCCTTCGCCCACTGTGCCCGGGCCTTCTCCAGGTCCTCGACCAGGGCGGCGACGGGCCCGCGGGCGTCGGACGGCCAGGAGTGGCCGCGCAGGGCCTCGATGTTCTCGCCGAGCACGTCGTGCACCTGGGTGGCCCAGGCGCGGTGGGCGGCGAGGTCGTCATCGGCGGTGTCCTCGGGCTCCTCGTACAGGGCCGTGTCGAGGGCGTTGGCCGTGGAGAGGAAGACGGCCTGGTCGGTGTCGAGGGTCGTGCGGTCGCCGCGCAGCGATCCGGTCAGCTTGGCCTTGGCGTCGGTGTGGCCGAAGACGCAGGTGATCACGCGGTCGCCGTAGCGCCAGCTGTCCCGGGACGGCATGAGGTAGTACACGTCGACGTCGGCGGGCATCGCCCAGGTGTCCATGGCGTACTGGTCCTGCAGCGCGTAGCACTTCTCGTCGGCGATGTCGGTGATCTCGGCGTCGCCCGGGAAGGCACCGCCCGGCAGCGTGACGGAGGCGAAGACCTCGCCGTCGTGCCTGCCTTCGCAGGGCACCCGGTCGACGTCGTAGGTGTCGCCCTCCAGGCCGTCGGGCGCGTCGAAGCAGTCGCCCTTCTCCAGCGACAGGCTCTCGTTGCCCTGCGTGCTGTCCTTGAGGCCCTCCCAGGCATCGGACGCGGCGCCCGTGGCCAGGACCGCCGTCCACAGCGCGATCCCGACGGACGACAGCGCGGCCCCGGCGATCGCCATGCCCCGGCCGCTCTGCCCGGACCGCCTGATCTGCCGCAGCGCGATCAGGCCCAGGACGAGCCCCGCGGCGGGCAGGAAGCAGAGCACGCCGAGCACCAGGGCGGCGACGGCGAGCGCGTTGACGGAGACCGGGGTGCCGTACGGGCGGCCCGCTGGGCCGTACGGGCCGTAACCCTGCGGTCCCTGGGTCCAGTTCGCCGGCGGCGGGCCGTACGGGTCCTGGGGCGGCTGGTTCCCGGGGGGCGGGGGTATCGACACGGGTACGGTGCTCCTGGCTGGGGCGGTGGGCGGGGCGCGTGGGGAGCCGTCGTACGGCTGGCCGCATCGTAAGCGGCGGAGGGACGGGGGCGGAACACACGGCAGGCCGGGCGAGGCCCGTGCGGGCAGGTGTTCTCGGCGGCAGGGCCGCGGACAGGGAGCGTCCGTCACCTGGCCGGGGACGCGGACGGGCCGGGTGGGACGCTCGGGGACGCGACGGCCTGGGACGGTATGGCCGCCGCCGGGCGGGCGGAGCCGTCCTCGGGCGTCGCGAGCAGCGGTCTCGTGGTCGACGGCCGGGTCTCCAGACGGCTGTCGATGCCGCAGTGCAGCGAGTAGGCCAGCGCGAGCGGGTTGCGCAGGTCGTCGAGGAAGTGGCGGACCAGCCGGTGGCAGATCTCGCCCGCGGTCTCGTTCCCGTACAGGTACCGCTCGATGAACGCGTGCGCGTACTCGGCCGCGAAGACCTGCGGGATCTCGATCTGCGGGCCCAGCACCCCGTCCGCGCCGTTCTCGATGAACGCGTTCCCGAGGTACTCCAGCTCGGCCGTGGCCGCCGCCTCGCCCGCGTGGCACGCGTTGAGCAGCACGAAGGGGCGGAAGAAGGCCCCGGGCGAGTCGCGGCACTCCTCGCGGTAGCGGTGCACCGCGTCCGCGTCGATGAGCCTGCCGTCGGAGAGCCGGATCCCGACCGAGCGGTGGGCGCCGCGCTCGACGAACATGCCGTGGCACCAGAAGTACATGAGGTCCTCGTCGAAGTGCGGGCTGCGCAGCGACTTGAAGAGTTCCTCGGCGGTGGTGCGGACGGTCACGTCGGACGCCACCCGCAGCAGGTCGTACACGGCGTCGGAACGGCCGACGCCGTCGAGGGTGGTGTCGGTGTTGAGGCTCGTGGCGGGGGTGGAGCGGGTGGCGGGCGGTGCCTGGTACGGGGCGTAGGGGGCGCCGGTCTGCTCGATCTGGTGCCGGTGGCCCAGGAAGGAGGGCGGCGCGCCGGAGCCGTCGGGGCGGACGGCCAGCATCGGCCAGGGCAGGTACAGCTCGGAGTCGAAGCTGACGCGCAGGCCCTCGCGTCCCAACTCGCCGAGCAGGAAGGCCCGGAAGGGCTCCAGTTCGTTCCCCGCGCCCGCGAGGACCTTGTCCAGCACCCGCTTGCCCTGCACGGCCAGTTCTTCGAGCAGCGGGTCGACGGTGTCACGGTGCGGTCGCAGGTCGCAGGCGTCGGCGAAGGTGTACGGCCCGCGCGGCATGCCGTGGGCGTCGACCGGCCGGTGGTGGACGACGTTCTCCGACCAGAACTGCCGCAGCCGGTCGGCCTCGGCCCGGATGGCGGAGGCCGAGGTGTGGAGCCAGGCGCGGTGGACACGGGTGCGGGGCGCGCGCCGGCCGCTCGGGTAGGCGTGGATCAGCACCCTGTCGTCGGTGCAGACGCTGAGCGTGACCGTCAGGTCCAGCGGCCGGTGGCCGTGGTCGGCGGGCCAGCGGGTGTACTCCCCCGAGGGGTCGTGGACGATGTCGGCGTGCAGCTCGACGGCCATGGGTCACGACCTTCCGAGGGGTTCCGGGGCCGGGTCGGGGACCGGCAGGGTGGTCTCCAGGACTTGCAGTGCCCTGCCGTAGTCCGGGTCGTACACCGTGAACCGCAGGCGGTGTTCGCCCGGGTCCCGGGCGGTGAAGACGAACCGGGCGGGCTCGGCGTCCGTCACGCAGTCGACCGCGGAGGGCTCCAGGGTCGCGGCGGACCGGGTGGTGGCGATCACCAGGACGTTCTCCGGCGGGCCTGGCGGGGGTGCCTCGGCCGGGTCGACGGTGGTCAGCCGGAACTCGATCGTGGTGGGCACGCCGACCCGCACCACGTCGTCCACCAGGACCAGCCGGGGGCGACGGCGGGGCCGGCCGGGGGGTGTGGGGGCGGCTGGACGGCCGCGGCCGGAGGGGTCCTTGGCTGCCGAGGGTGGGGGGACAGAGGCGGACGGCGGCGGGGGGACAGGGACAGGGGCAGCCGGCGGCGTGATGTCCGGGGCGCTTGGGGAGGGGGGAGGTGGGGCGACCGGGGCCGAGGGGGCCGGGTCGGGTGAGGGGGCGGGAGCCGGGTCTTGTGAGGCAGCGGGGACCGGGGCCGAGGGGGCCGGGTCGGGTGAGGGGGAGCCGGGTCTTGTGAGGCAGCGGGGACCGGGGCTTGTGATGCAGAGGGAACCGGATCTTGTGAGGCAGCAGGGACCGGGGCTTGTGATGCAGAGGGAACCGGATCTTGTGAGGCAGCAGGGACCGGGGCTTGTGATGCAGAGGGGGCCGGATCTTGTGAGGCAGAGGGGGCCGGGCGCGCTGGTGCCGAGGGATCCGGGTGGCTCGGTGTCGCGGGAGCGGGGGCTGCCGGGGAGTCGGGCAGCGCCGGGGAGTCGGACGCCGGCGAAGCGTCGGACGCCGGCCGGGGCGCGGTCGACGGCGACGACCCGGGCAAAGGCGGAGGGGTGGGCGCCGTCCAAGGCCCGGAGACCGGCGACGGCCCGGGCACCGGCAACGGCCCGGACAACGGCGAAGGCCCGGGCGCTGCCCAAGGCCCGGAGACCTGCCAGGGCCCGGACATCGGCAGAGGCCCGGCCGACGGCGAAAGCCCGGGCACGGGCAAAGGACCGCTCGACGCCGAGGGACCGGACACCGACGCAGTACCAGTCGACGGCGCAGCCCCAGACACCGACGAACGGCCAGACACCGGCTCGGACTCAGACACCGGCGCAGAGTCAGACACCGGCGAAGGTCCGGACACCCGCGAAGGACCGGACACCCGCGAAGGACCGGACACCGGTGAAGGGTCAGGCGGATCCAGGGCGTTGGCGGCGACGGGATGGGGGCCTCGGAAGCACTCGGCGACCTGGATGGCGAGGTCGAGGTAGGCGCGGCGGGTTTCGGGGTGGAGGTGGGTCAGGTCGAGGGCGGCGCCGGTGGCGAGGTGTGCGTCGAAGGGCACGCGGACGACGCCCCGGCAGCGCTGGGCGAAGTGCTCGACGATGCGGTCCGTCCGGACCAGGGAGGACCCGGCGTGCACCCCGGAGAGCACGACCAGCGCACTGCGGGCCAGTTCGGCGTGGCCGTGGGCGGAGAGCCAGTCCAGGGTCACGGAGGCGAGCTCCGCGCCGTCGACACTCGCGGTGGCGACGACGACCACCTGGTCGGCGAGGGCCAGGACGCCCCGCACGGCCTCGTGCAGCAGACCGGTGCCGGAGTCGGTGACGATGATCGGGTAGGCGCGGCTCAGCGCGTCCACGAGGCGCTGGTACTGCTGGATGCCGAACGGCGCGGACAGCCCCGGGGCGACGTCCTGCGCGAGGACCTCCAGGCCCTCCGGGCCACGGGCGGTGAAGGCGCGGACGTCCTCGGGGTCCTGGAGTTCCGGCAGCGCGGCGAGCAGGTCGAGGACGGTCGAGCCGCTCTCCCGGCCCACCCGGTGGCCGAGCGTGCCGCCCTCCGGGGACGCGTCCACAGCGATGACCGGGTCGTCGCGCAGGCCCGCCAGCGTGGCGCCCAGCGCGGCCGCCGTGGTGGTCTTGCCCGTGCCGCCCTTGAGGCTGATCACCGCGATGCGGTGGCAGCCGGCCAGGGGCGCGCGCAGCACGTCCGCCCCGGACCGCCGCCCCCGGGTCTCCGCTCCGCGCCTGGTCAGCCGCAGGCGCAGCCGCCGGGCCCACGACGGTTCGAGCAGCAGCCGCTCGGCGGAGAGGGCGGGCACCGCGCCCGGCCCGGCTGCGTCCGGGCCGGGCGCGGTGGAGTGCGCGGGCGGTGCCCAGAACCCCGGGTCCGGCGGCTCCGGGTGCGCCGGCTCGCGCACCGGGCTCATCGGGGTCCGGGCGGCGGCCGCCGCGTCGGCCGCGCGGTTGCGCCACTCGGTCAGCCGGTCGCGGGTGTCGAGCACGGCCGGGTCGTTCACGCCGAAGACCCGGCCCATGTCGTCGAGGAGTTCGGCGTAGGCGGCCGCCGCGCCCGCCGCGTCACCCGCCGTGCCGCGCCAGAGCGCGATGTTGTGGCGGGTGAGGAGCGTGTCGCGGTGATCGGGCCCGAGCACGCGCAGCCGGTCGGCCAGCAGGTCGGTGTAGGCCGCCGCCGCGCGCGCCGGGTCGCCCGCGACGCCCTGCCAGAGCGCCAGGTTGTCCCGGACGGTGAACACGTCGGGATGGTCGGGGCCGAGGACCCGGACGAGGTCGTCGAGGAGTTCGCGGTAGGCCGTCACGGCTCCGGGCGCGTCCTGGGAGGCGCCGCGCACCCGGGCGCGATGGCCGCGGGCGGCGAGGGTGTCGGGATGGTCCGGGCCGAAGCGGTGGTGCAGGGCGGCGTGCAGCCACTCCCAGCGCACCCGGGCCGCGCGGACCATCCCGGCGGCGATGAGGTTCCGGCCGGCCTGGAACAGCACGGGGTGGCACTGCGGCTGCCAGAGGGCCTCGCGCGCGTGCCCGGCCAGGACGTCGGTGCAGGACCGTAACGCCCGGCACAGCGGGGAGCGGGGCGCGCCCGACGCCGTACGCCACACCGCGCGCAACGCGTCGGCCGCGCTCAGGGCGAGCGCGTCCCGGTCCTCGGCCGGCGGCGCCGCGCGGACGGTGCTCTGCAGCAGGGTGCTCAGCCGTACCGTCGGGTGCTCCGCGTCGCCGCCGCGTTCGACCAGCCGCAGGCGGTGCAGCACGTCGAGGGCGGTCAGGGCGTCGAGGGCGGTCGGGGCGTCCGGGGAGGCGGTCTGCGGGGCGTCGCCGTGCGACGGGGTCCGGCGGCGTGCGAGGTGCTGGAGGGCGGGTGCGCTGGTGAGGACGGCGACGGGCACGCCGTGCGGGTCGAGCACGGCGGCCAGTTCGAGCAGGGGGCGGGCGAGGCCGGCCGCGTGCCGGTCGGCCGTCCCGATGGACAGCCACCAGCAGGCCGTGACCAGGTCGGGGCCCGGTCCGCCACCGGCTGCGGCGCGGGCCGCGTCCGCGCTGCTCGGGGCCGGCTCTTGCCGTACCTCGCGAAGGGCCGTGCGGTAGGCGGCGCAACTCCGGCCCGTGAAGGCCAGGTCGGCGGCCGCCGTGGACAGCGCCAGCGGGTGCTGCCGGAGGTCGGCCGCCAGGGCGGCGATGTGCGCGGGGTCGTCCGTCCGTCCGAGTTCGGCGAGTTCACGCGTCAACTGCTCGGCCGCGGCCCTCTCGTCCCACGGCCCGAGGTCCAGGCGGCTGCTGCCGGCCGGCAGGGACCCGGCGTGGCCGGTGGTGACCAGGACGCGGCCGTTGGGGCGTTCCGGCGGCCACAGGTGGTGCAGTTCGGCGGTGCCGGGCAGCCCGTCGAGCACCACGAGCCAGCGCCGGTCGGTCCAGCTCAGCCAGGAACGGAACGCCTCCGCGGCATGCTCGGGCTGGGCGCTGCCGTGCCCGGTGACGGCCTCGGCCGCCTCGGCGTAGCCGCAGACGACCGCGTCCTCACTGGTGGCGGTCATCCACACGACGAGATCGGCCGCCCCGTCCCGCAGCACGCGACGGGCCAGGTGCGCGGCGAGCCGCGTCTTGCCCACCCCGGGGGGCCCGACGAGGGCCCAGGTGGGCGAGGGCCCGTCCCACAGGCCGTCCGGCAGGCCCGCGTCGGGCCGGTCGCGGAACGGCCCCGCCGCGGTGGGGAGTTTCCCGACGAGCACGGGGGCGCGGACCGTGCCGTCGGGGCCGGGCGCCTCGGTTGAAGAGGGCGGAGAGGGCGGCGGGCAGGACGGAGCCGGTGACGGCGGCACGGGCGCGGCCGGTGCCGCCGGCGACAGCCCGGGCCGCGCGGCGAGGGCGTACCGGCCCTGCCCGAGCAGGGTCAACTCCTGGAGTTCCGTGAGGAGTTCCGTACGCTCGCTGTCCGCCGCCCCGTCCAGCAGTACCTCGAACCGCGTCTGCCAGGCGGACTCCAGGCGGATGCGCAGCCGTTCGTCGTGCCCCTCCAGCAAGGCGGTCATGTCGCGGTCCAGGCGCGCCAGATGCGTCCGGACGTCACCCGGGGTGCCCCGGCTCAGCAACCGGGCCGCCGCGGCGCGCACGGCGGGCCATGCCCCGGTGCCGACGGCTTCGGTCACGGCCGTGCCGGCCGCCGCGGTCACGGACAGGGAGGCGTCGTCCAGCATTCAGCGCATCCCGTCCTTCGCGCGTCTCCCTCTGCTCATTCCGCACCCATAGAAGCACAACCACCCCGTAGTGGACCCGGATGCGCGAGAACCCCCGGGGAGACGAACTCGCCCTCGGGGCGGGCCGGGTCGGGGACCCGGAGCCTGCCGCGAGGGCGAGGGACGCCTGACTGCCGGTCGTTGTCAGGAGGAGTTCAAGCTCAGAACTGGAGGGCCCAGGCGTCGATCCGCCCGGTGTCCATGCGGGCGTTGTCGCTCACCCGGAGCTTCCATGTGCCGTTCGCGGTCTCCGAGGAGGCGTTCACGGTGTAGGTGGTGTCGATGTTGTCGGCGCTGCCGCCGGTGCCGTACGACTTCAGCGTGTACGCCGTGCCGTCGGGGGCGATCAGCTGGACCTGGAGGTCGCCGATGTAGGTGTGGACGATGTGCACCTCGACGGCCAGGGCCGACGGGGCGTTGCCGGAGACGCCGGAGACGGTCACCGGCGACTCGGCGGTCGCGTTGTCGGCGATGGCCTGGTCGGTGGTGTTCTCGAAGCGCGGGCCGGGCGGGGTGGTGGTACCGCCGCCGACGTTCAGGAGCCGGTTGGGCGATCCGGTGCCGGGGCTGGTGACGACGCCGGTGGTGGCGGCGGAGGTCAGTGCGGAGGAGACCTGCGCGGGGGTGGCCGCGGGGTTGTCCGCCAGGTACAGCGCGGCGGCGCCGGCGACGTGCGGGCTCGCCATCGACGTGCCGGAGATGGTGTTGGTCGCCGAGTCGCCCGTGCTCCAGGCCGAGGTGATGGACGAACCGGGCGCGAACAGGTCGAGGACGGAGCCGTAGTTGGAGTAGCTCGCCTTCGCGTCGCCCGAGGTCGTCGCGCCGACCGTGACGGCTTCGGTGACGCGGGCCGGGGACCGGGTGGAGGCGTTGGTGGACTCGTTGCCGGCCGCGACGACGAAGGTGACGCCGGAGGTGACGGCGTTGCGGACGGCCGTGTCGATGGCCGTGTCGCCGGGGCCGCCGAGGGACATGTTGGCGACGGCGGGCTTGACCGCGTTGCGGGCGACCCAGTCGATGCCGGCGACGACCTGGGCGGTGGTGCCCTGGCCGGAGTTGTTCAGCACGCGGACGCCGACGACCTTGGCCTTCTTGGCGACGCCGTAGGCGCTGCCGGCGACCGTGCCGGCGACGTGCGTGCCGTGGCCGTGGCCGTCCTGGGCGGTGTTGTCGTTGTCGACGGCGTCGTAGCCGTAGGAGGCGCGGCCGCCGAAGTCGCCGTGCGTGATGCGGACGCCGGTGTCGATGACGTATGCCGTGACGCCCTCGCCCGCCGCGTCCGGGTAGGTGTAGGAGCTGTTCAGCGGCAGGTTCTTCTGGTCGATGCGGTCCAGGCCCCAGGAGGGCGGGCCGGGCTGCGTCGCGGTGATGGAGAACGTCCGGTTCTGCACGACGGAGGCGATGCCCGGGTCGGCGGCGAGACGTTTCGCCTCGGACGCGGAGGCCTCGACCTCGTAGCCGTTGAGGGCCTTGGTGTACGTGCGCTCGATGGCGGCGCCGTACTTGTGCGCGAGGGCGCGGCCCGCGGCGGAGCCGGCCTTCTCGGTCTTCAGGGTGACGATGTAGCTGTCGGCGACGGCGTTCGCGGCGCCTTGGTACTGGACGCGCCCTTCGGCGGCCGGGGCCGCGCCGGCGGGGAGGGCGGAGACGAGGCTCGCGACGAGCGCCGCGGTGGCCGTCGCGCCGAGCGCGGCCAGTCTTCGCCGGGTGGGTCTGTGGGGAGTACGCATCACTGCCATCTGAGGGGTCCTCCTCGATCGGTGGTGCGCTGTGGGGTGTGGTGCACGCCCGTCGGAGCACCCTTGAGTCATGGTCATGTCAATCAAGGGGTGACTCCTGTGCGTCAGCCGAAAGATTGAGGCCTCCACAGGAATTGCACAAGGGCCCTGCACGGACGAGCAGGGCCCTCGCCGGGTGGCGTCAGTCGTCGAACGCCGTGTTCCGGCTGCGCTTCTCCCACGCCAGGACCTCGTCCCGCACCTGGTCGAGGTGGCCGAGGACCGCGCTGACGCCGTCGTCGCCCAGGGGCAGCCGCAGCGGTGTGGGGTCGGCCTCCAGCGCGGCCAGGATGAGGGCCGCGGCCTTGGCCGGGTCGCCGGGCTGGGTGCCGTCGCCGCCCGCGACGAGGCCGCGGGTCTCGCGCACCTTGGCGTACACGCCGCTGTCCTGGCTGGCGCCGGCCCGCCCGGTCTCGAACAGGCCGGTGCGGAAGGCGCCCGGCTCGACGATCAGCACCTTGACACCGAACTCGGCGACCTCGTCCGCGAGCCCCTCGGACAGGCCCTCCAGGGCGAACTTCGTGGCGCTGTACGCCGAGAAGCCCGCGAAGGACAGCTGCCCGCCCATGCTGCTCAGCTGCACGATCGCGCCCGAGCGCCGCTCGCGCATGTGCGGCAGCACGGCTCTGGTGAGGGCGGCCGGGCCGAAGACATGCACCTCGAACAGCGCCCGCAGCTCCTCCTCGGTGGTCTCCTCGAACGCCCCGACGTGCGTCCGGCCCGCGTTGTTGACCAGGACGTCGATCCGCCCGTGCCGCGCCACGACGTCCCGTACGGCGGCCTCGGCGGCGCCCGTGTCGGTGACGTCCAGGCGCAGCGCCTCGACCCGGTCGGGGTGGGCGGCGACCAGGTCGTCCAGCGCCTCGGGGCGCCGGGCCGCGCCCACCACGACATCGCCGGCGGCGAGGGCGGCCTCGGCGATCGCCCGCCCGAAACCGCTGCTCGCGCCCGTGATCAGCCAGACCTTGTTCATGACCGCTCCTCGTCTCGTCTTCTCCCTTGCGCCAACCACCCTTCCCCTTCGGCCGGTTGCCCGTCCAAGACCTTTGGTGATAGCCGATGGTCATGACGATGGACGTTCATGTGCGGGACCTGCGCTACTTCGTCGCGGTGGCCGAGGAACTGCACTTCACCCGCGCCGCCGAGCGGCTGTACGTCTCCCAGCCCGCGCTGAGCAAGCAGATCCGGGCTCTGGAGCGGCAGTTGGGCGTCGAGCTGTTCCGGCGCGACCGGCACGGCGTTGCCCTCACCGACGCCGGTACGGCACTGCTGCCGCACGCGCGCGGGGTGCTGGGCGCGTGGGAGGGGGGCGCGGCCGCGATGGACTCCGTCCGGGCCGCGCGGCGCGACACGCTGGTCGTGGGCATGAGCACCAGCCCGGTCCGCGGGGGACTGCTGCCCGCGATCCGCTCCCGCTTCACGGCGGCGCAGCCGGAGACCGCCCTCCGGCTGCGGCAGGTCAACTGGGAGGACCCGACCACCGGTCTCGCCGACGGCACCGCGGACGTCGCGTTCGTCTGGCTCCCGCTGCCCGGCCAGGACCGCTACGCCTGGACGGTCGTCGCCGAGGAACCGCTCATGGTCGCCCTGCCGGACACGCACCCCCTCGCCGACCGCACCGAGATCGACTTCCTGGACCTGCTCGACGAGCCGTTCCTCGCCCTGCCCGAGAGCACGGGCCCGCTGCGCGACCACTGGCTCGCCCTGGACGCCCGCGACGGCCGCCCGCCCCGGATCGGCGCCGAGATCGCGAGCACGGAGGAGACGTACGAGGCCCTGACCGCGGGCCTCGGGGTGTGCCTCGTGGCCGCGGGCAACGTCCCCCTGCTCACCCTGGGCGGCGTGACGGCCCGCCCGGTGCGCGGCGTCACTCCCAGCCGCTACGTCCTGGCCTGGCGCCGCGAGGACGGCCGGCGGCCCCTGGTACGGGCGTACGCGGAGGCGTGCCGGCGGGTGACGGGAGGGGTGTAGCCGGCCGCGCGGGCAGGGGGCGGTGGCACGCGGCGGCGGTGTCCGGGCCGGGCTGGCTTCGGCCTGCGCCGGTTCGAACGCCGAGCGGCGCGCGACGGCGGCGGACAGCCGGACGGCCCGTTCGGGCCGGTCCCGCCGTCCGCCGCGTGAGGCGCCCTACTGTGCCAGGTAGAGGCTCAGGTGCTGCCCGGTGTGGGAGTGCGTGGCCTGTGCCAGTTCGGCCGGGGTGCCGGTGAAGACGATCTCGCCGCCGGTGTTGCCGCCCTCGGGGCCGAGGTCGATGACCCAGTCGGCCTGGGAGATCACGGCCAGGTCGTGCTCGATGACGATGACGGTGTTGCCCCGCTCGACGATCCGGTCGAGCAGGCCGACGAGGTTGTCGATGTCGGACAGGTGGAGGCCGGTGGTCGGCTCGTCGAGGATGTAGACGGTGCCCGAGCCAGAGAGCCGGTCGGCGAGCTTGAGCCGCTGGCGCTCACCGCCGGACAGGGTGGCCAGCGACTGGCCGAGGCCGAGGTAGCCGATGCCGGTCTCGACGAGGGCGTTGGCCTTGGCCCGCAGCGGTCCCGAGAGGAAGAACTCCCCCGCCTCCTCGGCGGACATCTCCAGGACGTCCGCGATGTTCTTGCCGCGCACCCGGTGCTGGAGCACCGACTCCTTGAAGCGGCGGCCCTCGCAGACCTCGCAGTGCGTGGTGACCGGGTCCATGTAGGCGACCTCGGTGATGAGCAGGCCGCGCCCCTCGCACTCCTCGCAGGCGCCCTTGGAGTTGAAGCTGAAGAGGCTGGCGTCCTCGCCGCTGGCCTTGGCGAAGAGCTTGCGGATCGGGTCCATCAGCTTGAGGTAGCTCGCCGGGGTGGACCGCGAGGAGCGCGGGATGGGCGACTGGTCGACGAAGACGGCCCCCGGGTACTGGGCGCGGAAGGCGTGGGCGATCAGGGAGCTCTTGCCCGCGCCGGCCACTCCGGTGACGGCGGTCAGGACACCGGTGGGGATCTCGGTGGAGACGTTCTTCAGGTTGTTCGCCGTCGCGTTCACGATCGGCAGGGTCCGGCCCCACGGGCGGGGGTTCTCCTTGATCCCGCCGGTGCGCCGCAGCCCCTGCCCGGTCAGCGTGTCCGCGACGCGCAGTTCCTCGTAGGAGCCCTCGAAGACGATGGTGCCGCCGTGCACGCCCGCCCGCGGGCCGATCTCGACGACGTGGTCGGCGACGGCCATGACGTCCGGGTCGTGCTCCACGACGAGAACCGTGTTGCCCTTGTCGCGCAGCGCGCGCAGCAGGTCGTTGAGGCGGCTGACGTCGCGGGGGTGCAGGCCCACGCTGGGTTCGTCGAAGATGTAGGTCAGCCCGGTCAGTTCGCTGCCGAGGTGGTTGACGAGCTTGAGCCGCTGGCCCTCGCCGCCGGAGAGCGTGGAGGTGGAGCGGTCCAGGGTGAGGTAGCCGAGGCCGATGGCCTGGATCTGCTCCAGGGTCTCGATGATGGTGGTGACGAGCGGTGTGTCGAGCCGCTCCCGGAGCGTGGCGACGACCCCGATGAGGTCGCTGACCTGCATCTGGGACCAGTCGGCGATGTTGTGGCCGTCGATGCGGGTGGCGAGCGCCTTCTGGTTGAGCCGGGCGCCCTCGCAGGTGGGGCAGACGCCCTCGGTGAAGAACTCGGCCGCCTTGTCGCGCGCGGCCTTGCTCATGCCGCCCGTGTCCCGCTTCAGATGGCGGCGGACGAAGCTGTCGACCAGGCCCTCGTAGCGCAGGGACAGCACGTTGCCGTTGGGGTAGGTCACCTCGACCGTGCCGTTGCTGCCGTGCAGCAGGGTGTGCATCTCCTCGTCGGTGTAGTCCGCGAGTTTCTTGTCGGCGTCCAGGCGCTCGTAGTTGGCGTAGAACTGCCAGTTCGCGCTGCCGACGGTGTAGCCGGGCAGGAGGATGGCGCCCTCGGCGATCGACTTCCCGCGGTCGATCATCAGCTCGGGGCTGGCGCGCCGGGCGCGGCCGAGGCCCTCGCACTCGGGGCACATGCCCTTGGGGTCGTTGAAGGAGTAGAGCCAGGTCTGGCCGAGGCCGTCGTTGCCGTGGTTGGCGAAGAGCACGCGCATCACGGTGTAGACGTCGGTGACCGTGCCGACGGTGGAGCGGGCGTTGCCGCCGAGGGGCCGCTGGTCGACGACGACCGGGGTGGTCAGCCTGGTGACCGCGTCGACGTGCGGCCGTTCGAACTTGGGCAGGTCGTGCCGGATGTTCCAGGGGAAGGTGGCGTTGAGCTGCCGCTGGGCCTCCACGGCGACGGTGTCGAAGACCAGGGAGGACTTTCCGGAGCCGGAGACGCCGACGAAGACGGTGATGCGGTTCTTGGGGATGACGAGGGAGACGTCCTTCAGGTTGTTCTCTCGGGCACCGACGACCTGAATGCCCTCGTCGGTTGCGGTAACCGGCGTCTGGTTCACAAATCATCCTCTCTGCGTCGGGTGAGTCGTCGAGGCGGTGTGACGCGTCGAGCTCACCGCACCTGCGCGCGGACGGCGCGCAGGAGTTCGGGGTCCTGCGGTTCGACGGTGGGGCCGAAGCGCCCCACGCATGCGCCGGCGGACGAGACGAGGAACTTCTCGAAGTTCCAGCGCACGTCCCCGGTGTGGCCCTCCGCGTCGGCGAAGGGTGTCAGGGCGGCGTAGAGGGGGTGGCGGTCCGCTCCGTTGACGTCGGTCTTCTCGGTGAGCGGGAAGGAGATCTGCCGGACGGCGCAGAAGTCGGCGATCTCCTCGGGAGTGCCCGGCTCCTGCTCGCCGAACTGGTTGCAGGGCACTCCGATGACGCTGAGCCCGTCCTCGTGGTGGCGGCGGGCGAGCGCCTCCAGTCCGGCGTACTGGCCGGCCAGGGCGCAGCGGGAGGCGACGTTGACGATGAGCAGGGTCCGGCCGCGGTGCCGGGACAGCAGGTCGGGCTTGCCGTTCAGGTCCGCGATGGCGATGTCGAAGACGGTCATGCCGTGCACGCTAGGTTCGTCCGCTCCGGGCGGGCTCGACGTCGCATCGTGGGCTCCTCGCGCTCGGCTCGACGGACCGCCCGCCGGGCGGCGGGCAGGCTGAGGGGGTGTGAGCCGGCCCGGGGGATCAGCCGGCTCACACCCCGGTACAGGGGCCCTTACCTGCTCAGGGCCCGGTACTTGCGGACGGCCAGCGGGAAGAACACCGCGAAGATCGCGAGCGGCCAGACGAAGGACATGAGCATCGCGTGCTCGGCGATCCAGGAGGTGCCGCCCACCCCGGGGTTGCCGAACAGCTCACGGGTGGCGTGGGCGGTGGACGACAGCGGGTTCCACTCGGCGATGGTCGCCAGCCAGCCCGGCATCATCTCCGGGGAGGCGAAGGTGTTGGCGACGATGCCGAGCGGGAACAGCAGGGTGTAGACGGCGGAGGCCGCCTCCGGGGTCTTGATGATCAGACCGAGGTAGATGCCGACCCAGAGCAGGGCGAAGCGCAGCAGGAGCAGGAGCGCGAAGGCGCCGAGCGCCTGCATGAACCCGTCGCTCCAGCTCCATCCGGCGATGACCCCGCAGCCCATGAGGATCATCAGGACGACGGTGCTGTAGAGCATGTTGACGATGCTCTGCCCGATCACCACGGAGGCGGCGGACATGGGCATGGAGCGGAACCGGTCGGTGACGCCCTTGGAGGCGTCGGCGGTGACGCCGGCCATGGTCTCGCCGATGCCGAAGGCCATCGACATGACGAACATGCCGGGCATCAGGAACTCCATGTAGTCCCCGCCGCCCTCGACCTGCATGCCGCTGCCGAAGATGCCGCCGAAGAGCAGCACCATCAGGATCGGGAAGGCGAGGCCGGCCAGGATCTGGGTGGGGTTGCGGGCCCAGTGGGACAGTCCGCGGAGGGTGAGCGTCCAGGAGTCCGCGAGGACCCAGCCCAGTTTGGCCAGCGGGTTCCTGGGCAGTTCGGGCGCGATGATCGCGGTCATGACTGGGCGACCTCCTTGAGGCTCTGCTCGGCGGACGTGGCCGCCCCGTTGCCGGTCAGGTTCAGGAACACCTCGTCGAGTGTGGGCCTGCGCAGGGCGATGTCCTCGGCCTCGATGCCGGCGTCGTCCAGTTCGCGGGCGACGGCGGTGAGGGCGGCGACGCGGTTGTCGACGACGACGCTGACGCGCCGGTTGTCGGCGTCCGTCTCGGGCTCGGCGCGCAGCAGGGCGCCGATGGTGCGGGTGGCGCGGTCGAGGTCGTGGGCGCGGCGGAGGACGACGTCGATCCGGTCGCCGCCGATCTTGTTCTTGAGCTGGTCCGGGGTGCCGGACTCGACGACCCTGCCGTTGTCGATCAGGGCGATGCGGTCGGCCAGCTGGTCGGCCTCCTCGAGGTACTGGGTGGTCAGCAGGACGGTGCGGCCCTCGGCGATCAGGCCGCGGACGGACTCCCAGACGTCGTTGCGGCCCCGCGGGTCGAGCCCGGTGGTGGGCTCGTCGAGGAACAGCACGGAGGGGGCCAGGATGAGGCTGGCGGCGAGGTCGAGCCGCCGGCGCATACCGCCGGAGTACTGCTTGGCCGGCTTGCCGGCGGCCTCGGTCAGGCCGAAGCGCTCCAGCAGTTCGTCGGCCCTGGCCTGGGCGTTGCGTTTGCCGATGTGGTATAAGCGCCCGAACATCACGAGGTTCTGACGGCCGCTCAGGTCCTCGTCCACCGCGGCGTGCTGGCCGAGGAGTCCGATGCTGTAGCGGACCTGGGCCGACTGGGTGGCGACGTCGTAGCCGGCGACCCGGGCTGTTCCCTCGTCGTACTTCAGCAGGGTGGAGAGGATGCGGACCGCGGTGGTCTTTCCGGCGCCGTTCGGGCCGAGAAGGCCGTAGACGACGCCTCGGGGTACCTCCAGGTCGAGTCCCGCGAGGGCCTCCTTGTCGCCGTATTTCTTCTTCAGAGCTTCGGTCTGGATCGCCAGGTCGGCGCCGCCCATGCCCGCCCCTTCTTTCGGGTGCTCAAATTTGGGTACCCGGCGAGCATAGAGGAGGGCGGCCCGGATATTCAAGTTTTAGTACCCCCCGGCGGCGCCTTCCTCCCGGGCGTCCCAGTGGTCACGGTGGGCGGCGTACCACTCGACCGTCTCGCGCAGCCCGTCGTCGAGCGACCAGCGGGGCGCGTAGCCCAGTTCGCGGCGGATCTTCGAGTCGTCCACGGCGTACCGGAAGTCGTGTCCCTTGCGGTCCGCCACCCGCCGCACGAGGTCCCAGTCCCGTCCGCAGAGCGCGAGGAGGCGGCCGGTCATCTCCTTGTTGGTCAGATGGGTGCCGCCGCCGACGTTGTAGACCTCCCCCGGCCGGCCCCGGTCCAGCACCAGCCGCACCGCGTGACAGTGGTCGTCCACGTGCAGCCACTCCCGCAGGTTCGAGCCGTCCCCGTACAGCGGGACCGGCTGCCCGTCGAGGAGCCGGGTGACGAACAGCGGGACCAGCTTCTCGGGGTGCTGGCCGGGGCCGTAGTTGTTCGCGCACCGGGTGATGCGCACGTCCAGGCCGTGGGTGCGCCAGTACGAGCGGGCGATGAGGTCGGCCGACGCCTTCGACGCCGCGTACGGCGAGTTGGGCAGCAGCGGCTCGTCCTCCGTCCAGCGCCCCTCGGCGATGGAACCGTACGTCTCGTCCGTGGAGACCTGGACGAAGACGTCCGTGCCGTGCCGCAGCGCCGCTTCGAGCAGGGCCTGCGTGCCGAGCACGTTGGTGCGGACGAAGGCCTCGGCGCCCTCCACCGAGCGGTCCACGTGCGACTCCGCGGCGAAGTGGACCACCGCCTCGTGGCCCGGGAACACCTTGTCCAGCAGGGGGGTGTCGCAGATGTCGCCGTGCACGAAGGTCAGCCGCGGGTGGTGCGCCGGCAGGTTGTTCAGGGTCCCCGCGTAGGTGAGCTTGTCCAGGACGGTCACCCGGTCGTCCTCGTGCCCGGGGTATCCGCCGCTCAGCAGCGTTCTGACGAAGTGCGAGCCGATGAAGCCGGCCGCACCGGTCACCAGGATGTTCACGCTTCTCCCGTCCTCGTCGCGTCAGCGGGCCGCGGCCACCGGGCGGTGACGAGCCGTCAGTTTCTCGATCGTGGGCACCACTTCGTTGGGGCTCGGCGCCGACAGCATGGCCAGGCGCAGCCGGCGGGCGCCTTCCGTGAACGAGGGGTCGTCCAGCACCCGCACGAGCTTGTCGCGCAGGACCTCCACGGTCAGGCCCTCGGAGTGCAGGTGCAGCCCCGCGCCCAGCTCCTCCACCCGCTGGGCCCGGTAGATCGCGTCCCACATCCAGCCGAGCGCCACCTGCGGCACCCCGTGCGCGGCGGCGGTCGCCCAGGTGCCGGCACCGCCGTGGTGGACGATCGCCGAACACGTGGGCAGCAGCGCCAGCAGCGCCACGTGGTCGACGACCCGCGTGTTGTCCGGCACCCGCGACACCTGGGCGAGTTCCTTCTCGCTCAGCGTCGCCACCACCTCGACGTCCAGGTCGGCCAGCGAGGCGAAGACCTCGTCGACGTCGACGGCGTTGGGGAACTCCGTGTCCCGGATGGTGAGCCCGAGGGTGAGGCAGACCCGGCGGCGCTCCGGCGGCCGGCGCAGCCAGTCGGGCACGACGGCCGGGCCGGGCCCGTTGTACGGCACGTAGCGCGTGGGCACCGTCGGCAGCCCCAGCTCCATCCGCACGCCGGGGGGCATCTGGTCGACCGACCACTGCCCCGTGACCACGTCCGGGTCGAAGGCGGCGCCGTGCCGGTCGAGGGTGTACGCCAGCCACTCCTCCAGCGGGTCGTCGCGCAGTTCCGCGGGCAGTTCCGCCTGCCGCCGGCGCAGTGTCAGGTGGGTGTTCGCGAACAGGTCGGGGAAGGCCAGGAGCCGGGCGTGGGCGGCCCCGGTCGCCTTGGCGGCGACGGCGCCGGCGAAGGTGAAGGGCTCCCAGAGCACCAGGTCCGGCTGCCAGAACCGGGCGTAGTCGACGAGCGCGTCGATCATCGAGTCGTTGTTGATCTGCGCGTAGAAGGTCGCCGTCAGCATCGCGTTCGACGCCCGCAGGAAGTCGAGGCTCAGCCGCTCCGGGCGGTTCTCCAGGTAGTCGCGGTCCAGGTGGTGCATGAGCATCCCGGTGCCGACGGTGGGGATGACGGCGTCCATGCGGTGGTCGTCGCCGACCGGCACGGCCGTCAGACCGGCCCGGGTGATGCTCTCGACCGCGGCCGGCTGGCTGGCCACCCGGACCTCGTGCCCGGCGGTCCTGAGCGCCCAGGCGAGCGGGACGACGCCGTTGAGATGGGCGTCCTGTGCGAAGGCTGTCAGCAGTACACGCACCGAGGTGCTCCTCCCCTGATGATGGTCGGCCCGGTCATGCGACCGGGAAGCGCAGGACGCCGCGCAGCACCGCCGAGCGCATGCGGTGCAGCACCTCGGCGCCCGTGCGCAGGCCGGGCCGCAGCTCGGCGAGGACGCGCACCGCGGCTTCCGTCTGGAGCCGGACCAGTGCCTCGGTGACCGGGGCCGCGGGACCGCCGAGCAGGGTCAGCGACCGGTCGGCGTCGGCGCGGGCGGGGACGAAGGCGTCCGGGTCGGCGAAGGCCTCCGGGTCGCGGTTGGCCGCGTCGACGAGCACCACGACGCGCCGGCCCTCCTCGACGGTCTTGCCGTCGAACTCGGCCTGTTCGCGCGCGATCCGGCTCTCGAACCGCAGCGGCGGGGCAAGCCGCAGGGCCTCGCGGACCGCGGCCCCGGCCCGTTCGGGCTCCCGCCCGATCCGCTCCCACTCCTCGCGGTGGTCCAGCAGGACCTCGACCGCGTTGCACACGGCGGTCGCGGTGACCTCGACGCCCACCACGACGGCGAGCGTCCCGACGGCGACCGCGTCCTCGGGCGACACACCGGCGAGCGCGGCGAGGCCGGTGGCGCGGCCGCTGTCGACCAGGCCGGTCAGTTCGGCGGAGAGGTCCGCCATGGCCGTGAACAGCGCCCGCGCGGCGACCAGTTGCTGCGGGCAGTGGCCGGCGTCCAGGGCGGTGGCGAGACCCGCGTGCAGTTCGGGCAGGCGCTGCCGCGTCTCCTCGGGCAGGCCGAGCACGTCGGCCACCACGCGCAGGGCGGCGGGGACGGCGACGTCCCGGTACAGGTCGAACCGTTCGCCGGTCGCGGCCAGCGCCTCGCGGTAGGCCGCCTCGATCTCCGGCAGCCGGGCGGCGAGCGCCTCGGCCGACAGCAGCGGGGCCGCGGCCCGGGCCAGCGCGCGGTAGGCGGCCGGATCGCGGTTGAGCTGGGCGTCGTCGAGGGGCACGACATGGCACAGCAGGGGGTTGTCCCAGACGTCGACGCCCGGGTGGGCCTGCGGCCCCTCCTCGGCGTGGCGCGGGGAGAACCGCTCGTCGCCGAGGATCCGGGCGCCGAGTTCGCGCTGCGCGGTGACCCACGCGCCGATGCTGCTCTCGTGCAGGCCCTGTTCGCGGGCGCGTGCCCCGTGGCCGAGGGGGTCGTCGTCGCCGGCGCGCAGGATCATGGCGAAGGGGTCGCCCTGGGCGCCGAAGATGAACTGGACGCCTCGGATGGTCAGCAGATGCCGGCCCAACTCGCTGTTGGTCTGATCGGTCAGCATGACACCGTCCTTGGGAGAAGAGTCCTGACAAGGTGAGGAAGGCCCGCGGATCCGGCCGGGAGGCCGTGGGTCCGGCGGACGGGGAGAGGGGCGGAGCGCCACGGGCGACGCTAGGCCGCGTGCCTACAAAGGCACTCGACACGCGCTACACGGGCCGCGCCTCCGGTGCGCCGGCGAGGTCCCGCAGCGCCGCGGCGGCGGCGCGTACGGCGGTCACGTCGTCCTCGGCGGTTCCCGGCCGGGCCGGCAGCAGCGGGACGACGGCACAGCGGCCGGAGCGCACCGCCGGGTGGCGGCGGGCCAGTTGCGACAGCCCCTGCCCGGGCCCGGTCTCGACCAGCACCAGGTCGCCGCCCTGGGCGAGGAGGGCGTCGAGGGCGGGCCAGAACAGCACCGGCGCCACCGGCTGCCGCGTCCAGAACGCCGGGTCCTTCGCCTCCGCGGGCGTCAGGAACCGGGCCGTGTACCCGGACATGACCGGGATCCGGGGCTCGCCGACGGGCAGCGCGGCGATCCGCTCGTCGGCACCGCTCATGGCCGGGGCGAGGGCGGGGCTGTGGAACGCCGTCGAGGCCGGTACGCGCTGGAGCACGAAACCGGCGTCGGCCAGGGCCGCCGTGACGGTGCGCAGCGGGTCGTCGGGTCCGGCCAGGACCGTCTGCCGCAGGGCGTTGACGGCGCCGACGACCACACCGTCGGTGAGGAAGGGCGCCACCTCCTCCCGGGTGGCGGCGACGGCGACCATCCCGCCGGGCGGCGCGTCCGCCAGCCGGGCGACGCGGTCGTGCACCATGGCGGCGGCGTCCGGCAGCGTGAAGACGCCGGAGAGGACCGCGGCGGCCACCTCGCCGATGCTGTGGCCGAGCAGGGCGACGGGCCGCACGCCCCAGCCGAGCACGAGCCGTCCGAGGGCGTAGTCCACCGCGAACAGCAGGGGCTGGGAGCGCGTGACGTGGTCCGTCAGCGCGGTGTCGAGGGATCCGAGCCAGTCCGCGCGCAGGCCGGTGCCGTGGCCGCCCGGCCCGCCGGCGTCCGCCAGCGCGGTCAGGGCCTCCTCCATCGCCTCGGCGAAGACGGGCTCGGCGGCCATCAGGCCCGCGGCCATGCGCGGGTGCTGCGCTCCCTGGCCGGGCAGCAGCAGGGCGACCGGGCGGGGGGTGCCACCGTCCCGCCCGTCCGCTGCCGGTCGCACGTCGTTCATCGGTCCCTCCAGGGGGGTGCGTCGAGGATCTCGACCACGGCGCAGGACCAGCTGAAGCCGGCGCCGACGCCGAAGAGCAGGCACGTGTCACCGGGGCCGAGCGCCCCGCCGGTGACCAGGTGGTCGAGCCCGGCGAAGGGGTCTCCGGCGCCCAGGTGCCCGATGGTCCGGCTCCAGGACCAGGTGCTGCGCGCGGGGTCGATGCCGAACTTCGCGAAGTAGGCGACGTGCAGGCGGCGGTGACCGAGGTGCGGCAGCACGAACCGGTCGATGTCCGCGAGGCCCAGCCCGGCGTCGGCGAGCGCCTGTTTGACGACGGCCTCCTGCGCGGAGGCGACCCGGGCGACGGTCGGGGCCACGCCGTGGCGGGCCAGGAAGTCCCGCTTGTGCGCGTCGAGATCGACGACCTCGCGGTGGCTGAAGGGGGCGGGCCCGAACGGGTCGTCGCCGCGGTGCATGCCCTCCAGGTCGGGTGCGGAGACGGTCGCGATGCTGCGGACCCGGGCGAAGCCGGAGTGCCGCGAGACCACGAGGGCGGTGCCGCCGTCGCCGTAGACGGTGCCCGGGTCGCTGCGCCACCGGTCGAACCCCGGCGGGCAGAACCGGTCGCCGGTGGTCACCAGGGCCGCCACCCGGGCCGGGTCGGCGGCCAGGTAGGCCCAGGCCAGGTCGAGTGCCGCCATGCCGCCGTTGGAGACCTGCCGGATCTCCATCGCGGGGCACTGGTTGCCGACGGCGGCCCGCTGCACGTACGAGGCGGGGGCCCACAGGTCGAAGCCCTGGTAGTAGAAGCTGGCGTGCAGCACCAGGTCGATGTCGCCGGGCTCGGCGGCGGCCCGCTCCAGTGCGGTCCGGGCGGCCCGGGCCGCCATCTCGGGGGCGGGGTCGCCCGCGGAGACCGTCACCGACTCCATCCGGGTGGAGCGGGCGACGGCGGCGTCGCAGCGGCCGTCCGCGACCGCGTCCGCGACCCGTTCGACGGGGGGCAGCCAGGTCCCGGTGGCCCGGATGTACAACGCGCCGCCGTTCATGCCGCGGCCCTCCCCTCGGAGCGCCGTGCGACCGCGTCGGCGGGCGCGGGGGCCCGTACGACCATGGCGCTGTTGAAGCCCTGGTGGCCGCGGGCCAGGACCAGGGCCGCCGTGCCGGAGATTGGCCGGGGCCGCCCGAGGACGAGGTCGAGGCCGTAGCTGTCGGGGACCCGCGAGACGTTGACCGTGGGCGGGGCGAGCCGGTCGCGCAGGGTCAGCAGGGCGGTGACCACGTCGAGCGGTCCGGCGCCGGAGTAGAGCCGGCCGGTGGCCGTCTTGGGCACGGTGACCGGGACTCCTCCCGGGCCGAAGACCTCGGTCAGCGCCGCGGCCTCGGCCGCGTCGAGTTCGGGCACGCCGGCCCCGTCGGCGAAGACGACGGCGATGTCCTCCGGCGCGGCCCCGGCGTCGGCGAGCGCCTGCTCGACGGCCCGGCGCAGGGCCGGGGGACGCCCGGACCCGGGGCGCGGGTCGAAGGTGGCGCCGAACCCGGCGATCTCGCCGTAGTGACCGCGCCCGCGCGCCCGGGCCCCTTCGCCGCTCTCCAGCGTGAGCAGCGCGCCGCCCTCGCCGGGCAGATGGCCGCAGGCCCGGTCGTCGAAGGGCAGGTAGGCGTCGGCGGTGAGCCGTCCGCCGGCCAGTTGGGCGGCCATGCCGTACGGGCACAGGGAGCAGTCCATGCCGCCGGAGATCATCAGCCGGGTGCCCGCGCGGATCTGGCGCCGGGCGTGGGCGAGGGCGTCCAGGCCGCCGGCCTGCTCGCCGACGAAGACGCCGGTCGGCCCGTTCATGCCGTGCCGGATGGAGATCTGGCCGGTGTTGACGGCGTAGAACCAGGCGAAGGACATGTAGGCGCTGACCTTCTTGGGGGACTCGCCCCACAGGTGCTGCAGTTCGCGCTGGCCGAAGCCGAAGCCGCCGGAGGCGCCGGCGGTGACGACGCCGCGTTCCAGCGACGGCACCGCGTCGAGGTCGAGGCCGGCGTCGGCGACGGCCCAGTCGGCGGCGGCCAGGGCGAACTGGGTCATGCGGTCGGTCTGCGGGATCAGCCGGCTCGGCAGGTGGTCGCCCGCCTCGAACCCGGTCACCTCGCCGGCCCGGCGGGTCGGATAGCGGCTGGGGTCGAACGCCTGGACGCGCCGGATGCCGTCGTCGCCGCGCAGGGTCGCCGCCCAGTAGGCGTCGAGCCCGATGCCGGTGGGGGCGACGACGCCGATGCCCGTGACCACGACGGGGGTCATGCGGCCCGCCCCTCGGGCCGGCGCAGCACCATGGCGCTCTGGAAGCCGCCGAAGCCGCTGCCCACGGTGAGCGCGGCCGACATGGTCCGCTCCCTGGCGTGCAGGGGGACGTAGTCCAGGTCGAGGTCGGGATCGGGGTCGGTCAGGTTGGCGGTGGGCGGGATGACGCCGTGTTCCAGGGCGAGGGCGGTGGCGGCGACCTCGATGGAGCCGATGGCGCCGAGCGAGTGCCCGATCATCGACTTGATGGAGCTGACCGGGACCCGGTGGGCGTGGGAGCCGAGGCTGCGCTTGAGGGCCGCCGTCTCGTGCACGTCGTTCTGCTTGGTGGCGGTGCCGTGGGCGTTGACGTAGCCGAGCGCCTCGGGGCCGAGCCGGGCCTCGTCGAGGGCGGCGTCGACGGCGGCGGCGAGCTCGCGTCCGTCGGTGCGCAGTCCGGTCATGTGGTACGCGTTGCCCCGGGAGGCGTAGCCGGCGATCTCGGCGTACACGTGGGCGCCGCGGCGCCGGGCCGCCGTGAGTTCCTCGAGGACCAGGACGGCGGCGCCCTCGCCGAGGACGAAGCCGTTGCGGGTGCGGTCGAAGGGGCGCAGCGCGGTCGCCGGGTCGTCGTTGCGGGGCGAGGTGGCCCGGATGGCGTCGAAGCAGGCCACGGTGATCGGGGAGATGGGGGCGTCGGTGGCCCCGGCGATCATCACGTCGGCGGTGCCCTCGCGGATGAGGGCCGCCGCGTGCCCGACCGAGTCGAGGCCGGAGGTGCAGCCGGCCGAGACGACGGTGCAGGGGCCTTCGGCGCCGGCCTCCCAGGCCAGTTCCGCGGCCATGGAGCTGGGCACGAAGTGGTCGTACAGGTGGGCGCTGGCGGCGGTGTGGTCGACGAGCCACTCCTGTCCGCCGCCGCTCAGGGCCACGTACTCCTCTTCGAGTTTCTGCGTGCAGCCGACGGCGCTGCCGAGGCTGACGCCGGTGCGGTGGGCGGTGTCGGGGTCGGGTTCCAGGCCGCTGTCGGTCATGGCCTCGCGCAGCGCGACCAGGGCGAATTGCGCCGCCCGGTCGAGCCGTTCGGCGTCCTCGGGGGTCAGGCCCTGCTCCGCGGCGTCGAAGTCGCACTCGGCCGCGATCCGGGAGCGGAAGGGAGCGGGGTCGAAGAGGCTGATGGTCCGGGTGGCGGTGCGGCCGCCGGTGACGGTCTGCCAGAACTGCTTGGTGCCGATGCCGCCGGGGGCCACCACCCCGATGCCGGTGATCGCGACCCGCCGGGTCATCGCGCCTCCCCGGTGGCGCTGCGCCGCTCCAGGTAGAGGTTGGAGCTGCTGGTGCTGATCGCCCGCAGCGCCTCGGCGTGCGGCCGGAAGTCGCTCTGGCCGACGGCGGCGCGGAAGGAGGCGACGTCGGCCCAGCGGGCGATGTTGACGTAGCTGTGCGGCTGTTCCAGGTGGCGTACGAGGGTGTAGCCGAGGAAGCCGGGCTGGCGCTCCATGAAGTGTGCCGTGCGGGCGAAGACGTCCTCGAACTCCTCCGGGGTGGTGCGGAGGGTGAAGCTGTTGACGAAGGTGGCCGGGCCGCCGGGGGCGGGGCCGGGCTGATCGGCTGACATGGGATCGGTGCTCCTCATCGTCCGGGCGTCCGGCGACGCGTCGCCGAGGTCAGACTGAAACCCTCGGTGGCGTGCCTCGCGGCGCCCTAGAAGACGGCTGGATCCCGCGCCCCGGGTCAGGGGCTGCCGCGCCCCAGCCGCACGGGGGTGCCGACGTCCCGCTGCCAGGCGTGGCCGAGTCCGGCGGCGGCGGCGATGGTGCTCCAGCCGGCCAGCTCGCCGCCCTGGTAGTGGACGATGTCGGAGCCGCTGCCCCGGGGCAGGGCCCGGCCCGCGACGATCTCGGCGAGCGGCAGGGGTTCGTGCCGGGTGCCGGGGGCGGTGCCGGGCGGGGGGACGAGGCTGACGTGCCGGACGGCGGGGCCGGCGGCGGCCGGCACGGCCGTGGCGGTCTGGTCGATGAGGAGCGCCCCGGCCGCGAGCCATTCGGCGCGGACGCGCGGGTGGCCGCCGGTGGTGGCGACGACGTCGGCGCCCGCGGCGGTGGCGCGGGCGTCCTCGGACATGCGCACCCTCAGGCCGGTGCGCAGGGCGGCGGCGGAGGCGAGCTCCCGGGCCTGGGCGGGGTCCCGGCCGACGACGTGCACCTCGGAGAGCGAGGGCAGCGCGTGGTGCAGCACGAGCAGGCAGGACCAGGCGGGTTCGCCCGAGCCGAAGAGGCCGAGCAGGGAGGGGGCCGGCGGGGCGAGGTAGCGCGCGGCCAGCCCGGAGGGGATGGCGCTGCGCCAGCCGTCCAGGGCGCCGGCGTCGACCAGGCCGAGGAGTGATCCGTCGTCGGCGAGCAGCAGTTCCACGCGGGGGGCGGACTGGTCGGTGCCGGGGTCGAGGCGGACGGCGAAGCAGCGGCCGAAGGGGCCGGAGGCGTGGGGTCCCACGGTCAGCCGGCAGTGGGTCGCGGGGAGCAGGACCGGGGTCACGGGGCCGAGCGCCGGCCCGCGGCCCAGGAGCAGTCGCTGGACGTCGGAGAACCGCTCCTCCATGAAGGCCTCGTCGTCGAAGGCGTCGTCCACGTCTTCCGAGGACAGCATGATCGGCACAGCGGTCGTCCTCTCGGGACGGGCACGATGGGTATACAAACTTGAGTATCACGGGACGCGCCCGGTCATCCACCGAACCCGTGTCAACGGCCGGAAGGGCTCCCCGTCAGGCGCCCTTCTCCTCCCCCGCCATGACGTAGGCGCCCGCCTCCAGGCGCTCGATCAGTGCCTCGGTCCAGGCGGCCTGGCTCGCGGCGCTGTGCTCCCAGAGGCCGAGGAGTTCGCGGATGTGGGCCCGCTGCGGCCGCTCCCCCGCCGTCTCGTCGACCTTGGCGATCAGCTCGCTCTGCTCCGCCGAGAGCGACGCGATGCGCTCCCGCAACAGGGCGATCGCCTCCTCGCGGCTGAGCGCCGGCAGCAGCACGAGCGCCGCCCCCAGCATGTCCGGCCGGTTGTTCCCCTGGCGCAGCGCGTCACGCAGCAGCCGGAAGAACTCCTCCTCGCCCGGGGGCGCGATCTCGTAGTCGACGCGGCCGGGCCAGTCGGGGATGTCGGTCGACTTCAGCAGGCCGTCCTTGGCCAGCTGCCGGAGCGCGTGGTAGATCGAGCCGAACTTGATGTGCGCCCATTCGTCGGCACCCCAGGACAACAGCTCGGAGCGGACCAGATAGCCGTGCGCCCGGCCGTGCATCCGCACGACCCCCAGGACGAGCAATCGCGTGGCGGACATCGTCTCCCTGCTGAATCTCCCTCACGGCACGGACCGGTACCCGGTGCTCCGCGCATCGGCCGGACCCCGCCGGCTGATCCCACGGTAGTACACGACCTGCTGTTCTCCGCGAGGGCGGGAGGCACCGACCGCGTTCGAGCGCCCCGCGTCGAGCGCCGCTGCAACGACTCTCGACTCCCGCACGAGGTCACGGCCCGAGGGTGGAGGCCCATCGCATACGGGTCGTTCGCCGGAACAGGGGTTGGGATGCGGGTACTCTTCACCACCTTCGCCGCCAAGTCGCACATGCACGCCCAGGTGACACTCGCCTGGGCCCTGAAGGCGGCGGGGCACGACGTCAGGATCGCCAGTCACCCCGATCTCGCCGACGAGATCACCCGTACCGGGCTGACCGCCGTCGGGGTCGGGGAGGAGCTGCATCTCGACGAGCAGATGCAGGAGACCCAGGAGAACATCGGCCAGGACGTCGACCAGCTGGAGAGCCAGGCACAGGTCGGTCTCGACATGAGCGAGACCCGCCCGGAGCGGCTGACCTGGGACTACACACTCGGTGTGTTCACGGCCATGACCTCGGTCGTCTTCCAGAACTGCTGCTCCGACCAGATGGTCGACGAGCTGGTGGAGCACTGCCGCTCCTGGAAGCCCGACCTGGTCCTGTGGGACACCATGACCTTCGCCGGCGCGATCGCCGCCATGGCCACGGGGACGGCGCACGGCCGGCTGCTCTTCGGGCTGGACCTGGCGGGCAAGATGCGCGCGACCTTCCTGGAGCAGCTCGCCGCCCGCCCGCCGGAGCTGCGGGACGACCCGCTGCGCGAGTGGCTCACCTGGAGCCTGGAGCGGCACGGCGCCTCCTTCGAGGAGGCGGCGGTGACGGGCGACTTCACCGTCTGCCCGCTGCCGGCGTCCATGCGGTTCCCGCTGGACCTGCACTACGTGCCGATGCGGTACGTCCCGTACAACGGCCAGTCCACCGTGCCGCAGTGGCTCCAGGAGCCGCCGAAGCGGGGCCGCCGGGTGTGCATCACCCTGGGCGTGGCGCACCGCGAGGTGCTGGGCTCCGACCGGGCGTCCATCGGCGACCTGCTGGAGGCCGTCGCGGGGCTCGACGACGTCGAGGTCGTCGCCACGCTCAACGAGAACCAGCTCAAGGACTTCGACACCCTGCCGGACAACGTGCGGGCCGTCGACTTCGTCCCCCTCGACGCGCTGCTGCCCACCTGCGACGCGGTGATCCACCACGGCGGCTCGGGCAGCTTCGGCACGGCGATGATCCACGCCGTGCCCCAGCTCATCGTCGTCGACGGTGTCTGGGACACCATCAACAAGGCCCGCTACCTGGAACGGCGCCAGGCCGGGCTCTACGTGCCCGGCAAGCTCAGCGCGAAGGGACTGCGCGAGCTGCTCGTCCGCCTGCTCGAGGAACCGGTCTTCAAGCGCAACGCCGAGGCCCTGCGGCGCGAGGCGCTCGCCGCTCCCGCCCCCGCGCAGGTCGTCCCCACGCTGGAGCGCCTGGCCGCCGAGCACCGCCGCCGGTGACCGGCGCGAGACCCGCACCCGGGCCGCCACCGGCCCTGCCGTACCCCCTACTTCCCGGACGGTGAACCAAGCGATGCAGATCCGTAAGCTCAAGGTCGAGGGTGCCTTCGAGTTCACCCCCCGTCAGTTCCGCGACCACCGCGGGCTGTTCGTCTCGCCCTTCCAGCTGGAGGCGTTCCAGCAGGCGCTGGGCCGGCCGCACTTCCCGGTCGCGCAGACCAACCACAGCATCTCCCGGCGCGGCACGGTCCGCGGCATCCACTTCACCGTCACCCCGCCCGGTACCGCCAAGTACGTGTACTGCGCGCGCGGCCGGGCCCTCGACATCGTGGTCGACCTGCGGGTCGGCTCGCCCACCTTCATGCGGTGGGACGCGGTCGAGATGGACCAGGTCCACTTCCGCGCCTCGTACTTCCCGGTCGGCGTCGGCCACGCCTTCGTCGCGCTGGAGGACGACACCGTCATGTCCTACCTGCTCACGGGGCCGTACGTGGCCGAGAACGAGCTGGCCGTCGACATCTTCGACCGGGAGCTGGGCGTGCGGCTGCCCGCCGGGCTGGACGCGGTGCAGTCGGACCGGGACCGGGCGGCGCTGTCCTTCGCCGCGGCCCGGGCCCAGGGACTGCTGCCCGACTACGCCGAGTCCGCCGCGGTCGAGGAGCGCCTGTGGCAGCCCTCCGGCATCGGCGCCCCGAACTGAGCACGGCGATGTCCCCCACCACGCAGGGCGGGACGGCCTCCGGCACCGTGGCCGTGCTCGGTGCCACGGGGTGCGTCGGCCGCAGCGTCTGTGACGAACTGTCGCGCACCGGGCACCGGGTGCTCGCGGTGGCCCGGCACCCGGCGCCTCACACCCGCCCGCACGCCTTCGTCCCCCTCGACGTCGCCGGCACCGCCCCGGAGCGTCTCGCCGCGCTCCTCGACCGGCACGGCGTCACCGCGGTGATCAACGCCACCGGCGGCTGGGGCACCACCGTCGAGGAGATGCGCCGGGCGCACATCGACCTCCTGGAGCGCCTGGTCGACGGCTGTGCCGCGACCTCCCGGCGGCTGCGGGTCGTCCAGCTGGGGTCGATCCACGAGTACGGGCCGGTGCCGGACGGCGTCCTCATCGACGAACACCGCGAGCCCGGCCCGCTCACCCCCTACGGACTGACCAAGCGCACCGGTTCCGAGCACCTGCTCGCCCAGACCCGGGCGGGCCGGGTGGACGGGGTCGTGCTGCGCGCGGTCAACGTGTGCGGGCCGCACACCACGACGGCCAGCTTCCTCGGCGCCGTCGTGGCCCGGCTGCGCGCCCTCGGCCCCGGCGACGTGCTCAGCCTCGACGTCGCCGACGCCCGGCGGGACTTCGTCGACGTGCGGGACCTGGCCCGGGCGGCCGTCGCCGCGGTGCACGCGCCGGTCACCGGCCTGGTCGTGAACATCGGGCGCGGCGAGGCGGTGCCGATGCGCGACCTGGTGCAGGCCCTGTTCGACGCGGCCGGCGTGGACGCCTCGTCGGCGCGGCTCAACTCCGCCGAGGTCGCCAGCAAGGGCGGCGGCTGGACCTGCGCGGACATCCGGTTCGCCGCCCAGGTGCTCGGCTGGCGGCCCACGATCCCGCTCGACGCCTCCGTCCGGGCCATGTGGGAAGCGGCAGCCGACACCACCTCCCTGGAGGTCTCATGAGCAACTCCCGTGCTCTCGCCACCGACTCCACCCACTCACCCACCCGGGACCCCGTCGAGCGGCGGATCGACGCCTCGGCGCGGCTGCGGACCGGCCCCCTCGGCGACCTCTCCGACTTCACGGACTGGTTCGCCGACTACGGCCGGCGGGCCTACACCCATGTCGACCGGGTGCCCCTGCAGGCCCTGGAGGGCTGGGAGACCGACCCGGACACCGGCGACCTGCGCCACCACACGGGCCGGTTCTTCACCGTGCACGGCCTGGAGGTCGAGCACCCGGGCGCGCCGGTGCCGCGGTGGACGCAGCCCATCATCAACCAGCCGGAGATCGGCATCCTGGGCATCCTCACCGCCCCCGTCGACGGGGTGCTGCACTGCCTGATGCAGGCGAAGGTCGAGCCCGGCAACGCCGAGGGGCTCCAGCTCTCCCCGACCGTCCAGGCGACCCGCAGCAACTACACGCGGGTCCACCAGGGGCGCCCGGTGCCGTACCTGGAGCACTTCCTGGACATCCACAGCCGCCCGGGCGTCCTCGCCGACGTGCGGCAGTCCGAGCAGGGGTCGTGGTTCTACCGCAAGCGCAACCGCAACGTGGTCGTCGAGCTGCCCGAGCCGGTGGAGGCCCTGGACGGGTACCGCTGGATGACGCTGGGCCAGATCCACGAGCTGCTGGGGCGCAAGGACACCGTCAACATGGACGCCCGGACGGTGCTGTCGTGCCTGCCGTTCACCGGTGCGGGCGTCGACCGGCCGGACGGCGACGACTTCCGGTCGGCGCTGCTGCGCTCGGGCGATCCCGGGGCGCACAGCGTGCACAGTGCGCGGGAGATCCTCGGCTGGATCACCGACCGGCGCACCAGCAGCGACATCGCGGTCCGCCGGGTCGCGCTCGGCGAGCTGCGCGACTGGAGCCGCACCGACGACCGCATCCGGCACGACGCGGGCGCCTTCTTCGACGTCATCGGGGTCCGGGTGGACGCCGGCGGCCGTGAGGTCCACCGGTGGAGCCAGCCGATGATCGAGCCGGTGGGGCAGGGCGTCATCGCCTTCCTCGTCCGGCGGTTCGAGGGGGTGCTGCACGTCCTCGTGCACGCGCGCGTGGAGCCGGGTTTCGCGGACGTGGTGGAGCTGGGCCCGACCGTGCAGTGCGTCGCGGAGAGCCATGCGCGGCTGCCCGGCGGGACCGCGCCGCCCTTCCTCGACGAGGTGCTGCGGGCCCCCGCGGAGCGCGTCCGGTACGACACGGTGCTCTCCGAGGAGGGCGGCCGCTTCTTCCACGCGCTCAACCGCTACCTGATCGTGGAGACCGACCAGGACGTGCCCCGCGACCATCCCGACTACCGCTGGATGACACTGCACCAGCTGTCGGACCTGCTGCGGCACAGCCACTACGTCAACGTCCAGGCCCGCAGCCTGATCGCCTGTCTGCACAGCCTGTTCCACGGGGCCTGACGGCAGGGTGCGGGAAACGCCGTGTCCCGGTGAGGCGGTCGGCCTCACCGGGACACGGCGTTTCGCGCACCCGCGCGGGCGTCAGAGCCCGGCGATCACCTCGCGGAGCGCCTCGATCACCTTCTCCTGGACGTGCTGCGGCAGCGAGGGGTACATCGGCAGGGAGAAGATCTCCTTCGCCAGCCGCTCGGTCACCGGCAGGTCGCCCTCGCGGTAGCCGAGGTGGGCGAAGCCGCTCATCGTGTGCACCGGCCAGGGGTAGCTGATGTTCAGCTCGATGTCGTACGCCCTGAGCCGCTCGATGATGCGGTCCCGCTCGGGGTGGCGGACCACGTGGACGTAGTGGACGTGATCATTGCCCACCGCGTTCGAGGGAAGGACGAGGCCGGTGTCCCCCAGCCCCTCCGCATAGCGTCGCGCCACGCGCCGCCGTCCCTCGATGTAGGCGTCGAGGCGCCGTAGCTTGCGGCGGAGGATCTCGGCCTGGACCTCGTCGAGGCGGCTGTTGTGCCCGGGGGTCTGGACAACGTAGTACCGGTCCTCCATGCCGTAGTAGCGCAGCCGGCGCAGGTTCGCGTCCGTGCCGTCGTCGCCGGTGACCACGGCGCCGCCGTCGCCGTACGCGCCGAGCACCTTCGTCGGGTAGAAGGAGAAGGCCGCCGCGTCGCCCATGGTCCCGGCCAGCCGGCCGTGGTGCCGGGCGCCGTGGGCCTGGGCGCAGTCCTCCAGGACCTTCAGTCCGTGGCGCTCGGCGAAGGCGGTCACGGCGGCCATGTCGACGCACTGCCCGTACAGGTGCACCGGCACGATGGCCGCGGTGCGCTCGGTGAGCGCGTCGGCGAGCTGGTCGGTGCGCATGAGGTAGTCCTCCTCGCGCACGTCGACGAAGACCGGCCGGGCTCCGACGGCGTCGATGGCCAGCACGGTGGGGGCGGCCGTGTTGGACACCGTGATCACCTCGTCGCCGGGTTTCACCCCGAGCGCCTGGAGGCCGAGGACGAGCGCGTTGGTGCCGTTGTCCACGCCCACGCAGTGCGGCTGCCCGTGGTAGGCGGCGAACTCCTGCTCGAAGCGGGAGACGCTCTCGCCGAGGACGAGCTGACCGGACTGGAACACCGTGTCGACGGCGTCGAGGAGTTCCTCGCGCTCCTCGGCGTACTCCCGCAAGTAGTCCCAGACGTAGGTGGTCATCGCCCGGACACCTCCCGCTCCTTGACTCCGACGAAGAGACCGCGGCCCGTCGGCGGGCCCGGCCGGTACGTGACGGAGCAGCCGGCGTCCCGGAACGCCTGCTCGTACTCGTCACGCGTGAAGAGGGTCAGTACGTCGATCTCGGTGAAGGTCCGGATGCCCGACGGCTCCCCGACGAGGAAGCGGACCTCCATCCGGGTCGCGCGGCCCTGGAGGGTGGAGTGGGAGATCCGGGCCACGGTCCGGTCGCCCTCGCGGGCCAGGTCCCCGGCCACGAACCCCTCCTCGAACTGCTCGGGGAACCACCAGGGTTCGATGATCAGCGCGCCCCCCGGTTCGAGGTGACGGGCCATCGAGGCCACGGCGGAGCGCATCTCCTCGACGCTGCCCAGATAGCCGATGGCGCAGAACATGCAGGTGACGACGGAGTACCGGCGGCCGAGGTCGAAGTCGCGCATGTCGCCCTCGTGGATGGTCAGGCCGGGCCACCGCTCGAGCGCCAGGTCGCGCATCGGCGCCGCGATCTCCAGGCCCTCCGCCGTGGCGAAGAGCTTGCTGAAGGGGCCGAGATGGGCGGCGGTGCCGCACGCCACGTCGAGCAGCGTGTCGGCGCCCGGGGTGTGACGGCGGGCCAGGGCCGCGATGTCCTCGGCCTCCGCCGCCCAGTCCTTGCCCCGGCTGCGGTACACCGTCTCGTAGACCTCGGCGAGGTCCGTGCTGTACATGGTTTCTCCTCGGGTCGGCTGCTGTCCTGTGCGGCAGTGGGCGGTGGGTCGGGGCCCTCCTCCGGGAGGCCCTCCTAGTCGTCGACGAGGGCGACCGCCCGCGCCCAGCCGGCCCCGGCGC
The DNA here is from genome assembly GCF_003330845.1 of Streptomyces sp. Go-475. GTDB lineage: Bacteria > Actinomycetota > Actinomycetes > Streptomycetales > Streptomycetaceae > Streptomyces. Next base: position 5,571,329 of record NZ_CP026121.1, on the reverse strand, counting down.
CGGCGATCTTCACCGGGAAGCACGACACCTGGAAGCCGTACGGCGCGGGCAGGTTCTCCAGTCCCGAGAGCCGCTCGATCTGGCAGTACTCCCGGTGGCGTCCGGCGACGTGGGCCGGCCAGAGCACGGCGGGGTCCCCGGTCCGCCGGTACTCGGCGATGATCGTGCCGAACGGCGCGTCCAGGCTGAACGCGTCGGTGCCGACCACCCGGATGCCCGCGTCGAGCAGGAAGGCGATGGCGCTCGCGTCGAGACCGACGAAGTCGGTGAAGTACCGGCTGGTGCCCGACCACGCGGCGGCGCCGGTGTGCAGGATCACGATGTCGGACGGGGCGAGCGCGTACCCGATCCGGTCGAGCTCCTTGCGCAGGTCGGCCGCGTCGACCGTGCCCGCCTCGCGGCCCCGGACGTCCAGGACCACGCCGGGGGCGAGGAACCACTCCAGCGGCATCGCGTCGATGTGCCGGGGCACGCCGGTGCCGTACGTCGTCTTCGAGCCGTAGTGCGAGGGCGCGTCGACGTGCGTGCCGGTGTGCGTGGTCAGACTCAGCCGGTCCAGCGAGAGGAACTCGCCGTCGGGCAGGTCGTCGGGGTCGAACTCGATGCCGAAGTGCTTCCGCATCTCGTCGCGCATGTGCAGCGCGCCCTCACGCGGGGACATCACCTCGTGGACCACCGGGTCCGGTTCGAACGAGCCGGAGTCCACCGGCGAGGACAGGTCAATGATGCGCACGGCCACCTCCTGGACGACCACGCCAGCCTGGCCGCAGCCGCTCGGAAGGCATTGGAATCCCGCTCGACGACCGGGCCGCCGTCTCGAGCGGGATGCGACGCGGGTGCGTCAGGGTCGGGCGTGCAGACCGTCGTAGGGGAGGCCGTTCATGGACAGCACGGACATCCAGCAGTTCTACGCCCGCCACATGCAGTTGCTCGACGGCGGTGAGGCCGGGGCGTGGGCTGCCACGTTCACGCCCGACGCCACGTTCGCGTCGCCGTCGATGACGGAGCCGGTCCGGGGCCGGGAGGGCATCGCCGCCGGTGCGCGGGCGGCGGCCGAGGGGCGGGCGGCCGCCGGGGAGGTGCACCGCCACTGGGTGACCATGACGACCGCCCGGAGCACCGCCGACGGGATCGAGACCGTCTCCTGCGTGCAGATCCTGGCGACCCCCCGGGGCGGCGCGCCGCGGGTGCACCTGTCGTGCGTGATGCGTGACCGGCTGGTCCGGCGGGGCGGCGAACTGCTGGTGGCGGAGCGGCACATCACCCGGGACGACCGGCCGGACGGAGGGGTCGACCGCGCTTCGAGCGGTCGTCAGTAGCGTCCGGGCATGACTCCTAGGACTGTGATCATCACGGGTGGCGGCACCGGAATCGGCCGTGCGACGGCCCGCCGCTTCGCCGGGCAGGGGGACCGGGTGCTCGTCGTCGGGCGCACGGCGGCCGCCCTCGACGAGACGGCCGAGGGCCACGACGGCATCCGCACCCTGGTGGCCGACGTCACCGAGCCGGGGGCCGGCGAGACGGTGGTGGAGGCCGCGCTGCGGGCCTTCGGACGCGTCGACGTGCTGGTCAACAACGCCGGGACCGGCACGTTCGCGCCGCTCGCCAAACTCGACCGGGCCGCCACCGAGCACCAGCTCGCGGTCAACCTGATGGCGCCGGCCTTCGTGGCGCAGGCCGCCCTGGACGCCCTGGAGGCGACCGGCGGCACCATCGTCAACGTCAGCTCCGCCGGATCGCTGGGCATCCAGGGGTTCCCCGACAACTCGGTGTACTGGGCCACGAAGGCGGCGCTGAACCACTTCACCCGCACCTGGGCCGTGGAGCTCGCGCCGCGCGGCATCCGCGTGGTGTCGGTGGCCCCGGGCGTGACGGACACCGGCATCGGCGAGCGCGTCGGCATGTCCGCCGAGGAGTACCAGGGGTTCCTCGGGCAGATCTCCGAGCGCATCCCGCTCGGGCGGGTCGCCACGCCCGAGGACGTGGCCTGGTGGGTCACGACCCTGGCCGATCCGGGGGGCCGCTACATGACGGGCGCGGTCGTCCCGGTGGACGGCGGTCTCTCCCTCACCTGAGCGCACCGGCGGCCCCGGCCGCGCACGCCTGCGGGCCGCACCGTCCACCGGTGCGGCCCGCCGACGTGCGGGCCCGCCGACGTGCGGGCCCGTCGAGGTCGCGGCTCAGACGCCGTCGTGCTCGACCCTGCGGTGGCGGACCAGCCAGCCGTCGCCGTCCGGCACCAGTTCGTCCTCGCACACCGCGCTCAGGTGCAGCCTGCTCTGCCCCCCGGGCGGGGTCGCCAGGACCTGCGCGTAGCAGCGGGTGTGGAGGGAGCCGCCGGGCCCGGGCACCACGGTGAGCATGGAGAACACATGGCGTCGCTGCTCCGGCGTGTCCGCCGTCCGCGCCAGGTTCCGGCGTACGGCGGCGGCGACGGCCTCCCGGCCGCGCAGGGGCTCGGGCGCGGTGTTCTGCGCGAAGACGCCGTCCTCGGTGAAGGTCCGGGCCCACTCCTCGGCCCGCCGCTCGTCCAGCAGCCGCATCTGCCGGGCGTAGAACTGCTGCACGGCGACGTACGTCTGCGCGGAGACCGGCTCGGTGCCGGCCAACCGCTTCGCGTGCTCCGCGGCGTGCCGCAGCGTGGCCAGGCTGTTGCGGCCGAGCGCCTCACGGATCATGGTGCGGGCGGCGGCCACGTCGGCCTGCGGGCCGAGGACGGTGGTCACGGCGTCCGGTTCGATCCGCACGGTGTGCCGGGAGGTGACCGTGCAGCCCTCCTCGTCCTCCTCGAAGATCCACTCACCGGTGTGCGCGGCCATCAGCGCCGGGGTTTGGATCTGCTTGTAGACGATCCGCTCGGCGGGGAAGCAGACCCGCACCGAACGGGTGGTGTGGGTCTCGCCGTCGGCGGTGAGCGTGTCCATCTCCAGGATCTGCTCGTTCGGGGTGTCCTCGGTGAGGACGACCCGGGCGACGTGCGGCAGCCGCTCCGTCCAGCGGTCCGCGGCGCGGATGAACTCGTAGGCTTCCTTGGCCGATCCGTCGACGCGCACGCTGTCGTCGAAGGTGAAGGTGAGGCCGGCGTCCGCCTCCTCCGCGCCCCGGCGCAGCGCCTCCAGCTCCGACGCGGTGTTGGTGTCGATGGCCCGGTTGATCCACTCGACGTGTTCCGGGGCGTCGTCGACGGCGGTGAAGGTGTGGGTGAAGCGCACCCGGGTCCGCTCCGGGCCGAGCGGCTGAAGCCGCCACTCCCCGCTCATGCTCCGCACGGGTGCCCGGGACTCCTCCTGGCGGAACGCCACGCGCAGTCCGGCCCGGTCCAGTTCCCGGCGCGAGGTCCAGCTCTTGACCTCGCCGTTGGCCGTGGCCCAGATCCGCAGCCGCTCCTGGCGGTCGTCGCCCTCCAGACGCTCGACGTGGACGCTCGGCGGGAAGTGCGCCGGCCAGCGGGAAGCCTCGGCGATGAGGTCGAACACCGCCTCGGCGGGCGCTCGCACGTCGATCTCGTGGACGGTGTGGTGCGCGGTCTCGTCCGGCATGGCTCTCCTCAGTAGTTGCCCAGCCCGCCGCAGACGTTGATCGCCTGCGCGGTGACGGATGCGGCCGCGTCGGTCAGCAGGTAACCGACCATGCCCGCCACCTCGTCGGGCGTGGTGTAGCGGCCGAGCGGGATCTTGGCCTGGAACCGGTCCAGGACCTCCTCCTCCGTGGTGTCCCACGCGGCGGCGTAGCCCTGCCTGACCCGCTCCGCCATGGGCGTCTCCACATAGCCGGGGCACACCGCGTTGACCGTGATGCCGGTCTTGGCCAGCTCCAGGCCCAGGGCCTTGGTGAAGCCGACGACGCCGTGCTTGGAGGCCGAGTAGGGGGCGCCGAGCACCACGCCCTGCTTGCCGCCGGTGGAGGCGATGTTCACGATCCGGCCCCAGCCGCCCTCCCGCATGCGGCCGGTGGTCAGGGCGGCCCGGGTGACGCGGAAGACGCTGTCCAGGTTGGTGGCCATCACGTCGTCCCACAACTCGTCGCTGATCGTGTGGGTCGGCCCGCCGCCGCTGCGGCCGGCGTTGTTGACGAGCACCTCGACGGGCCCGTAGCGCTCCACGGCGGCGGACATCAGGGCCTCGATCTGCGCGACCTCGCGCACGTCGCAGGCGGCGCCGTCCACCTCGTGGCCCTCCGCGCGCAGCTCCTTGACGGTGAGCGCGACCCGGTCGGCGTCCCGGGCGCACAGGTACACACGGTGGCCGGCGGCGGCCAGCGACCGGGCGACCGAGAGGCCGATCCCACTGGTGGCGCCGGTGACGACGGCGACCCGGCTGGGTTCTGCGGACATGGTCTGATCAGCCCTTTCGTGTGCAGAACTCGGTGATGGTCTCGATGACGTAGTCGAGCATTTCGCCGGTGAGCCCCGGGTAGACGCCGATCCAGAAGGTGTCCTCGGTGACGGTGTCGCAGTTCGTCAGCTCGTCCACGATCCGGTAGCGCACGTCCTGGTAGGCGGGGTGGCGGGTGATGTTCCCGCCGAACAGCCGGCGGGTGCCGATGTTCCGGCCCTCCAGGAAGTCGACGAGGTCCCTGCGGGTGAAGCCCGCGTCGGGCAGCACGGTCAGGGCGAAGCCGAACCAGCTGGGTTCGCTGTTCGGGGTGGCCCGGGGCAGCAGCAGTCCGGGCACTCCGGCCAGTCCGTCGTGCAGCCGCTGCCAGTTGCGCCGGCGGGCCGCGACGAAGTCGTCGACCTTCTGCAACTGGCTGAGCGCGAGGGCGCCTTGGAGGTCGGTGGCCTTCAGGTTGTAGCCGACGTGGGAGAAGATGTACTTGTGGTCGTAGCCGGCCGGGAGGGTGCCGAGCTGGTAGTCGAACCGCTTCAGGCAGGTGTTGTCGGTGCCCGGTTCGCACCAGCAGTCGCGGCCCCAGTCGCGCATCGACTCCACGATCCGGGCCAGTTCCAGGCTCGCCGTGAGGACGCAGCCGCCCTCGCCCGCGGTGATGTGGTGGGCCGGGTAGAAGCTGACCGTCGACAGGTCGCCGAAGGTGCCGGTGAGTTTGCCCTGGTAGGTGGAGCCGACGGCGTCGCAGTTGTCCTCGATGAGGAACAGGTCGTGCCGGCGGGCGAGTTCGGCGACCTCGGCGACGGGGAACGGGTTGCCGAGGGCGTGCGCGATCATGATGAGCCGGGTGCGCGGGGAGATCGCCGCTTCGATCTGGGCGAGCGAGGCGTTGTAGGTGCCCAGTTCGACGTCGACGAAGACCGGTGTCAGTCCGTTCTGGACGAGCGGGTTGATCGTGGTCGGGAAGCCGGCGCCCACCGTGATGGCCTCGTCGCCGGGGCGCAGCCGCAGGTCCTTCAGCTTCGGCGAGGTGAGCGCGCTGACCGCCAGCAGGTTGGCCGACGATCCCGAGTTCACCATGTGCGCCTTGCGCAGCCGGAAGTAGCGGGCGAACTCGCTCTCGAACTTCCGGGTGCGCACGCCGGCGGCGATCCGCATCTCCAGTGCGGCCTCGACCAAGGCGTGCCGGTCCTCCTCGTCGAGGACCGCGCCCGAGGACAGGATCGGCGTGACTCCCGGTTCGAACGCGCGCGTTTCCTGTTCCTTGTGGTACTTGCGCGCCAGTTCCAGCACCAGCGCCTTGGTGTCCGTCACCTCTGAACCCCTCATCCTCGGTGGTGGCCTAACCCGTTCGTGTCGTGCGCCGCCCCTGAGGCCCCCGGGTCGCGGCGGTGTTCGGCGACCAGCCGCTCCAGCACCGGGACGACCTCGTTGGGGCTGGGCACGGCGAGCAGTTCCTCCTGGAGCCGCCGGGCCCCCTGGGCGAACGACGGTTCGGTGATCAGTCGCTGGACCTGCTTGCGCAGCACGTCCGGGAGCAGGCCCTCGCTCGGCACGCACAGGCCGGCTCCGATGTCCTCCAGCCCGCGGCCCATGACCTCGGTGTCCCAGCCGAAGGCCAGGATCAGCTGGGGCACGGCGTGCAGTTCGGCCGTCGCCTTGGTGCCGACGCCCCCGTGGTGCACGACCGCGTCGCAGGTGGGCAGCAGGTCGTTGAGCGGGACGAAGTCGACCAGGCGTACGTTGTCCGGCAGGTCCTTCGCCGCCTCGCGGGTCGCCTCGTCGACGGTGGCGACGATCTCCGCGTCCAGTTCGGCGAGGTGCGCCAGGAGTTCCGCCATGTCGACGCCGACGTCCGAGGCCGAGGAGCCGAGCGTCACGCAGACGCGGCTGCGCCCGGGGTGGGTCCGCAGCCAGTCCGGCACCACCGCGGGACCGTTGTACGGCACGTGCCGCACCTGGACGGTCGGCAGGTCCAGGGCGAGCTGGGTGCTGGGCGGCGTGGTGTTGACGGTCCACTGGCCGGTGACCATGTCCTCGTCGAAGCCGGCGTCGCAGCCCAGCCGCCGCAGGGTGCGCTCCAGCCACTCGGCGGTGGGGTCCTCGCGGTGCTCGGGCTCCTGCTCGGCGGCCAGCCGCAGGAACTCCTTGCGGGCCCGCACGCTGATGTCGGGGCCGGAGACCAGCCGGCAGTGGGCCGCGCCCGTCACGCGCGCCGTGATGGCCCCGGCGAGGGTGAAGGTCTCCCAGACGACGAGGTCGGGCTGCCAGGAGCGGGCGAAGTCCACCAGGGCGTCGACCATGGTGTCGTTGTTGAGGGCGCCGTAGAGCGTCGGCACCATGACGTTCTCCAGGGCCAGCAACTGCTCGTACGTCCAGGGGTGTTCGCCCCGGGCGGCGTAGTCGAAGCCCTGCACGTGGGCCGAGGCCTCGTCGTGGAGCCTGCCGAGCAGGCCGAGGTCCTCCAGGGCGCCGAGCGACCACTCGACGGGCACGGCGGTCAGCCCCGTGCCCGTGATGACGTCGGTCAGCTCGGGCTGGCTGGCGATCCGCACCTCGTGGCCCGCGGTGCGCAGCGCCCACGCCAGCGGCACGAGTGGGTAGTAGTGGGTGTGGTGGGCCAGTGAGGTGAACAGAACCCTCATCGCGTCTCCTCCTCGCCGAGTCGGGCCGGCAGCCGGACCAGGCGCCGGGTCAGGGGCGCCCGGCGCAGGCGCACCGGGGCGCCGTCCGGCCGCAGCAGCTCGAACCGCGCGGCCAGCGCCGGCAGCGCGTGCTCGGCCTGCGCCCGTGCGGCCGGGAGCAGGGCGGCGCAGGCGCGCACCGGCAGCGGGGCCGGGCCGCCGCCGGTCCCGGTGGTCACGACCGTGACGGTGTCGCCGGTCTCGATGCGGGCGCCGGCCGCCTCGGCCGGGGCGAGGGCCACCAGGGGGTGCGCCCGCCACAGCGGCCGGTCGCGCAGGACCTCCTCGACCACCCGGGCCGCGTGCCCGGGGTCCGAGCGCAACTGCGCCCACTCCCGCGGCCGGCCGAGGAGCGTGTGCAGGGCGTTGCCGAGCAGGTCCGCCGCGGCCCGGGCCCCGGCCACGGCGAGCAGCAGGTCCGCCTCCGCCCGGTCGCGCCCGGCGAAGAGCTCCCGCAGTTCTCGCACGCCCGCCGCCAGGCGCCGCGTCACCTCCAGCGTCTGCGGGCAGAGCAGCGCGTCCACGGCCGGTGCCGTGGCGGCGACGGCGGCGGCGAACGCCGCGTGCCGCTCCTGCGGGACGTCCAGGAGTACCGCGTACACCGCCGCGGTCAGCGGCCCGGCGAAGTCGGCCATCAGGTCGACGGGGCCCGGCCCGAGCAGGGCCGCCGCCCGGGTGGCCTGTTCCCGCAGCGTCCCGGCGTGCTCGCGCACGGCCCTCGTCCCGCCCCGCCGTGCCAGGTCCCGGACGAGCGCCGTGGTGCGCTGGCGCGCCGGGTCGGGCAGCCAGGCCTCCGCCTGCGGCACGGCGGCGGACACCGCCAGTTCCCGGCTGCCGGACAGTTCCCGGAGCGCCGCGGGGCCGGTGACGACCCAGGTGTCGAGCCGGCTGCGCCACACCGGCCCTCGCTCCGCGACCGACGCGAGGATTCCGCCCGCGCCGTCCGTGCCGTCCTCGTCGCTGTCGAATCCCCGTACCAGCCGCGCGTACGGGTCGCCCTCCCCCGGCACGAACGGCTCGCCGTTGATCGCGTAGAGCCATTGCGCCGCGTGGACGAGTTGCAGTTCGCGCCCCAGGGCATGCGTCGCCGCCGTCACCCCGCCACCTCCGTCATCCGATTCCCTCGGCAAGGTACGGGGCCGTATTAGAAGAACACTCGAACTGCCTTTTTCCGCGTCCACCGTTCCTCAAGCAGTGCTTGATCTCCCGGTCCTACGGTGGGGAAGCCACTGGACTCCCGCGAGGTGATGAGGATCCCTATGCCAGAGCACCGTCAGCAACGGGCGCTCCGAATGGGCGTGATCGGTACGGCGAACATCGCGATGCGCCGGATCATGCCCGTTCTCGCCGCGCACGACCATGTGGACCTCGTCGCGGTGGCCAGCCGGGACAAGGGGAGGGCCGAACGGGTGGGAGCCGCGTTCGGCTGCCACGGCGTGGGGGATTACGCGGAACTCGTCGAGCGGGACGACCTGGACGCCATCTATATTCCGCTGCCGCCCGCCATGCATCACGAGTGGGCACTGCGGGCTTTGCGTTCGGGAAAGCACGTGCTGGTCGAGAAACCGATGTCGGACACGTACGAGAAGACGCTCGAGCTGATGTCGACCGCGTCGGAATTCGGACTCGTGCTGGCCGAGAACTTCATGTTCCTGCACCATTCCCAGCACGCCGCGGTGCGCGCGATGCTCGACGAGGCCGTGGGGGAACTGCGGCTGTTCTCGGGGTCGTTCGCGGTGCCGCCGCTGGCCCCGGAGTCGTTCCGGTACCAGCCGGCGCTGGGCGGTGGCGCGCTGCTCGACGTCGGCGTCTATCCGCTGCGCGCGGCCCAGCTGTACCTGGCCGGGGAGCTGGAAGTGCTCGGGGCCTGCCTGCGGGTGGACGAGGCGACCGGGGTGGACGTGGCGGGCAGCGTGCTGCTGAGCGACGACCGGGGGGTGACGGCCCAGCTGGACTTCGGCTTCGAGCACTCCTACCGGTCGACCTACGCGCTGTGGGGCAACCGGGGCCGGGTGAGCGTCCGGCGGGCCTTCACGCCGCCGGAGCAGCTGAAGCCGGTGGTCCGGATCGAGCAGCAGGACGTGGTGACGGAACGGTCGCTGCCCGAGGACAACCAGGTCTTCAACGCGATGGACGCCTTCGTCCGCGCGGCCCTGACGGGCGCGGGCCCCCTCACCGACACGTCCGTGATCCACCGCCAGGCCCTCCTGGTCGACCGCGTCCGCCGCGCGGCGACCCTGGTCGGCGACCCGAAGACCCGCCCGGGCGACGCCCTGGCAGCCGAACTGGCCTGACCCGGCGTACGGCATGAGCCCGGCCCCGCGTCGGCCCCGCCGCGCCCTGCGCGCGGCGCGCGTGGTCGGCGGGGATCGGGCCCGCACGCGGCGCGCGTGGTGCGGTCTGGTCCGTCGCCGTGCCACGGCCCGCCCCGCGTGGTGCCCCCGGCCGTTGGTCCGCGGCGCGGCACCGCGCGCGAGCACCCGCGCCGCCGGTCGGAGGCGCCGCCGCGCGCCCGCCGCACGGCATCCACCCCGCGTCCCGCCCGGGACCGCCCCGCACCCGCCGGTCTGACCAGTGGGGTGCGGGGCGGCGTGCTGCCCCCGCGGGCGGGGTCAGCGGGACAGGAGCTTGCGCAGGGCTCCGCCCAGGGTCTCCGCGGCGTCCGACGGCTGTTCGTCCGTGCGCCAGGCGACGATGCCGTCGGGGCGGACCAGGCTCGCGCCCGCCTTGCCGATGCCGTACCGGTCGGCCACCGCCGCCTCGGGATCCGTGAGGCCGGCACCGATCCGGTACGCCCTGACGGGCACCCCCAGTTCCGCCGAGACCGTCTCCGCCGCCGCCATCCAGTCCGCCCCCAGCTCACCGGCGAGCAGGGTCCAGCCGTCGCCGAACAGGTCGACCGTGGAGATCCGTTCCCCGTGCCGGGTCACCGGGACGTGCGGCCCCCGGAAGCCGGGGCGGCCGCTCGGGTTCAGCGGGTTCTCCACCCGCGCCGGATCGTCGTCCGTGGCCAGCACCGCCGAGGAGCGGTAGCGGAAGCCGAGGAGTGTCTCCGCGTACCCCACCGACTTGTCCCACACGTCCGCCATGTGCGGCGCCATCCGCTGCGCGTAGATCGCCAGCGCCTCCGCCACGACCAGCTCCGCCGCGACCTTGCGCTCGTCCTCGTACGTGCCGAGGAGACCCGGCCCGGCCTGCCCGTGCAGCACCGCCGCCAGCTTCCACGCCAGGTCGAACCCGTCGGCGACGGCCGCGTTGCCGCTCATGCCCCCGGTCGGCGGCGTCACCTTCGCCGCGTCCCCGACCAGGAACACCCGCCCCTCGCGCCAGCGTTCGGCGATGCGGGCCGCCATCTCCCAGCCCTGGATGTCGACGAGCTCGGGCCGCACCTCGGGAGCGTCCAGGGCGAGGCCGATCAGTTCGACGCAACGCTCCGGCGTGAAGTCCTCGGGGCGCTCGCCCTCGTCGGGGTCGTACTCGACGAAGAGGGTGTGCCGGTCGGGCCGGTCCGTCGGCCCGAACGTGCCGGTGAACTGCGGGTGGTGCAGGTAGTACCAGCCCGTCGTCCCCGGCTCCATGATGCCGGAGAGGTCCGCGTCGAAGATGACCCCGACCATGTGGGTCAGCGTGCCGTGTCCGTACCGCTCGATCCCCAGCGACTCCCGCACCAGGCTGCGGTTGCCGTCGGCGCCCACGAGGTAGCCGGCGCGCAGGTCGTACTCGCCCTCGGGCCCCTGGAGCCGGGCCGTGACGCCGTCCGCGTCCTGGTCGAACGACACCAGCCGGGTGTCGAAGCGGATGGCGCCGCCGTGCCGCTGCGCCTGGCCGAGCAGGATCGGCTCCAGCTTGTCCTGGGACAGCATCGCCCAGCCGGCCGGTGTGCACGGCCGGGTGGCGGCCACCATGTCGTCGAAGCTCTCCGCGACGGTCCGCAGGACCTCGCCCCGCACGCTCTGGGCGAGCCGGATGACGAAGTCGCCCTGGGCGCCGCGGATGTCGTTGGCCCGGGTCACCTCGTCGGCGACGCCCCCGATGCGCAGCAGCTCCATGGTCCGCGGGTTCTGCCCCGCGGCCCGCGGATACGGCGAGAGGCCGGACCTGCGCTCCACCACGAGCACGCGCACCCCCTGCCGGGCGAGGAACATCGCCGTCGACAGGCCACCGAGGCCCGCACCCACCACCAGAACGTCGACCTCGTGGTCGTTCATGTCGTTCCTCTCGTCGTTGCTTGCGGGTTCCCGTCGCCGCTTCACGTCCGGACGCCGACGAACAGGCCGCGGCCCGACGGCGCCTCGGGCAGGTACTCGACCGCGAAGCCGGCCTCCCGGAACGCCTGTTCGTACTCGGCGCGGCTGAACAGCGAGATGATGTGCGTGTCGACGAAGTGCCGGGCGCCGGCGCCGGGTTCGGCGACCACGAAGTGCACGTCCATGTGCGAGGTGCGGCCGCGGCGGGCGGAGTGCGAGACCCGGGAGACGGTGACGCCGTCGACGGTCACGACGTCGGCCGAGACATGGCCGTCGGCGAACGTCTCGTAGAACCACCACGGGTCGACGACGGCCACCCCGCCGGGCTCCAGGTGCCGGGCGAACACGGTGAGCGCCCGGCCCAGTTCGGCCACCGACGTCATGTAGCCGATGGATCCGAACATGCAGGTCACCACGTCGAAGGTGGTGTCCAGGCGGAAGTCGCGCATGTCGCCGCGGTGCACGGTCACCCCGGGCAGCGCGGCGCGCGCCGCCTGGGCCATCGGCGCGGACAGCTCCACCCCCTCCACGTGCGCGAAGAGCTCGGTGAAGTGCCGCAGATGGCCGCCGGTGCCGCAGGCGATGTCGAGCAGCCGCCGGGCGCCGGGCCGGCGCTGCCGGGCGGCGGCGGCGACCGCCTCGGTCTCGGCGCGGTAGTCCTTGCCGCGCTCCCGGTGCACGAGGTCGTAGACCCGGGCGAGGTCCGCCCCGTACATCGTCTCTCCCGCCCGCTGTTCGTCCGCCACGGTCATGACGCCGCCCGGGTGTGGGCGAGGATGGCCTCGGCCACCGGCCCGTGGACCGAGGACGGCAGGGCGTGCCCCATGCCGGGGATCTCCACCAGGCGGGCGGTGGGGATGAGTCCGGCGAGGTGCTTGCCGTGCGGTGCGGGCGCGATGGGGTCGTGCTCGGCCTGGATGACCAGGGCCGGCACGGTGACGTCACGCAGCTCGGCGGCCCGCTCGGGCGGCGGCAGGGTCAGGGAGTAGTGGGCGTACGGCTCGGTGAGGACACCGCCCGCGTGGTCGATCGCCCGTTCCTCCCACCGCGCGTACTCGGCGTCGTCGAACGGCACGCCCGTCCCGGAGAGGATGCGCCACTTGCTCACCCGCTTGGCCACCTCGGCGGCGCGCCCCTCGGCCGGCTGCTGCATCAGGGCGAGCGCGTCGAGGAACGGCTGCTGCGGCCCGGGCAGGCCGTCCGCCGTGGGTTCGCCGCGCATCACTCGCTCGATGTTGGCGTCGAAGTCGATGTCGAGCCCGCCGCCCAGCATCATGGTCAGGCTGCTCAGCCGGTCGTGGTGGTCGAGTGCGATGACCTGCGCGATGGTCGCCCCCATCGACAGGCCGACGACATGGGCGCGGTCGACGCCCCAGCCGTCGAGGACGGCGACCGCGTCGGCGGCCAGTTCGCCGAAGCCGTAGGGGTGTTCGGCGAAGTCGCGGGTGGTGGAGCGGCCGGTGTCGCGGTGGTCGTAGCGGATGACGTGGAGGCCGCCGTCGGCGAGCCGCCGGGCGAACTCGTCGGGCCAGCCCAGGGCGGAGAGGTTGCCGCCCATGACGAGCAGCAGCGCCGGGTCCGCCGGGTCACCGAAGTCGTCGCTCCACAGCTCGACGTCCCCACTGGGCACGATGCGTTCGGACATGGGTCTACTCCTGTGCTGGGAGGACGGGTGCGGCCCCTTCGGGGGCGGCGGTGAACTCGAGGATCGAGAAGTCGAAGGGGAGGGTGGCGGAGCCGCTGGCGCGCTCCGAGGCCAGGGCGAGTCCGGCCGACCCGGCCAGGGCCACGACCTCGTCCCGGGTGCGCACCCGTCCGCCCATGAACGTCAGCATCCGCAGGTCGAGCAGGGTGCTGAAGAACCGGTCGGCGCCGTCGCCCTCCACGTCGGCGCGGTCCAGGACGAGGATTTTGCCGCCCGGTTCGAGCGCCTGGACGCAGCGGCGCAGGATCGTCAGCGCGTCCTCGTCGGACCAGTTGAGCAGGACGAAGGAGAGCAGGACGAGGTCGGCGGTGACGGGCAGCGGCTTGAAGAAGTCGCCCTCCGCCACGGTGACCCGGTCGTCGACCCCGGCGTCCTCGAACCTGCGCCGGGCGCGCTCGGCCGGTCCCGCCAGCTCGACCAGGGTGCCCCGGAGGTGCGGTGCGCGCTGGGCGATGGCCGCGAGCAGCCCGCCGTTGCCGCCGCCCACGTCGAGGACGTGCCGCACCGCCGACCAGTCGTAGGCGTCGGCCGGGGCCTCGAAGGCCAGGTCCTCGTCGCAGGACATGAGCGCGTCGAAGGAGTCGGCCAGCTCCCGGTCCGCCGAGAGGTCCTCCCAGAAGGGCCGCCCGTACCGCCCGGAGTAGGCGGGACGGCCGGTGCGCACCACGTCCAGGAGGCCGGTGAAGGCCAGGTCGGCGTGGGAGACGGCCCCGTTCAGGTCCAGCCAGGCCCGCTGCTGCGCCGGATGGCCGTCGGCGAGGAGCAGCCCGAGGCGGGTGGGGCGCAGCGGCCGGTCCGGCTCCCCGCCCTCCAGGACGCCGACCACGGTCAGGTGGCGGACCAGGCGGGCGAGCGCCTGGGGGTGGGTGTCCGTACGGGCGGCGAGGTCGGCGACGGTGCCGGCTCCGGCCAGCAGGTGGTCGACCAGGCGGAGCGTCGCGGCGACCCGGACGGCCATCGGGGTCACCAGGTTGCCGAGGTTCTTGAGGAGTACGTCGAGGTCCTGGTCGGTCGGTTCCAGGTGTTCCCCGGGTGAGGAAGAGCTCACCGTGTTCCTTCCCTTGGGCGTGGGTGGGCCGGACGCGCTGCTCAGGGCCGCCAGCCCTCCTCCTTGGGCCAGGGCTCGCCGAGCTGGCGGTAGGTGCCGAGGTAGTCCGGCCAGTCACGGTGGTCGCGGATCTTGCCGTCGACGATGCGGATGAGGTGGATCTGCTCACCGGAGAAGCGGCGCCCGGTGGCGGGCATCCCCACGAGTTCGCCCACCTGGCGGCCGTACAGGGCGAGTTTCGCCCGCACCCAGCTGCCTTTCTCCTCGTAGCTGATCTCCTCCAGATGCGCGTCCTCGGAGAACGTGAGCTTCAGCCACTTCACCGCGAGTGCGAACGCTTCGGGGCCGCGCAGTTCCGGCATGTGTTCCAGGGCACCGGGATTGAGGTACTCCTCGTGAATGAACTCGGCCACGTCCTCTGTTTTTCCGGTGTTGTAGCTGTTCACCATGCGTCGAACAATGTCGATGTGATCACTCACGGTCGGCACTCCCTGTCGGTCGTCGATGAGTTCATCCTGACTTCCTCGGCTCTTCGCAACAATCCGTTTCGGCACCGGCTCGACCCGTCGACAAGCCGGTTTCGAGCGGCCACCGAGCGCATTCCGACCCACATTTCAGACGGACCGGCCAGGGTGGTCGGGTCGGCTTTCGCCACCTGGAGGTCCCATGGACAAGACGATGTACAAATCGACGGTCACCGAGGCGTTCAACAATGCCGCGGCGACTTACGACCAGTTGGGCGTCGAGTTCTTCACACCGATGGGCCGGCGACTCGTGGAAAGGGCCGATCCGCAGCCCGGGCAACGCGTTCTCGACGTCGGGTGCGGGCGGGGCGCGTCCCTGTTCGTGGCGGCGGAGCGGGTGGGCCCGTCCGGCCATGTGCTCGGCATCGACATCGCCCCGGCGATGGTGGAGGAGGCCCGGCGGCAGGCCGGCGCGCTCGGCGCCCGGCACGTCGAGGTCCGGGTGATGGACGGCGAGCACCCCGACCTTCCGCCCGCCTCGTTCGACGTGGTGACCGGCAGCTACAGCCTGATCTTCCTGCCCGACGCGCCGGCCGCGCTCCCCCGGTACGCGGCCCTGCTGCGGCCGGGTGGCCGGATCGCCTTCACCAGCCCGGTCTTCACGGAGGACACGTTCCCCTTCCTGCCGCCCGTGTTCACGGACCTCATCCCGGAGCGGCTGCTGCGCAACCTGCCGGCTGACTGGCGCCCGGACGCGCTGAAGCGGCGGTTCAACAGCTGGCTGCAGGACACCGACGACCTGACCCGGACGATGGTGCGCGCCGGGTTCGACGACGTGGAGATCGCCGACGAGCACATCGATCTGCGCGCGCCGGACGGGAAGACCTGGGTCGACTGGTCCCACACCCAGGGCATGCGCTTGCTGTGGCAGCACCTCCCGGAGTACGAGAACCGGCAGCTGCGCCACCGCCTGACCACCGAACTGGACCGGCTGCGCGGCGACGGCCCCCTGCACCTGCCCACCCCGGTCAGGTTCGTCCACGCCTCGATCGCGGACTGAGCCGGTCGCGTGGAGCCCGGTCCGCCACCGGCCGGACCGGGCTCCTTCCGGGTCAGTAGACCCGCACCGCGCCGGAGGACGACATACGCACGATGTCCCCGGTCGGCCTGCGGAGGTTGCCCTGGGCGTCGATCGACTCCGCGTTGAGGATGGAGCGATGGAGTTCCTGGGCCATCGGTCCGGGTTCGAGACCGAGGTGGTTCACCAGGTTGACCCGCAGGCGCTGGAAGAGTTCCAGGGCCTGCGCCCGCCGCCCGTTGAGGTACAGCGCCCGCATGTACTGGGCGTGCAGCCCCTCGTGGTACGGGTTGTCGGCCGTCAGCGCCGCGAGCTCGGTGAGCACCTCCCGGTACATGCCGAGCCGGAGCTGGGTGTCGACGAGGTACTCCAGGACGACCAGCCGGGACTCCTCGAACTGCTGCCGGCGCCCTTCGAGGATCCGTCCGGCGACGACGTCGACGAGCGCGGGTCCGCGCCACAGGCCTGCAGCGCGCTGGAGAGCGTGGACAGCGCGGCGTGGTCGTCCCCCGACGACAGCGCCCTGCGTCCGTCAGCGACGAGCTGGTGGAACCGGTGGACGTCCAGGTCCCCCTGGGTGGTCCGGAACAGGTACCCCCCGGACCGGGTCACGAGGATCTCTGCGGCGACCTGACGGGCGGTCATTCCCGTCGCGGACGCCAGCAGCTTGCGCAGGTTGAGGATGTAGGTCTGCAGCGTGGTCAGGCAGCTGACCGGAGGCTCCTCGTCCCACAGTTCGCGTATCAGTGACGACACCGGTACCACCTGGTCGGCGTGCACCAGCAGTGTGGCCAGAACGCTTCTCATCTTCGGTGCGCTCGGAGTGTGCAGGTCGCCTTCGACCTGCACGGAAAGTGGGCCTAGAACACCCAGCTTCACGACGTTCCCCCATAGATCGCAGAAAGCTACTGGTCTACCGAGCATCAACGCCTCAGGCTCTTCACGGGTTCCCCACAGAGAAACCCGATTTCCGCCCGATACAGAAAGCGCTGCCGGTACCGAAGTTCGTTGCGAAGACAACTAACAGGTTGCACAATCAACAAACCGGCCCGGGTGGGACGAGTGCCACCGAACGATTCAAGCCACTTTCAGCAGCGCATTGACGACGGCCAGGAATCCCGCGGGGGTCGTCACCTCGGAGAGGTCCTCCTCCGGGATCTCCACGTCGTACTCGCGCGAGACCCGGGCAGCGGTCTCCAGGAGCGCCAGCGAGTCGTACCCGAGATCTGTGAATTCCAGGTCAACTGCGTTTTCCGCCCCCGTTACGGACTCCTCTTCCCCCGCGCACTCGCGCAGGATGGCAAAAAGTCTCTCGCTCGTCAGTGCCGCCACGACAGTTCTTCCTCCCCTTGTGGTCGTTACCTCTCGTTCCTGCGGTGCCGGCCGACTGCTTCGCTTACCGAGCTGATGTCGCATCACCTCGGTCGGCAACGGCCATGAAGTGCACCCTATGCAGATTCGGAAGGGGCAGACTCGAGAACCGATCGAGCGGGCTCGATCAGAAGGTGATCGCAGCCCCCTCACCTCGCAGCACGGTCAATACCGGAAGGACGATTGTTGTCCGCCGGGAGGTGTCCGGCCTACTGTCACAGAGAATGCCCAGACAAAGGAGGAGCCAGTGAAAGGAATTGTCCTGGCGGGCGGCTATGGAAGCCGTTTACACCCGATCACCCTGGCTGTTTCGAAGCAGTTGCTCCCCGTCAACGACAAGCCACTGATCTACTACCCCCTCTCGGCCCTGATGCTGGCCGACGTCCGGGACATCCTCATCATCGCCCTGCCCGGCGACATCCCTCAGTTGCGCAGGCTGCTGGGGGACGGCAGCCACCTGGGGATCTCCCTGACCTACGCCGAACAGCCCGTGCCCAACGGACTGGCACAGGCCTTCCTCACCGGGGCCGAGCACATCGGCGACGACTCGGTCGCCCTCGTCCTCGGTGACAACATCTTTCACGGAAACGGTTTCTACGATCTTCTCGCGGCGCACTCCCGGGACATCGACGGGTGTGTCCTCTTCGGATATCCGGTCACCGATCCCGAGCGCTACGGTGTGGGCGAGGTGGACGAATCAGGCCGGCTCCTCTCCCTGGAGGAGAAGCCGGAGAAACCGAGGTCGAACCTCGCCATCACCGGGCTTTACCTCTATGACAACGACGTCGTGGAGATCGCGCGCCGAATACGCCCGTCAGCCCGCGGCGAACTGGAAATCACCGACGTCAACCGGATCTACCTGGAACAGGACCGGGCCAAACTCGTCACGTTCGGCCGCGGATTCGCCTGGCTCGACGCCGGCACCCCGCAGTCGCTGCTCCAGGCCGGCCAGTACGTGCAGACCCTGGAGGACCGGCAGGGCGTACGGATCGCCTGCCTGGAGGAGGTCGCGCTGCGCATGGGCTTCATCGACGCCGACGCCTGCCACCGGCTCGGGGCGAAACTCTCGCGCTCGGGGTACGGCGAGTACGTCATGGCCGTGGCGAACGAGATGAGCGCCTGACCCGGCGCGCGTTCGGCCGGGCCGGGGGCGGTCGCCCCCGGCCCGGCCGTCCTCGAGTCGCTCACCCCTGGTCGAGCAGGGTCAGCTGCTCGTCGTCGAGGGCGATGTCCGCCGCCGCCATGTTCGCCCGCAGGTGGGACACGGAGGCGGTGCCCGGGATCGGCATCACGACCGGCGAGCGGTGCAGCAGCCAGGCGAGCGCCACCTGCGTCGTCGTCGCCCCGGCCTGTGCGGCGACCCGGGCGAGGGCGCTGTCCGGGGCCGGCCGGGCGGTGCCGGCGAGCGGCTTCCAGGCGATGAAGGCGATGCCTTCCCGCTCGCAGTGCTCCAACTCCTTCTCGTAGCGCCGGTCGTAGAGGTTGTACTTGTTCTGCACGCTCGCGATGCGGGCCACCCCGCGGGCCTGCTCGATCTGCTCCACCGTCACCTCGGAGAGCCCGATGTGGCGGATCTTGCCCTCGTCCTGGAGCTGTCTGAGCGCTCCGACCTGGTCCTCCAGCGGCACCTGGGGGTCGACCCGGTGCAGCTGGAAGAGCTCGATCCGCTCCAGCCGCAGCCGGCGCAGGCTGAGTTCGGCCTGCTGCCGCAGGTAGTCGGGCCGGCCGAGCACCCGCCACTGGTGCGGGCTCGGCCGGACCTCGCCCGCCTTGGTGGAGACGACCAGGCCCGGCGGGTAGGGGTGGAGGGCCGTGGCGAGCAGTTCCTCGTTGGCCCCGAGTCCGTAGACGTCGGCGGTGTCGATGAACGTCACGCCGAGTTCGACCGCGCACCGCGCCACCTCGGCGGCCTTGTCCGGCCGGGTCGGCGGGCCCCAGTGGTGGGGCCCGGTGAGCCGGAGCGCCCCGAAGCCGAGCCGGCCCACGGTGAGGTCGCCTCCCAGGGTGATGTGTGTACCGACGGCTCGGCCGGGTCGCACGGTGACGGTTTCCTTTCAGCCGGGGATCAGGGGAGCCGGACGGAGAGCGGGTGGCGGAAGACGCCGCGCGGGTCCCACTTCGCCTTGACCTGCTGGAGGCGGCGGTATCCGTCCTTGTAGTAGAGGGTGTGCCAGGGCACGCCGGAGGTGTTCCAGCGCGCGTCGGCCAGATCGGTGTCGGGATAGTTGATGTAGCAGCCGTCGTGCTCGTCGTTGGGCACGGGGACGCCGCCGGTGTCGCGGAAGACGTCCCGGTACAGCTCGCGGATCCAGGTCAGGTGCTGGTCGTCGAGGGCCGGATCCATCCACGTGGCCGAGAACCAGGCCTTGAGGATCGAGTCCCGCTGGGGCACGGCGGTGGCATCGGGCGCCACGGTGTTGACCTTCCCCCCGTAGGAGTAGAGGTCGACGGCGCCCCAGCCGTCGAACGCGGGGTCGGTCAGGTGCTTGTGGACGGTCGCGATGCGCTCGGGCGTCCAGGTTCGCCTGAGGTAGGCGCTCTTGGACTTGTGCCGGTCGTACCCGCCCGTGTCGAAGCGCGCGCCGAGGGTGGCCTGGAGCCAGAGGTCGTCCTGGTGCTCGATGGCCGGCTCGAGGCCGGTCCCCGCGTTGACGGCGGCGACGTAGCGCTCGATCAGTTCGGCGGCGTCGGCGCGGCCGCCGTCGAAGCGGGCCTCCAGTGACACGGAGCCGACCGCATGGGTGTTGAGGTGCAGGGTGCTGTAGAGGCTGCCGTACCGGGGATCGGCGTGGTGTGCCTCGTACCACCGGCTGAAGTTGGTGACGAGCCGGGTGAACCGGGCCAGGTCGAGGTCGGCCCAGGACCAGGTCACGAAGGTGGAGCGGAGCCGGGTGGGCGGCTTGGGCAGCAGGGCCGAGGGGTTGGCGCCCGGGGCGCCGGGCGTACGGAACAGATAGCGCGTGACGATGCCGAAGTTGCCGCCGCCGCCCCCGGTGTGCGCCCACCAGAGGTCGTGGTTGGGGTCGTCCGGCTCCCGGGTCGCGGTGACGGTGCGGGCCTTGCCCGCCGCGTCGACGACCACGACCTCGACGCCGTGGAGGTGGTCGACGACGGTGCCGTCACGCCGCGTCAGCGGCCCGTAGCCGCCGCCGGCGACATGCCCGCCCGCACCGACCTGGGGGCAGACTCCGGCGGGCAGGGTCACGCCCCAGTCGTAGAACAGCGTGCGGTAGACCTCGCCCAGCGTGGCGGCGGGCTGCACCGCGAACGCCCGGTGCTCCTTGTCGAAGTAGACCGCGCGCATGGGCGAGGTGTCGATCAGCACGCGGACGTCGCGGTGGTCGGCGAAGTTCTCGAAGCAGTGCCCGCCGCTGCGGACCGCGATCTGCTTGCCGGCCGCCACGGCGTCCGTGACGGCCTGCTCGATCTGCCGGGGCGTGTGCACCACGTGCACGAGGTCCGGCTTGCCGACGAAGCGGCTGTTGAATCCCCTGCTGACCAGTTCCGCGTACCGGGGATCGGCGGCGCCGACCGTGGTGGCGGGCGACTCCGGCACGCACACGGCGGCCTTGGCCTTGGCGGCCTCGGCCGGTGCCGCCGCGGCCCCCGCCGTGGCGACCGCGGCGGCACCGGCCCCCGTCGTTCTCAGAAATCCGCGACGACTGAATCCGCCCATGACACATCCCCAACCCTTCGATGAGAAACGAACGGGTGGAACGGTGCTGTGACGCGTCCCCCCTCACGGCACGGCCCCCTGCCGTCCGCGCGCGGGGCCCGGCGGAACCGGGCCCCCGACCGACGCGCACTCCCCCGAGCATCGCCGTCGCCGCCCCCTCACCGGAGGCGTGGGACACCCGTCACTCCGGTGCGGGCCCCTGAGGCTCCAGCACGACGACGGGGATCTTCCGGTCGGTCTTCTTCTGGTAGCTCTTGTACTGCGGAAAGATCACGGTCATCGCCTCCCACAGGCGCGCCCGTTCGCCCTCTTCCGCCTCCCTGGCGACCGCCTCGAACGTCTCCGCGGCCACCTGCACCCGCACCCGCGGCTCCGCCAGCAGGTTCAGGTACCAGTGGGGATGGTGGTCGGATCCGCCGTTGGACCCGACGATGACGTAGTTCCCCCCGTCCTCCCCGTAGATCAGCCCGGTTCGGCGCAGCGCCCCGGACTTGCGCCCCCGCGTGGTCAGCAGCAGCGTCGGCTTGCCGTACCAGATGTGCCCGCTGGCGCCCTCGCTGGCCACGTACCGACGCACATGCGTAGCCACCCAGCCGGTCGGGCTGTCGAGCACCTCGTCCTGTTCGTCCATGCACTCACTCCGTCCGTCGGAAGCCACACCGTACCACCGGGCACTTAAATTTGAGTATCTCCCCTTGATCTCCCCAATGGGATTGATTTCAGGGGGAGTTGGCGGAGGAAGGGCTTCCGGCGGCACTGACGGACGCGCTTAGAGCATGCGCGACGAACCCGCCCACCGCAACGAGTTCCGGACACCGGCCACCGGCCCTCGATCGCTTCTCGAGCGCCTCTCGGGCGGGGCTGTCGTCACGGGTGGGCCGCGGCCAGGCTCCGGGGGCGCATGTCCGTCCAGGTCCGCTCGACGTGGTCCAGGCAGGAGGCGCGACCGGCCGGACCGTGCGCGATGCTCCACCCTGCGGGCGGAGCGAAGCCGTCCGGCCACAGCGAGTACTGGCCCTCGTCGTTGCGCAGCACGAGGAAGGTGCCGTCCTCGTCGTCGAAGGGGTTGCCCATGGGTCCTCCAGGGATGGTCGGGGTCAGGTCATCGCGACGAGGACGCGGCGCTCGCCGGTGAAGGGCTCGCGGCCGTGTGCCATCCGCGTGTTGCCGACGAGCATGATGTCGCCCTGCCTCCAGGGCAGTGCGAGTGAGGCACGGTCGTAGGCGGCGCGGATCGCTGCCAGGTCGGCGTCGGGGATGGGACTGCCGTCGCCCAGCAGGGCGTTGCGCGGCAGGCCCTCCTCCCCGTACGTCTCCAGGAGCACTTCGCGCAGGTCCGGCTCCAGGCTGGAGAGGTGGAAGAGGTGCGCCTGGTTGAACCACACCTCGGCCCCCGTGCCGGGGTCGACGGCGGTGGCCGGGCGGTGGTGGCGGGTGTGCAGGACGTCGCCGTCCCAGGAGAACTCCTGGCCGTGCGTGCGGCAGTGGCGCTCGACGTCGGCGCGGTCCTCGGTCTGGAACGCCTCTTGCCAGCTCAGCCCCATGTCAGCGCGGAACGTGCGGGTGTAGACGACCCCCTTGGCGAACCGCTCCCTGACCCCGGCCGGGATCAGGTCGAGGACCACGCGGCTGTCGGCGATCGGCGTGGCCCCGCCGGTGGTCGGCGCGGTGTGGCAGAAGAAGTGCACCGCGGACGGCCAGCTGACCGCGTACGAGCTCTCGTTGTGCATCGGGATGGGCTGGTCGGCGGGGTACTCGGTCGAGGTGTAGATGTTCCCGGTGACCACGCTGCGCGGGGTGGACCGCTCGGTGTAGCGCAGCAGGTCGCCGCCGACGGACCGGACGACGTCGTGGAAGCCGGCGACGCCGTCGCCGTCGGTGGACAGGCCGTGCAGCAGAATCAGCCCGTCGGTGGCGAGGCGCGCGCGCAGGTGCGGGCCGTGGGACCGCACCCAGTCGGGGCCCGCGTCGCCGAGCGGTTCCAGGTCGTACTCGGCGCCAAAGGTGAGCCCTTCGCCGCGGAGCCGGGGGGTGATCCCGCCGAGGGGGGTGAGCGTTACGGACCCGGTCACTTCGGTGCTCCTTCGGCGAGGGACGGGGCGGCGTCCGGCTGAGCCGCGAGGATGCGGCGCACCGTGCGTTCGCGCAGGACGGTGGTGAGGTCGAGGCGGATACCGGCCCTGCGGGCACCGGCGACCAGCTTCAGCGCGGTGATGCTGCTGCCGCCGGACGCCAGGAAGTCGGCGTCGGCACCGATCCCGGGGACCCCCAGGGCCTGCGCCAGCAGCGCGCACAGCAGCGTCTCGGCCCGGCTGCGGTCACCCGGCTCGTCGCCCTCGGCGGGGGGTTCGGGCAGCGCGGCCCGGTCGAGCTTTCCATTGGGGGTGAGCGGCAGTTCGGGCAGGGCGACGAACGCCACCGGCACCATGTACGGCGGCAGTGCCTCGGCCGCGTGCCGCGCCAGGGCGGCGGCGTCGGGCGCGGAGCCCGGGCCCGGGGTCACGTAGGCGACGAGCCGACGGGCATCCGTCGCGCCGACGGCGACGACAGCGCAGTCCCGCACGCCCGCGTGGCCGCGGAGCACGGCCTCGATCTCACCCGGCTCGATCCGGTACCCGGAGACCTTCAGCTGCCCGTCCGCGCGCCCGACGTACTCGAGGTCGCCGTCCTGGCGTTCGCGCACCAGGTCGCCCGTGCGGTACATCCGGGAGCCGTCGGCGGCGAACGAGTCCGGGACGAAGCGCTCGCCGGTCAGCTCCGCGCGCCCGAGGTAGCCGCGCGCCACCTGCCGGCCCCCGATGTGGAGTTCGCCCACGGTGCCCGCGGCGACCGGTTTGCCCTCCGCGTCGAGCACGTACAGGCGTGTGCCGGCGAACGCCCGCCCGATGGGGACGGGCCCCGGGTCCACGGCGTCGCCGGGGTGGACGACGTACGCGCAGCAGCCGACGGTCGCCTCGGTGGGCCCGTACTCGTTGACCACCGTGACGTCGGGGTGCGCGGTGCGCCAGTGCCCGAGCGCGGAGCCGGTGAGCGCCTCACCGCCGATCACGAGCTGCCCGGTGGGCAGGCAGGAGTCCGGGAGCAGGCCCAGCAGGGGCAGATGCGAGGGGGTGACCTTGAGGAAAGTGGGGCGTGCCGTGGCGGGGGGCGCCGGCTGTTCCCCGGAGGCGATCGCCTTCAGGTCGAGGACGTGGATCGCGCCGCCGCTGACGAGCGGGCCCCACAGGCTGGTCACGGCCATGTCGAACGACACCGAGGAGTGCAGCACCGTCCGCCCGGCCAGCCCGTCGTAGCGGGCGCGGGCCTCCGCCAGGTAGGCGCCGAGCGCGCCCTGCTCGACCAGCACGCCTTTGGGCCGGCCGCTGGAGCCGGAGGTGTAGATGACGTAGGCCGGATCACCGGCCCGCACCGGGGCCGGGTCGAACGGACGGGCGGGCGCCTGCGCCTCGTCCGGGGTGAGGGTGCGCCCGTCGTCCGAGGGATGCTCGGCCAGCAGCAGCGCCGCGCCGCAGTCATCGAGGACGTGCCGGTTCCGCTCCGGCGGGTCGTCGTCGGCGAGCGGTACGTAGCCCGCCCCCGTCAGCACCACCGCGAGGAGCGCGGCGACCAGTTCGGGGCCGCGCGCCAGCCGTACGGCCACCAGCGTTCCCGGGCCCGCGCCGCGCGCGGCCAGCGTCCGGGCGATACGCCCGGCGCGCAGCTCCAGTTCGCGGTACGTCCAGACGCGGTCGCCGTGCACGACGGCGTCGGCGTCGGGCCTCCGCCCGGCCTGGTCGAGGAAGGCGTCCCGCAGGGCGAGGGGCATCATCGGCTCGCCTCCTGTTCGCGGAGGAGGGCGGCCAGCGCGGCGGCGACCTGCGGGGATTTCAGCAGCTCGGCCCGGGCGACGTCGAAGCCGTGCTCGGTGTCGGTGAAGTCGGCGCCCCGGTGCTCCCGGGAGGTGAGCGAGGCGGCGGTGCGCCAGTGCGGGGCGGGCGGCACGTCGCGCGCCGCCGTCAGGTAGGCCAGGTAGGAGTGGAGAACGCTGACCAGCTCGGCACCGAGCGAGGCGTCCACGCCGAGCCGTTCGCACAGCAGGTCGCAGCCCTTGCGGTACAGGGCGGCGTACTGCTCGGCGACCGGGACCAGCGCGTCGGGAGAGTGCGCCCGCTGGATCGCGGTCATCTCGGCCAGCAGACCGGCGCGCTCCTCGTCCGTGAGGACGTCCATGCCGTCGATGAGGCCGCGGAAGTCGCGGGTGAGCGTGGCGACGTCGGGTACGCCCGGGTTGAACAGCACGACCTGCGGCCGGTGGCCCTCCCGTTCGCCGAGTGTGTCGGCGAGGGCCGAGGCGAAGACGCCGCCCGCGCAGTAGCCGACGAGGGCACGCACCGGCCGTCCCGTGAGGACGGTGCCGAGTCCCTCGGTCCACCGGCGCAGATGGCCCGCGCCGGTCGCGGCGGACCAGTCGCCGTCCGGGGCGGGCGGGACCGCGTGCCAGACCTCGACCGGGTCGGGGAGCAGCTCGCACAAGTGGCGGAAGGTGGCCTCCTGGCGGCCCGTTCCGTAGAAGTCGACGGCGAGTACGACGCCGGGTGTGTTCCCCGCGCGGATGCGCGACCAGTTCGCCGCGTTCTCGGGCACGATCGGTTCACTCCTCGGGTTCGGCTTCGACGGGTGTGGTGCGGTCGACGGGTGCGGCGGCGGCCGGCTCGCTGTTCGGGGCGTCGAGTGCCAGGGTCCGCCGGCGCAGGACGGTCATGACGGCGGTCGCTGCGGCCACGGCGAACGCGAGGGCGACGGTCCGGGCGGGGCCCTGGGAGTCGAGCAGCACACCCGCTGCGGCGCTGCCCGCGGCGAACCCGCCGTTGTTGGCCGTGGACACCCAGGTGTTGGCCTCGGTCGGGGCGGTCCGCGACGCCGTCACCAGGTCGTTGACCAGCAGGTAGGCCGTGGTGAACAGCGGGGCGAGACACAGTCCCACCAGGAAGGCGAACGCCCCGGCCGGTACGGGGCTCTCGGTCAGGCACAGCGGCAGCACCGTCAGGGTGAACCCGGTGACCAGCACCGCGAACCGCCGCACCGGTGCGGAGCGCCAGCCGATCCGCCCGTAGGTGAGGCCGCCCACCGCGCTGCCCGCCGACAGCAGGGCCAGCAGGACGCCGCCCGCGCTGGGTGAGCCCGCTTCGTCGGCGATGAAGGGCAGCACGACCTGCAACACCCCGACGACCAGGCCGACCCCGCCGAAGGACAGCACGATCGTGCGCATGCCGGGCAGGGCCATCGGCCGGCCGCGTGGCCGGTCCGCGTCGGGGTCGTCCGAGGCGGGGGCAGCGGCGGTCGCGGCGGACAGCACGAAGCACACGGTGCCGGCCGCGATGAGCACCATGACCGTGATCATCGACGCGAGCGGCGCGGCGACCGCGATCAGACCGCCCGCCAGCAACGGGCCCACGGTGAACACCACTTCCTCGGTGACCGAGTCGAGGGCGTAGGCGGTGTGCAGCAGGGGCTGGCGGGCGTGCAGGATCCTCGCCCACAGGACGCGCATGGTCGGCCCGAGCGGCGGCGCGAACACGCCCGCGACCGCGGCGGCGACGAGCAGCGCCGCCGTGGGCGCCCCCGCCTCGGCCAGGGTGATCAGCGCGGCGAGTCCCAGCAGGTAGGGGACGGTCAGCCAGATCAGTCCGGTCCGTGAGCCCTTGCGGTCGATCAGCCGGGCGCGGGCGGGCGCGAACAGGGTGAGGGTGGCCGACAGCGCTCCGGAGGTCAGTCCGGCGACGGCGAAGGACCCTGTCGCGTCGCGGACCGACAGCAGCAGCGACAGCGGCAGCACGGCGAAGGACATGCGTGCCAGGCAGCTGCCGAGGAACGGCGAGCGGGCCTCGCGCACGGCCAGTACCGCGAGGTAGGCGGGTCTGGCCTCGACGTGCGTGGTCATGCCACCACCTCGGCGAGGTCCGCGGCGACGTGGGCGAGGAGGGCCGCGCGGTCGGTCTCCACGAAGTAGTGGCCGCCGGGCAGGACGACGACCTCGCAGTCCCGCGCCGTGCACGCGCGCCAGTCGAGGGTGGTCCGCCAGTCGGTCCCGTCGTCTCCGGCGCCGACGTAGACCTTCAGCGGCAGGTCGAGCGCGCGGGGCCGGGGGCGGTGGTAGCGGTCACCGGCGGCGATGTCGGCGACCAGGGCCGGCAGCACCGCTTCCATGAGTTCCTCGTCCAGCAGGGCGTCGTCCCAGGGCCGTTCGTCCCGGAGGGTGGCGGCCAGCTCCTGCTCGGTCGCGGGACCGGAGCCGTCCGGTGGGACGTGCGGGGGACGGCAGGCCGCGGCGATGAGCAGGCTCGGGGAGCGGCCCCGCGCCGCGAGCCGCGCCGCCAGTTCGTACCCCAGCAGGGCGCCCATGCTGTGCCCGAGGACGACCGTGGGCAGGTCGCTGGGCGGCAGCGCCGCGCACAGGTGCCCGGCGGTTTCCTCCAGGGTGGCCGGGGGCGGTTCGGCGAACCGGTCGCCGCGGCCCGGCAGATGCGCGGTGAGCAGCTCCACTCCGGAGGGCAGCGCGGCGGGCCAGTCCTTGAAGACGGCCGCGGTGCCGCCCGCGTACGGCAGCGCGCAGAGCCGCACCCGGGGCGGGCCGTCGCAGCCGCCGCTGTACCAGGGGTTGAGGCGGATGAGCGGGAAGTCCATGGCGGTCGTCCCTCACACCAGCAGCGAGGTGGCCGACTGCCGGGCGGACCGGGAGCGGCGCAGATCGCGGGTGATGTTGACCCGCTTGAGCCAGCGGTCGCGGCCGTCGTAGGCGGCGGCGAAGGGCTTGCGGCCGTGTACGGCCTGGTAGTTGTCGACGAACAGCATCGAGCCCGCGGCCAGGGCGACGTGCTGCAACGCGTCCTCGATGAGCGCGGCGATGGCGTCGTACGCCCGCCGGGCGGCCGCGTCTCCGGGGGCCGGGCTCATGTAGGCCGGGTCGATCCGCAGGTACGGGTCGTCGGGGTCGCCGAACAGGACGGCGACGCGCTCCGGGGCGTCGTCCATCTCGGCGATCGCCGAGAACCGTTCGGGGGACTGCGCGCCCGCCGCGTTCTGCTCGGGCGTGTGCGATGTGTCGGGGCGGATCAGGTAGCGCGGTTCGAGGAGCGTGGCCCGGTCCCCTGGGGCGAGCCGGGACAGGTCGGGCCAGCCCAGGGTGGTGACGGCGCGCTGGTGATTGCGCAGGCACAGCAGGCCCACGTAGTCGCAGCGGAGCGGGTGGAACGCGTCCTCGGTGTGCCACAGCAGTTCGGCCTTGCTGCTGGAGCCCATCTGCTCGGTCTCCTCGCCGGGGATGGGCAGCACGTCGTGGACGAGCCGGCCGTTCTGCTGGGTGGCCCAGGCGAAGGCCTCGCCGAGCAGGGCCGCGTGCAGCAGGAGCAGCAGTTCCTGGTTCCGGGTCCGCTCGGGGGCCGGGGTGGGGCGGGTCACGGGAGTCGGTCCGATCCGGTCGTCGTCGATGCGGAAGCCCGTGACGACGAGGGCGCGCGGGCTGTCGTAGAGCCGCATCCCGGTCAGCTCGGTGCGGATGCGCAGCGGCAGTTCCTGCGCGGCGAGCCGGGTGCGGTGCAGCAGCGCCACGGTGGAGTCGACAGGTACGTCGGACAGGGTGTGCAACAGGGCGTCGACCTCGGTGTTCTCCTCGTCGGTGAGCGCGAGGGTGCGCAGCTGAAGGTCAGTCATGGTTCTCCTCATCGAGGGCTGCCGCCAGCGCGGCGACGGTCTGCTCGCTCAGCAACTGCCGGACGGTCAGCCGGACTCCGGCCCGACGGCACCGGGCGACGGCCCGGATGGCGAGGAGGGAGTCCCCGCCCAGGGCGAAGAAGTTGTCGTGCACGCCGACCTCGGCCAGGCCGAGCACCTGCGCCCACGCGTCGGCCAGGGTCCGTTCGAGGCCGGTACGGGGCGCGGTGGCGGCGCTGTCGCCCTGCCGGGCGGCGCGGCCTGCGGTGACGAGCCCGCCGAGTGCTCCCCGGTCGAGTTTGCCGGTGCCGGTGCGGGGCAGCGCGTCCACCTCGACGATCCGCGCGGGCAGCAGCTGGGCGGGCAGTCGTTCGGCGAGCCAGGCACGCAGCCCGTCGGCGGCCGGGCCCTCTTCGGTCGTACGCCGGTGCCGGGTCGGCGCGTTCGTCAGCCGGGCCGACGGTTCGGGCGCGGGGTGGGGGACGAGCAGCGGACGGTCGTCGTGGAGGCCCTGCCGGACCAGCAGGACGTCCATCGCGCCGTGCGGATCCGCGGCGGCCCAGCTGACGCTCACCCGGTAAGGGGTGGAGTTCTCCAGCGTCCACAGGTCCTCGGGGTCGACGGCCGTCGTGCGTACGGGCAGGTCGAGCAGCTCGTTGTCGCGGGTCAGGCGGTCGTTGGCGACGCCCCGCACGAGCAGGGCGTCCGGGCCCCTGTGGTCGAGGAGGGCGGACAGCGACGCCAGGTCGTGGACCTGTTCGCCCCAGGTGACCACCTCGGGCCCGGGAGCGGCCGGACGGTCACCCACGTGCAGCACCACGTCGTAGCGGTACAGGCTCATCTCGTTGCGGTGCCGTCCCCGGCGGGGCAGGATCTCGACGCCGGTGACGCGGGGCGAGCGGGCGGCGAGCGCGGTGAAGTACTCGGGGGAGATCAGCAACTCGCCGTCCAGCGCGGCGAGTTCCCCGGCGGCGCGGGCCACGTCCTGCGCCGATGCGCCGGGATCGGCGTGTGCGAGGGCCTGGCGGGCGTAGAACTGCGGGGCGAGGGCGAGGTTGCGGACGTCTCCTACGAAGACGCGCCCCTGGTCGGCCGTGGCGTCGACGGCGCGGTCCAGGACGGCGTCGAGGTAGTCACGGTCGGGGAAGTACTGGACGACCGAGTTGATGACGACGAGGTCGGTGGACGCGGCGTCGACGCCGGTGAAGTCGGTCGCCTCGCGGTGGTGCAGCCGGGCATGGCGCGCGGGGCGCCGGCGCAGTCCTTCCCGGAGCCATTCCACGGCGGGCCGCGAGAAGTCGGTGCCGGTGTACTCGGCGACGTGCGGCAGCAGCCGCCACATGAGCAGCCCGGTGCCGCAGCCGATCTCCAGGACGCGCTTGGCCGGCCCGTCCAGGAGCCGGACGACGGTGGTGTCGACCCACTCCCGCATGTGCTCGGCGGGGATCGGCGCACCGGTGAGGCTGTCGTTCCAGCCCTTGATGTTGAAGGTGAGTTCGCCGTCGGCGGCGTCGACGTGGGTGGTCTCGAAGACGGCGTTCCAGTCCTCGACCTGGGCGCTCTGGTCACCGTCGGCCGAACCGCCGTGCCGCGCGTGGGAGTCGAGGGCGACGAGGGCGATCAGCCGGGCGGTGCCGTCGTCGTCGGCCACGGTGACGGCGGCTTCCTTGACGGCCGGGTGGTGGGTGAGGACGGCTTCGATCTCGCCCGGTTCGATGCGGAAGCCGCGCAGTTTGATCTGGTGGTCGGTGCGTCCGAGGTATTCCAGGGTGCCGTCGGGCCGCCAGCGGGCGCGGTCGCCGGTGCGGTACAGACGGCTGCCGGGGGTGTCACCGTAGGGGTCGGCCACGAAGCGCTGCGCGGTGAGGGACGGACGGTTGACGTAGCCCCGGGCCAGCCCGGGACCGCCGAGGTAGATCTCGCCGGCGACACCGATGGGCACCGGCCGCAGCCGCTCGTCGAGGAGACGGACGCGGACGCCGGGCAGCGGAGTGCCGATGACGGGAATGTCGACGGGGCCGGACAGATCGTGGCAGGTCGCGTCGACGGTCGCTTCCGTAGGGCCGTACAGGTTGAAGACGCGGGTGGCGGCGCCCTGTTCGCGCAGTGTCCGCCACAGCGTCGCGGACACCGCCTCGCCGCCCACCAGGAGCGTTCCCGGCACCCGGTCGCCCTCCAGCAGCCCGGCCTCGATCAGCATGGCCAGATGGGACGGGGTGACGTTGAGGACGTCGATCGCGGCCCGCCGCACCAGACCCACCAGCGCCTCCGGATCGCGGCGCACGTCCTCGGGCGCGATGTGCAGGGTGTGTCCGGCGACCAGCCACAGGAACTGTTCCAGTGACGGGTCGAAGGTCATCGCGGTGGTGTGCGCGACGTTCCGCCGGGGCCCGCCCTGTGCCATGTGCCGCACGTGGCTCAGAAGGTGGTGCAGGGAGCGATGCTGGACGGTGACGCCCTTGGGGGCGCCGGTGGACCCTGAGGTGTAGATGATGTACGCGGCCTGGTCGGGGTGGAGGCGGGGCATCGGCGCCGGGCCGCCGGCCGGGGCCTGTCGCGGGTCGAGATGGACGCGGCCGGGATCGGCGGGCAGGTCGCGGGTGATGACGACGGGGGCCGCGACCTCGTCGAGGACATGGGCGACGCGGCCGGCGGGCCACTCCGGGTCCAGTGGCACGTAGACGCCGCCTGACCGCAGGACGGCCAGGAGGGCCACGACGCTGTCGGCGGAGCGCGGCAGGCACACCGCGACCGGCGTCTCGGCGACCACACCGCAGCGCAGCAACTGACCCGCCAGGGCGGAGACGCGGCTGTCGAGCTCGGCGAACGTGAGCGTCGTGTCCCCGTCTGCCAGCGCCGGCGCGTCCGGTGTCGCCCGCACCTGGGCGGCGAAGGCGTCCGGAACCGTCTCCGTATCCGGCTCCGTCTTCGTATCGGTATCGGTATCGATATCGGTATCTGTCTCCGTCTCCGTCTCCGTATCCGTATCCGTTCCAGGAGCGGTTTCGGACGTGTGCCGCGGCCCGGACCCGGCCAGCAGGCGCAGACGTTCGGCATCGTCGCTCAGCGGCAGGTCGCCCACGCGCAGGCCGGGGTCGTCCGCCGCCGCGCCGAGCAGGGTCAGGTAATGCCGGACCAGCACGTCCATGCGGGGCCGGTCGAACAGGTCGGGACAGTACGTCAGCACGCACCGCTTCCCGTCCCGGCCCGAAATGACGTCGAGGGACAGGTCGAATCGGCTGGTCACACCGCCGAAGCCGAGCGAGACGCAGTCCGTGCCGTGCAGGACGAGCTTCTCGTCGGGAGCGTCGAGGAGCTGGAAGGTGACCTGCACGAGTGGGTTGTGGCTGAGGTCGCGCTCGGGCGCGAGCGTCTCGACCAGCGTCTCGAAGGGCAGGTCCTGATGGGCGAAGGCGCCCAGCGCGGCCTCGCGGACCCGGTCGAGCAGCTCGCGGAACGACAGCTCCGACGGACAGCGGACCCGCACGGGAAGGGTGTTGACGAAGAAGCCGACCAGGGGTTCGGTCTCGGCCCGGGTGCGGTTCGCCGCCGGCACACCCACGACCACGTCGTCCTGGCCGCTGTAACGCGCCAGCAGTACCTGGAAGGCGCCGAACAGCGTCATGAACAGGGTGACACCCTGCTCCCGGCCGAGTGCTTCCAGCCGCGTGACCAGCGGCGCGGGCAGCGGGAACTCGACGGTCTCGCCCCGGTGGGACTGGACGGTGGGGCGGGGATGGTCCGCAGGCAGCCGCAGCACCGCGGGCGCGCCGTCCAAGGCCCGCTTCCAGTAGGCGAGTTGCTCCTGCTGCACCGGGCCCGTCATCCAGGCTCGCTGCCAGACGGCGAAGTCGGCGTACTGGATGTCCAGTCGAGGCAGTTCGGCGGGCGTGCCGGTGACGCATTCCCGGTACAGGCGGCCGAGTTCGTCCACCAGGACCTCGACCGACCAGCCGTCGGAGACGATGTGGTGCATGGTCACGACCAGCACATGCTCGTCGTCCGCCGGCCCGGCCACGGCCACACGCATCAGCGCGCCGTCCGCCAGCCGGAACGGGATGCGCGCCTGAGCCGCCACCAGGTCCCGCACGCCCTCCTCGGTCCGCTCGGCCGGCTCGATCCGCACGACCTGCGCCGCGCGCCGCGCGACCGGCGCGTCAGGCGGCGAGACGACCTGGTAGGGCACGCCGTCCCGTTCGACGAACGCCGTCCGCAGCGTCTCGTGTCGCTCGACCAGCTTCCGCAGGGCCCGCTGCAGCGCGTCCAGGTCGAGGGGGCCGCGGACCCGGTAGGCGTCGCACATGGTGTAGAAGTCGCTGCCGGGCGTCAACTGGTCGAGGTACCAGAGGCGTTGCTGCGCGAACGACAGCGGCAGCGGCCCGCTCCGGTCCACCGGCTCGAGGGCCGGAGCCCCCTGGCCGAGGCCCTTGCCCTGTTCGGCACGGACGCGGGCAGCCAGCTCCTCGACCGTCGCGGCGTCGAACAGCACCCGCAGCGGCACCTCGACGCCGAGCAGCTTCCGGATCCGGGCCATCACCTGGATCACCAGCAGCGAGTGCCCGCCCAACTCGAAGAAGTCGTCGTGCACACCGACCCGGTCGACGCCGAGCACGGCGCACCAGACCCGCGCCACGGCCTCCTCCACCGCGTCACGCGGCGCCACGAAGCGCACGTCCAGCTCCGGCCTGCCCGACTCGGGCACCGGCAGGCGCCCGCGGTCCAGCTTCCCGTTCGACGTCAGTGGCAGCGCGTCCAGGACCACCACCGCCGACGGCACCATGTACGCGGGCAGCCGGCCCTGCGCGAACCGGCGGATGTCGGCGGGGCCGGCCTCGTCGGCACCCGCGGGTGTGACGTACGCGATCAGCCGCGCGTGCTCGTCGTCGATGACGGCGGCTTCCTTGACGGCCGGGTGGTGGGTGAGGACGGCTTCGATCTCGCCCGGTTCGATGCGGAAGCCGCGCAGTTTGATCTGGTGGTCGGTGCGCCCGAGGTATTCCAGGGTGCCGTCGGGCCGCCAGCGGGCGCGGTCGCCGGTGCGGTACAGACGGCTGCCGGGGATGTCGCTATACGGGTCGGCCACGAAGCGCTGCGCGGTGAGGGACGGACGGTTGACGTAGCCCCGGGCCAGCCCGGGACCGCCGAGGTAGATCTCGCCGGCGACACCGATGGGCACCGGCCGCAGCCGCTCGTCGAGGAGACGGACGCGCACGCCGGGCAGCGGCACGCCGATGACGGGAATGTCGACGGGGCCGGACAGATCGTGGCAGGTCGCGTCGACGGTCGCTTCCGTAGGGCCGTACAGGTTGAAACAGCGCGTACGCCGCTGGCCGCGCAGCGCCTGCCACAGCGACGGCGAGACCGCCTCACCGCCCACCATGACCATGGACGGCGCCCACGCCCCCTCCAGCAGCCCGGCGTCCGTGAGGAGTTCGAGCTGCGACGACGTCGTGTCGATGACGTCGATCCGGTGCTCCTCGACGAACCGGACCAGGGCCGAGGGATCGCGGCGCACCTCCTCCGGCACGATGAACAGCTCGTGACCGGCCAGCATCCAGCTCAGCTGCTCCATGGACGCGTCGAACGTGAAGGGCGCGGTGAGCGTCACGCGCAGCTTCCTGTCCCCGGGCGGCACGCTGCCGGCCCCGGCGCGGTGGGGCTCGTGGCCGAGGAAGGTCGCCTGCAGGCTGCTGGTGAGGTGGTTCAGGGAGCGGTGCTGGACGGCGACACCCTTCGGCGCGCCCGTCGAGCCGGACGTGTAGATGACGTAGGCGGCCTGGTCCGGGCGGATGTGCGGCGCGGTCACCGGACCGTCGGCCGGGGGCTGCCGCGGGTCGAGGTGGACGCGGCCGGGATCGGCGGGCAGGTCGCGGGTGATGACGACGGGGGCCGCGGTGTCGTCCAGGACGTAGGCCGTGCGGTCGGCGGGCCACGCCGGGTCCAGGGGGACGTAGACGCCGCCCGCCCGCATCACGGCCAGCAGGGCGACGACGCTGTCGGTGGAGCGCGGCAGGCACACCGCGACCGGCGTCTCGGGGGTGATCCCGAACCTGAGCAACGCCTGTGTCAGGGAAGCCACTCGAGCGTCCAGCTCGGCGAACGTGAGCGTGTCCCCGCCGCATGTCACCGCCCGCGCGTCCGGCGCCGCGCGCACCACCTCCGCGAACCGCCCCGGGACGCCGCCCGGTCCCCGCACCACCTCCGCGGACCGCTCCGGGACGCCGCCCGGTCCGGCCGGCGTCGCGTCCCGTTGCCCGAACTCGTCGAGGATCAGGCGCCGTTCTGCCTCGTCGGACAGCGGCAGATCGCCGATCCGGCGACCCGGGTCCGCGGCGGCGGCGCCGAGCAGCGTCAGATACTGGGCGGCCAGCACGTCCATGCGGGGCCGGTCGAACAGATCGGGGCAGTAGTTCAGGACGCCCCGGTACGACCCGTCGTCGGCCCGCTTGATGTCCAAGGACAGGTCGAACTGCGAGACGGCCTCCCCGACCGGGTACCGCTCCACCTCCGCTCCGGGCAGGACCGGCCGCGCCGCCGGCGTGCTCAGGAGCTGGAAGGTGATCTGGACGAGGGGGTTGTGGCCGAGGTCGCGCTCCGGTGCGAGTGCCTCGACCAGGGTCTCGAAGGGCAGGTCCTGATGGGCGAAGGCGCCCAGCGCGGCCTCACGCACTCGCTCCAGGAGGTCCCGGAAGGACAGGTCGGGGGCGCAGGTCACGCGCAGGGGAAGCGTGTTGACGAAGAAGCCGACCAGGGGTTCGGTCTCGGTGCGGGTCCGCCCGGCCGTCGGCACGCCGACCACGATGTCCTGGTGCCCGGCATGACGCGCCAGCAGTACCTGGAAGGCGCCGAGCAGCGTCATGAACAGGGTGACGCTCCGCTCCCGGCCCAGCTCCTCCAGAGCGGTGACCACCGCATCGGGCAGGGTGAACTCGACCGTCTCGCCCCGCTCGGACTGGACGGCGGGTCGCGGATGGTCGGTGGGCAGCCGCAGCACCGAGGGAGCCCCGTCCAGGGCCCGTTTCCAGTAGGCGAGTTGCCGTTCCTGCACCGGGCCGGTCATCCAGTCCCGCTGCCAGACGGCGAAGTCGGCGTACTGCACGTCCAGCGGGGGCAGTCCGGCTGCGTCGCCGGTGACGCACTCCCGGTACAGCCGGCCCAGTTCGTCCACCAGCACACCCACGGACCAGGCGTCGGAGACGATGTGGTGCGTGGTCACCACCAGCACGTGCTCGTCGTCGGCCAGCCGGGCCGCCACCACCCGCATCAGCGCGCCGTCCGCCAGCCGGAAGGGAGTCTGGGCCTCCGCCGCCACCAGCCCGCGCGCCGACTCCTCCCGCTCGGCGGGCTCCAGTGGTGTCAGGTCGACCCGGGTGAGGGCGGCCGCACGCCGGGCGCCCGGACCGTCAGCGGCATCAATGACCTGGTACGGCACCCCGTCCCGCTCGACGAACGCCGTCCGCAGCGTCTCGTGCCGGGCGACCAGCATCCGCAGCGCCCGCCGCAGCGCGTCCACGTCGAGGCGTCCCCGTACGCGGAAGGCGTCGCACATCGTGTAGAAGGCGCTGTCGGGCACCAGCTGGTCCAGGAACCACAGGCGTTGCTGTGCGAACGACAGCGGCAGTGGCCCGTCGCGCTCCACCGGCCGGAGCGCCGCCTCCTCACGGCTGTCCTGGCCGCCGGCGCGTTCGGCCCGCACCCAGGCGGCCAGCTCCTCGACCGTCGGCGCGTCGAACAGGGCCCGCAGGGGCAGTTCGACACCGAACAGCTTCCGCAGGCGCGCCACCACCTGGAG
The DNA here is from genome assembly GCF_003330845.1 of Streptomyces sp. Go-475. Lineage (GTDB taxonomy): Bacteria > Actinomycetota > Actinomycetes > Streptomycetales > Streptomycetaceae > Streptomyces. Next base: position 5,535,247 of record NZ_CP026121.1, on the reverse strand, counting down.
TGCCAGCAGCGACTTGCCTCCCAGGTCGAAGAAGCGGTCCCGCACGCCGACCCGGTCGACGCCGAGCACGGCGCACCAGACCTGCGCCACGGCCTCCTCCACCACATCACGTGGCGCCACGCGGGTGGCCGACCGATGGGGGACCTCATCGGCGTCGAGCACCAGACGATTGCCTGACAGGAGTGGCGCGATCAGGCCGAGAACCCCCGCCCCGTCGGGAATCCCGACGCCTGGATCGCCGATATGGCGCGTCAAATCGGCGTAGGAGACAACCGAATTCTCCAGCCTGCCGTCCGCGGATTCCGCATAAAGCAGGTAGGCGATTCCGAGCACGCTCCGCACGCCGCGCTCCGGCGAGCCGAGAGAAGCTGTCGGCGGCTCGCCTTCCAGGAAACAGACAGGACAATCGCCGGTGAATTCCGGAACGGCGGCACGGGTGGTGACCAGGACATCGGGGGCCGCGTCGGCGAGGATCTCGCGCAGCCGTCCGGCCGGGGCTCCGGGGTCGGCGGGCAGACACGCGGCACCCAGTTTGAGCAGCGCGCACAAGGTGGCGACGAGGTCGGGATCGCGCGGCAGGACCACCGCCACCAGTGTCGAGGGCCCGACGCCCGCGGCCGCCAGACGCGCGGCGATCTCCCCGGCCCGCCGATTCAGCTCCCCGTAGCCGGTCACGGCCCCCTGATACAGAATCGCACTCCGCTCCGGCGCGCCCACGGAATACCGTTCGAAGCTGTCTGCCGCTGGGTTTTTCCCGGCGAGTTCAGCGCCGTCATTCACCACGATGATCCCTCGCGCCGCCGGAAACAGGAAAATGCAAGGTGGACATTGAAAGCATCTGATGCCATTCGTTGCCATGATCTCTATCGGAGCAATGCCAAAAGAAGGCGGTTTCCGGCCATTAGCAAAACTTGGAAAACCCCGCATGCGACCACGATGTCCTCGTGGGACCCCTGACGAGCGTGCCGCACAGGGCCGGTACCGCGGCTGGATTTCACCCCTGCCGCGCAACAGCAGGCGGTGGCCCCCGCTTCCCGCAGCCCCGCGGGCCATCGAGTCGGCGAGGTCCTCCTCGCTGGATGCGCTCAGCCCTCCGCGCTCGTCTGCGCGTGATCCGTGCAACGACATCGAGGGCCATACCGCGCTATGGTTGATGTATGGCTACCAAGAAGGTGACTATCACTCTCGACGAATCCCTGGTCGAAGCCCTGGCCGGAGCCGCCGAGGAAGAAGGCATCCCCCTCTCCCGGCTCGTCGCCGGAGCAGCCGAACGCGAGCTGCGCCTGCGGGCCGGCCGGGCCGTCATCCAGGAGTGGCAGGCCGAACACGGCGCCTTCTCCCCGGAAGAGCTCGCCGCCGCCCGCGCGGACCTGGCCGCCGCCGACGCCGAGTACCTCAGCCGCTCGGGAGCCTCGGCCGCGTGAACATCCCCTACCTGTACGACACCGGGGTACTCATCGCCATCGACAACGACGACCGACGCATGTGGGCCCGCCACAGCCTGGCCCTCGAAGACGGCCGGGACATCCACATCCCGTCCGTCGTCGTCAGCCAGGCATGGCGGGACTCCCGCCGCCAGGTCAGACTCGGCAAGTTCCTCGCCGGGTGCCACGTCGTACCCGTCGGCCTCGAAACCGCCAAAACCGCAGGCATCCTCTGCGGCAAGGCCTGCACCTCCGACATCGTCGATGCCACCGTCGTGACCATGGCAGCCAGCCTCGGCGCCATCATCTGGACCTCGGACCCTGACGACATCCGCACCCTCATCGATGCCCAGGACATCAAGCCCGCCCCTGTCATACGTACCGTCTAGTCAGGCCCGCCCTGAGAACAGATCGACGGCCAGCAGTCCAACAGTCCAGCAAGTGGCGCTCGCTTTTCCCGCTACCCAGGAACTGAGCGGAGTCGTGCGGGGCGATAAAGGCCCCTCCTTCACTCGTACTTCATTCCAGTCGATTCCGGTTCAGGCTCGCCAGGCTTCCGATTCTCCTGTGCGAACTGCTCAAGTCCTTTCACTGCAACTCGCGCCACTCCCCCAGCTCTTCAAATGCTTGGGCCTGAGCGAACTTCTGCACAACTTCCCAGGCGTGATCGACACCTAGGACGAAGTCGCCCGTAAATGTCGTCGATTCGTCCATGACCGGGACGTCAACTGTCGCCTCCGGTGAAGTAGCGCCATCCCCCACGAGAAGGGACACGCTCGCTTCATACGTGAATAGATGGATAACAGCCTGATCACCGCAAAAACTCAAGGCCAACCGAGGGAATTCACTGTCGAGTATGCGGACTTCCAGATATCCCTCACCACGGGAGCGCAGTTCGCTGAAGTCCCGCCTCAGATCACTCATATCTGAGCTTTTCTCAACCGGATTGAACCGACCTGATCCCAGCGAAGTCATCGACCACACTGCATCCATCTCTTCACCTCCGAAATGGTCTCCATCACTTAGTGAGCGCTTGGTTCGCCTATCGAATAGTTCGAGGTGTTTTCCAAATCGGTGTCCCAGGAGAGGCTTTGCGCGGACCCCGGTGGGGCCGTAGCGCTAGGTGGTGTTTCCGTGCTCGTCGTAGATGTAGTTCTTGGCGCCAGTACGGGGCCGGGCCTCCGACAGCGGATGCGGAGCGGGCGGTGGCGCAGTCATTTGGGGACGGGATCCAGGCTTCGGTCAGGCGGCGATAGCCGTCGTAGGCGAAGCACTGGGTGTCCTTGCCGTTGGTTGACCGCGGTGGTCCCGGAGTGGGACCACTTCACAGGGAAGCAGCGCCGTGTGTTCTTGTCGACCGCCGACGTAGTCGATGCGGTTGAGGTAGCCGCCGCGGGTGCAGGCGGTGCCGTTGACCGTGGTGTCGGCGTTCTTGCCGTTGTCCTTGCAGGAGCTGTACTTGCGCTCGGTGTAGGACTCGGTGATCGAGAACCCTGCGGCCAGCGGGACCCGCTTGGGCAGAAAGCACGGGAAGAACGTGTGCTGCAGGTCCAACAGCCAGGGGCCAGGGCTACAACCTCGGCAGCACGGTAGGGATGAGCAGGGGTGATGACAGATGACGGGAGGTCAGAAAATCCAGCACCTATCCAGCACGGTAAAAACCAAGGGGCCTGACCCCGAAGAGTCAGACCCCATTTGACCTGCACGTTTGCCAGATCAGCGAAGTGGTGCTAAGTCACCGGCTAGACATTGAAGCGGAACTCCACCACATCCCCGTCCTGCATCACATAGTCCTTGCCCTCCATGCGGGCTTTGCCCTTCGCGCGGGCCTCCGCCACCGAACCCGTCTCCACCAGGTCGTCGAAGGAGATGACCTCCGCCTTGATGAAGCCCTTCTGGAAGTCCGTGTGGATGACGCCGGCCGCCTCGGGGGCCGTGGCGCCCTTCTTGATGGTCCAGGCGCGGGATTCCTTCGGGCCGGCCGTCAGGTAGGTCTGCAGGCCGAGCGTGCGGAAGCCGACGTGGGCGAGGGTGGCGAGGCCGGGCTCCTCCTGGCCGACGGACTGGAGGAGTTCGAGGGCCTCGTCCTCGTCCAGCTCGGCGAGGTCCGCCTCCAGCTTGGCGTTGAGGAAGATCGCCTCGGCGGGGGCGACCAGGGCGCGCTGCTCGTTCTTGAAGTCCTCGTCGGTCAGCTCGTCCTCGTCGACGTTGAAGACGTAGAGGAAGGGCTTCGTCGTCAGCAGGTGCAGGTCGTGGAGGAGTTCCGCGCGCTCGCTGCCCTGGACGATGCCGTGCGCGAAGAGCGTGTCGCCCTTCTCCAGGATCTCCTTGGCCTCCTCGACGGCCTTCACCTTCGGCGCGATGTCCTTCTTGATCCGCGACTCCTTCTGGAGGCGCGGCAGGACCTTCTCGATCGTCTGCAGGTCCGCGAGGATCAGCTCGGTGTTGATCGTCTCGATGTCGTCCTTGGGCGAGACCTTGCCGTCGACGTGCACGACGTTCTCGTCCTTGAAGGCACGGATGACCTGGCAGATCGCGTCGGACTCGCGGATGTTCGCGAGGAACTTGTTGCCCAGGCCCTCGCCCTCGGACGCGCCGCGCACGATGCCGGCGATGTCGACGAAGTCGACCGTGGCCGGGAGGACCCGCTGGGAGGAGAAGATCTCCGCCAGCTTGGTCAGGCGGGGGTCGGGGACGCCGACCACGCCGACGTTGGGCTCGATCGTGGCGAACGGGTAGTTGGCCGCCAGCACGTCGTTCTTGGTCAGGGCGTTGAACAGGGTCGACTTGCCGACATTCGGCAGACCGACGATTCCGATCGTGAGCGACACGTTGCGACTTCCCGTGAGTGGAGAGGGCCAGGAGGCCAGGGGACCGGCCGATCCACCAGTCTACGGCGTACCCGGAACCGACCCGGGAGGCGTATCGAACGCTTGGCCAAGCCTCGGCCCACGGCGTGTCTGACGGGCCATTCGGCATATTGAACGACCTAAGTTGGTGCGGTGGAGCAATACAGGACGCGACCTGCCCAGTACGGACCGCGACGTGACCGGCCGAGGCCGCCCCTGCCGCCCCAGGCGAAACGGGGAGCGGGCGGCGGGTCCGTGCGCACCGCCCGGCCGCCGGGCCAGCAGCGCCGTCCGGCGCCGGTACGGCGGCCCGCCCCCGCACCGGCACCCAGCCCCGGGCGGATGCCCAACCCCCGGCTGACCGGACTGGGCAGCGGGTTGTTCTGCGCGGTGGTGATGTTCCTGCTGGGCGCGCTGTGCGCCGCGTTGTTCGGGGCGTCGCTGACGGCGTACGGCGTGCTGTTCCTGCCGGTGTGCGTGCTGACCGCCCTCTGGGTGCGCCGGGGGGACCTGATGACCGCGCCGGTGGTCGTGCCGATCGCGTTCGCCGTGGGGCTGCTGCCGCTGGCGGAGGGCGACGGAGGGACCGGCGGCAGGCTGATGGGGCTGGTGACGGCGCTCGCCACGCAGGCCGGGTGGCTGTACGGCGGGACGCTGATCGCCGGGCTGATCGTGATCGTCCGGCGGATCAGGCTGGTGCACCGGCGGCGGACGGCCGGGGCCCGCCCGCCGATGTGACCACGCCGGGTCCTGCCGATGTGACCACGCCGGACCCCGCCTGTGTGACCACGCCGGACCCCGCCTGGCTAGTGTCCGGCCGCCCGCATCGCCGCGCCCACGATGCCCGCGTTGTTCTGCAGCTGCGCCGGGACGATCTCCGCCTTGATGCCCTCGATGTAGGGCAGGAACTTGTGGGACTTGCGGCTCACGCCGCCGCCGATGATGAACAGGTCCGGCGAGAACAGCATCTCCACATGGGCGAGGTACTTGCGCACGCGGTGCACCGCCCAGTGCTCCCACGTCATGTCGTGGTCCTCGCGGGCTTTGCTGGAGGCGCGCTTCTCCGCGTCGTGTCCCTCCAGCTCCAGGTGGCCCAGCTCGGTGTTGGGGACGAGGACGCCGTCGGCGAAGACCGCGCTGCCGATGCCCGTGCCGAACGTCAGCAGGATCACCGTGCCCCGGCGGTCGCGGCCGGCGCCGAAGTGCAGCTCGGCGATGCCCGCCGCGTCCGCGTCGTTCACCACCGTCACCGGCAGGCCGCCCAGCCGCTCGCCGAGCAGCGCCCGGGCGTCGGTGTCGATCCAGCTGTCGTCGACGTTCGCCGCCGTGCGGATCGTGGCCCCGTCGGTGACCACGCCCGGGAACGTGATCCCGACCGGTCCCGTCCAGCCGAAGTGGTCGACGACCTGCCTGACGCCGTCGGCCACCCCGTCGGGCGTGGCCGGGTGCGGGGTGAGGACCTTGTGGCGCTCCTGCGCCAGGTCGCCCTTGTCCAGGTCCACCGGGGCACCCTTGATCCCGGAACCGCCGATGTCCACACCGAAGATCTGCATGGCCCTACGTTACGACGAACGACTGACAGTCACAGGCCGGACAGCGGTGGCTGCCCGGCCTGTCCCCGATCACTCCCCGGAATCCTCACCGGTCCCGGCCCCGCCGCGCTCGGCGACCAGCGCGGCCGCCTCCTCGCGCAGGTCGCGGCGGAGCTCCTTGGGCAGGGAGAACGTGATGGACTCCTCGGCGGCCTTGACGATCTCGACGTCCTCGAAGCCGCGCTGCGCGAGCCACTCCAGGACCTGCTCGACCAGGACCTCCGGGACGGAGGCGCCCGAGGTGACGCCCACCGTGGAGACGCCCTCCAGCCAGGCCTCGTCGATCTCGTCGGCGAAGTCCACGAGGTAGGCGGCGCGGGCGCCCGCGATCTTGGCGACCTCCACGAGCCGCTTGGAGTTGGAGGAGTTACGCGAGCCGACCACGATGACCAGGTCGGACTCGGCGCCCATCTGCTTCACGGCCAGCTGGCGGTTCTGCGTGGCGTAGCAGATGTCGTCGCTGGGCGGGGAGATGAGCTGCGGGAACTTCTCCTTCAGGGCGTCGACGGTCTCCATGGTCTCGTCGACGGACAGCGTGGTCTGGGAGAGCCAGACGACCTTGGACGGGTCGCGGACCTCGACCTTCTCGACGTCGCCCGGGCCGTCGACGAGCTGGATGTGGTCGGGGGCCTCGCCGGAGGTGCCGATGACCTCCTCGTGGCCCTCGTGGCCGATCAGGAGGATGTCGTAGTCGTCGTTGGCGAAGCGGACGGCTTCCTTGTGGACCTTGGTGACCAGCGGGCAGGTGGCGTCGATGGTGGCGAGCTTGCCGCGCTCGGCCTCCTCGTGGACGACCGGGGCCACGCCGTGCGCCGAGAACATGACGATGTTGCCCGGAGGGACCTCTTCCGTCTGCTCGACGAAGATCGCGCCCTTCTTCTCCAGGGTCTGCACGACGTACTTGTTGTGGACGATCTCGTGGCGGACGTAGACCGGAGCGCCGTACTGCTCCAGCGCTTTCTCGACGGCGATCACGGCGCGGTCCACACCCGCGCAGTAGCCACGGGGGGCGGCGAGCAGGACACGGCGGCCAGGCGAAGCAGACATGCGTCCCATCGTAAGGCCGCGTTCGGCGGGTCGGAGATCGCGCCGCTGTGGAGTCCCTGGGAAGACTGACAGGGCGTGACGTGACGGACGGGATCCGTGGAGCGGAGGCAGGATGACCGAGACCGGGACGGCGGCCCCCGCGACCGGTGGGGAGCACGCCCTGCGGCGCGGTCTCGGCTTCCGGGACCTCGTCGTCTACGGGCTGCTGTTCATCGCTCCCATGGCCCCGGTCGGCGTGTTCGGCACGCTGGACGCCAAGTCGCACGGCGCGGTCGCGCTGGTGTACCTCGTCGCCACGGTCGCGATGGCGTTCACCGCGTTCAGCTACGCCCAGATGGTCCGGGTCGTCCCGCAGGCGGGCTCGGTCTTCGCCTACGCGCGCGTGGGGCTCGGGAAGGAGGCCGGGTTCGTGGCGGGCCGGATGGCGATGCTCGACCGCGCTGCTGTCGGCCCGCCCTGCCCCTACCCGGTCGGCTGATCGGGATTGTCGGTGGTGGCCACTACGCTCGCGGGCATGGCTGTGAACACGACTCCGGAGTCCCCGCTGCCCGTCGGTGAGGTGTCGCGGCTCATCGGGGGGTGGATCGACCGGCTCGGGGCGGTGTGGGTCGAGGGGCAGATCACTCAGTTGTCGCGGCGGCCGGGCGCCGGTGTGGTGTTCCTGACGCTGCGGGACCCCTCGTACGACATCTCCGTCAGCGTGACCTGCTACCGGCAGGTGTTCGACGCCGTCGCGGACGTGGTCAGCGAGGGTGCCCGGGTCGTCGTCCTGGCGAAGCCCGAGTGGTACGCCCCGCGGGGGCAGCTGTCGCTGCGGGCCACCGAGATAAGGCCCGTGGGCGTCGGGGAGCTGCTCGCGCGGCTGGAGCAGCTGAAGAAGGCCCTGGCGCGGGAGGGCCTGTTCGCGCCGGAGCGCAAGAAGCCGCTGCCGTTCCTGCCGCAGCTGATCGGGCTGGTCTGCGGACGGGCCTCGGCCGCCGAGCGGGACGTGCTGGAGAACGCCCGGCACCGCTGGCCCGCCGTCCGCTTCGAGGTGCGCAACGTCGCCGTGCAGGGCGTGCACGCCGTACCGCAGGTCGTGCAGGCCGTGAAGGAGCTCGACGCGATCGACGACGTGGACGTGATCATCGTCGCGCGCGGCGGCGGCAGCGTGGAGGACCTGCTGCCGTTCTCCGACGAGCAGCTGGTCCGGACGGTCGCGCAGTGCCGTACGCCCGTGGTCTCGGCCATCGGCCACGAGCCCGACAACCCGCTCCTGGATCACGTGGCGGACCTGCGCGCCTCCACCCCGACCGACGCCGCCAAGAAGGTCGTACCGGACGTCGGCGAGGAGTACGAGCGGGTGCGGCTGCTGCGGGACCGGGCGCGGCGGTGCGTGGCGGCGCTGCTGGACCGGGAGGAGCGCGGCCTGGCGCACGCGCTCGCGCGGCCGTCGATACAGGACCCGCACCGGATGATCGACGAGCGCGCCGACCACGTGGCGGACCTGCTCGACCGCGGCCGGCGCTGCCTGCGGCACCAGCTGGACCGCGCCGACTCCGAGCTGACGCACACGCACGCGCGCGTGGTGGCCCTCTCCCCCGCCGCGACCCTGAAGCGCGGGTACGCCGTGCTGCAGAAGGCGGACGGGCACGCGGTCCGCGACCCCGGCGAGGTGGCGGCCGGCGAGACCCTGCGCGCGCGGGTCTCCGAGGGTGAGTTCTCCGTACGAGTGGACACATAGGGTGGGTGGATGACCAGCGAGGTGGAACAGGCGCCGGGCACGGACGAGGCGCTCGGGTACGAGCAGGCGCGGGACGAGCTGATCGAGGTCGTCCGCCGTCTGGAGGCGGGCGGTACGACGCTGGAGGAGTCCCTCGCGCTCTGGGAGCGGGGCGAGGAGCTGGCCAAGGTGTGCCGGCGCTGGCTGGACGGGGCCCGGGCGCGGCTGGACGCGGCGCTGGCGGAGGAGGCCGCGGAGGACGAGGACGCCGAGTAGTCCCGGTGGTGCGGTGCGAGGGTGACCTATGACACCCCACTCTTAGTTGAACGTTGAACTTCATTCGCGTACGGTCGAAGACGTCAGCCGATCTCCCGGACCAGACGCGAGAAAGTGCATCCATGTCCCTCGTCCTTGACCCCGCAGCCCAGGACCTCCTGTTCCGCGAGGCCCGCACCGCCAACACCTTCACCGACGAGCCGGTGACCGACGAGCAGGTGCAGGCGATCTACGACCTGGTCAAGTACGGCCCGACCGCCTTCAACCAGACCCCGCTGCGCATCACCCTGGTCCGCTCCCCCGAGGCCCGCGAGCGCCTCGTCGGGCACATGGCCGAGGGCAACCGCGCCAAGACCGCGAGCGCCCCGCTGGTCGCGATCCTCTCCGCGGACAACGAGTTCCACGAGGAGCTGCCGCACCTGTTCCCGGCCTTCCCGCAGGCCAAGGACGCCTTCTTCGCCGAGCGCCCCGCGCGCGAGAGCGCCGCCGCGCTGAACGCCGCCCTGCAGGCCGCGTACTTCATCGTCGGCGTCCGCGCCGCCGGTCTGGCCGCCGGCCCGATGACCGGCTTCGACTTCGAGGGCGTGCGCAAGGAGTTCCTGGACGACGACCACACCCCGCTGATGGTCGTCAACATCGGCCGCCCGGGCCCGGACGCCTGGTACCCGCGCTCCCCGCGCCTGGAGTTCGACCAGGTCGTCACCACCGTCTGACCGACGTACACGAGAAAGGCCCCCGGTACAGCCGGGGGCCTTTCTCATGCGCGCTGCGGTCTCACTTCGTCTCCAGCGCCTCCGCCATCTTCGTCAGCTGCGCGAACGACGCGGTGCCCGTGACGACCGTGGTCGAGCCCTTGGTGCCCTCCAGGACCAGCGCGTCGTACCGGCCGCCCTCCCAGCGGGTCCACGTCCGGCCGTCGATCTCCTCGGTCTTCCCGGTCTCCCGCGCGCCCTGCGTGGCCTCGTCGAGGAAGACGGGGCGCCGCTGAGTGGACTGCTCGACCGCCACGTACTCCCCTTCGGGGTCGTGGAAGCCGAGGTGCCAGGTGTCGAACTCGTCGGCCTGGTAACGGACGGAGGTGGCCTTCCAGGTGTCGGGCAGCCCCTGGGGCGCGGCGACGGGGTACGGGGCGGCGCGGCGTGCCGTGAGCAGCTCGACCCGGTAGTCGACGCGCTTGAGGTCGGGCGGACTGTCGTCGTGCGGGATGAAGAGGTATATGACGCCCGCCACGAGGACGATGACCCCCATCGAGAGGATCATGTCCCGAGCCGTCTTCTGCTTGCCGTTCGTGCCTGCCACGCCCCCTATCGTCGCAGGTCTCGGCGGCGCTCATCCGTGGGGGCCCCTGCTCATTTTGCGGGCTCGGCGATAGAGTCGGGCGAACAACACCCTCATCCGGCCGTCGTCGTACAGAAAGGTGCGCTCCGATGACCGAGCATCATCACTTGCCGTCCGAACTGGATGTGCCCTCCGAGGCTCCCGACCGCAACCTCGCCCTGGAACTGGTCCGGGTCACCGAGGCGGCGGCGATGGCCGCGGGCCGCTGGGTCGGACGCGGTGACAAGAACGGCGCCGACGGTGCCGCGGTGCGTGCCATGCGGACCCTCGTCTCCACCGTCTCGATGAACGGCGTCGTCGTCATCGGCGAGGGCGAGAAGGACGAGGCCCCGATGCTGTTCAACGGGGAGCGCGTGGGCGACGGCACCGGGCCCGAGTGCGACATCGCCGTCGACCCGATCGACGGCACCACGCTGACCGCCAAGGGCATGACCAACGCGATCGCGGTGCTGGCCGCCGCCGAGCGCGGGTCGATGTTCGACCCGTCCGCCGTCTTCTACATGGACAAGCTGGTCACCGGGCCGGAGGCGGCCGACTTCGTCGACATCAACGCGCCGGTGTCGGTGAACATCCGCCGGGTCGCGAAGGCCAAGCGGTCCGCGCCCGAGGACGTCACGGTGGTGATCCTGGACCGGCCGCGGCACGAGGGCATCATCAAGGAGATCCGGGACACCGGTGCGCGCATCAAGCTGATCTCCGACGGCGATGTGGCCGGCTCGATCCTGGCGCTGCGGGAGGGCACCGGGGTCGATCTGCTGCTCGGCATCGGCGGCACGCCCGAGGGCATCATCTCGGCCTGCGCCGTGAAGTGCCTGGGCGGCACGATCCAGGGCAAGCTGTGGCCGAAGGACGACGAGGAGCGGCAGCGGGCGATCGACGCGGGGCACGACCTCGACCGGGTGCTGACGACGGAGGACCTGGTCACCGGCGAGAACGTGTTCTTCGTGGCGACCGGCATCACCGACGGTGAGCTGCTGCGGGGCGTGCGCTACCGGGCGGAGACGGCGACGACCGACTCGATCGTGATGCGCTCGCGGTCGGGCACGGTGCGCAGGATCGATTCGGAGCACCGGCTGTCCAAGCTGCGGGCGTACAGCGCGATCGACTTCGACAAGGGCAAGTAGCCGGTGGCACGAAGGGCGTCCCCGGTGCGGTGGGGACGCCCTTTCGTCGTGCTGTCGACCGTCAGCCGGCGGCCGCTATGCGGTTCGCCGAGCGAGCCGTCTTCTTCAGCTCCAGGTCGCGGCGGCGCCGCCGGGCCAGGACCACGCGGCGCTCGGCGGCGGTGAGGCCGCCCCAGACGCCGTAGGGCTCGGGCTGGAGCAGGGCGTGCTCGCGGCATTCGACCATGACCGGACAGCGGGCGCAGACCCGTTTCGCCGCCTCCTCCCGGGAGAGCCGGGCGGCCGTGGGCTCCTTGGAGGGGGCGAAGAACAGCCCGGCCTCGTCACGCCGGCACACCGCCTCGGTGTGCCACGGGGCGTCCTGATCCCTGTCTCGCGCTGGCACCCGCGGGGCCGGAACGGCAGCGACCTGCAGGGACGAATGCGGCGGTTGCAGCACGGTCTACTCCTGACGACGGCTTCGCGAGCGAGAGACGATGCAGCAAGGCCTACCCGCTGTGCGCGCGCCTATGCACTGAGTTCCGAACCGCCGGTTTCGGGGGATTCGCGACTGTCAATGCCCCAGGTGTTTGCGCAAACTCTTGTCGGCCTTGCGCTGCACCCGGTCCAGGATGTCCGCGACGACCTTGCCGCGCCGGGGCCGCGCCTCGACGCTGCCCATGACGGCCCACCCGTCGACGTAGACGACCGGGGCCTCCGGTTCGCCCGAGTCGAGGGTGTCGACCTCGAAGCTGCCGAGCACGCCGCCGCCGATGCCGCGCAGCGACACGTTCTCCGGGACGCGGATGTCGACGCTGCCGAATATCGCGAAGGACTTGACGACGACCTGCTGGTGGTCGAAGAGGGCCTCGCTGAGGTCGATCTCGACGCTGCCGAAGATCGCGTAGGCGTGGATCCGGCGGCCCGCGCGCCAGCGGCCCTTGCGGACGGCGCCGCTGAAGATCGCGACGACGTTGTCGTCCGGCTCGATCGGGATGGCGCCGGCCGTGGGGCGGTGGGGGGCCGGGCTCGGGGCCGGGCCGGGGCCCCGGCGGTGGGCCGCGGGCAGGTCCCGTATGAAGACCTCCAGCTCACCGACCGTCTTGGCGCGCAGCACCCCCTCGACCCGCTCGGCGTGCTCGTCCACGGTGAGCCGGCCCTCGGCGAGGGCGTCGTGCAGGATGTCGGCGATCCGGTCGCGCTCGGCGTCGGAGGCGCGGAGCTCGGAGACGGCGGGCGCGGCCTGCGTGCGAGGGTCGGCCTGCGTGTGAGGGTCCTGCTTCTGAAGGTCCACGACAGCAGCGTACCGAAACACGATAGATCGCGACACCCCCCGGGGACGGACCCGCGTCCCGGCCGACTGTGACGAACTGAGCCTTACCTCACGAGCTCACGGCCACCGGCGGGGTTCTACTCTGGTGGGCGCTCGCCGATGGAGGCGGGCCGCCGTCCGCAGAGTGAGGAATGGGCTGAGATGCCTGAGTTCGCGTACACCGATCTGCTCCCCCAGGGAGAGGACACCACCCCGTACCGGCTGGTGACCTCCGAGGGTGTCTCCACGGTCGAGGGGCCGGACGGACGGACCTTCCTCCAGGTGGAGCCGGAGGCGCTGCGCAAGCTCGCCGAGGAGGCCATCCACGACATCCAGCACTACCTGCGCCCGGCCCACCTGGCGCAGCTGCGCCGGATCATCGACGACCCCGAGGCGTCGGGCAACGACAAGTTCGTGGCGCTGGACCTGCTGAAGAACGCGAACATCGCGGCGGCGGGCGTGCTGCCGATGTGCCAGGACACGGGCACGGCGATCGTGATGGGCAAGCGCGGGCAGAACGTGCTCACGCGCGGCCGTGACGAGGAGGCCCTGAGCCGCGGCATCTACGACGCGTACCAGAACCTGAACCTGCGCTACTCGCAGATGGCTCCGCTCACCATGTGGGAGGAGAAGAACACCGGCTCCAACCTCCCGGCGCAGATCGAGCTGTACGCGACCGACGGCGGCGCCTACAAGTTCCTCTTCATGGCGAAGGGCGGCGGCTCGGCCAACAAGTCGTTCCTGTACCAGGAGACGAAGGCCGTCCTGAACGAGTCCTCCATGATGAAGTTCCTGGAGGAGAAGATCCGTTCGCTCGGTACGGCCGCCTGTCCGCCGTACCACCTGGCGATCGTGGTCGGCGGTACGTCCGCCGAGTACGCGCTGAAGACCGCGAAGTACGCCTCCGCGCACTACCTGGACGAGATCCCGGCCGAGGGCTCCGAGCTGGGGCACGGCTTCCGGGACAAGGAGCTGGAGCAGAAGGTCTTCGAGCTGACGCAGAAGATCGGCATCGGCGCGCAGTTCGGCGGCAAGTACTTCTGCCACGACGTGCGCGTGGTCCGCCTGCCCCGGCACGGCGCCTCCTGCCCGGTCGCCATCGCGGTGTCCTGCTCCGCCGACCGCCAGGCCGTCGCGAAGATCACCGCCGAGGGCGTCTTCCTGGAGCAGCTGGAGACGGACCCGGCGCGGTTCCTGCCGGAGACGACGGACGAGCAGCTCGACGCCGACGGTGACGTCGTCAGGATCGACCTGAACCAGCCGATGGACGCCATCCTGGCCGAGCTGACCAAGTACCCGGTGAAGACCCGGCTCTCCCTGACCGGCCCGCTGGTCGTGGCCCGCGACATCGCGCACGCCAAGATCAAGGAGCGGCTGGACGCGGGCGAGGAGATGCCGCAGTACCTGAAGGACCACCCGGTGTACTACGCGGGTCCGGCGAAGACCCCCGAGGGCTACGCGTCGGGCTCCTTCGGCCCGACCACGGCCGGCCGCATGGACTCCTACGTCGAGCAGTTCCAGGCGGCGGGCGGCTCCAAGGTGATGCTGGCCAAGGGCAACCGCAGCAAGCAGGTCACCGACGCGTGCCACGCCCACGGCGGCTTCTACCTCGGCTCCATCGGCGGCCCGGCCGCGCGCCTCGCCCAGGACTGCATCAAGAAGGTCGAGGTCGTCGAGTACGAGGAGCTCGGCATGGAGGCCGTCTGGAAGATCGAGGTCGAGGACTTCCCGGCGTTCATCGTCGTGGACGACAAGGGCAACGACTTCTTCCAGGACCCGGCGCCGCAGCCGACGTTCACGTCCATTCCGGTACGCGGTCCCGGACTCGCCTGAGAAAGGCCGGTGACGAATCGCCTCCACGGGGAACAGTGGTCGCGGCGCTGGCGCTGTGACACGTGGAGGTGATCGTCGATGACCGACGAGCAGGACAGGACCGAGTACCGCACCGAGCACGACTCCATGGGCGAGGTCCGAGTGCCCGCCCACGCCAAGTGGCGGGCCCAGACCCAGCGGGCCGTGGAGAACTTCCCCGTCTCCGGGCAGCGCATCGAGCGGGCACACATCGAGGCGCTGGCCCGGATCAAGGGCGCGGCGGCCAAGGTCAACGCCGAGCTGGGGGTCCTGGACAAGGACGTCGCCCAGGCTATCCAGGACGCGGCCGGGGAGGTCGCCGAGGGCAGGTGGGACGAGCACTTCCCCGTCGACGTGTTCCAGACCGGGTCCGGTACCTCGTCCAACATGAACACCAACGAGGTCATCGCCACCCTGGCGACCGAGCGGCTCGGGCGTCCCGTGCACCCGAACGACGACGTCAACGCCTCCCAGTCGTCCAACGACGTCTTCCCGTCCTCCATCCACATCGCCGCCACCGCCGCGGTGACGCGCGACCTGGTCCCGGCGCTGGAGCACCTCGCCGCCTCCCTGGAGCGCAAGGCCGAGGAGTTCGCGGACGTCGTGAAGTCGGGGCGGACGCACCTGATGGACGCCACGCCCGTGACGCTGGGCCAGGAGTTCGGCGGGTACGCCGCCCAGATGCGGCACGGGGTCGAGCGGCTCCAGGCGTCCCTGCCCCGGCTCGCCGAACTCCCCCTCGGCGGTACGGCCGTCGGCACCGGCATCAACACCCCGCCCGGCTTCTCCGCCGCCGTCATCGAGGAGGTCGCCCGCACCACCGGGCTGCCCCTCACCGAGGCGCGGGACCACTTCGAGGCGCAGGGCGCCCGGGACGGCATCGTCGAGACCAGCGGGCAGCTGCGGACCATCGCCGTCGGCCTGACGAAGATCGCCAACGACCTGCGGTGGATGTCCTCCGGGCCGCGCACGGGCCTCGCCGAGATCACCCTGCCCGACCTCCAGCCCGGCTCCTCGATCATGCCGGGCAAGGTGAACCCGGTCATTCCCGAGGCCGTGCTCATGGTGTGCGCGCAGGTCGTCGGCAACGACGCCACCGTCGCCACCGCGGGCGCCGCCGGGAACTTCGAGCTCAACGTGATGCTGCCGGTCATCGCGAAGAACGTGCTGGAGTCGATCCGGCTGCTCTCCAACGTGACGCGGCTGCTCGCCGACCGCACCGTCGACGGCATCACCGCGAACCGCGAGCGCGCACGGGAGTACGCCGAGTCCTCCCCCTCCGTCGTGACGCCGCTCAACAAGTACATCGGATACGAGGAGGCCGCGAAGGTCGCCAAGAAGGCCATGGCCGAGGAGAAGACGATCCGTCAGGTCGTCCTCGACAGCGGGTACGTGGAGCGCGGGGACCTGACCCGGGAGCAGCTCGACGAGGCGCTGGATGTCCTGCGGATGACGCACCCGTGACGTTTCGCGGCGCACGTACGCCCGGCGCGTGAACCGTGACACGCGCCGCAGCGTCGTATGCCTATGGCACCTAATATCTGTGCATGGCAGACGGTGGAGCGGTGAGACGCGTGGAAACGGGTGGTGCGGCGGGCTTCTGGGCACCCGGGAGCCGGATCCTGTGGCGGTACCGGGAGAACGGCGGCACGCACATCCACATCGCGCGCCCCGTCACCGTCGTACGGGACGACGCGGAGCTGCTCGCCGTGTGGCTGGCGCCCGGCACCGAGTGCGTGAAGCCCGTGCTCGCCGACGGCACCCCCGTGCACCTGGAGCCGCTTCCGACGCGCTACACCAAGCCGCGGGCCGTGCAGCGCGACCGGTGGTTCGGCACGGGCGTGCTGAAGCTCGCCCGGCCCGGCGAGCCCTGGTCGGTGTGGCTGTTCTGGGAGCCGGGCTGGCTGTTCAAGAACTGGTACGTGAACCTGGAGGAGCCGCTGTCCCGTTGGGCGGGCGGCGTCGACTCGGAGGACCATTTCCTGGACATCTCGGTCCATCCGGACCGCAGTTGGCACTGGCGCGACGAGGACGAGTTCGCCCAGGCCCGGAGGGACGGGCTGATGGACGACCAACAGGCCGAAAAGGTACGGACGGCGGGGCGGGCCGCGGTGGAGGTGATCCGCGCCTGGGGGCCGCCGTTCTCGGACGGCTGGCAGGACTGGCGCCCGGATCCGTCCTGGGGGGTACCGTCACTGCCGGAGGACTGGGATCGTACGCCCGCGCATCTGTCCTCATGAGACCCTTGCTGCGCCCCCGGGCAAGAAACGTAGGATCGTCCTCCGCAAGGGCGCGCGGCGGCAACTACCGGAGCACGCGCTGAGCTTGACCGATCGTCACCGAGGGGCGGCAGGACGTGAGCGAGGGGTACGAGGGCAACACCGGCAGGGCCTGCGCCACAGGCTCCAGGGGCCGTCAGACGGCCTCTGCGGGCCACAGACGGTCCGCCGGTGGCACAGGAACAACCTCTGACCACGCGGGAATTCCGTTCCTGGGGCACGTATTCCGGGTATCGGAGTTTCGGCGGGACCAACTGCGCGCGCGGCGCGCAGCCCCGGACGGATGGATTCGACACGCGTGACGGAGCAGCCGACCTCCTTCGAGCGCCCCCAGCCGGGCGTCGACCCCGCGGACCCCCGCGGGGCGCTCGTGCATACCTCGACACCGGCGCGTGCGCCCGGCGCGGGCGCCTTACCGGCACAGAGCCGCTCCGGCGGCGAAGTCACCGCCCCGGTCACGACGGCGCACCTCACGCCGGGCACGTCGGAGCCGGGCACCTCCACGCCGTTCGGCAAGGGCAAGGACACCGTGAGCGACCCCGCCTCCGAGCACTCCCAGCCGGGTGCCGAGCAGACCGCCGAGCGCGACACCCCTCGGCCGCGCCCCGCCCCCGAGCACATTCCGCTGCAGCCGGCCGACGAACAGGACCGGCAGGCGCCCAGCGCCGACGGGCAGGAGCGCCGCTCCGGCCAGAGCCTGCCGCCGGGCCGGCCCACGCCCATGCGGCGGGACGGCGACCGGCTCAGGTTCGTCGGGGCCGCCACCCGGCGGATCGCCCGCGGCATCGACCTCGACGAGATCGTGATGGGGCTGTGCCGGGCGACCGTGCCCACCTTCTCCGACGCGATCCTGGTCTATCTGCGCGACCCGCTGCCCGTCGGCGACGAGCGGCCCACCGGCCCGCTCGTGCTGCGGCTGCGCCGCACCGACCGGATACCGGCGGAGCGCGACACCGAGAACGGCTTCCTGCCGGCCGCGCAGCCCGAGCCGAACGAACTGGACACGGTCGGCGCCGAGCTGTGCGAGGTCCGGCCCGGCAGCGCGCTCGCCGAGGTCCTGCGGGGCGTGCGCCCGGTGTTCACCGACGCTCCCGCCGCCCGCGCCGCACTGCCGGAACTGCTCGGCGAGGGCGGCGAATTCGGCGTACCGGACGGACAGCGCGCGATCCTCGCGCCGCTGCGCGGCCGGCGCCGGGTGATCGGTGCCGCGCTGTTCCTGCGCCGTCCCGAGCGCATCGCCTTCGAGCCGGACGACCTGCTGGTGGCCGCGCAACTGGCCACGCACAGCGCCCTCGGCATCGACAAGGCCGTGCTGTACGGCCGCGAGGCCTACATCGCGGACGAGCTGCAGCGCACCATGCTGCCCGAGACGCTGCCCCGCCCCACGGGCGTACGGCTCGCCTCGCGGTACCTGCCGGCCGCGGAGACCGCCCGGGTCGGCGGTGACTGGTACGACGCGATCCCGCTGCCGGGCAGCCGCGTCGCCCTGGTTGTCGGTGACGTGATGGGCCACTCCATGACGTCGGCCGCCATCATGGGCCAGCTGCGCACGACGGCGCAGACGCTCGCCGGGCTCGACCTGCCGCCGCAGGAGGTCCTGCACCACCTCGACGAACAGGCCCAGCGCCTCGGCGTGGACCGCATGGCGACCTGCCTGTACGCCGTCTACGACCCGGTATCGCACCGCATCACCATCGCCAACGCCGGTCATCCGCCGCCCGTCCTGCTCCACCTGGGCGGCCGCGCCGAGGTGCTGCGCGTGCCGGCCGGTGCGCCCATCGGGGTCGGCGGCGTCGACTTCGAGGCGGTCGAGCTGGACGCGCCCGCCGGGGCGACCCTGCTGCTGTACACCGACGGCCTGGTCGAGTCGCGCCTCAGGGACGTGTGGACCGGCATCGAGCAGCTGCGGGAGAAGCTCGCCGCGACCGCGCAGCTCACCGGGCCGGACCATCCGCCGCCCCTGGAGGCGCTGTGCGACGAGGTGCTCGACATGCTCGGCCCGGGCGACCGGGACGACGACATCGCGCTGCTCGCCGCCCGCTTCGACGGGATCGCGCCCAGCGATGTGGCGTACTGGTTCCTGGAGCCGGAGGACGCCGCTCCCGGCCGGGCCCGCCGGCTGGCCCGGCGCGCGCTCCAGCGCTGGGGCCTGGAGGAGCTGAGCGACTCCGTGGAGCTGCTGGTCAGCGAGGTCGTGACGAACGCCGTGCGGTACGCGTCCCGGCCGGTCACGCTGCGGCTGCTGCGCACGGACGTGCTGCGCTGCGAAGTCGGGGACGACGTCCCGCAGTTGCCGCGGCTGCGGCAGGCCCGGGCGACCGACGAGGGCGGACGCGGGCTGTACCTGGTGAACCGGCTGGCCCGGCGCTGGGGCGCGACCCGGCTCAGCACGGGCAAGGTGGTGTGGTTCGAGCTCAACCGCAGCTGACCGCCACGGACACGTGACGGTCGTCCGGCACAGCGCAGGACCGCCCCCCGGCAGCCTCGTCGGGGGGCGGTCCTGCTGTCGCTGGCGGGCCGGGCTCACCGGGTCGAGGTCATTGACGACGGCTGGGCCGGCCAGTGAACGCGTTTCTCAACGCAGGGACCCTTTCCGGCTGATGAAGGGGATCTTCCCGCTCCGTACGGCCAGCCCCACAGCGAGGAGGAGACAGAGGGCGGCGGCGGCGAACAGCGCCACCACGGTGGGCGCGATCCAGGCGGGCACGAGGTTGATGACGCCGTGGTCCGTACGACGGACCTGGCGGGCGGGGAGAAGGGAGACGGCCTGGCCGGGTCCCCCGAACACCGAGATCACGCCGTACATGTTGATCAGCCAGGCGAGGCTCGCGAGGAGCAGTGCCGCTTCCGCCAGGGCTCCGTGGGCGGCGTCGGCCAGCAGCAGCCGCTCGGTCCACCTCAGCATGATGGCCTTGGCGATCAGAACGCCGACGGCCAGGACGGTGGTGACCAGTACGACGACCAGCATGATGCCTCTCCTTGTCACCCACCTCGACCAAGCCCGCGCATACGACGGCTCTCCGTTCCGCCATCGGCGTGGTGAACCAGCGCGAGGGCGCCCGGCGGCATGCCGGGCGCCCTCGCGCGTCGCTACTGGTCGCCGCCGAATCCCGGCGGCTCCAGGCTGGAGCCGTCCGTCGGCCTGAGCGTCGGCTCGACCGTGGGCGGCTTCGTGGTCGGCGTCTGGGACGGAGCCTGTGTGGTCGGAGTCTGGGACGGCGGCTGCGTCGTCGGCGTCTCGGACGGTTTCTGGGTCGTCGGTGTCGCCGACGGCTCCCGCGTCGTCGGCGTCTGGGACGGAGTCGGCGTCCAGGTCGGCTGGACGGCCGCTCCCTGGTCGGTCTCCAGGTCGAACTCGGCGTCCGAGGACGTCACGGCGAACATGTACGCGGCCCAGATCTGCGCCGGGAAACCACCGCCGTTGACCCGGGGCTCGCCGCCCGCCTTGTACATCGGGACCTGTGCGTGCGGCGGCTTGTCGTCCTCGCCGAACAGTCCGACCGACGTGACCAGGTCGGGCGTGTAGCCGGTGAACCAGGCCGACTTGTTGTCGTCGGACGTGCCCGTCTTGCCCGCGACCTGCTGCCCGTCCCGCTCGGCGTTGCCCTGCACGGACTTCTTGGCCGTACCGTCGTCGACCACGCCGGTCAGCACCGACGTGACCGTGTCGGCGGCCTCGCGGCTGATGACCTGCTCACCGACCGGGTCGGGGAAGGTGACCGTCCGGGTGTTGTGCTCGACCGACTTGACGAGCGCCGGGGTGACCTTCTTCCCGTGGTTGTCGAGGGTCGCGTAGACACCGGCCATCTGCAGCGGGCTCGCGCCCATGGTGCCCAGGGTCTGCGCGGGCACGGCCTCCATGTTCTCGGTGTCCATGCCGAGCTTGCCGGCGACCTTCACGACCTCCGGCATGCCGACGTCGACGCCCATCTGCGCGAAGACGGAGTTGATGGAGTCGTTCATCGCCCGCTGGACGGTGACCTTCCCGTAGCTCCGGTCGTCCTCGTTCTCCGGGGCGAACCCGACCTTGGTGCCGTTGTCGACGACCGGCCGCTTGCTCGTGCCGTCGTAGACCGTGTTCGCCCTGATCGGCCTGCCGTCCTGGGTCTTGGCGTCCTCCTCCAGGGCGGCGGCCAGGATGACCGGCTTGAAGGTGGAGGCGGGCTGGTAGTCCGTGCGGGTCGCGTTGTTGAGGTAGTGCTTCAGATAGTCCCTGCCGCCGTACATCGCGACGACCGCGCCCGTCTTCGGGTTCACGGAGGCGGCGCCGGCCTGGACGTCCGCGTCCACCTTCCGCGTCTTCGGGTCCAGCTTGCTGTCCAGCTGCTTCTTGACGGCCTTCTCCAGGGCCGCCTGCTTCTTCTTGTCGATGTTCAGGGTGAGGGTCCAGCCCCCCTGTTCCACCATCGCCTGGGCCGTCTTCAGGTCCTCGGCGGTGCCCTGGGCGACCAGCTGCCTCTCCAACGCGGCGTCGGCCGACTTCACCAGGTAGCCGGTCTGGCCCTCCAGGCTGGGGTCGTTCTTGGGCGGCTCGGGCACCGGGAACTTCATGGCGGCGCGCTTGGCCTTGCTCAGCCAGCCCTCCTCGACCATGTTGTCCAGGACGTAGTTCCAGCGGGCCTTCACCAGCCTCTTCCCCGTCGGGGAGGCGACCGCCCAGTCGTACTCGCTCGGGGCCTGGAGCAGCGCGGCGAGGTAGGCGCCCTGCTCGACGTCGAGGTCCTGGGCGTCGACGCCGTAGTAGGCCTGGGCGGCGGCCTGGATGCCGTAGGTGCCACGGCCGTAGTAGCTGGTGTTGATGTAGCCGGCCAGGATGTAGTCCTTGGACTTCTCGCGGTCCAGCTTCAGCGAGATGACCAGTTCCTTCAGCTTGCGCGAGACGGTCTGTTCCTGCGTGAGGTAGTAGTTCTTGACGTACTGCTGGGTGATGGTGGAACCGCCCTGGGCGCCCTTGCCGGTGACCGTGTTCAGCAGGCCGCGGGCGGTGCCCTTCAGGTCGACACCGGCGTCCTTGTAGAAGGTCTTGTTCTCGGCGGCGACGAAGGTCTTCTGGACGGGCTTGGGGATCTTGGCCAGGTCCACGATCTCGCGGTTGCGGTCACCCGTGCGGGCCAGGAGCGTGCCGTCGCTGTACTTGTAGACGTTGCTCTGCCACTTGGCGTCGGCGTTCCCCTCGGGGATGCCGATCATCATGTACAGCACGACGAAGGCGCCCATGCCCAGCAGGCACAGGCCGAGGAAGGTGCCGAGGATCTTCTTCCAGGTGAAGAGCCTGCGTATGCCGCTCTTCCCAGTCGCGGCCGACGAACGGCGGCGCTTGGGTGCCGCCCGGCGCCCACCGCGCTGTCGGGCGCGTCTCTCTTCCGCTCGTCCCATGGGTCCGATCCGCTCCGCTTCGTTCATGTGTGCTCATGTGTCACACAGGTTCGCCGCCTCAGGTCAGCTCAGAAAGCTAACACCGGGAGATATGAGATAGGCCTGCCGATCCGGCCCTTTGCGGACGTGACAATCAGCACCCACCCCAACGGAACCGACGTACGAGACACCCGCAGGGTTGCCAGAACGCAGAAAAGTGATATCACTTAGATAGGTGGAAGCTATGCAGGCGTGGCTTCCCGCGAGGAACGGGGGATCACCCATGTCCACACACCGACCGCAGGTCACCGCCGACGTGCCCGAGATGCCGGCGCCCCGGGTCCGGGAGTTCGCCGCGCACAGCATCGGCGGCGGGCTCGCCCTGCTGCTCGGCCTGCTCGGACTGCTGGCCGGCGCCGGGCTGATCGCGGCCGCCACGTCGGTGGAGGGCGGCGGGGCGAAGGCCGGTCTGATCATCGGCGGCGTCCTGGTCGCGCTCGCGGCGTTCCTGGCCATGTGCGGGCTGAACATGGTGGCGCCCGGCGAGGCCCGGGTCGTCCAGCTCTTCGGCCGGTACCGCGGCACGATCCGGCAGGACGGCCTGCGCTGGGTGAACCCGCTCACCTCGCGCACGAAGATCTCGACCCGTGTCCGCAACCACGAGACAGCCGTCCTGAAGGTCAACGACGCCTACGGCAACCCGATCGAGCTGGCCGCGGTCGTGGTGTGGCGCGTCGAGGACACCGCCCAGGCGACCTTCGAGGTGGACGACTACGTCGAGTTCGTCTCCACGCAGACCGAGGCGGCCGTGCGGCACATCGCCATCGAGTACCCCTACGACGCCCACGAGGAGGACGGCCTCTCGCTGCGCGGCAACGCCGAGGAGATCACCGAGAAGCTCGCCGTCGAACTGCACGCGCGCGTGGAGGCGGCCGGCGTGCAGATCATCGAGTCCCGCTTCACGCACCTCGCCTACGCCCCCGAGATCGCCTCGGCGATGCTCCAGCGGCAGCAGGCCGGGGCGGTCGTCGCGGCCCGGCGGCAGATCGTCGACGGGGCGGTGGGCATGGTCGAGGCCGCGATCGCCCGGATCACCGAGCGGGACATCGTGGAGCTGGACTCCGAGCGGAAGGCGACGATGGTCTCCAACCTGATGGTGGTCCTGTGCGGCGACCGCGCCGCCCAGCCGGTCCTCAACACCGGGTCCCTGTACCAGTGACGGTGCCTCCCGAGGGCCCGGGTTCGCAGCGCCGGCCGCAGCAGCAGCGCAAGCAGGTGCTGCTGCGGCTGGACCCGGCGGTGTACGAGGCGCTGGCGCGGTGGGCCGGGGACGAACTGCGCTCGGCCAACGCGCAGATCGAGTTCCTGCTGCGGAAGGCGCTGGCCGAGGCCGGGCGGCTGCCGAGGGAGACGGGGCCGCTGCCCCGGCGGGGACGCCCACCCCGGGACCCGGAGCAATAGCCTGTTGCGGAACCGTGACAACCGCCCCCGACCTGCGCACCCGCACCGACCGCCAGGAACTGCGCACTCGGCGTATACATCTCGCGTATACACCCCGTGTACAGTCCTGGCATGTCCATCGGTCACACTCTCCTGGGGCTCCTGGAGTCCGGCCCGCGCCACGGTTACGACCTGAAGCGGGCCTTCGACGAGAAGTTCGGTCACGACCGGCCGCTGCACTACGGCCAGGTCTACTCGACGATGTCCCGGCTGCTGAAGAACGGGCTCGTCGAAGTCGACGGCATCGAGCCGGGCGGCGGGCCCGAGCGCAAGCGGTACGCCATCACCGAGGCCGGCATCACCGACGTCGAGCGTTGGCTCGCCACACCCGAGAAGCCGGAGCCGTACCTCCAGTCGACCCTCTACACCAAGGTCGTCCTCGCGCTGCTCACCCACCGGGACGCCGCCGACATCCTCGACAACCAGCGCTCCGAGCACCTGCGCAGCATGCGGATCCTGACCGACCGCAAGCGCAAGGGCGACCTGGCCGACCAGCTCATCTGCGACCACGCCCTGTTCCACCTGGAGGCGGACCTGCGCTGGCTGGAACTGACCGCGGCCCGGCTGGACAAGCTCCGTGCGGCGGTGACCCGGTGACCGCTCCCGCCGGTTCGCTCCTCGTCGCCCGGGACCTGCGCAAGGCGTACGGGCCGACCACCGCGCTCGACGGTGCCGAGTTCTCCATCCACCCGGGTGAGGTCGTCGCCGTGATGGGCCCCTCCGGGTCGGGCAAGTCGACGCTGCTGCACTGCCTCGCCGGGATCGTCACGCCCGACTCGGGCTCGATCACGTACGACGGGCGGGAGGTGACCGCGATGAGCGATGCCGAGCGCAGTGCGCTGCGCCGCTCCGCGTTCGGGTTCGTCTTCCAGTTCGGGCAGCTCGTGCCGGAACTGACCTGCGTGGAGAACGTCGCGCTGCCACTCCGCCTGAGCGGATCCTCCCGCAAGGAGGCCGAGCGGACCGCGCTGGCGTGGATGGAGCGGCTGGAGGTGGACGACCTGCGCAAGAAGCGGCCCGGGGAGGTGTCCGGCGGCCAGGGGCAGCGGGTCGCCGTCGCCCGCTCGCTGGTGACGAACCCGCGCGTGGTGTTCGCCGACGAGCCGACCGGCGCGCTCGACTCGTTCAACGGCGAGCGCGTGATGGAACTCCTCACGGACGCCGCCCGGTCCGCGAACACGGCCGTGGTGCTCGTCACGCACGAGGCACGGGTGGCCGCCTACTCCGACCGCGAGATCGTCGTCCGGGACGGCAGGTCCCGGGACATGGAGCGCGTCGTATGAGTGCCGGGCAGTGGGGCCGGGATCTGGCCATGGGCGCCCGGTTCGCCTTCGCGGGCGGGCGCGAGGGGTGGATCCGGGCGCTGCTCACGGCCGTCGGCGTCGGACTCGGCGTGGCGCTGCTGCTGCTCACCACCGCCATCCCGAACGCGCTGGCGGAACGGGACCGGCGGGAGGAGGCGCGCAGCGACCACACCTTCAGCCAGCAGGAGATACCGAAGGCCGACAACACCCTGATCGTGCTGGACACGGACACCACGTTCCGCGACCGGGACGTGCGGGGGCGCATGGTGGAGCCGGAGGGCCCGCGCGCTCCGCTGCCGCCGGGGCTCGCGGAGTTCCCGGCCAAGGGCGAGATGGCCGTCTCCCCCGCGCTGAAGGAGCTGCTCGCCTCCGACGACGGGAAGCTGCTGCGCGAGCGGCTGCCCTACCGGATCACGGGCACCATCGGAGAGCAGGGGCTCATCGGCTCCCAGGAGCTCGCCTACTTCACGGGCGGACAGGGGCTCGCCGACCGGCTCGGTTCGGCCAGCGGGGCGCGGATCGACCGCTTCGGCAACTCGGACCTGGCACCGTCCGACCCCTGGGACCCGGTCCTGCTCCTGCTGGTCCTGGTCGTCTTCGTGGTGCTGCTGATGCCGGTCGCCGTGTTCATCGCCGCGGCCGTGCGGTTCGGCGGCGAGCGGCGCGACCGCAGGCTCGCGGCGCTGCGGCTGGTCGGCTCCGACAGCCGGATGACCCGGCGCATCGCCGCCGGCGAGGCCCTCGCCGGGTCCGTGCTGGGTCTCGTCCTCGGTACCGGGTTCTTCCTGCTCGGACGTCAGCTGGCGGCCTCCTTCGAGGTGTCCCGCGTCAGCGTCTTCCCGAGCTACCTGAACCCCTCGCCCCTGCTGGCCGCCCTGGTCGCGCTGGCGGTGCCGACGGCCGCCGTGCTGGTGACGCTGCTCGCCCTGCGCGGGGTGGTCATCGAGCCGCTCGGCGTGGTGCGCACGGCCAGGCCGACGCGGCGCCGGCTGTGGTGGCGGCTGGTGCTGCCGCTGGGCGGCCTCGCGCTGCTGTTCCCGATGGTCGGCCAGGGCGGTGACGAGGGGACCTTCAACCAGTACCTCGTCGTCGGCGGTGTCATGCTCCTGCTCGTCGGGGTCACGGCCTTGCTGCCGTGGGTGGTGGAGACGGTCGTCGCCCGCCTCGGATCGGGCGGGGTCGCCTGGCAACTCGCCGTGCGCAGGCTGCAGTTGAGCAGCGGCGCGGCGGCCCGCATGGTCAACGGCATCGCGGTCGCGGTGGCCGGGGCGATCGCGCTGCAGATGCTGTTCGCCGGGGTGGAGGGCACCTACACCGCGGCGTCGCGCTACGACGTCTCCCGCGCCCAGATGCAGGTGCACGTGCCGGACGACCTCGAACTCGCCTCCACCGCCCAGAAGTTCCGCGACACCAAGGGCGTCCGCAAGGTCACCGCCATGGGCGAGACCTACCTCACCGACGGGCGCAGCGACACGGATGCCATCATCCAGGTCACCGTCGGCGACTGCGCCACCCTGCGCGAGGTGGCCACGCTGCCCTCCTGCCGCGACGGCGACGTCTTCGCCGTGCACGGAGGGGAGTACGACACCGACACGGCCGGGCTCGCCCAGCCGGGCAAGAAGCTGTGGTTCGACGGCGTGAACGACGGCCGGCCCGGGGAGCGCTTCTCCTGGACCGTGCCGCGGGACATCCGGCCGGCCGAGTCCCGCGAGGACCCGACCGGCACCAAGCGCGGCGGCATCCTGGTGACGCCGGGCTCCCCGTTCACGACGCTCGCGCGGTTCGCCGAGAAGGAGCTCTACCTCAGCCTCTCCCCCGGCGAGCCGGACGCGTACGAGTACGTGCGCAACACGGCGGCGGCCATCGACCCCATGGCCGACCCCATGGTCTGGCACGCCGTCGAGCGCAACGACCGCTACGCCACCATCCGCACCGGCCTGTCCGTCGGCGCCGCGTGCGTGCTGGCGCTGATCGGGGCGAGCCTGCTGGTCTCGCAGCTGGAGCAGTTGCGCGAGCGCCGCAAGCTGCTGTCGGCCCTGGTCGCCTTCGGCATCCGGCGCCGCACCCTCGGCCTGTCGGTGCTGTGGCAGACGGCCATCCCGATCGGGCTCGGCCTGCTGCTCGCCGCGGCGGTGGGCACGGCCCTGGGCGCGGTCCTGCTGCGGATGGTCAACACGTCCGTCCGGGTGGACTGGCCGAGCGTACTGTCCATGACGGGCATCGGCGCGGGCGTCGTCCTGGTGGTGACGCTGCTGAGCCTGCCACCGCTGCTGAAGATGATGCGGCCGGACGGGCTGCGCACGGAGTGAGGCCCCTTGAGGGGGCAGGGCCTCAGGCGTCCTGGCCCAGGACCCGTACGGGCAGGGGCCGCAGGGCCTCCCGCAGCGCCGCCGCCAGTTCCTCGTACTCGGCGCCGCGCGCGGCCCCCGCCCGCATCGCCAGCGCGATACGGCGGGTGGGGGCCGGGTCGGCGAAGTACCCGGTGAGGAGCTGGTTGCTGCGGGAGGTCTCGACCTTGACGGCGGTGCGCGGCAGCAGCGTGACGCCGAGGCCGCCGGCCACCAGCTGCACCAGCGTGGACAGTCCGGCGGCCGTCGTGGTGACCGGCACGTCGTCGCGACCGGCCTCCCGGCAGATGTCGAGGGCCTGGTCGCGCAGGCAGTGCCCCTCGTCCAGCAGCAGCAGGTTCAGCTCGCGCAGCGCCTCACGCGGGATGCCCTCGCGTCCGCCGAGCCAGTGGTCGAGCGGGGTGACGAGCACGAAGTCCTCGTCGAACAAGGGCAGTTCGGCGACGCCCGGCACGCCCAGCGGCACGGCGAGCAGCAGCAGGTCGAGCCGGCCGCCGGCGAGGCCGTCGAGCAGGTTGGCGGTCTGCTCCTCGTGCACCTGGAGGTCGAGGTGCGGATACCGATCGTGGACCAGCCGCAGGACGGTGGGCAGCAGGTAGGGCGCCACGGTCGGGATGACCCCCAGCCGCAGCGCCCCCGTGAACGGCGCGCGCACCGCCTCGGCCTCCTCCATCAGGGCGCCCACCTCCGCCAGCACCGCCTTGGCCCGTACGGCGATCCGCTCCCCCTCCGGTGAGAGCAGCACCTTGCGCGTCGTACGCTCCAGGAGCGTCACTCCGAGTGTCTCCTCCAGCGCCGCGACGGCGCCCGAGAGGGCGGGCTGGCTCATGCCGATCGCCCCGGCGGCGTCCCGGAAGTGCAGGTGCTCGGCGACGGCGGCGAAGGCGCGCAGCTGGGCGAGACTGGGCTGCCTGCGCTTATTACCGACAGTCACTGATAACTACCTCCGATCAACTCGACCGAGTGTAGCTATTTCCGTAATCAATCGAGCCTGTGCCAACATCAACACAGTCCAACCCATGGGAAATCCCCGCAATCCGGGGGTTTCTTCGCTGCAAGGAGTGTGTGTGCTCACCGTCGGTGACAAGTTCCCCGAGTTCGAACTGACCGCCTGCGTCTCGCTGGAGAAGGGCAAGGAGTTCGAGAAGATCAACCACAAGACCTACGAGGGTAAGTGGAAGGTGATCTTCGCCTGGCCCAAGGACTTCACCTTCGTGTGCCCGACCGAGATCGCCGCCTTCGGCAAGCTGAACGACGAGTTCGCCGACCGCGACGCCCAGGTCCTCGGCTTCTCCGGCGACTCCGAGTTCGTCCACCACGCCTGGCGCAAGGACCACGACGACCTGCGCGACCTGCCGTTCCCGATGATGGCCGACTCCAAGCACGAGCTGATGCGCGAGCTGGGCATCGAGGACGAGGACGGCTTCGCCAAGCGCGCGGTCTTCATCGTGGACCAGAACAACGAGATCCAGTTCTCGATGGTGACCGCGGGTTCGGTCGGCCGTAACCCGAAGGAGGTCCTGCGGGTCCTGGACGCCCTCCAGACGGACGAGCTGTGCCCTTGCAACTGGTCCAAGGGCGACGAGACCCTGGACCCGGTCGCGCTGCTCGCCGGAGAGTGATCTGACATGTCCCTCGACGCGCTGAAGTCCGCCATACCGGACTACGCCAAGGACCTGAAGCTCAACCTGGGCTCGGTCATCGGCAACTCGGACCTGCCCGCCCAGCAGCTGTGGGGCACGGTGCTGGCGACCGCCATCGCCTCGCGCTCCCCGATCGTCCTGCGCGAGCTGGAGCCCGAGGCCAAGGCGAACCTGTCGCCGGAGGCGTACACGGCCGCCAAGGCCGCGGCCGCGGTGATGGCGATGAACAACGTCTTCTACCGCACGCGCCACCTGCTGTCGGACCACGAGTACGGCAACCTGCGCGCGGGTCTGCGGATGAACGTCATCGGCAACCCGGGCGTCGACAAGGTCGACTTCGAGCTGTGGTCCTTCGCGGTCTCCGCGATCAACGGCTGCGGCATGTGCCTGGACTCCCACGAGCAGGTCCTGCGCAAGGCCGGCCTCGACCGCGAGGTCGTCCAGGAGGCGTTCAAGATCGCGTCCGTGATCCAGGCGGTCGGCGTGACGCTGGACGCCGAGGCGGTCCTGTCCGAGTAACCCTCGGCACCGGCCTCGCCGAGCAGGGCCCCGCCACCAACAGGTGGACGGGGCCCTGCTGTTGTCTCAGGGCGCGTCCGAAGCGGGCTCCTCGCTCATCGCCGTGGCACCTCGCGGCCGCACGGAATGCCGCACGGCCGACTGCCGCGAGAACGCCCGCAGATACCCCGCCACCGTGTTCGTCACGGCCACCAGCGGCACGGCCACCACCGCGCCCCCGATCCCGGCCACCATCCCTCCGCAGGCCACCGCCAGCACCACCGCCAGCGGATGCACCCGCACGGCCCGCCCCAGGATGAACGGCTGCAGGATGTGTCCCTCGATCTGCTGCACCGCCAGCACGACCACCAGCGTCATGACGGCCGTGAACACCCCCTGGGTGACGAGCGCGACGACCACCGCCAGCGCCCCGGAGACCACCGCGCCCACCAGCGGGATGAACGCGAACAGGAAGATGAACACGGCCAGCGGCACGGCCATCGGCACATCGAGGAAGTAGATGCCGAGGCCGATGAAGATCGCGTCGATCAGCGCGACGATCACCGTGCCCCGCACGTACGCCGTCAGCGTCCGCCACGCCGCCGGACCGGCCCCGGCCACCCCCGGCCGCGCCGCCGCCGGCACCAGCTTCAGGGTCCACTGCCAGATCCGCTTGCCGTCGTAGAGCAGGAACAGCGTGCAGAAGACGGCCAGCAGGATCCCGGTCAGGGCCTCCACGACGACCGTCACGCCCTCGAGTCCCGCCGAGGTGATCTGGTCGGTGTTGGCGCCGACCGCCTCCCGCAGGTTCTTGGCGATCTCGTTGATCTGCTTGTCGGTGACGTGGAACGGGCTGTTCAGCAGCCAGTTCCGCAACTCGTCGATGCCGTCCTGGATCTGGCCCGAGAGGTCGTCGATGTTCTCCATGACCTGCCAGGTCACGAACCAGCCGATCAGGCCCATGACGACGAACCCGAACAGCGCCGTCAGCGCGGTGGCCGGCCCGCGCGGCACCCCGTGGCGCCGCAGCCGCGTCACCGTCGGCTGCAGCAGCGCCGTGATGAGCAGGGCGATGACGAAGGAGAGCACCACGAGCTGGATGGCGCTGATGATCCGCATCAGCACCCACAGCGTGCCCGCGAGGACGAGCAGCCGCCAGCCGGCCTCGGCCGCGACGCGCACCCCCCACGGCACGGCGAGCGCGGGATCGGGCCGGGCCGGGATGTCGGGCGCGTAGTCCGGGGGCGGCGGCACGTGCTCGTCGGACGGGGGCCGGGACTCGGAGTCGTCCTCCTCCCGTTCGGCCGCGGCACGGCGTTCGTTGTACCGCTCGCTCATCTCGGTCAGTCCGGCACCGAGCCGGCCGAGCCACCCTGGCACTCGCGACATGATCCGTCCTTTTCCCCCGTCTCCACGCACCACTCCGCCCGAAGTCGTCCGCGTCCGACCGTACATGGCGCGAGCCCCGCACCGTGCGACGGTGCGGGGCTCGCGGGAAGGGAGAGGATCGGCCCGGGGGCCGGTCGGCTCAGTACCAGTTGTTGGCCTGCCAGAACGACCAGGCGTCACAGGGGCTGCCGTAGCGGTCGTTCATGTAGTTCAGGCCCCACTTGATCTGGGTGGCCGGGTTGGTCCGCCAGTCGGCGCCGACGGACGACATCTTGGAACCGGGCAGTGCCTGGAACATGCCGTAGGCCCCGGAGGAGGGGTTGACCGCCTTGTAGTTCCAGTCGGACTCGTGGTCCACGATGTTGCTGAAGCACTGGAACTGACCCGCCGGCACCATCTGCCGTGCCATCGCCTGGATCTGGGCGATGGTGTAGGAGGTCGCGACGGGGAAGTCGGAGATGTCCTTGGAGCGGCTGGCGGCGGCTTCCTTGGCCTCCGCGCGCTCCTTGGCCTCCTTGGCCGCCTTCTCGGCGGCCTCCTTCTTGGCGATGGCCGTCTCGGCGGCGGCCTTGCGGGCGGCCTCCTCGGCGTCCTTCTTCGCGCTCGCGTCCGCGGCGATGGCCTGCGCGTCGGCCTGCTGCGTCAGGGACGCGGTCTGCACCTGGGCCTGCTGGCCCGCGGGGATGTCCGCGAGCAGCGTGGCGCCGCTTGCCGTCGCTTCGGCGTCGTTGTTCTGCGCGGTGCTGCCCGAGGCAACGCCGACGACGCTTCCGACAGCGGTGACCGCCGTGGCCGAGGCCACTGCGAATCCCCGGACCGAGATCCGGCTCACACGGTTTCCTTCCAGCATCGCCCGCTTCGGTGACCCTCGCGGACGCAATCGTGCCCCTGACACTGGCCTCCCCAACTGCGGGGTCACGGGAGGCGCGGGCCCGGTGGGCAACTCCCCGGGGGGAGTGCCGCGTGGTGCTCGGGCGGCATACGACGACGCTATGCAGTTGACGCTGTTGCCTTTGTGGTGCCGTACCGCTGGGGGTACAGGTGTGTCGTATGCGGGGCCTGACAGGAGTGAGACTCTGCCGTAACCCGACGGGGCAAGGCAATTCCCAGTTGCGTGTGAAAGCTCACAACTCGTTTGACGCGGGAAAATCCACGGAACGGCCACACGCGAAGGCGCCGCCCGGCTAGGCTCTTCGCCTTTCCGGACGGCGCCAACTAGCGCGTTATCGCCCCTTCTTGCGCAGGTTCGGTCAGATCTGCCCGTCTTCGAGCATTTCGGTCACAAGGGCGGCGATCTGGGACCTCTCGGACCGGGTCAGGGTCACGTGCGCGAAGAGCGGATGCCCCTTCAGCTTCTCGACGACGGCGACGACACCGTCATAGCGGCCGACCCTGAGGTTGTCCCGCTGGGCCACGTCATGGGTGAGAACCACCCGTGAATTGGCTCCGATCCGGGACAGAACGGTAAGAAGTACATTCCGTTCCAGCGACTGCGCCTCGTCGACGATCACGAACGCGTCGTGCAGCGAGCGGCCGCGGATGTGCGTGAGCGGGAGGACCTCCAGCATCCCGCGCGCGGTGACCTCCTCGATGACCTCCCGGCTGGTGACCGCCGACAGCGTGTCGAACACCGCCTGCGCCCAGGGGCTCATCTTCTCCGCCTCGGTACCGGGCAGATAGCCGAGCTCCTGCCCGCCCACCGCGTACAGCGGACGGAAGACCATCACCTTCTGGTGCTGACGGCGCTCCAGCACCGCCTCCAGACCGGCGCACAGCGCCAGCGCCGACTTGCCGGTGCCGGCCCGGCCGCCCATCGACACGATCCCGACGTCCGGATCGAGCAGCAGGTCGAGCGCGATCCGCTGCTCGGCGCTGCGGCCCTTGATGCCGAACGCCTCCCGGTCCCCGCGCACGACCCGGATGTTGCCCTCGGGAGTGACCCGCCCGAGCGCCTTGCCGCGCTCCGAATGGATCATCAGGCCCGTGTGCACCGGCAGGTCGGCGGCCTCGGGGACGTAGACGTGCCCTTCCTCGAAGAGGACGTCCACCTGCTCGCCCGGCAGGGTCAGTTCGGACATTCCGGTCCAGCCGGAGGAGTCCGTGATGGCGAGCTCCGCGCGGTACTCCTCGGCGAGGAGTCCGACGGAGGACGCCTTGATCCTGAGCGGGAGGTCCTTCGACACGACGGTGACGTCGAACCCCTCGGCCTGCAGGTTGCGGGCGACCGCGAGGATGCGGGAGTCGTTGTCCCCCAGGCGGTAGCCGCTGGGCAGCACGCTGGGGTCCGAGTGGTTGAGCTCGACACGGACGGTTCCGCCGAGGTCCCCGGTCGGGATGGGGGCATCGAGGCGGCCGTACCGCACCCGGTAGTCGTCGAGCAGGCGCAGGGCCTGCCGGGCGAAGTAGCCGAGTTCGGGATGGTTCCGCTTGGCCTCCAGTTCCGTCACCACGACGATGGGGAGCACGACCTCGTGCTCGTCGAAGCGGCTCAGGGCGTTCGGGTCGGCCAGCAGGACGCTGGTGTCGAGAACATAGGTGCGCCGGTCGGGCTTGTGGCGCTTTGTGCTGGTCACCACGGAAGGACGTACCCCCTCGGATGAGGTCGGGGAGCGACGGAGTGGAAGCTGGGCCGGGAGGGGTGGGAAAAATCCCGACCGGTCGTCGGCCGCCCTGCGCGGGCCGAGAACCGGCCCTCCGCCGCTTTCCGTGCTGTGACCGCACGATCGGGCTGGTGCAAAGGGCCTCCCGGGCGGACGGCCCCGTGCCGTCCGCTGAGATCCGACACCCGTGATTCGGGCGTCGACCTGACTGGGTTATGCCCTCGAACGAGCGTCGCCATGCCACGGCATATGACGGCGCGTCGGTGAACTCCGTGTTACACGCGTCTTCGATGGGGTACCGGGAGGGGTTTGCGAGCTGCGACGTCGTGCGCCCGCGAGGCCGGCGACGGGTGCTTCAGCCGCCGAAGCGCCGGTGGCGGGCCGCGTAGTCGCGCATGGCGCGCAGGAAGTCGACCTTGCGGAAGGCCGGCCAGAACACGTCGCAGAAGTAGTACTCGGAGTGCGCGGTCTGCCAGAGCATGAATCCGGACAGGCGCTGCTCGCCGCTGGTGCGGATCACCAGGTCGGGGTCGGGCTGGTCGCTGGTGTAGAGGTGACGCCCGATCATGTCGATGTCGACGGCCTCGGCGAGCTCCTCCATCGAGGTGCCCTTCTCCTGCGCGTCCAGCAGCATGGACCGTACGGCGTCGGCGATCTCCTGGCGGCCGCCGTAGCCGATGGCGACGTTGACCAGTATCCCGTCGACGTGCGCGGTGGTCTCCTCGGCCTCCTTGAGGACCGTCTGCATCCCGGACGGCAGCAGGTCGGGCGTGCCCACGTGGTGCACGCGCCAGCGGCCGTCGGCGGCCAGGGTGCGCACGACGTCCTCGATGATGCCGAGCAGCGGGACGAGCTCTTCCTCCGGCCGGTCGAAGTTGTCCGTGGACAGCAGCCAGAGGGTGACGACCTCGACCTCGGTCTCGGTGCACCAGCCGAGGAACTCCTCGATCTTCCCGGCACCGGCCCGGTGGCCGTCGACGGTGCTGGAACCGGCGGCCTTCGCCCAGCGCCGGTTGCCGTCCATGATGACGCCGATGTGCTTGGGCACCTGAGCGTGGTCCAGGTGGCCTTCCACCCGGCGTGCGTACAGCCTGACCAGCAGGCCACGCAGCTTGTCGCGCAGGTTCACGAGATTGTCAGCCCCTCCGTACGGATCGGACAGGCCGCGGCATGCGGCCCGGTCGTGGCCGCGGGCGGTCCCTGCCCGTTGGAAGTCCCCGGGGGCGAAGCCTACCCCCGCTGCCGCCGTGGGCCGTCAACGGGTACGGAACGAAGGATTCCGGCCGAGGGGGGTGCGCCCCCGGCGCACAAAAGAAAACGGGCCGGTCCGTGGGGGGGAGACGGACCGGCCCGAGGGGGGGTTTCCACCATAACCCTTCGTAAGTGATGCTGCGTGCATCGGCGTGCCACAACTACTCTCCGGAGCCGCCCGGCGACGCCGCGGTGCCTACGGAAGCACGCGTTCCTGGCCCGGCGCTGGCCGAAAAGAAGCCGCTGCGCAGGGGAATCGTGGGCTCTGGGGCAGGATCCTGAGGGTTTGCCGCATCTTGGGGCCCGCTCGGCGACTTGTCCCGGCATCCCTCCGACGGGTGACCCCGGCCGCGAACGCCCGCTTGACCGCGGCACCCACCCGACCCCGCACCCGCACCGGCCTGACACGGGGGCCCTGGCACCGCGCAGCCCCCTCCACTGCACGGTACCGCTCCGCGCAGCTTTGCTCACGCGAATTACCTGTGGTCTGAACTTACGTGACGGGTGGGGCCGAGGCGAGCCGCCGCCGGTAACGATGTGAAAAACCTCGCCGGGAGATGCGCAAGGTGAATGAGTGAAACGGGTGAAATGAGCGGAACGGGCGGGTCGCGGGCGGCTACGGCTTGCGTGCCTCGAACAGGTGGCGGGTGCTGTGGGCGACGAAGGGGCCTTCCCCCCGGATCCGCTCGTGCAGCGCGCGGAGCTGCGGTGCGTACTCCTCGACGGTGAAGCCGGGGACCATCCACACCACCTTGCGCAGGAAGTGCACGACCGCCCCGATGTCGTGGAACTCCATGCGCAGCCGCTCCGCCCGCAGATCGACGACGTCCAGCCCGGCGGCCTCGGCGTCCGCGCGCTCACGGTCGGGACGGCGGGCGCCGCGCGCCTCGTCCGGCTGGGGACCCAGGAAGTGCTCGACGAGTTCGAAGACGCTGCCGGGGCCGACGTGCTGGGCGAAGTACGTCCCGCCGGTCCGCAGGACCCGGGCGATCTCGTCCCAGTGCGGGCGGACGGGGTGACGGCTGACGACCAGGTCGAAGGCGCCGTCGGCGAAGGGCAGCGGCCCCTCCTCGGGAGCGGCGACGACGGCGACTCCGCGCGGGCGGAGCAGCGCGGTGGCCTTGGCGACGTTCGGCGGCCAGCCCTCGGTGGCGACGGTCAGCAGCGGCCGCCTCGCGGCCCTGCCGAGGGCGAAGTCCAGCACCTCCCCGCCCCCGGTCTGGACGTCGAGCACAGCGCCCGCCCGGCCCAGCCGCTCGGCCATCGACACGGCGTACCCCCAGGAGGGCCTGGCTTCCGTCGCCCGCCCTTCGAACCAGGAGAAGTCCCAGCCTTCCGTGGGCACGGAGGCGCCCTCGGCGACCAGGTCTTCGAAGGTGCGGTGTGGGGGGTGCGGGTGCTGCTGCTCGGGCATGGGCTCGGCACTTCTCCTCGTCGGACGGGCGGCGTGGTGTCGGTCGTCGGTCGTCGGTCGTCGGTCGTCGGTCGTCGGTCGTCGGTGGTCGCTCGCTGCGGTCGGCCGTCGGCGATCTGTCCCCGGGGGTGGGTTCGGCGGCGGTCGGTCCCCCCGGGGCGGGTGGGTCCGGCGGTCGGTCCCCCGGGGCCGGTGGATCCGGCGGTCGGTCCCCCGGGGCCGGTGGATCCGGCGGTCGGTCCCCGGTCAGAGGTGGGGCAGGAGGGCTGCGTACGCCGCGTGGACGGTGGGGGCGTCGAGGAGGCCGGGGCCGGGAGCGGTGGGGACGGCGGCGGCGCGTGCCATCGTCCAGGTGTCCATCAGGAGCCGGCTGAAGGCGGCGAGCGGTCCGCCGACGGGCCCCTCCCGGCGGGCCCACCGCTCGGCGATGAGCCCGCCCACCCCCGGCACGTTCTCGACACCGCGCCACATCGGGTCCGCCGCGGCGTAGACCACGTGCCGGACGTGGCTGTGGATGAGCGCGCCGCTGCACAGCAGGCAGGGTTCGAGGGTCGTGTACAGCCGGAGGCCGTGGCCGTCGTCGGCGCGGGTTCCGGTCGGCAGCTGGGCGAGCGCGTTGACCTCGGCGTGCGCGATGGCCGTGCCGGCGAGTTGACCCGGTGGGGCCGTGGTCTCCTCGCTCCGGTTGCGCCCGGCGGCGACGACGCGCCCGCCGGCGTCGACGAGGACGGCGCCGACCGGCCGGCTGCCGGCCCGCAGGGCCTCCCACGCGAGCTCGAAGGGCAGGTGCCAGGGCTGGGGCAGGGCACTGGGATGTCCGGTCACTGCACCCCGCTCCCCGGCGGCCGGCTCCGGCGGTCAGTCGAGGGCGAGCAGGACATGGTCGTCCTCGCCGTGCCGGACGGTGCCGGTGCGGCGGAAGCCGTGCTTCTCGACGAGACGGATGGAGCCGGTGTTCCCGCTGAAGGGGTCGGCGTACAGGGGCCGGTTCTCCTCCCGCTCCAGGAAGAGGCCCAGGGCCCTGCTCCCGATGCCGCGTCCCCAGTATGGGCGTCCCAGCCAGTAGCCGATGAAGCGGCGGTCCCCGTCCCACCAGGCGACGATGTTGCCCGCGACGGCGCCGTCCGCGGTGACGGTCTGCACGAAGCAGGTGTCGTCACCGAGGACGTTGGCCTTCCAGTGCCGCAGGAACGCCTCGCGCGGGCGGGGAGAGAACCTCGACCGCCGGACGGCTTCCGGCTCGTGCTCGTACTCCAGGAAGAACTCGAGGTCGGCTTCCACCACGTCGCGCAGCCGGACGTCCACGTCGTCATCGCTCATACCCGGAGTGTGGCAGCAGCCACTGACAACCGGCCTCCTCGCGGAGCCCCCCAGGGGACAGCGGAGCCCTCTCACACCCTTGGGGCGGCGGTTCACGGTCGGCTCCCGGTGAGAGGCGAGGCTTCTCTTGAGCGAACCAAAGCTATCCAGCGGTGTGGAGCCGCACCAGGGTGAATGGTGTCGACCGGCGGGGTATGTGGGGAGTAATCGGCGATTCGCCGAACGCGGCCAGCCGTTACGGTTACACAACGCGCCAATGCGTTCCACCGGAGGCGGGGTTCGGGTTCGGACAGACCGGTGGCAGGTGGCAGGTGGCCGGTGGGACGGTCGGAGGTGGCCCGTGTGAGGCGGCAGTGGCGGGACGGGCACGGGGAGCTGGTCGTACACGGGAGCGGTGGGGAGCCGGCCGTCCGTGTGCCGTTGGAGATCGCCGCCTCCTATCGAGCCCGTACGAAAGGATTGTTGGGGCGCGATTCCGTTGAGGGGGCGATTCTGCTCTCCCCCGCCAACAGCATCCACACCTTCCGGATGCGCATGCCGATCGATGTCGCCTATCTCGACCGTGACCTTCGCGTCATCGCCGTGCGGACCATGCGGCCGGGGCGGTTGGGGATGCCGCGGCTGCGGGCCCGGCATGTGGTCGAGGCGGAGGCAGGGGCGATGGCGGGGTGGAAGGTACGGGAGGGTGTGTCCGTCGAGGTCATCCGGTGACACAGGTCCCGCCGATCCGGATCGAGGCGATGACGAGGCTCGACGGCGCCACTACCTGTCACCCTTTCTGCGGACGCTCTCCAGCAGGTCAGTGAGACGAATGTGAGGGAGTCGGGCGGCCGTGGACTCGACCGCGTCGATCGGGTACTCCGGAGGTTCGTCGTCCGACGCAGACAGCCGGACGCTAACGGACTCCCCTGACGAGGTCGCCAGCCAGCACAGGACAGGTGCGGTCCAGTCGCGTCGGCTCTGGTCGCCGTCCTGGTCGGCCACGTCGACATCGGCCCGTTCTGTCTTCGCTGTCCTGCCAGGGCCTCGGCGAGCGACCTGGGCGAAAACCGGCGGCTCGACCAAGAGCACCTCACAGATCATCAGCGGGTGCCGTCGCTCCACCGGTCGAAGAGCATGCCCTGTGCCGCTTCCGCATTCTCCCAACTCGCCGGACCGTCCGGCTTCACCGACAGGCGCTGCAGCGCCGCCCTGGCCGCGGGGCTGCCCATGGCGCCCAGCAGTTCGATGGCCGAGTCGGCACCGATGTCCTCGGTCACGCAACGCTCGGCCAGGCCCACTGCCCAGTCGGCGAAGCCGCCCGGGTCAGGATCGAGAGCCAGCCAGCGGAAGACCGAGTCGGCGATGTCGTCCCGCAGTGAGGGGATCATGGCCAGCATCGCCGCTTCGACGTGCCGTACGACGTGCCGTTGCAGCGGATGGAGCTGCGGTCGGCCTCGCCACGCGCGGACCAACTCGTCCACACCGGACCACGTCACTTCGCCCGTGCGGGGCATGCTCTTCCCGACTGCCTGGTGGAACTCCTTCCACACGTGCCACAGCAGGCCGGGCGACGGAGGCTGAGGTACATGCGGAGTCAGTTCCGGGTCGTTCAGGAACACGGTCACCACCCGCCGGGCTTCCGCCAGTCGCTCGTCGGTGCGGGGCAGCTCCGCGACCCGCCTCCAGTCGCACTCGTCCCAAGGCTGTGGCAGGGACCGCAGCGCGTGAGGCAGGACGTAGTCACCCTCCGGATCGTGCCACCGCGCGACCTGCGGATCCCACGTCTCCTCGGCATTCGGTTCCGTATCCGACTCGCTCATCGTCCGGCCCGCCGTTCGTTCTGGGCGGGGCAGCAGCGATCGCGCCTCCAACTCTTCGAGGAGCGTAGCTGCACGGTTCTCCTGAGCCTCGCGTGCTCCTCGTCATACGCCATGAGACCCCCAGGTGTTCCAGAGCAGGGCAACCGGAGCAGCTGAGTGGCTCGCCGGAAAGTGGATCACGGCAGGAGTCCGGTCCCGGCACCCGTGCACCGGCTTCTGGGGAGGCGTCATGACGTCCACTGCTGCGCGTCCTTCCTCGTCGTAGCCGGCAGGCTCTGGTCGGAGGCAAGTCGCAGCAGGGCTTCACGGCTGTCCGGCGCGTCATCCGTGCGGTGGAGGAACCAGAGGGCCTCCTCGACCGCGCTGCCGCGCCTGACGGACCGCTCCGCGAGCGCAGCCGCCCAGACGGCCGTCGCCGACAGAGCCGCCGGTTCCTCGTCGCCAGCCGCCCCTTCCACGTGCGGGAGGTCAGCGAGCCAACGGAAGACGGCGGCGGTGACCCGGTCCGCGATCCGCGCGCACCAGACCTTGGCGAAGGACAGGGCGTCCGTGCCTCGCAAGTCGAACCCCAGCGACTCGCACTCGTGCCACGCCTCGTTCATCCGTTCGCGAGTCACCAGCCGTGGGTACGGCATCAGGGCACGTACGACCTCGGCGATGGCATCCCAGTCCACCGGTGCGTCGCCGTACGACCGCCCGGCGCCCGGCGCGGGCTCGACAGTCAGGGAAGCCTCCAGTGCCGAACGCGCCCGGGCAAGGCTCTTGGCATCCGGCGCGGTCGCGCCCCAACCGAAGTCGTTCTGCCAGGAATACGGAAGGTCCTGCAGCGCGTCAGGCAGCAGAGACTCCTCGTCGCGGGGGACTTCCCGGGCCCGGATCTCGTACACCGAACGGCGCAGCCCGAGAAGCAGGGAACGCACATAGGGCCGGAAGTCCTGGACCTCGCCGTCGTGCACGAGGTCCAGCAAAGCTTCTTCGCCCCGTGGACGGCCGAGCGAGACCAGCGTGCGCACCGCCACCTCCACCGCCAGGCCGACCCGTACGAACCCACTCGCGAGCAGCGCGGTCTCTTCCGTCTCCAGATCGCTCAGCGATCCGGAGACGGTCGCACGCTCGATGAAGGCGAAGGCGTCGTGCGCCAGCGTCTGCCGTACCGAGGCGGCCCACTCCGCCGCCACCCTGTCGATCTGCTGCTCTGTCGGTGGCGCAGACACGGTGGGGATTCCCATGTCGGCCCACATACCGACCACCTGCGCCACCCGTTGCCGGGTGACCTGGGACGTGGTCGGCATGATCCGGGTCAGCCAGGCGTCTGCGTCGTCCAAGGTGTGATCATCGCGGTCGTCGTAGAAGTCCCGTAGTTCCTCGTCCCAGTCGTGCACGCTCTGCCGCCGCTCGGGCAGGCACACACGCAGTACGTGCCGAGCCTGCTCACGTCTCTCCTCCGTGGGCTCAAGTTTCTCCAGGACCTGAGATCTGCGGTAGGTCAGGTCGTGCCAAGGCGGTGGCAGCTCGCGCATGGCAGCGGGCAGCAGGTAGATGTCCACCAGTTGTTCTCCGTTCGTGCCCCGACCGAATTCTGATGCGTCAACTTCACGAGACGCCGAGGTAATCCATCGCATCCTTCGGGGTCTTCATCCTGGACCAATCCATGGAGCCTGCCTGTTTCCGGGCCTGGATCTCCACCTCCATCCGCTTCAGCTGGCTGGGGGACATATCCGTGCCGGCGATACGTACCGGCACCCCGTTCTTCGCCATCGTTCCGGCCGGTGTGCCTTGGGGCTTGTACTTGACTCCGTCCCGCTTTCCGCTCTTGTAACCGCTGAAGATGTTGGTCCATTTCTCAGTGGTCTCGATCTCGACGCGTGCAGCCCTGCCTTCCCCGGCCTTCACCTGCCACTTGGCCAGATCCTCGACCTGGCGTTCGAAGTCGGCCTTGATGGTGGC
This sequence comes from Streptomyces sp. Go-475, assembly GCF_003330845.1. GTDB lineage: Bacteria > Actinomycetota > Actinomycetes > Streptomycetales > Streptomycetaceae > Streptomyces. The sequence goes on along the minus strand of NZ_CP026121.1, from coordinate 5,494,103 downwards.
GTTCCCCGTGTTCTTGACCTCCACGGCGTGGACCTTGCCGTCCGTGCCCTTGTACAGCACATCGGCGTCGTTGATCTCTGAGATGTTCACCGCTTCGCCGTTGCCGACATCGACGTCCTCCTTACCGAAGTCCTTGCCGACAGCGGTGTGCACAGTCGTGCCAGGTGCCGCCTCGTCGTCGGCGGCCCGCTGGACCGCGTTCAGCTCAGCACGTGCCTGGCTGAGTTCGTCCGTGTTCTTGGCGTTCGTGACCTTGCTGGTCAGCGACGAGCGCGCTTCCTTGGAGACGTTCTTCGTCGCGGCCAGTTTGGAGATTTCGTCCAGCGCCTTGGCTGCATCCGCCTTGCCTATCTCTTTCTTGTCCGGGTCCGGGTCGTCCTTCGCCCGCTGAACGAACTCGTCGATCTTCCTCGGCGCGTGCTGGACGCCTTCGTCGTCGAGTGCCTTCTTGGCCGCGCCCTGACGATCGGCCAGTTCAGCTCTGGCGGCGATCCTGTCGGCCTCGTCGGCTTGCTCGCGAGCGTCCTGGGCCTGCTGCTTGGCCTCGTCATCGCAACTTCCCTCAGCGAGGGTTACGTACGGGGAGCTGGGCCCACCCGCGGCGATGACCGTCGTACCGGTGCCGGGAGAGCCCATGAGGCCCGGGCCGCCGCCATACGGGACGGTGAAACGGGGGGCGGAGAGAGTGCAGCCGGACGCTCTGGCCTTCTTCTCGGCTTCGTCAGCGGCCTTGTCCGCGTCATCAGCCGCCTTGCGTGCGGCGTCGGCGTCGCCGGCCTTTGCTGCCGTGCGCGCCTTCTCGGCCGCGTCCGCCGCCTTGTCGAGGGATGCGCCGACCTCGGCCAGATCCTTGAACTTGGTGAACTTCGTGATGGTCTTCGGGCTGAAGATTCCGATGACGCCGACCACGGTGTTGCCGATGGAGGCGCCGTAGTTGCCCTTCTCCCAGTTCTCCTTGTCGACGAACGTGTCGATCGCCAGGTCGGACACGAAGTCCTCGGGCGAGTTGACCCAGCCCCATACGGAGGAGACGTAGTTCCCTTTGTCCCACTCCTTGCCCAGCTCGTCGGCCTTGTCGCCCCACCAGTCGGTCGTGTAGCCCTTCAGGCCGTTCCAGCTGTCCTTGATCGAGCCGACCGGGTCGCTGACGACGTCCATGGTGCCGGCCAGGAAGCTCTTGGTCGGGGCCACGAAGAAGCCACGGACGTGGTCCATGAACGTCCTGTCGTGGCGTTCCTGGTCATGTACGTCGTCCCAGAGCGACCTCTGGTCGAAGGGCCCGGGAGCGAGCGGGACGGTGTCGTTCGCCCCCGCGCCGTCATAGGTGATGATCTGGGCCGCCGAAGCGGGGCTGCCGCCGCTGTCGGTACCACCCGTACCGCCGGCGGTGTCTGTTCCGGCGCCGGTGCCGGTGCCTTCCTGGCCTCCGGAATCGGCGCCCGCGCTTGCACCGGTACCGCCATCCGTCTCGTCGCCGCCATCCCCTCCGGTCCCGCCGTCGGCAGGGGCATCGCCGTCCGCATGCGCGTCGCCGCCGGGGCCGGCGCCGGAGGTCTCGGAACCGCCCTTCTGTGTCCCGTCGTCGCCCTCTGCAGCACCCGTCTGCGTACCGTCCCCCTGCGGAGCAGGGCAGGCCGTGCCCGTCACCGAGCAGACCGCCGACTGGATGCCGTCGGCGATGCGCCCGCCGAGGCCGCCCACCGACAGTGCGACGATGATCGCGGCGACTACGGCGATGAGCCCCGCGTACTCCACCGCGGTCTGGCCCTCGTCACGCCGCCAGCGGATCATCCTCGCGAGGCTGAACGACCGGCGCTCCTCCCTGTCCTGGGGAGCGATCTCGAACCACTCGCGCGACCGGGCCCGGCGCGACAGCACGATGACCGCCACCGGCATCGCCGCCTGTGTGACGCCCCGCAGATCACCGTGCGACAGCGTGCCCAACGACAGCCACACGATCCACGCCTGGACGGCGATCAGCGCGCGACTCGTCCACACCCCGCCCCGCCACAGGCGCCGGGCCAGGCAGACCCCGGCCACACTGGGCAGCGAGTCGTACACCAGGATCCCGAAGATCTCCCCGGAGTAGTACGACACCACCGACAGAACGGTGACCACGTACAGCACCGTCAGCGCGAACTGCGCCCAGAGCAGTACCTGCGCCCAGAGCAGTACCTGCGCCCAGCCCAGTTCCCTCGGCAGCGGCGTTCGCCGTTCCCAGGACGGGCTGTTCGGTGCACCCCACATCCCGCTCGGGGGTATCGGGCTACCGGCAGGGGACATGCGTGACCTCAGCTCAGCGCGATAAACGGCCGTTCAAGACGGAGACCGAGCCGAGGTTAAGAAAGGTCGATCACTCACGCATGGGTCCGTGGCCCCAACCCTGGACCCACTCCCGGTGGCTCAACTCTCCGTGCGCGGGAAGGAGACCTCGACGCGGCGGTTCTTCTTGCGGCCGGATTCCGTGGAGTTGTCGGCGATCGGGTACTGCTCGCCGTAGCCGCGGACCTCGTAGGTGACGTTGGAGTCGTTCAGTTCCTGGTCCAGGACGTTCTGCACGGCGTCGGCGCGTTGCTTGGACAGGACGTCGCCGTGGGCGGAGGAACCGAGGTTGTCCGTGAAGCCGAAGACTCGGATCTTCGTCGCGTTCTGCGTCTTGATCTCCTCGGCGATCGCGGAGATACGGGCCTTCGCCTCGGCGCTGAGTTTCGCGCTGTCCTTGCCGAAGAGGACCTCGGCCTGGAGGGCGAACTTGACGTCGGCGTTGGTGTCTTCGCGTCGTTCGTCACCGCTTTGGTCTTCGACGACCTGTTTGATGTCGAGGACTTTGGGGGTGGCTAGCGTGGCGCCTTCGGGGAGTTTGAGGTCGGGGTCGTTGGGGTCGACTTTTTCCGGGGCGGGGGCCGAAGCTTCGGTGCCCGGGGGGACGCTGGGGCCGTCGTCGGCTTGGGCTGGCGTCATGCCGTAGACGTTCATAGCGACCATGAGCGTGGCCGCCGCGAGAGTCAGAGTGAGGCGCGGCGCCGTTCGCGTTGGGTGCCGGGTGATGGTCATGGCGGCCTCACCCAGAGATCTTGATGGTCGCTGTCGGGAACATAGGCAGTTGGAAGGTCACCTCAGTGGTGCTGGCCGGCGGTGCCGGGAACTGCATGAACACGGGCAACATCTCGCCCGACTTCAGAGCCGGGAAGCTGGTCGTGGTGAGCGGACGACCGTCCGTGTCACGCAGGACGTAATAGCGCTTCTTCCCCTTCGAGTCCACCAAGGTGGCTCCGCCGAGCGACCTGCCATTCCTGATGATCTCGGTCTCGTTGCCGCCCAGTTGGGCGGGGACATTGATCGTCTTGCCGCCGTCGTTCTTCATACTGCCGTTGACGGTGACGAATCCCCCGGAATCGCGCTCCGCAGAGGTGAGCTGGAGCAATAGACCGTCAGGGCCCTTCAACTCTGCCAAGGGCTCTTTTTCCTGCCGCTCCTGTGCACTCGGGTCTGACCCACCGTCCTTGGAAGCGGAAGCCGACGCCTCAGGCTTCTTGTCGCCGTCTCCGCCTCCTCCGCAACCGGCCACGCCGAGAGCCAGACCGGCCGCAAGGGTAACTGCGGCCACCCCCCTGCGGGCCTTCGTAGTGAACCGAATGCTCATGTCTCTGCTTCCCTCATCACTCGTCGTTCGCTTGTCAGTCGGCCAGGTGGACATCGAAGAGGTCCTCGGGCTTCGGAAGAACCTTGAGATCGTCCGGGTCCAGGTCCCAGTCTTTGTCCTTGCAGTCGAGCTGCGGCAGCACGTCGTCCCCGGCATCCTCGGCAGGGAGCTTGAACGTGCAGAGCGGCTCGATCACGGCCATTGCCTGTGCCGTCGAGTGCTTGGTCTGCGTGCCGGGGACAATGGAGTCGCCGACGGGCTTGGTCGTTTCGACACTGACCGTGTAGGCCAGGAGACCCGGGGCGCAGTCGTCCACGCCGGCGTTGTTCTGTTCCGCGAGTTGGTAGGCCCGCCAGCAGTCATTCAGCCCGGCGCTGGTGTCACCGTCGAAGATGTCCTGCCACTTGCTCGGATCGAGCACGTTCTCCACCCACTGGCCCGCGAGCTGGTCCCTGGTCTCCTGGGCCGCCGCGAGCGCCGCCGCATCCGCGGCCGTCTGGGCGCCGTTCCGATTCGCCGCGGCCTGGCCGACCGCGAAGTACGCGAGCGCGAGAAAGAGCAGACCCCCCACCACCGTGATGTAGATGGGGAAGGCCTGCCCTGCGTCGCCGCACCTGCGGGGCTGCATCACCCGCCGGTGACCTCGGTGATCTTGTCGGTAATCGCGTTGTAGATCGACTGCCCGATGTCCGTCCCCGTGATCGCCAGCACAATCGCCACCACCACCGCGATGATGCCCAGATACTCGACCGCCGTCTGCCCCTTGTCGTCGGCGCGGCGTTTCATCGCCTCGGTCGTCGTGTTCTTCCAGCCGTTCACGCGGACCTTGGTCGCGACGGCGGTCTTCAGCATCAGGTCGCTCATGGTGTTCCCCTCCGGTTGCGGCTGTGGCGCTTTCGACACGAGGAACGTACGGCGGAACGGGCTGTCCGCCAGAGGGCCCCTGGGCCCAATTCCGGGCCCAATCGCACGGGCCCGACCGGCTGTCCCCCCAGATCGTCACCGAAGGTCACCCCAGTCCTCGGTGTGAGTCCGGTGCCGTGCCGATCCATTTCGCGGCGGCCTCGGAGCGGCTGGTGCTGTGGAGCTTGGCGAAGATGCGGTTGATGTGGTTCTTGACCGTCTTCTCGCTGATGAAGCACGTGGCGGCGATCTGCTGGTTGTTCATGCCGGATGCGATGAGGTCCATGATCTCCGCCTCCCTCGTGCTCAGTTGGAACCGCGACCTGTCGGGAGCGGCCGGACGGCCACTCGTCCACCCAGACGAAGACTGTCCCATAGACGGTTGCACTTGCGAAAGGTTTTCTGGAGAAATGACGGAGGGCGGCGTGTGCGAGACGTGCATTGGTGCTGGTTGGGCGATATTCGGGGGTTCAATATACGGTTGCGCGGAGGCGGAAATTCCGTATGCAGTCGCACTCGTTGACTGGCCGAGGCCGTCGGGGAGGGTCTGGGTCGGCGGAGCCTGGTGGCTGCGGAGCTGGGTCAGGAGGGCGTTCGCCGCCGTGGGCGTGAAGTGGGCCCGGCCCTCCTTGATGTCCCGTACGGCCTGCACCAGTTGGTCGGCCGTGAACTCGCCGTGGACCAGGTAGCCGCCCGCTCCCCGGCGCAGGGCCTCCTGGACGATCTCCGACTCCCTGCTGTACGTCAGCATCACGACCGACGCGATCCGCACCAGGTACGGGAGGGCCGAGATTCCGTCCACGCCGGGCATGCGCACGTCGAGGAGGACGACGTCGGGGCGGTGCTGCCGGGCTGCCTCGCAGGCCTGGCGGCCGTCCGCCGCCGCCGCCACGACCTCGATGTCCGCGCGGCCGGAGAGCAGGGCGGTGAGGCCGGCCCGGACCACGGGGTTGTCGTCCGCCACGACGATCCTGAGGCGCTGCGTCGGCGGTGCGGCGAACGGGTGCTGGGGCGGCGGCTGATGGGGCAGCGGCTGCTGGGGTGCCCCGGGCTGGGGCGGAGTGGGCTCCGGCATCAGGGCCTCCTCTCGGGTCGTGGGGGGCATGCGGTGGGTGTGGTCAGGGCCGCGAGAGGGAGTTCCAGGCGGACCTCCGTGCCCTTGGGGTGGTCGCCGCGGCCTATGCGGATCCGGGCCCCCACCGAGGCCGCGCGTTCCACCATGCCGACGAGGCCGAAGTGGCCCGTTCGGCGGAGCTGTTCGAGGGTGGTGCCCGGGGGGAGGCCGCGTCCGTCGTCGACGACGCTGACGCGGAGCAGGTCGCCGTGGACGCCCGCCAGGACGTCGACGCGGCTGGGGTGGGCGTGGCGGTGGGCGTTCTCCATGGCTTCCGCGGCGATGGTCAGGAGTTGGCGGGCCACAGCGGGCGGGAGGGGCGGCACGGAGTGGTCGCCGGTGTGGCGGTACACCGCGGGGAGGCCGGTGCGGGCACTGAAGTCGCGGGTGCGGGCCGCCAGTTCCGCCAGGACGTCGGTGGCTTGAGCGGGGTCCGACTCGCGGCGCAGGTCGGCCAGGAGTTCGCGGGACTCCGCTGCGGCCCGGCGGGCTGATCGGGCGACCAGGGCGGCCTGCTCTCTGATCAGGGCCGGGTCCATGCGGTCGGTGCCGGCCGAACCCGCCAGGCCGTCCGCGGCCAGGGCCACGCCGTGCAGGGTCTTGGCGACCGAGTCGTGCATCTCGCGGGCCAGGCGGGCGCGTTCGGCGCTGACCGCTTCGGTCACGGCGAGGCGGGCCTGGACGGTGGTGAGGGCCTGGGTGGCGGCGCCGAAGCGGAGCATGAGGTTGCGCAGGCTGGAGCCGACGGCTCCGGCGATGACGCAGAGGCCGGGCAGGAGGGTGGACTCGGCGAGGCCGGGGTTCGGGTTCGCCTGTGCCGCGTGGATGAGGAGGAGCAGCAACGCCTGGAGGGAGGCGAAGGCGGCCGCGCCGCGCCAGCCGTAGACCAGGCCGGCCAGGAGGGGGGTGCAGACGCTGACGTAGGCGAGGGTGCTGTCCGGGCCCGCGGAGATGAGGAGCAGAGCGCCGAAGAGGGTGTCCGCGGCGAGGAGGGTGGGGTGGCGGAGGAGAAGGGGGCCGAAGCGTTCCCAGTCCCGGAAGAGGACGTAGGAGGTCATGAAGGTCACGACGACGGCCGCGCCGACGAGGCGGGTGGGGAGGCCGGGGTTGGCGTTGACGAGGGCGGTGGGGGTGGCGAGGGCGATCATGGCCAGGCGGAAGCCGAAGACCTGCCGGCACATGGCTTGCAGGGCGTTGACCTGGATGTCGATCGCGGGGTTGGGGGAGGCGGCGGTTGCCTCGGCTGCGGCCGGGATCGGGTTCCCGCCCGCATCCACATCGCCTGTGCGGCTCTCGTCGCGGGGTGCGGGTGGCTCCTGTGCGGGCACCGCAGGCACCGCAGGCACCGCAGGCACCGCGGGCACCGCAGGCACCGCGGGCACCGCAGGCACCGCGGGCACCGCAGGCACCGCGGGCACCGCGGGCACCGCGGGCACCGCAGGCACCGCGGGCACCGCAGGCACCGCGGGCACCGCAGGCACCGCAGGCACCGCGGGCACCGCAGGCACCGCGGGCACCGCGGGCACCGCGCCGTCGGCGGCCGACCGTCCGTTCGCAGGCCGTTCCGGCCCGGCACCGGGCTCCCGCCCACGACCGCCGTGCCCCGCCTGCCCGTCCGGACCGGCCGACGCCTGCCCCTCCAGACCGGCCGACGCCTGCCCCTCCAGACCGGCCGACGCCTGCCCCTCCAGACCGACCGACACCTGCCCCTCAGGGCCACCGGGTGTCCGCCCCGCCCGGGCGCCTGTCCCCCGCCCCACCAGTTCGCTGCCGCCGGCCACCGGCATCGGCGCCCGCGCGGGCACCCCGGTCGCCCGATGGGCCGACCCATCCCGGCCCCCGCCCCCACCCCCTTCGGTCCGCTGGGTCGGCTCAGCACCCGCCGCCTCCCAACCCGGCGGCAGCGCGGGCGTCACGGACGTCGCCGGGACGTCCGGCGCGCCCGTGCGGGCGTGTGCCGGCAGCACCGTGCCCGCCGGGGGCGTCGTGATCACCGGCGGCTTCTGCCCCCGACGTCGGCGACGGGCCGGCAGGCCGCTCCGCTCCCCTGTCATCGCCATGCGGTCCCCTCCCCTACTCCCCCGTCACCGAGCCGAAGTCGGTTCCCGAGCCGAGGATGAGGCCCGCGCCGAGGAGGAGCATCGTGGCCGGGACCATGAAGGTCGTGATCATCATCGTGGCCTTGGGGACCGCCCGGGCCGCCTTCCGCCGCGCGTTCTGGGCGTCCGTACGCCGCATGTCCTTGGCGAGGGCCACCAGCGTGTCGACGATCGGTGCGCCCAGTTCCTCGCCCTGCTGCAACGCCGTCACGAACATGGCGACCTGCTCCGAGTCGTTGCGCCGTCGCAGTTCCGCGAAGGCCTGGCGGCGGCTCATGCCGAGGTCCATCTGGCGCAGGGTGATGCGGAGTTCGTCCGCCCAGGGGCCCTCGTACTTGGACGCGACCCGGTCGAGTGCCTGGCGGAAGCCGAGGCCCGCGCTCACCACGACGGCCAGGACGTCCAGGAAGTCCGGCAGGGTCCGTTCGATGACGTCCTTGCGGATGCGGATCGCGGACCAGATGCCGACCTCCGTCCAGAACGCCCCGAAGGCCAGCAGGAGGAGGGCCACCAGGAGCTGGCCCCTCATCAGGAACACCAGGAAGCCGACGCCGCCCAGAGCCCCGTACACCGCCCGCCGCGCCGCATAGCGGTCGATGGTCAGTCCGCCCGGGTTGCCCGCCAGATCGATCTTGCGGCGGTACTTCGCCACCTGCTTGGGGCCCATCAGGCGCAGCACCGCGGGGGCGTACCGCATGCCCATGCGGTCGATGAGCGAGTCGACCGCGCCCGTGCGCGTGGCGCCGACCTCCAGGGCCAGCGCGAGGTCGCCGGGGAGTTTGGCCTCGGCGCGGTACATGCGGATGCCGGCGAAGACGCCCCAGACGCCGATACCCATCAGCAGGGCGAGAAGCAGTGCCATGGTTGCCTCCGTGCTTCTCAGACGTCGATGCGGGACAGGCGGCGGATGAGGACGAAGCCGACGGCGTAGAGGGAGAAGGCGATGATGACCGCCGCCTGGCCGAGGGGTGAGCCGGTCATGCGGTCCAGGGCGCCGTCCTTCACCCCGTCCATCAGGAACAGGGAGCCCACGCCCAGCACCGGCACCGCGTACGACGTCATGCTCACCTGGGAGAGCTGCGTCCGGACCTCCCGCCGCGTCTCCTTCCGTTCCTCCAGCGTCTCCGTCAGGTTCCGCAGGGCGCTCACCACCTGCCCGCCCGCCCGGTTGGACAGCACCAGCGTGGTGACGAGGACGACCAGTTCGCGGGAGGGGAGGCGGTCCGCCATTTCGCTCAGTGCGTCGTCCATCGAGGCGCCGACCGCGAGTTGTGCCGACACCTTGGCCAGTTCCTCGCCCGCCGGGGCCTCCATCTCCTCCGCGGCCATGCCGATCGCGGTGCGCAGGGCGAGACCCGCCTGCGTGGCGTTGGCCAGGATCCTGGCCATCTCGGGGAGCTGGTTGATGAACTTCTCGATGCGTTTCTGCCGTTGCCAGTTCAGGAACTGGATCGCCACCCCGATGCCCAGCAGGCCCGCGAGCGGGCCGAAGAACGGTGCCAGGGCCGCCTGGCCGATCAGCCACAGGCCCGCGACCGTCGCGAGCATGTAGACGAAGAACTCACCGGGGGTGATGTCCAGGCCGGTCGCGGCCAGGCGGAGTTCCAGTTTCTTGCCGGTCCTGGTGCGTCGAAGGCGGCGGTCGATGCCGCGGAAGTGGCGGCGGCGGCCGGCGTCCGGGATCTGGCCGGTCGAGGACAGGCGGTCGACGAGCGCCTGGCGCTGTGCCCTGCCCGTGGCGTAGGAGTGCAGGCCGACGACCGCGAGGACGCACGTCAGCAGGGTGATGCCGGTGGTGAGCGTGATGAGCGATTGCAGATCCATCGGTCGGTCCTACCTGGCTTCTCGGGTGGCTAGCTGGTCCGCGGACCGGGCGATGCCGAAGGCCTGCGGGATGGGCTGGCTGGCCATGTACAGGCGGTCGGCGGTGCGGCGCGGGAGGGGGTAGTACTCGAAGCTGCCGTGGATGCGGCCGTCGGCCGACATGGGCTGCGCGTGGAAGCGGGCGACCGTGACCAGGCGGTACGGGTCGCTGCCGTGGCTGTCCATCAGTGCGATCTCGGTGATGCGGCGGGCGCCGTCCGCGAACCTCGTCAGCTGCACGATGACGTCGACCGCGCTGTTGATCTGGTCGTGCAGGGCGACGAAGGGGATCTCCACGTCCGACATGGAGGCGAGGGTCTGCAGGCGCATCAGGGCGTCCTCCGCGCTGTTGGCGTGGACGGTGGCGAGTGAACCGTCGTGGCCCGTCGACATCGCCTGGAGCATGTCGAGGGACTCGCCGCCGCGGACCTCACCCACGACGATCCGGTCGGGGCGCATGCGCAGGGAGTTGCGGACCAGGTCGCGGATCGTGACCTGGCCCTTGCCCTCGACGTTCGGCGGGCGCGACTCCAGGCGGATGACGTGCGGCTGCTGGAGCTGGAGTTCGGCCGAGTCCTCGATGGTGATGATGCGTTCGCCCTCGGGGATCAGGCCGGAGAGGGCGTTCAGCAGGGTCGTCTTTCCCGTGCCCGTCGCGCCCGAGACGATGATGTTGAACTTCGCCTGCACCAGGCCCGCCAGCAGGTACAGCATCGGCTCGTCCAGTGAACCGAGGCCGATCAGCTCCTGGAGGGTGAAGGAGCGCGGGAAGCGGCGGATGGTGAGGGTCGCGCCCGTCAGGGACAGCGGCGGGATGATGACGTTGACGCGCTCGCCGGAGGGCAGGCGGGCGTCGACCATGGGGTTCGACTCGTCGACACGGCGGTTGACCGTGGAGACGATCCGCTCGATGGTCTGCATGAGCTGGTCGTTGGAGGCGAAGCGCAACGGCAGTTGCTCGACGCGGCCGCCGCGCTCCACGAAGATCGCGTCCGGGCCGTTCACCATGATCTCGGTGATGGAGGCGTCCTCCAGGAGAGGCTCCAGGATGCCCAGGCCGAGGGCCTCGTCGACCACCCTGCGGATGAGCTGCGAGCGCTCCACCGTCGACAGGACCGGGCCCTCGCGGCTGATGATGTGCCCGAGCACCCGCTCCAGCCGCGCCCGGCGCTCGGCGGCGGCCAGCGAACTCATCTCCGCGAGGTCGATCTCCTCCAGGAGCTTGGCCCGGTAGGAGGCGACCAGGTGGCCGTCCTCGCCCCGGTTGCCGTGCTCCTCGGGGGTGTTGATGCGTGCTCGCAGGCTCATGAGTCCGTGCTCCGTTCAGTGGTCGCGCGGCATCGTCGCGGTCTTGACGGCCGGGTCGAACTCCCAGCCCGGCACCAGGGACGGGATCTGCACGGTGGCCGTGACCGTGACCTCGTCGCCGCCGATCGACGCCGGGCAACTGGTGCCGTCGGCCAGCCAGCTGCTGACCGCCGCCCGGCAGTCCGCCTCGTACGGGCCGTCCAGCGACGCGCTGCGCGCCCCCGTCCGGGCGGCGGTGCCCGCCTGCTGGGCCGTGTAGGCGATGAGGCCCAGTTGCACGGCGGCCAGGGCGACGATCAGGAGGATCGGCAGGAAGCCGATGAACTCGATGGCGACCTGGCCGCGGTCGCGGCCCTTGCTGAGACGAGTCATGTCAGTCCGCCTCCTCGACCGCGCCGGCGTGGCCCTTGACGGCGTACGGGAAGGACAGCGTGCCCGGGAAGAGGACCGGGACCTCCAGGCGCACGTCGGCCGTGACGTAACCGGAGCCGCCGCAGGTGATCGTGGCGCCGGATCGCCACGCCTCCGACAGGTGCTTGAGCCCGGCCTCCTGGCAGGCGGCCTGCCGCGCGCCCGGTTCGGCCGCCGTTCCCGCCCGCACCGCCTCGTCCGCCGCGTTGCCCGCGAGGATGAACGTGTAGCCGACGAGGACGACCTGCCACAGCGCGATCAGCGTCACGATGATCGTCGGTGTCATGCCGAGGAACTCGATGGTGACCTGGCCCCGGTCCCGGTCGCGCCCTCTTGACGGCATGTTCATCCCTCCCTCCTCCGCCGAAAGCTCACCGAACCCCGGTCGCCGCCCCGGAACCTGCCGGCCTTCCGGGCGGCGTCGGGCGCCTTGACCAGGCCCAGTTCACCGGCCAGGCCCCACAGGGCCTGCTTCACCGCGCTCTTGTTCTCCAGTTCGTGGACGCGGCCCGCGTCGACGACGCTCTGCAGTTCCTTGAAGTTGGCGGGGATCGCGGTGGCCGCGACCGCCGTGCCGGTGATCCGCTGGATCAGGGGCGGCTGGATCTCCGTACCGCGGGAGTACCGGTTGACGACGACGGTCGTCTCCTCGGCCTTGCGGATCTGCAGCCGGTCCCACATCCGCACGGCCCGTTTGGCGCCCCGTACGGCGACCACGTCCGGGGTGGTGACGAGCAGGGCCCGGTCCGCCATCTCCACGGCCGCCGCCCCGGCCCCGCTCAGCTGGGCGCCGCAGTCGATGACGACGACCTCGTAGCGGGAGCGCAGGGCGCTGACGATCTGCCGGGCGGCGCGGTCGGTGACGTCCTCGCCGCGTTCCCCCTCGGCCGGGGCGAGCAGCAGGGCGAGGCCGGTGTCGTGGCGGAAGACCGCGTCGGCCAGGACGCGTGGGGAGATGTCGGTGATGGCGGCCAGGTCGACGACGGAGCGGCGGAACTGGACGTCCAGGTAGGAGGCGATGTCGCCGGTCTGGAGGTCCATGTCGACCAGGGCGGTGCTGCGGCCGGAGGCCTGGGCGGCCAGGGCCAGCTGGATGGCGGTCAGGGTGGCCCCGGCGCCGCCCTTGGCCCCGCTGACCGTGACGACCGAGCCGCCGACGCCGGTGAACACGTCGCCGCCGGCGCCCAGGTGGCGCCGTACGCCCACCGACCACTGGGCGACCGCCTGGACGCGGCTGGCGAGTTCCTCGTAGCTGAGGGGCAGGGCGACCAGGCCGCGGGCGCCGTAGTCCATGGCGGCCTGGAAGAGGCCGGGGCTCGCGTCGGAGGTGACGAGGATGACGCCGACGGCCGGGAAGCGCAGGGCGACCTCGCGGATCAGTTCCAGCGCGGGGACGGGGCCGATCCGCTCGTGCACGACCACGACCTCGGGCAGTTCGTCGACGGACTCGGCGGCCAGGCGCGCGAGGGTGTCGATGAGCTGCGTGGAGTCGACCACCGGGGCGACCGGTTCGGCGTCCGGGAGCTGGCTGAGCAGCGTCGTGACGGACCGGACGGCGTCCGCGTCACCGACTGCCGGGAGGATCCTCGTGGGCATGCGAGCCTCTCACTTGTCCTTCGCGAGTTCGTACGTCCGGTCCTGCTCCGGGACGCTGGTGTCGCTGCCGGGCGCGACGAGGGCGAGCCGGACGCGCTTGGCGAACGACTCGGCGTAGGTGATGCGCTGGGCGTCCCGGGCGGACAGCGCGAAGGTGATCGGGACCGCGTCGGTGGGCTGCTGGGTGCGGTTGCTCTCGTCCGGCTTCAGCGCGGCGATCTCGCCGATGTCGAGGACCTTGGCATTGGTCACGATGATCTTCGACTGGTCGGGGTCGCCCTCGCGCTCGCCCTCGAAGGTGGCGTAGACGTTGACCGAGGCACCCGGGGTGATCTTGCCGGCCACGCCGGTCGCCGCGTCGACCATGATGGCGACCTCCTGCTGGCCGGGCCGCAGGGCCGGCTGCTGGACGATCATGTCGGACTGGAGCAGGGAGCCCGCTTGCAGCGTGGTCACGGCGATCTTGCCCTGGATGTCGCGCAGGTCGGTGACCGCGTTCTCCGACAGCCACCGCTCGGGCATCTTGATCTTCTCGAACTGGCCCGTGCTGAGGGTGGTGTAGGGCGGTACGTCGGACTTGAGCCGGTAGGCGGTGACCTCGGGGCCGACCTTGGACTCCACGTCGCTGATGACGGACAGCACGCCGGTGAAGGCGCCCAGGGCGCAGACGACCGACAGGAGCAGGAGAATCACGCCGCGGCGCTGACGGGAATTCATGAACCGTACAACCTCGTTGGGGATATCGGTCGAGCGGGACGGGAGCAGTGCTGACGTGCGGTGCGCGGGCTCACCCGGCCGCCGTCCGGTTCTCCAGCTGCTTGAGGGGTGGGCTGTCGTGGGCGGGTGGCGTGGCGGAGCAGAAGACGCAGCGGTCGCCGATGACGTCGATGCCGCACCAGTGGCAGCGGCTGCGCCGTACGGAGGTGACCAGCTGGTAGAGGACCGACAGGTCGGGCAGGTAGCTGCAGAACTCGATCACCTTGCCGGTGCCCCACCAGGCGGGTGACTCGGCCGGGAGCGGGGTCTCGCGCAGCCCCTGCACCTTCCAGGAGGGGGCGAGCGTGCCGGTGACCCAGTCGGACTGGAGCTGCCCTTTGGCGACCAGCATCCACGTGCCGAACTCGGGGCCGGGCAGCGCGGCCTCGGGGGTGATGCGGACGAGCTGCGGCTCGGGGTGGGCGAGCACGCCGAACTGGCTGCCGGGCATCCAGGACTTGGCGTGCGACTTGAGGCCGACCGGGACGCGGTCGAGGCGGGCGACGGAGCCGAGCAGCGCCCCGGCGTGGATGTAGTGGACGAGGAGGCGGCCGGCGGAGGCGAGGACGCCGGGGCTGATGTCGCAGGAGGCGAGCTGCCGCAGCTGGCGGGTCAGGACGGCCAGTCCGAGGGGCGGCAGCTCCGGCCGGAACAGGGCGATCCGGTCGCTCTCCATGAGGGAGCGCAGGGTGTGCAGCCGTCGCTGGACGGCGGTGGGGGCGGCCGCTGAGCAGACCACGATCACGTGTCCGTGGTGCTCGACCAGGGCCTGCATGTCGGCGAGCACCTGCTCCAGGGGGCGCTGCGCGACGTCCCGGAGCACCGTGGCGGGCAGGGTGCGTTCGTCCTGTGGCGGCAGCGCCAGGTCGGCACTGGTCACGGCAATGGCAGTTGGCACGCGCAGCTCCCCGTTTCCCCATGCCCGTCGGCACGCCGGGAGTTACTCCGGCACACCTCGTCGACTTCACTGCGTGACTACCTCAGCACTGTATCCACGGCTCTGTGACCGGAGAACAGCGTTTGTGTAGGTGAGGAGGAACTGCCGTTGCACAAGATGCGTCAAAACGGGGCAGGTTGAGCATCCCGCCGACCGTCGACCACACCCAAGCGGTTGGTCTGGACCTCTTGACAGCTGCTTTGGTCTGGACCATTTTCTTGTCATGTCCATATACAGAGGATCCCTGCGGCTCTGGTCGGGTGCCGTCACGGTTGCCCTGGCCCTCACTGTCACGGCCGTCGGCCAGGCCTCCGCCGCCGACGTCGAGAACGCCCGCAACGCCGGCTTCGAGGCAGGTCTGAGCGACTGGACCTGCTCGGCGGGCAGCGGTACGACGGTCTCCTCCCCGGTGCGCACCGGTACGGCCGCGCTGCGGGCCACCCCCGCCGGGCAGGACAACGCCCGGTGCAGTCAGACGGTGGCGGTGCGGCCGAACTCCACCTACTCCCTGGGCGCCTGGGTCCGGGGCGGCTACGCCTACCTCGGCGTCACCGGCACGGGCACCACGGACGTGTCCACGTGGACGCCGGATTCCTCCTCCTGGAAGCAGCTGTCGACGTCGTTCAGGACGGGCGCGTCGACGACCTCGGTGACGGTGTACACGCACGGCTGGTACGGGCAGGCCGCGTACTACGCCGACGACGTGTCGGTCTTCGGCCCCGACGGGGGCGGCGGCACCGGCCCGGGCCCCACGATCCCGGCCGCGCCGAGCGGTCTGCGCGTCTCGGGTACGACGTCCTCGTCCGTCTCGCTCGCCTGGAACACCGTCTCCGGCGCCACGGGCTACACCGTCTACCGCGACGGCACGAAGGTCACGGCGGTCTCCGGCACGTCGGCCACGGTGACCGGGCTCGCCGCCTCGACGTCGTACTCCTTCCAGGTCACGGCGACGAACGCGGCCGGTGAGTCGCCGAGGTCGACGGCCGTCACGGGGACCACGAACCACACGTCCGGCCCCGGCCCCGCCCTGCCCAAGCACGCGGTGACCGGCTACTGGCAGAACTTCGACAACGGCGCGACGGTCCAGAAGATCTCGGACGTACCGGCCCACTACGACATCATCGCGGTGGCCTTCGCGGACGCCACGGGCACACCGGGCGCGGTCTCCTTCACCCTGGACTCGGCCGGGCTGAAGGGCTACACCGTCGACCGGTTCAAGGCCGATGTGAAGGCCAAGCAGGCGGCCGGCAAGAAGGTCATCATCTCGGTCGGCGGCGAACGCGGCACGGTCACCGTGAACGACGCGGCCTCGGCGACGAACTTCGCCGACAGCGTCTGGTCGGTCATGCAGGAGTACGGCTTCGACGGCGTCGACATCGACCTGGAGAACGGCCTCAACGCCACCTACATGACGCAGGCCCTGCGCGCCCTGTCCGCGAAGGCGGGCCCGTCGCTGATCATCACGATGGCGCCGCAGACCATCGACATGCAGTCGACGTCGAACTCCTACTTCCAGACCGCGCTGAACATCAAGGACATCCTCACCGTCGTCAACATGCAGTACTACAACAGCGGTTCCATGCTCGGCTGCGACGGCAAGGTGTACAGCCAGGGCACGGTGGACTTCCTGACGGCCCTGGCCTGCATCCAGCTGGAGAACGGCCTCGCCCCGTCCCAGGTCGGGCTCGGTCTGCCCGCCTCCACCCGCGCGGCAGGGGGCGGCTACGTGTCGCCGACCGTGGTCAACAACGCCCTGGACTGCCTGACCAGAGCCACCAACTGCGGCAGCTTCAAGCCGCCGCGGACGTACCCGGCCCTGCGGGGCGCGATGACCTGGTCGACGAACTGGGACGCCGCGTCCGGCAACGCGTGGTCCAACGCGGTGGGACCGCACGTGGACGCCCTGCCGTAGCCCCCTGCCTTCTGGTTCCTAGAAGAACTCCCCCCACGGCTGGTCCCAGATCTGCTTCACGCACAGGATCAGGAACAGCAGCCCCGCGAGGGCGAGCATCACGTTGCTCACCGGGCCGTTGCGCCACTCGCGGGGCGTCCGGGCGGAGTTCAGCAGCCAGATCAGGGTGCCGGCGAGGAACGGCAGGAAGGCCGCGCCGAGCACGCCGTAGATGATGATCAGGCGGAAGGGCTGGCCTTCGAAGAGCAGGATCATGGGCGGGAAGGTCAGCCACAGCAGGTACGCGCGGAAGGGCCAGGAGCGTTCGCGCTCGCCGGAGGCGACCTCCTCGCCCTTGGCCTGGCCGCGTCCCGACAGGCGGGTCACGAAGTCGGCGAACATCAGGCTCACGCCGTGCCAGACGCCGATCAGCGAGGTGAAGGACGTGGCGAAGAAGCCGATGAGGAAGAACTTCGCCGTCGCCGCCCCGTACTCCTCCTCCAGGATGTCGCCCAGCTGGATCAGGCCCTTGTCGCCGCTGGCGATGGCGACGTTCGCCGAGTGCAGCAGCTCCGCGCCGACGAACAGCATGGCGATCACGAAGATGCCGGTGGTGGCGTAGGCGACGCGGTTGTCCAGGCGCATGACCTTCATCCAGCCGGTGTCGGTCCAGCCCTTGGCGTTGACCCAGTAGCCGTACGCGGCGAGCGTGATCGTGCCGCCGACGCCGCCGATCAGGCCGAGCGTGTTGAGGATCGAGTCCTTCTCGTCCGGCAGGACCGGCAGGAGCCCGGCGAAGGCGTCGGCCAGGTTCGGCGTGACCCGGATCGCCAGGTACACCGTCACCAGGAACATGACGCCCACCAGGACCGTCATGACCTTCTCGAACACGGCGTACTTGTTGAACCAGACGAAGACCAGCCCGACCAGGCCGCAGGCGATGCCCCACCACTTCAGGTCCATCACGTCGGGGAAGAGCGCCTGCAGCGGCAGCGCGCTCGACGACATCGCCGCCGCGCCGTAGACGAAGCCCCAGACGACGACGTAGACCGCGAAGAACCACGTCGTCCAGCGGCCGAGGCTCGCCCAGCCGTCGAACAGGGTGCGGCCCGTGGACAGGTGCCAGCGGCCCGCCGCCTCGGCCAGCGAGATCTTCACCAGACAGCCGATGATCGCGGCCCACAGGAGGGTGTAGCCGAAGTTGCTGCCCGCGATGAGCGTGGCGACCAGGTCACCGGCCCCGACGCCGGTGGCCGCGACGACGATCCCCGGCCCGATGTACTTCCAACTCGCCTTGCGCAGCGGGGGTCGCTGGGTGGCCTCGTGATCCGTGGTGTTTCCCGTGGTGTCCGCCATGCAGATCAAGAAACCGCAAAGGACCTCGGCCGACAAGGGGGCAGAAGCGATCCGCCCCAAGGGGCGCGGGGAACTGCGCGATCAACCACACGAGCCCGCGGCCCGCAGCCGGACCAAGGCGGCACGGCACACCGCCATGGCCCGGCCCAGTGGAGCGTCACGGCTGTCGCCGACCACAGCCGTCCGCCCCGCACGTGCCGAGCTCGAACCACACGGTCTTGCCCGGCCCGTCCCGGTGGCAGCCCCAGCGCTGGGCGAGGGCGTCCACCAGGAACATCCCGCGGCCGCTCTCCCCGGTGCCCGCCTCCAGCACCCGGGGCACGCGCCGCTCGCCGTCGGCGACCTCGCAGCGCAGCACGCCGTGCGCGGCGAAGAGCGTGAGCCGGAAGCGGCTCTCGGCGTGCACCAGTGCGTTGGTGGCGAGCTCACCCACGAGGAGTTCCGCCACGTCCGCCACCTCACCGCGCTCCGCGAGCCCCCAGCCCTCCAACTGCCTGCGCACTTCCGCGCGTGCCTCGCGCACGGCGGAGGGCCGGGGTGCGTACTCGACACTCAGGTGGCCTGCTCCCAGGGGTGGTTGCGGGAACGGGCCGTACCGGGCGTCGGGGTCCGGGAGGTGGCGCCCGGAGAGTTGCAGCATGGGTCCAGGGTGGTCCCGGGGGGCGGTCCGGCGCAGGGGGAGGACTACCCGATCCCCTACCTGCTTGTGCAGGTAGGGGCCTATGCGTACTGGAGGCGGACGGTGGCGCCCGCCGTGTCGTCGCGGACGTCCACGTACGCGCAGACCTGACGCGCGTACCAGAGCCCGGCGCTGTCGCCGGGAGGCGGGACGAAGCCGGCGAGGGGGTCGTCGAGGCGGCGGGCCGAGCGCAGTTCGCAGACGCAGGCGGGCGCCTCGCCCCACAGCAGGGCGGAGCCGTCGAGCGGGGCCAGGGCCGCCGCCGTCTGCACCACGGCCGTGGCGAACAGCTCGGCGTCGGCGGCGGGCAGCCCCCGCGCCTGTGCCCAGACCTGTACGGCGGCGGCGTGCGGCTCCGCCATGGGCCGCGCGGCGGCGGGGGGCAGCGGCAGCGGTACGGCGTCGAGTTCGGCCGTGAGCCGCACCGGGTCCTCGTACACGTCCGTGTCGGGGTGGGTGCGGCGGGCCGCGGCGACGACGGCGGGCCCGGCGGTGCGGGTGTCGTAGGCGCACAGGGCGGTCGTGGCCATGGGGGCGAAGAGGAGGTTGGCGAGGGCCTCGTAGCGGATCCACTCGGTGGTCTCGCGGGCCGAGCGGCCGGCCCGGCCGCTCCAGTCGGGCTCCATGAGGAGGTGGATCCGGCCGCCGGGTCCGGCGTGCGCGGTGAGGTAGGAGGCGGCCTGGGCGACGGCGTTGGCGGCGGAGCCGGTGTACCAGTCGGTGTGCGGGACGCAGGTGACGTCCTTGGCGTCGGCGCCGAGGGCGTCGCGCAGGAGGTCCAGGTTGCGGGGGTCGGCGATGGCCACGGGCGGTGGTTCGCCGGGGGCGGCGAGGCCCTCGGCGAGGAAGGGCAGGGCGGCGGCGAGGAAGCCGTCGTCGCTGCCGAAGACGGCCATGCGGTGGTCGAAGGCGGTGGGTTGTCGGATGGTCACGTGATCCCCTCGGGTGGGTGTGGGTGGGGGCGGGTCAGCGCTGGGCCGTCACCCAGGCGGCGATCTGGCTGCGGTTGCTGAAGCCGAGCTTGCTGAGGATGCGTTCCACATGGCCTTCGGCGGTGCGGCGGGCGATCACCAGGCGGTCCGCGATCTGCTGGTTGGCGAGCCCTTCGGCGACGAGCTGGGCGACCTCCGTCTCGCGGCGGGTCAGGCGGACCGCGGTGCTCGCGTGCGGCGGGCGGTCGGCGGTGGGCTCGCCGGGGTGCGGGCGGGCCGGTTCCCGGAGCGCGTGGGCGACGAGTTCGGCGAGCCCGAGCCCGCCGCCGCGCCGGTGGGCCCGTTCGAACGTCTCGCGGCCCAGGGCCCGGCAGGTCTTCTCCTCGCTGTCGCGGCGGGCGGAGTTGAGGGTGTGCGCGCCCCAGCGGCCGGTGTCGATGTCGGCCCAGACGCGGTCGGCGCCGCCGAGCAGCACGGCCGCGTGCTCGTGGGCGCCGCGTTCGGCCGCGATCGACGCGAGCAGGTCGAGGGTGAGGGCCATGCCGATGACGTCGTGGACGGCGAGTTTCAGGCGCAGGGCCTCGCGGGCGTGCCGTTCGGCGCGGGGCCAGTCGCGGCGCACGCTGTGCGCGAGGGCGAGCATGCGCAGCACGTACGACCGCACCCACTGCTCGCCGTGCCGCTCGCACAGCCTGAGGGCCCGTTCGCAGACCTCGACGGCCCGGTCGGCCTCGCCCAGGTAGCCCAGCGCGCAGGCGAGTTCGACCTGGTCGAGGCCGACGAGGCTCAGGTGCTGGCCGGGCACGGGGCCGCGGGCGACGGTGGCCTCGAAGTGCCGCAGCGCGCCGGGCAGGTCGTCGCCGAACAGCCGGATGACGCCGATGACGTACTCGGCGTGGGCGGCTTCGGCGGGGTCGCCCAGGGCGCGGGCGAGGGCGAGGGCGTCCGCGGCGTGGCGGCGGCCCCGGGGGAAGTCCTGGGTGGCGGCGGCGAGCAGCCCGGCGACCCACAGGCCGCGGGCCCGTTCCCGGGTCGGTTCCGGGCCCGCGGCCAGGGCCCGGTCGAGCCAGTAGAGGCCCTCGCGGGGGGCGCCGCAGGCGTGCCAGTAGAACCAGAGGGCGCCGGCGAGGCGCAGCCCGGCGCGTGCCTCGCCGGGGGTGGAGAGGCTGAAGTCGAGGGCGGCGCGCAGATTGTCCCGGTCGGCGCGCAGCCGGGCGACGGCCTCCGGCTGCCCGGGCCCGAACCAGCCGCGTTCGCAGTCCTCGGCCCGCCGCAGCATCCAGTCCCGCTGCCGTCGCCGGGCGGCGCCCTCCTCCCCGGGCGTCCGCCGCAACTGCTCCAGCCCGTACTGCCGCAGGGTGTCGAGCAGCCGGTACCGCGCGCCGCCGGGGCCCGGCTCCCGGCAGAGCACGGACTTGTCCACGAGTCCGGCGAGGGCTTCCAGGACGTCGTCGGCACGCAGGGCCGGGCCCGCGCCGGCGGGGAGGGGCAGGGTCACGGTCCCCGGGGGCGCCTGCGCGTGCCGGGCGGCCGGGACCGCGGAACCGGCCGGAACCACCTGCCCGGGTCCTGGCCCGGCCCCTGGCCCGGGGAGGGCCGGGAGCGCCTGCGCGTGCCGGGCCGCCCCTTGAACAGAGCCGGCCGTGCACGGGGACGCGAAACCGGCCTCTTCGCCGAGGGCCCCCGTGAACGCCTGCCCGGGCGGGAACGTGCGGTCGGTGAACGGGCTCTGGCTCTGCGCGTACCCGGCGGCCCCCTCCGGGCTGTCGTCCGCGCACACCGCCTCCGCCGTTTCCAGGTCGAAGCCGCCGGCCAGGACCGACAGGCGGGCCCACACCAGTTGCTCGGGGCCGGTGCACAGGTCGTGGCTCCAGGCGACCGCGGCGCGCAGGGTCTGGTGGCGGGGCAGGGCCGCGGGGCTGCCGGTGGTGAGGAAGCGGTAGCGGTCGTCGAGGCGGTCCAGGAGCTGGTCGACGTCGAGGACGCGCATGCGCACGGCGGCGAGTTCGATGGCGAGGGGCAGGCCGTCCAGGCGGTGGCAGAGGCGGGCCACGGAGGCCCGGTTGGCGGGGGTGAGGCGGAAGCCGGGGACGACGGCGGCGGCCCGGTCGGCGAAGAGCGTGAGGGCCGGGTAGCCCTCGGCGGCGGAGAGGTCGCCGTCCGGGTCGGGCACCGGCAGGGGCCGTACCTCCAGCAGGTGTTCCTCGGTGAGGCCGAGCCGGTGCCGGCTGGTGGCGAGGATCCGGACCCCCTCGGTGCCGCGCAGCAGCGCCGCTGCGAGCTGGGCGCACGCGCCCGCGAGGTGCTCGCAGTTGTCGACGACGAGGAGCAGCCGCCGCTCCCGTACCTGTTCGACGAGGGCGGCCAGCGGCGGCTGGGGCGAGTGGTCGTGCAGCCCCAGCGCGTCGGCGGCGGCGAGCGGGACGAGGGCCGGGTCGTGGAGTCCGGAGAGGTGCACGAAGCGCACACCGTCCGGGAAGGCCCGCTGCACCCGGGCCGCGATGCGCGCGGCGAGCCGGGTCTTGCCGACGCCGCCCGGCCCGGTCAGCGTCACCAGTCGTGCCCGGGCCAGCAGTTCGCGGCCCTCGGTCAGTTCGCCACGCCGGTCGACGAAGCTCGTCGTCTCGGCCGGTAGGTGGTGGTCCCGTCGTGGCGCTGATCCGCCCATGATCAGCCAGTCCTCTGGGGGTGTGGTCCGAGGATCCGGACACTCCGGCTCCCCTTGCGCGGACCCACACTCTCTCCCGGTTGCGTACATATATGCACGCTCGGCTCACACCCGTGGGTGTACTTCGGCCGCTCCCTCCCGACCGCCGCGCCCTACGCGTACACTGCACGGCCGCTTTCGGTCTTGACCTGCTCATGCCATTGGCAGAACGATGTGCGCCACCCGCACCACGTACGTCGCACGGAACAACCCCACCTCCCACAAGGAGATTTCATGCGACTTCGCATACGAGGCTCCGGTGTCCGCACCGGCAGACGCACCGCCGCCCTCGCCGCCCTGCTCGCCCTCGCCCTCGCGGCGCCCCTGTCCGCGACGGCACCGGACGCCACCGCCGACAGCGCGCCCAAGGCCGCCCCGGCGGCGGACGACATCCGGCAGTACGAGATCCACCTGCACTCGACGGCCAAGGACCGCACGGCACTGCAGCGCGCGGGCGTGACCGTCGACGAGGCACACGGCCACGGGGTCGTCGTCTCCGGCCGCGCGGACCAGATCAGGAAGCTGCGCGCACAGGGCTACGAGGTCACCCCGCTCGGCGCGGTGCCCGACCGGTCCGCCGGCGAGGACGACGTCCGGCTCTTCGACTTCCCGTCGGCCGACTCGAAGTACCACAACTACGCGGAGATGACGAGCGAGATCAACTCGGTCGTCGCGGCCAACCCGTCGATCGCGAGCCAGCGCGTGATCGGCAAGTCGTACCAGGGCCGGAACATCGTCGCCATCAAGATCAGCGACAACGTCGGCAGCGACGAGTCCGAGCCGGAGGTGCTGTTCACGCACCACCAGCACGCCCGCGAGCACCTCACCGTCGAGATGGCGCTCTACCTGCTGCGCGAGCTGACCTCCGACTACGGCTCCGACTCGCGCGTCACCAGCATGGTGAACAACCGCGAGATCTGGATCGTGCCGGACATCAACCCGGACGGCGGCGAGTACGACATCGCCACCGGCTCCTACCGCTCCTGGCGCAAGAACCGGCAGCCCAACTCCGGTTCGTCGTACGTCGGCACGGACCTGAACCGCAACTGGAACTACCGCTGGGGCTGCTGCGGCGGCTCCTCGGGGTCGACGTCCTCCGACACCTACCGGGGGCCGTCGGCGGAGTCGGCGCCGGAGGTGAAGGTCGTCGCCGACTTCGTGCGCAGCCGGGTCGTCGGCGGCAAGCAGCAGATCAAGGCCGGGGTCGACTTCCACACCTACAGCGAGCTGGTGCTGTGGCCGTTCGGCTACACGTACTCCGACACCACGACCGGGATGACGGCCGACGACAACGCGGCGTTCAAGGCGGTCGGGCAGAAGATGGCCGCGAGCAACGGGTACACGGCGGAGCAGTCCAGTGACCTGTACATCACGGACGGGTCGATCGACGACTACCTCTGGGGCGTGCACAAGATCTTCGGCTACACGTTCGAGATGTATCCGAGGTCCGGCGGGGGTGGGTTCTACCCGCCCGACGAGGTGATCGAGCGGGAGACCTCCCGCAACCGGGACGCGGTGCTGCAACTGCTGGAGAACGCGGACTGCATGTACCGGTCCATCGGAAAGGAGACCCAGTACTGCAGCTGAGGTGCGCGGTTCCCCGCGCCCCCTACTCGGCGTTCTCGTCGAAGTAGGCGTCCAGCACCGCGTCCAACTGCTCGTCCCACTCCTTGAAGTGGCTCCTGGCCGGCGCCTCGATCTCGATCGGGTACCAGCGCCGGTCAGGGGTGTGGACGGTGACGGTGTAGCGCTTGCCGAAGCGGGCCGTCGCCGTCTCCACCGCGCCGATCTCGTCCCAGCGGAACTCGCACTCCTGGTCGTCCAGGCAGAGCCGTACGCCTCTGTGGTCGGCGACGATCCGCGCGCGGCGGTCGGACGCCTCGAAGACGGGACCGTCGACCGCGGCGTCCTCCTCCGGCTCGGGGGAGGACGCCGTGTCGTTCTCCTCCGCCTCCGCCTCGGGTGCGGCCTCCTCGGCCTCGGCGACCTCAGGCTCCTTCTCCGGCCCGTCCTCCTCCGTCCGGCCGGACGCGGGTGACGTGAGCCCGGGGATGAAGGCCGGGTCGAATCCGGCGCCCTCCAGGGGCTGGCTGCTCGAACCTATGCGCTGCTCCACAGCGGAGCAGTATGGTCGACAAACCTGTGCCGCACACAGTCGGCCCCGACTTCGTTATCAGACGCCTACAAGAACCGGCCGCCCTACAGGAACAGGCTGAGCACCGCGGCCACGGCGAACCCCGCCACCGACAGGACGCTCTCCAGCACCGTCCACGTCTTGAGGGTGTCCCGTTCGCTGATGCCGAAGTACTTCGCGACCATCCAGAAGCCGCCGTCGTTGACGTGCGAGGCGAAGATGGAGCCCGCGGAGATGGCCATGATGACCAGGGCGACGAAGGCCTGGGAGTGGTCGCCCTCGGAGAGCAGGGGCGCGACTATGCCGGCCGTCGTCACGATCGCCACCGTCGCCGAGCCCTGGGCGACCCGCAGGACCACCGAGATCAGGTAGGAGAGCACGATCACCGGCAGGCCGACGTCGTTGAACGTGTCCGAGAGGGCCTGGGCGACGCCGCTGGCCTTGAGGACGGCGCCGAAGACGCCGCCCGCGCCGACCACCAGCAGGATGTTGCCGACCGGCTTGAGGGACGCGGTGGACACCGTCTCCAGGGACTTGCGGGACCAGCCGCGGCGGATGCCCAGCAGGTAGTACGCGAGGAACAGCGCGATCGTGAGCGCCACGAACGGGTTGCCGAAGAACTCGATCACCGAGCGGAGGGTGGAGGGGTCCAGGGCGATCGAGGAGAAGGTCGCGGCGAGGATGAGGACCAGGGGCGTGCCGATGATGCCGAGGACCGTGCCGAGGGACACCGGCTGCTCGCTGGGCGCCACTCCGGCGGCCCGCTGCTCGTCGACGACCGCCTGCTTGGCCTCCTCGGCCGCCTCGACCATGTCCTGCGGCACGGCGACGAAGACGCGGCGGCCGATCCACGCCGAGTACGCCCACGCGGCCACCACGGCCGGCAGACCGCAGACGACGCCCATGAGGATGACCCACCCGAGGTCGACGTGGAGGAGCCCGGCGGCGGCCACCGGGCCGGGGTGCGGCGGCAGGAACGCGTGGGTGACCGACAGGCCCGCGAGCAGGGGCAGGCAGTAGAGCAGGATCGACTTGCCGGAGCGCTTGGCGGCGGCGTAGACGATCGGCGCCAGGACGAAGATGCCGACGTCGAAGAAGACCGGGATGCCGAAGATCAGACCCGTGAGGCCCATGGCGAGCGGGGCGCGCTGCTCGCCGAACAGGCCGAGCAGGCGACCGGCCAGTACCTCAGCGCCGCCGCTGACTTCGAGGATCGCGCCGAGCATGGTGCCCAGGCCGATGATGATCGCGACATGGCCGAGGATGCCGCCCATGCCGGACTCGATGGTGGAGACGGCGTCCGACTTCTGGACCGTGCCGAAGAGTTCGGTGACCGACAGCCCGGCGGCGAGGCCGACGGCTATGGAGACCGCGAGCAGCGCGACGAACGGCTGGAGCCGCACCTTGATGATGAGGAAGAGCAGCAGGGCGATGCCGAGCGCGGCGGTGAGCAGGAGTCCGGCGGTGCCGTCGACGAGGAGGAGCAGGCCTCCCGTGTGGGGCGGTGTCCCGGCAGGGGCGGACGCGGCGAGCGGATGGGACATTCGGGGGTCCTCTGCGTAAGGGCATACAGCTTCTGGGTAGGGGGAAGCGCGGCGCGGCGCATGGAGCGGCGCCGCGCAGAAGGCGGGGTGGGAGCGGGTCAGCCGAGGACGGCCAGCGCGTCGATCTCGACGAGGAGGCCCGCGGGGAGACCGACGTAGACGGTCGTGCGCGCGGCGGGCGGCTGGGTCAGGCCCTGCTCCTCGAAGTACGCGTCGTAGATCTCGTTGAACTCGGCGAAGTGGGCCACGTCCGTGAGGTAGACGCGGATCATCATCACGTCGTCCCAGGAGGCGCCGCCCTCCTGGAGGACGGCCTTGACGTTGGCCAGGGTCTGGAGGGTCTGCTCGCGCAGGGTCGGCCCGGCGGGCGTGGGCGGCTTGCCCTCCTCGGCGGGCAGGAAGCCGACCTGGCCGGCGACCTGGAGGATGTTGCCCTTCTTCACGCCGTGCGAGAACTTGGCCGGCGGGGTGGTGTGGGTCTTCGGGGTGAGTGCGGTCTTGTCCGTCATTCGGTGCCTTTCACTGGTGTCCTGCCGGAGTACTCCCCGCTGATGGCGTCCGCCGTGCGGCGCACCAGCGGCAGGAGGGTGAGGAGTTCGTCGGCGGTGACGACGACGTTCGGCGCGGAGACCGACATCGCGGCCACGACCCGGCCGTCGGCGCCGCGGATGGGCGCCGCGACGCAGTTGATGGACTCCTCGTGGCCGCCGAGGTCGGTGGCCCAGCCCTGTTCGCGCACCTTCTCCAGCTCGCGCAGGAACGCGCTCGCGTTGGGGGTCGAACGGGCCGTGTACAGGGGGTAGTCGAGCTTCTCCGCCACCGCCCGCCGCTCGTGCTCGGGCAGGTCGGCGAGGAGCAGCTTCGCGACCGCGGCGACGGTGATGGCGACGGGCTTGCCGATGCGGGAGTACATCCGCACCGGGTAGCGGCTGTCGACCTTGTCGATGTAGAGGACCTCGTTCTCCTCGTACACGGCCAGGTGCACGGTGTGCCCGCAGCTCTCGTTGAGGCGGACCAGGTGGGGATGGGCGATCTCGCGCACGTCGAGGTTCTCCATCGCCTCCTGGGCGAGCGCGAAGAGCCGGGCGCCGAGGCGGTAGCGCTGGTCGGACTGGCGGTAGACGAGGCCGTGCTCGTGGAGGGTGCGCAGCAGGCGCAGGGCCGTGGACTTGTGGACGCCGAGGCGGTCGGCGACCTGCCCCAGGTCGGCGGGGCCCTCGGCGAGCAGCGGCAGGATGCTGAGCGCGCGGTCGACGGTCTGGCTCATGGCGTACGTACCTCCTCGACGGCCCGCTGGGGGTCATCGGTCCAGCCGGGGCCGAGTCGCAGTCTCCCCCATGCCGTGTCGTCCAGGGCGGCGAGCCGGTCGGCGTGCTCGCGGGCGGGCGGGGTGGCGAGGTCGCCGGGGACGGTGAGGGCGGCGGCGGCCATGAGGTGCCCGTGCCGCAGCCGGTCCCGGACGGGCAGTCCGCGCAGGGTGGCGGAGAGGAACCCGGCGGCGAAGGCGTCTCCGGCGCCGACGGCGGCGACGACCTCGACCTGCGGTGCCGGTACGAAGGTGACCTCCCGCTCCTCGAAGACGGTGGCTCCGGCGGCGCCCTGCTTGACGACGAGCACCTCGGGTTCGGGAAGGGCGGCGCGGACGGCTTCGGCGCTGCGCAGCCCCCAGGCCTCGTCCTGGCCGACGAACACGAGGTCCGCGCCCCGGGCGAGGTCGCGCAGCACCTGGGGTGCGTCCTGGTCACGCCACAGGCCCGGTCGGTGGTTGACGTCGAAGGAGACCAGGGGCCGGCCGGGGCGGCGTGCGGTCAGCTCGCGCATCAGGTCCAGGCAGCTGCCGGACAGCGCGGCCGTGATCCCGGACAGGTGCAGGACGCGTCCGGCGTGCAGAGCCGCCGGGTCGGGGTCCGTCACGCTCATCGCGGACGCCGCGGAGCCGGCCCGGTAGTACGCCACCTCGTGCGCCTCGCCGGCCCGGTCCCCGGCGGTGCGGAAATAGATGCCCGTCGGGCGGTCGGGGTCGCGGCGCACGTGTGCCACGTCGACGCCGTACCCGCCGATCGCCTCCACCAGATGGTCGCCGAAGGGGTCGTCCCCGACCCTGCTGACCCACCGCGCGGAGTGCCCCGCCGCCGCCAGCACGCACGCCACGTTGGACTCCGCCCCGCCGATGCCCCGCTCGAAGGAGGGGACGTCGGCGAGCCGGCCCGGCCGGGAGGGCCGGAAGGTGACCATGGACTCGCCGAGCGCGACGACGTCGACGACGCCGGGGGCGTTGCGGGGTCCGGTGGGGGTCACGATGCTCGTAGCTCCTCGGTGGCTTCGGTGGGTGGCAGTTCCCTTGAACGGTTCATTGACCGGCGGTGGCCGAGATGTTAGACAGCGTTCAGCGACATGCGCAATGAAGGTTGCAGAGTATGCAACGCCGCAGATCAGGAGGGGTTATGCCAGCCGACACCGCCGCCGAGTCCTTCGCCCGGCTCGCCGCCGAGCGCGTCGACCACCGCTTCAAGGGCCTCCCCCCGGACGCCGACGGCCTGACGGTCGGCGAGCTGGCCGCGCAGCGCCGCAACCTCTTCACCGGCGGCTTCGCCACGCCCGTGCTCGCGCTGTCCGCCGAGCGCCTGGAGCACAACCTGAAGCTCATGGAGACGTACGCGGCGCGGCACGGCCTGGCGTTCGCGCCGCACGGCAAGACCTCCATGGCCCCGCAGCTGTTCCGGCGGCAGATCGAGCACGGGGCGTGGGGCATCACGCTGGCGGTGCCGCACCAGGTGCGGGTGGCCCGCGCGTTCGGCACCCGGCGCGTGTTCCTCGCGAACGAGCTGGTCGACACGGCGGCCCTGCGCTGGATCTCCGCCGAGCTGGACGCCGACCCGGACTTCACCCTCGTCGCGTACGTCGACTCGGTGCGCGGCGTCGAGCTGATGGACGCGGCCCTGCGCGGCGCCGCCCGCCGCGTGGACGTCGTCGTCGAACTCGCCGCCGGGGAGGGCGCCCGGACCGGGGTCCGTACGGAGACGGAGTGCGCTGCGGTCGCGGACGCGGTGGCGGGCACGGGGACGCTGCGGCTGGTCGGCGTCGCGGGGTACGAGGGAGAGGTGCCGAAGGCCGACCCGGAGCGGGTGACGGCGTGGCTGCGGCGGCTGGTCGCGCTCGCCGCCGACTTCGACAAGGCGGGGCGCTTCACCGGCGTGGACGAGATCGTCGTCAGCGCGGGCGGCAGCGCCTGGTTCGACGCGGTCGCCGAGGTCTTCGCGGAGATCCCCGAACTGTCCCGCCCGGTGCTGAAGTTGCTCCGCTCGGGCGCCTACGTCTCGCACGACGACGGCCACTACCGCAAGCTCACCCCGTTCAACCGGGTGCCCGAGGAGGGCGCCCTGGAGCCCGCGTTCCGACTGTGGACCCAGGTGGTGTCACGTCCCTCAGCCGAGCAGGCCTTCGTCAACGCGGGCAAGCGGGACGCGGCCCACGACCTCGACCTGCCCTTCGCGCAGGTGATCCGCCGGGACGGCGCCGAGCGCCCGGCCACCGGCGTGTCGGTGACGGCCCTGTCCGACCAGCACGCCTGGCTGAGCACCACCCCGGAGGCGGATCTGGAGGTCGGCGACTGGGTCGGCCTGGGGCTGTCCCACCCGTGCACCTCGTTCGACAAGTGGCAGCTGATCCCGGTCGCGGAGGCGGACGGCACGGTCGTCGACTACGTCCGCACGTTCTTCTAGGAGGCAGGCGCGATGGAAGAGCTCGTCATCCGGGACGCCGACGTCGTCGACGGCTCCGGCGCGGACGCCTACCGGGCCGATGTCGTCGTCGACGGCGGCCGGATCACCGGGATCGTCAAGGAGGCCGCGGCGGCCGGCTGCCAGCGGCCCAAGGCACGCCGGGAGCTGGACGCCGAAGGGCTGGTCCTCTCCCCCGGCTTCGTCGACATGCACGCCCACAGCGACCTGGCCCTGCTGCGCGACCCCGACCACAGCGCCAAGGCCGCCCAGGGCGTGACGCTGGAGGTCATCGGCCAGGACGGGCTGTCCTACGCGCCGGTCGACGACCGCACCCTCGACGAGGTGCGCCGCGCGATCGCCGGGTGGAACGGGCCCGGTGACGACATCGACTTCGACTGGCGCACGGTCGGCGAGTACCTGGACCGGCTGGACCGGGGCATCGCCGTCAACGCGGCCTACCTGATCCCACAGGGCACGGTCCGGGCGCTCGCCGTCGGCTGGGAGGACCGCCCGGCCACCGCGCGGGAGCTGGCCCGGATGCGGCGGCTGGTCGCCGAGGGCATGGAGCAGGGCGCCGTCGGCATGTCGTCGGGGCTGACGTACACCCCCGGCATGTACGCGCGGGACGCCGAACTGACCGAGCTGTGCAAGGTGGTGGCGTCGTACGGCGGCTACTACTGCCCGCACCACCGCTCCTACGGCGCCGGCGCCCTGGAGGCGTACCGGGAGATGGTCGCGCTGACCCGGGAGGCGGGCTGCTCCCTCCATCTCGCCCACGCCACGATGAACTTCGGCGTGAACAAGGGCCGGGCGCCCGAACTGCTGGCCCTGCTGGACGAGGCCCTGGCCGCCGGGGCGGACATCAGCCTCGACACGTACCCGTACACGCCCGGCTGCACGACCCTCGCCGCCATGCTGCCGAGCTGGGCGAGCGAGGGCGGACCGGAGGAGACCCTCCGGCGGCTGGCGGACCCCGGCACGGCGGAGCGGATCCGCCACGACCTGGAGGTCACCGGGTCGGACGGCTGCCACGGCGTGCCCATCGAGTGGGACACGATCGAGATCTCGGGCGTGACCGATCCGGCCCTGGCCGATCACGTCGGCCGGACGGTCCAGGAGTCGGCGGCCCTCCGGCGGGAGGACCCCTGGGTGACCGCGCGCGGACTGCTGCTGGCCGACCGGCTGGCCCCGACGATCCTCCAGCACGTGGGCCACGAGGAGAACGTCCGGGAGATCATGCGCCACCGGGTGCACACGGGCGGCTCGGACGGCATCCTCCAGGGCGCCAAGCCGCATCCGCGCGCGTACGGCACGTTCCCGCACTACCTCGGGCACTACGTCAGGGAGTTGGGGGTGCTGTCGCTGGAGGAGTGCGTCGCGCACCTCACCTCGCGTCCGGCGGCGCGGCTCCGCCTGCCCGACCGGGGCCTCGTCCGCGAGGGATACGTCGCCGACCTGGTCCTCTTCGACCCGGCGACGGTCGCGGCGGGTTCCACCTTCGCGGAACCCCGCAGGCTCCCGACGGGCATTCCGTACGTCCTGGTCGACGGCCGGTTCGTGATCGAGGACGGGCGGCGCACGGACGTCCTGGCGGGCCGGGCGGTCCGCAGGACTCCTCCCGCGTGACCGCCCGCCCCGGCCCCGGCCTCACGGCTTGGGGCGAGCCGCCTTACGGCTTGGGCAGGGTGCAGCCGCTCGCGCTCAGGTCGAGCTTGTTGTCGATCCCGAAGCAGGCCGGGATCCCGTAGGTCTGCTGGGCGTAGTTGATGCCCTTGCGGACGGTCACGGTGCCGTTCGCGTCGACCTCACAGGGGTTGTTCACCGTGCAGCGCTCGCCGTCCTCGTTGCCGGTGTTGTTGACGGCGACGACCTTGTTGGTGGCCTGGTCGACGACGGGCGAGCCGGACGTGCCGCCGATGGTGTTGCAGGCGGAGGTGTAGCGGACCGAGTCCTTCCAGGTCCAGTCGCCCTCCTTCAGGGTGGGCACGAACCCGTCGACGGAGCAGCTGTAGATCCGCTTCCAGTAGCCCGAGGGGATGCTGATGGCGGTGCCGGCGACCGGGTGACTGTCGCTCAGCGTCAGCGGGTTGATGTTGTACGAGCTCTTGATCTGCGCGTACGTGGTGGTGAGCTGGTACAGCGCGACGTCCGTGTCGGTCATCGTGCCGTAGGCGAGCTTGGCGGCGCGCAGGGTGGCGACGCGCGAGCCGGAGGCGTTGAGCAGGCTGAAGGTGCGACTGGACGCCTTGTCGACGAGGACCTCGCCGGGCCCGGGGAAGCCGGACTCCAGACAGTGGCCGTTGGTCATCACGAGCGCCGGGTCGTTGCTCTCGGAGTCCGGCATGCGGACGACGGAGCCTGAGCAGTTGCTGAGCGCGACCGTGCCGGCGAAGTTCACCGCCTTGGCCGACGGGTTGAGTCCGGCCAGCGTCTGCTCCACGGACGCGACCACGCCGGAGACGGCGGACGTGGCCGAGCCCGTGTCCGCGGCCTTGCCGACGCCCGTGGGGGCGGCCTCGGCAGCGGTCGCGGGGGCCGCGCCGGCCCCGGCTATCGCCAGGGCGAAGAACGCGGCGGCGAGAGGTTTTCTCATGGGGGGTCCCCTCTTGCGACGGAGGCGGCCGGAAATCTTCCGGCCGCCTGCACGATTGTCATGTGCATTGTGATCGCGGAAAGGGGGGCGGGGCAAGGAGTCGTTCCACAAGCGGAACGAGCGCGTCCTGTCCGACCCTACTCAACCGCCCCGACCGGACGGCTACTTGGGGCCCTTCGTACCGCCGGGGCCGTGGCCCGGTTTCCCCTCGGGCCTGCCCGGGGGTGTCGCGGTGGCGTCGGGGGCGGAGGCCGTCGGGGTGACGGGCGGGGTGCTGACGGCCGGGGGCGGCGCGCTGTCCGTCGCGTCGTCGGACGGGGCGCGGCTCGCGGTCGCCGACGGGCTCGCGGGCGTGGACGCGGTCGCGGACGGCGCGCCGCGATCCGCCGGCCGGCCGGCGAGCGGGGCACCGGGGGTGGAGACCGCGCCGGTGCCGGTGGGCGCGGCCGGCGACTCCCCCGCCGTCGGGCCCGTACGGCCGCCCTCGCCGCCCCGCGTGCCGGAGGACGATCCCGAGAAGGAGAACCCGGCGATCAGGGCCGCCGCCGACACGGCACCCACGGCACCGGCGGCGACCGCGACCCGGCGCGTCCGCCAAGGACTCTTCCGCCGCCGGGCACGATGCCCCGCCCCGGACCGGCCACCCGCCGGCACCACCGGCAGCTCGCGCGTGTCACCCACGGCCCCTGCGGCTCCCTCGTCCTGCCATCCGTGCGCCGCCGCCGGATCGGCGTACCCGTCGTACGCCGGGGGCGGGGCCGCCTGCGGCAGGTACACGTTCGGCGGCCCCTGCGGCTCGCCGCCGGTCGCTCCGTCGGCGTAATCGAATGACTGGGACATGGCGGCGCATTCTAGGGACAGGAGGTGCTGGTGGGACAGCGTGCGGCCATTTCCCCGCAAACCACCGCGTCTCACGTGGCGGAAAACACGGCCCGTGACGCGTTACCGCGCCGTAAGCTCCCAGACATGCAGGTGATCCAGTCGACCAAGCTCGCCAACGTCTGTTACGAGATCCGGGGCCCGGTGCTCGAGGAGGCGATGCGGCTGGAAGCGGCCGGTCACCGGATCCTCAAGCTGAACACCGGCAACCCGGCGGCGTTCGGCTTCGAGTGCCCGCCCGAGATCCTGGAGGACATCCTCCGCAACGTCTCCTCGGCCCACGGCTACGGGGACGCGAAGGGCCTGCTGGCGGCGCGCCGCGCGGTCGTGATGCACAACCAGACCCTCGGCATCGAGACGGACGTCGAGCACGTCTTCATCGGCAACGGCGTCTCCGAGCTGATCGTGATGGCCATGCAGGGCCTGCTCGACGACGGCGACGAGGTGCTCGTGCCCGCGCCCGACTACCCGCTGTGGACGGCGGCCGTCTCGCTCTCCGGCGGCACGGCGGTCCACTACCGCTGCGACGAGCAGGCCGACTGGATGCCCGACCTCGCCGACGTCGAGCGCAAGGTCACCGACCGCACCAAGGCGATCGTGATCATCAACCCGAACAACCCGACGGGCGCGGTCTACGACGAGGCGATGATCAAGGGCCTGACCGACATCGCCCGCCGCCACAACCTGCTGGTCTGCTCGGACGAGATCTACGACAAGATCCTCTACGACGGCGCCAACCACACGCCGACCGCCAAGGTCGCCCCCGACCTGCTCACCCTCACCTTCAACGGCATGTCGAAGGCCTACCGGGTGGCCGGCTACCGGGTGGGCTGGATGTCGATCTCCGGGCCGCGCGCGCACGCCGACTCCTACATCGAGGGCCTGACGATCCTGGCGAACATGCGCCTGTGCGCGAACATGCCGGGACAGCACGGGGTGGTCGCCGCGCTCAGCGGGCGGCAGACGATCAACGACCTGGTCCTGCCGGGCGGGCGGCTGCGCGAGCAGCGGGACGTGGCCTACGAACTGCTCACCCAGATCCCGGGCGTGACGTGCGTGAAGCCGAAGGGGGCGCTGTACCTCTTCCCGCGCCTCGACCCCAAGGTCTTCAAGATCAAGGACGACCGGCGGATGGTCCTGGACCTGCTCCGGCGGGAGAAGATCATGGTCGTCCAGGGCACGGGCTTCAACTGGCCGGAGCCGGACCACTTCCGCGTGGTGACCCTGCCGACGGTGGGCGACCTGCGCGACGCGGTGGGGCGGATCGGGCACTTCCTGGACGGCTACAGCCAACACTGACCGGACCCTCCACTCACCGTACGTATGCGGTCAGTCCGGGTTTGTGAACAACTCAACTTTAGACGAAATCTAAGCTAGGATGGCTTCCTGCAAGCATTCAGGAGGCCCTCCCATGTACGAACCGATCCGCACCAAGTCGGTCCACAGCACGGTGGACGGCCCCAACCCGGACTTCCCCCACCGTTCCCGTGAGGAAGAGCTGGACATCCAGCTCGCGGGCCACCTGGCCGCCCTGCTCGCCGTCACGGACGAGCTGCGCGCGCTGGAGGGCTCGGCCGACCTGGACACCGCGGCGGAGCGGCTCGCGGAGCAGGTGGGCCGGCTGAGGGGCGGCCCCGCCCCGGCCCGGGTCTCCGGCGCCCGGCGCGAGCGGAGCGCCGTCGCCCTGCACCGGCGCGCGCACGCGCTGGCGGGCCGCGCGCTGGTCGTCGCCGCCTCCCGCGCCGACACGGCGGCCGCGATCCTGGCCGCCGAGCGGATGGACGCCCACACGGCGGCCCTGGAGCCGCGCGCCCTCGCGTCCCGCTGAGCCCGAGGGGCTCCCCTTGACGGCCCCGGTCCGCGCGCACCCGCAGCGACGCGCGGACCGGGCGCCACTAACCCCTTCGTGAGGAACTCCGGGTACCCCCGTCCGGAGCCCGTCACGCCTGTCGCGCCTGGCAGCAGTCCGAGCTGCTCGTGCCCGTGCCGGGCTGTCCGTCGTGGAGGTCGTCGTCGTGGCCGGCGGCGATCCGTGCCCACTGCGCGGTCGGCCGTCCGTCCCTGCGGAACTGCCCGCCGAGCGTCTCGTACGGCCGCGGCCAGCCGGACGGGGAGTCCTCCCAGGTCTCCTGCCGCCCGTAGACCGTCATGTCGAGGATGCCGTAGGACGGTGCCATGGGTTCGACGCCGCGGCCGGTGGTCCAGTACGTCTCGTAGACGCGGTCCCCGTCGCGGAGGTAGCACGCCTTCATCCCGAAGTGGCGGCCGGCGACGAGCCGTTCGTGCGACTCGGCGGGTACGGAGTACCAGGGCATGTCCCAGCCCATGAAGCGGCGGTAGCGGTCGGACTCCTCGTAGGGGCCCTGGCAGAAGACGGCGAAGGTGACGTCTCGCTGGTGCAGGTAGGACAGTTCGCGGACCTGGCCGGTGAAGAAGGTGCAGCCCTCGCACTGGTCGGCGGCGGTGTGGCCGTCGTGCCACATGTGATACGACACGAACAATTGCGTGCGGCCCTCGAAGACGTCGATCAGGGGGACGTGCCCCCTGCTTCCGACGAGCGGGGCCGACGGGTCCACCTCGGTCATGGGCAGCCGTCGCCGGGCGGCGGCGATCGCGTCGCCCGCCCGGGTGTGCGCCTTCTCCCGGACGCGCAGGGTGTCGACGGCGGCCAGCCACTCCCGGCGGGAGACGACCGGCGGCCTGTTCACAGCAGTCATGGCCGTACTGGCCCTGCGTCTGGCGAGAAATCATCGGTGGAGTCCGTGGCGGGGCGCCTCAGCCGACGAGTTCGGCGAGTCGGGCCATCTCGGTGGGCGGGTCGATCACCGGCTGGATGAGGAGTTCGTCCACGCCCGCCCGTTCCAGGGCGGTGACGCGGGTGCGGAGGTCGTCGCGGGTGCCGACGAGGGCCAGGCTGTTCATCAGCGAGGGCAGGACCAGGTCCCGGTCCTGCGGTGCGATGCGTCCGAGGTAGTCGGGGTAGAGCCTGGTGTACCGGTCCGGCGCGGTGGCGGTGGTGCCCCGCCGGTCGAGGAGGCGCCGCACCGCCTCCCGTTCGTCGGGGCCGAGTTGCCCGGCGACGGCGGGGTTGTCGGCGGCGAAGTCCAGCAGCGACAGGACGAGGTGACCTGTCGCGTCCCGGGCCGCGTCACTGTCGGCGTCCTCGTCGTCGCGCAGCAGGTGGAGCGCGGTGACCACGTAGGAGGCCGCGGAGGAGCCGGGATCGGGGGCCGTACCGTGGGCCGCCTGGCGGCGGGCGTCGTGCAGCGCGTGCCAGGCGGTGGG
Source organism: Streptomyces sp. Go-475 (assembly GCF_003330845.1). Lineage (GTDB taxonomy): Bacteria > Actinomycetota > Actinomycetes > Streptomycetales > Streptomycetaceae > Streptomyces. The sequence goes on along the minus strand of NZ_CP026121.1, from coordinate 5,457,751 downwards.
GTCGAGCAGGCCGAAGGAGATGAGGCCGGCGCCGCGGCGGCCGGCGACGGCGGCGGCTCTGGGCCCGAGCGCGGCCACGACGAACTCGATCGGATCGCTGGTGTTCACGTGCGCCCCGGCGTGCAGGAACCGGACGTCGCGGACCCGGTCTCCTTCGCGGTACTCGGTCGGGCGTCCGGCACACAGATCCTGCAGTGCCGCGGTGAAGTCCTCCAGCGCGGCTGCCGTGGCCGGCTGCATGCCCAGGGTGCGGCGGGCGGTGTTCCCGGTGCCGACCCCGCAGATGATCCGGCCCGGTGCCAGGGCGTTGAGGCTGGCGAACCCGCTCGCCGCGGCCGGGGCCGAGCGCAGGGCCGGTGAGGTCACGCCGATCCCGAGCTTGATGCGGCGGGTGGCCTTCGCGCACAGGCTCAGGGCGACGAAGGGGTCACCGTGGACCATCGGGGTGTCGTAGACCCAGAAGCTGCGCAAGCCCGACTCCTCGGCTCGCACGGCGAGATCCTCCACACCGGGGTGCGCGGCGACCACCACGCCTGCACGCATCAGGCCTCCACAGCACGAGGATCGGATCGAGCTTGCTCCGGTCCGAAACCGGCGTTCACCGACGCCGGAGCCGGCGCCGCGGGAGTGCCCGAGCGCCCCGGTCGACGTGGGCCGTCGGCCGGAGCGCTCGGTCATCCATCGGCACGTTCGTGAGCCCGCTGGGCGGGCCGTGCCGAAGCGGGCGGGTGTGAGCCGTCACCGCCGGGTGCCGTCGAGGCGGACGGCGGACGGCGACGGGCTCGGAGTCCCGCACGCCGTTGTGCGGGTCCCGCCTGTCCGTCCCGCGGCCGGCCGTGACGATGTTGCTGGTCAGGGCACTGTCGGTTCCAGCCGGCCGCGGAGTTCGGGGGGTGGGGCTCAGCCCAGGCGCTCCACCAGGGCGCGGTACTCGTCCCACAGCTCCTTCGGCGTGTGGTCGCCGAAGGTGTTGAGGTGGTCGGGGACCAGGGCGGCCTCCTCGCGCCAGACCTCCTTGTCGACCGTGAGGAGGAACTCCAGGTCGGAGTCGGCCAGTTCCAGGCCGTTCGTGTCGAGGGCGTCCTTCGTCGGCAGGATGCCGATGGGGGTCTCGACGCCCTCGGCCTTGCCGTCCAGGCGCTCCACGATCCACTTCAGGACGCGGGAGTTCTCGCCGAAGCCGGGCCAGACGAACGTGCCCTCGTCGTCCTTGCGGAACCAGTTGACGTAGTAGATCTTCGGCAGCTTGGACTGGTCCTTGCCCTTGGCCACGTCGATCCAGTGGGCCATGTAGTCGCCCATGTTGTAGCCGCAGAACGGCAGCATCGCGAAGGGGTCGCGGCGCAGCTCGCCGACCTTGCCCTCGGCGGCGGCGGTCTTCTCGGAGGCCACGTTGGCGCCGAGGAAGACGCCGTGGTTCCAGTCGAAGGACTCCGTCACCAGCGGCACGGCGGTGGCGCGGCGGCCGCCGAAGAGGATCGCCGAGATCGGCACGCCCTTGGGGTCCTCCCACTCGGGCGCGATGATCGGGCACTGCGAGGCGGGGACGGTGAAGCGGGCGTTGGGGTGGGCGGCCGGGGTCTCCGACTCCGGCGTCCAGGAGTTGCCCTTCCAGTCCGTGAGGTGGGCCGGGGGCTCCTCGGTCATGCCCTCCCACCAGACGTCGCCGTCGTCCGTCAGCGCCACGTTCGTGAAGACGGAGTTGCCCCACAGCGTCTTCATCGCGTTGGCGTTGGTGTGCTCGCCGGTGCCGGGGGCGACGCCGAAGAAGCCGGCCTCGGGGTTGATGGCGTAGAGGCGGCCGTCCTCGCCGAAGCGCATCCAGGCGATGTCGTCGCCGATGGTCTCGACCGTCCAGCCGGGGATGGTCGGCTCCAGCATGGCGAGGTTGGTCTTGCCGCAGGCGCTCGGGAAGGCCGCGGCGACGTACTTGGCCTCGCCGCGCGGCGGGGTGAGCTTCAGCACGAGCATGTGCTCGGCCAGCCAGCCCTCGTCCCGGGCCATGACGGAGGCGATGCGCAGGGCGTAGCACTTCTTGCCGAGCAGGGCGTTGCCGCCGTAGCCGGAGCCGTAGGACCAGATCTCGCGGCTCTCCGGGAAGTGGGAGATGTACTTGGTCTGGTTGCAGGGCCAGGGGACGTCCTCCTGGCCGGGCTCCAGCGGGGCGCCCAGGGTGTGCACGGCCTTGACGAAGAACCCGTCGGAGCCGAGCTCGTCGAGGACGGCCTGGCCCATGCGGGTCATCGTGCGCATGGAGACGGCGACGTACGCCGAGTCGGTGATCTCCACACCGAGCGCGGACAGCGGCGAGCCGAGCGGGCCCATGCAGAAGGGCACGACGTACATGGTCCGGCCGCGCATCGAGCCGCGGAACAGACCTCCCTGCCCCCCGGAGCCCTGGAAGATCTCCCGCATCTCGGCGGGGGCCTTCCAGTGGTTCGTGGGGCCCGCGTCCTCCTCCTTCTCGGAGCAGATGAACGTCCGGTCCTCCACGCGGGCGACGTCGGTGGGGTCGGAGGCCGCGTAGTAGGAGTGGGGGCGCTTGATCGGGTCGAGTTTCCGGAAGGTGCCCTTCTGGACGAGCTCCTCGCACAGTCGCTCGTACTCGGCCTCGGATCCGTCACACCAGACCACGTTGTCCGGCTGCGTCAGTTCTGCGATCTCGTTGACCCACGAGATCAGCCCCTGATGGGTGGTGGGGACGGTGGGAGCCGCGATGTCGCGCGCCACGATTGCTCCTAAATGAGGGTTTTTTGTGATGTGGAGGCCCCGTGGGGGCTGCGACCCGGATGCTTCAGGGTGGATCTTGGCGCTCATCCGGTGCCGACCGCACTCATTTGATCATCCGATGCGCGCGCCCATCTGTCCAGAGGAGCGCACAGGTGAGCAACGTGAGGATCGCCACGGTTTCTCGCGCCGCTTTACGTGCACGTTGCGTTCACCGGACCGTCCGTTTGCGTAACCATCGTCGGGTCACGGTGAGAGGATGGCCACTCTTCATCGGCCAATCCGGCGGGCTGATACGTCACTTACGGTTCCGTAGCTACCATTCCGTCATGACTGCGTTCGCCCCCGACGCGCCCACGGACACGCCGGCCGACGGCCGCGGTCCGCAGGCGCTCTCCTTGCCGCACCCGGTGAAGCCCAAGCTGCGCGGCTGGCTGCACCTCGGCATGTTTCCGGCCGTCCTCGTCGCGGGCCTGGTCCTGACCGCCCTCGCCGACTCGACCAGAGGACGCGTCGCGTGCGGCATCTTCGCACTGACCGCCTGCCTGCTGTTCGGCGTGAGCGCGCTGTACCACCGGGGCAACTGGAGCCCCCGCATGGACGGCGTCCTGCGCCGGCTGGACCACTCCAACATCTTCCTGATCATCGCGGGCACGTACACACCGCTGACGATGCTGCTCCTGCCGGAGGCCAAGGGGCGGTGGCTGCTGTGGGGCATCTGGGCGGCGGCCGCCGCGGGGATCGCCTTCCGCGTCTTCTGGGTCGGCGCCCCGCGCTGGCTGTACACGCCGTGCTACATCGCGATGGGCTGGGCGGCCGTCTTCTACCTGCCGGACTTCATGCGGACCGGCGGGATCGCAGTCCTCGTCCTGGTCATCGTCGGCGGCGTGCTCTACAGCGTGGGCGGTGTCGTCTACGGGATCAAGCGGCCGAACCCGTCACCGCGCTGGTTCGGCTTCCACGAGGTGTTCCACTCCTTCACGCTGGCGGCCTTCATCGCGCACTACGTGGGGATCTCACTGGTGGCGTACCAGCACGGGTGATCCTCCCCTGAAGGCCTTCGGGGCCACGGCTTCCAGCCGTGGCCCTTTTCGCTGTCCTGAAAGACCCCACCGATTGACACGGTGAATCTTTTGAGAGTTACTCTCATTTCATGGCTACTACCACTCCCGGGCCCGATCCTCGCCGCTGGTGGGCCCTGACGGCCCTGGTCGTGAGCATGCTCACGCTCGGCTTCGACATGACGATCCTCAACGTCGCGCTGCCGACGATGGCCCAGGATCTCGGCGCGAGCACCGGCGAGCAGCTGGGGGTGCCCCCAGGCGTTTAGCACTGGGGGAGGATGGCGGACGCCTACGTCGTCGTCTTCGCCGCGCTGATGCTCCCCGCCGGGCTGCTCGGCGACCGGTTCGGGCGGCGGCTGATGCTCGTCACCGGGCTGGGGATCTTCCTCGCCGGCTCGGTCGTGGGCGCCCTGGCCCCGGACGTGAGCTGGGTCGTCGCCGCCCGGGCCGTGATGGGCGTCGGCGGCGCGCTGGTCATGCCGCTCGCGTTGTCCGTGCTGCCGTCGTTGTTCGGGCCGGACGAGCGCTCCAAGGCGATCGGCGTCATGTCGGCCGCCTCCGCGCTCGGCATGCCGCTCGGCCCGATCCTCGGAGGCTGGCTGCTCGACCACTTCTGGTGGGGCTCGGTCTTCCTGATCAACGTGCCCATGGTCGGCATCGGCGTCATGGCCTGCCTCTTCCTGCTCCCCGAGACGCGCGACCCCTCCTCCCCCACGGTCGACGCCCTCGCCACGGCACTCACCGCCGCCGGTCTCGGCGCCCTGGTCTACGCCATCATCGAGGCGCCCACGCGCGGCTGGGGCGACCCCCTGGTCGCCGGGTTCCTCGCCGGAGCCGTCGTCCTGCTCGCCGGGCTGGTGCTGCGCGAGCGGCGGGCGGCGCGGCCCATGATCGACATGGAGCTGCTCCGCCACCGCGGGTTCCTCGTGAACACCCTCACGGCGACGCTGGTCACCTTCGTCCTGGCGGGCCTGCTGTTCCTGCTGCCGCCCTACCTCCAGGCCGTCCTCGGCCACGACGCCCTCGGCACCGGGCTGCGGCTGCTGCCGATGATGGGCGGCCTGATGGTCTCCGCACGCGCCGCCCAGCCGGTCGTCGCCCGGTTCGGCCCCCGCGCGGTGGTCAGCTGCGGCCTGGTGGTGCTGGCGTTCGCCGCGTTCCTCGGCAGCCGTACGGAGGCGGATTCCGCCTACGGATTCACCGCGCTGTGGCTGGCCGTCACCGGCGTCGGCTTCGGCCTCGCGGTGGTCCCGGCGATGGACGGGGCGCTGGCCGCGCTGCCCGCCGACCGGGCCGGCAGCGGATCGGGGCTGCTGATGACCCTGCGCCAGGTCGGCAGCGCCATCGGCATCGCCCTGCTGGGCAGCCTGCTCGTGGGCGCCTACCGGGACCGGCTCGACGTCACCGGGCTGCCCGCCCGGGCCGCCGACACCGCCGGGGAGTCCGTGGTGGCCGCGCACCTCGTCGCCGAGCGCACCGGCGCGCCCGGCCTGGCCGCCTCCGCGAACAGCGCCTACGTCCACGGCATGGGCGTCGTCCTGCTGGTGTGCGGTGCCGCGGCCCTGGTCGCCGCGCTGCTGACCGGGGCGTTCCTGCCCCGCACCCGGACCGCCCCGGACGGCGAGGACGGCGAGGACGGCACCCCGGCCATGGCCGGGCCCGAGGCCGATGCCCGACAATGACCTTCATGACGGCCGCACGCACCACCCCCGCCGACCGGCCCCAGCTGGGGCTCCGGGAGCGGAAGAAGATCAAGACCCGCCAGGCGATCCGCGCCGCGACCTACGCGCTGATCGAGGAGCATGGCTACGACGCCACGACGATCGAGCAGATCGCCGACCGCGCCGAGGTGTCGCCGTCGACCGTCTTCCGGTACTTCCCGACCAAGGAGGACATCGTCATCACCGACGAGTGGGACCCGGTGATGCTGGAGGAGCTGCGGGCCCGGCCGTCGGACGAGTCATGGGCCGATGTCATGCGGCACGTGATGCGCACGGCCCTCGACCTGAGCCTCGCCGAGGAACCCGAGGTGACCCGGCTGCGGACCCGGCTCGGGGTCGAGGTGCCTGCCGTCCGCGCCCGCATGATGGAGAGCATGGCGGCGACCGGCCGGCTGCTCCGCGCGGGCCTCGCCGAGCGCTCCGGGCTCGACCCCGACAGCCTGGAGCTGCGGGTCTTCGCCATGTCCGTGATGGGCGGCCTGCTGGAGGTCTCCCACTACTGGGCCGAGACCGGCCACCGCGACGACATCAGGGACCTCGTCGACCGCGCCCTGGACGTGCTGGAGCACGGCCTGCCCACCGGAAAACGCTGAGGCCGGCACCCCTCCCCGTGGCATCCTGACCGGGTGAACGGTCCCGAGATCCACGTCGACTTCGCGCCCGAGCTGCACGTCTTCGTCCCCCCGGCCCGCAGGAACGGCACCGTGCGGGCCGCCACCGACGGCGTCTCCAGCCTCGGCCATGTCATCGAGTCCCTCGGCGTGCCGCTGACCGAGGTGGGCACGCTGCTCGTGGACGGCCGGGAGGTACCGGTCTCGCACGTCCCGGCGGCCGGGGAGGCGGTGACGGTACGGACCGTCACCCGCCCGCAGCAGGTGCCCGGCGCTCCCCTCCGCTTCCTCCTCGACGTCCACCTCGGCACGCTCGCCCGCCGGCTGCGCCTGCTCGGCGTGGACACGGCGTACGAGTCGACCGACATCGGCGACCCGGCCCTCGCGGCGCGTTCGGCGGCCGAGCAGCGGGTCATGCTGAGCCGCGACCGGGGCCTGCTGCGGCGCCGTGAGCTGTGGGCGGGGGCGTTCGTCTACAGCACCCGCCCCGAGGAGCAGCTCCGGGACGTACTGGACCGCTTCCGGCCCGAGCTGCTGCCCTGGACGCGCTGCACCGCCTGCAACGGGCTGCTGCGCGAGGCGACCAAGGACGAGGTCGCCGACCAGCTCAAACACGGCACGCACGCCACGTACGACGTGTTCGCGCAGTGCACGGCATGCGGCCGGGCGTACTGGAAGGGCGCGCACCACGAGCAGTTGGAGGCGATCGTGGAGCGCGCCCTGGCGGAGTCACGCGGTCAGCGCTGACCCTTCCCCACATCACCCTTCCCGCAGGCGATCCCGTCCCCGTTCCGGTCCAGGCCCAGCGGGTCGTCCCTGCCGTTGACCTTCAGGCGGCCGTAGTCGTTCGCCTTGAGCCACTCGCAGCGGGCCGCCGTCGTGTTCTTCACCTCCGCGGGGAAGTCCGTCGGCACGCAGACGTTGATCGAGCCGTAGTGGCGGTCGCAGCCGGAGATGGTCGGGCTGACCTTCTGCGACGCCCGCTTCTTGCCGGGCTTGACCACCTTGCCCGTGGGCTCGTCCGCGAAGTCGTGGACGTGGGCCGAGGCGTCCGTCGCCTTGAGGGCCTGCGGGCCCTGGAGGTGCACCCACTTGGCCACCGACGGCACCCCGTTGGCGTCGACCGCGAAGAGCATGTACCAGCCGGGCGGCGCCAGGTTGGGGTTGCTCGTGACGTTGAGGTCGACGTTGTTGCCGTCGACCGACAGCGGCAGGTCCACGAACCGCTGGTTCGGGTCGGAGGAGTGCGTGACGGCGGCCGGGCGGATCAGCTCGGCCTTGGCGATGGGCCGGTCGACGGTGATCCGCTGCGTGTCGCCGTAATTCCACTCGGTGTCGATCAGCGAGGTGATCGTCGGGCGGGGGCCCTTGAACAGGTAGGGCGGGCTGTAGACCGACACGTCGTGGTTCCAGGAGCCGTTGCCCGGGTTGTCGCCGGTCGTCATCACCCGGCCGTCGGGCAGCAGGAACGCCGAGGAGTGGTAGCCGCGGGCCTCGGGGTCGACGGCCACCGGGTCGAACGTCTCCGACTCGGGGTCGAAGATCGACGTCTCGTAGACCGGGTTGGCGCGGTTGTGCAGGGCGCCGCCCGTCTCCAGGACCTTGCCGTCGGGCAGGAGCACGGCGGAGACGTACATCTTGCCCTGGTTCCCGGTCTGCGGGACGGGCCCGTTGCCGAGGTCGACCGTGCCCTGCGGGATCGGCGGTCCGGCCACGTAGGAGGGGTTGGGCTGCTTGAGGTCGATGATGTCGGTCAGGCGGTTCGCCTCCGGGTTGGAGTCGATGTTGCCGCCGCCGAGGGTGAGGACCTTCTGGTCCTGCGCCGGGGGCAGCAGCACGCTGGCCGACTGGTCGCGCTCGTCCTTGTTCCGCAGGCCGGGCACCTGGGTGGTGGTGTTGGCGGCGTAGTCGTAGATCGCCGAACCCGTGCCGGGGATGTTGTTGCCGAAGACGTGGCTGCCCGAGTAGAAGAGGCGGCCGTCCTGCATGAGGATCATCGACGGGTACAGGCCCCAGTACGACCAGGTCTGGTTGACCTTCCACAGCGGCTGCCACTGCTGCTCGGCCTGGGAGAACAGCTCGGCGGTGACCGAGCCGGTGGAGTCCTCGCGCAGGCCGCCGAAGGAGATGACGTCGCCGTTGCCGAGGATCGTGGCCGACGGGTACCAGTGGCCGTCGTTCATGTCGTTGGTCCTGGTGTAGGTCTCGGTCTCCGGGTCGAAGACGTACGAGTCCTTGTAGCCCTGGTAGCCGATCCGGCCGTCGGCGGAGGGGTAGCCCTTGTTGCCGCTCATCACCAGCACCCGGCCGTCCTGGAGCTGGACGTGGCCGGCGCAGAACATGTCCTTGGGCGTGGGGATGACCTTGTAGGAGCCGTCCGCCGGGTCGTAGACGGCCGAGGTGAAGGTGCCCGCCTCGAACATCGACTCGTCGTTGCCGGAGCCCGCGATCAGCAGCACCTTGCCGTTGTGCAGGACGACCGAGTGCATGGAGCGGACCGGGTTCTGCGTGGGGAGGACGTCCCACTTGCCGTTCGCGCACTGCTCGGCCGTGCCCGTGCACCGCGGCGGCAGGACCGGGTCGGGGACCTGGTCCATCGTGTAGTCGTCGGTGGTGGCGGAGCCGGTGCCGTAGACGGAGACGCCCCAGGAGATGCGGTCGGTGCCGGCCGGGACCTCGGGGGTGCGGACCGTCGCCTCGGTCCAGTCGCCCGCCAGGTCCAGTGTCTTGAGGTCGGTCCAGTACTGCCAGCCGGCCGTGGTGTCGTGCCGGAACAGCGTGATCGCCGCGTCGGGGGTCGTCGTCTTGTACCAGAGGCCCAGGTCGTACTGCTTGCCCGGCGTCACCACCGGCGCGCAGTCGGCGGACTCGGTGATCAGCGCCTTGCGGTCGCCCTCGACGCGGCGGGTCAGCTCGACCTTCATGGCCTTGGCGCCGGAGTGCGCGTCGGCCGTGGTGGTGAAGGTGAAGTCGTTGTCGCCCCAGCCGGACTTCTCCCAGCAGTACGGCATGTCGCCGGTGCCCGCGGTCTCGAAGCCGGGGTTCTTGATGAGGTTGGCGGCGGAGGCGGACTGGGGTGCGGTCAGCAGGAGGCCGGCCGTGAGCGCGCCCACGCCGACGAGTGCGGTTCTTCTCCGGTACTTGTTCACACGGCTCTCCTCGCGGTGCGGCCGTCGCGCTCGGGCTTCTCACCGGCCCGGCGCGGCAGGTAGACCAGCGCTTCGGTCGCCACGAAGCGCAGGACGAACGTCGTCACCAGCGCGAGCGCGGTGGCGGACAGCACGCCCAGGTGCAGCTGGTGCACGAACACGGCGATCAGCGGGATGCGCAGCACCAGATCGGCGTTGGCGAGCAGCGCGAACCGCCCGGCCCGGTCCCACCAGCGCCGGTGCCGGCGCCGCTCGCGGAACAGCAGGTGCTCGATGAGCACGAAGTTCCAGGCGACGCCGAGCTGGTTGGCGAGGATCTCCGCCGGCACGTAGTGCATGCCGACGGCCGTCAGCGCCCACAGGCCGAGCAGGTTCGGGACGAAGCCGGTCAGCCCGATCAGACCGAAGCCGATCATCCGCGCGACCGGCGAGGCGGCCCGCAGCCCGGCCAGGTGCCGCAGGAAGCGCAGGCCCTCCTGCGCGGTCGACTTGGACTCCCCCGCGAAACGGTCCTGGAAGACGAACGGCACCTCGGTGACCGTGCGCGGGCGGCTGCGGACGGCCAGTTCGAGGAGGATCTTGTAGCCGAGCGGCTGGAGCACCTCGGCCGTGACCGCGCTGCGGCGGATCGCGAAGAAGCCGCTCATCGGGTCGCTGATGCCGTGCAGCCGGCGCGGGAAGAGTGCCTTGGTCAGCCAGGTCGCCCCGCGGGAGACGGCCACCCGGTAGCTGCCCGCGAGCCCGGCCCGGCTGCCGCCCTTGATGTACCGGGAGGCGACGACCAGCCCGGCGTTGGCCCGTTCGCCGGTGGCGACCAGGTCGGGCACCAGGGACGGCGGGTGCTGGCAGTCGCCGTCCATGACGACGATCCAGTCGGACGTGGCCGCCTTCAGCCCCTCGACGACCGCGCCCCCGAGCCCGCCCACCGGCTCCTCGCGGTGCAGCACGGTCACCGGGAACGGGCAGTCCTGCGCCGCCTTCTCGATGACCTCGGGCGTGTCGTCGGTGGAGTCGTCCACGAAGAGCACCTCGCAGGGCACCCGGGCGGGGACGGCCTCGGTGATCTGGCGCAGCAGCTGCCGCACGTTCGCCGACTCGTTGAACGTCGGTACGACGATGGTGACGGCGCCCGGTTCGGGGATCTCGGCGGTCTCGACGACCTCGCCGGGGACGGTGGACTCCTGGCTCATCGCGCGCCTCCGGCGGACGTCTGTATCTGGCGGATCTCGATGCGGTCCGGGCCGGTGCCGAAGGTGGCGACCGGTTCCGAGTGCTCCATGGCGGCCTTGACGTTGGGCAGGTCGGCCGCGTCCCGCCGCACGGTCGGGGAGGCGACGACGTAGTCCAGGTCCTTCCAGCCGCGCGGCATCGTCTTCGTCACCGCCGGGTCCAGGTCGGCCTTGTAGAACCAGATGACGCCGAGTCCGGGCTCGTAGCCCTGGTGCACCAGGTCGAGCCAGAGGGCGTCGTCGACCAGCACGCGGGTGCGCTCCGGGTCCTCGACCTCGGTGGCGAGCCACTTGGAGGCGGCCTTGTAGGGGGCGTTGGCGTCGGTGGTGACGGCCGTGCGGGCGCCGTCGTACCAGTGCGGGACGACGTAGGCGCCGGCGGCCAGGGCGAGGACCGTGGCGAGCGCGTACCGGCCCACGCTGACGTACCGTTTCTCCGCCTCGGAGCGCCAGCGGCTCAGCACCGCGTGGGCGACGGAGGCGGTTCCTCCGGCGAGGACCAGCGCGAGGAACGGCAGGGCCTGGATGACGTACATCGCGGGCAGGTAGCCGTTCGGGCGCAGCGCCAGCGCGGCGAGGATCGCGACGGCCAGGGCGGGTCCGGCCAGGGCGCGGGCGGTGACCGACCAGCGCCAGGTGGCGAGCAGCAGCAGGGCGCCCGCGAGGCCGCCGAGGGGCAGGATCTTGTCGTAGTACAGCCACGACTGGAGCACGCCCCAGGAGCCGGAGCCCTGGTCCAGGATGAAGCCCGAACCGGGCCGGGTCATCTGGTACTTGACGCCGTCCCAGAGGGAGACGTGCCCGCTGCCCGGCAGCAGCTCCCCCTTGAGCAGGGCGAACAGCGGGTAGGAGAAGCCGATCAGGGCGCAGGCCGTGACGGCGCCGGTGAGGGCGAACTTGCGGGTGTCCTTGTGGCTGTGCCGCCACATGGTGAGGAACAGGGCGGGCAGGACGACGAGCATCGTCTCCTTGGTGAGGACGGCCGTGGCGGCCGCGATGCCCGCGCCGAAGTGGTGCCAGAGGTGGCGGCTCGGGGACGCGGCCAGCGTGAAGGCCAGCAGCGTCCACATCACCGCGAGGTTGTCGAGGAAGATCTCCCGCTGGAGGACGACCGCGAGCGGCGAGAGGCCGAAGAAGACCATGCCGAGCGCGGCGGCCCAGCGGGGCAGGGCGAGACGCCGGCCCAGGACGTAGACGAGGACCGCGCTGATGCCGCTGATCACCAGCATCGCGGCGCGCATGGTGCTCACGGTCATCGACTCGGGGCTGATCAGCGCCGGGATCCAGGTCAGTACGGCGATCTGGATCCAGCCCAGCGGCGGGTGGTCGTACCAGTAGGTGTAGTGGGCGAGGCCGTTGCCCTGCTGGACCGACCAGGCCTGGGCGAGGTAGGTGCCCTCGTCGTCGCTGAGCGCCGGGTAGTCGGCGATGTTCCAGCCCTGCACGACGAGGATCGCCACGAGGAGGACACCGCACAGGAGCAGGTCGGAGCGGGAGGAGCGCAGCCGGCTGGGCGGCTCGACGCGTCGGTGCGCACCGGTGCGGGGCGCGGGCCCGCGCTGCGCGGGGATCTTCGGTGTGGTCGCCGCGGGAAGGGTGGAGGTCACGCGGGAACGTCCTCTCGGGTCTCACGGCTCGCTTCGGCCCGGGTGAGGTGCGCGCCGACGTGCGTGGTCAGCTCCCAGTCGTTGCGGCCGCGCTGCTCGCGCCAGACGGCACGGACGGCCGCCCCGGCGAGCAGGACCTGGTAGAAGGGGCCGCCCAGGATCAGCTTCAGGTAGTGCGCGAAGCGGACGCGCAGGCCGTACTGCTTGCCGAAGTCGTGCAGTCCGACGATCTCGAAGACGAAGGTGACCAGGGCGGTGACGGCCGGCAGGAAGGTGATGAAGGCGATGCCGACGGGCACGTCCAGGAAGAGCGCGATCGCCACGTTGAGCGGGATGATCAGGCCGGTGAAGGCCTGCATGAACGGCGTCATCAGGGTGTAGCGGGCGAGGAGGCGCTGCCCGAGGGTGGGCAGTTGCTTCCAGTCCTTCTTCCGGTACACCTGGAGGAACCCCTGGTTCCAGCGGGTGCGCTGCTTCAGCAGGGACATCAGCGAGCCGGGGGTCTCCTCCCGGGTCACCATGTCGGAGTCGTAGGCGACGACGACCTTCTTGCCGACGCTGGACAGGCGCACGCCCAGGTCGCAGTCCTCGGCGAGGCAGTTCGGGTCCCAGCCGCCGGCTTCCCGCAGGACGCCGGTGCGGACGAAGACGGTGTTGCCGCCCAGCGGAATGAAACCTTTCTGCGCGTGCAGGTGGAGCCGCGAGCGGAACCAGAAGAAGTACTCCAGGCAGTTGCGCAGGCTGTACCAGCTGGAGTGGAAGTTGATCAGCTGCACCCCGCCCTGGACGACGTCGGCGCCGGTGGTACGGAAGGCGTGGTCGACGTGCGCGAGCAGCTCGGGGTGGACCTGGTCCTCCGCGTCGAACACGCCGACGACGTCACCGCGGCAGTGCGGCAGGGCCGTGTTCATGGCCTTCGGCTTGTTCTTCTTCTCGTGCGTGTCGACGACGACCCGGACCCGCCGGTCACGCGCGGCGGCCGCCTCGGCCACCGCGGTGGTCTCCGGGTCGTCGTGCCCGACGATCACGATGATCTCGAAGTCGGTGTGGCTCGACTCCAGCAGGCGCTGGATCGTGTGGTCCAGCACCGCCTGTTCGTGCCGGGCGGGCAGCAGCAGCGAGAAGGAGACGTGCTCGTTCCCGTCCGGACTGCTGAACCGGGTGGAGGCGAGCACTTCCGGCGTGCGCCAGGCGTGCATCTGCCACCACAGGGTGAACGCCGCCATCCAGAACAGGGCCAGTGAAACGGCAGCGATGAAGACAGACGTCAGCAAACAGATCCCCCCAGATCCAAGAACCCCCTGTCGCGACCGTCCCATCCGTCGCGCACTGTGCAGAGATTAAGGGGGAACTGTGAAGTCTGGGGGCTGTTCCGATAAAGAGCGTGTTTCCGTTGATTCGCGTCGTCAGTTGCTCAAGACCGCACGCAACCGGTCGACTTCGGTCGTCGGGGCGTCGCATGTGAAGTTACGGCAGACGTACGCCGCCGGTTCACCGCCGACCAGCGGACGGTCCGCGAGCAGCGGGAACTCGTCGCTCTCCGGGGCGCCGACGGCGACGACCGCGCCCGGCGCCGTGCCCAGGAGCGCCGTGCGGTGCAGGGCCCTCGTGCCCTCGTGACCGAGGGACGGCCCGACGATCGCGACCTCGCGCGGCCCGTCCAGCACGGCCTCGGCGACGGCGAGCCCCCAGCCGATGAAGCGGGGCACGCGCGGCCCTAGCGCCTTGACGACGCCGAGGGCCTTCTCGGCGGCCGTGCGGTGGGACGCGGAGCCGGTGTGCGCCGCGTAGCTCAGCAGGGCGCCGGCCGCCGCGGTCCAGCCCGAGGGGGCGGCGTTGTCGGTCGGGTCCTGCGGGCGGCGGATCAGCCGCTCGGCGTCCGCCGCGGTGTCGAACATCACGCCCGACTCCGGGTCGGTGAACCGGGCCAGGACGTGGTCGAGCAGGAACCCGGCGAACTCCAGCCAGACGCCCTCGCCGGTGACCGAGGCGAGCGCGAGGAAGCCCTCCGCCACGTCGGCGTAGTCCTCCAGGACACCCGCGTTGGCACCCGCGTGCCCGTCCTTGCTGGTGCGGGTGAGGCGGGCCTGCTCGTCCAGGTGCAGCCGGACCAGGAGGTCGGCGGCGGCGAGGGCGGCCTCCACGAGATCGGGCCGGTCGAAGTAGGCACCGGTCTCGGCCAGCGCGGCGATCGCGAGCCCGTTCCAGGCGGCGACGACCTTGTCGTCCCGGCCGGGCGCGGGCCGCTCCGCCCGCTTCGCGAGCAGGCGCTCCCGGATCGAGGCGACCTTCTCGGCGTCGAACAGCTCGTCCCGCTGCGGCAGTTGGAGGACGGACTGCCCGTGCTCGAAGGTGCCCTCCTCGGTCACGCCGAAGTACCGGGCGGCGAGTTCGCCGTCCTGCTCGCCGAGCGCCTCGCGCAGCTGCTCCGGCGTCCACACGTAGTAGGCGCCCTCGACGTGCTTGCCGGTGCCGTCGTCGCTGTCGGCGTCGAGCGCGGAGGCGAACCCGCCCTCGTTCGTCCGCAGCTCGCGCACCATGAAGTCGGCCGTCTCCAGGGCGACGCGGCGGGCCAGTTCCGAGCCGGTTGCGCGCCAGAGGTGGGCGTAGACCCGGCACAGCAGGGCGTTGTCGTACAGCATCTTCTCGAAGTGCGGCACGACCCAGTCGCGGTCGACGGAGTAGCGGGCGAAGCCGCCGCCGAGCTGGTCGTAGATGCCGCCGCGGGCCATGCGCTCGCAGGTGTCGCCCGCCATCTGCAGGGCGCCCTCGGCGCCGGTGCGGGCGTGGTGGCGCAGCAGGAACTCCAGCACCATGGACGGCGGGAACTTCGGCGCCCCGCCGAACCCGCCGCGCTGCGGGTCGTACTCCCGGGTCAGCCCGAGCAGCGCCTGCGCGAGTTCCTGCTCGCCGGGGGTCTGCGCGTCGCCGTAGGAGATCTCGCGGCCCGCCAGGTCGCGGACGATCTTCCCGGCGACCTCGGTGACCTCCTCCCGCCGCTCCGCCCAGGCCTGGTGCACGCCCTGGAGCACCTGCCGGAAGGACGGCATGCCCTGGCGGGGGGCGGGCGGGAAGTACGTGCCGAAGTAGAAGGGTTCGCCGTCGGGGGTGAGGAAGACGGTCATGGGCCAGCCGCCCTGCCCGGTCGCCGCCTGCACGGCCTCCATGTAGACGGCGTCGACGTCGGGCCGCTCCTCGCGGTCGACCTTCACGCTCACGTAGTGCGCGTTGAGGTAGTCGGCGGTCTCCTGGTCCTCGAAGGACTCGTGGGCCATGACGTGACACCAGTGGCAGGCGCTGTAGCCCACGCTCAGGAAGACGGGGACATCGCGTCGGCGGGCTTCTTCGAACGCGTCCGCCTCCCACGGCCACCAGTCGACGGGGTTGTCCGCGTGCTGGAGGAGGTACGGGGACGTGGCTCGGGCGAGTCGATTGGGCATGCCTCCATCCTTGCGCACCCGCCCGCGCCCCGCCCACGCGCCACGGGACGGCCCACGGGCTGGTTTGCCGTCCGCCGTGGGGCCGCCGTAGGTTGCTCGGTGGTCGGCATGGGCTCGAAGACGCGTCGTGATGTGGCCTCGTAATGGGTTCTGCGAACAGGGGGACGCGTGTTCGGATCAGTGAGGCGCTTCGACGTCGTCACCCACCGTGATGTTCCGGTCGCCGTACCGTGACCGTGCGTTGGTGGCTGGCTGATGTGAAGTTCGTGAACGTGCTGGCGGTCGTCACGCTGCTCGGGGGCACGGCGTGGACGCTTCCGCCGCTGATCCGGCAGCGCTTCCGGGCGCCCCTGCGGCTGCACCTGTGCCTGTCGCTCCTCCTGCTGGGCACCGGGAACGTGCTGAGCCAGCTGTGGGACACGGCACTCCTGGACGGCCTGCTCTTCACCGGAGCCACGAAGCTCGCGTACAACCTGGCGTTCTTCACCGGGCTGTGCCTCATGGTCGGCTTCCTGCGCGAGCGCCCGCTGCAGCGCCGGACGCTGTGGACGAGGCCGGAGGTGGTGATGTGCCTGTCCTGCTTCACGGCGATGGTCCTCGTGACCGCGCTGATGCCGCCGCGCCTGCGCGACCACACCTTCACGCTGCCGTACCTGGACGACTGGCGGGTGCGCGCCTTCTACGACATCGGCGGTGTCTATCTGGTCTTCGGCTACGCCGCGTGCGGGGTGCTCGCCGCGTGGCACGCCCGGCGCGGCCGGCTGATGCGGCAGGTGTCCCTGAGCATCGTCTCCGTCGGCCTGCTCGCGCTCTCCCTCAGCTGCGTCCTGCGGATCCTGTGGGTCAACTGCCGTGCCTGCCGCGGGTACGGGCACCACTTCACCTATACCGACATCTTCCTCCTCGGCCAGGTGGCCACCATCGCGGTGTGCGCCGGGCTGAGCATCCCGTGCTTCGCGAGCGCCGCCCAGTTCCTGCGGGAGCGCGCCGTCCACCGGAGCCGGTTCCGCGAGCTGGCCGAGCTGTGGCAGCGGCTCGTCGCCTTCTATCCCGAGCTGGTCCTGGACCAGCCCCGGGGCCGCCGGTGGCTGCCGCCGCTGGACTACACCTCGGCCGTGTACCGCAGATACGTGGAGTGCCGGGACGGCCTCACCCGGCTCAGCCCCTATCTGCACCTCGCCTCCGAGGAGGCGGAGTCGCACGGGGCGGCCGGGGAGAACGCCGGGCCGGACCTCGTGCGGCTGGTGGACCGGGCCCTGCGACTGCGCGGTGAGGCGGACCGTGCCGGTACCGCGGCGCCGGCCACACCGGCCTTCCTGGCGCCGGGGGCCGGCCACGACGCCGACTACGAGAGCGACCTGGCCGGCCTCATGGCGCTCTCCCGTGGTCTGCGGGAACTGCGTTCGGCTCCAGGGGCCGGCGCCTCCCGCGGGGCCGGGCCCAGCGGCGCATGACGGGACGTTCGACGCACACCATCAGCAGCCAGCCCAGCGCCAGCGTGACGAGCAGCAGGACGAGCAGTTCGAGCACGCCGCCGACCAGCCCGTAGGTCCGGTCGTGCAGCACGTAGGTGCGGCCGTAGTAGAGGACGACGTACTGGGCGAGGTAGAAGCCGAAGGACACCTCCCCCAGCCACCGCATCACGCGGCCGCTCAGCAGGGTGCGCTCGCCGCGGATGTCGGCCGTCGCCACCGCGCACACCAGCACACCGACCGGGACGATGGTGGCCACGGTGAACCCGTACAGGAACGGCACGTTCAGCGCCAGCGCGTAGCCGCCCACGGCCAGCGCGAGCGCGCCGGCGAGGGGAACGCGCGGGAACCGGCCCGCCAGCACCAGCCGGGCCAGCAGCATGCCGAGGACGAACTCGAAGAGGCGGCCCGGGGGGAAGTTGTAGCCGAGCCAGAACTGGAGCGAGGAGATGGGGAATCCCTCGGGGGTGCGCGGCTGGGCCGGCACCAGCAGGTCGACGGCGAACTCCAGGGCGACCATGCCGGCCACCATGGCAGCGGCCCACCCCCACAGCCGCTCCGTCCGGATGCGCCGCACCGGCCCGATGAGGAACGGGAAGAGCAGGTAGAACAGCAGCTCGCTGCAGAGCGACCAGCTCGGTGCGTTGACGCTGATGTAGATGTCGTGCTGCGGGAACCAGGAGTGGACCAGGAACAGGTTCGGCAGCCACGCGGTGAGCGGGGTCGCCGCCCCGGCGAAGAGCAGCATCGCCAGGGCCCACATGGCGATGTGGTTGGGGAAGATCTTGAGGAGCCGGCGGCGCCAGAACCCGGTGACCGTGTCGTCCCGTCGGCTCGACCAGGTCAGGACGAAGCCGCTCAGCACGAAGAAGAAGGAGACCCCCATCCAGCCCGCCTTGCTGAACAGCCACTGGAATCCCTCGGCCAAACCGCGGTCCGCGAAGGGGTTCGTCAGCGGCTCGAAGAAGGAGGAGTGGAAGAAGAAGACCAGGACGGCGGCGATGAAGCGCAGGCCCGTCAGCGACGGCAGGGGTGCCGGGCGTCTGACCGGGTCCTCAAGGGGGGCACGGCCGGGACGGGGGCCGGGCGGGGCGTGCAGTGGTGCGGTCACGGCAACTCATTTCTCGGCGGTGGAGACGGCGAGCGGGCGGTCGTTCGCGGGAAGGACGGCCGGGGCACGGCGGGCCGCGCGGCGCAGGGCGAGCACGAGCAGCGCGCCCGAGGCGGTGAGCGCGGCCGCCCCGAGGGGCACGCCACGGGTGCCGAGGCCGGAGTCGGTGAGCAGACCACCGATCCACGACCCGAGTGCGGCACCCAGCCCGAAGGCGGACATGTTGGCGGTGAGCGACAGCGTCGGCGCGTCGGCCGCCTCGGCGAGCACCTTGGTCTGGAGTCCGGGGATCAGGGCGAAGGTGGCGAGCGAGAACACCACGAGGGCGAGGGCACCGCCCGCCGCGTGGGGCGCGAGGAGCCAGCAGAGCAGGCAGGCGGCCACCAGGATCCAGGAGATCCGCCCCACCGCCCGGTCGACTCCGCGGTCCGCGTACCGCCCGCCGAGCAGATTGCCCACGATGGAGCCCACCCCGTAGGCGAGGAGCACGGCCGGGACCCAGTGCCGCGGCAGGTGGCCGACGCCGGTCAGCAGCGGCACCATGTAGGTGATCAGGGTGAACATCCCGCCGGAGCACAGGACCGTGGCGCCCACGGTGCCCCAGACGGCCGGGCGGCGGAACACCCGCGCCTCATGGGCCGCCGTGACCGTCGGGGCGGGCGTGCCGGGGACCCAGGCGAGGATCAGGACGATGGCCACCGCGGCCAGCGCCGCGACGAGGGCGAACGGGGCCCGCCAGTCGTAGTGCTGGGCGAGGAAGGAGCCCATGGGGACACCGAGCACGGTGGCGAGGTTGATCCCGAGCTGAGTGGCCGCGACGGCGGCGCCCCCCTTGCCCTCGCCGGCCATGTCACCGGCGGTCACGACGCACACCGCCATGAAGGTGCCGTGCACGACCGCGGTCAGCACCCGGCCCGCCATCAGCATGCCGAAACCCGACGCCAGGGCGCAGACGACGTTGCCCAGGACGAAGGCGGTCAGCAGGCCCACCAGCAACAGCTTGCGGGGGACGCGGGTGGTGAGCGCGGTGACCAGCGGGCCACCGACCACCATCGTCAACGCGTACGCGGTCACCAGCAGGCCGGCCGAGGCCAGGCTCACGCTGAGGTCGGTGGAGAGGTCGTCCAGCATCCCGCTGGGCGAGAGCTCCGCGGTGCCGACGCAGAAGATCGCGAGGATCAGCGCGGCGAGTCGGAACGGCATGGGGGCACCTTCGAATCGTGCGGGGTGTCGGTCACCGCGCCCGGGCGGCGGGCGCGGGGGCGGGCGCGGGGGGGCGGGGTCACGGCATCGGGTGGTCGCCGGGTCAGGCGGCCACGGCGGCGGGGGCCTTGGCCCGCGAGCGGGACCAGCGGCGGACCAGCGGCTTTTCCACCCAGGCGTACATCGCCCAGGACAGCAGGACCGAGACGGCGCATTCGGCGACGACGAACGCGGCCACGGCCCAGCCGGACTCCAGCCGGGCGCCGAGCAGTTCCCGCGCCTCGGAGAGCACGATGAAGTGCAGCAGGTAGAAGGCGAAGGAGACTTCGCCGAGCCAGGTCATCGCGCGGTTCGCGAACGGGGTCGGCCGGCCCGACGCGTCGGCCAGCGCTCCGGCCGCGATCAGCAGCACGCACGGCACGAGGCAGACCGCGCGCTGGGCGAGGAGGTAGGGCACGCCGGGGAGTTCGGCGACCACGTAGCCGGCCACCATCAGCAGGCCGGACCAGACGAGGCCGATGTCGCGCCAGCGGCCCAGCATGACGGCCCGGGCGACCAGGATGCCGAGCAGGAAGTCGAGCAGCCGGGACGGCGGGAAGACGTAGGCGAACCAGAGGTGCAGTCCGGAGACGCCGGGCTCGTTCGACATGTAGACGTCGCCCGCCGGAATGAAGGTGGTGGCCAGCCAGGGGGTGGCGAACACCCCGGCGATGACACCCGCGATCCAGAACTTCAGCCGCCGCGGGGCGATCCGCCGGACCCCGGCGTGCAGCAGCGGGAAGCACAGGTAGAAGAAGACCTCGGTGGACAGCGACCAGCCCGGGGAGTTCACGGCGAAGTTGGTCGTGTAGTCCGGGACCCAGGACTGGAGCATGAAGAAGGTGGCCGCCGACCGCCACCAGGCGGTGCCGGACGCGATCAGCAGCATCGCGAGCGCCCAGGCGACGACGTAGTTGGGCACGATCTTGACGTACCGGCGGCGCCAGAACGACGTCCGCGGGTCGCCCTCGCGGGCGGACCAGGCGAGGACGAAGCCGCTGAGGACGAAGAAGAAGGTGACGCCGACGCCACCGGCCTGCTCGGTGAGGCGGGCGAAGAGGGTGGTGTTGGCGTCGCCGGCCATGAGCCAGTGGGCCGGCAGGGAGACGTGGAACAGGAAGACGAGGAGCGCCGCCGGGAACCGCATACCCGTCAGGGAGGGCAGCCGGACGGCCGGACCGCCGACCCTCGGCGCGTCGGCGCTCGGTGCGTCGGTGCTCGGTGCGTCGGTGCTCGGTGCGTCGGCGCTCGGTGCGTCGGCGCTCGGTGCGTCGACGCCGGTGGGGACGCCGGTGCTCGGCGCGTCGGCGCCGGCCGGGAGCGGGTCGGCGGGTGTTGCGGGGCCGGGGGCCGTGTCCGTCGGCGGTATGAGTTCGGGCGGGGTGATCTGGGGCGTGGCCATGGGCGGGCGTTGTTCCTTCAGCTCGGATGGACGCGGCGGGCGGAGCACGGTGGCGCGGCCCGGGCCGTACCGGGGTGGTCGCGGCCCGGGTGGGTTCGCCGCGGTCGGATGCGGGCGAGGCCGGGGCGTTCACGGCCTGAGGGGGTCCGCCGCAGCGGGGTGCGGGCGGGCCGGGGCGGTCGCGGCCCGGGTGCGGGTGAGGGCCGGGGTGGTCGCGGCACGAGTGGGTCCGCCGCGGCGGGATGCGGACGGGCCGGGGTGGTCGCGGCCGAGTGGGTTCGCCGCAGTGGGATGCGGACGGGCCGGGGTGGTCGCGGCCGGGCGGGTTCGCCGCAGTGGGACGCGGGCGGGCCGGGGTGGGGCTTTCGGGAGTGGCGGGCCGTGGGTGCCGCTGCCGGGCCGCCCGCCCCGGGGTCCGCGCCGCCGGTGTCAGGTGAGGAAGTTCCGGATGGCGTCGACGAGTTCGTCCGGGGCCTCGGCCGGCACCAGGTGGCCGCTCTCGATCTCCAGGTAGGTGCTGCGGGGGATCGCCTCGTGCAGTTCCCGGGAATGGTCGACCGGGACGAGCTGGTCGTGGCGGCAGCCGACGACCAGGGTGGGGACGCCGATCGCGGGCAGCAGCTCCCGGATGTCGGCGTCCAGGCCGAGCTCGATCTGCCGCAGCGTGCCCTCGTTGACCTCGGCACCGCCCACGGCCGCGTCGAACGTCTCCGCGTCGAGGTCCGCCAGGAAGCCCGGGGTGAAGAGCAGCAGGCTGATGTAGTGCGAGTACAGCTCCGGGTCGAGGTCGGCCAGCCGGCGCCAGAGGGTGAACCCGAGACGCTTGCGCAGGTCGTCGTTGCGGGCCCAGCCGGCCACCAGCACGAGCCGGCGGACCCGCTCGGGGCGCCGGGCCGCGGCCATGACGGCGACGAGCGCGCCGAGCGAGAAGCCCACGACGTCGACGGGCTCGTCGGTCGCCTCGTCGGCGGCCCCGAGGACCTGGTCGGCGAGCTGCTCCAGCGTCAGCGGGCTGCCGTCGTCGACGGTGTCACCGCTGCCCGCGTAGTCGGGAAAGATCACGGTGTGCCGGTCGGCGAACTCCTTGACCAGGTGACCGTAGTTGGTCTCGCCGGTGGCGCCGGTGCCGTGCACCAGGAGCAGACCGGGGCCCTGCCCCTCGGTGCGGTAGTGGACGGTCGTGCCGTCGACGGTGGTGCGGGGCATCTCACTGCCTTTCTCGGGTGGAGTGGCGAGGCCAGGGGCGCCGTCGGGCCGCCTCCCTGGCGCCAAGCATGCGCTCTATAAAAGCACGGCTGCCACTATATTAGCAATGTGCCTTCTTAAGACGCTTCAGTGCTCCTGTGAGCACAGTTCCGGGTGCCGATCCCGGGGTTCCTGCGCCGCGGGCACGGGCCGTCGCACCAGGACCACCGCCAGCACCAGCGCCACGAGCGCGGTGGAGGTGACCGGCAGCCACAGCGACGAGTGGGCCAGCAAGGCGGCGCCCAGGGCCGAACCGCCGGCGATCCCGATCTGGAAGCCGGTGACGTAGACCGAGGAGGCCCGGTCGGCGTCCTCGCCGGCCAGGCGCATCACGCCCGTCTGGAAGACGGGCCCGGCCGCGGCGAACGCGCCGCCCCACAGGGCGACGGCGACCGCGGCCGCCGCGCCGCGCGTGGTGGTGCCGTCCAGGGCCGAGGCGAGCGCCAGCAGTCCGATGCCCACCGCGAACACCGCGATGGTCACGGCCGCCGTCCGCTGCGGGGCCGTGTCGTTGTGCCGGCCCACCAGGAAGGTGCCCACCGCCCCCGCGGCCCCGAAGACCGCGAGCAGTACGACCACCGCGGCGGAGGTGCCGGTGAGGTCGGCGACGAGGACGGCGAAGTAGGTGTAGCTCAGGAAGTGCGCGGTGATGAGCACGACCGCGACGGCGCACAGGGTCAGCACGCGCCGCCAGGGCACCGCCGGCCGGCCGGGCTCCGGGACGGCCGGCCCCGGCGGTTCCCCGGCCACCGGCGGCCGGGGGTCGCGTCGCAGCCCGAGAGCCCAGACCAGCCCGAGCGTCACGGCGACGGTGGCCGCCGCGAGGACCAGGGCCGTGGCGCGCCAGCCGATCAGCTCGCCGATGAACGTGGTCCCCGGGCTGCCGAGGATCGCGGCGAGCGTGGAGCCGCCGAACACCGCCGCGGTGGCGGTGCCCACCCGCTCGCGCGGCACCAGCGTGGCCGCGGCCGGGGCGATCAGCGACCACAGCACGCCGTGCGTCAGGGCCGCGGCGACCCGGCTGACCACCATCATCGAGAAGCTGGTCGCGGCCGCCGCGAGCAGTTCGGCGACGACGAGGACGAGGAGGGAGACCACCAGGGCGGTGCCCCGGGAGACGCGGGAGGCCAGCGCGACCGTCGGCACCGTGACGACGGCGGCGACCACGGCGTAGCCGCTGATCAGCAGGCCCACCCGGCCGGCCGAGACATCGAGGTCGCGGGCGATGTCCTGGATGAGCCCGACCGGGAAGACCTCGAAGGTGACGTAGACGAAGGTGGCGCTCGCCAGGACGGCCAGCCGCGCGGCGGTCGGCGCGTCGATCCGTTCCCGGGCCACTGCGGTGCCGCTCATGCCGGGCCGGGTTCCGCGAGCGCCGGGTCGATCCGGACGAGGACCTTGGGACGGTTCCGGCTGCCGTCGGCGAGGCGCGCGAAGGCGGCGTCCAGTTCGTCCAGCGGGAAGACCCGGTCGACGAGGGCGTCCAGGTTCACCGCGCCCGACTCGACGAGTCCGACGAGCCGGTCCCAGTAGCCGATCCCGGACAGCACGCCGTGCAGCGTCACGTCCCGGATCACCAGACCGGCCGCGTCGAAGCCGTCCACGGCGTGGTGCGGGGTGCCCAGTTGGGCGATGCGCCCGCCCGCGGCGACCAGGCGGACGGCGGAGCGGACCGCCGCCTCGCTGCCCGACGCCTCGATCACGGCGTCGTAGGCCTCCTCGTCCGCCGCGGCCGGGCCGGCCTGGGCGCGCAGGCCCAGCTCGGCGGCCAGCACGCGGGCGGCCGGGTTCGGATCGAGGACGACGGTGTCCGCGCCGATCGCCCGGGCCGTCTGGGCCGCCGCGACGCCGAGCGTGCCCGCGCCGAGCACCGCGACGCGGTCCGACGCCGTCACGCCGAGCCGGTCCACGGCGTGCACCGCGGCGGCGGTCGGCTCCAGCAGGGCACCGGCCGCGTCGGACAGGGCGTCGGGGATCCGGGTGAGGGTGTCCTGCGGCGCGGTGATCAGCTGCGCGCCGGCGCCCGGGCGGGGCCCGAGCACGCCGATCTCGCTGCGGTCCGGGCAGGAGCGGATGCGCCCGGCGTGGCAGTGCGCGCACCGGCCGCAGACGCGGAAGTTGTGGCCCGACACGCGCCGGCCCAGCAGGTCCGGGTCGGTGCCGGGGCCGGTCCCGACGACGGTGCCGATCCACTCGTGTCCCGGGACGAAGGGGTAGCTCTTCAGGCCGTCGCGCAGGTAGTTGCTGCTGCCGTCGAAGAAGCCGAGGTCGGTGCCGCACAGGCCGAGCAGGCTCACCCGGACGAGGACCTCGCCGGGGCCGGGTTCGGGCGGTGCGGTCTCGGTGACGGTCAGCGTGCGGGGGGCGGTGAGCTGGATGGTTCTCATGGTGCGTCCTCGGGGTGGCGGGGGTCTTCGGCCGCGCGGCGGCAGAGCGCGATGTCCTCGCGCAGGCGGCCCGGGGTCTTCCGGTAGTCGTTCTCCACGAGCACCGAGCGGGCGCGGGAGCGCCGGAGCAGGGCCGGGAGGTCGGCGGCGGAGGGGGCCGTCGTACGGGAGCCGTCCTTGACGTGCAGGTCCGGCAGCAGGAGCCCGGCGGCCCCGACCTGTTCGGCGAAGGCGAGCGGCCGCAGTCCCGCGTCGGCCAGGTTGCCGGTGTCCAGGACCAGCCGCAGGGCGGGGTGGTCCACCGCCCGGGCCAGTGCGAGGGAGTCGTGCGGGCCGAGCGGCGACTCGTAGGCGACCAGCAGGTGTGTCCCGGCGAGCCGCGCGCACAGGCCGCGCAGCGCCTCGGCCGTTCCGGCACGCAGTCCCTCTGTGTTCGGCAGGCTCCGCCGGAAGCCGGGCACGTGGAGCACGGCGGCGCCCAGGTGCAGGGCGCAGTCCAGGGCCCGCAGCAGCAGCTCGACGGCCGCCGGGTCGGCGGTGCCCTGCTCGTGTGCCAGGCCGATGTCGTTGAGGTGGTTGACGGCGAGCACGGGTACCGGGAGCTCCCCGGTGACCGCCTCGGCCGCTCGCAGGGCGGCGCGGTCGCTCAGCGGCGGGCCGCGGTGGGCACCGCCGTAGTCGAGGTGCAGCTGATCGGCCCCTGCCGCGAGGGCGGCGCGGGCGGCCGTCCGGCGGTCGGTGTCGATCCGCCACTGCGGCGCGGCGACGGCGAGCGCGGTCGGAGCCGGGCCGGCGGGGGGCAGGGCTGTGGTGGCCGGTGCGGTCATGGCCGGCTCCCGACACGGATCGCGGTCTTGAGCACGCGGCGGCCGTCGGCGCGGCGCCTGGACGTGGTCAGCACGGTGTTGACGAGGTCGGCGGCCTCCTCCAGTCCGACCTCGTGGGTGAGCACCTGCTCCCCGAGCCGCGGGGTGGTCCGCAGCAGTTCGACGGCGTCCCGCAGCTGGTCGCCGGAGACGCCGCGGTGGCCGCAGAGCAGGAGCCTGCCGTGCGGACGGGCGAACTCCTCGACCCGCGGGGGCCAGGGGGTTCCGCCGCAGTTCGCCGTACGGAGCGCGGCGACGTCGATGTCGCCCCCGGTCAGCGGGACCGGGCCCGAGGGCAGCCCGGCGTGCACGTCGACCAGCAGCGTGCCCGGCACGTACCGGTCCAGGGTGGTCAGCGCCTCGCGTGTTCCGGTGCGGGGTGTGCAGATGACGGCGGCGACCGGTGAGGGCAGACCGGCCAGCAGCCGGGGGAGGTCGGCGTCGTGCGGGTCGACGGCGTCGTCGCCGTGCCCCACGAGAAGGGTGCGCGGCCCGGGCTCCTCCGTGCGCCACAACTCGCGCGCGAGGCGCCCCACGATGCCGTCGCCCCACACGACCAGCGCCGCCGGGCGCAGCGTGTGGCGCACGATCCGCGCGCCGTACCGGGCGGCGGCGAGCGGTTCCGCGAGCGCGGCCACCCGTGGCCGTGCGGCGTCGGCGGGCACCGGGACGACCAGTCCGGCGCGTACGGCCGCGGCGGGGATGCGGGTGCGCTCCGCCCAGAGCCCGGGAAGGTTGTGGCCGAGCAGGAAGGACGGGTCCTCGGGATGCGTGGGGTTCACGGTGACCGGCGTGCCCGCCGGCAGCCCGGAGTCCCCGGGTTCCACCACGTGGGCGACGCCTTCGTGGCCGAGGACGGGGCTGGGGTCGTCGCGCAGGCCGCGCAGGATCTGCCAGTCGGTGCCGCAGATGCCCACGACCGCCGGCGCGAGCAGGACGTCGCCGGGGTCGAGCCGGGGGGTGGGCACCTCGGCCACCTCGACCAGAGTGCGGCCGGAGCTGTCGGCGGGCCGGCGGACCAGGGCCCGGTGGGTCGCGGCGCTCACGGGGTGACCCCCGGGAGCCAGTCGCCGATGCGCAGGACCCCGCGCAGCGGGTCCACCTGCCCCGGGCCGCAGAACACGAGCCGGTCGCCGAGCCAGGCGTCGTCGCGCCCCCGGTCGGCGTAGGAGGTGGCGGTGGCGAGGCGGCGGCGGATCTCGGCCGCGTAGTGGCCGGCCAGCCCTTCGGCCACGCCCCCGCCGACCCCGATCAGGTCGAGGTGCGGGTCGAGGCACCACAGGGTGCGCAGCAGGTGGGCGACCGGGGCGGCGCCCAGCTCCAGCAGCCGCCTCGCGCCAGGGTCGTTGGCGTCGAGAGCGCCCGGGAGCCAGTCGGCGACCTGCGGAGCCCGGGGTATCCCGAGCCGCCGGGCCGCGCGGACGAGGCCCGGCCCGGAGGCGAGCGAGGCCAGGTGGTCCGTCGCGCCGCACTCACAGGGGAGTCCCGCCAGTACCTCCGCGCCGGGGTCGGTGAGCGGGACCGGCAGGTGGCCGACCTCGCCCTGCAGCCCCCAGGTGTCGACCGGGATCCTGGTCCGCTCCAGATCCGCGATCCGCAGGGCGATGCCGCTGCTGACGGTCAGATAGGCGACCCGGCGGGTGCCGGGCCGGGCGTGCACGGCGGCGAAGTCCAGCAGTGCCGCGGTGACGTCGTTGACGAGGTGCCAGGTGACGTCGGGCCGGCTCCGCCGCAGGTCGGCGGCGAGGTCGTACGGGGTGTCCGCGGCCCCCCACAGCGGAGCCGATCCGTAGACGGTGCCGGTGAGATGGTCGATCGCCGCGCCGAAGGAGAGGGCGGCGCGGGCGCCCGCGGGGACCCGGTCGCTGAGCAGCTCGACCATGTCGGCCCGCAGCCGGGCGGTGGAGCGGTCCGGGTGGCGCAGACGGCTGGGCGAGGGAACCCGTTCCACCGGCGCGCCCGGTCCGCCGGTGCTCATCCGCACCCAGGTGCCGCCGATGTCCGCCGCGAAGGTCGTCGCCGGCGCCCCGGCGGCGGTCCGATGGTCCTCGATCGGGTCCTGGGAGGCGGCGACGGGGCTCATCGCCGGACCACCGGTCCCGCGGCGACCGGCTCGGGCACGTCGAGGGTCACGCCGGCCCGGCCCGGCTGCCGGTCGGCGACCCGGAACCCGCGGAAGTCGGCCCAGCGCGGGGCCACGTCGTCGTAGGCGTCGAGGCTGCCGATGACCACGGTGCGTCCGCAGCCGGCCAGTCCGGCCCGCACTCCGGCGCTGGAGTCCTCGACGACGACGGCGTCCTCCGGCGGGCAGCCGAGCGCGGCGGCGGCCCGCAGATAGCCCTCGGGTTCCGGCTTGCCGCGCGTCACGTCGTCCGCGCTCACCAGGATCGCGGGCAGCGGGAGTCCCGCCGCCGCCATCCGCACCTCCGCCAGCCGGCGGCCCGCGGAGGTGACCACGGCCCAGGCGTCCGGCGGCAGTTCGGCCAGCAGCGCCCGGGCGCCGGGGACCTCCGTGATGCCGGTGGTCTCCGACTCCTCGTGCGCGACGAGGCGCCGGGTCTCCGCCGCCGCCTGGTCGGGGTCGGGGAGGAAACGGCACACGGTCTCCCGGGTGGGGCGCCCGTGGGCGAAGGCCAGCACCTCCGCGAGGTCGAGCTGGTGCCGCTCGCAGAAGCCGGCCCAGGTGGACTCGACCAGCGCGGTGGAGTCCACGAGGGTGCCGTCCATGTCGAACAGCAGTGCAGCCGCGTGCAGTTGAGGCAAGGGATGCTCCTGGGAATGGGTCCGCGGACGGACCGGTGACGTACGGATGACCGGCCACGGCCGGGTGATCGGCCACGGCCGGGTGATCGGCCACGGCCGGGTGACCGGCTACGGCCGGGTGACCGGCTACGGCCGGGCGCCGGCGAGCGGACGCGACTGGGACACGGGGAGGTCGTCCGCGACGGACGTCCAGGTGGTGTCCTCGTGCACGACGAGCGCTTCCCCGGCGTGCGGCACCCCGCGGGTGCGGGCGAGTTCGACGGCCAGCGGCGCGAAGGCGGCCGGGGACATGTAGCCGCTGTAGTCGAAGTCCGCGGACCGGCGGGCCCGGATGCCGGGGCTGTCGACCATGCCGGCGGGCAGGGCCTGCACGAACGTCGTCTCGGCCGGGTCGGTCTCCTGCGACACCGAGCGGATCAGGGAGTCGGCGGCGGCCTTGGTGGCGGCGTAGCCCGAGCGGTTCGGCCCGGCGTTGTAGACGACCTCGGACGAGATGTGCAGGAACATCCCGGGCGCGGCCGCGCGCAGCCTGGGCAGCGCCGCACGCAGCGTCCACGCCAGACCGTGCACGTTGACCGCGAACTGGTCCAGCCAGTCGGCCTCGCTCACCTGCGTGAACGGCTCACGCCGGGAGGTGAAGTAGACGGCGGAGTAGCAGGCCAGGTCCGTCCGCTCCGGGATGCCGGCCCGCAGCGCCTCCTTGGCCTGCTCCGGGTCGCGGAAGTCGAGCCGGTGCCAGACCAGCCGGTCACTGCCCTGGCCGGCGGGCCGGCTGCGGCTGAAGACGTGGGTCTCGATGCCGGCGGCGGCCCAGGCGTCGGCGACACCCCGCCCGATCCCGGTCGAGCCGCCGATCACCACCGCACGCTCGGGCATGCGCTCCGGGGCGGCACTCATGCGCTCACCAGGGCCTCGGCCGGGGCGTCCTGCGTCATGTCCTCGGCACGGCGGCGCAGCAGCTGTGCCGCCGCGCGCAGCTCGGCGGGTTCGACGTCGTTGACGAAGCGGTGGCGTCCGATGCCGACCGGCAACGGCAGCCGCTGCCGGCCGTCGCGGTGGCGCACGGTGTCGCGCAGCGCCGCCTCCAGCAGGCTCGGGTCGTCCAGCACGTCGTTCCACAGCGGCAGTCCGAGCGCGCGGATGACGGAGAAGATCCGGTCGGCCTGCTCCTGGCCGACGTCGCCGCGCAGGAGACCCAGCGCCGTGGTGAGCGCCATGTCGATCACGACGGCCTCGCCGTGCAGCAGCTCCGGGAGGGCGTGCATCTCGATGGTGGGGCTGAAGGTGTGCCCGTAGTCCACGCAGCGCTCCAGCGCGGACTCCCACAGGTTGGGCTGCAGCTCTTCGAGCATGAGGTGGATGGACTCGGCGACGATCGCGTCGGCGGCCCGGGCGAGTTCGCCGGTGGAGCCCTGGAAGCGGTCCGCGCGCACCTCGGGGCCGGACCTCTCCAGCAGTTCGAACAGTTCCTCGGAGCGGATCAGCGCCATCTTCAGGATCTCGGCCAGGCCGTTGCTGATGTGCCGCAGGTCCAGGCTGCGCAGGAACGAGCGGTCGAGGAAGGTGGCCGTGGCGGCCGCGTAGGTCCCCAGCCGGTTCTTCCCGGTGTCGTAGTTGACGCCGGTCTTGACGCCGACTCCCGCGTCGACGAGGCCGATCAGCGTCGTGGGGATGCGGATGTACGGGGTTCCGCGCCGGTAGAGGCTCGCCGCGAATCCGACGATGTCGGTGAGCACCCCGCCGCCGATGGCGATGACCGGCTCGCGGCGGCGGTCGATCCCGAAGTCGTTCATGGCGTCGACGACCCGGGAGACGGCGTCGAACTGCTTCACGGTCTCGTCGGCGCGCAGGGCGAGCACCGTGACCGCGATGTCGTGGTGGTCGAAGAACGCGCGGATCCGCGCGCCGTAGAGCGCGTCCACGTTCTCGTCGATGACGACGAGCCGCCGCTCTCCGGCCCGCAGCGGGGCGTCCGGGCAGCCCGTCAGCAGCGTGGTGTTGTCCGGCGAGAAGAGGTGGTCGGAGCTGACGACGTGGTACCGCACCTGGCGCACGGCCTCGACCGTCCAGGCCGGGCCGTTGTCCATGGCCAGGCGGAGCCCCTGGGTGAACTGAGTGCCGCTATGCATGTCCCCTCCAAAATCGATGCCACATCACTGCACGGGTGACCTCTTGAGCAGCGTTGTGTCGAATATAGTAGCAGCAGAACCGCCGCATGTAACATTCGTGCTAAGCTGATGGGCACGGAGACGACGCTGTCGACGCACGGGGGACAAACGCAGCGCGCATCCGCCGGGCTGAGCCGCACCGCGCCTCACCGCCGCCACCCTGAGTCGCCGGAACCCCCCTGGAAGGTCGACCGCATGGCCACGCTGGCAGAACGCCTGAATGCCTGGTTCGCGGATGCCGCCACGGCTGATGCCGTGGGCCGGCTGCGTGAACCGACAACCTCCGAAGTCGCCCAGGCGATCTCGCAGGACCCGAGCCACGACGTCACGATCTCCCGGAGCTATCTGACGGCGTTGCGCAACGGCTCGCAGACCAACCCGACGGTCAGCGTGCTCTCGGCGATCGTGCGGTATTTCCAGTCCCGGGAGATGACGCTGCCGGTGTCGGTGAGCGCGCTCATCTCGGAGGACCCGCCCACCCCCGTCCAGGAGGAGAAGGACGAGTGGGCCGAAGCGCTCTCCGACCGGCAGGTGCGCTCCATCGCCATGCGCGCCGGCCAGCTCACCCCGGCCATGCGCGAGCAACTGCTGTCGATCATGGACGTGCTGGACGACCCGAAGAAGTCCGCGAAGTCCTCCCCTGAGGCGAAGTCCCCTGAGGAGGGAGACGCGTGAAGGCCGTCCGCCTCACCCGGACCGGCGGACCTGAGGTCCTGGAAGTCCAGGAGGTGCCCGACCCGGAGCCCGCGGAAGACCTGGTGATCAGGACAGCCGCCGCGGCCGTCAACCCGGTGGATCTCGCGACCCGTTCGGGCCTGATTCCCACCTCACTGCCCGCCGTGCTCGGCTGGGACCTGGCGGGCACCGTCGCGCACGCCCCGGCGGGCTCCGGCTTCCGCGCCGGTGACCGCGTCCTGGCGATGACCGCGCAACTGGGCACCGGCGTGGGCAGCATGGCCGAGTACGTGTCCTTCGACCCGAAGTACGTGGCGCGGGTGCCGCAGGGCATGGCCCTCACGGACGCCGCCGCCCTGCCGCTCGCGGGTGTGACCGCGGTGCAGTTGCTGCGCCGGACCCCGGACCGCCGAGGCAAGCGGATCCTGCTGATCGGCGCCCAGGGGGGCGTCGGCGCGCACGTCGCCGCCCGCCTGCTCGACGAGGCGTCGGCCCGCACCGACCTGCTCGTCCGCCCCGCCGACCGCTCCGCATGGCAGGAGCGGCGGGCCGGGTGCCCGGCCGACGGCGCGGTGCTCACCGACCCCGCGCAGGTGGAGGCCGGGGCCTACGACATCGTCATCGACGCCGGCGGCGCGCCCGGCCTGTTCGAGGCCGTGCGCCCGCGGGGCGCCTTCCTCACCATCACCCCGTTCAGCGCCCCGGACCCGGCCGTGCGGCCCGACGTGGCGTACACCCTCATCGGCGTGGAACTGGACGGGGACGACCTGGCCGACGTGGCCGAGACCGCGGCCCGGGGGGACGGCCCGCGCCAGGAGACCACCGTGCTCCCCTTCGAGGAGGCGGCCGAGGCCCACCGGCGCCTGGAGCGCGGCGGTTTCCGCGGCAAGCTGGTGTTGGTCCCCTAGACCTCCGGCTCCCTGGACCTCCGGCTCCCTGGACCTCCGGCTCCTCAGGCCCCTGGCTCCCTGGAGCTCCGGCTCCTCAGGCCTCTGGCTCCCTGAAGCTCCGGCGCCTCAGGCCTCTGGCTCCCTGGACCTTCTGGTCCCCAGAGGGCCGCCGCCTTGTCCTTCGGCCGGTCGCCCGGCCGAAGCACCGGGCGGCGGCCCGGAGTTCACGTGAGCCCGTTCTCGAAGACGAGACTGCCGTAGACGGAGGGCCGCCACGGCTCGTCGAGCCCGTGGCGCCGCGCCTGCCGCTGCGCCGCCATCGCCTGGTGCATGAGCGTGGACGCGACGATCTCCGCGTCCCTCTCGTCCCGGTCGGAGTAGCAGTTGCGCAACTGCGGCTGCTCCGGCCGCTCCCCCGACAGGTCGTAGGCGACGATGTGCCCGACCTCGTGCAGGATGATGTGCTCCTGATGCGCCTTGGTGGTCTTCGCCTGGTAGACGATGACGTCCTCGTCCTGGCGGGAGAGCAGGACCCCGAAGGGGCCGTCGGCCGGCAGGTCCCACTCCAGCAGTCTGATCGGCGTACCGCGCTGCTCGGCCAGCAACTCGCACAGCTTGGTGACGCCCAGCGGCAGCGGAGGCGCGAGTTCCCGTATCAGCCGGCGGCTGTGCGATCTCAGCTCCGCGTCCCGTCGCCGATCGTCGCCCAGGCCCGGGAACCTTCCCCCACCGCGCCGGAATAATGTGCTGAACACCTGTACCCCTGTGTGTCATGACATCTACTCACGGACCGCACACGACACACCGTTGAGCCAGAGCCGGCCGGCCCCCAATCTACCGTGCTCCCCCTCGCCACCCGAAGGGTGCGGGCCCGGCAGCACGGTGAGACGCGGTGCGAGGACCCCTCGCGGGACGCACGTCCGCCCGCGCGCGCCGCAGACCGACCCGCCCTCCTCTTCACACAATCGGTCCGGGCACGCCCCCTCGCCCCGATGCGCCGTCCGCAGCACACTTGACCAGAACACGACCGAGACAACGAGCGAGGGACGACCGAGGGACCACCGAGGATCGCCGTTGCCGCCGGAGGGGGACGTGACATGCGGGACAGTCATCGGGCGGAGGCCGAGCGGCTGTTGGTGCGGGCCGTGGAGGAGGAGGTGCGCCGCTCGGGCGGGCGCAGCGACGGAAAGGTACTGCTCGCCAGGGCGCGCGGGGCGCTCGACTCGATGGCGCAGAGCGCGGCCGAGGAGTACGAGGCCTACACGCGCGCCCTGGACGAGGCGGCGGCCGGGCAGCTCACCTTCGGGCAGCGCTACGCCCGGGAGGGCGCCGGGACACCGCTGCTGGTGGCCGGGGTCGCGGCCGTCGCTGCCGTCGTCGCCGACATGGCCCTCGGCACGGACGCCGGCACGGCGCTCGGCGCGGGCGTCGCGGTCGGTGTCGTGGGCGCCGCCGCGACGGTCGTGAAGGTGGTCGGCTCCCATCTGCCGGCCGCGCACCACCGCGCCGGGGCCGTGAGCCAGCCGGGCGGACCGGAGCAGCTGCGGCTGCAGTGGCTGACGGCACTGGAGGTGCGGGGCATCCGTCCGTTCCTGGACCAGCAGCGGCTGCTCGCCGCCTCCACCGGTCCGAAGAAGACCGGGCCGCGGCTGCGGGGCGCCGACAAGAGCGCGGCGGCGCGCGGGCGCAACGTGCTGGAGCAGTCCTTCGCGCAACTGCCGGAACCGGCGCGGCCGTTCGCCGGGCGGCGGCAGGAGCTGGCGCAGATCCGGCAGTGGGTGCAGGCGGCCCGGGCCAGCACGGAGACCCAGCCGACCGTGGTCGTGCTGCACGGCACGCCCGGCAGCGGCCGCACCACCCTCGCGGTGCACGCCACGCACGATCTGAAGGACTACTTCCGCGGCGCCTGCGTCGTCGACCTGCGCGCCGAGGGCCCGGCCGGTAACCCGCTGTCCACCCGCGACGCCCTGCTGCACCTGCTCAACCGGCTCGGCGCGCCCCGCGAGCAACTGCTGTTCCGCGAGCGCTCCTCCCCCGACCAGCAGGTCAAACGGCTCAGCGAGCTGTACCACCAGCATCTGACCGGCCTGCCGGTCACGGTCGTCCTCGACGACGCCTCGGACGCCGGCCAGATCCGCGCCCTGGTCCCGGAGCGCTCCGACAGCCTGGTGCTGGTGACCGCGCGGGAGCCGCTGGAGCTGGGCGGCCTGCCCGCGCGGGTGCACCAGCTGTCGGTGGAGCCGCTGGACGCGGCCGGCGCGGAGGAGCTGCTGGGCGCGGCGGCGCAGGACCGGTCCGGGCCGTACGACGCCGAGTCGGCCGACCAGGTGCGGGAGCTCTGCGGCGGGCTGCCGCTGGCCCTGCGCATCGCCGGCTCCTGCCTCGGCCCGCGCTCCCCGCGTGCCCTGGCCACGGACCTCGGCGCGTACGGCCCGGTCGAGCCGGTCGAGCGCGCCCTGTGGCTGCGCTACACCGACCAGTCGGAGACCGTACGACGGCTGCTGCGCCGGCTGGCCCTGGCCGGCCGGGCCTCGCTGGGCGTCGCCGCGGCCGCCGCGCTGCTGGCCACCGACGAGGCGGAGGCGGCCCGCCACCTGGAGGCGCTGACCCGCGCCGGGCTGATCGACCACGTCCGGGGCAACCGCTACCGGCTGCACGACCTGGTCCGCGCCTTCGCCCAGGCCCGCCTCCTCGACGAGGAGGAACCGGCCGGGCGCACGGCGGCACAGGAGCGGCTGATCGTGAACTACGCCGAGCTGGCCGACTCCGTGCTGCGCATGGTCGACGGCAACATGTCGACCCGCACCAACCGCTTCAGCCCGTACGGCTTCACCTCCCTGGACGAGGCGCTGCGCTGGCTGGACGACGAGTCGAGCTTCATCACGGCGGCGCTGCGGCACGCCGAGGGCGTGAACCAGGCGGCGGTGCTGAACCTGCTGGGCGCCCTGTGCGACTACTGCCTGCTGCGCGGCGACCTGTACCGCCTGGGCGAGATCAGCGAACTCGCCCAGGCGGTGGACGAGGGGCTGCTGGTCCGGTCGGTGCAGTGGCGCACCGGCATCGCGGCCCGGCAGCTCGGCGAACTCGACAAGGCCCGCACGACCCTCGCCTCGGTCGTCGACCTCTACCGGGAGGCCCATCACGACGCCGGTGCCGCGCGCGCCCTGTGCTCCCTCGGCATCACCCTGCACCACCAGGGCAACCTGACGGAGGCGTCGGCGAAGCTCCGCGAGGCCCTGGCCCTGCAGTCCTCGCCCGCGCTGGCCACGGACCGGGCGTGGACGATGCACGCCCTCGCGGCGGTGGAGCGCGACCGGGCCCGGCTGGCGGAGGCGCTGGACCTGCTGACCGAGTCGCTGGTCCTGCACCGCGCGGGCGAGTCCGTGCACGGCCAGGCCTGGGCGCACTTCCAGCTCGGCCAGCTCGGTCTGCGCATGGGCGACGTCCCGCGCGCCGAGTCCGAGCTGCGCGCGGCCCTCGACCTGTACGGCCGCACCCGCGACGCCCGCGGGGAGGCCTGGGCCCTGACGCAGCTGGCCCGCGCCCGGCTGGTCGCCGGCGACGCGTCCCCGGCCGTGGAGGAACTGCGGGGCGCGGCGGCCCGGCACCGCGACAACGAGGACGCGCGCGGCGAGGCCTGGACCCTCTACTACCTCGGTCAGGCCCTGGAGGAGACGGGCAACCTGGACCAGGCGGTCCGCGAACTGGAACGCTCACGCACGATGTTCTCGCGCATGCGGGACGTCTACGGCCTGGCCTGCGCCCGCCACCACTCGGCCCGCGTGACCCGCGACCAGCGGGCGGCCCAGACGGGCTCGCTGCGCAACTCCGGCTTCGCCCGCCAGCTCCTGGTGGACGCCCGCGCCGACTTCCAGCGCATCGGCGTCGCCCATGGCGAGGCCTGGACCTGCCTGGAACTGGCGGTCGTGGACGCGGGCAACGCCCGCACCCAGCAGGCCCTGGCCCTGTGCGACGAGGCCGCCGGCCTCTTCACGTCCTACGGCGACCGCCGGGGCGAGGACTGGGCCCGCTTCCTGCGCTGCACCCTCCTGCCCTACGCGGCACCGGGCGGCGTGGAGGTCGGCACGGCCGTGGCCCAGGAGGAACTGGCCCAGCTGTCCCGCGCCGGCCACCCCCTGCGCGACGACAAACTCGACGAGTACGCCGACGCCTGGGCCCTGCTGCTGGAACGCGGCGTGAGCCTGGAGGCGGGGTGGCAGGCCTGGCGACTGGGCATGACGCCGAGCCGGCACGCGCGGGAGGTGATGGGGGTGGCGGTGGAGCCGAAGGAGCAGGTCTGAGGCAGCCCTGAGACACAGGGGGCACCCCGTCGGCGGCGGACGGGCCACCGACGGGTGTCACACCCGGGGCAGGGGCGGTCAGCCCTGCTTCTCGCCCTGGCCGGAGGACGCCCCCGCGTCCTGCTTCTCGCCCTGGCCGGCCGCCTTGGCGTCCGCGGGTTCCGCCTCCGCCCGCTCGGCCTCCGGGTCCGGGACCTGGGTGAAGTCGACCCTGCTCATGTGCCGGCTCATCGACTTCATCAGGGCCCACACCGCCAGGGCCATCGCCGCGAAGACGATGAAGCCGAGGACGCCGGGGGTGACCTTGTCCTCGTCGACCTCCTTGGCGAAGGAGACGAGGTGCGTCATTGCCAGGCTTGCGCTTGCGCTCATGTCAGGCATTGTCGCGGACGCCCGCGAAGAGGTCGTCCTCGGGGAGGGAGGTATCGACGAGGGACTTCGCCAGCTCGTACTCCTCCGTCGGCCAGACCTCCTTCTGGATGTCCATCGGGACCTTGAACCAGCCGCCGTCGGGGTCGATCTGCGTGGCGTGCGCGATCAGCGCCTTGTCGCGGATCTCGTAGAAGTCGC
The DNA here is from genome assembly GCF_003330845.1 of Streptomyces sp. Go-475. Lineage (GTDB taxonomy): Bacteria > Actinomycetota > Actinomycetes > Streptomycetales > Streptomycetaceae > Streptomyces. The sequence continues at coordinate 5,421,111 of NZ_CP026121.1, read as the reverse complement.
CGCAGGGGACGTGCGTGGTGAGCGTGCGCTCCTTCATCCCGAATTCGTCCCAGCGCTTGAGCCAGTCCCCGTAGGGCGACTCCAGACCGCGGTCGAGCATCGCCTGGTGCAGGGCCTCGGTGCGCGGGCGGTTGAAGCCCTGGTTGTAGTAGAGCTTCTGCGGCTGGTAGGCGGGGCCGTACTCGGCCTCGGGGTACTTCTCGGTGTCCGCCGCCCCCTCGAACGCCACCACCGAGATCTTGTGGGTCATGATGTGGTCGGGGTGCGGGTAGCCGCCGTTCTCGTCGTAGGTGGTGATCACCTGGGGACGGAAGGAGCGGATCTTCCGCACCAGCTCACCGGCGGCGTGGTCGACGTCCTCCAGGGCGAAGCAGCCCTCCGGCAGCGGCGGCAGCGGGTCGCCCTCGGGCAGGCCCGAGTCGACGAAGCCGAGCCACTCCTGCTTGACCCCGAGGATCTCGCGGGCCTCGTCCATCTCCTTCTTGCGTACCTCGTGGATGTGTTCCTCGATGTACTTGTCGCCCTGCAGCTTCGGGTTGAGGATGGAGCCGCGCTCCCCGCCCGTGCAGGTCACGACCAGCACGTCCACCCCCTCGGACACGTACTTCGCCATGGTCGCCGCGCCCTTGCTCGACTCGTCGTCGGGGTGGGCGTGCACGGCCATCAGTCGCAACTGGTCAGTCAAGACTCAATCCTCAGTAAGTCGGCGCCCTGTGTGCGTCGGCGCAATCAGCGGCTTCTATAGTGACCGAATCGGAGGGCGAATAATTCCGGGACCACGTCCCGGGGCCCCTGCCGGGACGTCCGTCCCGGCCCTGTCTGGAGGACGATCATGAGTACGGCGAGCACGCGACTGCCCGAGGGCCGCTACGGCCGTTCCTCGGACGAGCGCGCCGACCGCAAGCTCAAGGCCGTCGGCGCCGTCCTCGCGGTGGCCCTGCTGGGGCTCCTCGGCTGGTTCGGCTACCACTACGTCGCCCAGAGCAAGATCAGCGCAGAGGTGATCAGCTTCGAGCCCGGCAAGGACTCCGTGCGGGTGCACCTGGAGGTCCGCAAGGACTCCGGCACCGACGGCTACTGCACCGTCCGCTCCCAGGCCGAGGACGGCGCCGAGGTGGGCCGGGCCGACTTCCGCTTCACCGGGGACGCCACCCGCATCGACAAGGTCGTCACGCTCCGCACCACCTCCGAGGGCACCACGGCCGAGCTGCTGGGCTGCCACGCCGACTGACGACAACCGGACGTCACCTGGAATACGTAGCGTCTGACCTGCGTTGACGTGAATCTGGTGGCTTATGTCCTCCCCCTTGGGCCCCTGAATTGTTAGGCTCGTGGTTTCGCCCATCCGTGAAGGAACATTCTTCTGGGTAGGGCGATGCTTTGTATTCCCAGTACCTACGAGGAGCACCTGTGACCCAGACCAGCGAGAACGTCACCTGGCTGACCCAGGAGGCGTACAACAAGCTCAAGGATGAGCTTGAGTACCTTACTGGTCCCGCGCGGGCGGAGATCTCCGCGAAGATCGCCGCGGCGCGCGAGGAGGGCGACCTGCGTGAGAACGGCGGGTACCACGCGGCCAAGGAGGAGCAGGGCAAGCAGGAACTGCGTGTGCGCCAGCTCACCCAGCTCCTCGAGAACGCCAAGGTCGGCGAGGCGCCTGCGGCGGACGGTGCCGTCGCGCCGGGCATGGTCGTCACGATCGCGTTCGACGGTGACGAGGACGACACGCTGACGTTCCTGCTCGCCTCGCGCGAGTACGCGAGCGCCGACATCGAGACGTACTCGCCGCAGTCCCCGCTGGGCACCGGCGTGATCGGCCACAAGGTCGGCGAGGACGCGGAGTACGAGCTGCCCAACGGCAAGAAGGCCACGGTGAGGATCCTGAAGGCCGAGCCGTACGAGGGCTGAGCCCCTCCCGTCCGGACCTCGACGTGCCCCCGGCACCGCTGCGGCGCCGGGGGCATCGTCATGCCGTCGCGGACCGCCCCGAAACCCGGAGCCGTCAGCCGGTCGCCCGGCGGTACTTGCGGACCGCCAGCGTCCGGAAGACCGCGATGATCACGACCGACCAGATCAGCGAGGCCCACACGGGGTGCTGCATGGGCCAGGCGTCGGGTGTCTTGAAGCCCGGCGGAAGGTTGCCGAACAGCTCACGGCACGCCTGCACGACCGCGCTGAACGGGTTCCACTCCGCGATGTGCCGCAGGAAGGACGGCATCAGGTTCGCGTCCACGAACGCGTTCGAGATGAAGGTCAGCGGAAAGAGCCAGATCAGGCCGCCCGAGGTCGCCGCTTCCGGAGTGCGCACGGACAGGCCGATGAGCGCGCCGATCCACGAGAACGCGTACCCGAAGAGCAGGAGCAGGGCGAAGCCGGCGAGGACCTTGCCGAGGTTCTCGTGGGTGCGCCAGCCGACGATCACCGCGACGACCGCCAGGACGACGAGGGTGAGCGCCGTCTGCACCAGGTCGGCGATGGTCCGGCCGGTCAGCACCGCGCCACGCGCCATCGGCAGCGAGCGGAACCGGTCGATGAGGCCCTTGTGCATGTCGTCGGCGATGCCCGCACCCGCGCCCGCGGTGGCGAACGTGACGGTCTGGGCGAAGATGCCGGCCATCAGGAACTCGCGGTAGGCCTGGGTCGAGTTGGACGAGCCGACCTGGATCGAGCCGCCGAACACGTAGGTGAACAGCACCACGAACATGATCGGCTGGAACAGCCCGAAGATGATCATCTCGGGGATCCGGCCCATACGGATCAGGTTTCTGCGCGCGATGACCGCGGAATCGCTGATGGCGCTCACTGGTCGGCCCCCTTGCCGCTCTCCTCGTCCTTGACCTCGGCCACGTGTCCCGTCAGGGACAGGAAGACGTCGTCGAGGGTCGGCCGGCGCAGGCCGATGTCGTCGATCTCGATGCCCCGGGCGTCCAGCTCGCGGATGACCTCGGCGAGGAGTTTGGCGCCGCCGGTGACGGGCGTGGTGAGCTTGCGCATGTGCTCCTCGACCGTGGTCTCGCCCTTGCCGAAGCCGGCGAGCACCTCGACGGCGGCCCGGATGTGCTCGCGCTCGTGCACCACGACCTCGACGCGCTCGCCGCCGGTGCGGGCCTTGAGCTGGTCGGAGGTGCCCTGGGCGATGACCTTGCCGTGGTCGACCACCGCGATGTCGTGCGCCAGGTGGTCGGCCTCCTCCAGGTACTGGGTGGTCAGCAGCAGTGTCGTGCCGCCGGAGACCAGTTGCTTGATGACCTCCCACAGCTGCTGGCGGTTGCGCGGGTCGAGGCCGGTCGTCGGCTCGTCCATGAACATCACGGGCGGTGAGACGACGAGGGCCGCCGCGAGGTCGAGGCGGCGGCGCATGCCGCCCGAGTAGGTCTTGGTGGGGCGGTCGGCGGCGTCCGTGAGGTGGAACTGCTCCAGCAGCTCGGCCGCGCGCTCCTTCGCCGCCCTGGCCTTCATCTGGTAGAGCCGGCCGACCATCTGCAGGTTTTCGCGGCCGGTCAGGTACTCGTCGACCGCCGCGAACTGGCCGGACAGGCCGATGGAGCGGCGGACGGCGTCGGGCTGCTTGAGCACGTCGACGCCCGCGACGACCGCCCGGCCGCTGTCGGGCCGCAGCAGGGTGGTCAGGCAGCGGACGGTCGTCGTCTTGCCCGCGCCGTTCGGCCCGAGCAGGCCGAGGACCGTGCCCTCGGGCACGTCGAGGTCGACGCCGTCCAAGGCCCTTACGTCACCGAAGGTCTTGACCAGACCTTCGGCATAAATGGCGCCTGGCATAAAAGTCTCCACGTCTTCGGGGATGGCCGGACAGGTGCCCGGTGAGCCTTCTCACAGACACACCATAACGCGATATATCGCGTCTCTCAACGAGTTTTTCCACGTGCGGTCCGAGGGACGAAGGTGATCTTGACGGGCGGCCGGGCTGCTCGGGAGCCGGGTCAGCCCATGACCGTGTAACCCGCCTCGCGCAGCGCCTGGCCCACCTCGGCGCAGTGCGCCGGGCCCTTCGTCTCCAGGTGCAGTTCGACCTCCGCCTCCGTGAGCCCGAGCCGTGGGTCGGTCCGCACGTGGCTCACATCGAGGACGTTAGCGTCGACCACTGACAACACACCCAGAAGTGTGGCGAGAGCACCGGGCCGGTCGGTGAGCCGGAGGCGAACGGCCAGGTAGCGGCCCTGCGCGGCCATGCCGTGCCGCAGGACCCGCTGCATCAGCACCGGGTCGACGTTGCCGCCGGACAGCACCGCGACGACCGGGCCCTCGAAGGCGCCGGGCGCGCTCAGCAGCGCCGCGACCGGGCTGGCCCCGGCCGGTTCGACGACCAGCTTGGCCCGCTCCAGGCAGAGCAGCAGCGCCGCGGACAGCTCGTCCTCGCTGACCGTGCGCACCTCGTCGACCAGGTCGCCGATGATCCCGAAGGGCACGTCGCCGGGCCGGCCCACCTTGATGCCGTCGGCCATCGTCGCCGGGTTCTCCACCGTCACCGGCCGCCCCGCCGCCAGCGAGGGCGGGTAGGCCGCCGCCCCGGTCGCCTGGACGCCGACGATCCTGAGGTCGGGCCGCAGGGCCTTCACCGCCACCGCGATCCCGGCGGCCAGCCCGCCGCCGCCGATGCCGACCACGATCGTGCGCACCTCGGGGCACTGCTCCAGGATCTCCAGGCCCACCGTGCCCTGCCCGGCGATGATGTCGGGGTGGTCGAAGGGGTGGATGAACACCGCGCCCGTCTCGGCCGCGTACTCCTGGGCTGCGGCGAGGGTCTCGTCGACGACCTGGCCGTGCAGCCGCACCTCGGCCCCGTAGTCACGGGTGGCGCTGACCTTGGGCAGCGGGGCGCCCTTCGGCATGAACACCGTGGAACGCACGCCGAGCAGCGACGACGCCAGGGCGACGCCCTGCGCGTGGTTGCCGGCGCTCGCGGCGACGACACCGGCGGCCCGCTCCTCGGGCAGCAGACCCGCGATGCGGACATAGGCGCCGCGCAGCTTGAACGAGCCCGTCCGCTGGAGGTTCTCGCACTTGAGGTGCACCGGGGCGCCGACCAGCTGGGACAGGTGCCTGCTGCTCTCCATCGCGGTCACCCGCGCCACGCCCGAGAGCATCTTCTGGGCGCCGCGCACGTCGTCGAGGGTGACGGGGCGCAAGGAGTCAGCCGTGCTGTAGCTCATGACTCAAGCATCGCAGTTCACGGGTGGGAACGGCCGTTGTGACCAACCTCCGAGACCCGCTTTGCGCAGCGCCGGTACGACCTGCCGTCCGGCCGCGTACCCTGTCCCCCAATCAGCCAGCCCTCCACGAAGTGAGCCCCCGGCCATGCCCACAACACCTGAAATGTCGATGGACATGACGACCGTCGGTGACACCGGTCTTCTCGACACGCTGCAGCACGAGGTGGCGCTGTTCGCCCGCCGTGCCGAACAGACCCGGCTCGGCGGGGTCGGGCAGGTGCGCAACTCCATGGACCGCGCCGCGTATCTGCTGCTCAACCGGCTCGACAAAGAAGGTCCGATGGGCGTCAAGGCGCTCGCCGCGAGCATGGGGATCGACTCGTCGACGGTCACCCGGCAGGTGGCTCCGCTCGTCGACACCGGCCTGGTCAAGCGGACCTCGCACCCCGAGGACGGGCGGGCGGTGGTGCTCCAGCTGTCCCCGCGCGGGCAGTCGCGGCTGGAGGAAGTGCGCTCGTCGCGCCGCCAGTTGATGGCCGAGCTGACCCACGACTGGGAGCCGGAGGAGCGCGAGGCGTTCTGCTCGCTCCTCACCCGCTTCAACACCGCGCTGTCCTCCCGGATGGCGGCGCAGGGAGTACCGGGACCGGAGGCCCAGTCGCCGTCCTGACGCCCTGCGAGGACGGGGGTTCGGCTCTGTACGGCCGCGGCGGCCGTGCGCGGCTCTTGACCCCGGGGCCGCCCCTGGCCTGATATGAGACCGGGTCCCGTCGTACACGGCCGGGCCCGCATCCTCAGGGTCGCCCTCACGCGGGAGGCGCGGTGCGAGAACGGCATGCGTCCCGGGCAAACCGTCGGGCCCGGGAGTTCGAGGCGTTCGTCGCGGGCGCGGCCGGGCGGCTGCTGCACGCCGCGACCCTGCTCACCGCGGAGGCCCCGGGCGACAACCCCCGCGCGCGGCGGCTGCTGACGCTGTCGCTGGCTCACACGTACGCGTACTGGGACCGGCTGCGCGGCGAGGATCCCTACGACCGCACCCGGCAGTACCTGGCCACCCGCTTCGCGCGCGGCGCGTGGCACCACTACGGCGGTCTCGGCCGCTCGCGCCCCCACCCCGCAGCTCCGCTGGCCCCGCTCACCCCGCAGGAGCGGCTGATCCTGGTGCTCAGGCTGTACGAGGGCGTCGCCGAGGAGCAGACGGCGGCCCTGCTCGGCCTGTCCCCGGAGCGCGTACGGGCGATCTGCCACCGGGCGACGACGACCCTGCTGCACCGGCGCCGGGGCCCGGCACCGGCGGTGACGGCCGCGAAGGCGGTGCCGTCATGAGCCACCCGGCGAACGCCCCGCTGACGGGCCGGGGACGGACCACCAAAGCCCCCGCTGACAAGGGGAGACGGGCATGAGCGGCAACGACCGTGAGGCGGCCGTGCGGCGGCTGCTGGAGCAGGTGCCGCGGTCCGTGCCGCCCGAGATCCACGCGGAGGCGGTGCGCGTCGGCGGCCGCGTGCTGCGCCGCCGGACGCTCGCCCGCCGCGCCCTGTGGCTGCTGCTGTTCGCGGCGGCCGTGGCGTTCACCGTGTGGGCGCTGACCGCCCGTCCCTGGGTGGAGCCGCCGTCCCACACGACCCCACCCCTCACCGGCTGGTGACCCGGCCGGGGCCCGGCTAGCCGAGGGCCTGCAGCAGGTCCTCCAGCAGGTCGTCGGCGTTCTCGATGCCGACGGACAGGCGCACCAGGTCGGCGGGGACCTCCAGGGCCGAGCCGGCCGCGGAGGCGTGGGTCATGCGGCCCGGGTGCTCGATCAGCGACTCGACACCGCCGAGGGACTCGCCGAGCGTGAACACCTTGGCCCGGTTGCAGACCTCGACGGCCGCCGCCTCGCCGCCCTGCACACGGAACGAGACCATGCCGCCGAACGCCTTCATCTGCTTGGCCGCGACCTCGTGGCCAGGGTGCTCCGGCAGGCCCGGGTACAGCACGCTGGTCACGCGCGCGTGCCGGGTGAGCATGTCGGCGACCTTGGTGGCGTTCTCGCTGTGCCGGTCCATGCGCACGGAGAGGGTCTTGGTGCCGCGCAGCACCAGCCAGGAGTCGAAGGGCCCGGCGACCGCGCCCATCGCGTTCTGGTGGAAGGCCAGTTCCTCGCCCAGGTCGGCGTCGTCGGTGATCAGGGCGCCGCCGACGACGTCCGAGTGGCCGCCCATGTACTTCGTCAGCGAGTGCACGACGACGTCCGCGCCGAGCGAGAGCGGCTGCTGGAGGTAGGGCGTGGCGAAGGTGTTGTCGACGACGAGGCGGGCGCCCGCGTCCCGGGCGACCTGGGCGACGGCGGCGATGTCGGTGATGCCGAGCAGCGGGTTGGACGGGGTCTCCACCCAGACGACCTTGGTCTTCGGGGTGAGGGCGGCCCGTACGGCGGCGGGGTCGCTGGTGTCGGCGACCGACCACTCCACGCCCCAGCGGGCGACGACCTTGGCGAACAGCCGGAACGTCCCGCCGTAGGCGTCGTTGGGGATGACCACGTGGTCGCCGGGGGTGAGCAGCGTGCGCAGCAGGCAGTCCTCGGCCGCCAGCCCGGACGCGAACGCGAGGCCGCGGCGGCCGCCCTCCAGGGCGGCGAGGTTCTCCTCCAGCGCGGTCCTGGTCGGATTGGCGCTGCGGCTGTACTCGTAGCCGCCGCGCAGGCCGCCGACGCCGTCCTGCTTGTAGGTCGAGACCTGGTAGATGGGCGGGACGACCGCGCCCGTCAGGGGGTCGGCGGTGTTGCCCGCGTGGATCGCGAGCGTCTCGAAGTGCTGACTGATGTGCCTCTCGCTCATGGGCACCGAGGGTAGTGCGCCGACGCGAAGAGTGCCGGAATACGAGGTGAGCGGGGCTCCGGGACGGGTTTTCCACAGGCGGGCCCGAGCCCTGCGGCCGGGTTTTCCACAGGTTCGCGGATCAGGTTGGCCAATTGTCGGCGCGGTCTGGTTCGCTTGTTGCATGGAGATTCTCTGGGTCCTGATCGCACTGGTCATGCTGGGCTTCGTGCTGCTCCCCTTCCTTCGGCGCAGGCGCGGTGCGATCGGGCTGGTCTCGCCCGACCACCCGGACGCCGCGGACCCGGCGAACTACGGCTTCGTCCTCGAGGAGGAGCTCGACATCCGCATGCCCGGCCCGGACCAGGACCTGCTGGACGTCCTGGACGTGGTGCAGCGCACGCAGGACTACCGCGCGGCGCAGCAGCTCCTCGCGGGTACGGAGTCGGAGGGCGAGCGGCGCTGGCAGCGCGTGCAGGCCTTCGCGGGCGCGGCCTCGCTGGAGCTCGCGCGGCGCCCCGGCGGGGTGAGCGAGGCGCCGGGCGGGCAGTGGCTGCGGGTGTGGCGGGCCGAGGCGCCCAAGGACGCGGGCGGCGCGGCGGTGCACGCCGAGTTCCTGGTGCAGCAGGCGTGGCGGACGGCGACGCCCGGCACGGACGAGTTCCGGATCATCATGGAGGAGGCGAAGGCGGCGTGCGGCGACGCGGCGCTGCTGGCCCCCGGCGATCCGATCCCGTACATCGTGGAGCTGTCGGTGGCCCGCGGGCTGGGCTACTCCCAGAAGGACTTCGAGCAGCTGTGGCTGAAGATCCTGGACCGCGCCCCGAACCACATGGGGGCTCACCTGGCCGCGCTGCACTACTGGTGCGAGAAGTGGCACGGCTCGCGTGAGCAGGCGTACTCGTTCGCGGAGGCCGCGGCGGCCCGGGCCCCGCAGGGTTCCCTGCTGGCGGCGATGCCCCTCTTCGCGGTGTTCGAGCACCTCCCCGAGGTGACCCTGGTCAGCAGCTTCTGGCAGTCGGAGGTCGTCACGAAGGCGGTCCACGGCGCGCTGCACGCGGTGCACTCGGCCCGCCCCGACGACCCGATGCTGGCGCATGTGCGGCACATGCTGGTCTTCTTCCTGGTCCGCGGTGAGCGCTGGGCGGAGGCCATGAACCAGCTGGTGCGCGTCGACGGCCACGTGGGCGCCCTGCCGTGGACCCTGTCGGCCGACCCGGCGGCGGAGTTCGCGGTGTACCGGGCGCTGGCGGTGGCGGGCTACGAGGCGAACGGCGGCAACCCGGCGAGCCTGCCCCACTGAGCACGGGCGATCCTCAACGGCTCCCCCCGGCCGCAAGGACTCCCGCCCCGCCGCAAGGGCTCCCGCCGTGCCGGCCCGGGCGGAATTCCCCCCGGGCGCCGCACGTTGCAGGGGCGTCGCCCCCGTGCGGGTGTCACGCCGATTGGAGACGCATGTTCCTGCACAGCCGTACGCCCCAGCTGCCGACCCCCGAGCAGGCGCTGCCCGGCCGCCCGGAGCCGGCGTTCACGGTCCCCGACCGCCACACCGTCCTCGGCAACCCGCTGCTCGGCCCGTACCCGGAGGGCCTGGAGATCGCCGACTTCGGCCTGGGCTGCTTCTGGGGCGCCGAGCGCCGGTTCTGGCAGCTCCCGGCCGGTGTGTGGACGACCCTCGTCGGCTACCAGGGCGGTCACACGGAGAACCCGACGTACGAGGAGGTCTGCTCGGGCCTGACCGGCCACACGGAGGTCGTGCGCGTCGTCCACGACCCGCGGCGGATCTCGTACGACCGCCTCCTGAAGACGTTCTGGGAGTCGCACGACCCCACCCAGGGCTTCCGCCAGGGCAACGACGTGGGCACGCAGTACCGCTCGGCGGTCTACACCCACTCCCCCGAGCAGGAAGGCGCCGCCAAGGCCTCCCGCGCGTCGTACCAGAAGGTCCTCACGGCCTCCGGCCACGGCACCATCACCACGGAGATCGTCCCGGCGCGGGGCCGCCCCTTCTACCCGGCGGAGGGCTACCACCAGCAGTACCTGGACAAGAACCCGGCGGGCTACTGCGGCATCGGCGGCACGGGCGTGTCCTGTCCGGTCGGTGTGGCCCGGGCCGAGGGCTGACGACCGTCAGCGTGCCCGGGGGTCCGGTACGGCCCGAGCCCCCGGGGACCCACTAGGGTGCCCCCGTGACTGCGCCCCTGAGTACCTCCCGATCCCGTGCCGCGTTGCGGATATCCGCGCGGGTCTCCGCCGAGTTGCTGCTGGTGTTCGCCGGACTGGCCTTGGCGCTGTGGCTGTTGGGCCGGATGTGGTCGGTGGTGTGGCCGCTCGTCGTCGGGCTGCTGCTGACCACGCTGACCTGGCCCGTGGCCCGGTTCCTGCGGCGGCGCGGATGGCCGCCCGCGCTCGCCGCGTCGGTCGTGACCGTGCTGTTCCTGCTGGTCGCCATTGGCGTCGTGGCGTTGATCGCGGTACCGGTGGCGTCCCAGTCGGGTGAGCTGACCGACGGTGTGGTGGAGGGCATCCAGCGGCTGCGCGAGTGGGCCGCCGGGCCGCCGCTGAACATCGGGGACGCGCAGATCAACCAGGCCTTCGACAGCGCGGTCGCCCGGGCCCAGGAGGGTCTGGGCAGCATGGTGGGCGCTGTCGTCACGGGCGTGAGCACGGTGGTGAACGGCGTCGTCACCGCCGTCCTGGCCCTGTTCCTGATGTTCTTCTTCCTCAAGGACGGCCCGCGGTTCCTGCCCTGGCTCGCCCGTCAGCTGCCCGGCCGGCTCGCCACGGACGTCCCGGCCGTGTTTGCGCGCGGCTGGGCCACGCTGGGGTCCTTCGTGCGTTCCCAGGCTGCCGTCGGCCTGCTGGACGCCGTCCTGATCGGGCTGGGCCTGTGGATCCTGGGCATCCCGCTGGTGCTCCCCCTGGCGGTGCTGACCTTCGTCTCCGCGTTCGTGCCGATCATCGGCGCGCTGTTCGCCGGCTTCGTCGCGGTTCTCATCGCGCTGGTCTCCAACGGCCTGACGGACGCGCTGATCGTGCTGGCGATCATCGTCGTGGTGCAGCAGCTCGAGGGGAACGTCTTCCAGCCCATGATCCAGAGCCGGGGGCTCGGTCTCCACGCGGCCGTGGTGCTGCTGGCGGTGACGCTGGGCGGCAGTCTGGCCGGCATCGTCGGCAGCCTGCTCGCCGTACCGGTCGCCGCGCTGATCGCCGTGGTCTGGAACTACGTGCGCGAGCAGCTCGTCGAGACGGCGGAGGCACCGGGCCCCGACGATCCGGGCCCGGACGAACCGGACACGGCCGCCGCTGCTGCGTCGTAGGCGGCCGGGGCGCGCGAACGGCCCCGCCCGGATCGCGGGGCCTCTGCCCGCCTGCGATTCTGCAGGCGAAAGGAGTGCCGCCGCATGAATTCTGCCGTCGCTTCGCCCGTGCGTCTGGAGGCGTCCGTCGATTCCCGGCTGTCCCGGTGGATGTGGCTGGTGAAGTGGCTGCTCGCCGTCCCGCACTACGTCGTGCTGGTGTTCCTGTGGATCGCGTTCGCCGTCGTGACCGTGATCGCCTTCTTCGCCATCCTGTTCACCGGCCGGTACCCGCGGCCCCTCTTCGACTTCAGCGTCGGCGTGCTGCGCTGGAACTGGCGCGTCGGATACTACGCGCACACCGCGCTCGGCACCGACCGGTACCCGCCGTTCACCCTCGCCGACGTGCCCGACTACCCGGCGCACTTCGACGTCGCCTACCCGGAGCGGCTGTCCCGCGGGCTGGTGCTGGTGAAGTGGTGGCTGCTGGCGATCCCGCAGTACATCGTCGTCGCGATGTTCGTCGGGGGCGGCTGGGGCTGGGACGGGAGGGACGGCTGGCGCGGCGGCGGGGTGGTGCCCTTCCTCTCCCTCGTCGCGGTGGTCGTCCTGCTGTTCACCGCCCGCTACCCGCGGCACCTCTTCGACTTCCTGATCGGCCTCGCCCGCTGGACGGCACGCGTGACGGCCTACGCCGCGCTGCTGACCGACCAGTACCCGCCGTTCCGGCTGGACCTGGGCGGGCAGGAGTCCCCGCCCGCGCCCGCGCCGGGCTCCCCGCTGACCAAGACCTGAGCTCCCGGAGTGTCCGCTCCGGCGGCGGAATCCTCTCCTCCCGCCTTACGCTCCTTCGCATGGTTCTCAGACGAGCGTTACAGGTGATCATGGTCGTGGCCCTGGCCCTCGCGGGGGCGGTCCAGGGCACGGCGCACGCCGAGGAGGGCGCGCCGGCGGCCGGACGGCAGTCTCTGTTCTACAACCACGCCTACGGCGTGCTCGACCGCGCGACCGCCGACGCCATCGAGCACTCCTCCTACCTGCGGGAGTTCGCCCACTTCCAGGTCCGCACGACGACCGGATCCGGCGGGCAGACCTGGACGGGCCGCTATCTGATGGGCCGCGAGACCTACCTGGAGCTGTTCGGCGTGGGCGATCTGCCCGGCAAGGACGGCACCCTCGGCGCCGCCGGCCTGGCCGTGTCGACCGAGCGCGCCGGGGACCTGCCCACGGTGATCGAGCGGCTGCGGAAGCAGGGCGTCACCGACCCGATCGAGTTCCGGCAGACACGCGACTTCGGGGACGGCGTGCCCGTGCCGTGGTTCGACGCCGTGTTCACCACCGACCAGTACGACCTGTTCGGCGCCTGGGGCATGGAGTACCGGCCGGAGTACTTCGCCGACCCGCGCGGCAACACCGAGCCCGCCGCACACCCCGGTGACGTGGGCCGGGAGCGCTACCTGTCCGACGCCTACCGCGACCGTCTGATGCGGGACGTGACCGGCATCCGGCTCGCGGTGACCGCGCGGGACCTCGCCGCCACGGTGCCGTTGCTTCAGGCCGGCGGGTTCGCCGTCCGGTCGCTGCCGGGCGGGGGCGCCGTCGCGAAGGGCGGCGGCACCACCATCCGCTTCGACGTCGTGCCCCTCGACCAGGTGGGCCTGCGGCAGGTCGAGATGTCGCTGAACCGGCCGGTGCCGTACCGGCACGAGGAGCGGATCGGCCACTCGGCCCTCGTCGTCGGCCCGGGCGCCCACGCCGTATGGACGTTCGAGGAACAGGACCGGCCGAGCGCTACCGGGTAGCGCCCAGCCCCTCCCAGGTCCGCTTCTCGGCAGCGGCACGACGTACCCGGGTCAGCCGCCGCTGCCGTAGGGCCTCGTGATGATCTCCAGGCGGTGGCCGTCGGGGTCGTCGAAGTACGCTCCGCGGCCGCCGTCGTTGTGGTTGATCTCGCCCGGGCGGCTGTGGAAGGGGTCCGCCCAGTACGTCAGACCGGCCTCCTGGATGCGGGCGAAGATCTCGTCGAACTCCTCCTCCGAGACGAGGAAGGCGTAGTGCTGCGGCGTGATGGCGCCGGGGCTGTCCATGAAGTCGAGCGTCACGCCGTTGGGGATCTCGACCGGGAGGAACGGTCCGTAGGGCGGGCTCACGTCGAGCCCGAGGATGTCTGCGAGGAACCGGGCCGAGGCGCGCTTGTCGTGGGAGACGACGATGGTGTGGTTGAGCTGCACGGTCATGGTGGGCCTCCCCTGGCGGACCCCCCTGGGGCACTCCCGTCGTGTACCCCGCTCCACCGCCCTCGTGCACCAGAAGCTCCACCGCCCTCGCGCACCGGAGAATCCCGGGCGCGCGCGAGGGCCCCGGCGCGCGGCCGGGGGCCCTCGACGCATGGTTCTCGGCCGGTCAGATGGTGGCCGTGTCGATCACGAACCGGTAGCGCACGTCGCTGCCCAGCACGCGCTCGTACGCCTCGTTGATCTGGTCGCCGCGGATCAGCTCGATCTCGGCGCCCAGGCCGTGCTCGGCGCAGAAGTCCAGCATCTCCTGCGTCTCGGCGATACCGCCGATCAGGGAGCCGGCGAGGGTCTTGCCGCCGCCGATCACGGAGAAGAGGTTCAGGGAGATGGGCTCCTCGGGGGCGCCGACGTTGGCCAGCGTGCCCTCGGTCTTCAGCAGCGACAGGTAGGCACCGAAGTCCAGCGGGGCCGACACCGTGGAGACGATCAGGTCGAAGGTGCCGGCCAGCTCCTCGAAGGTCTTCGGGTCGCTGGTGGCGTAGTAGTGGTCCGCGCCCAGCTTCAGGCCGTCCTCCCGCTTGCGCAGGGACTGCGACAGCACGGTCACCTCGGCGCCGAGCGCGTGCGCGATCTTCACGCCCATGTGGCCGAGGCCGCCGAGGCCGACGATCGCGACCTTCTTGCCGGGGCCGGCGCCGAACCGCTTCAGCGGCGAGTAAAGGGTGATGCCGGCGCACAGCAGCGGCGCGGCGACGTCGAGGGGCAGGGAGTCGGGGACGCGGAGGACGAAGTTCTCGTCGACGACGACCTTCTGCGAGTAGCCGCCGTAGGTGGGCTCGCCGTCCTTGCCGATGCCGTTGTACGTCGGGACGTTGCCCTGGACGCAGTACTGCTCACGGCCGGCCTTGCAGTTCTCGCACTCGCGGCAGGAGTCGACCATGCAGCCGACGCCCACCCGGTCGCCGACGGCGAACTTCGTCACACCGGGGCCGACCTCGGCGACGACACCGGCGATCTCGTGGCCGGGGACCATCGGGAAGATCGCCTCGCCCCAGCCCTCGCGGGCCTGGTGGATGTCCGAGTGGCAGATGCCGGCGAACTTGATGTCGATCAGGACGTCGAACTCGCCGACCTGGCGGCGCTCGATGGTGGTGCGCTCCAGCGGAGCCTTGGGAGCGGGGGCGGCGTACGCAGCAACAGTGGTCATGCCGGGGGTTTCTCCTAGCAAAGTGTCTGTGCCCGGCTGCCTTCTGAATCTTCTTCCGGGCACGATCACCAGCGTGCCCGAGCCGCGCGCCTTCACCCAGACCACGCTTTTGCGTACGCACAGCGTGCGTACCACTGGCGGGGTCAGGCTGCCGTGCGTACGACCATGAATACTGGGACGCATGGACGAACAGCCCGAACCCGCACAGACGGCCGGTGGCGGCCTGGACCGGCGTGCCGAGCTCAGCGAGTTCCTGCGCACCCGGCGTGCCCGGCTGAAGCCGGAGGACGTGGGGCTGCCCGACTTCGGGCGGCGGCGGGTGCCGGGGCTGCGTCGCGAGGAGCTGGCGCAGCTGGCCGGGGTGTCCGTGGCGTACTACACGCGGCTGGAGCAGGGCAACGGGCGCAACGTCTCGGCGGAGGTGCTGGACGCGATCGCGCGCGCCCTGCGGCTGAGCGACGCCGAGCACTCACACCTGACGCACCTGGCGAAGCCGAAGCAGCACAAGAAGAAGCCGGCGGCGCGCGGTCGGCAGGTGCGGCCGGCGCTGCGGCACCTGCTGGACTCGATCGACAGCGTCCCGGCCTACATCGTCGGGCGCCGCTCGGAGATCCTGGCCTGGAACCGGATGGCCGCGGCCCTCTTCGGCGACTGGGCGGAACTGCCGGCGCCGGAGCGGAACTGGGCGCGGCTGGTGTTCCTCAGGCCCGACTACCGCGAGCTGTTCGTCGAGTGGGACCGGAAGGCGGCCGACATCGTCGGCTATCTGCGCATGGACGCGGGCTGCCACCCGGACGACCCTCAGCTGTCCGCCCTGGTGGGCGAGCTGTCGGTGAAGAGCGAGGAGTTCCGCCGCCTCTGGGCCGCCCACGACGTCAAGGAGAAGAGCTACGGCGTCAAGCGCATGCGCCACCCCCTGGTCGGCGACCTGACCCTGTCCTTCGAGACGTTCCGCCTGGTCGACGACGCCGAGCAGTCCCTGATCACGTACCACGCCGAGCCGGACTCCGCCTCTGCGGAGGCCCTGCGGCTGCTGGCGAGCTGGGGGGCGGACGCGGTGCGCTCGGGCACCGGGGCGTCGTCCGCCCCGCCGGCCTGACGGAGCACGTCCGCCCGCCCCTCACCCCTGGTACGGCGGAGCCGCTCCCCACGTCCAGGAGGGCACCGGCTGCTCCCCCGGGGGTTTCGCGCCCGGGCTCGAGAAGTGGACGGCGAGCCGGGTCCCCCACTCCACGTAGGCCACGAACGCCGAGCGGAACTCCGCGTCGGCCGGCAGGCCCGCCTCGTCGGCGGCGTCCTGGATGAGGTTCACCCACCGGCGGCGCTGGGGCTCGGTGATGTGCTTGCCCGCGTGCCGGGCGACCATGTGGCCGTGCCCGCCCTGGCTCTGCGAGTAGGCGGGCGGACCGCCGAAGACCTCGCCGAGCCACAGGGCGACGTGCTCGGCGTGCTCGGGGGCCAGCCCCGCGAACACCGGGGCCAGGAGGTCGTCCTTCAACACCTTGCCGTAGAAGACCTCGGTGAGGCGCGCGAAGGCCTCGGCGCCGCCCGCCCAGTCGTACAGCGTGGGGACGGCGGAGCCGGTGCCGCGCACGGCGGTCGGCTCGTAGTGCCCCATCTCCTCGATGTTCTCGACGTACGGGCGGATCTCGGCGAAGAAGCCGGGGAACTGTTCGGACCCGCGGAAGCCTTCGAGGTGGTCCCGCGCCGAGGTCCAGGTGATGCGCAGAACGTAGTGCTCCCGGTCCTCCGCGCAGTGCGTCAGTTCGTAGTCGACGCAGTGGGGAGACGCGGACAGGTGGGCCGCGGCGCGGCCGTAGGCGGCCAGGAACTCCGCCGAACGCTGCTCGGGGACGCGGTACCGGACGTACTCGACTGTGTGGGCCGTCATGGCACCACGGAAACACGAACCGCCCGCCGGACGCTTCTCTTCCGGCGGGCGGTTCGCTGACGGGCGCTACGGATCACTTGCCGTAGTACGCGTTGTAGATCGAGATCGTCGACTTGTTGCCCTTCTTGTCGGCGATCTTGGCGTGGAAGGAGATGGCCTTCCCCTTCTCGGGGTTCTTGACGGTGATCTTGCCGTTCTTGACGTCGAGCTTCTTCCAGGTCTTGCCGTAGTCGTACGACACGTACACCGACAGCGACTTCAGGTTGCTGCCCTTGGCCGCGCCCTCGACGGTGACCGGGACGCCGGCCGTCTTGCCGGCCGGGACCTTGCTGTCCAGGCCGGTCTTGGCCTGGAAGCGGACCGTGGAGACGGGCAGCTTCACCCGCGCGTCACCCGACGGCTTCTTGGAGCGGAAGGTGAAACTGGCGTCGATCCGGGTGGAGGCCGCCGCCACCTTGACGCTGCGCTTGACCGACGTCGTCAGCTTGTACTCGGCGTCGCCGGACGGGACCTTGAACTCCTCGCCGAACAGCGGGTCGGTGTTGGAGCCGACCTTGGTGCCGTTGCGGTAGAGGTTCGTGGCGACCGATGTGAACTCGGACGAGCCCGCGTGCCCGGAGCCGTCGGCGAACAGCGGCAGCGAGCCGTAGAGGGCGTTGCCCTTGCGGAAGACACCGAACTCGGCGTTCAGACGCGGGCCGAACACCGCCGTGTTGAAGGTCTTCGTGTACTTCTGGCCGGCCTTGAACGTCTGCGGGTCACCGAGCGTGTAGCCGGCCTCGGGGATCCAGTTGCCGTCCGCGTCCTTGCCCTTGTACTGCGTGAAGTCGAACGCCCACTGGACCTTGTCCGACGTCGAGAGGTACATCGTGCGGGTGCTCGGCAGCTTCTGCTGCACGGGGACGCCGAACGTCACGGTTTCGGGGAGCATGCCGGCGGTGAACATGTCGCCGGTCTTACCGGACGCGGCCGCACCCATTTCGTGCTTCACGGTGGCGAGTTCGCCGGCCTTGAAGTGCCGGACCTTGTCGCCCTGGATCTTCTTGACCTTGGCGGTGGTGGCCACGTTGTACTCGGCGGTGTCGCCCTTGGTCCACTGCCCGCTCCAGGTCTGGCTCAGCCCGGAGACCTCCGGACCCAGGTGGGCCATGCGCAGATCCGCGAACGAGTCGCGGGCGACACCGAAGCCGGCCGCCGGCGCGTAGCCGTACTCGATCATCGCGGACAGCGGCTTGGCCTGTGCGTCCGGCACCCTGATGTCGGCCGCCTTCGCCTTGCGGGCGTCGATCGTCAGGGTGGTGTTCCTGGTGAGCGCCAGCTTCGGCTGGACCGACCAGTCGATGCCGCCCTCGGCGGTATCCGTGTCCTGGAAGACCAAGCTGTTCAGCAGATAGGTGCCCTTGGGCAGGCGCAGGGTCGCCGTGCCGGAAGCGGCGACCGGCATCTGGAAGAAGCGGTCCTTGCCCAGGCCCTCGTAGCCCATGAGCTGGGTGTCGTAGCCGTCCGTCGGCTGCCCGTCCCTGCCGATGTGCTTGACGGTGACGTCGTAGGACTCCATCTCGCGCTGCACCGCCGCCGCCGTGCGCACCGTCTGGCCGCCGCCCGTCGCCGTCACGTACGCCGAGTACGCGCCGTCGAGCGTGCCGCCCAGCTTGGTGTTGACGGTGAACGGGACGGACGCCTTGCCGCCCGCCGGGACGGTCACCGTGGTGGCGCCGAGCTTGAAGAAGCCGGCCGGGGCGGCCTGGCCCTTCGGGTTGGTGGCGGTCGACGCCAGCTTCAGCGTGACGTCCTTGGTACCGAGGTTGCGGTACGTCAGCTCCTTGGTGACCGGCTTGTCGTCGGTGTGCGGCCACTGCTGGACGCCGAAGCTCACGGACGACGGGTCGGCGATCACGGACTGCTTGATGGCCTGGTCGACCTGGATGCGGCCCGAACCCTGCTGGAACGGCGTGTACTTGCCGCCCTTGGTGGAGCCCGTGAGGGCGCCCTTCAGCTCGGTGTACTTCCACTCGGGGTGCTGCTGCTTCAGGATCGCCGCCGCGCCCGCGACGTGCGGGGTCGCCATCGACGTACCGGAGATGGTCATGTAGCCGGCCGGCTTCTCGCCGACCTCCTGGGCTATCTGGTTGCCCGGGGCGGAGGCCGCGGTGATGTCCACGCCGGGCGCGGTCACGTCGGGCTTGAGGGCGCCGTCCATGCCGGGGCCGCGGCTGGAGAAGTCGGCGAGCTTGTCCTTGTCGTCGACCGCGCCGACGGTCAGGGCCGCGGCGGCGCTGCCCGGGGAGCCGATGGTCTGCTCGCCGAAGTCGCCCTCGTTGCCGGCGGCGATGGCGAACAGGACGCCCTTCTCCGCGGAGAGCTTGTTCACCCCCGCTTCCAGCGCGTCGATCGCGGGCGTGTCGCCGCCGCCCAGGCTCATGTTGATGACGTCGGCGCCCTCCGCGGCGGCCCACTCCATGCCGGCGAGGATCTCGGAGTCGCTGCCGAATCCGCCGTCGTCGAGGACCTTGCCGTTGAGGATCTTCGCGCCGGGCGCGACGCCCTTGTACTTGCCGCCGGACTTCTTGCCCGTGCCGGCCGCGATGGAGGCGACGTGCGTGCCGTGGCCGACCTTGTCGGTGGCGTCGGGCGAGGTGGTGAAGTTCTTGGCGCCGACGACCTGGCCCTTGAGGTCGTCGTGGGTGGCGTCGACACCGGTGTCCAGGACGGCGATCTTGACGCCCTTGCCGTCGTAGCCGGCCGACCACGCCTTGGGGGTGCCGATCTGCGGGACGGACTTGTCGAGGCTGGCCTTGCGGACGCCGTCGAGCCAGACGTGCGCGATGCCGGAGGCGGTCTTGTCGCCGTTGGTGACGGCGTCCCACAGCTCGGGCGCGTCCTGCTGCGGCGTCTGCACGGCGTCCGCGTTCAGGGACTTCAGCGAGTGGCTCAGCGTGCCCGCGTCGCGGACGTCGGCCTTGGTGGCGGCGGCGCTGCCCCGGTAGCCGACGATGACCTTCAGGCCCTCCTGCTGGGCCTTGCGGGTCGCGGACTTGTTCAGCTCGGTGACGTCGAAGAGCCGCTGGTCGAGCTTGCCGGTGGCGACCAGGCGGGCCGCGTCGGCCGGGATCACGAGGGTGTGGCCGTCGAACTTGCGGACCTGGACGGGAATGCCCTCACGGCCCTTCGCCCGCTCCAGGCCGATGACACGGCCCTTGGCGTCGAGGGCGACCCGGTCGCCGGTGATCAGCGTGATGTGGTGCTTGGCGGTGAGCGAGGCCGGCTTGGACGCCGCGGCCGTCCGCTCGCCGTCGGCCGACGCCGGGCTGGTCATACCCGCCGCCAGGGCCACGGCTGCCGCTGTGGCGACCGTGGCCGCGTACGCCCTTTTCACTCGTCTGCGCAAGTTTCCCCCTTGCAGAAGTACCGGGCGAATTCCCCGTTCACCCGGCCGGGGGTGGTCTCGCACGCATACGCGTACACCCCCCGGAATAGGCAGTATGCCGAGGGGTGATCAGGTGCTCAATAGATGAGAAGAAGCTGAGAATTTCGTCGGCCGACTGTTACACGGCCGCCGGAACGCCGTTACAGGGTTGGGCAATTACGCACGCGTGTTCTCCTTGACAGGGGGATGCCCGGCACACGCCCGACGAACGACGATGCCGCCGCCCGCCCGTGAAGGGCGAACGGCGGCATCGGGTCGTGGACCGGGGGAGCCGTCAGACGGCCGAACCCGCCTTCCACTGCGTCCAGTTCATGTTCCAGCCGTTGAGGCCGTTGTCCGGGGCGATGGTCTTGTCGCCGGTGTTCTCGACGACGACCACGTCACCGATGATCGAGTTGTTGTAGAACCAGGCACCCGGGGTGTTCGGGTCGTTCGCGCCCTTGGCGTCCTGGAGCCCCACACAGCCGTGGCTGGTGTTCACGCTGCCGAAGATGGACTTCGCGCCCCAGTAGTTGCCGTGGATGAACGTGCCCGAGCTGGAGAGGCGGATGGCGTGCGGCACGTCCTTGATGTCGTACTCGCCCTTGCCGTCGTCGTCCGTGAAGCCCACGGTCGCGCCGTTCATGCGCGTCTCCTTGAACTTCTCGGACATCACCATGATGCCCTGGTAGGTCTTGTTCTCCGGCGAGCCGGCGGAGATCGGGATGGTCCGCACGACCTTGCCGTCCTGCGTGACCTTCATCTGCTTGGTCTTCGCGTCGACGTAGGAGATCTGGTTGCGGCCGATCTTGAAGGTGACCGTCTTCTGCTGGACGCCGTAGACGCCCTCGGCGCCCTCGACACCGTCGAGCGCGAGCTTCAGCGTGACGGTGGAGCCTTCCTTCCAGTAGTCCTGGGGCCGGCAGTCCATGCGGTTGGCGTTGAACCAGTGGCAGGCGACCTCCTGGCCGCTGGTCGTGCTGACCTTGATGCCCTTCTGGACGGCCGCCTTGTTGGTGATCGCCTTGTCGAAGTTGATCGAGACCGGCATGCCGACGCCGACGGTGGTGCCGTCGTCCGGGGTGAAGTTGCCGATGAAGCTGTTGGCCGGGGAGACCGTGGTGAACGAGGCGTTCTCGTGGGCGACGCGACCGTCGGAGTCCTTCGCCTCCGCCGACAGCTTGTAGGTGGTGGAGCGCTCCAGCTGCGTGCTGGGCTTCCAGCTGGTCTTGTCGGCGGATATCTGGCCGCTCACCTCCGTGCCGTCGGAGGTGGTCATCTTCACGTTCGTGAGCGTGCCCTTGCTCACCGTGACGGCCGCGGAGTTGTTGATCGAGGCGTTGTCCGAGCCGTCCTTGGGTGTGATCTTGATCTGGGCCTCGGAGGTCTTCTTGGCCGCGGCCTCGTCGACCTTCGACTGGGAGCTGTCGCCGCCGTCGCCGCCCGAGGCGTTGTCGTCGCCGCCGGAACACGCCGAGAGCACCAGCACTCCGCCGAGCAGTGCGGACGCGACCGTCAGGCCCCTGCGCCGCTTACTGACCGTCATCACACGCTTCTCCATCGTTGCCGATTTCCCCAAAACCCCGAGTGTCCCCGTCAAGAATCCAAGTGCCCCCGTCAGGACTCACGAGTCCTCGTCGAGAACCTTCAACGCTACGACCGGTTCGTCCGGTTCCGCAGGTGACCCAGGTGTGGGGATCACCACGTCCGCGGCGGACGGTGCCGGACGACGCGGCTGCGGTCGATGCGCCCCGTGAGACGCGAAGACCCCGGACGGCGGTTGCCGCCCGGGGTCACCAGTTTCCCCAACAGCCTCAGCGGTCGCCGTCCTCGTCGTCCACCACATCATCCTCGTCGAGGTCCCAGTCCGGCGAATCGGGGTCGTAGTCGATCCGTTCGCTGCTCCAGGAGGCCTGCTGGAGCTCCACCCCCGGGACCTGGCTGACCAGGTCGAACGGGTCGACGAGGTACGCGAGGGCCTCCGCGGTGTCTTCCGTCACAGCGCTCTCGGCGTGGGTCCGTTCCGCCGCGGGCATCCCGGCGTCGTCGGCGAGACGGCGCAGGGCGGACTTGGTGACGGCGTCGGCGTCCTCGACTTCGAGAACGACCTCCACGCGAACCCGGACAAACCGTGATGTCTCTGGAGTGCTCATGGCGGGAGCGTACGGCCAAGAGCTCCTGTGACTTTCCTGTGACCCGCGCCTTTCACTAACATCGCCCCACACGGCCAATTCGCCGACGCCACAAGGGGATCGATATTCCGTGTCATCCGCTCGCCGTCCGTTGCTGACCGCCACCGCCGCGGCGACCCTGCTGGGCGCCCTGTGGTTCGTCCCGTCCGCCAACGCGACGTCGGACACCCCGGTGAGAGACGCGGTCGAGACGAGCCCGTCGCCGCTGGTCACGGAGCAGGCGCGGATCGCCGCCACGACCGCCGACGACTCCGTCACCGGCACCCGGCTGGCCGACACCGGCAGCTTCGACAGCACGCCGTACGTGATCGGCGGGACGGTCTGCCTCACGCTGGGCGCCGGGTTCGTGGTGTATTCCGTCCGCCGGGAACGGCTGGGTTTCTGACCGCAGTTCACGAGGGGCCCCGCCGGTCGGCGAGGCCCCTCCTGTCCTGCGTGCTGAGCCCTACTGGAGCGGGCCGGTGACGCTCTCCACCGCGGACAGCAGCCGTCCCTCGCGCACGAACGCGTCCGCCGCGGCCAGGTCGGGCGCCAGGAACCGGTCGGGTCCGGGACCCTGGACCCCCGCGTCGCGCAGGGCGTCGATGACCGCCCGCGACGCGGGCGCCGGGGTCAGCCCCTCGCGCAGTTCGATCGCGCGCGTGGCGGCGTACAGCTCGACGGCCAGGACCCGGGCGAGGTTGTCGACGGCCGTGCGCAGCTTGCGCGCCGCCGACCAGCCCATCGAGACGTGGTCCTCCTGCATGGCGGAGGACGGGATCGAGTCGGCGGACGCCGGTACGGCGAGCCGCTTCAGCTCGCTCACCAGCGCGGCCTGCGTGTACTGAGCGATCATCAGGCCCGAGTCCACACCGGCGTCGTCGGCGAGGAACGGCGGCAGGCCGTGGCTGCGGTTCTTGTCGAGCAGCCGGTCGGTGCGCCGCTCGGCGATGGAGCCGAGGTCGGCGGCGGCGATGGCGAGGAAGTCCAGCACGTAGGCGACGGGCGCCCCGTGGAAGTTGCCGTTGGACTCCACGCGCCCGTCGGGCAGCACGACGGGGTTGTCCACGGCCGAGGCCAGCTCGCGCTCGGCGACGAGCCGGGCATGGGCCATGGTGTCCCGCCCGGCCCCGGCGACCTGCGGGGCGCAGCGCACCGAGTAGGCGTCCTGCACGCGCGGCGCGTCGTCCTGGTGATGCCCGGTCAGGCCCGAGCCCTTCAGCACGGCCAGCATGTTGGCGGCGCTGGCGGCCTGCCCCGGGTGCGGCCGGATGGCGTGCAGCTCGGGGGCGAGGACCTTGTCGGTGCCGAGCAGGGCCTCCAGGGACAGGGCGGCCGTGACGTCGGCGGACCGGTACAGCGTCTCCAGGTCGGCCAGGGCCATCACCAGCATGCCGAGCATGCCGTCGGTGCCGTTGAGGAGGGCGAGGCCCTCCTTCTCGCGCAGTTCGACCGGCTGGATGCCGTGCGCGGCGAGCAGTTCGGCGGCCGGGCGCACGGTGCCGTCGGGGCCCTCGGCGTCCCCCTCGCCCATGAGCGTCAGCGCGCAGTGGGACAGCGGCGCGAGGTCGCCGGAGCAGCCGAGGCTGCCGTACTCGTGCACGACCGGGGTGATGCCGGCGTTGAGGAGGTCCGCCATGGTCCGCGCGACCTCGGGCCGGACGCCGGTGTGCCCGGAGCAGACGGTCTTCAGCCGCAGGAACATCAGGGCGCGGACGACCTCCCGCTCGACCCGCGGTCCCATCCCGGCGGCGTGCGAGCGGACGATGTTGCGCTGGAGCTGCGCGCGCAGGTCCGGGCTGATGTGCCGGGTCGCCAGGGCGCCGAAGCCGGTGCTCACGCCGTACACGGGGTCCGGCTTGGCCGCCAGCGCGTCCACGATCTCGCGGGCCGCGGCGAGGGCGGCCACGGCCTCCTCGGAGAGCTCGACCCGGGCACCGGCGCGCGCCACGGCGAGCACGTCGGACGCGGTCACCCCGGACGTCCCCACCACCACAGTGTGCATATCCATATTCAGGAGCGTACGCAGTGAATTCGATGATGTCACCACTGGGGGCGGGGTTCACCCCTTACTGATACGTCACACCGATACGTCATACCGCCCGGGCGGCTTCAGGGCGCGTGCCGGCCGCGGAACCGCCGCCGCTCGCCGTCGGCCTCCTGGGACGGCTCGTCCGCGAGCCGCACCACGGGATCGTCGGGCCCGGCCCGGCCGGCCACCACCGGCCGGGCCGCCCGCTCGGCCTTGGCCCGGTACTGGGCGGCATCGGCGAGCCGGAACAGCCGGCGGGCGGAGCGCACGGGCCCGATCGGATCCTCGGTGGACGCGACACCGCAGGCCACACCGTCCCCGAGCTCCAACTCGGCGGCCCGGCGGCACAGTTCGCCAGCCGCCTTCACGACCTGGTCGGCGGGCGGCCCGACGGCGAGCAGACAGAACTCGTCCCCGCCGAGCCGGGCGGCCAGGGCCCCCGGCAGCATGGCCCCGCACAGCGACAGCACCGAGCCGAAACGCTCCAGGAGCCGGTCGCCGACGGCGTGCCCGTGGGTGTCGTTGACCCGCTTGAGCCCGTTGAGATCGCAGACGACCAGACTGACGACGGCTCCGTCCCTGCGGTGCCGCTCGATCGCCTGCTCCAGGCGGACGTCCACGGCACGGCGGTTGGCGAGCCCGGTGAGGGCGTCGGTGTACGCGAGGCGGCGGGCCTCCTCCAGCCGCTCGGTCTGGGCGATGCCGGCGGCCACGACGGAGGCGAGGACGGTGGCGAAGTCGGCGTCGGCCCGCTCGAAGACGGGTTCACCGGCCGGCCTGGCCACGTACAGCTCGCCCCAGGCCCTGCCGTGCAGCACGATCGGCGCGACCACGCAGCAGCCGCGGCCCCGGCGGCGCAGGGCGGCGACACGCTGGTGGCAGTAGCCGGGCTGCCCGGCGGCGGGCCCCTCGGCGGTCTCCACCCACGCGTCCGGCTCCCCGCCACCGGCCCACTGCTCGTGCAGGAACTCGGTGATCTCCGCGAACTGGTGCACCGGATAGGCCTCGTCCTCGGGGAACTCCTCCTCCCCCTCGGCCAGCTCGCCGACGTTCACGAGGACCTTCAGCCGCCCGAGCTCCCGCTCCCACACCGACAGCGCGGCGAAGCTCCCGCCCAGCGCCCGGCAGGCCCCGGCAGCCGCGGCCCGCCACGCCTCACGCGACCCGTGCGCCGCCGCCATCCCCTGAGCCAACGCGACGACGGCCGCGAGCCGTCTGTCCTCACCCATCACTCCAGGCTAGGGAGTTTCCAGCCAGACTGACCTGTTTACGACGCGAACGAGGACGTGATTCGAGGACGGACTCAGCCGCGGGCCATCGTGCCTCCCCCAGCGCCCCAAGGGCCTGGGAGGTACCCCCATGGGCGGCACGGGTGGGCGCGGTGGTCCCCCCTGCTCGAGCGAAGCCGGGAGCTTGGGGGAGGCACCCCGCCCCGCCGGGCCGCGGACCCACCCGGCCCCAGCACCCCCGCCGAGCACCTGACCACGAACCCTCAGCTCACTCGCCCGGCCACTCCGGCCTCCGCTTCTCGTTGAACGCCGCAACCCCCTCCGCCCGGTCCCCGGAGAACGCCACCGCCCGCCACGCCGCGTCCTCCACCTCCAGCCCGGCCCGCAGATCCAGCCCCTGCCCGAGCCGCAACGCCCGCTTCGCCGCCCGCAACCCCACCGGCGAGTTCCCGGCGATCCGCGCCGCCAGCGCCAACGCCTCCTCCCGGTCCCGCCCGGCCTCCACCACCTGGTCGACCAGCCCCAACTCGCCCGCCTCCACGGCCTCCACCCGCCGCGCCGAGAAGATCAGCTCAGCGGCCCGGGCCGCTCCCACCCGCCGCGGCAGCAACTGCGTACCGCCACCCCCGGGGATCACCCCCACCGACACCTCCGGCAGGCCCACCACCGCCGTACGGTCCGCCACGATCACGTCACAGGCCAGCGCCAGCTCGAACCCGCCGCCCAGCGCGAACCCGTGCACCGCCGCCACCGTCGGCACCGGCAGCTCCAGCACCCCGGTGTACGCCCCCCGCGTCACCGGCCGCTGCCGCAGCAGCTCCGCGTCGCTGAACGAGTTGCGCTCCTTCAGATCGGCCCCGACGCAGAACGCCCGCTCATGCGTCGAGGTCAGCACCACCACCCGTACGTCCCGGTCCTCCCCCAGCGCCGCGCACGCCCCGGCCACACACCGCGCCATCTCCGTCGACACGGCGTTCATGGCCTTGGGCCGGTCGAGGACGAGCTCCGCGACATGCCCCTGCTCATGCCGCCGCACCAGCACGAACTCCCCGAACCGTTCCTCACTCATGACACCCTCCGGTTAACGCGGGTTAACAACATCGCCGTTCCGATCATCGCAGCCGCACCCCACCCGCGAAAGAGCGGACGCGTCCGGTTCCCGCGCCCACCGCCCGCCCACCCGTTCGAGTGACATCCCCCCAACTCGGGCCCGACCGCCCATCGGAGCGCATACCGTGCGTCAGCCACGGCGCACTGGGGGCGCGTGCGCATCGGGAGGGACCGTGATGACGACGAACACGCCGGCGACGCCGCGACGGAACACCGGGGCCGCCACGGCACCCCGCCGACCGGAGCCGGCCAGGCCCGGCGAACCGGCCCCGGCGGAACCCGATTCCTTCGCCCCCCGCGTCCGCGGCCGGCACCGCAAGCCCCGTCCCCGCAAGGTCCTGCTCGCCGCCGGCGGCCTCGCCCTGGCCGCGGGTGCCCTGAGCCTCGTACGCCTGGTCTCAGGGCCGGGCACCGACAGCGTCGGCACCGTCGAGGCCGAGCCGCGCCCGGACCCGGTCCCCACCGGCACGGACGAGACCGCCGACACCGCGGCGAGCTTCCCGGCCGCCCCCGAGGCCGGCCCGTCGTCACCCGCCGCCCTGGGCGGCCTGACCCCGTCACCGGCCGCCGCCGGACCGGCCGCCTCCCGCGCCCCGGCCACCACGACCGACGCCCGCCGGACGGACCGGACGCCCAGGGCCGCCGCGCCCAGCGCCACGTCCCTCCCCGACACCCCGAACGCCCCGGCGCCGGCCCCCACGGCGGACACCCCGCGCCCGGCCCCGACCCCGGCGCCGAGCCGGACCGCACCCGCCCCGGCCCCCGAGCCCGGCGCCCCGAAGCAGCCGCAGGACCCGGGCCTGTGCGTGCCGGTCATCGGCCTGTGCGTGGACACACCGGGCGACCGCGACTGAGCGGGGCCCTTACGACCGCCCGTCCCGCCGCGTGAGCAGCCACGGCTCCACGACGCCGAGCCCACGCACGGGCCGCTGCCACATCGGCTGCAGCGCGAACCGGTACACGGGCGGGTCCTCGCCCTCCTTCTCCGCCGCCGCGGCCTCCTCGGCCGCCTCCGCCTCCGAGGCCGGGGCGTCCTGCGTGCGGATCAGCTCCTCGGCGAAGGCCGTGTCGACGAGGACGGCGTCCTTCGGAGCTATCGAGGTGAGCCGGGAGGCCAGGTTCACGGTCGTACCGAAGACATCACCCATACGGGTGGTCACCGTGCCGAACGCCATGCCGACGCGCAGCTCCGGCATCGTCTCGTCGTGCGCCATGGTCTCGATCAGCCGCAGGGCGATCTCGGCGGCCGTGCCGGCGTCGTCGGCGGCGTACAGCACCTCGTCGCCGAGGGTCTTGATCAGCCGTCCGCCGTTCGCGGCCACCAGGTCGGCGGCCGTGGTCTCGAAGGCCTCGACCAGCTCGCCGAGCTCCTCCTCCTCCATCCGCCGGGTCAGCCGCGTGAACCCGACCAGGTCGGCGAAGCCGACGGCCAGCCGCCGGTCGACCATCTCCTCGTCGTCGGCGGCCTGCACGACCCGTCCGGCCGAGGCCGCGAGCTGGCGGCGCCAGACGTAGACCAGGAACTCCTCCAGCTCGGGCAGGAGCAGCTCGACGATCGGGTACGTGACCTCGGTGCGGGTCATGCCCGGTTCCGGCGGCTCGGTCAGGCCCTCGAGGAAGGAGTCGATCTGCCACTCGGCGAGCCGCGCGGTGGTCTGCCCGGTGGACCGGGCCACCTGGACGGCCATCGCCTCGCTCAGCAGCCCGGCCTCGACGAGACCGGCCAGGCGCCGCAGGGCGAGGACGTCCGCCTCCGTGAGGGCCTTGGCCTGCCCGATGTCGGCGAAGCCCATCGCCCGCCAGAAGCGGGAGGCGAGTTCCATGGAGACGCCGGCGCTGCGGGCCGCCTGGAACGGGGTGTAGCGGCGCTCGGCGCCCAGGATGAGCTGTTCCAGCCGCAGGGCGAGCGGATCCTCGCCGGGGTCGGCGCCCTGCGCGTCCGTGCCGGAGCCCGAGTCGTCGACGGTCACGCGTGCTGCCCTTCCGATCTGTCACGGTCATGTATCGACCGGCCTCAACTCTACGGCAGGTGTGCGCCAGCTCACTCCGTTGGTTCTGCCGACGGGTGAGACACCCGGCCCGGGCTCAAGCGGGCCGCAAGTGAACGATGTCCCCCGCCCCGACCGGCTCCTGCACCCCCTCGCCCGTGGCCAGCACCAACCGCCCGTCCCCGTCCACCGCAACGGCCTCCCCCACGACCGCCCGATCCCCCGGCAGCTCCGCCCGCACCACCCTCCCGAGCGTCGCGCACCCCGCCGCATACGCCTCCTGCAACCCGCTCACCCCCGGGTCACCCCCCGCCGCACGCCACTTCCCGTACCACTCCTCCAGAGAACGCAGCACACCCCGCAGCAACGGATCCCGGTCCGTGCTCACGGCCCCGGCCAGCCCCAGCGACCCCGCCGTCGGCACGGGCAGCTCGTCCGCCTTGAGCGAGACGTTGATGCCGACCCCGATCACGACCCCGTCGTCACCGGCCCGCTCGGCGAGGATCCCCCCGGCCTTGCGTTCCTCTCCCCCCACGGTGACCAGCAGGTCGTTCGGCCACTTCAGCGCCGTGTCGACACCCGCCGCACGCGCCAGCCCCGTCGCCACCGCGACACCCGTGAGCAGCGGCAGCCACCCCCACCGCGCCACCGGCACCTCACCCGGCGTGAGCAGCACGGAGAAGAAGAGGCCGGAGCGCGGCGGCGCGGTCCACTGCCGGTCGAGGCGCCCCCGCCCGGCCGTCTGCTCCTCGGCGACGAGCACCGCTCCCTCGACGGCCTTGCCCTCGGCCGCCCGGGCCACCAGATCGGAGTTGGTGGAGCCGGTGCGCTGGACCACCTCCACCTCCGACCACAGCCCTCCCTCCCGCACCAGTCCCCGGCGCAGGGCGGTGACGTTGAGGGGCGGCCGGTCCAGGTCGGACCAGCGGCTTCCGTTCGGCTCTGATGCATCTCGCGGCGTCATGCAAGCCACCCTAGGTGTGGTAAACGCCGCACTGCCGATACGGAGGGCCCCCACTACTCTACGGATGAGTAACCGTCCCCCCTTTTGAGCAGGCAGGGAGCCGCATCCCGATGTCCGAGCCGGAAGAGCAGCAGCAGCCTGACATTCACACGACCGCGGGCAAACTCGCGGATCTCAAGCGCCGCATCGATGAGGCGACGCACGCCGGCTCCGCACGCGCCGTCGAGAAGCAGCACGCCAAGGGCAAGCTGACGGCCCGTGAGCGGATCGAGCTCCTGCTCGACGAGGGCTCGTTCGTCGAGCTCGACGAGTTCGCCCGGCACCGCTCCACCCACTTCGGCCTCGACAAGAACCGCCCCTACGGCGACGGCGTCGTCACCGGGTACGGCACCGTCGACGGCCGCCCGGTCGCCGTGTTCTCGCAGGACTTCACCGTCTTCGGCGGCGCGCTGGGCGAGGTCTACGGGCAGAAGATCGTCAAGGTCATGGACTTCGCGCTGAAGACCGGCTGCCCGGTCATCGGCATCAACGACTCCGGCGGCGCCCGCATCCAGGAGGGCGTGGCCTCCCTCGGCGCCTACGGCGAGATCTTCCGCCGCAACACCCACGCCTCCGGCGTCATCCCGCAGATCAGCCTGGTCGTCGGGCCGTGCGCGGGCGGCGCGGTCTACTCCCCGGCCATCACCGACTTCACGGTCATGGTCGACCAGACCTCGCACATGTTCATCACCGGCCCCGACGTCATCAAGACCGTCACCGGCGAGGACGTCGGCTTCGAGGAGCTGGGCGGCGCCCGCACCCACAACGCGACCTCCGGCGTGGCCCACCACATGGCGGGCGACGAGAAGGACGCGATCGAGTACATCAAGCAACTGCTGTCGTACCTGCCGTCCAACAACCTCTCCGAGCCGCCGGCCTTCCCCGAGGAGGCCGACCTGGAGGTCACGGACGAGGACCGCGAGCTGGACACGATCGTCCCGGACAGCGCGAACCAGCCGTACGACATGCACGCGGTGATCGAGCACGTCCTGGACGACGCCGAGTTCTTCGAGACGCAGCCGCTGTACGCGCCGAACATCGTCACCGGCTTCGGCCGGGTCGAGGGCCGGCCGGTCGGCATCGTCGCCAACCAGCCGATGCAGTTCGCCGGCTGCCTGGACATCAAGGCCAGCGAGAAGGCGGCCCGCTTCGTGCGGACCTGCGACGCCTTCAACGTGCCGGTGCTCACCTTCGTCGACGTCCCCGGCTTCCTGCCCGGCGTCGACCAGGAGCACGACGGCATCATCCGCCGCGGCGCCAAGCTGATCTACGCCTACGCCGAGGCGACCGTCCCGCTCATCACGGTCATCACCCGCAAGGCCTTCGGCGGCGCCTACGACGTCATGGGCTCCAAGCACCTCGGCGCGGACCTCAACCTGGCCTGGCCCACCGCCCAGATCGCCGTCATGGGCGCCCAGGGCGCGGTCAACATCCTGCACCGCCGCACCCTGGCCGAGGCCGAGGCCGCCGGGGAGGACCTGGAGGCGGTCCGGGCCCGGCTGATCCAGGAGTACGAGGACACCCTGCTCAACCCCTACGTCGCGGCCGAGCGCGGCTACGTCGACGCGGTGATCCTGCCGTCCGACACCCGCCGGCACGTCGTGCGGGGCCTGCGTCAACTGCGCACGAAGCGGGAATCCCTGCCTCCGAAGAAGCACGGCAACATCCCCCTCTAACCACCAGGAGCCCACATGACGATCAAGGTCGTACGGGGCAACCCGACCCCCGAGGAGCTGGCCGCCGCCCTGGCGGTGGTCAGGGCGCGCGCCGCGGCGGCAGCGGCGACGCCGCCCGGCGCGCCGACCCCTCGCGACTCCTGGTCCGACCCGTCCCGCATCGCAACCCACCGCCTGCCCCAGCCGGGCCCGACGGCATGGGGCCGCACCTACTGGCCGGCCTAAGGCTCTCGCCCATGGGGCGCGGGAAACCGCCCACGGCGGAACAACGCGGGGCGCCGATTTGAGTACCTCTACTCAGGCGCCCCGCCCTGCCAGGCCGCACGCTGGTGGCATGCTGTGGTCCGACCCCGAGAACGAACCGCCCGAAGAACTGCGTGACATGCAGGGCATGCTGCGGCGGCTGAGTGTTCTCCTGGCCCTGGCCATGGTGCTGGCGATGCTCGTGATCGGCATGAGGTGAGCCCGCGGCGGCTGCGCCGATACGCTGAACGCATGACAGATCAGCCGCGCCGCCGACTCGTCCTCGCCTCCCAGTCCCCCGCCCGGCTCGGCCTGCTCCGCCAGGCCGGCCTCGACCCCGAGGTGATCGTGAGCGGCGTCGACGAGGACGCCGTCACCGCCCCCACCCCCGCCGAGCTGGCGCTCGCCCTCGCCGAGGCGAAGGCCTCCGTCGTGGCGGCCCGGCCGGAGGTCAAGGGCGCCATCGTGATCGGCTGCGACTCGGTGCTCGACCTGGACGGCCAGGCCCTCGGCAAGCCCGCGGACGCCGAGGAGGCCACCGCCCGCTGGAAGGCGATGCGCGGCCGGGCCGGCACCCTCCAGACGGGCCACTGCGTCTACGACACGCTCAGCGGCCGCTACGTCTCCGCCACCGCGTCCACGATCGTCCACTTCGGTGAACCCACCGACGAGGAGATCGCCGCCTACGTCGCCTCCGGCGAACCCCTCTACGTCGCCGGCGCGTTCACCCTGGACGGCCGCTCGGCCCCGTTCATCGACGGCATCGACGGCGACCACGGCAACGTCATCGGCATCAGCCTGCCCCTCGTCCGCCGGCTGCTCGCCCAACTGGGCATCGGCATCACGGAGTTGTGGGCGCCGGCGGAGAAGTGACCGGGGACCCGCCGCCGCCCTCCCCGCCCTCGGGCACGGCGTCGGCGGGCTCGGCCGGACGGTCGTACGTCATCAGCAGCAGCACGATCAGGGCGAGCACCAGCACCATGAACAGGAACGCGGGCCAGCCGACGAGCCCCCAGGTGAAGGCGCCCAGGATGCCGTGCACGACCGCCGCGCTGATCAGCAGCACGCGCCCGAAGCCCGCCGGGGGCCGGTCCCGCAGCGCCACGAGCAGGGCGACCAAGCCGCACAGCGCGAAGTAGAGGCCGAAGGCGATCCCGCCGATCTTCGACGACACCGACATCATGTGCGGGTCGAGCCCGGCCAGGGACATGTCCTGCCGGTCGACGACGACCCCCAGGAACCAGTTGAGCCCCGCGATGCCGAACGCCTCGGCGAACAGCACCACCGCCACGACCCACGCCACCGGCCTGCGCATCACCGCGCCCACCCTCTTCCCTCCGAAGACATCGCGAACGCTACTAACCGGTAAACCCGGGGACAAGGGTCCCGTGGCGGGCAAAGAATCATTGGGCCATTCGTAGGGACTCCACAAAGAAACAGAGTGGCCCGCAGCACGTGATGACAGAGACCTTCCCCACAGGGGAGGGCTAGGGTTTCCCGGAGGAGTACTGCGTATCGCGGTGCGACAAGGGATTTTGCGGGTCGAGCGAGCCTCGCATCACGCTCCGTGTGGGCAAGCTCACCACTGGGGACGGGTCGAAGTGCCGTGTCGGCAGTCCCTAAACTCGGCTTGTTTCAAGGAGGGAGCCTCAATCGTGCGCAAGGTGCTCATCGCCAACCGTGGCGAAATCGCTGTCCGCGTGGCCCGGGCCTGCCGGGACGCCGGGATCGCGAGCGTGGCCGTCTACGCCGACCCGGACCGGGACGCTCTGCATGTCCGCGCCGCGGATGAGGCGTTCGCCCTGGGCGGTGACACCCCGGGCACCAGCTACCTCGACATCGAGAAGGTGCTGAAGGCCGCGCGGGAGTCGGGCGCGGACGCGATCCACCCCGGCTACGGCTTCCTCTCCGAGAACGCCGACTTCGCCCAGGCGGTCCTGGACGCGGGCCTGATCTGGATCGGCCCGCCCCCGCAGGCGATCCGCGACCTCGGTGACAAGGTCGCCGCCCGGCACATCGCGCAGCGCGCCGGCGCCCCGCTGGTGGCGGGCACGCCCGACCCGGTCTCGGGTGCGGAGGAGGTCGTCGCCTTCGCCGAGGAGCACGGGCTGCCGATCGCCATCAAGGCCGCCTTCGGCGGCGGCGGCCGCGGCCTGAAGGTCGCCCGCACCCTCGAGGAAGTCCCCGAGCTGTACGACTCGGCGGTCCGTGAGGCCGTCGCCGCGTTCGGCCGGGGCGAGTGCTTCGTCGAGCGCTACCTGGACAAGCCGCGCCACGTGGAGACGCAGTGCCTGGCCGACACCCACGGCAACGTCGTGGTCGTCTCCACCCGCGACTGCTCGCTGCAGCGCCGCCACCAGAAGCTGGTCGAGGAGGCGCCCGCACCGTTCCTGTCCGAGCAGCAGGTCGCCGAGCTGTACCGCGCGTCGAAGGCCATCCTGAAGGAGGCCGGCTACGTCGGCGCCGGCACGGTCGAGTTCCTCGTCGGCCTCGACGGCACGATCTCCTTCCTGGAGGTCAACACCCGCCTGCAGGTGGAGCACCCGGTCACCGAGGAGGTCGCCGGCATCGACCTGGTGCGCGAGATGTTCCGCATCGCCGACGGCGAGGAACTGGGCTACGACGACCCGGTCCTGCGCGGTCACTCCTTCGAGTTCCGCATCAACGGCGAGGACCCGGGCCGCAACTTCCTCCCGGCGCCCGGCACGGTCACCACGTTCGCCCCGCCGTCCGGCCCGGGCGTGCGCCTGGACGCGGGCGTGGAGTCCGGCAGCGTGATCGGCCCGGCGTGGGACTCGCTGCTGGCCAAGCTGATCGTCACCGGCCGCACCCGCAAGGAGGCCCTGGAGCGGGCCGCGCGGGCGCTGGAGGAGTTCCAGGTCGAGGGCATGGCCACGGCGATCCCGTTCCACCGCGCGGTGGTGAAGGACCCCGCCTTCGCGCCGGAGCTCACCGGCTCGTCCGACCCGTTCACGGTCCACACCCGGTGGATCGAGACGGAGTTCGTCAACGAGATCAAGCCGTTCGCCGCGCCGGCCGACGCCGAGACGGACGAGGAGCCGGGCCGCGAGACGGTCGTCGTCGAGGTCGGCGGCAAGCGGCTGGAGGTCTCCCTGCCGTCCTCGCTGGGCATGTCCCTGGCCCGTACGGGACTGGCGGCGGGCGCCAAGCCGAAGCGCCGCGCGGCGAAGAAGTCGGGCCCCGTCGCCTCCGGCGACACCCTCGCCTCCCCCATGCAGGGCACGATCGTCAAGGTCGCGGTCGAGGAGGGCCAGGAAGTCAAGGAAGGCGACCTGGTCGTCGTCCTGGAAGCCATGAAGATGGAACAGCCCCTCAACGCCCACAAGTCCGGCACGATCAAGGCCCTGTCCGCCGAGATCGGCGCGTCGGTGACCTCGGGCGCGGTGATCTGCGAGATCAAGGACTGAGGCCAGCGGCCCGCAACGCCTACGGCGCGGCCCTCCCGGGGGCCGCGCCGCTCAGCTGCGGGCACACACACCCCTCAGCTGCGGGCAGTCGTGCCGCTGGGGCGGCACGGGTGGGCGTGGGGGTCCCCCCTGCTCGAGCGAAGCCGAGAGCTTGGGGAAGGCGCCCCGCGGCGCCGGGCTGCGCAACGCCCCGGCCAGGCCGACAACGCCGAGCACCTGGCGCCCCGCAGCGGCTCAACACCGCCGGCCGTCACCGCCGCCGCAGATCCGCCACCCGAGCCCGCTCAGCCCCCGGCCCCTGTTCCCCCAGCATCGAGGTGGACCGCAACCCGCCCCCACCCCCCGGCACCTGCCGCCGAGGCCCGGGCAACGGCACATCCCGACGCTGCTGTCGCGCCGGGACGGCATCACCCCCGGGGCCCGAAGACCCCGCGGAACCCCCCTGCCCCCCGGCCACGGCGATCTGCACGCCCTGGTCGGCGAGTGCCTGGAGCTCCGTGGCCGCACGGTCGTCGTGCGCGGGCGGCTCGTCCGTCACGAGGCGCGTGATGAGATCCGTCGGCACGGTCTGGAACATCGTGTCCGTCCCGAGCTTGGTGTGGTCCGCGAGGACCACCACCTCCGCGGCGGCCTGCACCAACGCCCGGTCGACCGACGCCGACAGCATGTTGGACGTGGACAGCCCCCGCTCGGCGGTCAGCCCGCTCCCGGACAGGAACGCCCGGGACACCCGCAGCCCGTGCAGGGACTGCTCGGCACCGCTGCCGACGAGGGCGTAGTTCGAACCGCGGAGCGTACCGCCGGTCATCACGACCTCGACCCGGTTGGCGTGGGCCAGCGCCTGCGCCACCAGCAGTGAGTTGGTGACGACGGTCAGGCCGGGCACCCGGGCGAGCCGGCGGGCCAGCTCCTGGGTCGTCGTACCCGCCCCGACCACGATCGCCTCTCCCTCTTCCACGAGATTCGCGGCGAGGTCGGCGATGGCGGTCTTCTCGGCGGTCGCGAGATGAGACTTCTGCGGAAAGCCGGACTCCCGCGTGAAACCGCCCGGCAGTACCGCACCGCCGTGCCGGCGGTCGAGGAGTCCTTCTGCCTCCAGCGCGCGCACGTCCCGCCGTACGGTCACTTCGGAGGTCTGGACGACGCGGGCGAGCTCACGGAGCGACACGGCCCCGTTCGCTCGCACCATTTCGAGGATCAATTGGCGACGTTCTGCAGCGAACACGAAACTGACAGTAACGCCAGCGACCGTCTGCTTTCAGCAGTTTGCGCTGAATAGCAGAAGATGTTCGCACCGAGCAGCGGGAAGTGGTATAGGGCCTAGTCCCGCCGCCTATGCCGTACGAATGGTCGAACACTCCCCGTGACCAGCGAGGAGACGGTTTCGGCCTCAGCCCTCGCCGTTCATCTTCCGCGTGTGCAACTGCCGCGCCACCTCGGCGATCGAGCCCGACAGGGAGGGGTAGACGGTGAAGGCGTTCGCGATCTGTTCGACTGTCAGATTGTTGTCGACCGCGATCGAGATGGGGTGGATCAGTTCCGAGGCGCGCGGCGCCACGACGACACCACCGACCACGATGCCCGTGCCCGGACGGCAGAAGATCTTGACGAAGCCGTCGCGGATGCCCTGCATCTTGGCGCGCGGGTTGCGCAGCAGCGGCAGCTTCACCACCCGGGCGTCGATCTTCCCGGCGTCGACGTCGGCCTGCGTGTAGCCGACGGTGGCGATCTCCGGGTCGGTGAAGACGTTCGACGAGACGGTCTTCAGGTTCAGCGGGGCCACGGCGTCGCCCAGGAAGTGGTACATGGCGATACGTCCCTGCATGGCGGCCACGGACGCGAGGGCGAACACCCCGGTCACGTCACCGGCCGCGTACACGCCCGGAGCGGTCGTGCGGGAGACCTTGTCGGTCCAGATGTGACCGGACTCGCGCAGCCGGACCCCGGCCTCCTCCAGCCCCATGCCCGAGCTGTTCGGCACGGCACCGACGGCCATGAGGCAGTGCGACCCGGTGATGACCCGCCCGTCGGAGAGGGTCACCTCGACCCGGTCCCCGACCCGCTTGGCGGACTGCGCCCGGGTACGCCCCATGACGTTCATCCCTCGCCGCCGGAAGACCTCCTCCAGCACGGCGGCCGCGTCCGGGTCCTCGCCCGGCAGCACCCGGTCCCGCGACGACACGAGCGTCACCTTCGAGCCCAGCGCCTGGTAGGCACCGGCGAACTCGGCGCCGGTCACACCCGACCCGACCACGATCAGCTCCTCCGGGAGCTCGTCGAGGTCGTACACCTGGGTCCAGTTCAGGATCCGCTCACCGTCGGGCTGGGCGTCGGGCAGCTCGCGGGGATGCCCACCGGTGGCGATGAGCACGGCATCCGCCGTGAGGGTCTCCTCGCTCCCGTCGGCGGCGCGCACCACGACCTTGCGCGACCCGTCGAGCGCCTGCATGCCCTCCAGCCGCCCGCGCCCGCGCAGGACCCGCGCCCCGGCACGGGTCACGGAGGCGGTGATGTCATGCGACTGGGCCAGCGCGAGCCGCTTGACACGCCGGTTGACCTTGCCCAGGTCGACACCCACCACCCGGGCGCTCTGCTCCATGGGCGGGGTGTCGTCGGCGACGATGATGCCCAGCTCCTCGTACGAGGAGTCGAAGGTGGTCATCACCTCGGCCGTGGCGATCAGGGTCTTCGACGGCACGCAGTCGGTGAGCACCGACGCCCCGCCCAGACCGTCGCAGTCGACGACGGTCACCTCCGCACCGAGTTGCGCGGCGACCAGCGCCGCTTCGTATCCGCCGGGTCCGCCACCGATGATCACGATCCGAGTCACGTCCTCCATTGTCCCGCACCCCTCGGGGCGGCACCGCCCCGGGGCGGCTCTGTTGCGGGAGTGACGCCGTTCGGCCTGCCGTACCCTCTCCCCATGTCGCTCTACGCCGCGTACGCCGGCAACCTCGACGCGCGGCTGATGTCCCGCCGCGCCCCGCACTCGCCGCTGCGCGCCACCGGCTGGCTGAACGGGTGGCGACTGACCTTCGGCGGCGAGCACATGGGCTGGGAGGGCGCCCTGCCGACGATCGTCGAGGACCCCCTCTCCCAGGTCTTCGTCGCGCTGTACGACATCGCCCCCATGGACGAGGAGTCGCTCGACCGCTGGGAGGGCGTGGGCCTCGACATCTACCGCCGCACGCGGGTACGGGTCCACACCCTGGAGGGTGATGAGCAGGCGTGGGCCTTCACCCTCAACGCCTACGAGGGCGGCCTGCCCTCCGCCCGCTACCTGGGCGAGATCGCCGACGCGGCCGAGTCGGCCGGCGCCCCCCACGACTACGTCATGGAACTCCGCAAGCGCCCCTGCTGACGACCGCCCGGGCACCGCTCGGGCACCCCTTCGTCGGAAACGACAAGACAACGATCGCCGCCCCGTGAGCTCTGCCATCTACGCGCGTAGGCATTCACCGGCTACCCTCATCGGCGTGAACGCATCTCTTCTTCCGGACGACATCCAGGGCGACCCCCACGCCGCCGCCGACGCCGCCGCGGCCCGCCTGCGCGAACTCACGGGCGCCGAGACCCACGACGTCGCCCTCGTGATGGGCTCCGGCTGGGCCCCGGCCGTCGACGCCCTGGGTGCCCCCGAGGCCGAGCTCCTGGTCACCGAGCTGCCCGGTTTCCCGCCGCCGGCGGTGGAGGGCCACGGAGGCAAGATCCGCTCGTACCGGATCGGCAACAAGCGCGCCCTGGTCTTCCTGGGCCGGACGCACTACTACGAGGGCCGCGGCGTGGCCGC
Source organism: Streptomyces sp. Go-475 (assembly GCF_003330845.1). Lineage (GTDB taxonomy): Bacteria > Actinomycetota > Actinomycetes > Streptomycetales > Streptomycetaceae > Streptomyces. The sequence continues at coordinate 5,382,435 of NZ_CP026121.1, read as the reverse complement.
CGTCGCCCACGGCGTCCGCACGGCCGTCTCGGCCGGCTGCAAGACGGTCGTCCTCACCAACGGCTGCGGCGGCCTGCGCGAGGGCATGCGCCCCGGCCAGCCGGTCCTGATCAGCGACCACATCAACCTCACCGCCACCTCCCCCATCGTCGGCGCCAACTTCGTCGACCTCACCGACCTGTACTCCCCGCGCCTGCGGGCCCTGTGCAAGGAGGTCGACCCCACGCTGGAGGAGGGCGTCTACGCCCAGTTCCCCGGCCCGCACTACGAGACTCCGGCCGAGATCCGCATGGCCCGGGTCATCGGCGCGGACCTGGTGGGCATGTCGACGGTCCTGGAGGCGATCGCCGCGCGGGAGGCGGGCGCCGAGGTTCTGGGCATCTCCCTCGTCACGAACCTCGCGGCGGGCATGACGGGCGAGCCCCTGAACCACGAAGAGGTTCTCCAGGCGGGCCGCGACTCGGCGACGCGCATGGGCTCCCTGCTCGCCCAGGTCCTGGGACGCCTGTAAGCATCCCGCGCCGGTGCTGGGGCCGGGTGGGTCCGCAGCCCGGCGGAACGGGGTGCCTCCCACGGCGGTACCTCCCAGGCCCTCAAGGCACTGGGGGAGGCACGATGGCCCGCAGCCAGGTGAGCGATCACGCACCCGCGCACGGCGGCAGGGGACGTGCCGGGGGGTGTCCGCCCGCAGCGGTTGGCGCGTCAACGAACGGTCAGTCGGTACGCAACCCCATCGCGCCGTTCCGAGGACGGACACCCCCCCGGCGCGGTCCCGCCCCACCCCCCGGCGAGAAGGCGAAGGCGCGCACCCCCACCGAAGCAGCCACAGGCGCCGCATGCACTCCCACCTGCACCACGACAAACGGAGAGGCTGACACCACACCGTGCACGACGAACTCATCGCACAGGCGCAGGCCTGGCTCACCGAGGACCCCGACCCGGACACCCGCACCGAGCTCGCCCGCCTCATCGACGCCCAGGACCACGCCGAGCTCGCCGCCCGCTTCTCCGGCACCCTCCAGTTCGGCACCGCCGGCCTCCGCGGCGAACTCGGCGCCGGCCCCATGCGCATGAACCGCTCGGTCGTCATCCGCGCCGCCGCGGGCCTCGCCGCGTACCTCAGGAAGCGGGGCCACGACAACGGCCTCGTCGTCATCGGCTACGACGCCCGCCACAAGTCGCACGACTTCGCCCTCGACACCGCCGCCGTCATGACCGGCGCCGGCCTGCGCGCGGCGGTCCTCCCCCGCCCCCTCCCCACCCCCGTCCTCGCCTTCGCGACAAGGCACCTCGGCGCGGTCGCCGGCGTGGAGGTCACCGCCAGCCACAATCCGCCCCGCGACAACGGCTACAAGGTGTACCTCGGCGACGGCTCCCAGATCGTCCCCCCGGCGGACGCCGACATCGCCGCGGAGATCGCCGCCGTCCCGTCCCTCACCACCGTCCGCCGCCCCACCGAAGGCTGGGACACCCTCGACGACAGCGTCCTCGACGCCTACCTCGCCCGCACCGACGCCGTCCTGGCCGAGGACACCCCGCGCACGGCCCGCACGGTGTACACGGCGATGCACGGCGTCGGCAAGGACGTCCTCCTCGCCGCCTTCGCCCGCGCCGGCTTCCCGGAACCGGTCCTCGTCACGGAGCAGGCCGACCCCGACCCGGAGTTCCCGACCGTCGCGTTCCCCAACCCGGAGGAGCCCGGCGCGATGGACCTGGCGTTCGCCAGGGCCCGGGAGACCGCCCCGGACCTGATCATCGCCAACGACCCGGACGCGGACCGCTGCGCCGTCGCCGTCCAGGACGGCGCCGACTGGCGCATGCTCCGCGGCGACGAGGTCGGCGCGCTCCTCGCCGCCCACCTGGTCCGCCGCGGCGCGACGGGCACGTTCGCCGAGTCGATCGTCTCCTCCTCCCTCCTCGGACGCATCGCCGAGAAGGCGGGCCTGCGCCACGTCGAGACGCTCACCGGCTTCAAGTGGATCGCCCGCGCGGAGGGCCTGCGCTACGGCTACGAGGAGGCCCTCGGCTACTGCGTGGACCCCGACGGCGTCCGCGACAAGGACGGCATCACGGCGGCGCTCCTGGTCACGGAACTGGCGTCGCAGCTGAAGGAGGAGGGCCGCACCCTCCTCGACCTCCTCGACGACCTGGCGGTGGAGCACGGCCTGCACGCGACGGACCAGCTGTCGGTCCGCGTGCGGGACCTCTCCCTCATCGCGGCGGCGATGACCCGCCTGCGCGAGCAGCCCCCGACCGAGCTGGCCGGACTGCCCATCACTCGCACCGACGACCTCACCCAGGGCACGGCGGGCCTCCCGCCCACGGACGGCCTGCGCTACACGCTCGACGGCGCCCGGGTCATCGTCCGCCCGAGCGGCACGGAGCCGAAGCTGAAGTGCTACCTGGAGGTCGTGATCCCGGTGGCGTCACACACCGACCTGCCCGGGGCCCGCGCGCAGGCGACGGACCTCCTGGAGTCGATCAAGCGAGACCTGTCGACGGCGGCGGGAATCTGACACCCCGGCGCCCGGCTCCCGGCCGGGCGCCGCCCTGAACCACCGAACCGCCGGACCCAGCGCCCCGTACGTCAGCCGAGCACCCCGTACCGCCAGCCCGCCGCCCCGTACGTCAGCCCACCACCCCGTACGTCAGCCCACCGCCACCAGAATCAGCACCACAACCGCCCCGGCAACCGCCGGACCCACGACCTCCCAGGCCCATCGCACGGTCACCTCCCCCTGCGCCGACGCCGCCGCACGCCGGTCCTCGTGCAGAGCGCGCAGGTCGTCCATGATCCGGTCGGTCTCGGCCCGCACCGGCCCGTCGGACAGGGGCCCCGCCTCATGAGTGCCGCCGAGCCCGAGCCGCGAACCGGCCCCCGCGCCGCCGCGGCCCCCGCCCTGCCCCATCTGCCGCCGCGCCTGCGCCGTCGCCCGCATCTCACGCCGGGCGGCCCGCTTGCGGGCGCGCAGCGAGACGGGCACGGCCCACAGCTGGTACTTCGCACCGGACTCGGTGAGGACCTCGTTCGAGTAGGCGGACCGCAGGGAGGCGACCTGCCCCCAGGGCACCACGACGACGCGCCAGGGATTGCGGATCCGCAGCCGGTCGTCCCCCGCGTACACGGCGGGCCGCAGCGTGAAGGCGACGACCAGCGGCACGACCAGGAGCAGCACGGCGAGCGCGAGCCAGGGCGTGCGGCCCTCGCCGTTGATCACCGCGTCGACGCCGATCCACCCGGCGATGCCGAGCAGCATCGCCCCACCGGCGATGGCCGGAACCGACCGGTACACCCGGTCCTTGGACTCGGGCTCCGAAGGCTGCGGTGTCGGTGACTGGGGTTCGGGGCTCGTCATGTCTCGATTCTGCCGGACCGGTTCCGCACCCTGTCATCCGCGTCCTGTCATCCGCGCCCCGCCATCCACCCGAGGACAGTCGGAGGGCTGTACAGCCGCTACGCGCGTAGATATGCTCGTCTGGTGACCATGCCCAGTTCTGCACTCACCGCAGCTCACCCCCTCAAGGACGTCACCGCGTCCGACAGCGCGCTGCGCCGCTTCCTCCACGGGCTTCCGGGCGTCGACGCGGTCGGGCTCGAGGGGCGCGCGGCCTCCCTCGGCACCCGTTCGATCAAGACGACCGCGAAGGCGTACGCGATCGACCTCGCCATCTCGATGGTCGACCTGACGACGCTGGAAGGCGCGGACACCCCGGGCAAGGTCCGGGCGCTCGGCGCGAAGGCGGTCAAGCCCGACCCGACCGACCGTACGACGCCCAGCACGGCCGCGGTCTGCGTCTACCCCGACATGGTGGCCGTGGCCAAGGAGGCCGTCGCCGGCTCCGGCGTGAAGGTCGCCTCGGTGGCCACGGCGTTCCCGGCCGGCCGCGCCCCGCTCACCGTCAAGCTGGCGGATGTCCGCGAGGCCGTCGCCGCGGGCGCCGACGAGATCGACATGGTCATCGACCGCGGGGCGTTCCTCGCGGGCCGATACTTGAAGGTGTACGACGAGATCACGGCCGTGAAGGAGGCCTGCGGCACGTCCGCGCGCCTGAAGGTCATCTTCGAGACGGGCGAGCTCTCGACCTACGACAACATCCGCCGCGCGAGCTGGCTCGGCATGCTGGCGGGGGCGGACTTCATCAAGACCTCGACCGGCAAGGTCGCGGTCAACGCGACCCCGGCGAACACGCTGCTGATGCTGGAGGCGGTGCGTGACTTCCGGGCGCAGACCGGCATCCAGGTGGGCGTGAAGCCGGCCGGCGGCATCCGCACCTCCAAGGACGCCGTCAAGTTCCTCGTGCTGGTCAACGAGACGGCGGGCGAGGACTGGCTGGACAACCACTGGTTCCGCTTCGGCGCCTCCTCGCTGCTGAACGACCTGCTGATGCAGCGCCAGAAGCTGGCCACCGGCCGCTACTCCGGTCCCGACTACGTGACGGTGGACTGATCACCATGGCATCGGTATTCGCATACGCCCCGGCCCCCGAGTCGCGTGCGATCGTCGACATCGCGCCCTCCTACGGCCTGTTCATCGACGGCGAGTTCGTCGAGGCGGCGGACGGCAAGGTCTTCAAGACCGTCTCCCCGTCCACCGAGGAGGTTCTGTCGGAGATCGCGCAGGCCGGTTCCGAGGACGTCGACCGCGCGGTGAAGGCCGCGCGCAGGGCGTTCGAGAAGTGGTCGGCGCTGCCCGGCTCGGAGCGCGCCAAGTACCTGTTCCGCATCGCGCGGATCATCCAGGAGCGCTCCCGCGAGCTGGCCGTTCTCGAGACCCTTGACAACGGCAAGCCGATCAAGGAGACGCGCGACGCGGACCTCCCCCTGGTCGCCGCGCACTTCTTCTACTACGCGGGCTGGGCCGACAAGCTCGACCACGCGGGCTTCGGCGCGAACCCCCGGCCGCTCGGTGTCGCGGGCCAGGTCATCCCCTGGAACTTCCCGCTGCTGATGCTGGCGTGGAAGATCGCCCCGGCCCTGGCGACGGGCAACACGGTCGTCCTGAAGCCCGCCGAGACGACCCCCCTCTCGGCCCTGTTCTTCGCGGACATCTGCCGCCAGGCGGGCCTGCCCAAGGGCGTCGTCAACATCCTCCCGGGCTACGGCGACACGGGCGCGGCGCTGGTGGCCCACCCGGACGTGAACAAGGTGGCCTTCACCGGCTCCACCGCCGTCGGCAAGGAGATCGCCCGCACGGTCGCCGGGACCCGCAAGAAGGTCACCCTGGAGCTGGGCGGCAAGGGCGCCAACATCGTCTTCGACGACGCCCCGATCGACCAGGCCGTCGAGGGCATCGTCAACGGCATCTTCTTCAACCAGGGCCAGGTCTGCTGCGCGGGCAGCCGTCTGCTGGTCCAGGAGTCGATCCAGGACGAGCTGCTGGACTCCCTGAAGCGCCGGCTCTCCACGCTCCGCCTCGGCGACCCGCTGGACAAGAACACGGACATCGGCGCGATCAACTCCGAGGAGCAGCTCACGCGCATCACCTCGCTCGTCGAGCAGGGCGAGGCGGAGGGCGCCGAACGCTGGTCCCCGGCCTGCGAACTGCCGGAGAGCGGCTACTGGTTCGCGCCGACGCTGTTCACGAACGTCACCCAGGCGCACCGGATCGCCCGGGACGAGATCTTCGGCCCGGTGCTGTCGGTGCTGACGTTCCGCACGCCGGACGAGGCCGTCGCCAAGGCCAACAACACGCCGTACGGCCTGTCCGCCGGGATCTGGACGGAGAAGGGCTCGCGCATCCTGGCGGTCGCGAACAAGCTCCGCGCGGGTGTCGTCTGGTCCAACACGTTCAACAAGTTCGACCCGACCTCGCCGTTCGGCGGCTACAAGGAGTCGGGCTTCGGCCGCGAGGGCGGCCGCCACGGCCTGGAGGCGTACCTCGATGTCTGACACGCGACTCAGTGTCCTCAAGACCTACAAGCTGTACGTGGGCGGCAAGTTCCCGCGTTCCGAGAGCGGCCGGGTGTACGAGGTGACCGACGCAAAGGGCAACTGGCTGGCCAACGCGCCCCTCTCCTCCCGCAAGGACGCCCGGGACGCGGTCGTCGCGGCCCGCAAGGCGTTCGGCGGCTGGTCGGGGGCGACGGCGTACAACCGCGGCCAGGTGCTCTACCGCGTGGCCGAGATGCTGGAGGGCCGCCGGGACCAGTTCGTGCGCGAGGTGGCCGACGCGGAGGGCCTGGGCAAGTCCAAGGCCGCCGTGGTCGTGGACGCGACGATCGACCGCTGGGTCTGGTACGCGGGCTGGACCGACAAGATCGCCCAGGTGGTCGGCGGCGGCAACCCGGTCGCGGGCCCGTTCTTCAACCTGTCCTCCCCCGAGCCGACGGGCGTGGTGGCGGTGCTGGCGCCCCAGGAGTCGTCCTTCCTGGGCCTGGTGTCGGTGCTCGCCCCGGTGATCGCCACGGGCAACACGGCGGTCGTGGTGGCCAGCGAGAAGGCCCCGCTGCCCGCGCTGTCCCTGGCCGAGGTGCTGGCCACCTCGGACGTCCCCGGCGGCGTGGTCAACGTCCTGTCGGGCCGCACGGCGGAGATCGCCGCTCCGCTCGCCGCCCACCAGGACGTCAACGCGATCGACCTCGCGGGCGCCGACGAGGCCCTGGCGAAGGAGCTGGAGATCGCCGCGGCCGACAACCTCAAGCGCGTGCTCCGTCCACAGCCTGTGGATTACGCGCAGACCCCGGGCATCGACCGCATGACGGCGTTCCTGGAGACCAAGACGGTCTGGCACCCCACGGGTTCGCTGGGCGCGTCGGGTTCGTCGTACTAGCCAGGCGCCCCACAGCCGAAGCCCCGGCTCTCCTCCGTCCGGGAGGGCCGGGGCTTCTTCGCGTGCGCGCCTACTGCTGCGACAGCAGCCCGGCCGCCTGCCCCACCACCGGGATGCCCGCGATCGACTGGGCCTGCGCCACCGGTCCCGTCAGCGCCTGGGACGTCATCGGCTTGAAGTCGGCGAGCTGGGTGCCGACGCCGTTGTCGAGCGGGTCGACTCCCGTGCCGGCGAGCGGGTTGGGCTTGAGGCCGGCCACGGGGCCGGTGACATAGCCGAGGGTGCCGGTGGTGGCCTGGAGACCGGACTGGGGGTCGATCCTGCCGAGGGAGGTGGGCCGGGTGTTGACCACGCCCAGGACCGACTCGGCGTCCGCCGCGGCCGTCGCCGTACCCGCCCCCAGCGCCGCTCCCGCGGTCGCGAGGACGGCCAGGGCGCGCCGGGCGGTCGGCTTCTTGGGTGAGTCGTGTCGGGCCATCGCTGCCACCTTCTGATGCACTCGGTAACCGAAACGACACAAAGGGTAATTGAGGTGTGACGCGCGCATCAAAGGCGACCCGCGGGGTCGTACGGCCCCCGATGGATGCCTCACACTGGTGTCCCGTGAGTTCCCCTCTGCCCATACCGACGCGAGTCGTGCTGCTCTGCGGCCCTTCAGGCTCCGGCAAGTCCCTCCTCGCGGCCCGCTCCGGCCTCCCGGTGCTGCGGCTCGACGACTTCTACAAGGAGGGCGACGACCCGACGCTGCCCCTGGTGGCGGGGAGTTCCGACATCGACTGGGACCATCCGGACTCGTGGGACGCGGACGCGGCCGTCGCCGCGATCACCGACCTGTGCCGCACGGGCCGGGCGCGCGTGCCCCTCTACGACATCGCCCTCAGCGCCCGTACCGGCGAGGAGACGATCGAGATCGGGCGGACCCCGCTGTTCGTCGCGGAGGGCGTCTTCGCCGCCGACATCGTCCGGCGCTGCCAGGAGCTGGGTGTCCTCGCCGACGCGCTGTGCCTGAGCCGTGGCCCGGTGAAGACCTTCCGCCGCCGCTTCCTGCGGGATCTGCGGGAGGGCCGCAAGTCGGTGCCGTTCCTGCTGCGCCGCGGCTGGCGCCTGATGCGGCAGGAACGCTCGATCGTCGCCCGCCAGACCGCGCTGGGCGCGCACGCCTGCGACCGCGACGAGGCGATGGGCCGGCTGGCGGCGGCCGCCGCCGGCCGCTGCGCGAGCCTGCGCACGGCGGCCTGAGCGGACGGTACGCACACGAAAAAGCGGGACTGGACGGACCCCCCGGCCCTCCAGTCCCGCTCTGGTGCTCCCCCGTGTCCCCCACTTCCCACGGAGACGCCCCCCAGCGTCTCCGCAGGTCCCCCGTGGGCCCCCGTGTGGTGCTTCCCCCCGTACCCTCAGGCGACGAGCTCGCCGAAGGCGTCCTCCTCGTCACGGCCGAAGCTGAGGACCTCGTCCTCGCGCAGCCGGCGGAGCGACCGCCAGATGCTGGACTTCACCGTGCCGACACTGATGTCGAGGATCTCCGCGATCTCCGGGTCCGTGCGGCCCTCGTAGTAGCGCAGGACCAGCATGGTGCGCTGGAGCTCGGGCAGCCGGGCCAGCGCCTGCCACAGGACCGCGCGCAGCTCGGTGCCGCGCATCGCGTCCGTGTCGCCGGGCGTCTCCGGCAGTTCCTCGGTCGGGTACTCGTTGAGCTTGCGGCGCCGCCAGGCGCTGATGTGCAGGTTGGTCATGGTGCGGCGGAGGTATCCGCCGACCGCGGCCTTGTCACTGATCCGGTCCCACGCCCGGTAGGTCGAGAACAGCGCGCTCTGCAGCAGGTCCTCGGCCTCGAAGCGGTCGCCGGTGAGGTGGTAGGCGGTGGCGTACAGGGAGGCGCGGCGCTCCTGGACGTAGGCGGTGAACTCCGCCTCCGTCAGCGAACGACCCTCCCCCGAGTCCTCCCTGTACGCGGTTCCCCCGTGAACCGCCCCCGTCCCCTTGCTCTCCCCCGTGTGCGCGTCAACCACCGTCATGAACGCGGTGTGCTGACGCCCGGTGCCGCGAGCGCACCCCCGCCCGCTCACGGCACCGGACTTCTCCGAACCCCGGTGCACGTCGTGCAGACGCGTGATCACTGCGCTGGTGGTGGTGCCGTGCAGCGTGTTCATCTCGCGCCCCCCGTCGTGGACTTACCGGTGTGCGGCCCGCCGGTCGGGCGGGCTTCCTTGCCTGTGCCGAAAAGCTTGCCGCGGCACTTTCATGGCCGTGTCCGCCGACTGTCACAGACCTGTCACAGGGGTCGGCCACAGGCCTGCCACACGTCGCGCACAGGCGTCGGCGGCAGGCGCGGGCCCCATCTCGGCCCACAGGTCGAACCCCGCGCCCTCCATGGGCCAGAATGAGCCCGTGCCTTCCCTGTTGCTGATCGAGGACGACGACGCCATCCGGACGGCCCTGGAGCTCTCTCTGACGCGCCAGGGTCACCGCGTGGCGACCGCTGCCAGTGGTGAGGACGGTCTGAAGCTGCTGCGCGAGCAGCGGCCGGATCTGATCGTGCTGGACGTGATGCTGCCCGGCATCGACGGGTTCGAGGTGTGCCGGCGCATCCGGCGCACGGACCAGTTGCCGATCATCCTGCTGACCGCGCGCAGCGACGACATCGACGTCGTCGTCGGGCTGGAGTCCGGCGCCGACGACTACGTCGTCAAACCGGTGCAGGGGCGGGTGCTGGACGCCCGGATCCGGGCCGTGCTGCGGCGCGGCGAACGGGAGTCCAACGACGCGGCGACGTTCGGCAGCCTCGTCATCGACCGCTCGGCGATGACCGTGACGAAGAACGGCGAGGACCTCCAGCTCACGCCGACGGAGCTGCGGCTGCTGCTGGAGCTGAGCCGCCGGCCGGGGCAGGCGCTGTCCCGGCAGCAGCTGCTGCGGCTGGTGTGGGAGCACGACTACCTGGGCGACTCGCGGCTGGTGGACGCCTGTGTCCAGCGGCTGCGCGCCAAGGTCGAGGACGTGCCGTCGTCCCCGACGCTGATCCGTACCGTGCGGGGTGTCGGCTACCGACTGGATCCGCCTCAGTGACACAGCGGCACCAAGGGGGGGACCGCGGCTGGACCGCGGCGCGCAAGGGAGTTTCGTCGCGGCTGCGCTTCACGAGCCTGCGGCTGAGGTTGGTCCTCGTCTTCGGCCTGGTGGCCCTGACGGCGGCCGTGTCCGCGTCCGGCATCGCGTACTGGCTCAACCGCGAGGCCGTGCTCACCCGCACCCAGGACGCCGTGCTGCGCGACTTCGAGCAGGAGATGCAGAACCGGGCGAGCGCGCTGCCCGAGCATCCGACACAGGACGAGCTGCAGCACACCGCGGGCCAGATGGCGGGCAGCGACCAGCGCTTCAGCGTGCTGCTGGTCGCCACCAACGCCGACGGCAGGACCGTCTACGGCAGCTCCGGCGGGCTCAGCGGCTTCTCGCTGCGGGACGTGCCGGTCTCGCTGCGCACGGCGGTGAACAAGAGGCAGAAGATCGACGGGGCCAACAAGCACCCGTACCACCTGTACTGGCAGCGGGTCGTCGACGACGACACCCCGTACCTGGTGGCCGGCACGCGTGTGATCGGCGGCGGCCCGACCGGGTACATGCTCAAGTCGCTGGAGCCGGAGGCCAAGGACCTCAACTCGCTGGCCTGGTCGCTGGGGATCGCGACGGGTCTCGCGCTGATCGGCTCGGCGCTGCTCGCGCAGGCCGCCGCGACGACCGTGCTGAAGCCGGTGCAGCGTCTCGGCACGGCCGCGCGGCGGCTCGGCGAGGGCAAGCTGGACACCCGGCTCAGGGTGTCCGGGACGGACGAACTGGCCGATCTGTCGCGGACGTTCAACAACGCGGCCGAGGCGCTGGAGAAACGGGTCGCCGACATGGCCGCGCGGGACGAGGCGTCCCGGCGGTTCGTGGCGGACATGAGCCATGAGCTGCGCACGCCGCTGACCGCCATCACCGCCGTCACGGAGGTGCTGGAGGAGGAGCTGGAGGCGGAGACCGGCAGCATGGACCCGATGATCGAGCCGGCCGTCCGGCTGGTGGTCAGCGAGACGCGGCGACTGAACGACCTGGTCGAGAACCTGATGGAGGTCACCCGCTTCGACGCGGGCACCGCCCGGCTCGTCCTGGACGACGTCGACATCGCCGACCAGATCACCGCCTGCATCGACGCCCGCGCCTGGCTGGACGCGGTCGAGCTGGACGCCGAGCGCGGTATCCACGCCCGCATCGATCCGCGCCGCCTGGACGTCATCCTGGCCAACCTCATCGGCAACGCGCTCAAGCACGGCGGCTCCCCGGTGCGGGTGTCCGTACGGGAGGCGGACGACTCGATCGTCATCGAGGTGCAGGACCACGGGCCCGGCATCCCCGAGGACGTCCTGCCGCACGTCTTCGACCGCTTCTACAAGGCCAGCGCCTCCCGGCCGCGCTCCGAGGGCAGCGGCCTGGGCCTGTCCATCGCCCTGGAGAACGCCCACATCCACGGCGGCGAGATCACCGCGGCCAACTCGCCGGACTCCGGCGCGGTGTTCACGCTGCGGCTCCCGCGGGACGCGTCGGCGACGGCGGAACCGCCCGCCGAGGACGGGCAGACGCCGGACCAGGACGCCGGCCGGCCCCAGGGCGAGGACTCGAAGGGGGACGCCTGATGCTCGTACGACGACGTCCGCGGGCCGCGGCCGACACACCCGTCGCGGCCGAGTCAACCGTCGCGGCCGACACACCCGCCCGCCGGGACGGCGCGGCGCCCCGCGCGCGGGCCGTGTCCCGTCTGGTCGCCCTTCCCTTGCTCGCCGTGCTGCTCGCCGGCTGCGGGATCCGGGCCACGGAGGTGCCGACGAACTTCGGGCCCGCGCCCTCGCGGGTGCGGTGCTCGCTGGCCGAGCCGGACGTGTCGGCCCAGGCCGCGCGGGGGCTGCCGGTCCAGGTCTTCCTGCTGTGCGGGTCGTCGCTGGTGACCGTCGACCGGACCGTGCGGGTCCCGGACGGCGCGGCCGACTCCGAGCGGCGCATGCTGGTGGCGCAGGGCCTGCTGGACCAGCTCGCGCAGTCGCCGTCGCCCGCCGAGAAGGAGGCCGGCTACAGCACGGACGTGCGCGGCGGCATCACCGTGGGCCGGCCCCGGGCCGGCGACCCGGAGGACACGCTGCGGCTGAGCATGGCGCCGGACGCCCTCACCTCGTACGCGCTCGCGCAGATCGTCTGCACCTTCTCCGACTCGGCCGCCGCCCAGGGCGACGGCTCGGTGGTCCTGGGCGGCCCCGGGGCCGAGTCCCCGCGCCGCTACCAGTGCACCGACGAGGTACGGGCGCGCCCGGGCGGCACGGAACCGCCGTCGAAGGACGTGGCCGGGGAGTGAGCCGGGCGGGCTGTGGCGCATGCCTCACCGCCGGATCGGGGGGCATCCCGGAACCGATCCTGCCGGAGACCGCGTCTTGGGGGGCGTGCAGCGTCAAGGCTCCATCGGCGGCAGCGCCGCGTTCCGCATCCGTGTGACAGGAGGTGTCCTCCTCGTCGCACACCTCGCGTTCGTCGCCTGGTTCACGCTGCGGCCGCTGGACGTTCCCTGGGTGATGCCCGCCAACCTGCGGCCGTTCGCCGGGGTCAGAGCCGATCTCGCCCTGGGCTGGCCGGAGGCGGCCCGCCACATCGGCGAGAAGCTGGCCCTGCTCGCCCCGCTGGGCGTGCTGCTGCCGATGGCGAGCGGCAGGCTGTTCGTCTCGCCGCTGGCGTCCCTGCTGCGCACCGTCGCGGCCGGCGCCCTGCTGTCGCTGGGCATCGAACTGCTGCAGACCGGTGTCCCCGGCCAGGTCGTCGACGTCGACTCGCTGTTCCTGAACACCGCGGGCGTGGCCCTCGCGCACCTCGCGCTGGTTCCCGCCGGCCGCTCCTGGCTGCGCCGCCGCACCACCGCGCGCCCGCCCCGCACGCCCCTGGTCCCGGAGGAGCCGGCTCAGGGTCGGACCCCGACGATTCCCAGGGTCGGGATCGCCCCGTGGAGCGACGCTTTGCCCCCTTCGTCTCCGTAGCGTGGAGTGCAGATGGGGTACTCGGACGAGATGCCTCACGCACCGACGTCGAAGGAGTCGCACATGTCCCGCCTCGCCCGCCCCACCCACGGCCGCATGATCGGCGGAGTGTGCGCCGCGCTGGCCCAGCGCTTCGGCACCTCCGCGACGACGATGCGGGTGATCTTCCTGGTCTCGTGCCTGCTGCCCGGACCGCAGTTCCTGCTGTACATCGCGCTGTGGATCCTGTTCCCCTCCGAGGACAAGGCGCGCAACAAGGCGCAGACGGCCTGGTAACGCCCGTACGCGAGCACGCCGATGGGGCGCACCCTGTGCCCAGGGATGCGCCCCATCGGCGTGTGTGTCCGCCTCGGCGGGAGGGTCAGCCGACCGGAACGCCGTTCACCGGCAGGCCGTGCGTGGGCAGGCCCTGCACCGGGAGCCCGCCGAGCAGCTTGGCGGCCGGGCCGGTCGGACCCTCGGCGAGCAGCTGCTCGGCGACCGGCTGGGCGGCGGCGAGACCGGCGCTGGTCGCCGTCTGCCCCTGGCCCAGCGCCTCGCCCGAGCCCGGCAGCGTCTGGGAGAGCTGCTCCGCCGGGAGCGCCGCGGTGGCGGTCTCCAGCGTCCGGGCGGTGTCCGGCAGGGCCGGGGCGGCGGCGTTGGCGGCGCCCGCACCGGCGGCGGCGAAGGCGGCACCGAGAGCGGCGACACCGAGGGACTTGGCAGCAGACTGCTTCATGAAATGCGTCCTCGTAATGGGATGACGGGGTGTGTGAGCGGTCCCGCGACCGTAGTCACGCGGCGCCGTCCGCCGCAAACATCGAAATGCGGACGGATTGTGAACGCGGCCCGCATTCCCTGTGCTCAGATATCCCTCGGATCAGCCCTCGGTATTCGCAGAACCGCTGGTAGAGGCCGTCTGCCGGAACAGCCATTCGGATTTCAGCTCGGCATAACCGGGCTTGATCACGTCATTGATCATGGCCAGTCGTTCATCGAAAGGAATGAACGCTGATTTCATCGCATTGACGGAGAACCACTGCATGTCGTCGAGCGTGTAACCGAACGCCTCGACAAGGTGCTCGAATTCCCGGCTCATGCTGGTGTGGGACATCAGGCGGTTGTCCGTGTTGACCGTGGCCCGGAAGTGCAGCCGGCGCAGCAGCCCGATGGGGTGCTCGGCGTAGGAGGAGGCGGCCCCGGTCTGGAGGTTGGAGCTCGGGCACAGCTCCAGCGGGATGCGCTTGTCGCGGACGTAGGAGGCGAGCCGCCCCAGTTCGACCCGGCCGTCCTCGTGGACCTGGATGTCGTCGATGATCCGCACGCCGTGCCCGAGCCGGTCGGCGCCGCACCACTGGAGGGCCTGCCAGATGGACGGCAGCCCGAACGCCTCGCCGGCGTGGATGGTGAAGTGGTTGTTCTCGCGCTTGAGGTACTCGAAGGCGTCCAGGTGCCGGGTGGGCGGGTAGCCGGCCTCGGCACCCGCGATGTCGAAGCCGACGACGCCCAGGTCCCGGTACCGGTTGGCGAGTTCGGCGATCTCCAGGGCCCGGGCGGCGTGCCGCATGGCGGTGAGGAGGGCGCCCACGCGGATGCGCTGACCGTTCTCCCGGGCGCGCCGCTCCCCTTCCCGGAAGCCCTCGTTGACGGCCTCGACGACCTCTTCGAGGCTCAGGCCGCCCTCCAGGTGCTGTTCGGGGGCGTAGCGCACCTCGGCGTAGACGACACCGTCCGCGGCGAGGTCCTCGGCGCACTCGGCGGCGACCCGGACCAGGGCGTCGCGGGTCTGCATGACGCCGACGGTGTGCGAGAACGTCTCCAGGTACCGCTCCAGGGAACCGGAGTCGGCGGCCTCGCGGAACCAGACGCCGAGCTTCTCCGGGTCGGTGTCGGGGAGCTGGGAGTAGCCGCTGTCGCGGGCGAGTTCGACGATGGTGGCGGGGCGCAGTCCGCCGTCGAGATGATCGTGCAGCAGGACCTTGGGCGCCCGGTGGATCTGGTCCGGTGTCGGGGTGTTCGCGATGGTCTGGCTCGTCATTTCCGCACTCTAACTCCTACGCGCGTAGATCGCGCGGGCTCGGAAGGTTGACGTTTCCGTCGATACGTAACGGTGACCCCGAGGACGGGTGGAGTACACCCACGCTTCTGACACTGTTCTGTCATGGCACACCAAGCGACGCCGGTTCGCAGGGCCCGGCTGGGCAGGTCACTCGGTCCGGAGCCGACGGCGGTGAGCGGCGTGGTGCTGCTGCTGCCCGGCGGCGTTGAGCTCTCCGGCCGCAGACCGTCGCCCATGCTCGCGACCGCCTCCGTACGGGCCCTGGGACGCCGCCTGGCCCGGGCCGGACGGGAAGAGGGACTCGCCGTGCACGTGGTGCAC
The DNA here is from genome assembly GCF_003330845.1 of Streptomyces sp. Go-475. Lineage (GTDB taxonomy): Bacteria > Actinomycetota > Actinomycetes > Streptomycetales > Streptomycetaceae > Streptomyces. The sequence goes on along the minus strand of NZ_CP026121.1, from coordinate 5,367,256 downwards.
TACCGCTGCCGCGGCTGGAACGGCAGCGAGGCGAATCTCGCGCGGGACGCGGCATGGGCGGCCGACGAGGTCGTACGGCGTTACGGAGACGTCCCCGTCTGCCTCGCCGGGCTCGGCATGGGCGGTCGCGCGGCGCTGCGCGCGGCCGGTCACGAGGCGGTCAACTCCGTGCTGGCGCTCGCCCCTTGGCTGCCGGAGGAGGACGTGGCGGCGTCACCCGAGCCGGTGAAGCAGCTGGCCGGGCGGCAGGTGCTGATCGTGCACGGCACGAACGACGAACGAACGGATCCCGAGTTGTCGTTCCGGCTGGCGGCGCGGGCGAAGAAGGCCAATCGGGATGTGTGCCGGTTCGAAGTGCACGCGGACGGGCACGGGCTGAATCAGTACCGGGACGAAGTGCTGGCGCTGGCCGAGGACTTCGTGATGGGGGCGGTGTTCGGGCGGACCGTGTCGCGGCCGGTGCGGGACGCGCTGGCCGCGCCGCCGCCGTTGGGGTTGCGGATGCCGTTGGCTGCGGGGTTCTGTCCTTCGCGGCGGTAGCGCCGTTCGGGTGCCTGTGGTCTTCGGGGTGCGGGTTGTGGGTGGTTGGTCGCGCCCACGCGGCGGAACCGCACATCGATACAGCCCCGCGCCCCCATCAGGGCAACAGGCTTCCCCTCCTTGAAAGCAAGAACTTCTTGAACGCCGCCACCGGAGGCGTGTCCGGTCTGCCCTCCAGCCAGGCCACGCCGATCTCGCGGGCCGCTCGGGGGGACGTGACCGTCAGTTCCACCACCCCGGGGCGCGGGACTGCCGGTGGGGGCAGGAGGGCTACTCCCAGGCCCGCCGCCACCAGGCCGCGCAGGGTCTCCGCCTCCTCGCCCTCGAAGGCGATGCGGGGCTTGAAGCCCGCCTCCTTGCAGAGGTCGTCGGTGATGCGGCGGAGGCCGTAGCCGGGTTCGAGGGTGACGAAGGTTTCGTCGGCCGCCTCGGCGAGGCGGATGCGGCGGCGGCCGGCGAGGGAGTGGTCGGCGGGCACGACCAGGCGGAGTTTCTGCTCGTCCAGGCGGCGGGCGACCAGGTCGGGGGCGTCCGGGACCGGGGAGGTCAGGCAGAGGTCGAGTTCGCCCGCGCGGAGGCGCTCGAGCATGGCCTCCCCGTAGTTCTGGACGAGGCTGAAGCGCACGCGCGGGTGGTCGGCGCGGAAGGCCTGGAGGAGGCCGGGGACCGTCTCGGCGCCCATGGTGTGCAGGAAGCCGAAGGCCACCTTGCCGGTGGTGGGGTCGGCGTCGGCGCGCACCTCCTCGGCGGCGCGCTCGATCTCGGCCAGAGCGCGTTCGACGGAGGTGAGGAAGGTGCGGCCGGCCGGGGTGAGGGAGACCGTGCGGCCGTGGCGGGCGAAGAGGTCCACCCCCAGGTCCTGCTCCAGGCGGGCCATGGACCGGGAGAGGGTCGACTGGGGGACGTTCATCTCCTGCGCGGCGCGGGTGACGTGCTCGGTGCGGGCGACGCCGGCGAAGTACGCGAGGCGGGGCGCGAGCAACATCGTCATGTCTTCTGTGTCACTGCTTGGTGACAGGCGACGCCGTGAGCTCTGCTGATGCTGCATGGGAACGATTATGACCGTTCCGTGCATTGGACGGATCAGTGGCGGCGTACGTACTTTCGAGGCATGTCTCCCGCCAGTACCGGGGCGTCCACCACCGTGGGCGCCGAAGCGTCTGTCCCTGCCGTCGACTCACGTATGTCCCCGGGCGGGCCCGGCTACCGCCGGATGAGCCTCGCCCTCTTCCTCGCGGGTGTCGCGACCTTCGCGCTGCTGTACTCCACGCAGGCGCTGCTCCCGCTGATCTCCGGCGAGTTCGGGGTGGCGGCGAGCGACGCGAGCTGGACGGTGGCCGCCGCGACGGGCGGGCTGGCGCTGTTCGTCCTGCCGATGAGCGCCCTGTCGGAGCGCTTCGGACGGCGGACGGTCATGACGGCCTCGCTGGCGGTGGCGGTGACCGTCGGGCTGCTGGTGCCCTTCGCCCCCTCGCTCGGTGTCCTGGTCGTGCTGCGGGCGCTCCAGGGCGCGGCCCTGGCCGGGCTGCCGGCCTCGGCGACCGCGTATCTCGCCGAGGAGGTCAGCCCCAAGGCGCTGGTCACCGCGATCGGGCTGTTCGTCGCGGGCAACAGCGTCGGCGGGATGAGCGGCCGGGTCATCACCGGCTGGGTCGCGCAGGAGTGGGGCTGGCGGGTCGCCGTCGGGGTGATCGGCGCGATCGCCGTCGCCTGCGCGGTGGCCTTCCGGGTGCTGCTTCCGGCGCCGCGGAACTTCAGGGCGGGCTCCCTGCGGCCGCGCGTGCTGGCCCGGACGGTCCGCGCCCACCTGTCCAACCCGCTGCTGTGCCGGCTGTACGCGATCGGCGCGCTGTTCATGACGGTGTTCGGCGGTGTGTACACGGTCATCGGCTACCGGCTGACCGAGGCCCCGTTCTCGCTGCCGCAGGGCATCATCGGCTCGGTCTTCCTCGTGTACCTCGTCGGTACGGTGTCGGCGTCGACGGCCGGCCGCCTGGTGGGCCGGCTGGGCCGCCGGGGCGCGCTGTACGCGGCCGGCGGTACGACCGCCGCCGGCCTGCTGCTGTCCCTCGCCGGCTCCCTCCCGCTGGTCCTGCTGGGGCTGGTCCTCATCACCGGCGGCTTCTTCGCGGGCCACGCGGTGGCCTCCTCGGCGGTCAGCAAGACGGCCTCCCACGGTCGCGCCCAGGCCTCGGCGCTGTACCAGTCCGCGTACTACGTCGGCTCCAGCGCCGGCAGCACGGTCGGCGCCCTCGCCTTCCACGCGGGCGGCTGGCCGGGGACCGTCGGGGTCGGGCTGCTCGCCGTGCTCGGCGTCGTGACGATCACGGTGTTCGGGACGCGGGCGGCGCGGCTGCAGCGCAGGCTCGCCACGGCCGCCTGAGCGAGCCGGGCCGTTCCCCCTGGTCGGGGCCGGTTGTCAGTGGGTGCGGATAACGTCCGCCTCCGCTGACCACCGGATCCGACCAGGGGGATTTTTCATGGAGTTCCGCATCGACCGTGCGGCGTTCGCCGAGGCCGTGGGCCGGGCGGTACGGGCGCTGCCCGCCCGGACGCCGGTTCCGGTGCTGGGCGGGCTGCTGCTGGAGGCGGACGCGGGGCGGCTGGCCGTGACGGGGTTCGACTTCGAGGCGGCGGTACGGGTGGAGGCCGACGCGGAGGTCGCTGCGCCCGGGCGGGTGCTCGTGCCGGGGCGGCGGCTGCTGGAGGTCTGCCGGGTGCTGCCCGAGGGGCCGGTGAGCTGTGCGCTGGAGGCGTCGCGGTTCGCGGTGGAGGCGGACGGGACGCGCTTCGGGCTGTCGACGCTGCCACTCGCCGAGTACCCGGCCCTGCCCGCGGCGCCCGCGCCGTGCGGCACGGTGGACGCCGGCGCGTTCGCGACCGCCGTCGCGCAGGTCGCGGTCGCGGCCGGGCGCGACGAGACGCTGCCGCTGCTGACGGGCGTCCAACTGCGCCTGGACGGCGGGGAGATGACGCTGGCGGCCTCGGACCGCTACCGGTACGCCGTGCGGCGGCTGGAGTGGCGGCCGGGGGCGGCGGCCGACGGGGTGGTGGACGCGTTGCTGCCCGCGCGGCCGCTGCTGGACGTCGCGCGGTCGCTCGGCCGCGGCGGGGACCTGCTGATCGGGTGGGACCCGGCCGGCGGGGGCGGGCTGATCGGCTTCGAGGGCGGGCGGACGCGGACGGCGCTGCGGCTCCTGGACGGGCGGCTGCCGGCGTACAGGTCGCTGTTCGACATGGCGGGGGCCGCGGTCGCCGAGGTGGAGCGCGAAGGGCTCGCGGAGGCCGTGCGGCGGGTCGCGGTGGTGGCGGAGGCGAACAGTCCGGTGCGGCTGGACTTCTCGGGCGACGGCGTCATGCTGCGCGCCGGCTACGGCGACGACGTGGCGGCCCAGCGCCTGCCGGCCACGCTGACCGGCGCCGACGAGATGCCCGTGGCCTTCAACCCGGCCTACCTGCTGGACGCGCTGACGTCCTTCGAGAGCCCGCGGGTCCGGCTGGAGCTGCTGGGGGCGGGGCAGCGGGCGCTGCTGCACGCCGTCGACGAGCAGGAGGCGGCCGCCGGGGAGCACCGGCATCTGTTGATGTCGGTGAAGCAGCTGGTGTGAAGAGCCGCTCTGCCTGCGCTTTCGTGCGCTCGGGGGGCCGTTGTCAGTGGGCTGCGGTAGCTTCCGAAGTGCTGGGGCGCGAAGGCGCGTGAACAGAACTTCCACAGGGGTGGGCGGGATGGCGAACGGCACGGCGACACCGACGGATCTGGACACCAGGCTGGAGGCACACCGGACCGAGCTGACGGGGTACTGCTACCGGATGCTCGGCTCCTCCTTCGAGGCCGAGGACGCGGTGCAGGACACGATGGTCCGCGCCTGGCGCAGCTACGACAAGTTCGAGGGCCGCTCCAGCCTGCGCTCCTGGCTCTACCGCATCGCGACCAACGTGTGCCTGGACATGCTGACCGCGGGCAACAAGCGCGCCCGGCCCATGGACCTCACCGATTCCACCCCGCTCGCCCAGGCGGCCCTCTCCCCCCGACCGGACAACACCTGGCTGGAGCCCATGCCGGACGCCCGTGTGCTGCCCACGACCGACGACCCGGCGGAGGCGGCGGTCGCCAAGGAGTCGGTGCGGCTCGCCTTCATGGCCGCCCTGCAGCAGCTGCCGGCCAAGCAGCGGGCCGTGCTGATCCTGCGGGAGGTCCTGGCCTGGAAGGCGAGCGAGGTCGCCGAGCTGCTGGACACGTCCGTGGCGTCGGTCAACAGCGCCCTCCAGCGGGCCCGGGCCACCCTCGCCGAGCGGCAGGAGCCGGGCGCCGACGCGGCCGTCTCCGACCCGCTGGACGAGGACCAGCAGAAGCTGCTGGACCGCTACGTCGCGGCCTTCGAGGGCTACGACATGACGGCGCTGACGGCCCTGCTGCACGAGGACGCGGTCATGACGATGCCGCCGTTCGACCTGTGGCTGACCGGCGTGCGGGACATCACCGGCTTCATGACCACCCTCGGCGCGCCCTGCGCGGGCTCCCGGCTGGTGCCGGTGCAGGTCAACGGCCTGCCCGGGTTCGCGCAGTACAAGCCGGACCCGGAGAAGGGCGGCTTCACGCCGTGGGCGGTCCAGGTGCTGGAGATCTCAGACGGCCGGATCACCGGGTTCCACTGCTTCCTCGACACCCAGCGCTGGTTCCCGCTCTTCGACCTGCCCCTCCACCTCGAAGCGGAGGCCGACCAGGTCGAGGAGCGCGCGTAGGGCCGGGTCGGGGTCGCGCAGCCTGATCCGGCCGCCGGCCCGGCGGGCGGCCAGCTGCAGCCGCGCCAGCAGGTCCACGGTGGCGAGGCCCGGCGGCCCCATGCCTCCGACATCGCACACCACGACCCGGGCGCCACTGCCGTGCAGCAGTGCCCGCACGTCGTCGCTCAGCCCTCTCACCTCGTCCCGGGTGACGGAGCCGGGCAGTACGAGCACGGGCGGTGTCATGGCGTCCACGATCGGTAGACCGGGTGGGCGGTGGTAACTCATCGCGGCTGTCCGTCCTCTCGGCGCCGAGGATCACATTGACCCGGGTACGGCCTTCCCCGGAGGGTTGGCTGTATGCCCCATGCATCCGCTCCTCCCCCGCTGTCCGCTGCCCTCTTCGCCGGGGAGGAGCCGGTGTGCGGGGGGTGCTGAGCGGCTTCGCGGTCATCGCCGTCGTCATCGGGGTCGGCTATCTGATCGGCCGCCGGGGGTATCTGGGGGACGGCGGGCGCGAGGTCCTGACGAAGCTGGCGTTCCACGTGGCGTCCCCGGCCCTGCTCTTCACGACGCTGGCGCGGGCCGACCTGTCGGTGGTCTTCTCCGACCGGCTGCTGGTGACGGCGCTGAGCACGGCGGTGGCGGCGGGGGTCTTCGTGGCGGTCGGTGCCGTACGCGGGTGGGGCGTGGGCCGGACGACGATCGGCGCGCTGTGCTCCAGCTACGTCAACTCCGGGAACCTCGGCATCCCGATCGCCGTGTACGTGCTCGGTGACGCGTCGCTGGTCGCGCCGGTGCTGCTGTTCCAGCTGGTCGGTGTCACGCCGGTGGCGCTCACGATCCTGGACCTGGCGCAGGGCGGTGAGAAGCGGCCCCTGTGGCAACGCCTGCTCACCCCGCTGCGCAACCCGATAGCCCTGGGCTCCCTGGCCGGTGTGGCGGCCTCCGCGTCGGGCGTCGGGCTGCCCGGGCCGCTGATGGACCCCCTGACCCTCATCGGCAACATGTCGGTCCCGGCCGTGCTCCTCGCCTTCGGCATCTCGCTGCGGGGCAGCACGCTGCCGCTGCGCGGGGCGGAACGGGCTCCCGTCCTGCTCGCCGTCGCCCTCAAGTCCTTCCTCCAGCCCCTGGCCGCCTGGGCCCTGGCCGCGGGCGCCTTCGGCCTCCACGGAGCACCCCTGCTCGACGTGGTGGTGACGTCCGCCCTGCCGGCCGCGCAGAACCTGTTCACGTACGCGAGCGGCTACCGGGTGGGCGAGGTCCTGGCGAGGGAGGCGATCTTGTTGTCGACGGGGGTGGCGGTGCCGGTTCTGGTGGTGGTGGCGGCGCTGCTCGGATGACTCAGGCCCCGTGGAACTCTCCGGTGTCGAGTTCGAGGCCGAAGGGCGCCGGAAGCTTCATCCGCTCCCCGAACTTAGCGGCCCGTAGCAGGCGGTAGACGCCCGTGCTCCGGCTCCTCGTACAGCGTCACCGTCGGCCCGCCAGGCGCCAGGCCGTCCACCAGGAGATACAGCGGCACCCGTGCCTGGGCGTAGCTCGCGGCCTTCGCCGTGCGGTCGTGACGGGCGGTGGCCTGTGAGGTGATCTCGACTGCGAGTCGGGCGACGGCAGCGGGCACATAGCACTGAACGGGACCGGTGGCGGTCCACCGGTCCCGTTCACCCGAAGGGGAAACCGCCTGGTCAGGCGATACGTTCCAGCACCACCGGCGTCGCCGTGAAGGCCGTGCCCGGGGCTGAGATGTCGTAGGAGCCGTCCAGCGCCTGGAGTGCGTAGTCGAAGCGTTCCGGCGTGTCCGTGTGCAGGGTCAGCAGGGGCTGGCCCTCGGTGATCCGGTCGCCGGGCTTGGCGTGCAGTTCCACGCCCGCGCCCGCCTGGACCGGGTCCTCCTTGCGGGCGCGGCCCGCGCCCAGGCGCCAGGCCGCGACGCCGATGTCGTAGGCGTCCAGGCGGGTCAGGACGCCGGAGGCCGGGGCCTTGATCACGTGCTGTTCGCGGGCCACCGGCAGCTCCGCGTCCGGGTCGCCGCCCTGGGCCGCGATCATGCGGCGCCAGACGTCCATCGCCGAGCCGTCGGCCAGGGCCTTCGCCGGGTCGGCGTCCTTGATGCCCGCGGCGTCGAGCATCTCGCGGGCCAGGGCGATCGTCAGCTCGACCACGTCCGCCGGGCCGCCGCCCGCCAGGACCTCGACCGACTCGCGGACCTCCAGGGCGTTGCCCGCCGTCAGGCCGAGCGGGGTGGACATGTCCGTGAGGAGCGCGACCGTCTTCACCCCGTGGTCGGTGCCCAGGCCCACCATGGTGGAGGCCAGTTCGCGGGCGTCCTCGATGGTCTTCATGAAGGCGCCCGTGCCGACCTTCACGTCCAGGACCAGCGAGCCCGTGCCCTCGGCGATCTTCTTCGACATGATCGACGACGCGATCAGCGGGATCGCCTCGACCGTGCCCGTGACGTCGCGGAGGGCGTAGAGCTTCTTGTCGGCGGGGGCCAGGCCGTCGCCCGCCGCGCAGATCACCGCGCCGGTGGTGTCCAGGACACGCAGCATCTCCTCGTTGGAGAGCAGGGCCCGCCAGCCTGGGATCGACTCCAGCTTGTCCAGCGTGCCGCCGGTGTGGCCGAGGCCGCGGCCCGAGAGCTGCGGGACGGCCGCGCCGCAGGCGGCGACCAGAGGCGCCAGGGGCAGGGTGATCTTGTCGCCGACGCCGCCCGTGGAGTGCTTGTCCGCCGTCGGGCGGGACAGGGACGAGAAGTCCATGCGCTCGCCGGAGGCGATCATCGCGGCGGTCCAGCGGGCGATCTCACGGCGGTTCATGCCGTTGAGGAGGATGGCCATCGCGAGGGCCGACATCTGCTCGTCGGCCACCTCCCCGCGGGTGTACGCGTCGATGACCCAGTCGATCTGCTCGTCGCTGAGTTCGCCGCGGTCCCGCTTGGTGCGGATGACGGAGATGGCGTCCATGGCCATGGCTTGGGCTTCCTTCCGAAGGATCCAGAAGCCGTACGGCCCCTCCGATCCGGTCGCTGAGCGACTCGGAGGGGCCGTACGGGAGTTACGTGCTGAGGTGGTCCGGGCCGAAGGCCTGGGGCAGCATCTCCGACAGCGGCAGGATGCCCGCCGGGGTCTCCAGCAGGAGGTCCGGGCCGCCGAACTCGTACAGCAGCTGGCGGCAGCGCCCGCACGGCACGAGCGTGTCGCCGTTGCGGTCGACGCAGGTGAAGTGCGTCAGGCGGCCACCGCCGGTGTTGTGCAGCTCCGACACCAGGCCGCACTCGGCGCACAGCCCGAGCCCGTACGAGGCGTTCTCGACGTTGCAGCCGGAGATGATCCGGCCGTCGTCCACCTGGGCCGCCACACCGACCGGGTACCGGGAGTAGGGGGCGTACGCCCGGGACATGGCGTCCCGGGCCACCGCACGCAGCTTCTCCCAGTCGACGGACCGGTCGGCGGACCGGTCGGCGGCCCCGCCGGCGTCGGTCACTTGCCCTGTCCCTTCCGGTACGGCAGCCCGTCCGCCTTCGGCATCCGCAGCCGCTGGGCGGACAGCGCGAGGACCACCAGGGTGATGACGTACGGCGTGGCGGAGACGACCTGGTTCGGGACCTCGTCGGTGGTCGCGTACCAGGCGAACACCAGGGCACCGCAGACCAGGGTGATCACGGCCGGGACGTACTTCTTGCGGACCACCAGCCAGATCGCGCCGATGACCAGCAGCAGCGCGCCGAGCAGCAGCAGCGCGTGGACGTTGGCGGAGCCGCCGCGCAGGTTGAGGCTGTCGGTGTAGCCGAACAGGCCCGCGCCGAGGGCGAGGCCGCCCGGCATCCAGTTGCCGAAGATCATGGCCGCGAGGCCGATGAAGCCGCGGCCGCTGACCTGGCCCTCCAGGTAGAAGGGGTTGGCCACGATGGACAGGAAGACACCGCCGAGACCGGCCAGACCGCCGGAGATGACGACGGCGATGTACTTGTACTTGTAGACGTTGACGCCGAGGGACTCGGCGGCCACCGGGTTCTCGCCGCAGGAGCGCAGCCGCAGGCCGAACGCCGTGCGCCACAGGATCCACCAGGTGGCGGGGATCAGCGCCACGGCGACCAGGGTCAGCCAGGAGACGTTGGTGACCAGGCCGCCGAGCAGGCCCGCGATGTCGGAGATCAGGAACCAGCCCTTGTCGTTGAGGTCCCGGAGCGCGTCGGAGAGTCCCGGCACAGTGAAGTTGCCGAGGGAGTCGACCGCCGGGGACTGCTTGGCGGAGCCGCCCGCGTGGCCCTCGAAGGCGAGCGGCGCGAGGTAGCGGGTGGCGCCGAGGGCGAGGATGTTGATCGCCACACCGGAGACGATGTGGTTGACGTTGAAGGTGACGGTGACCAAGGCGTGCAGCAGGCCGCCGAGGCAGCCGCCGATGATACCCACCAGGACACCGGTCCACGGCCCCCACTGGAAGCCGGCCCAGGCGCCGAACCAGGTGCCGAGGATCATCATGCCCTCGAGGCCGATGTTGACCACGCCCGCGCGCTCGGCCCACAGACCGCCGAGGCCGGCGAGGCCGATCGGCACGGCGAGCTGGAGCGCGGTGGACATCTGGCTGACGTTGGTGATGCCGTCGGCGCCGGTGATGATGCGGACGATCGAGGTGAGCGCCAGTCCGCCGGCGATGATCAGCAGCAGGACGGGCAGCGTCAGGCGGCGGCCGGTCGGCGCCGCGGGCTGCAGCGTGGGCTGGTTGAGGTCGGTCGCGGTGGTCATCGGCCAGCCACCTCCTTCGTGGTGTTGTTGGTGCCGAGGACGTGACCGGCGGCCAGTTCGGCGCCGACCCGGCGCTGCTGGCGGCGCAGGCCCCACTCGCGGACGGCCTCGTAGGAGACGACGACCGAGAGCACGATCAGGCCCTGCATGATGACCGCGATCTCCTTGTCGTAGCCGTGGAAGTCCAGCTCCGGCGAGGCCTTGTCGAGCCAGGCCCACAGCAGGGCGGCGAAGGCGATGCCCACGGGGCTGTTGCGGCCGAGCAGGGCGATGCCGATGCCGAGGAAGCCGATGCCGGTGGGGAAGTTCAGGCTGTAGGTGTGGGTGTCGCCGAGCAGGATCGGCAGACCGGCCAGGCCGGCGATGCCGCCGGAGAGCAGCATGGCGGTGAGCACCATGCGCCTGGGGTCGACGCCGCTGGCCGCCGCGGCGGTCTCGGAGGCGCCGGAGGCGCGCAGGTCGAAGCCGAAGCGGGTGCGGTTGAGGACGACCCAGTAGCCGATGCCGAGCAGGACGGCGAGCAGCACCAGGCCGTAGATCTCGCCGGCCGCGCCCATGTCGATGCCGGGGATCCAGCCGGACTCGTGCATCTCGCCGGTGGTGTTGTTGTTGCCGACCTTGACGCCGAAGACGTTCGGCAGCCACAGGTAGGCGATCACGGAGGTGGCGATCGCGTTGAGCATGATCGTCGCGACGACCTCGCTGACGCCGCGGGTGACCTTGAGGACACCGGCGATGCCGGACCAGAAGGCGCCGGTGAGGACGGCGGTGAGGAGCAGCAGCGGGACCTGGATCACGGCCGGCAGGTTCATGTGGGCGCCGACGATGGCGGCCATCATGGCGGCGAGCTGGTACTGGCCGTCGACGCCGATGTTGAACAGGTTCATCCGGAAGCCGATGGCCACCGCGAGCGCCGCGATGTAGTACATCGAGGCCTGGTTGATGATCAGGACCTGGATGTCGGAGAACGACGCCTGCTCGAACATGAGGGCGAACGGCTCGACCGGGTTCTTGCCGGAGGCGACCAGCACGATCGCGCTCAGCACGAAGGCCACGGCGAGCGCGATGACCGGTCCGGCCACCGCGAGGAGCACGCGCTCCTTGTCGAACTTCTTCATCAGCGGGCCTCGTCTTCCGGAGACTCGGGGGACTCGGGCGCCTCGGGGGCCTTTGCCGGGGTCTCGGGGGTCTCTGCGGCGGTCTCGTCGTGCTCGAGGTGCCCGGTCACGGCACCGGTCATGGCCGAGCCGAGTTCCTCGGGGGTGATGGTGGCCGGGTCGGCGTCCGCGACCAGCTTGCCGTTGTAGATCACGCGGAGCGTGTCGGACAGGCCGATCAGCTCGTCCAGGTCGGCGGAGATCAGCAGCACGGCCAGGCCCTCGCGGCGGGCCTCGCGGATGTGGTCCCAGATGGCGGCCTGGGCGCCGACGTCCACGCCCCGGGTGGGGTGGGCGGCGATGAGGAAGCGCGGCTTGTGGCTCATCTCGCGGCCGACGATCAGCTTCTGCTGGTTGCCGCCGGACAGGGAGGCGGCGGTGACGTCGATGCCGGGGGTGCGCACGTCGTAGGCCTCGACGATGCGGCGGGTGTCCTCCTGGGCCGCCTTCGGGTCCAGCCAGACGCCCTTGGCCAGCGGCTTCTCGGTGACGTGGCCGAGGATGCGGTTCTCCCAGAGGGGGGCCTCCAGGAGCAGGCCGTGGCGGTGCCGGTCCTCGGGGATGTAGCCGATGCCCTGCTCGCGGCGCTTGCGGGTGGCCCAGCCGGTGATCTCCTCGTCGGCGAGCCGGATCGTGCCGGAGTCGGCGGCCTTCAGGCCGATGAGCGCGTCGACGAGTTCGGTCTGTCCGTTGCCCTCGACGCCGGCGATGCCGAGGACCTCGCCCGCGTGGATGGTGAAGCTGATGTCGTCCAGCAGGGCCTTGCCGCCGGGGGCGGTCAGGCGCAGCTTGTCGACGCTGATGACCGGGCGGTCGGTGACCGTGGACTCGGCCGTCTCGGGCGTGGGCAGCTCGCTGCCGACCATCATCTCGGCGAGCTGACGGGGTGTCGTCTCGGCGGGGACGGCCGTGCCGACGGTGGTGCCGCGGCGGATGACGGTGATCTCGTCGGCGACGGAGAGCACCTCGCCGAGCTTGTGCGAGATGAAGATGACCGACAGGCCCTCGGAGCGCAGTTCGCGCAGGTTGGCGAAGAGGGCGTCGACCTCCTGCGGCACGAGCACGGCGGTCGGCTCGTCCAGGATGAGGGTGCGGGCGCCGCGGTAGAGGACCTTGAGGATCTCCACGCGCTGGCGGGCGGCGACGCCGAGCTCCTCGACCAGGAGGTCGGGCTCGACGCCGAGGCCGTAGCGGTCGGACAGCTCCTTGATCTTGCGGCGGGCCTTGGCGCCGATGCCGTGGAGCTTCTCGCTGCCGAGGACGACGTTCTCGAGGACCGTGAGGTTGTCGGCGAGCATGAAGTGCTGGTGGACCATGCCGATGCCGCGGACGATGGCGTCGGCCGGGGAGGAGAAGCTGACCTGCTCGCCGTCGACGGCGATGGTGCCCTCGTCCGGCTTCTGCATGCCGTAGAGGATCTTCATCAGCGTGGACTTGCCGGCGCCGTTCTCGCCGACGAGGGCGTGGACGGTGCCCTTGCGGACGCTGAGGTGGATGTCGTGGTTGGCCACGACGCCCGGGAAACGCTTGGTGATCCCGGCGAGTTCGACAGCGGTCACCGATTCGTTGACCGCCGCTCCGGCCGGAGGGCTGCTGGACGCGTTGATGGCGCACTCTCCTGGGGACGGGGGTCGTCTACGCGCGTAGCGCCCCTACGGCATACAAAGGGGCCGACGCACCGCGACAACGGGGTACGAGGAGCAGCCTCCCCGTACCCCGTTGAGCGGACGTAACCCCGGGGTTACTGCCTGCTCGACTACGACTCGTCAGCTGCTCTTGACCTTGATCTCGCCGCTGATGATCTTCTCCTTGGCCGTCTTGATGGCTGCCTGGAGCTCGGCGTCGTCCGCGAACTTCGGGTTGGAGTTCGACAGGCTCACCTCGCCGGTCTTCAGATCGCCACGAACGATACCGGTCTCGGGCTTGCCGTCCTCGACCGACTTCGCCAGGTTGTACACCGCCTTGGCGACGTCCTTCATCGCCGAGGTCAGGATCGAGTCCTTGTACTTGGCGAGGGCTTCCTGCTGGTACTGGTCGGAGTCCACACCGATGGCCCACACCTTGTTGGCGGCGGCGGCCTCGATCACGCCCTGGCCGGACAGGCCCGCGGCCGCGTAGACCACGTCGGCCTTCTTCTCGATCTGGCCCTCGGCGGCCGTCTTGCCCTTGTCGGGGCTGGAGAAGCCGCCCTCCTCCGCCGTCTGGGTCAGGTACTGGGAGAGGACCTTGACCTTCGGGTTCGTGTCCTTGACGCCCTGCTCGAAGCCCGCCTGGAACTTGTGGATCAGCGGGATGTCCACGCCGCCGACGAAACCGACGACGTTCGACTTGGTGCTCTTGGCGGCGGCGACACCGGCCAGGTAGGAGGCCTGCTCCTCGCTGAAGACCAGGTCGGCGACGTTCTTGGCGTTGATGGTGGCGTCGTCGACGATGCCGAAGGTGGTCTTCGGGAACTTCTCGGAGGCGCCCTTGATGGCCGCGGCGTAGGCGTAGCCGACGCCGATGACCGGGTTGTAGCCCTGCTTCGCGAGCGAGACCAGGCGCTGCTCCTTGTCGGCGTCCGTCTCGCCCTCGGTGGGCTCCAGGTCGGCCGTCTGGTACCCGAACTCCTTCTTCGCCTGCTCCAGGCCCGCGTAGGCCGCGTCGTTGAAGGACTGGTCGCCCTTGCCGCCGACGTCGTACGCGATGGCGAGGCCCTTGTCGCCCTTCGAGTCCGACGACCCGGCGGAGGTCGAGGTGCCGCCGCAGGCGGAGAGCGCGAGGGCCAGGGAGGCGGTCGCTGCGCCTGCGACCGTGATCCGGGAAATCCGGCGCATGGGTGGGTGCTCCTGTCGTACAAGCGCCGGACGGTACAGCTCGGGACTGCCTCACAGCTACGGCGCTGGGTTCCGCCGCAGATTAACGCGCGTAGACCTGCCTGAAAACCCCTTCTGTCCACCTTGTTATCCGGCCGTGGCCAAGCCATCACCCGGACTTGGCCGGGGCGTTGCCGACCGCAAACGCGGGGTGGCGCTGGGTGATCCGGGCGGCGGGTCCGGGAACGGCGGAGCGGGCGGGCACCCTGGGTGCCCGCCCGCTCCGGCTGTTCGTCCCGACCGGTCGTGCCTACTCGGTCTTGACCTTGATGGAGCCGTCGGTGATGCCTTCCTTGGCCTTGTCCACGGCGTCCTTGAGCCCGGCGATCTTGCCGAACTCCGGGTTGGACTCGGAGAGTCCGACGCCGTTGACCTTCAGGTCGAAGGTCTGGGTGCCGGTCAGCGGCTTGTCGTCGTGCACGGACTTGGCCAGCGCGTAGACCGCGCCGCCGACGTCCTTGAGGGCGGAGGTGAGGATGTACTGCTTGTACGGGGCGAGGGCGGCCTGCTTGTACTGGTCGGAGTCGACGCCGATCGCCCAGACCTTCGCCTTGGCGGCGGCCTCGATGACGCCCTGGCCGGAGAGACCGGCCGCCTGGTAGACGACGTCGGCCTTCTTCTCGATCTGACCCTCGGCGGCGGCCTTGCCCTTGTCGGGGCTGGAGAAGCCGCCCTCCTCGGCCGTCTGGGTCAGGTACTGGGAGATGACCTTGACCTTGCCGCCGCTGGTGTCCTGGACGCCCTGCTTGTAGCCGGCCTCGAACTTGTGGATCAGCGGGATGTCGACACCGCCCACGAAGCCGACGGTGTTCGACTTGGTGGCCTTGGCGGCGGCGACGCCGGCGAGGTACGAGGCCTGCTCCTCGGCGAAGACGAGGGAGGCGACGTTCTTGCCCTCGACGACGGAGTCGACGATGCCGAAGGTGGTGTCCGGGTACTTGGAGGCCACGTTCTTCATCGCGGGGCCGTAGGCGAAGCCGACACCGATGACCGGGTTGTAGCCCTGCTTCGCGAGGGAGGCCAGGCGCTGTTCCTTGTCGGCGTCGGTCTCGCCCTCGGTGGGCTCGATGTCGGCGGTCGTGTAGCCGAACTCGTCCTTGGCCTTGGTCAGGCCGGCGTAGGCGGCGTCGTTGAAGGACTGGTCACCCTTGCCGCCGATGTCGTAGGCGATGGCGAGGCCCTTGTCGTCCTTGGTGTCGCTGCCGCCGCTCTCACTGCTGGTGCCGCCACAGGCCGTGGCGACGAGTCCCAGCGACGCGACCCCCACCGCGACGCGGGTCAGTTTGGATATCCGACGCATCTGAAGTTCCCCATTCTTCACAGCCCCGCAGCGGGTGCTCAGTTCGGCGCACATTAACGCGCGTAGACACTCCTGGGAACGGTTCGCCGCGGGGCCGTTATCCATTCGTGCCGATGGCCGGTTACGCCGTTGTGAACCACGGGTTCGAACGGGGTCGAAAGGTGTGTTCGTGGACACGGCGCGTACGTGCTCGTCACGGGACCCAGGCTGCCGCCGGGGTGCGTCGGGCGCAACCGGAGGCTCCGCCAGGGGCGGGGACGGCCGGGGAGGGGGCGGGGTTGTGCGGGCCGTGTGCGGCGCCGTCGTGGCTGGTCGCGCCAGTTCCCCGCGCCCCCAAGAAAGCCGGACCGGTCGGGCCTCTGTTATCGGAGGCCGTTGACCAGGGCCGCCGCCGTGAAGAGTTCGACGCCTACCGTGATCGCCGACTCGTCCACGTCGAAGTCGCCCTGGTGGAGGTCGCGGACGTGACGCTCGCCGGGGGTGCGGACGCCGAGGCGGGCCATCGCGCCGGGGACGTGCTCCAGGTACCAGGAGAAGTCCTCGCCGCCGAGGCTCTGCTCGGTGCCCTCGACGGACTCGACCCCGCGCCGGGCGATCATCGCGTCGCGCAGCAGCTCCGTGACGCCGGGCTCGTTGACGACGGGCGGGACGCCGCGCACGTAGTTGATCTCCGACTTGGCGCGGTGCAGGTTGGCGACCTCGTCGATCGCCGCGACGACGACGTCGGGGGCCGTCCGCCACGCCTCGATGTCGAGGCACCGCACGGTGCCGGAGAGCTCGGCGTGCTGCGGGATCACGTTCGGCGCGTGCCCCGACTCGATCCGGCCCCACGTGATGGCGAGCCCGCTGCGGCTGTCGAAGCGCCGGCCGACCAGGGCGGGCACGTCGGTGACGACGCGGGCGGCCGCGGTGACCAGGTCGGTCGTGAGGTGGGGGCGCGCGGTGTGCCCGCCCGGGCCGTCCAGGGAGATCTCCAGCCGGTCGCAGGCGGAGGTGATGGGGCCCTCGCGGAGCCCGATCTTCCCCGCGTCCACGCGCGGGTCGCAGTGCACGGCGACGATCGCGCCGACCCCTTCCAGCGCCCCGCAGTCGATGACGTCGGCGGCGCCGCCGGGCAGCACCTCCTCGGCGGGCTGGAAGATCAGCCGGACGGGGCGGGGCATCAGGCCCTGCTTGTGCAGTTCGGCGAGGACGAGTCCGGCGCCGAGGACGACGGTGGTGTGCACGTCGTGGCCGCAGGCGTGCGCGCGGTCGGGCACGGTCGAGCGGTACGGGCACTCGGACTTGGTGTCCGGGATGGGCAGGCCGTCGATGTCGGCCCGCAGCGCGAGCATGCTGGGACCGCCGTCCCACTGCTCGCCCGGTACGCCGATGTCACAGACGAGTCCGGTCCCGACGGAGAGGACGCGCGGCTTGAGGCCGGCCTCCTCGAGCCGCTCCTTGATCGCCGCGGTGGTGCGGAACTCCTGATTGCCGAGTTCCGGGTGCATGTGCAGGTCACGTCGGAACGCGATGAGCTCGGCGCGCAGAGCGTCGGGCAGGGCACCGGGGAGTACGGCTCCCCCGGGAAGATCGACCTCTGACTCCAGTGACATCAATTGGTTCACCCTCTGAAGGGTAGGGCGCCAGGCCGGTCGGCTGACCCTCGATCAACAAAACTTCAACCCGTTCGGGGAAGAAAATATGACCGCCGGGCGCATAGCTATCAACTGAGATGGGTAAACTCGCACGCCTTTTGGGCCGTGCCGGGCACCGCACCCCAGGGAGTGTGACGTTGACCACATGCGCGTCACGACTCCGGTATCCATCCATCCTCTCCACGGATACCACGCCGTGCGCGGTGAACACGGGCGCGTTCATCTGCCGGACGCACGCCCCCGATAGGGTGCGCCCCGTGCGCGCCGACCTCCCCGAGTTCCTCCAGGCCACCCGGGCCTCGTACGACGCCGTCGCCGAGGCCTACGCCGCCGAGCACCCCGACAGTCTGGCCGGGAGACCGCTGGAGAGCGCGCTGCTGACCGTCTTCGTGGAGCTGGCCCGGCTGCCCGGGGGGTCCGGGCAGGCCCCGGTCGCCGACCTCGGCAGTGGTCCGGGGTACGTGACGGCCCGGCTGCACGCGCTCGGGCTGCCGGTGTTCGGGGTCGACGTCTCGCCCCGCATGGTCGCCCTGGCCCGCCGGGCGCACCCGGAGCTGCGCTTCCACGTCGGTTCGATGACGGCCCTGGACCTGCCGGACCGGACGCTCGGGGGGATCGTCGCGCTGTACTCGATCATCCACGTGCCGGACGATCAGCTGCCGTCGGTCTTCGCCGAGTTCCACCGCGTCCTGGTGCCGGGCGCGCCCGTGCTGCTCGCCTTCCAGTCCGGGGACGAGGGCGGGCACCTGCGGGTGACGGAGCGCTTCGGGCAGGAGATCTCGCTCGACTACCACTGGCGCACCCCGGACGCGGTCGCCGGGCACCTCGCCGCGGCGGGCCTGGACCTCTACGCCCGCGTCCTGCGTGAGCCCGAGGGCGAGGAACAGCGGCCCCGCGCCTTCCTCCTGGCCCGCAAGCCCCTGCTGCCGGCCGGGTCGGTCACCGACCGGCCCGCCTGACCCGCACCGTGCGACGCCGGGCTGCGGCTCTCCGCGGCTTCGGGTCTTCGCCCTAGCTGTATTGACCCGCAGGGTTGTTGACGCGGGTGATCGGTGGCTGGCCGCCGAGTGCGGTGTGGCAGCGGTGGTGGTTGTAGGTGTGCAGGAAGTCTGTCAGGGCGGCGGTGCGTTCGGTGTTGCTGGTGTAGGGCCGCAGGTAGGCCCATTCGTCGAGCAGGGTGCGGTTGAAGCGTTCGACCTTGCCGTTGGTCTGGGGCCGGTAGATGCGGGTGAGTTTGCCGGTGGCGCCGATCTCGGCGAGGGCTTGTTTCCAGGCCAGGCCTTTGCGGTAGGCCCAGGCGTTGTCGGTGAGCACGCGCTCGATGCGGGTGATGCCGTGCGCGTGGAAGAACGCGGCCGCGCGGATGAGGAAGCCTGCGCAGGTGGCGACCTTCTCGTCGTGGTGGATCTCGCTGTAGGCGAGGCGGTGTGGTCGTCGACGGCGGAGTGGATGTAGTCGAAGCCCATGCCTCCGCAGGGCCCGGCGGCCTGGGCCGAGCATCCTGTGGCCGCCGCCGTCCGGGATCCGGCCGAGTTTCTTGACGTCGATGTGGACCAGCTCGCCGGGGCGGGCGCGTTCGTAGCGGCGGATGACCTGTCCGGTGGGGCGGTCCATGAGCGCCAGCCGGTTCAGGCCGTGCCGAGCCAGGACGCGGTGCACAGTCGAGGCGGGCAGGCCGAGGATCGGGCCGAGGCGGGCGGGGCCGAGTTTGCGGTCCTGGCGCAGGCGGCAGCCACCTACCGCTGGCGCCGTGCGGTGGGTGTGGTCTTCGGACGGCTGGGGCGGTCGTGCAGCCCCGGTTCGCCTTCCGCCCGCCAGCGGCGGATCCATTTGTGGGCCGTGACGCGCGAAATGCCCATTTCCGCAGCGACATGGGCGACCGGGCGGCCGGCGCGGACCCGTTCGACGAGCAGCCGCCTGCCGTGAACGGTCAGCCGGGCATTACGGTGGGACACGAAGACCTCCGTGCGGTGCAGTCCTAGACAGCTCCACCACACCGGAGGTCTTCACCATGATCAAGCCCGGTCGGCGTTAACAACGCTCGTGATCAATACACCTAGCCCGCGGCCACCGCGCCCGTAGGGCCCGCCATGGCCGTCGGACCGGGCGTGGTGGGGTTCACCGCCCCGGGGGAGCTCGTCGGGCCGAGGGGGCCCGGGGTGTCCGGGGTGTCCGGGGTGTCCGGAGTGTGCTCCGGCTCCGCAGGGTCCGGCTGGGGGGCCGGCGACAGGCGGTGGACGTCGCGGGCCGTTCCGGTCACGCCGGAGAGGAAGCCCTGGGCTCGTGGGGAGGCGTTCCGGGTCAGCCATGCCGGGTCGATGTCGCAGACCGCGACGCGGACCTCCGTGCCGGACAGGGCGAGGGGGAGGGTGTGGACGACCGTGGAGGGGAAGCTGAGGATCGTCCGGCCGATGGGGCCGCGGCGGGCGATCAGTTCGAGCGGGAGTTCGGGCCGGACGATCTCCAGGCCCGTCTCGACCGCCAGGCGGCGGAGCTTGTCCGTGCTCTCGCGGCGGTGGGCGAAGTACCGCGTGGCGCCGTGGGCCCTGGCCAGGGCGCTGACGGCTTCCAGGTAGCGGTCGTCGTCGACCACGCCCGTCTCCACCAGGGACGTGCCGACCATGTCGGCGCCCTTGGTGATGCGCGGCGGGCCGAAGCGCTCCCGGGTCCAGGCGAAGGTGTTGGCGCTGACGGCGACGCCCTCGGGGGTCTCCGCCATCGGCATGGAGGAGAAGATCTCCACCCGCCGCTTGCCCCCGGGGGTCAGCCGGCGCCGGGCCGAGGACGACACCGGCGCGAAGATCAGGTCCCGCGGGCCGGGGCGGCCGCCCTTGCGGTGCCAGCGCACCAGGCGTTCGCCCCGGGCCAGCTGCCCCACGAACTCCATCGTGGCCGTGCCGTCGTCGACGACGACCAGGTCACGGGCGCGGGTGATGGTCAGCAGCAGCTGGACGTAGCGGGAGAAGGGGTCCCCCAGCACGATGCGGTGCGCCCTGCGGAGCACGGCGGCCAGACCGCCGATGGTCTGGAAGGGCGCCAGCGGCCCGCCGCGGGCCTCCTCCCAGCGGACCTCGTGCCCCTCCTCGCGGGCCAGGTCGGACATCCGCCGCAGCTGGCCGCGCGTCATCGGGTCGACGGGCGACAGCACCACGAGGGTGAGCCCCACGCCGGGGGCGTGCGCGTGCGCCCACTCCAGCACGTTCAGCAGCTGTACCGGGCTCTCGACGAAGGCGAGAGTGTGGGGGCCGGCGTTCCCGGCGCGGGGGCTCATCGACGTACGACCGTCCCGTCGTAAGGGGGGTGTGGGGGGTGCTGCGCTCAGACGCCGACCGGCTCGCCCGCGGCCGTGGCGATCTCCGCCTCGGCGACCACGCCGGCGACGCGGCGCAGCTTCTTCATCGGGCCCAGCTCGGACTCGTAGACCTTCTTGACGCCGTCGCCGAGGGAGGCCTCGATGGTGCGGATGTCGCGGACGAGGCGGGTCAGGCCCTGCGGCTCGACGGAGGCGGCCTGGTCCGAGCCCCACATGGCGCGGTCGAGGGTGATGTGACGCTCGACGAAGGTGGCGCCCAGGGCGACCGCGGCGAGGGTGGTCTGCAGGCCGGTCTCGTGGCCGGAGTAGCCGATCGGGACGTTCGGGTACTCCTGCTGGAGGGTGTTGATCACGCGCAGGTTGAGCTCCTCGGCCTTGGCCGGGTAGGTCGACGTGGCGTGGCACATCAGGATGTTGTCCGAGCCGAGGACCTCGACCGCGTGGCGGATCTGCTTCGGGGTCGACATGCCGGTGGAGAGGATCACCGCGCGGCCGGTGGCGCGCAGGGCGCGCAGCAGCTCGTCGTCGGTGAGGGAGGCGGAGGCCACCTTGTGGGCGGGGACGTCGAACTTCTCCAGGAAGGCGACGGCCTCGGTGTCCCACGGGGAGGCGAACCAGTCGATGTTCTTCGACTTGCAGTAGTCGTCGATGGCGCGGTACTCGTCCTCACCGAACTCCACGCGGTGGCGGTAGTCGATGTAGGTCATCCGGCCCCAGGGGGTGTCGCGCTCGATGTCCCACTGGTCGCGCGGCGTGCAGATCTCGGGGGTGCGCTTCTGGAACTTGACGGCGTCGCAGCCGGCCTCGGCGGCGGCGTCGATGAGCTTGAAGGCGTTCTCCAGCTCGCCGTTGTGGTTGATGCCGATCTCACCGCAGACGTAGACCGGACGGCCCGGGCCGACCTCGCGCGAACCGAACTGGCGGATACGGGAGTTGGTGCTCATGGCAGAGAAGTCCTTACTTGGTGAGGGAATCGAGAGAGGGGCCGAGGATCCAGCTGGCGATCTCTCGGATCGCGCCGTCGCCGCCGGGGACGGTGGTGACCGCGCGTGCGGCGCCGCGCACGACGTCGTGGGCGCTCGCGACCGCCACGGGCCAGCCCACGAGGGCGAAGCACGGGAGGTCATTGACGTCGTTGCCGACGTAGAGCACGCGCTCCGGCGCGATGCCCTGCTCCTCGCACCACTGCTTCAGCGCGAGGTCCTTGCGGTCGATGCCGTGCAACACCGGGAGCTTGAGCTTCCGGGCCCGGGCGGCGACCACAGGGTTCTGTTCCGTGGACAGGATCAGCATCTTCAGGCCGCTCCGGCGGAGGGCCGCGATGCCGAGTCCGTCCCCGCGGTGCACGGAGACGAACTCCCGTCCCTCGGAGTCGACGAGCACCCGGTCGTCGGTCTGGGTGCCGTCGAAGTCGAGGACAACCGCGTCGATGTCGTCGGCGGTCGGGAGGGCGCCGGGCCGGTCCGCGTCGAACAGCGGCGCGAGGGCCCGGGCGCGGGCGAGGTCGTGCGGGTCGTCGATCTCCAGCACGCGCGCCGGGTCCGTGCGGACCAGTTCGGTGCGGCCGAAGAAGCGGTGCTGGTGCTTGCGGAAGCCGGTCGCCTCCATGGCGTAGGCGGCGCCGGTCTCCAGCAGGTCCTGGGGGCGGTCCTGGCGGCGGGGCCGGAAGGACTTGTCGTGGTTGACGCCGTAGCCACCGCCGGTCGCGGCGTCGGACTCCGCGACGGAGCCGGCCGTGACCTCGTCGTCGGCGTCCCGCCAGATGAAGCCGTGGAAGGGCGCGACGGTGACGGCGGTGTCGGCGCCGTTCTCGACGATCGCGCCGGCGACCCCGTCGATGTCCTCGCGGAGGATGAACGGGCTGGTGCACTGCACGAGCAGGACCACGTCCACCGGCGCCCCGTGCAGGGCCTCGTGGGCGTCCATGGCGTGCAGGACCGCGGCCTCGGAGGTGGCCGTGTCCCCGGCGATGGCGGCCGGGCGCAGCACGACCTCGGCGCCCGCCTCGCGGGCGGCGGCGGCGATGGCCTGGTCGTCGGTGGAGACCACGACGTCGGTCACGAGCCGCGCGGCGCGGCACTCGCGGACCGCTCGCGCCACCAGCGGCACGCCGCCGACGGGCAGCAGGTTCTTCGCGGGCACGCCCTTGGAGCCGCCGCGTGCGGGGATCACCGCCAGCACGCGGCGCACGGAGGCGCCTTGGCCGGCTTCCGGTCGGGACATCGGGTCTACTCCTTGGGCAGGGGTCTCTTGGCGGCTCACAGCTCCCCCATCCGCCGGATGACGGGCGCCACGCGCTGCACGCCGTGCCGGTAGGCGCCGCGCGCCGCCCGGCGCACGATCTGCCGGACCGGTCCGGGCTCCTTGTCGGCGGCGGGCGCGCCGGGCAGCGGGGTGCCGTCCGGGCCGAGGTGGTGGCGGGCGAGGATCCCGGGCAGATAGCCGGGCGCGGTGACGGGGGTGTAGTACGGGGTCAGCGGGGGCAGGCCGCCGGGCCGGTCGAGCAGCTTGGCGATGCGTTCGCGGGCCGCGTCGAAGGCGGACTCGTAGGAGCCGTCGGCCGCGACTCCCTGCCGGGCGACCCACTCCTCGTCGGGCACCGGCCGGTGTCCGGCGTCGAGCTGGTCCCAGGAGGCGAGGCAGCCGGAGCCGATGAAGTGGTGGTTGCCGAGCGACTCGCGGATGCCGAGGTCGGTCAGCACGACCGTGGGGATACGGCGGTGCAGCGACTCCAGGGCGGCCGTGGAGCTGACCGTCACCAGCAGGTCGGTCCGGTCCAGGACCTCGCCCATGTTGCCGTACACCAGGCGGAAGTTGGCCGGCGGATCGAGGCGCTGCACCAGCTTCTGGTACGGCAACTCCTCGATGTGGGTGGTGTGTTCGCCCGGCTTGGAGCGCAGCTTCAGCAGCACCTCGCGCTCGGGGTGCTTCCGGGCGTGCTCGACCAGCCGGTTCAGCAGGTACGTACGGTCCTTGCGGCTCTCGGGGACCGAGGGCTGGGCGGCGAAGACGACCGTGTAGGGGGTGTTCTCGCCTGCGTACGGCGCACCGCCGAGGAACGGCAGGGCCACCTCCGTCACCGCGGAGGCGTCGGCGCCGACCCCTTCGTACACGGCCCGGAAACGGTCCGCGTCCTGGCGGGAGTTGGCGAGGACCAGGTCCGCGCCGTGCCGCAGCAGCAGGCCGTCGGCGAGCTTCTCGTAGACGACGCCGACGTAGCCGGTGACGACGACGGGCCGTGCAGTCCGGCCCTCCCACACGCGCTCGAGGCCGTGCAGCATCGCCTGCACACCGCCGCCCACCAGGGACAGCACGAGGACGTCGTAGGACTCCTCGGCCATGGCGCGCAGGAACTCGACCGCGGTGACCTCCCGCAGCGAGTCGGCGCGCACGCCCACTTCCTGGAGCTGGCGCGGGGTGGGCGTGGCCCGGCCGCGCAGCAGGAATCCGTCGAGGACGGGGCCGACTTGCGCGCCCTCGCGCGCTGCGGTTTCCATGGACGGTCCCGGGGCGATGCGGTGCGCGGTCAGCGCACCCCATTTCCATCGGGTGTCGGAGTCCGCGAGGACCGCGATGCGCGGGCGCTTCGGTGTACTTGCTGGCACGTCGAAGACGCTAGGAAGCGAATCCTAGGTATGGCGGAACCGGGACTCAACGAAAAGTTAACAACACCCCACCGAGAGCCGAACTGGCCTGCTGGAAAGCGGGAAGTACACGGGGTGCACCGTTCTGACACATTGAGTTCACCCGGTGTACCTCCATCGGAAAGTTCCGCTGCCGGGCGGCCTCCTAACGTTTTGCGGGTGCCTAAGCTTTCCGTGATCGTGCCGTTCTACAACGTGCAGCAATATGCCCCGGACACCCTCAGAAGCCTTCGGCTGAACGCCGACCGCGATTTCGAGTTCATCCTGGTCGACGACCATTCGAAGGATGGAACCCCGGCCATTCTCGAACGGGCGGCCGAGGAGCTTTCGGACGTCGCGCAGGTGCGTTACATCCGACACGAGAAGAACGGCGGGCTCGCCACGGCCCGCAACACCGGCCTGGACGCGGCACAGGGCGAGTACCTGACGTTCCTGGACGGCGACGACTGGCTGGCCCCCGGTTACCTCACCGAACTGGTGTCCGCCATGGAGCAGTTGGGCTGCGACTTCGTGCGCACCGACCATGTGCAGGCCACCGCCCGCGCCCGTTCGGTGCACCGGGTCCCGGTCGGCCGCCGCTGGGAGGCGTTCGACCCGCGCGAGGCGATCCTCCCGGCGCACCGCTCCACGTCGGTGGACTACGCCTACGCGTGGGCCGGCGCCTACCACCGCCGCCTCGTCGACAAGGGCGTGCTCCACTTCACCGACGGGCTGCGCACGGCCGAGGACCGGCCGTGGATCTGGAAGCTGCACCGGGAGGCGGAGTCGTTCGCCGTGATCAGCCTGCTGGGCGTGTTCTACCGGCGCGGTGTGGCGTCGTCCCTGACGCAGATCGGGGACGTCCGCCAGCTCGACTTCATCCGCGCCTTCGACCAGGTGATCGAGGAGACGGCCGCGGACCGCGAGGCCGACCGGCTGCTGCCCAAGGCGGTGCGGACCTACTGCGCGATCATCGCCCACCACCTCTCCAACGAAGACAGGTTCGAACCGGCCGTGGCGAGGCAGCTGCGGTCGATGAGCGCGGCGGCCATCAAGCGGATGCCGCAGGCCGCGCTCGCCGACGCCCTGGAGGCCATGGACATGGACCGCGCGTCCAAGCTGCGGCGGCTGCGCCGCCGGGTGACCACGACGGGAGCGGCGGCCTGATGCCCGGGACCACTCAGATCTTCTGCGCCTCGACGCTGTACGGCGTCGCCACCCTGGCCGCCGCGATCGACTCGGACCTCTTCGAGGAGCCGGACCGCCGGGTGCTGCTGGTGTTCAACAACTCCGCGACCCCGGAGACCACCCCGGCCCTCGACGAGATGCCGGGCTTCGAGCCGCTGCGCTCGCACTTCGACGACGTCCTGTCCTGGAACGAGGCCATCCGCCCCTTCCACCCCGGGGCCTGGACACCGCGCTCGGACGACGTCCCGCTGTTCGAGCGCTATCTGCGGATGCTGTGGGGCCTCGGCGACGACCGCGTCAGCCTGGTCCTGGAGTCCATCCAGGTGGCGCCCGCGCT
The DNA here is from genome assembly GCF_003330845.1 of Streptomyces sp. Go-475. Lineage (GTDB taxonomy): Bacteria > Actinomycetota > Actinomycetes > Streptomycetales > Streptomycetaceae > Streptomyces. Next base: position 5,341,836 of record NZ_CP026121.1, on the reverse strand, counting down.
CACGGTGGCCCAGCTGTTCACCGACGCCCCCATCGACGTCTACGCCGACGGGCTGATGAGCTACGGCCCCACGCGCAACAAGCTCGACCCGCTGGTCGGCACCCGCGTGCGGCGGCTGCTGCACCTCGATCTGGTGCCGGGGCTCACGCCGATGCTGCTGACCGAGTTCGGCGTGCCGGCGCGGCTGGTGCCCTCGCCCGCGTTCCTGAAGGTGCTGGGCGAGGTCACCGAGACGGTGCCGGAGCTGCCCGACCTGCCCGGCGACTCGGCGCTGCTGCTCGGCCAGTACCTGTCGGCGCTGAACATCCTCTCCCCCGAGGAGGAAGAGGACCTGCACGTGCGGATGATGCGGGGCGCCGTCGCCCGCGGCCACCGCACGGTCGTCTTCAAGCCCCACCCGACCGCCCCGGCCCGCTACAGCCGCGCCCTGGAGACCGAGGCCGAGAAGCTCGGCGTCGACCTCACGGTGCTGGACACGCCCGTCCTCGCCGAGGTCCTCTTCGACCGCGCCCGGCCCGCCCTGGTCGTCGGCTGCTTCTCCACCGCCCTGTTCACGGCGTCGGCCTTCTACGACCTGCCGGCCGCCCGCATCGGCACCGAGCTGCTGCTGGAGCGGCTGACGCCCTACCAGAACAGCAACCGCGTCCCCACCACCCTGGCGGACGCGCTGCTGCCCGACCTGGAGAGCGACGAGGACGGCGACGTGCTGCCGGCCGAGCGGCTGCCCGGCCTGCTCACCGCCGTCGGATTCACCATGCAGCCGCAGATCTATCCGGAGCTGCGGGAACAGGCCGAGCAGTTCCTCGCCCGGCATCTCGGCCCGCGCACCCGGCGCTACTTCAAGAAGCGGCGCCTCACCGCGCTCGGACTGCCCGGCGGAATTCCGCAGCGGCTGGCGTTCCTGCCCCGCAATTCCACGGCACGCCGGGTGGTCCGGCGGGCCCGGGCACTGCGCAAGGCGGTACGCCGCTGAAAAGGCCCCCGGCGAGGGTCCGCGCGGCGGGTGCTCTCGGCAACATCCAGATGAACCCGCGGAGACCGGCAGGCGAAGCCTGTTGCCATCGAACGTAATTGCGTCAATTCACGTCCTAGGGTGACAGGCGCCCTGCCCGCCCACAGGCGGCTCAGGTAAAGGACATAACGAGCCACACAGAGGTTTTCAGCGTGACCGAGACGGTCGTCAGCACCCGCAAGCCCCAGCCCGGTGTCGCCGTGCTGGTCGAACCACCGGGCGCCCCGACCGTCCCGCGGCGCCGGCAGAGCTCCGGGGGCCGGCTGCGCGCCCTCGACGGGCTGCGGCTGGTGGCCGCGCTGATGGTCGCGGCCTACCACTACGGCGGGCGCGACGGCGAGGTCGCCGAGGCCTGGGGGTCCTCGCCGAAGCTCCAGTTCCCCACGCTGCACGAGGTCTTCGCCTACGGCTGCCTCGGCGTCCAGGTGTTCTTCGTGATCAGCGGGTTCGTGATCTGCATGAGCGGCTGGGGCCGGCCGCTGAAGTCGTTCTTCGCCTCCCGCGCCTCCCGGCTGCTGCCGGCCTACTGGGTGGCGGTCGTCCTCGTCACGGCCGTGTTCGCGCTGCCGATGGTGGCGTACAAGGCGGTCTCGCCGAGCGACGCCCTGGTGAACCTGACCATGCTGCAGATGCCGCTGGGCGTGGACCGGGTGCTCGGCGTGTGCTGGACGCTCTGGGCGGAGATCCGCTTCTACGCCCTGTTCGCGCTGTGCGTCGTGCTGCCCGGGGCGAACCGCCGCCGGGTCATCATGTTCTGCGCGGGCTGGCTGCTCGCGGCGGTGATCGCCCGGAACGCGCACATGCCGCTGCTCGACATCGTCCTGATGCCCGAGTACGCCCCCTTCTTCATCGGCGGTGTCGGCCTCTACCTCGTGCACCTCGACCGGCGGGACGCCTACGGCTGGGGCATCGTGGCCGTGAGCTGGCTGATCGGGCAGCACTACGCGGTGCAGAGCCTGTGGCACGCGCCGGACGCGGGCGGCTTCTCGTACCGCTCCGCCACCGGCATCATCCTCGTCGTCACCTTCGGCTTCGTGGCGGTCGCGGCGATCGCGCTGGGCTGGCTGCGCTGGGCGAACTGGCGCTGGCTGACGGTGGCGGGGGCGCTGACGTATCCGTTCTACCTCGTCCACGAACACCTCGGCTGGGTGGTGATCCACGCCCTGCACCGCGGCCTCGGTCTGCCATCGGCGGTGACTTTCTCCCTGACGGTGGCGTCAATGCTGCTGCTCGCATGGGTGCTGAACAAATATGTGGAGAATCCGCTGACGCCACGCCTGCGGGCCGCGCTGGCCAAGGCCCGCTGAGCTGTTCACGGGACGTTCAACCCACCGTCGGTTCGGGCAACGCTCACAGAGAAGGCTCGTCTCATGACCAACGCACAAGCGACCGACAAGCTCCCCGGTGAACTCGCCGACGTCCCGGGCTGGTTCCCGCCGCTGGACCAGATGCTGTTCACCTGGTTCCTCGAGCAGCAGAAGAAGCAGGGGATGACCGGCGACCTGCTGGAACTGGGCGTCTACATGGGCAAGAGCGCCATCCTGCTCGGCCACCACCTCCAGGACGGCGAGAAGTTCACGGTCTGCGACCTGTTCGAGGGCGAGGCCCCGGACGGCGCCAACAAGGCGGAGTCGCAGAAGTCGTACGCCTCGCTGACCCGGCAGGCCTTCGAGCGGAACTACCTCTCCTTCCACGACACCCTGCCCACGGTGATCGCGGGCCCCAGCTCCCTGGTGTCCGAGAAGGTGGCCCCGAACACCTGCCGCTTCATCCACATCGACGCCTCGCACCTGTACGAGCACGTGCACGGCGACATCGGCGCGGCCCACGACATCCTGCGGCCCGACGGCATCGTGGTCCTCGACGACTTCCGCTCCGAGCACACCCCGGGTGTCTCGGTCGCCGCCTGGGAGGCCGTCCTCAACCGCGGCCTGCGCCCGATCTGCCTCAGCACGCAGAAGCTGTACGGCACCTGGGGCGACCCCGAGCCGCTCCAGGAGGAACTGCTCGCCATGCTGCGGCAGCGCTCGGACGTCGGTCTGAGCGTGCAGGAGGCGGCCGGTCACCGGTTGGTCCGCGCCCGCTCCAGGGGCATGAAGCCGCCGTCGTTCCCGCCCTCCCGGCACTACGTGGAGCCCGCGCCGGCACCGGCCCCCGCCCCCGCGGCCACCGAGTCCCGCGCGGCGCGCCCGGCCCGGCCCGCCCCCTCCCGGGCCCGCAAGCTCGCCAAGGACCTGCTGCCGCCCGTGGTCACCCGGGCCGTGCAGCGGGCCCGGGCGAAGCGGGCCTGACCGCGGGTGTCATGAGACGCCGTAGCGCGCCCCGATCCCCTCGATCACGAGGGCGAGTCCCTCCTCGAAGTGCCGGTCGTAGTTCTCGAAGATCTCCGCGCCCGCCTGGGCCGACAAGGGAAAGTCGGCCATCAGGCGGGCGCGTTCGTCCATGTCGTAGCCCGCGCGGCGCTCCCCGGGCAGGGGGTGCACGCCCTGCTCCTCGGTGACGAAGCCCAGCGTGTACAGGTAGGCCGTGGTGAGGGCGCGGGCCGCCTGGGGGAGGCTGAAGCCGGCGGCCGTGAGCAGGCGCAGGTTGTCCTCCATCTGCCCGGCGTGCTCGATGCCGGTGAAGCGTGAGCCGCTGAACACCTTCGCGCCGTCCCGGTAGCCCAGCAGGGCCGCGCGCAGCCCGTGGTTCGCCTTCAGCAGCCGCTCCCGCCAGGTGTCGGCGGGGTCGAGCGCGGTCCCGGCGACCATCCGGCGGTACATCTCCGTCGCCATCTCGTCCAGCAGCGCCTGTTTGTCCTTGAAGTGCCAGTAGAGGGCGGGCGCCTTCACGTCCAGTTCCCGGGCGATGGCGCGCAGGGTCAGGCCGTCCAGGCCCACCTCGTTCAGCAGCCGCAGCGCGGTGTCCGCGACCCGTCGGCGGTCCAGGGGCTCGCGTCGTTCCGTACTCACGCTTGACAACTTAACACCGTTAAGGCGACGCTCGTGGACGAGGGCACTTAACAGCGTTAAGGAGAGGTGGGGCATGGACACGGGCGTGCTGGTGGTGGGCGCGGGCCCGACCGGGCTGACGCTCGGCATCGACCTCGCGCGGCGGGGCGTGGCCGCGCTGGTCGCCGAGCGGGCGGAGACGCTGTTCCCGGGCTCGCGCGGCAAGGGGATCCAGCCGCGCACGATGGAGGTCTTCGACGATCTGGGCGTGCTCGGCGCGATCCGCGCGGCGGGCGGCCCCTACCCGGTGGGGATGGTCTGGCAGGACGGCAGGCGGGTGGGCGAGCACCGGATGTTCGACCCGGCCGAGCCGAGTGAGGACGCGCCGTACAACGAGCCGTTGATGGTGCCGCAGTGGCGCACACAGGAGATCCTGCGAGCCCGGCTGGAGGAGCTGGGAGGCTCGGTCGCCTTCGGCCGGGAGGTCGTCGGCCTGACGCAGGACGGGGGCGGGGTGCGCGCGGAGTTCGCCTCCGGGGAGGTCGTCACCGCCCGGTACGCCGTCGCGGCGGACGGCGGCCGCTCGACCGTACGCCGGCTGCTCGGCATCGGCATGACCGGCGAGACCGTCGACCCGAGCCCGGCGCTCGTCGCGGACGTCCGGATCAGCGGCCTGGACCGGGACAACTGGCACCTGTTCCCGCCGGGCGGGGACGGCGACGGCTACCTCGCGCTCTGCCCGCTGGCCGGCACCGAGGACTTCCAGCTGATGGCGGGGTTCCCCGACGGGACCGCCCCGGAGCTGTCGCTGGAGGGCGTACGGAAGGTCGTCGCCGCCCGCACCCACCTCGCGCCGGAGGCCGTGACGGAGCTGCGCTGGGCCTCCGACTTCCGCCCCCGGGCCGCCCTCGCGGACCGCTTCCGCTCCGGGCGGGTCTTCCTCGCGGGCGACGCGGCCCACGTGCACTCCCCGGCCGGCGGCCAGGGCCTCAACACCAGCGTCCAGGACGCCTACAACCTGGGCTGGAAGCTGGGCGCGGTGCTGCGCGACGGCGCGGATCCGGCCCTGCTCGACTCCTACGAGGAGGAGCGGCGGCCCGTCGCGGCGGACGTGCTGGGGCTGTCCACCCGCGTGCACCGCGGCGAGACCCGGCGCGGAGACGCGACCCGCCAACTCGGCCTCGGCTACCGGCACTCGCCCCTCACCCACGAGACCCGCCCCGAGCCCGGCCCACTCCGCGCCGGCGACCGCGCCCCCGACGGAACGGTGAACGGCATCCGCCTCTTCGACACGTTCCGCGGCCCGCACTGGACGCTACTGGCCCTGGAGGGGGCGCAGGCGCCGGCGGGTGCGGAGGCCGCGGGCGGGGCGCACGCCGCGGGCGAGGCGTCGGCTTCGGGGGTCCCGGTGGTGGTGCGTGTCGTGCGGGGGCCCGCGCCCCGGGTGTACGGGCCCGGGCTGTACCTCGTCCGTCCCGACGGCTATGTCGGCTGGGCGGGTGACTCGGCGGCCGGGCTGCCCGCGTACCTGGCCCGCTTCGGCCAGGGCGGGTGAGTACGCCTACGCGCTCGCCAGCGACAGCTTCACGGCGAAGCCCAGGAACAGCGCCCCGGCCGCCGAGGTCGCCCCGGCCGACAGGCGCCTGCGGCGGCGGAAGGCGGCGGCCAGCCTCGTGCCGCCGAATATCAGCGCGCTGAGGTACAGCACGCTGGCGATCTGGGCGAGGGCGCCGAGGACGACGAAGGACAGGGCCGGATACGCGTACCCGGGGTCCACGAACTGCACGAAGAAGGCGACGAAGAAGAGGATCGCCTTGGGGTTGAACAGGCTGACGACGAAGGCGCGCCGGAAGGGCCGCTCCCCGGCGGGCGCGGGAGCCTCACCGCCGGCGGGCCGCTCCCCGCGCGTCCGCCACATGCCCCACGCGGCCCGCAGCATGCCGAGGGCCAGCCACGCCAGATAGCCGGCCCCGGCGTACTTCACGATCCCGAACAGCACGGCGTTCGCCTGCAGCAGCGAGGCGACGCCGGCCGCGGACAGCGTCATCAGCACCGTGTCCCCGCACCAGACTCCGGCGGCGGCCGTGTACCCGGCCCGCACGCCCCGGCGGGCGGCCACGGACAGCACGTACAGCGAGTTGGGACCGGGCAGCAGGACGATCAGGACGAGGCCCGCCAGATAGGTGGGCAGATCGATGACACCGAACATGCGAAGGAGTGTCGCACGCGGGTCTGACACCCGGACAGCGCATTCCCCCCCCCCGGGACTCCAGGTCAGAAGGCGTCCGACGGCGCGTAGGCCCCCCACACCCCGCGCAGCGCGTTGCACACCTCGCCGACCGTCGCCCGGTTCCTCAGTGCCTCCCTCATCGGATACAGGACGTTGTCGTCGCCCTCGGCGGTCTTCTTCAGGGCCGCGAGGGCCGCGTCCACCGCCGGCCGGTCGCGCTCCGCGCGCAGCGCGGCCAGGCGTTCGGCCTGCCGGGCCTCGATGGCGGGGTCGACGCGCAGCGGCTCGTACGGCTCCTCCTCGTCGAGCTGGAAGCGGTTGAGGCCGACCACCACCCGTTCGCCGGAGTCGGTCTCCCGCGCGATGCGGTAGGCGTTGCGCTCGATCTCGTTCTTCTGGAAGCCCCGCTCGATGGCGCCGACCGCGCCGCCCAGCTCCTCGACCTTGGCCATCAGCTCGACGGCCGCGGCCTCCACGTCGTCCGTCATCCGCTCGACGGCGTAGGAGCCCGCGAAGGGGTCCACGGTGGCCGTCACGTCCGTCTCGTGCGCCAGGACCTGCTGGGTGCGCAGGGCCAGCCGGGCGCTCTTGTCGGTCGGCAGGGCGATGGCCTCGTCGAAGGAGTTGGTGTGCAGGGACTGGGTGCCGCCCAGGACCGCGGCGAGGCCCTGCACCGCCACGCGCACCAGGTTCACCTCCGGCTGCTGGGCCGTCAGCTGCACCCCGGCCGTCTGCGTGTGGAAGCGCAGCATCAGTGACTTGGGGTTCCGTGCGCCGAACTCCTCCCGCATCACCCGCGCCCAGATCCGGCGCGCCGCGCGGAACTTGGCGACCTCCTCCAGGATCGTCGTACGGGCCACGAAGAAGAAGGACAGGCGCGGGGCGAAGTCGTCCACGTCCATGCCGGCCGCGACCGCCGTACGGACGTACTCGATGCCGTCGGCGAGGGTGAACGCGATCTCCTGCGCGGGGGACGCGCCCGCCTCGGCCATGTGGTAGCCGGAGATCGAGATCGTGTTCCACCTCGGGATCTCGGCCCGGCAGTACTGGAAGATGTCGGCGGTCAGGCGCAGCGAGGGCTTCGGCGGGAAGATGTACGTGCCGCGGGCGATGTACTCCTTGAGCACGTCGTTCTGGATGGTGCCGGTGAGCTGGTCGGCCCGTACCCCCTGCTCCTCCGCCACCAGCTGGTACAGGAGCAGCAGCAGCGCCGCCGGGGCGTTGATCGTCATCGACGTGGAGACCTGGTCCAGCGGGATGCCGTCGAACAGCACCCGCATGTCGTCGATCGAGTCGACGGCGACGCCCACCTTGCCGACCTCGCCGTGCGCGAGCGGGGCGTCGGAGTCGTGGCCCATCTGGGTGGGCAGGTCGAAGGCGACCGACAGGCCCGTCGTGCCGTGGGCGATCAGCTGCCGGTAGCGGGCGTTGGACTCCGCCGCCGTGCCGAAGCCGGCGTACTGGCGCATCGTCCACGGACGGCCGGTGTACATCGTCGGGTACACCCCCCGCGTGTACGGGTACGCCCCCGGCTCCCCCAGCTTCTCCGCCGGATCCCAGCCCGCCAGGGCCTCCGGACCGTAGACCGGCTCGATGGGCAGTCCGGATTCCGACTCACGCGCCATGGTGGGTTGCCTCCCGCAGAGCAGTGACCTGGCTCACCACCATGCCCCCTGGTTCGCGGCGGGTCACGCCCGGGGAACATCTCAGGTGACATCCGGGCACGCCGGTGAGACGACGGGGGGTCGTGTGCGTACCAGGGGCATGGGGAGAGCGATCGCGGTGGCGGCCGCCGTACTGGCCGTGGTGACCGGCTGTACGGTGCAGCCGCAGGACGGCGAGGGCAAGCGCCGGCCGCCGGTGCACATCGAGCTCCCCAGCGGCACCCCGTCCCCGGCCCGCACGCCCGACGGTGGCGGACCGGCCGGCGGCGCGCCCGCCCCACCCGGTGACGACCGGCCCCGCGCCGCGCCCCGCGTGCTGTGGTCCCGCGGCGACACCGGCCGGGACGTCCGCGAACTCCAGGCCCGTTTGCGGCAGGTCGCCTGGCTCTTCGACGGGCCGACCGGGACGTACGACGAGCCGACGGAGAAGGCGGTCAGCGGCTTCCAGGGCAAGCGCGGGCTGCCGCGCACCGGGAAGACCGACACGGTCACGTGGCAGCGGCTGCTGGGCATGACGCGCGAGCCCGGCACGTGGGACCTGTACCTGATGGGCGGGCAGCCCGCGGACCCGCCGGACCCGCGCTGCGCGACCGGCCGGGTGCTGTGCGTCGACAAGACCAGCAGGACACTGCGCTGGATGATCGACGGCCGGACCCTGTCGACGATGGCGGTCCGCTTCGGCTCCGAGTACACGCCGACCCGCGAGGGCGTCTTCTCCGTCTACTGGAAGTCCCGCGACCACGTGTCGACGCTCTACGACTCCCCGATGCCCTACGCGATGTTCTTCAGCGGCGGCCAGGCCGTGCACTACTCGGCGGACTTCGCCGCCCGGGGCTACGCGGGCGCCTCGCACGGCTGCGTCAACGTACGGGACGAGGCGGCGATCGCCGGCCTGTACGCGCAGGTGCGCACTGGCGACAAGGTCGTCGTGTCCCGGTGAGGACACCGGTCCAGGAGAGGACGCCGATCGCGGCGAGGAACGGAGAGGAGGTGGGGCGCGGGCGGGACCGGGGGAACGTGTCCCGCCCGCGCTCAGGTGCACGAGCCGTAGGTACGGGGGGAACCCCGGCTCCGTGCGACGGCCGATGACCAGTCGGCTCACTCATTACTGCGCCGGGGCGGCCAAAAACGTCACACCCTCGGCCAGGAGATTTTCACGGAGGACGAAACCGCAGGTCGGAGGGGTCCGAGCGAGCGCGTGGCCCGGCCGCGGTTCCCCTCGTCGGCCCCGCCGTCCTTCTTCCCGGCCCTTTCGCCGGCCTTCCGCTCGGACCGCTCCTGCTTCCCGCTGCCCTTCTCGCCGCCCTGCTTCCCGCCCTCCCGGCGCTCCTCGCCCCGGCCGCCGTCCCGGAACCCGTGGCCGCCCTTGTCCGGACGCCCGCCGTTCCGCTCAGCCGCGCCGGGGTCGGCCTCGGACAGGACGCGCTCGCAGTACCGCCACACCCGGGTGTCGCCTGCCGCGTCCCGCAGCGCGCGCTTGCGGCCGGCGTCCAGCCGCTTGCCGTCGCGCAGGTCGCGGCAGGAGGCCGCGAGCTCCCGCCGGCTGCCGCCGGAGCCGCCTCCCCGGTGGCCGGGGTCGGACTTGGGGCCCGCGCCGTCGCGCGCCTCGCCCCGCCCGGAGCCGCCGGTGCCTCCGGTGCCGCCTGCGCCGCCGGTCGAGGTGCCGTCCCGGGTGTCGTCGTCGGGGGTGGACCCGCCCTGCGGTGCCTCGCTCGGCGAGGGGGACATCAGTGGGCGCTCGTCAGGAGTGGCCCCGGTCGAGACGGAGGCGCCCGGGCCGGGCTCCGCGCCGCCGAACGGTGCCCTCAGCACTCCGGTTCCGGCCGCGACGGCGACGCCGCCGACCATGCCGACGGCCAGCGCGGCGGCCAGTGCGAGGCGCGCGGGACGGGCCCGGCGGGGCCGCCGGACATCGCCGGAGCCACGGCGGCTGGGGGCGCCGATCCGGACCAGCCCGGTGTCGGCGGCCTCACCGGAGGCTCTTCCTCCGCCGGCCGTGGAGGCCGCACCGATGTCGGCGCGTTCCGCGCGCGCCTTGCGAAAGGCGGCCACCGCCGCGGCCTCGCCGGGGAGTTCCTCGCTGGTCAGCGGGGGTGAGGCGGACAGTGCGCCCAGCACCCTGGCGAGCCGTTCGGCCTCGCCGCGGGCGGCGCCGTCGACAGCTTCCGGTGGCTCTCCGCTCAGCAGACGTTCCGCCGTTTCGCGGTCCAGCCACCTGTACTGCTCGTCGGCCATCACACATCCTTCTGCGTCCGCGCAACGCTGTGCGTCACACCTGCGGACGTCACCGCACCGCCGCGCGGTTCTCTCTGGAGCGGCAGGGCGTCGAGCACCCCGGCCGATTCCGGATCGGCCTGTGGATTGTCGCCCAACAGCTCGGCGAGCCGCTTCAGGCCCCGGTGGGCCGCCGTGCGGACCGCGCCCGGGCGCTTGCCCAGCGTCTCGGCGGCCGTCTTGGCGTCGAGGCCCACGACCACGCGCAGCACGACCGCCTCGGCCTGGTCCTGCGGCAGCCGGGAGATCAGGGAGAAGGTGCCGTCGGTGGCGAGCGCCTCGATGGCCTCGCCGGCCGTGTCGGACTCGGCGGCCCGGCCGGTCAGTTCGGTCTCGTCACCACCGATCGCGGGCCGGCGTCCGCGCATGCGTATGTGGTCCAGCGCGCGGTTGCGGGCGATCCGGGCGGCCCAGCCGCGGAAGCGGTCCGCGTCGCCGGTGAACCGCTCCAGGTCACGGGCTATCTGCAGCCACGCCTCGGACGTCACGTCCTCGGCGTCGGGATCGCCGACCAGCGTCCGTACGTATCCGAGCAGCCGCGGGTGCACGGCGCGGTACACAGTCCGGAACGCGGTTTCATCTCCGTCCTGTGCCGCACGCACCGCGGCGGTCAGCTCCGCGTCGTCCCCCAGCACCGCGCGCCCTTCTGCGCCTAAGCCGGCGCCGCTCTCGCGGACCGGGTTCTCGCCGTTGTGGTTGCTCAATTGGTGGTTGCGGTTTTACAAGGCCGCAGGTGGTTGCGGTGGTCTTGCCGCCTCCGCTGTTGGCGCGAATGGCACGTTACGACCTGAAACCACTCCCCGTCCATGTCCGTCCGAGATGCAACTAAGCCGTGACACGGCCGGGTGTGACAGAAAACGCAACCGGAGCGCTGTAGGAAGTACGGGCCGCCGCGCGGCCCGTGCCGCGCGACGGCCGGGGCCTCTCCTGTGGGGGGTGGCGGCCCCGGCCGTTGCCATGGCGGGGCGTTCCAGGGCCCGCTGCCGGAGCCGATTACGGACGACGGCCGTTCGGCTGGGCGGGCTTGTCCTGACCCCCGGATGAACCGGACGAGCCAGACGAACCTGATGAACCGGTCGAACCGTTCGAACCGGTTGAACCTGATGACGCCCCGGACGTTGAGCCGCTGTCGGCAGCGCCGCCCCCGCTCCGGTCGGTGCCCGAGCCCGAGCCCGTGTCCGCGTTGCCGGAGCCGTTCTCCGCGTTGCCCGCGCCGGTGCCGCCGTTGCCGGAGCCGTTGCCCGCGCCGCCGGAGCCCGGGGCGTCCGCGCCCTTGTCGGGTCGGGCGGTGCCGCCGGGCTTCTCCTCGGAGCGGGCCAGCTGCTCGGCGCAGTACGCCGTGACGTTCCTCTCACCGCCCGCGGCCTCGACGAGGCGCTTCCAGGCGGTCGCGTCCATGGCCTTGCCCCGGCCGTCGGCCTCCTCGTAGGCGCGGCAGTGGGCCTCGGTGTCCTGGGCGGGCGCGGGGCGGTCCGGGTGCGCGGAGGCGGTGCCGGACGGGGTGTCGCCGGGCTCGCCCGCCGAGGCGCCGGGGGCGCGGGTGGAGGCGGGCGGACGACCGCGGTCGTCGGCACCGTCCGTGGAGCCCACCGAGCCGATCGCCGCGACGGCGACACCGCCCAGCGCGAGGCTGGCGAGCAGCACGGAGAGCGTGGCCTTCAGCGAACGTCCCGGATGCCGCCGCTCGCGAGGCCGCCAGTCGTCCCGGCGGCGGGTGCGGGACCGGTGCGGGCCGGCGTCCCGGGCGGCCCGGAACGCGGCCACGGCCCGCTGCTCGGCCTCGGTGTCGATCCCGTCACGGATGAGGGCGGCGGCGAGCAGCAGCTCCAGCCCGGCGTCGTCCAGGACGGGCCGGGAGCCGACGGGGCTGCCCCGGCCGACGGGGCCCCGGCCGTCGGAGCCCCGGCCGTCGGAGCCCCGGCCGTCGGGACCGTACGCACCGAGGCGGCCGGACGGCCGGTCGCCGGCGTCGTGCGCGGCCCGGCCCCCGGCCTCATGTGCGGCCCGGCCCCCGGCCTCATGCGCGGCCGGACCGCCGGTCTCGCGCGCCGCCCGGTCGCCGTACGCGGACCCGCCGGGGTGCACACGCCGGCGGCCGGGCAGCCCGGCGTCGCTCTGATGTTCACCCATGTCCGGTTCCGTCCCTGCTCGATCCACGCGTTCCGGTCGGCCCGCCGTGTTCCCACGACCGGGCCGGTCGGCCCGGCCTTCCGGGGCCGATCCATACGTTCCGCTCGCCCGCCCCGTTCAGGGCACCGGCCCGGGCGGGTCCGCCCGGCCCGCCGTCGTCGTTCATTTCGACTCCCCCAGCGTCCGTGGGGCCTCATCCGTCACACCTTCGGCGCCCAATTGGGCGGCGAGGCGCTTCAGTCCCCGGTACGCGGCCGTCCGCACGGCTCCCGGCCGCTTGCCGAGCACGCGCGCGGCGGCGGGTCCGTCGAGCCCCACCACGACCCGGAGCAGCACGGCCTCGGCCTGGTCCTGCGGCAGGCCGCCGACCAGCCGGAGGGCGTGCTCGGTGGAGATGGCCTCCAGGGCCTGGTCGTGGGTGCTGTGCGGCCCGGGCAGGTCGAGGACGTCCTGCTCCAGCGCGGCGGGCCTCGGCCGTACCCGCTGGCGGCGCAGGTGGTCCAGGGCCCGGTGCCGGGCGATGGTCGCCGTCCAGCCGCGGAACCCGGCGCCGTCGCCCTTGAACCGCCCCAGGTCGCGGGCGATCTCCAGCCAGGCGTCGGAGGCCACGTCCTCCGCGTCCTCGCCGACCAGTCCGCGCAGGTAGCCCAGCAGCCCGGGTTGCACGATCCGGTAGGCGACCGCGAAGGCCGCCTCGTCACCGTCCTGGGCCCGCGCGACGGCCGTGCCCAGTTCCCCGTCGTGCGCCTGCACGCGCCGGGGTGCGCCTCCCTGGCCCAAGAACCGTCCTAGTCCGTACCGAGTGCGCGGCGGACCGCCCGGCCGGAACATCCCGGATGCCCGCAATGCCCTGCCCGGTGCGCCCGCACCGCGGGGGACGCGCCCGTGTCACGTCCTCCATGGTCATCAGCGCCGGACTCCGGAGAAGTGTCACAGCGGCCGGGAGGCCCCGCCGGAGACCGCCCATCCGGCCATACCTGTGCGCGGACGCCGGTGCCGTGACACGTCGTCATCCCGGTTGAGGACAGGGGCTCTTTCAGCGGCGGGGCCGTCCTCCGTTCGCCGGATTTCTCCGGGCGGGCGAGCGGACGGCCCGGGGGGCGGGAAGGACGATCACGACATCACGCCGCCCCGCAAGAGGACCGGAAACGAGCACCGAATGACACGCCTTCTGCTGCGCACCGCCGTCGCCACGGCCCTGGCCCTCGGCGCCCTGGTCCCGGCCGGACCGGCCCTGGCCTCCTCCTCGGACGGGGTGCACACCGTCCGGGTGCCGGGCGGCGATCCGCACGAGCGGTCCCTCGCGCCGCGCACCACCGAGCCGTTCAGCATGGTCGGCATCACCTGGGACGACCCGGACGCGGCCCTCGACGGCACCGCGCAGGTGCGCACCCGCTCCCGCGAGAGCGGCGAGTGGAGCCCGTGGCACGCCCTGGACACCGACGTGCGGACGCCCGAGACGGGACCCGACCGCGACGGCGCCTCGGTGCGCGGCGGCACCCAGCCGCTGTGGGCCGGGCCCTCGGACGGCGTCCAGGTACGCGTCTCGGGCTCACGGCTGCCCGCCGGGCTGCGCGTCGAATTGGTCGACCCCGAGGGCGGGGCGAACGCCGTGCACACCGCGGTCGTCGAACCGGAACCGGACATCGTGGAACCGGACATCGTGGAGCCGGACATCGTGGAGCCGGACGTCGCGGAGCCGGACAGGCCGGACGTCGTCGGCCCGGCCGCCGGAGCGCCCTCGGCCGAACGCCCGACCGTGACGCCCCGCTCCGCCTGGGGCGCCGACGAGTCCCTGGTGAAGGACCCGCCCTCCTACACCTCCGACACCCAGGCGGTGTTCGTCCACCACACGGCGGGCACCAACGACTACACCTGCGAGGAGTCCGCGTCGATCGTGCGCGGCGTGTTCCTCTACCACGTGCGGAGCAACGGCTGGAACGACATCGGCTACCACTTCCTCGTCGACAAGTGCGGCACCGTCTTCGAGGGCCGCGCGGGCGGCATCGACAAGCCCGTCCTCGGCGCGCACACCTACGGCTTCAACGCCGCCACGAGCAGCGTCTCGGTGCTCGGTGACTACACCACGGCGACCACGAACACCGCGGTCCGCGAGTCGGTCGCCAAGGTCGCCGCCTGGAAGCTCGGCCTGTACGGCCTCGACCCGACGGGGACGACGGTGCTGACCGCCGGTGCCGACAACGGCAAGTACAAGCTGGGCCAGAAGGTCACGCTGCACCGCGTCTCCGGGCACCGCGACGGCTACCCGACCGCCTGCCCCGGCCAGCACCTCTACGACGACCTGCCCGAGATCCGCGCCCTCGCCGGGAACGCGGGCAAGCCCACCGAGCCCGCCCCCGAGACGGCCCCGGAGCCGGCCGGGCCCGGGACGGAGGGCGTGCTCGGGCGCTGAACTACCGCCGGGGCGCGGAGTTCGCCGCGTCCCGGCACAGCAGCCGCAGCGATCCGTGCCCCGCGTAAGCGCGGCGGGCCTCGTCGATCGGGTCCCACAGGCGCCCGTCGGGGGTGCGGATCCAGTGGTCGCCGCCGCTCGCCCACCACTCGGCGCCGGTCTGACGCGCCATCACCTCACCGGCGTAGGCGCCGAACCCGCGCAGCACCTCCCGCACGGCCGCGTAGGGCGCTCCTTCGCGCCGTATCCCCTCGATCATCCGGTCGATGCTCCACAGACTCTGCGCCGAGTAGTCGAGGCGCAGCCGTGCCCCCTCGCGCATCGTCGCCACCGTGTCCGCCGCCCATCGCAGCGGCTTCGCCGCAGCCGACGGCCTGGTCTCCGCTTGAGTCGTCACATCCCGAAGAGCGCCGTGTCGCGGGCTTTCGTCACGCGGAATCGGGGGCTTCCCGCAACCGGCGCAGGACCGCCCCACCTCGCTCAAGGGACGGTCACAGGACTCTTCCAGAAACAGGGGTTTGGGCCGGTCAGAGGTGTCGGTGGCCCCGGTTTCAGCCCTGTTGCCGGGTTCGTCGCGACACCACCGCGCTCAGCACCCGCCGCCCCTCCGTCGACACCTCCAGCGCCCGGCGCAGCCCGGCCTGGCCGTGCCCGGCCAGGACCTCCAGCACGACGATCTGGCGGCGCAGTTCCGCGGCGACGAGCGGCGACATGCCCTCCGTACGGCCCTCGCGGCGCGCGGCGACGGAGGAGGCCTCGTCCTCGGCGGTGTCGAGGAGGCGGTGGATCTGGAGGGAGGCGACGGAGCAGGCGTCGGCCCACACCCGCACCTCGGCGGCGGCCCGCCCGGCGGGGGCGGCCTCCAGCATCCGGTGGGCGAGCAGGACCGCCTCGTCCTCGGCGCCCGGGACGTCCAGCTTCCCGCGCGCCTGCTCCAGGCGCTCGCCCCACTCCTCGGCGCCGACGCCGTCGGTGAGGCTCGCCCACAGCGGGCGCAGGATCTCGTCGTCACCGCCCAGCAGGGGCACACACCGATCCAAACAAGCCAGCCCGCTCGCGGCCAGCCCGCGTTCATCGGCCTGTGCGATCAACTCCACCAGGCTCATCCACGCCTCCCTCTGCGGGCCTTCTCCGGGGCCCTGCCAGGCCGCCTCCGCCCTCGCCCCTCACGGAACCCGCACTTCCCCTTACTGCGTGCGACGGCCCCGGAGTGTCACAGGGGCACCACGCCCAGCCTGTCGAGGAAGCGGAACAACAGGTTTTCGGCCAGGGGATCGGGGTCTGACGTCAGTACGTCCAGGAGCGCGTCGGCGTTCACCTCGTGTCCGGCCTCGGCGGCCCAGCGGACGGCGCGCTCGGCGGCGTCGCCGGGTTCCAGGAAGTAGTCCTCCAGCGTGAGGCCCTCCCGGTCGGCCCCGAGGTACCCGGCCATGGCGGCCCGTCCGAGGCAGGTCGTCCAGGCCCCGCTCTCCGGCCCGGCGGCCTCCAGCACCACGCACGCGCTGTTCATGACGTACCCGAAGAGCGCGGGCGCCCCGGTCTCCCGGGCGAGGACGTTCATGTTCCCGACGTCGCCGTCACCGCTCGGGTACTCCCACAGTTGCCACCCGCCCGGCGCCGAGCCGCGCCGCGTCAGACCGTCACCGGCCTCCGCCAGCGCGTCCAGCTCGGCGAGCGGCCGTTCCCCCCGGCCCACGACGAAGTAACCCCAGTAGCCCATGTCCCGGTTCCCCCCCGGCATATTCGATTCGGCTCCCGTCAGAAGACCACCACAGCCGTACGGGAGTCCGCAGGCGTATGGGCCAATGCGCGCCGGGTCAGCCGAGCCTGTCCGCCAGTGCCCGGAACTCCGCCCAGGACAGCTCGGGCCGGCCGGGGTCCCACAGCTTCTGCGCGGTCGCCCGCAGCGGCATCCGGATCCCGGCCGCCACCTGGTCCTGCGTCTGGGCGTTCGGGCGGTCGCCCCAGACGGCGAAGGAGCCGCCGAGGATCTGCCCGTCGTAGCGCTCCGGCACGGCCTCGGTGCCGCGCAGCACCCGCGGCGTCCACTGCTCGTAGATCCGCTGCCCCGTCGGGTAGACGAAGGTCTGCGGCTCGCCGAGCACGTAGTACAGGAACTCGTCGTTGTAGTTGATCACCTTGCGGCCGGCGCTCAGGTACTCGGCGGGCTGCCGGGCGCCGATCTCCTTGCCCGTCCAGTAGG
Organism: Streptomyces sp. Go-475; assembly: GCF_003330845.1. Taxonomy (GTDB): domain Bacteria; phylum Actinomycetota; class Actinomycetes; order Streptomycetales; family Streptomycetaceae; genus Streptomyces. Next base: position 5,324,980 of record NZ_CP026121.1, on the reverse strand, counting down.
CCACCTGGATGTCCTCGGCGGCCTTGACGGACGTGCCGCGGAAGAAGCCGTCGTTCCACGCGCGCGGGGTGCGCTGGTGCTTGCGGACGGTGGCGGCCCGGTCGTTGAGCCAGCCGGTGGTGAGGTCGGCGACCGTCGCGCCGGAGCCGTACTGCTCCCGGGCGGCCGCGGCCAGCTGCGGGAACGACGCCTCGGGGTTCGAGCGGGTCAGCGCCTGGTACTCGTCGCCGCCGAGGTGCCAGGGCCCGCCGGGGAAGAGCTCCGCGTACTCGTTCAGCAGGTCGTCGACGATGCCGGCGCTCTCGCTCTTGGAGATGTCGATGGCGCCCTGCACCGGCGACCCCTGCGCGCTGCGCAGCTGGAGGTCGGGGTGGGCGTCGAGGACCGCGCCGAGGTGCCCGGGCGAGTCGATCTCGGGCACGACGGTGATGTGCCGGCTCCTGGCGAGGTCGACGATCCTGCGCACCTGCGCCTTGGTCAGGTGCTGCTCGGACACCACCTCCGGATGCGAGGACGACTCGATCCGGAACCCCTGGTCGTCGGAGAAGTGCAGCCCCAGCTGGTTGAACTTCAGATCGCCCAGCTCCCGGATCCGGTCCTCGATCCAGCCGGCCGTGAAGGGCTTGCGCGCGATGTCCAGCATGAACCCGCGCTGCGCCTTGGCCGGCTCGTCCCGCACCACGCCCTCGGGCGCCGTCCCGCCGTCGTGGGCCTCCTGCTTGAGCGTGCGGGTGCCGTAGAAGACCCCGGCCTCGGCGGGCCCGCTGATCTCCACCCGCCCGTCGCGCACGGTCATCACGTACGACTCGGGGTTCGCGCCCTCGTCGTCGTTCAGGCTGAGCCGCAGGTCCCCGGCCCGCTTGTCGCTCTTCTCGCCCTGGTACGTCAGCCCCAGCTCACCGGCGATCAGCCGTCCCTCGTCGGCCAGCGCCGGGTCGTCCACGACCACGCGGTGGCCCTTCTCGGGGCGCCAGCCCGGGCCGCGCGCCGGGGTGTGGTCGCGCACGGCGGGGATGGTGCGGGGCGCCTCGGACAGGGGGTACGAGCGGGTCGGACTGGGCTCGGGGCTCGGCCCGCCGGTGGTGGGCGCGGCCGCGGCCCCGCCCCGGGAGGCTCTGGCCTCCGGCCCGGTGGCACCGCCCTCACCGCCCGAGGCCGCCCAGAGCCCGAGACTCACCCCGGCCGCGACCACGACCAGGGCTACCGCCATGGCCACGACCAGCACCTGCCGCTGCTTTCCCTGCTTCGCCGGAACCCGGCGCCTGTGCTGACTCACCTCGCCAACCTAAAACCCGACGCGCCTCGGCGCGCGTCCACCACGCGTGCCGAAACTCTCTCTCCCGGGTGAAATTCGGGCATCCGTCGGACACGTCACGGTCGAACTCGATAGCGTGAGGTCACATCTCTCACAACTTGCCCTGCCGACACACGTGACGCCCACGAGGACCCACGCTGCCTGCGCACCGTCTCCCAGATCTCCCCGGCCGACTCGCCATACCGGTGGAGCACTTCAACGCAGCCTCCGCCGAGGATCTGGAGCAGACCCTCCTCACCTGCCTCCGCAGCCCGCGCTGGGCCGGGCGTGTCGCGGAGCACCGCCCCTACCCGGACCTCGACTCCCTGCTCGCCGCCGCCGACGAGGCGGCCTACGACCTGACCTGGGCCGATCTGACCGAGGCCCTGGCCGCCGAGCCCCTCCCCACGCTCCCGCCGGGCACCTACTCCGCGGCCCACACGGCCCTCAGCGCGGCCCACGCCGCCTACGAGGCCCGCTTCGGACACGTGTTCGTCATCTGCCTGGACGGCGTGGCCCCGGACGAGACCCTCGACCGCGTCCTGGAAGCCATCCGGTCACGATTGACCAACGATCCGGAGGAGGAGCGGGCCGTGACGGCGGACGAACTCCGGCGCCTCGCCAGGGGGCGGCTGCTGACTGCCCTCAGGGGCGCGGGGAACTGCGCGATCAACCGCTGACGGCCCGCACCCGGCACTTCCGGAGCCCCCGCACCCCGTGGCCGCGCTCACCCACCTGTACCTCTTTGCATGCCAGTTTGATCACACCCTGGGACCCCGGCTCAGCCCGGCGGCAGCGCCTCGCTACGATGCTGGGGGCCGGTGGACCGTACCCGGCCGGGCCCGACCGACACACCAAGCCGGCGCGGCCCCAATCCCCGCTCCCGGAGGAAACTTCCGTGCCGGCTGGAACGCTGTACCGCGGCCGGGAAGGAATGTGGTCCTGGGTGGCTCACCGAGTCACCGGCGTCCTCATTTTCTTCTTCCTGTTCGTTCACGTGCTGGACACCGCCCTCGTGCGGGTGTCCCCTGAGGCCTACGACAACGTCGTGGCCACGTACAAGACGCCGATCGTCGCGCTGCTGGAGTACGGCCTCGTCGCCGCTGTCCTCTTCCACGCGCTCAACGGTCTGCGCGTCATCGCCGTCGACTTCTGGATCAAGGGCGCCCGCTACCAGAAGCAGATGCTCTGGACGGTCGTCGCCCTGTGGGTCGTGCTGATGCTCGGGGCGATCTACCCCGTCCTCGGCCACGCCGCTCGTGAACTCTTCGGGAGCTGACGCCAATGTCCACGACTGAGAAGTCCGCCGCCGGCGTCGGCCCCGTCGAGGGCGGCGCCGTCTACACCGTCGACAACCCGGCCCCCTTCATCGAGGCCCCGCGCAAGCGCACCAAGAAGACCCCGAAGACCACCCGGGGCAACTTCGAGCTGGCCGCCTGGCTCTTCATGCGCCTGTCCGGCGTCGTGCTGGTCGTGCTGGTCATCGGCCACCTGCTGATCCAGCTCGTGCTGGACGGCGGCGTCTCCAAGGTCGGCTTCGCCTTCGTGGCGGGCCGCTGGGCGAGCCCCTTCTGGCAGGTCTGGGACCTCCTCATGCTCTGGCTCGCGATGCTGCACGGCGCCAACGGCCTGCGCACGGTCATCAACGACTACGCGGAGCGCGCGAACACCCGGCTGTGGCTCAAGGGCCTGCTCTACACGGCCACGGTGTTCACCATCCTGCTGGGCACGCTGGTGATCTTCACCTTCGACCCGAACATCCGCTAGGCACGGGGCTGCGAGAATCATGAAGATCCACAAGTACGACACCGTCATCGTCGGCGCCGGTGGCGCGGGCATGCGCGCGGCCATCGAGTCCACCAAGCGCAGCCGCACGGCCGTCCTGACCAAGCTCTACCCCACCCGCTCCCACACGGGTGCCGCGCAGGGCGGCATGGCCGCCGCGCTGGCCAACGTGGAGGAGGACAACTGGGAGTGGCACACCTTCGACACGGTCAAGGGCGGTGACTACCTGGTCGACCAGGACGCCGCCGAGATCCTGGCGAAGGAGGCCATCGACTCCGTCCTCGACCTGGAGAAGATGGGCCTGCCGTTCAACCGCACCCCGAACGGCACCATCGACCAGCGCCGCTTCGGCGGTCACAGCCGCAACCACGGCGAGGCCCCGGTCCGCCGCTCCTGCTACGCGGCCGACCGCACCGGCCACATGATCCTCCAGACGCTGTACCAGAACTGCGTCAAGGAGGGCGTGGAGTTCTACAACGAGTTCTACGTCCTGGACCAGCTGATCACCGAGGTCGACGGCGTCAAGAAGTCGGCCGGTGTGGTGGCGTACGAGCTGGCCACCGGCGAGATCCACGTCTTCCACGCGAAGTCCGTGATCTACGCCTCCGGCGGCTGCGGCAAGTTCTTCAAGGTGACGTCCAACGCGCACACGCTGACCGGTGACGGCCAGGCGGCCGTGTACCGGCGGGGCATCCCGCTGGAGGACATGGAGTTCTTCCAGTTCCACCCGACCGGCATCTGGCGCATGGGCATCCTGCTGACGGAGGGCGCCCGCGGTGAGGGCGGCATCCTCCGCAACAAGGACGGCGAGCGCTTCATGGAGAAGTACGCGCCGGTCATGAAGGACCTCGCGTCCCGTGACGTCGTGTCCCGCTCCATCTACACGGAGATCCGGGAAGGCCGCGGCTGCGGCCCCGAGGGCGACCACGTCTACCTCGACCTCACGCACCTCCCGCCGGAGCAGCTGGACGCGAAGCTCCCGGACATCACCGAGTTCGCGCGTACGTACCTCGGTATCGAGCCCTACACGGACCCGATCCCGATCCAGCCCACCGCGCACTACGCCATGGGCGGCATCCCGACCAACGTCGAGGGTGAGGTCCTGGCGGACAACACCACGGTCGTCCCGGGCCTGTACGCGGCCGGCGAGGTCGCCTGCGTGTCGGTGCACGGCGCCAACCGTCTGGGCACCAACTCGCTGCTGGACATCAACGTCTTCGGCAAGCGGGCCGGTATCGCGGCGGCGGAGTACGCGCAGAAGGCGGACTTCGTCGAGCTGCCCGAGAACCCGGCGGAGCTCGTGCTGGAGCAGGTGGAGCGGCTGCGCAACTCCACCGGTTCCGAGCGGGTGTCGGTCCTGCGCCGCGAGCTGCAGGAGACCATGGACGCCAACGTCATGGTGTTCCGCACCGAGCAGACCATCAAGACGGCGGTCGAGAAGATCGCGGAGCTGCGCGAGCGCTACAAGAACGTGGCGATCCAGGACAAGGGCAAGCGGTTCAACACGGACCTGCTGGAGGCCATCGAGCTGGGCAACCTGCTCGACCTCGCCGAGGTCATGGCCGTCTCCGCGCTGGCCCGCAAGGAGTCCCGCGGCGGTCACTACCGCGAGGACTACCCGAACCGCGACGACGTCAACTTCATGCGGCACACCATGGCGTACCGCGAGGTCGGCGCCGACGGCTCCGAAACCGTCCGTCTCGACTACAAGCCGGTCGTCCAGACCCGCTACCAGCCGATGGAGCGTAAGTACTGATGGCTACCCCTGTTCTGGACAAGGAAGACGCGGCCGGCAAGCCCGAGCCCGGTTTCGCCGACTCCCCCTACATCACGGTCACCTTCCGGGTCCGCCGTTTCAACCCGGAGGTCGCGGCGGAGGCCACCTGGGAGGACTTCCAGGTGGAGATCGACCCGAAGGAGCGCGTCCTCGACGCCCTCCACAAGATCAAGTGGGAGCTGGACGGCACGCTGACGTTCCGCCGCTCCTGCGCGCACGGCATCTGCGGCTCGGACGCCATGCGGATCAACGGCAAGAACCGCCTGGCCTGCAAGACGCTGATCAAGGACATCAGCCCCGAGAAGCCGATCACGGTCGAGCCCATCAAGGGCCTCACGGTCCTGAAGGACCTCGTGGTCGACATGGAGCCGTTCTTCCAGGCGTACCGGGACGTCATGCCCTTCCTCATCACGAAGGACACGAACGAGCCCACGCGTGAGCGGCTGCAGTCCGCCGAGGACCGCGAGCGCTTCGACGACACCACGAAGTGCATCCTCTGCGCGGCCTGCACCACGTCGTGCCCGGTCTTCTGGAACGACGGCCAGTACTTCGGCCCGGCCGCCATCGTCAACGCGCACCGCTTCATCTTCGACTCGCGTGACGAGGCGGGCGAGCAGCGCCTGGAGATCCTCAACGACCGCGACGGCGTGTGGCGCTGCCGCACGACGTTCAACTGCACGGACGCGTGCCCGCGCGGCATCGAGGTCACGAAGGCGATCGCCGAGGTGAAGAGGGCGCTGATCACGCGCCGCTACTGAGCCGGACGCTTGCTCACGAGGGCCCTGTTTCCGCTGGAGACGGGGCCCTCTGGCATATGCCACACCATCGGGTGAAGGAGCACCGGACGGACGCTGGGGGCGCGTCCGACCTACGATGATGGTCTCGGCACCAGTCCCCAGGAGACACCTGATGTCCGCAGCTTCCGTCGAGCAGCCCTTCGATCACGAAGAGCCCGTCACCCTGACGACCATCGCCGACGAGATCATGGAGCGCCATCCGGGCTACCGCGTCGAGATCATCGAAGGCCATCTCCTCGTGACCCCGTCCCCTGACGGCGCCCATGCTCGCGCTCTCACCAAGCTCATGCGTCCCTTCATGGCAGCCGGCCTGGACGGAGGCGAAACCGAGGTTCTCCAGGGCATCGGCCTCTGGCTGCCCATCGAGCCGGAGGACTACGCCGTCCCCGATCTCTCGATCGTGGACGCCGACTTCGAGGACCACCACGTCGAGAACAACGCCTACGACCCGGTCTGCTTCCGTCTCGTGCTGGAGGTCACCTCCACGAACTGGAAGAACGACCTGAAAACGAAGGTCGCCGCCTACGCCGAGGCCAAGGTGCCCGTCTACGTCGTCGTCGACCGCAAGCACCAGCGCCTGCACGTGCTGACCGACCCGGCCGGAGACGCATACGGCAGCCACCGTGTCCACGCCCCCGGTGAGACCGTCTCGCTGCCCGACACGATCGGTGCCAAGGTGAGCGTCGACGTCGCCGAGATCCTGGACGCCGGGAACAAGCGGAAGAGCGACTGACCGGCAGCAGCGCCCCCCGCCGGGCGCCGGGACGCTGACGTTAGGCTCTCTTCCCGTGCCCGCGAAGAACGACGGCCCCGATGACGGCGCCCTTCCGACCAAGTCCGAGCAGACCCGCGCGCTGATCCTGGAGACGGCCATGCGGCTGTTCCAGGAGCGCGGCTACGACAAGACGACGATGCGGGCCATCGCCAAGGAGGCCGGGGTCTCCGTCGGGAACGCGTACTACTACTTCGCGGGCAAGGAGCACCTGATCCAGGGCTTCTACGACCGGATCGCCGCCGAGCACCAGGTGGCGGTCCGGGAGATCCTGGAGCGGGAGACCGACCTGGAGGCGCGTCTCGCGGGCGTGCTGCGGGCGTGGCTGGACATCGCCGCGCCGTACCACGAGTTCGCGGTGCAGTTCTTCAAGAACGCCGCCGATCCGGACAGTCCGCTCAGCCCCTTCTCGCCGGAGTCGGAGCACGCCCGCGAGGAGGCCATCAGCGTGCACCGGGCGGTGCTGGCCGGGGCGACCAGGTCCAAGGTGCCCGAGGAACTGCGGGACATCCTGCCCGAGTTGATGTGGCTGTCCCAGATGGGCCTCTGCCTGTACTGGATCTTCGACCGGACCGAGGGGCGGAAGCGCAGCTACCGGCTCGCCGAGCGCGGGGCCCGGCTCACCGCGCGGGGCGTCGCCCTGGCCCGCTTCCGGGTGCTGCGTCCACTCGTGCGCGAGGTGCACGAGCTGTTCACGGACTTCCTGCCGGGGATGACCCGGGCGATCCCGGACCCGGCAGCGCGGCGCGGCGACGCCTAGACCCGGCGCCGGCTCACCGTCAGAGCCCGTTGAGGCTCCAGAGGCGGAACACGCCCGTGCCGTCCGAGAGGTACTGGCCGCCGCCGATGTCCTCGGTGGTGACGACGTACTCCTTCGCCTGCCACAGCGGCAGCACCGGCACGTCCTGCGCGACGGTCTGCTGCACCTCCCGGAAGTCCTGGTCGGCCTCGCTGCGGTCGGCGTAGCGGCGGCTGTCGGTGATGAGCCGGTCGACGGTCTTGCTGCTGTAGCCGGTGTTCATGGTGCTGCCCGTGCCGACGAGTGCGGCCCCGAAGGTGTCCGGGTCGGGGAAGTCGGCGACCCAGCCGACGGCGTACGCGTCGAGTCTGCCGCTCGCCCACTGCTTCTGGAAGTCGGTCCACTCGTAGCCCTTGAGGGTGACCTTGAACAGGCCGCTCGCCTCCAGCTCCCGCTTGATCTCGGCGGCCTCCTGCTCACCGGCGCCGCGGCCCTCGGCGTAGCCGTAGGTGAAGCGGACCGGCAGGGTCACGCCGGCTTCGGTGAGGAGCTGCCGCGCCTTCTTCGGGTCCTGCTTCGGGTAGTCGTCGAAGAACGAGGCGGTGTGCCCGGTGAGGCCCGTCGGGATCAGCGAGTACAGCGGGTCGACGGTGCCGTCGTACACGGTGGCGGCCAGCTGTTCGCGGTCGATGAGCCAGGCCATGGCCTGCCGGACCTTCGGGTCGTGCAGGGGCTTGCCCTTACGGGTGTTGAAGTACAGGTTCCGGGTCTCGGAGCCGTCCGCCTCGAAGACGCGCTGCGTGGGATCGCTGGGGTTCAGGCCGGCGAGCACCTGCGGCGGCAGCTGGTCGGTCGCGACCTCGACCTGCTTGTCCTTCCAGGCGGTGTCCAGGGCGTCGGGGCTGGCGTAGTAGCGCAGTTCCACGCTCCGGTCCGCGCCTCCCTTGACGGCGCCCTGATAGTGCCGGTTGGGCGTGAGGACCGCCATCTTGTCCCTGGTGTACGAGGTGAGGGTGTAGGGGCCGGTGCCGTCGACGGCGTCGCCGGAGCGCAGCTTGTCGGCCGGGTACACGGCGTGGTCGACGATCGAGCCCGCGCCGGTGGCCACCTTGAAGGGGAACGTGGCGTCGGGCGAGGACAGGTGGAAGGTGACAGTCAGCCCGTCGGCGTCCACGGAACTCAGGGTGCCGAGCAGGGACGCCGGACCGACCGGGGACTTGATCTTGAGGATCCGGTCGAAGGAGTACCGCACGTCCTCGGCGGTCATCTTCCGGCCGCTGGGGAAGGTGAGGCCCGAGCGCAGTTCGCAGCGGTACGTGGTCAGGTCGCCGCTCGTGAAGGAGCAGCTCTTGGCCGCGTCCGGCACGGGTGCGGTGCCGCCCGGCGCGAAGGTCAGCAGCGACTGGAAGACGTTGCTGAACAGCGCCCAGGATCCGGCGTCGTAGGCCCCGGCCGGGTCGAGTGAGGTGACGGCGTCCGTCGTGCCGACCGTGATGGTGCGGCCGTCGTCCTTGGACGGCAGGAGCTGCCAGGCGCCCACGCCCGCGGCGGCCAGGACGAGCAGCCCCGCGAGTATCCGTATGCGAATCGATCGCATCGGCTGTGCCCTCCCTGGGCCTCACCGGGCCCTCGGGGCCCTTGTGCATATGCGCGTATGCCACACCCGTTCGTGGCGGGCTCACCCAATCACAGGAGTTTGACCAGGGGGAAGGGAGATCTGATGAGTTGGGAAAGAACTTACCGATGGGCGTTTCGGTCCGGTTTCACAGCTCCCTCATGGGGTGCGCCGTCAGGCCTGCTTGGACGCCAGCTCGATCAGCGTGACGTCCGACGGGGCGCCGACCCGGGTGGGCGGGCCCCAGGCGCCCGCGCCGCGGGAGACGTAGAGCTGGGTGTCGCCGTAGCGTTCCAGGCCCGCGACGGTCGGGTTGGCGGCGGCCGCGAGAAGGTTGCCGGGCCAGAGCTGGCCGCCGTGGGTGTGGCCGGAGAGCTGGAGGTCGACGCCGTGCTCGACGGCGTCGTGGATCTGGACGGGCTGGTGGGCGAGGAGCACGCAGGCGCGGGCGGTGTCCCGGTCGCCGAGGGCCCGGGCGTAGTCGGGGCCCTGGCCCTCCTCCTCGCCCGCGACGTCGTTGACTCCGGCCAGGTCGAAGTACGGCATCTCCCTGCGGGCGTTCTCCAGGGGGATCAGGCCGAGGCGCCGGACCTCCTCGACCCACTGTTCGGCGCCGGAGAAGTACTCGTGGTTGCCGGTGACGAAGTAGGAGCCGTGCCGGGCCTTCAGCTGGGCCAGCGGTGCGGCCGCGGGGCCGAGGTCCTTGACGCTCCCGTCCACCAGGTCGCCGACGACCGCGATCAGGTCGGGCTGGGTCGCGTTGATCGTGTCGACGACCTTCTGGGCGAAGCCGCGGCCCAGGACCGGGCCGAGGTGGACGTCGCTGACCACGGCGATCCGGTACCCGTGCGCGGCGCGCGGCAGCTTGGCCAGCGGCACGGTGACCCGCTTCACCTTCGGCCCGCGCAGCACGCCGTACGTGCCGTATCCCACGGTCCCGACAGCGGCTGCCGCGGCGGCCCCGGCGACGACCCGGGAGACGAAGAGACGGCGGGAGGGGGCGGCGGGTGCGGCGGGCCCGGGCGTCGCGGGCTCGGGTGTGACGGGCTCGGGCGTGACGGGCTCGGGCGCGGGCGCGGGCACGGTGGACGCGGGCACGGTGGACGCGGGCACGGTGGACGCGGACGCGGTGGTAGTGAGCGGCCGGCGTGAGGCGTCCGCGGCGCTGCCGCCCCCCGGGGTGGCCGCCGCCGTGTCGGAAGGCACTGCTACGGGCGCACCGGCGCCACTGTCCCCCTGGGGGCCCGCCGTCCTCTCCGCCCCGTCGAGCCCCGAGTCCGAGCCCGGGACCGGGCCCGTTGCCGTCCCCGTTCTCGCCCGCCGTTCCAAGAACCACCGCAGCAGCGGTCGTACGGCCTCGCCCGCCAGCACCCCGAGGAACAGGTAGATCGACAGGGCCAGCCACAGGAAGCCCGGCCAGGCCAGGGCCTGCTGGAGTCCGAACGGGGCGCCCGTGCGCTCGGCGACGAGGGCCGTGATCGCGAGGGTCCAGCCGCCGGCGACCAGCACGGCGCCCAGGCGGCGGGTGAGCCCGGGCCCTCGCGTCGTGTCGCGGAACAGGCGGCGCCACACATACCAGTTGGCCGTCACGAGGACGGCCAGGACGAGCAGTGCGACGAGTACGAAGACGATGGCCACGGTGTCGTGTCTCCCGATTGCCCTGATGACGTTATGACGTCCGGCGCAGTGCGCGCAGACCACGCAACCCGATGGCCCCGATGGCCGTCCCCAATACGAAGGAAACGACGGCGAGCAGCAGGTGCACCCAGAAGTAGGCCGTGGGATGACCGTCGTCGAAGGCGAGCCCGCTGCTGTCCTTGACCAGGTTCTTGACGAAAGTGATCCAGATGACCCAGCTCCACACCCCGAAGGCGAGCAGGAACCAGGAGACGGGGCGGCTGAGCTTCATGAGTCCAGTATCGCCAGCGCCTGTCCGGTTCCGTTCGCGGGGTGGGGCCGGAGGCGGGACTTCCGTGCGTACGGCATGTACGTTTCCGACCGTGCCCGCTCCGAAGAAGACCGCCAGGCGATCCCTGCTGGTCACCTCCGCCGTCCTGTCGTCCCTCGCCCTGGCCGCGCCCGCCGCCGTCGCCGCCCCGAGCCCGTCGCCGAGCCCCTCGGGCAGCCCGTCGGCCACTCCCCCGGCGTCGATGTCGACCGTCGGCGGCGCCCGGCTCGGGCAGCCGGGCACGCAGGTGAACCTGGCGAGCGGCGTGCCGGTGCTGCCGAAGGACCTGAGCGCCCGGTCCTGGATCGTCGCCGACGCCGAGTCCGGTGACGTGCTGGCCGCCCACAACGCGCACTGGCGCCTCGCCCCGGCGAGCACGCTGAAGATGCTGTTCGCGGACACGCTGCTGCCCAAGTTCCCGAGCACCGCGAAGCACAAGGTCGCGCCCTCCGACCTGGCCGGTATCGGCGCGGGCTCCAGCATGGTCGGGATAAAGGAGGACGAGACCTACACGGTCCACGACCTGTGGCTGGGCGTCTTCCTGCGCTCCGGCAACGACGCCGTGCACGTGCTGTCCGCGATGAACAAGGGCGTCGCGAACACGGTCAAGGAGATGAACGAGCACGCCGAGGAGCTCCAGGCCCTCGACACGCACGTCGTCAGCCCGGACGGCTACGACGCCGAGGGGCAGGTCTCCTCCGCGTACGACCTGACGCTGATCGCCCGCTCCGGGATGCAGAAGAAGGACTTCCGCGAGTACGCCTCGACGGTCACCGCGAAGTTCCCCGGCGAGACGAAGAAGGACAAGAAGGGCAAGACGGTCCGCAAGTCCTTCGAGATCCAGAACACCAACCGGCTGCTGGCCGGGGACTCGGACGTCCCCGTCTACCAGGGCATCGCCGGCGTCAAGAACGGCAACACCACCAACGCGGGCGCCACCTTCACCGGCGTCGCCGAGCGGAACGGCAAGGTGCTGCTGGTCACGGTCATGAACCCGGAGAAGGCCGAGCACAACGAGGTCTACAAGGAGACCGCCCGGCTGTTCGACTGGGGCTTCAAGGCGGCCGGGAAGGTGCAGCCGGTGGGCGAGCTGGTGCCGCCGAAGAGCGCCGCGCAGGCCAGCGCGCAGCCCGGCGCGAACTCCTCCGGTGAGGCCGGTGGCTCGGGCGACGGCGGCAGCGGCACGGCCGGGACCGGCGCCAAGCCGGTGGCCAGCGCCCCGGCCGCGGACGGCTCCAGCGGCATCGGGGTCGCGCTCGGCATCACCGGGGGTGTGCTGGTGCTGCTCGCGGGCGGCGCGTTCCTGGTCAACCGCCGCTGGCCGCTGCCGGATCTGGTGCGCCGCCGGACTCGCCCGTGAGGCCCGGGAGTTCGTCCCGCTTGCTCTGCGTCGCCGTCCAGGAGGCGCAGAACAGCACCAGCTTCGAGGTGAAGTTGATCCACAGCAGCAGCGCCACGGGCACGCCGAACGCGCCGTACATGCTCTTCGCGGCCACGCCCTGGAGGTAGCCGCTGAGCAGCAGTTTCAGCAGTTCGAAACCGACCGCGCCGGTCAGCGCCGCCACGAACAGGCGGTGGCGGGTCGGCTCGACGCCGGGCAGCAGCGTCAGGACGTAGAGCAGCAGCAGGAAGTCGGCGAGGACGGCGACCAGGAACGCGGCGACGTGCAGCAGGGCCCCGCTCCAGCCGCCCTCGTCGATGCCGAGCTGGCGGGTGATCCAGCCGATCATCGCGGAGGCGACGGCGGAGGCGGCGATGGTGACGAGCAGCGCGCCGCCGAGGCCGATCAGGACGCCCGCGTCCTTGGCGTAGCGCAGGACGGGGTTCTCCTCCTCGTCGGGCAGCTCCCACACCGCGCGCAGGCACTCGCGCATGGAGCCGGCCCAGCTGATGCCGGTGAACAGCAGCACGGCGCCCGCGATCAACCCGACCGTGCCCGCGTTGTCCACCAGTCCGGCGATGTCCAGCTGGTCGGAGATGCCGGGCACCTGCTCGGCGATCTTGTCCTGGAGCGTGTTCTGCTGCTCCGTGCTGAGCGTGGCGGCGGCGATGGTGGCGGCCACGGTCAGCAGCGGGAACAGCGCGACGAAACTGGTGAAGGTCATCGCGGCGGCCAGCCGCGTCCACTTCACGCGGTCCAGCCGCTCGTACGACCGCCACGCGTGGGTGATCATCAGCCGCTCCGCCCACGGTCCGACCACCGGGAGCCTTTTCAGCCAGTCCATGATCCGACTCTGCCCTCCGCCCGGAACACCCATGTACGGGTACCCCAGAACCGCAGGACCGTGGCCAGCGCCATGCCGACGACCGCGCCGGAGACGGTGTCCGCGCGCTGGGAGGTGAGGCCGAGGCCGTAGTGGCTGACGGCGAGGCAGAGCAGCTGGACGGCGGCCCCGGCGAGGTTCACCGCGAAGAACACGGCGAACGGGCGCAGACCCCGGACCCGCGCGGTCCGGTAGGGGCCGAGGGCGTTGCCCGCGTAGGCGACCGCGCAGGCGGCCACGAAGGACAGGGCCTTGGCGGTGAGCGGGTCGAGCGCGGCGGGGCCGCGCAGGTACGTGAAGAGGACCAGGTCCACGGCGTAGGCGAGGAGACCGGCGGCGGCGAAGCCCAGCAGCTCGCGGCGGCCGGGGGCCGCGGGGCCCGGCCACGCGCGCGTGGTCACCAGTTGGCCACCGCCAGGCCGTACATCGCCAGCCACGCCAGGCCGATGAGGGCGAGCGCCCGGTCGCGCAGGACGACGTCCTCGGGTTCGCCGGCGGTGCCGCGGTCGGCGAACACGGCGTACCGGAGGACCGCGAGGATGAAGGCGACCATGGACAGCTGGCGCCAGGGCAGCACGCTGGTGTGCGGGACGCCGCCCTCCTCCATGGCCCACAGGCAGTAGCCGAGGACGGCGGCACCGGCCGCCAGCTGCCAGACGAAGCGGAGGTAGCCGGTGGTGTACTCGGTGAGCAACGCGCGCGTGGCGCCCGCCTTTCCGGCCATCTGCACGGCCTCCGAGTAGCGCTTGGCCGACACCATGAACAGCGCGCCGAACCCGGTCGTGATCAGGAACCAGCGCGACAGCGGGATGCCCAGGGCGAGTCCGCCGACCATGGCCCGCATCAGGAAGCCGGTGGTGACGACGGCCAGGTCGACGACGAGGACGTGCTTGAGGCTGACGCAGTACGCCAGTTGCATGCCGAGGTAGGCGGTCAGCAGGGCGGCGACGGCCGGGCCGCACAGCCAGGCCGCGGCGAACGGCGCGAGCACGCCGAGGGCGCCGCCGACGGCGTAGGCGACGGGCACGGGCACCTGTCCGGCGGCGACCGGGCGGTGCCGCTTGACGGGGTGGGCGCGGTCGGCGTCGGCGTCGCGGGCGTCGTTGACGAGGTAGACGGCGGCGGCGCAGGCGGTGAAGAGGACGAAGACGAGGGCGAGTCGGGTCAGGGCGTACCGGGAGAAGAGTTCGCCCGCGGCGGCCGGGGCGGCGACCACGAGGACGTTCTTGACCCACTGTCTGGGGCGCGCGGTCCGGACGAGACCGGCCAGGAGACCGCCCCTGCGGGAGGGCGCGGACGGCTGCTCGGGGGCGCGCTGCCGCAGGATGGCCGTCTCACTCATGGTGGGCGCCTCCCTTCACCCAGCGGGCGCCCAGGCGGGCCGTGAGGGCGCCGAGCGCGGCACCGGCCGCGACGTCGGAGGGGTAGTGGACCCCGACGACGAGGCGGGAGACGCACACGGCGGCGGCGAGCGGCGGGACCGCGCGGGCCCCGAGGGCGCCGAAGGCCACGGCGGCGGCCGCGGCGGAGGTGGCGTGGGAGCTGGGGAAGGAGTGCCGGCCCGCGGTGCGCACCAGGGGTTCGACGTGCGCGGGGCGCGGGCGGCGCACGACCCGTTTCACCCCCATGCTGACGAGGTGCGCCCCGGCGGTGAGGGCCGTGCCGCGCAGCCAGGCGCCGCGTCTCCTGCCGTCGACGGCGGCTCCGGCGAGGCCCGCCGCCAGCCACAGCGCCGCGTGCTCCCCCGCCCAGGACAGGGCGCGTGCGGCCCCGGCCACGCGCGGGTCGGTGCCGCACGCCCTGAGCGCCGAAACGATCCGGTGGTCCATGTCGTGCAGGTCGTCGAGGTCGTCCATGTGGACTCACTGTTCACGCCCACCTGGCCCGAACTCCGGCAATATTGAGCGACATCCCATTAATCACCCGTTTCGGGGAGGGATGCCATGTTCTCGAACTAATAGCTCACACCAGGGCGATACGGTCACCGACATGTCTGCCGACACCGATTCCGCCCCCGATCAGGCCCCGGACATCACGGGCCTGGACCACACCACCGTCACCGGCTGGGGCCGCACCGCCCCCACCGCCGCCCGGCTGGTCCGCCCGCGGACGTACGAGGAGGCCGCGGCGGCCGTCCGGGAGTGCGGGACCCGCGGCGGGATCCCCCGGGGCCTGGGACGGGCGTACGGGGACGCCGCGCAGAACGCGGGCGGGGCCGTGCTGGACATGACGGGCCTGGACCGCGTCCACGCGATCGACGCCGACGGCGGCACCGTGCTGTGCGACGCGGGCGTCTCCCTGCACCGGCTGATGGAGGTGCTGCTGCCGCTCGGCTGGTTCGTGCCGGTCACCCCCGGCACGCGCTACGTCACCGTCGGCGGGGCGATCGGCGCCGACATCCACGGCAAGAACCACCACGTCTCGGGCTCCTTCGCCCGGCACGTGCTCGCCCTCGAACTGCTCACCGCGGACGGCGAGATCCGCACGGTCATCCCCGGCACGCCCCTGTTCGACGCCACCGCGGGCGGCATGGGCCTGACCGGGGTGATCCTCACCGCGACCATCCGGCTCCAGCCGGTGGAGACCTCGCTGATGTCGGTCGACACCGAACGGGCGGCCGACCTCGACGACCTGATGGCCCGGCTGGCCGCCACCGACCACCGCTACCGCTACTCGGTCGCCTGGATCGACCTGCTGGCCCGGGGCGCGTCGACCGGCCGCGCGGTCCTCACCCGAGGCGACCACGCGCCCCTGGACGCGCTCCCCGCCCGCCTGCGCCGCGACGCGCTCTCCTTCCGCACCTCGCGCCTCCCCTCCGCGCCCGCCGTCCTCCCCGAGGGCCTGCTCAGCCGCACCACCGTGGGCCTCTTCAACGAGCTCTGGTACCGCAAGGCCCCCCGCGCCCGGGCCGGCCAACTCCAGCGGATCTCAGCCTTCTTCCACCCCCTGGACGGCGTGCCCCACTGGAACCGCGTGTACGGCCGCGGCGGTTTCGTGCAGTACCAGTTCGTCGTCGGCTACGGCCAGGAGGACGCCCTGCGCCGCATCGTGCGCCGCATCTCCGAACGCCGCTGCCCGTCCTTCCTCGCCGTCCTCAAGCGCTTCGGGGAGTCCGACCCGGGCTGGCTGTCCTTCCCCGTGCCCGGCTGGACGCTGGCCCTGGACATCCCGGCGGGGCTGCCCGGCCTCGGCGCGTTCCTCGACGAACTCGACGAGGAGGTCGCCGCCGCGGGCGGCCGCGTCTACCTCGCCAAGGACGCCCGGCTGCGCCCGGAACTGCTCGCGGCGATGTACCCGCGCCTCGACGACTTCCGCACCCTGCGCGCCGAACTGGACCCGCACGGGGTCTTCGTGTCCGACCTGTCCCGCCGCCTCGGTCTCTAGGCACCGGAAACCAGGCAACCCCTAGGAGCTGTCATGAAGGACGCCTTCGGCCTCCCCCAGTCCCTGCTCGTCCTCGGCGGTACGTCCGAGATCGCGCTGGCCACCGCCCGCCGGCTGATCGCCCGCCGCACCCGCACGGTCTGGCTGGCGGGCCGTCCCTCACCCGCGCTGGAGGAGGCCGCCGGGCAACTGCGCGGACTCGGCGCCGACGTGCACACCGTCGCCTTCGACGCACTCGACCCGGCCTCCCACGAGGCCGTGCTCGGCAAGATCTTCGCCGAGGGCGACATCGACATGGTGCTGCTCGCCTTCGGGCTGCTCGGTGACCAGGCCCGTGACGAACGGGAGCCGGAGGCGGCGGTTCGGGTCGCGCAGACCAACTACACCGGCGCGGTCTCGGCGGGCCTGGTGTGCGCCCGGGCGCTCCAGTCCCAGGGGCACGGCTCGCTGGTCGTGCTGTCGTCCGTCGCGGGCGAGCGGGCCCGCCGCGCCAACTTCATCTACGGCTCCAGCAAGGCCGGCCTGGACGCCTTCGCACAGGGTCTGGGCGACGCGCTGCACGGCACGGGCGTGCACGTCATGGTCGTCCGCCCCGGCTTCGTCCGGACCCGCATGACCGCCGGCCTCCCCGAGACCCCCCTCGCGACCACGCCCGAGGCGGTCGCCACGGCCGTGGAACTGGGGCTGCGCCGCCGCTCGGAGACGGTGTGGGTACCGGGCACCCTACGGCTGGTGATGTCGGCACTGCGGCATCTGCCACGGGGGGTGTTCCGGCGGCTGCCGATCTGAGCCGGGGGCGTGCTCCGGCGGGGCTGCGGTCTGACCCCGGCCGTGTTCCGGCGGGGCTGCGGTCTGACCCCGGCCGTGTTCCGACAGGGCTGCGGTCTGACCCCGGGGCCGTGTTCCGACAGGGCTGCGGTCTGACCCCGAGGCCGTGTTCCGGCGGCTGTCGTCCGGCCCGGCAGAGTGTTCCGTCGGCTACCGTCCGGCCCCGGGGCACCGTGCCCCGTCGGTTGCCATCTGACCCCGGGACACCGCGCCCCGGCGGACGCCGCCTGACCCCGAGGCGGGCCCCCGGCCACCGCGGCAGGACCCGGCAGAGCACCCGGCGGCTGTCGTCCGGCCCGGCAGAGTGTTCCGTCGGCTACCGTCCGGCCCCGGGACACCGCGCCCCGGCGGACGCCGCCTGACCCCGAGGCGGGCCCCCGGCGACCGCGGCAGGACCCGGCAGAGCACCCGGCAGCTGTCGTCCGGCCCGGCGCAGTGTTCCGTCGGCTACCGTCCGGCCCCGGGGCACCGTGCCCCGTCGGTTGCCATCTGACCCCGGGACACCGCGCCCCGGCGGACGCCGCCTGACCCCGAGGCGGGCCCCCGGCGACCGCGGCAGGACCCGGCAGAGCACCCGGCAGCTGTCGTCCGGCCCGGCCGAGTGTTCCGGGGGCCGGTGTTGGTCCGCGGTCAGCGGGTGGGGACCGAGCCTCGTTCCACGCGGCCGGCCTGGGGCGGGACCACCGAGCCGCCGCCGAAGGTGAACTCGCGCAGCTTGCGCCAGACGCCGTCGGCGCCCTGTTCGTAGAGGGCGAAGCCGGTGCAGGGCCACTCGGCCTCGTAGCCGGCGAGTTCCTCGAAGGCGCGGTCCATCGCCGCCTCGTCGATGCCGTGCGCGACGGTGACGTGCGGGTGGTACGGGAACTGCAGTTCGCGCGGGACCGGCCCGGCGGGGTCGCGGACCTGCTGCTGCAACTCGGTGCAGGCCTCCGCGCCCGCGACGACCCGGACGAACACCACCGGCGACAGGGGCCGGAACGTGCCGGTGCCGGACAGCCGCATGGGGAACGGCCGGCCGGCCGCGGCGACCTCGGTCAGATGGGCCTCGACGGCCGGCAGGGCGGTGTCGTCGATCTCCGTCGGCGGCAACAGGGTGACGTGCGTGGGGATGCCGTGAGCCGCGGCGTCGCCGAAGCCCGCGCGCAGCTGCTGGAGCTCGCTGCCGTGAGGCTCCGGGACCGCGATCGAGACACCGATCGTTACGGTCCCCACATCGTCTCCTGTCGTTCAGTTAGCGGGCCGCTGATACGACCACCCGGTTATCGACTGTACGGCCACGACCCGCTTACAGGCAGGCGCAACCGGAGTGATGTACAGCGCTGTGCGGTGGTACGGCTGCGCGCGGGGGCGGGTTCAGTGCTTGGCGGGCAGGAAACCGACCCTGTCGTACGCCTGGGCGAGGGTCTCCGCGGCGACCGCGCGGGCCTTCTCGGCGCCCTTGGCCAGGATCGAGTCGAGCGTCTCGGGGTCGTCCAGGTACTGCTGCGTGCGCTCCCGGAACGGCGTCACGAACTCGACCATGATCTCGGCGAGGTCCGTCTTGAGCGCGCCGTACATCTTGCCCTCGTACTCCCGCTCCAGCTCGGCGATCGACGTGCCGGTGAGCGTGGAGTGGATGGTCAGGAGGTTCGACACGCCGGGCTTGTTCTCCGCGTCGTAGCGGATCACCGTGTCCGTGTCGGTGACCGCGCTCTTGACCTTCTTCGCGGTGGCCTTCGGCTCGTCGAGGAGATTGATGAGGCCCTTCGGCGTGGACGCCGACTTGCTCATCTTGATCGACGGGTCCTGGAGGTCGTAGATCTTCGCCGTTTCCTTGAGGATGTACGGCTTCGGGAGCGTGAAGGTCTCGCCGAAACGGCCGTTGAAGCGCGTGGCGAGGTCGCGGGTGAGCTCGATGTGCTGGCGCTGGTCCTCGCCGACCGGGACCTCGTGGGCCTGGTAGAGCAGGATGTCCGCGACCTGGAGGATCGGGTACGTGAACAGGCCGACCGAGGCGCGCTCGGCGCCCTGCTTGGCCGACTTGTCCTTGAACTGGGTCATCCGGCCGGCCTCGCCGAAGCCGGTGAGGCAGTTCATGATCCAGGCGAGCTGGGCGTGCTCGGGGACGTGGCTCTGGACGAAGAGCGTGCAGCGGTCCGGGTCGAGCCCCGCGGCGAGGAGCTGGGCCGCGGCCAGGCGCGTGTTCGCGCGCAGGTCCTTCGGGTCCTGCGGGATGGTGATCGCGTGCAGGTCGACGACCATGTAGAAGGCGTCGTGGGTCTCCTGCAGGGCCACCCACTGGCGGACGGCGCCGAGGTAGTTGCCGAGGTGGAACGAACCGGCGGTGGGCTGGATGCCGGAGAGCACGCGGGGTCGGTCAGAGGCCATGCTCACCATTCTCTCAGGTCCCGGGGGCCGATCCGGAACTGGTCCGAAACAGGGGGGAACCGATCCGTGCCCGGCGGTGTAACAAGCATGTGAGGACGCGGGAGGGGGGCCGCATCGTCGATGAGGCCGCGGTGATCGCACGCGTACGCGCCGGAGAGCCGGAGGCGTACGCGGAGCTGGTGCGGGCGCACACGGCGATCGCACTGCGCGCGGCCACCGCGCTCGGGGCGGGGTCGGACGCGGAGGACGTGGTGCAGCAGGCCTTCGTCAAGGCGTACTGCGCGCTGGGCCGGTTCCGGGACGGCATGGCGTTCAAGCCGTGGCTGCTGGCGATCGTGGCCAACGAGACGAGGAACACAGCGCGGACGGCCGCGCGGCAGAGGACACTCGCCGTCCGGGAGGCGGCGCTGACGCAGGCCGAGCCGTTGATACCGGAGTCGGCGGATCCGGCGGTGGCGACGGTGGAGGCGGAGCGCCGTGCCGCGCTGCTGGCCGCCCTGGAGAAGCTGAGCGAGGAGCACCGGCTGGTCGTCACCTACCGGTACCTGCTGGAGATGGACGAGCCGGAGACGGCCCAGGCCCTCGGCTGTCCACGCGGGACGGTGAAGTCGCGCCTGAGCCGGGCACTGCGCAAGCTGGCCAGGTTGCTGCCGGACTTCCAGCCTCGGGAGGGGGGTGGGGAGGGTGAGTGACGGAACGGGTGCGCACAGTGGCGAGGACGGTCGGCTTCACGCCTCCGGCGGGCCATTCCACGCCGCCGACGGGCAGCTCCACGCCCCCGACGGAGGTACTGGCCGTCGAGCGGAAGCCGACCGGCTGCGGGCGGAACTGCGGTCGCTGGGCCGGTCGCTGGACACACCGGGCGGCGCGGGTCCGGAGTCGATGGCCGAGCGGGTGCTGGCGCAGCTACTGGCCGAGCGGGCACCGGTTCCGGTGGCCGAGCCACCCGGGGTCCGGGAGCGGCTGCGGTCGGTCCGGCTCTGGGCTCGAGCGCGGCGGCGGTCGCTGACCGCGGTGCTGTGCGGACTGCTGGCGCTACTCGCGCTCACGCCCCCGGTGCGGGCCGCGGTGTTCGACTGGTTCGACTTCGGCGGGGTCGAGGTGCGGTACGACCCCTCGGCGGTGCCCACTCCTGGCGCCGAGGTGCCCGGCTGCGGACGGTCGGTCTCCCTCGCGCGGGCCGAGCAGCGGGCGGGGTTCGCTCCGCTGATCCCCAAGGGGCTCGGGACGCCGGACGCGGTGACCGTGAGCAGCCAACCGCACGGGCGGGCCCTGATCACCCTGTGCTGGAGCGAGCAGGGGCGGACGATACGCCTGGACGAGTACCGGGCGCGTCTGGACACCAGCTTCGTCAAGCGCGTGCGCGAGCAGCCGACGTGGGTGGCGTTGCGCGGCGATCCCGAGAGCGGCGACGTGCCGGACTGGGCCCTGTGGTTCCCCCGGCCCCACCTGCTGAACCTCTGGCTGGTCGAAGCCGACGGCGACCGCTACACGCGCGAGGAGCGGACGGCCGGGCCGACCCTGCTGTGGACCTCCTCGGGCGGGGACGGTGTCGTCACGCTGCGGCTGGAGGGCGTCGCGTCGAAGGCGCGGGCCGTGGAGATCGCGAGGTCCGCCGCGGCTCCGCTCGGTGGCTCCCCGGAATGACGCGGAGGGGGAACCTGGCCGGCGCGGGCGGTGTACCAGAAGTGACGGGCGGCTCGGGGCCGCGCGGATCGTCTGGTTGGGGGCTCGGATGTGTCGACGCAGGGGCAGGGGCAGGGGCAGTGGGCTGATCGCGGGAGTGGGAGCGCTGGTGGCGGCGCTGGCGCTGCTGGTGTGGGGTGCGTCGCCGGCCTCGGCCGGGGGCCCACCAGCGTCCTCGTGGTATCGCCGGCGAGCGAGGAGGCGGCCGCGCTGTACCACGACGACAAGGAGTACCAGCAGCTGGAGCGACTGCTCGGCACCTCGGTGGCGGGCACCCGCGGCAGGCCCCCGGAGGCCGACCTGGCCTCGGCCCGGCGGTTCACGGTGACCTGGATGGTGCACGACATCTCGCCGTGGCGCGTGGACCAGATCTTCTCCGAGAGCGAGAGCGGGGAGACGTGGATACACACGGCGGCGCACCTGTCCCGGGCGGTGGACGGCCGCTGGCACCGCGCCGAGCGCCCTGACGAACTGCGCGCCCTCCTGGAAGAGCTCGGCGTGCGGGGCAGGTCATCTGACGGCTCCGGATTCACCGACGTCATGTCGCCGCCCTGGGCCACGGCAGGGCAGGAGCCCACCCCTCCGGACCCTGAGACGGCCACGACCAGGGCCAAGGCGCCGACGGCGGACGACGGCGCGGAGTGGTGGTGGGTGCTTCCCGGTGCGGCGGGCGGCGCGGTGCTGGCCCTGGCCTTGCGGCCGTTCGCCGTGCGGATCCCGTTCCCTGGGCGGGGGCGGGCCACCGGAGAGCCGAAACAGGAACTGCTGGATGTGTGAGGTCGGGTGTGGGCGGAGCAGGGGGCGTCATGTCCTACGCCGCGCGGCGGCCCGGCGCTAAGCCGGACCGCCGCCACGGGAGGAGCCACTACCTGAGCTGATCAACCCGGGATCCCTGACGTTGGTGAGCGCGCCGAGATCCCGTCCGCGATGAGCCCGGCGGGGTCTCAGCCGAGGTCGATCTCGGGGTAGAGCGGGAAGCCCGCCACCAGGTCCGTCGCCCTGTGGGAGATCTCGTCGGCGACCTTGCCGTCGAGGACGTGGGCCGCCTTGGAGGGGGCGCCCGACTTGGTCGTGCCCGGTTCCGTGGTGGTGAGGACCCGGTCGATCAGGCCCGCGACCTCGTCCATCTCCGCCGTGCCCAGGCCGCGGGTGGTGAGCGCGGGCGTGCCGATGCGGATACCCGAGGTGTACCAGGCGCCGTTCGGGTCGGCGGGGATCGCGTTGCGGTTGGTGACGATGCCCGACTCGAGGAGCGCGGCCTCGGCCTGGCGGCCGGTGAGGCCGTAGGAGGAGGCGACGTCGATCAGGTTCAGGTGGTTGTCCGTGCCGCCCGTGACCAGCGTGGCGCCGCGGCGCATCAGGCCCTCGGCCAGCGCGCGGGAGTTGTCGACGATGCGCTGGGCGTAGTCGCGGAAGGACTCCTGGCGGGCCTCCGCGAGGGCGACGGCCTTGGCGGCCATGACGTGCGGGAGCGGGCCGCCGAGGACCATCGGGCAGCCGCGGTCGACCTGGTCCTTCAGAGAGTCGTCGCACAGGACCATGCCGCCGCGGGGGCCGCGCAGGGACTTGTGGGTGGTGGTCGTCACGATCTGGGCGTGCGGGACCGGGTCGAAGTCGCCGGTCAGGACCTTGCCCGCGACCAGGCCGGCGAAGTGCGCCATGTCCACCATGAGCGTGGCGCCGACCTCGTCGGCGATCTCGCGCATGATCCGGAAGTTCACCAGACGGGGGTACGCCGAGTAGCCCGCGACGATGATCAGCGGCTTGAACTCACGGGCGGAGGTGCGCAGGGCCTCGTAGTCGATCAGGCCCGTGGCCGGGTCGGTGCCGTAGGAGCGCTGGTCGAACATCTTGCCGGAGATGTTCGGGCGGAAGCCGTGGGTGAGGTGGCCGCCGGCGTCCAGGGACATGCCGAGCATGCGCTGGTTGCCGAAGGCGCGGCGCAGCTCCGCCCAGTCGGCCTCGGAGAGGTCGTTGACCTGGCGGACACCGGCCTTCTCCAGGGCGGGCAGCTCGACGCGCTGGGCGAGGACCGACCAGAAGGCGACGAGGTTGGCGTCGATGCCGGAGTGCGGCTGGACGTAGGCGTGGCGGGCGCCGAAGAGTTCCTTGGCGTGCTCGGCGGCGAGGGACTCGACGGTGTCGACGTTGCGGCAGCCTGCGTAGAAGCGGCGGCCGATGGTGCCCTCGGCGTACTTGTCGCTGAACCAGTTGCCCATCGCGAGGAGCGTGGCCGGGGAGGCGTAGTTCTCGGAGGCGATCAGCTTGAGCATCTCGCGCTGGTCGGCGACCTCCTGGCCGATGGCGTCCGCCACGCGGGGTTCGACGGCGCGGATCACGTCGAGGGCGGCGCGGTAGGCGGTGGAAGCGGTGGAGAGGGGCTCGGCTGGCATGTGGGACCTCCGGACGTTGCGTTCAGCGTTCACGGTACGGCCCAGGCGCACGGCTCTAGTCTCCCGGGCCGCTCCCCGATGGTTCGTCCATCCCAGCGCGCCAGTCACGGCCCGGCGATCAGCCTACCGGCTGGGGCGGGGGAGCGTCTGCCGGGTTGCTCTTCGTTGCCGAGTGCGAGTGCCCTGTGGTCGCGCAGTTCCCCGCGCCCCTGGGGTACGTCCCCCTGAGCCCCGTCTACAGGATCACGTGGGGCAGGAATCGTGCGTACTCGTCCGTGATCAGGCCCGACGACTCCCGGATGCCCAGGCCTGCCGACTCGTCCTCCACGACCCAGGCGCCCAGGACCACGCGGTTGCCGTCGAAGTCGGGCAGGGGGGCGAGTTGCTGGTAGCAGCAGGGTTCGTCGCGGGCGACGGGTTCCGTGCCGGGCTCGTGGATCGTCACGCCCGCGCCCTCCCGGCCCAGCAGGGGCTTCGCCACCCAGCCCTTCGCGGGCAGGTCGCGGGGGCCGTCCAGGTAGGCGGGGAGGAGGTTCGGGTGGTCGGGGTAGAGCTCCCAGAGGATCGCCAGGAGGGCCTTGTTGCTGAGGAGCATCTTCCAGGCCGGTTCTATCCACAGGGTGGAGCCCGTGCCGCCGCCGTTGTCGAGGGTGTCCAGGACGTGGTCGGCGAAGCGGTCGGTGGTGAGCCACTCCCAGGGGTAGAGCTTGAAGATGCTGCGGATGAAGCGGAGGCGGTTGTCGACGAAGCGGCCGGAGAGGCGGTCCCAGCCGATCTCCTCCATGGCGATCCAGTCGGTGGCCAGGCCCGCCTGTTCGGCCGTCTCCTTGAGGTAGGCGACCGTCATCATGTCCTCGCCGAGTTCGTCGGCGGAGGAGTACGCGAAGTACAGGGGGCTGCCCGGCGGGAGGAGCGCGGACTGCTTCTTCCAGGCGTCGATGAGGCGTTCGTGGAGGGAGTTCCACTGGTCGGCGCCGGGGAAGCGCTCCTCCATCCAGAACCACTGGGGGGACGCGGCCTCGACCAGTGAGGTCGGGGTGTCGGCGTTGTACTCCAGGAGCTTGGCCGGGCCGGTGCCGTCGTAGCGGAGGTCGAAGCGGCCGTAGACGGAGGGGAGTTCGGCGCGGCGGTGCCAGGCCTCGGCGACCGCCCGGGCCACCCGGGGGTCGGTGATGCCGAGGTCGGCGAAGCGGTCCTCGGCGACGATGTGCTCGGCCGCCGCCAGGCACATGCGGTGGAGTTCCTCGACCACCTCCTCCAGGGCCTCGATCTCCGGGAGGGTGAAGACGTAGTACGCGCTCTCGTCCCAGTAGGGGCGCAGGGAGTCGTCGGGGTAGCGGGTGAGCGGGTAGATCAGGCCCTGTTCCTCGACGGTCCGCTGCCAGCCGGGGCGGGGTTCCGCGGTGCGGCGTTCCATCTGCGTACGGCCCGGTCAGCCGCCGCCGCTGCCGGAGCCGGAGCAGCCGAAGCCGCCCCGGTCGACGGCCTCGCTGCGGCTGAAGGTGCCGTGGTCGGCGTAGCCGCCGCTGACGTCGGCGTCGTAGTACCAGTCGGCGTCCACGGCCCTGGTCTTGCCGGTCTTCTTGCGGGACTTGCCGGTGGAGGAGCCGGAGGACGACGTGCAGTTCTTGTCGGCGACGATCTTGTAGCCGTTGATGTAGTCGTAGCTGTCCCGGTCCACACAGCGGCGGTCCGGGTCGGAGCCGCACGCGGACAGCGCCGCCGCGAGGACGCCCATGCCGCCCAGCACCACCGTGCTCGAACGCAGTCGTCGCCGTGTTTCCGCCATGTCCGTGTCTCCCCCTGGGTGTCCCCGTGTGCACTGCCGAGCGGACAGCCTAGAGAGCGGTGGGAGCGGGCGTACAGGAGCCCCCCGCCTGCCGCCCTCCCCTGCCGTTTGTTCACGGCCTTTGCGGTGGTGTGCGCCTTTGGTGTGCGCTCGTCGGGCCGGCGTGACCGCAGGTGCTTTCCCGGCCGCACAGGGCCTTCACGTTCCGAACCATCGGAGAATCGCTTGTTGAATCTTGAACGCGAGGGGAGCGCTTTCCGTACGGGACGGCGTGGCCGGTAAGCACAGGAAGTCGCCCGGGAGGCCGGGCGCAGGCGCCGTCGAAATGGAAACTCTGGTTCGTGAATACGAGCGCGGATTTTCCGCCGGTGCTCCTGTTCAATCTGACGGTGCTTCCCTATCTCGGTGACCTCAATGCACTGCTGCTGGATATGGCGCGGACGGCACAAACGCCGGGCCACTTAGGCCCGCGAACGAACAGAGGGAGGTGGGCGGGTGAAGACCCTGCTCATCGACAATGACGACCCGTACACGTACAACCTGTTCCAGCTGATCGCCGAGGTCAATGGCGAGGAGCCGGTGGTGGTCCGCAACGACGTGCCCGTCGACGGCCTGCCGGATCTCCGGAAGTTCGACAACCTCGTGCTGTCCCCCGGCCCCGGACACCCGGGCGACGCGCGGGACTTCGGCATCGGGGCCAGACTGCTCGCCACCTGTCCGGTGCCCGTGCTGGGCGTGTGTCTGGGCCATCAGGGCATCGCGCTCGGGGAGGCCGGGCTGGTGGGGCCCGCTCCGGAGCCGCGGCACGGGCATCTGTCCACGGTCCGGCACGACGAACGGGATCTGTTCCGGGGCCTGCCGCAGCACTTCACCGCCGTCCGCTACCACTCGCTGGCCGTGCGCGAGCCGCTGCCCCCGGCGCTGGAGGCGACGGCCTGGGCGGAGGACGGCGTCCTGATGGGGCTGCGGCACCGCAGCCGGCCGCTGTGGGGCGTGCAGTTCCACCCGGAGTCCGTCCTCACGGAGTACGGCCACCGCATGCTGGTGAACTTCCGGAACCTGACCGCCGAGCGGGCCGGCAAGCTGCGTACGAAGAACACGGCGGTGCCGTCGCACGAGGCCGTGCCGCGCCGGCCCGGCGTCCCGGAGTGCGAGGCCGGGGTCCGGCGTCCGGGGGCGGGGGCGGTCATCGGAGCGGGGGCGGTTGCCGGGGTGGTTGCGGGGGCTGCGGCGGTCGTCGCCGGGAACGGGGTCGTTCCACGGCCTGCGGCCGCCGCGGCCGTCTTCCAGGTCACCGCCGTCTCCCAGACGGCGGCGAGCGGGCCCGGTGGGGCACCCACGTCCGGCGCGGCACCCGAGTCCGGCGGGGCACCCACGTCCGACGCGGCTCCCAGGTCCGACGAGGCACCCACGTCCGACGGCGCTGCCAGGTCCGACGAGGCACCGGCGTCCGGTGGAACCGGCGGCTCCGCCGCCGCCATCCCCCGCCCCCGGCGTCCCGGCCGTGTCGGCTACCGGCTGCACACCCGTCGGATCGCCGGTGCCGTCGACACGGAGGCGGTGTTCAGCCGGATGTTCGCCGGGTCGCCGCGTGGGTTCTGGCTGGACAGCTCCCTGGTCGAGCCGGGCCGGTCGCGGTTCTCGTTCCTCGGGGACGACAGCGGGCCGCTCGCCGAGTTCGTGCGGTACGACGTGGGGACCGGGCGCTGCGAGATCGAGCGGGCGGGACGGCCGGTGCGGAAGGTCGCGGCGAGTGTCTTCGACTATCTCAAGCGGCAGTTGACGAACCGTCGCGTGGACGCGACCGGGCTGCCGTTCGACTTCACCGGCGGGTACGTCGGTTACTTCGGCTACGAGATGAAGGCCGACTGCGGGTCGCCCAACCGCCACCGCTCCCCCGCCCCGGACGCCGCCTGGCTGTTCGCCGACCGGGTGATCGCGGTGGACCACCGGGAGGGCTTCACGTACGCCGTCTGCCTGGCCGAGGACACCCCGCAGGCCGCCCGGGAGGCCGCCGACTGGCTGGAGGGCGCGCTGGCCGGTCTCAGCTGTGTGGCGGCGGAGCGGCCGCCCCTGCCCGTGCCGCCGGTCCCGGCGGACCCCGGCGCCGCCGAGCCGTGGCTGGTGCGCGACCGGGCCCGGTACCTCACGGACATCGAGGCGTGCCGGCGGGAGCTGCGGGCCGGCACCAGTTACGGGGTCTGCCTGACCAACGCCGCCCGGCTGCCCGCCCCGCCCGACACGTTCGCGTTCTACCGGACGCTGCGCCGCGACAACCCGGCGCCGTACGCGGCGTTCCTGAGGTTCGGGGAGCTGGAGGTGGCCGGGGCCTCGCCCGAACGGTTCCTGCGGATCGGCCGGGACGGCACGGTCGAGGCCGGACCCGTCAAGGGGACCGCGCCCCGGGGCGACGGCCCGGAGGAGGACGCCCGGCTGCGGGACGGGCTCGCGTCGGACGCCAAGACGCGGGCCGAGAACCTGATGGTCGTGGACCTGCTCCGCAACGACCTGGGGCAGGTCTGCCGGACCGGGTCGGTGCGGGTCTCCAAGCTCATGGCCACGGAGACGTACGCCACGGTGCACCAGCTCGTCTCGACCGTGGTGGGCAGGCTGCGGCCGGGCACGGACGCGGTGGACTGCGTGCGGGCCTGTTTCCCGGGCGGTTCCATGACCGGTGCGCCCAAGCTGCGCGCGCTGGAGATCATCGACTCGCTGGAGACCGAGGCCCGGGGCGTCTACTCGGGGGCCCTCGGCTACTTCGGCTGCGGCGGCGGCGCCGATCTCAGCATCGTGATCCGGACCGCCGTCGTGGCCGGCGGTCAGCTGCACCTGGGCGCGGGCGGTGCGATCGTCCTCGGCTCCGATCCGGAGGCGGAGTACGAGGAGATGCTGCTGAAGACGGCGGCCCCGATGCGGGCCCTGCGCCGGCACACGACCGACCGGACACGGCAGCAGGCCCCGCCGGGGAGCCGGGCGGGGGCGGCCGAGGAGGCCCGGCGATGACCAGTCCGCAGCTCGCGCGGCACCCGGTCACGGTCCTGGGCCAGCGCCGGCGTCCTGTGGTGGGAGGCGACACCCTGTGCCTGCCCCCGCCCCGGCTGCGCGTCCTGCCGAGCGTGACGGCCGGTCTTGGCCGGGAGCGGGCGCTGCGTTCCGGGATCCGTGTCGCGCACGGTGAGCGGACCGTGGCCGGACCGGACGGCCGTGAGTGTGGCTGATGAACGCGCTGCACGGCATCCGGCCCGGCCGGAATGGACGGGACGGCCGATGCGGGTGCCTCCGGCTCAGCGGGCCGGGGAATGGCGGGCGTGGCTGGACGGCATGAGGGAACCGCTGCCCGCGAGCAAATGGCGAGGCCGGGTCGGGGAATTCGACCCGGCGCTTTTCCGCTGTCTTTTTTCCTTCGGCGGTATCCGGAGGTGAATCCGCGGGATTACCCGGGCAGTACCGCGCACAGCGCGTCCAGCGCCCCCGACCAGGCGTGGTCCGGTGGTGTGCCGTAGCCGACGACCAGGGCGTCGACCGGTTCGGCGAGCGCGCCGGGGCGCCGGTAGCGGGTGAGTCCGTGGACCGCGAGGCCCTGCCAGCGGGCGGCCTGGACCACCGACTCCTCGGTGCCGGGCGGCAGCCGCAGCAGGACGTGCAGGCCCGCCGCGATGCCGGTGACGCGGGCCTCAGGGGCCCGGGCCGCGACGGCGGCGACCAGGGCGTCCCGGCGGCGCCGGTAGCGCAGGCGGGCCGCGCGGACGTGCCGGTCGTAGGCGCCGGACGTGAGGAACTCGGCCAGGGTCAGCTGGTCCAGCACCCCGCAGGTGTCGACACCGCCCTTGGCCTCGGCGACCTGCTCGGTCAGGTCCGGCGGCAGCACCATCCAGCCCAGCCGCAGCCCGGGCGCGAGGGACTTGCTCGCGGTGCCCAGGTAGACCACCCGGTCGGGGTCCAGGCCCTGGAGCGCGCCGACGGGCTGCCGGTCGTAGCGGAACTCGCCGTCGTAGTCGTCCTCCAGCACCAGCCCGCCGGTGCGCCGCGCCCAGTCCACGACGGCCGCGCGGCGGTCGCGGTGCAGGGGCACGCCCATGGGGAACTGGTGGGCGGGGGTGAGCAGGACCGCGTCGGCGGCGGTCAGACCGCCCGGGTCCGTGCCCAGCCCGTCGAAGGGCAGCGGGGCGAGGTCCAGGCCGGACGCGGTCAGGAGCCTGCCGTGCGTGCCGAGGCCGTACGACTCGACCGCGACCGTCCGTGCCCCGCGCGCCCGCAGGACCGTGCCGAGCAGCTTCAGGCCGTGGGCGAACCCGGAGCACACCAGGATCCTTTGGGGGTCGGCGCGGACGCCCCGGGCCCGGGAGAGGTAACCGGCGAGCGCGGTCCGCAGTTCGGGGCGGCCGCGGGGGTCGTCGCCGTAGTCCAGCGCGTGGTGGGGGGCGGTGTGGAGGGCGCGGCGGGCCGCCTTGAGCCACTCGGCGCGCGGGAAGGAGGCGAGGTCGGGGCTGCCGGGGCGCAGGTCGTAGGCCGGGCGGGTGCGGGCCCGGGGGTGGGGTGCGGTGCCGCTGGGCGGGACGACCTCGCGCTCGGCGACCCGGGTCCCCGAGCCCTGCCGGGCCGTGAGCCAGCCCTCGGCGACCAGGTCGGCGTAGGCGTCCGCGACCGTGTTGCGGGCGATGCCCAGGTCGGCGGCGAGCGCCCGGGAGGAGGGCAGCCGGGTGCCGGGGGCGAGCCGGCCGGAGCGGACCGCTGCGCGCAGGGCGTCGGTCAGGCCCCGGCGCAGTCCGGGGCCGGCCGGTTCCAGATGCAGGTCGACACCGAAAGTGGCCCAGGGTTTCGCCATGGAAATGGACCATACCCCTGGGCTGCTTCCTTCCTAGGGTCGAGTCCATGACGATCAGCGAAGAGAAGACCGCGGAGTACGCCCCCGAGGAGCCCGTGGAGTACGCCCCCGAGGAGCCCGCCCGCCTGGACTGGGCCAAGCACGCGCCCGAGGTCTACAAGGCGATGGTCCGACTGGAGATCGCCGCCCGGCAGGGCCTCGACCACAAGCTGTACGAGCTGGTGAAGATCCGCGCCTCCCAGCTCAACCACTGCGCCTTCTGCATCGACATGCACACCAAGGACACCCTCGCGGCGGGCGAGCGCGTCGAGCGGATCGTGCAGCTCAGCGCCTGGGACGAGTCGCGGCACTTCTACACCGCGAAGGAGCTCGCGGCCCTGGAGCTGACGGAGGCCGTGACGGTCCTGACGGACGGTTTCGTGCCGGACGAGGTGTACGAGAAGGCCGCGACGCACTTCGAGGAGGCCGAGCTGGCGCAGCTCATCGCCGCCATCACGACGATCAACGCCTGGAACCGGTTCGGCGTGACCTGCCGGATGACGCCGGGGCACTACCAGCCGGGCCAGTACAAGTGACGGCCCGGACCCGGCTGCTGGACCCCGGGGTCGCCCGGGCCATGTCCGCCCTGAGCGCCACCGCCAAGCAGGGCCTCGGCGATCCGGCCCTGGCCGAACTCGTGGTGATCCGCGCCTCGCAGCTCAACCACTGCGCGTTCTGCCTCGACATGCACCTCGCGATCGCCCGCGAGCACGGCGTGGGCGAGCAGCAGCTCGATCTGCTGGCGGCCTGGGAGGAGGCCGGGGACGTCTTCGACGAGCGGGAGCGGGCGGCGCTCGCGCTGACGGAGGCGGTGACCGTGCTGACCGAGGGTTTTGTGCCGGACGAGGTGTACGAGCGGGCCGCGAAGCACTTCGACGAGGTCCGGCTCGCGCACCTGATCGGGCTGATCGTCGCCATCAACAACTGGAACCGGGTGATGGTCGCCCGCCGTGTTCCGCCGGGGGGTCACACGCCATGAGCAAGGCCGACACGTTCCGAGCCCTGCACCACCACCGGGCGCCCGGGGATCCCCTCGTCCTGCCCGGGCCCTGGGACGCGGCCAGTGCCCGGGTGTTCGCCGAGGCGGGGTTCCCGGCGCTCGCCACGCCCAGCGCCGGGGTGGCCGCCTGTCTCGGGTACGAGGACGGGCAGGTCCCGGCCGACGAGATGTTCGCCGCGGTCGCCCGGATCACCCGGGCCGTCGACGTGCCCGTGTCGGCGGACGTGGAGGGGGGATACGGGCTCGCGCCGAAGGAGCTGGTGGAACGGCTGCTGGAGGCGGGGGCGGTGGGCTGCAACCTGGAGGACTCGGCGGGCGGGGTGCTCAAGGACCCGCACGCGCACGCCGCCTGGCTGGCCGAGGTGCGGGAGGCGGCGGGTGACCGGCTCTTCGTCAACGCGCGCGTGGACACCTTCGCGCGCGGGGTCGCCGACCCGGAGCGGGCCATCGAGCGGGCCGCGCTGTACGTCGCCGCGGGGGCCGACTGCGTCTACCCGATCGGCGCCCCGCCGGACGTGCTGCCGCTGCTGCGGGCCGGGATCCAGGGGCCGATCAACGTCGGGACCCTGGTCGACGAGGGCCCCTCGCCCGCCGAACTCGGCGCGCGAGGGGCCACCCGGATCACCTTCGGGCCGGGACTCCAGCGGCGGGCCGCCGGCGCCCTGCGGGAGATCGCCGCCGGCCTGCGACGGCGGTGACGCTCAGGACAGCCACTTCTTCCACGTGGACTTGTGGCTGTCCACCCACTTCTTCGCCGCGTCCTCCGGCGACATCTTCTGCTCGGCGATCATCAGGGAGACCTCGTTCTGGTCCTCGGTCGTCCACCGGAACTTCTTCAGGAAGGCCGCCGCCTTGCCGCCGTTCTTCGCGAAGCCCGAGTTCAGGTACTTCTGCAGCGGCGTGTGCGGATAGGCGCAGGCGACCTTCTCCGGGTCGGCGTCGCAGCCCTCCTTGTACGGCGGCAGCTTCACCTCGGTCATCGGGACCTTCTTGAAGAGCCACTGCGGCGCGTACCAGTAGGTGAGGAAGGGCTTCTTCTCCTTGGCGAACTGCTTGATCTGCGTGATCTGCGCCGCCTCGGAGCCCGCGAACACCACCTGGTAGTCCAGCTTCAGGTTCTTCACCAGCGCCTTGTCGTTGGTGACGTAGGACGGCGAGCCGTCCATCAGCTGGCCCTTGCTGCCGCTCTCGGGGGTGCGGAACAGGTGGGAGTACTTGTTGAGGTTCTTCCAGTTCGTGATGTCCGGGTGCTGCTTGGCGAGGTACGTCGGCACGAACCAGCCGATGTGGCCGGTGACGCCGAGTCCGCCGCCCCGGGCGATCGTCTTCTTGTCGTCGACGTACCGCTTCTCCTGCTCGGGGTGGCCCCAGTCCTCCAGGATCGCGTCGACGCGGCCCTGGCTGAGGGCGTCCCAGGCGGGCACCTCGTCGACCTGGACGGTGTCGACGCGGTAGCCCAGCTCATGTTCCAGCAGGTACTGGGCGACGGCCACGTTGGCCTGGGCGCCCACCCAGGACTGCACGGACAGGGTCACGGTCTTGGCGCCCTGCGCGTTGGCGAAGGGCGACGCCTGCTTGGTCATGTCGGCGGCGCCGCAGCCGGTGAGCAGCGCCAGGGAGCTCACCGCGGCGACCGCGGCGGTCGTACGGACTCGCATGTCACGCTCCCTTCTTCGCGCGGCGTTCGGTGGGCTGGGTCACCCGGTCGAGCATCAGGCCGAGGCAGACGATCGCCACGCCGGCCACCAGACCGGTCGCCAGGTCGCCCTGGGCGAGGCCGAAGACGACGTCGTAGCCGAGCGCGCCACCGCCGACCAGGCCGCCGATGACGACGACGGCGAGGACCAGGACGAGGCCCTGGTTGACGGCGAGCAGCAGGGCGGGGCGGGCCAGCGGCAGCTGGACCTGCCGCAGTTGCTGCCAGCTGGTCGCGCCGAGCGAGCCGGACGCCTCCAGCGCGGCCGGGTCGACCTGGCGCAGGCCCTGGGTGGTGATGCGGACGACGGCCGGCAGCGCGTAGACGATCGCGGCGGCGACGGCCGGGGCGCGGCCGACGCCGAACAGGGCGACGACCGGGATCAGGTACACGAACTGCGGCATCGTCTGGAAGACGTCGAGGACGGGGCGCAGTGCCCGTTCCAGGCGGTCGCTGCGGGCCGCGGCGATACCGACGGCGAAGCCGACGACGAGGGTGACGGCGACGGCCGCGAGGACCTGGGAGAGGGTGTCCAGCGACGGCTTCCAGACGCCGAGGACGCCGATCGCGGCCATGGCGAGGACAGCGGTGAGCGCGGTGCGCCAGGTGCCGATCACCCAGGCCAGGGCGGCGACGATGAGCAGCAGGGACCACCAGGGCAGCCCCTGCAGGCCGTCGCGGACCGGGTCGAGGACCCAGGTGGTGAAGTGGCCCGCCCAGTCGGCGGTGCCGCCGATGACGGGGACGCCGGAGTACAGGTGCGCGGTCATCCAGTCGACGGCGCGGTTGACGGGCTCGGCGATGCCCACGACCCAGGCGTCGGGCCAGTCGAGGCGGCCCGCGAGCCGTCCGGCGACCGCCACGGCGACGACACCGGCCAGGGCGAGCAGCCAGCCGAGCCGGCCGCGGGGCTCCGGTGCGGCGCCGAGCTTCTCGCCCGCCGCGCCGGTGACGCGGTCCAGGACGACGGCCAGCAGCACGATCGGGATGCCGGCGGCGAGCGCGGCGCCGACGTCGACCGAGGCCAGCGCCTGGTAGACGCGGTCACCGAGGCCGCCCGCGCCGATGACGGCGGCGATGACGGCCATGGACAGCGCCATCATGATCGTCTGGTTGACGCCGAGGAGGAGTTCCTTGCGGGCCAGCGGGATGCGGGCGGTCAGCAGCCGCTGGCGTGCGGTGGAGCCGAGCGACTCGACCGCCTCGAGCACTTCCTTGTCGGCGCCGCGCAGGCCGAGCGCGGTGAGGCGGGCCATGGGCGGGGCGGCGTAGATGACGGTGGCCAGGACGGCCGCGGGGACGCCGATGCCGAAGACGAGGACGACCGGCAGCAGGTAGGCGAAGGCGGGCAGCACCTGCATGGTGTCCAGGACCGGGCGCAGCACGCGGTCCATGCGGTCGGACAGCCCGGCGGCGAGCCCGAGCAGGGCGCCCACCACGACCGAGGCGAGGACCGCGACGACCATCAGGGCGAGGGTCTGCATGGTCGGCACCCACATGCCGAGCAGGCCGCAGGCGAGGAACGCGACGGCCGTGCCGAGCGCCAGCTTCACACCGGCCACCCGCCAGGCGACCAGGGCGCCCAGGGCGGTGACACCGGCCCAGCCGACGGCCAGGAGGGTGAGGTAGACGGCCCGGACGGCGATGACGACGACGTTGCTGACGTGGCCGAAGAAGTACAGGAAGAGCGGGTGGCTGTCGCGGTTGTCGATGATCCAGTCGCTGGCCTTGGCGAGCGGCTCGGAGAAGTCGACGGTCAGCGCGCTCGGCCAGGTGCCGCTGGCCCAGCGGGCGTTGGCCAGGGGGACGAGGATCGCTGCCGCGACCGCGAGCAGGAGGAGCTTCTGGACGGCCCGGTTCTTCAGCAGTCC
The DNA here is from genome assembly GCF_003330845.1 of Streptomyces sp. Go-475. Classification (GTDB taxonomy): domain Bacteria; phylum Actinomycetota; class Actinomycetes; order Streptomycetales; family Streptomycetaceae; genus Streptomyces. Next base: position 5,290,111 of record NZ_CP026121.1, on the reverse strand, counting down.
GGGCAGGCCGATGCGGGGCGGGTTCGCCGTGATGGTCGCCATCACACCGCCTCCTTGGGCTGCTCCGTCCCCGGCGGGGCGGGCTGCTCCGTGCCGGCGACGACGCCGAGGAGGGTGTCGGAGTCGACCACGCCCACGCACCGGCCCTTGTCCACGACCCGGGCGGGGGCGCCGGCGCGGGCGACGGCCTCGATGGCCTCGGAGACCGTCGCGTCGGGCCGGACCGCCGGTCCGCTGCCGTCCAGCTCCGCCGACGGGCGGCGCATGGCCGTGCGGACCGTCATGACCTGCTCGCGCGGGACGTCCCGGACGAACTCGCGGACGTAGTCGTCGGCGGGCGAGCCGACGATCTCCTCGGGCGTGCCGAGCTGCACCACCCGGCCGTCCCGCATCAGGGCGATGCGGTCGCCCAGCTTGAGGGCCTCCTGGAGGTCGTGGGTGATGAAGACCATCGTGCGGCCCTCCTCCCGGTGCAGCCGGACGACCTCCTCCTGCATGTCGCGCCGGATCAGCGGGTCGAGCGCGCTGAACGGCTCGTCGAAGAGGAGGACCTGGGGGTCGACGGCGAGGGCCCGGGCGAGGCCCACGCGCTGGCGCTGGCCGCCGGAGAGCTGGCCGGGGCGGCGGTGCTCCATGCCCTCCAGGCCGACCTTGGCGACGACCTCGGCGGCCCGCTCGCGCCGCTCGGCCTTGCCCATGCCCTGGATCTCCAGGCCGTAGGCGACGTTGTCGAGGACCGTGCGGTGCGGCAGCAGGCCGAAGTGCTGGAAGACCATGGCGGCGCGGTGGCGGCGCAGTTCGCGCAGCCGGGAGCGGTCCATGGCGCGGACGTCCTCGCCGTCGATGGCGATCGTGCCGGCGGTCGGCTCGATCAGCCGGGTCAGGCAGCGCACCAGCGTGGACTTGCCGGAGCCGGACAGGCCCATGACGACGAAGACCTCGCCCTTGCGCACGTCGAAGCTGACGTCCCGGACGGCGGCGGTGCAGCCGGTGCGGGCGCGCAGCTCGGCGGCGTCCAGGGCGGTGAGTTCGGGGTCGCCGGGAATGCGGTCGGCCTTGGGGCCGAACACCTTCCACAGGCCCTCCACCGAGAAGACGGGGGTGGTGTCCATGGTCTGCTCCGTCGGGGGTTCGAGGGTCGCGGTCACTTGGCACCACCACCGATCAGCTCGGCGGCCTTCTCCCCGACCATGAGCACGCCGATCATCGGGTTCACGGTGGTCATGGTGGGGAACACGGAGGCGTCGGCGATGCGGATGCCGTCGAGGCCGCGGATGCGCAGCTCGGGGTCGACGACGGCCAGCTGGTCGTCGGCGGCGCCCATCTTGCAGGTGCCGGCCGGGTGGTAGACGGTGTGCGCGACCTTGCGGGCGTACTCGCTGAGTTCCTCGTCACCGGTGACGTCCGGGCCGGGGGCCACCTCGCGCTTGAGCCAGCCGGCCAGCGGCTGGGTCTTGGCGATCTCGCGGGCGATCTTGATGCCGTCGACGAGGGTCCTGCCGTCGTAGTCGTCCTCGTCGGTGAAGTAGCGGAAGTCCAGGGCGGGCTTGACCTCGGGGTCGGCGCTGGTCAGGTAGAGCCGGCCGCGGCTCTTGGGCTTGGGGATGTTCGGGGTCATGGAGACGCCGAACTCCGGCCGCCGGTAGCCCAGTCGCTCCGGGTTGTCCGTGAAGGGGATCTGGTAGAAGTGGAACATCAGGTCGGGGTGCGGCAGTTCGGGGTCGCGCCGCACGAACAGGCCCGCGTCGGAGTCCATCGCGGAGTTCTCCGGGATGGGGCCGTTGGTCTCCCAGACGATGACCGACTCGGGGTGGTCGAGGAGGTTCTCGCCGACGCCCGGCAGGTCGTGCGCGACGGGGATGCCGAGCTTCTCCAGGTCGGCCCTGGGGCCGATGCCGGAGTGCATCAGCAGCCGGGGCGAGTCGACGGCACCGGCGCACAGCAGGACTTCGTTGCGGGCCTTGACGAGGATCTCCTCGCCGTCCTTGGTGCGCACGTGCACGCCCTCGGCGCGGTTGCCGTCCAGCTGGAGCTTGTACGCCCAGGTCTCCAGCAGGATCGTCAGGTTGGGCCGTTCGTCCATCACCGGGTGCAGGTACGCCACCGACGCCGAGGACCGCTTGTTGTTCTCGGGGTGGTAGGCGAGGTCGAAGAAGCCGACGCCCTCGGTGAAGGGCTTCTTGTTGAAGCCGTCGACGCGCGGCACGCCGAGCGCCTCCTGGGCGGCGTCGACGAAGTCGCGGGCGATGGCGTTCCGGTCCTTCTCGTCGACCGGGACGATGTTGTTGAGCAGCCGGGCGAAGTACGCCTCCATCTGCACCGCGCCCCAGCCCTTGGCGCCGGCGGCCTCCCACTCGTCCCAGTCGGCGGGCAGCGGCTTGAAGGCGATCAGGGTGTTGTGCGAGGAGCAGCCGCCCAGGACGCGGGCCCGGCTGTGCCGGATGTGCGAGTTTCCGCGTGGCTGTTCGGTGGTGGGGTAGTCGTAGTCGAGTTCGCCGCCGAGCAGGCCCATCCAGCGGCGCAGGGTCAGCACGTCGTCGCGGCCCACGTCGCTGGGGCCGCCCTCGATGACGGCGACGGTGACATCGGGGTTCTCGGTGAGACGGGAGGCGATGACGGAACCAGCGGTTCCGCCGCCTATCACGACATAGTCGTACTCATGACTGGCGTGGGACATGGCGTGCTTGCTCCAGTGGGGATGAAGTGGACGGGCTCGGGAGACGGGGGGTTCAGCCCGGGGCGCGGGGGTCGCCCCGGGGCGGGTTCGGCAGCCCGGTCGGGGAGGGGGCTCAGCCCGCGAACCAGCGCACCGGCTTGGGGGCGAGGTTCTGGTAGACGTGCTTGGTCTCTCGGTACTCGGCGAGTCCGGCCGGGCCGAGTTCGCGGCCCACTCCGCTCTTGCCGAAGCCGCCCCATTCCGCCTGCGGCAGGTAGGGGTGGAAGTCGTTGATCCAGATCGTGCCGTGGCGCAGCCGTCCGGCGACGCGGCGGGCGCGGCCCGGGTCGGCGGTCCAGACGCCGCCCGCGAGGCCGTACTCGGTGTCGTTGGCGAGGGCGACGGCCTCGTCCTCGGTGCGGAAGGTCTCGACGGTGAGGACCGGTCCGAAGACCTCCTCCCGCACGACGCGCATCTCGCGGTGGCAGTGGTCGAGGACGGTCGGCTCGTAGAAGTAGCCGTTCTCCGGGCGCTCCGGGGACGGCTCGGGGCGCTTGCCGCCGGAGCGCAGGACCGCGCCCTCCTTCAGGGCGGACTCGACGTACATCTCGACCTTGGTGCGCTGCTGCTCGGAAACGAGCGGGCCGCACTCGACGCCCTCCTCGGTGCCTCGGCCGAGGCGGATCTTCTCGGCGCGCCGGGCGAGTTCGGCCACGAACCGCTCCCGCACCGACTCCTCGATGATGAGGCGGGCGCCGGCCGAGCAGACCTGGCCGCTGTGGATGAAGGCGGCGTTGAGGGCCTGGTCGACGGCGGTGTCGAAGCCCTCCTCGGTGGCGCAGGCGTCGGCGAAGACGACGTTGGGGTTCTTGCCGCCGAGTTCGAGGGCGACCTTCTTGACGGTGGGCGCGGCGGCCTGGGCCACCTTGGTGCCGCTGACCAGGCCGCCGGTGAAGGAGACCAGGTCGACGTCGGGGTGCTCGGAGAGCCGGGCGCCGACCGAGTGGCCCGGGCCGGTGACGATGTTGGCGACCCCGGCGGGCAGTCCGGCCTCGACGAGCAGGTCGATCAGCGCGATCGTCGTCATCGGCGTGATCTCGCTGGGCTTGATGACGAAGGTGTTGCCGGCGGCGAGGGCCGGGGCGATCTTCCAGCTGGCCTGGAGCAGCGGGTAGTTCCAGGGCGTGATCATCGCGCAGACGCCGATGGGCTCGTGCACGACGACGCTGTGGATGTCGGGCGAGCCGGCGTCCACGACCCGGCCGGGGGCCTCGCCCGCGACCAGGTCGGCGAAGTAGCGGAAGGCGTCGGCGACACAGTCGATGTCGACGCGGCCCTCCTCGACGGTCTTGCCCGCGTCCTGGGCCTCCAGCCGGCCCAGCTCCTCCCGGTCCCGCACGAGCAGGTCGGCGACGCGGCGCAGCAGCGCGGCCCGCTCGGTGACGGGGGTGTGCGGCCACGGCCCCTCGTCGAACGCCCGGCGGGCGGCGGCGACCGCCAGGTCGGTGTCCTTCTCGTCGCCCTCCGCGACCACGGCGAACGGCAGGGCGTCCGCGGGGTCGAGGATCTCGCGCGTGGCGCCGGAGACGGCCGCACGCCATTCCCCTCCCGCGTGGATGGTTTCGCGCGCCTGAAGCTCGGTACTTTCCGCCATGATCGCTTTTCGCCTTCCGTTCCTGATCAGCGCCTCTGTGTCACACACGTGTCACCAAGACCGAGTGCGCCTGCCCTGCGCCCCCGGATGCATGCGCGATCCGTGGCCGAAAGTGCGCTGTGTCACGGGAGATGTGGACAATCAGGGGCAGACCACCCGCCGATCAGGGCCGGGACGTCAGATCGCCCAAGGCCGGAAGCCGTCCGGCGGGTCCTCCCCCACCCGTCCGTCGATCGCCTCGCGGAGGAGGTCGGCGTGCCCGACGTGCCGCGCGTACTCCTCGATCAGGTCGACCAGCAGCCGCCGCACACTCGGGGACCGCCCGTCCCTCGTGGTGAACGCGGCGAGCCGGCCGGCGTCGCTCCCGGCGAGCACCTCCCGCAGGTTCGCCCGGGACCGGGCCACGGCCCGCGCCCACCCCGCGTACAGCTGCTCGGGGGTGTCGCCGGCGGCCGAGCTCCACTCCCGGTCCGGCTCCGCGTCCCGGTCCCCCGCGCGCCACTCCGGCGCGGGCTCGTTCCCGAGCAGCCGCACGGAGAGGTACTGGTCCTCGACCAGGGCGAGGTGCTTGAGCAGCCCGCCCAGGGTGACCGAGGAGGCTGCGATCCGCACCCCCAGCCCGGCCGCGTCCAGCCCCTCCGCCTTCCAGGCGAACGTCCTGCGCTGTCTCTCCAGGGAACCGACGAGGGTCGCGACCTCGTCGCCGGCGACCGGCGGCTCCAGCGGCACCGCTTCAGCGTGCTGAGTCATGCCCCGAAGGCTAGAGCCCGGGTCTGACAACGGGCCGGGAACTCGGCACATCCGGTCGACGCGTTCGGTCGACGCGTCCGGTCGACGCGTTCGGTCGACGCGCGGGGTTCCTTTGACTAAAGTCAAAGATTATGGAGTCAGTGTCGACCGGGCAGGTGGCGGCCTTCCGCCGGTTCAACCGCTACTTCACACGCCGGATCGGTGTGCTGAACGACCACTACCTGGGCCAGGACCGCCCGCTCGGCGAGGCCCGGCTGCTGTTCGAGATCGCCGAGAGCCCGGCCGGTGTCTCCCTGCGCGAGCTCCGGAGCCGGCTCGGCCTGGACGCCGGGTACCTCAGCCGGATGACCAAGGCCCTCCAGGCCCAGGGCATGGTCCGGCTGCGCACCCACCCGGACGACAACCGGCTGCGCATGATCGAACTGACCCCGGCCGGCCGCGCCGAGGTCACGGAGCAGAACCGCCGCGCCGACACCCTCGCCTCGGACGTGCTGAAGGGCCTGGCCGCACCCCAGCGGCAGCAGCTCACCGACGCGCTGGCCACCGCCCGGCGGCTGCTGCGCCTCGCGGCCATCACCGTCGAGCCGGTCGACGGCCACGCCCCGGACGCCCGCGCCTGCCTCGACGCCTACGCCGCCGACCTCGACGCCCGCTTCCCCGAGGGCTTCGACAAGGCGGACCTGGTCCGGCCCGAGCAGGTCTCGGGGGAGGCGGGCGCGTTCTTCGTGGCGTACGAGGAGGGCCGGCCGGTGGGCTGCGGGGCGCTGCGGGGGCTGGAACCCGGCGTGGGCGAGATCCGCCATGTGTGGGTGCACCCGGACGCCCGCCGCCTCGGCCTCGCCCGCCGGCTGCTCACGGCGATCGAGCGGGAGTCCCTGCGCCGCGGCTGGCACGTCGTACGGCTCGACACGCACGCCGTGCTCACCGAGGCGCGGGCGATGTACCGGGCGTGCGGCTACCGGGAGATCCCGGCGTACACCGACCACGTCTACGGCCAGCACTGGTTCGAGAAGCGGCTGGCCCCCTGAACGCTGGCGGCCCCGCACCGGAGGAACCGGTACGGGGCCGCCAGCGAGAACCGGCTGTCAGATGAGGCCGAGGCCGCGGACCGCCTCGCGCTCCTCCTCGAGCTCCTTGACGGAGGCGTCGATCCGGGCGCGGGAGAACTCGTTGATCTCCAGGCCCTGGACGATCTCGTACTTGCCGTCCTTGCAGGTGACGGGGAAGGAGGAGATCAGGCCCTCCGGGACGCCGTAGGAGCCGTCCGACGGGATGCCCATGGAGACCCAGTCGCCCTCGGCCGTGCCGTTGACCCAGGAGTAGACGTGGTCGATGGCGGCGTTCGCGGCGGAGGCGGCCGACGAGGCGCCACGGGCCTCGATGATGGCGGCGCCGCGCTTGGCGACGGTCGGGATGAAGTCCTCGGCCAGCCACTTCTCGTCGTTGACGACCTCGGCGGCGTTCTTGCCGGCGACCGTGGCGTGGAAGATGTCCGGGTACTGCGTGGCGGAGTGGTTGCCCCAGATCGTCAGCTTCTTGATCTCGGAGACCGGGGTGCCGGTCTTCTTCGACAGCTGGGTCAGGGCGCGGTTGTGGTCCAGGCGGGTCATGGCCGTGAACCGCTCGGCCGGTACGTCCGGCGCGGCGGCCTGGGCGATCAGGGCGTTGGTGTTGGCCGGGTTGCCGACGACCAGGACCTTGATGTCGTCCGCGGCGTGCGCGTTGATGGCCTGGCCCTGCGGCTTGAAGATGCCGCCGTTGGCCTCCAGCAGGTCACCGCGCTCCATGCCCTTGGTGCGGGGGCGGGCGCCGACGAGCAGACCGACGTTGGCGCCGTCGAAGGCGACGTTCGGGTCGTCCGTGATGTCGATGCCCTGCAGGAGCGGGAACGCGCAGTCGTCCAGCTCCATGGCCGTGCCCTCGGCCGCCTTCAGCGCCGGCGTGATCTCCAGGAGGCGCAGCTTCACCGGCACGTCCGCGCCGAGCAGCTGACCGGAGGCGATGCGGAAGAGCAGGGCGTAACCGATCTGGCCGGCCGCGCCGGTGACGGTGACGTTCACGGGAGTGCGGGTCATGGCGTTCTCCGTATGACAGCTGGCGGTGGGGCCGGGTTCCTGCCCCGGACGTTTGATCGATCTCTCGGCGTCAAGAGATCGATCCAGCGGTCAGGCTATCGCGCATCCGGGATCCCGGACGGCCGGGTCGGTGTGGCCCACCCCACAACACTCTCCGATGCCGCGCGCGAAAGGCGGCCGCCCGTCCGGGAGAGGGGGACGAGGCGGCCGCCTGGGGGGAACCGATCGTGCCGGAATCCCGTGGGGGTACCGTTCGCGTGCCCGCGATTCCCGCGGGCATGCCTCCCTCTCGGAAATTCCTTTCCGGCCGCCCACTTGGAGTGGCTCGTGGGGTTGCGCGGGCTACTCGGTGCAGCCCCGCTGTCCGGAGGCGAGCGTGGCACAGGCTGTGGCGTCGGCGGCGCTCTTCACGGCGACCATCGGGGTGTACGCGATCGTGTCCCCGGCCGTCGTGATGCTGCCGCCCTGCTTCGCCTTGCCCGCGCTGACCTCGACCTCGTCGCCCTGCGCCGCCTGGGTGATACGGCCCCAGGCCGCCTTGCAGGTCTCGCTGTAGCGGACCTCGACGACGGTCGTGCCGACGGTGGCGGTCTGGGCCGTGGTCACCAGGTCACCACTGCATCCCATGCTCTCCGCGTCCTTGCCGGTGCAGCCGTCACCGCTGCACTTCACGCCGGGCGGCAGGTCGGGGTCGGTGCTGGCGGTCGGCGCGGGCGGCTTGGCCTTGCCCTTGTTCTCGTCGTCGCCACCGCCGGTGAGGTAGAAGGCGCCGGCGATCACCACGAGCACGCCGACGACACCCGCGAGGAACGTCCCGGTCCGCCGCTTGCCGGCGGCGGAGCCGCCACGGCCGGCGCGGCCGGGCACGGCGTCCCGCGGGGGCTCGCCGTACGGACCGGCCCCGACGGCCGGCGTCCGGGCGGTCCCACCAGGCGATCCGGCGTGGGCTCCGGAGCCCGGGCCGGGCCGGAATCCGGTGCCGGCGGGGCTTCCGGGGCCCGAACCGGGCGTGGATCCGGTGCCGGCGGGGCGTCCGCCCGTCGGCGAGGGGCCCTTGTACCCGGCGATGCCCCACGAGTTGACGTCGCTCGCGCCGCCCCGGCCGCCGTCCTCCCGCACGCCGGAGCCGGTGGTGGAGTCCTGCACCTCGGGTGCCGTCGGCTGCGGCGGCACGGTCGGGGCCACTCCGGCCGGGCCCGCGATGCCCGGCGTGACCGTGGCGCTGCCGCTCCGGCGGGCCGTCCTGCCGCCGCCGGCGGCCGTCTTGCCGCCGGCCGCGGAGCCGCCGAAGTCCTGGCCGCCGAACTCCCCGAGCGCGGCGCGCGCCTGGGAGATCCGGATGGCCTCCATCGTCATGTCGTGCCGCATCTCCGAGCGGCTCCAGGCGCGCTCGGCGAGCTCCCACATGGTCGTCAGGTGCACCGGGTTGGTCCCGGTGACCTCGGCCAGGGCGACGATCGCGCCCTTGGGCGCGAGCAGCCGGCCGTTCAGGTAACGCTCCCACGACGTCTTGCTGTAGCCCGTGCGGTCCGCCACCGACGCGATACTCAGACCGCTGCGGTCCACGAGTCTGCGCAACTGGCTGGTGAACTCCCTGATCTGTGGATCGAGCTCATCCGGCAAGGCCCTCCAACGAGGCATTGCTTCCCCCCTCTTCCCCCCGGTTCGTGCTGTCATGTCCCGCGCTGTTCGCCCCGCGCGTGGCGGCCTTGGCCGAGTCCCCGTTGTGGCTACCCACAGGGATGCGCCCACTCAGGATCTCAGTTCCCCCGACCGGGGGCGCACAGGAGCACAGGGCCCGCGCGCGATACACCCTGGACCGTCCCGATTGTCCACGCCAACCCCGGTGTTGCACCAGTTCGTGCGAAATCGGAAGCGGGACGTACCGGAACTGTCACTTCCGTGCCACAGCGCACTGACAGCCGTTGAACAGGCAGTTCGCCGTGCACGAGGGTGGGTCGTGGCGGCGGCCCGTCCTTCCTCGGGGGAGAGGGCGGGCCGCCGTTCACGTCACTCGCTGGTGACCGTGAAGTGCAGCGTGTCCTTCAGGAACGGGATCCGCAGCAACGGGTCCGGCTGCGCCATCAACGCCAGCATGACGATCACCAGGCCCAGCACCCCGTACGTGACGATGTCCGTGAAGCGGGAGCGGACGGCGAGCATGCCCACGTCGGGCAGCAGCCAGCGCAGCGCGCCGCCGCCCAGCAGAGCGATGCCGATCAGCAGCGTCCCGATCCGGAACTGGTCGAACGCGGTCACCAGCAGGCCCGCTCCGGCCAGCCCGAGCACGGCGAGGACCGGCCACTGCCGCGCCGGCGCGGGCGCGTCCCCGGAGGCGGCCCGGCCACCGCCCTCGGGCCGCGCGGTGTCCTTGGTGAACAGCGGGAACCGCCGGGTGACCCGCCGCGGCCGCCCCTCGGCGTCGGGCGCGCTGACGGGGTCCCGGACGGTGATGTCCTCGGACGTCTCCTGCCCGCCGGGGGCCTGGGGCTCAGCCGACACTGCGCTCCGCCGCCTCGACCACGTTGACGAGCAACTGGGCGCGGGTCATCGGGCCGACCCCGCCGGGGTTCGGGGAGATGAAGCCGGCGACCTCGGCCACGTCGGGGTGGACGTCGCCCACGATCTTGCCCTCGGCGCTGCGGGAGACACCGACGTCGAGGACGGCCGCGCCCGGCTTGACGTCCTCGGCGCGGATCAGATGGGCGGAACCGGCCGCGGCGATGATGATGTCCGCGCGCTTCAGGTGCGCCGACAGGTCGCGGGTGCCGGTGTGGCACTGGGTGACGGTCGCGTTCTCACTGCGGCGGGTGAGCAGCAGCGGCATCGGGCGGCCGATGGTGACACCGCGGCCGACGACGACGACCTCGGCGCCCTTGATCTCGACGCCGTACTGCCGCAGCAGCGTGAGCACACCGTTCGGGGTGCAGGGCAGCGGCGCCGGCTCGTTGAGGACGAGGCGCCCGAGGTTCATCGGGTGCAGGCCGTCCGCGTCCTTGTCCGGGTCCATCAGCTCCAGGATGCGGTTCTCGTCGATGCCCCTGGGGAGCGGCAGTTGCACGATGTACCCGGTACAGGCCGGGTCCTCGTTCAGCTCGCGCACGACCGCCTCGATCTCCTCCTGCGTGGCGGTGGCGGGCAGCTCCCGCTGGATGGAGGCGATGCCGACCTGCGCGCAGTCGCGGTGCTTGCCGGCGACGTACTTCTGGCTGCCGGGGTCGTCCCCGACGAGGATCGTGCCGAGGCCGGGCGTGACGCCCTTCTCCTTCAGCGCCGCCACGCGGGCGGTCAGATCGGACTTGATCGCGGCTGCGGTGGCCTTGCCATCGAGAATCTGGGCGGTCATGGCCCCATCCTCGCGGATGACCCGCCCGTGGTTCCAATCCGGCCGCAATCCGGGCACCGCGGGGCCCCTCCGCCCGTATCCGCTCATGATCAGCGATGTTGCACTTGCACAACACATCGGGAATGCGGCTGGACAAGCCACTCAGTGGTGAAGAACGATGACCTGACAAGTGCCGCGGGCAGCTCAACGGGGGGACGGTCACCAGCTGAAGAACTCTCCTCCGCGCGGATGCCACGCGTCGTCCCCGCACTCGGAACAACGGAGGAAAGTCCGCCATGAGCTACGGCGACCCGAACAATCCCTACGGCGCTCCCCAGGGGCAGCAGCCGCAGCAGCCGGGCTACGGCTACCCGCAGCAGCAGGGGCAGGCGCCCGGTTACGGCTACCCGCAGGCACCTCCGGTCTCCCCCTACGGCGGCCCCCCGGCGCCGACCACGATGCCCGGCTCGGTGAGCGCGGCCCGCGTGATGATGTGGGTGATCGTCGGCCTGCAGGTCCTCGGCGTGGGCTTCTTCGCCTTCGCCGCCGCGGCCCTCAACGCCGCGAAGGACGACGAGTCCCTCAAGGACAACACCGCCTTCCAGGACCTGGTCGGCCAGTCGACCGGCGTGATCTGGGGCTACGTGGCGTTCGGCCTGGCCTGGCTGGTGTTCGCGGCCGTGCTGGCGACGAAGTTCAAGAACGGCGGCAACGGCGCCCGGATCACCATCCTGGTCTTCGCCATCATCACCGCCGTCCTCGGCATCTACCCGTTCATCCTCGTGGGCCTGGTGCACACCGTCCTGGCCATCCTGGTCGCGGTGTTCGTCGGCAACGCGAACGGCAAGGCCTGGTTCAACCGCCCCCGTTACTGAGCGGACCCGGTCGACCGGACCGGTTCACGCCAATCACATCCAAGGGCCGTGTCTCACCCGTACGAGGGGGGCACGGCCCTGGTGCGTCGCCCTAGTCTGACGGTGGTAGCTGTCAGGCACGGGGAGAGCACCTTGTACAGCATCATCGTGGTACCTCCGCCGACCACGGAGGACGAGCGAAACCGACCCCAGATCAGACTCGCGCCCGGCGAACGCCTCACCTTCGGCCGGTCCGCGCACGACAACGACCTGCACATCGCCCACGACGGAGTCTCCCGCCGGGCCGGTGAGATCACCGCGCAGGGCGCCTTCTGGATCCTGAGCAACCTCAGCCGCGAACAGACGTACGTCGTGGAGAACCCGGAGGGCGCGGGCGAACACGTCAAGGTCGCGCCCGGGCGGCTGGACGCCCCCATCCCCTTCGAGTTCTCGCGGATCGTGCTGCCCGCCGCCGGGGACCTGCTGCCCCTGGAGGTGTGGGCGCCGCGCCACGACTACCTGAGCGGCACGGGCGGCCTCGACGGCGCCACGACCGCGCCGGCCTTCTCCGTCGACCGCACCAAGCGGTACTTCGCGGTCCTGGCCGCCCTGTGCGAACCGCGCCTGCGCGGCACCCCGCACGCGCCGCTGCCCACCGTCGACCAGGTCGCCGACCGACTGCGCCCCACCTGGCCCGCCGCGTCCCGCACGTCCGTGCAGTGGAACATCGACTACCTCGCCGTGAAGCTGCGCCTGAAGCCGGGCCCGGAGAGCGCGGACACGGGCCCGCGGCTCAACGGCAAGAAGGAGTCCCTGGTCTCCCTGGCGCTCCGCTTCGACCTGGTCCGGGAGGACGACCTCGCCGTCCTGGCCGCCCCACCGGGCCGGGTGACCCGGTGACCGAGCCCTACGCCGTGCCCGTGCCGAAGGGCTACCGGGTCGGCGTCTGGGAGGTGCGCGAGCCCATCGCGACGGGCGCCTTCGGCAGTGTGTACGCCGCCCGGCGCGTCGGTGACGCGGACCGGAGTGCCGGTGACGCCGCCGCGCGACGGGAGGACCGCTCCCGGCCCCGGGCGGGCGAGCCGGAGCTGCCCCGGACGGCGGCCCTGAAGTTCCTGCCCACCGGCACGGCGACGCCCCGCCGCCTGACCCACCTGCGCGAGCTGATCGAGCGGGAGGTCGAGCTGTACCGGCGGCTGCGGCATCCGCGGCTGGTGCGGATGTACGAGACGCTGACGGTCGACGACCCGGACCGCCCGGAGCTGGACGGCGCCACCGTCCTCGTCCTGGAGCGGGCGCGGGGCTCCCTGTCCGCGCTGCTCACCGCCACGCCCCGCCCCGCCGCCGGTCCCGCGCTGCTCGCGCAGATCTGCGAGGGACTGGCCCAGCTGCACGGGGCGGGCTGGGTGCACGGCGACCTCAAGCCGGCCAACGTGCTGCTGATGGCGGACGGTTCGGTCCGCCTCGCCGACTTCAACATGGCCGCCGAACTGGAGGGAACCCACGCCTACACCCCGGCCTTCTCGACGCCCGACTACACCCCGCCGGAACTGCTGTGGACCGAGATCGGCGAACGCGGCCGCCGCATCCGCTCGTCCGCCGACGTGTGGGCCTTCGGCGTCCTCGCCCACCTCGTCCTCACCGACTCCTTCCCGCTGCCCGGCGCCACCCCGACGGCCCGCCGCGACGCGGCGGCGGCCTACGCCCGCGGCACCGACGAACTGCGCCTGTCGCCCGGCCTGCCCGACGACTGGCGGCGGATCGTCTCCGCCTGCCTGACCCGCACCCACGAGGACCGCATCACCGTCGAGGCACTGCTGCGCCGCGTCGAGGCGGCCACGGGCACGGGCCATCTCCCCTTCCGCCTGCCCCGGTTGCGTCCGCCCCGCCACCGCGTCCGCCGGAGGTCCCTCGCCGCGGCCGCCGCCACCGCCGTCGCCGTCGCGGCGCTGGCCTACGGCATCAGCGTCCGGGCCGACGACCCCCCGGGCGGCGGCAGCAGCGGCTCCGGCGCGACGGCGAACGTCTCCGCCGCCGCGTACGGCGCCGCCGAGCTCCGCACCGACCGGGGCGTCCCGCCCGCCTACCGGCTGCTGATCGTCGAGACGGCGCACGACTGCGACCAGAAGGACGTCACGCCGGTCCTGATCGCCGCCATGCTGAAGGTGGAGAGCGACTTCGACCCGGACCTCGCCGATCCCGCCAACGACGAGTACGGCATCGCCCGCTGGACCCCGCGCGTGCTGCGCTGGTGGATGAACGAGGACGGCACCCCCGGGGAGACCGTCCCCCAACCCCCCTTCCCGCCCGCCGAGTCCATCCCGGCGATGGGCCGCTACCTGTGCTGGATCGCCCCGCGCCTGCACGAGGAACTGCCGGGCGACCGGCGGGTCCTGATCGCCGCGGCCTACCGCAGGTCGTACCGGACGGTGAACGCGGCGGGCGGCGTCCCGGCGGACGTACGCGCCTACGCCGACCGCGTCGCCCACTACCTCAAGGAGTACGCCCCGCCCGGGAAGAAGTGACCCTGAGACGTCCGAGGTTCCCCCCGAGCCCCGGGCGGGTCAGACTGACATCGCCTCCGGTTCACTCGGGGGAGAGCCGGAGGCACCTCTCACCGGCCGGACGCCCGCCCTCGTTGGTACCGTTTCCGGCATCGCTTGCCAGGAGCATGCCGGGGGATCCATGACAGACACCGCCTTGGCGCAGACCGGTACCGTGCCGCTGCGGCCCGCCGATCCCGTGCGGGTCGGGCCGTACGTACCGCTGGGCCTGCTGGGCAGCGGCGGCATGGGCCGGGTCTACCTGGCGCGGCATGCGGACGGGACGCCCGGGCTCGCCGCGGTGAAGGTCATCCGCCCCGAGTACGCCGAGAACGCGGACTTCCGGCGGCGGTTCGAGCGGGAGGCCACCGTGCACGCGCGCGTGGGCGCGCCCTACACCCCGGAGCTGCTGGGCACGGGTTTCGAACCCGCCACGGACACGCTCTGGATGGCGACGGTCTACTTACCGGGCCTCAACCTCGCGGAGGCGGTGCGCGAGTGCGGGGTGCTGCGGCCGGACGGGGCGTGGCGGCTGGTCGGTGATCTCGGGCGGGCGCTCGGCGCGCTGGCCGCGACCGGCATCGTGCACCGGGACCTCAAGCCGTCGAACGTCCTGCTGACCCGGCAGGGCGCCCACGTCGTCGACTTCGGCATCGCGCAGGCCGTCGACGCCAGCGCGATCACCACGACCGGCAACCGCGTCGGCACGCCCGCCTTCATGTCCCCCGAGTACCTCAAGGACGGCCGCTGCGACACGGCCTCGGACGTGTTCTGCTGCGCGAGCACCGTCGTCCACGCGGTCACCGGGCACGCCCCCTTCGGCGACGGCACCGGCGTCGACGTCCTGCACCGCATCGCGTCGGAGGAGCCGAACGCGGAGGTCATGGCAGGGCTCCGGGCGGCCGACCCGGCCCTGTCCGAGCTCCTGACGGCCTGTCTCTCCAAGGACCCGTCCCACCGCCCGACGCCGGAGGACCTGATCGAGGCGTCCCTGTCCCAGCCCCGCTCCACTGCCTGGCAGGAGCCGTTGGCGACCCGCCTCCTCACCCGGCAGCGGGCTTGCGAGACGCTGTGGGAGAGCCCGTTACCGGGGCCGGAGGTACGGCAGGTGGCGGGTCGGCCGACGGTGGGTCAGCCGGCGGCGGGGTCGGGCTCGGGACCGGCGGTGGGCCAAGCCGCAGCGGGGCCGGACTTCCGGCCGGCGGCCGGTCAGTCCGCGGCGGTGCCCGGTTTCGGGCCCGCGTCGGATACGCCCGCGGTCGGTACTCCGGCCCGGCGGCGCGGGAAGCCGTACGCCGCCCTCGTCGCCGTCCTCACGGTGTGCGCCGTCGCCGTCACCGCCTACGTGGTCACCCGCCCGGCGCCCGCGGCCGACGGCACCGGCTCGGCCGCCGCGACCGCCAGTGCGTCCGGCCCGGGCGACGACCAGACCAGCCTGCCGGGATTCACCGTCCCGAGCACTTCTTCCCCGACCGGGAAGCCGAAGCCCCCCGAGCGCCCGGACACCACGACACCCGGCCCGGACGAGAAGCCCCGGGGCGAGGCCCGTCCCACGCCGCCTCCCGCACCGCGGACGACGCACCCCCGTCCCTCCCCCTCGACGCCACCCTCACAGAGGCCGACCACCCCGGCCGAGCCCCCGTGGCTCACCGACTGCACCTACTACTCCGGCACCGAACTCACCCGGCGGGGCGACCGCGGCCAACGCGTGGTGCAGGTGCAGTGCATGCTGACCGAGCGCGGCTACGGCGTGGGCGACTCGGGCGTGGACGGCTCGTTCGGCAAGGACACAGCGGCGGCGGTACGGGCCTTCCAACGGGACAAGGGGCTGGAGGTGGACGGCCAGGTCGGGCCCAAGACCTGGGCGGCACTGCGCAGTTCACAGTGAGGGGCCGCACGCCGCTGCCGTGAACGAGCCGCCGCCCGGACCGCGACATGCGAACATGTTCTCGATTCCCTTGACCGAGAGGAAGGTTGACGCATGAGACCCACCCGCGGTGCCCTGCTCGTCGCCGCCGGCGCGCTGACCCCCGCCCTGCTGCTCACCGCCCCGGCCTCCGCCGCCGCCCCGGCTCCCACGTCCGCCTCGCTGGCCGCGGCCGCGACCGCGCAGACGGACGGCACGCCGGTGGACGAGATGTCCGAGGACGACCTCCGCATCGCGATCCTGCGCATCCTGGCGGACGAGGACAGCGGCCGCGGCGTCGTACGCGAGGCCAACGAGGCGCTCGACGGCACCGCGGAGGACATGCGGGAGTTCCTGAAGACGGGCTACCGCCTCGCCCAGGCCGAGGACGACCGCGTCGCCATCGCCCGCATCCTGGCCGACCCGGACTCCGGCCGCGGCGTCAAGAGGGAGGCCACCAGGGCCCTCGACGCGAACACCCCGGAAGCCCTGCGCGCCTTCCTGGAGACCGGCTACCGCCTCGCCCAGGCCGAGGACGACCGCGTCGCCATCGCCCGCATCCTGGCCGACCCGACCATCAGCGCGGCGCTCCGCGCGGCCGCCGAGGACGCGATCGACGGCACTCCGGAGGAGCTGCGGTACTTCCTGGAGGTCGGGCGGTACGAGGTCGACGGCTGAGACGGGCGGAGCGGGACGGCGATGCGTCGCCGTCCCGCTCCGACACCCGTGTCAGTGGAATGTCAGTGGAAGAAGTGCCGCGTCCCGGTGAAGTACATCGTGACGCCGGCCTTCCGCGCGGCCTCGACGACCAGTTCGTCACGGACCGAACCGCCGGGCTGGACCACGGCCTTCACTCCGGCCTCGGTGAGGATCTCCAGGCCGTCCGGGAAGGGGAAGAACGCGTCCGACGCGGCGTACGAGCCCGCCGCGCGCTCGGCGCCCGCCCGCTCGACGGCCAGCTTCGCGGAGTCGACCCGGTTGACCTGCCCCATGCCGACGCCGACCGAGGCACCGTCCTTGGCGAGCAGGATCGCGTTGGACTTCACCGCACGGCAGGCCTTCCAGGCGAAGGCCAGCTCGGCCAGCTCGGCCTCGCTGAGCGCCTCACCGGTCGCGAGGGTCCAGTTCGCCGGGTCGTCGCCGTCGGCCTGGAGCCGGTCGGTGACCTGGAGCAGCGCGCCGCCGTCGATCGGCTTGACCTCGACCGGGGCGGAGGGGCCGTCGGGGCAGCGCAGCACGCGGATGTTCTTCTTCTTGGTGAGGGCCTCCAGCGCGCCGTCCTCGTAGTCCGGCGCGACGATGACCTCGGTGAAGATCTCCGCGACCTGCTCGGCCATCTCCTTGCTGACCGGCCGGTTGACCGCGATCACGCCGCCGAACGCCGACAGCGGGTCACAGGCGTGCGCCTTGCGGTGCGCCTCGGCGACGTCCGCGCCGATCGCGATGCCGCAGGGGTTGGCGTGCTTGATGATCGCGACGCAGGGCTCGTCGTGGTCGTACGCGGCACGGCGGGCGGCGTCCGTGTCCGTGTAGTTGTTGTACGACATCTCCTTGCCGTGCAGCTGCTCGGCCTCGGCCAGGCCACCCGTGCCCGAGACGTAGAGGGCCGCGGGCTGGTGCGGGTTCTCGCCGTAGCGCAGGGTGTGCTCGCGCTCCCAGGTGGCGCCGAGGAAGTCGGGGAACTGCGATTCGTCGACCGGCGCGTAGGAGGAGGCGAACCAGGAGGCGACGGCGACGTCGTAGGCGGCCGTGTGCTGGAAGGCCTCGGCGGCGAGCCGCTTGCGGGTGGCGAGGTCGAAGCCGCCGTTCTGGACGGCCTTGAGCACGTCGGCGTACCGGGCCGGGCTGGTGACGACCGCGACCGAGGGGTGGTTCTTGGCGGCGGCGCGGACCATCGACGGACCGCCGATGTCGATCTGCTCCACGCACTCGTCGGGCGAGGCGCCGGAGGCGACGGTCTCGCGGAACGGGTAGAGGTTGACGACGACGAGGTCGAACGGCTCGACACCCAGCTCGGCGAGCTGCCGCTGGTGGTCCTCCAGCCGCAGGTCGGCGAGGATGCCGGCGTGCACGCGCGGGTGCAGCGTCTTCACGCGGCCGTCCAGGCACTCGGGGAAGCCGGTGAGCTCCTCGACCTTGGTGACGGGGACGCCGGCAGCGGCGATCTTCGCGGCGGTGGAACCGGTGGAGACGAGCTCGACCCCGGCCTCGTGGAGCCCGCGCGCGAGGTCCTCGAGACCGGTCTTGTCGTAGACGCTGACGAGCGCCCGGCGAAGGGGCCGCTTGTTGCTCTCGGCGGTCACTGGATAACTACCTTTCGTCCCTCAATGCGATAGCCGTTGCGGGCGAGCCGCCCCACGACCTCGACGAGCAGCCTTCGCTCGACTTCCTTGATGCGCTCGTGCAGAGCGCCTTCGTCGTCCTCGTCCCGGACCTCCACCACGCCCTGCGCGATGATCGGGCCGGTGTCGACGCCGTCGTCGACGAAGTGGACGGTGCAGCCGGTGACCTTGGCGCCGTACGCGAGCGCGTCCCGCACGCCGTGGGCTCCCGGGAAACTGGGCAGCAGGGCGGGGTGCGTGTTGACGAACCGCCCGCCGAACCGGGCCAGGAACTCCTTGCCGACAATCTTCATGAACCCGGCGGAGACGACGAGGTCGGGCTCGTGGGCGGCGACGGCCTCGGCGAGGGCGGCGTCCCACTCCTCGCGGCTGCCGTAGTCCTTGACCTTGCACACGAAGGTCGGCAGCCCGGCGCGCTCGGCGCGGGCCAGCCCTTCGATGCCCTCACGGTCGGCGCCGACGGCGACGACCTCGGCCCCGTACTCCTGCGCGCCGGTGGCGGCGATCTCGTCGAGCAGCGCCTGGAGGTTGGTGCCGGATCCGGAGACCAGCACGACGAGGCGCTTGGCGCGCGGGGCCACGGGCTTGGCGGCCACGGTGGTGGGCCTTTCTCGGGGGAGCGTCTGTCCAGGCGGCCGGACCTTGGCGCAGTGGCTTTGGCGTATCGCCTTGGCGCATGGCCTTGGCGCAGCACCGTGGCGCATGGCCTTGGCGCAGCACCGTGGCGCATGGCCTTGGCGCAGCACCGTGGCGCATGGCCTTGGCGCAGCACCGTGGCGTTTGTGCATTCATACGAATGCTTCGCGCCCCCGGATACGGGGAAGCCTACGAACCGGCCGACCGTCAGCAACGATACCGGCACACCGGACGGCCCCCACGGGACGGGGGCCGGGCCGGGAGGTAGCGTCTGGGCGGAGCCGGTTCGGGAACGCCGTCCGGACGCGGTGCGTTCAGGAGGTGTCGGACCCGGGCCCGACATCGACATCGACATCGACATCGTCCAGTTCTGTCCACTCACCTCCTCACCTACGGGAAGACGCTCACTTGATGCCGGACCGCAGCCTGCGACTCCTCACGTTCCCCCAGCTGTCTGCACAGGGAGGGGAGCGCGGCGCCGTGCTGCTGCGGGAGCGCCCCAGCTCACCGCCCGACGCACCGTCGGACGGCAGCGGGGACGGCCGAGGGCGCGGCTCCCAGGAGGACAACCCGTTCGCCCCGCCGCCCGAGGGCACGCCGGACCGGCCCTGGCAGCCGCGCCGCCCGTCGGGCGAGGACTCGGAGGGCGAGGGCGGGCGCGACCGCTCGCCGTGGGGCAGCCAGTGGAGCGACCGCCAGCCCGGCCGCTCCCAGGGCGGCTTCGGCGAACGCCCCCGCGGCGGCCCCGAGGGCCCGGGCGGCCCCCAGAGCGGCGGCCCGAACATGCGCTGGGACCCCACGGACCCGGCCCAGCGCCGCGCCCGCTACGCCCTGCTGTCGGGCATGTGGGCCTTCTTCTTCGCCCTCTTCAGCTGGCCGTACGTCGCGCTGCTGCTGGGCGCGCTGGCCCTCTACTGGGCCATCAGCTCCCTGCGCGCCAAGCCCCGCAGGCCCGACCCGGACGCCCCGGCCCCCGAGCAGCAGGGCCGCCCCCAGACGACGGCGGCGGTGAGCGGCCTGGTCACGGCCTCCCTGGCCATCGCCCTGGTCGCCGCGTCGTTCACGGCCCAGCTGGTCTACCGCGACTACTACACGTGCACGAACGACGCCCTGACGAACGAGGCCAAGCAGTCCTGCTCCAAGCTCCTGCCGGAGGAACTGCGAGGAGTGCTGGGGACGAACGGCTGACGCTTCGCCCCGGCCTGGGGACAGCCCAGCCCGGCTCATGGCCGGCCCTGCTCGGAGGTGGGGGCGTCGGGTGGGCGTGTGGTGCCGTGGGGGTGCGGTTCGCGGGGCGGGTCGGACGGCAGGAAGTCGTAGGGCTCGAAGGCGGTGTCGTCCTGATCGGTGAGGCCGTACAGGGCGTCGTGATCGAAGGGCGCGTACGGCACGTAGGGCTCGTACGGGGTGTCCGGCGTGGGCTCCGGACCACGCGGCGGCGTCCTCTCGTCCGCCGGTGACGCGTCATCCCCGGCACGACCAGGCACTCCGGAATGCCCGGCGGTTCCGGCCGGGCCGGAACCGCCGGTGCCTCCCGCGACTCCGGCGATCCCGGCGACTCCCGGGCGTCTGAACCAACGCCCGCCCGGACGCGACCCGGTCCGCAACCGCACGCCCCGGCGCCCGCCCTCGCGCCCGCCCTCGGCCGTCCCCTCCCGCTGCCTGCCGATCGCCGGCTCCCCCGACCGGGACGACCGGCACCGCCAGGCCCGTACCCCCACGGCCGTCGGGATCGCCACCAGCGTGAGCCACGCCAGTGTCGCGGCGCCCACCTGCCACCACACCGGCCCGAAACCGGCCAGGACGGCGACCCCGAGCGGCCCGCCCGCCAGCGCGGCGAGCCCCGCGAGCCCGGCCGCGCAGAACAGGCCCGCGAGACCGGCGGCACGGGCGGTGCGCCCCGCCGACCAGGCCCCGGCCCGCCCGCCGTCCGGCCCCTTTCCCCCGCCGTCCCCCTCGGCCGCGCCCTTGGCCACCATCCAGCCGGCGACGACGCCCGCGGCCACCGGCACGGCCCCGGCCGCCCAGTTCACCGGCGCCCCCTCCCCCGCCTCCGGCACCGCCGCCAGCAGCGGAAACGGCGGCAGGAACGGAGCCGGCGCGGAGGACAGCGGGCTGACGACATGGCGGGCGCCGAGGGCGAAACCGGGGCCGAGGGCGTAGGCGGCACCCCACACCGCCGCGTTCGGCAGCAGGGCCGCGCAGAGCAGCAGCACCGCGAACCGCCCCGACCACGCCTCGGTCAGCCGGAGCAACGACGCCTGGGCCGCCGTACCGTGCCCCACCAGCGACACCGCCACGAGCAGCGCGCCGCCCCCGACCAGCACCGCCAGCCCGGCCGCCGCCGCCCGGGCGGCGACACCCGGGCGGCCGTGCGGGCCGAGGACCAGCGGCCGTACTCCCGTCGGCAGCACGCCCAGCAGCCGCCGCAGCGGCCCGCCCGGACGGCCGTACGCCGACCACACACCCGCCCCGGCGGCCACGACCGCGACCAGCGGCACGGACACCGCCGTCCACACCCACGACGGCCGCAGCGCACCGCCTGCGGCGTACAGGGCCGCGGGAGCGGCGACCGCGAGGTAGCCGAGGACGACGCCCGTCCAGGCGGTGCGGGCGGAGACCAGCGGCGGCCCGTCACCTGGCGCGGCGGCCTCGCCGAAGCCCTCGTCCCGGTGGAAGCCGTCGTCCCCGCGGAAGCCGTCGTCCCCGTGGAAGCCGTCGGTCTCGCCCCCCGCCCCGCCGTCCGTGGCGTCCCGTGCCGCCCGGTGCAGCAACCACACGGGCAGCGCGAGCAGCAGCAATGGGGTGAGGCCCACAGGGGCGGGGACGCCGGAGAGCGTGTCGGTGCGGACCAGTTCGGCTCCGTGGGCCAGCAGCCACAGCGCCGCCGCCACGTGCAGCGCGCCGCCGGGGCCGCTGTCGGGATACGGCGAGCTGATCCACAGCATCATCACCAGCATGGCGCACGACGCGAGCCCCAGGCCCGCCGCGACCGCACCGGCCATCAGGCCGCCGACCAGTCCGGGCGTACGGTCGCGCATCCGGGTGAGCAGGGGTGACGACGGACGTCGGCGAGCGGTCATCTCGATCACGCCCGCCATGCTCCCAACGACACGCGCTTTCCCGTCGTAACAGGCGAACCACCGCTGTGTCGCTCAATATACGTTTATGTACTTTTCTGTTCGGAGGGGCGCGCTGTGACGCAGAGCCCTGCCACGCCGCTCCCCCCGCCGAAGGAACGCCGACGCCTGCGTGAGGCCGCCTCGCTGACGCGGGCTCAGCTGGCCTCCCGGGTGGGCGTCACCAGCGAGACGGTGCGCGGGTGGGAGACCGGCCGCGTACCGCCGCGCGGCCGGAAAGGGGAGAAGTACGCGAAGGTACTGAACTCGCTCGGCACGGAGGGGGATGTGACGCCGCCTCACGCCAGTGACGCCGACGCTTACGCCCCGGCATCCGACGAGATGACGCCCCGCCGCCCCCGCGGCCGTGCCCGTGCCCGTGCCCGTGCCCGAGCCCAGCATGGGACCGCCGCCACGGAGGAGAGCGAACCGGTCTCCGATCGAGGGCGCACACCGGTCCTCGGCCAAGGGCGCACACCGGACACTCCCGTTCCCGATCGGGCGGCCTCAGTCCCGGTCCTTGACCGAACGACATCGGTCCCCGTCCTCGACCGAACGGCCTCCGCTCCCGTCCCCGACCGGGCGGCCTCCGTTCCCGCCCCCGATCGAGACCGCCCCCCGACGCTCGACCGGGGCCCTGCCCGGGCCGCGGGGCCGCGGCGGCCGGATGACGCGATCGGCGCCCTCACGCCCGAGCAGGCCTTCGACGCGCTGTACGCCTTCTGCGCCCCCGCGCTCGTCCGGCAGACCTACCTGCTGACCGGGCGCCGGGAGCTGGCCCGGGAGGCGGTGGAGCGGGCGTTCCAGAACGCCTGGCAGCGCTGGCCCGAGGTGGCCCGTGACCGCGACCCGGCGGGCTGGGTGCGCGCGGCGGCGTACGAGTGCGCGCTCTCCCCGTGGCACCGGTTCCGTCCCCGCTAC
Organism: Streptomyces sp. Go-475; assembly: GCF_003330845.1. GTDB lineage: Bacteria > Actinomycetota > Actinomycetes > Streptomycetales > Streptomycetaceae > Streptomyces. The sequence goes on along the minus strand of NZ_CP026121.1, from coordinate 5,267,330 downwards.
CGGTACTCCGAGCCGCCCCCTTCCGACCCGTACGACCGGGCGCTGCTGGACACCCTGCTGAAGCTCCCGCCCTCGTACCGCCGCACGCTGCTGCTCTACGACGGGGTCGGGCTCGGCCTGCCGGAGACTGCGGCGGAGACCGAGGCGAGCACCCGGGCGGCGGCGAACCGGCTGGTGCACGCGCGCGAGGCCGTCGCCGAGCGGCTGCCGGAGCTGGCGGACCCGGAGACGCTCCACTGGCGGCTGGTCGAACTGGCCTCCATCGAGCGGCTGCGAGCCGCCAAACCGCCGGTGGTGCGGCAGGGCGGGGAACGCCGGGCCCGCTTCTGGACCCGGGCCGCCATCGCGTTCACGGTCGCCCTGATCGGCACCACGGCCCTCACCGTCCGCACCGCCCCGACGCGCTACGAGCCGCCCGTACCGCGGGGCGAGACGGTCCAGGGCGTGCCGCCACGGGTCGCGCCCGGGCCGCTGTCGGAGTCGGAGCGGGAACTGCGGGCGAAGCTGCGCGAGGCGGAGCAGAAGGGGCCGGAGCGGCTGATGCCGCAGCCACGGTGACAGGGCCGTGTCGGCCTGAAGGGCGTGGGCCCGCCCCCTGGCAGGGAGCGGGCCCACGGTCAGACCGAGTGGCGTCAGCCGGCGAGGATCTCGCGCGCCAGCTTGGCCGTCTCGGTCGGCGTCTTGCCGACCTTGACGCCGGCGGCCTCGAGGGCCTCCTTCTTCGCGGCGGCCGTGCCGGAGGAGCCGGAGACGATGGCGCCGGCGTGGCCCATGGTCTTGCCCTCGGGCGCGGTGAAGCCCGCGACGTAGCCGACGACCGGCTTCTTCACGTTCTCCTTGATGAAGGCCGCGGCCCGCTCCTCGGCGTCGCCGCCGATCTCACCGATCATGACGATCAGGTCGGTGTCGGGGTCGGCCTCGAACGCGGCGAGCGCGTCGATGTGCGTGGTGCCGATGACCGGGTCGCCACCGATGCCGACGGCGGACGAGAAGCCGATGTCACGCAGCTCGTACATCATCTGGTACGTCAGCGTGCCGGACTTCGAGACCAGGCCGATGCGGCCCGGCTTGGTGATGTCGCCCGGGATGATGCCGGCGTTGGACTGGCCCGGGGTGATGAGACCGGGGCAGTTCGGGCCGATGATCCGGGTCTTGTTGCCCTTGGACACGGCGTAGGCGTAGAACGCGGCCGAGTCGTGGACGGCGATGCCCTCGGTGATGACGACCGCGAGCGGGATCTCGGCGTCGATGGCCTCGACGACGGCGGCCTTGGCGAAGGCCGGCGGGACGAAGAGGACGGATACGTTCGCGCCCGTCTTCTCGATCGCCTCGGCGACCGTGCCGAAGACCGGGATCTCGGTGCCGTCGACGTCGACGGTCGTGCCCGCCTTGCGCGGGTTCACGCCACCGACGATGTTCGTGCCGTCGGCCAGCATGAGCTTGGTGTGCTTCATGCCCGTGGCACCGGTCATGCCCTGGACGATGACCTTGCTGTCCTTGTTGAGGAAGATAGCCATGGCTGTGTAGTCCCTCGTCCCTTACTTCGCAGCAGCCGCGAGCTCGGCGGCCTTGTCGGCCGCGCCGTCCATGGTGTCCACGCGCTGGACCAGCGGGTGGTTGGCGTCGGAGAGGATCTTGCGACCCAGCTCGGCGTTGTTGCCGTCCAGACGGACGACGAGCGGCTTGGTGACGTCCTCGCCCTTGTCCTTGAGGAGCTGCAGCGCCTGGACGATGCCGTTGGCGACCTCGTCGCACGCGGTGATGCCGCCGAAGACGTTGACGAACACGGACTTGACGTCCGGGTCGCCGAGGATGATCTCCAGGCCGTTCGCCATGACGGCGGCGGAGGCGCCGCCACCGATGTCGAGGAAGTTGGCGGGCTTGACCCCACCGTGCTTCTCACCGGCGTACGCGACGACGTCCAGGGTGCTCATGACGAGACCCGCGCCGTTGCCGATGATGCCGACCTCGCCGTCGAGCTTGACGTAGTTGAGGTTCTTGGCCTTGGCGGCGGCCTCGAGCGGGTTGGCCGCGTCCTTGTCCTGGAGGGCCTCGTGCTCCGGCTGGCGGAACTCGGCGTTCTCGTCCAGCGAGACCTTGCCGTCCAGGGCGATGACGTCACCGGAGGCGACCTTGGCCAGCGGGTTGACCTCGACCAGGAGGGCGTCCTCCTTGATGAAGGTGTCCCACAGCTTGACGAGGACGTTGACGACCTTGTCGGCGACCTCGGCCGGGAACTTGGCGGCCTCGACGATCTCGCGGGCCTTGGCCTCGGTGACACCCTCGTTGGCGTCGATCGGCGTCTTGGCGACGGCCTCCGGACGGGTGGCCGCCACCTCCTCGATCTCCATGCCGCCCTCGACGGACGCGATGGAGAGGAAGGTGCGGTTGGCACGGTCCAGGAGGAAGGAGACGTAGTACTCCTCCACGATCTCCGGGGCCGTCTCGGCGATCATCACCTTGTGGACCGTGTGGCCCTTGATGTCCATGCCGAGGATGTTGGTCGCGTGCTCGACCGCCTCGTCGGGGGTGGCGGCGAGCTTGACGCCACCGGCCTTGCCGCGGCCGCCGACCTTCACCTGGGCCTTGACGACGGACTTGCCACCGAGGCGCTCGGTGGCTGCGCGGGCCGCCTCAGGCGTGTCGATGACTTCACCGGCCAGCACCGGTACATCGTGCTTGGCGAAGAGGTCCCTCGCCTGGTACTCGAACAGGTCCACGCGCTTCCGTCCCTATCAGTGATCTCGCGGTTCGTTGTCTGCGTGGGCGTGCCGCGAGGGCAACGTGACGTCCGCTGTCTGTCACAAGGGAGGCGCACACGGTGTCCGAGCGCGCGGCATGTCCGTCTCGCAGGTTATCGCTGCTTCCGGGGGGCCTCTAAATCGAGGGTCACACCCGAGCGGTGATACCTGTCACATGATGCCGCCCTCTCTGGCACGGCGTGCCGGGTGTGAGGAGCGGGTGGCACGTGGGTGAGGGGCCTCACCGGGCTGGGGTTGACCCGGTGAGGCCCGTCGAACACCTCCGAAGGAGCACATAGACCCTGTTCAGGGCCCGGCTCTACGGGGGTGCGGGGTGGCTGGTCCCCACCCCGATGGGGACCAGCCACCCCCATCCACGAGGCTTCGGCCAAGACCGACCGACGGCTTTCGGCCGTCCTGGGCCTGGTACCTCGTGAAGCTCTGGGGAGGGGGGCCGGGCGGCACCCCTTGCTGGGTGACGCGCAGCTTGTGCGGGGCTTTACGGGTGCCGGTGCCGGTGCCGGTGTCCGGGCCTGGTCGGTGCCTGGGCCTGCGCCTCGCCGGTGCCGGTGTGGGCTTCCCGTGTCGGAGCGCAGCTTCGATCCGGGGACTTTGGGGGGGCGGGGCCGGTGGGACGGTCGACGGGGCTCCACGGCGGGGGCGCGACTCCCCGCACGGCGAATACGCGACGGGGTACGGCGGTCCGGCCGCGTGCGCTAGCCGGGGAAGGCGCTCACGTCCCGGTGTCTGTCCCGGGTCGCGGCAGCGTAGGAGCGGGCGGTGGCCCCGGGCACGAGCCTCAGCGGGGCACGGTGATCCAGGGTGACGGCGTGCGCGTCCCCGTGACGCGGGGTGCTGTTGTCCGCCACGGCCCGGTTGCCGAGCGCACCGTCGGGACGACCGCCGGGCCCGTGCTCGACCGGGGCGTGCCCGACGCGGGTGGCCTGTCCCGCGTGGTCCTGACCCACCTGTCCGACGGGGGAACCACGGTGCTCGACGCCGTGCACCGCGGTACCCGCCGCCGCAGGCTCTGCCGCCTCGGCCCGCTGGACGACGGCAGGCACGTCGGACGCCGACCCAACGGGCTCCCCCGCTTCCAGGTGGACCGTGACCGGCACGGGGAGTCGGTGGCTCGGCAGCGCCGGGCGACTGGGGAGCCAAGGAGCGCCGGGCCCTTCCGGAACGGCGACGCCGTCATCGGACGGCACGGGCAGCTCTGGGACGTCTGGCGGATCCAGCGGGTTCAGCGGGCCCAAGGCGTCCGACGGGTCGAGCGGATCAAGCGGGCCAGGCAGGTTCGGCAGGTCTGACAGTTCCGGCGGGTTCAGCAGGTCCGGGAGCGTCGGCAGGGCGGGGATTGCCGGGGGCGTGGGGAGCGGCGGCACGTCGGGGAGCGTGGGCGGCAGCGGCACATCCGGGAGCGGCGGGAGCTTGGGCAGCGCCGCTGCCACGGGGGACTCGGGCAACACCGGCGGCCGAGTCGGCAGCGCGGACGGCGCAGGGAACTTGGGCAGCGTCGTCGACACGGAGGACTCGGGCAACACCGACCCCGTCAGCAGGAGCCGCTTCGAGCGAGCGGGCGGCGGCGGGGACGGCCGTTCGGGCGACCGCGACGGTGCCGATGCCGATGCCGATGCTGCCGGGGCCGGGGCCGGGGCCGGGGCCAGTGCCGATGCCGGGGCCGCCGATGCCGGGGCCGACACCTTCGCCCGTGCCTCTCCCCGGCCCCCGCTCAACACCTGGCCCACCACACCGGACGCCCGCGCGCCCCGCTCCCTCACGCTCCGCTCGCCCTCGGCCCGCTCCCCCACGGCCCGGACGTGATGAACGCTCCCGGCGCCGGAGACGATCTGAGGAACCGCCGGCCTGGTCCGCACGGCCACGCTGTTCGCCGGCGTGCGCACACCGTCCGCCGCGTGCGCCCGCTCCCCGCACAGCAGCCCGATGAGGAGCACCCCGCCCACCAGCAGCCCCGCCTGGAGGGCACGCCGCCCGGCCGCCGTGCGCAGCATGCGCAGCGCGGCACCGGGCAGGGCTGCTGACGCTGACCAGGTCAAGAGGGGGAGCTTCCTCCCGTGCGACGGAACAAGTGCGGAACGCATCACGCGTCACGGGCAACGAGTCGGCACAACGCGGTGCTGCCCGGCACAGCGCGGCGCACGGCCGAGCAGGCGCCGATCCTCGCACGGGAGTGCGGAGGTTGCGCAAGCCCTTGCCTACCCGATGGGCCGTCATGTCCCTTTTGCTGCCTCGAGTCGGACGGTGACGCATCGACAAGTCGTCACCTGACCGTCCGTCATGACGTCCCGCCACCGATCACCCACGGCCTCGCTCCGTCACGCCACGTCGGGCATCGGCAACGGCCTCTTCTCGATCGCCGCCGCCATCACCTCCGGGAACAGGTCGGGCGTGCAGGCGAACGCCGGTGCCCCCAGCGCGGCGAGCGCGGCCGCGTGTTCCCGGTCGTACGCCGGTGCCCCTTCGTCCGAGAGCGCCAGCAGCGTCACGAACTGCACCCCCGACGCCTTCATCGCCGAGACCCGCTTGAGCATCTCGTTGCGGATGCCTCCCTCATAGAGGTCGCTGATCAGCACGACCACCGTCTCCGCGGGCCGGGTGATCTGCGACTGGCAGTACGCGAGCGCACGGTTGATGTCCGTACCGCCGCCGAGCTGCGTCCCGAACAGGACGTCGACCGGGTCGTCGAGTTGGTCCGTGAGGTCGACGACCGCCGTGTCGAAGACGACGAGTCGCGTGGAGATCGTCCGCATCGAGGCGAGCACCGCTCCGAAGACCGATGCGTACACGACCGACGCCGCCATGGATCCCGACTGATCGATACAGAGGATGACCTCCTTCTTGGTGGCCTGGGTCGCCCGCCCGTAACCGATGAGCCGCTCCGGCACGATCGTGCGGTACTCGGGCAGGTAGTGCTTGAGGTTGGCCGCGATGGTGCGGTTCCAGTCGATGTCGTGGTGGCGGGGCCGGTTGATGCGGGCGCTGCGGTCGAGCGCGCCGGTCAGGGTGGCCCGGGTGCGGGTGGCGAGCCGCTTCTCCAGGTCCTCGACGACCTTGCGCACGACGGCCCGTGCCGTCTCCTTCGTCGTCTCGGGCATGGCCTTGTTGAGCGACAGCAGCGTGCCCACCAGATGCACGTCGGCCTCCACCGCCTCCAGCATCTCCGGCTCCAGCAGGAGCGTGGCGAGTCCGAGCCGGTCGATGGCGTCGCGCTGCATGACCTGCACGACCGAGGACGGGAAGTACGTCCGGATGTCCCCGAGCCAGCGCGCGACGGACGGCGCCGACGCCCCGAGTCCCGCCGAACGGTCCCGGCCGCTCTGCGATGTGCCGTCCTTCTTGCCGTAGAGCGCGGTGAGGGCCCCGTCCATCGCCGCGTCCTGCCCGGACAGCGCGCATCCGGTGCCGTCCGCCGCGTCGCCGCCGAGCACCAGTCGCCAACGCCGCAGCCGCTCCCGCGCCGGGTCCGTCACCTCGGCCGTCATCCGTCGCCTCCCCCGCGAAGCCGCTCCCACAGGGGGATCACCGGCACGGTCGTCGCCGGCCGGGCTTCCGCCCGGGACCCGTTCGTGGCGGAGCCCCCTTCGTCGGCCCTCGTCGTCGGCTCTCTCAGTGCGTCGCTCGTCATCCCGCCACCCCCATCAGCTTCTTCTCGATGCCCTCTTGATCTTCTTCGTCCATCCCGAGCAGCAGCCGCAGCACCGGCAGCACCGCGTCCGCGCGCGCCGGGTCCGGTTCGGCCGCGAAGCCGGGCAGGCCGGTGCCGGCGGCTGCCGCGCCTCCCCGGGCGCCGGGTCCGCGCCGGACCAGTTCGCCGAGGGTCCGGCGGACCCCGGGTTCGTACGCCGAGAACGTGCGCCGCAGCAAGGGCAGCACGTCCGTGAACGCCTCCGCCGGCACGCCGGTCAGCCACGCGTCGACCAGCCCGAGCAGCCCTTCGTCGTGCACCAGGAGCATCCCGCCGCCGGAGCCTCCTCCGACGAAGCCCTCGATCCACGCGGCCGCGTCCGCGGGCGGCGTGCCCGGTGACAGGACGAGCCCCATGAGCCGTGCCGCCTCGTCCTGCGCCAGCTCCCCGTCGTCGAGCAGCAGCCGCACGGCCCGCCCCCGGATCACCCCGGGCACGGTGTCCCGCCCGGCCAGCACCCGCAGCACCGACTGCCAGCGCGCTCTCAGGTGGCCGTGTCCCGCTGCCGGGCTGTCACCCAGGAGCGCGACGGCTCCGTGCACCGCGTCCACGTGGCGCCGCATCTCCTCGGCGGCGTCGGCGTCGAGCGCGGCGCAGGCCGGGGGCAGGCCGACGAAGACCCGCTCGGCCAGGCCGGCGGCGACCTCCCCCAGTGCTTCGGTGTCCGTGCCGCGCACATCGCCGTAGCGCAGGGAGCGGACCAGGGCCGGCAGCGCCTGGGCGAGGTGGCCGACGTCCGTGTCGAGGGCCGCCCGGTCGGCGAGGATCCGCATCACGGTCGGCAGCGCGTCGGGCAGTCCGGCCAGCAGGCAGCGCTCGGCGAGTGCGGTGACGTCGGCCAGGCCCTCCGCGGCGACGGCGTCCGCCTCGGCCTTGGCGGTCGCGGCGGACAGTACGGTCGTCCCCCACACCCCCGCCTCGGCCACCCGTACGGACAGCTCGGGCTCCCAGCGCAGCCGCCACGTCTCCCGGAACGTGCCCGTGCTGCCTCGCGAGGCGGCCGGTTCGCCCCAGGCGATGCCGAGCAGCCGCAGCCGGTGCAGCAGCCTGCTGCGGGCCGAGTCGGTCTCCTTGCGGAGGTCGAGCTCCAACTCCCGCTCCAGTGCCTCCGGCTTCAGCCGCAGCCTGCGCTGGAGCCGGGCGAGGTCCCGCTGCAACGGAACCGCCGGTGCCGTCGACGGCACCTCCCCCAGCACGTCACCCACGACCAGCCGGTCCCGCACCAGGGCCAGCGGCACGTCCGAGCCCTCGCACATCACCGCCCGCACCGCGTCGGTCGTCTCGCTCAGGCCGGGCAGCGGACGCCCGCGCATCGCGGCGAGCGTCTCGGCCAGCCGCACCGCCTCGATGACGTGCGCGGAGGAGACGATCCGGTCCTCTTCGCGCAGCAGCCCCGCCACCTTCGTCATCCACCGCTCCACCGGCCGGTCCGGGGCGCTGAACAGGTGCCCGTACCAGCCCGGCGAGTCGATGCCGGCTCCGTATCCGCTGGTCCGGGAGAGCCTGCGGTGGGTCCACGGCACCCATGTCATGTCGGTCTTGACCTTGGGCAGCCCCTTGAGCAGCGCCTTGTCGGCGGCGACGGTCGTCCTCTGCCGCAGGGCGGGCACGTGCCAGGCGCCGCAGACGACGGCCACGCCGTCCTCGAACTCCCTTTGCGCGGCCCGCACCTGGAGCCGCATGTACGCCTCCCGCACCAGGTCCCGGTCGTGGCCCCCGCTGCCGTAGGTCTCCCGCAGGGCGCCCATGGCCTCCTCCAGCGCGGTGAACGGCGCGAGCGCGTCCCCCTCCCCGGCGCCCCGGTGCTCGACCACGTCCTCCCACCACCGCTCCGGGTCGTCGTAGCCCGCGGTCTCGGCGAGCACACCGAGCGGGTCGATCCGCACGTCGGCGGAGCCGGGGGCGGTGTCAGGGGCGGTGTCAGGGCCGGCGCCGTCGTCGCCCTCGCCCTCGCCGTCCGCCGTCTCCGCGTCAAGGGGGGACTCCCCCTCCCCTGCCGCCTCGTCCTCCTGCCTCCCCCAGGCCAAGGTGTGCGCGGCGGGCAGGTCGATGAAGCGGGCCGGTATCCCCTGCTCCACGGCCCAGCGGAGGGCGACCCACTCCGGGGAGAACTCGGCCAGCGGCCAGAACGCCGAGCGGCCGGGCTCGTCCACGGCATGGGCGAGCAGGGCGACCGGCGGCCGCATCTCCTCGTCGGCGGCGAGCGGGATCAGCGCGTCCGCCTCGGGCGGCCCCTCGATCAGCACGACCCCGGGCCGGGTCTCCTCCAGCGCCGCCCGCACCGCCCGGGCCGAGCCCGGCCCGTGATGCCGCACCCCGAGCAGCACCGGCCCCGCCTCGGCCGCCCGGCCCACAGGCCTTTCCACTGCCGTCACTTGGTTCCCTCCCATCCCTGTCCCGGCCCCGCGACCGACCCCCGCCCCGCGTCGCTCACACGCTCACCTCGCGGCAGGCCCGGTAGAAGTCCTTCCAGCCGTCGCGCTCGCGGACGACGGTCTCCAGGTACTCCTGCCAGATGACGCGGTCGGCCGCCGGGTCGCGGACCACCGCGCCGAGGATGCCCGCGGCGACATCGCCCGGCCGCAGCACGCCGTCGCCGAAGTGGGCGGCCAGCGCGAGACCGTTGGTGACCACGGAGATCGCCTCGGCCGTGGACAGCGTGCCGCTGGGCGACTTCAGCTTCGTCCGGCCGTCGGACGTGACCCCGTCGCGCAGCTCCCGGAAGACCGTGACGACCCGGCGGATCTCGTCCAGGCCCTCGGGCGCGGCCGGCAGGTCGAGGGAGCGGCCGATCTGGTCGACTCGGCGCGAGACGATGTCGACCTCGGCGTCGGGGCTCTCCGGCAGCGGCAGCACGACCGTGTTGAAACGGCGGCGCAGGGCGCTGGACAGGTCGTTGACCCCGCGGTCGCGGTCGTTGGCGGTGGCGATCAGGTTGAAGCCGCGGACGGCCTGCACCTCCTGCCCGAGCTCCGGTATCGGCAGCGTCTTCTCCGACAGGATCGTGATGAGCGTGTCCTGCACGTCGGCCGGGATGCGGGTCAGCTCCTCGACGCGGGCGGTCATGCCCTCCGCCATGGCCCGCATGACCGGGCTGGGCACGAGGGCGTCGCGGCTCGGGCCGTGGGCGAGCAGCCGCGCGTAGTTCCAGCCGTAGCGGATGGCCTCCTCCGGGGTGCCGGCGGTGCCCTGCACCAGCAGCGTGGAGTCGCCGCTGACCGCTGCGGCCAGGTGCTCGGACACCCACGTCTTCGCCGTGCCCGGCACGCCGAGCAGGAGCAGGGCGCGGTCGGTGGCGAGCGTCGTGACGGCGACCTCGACGATGCGGCGCGGGCCGATGTACTTCGGTGTGATCACGGTGCCGTCCGGCAGTGTGCCGCCGAGCAGGTACGTCGCGACCGCCCACGGCGACAGCTTCCAGCGGGCCGGGCGCGGACGGTCGTCCTGCGCGGCCAGCGCGGCGAGTTCACCGGCGAAGGCGTCCTCGGCGTGCGGTCGCAATGCCTGGGCCGATTCCGTCTCCCCCGCTTCGACGGGCGTCGGCCCAACGGACACAGTCATGGCGAAGTCCCCCTCCAGCTCGGCCGGTTCGGATCTGCCACCAACGTTGCACCACACCACTGACAATCCGTTCTGACCTGCGGAAACGCCTTGCCGGAAGCGCTCGCGGACCCGATTGTCAGTGGTGGGATCTACCTTCGACGACATGACTCAGCAGGGGGTGCGCTGGACCGCGGACCAGGTGCTGGCACTGGCGCCTGACGCCGCATCACGCAAAGCGGGAAGCAAACTCGGAGCGGCGGGGCCGTGGTCCGAGGCGGGGAGTTCCGACGAGGGGACGGTGTGGGGGCTGTGCAAGGGCAGCGGAAGCAAGCCGTATCAGACGGTCGTGGACCTCGCGGACGCCTCCGGGCCCGCGTACAAGTGCAGTTGCCCCAGCCGCAAGTTCCCGTGCAAGCACGCGCTGGGGCTGCTGCTGCTCTGGGCGGGCGGCGACGGGGCGGTGCCGACGGCGGAGGCGCCGGAGTGGGCCGCGCAGTGGACAGCGGGGCGGCGCAGACGCGCGGAGGAGAAGAAGGCCGGGGAGGGCCCGGGTACGCCCTCGGCGTCCGCTGATCCGGACGCGGCACGGCGCCGGGCCGAGCGCCGTGCCGAGCGGGTCACGGCGGGCGCGGTGGAGCTGGAGCAGCGCCTGACGGACCTGCTGCGCGGGGGCCTGGCGTCGGCGGAGCAGTCCGGCTACGGCCTCTGGGAGGAGACGGCGGCCCGCATGGTCGACGCCCAGGCACAGGGCCTGGCCGCCCGCGTAAGGGAGTTGGGGGCCATCCCGTCCACCGGCCCGGGCTGGCCGGTGCGGCTGCTGGAGGAGTGCGCGCTGCTGCACCTCCTCGGCCAGGGCTGGCTGCGCCGCGAGCGGCTGCCGGACGGCCTGGCCGCCACGGTCCGCGCCCGCATCGGCCTGCCCGCCTCCGCGGACGGCCCGCCGGTGCGGGACAGCTGGCTGGTCCTCGCCCAGTACGACACGACGGACCCGCGCCTGACGACCCGCCGGATCTGGCTGTACGGCGCCGACTCGCACCGCACCGTGCTGCTCCTCTCCTACGGTGCCGCCGGCCGCGCCCCGGAGCTGGCGCTGCCGGTGGGGCTGTCCCTGGAGGCGGAGGTGTCCGCGTACCCGGGCGCCGGGCAGCCGCGGGTGGCCCTGGGCGAGCAGTTCGCGCCGCCCGCGCCGGCGGCGATACGTCCCCCGGGGCTGACGACGTCGCAGGCGGCGGCCCGTTACGGCGACGCCCTGCGCGACGACCCGTGGCTGGAGTCCGTCCCGGTGACGCTGGACCGGGTCGTCCCGACCCCGGACGGCGACTCCTGGCAGCTGGCGGACGCCGACGAGGACGCGGCGCTGCCGCTCACTCCCGCCGCGCGTTCCCGGCCGGGCCTGTGGCGGCTCGTCGCCCTGTCGGGCGGCGCCCCGGTCCGGGTCTTCGGCGAATGCGGACACCAGGGCTTCACGCCGCTGACGGCCTGGCCCGAGGGCCCGGGCGACGCGATAACGCTGTGCTGACCCAGCGCGCACCCGACCGCCCGAGCGGCCCCGCCCTTCTCACAACACCACGCATCTTTCAGGCATCACGGGACAACCGGTAAGGGTGAGCCTTCAACCACCTCCGGGCGCCCCGCGGAAAGGAAGCTCATGACCAGGACCTCCGCTCCTGTGGACGCGCCCGTCACGGGCGCCTGGGAGGGGCTCGTCACCACGGCACTGCTGGGCACGGACCGACGCACCCCGCCCGGCACCGCACCGGGCCCGGACGCACCGGCGGCCCTGCTGGACGCGGCGGCCGTGGAGACGGTACGGCGGCGGGCCGGCCTGCGTCCGGCGCGGGCGGCGGAACGTCCGCAGCCGGCCCCGGAGGACCCGCGTCCGCCCCTGCCGCAGGCGGCCGCCCGCAGACTCGCGATGCTGCTGGCCGACCGCCCCGGCGCGTCCGGCGGCGGCCGCCGGGGCACCGCGCCCGATGTGATGGAACTGCTGCCCCAGTGGCTCGCGACGGCGAACGCCCGTGGTTTCGCGCCGCCTCCGCAACTGCTCCCCGCGCTGCTGGACGCGGCCCGGGGGCGTACGGACCTGCGCCCCGCGGCGCTGGAGTTCGCCGGACCGCGGGCCCTGTGGCTGGCGCGCCTGAACCCGGACTGGCGGTTCGCCCTGCGCTCGACACCGGGCGGCGGAGCGTCCCTGCCGCACCTCGAGGACGACGACAGGGTGCAGCGGCTCTGGCAGGAGGGCCTGTTCGCCGAACGGGTCGCCCTGCTGTCCGCGCTGCGCTCCCGCGAACCGGCCGCCGCGCGCGCCCTGCTGGAGACGACCTGGGCGACGGAGCGGGCCGAGGACCGCCTGATGTTCCTCGACTCCCTGCGCACGGCCCTGACGCCGGACGACGAGCCGTTCCTGGAACAGGCCCTGGCCGACCGCAGCCGCAACGTCCGGGCGACGGCGGCGGAACTGCTGTCGGCGCTGCCGGGTTCGGCGCTCGCCGCGCGGATGGCGGTCCGGGCGGCGGCCTGCGTGGCCATCGACCACGCGCACTCCACCGGTACCGCGCAGGACAGAGGAACCCCGGGAACAGTGCATGCCCCCACCCCGACGATCGTCGTCGAGGCGCCGCACGAGTGCGATCCGGGCATGGAGCGCGACGGCGTCGTGGCGAAGGCTCCCGCGGGCCGGGGCGAACGGTCCTGGTGGTTCGGCCAGTTGGTGGAGGCGGCACCGCTCGGGACCTGGTCACGGCGGCTGGGCGGGCGAACCCCCGGGGAGATCGTGGCGCTGCCGGTGGCCGACGACTGGCGGGGCGAGCTGCACGCGGCGTGGTGCCGGGCCGCGGTGCGCCAGCGCGATGCCGCGTGGGCACGCGCGCTGCTCGGCGAACCCTCGGCACCGGAAGCGGGCGGTCCGGGTGCGGTCTCCCTCGCCGAACGCGCCAAGCTGCTCGGCACGCTGGGCGCCGCCGAACGGGCCGAGTGGGTGGCCGGCTTCATCGCGACGCACGGCCTGTCCGAGGCCTTCCAGCTGCTCGGCGTGTGCGCGGTGCCGTGGGCCCCGCCGCTCGGCCGGGCGGTCGTGGACGCGCTCAACATCGCTCGGGACGCGGGGAGTTATCCATGGAGTTTCAGCGGAGTCATGGGCCTGGCCGAGCGCTGCCTCGACCCGTCCGAATCCGGCCGCCTCGACGCCCTGCTGGCCGTACCGGACGAGGCGGAGAACGCGTCCCCGGGAGCCGGTGGCTACTGGGCGGAGGCCTTCCAGCGCCTGGTCACGACACTGCGTCTGCGCGCGGCGATGACGGAGGAACTGAGCGCGCCATGACGGCGTCCGGTCTCATCCCAGGCCGGGCACCGGCCGCGGTGCCAGGCCTGCACCCGCCAGCAGCCAACGCCCCACCCGCAGGCGACGTCCCGGCCACACGAAACGCCCGGCCCCCAGCCGACATCCCGTCCACAGGCAACGCCACGGGCAACGCCCCGCAGTACTCCGGCCGGACCGCCGGAGGCCTACGCCTCGGCCGGCTGGCGGCGTACGTTCGCCCGGACCCAGTCCACGATCGACGCCGTCGTCGCACCCGGCGTGAAGATCTCCGCGACGCCCTTCTCCTTCAGCAGGGGGATGTCCGCCTCGGGGATGATCCCGCCGCCGAAGACCAGGATGTCCTCCGCGTCCCGCTCCTTGAGCAGCTCGATCACCGCCGCGAACAGCGTGTTGTGCGCGCCGGAGAGGATGGACAGCCCGATCGCGTCGGCGTCCTCCTGGATCGCGGTGTCGACGATCTGCTCGGGGGTCTGGTGGAGCCCGGTGTAGATGACCTCCATACCGGCGTCGCGCAGGGCCCGCGCGATCACCTTGGCCCCGCGATCGTGGCCGTCGAGCCCCGGCTTGGCCACCACTACGCGGATCGGACCGGCTGCCACACCCATCACTGCCTCCATGAAGCGTCTACATCCATCCGTTCCGACAAGTACCGCATACATCGGACACGCCGTACATGCCGCACACACCGCACAGGTCCGCCACGAACCACCCGGGCAAGTGAACGAACGTTATCTCCAGGATCCCGTAACCGGCAGTTTCGCAGTACGGACCGAGGGGGAAATCACACGATGGGACAAGCGCAAGGGGAGCCGCAAGGAGGTCGCCGTACCGCCGCGCCACCCACCACGCACCGCGGCGGTACGGCACTTCGGCGAAGGCACACAGGGCACGCAGGACCAGCACCGCACGCACAGCACGCAGGGCAGGCACGGCACCACGGCGGGAAGCCCCGTCACCTCACCGACGACGGAACTCGTCGCACCACCGGCGTCACCCACGCCACATGCCGCGCACAGCCCTCGCAGCTCACGCGGCTCACGCCGCCCGCGCGGTCAGCGCCGGCCGTCTTCGCAGCAGCTTTCCACGAGAGCACACGGGGGGCGGAGCCGTCCTCCCGCGTGCCGACAGGAGGTCGGCCATGAAGGTCACCAGGGCGGCTCTGCCCTTTCTTCCGCTCTGCCAGCGCCTGCTGCCGAGCCGGCTGGCGGGACTCTCCATGGCCCTGCTGAAGGCCACCGCCCTGGAGATCGCGATCCTGGCCGGGCACCTCCTCCTGTACCCCTCCGGCATCACCCAGGAGCGGCGAACCCCCGTCCCGCCCTTGCCCACCGGGGACGGCGCCGCCCAACTGCCCAGCCAGGCCAAGCCCCCCGTCGTCCTGCTGCACGGCTTCATCGACAACCGCTCGGTTTTCGTCCTGCTGCGCCGCAGCCTCGCCCAGCACGGCAGGCAGCAGATCGAGTCCCTCAACTACTCGCCGCTGACCTGCGACATACGCGCCGCGGCCGCGCTGCTGGGCCGGCACATAGAGGAGGTCTGCGAGCGCACCGGAGCCCGGCAGGTCGACGTCGTCGGGCACAGCCTCGGCGGTCTGATAGCGCGTTACTACGTGCAGCGGCTCGGCGGCGACACGCGCGTCCGGACGCTCGTGACACTCGGCACGCCGCACTCCGGCACCCGAGTCGCGCCACTGGCCGACGCGCACCCCATCGTGCGCCAGATGCGCCCCGGCTCACCGGTGCTCGAGGAGCTCACTCGGCCCGCCCCTGGCTGCCGTACGCACTTCGTCAGCTTCTGGAGCGACCTGGACCACGTGATGGATCCGCTGGAGACGGCCCGCATCGACCATCCCGATCTGTCGGCGCAGAACGTGCGGGTGACCGGCATCGGCCACCTCGCCCTGCCCGTGCACCCCGCCGTCGCCAACGGGATACGGCAGGTCCTCGACACGGCCCGCCCGGGTGAACCGTCCGCCGGGCGCGCCGACGGCCTCACGGTGGCCTGACACCGGCCGGGTCCGCTCGCCGCTTCCACCACCCGGTCGGGCGACAGTCGGCGCCCGACCGTCACACACGGCTCACAGACTCGTCATACAGGTGACGCACCGCATCGAAGCACCCACCAGCATCGAACAAACCTCGAACACAGAGCCAAACTCGCGTCCGCAGTCCGCCAAAACACGGCCGAATGCCCGTTTCCTGCGCGCGTGAAACCTGCCGAAGATTGTCGTGCCCGCGTACCGCCGGGTACAGTCGCCGCACTGCTCTGGCAGCCCCTGTTGTCGAGGCGAAAGAGAAGTTGGTGAACGACCGTCACCCGTCGGGGACCATGACCCCGGCTCCGGCTTCCGACGCCGCCTCGGCGCACTACGCGTCGTACGGCACCCAGGAAGCCCAGTACGGCGACTTCACCACGTACGGCGACTACGGCGCCACCGGTTTTGACCCCGGTACGGACGGCTCCGGTTTCCCCGCCACCGGGCACGCCACCGCGAGCTTCGCCACGGACCCCCTCTTCGGCGACATGCCGGGCAGCGGCCAGGACACGGGCACGTACGACACCGGCCACTGGCCCACGGGCGGGCACGAGAACCCGCACTACGACGCCTACGCGGCCCAGCACCACGCCGCCTACGACACCGGCGTCTACGACACGACCTCCTGGACGGCCGAGCAGCAGCCGCTGTCGGTCATCCCGCCGCAGGCCACGTCCCCCGACAGCACGGGACAGTGGGACGCGGGCGCCTGGCTCCAGCCCGACCAGTCGGGCAACCCCGCCGACCAGACCCAGCAGTGGGAATGGGGCACGCAGGCCTTCGACACCGGCGCCTACGACGCCACGCAGTGGAACACCGACGGCGCGGCCGCCGCCCCGGCCTCCGACGGGTACGAGCACCACGGCGAGTCTCCCGACGGGTACGAGCACCACGGCGAGCCCTTCGACCAGCGCGAGACCGCGACGTTCGAGCAGGTCGCCTACGACGAGTCCACCGGGGCCGCCTACCACGACCCCGCCGCGGACGGCGGTGAACCGGCCGCCACCGGTGAACTCCCCACCGTCACCCCCCTCCTGGACGGCCAGGAAGAGGTCGCTCCGGCCCCGGGCTCACGCGCCGCCTCGCGCGCCGGGTCCCGTTCCCGCCGCCGTACGCCTCCCAAGCGCTCGGCGCTGCTGACCATCGCGGTGCCCTCGGCGTGCGTGATGGGCGTCGCCGGGATCGCCGCCGCCTCCGTCGGCAGCCTCACCGACGACGGCGCGGCCGAGGCGCACACGACCGCGGCGGACGCGCAGCCGGTGAAACCGGCCGCCGCCAACAACAAGCTGGACACGCAGCTGCAGAGCCTCGCCGCCGGCGCCGACGACTTCGCCGACCGGGCCAGCCGGACGCAGGAGCGCATCGACCTCAAGGCCCAGCAGGCGGCCGAGCGGAAGCGGGCGGCGGAGGAGGCGGCCCGCAAGGAGCGGCTGCGGCCGAAGTTCGCCCTGCCGGTCGCGCAGCACGGACTCAGCGCCTACTACGGCCAGTCCGGCATCAACTGGATGTCCCTGCACACGGGCATCGACTTCCCCGTGTCGTACGGCACGACCGTGATGGCCGCGACCGACGGCACCGTGCGCACGCAGTGGAACAGCGCCTACGGCAACATGATGATCGTGACCGCCAAGGACGGCACGGAGACGTGGTACTGCCACCTCTCCACGTACACGGTGCCCTCCGGTACGACCGTCAAGGCCGGCGATCCGATCGCGCGCTCCGGGAACTCCGGCAACTCGACCGGCCCGCACCTGCACTTCGAGGTGCGCCCGGCCGGTGGCTCGCCGATCGACCCGCTGCCGTGGCTGCGCAGCCACGGCATCAACCCGACGTAACGTCCCGGCAGCCCCCGCCGGTTGAGCAGACGGGGGCCCACCAGGTCACTTCACGGCGCTACAGCTTCTCCACCGGCGCGTACCGCAGCAGCAGCCGCTTCGGCTTCGTGTCGCCGAAGTCGATCGTGGCCTCGGCGTTCGCGCCCGTGCCCTTGACCGCGACGACGGTCCCGAGCCCGAACTGGTCGTGGGTGACCCGGTCCCCCACGGCCAGCGACACCACCGGCTTCTCGGCGGCGCGGCGCGTGGCGAACCCGGACGCGCCCGAGGCCGACGACCGCGAGCGGGACGAGGACAGCGAGGACGCCACCGCCGAGACCGGCCCGGAGGAGGCGGGAGCGGTCGCTCCCGTCCGCTTCCACTCCACGTGGGCGGCGGGGATCTCCTCCAGGAACCGGGAGGGCGGGTTGTACGACGGCTGGCCCCAGGCGCTGCGCAGCGTGGACCGCGTCAGATACAGCCGCTCCCGGGCGCGCGTGATGCCGACGTAGGCCAGGCGCCGCTCCTCCTCCAGCTCCTTGGTCTGGCCGAGGGCGCGCATGTGCGGGAAGACGCCGTCCTCCATGCCGGTGAGGAAGACGACCGGGAACTCCAGACCCTTGGCGGTGTGCAGGGTCATCAGCGTGATGACGCCGTCGCCGTCCTCCTCGTCGGGGATCTGGTCGGAGTCGGCGACCAGCGCGACCTGCTCGAGGAAGTCGGCCAGGGTGCCCCCCGTGGCGGTGGCCCCCGGGGTTTCCGCCTCCGCGCCGCGCTCCTGCTCGAACTCCATGGCGACGGCGGCGAGTTCCTGGAGGTTCTCGATCCTGGTCTCGTCCTGGGGGTCGGTGGAGGCCTGCAGCTCGGCGAGGTAGCCGGTGCGCTCGAGGACGGCCTCCAGCACCGTGGCCGGTCCGGCGCCGGACTCGACGATGGTCCGGAGGTCCTCCATCAGCGTGTTGAACCGCTTGACGGCGTTGGTGGAGCGCGCGGCCATGCCGTACGCCTCGTCGACGCGCTTGAGCGCCTGCGGGAAGCTGATCTTCTCCCGCTGGGCGAGGGCGTCGATCATCGCCTCGGCGCGGTCGCCGATGCCCCGCTTGGGGACGTTGAGGATCCGGCGCAGCGGCACCGAGTCCTCCGGATTGGCCAGGACGCGCAGGTAGGCCAGGACGTCCCGGACCTCCTTGCGCTCGTAGAAGCGGACGCCGCCGACGACCTTGTAGGGCAGGCCGACGCGGATGAAGACCTCTTCGAAGACACGGGACTGGGCGTTGGTGCGGTAGAACACGGCGACGTCGCCGGCCTTGGCCTCGCCCGCGTCCGTGAGGCGGTCTATCTCGTCGGCGACGAACTGCGCCTCGTCGTGCTCGGTGTCGGCGACGTAGCCGGTGATCTGCGCACCCGTGCCCGCGTTGGTCCACAGGTTCTTGGGGCGGCGGGACTCGTTGCGCTCGATGACCGCGTTGGCCGCGCTGAGGATCGTCTGCGTGGAGCGGTAGTTCTGCTCCAGCAGGATCGTCGTCGCGTCCGGGTAGTCCTCCTCGAACTGGAGGATGTTGCGGATCGTCGCGCCGCGGAAGGCGTAGATCGACTGGTCGGCGTCACCCACCACGCACAGCTCGGCGGGCGGGATCTCGGCCTCGGGCGGCACGTCGACAGGGTGCTCGGTGGTGCCGACCAGCTCGCGGACCAGGGCGTACTGGGCGTGGTTGGTGTCCTGGTACTCGTCGACCAGCACGTGCCGGAAGCGGCGGCGGTAGTGCTCGGCGACGTCCGGGAAGGCGCGGAGCAGGTTGACCGTCGTCATGATCAGGTCGTCGAAGTCGAGGGCGTTCGCCTCGCGCAGCCGCGACTGGTACATCGCGTAGGCCTGGGCGAGGGTCTTCTCGAAGCCGTCGGATGCCTGGGCGGCGAAGTCCTCCTCGTCGATCAGCTCGTTCTTCAGGTTGCTGATCTTGGCGCTGAAGGACTTGGGCGGGAAGCGCTTGGGGTCGAGGTCCAGGTCGCGGCAGACCAGGGCCATCAGGCGCTTGGAGTCGGCGGCGTCGTAGATCGAGAACGAGGACGTGAAGCCGAGCTTCTTGCTCTCCCGGCGCAGGATGCGCACGCACGCGCTGTGGAAGGTCATCACCCACATGGCGTTGGCGCGCGGGCCGACGAGCTGCTCGACGCGCTCCTTCATCTCGCCGGCGGCCTTGTTGGTGAAGGTGATCGCGAGGATCTGGCCCGGGTGCACGCCGCGCTCGGCGAGCAGGTGGGCGATGCGGTGCGTGAGCACACGGGTCTTGCCGGAGCCGGCGCCGGCCACGATGAGCAGCGGGGAGCCGGAGTGGACGACGGCGGCGCGCTGGTTGTCGTTCAGCCCCTCCAGGAGGGCGGCCGTGTCCACGACCGGGCGTGGGGCGCCGTCGCGGTAGTAGGCGTCCCGGTCCGGCGGCACGTCGAACTTCCCGCCGAACAGATCGTCCGGAATCGACTCCGGAGCGTGATCGTCCTCGGGCGGCGGCGGGGGCTCGTCCGCGGGGCCCCGCTGGGCCTGGAGGTCCGCCAGGAAGCTGTCGTCAAAGAGGCTGCTCATCGCTCTCCGAGTCTAGGGCGCCCCACTGACAGCCCGCCGCCGCCCTGAGAACATCGCCCCGCCACGGGTCCCCGCCGACCGCCCGGCGGCGCGTTGTCACCCTCCAGCGCGGCGTGATCACACCCCGCGACGGCACCACAATCGCGGATAACTCGTGACCAATCCCCCTTGATCGCTCACTCTCGGCGACGCTCATGAATAAGGTCACGAAAATGTATCGGGCATATCACCCATCAACCTTCACAGGAGCCACACGAGTTGGCTACGGTGCGAACGGGCCGCATGACCCCCACCGGCGAACGTCGCCGGGCCGCGCGGCCTCCGCCGAGTCCGGCGCGCCGCCGAGCAGCCGGAGCCGGGGACCCACCGAGACCTTGGGGTGAATCGGCCCGACTCCCCTAGCGGAGCAGGCCGTAGGGCAACCCTTCCGAGATACCCGCCCGAACCCGACAGCTAACCCGGTAGGCGGAGCATGGAAGGAGTCGCCTCCCTTGGCGTCGCACCGCAAGTCGCGTCCTACGGGTACGCGCATGGCAGGCATACGGACCCCCGCCCTCGCAACGGCGGCCCTCACCTCCGTGGCCCTGCTGTCCCAGTCGGCCAACGCAGCCCCCGAGGCCGACGAGAAGCCCAGCCTGGAGGAAGTCGAGAAGAAGGTCGGCGACCTGTACCGCCAGGCCGAGTCGGCGACCGACAAGTACAACGCGGCCAAGGAGAAGACCGCGAAGCAGCGCAAGCGCGTCGACACCCTCCTCGACGACGTCGCCCAGCGCACCCAGAAGCTCAACGCGGCGCGGGAGGAGCTGGGTTCCTTCGCCGCCGCCCAGTACCGCACCGGCGCCTCCGCCCCGGACACGGCGACGTTCCTGCTCGCGGACACCCCGCAGGACTACTTCGACCAGACGCAGCTGATGGACCGGATGACCGGCCGTCAGAAGGTCGCGGTCGACGACTACGTCACCCAGCAGTCCGAGACGATGAAGAAGCGCCAGGAGGCCACGGAGAGCCTCACGACGCTCACCGAGTCCCAGAGCGACCTGAAGACCGCCAAGGCCACCGTCCAGCGGAAGCTCGCCGACGCCCGCCGGTTGCTGTCGCAGCTGACCGCCGAGGAGAAGGCGCGACTGGCGGCGATCGAGAAGGAGAAGCAGCAGGAGGCCGCCCGCAAGGCCGCCGAACTGGCCCGGGAGCAGGCCGCCCAGCAGCAGGCCCAGGACCAGGCCCCCCAGCAGCAGGAGAGCGGCTCCCCGGCGTCGGGCTCCGGCACCTCCTCGGCCGCCCCGGCCGACTCCTCGTACGCCACCAAGGCCGAGAAGGCCCTCGCCTTCGCCCGCGCCCAGATCGGCAAGCCGTACGTGTGGGGCGCCGTCGGTCCCGGCTCCTACGACTGCTCCGGCCTCACCCAGGCCGCGTGGAAGGCCGCCGGGGTGACCCTGCCGCGCACGACCTACGACCAGGTGAACGCCGGCACCACGGTCCCCCTCTCCCAGGCCCAGCCCGGTGACCTGGTCTTCTTCTACGACGACGTCACCCACGTGGGCCTGTACATCGGCAACGGCATGATGATCCACGCCCCGAAGCCCGGCACCTACGTGCGCGAGGAGTCGATCTACTACGACGGCGAGTCGGCGATCCACAGCGTGCTGCGGCCCGCCTGAGAAGTCCCGGACGTTTTTGAGGGGCACGCGCGCGTGCCCCTCTCGTCCTGTGCGCGGCGCTCTCTAGCATCGGCGCTATGTCCGACCCCTCCCCGTCTGTCACCTTGTGGGCGACGTACGCCCTGACGACCGGCACGTTGTCGGTCGGTCTCGACGCGACGGGGTACGAGGTCCTGTCCCGGATCGCCCTCGCCCTGGCCTGCGCGGGCTGGCTGGGGGCGGTCGCGCACGCCCTGCTGCGGCTGCCCCGGCCGGCCTGGCGGAGGGCATCGGCGGCAGCGCACACCTGGGTGGCCGCGACCGGCGTCACCGGCGCCGGCTTCTCCGCGGCCGGCCTGCAGCGCCCGGCCGCGGCACTGCTGGCGCTCGCCGCGCCGCTCTGGGCCGTGCTGCTCGTCGCGGCGGCCGGGGAGCGGCACGGGACCGTGTTCCTGCGCTGCGTGGCCACCCAAAGCCTCGCCGTGCTCGGTGCCACGCTCGCCGCCGCCGAGTCGGTGGCCTGGCTCGCGCACGCGGCCCTGACGCTGTTCTGGCTGGGGCTCGTGCTCTACTGCCTCGCCCTGTTCCGTTTCGAGCCGCGGCAGGTGACCGAGGGGCTCGGGGACCACTGGCTCCTGGGCGGAGCGCTCGCCGTCTCGGCGCTGGCCGGGGCGAGGCTCCTCAGCGCCGGCGGCGGCCGTCTGTACCTGTGGAACGACGAGGACCACGCCGTCCTCGGCAGGGTCACCGTCACGCTGCTCGTGCTCACCGGGGTCTGCTGCGTGGCCCTGTTCACTGCGGAGCTCTTCTGGCCCCGGCGCCGTTACGACGGGCGGCGCTGGGCGACCGTGTTCGGCGCGGTCGGGACGGCGACGGCCGCCCTGGCGGTCGCCGCCGCCCTCGACGCCCCCTGGCTCGACGTCCTCGGGGAGGCACTGCTGTGGATCGCGGTGGCCGCGTGGCTGGGATGCACGGCCTGGACGGCCACCTCGGCCCGGGCAGGCGCGCGGACGGGACGGGTCAGGTCCAGAGCACGGCGATGAAGACGTTCGCCGCGGTCAGCAGCCCGACCAGGCCGAACAGGCCCTTGTCCACCTTCTCGTCGTCGCGTTTGACGTAGACCAGGCCGAGGATCACGATCAGCAGGGCCAGCTTCACGCCGATCTTGATGTTGTTCACGGACTGGTCGTCGGCCTGGTTGAGGCCGACCAGGATCACACCGGTGACCAGCATCGTCAGCGCGCCGTGCAGCATCGCGGGGGTGTACCGGGCGGTGCCCTCGCCCATCGCCTTCATCTGGGTGAGGAAGCCGCCCAGGAGCGCGGCGATGCCGATGATGTGGAGGCCGACGAAGAGGTGGATGAGTACGTCCATGAGGCCGGAGCCTAATGAGGGCCCCGGCGCCTCCCGACACCGGCCCATCGATGCATATATGCGGCCCCATAGCACCCCATCACCGTCACTCGGGCACGAATCGACACATCGGTCATCACGCTGAGTTAAGCCGACGACGCCGAGACCGGATCACGGTCGCATACGGTCACCGCCGGTCCTCTCGGGACAGTTCCGCGCACCCGCCCCCGCCCCGGCACGGCGAGGTTTAGCGTCCTCCACCAGGTGACCGGCTCCCCACCGCCGCCCGGGCCAGGGGCGGCAGTCGGGCACCACCGCCGAGAAGGTCCGGCGGCGGTCCGCTCCCCCCTGTGCGGGCCGTCGCCGGACGCGCAGGCCGCCCGTCCGCTCCCCCGGCGGCCGTACGCACCCAGCGGCGGTCGAGGAAAGGACGTGGCCTGAAGGTGGCAGCGCACCGCAAGCCCCGACAGCGCTCGGCGAGCGGCAACACGGCCCGTACGGCCGCCACGATCGCACTCGCCGGCGCGGCGACCGCGACGGGCCTCGACGGGACCGGACACGCCGAACCACAGCTCACCCCCGGCCAGGTCAAGGCCAAGGTGGACAAGCTGTACCAGGAGGCGGAGGTCGCCACCGAGAAGTACAACGGCGCGAAGGAGAAGGCCGAGGCGGCGGGGCAGCGCCTGAAGGATTTCCAGGACCAGGCCGCCCGCGCGAAGCAACGGCTCAACTCGGCCCGCGAGGACCTGGGTTCGGTCGCCGCAGCGCAGTACCGCGCCGGCGGCCTCGACCCCGCCCTGCAGCTCGCCCTGTCCGACGACCCGGACCGCTACCTCGAGAACGCCGAGTTCGTCGAACGGGCCGGCAACCGGCAGAAGGCCGCCGTCGGGCGCGTACGCAAGCAGCTCCGGGAGATCGAGCAGCTGCGCGGGGCCGCCCACATCGAGCTGACGTCCCTGAAGTCGCGGCAGGCGGAGCTGAAGCGGCACAAGAAGACCATCACCGGCAAGCTGGGCTCCGCGCGGCAGCTGCTGTCCCGGCTCGACGCGCAGGAACGTTCCAGGCTCGGAGAAGCGCCGGGCACCGACCGCGCCTCACGCTCCTCGACGGGCCCGCGCGACCACCTGGCCGCCCCGGGATCCGGCACCGCCCAGGCACCCAACGCCCGCGCGGCCGCCGCCGTGTCCTACGCCTACCAGAAGCTCGGCAGCCCCTACGTCTGGGGCGCGACCGGCCCGAACGCCTTCGACTGCTCGGGCCTCGTCCAGGCCGCGTACCGCGCCGCGGGCGTCTCCCTGCCCCGCACGACGTACTCCCAGATCGACGCCGGCCGCCGCGTCTCCCGCTCCGAACTCCTCCCCGGTGACCTGGTGTTCTTCTACGCCGGCATCAGCCACGTCGGCATCTACGTGGGCAACGGCCGGATGATCCACGCCCCGAACCCCTCCGCGCCGGTCCGGGTCGCCCCGCTCGACGAGATGCCGTACGCCGGTGCCACGCGGGTGGTCTGAGCCGGTCGGGCCACGCCCGGGTGGCCCGACCGCGCCGACGTCACACCAGCCGGCGAGCCGTCGCCCAGCGCGTCAGCTCGTGCCGGTTGGAGAGCTGGAGCTTGCGGAGGACCGCCGAGACATGCGACTCGACCGTCTTCACGGAGATGAACAGCTGCTTGGCGATCTCCTTGTACGCGTATCCCCGGGCGATGAGCCGCAGCACCTCGCGCTCGCGCTGGGTCAGGCGGTCCAGGTCCTCGTCGACCGGCGGCGCGTCCGTGGAGGCGAAGGCGTCCAGGACGAACCCGGCCAGCCGCGGCGAGAAGACCGCGTCGCCCTCCTGGACACGGAAGATGGAGTCCACGAGGTCCGTGCCCGTGATCGTCTTGGTGACGTACCCACGGGCCCCGCCCCGGATCACTCCGATCACGTCCTCCGCCGCGTCCGACACGGACAGCGCCAGGAAGCGGACCGGCTGCTCGGAGTCGGCCATCAACGCGGCGCAGCGGCGCAGCACCTCCACCCCGCCGCCGCCCGGCAGGTGCACGTCGAGCAGGACCACCTCGGGCCGGGTCGCGGTGATGACCGTGACCGCCTGGTCGACGTCCGCGGCCTCGCCGACGACCTCCACACCGGTCTGCTCGGTCTGCCCGATCTCGGCCTGCACGCCCGTACGGAACATGCGGTGGTCGTCTACGAGGACCACGCGCACGCGACGCCCGGTGCCGCCGCCCGACTCCGCGGGCCCGGCCGCCTCCGCCGATCCCGCCGTACCGTTCGCCTCGGTGGGGTCGCTCATGACGTCTTCTCCGCCCTCTCCATCTCCAGCTCGACCTCCGTGCCGCCGTCGGGCACCGCGCGCAGTCGCGCCGTACCGCCGTTGCGCTCCATGCGGCCGATGATCGATTCTCTGACACCCATCCGGTCGGCGGGTATCGAGTCGAGGTCGAAGCCGGGGCCGCGGTCCCGGACGGACACGAAGACCGTCTTCCCCTCGACCTCGGCGAAGACCTGTACGGCTCCGCCCTCGCCACCGTACTTGGCGGCGTTCACCATTGCTTCGCGCGCGGCCTGCAGCTGCGCGCCGATCCTCTCGTCGAGCGGGCAGTCGCCCACGACCACGACCTCGATGGGCACACCGTGCTTGTCCTCCACCTCGGCCGCGTTGCGCCGCACGGCGTCGGCGAGGGTCGTGGGTTCGTCGGCCTCGTCCTTGCCGGTGCCCTCCGGCTTGTAGAGCCAGGTGCGCAGGTCGCGCTCCTGGGCGCGGGCGAGGCGGCGCACCTCGTTCGCGTTCTCCGCGTTGCGCTGGATCAGGGTGAGGGTGTGCAGCACCGAGTCGTGCACATGGGCGGCGACCTCCGCGCGCTCCTGGGCCCGGATGCGCATCAGGCGCTCCTCGGAGAGGTCCTGTGTCATGCGGACGAGGTACGGGCCCGCCAGCAGCGTTATCCCCACGAGGACCGCGAGCGCCGCCTGCAGGACCGAACCGAGATGAGCGGCGGAGCCCTGCAGGACGAAGATGCCGGAGACGCCGGCCGTCACCAGCAGTACCCCGCCCACCGAGCGCAGCAGCGTGACCGTGCGCCGACGGCGGCCGACCTCGGCCCAGCGGGCCCGGCGGGCGTTGTCCGCCTGCCGCCAGACCAGGGCGACGCCCGCGCCGACGAGGACGGCCGGCCAGAGGTAGGCCCTGGCGCCGCCGCTGAGGTTCACGTTGCCCACGAAGACCATGGCCACCACGACCATGAGGAGCAGGGCCACTATCTGGCCCTTGTCTGGCCTGCGCGTGACGAGTCTGCGCCGGCCGTCGGGCGAGGTCTCCGTCGTGACGAGGGAGGGCGGCTTCTGCGCCTCGACCCCGCCGACGCCGAGCGGGACGAAGAACCAGAACGCGGCGTACAGCAGCGCACCGAGGCCGTCGGCCATGAACAGGCCGATGAAAACGAGCCGTACCCAGATCACGGGCAGCCCGAGATGACCGGCGAGGCCCCGCGCCACCCCGCCCAGCCAGCGTCCGTCGCTGCTGCGGTAGAGCTTGCGCGGCGGCCGCGGTTCGGCGAGTGGCGCTGCTGCGGCTTCCGACATGCCATTGATGGTCACATGTGCGGCAGGCCGGAGCATCAGGGTCGACCCCGGAGACTCCCCTGATCTCCGCGGACCGGTCCGTCGAACGCTTCCCGAGCCATCCCTCAGGGCCGATATCAGGGTCCGGCCAGGGTCGTTCCGACTGCCGCCGCGGCGCCGCGCCCGTCACCATGGACCCATGACCGATCACGAGCACGCCGCGACGGGTCCGGGACCCGGCTCCGGCCCGCGCCCCGCACCGGGCGCCGGGCCGCAGGATGCCGCGCCCGCCGCGGGCGCCGCACCCGCCGGCCCCTCCGCGCCCCCGCGCGCACACGGCCACGCGGACGCGGAAGAACAGGGAGCGGAAGAACAGGGAGGAGCACCCACCGCACCTGAAGCAACACCGGGAACACCTGGAACTCCTGGGACATCTGGAACACCTGGAACATCCGGCGCACCCGGAACACCTGGCGCACCCGAAGCCCCTGACGCGGCCGACCCCGCCGCCGAACCGGACCCTGCCGGCCCTCCTCCCCGTTTCCGCCGCGACCGCCGCCACAAGACCCTGGCCGGCGTCTGCGCCGGACTCGGGCGGCAGTGCGACATGGACCCGGTGATCTTCCGGATCACCCTCGCCGTGCTCTCCGCCACCGGCGGCCTCGGCCTCCTCTTCTACGGCTTCGCCTGGCTCTTCGTCCCGTACGACGACGAGGAGAACGAGGTGCGCAAGCTCCTCACCGGCCGCGTCGACGGCCAGGCCCTGACAGCCGTGCTGTTCGCGCTGGTCGGCTGCGGCGTGTTCCTGACCATGCTGAACAACGGCGGGGTGCTGACCTTCGCCGTCGTCCTCTCCCTCCTCCTCGCGGGCGCCGGCTACTGGTCGCGCCGGCGCGGCGCCCCCAGCCCCGACCCCCTCGCCGCCCAGGCGGCCGCCGACGCCCCGCCGGAGCCCCAGGCCCCGCCGGTGCCCGCCGCCTTCCCCTCCTGGTGGCGCGACCCCATCGTCAAGGACGGCACCCACATCGGAGGCACGGGCTACCTCTGGGGTCCCCGTGACTCCCGCGACCTCGACGTGGCGGCGGCCATCAACATCAGCCTCGGCACCCAGCCCGGCGCCCGCGAGGACCTACCCGCCCCGCACACCAGGCCGCCCAAGCCACGCGGCCCCCGCTGGATCGGCGGCTGGGTCTTCCTCCTGGCCCTGCTCGCGGGTGCCCTGGGCACGAACCAGACGTGGGACGGGCACCCGCTCGGCACCAGCCTGCAGACGGGCCTGTCCTGCGCGCTCGTCGTCCTGGGCCTGGGCATAGCGGTCAGCGCCTTCCTGGGACGGACGGGGGCGGGCTCCATCTTCCTGGCGATCATCACGGCAGGCCTGCTCGCCGGCTCTGCGGCCATGCCCAAGAACATCGGCACGCACTGGACGCGCACGACCTGGCAGCCCACCGCGGTGGCGGACGTGCGGGAGCAGTACGAGCTGGGCGCCGGCGTCGGCACCCTGGACCTGACCCGGCTGAACGTGCCCGAGAGACAGACCGTGGCGACGCGCGCCGACGTGGGCGTGGGCCAGGTCAAGGTGCTCGTACCGGAGGGCGTGACGGTGCGGCTCAGCGTCGACGTGGGCGTGGGCGACCTCCAGCTGCCGGGCGACGACAAGAAGGACGTGGACGTGAAGCCGGGCCAGCACAAGCAGATAACCCTCTCCCCCGCCGCGGGAGCCAAGAAGTCCGGCACCATCGACCTGGACCTCCAGGTCGGCATGGGACAGGCGGAGGTGACCCGTGCTGCGTCATGAATTCCAACCCGGGAAGCTGGTCGCCGGCACCGTCCTCACCCTGGCCGGCGTCCTCTACGCCGGTGACGCGGGCGGCGCCTGGGAGACCCCCTGGTTCGTGGCGATACCCCTCGTCGCGGGCGGACTGTGCCTGGCGGGCGCGGTGGCGCTCGTGACGGGCCTCGTACGCCGCCGCCGCAGGACGGGCCGCACCACGACGGACGGGCCGGGCCCGGACGTGGCGGTGTGACGGCGAGGCACCGCCCGCCCACCGCACAGCCCGTCGCGCTACCGGTACCCCGCCCTCCGCTGCCGTCGCCGGGCCCGCAAGGCGGCGTCCAGGGACAGCAGCGGGGCCCCCGCCAGGACGAGGGGGATCCAGGCCATGAGGTAGGCGAGGTCGTTGCCGTAGTAGTACGGATCGGAGGCCCAGCTCACGGTCAGCCACAGGCTGAGGGAGATCAGCGCGCCGCCGAGTGCGGCCAGCCGGGCGAACAGGCCGAGGAGGGTGCCGATGCCGACGGCCAGTTCTCCGAAGGCGATGGCGTAGCCGAAGCCGACGGGGTTCTTCAGGGAGAGGTCGACCAGGGCGGGGATGGCGGAGGAGTCGCGGACGGCACGCATCATGTCGCCGATCGATCCGGACCCGGCTTCCTTCATGAAGGCACTGTCGGTGATCTTGTCCAGGCCGGCGTAGATGAAGGTGACGCCGAGGAAGACGCGAAGGGGAAGGAGGGCGTAGCGGACGGCCGTGTCCCGCCAGTCTCCTCCGCCGCCGAAGTGGGGGGTGTGCGTGTCCGTTCTCGTACTGTGAGTCATCGCTGCTAGCCGCCTCTCGCCCGCCGGTGCCGAGACCCCCTCAACAGACCATACGTACGACAAACCGACCCGGCTCAATCCTGCGCACGCGGCTTTTTGCCAACCCGCCGAGCCGAACGACCGCCGATGGCGGGTGCCGCAACCACGCGGCCCGCACCCGCGCACGGCGGCAAGGGGACGTGTCGGAGGCCCCGCCCGCGGCGGTTGGCGCGTCAGCGCCAGTCAGTCGGTAAGTGGGTCCATCGCGCCGTTCCGGGGACGGACACCCCCTGGCGCGGCCCCGACCCCCACCCGGCGTCAGGAGCTACCGACGGAAGCTCCCACCGGCACGCGCCACTCCCGCTCCCCCTGTCACTCCGTCACATCCACCACATACCGATTCGTCTCCACCCCCGCCGCAGTAACCACCTGCACCTCCACCCGCCCCGGCTCCACATCCGCCGGCACCGGCACGGTCAGCAGCGTGTCGGTCGGATTGCGGAAACCGCCCGGCACCGGCACCAGAGGCACATGAACATGCACGGCACCCACCCGCACGACCATCCGAGCCAGCCGGTCGGCCGCCTGCGCCCCCGGCGGTACGAACCCCGCACCCCGGATCTCGATGTCGTCACCCGTACGGATCGGCGCGTCCAGGTCCCCCGCCTCCCGCGCCCGCACGACGGAGAGGATGACCGGCCGCCCGCCCTCCGCGTACTTGCCCGCCAGGTACGTCGCCGCCGACACCAGCACCACCACCGCCAGTCCCCACGGCAGATCCGGCAACTGGTCCGGCCGCCTGGCCAGCCGTACCGCCGCGAAGACCAGGGCGACCCCGCTGATCACGACGTACTGGATGTCCGCGAAGGTGCCCCGCCCGGAGTCGTCGGTCAGCAGGTCGGCCGCGCGCGGCCGGTCGGCCCGTACCTTCTGCAGCCGCTGCCCCAGGACCCGCAGCCCGACCACCCGCCGCACGAGGACGGCGATCCCGCACACCACGGCGAGCACGGTCACGACTCCGGCGCCGCGGGCGAGTTCCAGCCCGGAGATCAGCGCGTCCCGCTCCCGGTGCCGGGAGGCGGCGGCGAGCCGCCCGGCCAGCACGAGCACCGAGTACGCCACGAAGAGCACCCAAGCCGCGGCGACCGTACGGGAGGTGGACAGCCGGTTGTCCTCACCGATCACGGGCGCCAGCGCACCGCCCTTCGCCCGGTGGAACCACGACGCCGCGGTCAGCGCACCGGCCACGACCAGCGCCGCGGCCAGCCCGGCCGTGCGCGCCGACGTCCAGCCCGCGCCGACCGCGGTGAGGGCCTGCCCGAGCAGCAACAGCACGACGACGGCCCACACGACGCCCGCCGTGCGGCGCCACAGGCCGGTCAGCCAGGCCTGGCCCTCGGCCCGTCCGCGTTCGGCGACGAGTTCCGCGGACTGCGCGAGTTCCTCCGAGACCCACTGGCGGGAGGCCGAGGCGGAGTGGGCCACGGCGGCCGGCAGCCCCTGCCCGGCCGCGAACTCGTCCCGCCGGCGCAGGAACGCGGCGACGGCGCGCCGATGCCCCTCGCGCGCCCCGTGAGGACAGTCCCCGCAGGCGCACCCACCTCCGTGGGGTTCACCCGGTCCGGCCCCGTGACCACCCCCGAGCCCACCACCGTGACCACCCGCGTAACTCCCCGCGCGGCCACCGGCATAGCCGCCCGCGTATCCGCCCCGGTACCCGCCCTCATACGCACCGGCACGCGCACCCGCGTACACACCCGCGTCCCCGCCGCCCTGCCCCGTCTCGCGCACCGTCACGCCCGACGCCCGCCTTCCCGCGACCCAACCACCGCCGGCCTTCCGGACCCCGGAAACACCGCTGTGCAACTCCCGTGCGACGACAGCGAATTGTGCCCTATACCACCCGGTCCGCGTCCGCCCGCTCTGGTCAACACGGGTGAAGTTCGGCGCGCCGTGTTGACCTGGCTGGGAGAATTCCCCTATGGCCGAGATCATCCAGCGTGACGGGACCTGGGCCTTCGACGGCAGCACGGTTCGGATCACGCCCGGTCTGCACCGCTCCGTGCCGCTGTTCCGGCAGACGTACGGAGAGGTCGCGGTGCCGCTGGAGGCGGTGGCGGGGGTCGTCCTGGAACCCGAACGCAGGCGTGGACGGCTCCGGTTGCTGCTGCGCGAGGGCGCCGACCCGCTGCTCCAGGCGACGGGCGGCCGGCTGCCGGACGAGGCCGATCCGTACCGGCTGTCGGTGGAGGTCGACCGGACGGGGGTCGCCGAGTACGTCGCCGAGGAGATCCGCCGCGCGCTGCTCCTGGACCGGGTACCGAAGGAACCGGTGAAGGCGTATCTGCTGCCCGGCCCGCCGGTTCCCGTCTCGGTGCGCTCCTCGGACGGGACGGTCTCCTTCGACGGCTCGCAGGTGCGGATCGACTGGAGCGACACCTCCGAGCGGGTCAAGCGCGCCACCGGCCCGCGGATCATCGACCTGGGCGACCTGGTGCGGGTCGAGTGGCTGCCGAACTCCGGCCACGAGGACGGCTTCCTGCGGTTCGTGACACGCGAGACGGTCTTCTCGAAGCTGCCGCCGGAGAAGGACCCGTACGCCCTGGACCTGTGGGGCAGCACCCGCCGCGATCTGCTCACGGCGCTCGTCGCCACGGCGGTCACGGCCCGGCTGCCGCACCCGTCGTCCCGCGCTCCGGCAGGAAGCGACGCGAATGTCCCGGCGGGAAGCGACGCGAATGACCCGGCAGGAAGCGACGCGAATGATCCCGCCTCCCGCCCGGCACCCGGCCCGCCCCGCACCACCGACCACCACGACGTACTGCTCCGCCGCCTGCGTGAGCTGGGCCGGTTGCACCGGGAGGGGGTGCTCACGGACGAGGAGTTCGCCCGCACGAAGGCGGTGGTGCTGCGCGGTTTCTGACCGCGCCGGCGCCGCTCCCTAGCCGAGCAGATCCGGCTCGCTCCGGCAGATGTCCTGCCACATCGGCTGGTAGTTGATCCACGCCACCAGGTCGCCGCCCAGCTGCTCGCGCGTCGCCACCGCCATCCGGTGGTCGATGCGGACCGGCCGCCCGGCCGCCTGCGCCGTCAGCTGCACCTGGCAGGACCGCTCCATGGACACGAACCACCAGGCCGCCGCGTCCACCGAGTCGCCGACGGTCAGCAACCCGTGGTTGCGCAGTACGAGCGCCTTGCGGGAGCCGAGCACGGCCGCGATGCGCCGCCCCTCCTCGGCGTCGACGGCGACACCGGTGTAGCTGTCGTAAAGGGCGTGGTCCTCGTAGAAGGCGCAGCTCTCCTGGGTGATCGGCTCCAGCAGGTCGCCGAGGGCGGCGAGCGCCCGGCCGTGCACGGAGTGGCAGTGGGCGACGGCGACCACGTCGGGGCGGGCGGCGTGCACCTGGGCGTGGACGGTGAACGCCGCCTGGTTGACGTGGTGGCCGCCCTCGACGACCTGGCCGTCCTGGTTGGCGAGCACCAGGTCGTTCACGGTGACGTGCCGGAAGGGCATGCCGAACGGGTTGACCCAGAAGCAGTCGCTGTACTCCGGGTCGCGGGCGGTGATGTGCCCGGACACGCCGTCCTCGAAGCCGAGCCGCCCGAAGATCCTGAGGGCGCCGGCGAGCCGCTCCTTGCGGTGCCGGCGCTCGTCCTCGACCGACTCGTGCATCGGCGGCATGGCGAACCGCAGTCGGTCGGTGGGCAGCGGCAGGGGCGGGGTGGGCCCGTGCATAGGTCCTCCAGCGCTGGTTCTTCGTACGGGGCGGAAGCTACCGCCGCTCGGCCCGCGAAGGACAGAACCGTTTCGTGAAGATGAAACGCGCGCCCCCGCGAGCACCCTGCACCCACCCTTGTGCCCCCTGGCTCCCCGACCCCACGAATAGCCGACAGAGGATGTCCGGTTTGGGCGCCAGACTCTCCGTATGACAGCGAACTGGGCGGCTTTCGCCACCGCCGAACCGGACCTGGCAGGCACCGTCGAGAAGCGTTTCGGCGCCTACACGCACCACGTTCTCGCCACGCTCCGCAAGGACGGATCGCCCCGGACGAGCGGTCTGGAGGTGCGCTTCCTCGGCGGCGAGCTGTGGCTCGGCATGATGCCGGACTCCCTGAAGGCGCTCGACCTGCGCCGCGACCCGCGCTTCGCGCTCCAGGCGAACCCTGGGGAGGGCACCGGCATGGGCGGCGGCGACGTCCGGATCAGCGGCCGGGCGATCGAGGTCGACGACGTGGAGACGAAGGCCGGATACGTCGAAGAGGTGGAACCGCCGGAGCCGTTCCACCTCTTCCGCGCCGAGCTGACGGAGGTCGTGCGGACCTACGTCGAGGACGACACCTACCTCGTCGTCCAGGTCTGGAAGCCCGGCGAGCCCCTGCGCACGATCAAGCGCACGTAGGGGTCACTCCCACTCGATGGTCCCCGGCGGCTTGGAGGTGACGTCGAGGACGACACGGTTGACGTCCTTGACCTCGTTCGTGATCCGCGTGGAGATCCGGGCGAGGACGTCGTACGGCAGGCGCGACCAGTCGGCCGTCATGGCGTCCTCGGACGAGACGGGGCGCAGGACGACGGGGTGGCCGTAGGTGCGGCCGTCGCCCTGGACGCCGACGCTGCGGACGTCCGCGAGGAGGACCACCGGGCACTGCCAGATGTCCCGGTCGAGGCCGGCCGCCGTCAGCTCCTCGCGGGCGATGGCGTCGGCCTCGCGGAGGAGGTCGAGACGCTCCTTCGTCACCTCGCCGACGATCCGGATGCCGAGGCCCGGGCCGGGGAACGGCTGGCGCTGGACGATCTCCTCCGGCAGGCCGAGCTCCTGGCCGACCATGCGGACCTCGTCCTTGAACAGCTTGCGCAGCGGCTCGATCAGCTTGAACTCGAGGTCCTCGGGGAGGCCGCCGACGTTGTGGTGGGACTTGATGTTGGCGGTGCCGGTGCCGCCGCCGGACTCGACGACGTCCGGATAGAGCGTGCCCTGGACGAGGAACTCCACGGCCGGGCCCTCGTCGGCGATGATCTCGGCCTGGGCCTGCTCGAAGACGCGGATGAACTCGCGGCCGATGATCTTCCGCTTCTCCTCGGGGTCGGAGACCCCGGCGAGCGCCTTGAGGAACCGCTCCTCGGCGTCCACGACCTTCAGCTGCACGCCGGTCGCGGCCACGAAGTCCTTCTCGACCTGCTCGGTCTCGCCCTTGCGCATCAGGCCGTGGTCGACGTACACGCAGGTCAGCTGGGAGCCGATGGCCTTCTGGACGAGGGCCGCGGCGACGGCGGAGTCCACGCCGCCGGACAGGCCGCAGATGGCCCGCTTGTCGCCGACCTGCTCGCGGATGGCGGCGACCTGCTCGTCGATCACGTTGCCCGTGGTCCAGGACGGGGTCAGGCCCGCGCCGCGGTAGAGGAAGTGCTCCAGCACCTGCTGCCCGTGCGTGGAGTGCATCACCTCGGGGTGGTACTGGACGCCGTAGAGCTTCTTCTCGTCGTTCTCGAAGGCGGCCACGGGCACGACGTCCGTGGAGGCCGTGACGGAGAAGCCCTCGGGGGCGGCGGAGCAGGCGTCGCCGTGGGACATCCAGACGGCCTGCTCGGCGGGGGTGCCTTCGAAGAGGGTGGACGACGACTTCGAGACGTGCAGGTCGGTGCGGCCGTACTCGCGGGCGCCGGTGTTGTCGACGGTGCCGCCGAGGGTCTGCGCCATCAGCTGGAAGCCGTAGCACATGCCGAAGACGGGGACGCCGGCCTCGAAGAGTTCGCGGTCCAGGCGCGGGGCGCCCTCTTCGTAGACCGACGAGGGGCCGCCGGAGAGGATGATCGCCGCGGGGTTCCTGGCGAGCATCTCCTGGACCGGCATGGTGCTCGGCACGATCTCGCTGTAGACCCGCGCCTCGCGGACGCGACGGGCGATGAGCTGGGCGTACTGCGCACCGAAGTCGACGACCAGGACGGTGTCGGCGGCGTTGGCAGCGGGAGTCGCTGATGACACGGGGTGCCTTCCGGCGGTGGGGCGGGGGTCTTGTGCCACCCGATTCTACCGGGGGCGGCCGGGCACCTTCCGGGTACCGGGCAGCCGCCCCGTCTCAGGATGCGAACCGGCTTGGACGTCTCCGGCGCGCGGTGCATACTTGCCCCCATGTTCAAGCACCAGACGTTCGTCTTTACCTATGGCACCCGGCCCGCCGGCTGCCATGGTCGTGCTGCTTGAGCAACTGACAAGCGACTTCCCAGGCGCCCCGGGCCGACAAGGCCCGGGGCGCCTGTCGTCGTCCGGGCCCTGCCGCCTCGGGGCAGCCCCTGACGACGAGGAGCCCCTCCCATGACCGCCATCGACGTGACCGGCGCCCGTACCCCCGAGGCCGCCGACGTGATCACCGGCGCGCGCGAGCGGATCGACGCGCTCGACGACCGGATCATCGGCCTGATCCAGGAACGGGCGGCCGTCTCCGCCGTCATCCAGGAGGCCCGGATC
The DNA here is from genome assembly GCF_003330845.1 of Streptomyces sp. Go-475. GTDB lineage: Bacteria > Actinomycetota > Actinomycetes > Streptomycetales > Streptomycetaceae > Streptomyces. The sequence goes on along the minus strand of NZ_CP026121.1, from coordinate 5,231,999 downwards.
GCCTCCGGCGGCCGGCGCGTGAACCTCTCCCGCGAGATGGAGGTGCTCGGCCACTACAGGGAGGCGCTGGGCAAGCCGGGCACCACGCTCGCGATGACCCTGCTGGAGCTGTGCCGCGGCAGGATCTGACCCGCGCGGGGAATCGGCGTTCGCGGGACACACGTCCGCACCGCCCTCACCCGTACGGCGCGTGACCGGCCCCCGCGCCGCCTCGTTGGTCCCGGTGTCCGTGCCAGCCAGGCGCGGGCCCGAGAGAACCACGCGTGGCTCGCTGGAGCGATGAGACGTACGGATCGTGCCGTGCGTCGTGGGACCTCGCTCCAGGGATGTGACCGGACGGCAGGGGACAGCAGCCCGGTCACCCAAGAGAACGGTCGGCTCCGGGGACGCCCGGGGCCGACCGGCGGACATTGCAAAAATGCACAAGGCTGGGTCAAACGGTTGCGGGCGCCGCGTTCATCCAGCACGATGCGTATACAGCCCAAGTCCCTCGGCGGGCACCCGCATTGCCCGACTGCCAGAGGTCGAGACCAGCGGCGCAACCCCCCGGCGCCGCTTCCAGGCACCGGCGCTGCCCTGACGTCGGTGCTGACGAGAAGAAGGGCCCCGCGGCTCCACCCCGCGGGGCCCTTCGCTTCTGCGCCGACGCCCCTCCGGGCCCCCGGGCTCAGGTACGAATCACCGTCCCGGACTCAGGTACGAGTCACAGTCCCGTCCCGGACTCAGGTACGGGTCACCGTCCCGCAGTCGTCGCGGTCGCCGTCGTCGATGTCCTTGCTCCGGTCGTACGGGTCCGTCGCGGGGCCGCTCGGGGCCGCGCCCGTCGGGCTGCTCGACGGGAACTCCGGGTGCAGGTAACCGTCGTAGACGAAGCAGGACGAGTTGCCGATCTCCTGGTCGTACTCCACGAGCAGCAGCCGGCCCTGGGTGACCTGGTACCGCGTCGCGTCGGCGAGTTCGGTCTCGACGACCCGGCGCACGATGGTGCGGGTGACCTCGGTGGGGCCGTCGGCCCGCACGACGGGGTAGACGAAGGTGTAGTCGGCGCGCACCGCCACACCCCCGTGCGTTCCCTTCCCGAACGTCATACGGCCGCGTGTCTTGATCACGTCGCCGACGGGCCGCACCTCGTCGGGGTCGAAGCGGCTGAACAGCGTCACCGGGTCGTGGTTCCGGCTCGGGGAGCGCAGGGCGGTGCCGAGTTCGTCGAGGAGTTCCGGCTGCTTGGGGTCGAGCACGGCGAGCGCGGCCTCGGGGCGTCCGCCCCGTACCGTCCTGGGGTCGAGGTTGGCGCCGACCAGCAGCTTCTTCGTCAGCTTCAGCGCCTGTTCCACACGGTCCGCGGGGACCGCGCCGACGGCCTTCGCGGGCGGCAGGACGATACCGGCCTCGCCGTCGGCCCAGCGCAGGGCCGGGGAACCCGCGAACGGCTCGTCCAGGGTGGGGGTGTCGGGGTCCGACGCGGCGGGCGGGGCGGTGGGTGCCGCGGTCTCGGCGGGCAGTGGCGAGGCCTCGGCCTGGGAGCCCCCGGTGCCGAAGGGGTGGCCGGGCAGCAGCGACGGCTTCAGGGCCACCACCGCGACGGCTGCGGCGACGGTCACGCCGAGGGCCGTCCACAGCTTGCGGCGCCGGGCCGCGCGGCCGTTCATCTCCTGCCAGGCCGGACCCGTTCGCCACCCCGGCGGCAACTCGCCCCGGGCCTCCTGCTGCCGCAGGCGCTCCGTCACGATGCGCGCCCGCGCGGACGGCTCCTTGGGGGCGGAGGAACGGATGTCGCGCTCGGTGTCGCGGGTGAACTGCTCCCAGACGTCGTCGGGGAGCTGCGAGGCCGACGGCTGATCGTCGGACGGCTTTTCAGACACGAGGACCAGATCTAAGCCGGTGGTGAGCGCCTTCACAAGAAGGTCTTGAGTGTGACTCAGCCCACATAAGAATTCTGTGAATGTCAGCGCAACCATTCACAGGTTTCACGGATCAAACCTCTCGAACCAAGGGCCACACCCGCGCCCCACACGCGGAGGCCTCCCCCAACGTTCGTACCGCACCCCGCGGTACGCCGGACTTTCCGAGGTCTTCATGAAGCTTCGCCGCGCCATGGCAGCAGCGGCCGCCACGGCGGTCATAGCCCCGGTGGCACTGCTCGCGGCACCGGCCGCGTACGCGACCGACGAGACGACGCCCACGCCGAGCGCGTCGGTGAGCGAGTCCGCTCCCGAGACGTCCGCCTCGCCGTCGGTGAGCGAGTCCGCTCCCGAGACGTCGCCGTCGCCGAGCACCTCCCCGAGCGAGTCCGCTCCCGAGACGTCGCCGTCGCCGAGCGCGTCCGCGAGCGAGTCCTCCCCGTCGCCCTCCGCCTCGGAGCCCGAGGAGTCGGAGTCCCCGGACCCCGAGCCCTCGATCTGCGAGGACACCAAGGTCGACGTCAGCATCTCCGGTCTGCCCGGCAAGATCGCGGCGGGCAGCGGCTGGCACAAGTTCTCGCTGAACGTGCTCAACAACTCCGACTCCACGCTGAACGACCTCGACTTCTTCGCGGGGGCCTCCCCCGACAAGAACGGCGAGGAGCTGTTCTCCAGCAAGCAGGTCCAGCTCCAGGCCTGGGACCCCCAGGACAAGATCTGGGTCGACCTCAACGAGGGCGGCTACGCGGTCGGCTACGTCGGTTACACCGACGAGCTGCAGCCCGACTACGAGGTCAACATCCCGCTGCGCCTCAACGTCAGCAAGTCCGCCCCGGTCGGCGCCGGCTTCTCGCTCGGCGCGACGATCTACGGCGACAACGACGCCGAGTGCACCGGCTTCGGTGACGTGTCGTACAAGTTCCAGATCGTCTCCGCCGGTACGGACACCGACGGCACCAAGCCGCAGGAAGGCGGCAAGGCGCCCGTCACCGACGAGAAGCCGAGCGGCAACACGCCGGAGGTCACCGGCAGCCTCGCCGAGACCGGCTCCAGCTCCGCCCTGCCGATGATCAGCCTCGTCGGCGGTGCCGCGGTCGTCGCCGGTGCCGGCGCGATCTTCGTGGTGCGTCGCCGCAAGGCCGGCGCGGAGGCGTAAGACGCAGCGCCCCGTAGGGGGCAACGCCAAGCGGAAGAGGGACCTGCGCTCGGAGGGGGGCGCAGGTCCCTCTTCTGCTGTCCGTCTTGCTGCTGTCCGTCTTTCCGCTGTCCGCTGCCGTCAGTTCTTCGGCGGCACCGCGGGCAGTCCCAGGAACGGCAGCCGCAGGGCGCCGAACGCCTCCGGCGGGACCGCCGGGGACTTCGGCTCGACCGGCTGCAGCCGCTCGTAGGCCGTGCCCTGCTTCGGCCGCGGGTCGGGCTCGCCCTTGTTGGGCCAGTACGACATCGCCCGTTCGGCCTGGGCGGTGATGGTCAGGGACGGGTTGACGCCCAGGTTGGCGGAGACCGCGGCGCCGTCGACGACCGAGATGCCGGGGTGGCCGTAGAGGCGGTGGTACGGGTCGATCACGCCGGTCTCGCGGGAGGAGCCGATCGGGCAGCCGCCGAGGAAGTGGGCCGTGAGCGGGGTGCCCATCAGTTCACCGACGTTGGAGCCGGCGAAGCCGTTGATCTCGGCGGCCAGCGCCGACGCGCTCTCGGTGGCGGCCTTGATCTGCTTGGGGTTGGGGGCACCATGGCCCTGGCGGGCGGTGAGCAGGCCGCGGCCGGCTCCCGACGGTTTCAGGTACGTCGTCAGGGAGTTGTCCAGCGACTGCATCACCAGGCCGATGATGGTCCGCTCCGACCAGCGCCGGTTGGACAGGGAGCGCAGCACCAGCCAGGGGTGTCTCGCCGCGTGGGCGAGGAAGCCCAGGACCCGTGAGGTGCCCGAGTTCGTCCCGGCGTAGGGGACCTGGAGGATGGACAGGCCGCCCATCGAGTTGGAGCCCTTGCCGTAGCGGACCGGCTCGATGTGGGTGTTCGCGTCGGGGTGGATCGAGGACGTGATGGCCACGCCCCGCGTGAAGTCGACCCTCGGCGCGCCGTGTGCCTTGCGGTAGCGCCGGTCGTCGGTCTGGGCGCCGACCAGGGCCTCGGAGTTGGTGCGGGTCAGCTCGCCCAGCCGGTCCGAGATGTACGGCAGTTGGCCGCCCGCCTTCATGCGGTGCAGCAGGGTCTGCGTGCCGTAGGTGCCGGCGGCGAGGACGACCCGGCGGGCCGTGTAGGTGCGGCCCGCGGCCTTGCGGCGGTCGTCGGTGGGCAGGGTGGCGACCGCGTACCCGCCGCGTGAGTCGTCGGTGACCGAGACGACCGTCGTCAGGGGGTGGACGACCGCGCCGGCCTTCTCGGCGAGGTACAGGTAGTTCTCGTTGAGGGTGTTCTTCGCGCCGTGGCGGCAGCCGGTCATGCACTCGCCGCACTCCGCGCAGGCCCTGCGGGCCGGGCCCGCCCCGCCGAAGTACGGGTCGGGCACCTCCTGGCCCGGCTCGGCCTTCACCGTGCCGTCGGCGTCCTCGCCGTCGCCGAAGAAGACGCCGACGGGGGCGAGGTGGAAGGAGTCGCCGCAGCCCATGCGCTCCGCGGCGGCCTTCAGATGGACGTCGGAGGGGGTCATGGTCGGGTTGAGCCGGACGCCGAGCATGCGCCGGGCCTGGTCGTAGTACGGCTTCAGCTCCTCCTGCCAGTCCGTGATGTCCCGCCACTGCGGGTCCTCGAAGAACGGTTTCGGCGGGACGTAGAGGGTGTTGGCGTAGTTGAGGGAGCCGCCGCCGACGCCCGCGCCCGCCAGGACCATGACGTTGCCCAGCAGGTGGATGCGCTGGATGCCGTACATCCCGAGTTTGGGGGCCCAGAGGTAGTTCTTGAGGTCCCAGGAGTTCTTCGGGAGGGTCTCGCGGGTGAAGCGGCGGCCGGCCTCCAGGACGCCTACCTTGTAGCCCTTCTCCGTGAGGCGCAGGGCGGTCACGGAGCCGCCGAAGCCGGAGCCGACGACGATGACGTCGTAGTCGTATGCGTCCTGAGGCACGTGCTCTCCTCGCTGAATCACCGGAACCGGAACGCCTTCATCAGGCGGAGGCTCCTGCTCATGAACCGGGCGTACTGCTCGTCGTCCATGCCCAGGGAGGGGGCCATCGGCAGGACCCGCTGGTGGGCGACCGTCTGGGCCTCGGTGTACTTGAGGATGCCCTCGGAGCCGTGGCGGCGGCCGAGGCCGGAGTCCTTCATGCCGCCCATGGGCGCCTGGGCGCTGCCGTACGCGGGGGCGTAGCCCTCGTTGATGTTGACCGTGCCGGTGCGCAGGCGGGCGGCGACCTCCTGGCCACGCCGGGCGTTCTTCGTCCAGACCGAGGAGTTCAGGCCGTACGCCGTGGCGTTGGCGCGCTCGACGACCTCGTCCTCGTCCTTGAAGCGGTAGACGGAGACGACCGGGCCGAAGGTCTCCTCCGTGCAGACGGACATGTCCGTGCCGACGCCGTCGAGGATCGTGGGCTCGAAGAAGTACGGGCCGATGTCCGGGCGCGCCACCCCGCCCGCGACGACGGTCGCGCCCTTGGCGACGGCCTCCTCCACGTGCCGGGTGACGGTCTCCAGCTGTCGTTCGCCGACCAGGGAACCCATGTCGGCGCCGTACGCCAGGGACTTGCCGAGGCGCATGGCCTTGGTGCGGGCGGCGAAGCGCTGCAGGAAGGCGTCCGCGATCGACTCGTGGACGTAGAGCCGCTCGATGGAGATGCAGAGCTGGCCGGCGGAGGAGAAGCAGGCGCGCACGGCTCCGGCCGCGGCCTTCTCGATGTCGGCGTCCTCCAGCACCAGCATGGCGTTCTTGCCGCCGAGTTCGAGGGAGACGCCGACCAGCCGGGCGGCGGCGCCCTGGGCGACCTCGCGGCCGGTGCGGGTGGAGCCGGTGAAGGAGACGTAGTCGGCGTGCCGGACGACCTCGGGGCCGACGACCGGGCCCTCGCCGAGCACGACCTGGAAGACGTCGGCGGGCAGGCCGGCCTCGATCAGCAGGTCACGGGCCCACAGGGCGGTCAGGCAGGTCTCGGTGTCGGGCTTCATGACGACCGCGTTGCCCGCGACGAACGCGGGGAGCGCGTCGCCGACCGACAGCTCCAACGGGTAGTTCCACGGGGCTATCTGGCCGACCACCCCACGCGGGTGGCGCAGTTCGGTGACCTTCGTGAGGGTCGGCATGGCCCCGGCGTGCCGCTTCGGGCGGAGGTAGGCGGAGGCCCTGCGGCCGTAGTGCCGGGCGGCGACCGCGACGGCCTGGACCTCCTCGTGGGCGTGCAGGCGGGCCTTGCCGGTCTCCAGCTGGATGAGGTCGAGCACCTCGGCCTGGCGCTCCAGCAGCAGGTCGTGGAAGCGGAGCAGGACGGCGGCGCGCTGCCGCACCGGGGTCTGCGCCCACACCGCCTGGGCGGCGCGGGCCAGTTCGAAGGCCCGTGCCACGTCCTCGGGCGTCGACTCGGGGAGGTCGGCCAGCTTCTCACCGGTGAACGGCGTGTGGTTGGCGGTACGACCGGAGCCGAGCACGCCCTTGGTGAGCTGGGCGATCAGCTCGGGGGTCACCACGTCGGCGGCGGTGCGGGCGCCCTCCGGGGCGGGGGCGAGGGGGTTCGTACCGGTCTGTGCCGTGCCGGTCTCTGCCGTCTTCTCGGCGGCCTGCGCGTCCGTCATGAGGCGCAGGGTATGCCGCGGCGGAGCCTTTGGGTACCCGTCGGTAATACGGCTTCACCGACTGCACACACGACGCCAGTGGCTGCTGGCAACAAACGCGCTGATCAGGGCGTGGGGCGGTGGCGGGCCGATGTGATTCAGCCTTCCACGATTCCCAGCCGGTCCCGGGCGCCCTGGAACAGCGAGGTGCCCTCCTTCTCCTCCGGCGTGCCCCTGGGCATGTCGACGCGCAGTTCGTACATGCGGTCGTCGTCGGTGCGGACCATGACCTGCATGACCCGCCGGGGGGCCTCGTCCAGGTGGTAGGTGGTGTCGGCGATGGCGGCGTCGTAGGCCTGGACGCTGGTGCGGGTGTACCGCGTGCGGGCCTGCTCCCCCCAGGCGGCGTGCGCCTTCCGGGCCTCGTCCATCGGGGAGCCCGGGGCCCTGTCCCACAGGAGGAGGCGGACCTGGACGCTGCCGCCCCGCGCATCGCCGTAAAGGGCCATGCGGGGCTGGTCGGTGGCGCTGCCGGCTTCGGCGAGCCGGCGGTAGTCGGCCGGGAGGTGGAGCACCGCCGACAGATCCGGCTCGCGGTGCGCGGTCCAGGTGCCGCCGGGGCCGGAGGCGGTGGGGGCCGGCGTGGCGCCGACGGGGTGGTCGGTGGTCTCCGCGCTGCTGGTGTCGGCGAGCTGGGTGGCGGCCCCGATGCCGCCGACGAGCAGCGCGCCCAAGAGGGCGACGGGGCCGGGGCGGAGGAGGTGGTGCTTCGGCGTGTCGTGGTCGACGGGCACAGAGGGCGTGACGGGCGCTGACGGCGTGTCGTGGTCGACGGGCGCTGACGGCGTGTCGTGCTCGACGGCCTCAGACAGAGTGTCGTGGTCGACGGGCGCAGACAGCGGGTCGCGCTCGACGGGCGCAGACAGCGGGTCGTGCTCGACGGCCTCCGGCGGTGCGGTCGTTCCGCCGCCGAGCCGTAGCGTGCCGTCCTCCGACCGCTCCAGTATCTCCTCGGCCTCCTGGCCGAACTCCCGCACCGGCTCCCTCTCCGGTCCCCGCCCGGCCACCGCCTCCAGTTCCTTCGCGACCTCCTCGGCGTCCGGCCGCTGTTCGGGGTCCCGGGCCAGCAGCCGTACGATCAGCGGCCCGAGCGGTCCGGCCCGCTCCGGTTCGGGCGGCTCGGCGGCGAGGATCGCGGCGAGCGTGGCCTTGGGCGTGGTCCGGCGGAACGGGGACGCGCCCGCCACGGCGGCGTACAGCAGCACTCCCAGAGACCACAGGTCGGAGGCGGGCCCGGCGATACGGCCGGACATCCGCTCGGGGGCGACGAACTCCAGCGAGCCGACCGACTCCCCACCGGCCGTGAGGGAGTCCTCGCCCCGCACATGGGCGATGCCGAAGTCGGTGAGGACGACGCGCCGGTGCGGGCCCAGCAGCACGTTGGCGGGCTTGACGTCCCGGTGCACGATGCCGACGGAGTGCGCCGCGCGCAGGGCGCCGAGGACCGCGAGGCCGATCCGGGCGGCTTCGGGCACGTCGACCGGGCCGCGCCGGAGCGTCTCGTGCAGGGACTCGCCCCGGACCAGCTCCATGACGATCCAGGGCAGCCCGTCGAGCGCCTCGGCAGCGTCGAGTTCGTCGGGGCCCGAGGGCCGCGGGCGGTCGTCCGGCTGCTCCGCCTCGACGACCACGTCGTGGATGGTGACGGCCGCGGGATGGTCGACGCGGGCGGCGGCGCGGGCCTCGCGGTGGAGCCGGTGGGCGGCCCGCCGGTGGCTCTCGTCCTCCGGCTCGCCGGGCAAGTGGGGCTGTTTGACGGCGACTTCGCGCTGGACGAGTTCGTCGCGGGCCCGCCAGACGGTGCCCATCCCGCCGGAGCCGATGCGCTCGATCAGCCGGTACCGTCCGCCGACCAGTCGGCCCTGGGCGCCCGTCCCGCCCCCGTCGTTGCTCATGCCCCATCAGTACCCTGCGAGACGGGGGATTGTCGACGCGAGTCGGTTCCGGGCGCCGGTAAGTCGCCCCCCGGGCAGCTGACGGTGCGTCACCGGTGCGCGGAGGTGCTGGGGGACGCCGACCGGGTCGCGGGCGTCTCGGGTGCCGAACTCGTCGGTGTGGGGCCGCCGTCCCCGTCGCCCTCCCCCCTGAGCAGCGCCGCCGCGGACACCCCCGCCCCGGCCATCGCGGCGACCAGCAGCGCGGCCACGAGCACCCGCCGCGTGGGCTGCCGGAGGAACGACTCCTCCCGTTGGCCGTCCGGGACGGGCCCGTCCGCCGCCGGCCCGGGCGGTTGCCGGTCCGCGATGTCCTGCGGCGGTGCGAGGGGCCGCCCGCGCGGGGCGTCGTCCCGCACCGTCGGCGCGTAGCCGGGCGGCGGCGCCTGCGGCGTACGGCCCGTGTCGCGGAAGGCCCGCAGCATCCGCTCCGCCCGGTCCGCGTCCAGCCGCCGGTCCGGATCGCGTTCCAGCAGACCCCGTACGACGGGCAGGAGCGGCCCGGCCTGCGCGGGCGGCTGGATGTCGCCGACCACGACCGCGTGCAGGATGCCGCCCAGCGAGTCGCGGTGGAACGGCGACTCCCCGCTCAGGGCCGCGCACAGCAGCGCGCCCAGCGACCACAGGTCGGACTCGGGCCCGGTCCGGGCCCCGGACATCCGCTCGGGCGCGGTGTACTCGGGCGAGCCGACGAAGGAGCCGTTCTCGGTGAGTGTGGGGGCGCCCTGCACCTGGGCGATGCCGAAGTCGGTGAGGACGACCCGGTCGGTGCCGGTCTCCAGCAGCACGTTGTCCGGTTTGAGGTCGCGGTGCAGCACCCCGGACGCGTGGGCGGCCCGCAGCGCGCCGAGCAGTGCGATGGCGATGCGCGCGGCCTCGGCGGCGTCGACCGGGCCGCTGGTGGCGAGCCGGTCGGCGAGCGAACCGCCCTCGATCAGCTCCATGACGATGTAGGGGCGGTCCTCGTGCTCGACGACGTCGTGGACGACGATGATGTGCGGATGGCTCAGCTGGGCGACCGCCCGGGCCTCGCGCAGCGTACGGTCCCGCTGCCGGCGCGCCTCGGCCGCCGAGAGCGTCTCGTCGTAGGGGAGTTCCTTGACGGCCACGCCCCGGCCGAGCAGTTGGTCGGTCGCCCGCCAGACCACGCCCATGCCCCCGCGCCCGAGCCTCTCCTCGAGCCGGTAACGGCCCGCGATGACACGCATGTTGTGCCCCTCGGTCCCCATACGGCCATCATGCCCCACCGGACCGGACCGCTCCGGGGCGGCGACCTGCGGGTGGCCGAAACAGACAGCCCCGGGTCAGAGACCCCGCCTTCTCAGGAGGTCTTCTCCTGCCAGCCCTGCAGCACCGAGGTGAACTGCTTGCGCGCCTTCGCCCAGTCCGACGCCGGCGCGGACATGTAGAGCGCGTACTCGGTGCCGTCGCGGGCGATGTACGTCTCCTCGATGGCGCGGCGCGGCCCGGGGAACTTGTTGTCCGTCGCCTGCGCGGTCCAGGTGTACTCCCACAGGGCGCCTTCCCGGTCCCGGTAGATGTTGCGCTTCAGCGTGAGGCGCTTGTAGTGGGCCAGGTCCTTGAGCTGCTCCTCCAGGTCGAGCTGGTGGGCGTAGGGGTCGCCGAAGTCCGGGGAGGTGTCGACGGCGATCCGGACGAAGTGCCGGCCGCCGTCGGGCGTGTAGTCGATCTGCCTGAGTTCGCCCTGCGGGCCGTAGAGCTGGCGCTTCCAGCCCTGGGGCAGGTAGAGGCTGAAACCGGCGGGGTCGTCGCGGCGGGTCCAGCCGGCGGGCACCGATCCGCCGGGCTGTTCCTTGGTCCGGGAAGCGGTCGAGCCGGACGCGGCGCCCGGCGTCTGCCGGCCCTCGTCCCACTGCTGCAGCGCCACGGCCGTGCCCCCGCCGATGATCGCCGCGAGCGCCACGACGAGGGCGAGCGTGCGCAGCCGGCGGCGCCGTCCCGGACCGGCGGGCTGCGGCCCGGTCGCCGTCGGGCCGACCGTGGCGGGACGGCCCGCCGGAGTGCCTGCCGTGGGCGTCCCCGCCGTCGGTGTCCCGGCCGTCGGCGTTCCGGCGGCCGGGGTGCCGGCCAGCGGGGGGAGCGGGGTGCGGGTGTGGGACGCCGAGGGGGAGCCGGCCGGGCCCGTGCCGCTGTGGGCCTCCTGGTACGGCGGGGTCCCTCCGTACTGCGTGGGGGCATATGCCCGCGCCCCGCTCGGCCGTCGTCCCTCCGCCGCCTCGGCCAGCATCCGCTCGGCCTCGGACGCGTCGGGCCGGCTCGCGGGGTCCTTGCGGAGCAGGGCGGTGATGACGGGCGCGAGCGGACCGGCGTGCCGGAGTTCGGCGGCCTCCTCCTCGACCACCGCCTGCATGGTGGTCAGCGGGGTGGTGCGGCGGAACGGTGACCGGCCCTCCACCGCCGTGTAGAGCGTCGCGCCGAGCGCCCACAGGTCGGAGGAGGGGCCCGGGTCGTGGCCGCGCACGCGCTCGGGGGCCAGGTAGTCGACCGAGCCGACGACCTCTCCGGTCCGGGTGATGGTGGTGTCGCCGTCGATCTGGGCGATGCCGAAGTCGGTGAGCAGGACCCGTCCGTCGCGGCCGAGCAGGACGTTGCCCGGCTTGACGTCGCGGTGCAGGACGCCGGCGGTGTGCGCGGCACGCAGCGCCCGCAGTACCCAGAGGCCGATGCGCGCCGCCTCGCGCGGTTCGACGCGCCCCTCCTCCTTGACCGCGTCGGCCAGCGAGCGGCCCTCGACCAGCTCCATCACGATCCACGGGCGGCCGTCGTGCTCCAGCACGTCGTGCACGGTGACGACCGCGGTGTGGCTGATCCGCGCGGCCGCCCTGGCCTCGGCCCGGGTGCGGGCCAGCAGGATCGCCTGCTCGCTCTCGGAGACGTAGAGGGCGGCCGTCAACTCCTTGATGGCCACCGACCGGTGCAGCACTTCGTCATGTGCACGCCATACCCGGCCCATGCCGCCACTGCCGATGGACTCGGCCAGCCGGTAGCGGCCCGCGACGAGCAGGCCCTGCATCTGATTCACGTTGCCCCGCAATGGTCTTGACAGGGTCAGCGTAAGGACCCGCGCTTTCCCAGGGAACAAGCGGGGTACCACGGTGACCGCACTGTGACGGTTGTCGCCGTCCGGGACCCGAGGGAAAGGTGAGGTGAACGCCGGCGCGCGGCAGGCGCCTCAGGGGATCATTTCGTCGCCCGGTACGTCGCCGCCGCCTGCTCGTACAGCCGCGTCACCTCGTCCCGCTCCGCCTCCGGGCCGCGCACCTGGACCACGTGGTACCGCCCGTCGACCAGCATCGCGAGGTTGCGCACATACAGCTCGCCGCCGTCCTCGCCGGTCCAGGTGAACTGCCCCTCGGCCATGGTCCGGCCGCCCACCTCGATCGTCTTCAGGCCCGTGGAGGTGGCCCAGCTGGAGTCCCGGTACGGCTGCAACTCGCGCTCCCGCTCCCGCTGGTAGGCCATCGGGTCGCTGCCGTACTCCGACGCCCTGTCCCGGCCCGGTACGACGATGAGCCGGAAGTCGCCCTTGGCGTAGACGACCTGGCCGTCGCCGTTCCCCGGGGTGCGGTCCCAGCCCTTGGCGACGGCGACCTGGAAGCCGGCCGGGTCCTTGCGCAGCGTGAAGCCGTCGGCGACGTCGGGGCCGGTGGTCTGGGTCTCGCCGGCACCGGCCGACGTCGACGGGCTCTTCCCGGGGGCGGGCGAGGTCTGGTCGGGCCGCGGCTCGCTGCCGGCGTCCGGCTCGGGCGCCTGGCTGACCTCGCCGGCGGCACCGGTGCGGTCCGCGCCCTTCGCGCCTTCGGTGTCCGACTTGGGCATGAAGAGCATGGCGTAGGCGATCGCGGCGGCCATCGCGAGCAGGACCAGCAGGAGCAGGGTGCGGCCGAGGCGGTGCGGCGACCGGGACTCCTTGGCCCGCTTGTGCCGCCCGTGGTGCGCGGGCAGCCCGGCCCGCCGCCGTCGCACCAGCTCGCCCCGGCGACGTACGACGGGCAGCCGGCTGGCATCGACGGGCGGGGCCGGGACGACGTGCAGCCCGGCCTCCGGCTCCGGCGCCGAGCGCACCAGGGACCGCAGCCAGCCGCGCAGCTCCTCGAAGTCGAGGCGCTCGGTCGGGTCCTGACGCAGCAGTGACTCCACGACCGGCCGGAGCGGCCCGCACTCCTCGGCGTACGCGGGCGGTTCCGCGCACACCATCTGCACCAGCTCGGCCGTCGACTCCTCCGGGTAGGGCGCGTGGCCCTGCACGGCCCGGAAGAGCAGCGCGCCGAGCGCCCACAGGTCGGTGGCGGGGCCGATCGGCGCGGCCAGCTGCCAGTTCTCGTGGACGGGTCCGGCCTGCTCCGGCGCCCAGCGCTCGGTGACCGGCCCGACGACCGCCATCCGCGCCTGCCGGGCCCGCTCGGCGGCCAGGGCCGTGGCCGGACCGCGCCGGGGGGCGGGGGTGTCGGCGACCAGGTCGTCCCACCGCGTGGCCGCGGAGGTGTCAGAGGCCGGGGGGAGGGCCGCCTGTTCCTGGTCCTGCGCCGGGGGCGCGTCGCCCCGCCCGCCGCGGGGCGTGGCGCCGTGCCAGGCGGTCGTCCGGGGGTTGCCGCCCACGCCGTAGGGGTCGGCTATCCGCCCCGGCGGGGCCGCTTCGGGTGCCGTGCCCTGCCCGGGGATGTACGGCGACCGCGCCGAGCCGTTGCCGTGCGGCGCGGGACCGCTGTCCGGGGCGGGGCGGGCGCCGGGCAGCGCCGCCCGGCCGTTCTGCTGCGCCTCCTGGACCCGGGCGGCGGCCCGGGCACCCGCCCGGTAGGCGGCGATCGCCCCGGCGCGCGCGGCCCGCGGGTCGCCACCGTCGTCCTCGCTCCGGCGCGCCGGCACGGCCGGTCCTCCGCCGGTGCCGGCTCCGGCCGTCGGCAGACCCCTGGCCTCCCGCGCCTCTATGGCGGCCCGCCGCGCGGCCTCGGGGTCCCCCGAGCCACCGATCCCGCCGGGCCCACTGCCCCCGGCCGGACCTCCGGGGCCGCCGGCCCCGCCCGGGCCTCGCCCGCCGGCCGGACCGCCCACGCCACGCGTCAGCCCGGCGGCCCCACCGGACTGTCCCGGGCCACCGGCCGGGCCGAGCCCCTGCTCGGACTCCTCGTAGGCCGGCGGCGGCACCGGGTCGTACCCGCACAGCGCCTCTTCCGCCGCTCCCACCGCCAGCCCGGTCAGCATCACCCGGCCGTCGTCGCAGACGAGCACCGTCCGCGCGGTGATGTTCCGGTGCACCCAGCCGTGGGCGTGCAGCACCCGCAGCGCCATGAGCACGTCGGAGGCCACCTCGGCCGCCCGGTACGGCGTCAGCGGCTTCTCGGCGAGCAGCGCGGCCAGCGGACGCGCGGCCACCAGCTCACTGACGATCCACAGCGAACCGCCCTCGGCGAACACGTCGAAGACCTGGTCGAGCCGGGGGTGGTCGGGGATGGCCGCCGCGGCCTGCGCGGCCTCGACCGCGCGTCGCACCACCGGATCCGTGGGCCGCCGGGTGCCCGGACGCGCGCCGGGCCGCCGCGCGCCCCCCTCGCGTGCCGTGAAGCCGTCGGGCAGCCCCTCCGCGTCGAGGACCTCGGCCTCGACCACTTCGGGCAACGGCACCTGCCTGACCAGGACTTCCTGTCCGCTGTAGGTGTCGAAGGCGCGGGTCTCGGTGAGTTCGTACTCGTCGGACGGCGGCAGCGGCAGGCGGTAGCGGTCGGCGAGTACCCGTCCCGCATAGTCGTCCACGGTGCCTCCCCCGGCAGCCTGGTCGGTCACATCCGTTCGCCCCACGGTCCGTTCCGGCTGCGTACGGTCCGCAAACATTTACGATACGTGCCGCAGGCAACCCGCATCGTGGGGATGCCAGATCTCACTCCCCAAACCCGGGGCGGCCCATGCTCAGGACTTGGGTTCGAAGGTCTTGGTGAGCGTCCGCCACGTCCCCTCGCGCAGCTCGCCCTCCCAGTCGGCGGCCTTCGCCGTGTACATCAGCGCGTACCCCTGCCGGTCGTCGACGACGAACCCACGGTCGATGGTCCGGTACTTGGTGCCGCTCTCGACGTAGGTGAACTCCCAGTCGGCCGTGTTCCAGCCGCGGTAGTCCACCTGCTCTATTCGGATCCTCTTGTACTGGGCGCGCTGCATGTAGCGCTCCTGGTTCTTCCAGTCCGCCACCGGGTCGCCCTTGGGCGTGGACGTCCAGGCGATGAGCAGCTTCTGCCCGTCGGGGCCGGTGAACCGGTCTCCGGCCGCACCCGTGGAGCCGTACTTCCACCCCTTCGGCAGGCCGATCGAGTACCCCTGCTTCCCCTGGTGGGTCGACACCTCCGAGGTGCCCCCGCCACCGGAGCCGCCGGAACCCGCCCCGGCGCCGGCACCGGAGGAGCCGCTCGGCGTGCCGTCCGAGGCAGTCCCGGAGGGCGCGGGCTGGGTCGCCGCACCGTCCGTACGCGTGCCGTCCTTCTCGTCGCCCTTGGTGTCGGCGCTGCCGGACGCGGTGGCGACGGTCTTGTCGCCGCTCCCGCCGGCCGCTCCCTTCGAGCCGTCGTCGTCCCCGCTGAGCGCTATGGCCAGGACGGTGCCGATCACGGCGAGCACCACGACCACCGCGATGATCATCAGGGTCCGCCGCGGCACCACGTCGGTGAGCGGCGCCCTGGGCACGGGCCGCGGCGGCAGGTCCGGCCGCGGCATCACGGGCCACCCCGAACTCTGGCCCCCGGACGGCGTCTTCGCCCCCTGCGTACCCCGCTCGCCGGCCCCGGCCGCCGCACCCGAGGCCGCCGTACCACCCGACTGCGCCCCGGACGCCCCCGCGCCCCCGCTCCGCGCCGCCCTGCCGTCCGGGCGGGAAGCGCCCGGGCCGGAAGAACCCGAACCGGAGGAGCCTGAACCGGAGGGGCCTGATCCGGAGGAGCGCGAGCCGGCCTCGGACTCGGTGGTGGCGGCGGCGGCCGATCCCGCCGCGGCCTTGCGCACGGAACGCAGCGCCCCGCGCAACCGCTCCCCGGCCTCCTCGCCCCGCTTGCCCGCGGAACCCGCCGAGCCCGCCGAGCCCTTCTTGCCCGACGGCCCGCCCGGCTGCGCCGGCAGCGGCACGACCTTCGTCGCGTCCAGCGGCTCGGCCTCGGACGGCACGGGCGCGTGGATGACCGCGTTCAGCAACGCCCGGGCGCCCGCGTCGTCGAGCCGCTTGGCCGGGTCCTTGGTGAGCAGCCCGTGGATGACGTCCTTCAGCGGGCCCGCGTTCTTCGGCTCCTCCAGCGGCTCGGTCATCACGGCCGTGAGGGTCGCTATGGCCGACCCCTTGTCGTACGGCGGTGTGCCCTCCACCGCCGCGTACAGCAGACCGCCGAGCGACCACAGGTCGGCCGCCGGGCCGGGCTTGTGCCCGCGCGCCCGCTCCGGGGAGATGTAGGAGGGCGCGCCGACGAGCATGCCGGTCGAGGTGATGGACGGATCGCCCTCGACCTGGGCGATACCGAAGTCGGTGAGCACGACCCGGCCGTCCTCGGCGATCAGCACGTTCGACGGCTTCACGTCACGGTGCAGGATGCCCTCGCGGTGCGCGGACCGCAGCACGTCCAGGACGGCGAGCCCGACCTCCGCGGCGCGCTTCGGGTCGAGGAGGCCGTCCTCCCGGATGACCTCGGCCAGCGACTTGCCCTCGACCAGCTCCATCACGATCCAGGGCCGGTCGTCCTCCTGGACCACGTCGAAGACGGTCACCGCGCTGTTGTTGCGGATCCGCGCGATCGCCTTGGCCTCGCGCAGCGTCCGCGTGATCAGCCGCCGCTTCTCGTCCTCGTCGATGTTGCCCGGGAACCGCAACTCCTTGACGGCGACCGTCCGCCCCAGCGTCTCGTCCTCGGCCCGCCAGACCGTGCCCATGCCGCCGCGGCCGAGCACCTTGCCCAGCCGGTAACGCCCCGCGAGGAGACGCTCCCTGTTGTCCTGACGAGTGTCCTGACGAGATGTGCCCGCCCGCTCCGCCTCCGACATGCGTCCCCTCATACAACCCGCCCTGACAGAGCCTCCATTGTCTCTCACCCGACAAGTGCCCAGCGCCCAGGGGGCCCCTGGCGGACGCCGGCCGGCCCGCCCGCCCCGAACCCGGGTGCGGCCTCCCGCGCGCCGCCTTGCATGATGGGCCCCGATCAGGGAGGAGCCTCATGCCGCCGTTTCGGACGCTGCTGGCCCTGCCTGTGTCCGTAGCCCTCCTCGGTCTGCCCCCGGCCGACTCCTCGGCTCTCTCGACACCTCCCACGAACTCCGTGCTGCCGCTGCTGGTGACCCGGGGCAGAGCCCCCGCCGCGGCCCTGCTGGCCCGGGAGGGAGCCACCATCCGCTATGCCCACGCCGGGCGGGGAATCGCCCCGTCGGACCACTTCCGGGCGGGCAGCATCACCAAGACGTTCATCGCCACGGTCGTGCTGCAACTGGCCGCCGAGGACCGGCTGTCGCTGTCCGACACCGTGGAGCAGCACCTGCCGGGTCTGGTCCGGGGAGCGGGCAACGACGGCCGCGCGCTGACCCTGCGGTCCCTGCTCACCCACACCAGCGGCCTGTACGACTTCACCGCGGCCACCGACGGAACCGTGCCCGTGACCGCCCGTCAGGCCCTGCGCATCGCACTCACCCACCCTCCGGCCGCACGCGGCCGCTTCTCCTACTCGAACACCAACTACGTTCTGCTCGGCCTGGTCATCGAGCAGGTCACCGGCCACTCGTACGCCACCGAGGCCGAGCGCCGCATCATCACTCCGCTGCGTCTGACGGGCACCTCCTTCCCTGGATCCCGCTCCTCGCTGCCCGCTCCGCACGGCCGCGCCTACGCCGCCGACGGCACGGACGTCACCGATCTCGATCCGCGGGTGGCCGGCGCCGCGGGCGAGTTGGTGAGCACGCTCGCCGATCTGGACACCTTCTACGGGGCCCTGCTCGGGGGGCGGCTGCTGCCCCCGCGCTGGCTGCGCGAGATGCTCGACACCCGAGCCGCACACGGCGCGTACGGCATGGGGCTGTTCCCGGAGAAGCTTCCGTGCGGCACCACGGTGTGGGGGCACAACGGGCACATATCCGGCAGCTATGTGCGCGCCGCCGCCGGCGTCGACGGCCGGCGGGTCCTCACCTTCCGCGTGAACACGGACGCGATCGCAGATCCCGGCCTCGAACCCGCGTTGCTCGCGGCCGAGTTCTGCCCCCGCACCGCGTAGAACGACCGGGTCCCGAACGAAGCTCCCGCATCCCGACACCCGTTCGGGTGATATCCGCGGGCAGCGTCCCGCAGCCGCTCACAACGGCACGATGTCCGGCGCCCCCAGCCGCGCCGCGTCCGCCGTCAGGTCGTCCGGCTGCCGCTGCGACTCGCGCTCGGCCTCCACCCGCTTCTCGTAGTGCTGGACCTCGCGTTCGATCTGGTCCTCGTCCCAGCCGAGCACCGGCGCCATCAGCTCGGCGGCTTCGCGCGCACTGCGCGTGCCGCGGTCGAAGGTCTCGATCGAGATGCGCGTCCGCCGGGTCAGCACGTCGTCCAGATGCCGCGCCCCCTCGTGCGAGGCCGCGTAGACGATCTCGGCGCGGAGATAGTCGTCGGCCGCGGGCAGCGGCTCACCCAGCGACGGGTTCTCGGCGATGAGGTCGAGCAGTTCCTCGGCCATCGCCCCGTACCGGTTGAGCAGGTGCTCTACGCGCACCACATGGAGTCCGGTCCGGGCGGCGATCCGGGCCCGCGCGTTCCACAGCGCCCGGTAGCCCTCGGCGCCGAGCAGCGGCACGTCCTCGGTGACGCACTCGGCGACGCGCATGTCGAGGCCGTGCACCGCCGCGTCCACCGCGTCCTTGGCCATGACCCGGTACGTCGTGTACTTGCCGCCCGCCACGACGACGAGCCCGGGCACCGGATGGGCGACGGTGTGCTCGCGCGACAGCTTGCTGGTGGCGTCCGACTCCCCCGCGAGCAGGGGCCGCAGGCCCGCGTACACGCCCTGGACGTCGTCCCTGGTGAGCGGCACCGCGAGCACCGAGTTCACATGCTCCAGCAGGTAGTCGATGTCCGCGCTGGAGGCGGCCGGGTGGGCCTTGTCGAGGTCCCAGTCGGTGTCCGTGGTGCCGACGATCCAGTGCCGGCCCCAGGGGATGACGAACAGCACGGACTTCTCCGTGCGCAGGATGAGCCCGGTCGTGGAGTGGATCCGGTCGCGCGGCACGACCAGGTGGATGCCCTTGGACGCCCGCACGTGGAACTGGCCGCGCTCGCCGACCATGGCCTGCGTGTCGTCCGTCCACACGCCGGTGGCGTTGACGACCTGCTTGGCGCGGATCTCGTACTCGCCGCCGCCCTCGACATCCTGCACCTTCGCGCCGACGACCCGCTCGCCCTCGCGCAGGAAGCCCGTCACCCGCGCGCGGTTGGCGGCCTTCGCGCCGTACGCCACCGCCGTGCGCACCAGGGTCGCCACGTAGCGGGCGTCGTCCATCTGGGCGTCGTAGTACTGCAACGCCCCGACCAGGGCGTCCTTCTTCAAGCAGGGCGCCACCCGCAGGGCGTGATTACGCGTCAGGTGCCGGTGCATCGGAAGACCCCGGCCGTGCCCGCGGGCCATGGACATGGCGTCGTACATGGCGACGCCCGACCCCGCGTACAGCCGCTCCCAGCCCTTGTGCTGCAACGGGTACAGGAACGGCACCGGCTTCACCAGATGGGGGGCGAGCCGCTCCAGCAGCAGGCCGCGCTCCTTCAGGGCCTCCCTGACCAGCGCGAAGTCGAGCATCTCCAGATAGCGCAGGCCGCCGTGGATGAGCTTGCTGGACCGGCTGGAGGTGCCGGACGCCCAGTCCCGCGCCTCGACCAGACCCGTGGACAGGCCCCTGGTCACGGCGTCGAGCGCGGTGCCCGCACCGACCACGCCCGCGCCCACGACCAGCACGTCCAGCTCGCGCTCGGCCATCGCTGCGAGTGACTCGGCGCGCTGCGCCGGTCCGAGTGTCGCTGTCCTCACCGCTGCCTCCCGCTCATCGGTCGCGCCGACCGCACCCGTCGGGCGCAGCCCCGTCCGTATCCCCCTGCCCAAATTCTGACCGGGTTGCCCGACTTCAGCCACCACGGGCCCTCAGCCTGTGGACAACGGTCACGGAACACTCACCGAAACTCGGCCAGCCAATCCCGCATATCGGTCATATTTACTCCTAGTCTGACATTGCGCTCGCCCGTCCTGTCCACAGGGCTTGCGCACCTGTCCCACTTCGGCTATCGGGAAGGACGGCCACGCCATGCCCGCAGATCTCGCCGTCATCGGACTCGGCCCGTACGGCCTGCACCTGGCCCAGGCCGCCGTCGCCGCCGGCATCCCCACCCTGGGGTACCGGAACGGCCCCGAGGCCGGCTCGCTCAGCCCCGCGGAACTGCGCCGGATGCTCTCGGGGGGCTTCCGGCCGACCACCGCCCCGGCCGAGCTGGGCCGGGTGCGCACGGCGGTCATCTGCGCGCCGACGCCTCCGGGTGCGGACGGCGGGCTCGACCTGAGCCGGCTGGAGGCCGCGGCCCGCACCCTGGCCGCCCATCTGCGGCCGCACACCACCGTGATCCTTGAGTCCCCTGTGCACCCGGGGACGACGGAGGAATTCCTCCGTCCGCTGCTCGAAGAGGGGTCCGGCCTGCGCGCGGGCCGCGACTTCCACCTCGCGTACTCCCCCAGCCGCGTCGACCCCGGCAACCGCGACGTCACGCCCGCCACCACCCCGAAGGTCATCGGCGGCCTCACCCCGGCGTGCACCGAGTCGGCCGCCGCGTTCTACGGCCGGCTGACCGACAAGGTGGTACGCGCGCGTGGGCCCCGCGAGGCGGAGACCGTGCAACTGCTGGAGACCAACTACCGGCATGTGAACATCGCCCTGGTCAACGAGATGGCGGTCCTCTGCCACGACCTCGGCGTCGACCTGTGGGACGTCATCCGCTGCGCGGAGACCAAGCCGTTCGGCTTCCAGGCCTTCCGCCCCGGGCCGGGCGTGGGCGGCCACTCGGTCCCCCAGGACCTGATCAGCCAGGCCGGCCGCGGCCTGCGCATGGTGGAACTGGCCCAGCAGGTCAACAGCCGCATGCCGGGCTACGTCGTCCAGCGCGCCGCCACGCTCCTGAACGAGCACGGCAAGTCGGCCCGGGGCGCGCGCGTGCTGCTCCTCGGCGTCACGTACAAGCCCGACCTCGCCGACCTCCAGGGCACCCCGGCGCAGGAGATCGCCCTGCGCCTGATGGAACTGGGCGCCTCGGTCAGCTACCACGACCCCCACGTCCCCGCCTGGAGCATCCTCGACCGCCCGATCCCCCGCGCGGACTCCCTCTACGAGGCAGCGGCCGACGCGGACCTGACGATCCTCCTCCAGCAGCACCGCACGTACGACCTCCAGGGCCTGTCGGTGAAGGCCCAGCTCCTGCTGGACACGCGGGGGGCGGCGCCGACGGGGGCGGCGCACCGGCTGTGAAGGGGGGCGTGCGGGGTGTGTGAACCCCAAGATCCACATCTTCCGGCACTGCACCGTCCGAAGACAGAGTGCGAAAGGGCCCGCCCACTCCCCCGAGTGACCAGGCCCTTCTCCGCGTGGGGACGCCGGGCGGACTACCGGCGGTGCTGCGAGTCCGCCACCGTCACCTCGACCCGCTGGAACTCCTTCAGCTCGCTGTAGCCGGTCGTGGCCATGGCCCGCCGCAGGGCGCCGAAGAGGTTCATCGAGCCGTCGGGCGTGTGGGACGGGCCCGTGAGGATCTCCTCCAGCGTGCCGACCGTGCCGAGGGCGACCTTCTTGCCGCGGGGCAGCTCCTCGTTCACCGCCTCCATACCCCAGTGGTGGCCCTTGCCCGGACCGTCGGTCGCGCGGGCCAGCGGGGAGCCCATCATGACGGCGTCCGCGCCGCAGGCGATCGCCTTGGGCAGGTCGCCGGACCAGCCGACACCGCCGTCCGCGATCACGTGCACGTACCGGCCGCCCGACTCGTCCATGTAGTCACGACGGGCCGCGGCGACGTCGGCGACGGCCGTGGCCATCGGGACCTGGATGCCCAGCACGTTGCGCGTGGTGTGCGCGGCGCCGCCGCCGAAGCCGACCAGGACGCCCGCCGCGCCCGTGCGCATCAGGTGCAGGGCGGCGGTGTACGTGGCGCAGCCGCCGACGATCACCGGGACGTCCAGCTCGTAGATGAACTGCTTCAGGTTCAACGGCTCGTGCGAACCGGAGACGTGCTCGGCGGAGACCGTCGTGCCGCGGATGACGAAGATGTCCACGCCCGCGTCCACGACGGCCTTGGAGAACTGGGCCGTGCGCTGCGGGGAGAGCGCGGCGGCCGTGACGACGCCGGAGTCGCGCACCTCCTTGATGCGCTGCCCGATCAGCTCCTCCTTGATGGGAGCCGCGTAGATCTCCTGGAGGCGCCGGGTCGCGGTCTCCGCGTCCAGCTCGGTGATCTCGTCGAGCAGCGGCTGCGGGTCCTCGTACCGCGTCCACAGGCCCTCGAGGTTCAGCACGCCGAGGCCGCCGAGCTCGCCGATGCGGATCGCGGTGGCCGGGGAGACGACCGAGTCCATGGGGGCGGCCAGGAACGGCAGCTCGAAGCGGTAGGCGTCGATCTGCCAGGCGATCGAGACCTCCTTCGGGTCCCGCGTACGGCGGCTGGGGACGACGGCGATGTCGTCGAAGGCGTACGCCCGGCGGCCGCGCTTGCCGCGCCCGATCTCGATCTCAGTCACGTTGGTGGCCTTTCCCTTTTGCGTTTCAGCGTCTTCCAGTATCGCCGACGGGTACGACAAGGGCGGCCCCGGTGCGTCCGGGACCGCCCTTGTCCGAGCCTCACGCGCGCGTGCGGGTCACTTGGTGCTGTAGTTCGGCGCCTCGACCGTCATCTGGATGTCGTGCGGGTGGCTCTCCTTGAGGCCCGCCGAGGTGATGCGGACGAAGCGACCCTTGGACTCCATCTCCTCGATGGTGGCGGCGCCCACATAGCCCATGGTCTGGCGCAGGCCGCCGACGAGCTGGTGCAGCACGTTGGCCAGCGGGCCGCGGTAGGGCACCTGGCCCTCGACGCCCTCGGGCACGAGCTTGTCGTCGGAGGAGACCTCCGCCTGGAAGTAGCGGTCCTTCGAGTACGACCGGCCCTGGCCGCGGGACTGCATGGCGCCGAGCGAGCCCATGCCGCGGTACGACTTGAACTGCTTGCCGTTGATGAAGAGCAGCTCACCCGGCGACTCCTCGCAGCCCGCGAGCAGGCTGCCCAGCATCACGGTGTCGGCGCCGGCGGCGAGCGCCTTGCCGATGTCGCCGGAGTACTGCAGGCCGCCGTCGCCGATCAGCGGGATGCCCGCCGGACGGGCGGCGAGGGACGCCTCGTAGATGGCGGTGACCTGGGGGACGCCGATGCCGGCGACCACTCGGGTGGTGCAGATGGAGCCGGGGCCGACGCCCACCTTGATGCCGTCGACACCGGCGTCGATGAGCGCCTGCGCGCCGTCGCGCGTGGCGACGTTGCCGCCGATCACGTCGACGGAGACGCTGGACTTGATCTTCGACATCCAGCTGAGGGCGTTGCTGTTGTGGCCGTGGGAGGTGTCGACGACCAGGAAGTCCACACCGGCCTCGGCGAGGGCCTGGGCGCGCTCCAGCGCCTCGGGGCTGGCGCCGACCGCGGCACCGACGAGCAGCCGGCCCTCGGCGTCCTTGGCGGCGTTCGGGTACTTCTCCGCCTTGACGAAGTCCTTGACGGTGATGAGGCCCTTGAGCACGCCCGCGTCGTCGACCAGCGGCAGCTTCTCGATCTTGTGCTTGCGCAGCAGCTCCATGGCCTCGACGCCGGAGATGCCGACCTTGCCGGTGACCAGCGGCATCGGGGTCATGACCTCGCGCACCTGACGGGAGCGGTCCGTCTCGAAGGCCATGTCGCGGTTGGTGACGATGCCGAGCAGCTTGCCGGCCGGGTCGGTGACCGGGACGCCGCTGATGCGGAACTTGGCGCACAGGGCGTCGGCCTCGGCGAGCGTGGCCTCCGGGTGCACCGTGATGGGGTCGGTGACCATGCCGGACTCGGACCGCTTCACCAGGTCGACCTGGTTGACCTGGTCCTCCACGGAGAGGTTGCGGTGCAGGACGCCGACGCCGCCCAGCCGGGCCATCGCGATCGCCATGCGCGACTCGGTGACCTTGTCCATGGCGGCGGACAACAGGGGGATGTTCACCCGGACGTTGCG
Source organism: Streptomyces sp. Go-475 (assembly GCF_003330845.1). GTDB lineage: Bacteria > Actinomycetota > Actinomycetes > Streptomycetales > Streptomycetaceae > Streptomyces. Next base: position 5,208,149 of record NZ_CP026121.1, on the reverse strand, counting down.
GGAGATGCGGGACGAGGTGTCGACCGCGTTCGGGAGCACCTCGGATGCGCCCGGCAGCAGCAGCACGTCGTCGTAGGTCAGCCCGAGTGTCGCGAATTTACCGGGCACTCCGTCGACGTTGGCAGTCATGACACCTTCCCCAAATGGCCTTGATCGGTGCGGATGTCCATGCTAACGGGAAGGACGACTGTCTCATTCCACGGTTCCGGCCCGCACCGGGCTTCGTATGTTCCTACGGAAGCGGCGTACCGCCTGTTCAACGAAGGGCCGTCCGAGGCCTACTGCTCGGCCAGCGCCCGCAGCCTGCTCAGTGCCCTGTGCTGCGCCACCCGGACGGCGCCGGGTGACATTCCCAACATCTGGCCCGTCTCCTCGGCCGTGAGTCCCACCGCGATCCGCAGCAGCAGCAGCTCCCGCTGGTTCTCGGGCAGGTTGGCCAGGAGCTTCTTGGCCCATTCCGCGTCGCTGCTGAGCAGGGCGCGCTCCTCCGGGCCCAGGGAGTCGTCCGGCCGCTCGGGCATCTCGTCGGACGGGACGGCCGTCGAGCCGGGGTGGCGCATCGCCGCGCGCTGGAGGTCGGCGACCTTGTGGGCGGCGATGGCGAAGACGAACGCCTCGAAGGGGCGCCCGGTGTCCCGGTAGCGGGGCAGCGCGAGGAGCACCGCCACGCAGACCTCCTGGGCGAGGTCCTCCACGAAGTGCCGGGCGTCGCCCGGGAGGCGGGACAGACGGGTGCGGCAGTAGCGCAGCGCCAGGGGGTGGACATGGGCGAGCAGATCATGCGTGGCCTGCTCGTCCCCGTCGACGGCGCGGTGGACGAGCGCGCCGATCGCCCCATGGGCATTGACCGCCTCGTCGTCGCGCATCGGTCCATGGTGCCTTGCGGCCGCCGGGTCCGCGGCACCGCGCCCGTTGTTGTGCACCGAAGCGTTATGAGCAGGTGCGCCGGAACTCATCCCCTGCGCCCTCCCCTTCCGCTCGACCGACTCGTCCCCGAGGAACTCCACACCCTCAAGGATGCGGCATCCGCGGCGAAACGAGCAGCGGGCACCCGGCGAACCCCCGGTCCGACCCCGCCCACCTGGCTTTCCGTGCCCCCATCGCGACCGCGACGACCTGCGCGGTCGCCCCTCGGGCCTGCCGTTCGGATCATCCCGGGGACGCGGGTCGTCGGCCGCGCCCTCCCGGGCTCTCGACCTCGCCCGGGCGGGGGCAGCACCCCACCGGCGGTGTCGCCGGCCGCCGGCTTCCGCACGCGCGCGTACGGCTCGCGCGGGGGCATCCGCGTGCCCCCGCTCTCCGGCCCGCGCCGGATGCCGCGCGCCGAAGCCGGCCCGATCCGAAGGACAGGCCCTAGCGCACCAGACCCCACCGGAAGCCGAGCGCCACGGCGTGGGCCCGGTCCGAGGCGCCGAGCTTCTTGAACAGGCGCCGGGCGTGCGTCTTGACGGTGTCCTCGGAGAGGAACAGCTCGCGGCCGATCTCCGCGTTCGAACGGCCGTGGCTCATGCCTTCGAGCACCTGGATCTCACGCGCCGTGAGCGTGGGCGCGGCGCCCATCTCGGCGGAGCGCAGCCGGCGCGGCGCGAGCCGCCAGGTCGGGTCGGCCAGGGCCTGGGTCACCGTCGCGCGCAGTTCTGCGCGGGAGGCGTCCTTGTGCAGATAGCCGCGGGCACCGGCGGCGACGGCGAGCGCCACACCGTCCAGGTCCTCGGCGACGGTGAGCATGATGATGCGCGCACCGGGGTCGGCGGACAGCAGCCGCCGGACCGTCTCGACGCCGCCCAGGCCGGGCATGCGTACGTCCATCAGAATCAGGTCCGAGCGGTCGGCCCCCCAGCGGCGGAGGACTTCCTCGCCGTTGGCCGCCGTCGTCACGCGCTCGACGCCGGGCACGGTCGCGACCGCGCGGCGGAGCGCCTCTCGGGCAAGCGGGGAGTCGTCGCAGACGAGGACGGAAGTCATGGCCGCCCTCCGCAGCTGATGCGCGTCACCTTGAGCCTCCAGGCTGGTACGAAATCGTCACCTGTGCGGTCGACCGTCTCGGACGCCCGCCCGAGCGCTTGTTCCTTCAACCGCCTCGCACTCTCAACGACGGTCACTCGAAAGAGTTACGGGGCCGGCTGCCATCTTCGGCACTCTACGTGAGGGCACGGACACGGTGCAGATATGCGCTCCAGACCCTCGAACTTTCATCACAACCTATGCCCCATTCAGACCCATTTCTTCCGCTTTGGCAGTGTCTGGAGCTAGATTCGCAATGAGTCATATTTTCATCTCCTTAGATCGTAGTTGTACGGTCATGGACACCGGATCCGCCAAGAACGGCTACAAGGGGTCACGTAATGGCAGATTTCTCCCGCCTTCCCGGACCGAACGCGGACCTGTGGGACTGGCAGTTGCTGGCTGCCTGTCGCGGGGTGGACAGCTCGCTCTTCTTCCATCCGGAGGGCGAGCGCGGTGCGGCCCGGAGTGCTCGCGAGAACTCGGCCAAAGAGGTCTGCATGAGGTGCCCGGTGCGTGCCGAGTGCGCCGCCCACGCGCTGGCGGTGCGCGAGCCGTACGGCGTGTGGGGCGGACTGACCGAGGACGAGCGCGAAGAGCTGATGGGGCGGGCGCGCAACCGGCTGGTGTCGGCGTCGACATCCGGCGGGCACGCCGCCTCGAACAACTGAAGGAACGTTTCTGCGAGACAGGCACGCGCACGCGTGCCGTTGGTTTTTGACGCGCGTGGTCCGCGCCAGGGCCCTAGCGGCGGGCGGCGCGCGCCAGCTGGTCGAGGGTCGCCGACACCGCCGGGACCTGCGCGAGGTCGGGCAGGGTGAGCGCGACGATCTCCCGCCGCACCGCCGGCTCCAGCGTCACGGTGCGTACTCCCCGGGGCCGCACCGACTCGACGGCCAGCTGGGGCAGCACGGCCACGCCGAGTCCGGCCCCGACCAGGCCGACGACCGCCGGGTAGTCGTCGGTGGCGAAGTCGATGCGCGGGGTGAATCCGGCCGCCGCGCACACCTCGACCAACTGCCCCCGGCAGCGCGGGCAGCCCGCGATCCACGACTCCTCGGCCAGTTCCCCGATGGCGACGGACTCCGCGCCCGCCAGCCGGTGCCGTTCCGGCACGAGCGCGACGAGCCGGTCGGTCAGCAGGGGCCGTACGACGAGGTCGTCCCACTCCGCGGCGCCCGCCGCCCCCTCGTAGCGGAAGGCGAGTGCCACGTCGCAGTCGCCCTCGCGCAGCAGGCCGACCGACGCGGGAGGCTCGGCCTCCTCCAGGGAGACGCGGGTGCCCGGGTGCGCCGCGCGCAGGGCGGCGAGGGCCGTGGGGACGAGCGTGGAGCTGCCGCTGGGGAAGGAGACGAGCCGGACCCGGCCCGCGCGCAGCCCGGCGATGGCGGCGACCTCCTCCTCCGCGGCGGTGAGCCCGGCGAGGATCCCGGCGGCGTGCCGCACCAGGGCCTCGCCGGCCTGGGTCAGGCGCATCTCGCGTCCGGTGCGGATCAGCAGCGGGGTGCCGACGGACGTCTCCAGGGCCTTCATCTGCTGGCTGACGGCGGGCTGCGTGCAGCCCAGCTCGCGGCCCGCGGCGGAGAAGGAACCGGTGGCCGCGACGGCGCGCAGGACGCGGAGGTGACGAGCTTCGATCACCCTTCGAGGATACGTCGGTGATAAGTGACCCTTTGTCGATGTCCCGAATAATGCGTCGACGCTTTGAGGACCGGTCCCTTACCGTGCGGGCATGAAGCTTCTGTCGGTGAATCTGGGCCGTGCCGAGCCTGTGCCGTACACGGACAACCCCGAGGGTGTGACCGGGATCGACAAGCGGCCGGTGGCAGGGCCCGTGCGGGTTTCGGCGCCCGGGCCCAAGGGCATCGGCGGCAGCGGACTGGCCGGGGACGCGGTGTGCAAGCTGGAGCACCACGGCGGCGACGACCAGGCGGTGTACGCGATGGCCCGCGAGGACCTGGACGAGTGGGAACGCGAGCTGGGCCGGACCCTGGCCGACGGCGCGTTCGGCGAGAACCTCACGACGGCGGGCCTGGACGTGTCCGGCGCGCGGATCGGCGAGCGCTGGCGCATCGGGCCCGAGGTGGTGCTGGAGGTCACCTCCGGGCGGATCCCGTGCCGCACGTTCCAGGGCCATCTGGGCGAGAGGGGCTGGGTGAAGCGGTTCACGCGGCGGGGTGCGCCGGGGGCGTATCTGCGGGTGATCGAGCCCGGGGAGATCCGCGCGGGCGACCCGGTCGAGATCGTGCACCGGCCGGACCACGACGTGACGGTGGCCCTGCAGTTCCGGGCGGTGACGACGGAGCGGACGCTGCTGCCGCGGCTGCTGGCGGCCGGCGAGGCGCTGCACCCGGAGCTGCTGAGGACGGCACGGGAGTACGAGGAGAAGTACGGGGCCTGACGACGGCTCACCACGCCGGTCTCCACCGACCCTTCACCACGGACGGCCCCGCGGGGAAGCGGACGTGGACAGTCCAGGTCACTAACCTTCTGCCATGACAACGGCTCTGATTACGGGATCGACGGCAGGCATCGGAGCCGCGTTCGCGCGGCGACTGGCGGCCGACGGGCACAACCTGGTGCTGGTCGCCCGCGACACCCAGCGGCTGAGGGAACAGGCGACCGAGCTGCACGACCGGCACGGCATCGAGGCGGAGGTGCTGACGGCCGACCTCGCCGAGGACAAGGGCATCGAGGCGGTGGCCGACCGCCTGGGCGACCGCAGGAACCCCGTCGACCTGCTGGTCAACAACGCCGGCTTCGGCAACAGGGGCCGTTATCTCGAGGTGCCCATGGCCGACGAGCTGCGGATGCTGAAGGTGCACTGCGAGGCGGTGCTCCGGCTGACCTCGGCGGCGACGGAGGCCATGCGGGAGCGGGGCCGCGGCGGTGTCGTCAATGTCGCCTCGGTGGCCGCGTTCGTGCCGCGCGGCACCTACGGCGCTTCCAAGGCGTGGGTCGTGCAGTTCACGCAGGGCGCGGCCCGCGACCTGGCCGGCAGCGGCGTACGGCTGATGGCGCTCTGCCCCGGCTTCGTCCGCACGGAGTTCCACGAGCGGGCCGGCATGGGCACGGACAACATCCCGGGCTGGATGTGGCTCGACGCGGACAAGCTGGTCGCGGCGGCGCTGCACGATCTGGCCCGCGGCAAGACGCTGTCCATCCCGGACCCGAGGTACAAGGCGCTGATGGGGGCGGCGAAGCTGGTGCCGCGGGGGGTGCTGGGGGCGGTCTCCTCTAAGACGGGGCGGAAGTACGGGCCGCAGTAGGCCGGTCGTGGTGCGTCGACCGGCCGAGCAGGTCGACGATCAGCGGTACGGCCTCGGGCTCCAGGCGGACGATGGCCGGGAGCACCTCCTGGAGGGTCTCGTGCCGCAGGGCCCGGGCGACCAGCGCCCGACCGCGGGCGGGCTCGACGACGGGGGCGAGCGCCACCCATGCGCGGACGAGAGCGGAGGACGGTGCGTCCCCGTGCCGAGCATCGGTCGTGCCGAGAGCACGGGCCAGTTCCTCGGCACGGGCAAGCTGACCGGCTTCCACCACGACCCTCACCAGAACCGCCTGGTGCCACTCGCGGCCCGGGCCACCAAACAGCTCCCGTGCGCGCTCGTACTGCCCGGCCTCCACCAGCGCACGGACGACTGCCGTGTGGAAGCCGGGCACATCGTCGTCGAGCCGGGCCAGCAGGCGCTCCCCCTCGTCGGCCCTGCCGAGCGCGAAGCAGGCGCGCAGGAGATCGGGGATCGCCCAGGGCTCCCGCGCGTCATGGGAGACAGCTTCCGTCAAGGCGTCCTCGGCCGCCCGCCGGTCGCCCGCGGCGGCGAGCGACACGGCGATCCGGGCCCAGCAGCGCACGCGGAGGCTGCCTGCCGTCACCTCGCGGGCGAGTGATGCGGCTCGTGCCGTCGCACCGGCGTCGGCCAGCGCGATGGCGATCTCGCCGCGCGCGTGATCGCGCATGCGGTCGGTCAGGCCGGCCGCGAAGGCGAGGGCCCGGTCGAACTCCCCCGCCGCGCACAGCCGCTTGATCAGGGGTGTGAGCGCGAAGGCACCGCCGGGACGGTTGCCCAGTCCACGGACCAGTTCCTCGGCGGCGTCGAATCGACCGGCGTACGCCAGCGCCCGGGCGATCTGTGCCGCCCACATCTGCTCATGGAGGCTGATCCCATCGGGGTCTCCCGGAGCGGGCACGCCCACCTGGTCCAGCACGGTCCGTGCGGCCCCGTCGAATCCCGCCTCGGCGAGCATGATCGCGGTATCGGCCGGGTGGAGGCTCCCGCCCCGCCCGCAACGCCGGATCCCGGCCTCCGCCCGAGCGACCGTCTCGGCCACCTCGTCGGCCGCACGGCTCGACGCCACGGCGCCGCGTACGAGCGCTTCGTGGCCCTCTCTCGAGCCGAGCGACCTCGCCATGGCGAAGGCCCGGTCCAGCTCACCCGCTCGGGCCCGCCCTTCGATCACGCTGCAGAGCGCGACCTCGCCGGGCTCCGTGGCCGTGTCCTCCCCGGCCAGCCGCTCCGCGCGGTCCGTCTCCCCCGCCCGGATCAGCGCGTCGACGACGGCGCGCACGGCCGTGTCCCGGGCCTCCTCGTCGGTGAGGTCGCGGGCCAGCCTCTCGGCCTCCTCGTGGGCCCCCGCCTCCGCCAGCCCCTCCACGATCGCCGGCACCGCGCCCGAGCGCGCGGGCGGGTGCTCGATCCGCTCGGCCAGTGCCCCCGCGCGAGCGCCGTCACCCGTTGCGGCCAGGGCCCGTACGACCCCTCGCAACGCCCATCCGCGCTCGGCGGCGGTGTCGTGCAGCAGGGCGGCGGTCTCCGCCCGGTCGTACGCGCCGGCGTCCGCGAGCGCCTCGACGACCTCGGTGAGCAGATCAGGCGAGGTCACCGCGGCCTCCACCGCCGTGAGGAGAGCCTCCGCCTCGCGTTCCCGTCCGGTCCGTCGCAGCACTCCGGCGATCCGCGCCAGCACCAGGGGCCGTACGGCGTGGTCCTCGGATCGGGCGAGTGCCTCCGCCCGGTCGAGGTGACCCGTCTCCGTCAGAGCCGCTGCCGCGGCCGCGAGTCCGAGGCCGCGTACATGCTCGTCCTCCTGCCGGCGGCACAGGTCCTCGGCCCGGTCGAAGGCCCCCGCGGCGACCAGGGAGCGGACGAGGTCGAGCAGCAGGTCCTCGCGGATGTCGATGCCGGCGATCGAGGTGAGGAGGTGCTCGGCACGATCGAAGAGTCCGGCCTTCGCCCAGCCGCGGCTCACCTCCGCGAGGACGAGGTCCCGCTCCTCGTCGAAGTCGTCGACGTCGAACCGGTACCGCTCGGCCGCCTGCTCCGCCTCCTCCAGCAGCCGCAGGGCCTCGGCACGGTCACCGGCGTCCAGCACCACCGCCGCGACGTCGGCCAGCGCCATGGCCCTCCAGTCGAGGCCCGGGATGCTGCGCGCGAGCGCCTCCGCGCGCCGCACCCGGCCGAGGGTGGCCCAGGCCCAGGGGAAGGTGCGGGTGACGGAGTCGTTGCGGCGCTCCAGTTCCTCCCGTCTCAGCGAGAGCCGGACCAGGTCCGTCAGGTGGGGTACGCCCGCCTCGGCCGCCATCTCCTCGGCGTTGCGGATCTCGGCGAGGGCCGCCGCGTCGCCGCCGGTGACGTCGAGCATCCGGTCGTGGCGTACCGCGTCCACGGCGCAGTCGACCGCCCGCCGCAGGTCCCGTGCCTCGCGCAGGAGCCCGAAGTAGCCCGACAGCAGGTAGTGCGGCGTTCCGTCCGGCCATCCCCGGTCCCGCCAGGTGTCCGCCCAGGCGTGCAACCGCGCCCGGTGGCGGTCGAGTTCGGCGGTGCCGAGCATGTCCAGCGCCCGGCGCTGCAGCTCCTCGTGAGCGAGGAGGTAGACGTTCAGCCGGACGTCGAACGTCCGCCCCGCCCGGGTGCGCAGCACGTCCCGCACCCGGTACGGGACCGCCCCGGTCAGCGCGGACAGGTCCTCGGCCGTCAGGCCGCCGTTCGCCGCTGTCACCAGTGCCAGCAGGTCGTACTCCAGGCCGCCGGCCTCGATCAGGCGCTTCAGCTCGCGTTCCGCCTCGGCGCGGATCGTCCGGGCGTACGGGGAGGGGGCGAGCGTGCGGAGGATCGCGGGGTCGCGCAGGGGGTGGTCGTCGGGTACGTCGACCGGCAGGACCGGGTTCCGCCGGCCCGCCACCAGGACGCGCAGGCCGGATTCCGGGAGGGCGGGCAGCAGGCCGGCGATGCTGTGGGCTTCGGGGCCGGTGGTGACACCGCGGTCCTCGTCCAGGCTGTCGAGCAGCAGGACCAGGCGCTCGCCGCGTTCGGCGCGGGCGCGGGCGGCGGCCCTGTACAGGTGCAGCAGGTGGGCTTCGCGGGTCGCCTTGGTCAGCAGGGCCGGCAGATCTTCGCCGGCCAGTTCGGCGAGCTGTTCCAGTACGACGTCGACGTACGCCGCGACGTCGTTCTGGGCGCCCAGGCGGGCGGTGACGAAGAAGGGCACGATCCTGACGCCCGGGGGCGGGTTCAGCGCGAACCACGACAGCAGCGCCGTCTTGCCCGCCCACGCCTCCGCGCGCCACCAGGCGTACGCCGGGCCGGAGTCGGCGGTGCAGAAGGCCGTCAGCTCGGCGAGTTCCCGCTCGCGGCCGAGCAGTTCGGCGGGGGCGATCCTGCGGACCTGCTCCCAGTACGCCGAGCGCACCTGCCGGGTGAAGAAGAGGCGGTTGTGGTCGCCGGTGACGGCCAGCCAGACGTCCCGCCCCGCGGCCACCGACCGTTCCCACCGCTTCCCCCACAGCATGCGGTCATGATGCCAAAGGCCAGGAGGCGACGAGCGGTCCTCGTTGGGACAATGGTGCTGTTCAGCCGGACCCAGGGGGGCCGGAGGCGAGGCCATGACCTTCGTACAGCTCATCGAATGCAGGACCAGTCGGCTCGACGAGATGAACCGGCTGATGGACCGGTGGGTCGAGCAGACCAAGGGGAAGCGGACCGCGACGCACAGTGTGGTGGCGAAGGACCGGGCCGACGCCTCGCACATCGTGGAGATCGTGGAGTTCCCGTCGTACGAGGACGCGATGCGGAACTCCGGGCTTCCGGAGACCGACCGGATCTTCCAGGAGATGGTGGCGCTCTGCGACGAGGAGCCCACCTTCACGGACCTGGACGTGGTGCGGGACGAGCAGCTCAACGCGGCCACGGCGCGCCGGTTCTTCGAGCTGGCGCCCGGCCAGGGTGACGCGCCGCCCCTCAACGACGTGTTCGTCGAGGGCTACCACGACCACGACCCCGCCAATGCGCAGGACGTCATCGGGCTGGACGCGGTGCGGCGCGAGGTGGAGGTCTGGCGGGGCGGGTTCGACTTCTCGTTCACGGTGGAGGACCAGCTGGCGCAGGGTGACCGGGTGTGCACCCGGTGGACCTGGCGGGGGCACCACAAGGGCGAGTTCCTCGGGATCCCGCCGACCGGGAAGGACGTCACCATGACCGGGACGACGATCCACCGCTGCACCCCCGACGGGAAGATCGCCGAGGGCTGGTGGCAGTACGACCGGCTGGGGCTGATGCAGCAGCTCGGCGCGCTGGACCCGCTGGAACTGTGACCCTGCCCGGGCACGAGGGAAGCCCCCGTTCCGCGCTCGGCGGTACGGGGGCTTCCGTCAGAGGTGGGTGCCTCAGTGGGCGTGGCCGTGGCCGTGGCCACCGGCGGCGGCCGGCTCCTCCTCTTCCTTCTTCTCGACGACCAGGGTCTCGGTCGTGAGGAGGAGGGAGGCGATGGAGGCGGCGTTCTCCAGGGCGGAGCGGGTGACCTTGACCGGGTCGATGACGCCGGCCTTGATCAGGTCGCCGTACTCGCCGGTGGCGGCGTTGTAGCCGTTGCCCTTGTCGAGCTCGGCGACCTTGGAGACGATGACGTAGCCCTCCAGGCCGGCGTTCTCGGCGATCCAGCGCAGCGGCTCGACGGCGGCCTTGCGGACCACGGAGACACCGGTGGCCTCGTCGCCGGTCTTGTCGAGGTTGCCCTCGAGGACCTTGACGGCGTGGACCAGGGCGGAGCCACCACCGGAGACGATGCCCTCCTCGACCGCGGCGCGGGTCGCGGAGATGGCGTCCTCCAGACGGTGCTTGCGCTCCTTGAGCTCGACCTCGGTGGCGGCACCCACGCGGATGACGCACACGCCGCCGGCCAGCTTCGCGAGGCGCTCCTGGAGCTTCTCGCGGTCCCAGTCGGAGTCCGTGGTCTCGATCTCGGCCTTGATCTGGGCGACGCGGCCCTGCACGTCGTCCTTCTTGCCGGCGCCGTCGACGATCGTGGTGTCGTCCTTGGTGACGGTGACGCGGCGGGCGGAGCCGAGGACGTCCAGGCCGACCTGGTCGAGCTTGAGGCCGACCTCCTCGGAGACGACCGTGGCGCCCGTGAGGACGGCCATGTCCTGCAGCATCGCCTTGCGGCGGTCGCCGAAGCCGGGGGCCTTCACCGCGACGGCGTTGAAGGTGCCGCGGATCTTGTTCACGACCAGGGTCGACAGAGCCTCGCCCTCGACGTCCTCGGCGATGATCAGCAGCGGCTTGGAGGAGTTGGACTGGATGACCTTCTCCAGCAGCGGCAGGAGGTCCGCGATGGCGGAGATCTTGCCCTGCGTGATGAGGATGTAGGGGTCGTCCAGGACGGCTTCCATGCGCTCCTGGTCCGTCACGAAGTACGGCGACAGGTAGCCCTTGTCGAAGGCCATGCCCTCGGTGAAGTCCAGCTCCAGGCCGAAGGTGTTGGACTCCTCGACGGTGATGACGCCGTCCTTGCCGACCTTGTCCATCGCCTCGGCGATGAGCTCGCCGACCTGCTGGTCCTGGGCGGACAGCGCGGCGACGGCGGCGATGTCGGACTTCTCGTCGATCGGGCGGGCCGAGGCGAGCAGGTCCTCGGAGACCGCGGCGACGGCGGCGTCGATGCCCTTCTTCAGGGCGGCCGGGGAAGCGCCGGCGGCGACGTTCTTCAGGCCCTCGCGCACGAGCGCCTGGGCGAGCACGGTCGCGGTGGTCGTACCGTCACCCGCGATGTCGTTGGTCTTGGTCGCCACCTCCTTGACCAGCTGGGCACCGAGGTTCTCGTACGGGTCCTCGACCTCGACCTCGCGGGCGATGGTCACACCGTCGTTGGTGATGGTGGGGGCGCCGAACTTCTTGTCGATGACGACGTTGCGGCCCTTGGGGCCGATCGTCACCTTGACCGTGTCGGCAAGCTTGTTGACGCCGCGCTCGAGGGCGCGACGGGCGTCCTCGTCGAACTTCAGGATCTTCGCCATGGGAGCGTGAGCCCTCTTCCGGAATCTGGGTTAAAGGCACTGCGCCCCGGGCGCCCGGCTTCTTATGTGTCGCGGGGGGCCAGGGGCGCAGCTCAAAGCAATGTGCTTCGGGTGAATTACTTCTCGACGATCGCGAGGACGTCGCGGGCCGAGAGGACGAGGTACTCCTCGTTGTTGTACTTCACCTCGGTGCCGCCGTACTTGCTGTAGAGCACGACGTCACCGACCTTGACGTCGAGCTCGACGCGCTTGCCGTCCTCGATGCGGCCCGGGCCCACGGCCAGGACGACGCCCTCCTGGGGCTTCTCCTTGGCGGTGTCCGGAATGACCAGGCCCGAGGCCGTGGTCTGCTCGGCGTCCAGCGGCTGGACCACGATGCGGTCCTCGAGCGGCTTGATGGCAACCTTGCTGGCGGTCGTCACGATCCGACCTCCCCCTTCGGAGATCTCACGGGGTTAACTGTCTGAGGTGGCGACCAGGTGGATCCGTCGTCGCGGGTGCCGGACCTGCCCGTCGCTGTGTTGGCACTCTCCTTCGTCGAGTGCCAGAGCCGAGACTATGACCGTGATTAGCACTCGGTCAAGCGGACTGCTAATTGCGAGCGGCGCGTCGGCCAGGCGGCCTCGTCGAGTGGCTCCTACAGGTAGTCCTCCAGCCGCCCCACCCGCAGCCCCTTCCCCTCGATCTGCCGCAGCAGTCGCACCGTCCGTTCCGTCAGGGTCGCGGACGCGTCGCCCGAGGGGACGGAGACGATGTCGCCGGGGCGCAGACCGGGCCCGCCGCGCCGGTAGGTCAGAGCGCCGTCGGCGCCCAGGGAGGCTCGCCAGAGCACGACCGCCGTGATGCCGCAGTCGGCCGCGGCGCGCAGGGTCGTCGTGTCGTAGGTGCCGTAGGGCGGGCGGAAGAGGCGGGGGCGGATGCCGAAGCGGGAGCGGAGCTTGTGCTGCTGGCCGCAGATCTCGGCGCGCTGGCCGGCGTAGGGCAGGCCGCGCAGGGCGGGGTGGTCCAGGGTGTGGTTCTGGATGGACGCGCCGACCGCGCGCAGCCGGGCGAAGTGGCCGTAGCCGGGCCCCACGACGCTGTCGGTGAGGAACATGCTGACCGGGAGCCGCCGTTCGCGGACGAGGCCGACGAAGCGGGGGTCGCGTTCGGCGCCGTCGTCGTAGGTGAGGAAGACGACCGGGTCGCGGGTGGGGACGTGGTCGACGACGGGCGGGAGGGGGCGGCTCGCCGCGGGGACCGGGTCCTGGGCCCGGCCGTCGGCCGTGTCCGGGCGCCCGTCCGCCGCGCCGGCGCAGCCGGCCAGCAGGACGACGCCCGCGCACAGCGCGGCGGCGGCCGGTCGCCGCCTCACAGGTAGTCCTCCAGCCGCCCCACCGCGTACCCCTCGGCCGTGACCTTGTTCAGGAAGCGGCGGACCATGTCCGGCATCGTGCCCTTCCACTGGCCGGGGCCCCGGAAGTGGGTGAGGACGATGTCGCCGGGCCGCAGCTCCCGGTCCGCCTCGCGGTACTCCCAGCGGTCGGCGAAGACCTCCTCGTTCCAGAGCGGGACGTACGCGATGCCGCAGGCCTTGGCGGCGCGCAGGGTCGCCCGGTTGTAGCTGCCGTAGGGCGGGCGGAAGAGGCGCGGGCGCTTGCCGAACCGCTTCTCCATGTAGCGCTGCATGCCGCAGATCTCGCGCTTCTGCGCCCGGTAGGACAGGCCCGGCAGATAGGGGTGGTGGAGGGTGTGGTTGTTCAGCACCACGCCCCTGGCCTGCATCTTCCGGAAGTAGCGGGGGTTGTCCTTCACGAGGTAGCCGCTGAGGAACGCGCTGTAGGGGACGTCCAGGTCGCTCATCATCCGCAGGAACGCCCGGTCCTTCTCGGCGCCGTCGTCGATGGTGAGGAAGACGACCTTGTCCCGGGTGGGGATCCTGGTGAAGACGGGCGGGAGGTCCGACTCCCGGTGGCCCGGCACCTCGAAGCCCTCGCGGGTCCTGATCTTTGGCTTGGCCTCGGGGGCCGGCGGGGCGGCCGGCGGGATGTCCTTCAGCCCCCAGCGGTGCGCGGCGGCGACCCGGGCGGCGTGCGCGGCGCCCAGCTTGGAGGCGTACGAGTCGAGCGCGCGGGCCGGGGGCGCGTCGAGGGGCTGCTGCCCGCCGGCCGGGGTGACCTGGTCGCTGCCGCCCTGCGCGCAGCCCGGGGCGAGGGCGGCGAGGGCGAGCAGGGCGAGGCCGACCCGCACACGGCCAGATGCCCGGCTTTTGTCATTTCGTACGACTGCTCGCATGGTGCCGGATCCTCGCAGCCGGGCCCCGCGAACCCGCCCCGACACCGCGGCCGGCGGCCCACCATCCACCGACTGGCCCACACGCCTCCCCCGTGCCGCCGTGGCCGACAATGAACCGGTGAACGACCTCGCCCTCCTCCTCACCCCAGCAGGCCGCGCCCTCCTCGACGAGGTGCGCGACACCGACCCGGCGCGGGAGCTGGCCGTCGCGACCCGGCTGCGCCGGGAACACCCCGCCGAGCTGGTGTCGGCGGCGCTCGGCCAGGCCCGGCTGCGGCAGCGGGCGGCGGCGAAGTTCGGGGCCGAGGACGCGGGGCGGATGTTCTTCACGCCGAACGGGGTGGAGCAGTCGACCCGGGCGAGCGTGGCCGCCTACCGGGCCCGGCGGATGGCGGAGCTGGGCGTGACCTCGGTCGCCGACCTGTGCAGCGGCATCGGCGGGGACGCGATCGCGCTGGCCCGCGCCGGGATCCGGGTACTGGCCGTGGACCGGGACCCGCTCACGGCCGCGGCGGCCCGGGCGAACGCCGACGCGCTGGGGCTCGCGGACCTGATCGAGGTCCGGGAGGCGGACGTCACGGAGGTGGACACGGCCGGCTACGACGCCGTCTTCGTCGACCCGGCCCGGCGCGGCGGCCGCGGCCGCATCTTCGACCCGGAGGCCTACTCGCCCCCGCTGTCCTGGGCGGTGTCCGCCGCCCGCCGGGCCTCCCGCGCCGCCGCCCTGAAGATCGCCCCCGGCATCCCGCACGAGGCGGTCCCCGAGGAGGCCGAGGCCGAGTGGATCTCCGACGGCGGGGACGTGAAGGAGGCGGTGCTGTGGTTCGGCACCGAGCCGGGCGCCGTACGCGCCACCCTGCTGCCCGGCCCCCGCACCCTGCTCTCCCGCGCCCTGCCCGACCCCGGCGTCCGCCCGCCCGGCCGCTACCTCTACGAGCCCGACGGCGCCGTCATCCGCGCCCACCTGGTCTCCGAGGTCGCCGACCAGGTCGACGGCGGCCTGCTCGACGCGACCATCGCGTACGTCACGGCCGACGCGCTGCGCCCGACGCCGTACGCCACGGCCTACGAGATCACCGACCACCTCCCCTTCAACGTCAAGAAGCTGAAGGCCCTGCTGCGGGAGCGGGAGGTCGGCACCCTGACGGTGAAGAAGCGGGGCTCGGCGGTCGAGCCGGAGGAACTGCGCAAGAAGGTGAAGCCGCAGGGCCCGAACGCGGCGACGGTGTTCCTGACCCGGGTGGCGGGCGCACCGGCGATGCTCGTCGGGCACCCGGCCTGACGTTGTCGGGCACCCGGCCTGACGATCAGGGCTGTTCCGCGGCCCGCCGCAGCAACAGCCCCCGCTCCCGCTCGTTCCTCGTGAGCGACGCCGCCCGTCGGAACTCCGCGCGGGCCTCCGTCGTGCGGCCGAGGCGGGCGAGGAGGTCGCCGCGCACGCTGGGGAGCAGGTGGTAGTCGCGCAGGGCGGGTTCGGCGGTGAGGGCGTCGACGATCGTCAGGGCCGGGCCCGGGCCTTCGGACATGGAGACGGCGACCGCGCGGTTCAGTTCCACGACCGGGGACGGGGAGCGGGCGGCCAGGAGGCCGTAGAGGGTGGCGATGCGGGACCAGTCGGTCTCCTCGTACGTGTACGCGTGCGCGTGGCAGGCGGCGATGGCGGCCTGGAGGAGGTACGGGCCCGGGGCGCCGGAGGCGGTGGCCTCGGCCCGGCCCAGTGCGGCGATGCCGCGGGCGATGAGCATGCGGTTCCAGCGGGAGCGGTTCTGGTCCTTGAGGAGGACCGGTTCGCCGGAGGGGCCCGTGCGGGCGGCCGTGCGGGACGCCTGGAACTCCAGGAGCGCGGTGAGGCCGTGCACCTCGGGCTCCTTGGGCATCAGGGCCGAGAGCACCCGGGCCAGCCGCAGGGCGTCCTCGCACAGGCCCGGGCGGAGCCAGTCGTCGCCGGCCGTGGCGGCGTAACCCTCGTTGAAGACGAGGTAGATGACGTCGAGGACCGAGCCGAGGCGGGCCTCGCGGTCGGGGCCGTAGGGCACCTCGAAGGCGGTGTTCTTCGTGGCCAGGGTGCGTTTCGCGCGGACGATGCGCTGCGCGACGGTCGGCTCGGGGACCAGGAAGGCGCGGGCGATCTCGGCCGTGCTCAGGCCGCCGAGGAGACGCAGGGTGAGGGCGGTACGGGCCTCGGTGGACAGCACCGGGTGGCAGGCGGTGAAGACCAGGCGGAGCAGGTCGTCGTCGATGTCGTCCGGGTCGGCGGGCTCCTGCGGCGGGGCCGCGTCCGGCAGGGCCCGGCCGATCTCCGCCAGCTTGCGGGCGTAGTTCTCGCGGCGGCGGACCAGGTCGACGGCCCGGTTCCGGGCGGTGGCCATGAGCCAGGCACCCGGGTTGTCGGGCACCCCGTCCCGGGGCCACTGCTCCAGGGCGGCGACGAGGGCGTCCTGCGCGAGTTCCTCGGCGATGCCGACGTCCCGGACGACCCGGGTGACACCGGCGATGATCCGGGGCGACTCCATGCGGAAGACGGTCTCGATGGCACGGGCGGTCTCGGTGGCTTGAGAGGTCACGGTGGCCTGGGCCGTCTCGACGGCCTGAGGGGTCTCGACAACCTGCGGGGGCTCGACGGCCCGGGCGGGCCGGGGGGCGCCGGGTCCGGGGGTGGGCTGCGGTGTCACAGCCCACCATCAGACACCCGTGGCGCCGCCCCGCCAAGCAGGACCGGTCAGCCCTCGGCGATCTGCCGGACCTCCGCGGTGATCGTCCAGTAGTCCTCGTGCAGGGACAGGAACCGCTTGGTCCACTCGATCGCCTCGGCCTTGTCCTTGCACTGGCTGATCGAGTAACCGCCGATGACCTCCTTGGTCTCGGTGAACGGCCCGTCGGTGACGGACAGCTGACCGCCCTCCCAGGTCACCCGCGTGCCGTCGGAGGTCGGCGTGAGCCCGGCCGTGTCGAGCATGACCCCGGCCTTGGTGATCTCCTCCAGCAACTTGCCCATGCGCTCCTGGAGCTCGGGGCTCGGGCCCTCGGCGGGGGCGTTCTTCTCGTCGACGCGGATCAGGGTGAGAAAGCGCGGCATGGTGACTCCTCGGGGCTCTCCGGAGCGGGCTTCTCCCCGCTCTCACCCCTGCGTCGATCGGGAGACCCCCGGATCGACACGCTCGCCGGATTTTTCTCGGAAACTTTTCCCGGCGAGCGTCCGCGCAGGTCAGCGCAGTGACTCCCACAGCCTCCGGGCCTCCGGCTGTTCCGCCACCACCCGGTTGGGGTCCGACGGCGCCCGCACCACCGGCATGGTCACCGTCCGCACGCTGCTCGCGGACAGTCCCCGCAGGCTCTGGCCGAGCCGGGTCAGCTCGCTCAGGGAGTCCAGGCCCGTGTCGGTGGTGAGGCCGGCGGTCGCCGCGTCCGCGACCCGGTACAGCTTCGCCGGGTCGGTGAGCAGGTCCTGGGAGGCGATCTGCTCCAGCAGGGCCTTCACCAGCTTCTGCTGGAGCCCTATGCGGCCGAGGTCGCTGCCGTCGCCTATGCCGTGCCGGGTGCGGGCCAGGGCGAGGGCCTGGGTGCCGTCCAGGTGGTGGGTGCCCGCCTTCAGGCGCAGATGGCTGTCCTCGTCGTCGATGTCCTCGTCGGTGGTGACGGTGACGCCGCCGAGGGCGTCGACCAGCTTGGCGAAACCGGAGAAGTCGATCTCCAGGTAGTGGTCCATGCGGACGTTCGTCAGCGACTCGACCGTCTTCACCGCGCAGACCGGTCCGCCCACCGCGTACGCGCTGTTGAACATGGAGTCGTGGGCGACCGCCGTCGACCCGCCGGACGGGCGCGGGCAGGACGGGCGGGTGACCAGGGTGTCGCGCGGGATGCTCACCACCGTCGCGCTGGTCCGCCCGGCGTCGAGGTGGACGACCATCGCCGTGTCGGAGCGGGCACCGGCGCTGTCGCCGCCGCCGAGCCGCTGGTTCTCCTTGCCGCTGCGCGAGTCCGAGCCCAGGACCAGGATGTTGAGGGCTCCACTGGGCAGCGCCGCGGCCGAGGGCGACGGCACGCTCAGCGGCCTCGGCGGGCGGTTGTCGCCCAGCGCGTTGTCGATGTCGACGCCGGTGATGTTGCTGTTCAGGTGCCAGTAGGCCCAGCCCGCCGCCCCGATGCCCAGCACCAGGGCAGCCGCCAGGGCGAGGCCGGCGATCCGCAGCGCTCTCGACCGCCGGCCCGCCTCCCTGCCCCCGTCCCCGTTCCCGTCGCGTCCCGTCACGGGCAGGAACATAAGTCCGAATTATTACGAGCAGGGTCCCCCGGCCGATTTTCTTCGGAAATTCTCAGACTTCTCGGCCTCGGCTACCCCAGGGTCACCGTGGGCACCGGGTTGCTCCCGCTCCACGAGCCGTTGAAGCCGAACGTCACCGAACCGCCGTCCGGCACCGACCCGTTGTACGGGGCGTTCGCGCAACTCACCGCCGCGCCGGTCTGGGTGCAGCTCGCGTTCCAGGCCTGGGTGATCCGCTGCCCGGCCCCGAACGTCCAGTTCGCCTTCCACGACGACAGCGAGGCCCCCGAGCAGGCGATCCGCACCTGCCCCGTGAAGCCGGTGCTCCACTGGCTGGTGACGCTGTAGACGGCCGTGCAGGCGCCCGTGGGCGGTGGGGCCGTCGTCCCGCCGAGGGCTTCCGCGATGGCGTGGTAGGCCGGTTTCGGCTGGTAGTTCTCGTCGTACGGGGTCGCCGCGCCCTGGCCGGGGAAGGTGTCCGGGATCCAGGAGTCGGAGTCGGTGAAGCCCCAGACGGTGACGCCGGTGCAGCGCGCGACCGCGACACAGGCGTTCATGACCGCCTTGTAGTCGGCGGCCTGCTGGGTCAGCTTCGCCTGCGTCGCCGGCAGCTGCATCCGGATGTCCAGCTCCGTGATGGCCACGTCCACGCCGAGGTCGGCGAAGCGCTGGATGTTCTGCTGCATCGTCGAGGGCACCTGGCCGACGATGAGATGGGCCTGCAGCCCGACCCCGTCGATCGGAACCCCGCGCTCCTTGAGGGACTTGACCAGGTTGTACAGGGCGGTGCTCTTCGCGTTGACGCCCTCCACGTTGTAGTCGTTGATGTACAGCTCGGCGCTCGGGTCGGCGGCCCGGGCCCAGGTGAGGGCCTGCGCGATGTAGTCCTGGCCGAGGGTGTTGTAGAAGAGGGTCTGGCGGTAGCTGCCGTCCTCGTTGAAGGGCTCGTTGACCACGTCCCAGGCGGCCAGCCGGCCCTTGTAGCGGCCGACTTCGGTCGCGATGTGGTCCTGGACGATCGCGCTGAGCTGGTCGCGGGTCCAGTTGCCGTTCGTCAGCCAGCCCGGGTTCTGCTGGTGCCAGAGCAGGGTGTGGCCGCGCACCTGCTGGTCGTGGGCCTCGGCGAAGTTCACGATCCGGTCGGCCTCGGCCCAGTCGTAGCCGCCCCGGCTCGGCTCCACCGAGCCCCACTTCATGGCGTTGCCGGGGGTGAGCCAGTTGAACTCGCGGCCGGCGATCTCGCCGTAGGTGCCGGTGAGCTTGGAGCCGGTGACCGCCGTGCCCATGGCCCTGCCCTTGGCCGCGGCGAGGTCGCGCAGCGGGGCGTCGGCGGCGTGCGAGGCCGGGGCCGTGAACAGCAGGGAGCCGGCCGTGACGACGCCGGCCAGCAGGGTGGTGAGCAAGCCCGATCTCAGCGATCTCATCGCGGTGCCTCCGAAAGTTTCGGTGGTGCAACCGATTGGCTTCGGTGCAGTGTGGAGGCGCCCGCATCACCCGTCAATACAGCAACTGGCCTTTCAGGCCGGGACCGCCGTACTGCTGCGCACCACCAGGCTCGTCGCCAGCTCCACCCGGGTCGCCGCCGGGGCGTCCTCGTCCCGCCCGAGGTCCAGGACCAGCCGGGCCGCCGCCTCGGCCATCTCGGTCAGCGGCTGCCGTACGGTCGTCAGCGGCGGCCCGACCAGGGGCGCCACCGGCAGGTCGTCGAAGCCGACCACGCTCAGGTCCTCGGGGATGCGCAGCCCCAGCTCGCGCGCGGCCTCGTACAGCCCGAGCGCCTGCAGGTCGTTCCCGGCGAAGACGGCGGTCGGCCGGTCCGGGCGGCGCAGCAGCTCCAGGCCCAGCCGGTAGCCGGCCTCGTGGTGGAAGTCGCCGCCCGCGATCAGCGCGGGATCCACCGGCAGCCCGGCCGTCTCCAGCGCGGCCCGGTAGCCGTCGATCCGGGCGCGGCTGCACATCATCTGCGACGGCCCGCTGATCGCGCCGATCCTGCGGTGCCCCAGCTCGACCAGGTGCCGGGTGGCGGCAAGACCGCCCTGCCAGTTGGTGGCGCCGATCGACGGCACGTCGGCTCCCGGGTCGCCGGCCGGGTCCATCACCACGAACGGGATGGAGCGGCTGGTCAGCAGCGCGCGCTGCGACTCGTCGAGCCCCGACAGGACCAGGACCACGCCGTGCGGGCGGCGCGCGGCCACCTGGTCGGCCCAGGTCCGGCCGGGGGTGAGGCGCCCGGCGCTCTCCGACAGCACGACGCTCAGCCCGGCGTCCCGGGCCACGTTCTCCACGCCCCGGATCACCTCCAGCGCCCAGGCGCTCTCCAGCTCGTGGAAGACCAGGTCGATCAGCGGCGAGCGGGTCGCCTCCGCGCGGCGGCGCCGGTAGCCGTGGGCGCGCAGCAGCTCCTCGACGCGGGCCCGGGTGGCGGGGGCGACGTCGGCCCGGCCGTTGAGGACCTTCGAAACAGTCGGCGCCGACACGCCGGCCTCGCGGGCGATCTCGGCGAGCGTCGCCGTCTGCGCGGTGCGCCCCTGCGTCCGGGTTTGCGTCCGGCTTTCAACCGGCTCCGGGGATGTCATGGCGGCGATCGTATCCCTGCGGGCCCCCTTGACGAAGTCCTCCCGGCCCCATAGGTTCCCGGAACATTCGACGTGTATATCGAAACATTCGTAGAAGCGGGTGCGGGAAGCGGCCGTCAGCACGGTTCACGCGCTCGTCAGCACCGTTCGTGAGAGGGCCGTCCGTCCACCCGACAGGAGCTTCATGACCACCGCGCCCTGGCGTGACCCCGCCCTGCCCGCCGTCGCCCGCGTCGACGACCTGCTCTCCCGGATGACCCTGGAGGAGAAGACCGCCCAGCTGTACGGCGTGTGGGTGGGCGCCTCGGCGGACGGCGGTGGAGTCGCTCCGCACCAGCACGACATGACCGCCGACCACTCCGACGAGGCATGGGCCGAGCTGATCACCCACGGCCTGGGTCAGCTCACGCGCTCCTTCGGTACCGCCCCCGTGGACCCGGCGCTGGGCGCGCAGGCACTGGCCCGCGCCCAGCGCCGTATCACCGAGGCCGGCCGCTTCGGCATCCCGGCCATCGCGCACGAGGAGTGCCTGGCCGGGTTCACCGCCTGGCGGGCCACGGCCTATCCGGTCCCGCTGGCCTGGGGCGCCGCCTGGGACCCCCCGCTGGTCGAGGAGATGGCCCGCCGCATCGGCGACGACCTGCGCGCGGTCGGCGTCCACCAGGGCCTCGCGCCGGTCCTGGACGTCGTGCGCGATCCGCGCTGGGGCCGGGTGGAGGAGACCATCGGCGAGGACCCGTATCTGGTCGGCACGATCGCCACGGCCTACGTGCGGGGCCTGGAGTCGGCCGGGATCGTGGCCACGCTCAAGCACTTCGCCGGGTACGCCTCCTCGGCCGGCGCCCGCAACCTCGCCCCCGTACGGGCCGGCCTGCGCGAGTTCGCGGACGTCACGCTGCCCCCGTTCGAGATGGCGGTGCGCGAGGCCGGGCCCCGCTCGGTGATGGCCGCGTACACCGAGACGGACGGCGTCCCGGCCTCCGCCGACCCCGAGCTGCTCACCCGGCTCCTGCGCGAGGAGTGGGGCTTCACCGGCACGGTCGTCTCCGACTACTTCGGCATCGGCTTCCTGCACACCCTGCACCGCGTCGCCGGCACCCCGGCCGAGGCGGCCCACGCGGCGCTCGCGGCCGGCATCGACGTCGAGCTGCCCACGGCCAACTGCTACGGCCGGCCGCTGCTGGACGCCGTCCGCTCCGGGCAGGTCCCCGAGGAACTCGTGGACCGGGCGGCCCGCCGCGTGCTGCTCCAGAAGTGCGAGCTGGGCCTGCTCGACGAGGACTGGAGCCCGGAGCCGGCCGCCCCGGTCGAACTGGACTCGACGGGCAACCGGATCCTGGCCCGCCGCCTGGCCGAGGAGTCGGTGGTCCTGCTCGACAACCCCGACGCCCTGCTCCCGCTGGCCCCCGACACCCGGATCGCGGTGGTCGGCCCGCGGGCGGCCGACGCCCTGGCCATGCTGGGCTGCTACTCCTTCCCGTCCCACGTCCTCACCCACCACCCCGGGGTTCCGACGGGCATCGAGATCCCGACCGTCCTGGACGCCCTGCGCACCGAACTCCCCGACGCCAAGGTGACGTTCGCGCCGGGCTGCGACGTGACGGACCCGGACACCTCCGGCTTCGAGGAGGCCATCGCCCGTACCGCCGAGGCGGACGTGTGCGTGGCGGTCCTCGGCGACCGGGCGGGCCTGTTCGGCCGCGGCACCTCGGGCGAGGGCTGCGACGCGAGCGACCTCGCCCTGCCCGGTGTTCAGGGCGAGCTGCTGGACGCGCTGGTCGCGACGGGCGTGCCCGTGGTGCTGGTGCTGCTGACCGGCCGGCCGTACGCCCTCGGCCGGTGGGACGGCCGGCTGGGCGCGGTCGTCCAGGCCTTCTTCCCCGGGGAGGAGGGCGGCCCGGCGGTCGCGGGAGTGCTGTCGGGCCGCGTGAACCCCTCCGGCCGCCTCCCGGTGAGCGTGCCGCGGGAGCCCGGCGGCCAGCCCTGGACGTACCTCCAGCCGCCCCTCGGCCTCGCGGGCGAGGTCAGCAACCTCGACCCGACCCCGCTCTACCCCTTCGGCCACGGCCGCTCGTACACGACGTTCGCGTGGGAGGACGGCACGGGCGGCGAGGAGCCGGCGGAGATCGGCACGGACGGCTCGTACGACGTCTCGGTGACCGTCCGCAACACGGGCGACCGCGAGGGCGCGGAGGTCGTGCAGCTGTACCTGCACGACCCGGTGGCCTCCGTCACCCGGCCCGACGTGCGGCTGATCGGCTACCAGCGCGTGGAGCTGGCACCGGGTGAGGCGAGCCGGGTGACGTTCCGGTTCCACACGGACCTGTCGGCGTTCACCGACCGTTCAGGTCGCAAGGTGGTCGAACCGGGCGCCCTGGAACTACGGTTGGCCGCGTCCAGCACGGACGTACGCCACACGGCGCACCTCACGCTCACGGGCCCGGTCCGGGTCACCGGGGGCGACCGGCGGCTGCGGTGCGAGGCGGAGGTGTCGGGGTGACCCTCAGGGGTGCCCCTCAGGGGTGCCCCTCAGGGGGTGGCGGTGGACAGGCTGGTGCACCACCCTCCTGAAGACAGACCCGGATCAAGTGGTCCAGCGAGGTGCTGGAGTGTAGGACGCGGTCAGCCGACGCCCAGCGACTCGAACCTCCACCGGTGCACGGCCCGCGTGACCAGCTCCCCGTCCGGCTCCGGCAGTTCGGGCAGCTCGGCGTCGTAGGGGGCGTCCCACCAGGTGATGACGAGGACCCGGTCCTGCGGGGCGCGCAGGGTCTCGCGGCGCAGCGGCTCACCGGGGAGGTCCTGGGCGCGGGCCCAGGCGAGCAGGTCCTCGCCCCGGCCGGGCACCGCCCGCGCCTCCCACATCAGCGCGACGGTCACGAGTACAGGTTCTCCTTGCTGACCTCGTGCACGTGGTCGTGGTCGTGGCCCGGGACGTGCGGTTCCGTCACCGGCAGCGAGGAGTCCGCCGGCAGGTCCCAGCTCGACGCGGCCCGGTTGCGCGCGACCATCTCGGCGCCCAGCGCGGCGACCATCGCGCCGTTGTCCGTGCACAGCTTGGGCCGCGGCACCCGCAGCCGGATCCCGGCGGCCTCGCAGCGCTCCTGGGCGAGCGCGCGCAGCCGGGAGTTGGCGGCCACGCCGCCGCCGATCATCAGGTGGTCGACGCCCTCGTCCTTGCAGGCCCGGACGGCCTTGCGGGTCAGCACGTCCACGACCGCCTCCTGGAAGGAGGCCGCCACGTCCCGCACCGGCACCTCCTCGCCCGCCGCCCGCTTGGCCTCGATCCAGCGGGCCACGGCCGTCTTCAGCCCGGAGAAGGAGAAGTCGTAGGCGGGGTCGCGCGGGCCGGTCAGACCGCGCGGGAACGCGATCGCGTCCGGGTCGCCCTCCTTGGCGTACCGGTCGATGACCGGGCCGCCCGGGAAGCCGAGATTCAGCACCCGGGCGATCTTGTCGAAGGCCTCGCCGGCCGCGTCGTCGATGGTGGCGCCCATCGGACGGACGTCGGAGGTGATGTCCGAGGACAGCAGCAGCGAGGAGTGGCCGCCGGAGACCAGCAGCGCCATCGTCGGCTCGGGCAGCGGGCCGTGCTCCAGCTGGTCCACGCAGATGTGCGAGGCGAGGTGGTTCACGCCGTAGAGGGGCTTGCCCAGCGCGTACGCGTACGCCTTCGCGGCGGAGACGCCGACCAGCAGGGCACCGGCGAGTCCGGGACCGGCCGTGACGGCGACGCCGTCGAGGTCGCGGGCGCTGACGCCCGCCTCCTTCAGGGCGCGGTCGATGGTCGGGACCATCGCCTCCAGGTGGGCGCGGCTCGCGACCTCCGGGACGACGCCGCCGAAGCGGGCGTGCTCGTCGACGCTGGAGGCGACGGCGTCGGCCAGCAGGGTGGTGCCCCGGACGATGCCGACGCCGGTCTCGTCGCAGGAGGTCTCAATCCCCAGAACGAGGGGTTCGTCAGCCATGGATCTCGGTTCCTTGTACGGAGTTCTCGGGGGCGGTCAGGCGCATCACCAGGGCGTCCACGTTGCCCGGCTGGTAGTAGCCGCGCCGGACACCGATGGGCTCGAAGCCGAACCGCTCGTACAGCTTCTGCGCGCGGACGTTGTCCACGCGGCACTCCAGCATCACCTCGGCGCACTCGAAGGCGGTGGCCGCGCGCAGCAGTTCGGCGAGCAGCCGCGCGCCGAGGCCGGTGCCCCACAGGTCGCGGGCGACGGCGATGGTCTGCACGTCGGCCTGCTCACCGGAGGCGACCAGACCGGCGTACCCGACGATCCGGGAGCCGGCCTCGGCGACCACGTACCGCCGGTTGGCCTCGGGCCCGCGCGCGTGGGCCAGCTCGGACCAGAACATGCCCCGCGACCAGGCGTCGTCGGGGAACAGGTCCCGCTCCAGCTCCAGCACGGGGTCGATGTCCCACCAGCGCATCTCGCGCAGCACGCACGTCACGGCATCGGTCACTTGGGGGTGACCACCTTGTAGTTCTTGGGGACCTGGGCGTCGGGGCGGCGCAGGTAGAGCGGCCGTGGCGCGGGCAGCTCCTCGCCTGCGGCCAGCCGCTCCGCGGCCAGGCGGGCCAGGGCGGCGGCGGACACGTGCTCGGGTTCGTGCGCCTTGGGGAAGGTGTCCGGGTAGAGCAGCGCGCCCGCGCCGACCGCGGGCAGGCCCGCGACCTGCTCGGTGATGTCGGCCGGCCGGTCGACGGCCGGGTGGGTGAGGCGGGTGCGGGAGTCGGCGTAGCGGGCCCAGTACACCTCCTTGCGGCGGGCGTCGGTGGCGACGACGAACGGGCCCTCCAGGTCGGCGGCGTAGGCGAGGCCGTCCAGCGTGCACACGCCGTGCACGGGGACGCCGAGCGCGAGCCCGAAGGTGTCCGCGGTCATCAGGCCGACCCGCAGCCCGGTGTAGGGGCCGGGGCCGATCCCGGCGACGATGTCCGTGACGGCGTCCAGCCTCAGGCCCGCCTCGGCGAGGACCCGGTCGATCGCCGGCAGCAGCAGTTCCCCGTGCCGCCGGGCGTCCACCTGACTCGACGAGGCGATGACGTCCTCGCCGTCGTGCAGCGCGACGGTGACAGCGGGTGTGGCGGTATCCAGAGCGAGCAAGAGCACGCAAACAGCCTACGGCTCCCCGGGGCCCGTGTCGGACGTACCTGCCGGGCCGTCACCTGCTGCTACCGTCACCTTCCGTCACGACACGGACGTACGACGTGAGGTGGGTGCCGGTGGCAGTCAGCAGCTCGGGAATCGTGGCCGGGCTCACCGCCGCGGCCCTCGCGACGGTCGGCTACCTCGCCCACCGGGCCGCGGAGACCGTCCCGGCCGGTCTCGGCCGGGCGCAGGCGGGCGTCTCACCGGCGGTCGGCGCCCCGAAGGCGCCCCGGGTGAAGCGGGACCCCGCCGCGCTGCCCCCGGAGTCCGGCAAGGGCGCGCGGGTCGTGTACTCGCTGCGCGGCGACCGCGTGTGGCTGGTCGGCGCGGACGAGACGGTCACCCGGACGTTCGAGGTCGACCCGAGCGTGGTGGACCCGGCCCCGGGCAGCTACACGGTCACGTCCCGCTCGAACGCGGTCACCGGCTCCGACGGCGTCCCGGTCGAGCACGTCGTGCGCTTCGCCAGCGTGGACGGCGTGGTCATCGGTTTCAGCGCGGCCGTGGACGGCTCGACCGCCGCGCCCGACCCGAAGGTGCGCACCGGCGGCATCCGCGAGTCCCGGGCGGACGGCGACGCGATGTGGACGTTCGCGACGATCGGCCGCAAGGTCGTGGTGGTGCGCTAGGGGGTGTCCGCCAAGTCCCGTCGTCCGCCCGGAGGGCGGGCCCCGCGGCGTCATGGGGTCCCCCTGCTCGAGCGAAGCCGAGAGCTTGGGGGAGCGTTCTCTCGGCGATCCGGGCGGACGCCCGCGTACTGGTTGTACTCGGGTGTTCGCCCGGTGCGGCGAGAGGGCGTGCCGGGCGTCGCGGGGCAGGCGGGACCTGGCAGACACCCCCTAGCGGCTCCGCGGTCGTGCGCCGGCGCTCCGCTAGGCCGCCTCGCGGTGGTCCGCCACCGGCCCGGCGAAGTCCGGTTCGGCGAGGTCCGGCTCGGGAGCGCGCGGCGGCGTGGAGACCAGCGCCGCGGCCTCGCCCGCCGCCAGCAGGTCCCGCATGGACACCCCGGCGACCGCGAACGACAGCGGCTGCCCCTTGCTCTCTGTAGCCGACATGGACGCCTCCTGAAAGGCCGGGGGCGGACGTAGTTAGGTACACCTAACTACGGACTGGGTACCATGTGACCACGCCCGCGACACCGAACGCAACATCTTGCCGACGTCTTGTCGGAACGTTCATCAAAAGACCGCACCGGTTGCCACCCGCCCGGGCGGCAGGGCTCAGGCGGCGAGCACGCTCAGGTCCGCGGAGGCCCAGCGTTCCCCCAGACCGGTGACGGTCATGTGCCGGACCTCGTCGGTCGTGTCGCCCACCGCCCGGTGGATGACGACCTGGAGCCGCTCCTCGGTCAGCTCCTCGACCTTGCCCTCGCCCCACTCCACGACGACCACGGACTCGGGCAGCGAGACGTCGAGATCGAGGTCCTCCATCTCGTCCAGCCCGCCGGACAGCCGGTAGGCGTCGACATGGACCAAGGGCGGCCCGTCACCGAGCGAGGGGTGCACCCGGGCGATCACGAACGTCGGCGAGGTGACGGCCCCGCGCACGCCGAGCCCCTCGCCCAGGCCGCGCGTCAGCGTCGTCTTGCCCGCGCCGAGCTCCCCGCTCAGCATCACCAGGTCGCCCGCGCGCAGCAGTTTCGCGAGCCGGCGGCCCAGCTCCCGCATCTGCTCGGGGGACGTGACGACGATCTGGACGGATCCGGGCTCAGCCGGGTTGTGCGGTGCTGCTGCTTCCATAGCCCTTCACGGTAGCCCCTGCGGGCACGGCACCCGTGCGGGTGAGCAGGTCGGCGAGCCGGTCGGTGACCACTTCCGGGTGTTCCAGCATCACCAGGTGCCCCGCGTCCGGCACCAGCACCAGCTCCGCGTCCGGCAGCAGATCGGCGATCGCCTCGCTGTGCTCACTGGGCGTGACCAGGTCCTGCACGCCGGCCAGGACGAGGACCGGCATGTCCGCGAAGTACGCGAGCGCCTCGGTCTTGTCGTGGTCGTTGAACGCCGGGTAGTACTCGGCGACCACGTCGATCGGCGTGCTCTCGATCATCCGCTCGGCGAACCGGGCCACGGCCGGGTCGACGTCCCGGGACGCGAAGGAGTACCGCTTGATGATCCCGGCGAACAGGTCCGCGGTGGCCCGGCGGCCCTTCTCCACCAGCTCGGCCCGCTGCCCCAGCGCCTTCAGCACGCCGGGCAGCACCCGCCGCACCGCGTTGACACCGGCGACCGGCAGCCCGTAGTTGACCTCGCCGAGCCGCCCCGAGGACGTCCCCACGAAGGCGACCCCGACGACCCGCTCGCGGACCAGCTCGGGGTACTGGTCGGCGAGCGCCATCACCGTCATGCCGCCCATGGAGTGCCCCACGAGCACGATGGGCCCCTCGGGCACGGCCGCGTCGATGACGGCCTTCAGGTCGCGGCCCAGTTGCTCGATGGTGACCGGCTCGTCGTCCCGGTTCTGGGCGACGCCCCGCCCGGAGCGGCCGTGGCTGCGCTGGTCCCAGTGCACGGTCCGCACGACGCCCCGCAGGGCCGCCCGCTGGAAGTGCCAGGAGTCCTGGCTGAGGCAGTAGCCGTGGCTGAAGACGACCGTGACGGGCGCGGGTGCCTTGCGGCCGAAGAGCCGCCGGCGGCGCGAGCCGATGGCCGGGGCGGCCTCCGGGTCGAGGTCGTCGACCTCGTAGTACAGCTCCGTGCCGTCGTCGGCGAACGCCTTGCCGGGCATGCCGCGCAGCGAGCCGTAGGGGCCCGCCGAGTCCAGGGCGAGCCGGGCCTTCTGGCGCATGCCCCGGCCGACGGTCATCCGCTCCAGGGCGACACCGGCGGCCGCGCCCGCGGCCACCACGCCTATCGCGACTCCGGCGATGCCGGTCGCCCGGCGCCAGCCTCCCGCGGCCGTCGCGGCGGAGGCCGCGACGGCCGCGGAGGCGACGTCCGCGACGACCTCCGCACTGCTCTCGCTCACGTACCGCTCCTCTTCGCCGGGCTGCTGATCGGGTGACGCACTGGGTCGGATGATGCCGTGTGGCTGTTGTTGCCGGTGTTACCAGGGTGCCTGTCGTTCTTCGGGTGACCGGTTCTCCCCTGTGCGAGTTACCCGTCCTGTTCCTCATTCACATAGACGCGGGGAACGCGCGTTCCGATCCGGGTCACGATCTCGTAGGCGATGGTTCCGGCCGCCTGCGCCCAGTCCTCCGCGGTGGGCTCACCGCGGTCCCCGGGCCCGAAGAGGACCGCCTCGGCGCCCGGCGCGGGCTCGTCACCGCCCAGGTCGACCACGAACTGGTCCATGGCGACCCGGCCCGCGATGGTGCGCCACTTGCCCTCGACCAGCACCGGTCCGGCCGAGGAGGCGTGCCGCGGGATGCCGTCGGCGTAGCCCAGCGGGACGAGGCCGAGGGTGGTCGCGCCGGGCGTCACGTACCGGTGCCCGTAGCTGACGCCGTGCCCGCCCGGGACGTGCTTGACCAGGGCCAGCGAGGCGGACAGCGTCATCACCGGGCGCAGTCCGAAGTCGGCCGGGGTGCCCAGCTCGGGGCTGGGCGAGATGCCGTAGGTGGCGACGCCGGTGCGGACCAGGTCGAAGTGGCTCTCGGGGACGGTGAGCGTGGCCGGCGAGTTGGCGATGTGCCGGACCTCGGGCCGGACGCCCTGCCGCTCGGCGTACGCGACCATCTCGCGGAAGCGGTCGAGCTGGGCGGCGATGGAGGGGTGGCCGGGCTCGTCGGCACAGGCGAAGTGCGACCACAGTCCCGTGACGCGCAGCAGCCCCTCGGCCTCGGTGCGCAGCGCGGCGCGGACCAGCTCGGCCCAGTCGCCGGGCTGGCAGCCGCCCCGCCCGAGCCCCGTGTCGGCCTTGAGCTGCACGCGGGCGGGCCGGTCGGCTTCCCGGGCGGCCCGGGTGACCTCGTCCAGGGCCCACATCCCGCTGACGGACACGTCGAGGTCGGCCTCGATCGCCTCGCGCCAGGGCCCGCCGGGCGTCCACAGCCAGCACATGATGCGGCCCGGCAGCCCGGCGGCCCGCAGGGCGAGGGCCTCCTCGGGCGTGGCCGTGCCCAGCCAGCTCGCTCCCGCGGCGACGGCGGCGCGGGCGCACGGCACAGCCCCGTGGCCGTACGCCTCGGACTTCACCACGGCCATCAGGGCGGCGCCCGGCGCGTGGGCACGCAGGGCCCGCACATTGGCCCGCAGGGCGGCCAGGTCGATCTCGGCGCGGGCCCGCAGGGGCGCGGTCCGCGGGGCTGTTCTCTCGCTCATCGCGCCCAGTGTCTCAGAGGGCCCCGACAGCCCCGAGGCAGCGGGCCCGCCAGCAGGTCGCCTACGTCCCGGGCCGCCGCCCCCACACGAACACCCGGTCGCCCTTCTTCAGCACGCCCCACAGCCGCCGGGCGTCACCCACGGTGAGGTTGACGCAGCCCATCGAGCCGACGGCGGTGTGCAGACTGCCGTAGACGCCGTGGAAGGCCTGGCCGCCGCTGAAGAACTGGGAGTACGGCATCGGTGTGTTGTACAGCGTCGACCAGTGGTTCTTGTGCCGCCAGTAGATGGTGTGCCACCCGGCCCGCGTCCGGTACCCGGCCCGCCCGCTGCGGATCGGCACCGCCCCGAACACGACCGTCCTGCCTTTCTGCACCCACATCAGCTGCCGGCTGAGATCCACACAGGCCACGGGATGGTTCCGCACCGGGCACATCCCGGCGGCGTTCGGATTCGTACGCGCCGACAGGTACCGCATCCGTGACCAGGTCACCGGCCCGGCGAACCCGATGGCCGGTTCGATCCCCTGCCGCACCTGGAACGCCCGGATGGCCCGGCAGTCCGCCGCCGACTGCCTCCCGTCCACCCGCAGCCCCAGCCACCGCTCGACCTGCCGTTGATACGGCCCGGCCTTCCGCGTACAGCTCACCCGCGCCACCGCCTCCCCCAACGGCACGTACTCGACGAGCGCGTACGTCCCCGGCACCGCGCTGCGCGGCTCGACGGCCTCCTCGTCGGCCGACGGCGTGTACACGACCGGCGGCAGCGCCTGGTCGGGCGTGTCCACGGCCCAGGACTGCGCCGGCCCCGGCGCGACCCCCGGGACCAGCTCACCCAGGGGCCCCGGAGCGGGCGGCACGGGAACGGCACCGGCGACCCCGACGGGCAGCGCGGCGACGAGGGCGAGCAGGACGGCGAGGCCACGGCTGGCGGTACGTCTACGGGTCATACGATCAGAAAAGCGCGGGCACCCAAGGCCGCCGGGTCGCCGCGCGGCGGAGGTCACCCGGAGGCATCAGCCACACACGAGCCCGCCGGTCGCCGCGCCCTCCCGCCCCACTCGGCCACATCCCTGCCCGCCCGGCACCGCGCCCTCCCCGTCCCACGGCCACATCCCTGCCCGCCCGGCACCGCGCCCTCCCGCCCCACTCAGCCACACGCGAGTCCGTCCGGCGCAGTACCCTTCCGCCGCGCCGAGCGAAGCGAAGCCACATCCCCAACCCACCCGACACCGCTGCCCCCGTCCCGCCCGGCCACATCCCCGTCCCGCCCGGCCACATCCCCAGCCCGCCCGGCACCGCCCCCGCCCGCCCAGCCACAACCCAGCCGTCCAACCGCCCCCTCCCGCGCCGCTCAGCCACCCCCCCGCCCGGCACCGCACGCCCCCGGCCGCCCCACCACCCCACCCTGCCCGGCACCGCCCCCCGCGCCGCCCAGCCACAACCCACCCCGCCCGGCACCGCACCCCCCGGCCGCCCCAGCCACAACCCACCCTGCCCGGCACCGCCCCCTCCCGCCCCGCTCAGCCACAACCCAGCCCGTCCGGCGCTTGAGGACGAGGCCGTTCAGGCCGAAGCGGGGGCCCGGGGGCGGCAGCCCCCGGACTCGGGGCGGGAAGGGGCGGAGGGGGCGACCCACCCCCACAGCGACCCGCACCGACCCGCACGCGCACTCACCCCAGGACGTTCCGCCAGGCCTCAGGGACCGCTTCGGCGACATCGTGCGCCCCCACCGGCGCCCCCTCCGCCGCCAACCGCCCCGCAAGCCCGTGCAGATACGCCCCCACACTCCCCGCGTCCACCGCCGACAACCCCGCCGCCAGCAACGACCCGGCCAGCCCCGACAGCACGTCCCCGCTCCCCGCCGTGGCCAGCCAGGACGTCCCCGTCGGGTTCACCCGCACCGCACCGCCCCCCGAGTCGGCGACCAGCGTCGTCGACCCCTTCAGCAGCACCGTCGCCCCGTACCGCCCCGCCAGCTCCCGCACCGCCGCCAGCCGGGCCCCCTCGACCTCCCCGCGCTCCACCCCCAGCAGCGCCGCCGCCTCCCCGGCATGCGGCGTCATCAGCGTCGGCGACCGGCGCCCCCGCACGACTCCCGCGTCGGCGAGCCGCAACCCGTCCGCGTCGATCAGCACCGGCACCTCCGCCGCCAGCACCTCCCCCACCGTCGCCGCGTCGTCCCCGGCCCCCGGCCCGACGACCCACGCCTGCACCCGCCCCGCGTGCTTCGGCCCCTGGTCCGACACGAGCGTCTCGGGAAACCGCGCGATGACCGCGTCCGCGGCCGGCCCGACGTACCGCACGGCCCCGGCCCCGCCCCGCAGCGCCCCGGCGACCGCCAGCACCGCGGCCCCCGGGTACCGCGCCGACCCGGCGGCGATCCCGACGACCCCCCGCCGGTACTTGTCGCTCTCCGCCCGCGGCACCGGCAGCAGCCGGGCCACGTCCACGTGCTGCAACGCCTCCAGCTCCGGCTCGACGGGCAGCTCCAGCCCGATGTCGACCAGCCGCACCGAGCCCGCGTACTCCCGCGCCGGGTCGATGAGCAGCCCCGGCTTGTGCGTCCCGAACGTCACCGTCACGTCGGCCCGGACGGCGACGCCCCGCACCTCCCCGGTGTCGACGTCGACTCCGCTGGGCAGGTCGACGGCGACGACGGCGCCCCGCGACCGCCCGGCCGCGGCGGCCAGCGGCACCGCGTCCGGCCGCAGCCCGCCCTTCCCGCCGATCCCGACGATGCCGTCGACGACGAGATCGGCCCCCTCGATCAACTCCTCGGCGCTCCGGCCGCCCGGGGCCTCACCGGCCGGCACGGCCCGCCCCCCGGCGCGCCGCAACGCCGCGAGCCCCGCCGCATGCGCCCGTTCCGGCGCGAGCAGCACCGCCGTGACCCCGGCACCGCGGCGGGCCAGCCGGGCCCCGGCGAACAGCGCGTCGCCTCCGTTGTCCCCGCTGCCGACCAGCAGGACGACCCGGCTGCCGTACACCCGCCCCAGCAGATCGGCGCAGGCGGCGGCGAGCCCGGCGGCGGCGCGCTGCATCAGCGCCCCCTCCGGCAGCCGCGCCATCAGCTCCCGTTCGGCGGTCCTGACCGTCTCCACGCTGTACGCACTACGCATGCGGTCGAGTTTCCCGTACGACCGCCCGGCCACTCCCCCGCAGCTCGCGCAACTCCGGTCCGTGTCGCATCCATTGACGCTTTGCCGTCCCTTTGCCAGACTCCCGGCGCGCAGAAAGCGCTTGCACACCCCCCACGTTCGACGAAACCGAGGCCACCATGGGACGCAGAGCCGCATTCCTCGCCGCCGCCGGTGCCACCGCCCTCCTCACCGCCGCCGGCACCCTGACCGCCCCCGCCACGGCCGCCCCGACGCGAGCGCTGGCCTGCGGGGACGGCTCGTACCAGGCCGAGGCCGTGCAGAGCGGCAGCAACTGGACCGCCCGGCGCGGCGGCAGCACGGTCTACACCGGCACCGACATGCGCGCCGCCGTCCAGGCGGCGGTCAACAGCCTCTCCGCCGGGCGCACGGCGAAGGAGCGGGTCGTGGTCCGCGGCTCGGGCTCGATCTCGGCGGGCTCCCGCATCTCGCTCCCGAGCTACACCGTCCTCGACGTCTGCGGCACCATCAACGTCACCGGCACCGGCTCGGGCGACCAGGCGCCGGTCTACTCGCGCGGCACGCGTGACGTCGAGGTCCAGAACCTCAAGCTGACCGGCACCCCGCTGTACGGCATCTTCCTGCGCAACGTCCAGAACGTCGTGCTCGGCCAGATCGACATGCGCCTCTCCCGCGGCCTGGGCGTCCGCATCGACAACCGCGGCGACACCAGCCAGTGGACGCGCAACGTCCGCATCGACAACGTCTACGTCTCCGGCGCGTCCAGCCACGCGGTCGAGACCTACGGCGTCGACGGCATCACCATCGGCACGGTGACGGCCCGCAACGTCGGCGAGTCGGGCCTGCTCCTCAACCAGACCATCAACGCGAGCGTCACCAAGGTCGACGCGGAGAACGCGGGCACGGGCACCGGCTACGCCGCCTTCCGCATGGCCAACCGCAACGGCCGGGTGGGCAGCGGCTACCCCACCAACATCCGGGTCGGCGAGGTCATAGCGCGCGGCGGCGGACGCGGTGTGTTCTGCGTGTCGGAGAGCGGCGGGGCCGTCATCAACAAGGTGACGCTCTCCAACACGGGCAACAACTCGGTGCTGATCGAGAACTGCTACAACGTCAGCCTCGCGGCGCAGAGCGGCACGGTCACGGGCGGCGGCGAACTGCGGCTGGCCGCGCGCTCGGAGTTCCCGAACAACAAGGACATCACCATCCAGAACCTGACGGTCACCAACTCGGCCATCAGGGAGAGCCCCTGCGGCGAGAACACGACGTTCCGCAACATCACCCGGGTGAACACCAGCCAGTCGATCTGCTGACCCGGCTCCCCGAAGCCCCCGCCGCCCGGCAGCTACCCGCCCGGCGGGGGCCTCGGGCCCCTGGACCGCACCCCTGGGCGTATGATCGAGCCATGTTTTGAACTCGTTCAAAAAGGGGGATCGGCAGAACATGACCAGCGCGACAGCACCCAAGGAAACAGACAGCCCCGCCACCGCCCTCGGCCCCACGGCCCTCGTCCTCGGCGCCTTCTCCGCGGCCGGCACCTGGGCGTTCCTCATCCCCTGGACGGTGCTCGCCGGAGCGCTCGCCCTCACCTTCGGGACGATGGGCGTCCACTACGCCCGCCAGGGCACGGGCCGCATGTGGCCGGCGGCCGCCGGCGCCACCCTGGGCGCGGCGGGCCTCCTCGGCACGATGCTGCTCGTGTGGGGCATGGCCTAGGGGGTGCCCGCCGGGCAGGCCCCACCCGGGCGCGGGCCGCTCACCCCTCCGCGATCACGACGGCGGAGGCCACCCCCGCGTCATGGCTCAGCGACACGTGCCAGGACCGCACCCCCAGCTCGGCGGCCCGGGCGGCGACGGTTCCGCGCACCCGCAGCCGGGGCTGCCCGCTGTCCTCGACGAACACCTCGGCGTCCGTCCACAGCAACCCGGCGGGGGCGCCGAGCGCCTTGGCCAGCGCCTCCTTGGCGGCGAACCGCGCGGCCAGCGAGGCGACACCCCGCCGCTCCCCGCTGGGCAGCAGCAACTCCCGCTCCACGAACAGCCGCTCGGCCAGCGCGGGCGTACGCTCCAGCGACGCCGCGAACCGGTCGATCTCGGCGACGTCGATCCCGACCCCGATGATGCTCATGCCCAGCACCCTACGGTCCGGCCGGGGCGTTCCCCGCCCGTACCGCCTCCCTGCCCGCCGCCTAGCATGATCGGCGTGGAATGGGACGGCCTCACCGACCGCGGGCGCTACAACGACTGGTACCTGAAGGAGCGCGACCGGTTCGCGGACCTGGCCCGGGACGCCGACTGGGACGGCGTGTTCGGGGAGCTGGCGGAGCATCCCGAGCGGGTCAACCTCGCCCGCCCCGGCAACCGCAGCGGATTCGCGCCGCTGCACCAGGCCGCCTGGCACGGCGCCGGCATCGGGGTCGTCTCCCGGCTGATCGCGCACGGCGCCTGGCGCACACAGCGCACCCGGGACGGACGGCTCCCGGTGGACATCGCACGGGAGCGGGGCCACACGCAGCTGCTGGACCTGCTGGAGCCGGTCGCGGTCCGCCGACTCCCCGCCCCCGCCGACGCGTTGGAGCGCCACTTCCACGCGATGCTGCGGGAGCGCACCGGCAGCTGCTTCGACGAGGTCGAGCACCTCCTGCCACCGCTGGCCCCGCTGACGGAGGGCATGGACGTGCGGATCTTCTTCCGGGTGGTCGGCATGATGGGCGGCTTCCACTACCGCCTGCACGCGGACATCGTGCATGTGCACGGCAGTTCACGGATGGACTCTTACCTCGGGGACTTCTACCAGGTGACCCCGGACGGCTGGACCAAGCTCCCCTTCAGCCCGAAGCCACCGCTGCCCTGGACCTAGGGCCTGTCGTTTGGATCAGATCGCAGACGCGGGGCTGATGAGGTGCCGTCGGTTTCCTGCGACCTGATCCAAACGACAGGCCCTAGCCGCATACCGAGCCCCCGATCTTGAACTCTCCCTCCCCCTTGTACAGTTCGCGATGACCGCGATGTGCAAACGGCATCGCACACGCAACGGGAGGACACAGCTTTGAAGTTGAAGTCTCTGGGCACCGCACTGACCACTGCGGCCCTCGTGGCTACAACCCTCACCGGCACCGTCGCCACGGCCGGCACCGCCGCCGCGGCGACGAAGCCGGACTGCAGCAGCGCGCTGGTCAACGTGAAGCCGAAGGAAACCGTCAACCTCCGCAGCGCGCCCAAGACGAGCGCCACGGCTCTCGGCACCTGGGGCAAGGGCAAGAAGGGCGGGATCTGCTTCGGCGACCGCAAGCCCACCACTGGTGGCAGCTACACGGCCTGCGGCAAGAAGAGCAACAAGTGGTACTTCGGCGGTCCCAACAGCACCAGCAAGGAAGGCTGGGTCCCGGCGACCTGCCTGCCCATCTGAGCCGGAGCACCTGACGGCCTGACCGGCTGACCAAGGGGGCGAGCGGAACCGAGCCGTTCGCCCCCTGTTCACGCGCTGGGCACAGCAGGGCACTCGCTCCCCCGCTTCACTCCACGGTCACCGACTTGGCCAGGTTCCGAGGCTGATCCACCTCGTTCCCCCGCGCCGTCGCCAGTTCGCACGCGAACACCTGCAACGGCACCGTGGCCACCAGCGGCTGCAGCAGGGTCGGCGTGACCGGGATCCGGATCAGATGATCCGCGTACGGCACGACCGCCTCGTCGCCCTCCTCGGCGATGACGATCGTCCGTGCCCCCCGCGCCCGGATCTCCTGGATGTTGGACACGATCTTGTCGTGCAGCACCGACCGCCCGCGCGGCGACGGCACGACCACGACGACCGGCAGGTCCTCCTCGATCAGCGCGATCGGCCCGTGCTTCAGCTCCCCCGCCGCGAACCCCTCGGCGTGCATGTAGGCGAGTTCCTTGAGCTTCAGCGCGCCCTCCAGGGCGACGGGGTAGCCGACGTGCCGCCCGAGGAACAGCACCGTGTTCTTCGAGGCCAGCGTGCGCGCCAGCTCCCGCACCGGCTCCATGGTGCCCAGCACCTGCTCCACCGCGCCGGAGATCGAGGACAGGTCCCGGATCACGGCCCGGACCTCGTCGCCCCACTTGGTGCCCCGCACCTGGCCGAGGTACAGCGCGACCAGGTAGCAGGCCACGAGCTGCGTGAGGAACGCCTTGGTGGAGGCGACGGCGACCTCCGGCCCGGCGTGCGTGTACAGCACCGCGTCCGACTCGCGGGGGATCGTCGAGCCGTTGGTGTTGCAGATGGCGAGCACCTTGGAGCCCTGCTCGCGGGCGTGCCGCAGTGCCATCAGCGTGTCCATGGTCTCGCCGGACTGGGAGATGGCGATGACCAGCGTCTGCGCGTCCAGGATCGGGTCCCGGTAGCGGAACTCGCTGGCCAGCTCCACCTCGCACGGGATGCGCGTCCAGTGCTCGATGGCGTACTTGGCGATCATCCCGGCGTGGAAGGCCGTACCGCAGGCGACCACGACGATCTTGTCGATCTCCCGCAGCACCGCCTGGGGGATCCGCACCTCGTCCAGGGTCAGCGAACCGGAGCCGTCGATCCGGCCCAGCAGGGTGTCGGCGACCGCCTTGGGCTGCTCGGCGATCTCCTTGAGCATGAAGTAGTCGTAGCCGCCCTTCTCCGCGGCCGAGGCGTCCCAGTCGACGTGGTACGAGCGGACGTCGGCCGGGCGGCCGTCGAAGCCCGTCACGGTCACGCCGTCCCGGCGCAGCTCCACCACCTGGTCCTGGCCCAGCTCGATGGCCGACCGGGTGTGCGCGATGAACGCGGCGACGTCCGAGGCGAGGAAGGCCTCGCCCTCGCCGACACCCACCACCAGCGGCGAGTTCCGCCGGGCGCCCACCACCACGTCGGGCTCGTCGGCGTGCACCGCGACCAGCGTGAACGCGCCCTCCAGCCGCCGGCACACCAGCCGCATCGCCTCGGCGAGGTCCGCGCAGGAGGAGAACTCCTCGGCGAGCAGATGGGCGACGACCTCGGTGTCGGTCTCGGAGGCCAGCGCGTGGCCGCGCTCCGCCAGCTCCGCCCGCAGCGCGGCGAAGTTCTCGATGATGCCGTTGTGGACGACCGCGACCCGGCCCGCGTTGTCGATGTGCGGGTGGGCGTTGGCGTCGGTCGGTCCGCCGTGGGTGGCCCACCGGGTGTGGCCGATGCCCGTCGCGCCCGTCGGCAGCGGCCTGCCGTCCAGTTCCTTCTCCAGGTTGAGGAGCTTGCCGGCCTTCTTGGCCGTCGCGAGCCCGCCGTCGGCCAGGACGGCGACGCCCGCCGAGTCGTAGCCCCGGTACTCCAGCCGCTTCAGCCCGGCCATCACGACCTCGAGCGCCGACTGCGGCCCCACGTATCCCACGATTCCACACATGGAACGGCAGCTTAGGGTCGATTCCCGTGCCGAACCGGCCGTTGCGTGCCCGAAATCGGAAATTCCCACCGGGGTACGAACAGCTCGGTGCCCCGCTGTCAGACCTTCGCGCGATACGCCCTCATGGCCAGCGGGTAGAAGACGAGCGCGATGCCCGCCGCCCACACCAGCGACCACAGCACCGGCTCCGCCACCGGCCCGCCGAGCAGCAGCCCGCGGAACGCGTCGGACAGGTGCGTGACCGGGTTCACGTCGCTCCACGCCTGGAGCCAGCCCGGCATGGTGTCGACGACGACGAACGCGCTGCTGGTGAAGGTGATCGGGAAGATCAGCGTGAAGGCGAACGCCTGCACCTTCTCCGCGTCCCCGGCCAGCATCCCGATCAGCACCGCGCTCCAGGACACGGCCGCCGCGAACACCACCACCAGCAGCACCCCGAGCAGGAACCCGCCGAAGCCGCCGGTGACCCGGAAGCCGAGCGCGAGTCCGAGGCCGATCATCAGCAGCATCGCCCACACGTGCTTGGCGAGGTCGGCGGTGATGCGCCCGACGAGCGGGGCGGACCGGGCGATGGGCAGGCTGCGCAGCCGGTCGAAGACGCCCTTGGTGAGGTCGGTGTTGAGGGCCATCGCCGTGTACATCGTCATGAACAGGGTGTTCTGCACGATGATCCCGGGCAGCGCGTACTTCAGGTACGCGTCGGGCGACCCGGCCATCTGCCCGCCCAGCACATAGGTGAACAGGAACACGAACATGATCGGCGTGATGCTGTAGTCGACCAGTTCGAGCGGGTTGTGCTTGACGGCGACCAGGCTCCGCCAGGCCATGGTGAAGGTCTGCCGCAGCCCGGCGAGGGCCGGCACCCGGCCCGACTCGGTGACCGGTGCCGTGAGGGTGGTGGCGGTCATGGCCGGCTCACCGCCTTCTCCCGCTCGTCCTGGTCCTCGCCCCGGACGGCCGCGCCGCCGTCCTGCTCGGGCTCGCCCGGCTCCGCCCGGTGGCCGGTCAGGGCGAGGAAGACCTCGTCGAGCGAGGAGCGGCGCAGGGCCAGCTCTCCGACGGCGATCCCCTCCCGGTCCAGCGCGCGCACCACGGCCGGCATCAGCTCGGGGTCCTTCACCGGGGCGGTGACCGTCTCGCCCTCGATCCGGGCCTCGGCGCCGGCGGCCCCGGCCACCAGCGCGTGCGCCCGTGCGAGGTCCTGCCCGAGGATCGGCCGCAGCTCCAGCACCTGCCCGCCGACCTGCGCCTTCAGCCGGTCGGGGGTGCCCTCGGCGATCACCCGGCCCTTGTCGATCACCACGATGTCGTCGGCGAGCACATCGGCCTCGTTCAGGTACTGCGTGGTCAGCAGGGCGGTCGCCCCGTCCGCGACCAGGCCGCGCAGCAGGTCCCACAGCTCACCGCGGCTGTGCGGGTCGAGGCCGGTGGTCGGCTCGTCGAGGAAGAGGATGCTTGGCCGGCCGACGAGGCTGGCCGCGAGGTCCAGCCGCCGGCGCATGCCGCCCGAGAAGGTCTTCGCCGCCCTGCCTGCCGCGTGGGTCAGCTGGAAGCGTTCCAGCAGCTCACCCGCCCGCGCCTTGGCCTCCCGCCGCGGCAGCCCCAGCAGCCGGCCGATGAGCAGCAGGTTCTCCGTGCCGGTGAGGTTCTCGTCGACCGCCGCGTACTGCCCGGTCAGCCCGACCAGGGAGCGCACCACCCCGGCCTCCCGGACCACGTCGTGCCCGGCCACCCGGGCCCGGCCCGCGTCGGGCCGCAGCAGCGTGGCGAAGATCCGCACCGCGGTGGTCTTCCCGGCGCCGTTGGGACCCAACAGCCCGAGGACCGTGCCCTTGCGGGCCGCCAGATCGACACCGGCCAGCGCCTCGGTCTCCCGGAACCGTTTGACCAGGCCTTCCGCCTCTATCGCATACGTCATGGGTCACCCCTCGGGGTCCGTGGACCCCGGGCTGGGCCCACCCTTCCCACAACTGTGACGCACGCCACTGACATTCCTCCCTTTGGCCGGTTTTCTCCCCTGCTGAAGGGCCGAAAAGCCCGCGTGACGGATCCCACCTCACCGTCCGTTCGTACGCCCGTAACAATGGACTGTGATCTCTCCGGTCTCCTCGATGCCCCGGAGCGCCCACCGGCCCCGCCCGGAGGCGACTCCCTACGTCGACCTCACCCGAGCCGAGTGGAGCGCGCTGCGTGACAAGACGCCGCTGCCGCTGACGGCCGAGGAGGTCGAGAAGCTGCGCGGTCTCGGCGACGTGATCGACCTGGACGAGGTGCGGGACATCTACCTCCCGCTGTCCCGGCTCCTCAACCTCTACGTCGGCGCCACGGACGGCCTCAGAGGGGCGCTCAACACGTTCCTCGGCGAGCAGGGCTCCCAGTCCGGCACCCCGTTCGTCATAGGAGTCGCCGGCTCGGTCGCCGTGGGCAAGTCCACGGTCGCCCGCCTCCTGCAGGCCCTGCTCTCCCGCTGGCCCGAGCACCCGCGCGTCGAGCTGGTCACCACCGACGGCTTCCTGCTGCCCACCAAGGAGCTCCAGGCCCGCGGCCTGATGTCGCGGAAAGGTTTCCCCGAGTCCTACGACCGCCGGGCGCTGACCCGCTTCGTCGCCGACATCAAGGCCGGCAAGGACGAGGTCACCGCGCCGGTCTACTCCCACCTGATCTACGACATCGTCCCCGACAAGCGGCTCACGGTCCGCCGCCCCGACATCCTGATCGTCGAGGGCCTGAACGTCCTCCAGCCCGCCCTGCCCGGCAAGGACGGCCGCACCCGGGTCGGCCTCGCCGACTACTTCGACTTCAGCGTGTACGTCGACGCCCGCGTCGAGGACATCGAGCACTGGTACCTCAACCGCTTCCGCAAGCTGCGCGCCACCGCCTTCCAGGACCCGTCCTCGTACTTCCGCAAGTACACCCAGGTCTCCGAGGAAGAGGCCCTCGACTACGCCCGCACGATGTGGCGCACGATCAACCGGCCCAACCTGGTCGAGAACATCGCCCCCACCCGCGGCCGCGCCACGCTCGTGCTGCGCAAGGGCCCGGACCACAAGGTGCAGCGGCTGAGCCTGCGCAAACTGTGACCGTTACGCTGCCGCCATGCTGCATCTGCGCCTGATCACGCCGTCCGAGAAAACCGGAGACGTGGTCCGTCTGATCGAGGGGACGGTCGGTACCACGCATCTCGTCGTGCTGCCGGGCGCGGCCCGCGACCCCGCCGGCGACGTCGTGATGTGCGACGTGGCCCGGGAGGCGGGAGACGAACTCCTCGGCCGGCTGCGGGAACTGGACCTGGAGGACTGCGGCTCGATCTCCGTCGAGAACATCGACCTGTCGCTGTCGAAGCGGGCCGACAGGGCGGAGGCCGACGCACCGGGCGAGGGCGCGGACGCGGTGCTGTGGGAGCACCTGACCGACGCCACCCACGAAGAATCGACGCTGTCGGTCACCTACCTGGCGTTCCTCACACTGGCCACCATGATCGCGGCCTGCGGTGTGTTGCTGGACAACGCCATCCTGATCGTGGGCGCGATGGCGGTGGGCCCGGAGTTCGGCCCGCTCGCGGGCATCTGCACAGCGGTGGTGCAGCGCGCGCCCCGCCTGGCGCTGCGCTCGCTGACCGCCCTGCTGGTGGGCTTCGCCGTGGCGATGGCGGTGACGGTCGGCTTCAGCCACTTCATGGACGCGGTGAACCTGTTCAGCGAGGGGAAGCTGGAGAGCGACCGCCCCAACACCGGCTTCATCTACGCCCCCGACTGGTTCTCCTTCGTCGTGGCGATCCTCGCCGGCGCCGCGGGCACGCTCTCCCTGACCTCCGCCAAGTCCGGCGCCCTCGTCGGCGTCGCGATCTCGGTGACCACGGTCCCGGCCGCCGCCAACGCGGCGGTGGCCCTCAGCTACGGCGACATGAAGCAGACCTGGGGTTCGACGGAACAGCTCCTGCTCAACCTGCTGGGCATCATCCTCGCGGGCACGGCGACACTCGCCATCCAGAAGTGGCTCTGGGCCAGGCAGCGCAAAGCCACACCCTGAGGGGCATCGCCGACAGGGGCGCGGGGAACCGCGCGACAAGCCACACACCACCGGCAGCCCGCAGACACCCGCAGCCCCCGCCCCGAACCCGGAACGGCCGGCTAACCCAGCGCGGACTTCACCACATCGGCCAGCCGCCCCGCCACCGACCGAGCCTGCTCGATATCCGCCGCCTCGACCATCACCCGAACCAACGGCTCGGTCCCGGAGGACCGCAGCAACACCCGCCCGGTCGACCCGAGCTCCCGCTCCGCGTCCGCGACCGCCGCCGCC
Organism: Streptomyces sp. Go-475; assembly: GCF_003330845.1. Taxonomy (GTDB): domain Bacteria; phylum Actinomycetota; class Actinomycetes; order Streptomycetales; family Streptomycetaceae; genus Streptomyces. The sequence goes on along the minus strand of NZ_CP026121.1, from coordinate 5,165,541 downwards.
AGCTCCGCGGACGTCCCCACCCGGGACTTGTCCACGTCCCGCACATTGATCAGCACCTGCGGCAGCCGCTCCATGACGGAGGCCAGCTCCCGCAGCGGACGCCCGCTCCCGGCGACCCGCGCCGCCAGCATCAGCCCGGTCAGCGTCCCGTCGCCGGTCGTCGCGTGGTCGAGGACGATCACGTGCCCGGACTGCTCGCCCCCGAGCGCGAACCCGTGCTCCTTCATCTCCTCGAGCACGTACCGGTCGCCCACGGCGGTCTGCACCAGCCGGATGCCCTCGCGCTCCATGGCCAGCTTGAAGCCCAGGTTGGACATCACGGTCGCCACGACCGTGTCGGACCGCAGCGCGGACTGCTCCCGCATCGCCAGGGCGAGCACGGCGAGGATCTGGTCCCCGTCCACCTCCTCGCCGGTGTGGTCCACGGCGAGGCACCGGTCGGCGTCGCCGTCGTGCGCGATGCCGAGGTCGGCCCCGTGCTCGACGACGGCGGCCTTGAGCAGGTCCAGGTGGGTCGAGCCGCACCCGTCGTTGATGTTGAGCCCGTCCGGCTCGGCCCCGATCGTGACGACCTCGGCACCGGCCCGCTGGAACGCCTCGGGCGAGACCCGGGCGGCGGCGCCGTGCGCCTCGTCCAGGACGATCTTCAGCCCGTCGAGCCGGTTCGGCAGGACGCTCAGCAGATGCGCGACGTAGCGCTCGAAGCCCTCCTCGTACTCCCGCACGCGGCCCACCCCGGCCCCGGTCGGCCGGTCCCACGGGGCACCGGTGCGGTGCTCCTCGTAGACGGACTCGATCCGGTCCTCCAGCTCGTCGGCGAGCTTGTGCCCGCCCCGCGCGAAGAACTTGATGCCGTTGTCGGGCATGGCGTTGTGGCTCGCGGAGAGCATCACCCCGAGGTCGGCGCCGAGCGACCCGGTCAGGTACGCCACCGCCGGCGTCGGCAGCACGCCGACCCGCAGGACGTCCACACCGGCGCTGGCGAGGCCCGCGACCACGGCGGCCTCCAGGAACTCCCCGGACGCGCGCGGGTCACGCCCGACGACCGCCGTCGGCCGGTGCCCCTCGAACGTGCCCGCCTCGGCCAGTACGTGCGCCGCGGCCACGGAGAGGCCCAGCGCCATCTCCGCCGTCAGATCCGCGTTGGCGACACCGCGCACGCCGTCCGTGCCGAAGAGTCGTCCCACTGTGCTGTCCTCCGAATTGCTGAAGAGAATGCGGCTCACATCCCCGAGTACATCCCTGAGACTGTCCGGGAGCGGTCGGGGTTGTGTAAACGAACCGCCCCGGCAGCACAGTCCGTGCCGCCGGGGCGATCGTTGCGAAGCCAGTCGCCAGGACAGGCGACGTGTTTAGCGCTTGCTGTACTGCGGAGCCTTGCGGGCCTTCTTCAGACCGGCCTTCTTGCGCTCGACCGCACGGTCGTCGCGGCGGAGGAAGCCGGCCTTCTTCAGCGGACCGCGGTTGTTGTCGACGTCGGCCTCGTTCAGCGCGCGGGCGACACCGAGACGGAGCGCACCGGCCTGACCGGAGACACCGCCACCGGCGATGCGGGCGATGACGTCGTAGCGGCCCTCGAGCTCCAGCACCTTGAAGGGCTCGTTGACTTCCTGCTGGTGCACCTTGTTCGGGAAGTAGTCCTCGAGGGTGCGACCGTTGATCTTCCACTTGCCGGTGCCCGGGACGATCCGGACGCGGGCGATGGCGTTCTTGCGACGGCCCAGGCCGGCGGCCGGCTGGGGCTCGCCGAAGCGGGACGCCATGGACTCCGAGGTGTACTCGCCCTCGACGGGGACCTCGGACTCGGTGGTGTAGCTGTCGATGTCAAGCTCTTCGAGCGGCTGCTCGGCAGTGGTCTCGGCCACGATTCTCCTCAGATTCTCTTCAGTCTTAGGGGGTGGCCGGACTTACTGCGCGACCTGGGTGATCTCGTACGGCTGCGGCTGCTGCGCGCCGTGCGGGTGCTGGTCACCCTTGTAGACCTTCAGCTTCGAGAGCATCTGACGGCCCAGAGTGTTCTTGGGGAGCATGCCCTTGACGGCCTTCTCGATGGCCTTCTCGGGGTTCTTGTCGAGCAGCTCGTCGTAACGGACGGAGCGCAGACCACCCGGGTAGCCGGAGTGGCGGTACGCCATCTTCTGGGTCCGCTTGTTGCCGGACAGGTGCACCTTGTCGGCGTTGATGATGATGACGAAGTCACCAGCGTCGACGTGCGGCGCGTAGATCGGCTTGTGCTTGCCCCGGAGAAGGGTCGCTGCGGTGGAGGCGAGACGGCCCAGGACGACGTCCTGAGCGTCAATGACGTGCCACTGGCGCGTCACATCGCCGGGCTTGGGGCTGTACGTACGCACGGTTCGTAGCCTTCGCTTCGAGTGAATGGTCCTGAACAGGTCACCGAAACGATCACGACAGCCTTGACCGCACTGCGGTGACGCAAACCGCGTGCTGGTCGCTGGTCATCGGCCCGGTGGACCGGTGTAAGGGCCCGTCCCGTGAGAATGAGCAAGCCAATACACAACGAACAAGCAGAATACCGGGGCGTTCGACAAGGGTCAAAACGCGGGATCATCGCCCGCGATCGACCACGGACAGGCACAGGGCGGCACACACCGTGACGGCCCTCCGCAGCGTCCGCCGCCGCACCGGCCGCACCCACGGAAACACCGACGACAGCACCACGTCGGCGCACACACGGGCACCCCACCGCGGCAGGGAAGCGCCACCGCGCGGACGACGGGACGCCCGCACCACCCCGAGCAGCACCGACGGCCACACCCCGAGTCCGGCCGGCAGCCAGGCCGGCAGGCACACCAGCAGCACCACGGCCGGCAACAGTCGCCCCAACCACCCGCAGATGTCGCCTTTGCCCGTTGTCATGGGAGGAACGCTAGGGGCTCCACGGTCGCTCGGGGCGGACCAGCACGCCCCATGTCCCGTCTAAGATGCGCCCCATGAGCTTTGGGCAGGGGGGACCTCAGTCCCAGTGGGATCCCTGGAAACCGCAGTCGCAGCAGCCGTGGAACAGCGGCGGCGGCGGCCAGTCTCCGGACTGGGCCGCGCTCGCCGAGGCGTCCGAGGCCCGTAACAAACGACGCCGGCTGCTGCTGGTCGGCGGCGGCGCGCTCGCCACCGTCGCGATCGGTGCCGCCGTCGCCGTGGCCGTGGTCTCGGCGGGCGGCGACGACCAGGCGAACAACCCTGCCTCCCTGCCCTCCGCGGCCATCCCGAGCGGCTCGGCCTCGGCCCCGTCGTTCGCCCCGACCAGCGCCCCGCCCCCGCTGGACCCGAAGGACTTCATCTCCAGCGCGAAGAAGGACAAGGCCCCGCTCAGCCCGGAGACCCTCTTCCCCGGCACCCAGCTGACCTTGGGCGAGACGGTGTACAAGAAGGGCCCCACCGCCGACACCAGGAACTGCGCCTCGGCGGCCGGCGGCACGCTCCCCAAAGCCCTGACCGGGAACGACTGCACCCGCCTGATACGTGCCACCTACTCCAAGGACGGCATCGCCGTGACGGTCGGCGTGGCGGTCTTCGACACCGAGGCCCAGGCCGCCAAGGCCAGGAGCCAGACCAACAAGAGGAGCTTCGTCAAGTCGCTCTCGGGCGGCGGCGTGAAGCCCTTCTGCGAGTCCGGGTTCTGCCGTACGACCGGCAACTCCTACGGCCGCTACGCCTACTTCACCAACGCCGGCTTCACCAGCGGCAAGGATGTGACGCCCGGGGACACCGCGGTCTTCAAGGCGGGCAACGACCTGGTCCAGTTCACGTTCGACCGGATCCGCCTGCGCGGCGAGGCCCAGGCGTCGGCCGCGGCCGAACAGTAGACGACCGCGGCCGGGCCGGGAGGCGTCAGCAGCACCCCGCCGACGGCAGCGACCGCTTGTTCCGCGCCTCCTTGCTGCGCGCGGCGAGCAGTTCGTCGGCCGGGTAGCCGACCTCCTCCAGCGTCAGGCCGTGCGGCCGTACGACGTGCACGGCGGAGTCCCGTACGCCGGCGTCGAGCACCTTCCGGGGCCAGTCGGTGGGCCGGTGCCCGTCGCCCACGAACAGCAGCGCCCCGATGAGCGAGCGCACCATGTTGTGGCAGAAGGCGTCGGCCCGCACGGTGGCCGTGACGATCCCGTCGTCCCCGCGCACCAGGCTCAGTTCCTGCAGCGTGCGGATGGTGGTGGCCCCCTCCCGCTTCTTGCAGTAGGCGGCGAAGTCGTGCTCCCCCAGCAGCCCGCGGGCGGCCTCGTTCATGGCGTCCACGTCGAGGGGCCAGTCGTGCCACAGCACATGGTTGCGCAGCAGCGGGTCGACGCCACCGGGGTTGTCGGTGACCCGGTACGCGTACCGCCGCCACACCGCCGAGAAACGGGCGTTGAAGCCACTGGGCGCCTCCCTGAGGGCCCAGACCCGCACGTCCCGGGGCAGCCGCCCGGCGAGCCTCTTCAGAAGCTTCTGGTGGTGCTCGGCCCACACCTCACGCGGCAGGTCCACGTGCGCGACCTGCCCCCGCGCGTGCACCCCGGCGTCGGTGCGCCCCGCCACGGTCAGCTCGTACGTCTCCCGCGAGCGCGTCACGGTCCGCAGGGCGTCCTCGATCTCCCCCTGCACGGTCCGCCGCCCCCCGGCCTGCTTGGCCCACCCGGAGAACTCGCTCCCGTCGTACGACAGATCGAGACGGACCCGGACGTGGCCGGGTGTTGCTTCCTCACTCACCCCTGGATCCTCTCACCAGCACAAAGGCGGGCCCGCCCCCGGAAGGGAACGGACCCGCCAACGCCCTTGAAGGGGCGCGGGGAACTGCGCGAACAACCACGACGCTGCCGCAGCCGCCGACGAACAATTCCCGGCAGACGCTCAGGCGTCCTTCGACTCCTCGGCGGGAGCCTCGGCGTCCTCGTCAGCCTTGGCCTCGACGGCCTCGTCCTTCTTGAGGGCGTCTTCCTTGACCGCGCGCTTCGTCGCGGCCTCGGCCTCGCCGGTCGCCTCCTGCGCCACCGTCAGACCCTCGACCAGCTCGATGACGGCCATGGGCGCGTTGTCGCCACGGCGGTTACCGATCTTGGTGATGCGGGTGTAGCCACCCGGACGGTTCTCGTAGCGCGGGCCGATCTCGGTGAAGAGCGTGTGGACGACGCTCTTGTCCGTGATGACCTGGAGCACCTGACGGCGGTTGTGAAGGTCGCCCTTCTTCGCCTTGGTGACCAGACGCTCGGCGTACGGACGCAGCTTGCGCGCCTTCGCCTCGGTGGTGGTGATACGACCGTGCTCGAACAGCGACTTCGCGAGGTTCGCGAGCATCAGCTTCTCGTGCGCGGCGCTGCCGCCCATACGGGCACCCTTGGTGGGCTTCGGCATGGTGTTTCTCCTAGGTGTCTGCCCCGGCCGTATCAGGTACCGGGGTCAGTATCCGAGCAGGCGGTCGCCTGTCGGAGATCCGGGGTTCTTTTCGACTCCGGAAGGGACCGCGCCCCGTAAGGGGCGCGGGGAACTGCGCGACCAGCCACAACGGGCCGGCAGCCGAATCAGTACTGCTCGGTCTCCACGAACCCGGCGTCAGCGTCGTCATCGGCCCCGAAGGCGTCAGCCGCGGCGGTCGGGTCGAATCCGGGCGGGCTGTCCTTCAGGGCCAGGCCCATGCCGGCCAGCTTCGCCTTGACCTCGTCGATCGACTTCGCACCGAAGTTGCGGATGTCGAGCAGGTCCGCCTCGGACCGCGCCACGAGCTCACCCACGGAGTGGATGCCCTCACGCTTGAGGCAGTTGTACGACCGAACGGTGAGCTCCAGCTCCTCGATCGGCAGCGCCAGATCGGCGGCGAGGGCGGCGTCCGTCGGGGACGGACCCATGTCGATGCCCTCGGCGTCGATGTTCAGCTCGCGGGCGAGACCGAACAGCTCGACCAGGGTCTTACCGGCCGACGCCATGGCGTCACGCGGGCGCATGGCCTGCTTGGTCTCGACGTCGACGATCAGCTTGTCGAAGTCGGTCCGCTGCTCGACACGCGTGGCCTCGACCTTGTACGTGACCTTGAGCACCGGCGAGTAGATCGAGTCGACCGGGATCCGGCCGATCTCCTGGCCGACCTGCTTGTTCTGCACGGCGGAGACGTAACCGCGGCCGCGCTCGACCGTCAGCTCCATCTCCAGCTTGCCCTTGCCGTTGAGCGTGGCGAGGACGAGGTCGGGGTTGTGCACCTCGACACCGGCCGGGGGCGCGATGTCGGCGGCGGTGACCAGACCCGGGCCCTGCTTGCGCAGGTACATCACCACGGGCTCGTCGTGCTCGGACGACACGACCAGCTGCTTGATGTTGAGGATCAGGTCGGTGACGTCCTCCTTGACGCCCGGCACGGTGGTGAACTCGTGCAGCACGCCGTCGATGCGGATGGACGTGACCGCCGCACCCGGGATCGAGGAGAGGAGGGTCCGGCGCAGGGAGTTGCCGAGGGTGTAGCCGAAGCCCGGCTCCAGCGGCTCGATCACGAACCGGGAGCGGAACTCGTCGACGACCTCTTCGGTCAACGAGGGACGCTGAGCGATCAGCATGTGTGGATCAGATCCTTCAGTCGGGGGCGCCCGCTATTTGACGCCCGACTTGAACCGCCCCCGACAGAAAGGGACGGGTACTGCAAGGGTACGGGCGATACGGCCCTTTTACGGAGCCGTACCGCCCGAAACCGTGAACCCGAAGGCGACGCGTCAGACGCGACGGCGCTTCGGCGGACGGCAACCGTGCTGCGACATTGCGGGGGGCGACCCCCGCACCCCCAGCAGGATGCCGACCGCGTGAGCCGATGCGTCAGACGCGACGGCGCTTCGGCGGACGGCAGCCGTTGTGCGGGGTCGGGGTGACGTCCTGGATGGAGCCGACCTCGAGGCCCGTGGCCTGTAGGGAGCGGATCGCGGTCTCACGACCGGAACCCGGGCCCTTGACGAACACGTCGACCTTGCGCATGCCGTGCTCCTGGGCGCGGCGGGCAGCCGACTCGGCGGCCATCTGCGCGGCGAACGGCGTGGACTTCCGGGAACCCTTGAAGCCGACGTGGCCGGCGGAGGCCCAGGAGATCACGTTGCCGGACGGGTCCGTGATCGAGACGATCGTGTTGTTGAACGTGCTCTTGATGTGCGCGTGGCCGTGAGCGACGTTCTTCTTTTCCTTGCGGCGCACCTTCTTGGCAGCGCCCTGACGACCCTTGGGGGGCATCTATAACTCCTACGGGAGGTGGTCGGTCCTGCAGCGAAGACCGCTGACGAGCGTCCGCTGAGGACTACTTCTTGCCCGGCTTCTTCTTACCGGCGATGGCGCGACGCGGGCCCTTGCGGGTACGCGCGTTGGTGCTGGTGCGCTGACCGCGGACGGGCAGACCACGACGGTGACGCAGACCCTGGTAGGTACCGATCTCGACCTTGCGGCGGATGTCGGCCTGGATCTCGCGACGGAGGTCACCCTCGGTCTTGATGTTGTTGTCGACGTACTCGCGGATCGCGACCAGCTGCTCCTCGGAGAGGTCACGAACACGGGTGTTCGGGTCCACACCGGTGGCGGCCAGCGTCTGCTGGGAGAGGGTCCGGCCGATGCCGAACACGTAGGTGAGGGCGATCTCCACGCGCTTGTCGCGCGGGATGTCAACACCGGAAACGCGTGCCATTCAATGGCTCCAGTTACTTGTCGGAGGTCTTCCGCAGAACCGACTCCCAGCCGCCGTACCAGGTACGAACTGGGTCCCCGGCCTCCGAACCGGGGGTGTCAGACGAACAGCCGTTCGCCTGGATCCTGCGTATGAACATATTCAGCTTGCGTCGCGCGAAACTCTGCGAGGGATGCAGAGGGATCGGTCGTGCGTCAGCCCTGGCGCTGCTTGTGGCGCGGGTTCTCGCAGATGACCATGACCCGGCCGTGACGGCGGATCACCCTGCACTTGTCGCAGATCTTCTTGACGCTCGGCTTGACCTTCATGGGATTGAGGTTCTCCGGGTCAGTGCCACCACCCCGCCGGAACGGGATGCGGGGCAAGATCTACTTGTAGCGGTAGACGATCCGGCCACGCGTCAGGTCGTACGGAGACAGCTCCACCACGACCCGGTCGTCAGGGAGGATGCGGATGTAGTGCATACGCATCTTGCCGCTGATGTGTGCCAGGACCTGGTGGCCGTTCTGGAGCTCGACCTTGAACATGGCGTTCGGCAGAGACTCGACGACAGTGCCCTCGATCTCGATGGCACCTTGCTTCTTGGCCACGCTTCGCCCTTCGAATCGACTACCTTGATCGACTCAGTGCGGGCCGCATGCAGACATGCGGATACACAAGAGCCGACGAGTCAGTCTACGTCAGGCCCCTCGGAAACACGAATCGAGAGAGTCTGCCCCGAGACGCAGGGCTTCAAGCGCCCCGGCAGGGGCGCGGGGAACTGCGCGAGGAACCCCCACCCGCCCGCAGCCGCAGTCGCCACTCAGCCCAGCGGATCCGGAGCGGCAACGATCCCCAGCTCGGCGAGCTTCGCCTTCCCCCCGTCGGGAGCCGTCAGCACCAGCGGCCCCTCCTCCGTCAGAGCGACGGAGTGCTCCCAGTGCGACGACCACGTACCGTCCGTCGTGACGACCGTCCAGTCGTCCTGGAGGACCTCCGTCTTCGGCGTCCCCAGCGACACCATCGGCTCGATCGCGAGGCAGAACCCGGGCACCAGCTTCGGCCCCTTGCCGCGCCGCCGGTCGACGTAGTTCAGCAGGTGCGGGTCCATGTGCATCTCCGTGCCGATGCCGTGGCCGCCGTAGTCCTCGATGATCCCGTACTTGCCGCCGCCCGGCTTGGGCTGGCGGCGGATGTACGTCTCGATGGCCCGGGAGATGTCGACCAGCCGGTTGCCCTGCTTCATGGCCGCGATGCCGGCCCACATCGACTCCTCTGTCACCCGCGAGAGCTCGATCAGCTCCGGGGTGTGACCGGAGCCCACGAAGACCGTGATGGCCGCGTCGCCGTGCCACCCGTCCACGATCGCCCCGGCATCGATGGAGATGATGTCGCCGTTCTGCAGCACGGTCTCCCGGTCGGGAATGCCATGCACCACAACGTCATTCACGGACGTGCAGATATTGCCGGGGAAGCCCCCGTACCCCAGAAAATTGGGCTTCGCCCCGTGATCGGCCAGCACCTTCGCGGCGATCTCGTCCAGCTCCTTGGTGCTCACCCCGGGCTGCGCGGCCTCGGCGCAGGCTTTGTGCATGGCGGCAACGACAAGCCCCGCAGCCCGCATCTTCGCAATCTGCTCGGGATTCTTGATCTGCACCATCTGGGCTGCCGCCTCCTGCCGCGGGTTACGTCTATCCCCTACACGATACGCGTCGACGCGAGCCGAAGCCGGGGTGACGGCCACCCGGGACAGGCCTCGCGCGGCCGGCCTCCGGTCGGCCCGCCACGGTCACCGTGGCCGAGTCACTCCTGCACCCTCAGCAACAAAAGTCGTTGACGAACCCAACCAGCCACTCTAGCCTCGCAGTTGCCACCTGGCGCTGCTGGGTGCCAGCGCTCAGCCGCACACACTTCGGACCGGATACACGGTCCCCAAAAACGGGGGTTCAAGTGATCAAGACAGCTCTGTCCCGCCTGGCCGTGGCCGGTGCCGCCGCCGCTCTGGTCGGTCTCACCGCGGCCTCGCCCGCCATGGCCGACGACGAGGGGCCCCTCTGGTACAGCAACCGGGGCACGGTGACCTTCAACGACGACGGTGACGACATCACGGTCTGCGACAAGCTGGCCGACGGCCACGGCGTCACGGGCTACCTGGAGCGGCTCAACAGCTCCGGCACCGGCCTGGTGTGGGTCATCAAGGAAGACGACGGCGGAGACGCCGGCTGCGACCGGTCCGACAACGGCTACGACATGATAGGCAACATCTCGCACGGTCTGGCCATCTGCTGGAACGGCACCGGCTCCTGCGTCCGCTCGAACTGGTACTTCGACGAGTAGGCCCGATTCCGCACCGAGAGGTTCTGAGGCCTCTACGGTGACCTCGTAGCTCCGGCCGGTGCAGACGAATCGATTCGTCTGCACCGGCCGGAGTTTTTGGTGCGACCGGTCAGCGCTTGGTGAAGACCGGGTTCCAGCGGCCGGCGTATTCGACCTGGGCCTTACGGAAGCCCGAGAGCGGTGTCACCTTGTCGCTGTCCAGGCCGACCAGGACCAGCTGGTTGCGGAACTCGCCCTTGCCGGGCTGGCACTGGCTGGGGTCACACCGCCAGGCGATGAGGTGGGTGTTGTCCGCCCACGCGAGAAGCTGCTGCCCGGGTACGACCGCGCTCTGCTTGCCGGTCTTCGCGTCCAGGACCGCGGAGACGATCTGGCCGTCCTTGCCCCCCGCGAAGCCGCCCGTCACGAGCTTTCCGTCCGGGGACGCAGTCACCGGCGGAAAGATCAGATCGGTCTTCTGCCGCGGAAGCGACTTCAGCCTGCCGTTCACGTCGTAGTAGTTCCGGCCCGGCTGGTCGAGCCGCTGCTCCCACAGCATCTCGCCGTCACGGCTCCAGCTGAAGTCCTGACGCCCGGTGCCGGCCATGGCCGCAAGACTGTCCTTCTTGGCCGGCCGTTCACTGAACCGCGCCTGGCCTGAGTCGACGTCGATCACGTAGAAGCCGGTACGGCTCTGCTTCGGCCCCGGCATCTCCCGACCGTCGCCATCCTCCGACGCGCCCTGCACACGCACCGGCGCGTCCTTGAAGAGGCCGTCCGGGTTGTGGCTGTACGCCGTCGCCACCAGGCGCTTGCCGTCCGGCGAGAACTGCACACCGCCCACGCTCTTGTCGACCTTGATCCAGCGCTGGACCTCGCCCGTGGACAGATCCAGCAGGCCGATGCGGTTCACGGGCAGATCGCGCTCCAGCACCGCGGCCGTCTTCATCCCGGGAGCGACATCGAGCCAGGCCCAGTCGGTCTTCTCGTACCGCTTGGTCGCGGCGTTGTACAGACTCCACTCCCGCCCGTTCACCGCGTCCCCGTCCGGCTGCTGCACGAGCTTCGTCGTGTAGTACGCCGAGACGGCGACCTGCCCTGCGGCTATCAGCTGGCGCGGCGGGGACTGGTCCGGACGGGCCACCACGTCCGAGACCTCGGACTGCCCTTCCTGATCACCGCCCGTCAGGGCCAACGACACCCCGATGACTGCGGCGACCACGACGACCGCGGCGACCGCCAGGCTGCCGCTCCTGCGGCGGAGCAGCGACGGCTGCTCCCGCTCGGCGGAATCGTCGGACCGTGACACCTGTTCGAGCTTGATGGCCGTACCTCCTCGGCAGAGCACTTTCGGGGTCCCCAAGAAGCAAGGCAGCGGCCCCCGGCGGGGGCCGCTGCCTTGCTGTGCGAGCTGTTACGAACCGGGAAGCGCCGACATGGCCCGCTTCGTGACGTCTGCCACCTTCCCCATCGCGGAGACCGTGGTCACAAGACCCTGGGCCTTGTAGTAGTCGATGATCGGCTCGGTCTGCGTGTGGTAGACCTCCAGCCGCCGGCGCACCGTGTCCTCATGATCGTCATCACGCTGGTAGAGTCCACCACCGCACACGTCGCACACACCCTCCGCCGCAGGCGGGTTGTACGTGACGTGGAAGACGTGCGCCGAGTCGTTGCGGCAGATCCGCCGGCCGGCGATCCGCTTGACGACCTCCTCCTCGGGGACCTCCAGGTCCAGCACCGCGTCGATCTTCATGTCCGCTTCACGCAGCATCACGTCGAGCGCTTCCGCCTGGGCGACGTTCCGCGGGAAGCCGTCGAGGAGGAAGCCCCCGGCCGCGTCCGGCTGCTGCATACGGTCGCGCGCCATGCCGATGGTGACCTCGTCGGGCACCAGCTGTCCCGCGTCCATGTAGGACTTCGCACGCAGCCCGAGCTCTGTGCCCTGGCTGATGTTCGCGCGGAACAGGTCGCCCGTGGAGATGTGCGGGATCGACAGGTTCTTGGCGAGGAACGCAGCCTGCGTTCCCTTACCGGCACCCGGCGGCCCGACGAGGACGATACGCATCAGCGGAGGAACCCTTCGTAATTGCGCTGCTGGAGCTGGCTCTCGATCTGCTTCACCGTTTCGAGGCCGACACCCACGATGATCAGGATGCTGGTCCCGCCGAACGGGAAGTTCTGGTCCGCCTCGAAACCAGCCAACGCCATCGTCGGGACGAGAGCGATCAACCCCAGATACAGCGAACCCGGCCAGGTGATCCGGTTGAGCACGTACGACAGGTACTCAGCGGTCGGTCGGCCAGCCCGGATGCCCGGGATGAAGCCACCATACTTCTTCATGTTGTCCGCGACTTCCTCGGGGTTGAACGAGATGGCCACGTAGAAGAAGGCGAAGAAGACGATCAGGAGGAAGTAGAGGGTGATGTGCGCCGGAGCATTCGGCTTCGCGAGGTTCTGTTCGATCCAGGTCTTCCAGTCGGCGCTGCCGCCGGCGAACTGCGCGATCAGTGCCGGGATGTAGAGCAGCGACGAGGCAAAGATCACAGGGATGATGCCGGCCTGGTTGACCTTCAGCGGAATGTACGTCGACGTGCCGCCGTAGGACCTCCGGCCGATCATGCGCTTCGCGTACTGCACCGGAATGCGCCGCTGGGCCTGCTCGACGAAGACGACGAGGCCGATCATCACCAGGCCGATGACACACACGATGCCGAACTCGATCCAGCCGCCGGCCAGGGTGCCCTGCGTCTTGATGGCCCACAGGCCGGACGGGAAGGTCGCGGCGATCGAGATGAACATCAGGATGGACATGCCGTTGCCGATGCCGCGGTCGGTGATGAGCTCACCGAGCCACATCACGGTCGCCGTACCGGCGGTCATGGTGATGACCATGGTGACCGTGACGAAGATCGACTGGTCGGGGACGATCTGGCTGGCCACCGGGCAGCCCTGGAAGAGGGCGCCGCTGCGGGCGGTGGCGACGAGGCCGGTGCCCTGGAGGATGGCGAGCGCCACGGTCAGATACCGCGTGTACTGCGTGATCTTCGCCGTGCCGGACTGCCCCTCCTTCTTGAGAGCTTCCAGACGCGGGATCACCACGGTCAGCAGCTGAAGGATGATGCTCGCCGTGATGTACGGCATGATGCCGAGCGCGAAGATCGTGATCTGCAGCAGCGCGCCGCCACTGAACATGTTGATCAGGCCGAAGATGCCCGAGGTGGCATTCGCCTGGTCCACGCAGACCTGGACGGCCCTGTAGTCGACGCCGGGGATCGGAATGTGCGTACCGATCCGGTAGATCACGATGATGCCGAGCGTGAAGAGCAGCTTCTTGCGCAGGTCGGGCGTCTTGAACGCCCGGGCGAACGCGGTGAGCACGGTGCCTCCTGCGACCCCCGCGCAACTGCGTCAAGGGTGACGGTCTTGAGGTTCGACGAATAGGTAACGGTCAACTGCCGCTGTGAGTGCCCGAAGTGAAGCACCCAGTGAAAAGTGGGCAGTGCAGGCCACCTTACCGGCGAGACTGCCGCCCTAGGAACGACCAACCGGGGATACCCCATTTGTGGAGTATCCCCGGTCGGGATCGCTCAGGTCATCGAGACGCCTGTGGTGTTCAGACGAGCTCGGTGACGGAACCGCCGGCGGCGGTGATCTTCTCCTTGGCGGAGCCGGAGACGGCGTCGACCGTCACCTGCAGCGCCACGGAGACCTCGCCCTGGCCGAGCACCTTGACGAGGCTGTTCTTGCGAACGGCACCCTTGGCGACCAGGTCCTCGACCGTGACCTCCCCGCCCTCGGGGTAGAGGGAGGCGAGCTTGTCCAGGTTCACGACCTGGTACTCGGTCTTGAACGGGTTCTTGAAGCCCTTCAGCTTCGGGAGACGCATGTGGAGGGGCATCTGGCCACCCTCGAAGCGCTCCGGAACCTGGTAACGGGCCTTCGTGCCCTTGGTACCACGACCGGCCGTCTTACCCTTCGACGCCTCACCACGACCGACACGGGTCTTGGCGGTCTTGGCGCCCGGGGCGGGACGGAGGTTGTGGATCTTGAGCGGGTTGTTCTCCGCCATGATCAGTCGACCTCCTCGACCGTCACGAGGTGGCGGACGGTGTGCACCATGCCGCGGAACTCGGGGCGGTCCTCCTTGACGACCTGCGTGTTGATCCCCTTGAGACCAAGGGAACGCAGGGTGTCACGGTGGTTCTGCTTGCTGCCGATGTAGGACTTGACCTGCGTGATCTTGAGCTGCGCCATGATCACACACCCGCCCCGGCACGAGCGCGCAGCAGAGCCGCGGGGGCGACGTCCTCCAGCGGCAGACCGCGGCGGGCCGCGATCTCCTCGGGACGCTGCAGGCCCTTCAGGGCCTCCACGGTCGCGTGCACGATGTTGATCGCGTTGTCGGAGCCGAGCGACTTCGACAGCACGTCGTGGATACCGGCGCACTCGAGCACGGCACGCACCGGACCACCGGCGATAACACCGGTACCCGGGGACGCGGGCTTGAGCAGCACGACGCCGGCAGCCTTCTCACCCTGGATGGGGTGCGGGATGGTGCCCTGGATGCGGGGGACCTTGAAGAAGTGCTTCTTGGCCTCCTCAACGCCCTTGGCGATGGCGGCCGGCACCTCCTTGGCCTTGCCGTATCCGACACCCACGGTGCCGTCACCGTCGCCCACCACGACCAGCGCGGTGAAGCTGAAGCGACGACCACCCTTCACAACCTTGGCGACGCGGTTGATCGCGACGACGCGCTCAACGTACGCGGTCTTCTCGGCGGCAGCTGCGCCGCCGTCACGGCCCTTCCGGTCCCGCCGCTCGCCGCCACCGGCACCGCCACCGCGGCGCTGGGGTCCAGCCATTGGAATTACCTCTCTCTGTCTCCGCTAGCTACGGAACCGACTCAGAACTTGAGTCCGGCTTCGCGGGCGGCGTCTGCCAGGGCGGCGATGCGCCCGGCGTACTGGTTGCCACCACGGTCGAAAACGACGGCCTCGACACCGGCGGCCTTGGCGCGCTCGGCGACCAGGGCACCGACCTGCTTGGCCTGCGCGGACTTGTCGCCCTCGCCACCGCGGATCGACGCGTCCAGGGTGGACGCCGACGCCAGGGTGTGGCCCTTCAGGTCGTCGATCACCTGCGCCACGATGTGGCGGTTGGAGCGGGTCACGACCAGACGGGGACGCTCCGCCGTACCGTTGATCCGCTTGCGGATCCGGATGTGACGGCGCTTGATCGCGGCGCGCTTGTAGGCGTCGCCCTTCAGGATCTTCTGCCCGTATGCCATGGCTTACTTACCCGCCTTTCCGACCTTGCGGCGGATGACTTCGCCCTCGTACTTGACGCCCTTGGCCTTGTACGGGTCGGGCTTGCGCAGCTTGCGGATGTTGGCCGCAACCTCGCCGACCTTCTGCTTGTCGATGCCCTCGACCGAGAAACGGGTCGGGGTCTCCACCTTGAAGGTGATGCCCTCGGGGGCCTCGACCAGGATCGGGTGGCTGTAGCCGAGGGAGAACTCCAGGTTGGAGCCCTTCGCCACGACGCGGTAACCGACACCGCTGATTTCGAGCTTCTTGACGTATCCCGTGGTCACACCGGTGATCATGTTCGCCACCAGCGTGCGGGACAGGCCGTGCAGGGCCTTGCTCTGCCGCTCGTCGTTCGGGCGGAGCACCTGGAGGGTGCCGTCCTCGCCCTTAGCGATGTCGATCGGCGCGACAACGGTGTGGGTCAGTTCGCCCTTGGGGCCCTTGACCGAGACCGTACGGCCGTCGATGGTGACGTCCACGCCGGCGGGAACCGGGATGGGGAGCTTGCCGATACGCGACATTGTGTCTCTCCTCCGTTCCCGAATTACCAGACGTAGGCGAGGACTTCCCCACCCACGCCCTTCTTCTGCGCCTGCTTGTCGGTCAGGAGACCGTGGGACGTGGAGATGATGGCCACGCCCAGGCCGCCGAGAACCTTCGGCAGGTTGGTGGACTTCGCGTACACCCGGAGACCGGGCTTGGAGATCCGCTTGATGCCCGCGATGGAGCGCTCACGGTTGGGGCCGAACTTCAGCTCCAGGACGAGGTTCTTGCCGACCTCGGCGTCCTCGACCTTCCAGCCCGTGATGAAGCCCTCCTGCTGGAGGATCTCCGCGATGTGCGACTTGATCTTCGAGTGCGGCATCGCCACGGAGTCGTGGTACGCCGAGTTCGCGTTCCGCAGACGCGTCAGCATGTCTGCGATCGGATCAGTCATGGTCATGAATTGGCCTTCGGCCTCTCTCGCCGGGGTTTCCTGGTGCGCCATCCCTCTCCCCGATCCGAGACGGGACGGGTGCGGCGCGGTGGACCTACGGCGTAGTAAGTCTTAAGGGCGGCGGCAGACGCCCAACCCCACAAGCCTAAGGCATGCGAGTTGGACGTCCTGCCGCCCCAGATGCTTACCGAGAGCCCTGTGAATCCCTTTTTAGGGGGATTACCAGGAGCTCTTGGTCACGCCCGGCAGCTCGCCACGGTGAGCCATCTCACGAAGGCACACGCGGCACAGGCCGAACTTGCGGTACACGGAGTGCGGACGACCGCAGCGCTGGCAGCGGGTGTACGCACGCACGCCGAACTTGGGCTTGCGGGCAGCCTTCGCGATCAGAGCCTTCTTCGCCATCTCGCTCACGCCTCCTTGAAGGGGAAGCCGAGGTGACGGAGGAGCGCGCGGCCCTCAGCGTCGTTGGTCGCCGTGGTGACCACGGTGATGTCCATACCCCGGACGCGGTCGATCTTGTCCTGGTCGATCTCGTGGAACATGACCTGCTCCGTGAGACCGAAGGTGTAGTTGCCACGGCCGTCGAACTGCTTGGGGGACAGACCGCGGAAGTCGCGGATGCGCGGGAGCGCCAGCGACAGGGTGCGGTCCAGGAACTCCCACATGCGGTCGCCACGGAGCGTGACGTGGGCACCGATCGGCTGGCCCTCACGCAGCTTGAACTGCGCGATGGACTTGCGGGCCTTGGTGACGGCCGGCTTCTGACCGGTGATCGTGGTGAGGTCGCGGATGGCGCCCTCGATCAGCTTGGAGTCGCGGGCGGCGTCGCCCACACCCATGTTGACCACGATCTTGACGAGACCGGGGATCTGCATGACGTTCTCGTACTTGAACTCGTCACGCAGCTTGCCCGCGATCTCCTCGCGGTACTTCTGCTTCAGGCGCGGAGTGGTGGTGGTCGTCATCAGATGTCCTCACCCGTCCGCTTGGCAACGCGGATCTTGTTGCCTTCGTCGTCGAAGCGGTAACCGACGCGGGTCACGACCTTCTTGCCGTCCTTCTCCACGACCAGCTGGACGTTGGAGACGTGGATCGGCGCCTCGGTGGTGACGATGCCGCCGGCCTGCGAACCGCGAGCCGTCGGACCGGCCTTGGTGTGCTTCTTGACCCGGTTGACACCCTCGACCAGGACACGGTCCTCGCGGGGGAAGGCCGCGATGACCTTGCCCTGCTTGCCCTTGTCCTTACCGGTGATGACCTGGACCAGGTCGCCCTTCTTGATCTTCATGCTCACAGCACCTCCGGCGCGAGGGAGATGATCTTCATGAACTTCTTCTCGCGCAGCTCACGGCCCACCGGGCCGAAGATACGGGTGCCACGAGGGTCGCCGTCGTTCTTCAGAATGACGGCGGCGTTCTCGTCGAAGCGGATGTACGAGCCGTCCGGACGGCGGCGCTCCTTGACGGTGCGAACGATGACCGCCTTGACGACGTCACCCTTCTTCACGTTGCCACCGGGGATCGCGTCCTTGACGGTGGCGACGATGACGTCACCGATACCCGCGTAGCGGCGACCGGAGCCGCCGAGCACACGGATGCAGAGGATCTCCTTCGCACCCGTGTTGTCGGCGACACGCAGTCGCGACTCCTGCTGGATCACGTCTATCTCCTGATCGTCTGCCGGTTCCCCGGGGGCCGCTCACCGAGCGGCCCCCGGAGCCTGGCGGAACTGACCTGCGGGTTTGCCCCGCAGGAATTACTTGGCCTTCTCGAGGATCTCGACGACGCGCCAGCGCTTGGTCGCGGACAGCGGCCGGGTCTCCATGAGGAGGACGCGGTCGCCGACACCCGCGGCGTTCTGCTCGTCGTGGGCCTTGAGCTTGTTCGTACGACGGATGACCTTGCCGTACAGCGCGTGCTTGACGCGGTCCTCGACGGCGACGACGACGGTCTTGTCCATCTTGTCGCTGACGACCAGACCCTCACGGGTCTTGCGGAAACCGCGGTCCGTCTTGGTCTCTTCAGTCACGTTGCTCTCGCTCATCAGGCGCTCTCCACCGTCTCGATGCCCAGCTCGCGCTCACGCATCAGGGTGTAGATCCGCGCGATGTCCTTGCGGACGGCCTTGAGCCGACCGTGGTTCTCGAGCTGGCCCGTCGCCGCCTGGAAGCGGAGGTTGAACAGCTCTTCCTTGGCCTCGCGGAGCTTCGCCAGAAGCTCCTCGTTGCCCAGCTCGCGCAGCTCCGACGCCTTGGTACCGGCCGACATCACGCTTCACCTGCCTCGCGCTTGACGATCTTGCACTTCATCGGCAGCTTGTGAGCCGCACGGGTCAGGGCCTCGCGCGCGATCTTCTCGTTGGGGTACGACAGCTCGAACATCACGCGTCCGGGCTTGACGTTGGCCACCCACCACTCCGGCGAACCCTTACCGGAACCCATGCGGGTCTCGGCCGGCTTCTTGGTGAGGGGGCGGTCCGGGTAGATGTTGATCCAGACCTTGCCGCCACGCTTGATGTGACGGGTCATCGCGATACGAGCGGCCTCGATCTGGCGGTTCGTCACGTACGCCGGGGTCAGCGCCTGGATGCCGTACTCGCCGAACGCAACCTGCGTGCCACCCTTGGACATGCCGTTGCGCTTGGGGTGGTGCTGCTTGCGGTGCTTGACCCTACGGGGGATCAGCATGTCGGTCAGGCCTCCGTTCCGGTGCTCTCAGCCGGAGCGGCGGACGCGGGAGCCTCGGCCTTGGGGGCCTCGGAACCAGCGGCCTGCTGCGGCTTGCGACCGCGCCGCTCGCCACCGCGGCCACCACGGGCCGGGCGGTCGTTGCCGCCGCGGGCCGGGCGGTTACCCGCACGGGCAGCGGCGTTCTCGGCGCGGACCTCGGCGATGTTCTTGACGTCGCCCTTGTAGATCCAGACCTTCACGCCGATGCGGCCGAAGGTCGTCTTGGCCTCGAAGAAGCCGTAGTCCACGTTCGCGCGGAGCGTGTGCAGGGGCACGCGGCCCTCGCGGTAGAACTCCGAGCGGGACATCTCGGCGCCACCGAGGCGGCCACCGCACTGGATCTTGATGCCCTTGGCGCCGGCCTTCATCGCCGACTGCATGCTCTTGCGCATGGCACGGCGGAAGGAGACGCGGGAGGAGAGCTGCTCGGCGACGGCCTGGGCCACGAGCTGAGCGTCGGTCTCGGGGTTCTTGACCTCGAGGATGTTCAGCTGGACCTGCTTGCCCGTGAGCTTCTCGAGGTCACCGCGGATGCGGTCGGCCTCGGCGCCACGGCGGCCGATGACGATGCCCGGACGAGCGGTGTGGATGTCCACACGCACACGGTCACGGGTGCGCTCGATCTCGACCTTGGAGATGCCGGCGCGCTCCATGCCGGACGTCATCATCCGACGGATGGCGACGTCTTCCTTGACGTAGTCCTTGTACAGCTTGTCGGCGTACCAACGCGACTTGAAGTCGGTCGTGACACCGAGCCGGAACCCGTGCGGGTTTACCTTCTGGCCCATTACCGGGTTCCTTCCTTGCTGCTGACGACCACGGTGATGTGGCTGGTCCGCTTGCGGATCCGGTAGGCGCGGCCCTGGGCACGCGGACGGAACCGCTTCAGGGTCGGGCCCTCGTCGACGTAGGCCTCGGAGATGTAGAGGCTGTCGACATCGGTGTGGTCGTAGTTGTGCGCGGCGTTGGCGATGGCGCTGTCCAGCACCTTGCCGACCGGCACGCTCGCGGCCTGCGGGGCGAAACGCAGGACCGCCTGAGCCTCCGTGGCGTTCAGGCCACGGATGAGGTCCACCACACGGCGGGCCTTCATGGGCGTGACGCGGATGTACCGCGCCTGGGCCCTGGCTTCCATGGTTGTCCCTTCGATGTTTGTCATGGTCATTCGCACCCCGCTGACTAGCGGCGCTTCGACTTCCGGTCTTCCTTGACGTGGCCCCGGAAAGTGCGGGTCGGCGAGAACTCGCCGAGCTTGTGGCCGACCATCGACTCGGTGACAAACACCGGGATGTGGGTCTTGCCGTTGTGCACCGCGATCGTGTGGCCGAGCATCGCCGGGACGATCATCGAGCGGCGGGACCAGGTCTTGATGACGTTCTTGGTGCCGGCTTCGTTCTGGGCGTCCACCTTCTTGATCAGGTGGTCGTCGACGAAGGGCCCCTTCTTCAAGCTACGAGGCATCTCAACCCGTCCTTAGCGCTTCTTGTTCGTCTTGCGGCGGCGGACGATGTACTTGTTCGACGCCTTCTTGGGCGAACGAGTACGGCCTTCCTTCTTGCCCCACGGGGACACAGGGTGGCGACCACCGGAGGTCCGGCCCTCACCACCACCGTGCGGGTGGTCGACCGGGTTCATGACCACACCACGGACGGTCGGGCGGACGCCCAGCCACCGCTTGCGGCCCGCCTTGCCCCAGTTGATGTTGCTCTGCTCGGCGTTGCCGACCTCGCCCACAGTGGCGCGGCAGCGGACGTCGACCAGGCGGATCTCACCGGACGGCATGCGCAGGTGGGCCATCTGGCCCTCCTTCGCGAGCAGCTGCACCGAGGCGCCGGCGGAGCGGGCGAACTTGGCGCCGCCGCCCGGACGCAGCTCGATGGCGTGCAGCGTGGTACCGACCGGGATGTTGCGCAGGGCGAGGTTGTTGCCCGGCTTGATGTCGGCCCCGGGACCGTTCTCGACGCGGTCGCCCTGCGACAGGCCACGCGGCGCGAGGATGTAGCGCTTCTCGCCGTCCGCGTAGTGCAGCAGCGCGATGCGCGCGGTGCGGTTGGGGTCGTACTCGATGTGCGCGACCTTCGCCGGCACGCCGTCCTTGTCGTGACGACGGAAGTCGATCACGCGGTAGGCGCGCTTGTGGCCACCACCCTGGTGGCGGACGGTCACACGACCGGAGTTGTTACGGCCACCCTTGCTGTGCAGGGGGCGGACCAACGACTTCTCCGGCGTGGACCGCGTGACCTCGACGAAGTCGGCGACGCTGGCACCACGACGGCCAGGAGTCGTCGGCTTGTACTTGCGGATACCCATTTCTCAGTCCTCGTCCGATTCCGGACGATCCTGACCGCTTACGCGGTCGGACCGCCGAAGATGTCGATACGGTCGCCCTCGGCGAGGGTCACGATCGCGCGCTTGGTGGACGCACGCTGGCCGAAGCCGGTGCGGGTCCGCTTGCGCTTGCCCTGGCGGTTGATCGTGTTGACCCCGGTGACCTTGACCGAGAAGACCGACTGGACGGCCTCCTTGATCTGGGTCTTGTTGGCACGCGGGTCCACGACGAAGGTGTACTTGCCCTCGTCGAGCAGCGCGTAGCTCTTCTCGGAGACGACCGGCTTGAGCAGCACGTCACGGGGGTCCGTGAAGGACTTGCTCAGCGGGGTCTCGACGGTGTTCTTGCCCTCGGCGGCGTGGCGACGCGCCTTGGCGACGCGAGCGGCCTTGGCCTTCTTCGCCGCCTTGGAGGCGATTGCGGGGTGACGGATAGCCATCAGACCTCGCTCCCTTCGGTGTCATTGGCCTTCGGGCCCGACACGAAGGACTCGAAAGCGGCCTTGGTGAAGACCACGTCGTCCGAGACGAGAACGTCGTACGTGTTCAGCTGGCCCGGCTCCAGGATGTGGACCTGGGGCAGGTTGCGGGCGGACAGCCACGCGGCCTCGTCGGCGCGGTCGACGACCAGGAGCAGGTTCTTGCGCTCCGAGATCTTGCCGAACAGCGTCTTGGCGGCCTTCGTCGACGGGGTCTCGCCCTCGACGACGCCGGAGACGACGTGGATGCGGTTGTGGCGGGCCCGGTCGGTGAGGGCGTGACGCAGGGCGGCAGCCTTCATCTTCTTCGGGGTCCGCTGCGAGTAGTCACGCGGCACGGGACCGTGCACGACGCCACCACCGGCGAACTGCGGCGCGCGGGTCGAACCCTGACGGGCGCGACCGGTGCCCTTCTGGCGGTACGGCTTCTTGCCACCGCCGCGGACCTCGCCACGGGTCTTGGTCTTGTGCGTGCCCTGACGGGCAGCGGCCAGCTGCGCGACGACGACCTGGTGGATCAGCGGGATGCTGACCTTCTCGACGTCGAAGATCTCCGCGGGGAGCTCGACGGAACCGGCCTTGTCGCCCGCCGGCGAAAGGATGTCAACAGTGCTCATTACCTCAGGCCCCCTTGGCCGCGGTGCGGACCAGGACGAGGCCGCCGTTCGGACCGGGAACCGCGCCCTTGATGAGCAGCAGACCCTTCTCCGCGTCAACGGCGTGGACGGTCAGGTTCTGGGTGGTGACCCGCTCGTTGCCCATGCGACCCGCCATGCGGAGGCCCTTGAACACACGGCCCGGGGTGGCGCAGCCACCGATGGAACCGGGGGAGCGGTGCTTGCGCTGGGTGCCGTGTCCGGCGCCGAGGCCACGGAAGTTGTGGCGCTTCATGACACCGGCGAAGCCCTTGCCCTTGCTCTTGCCGGTCACGTCGACCTTCACGCCGGCCTCGAACACCTCAGCGGTGATCTCCTGGCCGAGCGTGTACTCGGAGGCGTCCGCGGTGCGGATCTCGACGAGGTGACGACGGGGGGTGACGTCGGCCTTGGCGAAGTGGCCCTTGAGGGGCTTGTTCACCTTGCGCGGGTCGATCTCGCCGAAAGCGATCTGGACGGACTCGTAGCCGTCGACATCGTTCGTACGGACCTGGGTGACGACGTTGGGGCCGGCCTTGACGACGGTGACCGGGACGACGCGGTTGTTCGCGTCCCACACCTGCGTCATGCCGAGCTTCTCGCCCAGGATGCCCTTGATCTGCTTAGCCATCTCTCAGATCACCGGCCTCAGAGCTTGATCTCGATGTCGACACCGGCCGGGAGGTCGAGTCGCATCAGAGAGTCAACGGTCTTGGGGGTGGGGTCGAGGATGTCGATCAGGCGCTTGTGCGTCCGCATCTCGAAGTGCTCGCGCGAGTCCTTGTACTTGTGCGGCGACTTGATGACGCAGTACACGTTCTTCTCAGTGGGCAGCGGCACCGGGCCCGCGACCGACGCACCAGTGCGGGTCACCGTCTCG
The DNA here is from genome assembly GCF_003330845.1 of Streptomyces sp. Go-475. Classification (GTDB taxonomy): domain Bacteria; phylum Actinomycetota; class Actinomycetes; order Streptomycetales; family Streptomycetaceae; genus Streptomyces. The sequence continues at coordinate 5,142,308 of NZ_CP026121.1, read as the reverse complement.
ACGATCTTCTTCGCCGAGGAGTCGATGACCTCGTGGTCGTAGGCCTTGAGCCGGATGCGGATCTTCTGTCCCGCCATGGCTACTCAGTAGTCCTGTCTCTCTTACGCTCTGGAACCCGGTGGATTCCTTCTGCTGCCTTCGTTCCTCCGACCCACGCGGTCGGGCGTGTCGCGCTCCCGCTGACACAGATGTCCCTTGTTCGAACATCCCTGCGGGATTGCACACGGCCCTTCCGGTACCGCGAGCCGGGGGCGGAAGGCCCACCGGGTGCCTGGCCGGTGCCGCGCCGACGCTTCCCGGAAGATTCCCGTACGTCCGCCCCAGTGCTGCCGTGGTGGCAGTTAGGACGACGAGTACTGTGGGACTCGCTTCCGGTCCTCCCGGCGGGAGGCGCGCAGCATCAACACTCGACCGAGCAACTCGGACAGTCTGCCATATGGGGCAGGGGCGACGCCAATCGAGCCGGAGAGAATACCCCGAGGGTGACGAAGGTCAAACCAGGGTCTCGCTGTACCGGGCCATGGCACCGGCCTCCCCGTTCACTCGCTGCTCTTGAACCACGCCGGTTCAGCGTTGCGGATCATTCTCTCCCAGGACGTCCGACGAGCAGGCGGGTTGCCAGGACTCGAACAGGGCCCGTGCGTGGTCCGGGGTCTGCAACAGCCCGTTGATGTTCGGCCGTGACGAGGTACTCCTGCCGGCAGGTCCTCCCCGTACCCCACCGCCGCCCCGAACTCGGCGGCCCGTATCCCCACCCCCTCGCGCCGCAGCTTCAGCTGCCGACCGGCCGTGGCGATGACGGCGACGCCCCACTCGTCGTCCGCCTCGCCCTTGAGCCGCCCCGTCTCCGCCGCCTCGGCCGTCATCCCGCACCCTTCCGTCGTACGACCATGCCTCGGGCGCCCTACCCGTACGCCCGGCCCGGACAGCCCGGACACCACTGGACCTCCAGCTGTCCCCCACCCCACGCGGCGCCCGCCTGGCCCGCCTCCTGGCCACCGAACAACTGCGCTCCTGGGGCCTGCCGTTGGACCCGGCGGCGCAGCTCGTCGCGGAGTTGTCGGCCAACGCCGCAACCCCCGGCCGCATCCCGGGGCGCGACTTCCGCCGGCTTCTCCACGTCGTCGCCGACACCCTCCGCATCGAGGTCACGGACACCTGCGACGACCGACTGCCGACGCTCCGACGCCCCACCCCGGATTCCGAGTCAGGCCGCGGCCTGTTCCTCGTCGTGGCCTGCCCCCGAGCCGATCCGAAGCCGGCCGAAGCACCGGGATCCAACACCTCACGCTCCGGTGCCGCGAGCGGTCTCCCTCAAGGACCACGAGGAGGAAAGAACCCCACCAAACCCCACCCCTCCCGCCCAGGCCGCCGCCTCACTCGCGCGGGTGAACATCGCCAACTCGGCTGGATTCCGGGGCCCTTGCCTGCCCTACGCTCAGCGCAACACAACCGCAGACATGCGACGGCCCCCGCCGGGACGGCAATCCCAGTGCGAGGGCCTGACCACCGAGGAAGAAAGCCCCTTCCTGATGGATACGCAGAACCCTAGCGCGCCCTCGCACGCCCACGCCCGGGTTGCCGGGAAGAAGCACCCGAACCGGCACCCCCACACCGGCCTGGTTCACGACAACACCCGCCACACCACCCGCTTCACGGTGATCGGCAACCACCTCGCCCAGCACGCGGAGCTGTCGCTGCTCGCGATCGGACTGGGCGTGCACATCCAGTCGCTCCCCGCGGGCGCCCAGGTCGACATCAAGTCCCTCGCCGCCCGCTTCCCGGAGGGCACGACCCGTATCGCCGCCGCCCTGCGCGAGCTGGAGGCCCACGGCTACCTGCGGCGCGTACGCGAACGCGTCCCCGGCGGCCGGATCGTCACCCGCACGATCTCCTGCAACCAGCCAGGTCACAGCGGTGCCGACGCCTCCCGCCCGGCCCCCCAGAAACGGACGAGGCCGCCCGGCGGCAAGCGCCTCCCCGCCGTGCCGCACCCGGCCTGCCTCTCCCCCGTCCTGCTCCGGCAGGCCACGGACCTCCTCGCATGCCTCCGCCGCGACGACGCTCGCCTCCTTCTTTCCTCCCACGACGTCGCCCACCTCGCCCCCGGCGTCGCCGCCTGGCTCGAACGCGACGTCTCCCCCGCCGCCGTACGCCGCGCCCTGACCACCGACCTCCCGCCCGGGGCCCTGCACCGCCCGGCCGCCCTCCTGGCCCACCGCCTCACGGCCCAGCTACCGCCCCCGCCCCCGTTCCGCGCCCCCGCGCCACCGCCGGCCACCCGGCACCCGCTTCAGACCTGTGACGGCTGCGACCGGGCCTTCCGCGCACCAGCCCCCGGCCACTGCCGCGATTGCCGATCACATCCCCTGGAGGCCGCTTAGACGGCCTGCCCCTAAACGCGAGCGGCGACGCCCCACCGCACTGAGCCCGTACCCGGACACGGCAAAGGGGCCCGCACGACCGAAGTCGTACGGGCCCCTTCGAGCCACTCAGGTCAGTGGACCCTCAAGCCAGTCCGAAGACTCACTTGTTGATCTTGGTGACCTGGCCGGCGCCCACGGTCCGGCCACCCTCACGGATGGCGAACTTCAGGCCCTCCTCCATGGCGACGGGCTGGATGAGCTCCACCTTCATCTCGGTGTTGTCACCCGGCATGACCATCTCGGTGCCCTCGGGGAGGGTCACCACGCCGGTCACGTCCGTCGTACGGAAGTAGAACTGCGGGCGGTAGTTGTTGAAGAACGGCGTGTGGCGGCCACCCTCGTCCTTGGACAGGATGTAGGCCTGCGCCTCGAACTCCGTGTGCGGGGTGACCGAGCCCGGCTTGATGATGACCTGGCCGCGCTCGACGTCCTCGCGCTTGATGCCACGGAGCAGCAGACCGACGTTCTCACCGGCCTGGCCCTCGTCGAGCAGCTTGCGGAACATCTCGATGCCGGTGACCGTGGTGGTGGTCTTCTCCGGCTTGATGCCGATGATGTCGACGGTCTCGTTGACCTTCAGGACACCACGCTCGATACGGCCGGTGACGACCGTACCGCGACCGGTGATCGTGAAGACGTCCTCGATCGGCATGAGGAACGGCTTGTCGACGTCGCGCTCCGGCTCCGGGATGGCGGTGTCGACGGCGTTCATGAGCTCGAGGACGGAGTTGCCCCACTCCTTGTCGCCCTCGAGGGCCTTCAGAGCGGAGACCTTGACGACGGGAACGTCGTCGCCCGGGAACTCGTACTCGGAGAGGAGCTCACGGACCTCGAGCTCGACGAGCTCCAGGATCTCCTCGTCGTCCACCATGTCGGCCTTGTTCAGGGCGACGACGATGTACGGAACGCCGACCTGGCGGGCCAGGAGCACGTGCTCCTTGGTCTGCGGCATCGGGCCGTCGGTGGCGGCGACCACGAGGATGGCGCCGTCCATCTGCGCCGCACCCGTGATCATGTTCTTGATGTAGTCCGCGTGACCGGGGCAGTCGACGTGGGCGTAGTGACGCGTCTCGGTCTGGTACTCGACGTGCGCGATGGAGATGGTGATACCGCGCTGGCGCTCCTCAGGAGCCTTGTCGATCTGGTCGAAGGCCGAGGCCTCGTTCAGGTCCGGGTACGCGTCGTGCAGCACCTTGGTAATGGCGGCCGTGAGGGTCGTCTTACCGTGGTCGATGTGACCGATGGTGCCGATGTTGACGTGCGGCTTAGTCCGCTCGAACTTCGCCTTCGCCACTGGGGTCCTCCTGTGGAGTGGTTCTGGTACGCCTTACTCATCGGCGCCAGGTGATCTTTGCTGGAAAGCCCGGGCCCCTGGGGCACTCTCACCACGATTGCGGCGGAATGCCCCTCAAGGCTCCGGAGTCAAGCCTACGGCGTGTAGACGCGGTGCGTTACTCGCCCTTGGCCTTCGCGATGATCTCCTCGGCGACGTTCCGGGGAACCTCGGCGTAGGAGTCGAACTGCATGGAGTAGCTCGCACGGCCGGACGTCTTGCTGCGCAGGTCGCCGACGTAGCCGAACATCTCCGAAAGGGGCACGAGGCCCTTCACGACGCGGGCACCGGCCCGCTCCTCCATGGCCTGGATCTGACCACGGCGGGAGTTGATGTCGCCGATGACCTCACCCATGTAGTCCTCGGGCGTGGTGACCTCGACGGCCATCATCGGCTCGAGCAGCACGGGGCTGGCCTTGCGCGCGGCCTCCTTGAAGGCCTGCGAACCGGCGATCTTGAACGCGAGCTCGGAGGAGTCGACCTCGTGGTAGGCACCGTCGAGCAGCGTCACGCGGACACCGGTCATCTCGTAACCGGCGAGGATGCCGAACTGCATGGCCTCCTGCGCACCGGCGTCCACCGAAGGGATGTACTCCTTCGGCACACGGCCACCGGTCACCTTGTTGATGAACTCGTACGAGGCGTCGCCGCCCTCGATCGGCTCGATCGCGATGATGACGCGGGCGAACTGGCCGGTACCACCCGTCTGCTTCTTGTGGGTGAACTCGACCTTCTCGACGGCCTTGCGGATCGTCTCGCGGTAGGCGACCTGCGGCTTGCCGACGTTGGCCTCGACCTTGAACTCACGGCGCATGCGGTCGACCAGCACCTCGAGGTGCAGCTCGCCCATACCGCCGATGATGGTCTGGCCGGTCTCCTCGTCCGAGTGGACCTGGAAGGACGGGTCCTCCTCGGCCAGGCGCTGGATCGCGACGCCCAGCTTCTCCTGGTCGCCCTTCGACTTGGGCTCGATGGCGACCTGGATGACCGGCGCCGGGAAGTCCATGGACTCCAGGATCACCGGGTTCTTGTCGTCGGACAGCGTCTCACCGGTGGTGGTCTGCTTCAGGCCCATGACGGCGACGATGTCGCCGGCGCCCACCGACTCGATCTCCTCACGCTTGTTGGCGTGCATGCGGTAGATCTTGCCGATGCGCTCCTTCTTGCCCTTGACGGAGTTGAGCACCTGCGTGCCCGACTCCAGGCGGCCCGAGTAGACCCGGACGAAGGTGAGCTTGCCGAGGTGCGGGTCGCTCATGATCTTGAACGCGAGCGCGGCGAGGGGCTCCTCGTCCGACGGCTTGCGCGCGATGACCTGCTCCGGGTCCTTGACGTCGTGGCCCTCGATGGCCTCGACGTCGAGCGGGGTGGGCAGGTAGCGCACGACCGCGTCGAGCAGGGGCTGGACGCCCTTGTTCTTGAACGCGGTGCCGCAGAACACGGGGGTGACGGTGGTGCCGCCGCCCTTGCCGGACGCGATGGTGATGCGACGGATCGCGGCGTACAGCTGCTCCACGGTGGGCTCGGTGCCCTCCAGGTACAGCTCCATCAGCTCTTCGTCGTTCTCGGCGACGGCCTCGAGCAGCTTGCCGCGGTACTCCTCGGCAGCCTCGACGTGGGTGTCCGGGATGTCGACGGTGTCGTACATCTCGCCCTTGGTCGCCTCGGCCGACCAGACCAGGGCCTTCATCGTCACGAGGTCGATGACGCCCTTGAAGTCCGCCTCCGCGCCGATCGGCAGCTGCATGACCAGCGGCTGCGCGCCCAGGCGGTCCGAGATCATGTCCACGCAGCGGTGGAACTCGGCACCGGTACGGTCCAGCTTGTTGACGAAGCAGATGCGCGGCACGCCGTAACGGTCGGCCTGACGCCACACCGTCTCGGACTGCGGCTCGACACCGGCGACACCGTCGAACACCGTCACGGCACCGTCGAGCACGCGCAGGGAGCGCTCCACCTCGACGGTGAAGTCGACGTGCCCCGGCGTGTCGATGATGTTGATGGTGTAGTCGTCGCCCTCGAGCGGCCAGTGACAGGTGGTGGCAGCAGAGGTGATCGTGATGCCACGCTCCTGCTCCTGCTCCATCCAGTCCATGGTGGCAGCGCCGTCGTGGACCTCACCGATCTTGTACGAAACGCCGGTGTAGAACAGGATCCGCTCGGTGGTGGTCGTCTTGCCCGCGTCGATGTGGGCCATGATCCCGATGTTGCGGACCCTGGCCAGGTCAAGCGAAGTGGTAGCCATAAGGCTTCAGTCTTCTCTCGGTCTCGATGGGGTCTGCGACTACCAGCGGTAGTGCGCGAAGGCCTTGTTGGACTCGGCCATCTTGTGCGTGTCCTCGCGCTTCTTCACAGCGGCACCCAGGCCGTTGCTGGCGTCGAGGAGCTCGTTGAGCAGACGCTCGGTCATGGTCTTCTCGCGACGGGCGCGGGAGTAACCGACGAGCCAGCGCAGCGCCAGGGTGTTGGCACGGCCGGGCTTGACCTCGACCGGAACCTGGTAGGTGGCACCACCGACACGGCGGGACTTGACCTCGAGGGTCGGCTTGATGTTCTCGAGAGCGCGCTTCAGCGTGATGACCGGGTCGTTGCCGGTCTTCTCGCGCAGGCCCTCCATGGCGCCGTAGACGATGCGCTCGGCGGTGGAGCGCTTGCCGTTCAGCAGCACCTTGTTGATCAGGGAGGTCACCAGAGGAGAGCCGTAGACCGGGTCGATGATGACCGGACGCTTCGGGGCGGGGCCCTTACGAGGCATTCTTACTTCTCCTTCTTGGCGCCGTAACGGCTGCGGGCCTGCTTGCGGTTCTTGACACCCTGGGTGTCGAGGGAGCCGCGGATGATCTTGTAGCGAACACCCGGCAGGTCCTTCACACGGCCGCCGCGCACGAGCACGATGGAGTGCTCCTGCAGGTTGTGTCCCTCACCCGGAATGTAAGCCGTGACCTCGATGCCGCTGGTCAGACGCACACGCGCGACCTTACGGAGGGCCGAGTTCGGCTTCTTCGGGGTGGTCGTGAACACACGCGTGCAGACGCCACGACGCTGAGGGGAACCCTCGAGTGCGGGCGTCTTGTTCTTCTCGACCTTGTCCTGCCGGCCCTTGCGGACCAGCTGCTGGATCGTAGGCACTACTTCTCCGGTTTCTGTGTGCCGATGGGTACAGCTAACCTGGAACGTCGCCGACCCACGCGGTCGGGTGTGTCGAATCCCGCGGACTCCCGCCGCCAGGCAGAATTAAGCGCAGATTACGGTGGCCGGTATCAGCTCGCCGTGCGGTTGAAGGCACGCACGAGAGCCAGGGCACACCCCAGGCACAAGGTCTGAGCGTACCTATCGCATTCGCTGCGGTCAAAACAAATGGGCGCCGCCCGCATCGCCAGGCGGGACATGTCAAGACCCTCGGCCGTTGTCGATCTTCAATTCAGTGGTGGCTGTCCGATTCGCACACATTCCTTGCAGGTGAGTGCTGCGCACGGTCAGCCAGCCGCGACGGACACCACGGTGAGCAACACCAGGACGAGTGCCCAGCCTGCCGTGGACAACCATCCGAGCACCAGTCCGGTCAGCGCGAGGCCGTCCCCCAGCTCCCCGCGGCTGCGGATCTCGGCCCGCGCCACATGCCCCAGGACGACGGCCGGGATCCCGGTCAGCCCCATGCTCGGCACACACAGCAGCCCGCACACCGCGGCGGCGACCGCTTTCCCGTTCGTCTGCGCCCGCGGCACCGGCAGGAACGCCGGCGGCACGGACACGGTAGGCACCGACTGCGGCACCGGCCCCTGCGGCAGATCGGCGACGAGCAGCGCCAGCTCCCCCACGGTCCGCGCGGCATACGCCCGCGCCACCCGCTTCTCGAACTCCCCGTGCTCCATCCGCCCCTCGCCGTACCCCGCTCTGAGCACGTCCACGGCCCGCTCCCGATCGGCGTGCGAGGCGAGCATCGACGGCACCCTGGACCCCTGCCAGGGCTGCCAGGACGGATAGGGCGGCTGCGACACGGAGCACCTCCCCGGGACCGGAGTCCTTCCATGATGCGCCACACCTGGCAAAGATGCCCGTACCGCGCCCCGATCCGTGACGGCAGGCCGGGCGAATCATGGCTGATTACCTTCCGTCCCCTCCTGCGGACCAGCGCTAGCATCTCACCGGACTTACTCGGTCACCTCAAAAGCTAGTGGGGGAAACTTTTGGAGGCGGCGCGTGTTCTGTTCGGCCTGGCAGCACCACTGGTCGTGTCCTGGGAGCGCAAGTGGTTCTCGACTCGCCCCGGAATGACAGTTTGCTCCACAGTCGTGTACGGCAGTTACACGATCGCCCCATACGTGCGGGAAGCCAGACCATGGTGCGCGTTGACGGCCGTCACATTTCTGGCAATCGGTTGCATCCTACTGTCCCGCAACTCCTCCATACCCGCCGCGGGATTCTCCATAAAGACTCCGCTTTTCCCAGCGCCTATCAGCGCCAGCAAACGCGCGGGATACCTTTCCATAACGCTTGCGATTATTGTCGGCCTGTGGACTGCCTGGAGCAAGCTCGCTTCAATCGGAAGCGACTTGTTGCACAATGACACGCTGGCCGTGATGTCGTCCGCCTTGCTGATCGCCGTATTCGGCGGAGGCGCATTGGTCAAGAAGGCCACCGACCCGGTAGTCGAGGAGGTCTACGCCCTCCCGGACGGCCAGAACAGAGACTCCGCTCTGGCACTGATCCGCAGCGGCGGCAGAGTCATCGGCCTCATCGAACGGGGCCTCCTCTTCGCCTTCCTGGCCGCAGGCCAGCCAGATGCCGCGGCGCTGGTGCTGGCGGCCAAGGCGTTGGCGCGTGCTCCGGTCGATCACGTCAACCACGCATCCAAGTACTTCCTCGTCGGTACGCTGGCCAGCGTCATCGCGGCCTTGGCCATGAGCATCGCTGCACGCGCGGCAGTTGGGCTGCCGATACTCTAGGGGATTCTTTGGAAATCAGGCAGCACCCATTCATTCGGGAACTAATTTCTCTGGGCCTGCCGTCGATCGACTATGTAGTCGCCGGCAGTGGGCCTCTGCTCGCACACGGCCTTCGCCAAGACATCGGCGATCTCGACATCGTTGCAAGAAATGATGCCTGGAAGATCGCACTCAGCATGGGGGAAGCGACGGTTCCCCCTTCTGGGCACGGTTTGATGGTGGTGCTCTTCGGTGGCCACATCGAAATCTTCGATCGATGGCTCCCGGGGACACAGGATGCAGACACCTTGATCGGTTCGGCGGAGCTGATAGACGGAATTCCTTTCTGCCCGCTCGTCGATGTACTTGAGTGGAAGAGAAGGTCCGATCGCCCCAAGGATCGAGAAGATGTCGAACTGATTGAAAACTACATGGGAACCGTTTGAGGGTTCCGAGAAACGCCGAAGGGCGGTCACCCCGCAGGATGACCGCCCTCGGATCAAGCGACTCGCTTACTGGTTGTACGGACCGTAGTCGTAGTCCTCCAGCGGAACGGCCTGGCCGGAGCCCGTGCCGAACGGCGAGTAGTCGATGTCGTCGTAGCCGACGGCCGAGTACATCGCGGCCTTGGCCTCCTCGGTCGGCTCGACCCGGATGTTGCGGTAGCGGGACAGACCCGTACCGGCCGGGATGAGCTTACCGATGATGACGTTCTCCTTGAGGCCGATGAGGCTGTCGGACTTGGCGTTGATCGCCGCGTCCGTCAGGACTCGGGTCGTCTCCTGGAAGGAGGCGGCCGACAGCCAGGACTCCGTGGCCAGCGAGGCCTTGGTGATACCCATGAGCTGCGGACGACCGGAGGCCGGGTGACCGCCCTCCTGGACCACACGACGGTTCTCGTGCTCGAACTTCGAGCGCTCGACCAGCTCGCCGGGCAGCAGCTCGGCGTCGCCGGACTCGATGATCGTCACGCGGCGCAGCATCTGCCGGATGATGATCTCGATGTGCTTGTCGTGGATCGACACACCCTGCGAGTTGTACACCTTCTGGACCTCGCCGACCAGGTGGACCTGGACGGCACGCTGGCCCAGGATGCGCAGCACGTCGTGCGGGTTGGTGGCACCCACGGTGAGCTTCTGGCCCACCTCGACGTGCTCGCCCTCGCTGACCAGGAGTCGGGCGCGCTTCGAGATCGGGTACGCCGTCTCGTCGCTGCCGTCGTCCGGCGTGATGACGATCTTCTTGGTCTTCTCGGTCTCCTCGATCCGCACGCGGCCGGAGGCCTCGGAGATCGGGGCGACACCCTTCGGGGTACGGGCCTCGAAGAGCTCGACGACACGCGGCAGACCCTGGGTGATGTCGTCACCGGCCACACCACCGGTGTGGAAGGTACGCATCGTCAGCTGGGTACCGGGCTCACCGATGGACTGGGCGGCGATGATGCCGACCGCCTCACCGATGTCGACCAGCTTGCCGGTGGCCAGCGAACGGCCGTAGCACATCGCGCAGGTGCCGACGGCGGACTCGCAGGTCAGGACCGAGCGGGTCTTGACCTCCTCGACGCCGCGCTGCACGAGCTCCTCGATGAGGACGTCGCCCAGGTCGGTACCGGCCGGGGCCAGCACCTGCCCGTCCACGACGATGTCCTCGGCGAGGCAGCGCGCGTACACGGAGGTCTCGACGTTCTCCGTCTTGATCAGCGCGCCCTCGGCGTTCCGGTCGGCGATCTTCAGACGCAGACCGCGCTCGGTGCCGCAGTCCTCCTCGCGAATGATGACGTCCTGGGAGACGTCGACCAGACGACGCGTGAGGTAACCCGAGTCGGCGGTACGCAGAGCGGTGTCCGCCAGACCCTTACGGGCACCGTGCGTGGAGATGAAGTACTCCAGCACGGACAGGCCCTCACGGAAGGACGCCTTGATCGGACGCGGGATCGTCTCGTTCTTCGCGTTCGACACCAGACCACGCATACCGGCGATCTGACGCATCTGCATCATGTTGCCTCGTGCACCCGAGTTCACCATCATGAAGATCGGGTTGGTCTTCGGGAAGTTGTCGTTCATCGCCTCGGCGACCTCGTTGGTCGCCTTGGTCCAGATCGCGATGAGTTCCTGCGTGCGCTCGTCCTTGGTGATCAGACCGCGCTCGTACTGCTTCTGGACCTTCTCGTCCTGCGCCTCGTACCCGCGGACGATCTCCTTCTTCGCCTCGGGAACGACGACGTCGGAGATGGCGACGGTGACGCCGGAGCGGGTGGCCCAGTAGAAGCCGGCCGCCTTCAGGTTGTCGAGCGTCGCCGCCACGATGACCTTCGGGTAGCGCTCGGCGAGGTCGTTGACGATCTCGGAGAGCTGCTTCTTGCCGACCTCGTAGTCGACGAACGGGTAGTCCTCGGGCAGCAGCTCGTTGAAGAGCGCGCGGCCCAGCGTGGTGTTCAGCCGGAAGCTGTCACCCTGCTGCCACTCGGGCTCGCCCTCCTCGCGCGCCGGCGGGGTCCAGCCGCGCGGCGGGATGGTGCCGACCGGGAAGCGGACGTCGATCCGCGACTGGAGCGACAGCTCGCCCGCGTCGAAGGCCATGATCGCCTCGGCGACCGAGGCGAAGGAACGGCCCTCGCCCTTCAGCTCGCGCATCTCGCCGTCGGTGGTGAGGAAGAACAGACCGAGGACCATGTCCTGGGTCGGCATCGTCACCGGACGGCCGTCGGCGGGCTTGAGGATGTTGTTCGAGGACAGCATCAGGATGCGGGCCTCGGCCTGCGCCTCCGCGGAGAGCGGCAGGTGGACGGCCATCTGGTCACCGTCGAAGTCCGCGTTGAACGCGGTGCAGACGAGCGGGTGGATCTGGATGGCCTTGCCCTCGACCAGCTGCGGCTCGAAGGCCTGGATGCCGAGGCGGTGCAGCGTGGGCGCACGGTTCAGCAGAACCGGGTGCTCCGCGATGACCTCTTCCAGCACGTCGTACACGACCGTGCGGCCGCGCTCGACCATGCGCTTGGCGCTCTTGATGTTCTGCGCGTGGTTCAGGTCGACCAGACGCTTCATCACGAACGGCTTGAAGAGCTCCAGCGCCATCGCCTTCGGCAGACCGCACTGGTGCAGCTTCAGCTGCGGACCGACGACGATCACGGAACGCGCGGAGTAGTCCACACGCTTACCGAGCAGGTTCTGACGGAAGCGACCCTGCTTACCCTTCAGCATGTCGCTGAGGGACTTCAGCGGGCGGTTACCCGGACCGGTGACCGGGCGACCACGACGACCGTTGTCGAAGAGGGCGTCAACAGCCTCCTGAAGCATGCGCTTCTCGTTGTTGACGATGATCTCCGGAGCACCCAGGTCCAGCAGGCGCTTCAGACGGTTGTTGCGGTTGATCACACGGCGGTACAGGTCGTTCAGGTCGGAGGTCGCGAAGCGGCCACCGTCCAGCTGCACCATCGGACGCAGGTCCGGCGGGATGACCGGCACGCAGTCGAGCACCATGCCCTTCGGGCTGTTGCTGGTCTGCAGGAACGCCGAGACGACCTTCAGGCGCTTGAGCGCACGGGTCTTCTTCTGGCCCTTGCCGGTGCGGATGATCTCGCGGAGCTTCTCGGCCTCCTCGTCGAGGTCGAAGGACTCCAGGCGCTTCTGCAGCGCCGCGGCACCCATCGAGCCGTCGAAGTACGTGCCGAAGCGGTCACGCAGCTCGCGGTAGAGCAGCTCGTCGCCCTCCAGGTCCTGGACCTTGAGGTTCTTGAAGCGGTTCCACACCTCGTCGAGACGGTCGATCTCGCGCTGCGCGCGGTCGCGCAGCTGCTTCATCTCGCGCTCGGCACCCTCGCGCACCTTGCGGCGCACGTCGGCCTTGGCGCCCTCGGCCTCCAGCTCGGCCAGGTCGGTCTCGAGCTTCTTGGCGCGGGCCTCCAGGTCGGCGTCGCGGCGCTGCTCGATCTGCTGGCGCTCGACGGAGACGTGGGCCTCCAGCGAGGGCAGGTCGCGGGTGCGGCGCTCCTCGTCGACGTACGTGATCATGTACGCCGCGAAGTAGATGACCTTCTCCAGGTCCTTCGGGGCGAGGTCGAGCAGGTAGCCCAGACGCGAGGGAACGCCCTTGAAGTACCAGATGTGCGTGACGGGAGCGGCCAGCTCGATGTGGCCCATCCGCTCACGGCGCACCTTGGCGCGAGTCACCTCGACGCCGCAGCGCTCACAGATGATGCCCTTGAAGCGGACGCGCTTGTACTTGCCGCAGTAGCACTCCCAGTCCCGGGTCGGACCGAAGATCTTCTCGCAGAAGAGTCCGTCCTTCTCGGGCTTGAGCGTGCGGTAGTTGATGGTCTCGGGCTTCTTGACCTCGCCGTGGCTCCACTGACGGATGTCGTCAGCGGTAGCCAGACCGATCCGGAGCTCGTCGAAGAAGTTGACGTCGAGCACTATGCGTCAATCCCTCTCAGGGTTGTAAGTCTGTGGTCTGAAACGGGGGTCCTGGGGCCGGCGGACCTTGGGTTTCCCAAGGTCCGCCGAACTCCCGTCAGACCTCTTCGACGCTGCTCGGCTCGCGCCGGGACAGGTCGATGCCGAGCTCCTCCGCAGCGCGGAAGACGTCCTCGTCGGTGTCACGCATCTCGATGGACATACCGTCGCTGGACAGCACCTCCACGTTCAGGCAGAGAGACTGCATCTCCTTGATGAGCACCTTGAAGGACTCGGGGATGCCGGGCTCGGGGATGTTCTCGCCCTTGACGATGGCCTCGTAGACCTTCACGCGGCCGGTGACGTCGTCGGACTTGATGGTCAGCAGCTCCTGGAGGGCGTAAGCGGCGCCGTACGCCTCCAGCGCCCACACCTCCATCTCACCGAAGCGCTGGCCACCGAACTGGGCCTTACCACCCAGCGGCTGCTGGGTGATCATGGAGTACGGGCCGGTCGAGCGGGCGTGCAGCTTGTCGTCGACCAGGTGGTGCAGCTTGAGGATGTACATGTACCCGACCGAGATCGGGTCCGGGAACGGCTCACCGGAGCGGCCGTCGAACAGCCGGGCCTTGCCGGACGGGAGCACCATGCGCTCGCCGTCGCGGTTCGGGATGGTGTGGTTCAGCAGACCGGCCAGCTCGTCCTCGCGGGCACCGTCGAAGACCGGCGTCGCGACGTTGGTCCGCGGCGGGACCTGGTCGGCGTCGATCGCCTGCAGGCGCTGCGCCCAGTCGTCCGCCAGACCGGAGACGTCCCAGCCCTGGCTGGCGAGCCAGCCGAGGTGGATCTCCAGCACCTGTCCCGGGTTCATTCGGGACGGCACACCCAGCGGGTTGAGGATGATGTCGACCGGGGTGCCGTCCTCCAGGAACGGCATGTCCTCGATCGGCAGGATCTTCGAGATGACGCCCTTGTTGCCGTGGCGGCCGGCAAGCTTGTCACCGTCGGTGATCTTGCGCTTCTGCGCGACGTAGACGCGCACCAGCTGGTTCACACCGGGGGGAAGCTCGTCGCCCTCCTCGCGGTCGAAGACGCGGACGCCGATGACCTTGCCGGTCTCGCCGTGCGGCACCTTCAGCGAGGTGTCACGGACCTCACGGGCCTTCTCACCGAAGATCGCGCGCAGCAGGCGCTCCTCGGGGGTCAGCTCGGTCTCACCCTTGGGGGTCACCTTGCCGACGAGGATGTCACCGGCGATGACCTCGGCACCGATGCGGATGATGCCGCGCTCGTCGAGGTCGGCGAGGACCTCCTCGGAGACGTTCGGGATGTCCCGGGTGATCTCCTCGGGGCCGAGCTTGGTGTCACGGGCGTCGACCTCGTGCTCCTCGATGTGGATCGAGGAGAGGACGTCGTCCTGCACGAGGCGCTGCGACAGGATGATCGCGTCCTCGTAGTTGTGACCCTCCCACGGCATGAACGCCACGAGCAGGTTCTTGCCCAGCGCCATCTCGCCGTTCTGGGTGGCCGGACCGTCGGCCAGGACCTGGCCCTCGATGATCCGGTCGCCCTCGTTGACGATGACCTTCTGGTTGACCGAGGTGCCCTGGTTGGAGCGGGCGAACTTGGCCAGGCGGTACGTGATGTACGTGCCGTCGTCGTTGGCGGTGGTGATGTAGTCCGCGGAGACCTCCTGGACCACACCGGGCTTCTCGGCCTTGACCACGTCGCCGGCGTCGACCGCGGAGCGGTACTCCATGCCGGTGCCGACGAGCGGGGACTCGGACTTAATCAGCGGCACGGCCTGACGCATCATGTTCGCGCCCATGAGGGCACGGTTGGCGTCGTCGTGCTCCAGGAAGGGGATCATGGCGGTCGCGACCGACACCATCTGGCGCGGCGAGACGTCCATGTAGTCCACGTCCTCGGGGCCGACGTAGTCGACCTCGCCGCCCTTGCGGCGGACCAGCACGCGGGCCTCGGCGAAGCGGAGGTCGTCCGTCAGCGGCGCGTTGGCCTGCGCGATGACGAAGCGGTCCTCCTCGTCGGCCGTGAGGTAGTCGACCTGGTCGGTGACCTGGCCCTCGAACACCTTGCGGTACGGGGTCTCGACGAAACCGAACGCGTTCACGCGGCCGTAGGTGGCGAGCGAGCCGATCAGACCGATGTTCGGGCCTTCAGGGGTCTCGATCGGGCACATGCGGCCGTAGTGCGAGGGGTGCACGTCACGGACCTCGAAGCCGGCCCGCTCACGGGACAGACCACCCGGGCCGAGCGCGGACAGACGCCGCTTGTGCGTCAGACCCGACAGCGGGTTGTTCTGGTCCATGAACTGGGACAGCTGGCTGGTGCCGAAGAACTCCTTGATGGAGGCGACGACCGGCCGGATGTTGATCAGGGTCTGCGGCGTGATCGCCTCGACGTCCTGGGTCGTCATCCGCTCGCGGACGACACGCTCCATACGCGCCAGACCCGTACGGACCTGGTTCTGGATGAGCTCGCCGACGCTGCGCAGACGGCGGTTGCCGAAGTGGTCGATGTCGTCGGTCTCGACGACGACGGAGGTGCCGTTGTCACCGACCGTCTCGGTCTCGCCGGCGTGCAGCTTCACCAGGTACTTGATCGTCGCGATGATGTCCTCGACGGTCAGGATCCCGGCGTCCAGCGGGGTGTCCGTGCCCAGCTTCTTGTTGACCTTGTAGCGGCCGACCTTGGCCAGGTCGTAGCGCTTGGGGTTGAAGTACAGGTTCTCGAGCAGCGTCTGCGCGGCCTCACGCGTGGGGGGCTCGCCCGGACGCAGCTTGCGGTAGATGTCGAGCAGCGCGTCGTCCTGGCCCTGGGTGTGGTCCTTCTCCAGGGTGGCGCGCATGGACTCGTACTCGCCGAACTCCTCGAGGATCTGCTCGGTGGTCCAGCCGAGCGCCTTGAGCAGGACGGTGACGGACTGCTTGCGCTTGCGGTCGATGCGCACACCGACCATGTCGCGCTTGTCGATCTCCATCTCCAGCCAGGCACCCCGGGACGGGATGATCTTGGCGGAGAAGATGTCCTTGTCGGACGTCTTGTCGATGGAGGAGTCGAAGTAGACACCGGGGGAACGGACCAGCTGCGACACCACGACACGCTCGGTGCCGTTGATGACGAAGGTGCCCTTGTTCGTCATGAGCGGGAAGTCGCCCATGAAGACCGTCTGGGACTTGATCTCGCCGGTCTCGTTGTTGGTGAACTCGGCCGTGACGAAGAGCGGGGCCGCGTACGTGAAGTCGCGCTCCTTGCACTCGTCGATCGAGTTCTTCGGCGGCTCGAAGCGGTGGTCCCGGAACGTCAGGGACATCGACCCGCTGAAGTCCTCGATCGGGGAGATCTCCTCGAAGATCTCCTCGAGCCCGGACTTGGTGGGGACGTCCTGACCGTTCTCCAGAGCCTCCTCGACCCGACTCTGCCAGGCCGTGTTGCCGAGCAGCCAGTCGAAGCTCTCGGTCTGCAGCGCGAGCAGGTTGGGAACCTCGAGAGGCTCCTTGATCTTTGCAAAAGAGATGCGCAGCGGGGCGGTGCTGGCGCCGTTGTTCGTATTCGCGGTCGAGGCGTTGCGCGAGGCGGCCAAGAGGGGGTCCTTCCGAGGGCTCGGACTCACTACGCGCGTACCGGCCCCTCTCCCGTACACGGAGACAAGCTGTGCCGACAGGGCCGAAAGGCCTGGTCAGACGTGGTCTTGTCTCGATGCTCGGGCGAGGGCAGACCCCTGGTGACGGGCAGGGGACAGCTAACAGGCAGCGCAAAGGGTCAGTGTAGCCACTCGGCACACTGATGTCCAGTGCGGGTTCTGGAACCCGTGTTCACCCTCGTTGTTCCACTCCTGCGACAAGGCCCTGCCCTCAACGCACGTTGATACTGCCCTCTTCGTCGCCGATCCATGCCTCGGATTCGGATCCTTGTGACGACGCGTCCTGAGAATTGCGCGCTGCGTGCGGTTCGTCAAGGCCCCCCTGCCCGAACCGGGGCCGTCCCAGAGACACGACGAAGATCACCATACCCCCCGCCACAGAGGGTGCAAGGCAACCGTGGCCGGACCCCTGAAACGCCGAGGAGCGACCACCCGGATGGATGATCGCTCCTCGGCGCTTACGCGTTACACGTCCTGGTGGACGTGTCGTGGATCCTGGCGGATCCGGGAGGTCTTACTTGACCTCGACGGAGGCACCGGCGCCCTCGAGGGCCTCCTTGGCCTTGTCGGCGGCCTCCTTGTTGACCTTCTCCAGAACCGGCTTCGGCGCACCGTCGACCAGGTCCTTGGCCTCCTTCAGGCCCAGGGAGGTGAGCTCACGCACGACCTTGATGACCTGGATCTTCTTGTCGCCGGCGCCGGCGAGGATGACGTCGAACTCGTCCTTCTCCTCAGCGGCCTCGGCGCCACCGGCGGCGGCACCGCCACCGGCCACGACGACCGGGGCGGCCGCGGCGGCGGTGACGTCGAACTTCTCCTCGAACGCCTTCACGAACTCGGAGAGCTCGATGAGGGTCATCTCCTCGAACTGCGCGAGCAGGTCTTCCTGGCTGAGCTTCGCCATGATGGCGGTCCTTCCACTAAATCGGCAGGTGCCGGATGTACATGTGAGGCGGGCGTACGTGTGGCCCGCTACGGTCGCCGCGTTCAGGCAGCGGCGGCCGGGATGCGAGCCGAGTTACTCGGCACCGCCCTGCTCGTCCTGCTTGGCACGGAGCGCGTCCACGGTGCGGACGAGCTTCGACGGCAGCGCCTGGAAGACAGAGGCAGCCTGCGACTGCTTGCCCTTCATGGCACCGGCCAGCTTGGAGAGCAGAACCTCGCGGGACTCGAGGTCCGCAAGCTTCTTGATCTCATCTGCGGACAACGCCTTGCCGTCAAGGACGCCGCCCTTGATGACCAGGTTGGGGTTGTCCTTGGCGAAGTCACGGAGACCCTTCGCCGCCTCGACCGGGTCACCGGTCACGAAGGCGACGGCCGACGAACCCGTGAAGAGGTCGTCGATCGCGGTGATCCCGGCCTCGTTGGCCGCAATCTTGGTCAGCGTGTTCTTCGCCACACGGTACTGAGCGTTCTCACCGAGTGAACGGCGCAGCTGCTGGAGCTGAGCCACGGTGAGACCGGTGTACGCGGTAACGACGGCGCCGTTGGAGTTGCGGAACTTGTCCCGCATCTCCTCGACGGCATCGACCTTGTCAGGCCTCGCCATGAGCCTCGGCCTCCTTCCGGGTGATTCGGACCGCGCGGACCCGAAGGAGGACTGGGGAAAACGAAACGCCCCGGCGCAAGCGCACGGGGCGTAGCTCGACCGGTTTCGCACACGCACGGGGGCGGCGGACTCCGGGAGCTTCTCCTGTGTCACCTGCGCGGGCCGTCCGCCGTTCAGCGGATCCTTCGGCCACCGCGCCCTCGTCCGAGCGCGCGGTAACGACCAGCGGTCTTTGGCTTCTGTAGGAGGGTACGGGAACGAATCGCTGTCAAGCAAATCCGCCCGTACGACCGACCAGCGGGAGCAGACGGATCAGCTCTCGTCGAGGCCCTTGAACAGGTCGGCGAGGTCGGCGACGTCCTTGGCGGGCGGGGCCTTGATCTCCACCGGCTTGTTGTAGTCGAGGAAGGTGATGGTCATGTCGAGCGGGCCCTTGTCGGTGTCGCCCTTGGTGCGGAACTGCTTGGTGTGGTCGTCACCGTCGATCCACATGTCCATCGTGAGCTTGTCGATGCCCATCTTCTCGTACTGCTTGATGCTCTTCTCGCGCCGCTCGCGGGTCTCCCCGTCGTCCTTCTTGAGGGAGGCGCGGAGGTCGGCGAGGGTGACCGTGCCCGTGTAGTGGGTCGTCTCGACGCCGTCGACCTTCTCGGAGCCGACCTTCTTCACGTCCTTGGCGCCCGTGAGGAACGTGGACTCAGCCGCCGGGTTCTGCTCGGCCTGGCTGGTGGAGCCCAGCTGGTCCAGCTCCTTGCCGGCGTCGGAGCCGGACAGGTCGAACTTCATCCAGGTCTTGCCGTCCATCTCCTTGGCCATCTCGGCTCCCCCACCGATGTACATGGCCTTGTCGACGAGACGGATCTCGGTCTCACCGGCGGTGGCCGCCTGGCCGGACGCCGAGACCTTCATGCTCATGGCGATCGTGGGCTTCAGGCGCATCGACGCCTCGCCCTTGACCTTGCCGGACTCCGGCGCCGTACCGCTCATGCGGTAGTGGAGGGACGTGATGTCCTCCGTGTTCTTCGCCGCCTTGGCGACGGCGGCGGCCGGCGTCATCTCCGGCGACTGCTCGGAGCCGCAGCCGACGACGCCGGCGGCGAGGACCAGGGCGCCCAGGCCGGCGACAGGTATGTGCTTCTTCATTGATTCCCCCCAAGGAATGCATGCTTGCTGCACAGCAAGGCCGTGAGCCTATCCCAGAGGGGCACAGGTGATCTATCCGCATTCTCCGGGAGGTCAGGGCGTACCGGTTCGCTTCCGCATGAGCTCCTCGAAGTCGCCGGTGTCGGACAGCGGGGGCCGCTCGGCCCGGACCCGCACGCCGTAGTCGGCGTAATAGGCGGTCTGGGTCATCAGGCCCGTCGTCGTCCGGGCCTTCTCCACCTTCTTGACGAGCAGCTTCCGCTTGTCGATCCAGATGTCGACGGTCTCGGTGGTGACGCCGGCCTCGGTGAGCTGCTTCCGCAGGGCGGTGTCGGTGACGTCCGCCGCCTCGACGGTGCCGGACCAGTGCGCGGCGGGCCGGCCGCGCACGGTCTCCTCGCCGACCTTCCGGACGTCCCCGGAGGCCAGCAGGAGTGTCACGGACTGGTTGGGCGTGCTGGTACGCATCCGGTCGCCGAGGTGGGCCCCGGAGCCACCGGTGAGGGCCTCCAGGTCGTCGTACGCGTACCGGATCCAGTTCTTGCCGCCGGTCTGCTCGGCGAACTTCTCGCCCATGCGCGCGTAGTAGGCGTCGGGCAGGTAGCGGGCCTCCATCGAGGTGCTGCCGAGCCGGCGCATGGTGTCGGCGATGGTGCCGCCGGTGTACGTGATGGTCAGGGTGCCGGTGATGCCGTCGGTCCAGCCGAGGGTGCCGTCGGCGGTCATGGACATCAGCGAGCCCATGGTCGTCGTGGACTCGACCCGGGCTGATCCGGCCCGCTCGGTGGCCTGCTCGGCGGAGCGCAGGGCGGCCCGGTGACTGCCGCTCAGGGCGCGGTCGTCCGCGCGGGGGCGGTCCCCGGGGTCCGGGGAGGTGCAGGCGGCCGGTCCCGCGAGCGCGGTCACCAGCGCGAGCACCAGACCCGCTCGGCGCACGGTCGTGCCCTGCATACGTCCCCCGTTCCCATCCGGTTCCCGCACGTTAACCCAGGCAGCGGACGCGCGTACCGGAAAAGGGGACGGGCCCCGCACCTGTGAGAGGTGCGGGGCCCGTGACCGGTTGGGTGAGCCTGAGGCTCAGACCGCGGCCGGGTCCTCCTCGACGAGGAGGTTGCGGGTGCGGTTCGGGTCGACCGGAATGCCGGGGCCCATCGTGGTGGTGATGGCGGCCTTCTTGATGTAGCGACCCTTGGCGGCGGACGGCTTCAGACGGAGGATCTCCTCCAGCGCGGCGCCGTAGTTCTCCACCAGCTTGGTGTCGTCGAAGGACACCTTGCCGATGATGAAGTGCAGGTTCGCGTGCTTGTCGACACGGAACTCGATCTTGCCGCCCTTGATCTCGGTGACGGCCTTGGCGACGTCGGGGGTGACGGTGCCGGTCTTCGGGTTCGGCATCAGACCACGCGGACCGAGCACGCGGCCGAGGCGGCCGACCTTGCCCATGAGGTCCGGGGTGGCGACGACGGCGTCGAAGTCCAGGCGGCCCTTCGACACCTCGTCGATCAGCTCGTCGGCGCCGACGATGTCGGCGCCCGCGGCACGCGCGGCCTCGGCACGGTCGCCGGTCGCGAAGACCAGGACCCGGGCGGTCTTACCGGTGCCGTGCGGGAGGTTCACGGTGCCACGGACCATCTGGTCGGCCTTGCGCGGGTCGACACCCAGGCGGAAGGCGACCTCGACGGTGCCGTCGAACTTGGTCGTGGAGGTGTCCTTGGCGAGACGGACGGCCTCGAGCGGGGCGTAGAGCTTCTCCCGGTCGACCTTGGCGTCCGCAGCGCGAAGGGACTTGCTGCGCTTGCTCACTACTGCTCCTGTGGATTCTTAGGAGTCGTGGTCCGGGCCGAGCAGGCCCTGCCACTTCTGCTGGTGGAGGTTGGGGCTCAGCCCTCGACCGTGACGCCCATGGAACGGGCGGTGCCGGCGATGATCTTCTCGGCGGCGTCCAGGTCGTTGGCGTTGAGGTCGGGCATCTTCGTGGTGGCGATCTCACGGACCTGGTCACGCGTGATCTTCGCGACCTTGGTCTTGTGCGGCTCGCCGGAGCCCTTCTCGATGCCCGCGGCCTTCAGGATCATCTTGGCGGCCGGCGGGGTCTTGGTGATGAAGGTGAAGGAGCGGTCCTCGTAGACCGTGATCTCCACCGGGATGACCCAGCCACGCTGCGACTCGGTCGCGGCGTTGTAGGCCTTGCAGAACTCCATGATGTTGACGCCGTGCTGACCCAGCGCGGGGCCGACCGGCGGGGCCGGGTTGGCGGCACCGGCCTGGATCTGGAGCTTGATGAGCCCCGTGACCTTCTTCTTCTTGGGAGGCATAGCTCTCCGGGTCCTTTCGATTCGGGTCCTGCCCACGCCCGGGGACCACCCGGATGCAGGCATACCGCACAACGATAACGGGTATAGATGCGCGGCCAAAAACCGAGCAGGTCAGACAAGCGCCGGAGCGTTCGCCTGACCTGCGCGGAAGCTGTGAGTCCGGAAGAACCTAGTTCTTCTGGATCTGGTCGAAGGAGAGCTCGACCGGCGTCTCGCGGCCGAAGATCTCGACGAGGCCCTTGACCTTCTTCGAGTCGGGGTTGATCTCGTTGATGGTCGCCTGCAGCGTGGCGAACGGGCCGTCGGTGACGGTGACCGAGTCGCCGACCTCGAAGTCCAGCACCTGGACCTCGACCTTGCGCTGCGGAGCCGGCTTGCCCTCGGCCTCGGCGGCCTCGCGGGCGGCCTTCTCCTCGGCCTCCGGGGCGAGCATCTTGACGATCTCGTCCAGGGTCAGCGGGTACGGGTCGTAGGCGTTGCCCACGAAGCCGGTCACGCCGGGGGTGTTGCGGACGACGCCCCAGGACTCGTTCGTCAGGTCCATGCGGACCAGGACGTAGCCCGGGAGCTTGTTCTGCTTGATCGTCTTGCGGTCGCCGTTCTTGATCTGGACGACCTCTTCCTGCGGCACCTCGGCCTGGAAGATGTAGTCCTCGACGTTCAGCGAGACGGCGCGCTGCTCCAGGTTGGTCTTCACGCGGTTCTCGTAGCCGGCGTAGGTGTGGATCACGTACCACTCGCCGGGCAGGACGCGCAGTTCCTCGCGGAGCTTCTCGATCGGGTCGCGGTCGTCCTCGGGCTCTTCCTCGGCCTCGGCCGCGACGTCTGCGTCGGTCTCGGCCTCGGTCTCCGCCTCGGCGGCGTCGTCGTCCGCGACGGCGTCGGCAGCCTCGACCTCGGCGGAGGTCTCGGTGTCCTCGCTGTCCGCGCCCTCGACGGTGTCGAGCTCGTCCTCGACGGACTCGACAGGCTCGATGGCGTCGTTCACGTTCGGGTCAGACACGGTGGCTGCTTCTTCCTGGATACATAGGGGTGGAACATGCGAAAGGAGCGCCGGGTACCTCGGCGCTCTTCGCTGGCGACTCAGCCGAACACGTACTTGGCGGCGTTGCTGAGCCCATAGTCAATCACGGTGACCAGGCCGATCATGATGACGACGAAGATGATCACCACGGTCGTGTACGTCGAGAGCTGGTTGCGGGTCGGCCAGACGACCTTGCGCAGCTCGGCGACGATCTGGCGGTAGAAGAGGGCAAGCCGCTTCAGCGGGCCCTTCTTGCCGCGCTTGCCGCCCTTGCGGGTCTTCTTGGACTCCGGCGCCTCGTCCTGGGCATCAGGCATGTCGATGGAGCCCACGGCGTCCGTCACTCGTCCTCACCTGATTCCGGGTCGTGGCCGTGCCGCGCCCGGTCTGAGCCGCACGGCGGTGCATTGCTGTACGTACATGCGCACACATCCTGGCGAAGGTGTGTGTAGCAGGGCCGGAGGGACTTGAACCCCCAACCGCTGGTTTTGGAGACCAGTGCTCTACCAATTGAGCTACGACCCTTTGTGTGTCCCCCAACGTACCGCATCCGTCCGGATGCTTGGTGTGCACCGAACGGGCGCGGCCTGCGGGAGGCCAACGAGGTGAGAGTGTACGTGGTCTGCGGCCGGTCGTCGAACAGATAGGACCGCGGGAAGGGCACGTTGGCGGAAGACCGCCTGCCGGGAGGGCGTCGTGACCCGGGATATCGACTGAAGATCGACCTGGCGGCGCGGGGGATCCGGACTGTTGTTCAGGGGTTTGCCCGGCGTTGTTCAGTCTGTGAAACCCCCGTGCCGCCCGCGTTTCCTGTCTGAAACGATGGGGCCCATGAGCGCTGCAACCCCTCCCACCGAGCGCCGGGTCTCCGCCCGAGTCGGCGCGATCTCCGAGTCCGCCACCCTCGCCGTGGACGCCAAGGCCAAGGCCCTCAAGGCCGCCGGGCGGCCGGTGATCGGCTTCGGCGCCGGTGAGCCCGACTTCCCGACCCCGGAATACATCGTCGAGGCCGCGATCGAGGCCTGCAAGAACCCGAAGTTCCACCGCTACACGCCCGCGGGCGGTCTGCCCGAGCTGAAGGCCGCGATCGCCGCGAAGACGCTGCGCGACTCGGGCTACGAGGTCGACGCCTCGCAGATCCTCGTCACCAACGGTGGCAAGCAGGCCATCTACGAGGCCTTCGCCGCGATCCTCGACCCGGGCGACGAGGTCATCGTGCCCGCGCCGTACTGGACGACCTACCCGGAGTCGATCCGGCTGGCCGGGGGTGTCCCGGTGGAGGTCGTCGCGGACGAGACGACCGGCTACCGGGTGACCGTCGAGCAGCTGGAGGCGGCCCGTACGGAGAAGACGAAGGTCGTGCTCTTCGTCTCGCCGTCGAACCCGACCGGCGCGGTCTACAGCGAGCAGGAGACCGAGGCGATCGGCCACTGGGCCGTCGAGCACGGCCTGTGGGTGCTGACCGACGAGATCTACGAGCACCTGGTCTACGGCGGTGCCTCCGCGGTGTCGCTGCCGGCGGTGCTGCCCGAGCTGCGCGACAAGTGCATCGTGGTGAACGGTGTCGCGAAGACGTACGCGATGACCGGCTGGCGCGTGGGGTGGATCATCGGCCCCAAGGACGTCGTCAAGGCGGCGACGAACCTCCAGTCGCACGCCACGTCCAACGTCTCCAACGTCGCCCAGGCCGCGGCGCTGGCCGCGGTCTCCGGTGACCTGGACGCCGTCGCGAAGATGCGTGAGGCCTTCGACCGGCGCCGCAAGACGATCGTGCGGATGCTGAACGAGATCGACGGCGTGGTCTGCCCGGAGCCGGAGGGCGCGTTCTACGCGTACCCGTCGGTGAAGGCGCTGATCGGCAAGGAGATCCGGGGCAAGCGGCCCAAGGACACGGTCGAGCTGGCCGCGCTGATCCTGGAGGAGGCCGAGGTCGCGGTGGTGCCGGGTGAGGCGTTCGGTACGCCGGGGTACCTGCGGCTGTCGTACGCGCTGGGCGACGAGGACCTCGTCGAGGGCGTGAGCCGGATCCAGAAGCTGCTGGCGGAGGCGCGGGACTGACGTCCGCTTCGCCGGCTCTCGGGCCTGGGGCACATACCGGATTCGGTATGTGCCCCATTTGTTTGTGCGAGCAAGACCACGAAAGGGGAAACCGCTACCGGGACGGCTGAGGCGTACGGCAGGATCCTGGGATGGAGCGTGTACGTGATGTCTCTGAGCTGCCGAAAGCCCATCTGCACCTGCACTTCACCGGATCGATGCGGCCCTCGACGGTGCTGGAACTGGCCGACAAGTACGGCGTCCGGCTGCCTGATGCGCTGAGCGAGGCGCTGACCAGCGGGGAGCCGCCGAGTCTGCGGGCGACGGACGAGCGGGGCTGGTTCCGCTTTCAGCGGCTGTACGACGCGGCGCGCTCGTGCCTGCGGGAGCCGGAGGACATCCAGCGGCTGGTGCGGGAGGCCGCGGAGGAGGATCTGCGGGATGGGTCGGGGTGGCTGGAGATCCAGGTCGACCCGACGTCGTACGCGCCGCGGCTGGGGGGTCTGATCCCGGCGCTGGAGGTCATCCTGGACGCGGTGGAGACGACGTCGCGGGAGACCGGGCTCGGGATGCGGGTCCTGGTCGCGGCGAACCGGATGAAGCATCCGCTGGACGCGCGGACGCTGGCGCGGCTGGCGGTGCGGTACGCGGACCGGGGCGTCGTCGGCTTCGGCCTGTCGAACGACGAGCGGCGGGGCATGGCGCGGGACTTCGACCGGGCGTTCGGGATCGCGCGCGAGGCCGGGCTGCTGTCGGCGCCGCACGGAGGTGAGCTGGCGGGGCCGTCGTCGGTGCGGGACTGTCTGGACGACCTGGGTGCGAACCGGGTGGGGCACGGGGTGCGGGCGGCGGAGGATCCGCGGTTGCTGAAGCGGCTGGCGGACCGGCACGTGACGTGCGAGGTGTGTCCGGCGTCGAACGTGGCGCTGGGGGTGTACGAGAAGCCGGAGGACGTGCCGCTGCGGACGCTGTTCGAGGCGGGGGTGCCGTTGGCGCTGGGCGCGGACGATCCGTTGCTGTTCGGGTCGCGGCTGGCGGCGCAGTACGAGATCGCGCGGGTTCATCACGGCTTCACGGACGCGGAGCTGGCGGAGCTGGCCCGGCAGTCGGTGCGGGGGTCGGCGGCGCCGGAGGGGGTGAAGGCGGAGCTGCTGGCGGGGGTGGATGACTGGCTGGTGTCGTAGTGCTGCGGCGGCCTGTGGCTGCTTGGCGGGGGTGCGCGTCTTCGCCTTCCCGCCGGATGGTGGATCGGGGTCGCGCCGGGGGGGGTGTCCGTCCTCGGAACGGCGCGATCGACTTGCGTGCCGACTGACTCCCCGTTGACGCGCCAACCGCTGCGGGCGGACACCCCCCGACACGTCCCCTTGCGCACGACGGCGGCTGCGGGCGCGTCGTGGCTGCCGCTGGTCCGGCTTAGCCGCGGGCAATCGTGCCGCTGGGGCGGCACGGGTGGGCGATGGGGGTCCCCCTGCTCGAGCGAAGCCGAGAGCTTGGGGGAGGCACCCCGCTCCGCCGGGTTGCGGACCCCCCGCCCCAGCACCGACGCCGGGCACCTACAGGCTGACCCCGACCGTCACCGGCTCGTTCACCAGCGTGATCCCGAACGCCTCTCGGACCCCGGCCACGACCTCACGCGCCAGGGCGAGGAGATCCTCCGTCGTCGCGGCACCCCGGTTCGTCAGCGCCAGCGTGTGCTTCGTGGAGATCCGGGCCGGACCGTCGCCGTAGCCCTTCTCGAAGCCGGCCTTGTCGATCAGCCAGGCCGCGGAGGTCTTGGTCCGGCCCTCGCCCGCCGGGTAGGCAGGCGGTTCCACCCCGTCGCCGAGCCGGTCGTGCACGCGGGCGCGGAACGTCTCGAAGTCCGCGTCCGTGAGGATCGGGTTGGTGAAGAACGACCCGGCCGACCAGGTGTCGTGGTCCTCGGGGTCCAGGACCATGCCCTTGCCGGCGCGCAGCTTGAGCACCGTGTCACGGGCCGACGTGAGCGGGACGCGGTCGCCGGCCTCCACGCCGAGGGCCCTGGCCGTCTCGGCGTACCTGAGGGGGGCGGAGAGGCCGTCGGCGTCCTCCAGGGCGAAGCGGACGCGCAGGACCACGTACCGCTCTGGGTCGGACTTGAAGCGGCTGTGGCGGTAGGCGAAGGCGCAGTCCTCGTTGGCCAGGGTGACCGTCTCGCCGGTGCGGCGGTCGTACGCGACGACCTCGGTGATCGTGGAGGAGACCTCCTGGCCGTACGCCCCGACGTTCTGGATGGGGGTCGCGCCCGCCGAGCCGGGGATGCCGGCCAGGCACTCGATGCCGGCCAGGCCCGCCTCGACCGTGCGGGCGACGGCGTCGGTCCACACCTCTCCGGCCGCGAGCTCCAGCTTCGTGCCGTCGAGGGAGAAGCCCTTGGTGGCGATGACGAGGGCCGTGCCGTCGAAGCCCTTGTCGCCGATGACCAGGTTCGAGCCGCCGCCGATGAGCAGCAGCGGGGTGCCCGTCTCGTCGGCTTCGCGGACGACGGCGATCACCTCGTCGTCCGTCGTCGCGGTGATCAGCCGGGTGGCGGGGCCGCCCAGCCGGAAGGTGGTCAGCGGGGCGAGGGGGGCGTCGTGGAGTTCCTGCACGGGCTCAAGAGTACGAGACGGCACTGACGGCGCCGGGCACGCGTGCGTGCGGCCCTGCTCGCGGGGAGCGGGGCCGCACGCGCGCGTGGTGGCTTCCAGGACAGGCGGCGGAGCCTCGTTGCCGTCTTTCGGTCAGCGGGAGGCCGTCTCCAGTACCGGTGCCGGTTTCACCGGGCCCTGTGGGTGTTCCGTGCGGCGGCGGGTCGGGATCAGCAGGGCCGCGAGGCCCGCGAGGGCGACCACCGCGGAGCCCGTCACCAGGGCGGGTCGCATGCCGTCGACGAAGGTCTGGCCGGTCTCGTAGCCGCCCTGGGCCGCGAAGATCGACGCCATGACGGCGATGCCGAGCGCTCCCCCGACCTCGCGCAGGGCGTTGTTGGCCCCGGAGGCGATGCCCTGCTCGTGGGGCCGGACGCTGGACATCACCAGGTGCGAGGCGGGCGCGAAGAACAGGGCCATGCCGATACCGCTGACGATCAGGGCGGGCAGCTGCGCGGCGTAGGAGGCGTCCGCCGTGGCCACGACCGCCATGTAGCCGAGGCCCAGGGCCTGGAGGAAGAGGCCCGTCGCGACGACCGGGCGGCCGCCGACGCGGTCGGCCAGGAGGCCGGCGATCGGGGCGACGAGCATCGGCATGCCGGTCCAGGGCAGCATCCTGAGACCCGCCTCGGTGGGCGAGTAGCCGAGGACGCCCTGCATGTACTGGCTGAGCAGGAAGATCGAGCCGAACATGCCGAGGAACATCAGCAGGCTCGCCGCGTTGATGCCGGAGAAGGCCCGGGAGCGGAACAGCCGCATGGGGAGCATGGGGTTCTCGGCGCGGGTGCTGTAGAGGACGAAGCCGGCGAGCAGCGCGGAGCCCGCGAACAGGCCCGTCAGGACCAGGCCGCCGGTCCAGCCGTCGGCGGGGCCGCGGACCAGGCCGTAGACGATGCCGAACAGTCCGCCGCTGGCGAGGAGGGTGCCGGGGATGTCGAGCGGGGCGCCGGTGCCGTGGGACTCGGCGAGGCGGAGGCGGGCCAGGGGCAGCAGGGCCAGACCGAGCGGGACGTTCAGCCAGAAGATCCACTGCCAGGAGATGTGTTCGGTGAGGGTGCCGCCGACCAGCGGTCCGGAGGCGACGGCGAGTCCGTTGACGGCTCCCCAGATGCCGTACGCCATGCCCCGCTTGGCGGCGGGTACGGCCGCGGTCAGCAGGGTGAGCGTCAGCGGCATCATCACCGCGGCTCCGGCGCCCTGGACCGCGCGGGCGGCGATGAGGGAGTCGATGCCGGGCGCCAGCGCCGCCGCGGCCGACGCCCCGGTGAAGACGGCGAGTCCGGCCATGAAGAGCCGGCGGCGGCCGAAGCGGTCGCCGAGGGCCGCGCCGAACATCAGCAGCACGGCGAAGGTGAGCGTGTAGGCGCTGACGGTCCATTCCAGGTCGTGCAGGCCTCCGCCGAGGTCCTCGCGGATGGAGGGCAGGGCGGTGGTGACGACGAGGTTGTCCAGGGCCGCCATGAATCCGGCGACGCTGGTGATGACGAGGGCCCAGGCGGCTCCCCCGCGGCGTGCGGTCTGCTGTGACATCGCTCCCCCAGGAGTGTGTGGTGTCTCTGCGATGATCGATTAGTTATTGATTACTAACTTTCGCGGACATCGAAAGGCGCAGCGCAGACGCCTTCACAGGTCAGTGCTGCAGCCCCTTGGCGCGCGCCGAGGGGTACATGCCCTCCCAGACGCGGTGCTCGGGCGGGAATCCCATGGCGACCAGGCAGTTGATGAGCATCCCGTACGCCATGAACTGCGTCGTCTCGGCGGCGTCGGCCCCGAGCGGCAGATGGACCGTGTCCCACAGCCGCATCCAGCCGGCCCGTACCGATTCGCCGAACTCGTGGTCGCCCTCTTCCTCGGCGGCCTTCACGGCGACGTACATCTGCATCTGCATCAGGAGCCGCTCGGGCCGCTCCTCGATGACCTTGGTGTAGGCGTTCCCCATGGCATGCAGGGCCTCTTCGCCTTCGAGACCCTCGGCAGCCTCCGCGAAAGTGCGGACGGTGTCCTCGATGCAGCGCTCGACCGCCGCCAGGAAGATCGCCTTCTTGCCGGGGAAGAGCCGGAACAGGTACGGCTGCGAGACCCCGACGCGCCGGGCGATCGTCTCGGTCGACGTGCCGTGGTAGCCGCCGCGGGCGAACTCGGTCGTCGCGGCCCGGATGACGCTCTCGCGTCGCTCCTCCGCACTCATCCTGGGCATGCAAGTAAGTTAGTACTCAATCACTAACTACGTCAAGCGGGTGCCGTCGGATGCCATGAACAAAGGGCGCCCTCCCCCGGGAGGACGCCCCTGGTCCTTGTCTCTCGCCGGCTCAGGCCAGCCGTACGACCGCCCGCGACATGCCCAGCACCTTCTGCCCGGCACTGGTCGCCGTGAGGTCCACGCGGACCGTGTTGTCGTCGAGCTTGGCCGCGACCTTGCCGCTGACCTCGATCTCGGCGCCCTTGTCGTCGTTGGGCACGACGACCGGCTTGGTGAAACGGACGCCGTACTCGACGACCGCGCCCGGGTCGCCGGCCCAGTCGGTCACCACGCGGATCGCCTCGGCCATGGTGAACATGCCGTGCGCGATGACGTCCGGCAGGCCGACCTCCTTGGCGAACTTCTCGTTCCAGTGGATCGGGTTGAAGTCGCCGGAGGCGCCCGCGTACTGGACGAGGGTCGCGCGGGTCACGGGGAAGGTCTGCGCGGGCAGTTCGGTGCCGACCTCGACGTCGGAGTAGGAGATCTTCGCCGTCATGGGATCGCTCACGCCTCCTCGGCCGCGCGGGCCACGAGCTTGGTCCAGGCGGTCACGACGTGCTCGCCGGCCTCGTCGTGGACCTCGCCGCGGATGTCCAGGATGTCGTTGCCCGCGAGGGACTTGATCGCCTCGATGGTCGAGGTGACCGTGAGCCGGTCGCCGGCGCGGACGGGGCGGCGGTAGGCGAACTTCTGGTCGCCGTGCACCACCCGGCTGTAGTCCAGGCCGAGCTGGGGGTCCTGGACGACCTGGCCGGCCGCCTTGAAGGTGATCGAGAACACGAAGGTCGGCGGGGCGATGACGTCCGGGTGACCGAGCGCCTTGGCGGCCTCCGCGTCCGTGTACGCCGGGTTGGCGTCCCCGACCGCCTCGGCGAACTCACGGATCTTCTCCCGGCCCACCTCGTACGGCTCGGTGGGCGGGTACGTCCGCCCCACGAAGGACTGGTCGAGCGCC
Source organism: Streptomyces sp. Go-475 (assembly GCF_003330845.1). Taxonomy (GTDB): domain Bacteria; phylum Actinomycetota; class Actinomycetes; order Streptomycetales; family Streptomycetaceae; genus Streptomyces. The sequence continues at coordinate 5,111,656 of NZ_CP026121.1, read as the reverse complement.
ATGGCCCGGCACCTCCTGGTTGCGCTACTGAACGGTACGGGTCATTCAACGACGCGAGGCCGCCCCCGATCACTCGGGAGCGGCCTCGCGTACGAGCCTGTTTTATCGCGTTTCGCGGTGCGCGGTGTGCGCGTTGCAACGCGGGCAGTGCTTCTTCATCTCAAGACGGTCCGGGTTGTTACGCCGGTTCTTCTTGGTGATGTAGTTCCGCTCCTTGCACTCCACGCAGGCCAGCGTGATCTTCGGGCGGACGTCGGTGGCAGCCACGTGAGTGCTCCTAAGACGAACGGATGGACATTTAACGCAAGAAGAGTAGCCGATCGAAGGACCGACCCCGCAATCGGCTACTGAGAGTAGCGGTGACCGGACTTGAACCGGTGACACAGCGATTATGAGCCGCTTGCTCTACCGACTGAGCTACACCGCTTTGATGTGGTCGGTCCCGCCTCGCGACGGGAGCCGTTCACACCAGAGCCCCAAAACGGAATCGAACCGTTGACCTTCTCCTTACCATGGAGACGCTCTGCCGACTGAGCTATTGGGGCGAGCGATGAAGACATTACACGCTCCGCCGCCGTTCGCCCAAATCCGTTTCGAGGCCCCCGCCCCGCGCGCCCGGACCGTCCTCCCAGGCGTCCCGTGCGTGCCTCCCGCTCCGCACGGCGGACCACGCCGGTACGACTATTGCGCTCCTCCCCGCGACGGGCGGGAGGCCGTCCTAGGCTCGACTCACTCTGAGTGATCATGCGTCCTCGCGTGCGCAGCCCGAGCCCCTGGAGCGCGATGCCCGACAGCCAGCCGCAGCCACCACCGCCCCCGTCGTCCTCACCGGGTCCGGCCGACGCGTCCTCGCTGCTGCTGTGCGGGGCGCGGCTCACCGACGGCAGGACGGTGGACGTACGGCTGGGCGGTGGGCGCATCGAGGCCGTCGGCACGGCCGGCAGCCTGGCGGCGGGCGGCGCGCGCGCGTGCGGGGCGCGCGTGGACCTCAGCGGCTACCTGCTGCTGCCGGCCCCGGCCGAGCCGCACGCGCACGCCGACACGGCCCTGTCGGCCGACGCCGACGGACCGGTCTCGTACGAACCCCAGGACGTCCAGCGCCGGGCGACCGAGGCCGCGCTGCTCCAGCTCGGGCACGGGGCGACGGCGGTGCGGGCGCACGTGCGCGTGGGGGACGTCCAGGGGCTGGGTGCGCTGGCGGCGGTGCTGCAGGCGCGGCGGGCGCTGCGGGGGCTCGCGGAGCTGACGACGGTGGCGGTGCCCCGGGTGCTGACCGGGGTGGCCGGGGCGGACGGGCTGGCGGTGCTGCGGGACGCCGTGAAGATGGGCGCCTCGGTGGTGGGCGGCCGGCCCGACCTCGACCCGGATCCGGCGGGGTACGTGGAGGCGGTGCTGGAGGTCGCCTCCGAGCACGGCTGCCCCGTCGACCTGCACACGGACGCGGGGGATCCGGCCCGGCTGGCCCGGCTCGCGGCGATGGCGGGCGGGCTGCGCCCCGGGGTGACGCTCAGCCCGTGCGGCGACCTCGGCAGGCTCCCGTCCGAGGTGGCCTCGCGGACGGCCGACCAGCTCGCGGCGGCCGGGGTGGCCGTGGTGTGCCTGCCGCAGGGCGGTTGCGGCGGTGTCGACCGGCGGGGGGCGGCTCCGGTGCGGCTGCTGCGCGCGGCCGGGGTGCGGGTGGCCGCCGGGAGCGGAGCGCTGCGGGACGTGTCCAACCCGGTGGGGCGCGGCGACCCGCTGGAAGCGGCGTTCCTGCTGGCCTCGCGCTACGGGCTGGCGCCCGAGGAGGCGTACGACGCGGTGAGCTCCTCGGCGCGGGCGGTGCTGGGGCTGCCCGAGGTGCGGGTGGAGGCGGGGTTCCCGGCCGAGCTGCTCGCGGTGCGCGGGGACCGGCTGGCGGGGGCGCTTTCGCTGGCCTACAGCAGAGTGGTCGTGCACCGGGGGCGCGTGGTGGCGCGGACCAGCGCGGTGCGGGAGTACTGCAGTTCGGCGGCCTCGGTGGAGCTGGGGCTGCCGCGGCAGGGGCGGGGCGAGGTGTCGTAGGGCCCGTGGCGGGGTGTGGCCCAAGTCGTGCGGCGGACGGGGCCGTCCGGGCGTACGGTCGAAGGCATGCGCATTGTCATCGCTGGTGGTCATGGTCAGATCGCGTTGCGGCTGGAGCGGTTGCTCGCCGCGCGCGGGGACGAGGTGGCGGGGATCATCCGCAAGGCCGAGCAGGCCGACGATCTGCGGCAGGCCGGTGCCGAACCGGTCGTGCTCGATCTGGAGTCGGCGTCCGTGGACGAGGTCGCGGAGCGGCTGCGGGGTGCCGACGCGGCGGTCTTCGCGGCGGGCGCGGGCCCGGGCAGCGGGGCGGCCCGCAAGGAGACGGTGGACAAGGCCGCGGCGGTCCTCTTCGCGGACGCGGCGGTGCGGGCGGGTGTGCGGCGCTTCCTGATCGTGTCGTCCATGGGCGCCGACCCGGAGCACGAGGGCGACGAGATCTTCGACGTGTACCTGCGCGCCAAGGGCGCGGCGGACGCGTATGTGCGCGGTCTGGACGCCCTGGACTGGACGATCCTGCGCCCCGGGCAGCTCACCGACGACGCCGGCACCGGCCTGGTCCGCCTGGAGGCGCACACGGGCCGCGGGCCGATCCCCCGCGAGGACGTGGCCGCCGTCCTGGCCGAGCTGGTGGACACCCCCGCGACGGCCGGGCTCACCCTGGAGCTGATCAGCGGGTCCGCGCCGGTGTCGGTGGCGGTGAAGTCGGTGGCGGGGAACTGAGGGGCGCCGCGTGCGGCAGCTCGAACTCGGCGGCGCGGCCGGGCCGTCCGGTACGGCGGTTGGCGGCGGGCTTCGGCTCCGGCGGCCGTCCGGACGTTCAGAACAGGGGCAGTTGGCCCGGGAACTCCGGTACCGCGTAACCGTCCAGGGACGGTTGCTCCGGGCCGGGGCGGGCCTGGCGGCGGGAGCCCGGGCACGAGGTGAGTTCGCCGTGCTCGCGGGCGCCGGGCGGGTCGTGGCGCGCGTACCGCCCGGCGACGACGGCGATCTCTCGGCGGCACTCGGGGCAGGCTCTGCGGCGGGAGGACATGGGGTCAGTGTGCCGCGCGGGCGGCCCTGGCATGCCTCTCCCCCGGCCCCTGAGGGGGATGCGGTTGCTCAAGTCGGTGGGCCTGGCGGGCCGGGTCGAGCTTGAGCTGCGCTCCGGCGCGCAGGCGCGGGGCATGGTGCGCGGCGGGGGCGCCCCGCTGGGCGACGCTCGGGTGAGGCTGCTGGACGCGGCGGGCAACGTCGTCGCCACGGCCCGGACCGGCCTCGACGGGGCGTACGCCTTCTCCGACCAGGGCACCGGCGCGTACACGTCATCGCGACCATCTCACCGCCCCGGCCGGCCGCGCGGAGCATGTCGAGCCGGGGCTCGGTCCACCGCCCGCGCAGGGGCACGCCGGGGCGCGCTCGGTCGCCTTTCCTATTGTCATCTCGGCCGTCTGTGTGTCTTTTTCCGGGGGCGGGTGTTCCCGCCGCTTCGCATACCCGGGTCCCAGATGATCGTTCCCATGGGATCTCGTATGTCCGAGGTGGAACTCCCGCCTCTTTTCTGCCCCCTGGAATCCGCCATTCACCCGCGTGTCCGAAAGGTCGAAAAACGCGCCGAGGAGTGGATCCGCAACAGCGGAATGTGCGCAACCGAAGAGGAAAAGGCCTGGGTCATCGCCACGCACAGCGCCGACTTCTACGCGCGGTTCGCCCCGGGCGCCGACGACGACCGGCTGCTGGCGACGGCCCTGTGGGTGTACTGGGGTTTCGGCTTCGACGACGCACGCTGCGACAGCGGGCCGCTCAGCACCCGCCCGGCGCAGTTCAACGAGCTGGCCTGCCGGGTGCAGCGGGCGTGCGAGAGCGAGACGGCGACCGGCGAGGACCGGTACATCGGCGCCCTGCAGGACATCCTGCGCCGCTTCCGGTCGCTCGCCACGCCCACGCAGGTGACCCGGTTCACGCACGCGCACCGCGCCTGGCTGTCGGGCGTGGCCTGGCAGGTCGGCAACCAGGCGCTGGGCCGGATGCCGGGTCTGGACGACTTCCTGACGATGCGGGCGCTGGCGGCGGGCGGATACCCGACCATGGCGATGCTGGAGATCGCCAACGGCGCCGAGGTGCCCGACCGTGACCTGTACCGGCCGGCGGTCCGCGCGCTGACGGAGATGGCCGTCATGGTGGCCTCGCTCGACAACGACCAGCACTCCCTGCGCAAGGAGCTGACCCGGGACCAGACCGACCAGAACATCTACGCGGTCCTGATGCGGGAGCGGGACCTCTCCCTGCAGCAGGCGGTGGAGGCGGCGACCGGGCTGCGGGACCGCATTTTGCTCCGGTTCCTGCACCTGCACGACCGCGTCCGCCCGACGGCCGGCCAGGAACTCGCCACCTATCTGCAGGGGCTGCGGTACGGCATCCGCGGCAACAACGAGTGGGGACAGCGCGTGCCCCGTTACCTCAGCCTCGGCCACTGGCCCGACGCGATGGAGGACGCCGCGCTGACCTGGGCCGAGGAGCCGTCCGACACCCGGCCGGGCCCGCTGGAGGGCGCCCCCGGCATCGCCTGGTGGTGGGACGAGGACCTGGCCTGAGCCTGCCTCAGTGGCCGGTGGCCAGGTCCAGGGTCCACCAGGGACCTCCGCCGCCGTCCGCGACACCGACCCCCGCGTGGGTGTAACGGCAGGTGAGGATGATGTCCCGGTGCGGGGCGCTGTCCATCCAGGTGCGGACGGCGGCCTGCGGCGTGGTGACGCCCGCGGCGATGGTCTCGGCGGTGTGGCGGGGGTGGTAGCCGGCGGCCCGCATCCGGGCGGCCGGGCCGCTGCCGTCGGCTCCGGTGTGGGTGAGGCGCTGCCTGCGGGCCATGTCGGCACTGTGCGCCTGCGCGGCGCGGTTGAGGGACGCCCGCAGCCGCACCGGCCCGCAGCCTGCCCGGGTCCGGTGCCGGTTGACGGCGGCGACGACCTGGGCGGCCGTGTCGTCGCGGGAGTACGCGGTGCCGTCACGGGGTTTCCGGGATGGCCCGGACCCGTCGGGTTCCCGGGACTCGTCGGACTCCCGGGACTCCCAAGACCCCTGGGGCTGTTGAAAAGGGCGGGGCGCGGGCCACAGGGGAGCCTCGTAGTGCGGCGGCGGAGTCGGTACGGGCGGCCCGGCCCAGGCGAGGAGAGCGCCTCCCAGGGCGAGAGCCGCCCTGCGCATCCCGGTCATCATTTCTCTCTTCTTGATATTTATTTCCGCTGTCGTGTCCAGCCGTTCCTTCGGGGGAAACCGGCATTTCCCGGCAGGTCCGGGCGCCCTGGATGGCTAGGCTGGATCCGCTCATCCATTCTTTCCCGCTCTTCCCTTTCCTTTCTCTCCCGGAGGTTTCTCATGTCGCTGCGGGTTCGCCGCATCGCTGTCATTTCGCTCGCCGCGCTGGCTCTCACCGCGGGCGGGACGGCGGCGGCCGCCGGCGCCTCGGCACAGCCGGCGGCCACCACCATCGGCAACCCCGGCCCGGACGGGTTCGGCGGCGGCCACGGCGGCCACCACGACCGGCCGCTGCACTTCGGGCCGTTCGAGTTCCCCCGCTACGGCTCCGTCTCCGGCGGCTTCTCCTGGGGTGTGCGGGACTAGCGGAGACCGATCGTGCTGAGGGCCGTCCCCGGGCGGCCCTCAGTCATACGCACGGGGCGGGCCCTCAGTCATGTGTGCGGGGCGGGCCCCTATTCATGTGCGCGGTCGGTCGGCTCAGCGCTTCAGCGTGGTCGCGCTGGCGACGAGGACCAGGACCACACAGCCCAGGATGAGCAGCGCGTCGCGGACGAACACCCCGGTGACGCCGGTGTGCGTGGCGGCCTCGCCGGCGGCCTGGACGGCGTACGTCATCGGCATGGCCTTGGCCACGGCCGACAGGGCGCCGTGCATCTCGTCACGCGGCACGAACAGCCCGCACACCAGGAACTGCGGCAGCACCCCGGCGGGCAGGAACTGCACCGCCTGGAACTCGTTGCGCGCGAAGGCGCTCACCAGCAGCCCCAGCGCCAGTCCCAGCAGGGCGCCGAGCATGGCGATGACCATCAGCAGATAGGCGGGGCCCTTGATGTCCAGGCCGAGCGGGCCGATGGACAGCAGCGTGGAGAGCACCGCCTGCAGCAGGGCCAGGAAGGCGAAGGCGAGGCTGTAGCCGAAGACGATGTCCAGTCGTCGTACAGGCATCGTCAGCAGCCGTTCGGCGGTGCCGGTGGTGCGTTCCCGCAGCGTGGACACGGACGCCACCAGGTACATCACGATGACCGGGAAGATGCCGAAGACCTGCGGCCCGACCCGCTCGAACGTGGCCTCCGAGTCGTGGAACATCAGCTTCAGCAGCACCATGAGCATGCACGGGATGCCCAGCAGCAGCGCGGTGCTGCCCTTGTCGCGGGAGACCTGCTGGAGCACCCGGACCGCGGTCGCGCCGGTGATCGTCGGCGAGAAAGGCAGCCGCTCGGCCAGTCCGAGGCCGCTCACCGCGCCGTGTCCGCGGCGAAGTAGGCCCGTTCCGCTTCGGGCGCGCCGCCCTGGTCGAGGAGGCCCGGCAGCGCGGGCAGCAGGCTCTGCGTCGCGGCCCGCCGCCGGGCGCGTTCCTCGGCCTCGGTCGCGGCCTGCACCAGGTGCATGAACGCCTCTTCCACGTCGTCGCAGCCGGTGTGCTCCAGCAGCGTCTCCCGGTCGGCACCGGCCAGCAGCCGGCCGGAGCGCATCAGCAGCAGCCGGTCGCAGCGGTCGGCCTCGTCCATGACATGGCTGGAGACCAGCAGCGTCGTGCCCTCCTCGGCCAGCCGCTGGAACACCAGCCACAGCTCCCGGCGCACCATCGGGTCCAGGCCGACGGTCGGCTCGTCCATCACGAGCAGGTCCGGCTTGTTCAGCAGCGCCACGGCCAGCGACACCCGCGAGTACTGGCCGCCCGACAGCCGTGCGACCAGCTTGTCCGCGTACGAGGCCAGGTCGACCTCCTTCACCACCCGGACCACCGCGTCCTCCCGGCGCCAGCCCCGCATGCCGAGGGCGGCGGCGAAGTAGCGCAGGTTCTCCAGCACCGTCAGGTCCGCGTAGACCGAGGGCGCCTGGGTGACGTAGCCGACGCGGGTGCGCAACTGCGGGGCGCCGGCCGCGTAGCCGAGGACCTGGACATGGCCCGCCGTGGTCTGCTGCACGCCGACCACGGACCGCAGCAGTGTCGTCTTCCCGCAGCCGCTCGGCCCGAGCAGGCCGACGATGCAGCCCCGGGGGACGGTGAAGCTGACGTCCTGCAGGACCGTGTGGCGGCCGCGGACCACCCGCAGTCCGTAGGCGGCCACGGCGGGAAGGTCCCCCGGCGGCGCTGTGCTCGTCTCGGTCTGCTGCACGGCTCCACTGTGTTTCGTCACGATCGGTTCCGCTCGGAGCGGCCACGGCGCGGCCGGGGCCGCGCCGGTGGGTTGTGGCCATCGGCCAGGACGCGGATCACGGCCATGGGCCGCCGCACAGACAACGGCCCACCCGGACCGAAGTCACGGCTTTTGTCCCCGACTGCCCGAGTGGCCGTACTTGTGGCGTCCTCGGCCGGGCGGGCAGGGGCCGGCGTCAGGACTCCCGGTGGGTCATCGCCCAGGCGATGTCCCGCAATTGCCGGTAGGTGTCGGGGGTGGGACGCGCCCACGACAGTGCCCGCAGCGCGGCCGACACCTGGCGGCGGGCCTCCTGCTCGGCGGCCTCGCGGCCACCGGCCTCCTCGACGAGCTCGCGCGCCAGGGCGACGTCCCGCTCGTCCAAGGGGTGCGTGGCGGCGTACAGCGTGCGCAGCCGCTCGGCCGCCGTGCCCTCGCCGCTCAGTGCCGCCACGACGGGCAGGGACTTCTTGCGCGCCGCGAGGTCCGCGCCCACCGGCTTGCCGCTGCGGGCCGTGCGGCCCCAGATGCCGAGGATGTCGTCGGCGCACTGGAAGGCCACGCCCAGTCGCCGCCCGAACTCCCGGAGTCCTCGTACCCGTTCGCCGTCCGCTCCGGCCAGGATGCCGCCGAGAGCGCACGAACACCCGATCAGCGAACCGGTCTTGCCCTCCGCCATGGCGAGGTACTGGGCCACCGACACCTTGGGCGCCGTCTCGAACGTCACATCGCGGCTCTGTCCCTCGACCAGCTCCAGCAGGGCCGTGACCAGCTCCTTCACCGCTTCCGCCGCCCGCGCCTGGGCCACGTCCGCGAGCACCCGCATCGCCGACACGAGCAGGGCGTCGCCGGTCAGCACCGCCGCCGGGGTGCCGAACACGGACCAGGCGGCGGGACGGTGGCGGCGCAGGGCGTCGCCGTCGATGACGTCGTCGTGCAGCAGGGTGAAGTCGTGCACCAACTCCACGGCGACCGCGCCCGGTACGGCGAGTTCCGGGCTGCCGCCGACCGCCGCGGCGGACAGCAGGGCCAGGGCCGGGCGGACCGATTTGCCCGTGCGGGACGCCGTCGCCATCGGGCTGCCGTCGGCCTCGCACCAGCCGCGGTGGTACCCCGCCACCCGGCTCTCGGCCGCCGGCAGTGCCGCCACGGCCGACCGGAGGGCCGGGTTCAGCAGGTCGTCGACCCAGCCCAGACGAGGAAACGTGCCGACCGGGGCCGGGTCGGTGATCTGCGCCATTACTGCTCCTCAGGACTCGAACAGGGACCGCGTACGGCAGTGACTGCCGGGCGCGCACCCGCCTCAGTCAATCGGTGGCCCCGTGCCCCGGAGAAGCCGCAGCGCACCGCCCACCCAAAGATCACTTGGCCGGACGAGCCCTACTACGGTGCGTCTAGCCGACGATCAGCCCATGCCACCGGGAAGTTGCGGACCGGACCACGACAGCGGAGGTCAGACCGCTCCCGGGGCAGGTGGGAGCACGCGGACGCCGCGGCCGACGTCAACCTCCGGCTGACGCCCGACAGCTGGGGCATCGTTTCTGCATACGACCGCCGAGTGATCTTCGTGCGCGTCCGACCGGACCGGTGGCGCCGGTCGCCGATGCTGCTCGCGTGATCGTTTCCCTGGCACGAGCCTGTGCTGCCGCCCTGCTCGGCACCGCCTGCACCTTCGCCCTGTCCTGTCCCGCGCACGCCGCGAAATCCCTGCCGCTGGACCAAGCCGTCGCCGCCCTGCCCCAGGCCGCCGAGTCCCGGGACGGCTACGAGCGGACCAGCTTCACGTACTGGAACGCCGGCGCCAACCCCGACGACGGCTGCGACACCCGCAACGAGGTGCTGATCACCGAGGCGGTCGAACCGCCCTCCACCGGACCGGGATGCAAGCTGAAGGGCGGCACCTGGTCGTCCTACTACGACGCCCGCCAGGTGACCTCGGCCGCGGCCATGGACGTCGACCACATGGTGCCGCTGCCGGAGGCCTGGGATTCGGGCGCCTCCCAGTGGACGGCCGCCCGCCGCGAGGCCTACGCCAACGACCTCGCGGACCCGCGCACCCTGGTGGCCGTCTCCGCCGCCGCACACCGCAGCAAGGCCGACCAGGACCCCGCCCAGTGGCTGCCGTCCAACACCAAGGCCACGTGCCGGTACATCGTCGAGTGGACGGCCGTGAAGCTGCGCTGGAGCCTCACCGCGGACACCGAGGAGCGCGAGTCCCTCGCCCGCCTCGCCGAGGCTTGCCCGGACACGACCGTCACGTATACGCCGGCGCCGTAGGCGGGGTGAGGGCAGGGGCCGGGGGCCGGCGGAGCCGGGTCGGGCGGTGTGACTTCGGCTCGGGCCGGCTGGGCTGGGTTGATCCGGCGCGGGCCGGTTGGCTCCGCTGATCCGCGGGGATAGTGCGATCGTCACCCTCGTCGACCTCGCGTCCGAGATCGTCGGCCACGCGATCAAGGGCCGCCGGCGACCGAGGCTCTGGCGCAGGTGGCCGAGGACGCCGGCATGACGCTGGTCGATCCGGCCATCGCGTTCGTCCTCAACCACTCCTCGGTGACCTCGGCCCTCATCGGCCCGCGCACCCTGCAGCATCTTGAGACACAACTGCCCGCGGCTGACGTGACCTTCGAGGCCGGGGTCCTGGAACCGGTGATCTCCGTCACGCTGCGGAGTCCACCGAGTTCAAGCTCGCGGGCTGATCTCTCGGCCCCATGACGAAAGGCCCGTGACCTGCGAAGAATCGCAGGTCACGGGCCTTTCGTTTCCCGTGTGGCGGCGCCAGGATTCGAACCTGGGAAGGCTGAGCCGGCAGATTTACAGTCTGCTCCCTTTGGCCGCTCGGGCACACCGCCGGGGTAGCTGCCCGGCGAGCCGCTTTTCGGCGGCGCTCCGTGGCAACGACGTAAACAATACCCGATGTGGAGGGGTGCTTCGCCACCCGATTGATCGGCGCCCGGAGGGCGGGGGGTGGCTAGGCTTGTCCGGATGCGGCCAGGGACCTGAACGGGCCCTGCGGCCGCCACGTACGCCGGTACGCACGACACGCACCCCGATACAAGGAGCCACAGGACATGGCCGACTCCAGTTTCGACATCGTCTCGAAGGTCGAGCGGCAGGAGGTCGACAACGCCCTCAACCAGGCCGCCAAGGAGATCTCGCAGCGCTACGACTTCAAGGGCGTGGGCGCCTCGATCGCGTGGTCCGGCGAGAAGATCCTCATGGAGGCGAACTCCGAGGAGCGGGTGAAGGCTGTCCTCGACGTCTTCCAGTCCAAGCTGATCAAGCGCGGCATCTCGCTGAAGGCTCTGGACGCGGGTGAGCCCCAGCTCTCCGGCAAGGAGTACAAGATCTTCGCGTCCATCAAGGAGGGCATCTCCCAGGAGAACGCGAAGAAGGTGGCGAAGACCATCCGCGACGAGGGCCCGAAGGGCGTGAAGGCGCAGGTGCAGGGCGAGGAACTGCGGGTCAGCTCCAAGAGCCGTGACGATCTGCAGGCCGTCATCGCCCTGCTGAAGGGCAAGGACTTCGACTTCGCGATGCAGTTCGTGAACTACCGGTAGGACCGTTCGGGTCCCCTGGGTTCCACGCTCTGCACGGGTACGAGGAAGGGTGGGCGCCTGTCGGTGCCCACCCTTCTCGCCTGCTGGCTGCGGTCCGTGCGCGCGGTCAATCGCGCGAGTGGCCGAACAGGAGGCGGTAGGCGATCAGGAGGACGAGCGATCCGCCGATCGCCGCGGCCCAGGTGGCGCCGTCGTAGAAGTCCTTGGTGATCGGGTGGTCCATCCAGCGGGCCGATATCCAGCCGCCGATGAACGCGCCCGCGATGCCGATCAGGGTCGTGCCGATGAGGCCGCCCGGGTCGCGCCCCGGCAGCAGGAACTTCGCGATGGCTCCGGCCAACAGTCCCAGGATGATCCAGCTGATGATGGTCATGCCGTGAACCTGCCCTTTCACGCTGTGCCCGCACTGTCCCGGCCGTGTGATCTTGCTCCCGGCAGGCCGTGCTCGTGCGTCGTACGTCGGGCGTCCCGTGTGCGTCGTCCTTGCCGCGCGCGGTCACGCCGTCTTGCTGGGGAGGACGTCCCTGGGATGCCCGCCGGTTGCGCTGATCACGGGGTGTGGCGCGTGGCAGGTCACTCGGGTCGGCAACTGCTCGGTCGCGGCCATGGGTTCATCATGCAGGCCGGCGCCGGAAGCCGGGCGGGCCTGTGGACAACCGCCCGATTGTGGAAACCGGGCTGCCTGGGCGCGGAGTCAGCGCACCGCGAACGGCTCGTCCGTCCGCACGATGTCGCGGCCCAGGGGGAGCAGCGAGACCGGGATGAGCTTGAAGTTGGCGATGCCCAGCGGGATGCCGATGATCGTGACGCACAGGGCGATGCCGGTGGCGATGTGGCCGAGGGTCAGCCACCAGCCCGCGAGCACCAGCCACAGCACGTTGCCGACGCAGGAGGGGGCGCCCGCGTCCCGGCGCTCGACCGTCGTGTACCCGAAGGGCCACAGGGCGTAGACGCCGATGCGGAACGCCGCGATGCCGAACGGGATGCCGATGATCGTGATGCAGAGGAGCAGGCCCGCGAGCATGTAGGCGAGGAACAGCCAGAAGCCGCTGAAGACGAGCCATATGACGTTCAGGATGGTCTTCACTGGTTGCCACCTGCCATCTTCTCGAGCCGGGCGATGCGGTCCGCCATCGGCGGGTGTGTGGAGAACATCTTCGAGAGGCCCTGCCCGGGCCGGAACGGGTTGGCGATCATCATGTGGCTGGCGGTCTCGATCCGGGGCTCGGGCGGCAGCGGGAGCTGCTTCGTGCCCAGTTCGAGCTTGCGCAGGGCGCTGGCCAGGGCGAGCGGGTCGCCCGTGAGCTGGGCGCCGGAGGCGTCCGCCTGGTACTCCCGGGAGCGGCTGATGGCGAGTTGGATCAGGGAGGCGGCGAGCGGGCCCAGGAGCATGATCAGCAGCATGCCGAGCAGGCCGGGGCCGTCGTCGTCGTCGGAGCGCCCGATCGGGATCAGCCAGGCGAAGTTGACCAGGAACATGATCACGGAGGCGAGGGCGCCGGCGACCGACGAGATGAGGATGTCGCGGTTGTAGACGTGGCTGAGCTCGTGGCCGATGACGCCGCGCAGCTCGCGCTCGTCCAGGAGGCGCAGGATGCCGTCGGTGCAGCACACGGCCGCGTTGCGTGGATTGCGGCCCGTCGCGAAGGCGTTGGGCGCCTCCGTCGGGGAGATGTACAGGCGCGGCATGGGCTGGCGGGCCTGCGTGGAGAGCTCGCGGACCATGCGGTAGAGCCCCGGGGCCTCGAACTCGCTCACCGGGCGGGCGCGCATCGCGCGGAGCGCCAGCTTGTCGCTGTTCCAGTACGCGTACGCGTTGGTGCCCAGCGCTACCAGGACGGCGATGACGAGCCCCATGCGGCCGAAGAAGCTGCCGATGACGATGATGAGTGCGGACAGTCCTCCGAGGAGGACTGCTGTCCTGAGCCCGTTGTGCCGGCGGTGCACGGTACGCCCTCCAAGTGGTGCGGCAGGGGGACCCTTGCTTGCTGCGGTGCCACTGGTGCCGTGGTGTCACGTCCAGTGGACCCTCCCGTACTGGTCAACGCCAGGCGGGAGGTACGAGTTCCCTTGTGCGCGCGGGGCCGGCCGTGGACCGTACGGGTGACGGCCGTGGACGCGCCACGCACGCGTGCGGGGCCGAGTTCCCACACGCGCGTGGCGAAAGCGTGCCCGGTGTGGCTGCCGGGGTCGGACCGGGGTCAGAAGAGGCCGGTGTCGGTGAAGCGCAGGACCAGCTGGGGGGCTCCGGACAGGGCGATGCCGAGGACGCCGGTCAGGGCGATCGCGGCGGTGAGGGGGGCGGGAACGCGGTGCTTCGCGGTCTCGCCCTCGGGGGCGGCGCGGAAGAGCAGGGCCGTCCACTGGAGGTAGTAGAACAGCGCGATGACGACGTTCACGGCCATGACCACGGCCAGCCAGCCGAGGCCGGCGTCGACGGCCGCCGAGAAGACGGCGACCTTGGCGAAGAGGCCGATGACGCCCGGGGGCAGCCCGGCGAGGCAGAGCAGGAAGAACGCCAGGAGCAGCGCGGACAGCGGGCTAGACGCGTACAGGCCGCGGTAGTCGGCGACGCGGTTGAGGGACTTCGTCCGGCCGACGAGCGCGGCCACGGCGAAGGCGCCGAGGTTCACGGCGCCGTACATCAGGGCGTAGGCGACGGTGGAGCCGATGGACTTCTCGGCGTCCCCGGAGTACGCGGCGGCCGCGATCGGCACCAGGAGGTAGCCGGCCTGGCCGACGGAGGACCAGGCGAGCAGGCGTACCGCGCTGTACGCGCGCGTGGCCTGCTGGCGGAGGGCTCCGACGTTGCCGACGGTCATGGTGAGCGCGGCCAGGGCGGCCAGAGCGGGGCCCCAGACGTCGGCGTACGACGGGAGGGCCACGACCGTGACGAGGATCAGGCCGCTGAAGCCGACCGCCTTGCCGATGACCGACAGGTAGGCGGCGATCGGCAGGGGCGCGCCCACGTAGGTGTCGGGGACCCAGAAGTGGAAGGGCACGGCGGCGGTCTTGAAGGCGAAGCCGACGAGGGTGAGGACGACTCCGGTGTCGGCGAGCGTGTGGAGCTGGCCGTCGACGCCCTGGATGCGGTCGGCGACCTGGGTCAGGTAGAGGGTGCCGGTGGAGGCGTACAGGAAGCTGATGCCCATGAGGCTGACCGCGGTGGCGGTGACCGAGGACAGGAAGAACTTCAGGGCCGCTTCGGAGGACCTCCGGTCGCCGTACTTGAGGCCGACCAGCGCGAAGGCGGGCAGGGACGCGACCTCCAGGGCGACGATCAGGGTGGCGAGGTCGCGGGAGGCGGGCAGGAGGGCGGCTCCGGCCGCGGAGGACAGCAGCAGGAACCAGTACTCCCCCTCCGGCAGCGCCTTGCGGGCGTCCTTCAGGGCGGTGACCGACAGCAGGGCGGCGAGGAGGGCGCCGCCGAGGACCAGGAACTGGATGACCAGGGTGAAGCGGTCGGCCGTGTAGCTGCACACGGCGGCGTCGCCGGTCAGGCAGAAGGTGCTGCGGTCGCCGTCCAGGAGGGGCAGCAGCATCAGCGTGGCGGCGGCCAGGCCCGCCACCGACGTCCAGCCGAGGAGCGCCTTGCGGTGCTCGGCGACGAACAGGTCGGCGACCAGGACGGCGAGTGCGACGACCGCCGCGATGGTGGGCGGCGCGATGGCGAGCCAGTCGACGGACTGGACGAGCGAGGCGGCCAGGGGCTGGGCCGGGGAGCTCATCGGGTGCCTCCTGCGAGGAGCTGCTGGACGGCCGGGTCGCTCAGGCCGAGGAGGGCCTTGGGCCACAGGCCCGCGACGACGGTGAGGACGACGAGCGGGGTCCAGGCCGCGAACTCGTACGAGCGGACGTCGGTGAGCCGGGGCGCGTCCTGGGGCAGGGCGCCCATGCAGACGCGCCGGACGACAGTCAGCAGGTACGCGGCCGTCAGCAGCGTCCCGAACGCGCCGATCGCCATGAAGGTGAGGAAGGCGGGGCGGCTGAGGCCGTCGGCGGGCCGGAACGCGCCGAACAGGGCGAGCATCTCGCCCCAGAAGCCGGCCAGGCCCGGCAGGCCGAGCGAGGCCACGGCGGCGAAGGCGAGGAGGCCGCCCAGGCGCGGGGCCTTGCCGTACAGGGCGGCGCCGGTCTCCTCGGCGAGGGTGTCGAGGTCGGTGGTGCCGGTGCGGTCCTTCAGGGCGCCGACCAGGAAGAAGAGCAGGCCGGTGATGAGGCCGTGGGCGATGTTGGCGAAGAGGGCGCCGTTCACGCCGGTCGGGGTCATCGTGGCGATGCCGAGCAGGACGAAGCCCATGTGGCCGACGGAGGAGTAGGCGATGAGGCGCTTGAGGTCGCCCTTCGCGCCCTGCTTGGCGAGGGCGAGGCAGGCGAGGGATCCGTAGATGATGCCGACGACGGCCAGGGCGGCGAGGTAGGGGGCGAAGGTGCGGAAGCCGTCCGGCGCGATGGGGAGCAGGATCCGGACGAAGCCGTACGTACCCATCTTCAGCAGGACGCCCGCCAGCAGGACCGAGCCGACGGTCGGGGCGGCGGTGTGGGCGTCGGGGAGCCAGCTGTGCAGCGGCCACATCGGCGTCTTCACGGCGAGCCCGATCCCGATCGCCAGAACGGCGATGACCTGCACTGACGTGGTCAGCGACCGGCCGTTGTCAGTGGCGAGTGCCATCATGTCGAACGTGCCCGCCTTGAGCCCGATCAGGAGCAGGCCGAGCAGCATGACCACGGATCCGAGCAGCGTGTAGAGGATGAACCGCCACGCGGCCTGGCTCCGGCCCTCGCCGCCCCAGCGGGCGATGAGGAAGTACATCGGGATGAGGACCATCTCGAAGGCGAGGAAGAACAGCAGCAGGTCGAGGACGGCGAAGGTCGCCAGCGTGCCGGACTCGAGGACGAGCAGCAGGGCGACGAAGGCCTTCGGGGTCGGGCCTTCGGGCATCTTGAAGTACGAGTAGAGCGCGCAGAGGAAGGTCAGCAGCGCGGTCAGGACCAGAAGGGGGAGGGAGATGCCGTCGATGCCGAGGTGGATGCGTACGTCGAGCGCGGGGATCCAGCTGATGTCGGTGCTGGCCTGCATCTTCGACGGCTGGTCGTGGTCGAAGCCGAGCGCGAGGACGATCGCCGCGATGAGGACGGCGCCGGTGACGGTGACGCCGTGCCGCAGCACGGCCTGCTCGGGCGACTTCCCCTTCAGCCCGGGCGGTGCCGGCAGGAGAGCCGCGGCGGCGCCGAGGAGCGGGCCGACGACGACGAATGCCAGAAGGAACTGCATCACGGACTCGTTGATATCGATCACGCCTGCTCACGCTCCCGTGGCGACGAGGACGACGGCGACCGCGAGGACGACGGTGCCGGCGAGCAGCGCGCTCACATAGGTCTGGACGTTGCCGGTCTGGGCGCGCCGTACGGCGGTGCCGAGCCAGCGGGGCAGCGCGCCCGCACCGCGCACGTAGGTCTCGACGACCTCGCGGTCGAGGAACCGGACGAGGCTCGCCCCGGCCAGGACCGGGCGGACGAAGAGGGCCGTGTACAGGGCGTCCAGGTGGAAGCCGGCGGCCGCGTGCCGGTGCAGGGGGCCGAGCAGCAGCCGTCCCGGGTCGGCGGGGTCGGGTGCGTGGGCGATGTCGCCGTAGGCCGGTTCGTGCGTGGCGATGGCTTCCGCCTCGACCCGGGCGGCGTCGCCCTCGGGGTGGGCCGCGACCGCGCCGAGGGGGACGCGGGCGGTGAGCGCGGTGGTGTGCCGCCAGGCGGCGTAGGTGACGATGCCACCGACCAGGGCCACGCCCGTGCCGAGCACGGAGGTGGTCAGGGTCGGGCTGAGGTCACGGCCGTCGAACCAGTCGGGCAGCAGGCGGAACGCGAACCCGCCGAGGGCCAGGGAGGGGACGGCCAGCACCCACAGCACGACGGTCATCGTCAGCGGCTGCCTGCCGTGGTCGGGGGCTTCGGCGCCCCGGCCCCGGAAGGCCAGCAGCCACAGGCGCATCGCGTAGGCGGCGGTGAGCACGGCCGTGAGCAGACCGGCGACGAGGACGATCCAGCCCGCTGCGGCGGGAGCGTGCTCGGTGTGCCCGGTGACGACGTGCTCGGCGACGCCGAGGACGGCCTCCTTGGAGAAGAAGCCGCTGAAGGGCGGGATCGCGGCGAGCGCGAGGAGCGCCACGGTCATCGTCCAGTAGGCGTCCGGGATGCGGTCGCGCAGGTTCCGCATGCGGGACATCGCGGCGAGGGAGTTGGTGCCGGCGGCATGGATGATCACGCCGGCCGCGAGGAACAGCAGCGCCTTGAAGGCGCCGTGGGACAGGAGGTGGAAGACGGCGGCTCCGCGGTCGCCGGCGGCGAGGGCGCCGGACATGTAACCGAGCTGGCCGATCGTCGAGTAGGCGAGGACGCGCTTGATGTCGTCCTGGGCGAGCGCGGCGAGCGCCGAGCCGGCCATCGTGACGGCGGCCATGACGGCGAGGACGATCATCGCGGCCTGGGAGGCCTCGAAGAGCGGGAGGAGACGGGCGATGAAGTAGACACCGGCGGCGACCATCGTCGCGGCGTGGATCAGCGCGGAGACGGGGGTCGGGCCCGCCATCGCGTCGGGGAGCCAGGTGTGCAGCGGGAACTGCGCCGACTTGCCCGCCACGCCCGCGAGGAGCAGCAGGGCGATGAGGGTCGGGTGGTCGAGCGAGCCGCTCGCGACGGCGCCGAGGACCCGGGTGATGCGGAAGGAGCCGGCGTCGGTGGCCAGGGCGAACAGGCCGATGAGGAAGGGGACGTCGCCGAGCTTGGTGACCAGGAAGGCCTTGAGGGAGGCGGCGCGTGCCTCCGGGGTCTCCCAGTAGTGGCCGACCAGGAAGTAGGAGCAGATGCCCATGACTTCCCAGCCGACCAGCAGCACCATCAGGTCGCCGGAGTAGACGACCAGCAGCATCGCGGAGGTGAACAGGGAGACGAGGGCGGCGTACGAGGGGTAGCGCGGGTCGTCGCGCAGGTAGCCCGTCGAGTAGATCTGCACGCAGGAGGCGACCAGGCCGACCAGGACGGCGACGAGGGCGGCGAAGCCGTCGACGTGCAGGGCGAGTTCGATCGGGACGGAGCCGGTGGGGGTCAGTTCCGTGGCCGCGTCGACGGCCGCGTCGCCGCCCTGGCGTACGGCGACCAGCGCGGCGAGCACCAGGGCGGTGAGCGTCGGCAGGACGGCGAGCGGGCGGACGAAGCCGGGGGCCGTGCGGCCCAGGAGCAGGCCGGCGACGGCGCCGAGGAACGGAAGGAGGGGGACGAGGACGGCGAGGGTGGTCGTGGTCACGCGGTGGCCTCAGCCTTCTGGGCCTCGCCGGACTGCTCGGCGGCGAGGGCGTCGCCGTCGGGGCCGTCGGGGTCGTGCCGCTCGGAGGTGTCGCGGAGCTTGTCGATGTCCGCGGTGCCGCGGTTGCGGTGCACGGCGAGGACGATCGCCAGGCCGATGCCGATCTCGGCGGCGGCGATGGCGATGGTGAACAGGGTCAGGGCCTGGCCGGAGTGCAGGGTCTCCTCGGCGGTCCTGCTGAGCCAGACGTCGAAGGCGACCAGGTTGAGGTTGACGGCGTTGAGCATCAGTTCGACCGACATCAGGACCAGGATCGCGTTGCGGCGGGCGAGGACGCCGTACAGGCCCGTGCAGAAGAGGAGGGCGGAGAGCACGGCGGGATAGGCGAGGTGCATCAGCGGGTCCCTTCCGTGTCGCGCCGGGTGTCGCGCCGGGTGTCCGTGTCGCCCGCGGTGGTGGCGTCGGCGGCGGTGGCGGCGTCGGCCTTGGCCTTGCGGGACAGGACGATCGCGCCGACCAGGGCGGCGAGGAGGAGGACGGAGAGGGCCTCGAAGGGGAGGACCCAGTTCTGGAAGAGGCTCGCGCCGGTGGCCTCGGTGGACCCGGCGGCGGGGCCGTCCAGGTCGATCCAGGTGGTGCGGAAGGCGTCGACGACGACCCAGACCAGGGCGGCAGCGGCGGCGACGGCCACGGTCAGGGCGGCCCAGCGGTTGCCGGAGTCCGCGTCCGGGGAGCGGCCGATGGGGGCCCGGGTCAGCATCAGGCCGAACAGGAGGAGGACGACGACGGAACCGACGTAGATGAGGACCTGCACCCAGGCGATGAACTCGGCGGTGAGCAGGAGGTACTCGACGGCCAGGCCGCCGAGGGTCACCACCAGCCAGAGGGCGGCGTGCACGAGCTGCCGGGTGGTGACCGTGACGATCGCGGCGCCGAAGGTGACCAGGCCGACGAGGAGAAAGGCGATCTCGACGCCGGTCGGGGAGAGGAAGCCGTGGGTCTCGGCGGCGGCCGTGGTGGTCGGGCCCGTCGCGAGGATGCCGGCGGTTGCGGCGAGGGTCATTCCCGTCCCTCCTGCCCCGTGGGGCGGTCCGGCTTCGGCTGGTCCGGCTTCGGCTGGTCCGGCTTCGGCTGGTCCGTCTGCTGCTTGGAGGCGCCGTGCGGGCGGGTGGGGCGCTCGGCTGCCCGGGCCTGCTCGTCGGCGTGCGGTTCGGTGACCGGCGGGGCCTGCTGGGCGGCCAGCTTCTCGGCGGCCTTGCGGGCGGCGGCGAGTTCCTTCGGCTCCTCCGCGCCGGGGTCGAGGGCCGGCGGGGCCGGGACGGTCCACATCCACTCGCGGAGCTTGTCGCGCTCGTGGGTGAGGTCGCGGATGTCGGTCTCGGCGTACTCGAACTCCGGGGACCAGAACAGGGCGTCGAAAGGACAGACCTCGATGCAGATACCGCAGTACATGCACAGGGAGAAGTCGATGGCGAAGCGGTCGAGGACGTTGCGGCTGCGTTCCCGGCCGCCCGGGGCCGCCGGCGGGACGGTCTCCTTGTGGGAGTCGATGTAGATGCACCAGTCCGGGCACTCGCGGGCGCACAGCATGCAGACCGTGCAGTTCTCCTCGAACAGGCCGATCACACCGCGGGTACGGGGCGGGAGGTCGGGCTGGGCGTCCGGGTACTGCGCGGTGACGGACTTCTTCGTCATCGTGCGGAGGGTGACGGCCAGGCCCTTGGCCAGGCCGCTTCCTGGAATGGGGGCCATGGTTACTGGATCACCACCTTGACGATGCCGGTGAGGGCGATCTGGGCGAGGGCGAGGGGGACGAGGAGCGTCCAGGCGAGCTTCTGGAGCTGGTCCTCGCGCAGGCGCGGGTAGGTGACGCGCAGCCAGATGACGAGGAAGGCGAGGACGGCGGTCTTCAGCAGGGTCCAGACCCAGCCGAGGCCGTCGGCGCCCCAGGGGCCGTGCCAGCCGCCCAGGAAGAGGACGGTGGTCAGACCGCACAGGACGACGATCCCGGCGTACTCGGCGAGGAGGAACAGGGCGAAACGGAGGCCGGTGTACTCGGTGTAGGCGCCGAAGATGATCTCCGAGTCGGCGACGGGCATGTCGAAGGGCGGGCGCTGGAGTTCGGCGAGGCCGGCCACGAAGAAGACGATCGCGCCGACGATCTGCCAGGGCAGCCACCACCACTCGAAGGCGTCGAGGATGCCGGGGAGCGAGACGGTGCCGGCCGCCATCGCCACCGAGGCGGCGGTGAGCAGCATCGGCAGTTCGTAGGCGAGGAGCTGGGCGGCGGTGCGCAGGCCGCCGAGGAGGGAGAACTTGTTCGCGGACGCCCAGCCGGCCATGAGCGAGCCGAGGACGCCGACGCCCATGACGGCCAGCACGAAGAAGACGCCCGCGTCGATGACCTGCCCGACGGCTCCCTCGTCGGGGCCGATCGGGATGGCGAGCAGGACGAGGAGGTAGGGCAGGAGGGCGACGGCGGGCGCCAGTTGGAAGATGCGGCGGTCGGCGCCGGCCGGGACGACGTCCTCCTTCTGCGCGAACTTCACGCCGTCGGCGATCAGCTGGGCCCAGCCGTGGAAGCCGCCGGCGTACATGGGGCCGAGGCGGCCCTGCATGTGGGCCATGACCTTGTGCTCGGTCTGGCCGATGATCAGGGGGAAGGTGAGGAAGACGACGAAGACGATCAGGAGTCGCAGGGCGACGTCGAGCACGTCGTTCACCGCGGGCCTCCTGTGGGGTCGGTGGGGTCGGCGGGGTCCGTGGGACCTGCGGGACCTGTGGGGTTTTCGGGGTCGTCGTCGGCGGGCTCCGCCGAAGGCGCGGTGGTCTTCGGGCGCTCGGGCGGCTCCTGGTCGGGCGACGGCTCGGGGGCCGGCAGCGGCGCGGCCTCCGGGGACGGTTCGGGTTCCGGTTCGTCGAAGGCCGGGCGGGCGTGGTGCCAGGGGGCGTCCGAGCTGCGCGGGGCGCTGCCCGGCCGGCTGTCACGGCGCCTGTCGGAGCCGCTGTCGCCGTCGCCGTGGTCGGACGCGGCGCGCTGACTCGCGCTGCCCTCCGACGCGGTGCGCGCCCGGCGCGGGCCGGCCGGGCTGTCCGACGGTGTCCGCTGGGAGGCCGAGCCTTCACTCGCACTCCGCGCGCGACGCGGCCGCACCGACGGAGTCGAGTCCCCAGCCCGGGCAGCCGAGGCCTCGGCCTCCGGAGTCGAGGGTGCAGTCTCCGCGGCCGAAGGCCCGGCCTCCGCGGCCGAAGGCCCGGCCTCCGCGGTCGAAGGCCCGGTTTCCGCGGTCGCGGGCCCAGTGTCCCCGGCCGGCGACTCCGGCCCGGTTGCCCCGGCAGCGGTCTGGCTCGCCGAGCCTCCCGCCGCCGTACGAGCGCGACGCGGCGCGGTCGGGGACGGCGTGGCCGTGCCACCGGCAACGGCGTCACCGGCGACGGTGTCACGGGCAGCGGCGTCACCGGCAGCGGCCTGGCTCGCCGAGCCCTCCGATGCCGTGCGTGTCCGCCGTACCGGGCGCTCGCCCGCGGGGCGGGCCGTGCGGGCGGGCGGTCGCCGGCCGGGCGGCCGCGCCGCGGGCCGGGCGGGCGGGGGCCGGGGGGAGTTGGCCCTTCAGGGGGCCCCACTCGTTCGGGTCGGGGACGCCGGGCGGGAGCATCTGGCGGCGCTTGGGGCCGCCGTGTTCCGACTCGCCGGGTTCCTTGGCGCCGGGCCAGGCCTTGGCGACGCGGGCGGCCAGGACGAAGTCCTTGCGCAGCGGGTGGCCTTCGAAGTTCTCGGGCAGGAGCAGGTGGTCCAGCGCCGGGTGGCCTTCGAAGGTGACGCCGAACATCTCGTGCGTCTCGCGTTCGTGCCAGGCGGCGCCCGCGTACACCCCGACCGCCGAGGGCAGGGTGGGGGTCTCGTGCGGGACGGTCGTCCGCATGAGGAGACGGCGCAGCGGGGACAGGGCGGCGACGTGTGCCGTGACGCGGAAGCCCGTGCCCGGTTCGTCGACCGCGCTGAGCCAGTCGAAGTACGTGCAGCCGAGCCGGTCGCGCGCGGTCTCCAGGGCGGAGATCCAGTTCGCCGGGGGTACGTCGACCGTCAGGACCTCGTACGCCTCCTCGGCCGTGGCGTCCGGGCCGAAGAGTTCCTCGACGTCGGCGGGGAGCCAGCCGACCGCGGTCATCGTCCCTCCCCCGGCGTCGAGTCGGAGCCGGGCGCTGGGGCCGGCGGCTGCACCAGACCGCTCTGCAACGCCGCTGCGGAAGGGCGGGCGCCGCCGCTGCCGTACCGCTCGCCCAGCGACTCGCGGGCGATCTTCTCCTGGAGCTTGAGGATGCCCTGGAGCAGTGCCTCGGGCCGGGGCGGGCAGCCGGGGACGTAGACGTCGACGGGGATGATCTGGTCGACGCCCTTGGTGACGGAGTAGGAGTCCCAGTAGGGGCCGCCGCAGTTGCTGCACGCGCCGAAGGAGATGACGTACTTGGGTTCCGGCATCTGCTCGTAGAGGCGCTTCACCGCCGGCGCCATCTTGTCCGTGACCGTGCCGGACACCACCATCAGGTCGGCCTGGCGGGGGCCCGGCGCGAACGGGATGACACCGAGACGGATGAAGTCGTGGCGGGCCATCGACGCGGCGATGAACTCGATGGCGCAGCAGGCGAGGCCGAAGTTGAAGACCCAGAGCGAGTAGCGGCGCCCCCAGTTGAGGATCACCTTCATCGGCTCGGGCGCGAGGCGCGCGAGGGCGCCGAGCCGCTTCGGCTCGGGAAGCAGCACGGGCTCGGTACCGGCGGGGGTCACGTCCATGCCAGGACGCCCTTCTTGTATGCGTAGAGCAGGCCCACGGCCAGGAAGCCGAGGAAGATGAACATCTCGACCAGGGTCGTCGCGCCGTAGCCGGGGGCGGCGAAGACGGTCGCCCAGGGGAACAGGAAGATCGAGTCGACGGCGAAGATCACGTAGAGGAAGGCGTAGACGTAGTAGCGGACCTGGGTGTGGGCCCAGCCCTCGCCGACGGGGTCGACGCCGCACTCGTACGTCAGGAGCTTCTCGGGTGTGGGGACGACGGGCCGCAGCAGGCGGCCGGCCCCGAAGGCGACGGCGACGAACAGCACGCCGACGACGGCGAGCAGTCCGACGACCGAATAGGACTGGAAGTAGTCCGCCGCGACGACGGTCGTGGTGACGACGGTCGGTTCCGGCACGTCCGTCCCTCGCTCCCTGAAACTCGGACTGGATCCTGTGACGAGACCGCGGCGCCCCGGTCCGGCCGGGAACACGGACGCCGCTGTTCGACGATCTGTACGCACGGGAGTCTAGGCCCTGATAAAGGCAGGGTAAGCAGCCCGTCACGCCCCGGCACGCGGGGGTGGGGTTTTCCTCAGGCGATCCTGGCGGGGCACCTCATGGCGCGGTTGCCCGCCGCCGGGCACGCTAACGCATATGACCCAACGCATCCCGCCCGCGGGCACCGGTCCGGCCGTGACGGCGGCCGGACCGGACGACCGTCCGCCGCCGGCCCGTCTCGCCTACGACCGGCACACCTGGAAGGAGATCGCGCACCTCCTGGCGAACCTTCCGGCCTCGCTGCTCGGATTCACCTACGTCGTCACGATGCTGTCCACCGGTTTCGGGCTGACCGTCACGGTGGTCGGCTTCCCGCTGCTCGCGGCCGGGCTCATGGGCGCGCGGCAGCTGGGCAGGCTGGAGCGGGCGCGGGCCAGGGCGCTGCTCGGGGTGCGGGTGGACGAGCCGAGCCGGCTGCGGCTGCGCGGCGGGGGCGGCTTCTTCCAGCGGTTGTGGATGCAGCTGAAGGACCCGGTGGGCTGGCGCACGGTCCTGTACGAGTTCATCCGGCTGCCGTGGGGCGTCCTCACCTTCACCATCACGCTGACCTCGCTGTTCGTGCTGTGGCCGGTGCTGCCGTTCATCGCGCGGGGACTGACCGACGCCGACCGGGCCATGGTCCGGGGGCTGCTGTCGCCCTCCGACGAACTGGAGCGGCGCATCGCCGAGCTGGAGTCGGACCGGGGGGTGGTGGTCGACACGGCGGCGGCCGACCTGCGGCGCATCGAGCGGGATCTGCACGACGGGGCGCAGGCCCGGCTGGTGGCGTTGGCCATGGGTCTCGGCCTGGCCAAGGAGAAGGTGCTGGAGGACCCCGACGCGGCGGCCGCGATGGTCGAGGAGGCGCACGGCGAGGTGAAGCTGGCGCTCCAGGAGCTGCGGGACCTGGCCCGCGGGATCCACCCGGCGGTGCTGACCGACCGCGGCCTGGACGCGGCGCTGTCCTCGGTCGCCTCGCGCTGCACGGTGCCGGTGAAGGTGACGGTCGACCTGCCCGCGCGGCCCGCCGCGGCCATCGAGGGCATCGCCTACTTCACCGTCTCGGAACTGCTGCAGAACGTCAGCAAGCACAGCCGGGCGAAGTCGGCGTCGGTGGAGGTGTGGCGGACGGCCGACCGGCTGCTCATCCAGGTGTGGGACGACGGCCGCGGAGGCGCGCGCCTCGACGGCGGTACGGGGATGAGGGGCCTGGCCGACCGGCTGGACGCCGTCGACGGCCTGTTCGTCCTGGAGTCGCCCGAGGGCGGCCCGACGACGGTCACGGCGGAACTGCCCTGGCGCGACCGCACGGACACCCAGGAGGCGTCGGCGAACGGGCCCGGGGTCCGGAGGTAGGGAAAACCCCCCGTCCGAGACGCCGACGGACTCCATGGTCCGCCGACCTGCGGCGGAGCAGGGTGGAGGTACGAGGGAACAGCCGCAGGACGAGGAGAAGGACGACGCCGATGGCCACGGAGTACGGACAGGGGTACGGGCTCGACAGCGGGCCCGGGTTCCCCGCGAGCACCGAACGGCGGCACCGGCTGCCCGCCGCGCTGCGGGCGCCCGTCGAGGGCCGCACCTGGCGCGAGCTCGGATATGTGCTGCTCAGCCTCCCGATCAGCATCCTGCTGTTCACCTACGCGGTCACGATGGTGTCGCTCGGGGCGGGCCTGCTGGTGACGTTCCTCGGCATACCGGTGCTGGCGGCGGCGCTCGCCGGCTGCCGCGGACTGGGGGCGCTGGAGCGGACGCGGGCGCGGGCGCTGCTGGGCCTGGAGGTGGCCGAGCCGGAGCCGCTGCGGATGAAGAAGCCGGGCGCCATGGCGTGGATGGGTGCCGTCCTCAAGAGCGGTGCCTCGTGGCGGGCCCTGCTGTACTCGGTGCTGCACCTGCCCTGGGCGGTGTTCTCGTTCGTCGTCTCCGTGAACGTCTGGGCGCTGGGCTGGGGGCTGCTGACGTACCCGCTGTGGTTCTGGGTGTTCCCGACGTACGCCGGTCAGGACGGGATCCAGCTGTACGGCGACGAGACGCACCGGGTCTACCTCGACAACCCCTTCGAGATCACGGTGACCGCGCTGGTGGGTCTGCTGCTGACGATCGCCACGCCGTGGATCGTGCGGGCGCTGACGATGGTGGACCGGCTGCTGGTGCACGGGCTGCTCGGGCCGTCGCGGCTGGCCTCGCGGGTGGTGGAGCTGGAGTCGGACCGGGGGGTCGTGGTGGACACGGCCGCGGCGGACCTGCGGCGCATCGAGCGGGATCTGCACGACGGGGCGCAGGCCCGGCTGGTGGCGTTGGCCATGGATCTGGGGCTGGCGAAGGAGAAGCTCCACGAGGATCCACAGGCGGCCCAGCGGATGGTGGACGAGGCGCACGGCGAGGTGAAGACGGCGCTGCAGGAGCTGCGGGACCTGGCCCGGGGCATCCACCCTGCGGTGCTGACCGACCGCGGCCTGGACGCGGCGCTGTCCTCGGTCGCCTCGCGGTGCACCGTGCCGGTGCAGGTCGAGGTCGATCTGGCGGAGCGGCCCGCGCCGGCGATCGAGGGGATCGCGTACTTCACGGTCTCGGAGCTGCTGCAGAACGTCAGCAAGCACGCGCGGGCGACCTGGGCGGGCGTGGAGGTGTGGCGGACGGAGAACCGGCTGATGCTGCAGGTCGTGGACAACGGCGTGGGCGGGGCGGACACGTCCCGCGGGTCCGGCCTCGCGGGGCTGGTGGAGCGGCTCGACGCGGTGGACGGGATCCTGGTGGTGGACTCGCCGGCGGGCGGTCCGACCCGGGTGACGGCGGAGCTGCCGTGGCGGGGGCAGCACGTGCGGTGATCGAGACGGCGGCCCGGCTCCAGGGCCGCGGTGACCGGCCGGGGGGCACCGCCCTCCGGCCCTTTCCACGCCCGCCACCACCCGAATCGGTCAGTCGAGAAGCCGGTCCCGCCCCCATGGACCGCCCGGGCCTGAAATGCTGGACCCGTCGCACGGGTGGGCGCGCAGCCGTCATGGGCTGCGGACGGGCGGCGTCGGGCTGTGGGGGGCCGAAAGAACGTGGAGGACAGGGTGCGGGTGGTCATCGCCGAGGATTCCGTGCTGCTCAGGGAGGGCCTGACCCGGCTGCTGACCGACCGCGGGCACGAGGTCGTCGCCGGGGTCGGTGACGGCGAGGCGCTGATCAAGACCATCACGGAGCTGGACGCCCAGGGCGAGCTGCCGGACGTGGTCGTGGCCGACGTGCGGATGCCGCCGACGCACACCGACGAGGGGGTCCGGGCGGCGGTGCAGCTGCGCAAGGCGCACCCGGGGCTCGGTGTGCTCGTGCTGTCGCAGTACGTGGAGGAGCGCTACGCCACGGAGCTGCTCGGCGCGTCCAGCCGGGGCGTCGGCTACCTGCTGAAGGACCGGGTGGCCGAGGTGCGGGAGTTCGTGGACGCGGTGGTGCGGGTGGCCGGGGGCGGGACGGCCCTGGACCCGGAGGTCGTCGCGCAGCTGCTGGGCCGCAGCCGCAAACAGGACGTGCTGGCGGGGCTCACCCCGCGGGAGCGCGAGGTGCTGGGGCTGATGGCCGAGGGGCGGACGAACTCGGCGATCGCCCGGCAGCTGGTGGTGAGCGACGGGGCGGTCGAGAAGCACGTCAGCAACATCTTCCTCAAGCTGGGGCTGTCCCCGAGCGAGGGCGACCACCGCCGGGTCCTGGCCGTGCTGACGTACCTGAATTCATGAAACTCCTGACATGTGTGTCAGGGCGCTCGAACGTCTCAAAGTCGTGTCCAACATGCGAATGACCCGAAGAACGCGACCCTTGCGGTCGTAGGGTTGATCCTGGGAGGGCCTGTGGGAAGGCCTGTCCCGGACAGCGTCCTCGAGGGAGGTCCAGTTCAGTGACCAGCCAGGTCAGTAGCCCAGCGGAGCAGGCCGACGGAGCAGTCGTAGGAGAGCAGCGCAAAGCGGCGGGCGCGAAGGACGTCCGGCGCCTCGACCGGGTGATCATCAGGTTCGCGGGGGACTCGGGTGACGGTATGCAGCTCACCGGTGACCGCTTCACCTCGGAGACCGCGTCGTTCGGCAACGACCTGTCGACGCTGCCGAACTTCCCGGCCGAGATCAGGGCGCCCGCCGGGACCCTGCCGGGTGTGTCGTCCTTCCAGCTGCACTTCGCCGACCACGACATCCTCACGCCCGGCGACGCGCCGAACGTACTGGTGGCGATGAACCCGGCCGCCCTGAAGGCGAACATCGGGGACCTGCCGCGCGGCGCGGAGGTGATCGTCAACACGGACGAGTTCACGAAGCGGGCGATGCAGAAGGTCGGCTACGCGACGTCCCCGCTGGAGGACGGGTCGCTGGACGGCTACCACCTGCACCCGGTGCCGCTGACCACGCTCACGGTCGAGGCGCTCAAGGAGTTCGACCTCAGCCGCAAGGAGGCCGAGCGCAGCAAGAACATGTTCGCGCTGGGCCTGCTGAGCTGGATGTACCACCGGCCCACGGAGGGCACGGAGAAGTTCCTGCGGTCGAAGTTCGCCAAGAAACCCGACATCGCGGCGGCGAACATCGCCGCGTTCCGGGCCGGCTGGAACTTCGGCGAGACGACGGAGGACTTCGCGGTCTCCTACGAGGTCGCGCCGGCGGCGACGGCGTTCCCGCCGGGCGTCTACCGCAACATCTCCGGCAACCTGGCCCTGTCGTACGGCCTGATCGCCGCGTCGCAGCAGGCGGATCTGCCGCTGTACCTGGGCTCGTACCCGATCACCCCGGCGTCGGACATCCTGCACGAGCTGAGCAAGCACAAGAACTTCGGGGTGCGGACGTTCCAGGCGGAGGACGAGATCGCCGGGATCGGGGCGGCGCTGGGCGCGGCCTTCGGCGGTTCGCTGGCGGTGACGACGACGAGCGGCCCGGGTGTGGCGCTGAAGTCCGAGACGATCGGCCTCGCGGTCTCGCTGGAGCTGCCGCTGCTGATCGTGGACATCCAGCGCGGCGGCCCGTCGACGGGTCTGCCCACCAAGACCGAGCAGGCGGACCTGCTGCAGGCGATGTTCGGGCGCAACGGCGAGGCCCCGGTGCCGGTGGTCGCGCCGCGGACGCCGGCGGACTGCTTCGACGCCGCGCTGGAGGCGGCGCGGATCGCGCTGACGTACCGGACGCCGGTGTTCCTGCTCTCCGACGGCTATCTGGCCAACGGCTCGGAGCCCTGGCGGATCCCGGACCTGGAGGAACTGCCGGATCTGAGGGTGCAGTTCGCGCAGGGCCCGAACCACACGCTCGACGACGGCACCGAGGTGTTCTGGCCGTACAAGCGGGACCCGCAGACGCTGGCCCGCCCGTGGGCGATTCCGGGCACGCCGGGTCTGGAGCACCGCATCGGCGGCATCGAGAAGGAGGACGGCACGGGCAACATCTCCTACGCCCCGGCCAACCACGACTTCATGGTGCGCACCCGGCAGGCGAAGGTCGACGGCATCGACGTCCCGGACGTCCAGGTGGACGACCCGGACGGCGCCCGGACCCTCGTCCTCGGCTGGGGTTCGACGTACGGGCCGATCACGGCGGCGGTGCGGCGGCTGCGCAGAGCCGGGGAGTCCATCGCGCAGGCCCATCTGCGCCACCTCAACCCCTTCCCGCCGAATCTGGGCTCCGTGCTGGAGCGATACGACAAGGTGGTGATCCCCGAGATGAACCTCGGGCAGCTCGCCACGCTCATCCGGGCGAAGTACCTGGTCGACGCCCACTCGTACAACCAGGTCAACGGCATGCCGTTCAAGGCGGAGCAGCTCGCCTCGGCTCTGAAGGAGGCCATCGATGACTGAGGCACTGAAGCTGGTCCCCAAGGCCGACGCCAAGCAGTCCATGAAGGACTTCAAGTCCGATCAGGAAGTGCGCTGGTGCCCCGGGTGCGGCGACTACGCCATCCTCGCCGCGGTGCAGGGCTTCATGCCCGAGCTGGGGCTGGCGAAGGAGAACATCGTCTTCGTCTCGGGCATCGGCTGCTCCTCCCGCTTCCCGTACTACATGAACACGTACGGGATGCACTCCATCCACGGCCGCGCCCCGGCCATCGCCACGGGCCTGGCCAGCTCCCGCCGGGACCTGTCGGTGTGGGTCGTCACGGGTGACGGCGACGCGCTGTCCATCGGCGGCAACCACCTGATCCACGCCCTGCGCCGCAACGTCAACCTCAAGATCCTGCTGTTCAACAACCGGATCTACGGTCTGACCAAGGGCCAGTACTCGCCGACCTCCGAGGTCGGGAAGATCACCAAGTCGACGCCGATGGGTTCGCTGGACGCGCCGTTCAACCCGGTGTCGCTGGCGATCGGCGCGGAGGCGTCGTTCGTGGCCCGGACGGTGGACTCCGACCGCAAGCACCTCACCGAGGTGCTGCGCCAGGCCTCCGCGCACCAGGGCACGGCGCTGATCGAGATCTACCAGAACTGCAACATCTTCAACGACGGCGCCTTCGACGCCCTGAAGGACAAGCAGCAGGCCGAGGAGGCCGTGATCCGCCTGGAGCACGGCAAGCCGATCCGGTTCGGCGCCGACCTGGCCAAGGGCGTCGTACGGGACCAGCTGACCGGGGACCTGAAGGTGGTCGCGGTGACGCCGGAGAACGAGGGGGAGGTCCTCGTCCACGACGCGCACTCGGCGTCCCCGACCACGGCGTTCGCGCTGTCCCGGCTCGCCGACCCGGACACGCTGCACCACACCCCGATCGGCGTGTTCCGCTCGGTCGACCGGCCCGTCTACGACACGCAGATGGCCGACCAGCTGGACAGCGCGATCGAGCAGCACGGCAAGGGCGACCTGGCGGCGCTGCTGGCGGGCGGCGACACCTGGACGGTCGTCGGCTGACCGACCGCAGGACCGAGGGGCCCGGGACCGCTAGGAGGCGGCCCGGGCCTCGTCGTATGCCCGGCGTGCCCGCTCCACGTCGTCCATGCGGTCGCGCGTCCACTGCGCGAGGGCCCGCACCTGCTCGGCGGCCTCGCGGCCCAGCTCGGTGAGGGAGTAGTCGACGCGGGGCGGGATGACAGGTCGGGCGTCGCGGTGGACCAGTCCGTCCCGTTCCAGGGTCTGGAGGGTCTGGGTGAGCATCTTCTCGCTCACGCCGCGGCCCCCGTACGTGCCGATCGCCCGGCGCAGCTCGCTGAACCGGTACGGGCGGTCCAGGAGCTGGATCAGCACGAGCACGCCCCAGCGGCTGGTGACGTGCTCCAGGACGAGCCGGTACGGGCACAGCGCCTCGGTTTCACTTACCGCCATACCAGTACCTTACTTCAAAGTGGGTACTTTCCAATAGTTAGCGCTTTTCCTATGGTTAGTGCCATCGCACCCCACAAGGAGAGTTCTCACCATGAGCATCGTCGTCACCGGAGCCACCGGACACCTCGGCCGCCACGTCGTGGAGCAGCTGCTGGAGAAGGTCCCCGCCGAGCAGATCACCGCGGTCGTGCGCAACGCGGAGAAGGCCGCCGACTTCGCGGACCGCGGTGTGAAGATCGCGCTGGCCGACTACAACGCCCCCGCCTCCTTCGACGGCCTCTTCTCCGCCGGTGACAAGGTGCTGCTGGTCTCCGGCAACGAGTTCGACAAGGGCCGCGTGCGGCAGCACAAAGTCGTCATCGACGCCGCCAAGGCGGCCGGTGTCGCCCTGCTCGCCTACACCAGCGCCCCGGGCACCCTGGCCGCCGCGCTCGCCGACGACCACCGCGGCACCGAGGAGATCCTGCTGGACTCCGGCGTGCCCTGCACGCTGCTGCGCAACGGCTGGTACCACGAGAACTACACCGAGAACCTCGCCCCGGTACTGGAGCACAACGCGGTCGTCGCCGCCGCGGGCGAGGGCAAGGTCTCCTCGGCCTCCCGCGCCGACTACGCCGCTGCCGCCGTCGCCGTGCTCACCGGCGAGGGCCACGAGAACAAGACGTACGAGCTGGGCGGCGACACCCCGTGGAGCTTCGCCGAGTACGCGGCCGAGCTGAGCCGGCAGACCGGCAAGAAGATCACCTACAACGCGGTCTCCCCCGAGGCCCTGGTCGGCATCCTGACCGGCGCGGGCCTGCCGGAGCCGTTCGCGCAGATCCTCGCGGGCGTCGACGCCTCCATCGAGAAGGGCGAGCTGGTCGTCTCCACCGGTGACCTGTCCCGTCTTACCGGCCGCCCGACCACGCCGTTCTCCGAGGCCATCACCGCCGCGCTCAAGGGCTGAACTCCCCCGGCGGGCCACCCCACCCCCGGCTGTCATGACCGTATACCGATACGGGCATGACAGCCGGGGGCACGCGGCGTTACCGTCGTGGACGCGGACGCGACGTGTGGAGGAGGGCCCGTGACCGGCAAGCCGAGGGGTGAGCGGCACATAGGACTGCTGAACGGCTTCGCGGCCTACGGGATGTGGGGGCTCGTGCCCCTGTTCTGGCCCCTGCTGAAGCCCGCCGGCGCGGTGGAGATCCTGGCCCACCGGATGGTGTGGTCGCTGGTCTTCGTGGGCGCCGCCCTGCTGGTGCTGCGCCGCTGGGCCTGGGCCGGCGAGCTGCTGCGGCAGCCCCGCAAGCTGGGGCTGATCACGATCGCCGCGGCGGTCATCACCGTCAACTGGGGCCTGTACATCTGGGCCGTGAACTCCGGGCACGTCGTCGAGGCCTCGCTCGGGTACTTCATCAACCCGCTGGTCACCATCGCGATGGGCGTGCTGCTGCTGAAGGAGCGGCTGCGGCCCGTGCAGTGGGCGGCGGTCGCGACCGGCTGCGTCGCGGTCGTCGTACTGACCGTCGGCTACGGCCGGCCGCCGTGGATCTCCCTCTGCCTCGCCTTCTCCTTCGCCACGTACGGCCTGGTGAAGAAGAAGGTCAACCTCGGCGGCGTCGAGTCGCTCGCCGCCGAGACCGCGATCCAGTTCCTGCCCGCGCTCGCCTACCTGGCGTGGCTCACCGCGCGGGGCGGCTCCACCTTCGCCGCCGAGGGCGCGGGGCACGCGGCCCTGCTCGCCTCGGCCGGCATCGTCACCGCGCTCCCCCTGGTCTGCTTCGGCGCCGCCGCCATCCGCGTGCCCCTGTCCACCATCGGCCTGTTGCAGTACCTGACGCCGGTCTTCCAGTTCCTGCTCGGCATCCTCTACTTCCACGAGGAGATGCCGCCGGAGCGCTGGGCCGGCTTCGCGCTGGTGTGGCTGGCGTTGACGCTGCTCACCTGGGACGCGCTGCGCACCGCCCGCCGGGCCTCCCGCGCGCTCACCACCGAGATCAGCGCGCCCAGCGCGACCAGGACGACCGGCACGGTCAGCGCCGCGCGGAAGGCCGACAGCGTGGCCTCGGGGCCGGACCCGGTGGACGCCAAGCCGTAGACCGCGGTCACCGCCGAGATGCCGATCGCGGAGCCGAACTGCGTGGCGGTGGTCAGCAGCCCGCCGGCCAGGCCCTGCTCCGACTCGGTGACGCCGTCCGTCGCCGCGATCGTCAGCGGCCCGTAGGCCAGGGCGAAGGCGAGGCCGGACAGCAGCAGCGTCGGGAACATCATCGCGTAGGACCAGTCCATGCCGACCGGCAGGAACAGCGCGTAGGCGGCCACCGCCAGGACGAAACCGCCGAGGATCACCCGGGCGTTGCCGAAGCGGGCGACCAGCCGCGGGGTGAGCGTCGGCGCGAGGACGGCGTCGATGCCCATGACGAGCAGGGCGAGGGCCGTCTGGAGGGACGACCAGCCGCGCAGTTCCTGGAGGTAGAGCGTCACGACGAACTGGAAGCCGAAGAACGCGCCGAGGAAGAGCAGCGCCCCCAGGTCGGCGCGTACGACCGGGCCCTGGCGCAGGATGCCGAGGCGGACGAGCGGGTCGGGACAGCGCCGTTCGACCACGACGAAGGCCCAGGCCGAGAGCAGCGCCGCGACCCCGGCGGCCACGGTGAGCGGCCAGTCGTGCAGGCCGTGCTCCAGGCGTACGACGGTGTAGGCGGCCAGCAGCATGGCGCCCGCGGCGGTGATCGCGCCGGGCACGTCGAAGGTGCGCCGGCGGGCCGGCGGGGCGTCCAGCCGGGGGATGAGGCGGACGGCGGGGACGAGCAGGGCGGCGGCCATCAGCACGGGCGCGAAGAACACCCAGCGCCAGCCGATCTCGGTGAGCAGGCCGCCGATCACCAGGCCCAGGGAGAAGCCGGCCGCGCCCGTCCCGGCGAAGACCAGCAGGGCCTTGTTGCGCTGCGGGCCCTCCTCGTACGACGTGGTGATCAGGGAGAGCGCGGCCGGGGTCATGAACGCGGCGGCGACGCCGGTGACGAACCGGGCGACGATCAGCATCCAGCCCTCGGTCGCGAAGCCGCCGAGCCCCGAGAAGGCGAGGAAGACGGTCAGCCAGAGCAGGAACATCCGCCGCCGGCCGAGCAGGTCGGCGGCTCTGCCGCCCAGCAGGGTGAAGCCGGCGTAGCCGAGGACGTAGGCGCTCATCACCCAGGCCGCGGTGCCGGTGGTCAGGCCGAGGTCGGAGCGGACGGCCGGGATCGCCACCGCCATCATCGCGACGTCGATGCCTTCGAGGAAGATCGTTCCGCACAGGACGAGCAGCAGCGCCCAGGCACGCGTGCCCATGAGTCAACACTCCTCTGGTAGGGATCGGTTACGCAAGTGAGGGCCGGTTCCCTCTTGTAACCAGGACCACCCTGCGGCAGCATCGGCAGACATGGAAGAAGGCACTTCGAAGTCACCGAGTTACTGCGAGAGCACCGTCGACCACGGCGACAACGACCCCTTCCAGTGGGACACCCGCGAGGACTGCCAGGTCCGGCAGATCCTGGACCGGATCGCCGACAAGTGGTCGCTGCTGGTCATCGCGCTGCTGGCGAACCGGCGGCTGCGCTTCACCGAGCTGCGCCGGGAGATCGACGGGGTCAGCCAGCGCATGCTGACGGTGACCCTGCGCTCGCTGGAGCGGGACGGCCTGGTGAAGCGGACGGTGCACCCGGTGGTCCCGCCGCGGGTCGACTACGAGCTGACCTCCCTCGGCCGGACGCTGCACACCACGATCCAGTCCCTGGTGACCTGGACGGAGGAGCACCAGGACGAGATCGCGGCGGCCCGGACCGCGTACGACACGCGGGAGGCCCGGGCCGCACAGGCCGCTACGGCTTCCTAGGCGCCTGGCGGGCCCGGTGCGCCCGCACCTTCTCGCGGTTGCCGCAGTGCTCCATGGCGCACCAGCGGCGGCGGCCCGGGCGGGAGGTGTCGACGAAAAGCAGGAAGCAGTTGTGGGCGCCGCACTCGCGGACGCGGTGGGCGTGGGGGCCGGTGAACAGGTCGATGGCGTCGCGGGCGACCGTGGAGAGCAGCTGCGTGCCGGTGGCGCCCGGCGCCCAGGCGCGGCTGCCGTCCGGCGCGATACGGGCGACGAGCGCGGGTTCGGCCGCGGCGGCGTTGACGGCGTCCAGATGGGCGGTCCGCAGCGGGCGGTCGTGGGCGCGGTCGGCGGCGAGCAGGAACACGGCGTCCCGCAGGGCGCGTGCGCGCGCCAGTTCCCCGGCGGACACGGTGAGGTCCAGTCCGGCCGGCAGACGGCTGCGTGCGGCCCAGGCGACCAGGTCGGCCGGCTCGTGCAGCACCTCCCAGCGCGCGAAGGCGCCGGGGCCGCCGGTCGTCGTCAGCTCCAGGCACAGGGCGCCCGGGTCGAAGCGGTAGGACTTCCCCTCGGACGAGACCAGGGTCAGACCCGGGGGCTCGTCCGGCTCGTTCGGCGTTCTGGCCGCGCGTCCACTCACCTAACCAGTATAAGTGGTTACATGACGCAGACACCGGCATCGGCCGACCCCGTCCACTGGAAGGTCGTCATCGACGCGAACGACCCGCACGCGCAGGCCGGCTTCTGGGCCGCCGCCCTGCGGTACGAGGTCGAGGACAACAGCGCCCTCATCGAGAGGCTGCTCGGCTTCGGCGCCCTGCCGGAGGAGGCCACGGTCGAGTTCCGGGGCCGCCGCGCCTTCCGGGACCTGATCGCCGTACGGCACCCCGAGGACCCGTTCGAGGAGGAGAGCGGGACCGGGCTCGGGCGGCGGCTGCTGTTCCAGCGGGTGCCGGAGGCCAAGACGGTGAAGAACCGGCTCCACCTCGATCTGCACCCGGGCGAGGGGCGCCGCGACGAGGAGGTCGCCCGGCTGGAGGGGCTCGGGGCGAGCGTGCTGCGGCGGGTGGAGGAACAGGGCGGCGAGTGGGTCGTGATGGCGGACCCGGAGGGGAACGAGTTCTGCGTGCAGTGACCCTGTCCGGCAACGCCCTGTCCGGATCAGAGTCTTGACGGAGAGTCAGTAACAGCTTCACCATCCAGGCACCCCATTCACCGTGGGCTGCCTGTGGACACCCCACGGGCTTCCCAAGGAACTCGGAGCCCCCACATGAAGCTCTCCGTTTCCGCGCGTGCCGTGGCGGCAGGCGGCCTGGCGACAGCCTTGCTCCTGACCGGCGGCGCCGTGGCGGACGCCGCGTCCTCCGCTCCCTCCAGAGCGGCGGCCGCGCCGGACATACCCCTGGCGGGCGTCAAGGCCCACCTCTCCCAGCTCCAGTCCATAGCCACCGCCAACGGCGGCAACCGCGCGCACGGCCGCCCCGGCTACAAGGCCTCGCTCGACTACCTGAAGGCCAAGCTGGACGCTGCCGGATACACCACCACCGTCCAGCAGTTCACCACCTCCGGCCGCACCGGCTACAACCTGGTCGCCGACTGGCCCGGCGGCGACCCGAACCAGGTCGTGATGGCCGGCTCGCACCTCGACAGCGTCTCCTCCGGGCCCGGCATCAACGACAACGGCTCCGGCTCGGCCGCCGTCCTGGAGACCGCGCTCGCCGTGTCCCGGGCGCAGTACAAGCCCACCAAGCACCTGCGGTTCGCCTGGTGGGGCGCGGAGGAACTCGGCCTGGTCGGCTCCCGCCACTACGTCAACCGGCTGGCCACCGGCGACCGTTCGAGGATCAGCGCCTATCTGAACTTCGACATGATCGGCTCCCCGAACCCCGGGTACTTCGTCTACGACGACGACCCGGCGATCGAGAAGACCTTCAAGGACTACTTCTCCGGCATCGGCGTCCCGACCGAGATCGAGACCGAGGGCGACGGCCGCTCCGACCACGCGCCCTTCAAGAGCGCGGGCGTGCCGGTGGGCGGTCTGTTCACCGGGGCCGGCCGGACGAAGACGGCGGCGCAGGCGGCCAAGTGGGGCGGTACGGCCGGGCAGGCCTTCGACCGCTGCTACCACTCCTCCTGCGACACCACCGCCAACATCAACGACACGGCCCTGAACCGCAACAGCGACGCCCTCGCCCACGCGGTGTGGGAACTGTCGGAGTAGCCACCGCGGCTACTGGACGCGGGCGCGCTCGGTGAGGCGGCCCATGCGGGCGCGGGCCGACTCCAGTTCCTCGATCTCCTCAGCGGCCGGGCCGTCCTCTGCGGCGAGTTCCGTCCACAGGCCGATCAGACCGCGCCCCAGCTCCAGCCCGAGCGCCGGGTCGCGCACCGCGCGCCAGGCGGTGGCCGCGCTGCGCACGTTGCCGTAGGCGCCCTCCGCGTCGCCGCCGCGGCGGTGGGCACCGGCCAGGTCGAGCGACAGATGGAAGGCGCGGAGCGGGTCGCCCGCCAAGTAGGCGATGTACGCGGTCAGTTCGCGCAGCCGGAGCACCTCGGGGTGCTCCGGCCCCAGCGTCCCCGACGCCTGGGCGACGGTCTGGTCCGCCAGCCCGGCCGCCACGTCGATCCGGCCCTCCTTCACGGCCTCGTTGATCCGCCCGACCGGCTCCGCGAGGAGCGCGGGGGCGGTGGGGTCGCCCGGGGCGGTGAGGGGTTCGTCGCCGAGCACGGCCTCCGCGACGGCGTCGAAGCCGCGGGCGGGGGTGGGCTTGGCCTCGGCCTCGGCGGCTGCCAGGGCGGCCGCGTCGGGGAGCGGCTCACGCCGTGGGGCCGGTGCGGCCTCGGGGACGGGCAGCGGTCGCGCGTCCATGGGCGGGGGCGGGCCGAACTCGCCGGTGGGGGGCGCGACGGTGCCCGGGGGCGTGGCCGGGGCCGGCGGCGCGTCCTCCGGTACGGCCCGCAGCCGGAACGTGGCCGGCTCGTCCGCCGGCTGCGGCTCGGGCACGGTCCGCAGCGGGAACGTCGGGGCCGCGCCGCCGCCGGACTCCGGCTCGGGCCACAGGACGTGGGTGGCGCTGTCGCTCCGCGGGGGCTCCTGCTCCGCCGGGGCCGTGCGCACCGGCTCGGCAGTGAAGCGGCTGGAGCCGTCCGGGTCGACCTGGAGCGGGACGACGTAGCCGATGCGCTCGTCGCGGACCGTGGCGAGCACGGGGTGGCCGGTGGCGAGGGCGAGGTGGTGGAGGCGGTCCAGGACGGCCTGCTGGATCTCCTCGCCGGGGCCCGCGAAGACCGGGACCCCGCCGACCGACGCGGCGTCGGACGCCCCGCCCGTACCCTCTCCGGCGTCCGCCGTGCCCCCGGGGACATGGACGTCGATCGGCGCCGCCGGGGTCGCCGCGTGTGCGGCCTGCTTCTGTTCCCGCTTCTTCTCGCGGCTGAGTCGAGCCATCGTCCCCTCACTCGGCGTCGTACACCTACTGTCGAGTGTGTCCGCTCGCCCCCGTTTCTCACGTCACCGCGGTGTCACAGGCTCGTCCCAAGGGCCACCGGCACCGATGTCGATCGTTCCGGATGGCGTGGGGACCGGGAGCACCAGGGAGGAGAAGGGCATGCACACAGGCATGCGACAGGGGCCGGAGATCTGGATCCGCGGCCCGGTGACCAGGTCAGGGCCGGGATCGCCGGAGCCCGCCCACGCCCATGCCCCGGCACGGCGTTTCTCCTGGGTCGGCACGCACGGCGGCGCCGGCGTCTCCACCCTCGCCGCGGTCTACGGCGGGCATGACAGCGGCCGCGCCTGGCCGGGGCCCGGCGAGCCCGCGTCGGTGCTGCTGGTCGCCCGGACGCACGCGGCCGGGCTCGACACGGCCGCCGGTGCGGTCGAGGTCTTCCGGCGCGGCCAGGCCCCGCCGGGGCTCGACCTCGACGCCGTCGTCCTCGTGGCGGACGCCCCGGGCCGGCTGCCGCGCCCGCTCGCCCAGCGGGTCAAGTCCCTGGAGTCGGTCATCGACGTGTACCGGGTGCCGTGGGTGCCCGCCTGGCGGCTCGGCGAACTGGGCCGGCCGCCACGCGAGACGGAGCCCCTGCTCCGGCTGACGGGAGCGGCGCGCTGATCACCGGAGCCGAGGGTCACCCCTGGCGGACTTTACTTGCATGCGCATATGATGCAGACGCCTGCAATTGACGTACGCCGAGCATTCAGGGGGATCCCCATGACCCGCCGCTTCCTCTTCGTCCTGGGCAGCGCCCGTGCCGACGGCAACACCGAGCTGCTGGCCCGCCGGGCCGCCGAGCAGCTGCCGCCGGACGTCGAACAGCAGTGGATCGACCTCACCGAGCATCCGGTGCCGGACTTCGAGGACCTGCGGCACGACAGCGACCACGTCCGGCCGACCGAAGGCAACGTGGCCCTGCTGCTCGACGCCACACTCGCGGCCACGGACATCGTGATCGCCTCGCCCCTGTACTGGTACTCGGTCTCCGCGCACACCAAGCGCTACCTGGACTACTGGTCGGGCTGGCTGCGCACGCCCGGCCTCGACTTCAAGGAGACCCTGGCCGGGCGCACCCTGTGGGGCGTCGCCGCCCTCGCGCACCGGGAGCAGGTGGTCGCCGACCCGCTGGTGGGGACGCTCAACAACTCGGCCGCGTACATGGGGATGCGCTTCGGCGGCGTGCTGCTCGGCAACGGCAGCAAGCCCGGCGACGTGCTGAACGACACCGAGGCACTGGCCCGCGCGAAGACGTTCTTCGCCCAGGAGGCCCCGCTCGCCCGGTTCCTGTACGAGGAGTGACTTCCCGTACCTGCCGGGGCCCTAGGCCGTGATGTCCTTCGCCGTGAAGCGCGCCCACGCCGCCGAGCCGAACACCGCCGCGTACAGGGCCTGCAGTCCGAGGTTCCTGGCGAGGTCGTCCCAGTAGACCGGTTCGCGCATCAGGTCGGCGAAGGACAGCCAGTAGTGCGAGAAGATGTACGGCTGGAGGGCGTGCAGTTGCGGGATCTGGTCCAGGATCTGGACCGTGATCAGCAGGCCCACCGTCGTCGCCATGGCCGCGATGCCGCTGTTGGTGAGCGTCGAGACGAACAGGCCGAGCGCCGCGACGCCGATCAGTGACGCGGCGACGGCCAGGGCGATCAGCAGGGCTCTGCCCAGGCCCTCGGCGAAGCCGATCCGCGTACCGGAGATGGTCGTCAG
Organism: Streptomyces sp. Go-475; assembly: GCF_003330845.1. GTDB lineage: Bacteria > Actinomycetota > Actinomycetes > Streptomycetales > Streptomycetaceae > Streptomyces. Next base: position 5,071,775 of record NZ_CP026121.1, on the reverse strand, counting down.
GTCGCCGAGGGGGAACAGGAGCGCGCCGACCGTCAGGGCCGAGACGGCGACCACGAGCGTGGCGGCCAGGCAGAACAGGACGACCGTCGCGTACTTGGTGAGCAGCAGGCGGCTGCGGCCGGCCGGGGCGACCAGCAGATAGCGCAGGGTGCCGGCGTTCGCCTCGCCGGCGATCGCGTCGCCCGCGACGACACCGACCGCCATGGGCAGGAAGAACGGGAGGGTGGCGGCCAGGGCGGTGAAGACCAGGAACAGGCCGTTGTTGGTGATCTGCGAGATGAAGGCCGGTCCTCCGCCGCCCCCGCCGGGCGACGAGCCGTCGGCCGTCTCCATCTTGACCGCGATGCCGACCAGGATCGGCACGCCCGCCAGTACGGCCAGCAGCGCGAGGGTGCGCCAGCGGCGGAAGGTGGTCGTGAGCTCGTTGCGCAGCAGCCCGAAGGTCCACAGCGGGCTCACCGGCCGTACGTGCTCCGCGACTTCAGCCCGCGACATCGAAGCCCTCCCCCGTCAGCGCCACGAACGCGTCCTCCAGCGAGGCCCGTTCGACCGTGAAGCCGCGCACCCGGACCCCGGCGGTGACCAGCGCGGCGTTCACCTCGGCCAGGTCGCGGTCCGGTGGCTCGCCGGTCACCCGGTCGTCGGTGACGGCGATGTCCGCGACACCCTGCTCCTTCAGCACCCGGGCCGCCTCCGCCGGGTCGGGCGTGGTCACCACCAGCCGGCCCCGCGCCCCGGCCGCCAGCTCGGCGACCGGGCCCTGCGTGATCAGCCGGCCCTGCGCCATCACGGCCGCGTGTGTGCAGACCTGCTCGATCTCGTCGAGCAGGTGGGAGGAGAGGAAGACGGTCGTGCCGTCGGAGGCGAGTTCCCGTATCAGCGTGCGGATCTCGCGCATGCCCTGCGGGTCGAGGCCGTTGGTCGGCTCGTCGAGGACGAGCAGCCGGCGCGGCTGGAGCAGCGCGGCCGCGAGACCGAGGCGCTGTTTCATGCCCAGCGAGTAGGCCTTGGCCTTCTTGCCCGCGGCGGCCGTGAGGCCCACCCGGTCCAGGGCGGCGGCGACCCGGGCGTGCCGGGTGCGCGGATCGGCGGCCGGGTCGGCGGAGTCGTAGCGGATCAGGTTGTCGCGGCCGGAGAGGAAGCCGTAGAGGGCCGGGCCCTCGATGAGGGCGCCGACGTGCGGGAGCACGGCGCGAGTGGCCCGGGGCATGGGCTGCCCGAGGACCCGCGCCGTGCCGGAGGTGGGCTCGATGAGGCCCATCAGCATGCGGATCGTGGTGGTCTTGCCGGAGCCGTTGGGGCCGAGGAAGCCGAAGACGCTGCCCGCCGGGACGGTCAGGTCCAGGCCGTCGACGGCGAGTTGTCCGCCGCGGTAGCGCTTGGTGAGCGCGCGGGTGGCGATGACCGGTTCCCCGGCCTGCTCGCCCCGCTGCTCCGGCTCCGTGGCGGACGGTTCGCCCATCGGCTTCCTCGATCTCTCTGGTGGCGCGGCAGGACTACTTGGCGGCGTCGGCCGCCTTCACGAGCGCGTCCTTGGTGACCATGCCGACGTAGACCTTGCCGTCGTCCGTCATCAGGGCGTTGACCAGTCGGGTGGAAAAGACCGTGCCCGAGCCGAACTTGCCGGTGACCTTGTCGCCGAGCGAGTCGAGGAAGCCGCCGAAGTCGCCGCCGCCGGCCTTGCCGGAGGGCATGCCCTCGCCGCCGATGTCGAAGACGGCTATGGAGTTCCAGCCCTCGCCGATGGTCTTCATGCCGTCGGGGCCCTTGCCGTGGCCCTCCCCGGCCTTCGGGGCGTGCTCCCGCGCCTCGCCCTTGCCGAAGCCCAGCCCCAGGCCCTCGCCGAAGCCCTCCTCGGACGCCTTGCCGGACGCCTTGCCGGAGTCCTTCTCCTCGGTGACCTTCGCGCCCTTGGGCGGCGTGAAGTCGAAGGTCGAGGCGGCCGGCTTGGCGAAGCTGACCTGTGTGAAGCCCGCGTCGACGACGGCGGCACCGCCGCCCGCCGGGGTCAGTGTGAACTTCAGCGGCAGGCCCGTCTCGGAGTCCACGGCCACCGTGATCGCGCCGACCGTCGAGCCGGACTGCTTGGGCTTGACGACGAGCTTGTAGGCGTCCCGGCCGGCGACCTGCGCGGTGCCGTCCACCGTCACGGAGGTCGTGTCACCGGCGGCCCTCAGGGCCTCCTCGGCGAAGTCCTTCGGCAGGGCCGGCGGCTGCTGCTCCCGGTCGCCCTTCGGGCTCTCGGAGACGGTGCCGTGGTAGACCTCGTTCGACTTGCTGTCGTAGCCCCAGACGTCCTTGCCGTTGTGGATGAGGCTGTACTCGGCGGCGTTCTCCAGCAGCGACAGCTTCTGCTTCTCCGGGCCGTCGGCGGCGACGCGCAGGGTGTGCGTACCGGAGGCCAGTTCGGTGAGCTTGGCCGTCGGGTCGGCGGAGGAGCCGCCCTCGCCCTGGCCCGCGGCGCCGGACATCAGGCTGGACTCCAGGCCACCGAGGTTCGGCAGACCGAGGTCCGTGCTGATCTTCACCGTGCCGGAGAACTGCTCGACGTCCGACTTGGCGATCTTCTCGATGAGCTGCTGTGCGGTGATCTTCGGGAGGTCGGGGTCGCCGGAGTCGGCGAGCGCGGGGACCAGGCCGATCGTCGCGGCGGCCACCCCCATCACCGTGACCGGGACGACGTACCGAGCGGCTTTGCGCCGCCCGGAGCGCTGCTCGTCGCCCTCCCCGGCGGTCGTGTTGTCGTCGGATGCGTACGGTGCCATGTGTGCCCTACCTCCGTGGTCGGCGGCGGCTGTCCGTGTCGTCCACGCACTCGTCCCTGAGCCGCCATTCTCACCCGAACTGGTGAGGAGTGGTGTTTTCCGTGGTTTCCATCTGACCAAATCGGCCAGGGAGATACGTCAGACCCCGGGCTCAACTCCACGTACTGCTGCGGTATGACACGAGGGGGCGGCTTCTCCCCCGACCCGTAGGGGTCGTGCGGGGATCGCCCGGCTAGCCGGCCCGGTGCACCACCGCGTCGCACAGCTCCACCAGCGCCGTCTTCGCGGCACATTCGGGCAGCGGGGCCAGCGCCGCGCGGGCGTCCTCGGCGTAACGGACGGTGTCCCGGCGGGCCTGCTCCAGCGCCGGGTGGGCGCGCAGCAGGCGCAGCGCCTCGGCGTGCCGGGCGTCGTCGGTGAGGTCGGAGTCCAGCAGCTCGCACAGGGCGATGTCGTCGGCGAGCCCGAGCCGGGCCGCCCGCTCGCGCAGCCGCAGCACGGGGAGCGTGGGGATGCCCTCGCGCAGGTCGGTGCCGGGGGTCTTGCCCGACTCGTGGGAGTCGGAGGCGATGTCCAGGACGTCGTCCGCGAGCTGGAAGGCGACGCCGAGCCGCTCGCCGTACTGGGTCAGGACGTCCACGACCGTCTCGTCGGCGCCGGACATCATCGCGCCGAACCGGCAGGAGACCGCCACGAGCGAGCCCGTCTTGCCGCCCAGCACGTCCAGGTAGTGCTCGACCGGGTCCCGGCCGTCCTGCGGACCGGCCGTCTCCAGGATCTGCCCGGTCACCAGCCGCTCGAACGCCTCGGCCTGCACCCGCACGGCCTCGGGGCCGAGGTCGGCCAGGATGTGCGAGGCGCGGGCGAAGAGGAAGTCGCCGGTGAGGACCGCGACGGAGTTGCCCCAGCGGGCGTTCGCGCTCGCGACGCCGCGGCGCACGGCGGCCTCGTCCATCACGTCGTCGTGGTACAGCGTGGCGAGGTGGGTCAGCTCCACGACGACGGCCGAGGGCACGATCCCGGGCGCGTACCGGTCACCGAACTGGGCGGAGAGCATCACGAGCAGCGGCCGGAACCGCTTGCCGCCGGCCCGCACCAGGTGCTGGGCGGCCTCCGTGATGAAGGGCACCTCGCTCTTGGTGGCCTCGAGCAAGCCTTCCTCGACAGCCGCCAAACCGGCCTGGACATCGGCTTCCAGAGCCTGGTCCCGCACGCTCAGCCCGAACGGCCCGACGTCGGTCACGAGGGGTCTCCTGTCTGCTGGTGTCTGCCGGTGATCAAACGGATTGTCGATAGGTCGCTGCCATCACTCGAGTCAGCGTATCCGGTCACGTTTCGATCACCTCCAGCGCCCATGGTTACAGGCCGGGCGGCAACAGACATTTATCGACTTTCCCGGAAGTAACTGCTCATATGCGATTTGCCGTAATAGGGAAGCAAATTCCCCTTGCGGGGCATTGCGCCCCGGGTCGCGATCAGTGAGTTGAATCACTTCACCCCTTCGGCGGCCGCACCCCGGCACCGTCCCGTACCCCCGTCCGCCGAAAGCAAGTTGGGCCTTGGCTCCCGCAAAGGATCAAGCGCCTCATATCCCCTCGACCAAGGTCACCGGAGTCGATATGTGACGACGGTGCTTGTTCCCGGCATGTGCTCTCGCATACGTTCCGGGCTTGTCCGGCGGACGCCGAATCCTGCCGCCGCCCGGACTCCCCACACACACCGACTCACTCACGCAGGGCAGGAGCGGGGGACCCAGGTAAGTCGCCGGTCCATGACAAGGAACGGCTCGGGGTGAAGCCGCGCACGGCAGCACAGCGCCGTACGCGGCCGGGCACCTCCCGGCCCGAACCCGACAGCTCACCTCGCAGGCGCCGGAGAGGAACATCGCCATGCCCGGACGAGGTAAGCACCGTCGCCCCAGAACCAGCCCGCTCACCCGAGGTGTCGTCGCCGCCGGCACCGGCGGAGCGGCCCTGACCCTCCCGCTGCTCGGCGCGACGCAGGCCAGCGCCGCCCAGCCGGCCCAGAGCGCCCCCGCCGCCCAGACCGCACCCCAGGCGGCCCAGCCCGCCAAGTCCCTCACGTACACCGTGACCAAGGGCGACACGCTCTACCGCATCGCGGACAAGTACGACGTCTCGGGCGGCTGGAAGCAGCTCTACAAGGACAACCGCGCCGCCGTCGGCGACAACCCGAGGCTGATCCACCCCGGCCTGAAGCTGAAGGTGACGACGGCCAAGGCCGCCGCGAAGAAGAAGGCGACCCAGTCGTCCGCCGCGGCGGCGAAGCCCGCCGGAGGCGTCGCCGAGGCCACCCAGGCCTCCACGAAGACCTACGCCGACAACCTGGACGGCTGGATCCGCGAGGCGCTGGACATCATGGCGCAGAAGGGGATCCCGGGCTCGTACGACGGCATCTACCGCAACATCATGCGTGAGTCGTCCGGCAACCCGCAGGCCATCAACAACTGGGACTCCAACGCCGCCGCCGGCACCCCGTCCAAGGGCCTCCTCCAGACCATCGACCCGACCTTCCAGGCCTACCACGTGGACGGCACGTCGTGGGACCCGTTCGACCCGGTCGCGAACATCACGGCGGCCTGCAACTACGCGGCCGCCCGTTACGGCTCGATCGACAACGTCAACGGCCCGTACTGAGCCGTCCCGCCCAGCAGTCGCTCGAGGACGACGGCGATGCCGTCGTCCTCGTTCGACAGGGTGACCTCGTCGGCCACGGCCTTGAGTTCGGGATGGGCGTTGGCCATCGCGACGCCGTGGGCGGCCCAGTCGAACATCGGGATGTCGTTGGGCATGTCACCGAAGGCGACGGTGTCCGCGGGCCGCAGCCCCAGGTGATCGGCGGCCAGCGCCAGGCCGGTCGCCTTGGTGACGCCGCACGGCTGGAGTTCGACCGTGCCGGGCCCCGACATCGTCACCGTCGCCAGTGAGCCGACCACCGAGCGGGCCGTCGCCGCCAGCTCGTCGTCCGTCAGGTAGGGGTGGCGCAGCAGTACCTTGCTGATGGGCTCGTCCCACAGCTCGTCGCGCCGGTCGACCCGTACCGCGGGCAGGGTCGGGTGCGGCATGAGATAGCCCGGCTCGATCAGCGTGAGCCCGTCGACCCCGTCCTGGTCGACCGCCGCGTACACCTGCCCCACCTCGGCCTCGATCTTGCCGAGGGCGGTCTCCGCCAGCTCCCGGTCCAGGGTGATGGACCACAGCAGCCGGTCCGCGCCGGCGTCGTACACCTGCGCGCCCTGCCCGCACACCGCGAGCCCCGTGCAGCGCAGGTCGTCCAGGAGCGGCCGCACTCTCGGCGCCGGCCGGCCCGTCACCACGAGGTGCTGGGCACCGGCGTCCGCCACCCGCGCGAGCGCGGCGAGGGACCGGTCGGACAGGGTGTCGTCGCCGCGCAGCAGCGTCCCGTCCAGGTCGGTGGCGATGAGTGAATATGCGATGGGTGCGGCCATGATCAGAGAATACGGACAGCGCGCCCTTTCGTTTCATCGCGCGGCGCACGCCGATTGCCCGGTTGAAGGCCTCTGCACCAGTTGGCAACAACATGGTCCGCTACCTACCGTCGGGGCCGTCTCGGGCGGTACCTTCCAAGTGTCCAGGGGGGACTTGATCGGGGGGTCAGGTTGAGCAGTGGGCGCATTCACGTGATGGGGCCCGGGGAGCTCGGCGAAGGGGAAAGGGAGCGCTGGCGTGCGCTGCGCGCCGCCTCGGAGGCACCGCGCAACCCTTTCATGGAACCGGAGTTCACCGCCGCCGTCGGCCGGGTGAGGCCGCAGGCCCGGGTCGCGGTCGTGTACGAGGGGCGGGAGCCCGCCGGGTTCCTGCCGTACGAGCGCGGGCCGTTGGGGCAGGGCCGGGCGATCGGACTCGGCGTCTCGGACGTCCAGGGGGCGGTCCTGCGGCCGGGTCTGGCGCTGGAGACCGGTGAACTGCTGCGGGCCTGCGCGCTGTCGAGCTTCGCCTTCGACAACCTGGAGGCCGAGCAGCGGCTGTTCGTCCGGTACGCGGCGGAGGAGCACGCCACCTACGTGGTCGACGTGGAGAAGGGCTACGAGACGTACGAGTCGGCGCTGCGCGCCCAGTCGCCGAAGTTCCTGAAGACCACCCTGGCCAAGGAGCGCAGGCTGGGCCGGCAGGTCGGCGAGGTGCGGTTCGTGTTCGACGAGCGCGACCCGGCCGCGCTGCGCACGCTCATGGAGTGGAAGTCCGCGCAGTACCGCCGGACGGGCCGCCGTGACCGGTTCGCCCAGGAGTGGATCACGCGGCTCGTCGGGCAGCTGGCCCGGACCCGGGCGCCGGAGTGCGGCGGCACGCTGTCCGTGCTGTACGCCGGCGGCCGGCCCGTCGCCGCGCACTTCGGGCTGCGCTCGGCGTCGGTGCTGGCCTGCTGGTTCCCGGCGTACGACCCGGAGTTCTCGAAGTACTCGCCGGGTCTGGTGCTGCACCTGCGCATGGCCGAGGCGGCGGCCGCCGAGGGCATCGGCCTGCTCGATCTGGGGCGGGGCGCGGCCGAGTACAAGGACGCGCTGAAGACGGGCGAACGGCCGGTGTACGAGGGCGCGGCGACCCGGCCGGGGGCGGGCGCGGCGCTGCACTGGCTGAGCCGCGAGCCGGCCCGCCGCGCGCACAGCTTCGTCCGCGGCCGGCCGCGGCTCGCGGCGCTGGCGGCGCGGACCCTGAAGGGCGCGGCTCGGCTGCGCGGTGCCTGAACAGAAGCCGTAGTCGTACGGACAACGGTCGTACCTGACGACGAGGGGGGGAGGGCGCATGGCCCGTTCGGCGCGTGCGCAGGAGGAGATACGGCGGTTCCTGGACATCGGGGCGGTGCAGGTCGCGGAGCTGGACCTCGACGGTGACGAGGCGGTGCTCAGACCGGGTCCGGGCAGCCCGCCGGTGACGCACGGAGAGGTGTTCGTGCTGGTCAGACGGCAGGGCCGGCCCGTGGGCACCCTGCTCGGGCGGGTGCCGGAGGGGGCGGACGCCAGGGCCGTGCTCGCGGCGCGGGCGCGGGCGGAGTGCCCGCCGGGCGCGGTCGAGGGCCCCGGGGAGCCGCCGTTCACGAGTGTCGTCGTCGCCACCCGGGAGCGCGCCGGGCAGCTCGCCCGCGCGCTGGACTCGCTGCTGGCGCAGGACCATCCGCGGTTCGAGATCGTCGTCGTCGACAACGCGCCCGTGACGGGCGAGACGCGGGAGCTGGTCGAGCGGAAGTACGCCGAGCGCGTGCGGTACGTGTGCGAGCCGGTGCCCGGTCTGGCGGTCGCCCACAACACCGGCCTCGCGGCCGTGTCGGGCGAGGTGGTCGCCTTCACCGACGACGACGTGGTCGCCGACCCGCGCTGGCTGACCGAGCTGACCGCGCCCTTCGCCGCCGACGCCGGACTGGGGTGCAGCACCGGGCTGATCCTGCCCGCGCGGCTGACGACCCCGGCCCAGGTGCTGCTGGAGAGCCACGGCGGTTTCGCGAAAGGCTTCACTCCAAGGACGTACGACCCGGCGCGTCCGCCGGTCGACGAGCCGCTGTTCCCGTTCACGGCGGGGCGGTTCGGCTCGGGTGCCAACATGGCGTTCCGCACGCGGGTCCTGCGCTCCGTCGGCGGTTTCGACCCGGCCACCGGTGCCGGGACGGCCGCCCGGGGCGGCGACGACCTCTACGGCTTCGTCCGCGTCCTGGCCGACGGGCACCGGCTGCGGTACACGCCGTACGCCCTGGTGTGGCACCACCACCGGGAGACCTGGCGGGACCTGGAGACGCAGGCGTACGGCTACGGCGCCGGGCTCACGGCGTATCTCACCGCGGTCCTGGTGAACCGGCCCGCGCTGCTGCCGGCGTTCCTCGCGAGACTGCCCCGCGGCCTCGTCCACGCCCGCGCGCTGACCGCCGTGCGCGAGACGGAGGGGACGGACGGCGGGGGCATGCCGGGCGATCACGACGTGCGGACGCATCCCTGGCCGCGGCGGCTGTCTCGGCTACAGCGCCGGGGGATGGTGTACGGGCCTGTCGGCTATGTGCGGGCGCGCAGGGCGCTGCGCCGGACTGGTGTTCAGGGGGCGGGATGAAGACAACGGCACGCGAACGGGGCGAGGGGCAGGGGGACGGCAGAGGCCGGGCGGAACGGGGGGCGCCGGACGGTGAGGGCCCGATATCCCCGGGGCGTCCAGCGGCTCCGGTGAGCCGGCCTGACGTCCGCGCTCCGGCCATCCCCGTGTTCCTGTACCACTCCGTGATGGACGACCCGCCGGACTGGATCGCCGAGTTCACGGTCACGCCGCGGCAGTTCGCGGCGCATCTCGACGCCGTCGTGCGCAGCGGGCGCACGCCCGTCACGATCAGTACGATCGCCGACCATCTGGCCGGGCGGGCGCCGCTGCCCACCCGGCCGGTGCTGCTCACCTTCGACGACGGCTTCGCCGATCTGCCCGGCCCCACCGCCGAGGCGCTGGCCGAGCGCGCGCTGCCCGCCACCGCCTACCTGACCACCGGCGCCATCGCCCCGGGCGGCCGCAGTCTGCTGCCGCCCGCCCCGATGATGACCCTGGCCCGGGCGGCGGAGCTGGAACGTTACGGCATGGAGATCGGCAGCCACACGGTCACCCACGCCCAGCTCGACACGCTGTCCGCGAAGGACCTGGCGTACGAACTGCGCACCTCGAAGGCCGTGCTGGAGGACGCCCTCGGGCACGAGGTCCGCCATCTCGCCTACCCGCACGGCTACAACAGCCCGCGGGTGCGGGCCATGTCGGCCCGGGCCGGCTACGAGACGGCGACCGCCGTACGCCACGCGCTCAGCTCCGACCGCGACGAGCGGTACCGCATCGCCCGGCTCATCGTCCGGCGCACCCACACCGTCGCCGACGTCGAGAACTGGCTGGCGGGCGCGGGCGCCCGGGTCGCGCCGTACCGGGACGGGCCGAAGACGATCGCGTGGCGGTGGTACCGGCGGGCCCGCGCGATGGTGCACGGGCCCGAGTTCGCGGGCTGAACGGGCCTACTCCAAGGGCTGGTGCTGAACGGGCCTATTCCAAGGGCTGGTTGAGGTACGGGTCGGAGACCGCCTTGCGCAGGCTGTCCCAGGCCGCGTCGTTCGCCAGCGCGAGGTTGCAGTGCGGTCCGGGGTCGCGGTAGTTCCACTGGAGGGCGGCCTTGACGCCCTCCAGGCCCTTCAGCACCCCGGGCACCTGCGCGTACCACTCGGCCTGCCGCTGCGGGCGCGCCGAGTCCGCGGCCGTGCCGAACTCGGAGAGCATCAGCGGCTTGTCGTCGGAGATGTTCTTCCGGATCCAGTCGTGCGTGGCGTTCTGCGTCTGGGCGAAGGTGAGCCAGCCCGCGTCGTGGCAGCGGTAGTAGTTGTACTGGTTGTAGCCGATCCAGTCGACGTAGTCGTCGCCGGGATACATCTTCTTGATCACGTCGGCGTGGTCGAGGTACCCGGTGGTGATCCACGTCCACACCACGTTGTCGACGCCCAGCTCGCGGAACCGGTCGTGGATGTGCCGGTACGCCCGGACGAAGTCGGCGGGCGTGCCGTTGGCCGGGGTGCGGGTGTCCATCTCCAGGTCGAAGGAGAGGAACACCTTCTTGCCGTAGTCCTTGATGCGCCGGGCCTGGACGTCGATGACCTGCTCGTCCAGCTCGCCGGCCGCGATCTGCTTCCAGGTCGGCTGCTGCTTTTTCGTGCCGCCCCACCACTTGCTCTCCCAGGACAGCAGCAGCAGGTGGTCCCGGCCGACGCGCTGCTCCTCGGGGGTGAGCAGCTGGCCCTCCCGGCGGGTGCCCTCGGCCAGGGACATGTCGTGGTACGTGTACACGATGTCGAGCGGGCGGCCCACGCGTTTCTCGTAGGCGCGCACCTTCTCGGGCAGGTCGTCCCGCTCGTGCGGCACGAACGCGCCGAACCAGGCGCCGCAGGGCGGTTCCAGCAGGGCCGTGGGGCGGCAGTCGGCGCCGGACCCGGCGGCTCCCTGTTCCGGTCCGGAGGCGTTCCGGAGGGCGAGTACGGCGACCAGGACCGCGCTGACGACCGTGGCGGACGTGATCAGCAGGCGGCGCCGGCTCGAGGCGAAGGGACCGGCGGCCCGCTCGTGTTCTCCGGGTGGCTTCCTGCGGTGCTGTCCGGTCGTGACCGGGTCGCGGCGCAAGGGGCGGGGGCGAAAGGGACGGTGGGGACGGTTGAACCTCACTGAGCAGAACCCTTCGGTGTCCTCGGCGTCGTCCTGGGCGGCGGGGAGGCGCGCAGCGGCGGACAGAACGCGGCGAGTGTGGTCAGCAGTGTCAGCGTCAGCAGCACCCGCTGTGCGCTGAAGGTGTGCGTGGCGATCAGCACGGTCGCGACGAGCATCACGGCGCCGATGCTCAGGAACAGCACCAGCATCAGCCGCTCCAGCAGGTCGGAGTGGCGGGCGAAGTCCGGGTCCCGGCGCTCGACAGGCCCTTCCGCGGGCCGTGCTCCCCAGCGCGGGGGCGCAGACCCTCACCACGGCCGCGCCCGGGCCCGCCGCCAGGAAGAGCACGACCGCGGCGCCCCGCAGCGGCGATCCGCCGGGCAGGGCGAGCGCGGCGAGCGCCAGCCAGCCGCCGAACGGCGGTGCCATCCTGACCACGAGTTCCTGAGGTGTCATCGCTCCGCTCCCCCCGCCTGCTTCAGTTCGTAGAGCCATCCGGCGCCGTTCTCCGCCACGAGCCGGAACCGCGGCGAGGCGTCGACGGACGTCCGGATGCGGTCCAGCTGCGCCTTCGTGAGCTGTCCGTTCATCTCGGAGTTGGCGAACTGCCCCTGCGTGAGGAGGAAGTACGCCCGGGCCGGCCGCTCGATGCCGGCCATGTCACTGGCGAGGGTGGCGGCCGGGTCGCGGACGATCCGGTCGACGTGGCTGCGGGCGTCGTCCAGGAACCAGTAGTGGTCGATGCTCCAGTAGGAGGCGTACGCGTGCGGGTAGTTGCGGTTGGCCGCCACCACGAGCGACCCTTCGGGCGCCTGGTCGAAGAGCTGCCGTACGAGGGCCACCTCCTGCGGCGGGAAGTAGTTGATCCGGTCCTTGCCCGAGTAGCTCGGCACGAACGCCAGGGTCCCGACGAGCAGGGCGGCCGGCGGCACCCACGCGACCAGCCTCCGCCGGCGGCGTTTCGCGGGCGCTGCCGGCCGGCCGCCGGCCTCCTGCGCGGCGGCGTCGGCGGCCAGGGTGCGGACCTTGGGCAGGATCGCGGCGGCGGCGAAGAAGGCGGCGCCGGGCAGCATGAACAACAGCACCCGGAAGATCATCTCGCTGCCGTAGCTGCTCGCCGCGAACATCGGCAGCGGGGCCGCGGCGACCAGCAGCAGGGGCCGGGCCCGGTGGCGCAGCACCCGCTGGCGCAGGACGCCGACGGCCGCGAGCAGCAGCACGGAGCCGGACAGCAGCCGGGCCGCCCAGGAGGTCGCGATCGCGCCGGTGCCGGTCGGGGTGGCGCCGTAGCCGGTCTCGACGTTGGCGCCGACGTCGCCGACGGAGCGGATCATGTCGGGCATCGCCGCGGACAGGAAGGGCAGCGCGGCCGTGAGGCACCAGGCCAGGAAGATCACGACCGTGGTGACCACCGGGACCCAGTCGCGGTAGCGGCGGCTCAGGCCCAGGGCGAGCAGGCAGACGACCAGCATGCCCGGGGTGAGCTGGTGGGAGATGACGATCGCCGTGATCATGACGGTGAGCACCACCGTCCACACGGCCTGTCGCGGCCGACCGCGCCGCACGGCGGTCCGGCCGAAGCGGCGCAGCACCACGGCCAGGACGCCCACGTGCAGCGCGTACGCCACGGACTGGGGCGAGAAGTAGTCCTGCCCGACCCAGTTGGCGACGTAGAAGAGCCAGACCGCCGTCCAGATCAGCCGCCGGTCCTCGGTGAAGGTGCGGTAGATCAGCAGCAGCGGGAGCAGCAGCATCAGGCAGGAGACCAGGGGCCACCAGGCCATGAACATCGCCGCCGACTCCACGCCCAGCAGCCGCACCAGGGCGGCCTGGGCGGCGAAGAAGCCGGGCCACTGGTCGTACACCGCCATGTCGCCGACCTGGTCGGCCGTCTGCAGACCGCCGGCCGTCAGCAGGTGGTCGATGACCGCCTCGTGCTTCCACGCCCAGGCGTACAGCGGGGTCGGGTAGACCACGGCCTGCGTGGCCCGCTCCATCACCAGCAGCCCGAGCACGTACGCCGCCGCCCAGGCACCCGGGCGGCGCGGATCGCGGACCGTGCACCAGAAGCCGGCCGTGAGCACCACGAGTCCGGCCCAGAACGTCGGGTGCAGCGCGGTGACCAGCCCGTAGTCGTCGAGTCGCGAGACGTCGGTGTGCCGCACGGCGTACACCCACAGCGCCAGCGCGGCGAGCAGCGGCACCCCGGGCCAGGTGAGCGCGCGGCGCCGGGACCAGGCGGGGGGCAGGTCGGACAGATCCGTCACGGGCTCGTGGGCGGGGCTCGACGCCTCCGAGGAGGAGGGGCTGGAGGACTGGCTGGAAGTCTCGGGGTCGCTGCCGGGCATGTCCGCGCCGTCCTGTGCGGGTGTGGGCTCTGGCGTGGATCTCTCCCGTGGAGTTGCTGGCGGACGCACGGCGGTTCCCCCCTGGCGGTTCGGCTCTGTTCGGCTCTGGGTCGGTCAGTCGCTGGATCGGCCGTTCGGTTGTCTGCGGAGCGGTGGCCCCCAGGCCGTCGCGGCACGGCGGCAGAGCGGCAGGAGCAGGACGGTTGCGGCAAGGACGACGAGCAGCGGCGGCGCGACGGGTGCGAGCGCCTCGCGCCACACCCAGCCGCCGACCGCGACGAGATACAGAACCCCCCAGCGCCCCGCCCACGACAGCCGCCGGCCCGCGCTCGCGAGCAGCAGCCACAGCGGCACGAGGCACAGCAGCAGGCAGACCGGCGGTGCCCAGCGCAGCAGCGGCTCGGGGCCGTCGAGCCCCAGCGCGTCCGCGAGGAAGCCGGCCGTCTTCTCGTACAACGCCCCGTCCACCGGCCGCGGTTCCCGCCCGAGGGCGACCGGTGCGGCGTACAGGGCGAGCAGGGCCGCGGACAGTGCCGTGCCCGGCAGCCACGCCTCGCGCCGGGTGCACAGGGTGACCGCGGCGACGAACACCACGAGCAGCAGGCCGCCCGCCGTGAGCGACGGCAGGGGCAGGCCCTCCAGCAACCGGCGCCCCGTCAGCGGCGTTTCGGTGGCGCCGTCCAGCCAGGGCAGGTCGCGCAGCGGCGCCCAGAAGAAGACGGCGGCGACCCCGAGCAGGCTCCACAGGGCGCCTCGCAGCCGCCGCTCCCGGGTCCGGTCGTCGGCCCCGGCCGGGTCCTCGCGCAGGAGCGTGCCCTCCCGCGCCGCCCCGGGCCTTCGTCGGTCCTCGGCCGCGTCCGCCATCGCCTCCGCGGCGACCGCCTGCTCGGCACCGGTCCCCTTCTCCCCCGTTTCCGGTTCCGGGTGGTGCGGCCGGACGATCAGCGCGAGGGTGTCCGCCTGCAGCGCCTCCCGCTCGTATCCGGGGCGGCCGATGAACAGCGTGACCGTGTCCTCGTCGCCGTCCTTGGGCTGGCAGGCGGCCCGGCGGGCCCAGGCCGTGCCGTACCCGGCCGTGGCGTTCAGCCGCGCCCAGCGGGTGCCGTAGGAGGGGGCGGCGGGCGTACGGACGCCGGGCGCGCTGTCGTTGTGGCGCAGCGCAGCGCGCAGTCCGACCGCGGAGACGACGGCGATCAGCGTCATGCTCAGCAGCACCGCCCAGCCGGCGCCCGCGATCCCGGCCGGCGTGAACAGCACGGCCGCGCTGCCCAGGACCAGGGCGCACATGGCGCCTTGGAGCGCGGCCAGCACTCCCGTACGCCCCTGCACGCGCAGCACGCCGATGTACAGCTCCACCACCACCCGGGGCAGCGCGCCGAGGGCGAGCAGCCGCAGCACGGTCGAGCCGTGCTCGGCGTAGTCCGGGCTGAACGGCGTGAGGATGTACGGGGCGAACAGGACGAGCACCAGCACGACCGGGACCAGCAGCAGCGTCATGCGCCGCAGGGCCCCTTTGACGCCGTCGGCGAGTTGGCGCGGGTCGTGCGAGGCGTGCGCGGTGAGCGAGGAGGCCATGTTGATGGCCATGAACTCCATCGTGCCGCCGACGGTGTACGCCACGTAGAAGTAGCCGTTCTCCGCGGCGCTGAAGCGGACCGCGACCATCACCGGCAGCAGGTTGATCATGGCCAGGCTGAACAGGGCGCCCAGCGAGTCGCCGGCCAGGAAGCGGCCCATCTCCCGGACTTTCGGGGGGTCCTTGTCCCGGTCGGCGGCGGCCTGGCGCGGGATGAGCCGGCGGAAGATCAGCCAGCCGAGCGGCAGGGTGGAGAAGGCGATCGCCACCGCCCAGGAGACGAAGATGCCGAGGACGGGCAGCGCGCCGGCGAAGACCGCCAGCAGGGCCAGCTTCCCGACCGAGAACACCGCGTTCCCCGCCGGGACCCACTCGGCCTTGCGCAGCCCGGTGAGCACCCCGTCCTGGAGGGTGAGCAGCGCCCAGGCCACGCACGCCGCGACGAACACCGCCCCCGCCATGGGCGTGCCCAGCGGCGCGTACGACGCGCCCCACGCGTCGAGCGTGAGCAGGAAGACGGCCGCGGCGAGCGCCACGACCAGCGAACTCGCCGCGTACGTGCCCCACACCAGGCGTCCGGTCTCCCGTCCCGCGCGCGGGACGAAGCGGACGACGGCCCCGATCATCGTCGTCGCCGTGATGCTGGCGAGCAACCGCATCGCGGCGATCGCGGCGGAGCCCTGGCCGACGGCCTCCTCGGAGTAGTAGCGGGCGGCCACCAGCCAGAACCCCAGGCCCAGCACGGCGGACACGCCGGTGCTGAGCATGAGGAAGTAGGCGTTCTTGAACAGCGAGTCGTGGCTGTGCTCGCCGTCGGCAGGCTTCGGTCCGCCGCCGCTCTCGGCGCGCGCGGCGGCGGGCTCGTGCACCTGGATCTCAGCCACGGGACTAACCCAGCCCTCCCGGTGTCGGCCTGCTCCGGGACAGCTCTCCCGGCGCTTCGACCGGTCGTGCCCCCGACCGCTGAAGCACCTCGACGACCGTCCGCGCCCGCAGCGGGTCCACGGGCAGCGCGTGCCGCGCGAACCAGCGGGCCGCCTCCGGGGCCGGCGAGGGGTCGGTGAACTCCGCGCCCGCGTAGTCGTCCAGGGGCGGGTCGTAGAGGTAGCCGACGACCACGCCCCGCCGCGCCAGGGCCGCCATGGCCGCGTCCCGGTCCGCCACGAACAGCGGGACGCGGAACAGCGGCTGCGTCCCGTACGCCGCCCTCGGTTTGGCCCAGGGCGTGGACAGCAGCAGCTCGGTGCCCGCCCGGCAGGCGTCCAGCACGTCGTCCAGGCCGTCGAGCTTGTGTGCGATGCGCCGCAGCCGCAGCGGGCCGGACTCCAGGCGGTAGTCGTGCATGTCGACCCGCACCCACGGGTGGTGGGCCTCGAGCCCCGGCGCGTGGCGGGCGGCCCGCGCGAGTTCGTCCGGGCGCAGCGGCATCCGGATCTCCTCGCGGTCCGCCAGCCCCAGCAGCCGGACCGCCGCCCAGGCGGCGCGCCGCAGCCGCAGCCCGCGCACCGCCGCCTCCGCGTACGGCCGGACCGCGAAGGCCAGTTCGGAGCTCAGCCGGCCCGGAACGAGCAACTCCGAGCAGGTCCTCTCCACCGCGTCCCGCAGCCCCGGGTCGGCGAGCGACAGCATGCCCCCGGCCTTGGCGCCCACGTGCTTGGACAGGCTGAACACGGAAGCCTCACCCCACGCGCCGACCGGCCGGTCCCCGACCCGGCTGCCGATCGCGTGCGCGGCGTCCTCGAACAGCGGGATGCCCAGCGCGTCGCACTTCTGCCGCAGGCGCGGCGCCGGATCCGGGTTCCCGTACAGGTTCGTCGTGAGCACGGCCGACACCGAGCCCCAGACCTCCTCGGGGACGGCATCGATGTCGATCGACGCGTCGAGCGGGTTCAACGGCGCCTGCACCGGACGCAGTCCGGCCGCGAGCACGACGAAGAAGATCACGTCGTCGTTGACCGGCGACATCAGTACCCGGCCGCCGGGCGGGCACCAGTGGCGCAGCGCCACGTACAGCCCGAGACGGCACGACGGTACGTACACACATTCCCGGCCGAGCCGGACGCGCATGGCTTCTTCCAGCCGCTTCGGCTGTACACCACGCCGCACCGAACCCGGACCGGCCTCCCCAATGGCCATCCGCCCCCCTGGTGTGCCGTCGGAACGCCCCCTCCCCGAGGCCTTCCGGCACCCGCCCAGAGTCGCCCCGTTCGCACCGCTCCGTCAAGATTGCGTCGCGTCCTGTGGATAACTTCCGGCACGTACGCATGTGCGGTCCCGCCCGCCGCGCCGGTCGGGGTCGTGCGGGCCCGTCCCATCGCACCCTGGCCCACCTGCCCCGTTCGCCCGTCCGAGCCTCCTCGGACTCTGCCCGGGACCGCCGTGTCACCCGTAACGTGTGGCACGACCACGAACACGTGGCGACGACATGGCACACCCGAAAGCGAGGCAGCACCCGATGCCCCCCTTCGATGTCCCCGAGGGCGATCCCTTCGGTCCGCACAACCTGCCGTACGGCGTGTTCTCCCTGCCCGGCTCCTCGCACCGGACCGTGGGCGTCCGGCTCGGCGACCACGTCCTGGACGCCGGCGCGGCGGCCCACGCCCTCGGCTCCCCGTACGCCTCCCTGCTGGCCCGGCCGTCCCTCAACCCGCTGCTGGCCGCGGGGCGCACGGCCTGGTCGGACGTGCGCCGGGCGCTGACGGCCTGGGTGACCGTGCCGTCCCACCGCGAGACCGTCGAGCCGCTGTTCCACCCCCTGTCCGCCGTGACCCTGCATCTGCCGTTCGAGGTCGCGGACTACGTCGACTTCTACGCGTCCGAGAACCACGCCCGGAACGTCGGGCAGATCTTCCGGCCCGACGCCGAGGACTCCCTCACCCCCAACTGGAAGCACCTGCCGATCGGCTACCACGGCCGCTCCGGCACGGTCGTCGTCTCGGGCACGGACGTCGTACGCCCCTCGGGCCAGCGCAAGGCGCCCACGGACGCCGCTCCCGTCTTCGGCCCGTCCGTGCGCCTGGACATCGAGGCGGAGGTCGGCTTCGTCGTCGGCGTGCCGTCCCGGATGGGCGAGCCGGTGGCCCTCGCCGACTTCCGCGAGCACGTCTTCGGGCTGTGCCTGCTGAACGACTGGTCCGCCCGCGACATCCAGGCCTGGGAGTACGTCCCCCTCGGCCCGTTCCTCGGCAAGTCCTTCGCCACGTCCGTGTCGGCGTGGATCACCCCGCTGGACGCCCTGGAGGAGTCCCGGGTGGCCCCGCCGGCCCGGACGCACGGGCTGCTGCCCTACCTCGACGACGGCGACGAGGAACCCGGCGGCTACGACCTGCGGATCAGCGTCGCCGTCAACGGCCACGTCGTCTCCGAGCCGCCCTTCTCCACCATGTACTGGACGGCCGCCCAGCAGCTGGCTCACATGACCGTGAACGGTGCCTCCCTGCGCACCGGCGACCTGTACGGCTCCGGCACGGTGAGCGGCCCGGCGGACCGGGAGCGCGGCTCCCTGCTGGAACTGACCTGGAACGGCCGCGACCCGCTCGAACTCCCCGACGGCAAGCGGACGTTCCTGGAGGACGGCGACGTGGTGACCCTCTCGGCCTGGGCTCCGGGCCCGGACGGCGTGCGGGTCGGGCTGGGCGAGGTGACGGGGCGGGTGGTCCCGGCCTGACCCCGGCGGACGGCCCGGGTCCGGCCGGCGGTCGCCCCTCCCGGAACTCCCGATCGCGTTCGGCCCCTGACGCACACCGCCCGGCCCGTCATACTGTGCGTCGGGCGGTGTGCTCGCACGGGCGCGGTACACGGCACGTTCGCCGCGTTCACCGCGTTCCCGGGTGCGCCCGGCAGCCGCGTCCTCGGCAGTCGTGTCACCGGTGCGGGCTGCGACCGCCCTCCCCCGCACGACCCGTAGCCGCCCTTCTTCCGACCAGGAACCGGAGTCCGTGGCCATGACCGTCTGCCTGCTCCTGCTGAGCGTTGTCGCCGTGACGGCCGCCGTACCCGTGCCCCGCGCGCTGACCCGGGCCGCCTGGCCCGAGCGGGAACCGGTGGTCGCGCTGTGGGTGTGGCAGTGCCTGGTCGCCACGGTCCTGCTGTGCTGCGTGACGGCGCTCTCCCTGGGCGCCGCCGCCGTCTTCGGCACCGTCCGCGCCCAGCTCTTCGCCCCGGCCCCGCCCGCGGTGACCGCCGCGTACGACCTGTCCACCGCCCCGCCGTGGGCCACCGCGCTCACCCTGCTGCTGGCCTGCGGTGCCGCCTGGACGACCGCGATGCTCGCGCGGGAGCTCGTCGAGGCGCGCAGGCGGCGCGCCCAGGCCCGCGCCCACCTGCGCGAACGCGCCCCCGACCTGCCGGCCGGCCTGCCCGCCGCGAAGGGCCCCCTGCTGGTCCTGGAGGACGAGTACCCGGACGCCTGGTGGCTGCCCGGCAGCCCGCCCCAGCTCATCGTCACCACGGGCGCCCTGCACCGCCTCACCGGCCACCAGCTCGACGCCGTCCTCACCCACGAGCGCGGCCACGCCCGCGCCCGCCACGACTGGCTGCTGCACCTGTCCACCGCCCTGGCCACCGGATTCCCCCGCATCCCGCTGTTCGCCCACTTCTGCGACCAGACCCACCGCCTGGTCGAACTCGCCGCCGACGACACGGCCTCCCGCCGCTGCGGCCACCTGACCACGGCCCTGGCCCTGATCGAGCTCAACCAGCACCGGGGCGTCCTGTCCTGCGCCTCCAGCCACCGCCTGCTGGGCGAGCGGGTCGACCGGCTCCTGGAACCGCCGCCCCGGCTCGGCCGCCGGCACCGCGCCCTGACGACCACCACGGCCGCGCTGGTGCCGCTGCTGCCCCTGCTGATCGCGTTCGCCCCGGGGCTGACGGCGCTGTCGTAGCCGCACCGGCCCGGCTGCCGGTGGCGGAACTGCCGGCGGACACCGCGAAAACCCAGGTCGGCCAGGGAACCGGCCACCTGCCCGGTGGCGCAACATTCCCGCAACACCCCTTTTCCTATCGGATAGGTATGGTTCGATCCATGCCGACCGACCGCATCCGAGACCACGCCGGGCAGGGCGCCGCGACCACCGTCGCCGCCCACCGCGCGCGGCGCCGGCTGCGCGCCGACCGGGCCCGGCAACTGGCCGACCTGCTCCGCCGGCAGCTGCTCAGCGGCGACTTCGCCGAGGGCGTCCTGCCCCACGAGTCGGCTCTCTCGGCCGACTACGGCGCCAGCCGCAACACGGTCCGCGAGGCTCTCGACCTGCTGCGGGCCGAAGGGCTGGTGGAACGCCAGCCGGGTGTCGGCACCGTGGTCGTGGCCCGCAAGTACCCCCACGGCCTCGACCGCCTGATGGGCCTCGCGGAAACCCTGCGCGAACACGGCCACGTCACCAACGAGGTCCGCACCATGGGCCCCGCCCCGGCGCCCGCGCCCGTCGCCGCACGCCTCGGACTCGCGCCCGGCACGGACGTCCTCTACATCGAACGCCTGCGCCGCCTCAACGGTCTGCCCCTGTCCCTCGACCTCACCTACATCCCCCTCGACATCGGCGCGGGACTGCTCGGCGCCGACCTGGAGAACACCGACGTCTTCCGCCTGCTGGAAGCCGTCACCGGCCATCGTCTCGGCCACGCCGAGATCACCCTGGAAGCGGTCAGCGCGGACACCCACTCGGCCGCCGTGCTGGAGGCTCCGCGCGGCGCCGCCGTCCTCATGCTGGAACGCCTCACCCACCTCGCGGACGGCCGCCCGGTCGACCTGGAGTTCATCCGGTTCCGCGGCGACCGCATCACCATGAGCGGCCTGCTGCACCGATCCGTCTGACCCACCCGCTCGCGCACACTCCTGGAGACAGCCATGCCCTTGGCGCCCCAGCGGGCCGACGTGCCCGTGACCATCGACGAGTCGAAGTGCATCGACGGCTGCACGCTCTGCGTGGACATGTGCCCGCTGGACTCCCTCGCCATCGACGAGCGCAACGGCAAGGCCTACATGCACGTCGACGAGTGCTGGTACTGCGGCCCGTGCGCGGCGCGCTGCCCCACCGGAGCCGTCACCGTCAACATGCCCTATCTGCTCCGGTGAGAGGCCCGAACCGTCATGTCCCGAACCACCCTGAAACGCACGGCGGTCGCCGGCTCCGCGGTCGTCCTCCTGCTCCCGCTCAGCGCCTGCGGCGGTGACGCCGAGGCCGGCAGCGGCTCCACCGTCACCGTCACCGTCGGCTACCAGTCCCGGACGATCAACACCGTCACCGCGGGCACCCTGCTGCGCTCCCTCGGCTCCTTCGAGAAGCAGCTCGACGCCCTGCACGACGGCGTCCGCTACAAGGTGAGCTGGCAGGACTACGCCACCGGCGCCCCGATCACCGCCCAGATGACCGCCGGGAAGATCGACATCGGCTCGATGGGCGACTTCCCGCTGCTCATCAACGCGGCCCGCGGCAAGCAGCTCAACCGCCCCACCCGGCTGGTGTCGGTCACCGGCTACAACCTGCGCGGCGGCCTCAACACCATCGTCACCGCGCCCGGTTCGAAGCTGGCCTCGCTGAATGACCTGAAGGGCAAGAAGGTCTCCACCAGCGTCGGATCGGCCGCCGACGGCACCCTCGTACGGGCGCTGCGGCGCGCCGGCATCGACCCGGAACGCGGCATCGAGAAGCTCAACCAGCAGCCCGCCGTCGGCGCCTCGGCCCTCTCCGCGGGCAGTACGGACGCGCTGTCGCAGTTCGTCGCCTGGCCCGGCCTGCTCACCTACCAGGGCAAGGCGAAGGCGCTCTACGACGGCGCCCGGCTGAACCTGCCGACCTTCCACGGCGTCACCGCCCGGGAGGACTTCGCCGAGCGGCGCCCGGCCGTGCTGGAGGCGTTCCTGAAGGCGCAGGCGGAGGCGACCGACTACCTGAACGAGCACCCGGTGGACGCCGCCGAGAAGGTCGCGAAGGCGACCGGCCTGCCCGCCGAGGTCGTCTACCTCTACAACGGCGCTCACGGCATCGCCACCTTCGACCCGGCGATCAAGCCCCGGCTCGTGGCCGCCCTGAAGCAGGACGTGTCGATCCTGAAGTCGGCCAGGCTGACCGGCGACGTGGACGTCGACTCCTTCGTCGACGACCGGTACGTGAAGAAGGCCCTGGGACCGGCGGCGTACGCCGACCGGCTGGCCGCGCGGCCCGCACCGGCCGCGAGCGAGGCCTGGCCCAAGGGCGCCTCGACAACCGTCACCTTCAACTCCCCCTCCGCACTGCTGCGTTACGTGGCCGGACACCGCGACGCCCTGCGCGCCGCCTACGTCCCCGACACCACCACCGGCACGCTCTGGTTCGCCGACAAGGCCATATGGGTGGCCGACGGCGGCAAGCTGCTGCCCTTCGTCGCCCCCGACACCGCGCGGGCCTACGTCGCCGGGCACGCCGGGGCGCGGGTCGTCTCCTACACCGACGCCCTGGAGCGGGCCTCATGAGGCGGTATGCGCTCCGCCTGGGCTCGCTGGCCGCCGCCCTCGGCCTGTGGCAGGCGCTGACCAGCTGGAACGTCGACCTGTGGCTGCGGTTCTCGCAGTTCCCGACGGTCGCCGACGTGGCCCGGGCCTTCGCCGCCCGGCTGTCCGGGCCGGACTACTGGACGGACCTCACCGACAGCCTCACCCGGATCCTCACCGGTTTCCTGCTGGCCGCCGTCCTGGGCGTGGCCACGGGCGTGCTCGTGGCGCGCTCGCGTCTCGCCGAGGACCTGCTCGGCCCGGTGCTGGAGGTGATCCGCCCGGTCCCGGCCATCGCCCTGGTCCCCGTCGCGATCCTGCTGTTCCCCTCCAACGAACAGGGCATCGTCTTCATCACCTGCACCGCCGCCTTCTTCCCGGTCCTGGTCTCCACCCGGCACGCCGTGCGCGCGCTGACCCCCGTGTGGGAGGAGGCGGTGCTCACCATGGGCGGCGGGCGGTGGCGGATCCTCTGCTCGGTCGTCCTGCCGGGCGCGCTGCCCGGCGTCTTCGGCGGCCTGTCCGTCGGCATCGGCGTCTCGTGGATCTGCGTGATCTCCGCCGAGATGATCTCCGGCCAGTACGGCGTCGGCTACCGCACGTGGCAGGACTACACCGTCGTCGACTACCCGGGCGTCTTCGTCGGCATGGCCACCATCGGCGTGCTCGGCTGGCTCACCTCCACGGGGGTGGAACTGCTGGGCCGCCGCCTCACGCGCTGGCTGCCGCGCACCGCGTACGAGCCCGGTGCCCGGGCGCCCGGGTCCGCGCGGTCGGGCGGGGCCCGGCAGCCCGCCTGGTCCGGGCAGCCCGCCGGGTCCGGGCAGCCTCCTGGATCCGGTCAGCCCGCTGGATCCGGTCAGCCCGCGCCAGCCGCGTCCACCGCGCTGCCCGACGGGGCCCGAGCCGAGGAGACACGTGATGAGCACCTCGTCTGAGACCGTCCTGAGCACCTCGCCCGAGACGGATGCCGTCACCGCCGGAGCACCGGTGCGCGGCACCCGGCTCACCCTCGCCGGCGTCTCCCTCGGCCGCCCCGGCGCTCCCGCCCTGGACGACGTCGACCTGGACGTCGCATCCGGCGAGATCCTCACCGTCGTCGGCCCGTCCGGCTGCGGCAAGTCGACCCTGCTGCGCACCCTGGCGGGCCTGCTCGCGCCGCTGGCCGGGCAGCTCACCCAGGACGGCCACCCGCTGACCGGCCCCGCGGCCGACCGCGCCCTGGTCTTCCAGGAGGACGCCCTGCTCCCCTGGCGCACCCTGCGCGCCAACGTCGAACTGCCGCTCGCCATCCGGGGCGTGCCCCGCGCCGAACGCCGGGCCCAGGCCCAGGCCTGGCTGGAGCGGGTCGGACTCGGCGCGCAGGCCGGGCAGTTGCCGCACCGGGTCTCCGGCGGGCAGCGCCAGCGCGCCCAGCTGGCCCGCGCCCTGGCCGCACGCCCGCGCGCCGTCCTCATGGACGAGCCGTTCGGAGCGCTCGACGCGCAGACCCGCGCCGGCATGCAGGACCTGCTGGTGGAAGTGCTCCAGGGCACCGGCGCCACCGTCGTCTTCGTCACCCACGACGTGGACGAGGCGCTGTTCCTCGGCGACCGCGTCGCCCTGCTCGCCGCGGGCGGCCTCGCCGCCGTCCGGGACGTGCCCCGCCCCCGCGACCGGGGCGCGCACGACGACCCCGCGCGCCTGGCCCTGCGGCGCGACGTCCTCACCTCGCTCGGTACGTGAAAGGCACCCCGGTGACCACCTCCGTGAACCCCCCGGCGGACCCTGTCCTGGCCGTCCCCGCCCTCGCCGACGCCGAGGAGCTGACCTGCGACGTCCTCGTCATCGGCGGCGGCACCGCCGGCACCATGGCGGCCCTGACCGCCGCCGAGCACGGCGCGGACGTCCTGCTGCTGGAGAAGGCCCACGTCCGCCACTCCGGCGCGCTCGCCATGGGCATGGACGGCGTCAACAACGCGGTCATCCCCGGCCGCGCCGAACCGGACGACTACGTCGCCGAGATCACCCGCGCCAACGACGGCATCGTCGACCAGTCCACCGTCCGCCAGACCGCCACCCGCGGCTTCGCGATGGTGCAGCGGCTGGAGTCGTACGGCGTGAAGTTCGAGAAGGACGAGCACGGCGACTACGCGGTCCGCCAGGTGCACCGCTCCGGCTCCTATGTGCTGCCCATGCCGGAGGGCAAGGACGTCAAGAAGGTCCTCTACCGGCAGCTGCGGCGGCGCGAGATGCGGGAGCGGATCCGCATCGAGAACCGGGTGATGCCGGTGCGTGTCCTCACGGCGCAGGGGCGCGCCGTCGGGGCGGCCGGCTTCAACACCCGCACCGGGCAGTTCGTCCAGGTCCGCGCGGGCGCGGTCATCCTCGCCACCGGCGCCTGCGGCCGCCTCGGCCTGCCCGCCTCCGGCTACCTCTACGGCACCTACGAGAACCCCACCAACGCCGGTGACGGCTACGCCATGGCCTACCACGCGGGCGCCGAGCTCACCGGTATCGAGTGCTTCCAGATCAACCCGCTGATCAAGGACTACAACGGCCCGGCCTGCGCCTACGTCGCCAACCCCTTCGGCGGCTACCAGGTCAACCGGCACGGCGAGCGCTTCGTCGACTCCGACTACTGGTCGGGCCAGATGATGGCCGAGTTCGCGGCGGAGGTGGCGTCCGACCGGGGCCCCGTCTACCTCAAGCTGAGCCACCTCCCCGAGGAGTCCGTCTCGGCCCTGGAGACGATCCTGCACTCCACCGAACGCCCCACCCGCGGCACCTTCCACTCCGGCCGCGGCCACGACTACCGCACCCACGACGTCGAGATGCACATCTCCGAGATCGGCCTCTGCGGCGGCCACTCCGCCTCCGGCGTCCGCGTGGACGACCACGCCCGCACCACCGTGCCCCGCCTGTACGCGGCCGGCGACCTGGCCTGCGTGCCGCACAACTACATGATCGGCGCGTTCGTCTTCGGCGACCTCGCGGGCGCGGACGCGTCCCGGTACACGGCCTACGAAGGGGAGCTGCCCGCCGACCAGCTGCGCGAGGCGCACGAGTTGATCTACCGCCCGCTGCGCAACCCCGACGGCCCGCCGCAGCCCCAGGTCGAGTACAAGCTGCGCCGCTTCGTGAA
The DNA here is from genome assembly GCF_003330845.1 of Streptomyces sp. Go-475. Taxonomy (GTDB): domain Bacteria; phylum Actinomycetota; class Actinomycetes; order Streptomycetales; family Streptomycetaceae; genus Streptomyces. The sequence continues at coordinate 5,046,317 of NZ_CP026121.1, read as the reverse complement.
CGACTACGTCGCCCCGCCCAAGTCCGGAGCCCGGCTGTCGCTGGCCCTGGAGGCGTTCGAGCGGATGCGGGCCGACATCGCGGCGATGGGCGCCCGCACTCCGCACGAGCTGATGCGCTGCGCCGAGGTCACCTTCATCCGCGACTGCGCGGAGATGGCCGCGCGCTCCTCCCTGGCCCGCACGGAGTCCCGCTGGGGTCTCTACCACGACCGGCTCGACCACCCCCGGCGTGACGACGCGTCCTGGTTCCACCACCTCGATCTGCACAAGTCCCCCTCTGGTGCGATGGAGTTCGCGGCTCGTCCCGTGGCTCCCTATCTCGTTCCGGTCGACGGTTTCGACCCGGTCGGCGGCGCGCCCCGTCACCTCGGTGAGGTGCACGCCGAGGACGTCGCGACGGCGGGGGCGCGCGATGTGGCACCGGTCGCGGCCCGGGCCGGGGTCGCGGAGCCGGCCGAGGGAGCAGAGCCGGCCGAGGAAGCGGAGCCGGAACGGACCGCGACGCCGCGCACCTCACCCACGTCTCCTCCCGGCGAGCAGTCCTCCGCCCGCCTCCTCGAACTCGTCGCCCTCGCCGACGAGGAACCCGAGCTCGACGCCCTCCGGCCGTACCTGACCGATCCCGCGCCCGCCGTCCGGCGCGAGGCGGTCGCCGTGCTCACCGAGACGCTGCCGCCGGGGACGGGGCCCGCCCTCGCCGCCGCCCTGCGGGACGGCGCCGCCGAGGTCCGTGCCGCCGCGGCCGCGTCCCTGCGCGAGCTCGTCGAGACGCTCCCGCCCGAGCCCGGCCTGCGCGACGGCCTCGCCGCCGCCCTCGCCGAGCCCGACCCCGTGGTCCGCGCCGCCGCGCTGGACGTCCTGCGCGCCCTGCGCCTCGGAGACACCGGTCTGTTCGTGGCCTCCCTGACCGACTCGGACATCACCGTCCGGATCGAGGCCGTGCGCGCCCTGGTGTCGGTCGACGCCGCCGAAGCGCTGGCGGGCGCGGCGGCCGCCGACCCGTCCCGCGAGGTCCGGGTGGCGATCGCCAAGGGGCTCGCCACGGTGGGGGCGGAGCGGCTGGGTGCCGTTGCGCTCCCTCGTGGGGGCGACGCTTTCGAGGCCGACCCGATCGAGGGCGCCCTGACCGGGCTCCTCGACGATCCCGACGCCCTCGTCCGCGCGGCGGCCTACGGCGCACTGGGCACGACCGGTTGCCCGGGACCCCTCACCGCACGTGCCGTCGCCGCCCTGTCCGAGTCGGCCTGGCAGGTGCGGGCCGGTGCCGCGACGGCGCTGTCCGTCGCGGACCCCGACGTGGCCGTCCCCGCGCTCGCCAAGGCCCTGGCGGACTCCAACGCCGATGTCCGCAAGGCCGCCGTCCTGGCCCTGACCCGGCACGGAGCCTCCGCGGAGGCCCGGGCGGCCCTGGCCACGGCGACGACGGACTCCGACGCGGATGTCAGGGCGTACGCGGCGCGGGCGCTGTGACCTGACCCCCTCTCGGGCCGACGCACCCCGGCCGAGCCAGGAGCCAGACGACCCGGCCGGGGCCTGCCGAGCCACACGACCCGGCCGGGGTCCTACCGAACCCGCGACCCGGCCGCCGCTGTGCCGAGCCACACGCCCCGGCCGAAGCCCGACCCGGCCGCAAGGCCCGGCCGCAGCCCGGCCTATATCCAGTCGTCGGGCTCCGGCTCCGCGTCCATCTCGGGCCAGTAGTCCGGCCCGCCGGTGTCCTGGCCGGGTCCACGACCCGGGGTCGGGCCGGCAACCCGAGCCGGGTCGGCCGCCGGAGTCGCGCCGGGCCGTCCGCCCAAGGACGCCAGCACCTCCAGCACACCCTCCCCGTACGTCGCGAGCTTCTTCTCGCCGACCCCGCTGATCCCGCCGAGTTCGCGCACCGACGTCGGCCACACGGTGGCGATCTCCCTGAGCGTGGCGTCGTGGAAGATCACGTAGGCGGGGACGCCCTGCTCGCGGGCCTGCTCGGCGCGCCAGGCGCGCAGGGCCTCGAACGCCGGCAGCAGTTCCTCGGGCAGCTCGGCCGCGGCCGTCCTGGCCTTGCGCTCGCTCCGCCCGGAACCGGAGGACGACGAGGAACCCGACCGGGAGGTCACCGGCTTCTTCGGCTCCTTGCGCAGCGGCACCTCGCGCTCCCGCCGCAGCACCGCCCCGCTGGCCTCGGTCAGCACCAGCGTGCCGTACTCGCCCTCGACCGCGAGCAGCCCCTGTGCCAACAACTGCCGTATGACGCCCCGCCATTCGCCCTCGGTGAGGTCGTCGCCGATGCCGAATACGGACAGCTGGTCGTGATCGAACTGGATGACCTTGGCGGTGCGCTTGCCCAGCAGGATGTCGACGATCTGCACCGCGCCGAACTTCTGCCCGCGCTCCCGCTGCAGCCGCACCACCGTCGACAGCACCTTCTGCGCCGCGACTGTGCCGTCCCAGGTCTCCGGTGGGGTCAGGCAGGTGTCGCAGTTGCCGCAGCCGGCCGGGTCCGGGTCCTGGCCGAAGTAGGCGAGGAGCTGGCCCCTGCGGCACTGGGCCGTCTCGCACAGCGCCAGCATCGAGTCGAGGTGGGCCTGGGCCCGCCGCCGGAAGGCCTCGTCGCCCTCACCGGACTGGATCAGCTTGCGCTGCTGTATGACGTCGTTCAGCCCGTAGGCCATCCAGGCCGTCGACGGCAGGCCGTCCCGCCCGGCCCGGCCCGTCTCCTGGTAGTAGCCCTCGACCGACTTGGGCAGGTCGAGGTGGGCGACGAAGCGGACGTCCGGCTTGTCGATGCCCATGCCGAAGGCGATGGTCGCCACCACGACCAGGCCGTCCTCCCGCAGGAAGCGGGACTGGTGGGCCGCGCGCGTCCCCGCGTCCAGGCCCGCGTGGTAGGGCACCGCCTCGATGCCGTTGCGGCTGAGGAACTCGGCGGTCTTCTCCACGGAGTTGCGCGACAGGCAGTAGACGATGCCCGCGTCGCCCGCGTGCTCCTCGCGCAGGAAGGCCAGCAACTGCTTCTTCGGGTCGGCCTTGGGCACGATCCGGTACTGGATGTTGGGCCGGTCGAAGCTCGCCACGAAGTGACGGGCCGACGGCATGTTCAGCCGCTCGGTGATCTCCTGGTGCGTCGCACGCGTGGCCGTCGCCGTGAGCGCGATGCGCGGCACGTCCGGCCAGCGCTCGCCGAGCAGCGACAGCGCCAGGTAGTCGGGCCGGAAGTCGTGGCCCCACTGGGAGACGCAGTGCGCCTCGTCGATCGCGAAGACGGAGATCTTGCCGCGCGAGAGCAGATCGAGCGTGTTCTCCAGCCGCAGCCGCTCCGGCGCCAGGTACAGCAGGTCCAGCTCGCCGGCGAGAAACTCGGCCTCCACCATCCGGCGCTCGTCGAAGTCCTGCGTGGAGTTCATGAACCCGGCCCGCACGCCCAGTGCCCGCAACGCGTCCACCTGGTCCTGCATCAGGGCGATGAGCGGGGAGACGACCACGCCCGTACCGGGCCTGACCAGGGACGGGATCTGGTAGCACAGCGACTTGCCGCCGCCGGTGGGCATGAGCACGACGGCGTCGCCGCCCGCGACCACGTGCTCGATGACCGCTTCCTGTTCGCCGCGGAAGGCCCCGTAACCGAAGACCCGGTGCAGCGCGGTCAGCGCCTCGCTCGCGTCGGCACCGAGGGGTCCGGCGGGGCCGCTGCCCGCACCGGCGCCGGCCCCCGTCTCGGTCACCGCGTCCAGTTCCGTCATCACACTCGTCCCGCCCGTAGCGCCCATCGTTCGTCCCCCGTGCGTCGCGCCTCGACCACTGCGTCCACCATAGGCGTCCGCACCGACAGCCCCGGAGTTATCCACAGGTCCCGCCCGGTGAGTGCGACGTGTCCACACTCGCGTTCGACTCAGCCCAACGGACGGCTCGCCTGGCACGCCCCCACCGGCCGGGCGATGCTGCTGACGCGGGCCGGGTGGGGATCACACCCCCTGTCCGCGCTTTCCCCCACCGGGCGCCACCGCGCCCTCACGACGGGCGCCCGCCTGCGGGCGTCCCTCTCCGCAAGGAGCGACTCGACATGTCCCCCCTCAAGGCCGCCTGCGCCCTCGCCCTGACCACCGCGCTCGCCCTCGCCGCTCCGGCCCAGGCCGCCGGACACGGCCACGACTCGGAGCCCGAGCTCGTGCAGACCTACGCCGCCACGCGCCACTACCAGAACGTGAAGCGCGCGATCAGAGACGACTACCTCCCCGCCGGCCCGTGCGCCGCCCTGCCCGGCGAGGGCGCCATGGGCTACCACTACATCAAGCAGCGGCTCATCAACTCCACCGATCCGGTGAAGCCCGCCGCGGTCGTCTACCACAAGGACAAGCACGGCAAGCTCCGCGCCGGAGCCGTGGAGTGGATCGTCCGTGACGCCGACCAGAAGGTGGAGACGGACTGGGACCGCCCGGTCATGTTCGGCGACCGGCACTTCGACGGGCCGGAGGAGATCCCCGGTCTGGGCGTGGTCTACACGCTGCACGCCTGGATCTTCAAGGACAACCCCAGGGGCGTTTTCTACCCCTGGAACCCCAGGGTGCAGTGCCCCTGACCCGTACACGCGAAGGGACCCGGCCCTCCGAGGAGAGACCGGGTCCCGCACGCGCACGCGGGGCGTCAGCGGACGAACACGCCCGCCTGCCCCGCCAGGTCCAGGAAGTACTGCGGCGCCACACCGAGCACCAGCGTGACCGCCACCCCCACCCCGATCGCCGTCATCGTCAGCGGCGACGGCACGGCCACCGTCGGGCCCTCGGGCCGCGGCTCGCTGAAGAACATCAGCACGATGACGCGGATGTAGAAGAACGCCGCGATCGCCGACGAGATGACGCCGATGACGACCAGCGGGGCCGCCCCGCCCTCCGCCGCCGCCTTGAACACGGCGAACTTCCCGGCGAACCCGGACGTCAGCGGAATGCCCGCGAAGGCCAGCAGGAACACCGCGAACACGGCCGCCACCAGCGGGGACCTGCGCCCGAGCCCGGCCCACTTGGACAGGTGCGTCGCCTCACCGCCCGCGTCACGCACGAGCGTGACGACCGCGAAGGCGCCGATCGTCACGAACGAGTAGGCCGCCAGGTAGAACAGCACCGACGAGACGCCGTCGGGCGTGGTCGCGATGACACCCGCGAGGATGAACCCGGCGTGCGCGATCGACGAGTACGCCAGCAGCCGCTTGATGTCGGTCTGCGTGATCGCGACGATCGCACCGCCCAGCATGGTGACGATCGCCACGGCCCACATCACCGGCCGCCAGTCCCAGCGCAGGCCGGGCAGGACGACGTACAGCACCCGCAGCAGCGCGCCGAAGGCCGCCACCTTGGTCGCCGCCGCCATGAAGCCGGTCACCGGGGTCGGCGCGCCCTGGTACACGTCCGGTGTCCACATGTGGAAGGGCACCGCGCCCACCTTGAACAGCAGGCCCATCACCAGCAGGGCGGCGCCGACCAGCAGCAGCGCGTCGTTGCCCATGGTGTCGGCGAGCGCCGGGTTCACGTCCTGGACGGTGCCGTCGACGACCTGCGCGATCGTCGCGTACGACATCGAGCCCGCGTAGCCGTACAGCAGCGCGATGCCGAACAGCGTGAACGCGGAGGCGAAGGCACCCAGCAGGAAGTACTTGACCGCCGCCTCCTGCGACATGAGCCGCTTGCGGCGGGCCAAGGCGCACAGCAGGTACAGCGGCAGGGAGAAGACCTCCAGGGCCACGAACAGCGTCAGCAGGTCGTTGGCCGCCGGGAAGATCAGCATGCCGGCGACGGCGAACAGCAGCAGCGGGAACACCTCGGTGGTGGTGAATCCGGCCTTGACCGCCGCCTTCTCGCTCTCGCTGCCCGGCACGGACGCGGCCTGCGCGGCGAAGGAGTCGACCCGGTTGCCGTGCACCACCGGGTCGAGGCGCCGCTCGGCGAAGGTGAACAGGCCGACCAGGGCCGCCAGCAGGATCGTGCCCTGGAGGAAGAGGGCCGGTCCGTCGACCGCGATCGCGCCCATCGCCGCGATGCGTGCCTTGGTCGTGCCGTACCCGTCGGCCGCGAGCGCGACGACCGCGGCGAAGGCGGCCGCGAGCGCGACGACGGACACGAACATCTGGACGTAGTAACGGGATGTGCGCGGTACGAACGCCTCGATGAGGATCCCGATGATCGCCGCACCGACGACGATCAGGGTGGGCGCCAGCTGTCCGTACTCGAACTTCGGCGCGTCGATCTTGGTGATCGGTTCGGCCGCGGTTGTCCACAGGATGTGGACGGCTGATGCGCTCACTTGGCCGCCTCCACCTCGGGCTGGGGGTCCTTCTTCTGTACGTCGGACATGGTCTGCTTGACCGCCGGGTCGATGATCTGTGTGACGGGCTTCGGGTAGACGCCCAGGAAGATCAGCAGGACGACCAGCGGGGCGACCACCACGAGTTCCCGCACCCTGAGGTCCGGCATCGCGCTCACCTCAGGCTTCACCGGGCCCGTCATCGTCCGCTGGTAGAGGACGAGGGTGTAGAGCGCGGCGAGGACGATGCCGAAGGTGGCGATGATGCCGATCACCGGGTAGCGCGTGAACGTGCCGACCAGGACCAGGAACTCACTCACGAACGGCGCCAGGCCCGGCAGGGAGAGCGTCGCGAGGCTGCCGATCAGGAACGTGCCGGCGAGCACCGGGGCGACCTTCTGCACTCCGCCGTAGTCGGCGATGAGCCGCGAGCCGCGCCGGGAGATCAGGAAGCCCGCGACCAGCATCAGCGCGGCCGTCGAGATGCCGTGGTTGATCATGTAGAGCGTCGCCCCGGACTGGCCCTGGCTGGTCATCGCGAAGATGCCCATGATGATGAAGCCGAAGTGGGAGATCGACGCGTAGGCGATCAGCCGCTTGATGTCGCGCTGGCCGACCGCGAGCAGCGCCCCGTAGATGATGCTGATCAGGGCGAGGACGAGGATCGCGGGCGTCGCCCACTTGCTGGCCTCCGGGAAGAGCTGGAGGCAGAAGCGGAGCATCGCGAAGGTGCCGACCTTGTCGACGACCGCCGTGATGAGGACCGCGACGGGAGCCGTCGACTCCTGCATCGCGTTGGGCAGCCAGGTGTGCAGCGGCCACAGCGGCGCCTTCACCGCGAAGGCGAAGAAGAAGCCGAGGAACAGCCACCGCTCGGTGCTGGTCGCCATGTCCAGCGAGCCGTTGGCCCGGGCCTCGGCGATCTCCTGGAGCGAGAAGTTCCCGGCGACCACGTACAGGCCGATCACCGCGGCCAGCATGATCAGGCCGCCGACCAGGTTGTAGAGGAGGAACTTCACCGCGGCGTAGGAGCGTTGCGTCGCCGCCGCCTTCTCGCCGTGCTCGTGGGCACGGTCGCCGAAGCCGCCGATGAGGAAGTACATCGGGATGAGCATGGCTTCGAAGAAGATGTAGAAGAGGAAGACGTCGGTGGCCTCGAAGGAGAGGATCACCATCGCCTCGACGGCGAGGATCAGGGCGAAGAAGCCCTGCGTGGGCCGCCACCGGCTGCTGCCGGTCTCCAGCGGGTCGGCGTCGTGCCAGCCCGCGAGGATGATGAACGGGATCAGCAGCGCCGTGAGCCCGATGAGCGCCACGCCGATGCCGTCCACGCCCAGTTCGTAGCGGACGCCGAAGTCGGCGATCCAGGCGTGGGACTCGGTGAGCTGGTAGCGGTCGCCGTCCGGGTCGAAGCGGACCAGGACGACGATCGCCAGGACGAGCGTGGCGAGCGAGAAGAGCAGCGCCAGCCACTTGGCGGCGGTGCGCTTCGCGGCCGGTACGGCGGCCGTGGCGATCGCCCCGACGGCCGGGAGCGCCGCTGTCGCTGTCAGCAGAGGAAAGGACATCGGTATCAGACCGCCCTCATCAGCAGGGTCGCGGCGACGATGACCGCCGCGCCGCCGAACATCGAGACCGCGTAGGAGCGGGCGAAGCCGTTCTGCAGCCTGCGCATCCGCCCGGAGAGGCCGCCGACCGAGGCCGCCGTGCCGTTGACGACGCCGTCGACCAGGGTGTGGTCGACGTAGACCAGGGACCGCGTGAGGTGCTCGCCGCCGCGGACCAGGACGACGTGGTTGAAGTCGTCCTGGAGCAGGTCGCGCCGGGCGGCCCGGGTGAGCAGCGAGCCGCGCGGGGCGACGGCCGGGACCGGGCGGCGGCCGTACTGCGACCAGGCGAGGGCGACGCCGAGGACCATGACGGCGACCGTGGACAGCGTGACCGTGAGGGCGCTGATCGGCGGGTGGCCGTGGTCGTGGCCGGTGATCGGCTCCAGCCAGTGCAGGAAGCGGTCGCCGATGCTGAAGAACGCGCCGCCGGCCACCGACCCGACGGCCAGCACGATCATGGGGATCGTCATGACCTTGGGCGACTCGTGCGGGTGCGGCGGGGTGTACTCGCCGCGCGTCTCGGCGGCGGGCTCCACGTCCGGCTCGGCCGGGGACGGAGTCGGGGCGTGGCGCCAGCGCTCCTCGCCGAAGAAGGTCATCAGCATCACGCGCGTCATGTAGTACGCCGTGATGGCCGCGCCGAGCAGGGCGCAGGCGCCGAGGATCCAGCCCTCGGTGCCGCCCTTGGCGAACGCCGCCTCGATGATCTTGTCCTTGGAGAAGAAGCCGGACAGGCCCGGGAAGCCGATGATGGCCAGGTAGCCGAGGCCGAAGGTGACGAAGGTGACCGGCATGTACTTCCTGAGGCCGCCGTACCTCCGCATGTCGACCTCGTCGTTCATCCCGTGCATGACCGAGCCGGCGCCGAGGAAGAGCCCGGCCTTGAAGAAGCCGTGCGTCACCAGATGCATGATCGCGAAGACGTAGCCGATGGGGCCGAGGCCCGCGGCGAGGATCATGTAGCCGATCTGCGACATGGTCGAGCCGGCCAGGGCCTTCTTGATGTCGTCCTTCGCGCAACCGACGATCGCACCGAACAGGAGCGTGACCGCGCCGACGATCGTGACGACCAACTGCGCGTCCGGAGCGCCGTTGAAGATGGCTCCGGAGCGGACGATCAGGTAGACGCCCGCGGTCACCATCGTCGCGGCGTGGATGAGGGCCGAGACCGGGGTCGGGCCCTCCATCGCGTCCCCTAGCCAGGACTGCAGCGGCACCTGGGCGGACTTGCCGCAGGCGGCGAGCAGCAGCATCAGGGCGATCGCGGTCAGCTTGTCCTCACCGGCGGCACCGGCGAGTCCTGCCTCCTCGTGGCTGCCGAGCACCGGCCCGAAGGCGAACGTGCCGAACCACAGGAACATCAGCATGATCGCGATGGACAGGCCCATGTCGCCGACGCGGTTGACCAGGAAGGCCTTCTTCGCGGCCGTGGCGGCGCTGGGCTTGTGCTGCCAGAAGCCGATCAGCAGGTAGGAGGCGAGACCGACGCCCTCCCAGCCGACGTACAGCAGCAGGTAGTTGTCGGCGAGGACGAGGATCAGCATCGCCGCGAGGAACAGGTTCAGATAGCCGAAGAAGCGGCGGCGCCGCTCGTCGTGCTCCATGTAGCCGACGGAGTACAGGTGGATCAGCGATCCGACGCCCGTGATCAGCAGCACGAACGTCATGGACAGCTGGTCGAGGCGGAAGGCGACGTCCGCCTGGAAGCCCTCGACCGGGATCCAGCTGAACAGGTGCTGGCCCATGACGCGGTGTTCGGCGTCCTGGCCCAGCATGTCGGTGAACAGGACGAGACCGAGCACGAAGGAGACGGCCGCGAGCAGCGTGCCGATCCAGTGGCCGACGGCGTCCAGCCGGCGTCCACCGCACAGCAGGACCGCCGCTCCGAGCAGGGGCGCCGCCACCAGCAGCGCAATGAGGTTCTCCACGATTCTTCCGACCCCTTACAGCTTCATCAGGCTGGCGTCGTCGACCGAGGCCGAGTGGCGGGCGCGGAACAGGGACACGATGATCGCGAGCCCGACCACGACCTCCGCGGCGGCGACGACCATCGTGAAGAAGGCGATGATCTGGCCGTCGAGGTTGCCGTGCATCCGGGAGAAGGCGACGAACGCGAGGTTGCAGGCGTTGAGCATGAGCTCGATGCACATGAACACGACGATCGCGTTGCGCCTGATCAGCACGCCGGTGGCGCCGATCGTGAACAGCAGGGCCGCGAGATAGAGGTAGTTGACGGGGTTCACTTCGACGCCTCCTCGGGCCGCTTGAACGTGGCCGGCTCGATGGCCTTCCGCTCCAGGCGCTCCTCGGCACGCTGCTCCAGGGCCTTCAGGTCGTTGAGCGCCTCCTGCGACACGTCCCGGATCTGGCCCCGCTCGCGCAGGGTCTTGCTGACCGTGAGGTCGGAGGGGGTGCCGTCGGGCAGCAGGCCCGCGATGTCGACCGCGTTGTGCCGGGCGTAGACACCAGGGGCCGGCAGGGGCGGCAGTTGCTTGCCCGCGCGGACCCGCTCCTCGGAGAGTTCGCGCTGCGTCTTGGCGCGCTCGGTGCGCTCGCGGTGGGTGAGCACCATGGCGCCGACGGCGGCCGTGATGAGCAGGGCGCCGGTGATCTCGAACGCGAAGACGTACCGGGTGAAGAGGAGGGCGGCGATGCCCTCCACGTTCCCGCCGGCGTTCGCCTGGCCGATGCCGTTGAACTCCTTCAGGGAGGCGTTGCCGATCCCGGCGATCAGCAGGACGCCGAAGCCGAGTCCGCACAGCAGGGCGAGCCAGCGCTGGCCCTTGATGGTCTCCTTCAGGGAGTCCGCCGCGGTGACGCCGACGAGCATCACCACGAACAGGAACAGCATCATGATCGCGCCGGTGTAGACGACGATCTGGACGACGCCCAGGAAGTAGGCGCCGTTGGCGAGGTAGAACACCGCCAGGATGATCATGGTCCCGGCGAGGCAGAGGGCGCTGTGCACGGCCCTCTTCATGAAGACGGTGCACAGGGCGCCGATCACCGCGACCGTGCCGAGGATCCAGAACTGGACGGCCTCTCCGGTGGAAGTGGAGTAGGCGGCGAGCTGGGCGGTCATCGGCCGATCACCTTCTCCGACGCCGGTTCCGTCCCGCCGAAGGTCGAGTCGGCCTCCTGCACCACCTCGCCCTTGGAGTGCGCGACCTGGCGCTCCGTACCCGGGGCGGCTTCGGTCACCAGGCCCCGGTAGTAGTCCTGTTCGTCCGTGCCCGGGTAGATGGCGTGGGGCGTGTCGACCATGCCCTCCTCAAGACCGGCGAGCAGCTGCTCCTTGGTGTAGATGAGGTTGGCGCGGCTGGAGTCGGCCAGCTCGAACTCGTTCGTCATCGTCAGCGCGCGCGTGGGGCACGCCTCGATGCACAGGCCGCACAGGATGCAGCGGGCGTAGTTGATCTGGTAGACGCGGCCGTACCGCTCGCCCGGCGAGTAGCGCTCCTCGTCGGTGTTGTCCGCGCCCTCGACGTAGATGGCGTCGGCGGGGCAGGCCCACGCGCACAGTTCGCAGCCGACGCACTTCTCCAGGCCGTCCGGATGGCGGTTGAGCTGGTGCCGTCCGTGGAAGCGGGGAGCCGTGGTCTTCTGCTGCTCCGGGTACTGCTCGGTCAGCCGCTTCTTGAACATGGCCTTGAAGGTCACGCCGAAGCCGGCCACCGGGTTCATGAAACCGGGCTTGGTGTCCTTCGGTTCCTCGGCCTGCGAACGCTCGAGTTCCTCAGCCATCGGACGCCTCCTTTCCATCCGTAGATCCGCCCAGAGGTCCGTCACTCTGAGTATCGGGGGCACCACTGACAATCAGCTCCCGCTCACGGCGCGAGCGGCGTCGCGGGACGGGCGGAAGTTCCTGTCCCGGCAGGGGCGGTACGGGGAATCCGCCCGCCATCGGGTCGAAGGCGGCCGGGGGCTCGGCCGGCGGTTCGGCCTGCTTCGCCTTCTCGCGGAACATGTCGGCGACGAAGGAGAGCAGCAGCACGGCGAGGACGCCGCCGCCGACGTAGAGGGCGATGTCGGCGAAGTCGTAGCCCTCGTTCCGGAAGGCCCGGACGCTCGCGACGAGCATCAGCCACACCAGCGAGACCGGGATGAGGACCTTCCAGCCGAGCTTCATCAGCTGGTCGTAGCGGACGCGCGGGAGGGTGCCGCGGATCCAGATGAACATGAACAGCAGCAGCTGCACCTTGACGGTGAACCACAGCAGCGGCCACCAGCCGTGGTTGGCGCCTTCCCAGAAGGTGCTGACGGGCCAGGGGGCCCGCCAGCCGCCGAGGAAGAGCGTGGTGGCGACGGCCGAGACGGTCACCATGTTGACGTACTCGGCGAGCATGAACATCGCGAACTTGATCGACGAGTACTCGGTGTTGAAGCCGCCCACCAGGTCGCCCTCGGACTCCGGCATGTCGAAGGGTGCGCGGTTGGTCTCGCCGACCATCGTGACGATGTAGATGATGAAGGAGACCGGCAGCAGCAGGATGTACCAGCGGTCGGTCTGCCCCTCGACGATCGTGGATGTCGACATCGACCCCGAGTAGAGGAACACGGAGGCGAAGGCGGCGCCCATCGCGATCTCGTAGGAGATCATCTGCGCGCAGGAGCGCAGGCCGCCCAGCAGCGGGTAGGTCGAGCCGGAACTCCAGCCCGCCAGCACGATGCCGTAGATGCCGACCGAGGCGACCGCGAGGATGTAGAGCATCGCGATCGGCAGGTCGGTGAGCTGCATCGTGGTGCGGTGGCCGAAGATCGAGATCTCGTTGCCGGCCGGACCGAAGGGGATCACCGCGATCGCCATGAAGGCCGGGATGGCCGCGACGATCGGCGCGAGGACGTACACCGCCTTGTCCGCGCGCTTGACGACGACGTCCTCCTTCAGCATCAGCTTGATGCCGTCGGCGAGCGACTGGAGCATGCCCCAGGGGCCGTGCCGGTTGGGTCCGATGCGCAGCTGCATCCAGGCGACGACCTTGCGCTCCATGACGATGGAGACGAGCACGGTCACCATCAGGAAGGCGAAGCAGAACACCGCCTTGATGACGACCAGCCACCAGGGGTCGGTGCCGAACATCGAGAGGTCTTCAGCGGCGAGGTACGGACTCATGCCTCCACCTCCTTGGGCGCTCATGCCTCCACCTCCTTGGGGGCCTCGCCGGCGAGCGTCGCCGGGCCGATGCGGACGAGGGAGCCGGGCCGCGCCCCGGTGTCGGAGGCGACGCCGCCGCCGGTGGAGTTGAGCGGGAGCCACACCACCCGGTCGGGCATGTCACTGATCTGCAGCGGCAGTTCGGCGACGCCCTGGGGGCCCGTCACCGCCAGGAGGTCGCCGTCCTTGACGCCCGCCTCGGCCGCCGTGGCGGCCGACACACGCGCGCGTGCGGCGTGCCGGGTTCCGGCGAGTGCCTCGTCGCCCTGCTGGAGGACGCCCTGGTCGAGCAGCAGCCGGTGTCCGGCGAGCACGGCCTCCCCCGCGGCCGGCCGGGGCAGCGGGCCCGCGGTCTCCAGGGGTTCACCGGCTCGCGGGCCGTCCCAGGCGCCGAGCCGGTCGATCTCGGCCCGCACGGTGCGCAGGTCCGGCAGCCCCAGGTGGACGTCCATGGCGTCCGCGAGCATCTGCAGCACGCGCGCGTCGCTGGGCGCGAGACGGCGGGTCATCTGGTCGGGCTTGAGCGCCGCCTCGAAGAAGCGGACCCGGCCTTCCCAGTTGAGGAAGGTGCCGGCCTTCTCGGCGACCGCGGCGACGGGCAGGACCACGTCGGCCTTGCGGGAGATCTCACTGGGCCGCAGTTCGAGCGAGACCAGGAAGCCGACCTCGTCGAGCGCGGCACGCGCGCGTGCCGGGTCGGGCAGGTCGGCGATCTCCACGCCCGCCACCAGCAGGGCCTGGAGTTCACCGGTCGCGGCGGCCTCCACGATCTGGCCGGTGTCGCGGCCGTAGCGGTGCGGCAGGCCGGCGACGCCCCAGACGGCGGCGACCTCGTCCCGCGCGCGCGGGTCGGTGGCCGGACGCCCGCCCGGCAGCAGCGACGGCAGCGCACCCGCCTCGACGGCACCGCGCTCCCCGGCCCGGCGCGGGATCCACACCAGCCGGGCGCCGGTCGCGGCGGCCGTGCGGACGGCGGCCGTCAGGCCACCGGCCACCGCGGCCAGCCGCTCGCCGACGACGATCACCGCGCCCTCGGCGCGCAGCGCCTCGGCGGCGGCAGCGCCGTCACCCTCCAGACCGACGTTGCTCGCGAGCGCGTCCAGCCACTCGGTCTCGGTGCCGGGAGCCGCCGGCAGCAGCGTGCCGCCGGCCTTCTCCAGACCCCGGGTGGCGTGCGTGGCGAGCGAGAAGGTCCGCTGCCCGTGCTTGCGCCAGGCCTTGCGCAGCCGCAGGAAGACGCCGGGCGCCTCCTCCTCCGCCTCGAACCCGACCAGCAGGACGGCCGGTGCCTTCTCCAGCGCGGTGTACGTGACGCCCGTGCCGTCGAGGTCCCGGCCGCGTCCGGCGACCTGGGCGGCGAGGAAGTCGGCCTCCTCGCCGCTGTGCACGCGCGCGCGGAAGTCGATGTCGTTGGTGTCGAGCGCCACGCGCGCGAACTTGCTGTACGCGTAGGCGTCCTCGACGGTGAGGCGGCCGCCGGTCAGCACGCCGGTGCGGCCCCGGGAGGCCAGCAGCCCCTGGGCCGCGATCTGCAGCGCCTCGGGCCAGGAGGCCGGTTCCAGCTCGCCCTCGGCGTTGCGCACCAGCGGCGTCTCCAACCGGTCGCGCTGCTGGGCGTACCGGAAGGCGAACCGCCCCTTGTCGCAGATCCACTCCTCGTTGACCTCGGGGTCGAGGGCCGCGAGCCGCCGCATCACCTTGCCGCGCCGGTGGTCGGTGCGGGTGGCGCAGCCGCCGGAGCAGTGTTCGCACACCGACGGGGAGGAGACCAGGTCGAAGGGGCGGGAGCGGAATCGGTACGCCGCCGAGGTCAGCGCTCCCACGGGGCAGATCTGGATGGTGTTGCCGGAGAAGTACGACTCGAACGGGTCGCCCTCGCCGGTGCCGACCTGCTGGAGCGCGCCCCGCTCGATCAGCTCGATCATCGGGTCGCCCGCGACCTGGTTGGAGAACCGGGTGCAGCGGGCGCACAGCACGCACCGCTCACGGTCGAGCAGCACCTGCGTGGAGATCGGGACGGGCTTCTCGTACGTCCGCTTGCGGCCGTCGAAGCGGGACTCGGCGTCGCCGTGCGACATGGCCTGGTTCTGCAGCGGGCACTCGCCGCCCTTGTCGCAGACCGGGCAGTCCAGCGGGTGGTTGATGAGCAGGAGCTCCATCACACCCTTCTGGGCCTTCTCCGCGACCGGGGAGGTCAGGTGGGTCTTCACCACCATGCCGTCGGTGCAGGTGATGGTGCAGGACGCCATGGGCTTGCGCTGGCCCTCGACCTCGACGATGCACTGGCGGCAGGCGCCGGCCGGGTCCAGGAGGGGGTGGTCGCAGAACCGGGGGATCTCGATGCCGAGCTGCTCGGCGGCCCGGATGACCAGGGTGCCCTTGGGCACGCTGATCTCGATGCCGTCGATCGTCAGCGTCACGAGGTCCTCCGGCGGGACCGCCGCCTCTCCCCCACCCGCGGGAGCGTTGGTGGTCACGGTCATGCGTTCACCTCCGTGCGGTCGGCCCAGGCCGTCGACTTGGCCGGGTCGAAGGGGCAGCCCCGGCCCGTGATGTGCTGCTCGTACTCCTCGCGGAAGTACTTGAGCGAGGAGAAGATCGGCGAGGCGGCGCCGTCGCCGAGGGCGCAGAAGGACTTGCCGTTGATGTTGTCGGCGATGTCGTTCAGCTTGTCGAGGTCGGACAGCTGTCCCTTGCCGGCCTCGATGTCGCGCAGCAGCTGCACGAGCCAGTAGGTCCCTTCGCGGCAGGGCGTGCACTTGCCGCAGGACTCGTGGGCGTAGAACTCGGTCCAGCGCGTGACGGCACGGACCACGCAGGTCGTCTCGTCGAAGCACTGCAGGGCTTTTGTGCCGAGCATGGAACCCGCGGCGCCCACTCCTTCGTAATCAAGAGGGACGTCGAGGTGCTCGTCGGTGAACATCGGGGTCGAGGAGCCGCCCGGCGTCCAGAACTTGAGGCGGTGCCCGGGGCGCATGCCCCCGCTCATGTCGAGCAGCTGGCGGAGCGTGATCCCGAGCGGCGCCTCGTACTGACCGGGATTGGCGACATGGCCGGAGAGGGAGTAGAGCGTGAAGCCGGGCGACTTCTCACTCCCCATCGACCGGAACCATTCCTTGCCCCGATGCATGATCGCGGGAACCGAAGCGATCGACTCGACGTTGTTCACCACAGTCGGGCAGGCATAGAGGCCCGCGACAGCAGGGAAGGGGGGACGGAGCCGCGGTTGACCCCGGCGGCCTTCGAGCGAGTCGAGCAGTGCGGTCTCCTCACCGCAGATGTACGCGCCCGCGCCCGCGTGCACGGTGATGTCGAGGTCGAGTCCGCTGCCCAGGATGTTCTCGCCGAGGAAGCCCGCCTCGTACGCCTCGCGCACGGCAGAGTGCAACCGCCGCAGCACTGGGACGACTTCACCACGCAGATAGATGAAGGCATGCGAAGACCTGATGGCGTAACACGCGATGATCATGCCCTCGATGAGGCTGTGCGGGTTCGCGAAGAGGAGCGGGATGTCCTTGCACGTCCCCGGCTCCGACTCGTCGGCGTTGACAACTAGATAGTGCGGCTTTCCATCTCCCTGCGGGATGAACTGCCACTTCATCCCGGTGGGGAATCCCGCGCCGCCGCGCCCGCGCAGACCGGACTCCTTGACGTACGCGATCACGTCGTCCGGCGACATGGCGAGCGCCTTGCGAAGCCCCTCGTAGCCGTCGTGCCTTCGGTACACGTCCAGCGTCCAGGACCTGTCCTCGTCCCAGAAGGCCGAGAGCACCGGTGCGAGCAGCTTCTCGGGGCTCATGTCTTTCAGCTCGGGTGCCAAGGTCATCACTCCCCCTCCTCGGCGACAGGCCCGGCCGGGTGGGCGGGGTCGGAGGCCGACGTGTCCTGCGGCGCGTCGTGCGAGCTCAAGTGCTCCGTCGGTGACGGGTCGTGCGGCGCATCGGTCCGGGCCGTCTCGCCGCGCGGGTGCACCACCCGGGCGGGAGCGCCCTCCCCCTTGGCGAGCTTCAGGCCGACCAGGGAGGCGGGTCCCGCGCTCCCCCCGGACTCGACGGCCCCGTCCCGCTCGTCGGGGAAACCGGCCAGGATCCGGGCGGTCTCCTTGAAGGTGCACAGGGGCGCCCCGCGCGTGGGCGCGACCGGCCGTCCCGCGCGCAGGTCGTCGACGAGGCGCTTGGCGCTGCTGGGGGTCTGGTTGTCGAAGAACTCCCAGTTGACCATCACGACCGGCGCGAAGTCGCAGGCCGCGTTGCACTCGATGTGCTCCAGGGTGACCTTGCCGTCGTCGGTGGTCTCGCCGTTGCCGACGCCGAGGTGCTCCTGGAGCTCCTCGAAGATCGCGTCCCCGCCCATGACGGCGCACAGGGTGTTGGTGCACACCCCGACCTGGTAGTCACCGCTCGGCCGGCGCCGGTACATGGTGTAGAAGGTGGCGACGGCGGTGACCTCGGCCGTGGTCAGGCCGAGCATGTCCGCGCAGAACCGCATGCCGGTGCGGGTCACGTGCCCTTCCTCGGACTGCACGAGGTGCAGCAGGGGCAGGAGGGCGGACCGGGAGTCCGGGTAGCGGGCGATGACCTCGCGCGCGTCCGACTCCAGCCGGGCCCGGACGTCGTCCGGGTAGGCGGGTGCGGGCAGTTCGGGCATGCCCAGGCTGACGCCCCGCTCGGAAGAAGAGGTGGTCACCGGTCGACGCCTCCCATCACGGGGTCGATGGACGCGACGGCGACGATGACGTCGGCGACCTGGCCGCCTTCGCACATCGCCGCCATGGCCTGCAGGTTGGTGAAGGACGGGTCGCGGAAGTGGACCCGGTAGGGGCGGGTGCCGCCGTCGGACACGACGTGCACCCCGAGCTCGCCCTTCGGCGACTCGACCGCCGTGTACGCCTGTCCCGGCGGGACGCGGAAGCCCTCGGTGACCAGCTTGAAGTGGTGGATCAGGGCCTCCATGGAGGTGCCCATGATCTTCTTGATGTGGTCGAGGGAGTTGCCGAGCCCGTCCGGTCCCAGGGCGAGCTGGGCCGGCCAGGCGATCTTCTTGTCGGCGACCATGACCGGGCCGGGCTGCAGCCGGTCCAGGCACTGCTCGATGATCCTGAGCGACTGGCGCATCTCCTCCAGCCGGATCAGGAAGCGGCCGTAGGCGTCGCAGGTGTCGGCGGTCGGGACGTCGAAGTCGTACGTCTCGTAGCCGCAGTACGGCTGGGCCTTGCGCAGGTCGTGCGGCAGGCCGGTGGAGCGCAGGATCGGGCCGGTGGCGCCGAGGGCCATGCAGCCGGCCAGGTCGAGGTAGCCGATGTCCTGCATGCGGGCCTTGAAGATGGGGTTCCCGGTGGCGAGCTTGTCGTACTCCGGGAGGTTCTTCTTCATCTTCTTCACGAACTCGCGGATCTGGTCCACGGCGCCGGGCGGCAGGTCCTGGGCGAGGCCGCCGGGGCGGATGTACGCGTGGTTCATCCGCAGGCCGGTGATCAGCTCGTAGATGTCGAGAATGAGTTCACGATCACGGAATCCGTAGATCATGATCGTCGTGGCGCCGAGCTCCATGCCGCCGGTGGCGATGCACACCAGGTGCGAGGAGAGGCGGTTCAGCTCCATCAGGAGCACGCGGATGATCGAGGCGCGGTCCGGGATCTGGTCCTCGATGCCGAGGAGCTTCTCGACGCCGAGGCAGTACGCCGTCTCGTTGAAGAACGGCGTCAGGTAGTCCATGCGCGTCACGAACGTGGTGCCCTGCGTCCACGTCCGGTACTCGAGGTTCTTCTCGATGCCGGTGTGCAGATAACCGATGCCGCAGCGGGCCTCGGTGACGGTCTCGCCCTCGATCTCCAGGATCAGGCGGAGCACGCCGTGCGTGGACGGGTGCTGCGGGCCCATGTTGACGACGATGCGCTCGTCGTCGGCCCGGGCCGCGGACTGGACGACCTCGTCCCAGTCGCCGCCGGTGACCGTGTACACGGTGCCCTCGGTGGTCTCCCGAGGGGAGGCGTGGGAAGTGCTCATGAGTACGACCTCCGCTGGTCCGGAGCCGGGATCTGGGCGCCCTTGTACTCGACGGGGATGCCGCCGAGGGGGTAGTCCTTGCGCTGCGGAAAGCCCTGCCAGTCGTCCGGCATCATGATCCGCGTCAGGGCGGGGTGGCCGTCGAAGACGATGCCGAAGAAGTCGTACGTCTCGCGCTCGTGCCAGTCGTTCGTCGGATAGACCTCGAACAGCGACGGGATGTGCGGGTCGCTGTCGGGGGCGCTGACCTCCAGGCGGATCACCCGGTTGTGGGTGATCGAGCGCAGGTGGTAGACGGCGTGCAGCTCGCGCCCCTTGTCGTTCGGGTAGTGGACGCCGCTGACGCCGGTGCACAGCTCGAAGCGCAGGGCCGGGTCGTCGCGCAGGGTGCGGGCGACGCGGACCAGGTGCTCGCGCTCGATGTGGAAGGTCAGCTCGTCGCGGTCGACGACCGTCTTCTCGATGGCGTTCTCGGGGAGCAGTCCCTGTTCCTCCAGGGCGCCCTCCAGTTCGTCGGCGACCTCGTCGAACCAGCCGCCGTAGGGGCGGTTCGCCGGTCCCGGGAGCCGGACCGAGCGGACCAGGCCGCCGTAGCCGGAGGTGTCGCCGCCGTTGTTCGCGCCGAACATGCCGCGCTGGACGCGGATCTCCTCGCCGCCCTGGCCGCGCTGGCCGGGGAGGTTGGAGGCCGACAGGTCCTTCTCGGGGTTGACCCCGTTGCCGTTCGCGTCGCTCACCGCAGCAGCCCCTTCATCTCGATCGTGGGGAGGGCCTTGAGCGCCGCCTCCTCCGCCTCGCGGGCCGCCTCCTCGGCGTTCACGCCGAGCTTGGAGGACTGGATCTTCTGGTGGAGCTTGAGGATGGCGTCCATCAGCATCTCCGGCCGTGGCGGGCAGCCGGGGAGGTAGATGTCGACCGGCACGATGTGGTCGACGCCCTGGACGATGGCGTAGTTGTTGAACATGCCGCCGGAGGAGGCGCAGACCCCCATGGAGATCACCCACTTGGGGTTCGGCATCTGGTCGTAGACCTGCCGCAGCACCGGCGCCATCTTCTGGCTGACCCGGCCGGCGACGATCATCAGGTCCGCCTGGCGCGGCGAGCCCCGGAAGACCTCCATGCCGAAGCGCGCCAGGTCGTAGCGGCCGGCGCCGGTGGTCATCATCTCGATGGCGCAGCAGGCGAGGCCGAACGTGGCGGGGAAGACCGACGCCTTGCGCACCCAGCCCGCGGCCTGCTCGACGGTGGTCAGCAGGAAGCCGCTCGGCAGCTTTTCTTCGAGTCCCATGACTAGTGGCCCCTCAGTCCCATTCCAGGCCGCCGCGCCGCCACACGTACGCGTACGCGACGAAGACGGTGAGCACGAAGAGCAGCATCTCCACGAGCCCGAAAATCCCCAGGGCGTCGAAGGTGACGGCCCAGGGGTAGAGGAAGACGATCTCGATATCGAAGATGATGAAGAGCATCGCCGTCAGGTAGTACTTGATGGGGAAGCGCCCGCCGCCGGCCGGCGTGGGGGTCGGCTCGATACCGCACTCGTAGGCCTCGAGCTTGGCCCGGTTGTACCGCTTGGGCCCGATCAACGTGGCCATGACCACGGAGAAGATCGCAAAGCCTGCCCCGAGGGCTCCCAGTACGAGGATGGGCGCATAAGCGTTCACCGCTCCTCGCTCCTCTCAGTCGGCACTGACTGCTGGCGGTTTGCATCGGGCTCACATCCGCCCCACCCGTCACCCGAACCCCGCCCGCCCCGGCGAAGATCGGGAACATGTGAAGCAGGTCACAAGCCCAACCGCGTGCATCTTATGCCCGACGCTCTGTGATCTGCGACACGGGGTATTGCACAAGCTTTGTGATCTCCACCACCTGACGATCGATCATGAAGTCGGATGAGCGGTGATCTTCACACCCGAAGCGTCCGAGTGATCACCAGAGGTGACATTTTGGCTCGTCGGCGCAGGCAGGAGGGTGGACGGAGGGCGCGTCTCAATATCAAGAGGGTTCCCTTGCATGCAAATTGGTGCTGGACTCGATCTCTTGATAGAGGCGCGTTCACACCCCAGGGGGCGTGTGAAACGGGGCGTGAACGCGTGCACGCGTTCACGATCTTCGCGAGGTCGTGACCCGGCCGTGATCTACGCGCCGGGACGCGACCGTCGCGGCAACCGTTCCGTGACCTCCATCACATGGATGAGAGGCGCATGAGAACGGGGCTTGGCCAATCAACGCAACCAGTGGTAGGCGCGGGGCAATTCGGGCGTATTGATCAAACACCGTGATCACAGGCCGGTTACGCCGCGCCCGCAATGTCCGTTACGGCGTCAATAAAGGGCCTCGTTCGGGGGTTTTGGGGGCCCGGTTGAACAACTGTGGCGCAGCACACGTTTCTTGAAGATATGAAGGAGCCCCTGGTACCGGTTGTTCCCATGTCCCACACCGCTCACATACGCAGCCACCGGAAGCCCCGCCGCAGCGCGACCTCGACGATCGCCATGCGTGCCGGAGTTGCCGGTGGCGTTCTCAGCATGGCAGCGGCGGGTGCGTCGGCCTCGGCGAACGCCGCCGAACCGGTGACGCAGACCATCGAACTGCCCACCCTGACGGCGGACATGTCCGCCCAGGTCGCCGAGTCCGCGGCCGCCACGCAGCAGGCCGCCGCGAACTACGAGCTGCGCGCAGAGCGTGACGCCGCCGCCGCCAAGGCCGCCGCGGAGGCCAAGAAGGACCTCGCCGAGGCGAAGAAGAAGGCGGAGGCGAAGAAGAAGGCCGCCGAGGCCGCCCGCAAGGCCGCCGCCGAGCGCGCCACCCGCAGCGCCGAGCGTGCCACCCTGTCCGCGTCCGCGTCCGCCTCGGCGTCGGTGTCGGCGCCCGCCAGCGGCAGCGTCGCGACGGTCATCTCGTTCCTGAAGGCCCAGCTGGGCGACGCCTACGTCATGGGCGCCACCGGTCCCAACGCCTGGGACTGTTCCTCCCTCGTGCAGGCCGCGTACAAGCAGGTGGGTGTGGACCTGCCGCGCGTCTCGCAGGACCAGTCGATGGCCGGCACGGACGTCCCGCTGTCCAGCATCCAGGTCGGCGACATCCTGTACTGGGGCGGCAAGGGCTCCGCGTACCACGTGGGCGTCTACATCGGGAACGGCCAGTACCTGGACGCGGCCAACCCCTCCAAGGGCGTCGTCATCCAGGACCTGTCGGGCTACCCGGCGTCGGGCGCGGTGCGCGTCCTCTGACGTCGCGTACGCACCGCATACACACATAACGGGCAAGAGGGCCGCTGCCGCTCGGGGGCAACGGCCCTCCCGACCGTCCGGGGGTCCTCCCGACGGTCCGTGGGATCCTCCCGGCCGTCCAGGACGCCCTCCGGGCCCGCCTGGAGCCCCTCAGGGCCCCAGGGCTCCCTCAGACCCCCCGGGGCCCTCACGTCCCCCTCAGAGCCACACGGCCTCCAGCCGAGGTCGGTCGTCTTCGGCAGCCCCAGCCGGTACCGCAGTTCGTCGACGCGCTTCAGGGGCTCCAGCTCCGGCGGCCGGTGCAGCTCCCAGTCCCGGCAGACAGCGCTCGGTGTCCGAATCGTCCGCATCGAGCAGCGCGTTGACGGCGTGTCGCGCGGACTCGTTGGCGTCCTCCATCGGCGCGACGGCGTAGGCGCGCTCGGCGAGCTCCGAACGCTCCCCCGGTCGCGGCGAGGAAGCGTCTGCGCGTGTGGCCGGACCGCCCCTGGGACTGCCGGGCGTGTTCTGTTGTCATGAGTTCCGGAGGGTGGAGAGGGACTCCCGGTGCCGGAAGTCGGCTTCCCGCCACCCTCAGCATCCTCACCCACACAAGGAGAGACGGCAGATGCCGAGTGTCTTCGTGCAGGGACGGCCCGTCGACTCGTATCCGCGGCGCGCGCCCGAGGCCCGGAACGGGAAGGTGCGGCGGATCACCGAGGTCGGCGAGGAGGTCCTGCACAAGCCGTGCCGGGACGTCACCGAGTTCGGGCCGGACCTCGCCGCGCTCATCGACGACATGTTCCTGACCATGTACATCGCGGACGGGGCCGGACTCGCGGCCAACCAGGTCGGGGTCGATCTGCGGCTGTTCGTGTACGACTGCCCGGACGACGACGGGGTGCGCCATGTCGGGCACGTCGTCAACCCGGTCCTGGAGCCGCTCGACGCCTCGCGCAGGAGGCTCCTCGACGAAGCGGAGGGCTGCCTGTCGGTGCCGGGCGCGACCATGGGCGTACCGCGTCCGGACCGGGCGGTGGTGCGCGGGTACGACCGGGACGGCGAGCCGCTCGTGATCGAGGGCACGGGGTACTTCGCCCGCTGCCTGGCCCACGAGACCGACCATGTGAACGGGCAGGTGTACCTTGACCGGCTGTCCGGGCGGGAACGCAAGGACGCGCTGCGGCAGATGGCGGACCGGCGGGAGGCGGTGCTCGCGCGCCGGGCCGCCAACATCCAGGCCCTGACCGGCTGATCAGGCCTTCGGCGCCGCCTTGCTCAGGCCGTTGATGATGCGGTCCATCGCGTCGCCGCCCGTCGGGTCGGTGAGGTTCGCGAGGAGCTTCAGCGTGAACTTCATCAGCAGCGGGTGCGTGAGGCCGCGCTGGGCGGCGATCTGCATGACCTTCGGGTTGCCGATGAGCTTCACGAAGGCCCGGCCGAGCGTGTAGTAACCGCCGTACGTGTCCTTCAGGACGCGCGGGTAGCGCTGGAGGGCCGTCTCCCGGCCGGCCGGGGTGGAGCGCGCGTGGGCCTGGACGATGACGTCGGCGGCGATCTGGCCGGATTCCATGGCGTAGGCGATGCCCTCGCCGTTGAAGGGGTTCACCAGGCCGCCGGCGTCGCCGACCAGCAGCAGGCCCTTGGTGTAGTGGGGCTGGCGGTTGAAGGCCATGGGGAGCGCGGCGCCGCGGATGGGCCCGGTCATGTTGTCGGGGGTGTAGCCCCAGTCCTCCGGCATGGACGCGCACCAGGCCTTCAGCACCTCGCGCCAGTCCAGCTCCTTGAAGGACTCGGAGGTGTTGAGCACGCCCAGGCCGACGTTCGAGGTGCCGTCGCCCATGCCGAAGATCCAGCCGTAGCCGGGCAGCAGACGGTCGACGGGGCCGCGGCGGTCCCACAGTTCGAGCCAGGACTCCAGGTAGTCGTCCTCGTGACGGGGGCTGGTGAAGTACGTGCGCACCGCCACGCCCATCGGGCGGTCCTCGCGGCGGTGCAGGCCCATCGCGAGGGAGAGCCGCGTGGAGTTGCCGTCGGCGGCGACGACCAGCGGCGCGTGGAAGGTGACCGCGCGCTTCTCCTCGCCGAGCTTGGCGTGCACGCCGGTGATGCGGCCGGTGCGGTCGTCGACGATCGGCGCGCCCACGTTGCACTTCTCGAACAGCCGGGCCCCTGCCTTCTGGGCCTGCCGGGCGAGCTGCTCGTCGAAGTCGTCGCGCTTGCGGACCAGGCCGTAGTCGGGGAAGGAGGCGAGATCCGGCCAGTCGAGCTGGAGGCGCACTCCCCCGCCGATGATCCTGAGGCCCTTGTTGCGCAGCCAGCCGGCCTCTTCAGAGATGTCGATGCCCATCGCCACGAGTTGCTTGACGGCGCGCGGGGTGAGGCCGTCGCCGCAGACCTTCTCGCGCGGGAACTCGGTCTTCTCCAGGAGCAGTACGTCGAGTCCGGCCTTGGCGAGGTGGTACGCGGTGGTGGAGCCGGCTGGCCCCGCGCCGACGACGATGACGTCGGCGGTGTTCTCGGAGAGGGGCTCGGTCACGACACTCACGGCAGGATCTCCCCAAGGTTCGGAATCGGTGTGCCGCCCGGGCACAGGACATGGGCAGTCTATGCAGCGGCATCGATCACCCGGTTGAAGGGCTGCCCCTCTCCGCACCGAACTCGCCGGTGACGGACGGTAATCGACTGTCACAGAAAGACACTTGTCGCTTCCGGCCGGTGCGGGGCGGGAGTTACCCTTCCTGTACCGCTGGGGGTGACATCTGTGCACATATCCCGCAAGACACCCGAAGTGCGCGTACCGCGTCTGGTCGGTCTGATGGCCGTCGACGCGCGCGAGACGGCCCGGGCGCGGGGCCTGTCCCTCACCGCGCCGGACCGGCCCGACTTCCACCTCGCCGTCGTCGACTACGTCGTGCGCCAGTACCCGCAGCCCGGCGCCGAGGTGCCGCGGGACGCGATGGTCTACGTGTGGTTCGACTTCGGCCCCGGCGAGGGCGGCGGAGGCGTGCACGAGCCGCGGGTTCCGCGACCGCCCAGGGGCGGACTCCAGCGCGAGCTGGACGAGCCGGGGGACCCGTACCTGGTCCTCAGCCCCCCGTAAGGCCTCAGCTGTCCTTGAAGCCCCGGTGCAGGGCCACGATCCCGCCGCTCAGGTTGCGCCAGGCCACCCGCGACCAGCCGGCCTTGCCCAGGCGCTCCGCCAGGGCGGGCTGGTCGGGCCAGGCGCGGATGGACTCGGCGAGGTAGACGTAGGCGTCGGGGTTGGAGGAGACGGCCCGGGCGACCGGCGGCAGGGCACGCATCAGGTACTCGGTGTAGACCGTGCGGAACGGCGCCCACGTCGGGTGGGAGAACTCGCAGATCACGATCCGCCCGCCGGGCCGGGTCACCCGGTGCATCTCGCGCAGCGCGGCGTCCGTGTCCTGCACGTTGCGCAGCCCGAAGGAGATGGTGACGGCGTCGAAGGTGTCGTCCTTGAAGGGCAGCCGCGTCGCGTCGCCGGCGGTGTAGGGCAGCCAGGGCTGCCGCTGCTTGCCGACCTGGAGCATGCCCTGCGAGAAGTCGCACGGGACGACGTAGGCGCCGGTGCGGGCGAAGGGCAGCGAGGAGGTGCCCGTGCCCGCCGCGAGGTCGAGGACCTTCTGCGCGGGGCGCGCGTCGACCGCCTTGGCGACCTCCTTGCGCCATCGCCGGTCCTGGCCGAGGGACAGCACGTCGTTGGTCAGGTCGTACCGTTCCGCCACGTCGTCGAACATCGAGGCGACTTCGTGCGGCTGCTTGTCCAGGGATGCGCGGGTCACGGGCCCATTCTTGCAGGACGCCCTCACGGCAGGAGCCTCGGCTTCCGCCGTGCCGCCACGTCCTCCACCCATCCGCACAGCAGCACGAACACGGCGATCAGCACCCAGCCCACGCCGAACAGGAACCACTGGCTGTCCAGCGGCAGGTACGCCTCGAAGGCCGGCACCTCCCAGAACCGGTCGATCAGCGGTACGGCGAGGACGAACGCGATCTCGTGCCAGAGGTAGATCGTGACGGCCCGCGCGTTGAAGACGGTCACGATCCGGTCGAGGCGCCGGTGGCGCGCCGGCACCGCGAGGGGGAAGCGGCCCTTCGCGTACATCAGCAGCGTCACGAAACCCGCCGACCAGAAGGCCTGCGCAAGCGGGTTCTCGTCGAGGTCGTACGTGCCGTACCCGCGCTGTGGGACCTGGCGACCTTCCTGTGCTGCTGGCTCCCCGGCTTCGCCCACCACGACGGCGTGCACCGAGCCGGTCGTCCGGCGGCTGCCACGCGAACCGGAACACCAGCAACGGGGCCAGGGACGCCGACAGGACGAGGAGGGGCTCGAGCCGGAAGATCCGCAGCAGGAGCGGGGAGAGGAGCACGAACCACAGGTACGTCCGCAGGTACCAGACGATCTCCCAGACCTGCTCGCCCCAGGCGTTGCCCGGCGGGTCGCCGAGCGGCACGACCCAGTGGAGGATCGGACGGCGAGCTGGCCGACTCCGCGTCCATAGCCGCCTCGCCTCCGCCCACGACAACGGCGTACGGGTCTCGACCGTCAACCTGATGACGATGAACTACGGCACGGCGTACGACGGCGACATGGGCGACTAAGCCCGCACGGCCGCGCGGGCCGCGCGCACCCAGCTGAAGAAGGTCTTCGGCACGTCGGACGGGGCCGCCTGGCGGGGCATGGCGCTCACCTCGATGATCGGCGTCAACGACATCGACGGTGAGACCTTCACGCTCGCCGACGCGGCCGAGGTCCGGGCCTTCGCCGAGGAGAAGGGCATCGGCTGGGTGTCGATGTGGTCGGCCGCCCGGGACCGGCAGTGCGCGAGCGGCTCCCGGGCGGACCGGCCGGCGACCGACTGCAGCGGGGCGACGCAGAGTTCGGGCGCGTTCGGGAAGGTGCTCGCCGGCTGACGCGGGCCGTTGCCGGAGGCCGGCTTCCGCTCAGCGCCGCCGGTGCACCAGCCGTCCCGCGCACACCGTCGCGAGGCACTCCCCCGCGTCGTCGAAGACGGCGAGGTCGGCGCGGCCGGTCGGGACGATCGCGGTCCGGCGGGCCCGCGGCAGGACGACGACGTCGTTCCGCTCGGCGGCGGCCCGGAGTTCCGCGGAGTCGACGTGCTCCTCCAGGACCGCCACCGCGCCGAGCTTCAGCACGGCGTGGACGCGTTCGCGCGGGCTCGGGGCGTCCGGCATCGGGCCCTCGTGGACGCGGGCCGGGCCGAGGATGCCGGGCCAGCTGCGCACCCGCGCCTTCGGGAACGCCTCGCGCACGTCGTCGAGGGTCCCGACGGCACCGATCCGGTCCCGTCCGACGACGACGGCGCCGCCCTTGACGGGATCGGAGTCCCAGGTGACGCGGACCGCGTCCGCCGTGTGAATGGTCTCCAACTCTTCTCCCGGACGGGCTAGTTGGAGGCGATCAGCTTGAGCTCGGGGTGAGCCGTGCCGCCCTCGATGGCCGTGGACGAGATGTGCGAGGCCACGCGGTCGTCGACGGGGTCGTTCGCCGGGTCGTCGTGGACGACGAGGTGCTCGTAGGTGGTGGACCGCTGCGCGGGCACCCGCCCCGCCTTCCGGATGAGGTCGATGATCTCCATCCGGTTGGACCGGTGCTTGGCGCCCGCGGAGGAGACGACGTTCTCCTCCAGCATGATCGAGCCGAGGTCGTCGGCGCCGTAGTGCAGGGAGAGCTGGCCGACCTCCTTGCCCGTGGTCAGCCACGAGCCCTGGATGTGGGCGATGTTGTCCATGAACAGCCGCGCGATGGCGATCATCCGCAGGTACTCGAAGATCGTCGCCTGCGTGCGGCCCTTCAGGTGGTTGTTCTCGGGCTGGTAGGTGTACGGGATGAAGGCGCGGAAGCCGCCCGTGCGGTCCTGGACGTCCCGGATCATGCGCAGGTGCTCGATGCGCTCGGCGTTGGTCTCGCCGGTGCCCATGAGCATCGTGGACGTGGACTCCACGCCCAGGTTGTGCGCGATCTCCATGATCTCCAGCCAGCGCTCGCCGGACTCCTTCAGCGGGGCGATGGCCTTGCGGGGCCGCTCGGGCAGCAGCTCGGCACCGGCACCGGCGAAGGAGTCGAGCCCGGCGGCGTGGATGCGCCGGATGGCCTCCTCGACACTGACCTTGGAGATCCGGGCCATGTGCTCGACCTCGGACGCCCCCAGGCTGTGGATGACCAGCTGCGGGAATTCCTTCTTGATCGCCGCGAAGTGCTTCTCGTAGTACTCGACGCCGTAGTCCGGGTGGTGTCCGCCCTGGAACATGATCTGGGTGCCGCCCAGCTCGACCGTCTCGGCACACCGGCGCAGGATGTCGTCGAGGTCGCGCGTCCAGCCCTTGGCGGTGTCCTTGGGGGCGGCGTAGAACGCGCAGAAGCGGCAGGCCGTGACGCAGACGTTCGTGTAGTTGATGTTGCGCTCGATGATGTACGTCGCGATGTGCTCGGTCCCCGCGTACCGGCGCCGCCGTACGGCGTCGGCGGCGGCGCCCAGCGCGTGCAGCGGGGCGTCCCGGTACAGCACGAGCGCTTCGTCCGGGGTGATCCGCCCACCGGCGGCAGCACGGTCGAGGATGGGCTGAAGGTCGGCCTTCTCGGTCACCGGGCGTCCCTTTCGTAAGGGTTGTGGACGGACCAGCCCAGCGTACGCCAGGGGTTCGGGGGGCTGGACGTCAGGCCGTGTACGCCCCCGCCAGGAGGCCCAGGAGCGCGCCCGTGATCAGGAACGGGCCGAAGGGGATCGCCGTCTTGCGGTCGGCTCGGCGGGTGAGGACGAGGGCGGCGCCGTACAGGGCGCCCAGCAGGAAGCCCGCGAAGGTGCCGAGCAGCACCGTCGGCCAGCCGTACCAGCCGAGTACGGCGCCGGCGCCGAGGGCGAGCTTGACGTCGCCGAAGCCCATGCCCGCGGGGTTGATGAGGAAGAGGACGAGGTAGCCGCCGCCGAGGGCGAGGGAGCCGAGGAGGGCTGTCGTCCACTCTCCCGCGTGCCTGGGGACCAGGGCGGTCAGCCCGAGCAGGGCCAGGGCGGCAGCGGCGAAGGGGAGGGTGAGCGGGTCGGGGAGGCGCCGGACCCGGAAGTCGACCACCGTGAGCAGGACACCGACCGGGGCGAGCAGCAGCCAGACGCCGATCTCGGGGCGGGTGCCGGTCGCGGCGGCGAGGGCGGCGCAGACGGCGGCGGTGGCTACGGCGAGCGGGGTCGTACGAGGACCGTGTCCGTGTCCGGGGGGCTCGCAGTCCCGGCAGGAGGCCGGGCCCAGCCAGCCCCGGACGGCATGCCCGCCGGGGCACGCCGCACGCCACGGCTCCCCCGAGGGCGCCGAGAACCGGTACGCCGCGCGCGGCAGCAGCGCTCCCGCCGCCGCGCCCCACAGCGCGGCGACGGCGACCAGCAGTCCGGTGCTCATCCCGCCGCGGCGATCGTGTCGCGCCAGGTCGGCAGCAGCTCGTCGAGCAGTGCCTCGGTGCGCGGCGGCAGGCCGCGGGCCCCGCTGCGGCCGATGAGGTCGGTGGCGAGCGCGGCCAGCCGGTCCGGGTCGCCGGTCTCGGTGCCGGGCACGGCCTCCAGGTCGAGCAGCAGCCGCGAGTCGTCCATCGTGCCGAGGCTGACGAGCCCGGGGTACGGGGCTGCCGTGTCGGCGTCCCCGTAGCGCTCGGCGTCCGCCCGGCCCAGCACCCGGAAGATCTGGTCCTGGCCCTGCTGCCAGGGCGCTGGCGGCTTGCCCGCGGGCTGGGCGAGCTGGAGGCGCAGGTCGCCGTTGCTGAGCCAGGCCGCGTGCACGACCGGCCGCGCGCGCGACTCCGCGGCGAGGGAGGCGGCGAGACCGCGCGGGCTCCGGTCGAGCAGCCGCCCGCCCTCGGGGTCGGCGCCGACGAGCGGCCGGGCGGACAACTGGCTGGGCCCGGCGCCCGGGACCCGACCCGGCACGCCGGCACCCGACAGCGCGGCCTTCATCTCGACCAGCACGCACGCCGTGAACTGCGCCCAGGCCAGCCACACCACGACGGTGAGGATGTTCAGGAACGTCTGGACGGTGATCTCCTGCTGCAGCCAGTCGAGGCTGGGCACCAGCGCGAAGGGCACACCCACGAGCAGCACGAGCAGGGCGACGAACGCCAGGAACGCCTTGACGACATCCCCGAACGACCGCTGCCGCACCCGGACCGGCTGCGGCGTCCTGTTTCTCGGGGCCGTGGTTCCCGTCGAGCTTGAGGTGGGGCGTCGCGGCATGGCGGGTGTCCTGGGGTCGTGTGCGGCGAGGTGAGAGATGTGCTGAGCCTACAGAGATCTCATGGACTCTCCTGGGGGCGTCGAAGGGCGAAGGGAAACAGCCCTGTTGACGTCCAGTTGACGTCCCATGTGCCCCCGTAGCCCCCCGAACGTTCCCCACACCATCACCCATGGCTGGACAAGTCGCCGGACGACATCAAGGACGACGAGACTGCGCGAAGTAAGGCTCCCGCAGCCCACACGGATCGCTGCGGGTACGTTCCGGAATCAAAGCAAGAATAATCCTCGGCCGGAATAGCGGCATACGGGCCGTACGCGTATACGGGCATACGCAAAGGCCCCGGATCCGGGATCCGGGGCCTTTCGCGTGCGTGTCGTCAGGAAGCGACGGCGGCGTTGACGTGCAGGTCGGCCGCGACACCCTGGGGCGAGACGGCGAGGCCCAGGCCGCCGCCGACGCCCGCGGTCAGGCCGGCGGCCGTGGTCTCGACGTAGAGACCGGCCGCGGCGCCGGCACCCGCGGCGACGCCGCCCGCCTGGCCACCGGCGATGCCGTCCAGCTCGGCGTCGGACATCTGGGCGGTCTCGATCTGCGGGGTGAAGGCCATGGGAGGCGGTTCCCTTCGTTTCAATAATTCGAAGTGCTCGAGCGCGACCGATCAAAGCACGCGGGGAGAAGGGCGGCCAGTCAGTGGTGTGCCGCGTGCGGCGGATTCCGGGGGGCGCATTCATGAGTGTGCCCGTTCCGTCACCGGGCAGCGCACCCTCTCCACAACTCCCGCCGCTTCGCGGTACAGAAATGTACGGCACACGGCGGGAAATGAGCCGTGCTCTACTCCTGCCCGCCTTTCCTCCGACCTCTCGGTGAACGGTGTGCAGATCCGTCGAAGGTTCCGGATCACGCCGCGATGTCCGGGCCGGTCATGTCCGTCTCGCGGGCGAAGGCCTTCACACGGGTGAGGCGGCGCGGGCCCGGGACGCCGGAGTGCCGCGTTCGAGGCGCCCGTTCGTGCGCGATCTGGAGGGTGAGGACGGTGTCCTGAAGGTCTTCACCGGTCGCGACGTCACGACGCCGGCCTGACGGCGCCGGCACGTCGGCCATCGGCACACGGCACACGGCACACGGGCCACCGGCCACAGGGCCACCGGCCACCGGCCACCGGCCACGGCACACGGGCCACGGGATCGGCCGGATCCCGTGGCCCTCGCCCTCCGCCGTCCGGGCTCACACCGCCGGCAGCGCGTAGATCTCGGCCCCGTGGGTCGTGAGCAGCCGGTTGCCGGACAGGGCGGCCTGCCACGGCTCGCCCGTCTCCTTGTTGTCGTCGTACACCCAGCGGGACTTGCCCGTCCCGGCGTTCAGGGCGAAGACGCCGCCGCCGTCCAGCGGCCCCGAGGCCCCGTACAGGGTCGTCCCGGCCTTCAGGAACGTCTGCGGAGGCTCGTCGGCGCCGGGGTCCTCGCACAGCCAGAGGCGCTTGCGGGTCTTGACGCTCACGGCCCAGACGCCGCCGTCGAAGTCGGCGGCGTAGAGCACACCGTCGATGACGGCCGGGTGGTGGAAACCGCGCCGGCCGTTCGGCGACAGGGCCCACTGCCTCTTCCCCGTCTCCACGTCGACGGCGGTGAGTTGCTCGCCGGGCAGGAAGACCAGTCCGTTCGCGACGGTGGGCCGCCGGCTCCACTCGTCACCGATCTTCTGGGTCCACAACTGGTCCCCGGTGGCGGTGTCGCGCACGGTGACGTTCTGGTTGGAGTCGGTGTAGACGAGGTACTTGCCCGAGACCGTGCCCTGGACGTCGTAGTCCTTGGTGCCCCAGTCGCGCCGCTGGACCCACACCTTCTTGCCGGTGGTGTGGCTGATGGCGGCAACGGCCGTGCGGTACTTGGTGGCGCTGCGGGACTCGCCGAAGTCCTTCGCCGTGACGTACACGTTGCTGTCGTCGATGGCGATCGTGCCCTCGACGGTCAGTGTCCTGCCGAGCCGACTGCGCCAGGCCTCCTCACCGGTCCGCACGTCGTAGGCGACGAGGACGCCGTCGTAGTCGCCGTCGGCCAGATACACCTTCCCGCCGTGGAACAGGAGCGGGGCGCCGGGGCGGCAGATGCCCGGCTTGGACCAGCGGGCGTCGCCGGTCTTCACGTCGTACGCCACCAGTGGGTCGCCGCTGACCACCAGCAGGCCGTCGTGCGTCAGGAGCGGTACGTCGGTGGCGGTGCTGTCCGGGGTCGCGCTCTCATGCCACAGGGGCTGCGGCGCCACCCCGGCCGGAGGCGTCGTGAAGTCCTCGCCGACGGGCACGGCCACGCCTCCCTTGCCGCCTGCCGTGTCGGGCCCGTCCCCGTCCCGGCCGAGCAGCCATGCCGTACCGCCGCCGATCGCCGCGACGGCCGCCGCGCCGCCGAGAGCGAGGGAGAGCGCGCGTCGGCGGGAGGGGCCGGAGCCGGTGGGGGCGGCGGGGCCCACCTGCGCGGCGCCTGGCGGGGGCGTGCTGTAAGCAGGGGTCGGGGTGCCGTAACCAAGGGGGGCGTTGCCGCCGGGGGGCGTGCCGTAGGCGGGGGCGGGCGTGCCGCCGTAACCGGGTGCCGGCGTGCCGCCGTAACCGGGGGCGGGCGTAGTGCCGTAGCCGGGTGTCTGCGGGTAGCCGTATCCCGGTGCCGGTGTGGTGGTGGGTGTCGGCCCGCTGTCCAGCGTCGTCGGCGCGGGACCGAAGGATCCTCCGGCGGGTGCCGGTTCGTGAGGGGCCTCCAGGTCCAGGATCCCCGCCGCGTGGGTGGCGATCGTCGACGCCACCGCTGACGGCAGCCAGTCCTTGAGCAGGCCCTCGACGCCCTGCGGGGCCAGCGCTGTGACGATCTCCGGGGGCGTCGGCCGCCCGGCGGGATCCTTGAGCAGACACGCGCGGACGAGTCCCAGCACGGACTGCGGTACACCGGTCAGGTCCGCCTCGCCGTGCACCACTTGGTAGAGCATCGACGCGTGCGAGGCGGTGCCGTCACCGAAGGCCGCGTGCCCGGTCGCCGCGAAGGTGAGGACGGCCCCGAGCGAGAAGACGTCGCCCGCCGTGCCGACGTCCTGCCCCAGTGCCTGCTCCGGCGGCATGTAACCGGGCGAGCCGACCACGACTCCCGTCTGCGTCATCCGGTTCCCGTCCACGGCCCGTGCTATGCCGAAGTCGATGACGCGCGGCCCGTCTGCGGCGAGCAGGACGTTGGAGGGCTTGAGGTCTCGGTGTATGAGGCCGGCCGCGTGGATCTCCTGGAGGGCGGCGGCAAGGCCCGCGGCCAGCGCGCGTACCGTGTGCTCCGGCAGCGCGCCGTGCGCGGCGACCACGTCCGTGAGGTCCGGGCCGAGCACGTACGACGTCGCCAGCCAGGGCAGCGGCGCGTCCGGGTCGGCGTCCACGACCGGCGCGGTGTAGCGGCCGGACACCGCCTTGGCTATCTCGATCTCGTGCCGGAACCGGGCGCGGAAGTCGGTGTCCGCGGCAAGGTCCTGCCGTACGACCTTCACGGCCACGGTCCGGCCACCGGGCGACCGGGCGAGGTAGACGCGGCCCATTCCACCGGCGCCGAGTCTTCGCAGAAGGCGGTAACCGCCCAACTCCCGCGGATCATCCGGTTGCAGTGTTTCCATGACGGGCCTTCCCCGTTGCGAACCGTTCCTGGAGCACCCGGTTCATGTGATGGTCTTCGCTATCGCAGACACAGTAGTGACCATGGGGAACGGGCCGGGCAGGTGGGAGTGCCGGCCGGGGACACCTACTCGACCTTCGACATCCGAGCCTGCGGACGCCCCGACTCCGCGCTCTCCGACCGGTATTGGAGGTCGTCGCCGACCCGCGTGAGGTGGACGGTCGTCGGGGCCGGGTTGCAGCCCCCGTGGTTGGTCTTCGCTCCGACGGACGTCGCGACGAGCTTCTTCTTCGTGACCTGCTTCAGGGTCAGTACGTCGACGCAGACGCCGCCGATCTGGTCGGTCTGGCGGAGCCGGCCCAACTCCCGGCCGACCGTGGCTCGTTCGACCGTGATCCGGAACGTGCCGAGGGGCAGCCTGCCGTCGAGGGCGGTGCCCTGGCCCTCCCAGGTGCCGAGGTAGCCGGCGGGCACCGTAGCTGAGGGGGCGGAACTCGCGGTCGCCGCCGGTGGTGAGTCGTTGCCCGCTCCGGAGCCGCCCGTGTCGTCGTCCTGGGAGATCCGGCCCGGCAGCAGGTCGAAGACGAACACCGACCCGATCGTCACGGCCGCCATCGCCCCCGCGACCGCCAGCGCCACGGAGCAGCTCAGCTTCCGCACCCGCCCGCCGCCCTCCGGCACGGACGTGGCCGACACGGAGACGGAGACCTTGCCGGGGCGCCGCCCACCGGCGGGCACGGCCGTGTCGACCGTGCCGACCGCGTCCTGCCGGTGCCCGCCACGGGGTTCGGGTACGGCGGAGGGGGCCGCCGGGGCGGGTGCGGACGGCGCCCCCACCGCGGGGCCGCTGAAGGCGATCGGCAACGAAGGGTCGCTGAAGGCGATCGGTCCCGAGAGGGCTTCGGGCGCCCCCGGCCCCGTCGCCTCCAGGTTCAGCAGGTGCACGGCGCTCCGGCTCACCCGCTCCACCAGTGCCCCGGGGAGCCACCCGCCCGCCACCAGCCGGGCCGCGCCCTCGGGGGCCAGTCGGCGGGCCACCTCCGTGGGGGTGGGCCGGGCGGCCGGGGCCTTGGTGAGGCACGCTGCCGTGAGGTCCCGCAGCTCCCCGTCCAGCGCGCCCAGTTCCGGTTCCTCGTGGACGACCTTGTAGAGCAGGGCGGCCGAGGAGTCGCCGGGGAAGGGCGGGGCGCCGGTCGCCGCGTACGTCAGGACCGCGCCCAGCGAGAAGACGTCCGCCGCGCCCGTGACGCCGTGGCCCAGGATCTGCTCGGGCGACATGTAGCCGGGCGAGCCGATCGACACGCCCGTGGACGTCAGGGACGCCGTGCCGTCCGTGGCCCGGGCGATGCCGAAGTCGATCAGCAGCGGGCCGTCGAGCGTGAGCAGGACGTTCGACGGCTTCACGTCCCGGTGGACGAGGCCCAGCTCGTGCACCGCCGCCAGCGCCTCGGCGAGCCCCGCGCCCAGGGCCCGTACGGTGGGTGCCGGCAGGGGACCGACGTCGGCGACCGCCGCGGACAGCGAGGGGCCCGCCGCGTACGCCGTCGCCACCCACGGCACGCGCGCCTCCGGGTCGGCGTCCAGCACGGGTGCCGTCCAGGCGCCGCCCACCCGGCACGCGGCCTCGACCTCGCGCCGGAACCGGGCCCGGAACTCGTCGTCCAGCGCGAAGTGCGGGTGCACGATCTTCACCGCGACCGTGCGGCCGCCGGCGCTGCGGCCCAGGTAGACCCGGCCCATGCCGCCGGAGCCCAGCCGGCCGAGCAGCCGGTAGGGCCCCACGGCCGTGGGTTCGTCGGCGTCGAGCGGCCGCATGGGCGTCACCCCTCCCCCGTGGGCGCGCGCAGGCCTTCGCCGGCCCCCGTACGCGCGCACTGCACAGCAGAGTAGTGCCGGAGCGGCGCCCGGCTCACGGCTGGAGCAGGTCCACCTTCACGTCCGCCGGGAAGCCGGTCGTCGGGCCGACGCGGCGGGCGAACTCGGCGACGGCCGCCAGCTGCGGGCCGCCGAAGCGGAAGTCGAGGGTCGTGAAGTAGCGGGCGAGGGTCGCCTCGTCGAAGGCCTCCCAGCGGGCGGCCTGCTCGGCGACCTTGCCGACCTCTTCGAGGGAGAGGTTGCGGGAGTCGAGGAAGGCCTCGTGCACCCGGCGGGTGAGGACCGGCTCGCGCTCCAGGTAGTCGCGGCGCGCCGCCCAGACCGCGAAGACGAACGGCAGGCCCGTCCACTCCTTCCACAGCGCGCCCAGGTCGTGCACCTCCAGGCCGAAGCGCGGCCCGTCGAGCATGTTGGCGCGCAGCGCCGCGTCGCCGATGAGGACGGCGGCCTCGGCCTCCCGCATCATCAGGCCGAGGTCGGGCGGGCAGGTGTAGTAGTCGGGCTGGACCCCGTAGCGCTCGGCGAGGAGCAGCTGGGCGAGTCGGACGGAGGTGCGGGAGGTCGACCCGAGGGCGACGCGGGCGCCGTCGAGCCGGTCCAGGGGGACCTGCGAGACGATCACGCACGACATGACCGGGCCGTCGCAGCCGACGGCGATGTCGGGGAAGGCGACCAGCTCGTCGGCGTGCTTGAGGAACTCGACCAGGGTGATCGGACCGATGTCGAGATCGCCCTGCACCAGCTTCTCGCTGAGCTTCTCCGGGGTGTCCTTGGTGAGCTCGAAGTCGAGGAGCGTGCCCGTTCTGGCGAGCCCCCAGTACAGGGGCAGGCAGTTCAGGAACTGGATGTGGCCGACGCGCGGCCGGGTGCGAGGATTGTCCACATCGTGAGGCTAGCCCGCACGGCGTACGGACCGGCGCGCGACCCCGGTGTCGGCGCGCGAGCGGGGGCCATGCGCCTTCACCGCCAGTCGGCGGGGGATGTTCAAACATTCGGGTGACGTGATCTTGACCCCTATTGCATTCCGGTGTCCGCGTGCTAGGCTCGTCGCAAGTTGCAGTTTGGTTTCCCTTGCAGTACAGAGCCTGCGGAGCATGTGACCGCGGGCTCTCGTCATTCTCAGACGTATGCAGTTGTGCAGAATTCATCTTCACACTTGCTGGTTCTGGAGCAGGGCAACCCTTTTGGGCCCAAGGAGGGCTTATGGCTACCGGAACCGTTAAGTGGTTCAACGCCGAAAAGGGCTTTGGTTTCATCGCCCAGGAGGGCGGCGGCCCCGACGTCTTCGTCCACTACTCCGCGATCAACGCGACCGGATTCCGGTCCCTCGAGGAGAACCAGCAGGTGTCTTTCGACGTCACGCAGGGCCCGAAGGGCCCGCAGGCTGAGAACGTCACGCCGGTCTGATAGCAGTACCCAAGGAGCCCCGCGCCGTCAGGCGGCGGGGCTCCTGCCTTTTCCCGGCCCGCTTCCGGCCGGCCTTCCGTGAATTCTTGGCGAATTCTCCTCCACGACGGCCGGACTCGGGAGAATGTTCGGATGCGGAACGACGAACAGAACGGTGGCTCCCCCGGGAACAGCCACCTCGCGACCGGCCTGTCACTCGGCCTCTCACTCGGCACGGCGACCGGGCTGGTGCTCGGTATCACGGTCTTCGACAACCTGGGCCTCGGCCTCGGCCTCGCCCTGGGCCTGGGACTCGGCACGGCGATCGGCGCCGGAGCGGGCCTCGGCGCCGCTCGGGCCCGAGAAGGCCGGGAGACCGAATCGCCGAGTGAGGGATAGGCCCTCCGGGACGCCGGGCGAGGGTCCCCAGGACGCCGGGCGTGGAGCTGGTGCCCCAGGACGGCGGGGGGGAAGGCAGACCCCCGACGCCGGGCGGAAGGCAGACCCCCTTCCCGACGCCGGGCGACGGCCGGCGCGGTGCGGGCAGTCGGGCCGGAAACGTGCGGGCGGGCAGTCGGGCGGTGAGCGCTGGTCCTAGGCTCCGGGCATGACCGATGCCGGCTTCCTCATCGAGACCCGCACCTTCTACGACACCGTCGCCGAGGACTACGCCGAGCACTTCCGGGACGTCGGCGTGGGCACGGCGCTGGACCGGGGGCTGCTGGCCGGTTTCGCGGAGCTCGTCGGCGCCGGGGGCGAGGTCGCCGACCTCGGGTGCGGGCCCGGCCGGGTGACGGCGTACCTGGCGGCCCGGGGGCTGTCCGTCTTCGGCCTGGACCTGTCGGAGTCCATGCTCGCGATCGCCCGCCGCGAGAACCCCGGCCTGCGGTTCGTGAAGGGCTCGATGCTGGAGCTGGACCTGCCCGACGGTTCGCTGGACGGTGTCGTGTCCTGGTACTCGACCATCCACACCCCGCTGGACCGGCTCCCGGACGTCTTCGCCGAGTTCGGCCGCGTGCTGCGCCCCGGGGGCCATCTGCTCGTCGCCTTCCAGGCCGGTGACGAGCCCCGCCGCTACGAGGAGGCCTTCGGCCACAAGGTGGCCCTGGACTTCCGCCGCCGCCGGCCGGAGCGGATCGCCGCGCTGCTGGAGGCCGCCGGGTTCGCCCTGCGCTCACGGACGGTACGGGAGCCCGACGAAACCCTCGGCGAGCCGGTCGCCCAGGCCTGCCTCGTGGCCCGCAAGCCGCCGACGGCGGTCGCGTAGGCCCGGGCAGGCCCCGGCGGCGGTCGCGTAGGCCCGGGCAGGCCCCGGCGGCGGTCGCGTGGGGCCCAGGTGGCAGGCCCCGGCGGCCGGCGCGGACGCCCCCCCTCGGCGCAGCCGCCCGGGAAAGCGACCAGAGCCCCTACAACACCCCCGCGACATCCCTCGCCGCGATGTACCCGAACGTCATCGCCGGGCCGATCGTCGAGCCCGCCCCGGCGTAGCTGTGGCCCATGACCGCCCCGCTCGCGTTGCCCGCGGCGTACAGGCCCGGGATCGCCGAGCCGTCCTCGCGCAGCACGCGGGCGCGGGCGTCCGTGCGGAGGCCGCCCTTGGTGCCGAGGTCGCCGGGAACGACGCGGAAGGCGTGGTAGGGCGGGAGCCGGAGGGGGGCCAGGCAGGAGTTCGGGAGGACCGACGGGTCCGTGTAGTAGTGGTCGTAGGCGCTGTCGCCGCGGTGGTGGTCGGGGTCCGCGCCGCGCAGGGCGTGGGTGTTGAAGCGGTCGATCGTGGTGCGCAGGGCCGCCGGCGGGGCGCCGATCGACGCGGCCAGGGCGTCCAGCGTCCAGGCCTTGTGCGCGGCGCCGGAGTCGTACCACCCGGCGGGCAGCGGCAGCGTCGGGGCGATGTCCTTGAAGAGGTACCGGTTGCGGTAGTTCTGGTCGACGATCAGCCAGGACGGGATGGCCGGGTCGGTGTCGTGGACGTCGTACATGGTGTGGACGACGTCGCCGTACGGGGCGGCTTCGTTGACGTAGCGCCGGCCCGAGGCGTTGACCAGCAGGCCGCCGGGGAGTGTGCGTTCCGCGAGGCAGAAGTACGGCTGGCCGGGCAGCGGGATCATCGGGCCCCACCACGCGTCGTCCATCAGGTCGAGGGCGGCGCCGAGCCGCTCCCCCGCGCGGATGCCGTCGCCGGTGTTCTCCTTCGCGCCGATCGTCCAGTCCGTGC
Organism: Streptomyces sp. Go-475; assembly: GCF_003330845.1. GTDB lineage: Bacteria > Actinomycetota > Actinomycetes > Streptomycetales > Streptomycetaceae > Streptomyces. The sequence goes on along the minus strand of NZ_CP026121.1, from coordinate 5,006,694 downwards.
CGATGGGCGGGCGCTGGAAGCGTTCGCGCATCGCCGCGTTGTGCTCGAAGCCGCCGGAGCCGACGATCACGCCCCGGCGGGCGCGGACCAGGCCGGGGGCGCCGTCGCGGGTGACGACGGCTCCGGTGACGGTGCCGTTCTCGACGTGCAGGTCCGTCAGCGGGGTGTTCAGCCACACCGGCACCCCGGAGGAGGCGAGCCCCGCGCGCAGGCCCGCCGCGAGGGCCTGGCCCATGGTGAGGGGTTTCTGCCCGAGCAGCGCCGCCTTCGTGCCCCGGGCGAGGCACTGCGCGGCGACCGCGGCGCCCCGGGCGTTCACGGCGGCCAGGGCGAGCCACTTGTAGTCGGCGCTGAAGACGACCATGCCGGCGGGGACGTCCATGTACGGCGGGTTGAGCCGGGCCAGTTCGGCGCCGAGGACCGTGCCGTCGAGCTGGTCGGGTTCGATGGAGCGGCCGTTCGGCAGGCCGCCGGGCAGCTCGGGGTAGTAGTCGCTGTAGCCCTCCATCCAGCGGAAGCGCAGGGGGCTGTGGGCCATGACGAGGGAGAGCGCCGCCGGGCCGTGGGCGAGGAAGGCGCGCTGCCGGTCGGCGGGGACGTCCGGGCCGACGACCGCGGCGAGGTAGGCGGCGGCCTTGGCGGGGGTGTCCGGGACGCCGGCCGCGAGGATCACCGGGTTGTTCGGGATCCAGATCCCGGCGCCGGAGCGGGCGGCCGATCCGCCGAAGGTCGGCGCCTTCTCCAGGACGACGCAGCTCAGGCCCTGCCGGGCCGCGGTCAGCGCGGCGGTCATCCCGGCGGCGCCCGACCCGATGACGACGACGTCGTAGGTGCCGAGCGGGCGTAAGTCGGCGGCCCGGGCGCCCTGTTGGACTCCCGCGGCGACGGCGAGCCCGGCCCCGGCGGCACCGGCCAGCAGTCGTCTTCGGGACGGCGTTCCCGGCGGTCCGGGAGTTGCTGCGGAGTTCGTACCTGTGGTCATGGCGGCTCCAGCCCGGCTCGGGAAGGTGAGAGGGGTGGGGACTGTCGCGCGGGGGTCTTGTGAAGTCAAGGCCCGTTGGCCGTCAAGGGAGTTCGGCCGCGACACCGGCAGGCGTCCTGGAACGCCCGGAGGTGTACTCGGGCAGCAGCGTCACCAGTCCGAGGACGGCCATGCCGGCTCCGAGCCAGAGGGCGGCGCGCAGTCCCCAGGCGTCGATGGCGACGGCGCCGAGGGAGGAGCCGAGGATGACGCCGAGGGTGATGAAGGAGGAGTGGATGGTGTTGACCAGGGGGCCCGCGTTGGCGGTCCGCTGGACGCGGGTGACCATCGCCGGGTTCATGGTGACGCCGGCCAGCCCGATGCCCAGCATGCAGACGACGGCGGGGACGGGCAGCTCGGCGAGGAGCGCGAAGCCCGTGAGGAACAGCGCGTTGAGGAGCAGGCCGGCGGTGAGGACGGGCACGGTCCGCCGGTCGGCGAGGCGGCCGACGACGGTGTTGCCGACGACGGTGGCGGCGCCGTAGGCGATGAGCAGGACGGGGACGGTGCCGCTGGAGAAGCCGGTGACCTCGGTGAGGATCGGGTTGAAGTAGCTGAAGGCGGAGAAGGTCGCGCCGATGATCAGGGTGCTGGTGGACAGCACCAGCCACAGCCTCGGGTTCCGGAAGACGCCGAGTTCCTCGCGGAGTCCGCCCCCGCTGCCGGGGCGCGCGAGGCGCGGTACGCCGACGAGGGTCACGGCCGCGGCGACCAGGGCCAGGCCCGAGATCGCCCAGAACGCGGCGCGCCAGCCGAACCGCTCGCCGACCAGGGTGGACAGGGGCAGGCCGAGCAGCGTGCCGAGCATCAGCCCGTTCATGACGACCGCGATGGCCCGGCCGCGCAGCTCGGGGCGGGCGAGCTGGACGCACAGGGAGACGGCGACGCCGAAGAAGGCCTGGGAGGCCACGCCGGTGATGATCCGGGCGGCCGTCATCACGGCGTAGCCGGGTGCGGTCGCGGCCAGGACGTTGCCCGCCAGGAAGATCGCGAAGAGGCTCATCAGGGCGGTGCGGGGGGCGAGTTTCCCCACCGCCATGGTGAGGAGGGGGCCGCCGGCCGCCATGGCCGCGGCGAAGACGGTGATCAAGTAGCCGATCTGCGGGACGGTGACGTGCAGGCCCTCCGCCATCTGGGGCATCAGCCCGGCGACCACGAACTCGCTGGTCACCATGGCGAAGATGCCGAGCGCCAGGACGTATACGGCACGGGGCACGGTGAGGCTCCTACTCTTCTGCGGCAGTTATGTATCGAGCAGTTCAAAAGTTATGTATCGAGCAGTTCAAAACAGGGGCACGCGAAAGCCCGAGGGCTCCCTCGGGGCGGGTTCAGGGCGTGAGCGCGCCCATGGCGGTCTCGGCGATCATCTCCAGCTCAGCCCGGCCGGCGCCGCCCTGGCTGGAGACGCGCAGCCCGGCGACCGTCGCGTTGAGGAACCGGGCGAGCGCCTCCGGGTCACGCGCGGCGGTGATGCTGCCGTCGCGCCGGCCCTGCTCCAGCACGGCCCGGTAGGCGGCGAGGCGCCGGGCGGTGTCGCGCTCCAGCACCGCGGCCGCCGCGGGGTCACGGCCGGCCAGCTCCACGACGGTGTTGACGCCCAGGCAGCCGAGGGCCCGACCGGAGTCGATCCGGCACTCCGCCTCGCTCTCGACGACCTGGGCGAGCAGCGCGCGCACACGGTCGGCGGCCGGCCGCTCCACGTCGTCCAGCACCGCCGTCTGCACCGCCGTCATGGTGTCCAGGTAGTGCGCGAGCGCCCGTTCGAACAGGTCGTGCTTGCTCTGGAACGTGTTGTAGATGCTGCTGCGCCCCAGACCGGTGGCGTCGCACAGGTCCTGGGTCGAGGTGGCCTCGTAACCCCTCTCCCAGAACACGCGCATCGCCGCGTCCAGGGCCCGCTCCTCGTCGAACTTCCTCGGCCGGGCCATGGCGGCACGCTAGCACGTTTTGAACTGGTGGTTCCAATACCCGATACCCTGGGGGGCCGCTCCATGACCGCCCGGCGGTCGCCCTACTCCAGCCCGATCGCCGCGCAGTCCGCCTTGTACTTCGGCGTGCAGATGTCCTTCACGGTGTACACGCCGTCCGTGATCACCGTCTCCTTGATGTTGTCCTTGGTGAGGGCGACCACCGGCACCAGCATCGCCGGGATGTTCTTCTGCGTCGGGCTGTCGACCGTCTCCCGGGTCAGCGCGGCGAACTCGATCGAGCGGCCCTGGACCTTCGCCACGGCGATCTTCGCGGCGTTCGTCGCCTCCAGCAGGAAGGACTTGTACACCGTCATGTACTGCTCCCCGGACACGATCCGCTGCACGGCGTCCAGGTTGGCGTCCTGCCCGGTCACGGGCGGCAGCTTGGTGGCGCCCGCCTCCTTCATCGCCTCGATGACGGCGCCCGCCATGCCGTCGTTGGCGGAGTAGACGGCGGCGATGTTGTTCAGCCCGACTTCCTTGATCGCCTTCTCCATGTTCGCCTTGGCGATCGCCGGCTTCCACTCCTTGGTGTCGTACTGCCGGACGATGTCGACCTGGCCCTGGAGTTCGCCGAGCGCGCCCTGCTTGAACCGTGCCGTGTTCGGGTCGGCGGGGTCGCCGTTCATCATGACGACCTTGCTCTTCTCGGCGTTCTCGCCGAGTTCGCCCAGGATGGCGCGGCCCTGCACCTGGCCGACGAGTTCGTTGTCGTGGGAGACGTAGGCGTCGATCGGGCCCTCGGCGAGCCGGTCGTAGGCGACGACCGGGATGCCGGCGTCCTTGGCCTTCTGCACGTCCGGGGCGATGGCCTTGGCGTTCAGCGCGTCGACGAGGATGACGTCCACCTTGTCGTCGATCATCTGCCGGAACTGCTCGCTCTGCCGGGAGACGCTCGCCTCGGCGTTGGCGTAGCGGACCTTGCCCTTGTCCTCGGTGAGGGAGGCGACCTCCTGCTTGATGAGCGGGTAGTCGAACTTCTCGAAGCGGGCCGTGTCCCGGTCGGGCAGCAGCAGGCCCACCGTGATGTCGTTGCCCTTCTTCACGACGGCGTCGTCACTCCCCTCGCCGCCGCACGCGGTGAGGGACATGACCGACACGGAGGCCGCCAGGGCTATCGCGACGGGGCGCACAGCGGTCCGGCGGGTGTTACGCGCTTTCACTGGTGGTGCCTTCCGATGGGGGGGCATCGCTACGAGGTGGCTGAAAGCCAACGGGCATACGCCGTGCGCCGTCAAGAAGCACGTGTGAAGGGATCGCAAAGGTGCGTCACCGCGTGTACAGGGCTTCCACCTCGGCCGCGAACGTGCGCAGGACCGCTTCGCGGCGGAGTTTCATCGACGGGGTCAGGTGGCCCGCTTCCTCGGTGAAGTCGTGGGGGAGGACGGCGAAGCGGCGGATGGACTCCGGGCGGGAGACCAGCTTGTTGGCCTCGTCGACGGCACGCTGGAGGACGGCGCGGAGTTCCTCGTCGTCGACGAGGAGTGCGGGCGGCACGGGGTGTTTGCCGTTCATGCGGCGCCAGTGGGTGATGCCGGCCTCGTCGAGGGTGATCAGGGCACTGACGTAGGGGCGGCCGTCGCCGAGGACGAGGCACTGGGAGATCAGCGGGTGGGAGCGCAGCCAGTTCTCCAGGGGCGCCGGGGCGACGGACTTGCCGCCCGCGGTGATGAGGAGTTCCTTCTTGCGGCCGGTGATCGTGAGGTAGCCCTCGTCGTCCAGTTCGCCGAGGTCGCCGGTGGCGAGCCAGCCGTCGGGGGCGGCGGGGACGACACCGCCGGCCTGCGGGTCCCAGTAGCCGCGCAGGACGTGGTCGCCGGCGACGAGGATCTCGCCGTCGGCGGCGATGCGGACGCGGGTGCCGGGCAGGGGCCAGCCGACCGTGCCCAGGCGGGGTTTCAGGGGCGGGGTGACGGTCGACGCGCCGGTGGTCTCGGTCAGGCCGTAGCCCTCGAAGATCTCGATGCCGGCACCGGCGTAGAACGCGGCGAGGCGGCGGCCGAGCGGTGAGCCGCCGCAGATGGCGTAGCGGACCCTGCCGCCCATGGCGTTGCGGATGCGACGGTAGACCAGCGGGTCGTAGAAGGCGCGGGCGGCCTTCAGGGCACGGGTGGGGCCGGGGCCGGTGCCCGTCTGGGCGGCCTCCGTGGCCTCCCCGTAGCGCTGGGCCACCGCCACCGCGCGGTCGAACGACGTCAGCCGGCCGCCCGCCTCGGCCTTGGCGCGGGCGGTGTTGAAGACCTTCTCCAGCATGTACGGGATGGCCAGCAGACAGGTCGGCCGGAAGCTCGCCAGGTCCGGCAGCAGGTCCTCCGCCTTGATGCTCGGCGCGTGCCCGAGCCGTACCCGGGCCCGGACGCAGGCGATGGCCACCATGCGGCCGAAGACGTGGGACATGGGCAGGAACAGCAGGACGGAGGCCTCTTCGCTGGTCCTGGCCCGGAAGACGGGGTAGAGCAGCTCGATGGCGTTGTCGACCTCGGCGAAGAAGTTGCCGTGGGTGAGCGCGCAGCCCTTGGGGCGGCCCGTGGTGCCCGAGGTGTAGACGAGGGTGGCGAGGGTGTCGGGGCCGAGCATGCCGCGCCGCACCTCGACCTCCTGGTCGGGCAGGTGCGCGCCGGCCTCCGCGAGCCGGTCCACGTGTCCCTTCTCCACGACCCACACGTGCTTGAGGTCGGGCAGGCGATCCCGCTCGGGGCCGAGGGCGGCGGCCTGCCCGGTGGTCTCGGTGACGAGGGCGACCGCGCCGGAGTCCTGGAGGATCCAGCGGGCCTGGAAGACGGAGGACGTGGGGTAGACGGGGACGGTGACCAGACCGGCCGCCCAGGCCGCGAAGTCCAGGACGGTCCACTCGTAGATCGTGCGGGCCATCACGGCGACCCGGTCGCCCGGCAGCAGCCCCTCGGCGATCAGCCCCTTCGCCACGGCCAGCACCTGGTCGGCGAACTGCGTCGCGGTGACGTCGCTCCAGCGGCCGTCGGCGTCCTTGCGGCTGAGCACCACGGCGCCCGGGTGCGCGCTCGCGTTGTCGAACGGCAGGTCGGCGAGCGACCCGTGCGTCCACGGCGGCGCCAGCGGCGGCACGGACGCCTCCCGCACCGCGCCGTCCAGCCGCCGCACCTCGGGGGCGACCAGGGCCGGCCCGCCGTACACGTCGCCGTAGGCGGAGGAGGGATACGCAGTGGACACGGGCGGCTCCTGGGGCGTGCAGCGGTGAAACTGCTTGCTGCATGACGTACGTGCCTCGCACGCCGAGGCGCTCAACCGGCGGAACCCCAAAAAATGGGTTACTGACGGTAGGAACGGGATCGTACGGCCCTTGCGTGGCGGGTCTGTGCGGGTTCGGGGGTGGTCCGGAGCCAGGCCTGTGCATTCTCGGGGGTTACGTGAGGGTCTCTCAGGTTCGGTTTGCCGGGCGGTCAGGCGCGCTCCAGGATCGCCGTCACCCCCTGCCCGCCCGCCGCGCACACGGAGATCAACCCCCGGGCGGGCGCGTCCCGTTCGGCGAGCAGCTTGGCCAGGGTGGCGACGATCCGGGCGCCGGTGGCGGCGAAGGGGTGGCCGGTGGCGAGGGAGGAGCCGGCGACGTTCAGCCGGGCGCGGTCCACCTGGCCGAGGCCGCGCTTCTCCCAGGCGGCGAGCGTGGCCAGCACCTGGGAGGCGAACGCCTCGTGGATCTCGACGAGGTCGAAGTCGTCCAGGCCGAGTCCGGCCCGCTCCAGCATGCGCGGGACCGCGTACGCCGGTGCCATGAGCAGCCCGTCCTCGCCGTCGGCGACATCGCCGCCCACGAAGTCGACGGCCGCCGTCTCGTACGCCGTCAGGTACGCCAGCGGTTCCAGGCCGCGCTCCCGGGCCCACTCCTCGCTCGCCAGCAGGACGGTCGCGGCACCGTCCGTCAGGGGTGTCGAGTTCCCGGCCGTCATGGTCGGGTCGGGGTGGCCGAGGCCGAACACGGGCTTCAGGACGGCCAGTTTCTCCGGGGTCGAGCCGGGCCGCAGGTTCTGGTCGCGGGCCAGGCCGCGGAAGGGGATCACCAGGTCCTCGAAGAAGCCGCGTTCGTACGCCGCCGCCAGCCGCTGGTGGCTGGTCGCGGCGAGTTGGTCCTGGGCCGCGCGGCCGATGCCCCAGGCGCGGGCGGTGACGGCGGCGTGTTCGCCCATGGACAGGCCGGTGCGCGGCTCGGCGTTGCGCGGGATGTCGGGGACGAGGTGGCCCGGGCGCACCTTCGCCAGGGCCTTCGTCCGGCCGCCCAGCGTCTTCGCCCGGCGGGCTTCCAGCAGGATCCGGCGCAGGGAGTCGTTGACGCCGAGGGGCGCGTCGCTCGCGGTGTCGGCGCCGCCCGCGATCGCCGAGTCGGTCTGGCCGAGGGCGATCTTGTTGGCGGCGGCGATGACGGCCTGGAGGCCGGTGCCGCAGGCCTGCTGGATGTCGTAGGCGGGGGTGCGCGGGTGGAGCCGGGAGCCGAGGACGGTCTCGCGGGCGAGGTTGAAGTCGCGGCTGTGCTTGAGGACCGCGCCGGCGACGAACTCCCCGACCGCGCCCGGCTCCTGGAGGCCGTACCGCTCGACGAGGCCGTCGAGGGCGGCGGTGAGCATCTGCTGGTTGGAGGCGGTGGCGTAGGGGCCGTCGGAGCGGGCGAAGGGGATGCGCGCTCCGCCGATGACCGCCACGCGCCGCACCGACATCTTCTGGGGGCTCATCTCGACCTGCTCCTCGCCTGTGACGTAGCCTTACCTCCGGTAACCTTACTCCAGAGTAAGCAGAATTGCCCGTGCACTGCCGTGCACTGCCGTGCACTGCCGTGCACTGTGTGCCCTCGCACTGAGCCGTCGTCGGAAGCTGGGAGTCGCCATGGCCGACCGTTATCTGAGCTTCACCGCCACCGGGCCCGGCCGTTTCCTCACCCGCCGGCTCGGTCTGCCGCAGCCCGCGGCCCTGGCCCGCTGGTCCCCCGAGCGGCCCGCCCTGGACGGCGGACTGCGCCACCTCACGGCCGGCGCGTCCGGCCTGGACCTGGCGCCGGTCCTCGCCCGCACCGGGATCGGCCCGGCCGGTGCCGACCGGGCGGGCGCCGTCGTTCTGGACGCGACCGGGGTGCGGGACGTGGAGGGGCTGGCCGAGGTCCACGCCGCCCTGCACCCCGTCGTCCGGTCGGTCGCGGCGAGCGGCCGCGTGGTCGTGCTCGGCGCCCCGCTCGACCCGGCCGACCACCACCAGGCGGCGGCCCAGCAGGCCCTGGAGGGCTTCACGCGCTCGCTCGGCAAGGAGATCGGCCGGGGCAGGACCGTGAACCTGGTCCGCCTCACGGACGCCTCGGCCGCCGAGTCCACGCTGCGGTTCCTGCTGTCGCCCAAGTCGGCGTACGTGAGCGGGCAGGTGATCGAGGTGGGCCCGCCCCAGGAGACCGCCGGCCCCGTCGACTGGGACCGCCCCCTCACCGGCCGCACCGCCCTCGTCACCGGCGCCGCCCGCGGTATCGGCGAGGCCGTCGCCGAGACGCTCGCCCGGGACGGCGCCCGGGTCGTCGTCCTCGATGTGCCGCAGGCCGGGCAGGACGCCCGGCGCGTCGCCGACCGGCTCGGCGGCACCGCCCTGCTCCTCGACATCACCGCCGCCGACGCGGGAGCCCGGATCGCCGAGGCCCTGCCGGACGGCCTGGACCTGCTGGTCCACAACGCGGGCATCACCCGCGACCGGCGGCTGGTGAACATGCCGGCCGAGCGCTGGATCTCCGTGCTGGAGGTCAACCTGGCGAGCGTGCTGCGCACGACGGACGCCCTGCTGAAGGCGGGGACGCTGCGGCGCGGCGGCTCGATCGTCGCCACGGCCTCGATCGCGGGTCTCGCCGGCAACGCGGGGCAGACCAACTACGGGGCGAGCAAGGCGGGCGTCGTCGGCCTGGTCCGCTCCCTGGCGCCGCGCGCGCTCGCGGAGCACGGCGTGAGCGTCAACGCGGTCGCGCCGGGCTTCATCGAGACGAGGATGACGGCCGCGATCCCGCTGTTCATCCGCGAGGCGGGCCGCCGCATGAACTCCCTCGCACAGGGCGGACTCCCCGTCGACGTCGCCGAGACCACCGCCTGGCTCGCGCACCCGGCCTCGGGCGCCGTCAACGGCCAGATCGTCCGCGTCTGCGGGCAGAGCCTGCTGGGGGCGTGATGGCCGGCCCCACCGCTCTCGTCCTCACCGGGTCCCCCTCCCTGGCGCCGCTCCTCGCCCGCGGCGCCCTGCTGTCCCCCTTCAAACGCCCGGCCCCCGACGCGGAGTTCCCCCGCGCCCGGCTCGTCCTGCCCGGTCTGCGCGTCGACCTCGCGCGGCTGGTGGCCTACGAGCGGGTCTGCGGGTTCCCGACCGGGGCGGACGCGCTGCCGGTGACGTATCCGCACGTGCTGGGCTTCCCCCTGGCCATGCGGCTGATGAGCGGCCGGGACTTCCCGCTGCCGCTGCTCGGCCTCGTCCACACGTCGATCACGATCACGCGGCACGCCCCGATGCCGGCGTCCGGCGCCTACGAACTCTCCGTCCACGTCGCGGGGTTGGCCCCGCACCGGCGCGGCACCGCGGCCTCGGTCGTCACCGAGGTGCGCGGCGCCGGTGACGTCGTGTGGGAGTCGACGAGCACCTACCTGGCCCGGCACCGCACCGGGCAGTCCGCCGAGGTTCCCGGGGCTCCCCGGGAGGACGAGCCGCGCGAGCCGCTGCCCCAGGTCGCCGAGTGGCGGCTCGGCGGCGATGTCGGACGGCGTTACGCGTCCGCCTCCGGCGACCGCAACCCGATCCACCTCCACCCGCTCACCGCCCGGCTGTTCGGCTTCCCCCGGGCCATCGCCCACGGCATGTGGACGGTGGCCCGCTGCCTGGCCGCGCACGGCACGCCGGACTCCTGCCGGGTACGGGCGGACTTCAAGGCGCCGGTCCCGCTGCCCGGGACGGTCACGTACGCGGCGGAGGGCGGCCGCTTCGAACTGCGCGGCCGGGAGGACCGGCCGCATGTGACGGGGGACGTCTACCCGACGTGAGCCTCCGGCGGCTCCTCCGGGGGCGACCAGGGCCGGTCCGCCATGAGGTCGCCGAGGCCGGCCCAGGCGAAGTTCATCATCGTGGCCGCCGCCTGGCGGGCGGTGACGCCCGGGGTGGCGTTGGCCCAGGCGGCGAGCGACTCGGCGGCGCCGACCAGCGCTTCGGCGAGCCCGGCGACCTCGCGCTCGGGGAGGTCGGGGTCGCGGTGGGCCTCGCGGGCCCCGGCGAGGATCAGCTGCGTCACGAACGCGACGATCTCCTCGCGCATCGCGGCGACCTCGGCGGCGAACGGCTCGCCGTGCGTACGGGCCTGGAGGTGCAGGACCGACCAGGCGTCGGGGTTCTCGGCGGTGTGGGCGAAGAACGCGCGGAGGCCTTCCCACAGTTGCCGGTCGGCGGGCAGGTCGCGGCGGACGCCGGCCCGTACGGCCTCGACGAGGGCTCCCGCCTCCCGGCGGATGCAGGCGGTGAAGAGGTCTTCCTTCGAGTTCAGGTACAGGTAGACCAACGGCTTGGAGACGCCCGCGAGTTCGGCTATCTCGTCCATCGACGCGGCCATGTAGCCGCGTTGGCCGAAGATCCGCACGGCGGCGTCCAGCATCTGCTGTTCACGGACCGCACGCGGCATCCGCTTCGTCTTCACGGCACCCATACCGCTTAGCGTACGGGCCTCCCGGCCGGCCCTCGGCCGGGAAAGCGCCAAGGCCGGCCCTCGACGGGGAAACCCGCCCAGGACCGGCCGGGGGGCCGTCGGTGCGTCAGGCGGCCGCGGGCACCTGCTCGGGCCGCGCGTCCCGCGGCTCGTCCAGGGCGGAGCCGTCGGCCGTGGCGTAGGCGTCCCGGTCGAGCAGGTTCTCGCGGGCCGAGACCAGGACCGGGATCAGCGCCTGCCCGGCGACGTTGGTCGCGGTGCGGATCATGTCCAGGATCGGGTCGATCGCGAGGAGCAGGCCCACGCCCTCCATCGGCAGGCCGAGGGTGGAGAGGGTGAGGGTCAGCATGACCGTCGCGCCGGTGAGGCCGGCGGTGGCGGCGGAGCCGACGACCGAGACGAACGCGATCAGCAGGTAGTCGCCGACGCCCAGCTGGATGTCGAAGATCTGCGCGACGAAGATCGCGGCGATGGCCGGGTAGATCGCGGCGCAGCCGTCCATCTTGGTCGTGGCGCCGAACGGCACCGCGAAGGACGCGTACTCCTTCGGCACGCCGAGCCGCTCGGTGACCTTCTGGGTCAGCGGCATGGTGCCGACCGAGGAGCGGGAGACGAAGGCCAGCTGGATCGCGGGCCAGGCGCCCTTGAAGAACTGGACCGGGTTGGCCTTGGCGACGGTCGCGAGCAGCGTCGGGTAGACGCCGAACAGCACGACGAGGCAGCCGATGTAGATGTCGGCGGTGAAGGTCGCGTACTTGCCGATCAGGTCCCAGCCGTAGGTGGCGATGGCGTGGCCGATGAGGCCGACCGTGCCGATCGGGGCGAGCCGGATGACCCACCACAGCGCCTTCTGGAGCAGGCTGAGGACGGACTCGCTGAGGGTGAGGATCGGCTGGGCCTTCTCGCCGAGCTGGAGGGCGGCGATGCCGGCGACGGCGGCCATGAAGACGATCTGCAGCACGTTCAGCTCGGTGAACGGCGTGATGACGTCGGTCGGCACGATGCCGGTGAGGAAGTCGATCCAGGAGCCGGTCGTCTCGGGCTTCGCGCCGTCCTTGGGCGTGAGGCCGGTACCGGCACCGGGGTTGGTCACCAGGCCGATGATCAGGCCGATGCTCACCGCGATCAGCGAGGTGATCATGAACCACAGGAGGGTGCGCGAGGCCAGGCGGGCCGCGTTGTTGACCTTCCGCAGGTTGGTGATCGACACCAGGATCGCGAAGAAGACGAGCGGGGCGACGGCGAGCTTCAGCAGCCCGATGAAGGTGTCGCCGACCTTCTCCAGGGTCGTGACCAGCCAGGAGAGGTCCTGGTCACGGGCGAGCCACCCGAGCAGCACACCGAGGACGAGACCGGCGATGATCTGGGCCCAGAAGGGCACCTTGAAAGAATTCAGGCGTGAGGACACGGACTGACTCCGTTGGGGGACGCGTAGGGGAACTGACGTGGGAGACGACGGGGGTTGCGTTACGTCAGGGACGACAGAAAGCGGACGCGCACCGACAGAGATCCACGTGCAGACGCGCCACGAGCGGAAGGCTCCGGGGCGGAAGGGACGCGACTGCTGACTTCATAGCATCGACCTTAACACCTGAACTTTGAGGACCCCAAAGCCTGGCTTTGATAGGTGACGGGGCACACACACCCATACAAGGCAAAGCGCCCCGTTTCCGAGCAAGTACGGAAACGGGGCGCCGCGAGGCGTGTACGCGGGGATGTTACGAGGTCTGCCCCTGGGCCCGGGCGGTGTCGTCGGCCACGTCCTCCTGGCTGCGGTTGGCGTCCAGGTTGGCCTTCATCCGGTCGACCCGCCGGGCGACCTGGATGGACGCCCGGTCCCGCTCCTTGCGCAGCACGACGAAGCTGATCGGCGCGGAGACGAGCAGGGCGAGCAGCACGACCCACAGGCCGTTGCTCGCGCCGAGGCCGCGCGGGGCGAGGCCGGAGTAGACGGCGCCCCAGACGACCACGAGGCAGCCCACGAAGATTCCGAGGCGCATCAGCGTGTAGCGGAGCATCTCAATCCACTCTTCCGATTCCAAAAGGGGCCAGTGTTCAGTGAAGCACGCCGCACGGCCGATCTTGCACGGGGGTCAGTTCAGCGGCAGGAGCATGATCACGTCATCGCGGTCGTCGCCCGGCGCGACCCGGATGGCGCCCGGGATCCGGCCGACCTCCTTGTAGCCGCACGCCTCGTAGAACCGCTCCAGCCCGAGCCCGCCCCGGCACGTCAGCCGGATCGCCTCGATGCCCTCGCAGCCCCGGGCCGCGTCCGCCGCCGCGGCCAGCAGATCGCGGCCGTACCCCTTCCCCTGGTGCCGCGGATGCACCATCACGGTGTACAGCCACAGCCAGTGGACCATCAGGTGGTGCGTGTTGAACGTGAGGAACGCGGTCGCCGCGACCCGCCCCTCCTCGTCATGTCCGACGAGGAGCCTGACCCGCCCTTCCGCCATCGACGCGAAGTGCGTCAGCAGCTGGGGCCGGACCTCCTCACGCGTCACCGGCGGCACGAAGCCGACGGCCCCGCCGGCGTTGGACACGTCGGTCCACAGATCGAGGATGCCGTCGCGAAGATCCGGGGTGACGGCCGGGTCGAACGTGAAGGTAAGGGGCATGCAGGGATTCTAGCCATTACCCCAGGACCTGTGCGGCCACTTTCAGATCGGAGACCAGCCCTCGGTAGGCGGCCTCCCGGTCGTCGGCCCGCAGCACGGAGGACGGATGCACGGTCGGCACCAGCCGCTCGGGCCGCCCGTGGATCTCCTCCTCCAGCACGGTGCCGCGCACCTGCGTGACCCGGAAGGAGGAGCCGAGCAGCGCCTTCCCGGCGGTGGCCCCCAGTACGACGATCAGCTCCGGCTCGACGACCGCCAGCTCCGCGGCCAGCCAGGGCGCGCACGCGGTCATCTCGCGCAGGTTGGGCGCCTTGTGGATCCGCCGCTTGCGGGGCTCGGCCTGCGTGAACTTGAAGTGCTTCACGGCGTTGGTGACGTAGGCCTCGGCGGGATCGATCCCCGCCTCCGCCAGGGCGCGGTCCAGCAGCCGCCCGGCCGGCCCGACGAACGGCTTCCCCTGCCGGTCCTCCTGGTCCCCGGGCTGCTCCCCCACGAGCATGACCCGGGCATCCTTGCCGCCTTCCCCGAACACGGTCTGGGTGGCGTCCCGGTGCAGCGGGCACCCCCGGCAGTCGGCGGCGGCCTTCCGCAGAGCCGGAAGCCCACCCCGCTCGGGAACGAAGGGTTCAGCGGTATAGGCGTCCTCAGGCGCCTCGGTCCTGACCATGCCCTCCGGGTACCCACCCCGGCTTCACACCCGCATGGGCTGAGGTGATTCCCTGCGCTCGGGGTCGGGCCCGTCGTACTCCCGGATGATCTCGTACCGCGTGTTCCGCTCCACCGGCCGGAACCCCGCGTCGCGGATCAGATCCAGCAGATCCTCACGGGTCAGCTTGTTCGGCGTCCCGTAGTTGTCCGCGTCGTGCGTGATCTTGTACTCGACGACCGAGCCGTCCATGTCGTCCGCACCGTGCTGCAGCGCCAGCTGAGCCGTCTGCACCCCGTGCATCACCCAGAAGACCTTCACGTGCGGCACGTTGTCGAACAGCAGCCGCGACACGGCGAAGGTCTTCAGCGCCTCCGCACCGGTCGCCATCTGCGTCCGCGCCTGCAGCCGGTTGCGGACCTTCCCGTCCTGCATGTCGACGAAGTCGTGCTGGTACCGCAGCGGGATGAAGACCTGGAACCCGCCGGTCTCGTCCTGCAGCTCGCGCAGCCGCAGCACGTGGTCCACCCGGTGCCGCGGCTCCTCGATGTGCCCGTACAGCATCGTGCACGGGGTCTTCAGACCCTTCTCGTGCGCGAGCCGGTGGATGCGGGACCAGTCCTCCCAGTGGGTGCGGTGGTCCACGATGTGCTGCCGGACCTCCCAGTCGAAGATCTCCGCGCCGCCACCGGTCAGTGACTCCAGGCCCGCGTCGATCAACTCGTCCAGGATCTCGGACGCGCTCATCCCGGAGATCGTCTCGAAGTGGTGGATCTCCGTGGCCGTGAACGCCTTCAGCGAGACGTCCGGCAGCGCGGCCTTCAGCTCGCGCAGCGACCGCGGGTAGTACCGCCACGGCAGGTTCGGGTGCAGCCCGTTGACGATGTGCAGCTCGGTGAGGTTCTCCGACTCCATCGCCTTCGCGAGCTTCACGGCCTCCTCGATGCGCATCGTGTACGCGTCCTTCTCCCCCGGCTTGCGCTGGAAGGAGCAGTACGCGCAGGAGGCCGTGCACACGTTCGTCATGTTGAGGTGCCGGTTGACGTTGAAGTGCACGACGTCGCCGTTCTTGCGGGTGCGCACCTCGTGCGCGAGGCCGCCGAGCCAGGCCAGGTCGTCCGACTCGTACAGCGCGATGCCGTCCTCACGGGTCAGGCGCTCACCGGCCCTGACCTTCTCCTCCAGCTCGCGCTTGAGCCCGAGATCCATGCCCACACCTTTCTACGACGACGTCCCAACCGTACGACTACGCCTCTTCGGGCAGTTCCCCGACCCGGTTCTCCCACTTCGTGGACAGCACGATGGTCGTACGGGTCCGGGAGACGCCCTTGGTCCCGCTGAGCCGCCGGATGATCTTCTCCAGGCCGTCCACGTCCGCCGCCCGCACCTTGAGCATGTACGAGTCGTCGCCCGCGATGAACCAGCAGTCCTCGATCTCCGACAGGTCCCGCAGCCGCTGCGCCACGTCCTCGTGGTCCGTGGCGTCGGAGAGCGAGATGCCGATGAGGGCGGTGACGCCGAGGCCGAGCGAGGCGGCGTCGACGGTGGCCCGGTAGCCGGTGATGACCCCGGCCGCCTCCAGCCGGTTGATGCGGTCGGTGACGCTGGGTCCCGACAGTCCGACGAGGCGGCCCAGCTCCGCGTAGGAGGCCCGGCCGTTCTCCCTCAGGGCCTGGATGAGCTGCCTGTCCACCGCGTCCATTGCGATCGAAGCCTTCCGCTGAAGTTGTCTGTGAGTCCGATGGGTCCGGGGTCGTGCTCAGTCGGCGCGGTGCGCTCCGCCGCCGAGCTCACCTTGCCAACGGCGGTAGAGCCGGTGCGGCACGCCCGCCGCGTCGAGTACGCGTCCGGCGACGAAGTCCACCAGGTCCTGGATGTGCGTCGCGCCCGCGTAGAAGGCGGGTGAGGCGGGTACGACGGCCGCGCCCGCGTCGTCGAGGGTGACCAGGTGGCGCAGGGTCTGGCCGTTCAGCGGGGTCTCCCGTACGGCCACGATCAGCTTGCGTCCCTCCTTCAGGGTCACGCTCGCCGCCCGCTGCAACAGGTCCTTCGACAGCCCGAGCGCGACCCCGGCCACGCTCGCCGTCGAGGCGGGCACGATGAGCATGCCCTTGGTGGGGTACGACCCCGAGGAGGGGCCGGCGGCCAGGTCGCCGGCGCTCCAGTGCCGTACGGCGTCGATGTCCACGGAGAACGTGGCGGGCTTGCCGTCGGCGCCCCGGGACAGCCATGCGCGCAGGTCGTCCTGCCAGTGGGCGTCCCGGAAGGAGATCCCGGTCTCGTCGAGCAGGGTGAGCCGGGAGGCCCGGGACACCACGAGGTCGACGCTCTCGCCGGCGGCGAGGAGCGCGCGCAGCACGGCAGCGGCATACGGGGTGCCGGAGGCGCCCGACACCCCTACGATCCAAGGCGTACGGGGTGTCTCGCCTGGCTTGACTGGGTTCACAACACCGAGCCTATCCGGCGTCACGGGGTGGGAACCGGCCAAGGGGTGCGGGCCGTTGCACAGACGGGATGAGCGAGCACTGGGGGTCGCCATGTCGAACGTGGGAACCGGGTGGTCCCGGAGCGACCGGGCGATGGCCGCGGGCAAGCTGATGCTGGCCTGGATCGCGCTGCTGTGGCTGCTGGAAGTGGTGGACGCGGCGACGGGTCACGCGCTGGACGGCTTCGGCGTCACGCCACGCGACCCCTCCGAGCTGGTCGACGTCGTCCCGTCGGCCTTCATCCACTTCGGCTTCGCCCATCTGGCGGCGAACACCCTGCCGCTGCTGGTCCTGGGCTTCCTGGCGGCCCTCGCGGGTCTGCGCCGCTTCGTCCTCGTCTGCGCGCTGATCATCCTCGTCGACGGCCTGGGCGTCTGGCTCATATCCCCGGCGCACACGAACACGGCGGGCGCCTCCGGCCTGATCTTCGGTCTCTTCGGCTTCCTCCTGGTCAGCGGCTTCGTCGAGCGCCGCCCCTGGGGCATCCTGGCCGGCGTCCTCATAGCCGCGATCTGGGGCGGCTCCATCCTGGCGGGCCTGGCCCCGACGCAGAGCGGCGTGAGCTGGCAGGGCCACCTGCTGGGACTGCTGGCGGGTGTCGCGGCGGCGTTCGTGCTGCGCCGCCGCCCCGCGCCGCCCGCGCTCACACGGTGAGACCACGCACCAGCAGATCCAGCAGCGCGCACACGAACAGGGCAATTCCGATGAAGCCGTTGACGCTGAAGAACGCCCGGTTCACGCGGGAGAGGTCGTGGGGGCGGACGATGGAGTGCTCGTAGAGGAACGCGGCGGCGACGATGAGCAGGCCCAGCCAGAAGAAGGCGCCCGCGTCGGTGGCCAGGGCGTACCAGACGAACAGGGCCGTCGTGAGGGCGTGGCAGACCCGCGCGCCCCAGATGGCCGCCGGGATGCCGAAGCGCGCGGGGACGGACATGACGCCGATCTCGCGGTCGGTCTCCACGTCCTGGCAGGCGTAGATCAGGTCGAAGCCGCCGATCCAGATGCCGACGGCGAGACCGAGGATCACCGCGTCCCAGGACCAGGAGCCGGTGATCGCCAGCCAGCCGCCGACCGGGCCCATCGCCTGGGCGAGACCGAGGATGGCCTGCGGGAAGTTCGTGAACCGCTTGCCGTAGGGGTAGACCACCATCGGGATCACGGCGATCGGCGCCAGGGCCAGGCACAGGGGGTTCAGCAGGGCCGCCGCGCCCAGGAAGACCGCCAGGGCGATCAGCGCGCCCGTCCACGCGTGCTTCACCGACATCGCGCCGGTCACCAGCTCGCGGTGCGCCGTGCGCGGATTCCGCGCGTCGATCTCCCGGTCGATGATCCGGTTGACCGCCATGGCGAACGTCCGCAGCCCCACCATGCAGACGGTGACGAGCAGCAGCCGGCCCCAGTGGATGTTCTTGTCCCACTGGTACATCGCCGTGAGCGCGGCGATGTACGCGAAGGGCAGCGCGAAGACCGAGTGCTCGATCATCACCAGCCGCAGGAAGGCCTTGGTGCGTCCCGGCTGGGGGATCGCGGCGGAAGCGGAGGTCACAGGCCGTACTCCTTCCAGCGGCGGTCCACCTTCGCCGCCGTCTCCGGATCGGACTCCACCATGTCGGGCCAGCCGCCGTCGCGGGTGTAGCCCTCCTCGGGCCACTTCTTCGTCGCGTCGATCCCGGCCTTGCCGCCCCAGAACTGCTGGTAGGAAGCGTGGTCGAGGTGGTCGACGGGGCCTTCGACGATGCTGAGGTCCCGGGCGTAGTCCGTGTTGCCCAGCGCCCGCCAGGCCACCTCGTGCAGGTCGTGCACGTCGCAGTCGGAGTCGACGACCACGATCAGCTTGGTCAGCGACATCATGTGCGCGCCCCAGATGGCGTGCATGACCTTCTGCGCGTGCTTCGGGTACTTCTTGTCGATCGAGACGATCGCGCAGTTGTGGAAGCCGCCCGCCTCGGGCAGGTGGTAGTCCACGATGTCCGGCACGATGATCTTCAGCAGCGGCAGGAAGAAGCGTTCCGTCGCGCGGCCCAGCGGTCCGTCCTCCGTCGGCGGCCTGCCCACGACGATCGACTGGAGCAGCGGGCGCTTCCGCATCGTCACGCAGTCGATCTTCAGCGCCGGGAAGGGCTCCTGCGGCGTGTAGAAGCCGGTGTGGTCGCCGAAGGGGCCCTCGGGCAGCATCTCGCCCGGCTCCAGCCAGCCCTCGATCACGACCTCCGCCTGCGCCGGCACCTGGAGCGGCACGGTCTTGCAGTCGACCATCTCGATCCGCTTGCCCGCGAGGAACCCGGCGAACAGGTACTCGTCGATGTCCCCGGGCAGCGGCGCGGTGGAGGCGTACGTCACGGCGGGCGGGCAGCCGAAGGCGATCGCGACGGGCAGCCGCTCGCCGCGCCTGGCCGCCACCTGGTAGTGGTTCCGGCTGTCCTTGTGGATCTGCCAGTGCATGCCGATGGTGCGCCGGTCGTGCCGCTGGAGCCGGTACAGGCCGAGGTTGCGGATGCCCGTCTCCGGGTCCTTGGTGTGGGTCAGCCCCAGGTTGAAGAACGACCCGCCGTCCTTGGGCCAGGTGAACAGGGCGGGCAGCTGGTCGAGGTCGACGTCGTCCCCGGTGAGCACGACCTCCTGCACCGGGCCGTCCTTCACCTTCTTCGGCGGCACGTGCGTCATCGCGCCGAGCTTCCCGAAGGCCTCCCGCACGCCGACGAACCCGTGCGGCAGCTCGGGCTTCAGCAGCCCGCCGATCCGCTCCGAGATCTCCGCGTACGACTTCAGGCCCAGGGCCTTCAGCAGCCGCCGGTCCGTGCCGTACACGTTCATCGCGAGGGGCATGCTCGACCCGCGTACGTTCTCGAAGAGCAGCGCGGGGCCGCCGGCCTTCTGCACCCGGTCGACGATCTCCCCGACCTCCAGATACGGGTCGACCTCGGCCTTGATGCGCTTCAGGTCTCCCTCGCGCTCCAGTGCCCTGAGCAGGGAGCGAAGATCGTCGTAAGCCATGGGGTCCAGTATCCCCGAGCCGCTACCCTGGCCTGGAACCGCCCACCGCTTTCGCTGAGAGGCCGCGCATGCTCCGGGTACTGATGTTCCTCGTGCCGCTGGCGCTGAGCGTGTACGCGTTCATCGACTGCATCAGCACGAAGGACGACGACATCCGTCACATGCCCAAGCCGTTGTGGGCGATCCTCGTGCTGCTGTTTCCGCTCGTCGGCTCGATCTCCTGGCTGATCGCCGGCAAGAAGAGGAGCGCGGCGGGCCGTCCCCGTCCCGGGCAGTGGGTGGCGCCCGACGACAACCCCGAGTTCCTGAAGTCCCTGGACGACGAGAAGAAGGACGAGGATCCCAAGCGGGACGAGCCGTAGCGCTCAGAGAGCGGCGGTGAACGCGGACCAGGCGGACCGGGTCACGAGCAGGACCGGCCCATCAGGGTTCTTGCTGTCGCGGACGGGGACGGTTTCGGGGAAACCGGGGGCTATTTCGATGCAGTTGCCGCCGTTTTCGCCGCTGTAGCTGCTCTTGATCCAGTTCGCCGCGCAGAGTTCGTGCCTGTTCATGCTGCTCGTACCCCTTCATCGCGTCGCTGATCAGGGCGACGGACTCGCGGACTGACAGAGCGTCTGCCCTGAGCACATCATAGGTGTGGCTATGACGTGTGTAGACGGTCGGATCGTCGCTGAAGTGGCCACGGTCCAGCGACTCCGAGTACACCCACCGGTGCCCGTCGGGCAGCTCGATCAGCGACATGGAGACGTTGGGCCGGAGCAGCTCCGAGAAGCTTGCCGGGGCGACCTGGATACGGATGTTGGGGCGCTGCCCGACGCTGAGTAGATGGGCACACTGGTCCCGCATGATCCCCGGGTTGCCGACCACGTTGCGCAGGCAGCTCTCGTCCAGGACGGCGATGTACAGCGGACCCCCCTCAGCCAGGAATCGCCGCTGCCGACTCAGTCGGGCACGGGCCCGCTCCTCGACCTCCTCGCCGCTGGCGACACGCGCGAACAGCGCACGGACGTAATCACCGGTCTGCAACAGCCCCGGGATCAACCGCTCCTGGTACTCCCGGAGGGCGACCGCCTCCTCGTCCATCTCTGCTCGCCGCCGGAACCAGTCAGGATGCTCCACCTGCGGATACCAGTCGATCCGGCCCCACAGCCGAAACAACACCCCACCCGTCCCCAGGAGTTCGTCACAGGTCTTGGCGAACGAGTCCTGCGGCACCCGCGTCCCCGCCTCCACCCGCGCCACATGCGACCGGTCGCACGGGATCTGCCGCGCCAGACCCTCCTGCGTGAGCAGCGCCGCCTCGCGGAAGTGCCGCAGCACCTCCCCGAACACGGCCGCCGTACTCGCCCCCGACTCCGCCCCGCCGTTCCGTCGGCTCACCGCTCCCCCCTCCGTGACAGTGCACCGGTGTCACACGCCAAGCATTGAACCGGACCATTCCCGTGCGCAACGCTCGGTACACCGAGAGTGACGGAGGTGCACGAAATGGAACCGGGAACGCTCGTCTACGACCAGCGGGCGCGCAGGGTCGGCGAGTACCAGGACAGGTCCGGCCCGCACGTGATGCTGCGCCCGGTCGGCGGCGGCCGGGAGTGGCAGGCGGACGTGGCCGAGATCCGGGTGGCGACGCTGGACGAACGGCTCAGCGCGGGCGTCCGCGCGCTCAACGAGCGGTCGAGGGAAGGGCTGTCGGCCGATCCGACCCGGCCCCCGGTGCCCGTGCCGGGATGCGCGGCGTGCGAGGAGCTGGCCGTCCGGCGGGACCGCGCACGGGCGGCGTTCGACGGAAGTGCCGTGACGGACGCGAACGTCCTGCTGCGCCAGCACCAGCGCAAGGAGCACGGCGGGGAACCGGCGTCCGGCCGCAGGGTGTTCCGGTACGTGCCGTACACGATCGTGCAGGACGCGTCGGCCCTGCCGGAGTACCAGGCGTACTGCGTCTCCGGTGCGGACGCGGACTGCGGGGCGAGTTCGGGGCCGTGTCCGTCGCCCGGCGAGGTGGAGGAGTGGCAGCGCAGGCACACGCAGGAGACGCGGCACCTGCGCTACCGCCGCAGCTTCGCCGACTACGCGGTGCTGGAGCGGCAGGGCTGAGGCGCGGGCGGGTGTCAGGAGCGGTCGGTCAGCTTCCGCAGCTCCGGCGGGAGTTCCTCGACGTTGTCGGCGACGACGAGACGGTACTCGCCGGGGTCCTCGGCCACCGCGATGGCGACCGCGGGGTCCACGCCCGGCAGGGCGAACGCGGTCATCGGGGCCGGGCCCTCCCCGTCGTCGCCGTCGCCGGGTGTGTCGTCGCAGGCCGCGCGGGTGGCGGTGCCGAGCGACTCCGCCACGGGGACGTCCGTCTCCTGTCTCCCGAGGTAGTCGCGGCTGTCGTACTCGACGACGTAGGCGCAGGACGCCTCGGGCCGCGCGCCGTCGTCGTCCGGGGACGCCGGCGCGCAGGCCACGGACAGCGGGGCGAGGGCCGCCGCCAGCAGGGCCCAGGCGGGGCCGCGGCCCGCGCGCGGGGGTGACGCCTTCATCGGTGGGCCTTCATCGGTACGCCTCCTTGTGGAGCCTCGGCTCCGGCCGGGTGATACGCACCGAAGACGCGCGGGCGGGCCGGTCGGTTCAGTTTCCGGGCGCTCCCTGCGCCACCAGCTGTCCCCCGCCCGCACCGCCCTGCGGTCCCAGGTCGATCAGCCAGTCGGAGGCCCGGATGACATCGACGTTGTGCTCGATGGTGACGACCGAGTGCCCGGCGTCGACGAGGCGCTGGAGGACGTCGAGGAGGCGGGCGGTGTCGGCGGAGTGCAGGCCCGTCGTCGGCTCGTCGAGGAGGTACAGGGCGCGGCCCGTCGTCCGCCGGCCGAGTTCCTTGGCGAGTTTCAGGCGCTGGGCCTCGCCGCCGGAGAGGGTGGTGGCGGGCTGGCCGAGGGGCAGGTAGCCGAGGCCGACGTCGGCCATGCGGCGCAGCCGGGCGGCGACCGGCGGGACGTCCGCGAAGACGCCCAGCGCCTCGTCCACCGTCGCTTCGAGCACCTCGGCGATGTCGTGTCCCTCGTACCGGACGGACAGCACCTCCGGCCGGAACCGGCGGCCCTTGC
Organism: Streptomyces sp. Go-475; assembly: GCF_003330845.1. Lineage (GTDB taxonomy): Bacteria > Actinomycetota > Actinomycetes > Streptomycetales > Streptomycetaceae > Streptomyces. Next base: position 4,984,192 of record NZ_CP026121.1, on the reverse strand, counting down.
ACCCCGGGCAGCGCACCTCCACCGCCGGGAGGAAGTGCATCCGGACGGTGAGCACGCCCGCGCCCTCGCAGCGTTCGCAGCGTCCGCCCGGGACGTTGAAGGAGAAGTGCCCGGCGGTGAGGGCGCCCCGGCTGCGGGCCGCGAAGACCTCGCGGATCGGGGTGAAGACGTCCGAGTAGGTCGCCGCGTTGGAGCGCGGGAGGCGGCTGATGGGCTCCTGGTCGATGAGGACGGCCTTGGACAGGTGCTCCCAGCCGTCGATGCCGTCGTGCTCGGCGGGCAGTTCCCCGGCCCGGTGGAAGTGCCGGCGGGCGGCCCGGCCGAGGATGTCCAGCAGCAGCGTCGACTTGCCGGAGCCGGACGGGCCCGTGACCGTGACCAGGCGGCGCAGCGGTATCCGTACGGTCAGGTCCTTGAGGTTGTGGGCGCGGGCCCCGCGGATCACCACGGCCGTGTCGCTGTCGCCGCGTGCGCGGGACGGGGGTACGGAGAGCCGGCCCGACAGGTACGCGCCGGTCACCGAGCCCTCGGTCCGGGCGACCTCCTCGGGCGTGCCCGCGGCGACGATCCGGCCGCCGTCGCGGCCCGCGCCCGGGCCGACGTCGACCACGTGGTCCGCGGCGCGCAGCACCTCCAGGTCGTGCTCGATGACCAGCACGGTGTTGCCGAGGTCGCGCAGGCGGCGCAGGACGTCGACGAGGCGGGCGGTGTCCGAGGGGTGCAGGCCGATGGTGGGCTCGTCGAGGACGTAGAGGACGCCGGTCAGTCCGGAGCCGAGCAGGGCGGCCAGGCGCAGGCGCTGCGTCTCCCCGGCGGAGAGGCTGGGCGTGGCCTGGCCCAGGGTGAGGTAGCCGACGCCGACGTCCACCAGGCGCCGCACCCGCTCCTTGAGGTCGGCGACGACCGGCTCCACGAGCAGCCACTCGTCGCCGTCCGACCGGTGGCGCAGGCCGGTCAGCCAGGTGGCGAGGTCGGTCAGCGGAAGTCCGGCCGCGTCGACGATGGAGAGGCCGTGCACGGTCACCGCCCGGCTCTCCGCCCGCAGCCGCGTCCCTCCGCACTCCGTGCAGGGCTGCTTCACCAGGCCCTGCTGCTCGGCCCGTTCGCGGTAGTCGGGGTCGTCGGCGCGCTCGGTGTAGCGGCGCAGCAGGGCCGTCGCGACGCCTTCGAAGCGGCCCGCGGAGACGGTGGCCGGTGGGGCGGTGTCGGGGAAGTGCCGCCGCAACTCGGGGCTTTCGACGCCGTGCAGCAGCAAGTCCCGTAGCGGTGCGTCCATGTCGTCGACCGGCCGGCCGTCGTCGAAGGCGAGGCCGTAGTGCGCGGCGGCGGCGCGCAGCACCGGCAGGGCCCACTCGGTGTACTTGGCGTTCCAGCCGCGTACCGCCCCCTCGGCGACGGACCGGGAGCCGTCCAGGAGGCGCTGTGGGTCGGGCCGGATGACCTCGCCGAGGCCGGTGCAGGCCGGGCAGGCGCCGGCGGGCTTGTTGAAGGAGAAGGAGCCCATGACGAGTTCGGGCACGAGGGTGCCGCAGTGCGGGCAGGGCCGCTGCTCGGCCTCGGCGTCCTCGTCGGGCTCGGTGTCGTCGGCGTACGCGGGCGGGATGCCCTGCCCGCAGCCCGGGCACGGCCGTACGCCGATGCGCGACCAGAGCAGGCGCAGGTAGGTGAACACCTCGGTGACGGTGCCGACCGTGGAGCGCGGGCTGCGGTTGGTGTGGTGCTGGTCGACGCTGATGGACGGGGACAGGCCGGTGATCGAGTCGACGGCGGGCTTGCTGACCAGGCCGGTGACCATGCCCAGCGACTCCAGGTACTGCCGCTGGCCCTCCCGGTGGAGGGTGTCGAAGGCGAGGGTGGACTTGCCGGAGCCGGACAGGCCGGTCAGGACGATCAGCTTGTTCTTCGGGAGGGAGAGGGAGACGTTCCGCAGGTTGTGGAGGCGCGCACCGGTGACGTGAATGCAGGAGTCCATTCCTTCAAGTCTTCCATTGAAGTCCGGTATTGAGACTTCGGAGCTGCGGAGGCGGCTTCTCCTGCCATAACCTTCAAATCGATGACGAAAGACGACCGCCGTCTGCGCCCTGTCGACCTGGCCCGCCTGGCCGGTGTCTCGACGCAGCAGATCCGCAACTACGAGGAAGCCGGGGTGCTCCCGCCGGCCGCGCGGACGGCGTCCGGCTACCGCGTCTTCGGGGAGGCGCACCGCCGCGCGCTGCTGGCGTACCGGACGATGCTGCGGGGGTACGGCCCGGTGACGGCGACGCGGATCATGCGGACCCTGCACGGCGGGGACACCCCGGCCGCCCTCGCCCTGGTCGACGCCGCGCACGCCGCGCTGCACGAGGAGCGGGTGTCCCTGCGGGCGGCGAGCGAGGCCCTGGAACTCCTGGCGGCGCGGCCCCCCGCCCCGCTCCCCCGCTCCGACGGCGGCCTGCGCATCGGCGAGGTGGCCGCGCTGCTGGGCGTCCGCACGTCCGCGCTACGGGTGTGGGAGGCGGCCGGCCTCCTCACCCCGGCCCGCGAACGCGGCACGGGCTACCGGCTCTACGACCCCACCGACGTCCGCGACGCCCGCCTGGTCCACACCCTGCGCCGCAGCCACTACCTGTTCGACCAGATCAGACCGGTCCTGGAGGGCCTGCGACGGGAGGGCAGCACCGAGGCACTCCGAGCGGCGCTCGCGGCGCGGGGGGAGGCCCTGACGGCGCGTACGCGGGGGATGATCGCGGGGGCGGGGGCGCTGCGTGGCTACCTGGACGCGTGCGAGGGGGACGGGGTGTAGCGGCGAAAGCCCCTGAGCCAGGAACTCAAACCCGGACGCGGCGTCCGAGGGCCGGCTCCGATCCTGATCGAAGGAAGGAACCTACTGGTGCCAGGCACGTCCGCCCGTGTTGTGGATGAATCGCTGGAGCACCTTGAGGGTGGTCACGTACTCCTCGTCGGAGACCCCCGCGTGCCGTTCCGCCCAGAGTTCGTCCTGGAGCGCTGCGGCCTTGTCGTAGAACGCCCTGCCCTCGGCCGTGATGGTGAGGCGCCCCTCGGAATCCTCGGTGATCCAGCCCCGCGTGATGGTGCTGTCGATCTCGGATTCCATGGTGTCCGAGCCGGTGTCGAGGTAGTTCCGAAGGAGGCGGGACACCTCGTCGCGAGTTCTGGCAGTGTCGGCTCGTGCGACCTGGGCAAGGACCCACCACTGAGGCTGGGTGGTGCCGATCCCGGCGAGGGCGGCCCGGGTGCGGTCGACGACGGCCTTGTAGGCGGCCCAACTCCAATACCCGATGGGCTGCTGGATCAGTTCGGCGTCGTTGTGCGAGTACTCCACGGCCGGTGCCTCCGTCTTTTCCGTTGGTTCGACGAGACCGAACGTAGAAGCTCAATTGCACTTGAGGTCAAGGTCGGCCACCCGACAACCGACCTCACGGCCACACAAGGCAGTACGGCTGATGCCCCGCCTCATGCAACCGATGCGAGAAGTCCTGCCACTCGTGCAGCAGTTGGTACACGTTGAACGCGTCCCGCGGACCACCCCGGTCCGGGACCGTCGACCAGATGAAGGCCGCCGCGCCGACCGCCTCCTCACCGATGCCGCGCAGGGGGTCGACGACCGTCATGGGGAGCTTCACGACCGCGTAGTCGGGGTGCAGGACGACCAGTTCCAGGGGCGGGACCTTGTGCAGGGGGACGCCCTCGATGCCCGTGAGGACCATCGCCGCCATGGTCTCCGGCTTGATCTTCGTGAACATGCCGTTCATGCCGAGCTCGTCGCCGCCGAGTTCCTCGGGGCGCATCGAGATCGGGACGCGGGCCGCGGTCGCGCCGTCGGGCGCGCCGAAGTACTTGTACGTCACCCCCACCCGACCACCATTCCTGCTCCCCGCCCGAAGATCGTCCACTCGGCGTTCAGTACGTCCGTCGAGCCGCTCCGGTTCACCGGGCACACCCTGAGCCTGACGTGTTTCCTGCGTGTCCTCCGCTTCGCGCCGGTGCCTTCCCCGCCGGGCACGTCGAGGACCCAGGTCATCAGTCCCCTCGCCCAGTCCGCCACCGCGATGCATATCTCCACCCGACTGCTTTTTCTAGGACGCGTCGCCCCCGCCGCGCAACCCGATCATCGTGTCAGTGACCTCCCCCACGGCCGCCCGCCGAAACGTGCGCTGAAACATCTGTCCGCAGGATCTTCGCAGCCTCTGACCACGCCGGGCCGTTCGAGCTGTGTGTATCAGGTCCCAGTCTCGCAGACGACGGCGGCCCGGGGACCGGTTGTCCCGCCGCCCTTCCTCCCAGCCCCCTTCCGCCCACCCCGCTGGCCTACCCTGAACAGGTCACTGGCACCCGGAGCCCGACAACGTCGGAGAAGGTCGGAGAAGTCGCAGGTCATGAGCGAACTGTCATATCCGTATGAAGCACCGGCCTCGCAGGCTCTGTTCGACCGCGCGGCCGCCGTCACGCCGGGCGGCGTGAACTCGCCGGTCCGGGCCTTCCGGGCCGTCGGCGGCACCCCGCGGTTCATGGTGTCCGGGACCGGCCCGTACCTGACGGACGCCGACGGGCGGGAGTACGTCGACCTGGTGTGCTCCTGGGGCCCGATGATCCTCGGGCACGCGCACCCCGAGGTGATCGCGGCCGTGCAGGACGCCGTCGCGCGCGGTACGTCCTTCGGCACGCCCGGTGAGGGCGAGGTCGCGCTCGCCGAGGAGATGATCGCCCGGGTCGCTCCGCTGGAGCAGGTGCGGCTGGTGTCCAGCGGCACCGAGGCGACCATGTCCGCCATCCGGCTCGCACGTGGCTTCACCCAGCGGACGAAGGTGATCAAGTTCGCGGGCTGCTACCACGGCCACGTCGACTCACTGCTCGCCGCGGCCGGCAGCGGCGTCGCCACCTTCGCCCTGCCCGACACCCCGGGCGTCACCGGCGCCCAGGCCGGCGACACCATCGTCCTGCCCTACAACGACCTCGACGCCGTGCGCGAGGCCTTCCGGGCCCACCCCGGCGAGATCGCCTGCGTGATCACCGAGGCCTCCCCGGGCAACATGGGCGTCGTACCGCCCGGCGAGGGGTTCAACCAGGGCCTGAAGGACCTCTGCTCCGAGAACGGCGCCCTCTACATCTCCGACGAGGTCATGACCGGCTTCCGGACCAGCCGCGCCGGGTGGTTCGGGGTCGACGGTGTCGTGCCCGACCTCATGACCTTCGGCAAGGTCATGGGCGGCGGCTTCCCCGCGGCGGCGTTCGGCGGACGTGCGGACGTCATGGCCCACCTCGCCCCGGCCGGGCCCGTCTACCAGGCCGGCACCCTCTCCGGGAACCCGGTGGCGACCGCGGCCGGGCTCGCGCAGCTGCGGCTGCTCGACGACGCCGCCTACGCCAAGGTCGACGCCGTGTCGAAGGAGATCCAGGGCCTCGTCACCGACGCGCTGACCAAGGAGGGCGTCGCACACCGGCTGCAGACCGCATCCAACATGTTCTCCGTGTTCTTCACCGACCGGCCCGTGCGGACCTACGAGGACGCCAAGGCGCAGGAGTCCTTCCGCTTCACCGCGTTCTTCCACGCGATGCTCGCGAACGGCGTCTACCTGCCGCCGTCCTCCTTCGAGTCCTGGTTCGTGTCCACCGCGCACGACGAGCGGGCCGTGCAGAAGATCGCCGACGCCCTCCCGGCGGCGGCCCGTGCGGCGGCGGAGGCGACGGCATGAGCAAGGAGACGAGCAGCGACATCACCGTCGTCCACGTCATGCGGCACGGCGAGGTCGCCAACCCGGACGGCATCCTCTACGGCCGGCTGCCCGGCTACCACCTCTCCGAGCTCGGCCGCCGCATGGCCGACCGGGTCGCCGAGCACCTGGCCCCGCGCGATGTGACGTACGTCGTGGCCTCGCCGCTGGAGCGGGCGCAGGAGACGGCCGAGCCGATCGCCAAGGCGCACGGGCTGGACCTCGCGACGGACGAGCGGCTGATCGAGGCCGGGAACATCTTCCAGGGCAAGACGTTCGGCGTCGGGGACGGGGCGCTGCGCAAGCCCGGCAACTGGCGGCACCTGGTCAACCCGTTCCGGCCGTCCTGGGGCGAGCCGTACGTCGACCAGGTCGTGCGGATGATGAGCGCGCTGGGCGCGGCGAAGGACAGGGCTCGCGGGCACGAGGCGGTCGTGGTCAGCCACCAGCTGCCCATCTGGATCGTGCGGTCGTACGTCGAGCGGCGGCGGCTGTGGCACGACCCGCGCAAGCGGCAGTGCACGCTCGCCTCGCTGACGACCTTCACCTACCAGGGCGACCGGATCGTCTCCGTCGGCTACACCGAGCCGGCCCGCGATCTCGTCCCGGCGCATCTCCTGGCCGGCGCCAAGCCGGTGAAGGGGAAGGCCAAGGCGTTCGGCGCCTAAGCCCTTTCCGTTCGCTTCTGACGCCTCCGTTACGGAATCTGCAAATTTCGACGGAACCTCCCCGTTCATCACGTCCTCTGACTGGGTGACCAGCACGATGTGATGAATCGGGGATGCCATGCGCGCTCTCACCCGCAGGGGAATGCTCGGAATCGGCGCGGGAGCCGCCGCCGCCGTCTCGCTCACCGGCTGCGGAGGCGGCCTCACGGGCTCGGACGAGTCCGGCCACCCGGACGGTTCCGCCGGCGACAAGGCCCAGGGCGGATCGAAGCCGAAGCCCGCCGCCCGGCCCATCGGCGACGGCTCCACCGCCCACACCGGCAAGCAGCCCCACCAGCCCGCGAAGCCCGAGCCGCTGGAGCCGGGTCAGACCCCGCCGCAGTTCGTCGTGTTCTCCTGGGACGGCGCCGGCGAGGTCGGCAACGGCCTCTTCCCGCGCTTCCTGGACCTCGCCAAGGAGCACGGCGCGAGCATGACGTTCTTCCTGTCCGGGCTGTACCTGCTGCCCGAGTCGAAGAAGCGCCTCTACGACCCGCCGAACAACCCGCGCGGCGCCTCCGACATCGGCTACCTCACCGACGCGCACATCAAGGACACGCTGACGAACGTCCGCCGCGCCTGGCTGGAGGGCCACGAGATCGGCACCCACTTCAACGGCCACTTCTGCGGGGAGGCCTACGGCTCCGTCAAGAACTGGACGCCGCGGCAGTGGCGCAGCGAGATCGACCAGGCGAAGTCCTTCGTGAAGGAGTGGCGCACCAACACCGGCTGGAAGGACCTGCCGCCGCTGCCGTTCGACTACGACAAGGAGCTGGTCGGCGGCCGGACACCCTGCCTGCTCGGCCAGGACAACCTGCTGCCCACCGCCCGCGAGCTCGGCTGGCGCTACGACGCCTCCTCCCCGGGCGGCCGCCAGGTGTGGCCGGTGAAGCGGCAGGGGATATGGGACCTGCCGTTGCAGCAGATACCTTTCCCCGGCCGGGGCTTCGAGGTCCTCTCCATGGACTACAACATGCTGGCGAACCAGTCGCTGAACTCCACCAAGGCGCCCGCGCACAACTACCCGGGCTGGCGGGAGCAGTCGGCGCAGGCGTACATCCAGGGATTCAAGCGGGCATACGAGACAAACCGGGCGCCGTTCTTCATCGGCAACCACTTCGAGCAGTGGAACGGCGGCATCTACATGGACGCCGTCGAGGAGGCCTTCAAGCACATCGCGCGGGAGAAGGAGAAGGGCGCGGATGTGCGTCTCGTCTCCTTCCGGCAGTACGTCGACTGGATGGACGCGCAGCGGCCCGAGGTGCTCGCCAAGCTGCGCACCCTCGACGTCGGGCAGCAGCCGGCGGGCGGCTGGCGGGAGTTCCTGAAGGCCACCCCCACCGGCTCCGGGACGCCCTCCTCAAACGCCGCCTGAAATGCGGTTTTCCGCCCGCAAGGGGGGTGGGCGAGATCCCCAGAACGGACATGCGAAACTTTTCACATGAGTGCCGCCAGCCGCGCCCCCCTGCGCTCGAACCGCACCCGTCGCACCTCCACGGGCCCCCGCCGCGCCACCCTGCTCACCGCCGGTGCCGCGGCGGCGGCGCTGACCCTGACCGCGTGCAGCTCGGGCGGCACGTCCAGCGGGGGCGGTGACACCAACTTCGTCCTGGGCAAGGACGGCATCGCCACCGCGGACAAGGGCGAGCGCGCGGACGCCCCGGACCTGTCCGGCAAGACCATCGACGGCAAGCAGCTCGACGTCGCCGACTACAAGGGCAAGGTCGTCGTCGTCAACGTCTGGGGCTCCTGGTGCCCGCCCTGCCGCGCCGAGGCGCCCGGCTTCGAGAAGGTCTGGAAGGACCTCAAGGGCAAGGGCGTCCAGTTCGTCGGCATCAACACCCGCGACACCAGCACCGGCCCGGCCCTCGCCTTCGAGAAGGCGTACGGGGTGACGTACCCGAGCCTGTACGACCCGACGGGCAAGCTGATGCTCCGCTTCGAGCGCGGCACCCTCAACCCGCAGGCGATCCCCTCCACGCTCGTCTTCGACCGGGAGGGCAGGATCGCCGCCCGCTCGCTCCAGGCGCTGAGCGAGGAGAAGCTCCGCAAGATGATCGCCCCGGTCCTCGCGGAGAAGTGACGTGACCCCGGCAGTCACCACGCTCGCGGCGACGGGCTACAACGGCACGGTGCTCAACGGCGCCCTGCTGGTGGCCCTGCCCATCGCGCTCCTCGGCGGTCTCGTCTCCTTCTTCTCGCCGTGCGTCCTGCCGCTCGTCCCCGGCTACCTGTCGTATGTGACCGGCGTCACCGGCACCGACCTGGCCGAGGCCCGGCGCGGCCGGATGGTCGCGGGCGCCTCCCTGTTCGTGCTCGGCTTCACCGCCGTGTTCGTCTCCTCCGGCGCGCTGTTCGGCTACTTCGGCGACACGCTCCAGGCCAACCGGGGCGTGCTGTCCAAGGTGCTGGGCGGGCTCATGATCCTCATGGGCGTGTTCTTCATGGGGCTGATGCCCTGGATGACGCAGCGCGAGTTCCGCCTCCACAAGCGGCCCGTGACCGGGCTCGTCGGGGCGCCGCTGCTGGGCGCGCTGTTCGGGATCGGCTGGACGCCGTGCATCGGACCCACCCTGTCCTCCGTGCTGATCCTGTCCCAGGACCAGGGCAGCGCGGGCCGCGGCGCCATACTGACCGTCGCGTACTGTCTCGGTCTCGGCGTGCCCTTCGTGCTCGCCGCGGTCGCCTTCCGCAAGGCCCTCGGCGCCTTCAGCTGGGTCAAGCGCCACTACGTCTGGGTGATGCGCATCGGCGGCAGCATGATGATCGTCACCGGTCTGCTGCTGCTGACCGGCGCCTGGGACCGCATCGTGCAGGAGATGCAGACCTGGTCCAACGGCTTCACTGTGGGGATCTGATCGATGAGCAAGACCAGCACCACCGACCCGGCCCCCGCCGGCGGCCCGGAGGAACAGGACCTCGGCGACGCGGGATCGCACCTGTCCACCGCCCCCAAGGAGGACGGACCGGGCCTGCCCTCCCTCGGGGTCGTCGGCTGGGTCCGCTGGTTCTGGCGGCAGCTCACCTCCATGCGGGTCGCGCTGCTGCTGCTCCTGCTGCTGTCGCTCGGCGCGATCCCCGGCTCGCTCATCCCGCAGACCGGCATCGACGCCACCAAGGTCGCCGAGTTCCGCAAGAACAACCCCACCCTCGGCGACATCTACGACAAGCTCGGGATGTTCCACGTCTACAGCTCGGTGTGGTTCTCCGCGATCTACATCCTGCTGTTCGTCTCCCTCATCGGCTGCATCGTGCCCCGCACCTGGCAGTTCGTCGGCCAGCTGCGCGGCCGCCCGCCGGGCGCTCCCAAGCGGCTGACCCGGCTGCCCGCCCACACCACGTGGCGCACGACGGCCGAACCCGAGCAGGTCCGCGAGGCCGCGCTCGCCCTGCTGAAGAAGCGCCGCTTCCGCGCGCACCTCGCCGGTGACGCGGTCGCCGCCGAGAAGGGCTACCTGCGCGAGGTCGGCAACCTCGTCTTCCACCTCGCCCTGATCGTGATGCTGGTCGCCTTCGCCTGGGGCCAGCTGTTCAAGGCCGAGGGCTTCAAGCTGGTCGTCGAGGGCGACGGCTTCTCCAACACCCTCACCCAGTACGACGACTTCAAGTCCGGCAACCTCTTCACCCAGGACGACCTGAACCCCTTCAGCTTCCGCCTGAAGGACTTCGAGGGCACCTACGAGACGAGCGGCCCGAACCGCGGCACCCCGCGCACCTACCAGGCGACGGTCGACTACAGCGTGGGCGCCTACGGCAAGGACGAGCACAAGACCATCAAGGTCAACGAGCCGCTCACCATCGGCGACACCAAGGTCTACCTCGCCAGCCACGGCTACGCCCCGGTCGTCACCGTCCGCGACGGCAAGGGGAACGTCGTCTACCGCGACGCCGTGCCGCTGCTCCCGCTGGACGGCTTCGCGACCTCCTCGGGCGCCATCAAGGTCATGGACGGCTACCGCAACGCCAAGGGCCAGAAGGAACAGCTCGGCTTCCAGGCGTTCTTCGTGCCCACCTACAACGGCGGCCCGATGGTCTCCCAGTTCCCGGCGCTGACGCGCCCGGTCCTCGCGCTGAACGCCTACCACGGCGACCTGGGTGTCGACTCGGGCCTGCCGCAGAGCGTGTACCAGCTCGACAAGACCAACATGAAGGAGTTCAAGGACTCCAAGGGGCAGCTGCTGAAGAAGCTGCTCAGGCCCGGCCAGACGATGCAGCTGCCGAACGGCGCCGGCTCGATCACGTTCGAGAAGGACATCAAGGAGTGGGCGCAGTTCCAGATCACCCAGCAGCCCGCCAGCGGCTGGGCCCTGGGCGGTGCCATCGCCGCGATCTTCGGCCTGGCCGGCTCGCTGTTCATCCAGCGCCGCCGCGTCTGGGTCCGCGCGGTCCGGGGCGCCGACGGCGTCACCGTCGTCGAGATGGCGGGCCTCGGCCGCAGCGAGTCCGCCAAGGTCCCCGAGGAACTGGGCGACCTCGCCGGGATCCTGTACGACCGGGCGCCCGGAGCATCCGACCCCGCAGATTCCCCCGACCCCGACCAGGAGCCGGGCACCGAAACCCCCGTACCTGCCGAAGGGGCTGAGAACAAGTGACTCTCGCCGCCGCCACCAACGAACATCTCGCCAACATCAGCAACACGCTGATCTACTCCGCGATGGCCGTCTACACCCTGGCCTTCTTCGCGTACATCGCGGAGTGGCTCTTCGGCAGCCGCAGCAAGGTCGCCCGGACCGCCGCCGCGCTCACCACCGAGCAGGCGGCGAAGAAGGCGCCCGCCGTCACCGTGAACCAGGCGGGCGGCACCGCCGTGCTGGAGCGGCCGAAGGTCACCGTGCGGGCCGCGGCCGGCCAGCGCGACGTGCCGGACGGGCCCGGCGCCCACGGCGGTGACGAACAGGGCGACCTCTACGGCCGGATCGCCATCTCCCTCACCGTGCTCGCCTTCTTGATCGAGCTGGGCGGCGTCATCGCCCGCGCGGCCTCGGTGGAGCGGGCGCCGTGGGGCAACATGTACGAGTTCAACATCACGTTCTCCACGGTCGCGGTCGGGGTCTACCTCGGCCTGCTGGCGCTGAAGAAGAACGTCCGCTGGCTCGGCCTGTTCCTGACCACCACCGTCCTGCTCGACCTGGGCCTCGCCGTCACGGTCCTGTACACCGCCAGCGACCAGCTCGTCCCGGCGCTGCACTCGTACTGGCTGTACATCCACGTCTCCACGGCGATCTTCTGCGGCGCGGTGTTCTACGTGGGCGCGGTCGGCACGATCCTGTACCTCTTCAAGGACTCCTACGAGAACAAGCTGGCGAGCGGCGGCACGCCCGGCACCTTCGCCACCTCGGTGCTGGAGCGGCTGCCCTCCTCCGCCTCCCTCGACAAGTTCTCCTACCGCGTCAACGCGGCCGTCTTCCCGCTGTGGACGTTCACGATCATCGCGGGCGCCATCTGGGCCGGCGACGCCTGGGGCCGCTACTGGGGCTGGGACCCCAAGGAGACCTGGTCCTTCATCACCTGGGTCGCCTACGCCGGTTACCTGCACGCCCGCGCCACGGCCGGCTGGAAGGGCCGCAAGGCCGCCTACCTGGCCCTGCTCGCCTTCGGCTGCTGGCTGTTCAACTACTACGGCGTGAACATCTTCGTCTCCGGCAAGCACTCGTACGCGGGCGTGTAGGCCCGGGGCGGCTCACCGCCTGGTGTGGGGGGCGCGGTCCGCGACCGACAGGATGATGTCGCGCAGCCGGTCGGCGTACAGCCGCAGGTTCTTGTGGGCGACGTCGGTGTCCGGGTGGCGGGCCGCGAACCACAGCCCCTCGTGCAGCCGGGTCACCCAGGCGCACACCTGGTCGCCGTAGGAGACCCTGATCAGGCCGTAGGCGTTGCGCTCGGTCCAGCTCGTGGAGTCCGGGATGGCCCGGGTGTCGGTGTACGACACGATCGAGTACATGTCCGGGGAGGTCGGCCGGAAGTCGGCGCCCAGCAGCCGCAGCACCCGGGCGAGCGGCATGCGGGCCAGCGGCCGGGCGGTGTGCAGCGCGTTGCGCACGGTCGTCAGCGCGGCCGGGAAGTCGGGCGTGCGGGCCACGGGCACCTCGATCGGCGCGCCGCCGACGTACCAGCCCACGGAGTCCGAGTACGCCGACCTCGCCCGGGTGTGGAAGGGCACCACGGTGCGGTAGACGGACTCGCCGCCGATCTCGTGGACGATCAGCGCGGTCGCCGCCAGCAGCCCGACCTGGGTGCCGCCGCAGGGGCGGCAGTACGCCTCGAACGCGGCGGCGGCGTCCGCGTCCACGAGCATCTCCCGCATCAGCTTCTGGGTGGGCAGCGCACCGCCGGGCTCCAGGCCGAGGTCGACGGGGAAACTCGGCAGCCGCCCGTCGCAGCGCTGGATGAACTCCCGCCAGCGGGCGACGATCTCGTGGTCGGCGTCCATCCGGTCCGCGTCCGCCCGCTCGGCCTCGCAGAAGTCGACGTAGCTGCTGACCGGTGCCTGGTCCGGGGCGCGGCCGGTGCGGTGGGCGGCGTACAGCTCGCGGATCTCGGCCGGCATGCGGTAGATCGAGAACGCGTCGACGTTGCTGTGGTCGAAGGCCAGGTACACGCTGGTGCTGTCGTCCCGGACGACCGCCGTGTAGATGAGGTTGGGCCAGCGCAGGGCGTCCGCCGTGGTGTCGAAGCGGTCCTGGAGGTGCTGGGCGAGGGCCGCGGGGTCGGTGAAGTCGCCGACGTCCTCACGGTGCAGGGACACGGCGTCGGCGTCGAGGGTGAAGCGGCGCAGCTCGTCGCCGGAGCCGCCCGCCCAGCGGAATCCGCTGCGCAGCGTCTCGTGCCGCAGGGTCCAGCCGCGCAGCGCCTCGCCCAGGGCGTCGAGGTCGGCCCGGCCCGGGAGGTCGAAGGCGGCGCCGATCCAGGTCGGCACGAACAGGCCGTCGTCGCGCACGGTCCGCGCGGTCCGCAGGTGCGACTCCTGGATGTAGGCGGGCGGCCGGGAGTCCTCCGGCAGGCCCTTCGCCGTCGCGACGGTCGCCGGACTGAGCGTCCATTCGACGAGTCGTCCAGGCCGGACCTCGCAGCGCTGGATGTCAGTCATTCGCACGGGGCGTCTCCGTTCGCAGATGGGACAGACCCGATCAAGGGAATGCCGAGCCCGCGACCGGCCACACCGGGTGTCGCCACATTTCAGGGGAACGAATGGCATCTCGAACGGCGATACGAGACCGCGCCGTCGCCCGCCGGTTGACGACGTTCGGCATACCAGCAGATCAGCGGGTTTTTGCACCGCCCCCGGGCCCCCGGCGTGAGTAAAGCGGTTGACCGTCCCACGGCGCCCTCGGGCACGATCACGGTTCCACCGCCGTCCCGCGTCCGTACGAGAAGGAGCCCTCCCGTGCCCACCGCCCTCTTCCCGGATCTCACCCGCCCCGGCACGCTGGTCATCGGCACCCGGCACGCCGACGGCCCCGACCGCCAACGGGCGCTCGTGGCAGCCGAGTCGGGAGCACTGGAGACCCCGCCGCCGGGCCTCGCCGCCGTCAGCTGGTTCCTGAGCACGGACGGGGAGACCGTGCTGACGCTCGCCCAGTGGGACGACGACACGGCGGTCCCGCCCGCCGGCCCACCCCGCTACCGCCTCGACCGCAGCCTGGCCGAGGACCACGAGACCCGTGTCCCGGGCTGCCTCATCACCGCTGCCTTCGACGTCGACGGGCCCGAGCGGCAGCGCTTCTTCACGGACGCGGTGATCGCTGCGCAGCCGCGGGACGGCGGCCACCCCGGGGCGATCTCCGCCCGCTTCCTGCACAGCGTCGACGGCAGCCGCGTTCTGCTCTACACCGAGTGGACGAGTGTCGAGGCCCACCAGGAGGCCGCCGAGGCGGGCGACCACGACAAGGGGCACGAGATCTTCTCGGGAACGCCGGGGGTGCGGCTCACGCACGGCGGGCGGTTTCGTCTCCAGCACGCGCTGCGGTGGGGGGCCGCGAGCTGACCGACCGCCTCGGGCGGCGTGGCGTCCGCCGGGTGGTGGTCACTTCGTGCCGACCACCCGCAGCGCCCCGACCACCAGCGCCCGCGTCACCGCCACCACCTCGCGTAGTGACACCCGTTCCCCCGCGCTGTGGGCCACCTGGATGTCCCCCGGCCCGAACTGCAGCGTGGGGATGCCGGCCCCGGCGTACAGCCGCAGGTCGCTGCCGTACGTCGCGCCGCGTTCGCGCAGGGCGGGGCCGCCCGCCGTGTCGGACCAGGCGCCGCGCAGGAGGCCGGGCAGGGGATGGCCGTCGGGCAGGCGGCCGGGGGCGAACCGGCCGCCGGGCCAGGTCACGGCCGGCGGGTGGGCGCGGAGCCAGGGGTCGGCGGCGGCGGCCTCGGCGACGCACTCCTCCAGGGCGCGGCGCGCGTCGTCCGGGTCCTCGTCGAGGCGTACGCCGAGCCGGCCCTCGGCGACGAGCAGGTCCGGGACGCTGCTCGCCCAGTCGCCGGAGCGCACCGTGCCGACGGAGAGCGCGTAGGGGATGGGGTACTCGGCCAGCAGCGGGTCCGGATCGGTGTTGCGTACGGCCTCCAGGCGGGCCAGGGCCTGGTGCAGGGGCAGGTACGCGTCGATCGCGCTCACGCCCCGCTCCCGGGAACTGGCGTGGGCGGCCCGGCCGGGCACGGTGACGCGGAACGTCAGGGCACCGGCGTTGGCGGTGATCAGCGTGCCCGCGGTGGGCTCGGCGATGACGCAGGCGTCGCCGCCGTGGCCCCGCTGGAGGGTGCCGAAGGCGCCGAGGCCGCCGTCCTCCTCGCCGACGACGAAGTGCACGGCGATCCGGCCGCGCAGGCGGATCCCGGCCGCGCGGATCGCGGCCAGCGCGGCGAGGTGCGCGGCTATGCCGGCCTTCATGTCGCAGGCGCCGCGCCCGTGGACGACGTCCCCGGTCACCCGGGGCACGAACGGGTCACCGTCCCAGGCGGCGGGGTCGCCGGGCGGTACGACGTCGACGTGGCCCTGGAGGATCAGGGTGGGCCCGTCGCCGCCGTCGGGGGTGGTGCCGACCAGGCCCCAGGCCTCGTCGCGGGGCGCCTCCGTGCCCGGGAAGTCCGGGTGGGCCCGGAGGGCGGGCAGGTCCATCGACCACAGGTCGGTCTCCAGGCCGAGCCACTCCAGCCGGCCCGCCAGCTGGTGCTGCAGCTCCGACTCGGCGGCGCTGCCGGTCACGCTGGGCACGGCGATCAGCTCCTGAAGGGTCCGGGCCAGGGCCGCCTCGTCGATCTCCGCCAGGGCGGCGGCCTCCTCGTCACTCAGCACGCTGCCGGTCCTCCCCTCACCCGGGGCGCGACGGTCGCGTCCCCGCACGCATACCTGCTCGGCCCGGGGGGTTCGTACGCGGGGAGGCGGCCCGGGTCCAGCGGGATGGGGTGCGGGCGGCCAGGCGCGACAGGTGTGTCAGTCGATGCCGCCGCCCACCGTGAAGCCGATCACCGTGCCGCCGCCGTCCCGGCGGAACGCGAACGGTGCTCCACCGTGTGCGAGGGCCACCTCGCGGACGATGGACAGGCCCAGGCCGGAGCCCGGCAGGGAGCGGGCGTCGGCCGCGCGGTAGAAGCGGTCGAAGACGCGGTCGAGGTCCTTCTCGGCTATGCCGGGGCCCCGGTCGAGGACCTCGACGCGGATCGTGCCGGGCCGGGCGGGCCCGGCGACGACGATCTCGATGGGGGCCGTGCCACGCTGGTCGAACTTCACGGCGTTCTCGACGAGGTTGGACAGCGCCCGGGTCAGCATCCCGGGCCGCCCGTCGGTCGTGGTGTCGCCGCTCGCGCGCAGCACGATCCGCCGTCCGCTGCGGCGCCGGGCGAGGCCCGCCACCTCCTCCGCGATGTCGGCGATGTTCACCCGCTGCGGCGGCTCCGTGTCGGACTGCCCGGCCGCGAGGTCGACCAGCTCGTTGACCAGGTCGGTCAGCTCCCGGGCCTCCTGCCCCAGGTCGGCGACGAGTTCCTCGCGGGTCTCCGGCGGGAGTTCGTCGATCCGGCGGAGCAGGGAGATGTTCGTCCGCAGCGAGGTCAGCGGCGTGCGCAGCTCGTGGCCCGCGTCCTGGACCAGGCGGCGCTGGTCCTCCTCGGACTGGGCGAGCCGCCCGAGCATGCGGTCGAAGGCCCGGCCCAGCCGGCCCACCTCGTCATGTCCGGCGACGGGCACCTGGATGCCGAGGCGGCGGGTGCGGGCGACGTCCTCGGCCGCGTCGGTCAGGACGACCAGGCGGCGCGTGATCCGCCGGGCCAGCCACCAGCCGAACAGCCCGGCGCCGATGACCACCGCGGCCATCAGGAGCAGCGTCCGCTGCTGGAGCGCCCGCAGCAGGTCCTCGACGTCGCTGAACTCCTGCGCGACCTGCACCGCGCCCCGGCCGCCGCCGAGGGAGACGGTCGCGACGCGGTAGACGTCGTCGCCCACGTCGACGTCCTTGTGCTCGACCACCCGCCCGGACGCCGACGCGGCGGCGATCCGCACGTCGGCGCCGGTGACCGGCAGCCCCGGACGGCCCGGGTCGACGACATGCCCGTCCGGGCCGAGCACCTGCACGTCCGTCCGGGCGGGGCGCACCAGGTCATGGCCCGGCGCGGCGGACGAGAAGTCGCCGGGCGTCATGTGGTTCTGCCGCACCTCGTCGCGCAGGTCCTGCACGACCTCGTCGAACACCGTCTGCTGGTCCACCCGCACCAGCCGGGCCGCCGCGCTGTACGACAGGATGCCGACCAGGATCGTCACGGCCGCCGTGACCGCCGCGAACGACACCGCGAACGTGGTCCGCAGCGAGACCAGTCCCGGCCGCCGCCCGGCCAGCAGCCGGCGCAGGCGGCCCACTCAGTCCTCCCGCAGCACGTAACCCACGCCGCGCACCGTGTGGATCAGCTGCGGCGCGCCCGGCTCGTCGAGCTTGCGGCGCAGGTAGCCGACGTAGACGGCGAGGTTCTTCGAGCCGGGACCGAAGTCGTAGCCCCAGATGCGGTCGTAGATCGTCGAGTGGTCGAGGACGATGCCCGAGTTGCGGACCAGCAGCTCCAGCAGTTCGAACTCGGTGCGGGTCAGTTCCAGCTCGCGCGCGCCCCGCCAGGCCCGGCGCGCCTGCGGGTCCATGCGGACGCCGGCGGCCTCGATGAACCGCTCGGGCACCGGCCGGGGCGCCTCGGCCACCGGCGCGCCGCCGACCCCCACCGGGCTGGTGCGGCGCAGCAGCGCGCGCAGCCGGGCGAAGACCTCCTCCACGTCGAAGGGCTTCACCACGTAGTCGTCGGCGCCCGCGTCCAGCCCGGCGATCCGGTCGGCGGTCTCCACGAGGGCCGTCAGCATCAGGATCGGCGTCCGGTCGCCCTCGGCGCGCAGCACGCGGCACACCTGGAGTCCGTCGATGCCGGGCATCATCACGTCCAGGACGAGGACGTCCGGGCGGTTGCGGTGGGCCTGCGCCAGTGCCTCGACACCGTCGGCGACGGCCATGACCTGGTAGCCCTCCAGGGTCAGGGCGCGCTCCAGGGCGTTGCGGATGGCGCGGTCGTCTTCGGCGAGCAGCACTGTTTGGGACACGCGTCCAGTGTGCCCCGCCGCCGGGTCTGCGCGAGGGGATGAGCTGCACCGGGGCGTCCTTCTTACTGCCCTCTCACCAGGGGCGCGCAACCGCGGGCAGGGTGCCTACCGTCCTCTCACCTCCGGGTCGCGGCGAGCCGGGCGGCGTGTGTCGGGGCGTCCGGGACGTTCGCCGGGCGGTCCACGGCGAACTCCTTGCGGAGCACCGGCACGACCTCCTCGCCCAGCAGGTCGATCTGCTCCAGCACGGTCTTCAGCGGCAGCCCGGCGTGGTCGACGAGGAACAGCTGGCGCTGGTAGTCGCCGGCGTAGTCGCGGAAGGCCAGTGTCTTCTCGATGACCTGCTGCGGGGAGCCGACGGTCAGCGGCGTCTGGTCCATGAAGTCCTCCAGCGACGGTCCGTGCCCGTACACCGGCGCGACGTCGAAGTAGGGCCGGAACTCGCGCACCGCGTCCTGCGCGTTCTTCCGCATGAACACATGCCCGCCGAGGCCGACGATCGCCTGCTCGGGCGTGCCGTGGCCGTAGTGCGCGTACCGCTCCCGGTACAGCTCGACCATGCGCCTGGTGTGGTCGGCGGGCCAGAAGATGTTGTTGTGGAAGAAGCCGTCGCCGTAGAACGCGGCCTGCTCGGCGATCTCCGGCGAGCGGATCGACCCGTGCCAGACGAACGGCGGTACGCCGTCCAGGGGGCGGGGCGTGGCGGTGAAGCCCTGCAGGGGCGTACGGAACTTCCCCTCCCAGTCGACGGCCTCCTCGCGCCACAGCCGGTGCAGGAGGGCGTAGTTCTCGATCGCGAGCGGGATGCCCTGCCGGATGTCCTGGCCGAACCAGGGGTAGACGGGGGCGGTGTTGCCGCGGCCCAGCATCAGGTCCACCCGGCCGTCGGCCAGGTGCTGGAGCATCGCGAAGTCCTCGGCGATCTTCACCGGGTCGTTGGTGGTGATGAGGGTGGTGGCCGTGGAGAGGATCAGCCGCTCGGTGCGGGCGGCGACGTAGCCGAGCATCGTGGTCGGGGACGAGGGCACGAACGGCGGGTTGTGGTGCTCGCCGGTCGCGAAGACGTCGAGCCCGGCCTCCTCGGCCTTGAGCGCGATGGCGACCATCGCCTTGATCCGCTCCCGCTCGGTCGGGGTCCGGCCGGTGGTCGGGTCGGGCGTGACGTCGCCGACGCTGAAGATCCCGAACTGCATGCTCGCTCACCCTCCAGGTTGTTTACCGTTCAACCATACCGTGGAGCGGTGTCCGGAGCACGGCACCTCAGAAGTGGTACGGGTCCCCGGTGTCCAGGACGAGTACCCGCTGCCGGTCGTTCCCCCGATGACGGTCCACCGCCCCGCCGCCCCACACCGTCTCCAGCTCCACCACCACCTCCGACGGCGCGCCCAGCACCCGCACCCGCAGACCGATCCGCTCCCCCACCCCGTCCGCGGGCAACGCCCCCGTCCGGCACAGCACCACCTGCCGGCCCGAGCGCGCACACCCCTCCGGCAGCTCCTGCCGGTCGGTCAGCGGCGCCGACCACCGCAACCGCACGGTCGCGTCCGCGACGGCGGCCGGACCGTGGTTGCGCGGCGTGAACGCCAGGTCGACGAGCCCGGCGGACATCACGGCGAACCCGTGATAGGCGAGATCGGCCTCCGGCACCGCGCCACCGACCGCGGCAGCGCCACCGCCCGCGGAACCCACCGCCCCTGCCGCCGCCGGCACCGCCGCCCCCACCACCAGCCCCGCCACGGCCGCGCCCCACACCAGCCCGCCCCGCACCACACCGACCCGCACTCTCCCCATACCGCCCACTCCTCAGCCGCCGGGACACCCGCACACTCGTGTGCGCGCGGGCACTCGCACTCGCACTGCGATGTATCCCACGCGAAGCCCCCCACAGGCGCCGTCCATCAGGTGACACCCGCCCCGGCGGGGTGCCCCCCGACATGCCAAGCTGCCCGCATGTCGATCCTGCGTTCCGCCGCCCTCTTCGTCCTCGCCGCGCTCCTGGAGATCGGCGGCGCGTGGCTGGTCTGGCAGGGCGTGCGCGAGCACAAGGGCTGGCTCTGGGCGGCCGGCGGCGTCCTCGCGCTCGGCGCCTACGGCTTCGTGGCGACGTTCCAGCCCGACGCCCACTTCGGCCGCGTCCTCGCCGCGTACGGCGGGATCTTCGTCGCCGGTTCGATCCTGTGGGGCGTCGTCGCGGACGGCTACCGCCCGGACCGCTGGGACATCACGGGCGCGCTGATCTGCCTCGCGGGCATGGCGGTCATCATGTACGCCCCGCGCGGCAACTGACCGGCCCCCTCGGGGCCTCAGAACGGCTCGTCGGGCAGCAGCCCCAACTGACCGAGGAAGTCCATCTCGTCGAAGTACAGCCGGTAGTCGACGATCCGCCCGTCCCGCACGGTGGCGATGTCCACCCCTCGGATCCTGATCTCCTTCTGCGTCGGCGGCAGCGTCTCGCCGTTCGGCAGCTCCAGCGGCCCGGTGTTGCGCCCGCTGAAGATGCCCTCGTCGATGGCCGTGTCGCCGACCTCGTAGGAGTGCAGCGGCTGGAACGTCGCCTCGGGGACCGCCTCCTTCATCGTCCGCCAGTACTCGACGATGTTGTCGCGCCCGCGCAGCTCGCCCTCGTCCGGCGTGAAGGCGACCGCGTCCTCGGCGTACAGATCGGCGACGACCTTCAGATCGGCGTGCCTGGTGACCGCGTCCGTGAGCCGGTCCATGACCTCACGTGCCTCGCCCATGATCCACCTCCAGGGAAACAGGGGATCACCCGCCCTCATTCTCCCACCGCGAGGCCCGCCTATCCTGGCGGGAAGCCCGGCCGCACACGCCGGCCGCACCCACGCCCGAGGAGCTCCCATGGCCACCGCCGCCCCGTCCGCAGCCTCCCGCATCGCCGTCGTCACGGGTGCGAGCAGCGGAATCGGCGCCGCCACGGCCCGGCGACTCGCCGCGGTGGGCTACCGCGTCGTCCTCACCGCGCGCCGCAAGGACCGCATCGAGGCGCTGGCGGAGGAGATCAACAAGGCGGGCCACCAGGCCACGGCGTACGCCCTCGACGTCACCGACCGCGCCGCGGTCGACGAGTTCGCGACGGCGTTCAGGACGATCGGCGTGCTCGTCAACAACGCGGGCGGCGCGCTCGGCGCCGACCCGGTCGCGACCGGCGACCCGGCCGACTGGCGGCAGATGTACGAGACGAACGTCATCGGCACGCTCAACCTCACCCAGGCCCTGCTGCCCAAGCTGATCGCGAGCGGCGACGGCACGGTCGTGGTCGTCTCCTCCACCGCGGGCCACGGCACCTACGAGGGCGGCGCGGGCTACGTCGCCGCCAAGCACGGCGCCCACGTCCTCGCCGAGACCCTCCGCCTGGAGATCGTCGGCCAGCCGGTCCGCGTCATCGAGATCGCCCCCGGCATGGTCAAGACGGACGAGTTCGCCCTGACCCGCTTCGGCGGCGACGAGGAGAAGGCCGCCAAGGTCTACGAGGGCGTCGCCGAGCCCCTCACCGCCGACGACGTCGCCGACACGATCACGTGGGCGGTCACCCGCCCCGCCCACGTCAACGTCGACCTCCTGATCCTCCGCCCCCGCGCCCAGGCGTCGAACACGAAGGTGCACCGGGAGCTGTGAGCCCTCGTCGGCATAACTCACAGGAGTGAACCCACTCGATCATCCGAACAGCGACTGAACTAGCGCTCTAGGCTCACGCCACACCATCAAAGCGACGGCCCTCGCCCGGGATGCCGGTCCCGACCGAGGGCCTGACCGACAAGGAAGTAGAGGCTTCCCTGTGGCTGACTGCGAGCCTAGCGCTCCCGAGTTCATGGACCTCACGGTCCCTGAGTACGCGTACATGTTCGGCTTCTTGCAGGCGGATGGGCATCTGCAACGATGTGCCGGGCAGAAGGGCAAGTTGACCGTCGAGCTCAACGCTCGCGATGTCGACGTTCTGAAGGAATTCCAGAAGCTGACGCCGTTCTACAGCAGCATCAGGACGCGCGATCGGTCCACCAATTTCTCAGAGGAGTACACCTCGGCCACGTGGAGCCTGTGCTCCCTCAAGGCCAGAACCAAGCTGAGCGAACTCGGGCTGCCATACGGCCGCAAATCCAGAACGATCGCCCCGCCGCGTCTCGCGTTTTCCAGCCGGGACTATCTGCGGGGCGTCATCGATGCCGATGGTTCAGTGGGCTACACAGGCAAGGGGCTCCCCTTCATCTCCCTCACCACGGCCAGCACTGCCATGGCGTCCTACATCTGCCGCTACGCGAAAGAGGTCACGGGAGCCGAACGCATCCCGAAGCGCAACAGCCGCGACGGCATCTACAACGTCCTCTACACAATGGAAGTGGCCCAGCGCCTGGCGGCCGAACTGTACTACCCGGGCTGTTTGGCCTTGGAGCGCAAACGAGCGGCAGCCGCGTCCCTGACCGCATGGGTGCGTCCCACGGGAATGCGGTCCGCGTACACGAAACGCCGTTGGACTGACCACGAAGACCGAATTCTGCTGAAGCTCAACAGCCCGACGGCCGCGGCAACCGCGCTCGGAAGAACCGCCCAGAGCTGCAATCTCCGGCTCTGGCGCCTGCGCAGCGGCCAAGTGCCCCGACCCAGCGGCGAATAACGAAGTCCCAAGGGCCCCGGTTCCGACCGGGGCCCTTGCGTGTCAGCCCTTCACGCAGACGACCTGCTTCAGCTTCGCCACGACTTCCACCAGATCACGCTGCTGGTCGATGACCTGCTCGATGGGCTTGTAGGCGCCCGGGATCTCGTCCACGACGCCGGAGTCCTTGCGGCACTCCACGCCCCGCGTCTGCTCCTCCAGGTCCTTCGTCGAGAACCGGCGCTTGGCCGCGTTGCGGCTCATGCGCCGGCCTGCGCCGTGCGATGCCGAGTTGAAGGACTTGTCGTTGCCGAGGCCTTTCACGATGTACGAACCCGTGCCCATGGAACCCGGGATGATGCCGTACTCGCCCGAGCCCGCCCGGATAGCCCCCTTGCGGGTCACGAGCAGGTCCATGCCGTCGTAGCGCTCCTCGGCCACGTAGTTGTGGTGCGCGCTGATCTCCGGCTCGAAGGTGGGCTTCGCCTTCTTGAACTCCTTGCGGATCACGTCCTTCAGGAGCGCCATCATGATCGAGCGGTTGTACTTCGCGTACTCCTGCGCCCAGAACAGGTCGTTGCGGTACGCCGCCATCTGCGGGGTGTCCGCGACGAACACGGCGAGGTCGCGGTCGACCAGCCCCTGGTTGTGCGGGAGCTTCTGGGCCACGCCGATGTGGTGCTCGGCCAGTTCCTTACCGATGTTGCGGGAACCGGAGTGGAGCATGAGCCAGACAGAACCGGTCGTATCCGTGCAGACTTCGACAAAATGATTCCCTTGGCCAAGGGTTCCCATTTGCGCCCCCGCCCGTTCCCGCCGGAACCGAACCGCCTCCGCCACCCCGTCGAACCGCCCCCAGAAGTCCTCCCACCCGGCCGTTCCGAACCCGTGCAGCCGCCCCGGATCGACGGGATCCTCATGCATCCCCCGCCCCACCGGAATCACCTGCTCGATCCGCGACCGCAGCCGGGACAGGTCGCCGGGCAGGTCGTTCGCCGTCAGGGACGTCCTCACCGCCGACATTCCGCAGCCGATGTCGACGCCCACCGCCGCCGGGCACACCGCGCCCTTCATCGCGATGACCGAGCCGACCGTCGCACCCTTGCCGTAGTGCACGTCCGGCATGACGGCCAGGCCCTTGATCCACGGCAGCGTGGCGACGTTCCGGAGCTGCTGGAGCGCCGAGTCCTCGACCGAGGCCGGGTCGGTCCACATCCGGATCGGTACCTTCGCACCAGGTATCTCTACATACGACATAGCGTCCTCAATCCCCCGTAAACGAACAGAAGTCCTCAAGAGCACTTACCGGCGCCAAGGTCGACGAAAGGGAAATCGGACCGGCGTCCACGGCTGTGCGTGCGATACACATTGTGTTCATCGGCCGCCCCGCGGCGGCAAGCCAATATCCGCGTCGAGAGGAGCCCCCACGTGCAACGGAAGGCGTACGTACCGGGTGTCGCCGCGCTCCTCGCGGCGCTGCTGGCCGGCTGCACCGGCGGCTCGGGCGACGGCGGCCCGACCGACGACGCCAACCCGGGCGACGCCGGCACGGCCTCGCCCGCCGCCGAGCCGGGCCGCTACCGCACCCTGCCCGAGCCCTGCGACGCCCCCGGCCAGAGCACGCTCGACGAACTCCTGCCCGGTATCCGGCAGATCAGCGACCCGGATCAGCGCGAGAAGGCCTACGAGGGCGAGGCGACGCTCACCTACGACACCGACCGCAAGGTCGGCTGCCGCTGGAAGGTCGACTCCCAGGACGCCACCGACCACCTGCTCATCGACTTCGAACGGGTCGTCTCCTACGACAACGCCGTCAGCGACGACAGCCAGGCCGAGCAGCTCTTCGCGGAGAAGGAGGCGGCGGCCCATCTGCCCGAGCCGACCGCCACCGAGTCCGCCGTCAGCGGCAGCACCCCGGCGGGCGGCGCCTCCGACGCCCCGAGCGGCTCGCCCTCCCCGTCCGGTTCGTCCTCGCCGTCCGGCTCGTCCTCGCCCTCGGCGTCCGCCTCCGCCACCCCGACCGAGCTCCGGCCGCGCGTCCTGGAGGAACTGGGCGACGAGGCGTTCCTCGACGACGAGCTGAGCAGTTCCGGTTCGACGGCCAAGCAGCGGACGGTGACTGTGGCGTTCCGCACGTCCAACGTCATCGTGACCATCGAGTACGCCGAGCAGCCGGCGGCGATCGGGGTCGTCCCGGACAGCCAAGAAATGCAGGACAGGGCGCAGAAACTGGCCTCCCAGCTGGCCGATTCGCTGAGCGACTGAGGGCCCTTCACGCCCCCTTCACGCGCACGCGCAAAGCGCCCGAAGGAAGACCACACCGCTGCCTCACCGCGTACCGTGACCACTCGGACCCGTTCCGACCGCAGGAACCACGAGCGTCATGAGTGAAGGAACCATGCAGCGACGAGCACAGCGAGAAGAGCGAGACCAGCGAGCGAAGCGCCTGAACCGCGTCCTTGTCTGCGCGGCCGCCGTCCCCGTGATGCTGGTCGCCGCCGGCTGCTCCTCGGACTCCGGCTCCGGCGACAGCACGGACAAGGCCGCGAAGGCCGCCGCGTCGGCGTCCGCGAGCCCGTCGCCGACCGTGGAGGCGGCGGCGTACGGCAAGCTTCCGGAGGCGTGCAAGACGCTCTCGAAGAAGACGCTGGAGGACCTCGTCCCGGAGAGTAAGTCGGGCAAGGAGGGCAAGTCGGACGACATCTCCACGCGCGGCAGCTGCTCCTGGAACAGCCTCGACAACAACGGCGTGAAGGGCTCGCAGTTCCGCTGGCTCAACGTGTCGATGCTGCGCTTCGAGTCGGACGTCACCCGCGGCCCGGCCGACAAGCTCGCCCACGAGTACTTCGAGAAGCAGGTCCAGGACGCCCAGGCCGCCGAGGGCGCCAAGAACGCCAAGTCGGAGCCGGTGTCCGGGACGGGCGACGAGGCGACGGCCGTGCGCTACGAGCTGAAGAAGAAGGAAGGCACCTTCAAGCAGCAGACGATCGTGGCGCGCGTGGAGAACGTCGTCGTCACCATCGACTACAACGGCGCGGGCCTGGCCGGTGACAAGTCCCCGAGCGCCGACGACCTGCTGAAGGACGCGAAGAAGGCCGCCGAGGAGGCCGTGGCGGCGGTGTCCGAGGCCAACGGCGCGGGCGGCGGCGAGGCGGGCGGCGAGCCGTCCAAGTCCCCCTCCAAGTCCCCTTCCGAGTCCGCGTCCAAGTCCCCCTCGGCGTCCCCGTCGCAGTCGGCGTCGAAGAAGCCCGCGGCGGAGAGCTGAACAGACCCGTCGGGAACCGGCCACCCGTCCTCCGCACACATGTGCCACCCTGTTGCGCGCAACAACACGCAAGGGGAGGGGAGTACGGGTGGCCGCGCCACTGCAGCTGACTCGGATGCACCGCGTTCTCATCGGCGTGGTCGTGGCCGGCGCCGTGATCATCGCCGGCATCGGCTTCGCCGGTTCGTACGCGGCGGTCCGCGAGTTGGCCCTGAAGAAGGGCTTCGGGAACTTCTCCTACGTCTTCCCGATCGGCATCGACGCGGGCATCTGCGTCCTGCTGGCCCTGGACCTGCTCCTCACCTGGATCAGGATCCCGTTCCCGCTCCTGCGCCAGACGGCGTGGCTCCTGACGGCGGCGACGATCGCCTTCAACGGCGCGGCGGCCTGGCCGGACCCGCTGGGCGTGGGCATGCACGCGGTGATCCCGATCCTCTTCGTGGTCGCGGTCGAGGCGGCCCGCCACGCGATCGGCCGGATCGCCGACATCACGGCCGACAAGCACATGGAGGGCGTCCGCCTCACCCGCTGGCTCCTCTCCCCCGTGCCCACGTTCCTCCTCTGGCGCCGCATGAAGCTCTGGGAGCTGCGCTCCTACGAGCAGGTCATCAAGCTGGAGCAGGAACGTCTCGTCTACCAGGCCCGGCTGCGGTCCCGCTTCGGACGGGCGTGGCGCAGGAAGGCCCCGGTGGAGTCCCTGATGCCGCTGCGGCTGGCCCGCTACGGCGTTCCCCTGGCGGAGACGGCCCCGGCGGGCCTGGCGGCGGCGGGCATCGAACCCGCCCTGATCCCCCCGCCGCCGCAAACGGACCCGGATGCGGGCAGTCGTGCCGCCGGGGCGGCACCCGTCCCACACAGAGCGGCGCCTCCCGGCGAGCAGCGCCCTCAGCTGGAGGGCAACCACGACGCCGAGTACCCGGAACCGGAGCCCGAGCCGGACCAGAGCCCTTGGTTCAACGCTCCCCGGGAGGTCGAGTACCAGGGCGGCTACGACCCGGCCTACGACCCCGACCAGTACGCCCAGTGGATCGCCGAAGAGCAGGGGGCCGAGCAGTACCAGCCCGAGTACGACCCGGCCCCCTCCCCGGAGGACACCGGCAGCTTCCCCATCCCGGTGGGTCCCAACCGCACCCGGGAACTGGGCGACGGCGGCGGCACGCCACCGGCCCCCGAGCCGGACGAGGAGGCGTACTACCAGGTGTTCCGGCAGTCGATAGACGGCAGCTACCCCACGCCCCGCGCCCTGGGCGACAACATCCAGGCCACCTACGGCACGACGCTGAGCCCGGGCGAACTGAAGTCCCTCGCGGAACGCTTCCAGAAGCGCCACACGGCGGAACTGGAAGAGGACCACATCGCGTAGAGGCCGGTAGACGCGAACAGGAAGGGGCCCTCGTCACCGAGGGCCCCTTCCTGTTCACCGCCTAGTCGCCGAGCAGGTGCCGCACCCGCTCCTGCCCCACCGCCAGCAGCAGCGTGGGCAGCCGCGGCCCCGTGTCCCGCCCGACCAGCAGGTGGTACAGCAGCGCGAAGAAGGACCGCTGGGCCGTCTTGATCTCCGGCGGCAGTTCCTTCGGCGTGGCGTCGGCGGAGAACCCGGCCTGCACCTTGGGCACGCCGTACACGAGGTGGGTCAGCCCGTCGAGCGACCAGTGCTCGGCCAGCCCGTCGAGCAGCAGCCGCAGCGACTCACGGCCCTGCTCGTCGAGCGACTTCAGCAGCTCGGCGTCGGGCTCGTCGCGCACGATGGTGCGCTGGTCGGCGGGGACGTGCGTGTTGATCCATGCCTCGGCCTTGTCGTAGCGGGGCCGGGCCTCCTCCAGCGAGCCCAGCGGCCGTGACGGATCCAGTTCGCTGAGGATGCGCAGGGCCTGGTCCTCGTGCCCGGCGGTGATGTCCGCGACGGACGCGAGCGTCCGGTAGGGCAGCGGCCGGGGCGTGCGCGGCAGCTCACCGGCGGCCGTGCGCACGGCGCGGGAGTGCGCGGCGGCGTCGGCGGGCAGGGCGCTGCCGTCGGCGACCTTGGCGTCGAGCCGGTCCCACTCGTCGTAGAGCCGCTGGATCTCCTGGTCGAAGGCGACCTTGAAGGACTGGTTGGGCCGGCGGCGGGCGTAGAGCCAGCGCAGCAGCTGCGGCTCCATGATCTGCAGGGCGTCGGCCGGGGTGGGCACGCCGCCCTTGGAGGACGACATCTTGGCCATGCCGGAGATGCCGACGAAGGCGTACATCGGCCCGATGGGCTGCTTGCCGCCGAAGATCCCGACGATCTGCCCGCCGACCTGGAACGACGACCCGGGAGAGGAGTGGTCGACGCCGGAGGGCTCGAAGACCACGCCCTCGTACGCCCAGCGCATCGGCCAGTCGACCTTCCAGACCAGCTTGCCGCGGTTGAACTCGTTCAGCCGGACCGTCTCCGAGAAGCCGCACGCGGTGCAGGCGTAGGTCAGCTCGGTGGAGTCGTCGTCGTAGGACGTGACGGTGGTGAGGTCCTTCTCGCAGTTGCCGCAGTACGGCTTGTACGGGAAGTAGCCGGCGGAGCCGGAGCTGCCGTCGTCCTCGGCGGCGGCGCCGGAGCCCTCGGCGGCCTCCAGCTCGGCCTCGTCGACCGGCTTCTGCCCCTGCTGCTTCTTGGCCGGGGCCTTCTTGGTGCGGTACTGGTCGAGGATGGCGTCGATGTCGCCGCGGTGCCTCATGGCGTGCAGGATCTGCTCGCGGTACACGCCGGAGGTGTACTGCTCGGTCTGGCTGATCCCGTCGAACTCCACGCCGAGTTCGGCCAGCGACTCGATCATCGCGGCCTTGAAGTGCTCGGCCCAGTTCGGGTACGAGGAGCCCTTCGGCGCCGGGACGGACGTCAGCGGCTTGCCGATGTGCTCGGCCCACTCCGCCTTGTCGACACCGGGGATGCCCTCGGGCACCTTGCGGTACCGGTCGTAGTCGTCCCAGGAGATCAGGTGCCGCACCTGGTACCCGCGGCGGCGGATCTCGTCGGCGACGAGGTGCGGGGTCATGACCTCGCGGAGGTTGCCGAGGTGGATGGGGCCCGACGGGGAGAGGCCGGACGCGACGACGACGGGTTTGCCCGGGGCCCGGCGCTCCGACTCCTCGATGACCTCATCCGCGAAACGGGAGACCCAGTCGGTGGTCTCGGTGCTCTGAGCCACGATCGGCACGTCCTTCTTTCTGCATCGGGCAGCCGGTACGGTCGCACGGCTGACCGCAACATTGTCCCAGACCAGCTCGCGCCCGGAAAAACGGCTTTACCCCCATGGGATACTGGCCGTGTCTATCGATTCCCTCGAGGAGAACGGCACCCTTACCTATGGCCTCGGTCACGTCCCTCAGCGACTCCGTCCACCAGCGCCTCGCGGCGGCCCTGTCGGCAGCTCTGCCGCAGGCCGGCTCCGCGGACCCGCTGCTGCGACGAAGCGACCGGGCCGACTTCCAGGCCAACGGGATCCTGGCCCTCGCCAAGAAGGAGAAGGCGAACCCGCGGGAGCTGGCGACGCAGGTCGTCTCCCGGGTCGAGTCGGGTGAGCTGATCGGGGACGTCGAGGTCTCGGGGCCCGGCTTCCTGAACATCACGATCACCGACCGGGCGATCACGGAGAACCTGGCCGCGCGCTACGCGGACGACACGGGCCGCCTCGGCGTGCCGCGCGCGGAGCACCCGGGCACCACGGTCGTCGACTACGCCCAGCCGAACGTGGCGAAGGAGATGCACGTCGGTCACCTGCGCTCCGCGGTGATCGGCGACTCGGTGACGCGGCTGCTGGAGTTCACGGGCGAGTCGGTGGTCCGCCGCCACCACATCGGCGACTGGGGCACCCAGTTCGGCATGCTCATCCAGTACCTGGAGGAGCACCCGCACGAGCTGGACCACGAGTCGGCCGAGGTGAGCGGCGAGGAGGCGATGTCGAACCTGGACCGCCTCTACAAGGCCGCCCGCAAGCTCTTCGACTCCGACGAGGAGTTCAAGACGCGCGCCCGGCGCCGGGTGGTCGACCTCCAGGCGGGCGACCCGCAGACGCTCGCCATGTGGCAGAAGTTCGTCGACGAGTCGAAGATCTACTTCTTCTCCGTCTTCGAGAAGCTGGACATGGAGATCCGGGACCCGGACATCGTCGGCGAGTCCGGCTACAACGACATGCTCGCGGAGACCTGCCGCCTGCTGGAGGAGTCGGGCGTCGCGGTCCGCTCCGAGGGCGCGCTCTGCGTCTTCTTCGACGACGTCAAGGGCCCGGACGGCAAGCCGGTCCCGCTGATCGTGCAGAAGTCGGACGGCGGCTACGGCTACGCGGCGACGGACCTCTCGGCGATCCGCGACCGCGTCTTCGACATCAAGGCGAACACGCTCCTGTACGTGGTGGACGCCCGCCAGTCGCTGCACTTCCGGATGGTGTTCGAGACGGCCCGCCGCGCCGGCTGGCTGAACGAGGACGTGCGCGCGGTGCAGCTGGCCTTCGGCACGGTCCTCGGCAAGGACGGCAAGCCGTTCAAGACCCGTGAGGGCGAGACGGTCCGGCTGGTCGACCTCCTCGACGAGGCGATCGACCGCGCGTCGGCCGTGGTCCGGGAGAAGGCCCAGGACCTCTCCGAGGAGGAGATCGCCGAGCGCGGCGCGCAGGTGGGCATCGGCGCGGTGAAGTACGCGGACCTGTCGACGTCGGCGAACCGGGACTACAAGTTCGACCTGGACCAGATGGTCTCGCTGAACGGCGACACGTCCGTCTACCTCCAGTACGCCTACGCCCGTATCCGGTCGATCCTGCGCAAGGCCGGCGAGGCCCGCCCGGCCGCGCACCCGGAGCTGGGGCTGCACGCGGCGGAGCGCGCGCTGGGCCTGCACCTGGACTCGTTCGGGGCGACGGTGGCGGAGGCCGCGGCGGAGTACGCCCCGCACAAGATGACGGCGTATCTGTACCAGTTGGCGTCGCTGTACACGACGTTCTACGACAAGTGCCCGGTGCTGAAGGCCGAGTCGCCGGAGCAGGTGGAGAACCGCCTGTTCCTCTGCGACATCACGGCCCGCACCCTGCACCAGGGCATGGCCCTGCTGGGCATCCGGACGCCCGAGCGGCTCTGACGGTGGGGGTGGCGGCGGACCGCGCCGCCACCCCGCACCCCGGTGACAACTCCGTTTCGTCCCCGTACAGTTGCCTATTCCTTCAGTGCCGCGAGCGGGTGACGACGCGGCCTGGTGCGGGTGATCGACACGGGGGAGTCATGATCATCTCTGAGGAGTCGCGGGCCGCGGGGGCTGCCGTCCTGGAGCGTGGCCTGGCGGTGCCGGGGCAGGCCGGCGGCCGTTTCCGGGCGGGCGGCAATCCGCACACCGAAGAGCACACGACGGTGCTGCCGGAGCCGGCGAAGTCCGCCGCCCTCACGATCGATCCGCCCGCCCGGCTGGACAACCTGCCCGCCCTGCCCTCGGCCCCTTTCGTCGGTCGCACGGACGACCTGGGCCGGTTACGCGCCTCCCTGCGGTCCGGCGGCGGGGTCGTCACCCAGAAGGCCGCGACCGCGCTGAGCGGCCTCGGCGGCATCGGCAAGACCACGCTGGCACTGCACTACGCCCACCGGAGCGAGGCGTACCGGCTCGTGTGGTGGATCACCGCCGAGAGCGAGGAGCGGATCGCCTCCGGCTTCGGTGAGCTGGCCCTGCGCCTGTACCCGGAGTGGGCCCGCCGGGCTTCCGCGAAGGAGCGCACCGAGTGGGCGCTGGCCTGGCTGGAGAACCACTCCGACTGGCTGCTGGTGTACGACAACGTGGAGCGGCCCGAGCACCTCACCCCGTTCCTGGGCCGACTCCTCGACCGCGGCCACCAGTTGGTGACGAGCCGGTGCCGGACCGGCTGGCCCGAGGGGGCCCGCCTGGTCAGCCTGGACGTGCTGGACCACGGGGAGGCCGTCGACCTGCTGTGCGCGACGGCGGGCGTGGGCGAGGACCGCTCCGCCGCCGAGCGCGCGCAGGCCGCGCGGCTCGCCGAGGACCTCGGGCACCTGCCGCTGGCTCTCACGCAGGCGGGCGCCTACCTCCGGGAGACCGGCATCGGCTTCGCGGCCTACCGGGCGAAACTGGCCCGTGTCCCCGACGTGGTGCTCAACGACGGAGCGGGCCGCTCGGGCCGTACCATCGCCCAGATCTGGCGCACCAGCCTGGCGGCCATCCGCTCCCGCCGCCCGCTGGCCGTACCGCTGCTGCACACGCTGGCCTGGTTCGCCCCGGAGGCGGTGCCGCGTGAGGTGCTGCGGCATCTGGGCCGCTCCGAGCGGGAGCTCGAGGAGTCGGTCGACGCGCTGCGCGACTACCACCTGATCACGTCCGGCCCCGAGGGCCTCGCCCTGCACCGCCTCGTCCAGCAGACCCTGCGGCACGCCGACGCTCCTGAGGTGCCCGGGGCGCGGGACGCGGCCGAGCGGGCCCTGGCCGCGGAGCTGTCGGGGGCCCCGGCCGAGTCGGTGCGACGGCTGCTCGTGCACGTCCAGGCGCTCGCGGAGACGGGCCCGGCCTCGGAACCGGGCGCCGAGGCGATCGAGATGTACCGGCGGGGCGCCGACGAGCTGGCGGCGCGCGAGCAGCACGTGCTGGCGATCCCCCTGATGACGCGGGCCGTCGAGGGCAGCGAGGCACTGCTCGGGGTCGACGACGACGCCACGCTCGACCAGCGCGACCGGCTGGCCGAGTGGCACGCGAAGGCCGGCGACCCGGCGCGGGCGGTCCGGCTGTGCCAGAACGTCTACCTCGACCGCCGCCGGCTCTGCGGCCCGGACGCGAGGGAGACACTGACCGCCCGAGAGCGGCTGGCGTACGCGTACCGCAAGGCGGGCGATGTGATGCGGGCGGTCGAGGAGCTGACCGCCGTGGTCGCGGACCGTCGCCGGATCCAGGGCGAGCAGCACCCCGACACGCTCGGCAGCCGCAACAACCTGGCCTACGCGCTCCAGACAGCGGGCCGGTACCAGGCCGCCGTCGAGGAGTTCGCGGCGGTCGTCGCCGACCGGGAGCGTCTCCTGGGCGAGGGGCACCGGGACACGCTCGCCAGCCGCACCAACCTCGCCTACGCGTACCGGGAGGCCGGTGACCACCGCACCGCGCTGGCGCTGTACGAGCAGGCGGTCGAGGACCGGCGACGGGAGCACGGCCCGGACCATCCCGACACGCTCACCAGCCGCGGCTGGCTCGCCGCGGCGCACTCCGCCGCGGGTGATCCGCAGCGGGCGGTGGCCGTGTACCGGGAGGTGGTCGCCGACCGGGAGCGCGTGCAGGGTCCGGACCATCCGGACACGCTGCGCAGCCGGCAGGACCTGGCGTACGAGCTGGCCGAGGCGTACGGGCCGGACGCGGCGCTGCCGGAGTTCGAGTCGCTGGCGGCGGACAGCGCCCGGATCCAGGGGCCGGACCATCCGGCGACCCTCGACTACCGTGACGACATCGCGGAGGCCCACCGGGAGCGGGCCGACTACGTCAGGGCGGTCGCGGATTACCGGGCGGTGATCGCCGACTATGCGCGGGTCCGGGGCCCGTACCACCGGGACACGCTGCGGGCACGGGAAGGGCTGGCCTTCACCCGGCAGCTGATGGGGGACCATCGCGGCTCGGTCCGTGAGCGCCGGGCGCTCGTCGCGGACCGCACCCGCGAACAGGGCGGTGATCATCCGGCGACCCTCACCGCGCGCGCCCATCTGGCCTTCGCCCTCCGGGAGGCCTCCGATCTCCCGGAGGCCATCGAGGTGTTCGAGGAGCTGCTGCGGGACCGCGGCCGGGTCCTCGGCCCCCAGCACCCCGATGTGTTCGCCACGCGCGAGGCCCTGGCCCGCACCCGCCAGTGGGCGGGCGACCACCTGCGCGCGGTCGCGGAGCTGGAGCACCTGCTCCGGGACATGGAGCCGCTCCTGGGGCAGGACCATCCGCGCGTCCTGTCGATCCGCCACTCCTTCGCCCAGGTGTTCGCCGAGGAGGAGCGCTACGCGCGGTCGCTGGAGCTGTACGGCCGGCTCGTGGAGGACTACGAGCGGGTCTACGGCGGTGATCACCCGTCGTCCCTCGGCATGCGGTCGTGGCTGGGCGCGACCCTGCGTTCGGCGGGTGAGTACAGCCGGGCGGAGGAGGTGTTCGACGCGCTGCTGGCCGACCGGACGCGGGTGCAGGGCGCGGACCACCCGGACACGCTCGAAACCAGCAGCTGGCGCGCCTGGGTCTTCCGGTCGGCGGGCCAGCACCAGCGCGCCATCTCGGTCTACGAGGAACTGGTCGAGGCCCGGACCCGGGTCCTGGGCGCCGAGGCGCAGGCGACGCTGAACTCCCGCACCGGCCTGGCGCTGGCCCGGCTGGGCGCCGACGACCATGAGGGCGCGATCGCGGGGTTCACCGAGCTGCTCGCCGACCGCCGCCGGCTGCTGGGCGACCACGCCCCGGACACGCTGCTCATGCTGGAGAACCTGGCCGACGCCTGCTCGGCCGCCGAGCGGCACGGCCGGGCCATCGCCCTGTACGAGGAAGCCGTCGAGGCCTGGACCCGCGCCTGGTCGGCCACTCATCCGCGCACGCTGCGCGCCCGGCGGGACCTGGGCCTGGTGCAGAAGACGGCCGGCCGGCACCAGGAGGCGCTCGCCACGCTGGAGTCGGTGCTGGAGGAGCGCGGGCGTCTGTTCGGGCCCGATCACCCGCAGGTGCTGGACGTCCGCTTCGATCTGGTCAGCGCGTCGTGCGCGGCGGGCGACTACAGCCGGGCCGCCGAACTCGCCGAGCGGCTGGTCGCCGACTGTGCCCGGGTGCGGGGCCGGGACCACGTCATGACCCTGAACGCACGCTCGTGGCTGGCGTACGCGTGGGCGCGGTCCGGGTCGTACCAGAGGGCGATCGTCGCGTTCGAGGGGCTGGTGGAGGAACGGACCCGTTTCCACGGGGCGGACCACGGCGAGACGCTGGCGACCAGGTACCTGCTGGCGGATTCCTTCGCAGCGCGGTGGGACTACGAACAGGCGGTCGTACTGGGCCAGGCCTTGGTGGACGACCTCGCCCGGGTCCACGGGGCCGGCAGCCCGCAGGCCTTCGACGACCGCGCGATGCTGGCCCGCTGGCGGGAGTGCACGGGCGACCGGGTGGGAGCGCTGCGGGACCTGGACGCGCTGCTGCGCGACCACGAGCGGACGCTCGGGCCCGACCACCGCGACACGCTGGCGCTGCGGCGCACGATCGCCTGGGTCTGGCTGGGAGCCTCCACCGCCCGCCGGGCCGTCGCGACCTCCGCGAGCGTCGTCGACGACTCGGCCCGGGTGCTGGGCCCGGACCACCCGAGGACGCTGACCGCGCGCGGCACCCTCGCCGCCGCCCACGGCGCGGCGGGTGAGATCGCGCACGCGCTGCGGCTGCGGTCGTCTCTCGTGGACGACCACCTGCGGATCCACGGCCCCGACCACAGCGCGGCCCTGGGCGCGCGCCGCAGCCTGGTCTCGGCACGGCGCCGGGCCGGCCGGCGCGTGCTGAGCGTCCGGGACGCCGTGGCCCTGGTCGAGGACAGCGAGCGCGTCAGGGGCCCGCGGCACCCCGACACCCTCGGCTGCCGCAATCTCCTGGGGCACGCCTGCTGGGAGGCGGGCGATCCGCACCGCGCGGCCGCGGTCTTCGAGGAGCTCTGGAAGCAGTGCGAGGAGGTCCTCCCCGAGGAACACGAGACGACGTTCTGGGTGCGCGGCAACCTGGCGTGGCTGACGGCGGACACCGGCCCGGCGGACGACGCGGTGCGGTGGGCCCGGAACCTGGTCGACGACGCCACCGAGCTGTTCGGCCCGGACCACCGGCGCACCCTGGAAGTGCTGCCCGTGCTGGCGCACGCCCTGGCGCAGGCGGACGAGCCGGAGCAGGCCCTGGAGGTGCTGCGGGACCTGCTGCGCCGCACCGCGCGGCTGCTGGACCAGCCGGAGTACCCGGAGACGGTCGACGACGTCGTCCGCGTCCACCAGCAGGCCGCCGCGCGGGACGGTGAGCCGACGCCGGCCGGCCGGCCTGCGGATGCGGAGACGGAGGACGAGGACGGCATCCTCCTGGGCGTGCTCGTCGAGATGTTCGCCACTCGCTTCGGCGGCTTCCTGCCGACCCTGGCCACGCAACTCGCCCACGCCGTCTGTGACGCGGGCGATCCCGCGGGCGCGGTGGCCGTGCTGAAGGCCGTGCACGCCGGGCGCGCACGGATGTTCGGCCCGGACCATCCAAACACCCTGGAGAGCCTCGCCGAGCTGGCCTTCGTCTGTCTGGAGGCCGACGACCCGGACTCGGCGCCGTCCCACGAGGAGCTGCTGGCGGGCTGGGAGCGGACGTTCGGCCCCGACCACCCCGAGACAGCGGAACTGCGCTGGCGGCTGCGCACCGCCCGGCCGGCCTGGCGGGCCCGGCTGACGCTGGTCACGGACGAGGTGACCGTCGGCCGTCCCGTCACGATCGAGGTCCGGCTGGAGCGCGAGGAGGGTGCGGCGGCGACCACGCCGCCCCGGCTGATGGTGGCCGTCAGCTGCCCCACGGCGGCCTCGGTCGACCCGGCCACGGCCGAGTACGACCCGGGCGGCGCGCCGACGCGCTTCACCCTGACCGCCTCCGAGCCGGGCGCCCACGACGTCCGCTTCACCCTGTACGACCACGCGTCGGGGTTCGTGCTGCAGGAGCTGAAGACCGTTGTCCACGTGCAGGGTGCCAGGGAGGGCTGACCCGGATGCCGCAGGAAATGGCCGTGGAGGTAGTGCGGGACCCCTCCCACGGCTTCACAGGGGTACCGCCGCAGCCCGGGAGCACACCGCACCCGCCGGAGGGGGAGCGCCCGGCGGAGCTGCGGGTGAAGCTGTACCGCACCAGCGAGAAGACGCTGACGATCTTCGCGTGCGCCCCGGACCTGGCCGCCCCGCGCTGGCACGAGGCGCCGCTGGAGGTCTCCCCCGACGACCTGCGGGAGCGGGCCGACCGCCTGCGGAACCGGTGGCACGACCTGGTGGTGTACTACCAGTGCGAGGGCGACGAGCTCGGGACGCGGGTCGGCAGCCGTCCCTTCGCGGAAGCCGCCGACCTCAGCGAACTCGCCGACCGGGCCGAGTCGGTGACGGCCCGGCTGGCCGAGGAGGGTTACGACCTGCTCGACGTGATGCTGCACGGCAGCGGCTACGACCTCGGCCGTTTCCGTGAGTTCCTGTTCACCGCCCTCGGCGGCGAGGAACCGCTGCGCGTCAGCTTCGACTCCGAGGTGCACCTGCCGTGGCCCATGCTCGCCGTGGACCCCTCGACGTGCGCCACGCCCTGGGAGGCGTTCCTGGGCCACCGACACCAGGTCGAACAGACCAACTCCGGCTACCCCTGGGACCACGCCCCGCTGGGCGACCGGGACCTGGCCACGACCAGCCTGAACAAGGACGACTCCCTGGACCTGGTGGGCCGCGCGCGGGAGGTGCACAAGCTCCTGGAGGAGCGTTCGCGGCTGATCGTCCGCTCGCACGGCAGCGACCTGCTGCACGCCCTGGCGGCCCCCGTGCTCAACGAGGACGTCATGTACTTCTGGTGCCACGGCCGCATGGTGCACGGCGGCCCGTCGACCCCGGGCCTGTCCATCCGGCTCTCCGACGACGAACACATCGACGGCCCGGTGGTGTCCCGGAAACGGCGCCGCTTCCGCCGCGACTCGCACGCCAGGTTCAAGCCGTTCGTGCTGCTGAACGCCTGCGGCACGGCACGGGCCGCGGCGCCCGGCCGGCTGAAGCATCTCGGGCAGGAACTGATCGACATGGGCGCGGACGGCGTCCTCGCCCCGCAGATCGACATGCCGCAGGACTTCGCGACGGAGTACGCGTACGCGTTCCTCGACCTGTACCTGACCGGCCGTTACACCGCGGGAGAGATAAGCCGGCTGCTGGTGCGGCGCTTCGCCTCGGAGTTCCGCAACCCGCTCGCCCTGGCCTACGCGCTGCACTGCGGCATCGACAGCCGGCTGAGGCTCGCCTCGTGACCGCCCCGAGCACCCGGCTGCCCGCGCCGGTGGAGATCGACCTGGACGACCGGGGCAGGCTGACGCTGCCGGACGGCGTCACGCCCGTGCCCGCGAACCGCGTCGCCGAGCACCTGGCCCGGAGGCTGGCCGTGCCTCGCTGGGCGACGGACATCCACGTGTACGTGCACGGCTGGCAGACCGCGCCGAGCAGCGCCACCCGGACCGCCCTGCGCCTGGTCCGGCAGTCCCTGGAGCTGTACGAGGCGGCGCCCGGCCGCTATCCGGGGCTGACGGCGGGCTACCGCCCCTGGTGCGTGGTGGTGCGCTGGCCGTCCTCCAGCCTGCCCACGCTCAAGGGCTACCGCAGGATCCGCGACCGGGCCCACGCGATGAGCGCCGAGGGCACCGGGCACGCCCCGTACGTCATCGGCCACCTGCTCGGCTACCTGGACGGCGAGCGCGCCGACCCGACCGGCCCGGCGGTGCTGGCCAACCAGCACGGGCAGTTCCTGCACCTCGTCGGGCACTCCTTCGGTGGGCGGTTCCTGTGCGAGGCCGTGCAGCGGGCCGCCGAGCGGCCTCCCGT
The DNA here is from genome assembly GCF_003330845.1 of Streptomyces sp. Go-475. Classification (GTDB taxonomy): domain Bacteria; phylum Actinomycetota; class Actinomycetes; order Streptomycetales; family Streptomycetaceae; genus Streptomyces. The sequence goes on along the minus strand of NZ_CP026121.1, from coordinate 4,945,782 downwards.
CCTCGGCTGGAGCACACCGCACGACCCCCGCCGGCCGTTCACCGTGGACAGCGCCCTGATCTTCCAGATGGCCGCCCCGCGCGACGCCTTCGTCCGGCACTTCGGCACGTTGTTCCCGCGCGCGGGCCGTCCGGGCGCACCGCTGCGCGGCCCCCTCGTCCTGACGCACTCGCGCTGGGACCGGGCCACGGGCTTCTGGCACCTGCGCGCCGAGAAGGCGCCCGGGATCGGCCACTCGGGCACCGGCGCGGCGCCGGTCCCGCAGTTCACCACCAGGCTGCTGCCGACCCACGAGGTGTACGAGCAGACGACGCTGGACCACCGCGTGGTGAACGTGGACGCCGACTGGCTCTACCGCGGCAGCCGCCGCACCCGTCTGCATCCGTCGGGCGCCCACTCCGACTTCCTGCGACCGGAGTCCGCGCACCTGCTGCTGACCCTGGCGGAGCGCTCCCGCTGACGGACCCGCCCGGGGCGCCCGCGCGCGGGGTGACGGCCTCGGCCGGTTCAGCGCTGGGCGGTGGTGTTCGCGCCGTCCAGGGCCTCCCGGAGGATGTCGGCGTGCCCGGCGTGCTGGGCGGTCTCCCGGATCATGTGCAGCAGGATCCGCCGCGCCGACCAGTGCTCGGGCTCGGGCGGTGACCAGGGGGTCCGCGGCAGGGGCACGCCTCGGTCGAGGTCCGGCAGCGCGGTCACGGCGTCCTCGGTCGCCCGGGCTGCCGCCGCGTACCGCTCCAGGAGGCCTTGGAGCGTGTCGCCCTCGGCCATGCGGTACTGCCCCATGTCCAGCATGCCGTCGGGCAGTTCACCGTCGCCCTTGACCATGATCTGCGTCCACACCTCCTCCCCTTGCGCGAGGTGCTTCACGATCCCGCCGAGGGTCAGCTCGCTCACGGTCGTGCGACGCGCGGCCTGCTCGTCGGTGAGTCCGCGCACGGTGATCAGCAGCAACTTCCGCTGCTCGGCGAGCGCGTCCAGCAGGTCCGTCTTCTCCCAGGAAGTGGTCATGGCAGGACCGTAGGCAGCAATTAGGTCAAGCAATGTCCTCTTGTGGCTCCTCGGCCGGTCCGATTGTCAGTGGCCGGCTCTACAGTCACCCCCATGGCGACACTTCCGAATCCCTTGCCGACGCTGGCGGCGGACCCGGGCGGCCGCGCGCTCGGACTGCGCCTCCCCGCCGGGGCACTGGTGGACACGACCGCCGAGGGCCCCTGGCACGAGCCGCTGCTGTGGCGCGCGGACGAGCGGGCGGTGCCCGGCGGCTGGACGGCGCTGGAGCCGGCCCGCCGTACGGGTCTGCTGCCGGTCGTTCTGGACGTGGGCGACGGCCATGGCGGGCCGGACCGCTGGGGGTTGCTGCCCGCCGAGATGTCGTACCCGGGGGACCACGACGCCGAGGAGGTCCTCGCGGAGTACTGGGAGGAGTGCGCCGGAGAAGCGGACGCATGGCCCGGCCTGGCCGAGCCCCGCCTTCGGGACCACGGCCAGGACCACAGCCAGGGCGACGCCCCGGACGCGGTGGCGGCGCGCGTCGCGGACTCCCTGCTCGCCGACGGCGGCCCGCTCAAGGCACCGCACCTCGCCCTCGTCCCGGCCCGCCGCAGCGCCGACATCCCGACGGCGATCGGCTGGACGGGCCCGGCGCACCACGAGGGCGACACGGCCCGGCTCAGCGCGGTGCTGCGCTCCTGGGAGGACCGCTTCGGCATACGGGTCGTGGCGCTCGGCTTCGACCACCTGCTGCTGTCGGTCGCCGCCCCGCCCGCCACCCCGGCGGAAGCGGAGGCCCTCGCCGCCGAGCACGTCGCGTTCTGCCCGGACAACCTCGGGCAGGACGGCGACCGCACCCTACGGGCCTACGCCGAGCACCGGATCCTCGACCAGCCCGCCTGGCACTTCTGGTGGGACCAGCACCCCCTCAGTCGGCCAGCAGCGTCATCCCCTCCGGCGGGGTGATGCCGAACTCCTCCTCCAGGAGCCGGTGGGCCTCCGCCTCGCCGGTCACCTCCCGCTCGGTGACCGTGCCGTCGGCGTGAGTCTCCGTCAGCCTCCGCCCGTCGAGCAGCAGATGCCGGGCGTCGCTGACGTTCTGGGCGTAGACGCGCCGGGTGAAGGGCGAGCGCGGGCTGGTGCCGACGTACCAGTTGATCATGTCGAAGTCGGGCTTCTCGAAGGGCTCCAGGGTGAAGGCGTACTGGGCGGTCCAGTCGTCCTTGCCCGGGTCGTGTGCCTCCAGCACCCACATCTCCAGGGGACCGTCGTGCGGCGCGTGCACCAGCCGGTGCCGCCGCCCGGCCCCGGTGAACTCGGTGTCCGCCACCAGCGGCACAGGCTCCAGCAGCGAGCCGATCGCCCCGAAGCCCACGTCCGCGAGGTACGGCCGCGGCTCGCCCGGGACCTCGGTCAGCAGGGCCATGTGCGTGCGCGGCCGGCTCGCGATGCTGTCGGCGCCCACGACGACCCGCGCGACCAGCAGGGTCACCCGGAAGCCCAGCGCCCGGAGCGCACCGGCGAACAGCGTGTTGTGCTCGTAGCAGTAGCCGCCGCGCCGGCTGTGGACCAGCTTGGCCATGAGGTCGGCCGGATCGAGGGAAGGGGGCTGGCCGCGCAGGGCGTCGAGGTTCTCGAACGGGATGGCCCGCGCGTGCGCCAGATGCACACCCCGCAGGGCCGCCACGTCGGCCCGACGCTCCCCCTCCCATCCGATCCGCCGAAAATACGCATCGAGATCGAACATGGAGTCGGACATGCCGTCACCGTAACCACGGCCGCCCACCCCGTCGGCGGGCCACAGCCGTAACACCGGCTCCGCCTTTGGCCCTAAGCCCCCGGAGCAGACCCCTCCTGGGCTCGGGGAGCCGCCTCCCGCAGCCCCTCCCCCAGCCTGCGCAGCCCTTCCTCGATCTCCTCCGGCGTCTGCGTCACGAAGCACAGCCGCAGGGTCGTGCGGTCGGGCGGGCCGGCGTAGAAGGGGGCGCCGGGCACGTACGCCACGTCGTGCCGCACCACCCGCGGCAGCAGCGCCGTCGTGTCGTACGGCTCGGGCAGGCTCGCCCAGAGGAACATGCCGCCCTCGGGCCGGTTCCAGACCGACCCCTCGGGCAGCGCCCCGGGCAGCCCCGCGAGCATGGCGTCGCGGCGTTCGCGGTACACGCGGGCGACGCGCGCGACGTGCGCGTCCAGGTCGCTGTCGGCCAGGTACCGGGCGGCGGCGAGCTGGTTGACGGTCGGGGTGTGCAGGTCGGCGGCCTGCTTGGCGACGGCACAGGCGCGCCGCAGCTCCCCGGGCGCGCGCAGCCAGCCCAGCCGCAGTCCGGGCGCCATGACCTTGGAGAAGCTGCCGAGCAGCACCGTGCGGCCCTCGGCGCCCGGGTGGGCGGCGATCCACGGCACGCGGTCGCCGTCGTAGCGCAGCTCCCCGTACGGATCGTCCTCGACGATCCACAGCCCGCGCCGGGCGGCGACGGCGGCCACCGCGGCGCGCCGGCCGGCGGGCAGCGTCCGGCCGGTGGGGTTCTGGAAGGTGGGCACGGTGTAGAGCAGCTTGGGCCGCTCGCGCACCGCCAGCTCCTCAAGCGCCTCGGGATCGAGGCCGTGCTCGTCACCGGGCACGGGCACGACCCGGGCACCCGTGAAGCCGAAGGCCTGCAGCGCGGCCAGGTAGCAGGGGTTCTCGACGAGGACGGTGTCGCCGGGTTCGAGCAGCGCGGTGGCCAGCAGGGACAGGGCCTGCTGCGAGCCGGTGGTGACGAGCAGGTCGTCGGGGCCGGTCGGCAGGCCGCGCGCGGTGGTCCGCCCGGCCAGGGCGGCTCGCAGGCCGGGCTCGCCCTCGGTCGTGGAGTACTGCAGCGCCCGCCCGGGCGCCTCGCCGAGCACGGCCTGGTAGGCGGCCGCGATGGCCTCGGCGTCGAACAGCTCCGGCGCCGGCAGCCCGCCCGCGAAGTTGATCACCTCGGGGCGGGCGGTGACGGCGAGGATGTCCCGCACGGGAGAGCCGCCGACCGAGCGCGCCCGCGCGGCGAGCCGCGGCGCGGGAGAGCGGGTGGGCGTGGGCTCGGTGACGGTCATGACACGGCTCCTTCGGCTGCGGGACGACTCGTGCGCCGCAGCCTAGGGAAATACTTGCCGCCTACAAGAACATTTCCGGGATCCGGACACCGGGGTGCCCGGCCGGGCGGGCGCCCGTTCCCGTCACCCCTTGGCCCCGATCGCCGCGTACACGTTGATGTCCGCGTCCGTCACGTCGTTGATGTCCTGGTAGCGGACCTTCTCGATGGCGTCGAGGCCGGCGAGGAAGGACTCTTCCGGCCGCTCGGGGACGGGGGCCGCGTGGTCGGGCCGCCAGCGGTGCGCGGGGACGATCCCCGGGTCGGCGATCTCCAGCTGGTTCTCCGTGAAGAACTTCTCGACCTCCGCCCGGGACCGCAGCACGAAGGTGAACCCCCGCTCGGTGTACGTCCGCTGGACCGCGCGGATGTTCTCCGGGTTCAGGTCCTCGGTCAGGTGGCTGAGCACCAGCCGGCTGCCGACGGGCAGCGCGTCCAGCAGCTCGCGCACCAGCGGATACGCCTCCTCGTCCGCGACGAAGTGCAGGATCGCGACCAGGCAGAGCGCGACCGGCCGGTCGAAGTCCAGGGTCTTGGCGGCCTGTTCCAGGATGCGGGCCGGGTCCCGCAGATCGGCGTCGATGTAGTCCGTGCGTCCCTCGGGGCCGCTGGTCAGCAGGGCGCGCGCGTGCGCGAGCACGACCGGGTCGTTGTCGACGTACACGACCCGCGTCCCGGGCTCGATCCGCTGCGCGATCTGGTGCACGTTCTCGGCGGTCGGCAGTCCCGTGCCGATGTCGAGGAACTGCCGGATGCCGTCCTGTTCCACCAGCGCGGTCACCGCGCGGCGCAGGAAGTCGCGGTTGTGCCGCACGTCGAGGTACCCGCGCGGGTTCGCGGCGAGCGCGGCGGCGGCCGCGTCCCGGTCCGCCGGGTAGTGGTCCTTGCCGCCGAGGAACACGTCGTAGACCCGCGCCGGGTGCGCCTTGCTGCTGTCGATCCTCCTCCGCAGCTCGGCGGGATCCTGACTGAGGGCGTCACCGGACATGGACGTCTCCCTGAAGAGTAGGTCGTTCAATCAGCAACCACTTCGCTGGTCAACAACCTAACGCCCCAGGGGACTTGATGGTGCCCTTCCGACCGACGCCGGCTTGGGCCTGTCGTTTGGATCAGGACGCAGGGAACCGACGACACCTCATCAGCGCCGCGTCTGCGATCTGATCCAAACGACAGGCCCTAGTGACCTGAGTCAGAGATTCGTCGTTAGTCGGGTATGAGTCGTCCGGGTCCGAAGATTCCGCCGTTGTCGGTCACTGATGCCCAACGGGCGGTGCTGGAGGGCTGGTTACGTCGCCGTACGACGGCTCAGGCTCTGGCCCAGCGGTCGCGGATCGTGCTGGAGTGCGCCGAGGGCCACTCGATCATGGAGGTGTCCCGCCGGCTGCGGATCACTCCGGACACGGTCCGCACCTGGCGGCGCCGGTTTCTCGAACGCGGCCTGGACGGCTTGTGCGACGATCCGCGGCCCGGTGTCCCCCGGAAGATCACCGACGCCGACGTCGAGCGGGTCATCGTCAAGACGCTCGAGGAGACACCGAGGAACGCCACCCACTGGTCGACCAGGTCGATGGCTGCGGCCACGGGAATGTCGCAGTCGACGGTCTCGCGGATCTGGCGGGCGTTCGCCCTGGCCCCGCACCGGTCACAGACGTTCAAGCTGTCCACCGACCCGCTGTTCATCGACAAGGTCCGCGACGTCGTCGGCCTCTATCTCGATCCGCCGGAGAAGGCCCTCGTGCTCTGCGTGGACGAGAAGTCCCAGATCCAGGCCCTGGACCGTTCCCAGCCAGTTCTGCCGATGGTGCCCGGTGTTCCCGAACGCCGCAGCCACGACTACGTCCGGGCCGGCACCACAACCCTCTTCGCCGCCCTCGAGGTGGCCAGCGGCAAGGTCATCGGCTCCCTTCACCGCCGTCACCGGGCGGCGGAGTTCAAGAAGTTCCTCACGAAGCTGGACAAGGAAGTCCCGGCCGACCTGCAGGTTCATCTGATCCTGGACAACTACGCGACCCACAAGACGCCCGACATCAAGCGGTGGCTGCTCGCCCACCCACGCTTCCACCTGCACTTCACGCCGACGAGCGCGTCCTGGCTGAACCTGGTCGAGCGGTGGTTCGCCGAGCTGACCCAGAAGAAGCTCAAGCGCGGCGTCCACCGCTCCGTCCAAGCCCTCGAACGCGACATCCGGGCCTGGCTCGCCGACTGGAACGAACACCCCAGACCCTTCATCTGGACGAAGACAGCCGACGAGATCCTCGACAAAGTCGCCGCCTACTGCCGACGAATCTCTGACTCAGATCACTAGCTCAGCTTCTGCGCCACCTCGGTGGCCCAGTAGGTGAGGATGTTCCGCGCGCCGGCCCGCCGGATGCCGGTCAGGCTCTCCAGGATCGCCCGGTCCCGGTCGATCCAGCCCTTCTCGGCGGCGGCCTCGATCATCGAGTACTCGCCGGAGATCTGGTAGGCGGCGACGGGCACGTCCACGGCGTCCGCGACCCGCGCGAGGATGTCCAGGTAGGGCCCGGCCGGCTTGACCATCACCATGTCGGCGCCCTCCTCCAGGTCGAGGGCGAGCTCGCGCAGGGACTCGCGCGCGTTGGCCGGGTCCTGCTGGTAGGTCTTGCGGTCACCCTGGAGCGAGGAGCCGACGGCCTCGCGGAAGGGCCCGTAGAAGGCGGAGGCGTACTTCGCGGTGTAGGCGAGGATCGCGACGTCCTCCCGCCCGATCTGGTCGAGGGCGTCCCGGATCACTCCGATCTGCCCGTCCATCATCCCGCTGGGGCCGACCACATGGGCGCCGGCGTCGGCCTGCACCTGGGCCATCTCGGCGTACCGCTCCAGGGTCGCGTCGTTGTCGACCCGCCCCTGCGCGTCGAGCACCCCGCAGTGGCCGTGATCGGTCGTCTCGTCCAGGCACAGGTCGGACATGACGAGCAGCTCGTCGCCCACCTCGGCCCGCACGTCCCGGATGGCGACCTGGAGGATCCCGTCCGGATCGGTCCCCGGCGTCCCGAGCCCGTCCTTCTTCGACTCCTCCGGCACCCCGAACAGCATGATCCCGGAGACCCCCGCCGCGACGGCCTCCGCGGCGGCCTTCTTCAGACTGTCCCGCGTGTGCTGCACGACCCCGGGCATGGCCGCGATCGGCACGGGCTCGCTGACGCCCTCCCGCACGAAGGCGGGAAGGATGAGGTCGGCGGGGTGCAACCGGGTCTCGGCGACCATCCGACGCATCACGGGGTTGCTCCGCAACCGCCGCGGCCGCGCACCGGGAAAAGATCCGTACGTCGTCATGCCCTCTACGCTACGCCCGCCCCGAACGCCCCGATGCCGACGCACTGTCGGAGCCCGGCGGCCCCCCGCCTCCGCCCGGCCGCGGCCCCGCGATGCGCCCACCACCCCTCAGGTCCATCCTGAAATCAACAAGGAGAAGGACAAGGACGAGGACCCCGACGGCCGACAACACCCCGCCGCCGCCGTCCCTCCGTACCCGCCCCCACGGAGGACGCGATGACCGCCCCCGACCACACCCCCGACCTCTTCGCCCTCTCGGAGATCCACGGCCCGGTCCTGCGCCCCGGCGACCCCGCCTACGCCGACGAGGTCACCGGCTTCAACCTGGCCGCCCTCCACACCCCGGACGTGGTCGTCGGCGCCACCGGCCCGGACGACATCGTCACCGCCATGCGCTGGGCGAACGCCACCCACACCCCCGTCGCCGTCCAGGCCACCGGCCACGGCGCCAACTTCCCCATCGAGAAGGGCCTGCTGATCAACACGGCCCGCATGACCGACGTCCGGGTGGACCCCGCCACCCGCACCGCCACCATCGCCGCGGGCGCGAAGTGGAGCCACGTCATGGCCGCGGGCGCCCCCCACGGCCTGGCCGGCCTCTGCGGCACCTCCACGGACGCGGGCGTCATCGGCTACACCCTCGGCGGCGGCCTGCCCGTCCTCGGCCGCGCCTACGGCTACGCCGCCGACCTGGTCCGCTCCTTCCAGGTCGTCACCCCGGACGGCCACCTGCGCGAGACGGACTCCCAGCACGAGCCGGAACTGTTCTGGGCCCTGCGCGGCGGCAAGGGCAACGTGGGCGTCGTCACCTCCCTCGTGACCGAGCTGCTCCCCCTGCCGCGCCTCTACGGCGGCGGCGTCTACTGCTCCGGCGAGCACGCCGACGTCCTGCTCCGGACCTGGGCGGACTGGACGCGCACCGTCCCGGACGAGATGTGCAGCGCGTTCACGATCCTGCGCCTGCCGCCCATCCCGCAGATTCCCGAGCCGCTGCGCGGCGGCTTCTGGGCCCGCGTCGCGATCGCCTGGCCCGGCGACCCGGCCGAGGGCGAGGAGCTGATCGCCCCGCTCCGCCGCGCGGCCCCGGTGACCGTGGACACGGTCGAGGTCATGGAGCACGCGGCCCTGGACCGCATCCACATGGAACCCCAGGACCCGCTCCCCGCCCGGGAGTCCTGCCTCCTGTTGCGCGACCTGGGCCCCGACGCCATCGGCGCCTTCCTGGAGCAGGCGGGCCCCGCGGCCGGCCGCGACTACCCCCTGCTGATGGTCGAGGTGCGCCACATGGGCGGCGCGATGTCCCGCCCGTCCCCCGTCGAGGACGCCGTCTGCGCCCGCGACGCCCGGTACTTCGTGGACTCGGTCGGCGTCCTGGCCGCCCCGCCCGCCGCCGAAGCCATCGAACAGGCGACGCAGCGCCTCTACGCCGCCCTGGCCCCCTACGGCACCGGCCGCACCATGGTCAACATCCACGGCACGCCCGGCGACGACCACGACCGCGCCCGCGCCTGGACCCCGGAGGTCTACGAACGCCTGCGCCACGACAAGGCCACCTACGACCCCGACAACCTGCTGCGCTACGGCCACGCGGTGACTCCCGCGTAGCCGCAGCGACGAAAGCCGGTCCCGTTACGTCGTCGACCGCCGCCGCCGCGCCCCCGGCCGCCGCTCGCTCGGCCGGGTCACCGGGTCGCCGGCCTCCAGGGCCGCGGCCCGCCGCTTCGCGCCGAAGTCGGCCAGGGCCTCCGCCAGCTTCAGCACGGACGGCTCCGGAGCCATGACGTCCACCCGCAGCCCGTGCTCCTCGGCGGTCTTCGCCGTGGCCGGGCCGATACAGGCGATCACGGTGACGTTGTGCGGCTTGCCGGCGATGCCGACCAGGTTCCGCACGGTGGAGGACGAGGTGAAGAGCACGGCGTCAAAACCGCCGCCCTTGATCGCCTCACGCGTCTCCGCCGGCGGCGGCGAGGCCCGCACGGTCCGGTAGGCCGTGACGTCGTCGACCTCCCAGCCCAGCTCGATCAGCCCGGCGACCAGCGTCTCCGTGGCGATGTCGGCACGCGGCAGGAAGACTCTGTCGATCGGGTCGAAGACCGGGTCGTAGGGCGGCCAGTCCTCCAGCAGCCCGGCGGCGGACTGCTCGCCGCTCGGCACCAGGTCCGGCTTCACGCCGAAGGCGATCAGCGCCTTGGCGGTCTGCTCGCCCACGGCCGCGACCTTGATGCCCGCGAAGGCACGCGCGTCGAGCCCGTACTCCTCGAACTTCTCCCGCACGGCCTTGACCGCGTTCACCGACGTGAAGGCGATCCACTCGTAGCGGCCCGTGACCAGGCCCTTGACCGCGCGCTCCATCTGCTGGGGCGTGCGCGGCGGCTCGACGGCGATCGTCGGCACCTCGTGCGGCACGGCCCCGTACGACCGCAGCTGGTCGGAGAGCGACACCGCCTGCTCCTTCGTGCGCGGCACGAGCACCTTCCAGCCGAACAGCGGCTTGGACTCGAACCACGCGAGCTGGTCGCGCTGGGCGGCGGCGGAACGCTCACCGACCACGGCTATCACCGGCCGGCCGCCCTCGGGCGAGGGCAGCACCTTGGCCTGCTTCAACGTCTGCGCGATCGTGCCGAGCGTGGCGGTCCAGGTGCGCTGCCGGGTGGTCGTACCGGCGACGGTGACCGTCATCGGGGTGTCCGGCTTGCGCCCGGCGGAGACGAGCTCGCCGGCCGCCGCGGCGACGGAGTCCAGCGTCGTGGACACGACGACCGTGCCGTCCGACGCCCCGACCTCCGTCCAGCACCGGTCCGAGGCCGTCCGCGCGTCGACGAACCGCACGTCCGCGCCCTGCGCGTCCCGCAGCGGCACACCGGCGTACGCGGGCACACCGACGGCGCTCGCGATCCCGGGGACCACCTCGAAGGGCACCCCGGCGGCGGCGCACGCCAGCATCTCCTCGGCCGCGTACGTGTCGAGGCCCGGGTCACCGGACACCGCACGCACGACCCGCCTGCCGCCCCGCGCGGCCTCCATGACAAGATGTGCGGCATCCCGCACCGCGGGGACGGGCGCGGTGGTTGACGTGCCGTCAACTACCGTCAGCTGGGGCGTCCCTGTGCCCGGAGTCGGCTCCTGGGAAGGATCCGCGTCCGTGTGCACCTCGGAGACGCCCTGCCTGGCGTGCTGACGTACGACGTCGAGCACTTCGTGCTCGGCGACGAGGACGTCCGCGTTGGCCAGTGCCTCGACGGCGCGCAGAGTCAGCAGTCCCGGATCTCCGGGTCCGGCACCCAGGAAGGTGACGTGCCCGTGTTCAGGACCGGCGGAAAGGGCGGTGGGGCTCAATGTGCTCGCTCCCCCATCAGACCGGCCGCGCCCTGGGCGAGCATCTCGGCCGCGAGTTCGCGACCGAGCGCCATTGCCCCGTCGTGCGTCTCGGGCACGGGACCGGTGGTGGACAGCTGCACCATGCGCGTGCCGTCGGTGGTGCCGACGACGGCGCGCAGGCGCATTTCCTTGACAATCTGCCCGTCGGCCAGAAGGTCGGCCAGCGCGCCCACAGGGGCGCTGCAACCGGCCTCCAGGGCGGCGAGCAGTGACCGCTCGGCCGTCACGGCGACCCGCGTGAACGGGTCGTCGAGTTCGGCGAGCGCGGCGACGAGGTCCGCGTTGCCCGCGGTGCACTCGATCGCCAGGGCCCCCTGGCCGGGGGCGGGCAAAACCGTGTCGACCGACAGGAAGTCGGTCACCTCGTCACCGCGGCCGATCCGGTTCAGCCCGGCGGCCGCCAGCACGACGGCGTCGAGTTCGCCCTTGCGCACGAACCCGATGCGGGTGTCGACGTTGCCGCGGATCGGGACCGTCGCTATGTCCAGGCCATGGCTGCGGGCGTACGCGTTGAGCTGGGCCATGCGGCGCGGCGAACCGGTGCCGATGCGCGCCCCGGAGGGCAGGTCGGTGAACTTCAGCGCGTCCCGGGCGACGATGACGTCCCGCGGGTCCTCCCGCACGGGCACGGCGGCCACCACCAGCTCGTCGGGCTGCGTGGTCGGCAGGTCCTTCAGCGAGTGCACCGCGAAGTCGACCTCGCCCTTGAGCAGCGCGTCGCGCAGGGCGGTCACGAACACGCCGGTGCCGCCGATCTGGGCGAGCTGCTCGCGCGAGACATCGCCGTACGTGGTGATCTCGACGAGCTCCACGGGCCGCCCGGTCACCCGGCTCACGGCCTCGGCCACCTGGCCGGACTGGGCCATGGCGAGCCTGCTCCGCCGGGTACCGAGCCTCAGCGCCTTGTCAGTCATGCCGGGCCTCGGTCTCTCTGGGTGGTGCTGTCCTCGGCCCGGGAGACGGCGGCCACCGTCTCGGGGTCGAGGTCGAACAGGGTCCGCAGCGCGTCCGCGTACCCGGCGCCGCCGGGCTCGGCCGCGAGCTGCTTGACCCGCACGGTCGGCGCGTGCAGCAGCTTGTCGACCACGCGCCGCACGGTCTGGGTGATCTCCGCGCGGTGCTTGTCGTCGAGGCCGGGCAGTCGCCCGTCCAGGCGGGCGATCTCGCTGGCCACGACGTCGGCGGCCATGGTGCGCAGGGCGACCACGGTCGGTGTGATGTGCGCGGCCCGCAGTGCTGCCCCGAAGGCCGCGACCTCGTCGGAGACGATACGCCTGACCTGGTCCACATCGGCAGCCATCGGAGCGCCCGCGGAGGCCTCCGCCAGCGACTCGATGTCCACCAGCCGCACCCCGGCCAGCCGGTGCACGGCCGCGTCTATGTCGCGCGGCATCGCCAGGTCGAGCAGGAAGAGCACGGGCTCGGGCCGCTGCGGCTCCTCGACCGGCTCGGGCCGGCGCCGCTCGGGGATCCGCCCGACGGTGGCGACGGTCGCGGCGAGCGCGGCGATGGCGTCGGTCTCCGCGGCCGGGTCGAGGACGCCGGGGCGGGCCGGGCTCGCCGCCCGCTGGCCGCCGCCGACCGTGCCGTTGTCCACCCACGCCGCGTGCTGTTCGAGGTCGGCGGCGGCCATCCCGGCCACGGCCGCCTCGCCCAGCACGGAGAACCCGGCGGTGCCCTGCACCGCGGAGAGGTCGAGCGGGCAGCCGTCCTCGCTGCCGAGGCTGGTGGCCGCCGGACCGCCCTGCCGCGCGTCCGGCCCGGCCGTACGGCCGGAGCCGCCGCCCGGTGCCGCCGGCCCGTCGCCGCCGGTCCCGGGGGCCGGGGCGGGCGTCCGGCCCCCGACCGCCTCCGCGACCGACTCGGCCGTCAGGACCAGGCCCGTCGCGCCGGTGCAGGAGACGGCGACGTCGGCACGTGTCAGCTCGGCCGGCACCGATTCCATCGGGACCGCGCGGGCCGGCACGTGCGTGTCGTCGCCCTCGCTCAGGATCCGCGCGAGCCGCTCGGCGCGGTCGAAGGTGCGGTTGGCGACGACGACCTCGGCGACCCCGGCCCGCGCGAGCGTGGCCGCGGCCAGGGAGGACATCGAACCGGCCCCGATGACCAGGGCCTTCTTGCCCCGGGCCCATTCCTGGACGTCACCGCCCCGCGCCAGCTGCTCCAGGCCGAACGTGACCAGGGACTGCCCGGCGCGGTCGATGCCGGTCTCGGAGTGGGCGCGCTTGCCGACCCGCAGGGCCTGCTGGAACAGGTCGTTCAGCAGCCGGCCCGCGGAGTGCAGCTCCTGCGCCCGGGCCAGGGAGTCCTTGATCTGGCCGAGGATCTGCCCCTCGCCGACGACCATCGAGTCCAGCCCGCAGGCCACCGAGAACAGGTGGTGGACGGCCCGGTCCTCGTAGTGCACGTACAGATAAGGAGTGAGCTCCTCCAGGCCGACCCCGCTGTGCTGGGCGAGCAGCGTGGACAGCTCGGCGACACCGGCGTGGAACTTGTCCACGTCGGCGTAGAGCTCGATGCGGTTGCAGGTGGCGAGCACCGCGGCCTCGGTGGCCGGTTCGGCGGCGACCGTGTCCTGGAGCAGCTTGACCTGCGCGTCCGCGTTCAGCGAGGCCCGCTCCAGCACGCTGACCGGGGCGCTGCGGTGGCTGAGTCCGACGACGAGGAGGCTCATGCCGGCATCACGGCGGGCATGTCCCCGTCGGGCCCCTGGTCGGCGGACTCGCTGCGCGCGGCGACGGCCGGGACGCCGCCGTCGGAGGCGGCGGCCTCCTCGCCGGCCTTGCGCTGCTCGTGGAAGGCGAGGATCTGCAGCTCGATGGAGAGGTCGACCTTGCGCACGTCGACGCCGTCCGGGACGGACAGCACGGTCGGCGCGAAGTTCAGGATGGAGGTGACACCGGCGGCCACGAGCCGGTCGCAGACCTGCTGGGCGGCACCGGCGGGGGTGGCGATGACACCGATCGACACGCCGTTGTCCTGGATGATCTTCTCCAGGTCGTCGGAGTGCTGCACGGGAATGCCGGCGACGGGCTTGCCCGCCATGGCCGGGTCGGCGTCGATCAGCGCGGCGACCCGGAACCCGCGGGAGGCGAAACCGCCGTAGTTGGCGAGGGCGGCGCCGAGGTTGCCGATACCGACGATCACGACCGGCCAGTCCTGGGTGAGCCCCAGTTCGCGGGAGATCTGGTAGACGAGATACTCGACGTCGTAGCCGACACCCCTCGTCCCGTACGAGCCGAGGTACGAGAAGTCCTTGCGCAGCTTCGCGGAGTTGACCCCCGCCGCGGCCGCGAGCTCCTCGGAGGAGACCGTGGGCACCGAGCGCTCCGACAGCGCGGTCAGAGCGCGGAGGTACAGCGGAAGCCGGGCGACGGTGGCCTCGGGAATCCCTCGGCTGCGGGTCGCCGGTCGGTGAGTTCGGCCAGTTGCCACGGTGCTCCTGCGGGTAGAGCGGGGCTGTAGGCGGTCATACGTCCCTACATGACCGCCCCGTCGAAAGCAGGCTATGTCTTTGTGAACGCGTGCACAAAGATGGTGTCCGTTTTGCCCGCCCAACGTGACCGGGCTCACGCGCCCCCGGCGCACGCGTCGGGAACCGGCACACGGGCACCACCGTTCCTTGCCTTCTGGGGGCAAAACAACACACTCTCCTCAGTGAATCCCGCCCCCGAGACCAAGTCGCCATCGATCCTAAGCGACCTCGGGGGCCGCTTTGGACTGCTCGGTCAGTCGTCTCACCGGTCGGGATCAGTCGGTCAGCGCCTTGCGCAGGCGGTCCTCGTTCACGCGCCAGAACGTGTGCTGCCTGCCGTCGACCAGCACGACCGGGATCTGCTCCCAGTACTGGTCGTGCAGTTCCCGATCCTCGGTGATGTCCTTCTGCTCCCAGGGGACTCCCAGATCACCGCACACCTTCTCCACAACGACCTGTGCGTCATCACACAGATGACAGCCGGGCTTGCGGATCAGCGTGACGAGCCGGTCCCGTGGGGGCTTGCGACGGAAGAGAGGGCTCATGTCGGCCATTGTCGCGCGCCGGCGGAGGAGGGGAACCCCGCGAACGGCCGCCGGACGCGCTCGCCGGGCCCGTCCCGGGCGGCGTCTTTAACGACACGCTTGCCGAGAGTTCACAGGCTTCAAACCTCACGACTCCGGAACCCCCGAACAAACTGGCTATGCTCACGCCATGGCCGCTCTCGGATGGCTCACTCCCCGTAGGCGCTCCGCCACGGCGCGGAGCGTTTTGGCAGGCGAGGCCTCGGCGGAGGCAGCACGCAAGTCCTCACAGGAAGCCGCCGGCACGACCGAGGAACCGCAGTTCCCGGTCCACGGCGACGACCGGGCCGCCGCCTTCTTCGACCTGGACAACACCGTCATGCAGGGCGCCGCCCTCTTCCACTTCGGACGGGGCCTGTACAAACGGAAGTTCTTCGAGACCCGCGAGCTGGCGAGGTTCGCCTGGCAGCAGGCGTGGTTCCGGCTGGCCGGCGTCGAGGACCCCGAGCACATGCAGGAGGCCCGCGACTCGGCCCTGTCCATCGTCAAGGGCCACCGCGTCGCCGAGCTCCAGTCGATCGGCGAGGAGATCTACGACGAGTACATGGCCGAGCGCATCTGGCCCGGCACCCGCGCCCTCGCCCAGGCCCACCTGGACGCGGGCCAGAAGGTGTGGCTCGTCACCGCCGCCCCCGTGGAGATCGCCCAGGTCATCGCCCGCCGCCTCGGCCTGACCGGCGCCCTGGGCACGGTCGCCGAGTCCGTCGACGGCGTCTACACGGGCAAGCTCGTCGGCGAACCGCTGCACGGCCCCGCGAAGGCCGAGGCCGTCCGCGCCCTGGCCGCCGCCGAGGGCCTGGACCTCGGCCGCTGCGCCGCCTACAGCGACTCGCACAACGACATCCCGATGCTGTCCCTGGTCGGCCACCCCTACGCCATCAACCCGGACTCCAAGCTGCGCAAGCACGCACGCGAGCTGGACTGGCGCCTGCGCGACTACCGCACCGGCCGCAAGGCCGCCAAGGTCGGCATCCCCGCCGCCGCGGGCGTCGGCGCGGTCGCCGGCGGCACGGCGGCCGCCATCGCCCTGCACCGCCGCCGCCGCTGACCATCCACCGCCGACCGGTCGATCAAACCGGAACACCTTCGTTTACGGGATGACAAACCCCGTAAATCCAACTGGCGTACCCCCACAACCTCGTGTCCAGTCCTCTTGGCTGGACACGGCCACAACACGCCCTGGACTCAGCCGCAATACGAACCTTTCCGATCAACAACCGCTCACCCTCCGGTACTTGATCCGGCGTCAATCGGTTACGGAAGCGACGCAATCGATGATTTGAGCAACTCGGTGTAGCAGCGCCTGCACGAAGCGTTATTCTCCTCAGACGCAAACCGGTACCCCTCCGTCGCTACGACGGGTGAAAGGTCCCGCACTGCACGTGATGGAAGCTCTGCCTCTGGGAGTCCCGTGTACCCACACGTCGGGGTTGACGCCTCGGGCCTGGCTACGCTGCGCGCAACGGTCCTCGACCTGTTGCGCGGCTTCGTCCCCACCGCGTACGCCGTCCCCGCATTCGCCACCGCCGCGCCCGTCGGCCCGTGCTACGCACTGGCCGACGGCAGCGCCGCGGTCGGCAGACGAGGCCGCCCGTCCGGGGCGGCCACCGCCCGCCGCCCGGCGGCGGACAGCGACAGCGCCCGGATGATGGACCTCGTCGAGCGCGCCCAGGCCGGCGAGGCCGACGCCTTCGGCCGCCTCTACGACCAGTACAGCGACACCGTCTACCGGTACATCTACTACCGGGTCGGAGGAAAGGCCACCGCCGAGGACCTCACCAGCGAGACCTTCCTGCGTGCCCTGCGCCGCATCGGCACCTTCACCTGGCAGGGCCGCGACTTCGGCGCCTGGCTCGTCACCATCGCCCGCAACCTCGTCGCGGACCACTTCAAGTCCAGCCGCTTCCGGCTGGAGGTCACCACCGGCGAGATGCTCGACGCCAACGAGGTCGAGCGCTCCCCCGAGGACTCCGTCCTGGAGTCCCTCTCCAACGCCGCCCTGCTCGACGCGGTGCGGCGACTCAACCCCCAGCAGCAGGAGTGCGTGACGCTCCGCTTCCTCCAGGGCCTCTCCGTCGCCGAGACCGCCCGGGTCATGGGCAAGAACGAGGGCGCCATCAAGACCCTCCAGTACCGGGCCGTCCGCACCCTCGCCCGGCTCCTCCCGGAAGACGCCCGCTGACCGGACGGCACCCTCGGCGACGGTCAACTCACGTTCCGTGAAAGTCCGTTGACTTCTCCAACCGATCGTTCTCCGTCCGTAACCCAAGTGCCAAGCCGCTCGTTGTGCGGGATGCAGGCTCCCTGTGGTCACCCCCTGGCCGACTCCGATCACCCGATCGTGTGGTCGTGGTCAGGGTGTGCAACCCTCAGGACCCCCTGGGGAGTCGACCGTCATGACGAGAGGAGGTGCCGCCAGTGATCGCGAACGTATCGGCGCACCGGCGGGCGAACGCCTTCGCCCAGGCCT
The DNA here is from genome assembly GCF_003330845.1 of Streptomyces sp. Go-475. GTDB lineage: Bacteria > Actinomycetota > Actinomycetes > Streptomycetales > Streptomycetaceae > Streptomyces. The sequence goes on along the minus strand of NZ_CP026121.1, from coordinate 4,928,475 downwards.
TGGAGGAGCAGTCCGAGCAGGGCACGGCGGCCGAGCAGTCCGAAGGATCGCCACCGGCCCCGGAAGCCGCGGAACCGACCGAGGGGGCGCGCCTGCTGGCGCTCGCCTCCGGTCTCGGCGCGCTGCCCAAGCCGGAGCTCGACCCGGAGGTCAAGGTCGTCCAGCGGGCCCAGCTGGTGGCCGCGTTCGAGGCCATGCTCCAGGAGGGCACCGCGGGAGGCGGGGCGACGGACCGTGCGGTCCCCGAGCAGCGCTCCAGCCGGGCCCGTGGCGCCCACCGCGCGGGCTCGCTGAAGAAGTTCCGGCCGCGTTCGCGCCTCGCCAAGGGCCTCACCGCGGGCGGACTCAGCGTGGGGGTGGCCGCGAGCGCCTTCGGCGGCGTCGCCGCCGCCAGCTCCGACGCCCTGCCCGGCGACTCGCTCTACGGCCTCAAGCGCGGCATCGAGGACGTCAAACTCGGGCTCGCGGACAGTGTGGACGAACGCGGCCGGGTCTACCTGGACCACGCCTCCACCCGGCTCAGCGAAGCCCGCCGCCTGATGGAGCGCGGCCGCAGCGGCCCCCTGGACCACGAGTCCCTGGGCGAGATCCGCCGCGCCCTGTCCGGTATGCGGCACGACGCCTCGGAGGGCCACCGGCTGCTCAGCGAGGCGTACGCGCGCGACCCGGACTCACTCGGCCCCATCCAGGCCCTGTCCGCGTTCTCCCGCTCCCACCGCGAGGCCTGGGGCGAACTGCGCGAGCGACTCCCCGTCCAGCTCGGGGACGTCAGCGACCAGGTGTCGTCGGTGTTCGACGCCATAGAGGAGGACGTCGCCCCGCTGCGGTCCCTCCTCCCCGAGCCCCCGGCCACCGGCGGCGGCGACGGCAGGCGCCAGGGCAGCTCCGAGTCGGCCTCCAGCGGCTCCTCCGCCACCGACCGCTCGGCCCAGCCCAGTGACAGCGGCGGCAAGCGCACCGACAAGGGCGGCGGCGGCAGCGGCAGCCCCAGCCGCTCGGCCGGCTCCGGCAGCGACAGCGACGGCCTGCTCGGCGGCAACACCGGCGGCCTGCTCGACCCGCCGCAGGACAGCGAGGCCAGCACCTCCCCGTCGGCGGAGCGCACCACACCCGCCCCCGAGCCGGATGTGACGCTCCCGCCGCTCCTGCCCGACCTGCTGCCCGGCCTGGGCATCGAGGGCGAGGACGCCGACTAGCCGGCGGTGGTACGACAGTGGGGGCGCCCCTCTCGGCAAGGGGCGCCCCCATCGTCGTACCGGTATCAGAAGAAGACCGACCGCCGCTGCACCAGCAGCTTGTACAGCGTGTGCTGGATCTGCTCCCGGACCTGGTCGGTCAGGTTGAACATCAGCATCGGGTCCTCGGCCGCCTCCGGCGGATAGCCGTCCGTGGGGATCGGCTCGCCGAACTGGATCGTCCACTTGGTCGGCAGCGGCACCGCCCCGAGCGGCCCGAGCCACGGGAACGTGGGCGTGATCGGGAAGTACGGGAAGCCCAGCAGCCGGGCCACCGTCTTGGCGTTGCCGATCATCGGGTAGATCTCCTCGGCCCCGACGATCGAGCAGGGCACGATCGGCGTCCCGGCGCGCAGGGCGGTCGAGACGAAACCGCCGCGGCCGAAGCGCTGCAGCTTGTAGCGGTCGGCGAAGGGCTTGCCGAGGCCCTTGAAGCCCTCCGGCATCACGCCGACCAGCTCGCCCTGCTGCAGCAGCCGGGACGCGTCCTCGGCACAGGCCAGCGTGTGGCCGAGCTTGCGGGCCAGTTCGTTGACCACCGGCAGCATGAACACCAGGTCGGCGGCGAGCAGGCGCAGATGCCGGCCCGCCGGGTGGTTGTCGTGCACGGCGACCTGCATCATCAGGCCGTCCATCGGCAGCGTCCCGGAGTGGTTGGCGACGATCAGGGCGCCGCCCTCGGACGGGATGTTCTCGATGCCCTTCACTTCGACCCGGAAGTACTTCTCGTACAGCGGGCGCAGCAGGGACATCAGGACCTGGTCGGTCAGTTCCTCGTCGTAACCGAAGTCGTCGACCTCGTAGTCACCGGTGAGGCGGCGCCGCAGGAACGCCAGGCCGCCCGCGATCCGCTGCTCCAGACCGCCGTCGCCGTCCCGGGACCGCTCCGGCGGCTGTTTCTCGGATGTCACGGGAACATCATCCTGCGGAACAGCCCTGGTGGGCAGGGGCTGCACCTCACGGACCGGCACGGACTCCGTGCCCGGGCGCCGGCTCGCCCCGCTCCGGCGCCGCTGGGGGCGCTGCGCGGCGCTCCCCCGGGACCGGTCGTCGTCGAACGGAATGACCTTGGCATCCGCCATCGTTGATGCGCTCCTCAGTCGGCGCTCTGCGTCGGGGTCTGGCCGCCACCCGCGAGGGGCAGCGCGGCGATCCTGTCGACGGCCCCCGCGAGGGCCTCCGGCGGAAGAAGTCCGGGGCCTTGGCTGCGTGCGAAGTCCGCGAACGTCTCCGCGGTCGTGTACTTGGGCTGGAATCCCAGCGTCTCGCGCATCTGGCCCGTGGCCACGACCCGGCCGTGGGTGAGCAGCCGGATCTGCTCGGGCGAGAAGTCCGACATCCCCAGCGTACGCACCAGCGTGCCCGCCCAGGTGACGGCCGGGAGCAGCAGGGGGACGGTGGGGCGCCCGAGGCGCCGGGAGCACTGGGAGAGCAGCAGCACGCCGTCGCCGGCGATGTTGAAGGTGCCGCTGTTGAGCGTGCCCCGCCGCGGCTCGTGCGAGGCGATGCGCAGCACCTCGATCACGTCGTCCTCGTGCACGAACTGCAGCCGCGGGTCGTAGCCGAACACGGTCGGCAGGACCGGCAGCGAGAAGTACGAGGCGAGCGGGGTGTCCGCGGTCGGGCCGAGGATGTTGGCGAACCGCAGCACGCACACCGCCACGTCGGGCCGGCGTCGGGCGAAGCCGCGCACATAGCCCTCGACCTCGACGGTGTCCTTGGCGAAGCCGCCGCTGGGCAGGGACTTGGGCGGGGTCGTCTCGGTGAAGACGGCCGGGTCGCGGGGCGCGGAGCCGTAGACGTTCGTGCTGGACTTCACGACCAGCCGCTGCACGGCCGGGGACTTCTGGCAGGCACCGAGCAGCTGCATGGTGCCGATGACGTTGGTCTCCTTCAGGGAGGCCCGGTTGCCGCTGCCCAGCGGTGTGCCCGTCACGTCGAGGTGGACGATCGTGTCGGCGCCCGTCTCGGCGAGCACCCGCGCGATGGTGGGCTGCCGGATGTCGGCCTGGACGAAGTCGGCCCCGCCCAGATGGTGCTCGGGGGGCACCGCGTCCACGGCGATGACCCGGTCCACCTCGGGATCCCGCTGGATCCGCCGCACGAACCGGCCCCCCAGCTGGCGGGCCACTCCGGTCACGAGCACGACCTTGCCCAAGATCAGCGCCTTTCTTCCAGAACCTCTTGTCCCGCCGCGTTCCCCCGTGGGGCCAACTTAGCGGTTCGCTGTTGCGCTGTGATGACCGCCCGATGCGGCAGGTGACGGAAGCAGCCGGACGTACGAGCCGATACACGTGTGGCCCCCCACCTGTGGTGGGGGGCCACACGCAACGCTCTCGCGGCGTCCGCGTCGCGAACTTACTTCTTGTTGCGACGCTGGACGCGCGTGCGCTTGAGCAGCTTGCGGTGCTTCTTCTTCGCCATCCGCTTGCGCCGCTTCTTGATAACAGAGCCCACGACTACCCTCGCTCACTTCTCATCACTCGGTTGTTTGGGCGCCATGGGCCCACACGACCTACGAGGGGCTAGCCTACCCGCCCGAGCGCTGAGGTCGTAATCGAGGGGGCCAGGGTGGTCCCGAGTGCCCTGTGAGGGACCACCCCGCCCCAGCCGTCAGGCGGTTTCCACCCCCACGTAACTCTCGCGGAGGTACTCGTGAACCGCTTGCTCCGGGACGCGGAAGGACCGCCCCACACGGATCGCGGGCAGATGACCGCTGTGCACCAACCGGTACACGGTCATCTTCGACACTCGCATCACCGAGGCGACTTCCGCCACGGTAAGGAACTGAACCTCGTTCAGAGGCCTCTCGCCAGCTGCAGCCATGACACACCTGAACCTTCCGCACTCGACGGCCACCGGCTTCCCCTTCCGGTGACTCTTCGTCGCTGCGTGCTCACTCCCCAATGTAGGGGCGGGTGATGCGAGTGGGGAAGAGGTGCACCCATCGGCGGCCTACTGTGACAGACACGCCCGATTGAGTACGTAGCGGGTAAGCGGCAGGTAGTAATCAGACCGCACACCGTCATCAAGTGGAACGACGACGGACACGGACCCCTCGGCCTCGCCGACGAACGGAGCCGGATCGTCCGCATCAGCCGGCCCGATGGCCTCGAACCCCAGCTGACCTGCTCCGCAGACCCACCCGTGGTCCCCGATCACCAGCTCCGGAAGGGGGCCGCCGGCCTCCGCGACAGCGGCCAGTACGGTACGAACCGGGAGAGGTGAGTGCGTATGTGCGCCGGGCTCACAACCGGGGCGTTCTGCGCCGGGGGTCCGCACCAGCGCGACTCCTCGTACGTAGTCGAGGTTGTACGTACGTAGGCCGAACCGGGTCGTTATGTCGACACAGCGACCCTGCGCGGGGGTGAGGACGGCACATCCCGCCGCCGACAGCGCGTCTGCCAGAGCGGCGTAGAAACCGATCAGCCGGTGCGGGTGCCCGGTGCCGAGGAGCACGGGCGCACCCCGCCGGGCGGCCTCGGCGAGACGGTCCGCGAAGGCGTCCAGCGCGGCCAGGGTCCGCTCCGGAGCGATCACCTCTTGGCCGGAAGTCCGCCGGAAATCGGCTGGAACTCCGCACCGGTCCGCCATCAGCTCGATCAAGTCCCGCTGGCTCCAGGCACCTTCGGGATCGATACCGAGCAGCACCCGAGGGTCCCGGGCGGCGAAGAGCCGGTACCTGCGCAGGCTCTCCTCGCGCGAGGTCGCCACGGTCCCGGCGAGCCGTGCGCCGACCAGGTGCGCACGAAGGGCTTCGGGGGTCAGCACGTTGTGATCGTGCGCGAGCCGCGACGCGCGTGTCCCGGGAACGGGCGAACACCGCACGGTCGGCGTACGGGCGGCCTCAGGCCGGGCTTCTCAGACGGGGCTTCTCCGGCTCTGCTTTCTCAGGCCGGGTTCTCAGAGCGGGCGTCTCAGGCCGGGTTCTCAGAGCGGGCGTCTCAGGCCGGGTTCTCAGAGCGGGCGTCTCAGGCCGGGTTCTCAGAGCGGGCGTCTCAGGCCGGGCTTCTCCGACCGAGCCCGGGCCTCTCACACCGGACCTGGGCCGCTCAACCCGGCCCCCTCACGCCCGCCCCCTCACGCCCGGTCCCTCACGCCAGCAGCCCCCGCAGCGGGAACACCGCCCGCCGGGCCGCCAGCACCGCCTGGTCGAGCCGGTCGGCGGGGTCGTAGCCCTCCTCCCAGCCGGACCAGGCGACCGGCCAGCGGCCGTCCGTCATCCGCGCCGGGGCCAACTGCCGCGTCTTCGCGAACACTTCCTGCCGCCACCCCTCGGGGATCATCGCCTCGGGCTCCACGGCCCGCCCGGCCGCGATCGCGACCAGATGCGTCCAGGACCGCGGCACGACGTCCACCACCGCGTAGCCGCCCCCGCCCAGGGCCACCCACCGCCCGTCGGCGTACTCGTGCGCCAAGTCGTGACACGCCACCTGCACCGCCCGCTGCGCGTCCAGCGACACCGCCAGATGCGCCAGCGGATCCTCGAAGTGCGTGTCGGCCCCGTGCTGCGTCACCAGCACCTGCGGCCGGAAGTCCGCGATCAGCTCCGGCACGACCGCGTGGAACGCCCGCAGCCACCCGGCGTCGCCGGTCCCGGCCGGCAGCGCCACGTTCACCGCCGAGCCCTCCGCCGAGTCCGCCCCGGTCTCCTCCGGCCACCCGGTCTGCGGGAACAGCGTCCGGGGATGCTCGTGCAGCGAGATCGTCAGCACCCGCGGGTCCTCCCAGAACGCCGCCTGCACCCCGTCCCCGTGATGCACGTCGACGTCGATGTACGCGACCCGCTCCGCCCCCAGCTCCAGCAGCCGGGCGATGGCGAGGGAGGCGTCGTTGTAGATGCAGAACCCGGACGCGCCGCCCGGCATCGCGTGGTGCAGGCCGCCCGCGAAGTTCACCGCGTGCAGCGCCTCACCCCGCCACACGGCCTCCGCCGCCCCCACCGACTGCCCGGCGATCAGCGACGACACCTCGTGCATCCCCGCGAACGCCGGATCGTCCATCGTCCCCAGCCCGTACGACTGGTCCGCCGCCCCGGGATCCGCGGACGCCGCCTTCACCGCCGCGATGTAGTCCTCCCGGTGGACGAGCCGCAGCGTCGACTCCCCGGCCGCCTTGGCGGCGACGACGTCCACCTCCCGGTCCAGCCCGAAGGCGTCGATCAACCTCCGGGTCAGGGCGAGCCGGACCGGGTCCATCGGATGCCCCGGCCCGAAGTCATAGCCCGTTACTGCCTCGTCCCACATCAGCTGTGCGCGGCCGCTCATGCCCGCCACCGTATCGGTCCGGTTGAGCGGCGAACGACCGGGCGTACACGAGCGTCACCAGCACCAACACCATCGGCACGAGCATCGCCCCGCGGTAGCTCCACACGTCCCCGAGCGCACCCACCAGCGGCGAACCGATCAAAAACCCCACATAGTTGAAGACGTTCAGCCGTGCGACGGCGGCGTCCGAAGCCCCCGGGAACAACCTGCCGGCCGCCGCGAACGTCTGCGGCACCAGCACACACAGCCCCAGGCCCAGCAGCGTGAACCCCAGCATGCCGACCCACGCCCCCGGCGCCCCCGCCACCACCGCGAACCCGCCCGCCGCCACGAGCGCACCCGCCCGCACCACCGCGACGGCCCCGAACCGCCGCACCCCGAAGTCCCCGAGCGCCCGCCCCAGCAGCGTGGTGACCATGTACACGTTGTACGGCACCGTCGCCAGCTGCTCCGAACTCCCGAGCACGTCCTGGAGGTACTTCGCGCTCCAGTTGGAGACGGTCGAGTCCCCGATGTAGGCGACGGTCATCACCAGACACAACGGCAGCAGCCACTTGAAGACCACGACCTGGCCCTCGCCGTCCGCCCGCTCCTCCGCCACGGGCCCCGCGTCCCGGTCGTCGACGTACCACCGGCTCCCCACCAGCACCGCCGGCAGCAGCACCGCCACGACCGGCAGATACGACACCCACAACGCCAGATCCCAGTGCGCCCCCACCCAGGCCAGCGAGGCCCCCGCGATCCCGCCCAGACTGTAGGCCGCGTGGAAGCTGAGCATGATGCTGCGCCCGTACGACCGCTGCAGGCTCACCCCGAGCATGTTCATCGACGCGTCCAGCACCCCGACGGCGAGCCCGAACGCGGCGAGGGCCACGCCCAGTTCCACCATCCGCTCCCCGGCCCCGACCCCGAGCAGCGCCAGCAGCACCACGGGCTGGGACCAGCGCAGCAGCAGGCTCGGCCGCACCCGCTTCACCAGCCGCTCGGTGGTCACGCTCCCGATCCCGGCCAGGATCGGCACGGCCGCCAGAAACGCCGGCAGCAGCGCGTCGGACACCCCGTACCGGTCCTGGATGGCCGGAATCCGCGTCACGAGCAGAGCGAAGGCGACCCCCTGCACCAAGAAGCTGAACGCCAACGAGGCCCTGCCGCGCCGCAGCACATCAGTCATGGCGGCGAGCGTAGGCCCCAGGCTTACTCATGGGTAGATCCAGCCAAAGATGAATTCGACTCAGCTTCTACGGCCTCACATGAGCAGCTCGGTCAGCTCCCTCATGTCGGAGAAGAGCCGCCCGGCCCCGGTCAGCCTGTCCGCCGGCGTCATGGCGGTGAACCCGTACACGTCCATCCCCGCGGCGACGGCCGCCTGTACCCCCAGCAGACTGTCCTCGATGACGACACACCGCTCCGGCGCGATCCCCATCCGCTCGGCGGCGTACAGGAACAGATCCGGGGCCGGCTTCCCCCTGCCCACGTCCTCCGAGCTGAAGATCCGCCCCTCGTCGAACCACCGGTCGAGCCCGGTCGTCCGATGCCCCACCCGGATCCGCTCATGACTCCCGGACGACGCCACGCAGTACGGCACGGAGTCGGCGGCGAGCTTCTGCAGGACCTCGTCGACGCCGGGCACGGCCTTCAAGTCCCGCTCGAAGGCCGCGAAGACCCGGGCGTGGAACACATCGTCGAAGTCCGCCGGCAGCCGCTGCCCGGTCCGCTCGGCCACGAGGTCGTGTATGCGGTGCATGGCGGAGCCCATGTAGTCGCGCAGGGAGTCCTCGTAGGACGTGGGGTGGCCGAGCTCGGTCAGATAGGCGGCCAGGAGCCGGTTGGAGATGGGCTCACTGTCGACGAGGACACCGTCATTGTCGAAGATCACGAGGTCATAGCGCATGGCTCGACCCTAAACGCAGAAAACCCCCGCATCGAATGATGCGGGGGTTTTCCCAAAAATTGTTCGGCGGCGTCCTACTCTCCCACAGGGTCCCCCCTGCAGTACCATCGGCGCTGTAAGGCTTAGCTTCCGGGTTCGGAATGTAACCGGGCGTTTCCCCTACGCTATAACCACCGAAACACTATGAAACTGTCCAGCCGCACCACACGTGGCATGTGGGGCCGTTCGTGGTTTCAGAACCAACACAGTGGACGCGAGCAACTGAGGACAAGCCCTCGGCCTATTAGTACCGGTCAACTCCACACGTTACCGTGCTTCCATATCCGGCCTATCAACCCAGTCGTCTACTGGGAGCCTTACCCTCTCCAGGAGGTGGGAGTCCTCATCTCGAAGCAGGCTTCCCGCTTAGATGCTTTCAGCGGTTATCCCTCCCGAACGTAGCCAACCAGCCATGCCCTTGGCAGAACAACTGGCACACCAGAGGTTCGTCCGTCCCGGTCCTCTCGTACTAGGGACAGCCCTTCTCAAGACTCCTACGCGCACAGCGGATAGGGACCGAACTGTCTCACGACGTTCTAAACCCAGCTCGCGTACCGCTTTAATGGGCGAACAGCCCAACCCTTGGGACCGACTCCAGCCCCAGGATGCGACGAGCCGACATCGAGGTGCCAAACCATCCCGTCGATATGGACTCTTGGGGAAGATCAGCCTGTTATCCCCGGGGTACCTTTTATCCGTTGAGCGACGGCGCTTCCACAAGCCACCGCCGGATCACTAGTCCCGACTTTCGTCCCTGCTCGACCCGTCGGTCTCACAGTCAAGCTCCCTTGTGCACTTACACTCAACACCTGATTGCCAACCAGGCTGAGGGAACCTTTGGGCGCCTCCGTTACCCTTTAGGAGGCAACCGCCCCAGTTAAACTACCCATCAGACACTGTCCCTGATCCGGATCACGGACCCAGGTTAGACATCCAGCACGACCAGACTGGTATTTCAACGACGACTCCACACTAACTGGCGTTAGCGCTTCACAGTCTCCCAGCTATCCTACACAAGCCGAACCGAACACCAATATCAAACTGTAGTAAAGGTCCCGGGGTCTTTCCGTCCTGCTGCGCGAAACGAGCATCTTTACTCGTAGTGCAATTTCACCGGGCCTATGGTTGAGACAGTCGAGAAGTCGTTACGCCATTCGTGCAGGTCGGAACTTACCCGACAAGGAATTTCGCTACCTTAGGATGGTTATAGTTACCACCGCCGTTTACTGGCGCTTAAGTTCTCAGCTTCGCCCCACCGAAATGGAGCTAACCGGTCCCCTTAACGTTCCAGCACCGGGCAGGCGTCAGTCCGTATACATCGCCTTACGGCTTCGCACGGACCTGTGTTTTTAGTAAACAGTCGCTTCTCGCTGGTCTCTGCGGCCACCCCCAGCTCAGGGCGCAAAGCCCGTCACCGGATGTGGCCCCCCTTCTCCCGAAGTTACGGGGGCATTTTGCCGAGTTCCTTAACCATAGTTCACCCGAACGCCTCGGTATTCTCTACCTGACCACCTGAGTCGGTTTAGGGTACGGGCCGCCATGAAACTCGCTAGAGGCTTTTCTCGACAGCATAGGATCATCCACTTCACCACAATCGGCTCGGCATCAGGTCTCAGACTATTGCCAGGCGGATTTGCCTACCTGACGTCCTACACCCTTACCCCGGGACAACCACCGCCCGGGCTGGACTACCTTCCTGCGTCACCCCATCACTCACCTACTAACCGCTTGGTTCGGCGGCTCCACCACTCCGGATCACCCCGAAGGGATCACCGGCGGCTTCACGGCCTTAGCATCACGATGCTCGATGTTTGACGCTTCACAGCGGGTACCGGAATATCAACCGGTTATCCATCGACTACGCCTGTCGGCCTCGCCTTAGGTCCCGACTTACCCTGGGCAGATCAGCTTGACCCAGGAACCCTTAGTCAATCGGCGCACACGTTTCTCACGTGTGAATCGCTACTCATGCCTGCATTCTCACTCGTCAACCGTCCACAACTCGCTTACACGGCTGCTTCACCCGGCAGACGACGCTCCCCTACCCATCCATACACCCGTTGGGGCTGTTGTATGAATGACACGACTTCGGCGGTACGCTTGAGCCCCGCTACATTGTCGGCGCGGAATCACTAGACCAGTGAGCTATTACGCACTCTTTCAAGGGTGGCTGCTTCTAAGCCAACCTCCTGGTTGTCTCTGCGACTCCACATCCTTTCCCACTTAGCGTACGCTTAGGGGCCTTAGTCGATGCTCTGGGCTGTTTCCCTCTCGACCATGGAGCTTATCCCCCACAGTCTCACTGCCGCGCTCTCACTTACCGGCATTCGGAGTTTGGCTAAGGTCAGTAACCCGGTAGGGCCCATCGCCTATCCAGTGCTCTACCTCCGGCAAGAAACACACGACGCTGCACCTAAATGCATTTCGGGGAGAACCAGCTATCACGGAGTTTGATTGGCCTTTCACCCCTAACCACAGGTCATCCCCCAGGTTTTCAACCCTGGTGGGTTCGGTCCTCCACGAAGTCTTACCTCCGCTTCAACCTGCCCATGGCTAGATCACTCCGCTTCGGGTCTTGAGCGTGCTACTCCAACGCCCTATTCGGACTCGCTTTCGCTACGGCTTCCCCACACGGGTTAACCTCGCAACACACCGCAAACTCGCAGGCTCATTCTTCAAAAGGCACGCAGTCACGAGAACAAGGCAAGCCTTGTTCCGACGCTCCCACGGCTTGTAGGCACACGGTTTCAGGTACTATTTCACTCCCCTCCCGGGGTACTTTTCACCATTCCCTCACGGTACTATCCGCTATCGGTCACCAGGGAATATTTAGGCTTAGCGGGTGGTCCCGCCAGATTCACACGGGATTTCTCGGGCCCCGTGCTACTTGGGTGTCTCTCAAACGAGCCGCTGACGTTTCGACTACGGGGGTCTTACCCTCTACGCCGGACCTTTCGCATGTCCTTCGCCTACATCAACGGTTTCTGACTCGTCCTGTTGCCGGCAGACAACAGAAGAGAGATCCCACAACCCCGTATACGCAACCCCTGCCGGGTCTCACACGCATACGGTTTGGCCTCATCCAGTTTCGCTCGCCACTACTCCCGGAATCACGGTTGTTTTCTCTTCCTGCGGGTACTGAGATGTTTCACTTCCCCGCGTTCCCTCCACACTGCCTATGTGTTCAGCAGCGGGTGACAGCCCATGACGACTGCCGGGTTTCCCCATTCGGACACCCCCGGATCAAAGCTCGGTTGACAGCTCCCCGGGGCCTATCGCGGCCTCCCACGTCCTTCATCGGTTCCTAGTGCCAAGGCATCCACCGTGCGCCCTTAAAAACTTGGCCACAGATGCTCGCGTCCACTGTGCAGTTCTCAAACAACGACCAGCCACCCATCACCCCGCCCTCAAGAGGCGAGTTCACTGGGGCCGGCGCTGAGGAAAGTTCATTCCCTCAGACACCCAACAGCGTGCCCGACACCCTCGCCTCTCCCTCTTCCGTTCCACGCCGAAGCAGTACTAGGAAGACGAGCAGGTCAAGTGTGCCGAGTAGTCAACGTTCCACCCATGAGCAACCAGCATCAGACATTCGCTGATGTACTGGCCTCTGAACCAGGCAAGCCTGGCTTAGAAGTGCTCCTTAGAAAGGAGGTGATCCAGCCGCACCTTCCGGTACGGCTACCTTGTTACGACTTCGTCCCAATCGCCAGTCCCACCTTCGACAGCTCCCTCCCACAAGGGGTTGGGCCACCGGCTTCGGGTGTTACCGACTTTCGTGACGTGACGGGCGGTGTGTACAAGGCCCGGGAACGTATTCACCGCAGCAATGCTGATCTGCGATTACTAGCGACTCCGACTTCATGGGGTCGAGTTGCAGACCCCAATCCGAACTGAGACCGGCTTTTTGAGATTCGCTCCACCTCGCGGTATCGCAGCTCATTGTACCGGCCATTGTAGCACGTGTGCAGCCCAAGACATAAGGGGCATGATGACTTGACGTCGTCCCCACCTTCCTCCGAGTTGACCCCGGCGGTCTCCCGTGAGTCCCCAGCACCACAAGGGCCTGCTGGCAACACGGGACAAGGGTTGCGCTCGTTGCGGGACTTAACCCAACATCTCACGACACGAGCTGACGACAGCCATGCACCACCTGTACACCGACCACAAGGGGGACCCTGTCTCCAGGGTTTTCCGGTGTATGTCAAGCCTTGGTAAGGTTCTTCGCGTTGCGTCGAATTAAGCCACATGCTCCGCCGCTTGTGCGGGCCCCCGTCAATTCCTTTGAGTTTTAGCCTTGCGGCCGTACTCCCCAGGCGGGGCACTTAATGCGTTAGCTGCGGCACGGACAACGTGGAATGTTGCCCACACCTAGTGCCCACCGTTTACGGCGTGGACTACCAGGGTATCTAATCCTGTTCGCTCCCCACGCTTTCGCTCCTCAGCGTCAGTATCGGCCCAGAGATCCGCCTTCGCCACCGGTGTTCCTCCTGATATCTGCGCATTTCACCGCTACACCAGGAATTCCGATCTCCCCTACCGAACTCTAGCCTGCCCGTATCGACTGCAGACCCGGGGTTAAGCCCCGGGCTTTCACAACCGACGCGACAAGCCGCCTACGAGCTCTTTACGCCCAATAATTCCGGACAACGCTCGCGCCCTACGTATTACCGCGGCTGCTGGCACGTAGTTAGCCGGCGCTTCTTCTGCAGGTACCGTCACTTTCGCTTCTTCCCTGCTGAAAGAGGTTTACAACCCGAAGGCCGTCATCCCTCACGCGGCGTCGCTGCATCAGGCTTGCGCCCATTGTGCAATATTCCCCACTGCTGCCTCCCGTAGGAGTCTGGGCCGTGTCTCAGTCCCAGTGTGGCCGGTCGCCCTCTCAGGCCGGCTACCCGTCGTCGCCTTGGTGAGCCGTTACCTCACCAACAAGCTGATAGGCCGCGGGCTCATCCTGCACCGCCGGAGCTTTCCACCACCACAGATGCCTGTAGTGGTCAGTATCCGGTATTAGACCCCGTTTCCAGGGCTTGTCCCAGAGTGCAGGGCAGATTGCCCACGTGTTACTCACCCGTTCGCCACTAATCCCCACCGAAGTGGTTCATCGTTCGACTTGCATGTGTTAAGCACGCCGCCAGCGTTCGTCCTGAGCCAGGATCAAACTCTCCGTGAATGTGTACCGGTAATCCGGTCGACACCACGAGAGCGGAACAGTCAGGCGGAATAGGCCCGACCGTTCACAGCGTCCTCGCTGTGTTTTTTCAAAGGAACCTCGACCATCGGAGATCCGATGGACGGGGTATCAACATATCTGGCGTTGACTTTTGGCACGCTGTTGAGTTCTCAAGGAACGGTCGCTTCCTTTGTACTCACCCTCTCGGGCTTTCCTCCGGGCGCTTCCCTTCGGTCTTGCGTTTCCGACTCTATCAGATCTTTTCTCGATCCGATTTCCTCGGCGCTTTCCAGGTTCCCGCTTCCGCGTTTCCCTTTCCGGCGGTTCCGACTCTATCAGATCCTTTCGGGCCTGATTCCCAGTCAGTTGGGCTTGCCTTCGCGGCTGTTGGGCCGTTCCGACGAGTGAGACTTTAGCGGATTCCCCGGCTCCCGAGCCAATCGGGGGCCGCGTCCTTTCGAACGGGGATTCCTCATTCCGTAAATACGCATGCCAAGGAAACGACGACAGAACTACTGCGCGTCGAGTAGTGGTTGGTACTTGCGGATTGGCTGCCCGGGGACCGACCGGGGTCGGCGCTCACGTCGGGCAACTCGGAGAACACTACGGATCGGGTCTGGGCGTGTCAACTCACGGGCGGAGGGCACTCCCGGGGCGTAGTCTGGGGTGCATGACGACGCGTACGTGCAGCCAGTTCTGGTGGGCCGCCTGACGGCGGCCGTCCTCACGTATGCACTCAACGGCCGCCGCTTCGGCGGCCGTTCTTGTTTCTCCCTCCAGGACCACCGAGGGGGCCGGCCGCCCGGGGCGGCGGTCCCGACCAGGAGGTGGAGGAGAGATGACACGGGTCTTCAGCGGGGTCAAGCCGACGGGGCATCTGACGCTGGGGAACTACCTGGGGGCCATGCGGCGGTGGGCCGCGGTCGATCAGCACGCGGCCGACGCCCTGTTCTGTGTCGTGGACCTGCACGCGCTGACCGTGGAGCACGATCCCGCGCGGGTGCGCAGGCTGAGCCGGCAGGCGGCGACGTTGCTGCTGGCGTCGGGGCTGGATCCGGAACGGTGCACGGTGTTCGTGCAGAGCCATGTGGACGAGCACGCGCGGCTGTCGTACCTGCTGGAGTGTGTGGCCACCGACGGTGAGATGCGGCGGATGATCCAGTACAAGGAGAAGGCCGTGCGGGAGCAGCGGCGGGGTGGGAGTGTGCGGCTGTCGCTGCTGACGTATCCCGTGCTGATGGCGGCGGACATCCTGGCGTACGGGACCGACGAGGTGCCGGTGGGGGACGATCAGCGGCAGCACGTGGAGCTGGCGCGGGATGTGGCCGTGCGGTTCAACCAGCGGTACGGGCACACGTTCGTGGTGCCGCGGGCCACGCGGCCGGGGGTCGCGGCGCGGGTGATGAATCTGCAGGAGCCGACGTCGAAGATGGGCAAGAGCGACGACGTCGGGCCGGGGATCGTCTATCTGCTGGACGAGCCGGACGTGGTGCGGAAGAAGGTCATGCGGGCCGTGACCGACAGTGGGCGGGAGGTCGTGTACGACCGGGAGGCCCGGCCGGGGCTCGCCAATCTGCTGGAGATCCTCGCGGCGTGCACGGGTGGGGAGCCCGAGCTGTTGAGTGGTGCGTACACGTCGTACGGGGACCTGAAGAAGGACACCGCGGAGGCTGTGGTCGAGGTGCTCCGGCCCTTGCGGGAGAGGCACAAGGAGTTGTGTACGGACCCCGCGTACGTGGAGGGGGTGCTGCGGGACGGGGCGGAGCGGGCTCGGGGGATGGCCCGGCCGACGGTGGACGCCGCGTACCGGGCGATCGGCTTGCTGCCGGCCGTGGCGGAGAAGGAGCCGGCCGACGCCCGGGTGTGACGTGGCTGCGGGGGCGGGTGCCGGGCCCGCCCCCGGTGGTCAGCTGTTGTTGCCGGAGGCCAGGGCGCGGCTGCGGTCGCGGGCGGCTTCGAGGGCGGCGATGAGGGCGGCCCGTACGCCGTGGTTCTCGAGTTCGCGGATGGCGTTGATCGTCGTGCCGGCGGGGGACGTGACGTTCTCGCGGAGCTTGACCGGGTGTTCGCCGCTGTCGCGGAGCATCGTCGCGGCGCCGATGGCGGACTGGACGATGAGGTCGTGGGCCTTGTCGCGGGGCAGGCCGAGGAGGATGCCGGCGTCGGTCATGGCTTCGACCAGGTAGAAGAAGTAGGCCGGTCCGGAGCCGGAGAGGGCGGTGCAGGCGTCCTGCTGGGACTCGGGGACGCGGAGCGTCTTGCCGACGGCGCCGAAGATCTCCTCGGTGTGGGCGAGGTGGTCGGCGGTGGCGTGGGTGCCGGCGGAGATGACGGACATGGCCTCGTCGACGAGGGCGGGGGTGTTCGTCATGACGCGGACGACCGGGGTGCCGGGGGCCAGGCGTTCCTCGAAGTAGGCCGTGGGGATGCCGGCGGCGCCGCTGATGACCAGGCGGTCGGCGGGGACGTGCGGGGCGAGCTCGTCGAGGAGGGTGCCCATGTCCTGCGGCTTGACCGTGAGGATCAGGGTGTCGGCGGTCTTGGCGGCTTCGGGGTTGGTGACCGGGGTGACGCCGTAGCGGGTGCGGAGTTCTTCCGCCCGTTCCTGGCGGCGGGCGGTGACCAGGAGGTCGGCCGGGCTCCAGCCGGCGCGGATCATTCCGCTGAGCAGGGCTTCGCCGATCTTGCCGGTGCCGAGGACTGCGACTTTCTGGGTCATGGCGCGGGGTGCCTCCGAAGGGTGCGTCGTCCGGGGTCCATCCTCGCACCGGGGGGTGGGGGGGGGCGGCTCGGGTGTCCGCTGGGCGGGATGCGGGCGGGGGGCTACGCCGTCCGGCGCCTGAGGGTCGCCGCGCCCAGGGTCAGGACCAGCAGGGCGCAGCCCGCGACGATCAGGACGTCCCGGACGAAGGTGGCCGTCATGTCGGTGTGGTGGAGGACCTCGTTCATGCCGTCGACGGCGTAGGACATGGGCAGGACGTCGGAGAGGGTCTCCAGGGCCGGGTGCATGGCGTCGCGCGGGGTGAACAGGCCGCAGAGCAGGAGCTGGGGGAAGATCACCGCCGGCATGAACTGGACCGCCTGGAATTCCGAGGCCGCGAACGCCGAGACGAAGAGGCCGAGGGCCGTGCCGAGGAGGGCGTCGAGGAGGGCCACCAGGAGGAGGAGCCAGGGGCTGCCGGTGACGTCGAGGCCGAGGAGCCAGAGCGCGAGGCCCGTGGCCAGGGCGGACTGGATGATCGCGAGGGTGCCGAAGGCGAGGGCGTAGCCGGCGATGAGGTCGCCCTTGCCGAGGGGCATGGCGAGGAGGCGTTCGAGGGTGCCGGAGGTGCGTTCGCGCAGGGTGGCTATGGAGGTCACCAGGAACATCGTGATCAGCGGGAAGATCCCGAGGAGGGACGCCCCGATGTTGTCGAAGGTGCGGGGGCTGCCGTCGAAGACGTAGCGGAGCAGGAGCAGCATCACGCAGGGGATGAGGATCAGCAGCGCGATGGTGCGGGGGTCGTGGGTGAGCTGGCGGAGGACGCGGGTCGCGGTGGCGGTGGTGCGGGAGGGGTTCAGGGCCCTCGGGGACGGGGTGGTGGGGGTCATCGGGTCGTCTCCTTCGTGCGGGCTGCGGCCTTGGCCTCGTCGACCAGGTGGAGGAAGGCCGCTTCGACGGTTTCCGCGCCGGTGCGGGTGCGCAGGGCGTCGGGGGTGTCGTCGGCCAGGACCTCCCCCTCGCGCATGAGGAGGAGGCGGTGGCAGCGCTCGGCCTCGTCCATGACGTGGGAGGAGACCAGGAGGGTGGTGCCGCGGCCGGCCGCGATGTCGTGGAAGAGGGCCCAGAGGTCGCGGCGCAGGACCGGGTCGAGGCCGACGGTCGGTTCGTCGAGGACCAGGAGTTCCGGGGTGCCGAGGAGGGCGACGGCGAGGGAGACGCGGCTGCGCTGGCCGCCGGAGAGGTTGCCGGCCAGGGCGTCGGCGTGGGTGGTGAGGTCGACGTCGGCCATGGCCCGGGTGACGTGCTCGTGGCGTCGGTCGGCGGCGGCCCGGCCGGGGTCGAGTATCGCGGCGAAGTAGTCGAGGTTCTGGCGGACGGTCAGGTCGTCGTAGACGGACGGGGCCTGGGTGACGTAGCCGATGCGGGTGCGCAGGGTGGGGTGGCCGGCGGGGTGGCCGAGGACGTCGAGGGTGCCGGTGACCTTGGCCTGGGTGCCGACGATCGCGCGCATGAGGGTGGACTTGCCGCAGCCGGAGGGGCCGAGGAGGCCGGTGATCCGGCCCCGGGGGACGGTGAAGGCGAGGTCGCGCAGGACGGTGCGGGGGCCGCGGACGACGGTGAGGTCCTGGGCGTGGACGGCGGCCGGTCCGGTGTCGGTGGCGTCGGTGGCCGAAGAGGTGTCGGTGGCCGGGCGCGGTGGGTCGGGAGCATTATTCATCATGCGATGAATAATGCTCCCGGTGAGGGGACCCGTCAAGCGGGTGGGCGTCGGGCCGGGGCCTTGGCGAGCAGGAGGATCACGTCGTAGACCTCCTCGACGTGGCCGTCCGGGAAGGCCCTGAGCAGGTGCTCGCGTTCCTCGGCGAGGAAGGCCGCGGTGCGGTCCTCGCCGTGCACCAGGAAGACCGAGTGGCTGCCGATGTTGGCGAGGTGGGTGTCGACGGGGACGCGGCGGCTCCAGCGGACCGTGCGGCGGGTGAAGTCGAGGCGGTCGGCCGGGTCGGCGGCGTGGGCGTTGACGTTGCGCTTCTCGGCGGAGACGTCGATGCCGAAGTGGCGTGCCGTGCGGGCGGCGGCCTCGGCGATCCACGGCACGTCGAGGGCGTCGGTGTTCCACCACAGGGCCAGGGCGCCGCCGGGGCGCAGGACGCGGAGGGCCTCCGGGACGGAGCGGGCGGGGTCGGTCCAGTGCCAGGCCTGGGCGTAGGTGACGAGGTCGACCGAGGCGTCGGCGAGGGGGAGGTCGTCGCCCGTGCCGCGGATGAGGGGGAGGGCGGGGTGGGCGCTGCGGAACTGGGCCGCCATGCCGTCGCCGGGTTCCACGGCGACGACGTCCGCGCCCCGGGCGTGCAGGAGGGCGGTGGCTATGCCGGTGCCGGCGCCGATGTCCGCGACGCGCGCGCCGGCGAGGGGACGCCCGGCGAGGTCTTCCAACGCGTCGAAGAGGGCCGGGGGGTAGGAGGGGCGGTTGGCCGCGTACTGGGCCGCGGCGGCGTTGAAGGAGTGGGCCCGGGCGGATCGGGTGGGTGGTTCGGGGGTGGTGGGGGCTCCGGTGGGGTCGTCAGCGGTGGGTGGTGTGGTCATGCGGCCATGGTGGCCGGGGGTGGGGCGGGGGGCGGTGAGATTTCGGTGAGAGGGCCTGGGGGCCTATACGCGGCGGCGCTTCTTCGACGGGTTGCCCGTGCGGCGGGTGGTGCGCTTCTCGTGTTGCCTGCGGGCTTCCTCGTACTCGGCGCGGTGGAGCTTCTCGCCGGGTGCCTCGGTGAGGGAGCGGACGAAGTAGGCGAGGAGGGAGCCGACGAAGCCGATGGTCAGCAGGCCGCGGAGGGACGCCTGGCGGTCCGGGTCGGGGCGGCGGGTGAAGCCGTCCCAGGTGTGGCGGAAGGCCATCGCGCTGCAGATCGCGAACATGACGGTCATGAGGAGCGTGACGAAGCTGCCGATCGCGGCGATCTGGAGGCCCTGGTAGGCGAGGCGGAGGACCAGGCAGGAGACGGCGGCGGCGGTGAGTGAGCCGGCGGAGACCGCGACGCGCCGGGTGGTGTAGCCGTTGTCGTGGTGCAGCCAGGTCGTGCCGAAGAAGCGCAGGGGTTCGGGGCGGGGGCCGGTGGGGTCGGCCGGGGAGCCCGCGGGGGCGGCCGGGGTGCCGGGTTCGTCTCTCACGAGTCGATTATGGCTCCGGGGCGGCCGCGGGCTCCCGGGGCCTCAGCCGCAGCGCGGGCGGACGTAGCCGTCGCTGCCCGTCTGCACGTAGGCGTCCGAGATGTACTCGCCGTCGGCGATGTTGTCCCAGATGTTCGACGTGCCGTACGGGCCCGAGACCGTCGTCCCCGGTGTCTGGCAGAAGATGGTGACCCTGGCCCCCTCGGGCAGGACCCGGACGATGGAGTAGCCGGTGCCGGGGCCGCTGCGGACGTTGACCCGGTAGCCCGGGGCCACCGGGTAGGTGCGCAGGGCCGTTGCCGCCAGGGTGGCGACTTCGCTCTCGTCCCCGCTCTCGACTGCTTCCACGCGATCGACAGACATGAAAAACCTCCCCCGTTGAACCCCCATGGCTGCCATGGGGTCCCGTTGATTCCCCCGAGTCGCCCCATGAAACACATGTGCGTAACTCGCGCAGGGAGGCTAGCAAGCCGCCTCTGTCCCGCACGAGTCATCGACTAGGCTCCGTGCGTCGCGCACGCGGACGAACAGCACGGGGGTGGTCCCATGGCGCCACAGCGAGACGCCGGAGCGGACCCGGAAGCGGAACTTCCCGAGTACGTCGGTCACTACCGGCTGGAGTCCTGTCTGGGCTCCGGCGGCATGGGCGTGGTGCACCTGGCCCGGAGCACGTCCGGGATGAAGCTCGCGGTGAAGGTGGTGCACGCCCGGTTCGCCGACGACCCCGATTTCAGAGGGCGTTTCCGGCAGGAGGTGGCGGCGGCGCGCCGGGTGAGCGGGGCCTTCACCGCACCCGTCGTCGATGCCGACCCGGAGGCCGGACGGCCGTGGATGGCCACCCTGTACATCCCGGGCCCGACCCTCTCCGAAGAGGTGAAGCGGAACGGGCCCATGGCGACGGCCCAGTTGCGTCGGCTGATGGCCGGGCTGGCCGAGGCGCTGCGCGACATCCATCGGGCCGGAGTCGTCCACCGGGATCTGAAGCCGAGCAACGTCCTGCTCGCCGACGACGGGCCGAAGGTCATCGACTTCGGCATCTCCCGGCCGTCGGACAGTGAACTGCGCACCGAGACCGGCAAGTTGATCGGCACACCGCCCTTCATGGCACCCGAGCAGTTCCGGCGTCCGCGGGACGTCGGTCCGGCCGCCGACGTCTTCGCGCTCGGGTCGGTGATGGTGCACGCGGCCACGGGACGCGGGCCGTTCGACTCCGACAGCCCCTACGTCGTCGCCTACCAGGTCGTGCACGACGAGCCCGACCTGGCCGGAGTGCCGGACGAGATCGCGCCGCTGGTGCGGCGGTGCCTGGCCAAGGAGCCGGAGGACCGGCCCACGCCGGACGAGTTGATGCGGGAACTGCGCTCGGTCGCGGCCTCGTACGACACCCAGACGTTCATCCCCGCTCAGGGGGCGGGAGACGTTCCGGAGCGGCAGCCCGCCGTCGAGGAGCCCGCCCGCGAGGCGGAGCCCGAGCGCAAGCCGGGCAGGCGCCTCGGCAGACGGGCGGCACTCGGCGCCGGACTGCTCGGCGTGGCCGTCGTGGGCGCCCTGGTGTCGCTCCCCCTGACCGGCCCCGGCGGCGGGGCCCCGCCGCACAGCGCCCCGCGGACGACGTCCGCCGCGTTCACCGGCTGGGAGACGACACCGGCCACCTCGGGGGGAACGCCCCAGTGCTCCTACGGGGCGGAACGGTTGCTCTGTGCCGTGCCGGGACGGGTCTTCGCCCTCGATCCGTCCGACGGGCACCTCCTGTGGCGGCGTGCCGTCGGCGCGGGCGTCAGAAGCGGACCGCCCGTGCTGACCGGCGGGCTCGTGCAGAGCGCGATCGGCCAGGGGCGTCACGTGGAGGCGCTCGACCCGAGGTCGGGCAAGGTGAAGTGGCAGCGGGACGTGCCCGCGTACAGCGGCATGGAGTCCGCCGGGGGCATGCTGCTGATCACGGGAACGGACGGGACGGTCACCGGCGTGGACAGCGCGTCGGGCGACCCGCGGTGGAGCCACCGGATTCCCGGCCACGCGATGCCGTACTTCGTCACGTTCTCCGGCGACCCGCTGGCGTACGTCACGAGCACGTCGGACGACGGGTCCGGCACGCGGGTCACCGCCGTGGACCCGGAGACGGGGGACGTGCGCTGGGACGCCCGGCTGGACGGGGCGCTGCGGCCCTTCGACACGGTGGACGGGTCGCTGTTCCTGCTGTCCGTCGACGCGGTGCGCGGGGACGCGCGGGCCGTGGTCCGCTACACCCCGGGCAGCGGAGCGACGCGGCGGGTGCGCCTCGCCGTTCCCCTCCAGCAGGCCCACGGCACCGCGCGCGGAGACCTGGTCTTCCTCACCGGCACCGGCGGCTCCCTCGTCGCCGTCGACCTGGCGGCCCGCAAGCAGCTGTGGAACCTCGAGACCGGCGTCGTGCGGAGCTCCACGCCCGTCGCCGGGGAACGGTACGTGTACGTCACCACGCCGGACGGGCGGCTGCTCGCCGCCGACGCCCGGCGCGGGACCCTCGCCGGGCAGACCCCGCCCCGGCTGAGGACGCAGTCGGACCGCGTCCCGGGAGCGCTTCCCGAGCCCCTGCTCGTGGGCGACCGGATCTACGCCACCGCGCCGGACGGCAGTGTCTTCGCCGTCGACGCGCGGGATCCGGCCGGGTGGTAGCCGGCCGGGTCGTAGCAGGACGCGCGGAGGGCCGCTCCCGGTGGACGGGGGCGGCCCTCGGCGGCAGAAGGGGGCAGGGGGGTCAGCCCAGCTTCGACACGTCCCGGACCGCGCCCTTGTCCGCGCTGGTCGCCATCGCCGCGTAGGCGCGCAGGGCGGCCGAGACCTTGCGGTCGCGGTTCTTCGGGGCGTACCGACCGTTCAGGGCCTGCTCGCGGCGGGCCAGCTCGGCGTCGTCGACCATGAGGTCGATCGAGCGGTTGGGGATGTCGATGCGGATGCGGTCGCCGTCCTCGACGAGGGCGATGGTGCCGCCCGCGGCCGCCTCCGGGGAGGCGTGGCCGATGGACAGGCCCGAGGTGCCGCCGGAGAAGCGGCCGTCCGTGACGAGCGCGCAGGTCTTCCCGAGGCCGCGGCCCTTCAGGTACGAGGTCGGGTAGAGCATCTCCTGCATGCCGGGGCCGCCCTTGGGGCCCTCGTAGCGGATGACGACGACGTCGCCGTCCTTGACCTGCTGGGTGAGGATCTTCTGGACGGCCTCCTCCTGCGACTCGCAGACGACCGCCGGGCCCTCGAAGGTCCAGATGGACTCGTCGACGCCGGCCGTCTTCACGACGCAGCCGTCCACGGCCAGGTTGCCCTTGAGGACCGCGAGGCCGCCGTCCTTGGAGTAGGCGTGCTCGACGGAGCGGATGCAGCCGCCCTCGGCGTCCTCGTCCAGGGCCTCCCAGCGCTCGGACTGGGAGAAGGCCTCGGCGGAGCGGACGCAGCCGGGGGCCGCGTGCCACAGCTCGACGGCCTCCGGGGACGGGGAGCCGCCGCGCACGTCCCAGGTCTTCAGCCAGTCGGCGAGGGAGGGGCTGTGCACGGAGTGCACGTCCTCGTTGAGCAGGCCCGCGCGGTGCAGCTCGCCGAGCAGGGCGGGGATGCCGCCGGCGCGGTGCACGTCCTCCATGTAGTACGTGCGGTCCTTGGCGACGTTCGGGGCGACCTTGGCCAGGCACGGCACGCGGCGGGAGACCTCGTTGATCTCCTCCAGGCCGAAGGGGACGCCCGCCTCCTGGGCGGCGGCCAGCAGGTGCAGGATCGTGTTGGTGGAGCCGCCCATGGCGATGTCGAGGGCCATGGCGTTCTCGAAGGCGGCGAAGGACGCCACGCTGCGGGGCAGGACCGTGTCGTCGTCCTGCTCGTAGTAGCGGCGGGTGATGTCCATGACCGTCTTGGCCGCGTTCACGTACAGCTGCTTGCGGGCCGTGTGCGTGGCGAGGACCGAGCCGTTGCCGGGCAGGGACAGGCCGATGGCCTCGGTCAGGCAGTTCATCGAGTTGGCGGTGAACATGCCGGAACAGGAGCCGCAGGTCGGGCAGGCGTTCTCCTCGATGCGGAGGATGTCCTCGTCGGAGATCTTGTCGTTCACGGCGTCGGAGATCGCGTCGACCAGGTCGAGCGTGCGGACCGTGCCGTCGACGAGGGTGGCGCGGCCGGACTCCATCGGGCCGCCGGAGACGAACACCGTGGGGATGTTCAGCCGCAGGGCCGCGTTGAGCATGCCCGGGGTGATCTTGTCGCAGTTGGAGATGCAGATCAGGGCGTCGGCGCAGTGGGCCTCGACCATGTACTCCACGCTGTCCGCGATCAGGTCGCGGGAGGGCAGGGAGTAGAGCATGCCGCCGTGGCCCATGGCGATGCCGTCGTCCACGGCGATGGTGTTGAACTCGCGCGGGATGCCGCCGGCCTCGATCACCGCCTCGCTGACGATCCGGCCGACCGGCGCCAGGTGCGTGTGGCCCGGCACGAACTCCGTGAAGCTGTTGGCGACCGCGATGATCGGCTTGCGGCCGATGTCCGCACCGGGTACACCGGAGGCGCGCATCAGGGCGCGGGCGCCCGCCATGTTGCGGCCGTGGGTGACTGTGCGGGACCTCAGCTCGGGCATCGTCGCTCGCTCCTTCTACAGGCTGCGTCAGAGGATTCGGAGATTTCTGACTGCTACCGAGCGTACGCCGGTCATCCAGTGGGCGGGACGGAGTGTCCGGAATGCGGGATGCCCGTCTCGCGACGGCCCGTCCGGGGCGCTACGGAGCGGTCAGGTGTCCCTGGACGACGGGGGCCAGCCGCTCGATGATCTGCTCCGGGTCCGCCGAGGCCAGCGGCTCGACCTTGATGACGTAGCGCAGGACGGCCGTGCCCACGAGCTGGGCGGCGGCCAGCTCGGCCCGCAGTTCCGCGTCGGGCAGGTCCAGTCGTACGGCGATGCGGTGCAGGACCTGGGTGGCGACGATCCGGCGGAAGACGGCGGCCGCGGTGTCGTTGGTGAGGGCGGAGCGGACGATGGCGAGCAGGGGCGCGCGGGTCGCCGGGTTCTCCCAGACGCCGAAGAAGAAGCGGGCCAGCCGCTCCCCCACGCCGTCGAGCGGGCCCTCCTCGATGGCCTTCGGCGCCTGCAGCGCGGGTCCGAAGGACTGGGTGATCGCCGCCTCGAAGACCTGCTCCTTCGTGCCGAAGTAGTGGTGCACGAGGGCGGAGTCGACGCCGGCGGTCTTGGCGATGCCGCGCACGGACGTCTTCTCGTAGCCGCGCTCGGAGAACTCGTCGCGGGCGGCGGTGAGGATGCGGTCGCGGGTGTCGGCGGACTCCGTGCGCGGGGGGCGGCCGCGGCGGCGGGCGGTGGGGCCGGTGCCGGCCGGGGGCCGGTCGGTCATCGGCGCGGCACCTTCGCCGCCGAGGCCAGGTGGAGGCGGGTGAAGGCCAGGGCCTCGGCCAGGTCGGCCTCGCGCTCGGCGGTGGACATGGCGCGGCGGGTGTTGACCTCGATGACGACATGGCCGTCGAAGCCGGTCAGGGCGAGCCGCTCCAGCACCTCGGCGCAGGGCTGGGTGCCGCGGCCGGGCACCAGGTGCTCGTCCTTGGCGGAGCCGCGGCCGTCGGCGAGGTGGACGTGGCCCAGGCGGTCGCCCATGCGGTCGACCATGTCGAGGGCGTCGGTGCGGGCCGTCGCGGTGTGGCTGAGGTCGATCGTGAAGTGGCGGTAGTCGTCGTTCGTGACGTCCCAGTCGGGGGCGTAGGCGAGCATCTCGCGGTCGCGGTAGCGCCAGGGGTACATGTTCTCGACGGCGAACCGTACGTCCGTCTCGTTCGCCATGCGCCAGATGCCGGTGACGAAGTCCCGGGCGTACTGGCGCTGCCAGCGGAACGGGGGGTGGACGACGACCGTGCTCGCGTCGAGCTTCTCGGCCGCCGCGCGGGCCCGCTGGAGCTTGGTCCAGGGGTCGGTGGACCAGACGCGCTGCGTGATGAGCAGGCAGGGGGCGTGCACGGCCAGGATCGGGATCTGGTGGTAGTCGCTCAGTCTGCGCAGGGCCTCGATGTCCTGGCTGACGGGGTCGGTCCAGACCATGACCTCGACTCCGTCGTAGCCGAGGCGCGCGGCGATCTCGAAGGCCGTGGCCGTCGACTCCGGGTAGACCGAGGCCGTCGAGAGGGCGACCTTCGCGTCCGGGATCTTTACGGCTGGCTCTGCCATGGAGGACAGATTACGGGGTGGGACGGGGAGGCCGTGGGGTGCCTGCTCGCCGTTGTGGTGATTGCCACGTGGCGGGCGCGGCGTCCGTCGTGGCTCGTCCCGGCCCCCTGGACGTCCGTCCCTCTGGAGGTCTATACGGACTCCATGTGATCCAGCCGGCGCAGGATCACGCCCTCCCGGAGCGCCCAGGGGCAGATCTCCACGCGCTCCACGCCGAACAGGTCCATCGCCGCCTCGGCCACCAGGGCACCCGCCAGCAGCTGGCCCGCCCTGCCCTCCGAGACGCCCGGGAGTTCGGCCCGTTCCGCCTCCGTCATGCCGGACAGCCTCGGGACCCAGCCCTCCAGGGACTCCCGCTTGAGTTCCCGCTGGACGTAGAGGCCCTCGGCGGAGCGGGCCGCGCCGGCGATGCGGGCGAGCTGCTTGAAGGTCTTGGACGTGGCGACGACGTGGTCGGGGGCGCCGAAGCGGCTGAACTCGCCGACCGTGCGGGCGATCTCCGTGCGGACGTGGCGACGCAGGGCGCGGACGTCGTCCGGGGCGGGCGGGTCGCCGGGCAGCCAGCCGGCGGTGAGGCGGCCGGCGCCCAGCGGCAGCGAGGCGGCCGCGTCGGGCTCCTCGTCGATGCCGTAGGCGATCTCCAGGGAGCCGCCGCCGATGTCCAGGACCAGGAGCTTCCCGGCCGACCAGCCGAACCAGCGGCGGGCGGCGAGGAAGGTGAGCCGGGCCTCCTCCGCGCCGGTGAGGACCTGGAGCTCGACGCCCGTCTCGGCCCGCACGCGCGCCAGGACGTCGTCGGCGTTGCGGGCGTCCCGGACCGCGGAGGTCGCGAACGGCAGCACCTCTTCGACGCCCTTGTCCTCGGCGGCCTGGAGGGACTCGTGGACGACCCCGATGAGCCGGTCTATGCCGTCGGGGCCGATCGCGCCGCTGTCGTCGAGGAGCTGGGCGAGGCGCAGTTCCGCCTTGTGCGAGTGCGCGGGCAGCGGGCGCGCGCCGGGGTGTGCGTCCACCACCAGCAGATGCACCGTGTTCGATCCCACGTCGAGGACACCGAGTCTCATGTACGGAACGCTACTGCCAGCGGTGCCGTCCGCCGTCCTCGGTAGGGGCATCAGGCCCGTACCCTGGACTCGTGCCAAAGACGAAAAAGGCCAAGCGCGACAAATCACCGGGCGTCGCGGTATCCGACGAGAAGGGGCTCGACTTCGCTCGCGCGTGGGTGGAGTTTCCCGATCCGGCGGACGACGAGCAGGTGTTCCGCTGCGATCTGACATGGCTGACCTCTCGCTGGAACTGCATCTTCGGCAGCGGCTGCCAGGGCATCCAGGCGGGCCGCGCGGATGACGGGTGCTGCACGTTGGGTGCCCACTTCTCCGACGAGGACGACGAGCGGCGCGTCGCCGAGCATGTGGCGAGGCTCACGCCGGACATCTGGCAGCACCACGCCGAGGGCACGCGGAACGGCTGGGTGTCCGAGGACGAGGACGGCGACCGCCAGACCCGCCCCTTCCAGGGCTCCTGCATCTTCCAGAACCGGCCCGGCTTCCCGGGCGGCGCGGGCTGCTCGCTGCACATCCTCGCCCTGAAGGAGGGCCGGGAGCCGCTGGAGACCAAGCCGGACGTGTGCTGGCAGCTGCCGGTGCGGCGGACGTACGAGTGGATCGACCGGCCCGACGACACGCGCGTGCTGCAGGTGTCGATCGGTGAGTACGACCGCCGGGGCTGGGGTCCGGGCGGGCACGACCTGCACTGGTGGTGCACCTCGGCGACCTCGGCGCACGGCGCGGGCGAACCGGTGTACGTCTCCTACCGGCCCGAGCTGATCGAGCTGATGGGCAAGGCCGGCTACGACCGGCTGGTCGAGCTGTGCGAGGAGCGGCTGGCCTCGCAGCTGCCGCTGCTGGCCCCGCATCCGGCGGACCCGGCGGTCTGAGCGGCCGGGGCCTATGACGTGGCCGGGCTCGGGTCGCCGCTGTCCGGGGGCGGGGGCGGCGAGTCCGCCGGCTCGGTGGGCTCCGGGTCCGTCGGTGTGGGCGTGGGGTCCGGGTCGGGTGACGGGGGCGGCGTGGTCGGGGTCGGGTCCGGGGCGGACGTCGTGGGCGTCGGGTCGGGCCGGGTCGGGGGCGGCTCGGCCGGGCTGCTGGGGCGCGGGCCGGGGCCGGAGGGGCTGGGCGCGGTGCCGTAGCCCTCGATGTGGACGACGGCGCCGACGGGTGCCACCGCCACCTGCGCGCGCCAGGGGCCGGAGGGCTCCCGCAGGTGGTCGACGTACACCTTGATCGTCAACGACTGGCCGGGCCGGAGCGTTCCCGCCGACTGGCTGAGGTAGAGCCAGTCGGCGCCCGTGGTGGCGGACCAGCGGACCGGGGCGGGGCCCGTGGCCGTCAGCGTGATCAGGGTGGTGTCGCCGCTGTGGCCGGCCGTGATGTCCAGGGCGGCCTTGCGGCCGGCGCCGGGGACGCCGATGACCTCGACGGAGACGTCGGCCTTGCCGTCCTTGCCGAAGCGGGGGCCGGGGCGGGTGCTGGCGTTGCCGGTGTTCTCGTAGCCGCCGCCCGCCATCTCGCCGTCCAGGCCGAACGGGTCGTCCGCCTCGCGCGCGGAGGCCGAGCGGCCGTCCTGGCCCTCGCCCACGGGAGTGCCCCGGTAGGCGGCCCACAGGGCGAGCACCGGGGCGGCCACCACGGTGGCGACGACGGTGGTGGTGACGGCACGCGCGCGGAGCCGGTCCCTTCGGGCGGCGTGGTCCTTGGGGTCCATCGGGAAGCCGCGCCGGTCGAAGCGGGGCGCGGCGCCCCGCGCGCGCGGGTGGTGGGCCATGGCGACGTGCAGGGCCGCGCGGGGCGCCGGCAGGACGGGCAGTTCGGCGGGGGTGACGCTGGTGCCGGGCCAGCGGCCGGGGATGGCGCGCTCGGCGGTGCGGCGGCAGCGCGGGCAGTCGTCGACGTGCCGGACGAGTTCGCGGCGCAGGGCCGTGCCGAGCACCAGCCGGTCGTCGCCGACGAGGTGCGCGACGCTCGGGCACGCCCCGGTCTCGACGACGGCGAGGGCGGCACGCGTGCGTTCCACCTCGCAGGCGGCGGAGGCGAGCAGGTCGCGGGTGGCGGCCACGTCCATGCCGAGGACGGCGGCGACCTCGTGGGCGGCGAGGTGGTGGCGCACGGCGAGTTCGAGCGCCTCACGCTGCTCCGGGGTGGTGCCGGCGGCCTCGGGCCAGGCCAGCAGGGCCAGTTCGGCGCGCCGGCGTTCCCGGACCTCCTCGGAGAGGGCCGGGGCGGTCTGCCGGTCGGCGCGCTGCCGGTCGGAACGGCCCGCCGCGTGGCTGCTCTGACGTTTCTGCTTGGCCTCGGCCAGCTTGCGCAGGCACGCCCAGCGGGCCAGCGCGTACAGCCAGGCCCTGCGGTCCGCGGGTGCCTCGGGGGCGTGCCGGCCGCGGCGTTCGGCGAGGGCGAGGACGTCGCCCAGGGCAGCGGTCGCGGCGTCGTGGTCGCACAGCACGGACAGGCAGTAGGTGAACAGGCCGTCCAGGTAGGGCTCGTAGCGCGCGGGCGGCCGCTGCGCCAGGGTGCGGGCGGCCCCGCGGTCACGCGCTTCCCGGTGCACCCGGTGTGCGCCGGCCGTGCGGGTCGAGATCTCCGGAGTACTGCTCATCATTCGGCGACCGTAGGGTGCCGGGAGTGGCACCTTCAGGCGGCTTGAGCGCTTTTAATCCGTACGGGTGAAACGATCCCTCAATCGGGGACAGGAACCCTGCGTTCCGCCGCTGGCGCGGGGTGGCGGGCGCCTGGCGCGGGGGGGGCCGCGCCCGCCCGCGCCCCCTGTTGTCAGTGGCTGCGGCTACGGTTTCGTCCATGGCTGCCCGTACGAAGACCACCAAGGACCGCCCGTCCTACCGCTGCACGGAGTGCGGCTGGCAGACGGCGAAGTGGCTCGGCCGCTGCCCCGAGTGCCAGGCCTGGGGGACGGTCGAGGAGTACGGCGCGCCCGCGGTCCGTACGACGACGCCGGGGCGGGTCACCACCTCCGCCCTGCCCATCGGCCAGGTGGACGGCCGTCAGGCCACCGCCCGCCCCACCGGCGTGCCGGAGCTGGACCGCGTGCTCGGCGGCGGGCTGGTCCCCGGCGCGGTGGTGCTGGTCGCGGGCGAGCCGGGCGTCGGCAAGTCGACGCTGCTGCTGGACGTGGCGGCCAAGTCGGCGAGCGACGAGCACCGCACCCTGTACGTCACGGGCGAGGAGTCGGCGAGCCAGGTCCGGCTGCGCGCCGACCGCATCGGCGCCATCGACGACCACCTGTACCTGGCGGCCGAGACGGATCTCGCGGCGGTGCTGGGCCACTTGGACGCGGTGAAGCCCTCGCTGCTGATCATGGACTCGGTGCAGACGGTGGCCTCCCCCGAGATCGACGGCGCGCCCGGCGGCATGGCCCAGGTGCGCGAGGTCGCCGGGGCCCTGATCCGGGCGTCCAAGGAGCGCGGCATGTCCACGCTCCTGGTGGGCCACGTCACGAAGGACGGCGCGATCGCGGGCCCGCGCCTGCTGGAGCACCTGGTGGACGTCGTCCTGCACTTCGAGGGCGACCGGCACGCGCGCCTGCGGCTCGTGCGCGGCGTCAAGAACCGCTACGGCACCACGGACGAGGTCGGCTGCTTCGAGCTGCACGACGAGGGCATCACGGGCCTGGCCGACCCGAGCGGGCTCTTCCTGACCCGCCGGGCCGAACCGGTCCCGGGCACCTGCCTGACCGTCACCCTGGAGGGCCGCCGCCCCCTGGTCGCCGAGGTCCAGGCGCTCACGGTGGACTCGCAGATCCCCTCCCCGCGCCGCACCACCTCGGGCCTGGAGACCTCCCGGGTGTCGATGATGCTGGCGGTGCTGGAACAGCGCGGACGGATCAGCGCCTTGGGCAAAAGGGACATCTACTCCGCGACGGTCGGCGGGGTGAGGCTCTCCGAGCCCGCGGCGGACCTGGCCGTGGCCCTGGCGCTGGCGAGCGCGGCGAGTGACACACCTCTCCCCAAGAACCTCGTCGCGATCGGCGAGGTGGGCCTCGCGGGCGAGGTGAGACGGGTCACGGGCGTGCAGCGCAGGCTGGCGGAAGCCCACCGTCTGGGCTTCACTCATGCCCTGGTACCGGGCGACCCGGGCAGGATCCCGGCGGGTATGAAGGTCCTGGAAGTCGCGGACATAGGGGACGCCCTGCGGGTCCTTCCCCGGTCCCGTCGCCGAGAGGCCCCACGGGACGAGGAGGGTCGCCGGTAGACTTTGCCCTGGTCTCGCCCGTCCGTGCGAACCGAGCGCGCGACACGGGGGCGCCCAGAACCTGCGACCGGAGGAGTGCAGTGGCAGCCAACGACCGGGCATCAGCTCCCGGAAAGTCCGGCGGGAGTGCCGGTACCGATGGCCTGATGCGCGCCTCGCTGAGCGCCGTGGCACCCGGAACCGCCCTCCGCGACGGACTGGAGCGCGTGCTCCGCGGCAACACCGGCGGGCTCATCGTGCTCGGCTCCGACAAGACGGTCGAGGCGCTGTGCACCGGCGGCTTCGTGCTGGACGTCGAGTTCACCGCGACCCGTCTGCGCGAGCTGTGCAAGCTGGACGGCGGCATCGTGCTGTCCTCGGACCTGTCGAAGATCCTGCGCGCGGGCGTGCAGCTGGTCCCGGACCCGACGATCCCCACGGAGGAGACGGGCACCCGGCACCGCACGGCGGACCGCGTCAGCAAGCAGGTCGGCTTCCCGGTCGTGTCGGTCTCCCAGTCGATGCGGCTGATCGCCCTGTACGTCGACGGCCAGCGCCGGGTCCTGGAGGACTCGGCGGCGATCCTGTCCCGCGCCAACCAGGCCCTCGCGACCCTGGAGCGCTACAAGCTCCGCCTCGACGAGGTCGCGGGCACGCTGTCGGCGCTGGAGATCGAGGACCTGGTGACCGTCCGGGACGTCTCGGCGGTCGCCCAGCGCCTGGAGATGGTGCGCCGCATCGCCACGGAGATCGCCGAGTACGTGGTGGAGCTGGGCACGGACGGCCGGCTGCTCGCCCTCCAGCTGGACGAGCTGATCGCGGGCGTCGAGCCCGAGCGCGAGCTGGTCGTGCGGGACTACGTCCCCGAGCCCACGGCCAAGCGTTCCCGCACGGTCGACGAGGCCCTGGCCGAGCTCGACGCCCTCAGCCACGCCGAACTGCTCGAACTTCCCACGGTGGCCCGGGCGTTGGGCTACACGGGCTCGCCCGAGACGCTGGACTCGGCGGTGTCCCCGCGCGGCTTCCGGCTCCTCGCCAAGGTGCCGCGCCTGCCCGGCGCGATCATCGACCGCCTGGTGGAGCACTTCGGCGGTCTGCAGAAGCTGCTCGCGGCGAGCGTCGACGACCTCCAGACCGTGGACGGCGTGGGCGAGGCGCGGGCGCGCAGCGTCCGGGAGGGGCTGTCGCGGCTGGCGGAGTCGTCGATCCTGGAGCGGTACGTCTAAGCCCCCCGGCACCGCACTCCCCCGCACCGGCTGGAACGGCTGAGGGCGGTACCCGTCGCCGGGTACCGCCCTCGGGTCTTCCTCGCCGCAGGCCGCTAGTCCGCCGACAGCACGAACGACGTCTGCACCTTCGCGAAGCCCGGGGCCTTGGCTTCCACCAGGTACGTGCCCGTCCCGGCCGAGCCCGCGGGGGGCGTGGCGCACTCGGGGGCGCTGGGCTTGCGGTCCCACTTCACGGTGTAGGTGATGCCGCTGCCCGCCGGGACCCGGTAGAGCTGGTGGGCGGCGGACCGGGGGCAGTCCGCGGAGGACCAGTAGTCGTCGTCGCTGCTCGCCGGGGTGACCGTGAACACCGCGCCCTTCGGCCCGAGATCGATCTTGCAGTCGCTGCCGGAGATGTTCCGCGCGGTCAGCAGGAACGTGGGCGTCTGCTCGGGGTCGTAGGTGTTGTGCCGGCTGCGCAGGCTGAACTTGACCACGCTGGCGGTGCAGTTGGGCAGCGTGGAGCCGGCCGGCAGGGTGTCGCCGATGCCGACGCCGCCCGCCGTGTCGCCGCCCGGGCCACCGCCGCCGCCCGAGCCCGCGGAGCCGGAGCCGCCCGAGCCCGTGGAGCCGGAACCGTCGCCGGAACCCGAGCCGCCTGTGGAGCCGTCGCCCGAACCGCTGCCCGAACCGTCCCCGGAGCCCGACGACGAGCCGCCGGAGCCCGAGCCGCCCGACTCGTCGCGCCCGCCGGGGGCTTGGCTGATGGCCGGACCCGAACTCGACGGGCCGGGGGTGATGGACGTCGCGGGATTCTTGCCGTTGGCGCCGTTGTCGCCGCCCTTGCCGCCCCCGCCGCCCATGGTCACGATCCAGGTGATCAGCAGCGCCAACAGGGCGACCACAGACACCAGTACGACCCTCCGACGCCAGTAGATGGAGGAGGGAAGCGGCCCGACCGGATTGCGCAGAGATCCCACGGCGCAAACCTTACGAGAGATCTGCGCGTTCACCGGTCCCACCCGCCGCCGGGACGACAACTTTTCCGGATCATCATCCCGGAAACTGCCGTCCCACCCCTGTCTTTCGTCAGGTACGGAACGCGACGATCGCTGGGTGTGACGGGATCGGGGTCCCGCCTACCGTCCGTGACCATGACCTTCGAGGACACCGCGCTCTACCGCGACATCACCGACTTCGCCCACGACTCCCCGATGTGGGTACAGCACGGGGCCGAGCTGTGGACGGAGGCCGGACTGCTGGTCTTCGTCGGCCTGTTCGCCGCCGCCTGGTGGCGGGCCCGCCACGACAGCACCCAGGCGTTCGCGATCGCGGCCCTTGCACCTGTGGCCACGGCCGTGGCGTACGTGGTGAGCGAGCTGCTCAAGTCCGTGGTCGCGGAGGAGCGTCCGTGCCGGGCGGTCGCCGGTGCGGCCGTCTCCCTGGCCGCGTGCCCGGCGCACGGCGACTGGTCGTTCCCGTCCAACCACGCCACGATCGCGGGCGCCGCGGCGGTCGCCCTGACCCTGGTCCGGCGCGCGCTCCTGTGGCTGACGGCCCCGCTCGCCCTGCTCATGGCGTTCTCCCGGGTCTTCGTCGGCGTGCACTACCCGCACGACGTCGTCGCGGGGCTGGCGTTGGGCACGGTCGTCGCCCTCGGCGCCGTGCGGCTGGGCACGGGGCCGATGACGCGGCTGGCCGGGGCACTGCGCGGCTCACCGGCGCCGGCGGTGCGATGGGTGGCGGGGCCCGGCCGCCCGAACACTCCAACGGCCATACCGTCGTACGAGATGCCCGCGGAGCGCTGAGCGGACCGGCCGCTACGGCTCCACCAGCCCCGCCTCGTACGCGACGATCGCCGCCTGCACCCGGTTGCGTACGTCCAGCCGGTCCAGGACCGCGCTCACGTACGCCTTCACCGTGCCCTCGACGAGGTGCAGCCGGGCGGCGATCTCCGGGTTGGACAGGCCGGCGCCGACCAGGCCGAGCACCTCGCGTTCACGGGGGCTCAGGCCGGCCACGCGCGCGCGTGCGCGGGCCTCGCGGGTGAGCCGGCCGTCGCCGAGTCCCTCGTCGATGACGTACCGGGCCACCTTGGGCGAGAGGAACGCCGCCCCGGCCGCCACCGCCCGTACGCCCGCGATCAGTTCGTACGGGTCCCCGGACTTCAGCAGGAAGCCGGTGGCGCCGCCGCCGAGGGCGCGGGTCACGTAGGCGCCCTCGGAGAACGTGGTGAGCATCGCGACGGCCGTGCCGGGCACGGTCCGCACGATCTCCTCCGCCGCCGTGAGACCGTCCAGGCGCGGCATGCGGATGTCGAGCAGGGCCACGTCCGGGCGGTGGGCGCGGGCCAGCTCGACCGCCGCGCGCCCGTCGCCCGCCTCGGCGACGACCTCCGTCTCGCCGCTGCTGCCCAGGATGGCGCGCACACCGGCGCGGACCATGGCCTCGTCGTCGGCCAGGAGCACGCGGATCACTGTGAGAACTCCTCGAATTCTTCCCGGCCTTCGCCGGACAGGCCGATGCGGGGAACCACGTCCTTGGCGACCAGCCGCCCGGCCTCGAAGCACAGCCGGAAGTGGTCGACGGAGACGAAGAGTTCGCCGCTCGCACGGTAGTAGCGGCAGTCCGCCCCCTCGGGCGGGGCGGGGGCCCGTTCCTCGGGCGGGTCGTTCACGTCCCGTTCGGGCAGCAGGTGCCGGACCTCGGCCGCCGGGGTGCCCAGGCGCAGTTGCGCGTACGCGGCGGGTTCCAGCACCGAGTGCTTCTCCGCGTACGCGTACCAGCCGAAGGCCACGCCGACCAGGACGGCGCCCGCGCCGGCCGCGGCGCCGAGGGCGGCGGCGACACGGCGGCGGGCGTGCCGGAAGGGAGCCGGGCCGGGGGCTTGGCGGTGGGCTTGCTGCTGCTCGGGGGCGGCGGGGACGTACGCCGAGACCCGGAACCCGTCCTCGTGCGGGCCGGCCTCGAACGTGCCGCCGGCGGCGGTCACGGCGGCCCGCAGCCCGAGCAGGCCCGTACCGCCCCCGGAGGGCCGGGAACCATCGTGCGCGGCCCGGCCGTTGGTGAGGGTGACGGCCGTCCCCGTGGGCCTCCCCTCCACCGCCACGACCACGGGGGCGCCCGGCGCGTGCCGTGCCGCGTTGGTCAGTGCCTCCCGGACCACGCGGTGCAGCAGCCGTTCGGCGACCCCGCCCGGCACCACGGGCGGGTCCTGTCCGGCGGGCTCCCAGCGCACGGGGAGCCCCGACTCCGCGGCGCGGGCCACGAGTTGCTCCAGAGTCTCGCCCGCCGGGGCCAGCGGCGCCGGCTCGTCGTCGTCCTCGCGCAGCACGCCGATGATGCGGTGCAGCCGGTCCGTGGCGTCGGCGGCCGCCGCGCGCAGGTCGGCCGCCGCGCTCCGGTGCTCGTCGCCGAGCCCGGGGGCGACCTGGAGGGCGCCCGCGCGCAGGGCGATGAGGCTCAGCTCGTGGCCGAGGGAGTCGTGCATGTCCTGGGCGATCCTGGCCCGTTCGCGCAACCGCGCGCGTTCCTCCGCGAGGCGCTGCTCGTCCTCCAGCCGGGCGGCGCGCAGCCAGCCCGCCTCGGCCAGCTCGCGGCTCTGCCGCCAGTAGCGCCCGCCGAGCCAGGGGAAGACGCAGCCGAACAGCAGCGTGCCCGTCATGACGAGCCACTCGGGGGCCGGATCGACCCCGACGAGCGCGATCCGCGCGGTGCCGGCGCAGGCGACCGCCGCGAAGCACAGCACCGCGGGGCGCGCCCGGCCGGCCCGCAGCCCGAGCAGCAGCGCGAACAGGCCGAGGGCCGGGCCGTAGGAGGCGGTGAACAGGGCCGGGGCGGCGGTCAGGCTCAGGGCGGCGGCCAGTGCGAAGGCGGTGAGCGGTGACCGCCGGGACAGGGCGGCCGCGACCGCCAGCACGGCCACACCGGCCGCCTGCTGCCAGGCCGGCCGGGGTTCGTTCAGCCCGATCCGGTCGGCCGTGAGCGCCGGCAGCGCGAGGGCGGCCCACAGGAGGGCGCCCCGGGCGAGAGGGGCCGGACGAGGACGTTCCATGCGCGTGACGCTACAAGCGCCGGGCCGGCCGCACTGCTGCCGATCGTCAGGTACGTGGCTGTCCTGTGCCCGGACGTCAGATGCCTGGCTCCCTCGAAGGGCGGCGCCCGGGCGTCAGATGCCTGGCTGCCTCGAAGGGCGGCGCCCGGGCGTCAGATGCCTGGCTGCCTCGAAGGGCGGCGGTGCGCCCGGATGTCAGGCACCTGACTCCCTCAAGGGTGGCGGTGTGCCCGGATCGGTGGCTCTGCGTGGCACCATCGAGAGGCCATGACTGCTCCCACGAAGCCCCCGCGCCCCACCGCCTCCCTGACCGAAGCGTCCTCCGAAACGCCCTCCGGCCCGCCCCTCGGCGAGAACCTGCACTCCCCCGTCATCGACTGGTTCGACGAGAACGCCCGCGACCTGCCGTGGCGGCGTCCCGAGGCCGGGGCGTGGGGGGTGATGGTCAGTGAGTTCATGCTGCAGCAGACGCCGGTGAGCCGCGTGCTGCCCGTCTACGAGCAGTGGCTGGCCCGCTGGCCGCGCCCCGCCGACCTGGCCGCGGAGGCGCCCGGCGAGGCCGTCCGCGCCTGGGGCCGGCTCGGCTACCCGCGCCGCGCGCTGCGGCTGCACGGCGCCGCGGTCGCCATAACGGAACGGCACGGCGGTGACGTGCCGGCCGACCACGCCCAGCTGCTGGCCCTGCCCGGCATCGGCGAGTACACGGCCGCCGCCGTCGCCTCCTTCGCCTACGGGCAGCGGCATCCGGTGCTCGACACCAACGTGCGCCGGGTCTTCGCCCGCGCGGTCACCGGCGTGCAGTACCCGCCGAACGCCACCACCGCCGCCGAGCGCAAACTCGCCCGCGCGCTGCTGCCCGACGACGAGCCGACCGCCGCCCGCTGGGCCGCCGCCTCCATGGAGCTGGGCGCGCTGGTGTGCACGGCCAAGAGCGAGTCCTGCCACCGCTGCCCGATCGCCGCGCAGTGCGCGTGGCGGCTGGCGGGCAAGCCGGAGCACGACGGGCCGCCGCGCCGCGGCCAGACGTACGCGGGCACCGACCGGCAGGTGCGCGGGCGGCTGCTCGCCGTGCTGCGCGAGGCCCACGGTCCGGTTCCGCAGGCGGCCCTGGACCGGGTGTGGCACGAGCCGGTGCAGCGCGCGCGGGCCCTGGACGGCCTCGTCGCCGACGGGCTGGTGGAGCCGCTGGCCGGCGGGACGTACCGGCTGCCGTTGACGTGACACGGCTTCTGTTGCAGCGAAACGGCGACCAAATCACCCCGTAACCACACCAACCGGCGCAGCCCTCTCCCCGCGTCCGACAGCTGTTACACAACCGACGGACAGCCGAGCGCTGGCCGCAGGCTGCTTCGGACAGCGCCGTGACAACGCCTCCGTAACTTCGTCTCCGTCACACGGACAGCGGAACCCGGCAGCAGGACGCGCCGGTATACGGGGATGGAGGCGGTTGCACATGGCGCAGGGCGAGGTGCTCGAGTTCGAGGAGTACGTGCGCACCCGGCAGGACGCGCTGCTGCGCAGTGCCCGCCGCCTGGTCCCGGACCCGACGGACGCGCAGGACCTGCTGCAGACGGCGCTGGTCCGCACGTACGGTCGCTGGGAGACCATCGAGGACAAGCGGCTGGCGGACGCCTACCTGCGCCGGGTCATGATCAACACCCGGACGGAGTGGTGGCGGGCCCGCAAGCTGGAGGAGGTCCCGACCGAGCAGCTCCCGGACGCCTCGGTCGACGACTCCACCGAGCAGCACGCGGACCGCGCCCTGCTGATGGACGTGCTGAAGGTGCTCGCCCCGAAGCAGCGCAGTGTCGTGGTGCTGCGACACTGGGAGCAGATGTCCACGGAGGAGACGGCCGCCGCCCTCGGCATGTCGGCCGGAACGGTCAAGAGCACGCTGCACCGGGCGCTCGCCCGGCTCCGCGAGGAGCTGGAGTCCCGCGATCTCGACGCACGCGCGCTGGAGCGTGAGGAGCGGGAGCGGTGCGCGGCCTGACCGGCGAGGGTTCCGCGGGGAACCGGGGCGGCATCCAGGCGGTGATCATGGCACTGGCCGTGTTCGCCGCCCTCGCCCTTTTCGCGTCCTCGTGCGCCGCCGGCGGCACCGGCGCGCGTGACGAGGGCCCGGCGCACGCGGACTCGGACGCGGTGGCGGGTGCCGCCGGCACGCCGTCCGCCGCGCCGTCGAAGACGCCCGACGCGGTGAACGCGGTCAGGCTCGTCAAGGACGACCCCGAGGTCGCACCCGAGGTGAAGCGCGACCTCAAGCCGTGCGTCGCCGACGAGTACCCCGTCGACGTCTCCTACGGCAACCTCACCGGAGGTTCGGCCGACGACGTCGTCGTCAACGTGCTGACCTGCGGTGACGCGGTGGGTGTGGGCAGTTACGTGTATCGCGAGCAGGACGGCTCGTACAAGAATGTGTTCAAGGCGGAGGAGCCGCCGGTCTACGCGGAGATCGACCGCGGCGACCTGGTGGTGACGAAGCAGGTGTACGAGAAGGGCGACCCGGTGTCGAGTCCCTCCGGGGAGAACGTGATCACGTACCGGTGGGCTTCCGGCCGGTTCACCGAGGAGTACCGCACGCACAACGACTACGGGAAGGTCGTCGGCGACAGCGCGTCGCCGGCGCCCGCGAGCTGAACGGGCCGGGCCGCGTGAACCGGTCGGGCCGCTCGGAACGATTCCCCGGTGAACGCGTCGCACGGACCGTGCGTCCCAGCAGAGAGAACGCACCCCACGCACCCCACGGATCACACGAGGACTGAGAGCACCGGGATGGCAGACCAGACCCACGTCCTGTTCGT
Source organism: Streptomyces sp. Go-475 (assembly GCF_003330845.1). GTDB lineage: Bacteria > Actinomycetota > Actinomycetes > Streptomycetales > Streptomycetaceae > Streptomyces. The sequence continues at coordinate 4,889,520 of NZ_CP026121.1, read as the reverse complement.
CGAGGACGACGACGTCATCCGCGAGGCCACGCAGCTCGCCCTGGAACGGGACGGCTTCGCGGTCACCGCCATGCCCGACGGCCTGTCGGGCCTGGAGGCGTTCCGCCGGGACCGCCCCGACATCGCGCTGCTGGACGTCATGGTGCCCGGCCTGGACGGGGTCAGCCTGTGCCGCCGGATCCGGGACGAGTCGACCGTGCCGGTGATCATGCTGTCGGCGCGGGCCGACTCCATCGACGTCGTGCTGGGCCTGGAGGCGGGCGCCGACGACTACGTGACCAAGCCGTTCGACGGTGCCGTCCTGGTCGCCCGGATCCGCGCGGTGCTGCGCCGGTTCGGGCACGCGGGCGGCGGCCGGGGCGAGGAACAGGCCGCCCCGGCGAGCGGTGGGGTGCTGACCTTCGGGGAGCTGGAGGTCGACACCGAGGGCATGGAGGTCCGCCGGGCCGGGCAGCCGGTGGCGCTGACGCCGACCGAGATGCGGCTGCTGCTGGAGTTCTCCTCGGCGCCGGGCACGGTCCTGTCCCGCGACAAGCTGCTGGAGCGGGTGTGGGACTACGGCTGGGGCGGGGACACCCGGGTCGTCGACGTGCACGTGCAGCGGCTGCGGCAGAAGATCGGCCAGGACCGTATCGAGACGGTCCGCGGCTTCGGCTACAAGTTGAAGGCCTGAGCAGGGGTGATGAGGGGGCATTTCCGGCGCCTGGTCGCCACGGGCTTGGAGCGCGCGGGCATCCGCACGGGCCTCAGATGGAAGCTGAGCGCGGCCATCGCGCTGGTCGGGGCGCTGGTGGCGGTCGCGCTGAGCCTGGTCGTGCACAACGCCGCGCGGGTGTCGATGCTGGACAACGCCCGGGACCTCGCCGACGAGCGCATCATCATCGCCCAGCGCAACTACGAGCTGTCCGGGCGGATCAACTTCCCCAACACCAAGATCGACGACCCCGACCTGCCGGCGGCGCTGCGGGACCGGGTCGAGGCGGGGCAGCGGGCGACGTACGTGGCCGACCGGCCGGGTGACGCGCCCGACATATGGGCCGCCGTGCCGCTGAAGAACGGGCATGTGATGTCCCTGCACTCGGGCTTCACGGACCGCAGCTCGGACATCCTGAAGGATCTCGACCAGGCCCTGGTGATCGGCTCCATCGCCGTCGTCCTCGGCGGCAGCGCGCTCGGGGTGCTCATCGGCGGGCACCTCTCACGGCGGCTGCGCAAGGCGGCCGTCGCGGCCAACCAGCTCGCCGGCGGCGAGACGGACGTCCGCGTGCGGGACGCCATGGGCGGGGTCGTCCGGGACGAGACCGACGACCTGGCGAGCGCGGTGGACGCCATGGCGGACGCGCTGCGGCAGCGGATCGAGGCCGAGCGGCGGGTCACCGCCGACATCGCGCACGAGCTGCGCACCCCGGTGACGGGGCTGCTGACCGCCGCCGAGCTGCTGCCGCCCGGCCGACCGACCGAGCTGGTGCTGGACCGGGCCAAGGCCATGCGCACGCTCGTGGAGGACGTGCTGGAGGTGGCCCGGCTGGACGGGGCCTCGGAGCGGGCGGAGCTGCAGGACATCATGCTGGGCGAGTTCGTCGCCCGGCGGGTGGCGGCCAAGGACCCGGACGTCGAGGTGCGGATCGTGCACGAGTCGGAGGTGACCACCGACCCGCGGCGCCTGGAGCGGGTGCTGTTCAACCTCCTCGCCAACGCGGCCCGGCACGGCAAGCCGCCCATCGAGGTCACCGTCGAGGGCCGGGTCATCCGCGTCCGCGACCACGGCCCCGGCTTCCCGGAGGACCTGCTCGCCGAGGGGCCGAGCCGCTTCCGCACCGGCAGCAAGGACCGGGCCGGCCACGGTCACGGCCTCGGCCTGACCATCGCGGCCGGGCAGGCCCGGGTGCTGGGCGCCCGGCTGACCTTCCGCAACGTCCGCACGCCGGGCGCGCCGGAGGAGGTGCCCGCCGAGGGCGCGGTGGCGGTGCTGTGGCTGCCGGAGCACGCGCCGACGAACACGGGGAGCTATCCGATGCTGCCGGGGTCGTAGACCGCGCTGGTCAGCAGGTCCAGTCCTGGTCCATGTCGAGGCCGCCCTCGCGGGGCTGGGTGAACGAGAACCAGTTGCCGGAGTCGTCGCGGAACAGCGCCTCCGTGCCGTACGGGCGCTCCTGCGGCTCCTGGAGGAACTCCACGCCGCGGTCCTTGAGCTTCTTGTAGTCGCCGTGGATGTCGTCGGTGGTCAGCACGCCCGCGCCGAGCGCCCCCTTGGTCACCAGCTTGCGGAGCATCTCGGCGGACTCGGGGTCCATCGCGGGGCCGCCGGGCACCATCAGCGTCAGCTCCACGTCGGGCTGGTTCGGCGAGCCGACCGTGAGCCAGCGCATGCCGCCCTCGCCCATGGTCATGTCCGTACGGACCTCCAGGCCCAGTTTCTCGGTGTAGAACTCCTTGGCGCGGTCCTGGTCGAGGACCCAGACGGTCGAGATGGCGAGACCCTTGATCATGGCGTGCTCCTGCTGCTCGCGGCCGGTTCGTGCGTGTCCTGCCACCGTAGGCAGCGGGGGTGTCAGCCCGCTTCTCCGGAATTGCGCTGCTGCCTCGGCCCGGGCCCGGGCGGGGTGCGGAAGCCGCCCGCCCAGAGCATGGCGTAGCAGCCGGGTATCAGCGCGGCTCCGCGGCCCACGTGCTTGTGCCGGTACTCGCTCGGTGTCAGCCCGGTCCAGGCCTTGAAGCGCGCCGAGAACGTGCCCACGCTGCTGAAGCCGACCAGGTGGCAGATCTCCGTCACCGAGAGGTTCGCCGTGCGCAGCAGGTCCTCGGCCCGGTCTATGCGGCGGTGCGTGAGGTACTGGCCGGGGGTCTCGCCGTACGCCTCCTTGAAGGCGCGGATGAAGTGGTACCGCGAGTACCCGGCGTGCGCGGCGACGGTGTCCAGGTCGAGCTCGGGGTCGGCCCAGTCCCGGTCCATGGCGTCCTTGGCGCGCCGCACCTGCCGCATCTTGTCCATGCGATCGATGGTGGCACGGGGGTCTGACAGTGGGGTCCGACCGATCCGGCAGCGGGGGCCGCCGGCGGGGCCCGGTCCGGTGCGGCCGGGCAGGACGAAGCCCCCGGGGCGGGCACCCCGGGGGCTTCGCACGGTCCGGTCAGACGGCCTCGACCACCGGCGTCTGCGCCACCGGGCCGTCCGCGCGGTCCTCGTCCGCCGCCTTCGGCCCCGCTCCCCGCAGCGGCACCTCCTTGACGAACACGGCGGCCGCCAGCGACACCACCGCCACCACGGCCCCGAGCAGGAACGCCGAGTGCGTGCCGGCGGAGACCGCGTGCTGGTAGGCCTCGCGGGCCAGCGCCGGCAGCTTGGCGAGGCTCGCCGCGTCGAGCTGCGCCGACTGCTCGGTCACCTTGGAGCCCAGCGCCCCGGCCCGCTCGGACATGACGTCCTGGACCCGGCTGTTGAACAGCGCGCCCATGATCGCGACGCCGAAGGAGGAACCGAGGGTGCGGAAGAGCGTGGTGGACGAGGACGCCACGCCCATGTCCTTCATCTCCACGCTGTTCTGCGCGACCAGCATGGTGATCTGCATCAGGCAGCCCATGCCGAGTCCCACCACGGCCATGAAGACCCCGGAGGTGAACCGCGAGGTGCCCGTGTCCATGGTGGACAGGAGGTAGAGCCCGACGATCATCAGCGCGCTGCCGAGCACCGGGAACACCTTGTACCTGCCGGTGTTCGTGGTGACCCGGCCGGCGACCATGGACGTGACGAGCATCGCGCCCAGCATCGGCAGGAGCAGCAGCCCCGAGTTCGTCGCGGAGGCGCCCTGCACGGACTGCTGGTACAGCGGCAGGAACAGCGTGGCGCCGAACATCACGAAGCCGGTGATGAAGCCGATGACCGACATCAGCGTGAAGTTGCGGCTGCGGAAGATGTGCAGCGGCAGCACCGGCTCGGCGGCCCTGGTCTGCCAGAACACGAACCCGACGAGCGCGGCGACGCCGATGCCGATCAGCTCCATGATCCGCGCGGAGCTCCAGGCGTACTCCGTGCCGCCCCAGGTGGTGACGAGCACGATCGCGGTGATGCCGACGGTCAGCAGCGCGGCGCCCAGGTAGTCGATGCGGGCCTCGGCCCGCTTCTTCGGCAGGTGCAGCACGGCACTGACGGCGACCAGGGCGACCGCTCCCAGCGGCAGGTTGATGTAGAACGCCCAGCGCCAGCCCCAGTTGTCCGTGATCGTGCCGCCGACCAGCGGGCCGCCGATCATCGCGAGCGCCATGACGCCGGCCATCATGCCCTGGTACTTGCCGCGCTCCCGGGGCGGGATCAGGTCGCCGATGATCGCCATGACGCCGACCATCAGACCGCCGGCGCCGAGGCCCTGCACGGCCCGGAAACCGATCAGCTCGCCCATGTTCTGCGCCATGCCGCTGAGCGCCGAGCCGATCAGGAACAGGACGATGGAGGACATGAACGTGCCCTTGCGGCCGTACATGTCGCCGAGCTTGCCCCACAGCGGGGTCGAGGCGGCGGTGGCCAGGGTGTAGGACGTGACCACCCAGGAGAGGTGTTCGAGGCCGCCCAGCTCGCCCACGATCGTCGGCATCGCCGTACCGATGATCATGTTGTCGAGCATCGCGAGCATCATCGCGATCATGAGCGCGAGCAGCACGACCCGCACGCTCTTCGGCTGTTTCCCCCCGGTGTCGGCGCCGACCGCCGGTGTGTCCGTCGTGTCCGCCATGGTTTCCCCACTCCCCAGCTACCGCTACTTACTTGCCGACCGGCTAGTGACTACACTCGGAAGCTAGCCGCGGAACTAGCCGGGCGTCAAGTAAGTTTTATGGAAAGCGGGCGGCGTAGGAGGATGGGCGGCACCATGGACGGCACCAGGCAGCGGCGCCGCGGGGACACCCGTCGGCGCATCCAGGACGTGGCCCTCGACCTCTTCGCGGAGCAGGGCTACGAGAAGACGTCCCTGCGCGAGATCGCCGAGCGCCTGGACGTCACCAAGGCGGCGCTCTACTACCACTTCAAGACCAAGGAAGAGATCCTCGTCAGCATCTTCGAGGACCTCACGCAGCCGATCGAGGACCTGATCGACTGGGGCCGGCGCCAGCCGCACACGCTGGAGACCAAGCAGGAGATCATCCGCCGCTACGCCGACACGCTCGCCCAGGCGGCACCGCTGTTCCGTTTCATGCACGACAACCAGGCGTCGGTACGGGACCTGCGGATCGGCGAGTCCTTCAAGGCGCGCGTGCACAGCCTGCGCGACATCATCGTCGACCCGGACGCGGACCTGGTCGACCAGGTCCGCTGCGCCAGCGCGATCTTCACGCTGCACGCCGGGATGTTCCTGCTCCAGGACGTGGGAGACGACCCCGAGGAACGGAACAAGGCCGTCCTCGAGGTCGCCACGGACCTGGTGACCCAGGCCCACCGGGGAACCAGGGGCTCCTAGCGGGCCCCGGGAGTCCGGGACCGGGTCAGACCTTCACGCCCTTGGCGCGCAGGAACTTCACCGGGTCGACCGCCGAGCCGTAGTTCGGGGTCGTACGGATCTCGAAGTGCAGGTGCGGGCCGCTCGAGTTGCCGGTGTTGCCGGACCGGGCGATCTCCTGGCCGGTCTTGACGATCTGGCCGATCCGCACCTTCACCTTCGACAGGTGGGCGTACTGCGAGTACGTGCCGTTGCCGTGCTTGATCACGACGGCGTTGCCGTACGCGGGGCCGTCACCGGCGCCGTTGCCGCCGGCCTTGACCACCGTGCCGCCGTGCGCGGCGACGACCTGGGTGCCGCTCGGGACGGCGAAGTCCTGGCCGCTGTGGGTGGACTGCCACATGCCGCCGTTCTGGGCGAAGCTCGCGGAGAGCTTGTACTTCTTCACCGGGTCGACCCAGGACGGCTTGGCCTTCTTCGCGGCGGCCTTCTTGGCGGCGGCCTTCTTCTCGGCGGCCTTCTTCGCCGCGGCGGCCTTGGCAGCCTGCGCGGCCTTCTCGGCCTTGGCCTTCGCGGCCTCGGCGGCCTTGGCCTGGGCGGCGGCCTGCGCCTGGACGGCGGTGGCGGCACCGGACGCGGCCGTGGTGTCGGCGGCGGACGCGACCCCGGCTCCCAGTGCGACCGAGACACCGAGGCCGGCGGCCAGCACGGTCGCACGGGTGCGGAGCTGGGACGTACGGGAGGAACGGGACGTGACGCGCTGGGACATCGAAACCTCGTGGGGAAGGGGACGGAGAAAACCACCCGGCGCGCAGTCGCTCGCCGAATGGCCATCCCTTGGTAACCCGAAGTCCGACAAACTCCCAAAAGCGTGATCTACGACAGAAGTTAGTAATTTCGTTCAGTGTTCTACGTCTCTTGACACAGCGCTCATCCGGGACGAATCAGCCCACTGCCCTGCACTTCACCCGGTGCCGCCGGGCGAGAATCCCTTTCCTCCCGGCCCCTTCAGCACTATTCCGCCTAGTAACGGACATATCGCCTGTGCGCCATGTCACCGGGGTCCCTCTTCGGCCATTCCGGAAATGTGGCGCACGCCTCTAGGCGCCTACCGTCCAGTAACCCTACGGTTCCCCTCGCGCCACCCTCGCGCACGAACATGCACACGACATGTTGGCAGCGTCACGGACGTGAGAGGACCCCCACGACATGCAGACCCCACTGCAGACCCGACGCCCCTGGTTGCGCCGCGCCTCGGTGACCGCCGTCTCGGCGGCGGCCCTCGTGGCGATGGCCGCACCGGCCGACGCCGCGACCACCGCCCAGGCCTCCACGGCGGCCACCGCCATCAGCACGGCCGCCGCCGTCGACTACGCCACCTGGCAGAAGGACTGCCAGGCGGTGATGGACCAGGCGCTGCCCTATCTGAAGCAGCGCATAGCGGCCGCGAAGCCCGGCGAGAAGCAGGCGATCGTCCTCGACATCGACAACACCGCGCTGGAGACCGACTTCGGCTTCAGCTACCCGCAGCCGGCCAACAAGCCGGTCCTGGAGGTCGCCAGATACGCCCAGGAGCGCGGCGTCGCCCTGTTCTTCGTGACCGCCCGCCCGGACATCATCTACTCGTTCACCGAGTACAACCTGAAGCAGGCCGGCTACCAGGTCTCCGGCCTCTACGTCCGCAACTTCATCGACCTCTTCAAGAACGTCGCCGAGTACAAGACGGCCCAGCGCGTCGACGTCGAGAAGAAGGGCTACACGATCATCGCGAACATCGGCAACAGCGCCACCGACCTCTCGGGCGGCCACGCCGAGAAGACGTACAAGCTGCCGGACTACGACGGCCAGCTCTCCTGACCCGTCCACAACTCCGGGTAGTCTCACCCCCGTTCGCGCGACCACGGGGGTGAGGCGGATGGATCCGACGGTACTCGGCGGCAAACTGGCGTCCGCGCTGGTCGGACCGCTGCTGAAGAAGCTCTTCCGCCCGGACGAACCGGGAGCGGGCCTGGTCGACAAGCCCGTACGCCTGTCCGCTCTCGTGTCCTTCCGGGGCGAGAAGCGCACCCTGACCGAGCCGGACGTGCACAAGCTCGCCGAGCGGATCGTGGCGCAGGCGGTGGACTCCCCGGGCGAGGCGCCCTTCCCGGCCGACGAGCGGATCGCCGTCACCGACACCCTGGCCCGCAGGCTGCTCGCCCTCGGCGACCTCGACATGGACGACGTCCAGGCGGTCCGCCTCGGCCACCGCGAGCTGGCCAGGAAGCTCCACCACGCGGCCCCCGCACCCGACGGCCTGTCCGTCGACTCCTGTCACTTCCTCGACCACACGACCGACTGGGCGTGCCTGAACATCCTGGAGTTCTTCACCCGCCGCTCCACGTTCGTCGCCCGCACCCTCGTCGAGCAGACCCGCGCCCAGGCGGAACTGATCGCCAAGGTCGACGAGCTGATCACCCGCACGCCCCGCCCGGACGGCCGGGACGCCGCCTTCGAACGCCGCTACCTGCCGCACGTCGCCGAGCGCCACAACCACATCACCATCTACGGCATCGACCTGCGCGACTCCCCCGACCGCTGGCCCCTGGAAGTCGCCTACCTCAGCCTGGAGGCGACGGGCGGCGAGCGGAGCGCCGTCCCCGAAGCGCCGCCGGGCGAGCACCCCGCCGCTCCCCTCGCCGTCCGGCTGCCCGCGGAGGAGGCCCTCGGCAGCCACGACCGGGTCATGCTGCGCGGCGACGCCGGCTCCGGCAAGACCACCCTCGTGCAGTGGCTCGCGGTGACCGCCGCCCGGGACGCGGTCCGCGTCCCGTTCGTCCTGCCCCTGCGCACCCTGGTCCGCGCCGGCGCGCTGCCCGCGCCCGGCGCCTTCCTCACGGCGGTGGGCTGCCCGCTCACCCCGCCCGAGGGCTGGGCCGAGCGGGTCCTGACCGCCGGCCGGGGCCTGGTCCTCGTCGACGGGCTGGACGAGATCCCCGCCGCCGACCGGCACCGCACCCGCGACTGGCTGCTCGCCCTCATCCACGCCTACCCCGGCAACCACTGGCTGCTGACCTCCCGCCCCACAGCCGTACGCCCCGACTGGCTGGCCGCCGAGGGCTTCCGGGAGCTGACCCTCACCCCGATGCGCCGCGCCGATGTGACGACGTTCGTGCACCGCTGGCACGCGGCGGCACAGGCGCCCGAGTACGAGACGCAGCTCCTGGACGCCCTGCGGACCAAACGCGACCTGGCCCGCCTCGCCACCAACCCCCTGATGTGCGGGCTGATCTGCGCCCTGCACCGGGAGCGGCGGGGCTACCTCCCCACCGGCCGCAAGGAGCTGTACGACGCCGCCCTCGGGATGCTGCTCGCGCGCCGTGACCGGGAGCGGGGCATGGGCGCGGTGGACGGGGTCGAGCTGGGTGAGGAGGCCCAGCTGGAGCTGCTCCAGCGCCTCGCCTACGCGCTGGTGCTGAGCGGCCGTACGGAGATGGACCTGGAGACGGCCGAGGGCATCGTGGAGCGCTGCCTGCCGGCGATCACGCGGGTGCCGGCCCAGCGGGACGCGGCGGACGTGCTGCGCGCCCTGATGCTCCGCAGCGGCCTGCTCCGCCAGCCGGCCGACGGCGTCGTCCACTTCGTCCACCGCACCTTCCAGGACTACCTGGGCGCCCGGTACGCCGTCGAGGAGGGCCATCTGGGCGTGCTGGCCGACCACGCGGCCGACAGCCAGTGGGAGGACGTGATCCGCATGGCGGTCGCGCACGCCCGGCCCGGGGAGCGGGCGACCCTGCTGCGCCGGCTGCTGGCCGAGGAGACCCCGCGGCTGACCCTCCTCGCCCTGGCCTGCCTGGAGCATGCCGTGGCCCTGGACCCCGGGGTGCGGGCGGAAGTGGAGGAACGAGCCGGGGCGCTCATCCCACCGCGCACGACCGAGGAGGCGCGGGCCCTCGCGGAGGCGGGCCCCCTGGTCCTGGAACTGCTGCCCGGGCCGGAGGGACTGACCGCCGAGGAGGCCCACGGCGTCGCCGTCACCGCCTCACTCCTCGGAGCCGAGGAGGACGAGGGCGCGCTCGCCGTGCTGCGCCGCTTCCGCGAGCATCCGGAACTCGACGTGCGACGCCAGCTGGTGGGCACCTGGAGCCGCTTCGACACCCGCGAGTACGCGGTCGAGGTGCTCGACCACCTGGACCGAGGCGGCCTCTCCCTGCTCTGCGAGTCGGCCGAGCAGCGGGCGGCGCTCCGGCTGATGCGCCCCTGGACGAGGCTGAGGTTCGACGGCCCGCTCACCGCGGCGGAACTCCTCGACTGCGTCCCCGAGCCCGCCGAGGTCCGCCACCTGGACCTGCGGAACAACCCGGCCCTCGGCCACCTGGGGGAGCTGCTGGCGTTCCCGTCCCTGACCGGACTGTGGCTCCAGCGCTGCCCTGACGCCGTCGGCCTCTCCAGGCTGGCGGAACTTCCGCTGACCGATCTCGTGGTCTTCGACCGCGGTGCGGACCTCACCGGGCTGGGCACCCTGCACCAGCTCACCCAGCTGTCGATCGACGGGGGTGTCCCGGGAGACTGCCTCGCCGACACCCTTCCCGCCGAGGCACCCCTGCGGAGCCTCTTCCTGGGCATGGACGCCACAGACTCCACCGGGCTGCGTGGCCTGTCCCGGTGGCCCACGCTGAAGTCCCTGGCGCTCGGCGTGTCCGACCGGCGGCCCCTGGGCGCCGAGGACTGGTCCGAGGTGGCCGCCCTCCCGGCGCTCACGGCGCTGTCCCTCTACGGGCGGCCGGAGGGCTTCGCCCACGAGACCGTGCCGGAACTGCCCGGCATCCAGGAGCTCCGGTTCCTCACGGACCCACCGCCCGCCGAGTCGCTGCGTTTCCTCGCCTCGCGCCTGCCGGGGCTGCGCACGCTGACCGTCACCAAGCCCGAGCAGTCCCTCGACTCCTACGCCGAGGTCTTCCCCACCGCCGAGATCATCGGCCTCTGACCCCGGGCACGGAAGAGGGGCCGGTGCCCCGGAAGGCACCGGCCCCTCTCACTCGGCTCGCTCGGCCGTGACGCTTACGCGTCCTTGCTCAGGTTCGGACCCGTGCCGCCGGCCGCCTGCTCGATCGGCGGGACGTCGGGCAGAGCCGACTTCTCCTCGCCGCGGAAGGTGAAGGTCTTGGCCTCGCCCTCGCCCTCCGTGTCCACGACCACGATGTGGCCGGGACGGAGTTCGCCGAAGAGGATCTTCTCCGACAGCGAGTCCTCGATCTCGCGCTGGATGGTGCGGCGCAGCGGACGCGCGCCCAGCACGGGGTCGTAGCCCTTCTTGGACAGCAGCTCCTTGGCGGACTGGGAGAGCTCGATGCCCATGTCCCGGTCCTTCAGGCGCTCGTCCACCTTGCCGATCATCAGGTCGACGATCTGGAGGATGTCGTCCTGGCTGAGCTGCGGGAAGACGACCACGTCGTCGACGCGGTTGAGGAACTCGGGCCGGAAGTGCTGCTTGAGCTCGTCCTGGACCTTGTTCTTCATGCGCTCGTAGTTGGTCTTCGTGTCACCCGAGGCCGCGAAGCCCAGGTTGAAGCCCTTGGAGATGTCCCGGGTGCCGAGGTTGGTCGTCATGATGATGACCGTGTTCTTGAAGTCCACGACCCGGCCCTGGGAGTCGGTCAGGCGACCGTCCTCCAGGATCTGCAGCAGCGAGTTGAAGATGTCCGGGTGGGCCTTCTCGACCTCGTCGAAGAGGACGACGGAGAACGGCTTGCGCCGCACCTTCTCGGTCAGCTGCCCGCCCTCTTCGTAGCCCACGTAGCCGGGGGGCGAACCGAAGAGCCGCGAGACCGTGTGCTTCTCGCTGAACTCCGACATGTCGAGGGAGATCAGCGCGTCCTCGTCGCCGAAGAGGAACTCGGCGAGCGCCTTGGACAGCTCGGTCTTACCGACACCGGACGGGCCGGCGAAGATGAACGAACCACCGGGGCGCTTCGGGTCCTTCAGACCGGCACGCGTACGGCGGATCGCCTTCGACAGCGCCTTGACGGCGTCGTTCTGGCCGATGACCCGCTTGTGGAGCTCCTCCTCCATGCGCAGCAGGCGGGAGGACTCCTCCTCGGTCAGCTTGAAGACCGGGATGCCGGTGGCGGTCGCGAGGACCTCGGCGATCAGCTCGCCGTCGACCTCGGCGACGACGTCCATGTCGCCGGCCTTCCACTCCTTCTCCCGCTTGGCCTTGGCGGCGAGGAGCTGCTTCTCCTTGTCGCGCAGGGAAGCGGCCTTCTCGAAGTCCTGCGAGTCGATCGCGGACTCCTTGTCCCGGCGGACACCGGCGATCTTCTCGTCGAACTCGCGCAGGTCCGGCGGCGCGGTCATCCGGCGGATGCGCATCCGGGAACCGGCCTCGTCGATCAGGTCGATCGCCTTGTCCGGCAGGAAGCGGTCCGAGATGTACCGGTCGGCCAGGGTGGCGGCCTGGACCAGCGCCTCGTCGGTGATGGAGACGCGGTGGTGCGCCTCGTACCGGTCACGGAGACCCTTGAGGATCTCGATCGTGTGCGGCAGGGACGGCTCGGCGACCTGGATGGGCTGGAAGCGGCGCTCCAGGGCCGCGTCCTTCTCCAGGTGCTTGCGGTACTCGTCCAGCGTCGTCGCACCGATGGTCTGCAGCTCACCGCGGGCCAGCATCGGCTTCAGGATCGAAGCGGCGTCGATGGCGCCCTCGGCGGCACCCGCACCGACCAGCGTGTGCAGCTCGTCGATGAACAGGATGATGTCGCCGCGGGTGCGGATCTCCTTGAGCACCTTCTTCAGGCGCTCCTCGAAGTCACCGCGGTAGCGGGAGCCGGCGACCAGGGCACCGAGGTCCAGGGTGTAGAGGTGCTTGTCCTTGAGGGTCTCGGGCACCTCGCCCTTGACGATGGCCTGGGCGAGGCCCTCGACGACGGCGGTCTTGCCGACGCCGGGCTCACCGATCAGCACCGGGTTGTTCTTCGTACGGCGGGACAGCACCTGCATGACCCGCTCGATCTCCTTCTCGCGCCCGATGACCGGGTCGAGCTTGGACTCACGAGCGGCCTGGGTGAGGTTCCGGCCGAACTGGTCGAGGACCAGGGACGTGGAGGGCGTGCCCTCGGCAGGACCGCCGGCGGTGGCGGTCTCCTTGCCCTGGTAACCGGAGAGCAGCTGGATCACCTGCTGCCGCACGCGGTTCAGATCTGCGCCCAGCTTGACCAGGACCTGGGCGGCGACGCCCTCGCCCTCGCGGATCAGGCCGAGCAGGATGTGCTCCGTGCCGATGTAGTTGTGGCCCAGCTGAAGGGCCTCGCGGAGCGACAGCTCCAGGACCTTCTTGGCACGGGGGGTGAAGGGGATGTGCCCGGACGGGGCCTGCTGGCCCTGGCCGATGATCTCCTCCACCTGCTGGCGGACCGCCTCGAGCGAAATCCCGAGGCTCTCAAGGGCCTTGGCGGCGACACCTTCACCCTCGTGGATCAGGCCCAGGAGGATGTGTTCAGTGCCGATGTAGTTGTGGTTGAGCATCCGGGCTTCTTCCTGAGCCAGGACGACAACCCGCCGCGCGCGGTCGGTGAACCTCTCGAACATCGTTAATCGCTCCTCAGAGCGGTCAGGCAGTGGGGGGAACTTCCCCTCCCTGTCCTTCCGCAGCTTAGTCCCGCAAGCGGGGACCGCTCATTCCAACTGCCGACACCGTCCTTGGCCTCCTGACCCCGAACGCCGACATCTGCTCCAACCCGATGGTGCGAGACGATGTTCCCGCAGGCCAGGCAGATACCCCACTCGCCAGTACGCCGATGGCGAACGTGAGACGTCCTTTCCTGCGTGTCGCCCCCTCCCACTAGGGATGTCTTACCCGCACGGACCGGAAGTCCATGCCGAGCGCCCCCGTTCCCTCCGCTACGGGCGAACAACCTTGCGCCTCCGCGCACCCCTCTCGCGCCCCCCTTTCGCCACTCTGTGCACTCATTCCACTACGCAGCGTTCCGTCAGCGTAACCCGCACGTCCTTCCGGCGGTTGCGCTTGGCATGTTCGGCGCCCCTCCCCCCGTGCTCCCGTCCGCGTCCCGGGCCGTCCCGCTCCCCCGCCGGCCACCCGGCCCGGTGCGTCCCGCCGCGAGCGGGCGGCTGCGGCGGTGGTACGAGAACGAGCTGGGCTGGCCGACGGTGCCCGGCGATCCGCTGCGGCTGGCGGTGGGGGTGCGCTTCGACGTCCTCGACGTGCCGGCCGAGGCGGGCCACGCCGCGCTGCGGCGGCTGGGACGGGCTTCTCCGGTGGCCGTGCGAGGCGACCGGATGCTGCTGCTGGTGGCCGCGGGCAGCGCCGAGGAGCTGCCCGGGCTGCTGGAGTGGCTGGAGTGGGGAGACCTCGCGCTCGACCTGGGGGCGATCGGCCCGCAGGGCTTCATGGACGCGCCACTGCCGACCGGGGCGGGCGAGCGTCCTGGGAGCGGCCTGACGACCGAGCGTCCCGGAAGTGGCCGACTCGGTTCCCAGGGGGCCGCTGTGTGGCTGCGGCCCCCCGAGCCGGGGTGCGAGGTCGAGGCCTCGCTGCCGACGCTGTCGGCCTTGGGGGGCGCTGGGGACGCCCCGGATCTCGTACGGCTGGTGGACACGGTGGCCACGTGGTGCCACCGGATCCGGCTGCGGCGCGCGTGCGCCCAGCCACCGGCCTTGCGTGCGCAGGGTCGGTAGTGCCGCTGTTCAGCCGTTGGCCTTCTCGTAGGCCTCGCGGATGGTCGCGGGAACACGGCCGCGGTCGTTGACCTCGTAGCCGTTCTCCTTCGCCCAGGCGCGGATGGCCGCGGTGTCCTGGCTGCCGCTCGAAGCCGCGCGCGCCTTTCCGCGCCCGCCCGAAGCACGGCCTCCGGTACGACGACCGCCCTTCACGTAAGGCTCGAGAAGGCCGCGGAGCTTGTCCGCATTGGCAGTGGTGAGATCGATCTCGTACGTCTTGCCGTCCAGCGCGAACGTCACGGTCTCGTCCGCCTCGCCACCGTCGAGGTCGTCGACAAGAAGGACCTGAACCTTCTGTGCCACCGGATTTCCTTTCATCGATATCTTCAGGGCCGGGGTGTGCCGGCGTCCGCCGTATCGCCGTCCCCTGTTATATGCAGTACTGCAGTACCTCGGAAAGCAAACCGCTTTTGCCGGAAAAACACAAACCCCCGGCAGAGACCGGTAGCCCTCCCTCCGCCCGGAAACGTGCGCGTTTCGGACATAGGGCACCGGGGCAGGGGCGGTGCCGCGGAATATGTCTTGACGAACCGGGCGGACACTCTTGCGACTGACTTGCGACCGCCTTCAGGCGGGGCTTGTGGTCGTCTTGTGTCCGTCCTGTTGTGTCCGTCCCGGCGATCACAGATGCAGAAGCATCCGGCTGTTGCCCAAGGTGTTCGGTTTCACTCGTTCGAGACCGAGGAACTCCGCGACGCCCTCGTCATAGGAACGCAGCAGCTCCGCGTAGACATCCGTGTCGACGGGGGTCTCGCCGATCTCCACGAAGCCGTGCTTGCTGAAGAAGTCGACTTCGAAGGTCAGGCAGAAAACGCGTCGAACGCCGAGCCAGCGGGCGGTGTGCAGCAACTTCTCCAGCAACCGGTGTCCGACGCCCGCGCCCTTCAGGCCGGGCTTCACCGCGAGAGTGCGGACTTCCGCGAGGTCTTCCCACATCACGTGCAGGGCGCCGCAGCCGACGACCTCGGCGTTGTCGTCGCGTTCCGCGACCCAGAACTCCTGGATGTCCTCGTAAAGCGTCACCGTCGCTTTGTCGAGCAGGATGCCGCCGCGGACGTAGGCGTCGAGGAGGCGGCGCACGGCCGGGACATCGCTGGTGCGGGCCCGGCGGACGGTGATGGCTTTTGCGGTGGCTTCGGGGCTCTTCGCGGGCATGAGCGGACGCTATCGCCCGTCGCGGTCCTGAGCGGAGGCGGGGTTCTGCGGGGAGCCTTCCCCGGCTTCTGCGGGTGTGTGGCCTTCTGCTGCGGGCGTGCGGCCTTCCATGCCTTCCGCGGGTTCGGCGCGTTCCGCGGGTTCCGCGCGTTCCGGCTGTTCCGGCGGGCGAGCGGATTCCGACGGTTCGGTCGGTTCTTGGGTTTCCGGGCCCTGGACGATGCGTACGGCATCGCTGAGAGCCTGGCGCTGTTCCTCGCTCATCATGCCGAAGAAGGCGACGAGAGCGGCGGCGGGGTTGTCGCTCTGCGACCAGGCGTCGTTCATCAGGGCGGCGGCGTAGGCGGCGCGTGTGGAGACCGCCTCATATCGATAGGCGCGGCCTTCGGCCTCGCGGCGCACCCAGCCCTTCTGATGGAGATTGTCCAAAACGGTCATCACCGTGGTGTAGGCGATGGACCGCTCCTTCTGAAGATCTTCCAGGACTTCTCGAACGGTCACGGGGCGGTTCCACTTCCAGACCCGCGACATGACCGCGTCTTCGAGTTCTCCCAATGGGCGAGGCACAGCTCAGAACAATAGTGGGAGATCTCGGTAATGGCGTGGCGGACGTGCGCTTCACCGGCGAACGGGAACAAAAAGGGCGTACGACTCGAAAGCGCGGGCTGCGGCAGGGCGGCCTCGCGGAGTCGTACGCCGTCGGCGGGGTGGGGTCAGGCGTCTGCCTTGGGGCTGGTCGCGGCGGACCCGGGGGCACCCTCCGCGCGGGCGAGGGCGGCGTCGACGGCCGCGTCCTCCTTGGCCTTGTTGGCGCCGCCCTGTGTCTTCACGATCACCCGGATCACGCCGATGAAGAAGACGGCCATGACGACCGGGGGCAGGAGCGCGGAGACGTAGTCCATGGAACCAGGGTAGCCACGTCAGCCCGCGGCGAGCTGCTGGGGGTTCGCCGGGGGCGGCGGGGCGGGCTTGCGGCGCGGGAAGACCTCGCCCGGGGTGGGAATCGGGCGGCTGGGCTTCGGTGTGCCCGGGGCGGGGGCCGGGGCGGGCTTGGGGCTGGGCTTCGGGGCCGCCGGCTTGCGTTCGGGCTTCTTCTCGGGCTGCTTCTCGGGGGTGTCCATGGCGGGGCTCCGGACTCCCGAGCGGCCTCCGGGGAGGGCGTGGAGGCGGGTGCGGGAGGCGGGGACGGTGGGGGCGGCCACGGGGCCGGCGAGGCGGGCGGCCGCGCAGCGGTCCAGGAGGGCCGCCGCGGCGGGGTTGCCGCGCAGGGCGCGCAGGGCGGCGAGGTCGTCGGCATCAGGGCGGTATCCGGCACCCAGGGCCTCGTCCAGGAGCGCGAGGTAGCCGGCGACGGTGCCGGGGAGGGCGGCGCGGTACCGGCCGAGGTCGGCCACGAGGAAGGCACGCAGCCGGGCTCCCTCCCGCATCGCCTCGTCGAGCGACTCTGCGAGGCGGAGGCAGTCCTGGACGTCGTCGGACGAGGCGGAGGTGGGGTGGAGGGCGAGGGCGAGAGCGCGGCGGAGCACACGCAGCTCCTCCACGCCGAACGCCATGCCGCCGCGGGATCCGTATGGCGTGGGCATGCGGCGACGATACGCGCTAATCAGACAATTTCGACATAGGGGGCGGGTGTGGCGTGGGGGACCACTCGGGTGGGCGGCCGCCGGTGCCACACCCCGCACCGCTCACATGCGCGACACGTTCCGCTCGTACACCAGCCGCAGGCCGATCAGCGTCAGCCATGGCTCGTGCTCGTCGATGACCGACGACTCGCCCAGGACCATCGGAGCCAGGCCGCCCGTCGCGATGACGGTGACGTCGTCGGGGTCCTCGGCCAGTTCGCGGGCCACGCGGTTGACGACGCCGTCGACCTGGCCGGCGAAGCCGTAGATGATGCCGGACTGCATCGCCTCGACCGTGTTCTTGCCGATGACGCTGCGCGGCCGGGCCACCTCGATCTTGCGGAGCTGGGCGCCGCGGACGCCGAGGGCCTCGACGGAGATCTCGATGCCGGGCGCGATGACGCCGCCGACGTACTCGCCGCGCGCGCTGACCGCGTCGAACGTCGTCGCCGTGCCGAAGTCGACGACGATCGCGGGGCCGCCGTAGAGCTCGACCGCCGCCACCGCGTTGATGATGCGGTCCGCGCCGACCTCCTTGGGGTTGTCCATGAGGATCGGGACGCCCGTCTTGACGCCCGGTTCGACGAGGACCGCGGGGACGTCGCCGTAGTAGCGGCGCGTCACCTCGCGCAGTTCGTGCAGGACCGAGGGGACGGTGGCGCAGATGGCGATGCCGTCGATGCCGTCGCCCAGTTCGTCGCCGAGGAGCGGGTGCATGCCCATCAGGCCCTGGAGGAGGACCGCCAGCTCGTCGGCGGTGCGGCGCGCGTCCGTGGAGATGCGCCAGTGTTCGACGATGTCCTCGCCGTCGAACAGGCCGAGGACGGTGTGGGTGTTTCCTACGTCGATCGTCAGCAGCATGGCCCGTACCCGCCCCCTACTCCGCCGGCCGCAGGTCCAGGCCGATGTCCAGGATCGGCGAGGAGTGGGTGAGGGCCCCGACGGCCAGGTAGTCGACGCCCGTGTCGGCGTAGGCCTTGGCGTTGTCGAGGGTGAGGCGGCCGGAGGCCTCCAGGGCGGCGCGGCCCTCGACGATCGCGACGGCCTCGGCGCACTCGCCCGGCGTGAAGTTGTCCAGCAGGATCAGGTCGGCGCCCGCTTCCAGGACCTCGCGGAGCTGGTGCAGGGTGTCGACCTCGACCTCGATGGGGACGTCCGGGAAGCGTTCGCGGACCGCCTGGAACGCCTGGGCGACGCCGCCCGCGGCGACCACGTGGTTGTCCTTGACGAGGGCCGCGTCCGAGAGGGACATGCGGTGGTTGACGCCGCCGCCGCAGCGGACCGCGTACTTCTCCAGGCTGCGCAGGCCGGGGGTGGTCTTGCGGGTGTCGCGGACCCTGGCCTTCGTGCCGTCCAGGGCGTCCGCCCACGCGCGCGTGGCCGTCGCGATGCCCGACAGGCGGCACAGGATGTTCAGCGCGCTGCGCTCGGCCGTGAGCAGGTCGCGGGTGCGGGTGGTGACCGACAGGAGCTTCTGGCCCGCCTCGACGCGGTCGCCGTCCTCGGCGTGGCGCTCGATCGCCAGTTCCTCCTCGCAGACCACCGAGAGGACGGCCTCGGCGATGCGCAGGCCGGCCACGACGCCCGCCTCGCGGGCGGTGAAGTCGGCGGTGGCGACCGCGTCCTCGGGGATCGTGGCGACGGTCGTGACGTCCACGCCGTGGGCCAGGTCCTCCTGGACGGCCACGTTGGCGATGTCCTCGACCTCGACGGGGTCGAGGCCGGCGTCGGCCAGGAGCTGGGCGAGCGCGGGGTCCAGGCCGCACTCGAGGTACGCCTCGTCGTCCGCGCCGCAGGCGCAGCCGTCGCCGCAGCCTCCGGACGGGGCGAGGGGAAGGTCGGGGGTGCTCACGTCGGTCACTGCTCCTGGGGGGCCTGGGGCGGGGTGGTCGAAGGGAAGTCTGTGGTGTCCGTGGTGTGCACGGCCAGCGTCCGGTCGGGGTTCAGCTTCACGACGATGTGGCGGCGCCAGGTCGTGTCGTCGCGCTCGGGGCGGTCCTCGCGCCAGTGGCAGCCCCGGGTCTCCTCGCGCAGCAGGGCGGCGGCGACGAGGACGCGGGCCACGCACAGGAGGTTGGTGGCCTCCCAGGTGTCGACCCCGGGCTCGGCGGTCTTGCCGTGCTCGGCGAGGGCGTCGCGGGCGTCGGTGTGGAGCTGCTGGAGCCGGTCGGCGGCCTGGCTGAGGGACTCCGCCGAGCGCAGGACACCGGCCCCGTTCGTCATGATCCGCTGGATCGTGAAGCGGGCCTCCGGGGTCTGCAGGGGGTGCTCCGGGGTCTCCGGGTGGGGCAGCGGCTGCGGCACGCGCGCGTGGAGGCCGCCCGCCGCGATGTCGGTCGCGATGCGCTCGGCGTAGACCAGGCCCTCCAGGAGGGAGTTGGAGGCCAGGCGGTTGGCGCCGTGCACGCCGGTGCAGGCGACCTCGCCGCACGCGTACAGGCCGGGCACGGTCGTACGGCCGTGGGAGTCGGTGCGGACGCCGCCGGAGGCGTAGTGGGCGGCCGGGGCGACCGGGATGGGCTCGGTGACCGGGTCGATGCCGTGGGCGCGGCAGGCGGCCAGGATCGTCGGGAAGCGGTGTTCCCACATGTCGGCGCCGAAGTGCCGTGCGTCGAGGTACATGTGCTCGGCGTCCTGCTCCTGCATGCGGCGCAGGATGCCCTTGGCGACGATGTCCCGGGGCGCGAGTTCGGCGAGTTCGTGCTGCCCGAGCATGAAGCGCACGCCGTCGGCGTCCACGAGGTGGGCGCCCTCGCCGCGCACGGCCTCGGAGACCAGGGGCTGCTGGCCCTCGGCGTCCTGGCCCAGGAACAGGACGGTCGGGTGGAACTGGACGAACTCCAGGTCGCTGACCTCGGCGCCCGCGCGCAGGGCCAGGGCGACGCCGTCGCCGGTCGAGACCGAGGGGTTGGTGGTCGCGGAGAAGACCTGGCCCATGCCGCCGGTCGCCAGGACCACCGCCGGGGCGTGGACCGCTCCGACGCCGTCGTGCTGGCCCTCGCCCATGACGTGCAGGGTGACGCCGGCGGTGTGGCCCTCGGCGTCCGTGAGGAGGTCCAGGACGAGCGCGTTCTCGATGGTGCGCATCCCGCGCGCGCGTACCGCCTCGACCAGGGCGCGGGAGATCTCGGCGCCGGTGGCGTCGCCGCCGGCGTGGGCGATGCGGCGGCGGTGGTGGCCGCCCTCGCGGGTGAGTTCCAGGCCGCCCTCGGAGGACTCGTCGAACTGGGCGCCGGTCTCGATGAGGCGGCGGACGGCGTCGGGGCCCTCGGTGACGAGGATGCGGACCGCTTCCTCGTCGCACAGGCCCGCGCCCGCGACCAGCGTGTCGTCCAGGTGCTGCTCGGGGGTGTCGCCCTCGCCGAGGGCCGCGGCGATGCCGCCCTGGGCCCAGCGGGTGGAGCCGTCGTCGAGGCGGGCCTTGGTGACCACGACGGTGCGCAGGCCCGCGGCCTCGCAGCGCAGGGCCGCGGTCAGGCCGGCGACGCCGGAGCCGACGACGACCACGTCCGCGGCGATGGACCACCCGGGGGCGGGCGCGTGCAGTCGTATGCCTGTGGTGGTCACGAGGCGGCTCCGAGGGTTCCGAAGGTGAGGGGGATGTTGTCGATCAGCCGGGTCGTCCCGACCCGGGCGGCGACGGCCAGGACCGCCTCGCCGGTGAAGTCGTCGCCGATCTCGGTGAAGTCGGACGGGTCGACCAGGGCGAGGTAGTCCAGCTCGAGCGGCGGTTCGAGGCGGGCGGCCTCGTCGAGGACCTGCCGGGCGGCCGCGCGGACGGCGGCGGGGCCGCCCGGGACGGCCGTGGCCACGGCGTGCGCGTCGGCCGCCGCGCGGGACTCGCCGATGGCGCTGAGGGCCTCGGCACGCGCGCGTGTGGCGGGCACTTCACGGGCCCGGGCGCGCAGCGCCTCCTGCGCGGCGTGCCGGTCCTGGCCCGCGAACAGGGCCCGGGACAGCGCGAGGGCGGTGCGCCGCTCGGCGGGTGAGAGGTAGCGGTTGCGGCTGGACAGGGCCAGGCCGTCCTCCTCGCGGACGGTGGGGACGCCGACGATCTCCACGCCGAAGTTCAGGTCCCGCACCATGCGGCGGATCAGGGCGAGCTGCTGGGCGTCCTTCTGGCCGTACAGGGCGACGTCGGGGCGGGTGAGGTGCAGCAGCTTGGCGACGACCGTGAGCATGCCGTCGAAGTGGCCGGGGCGGGAGGAGCCCTCCAGGCGCTCGCCCATGGGGCCGGCGGTGATGCGGACCTGGGGCTCGCCGCCCGGGTAGACCTCGTCGACGGCGGGGGCGAACACGACGTCCGCGCCCGACTGTTCGGCGAGCTTGACGTCGGCGTCCAGGGTGCGCGGATAGCGGTCGAGGTCCTCGCCCGCGCCGAACTGCAGCGGGTTGACGAAGACGGTGACGACGACCTCGCCCTCGCGGCCGGCCAGGCGGCGCGCGGTGCGGATCAGCGTGGCGTGGCCCTCGTGCAGCGCGCCCATGGTCATCACCACGGCGCGGCGGCCCGTACGCGCGCGTGCGTGCAGTTCGCCGGCGGTGCGCAGCAGGGTGGTGGTCATCGGGCGTCCCCTTCGGTGCCGTCGGTCCCGTGGGCGAGTACCCCGAGGAGGTCCTCGGCGAGCTCGGGCTTGAGCAGGCCGCGGGCCAGGGCCCGGTCGGCGGTGGCGCGGGCCATCGCCAGGTAGCCGGCGACGGTCTGCGGGGCGTGCCGGCGCAGCTCCGTGACGTGCGCGGCGACCGTGCCCGCGTCGCCGCGCGCGACCGGGCCGGTGAGGGCCGCGTCGCCGGAGCGCAGGGCGTTGTCCAGGGCCGCGCCGAGCAGCGGGCCGAGCATCCGGTCGGGGGCCGCGACGCCGGCCGCGCTCAGCAGTTCCATGGACTGGGCGACCAGGGTGACCAGGTGGTTGGCGCCGAGCGCGAGGGCGGCGTGGTAGAGCGGCCGGTTCTCCTCGGAGATCCACTCGGGCTCGCCGCCCATCTCGATGACGAGGGCCTCCGCGGCCAGGCGCAGTTCCTCGGGCGCGGTGACGCCGAACGAGCAGCCGGCCAGCCGCTGGACGTCCACGGGCGTGCCGGTGAAGGTCATGGCGGGGTGCAGGGCGAGCGGCAGGGCGCCCGCGCGCAGGGCGGGGTCGAGGACCCGCGCGCCGTACCGCCCCGAGGTGTGGACGAGCAGCTGTCCCGGGCGGACGGAGCCGGTGTCGGCGAGGCCCGCGACCAGGTCGGGCAGGGCGTCGTCCGGGACCGTGAGCAGGACCAGGTCGGACCGCTGGAGGACCTCGGCGGGCGGCATCAGCGGCACGTCGGGCAGAAGTTGCGCGGCCCGGCGCCGGGAGGCGTCGGAGACCGCGGAGACGGCGACCGGGCGGTGCCCGGCGAGCTGGAGGGACGCGGCCAGTGCGGGTCCCACGCGGCCGGCGCCGACGACGCCGACGGTGAGCCGCGCGGGGCGGTCCTTGGGGTCTGGCTGTGGGGTTGTGTTCACTCGACGGCGGCCTTCCCGTTCCAGTCCGCTCCGGGTACCGGACGATTTCTCGTCATGTTAACGCGATCGGTTCGAGGGGCGTTCGGTTGTCCACAGGGTGTGCATGCCCGTGCGCGTTTCCGGACGGCGTTCGAAATGCGGGTGCCCGGCGGCACGCGCGCGGGGGAGGATCCGGGCCATGACTGACATGGCGGAACGCGATGAGCAGGCGGCGGACCCGGACCGGGGCGCGGGGATCCGGGAGCGGCGGCTGGCGGCGCACCGCAGCGCGCGGCGCGTGTTCGCGCGGTTCGGTTTCCACCGGACCCTGCGGGAGCGGCTGGCGGTGCTGGACGCGGCGGGGGACGTCCACGACCTGGACGAACTGTCGGACGTGTACGGCGACGGCGTCGTCGAGGCGCTGGAGACGAAGGTCGCGACGCTCCTCGGCACCGAGGCGGCGGCGTTCTTCCCGACGGGCACCATGGCCCAGCAGGTGGCCCTGCGCTGCTGGGCGGGCCGCACCGGCAACCCGACCGTGGCCCTGCACGCGCTCAGCCACCCGGAGGTGCACGAGCGGAACGCGTTCAGCGAGGTCGGCGGCCTGCGCCCGGTGCGGGTGACGGGCGAGCCGCGGCTGCCGACCGCCGCGGAGGTGCGCGACTTCGAGGAGCCCTTCGGGGCGCTGATGCTGGAACTGCCCCTCAGGGACGCCGGTTTCGTGCTGCCCACCTGGGAGGAGCTCACCGAGGTGGTCGGGGCCGCGCGGGAGCGGGACGCGGTGGTGCACTTCGACGGGGCCCGGCTGTGGGAGTCGACCGTGCGCCTCGGCCGGTCCCTGGAGGAGATCGCGGGCCTAGCCGACAGCGTCTACGTGTCGTTCTACAAGTCCCTGGAGGCGTTCGGCGGCGCGGCCCTCGCCGGTCCGGCGGACCTGGTGGAGGAGGCGAAGGCCTGGCGGCACCGGTACGGCGGCCAGGTCTTCCAGCAGTTCCCCACGGCCCTGTCGGCGCTGGTCGGACTGGAGCGGGAACTGCCCCGGCTGCCGGAGTACGTCGCCCACGCGCGCGTGGTGGCCGCGGCTCTGCGCGAGGGGTTCGCCGCCGCCGGGCTGCCGTGGGCGCGCGTGCACCCGGAGGTGCCGCACACCCACGACTTCCAGGTGTGGCTGCCCTACGACGCGGACGTCCTCGGGGAGGCGGCGGTCCGGGCGGCCGAGGAGACGGGCTGCGTCCTGTTCGGCTCCGCCTGGGACCGGGGCGGTCCGGGTCTGGCGGTCACGGAGGTGCATGTGCGGGCCGCCGGACTGGAGTGGACCGCCGAGGACGTGAAGAGCGCGGTGGCGGAATTCGTGGCCCGGCTGCCGGAGCGGGCCGGGTAGGAACAGGGTCAGGTGGGGCGCCGCACCCAGCGGCTCAGGGTGTCGCGGAACCGGTGGAACCGGTGGCGGGCCGGGCGGCCCGCCAGGAGCGCCCGGAACTCCCGTTCGTCGCGCCACTCCCGTACGACCTGCCAGTCGTGCGCGCCCGGCGCGGGCGGGGCGGGCTCGCCCCGGGACCGGGCGCGGTGGGCGTCGAGGAGGTACTGCTGCGTGATGCTCATGGTGGATCGCCTCTGCGGGACGGGGTGATGGAGGTCCGAAGGCTCCGCGGCTGCCCCGGTGGATCCACCGTGCGCCCGTGCCGAGGGCGGCGTCGCGTCGATTGACGACGCCCGTCAATCGACGGGGTGTTGTCAGTGGCGGGGTGCACCATGGGGGCATGAGCGTGCGCATCGACATCGCGGGGCTGCGGCCGGAGAGGGTCGCCGTCGTGCCTTCGCCCCTGGCCGAGCTGGGCATGGCGCTGCACGCGCTGTCCGAGCCGGCCCACCACCCGGGCCTGCAGGGCTGGGTGACGGGTGTGCGGGCCCGGCTCGATCCGCATCTGGCCGACCGGATGTGCGAGGCGGACTTCCTGTGGCGGACGACGTTCTCGGACCTGTTCATGCCGTTCGCCGGCATCCCGGGCGGCAGCACGCTGCCGTGCGGCACGCTCGCCGAGGAGCTGGACCTGCTCGACAAGCTGACGGACGAGCAGTTCGTGGACGCGGCCCTGGAGTTCACGTGCGCGCTGCCGTACTGCTCGCACGGCCCGGACGCGCTGGCCGACGAGGAGATACGCCGCCGCGCCCTGGACCTGGCCGCCGCCCGCGGGCCGCAGCAACTGCGGTTCAGCGAGCGGCTGCTGGCCGACCCGCCCAGGATCCGCGCCTGGCTCCGGCAGTTCCTCCAGGACTGCGACGAGGCGTTCTTCGCGGAGGCCTGGTCCCGGCTGCGCCACCAGCTCGCGGCGGACGCCCGCCACAAGACGGAGCTGCTCAGGCGCAAGGGCCTGGCCGAGGCGCTGGCCGCGGTGTCCCCGGCGGTGACGCTCGACGAGGACGCCGCCCGCATCACGGTCGACAAGCTGGGCGAGGGCCGTACGGCCACGGGCGACGGCGGCCTGCTGCTCGTCCCGACGAGCCTGGGCTGGCCGCACCTGATGGTCCTGCACCGGCACGGCTGGCAGCCGCTGCTGCACTACCCGGTCGGCTCCCCCGAGCTGGCCGCGCCGCCCTCGCTGGAGCAGCTGGCCCTGCGGATGACCGCGCTGTCCCACCCGGTGCGCATGCGCATGTGCCGCCATCTCGCCCGCAGCGCCTACACCACCGGCGAGCTGGCGCAGGTGCACGGCATGACGGCCCCGGAGATATCCCGGCACCTGGCCGTGCTGAAGAAGGCGGGCCTGATCACCACCCGCCGCCGCGGGCGCTACGTCCTGCACCAACTGGACGTGACGGTGGTGGCCCGGCTCGGCAGCGAGTTCCTGGAGGGGATCCTCCGATAGCGGGCCGGCCGGAGGACAGCGAGCCGCCCGCCACCGGCGGCTCAGCCGTGTCCGCCGGCCCGCACCAGCCCGGTCTCGTAGGCCAGCACCACCACCTGCACCCGGTCCCTGAGGCCCAGCTTGGTCAGGATGCGGCCCACGTGGGTCTTCACGGTCGCCTCCGACAGCACCAACCGGGCCGCGATCTCGCCGTTGGACAGGCCCTGCGCGACCAGCACCATGACCTCGCGCTCCCGGTCGGTGAGCCGCTCCAGCTCCTTGTGCTGGGGCTGCTGGGTGCCCGGCAGCATGGGCGCGAAGCGGTCCAGGAGCCGCCGGGTGGTGGAGGGCGCGACGACGGCGTCACCGCTGTGCACGGCCCGGATCGCGGCGAGCAGCTCGCCCGGGGGCACGTCCTTGAGCATGAAGCCGGAGGCGCCCGCCTTCAGCCCGGAGAAGGCGTACTCGTCGAGGTCGAACGTGGTCAGGATGAGCACCTTGGGCGGGTCGGTGTCCGCGCAGATCCGCCGGGTCGTCTCCACACCGTCCAGCTTGGGCATGCGCACGTCCATGAGGACGACGTCCACCTCGGTCGTCCGCAGGACCTGGAGGGCCTCGACGCCGTCGCCCGCCTCCGCCACGACCTCCATGTCCGGCTGGGCGGCGAGCACCATCCGGAACCCGGTGCGCAGCAGCACCTGATCGTCGACGAGCATCACGCGGATCGTCATCTGGCCTCTTCCATATCGGTGGTCACGGGTGTCAGCGAGGGGGCGCGGGCCGAGGTCAGTGCGCGGGTTTGAGCGGCAGCAGGGCGCTGATGCGGAATCCTCCGCCCGGGCGCGGTCCGGCGTCCAGGGTGCCGCCGACCATACCGACCCGCTCCCGCATGCCGATGAGGCCGTGGCCCTGCCCGTCGTACCCGCCCTCCTCGTACAGCTCGTGCGGGGCGCCCTTGCCGTCGTCCTCGACGAGCAGGCCGAGGCCGTCGTCGAAGTAGACCAGGCGCACGCTGGCGCCCGCGTTGGGCCCACCGTGCTTGCGGGTGTTGGTGAGCGCCTCCTGGACGATGCGGTACGCGGTGAGCTCGACGCCGCTGGGCAGGGGGCGCGGGGTGCCCTCGACCTTGAAGTCGACGGGCAGCCCGGAGCCGCGGCACTGCTCGACGAGGTCCTCGATCTGCCGCACGTCGGGCTGCGGCACGTACTCGCCGGCCTCCTGGTGCTCCCCGGTGCGCAGCACGCCGAGCAGGCGGCGCATCTCGGCGAGGGCCTGGCGGCCGGTGGAGGAGATGGTCTCCAGGGCCTTCTTCGCCTGGTCGGGCGCGGCGTCGAGGACGTAGGCGGCGCCGTCGGCCTGCACGACCATGACCGAGACGTTGTGCGCGACGACGTCGTGCAACTCGCGGGCGATGCGGGCGCGTTCGGCGGCGACGGCGACCTTGGACTGCGCCTCGCGCTCCTTCTCCAGGCGGGCGGCACGCTCCTCCAGCTGGGCGAAGTAGGCGCGCCGGGTGCGGATGGAGTCGCCGAGCACCCAGGCGAGGGCGAAGGGCACGGCCATGAAGACCGTCAGCACGACGTTGCCGACGGCGGACGTCTCCTCGGTCGGCCAGCGCAGCTGGGCCAGCGGGGCCGCGCACAGGCCGGCGCCCAGCGCGAAGCGGGAGGCCCAGCGCGCGCCCTCCGCCGCGACCGTGTAGACGATCACCAGCAGGGCGAAGTCGGCCGGGCCGATCTCCACGTCGGTGACCAGCTGGGCCACTCCGACCCCGGTCGCGAGCAGCAGCATCTTCTCCGGGAACCGGCGGCGCAGCGCGATCACCAGGCAGAGCAGCAGGGCGAGGGGGACGGCGAGGGCAGGGGAGCCGTACCCGCCCGCCGCTCCGCCCACCAGCGACATCCCGAGGAGGACGAGGGCCCAGGTGCCGTCGACCCACATCGGGTGTCTGCGGAGGAAGTCATAGAGGCGCTGCACGTAACCCAGCGTAGGGAAGCGGGATAGGTGCAGGGGTCAACCGGAGGACCGATCCGCGTCCGGCGCGCCTACTCCGCAAGGTGGAGTTGCGTTCGTTGTGTCCGCTTAGCCTGGGCCGGTGACAGCAGGGACGAGGGGCGAGGGACCAGAGGGACTGGAGGGGCCAGCGGGGCCCAAGGGACAAGCGGGACCTGAGAAACCGGAGCCGCGGAAGTGGCGGGGGTGGCGCGCGGCCGCTCAGGAGGCCCTGTACGGGCCCGGCGGCTTCTACCGGCGGGCCGAGGGGCCGGCCGGGCACTTCCGCACGTCCGTGCACGCCTCGCCGCTGTTCGCCGGGGCCGTGGCGCGGCTGCTGTGCCGGGTCGACGAGGCGCTGGGACGACCCGCGGCGCTGGACTTCGTCGACATGGCGGCCGGACGGGGCGAACTGGCCGCCGGGGTGCTCGCCGCGCTGCCCGCCGAGGTGGCGGGCCGCACGCGCGCGTACGCCGTCGAAGTGGCCGAGCGGCCCGCCGGACTCGATCACCGGATCGAGTGGCTGGCCGCGCCCCCTGAGGGGACCACCGGACTGCTGTTCGCCAACGAGTGGCTGGACAACGTGCCCGTGGAGGTCGCGGAGGTGGACGCCGCGGGCACGGCCCGGCTGGTGCTGGTCCGCACGGACGGGACCGAACGGCTCGGGGAGCCGGTCGGCGGGGCGGAGGCCCGGTGGCTGGAGCGCTGGTGGCCGCTGCCCGGTGCGGCGGGGCTGCGGGCCGAGGTCGGGCTGCCCCGGGACGAGTCCTGGGCCGCGGCGGTCGCGACGCTGCGGCGGGGGCTCGCGGTCGCCGTGGACTACGCGCACACGGCGGACGCCCGGCCGCCGTTCGGGACGTTGACCGGTTTCCGGGAGGGCCGCGAGACCACGCCCGTGCCGGACGGCTCCTGCGACATCACCGCGCACGTCGCCCTGGACGCGTGCGCGCTCCCCGGGGGGCGCGTGCTCCGGCAGCGGGAGGCGCTGCACGCCCTGGGCGTGACCGGCGCGCGCCCCCCGCTCACGCTGGCGTCCACCGACCCCGCCGCCTACGTGCGCGCCCTCGCGGGCGCCGGGGAGGCGGCCGAGCTCACCGCGGCCGGCGGGCTGGGCGACTTCGGGTGGCTGGTGCAGCCGGTGGGGATCGAAAACCCGCTCTAGCCGCGGCGGGCCGCTATTTGTCGATGTCGCCCACGACGAAGAACATCGACCCCAGGATCGCCACCATGTCCGCGACCAGCGTCCCCGGCAGCAGCTCCGTCAGCGCCTGGATGTTGTTGTACGAGGCGGAGCGCAGCTTCAGCCGGTACGGCGTCTTCTCGCCCTTGCTGACCAGGTAGTAGCCGTTGATGCCGAGGGGGTTCTCGGTCCAGGCGTACGTGTGCCCCTCGGGTGCCTTCAGGACCTTCGGGAGCCGCTGGTTGACGGGCCCGGGCGGCAGTTCGGCGAGCCGGTCGAGGCAGGCGTCGGCCAGGTCCAGCGCGTTGTGCGTCTGCTCCAGGAGGCATTCGAAGCGGGCGAGGCAGTCGCCCTCCTGCCGGGTGACCACCTTCAGGGTGCCCTGGAGGTCGCCGTAGGCGAGGTACGGCTCGTCGCGGCGCAGGTCGAAGTCGACGCCCGAGGCGCGGCCGATCGGCCCGCTGACGCCGTAGGCGTGCACGGCCTGCGGGGACAGGACGCCGACGCCCCGGGTGCGGCCGCGGAAGATCTCGTTGCCGAGCACGAGGTCGTCGAAGCGGTCCATGCGGGAGCGGACGTCGGCGACGGCGGTCCGCGCGCGTGCGGTCCAGCCGGCCGGCAGGTCCTCCTTGAGGCCGCCCACCCGGTTGAACATGTAGTGCATGCGCCCGCCGGAGACCTCCTCCATGACGTGCTGGAGTTCCTCGCGCTCCCGGAAGGCGTAGAAGATCGGGGTGATCCCGCCGAGCTCCAGGGGGTACGAGCCAAGGAACATCAGGTGGTTGAGCACCCGGTTCAGCTCGGCGAGCAGCGTGCGCAGCCACACGGCGCGCTCGGGGACCTCCATGCCGAGCATCCGCTCCACGGCGAGGACGACGCCCAGTTCGTTGGAGAACGCCGACAGCCAGTCGTGGCGGTTGGCGAGCATGATGATCTGACGGTAGTCGCGCGCCTCGAACAGCTTCTCCGCGCCCCGGTGCATGTAGCCGATCACCGGCTCCGCGTGCGTGATGCGCTCGCCGTCCAGGACGAGCTTCAGCCGCAGCACGCCGTGCGTGGACGGGTGCTGGGGCCCGATGTTGAGCACCATGTCGGTGCTCTCCGCGGCGCCGCCGATTCCGACCATGGTCTCCGTCGTAGGAGTCATGGACACAGTCTCCCCTACGTACCCTGACCTCATGGAGACGGGGAGCCCGCACGAGGCGGGGCCGACGGGGATTGGGAGCGCGGCCGGACCGACGGGGGCAGAGGAGACCGCCGGGGCGGCGGCAGCGGGCGGGCCGACGGGGGCGGAGGACACGGCCGGGGCGGCGGCAGCGGGCGGGACCGTGCCCGCGGGGGCCGGGGCCACCGGCGAGGCCCGGCCCGAGGACGAGCCCGTCTGGATCGCCCTGCCGCCCGGCCTGCTGAAGATGCGGCGGCTGCTCCTGGTCGTCTGGCTGGGGCTGGCCGCGCTGGCCGCCGGGCTGCTGCCGGGGCTGCTCGCCGGGCCCGGCTGGGCCGGGTTCGCCGTGCTGCCGCTGGCGCTGATGGCCTGGGGCTGGGTGATGATCGACCGCAACTGGCGTTCCTGGCGGTACGCCGAGCGCGCCGACGACCTGCTGATCAGCCGGGGCGTGCTGTGGCGCGAGGAGACGGTCGTGCCGTACGGGCGGATGCAGCTGGTCGAGGTCACCTCCGGGCCGGTCGAGCGGCACTTCGGGCTGGCCAGCGTGCAGCTGCACACGGCCGCCGCGGCGACCGACGCCACCATCCCCGGCCTGGACCCGGCCGAGGCGGAACGGCTGCGCGACCGGCTCACCGAGCTCGGCGAGGCCCGATCGGCGGGCCTGTGACGGCGCCCGGGGCCACCGGGGAAGCCGGGGCCACCACCGCCGAGGGCGGGCCCGCCGAGCGGCGGCTGCACCCCGTCACACCGCTGCGGCGGGCCTGGGCACCGGTCGCCGTGGTCGCCGGCTGGGCGGTGCACGATCCCGACGGGGCGCAGCGCCAGCTGGCCCGGCTGACGACGACCACGCTGCTGATCGCCCTCGCCGTGATCGTCCCGGCCGCCGCCCTCTACGGCTTCTGCTCCTGGTGGTTCACGCACTTCGCGGTGACCGGGACCGAACTGCGCATCCGTACCGGACTGGTGTTCCGGCGCACCGCGCACATCCGGCTGGAGCGGGTCCAGGCCATCGACATCACCCAGCCGCTGCTCGCCCGGGTCGCGGGCGTCGCCAAGCTGAGACTCGACGTCATAGGGACCGACAAGAAGGACGAACTGGCCTTCCTCGGCGCGGACGAGGCGCGGGCGCTGCGCGCCGAGCTGCTCGCGCGGGCGGCCGGGTTCGCCCCCGAGACCGCCCACGAGGTCGGCGAGGCCCCGTCCCGGCAGCTGCTGCGGGTGCCGCCCGGCGTGCTCGCCATGTCGCTGGTGCTGAGCGGGGGGACCTGGGGGTCGCTGGCCGCGGCGCTCGTCGTCCCGCCGCTGCTGTGGATGGCCACCGAGAGCGTGTGGACGGTCCTGGCCACGGCCCTGCCGCTGCTGGGCGCGGCGGGCGCGAGCAGCGTGGGGCGGTTCGTCGGCGAGTACGACTGGACGGTGGGCGAGTCGCCCGACGGGCTGCGCATCGACCACGGCCTGCTGGACCGGGCCCACGAGACGGTGCCGCCGGGCCGTGTGCAGACCGTGCGGATCGTGGAGCCGCTGCTGTGGCGGCGGCGCGGCTGGGTGCGGGTGGAGCTGGACGTGGCGGGCTCGTCCAACTCCGTGCTGGTGCCGGTCGCCCCGCGCGAGATCGCCGAGGCCGTCGTCGCGCGCGTGCTGCCCGGGGTGACCGTGCCGGAGCGCGCGGCCCTGTCGCCGTCGCCGCGCCGCGCCCGCTGGTGCGTGCCGCTGTGGTGGCGGGGGTACGGACTCGCCGTCACCGACGCGGTGTTCGCGGCCCGGTCCGGGCTGCTGCGGCGGAGCCTGGCGCTGGTGCCGCACGCCAAGGTGCAGAGCGTACGGATGACGCAGGGCCCCTGGGAACGGGCCCGGGGCGTGGCCGACGTGCACGTGGACACGGGCGCGAACAAGACGGTGACGGCCCGGCTGCGGGACGCGGCCGAGGCGCGCGAGCTGCTGGCGGCGCAGGCGGAACGGTCCCGCACCGGGCGCAGGGACGCGCGGCCGGACCGCTGGATGGCGTGACCCTCGAGAAAGCCGCACGCAAGCCGGACGCAAGCCGCACACAAGCGAAGGCCCCCCGGCCGCGGCCGGGGGGCCTTCCCTCGCAGCGGAGTTCAGGACACCGCGCTGCGCAGCCCCTGCACGTCGATCTGCTCGGTCTCGTCGTGCGCCGTCAGGTCGATGACCTGGCCGATCCCGCGCGACTCCTCGTCCACCGGCTTGAACCCGGCCTCGGTCTCGGCCTTGTGCAGGGCGAGGGCCTCCTGCCCGACGACATCGGCGAGGTCCTCGTTCTGCACGGCCTCCAGGGCGGCCCGCGAGGTGCCCTGCTTGGTGCCGAAGAAGTCGAACCCGCCCTCGGTCAGAGGCCGTCGCACCGGCGCCTGCGGCGCGACGGCCACGGCGGTCGGGACGGTGTAGTGACCGGAAACCACCTTCTCGGCACTGTCGGTCTTCTCGGCACTGTCGGCCGTCTCGGTACTGCCGGCCGTCTCGGCGCTGTCGGCCCGCTCCGCGGGGGCGGCGGTCGCGCGCTCGTGCCCGTCGACCGCCTCGGACTGCCCCTGCGCCTCGTCCTCCGAAACCTGCTCGCGCCGCTCGGCCGTCTCCCGCCGGGGCTCCCGCACGGGCTCCGCGTCCTCGCCCTTCGGTACGCCGTCGCCGTCACCACCGCCGTCCGGCTCCGGTGCCCTCTCGCCGTCGAACCGGGCCAGCGCGGCCGCGGCCCGCAGGAACAGCCGGGAACCCTCGGGCGAGAACACCGCGGGAACCGCGGGCTCCTCCTCGACGGTGAGCGGCGCCCCGTCCTGCCCGGCGGTGTCCGCCACCCCCGCGGGCAACGCCGCGCGCACCGGAGCCGTCGCCTCTATCTCGAGCACCCGGCGCTCCTCCAGGACGCTCGCGCGCTCGGTCTCCGCCGTGGCGTACCGGCGCAGCAGCGCGGCGTGCTCGTTGCGCAGCCCGGCCAGTTCGGTGCGCTTGGCGCGCAGCCGCTGCTCCAGCTTCGCGCGCAGCTCGCGGGACTCCTCGAGGTCGGCCTCCAGTTCGGCGACCCGTTCCTCGAAGCGCCACTCGTCGCTCGCACGCGCGCGCGTGAGGTCGGCGACCTGTTTGCCCGCCTGGATGTCCCAGCGGCGCAGCACGACCGCGCCGACGACCGCCGTCGCCGCGGCGGCCGCGGCCAGACCGCGGAGCACCATCGGCTCCGTGAACACCCAGGGCCCCAGGGCGCAGACGAGGGAGACGCCTGCGATCGCCGACGGGGGCAGCAGCCTGTGCAGGGGCGGGGAATGGCGATGACGTCCACGTGGCATGGCCAGAAACTTACCGCGCGTAGGCGAATCGTGGTGACCCACCCCGCAAAAACAAAGCCACCCCAAGGGACTCACACGGCATCAGAACTCGGCAAGAAGCGGAATCAGCCGCTCACTCAATTCCCCGGATCATTCCCAAGATCATTTCCAGGGCCCGTCGAGGCGCCCGCTCATCCACTCCAGCGTCGCCGGAATCTCGCGCCGCCAGGTGTTGAAGTTGTGCCCGCCGCTTTCCAGGATGATCGACGAGATCCGCGTCAGGCCGGTGCCCTTCACCCGGTCTATGAACTTCAGGGTGTCCTTGTAGTCGGACTCGCCCACCTTGCTGCTGCTGACCAGCAGCGAAGTGTCGGGCGCGGGCATGTGCTCGAGATACCACCACAGGTCGGCGCGATTGCGCAGCGCCTTGTCGCCCTGGAAGAGATCGCCGGTCGTGGCGTCGATGGGCGCCTTGTAGTACGCGGACAGACCCGCCCCGGCGGCGTACACATCGGGATGGTGCATGGCGATCTTCAAGGCGCAGTAGCCGCCCGTCGAGTTGCCGATGATGCCCAGGCTTCCCGGCTTTTCGGCCACCCGGTAGTGCGAGCGCAACGCCTCGGGCAGGTCCTTCGCGAAGAACGACTCGGTCTGCGGACCGCCCGGGACGTCCACGCACTCCGTGTCCCGGGGCGGCGCCACCGTCGGCCGCAGCATCACCAGGATCATCGGCTTCGCCCGGCCCTCCCGGGCCAGCTCCAGGGCCGTGCGCGGGTAGTGGAGCTTCTCCACCAGCGCCGAGGCCGTGCCCGGGTAACCGGTCAGCACGACGGCCGCGGGGAACCGGTGGGTGCGGTACCGCGGCTGGAAGTACTCCGGCGGCAGATAGACGTACGCGGGCGTCGCGATGTGCGTCGTACGGCCGACGAGGTCGACCTGCTGGATCCGGCCCCCGGCCTGGGGACGCACCCCGGCCGCCCCGGGCACCCGCCGCGAGCCGACCACCTCCAGCGGACCCTCGCCCGGGGTGTGGTCCACGACCACGCCCTGGTCCTTCTCCTGCCCGAACAGGTCCGCCCAGCTCGCGTAGAACCCGAAGGCCTGGTTGGCGGCCAGGCCCACCGCGGCGAACAGCGCCAGCTGCGTGGCCAGCAGCAGCCCGACCCGTCCGCCCACGGCCGGCCAGCTCCGCCGGGCCAGCCGCGGCCACAGCCAGACCGTGCCGGCGAACAGCAGCACGGCGGACAGCACCGCCAACACCAGCACCTTGTTGCTCGTCAGACCCATGGGTTGGTTACCTGCTCGCGCTCTCCGCCCGGCCCCGCCCGCGAGCACACCTTCGCTCGGGCTTGTCCCGGACTTTCCTCGGCCTTTGAAACGGCTTTGACATGGGGAGTGAACCTCTCTCCCCGAGACACCGTCCTAGAGGGCGCAATGTCGCCGGATGCCCGAATCGGCACCGGATCCAAGGTCTCTCGCAGAACTACGGGATGCGATGTCTGTCAGGACAGATGAGGAAATGTCGGGTGAGGTTCCGACCCGTCGAAGCGGCGCGGCCGGCACGGACCGGACGAGCCGGGTGCGCCGCCTGCTGCGCGGACCACGCCCCGAGGCGGTCCCCCTCCTCGTCGGCAGAGCCTGCGCCCTCGTGGGCCTGCTGGACATCGCCGCGGGTGTCTTCCCGCGCTTCCGGCACAGCCGCATGCACGCCATCGCCGAGGTCCTGCCCGGCGCGCTCGGGCCGTTCGCGGCCGCGCTGTCGCTGAGCACCGGTGTGCTGTTGCTGCTGCTCGCCCACGGCCTCAAGCGCGGCAAGCGCCGGGCCTGGCGGGCGGCCGTGGCCTTGCTGCCCGCCGGTGCCGTGGCGCAGTTCACCTACCGGCACTCCCTCGTGGGCGTCCTGATCTCCCTGGCGCTGCTGGCCCCCCTGCTGCGCCACCGCGACCAGTTCGACGCCCTACCCGACCCGCGCAGCCGCTGGCGGGCGCTCGCCAACTTCGTCCTGATGAGCGCGGGTTCGCTGCTGCTGGGCCTGCTCATCGTCAGCGTCCACGGCGACCGCATGCTCGGCGACCCGAGCCTGGCCGACCGCATCACCCACGTCATCTACGGCCTCTTCGGCTTCGAGGGGCCCGTCGACTACCGGGGCGACACCTCCTGGACCGTCGCCTTCTCGCTCGGCGCCCTCGGCCTGCTCACCGCCGTCACCACCATCTACCTGGCCTTCCGCCCCGAACACCCGGCCGCGCACCCCACCGAGGAGGACGAGGCACGCTTGCGCGCCCTGCTGGAGAAGCACGGCCGCCGCGACTCCCTCGGCCACTTCGCGCTGCGCCGCGACAAGGCCGTCGTCTTCTCCCCCAGCGGCAAGGCGGCCGTGACCTACCGCGTGGTCTCCGGCGTGATGC
Organism: Streptomyces sp. Go-475; assembly: GCF_003330845.1. Taxonomy (GTDB): domain Bacteria; phylum Actinomycetota; class Actinomycetes; order Streptomycetales; family Streptomycetaceae; genus Streptomyces. The sequence goes on along the minus strand of NZ_CP026121.1, from coordinate 4,854,260 downwards.
TCGCCAGCGGCGACCCGATCGGCGACGTCGAGGCCTGGCCCGGCGCCATCGAACGGTTCATGGACGAGGCCAAGGCCCACTCCTGGACCCCCGCCGTGATGGGCTGCTCCGAGACCGGCGGCGAGGTGTGGACCCGCGAGACCGGGCTCGACGCCCTCGAACTGGGCGACGAGGCGGTGGTGGACGTCGCGGATTTCTCGCTCGCCGGCCGCGCGATGCGCAACGTGCGCCAGATGGTCAAGCGCATCGAGCGCGCCGGTTACGAAACCCGGGTACGACGTGTCCGTGACCTCGGCGAGGCCGAGCTGGAGCGCATCCGGCAGGCCGCCGACGACTGGCGCGGCACCGACACCGAGCGCGGCTTCTCCATGGCCCTCGGCCGCGTCGGCGACCCCGCCGACGGCGACTGCCTCATCGCCACCGCCCACAAGCAGGACGACCACCCCGGCCCCTACGGCGACCTGAAGGCGATCCTGCACTTCGTGCCCTGGGGCGGCGACGGCGTCTCCCTGGACCTGATGCGCCGCGACCGCTCGGCCGACCCCGGCATGAACGAACTGCTCATCGTGGCCGCCCTCCAGGCCGCCCCCAAGCTCGGCATCGAGCGGGTCTCCCTCAACTTCGCCATGTTCCGCTCGGCCCTGGCCCGCGGCGAGAAGATAGGCGCCGGTCCCGTGCTGCGCGCCTGGCGCGGACTGCTGGTCTTCCTCTCCCGCTGGTTCCAGATCGAGTCGCTGTACAAGTTCAACGCCAAGTTCCAGCCGCGCTGGGAGCCCCGCTTCGTCGTCTACCGGGCCTCCGCCGACCTGCCCCGCATCGGCTTCGCCGCCATGCAGGCGGAAGGTTTCGTCAACCTCGCCCTGCCCCTGCCGCGCTTCCTGCGCCGCCGGCGCCCGGCCAACCGCCGCCCGTGCGCCCACGGCACCACCACGGAACGGAGCGTCAGAGCGGCGTGACCCGCCCGGGCCGACCCGGGCCGCGGCGCCTGACGGCCGTCCCCTGGGCCTACGCTGAACATATGAGCAACCAGAGCGGACGCGGGCGCGTGGCGGGCCTACCGGAATGGGACCGCTGCGCGGTCATGGGAGTCGTGAACGTCACCCCCGACTCCTTCTCCGACGGCGGCCGCTTCTTCGACACCACGGCCGCCGTCAAGCACGGTCTCGACCTGGTCTCCGAGGGCGCGGACCTGGTCGACGTCGGCGGCGAGTCGACCCGCCCCGGCGCCACCCGGGTGGACGAGGCCGAGGAACTGCGCCGCGTCGTCCCCGTCGTGCGCGGCCTGGCCTCCGAGGGCGTCACCGTCTCCGTGGACACCATGCGCGCCTCCGTCGCCGAGCGGGCCCTCGCGGCCGGCGCCGCCCTCGTCAACGACGTCAGCGGCGGCCTCGCCGACCCCCGCATGATCCCGGCCGTCGCCGACGCCGGCGCCCCCTTCGTCGTCATGCACTGGCGCGGCTTCCTCCAGGGCGGCAACGTCCGCGGGGTGTACGGGGACGTCGTCACCGAGGTCGTCGACGAGCTGCACGCGCGCGTGGAGGCCGTCCTGGCGGGCGGCATCGCCCCCGACCGCGTCATCGTCGACCCCGGCCTCGGCTTCTCCAAGGACGCCGAGCACGACCTCGCGCTCCTGGCGGGTCTGCACCGGGTCCTGGGCCTCGGCCACCCGCTGCTCGTGGCCGCCTCCCGCAAGCGGTTCCTCGGCCGCGTCCTGGCCGGCCCGGACAGCCCGCCCCCGCCCGCCCGCGAACGCGACGCCGCCACCGCCGCCGTCTCCGCGCTCGCGGCGCACGCCGGCGCGTGGGCGGTCCGCGTGCACGAGGTCCGCGCCACCGCCGACGCCGTACGCGTCGCGCGCGCCATCGAGGGAGCACGCACCGGCGCAGAGGGAGCCCGGTGAGCGCCCCGCACACCGACGTCGAGCAGGTCGAGGCCGCCAACACCGCCTTCTACGAGGCACTGGAACGGGGCGACTTCGAGGAGCTGGCGTCGCTCTGGCTGACCCCCTCCGACCTGGGCGTCGACGAGACGTACCACGACCCGGCCGACACCGGCGTGGTCTCCTGCGTGCACCCCGGCTGGCCCGTGCTCACCGGCCGCGGCGAGGTCCTCCGCTCGTACGCCCTGATCATGGCCAACACCGACTACATCCAGTTCTTCCTCACCGACGTGCACGTCTCGGTCACCGGCGACACCGCCCTGGTCACCTGCACGGAGAACATCCTCAGCGGCGGACCCGCCCCCCAGGGCGAGGACGAGGAGCTGGGCCCGCTCGTCGGGCAGCTCGTGGTCGCCACCAATGTGTTCCGGCGCACGCCCCAGGGGTGGAAGCTCTGGTCGCACCACGCTTCCCCGGTCCTGGCCGAAACCGACGAGGACGAGCAGGACGACACCCCCGCCTGAGTGGGTAGTCGCCAGGTAGTGGTTGGAATCACGGAGCCGCGGGTATGGGCGGCTACCAACCCGTGAGCCGCCGGGTTCCCCGAGGGAAACGCCGGATGAATCCTGCCGGGCCCGGACCCCGTGGCCCGGCCCCGTCCGGGCTCGCAGGTAGATTCGACCGAGGCCGGTGTGCCGCCCGCACCCGGCACCGACCGGCCGAGACCGACGATTGCAGGAGTGATTCGCGTGGATCGTGTCGCGCTGCGCGGCCTGAAGGCCCGCGGGCACCACGGTGTGTTCCCGAGGGAACGCGAGGAGGGCCAGACCTTCATCGTGGACCTCGTCCTCGGCCTGGACACCCGCCCGGCCGCGGCCGACGACGACCTGGCGAAGACCGTGCACTACGGCATCGTGGCGGAGGAGGTCGTGGCCGTCGTCCAGGGCGAGCCCGTCGACCTCATCGAGACGCTCGCCGAGCGCATAGCCCAGGTATGTCTGAAGCACGAAGGGGTCCAGCAGGTCGAGGTCTGCGTCCACAAGCCGGACGCCCCGATCACGGTCCCCTTCGACGACGTGACCGTCACCATCACCCGGAGCCGAGTATGACTGCGCCCTTCCTCAAGGGTCCCAGCGACCCGACCGTACAGCCGGTACCCGCCTCCGTCGTCGACAAGGTCGACGCCGCCGACACGACCCTGTCCAACCCGAAACGGGCCGTGGTCGCCCTCGGCTCCAACCTCGGCAACCGCCTGGAGACCCTCCAGGGCGCCATCGACGCCCTGGAGGACACCCCCGGCGTCCGCATCAAGGCCGTCTCCCCGGTCTACGAGACCGAGCCCTGGGGCGTGGACCCCGGCAGCCAGCCCTCCTACTTCAACGCGGTCGTCGTCCTCAAGACCACGCTGCCGCCCTCCTCGCTCCTGGAGCGCGCCCACGCGGTCGAGGAGGCCTTCCACCGCGTCCGCGACGAGCACTGGGGCCCCCGCACCCTCGACGTCGACATCGTCTCCTACGCCGACGTCGTCTCCGACGACCCGCAGCTCACCCTCCCCCACCCCCGCGCCCACGAGCGCGCCTTCGTCCTGGCCCCCTGGCACGACCTGGACCCCGAGGCGCAGCTCCCCGGCCGCGGCCCGGTGGCCGGCCTGCTGGACGCCGTCACCCGCGAGGGCGTGGCGGCGCGCACCGACCTGGAACTCCGGCTGCCCGAATAGCCGTTAAGGTCAAGACGGCCGCGAACCGCGCCGGACCGGCCGGGGAACCGAAGGGACACCGTGAGAGAGCTGCGCATCAGGCTGCTGGCCGGAGTCTTCGTCGTGGCCGGAGTGCTGTCCTGGGCGGGCGCCCGCCTCTGGAACTCGGTGGGCACCCTCCCGAGCGTCCCCCTGGCCGCCCCCATCGTCCTGGCCCTGATCGCCGTGGTCCTGCTGGCCACGGCGCTCTCGCTGCGCGCCCGCCTCAAGGCCCAGCGCGAGCGGCAGCCCGACGCCAAGGGCGTCGACCCCATGATGGCGGCCCGCGCGGTCGTCTTCGGCCAGGCCAGCGCCCTGGTCGCCGCCCTCGTCTCCGGCATGTACGGCGGCACCGGCGTCTTCCTGCTGGAGTCCCTGGACATCCCCGCCCGCCGCGACCAGGCCATCTACGCCGGCTTCTCCGTCCTCGCGGGCATCGGCGTCATAGCGGCGGCCCTCTTCCTGGAGCACGTCTGCAAGCTCCCGGAGGACGACGAGCACGACGGCGCGGGGGCCGCCCCCGCCGCCTGACGCCCGCGTCGGCGCGGCGTCAGCGCCCTGTCAGCGCGCCATGATGAGGCTCATCGCCTCGTTGCGGGTCGCGGAATCGCGCAGCTGTCCCCGCACGGCCGACGTGATGGTCTTGGCGCCGGGCTTGCGCACCCCCCGCATCGACATGCACATGTGCTCGCACTCGACGACGACGATCACGCCCCGCGGCTCCAGGATCTGCATCAGGGAGTCGGCGATCTGCGTGGTGAGTCGTTCCTGCACCTGCGGACGCCGCGCGTACACGTCCACGAGCCGGGCCAGCTTCGACAGGCCGGTGATCTTGCCCTCGACGGACGGGATGTAGCCCACGTGCGCCACCCCGACGAACGGCACGAGGTGGTGTTCGCACGAGCTGAGGACCTCGATGTCCTTCACCAGCACCATCTCGTCGTGCCCGAGGTCGAACGTCGTCGTCAGCACGTCCTCCGGCTTCTGCCACAGGCCCGCGAATATCTCCCGGTACGCCCGCGCCACCCGCGCCGGTGTCTCCCGCAGCCCCTCACGGTCCGGGTCCTCGCCGACCGCGATCAGGAGTTCGCGTACGGCGTTCTCGGCACGCTTCTCGTCGAACTCGCCGATCTGGCCGTCGCCGTCCAGCGTCACGGGGTCGGTCATCTGGTGCCTCGTTCCTGTGTCCTTCTCGGGGCGGCCTGCGGAAATGGCGGAAAGCCGCGCCCCCCAGGCTAAAACCTGGGGGGCGCGGCATCCATTCCGGACCCGGTGGGGCCACCGGGAGAGCGGGTCAGCTCTCGGGGCGGTCCTCCGGGGCTCGCTCGGGCGCCGGGGCGGGCTCCGCCGCGGTGCTCTTGGCCGTGGTGATGGCCGGCGTGGCGCCGTTCGCCCCGTTCGTCAGGGCCAGCTCCTTGGGGGAGAGGACCGGCGGGCGGGTCGACGGCGTACGGCGGGAGGATCCCGTCCAGGCGGGCCGCGGCGGGCGCTTGACGATCGGGGCGAAGATCTCGGCGATCTCCTCCTTGCCCAGCGTCTCCTTCTCCAGGAGGGCCAGGACCAGGTTGTCCAGCACGTCGCGGTTCTCGACCAGGATCTCCCACGCCTCGTTGTGCGCGGTCTCGATGAGCTTCTTGACCTCTTCGTCGACCAGCGCGGCGACCTCTTCCGAGTAGTCGCGCTGGTGAGACATCTCACGTCCGAGGAAGGGCTCGGTGTTGTCCCCGCCGAACTTGATCGCGCCGAGACGCTCGGTCATGCCGTACTGCGTGACCATCGCGCGGGCCAGGCCCGTGGCCTTCTCGATGTCGTTGGCGGCACCCGTGGTCGGGTCGTGGAAGACGAGCTCCTCGGCCGCGCGGCCGCCCAGCATGTAGGCGAGCTGGTCGAGCATCTCGTTGCGCGTGGTCGAGTACTTGTCCTCGTCCGGCAGCACCATCGTGTAGCCGAGGGCACGGCCTCTCGACAGGATCGTGATCTTGTGGACCGGATCGGAGTTCGGTGAGGCCGCCGCGACCAGGGCGTGTCCGCCCTCGTGGTACGCGGTGATCTTCTTCTCCTTGTCCGACATGATCCGGGTCCGCTTCTGCGGGCCCGCGACCACACGGTCGATCGCCTCGTCCAGCATGTGGTTGTCGATCAGCTTCTGGTCGCTGCGGGCCGTCAGCAGGGCGGCCTCGTTCAGCACGTTGGCGAGATCGGCACCCGTCATGCCGGGCGTACGGCGGGCGACGGCGGACAGGTCGACGTCCGGGGCGACCGGCTTGCCCTTCTGGTGGACCTTGAGGATCTCCAGACGGCCCTGCATGTCCGGGCGGTCGACGGCGATCTGCCGGTCGAAGCGGCCGGGACGCAGCAGCGCCGGGTCGAGGATGTCGGGCCGGTTCGTCGCGGCGATGAGGATCACGCCGCCCTTGACGTCGAAGCCGTCCATCTCGACGAGCAGCTGGTTCAGGGTCTGCTCGCGCTCGTCGTGACCACCGCCGAGGCCGGCGCCGCGGTGGCGGCCGACCGCGTCGATCTCGTCGACGAAGACGATCGCCGGGGCGTTCGCCTTGGCCTGCTCGAACAGGTCACGGACCCGGGAGGCACCGACACCGACGAACATCTCGACGAAGTCGGAACCGGAGATCGAGTAGAACGGCACGCCCGCCTCGCCCGCGACGGCACGCGCGAGCAGGGTCTTGCCGGTACCGGGAGGCCCGTAGAGCAGGACGCCCTTGGGGATCTTGGCGCCGACGGCCTGGAACTTGGCCGGCTCCTGGAGGAACTCCTTGATCTCGTGGAGCTCCTCGACGGCCTCGTCCGACCCGGCGACGTCGGCGAACGTCGTCTTGGGGGTGTCCTTGGTGATGAGCTTGGCCTTGGACTTCCCGAAGTTCATGACGCGGGAGCCGCCGCCCTGCATCTGGTTCATCAGGAACAGGAACACGACCACGATCAGCACGAAGGGCAGCAGCGAGAGCAGGATCCCGACGAACGGGTTCTGCTTGGACGGCGAGACCGTGTAGCCGTCCGGGATCTGCTTGTCCTGGTACTTGTTCTGCAGCGTGTTGGCGATGTCCACGCCCTGGTCGCCGATGTAGCTCGCCTGGATCTTCGAGCTGCCCTCGACCTTCACGCCGTCCTTGAGCGTGACCTTGAGGGTCTGCTCGTCACCGGTGGTGAGCTTGGCCGACTCGACCTTGTTCTGGTTGATCGCCTGGACGACCTGGCCGGTGTCCACCGTCTTGTAGCCGCCGGACGAGCCGACGACCTGCATCAACACGACCACGGCAAGGACGGCCAGCACGATCCACATGACCGGCCCACGGAAGTATCGCTTCACGTCCATCCATACGGAGCGGTGCCGCCCCGTCCCTCCTGCCATAGTGAGTTTGATAAAAGACTGTTCTTCGGACGGTACCCCAGCAGTGCCACCTGAAGCCGCGTGGGACGGCTGGCGATCCGCCTACGCCTGCTCCAACGGCGGGAAGCCCGCTGGGGTTCCCGATCACCGTCACGGCACCCCGGCCGGAATTCAGCCGCCGTACACGTGGGGCGCGAGCGTACCGACGAACGGGAGGTTGCGGTACTTCTCGGCGTAGTCGAGGCCGTAGCCGACGACGAATTCGTTGGGGATGTCGAAGCCGACCCATTCCACGTCGATGGCGACCTTCGCGGCCTCGGGCTTGCGCAGCAGCGTGCACACCTTGAGGGAGGCGGGCTCGCGCGAGCCGAGGTTGGAGATCAGCCAGGACAGGGTCAGGCCGGAGTCGATGATGTCCTCGACGATGAGGACGTGCTTGCCCTTGATGTCGGTGTCGAGGTCCTTGAGGATCCGCACCACACCGGAGGACTGGGTGCCCGCCCCGTACGAGGATACGGCCATCCAGTCCATGGTGACGGGGGTGGACAGCGCCCGCGCGAGGTCGGCCATGACCATCACCGCGCCCTTCAGGACGCCGACGATCAGCAGGTCCTTGCCCGCGTACTCCGCGTCGATCTTCGCTGCCAGCTCGGCCAGCTTGGCGTCGATCTCTTCCTTGGTGATGAGTACCTGCTGGAGGTCGGCACCCATGTCTTTCGCGTCCACCCGCATCACTTTCGGTCGTCCCACCGGCCGGCCGGCCCCTCCTGCGACTGCTGGGAGGGGTCCGGTTCAGCCTTGCCGAATCACCAGTCTGCCACCCTGCCGCCGGGCCACGACCTTGCCGGGGAGGTTGATGGCTCCCTGGCCGCGCCAGCCGGTGATGAGCCGGTCGACTTCCTCGATGTGGCGGGCGAACAGGGATCCGGCCGGGGCACCGGCGGCGATGGCGGCCCGGCGCAGGACGCGGCGGCGCACGGCGGGCGGCAGGGCGTAGAGCTTGGCGCACTCCAGGAGCCCGGCGGCGTCGCGGACGGTGGCCTCGGCCTGGGCGGCCCAGGAGTCGAGGGCGTCGGCGTCGTCCCGGGAGAGCTGCGCCGTACGGGCGAGGGCCTCGACGACGCCCTTGCCGAGGGCCTTCTCCAGAGCGGGCAGGCCCTCGTGGCGCAGCCGGGAGCGGGTGTAGGCCGGGTCGGCGTTGTGGGGGTCGTCCCAGACGGGCAGGGACTGGACCATGCAGGCCTTGCGGGCGGTCTGCCGGTCGAGTTCCAGGAAGGGACGGCGGTAACGGCCGCCGGCCCCCGAGACCGCGGCCATTCCGGACAGGGAGCGGATGCCGGAGCCCCGGGCGAGGCCGAGCAGGACGGTCTCGGCCTGGTCGTCGCGGGTGTGGCCGAGCAGGACGGCGGCGGCGCCGTGGCGTTCGGCCGCGGTGTCGAGTGCGGCGTAGCGGGCGTCGCGGGCGGCGGCTTCGGGTCCGCCGGCGCGGCCGACGGTGACGGCGACGGAGTCGACGGGGTCGAGGCCGAGTTCCCGCAGGCGCTGGACGACTTCCGCGGCGCGCAGGTCGGAGCCGGGCTGGAGGCCGTGGTCGACGGTCACGCCGCCGGCTCTGATGCCGAGCTTGGGGGACTCGAAGGCGAGGGCGGAGGCCAGCGCCATGGAGTCGGCGCCGCCGGAGCACGCCACGAGCACGAGCGGCGGGGGCGGCGGCTCGTGCGGGGAGGCGTGCGTGGGGGCGTGCGGGACCGCGGCGGGGGCGCGGTGGTGTTCGGTGAGGAGGTCGTGGAGGACGCGGCGTACCGCCAGGCGTATCGCCGCGACCGCAGGATGGGGACCCATGTCCGGTTCCCTTCATGAAGTTTTCGGGGGGTGAGCCCGGGGTCGGTCACGCAGAGTGTGTAGATGGTGACAGAACCGGGCCGTTCCCCGAGCATTGCACGCCTACCCCTGCCTCACGGTCCCTCGGACGGGTGATTGGAGGGGCGTTCGCCTGCCGTCGACCGGTTTTCTTTCACGACCTTCCCGCCTTGTTCACTACTCGGCCCTGCGGTGCACCCGCGCGATCCAGTCCGCCGGTTTGGCGATCTCCGTCTTGGTGGGGAGGGTGTTGGGCGAGGTCCACACGCGGTTGAAGCCGTCCATGCCGACCTCGTCGACGACGGCCCGTACGAAGCGTTCGCCGTCCCGGTACTGCCGGAGTTTCGCGTCCAGGCCGAGGAGCTTGCGCAGGGCCAGGTCGAGGCGGGAGGCGCCCTTGGCGCGGCGCTGCTGGAACTTCTCGCGGATCTCTCCGACGGACGGTACGACGGCCGGGCCGACGCCGTCCATGACGAAGTCGGCGTGGCCCTCCAGCAGGGACATCACGGCCGTGAGGCGGCCGAGGATCTCGCGCTGGGCGGGGGTCTGCACGATCTCGACGAGGGAGCGGCCGCCGTCGTCCTCCTCGGCCTCGGGACGGCCTCCGGCGAGGCTCTGGGCGGCTTCGCGGACGCGTTCCAGGACGGTCATGGGGTCGACGTCGGTCTCCCCCAGGAAGGACTGGATTTCACCCTCCAGGTGGTCCCTCAGCCAGGGCACGGCGGTGAACTGGGTGCGGTGGGTCTCCTCGTGGAGGCACACCCAGAGGCGGAAGTCGTGGGGGTCGACGTCGAGTTCGCGTTCGACGTGGACGATGTTGGGGGCGACGAGGAGGAGCCGGCCGCCGCCGTTCTCCCCGGCGGGGAGTTCGCGCGAGGCGGGGGCGAAGGTCTCGTACTGGCCGAGGACGCGGGAGGCCAGGAACGACAGGAGCATGCCGAGTTCGACGCCGGTGACCTTGCCGCCGACGGCGCCCATGACCGCGCTGCCGGGGCTGCTGCCGCGCCGTTCCTGCATCTTGTCGAGCAGGGGCCTCAGGATCTCCCGGAACCCGGCGACGTTCGCGCGGATCCAGCCCGGGCGGTCGACGACGAGGACGGGGGTGTCGTGGCCCTCCTCGGTGCCGAGCCGGGTGAAGCCGCGGACGTGTTCCTCCGAGGCCTTGGCGTGCCGGCGCAGTTCCGCGACGACGGCCCTCGCCTCGTCGCGACTGACCTCGGGGCCCGGCCGCACGAGCCGGGTCGCGGTCGCCACCGCGAGGTTCCAGTCGACCATGCCGGTTGAAGCACCACCGATGCTCGTCATGCGTCAACCGTACGTGAGCGCCGGCCGCTGGGGCAGGGCGGCGAGGGGTGGGTGATGCCGGTGTGCGTCTTCAGGTGCCCGGGGTTCTCGGGGGCGGTGACGGCTGGGGTCTCTTCGCCGGTGCTCGGCGTCGGTGGCCGTGCCCACCCGTTCCGCCGTGCGGAACGCCTACCCACGGCCAAGACGGAACACCCTGCCGACGGCCAAGACGGAACACCCTGCCCACGGCCCAGACGGAACACCCTGCCGACGGCCAAGACGGAACACCCTGCCCACGGCCAAGACGGAACACCCTGCCCACGGCCAAGACGGAACACCCTGCCGACGGCCAAGACGGAACACCCTGCCCACGGCCCAGACGGAACACCCTGCCGACGGCCAAGACGGAACACCCGCCCACGGCCAAGACGGAACACCCTGCCGACGGCCAAGACGGAACACCCTGCCGACGGCCAAGACGGAACACCCTGCCGACGGCCAAGACGGAACACCCGCCCACGGCCAAGACGGAACACCCTGCCGACGGCCAAGGCGGATCGGCTGCCGGGCCAGGGGCCGCAGCCGGCCCGGATCGGGTTACCCGCAGCCGCACGCCGCCAGTGTCGTCGCCGCTCTGTCCAGGGCCCTCTGCGTCGCCGCCGGGTTCCCCGGGTCCGTGTCCGTCGTCATGAAGGCGAAGGCCAGGAGGCGGCCGTCCTCGTCGACCAGGGTGCCCGCGAGGGTGTTCACGCCGGTGAGTGTGCCGGTCTTGGCGCGGACGACGCCGGCCGCTCCGTCCGTGTAGCGGCTGGTCAGCGTGCCCGTGAAGCCGGCGACCGGGAGGCCGGTGAGGGCCGGGCGGAGCTCGGGGTGGGAGGGGTCGGCCGCCTTCGCCAGGAGGGCCGTCAGGAGGTCCGGGGTCAGGCGGTCGGCGCGGTTGAGGCCGCTGCCGTCCTTGAAGGCGGCGCCCTTGAGGGGGAGGCCGAGCCTGCGCAGCTGGGCGCTGATCGCCTTGTCGGCGCCGGCGAAGTCGGCCCGGTGGCCGGTCGCGATCGCCGTCTGGCGGGCGAGGGCCTCGGCGATGTCGTTGTCGCTGTTGGTCAGCATGCGTTCGACGAGGGCGGACAGCGGGGGCGAGGAGACCGCGGCGAGGGTCTGGGCACGGGTCGTGGCCTTGGACGGGCCGGGGGCCGTGGTCTTGATGCCGTGGGACTTCAGCAGGTCGCCGAACTGGCGGGCCGCGTCCTCGGCCGGGTCGGTGACGCGGGTGACCGGGCCGCTCGTGGAGTCGTCCGTGCGGCCCTCGTCGGCCATCAGGGGGCTGACGAGCGCGAGGTTCGGGTTGACCCCGATCGGGTGCATTCGGGGACCCGAGTAGAGGGTCGTGTCGTAGGAGAGCGTCACCTCGCGCACGCCCCGGTCGGCCAGTGCGGCGGCCGTCCCGGCGGCCAGGGTGCGCAGGCTCGCCCACCCCTCGGCCTTCTCCCGGGCCGTGAGGGTGGGGTCGCCGCCGCCGACCAGGACGACTTCCTTCGTGTCGGGTTCCAGCGCGGCGCGGGTGGTGAGGCGGTGGTCGGCGCCCATCGCGGAGAGCGCGGCGACGGCCGTGGCGATCTTCGTGGTCGAGGCGGGGGTGAACGCGGCGTCCGGGTGCGCCCCGTACAGGCGCCTGCCGGTGGTGACGTCGACGACGGCCGCGGCGGGCCGGGGGCCGAGCGCCGGGTCCTTCAGCAGGGGCGTGAGGGCCTTGGCGAGGGCCTTGCCGTCCGGGGCGGACTTCACGGTGCTGACGCCGCCGAGGCCGGTCAGCACGGGGTCGGCGCTGGGGGCGGGCCGGGGCCGGCCGGGCGCGCCGGAGGTGCCGCCGTGATCTGTGCCACCCGCGCGGCCGAGGGCGGCGGCCCGGTCCCGCTCGGCCGTACGCTGACCCGAGGAGTCCCAGGGACCGGCGGCGGTCACCACCCCGGCGGCCAGTGCCAGACCGGCGGTGGCGGCGCCCGCGGTGTACTGCCAGGTCTTCGGCAGCGTGACCCGCGCGACCTGCGGTTTCCCGGCTCGTACGAGCCGTGTGACCCGGGGTTTCGCGGTCGCTGCGGCCCGGGCCAGGCGCGGTCGTACGGCGTCCGCGATCCGCACCACGTGCGGTCTCGCGGCCCGCCAAGGCCTCAGCTCTGGCACGACCACCAGCCCCTTTCGCGATCACACACCTGCGTGAGGGACACTTAACCACCAGAACTATGTGTTGATCATGGAGGAGCCACCGGTGGAGTTCGACGTCACGATCGAGATTCCGAAGGGTTCGCGCAACAAGTACGAGGTGGACCACGAGACCGGTCGTATCCGCCTGGACCGGCGACTCTTCACCTCGACCGCCTACCCGACCGACTACGGCTTCGTCGAGAACACCCTCGGCGAGGACGGCGACCCGCTGGACGCGCTGGTCATCCTCGACGAGCCGACGTTCCCGGGCTGCCTCATCAAGTGCCGCGCGATCGGCATGTTCCGCATGACGGACGAGGCCGGCGGCGACGACAAGCTGCTGTGCGTGCCGGCGACGGACCCGCGCGTGGAGCACCTGCGGGACATCCACCACGTGTCGGAGTTCGACCGCCTGGAGATCCAGCACTTCTTCGAGGTCTACAAGGACCTGGAGCCCGGCAAGTCGGTCGAGGGCGCCAACTGGGTGGGCCGTACGGACGCCGAGGCCGAGATCGAGCGGTCCTACAAGCGCTTCAAGGAGCAGGGCGGTCACTGATCGCCGTTCCCTGTGATGCCTACGGGCCGCACGCGCGCGCGTGCGGCCCGTTCGTCCGTATGTGCGCATACTGAGGCTGAGGGGTACTGAGGCTGACGTGTCGTACAGGGAGCGCCAGGCAGTGACGGACGCGGAGGACCGCAAGCCGAAGTCGGACGAGGCGAGGAGTGCGTTCGTGCCTCCGGGCGGGGCCGCCGTCGACGGGGACATGTCGACGACCTCGGAGTTCGCGATCCCCGAGGGCCTGGCCGTGCTCCGGCCGGCCGGTTCGGAGTCGGAGACGACGTCCGAGTTCGCCCTTCCCGAGGGGCTGGACGTGGCGCCGGCGCCCGCGGTGGAGCCGGAGGGGTCGGCGTTCACGCCGCCGAGCACGTACAGCGCGAAGCACGCCCCGTCGGCCTTCACGCCGCCGACCGGGGTTCCCGTGGTCAGTCTGACCAAGGACGTGCCCTGGCAGGACCGGATGCGCACCATGCTGCGCATGCCGGTGGCGGAGCGGCCGGCGCCGGAGGTGGTCCAGCGCGGCGGCGACGGCGACGAGGCGGGGCCCGCGGTGCCGCGCGTGCTCGACCTGACGCTGCGTATCGGCGAGTTGCTGCTGGCGGGCGGTGAGGGCGCCGAGGACGTGGAGACGGCGATGTTCGCGGTCTGCCGGTCCTACGGCCTGGACCGCTGTGAGCCCAACGTCACCTTCACGCTGCTGGCGATCTCCTACCAGCCGTCGCTGGTCGACGATCCGGTCACGGCGTCGCGGACCGTGCGCCGCAGGGGCACCGACTACACGCGGCTGGCGGCCGTGTACCAGCTGGTGGACGACCTCAGCGACGACGAGACGGCCGTCTCCCTGGAGGAGGCCTACCGGCGGCTCGCGGAGATCCGCCGCAACCGGCACCCGTATCCCGGCTGGGCGCTGACCGGCGCGAGCGGCCTGCTGGCGGGTGCGGCCTCCGTGCTGGTCGGCGGCGATCTGATCGTGTTCGTGGCGGCGGCGCTGGGCGCGATGCTCGGCGACCGGCTGGCGTGGCTGTGCGCGGGGCGCGGGCTGCCGGAGTTCTACCAGTTCACGGTGGCCGCGATGCCGCCCGCCGCGATCGGGGTCGCGCTGACGCTGGGCCACGTCGATGTGAAGGCCTCCGCGGTCATCACCGGTGGGCTGTTCGCGCTGCTGCCCGGGCGGGCGCTGGTGGCGGGCGTGCAGGACGGGCTGACCGGTTTCTACATCACCGCCTCCGCGCGTCTGCTGGAGGTTCTGTACTTCTTCGTGGGCATCGTCGCGGGCGTGCTGCTGGTGCTGTACTTCGGCGTGCAGCTGGGGGCGCGGCTGAACCCGGACGCGGCGCTCGGGGTCTCCGACGATCCGGTGCTGCTGATCGGCGCGTCGATGCTGCTGTCGCTGGCCTTCGCGGTGCTGCTCCAGCAGGAACGATCCACCGTGGTGTGGGTGACGCTGAACGGCGGTGTCGCGTGGGTCGTGTACGGCGCGATGCACTACGCCGGGGACATCTCGCCGGTGGCGTCCACGGCGGCGGCCGCGGGCCTGGTGGGGTTGTTCGGGCAGCTGCTGTCCCGCTACCAGTTCGCTTCCGCGCTGCCCTACACGACCGCGGCGATCGGGCCCCTGCTGCCCGGTTCCGCGACGTACTTCGGGCTGCTGGCGATCGCGCAGAACGAGATCGACGAGGGGCTGGTGTCGCTGTCGAAGGCGGTGGCCCTGGCCATGGCAATCGCCATCGGGGTGAATCTGGGGTCCGAGATCTCGCGGATGTTCCTGCGGATCGGCTCCGCGGAGAAGCGGCGCGCCGCGAAGCGGACCAGGGGTTTCTAGCGCCGCGTCCCCGAGAACAGGCCGGCTCAGTAACCGCCGTTGTACGGCTGCTGGCCGCCGCTCTGCTGTGAGTGGCCGTAGCCCGGGGCCTGGGGGTACTGGCCGTAGTACTGCTGGTCGTTGTAGCCGTTCTGGTTGCCGTACGGGGGCTGCTGCTGGGGCTGCTGGTGGGGCGGGCGGTCGTCCGGGGTGATGCGGCGGAGCTGGGTCGTCGCGTCGTCCATGACCGGGATGTGGGGCTGGGTGGCGGCGGGGTCCTGCGTCGCAGCGCGCTTCTTCTTCTTCGACCGCTCGCGCAGGTACTCGATGATGATCGGGACGACGGAGACGAAGACGATCAGGACGAGGATGGCCTCGACGTTCTTCTTGATGAAGTCGATCTGGCCGAGCCAGTAGCCCGCGAGGGTGACGCCGGTGCCCCAGGCGATGCCGCCGATGACGTTGTACGTGAAGAACGTGCGGTACTTCATGCGGCCGGCGCCGGCGACGATGGGGGCGAACGTGCGCACGATCGGGACGAAGCGGGCCAGGACGATCGCCTTGGGGCCGTACTTCTCCATGAACTCGTGGGCCTTGTCCAGGTTCTCCTGCTTGAAGAGCTTGGAGTTGGGCCGGTTGAAGAGCTTCGGGCCGAGGAACTTGCCGATCATGTAGCCCACTTGGTCGCCGACGACGGCGGCGATCACGATCAGCGTGCAGACCAGCCACAGGGGCTGGGTGATGTACGTGCCCTCGGCCACGAAGAGGCCCGCCGTGAACAGCAGGGAGTCGCCGGGCAGGAACGCGAAGAGTCCGGACTCGGCGAAGACGATCAGCAGGATGCCGGGCAGGCTGAACGTCGAGATCAGGTAGTCCGGGCTGAGCCACTCGGGGCCGAGCGCAAGCGTGGTCACGGGGATGTGGCTCCTGCTGCTGTGAGATACGGGCTGGGGCTGGCTGCCTCAAAGTATCAACGCAGCCGTCACGACCCAGGTTCCATGGGGGTACCCAGGATGCACTGTGGGTCCCCCCGGAGAAAGCTGAGAGGCATGGGCATCGATGAATACGGCGGCGGTCAGGGCCCCCAGCCCGATGTGCTCGTCGTCACCACGAACGACGTACCCGGCTACCGCGTGCAGGAGGTGCTCGGCGAGGTCTTCGGCCTGACCGTGCGCTCGCGTCATGTGGGCAGCCAGATCGGCGCCGGGCTGAAGTCGATGGTCGGCGGCGAGCTGCGCGGGCTCACCAAGACCCTCGTGCAGACCCGCAACCAGGCCATGGAGCGACTCGTCGAACAGGCACGCGCGCGTGGCGCCAACGGCGTGCTCGCGTTCCGCTTCGACGTGACCTCGGCGGCGGACGTCGGCACCGAGGTGTGCGCGTACGGTACGGCGGTGGTCCTGGCCCGGGAGTGAGCCCCCGGGCCGGGGATCAGGAGGTGCGGCGGGCGGCGTTCGCGGCGATCGCGTCCTTCAGGTGCTCGGCGAGGCCGGGGCGCATCGACTCGTAGAACGCCTTGAAGCGCTCGTCGGCGACGTACATCTCGCCCAGGCGGCGGTGCTGCTCGTGGGAGCACTCGTAGTACCAGGTGCAGATGTGCTGCCGGTGCTCCTCCGCCAGGGCCATGGCCGCCTCGCCGGCGGGCGGTTCGCCGGCGGCCATCAGGGCGCCGTAGCGCTCGGCCCAGTCGGCGGTCTGGTCCTGGATGCGCTGCCAGTCCTCCTTGGTGTAGCGGGCGACGCGGCGCTGCGACTCGGCGTACTGCTCGGTGCCGCCCCAGCGCGCTTCCGCCTCGTCGGCGTACTGCTCGGGGTCCTTGTCCCCGAAGACCTCGAACTTCTCTTCGGGCGTGAGGTTGATGCCCATCGTGCGTGCCTCCATGGCGTGCTCCACGGCCGCCGCCATCTTCCGCAGTTTCTCGATCCGGGCGGTCAGCAGGTCGTGCTGGCGGCGCAGGTGCGCGCGCGGGTCCGCGTCCGGGTCGTCGAGCAGGACGGCGACCTCGTCGAGCGGGAAGCCGAGTTCCCGGTAGAACAGGATCTGCTGCAGCCGGTCGAGGTCGGCGTCGCTGTAGCGCCGGTGGCCCGCGTGGCTGCGCTCGCTCGGGACGAGCAGGCCGATGTCGTCGTAGTGGTGCAGGGTGCGCACCGTGACGCCGGCGAAGCCCGCGACCTGTCCCACGGAGTAGCTCACTTCCGCTCCCTTCTTCTTCCGTGCTCCACGGTCGGTCCTCACGCCGCGTGAGGTGCAAGCGTGTTTCCTGTTTGTGCCGTTTGATCCCTTTATCGTGTGCCCGTGATCCAGGACAGCGAGCAGCGGGCGCCCTCCGCCACTCCGGCGACCCCGGCGCGCGTGCTGCTGCCGTCGATCCTGCCCGCCGTGGCGGTCGGGGTGGTCTCCTGTCTGGTCCTGGTGGGGGTGAGCGTCGCCGCCGAGGAGCTCCAGGACCTGCTGTGGGGGCCGCTGCCGGACGCGCTGGGGATCGGCCGGTACTCGGTGCCGTGGATGGTCGTGATGCTGGTCGGGACCGGGGTGGCGGTCGGTCTCGTGGTGTGGCGGATGCCGGGGCACGCGGGGCCCGATCCGGCCACCGTCGGCCTGGACGCCCCCGTCCTGCCACCCGTCGTGCTGCCGGGGCTGCTGCTGGCGACCGCGCTGATGCTGGCGGGCGGGCCCAGTCTCGGCCCGGAGAACCCGATCATCACGGTGAACGTCGCCCTGGCCGCCTGGCTGGGGGCGCGGGCCCTGCCGAAGGCGCCCGGCCGCATCTGGCCCGCGCTGGCGGAGGCGGCGACGATCGGTGCCCTGTTCGGCACGCCGGTGGCGGCCGCCCTGGTGATCTCCGAGGCGCTGGCCCGGCAGGAGACCCGCGGACTGCTGTGGGACAACGTCTTCGCGCCGCTGACCGCGGGCGCGGCCGGTGCCCTGACCGCCACCCTGATCGACCACCCGAGCTTCGACCTGGACCTGCCGTCCTTCGGCCGGCCCGGCTGGGCCGACCTGCTGGCGGCGGTCGTGGTCGCCTCGGCGGGCGCGCTGCTCGGCATGGCCGCCGTGCGGGCCTTCCCGTACGTCCACGGCGCCTTCCGAAGGCTGCGGCACCCGATGCTGATGCTTCCGGCGGGCGGGCTGGTGCTGGGCGGTCTCGCGGCCCTGGGCGGCCATCTGACGCTCTTCAAGGGGCTGGACGAGATCGCCGAGCTGGCACGCGACCCGGACGGCAGGCCGGCCGGGGAGTACGCCCTGCTGACGGTGGTGAAGCTGGCCGCGCTGCTGGTCGCCGCGTCCTGCGGCTTCCGGGGCGGGCGCATCTTCCCGGCCGTGTTCGCCGGCACCGCCCTCGGTCTGTGCGCCCACGCCCTGGTGTCCGGGGTGCATCCGTCGGTCGGGGTGTCGGCGGCGGTGCTCGGGATGCTGCTGGCGATCACCCGGCAGGGCTGGGTCAGCCTGTTCGTCGCCGCGGTGCTGGTCGCCTCGCCGGGGATCCTCGCCCTGCTCTGCGTCGCCTCCCTGCCCGCCTGGCTGCTGGTGACGGGCCGCCCCCAGATGCAGCTGCGCGAGGACGGCACGCCGGTCCGCTGACACACACCGTCGAATCCACCCTGGAGGCTCCCTTGCCGCTCAACGAAGGCCCCCGCCGACCCGGCGGGCACCGCCTGTCCGTCAACCCGTTCTACGGCCCCGCCAACCCGGTCGGCGACATGGCCGAGGCCCCGCCCACGCACCGGCTCCCGGACCAGCCGATGGCCCCGGCCACCGCCCACCAGCTGGTCCGCGACGAACTGATGCTCGACGGCAACGCGCGGCTGAACCTCGCCACCTTCGTCACCACCTGGATGGAGCCGGAGGCCGGGGTGCTGATGGCGGAGTGCCGGGACAAGAACATGATCGACAAGGACGAGTACCCGCGCACGGCCGAGCTGGAGCGGCGCTGCGTGGCGATGCTGGCCGACCTGTGGCACGCGCCCGACCCGGCGGCGGCCGTGGGGTGTTCGACGACCGGGTCGAGCGAGGCGTGCATGCTGGCCGGGATGGCGCTCAAGCGGCGCTGGGCCAAGCGCAACGGCGACCGCTACCCCGGGGCCCGGCCCAATCTGGTGATGGGCGTGAACGTGCAGGTCTGCTGGGAGAAGTTCTGCAACTTCTGGGAGGTGGAGGCCCGGCTCGTCCCCATGGAGGGCGACCGGTTCCACCTGGACCCGCAGGCGGCCGCCGAGCTGTGCGACGAGAACACCATCGGGGTCGTCGGCGTCCTGGGCTCGACCTTCGACGGCTCCTACGAGCCGATCGCCGAGCTGTGCGCGGCGCTGGACGCCCTGCGGGAGCGCACCGGGCTCGACATCCCCGTGCACGTGGACGGGGCGTCCGGCGCCATGGTCGCGCCGTTCCTCGACGAGGACCTGGTGTGGGACTTCCGGCTGCCGAGGGTGGCGTCCATCAACACCTCGGGGCACAAGTACGGGCTGGTCTACCCGGGCGTCGGCTGGGCGCTGTGGCGGGATGCCGAGGCGCTGCCGGAGGAGCTGGTGTTCCGGGTGAACTACCTGGGCGGCGACATGCCGACGTTCGCCCTGAACTTCTCCCGGCCGGGCGCCCAGGTCGTGGCGCAGTACTACACGTTCCTGCGGCTGGGCCGGGACGGCTACCGGGCCGTGCAGCAGGCCGCGCGGGACGTGGCCACGGGGCTCGCCGGGCGGATCGAGGCGCTCGGCGACTTCCGGCTGCTGACCCGGGGCGACCAGTTGCCGGTGTTCGCCTTCACGACCGCGCCGGACGTCACCGCCTACGACGTCTTCGACGTGTCCCGGCGGCTGCGCGAGAGCGGCTGGCTGGTGCCCGCGTACACCTTCCCGCCGCACCGCGAGGACCTGTCCGTGCTGCGGGTGGTGTGCCGCAACGGCTTCTCCGCGGACCTGGCCGACCTGCTCGCGCGGGACCTGGAACGGCTGCTGCCGGAACTGCGGCGGCAGCCGCGTCCCTTCACCCAGGACAAGGAGGCGGCCACCGGGTTCCACCACTAGGAGGCCGGCAGGCCAGGAGGCTAGGAGGCGTCTCCGGGATGCGGCTCGCCCGTCGCGTACGGGTTCTCCTCGCCCTCCGCCAGCACGCCGACGAACGGCTCGCCCTCGTCGGCGAAGGTGTAGGCACCGCCCTCGATGCGCTGGATCAGGCCGCGGGTCCACTCGGCCTCGGAGTCGGCCGTGTGGACCCACATGTTCATGATCTCGCCGATGTGGCCGAGCCCGTCGAGTCCCTCCTCGGGCACGTAGTCCTTCAGGACGGAGGCCCGCCACTGCTCGATCCGCAGGGTGCGCTCCTTCAGCAGCGCGACCGCCTCCGCCCTCGGCAGGTCCACGATGAAGCCGACCGCGGCCGTCTTCACCTCGCCGCGCTGGTCGTACGTGACCAGCGCCTCCCGCAGCAGCCGGAAGTACTCCTCGGTGCCCTGCTCGGTGATCTCGTACTCCGTGCGCGGCGGCCCGCCGGCCGTGGACGGGGCGATCTCGTGCGCGTGCAGCAGCCCCTGCTTCGCCATCTGCTTCAGGGCGTGGTAGATCGAGCCGGGCTTGGCGTGGGACCACTCGTGCGCGCCCCAGTACTCCAGGTCGTTGCGGACCTGGTAGCCGTGGGCGCGGCCGTGCATGCGGACCGCGCCGAGCACGAGGAGACGGATCGCTGACATGCGGTCCACATTAGGACCCGGCGGCCACCTGCTGTTCCGCCGCCACCAGCTCGAAGGCCGTCGCCCCGTCCAGCGACTCGCGGATGATGTCGGCGTGGCCCGCGTGCCGGGCCGTCTCGCGGATCAGGTGGAGGCAGAGCCAGCGCATCGAGAGATGCTCGTCCCGCGGGTTCCAGGACGTCGCGGGCAGCTCGAAGGTGTCGTCGAGGCTGGGCACCGCGCGGATGAACGCCTCCGTCTCGGCGGCCACCTTCTCGTAGTACGCGAGCTGCGCCTCCACGGTCTCGTCGCCGACCAGCCGGAAGCACTCGTGCCAGTTCGACTCGTCCCGGTGGACGGCCGGCGGCTCGCCCTTGGCGCGGGCGATCCAGCCCTGCTCGACCTCGGCGACGTGCTTGAGCAGCCCGGCGAGCGACAGCTCACTGGCACTGGGCGTGCTCACGGCCTGCTCCTCGGTCAGGCCCAGCAGCGCCCGCCGGACACCGCCGCGCTGCTCGGCGATGAAGGACAGCAGCGCTCCGCGCTCGTCGCCGGGTGCCTCCGAGGGAACGTGAGTGACCATGACCGCCGCCTTTCGTCGGGCCCGGGGGTCTCTCCCCCTGACACCGACGACGTTACGAGGGCTTGCGGTCAGGTTCTGTCCGCAACGGCCCCGTCCTTCAGCGCCGTGACGAACGACGACCACGCGGGCGCCGGAACGATCACGGCGGGACCGTGGGGGTTCTTGGAGTCGCGGACCGGTATGCCCGAAGGGTGGTCGTCGAGGACTTCGAGGCAGCTACCGGCGTTGTTGTCGCTGTACGACGACTTGCGCCAGCCGCGCAGCGTGGCCGCGTTCGGGATGGTGCGCTCAGTCATGGTGCCCGTACTCCTTCGCAGTGGCCCTGAGCAGGGCCAGTGAGTCCTTCATCGGCATTGCGTCACTCAGCGCGAGATAGTAGCGATGCTGCAACTGCCGGACCATCGACGGGGAGTCGTGCAACTTCCCCATATATCCGCCCTCGGTGTACGCCAGCGGCGGCTGGTCTTCGAACGACATCAGCATGAGCATGCTGTGCACCAGCGGATGATGGCCCACCTTGTACGGCAGCACATGCACCCGAATACGTCCAGCCTCCGCGAGACCAACGACGTGCATGAACTGCTCGGCCATGACATCCCCGTCAGCCACGGGACGGCGCAGCAGCGTCTCGTCCAAAAGCGCCCACACTACGGGACTCACAGGGTCTTCGAGGATCTTTGCGCGCTCCAGGCGTGTGACAACGCGCCTGTCACACTCCTCTTCACTCACCGGGGGGAACGCCGCACCCAGAACCGCACGTGCGTACCTTTTCGTCTGGAGGATGCCCGGGAAGTACGCCAGGGCGAACTCATGGATGGACGACGCCTGTTGTTCGAGTACGCGCACCCTCTCGAAGTACTCGGCGATCGACACGTCCTCGTCCTGCGGCAGGAAGCTGCTCAGCACGTTTCCCGTGTTCAGCGCCATGTCGAGCCGCCGTGCGTCCTCCTTCGACGGCACCCGGCGCCCCGCCTCGATGTGCGCGATGTGCGAACGCGTCATGATCGCCCGGTCCGCCAACTGCTGCTGCGTCAGGCCCGCCGCCTCGCGCTGCTCCTTGAGCCAGTCGCCGTAGATGGAACCCATCGGATCAACCCCCTTGTGACAAAAGCTCTGTCACCTGCGTCTCTCTGGCGAGGCTAGCCCGCCCGGCGTCAGAGTGTGAGCGGTTCGCTACACAAAGCGAGACCGCCGACCACAGGGAGTTGATGACAGGTGAGGGTTCTGCGCGCGATCGGGCGGACCGTCCGCCACATGGGACGCCATGTCCCGCGTTCGGCGCCGACGGCCGTGCCGCCGGGGATCGGCCTCGGCTCGCTGGGCATGCCCGTGCGGGAGACGAGGGGGAGGAAGTGACGGGCGGCGGCGAGGGCGAGACCCGGCTGCTGCCCTGGGCCGGCACGGGCGGCAAGCCCTGCTATCTCGTGACCGACGGGACCGGACCCGTCTCCCGGGTCGCCGACACCGTCGAGAGCGTGCAGCTCGGCATGGCCGGTGGTCTCCTCGACCACGCGGCCGACATGCTCGCCGACCCGGGGGCGACGCCCGCGCAACTCCGCTTCCTGCTCGCCCGGATGAGCGAGGCACTCACGGACGTCCGCAGGATCGCGGAGAGCCGCGGTGCCCGCCTCCCCGAGTCGTAGAAGGACGGGACGATGTCGGAACGCCGTCAGAACGGGAAGCCGCTCCGGCCGTGCTGCACCGAGATCCACTTGGTGGTGGTGAACGAGTCCAGCATCGTGTCGCCGTTGAGCCGGCCGAGGCCCGAGTGCTTCTCGCCGCCGAACGGCACGATCGGCTCGTCGTGCACGGTGCCGTCGTTCACGTGGAACATGCCCGTGTCGATCTGCTTGGCGAAGGCGACACCGCGCTCGATGTTCCCGGTGTGGACGGCGCCGCTCAGGCCGTACGGGGTGTCGTTGACGAGGCGTACGGCCTCCTCCTCGCCGTCGAAGGGGACGAGGAAGGCGACCGGGCCGAAGACCTCCTGCCGCAGCAGGGCCGAGTCGGCGGGCAGGCCGGTCAGGACGGAGGGCTCGACGAGGTTGTCGGTCCGGCCGCCGCGCACCAGGGCCGTGGCACCCTCGGCGAGGGCCTGCTCGACCACGCCCGCGACGGCCTCCGCCTGGGAGGAGTTGATGACCGGGCCGATGACGGTCTCCGGGTCGCGCGGGTCGCCCGTCTTGAGGGTCTTCACCTTGGCGACGAACTTCTCGGTGAACTCGTCCGCGACCGACCGGTCGACCAGGACGCGGTTGGCGGCCATGCAGACCTGGCCCTGATGGACGTACCGGCTGAAGACGGCCGCGTCCACGGCGTAGTCGAGGTCGGCGTCGTCGAGGACGACCAGCGCGCTGTTGCCGCCCAGTTCGAGGACCGAGCGCTTGAACAGCCGGGCGCAGACCGTCGCCACGTGCCGGCCGACCTGGTCGGAGCCGGTGAAGGAGATGACCTTGGGGACCGGGTGCTCGAGGAAGGCGTCGCCGATCTCCGCGATGTCGGTGATGACGACGTTCAGCAGACCGCCGGGCAGCCCCGCGTCCTCGAAGATCTTCGCGACCAGGGCACCGCCGACGATCGGCGTGTCCTGGTGCGGCTTGAGGACGACCGCGTTGCCGAGGGCGAGCGCCGGGGCGACGGACTTGATCGACAGCAGGAAGGGGAAGTTGAAGGGGCTGATCACGCCCACCACCCCGACCGGCACGCGGTAGACGCGGTTCTCCTTGCCGTCCACCGGGGAGGGGATGATCCGGCCCTCGGGGGCCAGCGCCAGATGCACCGCCTCGCGCAGGAACTCCTTGGCGAGGTGCAGCTCGAAGGCGGCCTTCAGGCGGGTGCCGCCCAGCTCGGCGATGATGGCCTCGGAGATCTCGGCCTCGCGCTCCTCGATCAGGCGCAGGGCCTTCTCGAAGACGGCGCGGCGGGCGTACGGGTTGGTCGCGGCCCACTGCTTCTGGGCACGGGCGGCGGCCCGGTACGCCTGGTCGACCTCGTCGGCCGTGGCTATGGTGATCGACGCCAGCTTCTCGTCGTCGTAGGGGTTGAAGTCGATGATGTCCCAGGAGCCGGTGCCCGGGCGCCACTCACCGTCGATGTACTGCTGTGCAAGGTCGGTGAAGCAGGACGACGACATGTGTGATCCCTCGATCCCTGGCAGACCTCTGATCGCGCCTTCACGATCTGATCACACGTCATCGTACTTGCGTTTCAGGAGAGTTGGGGGAGTACTTCAGGAGAGCTGGAGCAGGCCCCGCAGAAGGTCCCGGCTCTCCGAGGGGCCCGGGCTGTCGCTCTGGAGTTCCTTCAGGGCCTTCTCGTACTGGGCGACGTCCTCGGGCTTGTCCAGGTACAGCGCGCTGGTGAGCTGCTCCAGGTAGACGACGTCCGACAGGTCGGACTCCGGGAAGCTGAGGATCGTGAACGCGCCGCTCTCGCCGGAGTGGCCGCCGAGACTGAACGGCACCACCTGGAGCCGCACGTTGGGCCGCTCGGAGATCTCGATGAGGTGCTGGAGCTGGCCGCGC
Organism: Streptomyces sp. Go-475; assembly: GCF_003330845.1. Lineage (GTDB taxonomy): Bacteria > Actinomycetota > Actinomycetes > Streptomycetales > Streptomycetaceae > Streptomyces. Next base: position 4,829,825 of record NZ_CP026121.1, on the reverse strand, counting down.
ATCACCTCGCGGTCGCCGTACGGGCGGCGCAGGGCGGCCTCGTCCAGGATGATGTGGAAGTCGGGCGCGCTCTCGTCGACGAGGTACTTCTGCCGCTCCAGGCGCAGCGCCACGCGCCGCTCGACGTCGGCCTCGCTGGCGCCCTGCATGCCGCGCCGGACCACCGCGTGCGCGTACGCCTCGGTCTGGAGCAGGCCGTGCACGAACTGCACCTCGTAGGCCCGGATCAGCGAGGCGGCGCCCTCCAGGCCGACGTAGGTGGGGAACCAGCTGGGCAGCACGTCCGAGTAACTGTGCCACCAGCCCGCGACGTTGGCCTCCTTCGCCAGGGACAGCAGGGAGGCGCGCTCCTGCTCGTCGGTGATGCCGTACAGCGTCAGCAGATCCTCGACGTCTCTGGTCTTGAAGCTCACCCGGCCCAGCTCCATCCGGCTGATCTTCGACTCGGAGGCGCGGATCGAGTAGCCCGCCGCCTCGCGCGTGATGCCCCGCGCCTCACGCAGTCGCCTGAGTTGTGATCCGAGCAGCATGCGCCGCACCACCGATCCCGGCTCTCCCGCGCTCACGTTCGCCAGCCTCCCCAACGTCTTCAGGGGCCGAAGTCTGCCACTAAAACACTCCGAGCAGTACTCGTCCGGTTACAGAAACAGAATCGAGACAGGCGGCGCACGCACGCGTGCTGAAGAAGTGGGCAAGTGAACGGCCGGTCGGGCACGTGAAGATGACGGAAAAATTGACCAACAAGCGGTACGGGACGCCTCATTCCGGTCAGCTGCACGTGCATCTGCCCTTGCATCTGCTGTACGCATCCGAAACCATGGTCCCGCACCACCGCCGCATCGCACCGACCGCGAATTCCCGGGAGTGCCTCGCATGGGGACGAATGGATCGACCATGCTCGAGCCGTTACGGCAGGGCCTTCCGCCGCTGGATCCCGCGGCCGTGTCCGACGCCGCCTCCTGCGCGCTGCCCGCGCGCTACGAAGCGGTGCGCGAAGCTCGGCAGTTCACCCGCAGGACCCTCGACCAGTGGGACATGGGCGACCGGTTCGACGACGTCTGCCTGGTGGTCTCGGAGCTCGTCACCAACGCCCTGCGGCACGGACTGCCGTCGAGCGGCCGGTCGGCCGCCGGGCAGGAGCCTCCGGTACGGCTGCACCTGATGCGGTGGACCGAGCGCCTGGTGTGCGCGGTGCGCGACCCCAGCCACGACAGCCCCGTCGCCCGGGAGACCGACGACTTCTCGGCCGAGTCGGGCCGCGGGCTGTTCCTCGTCGACTCCTTCAGCGACAGCTGGGGCTGGCACCCGCTCGCGGGCGCGCTCAGCGGCAAGGTGGTCTGGGCGCTGTTCCGGCTGCCCCGGGCCGGGTCGGTACCGCACGGGGAATGAGAAAGCCGCGGTGCATCCTGGCGCCGCGGTTCTACGCGCGTCACGGCGAGCCGGACGCCCGTGGCCGGCCTTCGCGCCGGCCTGTCCGGCCGTCAGCCGCCCACGAGGTGGTCGAACTCGCCGTCCTTCACGCCCAGCAGCATCGCCTCGATCTCCGCGCGGGTGTAGACCAGCGCGGGCCCGTCGGGGAAACGCGAGTTGCGCACGGCCACGTCGCCGCCCGGCAGCCGGGCGAACTCCACGCACGAGCCCTGCGAGTTGCTGTGCCGGCTCTTCTGCCAGGCCACACCGCGCAGCCTGGCGGCCGCCATCCCGTTGTACACGTCGTGGTCCACAGGTCGCTCCCCGGTGGTGCACTGGCTGGTGTGGCCATTGGTGCAGTGGTCAACTGACCCGGATCATAGCCCTGTTCATGTGCAGATGCATGGGCAGATGCACGTGCACGCGGGGTGGTCCTGCGGTTACAGCTTTGACGACCGCTTTACCGAAGCTCTGGCCTGTTTGACGGCGCTCCCCGGTCCGGCGTTCCCGGAAGCCCGCGGTGAAGTCGGCGGGTTCGGCGGAGGTCCGGTGGAGGCGGAGCATCCGCTCGGCGGCGGAAGCGGGCCGTTGTGCGGCTCCGGAAGGGCCGGCCGGCCGCCATGCGGAAGCGGCGGACACCGGCCGGGAGCAGGGCGAAACGGGCCGTGCGCGGGACGGCGAGGTCGCCCTGGGAGCGGGTGTCCGGCTCGGACGATCGCCGGACGCCCGGTGGGCGTACGGCACCTGACGCCTCGTACAGCGTGCGTGCCCGGCCGTCCGCCGGGCGTCCTGCCCATGACGGCCGACCGGGCACGCAACCGGCCCCCGGGCCCTGCGGTGGTGGGCGCGGAGGACGGTCGTTCCACGGTCACGAGGTCCCCCAGACGTCAAGCGTGGGGAACCTCACCCGGACCGCGGGCGTTCAGCGGCTGGAGTACGGCAGGAGCGCCATCTCGCGGGCGTTCTTGATCGCGCGGGCCAGCTGCCGCTGCTGCTGGGCGGAGACGCGGGTGACGCGGCGGCTGCGGATCTTGCCGCGGTCGGAGATGAACTTCCGCAGCAGGTCGGTGTCCTTGTAGTCGATGTACGTGATCCCGGCCTGGTCCAGGGGGTTGGGCCGGTTCTTGGCGGGCTTGCGCTCGGGCTTGCGGGGCATGTCGGGTCAGACCTCCAGGAGGGTGTCGAAGGCGTGCGGCAACCGCTGCCAGGCGTCGCGCCCGGCGGCGTACTCGGCGTCGGTGAGCAGGCAGGACTCCAGCAGCCGCTCCAGGCCGTCCCGGTCCAGGCCGGGCGAGGTGAAGACGAGGTGCTGGCCCCGGTCGCCGTGCTCGGGGTGCCAGTCCAGCGCGGCGGCGGCGCGGCGCACCGGCGGGACCATCTCCCAGGCCGCGTCCGGCAGGGAGGCCAGCCACGGCCCGGCGCTCTCCACGCACAGGGCCCCGCCCGCCGCGTCCCAGTGGAAGAGCGTGTCGGGCTTGTCGGCGAGCCAGAACCGGCCCCGGCTGCGGGCGGCCGCGCAGGTCAGGTCCTCCAGGGCGGCGTAGAGCCGCTCCGGGTGGAAGGGGCGGCGCTGCTGCCAGACCAGCGTGGAGACGCCGTGCGCGTCGGCCTCGGCGGGCAGCAGCGCGCAGGCCGGGTGCTGGGCGGCGGCGGCCGCCTCGACGTCGAAGCCGGCCAGGGCGGCCTCGGCCAGCGGCGAGTGCCGGCGCCGCCGCGGCGGCGGCACGGTCAGGCCGTCAGCCGTGTCCCGCGCGGGGGAGCCGAGCGGGGGTGCGCCCGCCAGGTCACCGTGGCCGATCGGGACCTGGCGGGCCGTCGGGTGCAGCTGGGCGAGCAGCTCGCGGTCCTCGTCGTCGGCCTCCGGGGACTCGGCGATCGCGAGGACGGGGGCGTACTCCAGCTGGCGGGCGAAGGTGTCGGCGACCGTGCGCTGGTCGGTGGCGGCCGCGGCGAGACCGCCCTCGGCGAGGTCGTCGCCGTTGCCGAGGTAGGGCAGGACCAGGGCCGGGTCGACGGCGGTGATCACGCCGGTGACGGTGAGCCCGCCGGCCGTGACGACCTCTGCCATGGCCTTGGGCTCGACGGAGTCCCACAGCTCGACGACGGCCAGGGGCGTCTGCCCGGCGTCGGCGAGCCGCTCCAGCTCCGGGACCAGGTCCTCGCGCAGGGCGCAGCAGGCACAGTCGTTGACGAGCGGCGCCTCCCCCGCGTCCAGGACGCCGGTGGCGTCCCGGACGGTCCGTACGACCGTGCCGGCCGCGGCCGTCGCCAGGTCGTGGTGGAGCGCGACGCTGCCGGGCACGTCGGCGAGCAACTGCGCCACTGCCGCCTTGCGGGCGTCGGCATGCAGCCCGCCGACGATCACGACGGAGAGCCCAGGAGGGACAGCGGGGACAGCCACGGGGTCAGCCCTTCTTTCCGTACCGGCGCTCGAAGCGCTCGACGCGGCCGGCGGTGTCCAGGACGCGGGCGGTGCCGGTGTAGAAGGGGTGGCTGACGTCGGAGATCTCGACGTCGACGACCGGGTAGGTGTTGCCGTCCTCCCACTCGATCGTCTTCTCGCTCGTCATGGTCGAACGGGTGAGGAAGGCGTAGTTCGCGGCACGGTCGCGGAAGACGACGGGCCCGTACTCGGGGTGGATTCCCTTGCGCATGGTCAGCGCTCCTCTCGGAAGTCGACGTGGCGGCCGACGACCGGATCGAACTTGCGCAGGGTGAGTCGGTCCGGGTCGTTGCGACGGTTCTTGCGGGTCACGTAGGTGTAGCCGGTCCCGGCGGTGGACCGGAGCTTGATGACCGGGCGGAGTTCGTTGCGTGCCATGCCGCTATGCTACTGAAAATGAATTCCATTTACATCACCTGAGCCAGAGAGGTACGTCACCACATGTCCGCGCACTGCATGCTGACCGGCACCCAGCCCGGCTTCGGCAACCGCATCTCGCACTCGCACCGGCGCACGTCACGCCGGTTCGACCCCAACATCCAGTCCAAGCGCTACTGGCTGCCGAGCGAGGGCCGGTACGTCCGGCTCCGGCTCAGCGCCAGGGCGATCAAGACCGTCGACACGATCGGGATCGAGGCGGCCGTCGCCCGGATCCGCGCCCGGGGAGTGAAGGTCTGATGGCCAAGAAGAGCAAGATCGCGAAGAACGACAAGCGGCAGGAGATCGTCGCGCGGTACGCCGCCCGGCGGGCCGAGCTGAAGGAGATCATCCGGCGGCCGTCGTCGACGGATGCCGAACGGCTCGCCGCGCAGGCGGAGCTGCGCAGGCAGCCGCGCGACGCGAGCGCCACGCGGGTGCGCAACCGCGACCAGGTGGACGGCCGGCCGCGCGGCTACTTCCGGGCCTTCGGGCTGTCCCGGGTGAGTCTGCGGGAGCAGGCGCACGCGGGGTATCTGCCCGGTGTGCGGAAGTCGTCCTGGTAAGAGGCTCCTCCGGAGGCTCTTGACGGGCCCTGGTAGCTTGCTGCGATCGTTCCGGCCGGGTTCCGTCCGGATTTCCGTTCGAGTCGGCCGGCTACAGCTTGGGGGCTTGCAGTGACTTCGGTGATGGTCTGGCGCCGCTCCGGCGGCGTGCGCGTCGCGGCGGTGGCCGCGGGGCTGGTGGGCGCGCTGACGCTGACGGCGTGCAGCGGTGACAGCGGCTCCGGGGACGACTCGGCGTCCCCCAGCCCCTCGGCCACGGCGTCCGCCGGAACCGGCGGCTCGGACTCCGGCTCGGACTCCGGGTCCGGTTCCGGCGGGGCCGCCTCCGACGAGCTGGCGGGCAGCTGGCTCGCGACGACCGACGGCAAGGCCGTGGCGCTGGTGATCACCGGCAGCAAGGCCGCGCTGTTCGCCACCGGCGGGAGCGTGTGCAGCGGCACCGCGGGCGAGGAGTCCGGCATGCGGATGATCCACCTGAAGTGCACGGACGGCTCCAAGGACCGGATGACCGGCATGGTCGACTCCGTGAACAAGAGCAGCCTGAAGGTCACCTGGGAGGGCGGGCTCGGCGCGGAGACGTACACGAAGGCCGAGGGCGGCAAGATGCCGACCGGGCTGCCCACGGCGGGCCTCGGATAGCAGGACCTCGATCCGCGCGGACGGGCCGTGGAGCGCCTTCGGGCGCCGCGGCCCGTCCGGCGTTCGGGGGATTCGCCGGGGGTGCGTGCCCGTGCGGCATCCGGGTGCGTGATGATCCAGAGACCTGAACCGCCCACGTTCACCACGCCCAGAGGACTCCATGCGCACCTTGCCCCTCACCCTGGCCGCCGCCCTCGCCGCGACCCTCCTGCTCACCGCCTGCGACGACGGCGGCTCCGGCAGCTCAGGCGCCTCAGGCGACGACGCGAAGAACGCGGATCCCGGTAACGGCTCGGCCTGCGCACTGTCCGGCCTGGGCGTCGAGGTCGGGGCCGGCGCCGCCCCGGCCGCCGGGGACACCGGCACCGTCACCGTGACGCTGACCAACAAGGGCGCGGAGTGCACCCTGAAGGGCTTCCCGGCCGTGGACCTCCTGGCCGAGAGCAGCACCACCGACGTGCTCCCGGAGGAAGGCGCCCAGGCCCAGCCGCTCACCCTCGGGAAGGGGGCCACCACGTCCTTCACGATCACCTACGTCCGCGGTGAGGCCGACCCCGCGAAGAGCCTCGTCGTGCACGCGGCGTCCTTCACCCTGCCCGGTGCCCCCAAGGACGCGCACGAACTCAAGTGGTCCTACGGCCCGGTCGCCCGGCCGGACGACGGCGGCCGGGCGCGGGCCACGGTGAGCGGCTTCGAGTCCGCCGGCGACTGACGGCCGCTCAGCGCAGCGGCGGCCGGTGCCTCAGCCGGGCCCGGTCCGCCGCCTGCGCGCCCTCCGTCCAGCCCGCCTCGTCGCGCACGCCGCGCAGGCGGGTGGTGGTCGTCTCCGGGAACATGCGGTCCAGCCGTCCCGTGACGGCGAGTTCGCGGGAGGCGAGGACCGGGAGCAGGTCGTCGGACACCTGGCTCTCGGCGGCGGCCGCCAGGCGGGTGCCGACGCGGTGGGCGTAGGCCGCGAGGAAAGCCTGCCGGAACGCCTTGGTGCGCTTGCGTCCCCCCGCGCGCTGGGCCGCCTCCGCCTTCGTCATCGCGGTCGTGGCCTGCACCAGGAGTGAGGTGTGGAGGAGTTCGACGGCCTCCAGGTCGGTTTCGAAGCCGACGACGGTGGAGAAGCCGAGGGGCTCGTTCCACACCGCCCGGCAGTGGTTGGCGGTGGCGACCGCGTCCAGCAGCACCGCCTTGGCCTGCTCGTACGGCGGCTCGACCCCGATCCGGCAGGCCCCGGGCGTGTCGGGCGAGGGCGCCCGGGCCGCGAGCAGCGCCTCGTCGACGCTGTGCCGGGCCATCAGCTCCTGCGCCTTGGCGCTCAGCGCCTCCGCCTCCTCGGGGAACCCGGTCGCCTCCGCCTTGGCGAGCAGGGCGCGGATGCGGGTGAGCATGCGGGACTCGGGCCTCGCCTCCCCGGACGCCTCGTCGAGGGATTCCAGCGCGGGCAGGCGCAGCAGCAGGCGGTACAGCTCCAGTACGGCCGTGGCGTGGGAGAAGCGGTCGGCGCGGGGCGGGGCGCCGGCGGGGAGCTCGGCGAGCTGAGCGCTCCAGCGGCGGCCACGGGGCCGGTCGTGCGGCGCCTGCGCGCGGATCAGCTCCGCCGCGAGGAGCGCGTGGACGTCGTCCAGCTCGCGCCGGACGATCCGTACGACGTCGGCCGGCTGCCAGCCGCGCCGCCAGGCCGCGGCCACGAACTCCTCCCCGCGCCGGACCAGTTCGGCGTCGGCCGCCGGGTCGGAGGCGAGCAGGGACGCGCCGGTGTCGAGGGCCGTCTCGCCGGTCTCGTACAGGGCCGCTTCGAACGCGCGGTCGACGGTGGTGGACGTACTCACGGGCCGATGGTGCCACGCCGTCACCGTGGGGGTGGTGCCCATGACCTCGCCCTGTTCACGGCGCTGCCGACGCTGCGCCTGCCGCAGTTCGTGGACCGTCGCCATGTCCAGGGTCAGACCGGATGGATGTCAACTCGCGGTTGACACCCTTGGGGGCGCAACCTACGGTTGACAGCATGACGACGAACCCCACCATCACGTCATCCGTGCGCCTCGACGACCTCATCGCGGCGATCAAGAAGGTTCACCAGGAACCCCTCGAACAGCTCCAGGACGCGGTACTCGCCGCCGATCACCTCGGCGAGGTGGCCGACCACCTGATCGGCCACTTCGTCGACCAGGCCCGGCGTTCGGGCGCCTCCTGGACGGACATCGGCAAGAGCATGGGGGTCACCCGGCAGGCCGCGCAGAAGCGGTTCGTGCCGAAGGAGTCGGCCGACCTGGACCCGAGCCAGGGCTTCAACCGCTACACGCCCCGCGCCCGCAACACGGTGATGGCGGCGCACAACGCGGCCAAGACCGCGCGCAACGCCGAGGGCGTGCCCGAGCACCTCGTCCTCGGCCTGCTGGCCGAGCCCGACGGTCTCGCCGCGAAGGCGATCGTCGAGCAGGGCGTCTCGCTCGACGCGGTCCGCGCGGCGGCGACCGCCGCACTGCCGCCCGCCGTCGAGGAGGCCCCGGAGCTCGTGCCGTACGGCCAGGCCGCCAAGAAGGTCCTGGAACTCACCTTCCGCGAGGCCCTGCGCCTGGGCCACAACTACATCGGCACCGAGCACATCCTGCTCGCCCTGCTGGAGCACGAGAACGGCGAGGGCGTCCTCAGCGGACTCGGCATCGGCAAGGAGCGGACCGAGCGGTACGTGGCCGAGGCGCTGGTGAAGATCACGCAGGCGCAGAAGGACGTGCCGGACGCGTCCTGACCGCGGACCGCGCAGCGGGGACGCGTTGTCAGACCCCCCTGGCACACTCGCGGCATGACCGACCGGTGGGCACTCGCTCCGGCCGAGGACGGTGGCGTGGACGTCGCCCCCCTCGGTCCGGACGGGCTGCCCGCCGGGCCGGTGCGGCGGGAGGCGGATCCCGCCGAGGCCGTGCGGAGCCGTCCCGGCGTCACGCGGTGGGTGTGGCGGTCCACCGCCGAGGTCTACCCGCGTCTGCTCGCCACGGGGGTGCGAGTCGAGCGGTGCTACGACATCGAGGCCGCCGAGACACTCCTCCTCGGCCACGAGGGGCGGTACGGGGAACCCCGCTCGGCCGCGGCCGCCCTGGCCCGGCTGCGCGGCGGCCCCGTACCGCCCGATCCGCCGCCGCGCTCCGCCGAACCGGGCTCCCAGTCCTCCCTGTTCGAGCCGCAGGGCGTCCCGCTGCCCCTGCCGGACCTCCTCGCGGTCTACGCCGAGCAGCAGCGGCGGCACGAACGGGCCGAGCACCCCGACCGCATGCGCCTGCTGACGGCCGCCGAGTCGGCGGGCATGCTGGTGGCCGCCGAGATGAACCGCTCCGGGCTGCCCTGGAGCGCCGAGGTGCACCGGGCCGTGCTGCACGACCTGCTGGGCGAGCGGTACGCGGGCGGCGGCGAGCCCCGCCGCCTGGCCGAGCTGGCCGACGAGGTGTCCGCCGCGTTCGGCAGACGCGTCCGCCCCGACCTGCCCGCCGACGTGATCAAGGCCTTCGCGCAGGCCGGCGTCAAGGTCTCCTCCACCCGCCGCTGGGAGATCGAGTCCGTCGACCACCCGGCCGTGAAGCCCCTGATCGAGTACAAGAAGCTGTACCGCATCTGGGTCGCCCACGGCTGGTCCTGGCTCCAGGACTGGGTGCGCGACGGCCGGTTCAGACCCGAGTTCCTCGCGGGCGGGACGGTCACCGGGCGCTGGGTGACCAACGGCGGGGGCGGGCTGCAGATCCCCAAGGTGATCCGGCGGGCGGTGGTCGCCGACCCCGGCTGGCGGCTCGTCGTCGCCGACGCCGACCAGATGGAACCGCGCGTCCTGGCCGCCATCTCGCGCGACCCGGGGCTGATGGAGGTGGCCGGCCGGGAGAGCGACCTGTACCAGTCGGTGTCCGACCGGGCCTTCTCCGGCGACCGCGACCAGGCCAAACTCGCCGTGCTCGGCGCGGTCTACGGGCAGACCTCCGGTGACGGCCTGAAGAACCTCGCCGCGCTCCGGCGCCGCTTTCCCCGGGCGGTGGCGTACGTCGACGAGGCGGCGCGGGCCGGGGAGGAGGGCCGCCTGGTGCGGACCTGGCTGGGCCGCACGTGTCCCCCGGCGGTCCGGGCGGCCGACGAGGGCACGGAGGAGGCGGGCATCCCCCTCGCCGAGGACGACCCGCAGCAGTGGGTGCCCGGCTACGCCTCCACCAACGCCCGCGCCCGGGGCCGCTTCGCCCGGAACTTCGTCGTCCAGGGCAGCGCCGCCGACTGGGCCCTGCTGCTGCTCGCCGCACTGCGCAGGACCTGCGCGGACCTCGCGGCCGAGCTGGTCTTCTTCCAGCACGACGAGGTGATCGTGCACTGCCCCGAGGAGGAGACCGGGACGGTCGTGGCGGCGATCCGCGAGGCGGCGGACCTGGCCGGGCGGCTGACCTTCGGGGAGACGCCGGTGCGGTTCCCCTTCACGACGGCGGTGGTGGAGTGCTATGCGGACGCCAAGTAGTCATCCCTCGGCGGCCAGCAGCGCGCGGAGTTCCGCGACCACCGCGTGCTCGTCCGTCCCCTCCAGCGCCGCGAGCGCCCTGCCCCACTCCTCGCGCGCCTCGCCGGGACGCCCCCGCTCGCGCAGCAGCAGCCCGTTCTGGTGGCGGGCGAGACCGGCGGTGTAGCGGTCGGCGCGGGCCTCGGCCCGGCCCAGCAGCTCGGCGCACTCGCGGGCGGCCCGCCCGGTGCGGCCCAGCAGCCGCAGGGCGCGGACCAGACCGAGCCGGGTCTGGGACTCGCCGTGCCAGTCGCCCTGACCGCCGAGGATGCGCAGGCTCTCCTCGAAGTGCGGGAGGGCGGCGTCCGGTTCCCCGAGCCGCAGATGGGCGTAGCCGATGTTGCAGTGCGCCGAGTGGCGCACGATCACGGCGCCGATCTCCTCCCCGAGCGCGAGCGAGAGCCGGTGCTGCTCGATGGCGGCCCGCGGGTCGGTGTGCTCGTAGAGGTTGCCGAGGTGGCTGTGGGTGACGGCCTCGCCGTACGGATCGCCCAGCCGCCGCGCGTACTCCAGGCTCCGCGTCAGCGCCTCCCCCGCCTCGGCGTGCCGGCCGAGCCCCTCCAGCAGCAGGCCGCGGTTGTTGAGGCAGCGCCGGATCCAGGACGGGTGGTCCAGCCGCCGCCAGAGGTCCAGCGCGCGGTCGTTGAGGGAGAGGGCTTCCGTCTGGCGGCCGGTCAGGAAGTGCAGCCCCGCGAGGTCGACCAGCGCGTACGCCTCCGCCGCGGCGTCACCGAGCCGCCGCGCGACCCGGAGGCCCACCCGGCCGAGCACCTCCATCTCGGGGACGCGGCCCCGGCGGTGCGCGTAGGGGAAGACCAGCCGGACCAGCGCGGAGACCAGGGCCGCGCGCCGGCCGCACGGATCGTCCGCGTGCCGCTCGACCAGGGTGACGATGTTCGCCAGTTCCCGGTCGCCCCAGGCGAAGGCCGCCTCGGGGGTGTCGAAGGGGGCGACCTCGTCGTCGTGTGCCGGATGGCCGGCGGCGGGCCGGGCGGCGGTGGGGCGGCGGCGGTCGTCCTGGTCGGGGCCGGGGCCGAGGATGGCGGCGAGGGCGCGCTCGGCGACGGCGGCGTACCAGCGCAGGGCGGTGTCGGTGGCGTCGGTGGTGTCTGCGGCGTCGGTGGTGTCGGTGGGGTCGGTGGGGTCCGTCTCCCGTTCCTTCGCCCGCTCGCGGGCGAAGGCGCGCACCAGGTCGTGCGGGGCGTAGCGGCCGTACGCGGTCTCCTCCAGCAGGGCCACGTCGACGAGCCGGTCCAGGGCGGCCTCGGTGCGCGTCTCGCCGGTGCCGGTGAGGCGGGCGAGCAGGGGGGCGCCGTACGTGGGCAGGTCGAGCGCGCCGATGCGGCGCAGGGTGAGCGCCGCGTCCCGGTCGGCCTCGCGCTCGGAGGCCGCGAGCGCGTCCTGCGCGACGGCCAGGGAGCGGCGGACGCTCAGGTCGTCGTACTCCAGGTGTCGCAACCGGTCGTCCGCGGCGGCCAGTTGACCGACCAGGACGTCCGGGGCGAGGGCCTGCCGGGCGGCCAGCCGGGCGGCCACGACGCGCAGGGCCAGGGGCAGGCGGCCGGTCAGTTCGACGAGGAGCCGGGCGGCGTCCGAACCGTCCAGGCCGGCACGGCCCGAGGCCGCGCGCAGGAGGTCGGCGCTCTCGTCGTCCGACAGCGGGGCGAGCGGGAAGCGGGCGACGCCGTCGAGGGCGGTGAGCGGTGAACGGCTGGTGACGATCACCGCGCAGCCGGCTCCGCCGGGCAGCAGCGGTCGTACCTGGGCGGCGCTCGCGGCGTCGTCCAGCACCAGGAGCGTGCGGGTCGGAGCGAGCAGGGAGCGCAGCAACGCGGCGGCCGCGTCGGGCAGTTCGGGGATACGTCCGGGTTCGGTGCCGAGGTCGCGCAGCAGGGCGGTGAGTGCCTGGCCCGGGGTGAGGGGGGTCATGCCGGGGGTCGCGCCGTGCAGGTTGAGGTAGAGCTGCCCGTCGGGGAAACGTTCCGCCAGCGCGTGCGCGACGTGCAGCGCGAGGGCGCTCTTGCCGACACCGGGCATACCGCTGACGACCGCGGTGGGGTGCGGACCGAGTGCGGTGAGCGCCCGGCCCAGGGCCTCGCGCTCGGCGGCACGCCCGGTGAAGTGGGCCGGGGGTGGGGGGAGTTGTGCGGGGAGGAGCCTGGCGGTGGGGGGGCGGGCGGGGTGCGTGCGGGCCTCTGGGCGCCGGGGGTCTGGGGGCCGGGGGCGGGGGTGCGTGGGGGTGGGGGCGCTCGGGCTCAGGCCGCAGGTGCCTGGGAATTGGAGGCATCCGGGTCCGCACCCGCAGACGGACGGGAGCCAGGGGAACTCGGGCCCGCCCCCGCAGACGGACGGGAGCCAGGGGAACTCGGACCCGCACCCGCAGACGGACGGGAGCCAGGGGAACTCGGACCCGCACCCGCAGACGGACGGGAGCCAGGGGAACTCGGACCCGCACCCGCAGACGGACGGGAGCCAGGGGAACTCGGACCCGCACCCGCAGACGGACAGGGGCCAGGGGAACTCGGGCCCGCACCCGCAGACGGACGGGAGCCAGGGGAACTCGGACCCGCACCCGCAGACGGACGGGAGCCAGGGGAACTCGGACCCGCACCCGCAGACGGACGGGAGCCAGGGGAACTCGGACCCGCACCCGCAGACGGACGGGAGCCAGGGGAACTCGGACCCGCACCCGCAGACGGACGGGAGCCAGGGGAACTCGGACCCGCACCCGCAGACGGACGGGAGCCAGGGGAACTCGGGCCCGCACCCGCAGACGGACGGGAGCCAGGGGAACTCGGGCCCGCACCCGCAGACGGACGGGAGCCAGGGGAACTCGGGCCCGCACCCGCAGACGGACGGGAGCCAGGGGAACTCGGGCCCGCACCCGCAGACGGACGGGAGCCAGGGGAACTCGGGCCCGCCCCCGCAGACGGACGGGAGCCGGGGTCGCCCGGACCGATGGGCGGCCCGGAACCGCGTTCCTCCTCCCCCGGTCCTCCCGAACCGCCGTCGTCCCCCTTGGCCCCCCGCAGTACCTCCACGTGCGCCTCGCGGATGCCCGGGCCCGGTTCGATGCCGAGTTCGTCGATCAGGCGGGTGCGCAGGTCGCGGTGGACCGCGAGGGCCTCGGCCCGGCGGCCCGTGCGGTGCAGGGCGAGCATCAGCTGCCGGTGGTACGCCTCCCGCAGTGGGTACTCGCCGGTCAGCGCCGCAAGCTCCGGCACCAGCCCGTCCAGCCGGGGCCCGCCCAGCGCCAACTCGGCGTCGTAGCGCCACTCCAGGAGCAGCAGCCGTGCCTCGCGCAGCCGCCGCGCGAAGGCGTAGCCGCCCACCTCGGGCGGCAGCCCGGCGAGCGGCGCGCCCCGCCACAGGGCGAGCGCGGCCCCGCACTCCGCGACGACCCGCTCCCAGTCCCGGCCGGCGTGCGCGGCACGTGCCGCAGCCACATGGGCGTCGAACACATGGACGTCCAACTCGCCCTCGTCGACGCGCAGCACGTACCCGGACGGCACGGTCCGCAGCCGCTCGGGGTCCCCCAGCAGCCGCCGCAGCCGGGCCACGTGGTTGTGCAGCGAGGCCTGGGCGGACACGGGAGGCGCCCCTCCCCACAGCGCGTCCTTGAGCGACTCGACGGAGACGACCCGTCCGGCGTCGAGCAGCAACGCGGCCAGCAGCACACGCGTCTTGGGGCTCCCGATGGCCCGGGCCGCCCGGCCCGGGGCGTCGTCGTACAGCACCGGTGGTCCCAGCAGCCCGAACCGCAGGCCGCACCGCTCGCCGGATCCCCTGTCGCTGCCCGAGCAGGGAGATGCCGCCCCCATCGCGCCCCCGTCTTCCCGCGCCGCCGCCCCGGACACATCCCCACCGTGACGGGTTTCCGTCCCTGGACAGCGGTTTTCCGTCACCTTCGTCCCCGCGTCCCCCGCCCGGATCCGCCGCTGCCCTGGCCTTCTCGGACCTTGGTTCGGCGACTTCACGCCAATCGGCAGACGACGCAACGGAGAACCGTTGGCCACATGTTAGCGATCCGTTGGCAAAGCCTGATCTGATCACTACATCGGATCTGGCCCGGCGGCGCGCGCGTCTGGACGCGCAACTCGGGGGAGTGTCGCCGCCGCGGCCGGATCCGGGTCCCGGTCGGCGGAGGTGATCGGCCGGGGCCCACTCACACTCGGCTTCCGCGACGTCCGCCGCCCGACGTCAGATGCGGGCGTCAGATGACGGGCGGACGCCCCAGCCGGGTGAGCCGCCACACCGTACGCCAGCGCATGGGCCGCCGCTCTCCCGCCGACTCCCGCACCCCTTCCACGAATCCGCCGAACCACGCCCGCAGCCCGGCACCGGACCGGTTCCGCGCGAGGGTGAGCAGCACCCAGACGCCCAGATGGACGGGGACGAGCGGGAGCGGCAGCCGGCGGCGGGCCAGCCAGACCCGGTTGCGGGCGTTCACGCGGTAGTAGATGGCGTGCCGGGCGGGCGAGGTCTTCGGGTGCTGGAGGAGCAGTTCGGGCGCGTAGAGGATGCGCCAGCCCGCGTCGGCCGCGCGCCACGCCAGGTCGGTCTCCTCGTGCGCGAAGAAGAACTCGGCGGGCCAGTCGCCGATCTGGTCGAGCATCGCCATGCGCAGCGCGTGCCCGCCGCCGAGGAACCCGGTGACGTATCCGCCCCGCTGGGGGTCGGAGTTGCCGATCCGGGGCACGTGCCGCTGCTGGGTCTCGCCCAGTTCGTCGGCGATGCGGAAGCCGACGATGCCGAGCCGGTCGTCGGCGGCGTAGAGGTCCCGGACGCGGCGCAGCACATCGGCGTCGACGAGCAGACCGTCGTCGTCCAGGTCCACCACGACGTCGATGTCGCCGAACTCCCGCAGCCGCGCCAGGGCCGCGTTCCGCCCGCCGGGGCAGCCGAGGTTCTCGTCGAGCTCGATGGCGGTGACCTCGCCGGGCAGCGACAGCCGCCGGGCGAACTCGGGCAGCGGGCAGCCGTTGCCGACGATCACGATCCGCTCGGGCGGCACGTCCTGCTTGGCCACCGACCGCAGCAGCGCGTCGACCTCGTCGGGCCGGTTGCCCATCGTGACCACGGCGACGGCGATCCTGGGCGCCCCCATGTCCTCACCTCATCCCGGTCGGCAGCTGACGGGCCGACGGGCGATGCTATCCGTTCACGATAAGGACCCCTTAAGTACGCCTGTCGGACCGCGGCGCGTCTACGCCGTCCGGGCGAACCGCCACGCACCGGGTTCTCAGCGGGCCGCGCGTTCCTCCACGGGGGCGACGGGCGCCTGCTGTGGGGCGGTGGCCGGTCGTCGGGCCGGGCGGGGCAGTGTGCCGTGGGCCGCCATGATCCCGGCGATGACCAGTACCGCCCCGAGCGGCTGGTTCCACGTCAGCCGCTCCCCCAGCAGGAGCACACCCGCCGTGACTCCGACGACCGGGGTGAGATAGGTGACCGCGGCGGCGTTCACCGCGCCCCACGCCTGGACGATGTTGTTGTTCCACAGGTAGGCGAGGCCGGTGCTCAGGGCACCCAGCGCCAGCATGCTCAGCGCGATCGGCGTGTCGACGCGGGGCGCCGGCGCCGCCAGCCAGGGGGTGGCGGCCAGCATGATGAGCGCGCCGATGGTGACCTGCACGAAGGCGACGCTGACGGCGGGCAGCCCGTACGGGGTGACGAACCGGCGCAGGCAGACGAAGGCGACGCCGTAACAGGCGGTGGCGCCCAGACAGGCCAGCTCGGCCAGGAGGTGCCCGCCGCCGCCGGCCAGGCCCGCCGGGCCGATCAGCACCAGGACCCCCGCGAACCCGGCGAGCAGTCCCGCCGTACGGCGCTTGTCGAGCCGCTCGTTCGCCAGGGCGACCGCGCCGACCGCGAGCGTGAGCAGCGGGGTGGTGGCGTTGAGGATGCTCGCCATGCCGGAGTCGATGTGCTGCTCGGCCCAGGAGAAGAGCAGGAACGGCACGACGCACAGCAGCACGGACACGACGGACAGCCGCAGCCACAGGCCGGGATCCCGGGGGATCCTGCTGCGGGTCACCGCCATGACCACGCAGAGCGCCAGCGCGCCCAGCACCAGCCGGCCCCAGACGACCTGAGCGGGCGTCATCCCCTCCAGCGCGACCTTGATGAACAGGAAACTGGAGCCCCACGCGCAGGCCAGCGCGACGAACTGTGCCCCGATGCGCACGCGCAAGCCGACGCACCCCCCTTGACTCGTGTCGGTCCCTTGTGTGGGTCTCTACTCCGCTGTGTGCCGGTCGCTACTCCGCGGCGGCCGGGACCGCCGGCGCCGCGATGGGCGCCACTGCGGGCGCCACGATCCGGACGTAGTCCTCCGTGGCCATGACCACCGACCGGTCCAGCCGCCCCGCGTTGAAGGCGATCTCCTCGTGGGCCGCGAGGAACTCCTCGTCCACCACGACGGGCAGCGTGCCGGACAGCGACAGCGGCGGGATGGCGCCGACCACGCAGCCGGTGAGCTGCTCGGCCAGTTCGGACGGGGCGAACCCGCCCTTCTTGCCCTCGACCGCGGCGACGACCTTCTTCAGGTCCGCGCGCCGGTCCCCCGCCAGCACGGCCAGCACCGCCGGGGACTCGATCCCCTTCACCCGGCACACGAGCGCCTTCGCGCCCTGCGACACGGTCGTGCCGCGCACCGCGGACACCTCCTCGGAGCGTCCTTCGGCCGGGTGCTCGACCACGCGGTACGTGGCCTTCTCCCGGTCGAGGAGGTCGAGGATCTGCTCGAAGGGACTCAACTGCGGCCTCCCGGGGCCTCGGCGGGCGTGCGGCCACGGAGCGGGGCGAAGTAGCACCGCTCCAGCCGGCTGACGAAGGTGTCGACGAAGGACGGCGGCGCGTCGGTCCAGGACCGCCAGTCACGCGTCGCCTCCGCAAGGTACGACATGCGCCGTACGTGCTTCCACGTCCCGTCCCCCGTCGGCGCATCGGGCCCCGGGGTGAGGTCGACGGGGAGATGCGCGCGGAGCGCCTCCAGGTAGTCGGCGTAGACCCCGCTGCCGAAGTTCACCCGGGCGACCCCGTGCGCCGGCAGGGACGCGAGGTCGACCCGGGAGATCGAACTGCCGCCGTGCACGACCAGGGCACGGCCGGTGCCGCGGAGGACGCCTGTGAGGGTACGGACGAGTCCGTGGTCGATCGCCGCGTACCGGTGTTCGCGCGCGGGTTCGGTGGCGAAGACCTCGTCCCACAGTTCGGTCTTGCGCCGGACCTTGGCCAGCCGGCGCTCGAGCCACTCCCTCTCCAGGGCGTCGAGCAGCGGCCGCTGGAACACGGGGACACGGGCCCGGGCCTCGCGGAACACGGCGTCGAGGCGCGGCCCGGCGTCCGGACCGGCCCCTTCCGCCGTGGCTTCCGCCGTCGCTTCCGTCTTCGCTTCCCTCGTGGCTTCCCTCGTCGCTTCCGTCGTGGCCCGGCGGGCCAGCGCGGCCACCAGCCGGTGCTCGGCCGAGTAGCCGGGCAGCCCGGAGTCCGTGAGGTCCTTCTCTACGCGCGCGCAGGCCTCGGCGAAGGCGTGCAGGTCGTCGCCGGTGGCGCGGTCGTCCATCAGACCGACCTCGGCCAGCGACCGGCGGGTGGCGGCGAAGCCGTAGTCGAAGCTGTGGAACTGGCCCACGTGGGCCCCCACCAGGTCGAGGTCCGTGTCCTCGACGAACCGGGTGAAGTCGCTCAGGGTCGTCTTGTTCCACTTGCGCAGCCCGGCCCCGTCGATGGAGCCGATCTCGCCCTCGACGAGGACGCCGTAGCGGCGGGCCAGTTCGGTGGCGGCGTTGGTGAAGAGGACGTTCTGGTGCAGCGTGCGGCCGGACCCGTCGACCATGACGGAGTCGAACCCGGCCTCGCAGGCGGCCTGGATCACCTCGTGGTCGTCGGCGTGGTCGAGGTGCAGCCGCAGCCGCGAGCCGAGCGCGGTGTTGAGCCGGTCGACGTCCTGCCGGAGCGTGCTGAACACCCCGGCGACGGCGGCGGCCGGGCCGCCGCGGCCGACGCTGTCCGCGACGAACAGCAGGGCTTCCTGCGGCGAGATCTCGCAGTACACCTCCCGCCGCGTGCGCGCCGAGAGCAGGGCGTACGGCAGCAGCATGGAGGGGTGCTTCACGTTGAAGTTCGGCACGGTCCCGGTCCACCGGGCGAGGGGCGCCACCGCTTCCCGGGCCGGTGGTGTGACGGGGCGCCGGTTGCGCAGCTCCCAGTGGAACTCGTGCCGTACGCGCTGCACTTCGGCGAGGAAGTCGGGCAGGTCCGTGTCGCCGGGCGAGAGCGTGCGCACCAGCGGGCCGAGGGCGCGCGGGTCCAGGGCCCGGGGGTCCTCGACCATGAAGACCACGCCGAGCAGCGGGTCGTCGCGCCGCAGCGCCTCGGTGCGGCGAGCCGCCCAGGTCATCGCGGCCAGGCCGCTGACCGGGAGTTCCTCGCAGACGAACGCCACGGACTGGGCGGCGAGCGTGTCGAGCACGCGCTCGCAGGACAGCCGCTCGTCGGCGATGACCGTCCGCAGCTCGAGCCGTTCCAGGAGCGGCCGGGCCCACTCGGTGTGCCAGACCTCCGCGCTGATCACGGCGTGCGGCACGTCGGCGCTGCGCGGCCTCACGACAGCGCGCAGCACGCCGGGCGGCAACGGGGGCCGGGTGCTCCTGTTCACCGGAGGCGCCGTGTTCGCCGGACCCGCGGTGCTCACCGGACCCGCGGTGCTCACCGGAGGCGCCGTGCTCGCCGGAGGCGCCGTGCTCGCCGGAGGCGCCGTGTTCGCCGAAGGCGCCGTGCTCACCGAAGGCGCCGTGCTCACCGAAGGCGCCGTGCTCACCGAAGGCGCCGTGCTCACCGAAGGCGCCGTGTTCGCCGGAGGCGCCGTGCTGCTCATCGGAACACCTCGCCCAGGAGGCGGGCCGCGGCCGGGGAGTCGACGTAGGCGTCGAAGGAGTAGGCGAGCCGGTCCAGGGTGTGGTGGCGGAGCAGGTCGGCGACCTCGGCGCGGACCGCCGTGGGCTCGGCGCGGCGCAGCACGACCTTGGCCACCAGCCGGGCCACCTCGCGCATCTCCGCCTCGCGCAGCCCGCGCCTGGTCATCGCCTGGACGCCGAGCCTGAGGCCGTGCAGCCCGTTGGCCCCGGGCACCTCGATGTTGGTCGTGCGGATGCCGGCGTGCGCCAGGTCGCCCAGGGACAGCCGCAGCGCGTCGGCGGCCGACCCGGTGATGACGTGCACCTGGTGGGTCTCGGTGAACCCGAACGACTCCCCGGAGACCCGCACCCCCTCCTCGTGCAGGGCGTGCGCGAGTGCCTTGGCGTTGGCGAGGATCTGACGCGCGTAGTCATGGCCGTAGAGGGCGATCTCGGACAGCGCCACGTACATGGGTGCGATCAGCTCGGCGTGCGAGTTGCTCTGCATCTGCGGGCAGACCCAGTCCGACACCGCCCTGAGCTTCGGGTGGTCCGCGTCCCGGAAGGCGATGTACGCCTTCTGCGGCCCGGCGATGGTCTTGTGGGTGTTGCCGTGCACCGCGTCCGCGCCGAGCAGCGTCGGCTGCGGCAGCGCCCCGCCCGCGATCAGGGCGCCGTCGTGGCTGGCGTCGTAGGCGAGGAAGACGCCCTCGGGCAGCGCGGCCCTGATCTGGGCGAGCGGCTGCCAGCGCAGTTTGAACGACTGGTCGAGGATGACGAGTTTGATCTCGGGGTGCTCGGCGCACAGCGTGGCCAGCCGGTCCACGTCGATGAGCAGGGTCCGGTCGACCATCGGCAGGTGGTACGTGTTGACGCCGGCCGCGGCGGCCAGCGACTCCAGGGCGAAGTGCCCGCCGTCCTTGTGCGCGAAGTGCACGAAGCCGTCACCGCGCCCGCAGGTGCCCAGCAGTACGGCCTGCTCGGCGACCGAGCCGCCGTTGGGCCGCCAGTCGAAGGTGGCCGCCTCGAAGAGCTGCCGGCCGATCCCGGTCAGCTTCCCCACCAGGGACGCGTTCGCGCCGGAGTCCGGGAAGGCCCACTCGCCGGCCTCGGCCGGGTACGGCGGGGCGAACTCGTAGAAGCCGCCCTGCAGTCCGCTGCCGAGCATCCGGACGAGCCTGCTCGGGTAGTTCTCGCTGGCCGTGAGGCTCAGGTGCTGTTCCCGGTAGGTGTTGTCGAGCACGAAGTCCGAGGCGAGCCGCTCCAGCAGGTGCGCCACCCGGTCGTCCGACCACGCCTGGCCGAAGACACCGTCGATGTCGTTCCCCGAAGCCTCGTCGATGATTCCCTCGGCCGCCTCGACCGCCGCCTGTGCTTCGTCATCGGCAAAGCCGATACCGCTGTCTTGTTCTGCGGCACGCATGAATCATCCCCGTTGCATGTCGAAAAGAACCGAAAAGAAAAAGAAGAGACGCCGGAAAGGGCGAAGGGACGACACCCGCGCACGGCGCTGTGTGGGGTGGTGCATCGAAACAAACCGGATCCGGCTGTCGACGCTCTTCGACGAGCCGCCTCCGCCCCGGAATCCCCGGGGCCCCCTTCCGGAGGCATCCGCACGTCAATGGCGGCGACTGTACACGGCGGGGAATAGCCCCGGCCTACCGCAATCCAGCCACTCTGTGACCGCTCTTTCTACGCCCTGCGGAAGGTGCGCGATACAGACAGATCGGCCAGGACGCCCATCCCGAGCGCCCGGATTGCACCTACACATCCCGCAATCCGATAGGCACTCGGCGCCCGGTACCGCACCCGGAAACCCGCCTCTGCTTTGACTCGAATCCGCTCCACGAGCAACCGGTTTCTGACCTCCACCACGCCCTCGGCCGGCCCCGAGACGACCGAGAACGTGCAGGTCGGAGGGTCTCTTGAAGCGGCTCCCGCGTCCGGTCCCCGACCCGCACCGGACCCTGCGCAGTCCAGGCACCGCAATCACGCCAAACATCGAAATTCGGCCATCCCATTCGCAGAAGCGACCGATAAAGAACCTCGACAAAATTCCCCTGTCCGTATTCCGGAAGGTCATTGCGCATTCACCCGTGCGTCATGCACCATCCACACCGCCGGGGGGCACGGAGACGCTCCTCGCCGGGCGTGATCACGTCCGTGCTTCGCAAAAGAAAGGTCATGCGTGCTGCCTGCACCTTCGTTGACAGCAGGAACCGGGGCCAGCGTCGCGGAAACCTTGCTCAACGCCTTATTGAACCGGGGACATTCGCACTTCACCGGCGTACCGTGTTCCCTGCTCAAGGGGTTCTTCCGGTTGCTGGAGGACCCCGGATGTCCGGCCGCGTACATTCCCGCGCCACGTGAGGACAGCGCCCTGGGCGTCGCCTCCGGTCTCGCCGTGGCGGGAGCCAGGCCCGTCGTCCTCATGCAGAACTCCGGCCTCGGCTACTCGCTCAACGTCCTGACCTCGTTCAACCTCATCTACGACGTGCATCTGCCGATCGTGGTGAGCTGGCGCGGCCACGACGGCAACGACGCCGTGGAGCACGACGTCATCGGACGGGAACTCACCCGGCTGCTCGACGTGTTCGGGATCCCCTGGACCGTGCTGGACAACGAGCACCCCGAGGACTCCGCGGAGGCGTTCCTCAAGCAGTACGACTCCGGCCGGAGCACGGCCGTGCTGATCGTCCGGGAAGGGATCTGAGCGTTGCTGGACATCCGTGACGCCCTGGGCGCACTGCTGGAGCGCGAGTCCACCGCCCTGACGGTGACGACCTGCGGTTACATCACGCGCGACGTGTACAACATCCGCGATCGCGCCAACCACTTCTACCTCGTCGGCTCCATGGGCATGGCCGCGCCGATCGGGCTCGGCATCGCCCTGGCCCACCCCGACCGCCGGGTGCTGGTGCTGGACGGCGACGGCTCGTTCGCCATGAACCCGGGCTGTCTGCCGATGATCGCCGAGCACCGGCCGGACCTCGTCCACGTCGTCCTCGACAACGGCGCCCACGAGAGCACCGGCGGCCAGCGCACCGTCGCCCTCGGCGACCCGGCGGCCATGGCCCTCGCGGCCGGTTACGCCGCCGCCCACACCGTGGACGACCTCGACCAGCTGGCCGCGCTGGACCTGACCGGCACACCCACGCTGGTCAGGATCCGCTGCAAGCCCCGCAGCCACCCCGCCGGACAGCGCGTGCAGCAGACGCCGCAGCAGCTGGTGGAGCGCTTCCGCGCCCAACTGGCCGACCCGGCGGCGCATCTGGAAGGAGCCGTGTGAAACCCACCCTGCTCGACTGCACCCTGCGCGACGGCGGGAACCAGAACGACTGGCAGTTCACCGCCACCGACGTCCACACCATCGTGAGCACCCTGGACGCCGCCCGCGTCGACGTCATCGAGGTCGGCTACCGCGGCGGCTCCGGGAGCAAGTCCAGTGCCACGGCGGGCCCCTCCGCGCACTGCACGCCCGAGTACCTCGCGGCGCTGCCGGCCGTCTCCCACGCCGAGCTGGCCGTGATGGTCGTCCCCACGGTGTGCCCGGTGACGGCCATGGACGACCTGCCCGACAGCCCGGTGTCCCTGGTGCGTATCGCCGCCTACCCGTGGAACATCGACGGGGTCCCGGAGTACGTCCGTGCCGTGCGGGCGCTCGGCCTCAAGGTCGGCGTCAACCTCATGGCCGTCAGCTACACGACCCTGGAGCAACTGGCCGAGGTCGCCGCGGTGGTGGCCGGGGAGGCGCCGGACGTCTTCTACATCGCCGACTCCTTCGGCGCGCTCACCCCGGACGACGTCCGCCGGCGGATCGAGCTGCTGGCCGAGCGGCTGCCGACACCGCTCGGCATCCACGCCCACAACAACCTGGGCCTGGCCGCGGCCAACGCCGTCGCCGGTCTGGACGCCGGCGTGAGCTGGCTGGACGCCTCGCTGTGCGCCATGGCCCGGGGCGCCGGGAACCTCGCCACCGAGCAGGCCGCGGCCTTCCTCACCGCGTGGCCCAAGTACGACACCCACGCCGATCTGCCGCTGGTCTGCGAGGCCGCCGAGTACGTGGCCGAGCAGGTCCTGCCGCGCCCGATGACGGTGCGCCGGGCGGAGATCGCCGCCGGGATCAACGACCACCACTTCTACTTCCAGGACCGCATCGAGAAGATCAGCGCCCGCCACGGGCTCGACCCGTGGGAGGTCGGGCGCCGGATCGGCGCGGCCCGGCCGCGCAAGGTCCTCGACGAGACGGTCGAGGACGTGTGCCGGGAACTCGCCGGACAGACCGAACACACCAACGGAGGGGACGCATGACCGGGAGACGACCGTCTCAGCAGGGACAGAACGAGGCACCGGCCGGCGCGGCACAGCGGCTGCGCGCGGCGCTCGCCGCCCCGCGACTGACACGTGCCATGGGCTCGCACAGCCCGCTCAGCGCGCGGCTCGCCGAGGAGGCCGGCTTCGACGTCGTCTGGTCCAGCGGACTGGAGATCTCCGCCGCGGCCGGCGTGCCCGACGCCAACATCCTCGCCATGGGCGAGTGCCTGGAGGCGGCGGCCGACCTCGCGTCCGCGGTGGACATCCCCGTCCTCGCCGACTGCGACTCCGGGTTCGGCAACGTCAACAACGTCATCCACATGGTGCGCTCCTACGAGGCGCGCGGCGTGGCCGGCGTGTGCATCGAGGACAAGCAGTTCCCCAAGCTCAACAGCTTCATCGAGGGCAACCAGGACCTCGCCCCGCTGCACGACTTCGCGGGCAAGATCCGGGCCGCGACCGAGACCCGCACCGACATGCTCGTGGTGGCCCGCCTGGAGGCGCTGATCTCCGGGCAGGGCATGGCCGAGGCGCTGCGCCGGGCCGACGTCTACGAGCGGGCCGGGGCCGACGCCCTGCTCATCCACTCCAAGCGCAAGGACCCCGAGGAGGTCTTCGCCTTCCGCGAGGCCTACCGCGGCGACCTGCCGGTGATCGTCGTGCCGACCACCTACAACCAGGTCACCGTCGAGGAGCTGGAGCAGCGCGGCTTCGCCATGGCGATCTACGCCAACCAGGCGCTGCGCAGCTCGATCCGGGCCATGCGGGAGACCCTCACCCGGATCATGCGGGACGGCACCACGCTGAACGTGGAGCCGGAACTCGCCCCGCTCAAGGAGATCTTCGACCTGCAGCGCATGCCCCAGATGCTGGAACAGCAGGACCGCTACGAGTCCCTGGGACGCGAACTCGCGGAGGCCGCACAGTGACCACCCGCCCCACCACCCTGTGGCTGGACTTCCACGGCACCCGGCTCGACCTGGAGGTGGCGCCCGGTGCCGGCGTCGAGGACGCGCTGGCCTTCCTCGCCACGCACCTGACCGCCGAGGAGGCCAAGCCCGACGAGACCGGCCGCGAGCCGGTCGCCACACTGCGCGTGCACGCCCCCGACCCGGAGCGCCTCGCGCCTCCTGCGGGGACCGCGCAGGAGGACATCTACCTCCGCAAGAGCGCCAGCGCGTTCTTCACCGTGCCGGCCCGGCGCGCCGAGGCGGACGGCCGGGAGTACCTGGAGTGCGTCAAGACCGGCACGCGTTTCCGCTTCGACCGCGCCGCCCGCGTGATCGACGTGACGCTGGGCGCCGGCGGGCACATGGACCTCGTCGAGCTGGTGCGCGACCTGGTGCTGAAGCACCAGGAGAACACCGGCGCCGCGGTGCTGCACGCCACCGCCGCCTACCGGGACGGCGAGGCCGTCCTGGTCACCGGCGCCAAGGGCGCCGGCAAGAGCACGGTGCTCCTGGAGCTGGTGGAGCACTTCGGCTACCAGGTGCTCAGCGGCGACAAGACCGTGCTGCACGAGCTGCCCGACGGCTCGGTCGTCGCGGCCGGCTGGCCCGACTACCCGCACCTCGGCTACGGCACCGTCGCCAAGTACCCGGGGCTGAAGGAGATCGCCGGCATCGGCGACGACTACGTGCCCGCCGAGGGCCACGCGTTCTCCCCGGTGGGGAAGTTCGCGGTGGACCCGCTGCCGTTCCGGGAGCGCTTCCCGAGCGCCCCGGTCGGGGTGCGGGTGCCCGTCGCGGCGATCCTGCACCCGGCCATCGGCCCCGGCGAGCACACCGTCGTCGAGCCGCTGACCGGCAGCCGTGAGGAGCACGCCGAGGTCCTGCGCGCCAACGTCGAGTCGGCCTTCGACGGCGCCAACGCCGGCTGGCACCACTACCTCGACGACGGCCGCGCCGCCCACACCGCCCAGGTCGAGCGCATCACTGACCTCCTGGCCGGGGTGCCCGCCTGGACGCTGACCGGCCCCGGCGACCTCACGGCCGGGAACACGCCGGCGGCGATCGCCGGGCCCGCGGAGGTGGCCCCGTGATCGAACTGACCGTGGAGAGCACCGGCCTCAACTCCCACTACGACCTCACCGACCGGATCGCCGCCACCCTCCAGGAGCACGGCACGGGCGACGGACTCGCCGGGGTGTTCGCCCACGGCAGCACCATCGGGCTCACCGTCATGCGCTACGAACCGGGCGCGGTGCAGGACCTGCTGCGCACGCTGGAGCGGATCGCCCCCGAGTCCCCCGCCGACGGCAGCCGCTATCTGCACGAGCTGACCACCGCCGACCCGAACGGCTTCTCCCACCTGAAGTCGTCGCTGCTCGGCACCAGCCTGCTCGTGCCCTTCCGGGAGGGCCGCCTCGCCATGTCGCCGAGCCACCGCGTGGTGCTCTTCGACTTCGACCTGAAGCCCGCCACCCGCCGCGTCTTCGTCGACGCGCCCCGGACCGCGGCGCCCGTCCCCGCCACCGACACGATCAAGGAGAACAGCCGGTGAAGCTGCGGCTGGCCACACCCGGTCCCACCGAAGTCCCGCAGCGCCTGCTGCTGGCCGGGGCCCGCGAGATCATCCACCACCGCTCCACCGAGATGGAGCAGCTGATCCACGAGATCAGCGGCGGCCTGCCCCCGCTGTTCGGCACCAGCGCCCCCGTGTACACCATCGCCTCCTCCGGGACCGGCGCCATGGAGGCCGCGGTCGCCAACTGCTTCTCGGCCGGCGACGAGGTCCTCGTCGTCTCCAACGGCTACTTCGGCGAACGCTTCCAGGCGATCTGCACCTCGTACGGCCTCGTCGTGCACGTCGTCGAGAGCGACTGGGGCACCAGCGCCGACCCCGAGCGGGTCGCGGCCGCCTACCGCGAACACCCCGGGATCAAGGGCGCGTTCGTCGTCTACAGCGAGACCTCCACCGGCGCCCTCAACGACGTCGAGGCGATCGGGCGGATCTTCCGCGACACCGACGTGGTGGTGGTCGTGGACGCCATCAGCGGCCTGCTGGTGCACCCGCTGGAGATGGACGCGTGGGGCCTGGACGTGGTCCTCGCCGCCTCCCACAAGGGCTTCATGCTCCCGCCGGGGCTCGCCTTCGTCGCCCTGTCCGACAAGGCGTGGACGGCCGTGGAGCGCTCCACCGGGCCGAACTACTACTGGTCCTTCGAGCGGCTCCGCCACTTCTACCCGATGTCGTCCTCCTCCCCCGCGGTGTCCCTGCTGCTCGCCCTGCACGAGTCGCTGAAGATGCTGGACGAGGAGGGCATGGAGGCCTTCCGCGGGCGCCACGCCGTGCTGGGCAGGGCGGCCGAACGCGGGCTGCTGAAGCTCGGGTTCAGCACCTTCGTGCAGGCCCCGCACCGGCGCAGCCACGTCATCACCTCGGCGCTCGCGCCCGAGGGCATCGACACCGGCCGGCTGCTGAAGACGCTGTCCACCTCGTACGGTGTCACGATGACCGGCGGCCAGGCCCACCTCAAGGGCAAGCTCATCCGGGTCGGGCACGTGGGCGCGGCCGACGCCCTCGACCTGAGCGGCATCTTCGGCGCCCTGGAGATGGCCCTGCTCGACCTCGGCCACACCTTCACGCCGGGCTCCGGCGTCGGCGAGATCATCCGTACGTTCCACGAGGAGGGCCGCTGATGCTCGTCCTGTTCCAGCGGGAGACCTGCCCGGACTGCAAGCCGGTGCGCGAACTGCTCACCAAACTCCAGGTCTCCTACGTCAACATCAACGTGCCCAAGCCGCGCGAGGAGCGGCACGAGCTGATCCGCACCACGGGCAGCAAGTTCATCCCGGCCCTGGTGGACGGCGCCACGGTCATCCCGGGCAAGCTGCGGGAGAACGCCGACATCATCGCCTACCTCAAGGAGCGCTTCGGCGACCCGGAGGCGGTGGCGCCCGAGGCGGGGACCGCGGCGCAGGCGCAGCCGGAGCCCGTGGCATGACCTTCGGGCAGCAGGTGCCCGCGACACCGCGTATCGCGGTGCTCGCGGGCACCCCGCAACTGGTGCGCGCTGCCCGCGCCCTGGGCATCGACACCGTCTTCGTGCACGACGCGGCGCAGCCGGCGCCACCGGTGGCCGCCGAGGCGGACACGGCACTGGCGGCCCCCCTGGCCGACACCGGCGCACTGCACGCGGCCCTGGCGCCGCTGCACGCCGAACGCCCCTTCGCGCGTGTCCTGTCGCTCACCGAACGGGGCCTGCTGCCGACGGCCGCGGTCGCCGAGCGGCTCGGCCTGCCCGGCAACTCCCTGCGCACCGTGGGGCTGTTGCAGGACAAGCGGCGCATGCGGGAACTCCTCAACGCCCGCGGCGTCGGCCCCGTGGCCACCACCGCCCCGCGCGACCCGGCCGACCTCGCCGCGTTCTGCCGTGCGACGGGCGGGCCGGTCATCCTCAAGCCGGCGGCGGGCACCAGCAGTCAGGCCGTCTTCGAGGTGGCCGGGCCGCAGGACGCCGAGGACGTCTGGCGGGCGTTCGAGGCGGCGGGCGGGCTGCGGCCGATCGCCGAGGAGTACCTCGACGGGCCCGAGATCAGCGTGGAGAGCTTCTCGTACGACGGGAAGCACACCGTGCTCGCGGTGACCGACAAGCTGGTCGGCACCGCGTTCGTGGAGACAGGGCACACCCAGCCGAGCGCCCTGCCCCCGCCCGTGCTGGCGGAGACCGCCGCGCTCGTCCGGGCCTTCCTGGACGCCGTGGGCCTGACCGAGGGCCCCGCCCACACCGAGGTCAAGATCACCTCCAAGGGCCCCCGGATCCTGGAGTCGCACAACCGCATCGGCGGCGACAAGATCCGCGAACTGCTGCGCCGCGCCTACGGCCTGGACGTGGTGGCCCTCACCGCGGGCTGCCCGCTCGGCCTGCTCCCGCCGCCGGCCGACCCGCCCGTCGCCCGCCGGGGAGCGGCCATCCGCTTCCTCACCCCACCGCCCGGCACGGTCCGGGACATCGCCCTGCCCGACACCGACGGCACCACCGCCGAGATCCACCTGGACGTCGAGGTCGGCGACCGGGTCCGCCCGGTGCGCAGCTCGCAGGACCGCGCCGGATACGTCATCGCCGACGGCACGGACGCGGCCGACGCCGCCCGGGTCTGCGCGGCGCTGGCGGAGCGGGTGCGGATCGAGACGAGCGGGTGAGAGCGGTGCGCCACGCCGTCGTGACCGACATCCACGGGGACACCGCACGACTGCGCGCCGTCCTCGACGGCATCCGCGAGCAGGAGGTGGACCGGGTGGTCTGCCTCGGCGACGTCTTCGAGTGCCGCGTCGGGAAAGGCGAGGTCGCCGGCTACGAGTTCGGCGGCCGGCTGACCGACGTCTTCGACCCGGACCCCGAACTCGCCCGGCTCCTGGACGGGGTACGGCTGGTGCGGGGCAACCAGGAGGAACGGATCCGGGCCCTGGTGCCCGACCAGGACCTGCCCGACTGGAGCCGCCCGCTGCTCGACGCCCCGCTGGAGCACCGCACCGGCTTCGCGCTGTACTGCCACGGCCACCCGCTGCCCTGGCGCGAACTGGAGCCGGGGCGGTGGTGCCCGGCCGACGCGGACTTCCCCGGGCGGGCGCTGGTGCACGGGCACCACCACCGCAGCGCGCTGTACCGGCTGCGGCCCGACGGCACCGGCCCGGTGCGGGTGGAGCGCCTGCCCGTACGGTTCGGCGAGCCGGTCCCGCTCGCCCCGGACGCCCGCTACGTGATCAACGTCGGCTCCGTCACCGGCTGCGCCCCGGACCGCGGCCCCTCCCCCGCCTGGGCCGTCGTCGACGAGGCGGCCGCCACCGTCACCTACCACCACGCCTCACCCCCTACGGAGATCAAGTGACCCGGCAGGTACTCCTGCTCAACTCGGACAAGCCCGAGGTCCTCCAAGCCCTGGCCCGCCGCCGGGACGTCACCGTCCGCGTCATGACCCGCAAGGTCTACGCCGACCTGTACCGGGGGCACGAGGTGGCGTACGTCGACAGCTTCGCCGACCTGACTCAGGTCGAGCAGGCGGCGTACGAACTCGCCGCGCACGGACCGGTCGACCACGTCGTCGCGGCCACCGAGAAGAGCGTCGTGGCGGCCGGCCTGGTCCGTGCCCTGCTCGGGGTGCCCGGGCCCGGCTTCGACGCGTCCCTGTGGGGCGCCCACAAGCGGGCCATGAAGGACAGGCTGCGCGCCGCCGGCCTCCCGGTGACGGACCACGCCCAGGCCGCCACGGTCGACGAGGTGCCCCGGGCGGCGGAGCGGACCGGCTGGCCCGTCATGATCAAGCCGGTGTTCGGCTCCGCCTCGAAGTGCACCTACCGGGTCGACTCCCCCGAGGAGTTCGCCGCACGGCACGGGGCGGGCGACTTCGCCGACCTCGCGGAGCAGCGGCTGCCCGTCCAGGTGGAGCGCCTGGTGCGGTTCACGCACGAGTACCACTGCGACGGCGTCGTCCACGACGGCGAGGTGGCCCGCGCGGCCCTCTCCCGCTACTTCCTCCCTCCGCTGCGCACCT
This sequence comes from Streptomyces sp. Go-475, assembly GCF_003330845.1. Lineage (GTDB taxonomy): Bacteria > Actinomycetota > Actinomycetes > Streptomycetales > Streptomycetaceae > Streptomyces. The sequence continues at coordinate 4,800,132 of NZ_CP026121.1, read as the reverse complement.
CGCCGAACCTGAACAGCGGGTACATCACCGACCAGACGGACCCCTTCTCGCGGGACGTGCTGGACCTGCACCGCCGGGTGGTCGCCGCGCTCGGCCTGCCGGCCGGGGTGACGCACCTGGAGGTTTTCCGCACCGAGGCGGGACCGGTCATCGGCGAAGTGGCGGTACGGCCGGGCGGCATGGGCATCTCCCGCATGTGGTGGCACGCCTTCGGGGTGGACCTGTGGGAGGAGTTCGTCCGGGTCTCGACCGGTGAGCCGCCCAGCCGCCCGGACCGCGCACCGCGCCCCGGGACGGTCGGCCGCACCCGCCTGCCCGCGCTGCCCGGCCTGCGGGAACGGGTGCTGGCGGTGCCCGGTGTGCTGGAGGTGCTGACGCCCGAGGAGTGCGCCAGTCCGGGGCGCCTGGAGGCGTACTTCACGGCCGGGGACGAGGCGGCGGCGGAGGCGTTCATCGCGCGGCTGCACGAGATGGCGGTCCCCGCGGCATGAGCACCTCAGCCCGGAGCCGGACGCGCGCCCTGCTCGACGCCGCTCTGCCCCCTCCCGGCGAGCCCCGGCTGCTCGCCCTGTCCTGGCTGGTGAAGACGGTCGGCAGCGGGCTCTACCTGACCACCAGCACCCTGTTCTTCACCCGGGTCGTCGGACTGCCCGTCCACCAGGTGGCCTCCGGTCTCACCGTCGCCGGGATCGTGGCGCTGGCCGGTGCCGTACCGCTGGGCAGGCTGGCGGACCGGTTCGGCCCCCGGCGCACGTACACCGTCCTGCTCGGCGTCCAGTTCGCCACGATGGCCGCGCTGGCCTTCGCCCGCACCTTCCCGGCGTTCCTCGCGCTGATCCTGGTCTTCCTCCTGGCCGAGCAGGGCAGCACGGCGGCCCGCGGCGCGCTGGTCGCCACGGTCGGGGAGGGCGCCGTGGGGGTCCCCCCGCGCGAGGGCGTTCGAGCGTGGGGGAGGGTACGGCTGCGGGCCTACCTGCGGGTGGTGACCAACATCGGCATCACCGTCGGCGCGGCGGCCTCGGCGCTGGTCATCCAGGCCGACACCGAGGCCGGGTACGTGGCCCTGCTGTGGTGCACGGCGCTGACCTACCCGGGCGCGGCGCTGCCGCTGCGGTGGCTGCCGGCGCGCGAGACCCGTCCGGCCGGGAAGGCGGAGCGCACCGGTTCCGGCTGGCAGGTGCTGCGCGACCGGCGGTACGCCGCCGTCACCCTGATCTGCGGTGTGCTGTCCCTGCAGGCGCAGGTGCTGTCGTTCGCCGTGCCGCTGTGGGTGCTCCAGCACACCGAGGCGCCGCCGGTCCTGGTGTCGGGCATCGTCGCCGTCAACACGGTGATGGTGATCTGCCTGCAGATCCGGTTCAGCCGCGGCGCCGAGGACGACCGCCGGGCCGCCCGCATGTGCCGCAACTCGGGGATCGCCCTGCTCGCCGCGTGCGCGCTGGTCGCGTTCACCGGCGGGATGGGCGGCTGGCAGGCGACGGTCCTGCTCCTGCTGTTCGCCGCCGCGCTCACCTTCGGCGAACTGTGGCTGTCGGCAGGCTCCTTCGGCCTGAGCTTCAACCTGGCCCCGGAGGGCATGCACGGCCAGTACCAGGGCTTCTTCTCCCTGGGCCGCGGCGCCGCGACGGCGGTCGCCCCGGCCCTGATCGCCCTCCTCTGCCTCGGCGACCACCCCCGGGAGGGCTGGCTGGCCCTGGGCGCCCTGTTCGCCGCGGCCGGGGCTGCGGCACCGCTGACGCTGCGGGTGCGGGGGGTGGGGGTGCGGGAGCCGTCTCTGTCTTCCGCGGCGAAGTGAAGGGTTCCCGGGCTTGTCAGTGGTCACTGGCATGCTACTGAGCTCAAGGTCACGCCCGGGGGGAACATGCCAAAAAAGAAGAGCACCAGAAAGAGCACGAAGAAGACGCAGCGGAAGCGTCCGGACACCATCAAACCCGTGGCCCTGTACCACGACATGGCCGTGTACGAAAACTTCGAACGCTGCGCGCCCCGCATCTTCGAGGTCATATGGAGCGCACAACAAAAGGCACCCAACGCGCCACGCCTTCTCTACTTCGACGTGCAAGGACACCGCAACAGCGCCGGCGGCTACGACCGCGACTCATGGGAGATGATCGAGAACTTCCTCCCCGAAAAAGCGCTGCCATATCTGACCGAGCTGCACACTCCCTTGTACAGCTGGAAGAACAAAAGACGACAGGACAATCGCGTACCCCAGGAAATGCACATAGGCTACCCGGAGGGGGAGGGAAAGTCCTTCTGGTACGACATCGAGTCACTGCCGCTGAGGAAGCGGGAAGCCGAAGCGGACAGCAGGAAGACACCCCCTTCCAAAAGAGCGATCATGGAGTACCTGGGGATCAGCGAAGAGTGCTTGATCTGCTGGAACTCCCCCGTCGAGCGAGCCCACGTGGTCCCGACGTCACTGGGAGGCTCGATGGACGTGCGCAATTTCGCACTGCTGTGCCGCGAGCATCACAGACAAGCTCCGGACATCGCAGACGCGGAAGCCTTTTGGGCATGGGTGGACTACGCGGAAATCCGCGACTCCGGCAGCAAATGGACTCGCGCACCGGAGAAGATCAAGAGCTGGGTCCTGTCCACCGGCGGGAGAGTCGAACCACTGGATCGCGGCGAGATGAGCTTCCTGGAATCTGTACAGTTCGAACTACGACATCTGTACGGATGGACCGACGACGACTTCTCGGCGACATCCTGGGAGCTCATCGCCGAATACCACCATGTCCTCGACAAGGCTACCGGCCGGCACTTCGGCGTCGAGAAGAAGGCCTCCACACACGCGTGGGCCTACCATGTCGCCAGATTGCGACTGGCGGCAGACATCACCGGCCGCCCGAACAGGACCGATTTCAATCTGCCGTTCTAGCACTCCAGCCGTAGACGTGATCGCGTGGGCGGCGCGGGGATCGGCCGGATCGATACCGGTCGCATGAGGCGGCCGCTCGCCGGCACGCTGCCCCCATGGATCACGCGGAAGTACTGCTCATCGGAGGACGAGCTGGAGTCGGTAAGACGACTGTGGGGTGGGAGGTTTCGGCGCTGCTGCGGTCCGAGGCGGTCGCTCACGCGATCATCGATGGCGACTTCATGGGGCAGGTGCATCCGGCCCCGAAGGGAGACCCCCACCGCGCGGAGATCACCGAGAGCAATCTGACCGCCGTGTGGGCGAACTTCGCCCGGCACGGCTACCGACGCCTGATCTACACGAACACGATGAGTGTGCTGCCGGAGGCGACGGGCATGTTCGAGCGTGCCATGGGGACCGGAGTGGGGATCGTACGAGTCCTGCTCACGGCCTCCGATGCCACCGCCCGCGAGCGGCTGGCGGGACGAGAACTCGGCTCAGAGTTGAAGCAGGAGCTGGAAGGAAGTATCCGCAAGGCGCGGCTCCTGGACCAGCGGGCCCCCGCAGGGACCGTGCGAGTGGCGACGGACGGACGGCTCGTCGTGGACATCGCGCGGGAGGTGGTGGCCGCCACCGGTTGGGCGGGACCTCATTTCGCCCGCAGATCACCCGCCCCACGCACCGGGCAGTGAACGCGACGCGGGCGCGGGCGCGGGCTGCCGCAGCGCACCGGCTCCGGGGCCTTGTCCCGGGCCTCTGCCCCCGGGACCGGTGCGCGGGATCACGGCCTACCGGGCCGGGCCACTCACTGGCCGAGGTCGAAGAAGATCTTGTGCTGCTTGATGTTCTTCGACGTCGCTCCCCACAGCACGGTGCCGCCCATGTTTCCGCGGCCCTTGCCGGCTTCGCACTTCGAGAACAGCTGGGCCTCGATCGCGTCGCCGCGGCGCACGTGCAGGTGGGTGTTGGTGTACTCGGGGTACTTGGCGAGCGGGATGCAGCCGCTGAGCTTCTTCGCATGCCCGCCGGACTCGGTTCCCTGTGGGGGCACGCGGTACAGCTCGACGCCCCTGATCTGATGCTTCGTGTCCGCCGGCTTCGGCGGCTTGACCATCAGCAGGTACGTGCCGGCGGGGGCGGCGGCCCTCGCGGTGGCGGCGTCGGTGGTGGCATCGGCGGTGTAGGCGGTCGCGAGACCGAGGACGGTCGCTACCGCGGCCGCGACGGCACCGCGGCGGACCAGTGACGTTCGCATGTGTGGTTCCTTGATTCCTTGGTTGCTTGTTCCTGGCTCGCGCGTGTTGCCCGCGAGCCTTCCGTTCCGTCGGGAGAGAGGGCGTAACGCGCGCCGAGGTTCGCGGCAGCACAGAACTGCTACGGCATGGAGATGCCGTGCCTCCGTCGTGCGCAGGGTGAACCGCGCGGCAGCATGGGGTGTTCAGCGGTTATCGAGTACGTGACAACGAGTAAAGGGCTCGATGCACTTGCTAGTGCAACTGACTGAGGTCTCAGGCAGGCCGGGGCACGGCTGCGCACCCTCACGGCATCCGTCGATGCCACCGGGCCGGCCGAGGGCACCTTCTCCCCGTGCGAAGCAGTCGCATAGCTCTTCTCCTGGCGGCCGCCACCACCGCCACCGTGTTTTCCGCGCTCGCACTGCCCACGGCGCCCGCCGCGGAGGATCACCTGAGCCAGTACGTGTCGCAGAAGCCGGCCTGGCACCGCTGCGCCAGTGAGCAGCCGGCGGCCTACCAGTGCGCCACGATCAAGGTGCCGCTCGACTACAGCCGCCCGGGCGGCAAGAAGCTCGACCTCGCGATATCGAGGTGGAAGACGAGCACCAGGAACGAGCGTCACGGTGTGCTCCTGCTCAACCCGGGCGGCCCGGGCAGTCCGGGCATCGACGTGCCGGAACTGATGGCGAACGAGCTGCTGCCGAAGGCCGTGCGGCGCAAGTACGACCTCGTAGGCTTCGACCCGCGCGGCATCGGCCGGAGCTCTCCCGTCGACTGCGGTCTGACGCCCCGGGAACAGAAGTGGGAACGGGCCTACAAGGCCGGGACGTTCGCCAAGGACGTGAAGTGGGCCCGCACCTTCGCCGAGAAGTGCTACGCCAAGCAGGGCGACAAGCTGCGCCACATCACCACCCGCAACACCGCCCGGGACATGGACGTGATCCGTGCCGTACTCGGCGAGAAGAAGATCTCCTACCTGGAACTCTCGTACGGCACCTACCTGGGCGCGGTCTACACGCAGCTGTTCCCCCAGCGCTCCGACCGCTTCGTGCTGGACAGCGCCGTCGACCCGGCCCGGCTCTGGCGCGGCGTGTTCCAGCTCTGGGCACAGGACAGCGAGTCCGCCTTCACCAGGTGGACCAAGTGGACCGCCCGGCACAACTCCACGTACAGGCTGGGGAAGACCCCCGAGGCGGTCCGCCAGACCTTCTACGACCTGGTCGCCCGCGCCGACCGCAAGCCGATCGACTTCGACGGGAGTGAGCTGACCGGTGCTGACGTCCGCGCCGAGAGCCGTGCCATGTTCTACGACGCGCGCGAAGGCGCCGAGATGGTCGTCGAGTTGAAGAAGGCCGCCGAGGAGAGGGGCTTGTCCGACTCGCCCACCGAGTCCGGGGACAACGAGGTCACCGGCCTGTGGAGCGTCGTCTGTGGCGACACCGGCCGTGACTGGCCGCGCGATCCCGAGCGGTACCGCAGCGACGCGCTCCGGGACAAGGGCAGGTACCCGCTGTACGGCGACATCGCGTCCCACATCAAGCCGTGCGCGTTCTGGAAGACGACCGGCGGTGAGCCCGCCACCAAGATCGACAACACGGCCGGGGCGCTGATCCTGCAGAACCAGTGGGATTCCCAGACCCCGTTGAGCGGCGCTGAGGGCCTGCACCGTGTGTTGAAGGGCTCGAAGATGGTCACGGTCGCCGGAGGCGTCGGACACGGCATCTACGGCCGCAGGTCGTGCGCGGACAAGACGGCCACGGCCTACCTGACCACCGGCAAGCTGCCGGCGAAGGACGTGACCTGCAAGGCCACTCCGTAACGCGCGAGCACAGCGACGGAAAGGACTGCGCCCCCGCCGCACGGCAGTGCCCGATTTGCAGAGATTCCAAGGTCAAAGAAAACAAGAAACCCCAGGTCAGAGACCTGACCTGGGGTTCACCATGGAGCCGCCTTCGGGATTCGAACCCGAGACCTACGCATTACGAGTGCGTTGCTCTGGCCATCTGAGCTAAGGCGGCGCGCCGTCCGCACTATGGTGCGATCAGCAACGACGGTAAGTCTACACAGTTTCCGGGGGTGCTCCGTACCAGCCCCGGAGGGGAGCCCTCCGGGGCCGGGCGCAACGGCTATGAGCAGCGCTTTCCGTCCTGCGGCGGGGTGCCGCGGAGCAGGTACGCGTTGATCGTGGAGTCGATGCAGGAACTGCCGCGGCCGTAGGCCGTGTGGCCGTCGCCCTCGTAGGTGAGCAGGCGGGCCGAGGAGAGCTGGCCGGCCAGGGCCTCGGCCCAGCGGTACGGCGTCGCCGGGTCGCGGGTGGTGCCGACCACGACGATGGGCGCCGCCCCCTTGGCCTCGATGCGGTGCGGCTCGCCCGTGGCCCGCACGGGCCAGTACGCGCAGTTGAGGGCGGCCCAGGCCAGACCCTCACCGAAGACCGGGGACGCCTTCTGGAACGCGGCGAGGGACCTGCGCACCTCGTCGGGGGTGTCGAAGGCGGGCGGCAGGTCCAGGCAGTTCACCGCCGCGTTGGCGAACATCAGGTTGCTGTAGCGGCCGTCGGGGTCCCGCTCGTAGTAGCCGTCGGACAGGGCGAGGAGTCCGGAGCCGTCGTTCTTCTTCATCGCGGACGTCAGCGCCTCGCGCAGTTGCTGCCAGGCGCCCTCGTCGTACATGGCGGCGATCACGCCGGTCGTGGCCAGCGACTCGGTCAGCTTGCGGCCGTCGGCGTCACCGGTCGGGACGGGGCGCGCGTCCAGCTTCTCGAAGAACGCCTTCAGGTTCTCGCCGGCCTTCCCGGGCGAGGTGCCCGCGCCGCCCAGCGGGCAGTCGGGCTGCCGTACGCAGTCCCGGGCGAACGAGCGGAACGCCGTCTCGAAGCCCGCCGTCTGCTCGAGGTTCAGCCGCCGGGCGGGCAGCGACGGGTCCATCGCGCCGTCCAGCACCAGTCGGCCCGTCCGCTGCGGGAAGAGCCCGGCGTACGTCGCGCCGAGGAAGGTCCCGTAGGAGGCGCCGACGAAGTTGAGCTTCTCGTCGCCGAGCGCCGCCCGCACGATGTCCATGTCCCGGGCCGCCTCCACCGTCGACACATGGCGCAGCAGCCTGGGCGCGTCCGCGCCGCAGCCCTCGGCGAACGTCCGGTACGCCGCGACCAGCCCGTCGGTCTCCTTCGCGTCGTCGGGCGTGGCGTCCGTCTGCGTGTACGCGTCCATCTCCGGCCCGTCCAGGCACTCGACGGGCTCGCTGCGGGCCACGCCGCGCGGGTCGACCGCCACCATGTCGTAGCGGGCCCGTACCTCGGACGGATAGCCGATGCCCGCGTACGCCTGCACGTAGCCGATCGCCGAGCCGCCGGGCCCGCCGGGGTTCACCAGCAGCGAGCCGAGCCGCGCGCCCGGGCCGGTGGCCTTCTTGCGGGCGACGGCGAGCCGGACGTCGCCGCCGGACGGCTTGTCGTAGTCGAGCGGTGCCTTGACCGTGGCGCACTCGAAGCCCGGGACGCCGCAGCCGCGCCAGGCCGGCTTCTGCCGGTAGTACGGCGAGAGCGCCGCGGGGACGGGCCGCGGCAGCGCGACGAGGACGGCCGTGTCGGCCGCCGCGGAGGCGGCGGACGCGGTGGCCGTCGTCGAGCTTCCGGAGGAGCAGGCGGAGACGAGCAGCGCGGCCGTGGCGAGGAGGCCGGCCGCGGTCCTGGCTCCGCTGCGGGCCCGGCGGTGGAGGCCGCCGGAGCGGGGGGCCGAGGCGGTGGAGGCCGAAGCGGTCGGGGCCGAGGCGGTGCGGGGGGTACGCCTTGTGTACATCCAGTGAGCGTAACTCTGCGCGACGGAATGGATGCCCTGCGTGCGTGTCGTGCCTCGTACGAGTGACGCCGTCCATCACGCGCTTCAATCCCGCGAGTATCCCGCGCGTGCCCCGCGCGGGATACTCGCGCGCGTGCACTCGCGAGCCGTGCGCGCCTCGCCTCAGCCCGCTCTGAGCGCCATCGTCATCGCCTCCACCGCGAGCAGCGGTGCCACATTGCGGTCGAGCGCCTCACGGCAGGCGGCGATGGCCTCGATACGGCGGAGCGTGGACTCCGGGGAGCTGCCGCGGGCGAGGCGCTCCAGGGCGTCCTCGGCGTCCGCGTTGGCGATGGCCACGCGGGAGCCGAGCTGGAGGGCGAGGACGTCGCGGTAGAAGGCCGTGAGGTCGGTCAGGGCGAGGTCGAGGCTGTCGCGCTGCGTGCGCGTCCTGCGGCGCTTCTGCTTGTCCTCCAGGTCCTTCATCACGCCCGCGGTGCCGCGCGGCATGCGGCCGCCCTGGGACGCGCCGAGGGCGGCCTTCAGCTCCTCGGTCTCCTTGACGTCCGTCTCCTCCGCGAGCTGCTTGGCGTCCTCGGCGGCCGCGTCGACGAGCTCCTGGGCGGCCTTGAGCGCACTGCCGATGTCGTCCACCCGCAGCGGCAGCCGCAGCACGGCGGCACGGCGCTCCCGCGCGGCCGGGTCGGTGGCCAGGCGGCGGGCCCGGTCGACGTGGCCCTGGGTCGCGCGGGCCGCCGCCGCGGCGACGTCCGGCTCGATGCCCTCGCGGCGGACGAGCATGTCGGCGACGGCGTCGACCGACGGCGTGCTCAGGTTCAGGTGGCGGCAGCGGGAGCGGATGGTCGGCAGGACGTCCTCGATGGAGGGGGCGCAGAGCAGCCAGACCGTGCGGGGGGCGGGCTCCTCCACGGCCTTCAGGACGGCGTTGGCCGACTTCTCGTTCAGCCGCTCGGCGTCCTCGACGAGGATGATCTGCCAGCGGCCGTTCGCGGGCGAGGTGAACGACTTGCGGACCGTGTCGCGCATGTCGTCGGCGAGGATCTGCGTGCCGACCGCGGCGACCGTGGTGACGTCGGCGTGCGTGCCGATCAGGGCCGTGTGGCAGCCGTCGCAGAAGCCGCAGCCCGGGGCTCCGCCGAGCGCGCGGTCGGGGCTGACGCACTGGAGGGCCGCCGCGAACGCCCGCGCCGCCTGGTTGCGGCCGGCTCCCGGTGGGCCCGTGAACAGCCACGCGTGCGTCATCTTCGACGCCTCGGGCGGGGGGGTGTCGGTCGCGGCCGCGGTGACCAGGGCGTCGGCGTCCCGGGCGGCAGCGGCCAGCTGCTCGCTCACCCTCTCCTGCCCGACGAGGTCGTCCCACACGGTCATGGGTCACGCCGCCCTTCCGTCACGTTCCGCCTTGCGAGGTCCATTGTGGGGGCGACCACTGACATCGCCCTCCGCGCCCGCCTGCCCCGGCCGACAGCGCGGCAGGGCCGGGGCAACGGCCGTGCCGGGGCCGTACCGCGGCCGTACGAGAGCCATGTCGAGCCGTACGCGAGCCATGCCGAGGCCGCGCCGGAGCCGTGCAGCGGCCGTGCCACGGTCGGGCCGCGGCTCCTGGGGCAGACCCGGTCCAGGCCCGGTTCCCACGACACTCCCGGCCCGGACCCGCCGTCTGCGTCCGTCCGCCGGAGGCCTCAGCGGCCCCGGCCGCCCCTGCCCCGGCGCCCGCGCCCCTCGTCCGACTCGTCCTCGTGCGGTCCGAGCAGCTCGTCCGCCAGCGAGGGCAGGTCGTCCAGCGGCGTCTCCTCGGCCCAGTCGGACCGCCTGCGGCGCGGGGTGCCCTCGGCGTCGACCTGGGGCAGCTCACGCGTCCGGTCCTCGGTCCCGTCGGGCCGGGCGGCCGGGGAGTCGTCCCGGAAATAGCCGGGCGGCACCCGGTCCGCCGGTTCGTCCCCGCGGACGGGCGGCAGCACGGCCGTCTCCTCGGCATCCCCGGGCCGCACGGGCGGCAGCACGGCCGTCTCCTCCGCGTCCCCGGAGCGCACAGTCCTGTCCTCGGCGCCCCCGGGCCGCACAGGCGGCAGCACAGCCGTCTCGTCCGTCGCCCCGGAGGGCACCTGGGGCAGCACCTCGGTCTCGTCCCGGGAACCGGCCCACGGGTCGGTCCCGGACCGAACCGGCGGCAGGACCTCCGTCTCCTCCCCCGCCCCCGGCGGAACCGGCGGCTTCGGCAGCTCGGCCGTCACCTCGGCGTCGGACACCCCCGAGGTCCGGCCCGGGTCGTGCTCCTCGTCCCGCACGGGACGCAGCACGGTCGTGTCGTCCGCCGAGCCGCCCGGTGTCACCACGGGCGTCGGCACGGTCGCCGCGTCCTGACCCGCCGCCGGGCCGGAGGGGCGCTCCGGCGCGGGGCTCTTGGACATGGAGATCTTCGGCCCGGCCGCGGCCGCGGCGGCCGCCGCCTCCGCGAGCCGCCGTGCCTCCTCGGCCCGCAGCAGGGCCTCCTCGGCCTTGCGCTGCTTCTCCAGGCGGAGCGCCTCGGCCTCGGCCCGCAGCCGGGCCTCCTCCTCGGCCTGCTTGCGGCGCCGTTCCTCCTCGGCCTTGCGGCGGGCCTCCTCCTCGGCCCGGGCCTTCTCCTCCGCGAGGAGCCGCGCCCGCTCCTCCTCGGCCTTCCTCCGCGCTTCCTCGGCCCGGCGCCGGGCCTCCTCCGCCTGCCGTTCGGCCTCGCGGCGCTGCGCCTCCTCCAGCTCGCGGCGCTTGCGCTCCTCCTCCTCGGCGCGCAGCTTGGCCAGCTGCTCCTGGCGCTCGCGCTCCAGGCGCTCCTCCTCGGCCTTGCGGGCGGCCTCTTCCTCGGCCTTGCGGCGGGCTTCCTCCTCGGCCTTCTTCCGGGCCTCCTCGCGGGCCTTGATCTCGGCCTCGGACAGCGGCAGCACCTGGTCGAGCCGGTGCCGGATGACGGTGGTGACGGCCTCGGGCTCCTGGCCGGCGTCCACCACCAGGTACCGGCCGGCGTCGGCCGCGGCCAGGGTGAGGAAACCGGCCCGCACGCGCGCGTGGAACTCGGCGGGCTCCGACTCCAGCCGGTCGGGCGCCTCGGTGAACCGTTCGCGCGCGGTCTCCGGCGCGACGTCCAGCAGCACGGTCAGATGCGGCACGAGTCCGTCCGTCGCCCAGCGGTTGATCCGGGCGATCTCCGTCGGCGACAGGTCTCGGCCCGCGCCCTGGTAGGCCACGGAGGAGTCGATGTACCGGTCGGAGATGACGACCGCGCCGCGCTCCAGGGCGGGTCGTACGACGGTGTCGATGTGCTCGGCCCGGTCGGCCGCGTACAGCAGCGCCTCCGCGCGGTGCGACAGGCCCGCGCTCGACACGTCCAGCAGGATCGACCGCAGCCGCTTGCCCACCGGCGTCGCCCCCGGCTCGCGGGTCAGCACGACCTCGTGGCCCTTGGCGCGGATCCACTCGGCGAGCGCCTCGGCCTGCGTGGACTTGCCGGCCCCGTCGCCGCCCTCCAGGGCGATGAAGAAGCCGGACGCGGCGGGCGCCTGCTCCGGGTCGTCGCCGCCGAGCAGGGCGTCCTTGAGGTCCTGCCGCAGGGGCACGCCGGAGCGGTCGTCGACCTTGGCCAGCACCAGCGCGGCGACCGGCAGCAGCAGGGCGCCGGCCAGCATCAGCGTGAAGGCGGCTCCGCCGTGCGCGAAGACGAACTTGCCGCTCTCCAGCCGGTGCGGCCCGATGCCCGCCGCCACCACCGGGGCGATCACCGCGCCGAGCGCCACGCAGACGCGGACGACCGCGTGCAGGTGCTCCGTCGTACGGGACCGCCGGTACTCCTCGGTCTCCTGGTCGAGCAGGGTGTGCCCGATGTTGGCGGCCAGGCCGGCGCCGGCACCGGCCAGCGCGAGGATCAGCAGCACGCTGGTGACGTCCGGGACCAGGCCGGCGGCCAGCAGCGCGACACCGGTGAAGGCGACCGCCAGCGCGAGGAGCCGACGGCGCGACAGGGCGGGCAGCAGGCGGGGCGCCGTACGGATGCCGACGACGACACCGCCGGTCAGCGCGGCCGCGAACAGCCCGAACAGGACCGGGCCGCCGCCCAGGTCCTTGGCGTGCAGGACGGCCACGGCGACGGCGGCCGACACCGCGGTGGCGACGGCGGCGCAGGCCAGCACGAGCAGCGGCATCGCGCCGGTGCGGCCCTTCTCGGCGCCCGTGGTGGTCTTCGGGCGGCGCAGCCCTTCGAGCGGCGACCGCGCGCGCGGGGTGCGCGTGGCGGGCAGCTCCAGGAAGGTCAGCACGGACAGGGACGCGGCGAACAGCCCGGCGGCGACGTAGGAGGCGAGGGCCGCCTGGTGCTGGGCGAACCAGTCGATGCCGGCGCCCAGCAGGTTGTTGAAGAGGGCCGCGACGACGAGGGCGACGGCCGCGAGGGGGATCGCCACGAAGCCCGTGCGCAGCGACAGCCGGCGCAGGGCGTCCATGTGGTCCGGCAGCGGCCGGACCGTCGCGCCCTCCGGCGGCGGGGCGGGCAGCAGGGCGGGGGCCGCGCTCTCGCGGCACACCGTCCAGAACCGCTCGGCGACTCCCGTCACGAAGGCGGTGACGAGGAGGATGGCCAGCGCGTCCTCGGGCGTCCAGTCGATCCACAGGGGCGCGACGATGAGCAGCGCGGCGCGCAGCCCGTCCGCGCCGACCATGGTCCAGCGGCGGTCGAGCGGGCCGTCCTGGGAGGTGAGCGCGGTGAGCGGCCCGAGGAGCACGGCGCCGAAGAGGAGCGTCGCGAGGATGCGCACCCCGAAAACGGTCGCCACTGCGAACGCCACGCCTCGGTAGCCGCCCCCGAACGAGCCCTCCGCGATGGACGCCTGGAGGGCGAGGACGACCAGCACGAGGAGCGCGAGGGTGTCGCCCACGCCTCCCACGAGCTGGGCGCTCCACAACCGCTTCAGCTGCGGACGGCGCAGCAGGGCGCGGACGGCACGCTCGCGGGAGTCCGCGACCAGGGCGTCGTCGGGGGCCGGCTGAGGGGCCGTTGGGTGCTCGGCTCGCGTCATGCATTCAGCCTATCGGGAGGCACCGACACCCCGGGCCGCCCGGCCTGGCATGCGCACGCCCCGACACCGAAGTGTTGCCGGGGCGTTCGCTTTCCGAACCCTGGGCGAAGCCCCGGACCTTGGCGGCCCGGGCCCGCGACGGGTCCTCGGCTTGTCTTCAACAGGCCTGAACGGCCTCAGTCCTCCGCCGACTTCGCGGCGGTCGCCGTCTTGGCGGCCGTCTTCTTCGCGGTGGTGGTCTTCTTCGCCGTCGTCTTCTTCGCGGTCGTGGTCTTCTTCGCCGCTGTCTTCTTGGCCGCCGTCGCCGTCTTCTTCGCCGGCGCCTTCTTGGCCGCCTTCTTCGCGGTCTTCTTCGCCGGCCCCTTCGCGCGCTTCTCGGCGAGCAGCTCGAACCCGCGCTCCGGGGTGATCGTCTCGACGCTGTCGCCGGAGCGCAGGGTCGCGTTGGTCTCGCCGTCGGTGACGTACGGCCCGAAGCGGCCGTCCTTGACGACGACCGGCTTCTCGCTGACCGGGTCGGTGCCCAGTTCCTTCAGCGGCGGCTTGGCGGCGGCCCGGCCACGCTGCTTGGGCTGGGCGTAGATCGCCAGCGCCTCCTCCAGCGTGATCGTGAAGAGCTGCTCCTCGGACTGGAGCGAGCGCGAGTCCGTGCCCTTCTTCAGGTACGGGCCGTAGCGGCCGTTCTGCGCGGTGATCTCCTGGCCCTCGGCGTCCGTGCCGACGACGCGCGGCAGCGACATCAGCTTCAGGGCGTCGTCGAGGGTCACCGTGTCCAGCGACATCGACTTGAAGAGGGACGCCGTGCGCGGCTTGACCGCGTTCTTGCCCGTCTTCGGGGTGCCCTCCGGGAGGACCTCCGTCACGTACGGGCCGTAGCGGCCGTCCTTGGCGACGATCGTGTGGCCGGTGGCCGGGTCGGTGCCCAGCTCGAAGTCGCCGCTGGGCTTGGCCAGCAGCTCCTCGGCCAGCTCCACGGACAGCTCGTCCGGGGCGAGGTCGTCGGGGATGTCGGCGCGCTGGTGCTGCTCAGTGTCCTTCTCGCCGCGCTCGATGTAGGGACCGTAGCGCCCGACGCGCAGCACGATGTCGTTGCCCACGGGGAACGACGACACCTCGCGCGCGTCGATCGCGCCCAGGTCGGTGACCAGTTCCTTGAGGCCGCCGAGGTGGTCCCCGTCGCCGTTGCCGGCGTCGGCCGCGTCGCCGTTGCTGCCGCCCTCGCCGAAGTAGAACCGCTTCAGCCACGGCACGGCCTGCGCCTCGCCGCGGGCGATGCGGTCGAGGTCGTCCTCCATCTTGGCGGTGAAGTCGTAGTCCACCAGCCGCCCGAAGTGCTTCTCCAGGAGGTTGACCACGGCGAAGGACAGGAAGGACGGCACCAGGGCCGTGCCCTTCTTGAACACGTAGCCGCGGTCCAGGATCGTGCCGATGATCGACGCGTACGTCGACGGACGGCCGATCTCGCGCTCCTCCAGCTCCTTGACCAGGGAGGCCTCGGTGTAGCGGGCCGGGGGCTTGGTGGCGTGCCCGTCGACCGTGATCTCCTCGGCGCTCAGGGCGTCGCCCTCGGAGACCTGGGGCAGCCGGCGCTCGCGGTCGTCGAGCTCGGCGTTCGGGTCGTCGGCGCCCTCGACGTAGGCCTTCAGGAAGCCGTGGAAGGTGATCGTCTTGCCGGACGCGCTGAACTCGACGTCCCGGCCGTCGGAGGCGGCGCCGCCGATCTTCACCGTGACGCTGTTGCCGGTCGCGTCCTTCATCTGGGAGGCGACCGTCCGCTTCCAGATCAGCTCGTAGAGCTTGAACTGGTCGCCGGTCAGCCCGGTCTCGGCGGGAGTGCGGAAACGATCACCCGAGGGGCGGATCGCCTCGTGGGCCTCCTGCGCGTTCTTGACCTTCCCGGCGTACGTCCGCGGCTGCGGCGGCAGGTAGTCGGCGCCGTACAGCTGCGTGACCTGGGCGCGGGCGGCGGCGACCGCCGTGTCGCTCAGGGTCGTGGAGTCCGTACGCATGTACGTGATGTAGCCGTTCTCGTACAGCTTCTGCGCGATCTGCATCGTGGCCTTCGCGCCGAAGCCGAGCTTGCGGCTGGCCTCCTGCTGCAGCGTCGTCGTACGGAACGGGGCGTACGGCGAGCGGCGGTAGGGCTTGGACTCGACCGAGCGGACGGCGAACCGCGTCTGCTCCAGGGCGGCGGCGAGGGCGCGGGCGTTCGCCTCGTCGAGGTGGAGGGTGTTCGCGCTCTTCAGTTGTCCCAGGGAGTCGAAGTCGCGGCCCTGCGCGACCCGCCTGCCGTCGACGGTCTGCAGGCGCGCGACCAGCGACGACGGGTCCGACGGGTCTCCCGCGCGGCCGGTCGCGAAGGTACCCGTCAGGTCCCAGTACTCAGCCGAACGAAAGGCGATGCGCTCGCGTTCCCGCTCCACGACGAGACGGGTGGCGACGGACTGGACACGGCCCGCGGACAGCCGCGGCATGACCTTCTTCCACAGGACCGGCGAGACCTCGTAGCCGTAGAGGCGGTCGAGGATGCGGCGGGTCTCCTGGGCGTCGACGAGCTTCTGGTTGAGCTGGCGCGGGTTGGCCACGGCGGCCTGGATCGCGGCCTTGGTGATCTCGTGGAAGACCATCCGCTTGACCGGGACCTTCGGCTTGAGCACCTCCTGGAGGTGCCAGGCGATGGCCTCGCCCTCGCGGTCCTCATCGGTGGCGAGGAAGAGCTCGTCGGAGTCCTTCAGCAGGTCCTTGAGCTTCTTGACCTGCGCCTTCTTATCGGCGTTGACCACATAGATCGGCTGGAAGTCGTGGTCGACGTCCACACCGAGCCGGCGGACCTCGCCGGTGTACTTGTCGGGCACCTCGGCGGCGCCGTTGGGAAGGTCGCGGATGTGCCCGACGCTCGCCTCGACGGTGTATCCGGGCCCGAGATAGCCCTTGATCGTCTTCGCCTTGGCAGGCGACTCGACGATGACGAGTCGGCGGCCGCCCTTCGCGGTCTCGCTGGTCGGGGACAACTTCGCTCTTCTCTCCGGTCGACGCTGGGCCTCCCCGGAGTCGCTTACCGGGGCTGGGTAGGTGGTGACGCTGCGGAGTGTGACGGTACAGCCCGCCCCCGTGTCAAACGGGAAAAGCCCGCAACGGCCACTCGAACGGTAACCCGACTACCACCAATCCTGCCGCCCGGAGTACCCAGAGCAAGCCCGGCCCTGCGCGGAGCGCGACCTCCCGGTCACGGGCGGGTACGTCTCCCGCCCGGGACTCACAGGCGGGTGAAGCACCACGTTCCGACCACGAGGGCGAGCACCGCGACGACGCTCGCGAGGGTCGCCGACACGGCCGGCCGCACGCCGTGGGCGACGGGCCGGTGCTGGCGCACGCGCGTCACGGTCCAGGCCAGCAGTCCCCCTCCGAACAGGGAGAACACCGCTCCCGCGAAGATCGCCGGTTCGCTCTCCATGGCCCGCCGTGCCCCTTTTCTCACGTCCGTGACTCCCCAGCCCCGGGAGGCTGACACGCGCGGGCGGCGGGCAGGCGAACCCGAGGTGAACTCGGGGGCGACACGGCTGCCGATCAAGGACGTCCAGCCCCTCACGGCCCCTTTCGGACGAGGTGTTCAAATCGACTCGAATTTGTTGGCGGCCTCCTCGGCGGAACCCGCTCCGGGCCCCTCAGCCGGCCGGCTCCAGGAACCCCTGCTCCACCAGCAGCCGGATCTGCGCCGGTGTGCGGTCGCGCAGCAGCACCGGGTCCTCGCCGACCAGCTGGGCGATGGCGTCGAGGATGCGGCCGGCGCTCATCGTGCCGTCGCACACGCCCGCGAAGCCCGCGCCGACCGTGTCCACCCGGGTCGCCCGGCGCATGCCGCGGTTCTGCCGCAGCACCACGTGCTCCGGGTCCTCGGCGCCGGGCAGCCCGACCTGCTCCTGCACGATCTCGGCGGCGAGCCGGAAGTGCCCTTCGAGCAGGGCGGCGTCGTCGTGCTCGCGCAGGTAGTCGAGCCGGTCGAAGTGGTTCCGGATGCTGTCGCCGAGCGGCTGCTCGACCGGATGCGGCCACTCCTCCACCGTGAGGGAGGGCACGGCGGCGTCCGTCCTGCGCAGGGTGATCCAGCCGAAGCCGACGGCCTTCACCTTGCGCGCCTCGAACTCGTCGAGCCATGCGTCGTACCGCGCCTGGTACTCCGCCACGTCGCCGCGGTGGTCACCCGCGTCCCGCAGCCACAGCTCGGCGTACTGGTTGACGTCCTGCACCTCGCGCTGCACGATCCACGCGTCGCAGCCCCGGGGCACCCATGACCTGAGCCTGTCCTGCCAGTCCTCCCCTTCCACGTGCTGCCAGTTGGCGAGGAACTGCGCGAACCCGCCCTCGTTCAGCCGTTCCCCTGCCTCCTGAACGAGCGTGCGGCACAGATCGTCCCCGCCCATCCCGCCGTCGCGGTAGGTGAGCCGGGCGCCGGGCGAGATCACGAACGGCGGGTTGGAGACGATCAGGTCGTACCGCTCGTCGTCGCGGACCGGTGCGAAGAGGGAGCCCTCGCGCAGATCGGCGGCCGGGGCGCCGGACAGCGCCAGCGTGAGGGCGGTGATGTGCAGGGCGCGCGGGTTGAGGTCGGTGGCCGTCACCCGGGTGGCGTGCTGCGCGGCGTGCAGGGCCTGGATGCCGGAGCCGGTGCCGAGGTCGAGGGCGGCGGCGACGGGCGTGCGGACGGTGATGCCGGCGAGGGTCGTCGAGGCGCCGCCGACCCCGAGGACGACTCCCTCGTCGTGCCGGCCGATCCCGCCGGCGCCGCCGACGGCGCAGCCGAGGTCCGACACGATGAACCAGTCCTCGCCGCCGGGGCCGCCGTAGGGCCGGACGTCCACCGCGGCGGCGAGTTCGTCGCCGCCGGCGGGCACCAGCCAGCCGCTCTCCAGGCAGGCGTCGACGGGCAGGACGTCCGCCACGCGCGCGTGCGGCACGGGCTGCTGGAGCAGGAACAGCCGGACGAGCATCTCCAGCGGCGTGTCCCCGCGGGTGGCCCGGAGCGCGGGCACGGTCTCGCTCCGGGCCAGCGCCGCGTACGCGGGGGCACCGAGCAGTTCGAGCAGTCCGTCGGCCGTGAAGGAGGCCGCGAGCAGGGCCTCCCGGAGCCGGGCGGCGACCTCGGGACGGTCGGTGGAGGGCAGCGGGGACAGGGGTGACTGACTGGCGTTACTCACGCCCCCATTGTGGCCGCCGGCACCGGTGTCGCACGTGCCCGTACCGGGTCTCGCGCGCGTCTCTACCGGCTATCGCGCGTGTCCCCGCGGGGCGGCTGCGCAAGTTCACACCCGCCCCACAGGCCACCCTCAGACCACAGGCCACAACCGGGACCAGTGCACTCAGCTCTGCGTGGCCCCCGCCGACGCCGTGGCCGCCTTGCAGCTCGACTGACGGGCCATCGCCTGGCCGACCTCGCCCTCCTCCAGGTTCCGGAGCGCGTCGTTGCCGCTCTTGCTCAGCTTGTCCAGCTCGGTGGCGATGTCCTTGAGGCCGTCGGCGAACTTCCCCTGGTCCTTCGTGTCCAGCCCGTCGACCTGCTTCTTCAGGTCGGCGTAGGACGAGGAGATGGAGTTGAGTTCCGTGACCGCGTCCTTCTGCTTCTTCTCGCCGTTCTCGACGTCCGGCGCCCCGGCCTTGTTCACCGCGGCCCCGATCGCCTTGTAGGCGTCGGACATGTCCTGGAAGGCCTGCGCGTCGGTCTTCTGGACGTCCTCCGGCGTGCTGTTGTCCGAGGTCTCCTTCTGGATCGCGGCATTGGCCGACTCGATCTTCTTGGCCTGCGGCTGTACGGCGTCACAGACCTGCTTGGCCCAGGAGTCCAGCTTCTCGTTGTCGTCGCCGCCGCAGCCCGACAGCGCCAGTACCAGTACCGCACCGCCGGACAGTGCGGCCGCGAGCTTCTTGTTCACCGGTTTGGTCCCTTCCATGGCTCTCGGCCCCGGAACATACACGCCGGATGCACGGCAACCGCACGCCGAACGTCTATTAAGACCTTTTTGTAACCTTTTGCACCAAGCGAGAGAAGGCTCACGGCGTGGTCGTGTACACACAAGAGCGGGCGGGCGTCGCGCCAACGCGCTCCGCCCGCCCGCACCTTGAGCTGGGGCTCGGAGGACCTCCCTACGAAACGACCGCCGGGTCGGCCGACTTGGGCTCCGGCTCGGCGTTGCCTTCGTCACCCATGGCGATCCCGCGCCGCTTCGACACGTACACCGCGCCGACGATCACGAGGAACGCGATCGCCGCGATCAGGATCCGCACCCCGATGCTCTTGTCGGCGCCGTAGGAGAAGTTGATCACCGCGGGCGCGATGAGCAGCGCCACCAGGTTCATGACCTTGAGCAGCGGGTTGATCGCGGGACCGGCGGTGTCCTTGAAGGGGTCGCCGACCGTGTCGCCGATGACCGTCGCGGCGTGGGCCTCGCTGCCCTTGCCGCCGTGGTGGCCGTCCTCGACGAGCTTCTTGGCGTTGTCCCAGGCGCCACCGGAGTTGGCGAGGAACACCGCCATCAGCGTGCCCGCGCCGATCGCGCCCGCCAGGAACGCGCCGAGCGGACCGACGCCGAGCGTGAACCCGATGAAGATGGGCGCCATGACGGCGAGCAGACCGGGAGTCGCGAGTTCCCTGAGCGCGTCCCTCGTACAGATGTCGACGACCTTGCCGTACTCCGGTTTCTCGCTGTAGTCCATGATCCCGGGCCGCTCCCGGAACTGCCGCCGCACCTCGAAGACCACGGAACCCGCCGACCGCGACACGGCGTTGATCGCCAGCCCGGAGAAGAGGAAGACGACCGCCGCGCCCGCGACGAGCCCCACCAGGTTGTTGGGCTGCGAGATGTCCATCATCAGGCTCATCGGCGCGCCCGGCCCGGACAACTCCTCGCCCACGTCCCGCGCGCCGGTGATGATCGCGTCCCGGTAGGAACCGAACAGCGCCGCCGCCGCCAGCACGGCCGTGGCGATCGCGATGCCCTTGGTGATCGCCTTGGTGGTGTTGCCGACCGCGTCCAGGTTGGTGAGCACCTGCGCGCCCGCGCCCTCGACGTCGCCGGACATCTCCGCGATGCCCTGCGCGTTGTCGGAGACCGGCCCGAAGGTGTCCATCGCGACGATCACGCCGACCGTGGTGAGCAGGCCGGTGCCGGCCAGCGCCACCGCGAACAGCGCCAGCATGATCGACGTACCGCCGAGCAGGAACGCCCCGTACACGCTCAGGCCGATCAACAGCGCGGTGTAGACGGCGGATTCGAGACCGACGGAGATACCGGCGAGGACGACGGTGGCCGGGCCGGTGAGCGAGGTCTTGCCGATGTCCCGCACGGGCCGGCGGGTGGTCTCCGTGAAGTAGCCGGTCAGTTGCTGGATCAGGGCGGCGAGCACGATGCCGATGGCCACCGCGACGAGCGCGAGGATCCGCGGGTCGCCGTCCTTGCCCTGGATCGCGGCGTCGGTGACACCGTCCAGCTCCGAGTACTTCCCCGGCAGGTAGACGAAGACGGCCACCGCCACCAGCACGAGCGAGATCACCGCGGAGATGAAGAACCCGCGGTTGATGGCGCTCATGCCGCTGCGGTCGGCGCGCCTCGGCGCCACCGCGAAGATGCCGATCATCGCCGTGATCACACCGATGGCCGGCACCAGCAGCGGGAAGCCGAGCCCCGCGTCGCCGAAGGCCGCCGAGCCCAGGATCAGCGCGGCGACCAGCGTCACGGCGTACGACTCGAAGAGGTCGGCCGCCATGCCCGCGCAGTCGCCGACGTTGTCGCCCACGTTGTCGGCGATGGTCGCGGCATTGCGCGGATCGTCCTCCGGAATGCCCTGCTCGACTTTGCCGACCAGGTCGGCGCCGACGTCGGCGGCCTTGGTGAAGATGCCGCCGCCGACCCGCATGAACATCGCGATCAGCGCGGCCCCGAGACCGAATCCCTCCAGCACCTTCGGCGCGTCGGCCGCGTACACCAGGACCACGCAGGAGGCACCGAGCAGGCCGAGGCCCACCGTGAACATGCCGACCACGCCGCCGGTGCGAAATGCGATCTTCATCGCTTTGTGCGAGACGGCGGTCAGATCTTTTTCCGGCTCGCCTGCCGCCGGGGTCGCTTCACGCGCCGCCGCGGCGACACGCACATTGCTGCGTACGGCGAGCCACATGCCGATATAGCCGGTGGCCGCCGAGAACGCCGCTCCGATCAGGAAGAACACCGACCGTCCGACACGCTGATTCCAGTCGTCAGCGGGCAGCAGCATGAGCAGGAAGAACACGACGACGGCGAATACGCCGAGCGTGCGCAGCTGGCGTGCCAGATAGGCGTTGGCGCCTTCCTGGACCGCCGCCGCGATCTTCTTCATGCTGTCGGTGCCCTCGCCGGCCGCGAGTACCTGGCGCACCAGGACCCCCGCGACCGCGAGCGCCGCCAGCGCGACGACCGCGATGACCACGACGAGAACGCGGTTGCCATCGGTCAGTACGGCGGCTGCGAGGTCTGTGGGATGGCCCGACTGTGGTGAGATGGAAAGCCCCGCCATTCGTCCTCCTTGACGCTTGGGCTGAGCTCAAGATGTGGACGGGATTGTAGGTACCGGAACCTGATCAAAACAGAGCGCGATAAACGGGATTGGCCTTCTGCGGTAATGCCCTGAAAGCATTCTGGGACTACCGCGGAGCACGCGAATGATCGTGAACGAATTCACGCGATGAACGGCACAGGAACTACTGTAAAGGCGCGCACTGACACCCGCACATGGCGAAGGGCCCCACGGGTGGGGCCCTTCGGAAGAACGGAGTGCGCGGTGGCCGGTCAGGCCAGGATGGTGGGCGGCGGTCAGGCCAGGATGGTGGGCGGCGGCGTGGTCGGCCAGGTCATCTTGATCGACCCGCCGTGCTCACCCGCGCTGACCTCGACGTCGTCGACGAGGCCGCTGATGACCGCGAGGCCCATCTCGTCCTCGTCGGCCTCCCCGTCGGGGTCGCCGGGCCCGGCGCCGGGCCCGCGCTCGCCGGGGACCGCGTGCGGGGCCTCGTCGCCGACCTCGATGGAGAACTGTTTCTCCTCCTCGATCAGCAGCACCTTCACCGGTGCCGAGATCCCGCCTGTCTGATGCAGTCCGACGGCCCGGGTGCACGCCTCGCCGACGGCGAGCCTGACCTCGTCGAGGACGGCCTCGTCCACTCCGGCCCTGCGCGCCACCGCTGCCGCCACCAGCCGGGCGGTTCTGACGTGCTCGGGCAGCGCGCTGAAGCGGAGCTCAACGGTGGCCATGCATCCCCCTCGCAACTACGGGCGTGCTGTCGGGAGGCACCGGGCCGCCGAAAGCCCGGGCCCCCTCGGTCTTCACTTCTGCGGAACTCGTACCGCACTGCGGACCCGGGCACACGGCCCGGGTCCGGTCTCAGTCGGTGGCCGCTACCGCTTCCTCGACCGAGGTGTGAATGGGGAACACCTTGGTGAGGCCGGTGATGCGGAAGATCTTCAGAATGCGCTCCTGGTTGCAGACCAGGCGCAGGGAGCCCTCATGGGCCCGCACGCGCTTGAGGCCGCCGACCAGTACGCCGAGCCCGGTGGAGTCGAGGAAGTCCACGCCCTCCATGTCGACGACAAGGTGGAAACTGCCGTCGTTCACCAGCTCGACCAACTGCTCGCGCAGCTTGGGCGCGGTATATACGTCGATTTCGCCACCGACCCTGACGATCGTGCGATCGCCCATGGTCTCGGTCGACAGGGACAGGTCCACGGATCCTCCAGCACCTTGCTATCGAGCGGTCGCCCTTGGGGCATCTCGGCTTCAGCCCTTGGACGCTTCGCCAGCCGCGATGGCATTCAATCACTTACCGGCAGGCGTGCACGACGCCTTGGCTCCATTGTCCGTCACGCCAGTGACACACTCGGTGCCGATGGCCAAGAATCACCGATCCGATCGAACCCCGACGGACCCCGCCTCCCGGCCCGCGCCGGGCGCGGTCCTGGACCGGCTCGCGTCCGGTCCGAGCAGGGCTTCGCGCATTACTCATACGGAGCACTTGCCCCCGCGCGAGGGTCGGCATGCCGTCTGGCCGGACCGGATCCGCGCCGAGGTCGTCGCTGCCGTGCAGGCAGCGGGCATCGAGCATCCCTGGGCCCACCAGGCCCGCGCGGCCGAGCACGCCCTGGACGGCGAGTCGGTCGTCGTCGCCACCGGCACGGCCTCCGGCAAGTCCCTGGCCTACCTCGTGCCGGTGCTTTCCACCCTTCTGGAGGGTGCCGAGGCCCCGAACGGCCGCGGCGCCACCACCCTCTACCTCGCTCCGACCAAGGCTCTTGCGGCGGACCAGTGCCGCTCGGTGAAGGAACTTTCACATCCCCTGGGCAACGCCGTGCGCGCCGCCGTGTACGACGGCGATACTCCGTTCGAGGAACGCGAGTGGATCCGCCAGTACGCCAACTACGTCCTGACCAACCCGGACATGCTCCACCGCGGCATCCTGCCGTCCCACCCCCGCTGGTCCTCCTTCCTGAAGTCACTGAAGTACGTCGTCATCGACGAGTGCCACACCTACCGGGGCGTCTTCGGCTCGCACGTCGCGCAGGTGCTGCGCCGGCTGCGCCGCCTGTGCGCCCGCTACGGCGCCTCGCCCGTGTTCCTGCTGGCCTCCGCGACCGCCGCCGAGCCCGCCGTGGCCGCCCGCCGCCTCACCGGCGTGCCGGTGCTGGAGGTCGCCGACGACGCCTCACCGCGTGGTGAACTGGTGTTCGCCCTGTGGGAGCCCCCGCTGACCGAGCTGCACGGCGAGAAGGGCGCTCCCGTCCGCCGCACGGCCACCGCCGAGGCCGCCGACCTGCTGACCGACCTCACCGTGCAGGGCGTCCGCTCGGTCGCCTTCGTCCGCTCCCGGCGCGGTGCCGAGCTGATCTCCGTCATCTCCCAGGAGCGGCTGGCCGAGGTCGACCGCTCGCTGGCCCGGCGTGTCGCGGCGTACCGGGGCGGTTATCTCCCGGAGGAGCGCCGCGCACTCGAACGCGCCCTCCATTCGGGTGAACTCCTGGGCCTCGCCGCGACGAACGCCCTGGAACTCGGCATCGACATCTCCGGCCTGGACGCGGTCGTCATCGCGGGCTACCCGGGCACCCGGGCCTCCCTGTGGCAGCAGGCCGGCCGGGCCGGACGGGCCGGGCAGGGCGCCCTGGCCGTCCTGGTGGCCCGCGACGACCCCCTGGACACCTTCCTCGTCCACCACCCGGAGGCCCTGTTCGACCAGCCCGTCGAGTCCACCGTCCTCGATCCGGACAACCCCTACGTGCTGGCGCCGCACCTGTGCGCGGCCGCCGCGGAGCTGCCGCTGACGGACGAGGACCTCGACCTGTTCGGCCCGGCCTGCGACGGCCTGCTGCCGCAGCTGGAGGCCGCGAAGCTGCTGCGCCGCCGCACCAGGGCCTGGCACTGGACCCGCCGGGAGCGCGCCGCCGACCTGACCGACATCCGCGGTGAGGGCGGACGCCCGATCCAGGTCGTCGAGGCCGGCACGGGCCGGCTGCTCGGCACGGTCGACGCGGGCGCCGCGCACTCGACGGTCCATGAAGGAGCGGTCCACCTCCACCAGGGCCGCACCTACCTCGTGCGGTCGCTGGACCTGGAGGACTCCGTCGCCCTCGTCGAGGAAGCCGCCCCGCCGTACTCCACCGTCGCCCGCGACACCACCTCGATCTCCGTCCTGGAGACCGACGTCGAGGTCCCCTGGGGCGACGGCCGGCTCTGCTACGGCTCCGTCGAGGTCACCAACCAGGTCGTCTCCTTCCTCCGCAGACGGCTCATCACCGGTGAAGTGCTGGGCGAGACCAAGCTCGACCTCCCTCCTCGTACGCTGCGCACCCGGGCGGTGTGGTGGACCGTCACCGAGGACCAGCTGGACCGGGCGCGGATCAACCCGGAGATCCTCGGCGGCGCCCTGCACGCCGCCGAGCACGCGTCGATCGGCCTGCTGCCCCTCTTCGCGACCTGCGACCGCTGGGACATCGGCGGCGTGTCCATCCCGCTCCACCCCGACACGCTCCTGCCCACGGTGTTCGTCTACGACGGCCATCCGGGTGGCGCTGGCTTCGCGGAGCGCGCCTTCCACACCGCCCGCACCTGGCTGACCGCCACCCGCCAGGCCATCGCCTCCTGCGAGTGCGACGCCGGCTGCCCGTCCTGCATCCAGTCCCCCAAGTGCGGCAACGGCAACGACCCGCTGCACAAGAGGGGGGCGGTGCGCGTCCTCACGGTGCTGCTGGAGGGGGCCCCGGAGGAGAAGACGGAGGGAGATGCGGCGGGAGACTCGGGGCCGGCTGGAGACCCGGGGCCGCGGGAAGGCCCGGGGCCGAGGGAAGACCTGGGGCCATGGGAAGCCCCGGGGCCGACGGAAGACCCGGGGCCAAGGGAAGGCCCGGAGCCGGCGCAAGCCCCAGGGCCGACGGAACCTGGGCCGACGGAGGGCCCGCCCTCGCCCGCACCTCCGCCGTGAACGGCCCCCGCCCCGACGCCGCCGTCACGTCGGAGATCTCCCCGACGACCTCGCACCGCGCGAGCCGCACGTCCTGTGCGCGGGCCACCCGGCCGGCCCGCGCACAGGCCTCCGCAGCGCCCTCGGCCCAGTGGTCCGCCGCCGCGAGCGCCGCGAGATCCGCCCCGCCCGCCGCACGGTGCCGGATCACGACGGCCTGCCCCAGCGCGAGGACCACGCCGAACACCACGCACAGGACGGCGATCGCCCCGACGCTCCAGACGGTGGCCGACCCGCGGTCCGATCCGGTCCGCCCCGTCACGCGACGCCGCCTCACGACCCCACCGCCTCCTCCACCGACGCCACGGCCTCCTCACGCACGGCGAAGGACAGCCCGCGCAGCACCGGCGGCTCGGCCACGACGACCACCCGCACATGCTCCGCGTCCCGGCTGACGGTGACCTTCGCGCCGGGCGGCGCCGCCTCGCGGGTCAGCCGCACGACCGCGCCGGGCGGGTCCTGCCGGGCCGCCGCACGGGCGCCCGTCCGCGCCGCGTCCACGCACTGGATCTGCGCGGCCACGACCAGCAGCCCCCACACCAATGCCATCGCGAACATCACCAGCACGGGCAGCACCACGGCCGATTCCGCTGTGACGAAGCCGCGGTCGGCGCCCCGCTCACATCCGCGCATTGAGGGCTTCTTTCACGATGCTCTGCAACTCCGCGCTGACCGCACCGCTGGTGACGACCTTGTAGAGCACCACCGCGAACGCCACCGCCGCGACGATTCCGGTGGCGTACTCGGAGGTGACCATCCCCGCGTCCCGCCGCGCCGCACGCGCCCTGCACACCACGGCCCGCAGCCGCGCCCATACCACCTGACACATCTCAACCCCCGTGGGAAAGAGTCCGAACTTTCTTTGTTCTCAGATCGCTTGCTGTCGTTTCGTCTCCCCGTCAGCCGCCACCCCCTCCGAGCACGCCGCCCGCGAGCCCGATCACCACGGGCAGCACGCCGACCGCGACGAACGCGGGCAGGAAACAGAGCCCGACCGGCGCGCTGACCATGACGCCCGCTCGGCGGGCCCGGGCCGTCGCGGCGCGGCCCCAGTCGGCACGGGCCTCAGCGGCGAGCCGCGCCACCGGCGCGGCGGCCGGCAGCCCGGACACATCGGCCCGTTCGAGCAGCCGGGCCAGCCCTCCGGCGCCCGGGACGGCGGCCAACCGGCGCCAGGCCGCCCCCGGTTCACCGCCCAGCCGTACCTCCGCCGCACCGCGGGCCAGCGCGTCCCCCACCGGGCCGCCCAGGGCCTCGCCGACCGCCTGTGCCGCGATCACCGGACCGGCGCCCGCCGCGATGCAGGCGGCCAGCAGGTCGGCGGCGAGGGGCAGTTGCCGGGCCGCCTCGGCGAGGTCGGGCGCCCGCGCGTCCGCGCCGGACACCTCCTGCCGCAGCCGCCACCGCCACATCCCCACCGCGCCGGCCAGCCCCACGGCGACACCGGTGAGTCCGCCGACCAGGGCCCACCCGGCACACGCCACACCCACGGGCGCCAGCCATCTCCGCGCGGCTCCGCGCAGGGCGAGGCGCGGGGCGGGAGCGGGTGCTTCCCGGACCTGCAGCTCGGCCAGCCGCCGCCGTATCCGCCGCCGGCGCCGCCCGTCCGCCAGCCACCGCACCGACCAGATGAGGGCCGACACGATTCCCACCGCCACCCCCAGCCTGTGGACAACTTCTCCGCTCATGTCGCCGCCTCCGCGCCCCGCACGATCCGCAGCACCCACCACACCCCCAGGCCTTCCAGCACACCGCCGGCGACCAGACAGCCCAGGCCCGCCGGGGTGTGCAGCAGGGCATGGAGGGGATCGGCGCCGAGGGCGCCGCCGATCAGGAGCCCCAGGGCCGGCAGCCCGGCGAGCATCACCGCCGTGGCCCGGGCACCCGCCAACTGGGCGCGCAGGTCACACCGTTGGTCCCGTTCGGCGCGCAGGGCGGCGGCGAGCCGGTCGAGTCCGGCCGCGAGCCCCGCGCCCTGGTCCACGGCCACCCGCCAGCACGCCGCGAGTCCCCGCAGCCCCTCGGCGCCCGGTTGCCGAGCCGCCGTCGCGAGCGCGTCGGGCACGTCACCGCCGAACCGCGCCGCCGCCAGTACCGTCGCCCGCGCGTCCGCGAGTCCGCCGCAGTCCCGCGCGGCCCGCAGCAGCGCCTCACCCGGCTGGCGTCCGGCCCGTACCTCCCCGGCGAGGGCGCCGCACAGCGCGATCACCGCGTCGGCCCGGCGCTCCCGGTCCCGCCGCGCCCGGGCGGCCCGCCGGACCCGCCGCAGCAGCGGCACCCCGGCCGCCCCCAGGACGACCGGCAGCAGCGAGGCCCCGAGCACCGCCAGCACCAGACCGGCCACCGGCGCCCACCACTCGGGCCGCAGCCGACCGCGGACGCGCCGCAACCCACCGGTCATCCGCCGCCACCCGGGCGGCCCGCTCCCGACGGCCCCGCCGCCCGCGAGCAGCAACCGCGCCCGCCGCGCCGCCGAGTGCCGCTCGCCCATCAGCCAGACCGCCGCCCCCATGCACGCCACGGCCGCACCCATCGACAGCTCAGCCGCCCCCGTCATGCCTCGCCCTCCTTCGTCCCGGCCTCACACGGCCCCGTTCCGTCTCCCCGGAGCAGCCCCCGCAGCCGCTCCCAGCCCCGCTCCCGCACGAACGCCTCGGCTCCCCATCGCAGCGCGGGCACCGTCCGCACCAGCCCCGACGGATCCCGCTCCAGCACGTGCACCTCCGCGATGCGCCGCCGCCCTGACCGGTCGCGCACGAGGTGCAGCACCACGGCGAGGGCGGCCGCCAGCTGGCTGTGCAGCGCGGCCCGGTCGAGCCCGGCGGCCATGCCGAGCGCCTCCAGCCGGGCCGGTACATCGGCGGCCGCGTTGGCGTGCACGGTCCCGCAGCCGCCCTCGTGGCCGGTGTTCAACGCGGCCAGCAGATGGACCACTTCGGGCCCGCGCACCTCGCCCACCACCAGCCGGTCGGGCCGCATCCGCAGCGCCTGGCGCACCAGGTCCTCGAGGGTGACCAGGCCCGCCCCCTCCTGGTTGGCGGGTCTGGTCTCCAGCCGCACCACGTGCGGATGGTCCGGCCGGAGTTCCGCCGAGTCCTCGGCGAGGACGATCCGCTCCTCCGGCCCGACCAGCCCCAGCAGGGCACTCAGCAGCGTCGTCTTGCCGCTGCCCGTGCCGCCGCTGACGAGGAACGACAGCCGGGCGTCGAGCAGCGTGCGCAGCACGCGGTCCCCGCCCGGCGGCACCGTGCCCGCCGCGACCAGCTCGCCGAGCGTGAAGGCACGCGGCCGCACGACGCGCAGCGACAGGCAGGCGCAGCCCACCGCCACCGGTGGCAGCACCGCGTGCAGCCGGGTCCCGTCGGGCAACCGGGCGTCGACCCACGGGCGGGCGTCGTCAAGACGGCGTCCCGCCACCGCGGCGAGGCGCTGGGCGAGCCGTCGTACGGCCGCCGCGTCCGCGAACCGCACCGCCGTCAGCTCCAGTCCGCCGCCCCGGTCCACCCAGACCCGGTCCGGGGCGGACACCAGCACGTCGGTCACCGACGGGTCGGCGAGCAGCGGCTCCAGCGGCCCGCTGCCGACCAGCTCCGACCGCAACCGCGCGGCGGCGCCCAGGACTTCGGCGTCCCCGAGCACCCGCCCTTGTTCGCGCAGGGCCTGCGCCACGCGCGCGGGGGTCGGCTCGCCACCGCTCTCGGCCAGCCACCGCCGCACGCCGTCGAGCAGCTCCGCGCCCTCCGGTCCGGCCAGGGTGCTCATGCCGTACCCGCCTCGACGAGGGCCCGCTCCCAGAACTCCTTGCAGAACCGGGCGAGCGGTCCCCGCCCGGCGGCACCCGGCGGCGCCGTGCCCTCGTCAGGGCGCAGCAGCCCCGGCTCCAGCGGCACCTCACCGGCCAGCGGCAGCCCGAGCAGCCGGGCCACCTCACGGTCGTCGAGCCCCGGCGGATACGGCCCGCGGACCGCCACCCGCAGGTCCCGCAGGACCATGCCCACGGCGGACGCCACCCGCCCGGCGGCCGCCACGGCCCGCAGCTCGGCGGGCACCACCAGCAGGCCGACGTCCAGCTGACCGAGCACCTCGGCGACCCCGTCGTCGATCCGGCGCGGCAGGTCCACCACGACCGTGCCGCCCCGGCGCCGGGCCGCCGCCAGCACCGCGCGCACCGCCTGCGGCGGCACGGCGATCCGGTCGCCGCGGTCCCAGCTGAGCACCCGCAGCGAGTGCAGCTCGGGCAGCGACTCCTCCAGGGCGCCTCCGCCGACCCGGCCGCGCGAGGAGGCGAACGCCGGCCAGCGCAGCCCCTCGGCCGTCTCACCGCCGAGGAGTACGTCGAGTCCGCCACCGAGCGGATCGGCGTCCACCAGGAGTGTGCGCAACCCCTCACGCGCGGAGGTGACGGCGAGGGCGCACGCGAGCGTGGACGCTCCGGCCCCGCCCCGGCCGCCGATCACGCCCACGGTGAGAGCGGGCCTGCCGACGCCCTCGGCCACGTCGGCGATCCGGTCGACCAGCCACTGTTCGCCGTCGGGCAGCATCAGCACGTGCTCGGCGCCGATCTCGACGGCACGCCGCCACACGCCCGAGTCGTCCTGGTCCCGGCCGACGAGGATGACTCCCCTTCTGCGCGCGGCCCCGCGCACGCGCCGCGCGGCGTCGTCGCCCACCAGGACGAGCGGTGCGGCCTCCCAGCTGCCTCTGCGCTCCGGCACCCCGTGGTGCACCTCGGGTGTGGCGCCCGCCGCCGCGCACAGGCGCAGCAGGTCGTCGAGAAGTTCGCTGTCCTCGGTGACGATCAGCGGTCCGCCCTGCCGCCCTCCGGCGGCCGGCGGTGGATCGTGTGTGACGGTTCCGGCCACTGGTCTCCATCCCCCTTCGCTGCTCGACTCGCGCGGCCCCTGCGGCCACGCGATTCCCGAACACGGGAAGAACCGGCAAGGCGGCCTCCCTGTGAACGGCCGGCGGAAACCGGCCGAACGCCCCCCCCCGGCAATCGGAACCGGCCATGAACTCGCCGCGAGCGGGGTGCGCTGGAATCACGGTGCAGCGATCCCGGAAATCGTGTGGATCTTGGTGGATAACTGTGGACACTCCGGGGGTTGTGAATATCGCCGTCACCCATACCGGTGACGCCCGCAGGCCCTCTGTGCGACTTCCACAGAGCAGTCCGACGGCTACGCAACGTGACGGATCATGGGCATGCGGAAGAGACGGCCGAAGCCGCCTCGGAAGCGGCGCTCCGGCCGCGCGAAGAAGGAGAAAACCCACCCGGACATGCGACGACCCCCGCCGGGGGGGAGAGCGGGGGTCGTCCCCACGGCCGACTCGGGGGGGGAGGAGTCGGGCCGGGTTAGCACGGTCGCGAACGATCCGTGACTTCCATGGTGTACCCGAGAGCCCTCTCAGGCAAACCCACGCGCCCCACCTTACGCCGAATGGGCTGCCCCTATGCTCAAGGGCGTGGAAAACCACTCCTTGCCCCGCACAGCGGCCTTCTTCGACCTGGACAAGACCGTCATTGCGAAGTCGAGCACGCTCACCTTCAGCAAGTCGTTCTACCAAGGCGGTCTGATCAACCGCAGGGCCGTGCTGCGCACCGCATATGCCCAGTTCGTCTTCCTGGCCGGCGGCGCCGACCACGACCAGATGGAGCGGATGCGCGCGTACTTGTCCGCGCTGTGCCGCGGCTGGAACGTGCAGCAGGTCAGGGAGATCGTCGCCGAGACCCTGCACGACCTGATCGACCCGATCATCTACGACGAGGCCGCCTCCCTCATCGAAGAGCACCACACCGCCGGCCGCGACGTCGTGATCGTGTCCACGTCGGGCGCGGAGGTGGTCGAGCCGATCGGCGAGCTGCTCGGCGCGGACCGCGTGGTGGCGACCCGCATGGTCGTGGGCGAGGACGGCTGCTTCACCGGCGAGGTGGAGTACTACGCCTACGGCCCGACCAAGGCCGAGGCCATCAGGGAACTGGCCGAGTCCGAGGGGTACGACCTCAGCCGCTGCTACGCCTACAGCGACTCGGCGACCGACGTGCCGATGCTGGAGTCCGTCGGGCACCCCCACGCCGTGAACCCGGACCGCGCGCTGCGCCGTGAGGCCCTCGCGCGCGGGTGGCCGATCCTGGACTTCCACCGGCCGGTCCGGCTCAAGCAGCGCATCCCCGCGTTCTCCGTACCGCCGCGTCCGGCGCTCGTCGCGGTCGCCGCGATAGGCGCCGCGGCGGCCACCGCGGGCCTCGTCTGGTACGCGAACCGGCGCCGGGCCACGGTCGCCTGACCTCGGGCTTCCCGAAGTCCTATTTGAACCCAAAAGTAAAGAAGTGCAGTCTGGACTTCCGCTTACTTCGGGTCAGGAGTACAAAGGACTCAACGGCCCGCGAGACCAAGGACATCCGAGAGGATCACCTTAAAACGCATTTGGCCCCACGGACCGAGCATGGACACCGGGCACCCACGCGACGTCGACCCGTCGATTACGGGCCAGCCGCACCAGGTGACGGGCAAAGTTCCCGACCTGATGGGCATATATCGAGGACGCTTGGTAACCCGGTGCTCATGCCAGCGGCGGTACGAGTTCTCGTACCGCCGCATCTCTTGTCCACAGGACTCTCAGGCCGCTCCGCGCTGCAGCGCCTCGCACACCGCCGTCGACTCGCGCGCCCCCAGTTCGACCGCCCTGCCGCAGTGGGCGATCCAGGCGCCCACGCCCTCCGGGGTGCCGGAGACGTACCCCTCCAGGGCTTCCAGATAGGCCTCGCGGCCCAGCTCGGCGTGGCCGACCTCGGCCGGGCAGACCGACTTCGGGTCCAGTCCGCTGCCGACCAGCACGATGCGCTCGGCGGTGCGCGCCACCAGGCCGTTGTGGGACGTGAACGGGCGCAGTGCGAGCAGTTCGCCGTGCACGACGGCGGCCGTCACCAGCGCCGGCGCGGAGCCGCCCGCGATGATCAGCTCGGCCAGGCCCTCCAGCCGGCCGTGCGCCTCGGCCGCGCTCGGCAGCGGCAGCCGGACCAGCGGCTCGTCGACCACCTCGCCCTCCTGCCGGGGCCGCCCGACCTGGTCGGCCTGGTCCGCGGCCGCCACCAGGTGCAGCCGGGCCAGCACCCGCAGGGGCGACTGCCGCCAGATCGACAGCAGCTGGCCCGCCTCGGCGGTGAGCCGCAGCGAGGCGCCGACGGTGCGCGCCTCGTCGTCGCCGCTGAAGTCCGAACGGCGGCGCACCTCCTCCAGGGCCCAGTCCGCGCCGGACAGGGCCGCCGAGCCGCGGGCGCCGCGCAGGGCCGCCTCAGAGGTGATCGCGTTGCTGCGCCGCCGCATGATCCGGTGGCCGTAGACCCGGTCCACGGACTTGCGTACGGACTCCACGGAATCGGCCACTCCGGGCAGTGCCCCCAGGGCCGCGAGCGGATCGGCGGTCGCGCCTGCTGTACTCATGAGTACGACCCTACGCATCCCGGGGGCCCGTCCCGCGGCGGAGTGGCCTTCTTCACGCGCGCCTGCCCGACAGGGCGACCGCCGGGCGACTACCCCTGGGCCGCCGGAGCCCCGGGGACGCCCTTCGGGGCCGGGGCGGGACGGCCGGACAGGAAGGCCTCCCAGCCCTCCTTCGGCGCCTCGCCGACCTTCAGGGTGCGCAGCTTCTCCAGCGTCTTCGGGTCCTGGGCGTCCAGCCAGTCCACGAGCTGCCGGAACGAGACGCAGCGCACCTCCTCCTTGGTGCACACCGTCTCGATGACCTCCTCGACGGCCCGCATGTAGGTGCCGCCGTTCCAGGACTCGAAGTGGTTGCCGATGATCAGGGGCGCGCGGTTGCCGTCGTAGGCCCGCTGGAAGCCCTTGAGCAGGCCGTCGCGCATCTGGTCGCCCCAGAAGTCGTGCATGGCGGGGTCGCCCTGGGTGGTGGTGCCCGACTGGTTGACCATGAAGTTGTAGTCCATGGTCAGCTGCTCGTAGGAGTGCCCGGGGAACGGCACGAGCTGCATGGACACGTCCCACAGGCCCTGCTTCTTGCGTGGCCAGACCTGGTCGTTGACGCCGCTGGTGTCGTAGCGGAAGCCCAGGTCGCGGGCCGCCTTCAGGAAGTTCCGCTGGCCCTCCAGGCAGGGCGTGCGGGCGCCGATGAGCTCCTTGTCGTAGTCGAAGGGCAGCGGGGACGCGTTCTTCAGGCCCGTGTTGGTCCGCCAGGTCTTCACGAACTGCTTGGCCTGGGCGATCTCGTCCTTCCAGTCCTGCACGGACCATTCGCCGACCCCGCCGCCGCTGCCGCAGAAGTGGCCGTTGAAGTGGGTGCCGATCTCGTTGCCCTCCAGCCACGCCAGGCGCAGCTGCTCCACGGTGGCGGCGATGCCGCGGCGGTCGTTGAAGCCGATGTCGGAGCGGCCCGGGGAGTGCTGCGGGGGCCGGTACAGGTCGCGTTTCTCGTCCGGCAGCAGGTACACGCCGCTGAGGAAGTACGTCATGGTCGCGTTGTTCTCCCGGGCGACCTTGCGGAAGTGGGAGAACAGCTTCTGACTGTCCTCGCCGGCGCCGTCCCAGGAGAAGACGACGAACTGCGGGGGCTTCTGGCCGGGTCGCAGCCGCTCGGGCCGGGGCAGGCGGGGCTGGGCCCCGGTGTAGGCGGTGGAGCCGTCCCCGATCAGCCGGACCGCGCTCTTCGGCGCCTGAGCGGGCTTCGCCTTGGACGGTTCGGGAGTGCCTTGCCGGGAGGTGCCGATCCCGCAACCGGCGAGCGACGCGGCGCACACCGCGGCGATCACGGAGCCCGCGGCGATCCTGTGGGTGGCGGCCATGTTCGGCCCACCTTCTTCCTTCTCTCGGGTGCCGACAGCGCCGCCAAATTCGCACGAGACCGAGAAGGAATTAGTACGACAAGCCGATCAAATAGCCACTTCACTCGTCAGAGTGATTTATTAGCCCATTTGCCCGTAAAGTCTATGCTCGCCCTTTACTCTGCATTACGATCCGTTTACCGAGCGTTGATTTATCCCGCCGATTTACGCCGTGACCCACGGCCGCGACAGAACCCGCCCCGAGCGGGACCCCAGTCACGCGACCGCGCAGCCCCGGAGGAGACGGGAAACCATGTCAGCCTGTGTTCCCACCCGTGCCGCCGATCCGAACCGGACCGAGCGGACCCATCCACCCCACAGCCCGCCGCCGACGGGCCCCCGCCGCTTCCGTATCGCGGGTGCCGACGTGTCGGCTTCGATCGCGGTCTTCCTGATCGCCCTGCCCCTGTCCCTGGGCATCGCCCTCGCCACCGGCGCCCCCCTCCAGGCCGGCCTCGTCGCCGCCGCCGTGGGCGGGCTCGTCGCCGGACGGCTCGGCGGCTCCCCGCTCCAGGTGAGCGGACCGGCCGCCGGACTCACCGTCGTCACCGCCGACCTCATCCAGCGCTACGGCTGGCGGACGACCTGCGCCATCACCGTTCTCGCCGGTCTGGCCCAACTCGGCCTGGGCTGCCTGCGCGTGGCCCGTGGCGCCCTCGCCGTCAGTCCCGCCATCGTGCACGGCATGCTCGCCGGGATCGGCGTCACCATCGCCGTCGCCCAGCTGCACATCGTGCTCGGCGGCACACCGCAGAGCTCGGTCCCCGACAACCTGAGAGCCCTGCCGGCCCAGTTGGCGGACCTGCGCCCCGCGTCCGTGTCGGTGAGCGCGCTGACCCTGGCGCTGCTGCTGCTCTGGCCGAGACTGCCCGGCCGGGCGGGGCGCCTGCTGCGCAAGGTCCCGGCCGCGCTCATCGCCGTCGCCGGAGCCACCGCTGCCGCCGCCCTCGCCGGCCTGCGCCTGCCCAAGGTCGACCTGCCGTCCTGGAGCAACCACGCGCTGGCCGGACTGCCCGAGGGCCCCGTCCTCGGCCTGGTCGCCGCCGTGCTCACCACCACGCTGGTGTGCAGCGTGCAGTCGCTGCTCGGCGCGGTCGCGGTGGACAAGCTGGTGGCCGGCCGCCCGGGCCTGCCCGCGGGGGTCGGACGCTCCGACCTCGACCGCGAGCTGCTCGGACAGGGCGCCGCGAACATCGTCTCCGGCTCGCTCGGCGGCCTGCCCATCGCCGGTGTCGCGGTGCGCACCACGGCGAATGTGAACGCGGGAGCGGTGAGCCGGAACTCCACGATGCTGCACGGCGTTCTCGTAGTGATCGCCACGCTGCTGATGGTCCCGATCCTGGAGCTCATCCCGCTCGCCTCGCTCGCCGCCCTGGTGATGTCCGTCGGCATCCAGATGGTGTCCCTGAACCACATCCGCACGGTGACGCGCCACCGAGAGGTGTGGGTCTACGCCGTCACCACCCTGGGCGTGGTGACCCTGGGCGTCCTCCAAGGCGTCGCCCTGGGCATCGCCATGGCCGTCGCGGTCGCCCTGCACCGCCTCACCCGCACACGCATCACGCACGAAGAGAGGGAAGGAGTCCATCACGTACACGTCAGAGGACAGTTGACGTTCCTCGCGGTGCCGCGGCTCAGCCGGGCCCTGCATCTCGTGCCCCACGGTGCCGACACCGTCGTCGAGCTGGACGGGTCGTTCATGGACCACGCTGCGTACGAGACGCTGCAGGACTGGCAGAAGACGCACACCGCGCAGGGCGGCACGGTCGAGATCACCGGCCGGCACCCCGGCACGCGCATCTCCGAGCCCACGGCCGTCGCCGACTGCCGTTGCCGGCCCTGGACGGCCTGGCGCAACCACCAGTGCGAACGCCCACAGTCCGCACCGCCCTCCGAGCAGGACACGGACGGGTCGGACCGCCCCGAGCCGGACCCGGCAGGCGCCGACGGGACCGACGGGCACGAACTGGCGCGTGGCATCAGCGCCTTCCAGCGCAACACCGCGCCCCTGGTGCGCGGCGAGCTGGCCCGGCTGGCGCGGGAGGGGCAGCGGCCCTCGCAGCTCTTCCTGACCTGCGCCGACTCGCGACTGGTCACATCGATGATCACCTCCAGTGGTCCGGGCGACCTGTTCGTCGTGCGCAACGTGGGCAACCTCGTCCCGCTCCCGGGCGAGGAGAGCGGCGACGACTCGGTGGCGGCCGCGATCGAGTACGCCGTGGAGGTGCTGCGCGTGCGGTCCATCACGGTGTGCGGGCACTCGGGCTGCGGCGCCATGCAGGCACTGCTCAACTCCGAGCCCGGCGGCGCCCCTACTCCGCTGAAGCGGTGGCTGCGACACGGGCTGCCGAGCCTGGAGCGCATGACCGACGACAGCCGGCCGTCGGGCAGCCTGGCCGGCCGGGTGCCCGAGGACGTGGTCGAGCAGCTCTGCCTGACCAACGTGGTCCAGCAGTTGGAGCACCTGCGCGCCCACGACGCGGTGGCCCGGGCCCTGGCGGAGGGCTCCCTGGTGCTCCAGGGCATGTACTTCCACGTGGGCGAGGCCGAGTCGTACCTGCTCACCGAGACGGACGGCGTCGGCGTCTTCGACCGCGTACGGGAGACGGACCTGACGGCGTGAGCCGGGCGCCCGCCCGGGTGCGGGGCAGGACCTACGGGACGCGCACCCGGGCGCCGGCCCCGCACCCGGCGACCGGGAGGTGCCGGCGCCCCGCACCCGGCCGCCGAGGAGTGCCGACGGCCTCGCACCCGGTCGCCGGCACTCCCCGCCGCGCCCCGGCCACCGACACCACCCTGCACCCGAACCGTCGGCACCCCCGCACCGGCCGCACGCCACGCCCCGGGCCGAGCGGCCCGCACTGCCCCGCACCGCCCCGCCCCGCACCACCCCTCGGGTGGCGGCCGCCCGCCTCGGGCCGCGGCCCCGCCGAAGGTCACGTGACCGGCGTTACACATATGAACTTTCCCTGGTCGGCGTCCGTGGGTACGGATGACCCCGGCCGTCGAAAACCCCGCCTGACAGGTCTAAACCAATCGACGGTCGGCCCTTGTCAGCGCACCCCCGGGTCTGATGAGCTGTGGCCTGGGACACAACGGACACCCTGGGAAAGGCAGATGCCGTGAGCAACGAAAGCCTGGCCAACCTGCTCAAGGAAGAGCGCAGGTTCGCACCCCCCGCCGACCTGGCCGCGAACGCCAACGTCACCGCGGAGGCGTATGAACAGGCCAAGGCTGACAGGCTCGGCTTCTGGGCCGAGCAGGCCCGCCGGCTGACCTGGGCCAAGGAGCCCACCGAGACGCTCGACTGGTCGAACCCGCCGTTCGCCAAGTGGTTCAAGGACGGCGAACTCAACGTCGCCTACAACTGCGTCGACCGGCACGTGGAGGCCGGGCACGGCGACCGGGTCGCCATCCACTTCGAGGGCGAGCCCGGCGACAGCCGCGCGATCACCTACGCCGAACTCAAGGACGAGGTCTCCAAGGCGGCCAACGCCCTGCTGGAGCTGGGAGTTCAGGCCGGGGACCGGGTCGCGGTCTACATGCCGATGATCCCCGAGACGGCGATCGCGATGCTGGCCTGCGCCCGCATCGGCGCCGCCCACTCCGTCGTCTTCGGCGGCTTCTCCTCGGACGCGCTCGCCACCCGTATCCAGGACGCCGACGCGCGCGTGGTCATCACCTCCGACGGTGGCTACCGGCGCGGCAAGCCGTCCGCGCTCAAGCCGGCCGTGGACGAGGCGGTGGAGAAGGCGGGCAACGTCGAGCACGTCCTGGTCGTGCGCCGCACGGGCCAGGAGGTCGCCTTCACCGAGGGCCGCGACGTGTGGTGGCACGACCTGGTGGGCCGCCAGAGCGCGGAGCACACCCCGCAGGCGTTCAACGCCGAGCACCCGCTGTTCATCCTGTACACCTCGGGCACCACGGGTAAGCCGAAGGGCATCCTGCACACCTCCGGCGGCTACCTCACCCAGACGTCCTACACCCACCACGCCGTCTTCGACCTCAAGCCGGAGACGGACGTGTACTGGTGCACCGCCGACGTCGGCTGGGTCACCGGCCACTCGTACATCGTCTACGGGCCGCTGGCCAACGGCGCGACGCAGGTCATGTACGAGGGCACGCCCGACACCCCGCACCAGGGCCGCTTCTGGGAGATCGTGCAGAAGTACGGCGTGACGATCCTCTACACGGCGCCGACCGCGATCCGTACGTTCATGAAGTGGGGCGACGACATCCCCGCCAAGTTCGACCTGTCGAGCCTGCGCGTGCTGGGCTCGGTGGGCGAGCCGATCAACCCCGAGGCGTGGATCTGGTACCGCAAGAACATCGGCGGCGACCGCACCCCGATCGTCGACACCTGGTGGCAGACCGAGACCGGCGCGATGATGATCACCCCGCTGCCGGGCGTGACCGCGACCAAGCCCGGCTCCGCGCAGACGCCGCTGCCGGGCATCTCCGCAACGGTCGTCGACGACGAGGCCAACGAGGTGCCGAACGGCGGTGGCGGCTACCTGGTGCTGACCGAGCCGTGGCCGTCGATGCTGCGCACCATCTGGGGCGACGACCAGCGCTTCATCGACACGTACTGGTCGCGCTTCGAGGGCAAGTACTTCGCCGGTGACGGCGCGAAGAAGGACGACGACGGCGACATCTGGCTGCTCGGCCGGGTCGACGACGTCATGCTCGTCTCCGGGCACAACATCTCCACCACCGAGGTCGAGTCCGCGCTGGTCTCCCACCCGTCGGTCGCCGAGGCGGCCGTGGTCGGCGCGGCGGACGAGACGACCGGGCAGGCGATCGTCGCCTTCGTGATCCTGCGCGGCACGGCCTCCGAGACCGAGACCCTGGTCGACGAGTTGCGCGCCCACGTCGGCAGCGCGCTCGGCCCGATCGCCAAGCCGAAGCGGATCCTGCCGGTGGCCGAGCTGCCCAAGACCCGCTCCGGCAAGATCATGCGCCGGCTGCTGCGGGACGTCGCCGAGAACCGCCAGCTCGGTGACGTCACCACGCTGACGGACTCCACGGTCATGGACCTCATCCAGGCCAAGCTGCCCGCCGCGCCCAGCGAGGACTGATCGCGGAGACAGGCATAGCGAAACCCACGAAGGGCACCCGGCGGTCGGCACGCCGGGTGCCCCTTCCGCGTCCGAGGCGTGGATCAACGGATGCGCCCGGCCATGCACTTAGCTAAACTAAGAAAAAAGTGCTCCATGGTGCGCCGGGAAGTCTGGTCGGCAAGCGTTCAGCCCTGCCCACCGACCGGAGGTCTCCCCCGTGACCGCGCCCCGCCCCTCCACGCCCCGCAAGGTTCTCGACCGGCTCTCCCTCCCCGAGCGGACGTACGTGGCGGACGCGCTGCGCACCGAGACGGTCGGTGGTGTGCTGCTGCTCGCCGCCGCGGTCATCGCGCTGCTGTGGGCGAACATCCCCGCGCTGCACGACAGCTACGCGAGCGTCTCCCACTTCCACTTCGGCCCCGCCGCCCTCGGCCTCGACCTGTCGGTCGCGCACTGGGCCGCCGACGGACTGCTCGCGATCTTCTTCTTCGTCGCCGGCATCGAGCTCAAGCGCGAACTCGTCGCGGGTGATCTGCGCGACCCCAAAGCCGCCGCGCTCCCGGTCGTCGCCGCCCTGTGCGGCATGGCCGTACCGGCGCTCGTCTACACCGTCACCACCGTCGCCGGCGGCGGCTCCCTGGCAGGCTGGGCCGTGCCCACCGCCACCGACATCGCCTTCGCCCTCGCCGTGCTCGCCGTGATCGGCACGTCCCTGCCGAGCGCGCTGCGCGCCTTCCTGCTCACGCTCGCCGTCGTCGACGACCTCTTCGCGATCCTGATCATCGCCGTCTTCTTCACGGACGACCTGAACTTCGCCGCGCTCGGCGGCGCCGTGGCGGGCCTGGTCGTCTTCTGGCTGCTGCTGCGCACGGGCGTACGCGGCTGGTACGTCTACGTGCCGCTGGCGGTGGTGGTCTGGGCGCTGATGTACAACAGCGGCGTCCACGCCACCATCGCGGGCGTGGCGATGGGCCTGATGCTGCGCTGCCACCGCCACGAGGGCGAGGCGCACTCCCCCGGCGAGCACATCGAGCACCTCGTACGGCCCCTGTCGGCGGGACTGGCCGTACCGCTGTTCGCGCTGTTCAGCGCGGGCGTCTCGGTGTCCGGCGGGGCGCTCGCCGACGTGTTCACCCAGCCCGAGACCCTCGGTGTCGTCCTCGGACTCGTCGTCGGCAAGGTGCTCGGCATCTTCGGCGGGACCTGGCTGGCGGCCCGGTTCACCCGGGCGTCGCTCAGCGACGACCTCGCCTGGGCGGACGTGCTCGCGGTGGCGAGTCTCGCCGGCATCGGCTTCACCGTCTCCCTGCTCATCGGCGAACTCGCCTTCGAGGGCGACCAGGTGATGACCGACGAGGTCAAGGCCGCCGTGCTGTGCGGCTCGCTCATCGCGGCGACCCTCGCGACCGTCCTGCTGAAGATCCGGAACGCCAAGTACCGCCGCCTGTGGGAAGCCGAGGAGCGCGACGAGGACGCCGACGGCATCCCGGACGTCTACGAGGAGGACGACCCGGCGTACCACCTGCGCCTGGCGGAGCGCTACGAGCGCAAGGCCGCCGAACACCGCCGCATCGCCCAGGAGAAGGCAGCCGCGCGCCACGGGCTTGCCGAAGTGCCGGGCGGGGCAGGCGATGACCGCGACGGTCCGGCATGATCTGACGAGACGGTACAAAAGACGGGACCGTACGCAGTCAGGCCCTCCGCAGTCGGACGACTGCGGCGAGCCGGGCACAGGACGCGGAAATCGGACCGTACGCAGAAGAGGGAGACCGCGATGAGCGCACCCGACGGCAGCCCGGTCGGCGCCGAACGCAGCATCGGCCAGCTGTTCGCCTCGGCGACGGCTGAAATGTCGGCGCTGGTGCATGACGAGATCGCGCTGGCGAAGGCGCAGCTCAAGCAGGACGTCAAGCGCGGCGCGACCAGCGGCGGCGCCTTCTCGATGGCCGGCGCGGTACTGCTGTTCTCCCTGCCGATGCTGAACTTCGCGCTGGCGTACGGCATCCGCACCTGGAGCGACTGGAACCTGGCGGTCTGCTTCCTGCTGTCCTTCGCGGCGAACGTGCTGGTCGCGCTCGTGCTCGCGCTGATCGGCGTGGTCTTCGCGAAGAAGGCCAAGAAGGGCAAGGGCCCGCAGAAGGTCGCCGCCTCGATGAAGCAGAGCGCGGGCGTCCTGCAGAAGGCCAAGCCGCACCCGCGCCCGGAGCTCACCCAGGACCGGGTCCCCGAAGCCATCGAGGCTGTGGCACGCTCGTCGTCATGACGGACCCCGCCACACCCCCGGCACAACCGGCCTCGGCCGTACTCCTGGACGGCCCCTGGAGCCACCGCGACGTCGCCGCCAACGGCGCCCGCTTCCACATCGCCGAGCTGGGCGACGGGCCGCTGGTGCTGCTGCTGCACGGTTTCCCGCAGTTCTGGTGGACCTGGCGGCACCAGCTGGTCGCGCTCGCCGACGCGGGGTTCCGGGCCGTCGCCATGGACCTGCGGGGCGTCGGGGGCAGCGACCGCACGCCGCGCGGCTACGACCCCGCCAACCTCGCGCTCGACGTCACCGGGGTCATCCGCTCGCTGGGCGAGCCGGACGCCGCGCTCGTCGGTCACGACCTGGGCGGATACCTGGCGTGGACGGCCGCCGCGATGCGCCCCAAGCTGGTGCGGCGGCTGGCGGTCGCGTCCATGCCGCACCCACGGCGCTGGCGCTCGGCCATGCTGAGAGACGTCAAGCAGAGCCGCGCCGGTTCACACATCTGGGGGTTCCAGCGGCCCTGGATCCCGGAGCGGCAGCTCACCGCCGACGACGGGGCGCTCGTGGCCGAGCTGATCCAGGAGTGGTCCGGGCCGCGCCCGCCGGAGGACGAGGCGCTGGAGAACTACCGCCGAGCCATGTGCATCCCCTCCGCGGCGCACTGCGCGGTCGAGCCGTACCGCTGGATGGTGCGCTCCCTGGCCCGCCCGGACGGCATCCAGTTCAACCGCCGGATGAAGCGGCCCGTGCGCGTGCCGACCCTCCATCTGCACGGCTCGCTCGACCCCGTGATGCGCACGCGCAGCGCGGCCGGCTCCGGCGAGTACGTCGAAGCCCCGTACCGCTGGCGCCTGTTCGACGGCCTCGGCCACTTCCCGCACGAGGAGGACCCGGTCGCGTTCTCCGCGGAGCTCATCAACTGGCTGCGGGATCCCGAACCTGATCGGTGACCGGATGTTCCTGATCGGTCACCGGATGATCCCGATCGGTGACCGGGTGGCCGCGCCCGGCACCCGCACGTGAACGCTTGTCCTACGAACGGCCAATTGCCCGGCGCATAGGCCAATTGGGCGCCCCGGGAGCGGTTATCGACCATGGGGCAGGGGCACACGTCGGGGTATGGGCTGGACGCACGACTACAGTGACGCAAGCCGCAATCGCCGCTCGGCGGGCGGTGCGAACTCCTACCAGCGAGGCGCCGCACCGCAGATGGCGGCGGCGGACCCCAGGGTAGGGATTCCGCGCATCCTCCGCCGCCGGGCCCGCTGGGTCTCCGTACGTCTGCGCCACACACGCGACTGAGGCGTCACCCGCGCGAGTGACGCGCGGGCCGTCCCCTCCCCGGAGCCGCTCCTAGAGCGCGCAGCTGTCGCTGCCCACCTGCTGGTTGGCGGTGCGCCCCTTGGTGATGTCCTCCTGGATCTCGTCCACGGTCAGCGCGTACCCCGTCTCGGCGTCGTCCAGGGACTTGGCGAACACCACGCCGTAGACCTTGCCGTCGGGCGTGAGCAGCGGGCCGCCGGAGTTGCCCTGGCGGACGGTGGCGAAGAGGGAGTAGACGTCGCGGTGGACCGTGCCGCGGTGGTAGATGTCCGGGCCGTTGGCCGTGATGCGTCCCCGCACGCGCGCGGCCCGCACGTCGTACGCCCCGTTCTCCGGGAAGCCGGCGACGATCGCGTTGTCGCCGCTGGCCGCGTCCTTCGTGGTGAACCGCAGCACGGGCGCCTTGAGGTCCGGCACGTCCAGCACGGCGATGTCGCGCCGCCAGTCGTAGAGCACGACCGTGGCGTCGTACTTCCTGCCCTCGCCGCCTATCTGCACGGTCGGCTCGTCGACACCGCCCACCACGTGCGCGTTCGTCATCACGCGGCGGTCGGCGAAGACGAAGCCGGTGCCCTCCAGGACCTTGCCGCAGCTCGGGGCCGTGCCCATGACCTTGACGATGGAGCGCTGGGCGCGGGTCGCCACCGGGCTGTCGGCCAGGGCCGGGTCGGGCGGCTGGACGTCGGTGATCGGCTCGTTGGAGAACGGGCTGAAGACCTGCGGGAAGCCGTTCTGCGCGAGGACGGAGGAGAAGTCCGCGAACCAGGTGGCGGCCTGGTCGGGCAGCGCCTGGGAGACGCCCTGCAGCACCTTGGAGTTGCGGACCTCCTTGCCGAGCGTCGGCAGGGTGGTGCCCGCGAGGGCCGAGCCGATCAGCCAGGCGACCAGGAGCATCGCCACGACGTTGACCAGCGCGCCGCCGGTC
This sequence comes from Streptomyces sp. Go-475, assembly GCF_003330845.1. Classification (GTDB taxonomy): domain Bacteria; phylum Actinomycetota; class Actinomycetes; order Streptomycetales; family Streptomycetaceae; genus Streptomyces. The sequence goes on along the minus strand of NZ_CP026121.1, from coordinate 4,756,274 downwards.
GCGTCGAGGGCCCGGGCCGGGGACCAGGTGATGTGCCGGCGCAGCTTGTTGCCGAGGTGGGTGGTGAGGGCCTGGCCGACGGAGGCGCAGACGATGACGACGACGACCGCGACGACGGCGGCGGTCGTGCTCACCTCCGCGTTGTCCGTGAGCGCGTCCCAGATGACGGGCAGCGCGTAGACCGCGACGAGGCCGCCGCCCAGGAAGCCGATCACCGACAGGATGCCGACGACGAAGCCCTGGCGGTACCCCACGACCGCGAACCACACGGCGGCGACCAGCAACAAGATGTCCAGCACGTTCACGGAGGCCACCCTGTCATGCGCGCCAGTCGAGCGGGACCTGCTTCCCGCGGTCCCAGGGCCGCTCCCAGCCCGCGTAGTGCAGCAGCCGGTCGATGATTCCGGCGGTGAAACCCCAGACAAGGGCTGATTTGACCAGAAATGCCGGTCCTTGGTGGCCGCTGGGGTGGAGGGTGGTGGCTCTGTTGGCGGGATCCGTGAGATCCGCCACGGGAACCGTGAAGACCCTGGCGGTTTCGTTCGGATCGACGACGCCGACCGGGCTGGGCTCGCGCCACCAGCCGAGCACCGGCGTGACGACGAAGCCGCTCACCGGGATGTACAGCCGGGGCAGGACGCCGAAGAGCTGGACACCGGCGGGGTCGAGGCCGGTCTCCTCCTCCGCCTCGCGCAGGGCGGCCCGCAGCGGTCCGTCACCCCTCGGGTCGCCGTCCTCCGGGTCGAGGGCGCCACCGGGGAACGAGGGCTGCCCGGCGTGCGAACGCAGGGAACTCGCGCGCTCCATGAGCAGCAGCTCCGGCCCGTACTCGCCCTCCCCGAACAGGATCAGCACGGCGGACTGGCGGCCGGCGCCGTCCTCGGGGGGCAGGAAGCGGCTCAGCTGCGTCGGCCGGACCGTCTCCACGGCGTGCACCACCGGGTCCAGCCAGGCGGGCAGGCCCTCCTTGCTCACCGTCACCGGGCCGCCCTGTGTGTCGCTCGCGCGCGTCATCGCCACCCCCGTCGTCCTGCCGCTTCCAACGCACGACGGCCCCGAGATCGTTCCGCGAGGGGCCGGAGTCCCCTGTACGGGGGGCTTGCGGGGGTGTGCGGGCGGCTCGGGCGGCTCATCCGGCCCCCAGGGGCGGCGCCGGCTTGCCGCCCGCGTCCAGGTAGGCCTGCGGAGGCCTCAGGCGCTGGCCGGGGAAGCCGCCCTTCTCGTACTTGAGGAGCTCCTTCGCCTTCTCCGGGTCGGTCTCGCCCTCGCCGTACGCCGGGCAGAGCGGGGCGATCGGGCAGGCGCCGCAGGCGGGCTTGCGGGCGTGGCAGATGCGGCGGCCGTGCCAGATCACGTGGTGCGAGAGGTCCGTCCAGTCGCTCTTGGGGAAGAGCGCGCCGATGGCGGCCTCGATCTTGTCGGGATCGGTCTCGGCGGTCCACCGCCAGCGGCGCACCAGGCGCTGGAAGTGCGTGTCCACGGTGATGCCGGGGCGCCCGAAGGCGTTGCCGAGCACGACGAACGCGGTCTTGCGGCCGACGCCGGGCAGCTTGACCAGGTCCTCCAGCCGGCCGGGCACCTCACCCCCGAAGTCCTCCACCAGCGCCTTGGACAGCCCTATGACCGACTTCGTCTTGGCCCGGAAGAAGCCGCAGGGGCGGAGGATCTCCTCCACCTCCTCCGGGTTGGCGGCGGCCAGGTCCTCGGGGGTGGGGTACTTGGCGAAGAGCGCGGGTGTCGTCTGGTTGACGCGCAGGTCGGTGGTCTGGGCGGACAGGACCGTGGCGACCACCAGCTGGAAGGGGTTGTCGAAGTCCAGCTCGGGGTGGGCGTAGGGATAGACCTCGGCGAGCTCGCGGTTGATCCGGCGGGCGCGGCGGACCAGGGCGGTGCGCGACTCGCCGCCCGGCGGGTGGACGACGGCCTTGGCGGGGGCCGCGCCCTTGACCCGGGCGGTGGCCTTCTTGGGCGCGACGGTGACCTTCTTGGCGGCGGGGGCCTTCTTCACGGCCGCCTTCGTGGCGGCGGGGGCTTTCTTCACGGCCGCCTTCTTCACGGCCGCCTTCTTCGCGGAAGCCGCTTTTTTCGCAGAAGCCGCCTTCTTCGCGGAGCCTGCTTTCCCGGCAGCGGCGGCCGTCGCCTCCCCTGTCGCTTTCGCCGTTTTCCTACCGCCATCGGGGCTCTGTTCGCCCACAGCGGAATCCCGACGTACAACCACCCGCGCAGCCCCCTCGGCCTGTGCTCTCACCGGCGATTTGGACACCCGGCCAGCCTAAGGCCAGCCACCGACATCCGCCCCGGCCCCTGAAGATCGGCGCCCAATTGGACCCCTGCCGCGTACCCCGGGACACCTGTGCGGCATCCTTGTGACAGATCACACTGTTTGGACCGTCCGGCAAAATGGGCACCACGGTCCCCTGGTACGCGGGGGTGCAAGATCCCCTGAGCAGGTCGAAAGGGAGAGAACTCGTGGACGACGTTCTGCGGCGCAATCCGCTCTTCGCGGCGCTCGATGACGAGCAGGCCGCGGAGCTCCGCGCCTCCATGAGTGAGGTGACCCTCGCCCGCGGTGACTCACTGTTCCACGAGGGCGACCCCGGCGACCGCCTGTACGTGGTCACGGAGGGCAAGGTCAAGCTCCACCGCACGTCCCCCGACGGCCGCGAGAACATGCTCGCCGTCGTCGGCCCCGGCGAGCTCATCGGCGAGCTGTCGCTGTTCGACCCGGGCCCGCGCACGGCGACCGCCACGGCGCTGACCGAGGTGAAGCTGCTCGGCCTCGGCCACGGCGACCTCCAGCCCTGGCTGAACGCCCGCCCTGAGGTGGCCTCGGCGCTCCTGCGCGCCGTCGCGCGCCGGCTGCGCAAGACCAACGACGCGATGTCCGACCTCGTCTTCTCGGACGTCCCGGGCCGCGTGGCCCGCGCCCTGCTCGACCTGTCCCGCCGGTTCGGCGTGCAGTCCGAGGAAGGCATCCACGTCGTCCACGACCTCACGCAGGAGGAGCTGGCCCAGCTGGTCGGCGCGTCCCGCGAGACGGTCAACAAGGCCCTGGCGGACTTCGCCCAGCGCGGCTGGCTGCGCCTGGAGGCCCGCGCGGTGATCCTCCTGGACGTGGAGCGCCTCGCCAAGCGCTCGCGCTGACGCGCCCGTCCGGCCGTACGTCTTCGGGCCCTGTCCCCTCGCGGGACGGGGCCCGACGTCATGCACAGCACCGCACCAGGAGCCTGCCCGGCCGTACTGCCCGGCGTCGAACAGGAGCGCCTGCCCGGCCGTCATGCCCGGCGCCGAAAAAAGGAGCCGCGCCGGAGAGCCCCCGCACGGCACAGTGACCACATGGCCGGAACCGTTCACCGCCCCGGGCTCGACGCCGGGGGCTTCATCGCCCGGGAGGGCTCCCTCGCGCGCGTGCCCGGCGCCTTCCGCCCCGTCGTCGCCGCGACCAGGGACGGGCTGACCGACGTGTTCGGGGCGCGGCTGCACAGCGCGTACCTCTACGGGTCGATTCCGCGCGGCACCGCGCGCGTGGGACGCAGTGACCTCGACCTGCTGCTCGCCCTGCGCGAGGAGCCGACCGAGGCGGACCGGGCCGACGCCCGTGCGCTCGGCGCGGCGCTGGACGCGCAGTTCGAGCAGATCGACGGCCACGGGACGCTGCTCTTCAGCCGGGAGCGGCTGCTGAGCGACCTGGAGCGGCACGACCTGGGCTGGTTCCTCGCCTGCCTGTGCACCCCGCTGCTGGGCGAGGACCTGGCGGCGCGTCTGCCGCGCTACCGCCCCGACTCACTGCTGGCCCGCGAGACCAACGGCGATCTGCACCTGCTCCTGCCCCGCTGGCGCCGGCGGATCGCCGAGGCGGACGACACGGCCGAGGCCCGCCGTCCGCTCGTCCGTTTCATGTCCCGGCACCTCGTCCGCACCGGCTTCACGCTCGTCATGCCCCGTTGGAACGGCTGGACCAGCGACCTGCGGGAGATGGCGGAGGCGTTCGCCGGGTACTACCCGCAGCGCGCGGAGCAACTGCGGGCGGCGGCCGTCCTCGGGCGCGAGCCGACGGGGGACGCCGCCGTGCTCCGGTCGTACGTCGACGACCTCGGACCGTGGCTCGCCGCCGAGTACGCGCGCGTGCACGGCGTCAAAGCGCCCCGACCCGCATGAGGGCGCCTAGATGAGTCCGTGCTCCTCCAGATAGTCCAGCTGTGCCCGTACCGACAGCTCGGCCGCCGGCCACAGGGAGCGGTCCACGTCGGCGTAGACGTGGGCGACGACCTCGGCGGGGGTGCGGTAGCCGTCCTCGACCGCTGTCTCGACCTGGGCGAGGCGGTGGGCGCGGTGGGCCAGGTAGTACTCGACGGCGCCCTGGGCGTCCTCCAGGACGGGGCCGTGGCCCGGCAGGACCGTGTGGACGCCGTCGTCGACCGTGAGGGACCTGAGGCGGCGCAGGGAGTCCAGGTAGTCGCCGAGGCGGCCGTCGGGGTGGGCCACGACCGTCGTGCCACGCCCCAGGATCGTGTCGCCCGTCAGGACCGCCTGGTCCGCCGGGAGGTGGAAGGAGAGCGAGTCGGCGGTGTGGCCGGGCGTCGCCACGACCCGCAGTTCGAGGCCGCCGGTGGTGATCACGGCCCCGGCGGCCAGGCCCTCGTCGCCCAGCCGCAGCGCCGGGTCGAGGGCACGTACGCGCGTGCCGGTCAGTTCCGCGAACCGGGCGGCGCCCGCCGCGTGGTCGGGGTGACCGTGGGTCAGCAGGGTCAGGGCGACGCGCTTGCCGGCCTGCTCGGCCGTGGCGACGACATGGCGCAGGTGCCCTTCGTCCAGCGGCCCCGGGTCGACCACCACCGCCAGGTCCGAGTCGGGCTCGGAGAGGATCCAGGTGTTCGTGCCGTCCAGGGTCATCGCCGACGGGTTGGGGGCCAGGACGTTGACGGCCCGCGCGGTGGCCGGTCCCGAGAGGACCCCGCCCCGGGGCTGGCCGGGAAGGGCTGCTGCGTCCGTCATGCGCCGGCTCCACCGGTAGGGGCGGTCGGAACGTGCTTGGTGAACTCGTCGTGGCCCGGCCAGGAGAGCACGATCTCGCCGTCCACCAGGCGGGCGGTGGCCAGGACGGGCGTGAGGTCCCGGCCGGGGGCGGCGGCGAGCGCCTGGGCGGCCGTCTCGTACGCCGTCAGCTGCCGCAGGGTCGCGATGGTCGGCGGCATCATCAGCAACTCGCCCCGGTCGTACCCGGCCGCCGCCTCGCCCGGGGCGATCCACACCGTGCGGTCCGCCTCCGTGGAGGCGTTGCGGGTGCGCTGCCCCTCGGGGAGGGCGGCCACGAAGAACCAGGTGTCGTAGCGGCGGGCCTCGAACTCCGGGGTGATCCAGCGGGTCCAGGCGCCGAGCAGGTCGGAGCGCAGGACCAGACCGCGGCGGTCCAGGAACTCCGCGAAGGACAGGTCCCGGGCGACGAGGGCGGCACGGTCCGCCTCCCAGTCGGCGCCGGTGGTGTCGCCGACGACCGAGTCGGGCGCCGGGCCGGCGAGCAGCACGCCCGCCTCCTCGTACGTCTCCCGTACGGCCGCGCAGACGATCGCCTGGGCCGCCGTCTCGTCGACGCCCAGCCGGTCCGCCCACCACGCGCGCGTGGGGCCCGCCCAGCGCACCTGGTGATCGTCGTCACGCGGGTCGACGCCGCCGCCCGGATACGCGTACGCGCCCCCGGCGAAGGCCATGGAGGCGCGTCGGCGCAGCATGTGGACGACGGGGCCGGAGCCGGTGTCCTTCAGGAGCATGACGGTCGCCGCGCGCTTCGGGGTCACCGGGGTGAGGGTGCCGGCCGCGAGAGCGCGGATCCGCTCCGGCCACTCCGGGGGGTACCACTGACCGTTCGCCATGGGCGCGAGGCTATCCCGTGACGGGCGGATGTTCGAGTGGCCCCGGGGACGGATTCCGCAGCTAGGGCCACCGAACCGGTGTCAGGCGAGCTCCACCTGGATCTCGACCTCCACCGGCGCGTCCAGCGGCAGCACCGCCACACCGACCGCGCTGCGCGCGTGCACGCCCTTGTCGCCGAGGACCTCGCCGAGCAGCTCGCTCGCGCCGTTCAGCACGGCGGGCTGGCCGGTGAAGTCCGAGGCCGAGGCCACGAAGCCGACGACCTTCACCACGCGCGCGACGCGGTCCAGGTCACCGGCGACGGACTTCACGGCGGCCAGGGCGTTCAGCGCACACGTGCGTGCCAGCTCCTTGGCCTCCTCCGGGGTGACCTCCGCGCCGACCTTGCCGGTGACCGGAAGCTTGCCGTCCACCATGGGGAGCTGCCCGGCGGTGTAGACGTACGGGCCGGACTGCACGGCCGGCTGGTAGGCGGCGAGCGGCGGGACGACGTCGGGCAGGCTCAGGCCCAGCTCGGCGAGCTTCGCCTCGACGGCGCCCACTACTGCTTCTCCCGCTTCAGGTAGGCCACGAGCTGCTCGGGGTTGTTCGGCCCGGGCACGACCTGGACGAGCTCCCAGCCGTCCTCGCCCCAGGTGTCCAGAATCTGCTTCGTGGCGTGGACGAGCAGCGGCACGGTTGCGTATTCCCACTTGGTCATGCGGCCGACTTTAGCCCCTGTCCGAGCGGGGTCACGGCGGCGGTCCGGGGCCGGCTCCGGCACAGGTTGTCCACAGCCTCCCGCGTAGCCCGGGCGCGGACTGGTTAGGCTCGAATACGTGAGCAGGCTCCAGGTCGTCAGCGGCAAGGGCGGTACCGGCAAGACCACGGTGGCCGCGGCCCTAGCGCTGGCCCTGGCCACGGAGGGGAAGCGGACGCTTCTCGTCGAGGTCGAGGGCCGTCAGGGCATCGCGCAGCTCTTCGAGACCGAAGCGCTGCCTTATGAGGAGCGGAAGATCGCCGTCGCTCCAGGGGGCGGGGAGGTGTACGCCCTCGCCATCGACCCCGAACTGGCCCTTCTGGACTACCTCCAGATGTTCTACAAGCTGGGCAGCGCCGGACGGGCCCTGAAGAAGCTCGGCGCGATCGACTTCGCCACCACCATCGCGCCCGGCCTGAGGGACGTACTCCTGACCGGGAAGGCGTGCGAGGCGGTGCGCCGCAAGGACAAGAACGGGCGGTTCGCCTACGACTACGTCGTCATGGACGCCCCTCCCACGGGGCGCATCACGCGTTTCCTGAACGTCAACGACGAGGTCGCGGGCCTCGCCAAGATCGGCCCCATACACAATCAGGCCCAGGCCGTGATGCGGGTGCTGAAGTCGCCGGAGACGGCCGTGCACCTGGTGACGCTGCTGGAGGAGATGCCCGTCCAGGAGACCGTGGACGGCATCGCCGAGCTGCGGTCGGCGCGGCTGCCGGTGGGGCGGATCATCGTGAACATGGTGCGGCCGGAGGTGTTGGACGCGGCCGACCTGGAACTCGTACGCACGGTCCCGCGTTCCACAGTCGCGCGGTCGCTGTCGTCCGCCGGGCTCGGCGGGGCGCGGCGCGGCGGGCACGCGGAGCGGCTGGTGGACCCGCTGCTCATCCAGGCCGAGGAGTACGCCGAGCGGTACGCGCTGGAGCACGAGCAGCGTGCGGTCCTCACCGAGCTGGGCCTGCCGCTGCACGAACTGCCGCTGTTCGCCGAGGGCATGGACCTGGCGGGGCTGTACGAGCTGGCCCGCGAGCTGCGCGAGCAGGGCGTGTCGTGAGCCGGCCGCGCACAGGGCTCCGGCCGCGCACAGGGCTCCGGCCGCGCACAGGGCTCCGGCCGCGCACAGGGCTCCGGCCGCGCACTGGGCTCCGGCCGCGCACTGGGCTCCGAGCCGGCCGAGGGCTCCGGCCCGGCGACGCAGGGCTCCGGCCCGGCACAGGGCTCCGGCCCGGCGACGCAGGGCTCCGGCCCGGCGACGCAGGGCTCCGGCCCCGCGACGCAGGGCTCCGGCCCGGCACAGGGCTCCGGCCCGGCACACAGGCAAGGACCGTCATGAGTCGGAAGCAGGGGATGTCATGAGTCGTCCGGACCCGGCCCACCACCATCTGTCGCCGGCGCGGCTGCTCGACGTCGATCCGCTGCTGGAGGACCCGAAGACCCGCATCGTGGTCTGCTGCGGCGCGGGCGGGGTCGGCAAGACCACGACCGCGGCGGCCCTGGGCCTGCGCGCGGCCGAGCGGGGCCGCAAGGTCGTCGTGCTCACCATCGACCCGGCCCGCCGGCTCGCCCAGTCCATGGGCATCGACTCCCTCGACAACACCCCGCGCCGGGTCAAGGGCATCGACGACTCCGCGGGCGGCGAACTGCACGCGATGATGCTCGACATGAAGCGCACCTTCGACGAGATCGTCGAGGCGCACGCGGACCGCGAGCGGGCGGCCGCCATCCTGGGCAACCCCTTCTACCAGTCGCTCTCGGCGGGCTTCGCGGGCACGCAGGAGTACATGGCGATGGAGAAGCTCGGCCAGCTGCGCGCCCGGGACGAGTGGGACCTGATCGTCGTCGACACCCCGCCGTCCCGCTCGGCGCTGGACTTCCTGGACGCGCCGAAGCGGCTCGGGTCGTTCCTCGACGGGCGGCTGATCCGGCTGCTGACGGCCCCCGCGAAGCTGGGCGGCCGCGCCGGGATGAAGTTCCTGAACGTCGGGATGTCGATGATGACCGGCACGCTGGGCAAGCTGCTCGGCGGCCAGCTCCTCAAGGACGTCCAGACGTTCGTCTCCGCGATGGACACGACCTTCGGCGGCTTCCGCACGCGCGCGGACGCCACGTACAAGCTGCTCCAGGCGCCGGGGACGGCGTTCCTCGTGGTCGCGGCCCCGGAGCGGGACGCGCTGCGCGAGGCCGCGTACTTCGTGGAACGCCTGGCCGCGGAGGACATGCCGCTCGCCGGGCTGGTGCTCAACCGGGTCCACGGCAGCGGCGCCGACGGGCTGTCGGCCGAGCGGGCGCTCGCCGCCGCGGAAAATCTTGAGGACTCCCGCATTGTGGATCAGGAGGGCGGGAAAGCTGGACTTCGTAACTCTCCCGACACGTACGGCAGTTCAGACTCTCCCACGCACGAAACCCCAGCTCCGGACGCTGCTGAGGCCTCCGACGGTGGCTCCCCCGCCGAGGACGACGCCGAACACGCCGAGCGCTCCGTCGACCAGCTCACGGCAGGCCTGCTGAGGCTGCACGCCGAACGTATGCAGTTGCTCTCCCGCGAGCAGCGCACGCGTGACCGCTTCACCGCGCTCCACCCCGAGGTGGCCGTCACGGAAGTGGCCGCGCTGCCCGGTGACGTGCACGACCTCGCGGGACTGCGCGACATCGGCGACCGGCTCGCGGCCAACGAACGCGAGCTGCCCGACGCGTCCACTGTCCCCGGCGCGTCCGCTGTCTCCGACGCGTCCGCTGCGTCCGGCCTGCCCGAGGCGAGCGCCTGACGGACGACGCGGCCGGGTGCCACCGCCGCATGCGGCTGTCCCGGTGCTGCTGCCGCCGCAGCGGCCAACCGACGCTGCCACCGAGGCGGCTGACCCGGTGCTGCTGCCGAAGCGGCCAAAGGGCCCGTCAAGGGCCCTGAGACGTGCGGAGATCCCGGAGGGAACTCCTCAGCTCACCGCGGCGTAGTTCTCGTAGACCTCGTCGTCGTCGAGAGGCACCACACCCGTGCCGCGCTCGTACTCCGAGCGCGCGGTCTCCAGCAGTCGGCGCCAGGAGGTCACCGTGGGCCGCCTGCGCAGCAGTGCGCGGCGCTCCCGCTCCGTCATGCCTCCCCACACGCCGAACTCGACGCGGTTGTCGAGCGCGTCGGCCAGGCACTCCGTACGCACCGGACATCCGGTGCACACCGCCTTGGCCCTGTTCTGCGCTGCTCCTTGAACGAACAGTTCATCCGGATCGGTAGTGCGGCAGGCCGCCTGCGCACTCCAGTCGGTTACCCAGCCCATACCGGCGCCGTCCTCTCCCGAATCGAGGCTCCCCCACGGCGGCAGCGGCATATTCACCGCCGCCAGTTGAGGACGTTACGGAAGGTGGGCACAGCGCAACACCCCCAGCGGGCCCAATCTTGAATGGCCCGAACGGACTATGGGTAAGCGGCAGATCACCCGGGGGAGTGAGCTGGCGACATACGTAACTTTCCCGGCAAACCAGGACAGTTCAGTTGCGTCACAACGGACGCCGCATGACACACAAGGCGGATTCGGACACGACCCCACCAAAAAAGTTGGGGAACACCCGGAACGATTCGGGGTCGCCGGACGTATTGATACGTGACCTCACTGCTGTGACAGTTGAGAGCAGCTTAGGCCAATGCCTATACGCCTGTCCGGCGAATGAGAACGTAGGCTGCCCTCATGCCAAAGAAGCGCTCGGGCGGTGGTCTGTCTCCCACGCAGCAGGCCGCCAAGTTCCTCGGTGTCAGTGTCCTCGCGGGGGCCGTGCTGGCCGGTATCGCGTTGCCCGCGGTGGGTGCGCTGGGGCTGGCGGCGAAGGGATCGGTCGAGAGCTTCGACGAGCTCCCGGCCAACCTCAAGACGCCGCCGCTGAGCCAGCGCACCACCATCCTCGACGCCGACGGCGGCCAGATCGCCACGGTCTACTCGCGCGACCGCACGGTGGTCCCCCTCAAGGACATCGCGCCGGATATGCAGAAGGCGATCGTCGCGATCGAGGACTCGCGCTTCTACCAGCACGGCGCGGTCGACCTGAAGGGCGTCCTGCGCGCCCTCAACAAGAACGCGCAGAGCGGTGGAGTCTCCGAGGGCGCCTCCACCCTGACGCAGCAGTACGTGAAGAACGTCTTCGTCGAGGAGGCGGGCGACGACCCGACGAAGGTCGCGCAGGCCACCCAGCAGACCATCGGCCGCAAGATCCGCGAACTCAAGTACGCGATCCAGGTCGAGGAGGAGCTGGGCAAGAAGAAGATCCTCGAGAACTACCTCAACATCACCTTCTTCGGCCAGCAGGCCTACGGCGTCGAGGCCGCCGCCCGGCGCTACTTCTCCAAGTCCGCCAAGGACCTGAACCTCCAGGAGTCGGCCCTCCTCGCCGGCATCGTCCAGTCGCCCAGCCGGTACGACCCGGTCAACGACGAAGCGGAGGCCACCAAGCGCCGCAACACCGTGCTGCGCCGGATGGCCGAGGTCGGCGACATCTCCCGGGCCCAGGCCGCCGAGGCGATGAAGGCGCCGCTGGGCCTGAAGGTCAGCAAGCCGAGGAACGGCTGCATCACGGCGGTCAAGGGCGCCGGCTTCTTCTGCGACTACGTGCGCGAGGTCTTCCTGACCGACCCGGTCTTCGGCAAGACCAGGGAGGCCCGGGCGAAGGTCTGGAACCAGGGCGGTCTCACCATCCGCACCACCATGGACCCGCAGGCGCAGGACTCGGCGCAGCGGTCCATCAAGGACCACGTCTACAAGAGCGACCCGGTGGCCACCGCCGTCACCCTCGTCGAACCCGGCACCGGCAAGATCCTCGCCATGGGCCAGTCGCGTCCGTACGGCTTCAAGAAGAACGAGACGCAGATCAACCTCTCCGTCGACCAGGCGATGGGCGGCGGCATGGGCTACCAGCCCGGTTCGACGTTCAAGCCGATCGTGGCCGCCGCCGCCCTCGAGGACGGCATGCCGGCCAACAAGGTGTACTCCTCGCCGTACCGGATGGCGTACCCGAGCCCGGTCGCGGCCTGCGACGGCAAGAAGTGGCTGAACGACCCCCGCAACCCGGCGAAGCTCGAGAACGAGAACTCGTCGGAGGTCGGCCCGTACGACATGAAGGAGGCGACCGCCAAGTCGGTCAACACCTACTACGTGCAGATGATCAGCGACATCGGCATCTGCCCGGTGACGACGATGGCGAAGAAGATGGGCGTCGTGCGGGCCGACGGCGACAAGATGCCCCAGGTGCCCTCCATCGCCCTCGGCACGCAGGAGATGTCCCCGCTGACCATGGCGAACGCGTACGCGACCTTCGCCTCGCGCGGCATGTACTGCACGCCGGTCGCCATCGAGTCGGTCAGCCAGCGGGTCGGTGACGACACCCGCAAGCTCGAGGTCCCGAAGTCGACGTGCTCGCGCGCGATGTCGGAGAAGACCGCCGACACGATCAACGCGCTGCTGAAGGGCGTCGTCGAGGACGGTACGGGCCGGAAGGCCGGTCTCGGGAACGGCCGGGACAGCGCCGGCAAGACCGGTACGACGGACGAGCGCTACGCGGCCTGGTTCGTGGGCTACACGCCGAACATGGCGGGCGCGGTGTGGGTCGGCGACCCGGCGCACAAGCGGAGGATGACCAACATCACGATCGGCGGCCGGCCGTACGACAAGGTCTTCGGTGGCGAGGTCCCCGGCCCCATCTGGAAGGACATGATGTACGGGGCGCTGGAGGGCAAGCCCGTCGAGAGCTTCAACACCGTCCACATCCCCGACGGCATCGACCGGGACCGCGGCGACGGCAACGGCGGGGGCAACGGCGGCGGGGGCGGCCGCGACGACGGGGACAACGGCGACAACGACGGCTTCATCGGCGGCCTGGTCGGCGGCAACAACAACGGCGGCGGGGGCGGCGATCCCGTCCCGACGCCTTCGTTCTCCATCCCCGAGGGATTCTTCCGGGGGCAGGACAACGGGGGCGGGAACGGCAACGGCGGGCGGTTCGGCTGAGCGGCCGGTGTGACCGGACGGACGTGACCGGCGTGACCGAACCGGCGTGACCGAACGGCGTGATCTGAAAAGGGGCGGCCCTCCTGCTTCCCGGCTGGGAAGGAGGAGGGCCGCCCCTTGTTCTGTGAGCCGGTCGGTGCCGACCAGGCTCTGTGAGCCGGTCGGCGGAGACCAGGCTCTGTGAGAGCCGGTCAGCGGAGACCAGGCTCGGTGAGAACCGGTCAGCGGAGACCAGGCTCGGTGAGAAGCGGTCAGCGGAGACCAGGCTCGGTGAGAGCCGGTCAGCGGAGACCGGTGGTGATCGCCGGCCCGGTCAGCCGGCCAGCAGCTTCTTCACCGCGGCGGCGACACGGCCGCCCTCGGCCTGACCGGCCACCTTCGGGTTCACGATCTTCATGACCGCGCCCATGGCCCGCGGCCCCTCCGCACCGGCCGCCTTGGCCTCCTCGACGGCCTGGGCCACGATCCGCTGGAGCTCCTCGTCGGACAGCTGCTTGGGCAGGTACTCGGCGAGCACCTCGCCCTCCGCCTTCTCCCGCTCGGCCTGCTCGGCACGACCGCCCTGCGCGAAGGCCTCGGCGGCCTCACGCCGCTTCTTCGCCTCCCGGGTGATCACCTTCTGCACCTCGTCGTCGGAGAGCTCGCGCTTCTCCTTGCCCGCGACCTCCTCCTTGGTGATCGCGGCGAGCGTCAGCCGGAGCGTCGAGGAGCGCAGCTCGTCGCGCTCCTTGATCGCGGCGTTGAGGTCATCCTGCAGCTTCGACTTGAGCGTGGTCATGGGGTCGATTGTCGCAGGTGCGGCGGAAAAGGTGCCCCTGGATTTACGGGACGTCGGCCCGCTCCCTTCACGGGACGGCAGGGCAAGGGCCGGTGGGGCCGGGCCAATTCGCGCACCGCCGGGCGCGGGCATCCCACGCGGTCTGACACGATGGTCGTATGCGCGCGCGATACGGAGTCCCCCTGGGAATCGCGGCGGCTGGTGCCGCCGGTCTGTTGTACGCGGCGGGCTTCGAGGCCCGCTCCTTCCGCCTCCGCCGGGTCACCGTCCCGGTCCTGCCCTCAGGGATGCGCCCCCTGCGCGTGCTCCAGGTGTCGGACATCCACATGGTGGGCGGCCAGCGCAAGAAGCAGCGCTGGCTGCGGTCCCTGGCGGGCCTGCGCCCGGACTTCGTGATCAACACGGGCGACAACCTCTCCGACCCGGAGGGCGTCCCGGAGGTCCTGGACGCGCTCGGCCCCCTGATGGAGTTCCCGGGCGCGTACGTCTTCGGTTCCAACGACTACTACGGCCCGAAGCTGCGCAACCCCGCCCGCTACCTGATGGAGAAGGCCCAGGGCCGCCACGGCCTGAACGGCAACCCGCCGGCCGTCGGCGCGGTGCACAACCCGTGGGAGGACCTGCGGGACGGTTTCGACGCGGCGGGCTGGCTCAACCTGACGAACACGCGCGGCACGCTCAAGATCGAGGGCCTGTCGCTGGAGCTGACGGGCCTGGACGACCCGCACATCAAGAGGGACCGCTACGACCAGGTGGCAGGCGGCCCGTCGGACACGGCGGACTTCTCGATGGGCGTCGTCCACGCCCCGTACCTGCGCACCCTGGACGCCTTCACCGCTGACGACTACCCCCTGATCCTGGCCGGCCACACCCACGGCGGCCAGCTGTGCATCCCCTTCTACGGCGCGCTGGTCACCAACTGCGACCTGGACACGGACCGGGTGAAGGGCCTGTCCACGCACACGGCGGAGGGCCGTACGTCGTACCTCCACGTGTCGGCGGGGTGCGGCACGAACCGCTACACGCCGGTACGGTTCGCCTGCCCGCCGGAGGCGACACTGCTGACGCTGGTGGGACGGGAGTAGCCGGGACGTCGAGGGGCGCAGACCCGGGCATGGTGTCCGGGCTGGGATGAGGGGGTAACCCACACAGCGGCACCCACATCGCCCCCTTTGTCCGGTTCTGTCAGCGTGGGGGCATGACAGCCCCGATACCCAGGGACCTCCCGGACCTCCCCGCGATCCCGCGCAAGCCCGCGCTCCGGCCCTCCCCCGTCCCCGCCACGGCCGTCGTCACCCCGGTCCGCCGCCCCGCGGCAGCGGCCTACCGCCTGCTGATCGCCCTCGCGGCGGTCGCCGGCGTGACGCTCGAACTGCTCCTCGGCGACCCGTCCCGGGTTTTGGGCCACTTCGCGGTCCAGAGCAACATCCTGCTGGCCGTGGTCATGACCTTCTCGGCCCGCCGCGCGTGGACGGCCAGCCGCCCCCTGCCGGGTTCCGTCCTGGGCGCGACCCTGCTCTACGTCGTCATCGCGGCCCTCGTGCACCATCTGCTCCTGGCGAACGAGGCGAGCCCCTTCTCCCTCACGGGCGAGGCCGCGACCCCGAAGGGCTGGCAGGCCCTGGCCCACCACACGCTCCACACGGTGACACCGATCGCGGCCGTACTGGACTGGCTCCTGCTCACGACCCCCGGCCGCCTGCACCTGCGCCACGCCCCGACCTGGCTGCTCTACCCCCTGGCCTACCTGGCCTTCTCCCTCACCCGGGGCGAACTGCTCCTCCCCGGCACCCCCGACCGCTACCTCTACCCCTTCCTGGACGTCGGCCAGGACGGCTACAAGCGCGTCCTCGGCAACGCCCTCCTCCTGGGCCTCTCCTTCTACGCCCTGGCCGTCCTCCTCGTGGCCCTGGACCACGCCCGCCCGAACCCCATCCGCCACCGCGGGAAAACCGGATTTCGTGTCTAGCGACCGGTGGGCTAAAGTAAACGTCGTCGCCGCGAGAGCAGCGACATCGGGGTGTAGCGCAGCTTGGCAGCGCGCTTCGTTCGGGACGAAGAGGTCGTGGGTTCAAATCCCGCCACCCCGACAGTGAAGTACCAGGTCAGGGGCCTGATCCAGTGAGTGGATCAGGCCCCTGACAGGTTTATAGAGACGTGGCGAAGCCTTCCGGGGGAAGACCCAGCTCGAACGGGACCTGCGCCACCGCCGCGCGGTGCGCGC
The DNA here is from genome assembly GCF_003330845.1 of Streptomyces sp. Go-475. Lineage (GTDB taxonomy): Bacteria > Actinomycetota > Actinomycetes > Streptomycetales > Streptomycetaceae > Streptomyces. The sequence continues at coordinate 4,740,672 of NZ_CP026121.1, read as the reverse complement.
CGCAGGCGGCTAGGCCCAGAGCGACCCTGGGACCGAGAGGGTCGCCATCCCCAGCGGCAGCAGTGGCCGAGCAAGCGGGCCGAGCCGGTACCGCCACACGCGATCAGTCGATGGTCGCCACGATCCCACCGAGCCGCCGACTGATGAGTCGTGTGGGGGCGGCGATCGAGTCACGGCTCCCCTTCGCCGAGAAAGGCGCCGTCGGCGCGACCTCGCCTCTGGTGGTCAACGGAATCCTGCTCGGTGACGGCCGCATCACAGATGCACCCCGAGGCCCAACACGACTGAAGGTATGCACGGAAAGCACCACTCGAAAAGGTGGAATTATACACTCGGACGAGCTAAACAACACCGGCAAATAGGAACAAATGCCTCTCCTTCAACCCGCTGTCATGATGGACTCCTTTACATGGCCGACATAGACAGACAAGAAGACGGTTACGCGTTCCGCATTCCCACGCTGAACGAATACGGCATCCCGGTCCGCTCAGGGGATTACTGGGTAGGGACCGATCTGGCCACGCAATGGCTGGAAAGGAACCTGGAGGAAAACAGGAAAGTTTCCACCGTGCGCGTCAAGCGCTACGCAAAGGCCATGGCGGAGGGCCGCTGGAAGCTGACGCATCAGTCAATCGCCTTCGACCAGCAGGGAAACCTGATCGATGGGCAGCACCGCCTTATGGCAGTGATTCACTCTAAGACTGTAGTGCCCATAAGGGTACACGTAGGCGCCGACCCGTCCACATTCGCTGTAATTGACACAGGGTATGGCCGAGTCGCCTCGCAGTTCATGCGTGTGGCCAATGCGAACATCGTCAAAGGGGCGGCCAGGATCATCCTGTTCGCTGAGCAATGCAGGGAGAACGGCGGGGAGGTGGCTCTCATGCATCGCAGCACCTTCGACAACGACGTCATCTTCGAGACGGTCGACCAGTGGCCGGAGCTGCAAGAGTACTCTGCCGCTGCCTCGCGCATTTATCGAGCATGCGGATCTTCCTCGACAAACATGCTGGCTGTTCTGGCGCAAGCCTCTCGAGGAAAAAACCCAGGAGCCATTGACTCATTTGTCGAGAAGATGATTCTCGGGGAAGACATGTCGAAGGGAGATCCCGCCCTCCTGCTGCGGAACCGAGCAATTGCCCGCATGGATCGCTCCCTGTCTTACCGAGACAAAACCGTGCTCTACGGCACGACGGTGAAGGCGTGGAACGCTCACGCCAAGGGGGAGAAGCTCAAGTTCCTGCGCTTCATCTACGATGACAAGTCAGAAGAAGGCATGCTTCCGGTAAGTGCAGGAAAAGGGTCGACGGGGATGCGGGAAAAGATTCCTGAGGTTTACTGAGGCAGGAAACCGCGCGACCTTCCCTCTGGTCTGGGGTCCCAACCGGCAACGGTCGGGGCCCTCTGCAGTTTCAGCGTTTTCCAGAGGCCTGTGGCGCCAGCCCTCCCGCGCCCGGGACCGGTCCCGGCCCCCGTGTGGTGCCATGCCCGCATGGGCGCGGAGCGTGTGCTGATTCTGCATCAGGGGGACGACCTCGACGTCGGGGAGATCCGTGGGCTCGTGGACTCGATCGAGCGGGAGTCCGGGGGTGAGCTGGCGGGGACGCGGCTCACCACCTATCCGGCGGGGGATCCGAGCGAGGGGCTCGCCGAGGCCCTGGTGTTCCGGCTCGAGAGGGAGGGCGAGGTCGCGCCCGGTTCGCTGTCCCGTGCGGCCACGTACCGGTACGAGGTGCCTGGGGGGCGGCTGGTCGTGGCCGTGGTGGTGTGGGCGGAGGAGGTCAACGGCTGGGTGCGGCGGGTCATCCCGCAGCACATGGACAAGGTCGAGGCCACCGGTATGGCACTGACCCGGCGGGCGGGGTGGCGGCGGCTCGCGGAGGACGGCGCGCTGGCGTTCGTCGCCGAGGCGCGGGACGGTGCCGGGCGGTCGTTCGGGGACGACGTGCACGTGGTCGTGAGCCTGCTGCCCCGCGCGAGACCGCGGCAGATCCGGCGGCTCATGCCCGGCGGGTACATCCAGTGGGTGGACGGCGTGTTCCGGGGTGCCGGCGCGCCGCTCGGACGGGTCGACGTCGCGCACTGGCTGGTCTGCGTGGACGAGCCGAAGCGCGCCCTGCACCTCGCATATCTCGCCGCCGACCGGAACGTGACGGCGTTGCTGCCGTGGGAGCTGCTGACCCGTGCCGAGAAGCGCGGCGGAGAGAAGCTGGCGTGAACGATCCGCAGGGCGTGCCTGGAGTGGGAGGCGGTGGTTGTGGTGACGTTGTTCCGTAGGTGGAGGGAGCGGCGGGAGCGGCCGCAGGGGCGGGGGCCCGAGGGGCGGTCCGGGGATGCGGCGGTGTCCCAGTCGGAGGATCAGCCGGGGGATCAGCCGGGGGATCAGCCGGAGGCGAGGCGGTCCGTCGGGGACGAGCACGTGCTGATGCGGGATGCCGCCGGGGAGTTGGAAGCCCTGTGGATCGCCGACGTGCGACGGGCCGACGACGTGTTCATCGGGGAGGTCCTCGCCCGGCACGGGCTCCGGGGTGACCTGACGACCTCGCGGTACCGGGTCGTCCGCAACACCTTCAATGATCGTGGTGGCGTCTTCGTCCGGTTCGTCGGGGACGAGACGACCGGCCGGGAGGGTGACGGGGTGCCGCGGCGGGAACTCGTGGTCCGGGGACGGCACCTCACCCCGCACGAGGACTTCGACGCGTTCAGCCGGGACGCCGTCGCGGGGAACATCGCGCTGCTGAAGACCACCATCGACGCGGCCTCGGCGAGCGACCTTTACCCCTTGTACGACGCACTGTCGACGGCCTTCGGCGAACAGGCCCCGCAGACCCGGGCCGTCATGCGGGCGCCGCTGCAGTGTGTGACCTGCCTGCGGATCTACTCGCCGCACCTGATCCACCTACGGGAGCTGAAGCGTGCGGGCACGCCGATGGGCGGGACCGTCAGCAGCGCGGAGGGCGCCCGGCAGGTCGCCCGGGCGCTGGCGATGACGGCGTGTCTGGACTGCGGGGGCGAGGTCGCCGTGTGGGTGTACGACCCCCGCGCCGCAGGGGAGCGGTGATTCCGGTCAGGCGAGCGTTCCCGCCAGGGTTCCCGCGAGGGTCAGGGCGAGGAAGGCCGCGCCCCACAGCATCGCCAGGCGTATACGGCGGTACTTGAGCGAGGTCGCGCGGGCCAGGGACTCCAGGCGGGTCTCGTGGCCGGAGCCGGGCCGGGGCTGGGCCGCGAGGCCGAGCAGGACCAGCGCCGGGGCGCAGGCCGCGCAGCCGGACCAGACGAGGAGTTGCGGGATCGCCGGGTACTGGCCGGGCGCGATGACGCCGGCGGTGATCGCGCCGAGCAGGGCGGTCAGGGCCGCGCCCAGGGTCGCCAGGGTCAGTCCCGCTCTGCTGTCGGCCTTGGCGAGTCGCTCACGGGCCTCGGTCAGGAGCGCCGGGTCGAGTTCGGCGGTGCGCTCCCCTTCGAGTGTGGTCATCGATCCCCCTCGCTGATCAGCGGCTTCTCCGGGTACCCGGGAGGGGCATTTCTACTACGCCTCCGTCAGGTGTTCCACGTCTCGTCGTAGGGGTCGTGCGGGGTGGCGACCGGGCGGGAGCCGGTGACCTCGAGGTACGGGATGGGGCCGTCGTTGACGGGGTCCCGGGTGCGGCGGGGTGTGTAGCGGCCGGTTACCTCCAGCCACGTGTCCGGCCTCAGGACCGGAGGGACGTTGCCGGTCAGGGCGATCTTGACCGGCTGGGCGTCCGCGGCGCAGCAGTTGAGGCCCATGCGGACCAGGTAGGGGGTGCCCGTCCGGTCCAGCGTGACGAAGCCGGTGATCTTCAACTGGCGGCCGCGCAGGGAGCGGCCGTCGTCGTAGACCGCCCGGCCCGCGTAGTCGGCGACACCGAGGCGGAGGGGGTCGCCGTCGGGGAGGTCCGGGAAGCCGAAGGGTTTGGTCAGGGCCGTGCCGGTGTGGGCGGCGCTGTAGGAGCCGAGGGCCGGCGGGGCGACCAGGATCAGAGCGAGCACCGGGAGGGTGAGCAGCCAGGAGACGCGAGGTTCGTGGGGATGGGCGGCTGCCTCACCGCGACGCGGCTCGTGGGGAAGGACGGCCGCCTCACCGCGACGCGGCTCGTGGGGAAGGACGGCCGCCTCACCGCGACGCGGCTCGTGGGGAAGGACGGCCGCCTCACCGCGACGCGGCTCGTGGGGAAGGACGGCCGCCTCACCGCGACGCGGCTCGTGGGGAAGGACGGCCGCCTCACCGCGACGCGGCTCGTGGGGAAGGACGGCCGCCTCACCGCGGGCGGCCGCCTTGCCGCGGCGGTGGTCGTACCAGAGCGTCGCCGCCGCCGTCGCGATCAGTACCGCGCCCGCCAGCAGGACAAGCGGGCGCAGGCCCGACTTGACGTAGCGGAGGTAGAGGTCGGTCGTGGCGGCGTGCAGCAGGGTCGCGCCGAGCAGGAAGAGCAGGGCCGACTGGGCCAGGCGGTTCACAGCAGGACCGTTCCGGTCAGGGCCGACACGACGACGGCCAGGGCGAAGGTCGCGGGGGCGAACCGCAGGGCGAAGGCGCGGCCGAAGGTGCCCGCCTGCATCGCGAAGAGCTTCAGGTCGATCATCGGCCCCACCACCAGGAACGTCAGACGGGCCGTCAGGGAGAACTGGGTCAGCGAGGCCGCCACGAACGCGTCCGCCTCCGAGCAGATGGAGAGGAGCACGGCCAGCACCGCGAGGGCCAGGACCGACAGCACCGGGTGGTCGGCCGCCACGCGCAGCCACTCCGCCGGTACCACCGCCTTCAGTGTCGCCGCGGCCATCGCGCCGATCACCAGGAAGCCGCCCGCGTGCGTGACGTCGTGCCGCACCGAGTCCCAGAAGGCCGCCCCCTTGCCCTGCCCCTCGTACGACGTCCCCGCCGGGAGGCGCAGCCAGTCCGTGCGGCCCAGGCGGTGCCAGAGCCAGCCCATCGCGCAGGCCACCAGCAGGCTCGCCACGAAGCGGGCCAGGACCATCTCCGGGTCGCCGGGGAACGCCACGGCCGTCGCCGTCAGCACGATCGGGTTGATGGCGGGCGCCGACAGCAGGAACGCCAGGGCCGCGGCCGGGGTGACACCCCTGCGGACCAGGGCTCCGGCCACCGGGACCGACGCGCACTCGCAGCCCGGGAGCACCGCGCCCGCCGCGCCCGCGACCGGGACCGCCAGGGCGGGGCGGCTCGGCAGGGCCCGGGCGAAGAAGGACGGCGGCACGAACACCGCGATCGCCGCCGAGAGCAGCACGCCGAGCACCAGGAACGGCAGCGCCTGGACCATGACGGCGACGAACACCGTCATCCAGCTCTGCATCACGGGTGCGGACAGCGCCCCGCGGATCGGGTCCTGGAACATCACCGCGGTGAGCAGCAGCAGGGTGAGGAGGAGGGGGGAGTTGAGGTGCCTGCCCTCGTCCCGGTCCCGGTCCGGATCGGTGTCCGCGTGCTCGCCGCTCTCCCGCGGGGCGGTCTTCGTGATGGCCACGGGCCCGGTACCTCCGCCTGTGCGCACGGGCATAGCCCCTTCCCTCCCCTTCTGTACGCGCGGACGGGCCCGGGCGTTCAGGCCCCAGGGCCCTCTTGTGGAACCAGCCGTCCCCGTGCGGCAGTCTTCTCCTCGTGGGGAGCGTTCCGAACCAAGGCCGGCCGGGTGACACGGCCACGCACATGATCGTGTGCGGCGACGACGGGCTCGCGCACCGGCTCGCCGCCGAACTGCGGGGCGTGTACGGCGAACAGGTCAGGCTGGTGGTGCCGCCCTCGGGGCGCCGGGTGCGGCAGCCGGTGGTCGGGCGGGCCCGCGCGGCCTCCGCGGCCCTGCTCGACCGGGTCGTGAACGCCGCCGCCAGCCGGACCGGCACGGCCGGCGCCGAACCGGCCGGGAGCGAGCAGGTCGTGGAGGCCGCCGAGGTCACCGAGGCCGTGCTCACCGAGGTCGGGGTGGACCGGGCGGCGGCCCTGGCGCTCGTGTACGACGACGACGAGACCAACATCCGCGCCGCCCTCACCGCCCGCCGGCTCAACCCCCGCCTGCGTCTCGTACTGCGGCTGTACAACCGGCGGTTGGGGCAGCACATCGAGGAACTGCTCGACCAGACGGCCGCCCTGGCCGGCGGGGCGGAACCGGGGTCCGCGGGACTCGACGCGTCGACGACCGTGCTCTCCGACGCCGACACGGCCGCGCCCGCGCTGGCCGCGACCGCCCTGGCCGGCACCAGCAAGGTCGTCCAGACGGAAGGGCTCGTGCTGCGCGCGGTGGAGCGGCAGCCGCCGCGGCCGGGCGAGGTGGCCGATCCGGGGCTGTGCACCCTGGCGCTGCTGTCCGCGACGAGCAACGACCCGGCCGGCGCGGACGGTTCCGAGGGCAGCGGGGAGCACGGGCCGCGACTGCTTCCCGACGAGGCGGCGGTGGCGTCGGCGACCGGGCGCGGGACCGTGGTGCTGGAGCAGGTGTCGTACTCCGGGCCCGCCCTGCCCGCCGGGCGGGGCGGGGTGCCGCCGTTCGCCTCCCTGTTCTCGCGGCGGCTGCGGTGGTCGCTGGCGGGGCTGGTGGGGTGTGTGCTGGCGCTCGCGGTGGCGTTGATGTTCGTGACCGGGGAGCATCCGCTGTACGCGACGTACGTGACGCTGCTCGACCTCTTCGGCATCAACGACCCCGCGTACCACGCGTCGACGGGGCGGCAGGTCCTGCAACTGCTGTCCGGGCTGGTCGGGTTGCTGCTGCTGCCGGTGCTGCTGGCCGCGGTGCTGGAGGCCCTGGGCACGTTCCGCAGCGCGTCCGCGCTGCGCAAGCCTCCGCGCGGGCTCGGCGGGCACGTGGTGCTGCTCGGGCTCGGCAAGATCGGGACGCGGGTGCTGACGCGGCTGCGCGAACTGCACATCCCCGTGGTGTGCGTGGAGTCCGATCCGGAGGCACGGGGGCTCGCCACGGCGCGGCGGCTGCGCGTGCCGGTGGTGCTCGGGGACGTCACGCAGGAAGGCGTGCTGGAGGCCGCGAAGATCCATCGGGCGGACGCGCTGCTGGCGTTGACCAGTGCGGACACCACGAATCTGGAGGCCGCGCTGTACGCCCGGTCCGTGCGGCCGGATCTGCGGGTCGTGCTGCGGCTGTACGACGACGACTTCGCGACGGCCGTGTACCGGACGCTCCGGGCCGCGCACCCGTTCGCCCTGACGCGGAGCCGGAGTGTGTCGCACCTGGCCGCGCCCGCGTTCGCCGGGGCGATGATGGGGCGGCAGATCCTGGGGGCGATCCCGGTGGAGCGGCGGGTGCTGCTGTTCGCGGAGCTGGAGGTGGCCGGGCATCCGCAGTTGGAGGGGCGGACCGTCGGGGACGCGTTCCGGGCCGGGGCGTGGCGGGTGCTGGCGCTCAACACGGCTCCTTCCGGGCGGCGGGGTGACGGGGAGAGCGCCGAGGAGGCCGGCGCGCCGGCTTCGGGGCTGGTGTGGGATCTGCCGTCCACGTATGTGCTGGGGGCCGGGGACCGGGTGGTGCTGGCGGCGACGCGGCGGGGGCTGGCGGAGTTGCTGGGGCGGAGGCGGCGGGAGCGGGCGGGGGCGTGACGCCGAGCGGTGCGACGCCGAGCGGTGTCTCGCACGGCTCGGCGTGACAAGGTGCCCGGCGTTGTTCCGAGGCCGGGGCGTTGTCGCGACCCGGCGCGGCGGGGTGCCTCCCCCAAGCTCTCGGCTTCGCTCGAGCAGGGGGACCCCCATCGCCCACCCGTGCCGCCCCAGGCGGCACGCATGCCCGCGGGACAGCGTCCCAAGGGGCGCGGGGAACTGCGCGATCAGCCACGCAGCACCCGCAGCCGCCACACCACACGCGCCCCGAACTACTGGGCGCCCGAAACCCCCTTCAGGTGCCGCTCCGCGAACTCCAGCTCCAGCCGGACCTGCTTGATCCGCTCGTCCACCACCAGCGACCCGTGTCCGGCGTCGTAGCGGTACACCTCGTGGACCGCTCCCCTCGCCTCCAGGCGCTTGACGTAGTTCTCGATCTGGCGGATCGGGCAGCGGGGGTCGTTGACACCGGCGGAGATGTAGACCGGGGCCTTGACCTGGTCTACGTAGGTGAGCGGGGACGAGGCCTCGAAGCGCTCGGGGACCTCCTCCGGGGTGCCGCCGAGGAGCGTGCGGTCCATCGCCTTCAGCGCTTCCATCTCGTCGTGGTACGCCGTGACGTAGTCGGCGACGGGAACCGCCGCGATGCCCAGGGTCCACGCGTCGGGCTGGACGCCGAGGCCGAGGAGGGTCAGGTAGCCGCCCCACGAACCGCCGGTGAGGACGAGGCGGTCGGGGTCCGCGAGGCCCGAGGCGACGGCCCATTCACGGACCGCGGCGATGTCCTCCAGCTCGATGAGGCCGACGCGGTGCTTCAGGGCGTCCGTCCAGGCGCGGCCGTAGCCCGTCGAGCCGCGGTAGTTGACACGGATCACCGCGTAGCCGTGGTCGACCCAGGCCGCGGGGCCCGCCGCGAAGGAGTCGCTGTCGTGCCAGGTCGGGCCGCCGTGGATGTCGAAGACCGTGGGGAGCGGGCCGGTGGCGCCCGCCGGCTTCTGCACGAGGGCGTGGATGCGCCCGCCCGGGCCCTCCACCCACACGTCCTCCACCGGCACCGAGCCGGGCGACTTCATGCCGGGCGGGTCGAGGACGACACCGCCCGCCGTGGAGCGCACCGCCGACGGCTCGGCCGCCGAGGACCACAGGTACTCCACGCTGCCGTCGGGCCGGGCCGTGGCACCGGAGACCGTGCCGGGCGGGGTCGGGATCTCGGTCAGGGCGCGGCTCGCCAGGTCGTAGCGGAACAGCTCGCTGCGGGCCTCGAAGCCGTGCACGACGAGCAGGCCGGTGCCGTCCGGGTACCACTCGGCGCTGACGTCGCCGGGCAGCTCCAGCGCCAGGTCCGTCTCCTCACCGGTGGCCACGTCCCAGACGAGGGGCTCCCAGCGGCCCCGGCGCTGGTGGCCGATGAGCAGGCGTGTGTCGCCGTCGACGGGGGCGAAGCCGAGGACCTCCAGGCCCAGCTCACGCGTGCCGCCCTTGGTGTCGTCGAGGTCGGCGACCGGCGTGCCGTCGGGGCGCAGGACGCGCAGGGCGGAGTGCATCGCGTCGCCGTGCTCGGTGTGCTCGATGGCGATGAGCGAGCCGTCGTGGGAGAGGTCGCCGACGCCGGCCGACTCGCGGTGGCGGTAGATCTCCACCGGGGCCTCGCCGGTGCGGACGAGGTGGATCGTCGTGCCGTCCTCGTCGGTGGAGCGGCCGACGACCGCCGTGCGGCCGTCGCGGCCGAGGGCGAGGCCCGCCGGGTACGAGGGCTGAAGGCCCTCGGCGGCCGGCTCGTCCGGGCCGCCCTCGAAGGGCTGGCGGCGCCACACGCCGAACTCGTCGCCGTCCTTGTCGTCGAACCACCAGATCCAGGCGCCGTCCGGTGACAGCACGCCGTCCGTCGTGCCGTTCGGCCGGTCCGTCACCTGGCGCTGCTCGCCCGTCGACCGGTCCCAGGCGTACAGCTCGTACGTCCCGGTCGCGTTCGACACGAACAGGGAGCGGTCCGGCGCGTCCTCCGCCCAGTCGGGCAGGGAGACCCGGGGCGCGCGGAAGCGCTTCTCCCAGTCCGGCATCCGCTCCTGCTGTCCCGCCTGTACCTCTTGCTCGTGCTGGTCCCGCTGATCCCGCGCTTCGGACCCGTTGCTCTCAGTCATGGCCCCATACTGCACGCCCTCACCGACAATTCGCTGGCGAGGTCCCCAGCCTGTGGATAACCTCCACCGGTTCCCCTTCCGAGCAGGTCAGGGGAGACGGCCGGCGAGGGCGGTTCTGTTGCCCACCCCGCGGGCGGGACCGGCCCTGCGGCCCCGTACCGTGGGGGTGTGTACCGGTTTCTGCTGACGCCCCGATGGTGGGGGATCAACCTCTTCGTGCTGCTGTCGATCCCCTTCTGCATCTTCATGGGGTCCTGGCAGCTGGGCCGGTTCGAGGACCGCGTGCAGGACCATCGCACGGCGACCGAGCAGGTCGCCGAGGCGAAGCGCGAGGCGCCGCGGCCGCTCGGGGAGATGCTGCCGGTGACGAAGGCGACGTCCGGCAAGCTCGTCACCGCCACCGGGCGCTACGGCAAGCAGCTGCTGGTGCCGGGGCGGCAGCTCGACGGCAAGCAGGGCTTCTACGTCCTGACGCTGCTGCGCACCGACTCGGGCGAGGCGCTGCCGGTGGTCCGCGGCTGGCTGCCCGGTGCCGCCGACGCGGCCGAGGCCCCCGCCCCGCCGGCCGGTGAGGTCACCGTCACCGGGGCGCTCCAGGCGTCCGAGACCCCGGGTGACAACGGCGTCAGCGCGCAGGGCGGGCTGCCGGCCGGGCAGACGGCGGCGATCAGCGCGGCGTCGCTGGTGAACCTGGTGCCGTACGACGTGTACGACGCGTGGGTCACGCTGGCGAAGGGTGACTCGGGGATGAAGGCCGTGCCGGCTGCCGCGCCGCCGGACACGGGGCTGGATCTGAAGGCGTTCCAGAACCTGGGCTACACCGCGGAGTGGTTCGCCTTCGTGGGGTTCGTGATCTTCATGTGGTTCCGGTTGCTGCGGCGTGAGGTGGAGTTCGCGCGGGATGCGGAGCTTGGTCTTGTGCCGCGGGAAGAGTCTGTTGCTGTGGACGCCGCTGTGAAGTGAGGCGGCGTTCGTGCCGGCGCCGGGTGGGTCCGCAGCTCGGCGGAGCGAGGTGCCTCCCCCAAGCTCTCGGCTTCGCTCGAGCAGGGGCCCCCATCGCCCACCCGTGCCGCCCCAGCGGCACGGTCGCCCGCAGCTGGGACAACGGCAACCGCTCGCCTACGCCCCCGCCAGCAACCCCGTCCAGTACACCGTCCCCGCGCACGCGTTGGAGACGGTCACCGTGCTTCCGGCCGAGCCGGTCGCCGGGGAGTACGTCACCACCACGCTGCCGCCGGTCGTGCCGTCCTCCGTGGCCAGCTGCGGGGCCGCGCCCGTGTCGCCGCCGGTGGAGGTGCCGCCCGTGGTCGTCGTGTCGCCCGACGGGGTCGGGTCGGGGGTCGGGTCGGGGTCGCCGGGGTCGCCGCCGGGGGTGGGGCAGGTCTCGGAGGGGACCCACGCGAACTTCACGTCGTAGGCGGCGCCCGGCTGGAGCACCAGCTCGGCGGCCTCCAGGGACGGGTTGGGCAGACCGGCCGCCGCGTCCCCGGCCACGTGCCGGGCGGCGCCTACCTTCGCGGGGTCGGCCGCGCCCTGCGGCAGCGCGCTCACCGAGCCGGCGCCGGAGACCGTGCAGCTCGCGGCGGAGACGTTGGTGACGCGGAAGGAGCCGTAGACCGCGCCGGTGGAGTCGGGGGCGGCGCTGCTGCCGGCGGCGGGGCCGAGCTGGGCCGGGGTGCACGCCGGGATGCCGGCGGCGGTGGTGGAGGACGGGCCGGCGCCCTCGGGCGCGCCGGGGGCGGTGCCGGAGCCCTTGCCCTTGTCCTTCTCCTTCTTGTCGTCCTTGCCCTTGCCCTCGGTCTTGCCGGAGGAGCCGGCGGCCGTGCTCTCGCCGCCGTCCGGGCCCTTGCCCTCGCTCGTGCCGCCCTGGGTCTCGGAGGCGTGGCCGGCGACCGACGGGTTGGCGTCGGAGCCGGTGGCGTTGGAGACGTGTACGAGGGCGGGGATCGCGGTGCCGATGAAGAGCGCGGCGGCGGCCATGCCCACCACGGCCTGCCGCTTGCGTGCCCGGCGCTGGGGCACCGCCTTGCGCAGATAGTCCAGGGTGCCGTCGCGCGGCTCCACCTCCTGCACCGCCTGGTGCAGCATCGTGCGCAGGTCCAGCTCGTCCGAGTCGAACCCCTGGGGGCTCTGGTCGTCGGGGCCGTGGTTCACAGTTCCGTTCCCAGCGTGCGATTGCTTCGGATCTTGCCCGTGCAGCCTTGTCGGCTCGTGCCACTCGAAGGGCTCGTGCCGGTCGCGCCCGTCGCGGGGCGCGCCGTTGCCGTCGCTCATGCCGGCGTCTCCATGGCGATCCGGAGCGCCGCGATGCCGCGTGAGCCGTAGGCCTTGACCGAGCCCAGGGATATGCCGAGGGTCTCGGCGACCTGTGCCTCGGTCATGTCCGCGAAGTAGCGCAGCACCAGCACCTCGCGCTGGCGGCGCTGCAGGCCCTTCATCGCCTTGATGAGGGAGTCGCGCTCCAGCTGGTCGTAGGCGCCTTCCTCGGCGCTCGCCATGTCGGGCATGGGCTTCGACAGCAGCTTGAGGCCGAGGATGCGGCGGCGCAGCGCCGAGCGCGAGAGGTTGACGACCGTCTGCCGCAGGTACGCCAGGGTCTTCTCGGGGTCGCGGACGCGTTTGCGTGCGGAGTGGACACGGATGAAGGCCTCCTGGACGACGTCCTCGCAGGAGGCCGTGTCGTCGAGGAGGAGCGCGGCGAGGCCCAGCAGCGAGCGGTAGTGCGCCCGGTAGGTCTCGGTGAGGTGGTCGACGGTCGTACCGGCCGCGACTCCGTCCTCGGCGCCGTCGCGCTGGTTCGGTATGCGGGCCGGCCGCGCTGCGGGCACGGGCGCGATCACCGGCATGCCACCGGGCGTACCGGGCATGCGGGGTCGGAGAGCCGCCGGACGGGGCGGTCGAAGGACCGTGCCGCGTGCCGCGCTGAAGTCGAGTACCTCTGCCACGCCTGTTGGACACGCTGACCCCCGTGAGGGTTGTACGTGCCGGGCGTCACTTTCACGCCGACCGTTGCCGTCGACGGTCTACCCGCGTCAGGCAGCACAACCGATAGTGCGTCAAATGCCCTCATGCGTCCCGCTCTTCCCCTATGTCCAGATGTGAACGGACGTCCCCACGTCCGGTTCCAGGCGTCCCCACGCCTGATGAAGCGCTCCCACGGCCGAAGAGGCGACCGCAAAGACGCTCCCCGCCCTCCGCGCGGTTGCGGAGGGCGGGGAGGTAAATCCTCTGCTGTCGAAGCGTCTCGGACAAGTGGTCCGAACCATCGACCGGCTCACATGTCGTGCACAGATCCTACAAACCACCTCTGACATCGGCCGGGGGGTTTGCCAGGACGAAAGTTTCCCGAAAACCCCCCGGACCGTTCAGGACAGCTCGGCGGCGACCAGTTCGGCGATCTGGGCGGTGTTGAGCGCGGAGCCCTTGCGCAGGTTGTCGCCGCACACGAAGAGTTCGAGCGCCGTGGGGTCGTCCAGCGCGCGCCGCACCCGCCCGACCCAGGTGGGGTCGGTGCCGACCACGTCGGCGGGGGTCGGGAACTCCCCGGCGGCCGGATTGTCGAACAGCACGACACCGGGCGCTGTGGCGAGGATCTCGCGGGCCTTGTCGACGGTGACCTCGCCCTCGAAGCGGGCGTGCACGGTCAGCGAGTGCGTGGTGATCACCGGCACGCGGACGCAGGTGACGGCCACGGGGAGGCCGGGCAGGCAGAGGATCTTGCGGGTCTCGTCCCGCACCTTCAGCTCCTCCGAGGACCAGCCGTCCTCGCGCGCGGAACCGGCCCACGGCACGACGTTCAGCGCGACCGGCTCAGGGAACGGCCCGGTGCGGTCGCCGACGGCCCGCCGTACGTCACCGGGGCTGGTGCCCAGCTCGGTGCCGGCGACCAGGGCCAGCTGCTCCCGCAGAGTGGCCACACCGGCGCGCCCGGCGCCGCTGACGGCCTGGTACGAGGAGGCGACCAGCTCGCGCAGCCCGAACTCGGCGTGCAGCGCGCCCAGGGCCACGATCATGGAGAGTGTCGTGCAGCTGGGGTTGGCGACGATGCCGCGCGGACGCATGCGCACGGCGTGCGGATTGACCTCGGGCACGACGAGGGGCACGTCCGGGGCCATCCGGAACGTGCCCGAGTTGTCGACCACCACCGCGCCCTTGGCGACGGCGAGGGGCGCCCACCGCTCGGCGACCTCGTCGGGGACGTCGAACAGGGCGACGTCGACGCCGTCGAAGACCTCCTCGGTGAGCGCCAGGACCTCGGTCTCCTCACCGCGCACGGCCAGCTTGCGGCCGGCCGAGCGCGGGGAGGCGACGAGTCGGATCTCGCCCCAGATGTCCGCCCGCTGGGACAGGATCTGGAGCATGACCGTGCCGACGGCTCCGGTCGCTCCCACGACGGCGAGCGTGGGCCGGCCCGACCGGCCGGTCTGCCCGGGTCCGGCCATCAGCGGCCGGTGCCTCCGTAGACGACGGCCTCGTCGCTGTCGGAGTCGAGCCCGAACGCGGAGTGCACGGCACGGACGGCCTCGGGCACGTCGTCGGCGCGCGTGACGACCGAGATGCGGATCTCGGAGGTCGAGATCAGCTCGATGTTCACGCCCGCGTCGGACAGCGCCGTGAAGAAGTCGGCCGTGACGCCCGGGTTGGTCTTCATGCCGGCGCCGACCAGGGAGATCTTGCCGATCTGGTCGTCGTAGCGCAGGGAGTCGAAGCCGATGCCGGCCTTGTTCTTCTCCAGCGCGTCGATGGCCTTGCGGCCCTCGGTCTTCGGCAGCGTGAAGGAGATGTCCGTCAGGCCCGTGGAGGCGGCGGACACGTTCTGCACGACCATGTCGATGTTGATCTCGGCGTCGGCGATCGTGCGGAAGATCGAGGCCGCCTCGCCCGGCTTGTCCGGCACGCCGACGACCGTGACCTTGGCCTCGGAGGTGTCGTGCGCGACACCGGAGATGAGAGCCTGCTCCACCTGCTTGTCCCCTTGCGTAATCGGCTCGCTGCTGACCCATGTGCCCTGAAGTCCGCTGAAGCTGGACCGGACGTGGATCGGGATGTTGTACCGGCGGGCGTACTCCACGCAGCGGTGGAGCAGCACCTTGGACCCGGACGCCGCCAGTTCGAGCATGTCCTCGAAGGAGATCCAGTCGATCTTCCGGGCCTTCTTCACCACGCGCGGGTCGGCGGTGAACACGCCGTCGACGTCGGTGTAGATCTCGCACACGTCGGCGTCGAGGGCGGCGGCGAGGGCCACCGCGGTGGTGTCCGAGCCGCCGCGGCCGAGGGTGGTGATGTCCTTGGTGTCCTGGCTGACGCCCTGGAAACCGGCGACGATCGCGATGTTGCCCTCGTCCACCGAGGTCTTGATCCGACCCGGCGTGACGTCGATGATCCGGGCTTTGTTGTGGACCGAGTCGGTGATGACACCTGCCTGGCTGCCGGTGAACGACTGGGCCTCGTGGCCCAGCTTTTTGATCGCCATGGCCAGCAGGGCCATGGAGATCCGCTCTCCGGCGGTCAGCAGCATGTCGAGCTCGCGCCCGGCAGGCATCGGGGAAACCTGCTCGGCGAGATCGATCAGCTCGTCCGTCGTGTCGCCCATCGCGGAAACCACGGCAACCACCTGGTTGCCGTTCTGCTTCGCTTCCACGATCCGCTTGGCGACGCGCTTGATGCCCTCGGCATCGGCTACGGAGGAGCCTCCGTACTTCTGCACGACAAGGCCCACGTGCGCTCCTCGCTCAATCCGTCTCTATCCGCTCATACGCATTCGTACTGCGGTCGGCTCAGTCTAACGAGCGTCCGAAAATCCCTTCCGCGATATCGCATGGTGAGATTTCCGGGGTACTCGTCCAGAGCTGCTCATGCCCATCTGGGCACGGGCCACGCGAGAAAGTGCCCGGCGTCACAGCCGACACCCGGCCGATCCCGGTGAGCAAACTTTCAAGCATTATGGTTCGCCTGTGCGCGTACTGCTGGTGGAAGACGATGAACCGGTCGCCGAGTCGCTGCGACGCGGCCTGAAGCGCTACGGCTTCGAGGTCGAGTGGGTGAGCACGGGCGCGGCGGCTCTGGAGCACGAGGGTCCGTACGACGTCGTCCTGCTGGATCTCGGCCTGCCCGACACCGACGGCCTGGACGTCTGCAAGACGCTGCGCGAGCGCGGCGACGTCCCGATCATCGTGATCAGCGCCCGCAGCGACGAGACCGACCGGGTGGTGGGCCTGGAGATCGGCGCGGACGACTACGTCTCCAAGCCGTTCGGCGTCCGGGAGGTCATCGCCCGGATACGAGCCGTCATGCGGCGCGTACAGCCCCGCACCCCCGCCGCGGACGCCCCCGCCACCGGCCCCGACCGCTACGGCACGCGCCTGACCGTCGACCGCAAGGCGGCCCGGGTGCACCTGGACGGCGAGGAGGTGGCCCTCGCGCCCAAGGAGTACGACCTGCTGGCCTTCCTCACCGAGGAGCCCGGCGCGCTGATGTCGCGCGAGCAGATCATGGAAGCCGTCTGGGACGCGAACTGGTTCGGGCCGACGAAGACGCTGGACGTGCACGTGGCGGCGCTGCGGCGGAAGCTGGCCGGGGCGATCGCGATCGAGGCGGTGCGCGGGGTCGGGTTCCGCCTGGAGATCGTCAAGGGCGAGGACGGCGGCGAGGGCCGGGCGAACGGCGAGAACGGCGCCGCGGGCTCATGATCCGCCAGCTCGTCCGCAGCTACGTCCTGCTCGTCGCGGTGGCCATCGCGCTGTTCACCGTGCCGGTGGCCTTCACCCTGACCGATCAGCTGCGGGGCGACACCCGGTCGGCCGTCCTGCGCGAGGCCGACGCCATGGCCCTGCTGCTGGGCGACGGCCGGGCCGCCTCCTGCCAGGCCCTGGAGGAGATGGCCAGGGCCTACGAGGACGAGATCCAGGTCACCCGCACCGCGGACTGCCCGGCGGACCTGCCGCGCCCGGCGGCGGACGCGGCACTGGCCAAGGCCCTGAAGGACGGCGAACCCACGACCGACTGGGGCTCCTCCTTCATCTGGGGCCCCGAGCTGGTGGTCACGGTGCCCGCCCGCGCGACCGGCACGGACCGGGTCGTCGGTGCCGTGCGCATCGTGTACTCGACCGACGAGATGACCGACCGCCTGTGGCAGATCTGGGGCTTCCGGGCGGTCCTCGCCGTGCTCGTGCTGGGCGTCGCGGCCGTCATCGGCGTCGTGGTCGCCCGGCGCCTCACCCGGCCGCTGCGCCAGCTGAACGACATGGCGAGCAAGTTCAGCGACGGCGACCTGACCGCCCGCTCCCCCGTGACGGGCCCGCCGGAGACGCAGACGCTCGCGCGCACCCTCAACCAGGGCGCGGAACGCCTGGACACGCTGATCGCGGCCCAGCGCATCTTCGTCGCGGACGCCTCCCACCAGCTGCGCACCCCGCTGACGGCGCTGCGGCTGTCCCTGGACAACATCGCGGACGGGGTGGACGACGAGTTCGTCCGCGAGGACGTGGAGCAGGCCACGGCGGAGGTCGTCCGGATGAGCCGCCTGGTCAACGGCCTGCTGGTGCTGGCCCGGGCCGAGGCCAAGGTGTCGGCGGCCGAGCCGCTCCCGCTGATGGACATCGTGCGGGAACGGCTCGCCGTGTGGAGACCGGCCGCCGACGAGCGCGGAGTCACCATCGCGCTCAGGGGGAGTGCCGACGGCCGGTCGTCTGTGCTGGCCAGCCCCGGTCACCTGGACCAGATGCTGGACAACGTGCTCTCCAACGCCCTGGAGGTCTCACCGGACGGCGGGACGATCACCGTGCGCGTGGAGCCCAGGGGCGACGTGGTGGAGGTGTCGGTCCTGGACGAGGGACCCGGCATGTCGGACGCCGAGAAGTCCCGCGCCTTCGACCGTTTCTGGCGGGGCCAGGGCCTGACCGGGAAGACCGGCTCCGGCCTCGGTCTCGCCGTCGTCCGGCAGTTGGCGACGGACGACGGCGGAACCGTGGCGCTCCAGGACGCGCCCGGGGGCGGCCTGTGCGTGACGATCACGCTCCGGGCGTCCCACCGGGGCGGCGGCTGAGGGGCGGCTCAGCTCTCCGGCATCTTCGAGGAGTGGTGGTTGACGATCAGCCACCTGCCGTCGGGCTGCTTCTCGTAGGCGTAGGTGTAGCGGGCCTTGACGGTGTTCTTCTCGCCCGTGGCGGGGTCGGTGAGCGCGAACTCGTAGACGCCCGTGTCGATGACGGTGTCGCGGTCGAGGATGTTGACCACGGACTCGATCTTCGTGCCGACCGGCTTGTTCCGCAGGAAGTGCTCGAAGTAGTCGACGATCTCGGCTCTGTCCGTGCGGACGTTGTTGGAGACGGTCGGCAGCAGGACCGCGTCCTTGGCGTACAGGTCGGCGACCTTCTGCGGGTCGCCCGTCCGCAGCGCGGCGTTCCAGTTGTCGAACAGGCCGAGCACCTGCGCCTTGGTGGCGGTCCCGGCGGGCTTGTGGGCCTTGCCCCTGGAGTCGGCCCCGGCGACGCCGGCACCGGCGGCGAAGGTGCCGGCGGCGACGACGGCGACTGCGGTGGCGAGGGCTATGCGCTTGCCGGTGGAACGGGTGGTCATCGCGAACTCCTTCAGGGATCAGGGGCGTTGCTCCCTCCGCCGGATCCGGTTCGCTTCCGGGGAGGAGTGACTCCAGATTCCCGTGACACCGGTTAGGGCCCGTGCAGCCGACGTACAGCGGGCGTACAAGGAGGAGATAAGTCACGTGACGTGACGGGACGGTCACGCCTGGCGCGGGGTGAGTGCCGCGGCGAGGGCCCGGACCAGCCGGCGGCAGTTCTCGGTGGGCGGCAGCGCCAGCTCCATCTTGAACGGCTGACCGGCGTCGAGTACGAGGTCGCGGGCGAGCGCCGTGTCCCCGGTGAGGGCCGCGAGGCCGGCCCGCAGCAGGCGCGCCTCGTACGTGTCGCTGTGCTGGTCCCCGATGACCCGCAGGCACCTGGCCATGAGCCGTTCGGCGCGGGCCAGGGCCTCCTCCGTCTCGCCGGCGACCAGCGCGGCGACCACACTCTCCTGCTCCAGCCGCCGGCTCGACGCGTGGTCCTCGCCCAGCAGTCTCCGGGCGTCCGCCAGATACGCCTCGACCTGGGGGCTCTTCGGCCACGGCTCGTCGACCCAGTACAGGTGCAGCCGTGCCTCGAAGGCCTCGGGGTGCTCGGGTCCCAGCAGGCGCGTCGCCTCCGCGAGGTACTCCCGGGCCGCCGCCTCGGCCCGGGCGCGGTCCCCGCGCGTCAGGCACTGCACGAGCCAGCGGCGCATCCGGAAGGTCGCCGGATCGGCGGGGCCGTTGTGCTCCAGGCTCTCCGCCAGCGCCTGTTCGAGCAGGGCACGGGCCCGCCCTCGGTCTCCCTGGTCCTCCGCGCACCTGGCCAGCAGCCCGGCCATGTTCAGGGCGCCGCCGTGCCCGCGGCCCCAGATGCGCTCGGCCGCGGGCTTGGCGCGCTCCAGCAGCACGACCGCACGGTCGGTGAAGTGGTTGCTCTGCAGGTAGGCCGCCGCGTCCAGGAACAGCAGCATGGAGAACTCGGTGTCGGCCGCGGGGTCCGTGTGGCCGGCGAGCGCCTCGATGTGCGTGGTGAGGTCCCGGAGGTCCTGGGTGAGCCTCGCTTCCCTGGGCGCCTGGAGGAGGAGCAGCCCCACGGCGGCGTCCCGGCAGGAGTCGATCATCTCGGCGTCCCGGTAGGGGTCGTCGGGGTCCGGGGTGCGGGCGACGGCCTGCACCAGCCGGTGCACCGAGAGGGTGTCGCCGTGCAGGGTGATCAGGCTGTGGGCGGCCAGCCGCCGCAGCGCCTCGGTCACCGCGAGCGGTGAGCCCAGTGGCCCCAGGCCCGGCACGTGGAAGGGCTCCAGATAGCGGCGCGGGATGCCGTCCGGCGCCCACCAGGCGATCGTGAACAGCACCAGCAGGGCCAGGGGGGTGTCGTCGAGCCGGTCCAGGGTCACCCGCCAGACGCGTCCGACGGTGCGCTGCGCCTCACCGCCCTCCGCCGTCGCCGCGTACATGTCGGCCGGGTACCGGGCGAGGAGCTCACGGTAGGTCCGGGGGCTGATGCGCGCCTCCCGGCAGTACGCGGCGGCCTGGTCGACCGCCAACGGCAGGCAGCCGAGGTCGGCGCACAGCTCCTCGACCCCGTCGGCGGGCCCCTGGTGGATCTTCGTGAACAGCTCGACGGCCTCGGCGGGTTCGAGTACGTCGAGGCTCAGCGGCTCGGCGATCCCCCGCCACCCCGTCGCGCCCCGCCGGGTGGTGATCAGGAAACGGCCGGAGGGAGCGCGGTCGAGCAGCGGCCTGATGTCCGCCGGGTCCGAGACGTTGTCCAGGACGAGCAGCCAGCCGTCGTGGGAGGCGAGCCAGTGCAGGGTGCGCTCGCGCAGGGCCTCCTCCGGCAGGGCCCCGGCCAGGGACGGCTGGAGCGCCCGGCCCAGCGCGGCGAGGCCCGCGTCGAGGTCGGCCGGGGTCTCGGCCGTGATCCACCACACCGGGTTGAACTCCGCCGCGTGCCGGGCCGCCCAGTGCGCCGCGAGCGTGGACTTGCCGATGCCGCCCAGCCCGTGGACGGCGTGCACGACGACGCCGTGCGCCGTGGCGAACGCCTCGTCCAGCCGGGCGAGTTCCCGCTCGCGCCCGACGAACAGGGCGGTGCGGTACGGCAGATGGCACACCCGCCCCGGGTCCGCCCCCGGGGGCAGGGCCTCCGGCGGCAGGAGCGTGGTGTGCTGGACGACGTGATCGCCCGTGGCCACCTGGCCGATGCTCCCGACGGCCCCCACGGACCGCTCCCCTCGGGCCTGCGCGGACCCGCCGCTCACACGTCCCCCGTCGACACGCAGCCGATGTCACCACCCGCCGCGACGGCCCGCTCCCCCGAGGCGGTGACGTCCGCGCCCGCGGGACGCGCCGCCGCGGAGGGCGGGGCAGGAGGGGAGGCCTGGGCAGGCGGGGAGGCCGGGGCAAGCCCCGAAGGCGGGACAGGCCCGGAAGCCGGAGCCAGCGCGGAGGCCCCGGCAGACCCGGAAGCCGGGACACGCCCCGAAGGCGGGACAGACCCGGAAGCCGGAGCTGACGCGGAGGCCCCGGCAGACCCGGAAGCCGGGACACGCCCCGAAGGCGGGACAGACCCGGAAGCCGGAGCTGACGCGGAGGCCCCGGCAGACCCGGAAGCCGGGACACGCCCCGAAGGCGGGACAGACCCGGAAGCCGGAGCTGACGCGGAGGCCCCGGCAGACCCGGAAGCCGGGACACGCCCCGAAGGCGGGACAGACCCGGAAGCCGGGAGCGGCCCGGAAGGCGGGAGCGGCAGCGACGCCCCGTTCCCGGTCGTGACGGATCCGATGTTCCCGCCGGCGGCGACCGACCGAGCGCCGCTCGCCGTCACCTGGGGCGCGCCGGGCGTCCCGCCGGTCCTTCCCGCGGAGAGGGCGCAGATCGTGAGCGCCAGGCCGATGAGCCCGGCCGCGCCCCCGGCCACACTCGCCCAGGGATCCGCCGCGTCGACATCCAGCACACCCCCCACGACCAGAGCGAGGGCCCCGGCCGCACACAGCCCGACCCCCGTCCACCGCAACGCCTGCGCACGCCCCGTCGTCATGGGCCCATCATCGCGCCGCCGGCCGCCCGGACGCAGCGGAACCCGACTGCCGACAACAACCTCCGGCCCCCGCCCCGCAGTTGCCCCGCCCCCGGGCACCACCCCCGAAATCCCGCGCCGCTTCCCCGAGTGCGCGCTACGGTCGGCGGATGGAGATATTGCGCTACGTGGCCTTCAGCACCGACCCCAAGGGCGGCAACCCCGCCGGAGTCGTGCTCGACGCCACCGGGGCCGACGACGCGGCGATGCAGGCGGTGGCGGCCGAAGTCGGCTATTCGGAGACGGCGTTCGCCGTGGAGGCCGGCGACGGCCTGCTCGACGTGCGGTACTTCAGCCCGCTCGCCGAGGTGCCGTTCTGCGGGCACGCGACGATCGCGACGGCCGTCGCCCACGCCCGGGCGCACGGCACCGGCCGGCTGCTGCTGCGCACGAAGGCCGGAGAGGTCGCCGTCACCACCGACCGCGCCGAGGACGGCACCGTGGTGGCGACCCTGGTGAGCGTCGCACCGCGGACCGCGCCGCTGCCCCAGGCCGTGCTGGACGAACTGCTCGCGGCCCTGCGCTGGCCGGCCGAGGACCTCGACCCGGCGCTGCCGCCGCGCGCGGCCTTCGCCGGCGCCTGGCACGCGGTCGTCGCCGCCGGGAGCCGGCGGCGCCTCGCCGACCTGGACTACGACGTCCCGGCCCTCACCGCGCTGATGCACCGCGAGGGCTGGACCACCGTCGACCTGGTGTGGCGGGAGTCCCCCACGGTGTTCCACGCCCGCGACCCCTTCCCGCCGGGCGGTGTCGTGGAGGACCCGGCCACGGGCGCGGCGGCCGCCGCCTTCGGCGGCTACCTGCGCGAGCTGGAACTCGTGTCCCCGCCCACGACCCTGACGATCCATCAGGGGGCGGACATGGGACGGCCGAGCACGATCACCGTGTCCGTGCCGGCCGGCCCGCACACCGGGATCGGCGTCACCGGGACGGCCGTCCCGATCTGACCGCCTGGCCGACTGGCCGACTGACCGCCTACTTCGCCGGGCGCAGCCCCAGCGGCCCCGCGATCTCCTCCGCCATGACCCGGCCCGCCTCGATCTCCAGCGTGTCGTCGCCCATGCCCTGGTCCGTGTCCAGCCCGTCGAGTTCGGCGAGGGGCTGGTTGAGGCGGACGTGGGCGAGGACCGACTGGAGGGCGCGCAGGGTGGCCGAAGCGGTGGAGCCCCAGTTGGAGAAGTACGAGAACTGCCACCACCACAGGGCCTCGGTGGTGCGGCCGGCGCGGTAGTGGGCCATGCCGTGGCGCAGGTCCGTGATGACGTCCGTGAGGTCGTCGGAGATCCGGGCCGGCACGGGGGCCTTGCGGGGCTCGTAGGGGTCGAAGACCTCGGAGTAGACGTCGATCGGGTCCAGCAGCCGGGCCAGGTTCTCGCGCAGCTCGTCGACGTCCGCGTCCGGGCCCGTGTCGGGCTCGTAGCGCTCGTCGGGCACGATGTCCTCGTGCGCGCCGAGCCGGCCGCCGGCCAGGAGGAGTTGGGAGACCTCCAGGAGGAGGAAGGGCACGGCCGATTCCGGCTCGTCGCCCTTCGCGACCTCCGTGACGGCGACCAGGAAGCTCTCGACCTGGTCCGCGATCTGGACCGCGAAGTCGTCCGGGTTCTGGTCGGTCGCGTGCAGCGTGGCGTCAGACATCTAGGAGTCGTCTCCCCTCGAAGGCGCGGCCGAGGGTGACCTCGTCCGCGTATTCCAGGTCGCCACCCACCGGGAGGCCGCTGGCCAGGCGGGTGACCTTCAGGCCCATGGGCTTGATCATGCGGGCGAGGTACGTGGCGGTCGCCTCGCCTTCGAGATTCGGGTCCGTGGCGAGGATCAGCTCGGTGACGGTGCCGTCGGCGAGACGGGCCAGCAGCTCCCTGATGCGCAGGTCGTCCGGCCCCACCCCGTCGATCGGGCTGATCGCGCCGCCCAGGACGTGGTAGCGGCCCCGGAACTCACGCGTGCGCTCGATCGCCACGACGTCCTTCGGCTCCTCGACCACGCAGATGACGGCCGGGTCGCGGCGGGTGTCGCGGCAGATGTTGCACAGCTCCTCCTGCGCGACGTTGCCGCAGGTCGCGCAGAAGCGGACCTTCGCCTTGACCTCCATCAGGGCCTGCGCGAGCCGCCGCACGTCCGTCGGCTCCGCCTGGAGGATGTGGAAGGCGATCCGCTGGGCGCTCTTCGGACCGACGCCGGGCAGCCGCCCCAGCTCGTCGATCAGGTCCTGGACCACGCCTTCGTACAACGGACTGCCCTTCCTGGGTCTTCGAGGTCGGTACGCACCCTCCCGTACGTACCGTAGTTGTCAGCCGCCTCTCCGAGGAAGGCGGTGCGCGGGGTCAGAACGGCAGGCCGGGGATGCCGCCGCCGCCCAGACCCTGCGCGAGGGGGCCCAGCTTCTGCTGCTGGAGCGCCTGCGCGTTCTCGTTGGCCGCCTGGACGGCCGCCACGACCAGGTCCGCGAGCGTCTCGGTGTCCTCCGGGTCCACCGCCTTCGGGTCGATCTTCAGCGCGCGCAGTTCGCCGGCGCCGGTGACGGTCGCGGTCACCAGGCCGCCGCCGGCCTGCCCGTCGACCTCCGTCTGCGCCAGTTCCTCCTGCGCCCGCGCCAGGTCCTGCTGCATCTTCTGGGCCTGCTGGAGCAGCTGCTGCATATTGGGCTGGCCACCACCGGGGATCACGATCAGCTCCTTGCTCGGTACGGGTTTTCCCGTTCGGCACGAGCCTACGTGGTCGGGCCTGCCGCCGCTCCAGCACTCTTTCGAGTGAGTCCCCCTCGCGCCCCATAACCGATCAAGGAATACTTCCGGTCGGAAAAGCGGCGAAAGCTACGCCTTCGCCACCCATTGGGGGGTAGGAAGGGTCCGGCGCGTGTGTCGTCCGTCGCGCAGTGTGATCGGTGAGTGAACCGCGCGTGGTCATTCGTGGTCAGTAGGGAGTGCCGGGTGGGTCAGCCGGAGATGCAGCCCGAGGGGCCGCCTCAGGACGGGCGGGGCGAACAGGCGGCCCGGCTGCGGCCGGGGGATCTGACCGGGCGGGCCTTCCCGCACGGCGACTGGGGCGAGCCGGCGGCCCGGCTGGACGAGCTGTACCGGTGGGTGGAGCGCGGGGCGCTGCGGACGGCCGCCTGGTACCTCGAGGACCGGGTGTGGAAGCGGCGGTCCGCGCGGGCGCTGCGCTGCGGGACGGCGGTGGGGGCGGGCACCGGGATCGCGCTGCCGCTGCTGGATCTGACCGGGGCCGTGGGCGGGGCCGCGCCCTGGGGGTGCCTGGCGCTGCTGCTGGGGGTGGCGTGTGTGGCCGCCGACCGGTACTTCGGGGTGACGTCGGGGTGGATGCGGGACGTGGCGACGGCGCAGGCGGTGCAGCGGCGGTTGCAGGCGTTGCAGTTCGACTGGGCGGCGGAGAGCGTGCGGGAGGTGCTGGGGCCGACGGAGGGGACGGCCGGTGAGGCGGCCGAGCGGTGCCTGACGGTGCTGCGGAGGTTCTCCGAGGACGTGACCGAGCTGGTGCGGGTGGAGACGGCCGACTGGATGAGCGAGTTCCGCAGCGGGGGCGCGCCCGTGGGCGTGCAGGCCGTGGTGTTTCCCGGGGCCGGGCGCGCGGCGGAGACGGTGGGCGGCAACGGACGCTTCACCGTGCCGCCGCACGGCGGGGCCCGGCCGAACATGCCGCGCCAGCGGCCGCCGGAGCCTCGGTGAGCGGGCCGCCGGGTCTGCTGGTGCGGGATCTCAGCCCTGGCCGTCCTGCGCGCACAGCGTCAGGCCCTCCGGGGTCCAGCACGGCAGATGGCCGTGCGTGCGGATGACGTCCTGGCCGTTGCCGCGGGAGAGGTAGGTGAGGAAGCTCGACGCCAGGGAGTCGGCCGGGGGCCGGCCGTAGGTGTAGGCGTACTCGATCTCGCGGTACGGGTAGTCGCTCGTGCCGTCCTCGATGGCGTCGACGGAGGCCGGGTCGCCGTCCAGGCGCAGCGAGTGCAGGCCCTTGGCGCGCTCGGCCAGATTGAGTTCGCTGTAGCCGATGGCTCCCGGGAGGTCGGCGACGGTGTCCAGCACCTGTTCCGTCGAGTCGAGTTCGCAGCGGAGGACGGCCGCCGTCGGATCGTCCTTGTGGACGCAGTCGACGGAGGAGTTGGCGATCTCGCCCCGCCCCAGCACCCGGCGCTGGAACACCTGTCTCGTCCCGGAGTTGGCGTCCCGGCTGACCAGGTGCACCTGGAGGTCGGGGCCGCCGAGCTGGCGCCAGTTGCGGATCTCGCCCCGGTACAGGCGCCGGACGTCCTCCGTCGACAGGTTCCTCAGCCCCACGTCGTCGTTGACCACGAGCGCGAACACGGACACCGCCACCCTGTTCTCGCGCAGTTCGGGCAGCCCGGCGGGTTTCGGCCCGTCCGACAGGGCCACCACCGGCGGGGAGCCCCGCTCCTCCCGTGCCGCCTGGGCGCCGGCCGCCGCCAGCTCCCTGATCCCGGCCGTCGACCCGTGCGTGTCCACCTCGATGACCGGGTCGCCCCCGCAGTCCCGCTCGTACTTGTGCGCCACCTCGCGCAGCACGGGCGCGAACGCGGTCGAGCCGGTGAGGGTGAGGGTGCCGCTCGCGCAGCCGATCGGGGGCGGGGTGTCGTCCTGGGCGACGACGATCGTGGCCAGGACGACCACGCTCGCCGTGAGCGCGATGGTGATCAGCCGCGCCGCCCGGCTGAACAGCGGGGGCTTGTCGTCGGGGGTGGCACTGCGGTTGGGGTGCACCTCGCCGTCGCGCAGGCCGCCGACGAGCCGTATCTCGTCGCCGACGTCGCCGCCGGACAGCAGCACGAGCAGCTTGAAGTGGTCACCGCGGTTGAGCGGGACGCGCGGGACGCGCAGCGTGTTGCCCTCGTAGGCGAAGCCGCGGCCCGCGGTGAAGTGGTCCATGATGTGGTCGGTGTCCGACGGCTGGGTCACCGAGACGCCGCGGACGGTGCGGCCCGTGAACACCGCGGTCAGGCCGTGGACTTCGGGGCCGGTGTAGTCGTCACGGTCGATGCCCTGCGAGCCGTCGTTCTCGATGCGCAGCAGGACCAGGGTCGCGTCGGCCATGCCCGGGACCTCGTCGAACAGGCCGAGACGGGGGCTGGCTCGCCCGGAGCGCACGTCGTCGCCGATGGGGCTGTCCATCTGCACGCGGTAGCCGATGCGCTTGCGGCGCGGCACCCGGCGCTCGTACCAGACCATGACGCCCGAGGCGATGATGCCGAGGAGGGCCGTCGCCACGGCCACGAAGTTCTCCGCGCTCAGCCACTCCATCGTGGGTGCCCCCGCCGCCGCCCGGACCGACTCGATCGTCTGGTCACCGTACGGCCGTACGAGCGGGTATCCGGGATTCGTCGGCTCGAATTCGCCGGACGTTCAACGGCCTCGGAGAAACCGGGAGTCGATCACTGCCTCGTGTACGTCAGCCGTTCCCCGCTGTTCGTGTTGACGCGCTGGAGCGTGCCGTCCGGGAGGAGGGTGATCTCGGTGGCCGCACCCGGGGTGCAGGCGGTGCGGGGCTGTCCGACGGTCACGGTGGACGGGCCGATCTTCAGCGGGCCGTCGCCGTCGGGGGCCGCCGTGAGGTCGCCCTCGAACACGCAGTGGTAGGTGCCGCCTCCGTCGGTGGGGCCGTCCGCCACGAGGGAGAGGACCGTGTCGCCCGGTTCGCCCTGCTGGATGGTGAGCGAGCGGCTGTGCTGCCCGTCGGCGTTGTCGATGGTCGCGGTCCAGGTGCCGAGGTACGACGTCGGGACCGCGCCGTCCGGCGGCGAGGGCGAGGTGGTCGGGGACGGGCCCGGGGTGGTGGGGTCCGGGGTGGTGGGCGCGTCCGTGCTCTGCGTGGGAGTGGGATCCCCGCCGGCCCGGTCGCCCTCACCGCCCTGCATCAGCGCGTACACCGACCCACCGGCCGCCAGCGCGACGACCAGGGCGATCACGACGAGCAGCGCGGTGGAACGCCCGTTTCTCCGCGGCTCCTGCGGGGGCCCGTACGGCGGGGTCGTGCCGTAGGGCGGCGGACCGTAGGGCGGGGTGGAGCCGAGGCCGCCGTACCCCGGGTACGAGGGCGCGCCACCGGCCGGGGCGCCGGGCTGGGGGTGCTGCTGGGGGTGCCCGTACGCCGGGTACGGGTACGGGGGCGGGGGCGTGTGCGGGTGGGGGACGGGGGCCGGGGCGCCCGGGGCGTGGCTCGGCGAGGAGGCCTGCGGGTGGCTGCCGGGGGCCGGCGCCGGTGGGGGCGCGGTGGTGTCCTGGCCCGCGATCATGGTGGGCAGATGATTCAGCGGCGGCCCCTCGCCCGGGCGGCGCGGCGGAGGCGGGCCGGGGGTCGCGGGGGGCGCCGCCACGGGGGCCGGGGCCGACTCGTCGACGGCGGGGGCGTGTTCGGGTGTCCGGTCAGGACCAGGACCAGCATGCTCCTCGGAACCAGAACCCTGCTGGTCCACAGGGCCGTCGGCGGCGACCCCCTCCCCTTCCGGGTCCTCCGCGTCCAGCAACCGCACCGCGTGCCGGCCCAGTTGGGCGACCAGCGCGCTCGGCAGCCACGGGTCGAGGGCGCGGCCGTCCGCGACGGTGTCGTCCGCGCCCGTGCGTTCCAGGACGCGGTCGAGGGTCGGGCGGGCGGCGGGGTCCTTGCGCAGGCAGTCGCGGACCAGGTCGGCGATGCCCTCCGGGACGCCCTCCAGGTCCGGCTCCTCCTGGGCGATGCGGAACATCAGGGCGTGCACGCCGCTGTTGGCGGTGCCGAAGGGCAGGTTGCCGGTGGCGGCGTAGGCGAGGACCGAGCCGAGGCAGAAGACGTCGCACGCCGGGGTGATGCGGTCGCCCCGCACCTGCTCGGGCGCCATGAAGCCGGGCGAGCCGACGAGCGCGCCGGTGCGCGTGAGCCCGCCGTCCGTCACGGTCTCCAGCGCGCGTGCGATGCCGAAGTCGATGACGCGCGGGCCGTCGATGGTGACCAGCACGTTGGACGGCTTGAGGTCGCGGTGGACGATGCCGGCCGCGTGGATGTCCTGGAGCGCGTGCGCGAGCCCGGCCGCGAGGATGCGGACCGTCCGCTCGGGCAGGGCCCCGTGGTCGTGCCCGACGACCTGCTGCAGGCTCGGCCCGGCGACGTATCCCGTGGCGACCCACGGCACCGCGGCCTCGGTGTCGGCGTCCAGCACCGGCGCGGTCCAGTACCCGCCGACCCGCCGCGCGGCCTGCACCTCCTGCCGGAACCGCTCGCGGAACTCCTCCTGCGCTGCCAGTTCCTCGCGCACGAGTTTCACGGCGACCGTACGGCCCCGCTCCGAGCGGGCCAGGTACACGTGCCCCATGCCGCCCGCCCCGAGCCGCGCCAGCAGCCGGTACGCGCCGATGCGCTGCGGATCCCCGGGCCCCAACGTCTCCATCGCTCCGCCGCCTTCCCCCCACACGCGAGCAACGGATCGAGAATAGTGCGGGGCGGGGGCCGGGTGACCTGGGAGACGTCTACGGTTCCGTAACAGGCGGACCGACCTGGTCCAGCACCTTCGACAGCCGCTCCAGCAGCCGTACCGCCTCCGCCAGCTCGGCCTCCCCGAACGCCTCGGCCAGCCGGTCGGCGAAGGCCGCGTGCCCCGGGTCGATGCGGGCGACGGCCGCCCGGCCCTCCCCGGTCGGCGCGAGGAGCTTGGCCCGGCGGTGCGCCGGGTTCGGCCGGTACTCCGCGAGACCGCGTTCCACCAGCAGATCGGCGATGCGCTGCACGCTCTGCCGGGTGATGCCCATGGCGCGGGCGATGCCGGAGACGGGCAGCGGCTCGCCGAGGACCGCGCCGAGGACCTGCCACCAGGCGGCGGTCAGCCCGGCCGGCCGGGCCAGTTCCTCCGCGACGCCGAGGAACTGGCCGTTGAGCCGGAACACCCCGAGGGCGCTGCGGCTGAGCAGGTCCTGCCGCTCCCGGCTCATGCCGCCCCGGCCTTCTCCAGCACGGCGTACGCCGTCGGGTCGGAGTCGTGGAAGAGGCGGTACCAGGCGTCCAGCACCTCGCCCTCGAAGACCCCGAGCAGGCTCAGGATCTCCCGGGCGAAGGCGACCGGCTCGGTCGGGCCCGCGGTGACCAGGCCGCCGTCGGTGACGGCGTCGGCCTCGACGTAGCGCTCGCCGCCCGCGTAGCCGGTCGCGGCGAGGTAGAAGGAGACCGCGCTGGTGTGGGCCCGGTCGTCGAGCAGGCCCTCGCGGGCGAGTCCGGCGGTGGCCCCGCAGATCGCGGCGACCGGGACGCCCGCCTCCAGGAAGGCCCGGGCCTTGCGGGCGAAGGGGGCCAGGTCGTCGCCCGCGTCCCAGAGGTCGGCGCCCGGGAGGATCAGCAGGGAGCTGTCCTCGGGGCGTACGTCGTCCAGGGCCAGGTCGGGCTGGATGCGCAGGCCGCCGATGCTGGTGACCGGGGCGGTGGACGGGCCGGCCGTGCGGATCTCGTGGCCGGCGCGGGCGAGGTGGGCCGTGGCGTGGCCGGTCTCCCAGTCGGCGAGGGTGTCGTAGACGGCGAGATGGACGGGCTTGCGGTCATGGCCGGCGGGGGCTGGCGTGGCGTTCATGGCTCCTCCTCGGGACCCTGTGCTTTATGACAGCATCCTTACAGTTCGACAGCATGCTGTCAAATTCTTCATCGTGCCTGGACAACCTGTCGCGGAATGCCGCCGACGCCAGACAGGCCGCCGATACCACCGCCCTCTCCGCGGCGCCTACGCTCGCCCGCATGACCCCTCAGCCGAACCCCGAAGCCGGTGCCGCCGTGAAGGCCGCCGACCGTGACCACGTGTTCCACTCCTGGTCCGCGCAGGAGCTGATCGACCCGCTCGCCGTCGCCGGTGCCGAGGGGTCGTACTTCTGGGACTACGACGGCAAGCGCTACCTCGACTTCAGCAGCGGGCTCGTCTACACGAACATCGGCTACCAGCACCCCAAGGTCGTCGCCGCGATCCAGGAGCAGGCGGCGCGGATGACGACGTTCGCGCCCGCGTTCGCGGTCGAGGCCCGGTCGGAGGCGGCCCGGCTGATCGCCGAACGGACCCCGGGCGACCTGGACAAGATCTTCTTCACCAACGGCGGCGCCGACGCCGTCGAGCACGCCATCCGGATGGCCCGGCTGCACACCGGCCGCCCGAAGGTGCTCTCGGCGTACCGCTCGTACCACGGCGGCACCCAGCAGGCCGTGAACATCACCGGCGACCCGCGCCGCTGGGCCTCCGACAGCGGCACGGCCGGGGTGGTGCACTTCTGGGCGCCCCACCTCTACCGCTCCCGCTTCTACGCGGAGACCGAGGAGCAGGAGTGCGCGCGGGCGCTGGAGCACCTGGAGACGACGATCGCCTTCGAGGGGCCCTCGACAATCGCGGCGATCATCCTGGAGACCATCCCGGGCACGGCCGGGATCATGGTGCCGCCGCCCGGTTACCTGGCCGGGGTGCGCGAGCTCTGCGACAAGTACGGGATCGTCTTCGTCCTGGACGAGGTCATGGCCGGCTTCGGGCGGACGGGCACATGGTTCGCGGCGGACCTGTTCGGCGTCACGCCCGACCTGCTGACCTTCGCCAAGGGCGTGAACAGCGGCTATGTGCCGCTGGGCGGGGTGGCGATCTCCGGCGCGATCGCGGAGACGTTCGGGAAGCGGCCGTACCCGGGCGGGCTGACGTACTCCGGGCACCCGCTGGCGTGCGCCGCCGCCGTCGCGACGATCGACGTCATGGCCGAGGAGGGCGTCGTCGAGCACGCGGCCCGGCTGGGCGAGAGCGTCGTCGGGCCGGAGCTGCGGGCGCTGGCCGAGCGGCACCCGAGCGTCGGCGAGGTGCGCGGCGTGGGCATGTTCTGGGCGCTGGAGCTGGTGCGCGACCGCGAGACGCGGGAGCCGCTGGTGCCGTACAACGCGGCCGGGGAGGCGAACGCGCCGATGGCCGCCTTCGCCGCCGCCGCGAAGGCGGGCGGGCTGTGGCCGTTCGTGAACATGAACCGGACGCACGTGGTGCCGCCCTGCAACGTGAGCGAGGCGGAGCTGAAGGAAGGCCTGGCCGTCCTGGACGCGGCGCTCTCCGTGGCCGACGAGCACACCGGTAAACACCTGTAAACCCGTCAGTAACAGACATCCTCGCGCCTCATTCGAACGCGTAAGGTGGCGTGCCCGTAGACATATACGCGCACGCCACCCGAACGCGACGAGGGAGACGCCCTGACCATGCCCGGCAGCACCGGCAACGGCGCCGTCACGCGCAGCACCCTGCGCCAGCAGATCGCCGAAGCGCTTCGCGACGAGGTGCTGGCCGGGCGTCTGCAGCCGGGGCAGGAGTTCACGGTCAAGGAGATCGCCGAGCAGTACGGGGTGTCCGCGACGCCGGTCCGGGAGGCGCTGGTCGACCTCTCCGCGCAGGGTCTGCTCGACGCCGACCAGCACCGCGGCTTCAAGGTGCACGAGTACTCGGCCGAGGACTTCCGCGGCATGATCGAGGCGCGCGGCCTGGTCATCGAGGGGATGTTCCTGGCGCTGACCGAGGGACGCCCGGGCGCCGTGCGTCCCGACGATCCGCGGGCCGCCGCCGTCGTCGCGGGGGTCCGCAGGCGCGGCGAGGAGGCCCAGCGCGCCGCCGCCGCCGGTGATCTCACCGTCCTCATCGGCTACGACCTGCGCTTCTGGCGCGAGCTCGGCGCCTGCTTCGGCAATCCCTACCTCGCCGACTTCCTGCACCGGCTGCGCGTCCAGACCTGGGTGTGCGCGGTGCAGCACCTGCGCCGTCTCACCGACCTGCGCGGCGAGCTGTGGGCCGGTCACACCGAACTGGTCGACGCCCTGATCGCCCGCGACAACGACACGGCCCGGGCGATCATCGCCGACTACAACGCCCACTCGCTGGCCCTGATCGAGCGCCTCGCGTCCGGATGACCCGCGTCGCCCGGGCCCGGCTGGGTATGGGACATGCACGGCGGGAGCCGTGAGCGTGCCGCACCGATACCCTTCCCTGACCACCGTGCTACCCGACCACCGCGCTGAGCGAGGAGCCTTCTTTGGCCTGTGATCTGTGGCTGGTACCGCTAGTCGACGTGTTGTGCCACACGCCGGACAACCCGTTCGCCGAGGAACTCGCGCAATACAACAAGGTGCTCGCCGAGGCCGGGCTCCCACCGGTGCCGGTGTACCAGTACATGCCGGGCCTGTCGGGCGACGTCGCCCCGGTCGCGGGCTTCGACTACGACGCGCTGCACTTCCTGCGCCGCGCCTACCTGCTCCAGGTCTGCGGTCTGCCGGTGACGCCGGTGGACGAACTGGGCGGCGACTACGAGCAGTTGCTGGAGATGTTCGAGTCGACGGCCCAGCAGTCGCACCTGGTCTGGCACTACGACCACGCGGGCGCCTACGTCCCGGTCGACTTCCCCAGTCCGCTCGCCGACGACGAACTCCTGGCGGGCGGCGGCCCGCTGGGCTCCTCGCACGCCCTGCTGCGGGAGCTGGAGCTGGTCGCCCCGGCCCTCGGCATCGACCCGGCCAACCCGCCGGCGGCCCCCCAGCCGCCGCTCGCCCCCACGGAGCTGGAGGAACCCGCCGTCCCCGCCCCGTACGACCCCAGTCCGTTCGCCCGTGAACGCCATGTCTGGCTCGGCCTGCACGCGGCCGTGACCCGGAGCCTGGCCCAGGGGTCGATGATCGTGTTCAGCTGATGCGGGCACTCACCGGATCTGGGACAGCCCCTTCTGCAGGTCCTCGAAGTTCATCACCGGCGTGTAGTCCACCTTGGCGCCGAAGTTCTGGAAGAGCTGCTCGGTGAGCGGCGGCAACTGCGACGAGTCCTGCATGTCGAAGACCAGGAACATGGTGCGGACCCCGTTGTCGGGACCGAAGTAGGAGGCCTCCGGCTTGAACGACTCCATGATCTCCTGCATGACCTGGGGCATCTTGCCGCTGCGGATGACCTCGTTCGCCTTCTCCGTGTCGACATGGGCCTGAAGCAGTACGCGCATGACACACCTTCTTCTGATCGCCGATGAGCCGTACGACCTCACGCTATGGGCGGTATGCGTACTTCGCCCGTTCACTACTCCATCGGAGCAGTGAACGGGCCAGTGACCCACACGGTGTCCTACAGGAACGAGTTGATCTCGATCGTCTCGTCCCGGCCCGGGCCCACGCCGATCGCGGAGATCGGGGCGCCGGACATCTCCTCCAGCGCCTTCACGTACGCCTGGGCGTTCTTCGGCAGGTCGGCGAAGGTCTTCGCCTTGGAGATGTCCTCGCTCCAGCCCGGCAGCATCTCGTAGACCGGCTTGGCGTGGTGGAAGTCGGTCTGGGAGTAGGGCAGCTCCTCGACGCGCTTGCCGTCGATCTCGTACGCGACGCAGACCGGGATCTGCTCCCAGCCGGTGAGGACGTCGAGCTTGGTGAGGAAGAAGTCGGTCAGGCCGTTCACGCGGGTCGCGTAGCGGGCGATGACCGCGTCGAACCAGCCGCAGCGGCGGTCCCGGCCGGTGGTGACGCCGCGCTCGCCGCCGATCCGGCGCAGCGCCTCGCCGTCCTCGTCGAACAGCTCGGTCGGGAAGGGGCCGGCCCCGACGCGGGTGGTGTACGCCTTGAGGATGCCGATCACGCGGCTGATCTTCGTCGGGCCCACGCCCGCGCCCGTGCAGGCGCCGCCCGCGGTCGGGTTGGACGAGGTGACGAAGGGGTACGTGCCGTGGTCGATGTCCAGCAGGGTGCCCTGGCCGCCCTCGAACAGGACGACCTTGTCCTCCTCCAGCGCCTGGTTGAGGACCAGGACGGTGTCGGCGACGTACGGCGCGAGCTTGTCGGCGTAGCCCAGAAGCTCCTCGACCACCTGGTCCACGGCGATCGCGCGCCGGTTGTAGAGCTTGGTGAGGATCTGGTTCTTGACGTCGAGGGCCGCCTCGACCTTCTGCGTGAGGATCGACTCGTCGTAGAGGTCCTGCACGCGGATCCCGACGCGGTTGATCTTGTCGGCGTAGGTCGGGCCGATGCCGCGCCCGGTCGTGCCGATCTTCCGCTTGCCGAGGAAGCGCTCCGTCACCTTGTCCACCGTCACGTTGTACGGCGTGATGATGTGCGCGTTTCCGCTGATGAGGAGCTTGGACGTGTCGACACCACGCTCGTTCAGACCGCTCAGCTCGGAGAGCAGGACCGACGGGTCGACGACGACGCCGTTACCGATGACCGGCGTGCAGCCGGGGGACAGGATTCCGGAAGGGAGGAGGTGGAGGGCGTACTTCTGGTCGCCCACGACCACCGTGTGGCCGGCGTTGTTGCCGCCCTGGTAGCGCACTACATAGTCCACCGAACCACCGAGCAGGTCGGTGGCCTTTCCCTTGCCTTCGTCACCCCACTGAGCACCGAGCAGCACAAGTGCGGGCACGCGCGTACACCCCTTCCGGGCGGGGCATGTCCATGGTCGAGGGCGAACGCGGAGCGTGTGCAGCCGCGTCACCGCGACCGCCGTTGGCCGCCAACCGTCGGACCGGATGCCCCGGAATAGACGAAGCCCCTGGCGCAATAGCGCAAGGGGCTCTTGCACAAAGATGCTACCCGAGGAAGCGAGGCATGGCCGAGGTGGCGACTTCCGCGACGTCCGAGCAGCTGCTGGTGGTCATCGACCCGGTCGCCCGTCGGTCGGACGGCGAGTCCGTACGGATCGCGAAAGACGTGCTCAAAGCGGGTGCCGCCGTGAAGCTGTGCCTGCCGGACGGCCCGGAGGAGTTCGCCCGGGCGTTGCGCCGGCGGGGGTCTCGGCGCCCGGTGGTGGTGGGCGACGACCGGGCCCTGATCCACGCGGTGTCGCTGCTGCACCGGCACCGGGAGCTGGCCGGATGCGCGCTGTCGGTGGTGCCGGTCGGGGGCGCGCTGTCCCTGGCCCGGTCGCTGGGCGTGCCGACGGGGACGGTGGCGGCGGCGCGGACGGTGCTCGACGGGGTCGAGCGGCGGATGGACCTGCTCGTCGACGACAGCGACGGGGTGGTGCTCGGCGCGCTGCGGATACCGCCGGTGACGGCCGCCGCGCAGGCGCCGGATCCCGAGACCGCCCCGGGCCGCCCCTGGCTGCGGACGTGCCAGTACCTGGTGCGCACCCTGGTCCCGGCCGGCCGCCCGTCCCGGCCCCCCTCCGCGCCCGCGCCCGGCCCCTCCCGGCTGCGGGTCGAGGTCGACGGCGAGACCCTCGTCGATCTGAACCAGCCGGTGGAGGCGGTGTCGGTGTCGCCGGGGACCGCCGGGGTGGCCTCGGTGGAGGTCCGTCCGGTGTCCGTGGGCGCCGAGGCGTCGCCGCTGCTCGCGGAAGGCCGGACGGTGACGGTGTCGGGCGCGCACTTCCGCTACCGGGCGGACGCGCTGGTGTCGGGGCCGGTGCGCACCCGCACCTGGGTGGTGCGCGAGGGCGCCTGGGGGCTGACCGTGCCGGCGGCGGGGTGAGCGGGTCCGCGGCCGGGCTCAGTCCTGGAGCGTGTGCCCGAAGGTCTTCTTCCGGTGCTCGCGCCAGCGTTCCATCAGGGCGGCGAGTTCGCCGTCGAGGAACTCGAAGAACGCGAGCGTCTCGGCCATGCGGCGGCCCGCCGGGGTGTCGGCGCCGAGGCTGCTGACGCCTTCGCGCAGGGCGCTCTCCCACCGCTTGAGGACGGCTTCGCGGTTGGTCAGCGCCTCGTACCACTGGTCACCGTGCACCCGGTAGCGCTCCCGGCGCGAGCCGGGCTCCCGTTCGCGCGAGACCATGTGCGTCTGGGCCAGGTAGCGGACCGCGCCGGACACGGCCGCCGGGCTGATGCGCAGCTGCTCGCCCAGTTCGGCGGAGGTCATCGAGCCCTCGTCGGAGGAGAGCAGCGCGGCGAAGACCCGGGCGGGCATCCGGGGCATGCCGGCCTCGACGAGGTGTGCCGCGAAGGACTCGACGAACCTGGACACCGCCTCCGCGTCCCGGCCGTTGCTGGCTGAATCCGTCATGCGGACCACCCTATCCGGGATTCATATGCTTCCTTAACTTCACAAGTTTCTGAAGAAAGCGTAGCTTCTGAAGCATGACGAAGGCCATCACCGTCTCCGGACTGCACAAGTCGTTCGGGCGGACGCACGCACTCGACGGGCTCGACCTGGAGGTCGCCACCGGCGAGGTCCACGGCTTCCTCGGCCCCAACGGCGCCGGGAAGTCCACCGCCATCCGGGTCCTGCTCGGCCTGCTGCGCGCCGACTCGGGCGCCGCGCGGGTGCTGGGCCGCGACCCGTGGGCGGACGCGGTGGAGGTGCACCGCCGCATCGCGTACGTCCCCGGGGACGTGACGCTGTGGCGCAACCTCTCCGGCGGCGAGGTCATCGACCTCTACGGCCGGCTGCGCGGAGGCCTGGACGCCCGGCGCCGGGCGGAGCTGATCGAGCGGTTCGAGCTCGACCCCACGAAGAAGGGCCGCACCTACTCCAAGGGCAACCGGCAGAAGGTCGCCCTGGTCGCCGCGTTCGCCTCGGACGTCGACCTGCTGATCCTGGACGAGCCCACCTCGGGTCTCGACCCGCTGATGGAGGAGGTCTTCCAGCGGTGTGTCGCGGAGGAGCGCGACCGGGGCCGCACGGTCCTGCTCTCCTCCCACATCCTCAGCGAGGTCGAGGAGCTGTGCGACCGGGTGAGCATCATCCGCAAGGGCCGCACGGTCGAGAGCGGGTCGCTCGCCGAGCTGCGCCATCTGACCCGCACCAGCGTGGTCGCGGAACTCGCGGGTCCGCCGAACGGACTGGCGGACCTGCCCGGCGTGCACGACCTCGACGTGCACGGGCGCCGCGTCCGGCTCCAGGTCGACACCGACCGGCTGGACGGTGTCCTGCGGTCGCTGACCGAGTCGGGCGTGCGGTCGCTGACGTCGACGCCGCCCACCCTGGAGGAACTCTTCCTGCGGCACTACCAGGACGAGGCGGCGACCCGATGACGGCCTTCGCGGTGCGACCCGGCAGCTCACGCCAACTGGCCGGGACGGGCACGCTGTTGCGGTTCGCGCTGCGCCGCGACCGGCTGATGGTCCCGGTGTGGATCGCGGTGAACGCGCTGATGGTGCTCTCCATGCCGAGCACCCTGGAGGGCCTGTACGGCACCCCGGCCGAGCGGGCCGACCTGGTCCGGCAGATGGGGACCAACTCCTCGCTGCGGGCGATGGTCGGCCCGGTCTTCGGCGACTCGCTGGGCGCCCTGACGGCCTGGCGGGTGGGCGTCTACGCGGGCGCCCTGGCCGCCGTGATGAGCCTGCTCGTCGTCGTACGGCACACCCGGGACGAGGAGGAGAGCGGCCGTCAGGAGCTGGTGGCGTCCGGGATGGTGGGCCGCAGGGCGTCCCTGACGGCGGCCCTGCTGGCGGCGGCGGTCGCGAACGCGGTCCTGGCGCTGCTGCTCACGGCCGGGCTGGCCGGACAGGGCACGGCCGGGGCGCTGGCACTCGGGCTCGGCATCGCCGGCGTCGGCATGGTCTTCGCCACGCTGGCGGCGGTCGTCGCCCAGCTGACGGAGAGCGCGCGGCCGGCCCGCGGCCTGACCGCGGCGGTGCTCGGCGCCGCGTTCGTGCTGCGCGCGGCGGGCGACTCGGCGACGGACGACGGCTCGTCGGTGCTGACCTGGCTGTCACCGCTGGGGTGGCTGGAGAACCTGCGGCCGTACGCGGACGAACGCTGGTGGGTGCTGGCGCTGCCGGGTGCGGCGGCGCTGCTCCAGGGGGCGGTCGCCTACGCCCTGGCCGGGCGCCGTGACATCGGCATGAGCTTCCTGCCGACGCGGCCCGGACCGGCCTCGGGCCGGCTGGGCAGCGCGGGCGCGCTGGCCTGGCGGTTGCAGCGGGGCGGCGTGCTGGGCTGGAGCATCGGCTTCTTCCTGGCCGGTGCCGTCTACGGCGGCATGACCGAGGGGGCGGCCGACCTGGTCGGCGACAACGAGAACGCCCGGCGGATCATCGAGCGGATGGGCGGCCAGGCGGGCCTGACGGACGCGTTCCTGGCGTCGATGATCGGCATGCTGGGCCTGGTCGCGGCGCTGTACATCGTGGCGTCCGTACTGCGCCTGCACGGCGAGGAGACGTCCGGCCGGGCGGAGCCGGTGCTGGCGAACGCGGTCGGGCGCCTGCGCTGGGCCGCCGGGCACCTGGTGATCGCCTTCGGCGGATCCGCCCTGATCATGCTCCTGGCCGGTCTCGGCTTCGCCGCCGGTTACGGCAGGCAGGTCGGCCCGATCCTGGGGGCGTGCCTGGTGCAGCTCCCGGCGGTGTGGGTGATCGGCGGGGTGGCGGTGCTGCTGCACGGCGTCCTGCCCCGGGGGGCCGTGGCGGCCTGGGCCGTCGCCGGGGCGGTCCTGCTGATCGGCTGGGTCGGTCCCGCCCTGGACGTGCCGCAGGCGGTGCTGGACGTCTCCCCCTTCGGCCACCTGCCGAAGCTGCCCGGGGGGTCCATGGAGTGGGGGCCGGTGGGGGTGCTGACCGGGCTGGCGGCCGCGCTGGTGGCGGCGGGGCTCGCCGGGCTGCGGCGGCGTGACATGGCGGCGTGATCAGTCGGCGTACTGCTTGAGCTCCTCGGTGTCGAGGTCGATACCGAGGGGCTCGGGGAGGGTGAGGGTGCCGCCGAACCTGACCATGTGGACGTCCCGGTACCCGAGCGCGGGGTCCGGATGGCTGTGCACGGCCGTCCAGCGGGTGTCCCGGTCGACCAGCAGGTAGAGGGGGATCCCGGCACCGGCGTAGGACCGGGGCTTCGCCACGCGGTCGCGGTGGTGGGTGTCCGGGTCGTGCGAGGTGATCTCCACCGTCATCAGGGCGGTCCCGGGGCCGGCCCAGGCGCCCTGGCCCGCGAAACTCCCCTTGGGCGCGAGCACCCCGTCGGGCAGGGCCCGCCCCTCGCCGTGCTCCTCCACCCGCAGGCCGAGGTTCGGGTGGAGGCCGAGGTCGGGGCGGGCCTCCAGGCATCGGCAGGCCAGCCACGCGGCCACCGCGCCGTGGTTGCCGTTCCTCGCCTTCCTGACCCCGAGCCGCCCGCCGATGAACTCCAGGGAGACCGTCTCGATCTCGCGGGCTGTGAACTCGGCGAGCGCCTCGAACTCGTCGACCGACAGCTGAGCCGACGGCTGCCGCACCTCGACCACCATGGTTGCTCCCCTCTCAGGCCCACCAGCCTGCCGAGCCACCGGTGTCCGACCGCCCCGATCCCCCCACGATCATCCGAACGGATGATCAGCCCACCTCCACGGCCAGCCCCTCCAGCCCCCTGATCACGAAGTTCGGCTTCCGCTCCGGCTCGGCGGCCAGCCGCAGCGTCGGCGCCTTCTCCAGCAGCGCCCCCATCGACGCCGCCAGCTCGATCCGGGCCAGGGGCGCGCCGATGCAGTAGTGGATGCCGGCGCTGAAGGAGATGTGCGGGTTGTCGGCGCGGGCGAGGTCGAGGCGGCCCGGGTCGGCGAAGACCTCCGGGTCGTGGTTGGCGGAGCCGAAGAGCATGGCGATCTCCGCGCCGCGCGGGATCGTCGTGCCGGCGATCTCGATCTCGTCCAGGACCCAGCGCTCGAAGAGCTGCAGCGGGGTGTCGTAGCGCATCAGCTCCTCGATCGCGGAGGGGATCAGGGAGTGGTCCGCGCGCAGCAGCTCCAGCTGGGACGGGTTGCGGAACAGGGCGTACCAGCCGTTGACCGTGGCGTTCACCGTGGCCTCGTGGCCGGCGTTGAGCAGCAGGACGCAGGTGGAGATCATCTCCTGCTCGGTGAGGCGGTCGCCCTCGTCGTGGGCCGCGATCAGGCCCGAGACGAGGTCCTCGCCGGGTTCCTTGCGGCGGGCCGCGATCAGCTCGCGCAGGTAGTCGGAGAACTCGACCGACGCCCGGACCGCCTTCGCCGCCGTCTCCTCGGACGGGTTCAGCTCGTACATCCCGCAGATGTCCGCCGACCAGGGGCGCAGCGGGGCCCGGTCGGACTCCGGGATGCCCAGCATCTCGGCGATCACCGCCACGGGCAGCGGCTCCGCCACGTCCTTCAGCAGGTCGCCGCCGCCCCGCTCGACCAGGGCGGCCGCCAGCTCGTCCGCCAGGCCCCGCACGTACGGTTTCAGCCGCTCCACCGTGCGCGGGGTGAACGCCTTCGACACCAGGCGCCGGATCCGCGTGTGGTCCGGCGGTTCCAGGTCGAGCATCCCGTGGTCGTTGAGCGTGTGGAACGGCTCCTGCTCCGGCGGGGGCGCGGTGCGGCCGAACTCCTCGTGCGTGAAGCGGTGCTGGTACGTCCGGCCCAGGCGCCGGTCGCGCAGCAGGGCCGAGACGTCCGCGTGGTGCGGGACGAGCCACTGGTTCGTGGGCTCGAACCAGTGCACGCGGCCCCGGGCACGCAGCTCGGCGTAGGCGGGGTACGGGTCGGCGAGGAACGCCGGGTCCCACGGATCGAAGAGGGCAGCCATGCCGGGACGCTAACCCCACACCCCCCTCACTGACCAGGGGCGTTCCTTGAACGGCGGCCCCGGCTAGCCGGGGGTCACCAGCCGCGCCTCGTAGGCGAACACCGCCGCCTGCGTGCGGTCCCTGAGGCCCAGCTTCACCAGGATCCGGCTGACGTGCGTCTTGATCGTCGACTCGGCGACGACCAGCCGCTCGGCGATCTCCGCGTTCGACAGGCCCTGCGCGATGAGGACCAGCACCTCCGTCTCCCGGTCGGTGAGGTCGCCGTACGCCGCCTGGGCGGAGGGCATCAGGCGCGGGGTCTCGGAGAGCTTGGAGAACTCGGTGATCAGCCTCCTGGTCACCGAGGGCGCCAGCAGCGCCTCCCCGGACGCCACGACCCGCACCCCGTCGGCGAGCTGGCGGGCCGAGGCGTCCTTGAGGAGGAAGCCGGAGGCTCCCGCGCGCAACGCCTGGTACACGTACTCGTCGAGGTCGAACGTCGTGAGGACCAGGACCTTCGCCGCGCCGTCGGCGGCGACGATCTCGCGGGTCGCCTCGATGCCGTTCAGCTCGGGCATGCGGATGTCCATGAGCACGACGTCCGGGGCGAGCTCGCGGACCTTGGCGACGGCCTCCCGGCCGTTCACCGCCTCGCCGACGACCTCGATGTCCGGCATCGCGTTCAGCAGGACCGAGAAGCCCTCGCGGACCATCATCTGGTCGTCCGCGATCAGGACCCGGATGGTCATGCGTCGTCCTCGTCCGGCAGGGCGACCGGCAGGAACACCGTCACCTCGTAGCCTCCGTCGTCCGTGCGGCCCGCCGTCATCTCGCCGTTCAGCATCGACACGCGCTCCCGCATGCCGGTGATGCCGTGCCCGGCGCCGGGCGAGGGCTTGATCAGGCTGGGGTTGGGCGGCGGGCCGTTGACGACGCGCAGGCCCAGGCCGCCGAGGACGTACCCGATCTCCACCCGGGCGGTCGCGCCGGGGGCGTGCCGCAGGGTGTTGCTCAGCGCCTCCTGCGCGATCCGGTACGCGGACAGTTCCACGCCCTGCGGCAGCTCCCGCACCGCCCCGGTCACCGCCTTGTCCACGTGCAGCCCGGCCTCCCGCACATTGGCCAGCAGCCCGTCCAGGTCGGCGAGGGTGGGCTGCGGGGCGTCCGGGGCCTCGTAGTCCTCGGCGCGGACGACGCCCAGGACGCGGCGCAGCTCGGTCAGCGCCGCGACCGCGTTCTCCCGGATGGTGGCGAAGGCCTGCTCCAGCTCCGGCGGCGGGTTCTCCACCCGGTAGGGCGCGGCCTCCGCCTGGATGGCGACCACCGACATGTGGTGCGCGACCACGTCGTGCAGCTCGCGGGCGATCGTGGTGCGCTCCTCCAGCAGGGTGCGCCGGGACCGCTCGTGCGCGGTGACCGTCTGCTGGGCGGTGACCTCCTGTACGGCGTCCCGGCGGATGTGCCAGACGGTGACGCAGAGCAGGATCATGGCCGAGAAGACCAGCATGGGACCGGAGTTGGTGCCGTAGTAGTAGGTCGGGCCGAAGCCGGCGTCCGCGATCAGGGCGTACAGGGCGGTCAGCGCCCACATCCAGCCCGCCGTGCGCGGCCGGGTGCGTATGGCCACGACGGTCAGCACGGTCAGGTGGCAGGCGAAGCTGCCGGCCTGCCACGGCCAGTCGCCCCAGCCGCTGCCGATCACACCGGTGACCGGGGTCGCGGCCATGGACAGCCAGAACGCCAGCACCGGCCGGAGCATGGTCAGCAGCACCGGGAGCACGGTCAGCGGAACGACCAGCAGCGCCTCGCCGCCGGCGTCGACGCCGGAGACGAGGAGCGCGATCAGGGCCGCCGTGGCGATCAGTGCGTGCGGCGTCCAGGTCGCGTACTCGCGCAGGCGGGCGGGGAGCCGCCGGATGATCCGCCCGTCGGTGCGTCTGCGGGGCAGCGGCCGGTAGGCGAACGCGTTGTGGAAGAGGTCCTGCCGCAGCCCGCGCAGGGAATCCACCGCCACCCGGTACTCCGGACTGCGCGTTCTCGCCCCGTCCCCCGGCGGCATGGTCTGCAGGTGAGTCGTCTCGGTCACGTACAGAACGGTAGGCGTACCCCCGGGTCGCGGTCGTCCCCATGGAGGGGGGTTCCTCCGGGTCCTCCTCAGGTACTACGGCGGGGCCCGCCCGCTCAGTACCCGGAGGGCCGCACCAGCCCCGACTCGTAGGCGAACACCGCCGCCTGCGTCCGGTCCCTGAGGCCCAGCTTCACCAGGATCCGGCCCACGTGCGTCTTCACCGTCTGCTCGGCCACGACCAGGTGCCGGGCGATCTCCGCGTTCGACAGGCCCTGCGCGATCAGGGACAGGACCTCCGTCTCCCGCTCGGTGAGATCGCCGACGCGCTCCTTGAGCGGGGCGCGGGGCTTGCCGTCGAGGCGGGAGAACTCGGCGATCAGCTTGCGCGTGATGACCGGCGCGAGCAGCGCCTCCCCGGCGGCCACCACCCG
The DNA here is from genome assembly GCF_003330845.1 of Streptomyces sp. Go-475. Lineage (GTDB taxonomy): Bacteria > Actinomycetota > Actinomycetes > Streptomycetales > Streptomycetaceae > Streptomyces. The sequence goes on along the minus strand of NZ_CP026121.1, from coordinate 4,697,437 downwards.
GACCGCCTCGGCGAGCTGCTCCGAGGACGCGTCCTTCAGCAGGAACCCGGAGGCCCCGGCGCGCAGCGCGTCGTACACGTACTCGTCGAGGTCGAAGGTGGTGAGCACCAGCACCCTGATGTCCGGGTGCGCGGCCGTGATGCGCTCGGTGGCCTCGATGCCGCCGACGCCGGGCATGCGGATGTCCATGAGGACGACGTCGGGGACGGTCTCGGCGGCCTTGGCGACGGCCTCCTCGCCGTCCCGGGCCTGGCCGACGACCTCTATGTCGGGCTGCGTGCCGAGCAGCACGGTGAAGCCCTGCCGGACCATGCCCTGGTCGTCGACGATGAGGACCCGGATGGGGTCGCCGGTGCCGCTCGTCATGGTGTCCTTCCCTCGCGGTCGGTGATGCGTTCGGTGCCCGGGGCGTCGGCGGGCGGGGTGTCCGGGAGGAAGGCGGTGACCTTGAAGCCGTCCCAGTGCCACGGGTGGGCCGTCATCGTGCCGCCGAGCATCGCCACGCGCTCGCGCATGCCGAGCAGCCCGTGCCCCGCCCCGGTCGAGGGCGGCGGGGGCGCGGTCGGGCGGCCGTTGACGACCTCCACTTCCAGGCCGTCCGCCGCGTAGGTGAGGCGGACGGTGATCCGCGCGCCCGGCGCGTGCCGCAGGGCGTTGCTGAGCGCCTCCTGCACGATCCGGTACGCCGACAGCTCCACCCCGGGCGGCAGGGGACGCCGCTCGCCGTTGATCTCGGTGAGGACCTCGCGGCCGGCGGCCCGGGTGTTCTCCACCAGCGCGTCGAGCCGGTCCAGCGTGGGCTGCGGGGCGTGCGCGCCGGTCGTGTCACCCGGGTCGGCGGTCTCCCCCGGCTCCGGATGCTCCGAGCGCAGCACGCCCAGCACCCGGCGCAGCTCGGTCAGCGCCTCCAGCGCGTTCTGCCGGATGCCGGCGAGGTTCTCCTTCAGCTCGTCGGGCGGGTCCTGGACGAGGTGCGGGGCGACCTGCGCCTGGATGGAGATGACCGACATGTGGTGGGCCACCACGTCGTGCAGCTCCCGGGCGATGCGGCTGCGCTCCTCCAGCAGCGTGCGCCGGGTGCGCTCCTCCGCGGTGAGCGTGGTCTGCTCGACGAGTTCCGCCCGGGCCTCGCGGCGGCCGCGCAGGGCGGTGCCGACGATCACGACGACGGTGGACAGGGACAGGGCGAGCACGCCGGTGGTGTCGTAGCGCCCCGCCGGCTCCAGGCTCTCGGCGACATAGGTGAGCAGCGCGGTCACGGCCAGTGCCGCGATCGCCGCCCGGGTGGGCACCCGCAGCGCGAGCAGCAGCAGCACGAACAGCTCGGCGACGATGCCGGCCGCGGTCCAGGGCCAGGTGTAGGTGTCCGGGTCGAAACCCAGCCGACCGCGTACGGCCACGGCACCCACGAGGAAGGCGGCCATGGACAGCCACCACGCCGGGACCGGCCGCCACAGCCCCAGGACCATGGCGCCGCCCTGCCCGCCCGCGAGCAGGAAGGCCAGGAGAGGGGTCAGGTGGCCGTTGTCGCTCATGTCGCCCGTGCCGCCGACCGTCACGCCGAAGGCGGCCAGGCACACCAGGCCGTGCGGCAGCCAGCGCAGCCAGGTGGAGGGCGGCAGCGGGTCGGGCCGGAGGGTCCACAGGTCCGCGCGCACGTCCCGCAGCCAGCCCATGACGCGCGCCCGCAGCACACGCCCCACCCCCCTGTCCGTCACGCGGCCCAGCCTAGACATGCCGTGCCTTCGCCGCCGTACCCCTGCCGGAGGGGCGGTGCGTGCGCACCACGCGCGATCCCCGGCCCCGGCCGCCGCCCCGCTCGAAGGAACGGAACGCGGCCCAGCAGACGGCGAGGGCCAGGGCGAACACGGGCAGCCACAGCAGCCGGGCCCCGACCCAGCCGAGACCGTCGGGCCGGGTGTGCAGGCCGGGGAGGCGGCCCGCGAGGAGGCCGGTGGCCGTGGTGGCCATCAGGGCCGTCTGGTGCCAGAGGAACACGGTCATCACGGAGAGGTTCACGAGCGCCACCGCCGCCCAGGCGACGGGCCGGCGCATCGCGCGCCGCAGCCGCTCGCGCAGCAGCAGGGCGAGACCGCACTGGGCCAGGCCGAAGCAGACGACGGCCAGCGTCGGCGGGTCCAGGTTGGACCTGCCCTCGCCCGGGACGCCGACCATCGACGCCGGGTAGCCCGCCCACGCCACCAGCGCCGCCGTCGCCACCGCCCCGCCGGCGAGCAGCACCCAGCCCGCGCGGCGGCGCTCCAGCTCGCCCCGGGTCCAGGCCGCGCCGAGCGTGAAGGGCACCAGCCAGCCCGCCGCGACGTTCACCCAGCCCAGCCAGGAGGGCCCGCCGAGGCCGAAGCGCAGCAGGTCCACGTGGAGGACGACGGCCAGCGGCCAGAGCGGGTGCAGCCGGGCCAGCAGCGGGGTCGCCGCCGTCAGCGCCGCGAACACCACGAGGAACCACAGCGGTGACAGGGCCAGTTTCACCAGCGTCCGGACCGTCCCGTACTCGGCGCCCGACAGCAGCAGCGCCGACGCGGCGACCGTCCACAGGCCGAGGACGGCCAGCACCGGCTTGAACAGCCGGGTCAGCCGGCCCGTCAGCCAGCGGTGGTAGGGGACGCCCCGGGCGCGGGCCGAGGCGTAGCCCCGGGTGGCGACATGGCCGCCGACCAGGAAGAACACGGCGAGCGTCTGGAACAGCCAGGAGATCGGCGCCAGCCAGGGCATGTGCTGCAGCGGGCTCGCCGTGCGCAGGGCGCGGCCGTCGGCGACCAGGGCCGTGACCAGCCAGTGCCCGAGGACGACGCCGAGGACCGCGGCGGCGCGCAGGGCGTCCACGGCCCGGTCGCGGTCGGCCGGGGTGGCCGCGCCGATCCGGTCGGCCTCCCGCCGCAGGGCGCGGGGGACGGCGCGCACACCGATGTCAGTCATGGGTCACCGCCTCGCTCTCGCCCAGGACGATCCGCGCCAGGTTGGCGAGGGACGTCGAACCCGGGCTGAAGTAGTCGCTGTGGCCGCCGTCGCCGGCCGCGAAGACCCGGGCGCCGAAGGCCCGGGAGACGGGGTCGGTGCCGAAGCCGACCGTGGTGCCGAACAGGCCGGCGCTGACGTGCGGGACGTGCGCCACCCAGTCGTCGGCGCCGCGGGCCGCCCAGACGCGGGCGCGGGTGTGCAGGGCGGCGGCGGAGCCGGCGCCGGTGCCGGGGCTGCCGAGGAGCGCGATGTCGTCGACGGCGAGTCCGGGCGCGGCCCGGCCGCAGACGACCGAGCCGTAGGAGTGGCACAGCAGCGCGATGCGCGGTGCGCCGGCCGAGACGGCCCGCAGGTCGGCCACGAGCGCGCGCAGCCCCGGGGCCGCCTGCTCCGCCCTGCCGGTCGTCGTGACGGTGGTGCTGACCGTGCCCGGCGTCTCGTAGCCCAGCCAGGCCACGACCGCGGTGCGCGTGCCCGCCGGGGCCTGCCGGGCGAGCTGCCCGTACAGGGCGGAGGCGGCGGCGTGGAACCGGCCGTAGGTGTCGAGGCTCGTGTCGGAGCCGGGCACCAGGACGGCGATGCGGTCGGCCTGGGCGAGGTCGCCCAGGACCTCCGTCACCCGGCCGGGGCCGCGGCCGTCGAACCGGAGGAGGTGCCGGGCCGGGGCGGCCAGGGAACGGTCCGTCGCGGCCCGGTCCCGGTCGTGGTGGGCCGCGGCCATGCGGGCCGCCTCGGCGGCGTTGGCGCGGTTCGCCGCGTACGCGTCGGCGAGTGTGGCCGCGCTGAGCGGGGCGAGGGACGCGGGTGCCGGCGCGGGGATGTCCGGCCGCACCGCGCCGGAGAGCGGGAGCACCACCGCGCCCGTGACCAGGGCGGCCAGCACGGCCCGGCGCCACCGCCCGGCGCGCCGGCGGTATCCCGATGCCCACCCCATGGTCGTCCCCCTCCACCGCACCCGGCCATCGGGTCCGTGTGAAAGGGAAGGTACGGAGCGGGCCCCGTCGTCCGCGTCCCACCGCGGAGCTCACCTCGGGAGTGGCTCTCAGGTACTACGGGTATGACCGGGGACGGACGCTACGGCGTCATGCGCGACGGCCACCACGGCGTCACGCGGACCGCCACCACCGCGTCATCCGCGACGGCCACCACCGCAGCATCCGCGACGGCCACCACGGCGTCACGCGCGTCGGCCACCACGGCGTCACGCGGACCGCCACCACCGCGTCATCCGCGACGGCCACCACCGCAGCATCCGCGACGGCCACCACCGCGTCACGCGCGTCGGCCACCACGGCGTCACGCGGACCGCCACCACCGCGTCATCCGCGACGACCACCACCGCAGCATCCGCGACGGCCACCACCGCGTCACGCGCGTCGGCCACCACGGCGTCACGCGGACCGCCAACATGGCGTCATCCGCGACGGCCACCACGGCGTCACGCGGACCACCACCACCGCGTCATCCGCGACGGCCACCACGGCGTCATCCGCGGACGGCCACCACCCCGTTATCCGCGACCGGCCTCACCAGGCCAGCTGCGCGATCTCCTCCGCCACCACGGCGCAGGCGTCCGCCGCCGGGTCGATGAGCGGGAAGTGCCCGACGTCCTCGAGCAGCGTCACCCCCACCATCTCCCCGGCCTTCGCCGCCGCGTCCGCGTACGACTCGGCGACCGCCTGCGGCACCACGAGGTCCGCGCGGCCCTGGACGAGGGTGGTGGCGATGCCGGTGGGCAGCAGCAGCGCCGGGTCCGCGTACGGCTGCCGCTCGGCGAAGTGCTCGTCGCCGCCGAGGAGTTGGCGCACGGCACCCCCGCACACGTCCAGCTTGTCGGCGACCGCGAGGTCCGCGATCGGGGCGAGGGCGACGACGCCGCGCAGGGCCGCCGGGCCACCGGCGCGCCAGGGCGAGTCCGCCGGCAGGACGTGCCGGGCCGCGCCCCACAGCGCGAGGTGCCCGCCCGCCGAGTGCCCGGTGAGGACCGTCCGGCGCGGGTCGGCCTGCGGCAGCAGCTCCCGGACCAGCGCGGGGAGGGCCTCCAGCGCGGCGGCGACGTCGTCGAAGGTGTCGGGCCAGCGGCCCGCCACGGGGTCGTCGCCGCCACCGCGCCGGTACTCGGCGCTGGCCACGGCGAACCCGCGGCGGGCGAGGAAGTCCGCGAAGGGGCTGACGTGGCGCCGGTCGTACGGCGCGCGCCAGGCACCGCCGTGCAGTACGAGGACGACCGGGGCGGGGCCGCCCGGGCCGCCCTGCCCGCGCGGGGCGTAGAAGTCGATCACCTGGTCGGGGTGGTCGCCGTAGGCCGCGGTGGCGTCGGGGTCGACGGGCGCGTGGGAGAACACCGACTTCTCCTCGGCCGCGGCCCGTGCTGCTGCGACGTCGTCCGTCATGCTCCAACCTTCCAGCGATGAACCGTACGGGGCGTACCAGTTGAGAGTTCAGCCGTTGGCCGGGACGGTATCAGGCGCGTGACATGCGGGGACACGGGGATGTCACGCTGGGTGAAGACCGAGCGGCGCGGCGCCGACGTGCGGCGGGGCCGGGCCCGCACAGCGGATTCCCGGCCCCGCCGGGGCTCACGCCAGCGTCCGGGCCAGCACCCGGGCCGCCCGCTCCACCTCGGCGAACCCGACGTACAGCGGGGTGAACCCGAAGCGCAGCACGTCCGGCGCCCGGAAGTCGCCGACCACACCCTGCTCGATCAGCCGTTTCATCACGTCACCGGCGTCACCGCAGCGCAGCGCGACCTGGCTGCCCCGCTCCTCGTGCGCCACCGGCGTCACGCACTCGACCCGCCCCTCGGGCACGTACTCCGCGACGCACTCCAGGAAGAAGTCCGTCAGCGCGAGGGACTTGGCCCGCACGGCCGCCACCGACACCCCGTCCCACACCTCCAGGGCCGCTTCCAGGGCGAGCATGGAGAGGATGTCGGGCGTACCGACCCGGCCGCGCGGGGCACCGGAGGCCGGCTCGTAGCCGGTCCGCATCCCGAACGGCTCGGCGTGGGAGTTCCAGCCGGGCAGCGGCGAGTCGAACCTGTCCTGCAGCTCCCGCCGCACATACAGGTACGCCGGTGAACCAGGCCCGCCGTTCAGGTACTTGTAGGTGCAGCCGACCGCCAGGTCCACCCCGTGCTCGTCGAGCCCGACCGGCAGCGCGCCCGCGCTGTGGCACAGGTCCCACACGACGTACGCCCCGGCCCGGTGCACGGCGGCCGTCAGTCCCGGCAGGTCGTGCAGCCGGCCGGTGCGGTAGTCGACGTGGTTGAGGAGCACGGCGGCGGTACGGTCGCCCAGCGCGGCCGGGACGTCCGCCGGTGCCACGGGCCGCAGCGTGCGGCCGGTCAGCCGGGCGGCGGACTCGGCGATGTACCCGTCGGTCGGGAAGGTCGTGGCGTCGATGACGATCTCGTCGCGCCCCTCCTCGGCCATGCGCACCGCGCCCACCAGTGCCTTGAAGACGTTGACGCTGGTGGAGTCCCCGACCACGATCTGCCCGGACGCGGCCCCGACCAGCGGGGCGATCCGGTCTCCGATCCGCTCGGGCGCGGTCCACCAGCCGCTCTCCTCCCAGGACCGGATGCGCAGTTCGCCCCACTGGCGGCGGACGACGTCCTCGACCCGCCCGGGCACGACGGCCGGCAGCGCGCCGAGGGAGTTGCCGTCGAGGTAGACCACGTCGTCGAGGACGAACTCGCCGCGCTTGCCGCCCAGTTCGTCGGCGGCGTCCAGCTTCTCCGCGCGCACGCTCAGCTCAGACATACGACCGCGCCGTCCACAGCTCGGGGAAGACGTTCTTCTGCGCGCGCTTCTCCAGCCAGGCCACCCCGGCGGAACCGCCCGTGCCGGCCTTGGCGCCCATCGCGCGCCGCGTGGCGACGAGATGGTCGTTGCGCCAGCGCCACACCAGCTCGGCGACATCGCTCAGCGCCTCGCCGAGGCGGGCGAGCTCGTCGCTCTCGTCACCGGAGTAGACGGCCGCCCAGGCCGCCTCCACCTCCGGCGACGGCTCGTAGCGCCGGGACACGTCGCGCCGCAGCACGGCCTCCGGGATGTCGTGCCCGCGCCGCGCGAGCAGCCGCACGACCTCGTCGTACAGGCTCGGCTCGTGCAGCGCCTTCTCCAGCTCGGCGTGCGCCCGCGGCGCACCCCGGTGCGGGACGAGCATGGACGCGGACTTCTCGCCGAGCAGGAACTCCAGGCGCCGGTACATCGCCGACTGGAAGCCGGAGCCCTCGCCGAGGGCGCCGCGGTACGAGTTGAACTGGGCCGGCGTGAGCTGGGCCAGCGGCCTCCAGGAGGCGTTCAGCGCCTCCAGCTCGCGCACGGACCGCTTCAGCGCGGCGGTGGCGGTGGGCACGTCGTCGCCCCTGAGCGCGCGGGCCGCCGTCTCCCACTCGTGGACGATGACGGTGAACCACAGCTCCATCACCTGGGTCGTCACCAGGAAGACCATCTCTCCGGGATCGTCGGAGAGGGTGTGCTGGAGGTGGGTGAGCACGTCCGCCTTGACGTAGTCCTCGTACGGCGTCGTGCCCTGGAAGTCGAGATGCGGGGTCTCGGGCTCGTGAGCCTCGTGGGACATCGCTGTCTCCTGCAGATAACTCCGGGTAGCGGTCCGCCCCTGCCGATGCCGGCACGGGGGCCCCGGTCCCCAGGGGCATACTCCGCAATCGTCCCCCGAAACCGCAAGGCCCGCCCGCTCGGGACGGCCGGGCCTCACGCACACGGGCTGTTCGTCAGCCCAGGACCTGCGCCGCCGTCGGCGAGGAGTCCTTCAGGAACTGCGAGCAGCGCTCGTACTCCTCCTGCTCGCCGATCGCCTGCGCGGCACGGGCCAGGGCGTGCAGGGCCCGCAGGAAGCCGCGGTTCGGCTCGTGCTCCCACGGCACCGGGCCGTGGCCCTTCCAGCCGTTGCGGCGCAGCGCGTCCAGACCGCGGTGGTAGCCCGTACGGGCGTACGCGTACGACTCCACGGCCGCGCCCCGCTCGAACGCCTCGTCGGCGAGCTGCGCCCAGGCGAGCGAGGAGGTGGGGTGAGCTGCGGCGACGTCGACGGGCGAAGCACCCGACGCGAGCATTTCCCGGGGCCCGGGGTCGTCGGGGAGATGCGTCGGGGGCGGACCCCCGAGGAGGTTCTCGTGAATGGACATGCCCCAAGTCTGCGCCATACGACAGACCAGCGGACACCCAAGCCCACGCGGCCGCTCAACCGCGGGCAGTCGTGGAGGCACCCCGCTCCCCCCGGGCTGCGGACCCACCCGGCCTCAGCACCGACGCCGAGCACCCGCACGACCGCGCCTACGGCAACCGCTTCCGCACCGGCTCCCCCTCCAACGGCGGCGCCGACACACCCCCATGCCGCAGACACTCCGGCCGCCTGCACCCCGCCGGCGGCCTCCGCACCACCGCGACAGCGACCGACGCCCCCACCACCAACGCCCCCGCACACCATCCCATCGCCCGCCCGAACGCCGCGTCGAAGGCCCCCGGCGTCCGATACGCCTCCTCCCCCATCCCCGCCAGCAACGGCAACGCCGCCACCGCCACCAGCCCCGCCGCCCGCGCCGCCGCGTTGTTGATCCCACTGGCCAGCCCGGCCCGCGCCACGTCCACGGACCCCAGCACGGTCGCCGTCAGCGGCGCCACCAGCGTCACCATCCCCAGCCCGAGCACCACCAGCGCCGGCAGCACATCGGCCGGGTAGGACGCCCCCGGCCCGACCCGCAGCATCAGCAGCATCCCCGCCGCGCACAGCAGCGGCCCCACCGTCAGCGGCACCCGCGGCCCGATCCGGTCGGCCAGCTCCCCCGACCGCGCGGACAGCAGCAGCATCAGCACGGTCGTGGGCAGCAGCGCCGTACCGGCCGCGAGGGCCGAGTAGCCGACGACGACCTGCAACTGCAGCGCGGCGAGGAAGAAGAACCCGCCCAGCGCCGCGTACACGCACAAGGTCACGAGATTGACCGCCGTGAACTGCCGCGACGCGAAGATGTCCGGCGGCATCATCGGCTCGGCCCGCCGCCGCTCGACGACCACGAACGCGACAGGCAGCTGCCACCCCGGCCACCGCCGAGACCACCGCCACGGCTCCGCCCGCCCCGGCCTCGATCAGCGCGTACGTCACCAGCGCGAGCGCCACCGCCCCCAGCACCGCCCCGAGCACGTCGAACCGCCCGTGCGCCCTGGCGTCCCCGGACTCGGGCACGTGCCGCAGCGCGACCGGCACGCACAGCGCCGCGAGCGGCACGTTCAGCAGGAACACCCACCGCCAGCCCGGCCCGTCCACCAGCCAGCCCCCGACGAACGGCCCGACCGCCGCCCCGATCCCGCCGAACCCGGACCACAGGCCCACGGCCCGCCCCCGGTCGTCGGGATGGAAGGAGGCCTGGATCAGCGCCAGCGAGCCGGGCGTGAGCAGCGCGCCACCCACCCCTTGCAGGGCACGCGCGGCGATGAGCACCTGCGCGTTCGGCGCGATCCCGCACAGCAGCGAGGCCACCGCGAACCACACCACGCCGACGACGAACACCTTCCGCCGCCCGAACCGGTCCCCGAGCGCCCCGCCCAGCAGGATCAGCCCGGCCAGCGTGACCATGTACGCGTTGACCGTCCACTGCAGGGCGGCCAGGTCCGCGTCGAGGTCGCGGCCGATGCGCGGCAGGGCGACGTTGACGACGGTGGAGTCCAGCAGCGCCATGCTGGAGCCGAGGACGGTGGTGAGCAGGATCCACCGGCCCTGAGGTGATGCCAGCCGGACGTCGGGCATGCAGGGAGCATACGGAAGAGCCCGGCACCTGAGCAGGTGCCGGGCTCGACGCGCGGGGGACCGGGACTTACTTGATCTTCGTGCCGGTCGAGCGCAGGTGGCCGCAGGCCTCGACGACGCGCGCGGCCATGGAGGCCTCGGCGAGCTTGCCCCAGGTGCGCGGGTCGTAGGTCTTCTTGTTGCCGACCTCGCCGTCGACCTTCAGGACGCCGTCGTAGTTGCGGAACATGTGGTCCGCGACCGGGCGCGTGAAGGCGTACTGGGTGTCCGTGTCGATGTTCATCTTCACGACGCCGTTCTCCAGCGCCGTGCGGATCTCCTCCTCCGTGGAGCCGGAGCCGCCGTGGAAGACGAAGTCGAACGGCGAGGCCTTGCCGAACTTGGCGGCGACGCCCTCGTTCAGCTCCTTCAGCAGCTCGGGGCGGAGGACGACGTTGCCCGGCTTGTACACGCCGTGCACGTTGCCGAAGGACGCGGCGAGCAGGTAGCGGCCCTTCTCGCCCAGGCCGAGGGCCTCGGCGGTGCGGATCGCGTCGTCGACCGTGGTGTACAGGGAGTCGTTGATCTCGTGGGAGACGCCGTCCTCCTCGCCACCGGTCGGGGTGATCTCCACCTCGAGGATGATCTTCGCGGCGCGGGCCTGCTCCAGCAGCTCCTGCGCGATCTCCAGGTTGTCGGCGAGGGTCTCGGCGGAGCCGTCCCACATGTGCGACTGGAACAGCGGGGCCAGACCGGCGTCCACGCGCTTCTTGGACAGGGCCAGCAGCGGACGTACGTACCCGTCGAGCTTGTCCTTGGGGCAGTGGTCCGTGTGCAGCGCGATGTTCACCGGGTACTTCTCGGCGACGATGTGCGCGAACTCGGCCAGGGCGACCGCGCCGGTCACCATGTCCTTGTTGTACTGGCCGCCCAGGAACTCGGCGCCACCCGTGGAGATCTGGACGATGCCGTCGCTCTCCGCCTCAGCGAAACCGCGCAGGGCCGCGTGCAGGGTCTGGGTGGAGGTCACGTTGATGGCCGGGTAGGCGAACTTCCCTGCCTTCGCCCGGTCCAGCATCTCGTTGTAGACCTCGGGAGTTGCGATGGGCATGCGTCCGCTCCTTGTATCTGCGGGTTGACGTACTGCTGTGTCTAACGGCCCTGACCTAGACCTTGGGGTGCGACGTCATCGTCGGCCCCATCTTTCCAGACTTGGCCGGAAGGTCCAGGCCACCGTCCACGCCCTGGTCAAGGTCCCGGTCAGTCGAGGCCCAGCTCGTCCTTGGAGAAGGCGAACAGGTACGGCACCCCGGCGCCCTCCTGGATCTTCTCGGCGGCGCCGGTCGCCCGGTCGACGATGGTCGCGACGGCGACGACCTCGGCCCCGGCCTCGCGCACGGCCTCGACGGCGGTGAGCGGGGAGCCGCCGGTGGTGGAGGTGTCCTCGACGACCAGCACGCGACGGCCCGCGATGTCCGGGCCCTCGACGCGCCGCTGCAGCCCGTGCGCCTTGGCGGCCTTGCGCACGACGAACGCGTCCAGGCGCTTCCCGCGCGCGGCGGCCGCGTGCAGCATCGCGGCGGCGACCGGGTCGGCGCCCATGGTCAGGCCGCCGACGGCGTCGAAGTCCAGGTCGGCGGTCAGGTCCAGCAGCACCTGCCCGACCAGCGGGGCGGCCTCACCGTCGAGGGTGACGCGGCGGAGGTCGACGTAGTAGTCGGCCTCCAGACCCGACGACAGCGTCACCTTGCCGTGCACCACGGCCTTGTCCTTGATCTGCTGCAGCAGCGCGCCGCGTGTGTCCGTCATGCCGCCCAGCTTAGAGGCGGCGCCAGCGCCAGGTGGTGGTGGCCTCCAGCGGCTCCAGGGGCGTGACCAGGCGCGGCAGGGTGTTGAGCCCGTTGGGCGGCCCGGTCTGCGGCTCCACGCACACGGCCTCCGCCTGCTCGTCGTAGACGACCACCCACTCCTCCCGGCTGGTCACCTTCAGTTCCAGCTGCCCGGGCCAGGTGAGGGTCACGTCGACTCCGCCGGGCATGCCGAAGCAGTCGTCCCAGGGGCCGGGCTGGGGGTCGAGGCGGTTGCCGGTGGGCAGGTGGTCGGCGCCGCGCTCCTCCTGCCAGGCGGGGTCGAAGTCGAGGCGGACGTCCTCGCCGCCGAGGTTCCGGTTGAACCAGGGGTGCCAGCCGATCTGGGCCGGGAAGGACGACTCGTACGTCTCGACGGACATGGTCAGCGTCAGCGTGTCCTCGGTGAGGGCGACGACCTGGGTGACGCGGCCCGGGCGGGGCCAGGGGTCGGTCAGCTCGCAGGTGAGGACGGCCTCGGCCGTGCTCGTGCGGGCGGTGCGCCAGGCGCGGTCGCGGGCGGTGCCGTGGATGGCGTGCGGCGGGGCGTTGAGGGGCAGCTGCCGTACGACGCCGCCGTCCAGGAAGCGCCCGTCCCGGACCCGCCCGCACCACGGCACCATCGGGAAGCAGCCGAACCGCTCGCCCTGCCGCAGCAGTTCGACGCCGCCGATCCGCAGCCCTCCGACCCGGCCGCCGTTGCCCGGCTGCACGGTCGCCTCCGCGTCGCCCGCGGTCAGCGTGATCTCTTCGTCACTCACGGGACGACCCTACTGCGGTGATCAAGAGGGCCTCACGGGTTCCTGAACGGGGCGGGCGTCTCAGCGGCGTCTGCGCAGGGCCCGGACCGCCACGATGGCCGATGCCACGGCCAGGGCCGCGGCGGGGGCGGCCCAGCGCAGCGGGGCGGGCGGTGACACCGTCTGGGGTGCGGGGACGGGGGCGTACCGGCCGCGCGGCGGGGCGTGGTCCACCTCCTCGGCACTGCGCCCGATCATCGTCCGCCGCGCGTGCGCCGCCTCGGCGACACCCGGGGCGTCCTCGTCGCTCTCCCCCGGGGCCTCGTCGTCCACCGTCCCGGAATCCCCGGCCGCGCCCTCCTCCGTCCGCGCCGGGGGCGGGGGCGGGGGCGTGTCGTCGGCGTCCGGGGTGGTCTCGTAGTCCGTCGTGGCCCGGGGTTCGAAGTCCTGGGTGGCGAGGGGCGCGGTCGGGTCCGGGGCGGCCGCGGCGAGGTGCTCCGCGAAACGGTTCAGCAGCCGGGTGACGGCACCCTCCACCGCGTCCGGCGGGAGGTCGGTGATCCGTCCCTTCGCCGAGGCCGTCCCGTCGAACACCACGGTGCAGCCGTCGTCCGCCTCCCGCAGGGCGATCCGCACCGCGAGCGTGACCGAGCCGCTGCCGCGCGACTCCTCCGCCTCGCCCTCGACGGCGTACGCCCCGTCGTCCCGTCGGGACAGCCGTAGCGCCCCCCGGTACGTGACGGAGTGGCTGCCGACCCGGAGCTTCAGCCGCCCGGCGACGGGCTCGGCGCCGGCGTCCTGCTGGAGCCCGGGGACCGCCCGGGCGACCCGCGCGGGGTCGTCCAGCACCTCCCTGAGCCGCTCGGCCGGAACCGGAACGAACACCTCGTGCTCCATGTCGACGGACTCTACCCAGCACAGCCCGAAACGCACCCCCGCCTGAGGGATTCGCCCCCGATCCACCCCCACCAGGCGTATCCTCCCGGCCCGCCGGTCCGGGACCCGCTCACCACCGCCCTGCCGCTCAGTACCGCGGGTGCACCAGCGTCGACGCCGGCAGCCCCGCGATCCGCGTCTCCCGCGCCGCCCGCGCGCCCGCCGCGAGGGACGCGTCCGTGAGGACGCGGGGGCGCGGGCCGTCCGGGTCGAGGCGCGCCCGCGGCTCGGTGCGGGCGGCCAGGACGAAACCCCAGTCCCGGGGCGCGTCGGAGCGGTCGGCGGGCGTGCGGTCGGGGCCGACGGCGAAACCGGTGTGCCGCCCGCCCGTGCCGTACGGGGCGGTGCGGAAGCCGGCCGCGCGCACCGTCGCCTCCACCGTCCAGTACACGCGGGGGCTGGCCGCGACCGGCCCGGCGTGCACGACGAGCCGGCCGCCGGGGGCCAGCACGCGCCGCGCGAGGCCGTAGAACTCCTGCGAGTACAGCTTCGTGCTCGCCGTGATGCCCGGGTCCGGCAGGTCCGAGACGACCACGTCGTACGCCGCCGGGGGCGCCGAGCGCAGCCAGCCGAAGGCGTCGCCGGTCGTCACGTGTGCGCGGGGGTCGCCGAAGGCGTGCTGGTTCAGCGCGGACAGGGCCGGGTCGGTGCGGGCCAGCCGGACCACCTCCGCGTCGAGTTCGACGACGTCGACCCGGTCCACTCCGGGGTGGCGCAGCACCTCGCGGGCCGCGAGGCCGTCGCCGCCGCCGAGGATGAGCACGCGCGCGTGCGGCCCGTTCATCGCGGGGTGGACGAGGGCCTCGTGGTAGCGCAGTTCGTCGCGCCCGCTGACCCGCAGCCGGCCGTCGAGGAACAGGTCGAGGGGCCGGCCGGGCGTGCCGCCGGTGAGGACGACTTCCTGCACGTCCGACTGGAGCGCCACCCGTACGTCCTCTCCGTACACGGCGTGCCGCGCGGCCCGTTCGAAGTCGTCGACGAGGAGGGCGGCCGAGGCGAGGATCGCCAGCACGAGCGCGTTGCCGAGCAGCAGCAGCCACCGCGCGCGCCGGCTCAGGTCCCGGCGGAACAGCCCGAGCACCAGCGCGCCGCCGACGACCGCGTTGACGGCGCCGGTGAGCAGCGCGCCGGTGAGCTGCCCGAGGAACGGCAGGAGCAGGAAGGGGAAGGCGAGGCCGCCGACGAGGGCGCCGACGTAGTCCGCGGCGAACAGGTCGGCCACGGCGCCGCCCGCGTCCTCGCGGCGGATGCGCTGGATCAGCTCCATCAGCAGCGGGATCTCGGCGCCGATGAGCAGCCCGGTGGCGAGGGAGAACGCGACGAGCAGGCAGCGCGGTCCGCTGGCCCACATCCCGCCCCAGTCGCCGGTCCAGGCGAAGACGGCGTACAGGGCCAGCGCGCTGCACCCGCCGACGAGGGCGAGGGTGGCCTCGACGGCGCCGAAGCCGGCCGCGGCGAGCCCGCGCAGCCGTTTCGCGGCGAGGGAGCCGATGCCCATGGCGAAGACCATGACGGAGAGCACGACGGACGCCTGGGTGACCGAGTCGCCCATCAAGTACGAGGCGAGCGCGACGAGTTCCAGTTCGTACACGAGTCCGCAGGCCGCGCAGACGAACACGCCCGCGAGGACCAGAAACCGTCCGGTGCCGGGTCGGACGGGCAGCCGCGCCGGACCGCCGGGGCCGTCCGGGGCGCTCCAGGGCGGTGGGGAACCGGGCGGGGCGGGCACGTGCGGCTCGATCACCCTGCGACGTTACGTCACTCCTCCACTGCGGTCCGTCACCCACACGTGTGGTGCTGGTTTACAGAGGACGGCTATCGGTACGAGAAGGGGTTCGGCGACCGGCCACCGGCGATCCCCCGGTTCAGGGCGCGGTGACCGCCGCCGGCACCCGGACGCCCACTCTCGTACGGGTCGCCACCAACTGGCCGTCCTGCGGGTACGCGTGCCAGGTCCGCCAGTGCACCTGCCCCTCGTGGTGCTGGGCGAGCAGGGCCGTGAAGGCGTGCGGGCTGCCGGGGAAGACGCCGGCGAGGCCGTGCGGATGGTCGGAGACGAGGGCGAGCAACTCCTGGGCGCGGCCCGCGAAGGAGCCGGGTGAGAGGACCTCGACCCGGGCCGCGAACTCGTACTCCCAGTCGCCGACCCGCTTGGCGACGCCGAGCGGCAGCGGGGTGCTGCTGCCCGGGATGCACGCCACCGTCTCCGAGCAGACGCCCCGCTCCTCCTCCAGCAGCACCTGGTGGGACGCGCCGAGGAGTCGCAACTGCAGTCTGCTGCCCGCCAGTTCGAGGTCGAGCGTGGCCAGCGCGGGAAGCGGCTCGCGTCCCAGGGCCCAGGCGAGATCGGACGCGCGCGTATCGCTGTAGGAGGTGTTCAGGGTCGTGAGCATAGATCGGCTCCGCAAGCACACAAGGAGAGGGAGATGGGTCCGCCGCACCCCCGGTCGCACCGGGGGGTGTCGGCCCGGGTCAGACCGGTCGGCCGGTTTCAGAGAGTGTCCGCGGGACGTCCGAGAGGCTGCGTTGGTGATGAGAGGGAATCATGAACGGTGGCGCCGCCACAGCGTTTTTACCCAAGTTCGTAGGGTTTCCATCCCTCAGAGGGCTCCACTGCTCAACTGTTCAACCACGGCGTGCGCCGGTGCCGGGGAGGCGTGCGCCGGTGCGCCGTGGCGCGCTCCCGGAGCCGGGAGGGACGGGCGCCCGGCATTCCGCCTGACCACCGAAGTGGCCCTGTGACCCCCGCAGTTGCCGGAGTCACCCTCGGACGCGCCACCCCTTGGGCGTAGTTGTCCTACAGGCAGGAGAACTTGCCCGAATACAAGTGGAGCCGCCGGACAGGGATTCGACACATCCCCCGGTCGAGAACTCCGCCCCGACACGGGAACGCGGGGCCCGCCCCCAGGTGCGAACCCCGCGCTCGATGGATACGGCTCCCCCGTCGTGGCGGCCGGCCGGTGTCAGTCAGCCGTGCCGGTCAGCTGCCTCCGCCGCCGCATCCGCCCCCGCCACCCCCGCCGCCGCAGGACGAGCTGCCTCCACAGGACGAGCCGCCGCCGCAGGAGTGCCCGCCGGACGAGCCGGAGTCTCCCCCGCCGGCCCACCAGCTGCCGCTGCTGTCGTGACGGCCGGAGCTGCCGGAGCCGGTGCCCGCCCACGCCCCGCGACGCGTCGTCCGCCCGGATCCGCCCCCGCGGGCCCTGGACACGAGCGCCCCGACCAGAACGACTCCGATCACCGCCAGGATGATGCCGACGACCATGGCGTCACCCTCCTTCCGTTTCCCCCGAAGCGGCCCCCCGTGGGCGCCTCGCACTTGCGTGACCGGGAGATGCCCGCCCGCCATACGCGCCAAAGCAGAGTTGAGGAACTTCAGAGGGTTCGGGCGCAGGGAAGGCCCCTGACCTGTGCAGAAGCGCAGTTCAGGGGCCGTCCGGGGCTCACTGGGCCGTCTCTGGGCCGTGATCTACCCCGAAGATGCGCTGAAATGCCGAGTCGATGGCACAGCGGGCGCGCTCGCGACTGTCGGGCATCAGGTGGGAGTACACCCGCAGCGTCAGTCCCGGGTCGGCATGCCCCATGTACTCGCTGACGACCTTGATGTTCTCACCGGCGTCCAGAAGGGCGGAAGCGTAGAAGTGCCGAAGGGCGTGCATCCCGTGCTCACGCGCCGACTCATACTTGCCGTTCTCATCCGCTTCGGGGATGAGCCCAGCGGACGCGAGAGCGGGTTTCCACTCCTTGGCGTTGAAGTTGCTCCGCCGGACGATGCCTCCTTGCTCAGCCGTGAAGATCAGCCGGAACGACACCAACGGGCCCTCCGGCGTCTCCCACGGCAGCGTGATCTCTACGGGCTTGAAGGCATGCATGTGAGTCGTAACGGACTTCGCCACGTAGTCGGGCAACGGCACATCTCGCGTCTTGCCGCCCTTGGGGAGAGCGAACACCGGGTGCCCTTCCACATGTTTGATCTGCCGAACCACATGGAGGGTGCGCCCGTCGAGGTCGATGGCGTCCTCGGCAAGCCCGAACAACTCGCCCTGACGCGGACCGCATCCGGCACCGACGTCGACCATCGCCTGATACCGCTCCGGAAGAGCCGCTCGAACGGCGAACACCTGGGCGGGCGCCCACGGGACGACGAGATACGGAGCAGGCTTGGGCCGCCGGACAGTTCGTGCGCTGCACGGATTGCGGGACAGCAGGGTGTCATCGACGGCCGCGGAGAGGACCGACTGAACATCCGCGAAGATGTTCCGGGCATAGGAAGAACTGACGCCGGGATTCGCTTCCAGTGCAGCGAGGAGTTCCCTGATGTGTTCGGGTCGGAAGGTGCCGATCGGGCGAGAGCCGAGCACCGGGTAGACGTGCAGTCGCAGACGCCGGCCGAGTTCCTTCCGGGTCATCGGACTGGACGTCTTACTGTCCAACCACTTCTCGGCGTACTGCCGGAAAGTGACCCGCACGGACGCGGGATCGGTGTACTGGCCCCGGGACATGTCCGTCTCAATGGCGCTCAGCCACTTCTCCGCCAGGCGCTTCTGCCGATCGGGGAAGCTCTTGGACTTCTCGGTGCCATCGGGTCCGACGTATCGAGCTCGGTAACGCAGGCCGGTCCCGTATCGGTCGGTCTTGACGCGGACGGTCTTGCCGTCGGCATTGGTTTCGGTCTTGAACCAGCGGTCTTGGATATGGCCGGCCACGTGGGGCGTGGTCCCTTCTGGGCACAGGACGGGGAGGCCACCGTGTGGCCCCCTAGTGTGAGTTGTGGGGTGAGATGCGGCAGTCTCAGGCCGCGTCTTCCAGGGCAGTGCGTTCGACCTCCCACGCCTGTACGGCGGCGGGGTTGAAGCGGAGGTAGCGGCCGACGCGGAAGCCGGCCGGGCCGATGCGCTTGCGTCGCCACTGGTAGACGGTCTCGACGCTGGGGAGGCTGAACATGGTGACCAGGTCTTCGGGGGTGAGGTAGCGGTCGGGGAGGCCGCCGCGCAGCAGGGCGCGCGGGTCGGTCGGCTCTTCGGTGGCCATGGCTGGTGACTCCTCAGGTCCGTTGCTGGGGTTTGGTGAGGTGTCGTGCGGTGGCTCTGGTGCCGCGTGAGTGCAGGCGGGGCCGAGAGGCTGCGTCTGTCCGAGGTGCGGATTTCTGCGTCACCTGCGTCATCTGCGTCATTTGAGCGTCTGACCTGCGGTTTTGCGGTGACGCAGGAACCTGGGGGTGTGTCACTGGTGACGTAGACCTGCGTCATGCCGTGACGCAGGTGACGCAAGGTGACGCAGGAATCGGCCCTCTGCGTCACCGCTGTTTCGGCAGGTCAAGAGCTGCTTTGGGGGTGTGGGTGACGCAGGTGACGCAGCGTCTTCCTACCTAGGACAAAGAGCGGGTGGTGTCTGTTGTGGTGCGGCTTAGGGAGTGAAGAACGGGCCGCTTCGCGGCGCGACCCCTTGCAGGGCGGCGGTGCCGCCGAACAGCAAGAGGAGCACGCGGCGCCGGGTGCTCCTCTTGCTTGTCCAGGCGCCGCGTCCCGGTGATCAGAACGCCGCTTCCTGCTCGGGCGCCGGCGGCGTGGTGTCCGGCCGGGCGATCTCGATGTAGCGGGACGCATTGGTGCGTCCCCAGTCGATGAGCACGCCCCGGGCGGCGAGGGTGGGCTGGAGACGCTTGAGGCGGTCTGAGAGCACCTTGCCGGTGGTCGGCCAGCCTTTAGGCAGGGGACGGAAGTCCTCGCCCGTGTAGAGGCCTGTGAGGGCGTGCAGCCATTCGGCGGACGTCATCCGCTGCTCTGTGCCCGGGTCGATGCCGGCGGCGTGCTTGAGCACGGTCTGTGCCAACAGGTCGCCTTCAATGACGTCGTCGTTGAGGTCGTCCAGGCTGGCCCGGTAGGCGGCGAGCGCCCCCAGGCCGGTGGCCGCGTCGAGCTGCGCGCACAGGTGCGCGAAGTCCGCCATACGCAGATCCGTGGGGATGTCCGCCTCAGCCGCCCGCACCTGCACCGTGAGGTCCAGCAGCGAACCGAGGATGACGGGCAGCACCTCGGCGAAGTCCGACCACAGTTCCGCTTCGGTGCGCCGGACCCGCGGGCGCTCCAGGCGCAGGGGCAGGAGCCGTTCGGCGAGGTCGGGCCGGATGACGCCCACGTCGATGCCGGTCAGCAGCAGGGGGCGGCGGTAGCCGACGCGAAAGACGTCCCCGTCGGTGAACAGGGCGCGCTTGACGTTCTCGGCCCCGGTGACGATGCAGCACATCGCATCCGAGAGTTCCGGGGTCATGTGGGAGAGGTTGTCCAGGGCGGTGACCCACCCGGCCGCGACCGCCGTGATCAGGTTCTCCTCATCCCTCGGGGCGCGGCGCAGGTCCCCGGTCATGCCCTCGATGATCCGCACGAGCATCCGCCCGCCGGTGGACTTACCCGCGCCCTGCGGACCGGTGAGGAACGGGGCCGGGACCGGCACGTCCGGCCCGAGGCAGCCGATGAGCCAGGCGATGGCCAGGCACTCGGTTTCCGCGGTGGCGAAGTTGCACAGCCGCATCAGCAGATCGATGCCCTTTCCGTTGGTGTCCTTCGCCGGCAGGGGCAGTTCCCCGGTGAGCTGGGTGCGCCGCCAGCACACCTCACGCGGGTCCGGGGTGAGGATGTCCCAGCCGGTGGGGTGGATCCGCACCGACTGCCCATCAGCACGCCCGAGGTCCAGCCACGTGGCCCCGTCGAATCCGGGGGCGACGCGGATGTGCACCGGTTGGACGTCTTCGGTCAGCGCGAGTGCTTCGATCAAGTCGAGTGCCTCCTTCATGGCGGTGCCGTTGAAGACGCCGATGCCGTCGCGGAAGAGTCCGACCATGAGTTCCTGTCGGTGGCTTCCGGTGGTGCCCTGTGAGCGGATGGGGCGGGCCACGGGGTGGCCGTTGCGCTGGGCGTAGACGGTGCCGTCGGCGGTGCGGAAGTACCGGAAGTGGGATTGGGCGTAGTCGGTGATGACTTCGCGTGCGGTCTTGTCGTCGTCGGACATGGGTCACAGTCCCAACGTGGTGCGGGCGTTGTTCCACGCGTCCGTGCAGTGCCGGGCTGTTTCGCCCTTGGCCTGAGCCGCGGTGAACAGGCGGGCGACGTGGGTGTCGGTGAGGCAGCCACAGCGGCCGTGCCGGGACAGCACCGCCAGGAACGTCGCGTAGACGGTGGCGTGGATGGTGCTGCGGGCGGCGGTGATGCGCTGCTCCGCCATGGCGATGCCGCGTTCCAGGAAGACGGGCGTGCGGTGCGGGCACTGCCCGCCCGGGCGTGCGGGCAGTGAGACGGAACGGGGCGCAGGCCGGACGGCGGACGGCTGTTTCACGGCCAGCGCGCGCACCGCGTCGGGCAGGTCGGCCATCGTGCCGGTGCCGGGCCCGAGGTAGCGGGCGTAGGCCATGGTCGACTTGATGTCGACACCGGGCCGGACCGCGTTGTGCGACGTCATGATGCCGCAGTAGATCCAGTGCTCACCGCGCGTCGTCGACACGGTCCGCGTCGAGGGCAACGCGGTACGGGCCCATGTGATGGCGTCCGCGTCGTCCAGGTCGACGACGGTCAGTCCGGCGCCGCCGGGGTGGTAGGCGACGGCGACGGCCCGGCGCCAGGCAGACGCCCACGGGGGCGAGACGATAACGGCCGGGTCGGTGGTGGCGGCGGCCCATGCGTGACAGGGCGCCGGGCAGTCGCACGGCCCCGGGGTCTTCATGTTCGGCCGGCCGCCGCACGCGTTGTCCGCGCAGGTGGGGCAGTTTCCGAACGGCACCTTGCCTCGGCGCAGGGGCAGCACGGGCAGACCCGCGGCTGCGAGGCTCAGCGCGGTGTGCAGGGGGGTCAGCGTCCGGCTCATGCCGCCACCCCCAGCGTGGCGGTGGCGAGGAACGCGGCGCCGATGTGCTGGGTGTAGGCGGGCGGGATGGCTTCGGTCAGTTCCTCGCGCACGTCGGTCCAGTCGATGCCCATCGCCGCTTGCAGCTCCGGGATGCTGGGCTTGCCGCCGCCGTTGCCGTAGGCGGCCACGTAGGGGCCGTCGTAGTACTGGCCGTGCCGGTAGCCGCGTACGCGGCCCCGGTGCGGCACATGCGCCGGCTGCGGGACGGTCCAGCCGCCGGCCTCGAAGTTGCGGTGCCGGATGACGCCGAGACCGAACATCTCCCCGCACAGGGTGAGGTCTTTGCGGATCTCCGCGCGGCCGTTGGGCTGCTCGATGACGTACGGCAGGCCGGTCGCGTCCAGCAGCTCACGAGTGGGAGCCACGAGGTCGACGTGGCTGCCACCCCATCCCTGGGAGCGGTTGGTGCCCACGGTGAGCGTGCACTTGTCCTGACACGGCGGGGAGGCGTGCACGAACGCATACCGCTTGATCTCCCCGGTGCTGATCAGGTGGGCGAGGTAGATCAGCGCGTCGCCCTGGTGGCGGGGGAAGGGGTAGTTGGGCCGGTCGGCGATGTCGCAGCCGTCGACCGCGAATCCGGCGCGGGCGTAGCCCACGGCGGCGCCGCCCGCGCAGCAGAAGAGATCCAGTAACCGGGGCCGTCGGTCGCGCGCTCGCCGGATGACAGGGGGTTGCGTCATGCTGGGAGACCTCCACAGGTCAAGTGGTTGGCAGGTGGACAAGGGCGGCCCCGCTTCTTTGGCGAGATGGAGGGGCCGCCCTTGGCGTAGCTAGAAGGGCGGTTCGTTGCTGTAGCCGGCGGGCGCCCACGGGTCGCTGTCACGCCGAGGCCGGCGCATCCAGCGCGGCAGGTGCGGGAGGGGCAGCAGAATGACGGCCCACTGCGTCCAGCACGGGCAGGGCTCCCAGTAGGTACCGGCGTACTCGCCGGTGTGGTCGCCGTAGTCGTGCGCGATGCCGCCCTCTCCACGGCAGTCGGGGCAGTCGGGGCGAGGGGTGTCGGACAAGGTCAGGGCCCGGCGGGGGCAGGGGGTGACCTTGATACGGAGTCGGATCACGGGTGTCGGTCTCCTCGTCAGCCGTGGAAGTTGTTGCGCTTGATCACGGCCTTGCGGATGTTCACGGTGGTGCCGCCCTGGTGGCCGCTCGCGGTGAGGACCTGCACGGCGATCCATCCGCCGAAGATGACGGCGGCGAGGATGATGAGCTGGCCGATGAACGCGGTCAGGGCCGTGATGAACGAGGTGAGCAGGATCAGCCCGCCGCACACGGCGAGGAACCCGACGCCCCCGAGGGCGACGTTCACCGCCGTGCGGGACACGGCCGGCTTGGCGGCGACCGGTTCGGGCTGGGCCGGTGCCACGGCGTAGCCGGTGACGACGCGGCCGTCCGGCAGGACGACGCTCGCCACGGCCGGGATAGTGCCCGGCTGGACGGGGACGACCGGCGCCGCATGTACGGCGGGGCTGATCGGGGTGGGGTGGTGGACCACGACGGGCGCGGTCCGGTGGGTGGTGGGTTCGTTCACGGCCTGGGTCTCCTTCAGTTGCCGAGAGCGGACAGGGCGTCGGCGGATGCCTGCACGAGGTTGTGGATGGGCTCGTAGGCGCCGGTGCCGGCGGCGAAGAACCCGAACAGGAACAGCACGAGCGCGGCGCCGCCGCCGGCGGACTTGGTCTTGACGGCGAAGACGGAGGCGGCGCCGAACAGCAGCACGGCGGAGACGTTGAGGATCATCGGGACCCTTCCCGGGTGTCGGTGCCGGCGCGGTAGATGCGCGCCCAGCGGTTGTAGAGCCAGCGGCCTATGCGGATGCGCTTGCCGGTGGCGTGGCAGCGGCGGCAGTCCTTGCCGCGCTTGATGCGTCCCTTGCGGTCCGTCTTGAGGGCGTGGCCCATGCCTCGGCAGCGGCGGCAGTCACCAAACGGCGACACCGCACACACACCGCCGTAACCGAGGGTGACGGCGAGCAGGCAGGCGATAGCGAGCAGGGCGGGGGTCACGTGAGGCCCTTCCTGGCGGGGTTTTGGGGTTTGCGCAGGTGGGCCGCTATCCGCTAGCGGCCTGATCAAAGCAGGTTTGAGGCGCTAGCGGGGCCGCTAACGTTAGCGAGGGCTGCCGCTATCGTTAGCGGCCCCGGAGCGTCAGCCCGCGTCCCGCTTTCCGTCACGCTCCGCGATCGCGGTGGTGATGTGGGAGCGGTCGACACCGCGCCGGTTGACGACCTTGCCGTTCACCCGGCGCCCGACCTGGATGGTGGACACGCCATGCGGCTTGAGCGCCGCGGCGAGCGCGTCGGGGTCCCATCCGTCGTAGACCTCGGGGCGCAGGTCCGCGAGCCGGGCCACGATGGTTTCCGACCACGCCTTGGCCTCCTTGGCCGGGACGACCGCGAGGATGTCCGCCAGCAGGTCATAGGCCGCCGTGGTCGGCTCCGGTGCCTCCCCGAGGGCGTGCCCGGCGAGCAGTCCGGCCTTCTCGCGGACGCGGCGGGCGCGGGCGGCGATGGCTTCGGCCCCGCCGGCGTCGACGTAGACGGAGCGGACGATACGGGCGTCGGAGCCTTCACCCACGAAGTAGTGGATGCCCTTGTCTCCCCAGGCGAACATGGTCGCCCGCACGCCGCGCTTGTAGGCGGAGGTGCCCAGGACCATGTCGTTCTCCAGCTGGCCCATCACCTTCAGGCACCACCGGGCCGACGCGTTGGCGCTGATGCCGGTGGGCAGCGACTTGGCGTCCGGGCGCTGCGTGGCCAGCAGGACGACAATGCCGGTGGCGGGGCCGCGCTTGACCAGGTCAGTGATGATCTCCTCGAACTCCTTGCCGTGCTCGGGGTGCTCGAAGAGGACCTGGCACTCGTCCACCCCGACCACGATCGGGTGCAGCCCCAACGACCGCTTGTCGGCAAGGGCGCTGGTCACCTTGGACTCGGGGCAGATGTCGCGGGGCAGGGAGCGGATCACCTTCGTGCGGCGGCGCAGTTCCTCGCGCAGGGCCCGGAAGTCGTCCAGCGCGTACTGCACGGGTTCGTCGTCGTCGCCGGCGGCGTGCCGGTAGCCGACCGCGTTGCCCACCGGGTCCAGGTCGCCGGTGCCCTTCATGTCGTAGGTGTGCAGCTCAGCGCGCGGGTCCAATGCCGCGATGAGCAGCAGGAGACGCAGCAGGAACGTCTTGCCCATGCGCGGGATGGCACCGATGACGCCCGCTATGTACATGAGCGTGACTTCGGTCCACCGGCCGCGCTGGTCGGTGCCATAGGCGACCGGCTTGAACAGGTCCACCTGCCCGGACTTCAGCAGCGGCCACGCCGGCTGAGACGCCCGGGACATGTCCTGATCCCCGACCCACAGCACCAGGTGCCCGGTGTGCTCATCCGGTACCGCCTCGGGCCACACGCACCCCAGCGGGCGGCGCAGACCGGAAGCGAGACGCTCGCGACGCTCGATGATGTCCGTGACCGTGACGCCGTAGGGCAGGTTGCCCTCCGCGCGCCAGCCGGGGCCGTCGCGGGTGATCGGGGCGGTGAACTCGAACCCGTCCCGGCCCTTGCCCTGCGCCTGATTGATCGCGGGAATGCCCAGCGCACCCAGGGCACGCAGGACGATGTCGCTGGTGAGCTTGGTTGCCTTGGGCAGTTCCACGGCCCGGTGCACGACCGGGGCGTCCGCCTTGCGGCCAGCGGCCCCCAGGGCGAGGACGACCGCGCTCACGGACACAGCTTGCAGCCAGTCGGGGGCCAGCACGTAGATGGCGAGCGCCAGAGACAGACCGGTGAACAGCGCGAGCGCGGCGACCAGGGTCCGCAGCCGGACCCGTCCGTCCCGCTGCCGCGACAGCTTCAGGTACTCGGCAGCGTCCTCACGCCGCACCGCGGCGAGCCGGACCGGTTCGCCCTCACGGTCGGCCACCCACCGCATCGTGCCCCCGACCACCTTCGCCGCGCCGGCCGGGGCCTGGAAGGCGAGACGGGCCGCGTAGACCGGGGCACGAAGCGCGTGATACCCGGCGGCGTGCGTGTAGTGGCGTGCCACCCATGTGCAGGCGGTGCGCAGCTCAGCCACGGACTTGAGCCAGACCGGTACGACCGCGCGGCGGCGGGCGCCGGCGAGCCGACCCAGGTAGCCGGGACCGGTCACCGCCGGGGCAGGCTGGTCGACCACGACCGGCGTGTCCGGGTCCGTCGGCTCAGGCTCCGGAGCGGGGACGGTGGGGGCGGGCTCGCGGGCGGCACGGGCCTTGTCCAGGTCGACCACGTCCGCGCCGTGGTCGGCGGCCATCTCGGCTTCCAGGCGGTTGAACAGTTCGTGGTCATCGTCGGGATGCTTCACTGAGACTTCCTTCTCTCGCAGAGGAAAGGCGGGGCCCGGTCCGTCGCTGTAGGAGGTGAGCGGACGGGCCCCGCCGGGACTTCAGGCGGCGTACTGCTCGGGGTAGGCACAGGGGGTGCACATGCCGAGCGAGGGCGGGATGACGTAGCCCGCGTCTCGGCGGCACTCAGGGCAGATGCGGCGGGCGGCGTTGGCTTTGGCCAGGGCCGCCCATCGGGCAGGGGTCATCGGTCGAACCGGTTTGGCCAGGTCGACGCGGTAGAGGTAGGCGACCAGCGGCCCCCGACGGCGGCGGGGACGTTCGACCTGCGCGGCCACCTGCTGTCCACCCGGGCGTAGGCCCTGGGCGCGGAGTTGGCGGCGGGTGGCGTAGCCGTCCGGGGCCAGGCGCCACCGGTAGGCGGGCAGCGTGCTCATGCCGCGCCACGCCGCCCGGGACGACGCCCGGCGACCGATTCGAGCAGCCGTCCCAATCGGGCCCGGCGCGGGGCGGACCGGCCGGACCGGCCGGACCGCTTGGCCGTATACATGGCCTCATCGGCGCGGCGCAGCAGTGCGGACAGGTCCTCGCCCGGATGGTCGGCGGCCCGTACCCACCCGAGGGACACGGTGGTGTGCACCTCGGGTGCGGTGTCGACCGGACGGGCCAGCACGCGGGCGAGGACGTCCAGCCGGTCCCCGGCGGTGCCGTCGCGGTCGACGACCACGGCGGCGAACTCATCCCCTCCCAGCCGCCCCACCACACCCCCAGGGGTGCCGTAGGACAACCGGGCCGCGATCGTGGCGAGCAGCACGTCACCGGCGGCGTGACCGTGCGTGTCGTTGATCTGCTTGAAGTGGTCGACGTCCGCCAGCACGACCACGGCGCGCGGGTCACGCAGCAGGCGCCGGGCCCGCCGGGTGAACGCATCCCGCGTCCACAGACCCGTGAGCGGGTCCCGCCGCGCGATGGTCAGCTGCGAGTGCAGCCACCGGGCGTGCACCGCCCACCCGATCACGGGCGGCAGGACGGGTAAGAGCGCGGCCAGAGTGCTCACGACGCCACCGCCCCACCGGCGCGCTCGGCGCGCTCGGCGCGCTCGGCGCGCAGAGCATCACGCACCGTGCGGGCGTTGGCGGGCGAGGTGCGCAGGGCCCGGCGCAGACTCTCACCGGTGATCTGCGCGTCCGGCCAGTCGGCTGTCAGCTCGCGTGCTTCACTCATGAGCTGTTCAGGGCTGCGCCGCACGCGCGGGGTCTTCGCCGCGGCTGGCACCCGACCCGTCGCCCGGACCGGCCGGGCCGACTCAGCCGCCACCGACCGGATCGGAGCCGCCTCGATCGGCTCCGGGACCGCATCGACCGGGGGCAGGATCGGGGCGCTTGTAGGGGCCGATTTGCCGATGTTGACGGGGACGGGATCGGGCAGGGGCAGGCGGGTCAGGGTGACGGTGAGCGGGGTCGATTCCACCTGCTCAGCCCTAGACCGTTCCATCCCGCTACCAGACGATTCCTCCGCATTCGCGATCGATGCAGGATCGAGAGCCGGGGTGGGGGCGGTGCCGCCGAACATCGAGGCAAGAGCGGCATCCGCACCGGCCGTGACCCGATCGCGCTGCACGTCCAGCAGCCTCGATCCCAGCGCCACATCGCCGACGCCGACCTTGCGGGCCAGGCGCCACGACTTCCGCTCCGACCACCACTTGACCCGATTGCTGGGGTGGGAGGCGGCGCGGGCGCGGTGATAGGCGAGGGCCTGCACCAGGTCGGCGGTGCGGCGTTCGTTCTCCGCGTCGCGGCCGTCGGTGTGGACGACGATCCGCCGAGCGAGGAACGCCATGCCCTCAGCCGAGACAGACATGCCCATGGGGGTCAGGGCGTAGATCACGGTGCGGCCCGGCTCGGGCGCGGCCATCGCGCCCATGACCGCGGCGGCGGCCGGCAGCGCCCACAACCCCACCCGCACGATCCGCGGGGAGGACTGACCCAGCATGGTCAGCCCGAGCAGGACCAGAGCGAGCACGGCGGTAGCGCCCTCACCCGCGGCGAGCGCTCCCAATGCGGTGCCGCGGCCGTATGCGTGGCCGATGTTGCTGTAGGTGCCGATCCCGCCGAACACGCCCGTGGCGAGCATCGGCACGAACGCGGCAGCCAGCACCCCGATCTGAATGCGGGTGAGCTTGGTGCGCTTCACCGGGCACCCCCCAACGTGAGCAGGGCGGCCAGGATGAGCAGGGCCCCGCCGGTCATGGTCAGGTCGACCGCGCGGCGCAGGCAGGTGAACTTAGCGACCGCGAGCCGGGACAGCCCGCCGATGTCGGCGACCAGGTCGGTAGCGACCGCGTCGGTGATCTCCTCGGCGGTGAGCGTTGCCCACAGCCGGAACCCGTGCCGGCCGCGCAGGTTCGGCCGGGTCGACCGCAGCAGCAGACCCGCCGCCACGACCAGCAGCACCATCCCCAGCCCACCCGCCACATAGGCGGGCAGCGTCAGCGGCAGGTCGCGGGCGACCGTCCAGGCCCCCGCCAGGACCGCACCGACGAACGCCAGCAGTAAGCCGGTCTTGGTGTCGGTCCGCGTGATCTCCGCCTTCACCTCCGCGTGCGCGGCGGTCAGGCTCCGGGTCGTGTCGCTCATGCGGCACCCCCGGGCAGGGTCGCCGCGGTGGTGCGGTTGGCCAGGGCGATGCGGGCGGCCAGCGCCCGGCGACGGGCCCGTCGGATGCGCCGGTTGTCCAGCTCGGTCGGGATGCGGTCCAGGGTGATGATCTGCGCGTCCAGCAACTCGACGTCCGCCAGGATGACGGGCATCTCCTGCTCGATCGCCTCCAGCTCCGCGTCCGTCGGCTCCCTGAAGTCGGCGAACTCGGTAACAGCGCCCTGAACAGTGACGATGTGGTTCATTGGGTCGTGTGTCCTCTCAACGGGTACGGCCCGACAGCGCCCCCGGAGCTGCAACTCCGGGGGCGCGCCGTTGGCGGGTGAAGTGGGTATAGATCAGCGGCCCTGCGCCCAGCGGAACAGGCCGACGACCGAGTCGGTGACGTCGGTGACACGACCCGACTCCAGCTCGTCAGCCCGGTCCTCCATCTGCTTGGCGGCGGCGTCCTTGCCCTGGTTACGCAGCACCTTCGCCGCGTCACGGTTCTTCGAGGCCTGCGCCTTCAAGCGGTCCATGAACGGTCCTCTCGATGGATGGACGGGTGAAGCTCACGCGGCTCCCCTCGGCGCTGCTCGTACGAGACGAACAGCGGAGGCAACCGGCCGCAGCACTTGGCCTGCGGATTGGGGTTGAGGTCGCGCTGTACTCGCGTGGAGATAGAACCCACGCGCGCCGCCCTCTTGCTTGCTGAGGTGGGGCGGTTTCCCTCGGCACGCTGTTGAGTTGTCAAGGAACCTCCGACCAGGGGCCCGCCCCGAAGGACGAGCTATCCCGAACCGGTACGGCCTGGAAGCAGCCCAAAGAAGGCTCTTCCGACTCACTGTCCTAGGACTGCGAGCGGCTTGAGTTGACAATGCCACGCTGTCCTAGGACTGTCAACAGTCCTAGGACTGTGTGGTTCACTGGATGGGTCGAGAGGAGTTCTGCGTGGCACCGAAGTGGCGCGACCTGGCGGACAGGTTCGCGGAGCAGATCAAGAGCGGTCAGTTGCCGCCGGGCGCCCAGTTGCCCCAGATCAGAGAGCTGGTGGAGGCGGGGGAAGGGTCAAAGGAGACCGTCCACAAGGCCTATAAGGCCTTGGAGGCTGAAGGCCTTGTGACGTCGACGCGCGGACACGGCACCGTGGTGCGCCCGCGCGCGGCGCTCAAGCGGCTGGGTATCGCCCGGTACGACAAGGCGAAGTGGCGCGACGGTGACGAGGTCGCATTCATCGCCGACCGCGTCGCGTCGGGACGCGCGTACAAGCGCAACGAGCAGACACAGACCGTGAGCCGTGTCGAGGCGGACAACCTTGTAGCGGAGGGGCTGGGTGTCCCAGTCGGCTCCGAGGTGTACGCACGCGCCCGACTCGTGAAGGAAGGGGTGCAGCCTACTCACACCCTGACCAGCTACTACAGGCCGGAGCACGTCGAGGGCACACGCATCGTCGACCCCACTCCGGGGCCTGCCGGCCGGGGCGGAGGGTACCGGGTCCTCTACGACGCCGGATACGAGATCGACCACATGAGGGAGGCCCTATTCGCCCGCGTCCCGACAACGGACGAAGTGCAGCTCCTACAGCTCCCCGCCGGTGAGCCCGTAGTTGAGCTGCACAGGACCACGTACACCGCAGACGGCACGGTGGTTGAGTTCGCGGTGGGCGTTCACGCGGCTTCTCGCTTTGCGTGGGAGTACGACTTCAAGGTTCCCGACTCAGCACAGGACAAGAAGTGGCAGGAATGATCTCGGCGCAGGCATGGGCGGACGCTCGACTCCTGTGGGACTACCACTTCATGCACCATGCCCCACGGCCGTGTTCGGTGGCGGTGGGGCTGGGCAGTCACGACCTCGGCGTGGCCGACGTGGCAGCGGAGCTGTACCACCAGGGCATGGCGCCGGTCATCGTCTTCACGGGGGCCACCAGCCCCACGACCCGGGCGCGCATGCCACGCGGCGAAGCTGTCCACTACCGCGAGCGGGCGTTGGAGCTTGGGGTGCCCGAGTCCGCGGTACTCCTGGAACCGCGTGCCACGAACACCGGAGAGAACATCGAGTTCACGAAAGCGGTGCTGGCAGGGGCCGACGTCGAGGTCTCGTCCGTCCTGCTCGTGAGCAAGCCGTACGAAGAGCGGCGCTCCTACGCCATGATGCGGAAGCTCTGGCCCGAGGTCGAAGTGGTGTGCGCCTCCACACCGATGAGCCTGGAGGAGTACACCGACTCCATCGGAGACGCTCGCATGGTGATCGACATGATCGTGGGCGCCCTACAACGCGTGCTCGTCTTCCCGCGGTTGGGTCTGGCCGTCGAGCAGGACGTACCGGATACCGTTGTGGCCGCCTTTGAGCGGCTGTGCATCGAAGGCTTCATTAACCGACTCATGCCGGCTGACGTTGCCGCCCGCCCCGGCACGTGAGGCCGTGGGAGGCATCAGCCCACCCGAGAGCTCCGTTTGCGCTTTCCCTGCCTCATCAAGGCCCGCGCACGGCGCGGGCGCGCGCCGCCTCGACGGCGCGGCCTGCCTCCGTCTTCGCCCCGGCTGGCCGCGCCCGGCGGAGCGCTGGCGAGCGGCGGGCATGAAGTGGGAGACACCCTCTGTGGCTGGGGCGGTCGGCTCCACGACTTAGGCAGCCACCATGGGGCGAGCCTCGAAGATCATGGTCCCAACGTCGTGCTTTAACGGGCAGGTCCACAGACTGCCCGACGCGCCGGAAGCTTACGGGGCCATGATCACTCGCCCCATGGCAGCTCTCGCCCAAAGTCGTTCCGCCGACCTCAGCTTGAAGATCGACGGCCCGTCAGCCTGCAATCCGGGAAGCAGCGTGTTCCCACCGGGGCCTCTTGATCCGGCAGAACCGTGTTTCGCCGAGCAGAGCGGCGGTAGCGTGCCGTCGACCACACACCGCATCCTTGACCGGGAGCCACTCCGCGATGTCCGGCCTTACCGACGTGCCGCGCGAACCTGTACCCGAGACCGCCCACAGTTATGAACCGTGGGTGGGCGATGTCCTGCATCACCTCGCATACGAAGATCAGCGGCTGTCCGAGGCCGACATACACACCCCCCTCCCCGAGGAATTCGCGTTGACCTGGGAGGGCGTAGCCGCGATCCTCTCCGCCGCCTGGAAGACAGATAAGGAAGAACTCAAGTGGACCTTATTTGTCGAAATAGCCCGACAGGTCAGATATGCCGGTGACGGCGCATACATCTTCCACCATAAGTATGGGACACCTGATCGATACAAACGGTACGTACGACTTGAACATGTGTTCACCGTGGAATCGGATTCCACCTGGGGCAACCTCGTTGAAGAGGTCATCGAAACCCTCAAAGACCCAAAACAAGAGTACGGATGGAGCCTAGAGCCCGCTGAACAGTACGAGTACACGAACAGCGTTATAACCTACCGGCGGGACGTCGCGACGGCGGAACGCCGTATCCGCAGGGCTCTTCTGTCGCGGTGGCTCCGGCTGGTGCCGCTTGTGGTGATGCCGCTGGTGCTGGCAGTGATCGGATGGGGAAACCTGTGGCCGGAAGACGTGCCGGACCTGCGCACGTTCAACATCGTGACCATCGCGGTGACGCTTGTCCTGGTGGTGGTGTTCCTGGTCGGCTACTTCCTGCGGGTGAAGGACGAGAAACACGGTGTCAGATCGGTGTTCCTGCTCCGCAGAGATTTGGAGATCATCCATGACCGGTGGATCCTCAACGCCTCAAAGACACGCCCGACGACGGAACGGCGGAACGGCTACCGGGAGCACATACCGCGGGTCATAGACCGTCTACGGCGGGATACACGGTTCTACCGGCGTATTCACAACTGGTTTCAGTGGGGGGTGTTCTTCGCGTCGGTGGGGACCACGGCGACTACGGCTTTCTGGGAGACCCCGCAGCCGGGTAAGACGATCCTGATCATGCTGGGGTCGTTCCTGGCATTCGCTACCGCGGTTACGGGCTATTTCAAATTCCGTGAGCGGGCGTACAACCTTCAGCAGACCGCGGACCAGGTAGAGCAGCACGCCACGGCCTTCGATCTAGGGATTGCTCCGTACGCCGATGCGGACGCTGCGGTGAACCTGGAGCGCTTCGCGGAGAACGTGGAGACGCTTCGGATGGAGCAGCGCAAGCGGGAACAACAGTTGGAACAGCCGCATCAGGGGCAGGCCGACGTCATTTGACCGGCAGCAGGGCGGCCGTCAGTACGGCCAACCCGAACGACGCGGCACCTCGTGCGAGGCGGACCTGGAAGGCGCTGGCAGGGTTAGGTGAACACGCACCTGCATCCCTAGTGAGTGTCCAACTGCGTGACAACGCCGGCGCACACCCGCGAACAATCGTGGACGTCAGCAGACCATCCATACGGGTGACAAGCACAGCGGCCCAAGGACAGTGGGCACCCCAAATTGCTTCGGGACGAAGCGGTCACTTCGTACAGTGCTTCCCGCGACCGACGAAGCCCATGTCCCTAGTGCAGGCAGCTCGCGCATTCCGGTGGTGCAAGGCCGGGGGGCTTGTCAGTGCTGGCTACTACTGTCGAGGAAGATCGTCAGACCAGTTCTGTCATGGGGGTTCACGTGGGTGGTCAGTTGCGTGTTGGCCAGGTGTTTCGTTACGCGACCGGCAAGGATCCGAAGCCTGCGGTACTTGAGGGATACGCCAACTTCCACCACGTAACTCACTCGCCGGAGCGCGCCCGAGCCTTGCTGGAGGCCGGGATCAACGGCATGGCGAAGGTCCGAACCCCCGATGGGGAGCGCCGGCCGGTGATTCTCATCCGCTCGAGCCCTTGGAAGGCAGGCACCGAGCAGACGCCTTGGCATGACGTGTTCGACATGGACAACGGGCACGTCCGCTACTTCGGTGACCACAAGGCCACGACCACTGCCGCGCCCGGCAAGACGAACGGGAATGCGGCCCTGCTAGATGCCTTCACCGGCCACCAGGGGCACACGCCCGAGGAGCGGGCAACTGCCGTCCCACTGCTGCTGTTCCGCGCGGTCTCGCGCAACGGAAAGGTGAAGGGGCACGTTGAGTTCTGCGGACTGGGCGTTATCGAGCGGGCTGAGCGTCTAGTGCAGTGGGGCGGCAGCGATCACACGACGTTCACGAACTACGTCTACGACATCGCCCTTATCGACCTCACGGCCGAGGATGACAAGGTCGCCTGGGCCTGGATCGACTCCCGCAGAGACAAGACCGTGCCCGACACTGAGACGCTCGAACTCGCCCCGCGGGCTTGGCGGGAATGGGTCAAGCACGGGAACTCAGCCCTGCCCAGGCTGCGCCGACGAGTCGCCCGGGCCAAGGTGACCAAGGTGCCCGAGCAGCGCCCTAAACCGGGAAGCATCGAAGCCAAGGACCTCGAGCTGATCTACAAGCACTTCGACGGGCGTAAGCACGACTTTGAGGCCGTTGCCTCCGCGGTCGCAGCGCGTGTGCTGCGTGGAGCCGGGAACAGCTACGTCGAGGGCTGGCTGACTCGTCGATCCGGTGATGGAGGGGCGGACTTCGTAGGCCGGCTCGACATCGGCAGCGGACTGGCTGGCACAAGTCTCGTGGTCCTCGGGCAGGCGAAGTGCGTGAAACTCGACAGCCTGGTCACCGCCGAGCAGATCGCTCGCGTCGTGGCACGGCTCCGCCGCGGCTGGATCGGCGTGTACGTCACGACTGGGGCGTACTCCGTGCCAGCACAGACTGAAATGGTCGAGGACCAGTACCCGATTGTCCTGATCAACGGGTCAGACCTGGCTCGGGAGCTCAGAAGCATGGCGCGGGATGATCACGGGGGAGACCTCGAAGCCTGCATCGAGCACGTCCTGACCCAGCGGGAGACCTCGGTCACGAGCCGGCGCCCGGAAGAGATCCTGCTTGAGTAGCCCCGGTATCCCGTAGCCCGATGGTGTCTGCCGGGGACGAACTGCGGACAGGCTAGTCCGCTATCCCTGAGCGGCGGCTGCCATCACCGGCTGATCCACTTGATCAGCTTCCGCACTCTTCCACAGTTCAAGTTTCTCAAGCACTTCGTCCGACGGCGGGTCCCACCCAAAGGCAGCACTCAAAACATGCATAGCGAGGCGCGGCGGAACAGCATTACCAATTTGCTGACCTACATCTTTCCCGGACCAAGGATAGTCTCGGGGAAATGTCTGCAACCTTCCTGCCTCTGAGGAGGTGAACCGCTTAAGCTCGTCACCACTTTGGGAGACTAGACGGTTGCGGGAGATCTTGCCGGTCACGGTTGCTGACGGTTCCCAAGAACCCCGTCGCCCTCGCGCTTTGGGATCTCCTCCCGTGCCATAGTTGGAGATAACGAGGAAAGGCTGTGGCCGCCTTACCGCCTCCCCCATAGTCACCCACGGCTTCAGTCGACTATCTCCGCTCTCACGCTCAACACCCTTACGGTATGCCCGATGCGTCGGCTCAGGAAGGGCAACTTTTTCGACGTCTTTTCGGGCAATTAGCACAGCCCTTTTCCGTGTCTGCGGTACGCCATATTCCTCGGTGCGTAGAATGCCGCTATCCGTGGCGTATCCCTCACTCCGCAAAACCTCTTCGTAAGCCTTCCAAACCGGGAGCACAGCCGGTACCTGCTCAAGCACAATTGCCTTATACGGAGCGCTCCGATCAATTGCTTCCAGAGCCCATCGCAGCGGCTCCAGGACGAGCCCGGTTCGCTCGTCCTCCATCTTGGCCAGATCACGATCAATTTGATCACGAGGCTCGCGAGCGACGATTCGCTTGATGAATGCGAGCACATCATCAAGCGCTCGACGCCCGGCGCCACCGCCCGCTACGGTGAATGTCTGGCATGGTGGCCCGCCCGCAAGGACATCTGCATCCGGGAAGTCCGCTGGCCCGTACTGCCGGACGTCGCCCTCGATCGTCGCCAGGCCGGCCGCACGCCGTGTCGTACAGGCCGCACTGTCCCACTCGACACCCACAGTCGCGACGCCGAGCTTCTCCGCTGCGACGTCCAGTCCGCCGGGGCCTGCGAAGAGGTCAACGATCTGGGTTGGTTGCACTTGATCTCCAGGACTCGTTACGGGGATTGATCTGCCGTGACATACCCGCAAGCGATCGTTCGACAGCGATCGACGAGAGTACCTCAAGGGGCTGTTGGCAAGTCACGGGCAACACCGGTCGCTGCCCGCTACTGCGCATCAGCAAGCTTGGTAATGCTGCCTGGTGGCTGGCCGGTCACCAGGTCCGCTAAAACAAGACGCCCTCCCCGGGCGGCTCCACTTGGTCCGAGCCGTTCGGTATAGCCACCCAGTCCCCCGGGCCCAAGTCGTAGCCATGGTTCTTTGCAACAGCCCGGTCAGAAAGCCACTTTCCGCAAAGTAGCAAGATCCCTTGCTTCGCCGCCTCTTCCTTAATGGCACGAGCCCTACGCATAGGATCCTGCCTGTTTGCGCACACAGTGAGCACAACACTTCTCTCTATAACAGTCATCGGGAGGTACTTGAACAGTCTGAGAAGCCTCACCTCCTGCCCTCGCCCAGGATCGAAAACTTGATCCTTTTGATTTCCAGTGAGGAGCGTTAGGGGATTGACAGGAAGTGGCGTCCAGTCATAGAGAGGGACCCCCCATTGGTGACGTGCGTCAACGGCGATGCCGCGCTTTCCGTCTTTGTTTCCTTTACCTCGATAAAGCCACGATGTGTGGGTTCGAATCAGCCAGCTTTTGTGGACGTTGTCCTTCAGCCGCATCTGAGTGCAGATGCACAGATGACAGTGAGCTTCCGTCGGGATTGCCCAGTTGTCACCCACCGTGCTCTTCAAATCAACTGGCACACCGGCGATCGCAATATCGAGCGGTTTGGCTTTCACCCATTTGAAAACACGCTGCGCTTCATACTCCAACTTCGCCCCTACCGATGCGCGCTCCCCCGGGTGCACATCCGTTGAGAGGAGGTTGAAGCGGCCAGTACGTGCGCCATCGAGGACATAGTCAATCGAAGCCCGAATGGCTGTCGTGAAACCGCCAGCGAGATCCTGCTCTCTGAGCTTGCCGAGAACCAACTGAAGTTCGGCGTCATCCTCAGGACCACGCAAGATACCGTCTGGCGACCGGCACGCCTCGCCCAGGCACACTTCGCCCAACGGTTGCAGCCTCAGTCTGCCCACGGATGACCCCCACCCACGATCTAGGTTCGATGTCGATGGCAGCGTAACCAGAGGGTCTGACAATCACTGCTTCCGAGCCGGTGCCACAGACCTCTGCACAGCCCCACCCACTTTCCCGGCACGCCGGGCCGTCTGTGGGCCGTCCGAGGGCGGCCAACGACGACAGATGACGACAACCGACGACAGCACTCCCCCTGCGGACGGCGCCGTGGCTACCGGCGCAGGTACTCCTCCCCGAAGGTGAGTTGAGGAACTCCAGAGCTTCGGCGCAGGATGGCCGGCATGACCTCCAGTGCGCGCCCTCTCCTCAACCGCCGGCTCGCCGAGTTCGGGACGACGATCTTCGCCGAGATGTCGGCCCTGGCGCTGAGCACCGGCGCCATCAACCTCGGGCAGGGCTTCCCCGACACCGACGGCCCCGAGGAGGTCAGGGAGGCGGCCGTGCGGGCGCTGCGGGACGGCCTCGGCAACCAGTACCCGCCGGGCCCCGGCGTCCCCGAGCTGCGCACCGCGGTCGCCGCCCACCAGCAGCGCCGCTACGGCCTGTCCTTCGACCCCGACACGGAGGTCCTGGTCACCGCCGGGGCCACGGAGGCGATCGCCGCCGCGCTGCTGGCCCTGCTGGAGCCCGGCGACGAGGTGATCGCCTTCGAGCCGTACTACGACTCGTACGCGGCGTGCATCGCGATGGCGGGCGGACGCCGGGTGCCGGTGACCCTGCGGGCGGACGAGGGCGAGGGCCGCTTCCGCCTCGACCTCGACGAGCTGCGCGACGCGGTCACCGACCGCACCCGCCTGCTGCTGATCAACACCCCGCACAACCCGACCGGCACGGTCCTCACCCGCGAGGAGCTGACCGCGATCGCCGAGCTGGCGGTGGAGCGCGACCTGCTCGTGGTGACGGACGAGGTGTACGAGCACCTGGTCTTCGACGACGCCGAGCACGTGCCGCTGGCGACGTTCCCCGGGATGCGGGAGCGCACGGTGACGATCGGCTCGGCGGGCAAGACGTACTCGTTCACCGGCTGGAAGGTCGGCTGGGTGACGGCGTCCCCGGAGCTGGTCACGGCGGTCCGCTCGGCGAAGCAGTACCTGACGTACGTCTCGGCGGGTCCGTTCCAGTACGCGGTCGCCGAGGCACTGTCACTCCCCGACGCGTACTTCACGGACTTCCGCGACGACATGCTGGCCAAGCGGAACCTGCTGTCGGCGGGCCTGGAGGAGGCGGGCTTCCGGGTCTTCCGCCCCTCGGGCACGTACTTCATCACCACGGACATCCGCCCCCTCGGCGAAACGGACGGCATCGCCTTCTGCCGCGCCCTGCCGGAACGCGCCGGCGTCGTCGCCATCCCCAACGCGGTCTTCTACGACCACCGCGAGGAGGGCGCCCCGTTCGTCCGCTTCGCCTTCTGCAAGCGCACGGAAGTCCTCCAGGAGGCCGCGAAGCGACTCGGGGCGGCGTTCTAGGGGCGGTGGCGTTCGGCCTTCAACTCGCCATGAACGCGCCCAGGAGGCGGCTTCGAAGGGGCGCCGGGCCCTGCGGGGCCTTGCTGTCACGGACCGGGACGGCGGGGCGGAACCCGGCGGCCACCTCCACGCAGTTGCCGCCGGCCTGATGGCTGTGGCTGCTGTTGCGCCAGGCGGCGCCGTTCAGTTCGCGACGGGACGCCTGAGCACTGCCTCGTCCAGGTCCGCTCCTCCAACTGCTCGCTGCCAGCCAGTGTTCGACCGACGCTCAGTACCGCTCGCGCATGGTCCCGCACTCCATGAACCTCCGGGACCAGTCCGAAAAACGCCTCCTCGGGGCTTGAAGGCGCGGCCGTCAGCGAGGGGGCGACTCGCCCACGCGTCAGGCCGGGCGGACCGCTCCCTTGATCGCCGTCTGGCCGGCGAAGAACACCGACTCCTCACGGATGAGCGCTCCGGGGCCCGGGGCGTGGATCATCATGCCGTCGCCGCTCCAGATGCCGACGTGACCGAGGTCGTCGTGGAAGAACACCAGGTCTCCGACCTGGACGTCGGCGAGCGGGACCCGCGGCCCCGCTTCCCACTGGGCCTGGGTGGTCCGGGGGAGCGTGACGCCGGCCGCCTTCCACGCGGCCTGCGTGAGACCGGGGGCGTCGTACGATCCCGGGCCGACCGCGCCCCATACGCAGGGCCGGCCGATCTGCGCCCGGGCGAAGGCGACCACCCGCTCGGCCCTGGTGCGGTGGCCGGTGTCCGGCGACAGCCATGATCCACCGCTGGCGGCAGGCGTGAAGGCAGTGGTGGAGAAGGCAGTGGTGGAGGGGGCGGGTGCGGCGGCCGGCTCGGGGGGCACTACCGGGGCAGGAGCCGCCAGGGCAGGAGCCACCGGGGCAGGAGTCGCCAGGGCAGGCGCAGGCGCGGGCGCAGGGACGTCCGGCAGAGCGGTGCCGTATGCCTGAAGATCCGCCTGGGCGAGGGCCGGTGCGGGTTCGGGTTCGGGCAGGGGCCACGCCGCCGCCTCGGCGCCGACGAGCGGTGGTGCCCCTTCACGCGGGGCGCTCTCGTCCGGGCGGGACCCGCCGGGCAGAGCCGGTGCGACCCGCTGGGCGGGGATCTCCGGGAGGATTCCGGTGGTCGGCGCCGGAGCTGTTCCGCCGGTCAGCTCCCGCGCGGCACCGGCAGGTGCCTTGGGCGCTTCGAGGGCGAGGGGTTCCGCGGGACGTTCCACGGGGCGCGCGGGTCGTGCCGGCTCGGGTGCGCGGCCGGAACGGACCGGCGACCTCCG
The DNA here is from genome assembly GCF_003330845.1 of Streptomyces sp. Go-475. Lineage (GTDB taxonomy): Bacteria > Actinomycetota > Actinomycetes > Streptomycetales > Streptomycetaceae > Streptomyces. The sequence continues at coordinate 4,658,458 of NZ_CP026121.1, read as the reverse complement.
CTCCGGCAGCGTCGCCGGCACGGTCGGGCCCAGCTTCGCACGGGCGGCACCGAACCACTTCCGGGCGAAGGTCTCGACCGCGGGCTCCGAGTCCTCCTGGGACCGGCCGCGGGGAGCCGCACTGCGCTGACGCGGGATCGAGGCGGCGCGGGTCGGGTTGAAGCGGCCCGTGTCGCTCTCGGCCCGGTCGTAGAGGCTGTTGATGTACCGCCGGACCTCGTCGGGGCTCGGCCCCTCGCTCTCATGCGCCAACGGAGTCGACCTTCTTCGTGCACATGATGAGCAACTTAGCAAACTTGTGAACCTTAAGTGAAGATCGAGTCGCTGTGAACAAAAAGGCAAACGGCGCGTACAGCACGTACCTGCTCGTACGCGCCGACGCGCCGTGGGGGGCCCGCCCGGGGCCCTACTCGTCGTCCTCGGGCTTCTCCGCCTCGTTGATCTCCTCTTCGAGACCGAGCTGTTCGATGAGCCACTTGTCGAACTCGATCGCGGCGCGCACCCAGCTGACCGTCGAGGAGACGAAGTGCTCCAGGCTCACGCCCATGCCGATCAGCATCTGGGCCTCGCCGATCAGGCGGACCGTGCCGTCGTCGTGGGTGTGGCTGTAGACCTTGGGCCACAGGGTGCGGCGGTTCCAGTCGTCGATGGACTCCAGGATCTGCGGCTTGGCCTCGATCTCGTGGGGCCGGTCGTAGAACGTCCGCACGGAGAAGACCTGCTGGTCTCCCTCACCCCGGAACATGAAGTAGGTGCGGAACTGCTCCCACGGCGCCGCGAGGTCTCCCTCGTCGTCGACGACGTACTTGAGCTCCATCTGGTCGAGGAGCTGCTTCACGAGGTCCTGATCCGGGACGACGGGGCCCGCCGGTCCTTGCGGCTGCGGCTCGGGCTGGCCCCCGAAGTTCGGAATCGAGGACGGGTCGATGGTCACCGTGAATTTCCCTTCGTACGGATTCCGCCATCCTCCCCCATGCGGGGAGGGGGGTGGCAAGCCCCGACAGGCCCTGTCAGCCCTCGGCTGACACGATCCGGTCAACCGCAACCTCCGACTGCCGGACAGTGTCCTGGCAACCGGGTTCCCCCAAGGGCGCAGCCGCCACGGTCCCCTGCTCTGCGCGAGTGCGCCCTGCAGCGGGGCATCGACACCGCGTGTTCGGCGGTGCCGCGTACGACCTGCTCGGACGCCCCGAAGCCAGGAACGCGGGTCGAGTAGGAGAACGCCGAGACGGCGCGGGTGCGCTGCTCGGCGTTCACGATGTGACCCCCGGGGCCCGGGCCGACTACAGCGTCTTGCCCGTGGCGGGACCCACCAGGAGCCCGTCCTCGAAGCGGTCCACCCGGACCGTGTCGCCGTCCTTGATCTGCCCGGAGAGGATCTCCTTGGCGAGGCGGTCGCCGATGGCCGTCTGGACGAGGCGCCGCAGCGGCCGGGCCCCGTAGGCCGGGTCCATGCCCTCCTCGGCGAGCCAGGCCAGGGCCTCCGGCGTGATGTCGAGGGCGAGGCGCCGCTCGGCGAGCCGCTTGGCCAGGCGGTCGATCTGGAGCTTGGCGATGCGCTCCAGCTCGGGCTTGGTCAGCGCGGCGAAGACGACGAGGTCGTCCAGGCGGTTGAGGAACTCCGGCTTGAAGGAGCTCCGGACGACCTCCAGGACCTGTTCCTTCTTCTCCTCCTCGCTGGTGAGCGGGTCGACGAGGAACTGGCTGCCCAGGTTCGACGTCAGGACGAGGATCGTGTTGCGGAAGTCGACCGTGCGGCCCTGGCCGTCCGTCAGCCGGCCGTCGTCCAGCACCTGGAGCAGGATGTCGAAGACCTCGGGATGGGCCTTCTCGACCTCGTCCAGCAACACGACCGAGTACGGCCGCCGGCGCACGGCCTCCGTGAGCTGGCCGCCCTCCTCGTAGCCGACGTAACCGGGCGGGGCGCCGACCAGCCGGGCCACGCTGTGCTTCTCGCTGTACTCCGACATGTCGATGCGGACCATCGCCCGCTCGTCGTCGAAGAGGAAGTCGGCGAGCGCCTTGGCCAGTTCGGTCTTGCCGACGCCGGTCGGGCCGAGGAAGAGGAAGGAGCCGGTGGGGCGGTCGGGGTCGGCGATGCCGGCGCGGGAACGGCGTACGGCGTCCGACACCGCGCGCACCGCCTCGGTCTGGCCGATGAGCCGCTTGCCGATCTCGTCCTCCATGCGCAGCAGCTTCTGCGTCTCGCCCTCCATCAGGCGCCCGGCGGGGATGCCGGTCCAGGAGGCGACCACGTCGGCGATGTCGTCGGCGCCGACCTCCTCCTTGACCATGGTGTCCTTGGCGACCTCTTCTTCCGCCTCGGAGGCGGCCTCCAGCTCCTTCTCCAGGGCGGGGATCTCGCCGTAGAGCAGCTTGGAGGCGGTGTCGAAGTCGCCGTCGCGCTGGGCGCGTTCGGCCTGGCCGCGCAGTTCGTCGAGGCGTTCCTTCAGCTCACCGACGCGGTTGAGGGACTGCTTCTCCTTCTCCCAGCGGGCGGTGAGGCCGCGCAGCTCCTCCTCCTTGTCGGCGAGGTCGCGGCGCAGCTTCTCCAGCCGCTCGCGGGAGGCCGCGTCGGTCTCCTTGCCGATCGCCAGCTCCTCCATCTTCAGCCGGTCGACGGCGCGCTGGAGTTCGTCGATCTCGACGGGCGAGGAGTCGATCTCCATGCGGAGGCGGGAGGCGGCCTCGTCGACGAGGTCGATGGCCTTGTCGGGCAGGAAGCGGGAGGTGATGTAGCGGTCGGAGAGCGAGGCGGCGGCCACCAGGGCGCTGTCGGCGATCTGGACCTTGTGGTGGGCCTCGTACCGGCCCTTGAGTCCGCGCAGGATCGCGATGGAGTCCTCGACGGTCGGCTCGGCGACCAGCACCTGCTGGAAGCGGCGCTCCAGCGCCGGGTCCTTCTCGATGCGCTCGCGGTACTCGTCGAGCGTCGTGGCACCGACCATGCGCAGCTCGCCGCGGGCCAGCATGGGCTTGAGCATGTTGCCCGCGTCCATGGCGGAGTCGCCGCCGGCCCCGGCTCCGACGACGGTGTGCAGCTCGTCGATGAAGGTGATGATCTGCCCGTCGGAGTCCTTGATCTCGGCCAGGACGGTCTTCAGCCGCTCCTCGAACTCGCCGCGGTACTTGGCGCCCGCGACCATCGCGCCCAGGTCGAGCGCGACGAGCCGCTTGTCCTTGAGGGACTCGGGCACGTCGCCCTTGACGATCCGCTGGGCGAGCCCTTCGACGACGGCGGTCTTGCCGACGCCCGGCTCACCGATCAGCACGGGGTTGTTCTTGGTGCGCCGCGACAGCACCTGCACCACGCGGCGGATCTCCTGGTCCCGGCCGATGACCGGGTCGAGCCTGCCTTCGCGCGCGGCGGCGGTGAAGTCGGTCCCGAACTTCTCCAGGGCCTTGTACTGCCCCTCGGGGTCGGCCGTCGTCACCCGGCGCTGGCCCCGGGTCTTCTGGAAGGCGGCCTGGAGCTTCTTGGCGTCGGCGCCCTGCTGGGACAGCACCTCGCCGGCCGCGCCGCCCTTCGCGGCGATGCCGATGAGCAGGTGCTCCGTGGAGAGGTACTCGTCGCCCAGCTCCTTGGCGCGGGCCTGCGCGTCGGCGACGACGGCGAGCATCTCGCGGTTGGGCTGGGGCGGCGCCACGGTCGACCCGGTCACGCTGGGCAGCCCGGCGAGCACGCGCTCGGCGCCGGAGCGCACGGCGGCCTGGTCGGCGTCGACCGCGGCGAGCAGGTCGGTGATGTTCTCGTTGTCCTGCCCCTGGAGCAGCGCGAGGAGCAGGTGGGCGGGGGTGAGGTCGGGGTGCCCCTCGGTCACGGCGCGGTTGCTGGCCGCGTTGATCGCGTCCCGGCTCCGGTTGGTCAGCTCGGCGTCCACGTTCGCGTTCTCCTCCTTGCACTGACCCGAACGACGTACATAAAGTTGAGTCTACTCCACTCAAGGACATCCCGGGGAGGACGCGGGAGTTAGGTTCCGGGCCATGGCGACCAAGTACTCCGTCGATCCGGGTGCCCCGGACCCGTCGTATCTCGACTTCTGGCGGGAACGGCACCTGTGCACCCTGACGACTCCCCGCCCGGACGGCACCCCGCACGTGGTGCCCGTCGGGGTGACCTACGATCCCGCGGCCCGGCTCGCTCGGGTGATCACGAACGAGACGAGCGCGAAGGTGCGGCACGTCCGGGCCGCCGGGGACGAGGGGGCGGCGGTCGCCGTCTGCCAGCTGGAGGGCCGGCGCTGGGCGACGCTGGAGGGCCGGGCGTTCGTGCGCACCGAACCGGAGCGGGTGGCCGAGGCGGAGCGCCGCTACGCGGAGCGCTACGGGCGGACCCCGTCGCCGAATCCCTCGCGCGTGGTCATCGAGATAGAGCTGACGCGCGCGCTGGGGCGCGGTTGAGCGAAGTTGAGCGAAGTGAACATCCACACCGGTGATCGATTGGTTCCGGCCACCGGTGGATCAGGCGGATACCCCGAAATGTCCCCACAAACTGCAGCGGCGTCACCGTGTTCAGGTCACGGTGACGCCGCTGCGGGGGGAAGCACCTGAGCGATCTGTTACGACGGGGGAATCGCGTCAGGCACTGCGGGGGGTGGCAGAGATGGTCCTCGGGGCAGGGGAGTCGGCCTCCACCTGCTGGTGGTCCCTTTGGTCCAGGTTCACAAAGATCATTCCGTACCGTACGGCACATCGCACTGGCTGCGGCGCCCCCCGAGGCCGCCGCAGACACCGGTACGCCCGTACGTCTCCGTCCTCGTCGCGCGTGACGACGACCGGCTCTCCGAACACGGTCACCATCAGCGAGTCACCGCTGTGGGGGATGGCGGTGACCAGGTCGATGAAGTGCCAGCCGGAGCGGTAGGCCGTGGCCATCTCGCGACGGAAGGAACGGTCGTCGGGTGGAGTGGTCACGTCAGCTCCCCGCTCCATCGACCCGGGGGTTCGGCCACTGGGTGTTGGCCGGAGCCGCATCGACGTTCACAGCCACCGCCGGCCACTGCGTGTTCGCCCGGGTTCCGCTCTCCTCATCGGAGAAGCCGCTGAGAACACCGAGGGCTACAACGGCGGAGAAGGCGGCGACAAGCACCGAGCGAAGCATTTTGTTACGCATAGTCGGCTTCGTCCTCACTTGAAGGTCCCCTTTTCCCCCGTCGAGTACGACGATGGCTCATTCGGGCACGTCATGGCCACACAATCGATGCATCATGTTCCTGCATGTTCAGGACCCTGGGGGGTGGAGATTTGGCAACGAATCCGACAAGGGAGACACATCCCCATGCGATGACCGAGTGGTGCGAGGAAGGCGGCCGTCTGTACGCCTCCGCCCTGCGTACCGGACGCATCGCACGCGCGGAAGTGGAGTCCGCCCCTTGCCTGGTGGAGTTCGACCTCCTCCACCCCGACCCGGACGATCCCGACTGGCTGCGCCCCGTGCCGCCGGTCATCGCCCTCTCCCGGCAGCTGGGCCCGCTGGAGAACGAGATCGCCGAGCGCAGACGCGTGGCGATCAATCTCGCGGAGACCTTCCAGCCGTTCATGGCCATGGGTACCCACACGGCGTCCAGCGACTCCATCACCGTGCTCGAGGGCGGCGAACGCATCAACGCCGCGCTCAACCTGGCCACCGCCCAGTGCCAGGCGGAGCTGCTGACGGTGCAGCCCAGTGACCGTGTCTCCGAACGGAGCCTGCTGCGAAGCCTCGAACGGGACAAGCCCCTGATCGACCGCGGGGTCAAGGTCCGGAGTCTGTACCAGCACACCGCCCGGTACAACCCCGAGAAACTGGCCTACGTCGCCCGGCTCTCCGAAGGGAAGGTGGAGTACCGCACCATCGACGAACTGGTCGAGCGCCTGATCATCTGCGACGAGACGGTCGCCTTCATCCCCGCCCGCGACGACCAGCAAGTCGCTCTGGAACTGCGCCACCCCGGGCTCGTGCGCTACCTCATCAAGGTCTTCGAGTACCTCTGGGACCGTGCCGTGCCCATGAGCACCGGGGCGCCCTACGAGGCGGCGCCCGACGGCATCACCGAGATCCAGCACTCCATCGCCAAGCTCCTGGTGGAGGGCCACGTGGACGAGGCCATCGCCCGCCGCCTCGGCATGAACGTCCGCACCTGCCGGGCCCACATAGCCAAGCTGGCGTCGGCCCTGGGCAGCGGCAGCCGGGCCCAGCTCGGCTATCTCATCGCGCAGTCCGGGATCCTGCAGCAGGACCACTGAACAGGAGGACGTCCCGGGTGACTTCGGCGCCACACCCCCCGCACGCCCCGGAAGAACTGTGCCGCGCCGGCACGGAGCTGTACGAGCGTGCCCTGCGTGAGGGCCGCGTGGACACCGGCGAGGCCCACGCCACCCCCTGTCTGACGGAGTTCGGCCTGCTGCAGCCCGCCGTCGACGATCCGCACCGGCTGGAGCCCGTGGCGCCGGCCGTCGCCCTGCACCGGCTGCTGCGGGCCTCCGGGGAACGCATCGCCCGCGAACGGCGGCGCGAGGAACGGCTGGCCGAGACCTTCGGGGCCCTCATGGCTGTCGAAGGGCACCGCACGGCTGCGGACACCACCCCGACGCTCAGGCTCCTCAGCGGGAAGGAGACGATCAACAGGACACTCACCGAGGCCCTGACGGACGCGTCACGCGAACTGCTCACCATCCAGCCCCGCGCCGGCCTGCCCCCGGAACGGGTCGCGGCGGCCTATGCTCTGGCCCTCCGCCGCGACCAGACGCTGCTGGACCGGGGCGGCCGCATCCGGACCCTCTACCAGCACACGCTGCGCCACTCCCCCACGACCGTCGCCTACCACGACCGGCTGAAGGGGGACGTCGAGGCGCGCGCACTGGACGAGATCACCGACCGGCTCATCGTCGTCGACCGGAGCGTCGCCTTCATCCCCGCCGACGGCAGCGGAGACCTCGCGCTGGAGATCCGCCATCCGGCCATCGTCCACTACCTGGCCACCACGTTCGACCGCCTCTGGCGCCTGGCCACCCCGGTCTTCCCCGAAGCCGCCCCCCAGCCCTCCCGCGACGGCATCACCCCCCGCCAGCGCGCCATAGCCACCCTCCTCGTCGAGGGCCACACCGACGCCGTCATCGCCGACCGGCTCGGCATGAACATCCGCACCGCCCGGGTCCACATCGCCAAACTGGCGGCGACGCTGGGCAGTCAGAGCCGGGCCCAGCTCGGCTATCTCATCGGGCAGTCCGGGATGCTCGACGAGGAACACTGAGGGGCGCGGCCACCTGGGGCGGCCCGTCGAGTCCCACCTGGGCGATGCGCACGCCCAGTTGCGTACGGCTCGCCGCCCCCAGCGTCTCCGACAGCCGCGCGATGTGCGCCCGGCAGGTCCGCACACTGATCCCCAGCCGCTCGGCGATCACCGCGTCCTGGTGCCCCTCCGCGAGCAGGGCCGCGATCGACTGCTCCCGGTGGGAGATGCCCTCGATGCCCGTGTCGGGGAGCGGGGCCGTCAGCGGGATCGCCAGCCGCCACAGCCGTTCGAACACCGTGACCAGGTACTCGACGATCGCCGGGTGCCGCAGCTCCAGCGCCATCGTGCGGTCGGTGTTGGCGGGGATGAACGCCACCGTCCGGTCGAAGAGGATCAGCCGGTCGATGACCTCGTCCAGCGTGCGCGCCTCCACCGCGTCGCCCATCAGCTCCAGGTAGGTCAGCAACCCCTGCCCGTGCCGGGCGACATGCGTGTACAGGTCCCGCATCCGCACGCCCCGGCCGCGCAGCGCCAGCGCCCGGTGCAGCCCCTCGGACAGCTCCGCCTCGCGGCGGATGCCGCCCGGCTGCACCGTGAGCACCTCGGTCGTGCACGCCTGGGTCGCCTCGTCCATCGCCGCCTGGATCCGGGCGAGTCCGTCCAGGACCCGGATCGCCGGACCGTCCGCGGCCGACGCGGCGGGCTGCATCTGGCGGCCCAGCCCGGCGTACCGCTCGAAGGCCGCCACCGCCGAACCCACCCGCCGCTGGCTCGCGCTGACCTCGTCGTACATCCCGCGCAGCAGCCGGGTCATGACCTCCTGCGGCGGGGTCGGCACCAGCCAGTCCATGTCGTCCGGGTCCGGGTGGAGCAGGGCGAGTTCCAGCAGGCAGGGCACCGGCCCGGCGTCCCGGCGCGGCACGCGGCCCCGCCGTACGGCCCGGGAATACACGCGATCCCCGGCCTCGCACAGTCGGTCAGCACCGTGTGGATGCTCCTCCGCCCCGTGCCCGGCCATCGCCCATCCCACCCCCGGTTTCGCCGTCCTTCGCAGCGCAACTATGCGCGGCCCGGACCTGCTCCGCAACACGGCTCCCCCGCGCCCGAGTTCCTTTTTGCGCCGTTCGATCCCTGAATCCGCTCGCTCCCGACTGGCCTGTTGCCACAGCATGGGATGGCGTGTGCGCGGTCGGTGTGCGACCTTCTGTGATCACGGGCCGGGACCGGCCCGCCTGCTCCGCGAGGGGGAAACGTGAACGACCCGGGGCCGCGGCGGCTGCCCGCCGTCGACGCGCTGCGGGGCTTCGCCCTGCTGGGCATCCTGGTGGTCAACAGCGCGCAGATCATGAGCCCTTACGAGGCGGAAGGCGTCCGGGACCCCCAAGCGGCCCCGGTGGACCAGGTCGCCGCCTGGCTGGTGACGGCGTTCGCATCCAGCAAGTTCTACCTGCTGTTCTCGTTCCTGTTCGGCTACAGCTTCACCCTCCAGGCGGCCGCCGCCGAACGGGACGGCCGCGGCGTCACCGCGCGCTTCCTGCGCCGCTCCCTGGGCCTGGTGCTGCTCGGCCTGGCGCACGCCGTGCTGCTGTACACCGGCGACATCCTCCTGACCTACGGCGTCCTGGGCGTGGTCCTGCTGTGGGCACGGCGGATCAGGCCGGCCACCGCCGTGCAGGCCGCCGCCTGGATCTACGGGGTGTTCGGCGCCGTCCTCACCGGACTGGGGGCGCTGGCCACCGCGGTCGACGACGAGGAACCCGTCCCGCAGCAGGCGGTCGCGCAGGCCGTGGCCGCCTACCGCGGCAGTGCGGGCACGGTCGTGCGGGAGAACCTGGACCGGCTGCCCCTCGCCCTCCTCGGCGTCCTCCTCATGGCCCCGGGCGTGCTCGCCGCGTTCTTCCTCGGCCTGGCCGCGGGGCGGCGGCGCCTGCTCGCCCCGGGCGGGACCGACCGCTCCCGGCTGGTGCGCGGCACGGTCGCCGGGCTGGCCGTCGGCGTCCCGGGGGCCGTCTTCTTCGCCTCCGCCGCACAGGGACCGCTGGGCGACCGCTGGCAGCTCCTGGGCATCGGCGTGGGCATGCTGACGGCGCCCGCCCTGTCGGCCGCGTACGCCTGCGTGCTGCTGCTCCTGCTGGACTCGCCCCGGGGCGAGCGGGTCCGGCGGCTGTTCGCCCCGGCGGGCCGCCTCGCGCTCACGAACTACCTCGGGCAGTCCCTGATCATGACGTTCCTCGCCACGGCGTACGGCCTGTCCCTCTACGGGGACGTGGGAGCGGCCGGCGTGCTGCTGCTCGCGGCCGCCGTGTACGCGCTCCAGCTCGCCCTCAGCACGGCCTGGACCCGGCGGTTCCGGCACGGGCCCGCCGAGTGGCTGCTGCGGGCGGTCACCCTGGCCGGACGCCCCGGGAGGGCCGGCGCGAGGAGCGCGCCCGAACCGGCCGCTTGAAGCCGAGGGACCGGCCGCTTGAAGCCGAGCGACCGGCCGCTTGAAGCCGAGCGACCGGCCGCTTGAAGCCGAGGAACCGGCTACTTGAGGCCGAGGGACTGGCAGGCCGCCCGGTACTTCGCCGTGCAGATGTCCGACACCTGGTAGATGTCGTCGGCGACGACCGTGTCCTTGATGTTCTCCCGGGTCAGCGCGACCACGGGCACGAGCTGCGCCGGGATCCCCTTGTGGGTGGGGCTGTCGACCTTGTCGCGGGTGAGGGCGGCGAACTGGATGTCCCGGCCCTGGACCTTCGCGACCGCCATCTCCGCGGCGCTCTCCGCCTCCTGCGGGTACGACTTGTACACGCTCATGTACTGGTCACCGCTGATGATGCGCTGCACCGCGGGGAGTTCCGCGTCCTGCCCGGTGATCGGCGGCAGGTCGGTCACGCCGGCGGCCTCCAGCGCCTTGACGATGCCGCCCGCCATGCCGTCGTTGGCGGAGTACACCGCCGCGATGTCGTCCGCGCCGATCTCCTCGATCGCCTTGGCCATGTTGGCCTCGGCGTTCTCCGGCTTCCAGTCCTTGGTGTCGAAGGACGCGGCGATCGTCACCTTGCCGTTCAGCTCGGACATCGCACCCGCCTTGAACTGCTTGGCGTTCGGGTCCGTCGGCGAACCGTTCATCATGACGATCTTGTCGGAGAGGCTCGCCTTCTCGCCGATGGCCTCCAGCAGGGAGCGGCCCTGGACCTCGCCGACCAGTTCGTTGTCGAAGGAGATGTACGCGTCGATCGGGCCCTCGGCCAGCCGGTCGTAGGCGATGACCGGGATGCCGGCGTCCTTGGCCTTCTTCACGCCGCTCGCGATGGCCCGGGAGTCGACCGCGTCCAGCAGGATCACGTCGACCCGGTCGTCGATCATCTGCTGCAGCTGGCCCGCCTGCTTGTCGGCGCTCGCCTCGGCGTTGGCGTACTCGACGCGGCCCTGGTCGTTCGTGAGGGACTCGACCTTCTGCTTGATGATGGGGTAGTCGAAGTTCTCGTACCGCGTGTTCGCCTTCTCCGGCAGCAGCAGGCCCACCGTGATGTCGTTGCCCTTCGTCGGGCTGGCGTCGTCGCTGCTCCCGGTCGCGTTGAGCACGCCGCAGCCGGCGAGCGTGACGGACATCGCGGCCGCGGCCACGGATATGGAGATACGACGACGCATGCGGGGGCTCGCTTCACGTGTGATTCGGACGTGGGCACAGCTTTGTGGCCCATGTGACTGAAAAGCCAACGCGGACGCGGCCCCCAGCGTCAAGCGGAACCACTTAACGAGATGACAACACCACGCTCCGCAGCAGTTGTGAAGACTCTGCGGAATCACATCCAAGTGACGTGCACCATCCGGTCATCCACAGGAGGCCCAGCGAAAACACCCCAAGGCATACGAAAAGGGCCGGGAGTGTTCTCCCGGCCCTTCTCGCAGGTGTACGCGCGTCAGTCCGCCTGCTGCTGGCGCTTCGGCCGCCACACCACCAGCGCGCTGGTCTGCTGCACCTCCTGGTACGGCACCAGGTCGCGACGGTACGACGCGTGCACCGCCGCCTCGCGCTGCCGCATCGCCGCCGCGGCGCCGTCGAGCGCGTCCTCCAGCTCGGCCACGCGGGCCTGGAGCGCGGCGACCTGGTTCTCCAGTTCGATGATGCGCTTGATGCCCGCCAGGTTGATGCCCTCGTCCTGCGACAACTGCTGCACCTGGCGGAGCAGTTCGATGTCACGGGCCGAGTAGCGGCGGCCCCGGCCGGCCGTGCGGTCCGGGGACACCAGGCCCAGACGGTCGTACTGGCGCAGGGTCTGCGGGTGCAGGCCGGACAGCTGGGCCGCCACCGAGATGACGTAGACCGGGGTTTCCTCGGTCAGTTCATACGGGTTGCGTCGACGACCGTCCATCTGACTCATGCTCCCTTCGCGGCCTGGAACAGATCCGCCCGCGGATCCTCGCCCGCGGTCGCCTCGCGATACGCCTCCAGTGCGTCACGAGCCTTCCCCGTCACGTCCTTCGGGACACTCACCTCGACGGTGACCAGGAGGTCGCCGCGAGTGCCGTCCTTGCGGACCGCGCCCTTGCCCCGGGCGCGCATCGTACGGCCGTTCGGCGTGCCGGGCGGCAGTTTCAGCGTGACGGGCGGGCCGCCCAGCGTGGGCACCCGGACCTCGCCGCCGAGGGCCGCCTCGGCGAACGTCACCGGGACGGTGACGGTGAGGTTGTCGTCCTTGCGGCCGAACACCGGGTGGGAGTCGACGTGCACGACCACGTACAGGTCGCCCGCGGGGCCGCCGCGCTCGCCCGGCGCTCCCTTGCCGCGCAGCCGGATCCGCTGGCCGTCGCTGACGCCCGCGGGGATGCGCACCTGCATGGTCCGCGAGGACTTGGCCCGGCCGCTGCCCTTGCAGATCTCGCAGGGGTTCTCCGCGATCAGGCCGCGGCCCTTGCAGTCCGGGCAGGGGTCGGTGAGGGAGAAGCCGCCGCCGCTGCCCCGGGCGACCTGCCCGGTGCCGACGCAGGTCGGGCACACGCGCGGCGTGCCGTTCTTGTCGCCGGTGCCCGAACAGGCCTTGCAGGGCGACTGCGAGGACATCCGCAGCGGGACCGTCGCGCCCTCGATGGCCTCGGTGAAGCTGAGCGTCACCTCGGACTCGATGTCCTGGCCGCGCCGGGGCTGCGTCCGCGTCCCCGGGCCGGCGCCGCCGCGGTTGAACAGGCCCCCGAAGACGTCACCGAGGCCGCCGCCGAAGCCGCCGGCCCCGCCCTGGCCCTGGGCGCCGCCTCCGAAGAGGTCGCCCAGGTCGAAGTTGAAGGAGCCGCCCGCGCCACCGGGCCCCGGGCGGAAGCCGCCGTTGCCGAAGAGGGCGCGCGCCTCGTCGTACTCCTTGCGCTTCTTGGGGTCGCCGAGGATGTCGTTGGCCTCGGAGATCTCCTTGAAGCGCTCCTCCGCCTTGACGTTGCCCTTGTTGGCGTCCGGATGGTACTCGCGGGCGAGCTTCCGGTACGCCTTCTTGATCTCGGCCTCGGTGGCGTCCTTGGGGACGCCGAGGACCTTGTAGTAGTCCTTCTCGATGAAGTCCTTGGTGCTCATCCTCGACGCCCCTCCTTCCCTTCGTCTGCGTCAGCCCTCGTCCGGGCCACCGCTCTCCTTGTCGTCGGCGTCGGCGGACTCCTCCGCCTTGACCGTCTGCGCCCCCGGCTGGGGCTCGGCCACCGCCACCCGCGCGGGGCGGATGGTGCGCTCGCCGATCCGGTACCCGGGCTGCAGGATCGCGACGCACGTCGTCTCGGTGACGTCCGGCGCGTAGCTGTGCATCAGGGCTTCGTGGATCGTCGGGTCGAAGGGCTCGCCCTCCTTGCCGAACTGCTGCAGGCCCATCTTCGCGGCGGTGCTCTCCAGCGACTCGGCGACGGACTTGAAGCCGCCGACCAGTTCGCCGTGTTCGCGTGCGCGGCCGATGTCGTCGAGCACGGGCAGGAGCTCGGTCAGGAGGTTCGCGATGGCGATCTCCTTGACCGCGATCCGGTCGCGCTCGACCCGGCGGCGGTAGTTCTGGTACTCGGCCTGGAGGCGCTGGAGGTCCGCGGTGCGCTCACCGAGCGCGGTGCGCACCTGGTCCAGCTGGGCCACCAGACCCGCGTCCTGGCCCGTGTCCCCGGCCGGGGCCGCCGCTTCCTCGGAGGAGGGGGAGGCGGCCTTCGGCTCGGCGTCGTCGGAGGTGGCGCCGGAAGGGACGTCGGGCTGCTGCTCGTCGAAGCCCGGGGTCTCCTCCGTCACGCGGCACCGTCCTTCCGGTCCTCGTCGACGATCTCGGCGTCGACGACGTCGTCGTCAGCGGCCTTGGCACCACCCGCGGTGGCACCCTCGGGCCCGCCGGCGGCCTGCGCGGCGCCCGCGTCCGCGTACATGGCCTGGCCGAGCTTCTGGGAGACGGCCGCGACCTTCTCCGTGGCCGTGCGGATCTCGGCCGTGTCCTCGCCCTTGAGCTTCTCCTTCAGCTCGGCGACGGCCTCCTCGACCTCGGTCTTGATCTCGCCCGGGACCTTGTCCTCGTTGTCCTTGAGGAACTTCTCGGTCTGGTAGACGAGCTGCTCGCCCTGGTTGCGGGACTCGGCGGCCTCGCGGCGCTTGTGGTCCTCCTCCGCGTAGCGCTCGGCCTCCTCGCGCATGCGGTCGACCTCGTCCTTCGGCAGCGAGGAGCCGCCGGTGACGGTCATCTTCTGCTCCTTGCCCGTGCCCAGGTCCTTGGCGGTCACGTGCATGATGCCGTTGGCGTCGATGTCGAAGGACACCTCGATCTGCGGGACGCCGCGCGGCGCCGGGGGCAGACCGGTCAGCTCGAACATCCCGAGCTTCTTGTTGTACGCCGCGATCTCGCGCTCGCCCTGGTAGACCTGGATCTGCACGGACGGCTGGTTGTCCTCGGCGGTGGTGAAGATCTCGGACCGCTTGGTCGGGATCGTCGTGTTCCGCTCGATGAGCTTGGTCATGATGCCGCCCTTGGTCTCGATGCCGAGGGACAGCGGGGTGACGTCGAGGAGCAGGACGTCCTTGACCTCGCCCTTGAGGACACCGGCCTGGAGCGAGGCGCCGATGGCGACGACCTCGTCCGGGTTCACACCCTTGTTGGCCTCCTTGCCGCCGGTCAGCTCCTTGACGAGCTCGGCGACGGCGGGCATACGGGTCGAGCCACCCACCAGGACGACGTGGTCGATCTCGCTGATGGAGATGCCGGCGTCCTTGATGACGTTGTGGAACGGCGTCTTGCAGCGCTCCAGGAGGTCCGCGGTCAGCTGCTGGAACTGGGCGCGGGTGAGCTTCTCGTCGAGGTGCAGGGGGCCCTCGGCGGAGGCGGTGATGTAGGGCAGGTTGATCGAGGTCTCGGTGGACGAGGACAGCTCGATCTTCGCCTTCTCGGCGGCCTCGCGCAGACGCTGCAGGGCCATCTTGTCCTTGCCCAGGTCCACGCCGTGGCCGGACTGGAACTGCTGGACCAGGTAGTCGACGATGCGCTGGTCCCAGTCGTCACCACCGAGGTGGTTGTCACCGTTGGTGGCCTTCACCTCGACGACGCCGTCGCCGATCTCCAGCAGCGAGACGTCGAACGTACCGCCACCGAGGTCGAAGACCAGGATGGTCTGGTCGTCCTTGTCGAGGCCGTACGCCAGGGCGGCGGCGGTCGGCTCGTTGACGATGCGCAGCACGTTCAGACCGGCGATCTCACCGGCCTCCTTGGTGGCCTGGCGCTCGGCGTCGTTGAAGTACGCCGGGACGGTGATGACCGCGTCGGTCACCTTCTCGCCCAGGTAGGCCTCGGCGTCCCGCTTCAGCTTCTGCAGCACGAAGGCGCTGATCTGCTGCGGGTTGAAGGGCTTCCCGTCGAGCTCGATCTTCCAGTCGGTGCCCATGTGGCGCTTGACGGACCGGATGGTCCGGTCCACGTTCGTGACCGCCTGGCGCTTGGCGACCTCGCCGACGAGCACCTCACCGTTCTTCGCGAAGGCGACGACGGACGGCGTGGTCCTGGCGCCCTCGGCGTTGGTGATGACGGTGGGCTCGCCGCCCTCCAGAACGCTGACGACGGAGTTAGTCGTGCCCAGGTCGATGCCGACCGCACGTGCCATGGTTGATTCCTCCAGCTGACTTGAGTGGAACGGACTCAAGTGTGCACGACGGCTCCCGACCGGTCAACAGAGCTGAGTCGAGCGGGCTCAACTCTTATCCGCTCCTTACACGCAACGACGCGCTGACCTGCGGCGATACTGTGCGTCGAGCGGCGTACACCGGCACACGGGAGAGGGCGAACACCACCACGAGAGCCACGCCGGGCACCCACCACAGGGCGTCGGCCCCGACCCAGCCGGCGTGCGCGAGTACCCCGACGAGCACGCCGGAGAACGCCCCGACGCCCAGCAGCAGAGTGACCCCCGGCACGGTCAGCCCGAGCCGCCGCAGCCGGTGCGCGAGGTGGTCGGGCCCGCTGCGGACGACGGGCCGCCCGCTCAGCCGCCGGGCCAGCAGGACGAGTACGGCGTCGGCGCTCCCCAGGGCCGTCAGCGCGAAGAGCACCCCCGCGCTCTCCCCGAGCCCGAACCCGGCCCGGACGTGCACCAGCCCGAGGGCGATCACGAACCCCGCGGACATCGATCCGCAGCTCCCCAGCGCCACGCGCGCGGGGTGCCAGTTGTGCAGCAGGAAGCCGGTCAGCGCCGCGGCCAGCACGCTCATCAGCACGGCGATCCCGTCCAGCACGTCGATCGCCGCGCAGGCCGCCACCCCGAAGGCGGTGACGACCCCGACCGTCCCCGCGAGCCCGTCGGCGTGGTCCAGCCCCCGGAAGGCGAGGGTCACCCCGACGACCCACAGGACGCCGAGCAGCCCGGTGCCCACGCCCGTCTCCCCGTACGGCACGACACACGCGGCCGCCACGCCCGTACCGCCGGCCAGCACCCGCCGCCGCAGCCGCCACACGTCGTCGACGAGCCCGAGCAGGGCGACCACGCCGCCGGCGACGAGCAGCCCGTCGATCCCGCTCCCGGCCGCGCCCCACTCCTTGACGCCGACGACCGTCCCGGTGACGACCACGACGGCCACGCCCCCGGACAGCGGCACCTCGCGCTGCCGCCGCCGCTCGACCAGCCGCAGCCGCAGGGCGGGCACCCGCAGTACCGCCGCGAGGAGGGCGGTGAGCAGGAGGGCGGTGGCGGCGGCGGTGATCCCGTAGAGCACGGGATATAAGTTAGGCGTCACTATGACATTTCGGTACGAATAACACGACGGGATCCGGGTCGAATCCGGAGGGTTCCTGAGGCAACCCTGAGCGATTCAGATCACTGCCCACCCGGCTACAGTGCGGCGGAAGATAGGGGTAGTCTCAGACGGACTGCATAAGTTACCGCTTAGTAATTTCGGGGAACCCTCATCGCGACAGGTCACCCCGACGAAACCCTCGCAGGCCCGAGGAGCCCCCATGCAACTCGCCGCGATCATCGTGTCGCTGGTACTGACCGTGGTCGGCGTCGCGCTGCTCGCACGCGCGATCGGCCAGTTCGTCCGGTACTTCAAGCTGGGCCAGCCCGTGCCCGCCGGTACCCGGACCGACAACCCCTACCAGCGCAGCGTGACCCTGGTGAAGGAGTTCCTCGGCCACACGCGCATGAACCGGTGGGGCATCGTCGGTGTCGCGCACTGGTTCGTCGCGATCGGCTTCCTGACGCTGCCGCCGACGATCATCACCGCGTACGGCCAGCTGTTCCAGGCCGACTGGACGCTGCCGGTGCTCGGCGGCTTCCTCCCGTACGAGCTCTACATCGAGTTCATCGCGGCCATGACGACCCTCGGCATCGCCACACTGATGGTGATCCGCCTGCTGAACCTGCCGTCGCGCCCGGGCCGCAAGTCCCGTTTCGCCGGCTCGAAGATGGGCCAGGCGTACTTCGTCGAGTACGTCATCCTCACCATCGGCCTGGCGATCTACGTGCTGCGGGGCCTGGAGGGCGCGCTGCACCACGTGGACGGCTACGAGGCCGCGTACTTCGCCTCGTACCCGCTGGTCCTGGCCTTCAAGGGCCTGAGCGTCGCGACGCTGCAGAACCTCGTCTACTTCTTCGCCATGATCAAGCTGGGCACGACCATGATCTGGATGATCACGGTCAGCCTGAACACCAACATGGGTGTCGCCTGGCACCGCTTCCTGGCGTTCCCGAACATCTGGTTCAAGCGCGAGGCGGACGGCGGCACGGCCCTCGGTGCCCTGCAGCCGATGACGTCCGGCGGCAAGCCGATCGACTTCACCGACCCGGGCGACGACGACGTCTTCGGTGTCTCCCAGGTCGAGCAGTTCTCCTGGAAGGGCCTGCTGGACTTCTCCACGTGCACCGAGTGCGGCCGCTGCCAGTCGCAGTGCCCCGCCTGGAACACGGGCAAGCCGCTCTCCCCGAAGCTGCTGATCATGTCCCTGCGGGACCACGCGCACGCCAAGGCGCCGTACCTGCTGGCGGGCGGCGGCAAGACGATGGAGGGCGAGGAGAAGGGGTCTCCCGAGGCCCTGAAGGACGTCCCCGCGTCGGCGCTGGCCGAGGCCGAACGCCCCCTGATCGGCACGCTGGAGGACAACGGCGTCATCGACCCGGACGTCCTGTGGTCCTGCACCACGTGCGGTGCCTGCGTCGAGCAGTGCCCCGTCGACATCGAGCACGTCGACCACATCGTCGACATGCGCCGCTACCAGGTGATGATCGAGTCGTCCTTCCCGTCCGAGGCGGGCACGATGCTCAAGAACCTGGAGAAGAAGGGCAACCCCTGGGGCCTGGCGAAGAAGCAGCGCCTGGAGTGGCTCAAGGAGGTCGACTTCGAGGTCCCGGTCGTCGGCAAGGACATCGAGGACCTGTCCGAGGTCGAGTACCTGTACTGGGTCGGCTGCGCGGGCGCCCTGGAGGACCGCGCCAAGAAGACCACGAAGGCCTTCGCGGAGCTGCTGCACATCGCGGGCGTGAAGTTCGCGATCATGGGCGGCGACGAGAAGTGCACCGGCGACTCCGCCCGCCGCCTGGGCAACGAGCCCCTGTTCCAGGAGCTCGGCATGGAGAACGTCATGGCGCTGAACATGGCGTTCGGCGAGGAGATGGACGAGGACGGCAAGGTCACGCCGGAGTCGGCGAAGCCCAAGTCCTCCAAGAAGATCGTCGCGACCTGCCCGCACTGCCTCAACACGCTCGGCAACGAGTACCCGCAGCTCGGCGGCGACTACGAGGTCATCCACCACACCCAGCTGCTCCAGCACCTGGTGGACGAGGGCAAGCTGATCCCGGTCACGCCGGTCGAGGGCATCATCACGTACCACGACCCGTGCTACCTGGGCCGCCACAACAAGATCTACACGCCGCCGCGCGAGATCATCGCCGCCGTCCCCGGCGTCCGCAACGAGGAGATGCACCGCCACAAGGAGCGGGGCTTCTGCTGCGGCGCGGGAGGCGCGCGGATGTGGATGGAGGAGCGGATCGGCAAGCGCATCAACAACGAACGCGTCGACGAGGCCCTCTCCCTCAACCCCGACATCGTCTCGACGGCCTGCCCGTTCTGCCTGGTCATGCTGACCGACTCCGTCAACGGCAAGAAGAACGACGGCAAGGCGAAGGAGTCCATCACGGTCGTGGACGTCGCCCAGCTCCTCCTGGACTCGGTGAAGACGCCGGTCCCGGCGGAGGGCGACGACGGCGACGACGGTGACGACGACGGCGGGGAGCCCCCGGCGGGCACGGCGGACTCGACGAGCACGCCGGAGCCGGAGCCGGTGAAGTAGGCGGTTTTCGAGGCTTGCCACTGACGCCCCCTGCCCGGGGTCACCGGGCGGGGGGCGTCGGCGTTGCGCGGCGACTACGGCGGCGGAAGCGCGGGACGTAGCGGAGTTGAGGCTCGGAGGCCTCGTCGAGTGCAGTCCGGCGCCTATGTCGAGCTGGGTCGCTTCCGTGATGTCGGCCGGCCGGAACACGCGTCCCCGCCGTCATCGGTGATTCAGAACGCACGGCTTCGCTACCGGGTCGTCGGTACGGGGCTGCGGACGGGGCGATGACGTATGGGCGTACAGCGACGGTTGAGGCAGCGTCAAAGGGGGTGTCCGAACGGTAGGGCCTACGGGAATCGGGCAAAGGCGCATTCCAAGCGCTGCGCGGTGGTATGCGATTCACATAACGCGGTTCAGCGTGCCCGGCAGGAGTGGGGTAGCCAACCGGGCGATGAGACGACGAAGCCTTCCTTGCGTCAGACCTCCGTCCATGTACGCGGAAATCAGGAACCGTGCACGAGCCTCGAATGGCATCGGCACGTCATGAGCGGCCGGGAGCCTGGCTCGGAGCTGTCGACGGGACCGCGTTTGCTGCAAGTGTGAACGGCTGCCCGATCTGAAGTCCACGGCTCCGGGGAGCACAATGGGAGTGGATGCGGAAGCATCGTCCAGTCGGGCGGTCCTCCCGTATCTGTTCCATACATCTTGAGGGCTGGGATCATCATGGAACAGATCCAGGCAGTTCAACAGGTCGATCGTTACGTACATGAGCGCCGCTTTACAGACCAGAGCCTGGTCAGCTGGGCACTGTACTTCTTTCTGCTCTCATGGCTTACGCTCGGAATCTACTCGATCTTCCTCTTCTATCGCCGCATCCAGCGCGCTGACCACTTCAGGAACCGGCGGGCCCATTACTATAACGCGGTCATCGAAGCGACACGTCAGTATGCGGAGACGCGCGGGCAGTACGGGGCTGCTCATGACGACCTCGACGACCTCCAACGCTTCATAAAGGCACGCTTCTCCGACGAGCACAAACCGATCCAAGCCGGCCTGTCACTGATCTTGTCGATCATCACGTTGGGGATATACGGACTCTACGCCGAATACCGCATGATGCGCTTCTGGTGGGAGATACAGCTCACCGAGCAGGACTTCGACGAGAAGCTCAGCTTGCTCTGGACCAAGTTGGAGATCGTCAGGTACCCCCTGACTTTCGAGCCCGACCAGGAGCTGAACAGAAGCTTCGGAATCCACCTCTTCCTCACTATCATCACACTCGGCATTTTCGGAATCGTGTGGGATTACCGCCTGCACACCGATCCGGATAAGGTATTTCCGGAGTTCCATTCGGCCGAGGACGGAGTTATCAGTGCGCTGCGTAACACCGCTGCCCGCTCATAGACTCGCCACGATGCCGGCCCGGAGACCCGTCCGGGATCTATCCGACGGTCGGGCTTCGTCGATGGCCAGGAGGTGAACCGCCAGCGCGGACTGCGCACTAACGAGGTGGCTGCCTCCCGGCCTCAGTCGTGCGGTGTCAGCGCCCCACCCTCACCACCTCCGACACAGCCCCCCGGAACGACTCCGTCGCCTCGAACCGGGCGCGGAAGTAGCCGCGGCGTGCATCGGTGATGTCCGTCGAGAAGGCGTGGCCCTCGCCCGACCAGTGCGCCTCCGTCGTGCGGAGGGTCCTCCAGCGCTTGCCGTCGCGGGAGTGCTGGATGTGGACCGGGATGACGCCGGGCGTCCAGCCGTCGGGGAAGTCCATCGCGCCCTCGACGTGGACGCCGCCCTCCTGGGCGCGGGTCGCGGAGAAGGACGTGAACGTCGAGGCGCGCAGGACCGTGATCTCCGGGCTGTTCCTGGAGGCCGGGGCGATGAACGGGTCGTCGCTGTGGGACGCCATGCGGAAGGTGCCGGTCTCCCCCGGGGTGTGGGTGAAGGTGACCTTGCCGTCCGCGCCCGTGGTGAAGTAGCCGACGACCGCGAACTGACCGCCGGAGGACGGCTCGTACAGCACTCCGCCGCTCTGGCCCTCGAAGGGCACCCACCCCTGCGGCGTCTCGCGCTCCAGCGTCGCCGTGATCGTGACCTCCTGGCCGAAGTCGATCGTCCGGGGCGCCGCCGGGGTCTCGATCGTCCAGCGCGTGGCCACCTGGCGGATGCCGATCCGGGTGGGCTCGGACTCGCCGTAGAGGACGTGGGGGTGCGTGGTGTCGTGGCGGTAGACGGCCTGCACCGGCACCGCGTCGTTCACGGTGACCGTGCCCGAGAAGCGTCCCTGCGCGTCCGTGCGGACGGTGTTCTCCGTCCAGTAGTCCACGTCGAGGTCCACCCGGTGGTCCGCCAGCGGCTTCAGCTCGCGGGTCCCCGGCCAGCGTCCCTTCAGCGTGCCGTCGACCCGCACCTCGCGGTGGTCGGTGTCGATCTCCGTGCGGTCGGGGCGCACGTCCTCGAAGACGGCCGCGACGTAGTAGGCGAGCGAGCCGGCGGAGTTGTCGACGGTGCGGTCGCCGTCCGCGTCCGTGGCCTCGATGCGGACGTCGTAGCTGCCGAGCGCGGGCAGGTCGAGGGGCTGCTTCGTGCGCCACACGCCGTCGTCCGCCGTGCCGGAGGCCAGGGTGAACGCGTCGTTCTCCACGACGGCGACCTCCTGCTGGGTGGCCGCTGAGACGAGGTGGGCCCGGATGTCCGTGATGGCGCTGTCGGAGCTGATGCCGACCTGCAGGGTGCCGAGGTCGCTCGAGACGCTGTTCGCCCAGCGGACGTCCGGCGCCTGACCCTCCGCCCCTGCCGCCTCCGCCGCGTGCGCCGCTGGCACGCCGGTCAGCAGGAGTGCGGCGGCCGTACCGATGGCGGCCCAGGCCGCCCGTGTTCTGAACAAGGTTCCCCCCACAAGGTCCCCCACAGGGATGTGTCGAGAGCCGTACCAGCACCGGGTACGGCCGAACGGCCTTTCTATCCCACGGTTCTGACAACCGTCCCCCGAGTTACCGCACCAGCGGCGGGCACGGCCGGAGGGGTGGTGCGCGGGGCGCACTCGAGGGGCGCGTTTTATTCGCGACTGCACTGGGCCACCTCAGGTGCGTATGAGTCGCGTCACCGGCAGTTGTGAAGATTCATTCGGCAAAGGGCACTTGACGTGCTCTCACTCCTCAACGGCACCCACCCGCCTCACCCTTGGCAGATTGCGAATCAGTAAAAGGGGTTCCGTTCAGCGAATAGTTGTTCAACTATGAAGGTCCACAGATGAGGGGGATTTGTGAAGATCACTGGTTGCGCTTCGCGCACGGTCGGGCAGGGGGCCCGGGCGAACCGGTGACGCGGTGCTGGTGCCGTTCCCACACCGCTTCTCACGCAGTACCACGCCACGGCCACCTGCCTCAGGAACAGGCGGCCGTACTTCAGGGGTGAGGAAACCACCATGCACATATGTGTGCTGGGGCAGGGCTATGTCGGCCTGCCCCTGGCCGTGAGGGCCGCCGAGGTCGGGCACACCGTCACCGGCTACGAGCCCGACCGGACGCGCTGCGCGGCGCTGGCCGCCGGGTCGTCGTACGTCGAGGACATCGGCGACAGCCGGCTCGGGGCGGTGCTGGACTCGGGCGCGTACCGCGCCAGTTCCGACCCGCAGGACCTCAAGGGGTTCGACGTCGCCGTCATCACCGTGCCGACCCCGCTCACCGACCGCGCGCCGGACCTGAGTTGCGTACGGGACGCCGGTCGCGTGCTCGCGGAGTGGATCGAGCCGGGCGCCACCGTCGTCCTCGAGTCGACCACCCACCCCGGCACCACCCGTGACGTGCTCATACCGTTGCTGGAGGAGGGTTCCGGCCTCGTCGCCGGGCGGGACTTCCACGTCGGTTTCAGCCCCGAGCGCATCGACCCGGGCAACGCCGACTGGCGGCTGGAGAACACGCCGAAGATCGTCGCCGGGCTGACCGAGAGCTGCCTGCGGCGCGTGAAGGACTTCTACGACACCGTCACCGAGGTCACCGTGCCCGCGTCGGGGCTCGAAGAGGCCGAGCTGGCCAAGGTGTTCGAGAACACCTACCGGCACGTCAACATCGCCCTGGTCAACGAGCTCTCCCGGATGGCCCACACCCTCGGCGTGGACGTCTGGCACACGCTGGAGCTGGCCGCGACCAAGCCCTTCGGGTTCACCAGGTTCCAGCCCGGGCCCGGTGTCGGCGGGCACTGCCTGCCCATCGACCCGGTCTACCTGAGCCACCACGTCAAGGCCCGGCACGGGCAGACGTTCCGGCTCATCGAACTGGCCCAGGACATCAACGAGAGCCAGCCGGACTACGTGGTGCGCCGGCTGCAGGACGCCCTGAGCCGCCGCTTCCGGCGGAGCGTGCACGGGGCGCGCGTCCTCGCCCTGGGCGCCGCCTACAAGCCGGGCACCTCGGACGCCCGCCAGTCGCCGGCCGTCGAAGTCACCGACCGGCTGCGGGCGATGGGGGCGGACGTCACCGTCGTGGACCCCTATCTGCCGGACACGGACGGCGGTCGCCGCGACATCCCCTTCGGCGCGGCGCCGGAGGCAGAGACGGAGACGGCGACCGACACCGTCGCCGGCTTCGACGCCGTCGTCCTGCTCACCCCGCACGCCGAGTTCGACCTCGGCCGGCTCGCCGCCGAGGCCGCCTACGTGCTCGACACCCGCGGCGTCATGCCCGCCGCACCCCACATCGAACGCCTCTAGAGAGCCACGACAGGAAACGGCTCCGGAGAGCCACGACAGGAAGAGGGAAAATCATGTACGGACAGAACGGTGTGGGTGCCGCCATCGGGACCGCCACCGGCGGAGCCGCCCTGGCCGCCACCGGCGGCACGGCGCTCGGCTGGATCGTGCTGGGCGCGATACTCCTGGTCATCGGAGGCGTCGCGGTCTTCCGCACGGCCACCCGCGGCAAGCGAGCGACCGCTTGAACGCCTCGCACACCCCGCACACCCCGCACACCTCGCACGCCTCGCACGCCTCGTACGCCCGCCCCTCCCGGGTGCGGTTCACCGTCGTGACCGCCGTGGTGGTGGCGGCCCTCGCCGCCGCCACGGTGGTGGTGCACCTGCAGTCGAAGAGCCCGGTCCTCACGTTCTACTGGTGGCTGGGCATGACGGTGATCGTGCTCTGCCTGGTCTCGTTCCTGAAGGGCCGGACCTTCACCCACCTGCCGGTGGCGCCCGGCCGCACGGTGGCGATCATCCCGGCCTTCGAGGAACCGTCGGAGAATCTGCACCGCACGGTGCGGTCCCTGCTGGCCCAGACGCACCCGGTCGACGAGATCCACGTCATCGACGACGGCTCGCGGCAGCACCCCGTGGAGCCCTTCGACCACCCCCGTGTCTTCTGGCACCGCCAGGAGAACAAGGGCAAGCGCGGGGCCCAGGTCACCGTGCTGCGGCACCTCCAGGAGCAGGACAAGCACTTCGACTACGTCCTCACCATCGACTCGGACGGCGAGCCCTTCCCGGACGCGCTCGAACAGCAGCTGCGGGCCATGAGCAACCCGCGGATCCAGGCCACCACCGGCATGATCTACGTCCGCAACTTCGAGGAGAGCTGGGTCTCCCGGGCCGCGGACATCGACATCGGCACCTCGTGCGTGATGATGCGGTCCTCGCGCTCCATGCTCGGCGCGCTGGAGACCACCTCCGGTGCCCTGGCCCTCTATCGGGCCGAGCTGCTCTACGACCACCTGGACGCCTACGAGGTCGAGTGCGGCACGGGCGACGACCGCTGGCTGGCGCTGCGGGCGCTGATGCGCGGCGAGGTCGTCGCCGTCAACGAGGCCGGAGTCGTCACCGACATGCCGACGACGCTGCGGAAGACCTACCGGCAGCGGCTGCGCTGGGCCCGGTCCTGGTGGTGGATGCTGCCGTTCGTGTACGAGCGGCTGTCGCTGAAGCAGCTCATCTCGCCGACCTTCGGCCTGCTGCAACTGGTCATCACGCCGGTGATGCTGGCCTGGACCGTCGTCATGACGCTCCTGACCCTGGGCGGCCGGTACCACAACCCGGGCATCGCGCTGGTGTACCTCGGCGTGTACCTGGTGGTCCGGTACGGCCAGTCGGGGCTGTACGTGCTGATGCGGCCGGACATGACCGCGCGTCAGCGCTGGCGCTCCTGGCTGGTGGGCACCCCGGCGGCCGTGTTCATGAACATCGTGCTGCTGTGCCCCACCCGCTACTGGGCCCTGTTCAAGCTCCGCGACAACGCCTGGCAGTCGCGGGGGCTGACGGCGAAGGCGGCACTGCCCCAGGGCGGCGGCCGCCACCGTGCCGGACCGAAGAACCTGCAGAAGGTGTGAGGAAACCGGGCAGCGGTACGCGATGAGTTCCGGGCGTCGGGGTGACCGCGGGTGACGTCGGCGGGCAGGCGTTCGCGTTCGGGCTGGCCGGCGAGGTGACACCACCCGCAGGGCGCCCGCCCCACCCCGGGGTGACCTCCCTGAGCTGCGAGGTCGCCGAGGCGCTCCGCGTCGCGCGGGACGCCGTCGGCGGCCTCCGCCTGCGGCCGATGGACGCCGAGTGACACCGGCC
Organism: Streptomyces sp. Go-475; assembly: GCF_003330845.1. GTDB lineage: Bacteria > Actinomycetota > Actinomycetes > Streptomycetales > Streptomycetaceae > Streptomyces. The sequence continues at coordinate 4,632,954 of NZ_CP026121.1, read as the reverse complement.
CCCTCCCGGCCGGTGCCCGCGGACTGACACCGACCCCCTCCCGCCGATGCCCGCCAACCGACACCGCCCCCGCGTCCCGGCCGTCTCGGCGGGAATTAACCGAACTCACGTACAACCCTTACGTCCCCACGTGGGTCTCCTGATCGCCGACCACCCGTGAACGCCCGGACAACCCCCGGCGAACACGGCCGGTCCCGGCACCTCATCGACGGTGGATGCCCGCCACGCATCCCGCATGCCGCAGGAGACCCCGCATGCCCCAGCACCAGCGACGCGCCCCCGGGCGCCCGCAGCCGCGCCCCGCACCACCTCGGGACTCCGCCCCCACGCCCCAGGCCGGCCCCGGCACACCCGCCGCCGCCTGAGCCCCGCCCTCCCCTCTTCCCCCGGAGCCCCGTCTTGCGCAAGCGCACCCTCATCCTGGCCGCGGCCCTCACCACCGGCCTCCTCACCGCCACCCCGGCCTCGGCCGCCCCCTCCGGCCTCACCGGGGACTTCAACGGCGACGGATACCGCGACGTCGCGGCCGGCGCCCCCTGCGCCGACGTCGGCTCGGCCTCCTGCGCCGGCGCGGTCGTCGTGCTGTACGGCTCGGCGTCCGGTGTCTCGGCCGCCCGCAGGGCCGTCATCACGCAGAACTCCGCGGGCGTGCCCGGCACCGCCGAGTCCGGCGACCTGTTCGGCAGCGCCCTGGCCGGCGGCGACCTCGACCGGGACGGCTACTCCGACCTCGTCGTCGGCGCCTCCAACGAGAGCATCGGCGACCGGGACGGCGTCGGCTCCGGCACCGTCCTGTGGGGCGGGAAGTCCGGCCTGACCAGCGGCAAGGGCCTGCCGCAGCCGTCGACGCTCGCCGAGTACGGCAACTTCTCCCGGGGCATCGCGACCGGCGACTTCGACGGGGACGGCGACCTGGACGTCACGCTCACCGGCCAGAGCCACACCCGCATCTACAACGGCCCCTTCACCCGCACCGGCGGCCCGCTGAACAACCTGCGCGTCGGCGAGGTCGGCACCACGTTCGAGGTGTTCGCGGGTGACATGACCGGCGACGGCGCGGCCGAGCGCGTCTACCCGTTCAACGTGGACGGCGACACCGGCGGCCAGATCAACTACTTCCGCTGGACCGGCACGGCGTACAAGATGGCCGACCTGTCCAGCGCCGACGGCTACCCCGGCGCCATCGGTGACATCAACCGCGACGGCTACGGCGACCTCGTCCTCGGCGACCACACCGACCCCTACGACCTCAAGCCCGGCGGTCACAAGGGCGGGCAGATCACCGTCTGGTACGGCGGCCCCACCGGCCCCGACCCGGCGCAGACGCCGACCGTGATCCACCAGGACACCGCGGGCGTGCCCGGCGCGGGCGAGGCCGAGGACGGTTTCGGCAGGGCCGTGAGCACCGGCGACATCAACGGCGACGGATACGCCGACGTCGTGGTCTCCGCCCCGGGCGAGGACCTCGGCACGGCGAAGGACGCGGGCTCGGTGACCGTGCTGTTCGGTTCCGCCGCCGGTCTGAGCACCACCGGTGTGAAGTCGTACACCCAGGACACCGCCGGGGTGCCCGGCTCCGCCGAGTCCTGGGACCGCTTCGGTTCCGCGGTCGCCCTGACGGACGTGACCAAGGACGGCAGGGCGGACCTGGTCGTCGGCGTCGACGGCGAGAACTCCACGGGCGGCCTGTGGACCCTGCGCGGCTCCGCCTCCGGCCTGACCACGAGCGGCGCGCAGGGCATCACCACCACCGCCGTCGCCCTGAAGAGCGGCCACGGCCTCGGCTCCGCCCTCGCCCAGTGACACCCGCCCTCGCTCACTACGGCCCGGCCGGACCCCCGTGTCCCCCGCCGGGCCCCCGTCACGCCCCGTCGGGCCCCCGTCACGCCCCGTCGGCCCCCGGTGGCACCCCGTCGGACTCCCTTGACGTTCCACCGGACCCCAGTGGCACCCCGCCCCACCCCAGTGACACCCCGTCGACCCCCAGTGACACCCCGTCAACCCCAGTGACACCCCGTCGACCCCCAGTGACACCCCGCCGGACTCCCTTGACGTCCCACCGGACCCCAGTGACACCCCGCCCCACCCCAGTGACACCCCGTCGACCCCCAGTGACACCCCGCCGGACTCCTTGACGTTCCACCGGACCCCAGTGACACCCCCCGCACCCGTGACACCCCGCCCCACCCCAGTGACACCCCGTCGGCCCCCAGTGAGGCACGTACCGCCATGCGCACCCGTATCACCGCCGCCGTCCTCGCCGCGGCCCTGACCCCGCTCGCCCTCGCCCTCTCCGCCCCGGCCGCGCACGCCGCGACCGCCGCCGTCCCCTACGACTTCAACGGCGACGGCCGCACCGACCTCGCGATCGGCGCGCCGGGCGCCACGGTCGCCGGGCAGGCCAGGGCGGGCGCGGTGTCGGTCGTCTACGGCAGCCCGAGCGGGCCGAAGACCGCCACGCGCACGCTCCTCACCCAGAACACGGCCGGGATGCCCGGGGCCGCCGAGGCCGACGACGCCTTCGGCACCGCCCTCGCCTCCGCCGACCTGAACACCGACGGCTACGCCGACCTGCTGGTCGGCACGCCCGGCGAGGACGGCGGCGACACCAACGACGGCACGGTCACCGTCGTCTGGGGCTCGGCCTCCGGCCTGTCCGGCGCCCGCTCGCTGTTCAGCTTCTTCAGCACCGACTACGACCGGTACGGCCAGGCCCTGACCGCGGGCGACCTCGACGACGACGGTGACGTGGACGTCGCGGTGGGCTCCACCGGCCCGATCACGCTCTCCCTGGTGAACGGCCCGATCACCCGGACGAGCGCGTCCAACGGCGGTTCGGGCTCCCGCAACGACTGGTGGTCCTCCTCGTACGGCGTGAAGTACCTCTCCTCGGGCGACGTCACCGGCGACGGCCACCCCCGGGTGGTTCTGCACGGCCGTACCGCGCACAACGGCGACGCCGCCACCGCCCTCGCCGACATGGAGATCAGCAACCACACCGACTGGCTGCGGAACCTGCCCGCCGGGTACGTCTCCGCCGTCGGCGACATCGACGGCGACGGCCACGCCGACATCGCCGTGGGCAATGACCGCGAGACCTCCGCCGACCCGGCGGGCGCCCTCGGCGGCAAGGTCACCGTCGTCTACGGCGGCCCCGACGGCCGCGACCCGGGCCGCGCCCCGCTCGTCCTCACCCAGGACACCGCCGGCGTGCCCGGCGCCGCCGAGACCGGCGACCGCTTCGGCAGCGGCGTCTCGCTCGGCGACGTCGACGGCGACGGGTACGCCGACCTGGCCGTCGGCGCCGCGGGCGAGAACGCCGCCGCCGGTGCCGTCACCGTCCTGCGCGGCTCGGCCTCCGGCCTGACCACCAAGGGCGCGACGTCGTACTCCCAGAACACCGCGGGTGTGCCCGGCGGTTCCGAGAAGGGCGACCGCTTCGGCGAGCGCATCACCCTCACCGACCACACCGGCGACGGCCGCGCCGACCTGTCCGTCTCCGCGCCGGGCGAGAACGCCGGCGACGGCGCGGTCTGGTGCCTGCGCGCCACGGCGACGGGCCCGACGACCACCGGCGCGACGACCTTCGGCCCCACCTCGACAGGCATCTCCACGACCGGCGCCCCCGGCTACGGCACCGCCCTCACCTCTTGACACCACACCCGCCGGTGACCGGCACCGCCCGCCCCTCCTGACACCGCCCTCCTCCTGATCAGCAGCACCTCCGACCGACAGGAACCCCATGCGCAAGCGCACCCTCCTCCTGGCCACGGCCCTCACCACAGGCCTCCTCACGGCCCTGCCCGCGACGGCGGCCACCGCCGCCCCGGCCACCGGCCCGACCGCCGACTTCAACGGCGACGGCTACGGCGACATCGCCTTCGCCGCCCCGTACGCCAAGGTCGACGGCCAGGGCATGGCCGGCTACGTCGCCGTCGTCTACGGCGGCGCCACCGGCCTCGACCCGGCCAAGCGGACGGTGGTCAGCCAGAACACCGCCGGTGTGCCCGGCGCCGCCGAGGCCGAGGACACCTTCGGCGAGGCGCTCGCCCTGGGCGACCTCAACGGCGACGGCTACACCGACCTCGCGGTCGGCTCCCCCGGTGAGGACGTCGGCGACGACGTCGACGGCGGCTCCGTCACCCTCCTGTGGGGCTCGGCGAGCGGCCTGAAGAACGGCACCACGGTGAAGGACCCGGCCGTGTCCGCGCACGACCACTGGGGCAACCTGCTGACCGCCGGCGACTTCGACGGCGACGGCAGGACGGACCTGGCCGCGAGCGCCTACGCGGACCCGTACGTCATCCGCGGCGGCTTCACGACGACCGGCACCACCGGCGCCGTCCGGCGGATCGCCACGCCCGAGACGTCGTACAGCGTCGACGCCATGGCGGCGGGCGACACCAACGCCGACGGCAGGTCCGACCTCGTCCTCACCTACCGGGTCCGCCTGAACGAGGACGGGACGGGCAGCTGGTCCAAGGGCGTCGCCTACCTCGGCTCCCCCACCGGCCCGGACACCTCCGTCCCCCGCCCCCTGAACGGCGGCACCTCCCTCGCCCTCGGCGACATCGACGGCGACGGCTACGACGAGATCGCCCTCGGCAACGTCTTCTCCAAGGAGGACGACCACAGCGGCAGCCTCGGCGGCCGGGTCGTCGTCATCCGCGGCTCCGAGGGCGGCCCGGTCAACGGCGACGCGCCCATGGCGGAACTCACCCAGGACTCCGAGGGCGTGCCCGGCGGCGACGAGGCGGGCGACGGCTTCGGCAGCGCGGTCTCCATCGGCGACGCCGACGGCGACGGCTACGGCGACCTCGCCATCGGCGTCGTCTTCGAGGACGTCGGCACCACCGAGGACACCGGCGCCACCGTCCTGATGAACGGCTCGGCCTCCGGCGTCTCGCGCACCGGCGCCCGCACCTTCACCCAGGCCACCGCCGGCGTCCCCGGCTCGGCCGAGGCCATGGACTACTTCGGCTCCGACGTCCTGCTGGCCGACGTCACCAAGGACGGCCGCGCCGAGTTCACCGTCACCGCCGGCTTCGAGGACGAGGGCGTCGGCGCGATCACCAGCCTGCGCGGCTCGGCCACCGGCCCCGTCACCGACGGCGCCCGCTCCTTCGGCCCGGGCAGCCTCGGCCAGACCCGCTCGTACGGCGCCTTCGGCTCCGGCCTCATCGGCTGACGGACCAGGGAGACACCATGCGCAGAACCACCACGACCGCCCTGGCCGCCGCCCTGCTGGCGACCGGCATCAGCCCCGTGCTCCTCACCGCACCCGCCACCGCGGCGGTGGCCAAGCACTACGACGACTTCAACGGCGACGGCCGCCGCGACCTGGCCTACGGCGGCTACGACGACGTCGACCGCGAGGGCGGCACCGTCACCGTCCTCTACGGCACGGCCACCGGCCCCGACACCTCCCGCGTCCAGCGCGTCCACCAGGACAGCGCGGGCATCCCCGGATCCGGCGAGGAGGACGACCAGTTCGGCGAGTCCCTCGCGAGCGCCGACCTCAACAAGGACGGCTACGCGGACCTCGTCGTCGGCAACCCGACCGAGCACGTGGGCGGCGACGACTACCGCGGCACGGTCACCGTCGTCTGGGGCTCCAAGTCCGGCCTGTCCGGCGGCACCAACCTCACCCCGGCCGGCGGCGCGGCCGGCCACTTCGGCCGCGACCTGGCCACCGGCGACTTCACCGGCGACGGCTCACCCGACCTGGCCGTGATCGGCGGCGAGGAGGCCTGGCTCTACCGCGGCCCCTTCACCAAGTCGGGCACGACCGGCAAGGTCAGCAAGATCGACAAGGGGTCCGCGGGCTGGTACTCCTCCGCCCTCGCGGCCGGCAAGGTCGACGGGGACGGCCGGACGGACCTGGTGGTCATCGGCACCGAGATCACCGGCAGCGACATCCGCGAGCGCGCCTGGTTCCTGAAAGGCACGTCCACCGGCCTCGCCTCGGGCGCCTCCAGGACCCTCAGCGACCGGCAGCAGGGCCTCTACCCGAGCCCGGTCATCGGCGACTTCGACAAGAACGGCTACGGCGACATCGCCCTCGGCCTGCCCGACAAGGACGGCGGCAAGGGCGCGGTCACGATCTGGCGCGGCACGTCGTCCGGCCCGAGCGGCTCCGTCACCTTCACCCAGGCCACGGCGGGCGTCTCCGGCAGTCCCGAGGCCGACGACGGCTTCGGCTACGCGATCTCGGCCGCGGACGCGAACGGCGACGGCTACGCCGACCTCGCGGTCGGCGTGCCCCACGAGGACGTCGACGGCCGGGAGGACCAGGGCGGTGTCCACCTCTTCCGCGGCGGCTCCGGCGGCCTCACCGGCGCCCGCTCCTCCTGGATCGCCCAGACGGTGCTCGGCCCGGCCGACTCCCACACCTCCTTCGGCTACACCCTGCGCCTGCGCGACCTGACCGCCGACGGCAGGGCGGACCTGGCCGTGGGAGCGGCGGGCAGCGCGCTGCTGATGCGGGGCACCGCCACGGTGCCGACCAGGACCGGCGCGATCGCCCTGCCGGAACTGGGCGGCTCGCTGCCCGACTGACACCGCCGGCCGGCCACCGCGCGAGGCCGGGGCGATGCCCGTACGGCCGAACCCTGACACCCCACCGAGGCCCAAGGCCCGTACCCCTTAAGGGATGTCACAGCTCGGCCGCAAAGCCGGGCCCGGAAGCCCGGGCCCGGCACACCACCGCCGGGGACCAGGTACGTTCGAAGACGTGGCTGGATTCAGGATCGGACGCGGCCGGAACAACGGCGCTCCTCAGACGCGACCGCACAACCCTCCGAACGGGCAGCAGACGCCGCAGGGGCCGTCGTACGGCTACCCGCCGGCGCCGCAGCCGTACCCGCAGCAGCCGCCGTACGGGGGCGGCGGCGGCCCCACCTGGCCGCAGCCGAACGCCGGACCCGGCGTCGGCTACGGCGGCCAGGGCGGCCACGGCGGCCACGGCGGCCACGGCGAGCCGGAGTACTTCGGCGACGGCGCGTACCCGCCCGGTCCGCAGGGCCCGCACGACCCGTACGCGGCGAACAACCCGGGCCACACCCAGGCCTTCTCGGTCGGCGAGGACCCCTACACCCAGGGCGACACCTACCGCGCCGGCTCGGCCGCCCCGCCGCCCGGCCCGATCGGCCCGCGCCTGCACTGGAAGGCCCTGCTGAGGGGGATCGTCCTCGCCCCGAACCAGACGTTCCTCCAGATGCGGGACTACACGATGTGGGGCCCGGCCCTGATCGTCACGTTCCTCTACGGCCTGCTCGCCGTGTTCGGCTTCGACGGCGCCCGCAAGGATGCGATAAACGCCACACTGTCGAACGCGATCCCGATCGTCCTGACGACGGCCGTCGCGATGGTGCTGAGCGCGTTCGTCCTGGGCGTGGTCACCCACACCCTGGCCCGCCAGCTCGGCGGCGACGGCGCCTGGCAGCCCACGGTCGGCCTCTCCATGCTGATCATGTCCCTCACGGACGCGCCGCGCCTGGTCTTCGCGATGTTCGCGGGCGGCGACGCGACGTTCGTGCAGCTGCTCGGCTGGGCCACCTGGGTCGCGGGCGGCGTACTGCTCACCCTCATGGTCAGCCGCTCCCACGACCTGCCCTGGCCGAAGGCGCTGGGCGCGTCGGCGATCCAGCTGATCGCGCTGCTGTCGATCGTGAAGCTGGGCACGGTCTGAGGCTCCGCGCACACGGGAAAGGGGCTCCCCTGGGGGAGCCCCTTCTCTTGTCCCTGCTGGTCAGGCGTCGAGCACCTGGCCGCTGCGCCGCACCACGGGCGGCTCCACGGACCACGGGAAGTTGATCCACTCGTCGGTCCGCTTCCACACGTACTCGCACTTCACCAGCGACTGGGACTTCTCGTAGATCACGGCGCTGCGCACCTCGGCGACGGTGTCGAGGCAGAAGTCGCGCACCAGCTTGAGCGTCTTGCCGGTGTCGGCGACGTCGTCGGTGATCAGCACCTTCTTGTCGGAGAAGTCGATCAGGTTGGGCACGGGAGCGAGCATGACGGGCATGTCGAGCGTCGTCCCCACACCGGTGTAGAACTCCACATTCACCAGGTGGATGTTCTTGCAGTCGAGGGCGTAGGCGAGCCCGCCGGCCACGAAGACACCGCCGCGGGCGATGCTCAGCACGACGTCGGGCTCGTACCCGTCGTCGGCGATGACCTGCGCGAGCTCACGCACGGCGGCCCCGAACTGCTCGTAGGAAAGGTTCTCCCGCACCGCGCTCATGCCTTTGTCGCTCACACCTGGGTCCGATGGAAGTTGAGGAAGGACCGGGAGGCGGTCGGCCCGCGCTGCCCCTGGTACCGGGAGCCGTACCGCTCGCTCCCGTAGGGGAAGTCGGCGGGCGAACTGAGCCGGAACATGCACAGCTGCCCGATCTTCATCCCCGGCCACAGCTTGATCGGCAGGGTGGCCAGGTTCGACAGCTCCAGGGTGACGTGCCCGCTGAACCCCGGGTCGATGAACCCGGCCGTCGAATGCGTCACCAGCCCCAGCCGCCCCAGCGAGCTCTTCCCCTCCAGCCGGGAGGCGAGATCGTCGGGCAGGGTGATGACCTCGTAGGTGCTGGCGAGGACGAACTCCCCGGGGTGCAGGATGAACGGCTCGTCCCCCTCCGGCTCCACGAGCCGGGTCAGATCGCTCTGCTCGATGGCGGGGTCGATGTGGGGGTACCGGTGATTCTCGAACACCCGGAAGTAGCGGTCCAGCCGCACATCGATGCTCGACGGCTGCACCATCGCGTCGTCATAGGGATCGATCCGCACCCGCCCGGCGTCGATCTCGGCCCGGATGTCCTTGTCTGAGAGAAGCACGCCCCGAGGATACGCAAGGCGCGCGGAGCGCCCACAATCGGACGACTCCGCGCGCCTGGCGCTGCTTGCTGCTGTCGCTGTGCCTGCTCGCTCTGTCCGCTACCGCTTCTGGTAGCTCACGGGCACCACGCTCCTCAGCCGCGCGCAGCGCGGACACCGAAGAAGCCGGCCGGGGCCGAGCCGCTCGGCCTGCTGCATCGGGAACGAAGCGGTGGTGAACACGTGCCCATCCGCACAGCGGACGACGGTGCGCTCCATCAAGTCCAAGAGTCCCTTCCCCAAGAGCCGCGTCTGGCTGCTGCTTGCCTGACGACAAAAGCCACAGTACGGGATCAAAGGGACGGCCCTCCAGGCGGCACTCCGGTCCCGCCCGGACCCTCCTCGACGCCCACACCGTACGCCCCAACTCCGTTCCCCCGCAGCCGCATCCCACCCCTGAAACACCCTCAGGCCCCGCGGCGCGAACACCGGGGGCCTGGCATGAGGTAGAGTGGGCGAGCATTCGGACACCGACTCCGGTCGGCGTCTTACGCGGGTGTAGTTTAATGGTAGAACATCAGCTTCCCAAGCTGAGAGCGCGAGTTCGATTCTCGTCACCCGCTCCACGAAGAAGGCCCAGGTCAGAGACCTGGGCCGTTTTGCTGTCCGGGGTGATCACTGGCCGCGTGCCAGATCCGTGCCAGAAGGTGTCTCGGCCGTCTTCCGGGCAGCCTCCTCCCGAGCCTTCCGGACGGTGGCGTCGAGGCCGGCGGCAACCTCCTCTTGGCGCTCCTCGTCGGAGTGCTGATAGATCAGCGCGGCCTTCTCGGAGGACTGTCCGGCGCGCACCATCGTGTCCTTCAGGGTGGCACCGGATCGGGTGGAGAGCGTGTGCCCGGTGTGCCGCAGGTCGTAGAACCGGAAGCCCTCCGGCATGCCGACGACCTCCCGGGCCTTCCGCCACTTCCGCCCGAAGGTGCTGCGCCGGAAGGGCGCCCCCTTCTCACCGACGAAGAGCAGCCCGTCCGGGCCCGGCTCGGCGTAGGACTCCAGATGCCAGCGAAGCTCACGGCGGAGGAAGGCGGGAAGAATCACAGTCCGGGTACCGGCCTCGGACTTGGTGTCGCCCTGGACGCGGCGCCCGTTCATCCGCTCCGGCTCGGCGAGGCGGACCCGGAGCCGTAAGTGGTCAAGGTCGACGTCCCGGCGCCGGAGACCGGCCAGCTCTTCCGGCCGGAGCGGACCGTAGGCGCCGAGGTAGACCATGAGCCGCCAGCGCATGCCGACCGCGTTGGCGAGGGCATCCACCTGGCCGACGGTGGCGATACGCCGCTCAGCAGCCTTCTCCTTACCGGCGCCCTTGATACGGCATGGATTGCGCGTGATCAGTTCGTCGTCCACGGCGGTCTCCATGATGGCCTTGAGGAGCCGGTACGCCTTGGCCGTGATCGTCTTGGCACCGGTGAGCCGAAGGCGTTCAGCCCGCCACTCCCGAACTCGCGGCGCGGTGATCTCGTCCAGGTCCAAGTCCGCGAAGGCAAACAGGTGCTTGTCGAGGAGGTAGCGGTACAGGTCCTGCGTCAACGGTGCGAGCTCCCGTTCCTCCACCCACTTCTCGGCGTAGGCCCGGAAGCTCACCGCGCCTGCGTCGGGGTCACGCCACTCGCCACGGCGAATCTCGGTCTGCTTCTCGGCGAGCCAGTCATCTGCGTCCGCCGTCGTCTCGAACGTGAACGGTGCCGGACGCATCACCCCATCGGGCCCCGGGTAGCGCGCCTGGTACCGGCCGGAGGGGAGCTTTCTGATCGCACCGAAGCGGCGACGCCTGCCCCTGTTGTTGGCCATCAGGCAGCCCTTCCATAGCGCCGCCGGGGGCGCCTGAGCGGCTCCACCGTGCGGGACCGGATGAACTCCTCGACCGCGCTTTCCGGGATACGCACATGCCGGCCGACCTTCACGTACCGGATGCGCCGTTCCTCGATGAGCCGCCGGGGGAAGCGAGGAGTCGTGCCGAGCAACTCGGCGACCTGGTCGACGGACAGGTAGCGGTCGTTCATGTGGTGGGCTCTCCTTCCGTTCCGGGGGCGGGTTCGAGGGATGTGGCGAGCCAGGCTTCACCGGTACTGAGGCCGGTTCCGGCGAAGACCCAGTGGGCGAGGACGAGCGTGGTTTCGCCGTCCTGGGGAGCGGCGGTCGTGGCGGCTTGGGTGCGGCGCCATGCGGCGCGGGCGTCGCGGAGGGCGCCGAGGGTGGTGGAGTAGCGGCGGGACTTGGTGGAGAAGTGGCCGCGGAAGCCGAGCATGTGCGCCCAGGCGCGCAGGCGGAGGTGTTCGAGGTCCTTGCGTGCGCCGAGGGTCCAGGCCGTCCGAATCATGCGCCGGGCGTGGTCGGTGATCCGGGCCTGTGCCAGCTCGGCGAGGAAACGGATCGGCCGGTCCAGGGTGCCGGTCGCTGTCTCGGCGCCTTTGGTGGCGTACTTAGCGATGTACGCCGCTACGGCCCGGTCGGTCAGCTCTTGCCCGCCGTCGAAGTCGGCGGAGCGGATGGTACGCACGTCGAGTTGGCGACCGAAGGTGAAGGTGTGGGCGCGGCCGTCGACATCCGGTCCGTGGACGCGGGTGGCGGTGGCGGCGGCATGGATGGCGTCGGTCAGCAGCTCGGCGGACCCCCAGGCCGGAGGGGCCGTGTCGCCGCCCTCCGGGCCGTCCAGGCGGATGACCGCGTGGAAGTGGACGGCTCCCCGCTTCTGGTACTCGGCGACCTTGGCGAAGGACACGCGCGCGTGGTCCCGAAACGCACGCTGGGTGAGTCCGGCGCGCTTGGCGATCTCACGACGCAGGTAGATCGAGAAGCGCCGCCAGAGGGCTCCGGCATGAGCGTTCCAGAGGACAGCCGCTTCGTAGTCGTACGCGTCCGGGTCGAGGGGCGTACCGAGGGCCGGGTCTGTCTCGTCGTGCCGGGCACCGCAGCGGCAAGGCCGACCGCTGGAGAGGCGGTTGTGAACGGGGCCGAAGCTCGGCGCGGTGAAGGTGGCGAAGACACGCGGGTGTGTGCCGACCTGTTCGGCGGTGCCCTTGCCGCCGCGGAGTCCGGCGGTGATCAGGTGGAAGGTGTCTCGGCGGTAGACCTCCGCGCAGGCCGCGCAGCGGGTGGCACGGCGGTTGTTGCAGCGGACGAGGAGACTTCCGGCGGGCAGGGAGGACGAGTCGAGGTGGTGGAGGACACGCCCGATCTCTCCGGTTGTCCGGTCGACCGCGTACTCGGTGCGGTGGCCGTCGAGGCGCACGGGGTTCGCGCACCCACCCAGGCCGGAGAGTTGGCGGGCCAGCTCGGGCATGGTGCCGAGGGAGGCCAGCATGGAGAGTTCCGCCAGCGGGGGCGGAGTCTGCCGGGTGATGATGGGTCTTCCTTTCGGCTGTTTCGGCGGTTGGGAGGGACGGCCCCGGGGCGGCGGGATGCTTGGCGGCGTTTGCCGCCCCGGCGGCCGGTCAGCGCCTGTTGGCGCCGGTGACGAGGGAGCGCAGGACCACGGCGGCGATGGCCACAGACACGGCCGAGACGGCGACCGCCGCCAGGAGCGCGGTGAGGACGACGCCGACGACGACCACTGCGGCGACCGCACCGGCGCCGACCCCCACGAACGGGGCGACCGAGCGGCCGGCGGAAGGAGCCGGGGCGTGATCCTGCGGGATGTGGGTGGTGATGCTCTGGATGTGCGGGGTGTCGGGCAGCTTGGGGCGGAACATCGCGGGACTCCTTGTCGGTCGGGGTGTCATTCGTGGGTGCCGTTGACGACATCGACCCCGGAGCGGGTGCCGGACTCGATGGCCGGGGCGAGGATGGTGTGCGAGAGCCAGAAGCCGAACAGCGCGATCACGACGGCGACCCAGAGGCGGATGCCGAGGAACTTGATCGCGGCCCAGGCGATGACGCCCAGGACGAAGACGAGCGGCAGCGAGACGGTCACGGGAGCTCCTCAGCGGACGCGGCAGCGGTGGGTGCGTGCGGCCAGTTCGGCGGCGGCGCGGCTGTCGTAGTCGGTGGAGAAGCCGCAGCGCGGAGCCGTGCAGGCGGCGGTGTGCTTCTCTCGGCCCCGGCCGTCGTTGTAGGTGGCGACCTGGACGGGGCCGATGCGGACGACGCGGCGGAAACGGCGGTTGGCGGACATCAGGGCATCTCCTTGTCGGTCTCGCCGGTGAAGTCGGTGACGTGGCCGGCCAGCCAGCGCAAGATCTCGTCGCCCTCGTAGCTGTCGGCGGCGAGGATCACCGGTTCGGCGATCAGCACGGCTTCGGTCAGGCGGTTCTGTCGGGTCAGCTCGGCGGCGCGCTTGAGCGCGCGGAGCGTGGACGGGCGCAAGGGGGAGATTCCTCCGGGTCAGGTGAGTTGGGTGGTGATGGCTTCGGCGAGCGGCATGGGCACACCGAGCCGGGCGCGAAGGGTCGAGGTGTCGATGTCGGTCCCGGTCCGGGCGCGGTGTTCGTCGGCGACCTTCCGGGCGAGAGTGACGAGCGCGGGCGGTACCGGGGCTGCAGGCGGCGGCGCCGACTCCAGTGCGGCGGCCGGCAGTTCGGGCGCAGCAGTAGGCGGCTCACTGTCTGCGGCGGTCGGTTCCGGCGCCTGTGCCGTAGCCGGGTCCGTGCTGGGATGCGCTGCTCCGTGAGCGAGCAGCGTGCCGCCGAGGAAGACAACCGCAGGCCAGCCGGCGACGAGGATGCGGAGCCAGGCCGGTACGTCCTCCAAGTCGAGCAGCCCGGCGGTGGCGACGTTGGCGCCTAGGGACGCCGTCAGCGCGACGAGGAACCAGCACCACCCGGCCGCTTTCGCCTCACCGGAGCGCAGGCGCCGCCAGGCCGCGACCAACAGCAGGTCGACGGAGACCGGATAGGCCCAGGCCTTCCAGCCCTCCTGTCCGGCAGCGAGCGCCAGGTCATGCAGGTGAGCGAAGGACAGCGCGGCAGCGATCACCGCTTGAACGAGCACGGCGTCCACACGGACGGGCAGGGCACGCACGGCCACTCCTTCCAGTTCCGGACATGGGTCGGCTAGGGACTTGGCGCGGGACGGCCGCGCCGACCGTGGGAGCGAGTCGGCTACTCGGTGATCGGCTGAGGAGTGGCCAGGGGACCGGACTCCTTCACCGGCACGGGTGGAACATGAGGCCGGAACGGCGCGAGCGCCGGAATATCCGGGACGAGGTGCGCCGTCTCGCGGCAGGTGGCCGCAGCGTCGGCGAGGGACAGGTGAGGGGTGCGGATGCGGGACCAGCCGCCGGACGTGTCGCCGACGACGGCGAGGCCGGGCAACTCAGCCGCTATGGCGCAAGAGGCCAGAACAGCCTCAGGGGCGATGTCACCGAGCGCCATCTTCGCGGACGCTTCGTCGTTCACCCGATGGCAGACCCGGCCGGTGAGCTGTGCCCGGAGCATGGTCGCTCCCTTGCCCAATTCGGCCCCGAAGCGCTGCCCGCAGACCTCCAGGTAGATGCCGGCCGCACGGCCGAGCTGAACGAGCCGGATGAGCTGAGTGACCATCTCGTCCCGTCGCTCTTCCTCCTTCCTCGTGGCGACGAGGAAGAGTTCCGCCACTTCGTCGACGAACAGCACGATCGGAGCCGGGCGTTCATCCTCCGGCAGGCCCCAGACGTCCGAGGTGATCAGCTCATCCGGGGTGCCGGGCGCGATGCCCTGCCGCGCTTTGATCAGGTCGTATCGGTCCTCCATTTCCTTGACGAGCACGGGCAGCAGCTCGGCCGCCTGCTCCGGATCGGTCGCCAGCGCCGAGAGTCGAGGAGCGAACGGCGCCAGCTCCACACCGCGCTTGCAGTCGATCCCGACCAGGACCACCGGCTGAGCGGCCAGCCCGGCAAGCAGGTTCCGCAGGAACATTGACTTGCCGGACAGCGTGGCGCCGAGCACGAGTTCATGAGGTACGGCCCGGTAGTCCCGTACGAAGGCAGTTGCGTCCTCCCGCAGAGCCACCGGCACCCGAAGCGGACCAGCGTCGGTCCGACGGGGCATCCGTACCTTGCGCAGGACGTCGAAGCCGACGAGCCGCAGTTCCACGACACCGGGCTTGACGTCCCGCACGTACACGGCATGGACGCCCCAGGCGTGCCGGAGCCGTTCGGCCGAGGCCGCCACGTCCGCTGGTTCCTGGCCCGGAGCCAGCCGCAGCCGGAGCCGCAGACCGGTCGAGGTGGGCCGGATCATGCCCCGGCGGGGAGGCACCGGCCGGACCTCACGGCGAGTCGTGGCCTTGACGGCCAGGGCCCGCCACCGAGGTGGCTCAACTGTCAGGCCGCACGCGTCCATGGTGGAGGTATACGAGGCCAGCAGTCGGGCCATCGAGACGGGCAGCCCGACCGTGGACCAGTACGCCGCCGGATGGGCATGCCGGGCGTAGGCCGCGCCGCCTATCGCAGCGAGCGACCCGCCCAGCTCGGCCCACGTCACCAGGTCGATCACGACGATCAGCCCGCCTGCTCCATCGGGAAGGCGCCCGGAGCAACGGCGGTCGCCCGGTAGGCGATGCCGTGCCGCTGCTGCCCGTTGAAGACGCTCTCCCACGGCCGGGCGATGAGCCCCGGCAGCGAGACCGGGGCCCCGACGGTCAGGCCGTCCGTCACACCGCTCTCGGGGACGGTGACCTGGATCAGCGACGACTCACCTTCGTCGATGTAGACGACGCCGACCGTCATCAGCGCTTCACCGCTCACGGCGTCCTTGGCGATCTCACCGGTCTGCCGGTCACGCACCTTCGGCGCCGGCGCTTCGGTGAGCAGGATCGTGGCGGTCGAAGCGTCAATACGGATCACACGCACAGATTTCTCCTCTTGAGTCGATCAACTCGTCACCTGACAAGTTGACTTAGCAAGTTCGAAGCTAGAGATGTCAAGTTGACTTGTCAAGTGCGAATCTAGGTGGAGTAGGCGGCGAACGGGCCGCCCATCGGGCTCAGTTCAGACGGTAGGTGTCTTCCAGTTCCTGCCGGTCGGCGGGAAGCAGCACGTCGGAGACTTGCAGCGCCTGCCCAGAAGCGTCACACGCGACGACCAGGACACTGAGGACCGGAACCCCCTCAGGGAGATCCAGAAGCTCCGCTTCGGAGGGCTCCGGCAGACGCGCCGAAACCCGTTCCGTCACATGGTCGAAGCGGACCTTTTTGCGCGTCTCCAGGTGTGCGCGGGTGCCACCTGCCAGCGCGTCGGCGCTCTCCAGTTCCGTACCTTCGACCAGGCCGGCGGGGAAGTAGGACGACACCAGCTCCACCGGTTCGCCATCCTCCTCCGCCAGGAACCGGCGCATGAGAACCTTGGCCCGCTTGGGCAGCCCGAGGACGGATGCGACCCGCGCCGGAACGGGGACGTAGCCGACTTCGACCAACCGGCCCGCCGCTCCCGACTCATCGCGCGTGAGCGTCTCAGTCCCCCGGCGGTCCTTCTGCTCAACGACAGCCGGGCGGCCTCGCACGATCGTGCCGAACCCCTGTCGGGACTCCAGCCAGCCATCACGCTTCAGCAGTTCCAGCGCCCGCACGACGGTGGGGCGGGACATCCCGAAGGACTGCACCAACTGGTTCTCGCTGGGTACCCGAGTGCCAGGCGGGTACGTGCCGTCCTCGATGCGACGCTGGATCGTCTGTGCGAGGCGCACGTACTTCGGTGGCTCCACTTCATACGCCATGAACGCCGCCTGTCGGGATTGGCCAAGTCAACTGGTCAACCAGACTAGCGAATCTTCGATTGTCAAAGTAGAAGCGGAGCGAACTCTTACCTTCCGGGCCAGGCATCGGCTACCAGGAAGGAGACGACGGTTCCGCCGAAGCGGCTCGGTGCGGCGTGCCACGACTCGGCCAGCGAATCAACCAGGAGAAGTCCACGCCCGTGGGAGTCGTTGGCGTCGGGATGCCTCAGCCGCACGTTCGCCAGAAAGCCGGGGTTGTGCACGTCGACTCGGAGCGAGGTCCCCTCACGGAACCACTCAACCCGTACGAGCCAGGGTTCGTCCGACCGGCCGTAAGCGATGGCGTTGGTGACCAGCTCCGAGATCATCAGCACGCAGTCGTCGACGGAGCAGGCTGGGTTGTACGGGGCGATGAACTTGCGGAACCAGCGCCGAGCCCGCGGCACAGACTCAGCGACAGGGTGCAAGGTCATCGCACCGAGACGCGGTGACTCCTCAGACGGGTAGCGGTCGATCATGTAGGCCATGGGTGCTCACTTCCTGCCGCTGCCGTCGCAGTCGAGGCAGCGCCGCTTCGATGTGGCGCGGGCGCGGTCGGCAGCGGTGGCAAGCGCCAGGGTCGTACGCGAGCCGACGCGCTTCCAACCGCGCCCCCGGCAACCCCGGCAAGGTAAGTGCGTGCCCTGATCCGGCCGCTGACTCGTCACACCGCGCCTCCTCCCAGTGAAGTGGCCTTAGCCACTTTCTGGATAGTGGCATTAGCCACTTGGCCCACGCAAGCGATTCGCCGCAACTGGCCCCCTCAGGTGAGGGGGTAGCCCTGCTCGAACGCCCAGCGATGCGGCGGGTAGGTGGCCTCAGCGAACTCCAACGGCCGGTCCTGGAGGTCGAAGACGACGTGGTGCACGATCAGCACAGCCGAGCCGGCGGCAAGTTGAAGGTCCTCGGCCTCCTCCTCCGTCGCCTCCCGCGCGCACATGCGATCTTCCGCGTAACTTCCCTGCCGACCGGTCATGTTCTCGACGTACAGCAGCGTGCCCTCTTGGATCCGCTCCGGCTCCAGCAGCTTCGGCGCGCGCTGACCGACATCCGGAGCGAACCACGAGGTGGACAGCGTGATCGGCCCGTCCTGGTTGTTGGTCACCCGCCGGCGGTGCACCGCACGGCGATCCTTGACCAGGCCCAGCGCTTCAGCCACATGGTCCGGCGCTTCCAGCCAACCGGCAGAGGTGATTACGGCGTACTCCCCGGGCGTGTAGATCTTCCCGGTCTGCCGAGCGCGCCCGTACAGCTCACGAGCCCGCCGGTTGACTTCAAGGCTCCGCACATACGTGCCCGACCCCTGACGCTTCTCGACGAGCCCCTGATGGCTCAGCGCCTCCAACGACCGCGCGGCCGTGGGCCGCGACACCTTCCAGTCCGCTGCCAACTGCCGTTCGGACGGCACTTCGTCCCCCGGTCGCAGGTCACCCCGAAGAATCTGATCACGGATGTAGTGCGCGATCTGGAGATACTTCGGCTGAGCCTCCTCGATCTGCGGCATCAGTCCTCCTCACCCAAGGCGAGCCCCAGGCGAGTAGGCGGGCACCCCGCTACCGAGCTGAGGCCTGCTTCTCGATACAAGTGGCTATGGCCTCTAGCCACTATAGGGTGAGTGGTCAACCCCCTACCCCGTAGGCTGAGACGCATGACGCGGTTGATCGTCGCAGCAGGAGGAGGGGGCGACGCAGTCGCCGCCGCAATGATTCACGCCGCCCTCTACGGCGACGAGGAGCAGGCGGTGATCCTCACGTACGCGTGGGACCGTCTCCTGATCGACCCGGTTCCCGGTCCCCGAGGACCGGACAACTTCACCGGTCTCCAGCCCTTCACCCCAGCGGTCTGGGCAGTGCCGGCCGAAGCTCGCCCGATCGCTCCGGCGGGCTCGACTCTCCCCCGACTCGCAGCAGAGCTCCGGCACACGTTCGCGCTGATCGATCCGCGCTACGGGGTCGAAGGCGTCACCCGCCAACTCGAAGAGCTGGCGGACCACTTGTCACCAGAGTCGATCGACCTCCTGGACGTGGGCGGCGACATCCTCGCCCGCGGCGATGAGCCGACGTTGAAGAGCCCGCTTGCCGATGCCGTCACCCTCGCCGCGTGCTGCCAGCTGAACGCTCCTGTTCGCCTCCTGGTGGCGGGCCCCGGCCTTGACGGGGAACTCCCCCTCGACGAAGTGCGCGGCATGCTCGGCCCGCTCATCCACACCCTCACCACGAAGAACGTCGAGCCCATCAGCTCGGTCCTGGAGTGGCACCCCTCCGAGGCAACCGGGATGCTCGCGGCGACAGCCCGAGGCGTACGCGGCACCTGCGAGATGCGAGACGCCGGCCTTCCTGTGCCGCTCACTGGCGAGGGACCGACGGTCCATGAGGTCGACCTGGACGAGGCACTGACCCGCAACCAGTTGGCCCGCGCCATCCTGACGACCGCCAACCTAGACGAGATTGAGGCACACAGCCGCGAAATCTGCGGCTACTCGGAGATCGACTACGAGCGCAACAAGGCCGCATGGCTCAAGGACCAGCCACCGGCACAGCTCGACCCTGAGGTCGTGCTGTCTCAGCTCGACCAGTTCGTAGCCGAAGCCCGAGGCCGCGGAGTCACCCATACGACGTTCCGCCGCATCACCGAAGCCCTGAACCTGAACGGCTCCCTGCGCGAAGACCTACGCCAGCTGCTCATCAACAGCCGTCCACAGCAGTACGACGCTCCCTTGTGGCGCATCACAGCCACCACTGAGTAACAACCTTCTTCACGGGTTCAAGGCGGCTCGCTCCGCTCACCGCGCGCGGCCCGGCCCCCGGCCGGGCCTGCGCTCCAGTCTCCGCCCCGCTCCAGCCCGGCCGGCGCCCGTGCCGCGCTAAGAGCATGCAGCGGCCTGATGTCAGAGAAGGGGTACGTCGCGGCTGGGGCGGTCGGCTCCACGGCTTTACGGAGCCACTTTGGCGCGAGCCTCGAAAATCATGGCCCCAACGTCGTGCTTTACCGGGCAGGTCCACAGACTGCCCGACGCGCCGGAAGCTTACGGGGCCATGATCACTCGCGCCAAAGCAGCGCCACCCCAAAGCCGCTCCACCGACCTATTCCGTTCCCGCTGCCTGATTAGGAACAACTACCGGCGGAAAGCGAATCAGTTTGTCTTCCTGCGTAAGATGGAGAACCTCCATACTCGACAGGTCGCCCCACAGATCGGCAGGCGGATCATTATCGACGGCAATTATCTGTAGTCGATCGCCATACTCCTCTGAAACACTCATGAGGAGCTGATACATATCCCGGATTCGATCCTCGTCAAAACCTCGCCGCCCAGCATTCGCAGACAGACCATCAAGAACCAATAGTCCAGGCATCGGCAGGTTATTGTCAATCGCGACGGTGTGATGCGCGAGAGAATGTGCCACGTTAACCAGTGTCTTCAACCCTTGGCTCGACAATTCGTCAAAGGTTCGTCCACTGATTTCCGGCAGGTAAGTCTTCCGATTAATCGTGACACTTAGGTCGGCATCAAAGTGCGGAACATTTAGCTGCGACAGGTAGCCAAGGAGTCTATCCTCCAGTAGCTCAATATAGGATTCGGACGCCGACGCTGTCAGTTCGCGTCTGGCGATTTTATCCTCAATTTCCGCCTTTTGCTCTTCAAGCTCCTGGCGGCTCGAGAAAGTGAGTTGAAATCGCTCGAGGATGCGTAGATACTCCTCGGCTTTATTGCGTTCCGCCGCCAAGTAGGCACGATTGCTCGCCGATTCAGCAATCTGTGACTCGCGATCCGATACGAAAGTTTGTGTTCGGCTGTTCAACTGAGCCGACAGGATCTCCTCCTGCTCACTCAACTCTGCGTGAAGGGCCCTTAGCGAACTTAGGCTCTCGCGCCTTGAAGCAATCACCGACTCTGTCTCTTGAATCTGAGTTACGATGCGATCCTGCTCTGCCAGGAATGCCTCTCTCGATGAGCTGCTGCCAGGCGTTTGCAGACAAAGGTAGCAACATTCGTCTGTCGCGCGAGCGGGCTCCACGTCACTACCGCAGCGCGGACACACCACGAAATCAAAGTCAACAAGCCACTCATCCGAAATGATGGCCCTAGTCAATCTTGAGAACTGGCTCTTGAGTTGCCCCAACAGGTCCGTGAGGTCCTTAAGCTGACCTTCATTTTTACGTATCTCGTCTGCCGCTTGACGCGCCTTAGCGCGACTAAGGAGCAGATCCTCTCGCAGCTTACCCACGTCGAAAGTAGCTACGACTTCCGATACACCATCCACGGACTGCGTAGCATTTTCAGCCAAAGCTGAATCGATCTCCGCAATGCGTCGGACTAGTGCCTCGGAGCTAGAAAAGGGGGTCTCGGCCAAAAACTGCTTCTGCAGCTCTTCCTCTCGATCGAGCGCGCCGATCTTAATTTCAACGCTCTTGAGCGCAGCCACGAGCTTAGCGACTTCGGCATCGTATAGACCGTATGCGAGCTCAAATACCCACCGCCGTTTCTGATCACGGAAGGGGTGATGATGACCAAAGACCTGAGCATCGATTTCGTCACCGGTGACAATGCAGTACCCCAGCCAGTCAGACATTGTGACAGGTGTGAGCCCCTCAGTGGGCTTCGACCGCGCTTGCGGGACTGATACTGCAGGAATGTCCATTTGATCGAGGAGGAATCGACCAAAGGAAGCTTGGGATCCAACCGCCGGCAGACGAAGCGTTCGAGGCTCTCGACCATCCTCGTCCAAGACCTCGACTAGGTCGACAGGTGCGCTTCGAGTAGAGCTCAGAGGACGATTAACTTCCCACAGCTGCCCGCCCAAATTCAGGCGAGCACGGATGTCGCTGACGACCTCAGTCTCCTCAGGCAGTCCGGAAGGAACCGTCCCAAGAAGCGACCTGATAAGGCGTACGAACGTCGTCTTTCCCGTGGTGATGTTCCCGTGGACCAGGTTCAGTCCGGGCTTCAGGGATACTCGACGACCCCCGCCCACGAGATCCATTGCGAAGATGGTGAGGCGACGAGCCTCTGGCTCCAATACTTGAGCCGACTGAGTTGGCATGCTCATCCGATCTCCTCATGCCACGTTGAGTCTGCCACTTCTGGAAGCTTGTACAGATAATCCTTTAAGGTGCTGCCACTCTTATCAAGGTGTCGGCGAAGAACCTTGATCCTGGCATTAATCACCGAGAAGCTTTCATCTTTACTCAACTCAGATGCCAGCGACGCGCCAATTGATGTAGTTGAATAGCCGAGACCTGATGTTCTCGGTAGAGGCTCTACTTTCACCAGACCGCGGCCGATCAGAGATCCCAAGACTGCGTAGTAAGAAGGATCCCATGGACCATATCGATATCTCATCATCCGAGAATCGAGAGGCGCCTCTTGCAAATTAAGGAGATCGCTGTCGGGGGCCCCCACCCCAATACTTTCCAGAACTCGGACCAAATGCTTAGGGTAGCGCAGCAAGAAGTCGAGTTTGGCTAGTTTCACTCGCCCTTCTAAACTCCTAACTTCGCCACCCCGCTTGCGACTGAATCCGTCAATCAAAAGCAGCAGTCGAGTTTCAGCCTCGGGAGAGGAGCGAAATCTGTGACGGGGGATGCTTCTAGAAGGGTCAACGATGATCGCAGTCATGCCACCCTCCATCCGAAATGGCATTCGTCGGACAGTTGACAAAGGTAACCGAAAACGTCAATCCCATCACGCGCGAAGATATCCGCTTTGTCGAGCTGTCCAAGAATATGGGGGTTACTCAAGAGCTCTGCACTTATGAAATCTGCGGGCCGCGATGCCGCAACAGGGTTCATAGCGCCGTTCAGATGGGCGCGTGTAGCAGTTGCCCGCGCTACGGTGAGCACCTTCTCCTTGAGCTCTTCTAGATCCTCGCCCAAATCAGTCCGGCTGGCCATAGCTAGCTGTCGAGCTACCTCTGCCTGCGCGCGAAGACTCTGCGCCTGGTGCAATACCTGTTGGCTGGCACCCGCACGCCTCATCTTAAGCTCAAGCATGGAGGAGCTTTCGCCGGCGGACATGCGAGCGAGCAATTCGTCATCCGTCTCGACTGGAAGAGGCGGGGTCAATGCCACGATCTTTGCTCTGCTAAGTACATGCACGTCCATGTCGTCTGGAACGCCAGGAAGAGCAGAGGCATCAACGCACTGAGCTACAAAGCGTCGAATCTGGCCAATTGGATGCTCGCCGGCCTGCGCCGCAGAGGCGGCATCAAGTAGCCGAGTGTAGATATCCTCGAGCTCCGCGATCGATTGGGCAGGCCACAGTGCCGCCATTTCCCGCAGAATTACAGCATCAATATGTGGACGTGACGGTTGCTGTACTCGTACTATCATGCGTTCGAGGAAGTCGCTGAGATGAGATCTCTCGAGACCGAGGGCCACGATCTTTGTCCGAATCGCCGCAGAAGCGGTTGCCGGGTTGGCGAAGAAGTCGACTGTCTCTCTAAGCTCGGACATTGGCCCTTCGAGCCATAGTTCGAAGACTGCTCGGTCATGAAGCCCGATCTCGCGCACCGCTTTAGAGGTGCGCACCAGTGAATCGACTCCGTGCCCCCTGTCGCAGACGGACTTTGCGCTCCATGATCCACGGTCTCTAGTTTTAAGCTGCGCAAATCGGATGGCGTCTGCACGAACAATGGTGATGTCTTCAAGCCTCTCGCACACAATCGCAAGAGGCCCCCCGTCCGGTTTAAGGCATGTAAGCCAATGCCGGACGGCCTGTTTTGCTTGCCAGCGGTACCGAGCAAACGTCTTGATGCCGGTGTCTTCACCCTCCATGCGGGCGAGTTCTCGCATTACGTTGGCCGGCTCCGCTTTCCCCACAACACCCCCACGATCTTGCTGCGCCCCCCGACGGCGGTCTGTTACCGAGGTGAGCGTGTGACACACCGCGACAGAGGGTCTACCCGTCGTCATGATGCTAGGCGACTTGAAACAACATGCCCATAGGCAAGATCCAGCCAAGTGGTAACGCTGTCACCATGCAGCCGATGCGGAGGGGTTGCTGTCCGGCGAGTCCTAATCACTGGCTGCGCACGAGAAGCATCACGCGAACGCTTATTCGCTCGAGGCCGTGGTCCCGGGGCGAGGGCTGGCGTGCAACTCGGCAAGGATCGTGATCGACGTACGGACCATCCCGATGGCCAGGGGCGGGGTCAGCACGGCATGGGTGAGATCCCCGTGCGCATAGCTGTTCCGGATCGGCCGCCCACAGCTATCCAGGAGGTCGTACTGCTCCTCGGTGAGAAGTCCGTCAGCACGGGCCTTCCCGAGGTGACCAGCCAGGGTGCCCTTGCCGTAGCGGTCGGTGAGCGCGGTCTCGATGGCGATGACGGAGGTAGCAGCGCCGATCATCATGAACTCGTAGCGGTAATAGCTCATGCGGATCAGCTCGCGTGCCGTGGTCAGGACGCTTTCCGCAGCCCGGGGCAGGCCGGACGGGATAACGAGGTCACGGACCAGGTCGTGCATGTCAGCGAACTGACTGGCCCAGTGGCGGAATCGCTCGTCGGGCACAGGCCACGGCAGTTCGGGAGTGCGGCTCATGCTCCGGATTCTGGCAGCACAGCCCCGTGGGGGCAGACGAATATCGGCCGTGGCCGCGGGCCCCGGGGTCAGCAGCTCCCTGAGCCGCGCCCCAAGTGGGTCAACCCCCTTACCAGAATCGCGGATTGACATCAACTATAGTTGACAGTTTGTATTTTTCAGATGATGCTCCCCGCCATGGGAAACGTATTCAGTGAGCGGGTCACCCGGCTCAACGCCAAGGCCGGCAAGACGTACCAGGAGATGGCTTCCGACTGTGACTTCAAGCGATCGGTGACATGGTGGAACAAAGTGCGGTGGAACGAGATTGAGGACCCGCCCAAGCCGAGCCTCTACCCGTACCTGGCCAGAGCCTTGGAGGTGCCTGTGCGCCGGGTCGCGGAGATGGTCGCCGAGCAGTGGTGCGGGGTGCGGCCGGACGACACGGTGCCCGAGCATCTGCGGTCCCTCCTCGCAGTGCTGCGGGACGTTCGCGAGGAGGATGTGTCGGTCATCCATCAAATGGCGCGCGCCATGTGCGAGAAGCGTGGGGCCGAGGCCGAGGTGGAGCGCATCTCAGCCAGGCTGCTGACGGCGTTTGGTGAGAGCGATGGCCCCTACACACTGGAGCAGTTGGAGTGGCTCAAGCTGCCCGAATTGCAGGCCGTCAAGATGGACGTGGGTATGGGCCGGGCTGAGGTTGAGGAGGACGCTTACGCGCTGCTCGACTCGATCCCGGACCCCGGGGATGAGTGACGCGCGGCCGACCCCTGGGGCACCCCCGGGCGCAGACGGTCGCCCGGCAGGCGGTTGACGCCCACAGCCATACCACCCCAAGGCGCCGTCCCCGCCCGAGTTGCTTCGGGACATGAGGCCTTCTAGTCAAGGTTCCACCGCCACGCTTCCACCTACGCGGCTTGCTCTGGTCGACGGCATGGCAGCGTGGCTCAGGACGGCGGGGACGCGGCGAGGCACACGCGTGCGTGGTTGGTCAGCGCACCCGCCGTCGTGGTCGACTGTCATCCGCTGAGGCTCAGACACTCCGGGGCTCCCAGCTCTGCCAGGGGGACCTTCGAGGCGAAGGCACCGTGCCATACGCGTGCCAGATCCTGCGGGGAACCACGGGGAACAGCGGGTAGCGCCCCGGGTGCGACCAGGGCTCCAACACGGCTCCCCCGCAGGTCGGTACAGCAATCCCGCCAAAGAACCCGAGCTTCCCAAGCTGAGAGCGCGAGTTCGATTCTCGTCACCCGCTCCAGAGAGAAACCCCAGGTCAGTGACCTGGGGTTCGTTCGTTGTCCAGGCCAATTCGGTGTGGCGTGTGCCCTCTGCGTGTCCTGAGTGCGAAGCGAAGTGTCGGGCCACCGCGACAGGAAGGTGGGCCACCGACTCGTCGACGCCTTCGTCAACCACACCGGCACCGCCGTCCACGGCTCCTTCGGAGCCAGTCACCCGCGTCCTCGCCAGCTGCGCACCACGTCGTCCGCGGTATCACGGGACGCGTCACGGTTCTGCGCCCGGGAGCCGCCCGCCTCGCCGGGGGGCGGCGGCCAGGCGCATCCGGTCAGGTCGCGACGCCACCGCGCCTGTCACGCTGTGATGTCGCCAGGTAGGCGACGAAGCCCAGGATTGCGGCCGTCCACGCGAGGGTGACAGGCTCCAACCCCAGGTCAAGGCCGCCGCGGGTGTGGCCGACCGCCATCCAGTCGGCGAGGGAGGCACCGAGGGGACGGGTGATGATGTATGCGGACCAGAAAGCGGCCACCGCGTTGAAACCGGCCCAACGGTGGGCCAGGGCAGGTACGCAGATCGCGGCCGCGTAGAGGACGACCGAACCCAGGTAGCCGAGGCCCGCGGTGGCGGTGAGGTCGCCCGCGGCGGTACCGAGGGCGAACGTGGCCAGGACGGCCGCCCAGTAGAACCCCTCGCGGCGACGGGTGTGGATGCCGTGGATGGACAGCGTCCGCTCGCTCGCGTACCAGAGGACGAAGACGGCGGCCAGCGTGACCAGGAAGACGGGAGTCGACACCGCATAGGGGACGCCGAGGCCGACGTGCAGGACGTCGGCCGCCATCGTGCCGAAGACGCTGACCATGACGACGGCGGTCCAGTACACCCAGGCGATGTGGCGGCGGACGGTGAACTGGACGGCCAGGGAGGCCACCAGGGCGAGTCCGCCGAGAGCGACCGCCGGTACGGGGCCGAGCACGCGGGCCAGGAGGTCGGAGGCCGTCTCCCCCATGCCGGTCGTCAGGACCTTGATGATCCAAAAGCAGGCGGTCACTTCGGGCACCTTGTTCGCCATCGGGCGCAGCGGAACGCGACGCCGGTCATCAAGGACGTGCTGTGTCGTCATGGCCCGCACGATGACACGGGCAACTGGCGGCAGCCCAGGTGCCTTTGCCATAGTTTTTGGGCTTCTGGTGCATAAGTTGCCCTTGCCCGACTGAAGTCCTGAATGCGACGGCCGGTCAGCGTCGCGCCTCGCCCTGAGCGATCTCCACCTCGTGATGGAACGCGATCACGCCGGTCGCCGCTGCGCAGGCCGAGACGGCCGCGCAGGCGGCGAGAAGCAGGGCGATCCAACAGGCAGTGCGGGGGCGTGGCGCGGGTGGCGAGAGGAGGGCCGCGACCCGCAGGGGGACGGGGCCGGTGGCCGCGGCGGAGGCGAAGTCCGGGCGAGCGGAGGGCGAGGCGCGGGTGGCGAGAGCGGCTCGGGCGATGGCCCGCGCGGTCAGGCGCCGGTCACCCACCGCAGTGGCCGCGGCTTCGTCTGCCGCCCGTTCGGCGGCGAGCCGGACGGCATCGCGGACACGGCGCAGCCCGGGGTGGCAGTGGGCCGCGAGCTCGGCGGCGAGCAGGAAGCGGTAGTGGCCGCCCGCGTTGTGGGCACGCTCGTGGGCGAAGAGGGCCTGGCGCTCCGCGGGGGCGAGGCTGCGGAGCATCCCGGTGGTGACGACGATGCGGTGCGGGCGGCCCGGCAGGGCGTACGCGTCCGGGAGAGGCGAGTCGACGACGCACAGGTCGCCCGCGGTACCGCTGCAGTCGGCCTGCCGACGGGCGGTGCGCACGGCGCGGATCTGGCGCAGGGCCCACCGCAGCAGCGTCCAGGCGCTGACCGTGAGGGCGCCGGCGGCGGCTGCGGCCGCGGGCAGGACGAACGCCTCCGACGGCGTGGGCAGCGGGTGGACCAGCTCGCCGAACTCGGCGAGAACAGGCAGTTCGAGCAAGCCCGTCAGGACGAGCGCGCCGAGCGCGGACACGGAGGCGCCGGCCAGCACGATCGCGGCGATGACCAGTGTCCACAGCGCGGCGACGGGGGCGAGGCGGTCGAGTGCGCGGGCCGCGAGGGGTCGCGCCGCGAACGGCAGGAGGAGCGGGATCAGCAGCAGCGGGGTCATTGCTCACCCGATTCCAGGAGCTCGCGCAGGACCCGCTCGTCGTCGGAGCTGAGCCGGGCGACGAAGCGGGCCAGGACCGTCTCACGGTCGGAACCCCGGTTGAGTTCGCCGTGCATACGGCGGGCTGTGAGGCCGGGGGCGTCCTCGACGGGGAAGTACGCGTAACCGCGGCCCTGCCGCTCGCGGCCGACGACGCCCTTGTCGTGCAGGCGGGTCAAGATCGTCGTCACGGTGGTGCGGGCCAGGTCCACGGCGAGGTCGGCCTGCACCTGCCCCGGTGTGCGCGGGCCGTCGGCGGCCCACAGTGCGGCCATGACACTGGCCTCGAGTTCGCCCGCCGGTCGGCGTTCGTCCTTCGCGTCGTTCATGGGAACGATCCTCACCCCGTCTTCGTCTACAGTGCGGTAGACCGTCTACAGGATTGTAGTCAGTAGGTGGTCGCCAGTAGTCACGGGTGCCGTGTCCGCGTGCTCCCGTCCGTCCAGTATGAGAGGGCTCGCGTATGACGGTGCTCGCGACCATGGCCGCTCCCACGGCCTCACGGTTGGCGGTGAATCTCAGTGCCCAGTCCCTGCTGTCCACAGCCGGCCTGCTGGCCACCGGGACAGCCCCCGGCGGCCTGCGGCTGTCCCTGACGCCGCTGCTGCTCGTCGCCGCCGCGGGGACACTGGTCGGCTCCCAGTGCGGCTACCTGATCGGGCGCAGGGCCGGCGGAGCCCTGCTCGACCGCAGCGAATCGGCCCGCCTGCACCAAGGAGCCCGGAGCGCGGAGGAGTTGCCGGAGCGGTACGGGCACGCGAAGGCGCTCGTGCCGGCCCGCTTCGTGCCGGTGGTGCGCACGGTGCCCAACCCCATGGCGGGCGCCCTGCGAGTGCCCATACGGACGTTCACCGTGTGGCAGCCGGCCGGCGGACTCGTCCGGAGCCTGGGCCTGATCCTCGCCGGGTACGCCCTCGGTTCGTCCGTGCCGAACGTGGACCGCTACCTGCTGCCGATCGTCGCGCTCGTCGCCCTGTCACCGGTCCCCCTCGCCGCCGAGCTCTACCGGTCCCGCCGGGCGCAGGCGAAGGAGGCACGCGGATGATGCTCGCCTTCGACGGGGCCTCGGTCGACGGCTCCGCCTACACGGACGTGGTGGACCTCGCCCGCCGCTCCCCGGCCTGGCTGGACAGCCTGGTGTCGGCCTGGTCGACGTACGGGCTGGCGGTGTTCGCCGTGCTGATGGCCGTGGGCTGGTGGCGGGCGCGGCAGGTCGGCGCACGTGCGGCGCTGGTCGCGCTGGCCGCGCCGGTGACCGTCGTGGTGGCGTACGCGGTGAACGACGCGTTGAAGCTGGTCGTGCGCGAGGACCGGCCCTGCCAGAGCCTGCGGGTGGTGACGCTGGAGGCGTGCCCGGCGCCGGGTGACTGGTCGTTCCCGAGTAATCACGCGGCCGTCGCCGCCGCGGCCGCCGTCGCGCTCCTCTTCGTCTCCCGCCGGCTCGGTACGGTCGCGGCGGTGGCCGCCTGCGCGATGGCCGCCTCCCGGGTCTGGGTCGGCGCGCACTATCCGCACGACGTCGTGGCCGGCGTGCTGGTCGGGGCTCTCGTTGCGTCGCTGCTGACGGCCGTGGTGCGCAGCCACCCCGACGCACTGGCGCGACGGCTCAGCGCGACGCGGATACGTCCGCTGCTGGTGCCTGCGCGGTGAACCGCCGGGAGATCGCCGATCCGGCCGGATGCACCGGGCTGGGCGCCCTGGCGGCGTTCGGTGTCCTGGCCCTGGTCGTGGTCGGCGGCGACGGTGCCGTGCTGTACACGGACGAGGACCTCCACTCCTGGCCCCCTGCACACCGCCCCGCCGTGGCGCTGGCACTGGCCCGTGGGCTCACCGCCACCGGCACGGGCGTGATCCCTTACATGCTGGCCGTGCTGGCGGGTCTCGTCGCCGGACGTTCCGTACGCGGCCGTCTGTTCGCCGTCGCCCTCTGCGTCGCCTGCCTCGGCACCGGGCAGGCGGCCCGGTACGGGGTGATGCAGCTGATCGCCCGGCCCCGCCCACCCCGGGCGGACTGGGCGGCACACGCCTCGGGGTGGGCGTTCCCCTCCGGCCACGCCACCACCGCCACCCTCACCGCCGGGCTGCTCGTCGTCGCGGTACTCGTGCGCGGCCCGCGCGGCCGGGCCCTGCTGGCCCTCGCCGCCTGCTGCTGGGGCGCGCTGGTCGGACTGACCCGCGTCTACCTCGGGGTGCACTGGTTCACCGACGTCCTCGGCGGCTGGTTGCTCGGCCTCGGCTGGCTGGGACTGTGCGTCGCCGCCGTGGCCAAGTGGGCGCCCGAACAGGTCATCTCGGGTACCGGAGACACGACGGTGACCGGTACGACGGACACCGCGGAGGAGGTGGTGGAGCATGCGCCCCAGGATCCTGGTCGTCGAGGACGATCACGTCCTGCGTGACGTCCTGCTGCGCGGTCTGCGCGACGAGGACTTCGACACCGTGCCCGCGCCGGACGGTGCGACCGCCCTGCGCCTGGCCACCGCCGACCTCGCCGCGGCCGTACTCGACGTCGGCCTGCCCGACGCGGACGGCCGTGACGTCTGCCAGGCGATGAGGGGGAACGGCTTCCTGGCCCCGGTCGTCTTCCTGACCGCCCACCACCGGCTCACCGACCGGCTCAGCGGCTTCTCGGCCGGCGGTGACGACTACCTGCCCAAGCCCTTCCACCTGGTCGAACTCGCCGCCCGGCTGCGGGCCGCCGTCCGACGCGCCGGTCCTCGGCCGACCGCCGCGACCGGAGACCTGGTCCTGGACGCCGTCCGGCACCGTCTCACCGTACGCGGCGCCGGGGTGGACCTGACGCCGACCGAGTTCCGCCTGCTGGCCGCGCTCATGGCCGCGTCCGGGGACATCGTGCGCCGACGAGAGCTGGTCAGAGCCGGCTGGCCCGAGGGCGCGCACGTCAGCGACAACACCCTCGACCAGTACCTGACCCGGCTACGTCGCAAGCTGCGCGACAGCGGCAGCGAACTGACCGTCACCACCGCCCGCGGCATCGGCCACCGTCTGTCATGACCGCACTCCTGACCCGGCCGGTCTCCCGCCCGCTCTCCCGTCTGGCGCCCCGCACGCTGCGCGGCCGGCTCTCCCTGGTCGCCCTCGCCGCCGCCGCGTTCCTGATGGTGATCCTCACCGTCGTGTTCAACGCCGTGGTCCGACAGCACCTCCAGCGGCAGGCGGACGACGAACTGCGCACCCGGGCCGCCGCCGTGGCCACCACCGTCGACACCGGCCGTGCCGGAGTACGCGTCCGGGAGACGTCGAACGACGAACTCCTCGACACCAACGTGTGGATCTACGCGGGCACCCGCCTGCTCGAACGGCCGCCCTCCGCGTCGCCCACCAGCCCCGTCACCCGCGCCGCCACCCGGCTCGCCGCGCGCGGCGGGCAGCACTGCACCACCCTCGACGAGCGCCCCGGTCGCCCCGTACGGATGTGCGCGCAGGCCATGGGCGGCGCCGCGACCGTGGTCACCGCCTTGAACCTGTCTCCCTACCGCAGCTCGGCCGACACTCTGCTCCTCGCCTCGCTCACCCTCGACGCCGTCGTGCTCACCTGCGCCTACGCGCTGACGCGCCTGGCCGTCGGCCGAGCGCTGCGTCCCGTCCGCACGATGACCGACCAGGCCACCCAGTGGAGCGCCGTCGCCTCCACCGAGCGCTTCGGCGCGGCCGGGCAGCCCACCGAACTCGCCCGCCTCGGGGTGTCGTTGGACGCCCTCCTGGACCGCATCCGGGCCGTACTGCGCCACGAACAGCAGCTCACCCGCGAGTTGTCGCACGAACTGCGCACCCCGCTCAGCCGGATCGTCGCCGAACTCGACTGGTGGCAGGCCCGGCCCCGCTCGGCTGCCGACACCCGGACCACCCACGCGGCCATCAGCGACGCCGCCCAGTCCATGCGCACGATCTGCGACACCCTGCTGGACGACGCGCGCGACAGCGCCTCCACCGCGCCCGGCACCGCCGACGTCCTGCCCGTGCTGCGTCTCCTCACCGAACGTCTCGAAATCCCCGGACACGTCAAGGTCATCGTCGACGGCACGCACCCGGGTCTGGAAGCCGGCGTCCCGCCCGCGCTCCTCGAACGCATCGTCAGTCCCCTCCTCGACAACGCCCTGCGGTACGCGCGCTCACACGTCACCGTCGTGGCGCGCCGGCAGCCGGCCGGCGTACGCATCGATGTCACCGACGACGGCCCCGGCGTACCGCCCTCGTTCGCCGGGAAGCTCTTCCAGCCGGGCCGGCGTGCCGAACCCGGCGACGGGCACGGCGGAGCGGGCCTGGGGCTGCCGCTCGCGCGACGCCTGGCCCGCTCCGCCGCCGGGGAGGTCACCTACGACGAACTACGCGCCCACGGAGCGCGGTTCGTGGTCACCCTGCCGGCAGGGTGACCCGCTCCCGCTCGGTGACGTCCTTCCGCGTCACCGTCAGGAACACGACGAGGCCGAGGATCACCGCCAGGAACAGCACGCTGGTGACCACCGTGCCCAGGCCGAGGCCGCCGTCCGCGGTCGGCTGGGAGAGGTAGTCGCCCACCGAGGCGCCCAGCGGCCGGGTGAGGACGTAGGCGATCCAGAAGCTCCACACGGCGTCGAAGCCCAGCGCGAAGTGCACCACCGCGACCGCGGCGATGGCGAGGGCGAACAGGAGCGCCGACACCCAGTAGCCGAGCGACATGCGCTCGGCGACCAGGTCACCGGCAGCGGTACCGAGCGCGAAGGTGAACAGCACGGCGAGCCAGTAGAAGGACTCACGGCTCAGGGTGTCGATGTCGTGAATGGACAGCGTCCGCTCACGGCGGTACCAGACGACGAACACGACCGTGAGGACGATCGCGAACACCGTCGTACTCAACGCCAGCGGCACGCCCAGGTTGTCGGTGAGGTTGTCGCTGATCAGCGTGCCGACGACGCTGATCAGTGCCACGGCCAGCCAGTACACGCCCGCGCGGTAGGCGGGCGTACGGAACTGCCAGACCAGCACCGCCGCCAGCAACACGCTCATCAGCAGCGACACACCGGTCAGGCCCAGGCCCAGCTTCTCGTTCAGCATGTCGGCCGCGGTCTCGCCGACCGTCGTGCACAGCACCTTGATCACCCAGAAGTACACGGTGACTTCGGGAACCTTGTTCCAGCGCAGACCGGGGCCACGAGCAGCGGCCGCGGAGCCGGGGGCTGCGGGCATCTCGGACGTCTCAGAGGTCTCGTATGACATGAGGCCGACCGTGCCACCGGCTGCCTGAACGCATCCTGACTGCCGCATCGTGGACATCGGGCGCCGTGAGCACCGCCACACCACCGCGCCCACGCCCTGTTCCGCCGCTCCGACTGGTCGCGGGCGAGGCGCTCGCCGTCGTCCGGCAGTTCCCCGGGCAGGGAATCCCCGACGCGGGCCCTGGCGACGGACTGGGACTTCGGTTCACCGCTCATCGCGACTTGTCGCTCTTGACCTGGAGCGTGGCCCCTCGCGGTCTGGGTGTACGTCACCGTCTCCACGGAGACGATCCGGTTGCTGTTCTCCACGGCCGCGTACACCCGACCGGAGTCGGCGGACAGCGCGAGGCCGATCACGCCGAAGATCCCGGTCGGCGTCGCCTTCACAGGACGACTGCGAGTACCGTCGCGATCGAGATGGCCCGACGCGACCGGCGGCGTGCTGCGGAACGGCAGACCACCGGCACACGCCGCGCCGTCTCCCTCGCCGACGGAGCCCGCGCCTCCCATGTCGCCCCCGACGCCCCGCGCGCCCTGATGGAGTGGGACGGGCAGACATGGGTGACAGTCGGCGTTGCCCCGAACGCGGACGCTGCCCGGGAGTTCCTCGGCCACGTACCCGCGCCTGCCCCCGAGAGCGGACCGAGGCCGTCCGAAGCGCCGCCCTACGTATGGCGGACGCCGCCGATGCCCTGCTCGCCCACTGCTACGGCGGTGCCGCTGAGTGATCACCTCGTCGCCGCATTCGCCCCCCTCACCCCCGACCCGGGCCGGGCCGGGCCGGGCCGGGCCCCGAAGGCTACCTACGAGCGGGCTGCCCCCGAGGACCCGGTCCTGTCCGACGCGGACTGGGCCGCGGTCGCCCGCCGCATGGTCGCTGCCACCGGCATCACCCCCGACGGCGACGAGCAAGCCTGCCGGTGCGCCGACGACGGGCTGCGCCGCGTCACGCCCGGGGACGGTACCGCCGCCGAGCGCCATGACCAGCGCCGAACGCCACAAGGCGGAACGCCAGGGCCGAGTACGGGCCGGCGTCCAGGCGGTTGCGGCCCCGGCCGTCGGCCGGATGGCGGGCGTTGTGCCCGACGGGGCCATGGAGGTGACGACCAAGTAGAGCGGCATCGCATCGTGTGCCTTCGAGGTCTCTGGCGTGCCTGCAAGAGACGCGCCGCCAGAGCGCACAGGATGGCGCCTGGCCTCGATACCGGTCGAGGACAAGGCCGCGGCAGGAGACGGGCTTCGCCGGAGAGGCTGTGCAGGCGCGAAGGAGATCCCCAGCTGAACGTCCCACCGCGCCCGGGGGAGCGCGGTGCGCGCTCGTGCACCCGCTGTGCCCACCGGACGTTGCGTTCCGTGCCCATGGCGTGCCCGTAAGAGCGGTCCACCGCGGTCAGGAGCGGCGCGTTCTGCCGCGTCCTACGGCGTCGAGCCGCCTCGGGCGGGTTGTGTTCAGGCGGGCCGGGTGGGGGCCCGTAGTTCGGTCTTGTATCCGCCCTGGGGGGTGGGTTCGGCGGTGAGGGTGCCGTCGAGCAGTTCTGCGCGTTCTCTCAGGCCGATCAGGCCGTGCCGGGCGCTGGGCAGGGCGACGGAGGGGCGGGTGGGGGCGGTGTTGGTGATGGTGACGCCGAAGTGGTGTGCGTCGTGCCACAGGTGGACGTCGGCGCGGGCGCCGGGGGCGTGCTTGCGTACGTTCGTCAGGGCTTCCTGGACCGTGCGGTAGACGGTGCGCTGGGCGGTTGTGCTGATGCCGGGCGGGAGCCCGCCGGTCAGGGTGGTCTCGATGCCGCTGTTGGCGATCAGCTGCTGGAGGTCGGCGAGGGTGGGCTGGGGGGTGAGTTCGGTCTCCTTGCCGCCGGAGGCGCGCAGCAGGGTGACCATGTGGCGGAGTTCGTCGAGGGTGTTCACGCTCAGGGTGCGGATGGTGCGGGCGGCGTCACGGGCGTCGGGGTCCTTGGCGGCGACCTGCAGGGCTCCGGCCTGTACGGCGATGAGGCTGACCTGGTGGGAGACGACGTCGTGCATCTCGCGGGCCAGCTGGGCGCGTTCGCGGGCGAGGACGGTCTGGGCGTACAGGGCGCGTTCGTGCTCGCGGGCCACTTCGACCTCGACGAGCTGGCGGGCCACGTCGTGTCTGGCCTGCACGAGCTGGCCGAACAGGATGGGGGCGAAGGCCGTGGCCAGCGTGTAGACGAACTGGATGAGCGTCCAGGTCCGGTCGCCGGGAAACGTGTCGCCGGAAAACGTGTCGGACAGGGGCCAGGCGAGTGTGGCCGCCGCCGCGTTCAGCAGGGCGCAGCCGGCCAGCAGCAGGCGGTTGCGGGTGCGCGTGGCCAGTGCGTACAGGGCTGCGATCGGCGCGACTGCCACGTCCATGAACAGGGTCATGGGCAGGGTCAGCAGGAACACGGCCAGGGGAGAGCGCCTGCGCAGGAGCAGTCCGGCGCAGCCGAGGGCGGCGCAGGCCCATATGAACGGTGTCGCCTCGCCGTAGAGGTTGATCCAGGCGTCGAGCGCGGCGAGCACGACGAGGCCCGCGTCGACGGCCCAGGGCGGCACCCGCCGCCACAGTGCCTGGCCCATGCTCATCGCCCCTTGCCCCGTGCCGGGTCGGCGCCGTCGTCGCTGAGCAGTCCGGCCCGCTCCGCGAGGAGCGCCGCCTGGACGCGGCCGGCGACCCGGAGCTTGGTCAGGATCGAGCTGACGTGGTCCTTCACGGTGCCCGCGCTCAGATGGATGCGGGTGCCGATGTCGGCGTTGGACAGTCCTTCCGCGATCAGGACGAGGACGTCACGTTCGCGGTCGGTGAGCAGGTTCACGCGCGCCACGTCCTCCGCGACCTGGGGCGCGTCCGCCCCGGGATGGCCGCGCAGCAGTGCCCGCGAGGCCTTCGGGGACATCACCACCCCGCCCGCGGCCAGGGTGCGGACGAGTTGGGCGAGTTGTTCGGGCTCGGTGTCCTTGAGGAGGAAGCCCGCGGCTCCCGAGTGCAGCGCGGTCAGGATGTACTCGTCGGTGTCGAAGGTGGTCAGCATGGCCGCCGTCGGCGGTTCGGGCAGCGTCCGGATCTCCCTCAGGACGGTCAGGCCGTCCACGTCCGGCATACGGATGTCGAGGAGCACGACGTCCGGCCGCTCGCGCCGGATCACGTCGACGGCCCGCGCTCCGTCCGCGGTCGCCACGACCTGGATGCCGTCGGAGGCGTTCAGGATCAGCTCGAACCCGGACCGCACCAGCGCCTCGTCGTCCACCACCACTACCCGGATCACCGCGTTCCGCCTCACACTCGTCTGCTCTGTCACCGCTGCCGTCGACACTACGTCCGGCACGGGCACGCGGCGGTGGGGCCGCTGTGGACACCCGCCACCCGGCAGGCCTGTTCCAGCCGTCCGGGGGGAGTGCTCCGGCCCGTCGGCGGGCGGATGGGCGAGGTCCGGCGGATGGTGTCCGCGGCTCTCGTCCGGTGGGATCGGTCCGTGGGCCCGCCCGAGTCCGCGGGCCGCAGTCGATTTCCGTACCGTTCGAGGATCACCCAGCCATGCCCCGCTTGTACCCGCGTCAGCCTGTCCGTGCTCTGCG
Organism: Streptomyces sp. Go-475; assembly: GCF_003330845.1. Classification (GTDB taxonomy): domain Bacteria; phylum Actinomycetota; class Actinomycetes; order Streptomycetales; family Streptomycetaceae; genus Streptomyces. The sequence goes on along the minus strand of NZ_CP026121.1, from coordinate 4,596,663 downwards.
CCGCTGTGCGGCACGGCCCCATGTGCTGTTCGGGGGGGTGTACGGGGCGGTACTGGCCAGCTCCATGGTGGCCGCCCTGACGGAACAGGGCGAGACGGCGCCGGCCGACCGGTTCAGCAGCGCCCAGTGGCTCCTGGTCACGGCCGTCGCCTCGGCCTTGGCGCACGGGTACGCCCATCTGATCGCCCTGCGCGGCGACCGGACCCATCACGGTGTGCGCGCCGGGGTGCGGCTGTTGCTGTCCGAGTGGCCGTTGGTGGTGGCGACGGTGCCGACGCTGGTCCTGCTGCTCGGCGCGGCCTGGGGGTGGTGGCCCTCGGCGGGCATCGAGTACGTGGCCTTCGCCGTGAACGTGGTGCTGCTGTTCGCCTGGGGCCTGCTCGCGGCCCGTGCTGCCGGTCGCACGTGGGCCTCCGCCGTGAAGATCGGCATGGTGGACGCGTTGCTCGGGCTGGCGGTCGTGGCGGCCAACGCCCTCATCAAATAGGGCAGTCGACCGTCCGGGCCCCCGACCGGCCCGCGCGGTGCTGTTCCGCCGGTCGGCGGGGCGGTCCCGGCCGGTCGGCGGGGGCGTTACCGAAGCCTGCCGGATGGTTCGCCTCCTGACGGCACCGAAGCATCTTCCGTATGGCACAGACACAGCAGCCGCAGGAAACGTCCGCTCCGCAGGAGAACTCGCCTCCACGTCCGCGACCTCGCCCGGGTCCGGCGGGAAGGCCACCGGCGGTCCCTCGATGGGACGTCTGGTCGGGGTGGATCTGGCCCGCGCGCTGGCCGTGTTCGGCATGTACATCGTGCACATCGGCCCGCCGCTGTCGGCCACACACGGCGTCGCCAGCTGGATCCGGTACATAGCCGACGGCCACTCGTCGGTCCTGTTCGCCACCCTCGCCGGGTTCTCCCTGATGCTGATCGCAGGCCGCTTCGAGCCGAAGACCGGCCTGGCGGGCCGGCAGGCGAAGGCCCGGATCGCGATCCGCGCCGTGCTCCTCCTGGCGCTGGGCACCGTGATGGCGATGGAGTACGGGGGCGTGATCATCCTCGGCTTCTACGGCGTCTACTTCCTCCTCGCCCTGCCTCTGGTGCGACTGAGCGCCAGGACGCTGGCGATCATCGCGGCGGGGCTCGCGCTCGTCATGCCGCAGCTGGCGTTCGTCCTGACCATGGGCTTGAGCGAGTCGGTCCAGCAGAGCATCAACGCCTACGACCCGCTCCGCCACCTCAGCGAGGTGGGAGTGCTGGATCTGCTGCTCACCGGTTTCTACCCGGCGCTCACCTGGATGCCGTTCGTGATCGCCGGAATGGCGCTGGGTCGCATGGACCTGTCGGCGGCTGCCGTCCAGCGGCGCCTGGCGGCTCTCGGCGCCGGTCTCGTCGTGGGGGCTTACGGCTTGTCCCTGCTGCTGGCGGGCAGGAACGCGTTGAGGAGCACGGCCGAGGACGGGTCGTCGTCCAGTGGCTCCGGGGCGGCGTCCATGGGCAGCGGGTCCATGGAGCCCCAGCGGTCGTTCTCGGAACTGTTGGCCGCCGGGCCGCACAGCGGCACCACGTTCGACATCATCGGCAGCGTCGGAGTCGCGATCCTCGTGATCGTGGGCGCGACCGTGCTGATGGACCGCGTGCCGCGTCTGCGCCGCCTGGCGAAGCCGGTCATCGCCGTGGGCACCATGTCCCTGACCGCCTACGTCGGCCACTTCGTCGCGCAGTCCGTGCTGTCCACGCCCGCCGGGACAGGGACCCAGCAGTCCTGGGTGCCGCTGCTCATGTACGTCCTCGGGGCGATCGTGTTCGCCACCGTCTGGTCCCGCTTCTTCCGCCGCGGCCCCCTGGAGCACCTTCTCAACACCGCCACCAAGCCCGCCAAGTACATCCGGTGAGGTCCGGTCGGGGTGGCTCGGCTTCCTGCCCCACCCCGGCCTGAACGGTCTGCCGAGGCCCGCAGGGGGATCGCCCTTGCGGGCTTCGGCTGTTGTTCTTGGCCGACCCACGTGGGGAGGCAGCCGGGACAGGCAGGCGAGGAGCGACACGGTGTCCCCTTCGCCCGAGGGTGTACTCCACCCTGAGGCCGGCGATGTGCTCGACGGGCTCGTCCGGGTCGCGGGGGGCTGTCGGCGAGCGGAACGTCGAGGGACCGGCCGTGGCGGTACAGCACAGAGATCCGGCAGATGTCCGACGCCACCATCCCGCCACCCGGCACGGCCGGCCTCCGCCCTGCGGCGGGGGCCGGCCGGTGGACGACGGCCGGCGGCACCGGCGAGCCCGTGGGTCAGGCCCGGCTCACCCGCCGGGGCGTCCCGCCGGGGTCAGGAGCTGCGTCGCCGCGAGCTGCGCGTACAGCTCGTCCTCGGCCATCAGCTCCTCGTGGGTGCCGACCGCGCGGACCTTGCCCGCGTCCATGACGACGATGCGGTCGGCGTCCGTGACGGTCGACAGGCGATGGGCCACGACCAGCACGGTGGTCTCGCGGGCCACGTCCGCGATGACGTCCCGCAGTGCCAGCTCGTTCACGGCGTCGAGCTGCGAGGTCGCCTCGTCCAGGAGCAGCAGCCGGGGCCTGCGCAGCAGCGCGCGGGCGATCGCGATGCGCTGGCGCTCGCCGCCGGAGAGTTTCGTGCCGCGGTGCCCGACCGGGGTGTCCAGACCGTGCGGGAGACGCTCGACGAGGGCGTCGAGCCTGGTCCGGGCGAGGACCTCGCGCAGGTCGTCGTCGGTCGCGCCGGGCGCGGCGAAGACCAGGTTCTCCCGCAGCGTGCCGGCCAGCACCGGCGCGTCCTGCTCGACGTACCCGATGACGGACCGCAGCTCGGACAGCGGCCACTTGGTCACGTCCTCGCCGTCGACCAGGACACGGCCGCCGGTCGCTTCGTAGAACCGCTCGACGAGCGCGAAGACCGTCGACTTGCCCGCGCCGGAGGGGCCGACGAACGCCGTCATCCCGCCGCCCGGCACCGCGAAGTCCACCCGCTGGTGGATGTCCGGCAGCCCGGGCCCGTACCGGAAGGACACCTCCTCGAAGCGGACCGACGCCGGGCGCGGCCGTACCGCCTCCGTCGCCGTGGGCCGCACCGGCCGGTGCCGGGTCTGAGGCTCCGTCGCCAGGCCGTCCACCTGCGCGATCCGGGCGATCGCGGCCGCGCCCTCCTGGTAGTGGGACGCTGCCTCGACCAGCTTGTACACCGGCTCCATCAGGTAGAAGAGGTACAGCAGGAACGCGATGAGCGTGGACACGGGCATGTCCCCGGACGCCACCCGCGCCCCGCCGACGGCGAGGACCGCGAGGAACGCCAGTTCGACGGCGAGGTTGTCCGCCGACCCCAGCACGGCCTCCCACTTCGCGCCGCGCACGCCGTGGCGCCACGCCCTGCGTGCCGCCGCCTCGACGCGGGCGGTCTCCCGCTCCTCGGCGCCGGACGCCTTCACCGTGCGGAACGCGCCGAAGACCCGCTCCAGGCCCGTGGACATCTCCCCGACAGCCGCCTGCGCACGCTCGGCGGCCTGCCCGATCTTCGGCATCACCAGCGCGGCGGCCACACCGACGACCGCGACCACGCCGAGCGTGACACCGAGCAGAACGGCATCGAGGAATCCCATCACCACGACCGCCGCGACCAGCGTCACCGCCCCCGTCGCCGCGGAGACCACCGCCTGGGTGCTGACGGCCCGCAACAGCGTGGTGTCGGAGGTCACCCGGGACATCAGATCGCCCGGCTGCATCCGGTCCACCTCCGTGAGGCGCAGCCGCAGCAACCGTCCGATGAGGCCGCGGCGGGCGGCGAGCACCACCGACTCCGCCGTCCGCTCCAGCACATAGGCGCCGAACGCCTCGGCCACCATGCTCAGCAGGACCAGAACGGTCATGGCCAGCAGGACGGTGCCGATCGTGCCACCGGACGAGAGCCGGTCGACCAGCGTCTTCGTCGCCAGCGGCTGCAGCAGCCCGCCGGCGGCCCCGGCCAGCGCGCACAGCAGACCCAGCGCGACGGCCCGCCGGTGCGGACGGACGTACCCGTACAGCGCCTTGAGCGTCTCGCGGGCGCGCAGGGACTCGGCACCCGTCGCCTCCGGGGCGGATGCGGTGTTCACAGACTTCCTTTCCTAGGTGTTCGGCCGCGCACCGCGTCAGCGGCTGCGGGCATCAGCCCGCCAGGGGGCCATGGGGCGGCTCAGTGGGCGAGTGAGGCCGCCCGCGAGGCGAAGAGGTGCACCCCTGCTTCGTAGAACTCAGGGCGGACGACGAACAGAACACCGGCGCCCGCCACCAGCGTCAGGCCGAGAAGTTCCAGCAACCGGCCGCTGCCGGGCTCGACGGCGGTCTCGGGCTCCTTGTCACGAACGTGCTCTGTCATGCCTTCAGCCTGGACGCCCGGCCGGTCGCCGCACATCCGGCGACTGTCGGGTCCTCCCCCGCCGAGTGGCTGGAAAGACCGGCCTGGGGCAGGAGGGGCAACAGGAATCGCGGCGTGCCCCATGCCCCAGGCGTACAGCAGTGCGGCGACGCCCAGCACCGCGGCCAGCGCCGGGCGTTCCCAGCGCGCCGGAGCTTCCGGCCGGTCGCCGCGGCGGTGCGATTCCCGGCGGAGGCCGTGGGAGCCGGTCTGCTCCGGGCGGTGGGGACGACGGCCATGGCGAAGGTCCTTGAAATCAGGGTCGAGGCGGCACACGCTCGGACTTCTGGTGGTGCCCGCCCGAGGCTCAGCGGACGCGATTCGCCAGTTTCGTGGCGCTGTTGAGCAGGTACTCCAGCGGTCCGCGTCGGAAGAAGCGGGACCAGATCGCCGCGAACAGGGTGGCCCCGAGGACGAAGCAGAGCAGCAGCGCGGCGGAGGCGGACTGCGGCGGGGTGGCCGCTTCGCCGGGCAGGGCGAGGATGACCAGGATGTGGCCCACATAGAGGGTCAAAGACATGGTGCCGACCGCGATGACGGGAGTTGCGAGCCGGCGCAGCCACCGCAGTCGGTCCATGGCCACCGTCAGGCACAGGAGCACGGTGATCGCGATCCCGATGCTGCCGATGAGGTCGAACGTGGAACCGGTGTGCGGCTCGGCTGCCAGGAGCCCCCATGCGTCGGGGCCACCCAGCCCACCACCGACGGGCGAGTCGAAGGATCCCGATGCCATGGCGGCGTCCTTCATGGCACCTGGGTCCTTCATGGCGCCGAAGTCCTTCATGCCAGGCATCCCGGCCATGATCTTCTGAGCGCCGCCGGTCAGCCGGAGCGCCAGCCACGAGACGCCGTATCCGAACGCGATCAGCGCGGGACCGACGACGGCCAGCCGCCGCTGGACCGTGCGGGAGGTCAGGTCCAGCCGGCCCAACGTCATGCCGGTGACCACGAACGTCATCCACGTGATCGCCGGGTAGAGGCCGAGGAGCAGGAGGTCGAGCACGCCTACGCCGGATAGCCGCGCGATCGGGTCGTACGAGTCGATGCTGTTCACGATCGACTCGGTGAGCAGCGCCCGGATCACGTACGCCACCTGCGGTGTGACGACCGCGAGCGTCACCGCGATGACCGCGAGAGTTCTGGCCCGCAGCCTCAACAGGGGCAGGGCCAGCAGGAAGTACACCGCGTAGAAGTTGAGGATCCCGGCGCCGCCGAAGTTGGTCATCGCCAGCGCGCTGCCCAGCACCAGGAGGATCACGGCCCGGATCACGATCCGGGCCCTCGCCTGCCGGCCGGCCAGTCCGGTCTTCGGCTCGAAGCGGCCCGCGATCAGCATCAACGAGAAGCCGGCGAGCGTGGCGAACAGAGCCGACGCCCGGCCGCTCGCCAGCTCCAGGAACCAGTCGCCGATGCCGCCGCCCGGTGTGGGCGCGGGACCGACGTGCACGGCGAACATCCCGAACACGGCCAGTGCACGGGCGAGGTCCACCCCGACCAGCCGCGCCAACGACGCGGGGCGTTCCATCGCCGTGTCGGACCCGGGTGAGGGTGAGGGCCGGGAAGGCGTCTTCTTGGCGCTTTCGATCTCGGTCACCGGGACAACCCTGCCGAGGCGGTGGGCGGTCGACCATCCGCCGGGCTTCGGGAGGTGCCCCGCCGGTCGGCCGACCGACCCCCTCCGACTGGCGGGGGACGGTCTCGGCCGTACGTCAGCAGGCTCACCTGAGGAAGGCCGGGAGGACGACCGTGCGGACTCCAGCGTCGGACCCGGTCTCGCCGGGGGCAGGTCTGCCGTTCGTCCGCTCTGGCTCGGCCACGCGGAGGCGGATGACGAGGTTGTCCAAGTCGAGGGCCGGCGATGCCGATCTTCCAGCCGCGCGGGGTGTTGGCGGGCAGCCGGGAGCCGTGCCGCCCGGCGGGCTCGCCGCCTGGGTTACCGGCCTTGCGCACCTCCGCGGCGAACTGCTCGGCGACCGCGCCGGTTGGGGTCTGGCGAGCGCCGTCCACGACCAGCGCCTGCTCGACGCGCTGACGATGGTGCCGCGTGAGGACCGGGGCGGCGCGCGGCATCACCTCGTCCGTGGAGGTGCGGTCGCCGTCGGTGACGGTGAACCGGACGGCGATCCGGCCGTCCCAGTCCTCCCGTATGACGTCCCGCCCGTCCAGGCCGAGTCGGAGCCCCGCGCGCAGTTCGGCAGAGTAGGCCCGTTAGCTGGGCTTTCGGTCATATCCGATCACTTATGCTGACCCGGACCAAGATGATGTCGTCGCGGAGGCTTGGCGCCATGGGTCTGGATCTGAATCTGCTGGTGCCCTTGGACGCCCTGCTGCAGGAGCGCAGCGTGACGCGGGCCGCCCAGCGGCTCGGTCTGAGCCAGCCCACCGTCAGTGCCGCACTGGCCCGGCTCCGCCGCCACTTCGGCGACGAGCTGCTCACCCGCGTCGGCAACCAGTACGAACTCACCCCGCTGGCCGAGCGCCTGGCCCCGCACGCCAAACGGACCCTCGACTCGGCCAACCGGGTCTTTGGCATCCACCCCGACTTCGACCCCGCCACCGCCGAGCGCGAGTTCACCCTGATCGTGACCGACGTCCAGCTCGCCACCTTCGGGCGCATCCTGACCGCCCTGGTGCACGAGGCGGCGCCGGGGGTGAGGTTGCGGTTCCAGCACAACAGCCCGCACCTCGTCCGCGGCGCGCAGGAGCACCTGCGCAACGTCGACGGCATGGTGCTGCCGCAGGGCCTGCTGACGAACCTCCCGGCCATCGATCTGTACGAGGACCGCTGGGTGTGCGTCATGGCACACGGCACCGCCACGTCCGCTCCGCCGACTCCGGAGGAACTGGCCACCCGCCCCTGGATACTGCCCTATTACCTCCCGTCGTGCGGCTTCTCGCCCCTGCACGGGCTGAATGCCCACGGCATCGAACCGCGGGTCGAGGTCGCCATCGAGAACTTCCTCACCATGCCGTACCTGATCGCCGGAACCGACCGGGTCGGCGTCGTCCCCGAAAGCGCCACCCGCCTGTTTCCCGCCGACAGCGGCACGGCTGTAATCGAACTGCCTTTCAGCGGAAGTCGGTTCGTGCATTCCCTGTGGTGGCACCCCCTGCATGAACGCGACCCGGCACACCTCTGGTTGCGCAGGACCGCGGTCGAGGCCGGTCGAACGGTCGCCGCGAGCACGGCGCGGACCGTGCCCACCGGCACACCGCACACCTGATCACGCCCTCGGAAACCGACCTCCGCAGCGGTATTGATCCCATCTATGCCCGTCATCGGCGATTTCGCGTTCCCAAAGCAGACTGCGGCAGCCAGAGTTGATCACGCTTAGAGCGACTGATCTCGTCACCCCCACCTTTCGGTTTCTCGGAGTTCAACAGTGATACCCAGCGCGTCGCGGACGCCACGGGCAGGACATGTTTCACCCCCGAAGGCGTCGGCCTGCGCCAGGACGCTGGACGAGGTCGTGCGTAGGGCGGCCATGGCGGACGCCAGCGCCAAGTCCATCGCCTCGGGCGTCCGGGTCGTTCCCGGAGTCAACGCCGGCATCGGCTCCGACCAACCTCACAGCGTCTACCCCACACGCTGATCCCTTTCGCCGAGTCGGGCATGTCGGACCGTGACGTACTGCGGTCCACGCCCAGCGAGGCAGCCGACGTGGTCGGCCGGACCGGACACAAGGGCGCCCGGCGCCCCGGTTCCGACGCCGACCTCCTCGCGCTCGGCAGCTCCCCGACCGACGCCGTCTCCGCGGTCACCGACATCCGTGCGGTGTACCGGACAGGCCATCGGGCCCGCTGAGCCAATCCACCCCCCTCCCACAGAACAAGAGAGAGCACACGCAACTGATGCGTACGCACAAGGCACCCCAACTCGCCGCCGCCGCCTTGGCGGTCGTGCTTGCCGCGCCCGGCGTGGCCGCCGCCTGCCCGTGGAACGGAGGCGACAACAGCACGTACTACATCTCGATCGGCGACTCGATAGCCGCCGGCTACCAGCCGGACGTGAACCGGGACACGGACGTCGCCTACTCCGACCAGCTCTACGCCCAGCTCAAGCAGTACCAGCCGGGACTGAAGCACATCCGCCTCGGCTGCGACGGCGAGACCACCGCATCGCTGATCAAGGGCGGCACCTGCTCGTACCCGAACGCCCAGTCCCAGCTGGACGCCGCACTGAAGGCCATGGCCCAGTACAAGGGCAAGGTCGCCTACGTCACCGTCGACATCGGCGCCAACGACATCCTGGAGTGCGTCAGCAAGACCACCGGCGCATTCGACCAGGCCTGCGTCAACCGCGCCACCCAGGCCATCCCCCAGAACGTCGCCCAGATCACCGGCGCACTGCGCGCGGCGGGAACCCCGAACACCAAGTTCGCGGGCATGACGTACTACAACCCGTTCCTCGGGCAGTGGCTCAAGGGCCAGGGCGGGCAGGAGACCGCCAAGGGCTCGGTCTCCCTGGTCAACGCCGAGAACGCGGCCCTGTCGCAGGTGTACTCCGGCGCCGGCTTCAAGGTCGCCGACGTGGCCGGAGCCTTCGGCTCGAACGACTTCACCCCCGTCAACGTGCCCGGCTACGGCCAGGTGCCCTCGAACGTGGCCAAGGTCTGCCAGCTGACCTGGGCCTGCACCAAGCAGGACCCCCACCCGAACGCCTCCGGCCACAAGGTGATCGCCGACACCTTCGCGGCGGTTCTGCGGCAGGGTTAGACATCCCGGCCGTGACGACAGAGAGGCATGGGCCCACCTTCGGGTGGGCCCATGCCTCCCGCCGTCCCTGATGTGCGGATGGATGCCTCCCCCGCCCCGGTCACCGCCCATCCGTTCAGGACGATCCGGCCTGCGCGGACCACTTCCGTCAGCGGCAGACGCCGCACGTCGGTGAACTCGCGGGGGCGCGGTCCCCGGGGTGGCTGGGGTCTGCTTCCGGGCCGTCCGCGGCCGAGCCCGAGCAGGCCGCCCGCGACACCGCGAGCGGCCTGCTGCTTGAGCTCGATCTGCTGACTGCCGGTCAGCTCTCCTGGCCCGTGCGCCTGCGCGCGAAGTAGACCGCGGCGGTGCCGACCACCACGACCGCGAGACCGGCACCCGCGAGGACGGGAGCGTTGCTCGACGCGCCGGTCTCGGCGAGATCTCCGTTCGTGGTCGGGTCGTTCGCCCCCGTGTCCGTGCCGGGCCCGGGCGCAGCCGGCTCGCTGGGGGTCGGGGTCGGAGTCGGGGACGTGTCCTCGCCGGGGGTGTCGTTCTTGGCGAGCATCGCCGCGAAGGCGCCTGCGATCACTTTGTGGCCGTCGGCGTTGGGGTGCGGGTCCTGCTTCGTGCACGCCCAGGTCAGCTGGCAGATCTTGGCCACGTTCGCCGGCACCTCGCCCGCGCCGGGCACGCTCACCTGGGTGGTGAAGTCGTCCGAGGAGAACGCCCCGGCCACGTCCGCCACCTTGAAGCCGGTGGACTTGTACACCTGGGTGATCCCCGCGTTGGCGGCCCTGACCAGGGGTGCCGACTCCTTGGCGGCCTGCTGCCCCGCGGCACCCTGCAGCCAGGCCCCCAGGAACGGGTTGTGGTACGTCGAGCCCACGAACTGGGTGTCCTTCGCGCCCGCCTTGCGGAGCGCGCCCGCGATCTGGGCGAGGTTCCTCGCCATGGTCTGGCTCGCGCTGTTCAGGCACGCCCCGTCGAGGGTGCCGGCCGGGCTGGCGCAGTTGAGGAGGATGTCGTTCGCGCCCACGCTGAGGGTCACGTAGGCGACCTTGCCCTTGTGCTCGGCCATGGCCTGCAAGGCGGCGTCCAGTTGGGACTTGGCGTTCGGGTAGTCGCACTTTCCGCCGTTGATCAGAGACTCGGTGGTCTCAGCGGTGCAGCCGAGGCGTATGTGCTTCAGTCCGGGGGTGCGCTGCTTGAGCTGCGCGTAGAGCTGGTCGGTGTAGGCGACGTCCGTGTCCTTGTCCACGTCCGGCTGGTAGCCGGTGGTCAGGGAGTCGCCGAGCGAGATGTAGTACGTGGCGTCCTTGCCGTTGGTCGCCTCATCGGCGGTGGCCAGCCCGGGCGTGCTCAGCACGATCGTCATGGCTGAGATGGCCAACGGGGGGCCGAAACGCTGCAGGGATCTCATTGTTTACGTGCTTTCCAGTTGCTGGGGGGATTGGGTACCGAAAGGCATTGGCCTGAGACGTGACTGTAAGCAGGGGAACTCAGCCGCAGGGGTTTTCGGGCACGCGAAGAAGGCCTTGGTGAAGGCACAGGGGGATTTCTGCCTCCGTGACACAGCGGGATCTGCCCGCCTTCGCTGCGGAGAGGCGGGTGTCAATCTAGCAAGGCTGACAACGAATTGGATATGGGAGGTCGACAACGTAACGATCACATCGGGCACGTATAACCAGCAGAAGGGCTCGACCGGCCGGGAATTGCTCACCAGACTCGCCGGTAGCCATGCGTTGAGTGATCGAATGCTAAGCATCGCAGAATGCAGACGCTGGAGGTAATCCGGTCCACCGATTCCGCGGAGTCGGACAGCCCACGGCGGTTCGGCTCGGGGCGCGGGTCATGCTGGGTTGCTGCGGCGGGACCGTCGCGGCCCGCGACGCCTGCCGTGACCGCGTCCACGGCACGCAGTCGGCCGGGTCGTTCACGCCCTGATCAGGGAGAGCTGGATGACGGAAACCGTCACGTCCGGTTTGGCGGGCGGCCACGCGGCCGGCCCACCGTCGGAGACCGCCGCGACGGCAAGGAGCGGTGTCTGGCCCGGTTCGGCCACCGGATCGGCGCCAGGCACCCGGTGGCTCGATCGGCCTCTCCGAGATCACCGAGGTGGATGCGGCCGACCGGGAACGGGCCTGCACCGGCAACGTGATGGTGGCCCATCGAGCATCTCCGACGCCCCGCGAAGAGCCATAACGCCCACCCGAGCGCCGTCGCTTCCCAAGCTGAGAGCGCGAGTTCGGTTCTCGTCACCCGCTCCATGAAGAAGGACCAGGTCAACGACCTGGGCCCTTTCGAGGCGTCGCGACCGCCTCCGCTGTCACGCCTCCTGCAGCCGCGGAGCGGACTGTTCCCCCGACCCGCGCACGATCAGTCGAGTGGGGACGGTGATGGTGCGGACGCGGGAGCGGTCGCCGTCGAGCCGGGCCAGGGCGGCGGCCGCGGCCGCCCTGCCGATTTCCTCGGGGTCCTGGGCGACGACGGTCAGGGCCGGTTCGAGCGCCTCGGCGAGCGCGACGTCGTCGAAGGCGACGACGGCGATGTCCTTCCGTTCGGCGCGGGCGAGTTCGGTGACGATTCCCAGTGCGACGATGTTGTTGCCGGCGAACAGGGCGGTGGGGGGATCGGCCAGGCTCAGCAACTGGGCGGTGGCGGTGGAGGCCCCTTGCTGGTCGTGAGCATTGGTCACGAGGGAGCGGTCGTAGGGGAGACCGGCTTCCTCCAGGGCCGCACGGTATCCGGCCAGGCGTTCGCGGCGTGTGTAGAGCCTGGTGGGAACGTCGCCGATGAAGCCGATGCGCCGGTGGCCGTGGGCGATCAGGTGGGCGACGCCTTCGTGGGCGCCCGCGCGGTTGGAGCTGACGACGCTGTCCGTGGCCAGGCCGTTGCCGGGGCGGTCGAGGAAGACGACGGGCAGGCCCGCGGCGCGGTGGGTCTTGAGGTGGGAGTGGGTGGCGCCGACGGACGGCGCCACCATCAGCATGCTGATGCGGCGGGCGAGGAACGTGTCCGTCAACGCGCGTTCGCGGTCGGGGTCGTCCGCGGAGGAGCCCATGAGCAGGGTCAGGCCGCGGTCGCGGACGGTGTCCTCGATGCTCCTGGCCACGGCTCCGAAGAAGGGGTTGCCGAGGTCGGGGATGACCAGACCGATGGTGGTGTCGGGTCCGCCGACGCGGATGTTGCGGGCCATGAGGTTCGGCTGGAAGCCGAGCCTGGCCACGGCGGCGAGCACCTGCTCCCTGGTCTTGGCCGAGACGGGGCCGTCCTCGTTGAGGACGCGGGAGACCGTCTTCGCGCTGACGCCCACTTCCCGTGCCACGTCTGCGAGGGTGGGGCGGCGGTTCGCTGCCATGGAGTAAACAGTCTCCCCTTCTCGTAGGTTCGGGCCGCGGTGGCGCCGTGCGCGGCCCCGCGGCCGGAACCCGTGAGTGTTTCGTCGTACGTCAGTTGGCCTGGACTCCCGCGGCCTTCGCCGCGTCGGAATCCGCTACGACGGTACCTCCGGCCTCGTCGACGGTGAGCGCGCCGGTCATGATGGCGACGACCTCCGCCATGGAGTAGTCCGAGGGCTTGATCACGGCCGCTCGCCTGCCGAGGCGGTGGACGTGGATGCGGTCGGCGATCTCGAAGACGTGCGGCATGTTGTGGCTGATCAGGACGACCGGCATGCCCTTGTCGCGGACACGGCGTATGAGGTCGAGGACCTGTCCGGACTCCTTGACGCCGAGGGCGGCGGTGGGTTCGTCCATGACGACGACGCTGCGGGCCCAGGCGACGGCCCGGGCGACCGCGACGGCCTGGCGCTGTCCGCCGGAGAGGGTCTCGACCGGCTGGGTCAGCGAGCGCAGGCCGATCTTCAGGTCGGCCATGTGCTCGGCGGCCTCTTGACGCATGCGCTTCTTGTCCAGCATGCGGAAGGCGCTGCCCAGGACGCCGGGACGGCGCAGTTCGCGTCCCAGGAACATGTTCGAGGCGATGTCCATGGAGGCTGCTACGGCGAGGTCCTGATAGACCGTCTCGATGCCGTGCGCGCGAGCGCTCTGCGGGCCGGAGAACTGGATCGGCTTTCCGTTCAGGCGTATCTCGCCCTCGTCCGGCACCACCGCGCCGGTGAGGGCCTTGATGAGGCTGGTCTTTCCGGCTCCGTTGTCGCCGATGACGGCGAGCACCTCGCCGGGCAGCAGGTCGAAGTCGGCGCCGTCGATGGCGGTGACGTGGCCGTAGCGCTTGACCAGACCGCGAGCCTGCAGGACGGGGGTCTCGGTGGTGGTGGTCATCGGGCCTTCCTCCGGGAGATCTGGTCGACGGTCACCGCGAGGATCACCAGGACACCGGTGATCAGGGTCTGGTAGATCGAGGCGACACCCATCAGCTGGAGTCCGTTGCGGAAGACGCCGACGATGAGGACGCCGATGAACGTGCCCAGGACCGAGCCGCGTCCGCCGAAGAGGCTGGTGCCGCCGAGGACCACGGCGGTGATGCTGTCGAGGTTGTCGGTCTGACCGGCCTGGGGGTCGCCGACTCCGGTGCGGGAGATGAGAAGGAGGGCGGCGATGCCGTAGAGCACGCCGGCCACGGTGTAGACGCCGATGGTCAGGCGGGAGGTGCGGATGCCGTTCAGCCGCGCCGCCTCCGGGCTGTTGCCCAGGGCGTAGACGTGGCGGCCCCAGCTGGTGTTGCTCAGGGCGTAGGCGAGGAGGAGGAACAGGGCGATCGTGACCAGCGAGCCGTAGGTGATGTCGGTCTTGCCGAGCGGGAAGGTCTGGCCGAGGGCGGTCAGCGGGCCGGGCAGGTTGGTGACCGTCTGCTCCTCGGAGTAGATGTGGGTCAGCGCGAACGCCACGTTGAGCATGCCGAGGGTGACGATGAACGGCGGCAGCGGGATCTTCTGCACCAACGCCCCGTTGAGCAGGCCGAAGCCGCCGCAGACGACCAGGCCCAGAGCGATGGCGGCGAGCGGGGGCAGGGAGCCTTCGGCCGCCATCTTGGCGATCACGATGCTGCCGAACGCCATCACGGCACCGCAGGACAGGTCGATGCCCGCGGTGAGGATGATCAGCGTCTGGCCGATGGCCAGCGTGCCGACGACCATGACCTGCTGCACGATCAGCGAGAAGTTCCCGCCGGTGAGGAACTGCTCGGTCGAGAGCGAGAAGAAGACGCAGGCCAGGAGAAGGGCGACCAGCGGGCCCGTGGTCGGTTGCGTGAGCAGTCTGCGGGCCGTGCTCGGTGCGGTGAGCCCGGCGTACGGCTTGGACGTGTCCGGGGGCGTGGTCGTGGCTGTCATGCGAAGTCCTTGTCGGAAGACAGATGTCCTTGTCCGTCCCCGTCGGAGGACAAGGGAACGAGGAGGGGGCGGCCGTCCCCGGTCGGGGAGGAGGGACGGCCGCCCCGCTGAGGGGCTGACGCGGTGTCGACCGGTCCTCGGGGGCGGCTCAGCCCCAGCAGTTCTCCAGGCCGTATGCGGTGTCCTTGGACGTGACCCCGTCCTGCGCCTTGTCGGTGATCAGCGTGACGCCGGTGTCGGTGTAACCGGACGCCTTCTTGCCGTCCTTGGCGTACGTCGCGACGGCCTTGACGCCCTCGGCGGCCATCTTCAGCGGGTACTGCTGCGACGTCGCGGCGATCTTGCCGTCCTTGACCGCCTGGGTCCCGGTGCAGCCGCCGTCGACGGAGACGATCAGGACGTCCTTCTCCCGGCCCTTCGCCTTCAGCGCGGTGTACGCACCCAGCGCGGCAGGCTCGTTGATGGTGTAGACGACGTTGATGCCGGGCTCCTTCTGGAGGCAGTTCTCCATCGCCGTCTGGCCCTTGGCCTGGTCGCCGCCGGTGTCCTGGGAGCAGACGACGGAGGAGTCGCCCTCCTTGACGCCGAAGCCCTTCAGGAAGCCGTTGTGCCGCTGGACGCCGACGGACACGCCCGGGGCGAGGTCGAGGGTGGCTATCTTCGCGGCCTTGCCCTTCATGGCGGCCTTGGCGTACTCGCCGATCAGCTCGCCGGCCTTGACGTTGTCGGTGGCGAAGAGGGCGTCGACCGCGCTCTGCGGCTCGGTGGGGGTGTCCAGGGCGATGACCAGGACGCCCTTGGCCTTGGCCTTCTCGATCGCGGGCACGATGGCCTTGGAGTCGCTCGGGGTGATCAGGATGCCCTTCACACCGGAGGCGACCATGTTCTCGATGGCGGTGACCTGACCGGCGTTGTCCCCGTCGAACTTGCCGGCCGCGGTCATGAGCTTGACGCCCTCGGCCTTCGCCGCCTTCTCCGCGCCCTCCTTCATCTTCACGAAGAACGGGTTGGTGTCCGTCTTGGTGATCAGACCGACCTTGACGTCGCCCGAACCGGTGCTGGACGAACCCGATCCGGAGCCGGAACCGCAGGCCGTCAGGGTGAGGGCCGCGACGCCCGCGACAGCGGCGGCTCTGAGGAGGGAGGAGGACAGGCGAGTGGTGCGAGACATGTTCGACTCCTGAGGGATGAGCGAGCGGCACGGGGCGGGTCCAGAGCATGCCGCCCGAGGTGTCAGCGTTGACTTATGTCATCGTTGACACTGCTTGCCGAGGATGATGGACTCCGGCTCCGGCAACGTCAATGCCTTGCACGAGACACAAGTCCGTAACGGCCGGGGTGGATGCCCGATCCGTGCCCGCTTCCGCCCGAGCGTTCGCAGAGAAGAGCCGCCCATGAGCAGCCCGCGTCAGATCACCGTCCTGGGAGAGTGCGTCGCGGACGCGTTCACCGAACCGGCGAGCATCCCGAACGAACTGCGCCTGCGGGTGCTGCCCGGCGGAGGACCTGCGAACACGGCCGTGGCCCTGGCCCGTCTCGGCACCCCGGCGCGCTTCCTCGCACGGCTGTCCGGCGACGTGTTCGGCCGCCTGTTCCGGGCGCACCTGGAGTCGTCCGGGGTGGACCTGTCGAGCGCCGTCGCGGCCGCGGAGGCCAGCACGCTGGCCGTGGCGGAGTTGGACGAGCGGGGGCAGGCCGCGTTCTCCTTCCATGCGCAGAGCACGGCCGACTGGCAGTGGACAGCCGGGGAGCTGGCGGGGGTGGACCTGTCCGATACCGCCTGCGTGCACACCGGTTCCCTGGCCCTGGTCCGGGAACCCGGCGCGGCGGTGGTGGAGGACTTCCTGGCCGCGTCGGCCCCTCGGGCGACCATCAGCATCGATCCCAATGTCCGGCCGCTGCTGGTGGATCCCGAGGTCTACCGTGCCCGGCTGGCGCACTGGTGCGACCTGGCCGATGTGCTGCGGCTGAGCGAGGACGACCTGGAACTCCTGCTGCCGGGCACGCCGCCCGAGCAGGCGTGCGACATCTGGCACGGGGCCGGGGCGCGGCTCGTCGTGATCACGCGCGGTGCCGACGGCGTACTGGCCTCCCTCGACGGCGAACGGATCGAGGTGCCCGCCGTGCCGACGACCGTCGTCGACACGGTCGGGGCGGGAGACTCCTTCACCGCGGGGCTGCTGCACCACCTCGGCACCCGCGGACTCCTCGGTGGCAGGCTGACGGAACTCCGCCTCGACAACGTCGCGGACGCCTGCCGGTTCGCTGCCCAGGTCGCGGCCCTGACCTGCTCGGTCGCCGGCCCCAACCCGCCGTGGCGGAGCCAGTTGGAGCAACTCGCCACCGTCGGCCGCGTATGACGGCCGGGCGAACCGCCCAGAGGTGACCTGGCGTCAGGACTGTTGACGCGTGGACCGGATTGCCCCCATCATCGGGCCACTCGGTGTCATCGCTGACACAAGTCAACGATGACACTCCTTGTCGGGCGCCGTGGACGTCGGCGCACCGGCAAGGCGTCAACCTTCGGTTGGTTCCGCGCCGGGCCGCGAGCTCCGCTGCGCGAACAGCCGCAGCACAGGAGACACCATGAGCTCTGGACGTGTATCCCGGCATGCCCGCACACGGATGATCGCGGCGGTGGCGACCGTCTGCGCCCTGTCCGCAGCCCCGTTGGCTCCTCAGGCCGTCGCTGCCGACACCCCGCCGGACCCGCCGTACTCCGAGACCTACCGGCCCCAGTTCCACTTCACCCCGCAGAAGAACTGGATGAACGACCCGAACGGCCTCGTGTACTACAAGGGCGAGTACCACCTCTTCTACCAGTACAACCCGAACGGCAACTCCTGGGGTGACATGTCCTGGGGGCACGCGGTGAGCAAGGACCTCGTGCACTGGCAGGAGTTGCCGCTCGCCCTCTCGCACGACGACGAGGAGATGGTGTTCTCCGGCAGTGCGGTCGTCGACTGGAACAACACCACCGGGTTCGGCACGAAGGAGAACCCGCCCATGGTGGCGATCTACACCAGCGCCTACAAGGACGGCGGCAAGCAGGCCCAGTCGCTCGCCTACAGCACCGACCGCGGCCGCACCTGGACCAAGTACCAGGGCAATCCCGTCCTCGACATCGGTTCCCGGGAGTTCCGCGACCCCAAGGTCCAGTGGTACGCGCCGACCAGGAGCTGGCTGATGACGGTGTCGCTGTCCACCGAGCACAAGGTGCGGTTCTACTCGTCGAAGAACCTCAAGGACTGGGACCTGCTCAGCGAGTTCGGCCCGGCCGGCGCGACGGGCGGCGTGTGGGAGTGCCCCGACCTGTTCCCCCTCGCGGTGGACGGGGACGAGAACAACATCAAGTGGGTCCTGGTCGTCAACATCAACCCCGGTGGGATCGCGGGCGGTTCGGCTGCCCAGTACTTCATCGGCGACTTCGACGGCAAGAAGTTCACCGCCGACGGCAAGGGCACCTACACCCCGCCCACCGGCACGGTGGTGCAGGACTTCGAGGGCACCGACTTCGGCACGTGGACGACCAGCGGCACCGCGTTCGGCGACGGACCGGCCGCCGGGGCGCTGGCCGGGCAGGGGACCGTCGAGGGCTTCGACGGCAAGGGCCTCGCCAACAGCTTCCACAGCGGTGACGGCACCACCGGAATCCTCACCTCACCCGAATTCACCGTCGACAGCCCCTACTTGAACTTCAAGGTCGGCGGCGGACGGCACCCGCACCAAGCCGGAACCGTCATGGAGCAGGGACCGCCGCCCGCGGGCACGGTCCTCGCCGACTTCGAAGGCGGCAGCTACGGCGACTGGACGAAGACCGGAGACGCCTTCGGCTCGGCGCCGGCCACCGGCACCCTCCCCCACCAGCAAGAGGTCTCCGGCTGGCTGGGCGACGGCCTGGTCAACACCTACCTGAACGGCGACTCCACCACCGGCACCCTCACCTCACCCGAATTCACCATCGACAAGAACCACATCAACTTCCTCATCGGCGGCGGTCATCACCCGAGCGGTGCCGCCAACCCCACAGCCCTCGAACTCCTCGTCGACGGCCAGGTCGTACGCAGCGCCACCGGAGAGGACGCCGAGGCACTCAACTGGGCTTCCTGGGACGTCAGCGACCTCACCGGCAAGAAGGCGCACCTCAGGATCGTCGACGACAACACCGGCGGCTGGGGCCACATCAACGTCGACCACATCATGCTGTCCGACACCAAGGCCCAGCCCGTCTCCCAGGAGACGTCCGTCAACCTGATCGTCGACGGCAAGGTCGTCCGCAGCGCCACCGGCTCCAACAGCGAGACCCTCGACTGGGCCTCCTTCGACCTGCGCCCCTACGCCGGCAAGAAGGCGCGGATCCAGGTCGTCGACATGAACACCGCCGGCTGGGGCCACATCCTGGCCGACCGGTTCACCGCCGCCGACAAGCCCGCCAAGTCCGTCGTGCAGCGCGCCGACTGGGCCGACTACGGCAAGGACTACTACGCGGCGGTGTCCTGGGAGGACGCGCCGGGCGGCAAGCGGTACATGATCGGCTGGATGAACAACTGGGACTACAGCGGAGCCGTCCCCACCTCCCCCTGGCGCGGCGCGCAGAGCGCCCCGCGGGAGATGGCCCTGCGCACCGTCGACGGCCACATCCGACTGACCAGCATGCCGGTGAGCAGCCTGGAGTCCCTCCGGCAGAGGCGCCCGGCGACGGCGGCCGGCCTCACCGTCAAGAGCACCACGAAGCCCCTGATCGGCCCTGCGGCCGAGGGCAAGGCACTCGACATCGAGGCCACCTTCTCCCTCAAGGACGCCGAACGCTTCGGCCTCAAGGTCCGCACCGGCGCCGGAGGCCAGGAGACAGTCATCGGCTACGACACCACGACACAGGAGCTGTACGTCGACCGCACCCGCTCCGGCGCCGTGGACTTCAACAGCTCCTTCCCCGGCGTCCAGCGAGCACCGCTGCAGGCCAAGAACGGCAAGGTGAAGCTGCGGATCCTCGTCGACTGGTCGTCCGTCGAGGTCTTCGGCGGCAGCGGCGAAGCGGTGATCACCGACCAGATCTTCCCCGACCCCGGCAGCCAGGGAGTGCGGGTGTTCGCCGAGAACGGCTCGGTGAGGCTGGACCGTGCCCGCGTCTGGCACCTCGACTCCTACCGCGAGTGACCCTCACATCGCGCCCGACCACGAAGGACACCACACCGTGAACAAGACCCTGCTCGCCGAGTTCACCGCCCGCGAGGGAGCGGAGGACGAAGTCGCCCGCCTGATCCGGGACTACGCCAAGAAGGTGCGCGAGGAAGACGGCAACCTCGCCTTCGACGTCTACACCAAGGCGTCGAACCCGCGCGCCTACTGGATCTTCGAGGTGTACCGGGACGAGGACGCCTTCCAGGCCCACCTGAAGGCCCCGTACGGCGGACCGTTCAACGCCGCCCTCGTCCCGCTGATCGAGGAGGACGCCTCGGTGCTGACCTTCCTCGATCCGGTGGCCTGAGCGTGGCCGGCCCGCCTCGCGGGCCGGCCATCACACGGGTCGCCGGTGTTGTCGCGCAGCACCGGACGGGTGAGTGGCGCATCGACGACCTCGAGTCAAGGCCCAGGTCAGAGACCCGGGCCTTTTTGCTGTCCGTCGTGATCAGCGGTCGCGGGCGATGTGCTGGGCGCGGGTGCGGGTGTCCGTGGCCGGGCTGGGGGCCAGGTTGAGGTCCAGGCGCGGGGCGCCGTGGGCGCCCATGCCCGAGTCGTACCCGCGTCAGCCTGCCCGTGCTCTGCGCCGCTGTGCGGCACGGCCCCATGTGCTGTTCGGGGGCGTGTGCGGGTTCAGCAGCGCCCAGTGGCTCCTGATCACGGGGCGCGCGCCGGGGTGCGGCTGTTGCTGTCCGAGTGGCCGTTGGTGGTGGCGACGCTGCCGACACTGATCCTGCTGCTCGGGCTCATGGTCGTGGTGGCCAACACCCTCATCAAGTAGGGCGGTTGGCCGTCCGGGCCCGCCGGCCGGCCGCCGCGGCGCTGTTCCGCCGGTCGGCGGGGCGGTCCCGGCCGACCGGCGGGGGCGTCACCGAAACCTGCCGGATGGTCCCTCTCCTGACGGCACCGAAGGATTCTGTGTATGACACAGATACAGCCGCCGCAGGAGACGTCGGCTCCGCAGGAGAACTCGCCTCCACGGCCCCGAACCTCGCCCGAGTCCGCCGGACAGGCCTCGCCCGGCCCCACGATGGGACGCCTCGTCGGGGTGGACCTGGCCCGCGCGCTGGCGGTGTTCGGCATGTACATCGTGCACATCGGCCCCCCGCTGTCCGCCACCAGCGGCGTCGGCAGCTGGATCCGCTACATATCGGACGGTCACTCGTCGGTCCTGTTCGCCACCCTCGCCGGGTTCTCCCTGATGCTGATCGCCGGCCGCCGCGAGCCCAAGACCGGCCTGGCCGGCCGGCAGGCGAAGGCCCGCATCGTGATCCGCGCCGTGATCCTGCTGGCACTGGGCACCGTGCTGGCGATGGAGTTCGGAGGAGTGATCATTCTCGGCTTCTACGGGGTCTACTTCCTTCTCGCCCTGCCCCTGGTCCGCCTGAGCGCCAGGACCCTCGCGATCATCGCGGCCGCGTTCGCCCTCGTCACACCGCAGCTGGCGTTCCTCCTGAACTCGCTGCTGACGTCGTCGGTCCAGGAGAGCATCAACGCCTACGACCCGCTCCGCCGCCTCAGCGAGGTGGGAGTGCTCGACCTGCTGCTCACCGGCTTCTACCCGGCGCTCACCTGGATGTCGTTCGTGATCGCGGGCATGGCCCTGGGCCGCCTCGACCTGTCCTCCGGCACCGTTCAGAAGCGCCTGGCCGTCTTCGGTGCCGCCCTCACGGCGGTCGCGTACGGCATGTCCCTGCTGCTGGCCGGCAAGGGCGCGTTGCGGAGCCTCGCGGAAGGCGGGGCGTCGTCCGGCGGCTCCGGATCAGTGCCCCTCGACAGCGGGTCCCTGCCCGACATGCCGGCGTCGTTGCTCCTGACAGCCGGGCCGCACAGCGGCACCACGTTCGACATCATCGGCAGCGTCGGAGTCGCGATCCTCGTGATCGTGGGCGCGACCGTGCTGATGGACCGTCTGCCGCGTCTGCGCCGCCTGGCGGCACCGGTCATCGCCGTGGGCACCATGTCGCTGACCGCCTACGTCGGCCACTTCGTCATCCAGCCCATGCTGTCCGTGCCCGCCGGGACCGGCACCCAGCAGTCCTGGGTGCCCCTGATCATGTTCGTCCTCGGGGCGATCGTGTTCGCCGCGATCTGGTCCCGCTTCTTCCGCCGCGGCCCCCTGGAATACCTCCTCAACGCCGCCACCATGCCCGCCAAGTACATCCGGTGAGATCCGGCCCGCAAGGGGATCGCCCTTGCGGGCTTCGGCCGTGGTTCCGGCCGACCGCTGTCAGCTCCGTCTGTCGCCGACCGGCCGTCCATGGGCAAGGTCCGTGCGACCGTGGGACATGCGTGGGCATGATGCCCGGCGCGACCCGGGGCAACGGCTGGTGCGGGTCAGGAGACGGTGGCCGCCGGTGCGGCTGAGACCACGACGGCCACCCAGGCAGGCTCGCGGGCGCGCAGGGACTCGGCACCCGTCGCCTCCGGGACGGATGCGGTGTTCACAGGATTCCTTTCCTGCGGGTCCCACGTGGTCGGCCACGCACCGGGTCAGCGGCTCAACGGGCCGGTTCGACGGCCCTCGTGGCTGGCGTGTGCACAACGTCGTCGCCGAGTTCTCGCTCGGCCGCGGGGACGACGGGGCCACCACGGCGATGCTGATGGCCATGGCGTTCTCCCCCGTCACCGCCTCCCACTGGCACGCGAAGACGGAGCACGCAGCAGGCCACCGCCGCGTATCGTGCCGCAGCCGAGATCCCGTCTGCGCTCGACCAGCTCGCCCCAGGTGTCGCAGGACACGTCCATGACAGGATTGCGCTGGGGAAAGGTCAGGGAAGCCATAGGGGTGCCCCAGATCGACGTGAAGGGATGACCCGTGACGTCCACTGCGCCTCCCCCCATACCTCGGGCCGCAGGATCGTTTCCGTTCATCGGCCACGCTCTGAAGATGCGCGACAACCTCGGCTTCATCGACTCGCTGCGCGAGACACGGGAACCACTCGTCGAGATCGTCCTGCAACCCGGGACGCGCACCGTCGTCGTCCAGGACCCGGCCCTGATCCACCAGATGCTCAAAGCCCTGGCGCCCAGCCTCGACAAGGGCCGGCTCTACGACAAGCTGGGCCAACTGCTGGGCGACAGTGTCGTCACCGCCACCGGCCGGAATCACGTGCGCAAACGTCGCCAGGTGCAACCGGCGTTCGCCCACGCCGAGATCAGCCGGTACGTCGACATCATGCGCGCCGAGGTGACGGCCACGGTCGCCGGCTGGAAACCCGGGCGGGCCCTCGACGTACGCGAGGCGATGGTCGGGCTGAGCCTCGACATGCTGGCCAAGACGGTGTTCTCGGGCAGCCTCGACGACGCCGTCTTCCGCCGACTGCGCAGCGACCTGTCGGTGGTGATGAACGACGTCGGCGTGCGCATGATGCTGCCCGACTGGGCCGAGCGCCTGCCGCTGCCCTTCAACCGCCGCTTCGACCGGGCCCGGGCCGGCGTACGCGCCACCGTCAACACCGCCGTCGCCGAACTGCAGGCCTCCGGGCACGACACCGGGGACATGCTCTCCATGCTGCTGCGCGCCGTCGACGAGGAGACCGGCGAGCCGTTGACCGGGGACCAGATCTGCTCCGAGATCCTCACCCTGGCCGTGGCGGGCACCGAGACCACCGCGTCGGTGCTGTCCTGGACCCTGTACGAACTCGCCCGCCACCCCGGCATCGAGGCCCGGGTCCTGACCGAGCTGGACGAGGTCCTCGGCGAACGGCCGGTCACCTTCGACGACGTGACCCGGCTGCCGTACCTGAACCGGGTGATCACCGAGACCCTGCGGCTGCACCACCCCGGCTGGCTGGTCACCCGCCGTACCACCGAGGAGACCCGGCTCGGCGCGTGGACGCTGCCCGCCGGCACCGAACTGGCCTACTGCCAGCACGCCCTGCACCGCGACCCCGAGCGCTTCCCCCGTCCGCTCACCTTCGACCCGGACCGGTGGAACGACCCCGCGCAGGAGCCTGTGCCGGGCGCGTTCCTGCCCTTCGGGGAGGGCAAGCACAAGTGCATGGGGGACCGTTTCGCCCGCACCGAGATGGTCACGGCGCTCGCGACGATGCTGCGTTCGGTACGGCTGGAGCTCGCCGAGGGACAGGCCGTCCGCCAGGTCGCCCGGCTCACCGTGCGGCCGCGCGAACTGCGGATGACCATCCGCCCCCGCAACCGCCCCCGAGCCGAGGCCGGCCTCTAGCGCTCCCGTTGCAGTTCGCCACGTGCTGCGGACGGACACCTCCGCACTCATCGACGAGCGTGTCACCGCCGCACACCTGGCACCCCGGTCCACCACGAGCTTCGCCACGCCGATCGCCGCCAGGCCCGTACAGGGAATCCGGTCCGTCATTTGTGCAGATGTCCCCGATTGCCACTTGTCGCGCAACGATTTCGGGATACCTGATGTCTCATGAGATGAGTGCGATGTCACGCACAACTCACGGGGGAATACGGGGGTATTC
This sequence comes from Streptomyces sp. Go-475, assembly GCF_003330845.1. Taxonomy (GTDB): domain Bacteria; phylum Actinomycetota; class Actinomycetes; order Streptomycetales; family Streptomycetaceae; genus Streptomyces. Next base: position 4,572,658 of record NZ_CP026121.1, on the reverse strand, counting down.
GCATGAGTGATCGTCGCTTTGCCGCGCGCGACGCGCGGGTCCGGGCCGCCGAGGCGGAGTTCCAGCGCCACGTGCCGGTCCACTCCGCCAACGGGGAGGAGACGGACCACCCCTTCGTCGCGAGCTACTCCAAGGCGTTACCGCACGACAAGTTCGGAGAGGTCGACCCGGCCGCGTACCACCTGCTGCGCAGGGCGCTGGCCACGGGCAGCTACGAGGACTTCGAGCGCATCCCGCTCGCGGGCACGCGCAAGCTGACCAACCCGCAGGCCGGACTGGCCTTCGACTCGCAGGGCCCGGACGCCCAGGCGGTGTCCATGCCGCCCGCGCCGCGCATCGACAGCGCGCAGAACTCCGCCGAGGCGGTCGAGCTGTACTGGATGGCGCTGTGCCGCGACGTGCTGTTCACCCGGTTCGCCGAGAGTGAGCTGGTCGCCGAGGCGGCCGGTGAACTGAGCGGGCTGGCGGACTTCCGGGCGCCGAAGCTGGACGGTCAGGTCACCCCGCAGACCCTCTTCCGCGGGGACACGCGGGGCGATCTGGCAGGGCCGTACCTGTCGCAGTTCCTGCTCAAGGACATCCCGTACGGCACGCTGCTGATCGACCAGCGGCAGGACACCCTCGTCCGCCCGGTCGACCACCTGACCACCTGGGGCGACTGGCTGGAGGTGCAGAACGGCTCCGAACCCGAGCCGGACGAGCGGGACTTCGCCACCCGGCGCTACATCCAGACCCCACGCGACCTGGCGCACTACGTCCACTTCGACGCGCTGTACGAGGCGTACCTCAACGCCGCGCTCATCCTGCTGGGCAACAACGCGCCGGTGGACGCGGGCAATCCGTACACCTTCTCCCGCAACCAGATCGGCTTCGGGACGTACGGCGGCCCGCACATCCTCTCCCTGGTGACCGAGGTGGCCACCCGCGCGCTGAAGGCGGTGTGGTTCCAGAAGTGGTACGTGCACCGGCGGCTGCGCCCGGAGGAGTTCGGCGGCCGGGTCCACCAGCAGCTGCGCGGGCAACGCGAGTACCCGATCGACTCCGGCGTGCTGGACTCCGTCGCCGTCAAGCGGGTCTTCGAGAAGCACGGCAGCTATCTGCTGCCGCAAGCCTTCCCGGAGGGCAGCCCGACCCATCCCTCGTACGGATCCGGACACGCCACGGTCGCCGGGGCGTGCGTCACCATCCTCAAGGCGTGGTTCGACGAGTCGCACATCCTGGCCGACCCTGTCGTCCCCAGCACGGACGGCACCGCCCTGGAGCCGTACACCGGCCCGGACGCCGACCGGCTCACCGTCGGCGGTGAGCTCAACAAGGTCGCCGCCAACATCGCCACCGGCCGCAACATGGCCGGCGTGCACTGGCGCACCGACTACACCCAGGCGGTCCGCCTGGGCGAGGAGATCGCCATCGGCGTCCTGCGCGAGGCCAAGGAGGCCACGCTGGAGGACGCGGTCTTCACCCTCAGCCGCTTCGACGGCACCACCCTCGCCATCTGACCGTCTCCGGTCGGCGCAGTGAGGGCTGTCGCCAGGTCCCGGCCTGTGGTGCCGGGACCTGGCGGGGTCGGCGCGGTCAGCGGACGTCGACGTAGTCGCCCGAGGCGGTGGCGGGTGCGGTGGTGGACGAGCCGGCGAAGGTGTAACGCCAGTAGCCGTCCGTCGACGCCTTCGCCGTGGTCTTCAGGTTCCCGGAGCTGTCGGTGGTGATCGTCTTCACGGTCGTGTACGTGGACGTCCCCTTCTTGCGGAACTGCAGCTTCACCTTCTGACCGGCGTAGCCGTGATAGCCGCCGCGCGTCTCCCAGTCCACGCGGGAGAGCTTGCCGGTGATGGTGAGGGTCTTGCCCTTGGTGACCGGCTCGGGAGCGGCGTCGGCCGTCAGCGTCGCGTCGCGCAGGACGGGCGCCGACTTGGCGGTGCGCAGGTCGACGTGGCCCGTACCGTCCGCGGACTCGGCCCAGGCGGCCAGCTTCCAGGTGCCGGCGAGGGAGTTCCGGCCGAGGGTCCAGCGCGGCTCTATGTAGGCGAAGTGCGCCTCGCAGGTGGACGTGGTCGCGTTGGCCTTGGTGCAGGCCGCCGGCCAGGTCCCGTAGAGAACGGCGTCGGGGGTGTCGTACGAACCCTTGTAGAGGTACATGTCCCCGTTCGCGATCCCCGACGGGTCCGAGGCGGTGAACTTCGCCTTGAACTCCTGCAGCGGCCCGTCGGTCAGCTCCACCGGCTTGCCCCCGTTGACCACGACGTTCGAGATGCGGGTCGCTCCCACCGTCTCGTCGCCCCGTGGCGCCGGGCCCGCGAACGCCCGCTCGATGGTCCGGCGGAGGCTGCCTCCCTGGTCGTCGGCGGCGGTGACGCGCAGGGAGACGAAGGAGGCGGTGGCGGGCACGTCGAGAGTGGCCGAGCCGTCGGCCGCGACGGGCAGATCCGTCCAGGTCGTGCCGTCGTCCGTGGAGTAGGCGAGCCCGGTGATCCTGGTGTTCGCCTCCGCCGCGTCCGTGTTCCGGGTGGTCGCGCTCGCCTGGACCCGGACCGGGCCGGCGGCCGCGCGGCCGTACCCGTCGAGGCCCGGAACAGTCAACCGGGCGTCGATCAGCGGGAGTTCCTGGCCTTCCGCGTAGTCCGAGCGGAACGTCCACTCGTTGCGTACGTCCGTGGAGAGCCGGGAGTACGGGACACGGCGGTGGACGGTCTGGTCGAGGGTGTACGTCCGCCGCAGCGACGGCAGGCTGGACGACGTCAGCGTGCCGTACGCGTCGAGGCCGTCGGCCTGGGCGTAGGTGACGCCGTCGGAGGAGGTGAGCTTGTACGAGTACGTCGCGCGGCCGTCGGTGCTCGCGTGCCCGTTCGTGTCACCGAAGGCGTTCGGCTCGTACAGCCAGATCTTCCCGAAGTTCCGCCGCGAACCGCCCCCTTCCCGGCGGACCGGCTGCAGCGGGGCCGCGCCCAGGGTCTCACCGGGGCCCGTCCCGGCGGGCGACGTGCGGTCCGGGAGGTTCAGGGTCAGGTCGCCGGTGCCGTAGGACAGCAGTCGGCTGTAGGTGACGCCCGGGGTGGCGTACTCGGTGACCGAACCGGCGACCGGCACCGCGGCGCCGATGTAGACGCCCGTCTGCTCGCCGAAGGACGGGACGCTCTGCAGGGCGGCCGTCGTCCGCGTACCCGGGGCGCCCACCTTCGTGACGGTCTTCGCCAGGGCCGACGTACGGACCGTCGCGACGGGTGAGGCGGGCACGGTGGTGGTGAAGCTGTGCGTGAGGTCGTAGCGGTAGGGGCTGGGCACGCTCGCCGAGGCGCCCTTCTTGCCGAGCACCTCGTGCAGGCGCAGGGAGACGCCGCTCACCGAGAACGGAGTGACGTACACCTTGTCGGCCCCCGAGCCGGCGAAGCCGGCCAGGCCGCCGCCCGGGACGCTGATCCACACGGCGGACGCGTGCCGGGTGGCGGTGGTGTCGTCGGTGCGGATCGCCGTCTCCTTGGCCGCCCGCTGGTCGAAGGTGACCGTCTTGGCGGCCGAACCGACCGAGAAGGTACGGGTGAGCAGGTAGCTCGGCTCCTGCCAGTCGTTGTGCAGCGCGACCGAGAAGTAGTCACCCGGTGGCAGCTTCACGGTCGACGATGCGCCGGTGGTGTCGCTGTCGACGGCGTACGACGTCCACGTGCGGCGGTCCCAGACATAGAACGACTTCGACCGGACGTCGGCGTTCGTGATGGTCAGCTTGACCGGGTACGTCGACGCGGCGGCGCTCATCGTCGTGGGAACGCTCTGCGTGCTTCTGGGCCGCGCCGTCAGCGGAAGCTTCGCGGTGGTGCGGTCTGCGACGGACCTCCCGGTCGACCGCACCGACACCGTGCCGTTCACCGACGCGACCGAGTAACGGGGTGCGTGGGCCGCGCCTTGCGCGTCCGCCGTCACCCGGACGTCACGTCCCTCGATGAGCTCGACGCGCCCGTCGCGCCCCAGCGCGACGCTCCTGGCGCCGGGGGCCACGTCCGTTGCCGACGAGACCTCCCCCACCGTGGCCGGTCCGCTGTCCGACGCGGTCGCCGCGGGCGCGAGCAGCATCGAGGCGGTCAGTGCTGCTCCGCACAGCCCCGCCGCAGCGCATCTTCGAACCCGCCCTGTGCGCGAAACGAACATCAATCGCCCCCCTGACTGTTTCCCCTGAGACCGCCCCCGGCGCATCTGTCGCAGGGGAGATCGGCTCACTCTAAAGGGCGTACCGGAGTTCGCCGACTTGATTGTCATGCACACCGAGCGCCGCGCCCGTACCTCAAGGGGCACACCTGTGCGATCATTCGCCTGATTTCGCCGTGCGCCGCCCTCGACCCGCGGTCACCTGGGCCCCGGCATTCACCTGCGTCGCTCGACGCCGTCCTGGGGGGAACGCCATGCCCGACCGTCTGTGCGCACGCGGGAGATCCGCGGCGTACACCGCGCTCCTGTTCGCACTCACCCTGTCGGTCCTGCTGACGGCCCTTCTCCCGGTCGGCGCGGCGCAGGCGTCCGACGGCGGCGGTACCGCGTCGTCCGCCCCGGCCCCCGCCCCGTCGCCGACCCCGGCCTCCGCCTCCTCCGCCGCCGCCGAGGACTGCGCCACCCTTCCGCTCGCCCCCTTCGGCGACCCGGGTTCCGCGGTGGGCAAGGCGACGGTCGCCGCCGACGGCAGCGCCTGCTTCACCTTCACCGCCGAGCAGCCCGGGCTGCACCGCGTGCTGACGGAGCGGAGCGCGACGACCGCCGAGGTCTTCGACGGCGAGACCCCGTTGGACTGCTACGACATCACGTGGGGCGACGGCTGGTGCGAGCTGCCGCGCGCCGGTGCCTTCACCCTGAAGCTGACCAACACCAGCTGGGGGGCCGGGAGCCGCGAGATCCCCGTGACCGTCACCCCGCTGGCCACCACCGCGGGCTGTGCGCGGGAGACCGGCACCTCGTGGGACCTGCCCCCGGTCACCGGCTCCGCGGTCTCTCCGTACGGCCTCGTGTGCCATCCCTTCACGGGAAAGCCCGGCGAGCGGATCACGGTCGACTTCGGCACCGACACGCACGGCGAGAGCGTCAACTGGATCACCGATGAGACGGGTGCCCACATCTGCCCGCACTTCAACGAGGACGACAGCGACGGGTGTGTGCTGCCCGGCGACGGGCCGTACCGGGTGCTGGGGCACGTCCGCCAGGCCGAGCGCGGCTTCCCCGCCCCGTACACCCTGAAGATCCGCCGGTTGTCCGACCCCGCGGGTTGTGCGCGTGTCCCGGTGAACGCGTACAACTCCGCGCCCACCACGGTGGATCCGGCCACCGGCTGCAAGGTCTTCACCGCCGCGCGGGCGGGACGGTACAGCGTGTACGAGGTGACGGACGGGGCGCGTTCCTCCCTCACCGTGTACGACCGTGGGGGGAAGGCCGTGTGCGCCGGCTGTGGCATCCCCGCCGGTGACTACACGGTCCTCACCGACCATCCCACCCTCGTCCTCGACCGCGCCGGCACCGCCGGCTGCGAGCCCGTCGAACTCGGCACCCACCAGGGCACCTTCGCCACGGCGGGCGAGACCGACTGCCTGACACTGCCACTGCCCGAGGGCGCCCGGACGGCCGCGCTGACGCCCCTGAGCGGCCCCGCTCCGCAGCCGGAGGTCGTGGTCGTCGACGCCGACGGCGTCCAGCGGTGCAACGGGGAGTCCCTCGGCGCGGGCACCTGCGCGCTGACCGGCTCCGCCCCGTTCCGCGCCCTGGTGTCCACCGACGACGACAACACGGCGACCGGCTCGTACCGCCTCGCCCTGCACCGCACCGACGCGGCGAGCGGCTGCCCGGACATCCCCGCGGGCGACTTCACCGCCGGCGGCGCCACGGCCCGGTTCGGTACCGGCGACGGCGTCTTCTCCCACTGCCTGTCCATCCCGGCGGACGACCACAGCGCGATGGAGAACCTCCAGCTGCGGGCCGTCTCCGGCGGCTCCACCGCCGAGTTCTCGGTGCTGGACGCCGACGGCAAGCAGGTCTGTGACGTCTGGCCCTCCCTGTCCACCTGGACCACCTGTGCCCTCGCCCCGGGCGTCGCGCACACGGTGCTGGTCACCGGCCGCGACTCCGCCGCCGAGTACACCCTCGCCCGGCGTGACGTCACCGCCACCGCCCGGGGCTGCGCGGCGAACCCGGCGACCGCGGTGGGCGGCCCGTCCACGGGCGGCACTCCGGCCGCACCCGGCCTGCTGCTCTGCCGTCAGGTGACCACCGCCGACGCCGGCGACACCCTGCACCTCGATGTCCGCGACCCGCTGGGCACCGCCAACATCCTGGTGTACGACGCGGAGGGCGAGGCCGTCTGCTCGTACCGCAACAAGGCGTGCGCGGTCACCGGCTCCACCAGCTACCAGGTCCTCGTCACCGTCCCGGCGAACCTGAAGGCCGCCGCGTCCTACCGGTTCGACGCGTTGCGCATCGCGACCCCCGCCGGACCGGCCGCCGAGTGCGCCGAGGTCCCGAACGTCAGCTACGGGTACGGGCCGGTCACCGGCACCCTGGACGAGCAGCACAGCGCGGTCTGCGCGGCGCTGCCCACCGCGTACAGCGACCGCTTCGACTTCGTGGCCGGCGACACCGCGGGCGGCACCCAGACGGCCGTTCCCGCGCTGTACGACGCCAGCCTGGACAACACCTGCACGCTGTACACCCCGACCGGCTACAAGTGCTCCGTGAACGAGCCGTACACGACGGCGGTCACCCCGAGCATCCTGGTCGTCGGGCTGCCCGAGAAGGCCTCGCGGACCGCCTACAAGGCGGAACTCGTCTGTACGTCCTCGCTCTGCGGCACCGAGAAGATCACCGTCGGCACGGTCACCCCGGCCGGCGGCGTCAGCGGCACCAGGACCACGGTGACCGTGACGGGCACCGCCCTGCACGAGGACGACAAGGTACGGATCGGCAAGTCCGGCAAGACGGTCGAGTCCACCACCACCTCGGTGGCCTCCGACCGGAAGTCCCTGACGGCCGTTCTGGACCTGACCGGACTCACCCCGGGCGACTGGAACCTCAGCGTCATCACCCACAACGGCTGGGAGTACCCGCGTGGCACCTTCACGGTGAGCCCGGCCCCGCTGGAGAACACCACGGCCCCGGCCGTCACCGGCACCGCCCGGGTCGGCTCCAGGCTCACCGCCGCGCCCGGTTCCTGGACGCCGGCCCCGGACTCGTACACCTACCAGTGGAAGGCCGACGGCCAGGTGATCTCGGGGGCCACCGCCGCCACGTACCTCGTGCCCGCCTCGCTGCGCGGCAAGAAGGTGACCGTCGCCGTCACCGCACGCAAGAGCGGCCGGCAGAGCACGACCGCCGAGTCCTCCGCACGCGTCATCACGGCGGCGCCCAGGGACCACGCGGGTACCGGTGCGGTGCCGGACGGCGTCGGGGATCTGCTGACGCTGAACTCCAGCGGCTCGCTCACCTTCCACCATGGTTCCGGTACGGGCGTCTTCTCGGGCAAGACCAGCGGCTCGGGCTGGCCGGCATCGGTCCGGGCGATCCCCTTCGGGGACGTGAACGGTGACCGCTGCAACGACGTGCTGGTGCGGATGGCCGACGGCTCCCTGCGGGCGTACCGGCCGGGCTGCGGGAAGGCGGTCACGCCGTCGACGTCGTACGTGTCGCTGGGCACGGGCTGGAACCAGTACGACGTGCTGACCTCGCCGGGGGACATCACCGGTGACGGACGGGCGGATCTGATCACCCGCAACTCCTCCACCGGGGCGGTGTACCTGCACAAGGGCACCAGCGACGGGAAGCCGGCGACGCGGGTGAAGCTGTACGACAACTGGAAGGGCTACAAGAAGGTCGTCGGGGTCGGGGATCTGAACGGCGACGGCCACGGGGATCTGGTGGCGCAGGACGCCTCGAACGAGCTGTGGCGCTACAACGGCACGGGCACGGGGAAGTTCGCCTCCCGGACGAAGGTGTTCGACGACTGGGGTGCTTCGTACAACGTCGTCGTCGGCGTCGGGGACATCACCCGTGACGGGAAGGCGGACCTCGTCTCCCGGGACACCTCCGGCAACCTGTGGCGCAACAGCGGCAACGGCAGCGGCTCGTTCTCCGGCCGGGTGAAGATCGCCACCGGGTGGCAGGGCTACAAGGCACTCTTCTGATCCGACGCCGTGCGAGGACGAGGAAGGCCCCGACCGGTCGTGGTCGGGGCCTTCCTCGTCCTCCTGCTCCTGGCAGTGACCGTTCCTTCCGCGGGCGACTCTCGTCCGACTGATTCACCGGACAGCTCTAGGAAGCGCCGGCCTGCGCCTGCTCCAGGACATGGAGCTCGCGCTCGATGGTCGACCGGAAGGACTGCATGGGGGTCACTTCCCAGGTGACGTCGTGCCAGAAGGGCAGGCTGCTCAGCAGTTGCCCGACCTCCTCACCCGACTCGGCCTCCAGGAAGAAGGCTCCGACCCGCTGTCCCGCGAAGATGCCGCCGGCCTTGACCGTCTCGCCCTTCTCCTCCCACTGTGCCAGCGTTTCGAGAGCCGGAAGGACCCGATCGTTGATGAGAGTGGGCATCCGGTCCTCGGGCAGCAGCGTGCCGGGTTCCGTGTACTTGCCGATCACGAGGAACTGCATCGGTGTGCTCCTTCAGCAGGTGCTCCAACCGGACTCTCTCAGCGTCTCTCGGTCGTTTCGCCGCCGCACCTGGAGCATCGCAGGGCGTAACGGGTGACGGGCCCCCCTTCCCTCCCGGCTCCTCGCGGTTCACAGTGGAACCGGAACTACTCCCCAGGGGAGGCGTCATGATCGTCCTGGGCATCATCCTGCTCGTCGTCGGCTTCGTCACCGGCGTATCCGTCCTGTGGACCATCGGGATCGTCCTGGTAGCCGTCGGAGCGATCCTGTGGGTCCTCGGGGCGATGGGACACGCCGTCGCCGGACGACGTCACTACTGGTGACACGGCAGGGGCCGGAGGCCCCGCCCCCGAGGGAACGCACGGCCTTCCCGAGACAGGGCCGGGCGCCGCCCCCTGCCCGGGCCTGTCCGTACACCATGGGCAGAAGCAAGGTCGCGGAGTGATCGGGCCAGGTCGGGGAACCGTCGATCGACCGGGGTGTCGGTCCGCCGACGCGTCCGCGGTCTTCGGCGAGGGTTCCCATGACTGGAGGGGCAGCGTGGTGGAGGGTGTGGGAGAGGAGGGGTGGCGGTGGCCGGCCGCGCCGGGATTCTGGCAGCGGGTCGTCGGGCAGCTGGGCGCCGCCGGGCAGCGGCACCAGCCGGCCGAGCGCCGCGCAGTCCCTGCCGCCGGGTTCCACCCTGCTGCTCTACACCGACGGCCTGATCGAGATCCCCGGCAGCGACCTGGACACCGGCCTCGCCCGGCTGCGCCGCCACGCCCTCGCTCTCGCCCACGAACCGCTGGACACGCTGTGCGACCGGCTGCCCGCCCGCATGCCGCCCGGCAGCACCGACGACGTGGCCCTCCTGGCCCTGCGCCTGCCGTCGCCGTGAGACGGTCCTCGATCTGACGCCAGGTCAGCGGACGGACCCGTCGCCCCTCCCTGGGCGACGAGCCTCGTTCCGGCCGTGACGGGCCGGGCTTCCGCGTACCGCGCCGGTCCGGGCCGACGGGCCGCCCGAGGAGCTCTGTGGTCGTCGCGGAACCGGCACGTTCACGGTCATGAGGCAAGCCCTGCCCCGGGCACGGGCGGATCCGGCCCGGCGTCGTCGCGAGCCGCGATGGCCGAAGCGGTCCGTACCGGCTGCCCCAGGCAGGCCCAGCGGAGGCGAGCACCGACGACAACGTGTGCTGCCGGTGCCCTGAGCGGCAGCACACGTTCGCCCCAGCTCGTCCTACGGTCGCTCCGTGAGCAGGGGTACGACGTCGGGGAGCCGCGTGCGGAAATAGAAGTGGCCGCCTGGCTGGACGTGGAGCCGGAACCGGCCCTTCGTGCATTGTTCCCAGGGCCGGGCCGCGTGCACCGGGACCGAGGGGTCGCAGTCACCGACGACGGCCGTGAGGTCGCAGCGGAGGGGAACGGGCCGGGCGGTGTACCCCTGCAGCAGCCGGTAGTCGTTGCGCACGATCGGGAGGATGACCGCCCGCACGTCCGGGGCGTCCAGCAGCCTCGGGTCCGTACCGCCCTCACCGGCGAGGTCCGCCCGCAGCTCGTCGTCGGTCAGCGAACCGGTGCGGGAGGCCTGGCCGGCCGGGGTGCCGGGCGCCGACCGGCCCGAGACGACGAGATGTTCGAGGCGCTCCCCGAAGTCGTCCTCCAGCAGCCGCGCGACCTCGTAGGCGACGGACGCGCCCATGCTGTGGCCGACGAACGTCGTGGGCAGCGCGGGCCCGGACGCCCCGGCGACCGCGTCGGCCACCGCTCCCGCGAGGGTCGCCATGTCGGGGACGAGCGGCTCCGCCATGCGGTGCTCCCGCCCGGGGTACTGCACGATCCGCAGCTCCACGTGCGGGGGGAGGTGCGCGGCCCAGGCGCGGTAGTAGTTCGCGCCGCCGCCCGCGTGCGGGAAGAGGAGCATCCGGCGCCGGGCGTCCGGGCGCGGACGGGGCACCACGAACCAGGCATCTGGGTCAGCCATCGCCGCCGCCGCGCTTGCTGTCCGAGGCGGAGACGAGCGACGTCCCCTCGTCCCCTCCCCCACCCGGTGCGGACGGCTGCGTCGCCTCCTCGCGGATCCGGAAGCGCTGGAGCGACTTCGGGGCCCACCAGATGGCGCGGCCGAAGATCGCCATGAGGGCGGGCACCAGCAGGCACCGCACCAGGGTGGCGTCCACCAGGATGGCCAGGGCGACGCCCAGGCCCAGCATCTTGGTGAGGGTGATCTGCGAGGTGCCGATGGCCACCATCACGATGGTGAGCAGCACCGCGGCGGCGGTGATCACCCCTCCGGTCTGCGCGATGCCGGAGCGCACGGCCTCGCGGTGGTCGCCGTGCCGGTCGTAGTTCTCCTTGATCCGCGACAGGATGAACAGGGAGTAGTCCATCGACAGACCGAAGGTCAGGCAGAACATCAGCACGGGCAGCGAGGTCTCGATGAACCCGGTGGCCGTGAAGCCGAGCAGCCCACTGAGGTGGCCCTCCTGGAACACCCAGACGGCGGCCCCGAACATCGCGGTGAGGCTGAGCGCGTTGAGCACGACCGCCAGGAACGGGAGCACCAGCGAACCGGTCATGAGGAAGATCATGACGAGGGTGACCAGGACGATGAACAGCAGCGCGTACGGCAGGAGTTCACCGATGACGGCCCGGCTGTCCACCAGCATGGCGGCCTGCCCGCCGACCCTCACCGAGGACGAGGGCGGCTCCTCGACGGCCCGGACGCGCTTGACGAGTTCCTGGCTCTCGACGGAGATGTCCTCGATGGTGGGGACGGGCCAGACGGTCAGGTAGTCGGTGCCCGACACCGCGCGGGTCGCGTTCGCCGCGGTGGGCGGCTGGACCAGCTGTCCGTCCTGGTAGGTGCCGGTCGGGCTGTCCACGCGGGCCACGCCCTTCAGCGCGGACAGCTTCTCGGCGTAGGCGCCGACGTCCCGCTGCTCCCCGTCCTGGGCCAGTACGTCGATGCCGCCGGTCGGACTGACGGGGAAGGACTCGCGCAGGGTGTTGTGGACGATCCGGGCCTCGGCCTTCTCGCCGAGCGTCCGGTCGTCCACCGTGCCGAACTCGACCTTCAGGAAGGGGAGGCCGACCAGGATCAGAACCGCGGTGACGAGCACGGTGACCAGCGGCGCACGGCGCATCGTCGCCCCGGCGAGGGCACGCCAGCGGCGTTGCGCGGCGGCCTCCCGCTCCTGGCTGCCCTTGCGGCGCAGCCGCAGCGCGTCCACCCGGTGGCCGAGGAGCAGCAGCAGGGCGGGCAGCACGATGAGCGCGGCGAGCGCGGCGAGCGCCACCACGGTGATGCCTGCGTACGCGAACGAGCGCAGGAAGTACATGGGGAAGATCAGCATCGCGGCGAGCGACACGGCCACGACGAAGGCCGAGAACAGGACCGTCCGGCCGGCGCTGTGCATCGTGGCGCTGAGGGCCCGCGCGGTGTCGGGATCGCGCTTCAGCTCCTCCCGGTAGCGCCGGACGATGAGGAGCGCGTAGTCGATCGCCAGGCCGAACCCGAGTGCCGTCGTCAGGTTCTGCGCGAAGACCGACACGTCGGTCAGGTGCGTGATCCCCGTCAGGACCGCGTTGGTCCCCAGGATGGCGATCACGCCGATGCCGAGCGGCAGCAGCGCGGAGACGACGCTGCCGAACGCCAGCAGCAGGATGAGGAGCACCAGCGGAAAGGCGATCAGCTCGGACTTCACCAGGTCGTCGGCGGTCTGCTGCTGTGACTCGTTGCGCACGGCGACGGTGCCGCCGAGGGACACCTCCAGGTCACCGATGGTGCCCCGGTAGTCGTCCTCGATGCGCTCGAAGACCTTGCCCGCCTGGGTCTCGTTGCCTTTGATGTGGGCGACGATCAGCGCGTAGCGGCCGTCCTTCGCGCGCAGTCCGGGGTCACCGGTCTGCCAGTAGTCGACGACACCGGTGATGCCCTGCTCCCGGGCCAGCCGCTGGGCCAGCGCGGTGCCCTCCCGTTTCGTGGTGGGGGCGTCGGCCTCCGCCTTCACGAGCAGGACGAGATTGGGCCTGCTGGCCGGGAACTTGGCGTCCATCGTCTCGGCCGCCAGGCTGGACTCCGCGGCCGGGTCCTCGGTGCCGCCGAGTTGGAGCCGGTCGGTGAGACCGCCGCCCACGAGAACCGCGCCCACCAGCAGCGCGACGACACAGGACAGCAGCAGCCTGGGCCGTCCTGCGATTCGAAGTAAAGCTGACATGCTTACCGCCGATTCTTCCTCAGAGGGACGCGTCCGGATGTCCGACTGCGACGTGAACGCATCCTGGGTTATGCCTCGGGCTTGGTGACCGCGAACGCGAACACCGAGCCAAACTTAATCAAGCGGTAGTTGGTGAATCCCACCTTCTCCAGCTGCCCGGGCAGCTGCTTCAGGTCCGTGCGACGGATTCCGGTCAACCTGACCCCGATGCGGCTGCTGACGAGATCGTTGACCGCGAAGGTGCTGGCCACGTACACGCCACCGGGCTTCAGGAGCCGGAACACCGCCTCGTAGGCGCCGACCGGGTCGGCGTACAGGTGCAGCGAACCGGGGTTGTTCACGCCGTCGAAGACACCCTCCTTGAAGGGCAGTCGACGCACGTCCCCGCGGACCAGGTGAACGTTGCGACGGCCAACGGTCTCCTGCACCGCCTTGTGCAGCATCGCCTCGGAGATGTCCAGGCCGACCACGGTCGCCTCGGGCACCGCACCCGCGAGCTGGTCGGTGAAGTACCCCGCGCCGCAGGAAAGATCGAGCCACGTGCCGGTGTTCTCCTCGTCGAGCTTCAACCATTTCCGGTAGATCTCGAACTCTTCGGCGTAGTCCGGAATGTGATTGCCGAACCCGGCGAAGAGCCTCGAGAAGAACGGGCGCATGACGGCCTCGTAGAGCCGGACGAACGCGGTGCTCTCCATCAGCTTCTGCGCGGTGGTCGGCGCGGCCGGGTCGGGTTTGCCCGGCTCCCGGACCATGTCGACGAAGGCGGGGGTGACCGGGGCGCCTCGGCCGCAGGAGGAGCACTTCAGCTCGGTGGGCGCGGTCTGCGTGACGTCCGCCGAGCAGGACGGGCAGGCCAGTAGGTCGAGCACCTGGGTCAACATCGGTTGCCTCTCTTGGGTAGCTTTGTCACGTACTGCGGATCGGAGTGCGAGGTTCACAGCCCGATGTGCTCGCCGATCAGCTTGGCGAGCTGACCCACGTTCGGGCCGGTGAGCATGGAGAGGTGGTCGCCCGGCGTCTCGCACACCTCGACGGGGCCGGCGGTGAACCGTCCCCAGCCGCGCGCTTCGTCGTCCAGGATCCAGGCCAGCTCGTCCGGGGGGACGTTGTCCGGGTGCAGCTCGGCGGCCCGGAAGAACGTCAGGGTTCCCTCGTACGGTACGGCGGGGACGTACAGGCTGTGCTGGTCGGCGATGTAGGCGCGGACGAAGCCGCGCAGCCGGGTGTCGTCGTCGAACTCGGGCGGCAGCACGCTCTGTTCGCGCAGGGTGTCGCGGAACGCGGCGAGCTGGGCCGCCTCGTCGAGTTCCCGCAGCCGCTCGTGCGTGATGTCGAGCCGGCAGCCGAAGATCCGCTCGAAGACCCGGGCCAGGGCCACCAGCCAGTCGACGTGGCCCCAGTCCGCCGTCGCGTGGCGCCGCTCGGGCAGTGGCGCGGCGGTGTCCAGCATCCCGAGCAGCCGGACCTCGTGACCGGCCGCGCGCAGCCGGGTGGCCAGCTCCAGGGCGATGTGCCCGCCGAAGGAGTGCCCGACCAGGTGGTACGGGCCCTGGGGCGCGGCGGAGAGCACCAGGGGAAGGTAGTGATCGGCGAGTTCCTCGACCAGCGTCTGCGAGGTCGTGTCCTCGGTGAAGAGCGGCTGGAGGCCGTACAGCATGAGCTGTTCGGGGAGGTGGGCGGCGAGGTCGTTGAAGTACACGAGGTTGCCGCCCGCGCCCGGCAGGAGGAACAGCGGCACCTCACCACCGGGGCGCAGTCGCACCAGCGACTGCCGGTCGGTGTCGGCGGTACCGCTGTGGAGGGCCACGGCCATCTGGGCGACGGTGGGCCCCTGGAAGAGCACGGACAGCGGCAGCCGCCGCCCGAACTGCCGCTCCACCTCGGCCAGCAGCACCACGGCGAGCACGGAGTTGCCGCCCAGGTGGAAGAAGTTGTCGCGCACGCCGACCGAGCGCTCCCCGAGGATCTCCTGCCACAGCAGCGCCAGCCGCATCTCGGTGAGGCCCCGGGGGGCGAGCCGGCCGGCCCGGTCGGTGCCGGACGCGGTGGGCTCGGGCAGAGCACGGCGGTCGATCTTGCCGTTGGGGGTGTAGGGCAGCTCGTCGAGCAGCTGGAGGGAGGCCGGGATCATGTAGCCGGGCAGCCGCGTGTCCAGGTGGGCGCGGAGCGACGTCTCCGTCAGCCGGCTGCCGGGCCGGGGCACGGCGTAGCCGTCGATACGGCGCGCCACTCCGGTGCCGTGCGTGGTCGCCGCGGCCTGCGCGACATCCGGGTGGGAGAGCAGCGCCGCCTCGATCTCGCCGAGTTCGATGCGGAAGCCGCGCACCTTGACCTGGTGGTCGGTGCGGCCGATGAACTCCAGGGTGCCCTCCTGCCGCAGGCGCACCAGGTCACCGGTGCGGTACATGCGCGCGCCGGGCTCCGCGGCGAAGGGGTCGGGCAGGAAGCGCTCCTCGGTCAGCTCGGGGCGCCCGAGGTAGCCGCGGCTCACCCCGTCGCCGGCGATGTGGAGTTCGCCGGGCGCCCCCGGCGGCACCGGCGTGCCCTGCGCATCCAGGACGTACATGCGGGTGTTGGCGATGGGGCGGCCGATCAGCGCCTTCCCGTCGGGGTCCACGCGATGGGTGCTGGACCAGATCGTCGTCTCCGTCGGCCCGTACATGTTCTGGATACGGGCCGGGGTCAGCCGGGTCAGCCGCTCGGCGAGGGCGGCGGGCAGTTCCTCGCCGCCCAGCAGCAGCAGGCTCAGCCCGGCCAGCGCTTCGGGCCCGCCGGGCTCCGCCAGGATCATCGCCGCCTGGGAGGGGGTGCACTGGAGCCGGGTGACCTGGTGGCGCCGGATGAGCTCGGGGAGGGCGGGCTCGGCCTCGGCGGGGCGCGCGGCGTGCAGTTCGCGGGCCCGGGCCAGCAGCGGCAGGGAGTCGAGGACGGCGTCCTCGTCCATGCCGAAGTCGATGAGCGCGGCCACCTCGTCGACGCCGGTGTCGGCGATGGCGTCGAGCAGGGTGACGGCCTGGTCGACGGTGCCGAAGAGCGCGGCCGTGCCGTAGAAGCGGTCGAAGGCGTGGTCGAGCAGGGTGTTCAAGTCGTCGTCGGGCAGCGCGGAGAGGTCGTCGCCCAGCCCCATGGAACGGGCGAGGCCGGCGAGCAGCCCCAGGGACGAGGCCAGATAGTCGCGGAACGGCCCGCGCACCGCCTCGCGCACCGCCTCGGGGTCCTCGCCGAGGAAGGTGTGCACCATCAGCGTGACCCGTCCCGGTCCCTGGTGTCCCGCCTCCTGCCGGGCCCGGCGGTAGACGGCGACCTTCTCCGCGAGCTGGTCGAGGTCCTGCCCGAGGAGATGGGTGAGGACGTTGCAGCCCGACTCCCCCGCCGCGCGGAAGGTGTCGGGGCTGCCCGCGGCGGTGACCCACAGCGGCAGCTCGTCCTGCACCGGGCGCGGCAGGGTCCGCACGGCGGTGGTCCTGCCGTGGCCGTTGGGACGCTCGACGGGTCCGCCCGACCACAGGGTGCGCAGGGTGGCGATGCCGTCCAGCATGACCTGCTTGCGCTCCGCGTAGTTGCCGGGCGCGAGCACGAAGTCGTCGGCCTGCCAGCCCGAGGCGACGGAGATCCCGGCGCGGCCCCCCGAGAGGTTGTCCACGACCGACCACTCCTCCACGACCCGGACCGGGTCGTGGAGCGGCAGCACGACGCTGCCCGCGCGGATCGCTATGCGTTCGGTGGCGGTGGCCAGGGCCGCGCCGATGACGGACGGGTTGGGGAAGATGCCGCCGAAGGCGTGGAAGTGCCGCTCGGGGGTCCAGACGGCCTCGAAGCCGTGCCGGTCGGCGAATCGGGCGCCTTCGAGCAGCAGCCGGTAGGCCTCGCCGCTCGCGGTGCCCTCGGTGCCGGAGGCGCTGGCGAAGTAGAAGAGGCTGAGGTCGGCGGTCCTGCCCGGGGCGCGCCCGTCGGCCGGGCCGGGGTCGGCCTGGAGGACGACGGTGGAACCGTGCGTCAGCGTCCACACCAGCTCCAGGACCGAGATGTCGAAGGAGACGGTGGTGACGCCCAGCCAGGTCCCGGCGCTGTCGGCACCGAACTCCTCGGTCATGGCGGCGCAGAAGTTCACCACGTTGCGGTGCTCCACCATGACGCCCTTGGGCCTGCCGGTGGAGCCCGAGGTGTAGATGACGTACGCCAGGTCGCCGGGGCCCGCCTCGGGGGCCGCGGGGTCGTCGGGGCGGGGCGCGGCGTCGAGGGCGTCGAGTGTGTCCAGGCAGAGGGGCTCGACGTCCTCCGGGCAGTCGAGGGCGGGCAGCAGCGCCGAGTCGCTCAGCAGCAGCCGGACGCCCGCGTCGCGCAGGATGTACGCGGTGCGCTCGGGCGGTGCCGTGGGGTCCAGCGGCAGGTAGGCGGCGCCGGACTTGAGCACCGCCAGCAGCGCGGTCACCAGCGCGGGGGTGCGCGGCAGGCAGAGCGCGACCACCGTGTCGCGGCCCGCACCGCGGGCGCGCAGGATACGGGCGAGCCGGTCCGCCTCCGCGCCGAGGGCGGCGTAGGTGAGGCAGGTGTCGCCCTGGACCACCGCCGGCCGGTCGGGAGTGGCGGCGACCTGCCGCTCGACCAGCGTGTGGACGGTGACGGCGGGGAACTCGACGGCGGGGCCACGGCCCGCCTCGACGAGGGCGCCGCGCTCCTGCTCGGTCAGCAGCGGCAGGGCGGAGAGCCGGGTGGCGGGGGCGGACACCGCGTGGCGCAGCAGCGTCTGCCAGATGCCCAGGAACCGGCGGGCGGTGTCGGCGTCGTACAGGTCGGTGGCGTACTCCAGGGAGCCGCGCAGCCCGTCGGGCGCCTCCTCGACGAGGAGCGTCGTGTCGAACTTCGCGGTGCCGGTGTGCACTTCCTCCATACGGCACTCCAGGCCGGGGAGGCGCGGGGCCTCGGAGGTGGCGTTCTGGAGGATGAACATGTGCTGGAACAGTGGGCTGTGGCTGAGGGTGCGCGGCGGCTGGAGGACCTCCACCAGCTGCTCGAAGGGCAGCTCCTGGTGATCGAAGGCATCCAGCGCGGTGGTCCGTACCCGCGCCAGCAGCTCGTCGAACGCGGGGTCGCCGGCGGCGTCGACGCGCAGCACCAGGGTGTTGACGAAGAAGCCGATCAGCGGCTCCACCTCGGGGCGCAGCCGTCCGGCCACCGGAGTGCCGACCGCCAGGTCGGACGCGCCGCTCAGCCGCGACAGCACCGCCGACCAGGAGGCCAGCAGCACCATGAAGGGGGTGCAGCCGTGGGCGCGCGCCAGCTCCTGCACCGCGTCGCGGAGCGCCGCGTCCAGGTGGAAGGGGACGGCCGCGCCACGGTAGGACTGCGCGGCGGGGCGGGGCCGGTCGGCGGGCAGCTCCAGCAGTTCGGGCAGCCCGTCGAGGCGGCGCTTCCAGTGCCCGGCCTCGTCGCCCAGCGCCTGGGGGGTGAGGTGGGCGCGCTGCCAGGCGGCGTAGTCGGCGTACTGGACGGGGAGTTCGGGCAGTCCGCCCGTGACGTCACCGTGGCCGGTCGCGCCCTGCTCGCTGTCGAGGCAGGCGCGGTACAGGGCGAACAGTTCGCGGTAGAGGACGCCGAGCGACCAGGCGTCGGCGCTGATGTGGTGGACCGACAGCAGCAGATGGGCCCGCGCGGGGGTCTCGCGCAGCAGTACGGCCCGCAGCAGCGGGGCCGCGCCGAGGTCGAAGGGGCGCCGGGCCTCGGCGGCGGCGAGTTCCTCGACCGACTCGCCCTCGGCGAGGACGCGTTCGGGCAGCGCCACCTCGGGGACGTCGACCACCCGGGCCACCGGCTGCTCGTGGGCGACGGAGATGACGGTGCGCAGGGCCTCGTGGCGCCGGACCAGTTCGGTCAGGGCCCGGCGCAGCGCGCTGACGCGGGTGTCGTCGAGCTCACCGTCGAGGGTGACCCGGCCGGCGAGGACGTACGCCGCGGCACCGCTGTCCGGCAGCATCTCGGCCATCACCCACATGCGCTGCTGCCCGAAGGAGAGCGGCAGCGGACCGGCGTCCCGGTCCAGGGGCGTGACCGGTGGAAGCGTGCGCGGGCCGTCGCCGCGCGCCTCCCGCAGCAGGCCGATCAGGGCGTCGCGCCGGGCGGACAGCCGGGCGCGCAGGTCCTCGTCCAGAGCGCCGGGCGGGGCGCTGAACCGGATGCGTCCCTCCTCCTCCCAGACGCGGATGTCACGGGAGCGCAGCTCCGCGAGGAGTTCGACCGGTGATGTCACAGCTCTCCCTCTTCCCTCTCCGCCGTGGTACCGGGCGAGTCCGGGGTGCGCGCCGCGGATCCGGCCGCCGCCCACAGCAGGGTCTCCAGGCTCTCCGCGACCCCGGCCACGGTCGGCCGGGCGAACACCACCTGGGCGGTGAGGCCGACGCCGTGCTCCTCGCTGAGCCGCAGCGCGGCGCGGGTCACCGCGAGTGAATGGCCGCCCAGCCGGAAGAAGTCGTCGTCCCGTCCGACCGAGGCGACGCCCAGGACGTCGGCGAAGACGGCGGCGACGGACTTCTCCATCGGGGTCCTCGGCTCCGCCCCGCCGACGCCCTCCGCCACGGGCGCCGGCAGGCGCTTGCGCTCGACCTTGCCCGCGACGGTCAGCGGCAGCGCGTCGAGCGTGACGTACCGGGTGGGCACCATGTACTCGGGCAGCCGGTCCGCGCAGTGCCGCCGCAGGTCCTGCGGCGTCAGGTCCTGCCCGGCGGTCACCACCCAGGCGACCAGGGCCTGTTCGGCGCCCTGGCCCCGGGCCGCGACCACGGCCTCGCGGACGCCGGGGTGGCTCAGCAGGGCGGCCTCGATCTCGCCGGGCTCCACCCGGAAGCCGCGCACCTTGACCTGGTGGTCGATGCGGCCCAGGTATTCGATCGCGCCGTCACCGCGATAGCGCGCCAGGTCGCCGGTGCGGTACATCCGTTCCCCGGGCCGGTGCGGGTCCGGTACGAAGTGCGCGGCCGTCAGTTCGTCCTGTCCCAGGTAGCCGAGGGCCAGGCACGGCCCGGAGACGCACACCTCGGCGGCGACGCCCTGCGGTACCGGCTCGCCGTGCCGGTCGAGGAGGACGACGCGCACGTTGTCCACGGGCCGTCCCACCGGAGGCACGGGCTCCCACTGCTCGGGCGCGCCGGTCAGGGTGTGCGAGGTGATCACATGGGCCTCGGAGGGACCGTACTGGTTGTGCAGGACGGCTTCCGTGCGGGTGAAGAAGGTGCGCAGTTCCGACGTGATGTGGAGCTGTTCGCCGGCGGAGAAGACCTCCCGCAGCGCGGTCGGCCACTGCTCGCGCACGGCGGCCACCTCGGCGAGTTGCTGGAGCGCGACGTACGGCAGGAAGAGCCGGGTGATGCCTCGCTCCACCAGCCAGGGCAGCAACCGCAGGGCGTCCCGGCGGGTTTCGGCGTCGACCAGGACGACCGTGCCGCCGGCCGCCCACGTCCCGAAGGTCTCCATCATGCAGATGTCGAAGTGCAGGGGGCTGAACTGGAGCGTCCGGTCGTCGGCTGCGAAGGGGAAGGCCGCCGTCTGCCAGGCCAGCAGGTTGGCGAGGGCACCGTGCCGCATCACGATGCCCTTGGGGCGGCCGGTGGAGCCGGAGGTGTAGATGGTGTAGATCGGGTCGTCGCGCCCGGTGACGGTGGGGAGTTCGGCCCCGTCGCGGTCCGACCAGTCCAGCTCGTCGAGCCGCAGCAGGCGGGTGCCGTCGGGCGTGTCCAGCGGGGCGTCGCTCAGCAGCAGCGGGCAGTGGGCGTCGTCGAGGGTTCCGGCGGTGCGGTCGGCGGGGTGGTCCGGGTCCAGGGGGAGGAACGCCGCGCCCGTCTTCAGGATCGCCAGCATGGCGACGATCTGCCGGATGGAGCGGCGGGCGTACAGCCCGATCAGCGTGGACGGGCCGACGCCCTCCTCGGCCAGCAGCCGGGCGAGCCGGTTGCTCTCCGCCTCCAGCCTGGCGTACGTCCAGGACTCGGTGGCGTGCTCGATGGCGGTCGCGTCCGGGCTCCGCGCCGCCCGCTCGGAGAGGTACCGGTGCACGGGCCGGTCGAGGTCCACCTCGCGGTGCGCGCCGTTGCGGCCGTGCACCAGGTGCTCGCGCTGGTCGGCGGTGAGCAGGGCGAGCCGGGACACCCCGGTGCCGAGGTTCTCGACGGCGGACGCGGCGAGTTGCCGGAAGGCCGCGGCCAGCCGCTCGGCGGTGTCCCGGTCGAAGAGGTCCGTCGCGTATTCGAGCGAGCACGCGAGTCGGTCGCCCTGGTCCTCCACGAAGAGGGTGAGGTCGAACTTGGCGGTGCCGTTGTGCACGTCCTCGCGGCGGGCGGTGAGCTCCCCGGCCCGGATGTCGCCGAGCGGGGTCTCGTAGTACGTGAGCATGTTCTGGAAGACCGGGGCGTGGCTCGGCGACCGGTCGGGCCGCAGGGCGGCGACGATCCGCTGGAAGGGCACCTGCCGGTGCTCGAAGCCCTCCAGGAAGGTGCGCTGGACCCGCCGCAGCAGCTCGGTGACGTCGGGATCGCCGGACAGGTCGATGCGCAGCGGCAGCGTGCCGACGAAGAAGCCGACGAGGTTGGCCACCTCGGGGCGCTCCCGGTTGCTGACCGGAGTGCCGATCACCACGTCGTCGGTGCGCGCGTACCGGCCGAGCAGCACCGCCCACAGGGCGAGCACCGCGACATACGGGGTGACCTGCGCCCCGGCGGCGGTCTCGCGCAGCCGGGCCGTCGTCGCGGGGTCCAGGACGAAGGGCACGGTGCCGCCGCGGTACGACTGGCTGACGGGCCTGGGGCGGTCCGTGGGCAGCTCCAGGAGCGGCGGCGCGCCGTCGAGCCTCTCCTTCCAGTAGGCCAGTTGTTCGGCCTCGGTCACCGGGGAGAGCGCGGCGCGCTGCCACTCCGTCGCGTCCACGGCCTGGACGGAGAGCGGGGGAAGGGCGCTCGTGTCCGCCGCGTACAGCGTGAACAGTTCGTCGAAGAGGACGCCGAGGGAGGCCGCGTCGGCGGCGATGTGGTGCACGGCCAGGAAGAGGTACGCCCGCTGTGGCGCGGTGGTCGCGAGGACGGCGCGCAACAGGTTGCCGCCCGCCAGGTCGAAGGGCTCGCGGGCGACCTCCTCGGCGAGGCGGGCCAGGGTGGCGTCCCGCTCCTGGTCGGTGAGGCCGCTCAGGTCCTCGTGGACCAGCGGCAGCGGGGCCGGCGGACACAGGGTCTGCTCGGGCGCTCCGTCGGCGCCGGCCCGGAACGCCGTGCGCAGCGACTCGTGGCGCCGGACGAGGTGGCTGAGGCAGTCGGCGAGGCGCTCGACGCGCACCGGCCCCGTCAGGCGGACCTTGCCGCTGAGGACGTACGTGGGCTGGTGGCCCTCCATCTGGTCCAGCAGCCACAGCGATTCCTGCGCCGGTGACAGGGGGAAGGCCCGGCCGTCGCGCGGCAGCGGCCGGACCGGCTGTTCCGCGGCGGCCTCGGCCCGCAGATGGCTGAGCAGCCCCTCCTTGTGCGCCCGCAGCTCCTCCCGCAGCTCGGCGGTGAGGGCCCCCTTGGCCGCGGAGACCCGCAGCTGGTCGCCCTCGGCGCGTAACCGGACGCGTGCGCGACGCAGTTCCCCGAGCAGCTCCGCGAGCCGCTCGGGTCCTTCCGCGGTGTCCGCCGTCCTGACGAGGTCCCCGTTCACAGCGTGATCTCCTCTCGTTCCTCGTCGCCGTCCAGTGCTGCGAGCACCTCGGTGAGCAGGCCGAGCACGTGGTCCGTGAGCTGCTCCACGCTGGGCCCTTCCAGCAGCCGCACCATCGGCACCACGACACCCAGGTCGGCCTTGACGCGGACGCGCAGTTCGAGGGCCATCAGCGAGTCCAGGCCCATCTCCACGACGGGCACCTGCGGGTCGATGTCCCCGGCCCCGGTCTGGAGCACCGCGGCGAGCCGCTCGGTGAGGTAGTCGCCGACGATCACCCGCTGCTCCTGCGGTCCGGCCTGCGCGCAGCGCTCCAGCAGTCGCGGGGAGCCGCCGGTGCCGCCGAACTCGTCGAGGAAGGCGGCGAACTGGCCGGTGGCGCGGGCGGAGGGCACGGCGGTGAAGACCTCGGGCCAGTCGAGGCGGGCCACCGTGACCTGGGCGGGCCGGCGCGCCAGCACACGGCCGAAGACGTCGAGGGCCTCAGCCGGTGCCATGCTGCCCACGCCGAGGCGGGACAACTGGTCGAGGCCGCCCTCGCGCACGGCGAGGCCGATCCCGTTCCAGGGGCCGTAGCCGAGCGCGACGGCGTCCGTGTCCAGGCCACGCCGGTGGTGGGCGAGGGCGTCCAGGAAGGCGTTGGCGGCGGCGTAGTTGGCGGCGCCGACGCCGACCGGCCCGAAGACCGCGGGCAGCGCCGACACGAGCAGGAACAGCGCGGCGTCCCCGAACACCCGGTGCAGGTTCCACGCCCCCGCGACCTTGGGCTCGGCCACCTCGCGCAGCAGCTCGACGTCCAGTCCCGCGAGCATGGCGCCGCGGGCGATGCCCGCCAGGTGCGCCACCCCCACGACCGGGGGCAGGCCCTCGCGCTCCAGTTCCGCGCGGAGCGCCGCGACGTCGTCGGCCCGCGCCACGTCCGCCGCCGCGACGTGCACGCGGACACCCCGGCCGGTCAGTCCGTCCACGGCCTCGCGCTGAGCGTCGTCGCTCACGCCGCGCCTGCCGACCAGGACGAGGTGGCGCGCCCCGCGCTCGGCCAGCCACCCGGCCAGGGCCAGTCCGAGGTCCCCGAGGCCGCCGGTGAGCAGGTAGGTGCCGTCGGGGTCGATGTCCGGCGCGGCGGGGGCCGGGGCCGCCATCTCCTCGGCCCGGACCAGGCGGGCGGCGAGCACATTGCCGTCCCGCACGGCGAGTTGGTCGTCGACCGGGGTTCCTTCGTCGGGGCGCGCGCCGGTGAGGACGGCGCTCAGCAGCGTGGCGGTCGCCGCCTCGTCGGGCGCCGTCCGCGCGTCGAGGTCGATCAGGCCGCCCCACAGCTCGGGGTGTTCGGCGGCCAGGACCCGGCCCAGTCCCCAGACCGGGGCCTGGAGGACACCCGAGGCGGTCACGGCCGTTCCTCCCGCCGGCTGGGCGCCCCGGGTCAGCAGCCACAGGCGCCCGCAGCGCGTGGGGACATCGACGTCGAGGCAGGCGCGCACCAGGGCGAGCGCGGCCTCGGCACCGCTCTGCTGCGCGGCACGGACCTGGTCGGTGGTGGCGTCCGGGAGGTCGGGCGCGTCCAGCGGCCGGGCCAGCACCACGCCCTTGAGCGGTCCGTCCGCGAGGGCGCCGTAGAGGGCCTGGCGGATGCGGGCGGCGTCGCAGGCGGCGTCGGCCGGTACGACGTCGACGTGGTCGCCCGCTTCCCGCAGGGCCCTGGCGAGCGCCTCGCCGGTGCCCGCCCCGTCGGCGAGGACCAGCCAGCGCCCGGACTCGGTGTCCGTCGCGGGCGCGGCGGACACGGCGGTCCAGTCGGTGCGGTAGCACAGGTCGCGGCCGGGGTCCCCGCCGCCGTCCTCGGGGTCCACCAGGCGCATCCGCAGCCCCTGCGCGTGCGCGACGGTCCCCTCGGCGTCGAAGAGCCGTACGTCGGCGAGGAGTTCGTCGCCCGTCTCGGCGGCCGGGGTGCGCACCACATGGGAGTAGACCTCGCCCACCGGCTGCCGGTACGGCTCCAGCGTGCCGACGCCGACGGGGAGCGTGAGCGCCCCGCTGCCGCTGAGGGCGCCGGGTGCGAGCGCCCCGAGCAGCAGAAAGGCGTTGTCGAGGAGGGCCGGGTGGAAGACATAGCCCTCCTCGGCCCACCGGGCGGGCAGAGTCAGCCGGCCCAGGACCTCGCCGTCGCCGACCCACATCTCTTCCAGGCATCGCATCCGGGGGCCGTAGGCGGCACCCGCCCGCTCGACGTGGTCGAAGAACTCCCGCACCTCGACGGTGTGACCGCACCGGGCCTTGACCGCCTCCGGGTCGTCCTCCCAGGCGGGCGGCGCGGGGGAGGCGGCCGGAGTGCGCGCCACCGCGCTCGCGGGCGCCGGCAGCGTCCGGTCCACCGCGGCCTCCCGGACCTGCGGGTCCTGCTCCGCGAGCCGGCGGAGCCGGTCGAGGTGGGGCAGCCCGTCGAGCACCTGTGCCGTGGTGGGGCCGAAGTCCAGCAGGCAGGCGACCTCGTCCACGAACGGGGCCAGCCGGCGCACCAGCGGCAGGCAGGACTCGGGCGAGCCGATCAGCGAGCGGGAGGAGGCGAACCGGTCGTACAGGAAGCCGGCGAACTGGGTCAGCTCCGCCTCCGGCAGGGCCTCGATGTCCGTCGCGGAATCCCGGCCACGGCTGCTCGCGAGCCCCTTGAGCAGGCCCATGTTCCCCTTCAGATAGGCGCAGTAGGGGTCTCGGGCCAGTGCGGTCGCGGTCTCGGCGTCGGCGCCCACGAAGCTGTGCAGCATCACGGTGACCCGGCCCGAGGCGGGGTCGAAACCCGCGTCGGCCCGGGCCTTGCGGTAGACCTCGACGTTCTCGGCGAGCGCGTCCACGCCCTGGTCGAGCAGGTGGGTGAGGAGATTCGCCCCGGTCCGCCCGGCCCGGGCGAAGCTCGCGGGCGAGCTGGCCGCCGTCAGCCACAGCGGCAGCTCCCGCTGGACGGGGCGCGGGTAGGTGCGCAGGCTGACGGGTTCGCCGGTGCCGCTGGTCGCGCTGACCGCCTCGCCCCGCCACAGCGCGCGCAGCTGCTCCATGCCCTCCTCGAGGTGGCGGGCGCGCTCGGCGTACCGCTCGGGGAAGTAGGCGAAGTCGTTCGGGTTCCAGCCGGAGGCGAGGGAGATCCCGGCCCGTCCGCCGGACAGGTTGTCCACGACGGCCCACTCCTCGGCCACCCGCAGCGGGCTGTGCAGGGGCAGCACCACGCTGCCCGCGCGCAACCCGATCCGGCTGGTCTCGCGCGCCAGGGCGGCGTGCAGCAGGGCCGGGTTCGGATAGAGCGAGCCGAGCGGGGTGAAGTGCCGCTCGGGGACCCAGACGTTCTCGAAGCCGTGCGCGTCGCCGAACCTGGCACTCTCCAGCAGCATGTCGTACCGGGCGTCTTCGGCCAGCGCGTTCTCGTCACTGGCGAAGAACATCAGGCTGAATTTCATGACGCGCTCTCCCCGTTCTCCGCGCTCTCCCCGTTCTCCGCGCTCTTCGCGTTGTCCGCGTTCTCCGCGTTGTCCGCGCTCTTCGCGCTCTCCCCGTTCGCCGCGCTCTCCCCGTGCTGCCCGTGCTGCCCGTTCCCCGCGTGCCGGACGGGCACCAGGCGGGCCGAGGCGTGCTGGGTCCACTTGGTGGCGGTGTCGCCCTCGGCCTTGCTGTGCACGGTGAAGGCCAGTGCTCCGTCGGAGCCGTCCCGCAGCCCGACCTGGACGATGCGCGCGCCGTCCGGCGGGATGCTCAGCACGCTGTGGTAAGCGACGTCCCGGAGCCGGTACGGCACGCCCGGCGCGAGCTCGCGGGCGGCGGCGAGCGCCATGTCGATGTAGCTGGTGCCCGGTGCGACGACCCGGCCCTGGATGACGTGGTCGTCGAGGACCGCGACCTGGTCGCGGGCGAGCGACCGCTGCCACACATGCCGGCCGGGATCGGCCGCCACACCCTCCATGCGCCGCCCCAGCAGAGGGTGACGGCCGGACTCCCCGGCGGGGGCGGCGCCGTCGGCGGGCGCTGCCTCCAGGGTGTCGGGCAGCCAGAACCTGCGGCGCTGGAAGGGGTAGCCGGGCAGCGCGGTCGGCCGCCCCGAGTGCACCCGCGCCCAGTCCACGGCCACGCCTGCCGCCCAGGCGGCGCCCAGCGCGTCCAGCAGCGCGCGCTGTTCGGGCTTCCCGGAGCGCAACGAGGCCAGCCACACCGAACCCGGCTGTCCCTGCCCCTTCGCCGGCTCACGCCGCGTCGCGCGCCGGGCCAGCGGAGCCAGCACCGCGTCCGGCCCGACCTCGATGCCCGCCGCGCACCCCTCGTGGCTCAGGGTGGCGATCGTGTCCGCGTACCGGACGGTGCCGCGCAGCTGCTCCACCCAGTAGTCCGGGGTCGCCATGCGGCGTCCGATCAGCTGGCCGGTCAGCGAGGAGACCACCGGGTGCTGGGGAGCGCGCATCCGCACCCCTTCCGCCGCGGCACGGAACTCCTCCAGAACGGGGTCCATGAGCGGCGAGTGGAAGGCGTGCGACGTACGGAGCTGCTGCGCGACGACGCCCGTCTGCGCCAGCTCGTCCACGACCTTGGCGACCGCGGGGGCGGCGCCGGAGAGCACGACCTCGCCCGGTCCGTTCACGGCGGCCAGCGCCACCTCGTCGGCGTACGGGGCGAGGGCCGCGAGCGCGCGCTCCTCGCTCACCCGCACGGCGTACATCACGCCGCCCGGCGGGAGGCCCTGCATCAGCCGGGCGCGGGTGCCGAGCAGGGTCAGCGCGTCCTCCACCGCGAACACCCCGGCGAGGGTGGCCGCGACGAACTCGCCGACGCTGTGCCCGGCCAGGTAGTCCGGCTCGACACCGAGCGAGCGCCAGAGCCGGGCCAGGGCGTACTCCGTCGCGAAGATCGCGGGCTGGGCGTACTCGGTGCGCGCCAGTGCCTCCTCGTCCCGCACGACGTGGTGCAGGTCGAAGCCGAAGCGGTCCTTCAGCAGCGCCGCGCACCGGTCGAACGCCTCCCGGAACACCGGCCAGTCACGGTGCAGTTCGGTGCCCATGCCCACCCGGTGGGAGCCCTGGCCGGTGAAGAGGAAGGCCAGGACGGGGGCCTTGCGCGGGGCGCGGCCACGGGCGGCCTCGGCCGCGGGCCGGCCCTCGGCGGCGAAGCGCTCCAGGACGGCACGGGCCTCCTCGGCGGAGTCCGCGGTGACGGCGAGCCGCTCCGGCAGAGCGGTCCTGCCCTGGGAGGAGGTCCAGGCGATGTCAGCCAGCTCCCCGGGGCCGCTGCCGGTCCGGGCGAGCCGGTCGGCATAGCGGGCCGCCAGGTCACGCAAGGCCTCGGGGGTCCGCGCGGAGAGCAGCAGCGCCTCGGGCCCCCGCGCCTCCTCGGCAGCGGGGACGGCGGCCGGTGCCGGCGCCGCCGAGAGCACCACATGCGCGTTGGTCCCGCCGAAGCCGAAGGCGCTCACCCCGGCGGTACGCCGGTCCTCGGGCCAGGGCAGCGGGGCGGTGGGAATCTCCAGCGGCGAACCGGCCGCGTCGATGTGGGGGTTGAGCCGGGTGAGGTGGAGGTGCGGCGGCACGGTGCCGTGCTGAAGGGCCAGGACGACCTTGATGAAACCGGCGATACCGGCCGCGGACTCCAGGTGGCCGATGTTGGTCTTCACCGATCCGAGGTAGCAGGGCCCGGCGGCGTCGCCCTCGGCGCCCGGCTCCGTCGAGAGCGCCTCGGTCAGGGCCTCGTACTCGATGGGGTCGCCGAGTGCGGT
Source organism: Streptomyces sp. Go-475 (assembly GCF_003330845.1). Taxonomy (GTDB): domain Bacteria; phylum Actinomycetota; class Actinomycetes; order Streptomycetales; family Streptomycetaceae; genus Streptomyces. Next base: position 4,544,431 of record NZ_CP026121.1, on the reverse strand, counting down.
GCCCGTGCCGTGGGCCTCGATGTAGCCCAGCTCACGCGGAGCGATGCCGGCGGCGCTCCAGGCAGTGCGCAGGACCTCCGTCTGGGCGCGGCCGTGCGGGGCGGTCAGGCCGTTGGAGCGACCGTCCTGGTTGACGGCCGAGCCCCGTACGACGGCGAGTACGCGGTCGCCGTCGGCCAGCGCCAGCGACAGCGGTTTGAGGATGACGGCCCCGCAGCCCTCGGAGCGCACGTAGCCGTCGGCGCGCTCGTCGAACGCCTTGCAGCGGCCGTCGGACGCCATCATCTGGGCGCGGGAGAAGACGGCGGTGAGGTCGGGGGCGAGGAGCAGATTGACCCCGGCGGCCACCGCCAGCGAGGACTCCCCGCGGCGCAGGGCCTCGCACGCCTGGTGCACGGCGACGAGCGAGGAGGAACACGCGGTGTCCAGGGCGAGGCTCGGACCGCGCAGGTCGAGGAGGTACGACAGCCGGTTCGCGGCGACGCTGAGGGCGTTGCCCGTGCCGTAGTACGCGCCCAGGGCGCTCTTCGCTCCGGCGGTGAGCCGGCTGTAGTCGTTGTTGCTGATGCCGACGAAGACGCCGGTGTCGCTGCCCGCGAGGTCGGCCGGGACGATCGCCGCGTTCTCCAGGGCCTCCCAGACGACCTCCAGGAGGAGCCGCTGCTGGGGGTCGATGGCCACCGCCTCGGCGGGCGAGATGCCGAAGAACTCGGGCTCGAATCCCGCGACGTCCCCGAGGAAGCCGCCCCAGCGGGTGCTGGCGGTGCCGTCCCGCTCGAGCTCCGGGTCGTAGAGGCTCTCCGCGTCCCATCGGTCGGCGGGCACCGGGGTGATGGCGTCGCCGCCGCCGTGCAGCAGCGTCCAGAACTCGTCGGTGTTCCCGGCGCCGGGGAAGCGGCAGGCCATGCCGACGACGGCGATCGGCTCGGCGGCGTCCGGCGCGGCGGGGGTGCCGGTCCGCGGGGCGGTCCGCGCGTCCGCCTCGTGCCCGGCGCTCCGTGCGGCGAGGTGGCGGGCGGCGGCCTCCGCCGTCGGGTGCTGGTAGAGGAGGGCGGCGGGCACGCGGCGGCCCAGCTTCCGCTGGAGCGCGCCGGAGATCGCCACGGCGGAGGCCGAGTCGACCCCGTAGGTGTGGAAGTTGGCGGTCGGGTCCAGCTCGTCCACCGCCAAGCCGGTGTGCTCGGCGACGGCGTCGAGGATCCGGCGCACCAACGCGTCCTGGTCGCCGTCGGCACCCGGCCCGTCGCCCTCGGTGCCGGGGCGCGGCGCCGTCCCCGGTGCGGTCCAGGCGGCCAGCGCGTCCAGGGTTCCCTCGAGATAGCCCTTGCGGGCGGCACGGCGGGCGAGCTTGCCGCTGGAGGTCTTGGGGATGGCGCGGGTGCGCAGCAGGACCAGCGCGTGCAGCGGCACGTCGTGCTCCGCGACGACGGCCGCGGCCACGGCGGGGCCGATCCGCTCGGCGTCCGCGTCGTCGCCCCGCACCTCCTGGACGACGACGACGCGCTCCTCGCCGCTCGCGGATTCCACGGAGAAGGCGGCGGTGCAGCCGGGCCGGAAGGATCGGTCGACCGTCTCGACGGTGCGCTCGATGTCCTGGGGATAGAGGTTGCGCCCCCGGACGATGATCATGTCCTTGATGCGGCCGGTGATGACGAGTTCCCCGTCCGGCGTCAGGAATCCCTTGTCACCGGTGGCGACCCAGGTCGACTCCTCCTCGCCGGCGAGGCGGTTGCCGAAGGTGGCGGCGGTCTCCTCCGTCCGGCCCCAGTACCCCTGTCCCGCGCTGGGGCCGCTGATCCAGATCTCGCCGACCTGGTGGGCGTCGAGGGCACGCCGGGTGGCGGGGTCGACGATCGCGGTCCGCTGTCCGTGCCGGGCGTGTCCGGCGCCGACGAGCGCGCGGGAGCCCGGGGTGCCCGGCGCGACCTCCACCACCCGGTCGTGCTCCAGCTCCGCCCCGTCCACGTGGACGATGACGGCGCCGCTGTCCGGGAGGCCGCTGGAGACGTACACGGAGTTCTCGGCGAGTCCGTACGCCGGGTGCCAGGACTCGGGACGGAAGCCGTGCTCGGCGTACATCGCCTCGAAGCGGGCGAGGGTGTCGGCGCGTACCGGCTCGGCCGCGTTGAGGGCCAGCCGCCAGTGGCTCAGGTCCAGCCCGGCGCGGTCCTCGGGGCGGGTGCGGCGGACGCACAACTCGAAGGCGAAGTTCGGCGCGGCGCTGAAGGTGCCCCGGTGGTCACTGAGGGCGCGCAGCCAGCGGACCGGCTCCTGCAGGAAGGCCTCGGGCGGCATGTAGACCAGCTCGCTGCCCCAGTAGAGGGCCTGGAGCAGATGGCCGATGAGCCCCATGTCGTGGAAGAGCGGCAGCCAGGAGACATAGACGGGGTTCTCGCTGTGTCCCATGGCGCGGGCCATGAGCTCCAGGTTGTGCATGAGGTTGGCGTGACTGAGCATCACCCCCTTCGGGTTGCCCGTCGAACCGGAGGTGTACTGGAGGAAGGCCAGGTCGTCCGGGGTGATGTCCGGGTGTCGCCAGTCGTCGGCGGCCTCGAGCGGCACACGGTCGGTCGGCGCCCAGCGCGCGTCGGGGTCGTACTTGTCCGCCAGCGTGTCGCAGAGCCGGCCGGGTGCCGCGATGATCGAGGCCCCGCAGTCCTGGGCGACGGCGTTGAGCCGTGCCGCGTGTTTGTCGGAGCGCGGCGGATAGGCGGGAACGGCCGTCATCCCCGCGTAGAGGCAGCCGTAGAACGCGGCGGCGAATTCCGGGCCCGACGGGTACAGCATCAACACGCGGTCGCCCGGCTCGCCCAGGGTCAGCAATTGCGACGCGATGGCCCGCGCCCGCCGGTCGAGATCCGCGTAGCTCAGTCGCTCCGAGACCTTCACACCGTCGGCGAGAAAGGTGAATGCGGCGCGTCGGCCGTTTTCTTCGCCCCGCTGCCGGAGCAGTTCCACGAGATCCCGGGCCTGGACGCCCGGCGGCGTTGTTCGACGAATACCGCTCACGTCTACCTCTCTGATGGCGGGCTCCGCGCGGTGCGTTTCAGGAGCAGTGCGTGCTGGAACGGAGGGCGAGCAGGTGGGGCGTGCCCCACCTGCCCGAGACAGGCCCCTGGGGTCAGGCCGAGGCGTCCCGCGGCTCCGTCGGCGGGTAGAACAGGTCGACGGCGGGCGCGGCACGCTTGAGCGCGCCGACCATCTCGTCGGCCGAGGCCAGCGGGATGAGCTTGCCCTCGGTGAAGGCACCGGTGGAGTAGCCGGTCAGCACGGCGGCGTGCGCGGCCTCCGCGTCCGGGAAGTCGACGACCACGGCGAAGTGGTATTCGACATCGCGGGTGAACCAGTAGTTGACGACCTTGCCGCCGAGCGAGCCGTAGAACTTAAAAGCGTGCTCGTCCCTGGCGATAATCGCCTGCGGGTCCTTGAGCACGCCTTCCACCACGTCCTGCGAATAGCGCGCGAGAATCATGTACTGCACGGAAAAGCCCCTCCCGGAGTGGGTCGGACAGAGTGGCGAAGCAACCGGAATCACTCGTCTCGGGGCCGGACTTGGGCGCTCGACAGTCAGTGGAACCCCCGTTGCCACGGCCCGGCATTTTGAAACGCCATGCTGCCGAGGCGCGGTTCGAGGGGACAAGCGCCGTGTCAGCAAGACGACATCGGCTGTCGCGACGCGGTCAGGACGTACGCCGGCGCTCCGCGCAGCCCCTCACACCCAGCCCCGCGCGGCGGCCAGCATCCCCGCCTCGAACCGGCTGCGTGCCCCCAGGCGCTCCAGCAGGCTGGCGACGATGCGCCGCACGGTGCGGTCCGAGAGGTCCAACTCCCGTGCGATGACCCGGTCGGTCGCACCCTGGGTGAGCATCAGGAGCACCTTGCGGTCCGTCGCGCCCAGGGACTCGTCACCCGCGTCGGCGACGGCGTCGGCCCGCCCCCACAGCATGCGCGCCAGCGCGCGGAACGCCTCCAGCACGCGCCCGTCCCGGATCCAGGCGTAGTCGCACCCCTCCTCGAACGCCGTGGTCACCAGCGCTCCCGCGTCGGTCAACAGCATGGCCCCCGGCGGCAGTCCGGCGCTCGTCCCCACCTGGAACCCGCACGCCCGGTGCCAGTCCACGAAGTCGGCGATCTCCGGAGTGAGCAGTACCGTGCGGGGCAGCACGGTGCGCACCTCCCCCGCCCGCTCCCGCAAGTGGAGGCCACTGCGGTGCACCGCCGCCGGCAGCGGCTCCTCCACCGAGGTGTAGTTCCAGTAGCAGAAGACCTCGCCCGTACTCTCCCCGACGACCTCCCGGGCCGCGGCCTGGAGTTCCTCAGCGGTACGCAGGCGCGGAGCGGACAGCGGGCTCAGCATGACTTCCGGTCCTCCTCGAGGGACGTCGCGTCCGGCGGGCACACGACAGGCGAATCGGGTGCGGGGCACGCCGGGCCGGGCGGCTCCTGGGCCGCGGGCGGGCGGGCGGCACCGTCGCCGGCTCCCTGCGCCCCGGGCGGCCCGTCCTCCATCGGCAGCGCGCTGACCAGGCACACCACTGCCTCCAGGCCCCCCTGCGACAAGGACCTCAGCCGGAGCCGCCCCCCGGAGGACTCGATGAGCTTGGTGGCGATGGAGAGCCCGATGCCGCTGCCGCCGGAGGCGTCCCGGCTCCAGCCGCGCTTCAGCGCCAGCTTCCGTTCCACGTCGGACAGTCCTGGACCCTGGTCCCGCACCGCGATGTGCAGGCCGCCGTCCACCCGCTCGACGCGGACCTCCACCACGCTGTCCTCGGGCGCGTATTTCAAGGCGTTGGCCAGCAGCACGTTGAGGGTCTGCTCCACCGCGCCGATCCTGGTCATGGCCCAGGCCCGACTCGGCATGCTCAGCTTCAGCCGGACGCTGCGCGCCTCCGCGACCGGTGCCCACCCCCACACGCAGTTCTCGGCGACACCGCACACGTTCTCGATCTGGACGCCCGGCACGTCGGGCACCGACCGGGCGTGCTCCAGGAGATCCGTCAGCGTGCGGTCCAGCCGGTCCACATCGGCCAGCGCGCGGCTGATGCGCGCCCCTTCCGCGTCCGCGACATGGGGGCGCAGGTTCTCCACCCGCAGGCGCAGCGCGATCATCGGGTTGCGAAGCTGGTGGGCCACGTCCGCCAGGAAGTGTCTCTGCTCCTCGATGGCGGACTGGATCACGGACCCCAACTGGTTGATGTCCCGGGCCAGGGCGCGCACGGCGGGCAGATCGGCGGCATCGGTGTCGGCCCGGACATGGAACGCACCCTCGGACAGCGACCGTGTGGTGTCCCGCAGCCGCTCCAGGGAGGACTCCGCCCGGCGGCGCAGCACCACCACCGGCAGCAGACACAGCGCGGTGCCGACCGGCACCACCGCCGCCAGCGCGAACCAGGCCATCAGGATGTCACCACGCAACCCGGCGGCGGACTTCTCCACCAGGAGCGTTCCGGAGGTTCCGGCCGGCCCCAGAGCGCTCGCCACGGCGATCCGCTCATGGCCGCCGGGCGGCATCCCGCGCGGCAGCGCCAGGGTGCGGGTGCCGCCCTGCGGGGAGAGGCGCTTCGCCTCCGCCACCAGGCCGGCAGGAGATCGCGGCGACGTCACCACCGTGCCGTCCGCCCTCCGCACGACGGCACCGACACCATGCACGCGGTCCAGTTCGGCCAGCAGACGCGCCTCGTCGGCCTCCCCCGGGGACTCCCGCGCCAGGGCCCGGTCCAGCCGGGGAGCCACCTCCCGGGCCGTCCGGTGCAGGTCCCGCACCGCGCCGTCCGCCATGTTCTCGCCGAGCAGTGAACCGAGCGGTACCAGGACGCTGATGAGGACGCAACCGACCACCAGGGCCTGGACCGCTCCGTACATCTCACGCATCGGGTATGTCGGGCGTCAGGTCCGACGGCGGGTGGAAGCTGAACCCCACCCCGCGCGACGTTCTGATCCACTCCGTGCTGCCGAGTTTCCGCCGCAGGCTCGCGACGTGCGTGTCCAGTGTCCGGCTGCTGCCCATCCACTCCTGGCGCCACACCTCCGCCAGCAGGAACTCCCGGGCGAACACCCGCCCCGGAGCGCTCGAGAGCAGCACCAACAGGTCGAACTCCTTGCGCGTGAGGTGCACGAGACGCCCCATGACCCGCACCTCCCGGCGAACCCGGTCGATGCTGAACGCCCCCTGGGTGACGACGGTGTCGGCGCGCTCCTCCTGGGCCCCGTGCGCGCGGCGCACCACCGCGACCATGCGCGCCAGCAGTTCCTGCAGCCGGTAGGGCTTGACCACGTAGTCGTCCGCGCCCAGGCGCAGGCAGAGCACCTTGTCCATCTCGTCCGACCGCGCCGTCACGGCGATGATCGGGGTCCTGCGGGCGTCGCGCAGCCCCCGGCACACCTCCAGCCCGTCCATGTCCGGCAGATTGAGGTCGAGCAGAATGACCTCTCCGGGGTCCTGCACCCGTAACGCCGCCCGGCCGGTGGACACATGGTCCACTGTCCAGCCGTGGTTCTCCAGTCCTTCCGTGAGGGCGCTCGCCACCTCTGCGTCGTCCTCGACCAGCAACACCTTCATGCGGACCCCCGTTGGTCAACATATGGCTGTGGAACCTAAGTCAACGTACGTCAGACGCCCCCCCTGTCGTGCCCCCTACAAAGTTTTGACGTTGTGTTACAGATCCACAAGCACGTTTCTTTCACTGCCGTCCTACTGTCGGAGGCCCGGTAAGCCACTCCGGGACGCCAACGGGGGCTCGCGAAGGGGATAGTGCGCGCGATGTGGAGGTTCCTGACAAATACTGCGCCCAGGTCGCTGACCGCCTGGGTGCTGTGGGGCCTCATTCTCGGCGGCGCCTTCGGGACCGCGGCCCCCGGGCTCGCCGTTCGTCTGCACGTGGTCGCCGACGGCTTCGTGTCCATGATGATGCTGCTGATTCCGCCGATCATCTTCACCACCGTGGCCGGCGGCATGGCCTCGCTGGGCAGTGGACGCCAGATGCGCGACCTCTCGCTGAAGGCCCTGATCTACTACGAGGCCGCGACCGCGGCCGCCCTCGTCATCGGGCTGCTCGTCGGAAACCTGCTTTCCCTGCTGCCTCTCCGGGAGGTCCCGCAGGAGCACGCCGCCGATCAGGTCGCCTCACTGCGGAACCAGGTCGAGGACTTCTCCACCGGCCTCGACACCCTCCTCCCGGAGAGCTTCTTCTCCGCCTTCACCAGTGGAAATCCGCTGCACGCGCTGTGCGTCGGAGCGCTGATCGGCGGTGCGATGATCCTGGGAGGCGAACGGGTCGTCCCCGTACTGGACTTGATCAACCGGTGCAGTCACCTGCTCTTCTGCGCCGTACGCGTCATCCTCGTCTGTGCCCCGCTGGCCGCCTTCGCCGGCAGCGCGTACACCGCCAGCCGGTTCGGTGTGATGCACCTGAGCGGGCAGCTCTACCTCTTCCTCACCTTCGCTCTCACCTGCACCGCCGTGGTCCTCGGCGGGCTGGGCACGCTGGCGTGGCGGCACGGCTGGTCGCTGCTCTGCCTGCTGAGGTACCTGCGGCACGAGATCCTGCTGGTCATCGGGACCTCGTCCTCGGGCCCGGTCTTCCCCCGTGTCCTGCGCAAGCTGGAACTGGCGGGAGTCCCCCGGGCGACGAGCGCCCCCCTGATGGCCGGCGGCCAGTCCCTGCACCTGATCGGCACCTGCATCTACCTCACGTTGGGCGCGGTCTACGTGTCCGCCGTGACGGGGAATCCACTCTCCCCCACGGACCAGTTCCTCTTCGTCGTCCTGGCGATGGTGATGTCCAAGTCGGCCGTCGGGGTCACCGGTTCCGGCCTGCTGACGCTGGTCGCGACGGTCTCCGTCACCCAGTCGTTCCCGCTCGCGGCGATCGCCCTGCTGATCGGCATCGACCGCTTCATGTCGGAGTTCCGGGCCATCACCAACCTGATCGGGAACGCGGTCGCCACCCTGGTCATCACCCGGTGGGCCGGACAACTCGACCTCGACCGACTGCACCTGACGCTGTCGGCGCGGCGTCCCGTCGAACCGGACCGACCCGGCGAGGACACCTCGGTCGTCGAGGTCCGCATTTCCGACGACTGACCCACCCCGAAACAACACCACACTCCCCCTTCTGCCTTTCCGTCATCGCGTCATCGCGTCATCGCGTCACCATGGAAAGAGGCCGAACGGCATGACAGTGAACGCCACCGCAACCGCACCGAGTCGCTCGCCACGGACCCCGGCACGACTGACCTTCCACCACCCCGACCGGAGGTTACGCTCCGCCCTCGCGAAGGCCCGGCACGAACTCGTTCTCGTCCGCTCGGGGGAGACCATGAGCGCCGTCGAACGGGAGGGGGAACGGCTGCTGCTGTTGAACCTTCTGCGGCGCTGGGTACGGATATCGGTCATCTGGGAGGAGCGGCTCGCCGCCCTCCCCGACGTCCGCGCCTACGTGGAGTGGCAGGCCCGCTCGGGAATCCAGGTGCGCACCTCGGCACAGGTCCCCGTCCCCCTCTCGGTGGTCGACAACACCACGGCCGTCGTCGGCTCCTTCGCCGGCGGGGGGAGCACCGGCCGGGACCGGGAGGAGAACACCACCGTTACCGACTGCCCCGAGACCGTGAGCATGCTGCACTACCTCTTCCTGGGCCTGTGGGACGAGGCGAAGCCGTTCTCGGTGAGCGTCCACCCCTCGCTGGAGAAGGGACACGCCCAGGAAGTCCTGCGCATGCTGGCCAACGGCTCCACCGACGAGCAGATCGCCCACCGCCTGGTGGTGTCGAAGCGCACGGTCAGCCGTACCGTCGCCCGGCTGCTGGACGAGATGAACGCCCGCAGCAGGTTCGAGGCCGGAGCCATCGCCGCCCGTCGTGGCTACCTGGACGCGACGAAGAGGGCTCGCTGATCGCGCTCCCGGATCCGCCGGGATCCTGTTTGTGACAGCGCTCGTCGTCGAGCGGACAGAGACCTTCAACACTCCCTACCGGTAGGTAAGTCTGCCTCCGTGACGAGTCCGGGTGACGGCCTCCCCCGGCACCGCGCGGGCAAGGTGTTCCGGCCGAAGACGGCACGCGAGAGAAGGGGCGTCGATGACGAGTCCGGAAGCACTGCTGATCTGCGGCAGTCCGAGTGTGGGTTCGCATTCCGGGGAGGCGGTCGCCACCGCCGCCGAGTGCCTGGCCGAGCTGGGCGGGACGAGCAGGATCTGGGATCTGGCGACCCGGCCCCTGCCGATCCTGGACGCGTCCCGCCACGGCCGGGGCATGCGCTACGCCGACCCGGCCGCGCGGGAACTCGTGGCGCTCGCGGACCGCGCCGATGTGCTCGTGCTCGCGTCGCCCATGTACCACGGCTCCTTCAGCGGGGCGATGAAGAACGCCCTGGACCACCTGGACGTCCCGCACGTCCAGGGCAAGCCGGTAGGGATCCTCGCGCACGGCGAGAACCTCTCCGCCGCCCAGGTCTGCGACAGCCTGCGGGTGGTCGTACGCGCCCTGAAAGGACTCGCCGTCCCCGATCAGCTCGTCACCGTCCCCACGGACTTCACCAGCACCCACGACGGTCGCCGCAGGCTCACCTCCCCGCAGGCGCGAGCGCGGCTGACCGCCATGAGCCGCCAACTGATCGCCCTGTCGTCCATGTCCTCGGCCGTCGGCGCTTTCGCCCTGCACGGCAGCTAAGGAGCAGGCCCACGATGTCGACGCCAGCACGGACCGGCCGCCGCAGAACCGACCGCAGCCACTATCTCTACCTCGCCGTGATCGCCGCCGTCGTCGTCGGCGTGACCCTCGGGCTCGTCGCTCCGCAGGCGGCGAAGGAGCTGAAACCGCTGGGTACGGCGTTCGTCGCGCTGATCAAAATGATGATCTCGCCCATCATCTTCTGCACGATCGTGCTGGGCGTGGGCTCCGTGCGCAAGGCGGCCAAGGTGGGCGCGGTCGGCGGGCTGGCACTGGGCTACTTCATGGCGATGTCGACCGTCGCCCTCGCCATCGGGCTGGTGGTCGGCAACCTCCTGGAACCCGGCCACGGGCTGCACCTGACGCAGGAGACCGCCGGTGTCGGCGCCGAGCAGGCGAAGGACGGCGGCGGGACCGTCGAGTTCCTCCTCGGCATCATCCCCACCACCCTCGTTTCCGCCTTCACCGAGGAAGAGGTCCTCCAGACGCTGCTGGTCGCCCTGCTGAGCGGGTTCGCGCTCCAGGCGATGGGCTCGGCCGGGGAGCCGATCCTGCGGGGGATCGGGCACATCCAGCGGCTGGTCTTCCGCATCCTGTCGATGATCATGTGGGCCGCTCCGGTCGGCGCGTTCGGCGCGATCGCCGCCGTGGTGGGCGAGACCGGCACCGACGCCCTCGCGTCCCTCGCCGTCATCATGACCGGCTTCTACGTCACCTGCGTCCTGTTCGTCTTCCTCGTGCTGGGCCCCCTCCTGAAGCTGTGCACCGGCATCAGCATCTTCTCCCTGCTGAGGTACCTGGGCCGCGAGTTCCTGCTGATCCTGTCCACCTCCTCCTCCGAGACGGCGCTGCCGCGCCTGATCGCGAAGATGGAGCACCTGGGCGTCTCCAAGCCCGTGGTCGGCATCACCGTCCCGACCGGCTACTCCTTCAACCTCGACGGTACGGCCATCTACCTCACGATGGCCTCGCTCTTCGTGGCGGAGGCCATGGGCGATCCGCTCTCCATCGGACAGCAGGTCTCTCTCCTGGCCTTCATGATCATCGCCTCGAAGGGCGCGGCGGGCGTCACCGGCGCCGGGCTCGCCACCCTCGCCGGCGGCCTCCAGTCCCACCGCCCCGAACTCGTCGAGGGCGTCGGCCTGATCGTCGGCATCGACCGCTTCATGAGCGAGGCCCGCGCCCTCACCAACTTCGCGGGCAACGCGGTCGCCACCGTCCTCGTCGGCACCTGGACCAAGGAGATCGACAAGGAGCGCGTCGGCCAGGTCCTCGGCGGCCGGCTCCCCTTCGACGAGGCCACCTTCGTCACGGACGCCCCCGAGAACGACGCCGACGACACCGGACCGAGGACGCGCTTGACCGCGAGCGCCCCTGCCAAGTGACGCGACCGGAACGACCGTTCGACCGAGAGGACTGAGGGAGCGACATGACGATCGACGTGACGCCCAAGGTGTCCGCCTACGCAGCACCGGACCGGGACTACCGTGTGCCGTACCTCCCGGTGGGGAGCAAGGTCGGAGCTGCCGAGCTCGAAGCGGTCTCCCAGGTCCTGCGTTCGGGCGCGACGCTGTCCGGTGGCGCTTGGCGGGCCCGGTTCGAGGAGGACTTCCGCTCCTACGTCGGCACCCCGTACGCCCTGAGCACCACGAGCGGCACCGTCTCCCTCGAACTCGCCATCCACCTGCTGGACCTGCGCCCGGGCGACGAGGTGGTCGTCACTCCGCAGACCTATCAGGCCACCCTCCAACCGCTGTTCCAGTACCCACAGGTACGGGTGAGGTTCTGCGATGTCAGCCCGGACACCATGAACATGGACCCGGTCCGGCTGGAAGAGCTGGTCAACCACCGGACCCGCGCCGTCATCCTCGTCCACTACGGGGGCCTGCCCGCCGACATGCGGGCGATCACGGCCATCGCCCGTGCCCACGACGCCGTGGTCATCGAGGACTCCGCACACGCCATCGGCAGCTCCTACCAGGGCCGCCGCCCCGGCTCCCTCGGGGACATCGGCTGCTTCAGCTTCCACTCCAGCAAGAACATCACGACCCTCGGCGAGGGCGGCATGCTCACCCTCCACAACGAAGAGTGGGCCCAGCGGATCGAACGGCTCCGGGGCAACGAGACGGACGCGCACTTCGTCCCCCACCGGCACCGCTTCGGTGACTCCGCCGAAGCCCTCCCCGGCGCCCTCTACCCCGGGAACGCCTACACCCACGACTGCGCCGCCCTGCTCCGGCACGGCACCAACGCCACGCTCTCCGAAGCCGCCGCCGCCGTCGGCTCGGTGCAACTGGCCGCCCTGCCCGAGCTGGTGGCACGCCGCCGGCTGATCGCCTCCCGGCTGCGCGAGGTGCTGGAGAACCACGCCGACTGCGTCGAACTGCCCGTCGAACCGGCGGGGGCCGAGCAGTCGCACCACCTGTTCACCTTCTTCGTACGCGGGCCGCAGAAGATCGACAGGGACCGGCTGGTCAACGAGCTCCGCGAGCGCGGGGTGCAGATGATCCTCCGCTACTTCCCCCTCCACCTGACCCCGGAGTGGCGCGCCCGCAGCCACTACTACGGCGAGTGCCCCGTCGCCGAGCGGCTGTGGTTCCACGAGCAGGTCAACCTCCCCTGCCACCCCGGGCTCAGCGACAAGGAGACCGAACTGCTCTGCGACCTCCTGGACGACTCCCTGCGCACCGTACGCCGCGACCGAAAGCAGAACCCGTGCTGAAGCTCCTCGACGCGACCACCATCAGGGGCCTGACCTCGGTCTGCGACCTCGCCGCCGTCGTCGGCGAGGCGTTCCTCCCGGCCCGGGACGGCGGTGACGGGTTCGTCCGCAGCGCGGTGCGGACCCCCGGGGGGCAGCTGCTGTTCATGCCCGCCGCCCATGGGGCCACCCTCTCCGTCAAGCTGGTCAGCCTCTTCGACGGCGCCACCGCCCAGGGGCTGCCGAGCGTCCAAGGGCTGGCCGTGGTGTTCGACGCCCACTCCGGCCGGCCCCTCGCCCTGCTGGACGCCACCACCCTGACCGAACTGCGCACCGCCGCGGTGACCACCCTCGCGACCGACCTGCTGGCCCGGCGGGATGCCCGCACGCTGGCCGTCATCGGCGCGGGCGTGCAGGGGCGGAGCCACCTGGAGGGCCTCGCGGGCATCCGCCCCTGGGACTCCGTCCGGCTCCACAGCCGGGACATGGGCAAGGCCCGCCGGCTCGCCGAGTGGGCCCTGAGCACCGGGATCGAGATCGAGCTCCACGACAGCGTCGCGGGCGCCACTGAGGACGCCGACGTGATCTGCACGGTCACGTCCGCCGACGCCCCCCTGTTCCCCGACGCCTTCCGGCCCCGCCCGGGCGCGCACATCAGCGCCGTCGGAGCGTACGGCCCGACCCGGCGCGAGCTGCCGTCGCGGCTGGTCGCGGACGCCTCGCTCTTCGTCGAGTCCACGGACGCCGTGCTGCGCGAGGCGGGCGACATCCTGATCCCGATCGAGGAGGGCCTCCTGCCGCCCCGCCCGCCCATGACCGAGCTGTCGGCCGTCCTCTCCAAGGAGCACCCGGGCCGCACCTCCGCCGAGGAACTGACCCTCTTCGAATCCGTCGGCATCCCCGCCGAGGACGCCCTCGTGTGCGACCTGCTCTACCGGCGCGCCGTGCAGACCGACGCGGGCCAGGAGGTCCCCTTCTGACTGGCTGAACCACTGTCCGATCAGTGGTGAGGGCTGGTCCGGGCGGGCCAGACCCGTCCATGATGGGCGAGGCATCGGTGATCACGGTTCCCGACGAGGAAGAGGCTGCGCATGGCATCGGCTCGCTCTCTGCTGCTGCTCGGTGGCGCGCTGCGGCCGACCGGCGCGCACTGCATGGAACAGGCCGAGGAGCGCGGGCTGGACGTGACACTGGCCGACACCCGGGAGAACCTGAGCAAGGTCCCGGAGCTCGTCGAACGCGCCGCGCACACCGTGGAGTTGCCGTACGCGGACGTCGAGGCCACGGTCGCCTGGGCGGTGCGGCAGAAGGAGGCGGGCCGGGAGTTCCTCGGGGTGTACGGAACCCGTGAGACGGCGGCGGAGTCCGTCGCGGCCGTCGCCGAGGTCCTGGGGCTCCCGGGCAACGGGCGGGCCGCCGTGCGGTGTATTCAGGACAAGTTCGCCTGCCGTGCCGCGCTCGCCGAGCGGGGCTTCCGGCAGCCGCCCGTGGCGCGTTGCTCCTCGGAGGAGGAGATCCGCGCTTTCCTGGCCGCGCACCCACCGGGACCGTGGATCGTCAAACCGCCCACCGGCCGGGGCAGCGCCGGGGTGTCGCTGGTGCGTGACGAGGGCGACCTGGAGGCGGCCCTGGTCCATCTGGCCCGGGCGCGGCGGGAGCTGAGGGAGGAACTCGTCGGTCAGGGGATGGACCTGGCCGCCGGTGAGCCGGCCGAGGCCGCTCTCGCGGAGGACGTCCTCGTCGAGGGTTTCCAGACGGGTGAGGAGTTCAGCGCGGAGGGCGTCTTCGTCGACGGTGTGCCGCGGCTGCTGGCCGTCACGGCGAAGGTCACCACGGGCGCCCCGCACTTCATCGAACTCGGGCATGCGATGCCCGCGGACCTTCCGCCGGGCGCGCAGGCCGATGTGGCGTCGACTCTGGAGCGTGCCCTGCCGGCCCTGGGGCTGTCCTGGGGCGTGTTCCACGTCGAGTTCTGGCTGGAGCGGGACGGGGGGATCGTCCTCGGCGAGGTGCATGTGCGCCCCGGCGGTGACTACATCCACGTCATGGCGCAGCACATCACGGACACACAGCTGCACGGGGCCGTCTTCGACCAGTTCCTGGGCAAGCCCGTGGACGTCTCGGGCTGGGGCGCCCGGCGCGCCGCCGCCATCCGGTTCCTGACGCCGCCCGCGGGGACCGTCACCGCCGTGGACGGCTGGGCGGAGGTCGCCGCCTCCCCGCGTCTCCTCGCCGGGAAGCTCACCCTCGAGGAGGGGAGCGAGACGGCGCCGCTGAAGTCCTCCTACGACCGTTCGTCCTTCGTCTGTGTCACCGGGCCGACGCTCCAGGAGGCCGTCGACACGGCCGAGCGGCTGGCCGCGGCCGTCAGGATCGAGGTCACCCCTGCTGCAGCAGCAGCTGACGATCCTGGCGGCTGTTTCTGACCTTGTCGTACAGACCGCTCCGCAGGGCCTTGGTCACCGCGGACGTGCGGTTGGTGCAGTTCAGTTTGGCGAGGATGTTGGCGACGAGACGCTTGGCGCCGTGCAGGGAGATGCCGAGTTGCCGCGCGATCTGCTTGTTGCTCAGTCCGTCGACGAGGAGGACCAGTGCCTCCTGCTCCCGTGGAGTCATCCGTACCAGGTGATCGTGGGGATTCCTGGGGGCTCCGACGGCCAGGGACAACAGGGCGTGGATCAGGTTTCCGGATACCGGCACCTCACCCGCGAGTATCCGCTCGATCGCCCGGCACAGAGCTCTTTCGGACAGTTCCGCGGTCGACAGGCATCCGGCCACGGCAATGCCGGCCAGCCGTTCCCACGGGGCCCGTTGAGTGTCGTCCACAAGGACCAGGACCTTCGCTCCCGTGGCCGCGCACAGCGTCAGGGCGGACCGGCTCAAGGCATCGATCTCGTGCAGCGAGACGATCAGTAGCGGATTTCTTTCCCGTACGACGTCCTCCACGATGTCCTCGACGTCATGGGCCCCGCACACCCGCGCCCGCCTGCTCGCACCGTTCAGGATCTGCTCGACGCGTAACCGGGTCAGCCTGTCTCTGAGCACTACGAAGGTGCCTGCCAGATCCGTCTCATCAGGCGCGGTCGGCTGCACGGACATGGTTCTGACTCCTCCTTGGTGAGGCCCAGTGGGGGGGGGAGGGGGCCCTAGCGGGAGATCTTCAACCAGCGCAGACCGCCAACGTAAGTGCGCTCTGTCATCTCTGTGTTCGGTGCGGCGTACCGGGACGTGAGATCTTCGTAAAACTTTTCTGGCGACGGGAGACGCGGCGAGCCGTCAGACGGACGGCGTCCGGACGCGCCGTAGCACCGTCCACACCGCGGCCGCGGCGCCCGCCGCGGCGAAGGCCGCCCAGTACACGGTGGGCGAGAAGACGCCCCGCACGTACTCGAAGAAGCCGCCGCCGAGGAGCATGCCCAGTCCCTCTCCCGTGGCGAGGGTGAACTGCTTGCCGGTGTAGACGGCGACGAAGCCGCCGGTCGACTCGTCCCGCGACTTCGCGAACGCCGTGTCCACGGACGGCGCGAACAGGATCTCGCCGAGCGTGAAGGTCGCCACCGCCGCGTACGTTGCGACCGGGTCGCCCCCCGACAGGGCGAGCACCGCGAAGGCCGCCGCGAAGCATCCCAGGCCGGTGCCGATCACCGTGGTCAGCGCGACACCGCGGGCCTCCATGAGCCGTGCCACCCCCTTGGAAACGGGCAGCTGGAGCACCACGATGATGATCGCGCTCATGGTGAAGTACGTGGCGACCTGGAGCTTCGAACCCGTCGTGGCGAACAGGTGCAGCGGCAGCGCCGAGTACATCTGCGCGTAGAGCACCCACCCGACGGTGGACACCAGCACCACATGGCGCAGGAACGGCGACGAGCGCAGCGCCGTCCAGTACTGCCGGAACGAGAAGCGCTTGCCGCCCCGCTCGAAGCCCTTGCCCTCCTTGCGCACGACGAGCAGCATCGACAGGGCCGCCGCGTAGTACCCGGCGGCGATCACGACCATCAGCCGCCAGGGGGCGTCGGTGTCCAGCGCGGCGGTGCCGATGAGCGGTCCGACCGCCGCCGCGAGGTTCAGCATGACGTTCAGCTTCGCGAAGGCCGTGACCTGGGCCGGGGAGCCGCTGGTCCACTCCGCGACGACCGACCGTACGACCAGGCCGTTGAGGCTCACCCCGGTGCCGCCCGCCGCGAGCAGCACGATGAGCGGCAGCACGGAGTGGGCGACCGACATGGTGAGGAAACAGCTGCCGGACACCAGGTTGGCCAGCAGCAGCACCCTGACGCCCGACCTGCCCTCGATCCACGGGCTCAGCACGATCGAGCCGGCACGGGAGGAGCAGCTGAACACCATCAGCGCCAGCCCGACGACCAGGCCGGACTGGTGCCAGCCGTCCCTGACGAGGACGGCCAGGACCGGGGTGAGCGAGAGATACCCGGTGAAGGCGAGGACGTACTGGACCAGCAAGGGGCGTATCGCGCGGTTCAGCCGGCGATCGCGCTCCTCGCCGGGCACCGTGGACGGCGACGCCTGCCCGTCCGCCGGTCGTTCGCTCACTCGGGCTCCCCGGAGAGCAGCCGGGCACGCCAGCGCGCGGCGATCTCCTCCTCCGTGGCGCCGCCTTCGTACGCCGGGGAGACGAGCGGGTCGGCCTTCAGCACGCGGACCAGGACGGCGGAGTCGACACGCGCCGGGTCGGTGCCCCGCTCACGCGCGAAGCGCCGCACGATCCGGTCGTACGTCTCCCCTTCGGTGAACACCTGCCCCACCCCGCGGAAGCGGTAGCCCTTGCGGCGGACCGGGTCCACGACGTTGATCTCCACCGCCGGGTTCGCGGCGAGGTTGGCGACCGTGCCCGGCGAGTGCAGGTCCAGGAAGACCAGGTGCTCGTCGTCCCACACCTCGGTCGTTCCCTTGGGGGACAGGTTCGGGGTGCCGTCCGGGCGGACCGTGGCGACGAAACCCAGCCCCTGTGCCCCGACCAGGCGGCGCATGTCGTCGTCGAGCATCGCTGTCGAACTACCTCCGTGCCGAGACCAGTTGCGGTTCCACGTCGTTCGGCGCCGAGAAGACCTGCAGCCGTGAGCCGACGTCGAGCGGCTGCCGGCGCCTCGCCACGGATCCGTCGCGGACCGGTGTTCCCATATACAACCAGCCCAGCGCGCGCTCGTGTTCGGCCACGGACAGAAACCGCCGCATCGGCGGTGCGTCGGTCTGCTCGCCCGTCCGCCAGATGCTGCCGAAGCCACGCGCGTGCAGCAGCAGCATCAGCGACGTCACCATGCCGGTGGCGGCGGCCAGTTGTTCCCACTCGGGCACGCGGGAGCGGGTGTCCGGGGAGAGGATCAGCCCGGCGAGGAGCGGGGCACGGTGTGTCTTGGCGACCATCGACGCGACGCTCTTGCCGTTGCACTCGGCCATCACCTCGCCCAGTGCCCGCCGGTCGTCACCCCTGACCAGCAGCCATCGCCACGGGCGCAACCGGCCGTGGTCGGCGGCGCAGGACGCCGCCTTGAGCAGGTAGGTCAGCTCCTCCAGGGTGGGGGACGGCTCGACCAGCCGATGCTCGCTGCGACGGGTGAGCACAGCGGTCATCACGTCCATGGCGTTCCTTTCGCGTAGCGGTCCAGGACGCGGCCGGCCAGAGCGCCGGCAGCGCCCGTGTACCGAGCCGGGTCGAGAAGTTCGGGCAGCTCCGAGAGGGGTCCGGGGGGTCCTCGAGTCCGGCCGTCCCGGCCCTGGGTGAGCCCCGCCGCGAGGGCGCGGATGCGCTCCACCACCGACAGGCCGCGCGGGCCCGCGCCTGCGCAGATCTTCGTCCGCCCGTCCGTCATCCCCGGCCGCCGGGTCGCGGCCCGTCGGCCACCGCCGCCATGACGCCGCGCAGCTCGTGGGTGGCCTCCTCGGCCCGGGCCAGCCGGCCGGCCAGTCGCTCGCGCGACACGCCGGACGTGCGGCCGTGGCGCACCTGGTCGAGCCGGTGGGCCAGTCGCCGCCGTTCCCGGGCGAGCTTGCGCAGCCTGCGCCGGACGTCGTCGCGGACCCGGGCGCTCAGCGCGGCGGGCAGCCACAGGCGCAGCCCCGGGGCTCCGGGAACCCGCACCGCGAAGGCGCCGTCCGGCGGCGGACCCGGGACCAGGGCCACCTCGCTGAGGTGCCCGAACCAGCGCGTCGCGAGCAGCCGGGCCACCGCCGTGTCGGTGCTCTCGACGGTCACCGGGACGCCGGCCGGGATGCCTGCCACGCCGCGCAGCCGCTCCGCCTCCTCCACCGTCGCCAGGACGGCCCGGACCGCCGCGGCCAGTTGCTCGTCGGGCAGCCAGTCCGCGGCCGAGCGGGTGGCCGCCGCCTTGCGCAGCCCGGCCGCCGTGTCGGGCATGAACGGCTCGTACACGGCGGCGAGGTCGAGCAGCAGCTGCGGGGTGACGCCGGCGCCGCCGGCCTGGGCGCGCGCGGTCGCGTAGCGGCCCAGTACGCGCGTGCCGAACGCGGTGACGGCCTCGACGGCACGGTCGAAGTGCCGCTCCCGCAGATGCCGGCGGACGGCCGCCCGGGTGGACCGGGCGGCGTGCCGGGCGTAGTGCTCCAGCTCGTCCGCGGCGGTGGGCCGGGAAGCCGACTCGGGTGTGCGCACGACGAGTTCGGCCAGGTCGGCGGCGCGGCGGCGGACCACCGCCTGCTGCGAGAAGATGTCCTGGCGGATCCGGATGTCCTCGGCGTCACGGCAGGCGGAGAGCAGTGCCGCGCGCAGCACGTCGCGGCCGTGCTCGGCGAGAGCGTCGTCCAGGGTGACGCCGTTGCCGCGGCTCTTGCTCATCTTCTGGCCGTGCTCGTCCACGACGAGGCCGTGCAGCCAGCACTCGCGGGTGGGCGGGGAGCCGGTCACGAAGGTGCCGATGGCCAGCAGCCGGATGAACCAGAAGAACAGGATGTCGCGGCCGGACGTCATCACGGCGGCCGGATACCGGCTGTGCGCGGTGGCGGCCGGCCAGCCGGAGACGGCGATCGGCCAGTGGGCCGAGTTGAACCAGGTGTCGAACACGTCGGTCTCGGCCCGCAGGGCGCCCCCGCAGTCGGGGCAGCTCCCGGACCCGGCGGGCGGCAGCGTCCAGTAGGCGCAGTCACCGCAGACGACCGCCGGAATCGGCTGTCCCCAGCGGATCTGGCGGCTGATGCACCAGTCGCGCGCGGAGTCCAGCCAGTGCCGTGCCTCGCGCTCCACACTGCTCGGCCGGATCACCAGGTCACCGTTGTCCAGCGCGGTGCGCACCGGGTCCATGAGCGGGGCCAGCCGCAGATACCACTGGTGGTGGAGCCGGGCCATCAGCTCGCTGCCGCACACCCCGCAGCGCTCGACGGCGCACTGGCGGGTGACGGTGCGCAGGCCGAACCGCTCGACCGTCGCGCGGCGCAGCTCCTGCCGGGACAGTCCGGGCAGGTCCACAACCAGCGAGCGGCCGTCGGCGTCGAGTACCGGGCTCCACGGCAGTCCGTGAGCCTCGGCGAGTTCCAGGTCCTGCTGCCGGTGCGCGGGTACGACCGGCCGCGGTGCGCCGGTCGCGGCCGCCAGTACGGGCAGTTCCCGGCCGGTGACCGGCAGCACGGCCGTACCGCCGGCGGCCGGGTGCCCCTCGGGGACGGCGAGCGCCACCGCGCCCCACAGTTCCTCGGCCGCCGCGAGCTCCACCACCAGGGGTCTGCCGTGCGGTCGCACGGCCAGCAGCGCCAGCGGGACCCGCTCGGTGCCCACCGCGTGCTCCACGTCCGGGACGGTGCTGCGGCAGGAGGGACACCACGGCATGACCCGCGCCGAGCGGTGCAGCAGCCCTGCCTCGGCCAGTCGGACGAAGGTCCCGTCGACGAGTGCCCGGTACGCCGGGGACAGGGTGTGCAGCTCCGTGTCCCAGTCGCAGTCGAGGCCCAGGGCGTGGAACTGACCGACGATGACCTTGCGGTAGTGGTCGGCCCAGGCCCGGGTCCGCTCGGCCACCGGCAGGTCCGGCCGGAAGGTCTCGTCCCGGCGCACCGCCGCATACGTGCCGAGCCCCGCGTGGTCGGTGCCCGGCACGTAGAGCACGTCCGTGCCGTCGAGCCGGGCCGAGCGGACCAGGGCGTCCTGCACCGACAGCGTCAGGGCGTGGCCGAGGTGCAGCGTGCCGGTGACGTTCGGCGGGGGCATGGGGACCACCCAGCGCCGCTCGGCGGACGTCACGGATGCCGCCTGGTCATGACCTCGCTGAGCACGGTGCCGGTCGGCGGCCAGACGGTGAGCGGGGGCGGGGTCTGCCGCGGCCGGTCGGCGTCGTCGTCGTGCGCCGGCTTGATCCACAGGTTCCGCTGGAAGACGGAGACATCGAGGTTCGACACGAAGAACCCGCGCAGGAACTCCATGTGCGCCGGCACCCCGTCGGGCAGTTTCAGCGTGAACCAGTACTCGCGGCTCGACCGGGGCGGCACCTCCACCGCCTGCGCGCCGGGGGTGACGCTCACCCCGTGCTGGTCCGCCTGGTACAGGCGCAACCCGACCGCGCCGCGCAGCGGACGGTCCTGGTTGTTGGTGATGAGCACGCCCTGCGCGTGCTCGCTGCCGCGCCGGGCGGTGTCCTCGCCCAGCGCGATCGGGGGGTGGACCCCGCCGGCGACGTCCCACACGTTGCCGCACGTGCTGCACAGGGCGAACTCCCGGGCGGCCTGCGGGTGGTAGTCGTGCCGGTACTCCCGCAGGACGACGCGCGCCCGGCAGTACGGACAGACGGTGGGCGGCAGGTGCCGCGTCAGCTGGAAGGTGCCGTCCACGGACTCGAACTGCTCGAGCCAGACGAACGCGCCGGAGGCGATGCGGCCGAGGAGGTGGTCGCACAGCGCCTCGTCCAGCCGGGCGACCGTCGCCCGCAGATCGTCGGCGGCCGCGTCCGCCTCCCGCAGTGCCCGGGGCGCGGTACGGCTCTCCGCGCGGCGCCGGGTCAGGGCGGTCGCCCGGGCCCGCAGCTCCTGCTCGGTGTTGTCGAACCCCGGCAGATAGGTGCGCAGCAGTCGGCGGTAGGCGGTCGCGTTCGTCAGCACCCGGCCGAGGTCCTGGACCAGGTCCTGGTGCGGGCGGACGGGTTCGACGCGCAGGGAGAGCGAGTTCAGCCGGAGCGTCTGCCAGGAGAAGACGAAGAGCCGGGCGCTGCCGTCCTCCTCCAGCGCGATCGCGGTGCGCAGGTCGGTGTCGCAGGGCTGCCCGTCCGGGCCGACGGCGTCGAGGACGCGCACCGAGGGGTCGGGGCCGGGGCTCGGCAGACGCAGCTCCAGCAGTTCGGACTCCACGTCGGTGCACAGCACCTCCACGGCCTGCCCGTCCGTGGGGCGGGTGGCCACCTGGGCGCGGTCGGCTCCCGGGGCGAACGGCGTGAACTGCTGGTCGCCGAGGACCAGGTAGTCGGGGGCCTCGCGTCCCCACAGGGGAATGGCGTTGTTGACCAGCCGGACCACCTCCCCCACGCTCCGGCCGGTACGCAGCAGCCGTTCCGCCAGGAGGAGTTCGACGTTGTCGTCGCCGAAGCGGGTGCGCCGGCTGCCGACCGCGGCGACCCCGGAACCCTCCTGGTAGGTGAACGGCAGGGTGAAGTGGGGGTCGAACGCGCCGTCGCCGCCCAGCCGCATCACGTTGCAGCTGTTGAAGAAGGCGACCGGTGCGGTCAGAGCGTGCGCCGGGAGGACCTCGCCGTCCTTGACGCAGCGGCCGTCGTGCACACAGGCGGGGAGCCGGCTTCCCGGGGCGAACGGCACGTTCTGCGCCGACCGGCCGCACAGCGCGTCGGGCCCCAGGTGGAACAGGTCCTCGCGGCTGTGCCCGGACAGGAACAGCGCGTTGACGCCGCCCATGGCTTCGAGGTAGCCGACCGCGGACCGCTCGCGGTTGAGCAGGAAGGAGTCCGGGCCGACCTCGGGATCGGTGTCCAGCCCGGTGAACACGGAGGTGGTGGTCGCGGCCAGCGGCAGGTCCAGCGTCAGCTGACGGCCCACCACCGAGCTGAGGACCTCGACGGAGGTGGCGGTGAGGAAGCCGACGGGGCGGGTGGCGAGGGCCAGACCGTCCGCGAGGCGCCCGCGTGCCGTCCAGGACCGGCTGGTGGCGAGCTGGGCGATCTGCTCGACCGTCACCTCGTCGTGCGGGAAGGACAGGGTGAGCGGACCGGGCCACTGCCCGGCGGCCCGGACGGCCTCGACGGCGGTCGGCTCCCACAGGTACGGGCGTCCGGTGCGCGCCGCGAGCAGCATGCCCGGCAGCGACCACTCGGGGGTGCCCCAGCCGAGGACGGCTCCCTCGGCCACGTCCGGGGTCTCCGCGCCGAGCAGCCGTGCCATCGCGGCCAGCCGCTCCTCACGGACCCTGCCGAGTTGCTGCAACTGCGCGTCGACGCTGCGGTGCACCTCCCGGTGCGGGCCGTCGGTGACGGCGGTCAGATACCAGCGGACCGGGTGGAAGGAGTCCAGCGGGGCCGCCCAGCGGTGCCACAGCACCTGGAAGTGCCGCCACAGCTCGACCGTCTCCGGGGCGGCGTCGTGCAGGAACTCGTGCATGGTGACGGCCGGACCGGGATCCGGCAGCGAGGACGCCGGGTCCCGCAGGACCGGTGTGAGGGCGAGGTCCGGACGCCGGATCGCCAGGGCCACCATCGGCCCGTAGTCGTCCAGCGATTCGGTGAGCACCGACACCGCGGTGCCGCTGATGTCACTCGTCTTCGTCATCGGCGCTCCGACCGAAGTAGTCGGCATTGGTCTTGATGTACGACGTCCACTCCTCCGGAACCTCGTCCTCGGGGTAGATCGCGTCCACGGGACAGACGGAGGTGCAGGCGGCGCAGTCCACGCACACCTCCGGGTCGATGTAGAGCATCGGAGTGTCGGGGGTGCCCTCGATGCAGTCCACCGGGCACGCGTCGATGCACGCGCCGTCCTTGACCCCTTCACAGGGCTGGGTGATGACGTAGGTCATGACGTTGCCCCCTTCGGCACGCTGATGGCCTGGTCGTAGACGGTGACCTGGTCGGCCTGGACCTCGGTGCGGAACGTCCGCAGGTCGCGGCAGTTGGGCTGGTTCACGCGGGCGCCGGTGCGGACGTCGAACTTCACGCCGTGCCAGGGGCAGCGCAACAGGGAGCCCGACAGCTCGCCGCCGGCCAGCTCGACGCCCTGGTGGGTGCAGCGGGCTGCCGTCGCGTACACCCAGTCCCCGTACCGGAACAGCAGCAGCGCCCGGCGCCCGATGGTGATCGGGTGCGGTGTGCGCTCGGGGATGTCGTCGAGCTTGAGCGTGACGGACGGGACCTCCACGGAGGGAGCGACGGCGGAGTCCACGGGATGCGTCATCGGCCCTCTCCCAATATGGCGCGGCGACGGGCGAGTTTGCCGCCGTCCTTGTCCTCGTAGGTGTCCAGCTTCACGCAGTACTTCTCGTCGAACATCAGGCCGTGGCGCCACGTGGTCTCCGTGACGACCTTCATCCACCAGCTGATCCGGATGACCACGGCCAGCTCCGCGGGGGTGAACTGGCGGGCCTCGTCGTGGGTGGCCCGGTTGATGCGGAAGTCCGCGAGACCCTTGAGCCTGCGGGTGCCGCCCGGCAGGTCGACGTCGAAGACCAGCGGGGCCCGGGTCACGAAGCGCACGCCGTTGGCGCGGTGCCCGTTGTGGTGGGCGTCCTCCATCACCGCGATGTCGGGGTGCTGGAACGCCTGTGCCTGCATGCGCTGCGCGCGGTCGGAGCTGTAGTTGCGCACCCGGCAGACGACGTTGTAGCGCATGCGCTGGCTGATCGCGTTCATGATCTGGTCGTTCTTCAGCCGTACGCCCCGCGCGGCAGGGTCGAAGTCCGAACGCACCGCCGTGTACGACATGACGTCGCTCATCGCGATGTCCTCGGGCGTCTCCAGTTTGTTGCCCCGCGCGCAGGTGATGATCGAGTAGTCGGCGTCCAGCTGCGGCAGGGTCAGCGCGTACGTCGCGAGTGCGACGAGGATCTCCGCGGGGTTGGTGCCGCTCTCGATGACCTGCTCGGTCAGGCCGGTGAACCGCGCGACGTGTCCGTCACCGGGAGGCAGCCGGTGCCCGATGCGTGCCTCGAGGTGCTCCTGGAGGTCCTCCGGGAGCTCGTCCGGGTTGATGTCCGCCTTGGGCAGGAACCACTCCCGGCGTTCCCAGGTGGCCCCGTTGATCCGCATGCAGCGGATGTGGTGCCGCTCGATGTCCTTGCGCAGCCCGACCAGCGACTCCGCGATGTCGAACAGGGACTCGGTCTCGGCCGGCGGTGTCTCCGGGCGGCCGAGGATGCGGTGGTAGCCACGGCGCTTGGCGGTGAAGTACTCCTCCAGCAGGCTGAAGCTCAGGTCGGCCTGGTTCAGTTCGCTGACGGCCACCTTGCCGACCTGCCACAGCCAGAGGGTGCTGACGAGGATCAGAGCCTCGTCGGCCCAGTCAGCGACCGGTTTTCCCCGGCATTCGCCGATGATCTCCACGGCTTTGTCGTTGTCGACGGACAGCTCACCGACAAAGAACTGCAGCGGTCGCGGAATGACGACCTGCTCCTGGAGTTTCTCCAGCAGCTCTTCCCTTTTCTCCGTGCCGAGTTCGGACCAGCGCCGGAGGGCATCGTCTGCGGACAGCGAGGCGGAGGAGTCGATAACGGGTGCGGACATGGCAGCCTTCCCTTCCTGGACCCCTCAGACGGCCGCGTGTACGTCGTCCCAGAACCGTACGTGGCGGACTATCTGGTCCTTGGCCGCCTCGACCAGCCTGCGGTCCTTCTCGGACTGCGTGGCAACCGCTCCCCACAGGCCGCGGAAATGCTCCACCTCCAGTTCCTCGTGGAGGTGGAAGAACTCCAGGGATTCGGTGATGCCGTACTTCTCCTGGAACGCGTCGATGGTGAGCCGGTTGCGCTTGGGCGCCACCAGCTCCCGGCCGGCCAGCGCCGCGAGGGCCTCGTCACCGCTGCGCTCGGGGCTCATGTAGAGCTCCGCGAAGTGGTTCTCGTACGCCGTGGTGTGCGGCAGCGGGAGAACGTCGCGGGGGTTGTCCACGCCCAGGACCTTCAGGAACTGGACGGCCAGGCCGTGGTGGTCGCCGGACACCTCCTCCTCGATGTGCTCGCTCAGCTCCTGGAGGATGTACTCGGTCTGCCGCCCGCTGCCGAAGGCCGGGCTCTTGGCGATGCACACGCCGAACCAGCGGTGGAAGGTGTTGCGCCACAGGTAGTACTGGAGAAAGACGTCGCGCACGTGCTCCAGGGGGAGTTCGCCTCGGGTGAAAGCCCGCCAGAACGTGCTGTTTTCCAGTTCTCGGTCGACCGTGTCCGAAAGCTCACCGACGATGGTGTCGCTGGTGAATTCCGTCGTCACTTGCCCTCCTAGTGTGGAAACCAGAATCGAAAAGGGCACGGCACAGACCGGAACCCGGTAACTGGCCAGTGCCGAGTGAGGGACTCGAACCCCCAAAGACCTGAAGGTCCACCCGCAAACGCAGGCGCGTATTCCTTTCCGCCACCTCGGCTCGAATTGCGGGAAACAATTTAACGCGGATCCGGCGCACTGCCAGTGGCCGAGGGGGGTAGCCGTTCGGCTACGCGCAGAGCCGCGCGGCGACGCGCAAAGTGCGCCGGCCCACCATGCGGAGGGCTACGGAACGGCCCTCACCACCGGCGCCCCCCGGCGGTCACCCTCGCCCTGGAGGGACGGCGGTCTTCAGGGACGCCTTCACGAAGGGGGAGGCGCTGTCGCCGGAGGCGGCACACGCGCAGGCGCGGTCGTCGCGGACCCCGGCCGGCCACCAGCGGGTCGCCCGCGGAGCGGACCGGAGGAACGAGGGCTGAGGCCCGTCGGTTCTCGTCACTCGGGGTTTTCGCGCTTGTGCGCGTGGAAGCGGGCCTTCTTCTGGCGGTTCCCGCACGTGTTCATCTCGCACCACTTGCGGGTGCGACTCCGGCTGGTGTCGAAGAAGGCCGCTCGGCAGGTCGGCGAGGCGCACAACGCCAGCCTTCCGTCTCGTTCGCCCGCGATGACGCTGATCGCGTCGGCGGCGATGACGCCCAGGGCGTCCTCCACGGACGAAGCCGAGCCAAGTCGCCATCGGCGGTGGCCCTCGGGCGTCAGGACAGCCGCGGCCCGGCCCTGGGTGCTGCAGTCGTTGATGACCTGGACAGCGGACGCGGGGAGAGGGTCTCGGCGTGCGGCCGCTGTCGCGGCGGCGTGAATGGCTTCCCTCAGCTCCCGGGCGCGTTCGAGCTGGGCGGTGGTGCAGGACTCCACGGCGAGGCCGCTCACCGTGAGCCAGTCGACGAGTCGGCCCGGCGTGGGAATGCGTTCCACGGCGTCGCCGCAACGCTCCGTCAGGGTCGCCGTGAAGCTGGTCGCCAGCACCTTGCCGAGACGGAATTCAGGGAACCGAGCACGCATGGAACCACCTTAGCCGGTTGCACGTCGGCAGCGAGGCCTGTTAGAACCGTCATAGCTGGTTCCAGCAACCCCCGAGCCGGTTCACCCGATGGCCAGGAGGTCTCATGTCCACCCACTCGCGCCTCAGCGACGTGCAGGCATTCGAAGCCCACGCGACCGACGCCGACCTCGACGACCTGCGCGCGCGACTGGCCGCGGCGCGGCTGCCGGAAACGGAGACGGTCCACCGCGCCGCGCCCGACCCGCGCCGATGGGAACAGGGCGTTCCGCTGGCCGACCTCGTGGACGTCGTGCACTACTGGCGCACCGGGTACGACTGGCGGTCGTTCGAAGCGCGCCTCGACCGGATCGGCCAGTTCCGCACGACCATCGACGGTCTGGGAATCCACTTCCTGCACCGCCGGTCCACCCGCGCGGACGCCACCCCGCTGATCCTGACGCACGGCTGGCCGGGCAGCGTCGTCGAGTTCGCCCATGTCATCGACGAACTGGCCGATCCGAAGGACGCGGACGCACCGGCGTTCCACGTCGTGGCCCCGTCGCTGCCGGGCTTCGGTTACAGCGACAAGCCCGCCACCACCGGCTGGGGGACCCGAAAGATCGCCGCCGCCTGGGTGGAACTGATGGCACGGCTCGGCTACAGCAGGTTCGCGGCCCACGGCGGCGACTGGGGAGGCGTGATCACCACGATCCTCGGCGGCAGCTTCCCGGAGCACGTCCTCGGCGTCCACACCACGCTCGCGCAGGCACCGCCCGGGCTGAGCACGGACGGGCTGACGGCGGCCGAGCGCCAATGGACCGAGGAGACCCACGACTTCTGGCACCACCGCGCGGCGTACGCGAAGCAGCAGGCGACCCGGCCGCAGACCATCGGCTACTCGCTCGTCGACTCACCCGTCGGCCTTCTCGCCTGGATCCTCGACAAGTTCGCCGAGTGGACGGATACCGAGGACAGCCCGTTCGAGACGATCTCCAGGGACCGGGTGCTCGACAACGTCACCCTGTACTGGCTGACGCGGACCGGCGCCTCGTCGGCCCGCATCTACTACGAAAGCCATCTCTCGCTCGACCCCGGCCTGCGCGTCGACGTCCCGTCGGCCGTCACCGTGTATCCCCGCGACATCGAGAAGTATCCGCGCCCCTGGGCGCAGGAGCGGTTCCGGCAGATCGTCCGGTGGAGGGAACCGGAAGCCGGGGGGCATTTCCCGTCGCTGGAGGTCCCCGAGTATTTCGTCAGGGATCTCCGGGAGGGCCTCGCCGCGGTGCTGGCCGCCGGCGGCAGCCGGCCCTGACAGCTCCGCCGGAGGCCTCGCTCCCGGCCGGTCTCAGACGTCGAGACTCATCGGCGCGCCCTGGGCGAAGACGATTTCGAGGCGGAGCCGCGTGATGCGCCAACCGTCCTCGGTTCGACGGGCGACGGCGTGAAACCTGCCACCGGCGTCCTCATGCGCCGTCGGCTCCGACGGCTTCGGGAGGTGGTAGGCGACCTGGTAGGTGACGATCCTTGCCTCGTCCTCGTCGAGGTCGATGTAGATCTGCCCCATGTGGTGGAACGTCGCCCCGTAGAGGGTCGCCAGATCGCGCTTGGGTCCGTCGGTGATCGCCTGTCGGCCACGACGGACCTGTCCCCCGATCTCCACCTCGGCGTCCTCGGTGAACAGCGCACCGAAGCCGTCGAAATCCCGTTCGTCGAGTGCTCGCGGCAGCGCCTGCACCAGCTTCCGCAGCTCCGACTCGTCCAGCAGTCGCTGCACCGTCGCGTTGTCCATGTCGTCGTTCCTTTCGCCGGCGGCCGGTCTCATGAGTGATGGGCGGTGGGGGCTAGGGGGTGTCCGCACAGTCGCGTCGTTCGCCCGGAGGGCGGGCCCTGCGGCGTCATGGGAGCCCCTGCTCGAAGAGCTTGGGGGAGCGTCCCAGGCGTCGCGGGGCAGGCGCGACTTTGCGGACACCCTCTAGGGCCCGGTCGCGATGATGTGCGCGACGGCTTCGTCGTCCATGAACCCCTCCGGGCCTCGGCCGGCCGGGGCTTTGGCGCGTGCGACGGACGCCCGCAGTACGGTGCGCGCCCTATCGACGCGCCGGGCGTGGAATTCCGCCCAGAGGTGCTCGTCCACGCAGGACCTGTCCGTCAGCAATTCGGCGAGTACCAAGGCGTCTTCGAGGCCTTGCGCCGCCCCTTGCGCGAAGGTGGGCGGGCTGTTGTGCGCGGCGTCGCCGATGACGACGATCCGGCCCCGGTTCCACGGTGCATCCGCCAGGTAGGCGTCCTGCAGCATGGGCCGCAGCGAACCGCGGTCGAAAGTCCGCCTCACCTCGTCCCACGGCCCGTGGAACTCGTCCATGATCCCCAAGACCCGGTCGACCGCGGCGTCCGCACTCAGGCTTGCCCAGTTGGGCAGGGCGGTGGCGCTGTCGCCCACAAAGCCGTACAGGACGTCCTTTCCGATGGGGAGAAGTCCTCCGACTCCGCTGCCGTGAATCTGGTCGAGATCGTCGACGCCGTCGACGGGAGGTCCGAGGAAACGCCAGATGATCGCGTTGATGGTGATGCGCTCGCCGGTGATGCCGGCCGCGTCGCGTACCGCCGAGCCCACTCCGTCTGCGCCGATGACCAGGTCGTAGTCACCGTGGGAGCCGTCCGTCAGCTCGACCCGGACGCTGTCCCCCTGTTGGTGCAGGGAGCGGAAGGTGCAGCCGAATCGCAGCTTGACGCCCGCCTCGTCGACGCGTTCCTGCAGGAACCGCGCGAATCGCGGACGGGAGATCGCCGCCGCTCCCGGCACGGCGGCGTCCGTGGCCGCACGCGGGAACGGTTCTCGCATCACCACGGATCCCTCAGCATCAGCGCGACGGATCGTGAAGGTGTTCAGTACATGCCCTGCCTCTGTCACCCGGCTGAACAAGCCGGCCTTTTTGATCACTCGCAACGCGTTGTTCTGCAACAGCAGTCCGGCGCCCACGGCCGTGATGGCCTCACGCTTCTCGACCACATCGACGGCGACACCCCCGTCCGCCAACAGGGCAGCGACGGTGAGGCCGACGGGACCGGCGCCGATCACGAGTACATGCTGCACAGCAGGCACGAAATTACCTTCCGTCTCTCACTTCTTGATCTTGGGCCTCAGTCTGGACGCCGCGAAGTATCAATACAACAGCAACCTTGTGATGCTCACTATTGATGCCATCTATAATGAAGGGGTGGGGAAGTCACGTCGTCTCGCCGATATCGATCTCAATCTGCTGGTGGCGCTGGAGGCGCTGCTGTCAGAACGCAATGTCTCGCGCGCCGCGAGCAAACTGGGCCGCTCGCAACCGACGCTGAGCGCGGCGCTCGGCAGACTGCGCCGCCTCTTCGACGACGAATTGCTCGTGCGGCAACGAGGTTCCTACCGCTTGACGCCGTTCGCGGCGGACATCCATCCAGCTGTCGTCAGCGCCCTGGAAGAGGTCGGGAAAGTGCTGGGTGTTCCGGCTGGATTCGACCCGGAAACCTCACGCCGCGAGTTCACCGTCATGACATCCGACTACGTCCTGCACGTCCTGGGCGGACCGCTGCTCACATCACTGATGGAGCGGGCCCCGGCAGTGAAACTCCAACTGCTGAACGTACCCAGGGTCGACGCGGACCGCGCCGGTGAACTCCTGCGCGAGACCGACGGTTTGATCGTGCCGCCCGGGATCCTGGGCATGACGTCCAATGCCGAGATTTTCACCGACAGGTGGGTGGGCGTGGCCGATCGCGACAATGCCGCCGTGGACGGATCCCTGGATGAATCCGCCTTGCGGGAGCTGCGCTGGGTCCGCAGCTACCGGGAGCAGTTCGAAGTGGTGGTGGGCGACCCGGCCTGGAGCCGTTTCTGGCTGGGCGACCGCGGCGTGTTCGTGGTGGAGAGCATGACGTCACTGCCCGGAATCATCGCGGGCACGGAACTCGTCGCCGTCGTTCCTTCCCGGCTCGCCGACATGACGCCGCTTCCCCTCAAGACCTTCTCGCTGCCCCGCCCGCTGCCGCAACTCGCCGAACATTTCTGGTGGGATGCGGCGCGGGAAAGCGACCCGGGGCATAAGTGGCTGCGCGGCCTGCTCGCGGAATGCGCAGCGGCACTCCCTCCGGAAACGTAGGGCCGGTCGCGAACGACGCCATGATCATGACGGCGACGAGCGCGGCCCTGGGGATGTCGGAGACGACCAGGGCCGGACCAGGCGGCTCCGGTCACCCCGTCCCGGCCTGGCTCTGCACCCGCTCCAGGACCTGCCGCGCCGAACTCGACCCGCTGAAGAGGGCGGGGCCGTGCTGGTTGAGCAGGTGGTTGACCCGGTCCCAGTGTTTCGTCGTACGCAGCGGGATCGCCGTGGCGTTGGCGGCTTCGAGGACCTCGCGGGCACCGGCGAGGCGGGCGTTCTCGTACCAGGCGTGCTGCGCCGACTCCCGTGAGGGATAGGCACGTCCCACCCCGCCGAGCCACTCCAGCTGCTTCCGGGCGGTCATCAGCGTGATCGCCTTGAACGCCCGCTCCGGGTCCGGGCAGGACTTGGAGATGCCGAACCCGGAACCGGCGGAGTACGTCCGGCTGCCGTCCGGGCCGGCGGGGATCGTGGTCAGGCCCACCTGGAAGCCGGCCTGGTTCTTCAGGTTCAGCAACGCCCACGGGCCGCTGGCCGCCATGGCCACGTCGCCGCTGAGGAACTGCGTCTCGGCGAAGGCGGGATCGGCCCCGGGCAGGCGGGGGGCGACTCTCTTCCTGGCCGCCAGGTCGGCGTACCACTGCACGCCCTCGGTCATGGCGGGGGTGGTGAGCCGCAGTCTGCCCGCCCCGTCGGTGGGCCGCGCCCCGGACTTGGTCAGCACCATGGGCCACATCCACACGTCCTGCGGCGCCGCCACGAAGCCGTACGTCCGCTCCCCGGTCAGCTCACGGGCGGCCGACTCGAACTCGGCCAGGGTCCACCCCGGCTCGGGCTCGGGCACGCCCGCGCCGCGGAACATGTCCTTGTTGTACGTGAGGATCACCGGGCCGACGTCGTACGGCAGCGCGTACTGCTTCCCGTCGGCGCTCAGCCCCTCCATGACGGATGTGTCGAAGTCCGTCACATCGAACCCGGTCCTGGCGATCAGGTCGTCGAGCGGCAGCATGCCCTGGGTGTGGCCCTCGGTGCGGAGCGACTGCATGGAGACGACGCAGGGCGCGTCGCCCCTGGCGAAACGGCTGTCGAGCTCGGCGAAGTAGGCGTCGAAGGACGAGGTCTCGAGCCGGAGCGTGATCTCCGGGTCCTCACGGGACACCCGCTCCGCGAGTTCGTGCCAGACCTGCTGTTCCTCGCCGCCGCTGGCCCACATCGACCAGGTCAGGGGCTCGGAGCCGCCGTCATCGGCGCCGCACGCCATGACCAGCGTCCCGGCCAGCGCCAGGGCGACGGCTGCCCTCAGTGCTCTGCGCGGCCCTGCCATGACAAGTCCATATGTTTCTTTTAGGTGCAAATATTTCTTCTAGTGGCGATATGCGCGCATTATTGCATAAGCCGCATGCGCGCGCCTGCCACCGCCGCACCCTCCGGGCCGGGCCGCCCGTCAGTCGCACTCGGGCTGCCACATGGCGCCCTGGGCGCGCCGAGCAGACCGTGGCGCTCACGCTCCTCCTGGGTGAAGGCGACGCCCTTGTTGGTCAGCGGGTCCGTGAGCAGCGCGCGACCGCGCGGTTCCGCACGGTCGGCGTGGACGTTCTGTGCGCGGTTCCGGGGCGGGACCATCGGGTCTCCTTACGTCGGGCGCTTGCCGTCAGGACTCGTTTGTCCCTGGGCGCCCGGGTAACCCGCGACAGGGCGGGGGCACCGTCGCCCCCGCCTTTCGCCGCGTTTTTTGAACGCATGAGAACCGCTTTTGAACGCAAGGAAACGGCGCGAGGTACTTCCCCATGCACAAGCCCGCACAGCAGCAGCACCCTCCCGGTACCGAGGCGGCCCTGCGGCCGCGGGCCGACCACGGTGAGCAGAGCTACCGCGGATCGGGCCGGCTGGCCGGGAAGGCGGCCGTGATCACCGGCGGCGACAGCGGCATCGGCAAGGCCGTCGCGATCGCCTACGCCCGGGAGGGCGCCGATGTCGTCCTGTCGTACCTGGAGGAGGAGGGCGACGACGCCCGTGACACGGCGCGCTGGGTGGAGGAGGCCGGCCGCAAGGCGGTGCTGGTGCCGGGCGACCTGTCCGATCCCGCGCACTGCCGGGAGGTGGTGGCCCGGGCCGTCGAGGTGTTCGGCCGGATCGACGTCCTGGTGAGCAACGCGGCGTTCCAGATGTTCCGCGACTCGATCGAGGAGGTCCCCGACGAGGAGTGGGACCACACCCTGGCGACCAACCTCAGCGCCATGTTCCACCTCTGCAAGGCGGCGGTGCCGCACATGAAGCCGGGCGCGTCGATCATCGCGTCCAGTTCGGTGAACTCCGACTCGCCGCCGCCGGGCCTGCTGGCGTACAACGCGACGAAGGCGGGCCTGGCCAACATGGTCGGTTCGCTGTCCCAGTCGCTCGCGGAGCGGGGCATCCGGGTCAACAGCGTCGCCCCCGGGCCCATCTGGACGCCGCTGATCCCCGCCACGATGCCGCCCGAGCAGGTCGAGGACTTCGGTGGCGACCAGTCGCCGCTGGGCCGGGCCGGACAGCCCGCCGAAGTCGCCCCGGTGTACGTCATGCTCGCCTCGGACGAGGCCGCGTACGTCTCGGGCGCGCGCATCGCCGTCACCGGCGGCCAGCCCATCCTCTGACATCCCGCCCTCTGACATCCCACCCTCTGACACGCCGTCAGGAATCAGGAGTGACCGTGGACTGGTACCCCTTGCGGCTGACCACCCCGGTCAAGCAGCACGTCTTCGGCGGCCGGGTCCTCGCCGAACGGCTGGGCCGTACCGGCCTGCCCGACGGTCCGGTCGCCGAGACCTGGGAGGTCAGCGATGTGGACGGCGAGGGGGCACGCGTCGCGGACGGCCCGCTGGCCGGCCACACCCTGCGCCGACTGGTCGAGGAGCACCCGGACGAACTCGTGGGGCGCGGGTGGCGCGGCCCGCGCTTCCCGGTGCTGACCAAGTTCATCGACGGCACCGGGACCCTCCCGGTCCACCTGCACGCCGACGACGACACCGCACGCCGGCTGGAGGGCGAGCCCCACGGCAAGACCGAGGCGTGGCACGTCCTCGACGCGGCCCCGGGAGCCACCGCCCTGGTGGGCACGAAACCCGGTGTGGACCGGGACACGCTGCACCGGGCCCTGCTCGCCCAGGACTTCGACGCGGTCCTGCGCCGGCTCCCGGTGCGGGCCGGGCAGACGGTCTACGTCCCCGGCGGCACCCTGCACAGTTTCGGCCCCGGCACCCTGGTCTACGAGATCGAGCAGACCTCCGACATCCAGCAGCACGCCATGCGCCGGCACATGGAGGACGGCTCGGAGCTGGACGACGAGGAGTGGCACGCCAACCTCGGGCGGCTCCTCGACGAGTGGTGTCCCGGCCCGCGCCCCGAGTTCCACTCCGGCCTGAGCGTCCGGGTCGACGACGGGGTGGAGCGCACCGTGCTGTGCGCCGGGCCGTACTTCGCCCTGGAGCGGTGGCGTGCGGGCACCTCGGCCCCGCTGGTGCACGACTTCTCCACCGCCCTGGTCGTCAGCAACGCCGGTGCCCCGGTCACCGTGGAGGCCGGCGGCCGGTCCGAGCGGCTCGGACGCGCCCGGACCCTGCTGCTGCCGGCCGCCCTGGGCCGCGTACGGATCGAGGGGCCCGCCGACGTCCTCCTCGGCTACCTGCCCGACCTGGAACAGGACATCCGCACGCCCCTGCTCGCGGCCGGGCACGGAGCCGCCGCCGTGGCCGCGCTCGGCGAGGGCCTCTCCCCCGGCGACGGCGCCTCGATCGACTAGACCTTCGACGAGGACAGGGTCACACCGCGCAGTCCGCGAGTTCCCTCCACAGGCCGAGCCGGGGTGCCTCCGACTTGTAGGAGCTGCCGGGGCGGCCGTGTTCCGGATGCAGCTCCTTGTAGCGCGCCACCAGCGCCTCCGCCGCCCGGACCGTGCGGGCGGGCAGTTGGCGGTCGATCTCCCTGTCCCAGCGGAAGGCCGACTTGCCGTGCAGCGACATCAGCGGCATCCAGCGGCAGGCCTTCCAGCAGATCAGGTCCGGCGCGTACTCGATGAGGTGGCCGTGCCCCTGCCGGGACTTCCTCGGCATGTCGGCCAGCGCCGCACGCGCCGTCCGCCACGCCTCGACGGCACGCATCACGCCCACCGGGGTCATGCTGCCGTGGAAGACACTGCGGTACACCGCGGAGGTGCGGTCGCTCCACAGGGCCTCCTGGCCCTCCGGCGTGGCGGCCAGGTTCGCGGCAATGGGTAGCGGGTCGTCCGACAGGCAGGCCAGGGCGGACGTCACCTCGGCCATGGAGAAACGCGATCCATGGGGCCCCGCGGTCATGCCCCGGCGGGGATCGAAGTCCCCCTTCTCCCAGTCGCCCTCCATCAGGCGGCGGATGTTCGGACAGCGGATCAAACGGTCCTGGGCGGTCGACGCGTTCCGGTAGCGGTCCTCGGCGTCGTAGGCATGGCGGGCCCGGTCCCGCTCGGCGCCGCAGCGGATCTCCAGGCGGATCACGGCCCGCCGCAGGTGCTCGCGGGGCAGCCGGTCCCGCAGGTCGGCGATGACCCTCAACCGCTGGAGGCCGTCGATGCATTCGAGTCCGACGACGAACAGGGTGTCGGCGAACAGGCGCGGACCGGGCTGGAGCTGGACCGCATCCGCGCCCAGCACGATCTGGCCGACCGCGCCGAAGTCCTCGGGCCGCTCCTCCAGCATCCGCGCCAGCTCCACATTGGCGCCGGTGTCCCCGAGACAACCGCGCTTGGCCGACAGCCGGCGCGGAGCGTCGACGGACGCGGCGAGCATGTCGAGGTCGGCCGCGGTGACATCGACGGCCCAGCCGCGGGTGAGCTGGGCGACTTGCAGGGGGCGAAGGCTGAAAGCGGGGTCGGCCGCGAGCAGGCGTTCGACGGATGAATAGGTGCTGTTCACGCATGCTCAACGGATGAGATTGCAGAGCGTGACGGTCCCGGGCCGACCTCTTGCGGTGTTCGCGGGTCCGGTCCCGGTCATCTCCGATACCGTCACCCTCCGCGCCACAGAGGGGGGAACGTGCGGACTTCGGTGCGGATATGGGTGGTCGTCGGGGTGAGCCTCGCCTTGTCGGCCTGGACCACGGCGGCCGTGCTGAGCGGAGCAAAGGTTTTCGTCGTCTCGCTGCCGGTCGTCGGGGTGATCTGGCTGCTGGTGCTCCTGGACTGCGGGTACCTGCTCGGCCGGCGGTGGGCGCACCGTCGCCGGCGCCGGGCCGCCCGGCCGCGGCGTGAGGCATGGGCCCCCGCACCGGAGATACGCCGGCCGATCGACTACCCGAACATCCTCCCGCGGCCGGCGGGCGACACCCCGGTCGACCAGCAGGGGCGGTACCGCGCGACCGGCATCCGGCTCGCCGTGCTGCCCGCGCTCGCGGTGATGTGCCTGACCGTGCAGACGGTGTTCCTGGAGCACGGCGGCGATCTGGGCCTCGGTTTCGTCCTCGCCGAGTGCCTGCTCCTCGTCTCCATGGTGTGGACGGTCTGGACCAGTCAGGAGCCGTCCCAGCCCTGGGTCACCAGCCGGATCAGGGCCGAACTCTTCCGCCGCGAGATGTTCCTCCTCCTCGCGGCCGTCGGTCCCTACCTGGGGCGCACCGATGAGGAAGCCGGGCAGGTCCGCGACGCCCGGCTGAGCCGGCTCGCCGCCGCCGGCCCCGCCGAACTCGGCACGTTCGCCCGGCTCTCCGACCGGGGCCCGGACGGCACGGAGAGCCCCTGGCAGGACGCGGTCCGGCAGCAGGGGGACGGCAGCCTGCCCGCCACCCCCGCCGAGACCACCGAGCGGATGCGGACCTATCTCGACTACCGCGTCAAGCGGCAGATCCTCTTCTTCGAGCTGGCAGCCGGTACCTGCGAACGCACCGAGGACAGGCTCGGCAGGACGGCCAAGGCCGCGGTCCTGGCGGCGGTCGCCGTCGCCGTGGCGTACGCCGTTCTCCTCCACTCGGGCCGGACCGGCGACGATCCGTCGACCACCTCGTCGGTCATCGCCCTGCTCGCCGCGGGCCTGCCACCCCTGTGCAACATGGCCCTGGCGGTGCAGAACCTGTTCGCCTCGCAGCGCCTGGCGGCCTCCTACCGGGAGACCCGCCAGGAACTGCTGGAGCACGAGCACACCCTGCGCGGTCTGCTGGCCGGGCCCGCCGACGCCGAACGCGCCGTCCGGTTCCGGTCGCTGGTCGTCCGCGTCGAGTCGACCCTCACCGAGGAACTCCGCCGCTGGCGCATCATCGTCGCCAAGTCCGAGTTCGACGCCGGTTTGTGAGACTTGCCCGCACCACGGCTGACGATGGATCACAATCGGCTGCGTGGGGGACGTGTTCATCAGTCACAGTGCGCGGGGCGACGCGTTCGCCATGGCCGTACTCCAGAAGATCGAGGAAGGCCTCCGCGGCACGTCCCACACCCCGCTCGTGGACCAGTCGGGCATCGAACCGGGCGACGAGTGGCGTCCCGAACTCGTCGACTGGCTCGCCCGCTGCGACGCGGCCGTCGTCCTGCTCAACGAGGCCGCCCTGCGGTCCCACTGGGTACGGCGCGAGGTCAACATCCTCATGTGGCGCAGGGCGCTCGGCGCGCCCCTGCTCGTGGTGCCCGTGCTGCTGGACGGCCTGACGACCGGAGCAGTCAAGCACGCGGGCCTGGAGGAGCTCCGGCCGATCCAGTTCGCGCGCACCGCGCGGGACGCCGAGCCGGACGCCAGGAGCCTCGCCGACAAGGTTCTGGGACGCTTCGCCGAACTCCCCCGGGCGGCCACGGGCCGGGACCCGATGAGTGTCTGGCTCAGCCGGCTGGCCCTGTACCTGTCCGAGGCCCGGACAGAGCCGGGCGTGCTGGCCGAGGCCGCGAGGGAGCTCAAGGTCGAGCCGGAGTTCCGCGCGCACGTCACCGGCCGGCACGGCGGTTGCCTCTTCCTGGCCCATCAGTTCCTCGTGGCCCCTCCCGAGCGGATGGAGAAGGCACTCGACGTCCTCGCTCCGTCCCTCCAGGATCAGACCATCCGCCGGCTGACCAGCGCGCTGAACGCCACCTGGGTCGACGAGGAGGCCGCCCGCGGTGCCCTGCCCGCCCCGGGCCGGCAGCCGCACGAGATGACCCTCCTGCTCAACGCCTTCTCGCACAGCACGGCCGAGCAGTACATACGCCGGGCCACGTGCAACGCCAGCCACGGCTTCGAGACGAAGACGATCGGAAGCCTGCCCGTGGGCGAGGACCGGGTCGGGGAACGGATCCGCACCTGGGAGGACGCGGTCTGGAAGGAGTTCTTCGACGCCGACTCCCCGGAGGAGCGGATGCTCCCGAACGACCTCGGCTCCCGGACCCACTACCTCGTCATCAACGAACTGCGCCCGCCCGACGCCGAATTCGCCGAGGCCGTCAACCTCCTCCACCGTGCGTTCTCCTGGCTGATCATCCTGGTGACCACGGGCACCGCGCCCCCGGACGACAAGGTCAGGAGCGCCTTCAAGAACGCGGTGCTGCTGGAGCCCCTGCTCACCGCGGAGGACGAGAAGACGGCAGCGCTCCGCAGCAAACGCCTCAGACAACTGCCCGACCGTCTCGCCGGCCTCTGCTAGGAGCCTTCATGTCCCGATTCGCCCCCCATGGCCCGGACTCGCGGGACGGCAGGATCTACGTCCTGTCGCAGGAGCTCCAGCTCGCGATCGACGTCGCCCTGGCCACCGACCGACCGCTGCTGCTGAGCGGGGACCCGGGATCGGGCAAGTCCTCCCTGGCCCCGTTCTACGCCCGCGAGAAGCACCTGCGGTACTACGAACACGTGGTCACGTCCAGGACCCAGGCGACGGACCTGCTGTGGACGTTCGACAGTGTGCGCAGGCTGGGAGACGCCCAGGCGCACCACGGCAGGCTGAACGACGGCGCCTACGTCAACCCCGGTGTCCTGTGGTGGTCGCTCGCCCCCGAGTCCGCCCGCACCCGCGGGGGCCTGCTCCGGGACGTCCATCACCATGATCCGCTGAACCGGTTCCAGCACGAGCACGGGACGCGGGGGGCCGTCGTCCTCATCGACGAGATCGACAAGGCCGACCCGGACGTCCCGAACAGCCTGCTCGTCCCGCTGGGCTCGCAGGAGTTCACCATCGCCGAGACCGGGACGACCGTCCGGCGCGAGCCCGATGTCCCCGCCCCGCTGATCGTCATCACCACCAACGGGGAACGGCAGCTCCCGCAGGCGTTCCTGCGGCGCTGCGTCACGTACACCCTGCCCGGCCCCACCCCCGAGAACCTGGTGCGGATCGCACAAACGCATCTGGAACACGAGGGCGTGCCCTTCGACAGCGAGATGCTCGATCTCGCCGTCGCCCTGGCCGATGAGCTCGTACACGTGCGGGAGAACGAGCAGCTCGGCCGCGAGCGGCTGCCCAGTACCGCCGAGTATCTGGACGCCCTGCGCGCCTGCCGCGAGCTGAACGTCCGCCCCGGGTACCCGCAGTGGCCCCTGGTGCGGAGTCTGACGCTGGCCAAGTCGCCGCAGCAGGAGAGGTGACACGGTGCGTGCGCAGATCTGGGTGAGCGATGTCGTCCGGGCCCTGGAGGTCGCCCGGACCGACGAGGAGCGGGCCCGAGTCCTGGAGATGCTGGGGTTCGTCCCCCCTGCCGTACCGGACACCGGGCAGGTCACGCCCTACGCCGAACCCGAGGGGCCCCGGGCTCCGGTCGAGGCCCCCCGCCGGGAACGGCGTCCGGAGCCCGCTCACGAGCCGCCGCCGGCCACCGCCGCGGAAGAGGAGACGCCGAACGCCGACCTGCCGGAGGAACTGCCGTTGCTCCCGCCGGTCCGCGTCGAGGCCGTGCCCACACCCCGGGAACCGGTGCGGCCACTCGCCCGGCCGACGGCCGAACGCGTCCCGCTCCCGCATCTTCCGCTGTTCGTTCCCGGCTGGACCAGCGCCATCCTCCGGGCCATGGTCTCCAGGCGGGTCCCCGAGGGCGCGGTGGACATCCCGGCGCTCATCGACACCCTCGCCCATGGGCGCCCGGTCCGCCGACTGCCCCGCCTCCCCGTGCCCACGATGCGCTACGGCGTCCAGGTGCTGGTCGACCGAGGCCCCGGCATGCAGCCCTTCCGCCGCGACCAGAACGAACTCCTCGACCGCGTCCGCGCGGTGGTCGGCCCCTCGCTGGTCGAGGTGGGCTATTTCTCCGGCACCCCCCAGCGAGGCACCGGGCCCGGCGCGCGCTGGACCCGCACCGCCTACGTCCCCCCCGAGTCCGGCAGGCCCGTCCTGCTGCTGTCGGACCTCGGCCTGGGCGGACCGCCCGACGACCCGCAGCGCGGCACCCGGCAGGAGTGGGAGCACTTCGTCGGTCTCGTCACCCGGGCCGGGTGCGGCGTCGTCGCGCTCTCCCCGTATCCCCCGCGGCGCTGGCCCCGGTGGATGACGGGCCTGCTGCCCCTGGTCAGCTGGGACCGCACGACCACCGCGAGCCGGGCCACGGTGAGGCTTCCGTGACCGGACCACCGGGGGAGCTGCCGCCCCCGCCGCCGGCCGGTGCGATGGAACTCGCCACCGTGCTGAGCATCGCGACCCGCATGGAACCCGAACTGATCCGCGCGGTCAGGCTCCGGCTCCTGCCCCACCTGGACGTCGGCGCCGAGGCCGACCTCTGGTTCAGCGACTGGGTGGGCGCCCGCACGCCCGAGGCCATCGCGCTGATCCCGGAATGCCTGCCCTACCTGCGGGCGGGCCTCGTGGACAGGCTGCAGGGCGAGCCGCGCCTCCGGGAGGTCATGGACATCGTCACCGAGTTCCACCGCGGCCTGTCGCCCGCGCTGCTCCTGGAGGAACAGATCACCTGGGACAGCCTCAGCGGTGACACCGACAGCGCGACCCAGCACCTCGGCAGCGCCCTGCACGCGCTGGTGCGGGAGAACCGGTCCGGCCTGGCCGGCTGGTTCGCGGAGGCCTCGCGGCGGCTGCCCTCGGAGGCCCTGTCGACGGCCACCGCGTGGAGCCTCGCCAACGCGGCCCGCCCGCACGTTCCGTCCCTCGACCCGGGCGCGCCGCCCGAACTCACCCTGGCCACCGTGTCGTCCATCGCCTCGGCCCTCGGCGAGGCCCCGCTGGGCGTCCTGCGCGCGGGCGAGGTGCTGCTGCTGGGGAAGGTCAGGGGCACGGACGCGGCGGCCGTGCTCGTCCCCGACACCTCTCCCCGGGTCGTCGAGGTCACCGCGGGCACCACCGTCCGTACCGTGCGGGTCGACGCGGCCGAGGTCGTCCGCGTCGACGTGGGGACCGGCCCCGTCGGTCTGCGCACCGGCGCGGGTCACGTCTACGTCATCGACGCACCCGTACCGTCCGCGCCGCGACCGGACGTGACCCCCCACGAGGAACTGGCCCGCCTGATCGGACCCGCGGTGGACCCCGAGCTGGTGCCCCGGCTGACGCGGGCGATCAGAGACCTGCTCGACGAGTTCCGCCGGACCGACGACACCGTGGTGCTCCGCCAGGCACTCACTCTCGCGCAGCGCGCCCTGGACGCCGGGTACGAACCACAGGACTTCCCCGGACTCGGCCGCGAGGCGGCGGAGACGCTGTACCTCCACGGTCTTCGTCTCGGCTCGCGAAGGTCACTCGAACGAACCGTCCACGTCGTCCAGGACCTCACCGGCGGTCC
Source organism: Streptomyces sp. Go-475 (assembly GCF_003330845.1). GTDB lineage: Bacteria > Actinomycetota > Actinomycetes > Streptomycetales > Streptomycetaceae > Streptomyces. The sequence continues at coordinate 4,502,841 of NZ_CP026121.1, read as the reverse complement.
GGACCTGGAGCTGAGCATGCGGGCCGGCGCCCTCATGGGGGCCGCCCAGCGCCAGATCTTCTGCCACACCGGGGACGTCTCCCAGCTGTACCGGTCCGTGGACACCCTCGAGACGTGGGTGAACCGGCTGCTCGGCGGCTCCGTCCCCGTCGGGCGGCTCGTCGCGGAACTCCTCGACACCTACGTGCTCCTCCACGAGATCCAGCCGCGCCGGGGCTCGCTGCGCCAGGCTCTGGATCTCGCGAGCACGGCGTTCGGGTCGTTCGCGTCACCTGCCGACCGGGAGGCCGCGGCGCTGCCGCTCGCCCGGGCCCTCGTCGCCCGGTACGAGGCGGAAGGGGATCCGGTCGACCTGGACGAGGCCGAGCACTGGGCGGAGGCCGTCGCGCCCCGCCAGGAACCGCGCTCCGTGCAGGCCGAACGGGCGGCTGTGCTCGCGTCGGTGCAGATGGCCCGGTTCTGGCGGGACGGCTCGCGGGAAGCTCTCGAGGCAGCGCAGACGCAGTGCCGTTCGGCGGTGAGGATCTGCCCCGGAAACGACAAGCTGCTCCGCGCCCGGCTGCGACACGCGCTGAGTGACGTGCTGCGGACGCGCGCCGCCGTGCTGTCCGCGCACGCGGATCTCGACGAGGCGGTCGACCTCGCCGAACGGGCGGCCAGATCCCTGCCGAGCAGGTCCGTCTGGAGGCTCGCGGCGCTCATCGGCCTGAACCGGTGCCTGCTCGACAGCTTCCGCCGGACCGGGGCCGTGTCCGCCCTCGACCGGGCCGTCGACGCCTCGCGGGACGTCGTCTTCCACTCCCGGCACGAGCCGGAGCTGCCCTACCAGCACGCGGCACTGGTGCAGCAAGGCGAATGCCTGGTCCTGAGATACAAGGCGACCGGGGACAGCGCTGCACTCGGCCAGGCCGTCGAAAGCCTCAGAGCGACCAGGGGGCTCGCTGTCGCACAGGACGACGGCCGGAGCGTCGCCTGCGCCTCCGCCCTGCTCGAACTGCACACCCTCGACTCCTCGTCGGCGGAGGTCGCGAGCGCCCTGGAGGAGTTGCACTCGCTGCTGGTCCACGACGACCTCGACCCCCGGTTCACGGATCCCGAGTCGGTGCCCATCGTCCTGGCCCAGACCGCGTTCGTCTCCCTCCGGCCGAACCCGTCGCACGCCTCCCTCCGCCGTGCGGCCGAGAGGGCGCGCGACATCGCCGTCAGCCGGGACGCCCCACCGATGCAACGCCTCCGGGCCGGACTCATCTGGGGAAACCTGGCGATGCGCCACAACCGTTCCGAGGACGTCGTCCTGAGCTACGAGACCGTCGCCGCTCTGATGCCTCTGATGCTGCTGACGTCCGGCCGGGAGCACGCGGACCTCGTCCGGAGCTGGGAGGAGTTGAGCCGGGGGGCCGCCGCCCACGCGATCGAGGCGGGGGCACCGGAACGCGCACTGGAGTTCCTGGAACAGCGCAACGTTCTCCTGGCAGCCTGGCGTCAGGACCTCCACGCCGGGGTGGACCGGCTGTGGGAGTCCGCGCCGGAACTCTTCGCGGAACTGCGCTGGTGGTGGGCGTTCCTCCATCTCGCCCCCCAGTCGCCCGCAGCGCGGAACCACCCGCGACAGGGTCCGGCACCGGCCCGGCTGGAGCAACTCGTCGCAATCGCGCGCACCCTTCCCGGTTTCGAGGACTTCCTCGCCCCCGTGCCCGTCGAACGGCTGGTGGCGGCCGCGAGCGAAGGCCCCGTCGTCGTCCTCAACGCCGCCGCCCACCGCTGCGACGCCCTGCTCGTGACACGCCAGGGCGTGTCGGTGCTCCCGCTGACCGGGGTGAGCCTCGTCCACCTGTCGGACAACTCGGTCAGATACCGGCTCGCGATGGGCTACGACCATCCGGCGGCGCGGGAAAACCAGGCGTGGGCCGTGCTCGACTGGCTCCGAGAACGAGTGGTGGGACCGGTCCTCACCGCACTCGGGACGACCGTTCCCCCCGGCCGCGGCAGGGCATACCCCGGCGCAACGGATGTCCGGGTGGGCCGCACGGTCCCGTCCGACGCCCTGCCCCGTGTGTGGTGGTGCCCCACCGACCCGTTCACGGTCCTGCCCCTGCACCTGGCGGGACATCGGCACGACAACGCCATGGATCACGCGGTTCATTCCTACACCTCGAGTCTCCAGGCGCTCACGGCCGCGCGTCACCACGAGAGGCACACGGCTCGCGAGCCCTTCCAGCCGATGCTGCTGGTCCTCGCGGACGACGACCTGCCGTACGGGCAGCGGGAGATCGAAGCGATCCGCCGGCGCGTCCCGCACGCCCGGGTCCTGCACGGCGAGCGGGCCACGGGCGCGACCGTGGCGGCGCAGCTCGGCGATCACCCCTGCTTCCACTTCGTCGGCCGTGCGGGTCTCCACCAGGGCGCCCCGCAGCTGCGGTTCGGCGCCGACGGCTCACACGAACAGCAGTACCCACTCCGTCCCGTCGACGGAGCACTGGCCTACCTCTCGGTCCGCGAGACGGAAGGCAGCGACCTGGTCCTCGAGAGCGACGCATGGGCCTTGGCGACGCGCTTCCAGGCCGCCGGTTTCGACCATGTGATCCAGCTGCCGGTGTGGGGCGCGGACGGCTCCGCCGAGGACCTCGCCCGCGCCGTGTACGACCGACTGCTGGGCCCGGACGGACGGCTTCACCCGGAGCGCTCGGCCCACGCCCTCCACCACGTCGTGCGAGAGGCCATCACCGAATCCTCCGAACACGCGCTCGCCTGCGCCGCGGTGGTGCATCTTGGGCCGTGAGGAAGGAGAGTTCGCAGCGGAAGCCGGTCAGGGCACGAGCTCCTTCACCAAGGTGTGGAGGAGCCAGCCCGCCGCCGCGCCGACCGCGTACCAGAGCAGGTCGGGCGCGTTGAAGGTGGAACCGAGTACGAGGCGGGCGAGGGTGCTGCGCGCGGAGAGTTCCGCCGGTACCGGGCTGAGCTGGAGGAACTCGACGGCCCAGCTGGCCGCCAGCGCGCCGCCGGCGGCCACCAGGGGTGTCACCCGTGGGGCTGCCAGCACGACGAGGGTGAGCAGCAGGACGGTGTACAGCGCGTCCCCGCCGTACTTGGCCACGTCCCCCGCCGCGACGGTCCTGAGCCCCAGCCCCGCGCCGACCGTCGCCACCGCCGCCCCGGCCGCCGCCAGACGGGTCCGTGCCGGGCCGGGGGCGCCGTCGCGGGTTTCGGCGATGCGGGTCATCAGGTCATGGTGCCGTACCGATGTGACCTACATCGCGGCAGGGGGCTTCCGACGCGTCCGGCGCCGGGCCGTCCGGTGACGGCTGCGGCCGTGGCGCATCCGACGTCGGGGGAGGTCACAGGGCTGCGGGCGGAGAGGCCCGGCGGGAAAACCGCGCCCGCGCGGGGCAATATCTGTGCTCGCGAAATGAGAAATAGAGTCGGGGCACGCCAAGTATTCCCCGGCAGCGGGTCCGATCGAAATTCAGGGACCGCACACGGCCGATCGCACCGTGCTACTGTCGATCTCAGTTGCAGGTGTGGTTGCCAGAAGGTTCATTTCCGACGGGTTAATCATCACGGCGACACGGAATTCACACAGGGTGAGTTCCTGGCACCGTCTCCGAAGGAGAAATGCAAAATGGCTACTGGCACCGTGAAGTGGTTCAACGCGGAAAAGGGCTTCGGCTTCATCGAGCAGGACGGCGGCGGCGCCGACGTCTTCGCCCACTACTCGAACATCGCCACCTCCGGCTTCCGTGAGCTGCTGGAAGGCCAGAAGGTGTCCTTCGACATCGCGCAGGGCCAGAAGGGCCCGACGGCCGAGAACATCGTCCCCGCCTGACAACGGCGCTGACGCATACTTCGCAGCTGGGGCCCGCACCGCTGGGTGCGGGCCCCAGCTCGCTGCTTTTCAGGGAGTTTCTCTGCGCCGCTCATCTGCTGCGGGAATTCCTTGCCACGAGCCCCATCAAGGAAGGTCCCGCATGACGCGCGCCCGCACATCCCGCACCCCCCGCACATACGACCGCTTCGCCGGAAGCTCCGGCGCCCAACGCTCGGGCGGCACCCGTTCCGGCGGTCCCCGCCGCTCCACGGGCTACGGGAATCGACCGGCCGGACGGGCCGTCCAGGGCGAGTTCGCGCCGCCGAAGACGATCACGCCCGCGCTGCCCGCCGTCGAGTCGTTCGCCGATCTCGACATGCCCGCGGCGCTGCTGGCCACGCTCGGCCACGAAGGCGTGAGCGTGCCGTTCCCGATCCAGGCGGCGACCCTGCCGAACTCCCTGGCCGGCCGTGACGTCCTCGGCCGCGGCCGCACCGGGTCGGGCAAGACCCTGGCCTTCGGGCTCGCCGCGCTGGCCCGCACGGCGGGCCGGCGGGCCGAGCCGCGGCAGCCGCTCGCCCTCGTCCTCGTCCCCACCCGCGAGCTCGCCCAGCAGGTCACGGACGCACTCACGCCGTACGCCCGCTCCCTGAGCGTGCGCCTGGCCACCGTCGTCGGCGGGATGTCCCTCGGCAGGCAGGCCGGTGCGCTGCGCGGCGGGGCCGAGGTGGTCGTCGCGACGCCCGGGCGGCTCAAGGACCTCATCGACCGCGGCGACTGCCGGCTGGACGACGTCGCCGTCACCGTCCTCGACGAGGCCGACCAGATGGCCGACATGGGCTTCATGCCGCAGGTCACCGCCCTGCTCGACCAGGTGCGTCCGGACGGGCAGCGGATGCTGTTCTCGGCCACCCTGGACCGCAACGTCGACCGGCTGGTGCGGACCTATCTGCACGATCCCGTCGTCCACTCGGTCGACCCGTCCGCCGGCGCGGTCACCACGATGGAGCACCACGTCCTCCATGTGCACGACGCGGACAAGCACCGCACGACCACCGAGATCGCGGCGCGGGACGGCCGGGTGATCATGTTCCTCGACACCAAGCACGCGGTGGACCGGCTGACCAAGCACCTGCTGAACAGCGGTGTCCGCGCCGCGGCCCTGCACGGCGGCAAGTCCCAGCCGCAGCGCACACGGACCCTGGCCCAGTTCAAGACCGGGCACGTGACGGTCCTGGTGGCGACCAACGTCGCGGCCCGCGGGATCCACGTCGACAACCTCGACCTGGTCGTCAACGTGGACCCGCCCAGCGACCACAAGGACTACCTGCACCGCGGCGGCCGTACGGCACGCGCCGGCGAGTCCGGCAGCGTCGTCACCCTGGTGACCCCCGGCCAGCGTCGCGGTATGACCCGGCTGATGGCTTCGGCGGGCATCACCCCGCGGGTCGCCCAGGTGCGGTCGGGCGAGGCGGAGCTGAGCCGCATCACCGGCGCCCAGGCCCCTTCCGGCATCCCGGTCGTCGTCACCGCACCGGTCGTGGAGCGCCCCCGCGGCGCGTCCTCGTCCCGGCCGCGCCGGAATCGCCGCGGGCAGGGCCGCCCCGCCGGCGAGGCGGTCCGCTCCAGGTCCCCGCGACGGTCCGGCTTCGGCTCCGCCGCCTAGGCCCCTGGGGCCGCTGCGACCACCAGCCCACCCGTACGCGCCAGGAGGCACCCATGACGCCGGTTCAGACGCAGCACCCTGCGGGGCACCGCTCCCCCACGGCCGTGGCCCACGACGGGCACGGGCCCGGGCCCCGGATCCGTGACGACATGACGGTCGAGGTGGCGCTGTCCCTCATGGCCGGTGCCCGGGTCGATCACCTCGTCCTCTGCGACGGGGACGACCAGAGCACGGGCCTGGTCACCCTGGCCTGGCTGGCCGGCCTCCGGGACAGCCCGGCCTACACGGACCGGATCCGGCTGCGGGACGTCCTCGCCCCCGCCCGCTGATCCCAAGGCTCCACCCGTAAGGCCCGATGAGGGCCCTGCCGACGCGCGTCGGCAGGGCCCTCATCGTCATGTCGCCGCCTTGGCGGCGAGGCGCGCAATCCTGCGGCCCTCGAACACCAAAATCTACCTTTGCCAGAGTAGACATTGCGCCGGGCCGCGGTTAGGATTTTTCTCGTCTACAAGGTCAAGTGAGACCCGCACACACGGACCGGCGGGTAGCAGTACCTGAAGTTCGCAGGTCAGTAGTTGGTTCAGAGAGGAAGAACGGAGGAGCAGACGCCATCAGGATCGCCCGGCCCGGGACGCCCTCGGTCCGGGTACCGCAAGACCCCGGATTGGATGGTGGTCCCCGGTCACGCAGCCGCGATCCCCGCACCCCTCCCGTCACCGGGCCGGGTAGCGGAAACAGAAGGTCGGCAGAGCATCACGGGCCGACAGATGGTGTTGAATTTCCTTCGGGGCCCTGGTGCCGTACGGCACCAGGGCCCCTCGACGCGTTGCACTACGAGGTGACATGGCAGCAGATACTCCGCTCAGCGATCGTCTGGACGACGACGACTACCCCGCCTACACCATGGGACGGGCCGCCGAGATGCTCGGCACCACCCCTGGTTTCCTCCGAGCCATCGGCGAGGCCCGGCTGATCACACCGCTGCGCTCGGAGGGCGGACATCGTCGCTACTCCCGCTACCAGCTGCGGATCGCCGCGCGGGCCCGCGAGCTCGTCGACAGGGGAACCCCGATCGAGGCCGCCTGCCGCATCGTCATCCTCGAGGACCAGCTCGAAGAGGCGCAGCGCATCAACGCCGAGTACCGCCGCGCCGCGCAGGAGGCGGCCGGGAACTCCGGTTCCGGGGCGAGCTGACCGGCCGCTCCCCGTGCCTGACGCGTGTCGTCCTGGCCGCTACTTCGGGTCGGCGTTGAACTTCGAGGCCGACCAGACGTAGCCGAGCACCGCGAGACCCAGGCACCAGGCCACGGCGAGCCATCCGTGGTGGCCGATCCCGGTGCCGAGCAGCAGCCCGCGCAGGGTCTCGATGGCCGGGGTGAACGGCTGGTACTCGGCGACCGGCCGGAACCAGCCCGGCATCGCGTCGACCGGGACGAAGGCGCTGGACAGCAGCGGCAGGACCATCAGCGGCATGGCGTTGTTGCCGGCGGCCTCCGGGTTCGGGCTGGACAGGCCCATGCCGACGGCGATCCAGGTGAGCGCCAGGGAGACGAGCACCAGCAGGCCGAGCGCCGCCAGCCACTCCAGAGCCGTGGCGTCGGTGGACCGGAAGCCGATGGCCACGGCGATGGCGCCGACGAGGACCACGCTCAGCACGCACTGCAGCACGCTGCCGAGGACGTGCCCGACGAGCACCGAGGGGCGGTGGATCGCCATCGTGCGGAAGCGGGCGATGATGCCCTCGGTCATGTCCATGGTGACGGAGACCGCGGTGCCGATCGTGGTGCCGCCGATGGTCAGCATCAGGATGCCCGGGACGAGATACGCGAGATACGCGGACCGGCCGCCGCCGCTGCCCATCCCCGCGCTCATGGTGTCGCCGAAGATGTAGACGAACAGCAGTAACAGCATGACCGGCGTGAGCAGCAGGTTCAGGGTGAGGGACGGGTAGCGCCGGGCGTGCAGGAGGTTGCGGCGCAGCATGGTGGAGGAGTCGCGCGCGGCGAGGGAGATCCGGGCCGGGCGGGCGGGGGCCGGGGGTGTGCTCATCGGGCGGTCTCCTTGGGCTGGTCGGGGACGCCGGTGTCGCCGGTGAGGGCGAAGAAGACGTCGTCGAGGTCGGGGGTGTGCAGGGTCAGTTCGTCGGCCTCGATGCCGGCGGCGTCGAGCCGGTCGAGGAGGGAGCGCAGTGCGCGCTGGCTGCCGTCGCTGGGGAGGTGCAGGGCGAGGGCGTCGTCGTCCCCCGTGGCCTCGCGCAGGGCGGAGGCGGCGGAGCGGTAGGCGGCGGGGTCGGTGAAGCGGAGCCGGACGTGTCCGCCGGGCACGATCCGCTTCAGTTCCTCGGCGGTGCCCTCGGCGGCGATCTTCCCGTCGTGCAGGACGGCGATGCGGTCGGCGAGCTGGTCGGCCTCCTCCAGGTACTGGGTGGTGAGGAAGACGGTCACGCCGCCGGTGACCAGTTCGCGGATGATCTGCCACATGGTGTGGCGGGAGCGGGGGTCCAGGCCGGTGGTGGGCTCGTCGAGGAAGATGATCCGCGGGGCGCCGACCAGGGTCATGGCGATGTCCAGGCGGCGTTTCATGCCGCCGGAGTAGGTCGAGGCGGGTTTCTTCGCGGCCTCGGTGAGGTCGAAGCGGTCCAGCAGTTCGGCCGCGACCTGCCGTCCTCGGCGTTTGGGCAGGTGGTGCAGGTCGGCCATGAGGAGCATGTTCTCCTCGCCGGTGATCAGGCCGTCGACGGCGGAGAACTGCCCGGTGACCCCGATCGCGGCGCGCACGGCCTGTGCCTCGGTGGTCAGGTCGTGGCCCGCGACCCGGGCCTGTCCGGCGTCGGGGGTGATGAGGGTGGAGAGGATCTTCACGGCGGTGGTCTTGCCGGCCCCGTTCGGGCCCAGCAGGGCGAACACGGACCCGGTCGGGATGTGCAGGTCGATGCCGTCGAGGACGGTCCTGCCGCCGTAGGACTTGCGCAGTCCGACGGCGGAGACGGCGGCCGGAGAGGGCCGACCGCCCCGCTCTTTGGACGTGGACATGACAGAAGTGGGCATGTGGCCCTCCGTGAGAAGGCTGGAGTGGGTGGGGAGGGGCGGTGGTGTTCAGGGCTTGGCGCGGAGGACGTCGATGTTGCCCCAGTTGGTCCGTGCGTGGACCTTCACGCTGTCCTCGCTCTCCTCCGGGGCGTCGGACGCGGCGAGCCTGTTGCGCACCTGCCCCCGGTTGGAGCTGACATCGAGCCAGGCGGCGGTGCCCTCGCGGATGCCGATCTCGAGGGAGCCGTTGGAGGTCTCCAACCGGACGTCCCCGCGGGCGACTTCGGCGAGGCGAAGAGAGCCGTTGGTCGTGGTGGCGGTGACCGACGCCTCGGCGCGCGCGATGTCGATGGCGCCGTTGGCCCCGTTCACCCGCAGTTCGCCCGTCACGGCGCCGACGGTGGTGGTGCCGTGGGAGTTCTTCAGGACGGCGGGGCCGTCGACCAGGCCGACGCGCACGTTGCCGGAGCTGGTGGTGATCTCGGCCGCCCCCTCGACCCGGTCCACCGTGACCGCGCCGTGCGACACGGTCAGCGTCAGCGGGCCGGTGGTGTCGAGGCGCACGTCGCCGCTCGAGGTCTTCACCCGGACCTCGCCGAGCCGGCCCTCGCCGAGCACTTGGGCGAAGGAGCCGCCGGACACGTCGACGTCCGAGCCCGCGGGCAGCTCGACCGTCACGTCGACGAGGCCGTTGGGGCCGATGAGACTGCGGCGCCTGGGCAGCGTCCTGATGGTCAGGACGCCGCTCGCGTAGGTGACCTCGGTCTGTTCGGCGGTTCGGACGTCCTTGTCCCGCTTGGGGTCGCGGGGCCGCACCTCGACGACCGTGTCGGCGCGGTCGCCCGCGGTGAACCGGATGGCCGCGGCGGGCACGTGGGCCGTGACCGCGATCGGCTGCGGGGTGTCGAAAGAAGGCATGGCTGTCCCGTCCTCTTGAGTCCTTGGGGCGTCCGCGCTGGTGGGCGCGGTGCGGATGAGTGGTGCGGCGGGCGGGACGCGGTCAGCGCACCCAGCCGGTGTAGCTCTGTCCGATGGTGCGGGTCCTGTCCGTCGCGTGCGGGCGGGCACCGCCCTCGACCGCGGCCGAAACGGCCCGGACCAGCCACGCGTTGACCGACAGCCCCTCACCGGCCGCGGCCTCCTCGGCGCGGGCCTTGAGGTGGGCCGGCAGCCGCAGGTTGACGCGGGCGGTGCCGCCCTCGTCGCCGTCGGCGGGCAGGTGCCCCCTGGCCGGTTCGAGGGACGCGGTCGGTGCCGCGGGGGCGCTGCCGTAGGCGGGCGGTGGTGTCACCACGAAGTCGGGGTCGAGTCCGCGCAGCCGTACGTCGACCGAGCCCGGGGCGAGTTCGCGGGTGATCTCGTCCATCGCGGCGGAGAGCACGTTGAGCAGGGCCAGCCGGGTCGCCGACTCCAGGGGAGCGGTGAGCCTCTCGGCCAGCTCGCGGGCTTCCTCGCCGCCGGCCTCGGCGGCCACCGCGAGTTCACGGCGGAGGGTGTCGACATACGGGGTGAGGTCCATGACGCCATGATGGCACCACTATGGCGCCACACGCAAGCCCGTGTGGCGCCTCGGGTGGGACGGGGCGGACCGCCAGCCTCCTCACCTGCGACTATGTGAAGCAGAGACCGTCAGACACCACTCGACACCACATGGCACCGCACGGCGCCACGTGGTGCCATGCGGTGCCACATGGTGCCACGTGACGCCAGGGGCAGCTCGGATGTTCCACGCGGTCAGGCCGACTCCCTGACCAGCGAGCCGGTCCGGGCCGGTGCCTGTACGACGCGGCGGCGCCGGGCGAGCGTGCCGGCCGCCGGGTGGGCGACGCCCCAGGCCGCGCCCTTGCAGATCAGTTCCTTGTAGACGGCGGCGAACCGGCCCGTCAGCGCCGCCCCGACGGCACGGTCGTCGGCGGTGACGTACTGGATCAGGCCTTCCCTGCGGCCCAGCGAGATGCACTGGTTGAAGTAGCGCAGCGGCACGTTCGGGAGCTTCCCGCCGGTCAGCCGGGCCGCGATCGCGTCGGCGGCCTGCCAGGCCATGGGGACGCCCGAGGCGCACGACATCCGCAGCGGCTTGTCACCGGCGCCCAGCGCCAGGGCCGCGTCGCCGACGGCGTACACGTCCGGGTGCGAGACCGAGCGCATGGTCCGGTCGACCATGATCCGGCCGGTGTCGGTGACCTCCAGGGTGGTGGCGCGGGCGATCGGGTGGACGGCGAAGCCGGTGGTCCACACGGTGACCGCGGCCGGGATCCGCGCGCCCTCGGCGGTGGTGACGTGGTCGGCCTCCACGGCGGTGACGGCGGCGTGCTCGTGCACGGTGATGCCGAGCCGGTCGAAGACCTTCCGCAGATGCCGGCGGCCCTTGGGCGAGAGCCAGTCGCCGAGGCCACCGCGGGCGGCGAGGGCCAGGTCGAGGTCCGGGCGGGCCTCGGCGATCTCGGTCGCGGCCTCCAGGCCGGTGAGGCCGCCGCCGACCACGACCACGGACTGGCCGGCCTCCAGCCGGGCCAGGCGCTCGCGCAGCCGGAGCGCTCCCGGGCGACTGGCGATCTCGTGAGCGTGCTCGGCGGTGCCGGGGACGCCCTGGTCGTTCCAGCCGCTGCCGAGGGCGTACACGAGGGTGTCGTAGGCCAGCGGTTCCTCGGTGCCCTGCGCGTCGGTGACGGTGACGGTTCTGCCGTCGACGTCGACGCCGGTGACCTGCGCGAGCTTCAGGGTGACGCCGGTGCCCGCGAACATCTCGCTGAAGGGCCGGGGCGTGAGGTCCTGGCCGGCGGCGAGCTGGTGCATCCGGACGCGTTCGACGAAGTCGGGCTCGGCGTTGACCAGAGTGATGGCGACGTCTTCGTGGTGCAGCCGCTTGGCGAGGCGCCCGGCGGCGGTGGCGCCGGTGTAGCCGGCCCCGAGGACGACGATGCGGTGCTGCATGTCCTGGCTCCTGTCGTGAGCAACCTTGAGCGGATTCGCCCCTTGAACCGGGCGGCCCGCGGTTTCCTGACAGGAATCCGATGTGAAGCAGCTCACACCCTCATCAGAAGGCGGCGCGGAGCAGAGGTTCGCCGTGGTCGGTCGCGGCCCACTGCGCGGTCGCCCGCTCGAGCTTGTCCGGGTTGACCTGGCTGCGGAACGCGGCGATGCCGTCGGCGCCGACCTCCAGGCAGGTCACGCCGACGACCCGGCCGTCCACGACCGCCACGATGGCCGGATCGCCGTTGGCGGTCGTGGCGTACATCTCGGGGGAGCCGCCGACCAGGGCGCGCTTGGCCTTGCTCGGCTTGAACAGCCCCCGCATGAACTGCGCGACCGCGAGGGCGCCCTCGAACGCCTTGGCCCGGGCCGGGACCTTCCCGCCGCCGTCGCCGACCGAGACGGCGTCCTGGGTGAGCAGCCGCACGAGCGGCTCGGTCCGGCCGCTGGTGGCCGCCGCGAGGAACTCCTCGACGATCCGCCGGGCGGCGGCCTCGTCGACCTCCGTGCGGGCCTTGCCGTCGGCGACGTGCTTCTTGGCGCGGTGCAGGATCTGCTGGCTGGCGGCCTCGGTGATGTCGAGGATCGCGGCGATCTCCCGGTGCGGGTAGTCGAAGGCCTCCCGCAGCACGTACACCGCCCGCTCGTTGGGGGACAGGCGCTCCAGCAGGGCGAGGACCGCGTACGAGACCGATTCGCGCTGTTCGGCGGTGTCGGCGGGGCCGAGCATCGGGTCCCCGGCGAGCAGCGGCTCGGGGAGCCACTGCCCGACGTAGGTCTCGCGCCGGGCGCGGGCCGAGGTCAGCTGGTTGAGGCAGAGGTTGGTGAGCACCTTCGTCAGCCATGCCTCGGGCACCTGGATGTGCTCGGCGTCGGCCGCCTGCCAGCGCAGATACGTCTCCTGCACGGCGTCCTCGGCCTCGCTCGCGGAGCCGAGGAGGCGGTAGGCGATCGCCTCCAGGCGGGGCCTGGACGCCTCGAACCGGTCCACGTCGTGCACGGTCATCGCCATGGCCGGGATCCTAACTCCCGTGCCCCGCGGACGCGCGAGGGCGAACGGGGGTGGTAGGGCGGCGGCGGTCCGGGGCGGTGTTTCCGCCGGGGGGCGGCGCGGCGGGACATCGGCAGCCGGTGCGGCGGGGCGCCGACAGCCGGGCCGGAAGACGTCGGCCGTCAGGCGGGAGGACGTCAGCAACCGGACCGGAGGACGCCAGCAACCGGACCGAAGGACATCGGCAGCCGAGCCGGAAGACGTCGGCCGTCGGACCGGGGGGCATCGGCGGGTGTCCGGGTCAGTGGTGTCCGGCCACCTGGTCCGCGTCGTCGTGGCGGCCGTGTTCCGGGGCGAGGCGGCGGTAGGCGGCGCGGGCGTGGGCGAGGCGGGCCAGGGACGTGCCGAGGAGGGCGGCGGTGAGCAGGCAGGCCAGCCACGTGGTGTCGCGGTGCCCGGCCCAGGTGAGGGTGCCCGCGGGCGGGATGGCGAAGCCGTTGAGGAAGAGCCAGCAGAGCACGGCCGTGCCGGGGGCCGCCGTGAAGCGTGCGCACAGGCCGAGCACGACGGCCAGCAGGGACAGCGCGGTGAGGGCCAGTTCGGGCCGGTCGGGTCCCACCACGGTGTTGATGAGCGCCACCAGGACCAGTGCGCCGGCGAAGGCTCCGGCCCAGACCAGCGGGGTCGCCACGGGCTGCGGGACGGGCCTGGACCCGGTGGCCAGAGGTATCCAGTCGATCATGCCGGCGCTTCCTTCCGAATTCCCTGGACAGGGATTGTCCCCTCCTGCTCCGCGCCACCGGGGCCGGTCGGCGCATTCGGCCTGTGCGCCGATGCCTTCGAGCCGTTCTGGCCGGATGCCCTCCGTCACCGTTCTCGCCGGACCACCGGTCTCACGCGCCCCCGGCGTTGCGCACGGCACGCGGCGAGGCGCCCAGCTCCCTGCGGCACCTCTTGTTGAACGCCTGCAGGTCGGGGATGCCGACGGTCGCGGCGACCGCCGGGATCGCCAGGGTCGAGGCGATCAGCAGGTGCCGGGCCCGCGCCATGCGGCGGTGCCGTACGTAGCCGACGACCGTGTGCCCGGTGTCCTCACGGAACAACCGGGTCAGGTGCGTGTGCGACACCCCGGCGGCACGGGCGATCCCGGGGACGCTCAGCGGGTCGGCCAGGTGCTCCTCGATGTGGGCCATGGCCACCCGCAGCGCGGGATGGCGAGATCCCGAGGGGTCGATTCCGGCGTCGGTCAGGCCGGTGACGCGCCACAGCACCGTCCACAGTTCCGCCGACGCCCGGGACGGGGACTGCGCGCTCGCCCTGATCGTCTGCCGCAGCAGCCCGCTCAGCACGCCCGCGTCCGCACCGGCGTCCCGCATCACCGGGACCCGGCGCCGCTCACCGTCGCCCGGCAGCCGGAAGTGCGCGTACAGGTGCTCGCAGCGCGGGGCGTCGTAGTGGAAGTGCACCTCCGTGCCGGGCGGTACGAGGCTCAGGTGCCCCGGGCGGATCGGGTGCCGCGCACCGCCGAACTCCAAGGTGCCGGAGTAGCCGTAGAGGTGGAGCTGCCACAGGTGCGGGAGGCGGAAGACCGCCGAATACAACCCACGACTGGCAACCCTTCCCTTTCTACGGTTGCTTCCTGCCAACCACCAAACAGCTGCTGAGCTCCGTCCAGGTGGCCCGGTTCGTGGCGCACGGTTTCCTGCGCCTCGACGACGTCGTCCCGCCGGAGATGAACGAGGAGGCGCTCGGCGTGTTCGCCGCCGGGCTGCCCTCCGTGCCGTACGGCACGCCCGTGCCGGAGGCGTTCCCCGCGGGGTCCTTCGCCCGCCGGCTCGTCGAACTCCCCGCCGTCGCGGGCGCCCTGGAGAGCCTGGTCGGACCGGACCCCACCGTCGACCACCACTTCGCGCACACCCGCCTGCCCCACGAGGGCAGTGCGCAGCCCCTGCACGCCGACGCGCTCATCGATCCGCGGACCGACGCGTTCGACGTGCAGCTCATGTACTACCCGCAGGCGGTCACCGCCGACATGGGCGGCACGCTCCTCGTCCCCGGCAGCCATCTGCGCCGCACCAACGAGTCCGACACCGGCCGCTACCAGAACCTGCGCGGGCAGACCCGGCTGACCTGCCCGGCCGGCACGGTCCTGCTGCTGCACCACGGGACCTGGCACGGCGGCCGGCGCAACGACAGGGACACCGTCCGCCACATGTACAAGATCCGCTTCAACCCGACCGTGCCGCAGGTGCGGCTGTGGGACACGGCGGACCTGCACGCCCCCGCCGTCCGCGAGGAGTCGCGGCGCACCTTCCCCTGGTACGAGCAGGCCACCGCACGTCTGGAGATCCACAACCGCATCCGGTTGTGGCGCTCCCTGTCCGCCGACCCCGGCTTCGACATCGATTACTGGGCCACCCGCATCACCAACCGGCCCGCCCTCGCGAGGAGCAGCGCGTGACCACCACCCGGCAGCAGGTCCTCGTCCTCTACCTGGACACCTCCGCCCTGGACTCCGCCGTCGTCGGCTGGGCCCGCTACGACGGCACGGGAGCCGGCCACCCCACGACCGGCGACAGCGACCAACC
This sequence comes from Streptomyces sp. Go-475, assembly GCF_003330845.1. GTDB lineage: Bacteria > Actinomycetota > Actinomycetes > Streptomycetales > Streptomycetaceae > Streptomyces. The sequence goes on along the minus strand of NZ_CP026121.1, from coordinate 4,487,789 downwards.
CCGTACCCGACGGGCGTCGCGGCCCTGCGGGACGGCTGGCGGCTCTTCCAGCCGCCCAGCTCATCCCGCCGTATCCCGGCGCGGAGCACGAGACGTCGTTCCTCAAGCACGAGTTCTTCTTCGAGAAGCTCGTGGCGAGATAGGACGGGCCGACTGGCGACGTCATGGCCGGCGTCCTTGAGTGATCGGCCGGCGACCAGGCCGGCATCCTGTGTCACGGGCGCGTCACGGCACTGTCATGGACGCAAGACGGCATCGAACCCGCGGCGGTCCACGGCCGTAGGGCGGATCGGCAACGAGCGGCACCGGGCCTTCGGTGCCGCGCATCCGCACCTCGGAGAGGAATCACCGTCATGAACCGTCGTCTGCGCACCGTCCTCGCCACCACCGTCCTGCTCGGCGCGGGGCTGCTGACCGCCTGCCAGGGCGGCGACACGACATCGGCTTCGCCGAGCGGCTCGTCGTCCGCGGCGCCCGGCTCCTCGGCCACCGCGGGCTCCGGCCAGGGGGCGGGGAGCGGCGGTGGTTCCGGGACCGCGGAGCCCTCCGGCGGGGGGACTGCGGCGGGCGGCAAGACGGGGGGCGCGGCGGGCGAGGCCGCGGTGGGCGGCGCGTCGGGCGGTGGTTCCGGCGGTGCGTCCGGGAAGCAGGGTGGGGCGTCCGGCGCGGGGAAGAACGGCGGCACCGGTGACAAGAGCGGCTACGGGCAGGCCTGCGGAGCCAACGACATCTCCTGGAGCGTGGCGTCCAGGACGCAGGCCGGCGGCTACTTCCTCATCCAGGCCAAGGCCAAGCCGGGCATCACCTGCACCCTGCCCGCCGCCCTGCCCACCGTGGCCTTCGGCTCGGACGGCACCGAGGCCGGACCCGCCGAGCAGTCCGTGGGCCCGGCGATCACGCTGCGCGCCGGGGTCACCGCCTACGCCGGCGTGAACCCGAAGACCACCGGCGGCGACTCCGGCAAGGAACTGGACAGCCTCATCGTCGCGATCGGCGACGACGACCCCAACCCGGTGTCCCTGCGGGTCGGCACGTTCACGGTCGACCGGCCGATCGTCACCAACTGGCACACCTCCGCCGCGGACGCGGTGCCCTTCTCCTGAGGACCGCCCGCACGCCGGTGGGCCGGCCGGACCTCCCGAGTCCGGCCGGCCCACCGGCGTTCTGCTGACGGGCCCTAACCCTGTGGCTCCTGCTTCTCCCACTCGGTGCTGCCGGGCAGGTAGCCGTAGAGCGGGCGGCCGGTCATGGAGGTGGTGTGGAAGGGTTTCCCGCCGTCCATGATCTCGATCGTTCCCTGGCGGCCGCCGCTGCTCCACTCCAGCACCAGGTACCACTTCACGTCACGGGTGCTGGTCCGGGCGGTGATGTACAGCACCTCCGCGTCGGACCGGCTGACGCTGTAGGGGAAGCCGCGCTGGCCCCCCTTCGGGCGTACGGCGGGCCGTGCCGCGTCGAGGTCGAGACCGAACTCCCTCGGCTCCACGCCTCCGCCGCAGCCGATGCCCATCTCGTACGCGTTCCAGTCCAGGGGCGCGCCCGAGCCGACCACGCGGACGTCCAGCGACTCGATGAGGACGGCCTGGTCCCCGGTGCCCTGGACGGCCAGCGACACACGGTGCCGGCCCGCGGGGACGGCGTCGGCGTCGCTCGCCCACTTCGGGGCGTCCTGCAGCGTCGCGGGGGGCAGCGGGACCTGGGCCGGGGGCCGGTCGACCAGGTAGTGCGTGCCGCAGTACCCCTCCCAGTCGTGGGCGCGGGCGCTCACCGTCAGCGGCACGTCGTCCCGCTCGGGGCCGGCCTTCGGTCCGTTGTCCCGGGTGGCGGCGGCACCGCCGCCCCCCGCCGTGCCCGCCGACGCGCCCGCCGACGCCGACGGCGTCGCGCTCGGCGACTTCGAGGCGGCGGAGCCGCTCGGCCGTGCGGAGGGGGACGTGGACGGGGTCGCCGACCCGTACGGTTCCCAGGACCCGGTGGACAGTGTCGCGGCGCGCGGCCGGCCGCCCGGGTCCGCGCCGGCGTCGATGTTCTCCAGGACCGCCGTCGTCAGGGCGACCACGGCGAGGGTGCTCGCGGCGACCACGACCCGCCGCTTGCGGAAGAAGGCCCGCCGTCGCCGCCCCGGACGCCGCGTGGACCCGCCCGCGTGCGGCGGCCCCTCCGCTCCGGGTCCGACCAGTTCCTCGCTCCCGGCCCCGACCACCACCTCGGACACCGGCCCCGGCTCGGACACCGACTCCCGCCCCGGCCCCGGCTCCGGCCCCGGCTCGGACACCGACTCCCGCCCCGGCCCCGGCTCGGACATCGACTCCCGCCCCGGCTCCGGCTCGTACACCGGCCCGGGATCCGCAGCAACCCCGGCCCCGGCCCCGGACACAACTCCCGCCTCAGGACCCGCTTCGAGGCCCGTCCCGGGGCCGGTCCCGGAGCCGGCCCCGTCCGCCGCGGCTCGTCGGGAGCGTTCCCGTGCCGCGTCGGCCATGACCCACCGCCGGTGGAGTTCGACCATCTCCTCCGGAGTCGCCTTGCACACCCGCGCGACACGCGAGACGGAGGCGTAGTCGGCGGGCACCCCCTCCCCCTTGCAGTAGCGGTGCAGCGTCGACGTGCTCATGTGCGCCCGCTTGGCCAGAGCTTCGTAGCTGAGCCCCGAACGCTGCTTCAACACGCGTAGAAGTTCCGCGAAATCAGCTGTCTCCTCAGCCGCCCCCACCGGTCCTCCATCTCATTCGACATCCCACGAGTGGGACGTTCCCCCTGGTCAGAGCCTGATTCGACGTCCCAGCGTTCCAAAGGTCAGCTTGGAATGGCGGATGGGACGCAGCGTGCCACAGGCTTGGGTCATCCAAGCACGCCGCCCCGCTCGAAGGCGGTGACGCTGGTCTCAACTTCCCTTTTCGGCCGCGAATCTGACCGGCCGGCAACCATCAACCGGAACATCTGACTCCGGACTTCGCGTCTCACAGAAAGCAGTTCACCCATGCGTATCGCACGCCGCATCACCACCCGCGTCGCCGCCTCCTCCATGGTCGCCGCCGCCGCGTTCGCCCTCGTCGGTGTCCAGGCCACGGCCCAGACCGCCTCCGCCGCCACCTCGACGCAGGGCCCCGTGATGACCGCCTGCACCACCGCGAACACCAAGCTGACCGTCGAGGACGTCTCCCGGCCGATCAACACCCTGCTGCTCACGGCCACCAACACCGGCACCAAGCCCTGCAACCTCTACAGCGCGCCCTTCCTGTCCACCCACCCCGACGCCCAGGCCCCCATGCCGTGGCTGGAGTCCAGCAAGCCCCAGGCCGTGGTGACCCTGGCACCGGGCGAGTCCGGGTACGCCGGCATCGGGACCTCCTCCCCCGACGGCGAGGACGGCCACACCGCCAAGAACCTGGGCGTGAACTTCGCCGACAGGGGCGGGTTCGGCTCCGTCGGCAAGGGCACGACGCTGAAGCTGCCCGGCGACGGCACGTACTTCAACAGCGCCAACTTCGTCACGTACTGGCAGAGCGACGTGTACGACGCGCTGTTCGGCTGAGCCGTCCCGCGTCCCACGGCACCGCCGGTGGTGGCGGTGCCGTGGGACGCACTCGTGATGCCTGTCTGTGCCTACGGGGGATTCGCGTGAAGAAGTGTGAGGCGCTCTGATGCCGGTCGCAGAGGTCCGGTCGGCCGAGGCGCGGGCCGCGGGCGGGGTCCTGGCGGCCCCGGAGCACGACGGCGTGGACGCCGAGACGTTCATCCGGGCGGTGTACGCCCAGCACGGCACGGTGCTGCTGCGGTACGCGGTCCGACGGCTGCGCGGCGACTGGCACCGGGCCGAGGACATCCTCCAGGAGGCCGTCGTCCGGGCCTGGAGCCACGCCGGGGCGCTGGGCACCGCGCCGGAGACGATGCGGCCGTGGCTGTTCACGGTCGTCCGCAACCTGCTGATCGACGATCACCGGGCGCAGGTGCTGCGCCCGGTGGCCGCGGACGCGCTGGAGGACACGGACGTCCCCGTCGCCGACGAGGTGAACCGGCTGCTGACGGGGCATGTGGTGACGGACGCGCTGGACGACCTCACCGAGCAGCAGCGCGGGATCCTGCGGCACCTGTACTTCGACGGCAGCAGCGTGGCGCAGGTCTCGGAACTCCTCGGGATTCCCCAGGGGACGGTGAAGTCCCGGGCGTACTACGCGATCCGCGCGCTGCGCCGGGCCCTGGCCGCTCGCGGCGTCGACGGCTGACCACCGCCGCCGTGCCGAGGTCCACGCCGGTCCACCGGGGGGGGTGGACCGGCGTTCTCGCCATGGCGTCACGCCGGCCCGGGCACCCGGCGGTGGCCGGTCAGGACGACGATGCCGCCGATGACGGCCAGGCCCATCAGGACGGTCCCGAAGACGGTCGCCCCGGTGGGCAGGCCCACAGCGTCCATGAGGTAGCCGGTGGACACCGGCAGGAGCCCGGCCGGGAGGTAACCGCCCACGTTCAGCGCGGCGTTGGCCTCGGCGAGCCGCCGCGCCGGGACGGTGGAGTTGAGCAGGGACAGGCCGCCGAGCTGGCCCATGCCCTGCCCGGCCCCGGCGAGCAGGGCGGAGGCGACGAGCAGCGCGACCGACGAGGCGTGCACGGCGGCGATCAGCGCGCCCATGCTGAGGGTGGTGCTGATCGCGCCGGCGGTCAGGATGGCGCGCCGGCGCAGCTGCCGCACGGCGAACTGGACGCCGGTGGCGGCGAGGAACATGACGAAGGCCATGGCCCCGGAGACGATCCGGCTGGTGGTGCCGAGCAGTTCGGTCAGCAGGGTGGGGCCGAGCGACAGCACGAAGGACGTGGCGGTGATGCCGGGCGCGAACACCGCGATGCCGAGGGCGAGCTGGATGCCGTTGCCGTACGGCACGCCGGGCACGCGCACCCAGGCGCCCTTGCCGCGGGCGGCGGGACGGCGTACGGGCATGCGCAGCACGGCGAGGACGGCCGTGGCCAGCAGGACGGCCTCCACGGCGAAGACGGTCACGGTGGGGGCCGGGAGCGTCTCGGACAGCAGGCCGGCGAGGAGCGGGCCGAGGCCGGCCCCGAAGACCATCGCGCAGGAGGCCAGCAGCGCGGCGAGCCGCTTGCGCTCGGGGCCCGCCACGTCCGTCACGGCCGCCATGCCGGCGGAGACGACGGCGCCGACGGCGATGCCGGTGAACAGCCGGGCGATGATCAGCGCGGTCACCGTCGTGGCCGTCGCGAAGATCGCGCAGGCGGCGAGGGCGAGGCCGAGCGCGGGCAGCAGCACGGGCTTGCGGCCCAGCCGGTCGGAGACGACGCCCGAGACCAGCAGCGAGCCGAGCAGGCCGACGATGTAGAACGCGAAGACGACGGTCAGGGTGCCCTTGGAGAACCCGATGTCGCGCTGCCACAGCACGTACAGCGGGGTCGCCGCGTTGGACAGCACGAAGACGGCGGTGACGGGCCACGCCGCCAGCCACACCCACCAGGTGGGCGTACGGCGCTCCGGCCGGGTGGGAGGCGCGGGGCGTTGCTGTGCGTCCACCGCCTCGGCGGGCACGGTCCGACTCTCCGACATGGGTGCTCCCTCCGGCCAAGCTCAGTACGAGTCCATTCGAACTTAGCATGCAGTACGATAAAACTCGTACAGAGGATTCGGGTGGGAGGAAGGGGCGGCCCATGTCCGCGACGACGCGCCAGGTGCCGGTCATCAAGGTGGTGCCGGAGCCGGACGACCTGCCGGAACCGCTGCCCGAGCCGGCGGTGGAGGACCTGCGTCTCGAGACGGTGCTGGGCGCGCTGAGCGACCCGCTGCGCCTGCGGATCGTGCGGAAACTGCTGCTGGAGTCCGAGGCGTTCGACCACTCCTGCGGCTGGTTCGGCCTCGACCGCCCCAAGTCCTCCCTCACCCACCACTTCAAGGCCCTGCGCGAGGCCGGCATCACCCGCCAGCGCCAGTACGGCCTGGAACGCCGCAGCCACGTCCGGGTCACCGACCTCAACGCCCGCTTCCCGGGCCTGCTCGACCTGGTGGCAGCGTGGACGCCACCGGAGACACCCTGACGCCTGCCCCCTGACCCGACCCCGCACGGCACCGGCCGCGTTGCGCCCCGTCGCCGAGCGGTGGATCCCTTACCGTTCCGGTGTCAGCCGGCACGGGACGGGGGTCGTGAGTCGCCATGGGCATACGCGGGGTGCTGCGGGAGTGGTGGGAGCGGGGGCGGGCCCTGGCGGCGGCCAATCCGCTGCTGCTCGACGTCGGCGTGGCGCTCCTCGTCCAGGGCGCGATGACCATGCCGTTCCTCGTGCCGCGCCCGCCCGGGACGCCGCCCGCGACCTGGGCCGCGTACGGGCTGAGCACCCTCACCGTGCTGCCCCTGGTGTGGCGGCGGCGCGCGCCCGTCGCCGTGCTGTTCGCGGTGCTGGCCGCCAACGCGCTGTACCGGCTGACCGTGGACGGGCCCGGGCAGCCGCTGCCGTACACCGGGCTCGTGGTCGTGTACACCATCGCCGCGGTCTCGCCCCCGCGGAAGCGGCTCGTCGCCGCCCTGGTCATGGTCGTCGCGGTGCCCGTGGGCGTGTGGCTGAACACGCGGTCCGCGCGTGAACTGACCTTCTCCTGCTTCGTGCTGGCCGCCGCCTACGTCTTCGGGCGGCTGACCGACGCCCGCCGGCGGGCGCACCTGGTCGAGGCCGAGCGGGCCGCCGCGCGGGAACGGGCCCGGATCGCGCGGGAGATGCACGACATCCTCTCCCACGCGGTGAGCCTGATGATCGTGCAGGCGGAGGCCGGGCCGGTCGCGGTGCGGCACGCGCCGGAGCGGGCGGAGGCCACCTTCGACGCGATCTCCGCCACCGGACGGGACGCCATGGCCCAGTTGCGCCGGATGCTGGGGGTGCTGCGCGACGGCGACGAGCCCGGCGGCTCCCCGCGCGCCCCGCAGCCCGGGCTCGCCGAACTGCCCGCGCTCCTCGACCGGGTGCGGGACAGCGGTCTCGCCGTCGGGTACGGGACGACGGGCCGCGTCCGGCCGGTGCCGGACGCGGTCGCCGCCACCGTCTTCCGGGTCGTCCAGGAGGCCCTGACCAATACCGTCCGCCACGCTGACGCCCGTACCGTGGCCGTGCGACTGGACTACCGGGAAGCCGAGTTGGAGGTACGTGTGACGGACGACGGGCGGGGGCCGCGTCCCGTGCCCGGGGCCGGCGGGCACGGGCTGGTGGGGGTCCGGGAGCGGGCGGCGGCCCACGGCGGCAGCGCGGTCGCCGGGCCGGGAGCGGACGGGCGCGGGTTCGAGGTGCGGGCGCGGATCCCCGTACCGGTCGCGGTGGAGGCGGGGTCGTGACGATCCGGGTCGTGGTGGCGGACGACCAGGAGCTGGTGCGCAGCGGCTTCGCGATGATCCTGGACGTCCAGCCGGACATCGAGGTCGTCGCGGAGGCGGGCGACGGGGCGGCGGCGGTCGAGGCGGTGCGGCGGCACGCTCCGGACGTGGCGCTGCTCGACATCCGGATGCCGCGCCTGGACGGGATCGGGGCCTGCCGCGCCATCAGCGCGGCGGGCGGCTGCCGGACGGTGATGCTGACGACCTTCGACTCCGACGAGTACGTGTACGAGGCGCTGCACGCGGGCGCCAGCGGGTTCCTGCTGAAGGACGTCCGGCGGGACGACCTCGTGCACGCGGTGCGGGTCGTCGCCCGGGGCGACTCGCTGCTCGCGCCGTCGGTGGCCCGGCGCCTGGTGGAGCAGTACACCCGGCCCGCCGCCGCCCGGCCGCGCCGGCCCGACCCCCGGCTGGACGTGCTGACCGCGCGGGAACGCGAGACGCTGCTGCTGCTCGCGCGCGGCCTGTCGAACGCCGAGATCGCCGCCGAGCTGGTGGTCAGCGACCACACGGTCAAGACGCATGTCGGCAACGTCCTGGCGAAGCTGGGGCTGCGGGACCGGATCCAGGCCGTGATCTGCGCGTACGAGACGGGCCTGGTCACGGCCGGGGGTCCCCCGCCCGGGGGAGCGGCCCTGGCCGGTGCCTCCCCCGCACCGGCGAGGAACCGGCCGGCCCGAACCGCCCGCGGGGGCGATCCGCGTGCCGCCCCCGGTCCGGAGGATGGAGCCGTCCACAACGACGGTCCCCACCACTGGAGTCGACCATGAAGGCCCGTACCAGCCTGCTCGCCGCCGCGCTCGTCGCGGGGGTGATGGCGGGGCCGTCCGCGCTGCCGGCCGCCGCCTCGGCCCCGGCCGCGCCGTCCGCCGCGGCGCAGTCCCCGGACCCCGCCCTCGAAGCCGCCCTCCGAGCCGCCCTGGCCGGCCTCCCCGGCGCCGACGCGACGGCGGCGCTCGTGCGGGTCGGGGGCGAGGAGGGCGTCTGGCGGGGCAGTTCGGGCGTGCACGACCTGCGGACCGGCCGCCCGGCGGATCCGGCCGGCCGCTTCCGCGTCGGATCCGTCACCAAGGTCTTCACGGCGGCACTCGCCCTGCAACTGGCCGCCGAGGGCCGGCTGGACCTGGACCGCAGCGCCCGCTCCTACCTGCCGGAGCTGATCCCGGCCTCGTACGGGAGAGTGACCGTCCGGCAGCTCCTCGACCACACGCACGGCATCCCCGCGCCGGACCTCCCCGGGACCACCGTCGAGGAGTGGTACGCCCACCGCTTCCAGGTCCACGACACCCGGGACCTGGTCCGCTCGGCGACGTCGAAGAAGCCCGAGTTCGCGCCGGGCGAGCGGCAGCACTACCTCAACATCGGCTACCAGATCGCCGGGCTGGTCATCGAGCGCGTCACCGGCGACGCCTACGAGCGTCAGGTCGCGCGCCGGGTGCTGAAGCCGCTGGGGCTGCGGGACACGTACTTCCCCGGGGCGAACCCGCGCATCGTCGGGCCGCACAACCACGGCTACCAGCGGATGCGGCTGGACGACGGGACACTCGGGCTGCGCGACGTGTCCGTGTGGGGGGCGACGGACGCGTGGGCGGCCGGGGACCTCATCTCGACGACGGCGGACCTGGAGCGGTTCACGCGGGCCCTGTTCCAGGGGCGGGTGGTGCGCGGGCCGCTGCTGGAGGAGATGTTCACCCTGCCGAAGGTGACCGACCTCCACAGCGGCGAGCCGGCCGCCTACTCCGTCGGCCTCTCCATGAAGGAGCTGGGCGGACGCGAGGTCTGGGGCAAGACGGGCGGACGCTGGGGCTACAACACGGCCGTCGCCGCCACCCGGGACGGCTCGCGCACCCTCGTGTACAGCGTCAACTCCACGGACGCCAAGGGCCGGGACATGAACCAGGTGGCGGAGAACATCATGGTGGCGGCGTTCGGCCGGCCGTAGCCCCGCCCTCGCACAGCCGCCGGCCGTGGCCCCGCCGCGGCCACGGCCCTCACGCCGGGGGCGTCGCCCGGACCAGGCCCGTCTGGTAGGCGATGACGACCAGTTGCGCCCGGTCGCGGGCGCCCAGCTTGGTCATGGCCCGGTGGATGTGGGTGCGGACGGTCAGCGGGCTGAGCGTGAGGTCCTCGGCGATCTCGGTGTTGGACCGCCCCTCCGCCGCCAGGGCCATCACCTCCCGCTCCCGGACCGTGAGGTCGGCGAGGCGCTCCGGCGGCGCCAGGTGCGTGCCGGGGGCCGGTGCCATGAGGAAGCGGGTGATGAGGGAACGGGTGGCGCCGGGCGAGAGGAGCGCCTCGCCCGAGGCCACGGTGCGCAGGCCGGTCAGGAGGGTGTCGGCGGTGACGTCCTTGCCGAGGAAGCCGCTGGCGCCGGCGCGCAGGGCCTGGGCGACGTAGTCCTCGGTCTCGAACGTGGTCAGGATCAGGACACGGGTGGCGGACAGCTCCGGGTCGGCGCACAGGGCGGAGGTGGCGGTCAGGCCGTCGGTGCCGGGCATGCGGATGTCCATGAGGACGATGTCCGGGCGGTGGGTCCGGGTCAGTTCCACCGCCTCCGCGCCGTCGGAGGCCTCGGCGACCACTTCCATGTCCGCGCAGGAGTCGATGAGGATCCGGAACGTGGCCCGCAGCAGGGCCTGGTCGTCGGCGAGCAGCACCCTGATGCTCAAGGTGTCGGTCCTTCCGTGAGGTGGGCGGCGGGTTGCAGCGGCAGCGCCGTGGTGACCTCGAAGCCGCCCTGGGGGCGGGGACCCGCGCACAGCTCGCCGCCGATGGACTGGGCCCGTTCGCGCATGCCCATGACGCCGAAGCCGCGGCCCGGGGCGGGCTCCGGCTTGCTGGGGCCCTCGTTGGTGACCGTGAGCAGCAGCCGGGAGCCGGTGTACTCCAGGCGCACGTGGGCGGACTCGGCGTCGGCGTGCTTGCTGACGTTGGTCAGGGCCTCCTGCACGATCCGGTACGCGGTCAGGTCGACGCCGGGCGACAGCGGCTGCGGCTCGCCCTCCGTGGTGACGGTGACCGCGAGGCCCGCCGACCGGCACGCCGACACCAGCTCGGGCAGCCGGGCCAGGCCGGGGGACGGCTCCAGCGGCGGCGCGCCGGGGGCGTCGTCGTCCTGGCGCAGCAGGCCCAGCGCGGCCTTCAGCTCCCGCAGCGCGGAGGACGTGGTCCCGGTCAGGTCGGTGAGGATCTTCTTCGTCTGCTCGGGGTTGGTCAGGGCCAGGTGGGCGGCCGTGCCGGCCTGGGCGTTGGCCAGGGCCATGTGGTGGGCCACCACGTCGTGGAGCTCCCGGGCGATGCGCACCCGCTCCTCGGTGACGCGCAGCCGGGCCTCCTCCTCGCGGGTCCGCTCGGCGTGCTCGGCCCGGGCCTGCACGGCCTGGAGGTAGGCGCGCCGCAGCCGGGTCATGTTGCCGGCGGCGAGGGGCAGCATCAGCCAGAAGAACGGGCCGATCGTCCGCAGCAGCAGCGAGAGGTGGTCCATGGAGTCGGCGACCACGGCCGCGCCGATCACGCCCACCAGGGTGGTGATGCCGTAGACGCGGGTGGTCTTCCGCTCGGTGAGGGTGGCGAGCCAGTACAGCGCCGCCATGATCGGTGCCAGCAGCAGCGGTGTGAGCAGGTAGCCCATGGAGACCGCCGCGACGGTGCAGGCCCCGGTGACGGTGACGGCGATGCGCGGGTAGGCGCGGTGCTTGAGCAGGACGAGGCAGGACACGCCCATGAGGGCGACGGCGGTCTTGTCCTGGTCGGGCGGGTCGGCGTTGGGCAGGGTGAGCGAGGCACCGAAGGTCGCGCAGCCCAGCAGCGCCAGGACCATCGCCAGATCGACGAGGAAGGGGTGCCGGACGGCGAACTCCTCCAGGCGGTCCGCGTAGCGCCGCTCCTGACTGCTGGTGATCATGGTGCTCTCCGGTGGGTGGGCTGTGACCATCGTGGTCGACTCCTGATGCGAACGCCCGGGGGCCGCCCGTGTCCTTCGCCACGGGCGGCCGCGGGGTGGGGTTCCTCAGGTGCGGGCCAGCTCGGGCGCGGCCTCGGCGGCCGGCTCCGGCTCCGGCCCGCGGCTGAGTGCCTCGCCCTCCACGTCGACGCGGGGCAGCAGCCGGTCCAGCCACTTCGGCAGCCACCAGGCCTTGTCGCCGAGCAGGGCGAGGACGGCCGGCACGATCGCCATCCGGACGACGAACGCGTCGAACAGGACGGCCGAGGCGAGCCCGAACCCGATCATCTTGATCATGGAGTCGCTCTCGCCGATGAACCCGGCGAACACCGCGATCATGATCAGGGCCGCGGCCACGACCACCCGGGCGCTGTGCCGGAACCCGGACGTGACGGCCCGCGCGGCCGTCTCGCCGTGGACGTAGGCCTCCCGCATCCGGGAGACGAGGAACACCTCGTAGTCCATCGCGAGGCCGAAGACGATGCCCACCAGGAAGATCGGCATCAGGCTCATGATCGGGCCGGTCTGCTCCACACCGAAGAGCTCCGCCCCGTGCCCCTCCTGGAAGACCACGACGACCGCGCCGAGGGAGGCCAGCACCGACAGCAGGAAGCCGAGGGCCGCCTTCAGCGGGACGAGCAGCGACCGGAAGACCACCAGCAGCAGCACGATCGCCAGGCCGACCACCACGATCAGGTACGGGACCAGCGCGGCCTGCACCTTCTCGGCGATGTCGATGTTCATCGCGGTGGTGCCGGTGACCTCGTAGGTCGCGCCGCTGTCCGATTCGATGCCGGGCCGCTCGTCCCGGATGGCCGTCACCAGGTCCTTGGTCTTCTCGTCGGTCGGCGCGGTGGACGGCACCACCGAGAAGACGGCGGTGTCGCCGGCGGCGTTGAAGCGGGCCGGGGAGACGGACACCACGCCCTTCGTGGCGCCGATCTCCTGGGCGATCGTGGCGGCGGCGGCCTTCGGGTCGGCGGCGCCCTTGCCGTCCACGACGACGGTCAGCGGCCCGTTGAAGCCCGGCCCGAAGCCCTCGGCGAGCGCGTCGTAGGCCCGGCGCTCGGTGGTGGACGTCGGCTTCGCCTCGTCCCCGGGCATGCCCAGCTGCAGGCCGGTCACCGGCACGGCGAGGGCGCCCAGGCCCAGGACGCCGAGGACCAGCACGGGCAGGGGGCGGCGCAGCACGAACCGGGCCCAGCGGGTGCCGCCGTTGGCCTCGGTGCTCTCCTCGAGCCGGCCGCTCTTGCGGGCCTTGCGGGTGAGCACGGCGTTCGGCCAGAAGCCGAGGAACGCCGGGACGAGGGTGAGCGCGATCAGCACGCCGACGGCGACCGCGCCCGCGGCGGCCAGGCCCATCTTGGTGAGCATCGGGATGCCGACGACGGCGAGCCCGGCGAGCGCGATGACGACGGTGAGCCCGGCGAACACCACCGCGGACCCGGCCGTGCCGACGGCCAGCCCGGTCGCCTCCTGCGGCGTGCGCCCCTTGGCGCGCTCCTCCCGGTACCGCGAGACGACGAACAGGGCGTAGTCGATGCCGACGGCGAGGCCCAGCATCATCGCGAGGGTGCCGGTGGTGGTGGACAGGCCAAGGGCGCTGGACAGGGCGAGGATCGTGGCCATGCTGACGCCGACGCCCATGACGGCGGTCAGCAGGGGAAGTCCGGCGGCGGCCAGCGAACCGAAGGTGATGAGCAGCACGACGGCGGCGATCGCGACGCCGATCACCTCGGCCGTGCCGCCCGGGCCGCCCTCCTCGGCCAGCGCGGTGCCGCCGGCCTCGACCGTCAGCCCGGAGTCCCGGGCCTGGTCGAGGGCGTGCTCCAGGTGGGTGCGGCTGGCGTCGGTGAGGTCGTTGGCGCCGACCTTGTAGGTGACGGTCGCGAAGGCAGTGCGGCCGTCCTGGCTGATCGTCTTCGCCCGGAACGGGTCGACGGCGCTCGCGACCTGGGTGCCGTCGCCCAGGTCGCCGACGGCCTGCTCGATGGCCTGCTTGTTGCCGGCGGCGGTGACCTTCTCGCCGCCCGGCGCGATGAACACGACCCGGGCCGTCGCGCCGTCGGCGGTGGCTCCGGGGAAGCGCTGTTCCATCAGGTCGAACGCCTTCTGGGACTCGATGCCGGGCATCGAGAACTCCTCGTCGACGGCCCCCGGCGCCTTGAGGGCGCCCAGCCCCACGGCGGCCAGGACGGCCGCCCAGACCAGGGCGACGTACCAGCGTCGCCGGAAGGCCATACGGCCCACTCGATACAGGAAAGTAGCCACGGCAGGAGGTCTCCACATCTCGTGTCGATCGTCCGCCCAGCGTGTCCGTCCGAGGGGCCTGCCGTCGTCGTGCGGCTGCCGACAATCCGGGGTACTCGCCACGCAGTAGAACCGGCGCCCGTGTCCACCCCGGGTACGAGATTTTCCGGGCCTTCCGGCGCCCCCTGTGCTACCGTCGTTGTTGTTGCAGTTTTGGTTCCCAGAGACTTCGAGTGCTCTATCGACCTTTTGTCGACGAGCACTCTTTTTTGTTTCCGAGATTTTCGGATCTCTCCACAGGGTGATCATTTCGGCGACTACGGGTCCGCAAGGTGCGGGCCCTGAGTACTGCCCCTCAAGGGAGATTCATATGGCTACCGGCACCGTCAAGTGGTTCAACTCGGAAAAGGGCTTCGGCTTCATCGAGCAGGAGGGCGGCGGTCCCGACGTGTTCGCCCACTACTCGAACATCGCCACCTCCGGCTTCCGTGAGCTGCAGGAAGGCCAGAAGGTCAGCTTCGACGTCACGCAGGGCCAGAAGGGCCCGCAGGCCGAGAACATCGTTCCCGCCTGACGTCGGCGCGCATGCCCTGACCGGGGCCCGCACCCCTTGCGGTGCGGGCCTCGGCTCTTTTCGTTTCCCATACCGGCTCGCTCTTGCGAATCCTGCGGCGCTCCGGCGCCGCCGCGCATTCCCCGATACGTGCCGCATCGAGGAAGGTTCCCCTTGGACCGCACGGCTCGCAGGAACAACGGCTCCACCCGCTCCCGCAACGGCGGGTTCCGCTCCCGCAAGGCGGCAGGACAGAACACCGCCGCCCGTCCGGCGGGCGGCAACGGCGGGCACCGCCCCGCCGCCGGCCGGGAGTTCGCACCCCCGGTCACCCTCACCCCGGCGCTCCCCGCCGTCGAGTCGTTCGACGAACTCGACCTGCCCGAGCGGCTGCTGACGGCGCTGCGCGCCGAGGGCCTGACCGCCCCGTTCCCGATCCAGGCGGCGACGCTGCCCAACTCGCTGGCCGGCCGGGACGTCCTGGGCCGCGGGCGCACCGGGTCGGGCAAGACGCTCGCCTTCGGCCTCGCCCTGCTGGCCCGCGTCGACGGGCAGCGCGCCGAGTCCCGGCAGCCCCTGGCGCTCGTCCTGGTGCCCACACGGGAGCTGGCCCAGCAGGTCACCGACGCCCTCACGCCCTTCGCCCGGGCGCTGCGGCTGCGGCTCACCACGGTGGTCGGCGGGCTGCCGATCGGCCGGCAGGCGAACGCGCTGCGCACCGGGGCCGAGGTCGTCGTCGCGACGCCCGGGCGGCTCAAGGACCTCATAGACCGCGGGGACTGCCGGCTGGACCAGGTCGGCGTCACGGTGCTCGACGAGGCCGACCAGATGACCGACATGGGCTTCATGCCGCAGGTGACCGCCCTGCTGGACCAGGTGCGGCCCGGGGGGCAGCGGATGCTGTTCTCGGCCACCCTGGACCGCAACGTCGACCGGCTGGTCCGCACGTACCTGCACGACCCCGTCGTGCACTCGGTCGACCCGTCCGCGGGCGCGGTCGCCACGATGGAGCACCACCTGCTGCACGTGGAGGACGACGACAAGCACGCCACCACGACCCGGATCGCCGCCCGCGACGGGCGCGTGATCATGTTCCTGGACACCAAGCACGCCGCGGACCGGCTGGCCAAGAAGCTGCTGGCGGTCGGTGTGCGCGCCATGGCGCTGCACGGCGGGAAGTCCCAGTCGCAGCGCACCCGCACCCTGGCCCGGTTCAAGGACGGCCAGGTCACGGTGCTGGTGGCGACCAACGTGGCCGCCCGCGGCATCCACGTCGACAACCTCGACCTGGTCGTCAACGTAGACCCGCCCGGCGACCACAAGGACTATCTGCACCGGGGCGGCCGGACCGCCCGGGCGGGTGAGTCCGGCACCGTCGTCACGCTGGTCCTGCCGCACCAGCGCCGTGAGATGAGCCGGCTGATGGCCGACGCCGGCATCTCGCCGCGGATCACCCGGGTCCGCTCCGGCGAGGCCGAGCTGAGCCGGATCACCGGTGCCCGGGAGCCGTCCGGCGTGCCGGTCGTCCTGGCCCCGCCGGCGGCCGAGAACCGGCCCGCGCGCACGGGTTCCGCCCCGGGCGGGCGGCGCGGCGGTTCGTCCCGGGGCCGCCGCCGCTGAACGCGCCGCCGGGCCTCACGCGTCCGGCGTCAGCCGGAGCACCGTGCCCTCCGCGTCGGCCGACAGCAGCAGCGAGCCGTCCGCGGCGGCGAGGCCCGCGAACGGGGGCGCGAGGCCGGGTACGCCGTGCGTGAAGAGGGCCGGGGCGGGCGCGGTGGCCTGGGGCGGGCCGACCGCCAGGCCATCGGCCGCGACGCGGGACTCGCCGGTGGTCAGGGAGACCGACCACAGGCGGCGCCGCCCGGCGTCCACGGCGGGGTGTCTCCGCGTCGAACGCGGCGTTGTCCAGGCCCGTGACACCGCTGCGGTGACGGCTCCGGTCGTCGGCCCGGAGGGTCGAGTCCCAGGAGGGGGAGGCCCAGGACGGTCGACGCCCGGGACGGACGGTGGGGGCCCGGGTCGCGGCGGCTCGGGCCGGCCTGTCGATGCCCGCGCTCCGTCCGCCCGCGACTCAGTCCGCCCCGAGCAGGGACGTCAGTTGCGCGTGCGCCCGGTCCCATCCCCATTCCCGCCGTACCCACGCGCGGCCCTTGCGGCCCATGTCCCGGGCCAGTTCGGCAGCGCCGAGGAGCAGGGCGAGCCGGTCGGCGAGCGTCCGTACGTCATGGCCGTCGACCAGGTACCCGGTCTCCCCGTCCCGGACGGTGTCCGGTGCCCCGCCCGAGTCGCCGACGACGACCGGCAGCCCGGCGGCCGACGCCTCCAGGAACACGATCCCGAGGCCCTCCACCTCCAGGCCCGCCCGGCGCGTCCGGCACGGCATGGCGAACACCTGGGCGGCGGCGTAGAACCCGGGCATGTCCTCGTGCGGATGACCGCCGGCGAAGACGACCGCGTCCGCCACCCGCTCCCGGACCGCGAGCCGCCGCAGGGCCCGGGCGTGCGGCCCGTCCCCGACCAGCAGCAGCACCGCGCCCGGGACGCTGCGGCGCACCCGGCGCAGGGCCCGTATCAGCGTGTCCTGGCCCTTGCGCGGAACGAGCCGCGCCGCGCACAGCACCACCGGCCGGTCGCCCAGTCCGTACCGCTCCCGCACCCGGGCCCCCGCGGTCTCGGAGCCCTGGAAGACGTCGGCGTCGACACCGGGCGCCAGCCGCCGCATCCGCGCCGCCGCCTCCGGTCCGACCGCGGCGGCGATCCGCGCCCGGGTGTACGCCCCGAGGTACGTGACGCTGTCCACCCCGGCCCCGATCCGCCGCAGCAGCGCACGTGCCCCGGGCGTGCGCGCCCACCACACCTCGTGCCCGTGCGTGGTGGCGACCAGCCGCCGGACGTCCGTACGGCGGCGCAGTGCGCCCGCCATCAGCCCGAGCGGGGCCGCCGCCCCGAACCAGACGCTGTCGCAGTCGTGGGCGCGGGCCAGTTCGGCCGCCCGGGCGGTGACCCGCCGGGTCGGCAGCAGCATGTGCGTGCGGTCCCGCACCACCGGGAACGGCAGCCGGGCGTCGTAGGCCCGGCCGCCCGGGGTGCCGGAGGTGTAGACGACGACCCGGTCGGCCGGGAAGCGCGCCGTCATGGCGTGGACGAAGGTCTCTATGCCGCCCTGGCGGGGCGGGAAGTCGTTGGTGACGACGAGCGTGCGCGGCATGGTCGATCAGTCCTCGTCGACGGTTCCGCCGCGCCGGGCCGTCCGGCGGCCGGGCGGCACGAGCCGGAACCAGCCGAACAGCACCAGCGGGTAGACGGCGTATCCGAAGCGGGTGGCGGGGATCAGGCACATGGCGATCCCGAGGCCCAGCGCCAACCGGTCCGCCGCGGCGACGGTGGTGCGCGGCGGACGCGTCACGAGGGACACGGCCACCGCGACCGCGCCCAGCGCCAGCGCCGCCACCGCGAGGGCGAAGCCGCCCGGCACCCGGGTCGCCAGGAGGTGCCCCGGCAGCGGGCTGGCCGCCGGGGACGCGGTGCCGCCCTGGCCCAGCGGGAAGAGCAGCACGTGCTCGGCGAACGCCCTCGGGTCGGCCAGCGCCACCGGCACGACAGCGAGCGCACCCAGCGCGACGGCCGTGGCACCGGCCCGGACGGCGGCCCGCCGCCCGGCGGTCGCGGCGAGCAGGACGAGCCCGACGGGCAGCAGCGGCCAGGCGGTCCACTTCAACGAGGCGGCGGCCCCCAGCGCGAGCCCGGCGGCAACGGGACGGCCGCGCCCCGCGAGGGCGAGCGCGAGGCACATCAGCGCGATGACGGGCAGATCCACGCCCCCGACGGCGAGGGGGAGGGCTACGGCCGGGGCGGCGGCGAGCCAGAGGAGGGCTCGGTCAGGGGTGGCGTGCGGGGTTGTGGAGAGGGGCTGGGCGAGGTGCGGCTCGGTGCGCGGGCGTTCGATGCCCGGGTGCGGAGCCCCTAGTTCGCGGCTCCGGGGAGAAACGGCCGCGCGGCACAGCACGGCCGCCGGCCCCATGGCACCCAGCGCCACCCCCGCGAACCACACCCGCGCGTCCGCGAGGGGGACGTCGCCCAGGACCGCCCGGGGCAGCCCGAAGAGCGCCATGCCGGGCAAGTACGGGTTGTGGTCGTCGAGTTCGGAGGGATGCGGTACGTAGGGCGTGCCGGACTCCAGCAGCAGCCGGCCGGACCGCTCCACGACCGCGACCTCCATCTGGCGCCACCCGTGGGCGACCAGGAGCACCAGCGGCACGAGCACCGACCCGGCGGCGGCGACGGCCGCGCTCGCCCGCCCCCAGGCCCGTGCGGAACGGTGCGCGACGAGCGCGGCGAGCCCGTACCCGACGGTGGCACAGGCACCCCAGACGCGGTGTGGCGTGAGGGTCGTCCACAGGCACAGCAGCAGGGCGAAGACCGCGCAGGCCACCCAGCAGGCGGTCTCCCAGCGCGAGGCTGAGCGACGGCACCGGAGCCGCACGGGGGAGACGGGCACCACCACCGGACGCACCACCGCCGCAGTACGCACGGCCACCGCCGAAGCGCTGGACACGCCGCCCGCTCCCCGCCAAGTCCCCCGCATCCCGCTCCCCTTGTCAGCCGGCACTCGTGACGGCAAGTCTTCGCAAGGGGCGGACGAGAAGCGTCACACCGGATTCCGATCCTGGGCGTCGACCCGTGGTACTCACCCGGCGCCCGGGTCAACCCGTACGGTGACGCGGGCGGAACGCCCCCGGCCGACAATGTGGGCATGCGTCAGTCGCCGACCCTGCGCCCCACCGCCTGGCCGCGCTCGCCCCGCTACCCGTACGTCACCGGTGTCCTGCTGCTCCTCCTCGCGGTGGCCGAGGTGCTGCACTCCCGCGTCACCTCGACGACGGTCCTGGCGACCCTGCCCTTCGTGGTGCCGCCGCTCCTCTGGCGCCGGAGGGAGCCCCGGGTCGGACTCCTGGTGGTGCCCGCCGCGCTGCTGAACTTCCTCTTCCGCCCCGAACTGCTGTCGACGGTCGCCGTGGCCGGTGTCATGGGCCTCTACTCGCTCGCCCGCCACCGCGTCCTGCACCCCGCCGTACTGATCACGGGCGCGATCACCGGCGCGCTCCTCGTCAACGCGGGCCACGTGGCGATGGGCGTGTACGACCTCGGGGGCCGGGCGCCCGCCGTCGGCGCCGACGGCTCGCTGTCGTACTTCACGGAGTCCTTCGTCCTGGCCGTGGGCGTGGTGGCGACGGTCGGCGTGGCGGACGCCTTCCGCAGCCGGGAGGAGTCCCGGCAGGCGCGCGAGGCCGCCCAGCGGGAGCTGATCGCCATGGAGCGCCGGCACGCCGCGGCTCAGGAACGGGCCGCTATAGCACGGGAGTTGCACGACATCGTGGCGCACTCGGTGTCCGTGATCGCCGTCCAGGCGGAGAGCGCCACGTACACCACGCCCGACCTGTCCCCGCCCGCCCGCGACGGCTTCCAGCAGATCGCCGCCTCGGCCCGCTCGGCCCTGACGGAACTGCGCCACCTGCTGAGCGTGCTGCGCGCGGACGACGCCGCCGAGGACGCGCCCGTCCTCCCCCAGCCGACCCTGGATTCCCTGGACGCGCTGCTGGAGGCCCACCGCTCGGGCGGCGGGGAGGTCACCCTCCACACGGAGGGCACCCGCCCCCCGCTCCTCCCCCCGTCCCTCGAACTCACCGCCTACCGCATCGTCCAGGAGGCCCTCACCAACGCCCGCCGCCACGCCCGCGGCGCCGCGGTCGACATCCGCCTCGCCTACGCGGACGACGAGGTCCGCATCCGGATCACCGACGACGGCCCGGGCCCCCAGGGGTCCCCCCACGACTCGGGCGGGCACGGCTTGAGCGGCATGCGGGAGCGTGCGAACCTGCTCGGCGGACGTCTGACCTGCGGGCCGGCCGGTCCCGGGGGCGGCTTCCTGATCGAGGCCGAACTCCCGGTGCGGGCCGGGGCGAAGAGCTTCGCGGAGGGTGTGTACGAATGACGGCGGGGGAAGCGATCCGCGCGATCGTGGCCGACGACCAGGCGGTGGTCCGGACCGGCTTCGTGAACCTGCTGTCCACGCAGGACGACATCGACGTCGTCGGCGAGGCGGAGGACGGCGAACAGGCGGTCGCCCTCGCGCTCGTCCACCGCCCCGACATCGCGCTCCTCGACATCCGCATGCCGAAGCTGGACGGCATCCAGGCCGCGCGCACGATCCTGCGGCAGACCGAGGGCGCCACGAAGGCGCTGATGCTCACCACCTTCGACCTCGACCAGTACGTCTTCGACGCCCTCGCGGCCGGCGCCAGCGGCTTCCTCCTGAAGGACGCGACGTTTCCCGAACTCCTCCACGCCGTACGGGTGGTGGCCGCCGGTGACGCGATGCTCGCCCCCGGTATCACCCGCCGCCTGATCGCCGAGTTCGCCCCGCGCCGACCGGTCACCGCCCCCAAGGCCCTCCTGGACCGCCTCACCGCCCGCGAGGTCGAGGTCCTCCTGCTGATCGCGCAGGGCCTGTCCAACGCGGACATCGCCGACCGCCTCACCATCACCGACCACACGGTCAAGACCCACATCAACCGCCTGTTCACGAAGCTGGAGCTGCGCGACCGGGCGCAGGCGGTGATCGTGGCGTACGAGGCGGGGCTGGTGACGCCGGGGGAAGGCGGGTGAGCGGCGCGGGCGCCCGGGCCGGAACCTGACGCCGAGGCATCCGAAAACCAGTCGAGTGGCGCCGCCGGGTGCCGTTACCGTGCTGCCGAACCACGTCGTCCAGGCAAAGGCGGGCCGTTGTACACCGCGTGAGACACCCCGAGCACTGATTCGTCGCGCGTCGCGCATCCGCGCCGCGCTCCTTTCTGCTGCGGACTTCTCACTGAAACCGGTGTACTTCTGTGCTCACAGACTGGGTGGTCATGCCCACCTGCCTGCCGCTCGTCGCCCGCCGTTGCCGCTCCTGCGCGTCGGAGCGTTTCCGGGCCCACGGCACATTCCGCGTCAACGCCCACCACAAGCTCCTCGACGTCTGGCTCCTCGCGCTCTGTACCGGGTGCGGGGAGACCACGAAGGTCACGGTCCTGGAGCGGGTGCACGTACGCTCCGTACGACCTGAGCTGCTGGAGCGGCTGCACCACAACGACCTCGGCCTGGCGGCCGAACTCCTCCAGGATCCGGCCGTGCGGCGCCGGAACCACATCAGCCTCGACTGGGACGACGCCTGGAGGCTCGACACCGGCGGGTCGGATCACCTGGACCGCGAGGTCATCGACGTCTCGGTCCGCTTCGCGGCACGCATCCCCGTTCGGCCGGTGCGGCTGATCGCCGAGGGCTGCGGCCTGTCCCGGGCCGAGGTGGAGAGACTGATCACCGAGGGGAAGGTCGTGTCGGCGGTACGGCTGGGCGGCACACGCTCCAGCGACTTCAGCTTCACGCTCAAGCGCTGATCCCGCCCTCGGGCCTCACGTGCTGATCCCGCCCTCGGGGCCTCGTCAACGAGCTGCGGCCCCCGGGCACACCGACGCCCCCAGCCCCTGCCACCGTCGTCCGGCGGTGGCAGGCGGGGGCGTCGCGTGCGGCTGCTGTGCGGCTGCTGTGCGGCTACTGCGCGGCGGGAGGCGCTAGCCGCCCGTCACCTCCGTCACCTTCCAGCGCTGGTTCGCCCCGGAGTTCGGCTGCCACAGGCCCACGGACGCGCCCTCGTTCGTGGACTGGCCGGAGACGTCGGGGAGTTGGCCGGTCGCGGCGTTCACCAGGGTCCAGGTGCCGTCACCGGTCGTCGACATGATCCACTCGGTGGCCTTGTCGCGGCGGCCCTCGTCGGGCTCCGCCACCAGCGCGCCGTTCCGGACGGCCAGGCGCTTGTCCGAGGACGTCTCGGTGAGGACGTACCGCTTGCGGTTGTCGCCGCCGCGGATCTGCTCCACCTGCCACTGCCGGCCGGCCGGGTCGGCGGAAGCGCCGCGGATGACCAGGCCCGTGCCGTTGTCCGCGATCGTGAGGTCCTTGCCGCTCTGGACGCCGGTCAGGCGGTAGGTGTGGCCCTTCCGCAGCTCGGCCGCGTCCTTCGCGACGCCCGAGACGCCCTTGACGAGGAAGGACGTCACCGACTGGGCGGGCACGGCGATCGTGGCCTGCTTGCCGGTGACCCGGACGGCCTGCTGCTTCTCCAGCTTGCCGTCGGCGCTGGTCACCACCGGGGTGACGGTGGCGCGGGAGGAGACCCGGCCGAACTTCGACAGGTCGAGCGTGACCTCGCGGGCCTCGGTGGCGCTGTTGACGTGGACGACGGTCGCCGCGTCGCCCTTGCGGGAGACCGCCGCGGTGCTGGACGTGTCGTTCGTCTTGATCAGCCGGTCGCCGGGCTTGATGAAGTGCGTGAAGTTGCGGGCCGTGTCGAACTTGGTGTTCGTGTAGACCGGGCAGGTCTCCAGGGTGTCCTTGGCGGTGCAGCTGAACGGGAGCTGGATCTCGCCCCAGTTGCCGCCCTTCGCCGACTCCCCGCCGGGCTTCATGTTGTCGTAGTCCTCGACGGGCTGCCAGAACACCCAGGCCTTCGGCTCCAGTTCGCGCAGGTCGTCGACGATGCGCTGGGCGAGGCCGAGGCCGGGCCGCATGTCGGTGAAGCTCTGGCCGTCGCCCCAGTCGCCCTCGACCTCGCTCATCCACAGCGGCTTGTCGGCGGCCTTCGCGAGGTCGCGGACCGTGGTGCGCTGGCCGGTGCCGTAGGTGTGGACGTTCATCTGGCCGACCAGGTCGCGCACGTCCTGGGGGTAGGAGTTCCAGTTGGTGGCGAACGTGCCCGGGTTGGTCTCGTCCATCGCGGATATCTCCGCGTCCGACTTGGACTTCTCCAGCACCGGGGCGAGCGCGCGCAGCACCTTCTGCTGGAGCTCGGGGCCCATGTGGGCGCCCTCCTGGCGGCCGCCGGTCGGCTCGCCGTCCGGGCCGAGCTTGGTGCCCCAGTAGTTGGTGTTCGGCTCGTTGAAGGGGTCGAGGGTGTCGACCTTGATGCCGTGCGCCTTCTCCAGCCGCTCGGTGGCGCCCACCAGGTACTTGGCGAAGTCCTCGACGGACTCGGGCTTCAGCTGGTCCTTGCCCGCGTCGAAGTTGCCGGAGACGTAGCCGCTCTCGGTCATGAACCAGGGCGGGGAGTTGCTGAAGGTCTCCCAGTGGGTGATGTCCTTCTTGATGCGGTCCACCCACCAGCGCTGCGTCTTGTCCGCGTTCTTGTTCCAGTCGGCCGGGTCCTCGGCGTCCCACCAGTCGACGTCCTCGCGGGTGGTGCCCGCCGGGGCCTTCCACCAGCCCTCGACCGCGCCGCCGGCCCGCAGGTAGTCCTTGACGTCCGGGGCGTTGCCGCCGCCGATGTTGTAGCGGGCGATGTTCAGGTTGAGGCCCTCGTCGCCGAAGAGGAGCTTGTAGAGCTTCTCGCGGATCGCCGGCGGGTAGTCGCCGGTGGCGTTGGCGAACCAGACCAGGCTCGTGCCCCAGCCCTCGAACTTCTCCCCCGAGTAGGAGGGGTCCGGCCGGACCGTGACCCCGGCGGCCCGGACCGCGGGATCGGCGTGCGCGGCCGGAAGGGTCGTCGTGGCCAGGAGGGTTCCGGTCGCCAGGGCGGTGACGCCGATGGCCCCGAGGAGCCTTCTCTTACGGGTGGGGTGTGCCATCTCGAGTACTCCAGCTCTTCTGCGTGCCGCGCGTCCCGGCGGGACACAGAGATCGGGGCCTACGGGGTGCGAGTGGTACGGATTCGAGGTGCGACTGGTGCGGTTTTGTCGGCTTCTCGTACGGTTTCGACTAGGCAATGTTTACGTAAACATCCGCTGGCGGGATGTCTACACTGTCCGAATCTCAGGGGTCAAGGAGTCGTTCCGGACCGAAATTCGCGCCAGTCGGGCGGCGAGGGCAGCGAGGGGCAGGTGGGCACCGTGGACGGCGAGAGCGTGCCGGGGGGCACGAGCCGTACGAGACGGCGTGCGGCCCGTCCCCGCCAGGGCGCGTCGATGGCGGACGTCGCCCGGCTCGCGGGGGTCTCGTCCCAGACGGTCTCCCGCGTCTCCAACGGCTTCCCCGGAGTCACCGAGGACACCCGCCGCCAGGTCCTGGACGCCATGCGCGAACTGGGCTACCGCCCCAACAGCGCGGCCCGGGCCCTCCGGCGCGGTGAGTTCCGCACCCTCGGCGTGATCACCTTCTCCCTGTCCACCATGGGCAACATCCGCACCCTGGAGGCCATCGCCCTGTCGGCGGCGCAGCACGGCTACGCCGTCACGCTGCTGCCCGTGGCCGTCCCCACCCAGGACGAGGTCAACGGCGCCTTCTCGCGCCTCGGGGAACTCGCGGTGGACGCCGTCATCGTCATCATGGAGATCCACCTGCTCGACGCGGCGACGGTCTCGCTGCCGCCCGGGGTGCAGGTCGTCGTGGCCGACTCCGACGCCGGCGACCGCTACACCGTCGTCGACACCGACCAGGCGGGCGGCGCGCGGGACGCCGTACGGTACCTGCTGGACCTCGGCCACGACACGGTGTGGCACCTGGCGGGCCCCGAGGGCTCCTTCGCCGCCCAGCGCCGGGCCAACGCCTGGCGGGCGACACTCACCGAGTCGGGCCGTACTCCGCCGCCCCTGGTCCGCGGCGACTGGTCGGCCGACTCCGGCTACCGGGCCGGCCTCCGCCTGGCCGACGAGCCGGACTGCACGGCGGTGTTCGCGGCCAACGACCAGATGGCCCTGGGCCTGCTCCGGGCCCTGCACGAACGGGGCCGCCGCGTCCCCGAGGACATCAGTGTCATCGGCTTCGACGACATCCCCGAGTCCGCGTCCTTCCTCCCACCCCTCACCACGATCCACCAGGACTTCGCCGAGGTGGGACGGCTGTGCGTGGAGGGGGTCCTGAGCAAGATGCGGCAGGACGGCACGGAGCACGGGACGACCCTGGTGCCGACGCGGTTGGTACGACGGGGGAGCACGGGGCCGAGGATGGGGTGACGGGGCTGGCCGGGCTGGTCCCCCTGTTGGTTTCAGTGGGCGGGCGGCAGGAATTCCGGCTGGTCCAGCACCCGCAGCCAGCTTCCGTCGGGCTGGCGCCGTACGACCTGCGCCCGGGCCCCGGCCCCGTCCCCGGGCGGGGTCGCCGTCAGGGCGATGTCGCCGCTGACCAGGGTCGGCAGGGGCGGTTCCGGCTCGAAGTGCGGGCGGTCGGCCAGGACCTTCTCCCAGAGGGCGCGGATCGCCTCCCGGCCCACCGTGCGCTCGCCGGGCGGGTAGGCCAGCACCGCGTCCTCCTCGTAGAGCGCGGCGACCCCGGCCGCGTCACCGGCGTTGGACCGTTCGACGAACAGGCGGGTGAGGTCTTCGGGACGCATGGCCTTCTCGTACACGGCATCTCCTGCGGACGGAACGGCTTCCTTCGGCGCTTCCAGCGTCCCCGCCCCCCGACCAGAAGTCCAACAGATGGATCTACTGGTATCTAGAATTCCCAGTCATGGAACTGAGGCAGCTGGAGTACTTCGTCGCGGTCGCCGAGGAGCGGAACTTCACGCGGGCCGCCGAGCGGGTGCACATCAGCCAGTCCGGGGTCAGCGCCCAGATCCGCCAGCTGGAGCGGGAGCTGGGCGCCGAGTTGTTCGACCGGTCGGCGCGTACCGCCACCCTCACCGCCGCGGGCCGGGCCGCGCTCGACCACGCCCGTGCGGCACTCGCCGCGGCCGGGGCGGTCGGGCAGGCGGTGGGCGAGGTGACCGACCTGATCCGGGGCCGGCTCGCGGTCGGGATGGTCATCGGCTGCACGCTCACGCCCCTGTTCGACGCCCTCTCCGCCTTCCACCGGGCGCATCCGGGAGTGGAGCTCTCCCTGCTGGAGGACAACTCCGACCGGCTGGTCGAGGCCGTGCGCGACGGGACCGTCGACCTGGCTCTCGTCGGGACGGCGGGCGCGCCCGAGGGCCTGGAATCGCTGACGGTCATCAGCGAGCGGCTCGTCGTGGCGGTCCCGGCCGGACACCCGCTGGCAGAGCAACGCCGGATGCTGCTGGCCGACTTGGCCGACCATCCCCTCGTGTGCATGCCCCCGGGCACCGGCCTGCGCACGGTCTTCGACCGCGCCTGCGCCGCGCAGGGCCTCCGGCCGGTGATCGCCCTGCAGGCCAGCGCCGCGGACGCCGTCGCGGACCTGGCGGCCCGCGGGCTCGGCGTCGCCGTGCTGAGCGAGTCGATGGCGGCGGGCCATCGCGGGTCCCTGGGCCGGCTGGTCGCCCGCACGATCGACGACGTCACGGCACCGGCCCTGCTCGCCCTGGTGTGGAGGAGCTCGCACGGCCCCGCGGTGCGTGAACTGCTGGCCCACAGCAGGCGGGCCTTCGCCGGCTGACGGCGGCGTGGAGGCGTTGCCGGGCCCCTGTGCGGCCGCAGCAGTCGCCTGCACAACTACCGTCTGTCCAGGAGAACTTGCCCTCACGCCACGCTGAAGCGGTGCGTCGCCGCCAGCACGGCGTCCATCGTCGTGCCCCCCGACAGCCCGTGTCCCTCCCCGCCGGTCAGCACCAGTTCCGCGTCGGGCCACACCTGGGCCAGCCGCCAGGCGATGTCCGGGGGCCCGCTGATGTCCAGGCGCCCGTGAATCAGCACACCCGGGATGCCGGCGAGCTTCCCGGCGTCACGGAGCAGCGCCCCGTCGTCCAGGAAGGCGGCGTGCCGCCAGTAGTGCGTGACGAGGCGGGCGAAGCGGAAACGGAAGCGCGGGTCCTCGTAGCGGGGGTCGGGCTTGTGCCCGGGGTGGGTGGAGACGTGCACGTCCTCCCACCGGCACCACTCCCGCGCGGCCCGCTCCCGCACGGCCGGGTCGGGGTCGGCGAGCATCCGGGCGTACGCGTCCACCAGGCTGCCGTCGCGCTCGGCCTCCGGCACGGCGTCCCGGAACCGCGCCCACTCCTCGGGGAAGATCCGCCCCATGTCCCGGGTGACCCACTCGACTTCACGGCGGGTGGTGTTGGTGACGCTGAACAGGACCAGCTCGCTGACGCGCTCCGGGTGCCGCTCGGCGTAGGCCAGGGCGAGGGTCACGCCCCAGGAGCCGCCCAGGACCAGCCAGTCGTCGATGCCGAGGTGGCGCCGCAGCAGCTCGATGTCGGCGATGAGGTGGTGCGTGGTGTTGGCGGCGAGCGAGGTCCCCGGATCGGCGGCGTCGGGCGTACTGCGCCCGCACCCCCGCTGGTCGAACAGCACGATCCGGTACGCCGCCGGGTCGAACAGCCGCCGCCAGAACGGCCCCGCACCCGATCCCGGCCCGCCGTGCAGCACCAGGGCGGGCTTGCCGGCGGGGTTCCCGCAGGTCTCCCAGTAGACGCGGTTGCCGTCGCCGACGTCGAGCATGCCGTGCTCGTACGGCTCGACGGGGGGATGGAGCCCGGGCATGTGCGCCGCCTCTCGCGGTGGAATGCGCTGAGATATAACAGCGCTGTTAGATTAACAACATGAGCGGTCATCCGGATCCCGTCGCCGTGGGCACCCTGCTCCGGCACGTCCTCGAACTCCTCGACGCGGACGTGGCCAAGGTCTACGAGGAGCAGGGCCTCGCCGGGTACCGGCCCCGGTTCTCCCCGGTCGTACGGGCCCTGGTCGCCGAAGGCCCGCTCTCCGTGCGCGACGTGGCCGCCTCGGTGGGGGTCACGCACTCCGCCGCGAGCCAGACGGCGGCGCAGATGGCCCGCGCGGGCCTGGTCACCCACACCCCCGACCCCCGGGACGCCCGCCGCCGGCTGATCGCCCTCACCCCCAAGGCCCGTGCCCTGCTGCCCCGGATCGAGGCGGAGTGGGAGGCCACGCGGACGGCGATGGCCGAACTGGACGCGGAGCTGTCGATGCCGCTGGCCGCGTTGCTGAGGGAGGTGACGGAGGCGGTGGGGCGACGGCCGTTCCGGGAGCGCATCGCGACGGCGTACCGGCGTTGAGGGGGCTCCCTGTGGGGGCGCTGGGCGCAGGAGTCACCTCACGACCATCGGCGCTCTCTCCGTCGGCGGTTGCCTCTCAGGCCGGTGGGTTATGAAGCACTCATGGCTCTGACTGGTCAACTCGCGACGCTGCTCGCCGTAGCGCTGGGCGCCGTGCTGTCGATGGCGGCCACCATGGTCGTGGAGAAGGCACGATGGCGGCGGGAGCAGTCCGTGCGGTGGGACGAGCGACGGTTGAGCGCGTATGCCGAGTACGCCCACGCCGTGAAGGAACTCGCGCACCGCTACCGACGAATCGCGGTCGCCAAGGGCATCGCAGCGAGCGGAGCCGCACCGCTGGAGCCCACGGCGGAGGTCCTCGCCGAAGTGGCGGAGGCCGAGTTGCGACGCTCGGCGCTCGCGGAGACGGTGTGGCTGCTGGGGGACGTGAAGACGAACACGGCCGCGGTCAGGCTGAACCACTGCCTGTGGCATCTGGAGTGGCTGGCCCGCGAGCTCCCGACCAGAGAGCAGGGCGGCTGGGACCAGGCGTACCAGGACTTCCGGCAGGCGCGGCATCACTTCCTGGAGCTGGCACGCGCCGGCCTCGGCGTGCGAGGCACACGCATAGCGGAGTCGGTTCCCTGGCCACCGCCTTGGCGGGGTGACCTTTCCCAAGGCCCTCGCCATTGAGGACCGGGCAGGGTGGAAACGAGGTCGGCGTTTCATGCGGGTAGCGGTCGAGCGTCCTGATATGTCGGAAGAGGCGCGACTGGATGCTGCCGGGCACGACCGCGCTTCCCGAGGAACTCGCG
The DNA here is from genome assembly GCF_003330845.1 of Streptomyces sp. Go-475. Classification (GTDB taxonomy): domain Bacteria; phylum Actinomycetota; class Actinomycetes; order Streptomycetales; family Streptomycetaceae; genus Streptomyces. The sequence goes on along the minus strand of NZ_CP026121.1, from coordinate 4,458,946 downwards.
GACGAGGAGCGGGTCGTGGCCTATTGGGGAGGCAGGCCGGAGGTGCGCCGACGTGTCGAGGCCCTTCAGCAGTCCTCGGCGAGCATCGTGCTGTTCCTGAACGCTCGTGGGCTTCTGCATTTCGACGCCCTTTTCCAGAACATCCTGACCGACGGACGGCGCCTGTACTTCACGGACTTCGGCCTCACCCTTTGAACCGCCGGATGGGCCACCGAAGGCCAGGCAGATCCTCTCCCGCTGCCGACGGCGTCGCCGGCCCGCTCGCGCGCCGCGAGGGGAGGAGCATCCGCATGCCGGCAACCCGGCACCCGTGGCTCAGGACCCGTTGAGGCCGGCCGCACCGACCCAGCGGTGATAGGCGTCCACGTCGACGTTGCTGCCGCACAGGATGGTGACCACGTGCCGGCCGGCGAAGCGGTCGGGGTCTTCGAGGATCGCCGCGATGCCGAGCGCGGCCGATGGTTCGACGATGAGGCCGGCATGGTCGAGGAGCATCCGCATGCCGGCGATGATCGACGCCTCCTGGACGAGGACGGCGTCGTCGGCGACCAGGAGGAGGTCGTCCAGAACGGCCGGGATGGGGTACCGGCCGGCGACGCCGTCGGCGATGGTGTCGGTCGAGTCGGTGGTGACGACGCGCCGCCGGTGCCACGAGTGGGTCAGCGCGGGTGCGCCCAGCGGCTGGACGCAGATCACCTCGGTCTCGGGCGCCATGGCCTTCACCACGTGGCCCACGCCGGTGGCCAGCGCTCCGCCGCCGAGGGCGATCAGCACGGCGTCGAACGACGTCGTGGCGTCCACCAGTTCCAGGCCGATGGTCGCCGCTCCCTCGCAGGTCTCGATGTCCAGGCTGTCCTCGACCAGCCGGATGCCGTCGCGGCGCGCGATGGCCGCGGCCCGCTCGCGCGCCATCTCGTGGTCGCCGTCGACGAGTTCCAGCCCGGCGCCCAGTGCGCGGATGCGGTCCAGCTTGGCCGCGGTCGCGAAGCGGGATGCCACGACGGTGACGTCCAGCCCCCGGCCGCGACCGGACCAGGCGAGGGCTTGGCCGAGGTTGCCCGCGCTGGCGCACACCACGGCCCGCGAGTCCTCGTCGGCGAGCAGGCTCGCGACCAGCTCGGTGCCGCGGGCCTTGAAGCTGCGGACCGGGTTCGCCGTTTCGAGCTTGATGCTCACCGCGCACCCGAGGCCGGGCTCCAGCGCCTCGCAGCGGTACAGCGGAGTGTCGAGGAAGACCGGGTTGATGACCCGGCGAGCCGCTCGGATCCGAGCGGTGTCGAGACGCGTTTCCCGCATGGCACGACAGCGTAGGGCTGCCTGTCCTCGACCGGACAGCCGAACACCCGCTCCAGCGCCGCACACGTCCGCCCGACGGGCCGTCGGGAGGCGCCGTTCAGCAGGTTGCGGACCGTGCGGTCCGGCTGGGAAGCCCCGACGGTCCGCGGTGGCCCCTGCCCAGCGATGCACGCCGGTGGGCTGCGTTGGAACCGGCAGTCCGGCCCTGCTGGAAGCCCAGAGACGATCCACGGTTTCCTGAATTCAGGGAACCGTGTACTGTCGTCGCATGCTGACCGTCGCCTCCGACATCGCCGTGCTCGCCCGGTTCGGGCGCGCCCTCGCCGATCCGATCCGCTGTCGTATCCTGCTCGCCCTGCGCGACGCCCCCGCCTACCCCGCCGATCTCGCCGACGCCCTCGGTGTCTCCCGGACGCGGCTGTCGAACCACCTGGCCTGTCTGCGCGACTGCGGGCTCGTCGTCACCGTCCCGGACGGCCGGCGCACGCGCTACGAGCTTGCCGACGAACGGCTCGGCCACGCCCTCGACGACCTGCGCACCGCCGTGGTGGCCGTCGAGACCGACCGCAGCTGCCCGGACGCCGACGCGAAGGGCTGCTGCTGAGCATGGCCGCCGAGACTCCGCTCGCGCTCGGCCCCGCCCCGGCCCGGCGCGACGCGCTCACCCGCCGGATACGGCTCCTGGTCACCGCGACCATCGCCTACAACGCCGTCGAGGCGACCGTCGCCCTCACCGCCGGGACCCTCGCCTCCTCCACCGCGCTGATCGGCTTCGGCCTCGACTCCGTCATCGAGGTCTCCTCCGCCGCGGCCGTCGCCTGGCAGTTCTCCGCGGCCGACCACGCCGTGCGCGAGGCGCGCGAGAAGACCGCCCTGCGGATCATCGCCGTGTCCTTCTTCGCGCTCGCCGCGTACGTCGCCGTCGACGCGGTACGGGCGCTCGCCGGCGCCGGCGAGGCGGAGCGCTCCGTCCCGGGGATCGTGCTCGCCGCCCTGTCCCTCGCGGTGATGCCGTTCCTGTCCGCCGCGCAACGCCGGGCCGGCCGGGAACTGGGCTCCGCCTCCGCGGTCGCCGACTCCCGGCAGACCCTGCTGTGCACGTACCTGTCCGCCGTCCTCCTGGCCGGTCTGGTCCTCAACGCCACGCTGGGCTGGTCCTGGGCCGACCCGATCGCCGCCCTCGTGATCGCCGCCGTGGCGGTCAAGGAGGGGCGGGACGCCTGGCGCGGCGAGGGCTGTTGTGCCGCGCCGCCGTCGTCCCGCGACACCACGCCGTCGTCCCCTGGCACCACCCAGGACACAGGGAAAGACTCAAGGGAAGACGCAGGGCAGGGCCCGTGCGGATGCCGGCCGGGCTGCTCGTGCTGCGCCCCGGGCGGGGGCCGCCGCACGCGCCCCGCAACGGCACCGCGGGCGTGACCCTCGGGCACCTCACAGATGGTCGCCGAGTCACGGCGAGCCCACGCCCCGTCAGCCGCCCCGGCGTTCAAGGGCCTGGAGCAGAAGCGGATTCGCTCGGGCGAACCGGGGGTGCCCACATGGGACTTGGGCCGAGGGCGCCGCAAGGGCGGTCCGGCCATCGTCGGCCGGGTGGACACGGGCCGGATCAGCCGTACGGGAGGCCGAAAACCGCCCCCGCCGCGTGGCTTTCAGCCGTCCCGAAGGCGAACGGGCCGGCAACTACCGCCGGGTCCTGGAGAGATGCGGTGGAAAGACTCGCCGGATCGGGTCGCGCGCCCCGTCGGATTGGGCTAGACATGCGGCGGAACACGCCGGCATCAGGACGCGCCAGTCGGCGCATCCGCCCAAGGGGGAACGGAAAGAGTGACCACACACGACCACACCTCGCGCCGCTCCGGCTCCGGAGCGCGCAGACGCATCCTACGGCTCAGAATCGCCCTGGCCACCGCCGCCGCCTTCGTCGTCGCCGGGAGCGGGGTCCAGGCGACGGCCGCGCAGGCGGCCGAGGGCGCGGCGGCATCGACGCAGCCGCCCGTACCGAACCTCACCTGGTCCGACTGCCAGGGCGGCTTCGAGTGCGCGAACGCCGATGTGCCGCTGGACTACCGCGATCCGCAGGGCAGGACCATCACCCTCGCGGTGATCCGCAAGAAGGCCCCTGACCAGGGCCGGAAGAAGGGCACCCTCTTCCTCCAGCCGGGAGGACCGGGCAACTCGGGCGTCGACTTCGTCCGCAACAACTACGCCGACCTGCCCGCCGACCTGCGCGACTCCTTCGACGTCTTCGGGTACGACGTACGGGGCGTCGCCCGCAGCTCGCAGGTGGAGTGCTGGGACGACGCGACGTACACGAAGGCCATCAGGGAGGCCAAGGGCGCGCCCGGGCCGGACGCCTACGACAACGCCGTGCGCCAGGGCGCCGCGTTCGACCAGGCCTGCCAGGACCGGGCGGGCGCGCTGCGGCCGTTCGTCGGCACCGGGTACGTCGCCCGCGACATCGACCTGCTGCGCCAGGCCCTCGGCGAGGAGCAGCTCACCTACTACGGCCGCTCCTTCGGCAGCTACATCGGCACCGTCTACGCCGCCATGTTCCCCGAGCGCGTCCGCGCCCTGGTGCTGGACGGCGCCTACGACCCCGAGCGCTACGCGAACCACCCCTACGCCTACGACCGGCCCCAGTACCTGGCCCTGGACGGCGCGATGAGCCGCTTCCTGGACTGGTGCGAGGCCGACCAGGCGACGTGCGGATTCGGCGACGGCGACCCGCGGGCCGCGTTCGAGAGGCTCAAGGCCGACCTCGACGCCAACCCCGTGCCGACGGCCAACGGCGGTCAGGCGAACGGCTACACCGTCGTCTACCGCCTGATGTTCAACATCAACGAGGGCAAGGTCATCTGGCCGTCCCTCGGCGAGGCCCTGCGCAAGGCGCAGCAGCGCGACACCACTTCGTTCCTGCTCCGGCCGCCGTCCCCGGCCAGCTACGACTTCCTCAACCCGAACATCGTGGTCGAGTGCGTCGACAAGGACTACCCGCGCAGCCCGGCCCTGCTGAAGCGGCAGGTCACCACCAACGCCGCGCTGGCCCCGCTGCTCGGCCCGGCCATGGCGTACGGCCCGCCGCTCTACGACCACCAGCACGCCACCACGTGCGCCCAGTGGACCGGCGACAAGCCCAGCCGCTACGCCGGGTCCTTCCGGGCCAAGGGCTCCGCGCCGATCCTGGTCCTCGGCACCACCGGCGACCCGGACACCCCGTACCGGGACGCGGTCGCCCTGTCCCGGCAGCTGGACAACGGCCGGCTGCTCACGTTCCGGGCCGAGGGGCACACCGCCTTCGGGCGCAGCGCCTGCGCGACGGACGCCGTGACGAGCTACCTCGTCGACGGGAAGGTCCCGGCGCGCGGCACGACCTGCGCGGACGAGACCCAGCCGCCCTCCTCCACGCCGAAGTCGGCCCCCGCGGGCACGACCCTCGGCGAGCTGCGCAACGGCGTCAACGAGCGGCTCGACCGCATCGGCACCCTGCGCTGACCCGCTCCGCCCCGGAACCCCGGACTCCCCGTACCGCACGGGGAGTCCGGGGTTCCGGGGTCTTGACCCCCTCTTGTGGCAGGCCCTACAACTGACACGCGGTAGAAACCGTTTACTACCTGTTTGCCGAGAGGGGTCCCGTGATGAGCCCGACCAGAGGGTCACGAGCGCAGGAAGCGCCCACGCCGGGCAGAGCGGCCGCGGGTCCGGCCCCGGCCTCCCGGCGCACGGTGCTGAAGGGCGCCGCCGTCACCGCCGGGCTGGCCGCCGCGGGCCTCACCGCGGCCGGGCCCGCCCACGCCGGCGACGGCGGCCGTGCGGAGAGCGTCACCGCCCGCATGGGCGGCACCTCCGTCACCCTCTCCCTCCTCGGGGGCGCCCTGCGCTGGTCGGCTCGGCGCGGCGGCAGGACGGTGCTCGACGACTCCGCCCTCGGCCTGCGGCTCGGCGACGGCACGGTCCTCGGCGACGACGTCAGGGTGACCGGCCGGCGCCACCGCACCCGGCGCACCACCTGGACCCCGGTCTACGGCCGCAACGCGACCGTCACCGACCACTACCAGGAGCAGCGCTGGGACCTCCAGGACCGGGCCACGGGCATCCGCTTCGGCGTGCAGGTCCGGGCGTACAGGACGGGCGTCGCCCTCCGGTACCTCCTCCTCGACGAGGGCACCGCGACCATCGCCGACGAGCTGACGTCGTTCGCCTTCCCCGACGGCACGACCGTCTACAGCGCCCGCGACGAGAACGCCTACGAGCCGGTGGCGCCGGGTGCCATACCCGTCACCGGCACCTCCACCACGGACAACGGCCCGCTGACCGACCTGCCGCTGACGGCGACGCTCGGCGACGGTCTCATCGCCTGCGTCTGCGAGTCCGCCCGGGTCGACTACCCCCGGCTGATGCTGAGTTCCGTCCCCGGCGAGCCGAACACCCTCGCCGCCTTCCTCATGGAGCACACCGCCCGCGGCACCGGCCCGGTCGAGACGACGTCCACCGTCGCCGCCCCCTTCGCCACGCCGTGGCGCGCGGTGGTCGTCGGCGCCACGCACGCCGAACTCGTCGACAACGCCGAACTGGTGCTCAACCTGGCCCCGCCGAACGCCCTGTCCGACACCTCGTGGATCAGGCCGGGCAAGGTCTTCCGCTGCGAGCTCTCGACCGCCGCCGGCCTCCAGGGCGTGGACTTCGCGGTGGCCCGGGGCCTGGAGTACATCGAGTACGACGCCGGCTGGTACGGCCCGGAGTTCACCACCCCCGACGCCACGAAGCCGATCCCCGCGATCGACCTCCCCTCCGTCATCTCGTACGCCACGAGCAAGGGCATCGGCGTCTTCCTCTACGTCAACCGGCTCGCGCTGACCGACGCGGACTCGCTGTTCGGCCTGTACAAGGGCTGGGGCGTGCGCGGCGTCAAGCTCGGGTTCATCAACGACGGCACACAGTCGATGACCAACCGGATCGTCGACTGGGCGAGGACGGCGGCGAAGTACGAGCTGCTGATCGACATGCACGACGACGTCCGGCCGTTCGGCTACGAGCGGACCTACCCGAACTGGATCAGCCTGGAGGGCGTGCGCGGCAACGAGCAGTTCCCGACGGCCGCGCACAACGTGACGCTGCCCTTCGCCCGCAACATCGGCGGCCCGATGGACTACACGATCTGCTACGGCCAGTCCCGCGACAAGACGACCAACGCCCACCAGATGGCGATGGCCGCGGTGTACTACCAGCCGCTCAACTTCCTGTTCTGGTACGACAAGCCGTCCAAGTACGGCAACCCGGCCGCCTGGCCCGGGCTGCCCTGGTTCAACGCCGTCCCGGTGACCTGGGACGAGAGCCGCGCCCTGGCCGGATCGATCGGCGAGTACATCGCGGTGGCCCGCCGCAGCGGCTCCGACTGGTACCTCGGCGCGATGACGAACGAGTCCTCCCGCACCCTCTCCCTGCCCCTGTCCTTCCTCGGCAGCGGCACGTACACGGCGACGGTCTACGCCGACGGCACCCCGGGCGCGAAGCCGTACCAGACGCCGGTCGTGGTCGGCACCCGCACCGTCACCGCCGCCGACACGCTCGACGTGGCCATGGCCCCGGCGGGCGGCCAGGCGGTCGTCCTGACGCCGAGCTGATCCGCAGGACGGGGGTTGTCCCCAGGGCCTCGACAGCGTCGAGCGGACCCGGCTGATCTCCGAACTGGTGCAGGCGCGGGCGGAGTTGTCGCAGGCCCACCAGCGCCAGGGCGCGGCGGACGAGCGGGAGCGCATGGCCCGCGAGATCCACGACACCCTCGCGCGGGGTTACGCCTCGATCATCGTGCTGGCCGAGGCGGCCCGGGCGGGCCTCGCCTTCGAAACTGCGCGCAGCGCCCAGCAGTTGCGGTCGATCGAGTCCACCGCGCGGGAGAACCCCGCCGGCCCGCGAGCTGGTCGGCTCGCCCCGGTGGCCCGGACCCTGCGCCGGGTCCTGGACCGCTTCACCGAGGACACCGGCCTCACCGTCGACGCCGACCTCGCCGACCTGGAGTGCGACCAGCAGACCCGGACCGCGCTGCTGCGCTGCGCCCAGGAGTCCCTGGCCGACGTGCTGGAGGAGTCGGCGGGCTTCGGCCTGGACGGCATGCGCAAGCGGCTGGCGGAGCTGGACGGAATCGCCACGACGACCGAGATCGTGCCGCGCTTCCCCCGCACCCGGGTCCTGATCCTGACCACCTACGACACCGACGCGGAGATCGAGCGCGCGGTGGCGGCGGGGGCGATCGGCTACCTCCTCAAGAACACCACCCGGGAGCGGTTGGCCGACGCGATCCGCGCGGCGGCACGCGGCGAGGCCGTGCCGCCCCCCGGGTCGCCGAACGCCTGGTCGCCCGCATGCGCCAGCCCGCGCAGATCCCGCTCTGGGCCCGCGAGGCGGACGTCCTCGACGCGGTCGCGGACGGCCTCACCGACGCCGAGATCGGCCGCCGCCTGGTCATCGCCGAGGCCACGGTGAAGACCCACCTGCTCCGCCTGTTCGCCGAACTCGACGTCGACGACCGCACGCGGGCGGTGGTGGTGGCGATGGAACGGGGGCTGCTGCACAGGCCGTGGGGCGGCATGAGCGTCATGAGCCGATGTCCACCACGCGGGCCCACGGCGGTGGCGTGTCGGGGACGTACTCGGGATCGGACTCGTCGTAGGAGTGGCCTGTGCGGCGGCGGGGGAACAGGCCCACCACCGTCCGGCAGGGCGGGCGGGTGGACGGCCAGGGGGTCTGGCCGTCGGTGAGGGCCACGATGACGTCCGGGGCCGGGCGGGAGCGCAGTGCGCGGGTGAAGCCGGCGCGCAGGTCCGTGCCGCCGCCGCCCGTCAGCGGGATGCCCTCGGCGCGGCACAGGCGGCGCGCGAATCCCGCCGAGGCGTCGCAGGGCACCACGGTGACCAGGTCGCGGCGGCCGCCCACGGCCCGGGCGATGGCGGCGACTTCGAGGAGCGCGCTGCCGAGTTCGGCGTCGCTGACCGAGCCGGAGGTGTCGATGATGACGGAGACGCGGGGCGGGCGGCGGCGCAGGCTGGGGAGGACCGTGCCGGGTACGGCGGTGGAGCGGCGGGCCGGGCGGCCGTAGGTGTAGTCCTCGCCCGCGCCGGGGCCGGACGCCGCCGAGCGGACCGCCGCGCCCAGCAGTTCCCGCCACGGCTGGGGCGGGTGGAAGGCCTCCTCGGCCCAGCGGCGCCAGCCCTGCGGGGCGCTGCCGGGTCGGCCCGTGATGCCCTGCGCCACCCGGAAGCGGACCGCGTCCCGCTCCTGCTCGCTCAGGCCGTGCGCGCCGTCCGGGCCCAGCTCCCACTCCCGGTCCAGGCCGTCGGCGCCGCTGCCGCAGTCCAGCCAGGCCAGGTCCTCCATACGCGGGCCGATGCTGAACTGCCGGAGGTAGTCCTCCATCAACTCGCCCTCGGACAGGCCCAGCAGGCCCGGCTCGACGGCTCCCTCGGGGCGGGCGAGGCCGTCGCCGTAGACGTCGTCGTTGATCTCGAAGTCGGCGGCGATGTTCATCCGCAGCCGCTCCCCCGGGCCGTGCAGCTCGCGCTCCCGGGCGACGCGGTCGCTGCGTCCGTGGTGGTCGCGCAGGAGGTGGGAGACCTCGTGCACCCACACGCCGGCCAGTTCCTCGACGGGCGTGCGGTCGACGAACACCGGTGAGACGTAGCAGCGCCAGTGCCGGTCGACGCCCATCGTGGGCACCCGCCGCGACTCGACGACGTGCAGGGCGAACAGGGCCGTCGCCAGGTAGGGGCGCGCCCGGGCGGCGTGCAGGCGGGCGGCGAAGAGCTTGCCGCGGTCGAGGGCCCCGGTCGTGCCGGTCTCCGCCGTCGTCATCGGCCCGCCTTCGCCGTGCCGCGGGCCGCGGCGTGGTCCGCCCGCCGGGACAGGGACACCACCCCGGCGAGGCGCTCGATGGACGCCGGTACGTCCCAGTCCTCGCGGCGCAGTGCGGCGAGGGTGGTCGCGGGGACGACGACCACGTCCGGGGGGCCGGTCTCCACCGCCCTGACCAGGAGCGCCCACGCCGCGTCCCAGCGGGACCGCTCCGGGCGGGCGCGGACCGCGGCCACGACGGCGTCCAGCGCGGCCTGGCGCAGATCGCCCCGCTGCGGCAGCTCCGCGCCGCCCGGGTCGGCCAGCAGCGTCTCCGGGTCGGGGAGGTCCATCCGGTCCAGGCTCGCCAGCAGTTCCAGGCCGGGGCCGTCGCCGACGGTGCCCCGAACCAGGAGGGAGAGCACGTCCCGTGACGAACCGGCCGCGGTCGCGAAGGCGATCAGGTGCAGCGTCATCTCCCAGCTGCGCGGGGACGGCCAGGCCCCGCCCCGGCGGGCCTCCCCGGAGGGCAGCCGGTGCACGAGCCCGGGACGCGCGGTGAGCAGCCCGCACACGGCCCGGCGGGCGAAGTCCACGGCCTCCGGGAGCTTGTGCGGGTCGAGCAACGGCAGGGTCGCCGTCGGCCAGATCCCGCCGAGGCCGCGGACGACGACCTCGGCGTCGTGGGTCCACTGGAGGTGGACGAAGCGGTTGGCGAGCGGCGGGCTCAGTTCCCAGCCGTCGGCGGCCGAGGAGCGCGGGTTGGCGGCGGCCACGATCCGCACCCCGGGCGGCAGCCGCAGCGCCCCGATCCGCCGCTCCAGCACGAGCCGGAGCAGGGCGGCCTGGACGGCGGGCGGCGCGGTGGACAGTTCGTCGAGGAACAGCAGCCCCCGCCCGGCCCGCACCAGCCGTACGGCCCAGTCCGGCGGGGCCATGGGGACGCCCTGCGCGGCGGGGTCGTCGCCGACGATCGGCAGCCCGGAGAAGTCGGACGGCTCGTGCACGCTCGCGATCACCGTGGTCAGCGGCAGGTCCAGGGCGGTCGCGAGCTGGGTGAGGGCCGCGGTCTTGCCGATGCCGGGCTCGCCCCACAGCAGCACGGGCAGGTCGGCGGCCACGGCGAGGGTCAACGCCTCCAGCTGGGTGTCGGGGCGGGGTTCGGTGGTGGTGTCCCGGAGCAGGGTCAGCAGGTCACCGGCGACGTCGAGTCGGGAGAGGGGAGTGCTCATGGGCATGGGTGATCACCTGTGGGTGTAGGAGGAGGAGGCCGGAAAGGGCCCGGGTCACATGTGGCGCGGGTGCGGGCCGTGGTCGCGGGAGCGGCGGCGGTCCCAGGGGCGCAGGCTGCCGGGCGAGGGCCCGTCCAGGCCCGCCCGGAACAGCCCGTGGGCGATCCGCCGCCGCGCCGCCGTCTCCAGCGCGTCCCGCAACGGGCCGCCGCGCATGACCGCGTCGGGGCCCAGCAGGCTCTCCACGGCGGCCAGGGCACCGGCGACATCGCCGTGCCGGAGGCGTTCGCGGACGCCGGTGAGGCAGTCGGGGCGGCGGTGCGCCTGGTCGATGGCCTGGAGGCAGGGCAGGGGGGTACCGCCCAGGGCGGTCAGCAGCTCCTCCCGCCGGATCTCGTCCGGGGCGTGGTCCAGCGCGGCCAGGACGCCGTCGACCAGGCCGATCCGGTGCCGGGCGCCCCGGCACTCCACCAGCCCCGGATCGCCCGCCCGTTCCGCGGCCCGGGGCGAGCCGGCCGATGCCCGCTCCGCCCCGAGCGCCGAGGCGACCAGCGGATGCAGCCGTCCGGCGTCGATCGCCCCGGCCCGGAGCAGCTCCAGGTCGGGCAGCACCCAGGTCGCGGCGTCGGGGAGGACGGGCAGCGCTGGCCCGGCGGTGTGCCCGCACGGGACGGCGGCCCCGTCGGACACGTCCAGGACCAGCCGGTTGCGGGCGCCGAGCCGCACCGCGACCCGGCCGCCGCCCGGACGCCCCTCGGCCCGCAGCAGGATCTCCGCCTCGGCCGCCCACCGGTCGACGGCACACCGGTGCCCGCGCGGCAGCAGCCCGGACAGCTCCGAGACCCCGTCGGTACGGCCCTCGCCGCACCGCTCCCGCAGTTCACCGGCCCGGCGCGCGTCCCACAGGTGGCGGTGCAGGTCGAGACGGAACCGCCGGCTGGGGCGGGGGTGCGGGTGGCCGCGGCCGGCCTGTTCCGTGCGGGACGGGTCCCACAGCGCGAGGCTCATGCGCTGACCGGCGTCCGCCCAGGCCGGCGGGGTCCGCACCACGAGGTGCAGCTCCCCCGCGCCCGCCGTGTCGTACCGGGCCAGGGTGAGGGTCAGTCCGGGCCGCAGCAGCCCGTCGGGGGCGATCCTCGGCATGTGCCAGCGCAGCAGGTCGGGGGCGAGGTGGCGGAGGTCGGCGCGGAGCAGGGCGGCGGTCTCCGTGCCGTGCCGCCGTGCCACGGCACGCGGCCGGAGGTCGACGTCGATGTTGGCGGCGGCGCAGGCACCCGCCCAGTCCCCGGTACGACGCCGGGCGGTCGCGGTCTCGATCATGCCGGGCGGCACGGCGAACTCGCGCACGCGCGGCCAGAAGAACGGATCCGAAGAGAACAGCTCCGGCGAGGGCGGTTCGTCAGTACGCGGGGATTCCCCGTTCGCGGTCTCGGTGAGCATCAGCACTCACCTTGCGCGGACGGGACCCCCAATCTGTTCACAGAGTGAGTCGTCACGCGGGGAGGCTAGCGCCGCCCGCCCCCCGGCGCGACGGATTATTCACTGGGCGACTTTGCCAGCTCTTTACAACCTGCCGCGACCCCGCCTCGTCTCTTCGCACGACCTGTCACCCGACCTGGGAGTGCGACTCCATGCGCCGAACCGTCCTCACCGTCCTGGCCCTCACGGGCACCGCCGTACTGATGGGCACGGGGCCCGCGGTCGCGAGCGGTACGACGGCCCCGAGCCCGGCCCCGGCGACCGCGGCACCCACCGCCCGGCCGGCCGAGAGCGCCGTACCCGCGCCCAGCGCCGAACCGACCCGGCCGGCGGAGAGCACGGCCCCGGCGCCCAGTGCCGAACCGGCCCGTCCGGCGCCCAGTGCCGAACCGACCCGGGCACCGGCCGAGGACCAGGTCTCCGTCCGGCCGAGCGGCGCGCCCGACACCGGTGTGGCGGCGGCGTCCCAGGGGTCGGGGAGCGGCGGCACGGCGATCGGCGCGGGCGCCGCCGCGGTGCTCGCCCTCGGCGGCGGCACGGTCTTCGTCGTACGCCGCCGCCGGGCCACCGGGGCATGACCGCGTTCTCCAGGCGCGCGGTGTCCAGGCGCGCGTTCACGGCCGGGGCCCTGGCCTCCCTGGTGACGGCCTGCGGCGGCGGCCCCGCGACGGACGGGGGCGCCGCGACGGACGGGGGCGCCTCCCGCACGGCACCGCCGCCGGTCGCGGCCGGACGCAGGCGCTCCGTGGCCCGACCGGTCCCGGTCCGGTTGCTGATCCCGGCGATCGGCGTCGACACCCCGGTGATCCGGCTGGGGCTCGCCGAGGACGGCACGATGGAGGTGCCGCCGGTCACGGCCGACGACCGGGCGGGCTGGTACCGGCACTCGCCGCCGCCCGGCCGGACCGGCCCGTCGGTGATCCTCGGCCATGTCACGGTCGGCCGGTACGGCGACGGCGTCTTCCGCCACCTGGCCCGGCTGCGCCGTGGCGACCTCGTCGTGGCGCGCCTGGAGAACGGCACGGCGCCGGAGTTCGCCGTCACGGCCGTCCGCACGGTCCCGAAGGACGACTTCCCGGCGGACGACGTCTACGGGAACGTGGACCGTCCGGAGCTGCGGCTGATCACGTGCGGCGGAGCGCGGACCGGTGACGGCTACGCGGACAACGTGATCGTGTCCGCCGCGCTGCGCGGCGCCGGGTCCCCCACCCCTGGAGAGCGTTGAAACGGTCCCGTGAGAAGGCCGCGTCCGAGCTGTTCGCCGCCCTCTACCCGCGCCTGGCCGGCTGGTGCCGCCGGCTCGTCGACGACGACGAGACGGCGCACGAGATCGCCTCGGAGGCGTTCACCCGTCTCTGGGCCCGCTGGACGAAGGTGGAGGAGCCCCGCGGCTTCCTCTACGTCACCGCGGCCAACCTCGTCCGGGACCACTGGCGCAAACTGGAGCGCGAGCGCCGGGTCCTGCACCGCGTCACCTCGGAGGCCGCCGTACGCCCGCACCCCGAGCAGGCCGACCCGTCGGTGCGGCTGCTCGTGCGGTCGCTGCCGGAGCGACTGCGCGTCCCGATCCTCCTCCACTACTACGCTGACATGCCGATCCGGGAGGTGGCCGTGCTGACCGGGCGCAAGGAGGGAACCGTCAAGGCCGACCTGCACGCGGCCCGGGAACTGCTCCGCGTCCACCTGAGGAGAAGCCTTGACCACACGCCTTGACGACGACCCGGGCGACGCGGGGTCGGGCCCCGAGGACCCGCTCGCCGTGCTCCTGCGCCCCTCCTCGCCCGACTACCTGGGCGCGCCGCCCGGCCGGTTCGAGGCGGTCCGCCGCAGGGCCTCCCGGCGTCGCCTGCTGCGCGCCGCTGCCGGAGCCGCCGGTGTGTGCTGCGCGGTGGCCGCCCTCGTCGCGCTCCCCCTGCGCCTCACGGCACCCGAGCGCCCCTCGACCCCGACGGTCCCGATGGCCCCGCCCGCCACGAGCCCGGCGCCGCCCGCCCCCTCGGCGTCCGACACCCCGGCGCCGTCCCCCTCCGAGTCCCGCGCGCCGTCCCCCTCCGACTCCCGGGCGCCCGCCGCGGAATCGACCCGCCCCGGCACCGGGAGCACTCGCACCACCGGCCCCGCCACCCGCGGCCCCGGCGAGCCGACCGGCCCGGCGGTCCCGTCCGGCGCCCCCTCGGCCGTCCCGACCCCGGTGGCTCCCCTCCCGACGGCGGCCCGTCCCGCCACGGACCAGCCGTCAGCGGCCGCCGGCCGGTGACCGGCCCGGCGGCCGACGGTGCCCGGCGGCGACGGGGCCCGGCTCAGCCACCCGTCCCCTGCCGCCGCACCCGTTCCGCCACCTCGCCCGCCTCGGTCTCCCACCACGGCCGGACCAGCTCGGGTGCCCCCGCCGCGTCGGCCGCCCGCACGGCCGGGGCGAGTTCGCCGTCCAGACGGGCGTCCAGTGCGGCCGTCTGGGCGCGCTCGGCCCGCATCCACTGGGCGAGGACCGTCAACAGGAAGGGCAGCGCGACCAGTTCGGAGATGCCCAGCATGGCGCCGCCGCCGAGCTGCTGGTCGTGGTGGACGTCGGGGGACCAGGGCGGCGCGTGGTGCAGGTACCAGGCGCCCGCGATCAGCGTGCCGTGCGTCATGACCACCAGCCCCGGGACCGCGTCGACGACGCCGTCCAGGAAGACCAGGGCCGCCCGGACGGGGTGGGTGCACCAGGCGGGCAGGGCCTGCTCGCGGGTGAGCACCGGGAGGACGAAGAGGCAGCCGGCCGCCAGCAGGTGCAGGTACATCAGCTCGTGCAGCCAGCCCACGCGCAGGGCGGTGGCGAAGTACGGCGTGAAGTAGACGGACAGCTCCGTGGCCAGCACCACGACCGTACTGACCAGGGGGAACGTCAGGGCCCTGACCAGACGGCCGGTCAGCACCCGCCGCACCCGCGCCGCACCGCCCTCGGGCAGCGCCTCGACGGCGAGCCGCAGCGGGTCGCCGAGGGCGAGTCCCAGCGGCGCGAGCAGGTCGAGCCCGACGTTCTGCACGGCGGCGGGCCAGAACAGCTCGTGGTCGTAGACGGCCAGCCCGGACATCGTGGCCACGACGACGGTCCCCAGCCCGAGCACCACGAAGGCGGCGAGCCGCCCGAGCGGCCAGGTCCCGCCCCGCCCGCGCACCCGCGCGACGCCCCACACGTAGAGCCCGCCCAGCACCACGACCAGCACCAGCGCGGGGACGTCCCACCGCCACGATCCCAGCAGCCGCCCGACGGTCGGCTCCGGCAGATATCCGCTCACGACGTTCCTCGCCCCTTCCACCCGGCCAGGGCGGACGGTAACCGGGGAAGGTCAATCCAGGGTGAGAGGAACTCGTTTTGCGGAACCTTTGCCCGTGGGCCGGGCGTTGGAAGGGTGTGCGCGCGTGAGCGAGTGCGCCAGTTGATGCTGACGAATACCGAGGTGGCGGCAATGGCAGTGTGGGACCGGCTCAAGGACCAGGCCAAGGCTCTCCAGCAGGGTCAGGCCGGGCGAGGCGCGACGACCGGCGGGCACAGCGGCGGACCCAGCGGCGGGACGCGGTCCGGCGGCGGCAGCAAGGCGCAGCTGGTCGGCCTGCTGAAGACGCAGCTCGGCTCGCTGAAGAACGAGTTGAAGAGCGGTGCCTACCGGGACGCGAGCATGGCGGTGTGCGCCCTGGTCGCGGCGGCCGACGGCCAGGTGGACCCGGCCGAGCGGCAGCAGGTCGAGTCGATGATCCTGAGCAACGACGTCCTGCAGAACTTCCCGCCGGAGCAGCTGCGCCAGCGTTTCAACAAGCACGTGGACCAGCTGACCCACAACTTCCAGCACGGCAAGGCCGAGGCGATGCAGGAGATCGCCAAGGCCGCCAAGAAGCCGACCGAGGCCCGGGCGGTGATCCAGACCGGCATGGTCATCGCCGGTGCCGACGGCCACTTCTCCCAGGCCGAGGCGGCGGTCCTGCGCGAGGCCTGCGCGGCGCTGGGGGTGAATCCCGCCGAGTTCCAGCTCTGAGCGAGTTCCCCGGGGTCGCCGAGCGGGCAGCGGACCGCGCGGCGCTCTCAGGGAGCGCGCAGGGCGTCCACGGCCAGGCGCGCCGCCGTGCCGATGACGGCGTCGGCGGCGGGCAGCAGCGCGGAGGTGCGGGCCGTGCGCGTGAAGACGGCGACGGCGTAGCGACCCCCGTCGGGGTACTCGACGACGCCGACCTCGTTGCGCACGGTCGGCAGGCTGCCCGTCTTGCCCGCGACGTGGACGTCGTCGAAGGGGAAGCCGGAGGCCATGCGGTGGGGCCACACCTGCAGCCCCAGCAGGCGGCGGATGGCCGCGCCGTGCTCCGGCGGGCAGGCCTCGTCGCGCCAGACGGCGGCGAGCAGCCGGGTCATGTCGCGCGGGGTGCTGCGGTTGGTGCGGGCCGGGTCGAGCGCGCGGAGCCGGGTGACGACGTGCGGGTCGGCGAGCGCCCCGGCGCCACCGGGCCCGGCGTCCTCCTTGATGGTGGCGAGGAGTTCGCCGAAGGTGTGGACGGCGCGGGTGCGGGTGAGGCCGAGCCGGGCCGTGGTGCGGTTGACGGCGTCGAGACCCACGCGCCCCAGCAGCAGGTCGGCGGCGGCGTTGTCGCTGACGGACATCATCAGGTACGCGAGGTCCCGCAGGGACAGCCGGGCGCCGTCGAGCATGGCGGCGAGCCCCGTCGGGCCGGTGGTGCGGCCCTCCGGCGGGCAGTCCACCTGCTCGGTGAGGTCCAGGGCCCCCTGCGCGGCCCGCTCGTGCAGCGCGACGAGCAGACACAGCTTGTGGACGCTGGCGGTGCACACCGGCTGGTCCGCGCCGGCGTCGAGCTGCGCGCCGGTGTCGATGTCGACGGCGTGCAGCCGGCCGGTGACCCCGGCGTCGGCGAAGGCCGCGTGGATGCGGGCGAGGGCGTCGGTCACAGCCAGTACTCCGAGGCCGGGCGCAGATGGAGCGGGCGGGAGGGCAGGTCGGGGGTCGCGCCGGCGGTGGTGCGCAGCGCGTGCGTCGCGGCCCCGGCGAAGGCGGCCACGGCGGGGTCGCCACGCCCCTCGGGCCAGGCGACGGAGTGCCGCAGGGCGAGCGGGGCCCCGGTGAGGGGGCGCCAGACGACACCGGAGGCCGGGTTCCGGGGAAGTCCCTGGGGCGGTCCCGGGGAAGGTCCCTCGGGGGCCTCCCCCTCCGCGTCGCCGTGCGCGTCACGCGGGCCGAAGGCCACGGCCCGCGCCGACAACACCAGCCCGCGGACGAAGCTGGCGCCCTGCGCGTGGCGTACGGCGGGTGGGGTGTAACCGTTGCGGGCGCAGGTGGTCAGCAGGTCGTCGTAGACGGCGGGGGCGGCGGCGCGGGGGAAGAGGATCAGGTCGTGGCCGGTGAGGGAGGCGAGCGGGACCTCGTCGAGCCCGGCCGCCGCCGCGTCGCCCGGCAGCAGCACGCCCAGTTCCCGCCGCAGCACCGGTCCCAGCTCCAGGCCGGAGACGTCGCTGGGGTGGTGGATCAGCCCGACGTCCAGTTCGTGCGCGGCGAAGGCGGCCAGTTGCTGGGCGGTGGACAGCTCGTGCAGTTCCACCTCCAGGCCGGCGGCGCCCTCGGCGAAGCCCGCCAGCAGCGCGGCGACCGTCTCGCCGGAGAGGTCCGGGGGCAGCGCGGCCCGCAGCAGGCCGGTCTCGCCGTCCCGGATGCGGCGCGCGGTGGCCATCAGCGCCTCGGAGCGGGCCAGCACCTCCCGCGCCTCGGCGAGCAGCAGCGTCCCCGCCTCGGTGATGGTCACCTGGCGGCTCGTGCGCTCGAAGAGGCGGACACCCAGGTGCTTCTCCAGGCGCTGGATGCGCTGCGAGAGGGGCGGCTGGGCCATGCCCAGGCGAGCCGCGGCCCGGCCGAAGTGTGACTCTTCTGCAACAGCCACAAAGCACTCCAGGTGCCGCACCAGGTCCACGAGCAGCGATCATATCGACTGGATATTGATTCGACACCGATACCGGTCTTGGACAGGATGCCGGGCCGCTGCTGTCCTCGGCGCATGGACACTCATGCCGACCACACGCGCGTCACCACCGGCGCACCGGGGCCGCGCCGCCGGGCCCCGCGGGCCGTCATCGCCGGGGCGGTGGCGCTGGCCGCCGTCGCGGGCGGGGCGTACGCGGCGGGTCTCGGGCCCTTCGAGCGGGACACCGGGCCCGATCCGGCGGCCGGGAAACAGGCCCGCGCGTTCCTCGCCGACTGGGCCGCCGGCCGTATGCCGAGCGCGGCGGGCCGTACGACCAGCCCGGGCACGGCCGAGCGCGTGCTGGACAGCTTCACCGCCGGGCTCGACATCGACGAGCCCCAGCTCACGGCAGGATCCGCGGCCGAGGCCGGGGACGGCAGGGTCACCGTCCCGTTCACCGCCAGGATGCCCGTCACCGGCCTCGGCACCTGGACGTACAAGTCGGAGCTGCCGCTGCGCGAGCAGGGCGACGGCACCTGGAAGGTGGACTGGACGCTGTCCCTCGTCCACCCGCGCCTGAGCGACACCGAGAAGTTCCGCCTGGACCGCGAGGAGACGAGGCCCCCCGAGGTCACCGACCGGCAGGGCACGCGCATGTCCGGCGACGCGTATCCCTCCCTCGCGCCTCTGATGACCCGGCTCGGCGGGGGCGACGGCGCCGGTTCGGGCGGGCGCGGCGCGATCCACCTGGTCGACCGGGCCACCGGGAAGGTGGAGCGCACGGAGGCCCGGTTCGGCGCGCGGACCGTCCGGGACGACGGCCCCGTTCGCACGACCCTCGACGCCGACTGGCAGTCCGCCGCGGAGCGGGCCCTCGCCGCCCACGCCGACGGCAAGAACGCCGCGCTGGTCGCGCTGCGCATCGACGACGGCGAGATCCTGGCCGTGGCCAACTCCCCGTCGTCCGGCTTCAACCGCGCCCTGTCCGGCACCTACGCGCCCGGCTCCACCTGGAAGATCGTCACCAGCAGCGCCCTGCTGATCGGGGACGCCGTCGCGCCGGACGACGTCGTGGACTGCCCCAAGTACCTCACGGTGGGCAAGCGGTTCCAGAACGTGGAGCTGTCCGAGCATCCGGGCGCCACCTTCCGCAAGGACTTCACCGAGTCGTGCAACACCGCCTTCATCAGCCTGCGCGACCGGCTCGACGACGGGGAGCTGGGCGACGTGGCCCGCACCCACTTCGGCGTGGGCCAGGAATGGCACATCGGGGCTCCCTCGTACGACGGTTCGGTGCCGGTGCCGAAGGACGAGACGGAGAAGGCCGCCTCGATGATCGGGCAGGGCCGGGTGCAGGCCAACCCGCTGATCATGGCGTCCGTCACCGCGACGGCCGTCTCCGGCACCTTCCGCCAGCCCTCGCTCGTCGACGGCACCGAGGACACGACCGAGACGACGCCGCTGCCGAAGGGCGTCGTCACGCAGCTGCGCGAGATGCTGCGGGCCACCGTCACCGACGGCACCGCGCGGATCCTCGCCGACCTGCCCGGCGAGATCGGCGCCAAGACCGGCACCGCCGAGGTGTCCGAGGAGCAGGACAACAACGGCTGGCTCGTCGCCCACCGCGGCAACGTCGCCGTGGCCTGCGTCGTCGAGGAGGGCGTCACCGGCGGCGGCTCGGCCGGACCGGCCGTCCGCGCCCTGCTGGCGGCCGTGCCCGGCGATCCCGAGTGAGAGCGAACGGAACCCCAGTGAACGGAGCACCCCGTATGTCCGCCGACCGGTCCGCGCCCGCCTCCTCCTCCCGCCGCGCCTTCCTGGCCGCCGCGGCCCTGCTCCCCGTCGCCGCCTGCGGCACGGACGACCCGCCCGCCGGCCGCGCGGACCGATCCGCCCCGGCAACCCGGTCCGCCCCGGCGTCGGAGCGCCCGCCGGTGCACCGGCCCCTGCTGGCGGACCTGGAGCGCGCGTACGGCGCCCGGATCGGCGTCCACGCCCTCGCGACCGGCACCGGCGCCACGGTCGTGCACCGGGCCGACGAGCGCTTCGCCTTCTGCTCGACCTTCAAGGCCCTGGCCGCCGCGGCGGTCCTGCACCACCGCTCCCCGCACGACCTGGACCGGCGCGTCACCTACACCCGGGCCGACCTCCGCTCCACCACGCCGATCACCGGCAGGCACCTCGCGACCGGCATGACCCTCCGCCAGCTCTGCGACGCCGCCGTCCGCTTCAGCGACGGCGCGGCCGGCAACCTGCTGATGCGCGAGATCGGCGGCCCCGCGCAGCTCACCGCCTACCTGCGCGGACTCGGCGACAAGGTGAGCCGCATGGACCACTACGAGCCCGAACTGCACGACGTACCGCCGGACGACCCCAGCGACACCACCACCCCCCGGGCGATCGCCACCGACTTCCACCGGCTCCTCCTGGGCACCGCCCTGCCCGCCCGCGACCGCGCGCTGCTCATGGACTGGCTCTCCCGCAACGCCACCGCCGTCGGCGCCCGCCGCATCCGGGCCGGACTCCCCCGGGGCTGGAAGGTGGCCGACAAGACGGGCACGGGCGACTACGGCCGGGCCAACGACATCGCGGTCGTCCACCCGCCGCGCGCCGAACCGCTCGTCCTGGCCGTCATGACCGACCGCCCCGGCCGCGACGCCGAGCCCTCGGACGCCCTGATCGCCGAGACGACCCGCCGGACGGTCGCCGCCCTCGGCCGGGGGCTATAACGGGGGCCATGATCTATCACGTCGTGCCGCACACCGTCTGGAACAGCGCCCCGGAGCGGCCCTACGCCCCCGCCTCCCTCGCCGAGGAGGGCTTCGTGCACTGCTCCCCGGACGAGGCGACCACGCTGGCCGTCGTCAACGCCTTCTACCGGGACGCGCCCAGGCCGCTGCTGGTCCTCGCCCTCGACGAGGCGCGCCTCACGGCGAGGGTGGAGTGGGAGGCGGCGGCCCCCGCCCCGCCGCCCGGCGTCAGCGGCGACACCCTGTTCCCGCACGTGTTCGGCCCCCTCGACCGGGAGGCGGTCGACCACGTCCTGGAGGTGCGGTGGGACGGGGCGGGCAAGGCCTCGAAACTCAGTACGACAAGATGAGCGGGTGACCGATCAGGAAACCCGCCCCGCCGCCCCCGCTCCCGCCCTGCGCCCGATCCGCGGCGCGGCCCACTGTGCCGTCGTCGGACTCGGGCTCGCAGCCGTCGTCCTGGCGGCCCGGGCGGTGTGGCACGTCCGGCTCGCCCTGGCCGGGCAGCCGGCGTCCGGCGGGCCGGAGCACCGGCTCCCGACCGCCCTGGAGGACTCCTACCACGTGGTCGCCTCCCTGAGCGCCGCCGTCACGCTGGTCTGCGCCGTCGCGTTCCTGCTCTGGCTGGACCGCGTACGGGACAACGCGCGGGCCCTGTCGGGCACGGCGCCGCGCTACGCGTACGGCTGGCTCTTCCTGGGCTGGGTCGTGCCCGTCGGGAACCTCTGGATCCCCCGGGGCATGGTCGCGGACGTCCACCGGTCGGTCTTCCCCGACCGGCGGCTGCCCTCCGTCGTCAACTGGTGGTGGGGCCTGTGGCTGGCCGGCATGGCGGGCGGAGTGGGGCTGGTCTACTCCGACTCCACGGACGAGGTCATCGCCCGCGCCTACACCGGCGTGGTGCCCCTGCTCATCGCCGACCTGCTGATCATCGCCGCTGCGGCGGCCGCCGCCCTCGTGGTCCGCACGCTGACGGCGGCGCAGCAGGAGCACATCGCCCGCGGGGGCTACTGACCTGAGCGGCGGGGCCGGTACACCGACACCAGGAACGAGGCGGTCACCCGCACCGGCGTCCCCGACTCCGCGACCCTGCGCCGCAGTTCCTCCGGGCCGAGGTGATGCGCGGTCGGGGTCATGGCCACCAGGCTGGTGACATCCTCGGCCGTGAGGGTCATGGCGTACTCCAGCGGCTCCGCGCGGTCGGGCCGGAAGGCGGCCGACAGGGTCCGGCGCAGGCGTTCCTCCTTCCTGGCGTCGACCCCCAGCAGCCCGAGCGGCTGGTGCAGTTCGCGCAGGTGCCGGCCGGTGGGCGTGACGACGAGCAGGGCGCCGTCGGGCCTCAGGACCCGGTGGAACTCCGGCCCGTTGCGGGGCGCGAAGACGTTGAGGACGAGGTCGGCGGCGCCGGTGCGCACGGGCCAGGGCCGCCAGACGTCCCAGCCGGCGGCCTCCGCGCGGGGGTGGGCGCGGGCCGTGGCGCGCAGGGCGGCGGCGGAGGTGTCCAGACCGACGCCCAGGGCCCCGGGGAGGGCGTCCAGGACGGCGGCCAGGTAGTGGCCGGTGCCCGCGCCGGCGTCCAGCACGGTGGCGTCGGGCGGGGCCAGTTCGGTGGCGAGGCCCGCGAGGGCGCGGACGAGCGGGTCGTAGTGCCCGGCGCGCAGGAACGCGGCGCGGCACCGGACCATGTCGGCCGAGTCGGCGCTCGGCGCGCGCCGGTGGCCGGTCAGCAGGCTGACGTAGCCGTGGCGGGCGATGTCGAAGGCGTGCCGGCCGGGGCAGCGCAGGGCGCCGTCGGCCCGGTCGAGGCCGGCTCGGCACAGGGGGCAGGTCAGGACGGTCAGCAGCCGGTCGGACGGCAGGCGGGTGGGACCCGAGGGCATGGCATGCTCCAGGACGACGCGGCGCGGCGGAGCGCCGGGCCGCGTGCGGGCGGTGGACGGTGAGTCACGGCGCCCGCGGTCCGGCCGCGGCGCCCTCGGCGGGGCGTCGGTGGCGGCCGGAGGCGGACGCGCCGAGGACGGCGACGTGAGCGGTTCACGTCGCCGTCCTCACCGCCGCGTCAGAGGAAGCAGTGCGGCAGGGCGTTGCAAGCCAGAGCCATACGGCGAGGTTACCGGCCGCCGCCGAACGTCACCACGAGCCGCGCGCCCGAGGCGAAGGGCCGGCGCGGGCACCGGCGCAGGAGGAGCGGCGGTCGCGGTGTCCGGCACCCCGGCCCCCGGAACGCCGACTGCCCGCACCCGGTGGACCGGGTGCGGGCAGTCGGGTGACGTTACGTCAGTCGCGCGAGCGGAGCCGCAGGCGCGGCCCGAAGCGGAAGGCCGCGAAGCCCACCGCGGCCAGGCCCGCCGCCACCGCGAGCAGCAGGCCGATGCCGCCGGCGCCCGTGGAGGCGAGGCTGCCGGTGTCGAGGTTCGTCGACGTGCCGCCCGTGGTGGAGGTGCCGGAGGTACCGGTGCCGCCGGTCGTGCCGGAGGTGCCCGTGCTGGTGCTGGGCGAGGGGCTCGGGGTCGCCGAGGGGCTCGGGGAGCCGGAGGGGTCCGGGCTCGGGTCGCCGGTGCCGTCACCGGGGACGACCTCGACGGCGAACTGGGCCATGGCGTCGCCCACCGACGCGGCGACGGTGTAGGTGCCCGTGCCCTCGCCGGCGGTCAGGGCCGGTGCCGTGGCCTCGCCCCGCTCGTCGGTCTTCACGCGGACGACCTGCTCGCCGCCCTCGAAGCGGGGCGCGTCCTCGCTGTCGTCCTCGACGCGGAACTCGACCTCCGTGCCGGCCGGTGCCGCGGTGCCGGACTTGACCACCTTGGCCGTCAGCGCCTCGGCGAAGTCCTCGCCCTGTTCGGCCCGCTGGTCGTCACCGCCCGCCACGGACACGACGTAGGCCGACTTCTTCACCGTCACGGTGAAGACCGTCGACACGCCGTCGACCTCCGCGCGGATGGCGAACTCGCCCTCACGGGAGCCGCCGCCCGACTCGATCAGCGGGGACTGGGCCCGGCCCCGCGCGTCGGTCGGCACCGCCAGCTTCGTGGTGTCGGCACCGCCCTTGAGGTAGAAGTAGGCGCCCAGCTTGTCCGGGTCGTCGATGGTGAAGGTGACGGAGGCGTTCTCCACCGGGTTGCCCGCCTTGTCCCGCGCCACCACGGCCACCGGGTCGGCGCCGCCGCCCGGCTGCGTGGTCTGCCCGGCGCCGGAGACCTGGACCAGCTCCGCGATCGCGGGGGTCTTCCACTGGAACACGACGCGACCGTGGCCGGCGAGGTCGGTGTTGACACCGCCCTCGCCGATCCCGCCGCGCACCGGCTCGCCGGAGCCCTGCCAGAACGGGTCGTCCTTCGCGGCGGGCACCGTGCGCTTGCCGGTCAGCAGCCGCGCGTCGCTCACGCGCTGCGGGTCGACGTAGCTGCTGCCGCCCCCGCCGCTGCCGACGTCACCCCGCTCGTCGTCGGTACCGCCGCCACCGCCGCCGCCCGCGTGGCCGGCGCCGCCGCCACCGCCCTCGCCGCCGGAACCGGAGCCGCCCGCACCGCCCTTGCCGCCGCCGGACGCGTCGGCGCCCGAGGAGCCGTTGCCGCCGCCCGCGCCACCGCTGTCACCCGCCGCGCCCTTGCCGCCGCGCTCGGACTCGGTGTCGTCCTGGCCGCGCTCACCGCCGCCGGGACCGCCCTGACCGGTCTCCCCGTAACCGTACCCACCGCCGCCGCCCCCGGCGGCGATGAGCAGCGGCTTGCCGTCGCCGTCGCGGACGCCGCTGCTGTTGCCGCCGACGGCTCCGCCCTTGCCGCCGCCCTTGCCGCCGAGCGCGTCACCGAAGCCCTGCACGCCGACCGCGACCGACAGCCGCTCCCCGGGCGTGACGCTGAGCGAGCCCGCGGTGTAGCCGCCCGCGCCGCCGTTGGCGTGGGGGGTGCCCTCGCCGCCCTGGCCCCAGGCCCGCACGTCCAGCGCCGTGACGCCGGCCGGGACCTGGAACTCCTCGCGGGCACCGGTCGGGTCGAAGAGCCGGCACCCGGAGAAGCCCTGCGTCGGCGTGCAGGCCTTCCCGGCGAGCACCTCGCTGCCGGCGGCCGTGGCGGCCGGAGCGCCCGTCAGTGCCGTGCCGGCGGCCAGGGCCGCGAAGGCCAGGGCGGCCGCGCCGCGCCGGACCCCGGCCCGGCGCAGCACGACGGAATCGTGATGCATCAAGGGAACTCCCCAACTCGTCACAAGCTCCCCCCCTGGGAGCCAGACATCGCTCGATCAGAATCGAACAAGACTAAGGAGACACCTGATCAAACTTGAGGCTGCTGGTCAACTGAGAATGGTTGATTCCGGGCAGCAGTTCGGACAGCGCGCTCCGGGCGTCCCGCGCCGTGGGAGCGGCCGTGCCGGTGTCCGGGCAGAGGGCTCGGACGATGTGCCGGCTGAGGGCGTCGTCGATCGGGTGCGGCAGCGGGCGGCCGTTCTCGTCGAGGCTCTGGTACTTCATCAGGTTCTGCGCGAAGGCGACCTGGCGCTTGCCGTCCTGGCTGGTCAGCGCGAACGTGCCGGCGCCGAACACCGCGCCGTTGTGACCCCAGAAGCGGCCGCAGCCGCGCAGCTCCACGGTGTAGATGCCGAGGCCGTACTCCATGCCGCTGACGGGCACCGTGCGCATCATCTCGCCGAGGGCGGCCTCGCCCAGCAGCTTCCCGCCGAGCAGGGCGCGGTAGAAGCGGTTCAGGTCGTCCATGGTGGAGACGAGCGCGCCCGCCGAGCGGATCCAGGACATGTCGTAGACGCTGTAGTCGCGGGGCGGGTCGATCAGGCCGTACAGCGCCTCGTACATCCGCGGGTGCGGGCCCTTGATGTACGGCGTGCGCGGCAGGTACGTGTGGCGCAGCCCGGCCCGGTCGATGACGTGGCGGGTGATGTACGCGTCCGAATCCTGGCCGGTGACCTTCTCCAGCAGCAGCCCGGCGATGACGTAGTTGGTGTTGGAGTACGTCCCGGGCACCTCGCCGGGGCGTCCGGTGGCGGGGGCGGCGAGGCCCAGCCGGACCAGTTCCTCGGGCGGGATGGAGCGGAAGCGTTCCTCGTCGAGGCTGGCCGGCGAGTTCCGCAGCAGGGAGGGGAAGGCGGGCAGGACGTGGTCGCCGATCCCGCTGGTGTGGTTGAGGAGCATCCGGACGGTGATCTGCCGGCCGCGCTCGCCGGGTATCAGGTCGGGGAGGTAGTCGGCGACGGGCGCGTCCAGCCGGATCCGGCCCCGCTCCACCTGCTGGAGCACGGCCACGGCGGTGAAGGTCTTGCTGATGCTGCCCACCCGCTGCCGCATGCCCGGTGTGACGGGCCGCCCGGTGGCCACGTCGGCCGCTCCGGAGGCGCCGGCCCACCGCTCGCGGCCGTCCCGGACGGCGGAGAAGACGCCGTACAGGCCCGCCTCGTGCGCGGCGTCCAGCGAGTCCTGCAACCCGGCCTCGTCGAGGGAGGCGCGGTCTGAGGAGGTGGACGGTGGTGCGGACGGTGCGGCCTGGGCGGGCGCGGTCAGTACGGCGGTGGTCGTCAGCAGCGTGGTGCCCAGGACGGTGCCGAGAAGCCGGGCGATGCGCAACGGCTTGCCCCTTCCTTGGTGTTCGAGTACGTCGGAATGCGAGTACGTCGTGTTCGAACAGGTCGGGGATCATCGTCGTGGGGAGCGGGCGGGCCCCACATCCTTCCAGGGGGTGATCGAAAACCGGCCCCCGTCGGCCGAATCGCTGTCAACGGCCGTTGTTTTCCCCCGACTTCACCGCAGGGTCGGACGCCGGTGCGGCGCAGGCCCGCACCGCAGCGGGAGTTCGCGTCCGGGCCATTGACGCCGTACGGCCACCGGCCCTACGGTCTGGCCGAATTGCCGAACCTCGTTCGGTATTTCAGACATCCAGCCGTGCGCCATCGCTTCGTTCCGGACCCCCGACGGAAGGCCGAGCCACCATGACCGCCCCCCGCAGACCCTCCCGCCGCCACGTCCTCGGCATGGCCGCGGCCCTGCCGCTCGCACTCACCACCGATCTGGCCCTGGGCGCCGGCACGGCCGGAGCGGCGACCGGACCGGCGTACGTGATGGGCTACTTCACCGAGTCGACCAACCTCGGCGCCGGCACCGAGTACGGCCTGCACCTCGCCGTCAGCCTCGACGGCCTGGAGTGGACGCCGCTCAACCAGAACCGGCCGGTCGTCACCCCCACCCAGGGCGCCGGCGGCCTGCGCGACCCGTTCATCCTGCGCAAGCAGGACGGCACCTTCACCGTCCTCGCCACCGACCTCAAGGGCACCGACTGGAACCGCAACAGCCCGTACATCCACGTCTGGGACTCCGCCGACCTGCGCTCCCTCACCGGCTACCGGCTGCTGAAGCTGCACGACATGGCCACGCACAGCTGGGCCCCGGAGGCCTTCTGGGACGCCTCACGCGGGCAGTACGGGATCGTCTACTCGTCCGTGAACTCCAGCGGCCACAACGTCCTGATGGTCAACTACACGACCGACTTCCGCACCGTCTCCGCGCCCCAGGTCTACTTCGACCCGGGCTACGACGTGATCGACGGCAGCTTCGCCCTCGGTGTCGGCGGCACGAACTACATGTACTTCAAGGACAGTTCGAAGCAGACCCTGGTCGGCGCGCGCTCCGCCACGCTCGCCCCGGGCAGCTGGCAGGTCTTCAGCACCCCGGTGGCCCACGGCGGCACCGAGGCGCCGATCCTCGTCCGGTCGCACTCCACCGGCACCTGGTACCTCTGGGGTGACACGTACACACCGAACGGCGTCTTCTACGCCTGGCAGACCGCCGACCTCGCCTCCGGCACCTGGACCCCGGTCGACCAGCGCCGCTACACGCAGCCGCTGAACTCCAAGCACGGCAGCATCGCCCCGCTCACCGGCACGCAGTACGACAACCTCCTCGCGCACTGGGGAGCCCCGGCCTGGAACCGGCTGAAGTCGTACAACCACCCGGACCGCTACATCCGCCACGCCGGTTTCGCCGGCCGGATCGACCCCTACCCCCTCGACCCGTACGCCGACTCCCAGTGGAAGCTCGTGCCGGGCCTCGCCGACGCGTCCGGGGTGTCCTTCCAGTCGGTCAACTACCCGGACCGGTACCTGCGGCACTACAGCTACGCCCTGCGGCTGGACGTGAACGACGGCACGTCCGTGTTCGCCCAGGACGCCACCTTCCACAAGGTCGCCGGGCTGGCCGACCCCGCCTGGACGTCGTTCCGCTCGCACAACCACCCGACGCGCTACCTGCGCCACTCCGGCTACGCCCTGCGCATCGACCCCGTCGCCACCGCCACCGACCGCGCGGACGCGACGTTCCGCGTCGGCTACTGACCCGCCGCGCCGGCGGGCGGGAAGGCCGGACCGGGCTCCCGAGCGGCACACGCGGGGACGCGACGGCCCGGCCGGCCTTCCTCTGGCCGCAATCTGCCACCCGGCACCCCGCGGCGCCTCCCGGGGAGGCCCGAACGGGGAGGGCGGGGCGAAGCTGCGATGATGCGCGCATGCCGACCCTCGCCACCCTCGCGGTCCTGGCCCTCGCCGCGCTCCACGCCTACATCCTGGTGCTGGAGATGTTCCTGTGGACCACGCCCCGGGCCCGCGCCGCCTTCGGCACCACCGCCGGGTTCGCCGCCGAAACGAAGGCCCTCGCCGCCAACCAGGGCCTCTACAACGGCTTCCTCGCCGCCGGGCTGGTGTGGGGCGCGGTGGCGTCCGACCCCGTGGGCTTCCAGGTCTCGGTGTTCTTCCTGGTGTGCGTGGCGGTCGCGGGGGTGTACGGCGCCGCCACCGCCAGCCGGAAGATCCTCTTCGTACAGACCGTCCCGGCACTGGCCGCCCTGGCCCTGGTGCTGATCGCGGGGTAGTCAGGCGCCTTGCTCCACGGCCTGTTCCATGAGACGGCCGGCCTCCGACTCCGCCGTGGCGGGCGGTACCACCAGCAGGTCCCAGCGGCCGCGGCCGGGGGCGAGCAGGCAGACGGTGTGCGGGGCGGTCGGCGAGTCCTTCCGGCCGACGTGGACGGCCTGCCCCGCGACGAGCAACCGCTCCGGGCAGGCGGGCCAGGCGTCCCCGTTGACCAGGACGCTGCTGATCCGGCCCCAGGCCCGCGGCAGCACGCCGAGCAGCCCGGGCAGTTCCGCGGCCAGGTCGTAGGAGCGGGGCCACCACGCCCCGTCGATCCGGCGGGCGGTGCGGCCCTGGCGCGGCTGGGCCGCGAGCCGGAGCCGGACCTCGGGCCGTGCGGGGACGGGCGGCGGGGGTGAGGATGCGGACGTCATCGGGGGCTCCTGCTGCGGACGGGGTGCGTGGCCAGGAGGTGGCGAAGCCGCGAGCCCGGTGTACGGAGGCGGGGGGTTCGTCGAGTGCCGAGGGCGAGACCGGTTCGGCCACCGGTTGCGTCATACCCCCGGTTCCTCCACCGTACCGTGCGGGGCGGCGCGGGGGCCGGGGCCGGGTCAGAGGCGACATTCCGGGCGCTTTATGGCAATCCGTCGGCGATAATCGGAGCTATGACAACGGCAACGTACGAAGTGCTGGCGGCGTCGTCAGATCACGCGGTCGCCGTGACCATCGCCTTCATCGGCGGGCTGATCGTCGCCTGCGCGCTGATCTGGGCCGTGCGGGTCGGGATGCGCGTCATGGACAAGGACACCCACCACCCCGACCCCGCCGAACAGCCGCACCTCCCGGAGACCGGGCCGGTCCGCGAGATGCGGGAGATGCGGGAACCGGACGAGATGCCGGTCGTGACGCGCGACGGCGAGCGGCTGCTGCCCCACGAGCTGCACCGCGCGAGCACCAGGACCGGCAAGGACCAGACACCGCGCCGCTGGCTGCCCGGATCCAGCGGGTCCTTCGGCGGCGGCGGCCTCGGCCACACGTGATCCACACGTGATGCCGTAGGGCCGCGCGGCCCGCGGCTCGCGCGGCTGTGCCAGGGAGGTGCCATGGCTGCCCGCCACCGGACGCGCCGGGCTACGGCGGGGGCGGCGCCTGCGTTCGCCCTGGCCGCCGCGGCCGCCCTGGCCGCCCTCGTCGCCGGCTGTGGCGACGACAGCCCGGCGGAGACGACCCGCAGGGCGGAGTCGGCCGTCGAGTCGCTCGCCTCGCGGGCCTCCGGGGCGGTGGAGTCGGCGACGGCGGAGGCCGGGCGCCGGCTCGACGACATCAAGGACGGCATCGACGTGAAGCACGACGTGCGGCTCGGCTCCGTCGGGGTCGGCTCCGACGGCCGGGCCCGGGTGGAGGTCACCGTCGCCAACACCGACGACACGGCCCGCTCCTTCGCGGTCCAGGTCGAGTTCACCGACCCCGGCGGCGGGCTGCTCGACACGGTCGTCGTCACCGTCGACGACGTCCCGGCCGGTGGGTCCGGCACGGTCACCGCGCGCGGCACGCACGCCCTGTCCGGAGAGGTGCGGGCGGAGGTGGCCCGGGCGCTGCGCTACTGACCCGCGGTGGCCTCGGTGGCCACGGCGATGTCGATCTGCTCGCTCATGGCGTTCACCCCGTTGAGGGCGGCGACCGCCTGGAGCCGGTTGGCGCCGGGCGGGAGGGCCGCGCCGGGGGTGCACGTCCAGGTGCCGTCGGGGGCGGCGGTGGTCGCGCAGGCCTCGCGCTCGTCCTTGTCCCGGACGGTGACCCGGGCGCCCGGATGGGCCGTGCCGGCGATCTCCGGCCGGGTGCCCAGCGGCACGCCGGACAGGGGGCGGGTCAGGGTCGGCGCGGCCAGGCCCACGGTCACGGCACACCGGCCGGCGGCCCGCCGCAGCCCCCGCGCGTCGGTGACCCGCAGCGCGCAGTCGCGCAGCCGGGTGCCGGGCACGGCGTCCGCGGCCACCGCCAGCACGAAGGGGAAGGTGCGGTCCGGCTCGGACCGGGCGGCGCTGTCGCCGGTGACGGTGTACGACCCGCTGCGCCCGTCGGCGGTGACCGACCCCCGGTAGCCGGACGCGTCGAGCGGCGTGCCCGTCACCCGGGTGCCCCGGGGCGCGGTCAGCGTGAGGGTGGCTCCCGGCCCCGCCTCCGTAACGCCCGCGACCTCGACGATGCCCTCCCGGCCGGGCGCGATGGTGGCGACGCCCCACAGGGCGCCCTCCCGGCCGGGCGCGAGGGCCGCGGTGCCCCACAGCGCGCCGTCCCGGGCCTGCGCGGGCGTCCCCGCACAGGCGAGCACCCCCGCGACGACGGCCCCCGCCACGGCTGCTGACCTGCTGGACCTGTTCATCGCGGGCGAGGCTCCCTGTCGGACACGGCCTGGTCGAGGACACTCCGCCGCCGATTCTCGCGGCCGTCCGGGAAGGCGGCACCCGCTGCTGAGCCACGCGAGGGGTACCGCGCCCCGCAAGGGGCGCGGGGAACCGCGCGAGCAGCCACGACGCCGCCGCCCACGAAGGAGGCCGCTACCGCCCCAGCCACACCGTCGTGTCCGGCCCGAGCAGACCGTCCTCCAGGGGGGCGCTGCTCAGCAGCACCTCACCGGCCGGCAGCGGGACCGGCGCACCGGACAGGTTCGTCACGCACCGCCAGCCCTCCCAGCGGTCGAACTGGAGCACGCCGTCCGGGGCGTCCGCCGCCCAGGTCAGCTCCTCACCGTCGAGCAGCTTGCGGCGCAGCCGCAGGGCCGTGCGGTACAGCTCCAGGGTCGAGCCCCCGACGCCGTCCTGCGCCTCGACGGCGTAGGCGGCGAAGCCGGGCGGCTGCGGCAGCCAGGCGCCCCCGGGCCCGAAGCCGTACGACGGTCCGTTCGTGGTCCACGGCAGCGGCACCCGGCAGCCGTCGCGGCCCTTGCGGACGTGGCCCGTCTGCTCCCAGATCGGGTCCTGGAGCACCTCGGTGGGCAGGTCGGCGACCTCGGGGAGGCCGAGTTCCTCGCCCTGGTAGACGTAGGCCGAGCCGGGCAGCGCCAGCATCAGCAGGGTGGCGGCCCGGGCGCGGCGCAGCCCCGCCGCCTCGTCCACGGCCGGGGCGTGGCCGCCGGAGAGCAGCCAGGCGTTGAGGTCGGTGTCCGGCGGGAGCATCAGGCGGGAGGCGTGCCGGATCACGTCGTGGTTGGAGAGCACCCAGGTGGCCGAGGCGCCGGCCGCCCGGGCGGTGGCGAGCGAGTCGGTGATGACCTGCCGTAGCTCGTCGGCGTTCCAGCCGGCCTCCAGGTACTCGAAGTTGAAGGCCTGCCCCAGTTCGTCCGGACGGGCGTACAGGGCGCGCCGCGCGCCGGGCACCCAGGCCTCGGCGACGGCCATGCGGGGCGGGCGGTAGGCGTCGAGGATCTTGCGCCAGTCGCGGTAGATCTCGTGCACGTCGTCGCGGTCGTAGAAGGGGTGCGTGCCGGGTGGCATCGCGGTGAGCGCCTCCTCGCGGCTCAGCTCGGGCGCGCCGAGGTCGCGCAGCGGTTCGTTCAGGTCCTTGACGAGGGCGTGGGCGACGTCGACGCGGAAGCCGTCGACACCCCGGTCGGACCAGAAGCGCAGGGTGGTGCGGTAGTCGGCGCGGACCTCCTGGTTCTCCCAGTTGAGGTCGGGCTGCTCGGGGGCGAACAGGTGCAGGTACCACTGCCCGTCGGGCACGCGTTTCCAGGCGCTGCCGCCGAAGACGGACTGCCAGTCGGTGGGCGGGAGTTCGCCGTGCTCGCCGCGGCCGTCCCGGAAGACGTACCGGTCGCGGGCGGCCGAGCCGGGGCCGGAGCGCAGGGCCTCCTGGAACCAGGCGTGCTGGTGGGAGGAGTGGTTGGGCACGATGTCGACGATGACCTTCAGGCCGAGGCGGTGGGCCTCGGCGACCAGGGCGTCGAAGTCGTCGAGCGTGCCGAGGCGCGGGTCGACGCCGCGCGGGTCGGCGACGTCGTAGCCGCCGTCGGCGAGCTCGGACGGGTAGAAGGGGCTCAGCCACAGGGCGTCCACGCCCAGGGCGGAGAGGTGGGTGAGGCGGCGGGTGATGCCGCGCAGGTCACCGAGGCCGTCCCCGTCGGCGTCGGCGAAGCTGCGGGGATAGATTTGGTAGACGACGGCCTGGCGCCACCAGTCGGGATCCCGGGACGACAGGTCGAGGGTGGAGCGATCGGTCACGCGGTCTCCTCTTCCGTGCATAGGACGACAGCAGGAAACCTGTCCAGATTGGCGGAAAAAGGAACCACCGGACCGAGCGGAGCAAGCCGTTCCCGACGTGATGGAAGTGTGATGGAGAGGCAACTCTCTTTGCGTTCCCGCAGGTTGACAGCGTGCTGCCGCCCCGCCACGATGGGGGCTCACTGTGGCGCATGTGACCAATGAGCCCAGTGTTTCTCAGACCACTCACCCCCGGTGCGGCCCCGGCAGCCGTGCGCCGCGCGCTGCCCGCATGCCGTCACCCGGGGTTCCTGCACACGCCAAGAAATGGGATCCGCATGTCCATAGCGAGACGTGTCACCGCGCGCCGCCTGCTGGGGACGGGCGCCGCGGCCCTCGCCCTCTGCGCCGCCTCCGCCACCACCGCGTTCGCGCACGGTGCGCCCGGCGGCGACGGCTGGTCGTCCGGCGGCAGTTACAAGCCCGGAACGGGCGCGGGCACGGAGACGGGGACGGACCGCTGCCAGTTCTCGCTCGACGGCACGACGTTCCAGGACTCGGTCAAGGTCGACGACCAGAACCTGAAGCCGACCGAGGACGGCAAGGTCCACATCAAGGTCCGCGCCGCCGGTGACGCGGCCACCTGCACGGCCTCCCTCGCCTCCTACCTGGCGCACGGCGCGACCTTCGCGACCTCCGGCGAGCAGGTCTTCGTCGACTTCGACACGGTGACGGTCAAGCCGGGCGGCACCGACTCGCTCGACATCGCCATCCCGGACAAGGGCTGCTTCGGGCAGATCGACCTCTACCGGGGCGCGGTGAAGTTCGACGGCGAGCTCGACGCGAAGGACGGCTTCGAGCACGGCGAGCTGCCCAAGGGCCCGGACCGCCCGGTCATCAAGGACAAGCTGATCGCGGCCTGGAACGGCGGCACCAAGAACTGCACGCAGACCCCGCCGCCGGCGGAGGAGGAGCCGCCCGCCTCCACGCCGCCCGCCAGCCCGTCGGAGCCGGCCGAGGAGACGACCCCGCCGGCCTCCCCGTCCGAGCCGGCCGAGCCCTCGACGCCGCCGTCCTCCGACACGGACACGCCCACGCCGTCCGCCTCCGAGTCGACCTCGCCCCCGGCTCCCAAGCCGAACGGCGGTGGCGGCGACCTCGCCGAGACCGGCGCCAACAGCAGCACCGGCCCGATCGCCCTCGGCGCGGCGGCCCTGCTCGCGGGCGGCGCGGCGATGCTGGTCGTGACCCGCCGCCGCGCGGCGAAGCGCGGCAACGCCTAGACACCCGGGTCACCCCACGTGTGAACGGCCGCCCCGCCGTCCTCCCCCGAGGACGGCGGGGCGGCCGTCCGTGTGCCGCTCGCGGTCAGCCGGCCTCGACCGTCGACAGGTACAGCTTCACGTAACGCTCCACGTCCACGTCCAGCCCCACGTCCACCAGCGGCTGCTCGCGGGTGCCCTCGTGGATCTCGGACTCGCCGGGGCGGGGGCGGCGGTCGACGATCGTCATGCCGCGGGTGGGGCCCGGGGCGAGGGAGACCTCGACGGGGAGGCGGTGGGTGGCCAGGCCCTCGGGGTCGGCGACCGCGCAGACCGCGCCCGCGTCACCGAGGCCGCCGGCCGTCTCCTCGGGGTCGTCGGGGCGGCTGCCCGGGTGCGCCGGGCGGTGCGCGAGCAGGTCGCCGGCCAGCCGCGCGCCCGGCTCGGCGCTCGCGCGCAGCCTGCGCACGTCCGCCGCCGGGACGACGACCCGGGTGAACACGTCCAGCCCGTACATCGTGATCGGCACCCCGGCGGTGAGCAGGATCGCCGCCGCCTCCGGGTCGTGCCACACGTTGAACTCCGCGACGGGCGAGGCGTTCCCGGCCGCCGCCGCGCCGCCCATGAACACGATGCGCTCGATGTTGCGCACCACCTCCGGGTGGGTGCGCAGCAGCAGGGCGATGTTGGTGAGGGGCGCGGTGGGGATGAGGGTGACCGGGCGCGGGGAGGCGAGGATCTCGCGGCGCAGCAGCGTCACCGCGTCCACGTCGGCGGGCCTGCGGGTCGGAGCCGGCAGCCCCAGGTCCCCCATGCCGTCGTGGCCGTGCACGTGCCGCGCCGAGCGGGGCGCCTCGATCAGCGGCCGCTCGGCGCCCCGGGCGACCGGGATGTCGGGGGCGCCGGCCCGCTCCAGCACGGTCAGGGTGTTGCGGACGACGCCCTCCACGTCCGTGTTCCCGGCCACGCAGGTGATCGCGCGCACGTCCAGCGCCGGGTGCCGGACGGCGAACAGCAGGGCGAGGGCGTCGTCGACGCCGGTGTCGCAGTCGATGACCACCGGGATGCGCTGACCGTCCGTCACGGCGAGGACTCCTTCCGCTGCGGCTCTCCCCCGGGCGGGGGCCGTAGCAGCGACCTTACGACCGGGAGGCGCGCGGACGACGCCCCCGGTGGCGCGAGGTGCCCCGCCAAGGCCGCTCAGGGCCGCCGCAAGGCCGCTCAGGGCCGCCGTACCGCCGCGATGTCGAGTTCCAGCGCCACCTTCCGGCCGACCATGCCCCGGGCCCCGCTCACGCCCCAGTCGGCGCGGTCGATGGTCGCCCGGCCGGTGAAACCGACCCGGAAGGCGCCCTGCGGGTCGTTCCCGGCGCCGGTCAGTTCGACGTCCACGGTGACCGGGCGGGTCACGCCGCGGACCGTCAGGTCACCGGTGACCCGGAAGCCCGTCGCGCCGGCCCGCTCCACCCGGGTCGAGGCGAAGGTGAGGGCCGGGTGGACGCCCGCGTCGAGGAAGTCGCCGCCGCGCAGATGGTCGTCCCGCCTGTCGTTGCCGGTCCGGATGCTCGCCGCGCGGATCGCGAGCCGCACGGCGGACCTCGACGGGTCGTCGCCGTCCAGCCGCCCGCCGCCCTCGAACGCGCCGAACGTCCCGCGCACCTTGCTGACGAGCAGGGCCCGCGCCACGAAACCGATACGGGTGCGGGCGGGGTCGAGGACGTAGTCGCCGGTCAGTTCGCCGAGTGTGCTCGTGGTCGTCATGGTGGTGTCTCCTGGAAGGGAAGGCCTGGTGCGGGTCTCTGCGGTACGACGACACAGCCCCGGGAAATGTGAGGCGGCACGGCCCGGCCTCACATTCCGGGGGGCTGTCCCGTCGAAGAGGTGAGGACCCGCGCGACCGAGGGAGCCAGCCGCACCATGAGCACACCGTCCGGACCCGCAGACGACCTGAGCGCGCTCACCCGCGAGCGGCGGAAGCTGCTCAACCTCGCGTACCGGCTGCTCGGCTCGCTCGCCGAGGCCGAGGACGTCGTGCAGGAGACCTACGCCCGCTGGTACGCCCTGACCCCGCGGCAGCGGGACGCCATCGACTCCCCCGGCGCCTGGCTGACGACCGTCGCCGGCCGCGTCTGCCTCGACCTGCTGGGCTCGGCCCGGGCCAGACGCGAGCGGTACGTGGGCGCGTGGGTCCCGGAGCCGCTGCCCAGCCGTACCGAGTGGGTCAGCGGGCGGTGGGGCGGCACCCCGGCCGACCCGGCCGATCCCGCCGACCGCGTCACGCTCGACGAGTCCGTCAGCATGGCCTTCCTCGTCGTGCTCGAGTCGATGACCCCGGCCGAGCGGGTCGCGTTCGTCCTGCACGACGTGTTCCGCTACTCCTTCGCCGAGGTCGCCGAGATCGTCGGCCGCACCCCGGCCGCCTGCCGCCAGCTCGCCTCCTCGGCCCGCCGCCGCGTGCGCGCGGCCCGGCCTACCGCGCCCCCGGCGGCCGACCGGGCCGGCCTCGTCCGCTCCTTCCGGCAGGCCTGGGAGGCCCAGGACATCGACGGCCTCATCGGCCTGCTGGCCCCCGACGCCACCGCGACCGGCGACGGCGGCGGACTCGCCACGGCCGCGCTCCACCCGGTCGAGGGCGCCGAGCAGATCGCGCGCTTCTTCGTCGACCGGGCCCGCGCGGTGCCCGGCGTGACGCTCCGGGAGTGCGCGGTCAACGGCCAGCCCGGCCTGGTGGCCCGGAAGGACGGCGTCACCGTGTCGGTGCTGGCGTTCGACGTCGCGGGCGACCGCATCGCCCGCATCTGGGCCGTCCTCAACCCCGACAAGCTCCGCCCCTGGACGACGGCCTGACGGGAAATCAGCTGCGTGTCGGAAGCACCTTGCCTAGCATCGCGCCCATGCCCTCCGCCTCCCCCACCCTCGACGACCGCATCGACCGCCTGCGCGAGCTCGCCCACGCCGATCCCCGTCTGGAAGGCGTCCTCCTCTACGGCTCGTGGACCCTCGGCGAGGCCGACGCCCACTCCGACATCGAGGCGTACCTGTACATCCAGGACGACCAGGCCGACGGCTTCGACGGCCGCGCCTTCCTGGAGCAGCTCGCGCCCCTCCGGCTCGCGTACACCAACATGTACGGCATCCTCGCCGTCGTCTTCGACGACCTCATGCGCGGCGAGTTCCACCTCACCCCCGCCGGACCCGGCATCGACGAGGTCCCCACCTGGCAGGGCCAGGTGCACCTGCCCAAGCCCGACGACGCCGTCCTGCTCGACCGCACCGGACGGCTGACGCGGGCCGCCCGGCAGCTGGCCGAGTTCCGCCCGCCCGAGCCGGTGTCCACCGCCCGGCAGCTCACCGACGAGCTGGCCAACTGGACGCTGATGGTCGCCCACCTCCTGGCCCGCGGCGAGATCGCCCGCGCCCACGCGGGGCTGCACACCGTCGTCGCCCCGCTGCAGCTCCAGCTCTGCCGCCTGCTGCGCGGCAGCACCGCCCACTGGCTCACGCCCAGCCGCGCCCTGGAGCAGGACCTGCCGGCCGCCGACCGCGACCGCTACGTCTCCACCACGGCCGCCGCGCGCGAGGAGGAGCTGCGTACGGCCGCGCGCCACAGCTGGCGCTGGAGCCGGGACCTGGCCGGCGAGGCGGCCGGACGCTGGACGTTCGACCTGCCGCACGAGCTGCACGAACAGATCGCCGACCTGCTGAACGCCCCGCGTTGACCGGTCTCCTGGGCGCCAGGCGCTGACCTGGACTGCTGGGCGCCAGGCGCTGACCTGGACTGCTGGGCGCCCGGCGCCGACCCCGGCGTGCTGGCCGCCCGGCGCCGCCCCCGGCCTCCCGGACCGACCCCGGCCTTCCGGACGCCACGCGCTGACCCCCGGCCCGCCGCCCGTCCTACGCCGGTTCCCAGAGGCCGGGGCCGCGTGCCGACACCCGGTCCGCGATGTGCCGCAGCAGTTCCTCGGCGGGCAGCGCGTCCGGCCGGCGGCCGTCCCGCAGGCGCGGTGCCACGAGCCCGGCCTCGGCCTCGCGCCCGCCGATCACCGCCTGGTAGGGGACCAGCCGGGCCGCGCGGATCCGGGCCGCGAGGGTGCCCTGCTCGGGCCCGGCGACCTCCGCCCGCAGACCGAGCTCCCGGGCGCGGTCCACGAGGGCGTGGGCGACCCCGGCCTGCTCCTCCCCGACCGGCAGCACGACCAGCTGTACGGGGGACAGCCACGGCGGGAACGCGCCGCCGTGCGCCTCGATGAGGTGGGCGACCGCGCGTTCCACGCTGCCGATGACGCTGCGGTGCACCATCACCGGGCGGTGCTTCGCCCCGTCGGCGCCGATGTAGTGCAGGTCGAAGCGCTCCGGCTGGTGGAAGTCGATCTGGACGGTGGACAGGGTCGCCTCCCGCCCGGCCGGGTCGGTGATCTGCACGTCGATCTTCGGGCCGTAGAAGGCCGCCTCGCCCTCGGCGGCCTCGTAGGGGATGCCCGAGCCGTCCAGGACCTCCCGGAGCAGCGCGGTGGCCCGCCGCCACAGCGCCGGGTCGGCCACGTACTTGCCGCCCTCGCCGGGCAGCGACAGGCGGTGGCGGAACGCGCTGATGCCCAGGTCGGCGTAGGCCCGGCCGATCAGCTCCAGCGCGGCCCGCGCCTC
The DNA here is from genome assembly GCF_003330845.1 of Streptomyces sp. Go-475. GTDB lineage: Bacteria > Actinomycetota > Actinomycetes > Streptomycetales > Streptomycetaceae > Streptomyces. Next base: position 4,420,475 of record NZ_CP026121.1, on the reverse strand, counting down.
CTCGACGGCCTGCTCCAGGGTGCAGAAGATGTGCGCGTCGTTGAGGGTGATGGCCCGCACCCGGGTCAGTCCGCCGAGCACGCCGGACAGCTCCGAGCGGTACATGCCGCCCAGCTCCGCCATGCGCAGGGGGAGTTCGCGGTAGCTGCGGGAACGGGAGCGGTAGATCAGGGCGTGGTGGGGGCAGAGGCTGGGGCGCAGCAGGACCTGTTCGGAGCCCAGCTCCATCGGCGGGAACATGTCGTCGCCGTAGTGGTCCCAGTGGCCGGAGATCTCGTACAGCTCGCGTTTGCCGAGGACGGGCGAGTACACGTGCCGGTAGCCGGCCCGCCGCTCCGCCTCCCGGATGTACTCCTCCAGGGTGTGCCGCACGAGCGCGCCGTCGGGCAGCCAGTACGGCAGCCCCGCGCCCATCAGCGGGTCGGTGTCGAACAGGTCGAGTTCACGGCCGAGTCGGCGGTGGTCGTGCATGGTGGCTCCTCCGGGTCTGGGACGAGCTCCCCCGGCTCTCGGCTCCGCTCGAGCCGGGTGGTACCCCCACCACGACGAAGCCCCGGGGCACTCGCCCCGGGGCTTCGGACACTCAGGTCAGCTGTCAGCGCGCCGGGACACTCTCCGGCGTCGTCGTGCAGGACGGGAACGGCTGGGCGCGCTTCATGGGTGGGACCGTAGCAGGGGAAGCGGGGCCGGGGCGACGGGTTTTCGCCCCCGCGCGGCGGCGTCGGTGTCGGGGCGAGGGACCTTCCGTCCCCGCGCGGCGGCGTCGGTGTCAGGGTGAGGCGCCGTCCGTCCCCGCGCGGCGGCGTCGGCGCCGCGGGGACGGATTTTCCGTCCCGGTGCGGTCGCCGTGGCGTCGCCGCGCCGGGGCCTCACCCGGACGGCCCGTCGCGCTGGTGGCCGGGCGGTCGTGGTGGTGCCGTAAGAGCAGTACCCGATCTTGGCCCGCCCGCCCCCACCGGGCCCGCCCCACCAGGAGGCACCCCGATGTCCCACCCGCCGGCCGCCGCCCGTGTCCTCCTGGCCTCCGCGCTGTCCCTGACCGCCCTGCTGGCCGCGGCCGGCTGCTCCGTCGAGGACGAGCCGCGACCGCGCTGGTTCTCCGCCTCGGCCTCCGCCGCCTCGCCCGCCGTCGAGCAGCCCGCCGGGCCGGGCGCCGCCCTCACCGAGGCGCAGGCCCGGGCGGCGCTGATCACCGAGGCGGATCTGGGGGAACCGTGGGGGCCGACGCGGGGCGCCCGGACCTGGCGGGACGGGCTGCTGAAGGCGACCACGGAGGACGGGCAGTGCCAGCGGCTGCTCGACGCCCTGTACACGGAGGAGCTGTTCGGCGTCCCGCAGGGCCCGCACGCGACCTCGGCGTTCGACGACGCCGAGACCGACGCCCAGGTGCGCTACCAGGTCGCCGCGCACCCGCCGGCGGACGTGGACCGCACCCTGGAGTGGCTGAAGTCGCTGCCGGGCAGGTGCGGCCAGTTCACGGCCGCGACGACCCGCGGCGGGGTCCAGGGCGTGGAGGTCAGCGACCTGCCGCTGCCGCCGCTGGGGGACGCCCGCCAGGCCCTGCGGGTGACGCTGGCCGGCGAGACGGAGGAGGGGGAGCTGACGTACCTGACCATGGACCTCGCCGCCGTGCGCGTCGGCGAGGAGGCCATCGTCCTCACCCACGGCGGTCTCGACGAGGTGTACGCGGAGGTCACCCAGCAGGCCGTGGAACTCGGGACACAGCGGCTCGTGGAGATCGGCAGACAGGGGCGGGCACAGATCTGACGTGCCCCGGCCCTTCGTCAGTCCCGGTCGAAGCTCCTGCGGTGGGCGATCACGTCGCGCGCCACGTCCAGCGCCGTACGCCCGCGCGCGAAGGCGTCGCCCCGCAGCCGCGCCAGGGCGTCGTCGGCGCCGACGCCGAGCTGCGCCATGATCATGCCGACGGCCTGGTAGACCTCGTGGTGGTCCGCGGCCAGACCGCTCAGCCACGGCTCCCCGCCCTGCGCCTCGGCGTCGGCCTCGCGGGGCAGCGCCATCAGGGCCACCGTCATGACACCGGCCACGAGCAGCGCCACGTGCAACTGGCGGTCGGTGAGACCGCCCGGGCGGTCACGGTAGAGGTCGAGCGTCCCCACGCACACCGCGTCGCTGCCCAGCGGCACCGCGTACACCGCCCGTACCCCGGCCGCCGTGGCCTGCTGGGCGAAGACGGGCCAGCGTCCGGCGTCCCGGCCCCCGGTCAGGTCGCAGGCCAGCACGGGCTCCCCCGCCTCCATTGCGCTCTGGCAGGGGCCGTCGCCCAGGGTCGCCTGGATCTCCGCCAGGTGCGCGGCGTGCGCGCTGCTCGCGCTCAGCCGTACGGGCATGCCGTCGCTGCGCAGCGACACGCTGGCGCCGGTCACCGGCAGCAGTTCGACCGCCACCTCGCACAGCCGCCCCGGCACCTCTGCCGGCCCGGCCCCGCGCACGCCCCGGGCGATCGCGTCGGCGGCCCGGGCCCCGTCCAGGTCCAGGTCACCGCCCCCGGCGCGGCGGGGACCGGCGTCACCGCCGGGGTCGCCGCCAAAGGCGCCTCCGGGATCGTCCCTGGGGCGCACGACCACCGCCTCCTCTGATCATCGCGGCCTGCACGCTTGACGGTCGTCCGGGGCGGGCTCCTTCGGCCGGGGGCGGCGACGGACCGGCACGACAGCCCCGCGGACGACCGCGCCGGTGGACGACCGCGCCCGTGGACGACCGTGCCCGTTGACGACCGGTGCCGCGGACGACCGGTGCCGCGAGGAACCGGGCCCGGTCCCGGCTTCCCGGCTCCCGGCGCCGACTCCGCACGCTCCGCGCCAGGTGCCCGCCCCGACCGTGCTCCGAGCCCTCCCGGAGGCCTCCCGGAATCGTGCCCCGACTACCCGAGGCGGGTCGGGCGAAACCCCGGCGCGCGGCCGTCGCGGCGGGGTCCGCCGTCAGCGCTTCTCGTACGGGTTGTCCGGCTGCGCCACCTGCCGCACGGACGTGGCGTCGACGACCGGCGGCCAGGCGGCGTCCGAGCCCAGCGCGCCCTCGGGACGCCAGGTGCCGGTGACCGTGACCCAGGTGTCGACGGGCGGGGCGTCGGCGCCGCGCACCTCGGCCCTGGCGGTCGACGCGTCGGCGGCGCAGCAGGAGACGAGGAGGCGCGTGACGTACCAGGTGCCGTCGCCGTCCTGGGTGACGAAGCCGGTGAGCCGGATCGTGCGCCCGTCGAGGGAGCGGCCGCTGTCGTAGACCGCCCGGGAGCCGAACTCCCCGAGGCTGAGGTCGACCGGGTCCCCGGCGGGCAGCGCCGGGAAGGTGCCGACGCCCTGGGCCGCCCGCTGGTCCGCCTCGCGCTGCGCGCTGTAGGAGCCCAGGGCGGGCGGCGGGAAGAGCAGCAGGGCCAGGGCGGGGAGGGTGAGCAGCCAGGCGACCCGGGGGCCGGCGGGGCCGTGCTCATGGCCGTCGCCGCCCGGGTCATGGCCGTCCCCGCCCGGGTCATGGCCGTCCCCGCCCGGGTCATGGCCGTCGCCGCCCTGGTCGCGGCCGTCGCCGCCCTGGTCATGGCCGTCGTCCCCCTGGACGTCGTCGTGGCCGTCCCGCTCCCACGCCGCTCGCGCCAGGACCGCCGCCACGACCCCCAGCAGCACCAGCACCACCCCCGACACCACGAGATACGGCCGCAACCCCGCCTGCACATACCGCAGGTACAGCTCGCTGAAGGCCGACACCCGCAGGACCGCCGCCCCGACGAGCGTGAGCAGCACGGCCGGTCCGTAGCGCCTCACAGCAGCCACCACCCCACCAGGACGCTGCTGCCCACCGCCACCACCCAGGTCGCGGCCGAGAACCGCACCGCGAAGGCCCGGCCGAACGTGCCCGTCTGGAGCGCGATCAGCTTCAGGTCCACCATCGGCCCGACCACCATGAACGCCAGCCGCGCGGTCGGCGAGAAGCCGCTCAGCGACGCCGCCACGAACGCGTCGGCCTCGCTGCACACGCACAGCACGACCGCCAGCAGGGCGAGCAGCAGCACCGACAGCCAGGCCGATCCGGTGAACACCTCCAGCAGCGACCGCGGCACGACGATGGCGAAGGTCGCCGCGGCCGCCGCGCCGACGACCAGGAAGCCGCCGGCGTGCAGGAAGTCGTGCTGGAGCCCGGCGACGAAGGCGCGCGGCCCGCCGCCCGGCGCGTGCGCGCCGCTCCGCTTCGGCGGCCGCAGCCACTCCTCCCGCCCGAACCGCGCCCACAGCCAGCCCATCACCACGGCCGTGGCGAGCGAGGCGGCCAGCCGGCCGAGGACCATCTCTGGCTGCCCGGGGAAGGCGACCGAGGTCGCCACCAGGACGACGGGGTTGATGGCGGGCGCCGACAGCAGGAAGGCGAGCGCGGCGGCCGGGGCGACACCCCGCCGCATCAGGCTGCCCGCCACCGGCACGGACGCGCACTCGCAGCCGGGCAGCACCACGCCCGCCGCTCCCGCGACCGGCACGGCGAGCACCTCGCGGCGGGGCAGCAACCGGGTGAGGACCCGCTCGGGCACGAATGCCCCGATCGCCGCCGACACGACCGTGCCCAGCAGCAGGAAGGGCACGCCCTGGACGGCGATCGCGGTGAACACCGTCCACCAGGCCGCGACGGGCGGGGTGTACAGGTCGAGCGCGACCATCGGCCCGAGCACCGACACCACCGTCACGACGGCGATCAGCGCGGCGCCCCCGAGGACGGCGTACACCAGGGCGCGCAGGCCCAGCCGTATGCCGTCGGCCACCGTCCGTTGGTTCTCCACGCGCCCCGCCCTGGTCGTTCACATCCCCGCAGGAGGCTAACCCGCACGGCTGTGCGCCGCCCTTGCTTCCTCACAGAGGAGGCTGTGCGGGCGCGGGCCCGAGGGTGGTGGTGCCGGGGGCCGTACGGTGCCCCAGGCCCGTCCGGTAGGCGTCCATGGCCGCCTCCACCCGCCCGGTGCGCCGCAGCAGGTCGCCCAGCAGCCGGCACAGGTCGGCCAGGTCCCCGGCCGCGCCCGCCCGCTCCAGCAGGCTCAGGGCACGGACGTAGTGCTCCTCGGCGTCCTCGGTGCGGCGGGCGTCCTCGGCGATGATGCCGAGCAGCCGGTGCGCGGCGGCGGAGTGGACGGCTCCGCGCTCGGGGGACAGGTGCCCGAGGACGTCGTGCAGCAGGGCCGCGGCCTCGTCGGACCTGCCGCGCCGGTGCAGCACGTCGGCCAGCTCCACGGCGACCTGGCTGCTGTACAGGGCGGCGCGCTTGTCCGACAGCATCCCGAGGGCCTGGCGCAACTCCTCCTCGGCGCGCTCCAGTTGCCCGTCCTGGGCGTAGACGTAGCCGCGCATCCAGTGGCAGTTGGCGAGTTCGGTGCGCAGGTGCAGGCCCCGGTACAGCTCGGCCGCCTTGGCCAGCGAGGCGTCGGCCTCGGCGAGGCGGCCCTCGGCGACCAGGGTCCGGGCGACGGACCGGTGCATCCGGGCGACCAGGGCGGGGTCGCCGGACTGCGGGGCGAGCGCGAGGGCGAACTCGGCCGCCTGGGCGGCGCGGGCGTGCGCGCCCATGTCCATGTACGGGCCGATGGCGCTGGCGTAGAGCAGCAGCAGGGCGTCCGGGTCGTGCAGGCCGCCCCGATTCAGCTCGTCGAGCGTGCTCTCCAGCAGGTAGACGGCGTAACGGAGTTCCCCGGCGAGGTAGTGCGCGACGGCCCGGCCGCGCAACGCGGGGACCCGGGCGGGCAGGGGCGCGCCGGCCAGGCAGGCCTCGGCCCGTTCGAAGTACCGGCGGCCCGCCGGCAGTTCGCCCGTCTCCAGGGCGCACTCGCCGAGGCCGAGCAGCGCGGCGGCCTGCTCGGCGGCCAGGCCGTGCGTCTCGGCCTCGCCGAGGAGCCCGGCGTACTGCTCCGCCGCGGCCTCGGCCTCGCCGACGGCGAGGGTGCGCTGTGCCTCGGTCAGCCGCAGCCGCAGCTCGGTGACGAGCCGCGCCGAGTGCCCGCTGGCGAGTTCGTCGAAGGCGACGCCGAGCCGCTCGGCGAGATGCCGCAGGGCGTCGTCGGAGGGGCGCACCCGGCCGGACTCCAGGGTGGAGATGTAGGCGGGGGTGTACACGGGCTCCGCCAACTGCCGCTGGGTCAGGCCGCGTTCGGTACGCAACCGCTGCACCCGGCGGCCGATGGTCCCCGGATCGTCACGTTCCCCCACGCCAACTCCCCCTGCGCCTCTTGCCGTTCGGCCCGGACAGCCCCTAGGTTAAACGGAGTGTTAAGCCGCAGTGTCGGACTCGCTTAATACGCTCCCGTCATAGTCGCCGCCCCTGTTGCGAGGTCGCCGTGCTCGAACGCACACGCACCGCCGAGCGGTACGCCAGAGGCTTCGCCGCCGCCGTGGTCGCCGTCGCGACCCTACTGCTGGCAGCAAACGCGGGACCGGCCCGGGCCACGGCCCCCCAACAGGCCCCCCAGCCGATCACCGACACCCGCTGACCCACCGGGCGCGCCCCGTTCACACCGGAGTCTTACGTCGTGGTTCACCCGTGTGTCAGTGCGGTGCTCTAGCCTGCGCGGGCTGATCACTTCACCTTCGCACCGGGGGTCTCCCACTACCGTGCACAGACGCACTCTCACGGCCGCGACAGCGCTCGCGGTCCTCCTCAGTTCGGTCACGCTCGTCGCGGCCGGCGCCGGACCGGCGGCGGCCGACTCCAGCGCGCTCCTTCCCCTGAAGTCGACCGGGGACATGGTCGTCGACGGGGTCCACCATCGCGTCTTCATCAGCGATCCCACGGCCGGCCAGGTCGTCGTCACCGACTACGCGGGCACGGTCGTCGCCACCGTCGGCGCGCTGCCCGGCGTCCACGGCCTGGAGTTGTCGCCCGACTCCGGCACCCTGTACGCGGCCGTGCCCGACGCCGACGCGGTCGTCGCGATCGACACGGCGACCGCGACCGAGACCCGCCGCTTCGCCACGGGCGCGGCCGCCGGCCCGGAGTACGTGGCCCTGGCCGGCGGCAGGCTGTGGTTCAGCTACGGCGCCTCCGGCGACGGCAACATAGGCTCGCTCGACCCGAACGCCACCGACCCGGCTGTCAGCCTGGGCCAGGACACCAGTCGCACCTTCTACCACGCCCCGATCCTGGACGCCTCCCCGGGCGCCCCGGGCACGCTCGTCGCGGGCGCACCGGGCCAGAGCCCGGTCGAACTCGCCGTGTACGACGTCTCCTCCGGCACGGCGAGCCGTACGGCCTACGCCTTCGACCCGGGCAACACCGGCGGCGGCAACCTCGCCGACCTCGCGGTCACACCGGACGGCAAGGACGTCGTCACGGCCAGCGGCTCCCCGTACTACCAGGCGGTCTACCGGCTCTCGGACCTGGCCGCGGACGGCAAGTACGTCACCAACACGTACCCGAACGCGGTGGACATCGCCCCCGGCGGCGATGTCGCGGCGGGCACCTCCTCCTGGTACGACCCGGACGTGCATGTCTTCGAGCCGGGCGTCTCCACCCCGCTGCGGCAGTACGACTTCCCCAACACCGGCAACAGCAGCGGCTCCGACACCCTCGCCCCCCGGGGCCTCGCCTGGGCGCCGGACGAGAGCAGGCTGTTCGCGGTCTCGCAGAACGACGCCGACGTCTACTCACTGCGCGTCCTCGACGCGCCGACGAAGGCGTCCACGACCCTCACGGTGAACGCGCCCGACACGGCCGACCGCGCCAAGTCCCTCACCCTCACCGGCTCGCTGACCTCCTCGGCCACGTTCCCGGCGGGCACCACGGTCGCCGTCACCCGCACCGACGCCGAGTCCCCCTCCGGCAAGGCCCTCGGCACGGCGGCCGTCGCCGCCGACGGCTCGTACACCGTCACCGACACCCCGCCGGCCGGCGGAAAGGTGACGTACACGGTCACGTACGCGGGCGACGCCGACCACGCGGGCGTCACGGCCTCGGCCTCGACGACCGTGGCCAAGACGGCAACCGCCCTGACGCTGGACAACAACGGCAAGGTCTACGGCTACGGCAGCTCCGTCACGTTCACCGCGCACCTCGGCACGACGTACAAGAACCGCACGGTCGAGATCTGGGCCGACCCGTACGGCTCCGACAAGCCCGGCACGCTGGTGAAGAAGGGCACCGTCGACGCGAACGGCAACCTGTCGGCGGCGGTCCAGCTGACCCGGGACACCAAGGTCAGCGCGAAGTTCACCGGCGACACCCGGTACGCCGCGAAGACGGTCACCAACACGGTCTACACCAGGGTCAGGATCTCGACGTCGCTGAGCGGCTACTACAAGACCGCGACGGCCTGGAACCAGAAGTACTACTACTTCCGCCAGTCCAAGGACCCGGTCCACAACACCACGATGTCCATGTACCCCGGCCGTGAATACCAGTTCCAGGTCCAGCGCTACGCCGACGGCTCCTGGCACACCACGACCTCCGAGTACTTCGCCCTCGACTCCTACGGCAAGGACTCGGTCACCCTGACCGGCACCCCGCCCATCGGCCCCCGCTTCCGCATCCGGGCCTCCTACATCGACCCGACCTCCGGCGACAACGTCAACACGACGACGTACGGCACCTGGAAGTACCTCACCTTCACCCGCTGACAGACCTCCTCGGCAGGCGGCCGGCGGCCCACCCCGGCTGACGTCACTGGTTCGACAGGACCTTGCGCAACGCCTCGTGCAGGCGCTTGCCCAACTCCGCGTCGCCCGGCGGGTCCGCCTCGGCCCGGGGGCCGTACAGGGCGTCCAGTTCGGTGATGAGGGTCTGGGTGACCGCGCCGTACAGGGGCGTGCGCGGGCGGTGGACCGCCTTGCGGAGGGCCGGGAGCAGGATGTCGCGGGAGTAGCTGAGGCCGCCTGCGATCCGGTCGGGCGCCGTGCGTTCGGCGCTCTCGCCCCTGGGGGACGCCGAGGGGCCCTCGGCGTAGGCGTGGGCGTGCCGGCAGGCCGGGGCGATACCGGCCTCCTGGTAGGCGGAGACGCGGGTCGCGGCGAACCCGGCGCGCAGCAGGCAGCGTTCGCTGTCGGGGTCGGTGAGGAACGCGATCAGCTCGGCGGCCTTCGCGGCTCGCCGCTCGGACGTGGCCGCGGTGACGGCCAGGTTCTGGCCGCCGAGCACGGCCTTGCCGGGCAGCCGGGCCACCCCGAGGTCCTCCTTGAAGGTCTCGTACAGGGTCGGGTAGACGTACGGCCAGTGCCGCAGGAACGTCGTACGGCCCTCCGCGAAGGCGCTGAGCGATTCCCCCTCGCGGGACGCGGAGGCCTCCTTGAGGGTGTACGGCGACACCGTGCGCTCGCGGAGTTCGGTCACGCCGGCCGTCACCTGCTCCTCGTCGGCGGTGTACTCACCGTCCTCGTCAGTGAGTTCGAAGCCCGGTACGGCCGAGGCGAACGCCTCGATCGCGTTGACGGTCCGGCCCTCGTAGGCGGCGAGCTGGGTGGTCCAGTCCGCCTGGGTGCCGACGCCGTTCACGGCGTCGAACATGCGCCGCAGCTCGTCCCAGGTCATCTCGTCGTCGCCGAGGTCGGTCCGGGAGACACCGGCCTCGCGCAGATGGTCCTTGCGGTAGTACAGCAGGCCCGCGTCGCTGTTGAAGGGGACCGCGTACCGCTTGCCGTCCCAGTACGACGTGCTGTTCACGGAGGGGATGATGTCGTCGGGCGCCCTGACGGCCGCGTCGGTCAGCGGCCGGATCAGGCCCGCGGCGGCGAACTCCGGTACCCAGGTGACGTCCAGGTTCACCACGTCGTAGTCGGCGCTGCCGGACTGGAGGGCGCCGAGCAGCTGGCTGCGCTGCTGGTCGGCGGAGCCGGGCAGTTCCACCAGCCGGGCCTCGTAACCCTGCGCCTTCTCCCCGGCGTTCCAGGCGTCGATGAGCTGCTGCCGTATGCCGTTCTTGCCGGTGACGTCCTGGCCGCTGGCCACCACGATCGGGCGCCGGTCGTCGGCGGCCGTCGGCTCTTCCCGCACGTCACCGCCGGTGCAGGCGGCCAGTGACAGCAAGGAAAGCAGCGCCAGCGCGGCCGCCGGCAGGCGTCGGGCCATCATTCCTCCCCCATTCCGGTGCGGGCGACCTCGTCGCGCAGCGCGGGCACGAGGTCGTCCCCGGCGTCCAGGCAGCGGCCCTGGGCGGCCTCCGCGACGCGTGTGCCGGGGCGGTCCCGGTCGCAGCCCCCGCTGTTCAGCGTCACCATCACCACGGGCACCCCCGAGGTGCGGGCCCGCTCCTCCACCTCGCGGAGGCGGTCGCCGGCCAGGCGCTCGTCGTCCTCGCCGTCGGTGAGGTACACGATCAGCTGCGGCCGCTCGTCGGAGGCACCGCGTTCCCGCATGAACGCCAGCGCGTCCAGCAGGGCGGCGTGCGGATCGGCTTCCGCGTCCCGCACCTCGGCGCCGCCCTTGCCGGTCTTGAGGGCGTTCTCGCCCCGCGCGCGGGGGTGCGTGCCGAAGTCCAGCAGTTCGGTGTGCGTGCGGCCGTTGAGGCCGTGCACCGCCCAGATCCCGTACTCGTCGCCCCGGCCGAGCCCCGTCAGCGTCTGCCTGAGGATGCCGGGGCCGCCGCTGGGGCCGTCCCACAGGCCGGCCATCGAGCCGGAGCTGTCGAGGAGGTACAGCACCCGGCCGGGTCCGTGGGCGTTGCCGTACGACTCCAGTGTCCTGTCCAGCCGGGTCGCGTCGGCGGAGTCCGCCGGCGGGACGGAAGCGGTCAGCCCGTGCTCGGCCGCCTTGCCGCCGAGCAGGCCGCGTTCGCCCGTCGCGGACCTGAACCCGTGCTCGCCGAGCACCTTCCGGCCGTCCTCGCCCGTCAGCCAGTCGCGGAACCGGTCCACCTCGTCGTCCCGCGCCTGCGCGTCCTTGTCACCGCCCTCCCAGCGCACCCGCACGAACGTCGGTTCCAGTCCGGGTACGTCGTCGGGGTAGGCGGCGGTGCGCTCGGCGCGCGTCACCGAGTGGCAGCCGACACCGCTCCTGAGCAGGAACTCCGGGACCAGGACCGCGCTGCGGCCGTCCGCGGCGTCGTCCTCGGGCAGCGTGCACAGCAGCCTGACCGCCGAGGACTCGGGCCGTCCGGCCCGGTCGATGAGCTGCTCGGCGCGGCGCACATCGGCCCCGTCGCCGTACAGCCCCACCGTCGCCAGCAGCGCCGAGTCGGCGAACTCGGGGTCGGGCCTGCGCACTTCGGCCTTGGGGTCGGCCTGCTCGAGGGCGCTGATCAGCTCCGTCAGCGACCGCCGGGTGGGCGGCAGGTCGGCACCGAGGTCCTCCGGGACGGCCAGCACGACGGGCGAGTACGCGAGCGGCTCGGCGTCCGGCTCCAGCCGGGCGAAGACCCGGCCCACCTGTGCCTCGGTGGCCCGGCCGACGTCCGCGCGGGTGGCGGGGATCCACACGTCCGGCTGGGGGCCGATGTCCCGCTGCGGGTTGAGGTCGTCACGCGGCTGCTGCCACGGGTCGGAATCCTCGCGCAGGGCGGTCACCACGTGGGCGGCGCCCGCGCTGTAGACGGTGATGCCGCTGCGCCGGCACCCCTCGTCGGTGGTGTTGGCCGCCGAGGCGAGGTAGGTGTCCGCCGCCGCCCGCATCGCCGGCTCCAGGTCGGGGTCGGTGAGGAGGCGCAGCTCCGGGGGCGGTTCGCAGGGGCCGGAGTCGCCGGCCAGGACCACGACGCCGTAGCCGCCGGCGCCGGTGGCGAGCAGCGTCAGCAGCACCGACAGGGCGGTACGGCCGACGGCCTTGCGGGGGCGGGCGAACATCTTCCGGAGCCGGGCGAGCCGGCCACCGTCCTCGACCGGCGGGGGAAGGGGCGCCGGGCCCGCCGCCAGCAGCACGTCGTCCTTGTTCCAGGGCGGGGCCAGCGCCTGCGGCCGCTGCGGGTCGTTGTCCTCGGCCTTGTACTTGGCCTCGGCCATCCGCTGCTTCACCGCGTCGTACAGCTGGGAGAGCCACACCTCCCCGCCGCCGTCGAGGACGCGCACCATCTCGCGGGTGAACGGCGTCGCGATGTCGGCGTTCCCGCCCAGGATGCAGCGGTTGGGCTGCACGCTCATCAGCAGCAGGATCTTGTGCTTCTTCCGCTTCGGGTCGTCGAAGCGGTGCCAGATGCCGGCGGCGTTACCCGCGTAGCAGCAGTCGAGGATGACCACCACCTGCTCGGCCTTGCTCTCGGCGAGTTCGCCCAGCACCTGGCTGAAGCTGACCGAGCCGGGCAGGCCCTGGCCCGTGAGCACCCGCGCGGTGCGCAGCTGCAGGTGCAGCTCGTTGCCGGAGGTGGAGGTCACGGCGTGCCCCGCGAAGTAGAGCAGCAGCAGCCCCCGGGCCTCCTCGCAGGCCTGGTGCAGCGCTCCCGTGAACTCGTCCGGGGTGGGCGAGGCCAGGGCCCGCACCTCACCCGCGCCGAACACGTTGCCCCGGTTCAGGGCTTTCTCGAGGCGCGTCCGGTTGCGCCGCACGGCGGGGAGCTGGCCGTTGACGCCCTGGGGATCCGGCACCGTGTGGTCGTACTCGGACACACAGACCAGCAGCGCCCGGTTGGCTCTGCCGCGCGGGTCGAAGCGGCTCACCGGCCTACTCCCCGTCGCGGTCCAGCGGGCGGATCTGTGGATCGGGATCGCCGCGCTGGAGCCTGCGGCGGTTGTTCGTCCAGGTCTTCACCGCGCGTGCGGTGTACTCGGTCAGGGCCACGACCGTGACCACGTCGCTCAGCACTCTCAGCACGAGGTCGATGTCCGGCCCGAGCCGCCCGTCGGCCCCGTCCGTGCCGGCCTGCTCCTCGATGCTCAGTTTCCCCGTGGAGACGAGTTCCTGCAGCGACTCTTCCCGCTCCAGCCACGTCTTCAGGGCTCTGACGTCGTCCACGGTCGCGCCGGCGCCCAGCCGCACGCGTACGCCTAAGACAGCCACTTGGTCCCCCTCTGTCATGCTCGCCATCATGACACCGGGTCAGGCCTTGGCGGCAGACCTGTGACGCGACCCGTGCAAGCGATTGCGCGCCCCCTTCACGCCAGGCGCACACGGCGCACGCGTGTTCAGGGCTGGGTCTGCAACTGCCTCAACTGCCGCTGCACATGATCGAGCGCCCCCTCGCGCCGCCCGGGGACGCGTCCCCGCAACTCGGCGAGGGACGCGCCCAGTTCGCGGGCCCGCGTGGTGTCGCGGACCTGGCCCCACTGGTGGTGGGCCCGGTCCACGGCGGCCTCGACGGCGGGCGCGTCCGACGCCTGCCCGGCGTTCAGGCGGGCGGTGGCGATCGTCAGCCAGGTGCGGCAGCTGCGCGCCGCGTCCCCGGCGAACATCGCCAGGTCGGCCCGGACCTCGGCCCAGTGCAGGGCCTCCTCGGAGGCGGGCCCGTGCGCGGCGACGGCGGCCTGCTGGTGCCGGGCGGCGAGCGCGTCGGCGTCGGAGTGGCGGCCGGCCTGGACGGCGGCGGTGATGACGGCGTGCGGATCCCCGGCCGCCGGGCCCGGTGTGCTCACCACGAGGTCGGCGCCCGCGCTCTCGGGCGCGATCCGGGCCAGGGCCTGCTGGTGCAACTGCTCCGCCGGCGGCCGGAACCCGCTGCGCAGGATCGTCGCGACGGCCTTCATGTACGCCGGTGCCGCGACCGTGCGCCGGGACGGCGGCGGCGCGATCCGCCCGTGCACGGCGTTGCCCCGGCCCGAGTCCAGGGGCGTGGTCCGCAGCAGCTCCCAGGTCTCGGCGTCCGCGTGCAGGTCGAGCAGGAGGGTCGTGGCCCCGGCGGGTCTCAGCCGCAGTTCCTCCCGGAACCAGTGCCAGGGGAAGGCCGTGTAGCGGGCGGTGGAGGGGGTGGTGCGGGCCAGCGCCAGGTGGGGCAGGCGCTGGCGGCGGTCGAGCTGGAGCTGCCCGGTGACGTACACGGTGAGCGGTCCGGGGGCCGCGGCGGCGGCCCGCAGCCGGGTGAGGACGGCCTGTGGTTCCAGCGGGTCGGCGAGTTCGACGACGTTCGCGGTGTCCGTACCGGCCAGCACGGCGGGCGGCACGGCGGCCAGGACGGGGAGCACGGAGGCGGCGTCCACCAGGCGCCCCTTGCCCACCGGTGAGGCCGCCAGCAGCAGCACGGTTCCGGGCATCGCCCCTCCCCCTGTGTCGATCACGTACGTCAGCACCGTAACCGCTGCGGCTGCGAAGGTGAGCCCCAGGACCGCAAACGCCCGCCTTCGGGTGCTTCGCCCCTCTCGTCGCGGTGTGCGGCGCTCCGCCGACTTGCCCGCGCTCGCGCGGCGGTGTGCCCTGGAGGCGGGGGCAGGGAGAGAGAGGAGAGCTCTCATGGCTCATGCGGCACCCGCCTCACGCGGGGCGACCGGGCAGCGGCGCAGGCCCGATGTGTTCGGCGCGCGGACCCATGCCGCCGCGAAGGTCGCGCTGCCCGTCGTCCTCGGGCTGGTCTACGGCTACTGGGCCGCCGCCAACCGGCGCGACTCCGGGCCCATCACGGGCTGGAACCTGCTGTTCGGCTTCCTCGCGGCGCTCGTGTTCGCCGTGGTGTTCGCCGCCCTGTGGGAAATGGCCCCGAGGCTCGGGCGCGAGCTGCACGCGCTGGTCTGGTTCGTGTTCACGGGCTGCGCGGTCGGTTTCCTCATCAGCCAGTCCGACGAGTCGGTGCTCAAGTCGGCCGGGCTGGGGGTGGTGGTCGGCGCCGGCGTCCTCCTGACGCTGTTCTACCGCTACTACACCCGCGAGGACGCCACCGGCCACCGCGTCGACTGATCCGGTGCCGGTCCGGGCTTCCCCGGCGCCCGTCCGGCTCGACCTGTGGGGCCGAATGCAGTCATCCGGCTCGCGGGCCGGGCCCGGTGCGCCTTGCGTGGAGGGGTGTCCGAGCGCGACCGGGCGCCCGTACCCGAGAAGGCGCCCCCACGACCGCGGAACGTCCTGTCGGCCGTTCTGCTGGCCCTCGCGTGCCTGCTGCTGCCGTTCGGGGCGCTGGCGTCCTGGGCGGCGCACGGGCTGACCGACACCGGCCGCTACGTCCGTACGATGGCGCCGCTCGCCGCCGACCCGGCCGTGCGGCGCGCGGTGGCGGACGCCGTCGGGGACGGGCTCCTGCGGGAAGTCGGACACAGGTTCGACGCCGGCCCGCCGCCCGGCGCGGCCGAACCCTTCGTGCGTGACGCGCTGCGGTCGTTCACCCGGACCGAGGCGTACCGCACGGGCTGGGACGCGTCGAACCGGGCCGTCCACGCCGCCGTGCTGCGCGCCCTGCGCGAGGACGCCGCGCGCCGGGGCCCGGTCACCGTCGACATCGCCCCGGTCGTCAGCCGGGTCAGGCACCGCCTCTCCGCCGACCACGTGCCGTTCGCCCACCGCATCCCGGTCCCGCACCTGCGCGTCCCGGTGCTCCCGGCCGCGGACGCGGACCGACTGCGCAAGGGGTTCCACGTGCTGGACACCGCCGCCTTCTGGCTGCCGCTCGCCGTCGCCGTCCTCGCCGCCACCGGGATCGCCGTCGCCGCCTGCCGCCGCCGCGCGGTCACCGCCCTCGGCCTCGGCACCGCCCTGGGCGGCGCGCTGCTGGTGCTCGCCGTGGCGATCGGCCGCCGCCTCACCCTCGCCGACCTGCACGACGCCCCGCACCGCCCGGCGGCGGGCGCGGTCTACGACGCCCTCACCGCCACGCTGCGTTCGATGTCCTGGCTGCTGTGCGCCCTGGGCCTCGCGGTGGCGCTCGGCGCGTGGCTCACGGGACGGTACGGTCCCCGGCTCGCCGCGCGGCGACGTGCGCGAGGGTCCGCAGGGCCCGGCGCAGATCCGGCTCCGGAGCCGACGCGAGCCCGAGCCTGACCGCGTCGGGCGTGTGGCCGGGGGAGACGGCGAACGCGGGGCCGGGCGTGACGGCGATGCCGTGCGCGGCGGCCGCGGCCGTGAAGGTGTCCGCGCGCCAGGGGGCGGGCAGCTCCCACCAGGCGAAGTAGGCGTGCGGGTCGGACCGTACGGCGAAGCCCGCGAGTTCCTCGGCGAGGATCCGCTGGCGCCGGGCCGCGTCGGCCCGCTTGGCCTCCACCAGCCGCGCCACCGTCCCCTCCGCGGCCCACCGCACGGCTGCCTCCAGCGCGAACCGCCCCGCGCTCCACCCGCCCGAGCGCACCGCGTCGGCCACGGCGGCGACCCGGTGCGGCGGCACGACGAGGAAGCCGGCCGTGAGCCCGGGGGCGACCCGCTTGGAGAGGCCGTCCACGACATGGGTGAGGGCCGGGGCGTGCACGGCGAAGGGATCGCCGGGGGCGTGGAGGAAGGACCAGATGCGGTCCTCCACCACGGGCAGGTCCAAGTCGTGTACCAGCCCGGCGAGTTGCAGCAGCCGGGTGCGGCCCGTCGTCAGGGACGTCGGGTTGTGCAGCGTCGGCTGCACGTAGAGGGCGGACAGCCGCGCCGACCGGTGCGCGGCGGCGACGGCCTCCGGGAGCAGCCCGGCCGCGTCACCCGCCAGCGGCACCAGGGTGATGCCCAGCCGGGCCGCGATCTCCTTGACCAGCGGATACGTCAGCTGCTCCACGCCGACCCGGCCGCCCGGCCGGACCAGGGAGGCCAGCACGGCGGCGATGGCCTGGCGGGCGTTGCCGGTGAACAGCAGCCGCTCCGGGCCGGGGCGCCAGCCCGGGGTGGCGAGGAGGGCGGCCGCGGCCTCCCGGGCGGCCGCGGTGCCGGTGGCGGCCGCCGGCAGCAGGGCCTCGGCCAGCACGTCGGGGCGCAGCAGCGGCGCGAGCACGGGGGCGAGCAGCTCCGGCTGGCCGGGCGCGGACGGGTAGGTGAGCTCCAGGTTGACGGGCACGGCGCCCGGACGGGCCTCGATGAGCGCCCGCCCCGCCGGCCCGGCCGGAGCGGCCCGCACGAACGTGCCGCGCCCGACCTCGCCGACGACCAGCCCGCGCCGCACCAGTTCCGCGTACACCCGCCCGGCCGTCGACGGGGCGATGCCCCGGCGCCGGGCGAACGCCCGCTGCGGAGGCAGCCGTTGCCCGGGCTTGAGCCGCCCGCCGGCGATGTCTTCGGCGATGCGGTCGGCGATGCGCCGGTAGTCCCGCCGGTAGTCACCCATCGATCGGCCTCCCCCTTGGATTGCACCGAGAGCAAAGATCTTATTGCACCGAGTAGTTGGGCCCCCTAGGGTCGACGTCATGGCACCCTTCCTCGCATACGAGGACAAAGGCCCCGTCTCACCCCGGCAGCCGGTTGTCCCTCTGGTTCCCCTGGTCCTCGTCCACGGCCACCCCTTCGACCGCACGATGTGGACCCCGCAGCTCCGGACGTTCTCGGCGGACCGCCGCGTCATCGCCCCCGACCTGCGCGGCTACGGCGCCTCCCCGGCCACCCCGGCCGTCACGGACTTCTCCGGGTTCGCCCGGGACATCGAGACCCTGCTGGACGAGCTGGAGGTGGAGTCCTGCGTGCTGGCGGGCCTGTCGATGGGCGGCCAGATCGTCATGGACTGCTACCGCCTCTTCCCCGAGCGCGTCCGCGGCCTGGTCCTCGCGGACACCTTCCCCTCCGCCGAGACCCCTCAGGGCGTCCGCACCCGCGACGCCATGGCCGACCGCCTCCTCGCGGAGGGCATGCGCGGCTACGCCGACGAGGTCCTGGAGCGGATGGTCGCCCCGTACGCCCCGGCCGAGGTCAAGGCGCACGTCCACCGCATGATGACGGCCACCTCCCCCGAGGGCGCCGCCGCGGCCCTGCGCGCCCGCGCCCGCCGCCCCGACTACGGCGCCCTGCTCACCCGCGTCACCGTCCCGGCCCTGGTCGTCGTCGGAGCCGACGACACCTTCACACCGGTCTCCGACGCCCGGGCCATGCACGCGGCCCTCCCGGACGCGGCCCTGCACGTCATCGAGGGCACCGCCCACATGCCGAACCTGGAACGCCCGGCGGAGTTCGACCGGGCACTGGCGGACTTCCTGGCCCGCGTCGACGAGCGGCAACCTTCCCCCGCCCCGCCCCGTCTTTGAGGGAGGATTCGGGCATCGCACCCCGTGAACGGAGGGCCGGGCCTTGGACACCGCCGCTGCCGAGTGGACCGCCACCGCCGACGGGCCGGAGCACCGGCCCCCCGGACGGCGGCTCGGCGCCTGGTGCGCGGGTCTGCTGCTCGCCGGGGTGAGCCTGATCGTCGGCTTCCGGACCGCCGGCAGCGACGGCGTCACCCCCGTCCCGCAGGTCCTCGCCTTCCTCCCCTGGCTGCTCGCGCCCACGGCCCTGGCGCTGCTGCTCACCCTGCTGTCCCGCTGGTGGCTCGGGACGCTCTGGGGAGTCGTCGTGCTCGGCCTGCTGGCCTGGTTCATCGAGCCGTACGGCAAGACCGGGGATCCCGCGGGCCGCCCCGTCGCCGAGCTGCGCGTGCTGACCTCGAACGTCGAGTTCGGCCAGGGCACCGGCTCCCTGGTCGCCGCCGTCCGCCGCGAGAAACCGGATTTCGTCTTCGTACAGGAGTGCGAGTACACGTGCGACGCCCGGCTGAAGGCGGACCTGTCCCGGGACTACCCGCACCGCAGCGCCGTCGAGGGCGGCGGCTCCGAAGGCTCCGTCATCCTCAGCCGCCACCCGCTCCGCCCCACGGAGGGCGTGCGCGCCACGATGGGCATGCCCGGCGCGATCGCCGACGTGGACGGGCACCCCGTACGGCTCCAGCTCGCCCACCCCATGCCCCCGCTGCCCGGCCAGGTGGACCTCTGGAACAGGGAGCTCGACGCCGTGCGCGACGCGGCCGCCACCGACCGCGGCACCCCCCTGGTCCTGGCCGGCGACTTCAACGCCTCCCAGGACCACGCCGCCTTCCGCCGCATCCTCGACACCGGCCTGTACGACGCCGCCCGCCTGGACGGCGCCGACCGCACGGCCACCTGGCCGGCCCCGACCGCCCCGACCTTCGGCACACAGATCGACCACGTGCTGGTGTCCGAGGAGTTCGCGGCCGACCGCACCCGCGTCCTGGACCTGGCCGACACGGACCACCGGGCCGTGGTCACGGACCTCACGCTGCACGACGGCGGATAGGGGACGCCCGGCGGACGCCCCCTGTCACCGCGGTGCGGCCCGCTCAGCAGCCGATGTCGCCCCCGTCGGCACGCCACACGGCCACGACAGCCGGCCGGACGTAGGTGCCGGGCCCGTCGGGCCAGGTGCTCGCCGGCTTCTCCACGGACGCGCCGTCGATCTCGCCCGGGTGCTGCACGGCGACCAGGACACGCCGCTCCTGGATGATCGGACCGCAGGTCTCGGCGCCCTTCGGCACGGTCAGGAACTGCTTCAGCTCACCGCGCCGCTCACCCCGGGTCGCCACGCCGAACAGGCCGTCGTGCGAGCCGAGCTGGGCGCCGTCGGTGGAGATCCACAGGTTGCCGTAGGGGTCGAAGGCGACGTTGTCCGGGCAGGAGATCGGGCTGACGCCGTCCTTCGGGAACCCGGCGAAGTAGGTCGCCGGGTCGTCCGGGTCACCGGCGACCAGGAACAGCGACCAGGCGAACTTGGTGCTCTCGGGCCGGTTCCACCGCTCGGTGAGCTCCAGCACGTGCCCGTGCTTGTTGGCGTTGCGCGGGTTGGCCTCGTCCGCCTTGGCGTTGGAGCCGACACCCCGGTTGGAGTTGTTGGTCAGGGCGACGTACACCTTGCCGGTCACCGGATTGGGCTCGATGTCCTCGGGCCGGTCCATCTTGGTGGCGCCCACCTTGTCACCGGCGAGCCGCGTGAAGACGAACACCTCCTCGGCGCTCATGCCCTCCACATGCGAGACGGCACCGTCGGCGGTGGCGGTGGCCAGCGG
Organism: Streptomyces sp. Go-475; assembly: GCF_003330845.1. Taxonomy (GTDB): domain Bacteria; phylum Actinomycetota; class Actinomycetes; order Streptomycetales; family Streptomycetaceae; genus Streptomyces. Next base: position 4,400,704 of record NZ_CP026121.1, on the reverse strand, counting down.
AATCCACTCACCGCTGCCGTCGAACTCACCGTCGCTCGGCAGCTTGCCCGTGCCGTCGATCTCGATGGCCGGGGAGTCGCCGGTGAGCTTGGCGACGTACAGCGTGCCCTCGTCGAGCAGCGACAGGTTGTGCTCGCGCACGGCCCGGGAGGTCCCGCGCTTCATCCGCTTGCTGCTGACGAACTTGTAGAAGTAGTCGAACCGCTCGTCGTCACCGGTGTACACGACGGGCCGCCCGTCCGCCGTCATCCTGATGTTCGCCGCCTCGTGCTTGAACCGCCCGAGCGCGGTGTGCTTGCGGGGCGTGGAGGCGGGGTCGTACGGGTCGAACTCCACGACGTACCCGAACCGGTGCACCTCGTTCGGCTCCTGGGCGACGTCGAACCGCTTGTCGAACCTCTCCCACTTCCGCTCGCTGGCCCCGGTCCCGATGCCGTACCGCTTGTCGGTCGCCCGGCCGCTGTTGGCGAAGTACTGGTTGAAGTTCTCCTCGCCGTGCAGGGTCGTGCCCCACGGGGTGACGCCACCGGAGCAGTTGTTGAGGGTGCCGAGCACCTTGGTGCCGCTCGGGTCGGCGGAGGTCTTCACGAGGTCGGACCCGGCGACGGGCCCGGTGAGCCGGAACTCGGTGGTGGCGGTGACGCGCCGGTTGAGCTGGTGCCGCGGAACGGCCGTGAGCTTCCCGCTCCTGCGGTCCTCCTCCACGACGACGGCGGACAGCCCGTGCGCGGCCCAGGCGATCTCGACCTGCTCGCGGGTCGGGTTGGCGGCGTCGTACCCGCGGAACATCAGGATCTCGTCGGTGTACTCATGGTTGGCGACAAGCAGCTGCCGTCCGCGCTCGCCCGGCAGCGGCAGGAGGGCGAGAAAGTCACAGTTGTACCCGAACTGCCCGGCCTGCGCCTTGGCGCTCTGCCGCTCCGGGTCGAAGGCGGGAGCGCCGCGCAGGATCGGCTCGCCCCAGCGGATGACGACGTTCTGCCGGTACCCCTCCGGCACGGTCACGGCGTCGGCGGTGTTCGGCGCGACAGGCGCGAAGCGCAGGCCGCGCGCGCCCTTCGCCTTGCCCCGGGCGGCCTCACGGGCGGCGTCGGCCGGCACGCCGGTCGGCACGGCACCGGCCTGCGGCGCCTGCGCGACACCCACGGCCCCCGCGCCCGCGGCGGCGACGGTCACCACGGCGGCGGCGCGCATCATCGAACGGCGGCTGAGGGCCCCGGCGATCACGTCACCGACGTACTCGTTGGAGCTGGTGTTGGGCACCTCGTGGAAGCAGGCGTCACCACACCGGAAACGACAGGTCAGGGCGGACCGGCCGCCGGGATGCGAACCGGACGGCGTTCCGATCAACGGCAGCAGCTTTCGCACTTTGCTCTCTCCTTGGATGCCCATGGTGTCAGCGTGACCGTAGGGGCACATACGTGCGGGAGCCGGGCGCCCGGATGAACAACGAGTGAACCCACAGCAGCCGTACGGGGGTTGCGGCGATTCAGCGTGGCGACACCTGCGCGGGCCGGATGTGCCCCTTGACAGGGTGGATCCCGCACACCTGACCCTGCCCAAGATCGCGCAGGAGGGCCGCTAACCTTACGTGTCCGTCCTGGCCAGGGATTGACGGGCTTCAACTCACGCGAAGGGTTGCGCGCACATGGGCATTCTCACTCGGTTGCGGAACGCGTTCGGACGGTCCCGCAAGTCACGGACCGCCGAGGCGGAGGGTGCGGCGCAGACGACCACGGGGGCGGCGCCCGCACAGGAGCCGCCGGCGTCCCCCAGCACGGTCCCGTCCCAGCAGACCTCGACGCCCCCCACCACCCCGGACCCGAAGGTCCCGTCCCCCACCACCGAGCCGACGCCCACCCCTCGGCCACGGTCCCCGACCCCCGCCCGTCGTCCCCCGACGAACACGACCTCGTGGCAGCGGCCTTCGACAACGTGACAGTACCGAGGCCGTCGCGACCGGCGGAGGGGGAGAGGCCGGGGGAGTCGGCGGGTGCCGGGGAGTCGGCAGGTTCGGAGGAGCCCGCGGGTTCGGAGGAGCCGGCGGTTGTGGAGAAGCCCACGGGTTCGGGGGAGCCCGCCGCTGCGGAGAAGCCCGCGACTGCGGAGAAGCCCGCCGCTGCGGAGAAGCCCGCGACTGCGGAGAAGCCCGCCGCTGCGGAGAAGCCCGCGACTGCGGAGAAGCCCGCCGCTGCGGAGAAGCCCGCCGCTGCGGAGAAGCCCGCCGCTGCGGAGGACCCGGCGGGCACTGCGGAGCCGACCGTCGTGGAGCCCGTGACGCCGACGGCGGAAGCGGAGGGGGCGGCTACGGACGAGAAGCCGGTCGCCGAGCAGCCGAGTGCCGACGAGTCGGACGTCGTGGCGGAGCCGGTCGCCGAGAAGGCGAAGGCCGACGAGCCGGAGATCGCCGAGGAGCCGGTGGCGGACGAGCCGGCGGTGGCGGAGCCTGCGGAAGCCGGGCGCGCCGCCGAGACCCACACGATCGACGAGCCCGGGTCGTCGTCGGAGCCCGAGACCTCGGCGGCACAGCCCGAGGCCGCCCTGGAGGGCAAGGCGCAGCCCGAGCCCGAGGCCCAGCCAGAGGCGAAGGCTGCGGCCGAGACCGACGCACCGCTGGAGACGTCGAACCCCGCCCCGAAGGCGGAAGCCGAGCCCACCCCGGCCCAGCCGGAGCCGGAGCAGGCACCCGAGACCGAGCCGCAGCAGGAACAGACACCTGAAGCGGAGGCGGAGGCGGCCCCCACCGAGGAGCCGAAGGCCGACACGGAACCGGAAGCCGAGACCGACGCGGAGGCCACGCGGGACGCCCAAGCCACGCGGGACGCCGAGGCCACGACGGACGCAAAGGCCACGGCCGACGCAAAGGCCACAGCCGACCCCGAACCGTCGGCCACCCCCGAACCCGCAGCCGCCGACGGCGCCCAGCCCCCGCAGGGGCCACCCGCACCCGACAACGAAAGCAGCACGGGTGGTGCGGGTGGGAACAACAAGGCCGAAGGCGAAGCCGAGGCCGAGCCCCAGACCCCCAAGCCCGCCCTCACCCTCGCCCAGCTCAAGACCCACGCCCCCACCCTCGCCACCGCCTACCGCGCAGCCACCACCACCCTCAAGACCCACAACCTCACCGGCACCCGAGCCAAGGTCTACCTCGTCCTCGACCGCTCCGCGAGCATGCGCCCGTACTACAAGGACGGCTCCGCCCAGGCCCTCGCCGAGCAGACCCTCGCCCTCGCGGCCCACCTCGACCCCGAGGCCACCGTCCCGGTCGTCTTCTTCTCCACCGAACTCGACGGCACCGGCGAGATCACCCTCACCGACCACGAGAACAAGATCGACGACCTGCACGCCGGCCTCGGCCGCATGGGCCGCACCAGCTACCACGCGGCGGTCGAAGCAGTCCTCGCCCACCACGACAAGGAAGCCACCCCGGGCACCCCCGCCCTGGTGATCTTCCAGACCGACGGCGCCCCCGACGCCAAGACCCCCGCCACCCAGGCCCTCACGAACGCCGCCAAGACCCACCCCACCGTCTTCTTCTCCTTCGTCGCCTTCGGCGACCCGGAGAACAAGGCCTTCGACTACCTCCGCAAGCTCAAGACCCCCAACACGTCCCACTTCCTCGCGGGCGAAACCCCCCGAGAGCTCACGGACAAGCAGCTCTACGACGGCGTACTGGCGAACTGGCGCCCGTAGCCCCGCCCGGGGTGGACAGGACCGAAAGCCCTGTCCACCCCCCGAAACGCATGTGAGTCGATCTTCAGCGGGCCAGTAGGATTTCGACCATGGCGGCCACTGGATCCGAGAAGCAGGGGGCGAAGGCGTACTACGTCTCGACCCCCATCTACTACGTCAACGACGCTCCTCACCTGGGCCACGCCTATACGACCGTCGCAGGCGACGTGCTCACCCGCTGGCACCGTCAGCGCGGCGAGAAGGTGTGGTACCTCACCGGCACGGACGAGCACGGTCAGAAGATCATGCGCACGGCCGAGGCCAACGGGGTCACCCCCCAGGCGTGGGCCGACAAACTCGTCACCGAAGCGTGGAAGCCTCTCTGGGAACACCTGGAGATCGCGAACGACGACTTCATCCGCACCACGCAGAAGCGGCACACGGACCGCGTCCAGGAGTTCGTCCAGGACCTGTACGACAAGGGCGAGATCTACAAGGGCGGCTACGAGGGCCCGTACTGCGTCGGCTGCGAGGAGTACAAGCTGCCGGGTGAGCTGCTCGACGGCGAGGGCGATTTCGCAGGTCAGAAGCTCTGCCCGATCCACAAGAAGCCGGTCGAGATCCTCAGCGAGGAGAACTACTTCTTCAAGCTGAGCGAGTACGGCGAGAAGCTCCTCGCCCACTACGAGGCGAACCCCGGCTTCATCCAGCCCGAGTCCGCGCGCAACGAGGTGCTGAACTTCGTCCGCCAGGGCCTGCAGGACCTCTCCATCTCCCGCTCGACCTTCGACTGGGGCATCCCGATCCCCTGGGACGACAAGCACGTCATCTACGTGTGGGTCGACGCCCTGCTGAACTACGCCACGGCGGTCGGCTACAACGAGAACCAGGCCAAGTTCGAGGAGACCTTCCCGGCCGACGTCCACCTGGTCGGCAAGGACATCCTCCGCTTCCACGCGGTGATCTGGCCCGCGATGCTGATGGCGCAGGGCCTCCCGCTCCCCGGCAGGATCGCGGCCAACGGCTGGCTGATGGTCGGCGGCGAGAAGATGTCGAAGTCGAACCTGACCGGCATCAAGCCGCAGGACCTGACCTCGCACTTCGGAGTGGACGCGTACCGCTGGTACTTCCTGCGCGCGATCGCGTTCGGCCAGGACGGCTCCTTCTCCTGGGAGGACTTCTCGGCCCGCTACACCAGCGAGCTGGCGAACGACTACGGCAACCTGGCGTCCCGCGTCGCGGCGATGGTCGGCAAGTACTTCGGCGGCGAGCTGCCGGCGTCGACGGCCGACGGCGAGGCGGAGCAGGCGATCCACGACGGCCTGGCGAAGGCGGTCGCGGAGGCGGACCGCCGGATCGGCGACGACCTGGACTTCCAGGGCGGCATCCTCGCGGTCTTCGACTTCGTGAAGCAGGTCAACGGCTACATCACCGAGCAGGAGCCCTGGAAGGTCGCGAAGGACACGTCCGACGAGGGCAGGGCCCGCCTGGCCACGATCCTCTACACGGCCGCCGAGTCCCTCCGCGCCGTCGCGGTCCTCCTCAACCCGGTGATGCCGGAGACCTCCCAGAAGCTCTGGGACTCCCTCGGCGCGGAGGCCTCCCTCGGCGCCCTCGCGGACCAGAAGGTCCAGGAGGCCGGCACCTGGGGCAGGCTCCCCGCCGGCACGACGGTCACCAAGGGCGCGGTCCTCTTCCCGCGCCTGGAGGAGAAGCCGACCGCGTAACAGCGGTAACACGCTCGCTACAGCACGGGGCCCGGGAGAACGAGAAGCTTCTCCCGGGCCCCGCGCTTTGCGAAGATCCCCCTGAGGACGGCCACCCGGCCGCCGCACATCACCTGGGGGGTTTTCGTTCATGGCACTCTTCGGCAACGCGCACACCATCAACCCCGCCTCCGCCCAGCAGGACTACGCCCGCCTCCTCGGCCACGGCGAACAGGTCCACGCCGCGTTCCTCCTCATCCGCGACACCATCCTCTTCACCGACCGCCGCCTGATCCTGATCGACAAGCAGGGCATCACCGGCAAGAAGGTCGAGTACCACTCGGTCCCCTACCTCAGCATCACGCACTTCGCGGTGGAAACGGCCGGCACGTTCGACCTGGACGCCGAACTGAAGATCTGGATCTCCGGCACCCCCACCCCCATCGAAAAGACCTTCACCAAGGGCGTCGACATCTACGAGGTCCAGGCCATCCTGACCCAGTTCGTGGCGAGGTAGCCCCGCGCACCAGGCCGGGCGAAGCCACCGCGCCCGGCCGCCCCCACCGCACTGAACGTTTCTTCTGCTCTCGTCGCCGCTTGATCCCTTTACGTTCCCCCGTATGGTCACATCAGCCCACGAGGGAGTGCACCGCATCTTCCAGCAACGGCCCGAGGTCCTGAAACCCGTCTTCGATGTGCTGGGCGTCGCGTTACCCGAGAAGGCGACCGTGGACGCGATCACCCCCGACGTGACGGAGACCCGGCCGCTGGAACGCCGTATCGACACCCTCCTGCGCATCAGCACGTCCGACGGAGACGAGTTCCTGCTCGCCGTCGAGGCACAGGAGCGCCGGGATGCTCGTTCTCCCGGGCCCCGTGCTGTAGGTCCTGCGCGTCCTGGAGAAGCGCGGCATCCCCGTCCCCGAGAAACCCGTGACCGCATCACCTCCTGCACCGACCTCGACACCCTCACCCAGTGGTTCGACCGCTCCCTGACGGCCACCACGGCGGAGGATCTGTTCGTCGAGGAGTAGTGAGCGGACCGGAAAGCAGCTCGGGCCCGCCCCTCGCCAGGAGCGGGCCCTGAGGCGGCTCGGTCAGTGCGCCTCCTCCGCGATCGGCTTGCCGGTCGCAGTGGGCTGCCCGCTGATCCGCCCCCGGTTCGTATGCCGCACGAACGCCACCCCCACCACCGCCAGCACCGACGCCGCCGACAGCGTGTTGGTTTCCTATGGAGTTGACCAGCGCCAGTCCCGGCGCCGCGATCTTCAGATCCAGGCACGACTGGGCCATCGGCGAGGCCGAACCAGGGCGACCCGAGCGTCGCCAGGAACGTGCCGGTCACGGAGAGGACCAGGGCGATCGCCAGGTAGGGGCGCCGGTCGGGGGCCCGGTCCGTGAAGTGGCTCATCGTGTACATCGCGATCACCGCGCAGATCCACGGGATCGCCGACAGCAGCCCGATGCGGAAGGACGACAGCCCGCCGATCTCCTCCACCAGGCTCGGCAGCCAGAACGTGATCGCGTAGCCGGTGAGCGCCATCGCGAAGAAGACCGCGGTGAGTACGGCCACCTGCGGGTGGAGGATCAGCTTCCAGCGGGAGACGGACGGCGCCCGGTCCCGCGCCTCCTTGTCCCGGGCCACCGCCTCGCTCAGCGCGTCCTTCTCCTCCTGCGTGAGCCACTTCGCGTCCTGGATCCGGGAGACGAGGAAGAACCCGGCGATGAAGCCGACCAGGATGGAGAGGGCTCCCTCGAGGGCGAACATCCAGCGCCAGCCGGCGATGCCCCCGGCGCCATGCAGCTCCAGCAGCGCGCCCGTGATCGGGCCCCGGGGAAGAATCCGGCCTCCGCGACACCGAGCAGGAAGCGCAGGGCGTAGAACATCCACACCTTGTGGATGAAGCACATCGCCACGATCACGCGCCCCAGGTGATCATGATCCGGGTCAGCCGGATCCGCGCGCCGAACCGCTCCAGCCACATGTTGCTCGGTACCTCGAACAACGCGTAGCCGATGCAGAACAGGCCCGCGCCGAGCCCGTAGGCGGTGGCGCTCACCCCGACGTCGGCCCGCAGTTCGTCCTGGACGAAGCCCACGTTCGTCCGGTCCATCTGGTTGACCAGCAGCATCAGGACCAGGATCGGCAGCATGCGGCGCAGGAATTTGCCCACCGCGCGCTGCTCGGCCTCGGGTATGGATATCGCGGCGTCTGACATCGTTGTCCCCTGGGTCACACGCTACGGCCAGCGAAGTGGCCCGGAACCGACGCCGGTTCCGGGCCACTCACACGATGTGCGCCGTACGCCTACTTCGGCTGCGGCTTGCGCACCGACAGGTGCAGCTCCTTCAGCCGCGCCTCCTCCAGCTCCGTCGGCGCGCCCATCATCAGGTCCTGGGCGTTGCCGTTGAGCGGGAAGGCGATCGTCTCGCGGATGTTGGGCTCGTCCGCGAGGAGCATGACGATGCGGTCGACGCCGGGGGCGATGCCGCCGTGCGGCGGGGCGCCGAAGCGGAAGGCGCGCAGCATGCCGGCGAACTTCTCCTCGACCGTGTCGCGGTCGTAGCCGGCGATCTCGAAGGCCTTGAGCATGATCTCCGGCTCGTGGTTCCGGATCGCGCCGGAGGACAGCTCGACGCCGTTGCAGACGATGTCGTACTGCCAGCCGAGGATGTCCAGCGGGTCCTGGGTCTCCAGGGCCTCCAGACCGCCCTGCGGCATGGAGAAGGGGTTGTGCGAGAAGTCGATCGCGCCGGTCTCCTCGTCCTTCTCGTACATCGGGAAGTCGACGATCCAGCAGAACCGGAAGACGCCCTCCTCGAAGTGCCCGGCGCGCTTGGCGGCCTCCACCCGGACCGCGCCCATGATCTTGGAGACCTCGTCGAACTCGCCCGCGCCGAAGAACACCGCGTGACCGGGGGCCAGCGACAGGCGCTTGGTCAGCTCGGCGACGTTCTCCTCGGTGAGGAACTTCGCGATCGGGCCGGACAGCGAGCCGTCCTCGCCGACGCGGACCCAGGCCAGGCCCTTGGCGCCCTGCGAGACGGCGTAGTCGCCGAGCTGGTCGAAGAACTTGCGGGGCTGGCCCGAGACGTCCGGAACCGGCAGGGCGCGGACGTGCTTGCCGGCGAAGGCCTTGAACTCGGAGCCCTCGAAGATGTCGGTGATGTCGACGAGTTCGAGCTGGGCGCGCAGGTCGGGCTTGTCGGAGCCGTACTTCAGCATCGCCTCGCGGAACGGGATCCGCGGGAACGGCGAGGTGACGTGGCGGCCGCCGCCGAACTCCTCGAACAGCTCCGTCATCAGCTTCTCGACGGGCTGGAAGACGTCCTCCTGCTCGACGAAGCTCATCTCGATGTCGAGCTGGTAGAACTCGCCCGGCGAGCGGTCGGCGCGGGCGTCCTCGTCGCGGAAGCAGGGCGCGATCTGGAAGTAGCGGTCGAAGCCGGAGATCATCAGCAGCTGCTTGAACTGCTGGGGCGCCTGCGGGAGGGCGTAGAACTTGCCCGGGTGCAGGCGGGAGGGGACGACGAAGTCGCGGGCGCCCTCGGGGGAGGTCGCGGACAGGATCGGCGTCGCCATCTCGTTGAAGCCGAGGGCCGTCATCTTGTGGCGGATGGCGGAGATGACCGCCGTGCGCAGCATGATGTTGCGGTGCATGCGCTCGCGGCGCAGGTCGAGGAAGCGGTACTCCAGGCGCCGCTCCTCGTTGACGCCGTCCTCCGTGTTGATGGTGAAGGGCAGCGGCGCGGCGGCGCCGAGCAGCTCGACCTCGCCGACCTCGACCTCGACCTCACCGGTCGGCAGCTCGGGGTTGATGTTCTCGGCGCCCCGGGAGACGACCTTGCCGTCGACACGGACGGTCGACTCCTTGGACAGCTTGTCGAGGGCCTCGTAGGCGGGGGTGCCGGGACGGGCCACGAGCTGCGTGATGCCGTAGTGATCGCGCAGATCGATGAAGAGGATGCCGCCCAGGTCGCGCCGATTGTGCAGCCAGCCACTCAGCCGGACGTCGGTGCCGACGTCAGAGGAGCGGAGCTCGCCGCAGGTGTGGGACCTGTACCGATGCATCGTCGTTCATCCAGTCTTCGCTGATCGGGGTCTGTGTTTCACGTGAAACTGGTCCCCAGCGTACCGGGCAGGCGAAGATCGACTCGCCCGAGTTCTCCACAGGTGACGATCGAGCACGCTTCCGCTTTCGGTGGCAGCGTTCGAGCGCGTCTTCTTAAAGTAGGGCAATGCGCACTGGCGAGCCCCTGCCCGCCGTGGGGGAGGCCCTCGCCGCCCTCGCGACCGGCCTGTGGCACTGGGACACCGCCACCGGGCTGGTCACGGTCGACGCCGAGGCGGCACGGCTGCTCGGGCTGCCCGCCGAACAGGTCAGCCTCACCGAGGCCCAGGCCCGGGCCCGGCTGCACCCGGTCGACTGGAACGAGATCACCGGCGTGATCCAGCTCGCCGTCTCCGAGGGCACCCTCGCCGAGGTGCGGATCCGGATCATGGACGAGCAGGGCCGGGTCGTCCGGGTGGTACGCAGCCGCTCCAAGCCGTCGTTCGACCGGGCCCGCAAGGCGTACCGGCTGATCGGCACCCTCCAGGAGGTCACGGAGCCGACGCCGGGCACCCCGGCCGGGCGCAGCGCGGTCACCGGCGACTGGCGGCGCTCCCGGGAGGCGTTCCTGCTGGACGCGGGCCGGGCCCTGGCCGAGGCGCGCTCCACGCAGGAGGTCCTGCGGGTCACGGCCAACCTGTCGATGCCGGGGTTCTCGCCGGACGGGCTGGCGGTGTTCGGCGTGCAGGGCGACCGGCTGACGGTCATCGGCCACCACGGGCAGCAGCAGGGGGACGAGAACCCGTTCTCGGACATGCCGCTGGACACGGACTACCCGGCGGCCGAGGTGGCCCGGACCGGCCGCGCCGTGTACCTGTCCTCGGCCGAGCAGTACAAGGCCCGCTATCCGCTGACCTGGCCGCTCGCCGAGCGGTTCGGCCGCAAATCCTGGGCGTTCCTGCCGCTGACCGTGGCCGGCCGCACGATGGGCGCCTGGATGGCGGCCTTCGCCTACCCGGTCGCGTTCACGCCGGACGAGCGGTCCGTGCTGGCGACGGTGGCGCGGATGCTGGCCCAGGCGCTGACCCGGGCGGGCGTGGCCGAGAGCGAGCGCGCCCTGACCGACGGACTCCAGCGCACGATGCTGCCGAGGCTCGGCCCGCAGCGCATCCCGGGCATGAGCGTCGCCGCCCGCTACGTCCCCACCGGCGGCGGACTCCAGGTCGGCGGCGACTGGTACGACGTGATCCCGCTGCCCAGCGGGCGGTTCGCCCTGGTCATCGGGGACGTCCAGGGCCATGACGTACGGGCGGCGGGGCTGATGGGCCAGCTGCGGATCGCCCTGCGGGCCTACGCCTCGGAGGGGCACCGCCCGGACGCGGTACTGTCCCGCGCCTCGCGCTTCCTGCACGGCATCAGCGACGAGGACCCGGCCGACCCGCGCTTCGCGACCTGCGTGTACGTCGAGGTCGACCCGGCGACGGGGGTGCTGGACATCGCCCGCGCCGGGCACCCGGACCCGGCGATCCGGATGGCCGACGGCACGGTGCTGACGCGGCCGACGTCGGGCGGACTGCCGCTGGGCATCGACCCGGACGCCGACTACCCGACGACCCGGCTCGCCCTGGAAGCCGGCGAGACCATGCTGATCTGCACGGACGGCCTGATCGAGACGGGCGGCCACGACCTGGAGACCGGCTGGCGGCGGCTGCGGGCGATCCTGGAGGAGCACAAGGGCGATCTGGAGGAGCTCGCCGACGCGCTGGTGCAGGCCGTGCACGGGCCGTCGTCGCACCACACCACCGGCCCGCTGGCCGACCGCCGCGAGGACGACATCGCCATGCTGCTGCTGAGCCGGGACGGCGAGGGCTGCGGCTGCGGCGGGTCCTCGATCGTGCGGCCTCCGGTGCGGCGCTCGGTGCTGACGGTCGCGCAGGCCGAGCCCGAGCGGGTCGCGGTGTCCCGGCAGCAGCTGCGCGAACTGCTGCACGACTGGGCCTCGACGGACCAGGTCGACTCGGCGGTGCTGCTGCTGTCCGAGCTGCTGACGAACGTCCTGGTGCACACCGACTCCGACGCGCTGCTCGTCGCCGAGATCACCGGCGAGGTGGGCGACCGGCGGCTGCGGATCGAGGTCACCGACGCGGGCGACGACCTGCCGCACAAGCGCAGACCCGGGGAGCTGGCGTCCTCCGGCCGCGGCCTGGTGCTGATCGAACTGCTCGCGCACGCCTGGGGGGTGGACCCGCGGGGCGAGGGCAAGAGCATCTGGTTCGAGCTCTACGAGTCCATGAACGGCTCGGGCGACGGCCCCTGGTCGCCGTAGCGCCGCAGGGGTCAGGACTTCTCGGACGGCGACGGCCCCTGGTCGCCGTAGCGGAGGCGCAGCTCCTGGACGACCCCGAAGGCGGCCGCGGTGAGGGGCACGGCGAGCAGCATGCCGAGCACGCCGGCGACCGACGCCCCGGCCGTGATCGTCACCATCACCACCGCCGGGTGCATCTGCACGGTCCGGCTCTGGATCGCCGGCTGGAGCACGTGCCCTTCCAGCACCTGCACGGCGAGCACCACCCCGAGCGCCCACAGCGCGATGACGAACCCCCGGTCGGCGAGCGCGACCAGGACGGCCACGGCTCCCGAGACGAAGGCGCCGAGGTAGGGGATGTACGCCCCGACGAAGACGAGCGCCCCGAGCCCGGCCGCCCCGGGCACGTCGAGGACGAGCAGTCCGACCGTGATGCAGAGGGCGTCGATGAGGGCGATGAGGGTGGTGCCGCGCATGAACCCCTCGACGGCGTGGAACGCCCGCCGCGCCATGGCCTCCAGGGTGTCGGCGGAGCCGCGCGGGGCCAGCGCCCGCAGCGTCGCGGCGGCCTGGTCGGAGTCGCGCAGGAAGAAGAAGACGAGCAGCAGCGCGAGCACGGCCATGGCGAGGGACTCGCCGACCACGCTGACCCCGCTGATCACGCCGGAGGCGGCCGTACCGCCGAACTTGCCGAGCAGCTCGCGGGCGTTGGTGGCGATGTCGTCCAGTGAGGTCCCCGCGGCCCCGAAGTGGTCGGAGACGCCGCGCGCGGCCTGTTTGAGCGAGGCGACGATCTCGTCCCCCGTGTCGATGAGCGCGGCGACGACGATGTAGACGGCCCCGCCGACCACGGCGACGACGGCGACACAGGTGAGCCCGGCCGCGACCGACCGGTGCACCCCGGCCCGCACGAGCCGCCGGTGCAGCGGCCGGAGCAGTGCCGTCCCGAGCAGCGCGAGCAGCACGGGTACGACGGCGGTCCGGAACTCGTCGCACAGCCGGATGCCGACGTAGACGACTCCGGAGACGAGCAGGAGGAGCACGCACCAGGCGGCGAGACGCCGGAGGGGGTCCGGCAGGAGGGGCCCGGGGCCGGGGAGGGGCGGCTTGGAGACCTGCACGCCCCCAGCCGAACACGCCCCGGGCGGGCCGTCCCGTCAGGACGGCCCGCCCGGGTGACGGGGCGTCAGCCCCAAGGGCACAGCAGCACCAAGGGACGTCAGCCCCACCGGCCCGTCAGCCCCTGGGTGCGCGTCAGCCCTGGGTGCGCGTCAGCCCTGCGGGCCGCCCGCCGTCATGCCGTGCACCGCCGGGACCGTGCCCAGGCGGCCCTTCTGGAAGTCCTCGAAGGCCTGCATGAGTTCGTCCTTGGTGTTCATCACGAACGGGCCGTAGTGGGCCATCGGCTCGCGGATCGGCTGTCCGCCGAGCAGGACGACCTCCAGGTCCGGCGTGTGGGAGTCCTGCTTCTCGTCCGCGCGGACGGTCAGCGAGGAACCGGCGCCGAAGACGGCGGTCTGGCCCAGGTGGACCGGGCGCCGCTCGCTGCCGACGCTGCCGCGCCCGGCCAGCACGTACGCCAGGCCGTTGAAGTCCTCGCGCCACGGCAGGGTGATCTCCGCGCCCGGTGCCAGCGTCGCGTGGATCATCGTGATCGGCGTGTGCGTGATGCCGGGGCCCTGGTGCCCGTCCAGCTCACCGGCGATGACGCGGAGCAGCGCGCCGCCGTCGGGGGTGGTGAGCAGCTGGACCGAGCCGCCGCGGATGTCCTGGTAGCGGGGGGCCATCATCTTGTCCTTGGCCGGGAGGTTCACCCACAGCTGGAGGCCGTGGAAGAGCCCGCCGGACATGACGAGATGCTCCGGTGGGGCCTCGATGTGCAGCAGGCCCGAGCCCGCGGTCATCCACTGGGTGTCCCCGTTGGTGATGGTGCCGCCACCGCCGTTGGAGTCCTGGTGGTCGAAGATGCCGTCGATGATGTACGTGACGGTCTCGAAGCCGCGGTGCGGGTGCCAGGGCGTGCCCTTGGGCTCGCCCGGCGCGTACTCCACCTCGCCCATCTGGTCCATCATGATGAACGGGTCGAGGTGGCGGTAGTTGATCCCCGCGAAGGCCCGGCGCACCGGGAAGCCCTCGCCCTCGAAACCGCTCGGAGCGGTCGTGACGGCCAGCACGGGACGGGCCACGGCGTCGGCCGGCGCGGTCACGCGGGGCAGCGTCAACGGGTTCTCGACGGTCACTGCAGGCATGTCGGTTCCTCCTCGTGTACGCCCAGTTTAGTTGAGCATTGAACTTTCTGCCACCCCAAACAGAGAAAACCGGGAGGGCATTCCCAGCGGAGGAGGGGGCCAACCCCACAGCAGCCGGAAGGCCGGCACCCCGGGGGGCGCCGGCCTTCGTCCACCCTGGTCAGGCGACCAGCTCACGCTCCTCACTCCCGGCCCCGGAGGGCTCGGCGGCCTTGCGGTCCCGCATCACCAGCGTGGCGACGACGGCCGCGGCCAGGACACCGACCGCGCTGATCGTGAAGGTCGTCGACATCGAGGCGGTGAAGGCCTCCCGGGCCGCCCGCACCAGGCCCGCGTCCCCGCCGGCGACGGCGAGGGCCCCGCCGATGGACTCCCTGGCCTGCCCGGGGGCGCCGGCCGGCATCTCGTCCCGGTAGCCGCCGGAGAGCAGGGAGCCGAGGATCGCGATGCCGAGGGCGGTGCCGGACTGCTGGATGGTGTCGTTGAGGGCGGAGCCGACGCCCGCCTTCTCCTCCGGGATGGTGCCCATCAGCGCGGCCACCGCGGCCGGCATGGCCAGACCGGCACCGAGACCCAGGATCCCCAGCGCCACGGCCGGGACGGTGAAGCCGCTGTCGGCGGTGAGCGTGGTCAGCAGCCCGAAGGAGGCGGCCATCAGCAGCATCCCGCCGAGGATGACGAACCGGTTGCCGGCCTTCACGGCGAGCTGCGCCCCGGCCGCGTTGCCGGCCAGCGCGGCCACGGCCAGCGGCAGGAAGGCCAGGCCCGCCTTGACCGCCGACCAGCCGAGGACGAACTGCAGGTACTGGGTCAGGACCAGCAGCAGACCGGCGTTGCCGATCTGGACGAGGGCGAGGGAGAGCGAGCCGCCGCTGAAGTCGCGGTGCCGGAACAGGACCAGCGGGACCATCGGCGCGGAGGTGACGTTCTCCCAGACCACGAAGCCGGCCAGGGCGAGCACCGCGACGGCCAGGACCAGCAGGGAGCGGGTCTCGAAGGCGCCGTGCTGCGGGATCTCGATGATCCACCAGACCAGGGCCGTCATGCCCACCGCCGACAGCACCGCGCCCAGCGGGTCCGGCTTCTGCCAGGGCGCCTTCGACTCGGGCATCAGCAGCACACCGGCCAGCAGCGCCAGGGCGACGATCGGGACGTTGATCAGGAAGATCGCCTGCCAGGCGAAGTGGTCGATGAGCACCCCGCCCAGCACCGGGCTGCCGACCAGCCCCAGCATCGACACCGAGCCCCACGCCGCCATGGCCTTGGGCCGCTCGTCCTCGTCGAAGACGGTGATCAGGATCGACAGCGTCGACGGCATGATCAGCGCCCCGCCGACGCCCATCGCGATCCGCACGGCGATCAGCTCACCCGGACCGGAGCAGAACACCGCCCCCAGCGAGGCCGCCCCGAACAGCAGCAGGCCGATCAGCATCACCTTCCGGCGCCCGAACCGGTCCCCCAGGCTGCCCGAGGTCAGCAGCAGCCCGGCGAAGACCAGGACGTAGGAGTCGAGGATCCACTGGGTCTCCTGGGCGCTCGCCCCGATGTCCTCGGTCAGCGCGGGCACCGCGACCGTCAGCGCCATGTTGTCGACGACCAGGACCAGCGTGCTGAGACACAGCACGATCAGGATCCACCAGCGGCGTGGATTGCGAGCTTCCATGTCCTCTTCCCCTCCCGCGAACACCGTTCCTTCGATGCGAACACTGTACGCATGGCGGAACAGTGTGCGCAACCCTTGAGTTCTGTACGCTGATTGCGCACGCTGTTCGCACGCGGGGGTCATTCAGGAGGAGCGCCCATGAGCAGAAGCAAGGCGACGGAGAAGAACCCGATCCCGTCCGTATGGACCCGGGAGCAGCGCCGGACCGACCAGCCCGCGCTCAGCCGGGACGCGATCGTGCGCGAGGCGATCGCGATGCTCGACGCGGACGGCATCGAGGCACTCAGCATGCGCAAGCTCGGCGCCCGCCTGAACGCGGGCGCGACCTCGCTGTACCGGCACGTGGCCACGAAGGACGAGCTGATGGAGCTGGCGGTGGACGAGGTCGCCGCGGAGATCCACGTCCCGCCGGCCGACAGCCCGGACTGGCGCGCCGCGGTGACCGAGGCGGCCGGGTCCTTCCGTGCGACGGCCCTACGGCACCCCTGGCTGACCCTCGTCCTCGGCCAGGCCGGGCTCGCCTACCTCGGGCCCAACTACATGAGCTTCTCCGAGCGCCTCGCGGCCCTGTTCACCGCCGCCGGATTCCCCGAGCCGAGCCGGGCGATCGACGCCGTCTTCTCGTACGTCATCGGCATGAGCACGACCGAGGCCGCGTGGCTCACCACCGTGGCGCGCTCCGGTGAGTCGGAGGCGGAGTTCGTGGCGCGGCTGCTGCCCACGGCCCAGCAGGTCTCGGCCGGCTACGACCACCTGGCGGCCGCGGGGCCCGAGACCAGCGCGCAGGCCGCCGACCCCGCGAAGCTGCGCGACGACAAGTTCGCCTACGGCCTGGAGGTCGTCCTGGACGGCCTGGCGCTGCGCCTGCCGGGATGAAGGGGACTGGGCTCAGCCGCCGTACATCCGGCGCATCGCGAACTCGACCATCTGCTCCACGGCCTTCGCGTCGAACACCATCCGGTGCTCGCCCTCCATGTCGAGGACGAAGCCGTAGCCGGTGGGCAGCAGGTCCAGCACCTCGGCGCCGGTGATCACGAAGTACTTGGACTCCTTGCCCGCGTACCGGCGCAGCTCCTTGAGCGTGGTGAACATGGGGATCACCGGCTGCTGGGTGTTGTGCAGGGCGAGGAAGCCGGGGTTGTCGCCGCGCGGGCAGTAGACCTTCGACGTCGCGAAGACCTGCTGGAAGTCCTCGGCGGCCATCTGCCCGGTGGTGAACGCGCGCACCGCGTCCGCGAGCGAGGGCGGGGACGGCTCGGGGTACAGCGGCGGCTGCTGCCCGTACCCGCCGGACATCGGCTGCTGCGGAGGGGCGTACTGCTGCTGCGCGCCCGCTGTCTGGTCGTAGCCGTACATGAGCGCAAGCGTACCGAGAGCGGCCGGGCGGGCGGTGCGGTACGGCGGTGACGGCGAACCGACAGTGACTCGACAGCGACCTGACAGCCGCCGCTATGGATCGGCACAGCCTCGGCTCATAGCGTCGGAGCCATGACCGAACGCCGCGACGAGGGCCCGCACGAGCACGACAGAGGCCTCTCCCACGACCTGCCCGTCCTCGCCCGCCGCCGGATGATCCGGCTGATGGCCGGAGCGAGCCTGATACCGCTGGTGGGCTGCGCGTCGCGGGAGGACACCCCCGCGTCCTCCTCGTCGTCCCCGGCGTCCTCCTCGTCGTCCGCCGCCTGCGCGGAGATCCCCGAGGAGACGGCCGGGCCCTTCCCCGGCGACGGTTCCAACGGTGTGAACGTCCTGAAGGAGAGCGGGGTCGTCCGCAGCGACATCACCAAGAGCTTCGGCGACTCCGCGGGCGGCACCGCCGAGGGCGTCCCCCTGACGATCACGCTGACCGTGGTGGACGCGGCCTCCGGCTGCGGCACGCCGAAGAAGGGCGCCGCCGTCTACCTCTGGCACTGCGACCGGGAGGGCAACTACTCCCTGTACTCCGAGGGCGTCACCGACGAGAACTACCTGCGGGGCGTCCAGGAGACCGACGACCAGGGCCGGGTCACCTTCACGAGCGTCTTCCCCGGCTGCTACTCCGGCCGCTGGCCGCACGTCCACTTCGAGGTCTACGGCAGCCTGGCCGACGCCACGGCGGCCACGTCCGTCACGAACACCTCGCAGCTCGCCTTCCCCAAGGACGTCTGCGACACCGTGTACGCGACGGACGGCTACGACGCGAGCGTGCGGAACCTGAGCAGCCTGTCGCTGGAGACGGACAACATCTTCAGCGACGGCCACGCCCAGCAGCTGGCGACGGTGCGGGGCAGTACCGGCGAGGGCTACACCGCGACGCTGACCGTTCCGGTGTGACCTGTCACAGATGACGGGATCGGGGTTGCTTCTTATTACCGACGGGTAGCATCATCGGAGCTACTTGTTGGTACGTGAACTAGCGCGAGGATCCAGTGCCTCGCCGATCTCTCTACGGAGCCGGGAGCCGTCGCCATGGGGCACTACAAGTCGAATCTCCGCGACATCGAGTTCAACCTCTTCGAAGTACTCGGGCGGGACAAGGTGTACGGCACCGGCCCGTTCGAGGAGATGGACGTCGAGACCGCGAAGAGCATCCTGGAGGAGCTGACCCGCCTCTCGGAGAACGAGCTGGCCGAGTCCTTCGCCGACGCCGACCGCAACCCGCCGGTCTTCGACCCGGAGACCAACACCGCGCCGGTCCCCGCGTCCTTCAAGAAGAGCTACCAGGCCTTCATGGACTCCGAGTACTGGCGCCTCGGCCTGCCCGAGGAGATCGGCGGCACCACCGCGCCCCGCTCCCTGATCTGGGCCTACGCCGAGCTGATCCTGGGCGCCAACCCGGCCGTGTGGATGTACTCCTCGGGCCCCGCCTTCGCCGGCATCCTCTTCGAGGAGGGCAACGAGGTCCAGAAGCACATAGCCAAGATCGCCACGGAGAAGCAGTGGGGCTCCACGATGGTCCTCACCGAGCCCGACGCGGGCTCCGACGTGGGCGCCGGCCGCACCAAGGCCGTCCAGCAGGAGGACGGCTCCTGGCACATCGAGGGCGTGAAGCGCTTCATCACCTCCGGTGAGCACGACATGTCGGAGAACATCCTCCACTACGTGCTGGCCCGCCCCGAGGGCGCCGGCCCCGGCACCAAGGGCCTGTCCCTCTTCCTCGTCCCGAAGTACCTCTTCGACTTCGAGACCGGCGAGCTGGGCGAGCGCAACGGCGTCTACGCCACGAACGTCGAGCACAAGATGGGCCTGAAGGCCTCCAACACCTGCGAGATGACGTTCGGCGACCAGCACCCCGCCAAGGGCTGGCTGATCGGCGACAAGCACGACGGCATCCGCCAGATGTTCCGCATCATCGAGTTCGCCCGCATGATGGTCGGCACGAAGGCGATCTCCACGCTGTCGACGGGCTACCTGAACGCGCTGGAGTACGCCAAGGAGCGCGTGCAGGGCCCGGACCTGGCGAACTTCATGGACAAGACCGCGCCCAAGGTCACCATCACCCACCACCCGGACGTGCGCCGCTCCCTCATGACGCAGAAGGCGTACGCGGAGGGCATGCGCGCCCTGGTGATGTACACCGCCTCGATCCAGGACGCCATCCAGATCAAGGAGGCCGCCGGCGAGGACGCCGCCACCGAGCACGCGCTGAACGACCTGCTCCTGCCCATCGTCAAGGGCTACGGCTCCGAGAAGGGCTACGAGCAGCTCGCCCAGTCGCTGCAGACCTTCGGAGGCTCCGGCTTCCTCCAGGAGTACCCGATCGAGCAGTACATCCGGGACTCCAAGATCGACACCCTCTACGAGGGCACCACGGCGATCCAGGGCCAGGACTTCTTCTTCCGGAAGATCGTCCGCAACCAGGGCGCCGCGCTGAACTCCCTCGCCGAGGACATCAAGAAGTTCCTCGCCCTCGGCACCGGCGGCGAGGAGCTGGCCGGGGCCCGCGAGCACCTCGCCAAGGCCGCCGTCGAGCTGGAGGCCATCGTCGGCCTGATGCTCACCGACCTCGCGGCCACCGAGCAGGACGTCAAGAACATCTACAAGGTCGGGCTCAACACCACCCGGCTGCTGATGGCCTCCGGTGACGTCGTCGTCGGCTACCTGCTGCTCAAGGGCGCCGCGGTCGCCGCCGAGAAGCTGGAGACGGCCTCCGCCAAGGACAAGGCCTTCTACACCGGCAAGATCGCCGCGGCGAAGTTCTTCGCGGCCAACGTCCTGCCGGGCGTCACCCTGGCCCGCAAGGTCGCCGAGGGCGTCGAGCTGGACCTGATGGAGCTGGACGAGGCCGCGTTCTGATCCTCACGTCCTCTGTTCGAGGGCCTGTTCCCCTACCCCGGGAACAGGCCCTCGTCCGTCGTTAAGGTGAGGGCATGACCGAACCAGCGCGCTTCGACCGCGGCCACACCGACGACCTCATGACCTTCCTGGCGGCGAGCCCCTCGCCGTACCACGCCGTGGCGACCGCCGCCGAACGGCTGGAGAAGGCCGGCTTCCGGCAGGTCGCCGAGACGGACGCCTGGGACGGGACCAGCGGCGGCAAGTACGTGCTGCGCGGCGGCGCGATCATCGCCTGGTACGTGCCCGAGGGGGCCGCGCCCCACACGCCGTTCCGGATCGTCGGCGCCCACACCGACTCCCCCAACCTGCGCGTCAAGCCGCTCCCCGACAGCGGGGCGCACGGCTGGCGCCAGGTGGCCGTGGAGATCTACGGCGGCCCCCTGCTGAACTCCTGGCTCGACCGCGACCTCGGCATCGCCGGCCGGCTGACCCTGCGCGACGGCTCGACCCGCCTGGTGAACGTCGACCGGCCGCTGCTGCGCGTCCCGCAGCTCGCCATCCACCTGGACCGCTCGGTGACGGCCGACGGCCTCAAGCTCGACAAGCAGCGGCACATGCAGCCGGTCTGGGGCCTGGGCAACGACGTCCGGGACGGCGACCTGATCGCCTTCCTGGAGGAGACGGCCGGCATCCCCGCGGGCGAGGTCACCGGCTGGGACCTGATGACGCACTCCGTGGAACCGCCCGCCTACCTGGGCCGCGACCGCGAACTGCTGGCCGGCCCGCGCATGGACAACCTGCTGTCGGTGCACGCCGGCACGGCGGCCCTCGCGGCCGTGGCCTCCGGAGCGTCCAAGCCGGCGTCCATCCCGGTCCTGGCCGCCTTCGACCACGAGGAGAACGGCTCCCAGTCGGACACGGGCGCCGACGGACCGCTCCTCGGCAACGTCCTGGAGCGCTCGGTCTTCGCCCGCGGCGGCTCCTTCGAGGACCGGGCCCGCGCCTTCGCCGGCACGGTCTGCCTCTCCTCCGACACGGGCCACGCCGTCCACCCCAACTACGCGGAGCGGCACGACCCGACGCACCACCCGCGCGTCAACGGCGGCCCCATCCTCAAGGTCAACGTCAACAACCGCTACGCCACGGACGGTTCGGGCCGCGCGGAGTTCGCGGCGGCCTGCGAGAGGGCCGACGTGCCCTTCCAGTCCTTCGTCTCCAACAACTCCATGCCCTGCGGCACCACGATCGGCCCGATCACCGCCGCCCGGCACGGCATCAGGACCGTCGACATCGGCGTGGCCATCCTGTCGATGCACAGCGCGCGCGAACTGTGCGGCGCCGACGACCCGTTCCTGCTCGCGAACGCGCTCGCGGCGTTCCTGGAGGGATAGAACAGGCCGCCGCCGCATGGGTGTTCCCCACGGGGGTACCCGGTGTGCGGACCGGAACGACCGGACCGTACAGGGAGGCGACACTCATGGGCCTCGGCGGATGCATCATTCTCATCGCCGTGGGAGCCATCCTCACGTTCGCGACCGACTGGGACATGCAGGGGGTCAACCTCGACCTGGTCGGCGTCATCCTGATGATCGTCGGACTGATCGGCGTCACGACCTTCAGCAGCATCGCCCGGCGCCGGCGTGTGGTGGTGCCACCGACGACGCCGGTCGTGGACGACGGACGGCACCGCACGCGCGACGGCTACAGCGACGGATACGGGGTGTGAGCCCCGCCCGGATCAGGTGTCCATCCCGGCAAGGACCAGGGGCAGCCGGTCCGTCCCCGACTCGGTGAGACGGACCGGCACGCCCCAGTCCTGCTGGTGGACGTGACAGGCCGGGTACTCGTTGTCGGGGTCGTCGTCACAGGAGGCGGCCATCGCGGAGACATGCAGCACACCTCCCGGCACGGAGGGGTCGAGTTCGAGGGCGCGGGACAGCTCGGTTCCCGCGCCCTCGCCGCTGCGCAGCAGCTCCGGCGGGGTGGCCGAGACGAGCAGCCGGGTCGAGGGGCCGTACCTGGTGTCGAGCTTCTGGCCCGCCGGGGCCTGGAAGACGACGTCCAACCGGAGCCGCCCCGGGGCGACTTCGGTGGCCTCGCGCTGCGTGCGGTGGGCGACCTCCGGCACCTGCACCGCCTGCTCCGGCAGCCGCAGCCGGGTCAGCCGGTGCCTGGCCGACTCCACGACCACGATGTCGTCGCCGGCGAGCACCGCGTCGCTGGGCTCGCGCAGGTCCGTGGCCAGGGTGGTGACCTCGCCCGTCGCCGGGTCGTAGCGCCGCAGGGCGTGGTTGTAGGTGTCGGCGACGGCGACGGACCCGTCCGGGAGCGCGGTGACGCCCAGCGGGTGCTGGAGCAGGGCCTGTCCGGCGGCGCCGTCGCGGTGGCCGAAGTCGAACAGTCCGGTGCCGACGGCCGTGTGGACGGAGCCGTCGGGCTCCACCCAGCGCAGGGCCGACGTCTCGGAGTCGGCGAGCCAGAGGCGGTCGGGGGTGGCGGCGAGGCCCGAGGGCTGCGCGAACCAGGCCTCGGCACCCGGCCCGTCGACCAGTCCCTCGTTGGTCGTGCCGGCCGTGACGGCCACCGTCCCGTCCTCCGGGTCGTACGCCCACAGCTGGTGCACGCCGGCCATGGCGATCCAGACCTTGCCCTGCCACCAGGCCACGTCCCACGGGGAGGACAGATCGACCTCGCGAGCCGGGCCCGAGGTGGGTGAGCCCTGCCACCACTGCCGGCCCGTGCCCGCGAGGGTGCTGACCTCGCCGGTGGTGAGGTCCAGCCGCCGCAGCGCGTGGTTGACGGTGTCGGCGACGGCCACCGAGCCGTCGCCGAGGAGGGCGAGTCCCTGAGGTTCGCTGAAGGCGGCCGTCCCGGCGGATCCGTCGGCGAAGCCGCGCGCCCCGGAGCCGATCCGCCGCACGACGCTCTCCCCGTCCTCGGCGAGCTCCACCAGCTGATGCCGGGTCGTGTCGCTCACCAGGAAGTTCCCGGACGGCAGCAGCAGGGCCTTGCCCGGGAAGCGGAGCACCGTCGGCTCCGGCTCCGGCGGCACGTACGGCCCCTCCCCGCGCCGCAGCGTGCCCTTCGCCGCGTGCTCGTCCTCCAGCTCCCCGACCAGCCGCTCGATGGCGTGCACATGTCCCTCACCGGCGTGCTGGGCGACGACGTACCCCTCGGGGTCGATCACCACCAGCGTCGGCCACGCCCGCACGGCGTACTGCTTCCAGGTGGCCAGCTCGGGATCGTCGAGCACCGGGTGCTCCACCCCGTACCGCTCCACGGCGTCGACGACCGCCCGGTGCTCCGCCTCGTGGACGAACTTCGGCGAGTGCACCCCGATCACCACGACCGTGTCCCGGTGCTTCTCCTCCAGCGCGCGCAGCTCGTCCAGGACGTGCAGGCAGTTGATGCAGCAGAACGTCCAGAAATCCAGGATGACGATGCGCCCCCGCAGGTCGGCGAGTGTGTACCGCTGCCCGCCCGTGTTCAGCCAGCCGCCCTTGCCGGTCAGCTCGGGGGCGCGGACGCGGGCGCGTCGGGGTGCGGAGTGGTTCATGCGTCCAGGGTGTCATCCGGCACTGACAGTCACCGCAGGGCGTGCCCCGTCGTGGCGTCCACATGGTCCGGGACCTCGTCGTGGCGGTCACCGACCGTGAGGGTGCCGGTGGGCTCGAACATGAGGATCGCCGTCGGGGCGGGGGCGTACGGCTTGTGCTCGGTGCCGCGCGGGACCGTGAAGACGCTGCCCTTGGGGAGCACGACCGTGCGCTCCCCGGCCGGCTCGCGCAGGCCGAGGTGCAGTTCGCCGTCGAGGACGAGGAAGAACTCGTCGGTGTGGTCGTGGGCGTGCCAGAGGTGCTCGCCCTCGACCTTCGCGACGCGGACGTCGTAGTCGTTGACGGCGGTGACGACGCGGGGGCTCCACTGCTCGGAGAAGGAGGCCAGGGCGTCGGCGAGGGAGATGGGTTCCTTGGTCATGAGGTGATCCTGCGGGGTGCCGTACGGGTCGGGCGAGTGCTAGGAATCGCACATGTCGCAAGGATCCTCGCAGCGCCCGCACCGTCCGCACCGGGTCGCCGTGATCGTGGACGAGGGCACCAACCCCTTCGAAGTGGGCGTGGCCACCGAGCTGTTCGGGCTGCCGCGGCCCGAGCTGGGGCTGCCGGGGCCGTTGTACGAGGTGACGCTGTGCGCGCCCGCGCCCGACATCCGGATGAACCACGGCTTCTTCACGCTCACCGGCGTGCGGGGCCTGGACGCCGTGACGGAGGCGGACACGCTGGTCGTGCCGGGCCGGCCGGACAACGTCGTACCGCGCGGCCCCGACGTGCTCGACGCCATCCGCCGGGCACACGCGCGTGGCGCCCGGGTCATGAGCTTCTGCACCGGCACCTTCGCCCTCGCCGAGGCCGGGCTGCTGGACGGGCGGCGGGCGGCGACCCACTGGCGCTGGGCGGACTCCTTCCGGCGGCTGCACCCGAAGGTGCTGCTGGAGCCGGACGTGCTGTACGTCGACGAGGGCGACGTCCTCACCGCCGCGGGCAGCGCGGCCGCGCTCGATCTCGGGCTGTACGTCTGGCGCCACGACCACGGCGCCGAGATCGCCAACCACGTCTCCCGGCGGCTCGTGTTCGCCTCCCACCGCGACGGCGGGCAGCGGCAGTTCGTGGAACGGCCGGTCCCCCAGGTGCGGGACGAGTCCCTGGGGCCGCTGCTGGCGTGGGCCCAGGAGCGGCTGGGCGAGCCGCTGACCGTGGCGGACCTGGCCGCACGCGCGCGGGTCAGCCCCGCCACGCTGCACCGGCGCTTCCGCGCCCAGCTCGGGACGACCCCGCTGGCCTGGCTCACGGGCGAGCGGGTGGCGCTGGCCTGCCGGCTGATCGAGCGGGGCGAGGAGCGGCTGGACGTGGTGGCGGCCCGCAGCGGGCTCGGGACGGCCGCCAACCTGCGGGCGCGGCTGCGGCGGGCGACCGGGCTCAGCCCGTCGGCCTATCGACGGCGTTTCGGAACCGGCGGCGGGGAAGCCCTGGTCTCATGAGATTCCTCGTGTACGACCGGCTCCTCGGCTTCGGTGACGACTACTGGATCGAGGACGACCGCGGCTCCAAGGTGTTCCTCGTCGACGGCAAGGCCCTGCGGCTGCGGGACACCTGGGAGCTGAAGGATCCCCAGGGGCGCGTCCTCGTCGACATCCACCAGAAGATGCTCGCCCTGCGCGACACGATGGTGCTCCAGCGGGCCGGGGAGCCGCTGGCCACGATCCGCCGCAAACGGCTGTCCCTGCTGCGCAACCACTACCGGGTGTCCCTGGCCGACGGCAGCGAACTCGACGTCAGCGGCAAGATCCTCGACCGGGAGTTCGCCGTCGAGTACGACGGGGAGCTGCTGGCGGTGATCTCCCGGCGGTGGCTGACCGTCCGGGACACCTACGGCGTGGACGTCGTCCGCGAGGACGCGGATCCGGCGCTGCTCATCGCGGTGGCGGTGTGCGTGATCCACCTGGCGGAGAAGGAACGGGAGGACTGAGGTTCCTACGGCGTCACGGCTGCCTGCGCGGGGGCTGGAGCCCCAGCACCCGGTCCTTCAGCGCCGGGAACTGCTCCCGCGTGGTGGCGACCTTCCCCGGGTCGAACTCCACCGTCAGGACCTCCTCGCCGGCGCCCGCCTCGGCCAGCACCTCGCCCCACGGGTCGACCACGATCGAGCGGCCGGACTGGGGAACTCCGGCGTGCGTGCCGGCCGTTGCGCAGGCGAGGAGGAACGACTGGTTCTCCACGGCCCGTGCCTGGGCGAGCAGCGTCCAGTGGGACCGGCGGCGCTCCGGCCAGCCCGCCGGGACCACCAGCGTCTCGGCCCCGGCGTCGACGAGCCCGCGGAAGAGTTCGGGGAAACGGAGGTCGTAACAGGTGCCCAGGCCCAGGGTGGTCTCCGGCAGACGCACCGTCACCAGCTCGCTGCCCGCGCCCATCAGCACGGCCTCGCCCTTGTCGAAGCCGAACCGGTGGATCTTGCGGTAGGCGGCGGCGAGGTCGCCGGAGGGGGAGAAGACGAGGGAGGTGTTGTACAGCGGCCCGTCGGGGTCACGCTCGGGGACGGAGCCCGCGTGCAGCCACACGCCCGCGTCGCTCGCGGCCTTCGCCATCGCCTCGTACGTCGGCCCCTCGAGCGGCTCGGCCTCGCGCCCGAACTCCTCGTAGGCGAAGGCACCCGTGGTCCACAGCTCCGGCAGGACGACGAGATCGGCACCCGCCTGCTCCCGGACCATCGAGGCGACCCGCCGGCGACGCGATTCGACCGATTCGCCCTCGTCTACGGCGATCTGGATCACAGAGGCGCGCACACTACCACCGTCCTGGCATTCGACCCGTCCACATGGGGTTCCCCACGGGCCTACGATCGTCACACGAAAGCACTGCCGGGGTGCCTCACAGCAGCGTAACTTAGCTGGCAAGACACCCGCCGACAGCCGCCACCTCCCACTGGCAACGCCGCCACCACCTGCCCGTGCACCGACCGCCGAGGGGTCCCGTTCCGTGAGTCTGCATCCCACCCTCCAGCCCTACGCCGACGCCTGGACCCACTCCATCGAAGCGATATCCGAGCTGCTCCAGCCGCTCGCGGAGGCCGACTGGAACCGGCGCACGCCGTGCCCCGGCTGGTCGGTGCGGGACGTGGTGTCGCACGTCATAGGCCTGGACTGCGAGATGCTGGGCGACCCCCGCCCGATCCACACGCTCCCGCGCGACCTCTTCCACGTCACGAACGACCACCAGCGCTACATGGAGATGCAGGTCGACGTCCGCCGCCACCACACGGCGCCGGAGATGACCTCCGAGCTGGAGTACGTGATCATCCGCCGCAACCGCCAGCTGCGGAACGACTCGCGTGACCCGGGCACCAAGGTGCGGGGCCCGCTGGGCAAGGAACTCACCCTCGAGGAGTCGATGCGGCGGCACGCCTTCGACGTGTGGGTGCACGAGCAGGACCTGCGCACGGCCCTCGGCCGGCCCGGCAACCTCGACTCCCCCGGCGCGCACGTCGCCCGTGACGTGCTGCTCGGCGAACTCCCGCGCGTGGTGGCGGAGGACGCGCAGGCGCCGCGCAGCTCGGCCATCGTCTTCGACGTCCACGGCCCCATCGAGTTCCTGCGCACGATCCGCGTCGACATCCAGGGCCGCGGCACCCTGGAGACGGCCCCCGCGCTCGGCCCCGCCGCGACCCTCACCCTCGACTGGGAGACGTACGTCCGCCTGGCCTGCGGCCGCGTGACCCCCGAGTCGGTCTCCGACCGCCTCAAGCTGGAGGGCGACCCGGACCTGACGTCGGCGATCCTGAGGAACTTCACGGTGACGCGGTAGGAGTCATTCACCGCTGTCCGCAAGGAGCGGGACAGGGCGATCCGACGGTGGTGCGCACGGTACGCCCGTACGGCTCGGAGGGGCGATGGACGAGATCAGGGCACTGCTGCTCGGGGTTGGCCGATTCTCCTCAGCTCTGCAGCCAGGCCAAGAACCGCCACTTGGTGCGGAAGCCTGGGATCCCCTCGAGTTCGTCGATGAGGTACTGCCCTCGGTCACCCGGTCCCTGAGCCAGCTCGGATACAAAACGGACTGTCACAGGAACCCGGATGTCCGGGCCATGCGCGCCGCTGTCGAAGCTTCCCTGGGTTCGTGCCGGGTGATCTATGCCGTCACTCACGGGGCCACCGACAGAATGGGCGACCCGACAAGAGTCGATGCGGTACCGTCCTGTTCCACCATCGGAATGGGCACCAACGTCAGTGAATGGGTCTCAAGCGCGCAAACAATGCGCTATCCGACGCTCTTTCTCCTGGACCTCTGCCGTTCCGGACGATCCGCACGCCTTCCCTTCCTCCTGCAGCACGCCGGCCGCGACACCTATGCATGGGTGATCGCAGCGGCGGCGTCGGACGAGGCGGCGTACGACGGACGCTTCAGCGTCGCGGCTGCCGAGGTTCTCGATGAACTGGCCCGGACGGGACTCGGCACGAGCCCGGCCCGCCCCTTTGTGGCCTTCTCCGTGGTGGCCCGTCGTATCCGTCAGCGCGTCGAGGCAATGCCCGGAGTCCCGCAGACCGTGGTCGCGACACCGCTGGATCAAGGGTTGGACGATCCGCTCCTCCCGTTCTTCCCGAACCCGAACTATCGAGAAGGCTCCCTGCAGTCGGCGAAGGAGAGCGTTGCCCCGGCGGTTCGCCCGTTCATGGACGATCTGCTGGACCAGGGCGTCTCCGAAGCGGAGCACTTCGTGGACCGCGTCGGCACACACTTCGCCGGGCGCCGCCCGCAGTTGAGGAAGTTGGCGGGCTGGCTGGACGACGAAATGTCGCACAGTTTGACGGTCGTCACAGGCAGCCCAGGGGCCGGGAAGTCAGCTCTGCTGGGCGCGGTTGTATGCAGTGCGCACCCTCGACTGGTCGAAGTCATTCCCCAAGTGCGCGCGCGCCTGCAGGCTCAGGAACCGGACGGTTGCCCTTCCGTCGTACCGCGCATGGCTGCCGTGCACGCGCGTCAGCGTCGCTTGATGGAGATCATCAACTCCATTGCCGACCAGCTCAGGCTCAGCGAACCGCCCCACGGCTGGAGTGCGGACGCGATCATCACCGCGGTGTCGAAACTCCACGAGAGACCCGTGATCGTGCTGGACGCCCTGGACGAGGCAGTGGATTCCTCATCGATCGCCAAGGGTCTGCTGCTGGAACTCGCCAAAGCCAAGTACGGGCGGGATCACCCCCGTAAGGACAAGCCGATCTGCTGGCTTCTCGTCGGAATGCGGCCCTGGTCCAATCTTCGTGATCTCTACGAGCAGGCCGCTTCGCACGACGGACTCATTGACCTGGACGCGGTGGGCGGGGCGGAATTGCAAGCCGACCTGACCGCCCACTTGGCCAGCAGGTTTGCCGACTTACCGGCATACCGGCCAAGGACGGCTCGGGCGGTGCGCAACAAGCTCGCCACTGTTGTTGCCGCTCGTCTGATCGAAGAAACCGTCGGCGCACCCTTCGGTGCCTTCCTCGTAGCGACGATCTTCGCCCGCTCCCTGGAAAAACTCCGGGTTGCGCAGACCGAGGACGAAGCGACGCGCCTGGCCGAGTCAGCACCCACAGACCTTCCGGCGCTGCTGGAACTGGATCTGGCCTCGCGCGCCGCCCCCGGCGCCATACGGGCTGTCCTCACTGCGTTGGCACACGCGCAGGGAGACGGTATGCCCATGGAGGTCGCCTCCGTACTCGTGCCCCTCTTCCATACTGGTCCCGCCGAGGGTCTCCAGAGGCTGGCCGACGAGTGCCGGTTCTACACCCGGACCACGGTCGACTCGGACGGTACCTCCCTGTACCGCCTCTTCCATCAAGGACTTGCCGACTACCTGTGTGGAGTCTCGGAGCCAGGATCGGCCGAGGGACGGTGCCCAGACGCGACGGCCATCATCGACCGCGTGTTGACCAGCGGCTTGGTGGGGCACGATGCGCTGACCGGTGCGCGGTCGTGGGCCACCGCCGCCCCTTACCTGTTGCGACACGTTCTCAGCCACGCTGCAGCCGCCGACGGTGAGTTCGTGAAGGCGCTGCTGGAGGACACGGACTTCCTGATTCACGCAGATCCGGACCAGGTACTCCCCTACGTCCTGGGCGGCACGACCAGAGGAATGACCGCCGCGTATGCGGACGCCTTCGCGGAGAGGCGTCCCACCACTCCTGAGGCTCGTCGCTTCCTTCTGACCATCACCGTGATGCAGGGCGGCGACGCCGCCGTCCTGCGGTCCTTGCGTTCCACCATGAGCAGGGACTCCTGGCAGCCCTACCGGGTCGCACGCCTGCCCTCCCGTGGCATCGTCCGGTCGCTGAGCACGACAGTGCAGGACGGTGACCTCGTGACCCTGATCGCAGACATCGACAACTGCGTCGGCCTGTGGCAAGTCAATGGAACGCGCAGGCACATCTTGCCCTTGTAGCGACTGCCCGGCACGGTGCGGGCCCTGGCGACCGCGCACATGGACGGCCGTGGGGTTGTCGTGAGTGGCGGATTCGCGGGTCGTCTCGACGTCCGGGACCTCGACCCTGCCGCGGGTGCGGCTCGCCTCATCCCGATCGCTGCTCCGGTCCGCCGGCTCGCCTGCGCCCAGGTGCGTGGCCGTCCCATCGTCGTGACCGGCGGTGCCGACGGCAGCGTCCACATCCACTGGCTGGACTCAGGGGCACCCATCGCTTGGATCACCGAAGCTCACACGGGTCCTGTCACGGCCGTGACCTGCACAACGGTGGCAGAAGAGCCTGTCGCGGTGTCCACGGGACGCGATGGCCTGATCAAATGCTGGCACCTTGGCAGCGGCCTCCCCTTCGCGCCTCCCCTCGACAATGGTGCGCCTGTTGGCGCGCTCGCCTGTGCCCGGTCGGGAAGCCATCCTGTCGTCACCGGCGGCCTCGACGGCACGGTGCGTTTCTGGAGCATCGCCGACCGCAGCAGTGTGCTGGGCGAGGCGCATGCCGGAGCCGTGCGTGCAGCCGCGTGCACCGAGTTCGGAGGGAGCGCCGTAACGATCACCGGAACCGACGACGGCGAGGTACGAGTGTGGGACGCCGACCGCTGGTCGCCGGTGGACCGGCTGGCCCTCCCCGGCGGAATCAGGGCCTTGGATGCCGTTCACGACACCATCTTGGTGGGCCTCAGCCGGGAAGTGATCGCGCTGAGGAGACAGGGCCCGCGCGGACACGCTCTTCGATGGCGCGACTGGGGCTGGGACTGGCCCGAACAGAAAACCTGAAGGGGCTTGTCCACCCTCCGGTCCATGGCTCAGGCGAGGCCGGGACCGAGCAGGTCGGCGACCCTCGGCGACGCGAGGTAGTTGGCGACCAGGTGGAAGTCGAAGGTGTGGATCGCCACGCTGCCGGAGCGGTCTGTGTCGACGCCATCGAAAGTCGCCTCGACTCCCCCCGGCGGAATCGCCACCAGGTCCCCCGGGTCGGCGAGGTTCACCCACTGCTTCACGCCCGGGGGGCGGCGGCCTCTGCCGTTGACCGGCGCTGGTTCCAGGCGGTCGAAGACGGCATGGGGCAGTGCGAGCGGAGATCCGAGCGTGATCAGGAGATCGACCTTGAGATGTGGGTAGGCCCACAACGCCTCGTAGGTGGCGACGGAACCCAGCGAATGAGCCATGACGATGTCAGGACGTCGCGCTGCCACTGCCTCCGCGATCCTCGCCCGCACTCGAAAGCGTGCGGAGCCGTCGTAGCCCCGAAGGTAGGTGTGTACTTCTCGGAAGAAGGTGCTCACGAACCACTCGGTTGCCGGGGCCCCCAAGCCTCGACTCCTAGCCAGCCAGGCGAGGGATTGCCGTAGGAAACCCGTGGCGCGTCCCGCCGGGACCCCTGTGGGCACGTTCAACTCTCGCAGCCATTCCCGGACCGATTCCTCTTCGGCGGGCTCGAGGTCGTCCAGGCTCCGCGTTCCTCCTTGACGTCCCGGCGTGCGCAGCAGGTCAGCGTAGTAGACGACCGACAGGTCTTGCGGATGTCCGGAGGCAGCCCCTCGGGCGAGAGCCGCGAGCCACGCGTCTCGGAGTTCGTTCGCCGCTTGCGGGACGGTGAGGCCCGGCCTGTGCTGCCCGACTCCATGAATGCCGACAACGCGCTTCACCAGGCCTCCAGCCGTTCCATGACGATGACTTCGGGTCCGCATCCCATGACCAGACAACCGTCCGGCGCGAAGGTCAGCGCGTTGACCGGCATAGGCAGGGCCAGTGTCTCCACGGTGCGATGTTCAAGGTCCCACAGGCGTACGGTGCTGTCCTCGCCTGAGGTAAAGGCGGTGGGTCGGCCTCGTACGGCAGCGCACACGACCGCCAGAACACCACTGGTGTGGCCACGGAGCGGATCCCCGAGCTGACGCTTGGTGGTGAGGTCCCACACGCGGACCGTTCGGTCGTAGCCCGTACTGACCGCGACGGGGAGGGAGCCGACTTCGGTGCAGGCAACCGCTGTGACACCACCGGTATGGCCCCGCAGGGCGGCGACGAGCTTCGGCACGCGGGATGTCAGATCCCACAAGCCCACGATGCCGTCGTCGCCGCAAGTGACGGCGTGCGGCCGACCTTGCAGGTCGACAGCGGCAACACCGGTTGCGGCACCGCGATGGCCTGGGACCGCGCGACTCAGCGGTACACGGTTTTCGAGGTCCCATGCGCGAATCTCTCCACCACGGGTGCAACTCAACAGGACGGGCCGCTCCCGAATCCGGGTCACCGCCAGTCCGGTGGCGGCGCGGTCGTGTCGCATGCTCATTCGACCAACCAACCGGTTCGTAGCCAGGTTCCAAAACCGGATGACCCGAGAGGCCCCGGAGGTCACCGCGACCTCACGCACCTGGGCGGTCCGGCTGCCGAGCCGCGTACAGGTCAGAGCACGCGCCGGATATCCGTCCAGCAATCCCATGTGTTCTCCGTGCTCCATGCCCCAGATGTTTATGGGATCGTCCTCCGCCGCGGTGAGGGCGATCGCCCTCTCCCCGACCACAGTGGTGGCCACGGCCTGGACGGTGGCGCGGTGGCCGGTGATGGGACGTCCGACGGGAAGTCGTGGGGTCATGTCCCATATGCGCATTGTGCTGTCATCGCTGACCGAGAGGGCAATCAACTGGTCGTCGCCGGGGGAACCGGGCTCGGCCGCCTGTCGGACGGTGGTCACGGCGACGGCACGGACCCAGTCCGTATGACCGACGAAGGCGTCACCGACGGCCGTCCGTGTCCGCAGATCCCACCGCCTGACCGTTCCGTCATCGCTGGTGGTCACCGCTATGGGACGGCCCCCTGCCACGGCGCAGGTCACGGAGGTGGCGGCGCTGAGTCGGTCACCGAACGGTCTCCCCAGAACCTGCCGGCCGGCAAGGTCCCACATCCAGATGCCCGACTGCCGAGTGGTGACGACGGCCACCGGCCCTTGATCGAGCATCGTGCACGCCACAGCCGTCGGCGCGCTGAGTCGTACGCCGAAGGGGTCTGCGGACATCTGTGTCGTGTCGACATCCCAGATTTGGATGCCGGAGTTCCGCGTGGCGACTACGGCCACCCGACGGTCACCCAGACGTGTGCAGGCGACCGCTGTGCAGGCAAGATCACGCTCCGCGATCTTGGAGACGCTGTGCCCGCCGCGCTGCAGGCTTATGGCATAGAAGCCCAGGCTGCTCTCGCCCGCTGCCACGATGACCGCTCCGTCGTCCGTTTCGACGGCGGACAGCCCTAGAATCCGTTCCTGGCCTGTGCCATGCGGGGTACCGACGAGCGTGCCGGAGACCGCGTCCCACACCTGGAGGCGGTCCGCCTGATCTGCGGCGACAACGTAAGGCGTCCCCTGTGCCTTCAGACAGAGCACAGCGGTGATACCGGAAGCGTGCTCCTGGCCCAGGGTCTTCAGGAGTTGCCGGGACGCAAGGTCCCACAACCGGATGGTTCCGTCGTCCCCGGCGGTCACCGCGACGCGTTGCATTGACGTCGTCTCCGTGACCGCGATACTCGTCACGGCATCGACATGTCCCGTCAGAGTGTCGAGCAGCGCGCTGTCGACCTGCGAGCCGGTCGCCCAGCGGGGAAGCCACGCATCCGGAGGCGCGCCGGCATTGAGCCGGCCGAGCAGAGGGCGAGCGCCGTATCGGGCCGCGTCGATGGCGAGCAACTGCCGCCGAATGCGGGCGTCGGCGTGCCGGTGGGCTCCTGAAGAGGCACGGTAGACGGCAACGGCGAGTCGTCCGGCATCTGTCTCCGCCATGGCCAGGGCCGGAATGACAGTGGCCGGGTCGGCATGGACGAGGAACTCCGCATCGGTGAAGAGCTCGTCCTGGCGATCGCAGTCACGCGCGTGCTGGACCGCGTGCCGTAACAGATACGGGGGAGCCGTCGACCAGGCTGCGAGGGACGTTCCCGACCGCTGACCGGCGCAGCCGAGAAGAACGTCGAGGACCAGGCGCTCCACTGGCTCCGCAGGTGTCGAGTTCCTGTTCTCCGCCACCAGGTAGTCGGCCAATCCCTGGTGAAACGGGCGGTACAGGGTCGTACCGTCAAGCTCGACATCCGTGCGCAGATAGAAGAGAACATCACTGAGCGCTTCGTGCAGCTCGGGACTCGTGACACCGGGGACCAGCGACTCGGCCAGCGGCATGGCCAGCTCGGCCGGCATGCCGTCACCTTTGGCGAAAGCGAAGGCCGACAGCAGTGCCCGGGCCGCTGTGGAGTTCGGGCGGGCGCGCAGGTCCAGGTCGAAGACGGCGTGCAGGTGGTGGGGGACGGTCCGCCCGAGCAGTGCCGCGTCGTGCTCGGTACCAGGGGCGGGCACGGCGGCCAGGTAGCGCACGAAAACGCTGGCGACGAGGAATGCCCCCCATTCCTGGTCTGATGCGTCGACAAGGCTGTCCGCGGCTGCGGTCGAGAGCCGGTCGCGAACCGCACGATGACTGCCTGAGGCATAACCGTCGATGTCCGCGAGGGAAATGGCCAGGTAGTCGCGCACATCCTGTCGCAGTTCCAATGGATCGGTCACGTTCAGGTCGATCAGAAGGCCATCGTCCGCGGCGGCGCGCTGCAAGGCTGCGAACTCCCCCCACGGGCGCGCGCCGACGAGGAGCCGGCAGACGGCCCCGCCGTCAGGTCGACGCGAACAGGCCAAGGGAAGCAGCAGTTCGTCCGTGACCCTGGCGGGCTCGTTGGCCTCGTCCAAAGCGTCCACTACGAGGGTGGGCGGCACATCGGATGCGGTGACGGCCTCCACGAACGTTTTCGGGGACCAGCCATCGGGCGGCCCATCGAGGCGTAGCTGCCGGGCCAGTGATGTCACCAGATCGTCCAATTCCCGCTGCCGTGCGTGCACTGCGGCCATGGAGCGGTTGATGGAGGGGCAGCCGGCCGGGTCCGTCTGCAGGCGGGCTCGAATATGCGGAGCGGCCTCGACCAGTGTGGGATGGGCCGCGCCGACTACGGCGCCGATCAACGCTGACTTGCCCGTGCCCGGCCGTCCGGTGACCAGGCAGAGGCCGGCAGACCCGACGCCGTCAAGCCATGGAGCGAGGAGTGCGAGCTGGCTGCGCCGCCCGGTGAAGTGGCGGCCTGCCTTGTTCGCGAAATGGGCCGAGTCCTGTGGCCGCAGGGCGGTCGGCTCGTCCACGAAGGCACGAAGTGGGCCGTCCAGAGCGCTGCGCGCAGCCAACGAAGGGTCCCAGACGAACAAGGGATTGGGCACAAAGGGCAGTTCGGGTTCCGGATGGCTCGGGTCCAGCGGTGTGGCGTGGATCGTCTGCGGCAGGCCTGGCATGCGGCCAAGACGTTCGCCGATCCGTCTCGCCAGCAAGGAAAAGGAGACGTAGGGCTGGGTCGGGCTCGTCCCGAGGCCCGTGCGCGAGGACTCCTCCAGGATCTCTGCCACCGCTTGGCTGAATCGCCCGTCGAAGGCGTCCTCCGAACCGCCTGCGGCCGCGATGACCCAGGCGTAAGTGTCCCGACCGGCCAGCTGCCCCATGAAGGGGAGCCGGGCAGCGACGCCGGACCGGCACAAGTCGAGCAGGAAGAGCGTCGGCTTTGCCGACGCCTGTGCCGCAGAGACCCAGTCCGTGACGTTCGAGCCGACGCCCGTGCGCGAATCCGACGCGATCATGTCGAGCCGGTTGGGGTCATGGCCCATTCCTGCCACTCCGTGGGACATGACGTGCAGGACTCTGTGATCGCCGTCCAAGGCGTCGGCAACCGCCGATCTCAACTCGGTCAGGGAGGGGTCGCGCACGACGTCGACGGTGTACCCGGTGTGCTCCAGAGCCTGTTGCACCTCTGGAAGGACCTTGTGGACGAAGTCCAGAGCATCCCATCCCTGGCCGCCGACCGGAGGCTCGTCCCCCGAAGCCACGGCGGAACGGAAGGTGCCCACCGCTACCACCAGCGCGCGTTCCTCGCCCACTCCGACCCGTCCCCCTCGCCCCTGTCTCGCCAGCATGGCACAAGCCCACGCGTCTCGGGATGGCGCTGTCGGCGGCCCTGTCAACTGCTCGCCCTGCGAAGCGCAGCACCGGAAAACCTCGTGCCCCCGCCCCACCCCCCGCCGTAGCATCCCCCGGCATGACCCCACCCCACCGCTCCCGCACCCGCCTCACTTTCCACGGCCCCCTGTCCGAGGCCCGGGCGGACCGGCTCGTGCGGCGGCTCGCCGGCAACGCGCCCGTGACCGTTCTGGACATCGGCTGCGGCTGGGGGGAGCTGATGCTCCGCGTCCTGGCGGCCGCGCCGCGGGCGACCGGCACGGGGATCGACCTCGACGGCGAAGACCTGGCCCGGGGCCGACGGGCCGCCGAGGCGCGTGGGCTCGCCGACCGGGTCCGGTTCCTCGAGGAGTCCGCCACCGGCACCGCCCACGGCCCCGCCGACCTCGTCCTGTGCGTCGGCGCGAGCCAGGCCCTCAGCGGCGAGCTGCCCGCGGCCCTCGCCGAACTGCGCCGCCTCGTCTCCGACCACGGTCGTGTCCTGCTCGGCGAAGGGTTCTGGCAGCGCACCCCGACCCCGGCCGAGCTGTCCCGCATGTGGCCGGACGCCGCCGCGACCGACCATCCCGACCTCGCCGGCCTCGTGGACCAGGCGGTCGACGCGGGGTTCAGGCCGGAGTGGACGGAGACCGCGAGCCTCGACGAGTGGGAGGAGTTCGAGTCGGCGTACCTCGCGGACACGGAGGTGTGGCTCGCCGAGCACCCCGGTCATCCCCTGGCGGAGGAGACCCGGCAGCGCGCCGACCGCCACCGGTCCGCCTGGCACGCCTACCGGGGCGTCCTCGGGCTCGCGTACCTCACCCTCGTACCGGTGGCCCGCTGACCGGGGCGGCTACGCCGGCACGTGCACCGTCTCCACCCGGCTCGCCACCAGCCGCTCCCGCTCCCGCCGGGCCGCCCGCCTGCGCAGCCGCAGGATCTGGCTGACGCCGAGCGCCTGGAGCGCGAACACCGCCGAGAAGGCCACGGAGTAGTCGTCGCCGGTGGCGTCCAGCAGCACCCCGACGGCGAACAGCGTGGTCATGGAGGCGACGAAGCCGCCCATGTTGGTGATGCCGGAGGCCGTGCCCTGCCGCTCGGGCGGGTTCGCCGGACGGGCGAAGTCGAAGCCGATCATCGACGCGGGCCCGCACGCCCCGAGCACCGTGCACAGCGCGATCAGCAGCCACATCGGGGCGTGCGCGCCGGGGTAGGCGAGCGTCGCCGC
Source organism: Streptomyces sp. Go-475 (assembly GCF_003330845.1). Lineage (GTDB taxonomy): Bacteria > Actinomycetota > Actinomycetes > Streptomycetales > Streptomycetaceae > Streptomyces. The sequence goes on along the minus strand of NZ_CP026121.1, from coordinate 4,363,565 downwards.
CCACAGTGCCGCCGTCGTGCCGACCGTGCCGAGCGCGAGCGGCAGCCGGGCCCCGTGGTGCCGGGCGACGATCTGGCCGTAGACCAGGCCGACGACCATGTTGGAGAGCACGACGAGCGTGAGGAGTTCACCCGCCGTGGCCCGGGACAGGCCCTGCGCCTCGACCAGGAACGGCAGGCCCCACAGCAGCAGGAACACCATGGCCGGGAACTGGGTGGTGAAGTGCACCCAGAGGCCGAGCCGGGTCCCCGGCTCCCGCCAGGAGGCGGCGATCTGCCGCCGCACGTAGGCCGCGCCCTGGTGCGGAAGGGGCTCCGGCTCGTGGCCCTCGGGGTGGTCCTTCAGGAACAGCAGCACCAGCACGAAGACGACGGCCCCGGCGACCGCGCTGCCGGCGAACGCCGGTGTCCAGCCGATGCCGTGCAGGAGCCGCGCGAGGACGAGCGTGGAGACGAGGTTGCCCGCCATGCCGACCAGCCCCGCGAACTGGGCGACCATCGGCCCGCGCCGGGCCGGGAACCACCGGCTGCCGAGCCGCAGCACGCTGATGAACGTCAGCGCGTCACCGCAGCCGAGCAGCGCCCGGGAGGCGAGCGCCATGCCGTACGACGGGGAGAACGCGAAGCCCAGTTGCCCGGCCGTGAACAGCACCGCGCCGAGCGCGAGCACCTTCTTGGTGCCGAGCCGGTCGACGAGCAGGCCGACGGGTATCTGCATGCCCGCGTAGACCAGCAGCTGGAGGATGGAGAAGGTGGAGAGGGCGGAGGCGTTGACGTGGAAGCGGTCGGCCGCGTCGAGGCCGGCGACGCCCAGGGACGTGCGGAAGATGACCGCGACGAAGTAGACCGAGACGCCGATGCCCCAGACGGCCAGCGCCCGCCGGCCGCCGGGAGGATCGCCCGGCATCGCGGTGGCGCTCATCGGACCTCCCCCCGGGCCAGGTGGGAGAACCAGCCGATGTGCCGGTGGACGAGCCCGACGGCCGCCTCCGCGTCCCCGGCGCGCAGCGCGTCGAGGATCTCCTCGTGCTCGGCGAGGGTCTTGGCGATCCGGTCGGGGTGGGAGTGCATGACGGCGACGCCCATGCGCAGTCTGGCGGTCGCGCAGCTGGTCGTAGAGGCGGGAGAGGATCTCGTTGCCGCCGCTGCGGACGATCTCGGCGTGGAAGCAGCGGTCGGTGACGGCGGCCCCGGCGAGGTCCCCGGCGGCGGCCTGCTTCTTCTGCCGGGCCAGCAGCTCCTCCAGGCGCTCGATGAGCCCGGGGGGCGCGGGCACGGCCTTGCGCGCCGCGTGCTCCTCGACGAGCAGCCGCGTCTCCACGACGTCCGCGATCTCCTGCGCGGAGACCGGCAGGACGAGGGCGCCCTTCTTCGGGTAGAGCCGGATCAGCCCCTCGGCCTCCAGCCGGAGCAGCGCCTCCCGCACGGGCGTGCGCGAGACGCCGACGGCCTCGGCCAGCTCGCCCTCGGTGAGGAGGGTCCCGCCCTCGTAGCGGCGCTCCAGGACGCCCTGTTTGACGTGGCTGTAGACGCGGTCGGCGGCGGGCGGTTGCTTCACGGCCAGGGTCATGCCGACAGCATAGATACAACAGGTACCCATGGAGGGATACGTCCAGTATGCGGACTCGAATGTCACACATCTGTGGCAAAGCAGGGGCCCCGCCCGGCAAGGGCACAACCAGGTGTGCTAGTTACAAGTCAGACACGTGCGGCCCCTTTCCCCTCGTCCTCAACTCGGCCGCACTGATGGGGCATTCAACGCAATCGGGGTACTTCACTTGATAACCGGCATTCAGGGCACCCGTCTCCGGAGAGCCGCGGCCGTCACCGTGACCACCGGCGCCATGCTCGCGAGCGGAGCCCTCACCATCGCGCCGGCGCAGGCCGCCACGGCGCCCACGATCGCCGCCAAGGGCGGCTACGTGATGAACAACGCGACCGGCAAGTCGCTCTACACCAAGGCGGCCGACACGCGCCGCTCCACCGGCTCCACCACCAAGATCATGACCGCCCTGGTGGTGCTGAAGCAGTCGAACCTCAACCTGGACAGCAAGGTCACGGTCCAGAAGGCGTACAGCGACTACATCGTCGACAACAACTGGGCGTCCAACGCCAAGCTGATCGTCGGCGACAAGGTCACCGTCCGCCAGCTGCTGTACGGGCTGATGCTGCCGTCCGGCTGCGACGCGGCGTACGCCCTCGCCGACAAGTTCGGCTCGGGCTCGACGCGCGCGGCGCGCGTGAAGTCGTTCATCGGCAAGATGAACACCACCGCCAAGAACCTGGGCCTGAAGAACACCCACTTCGACTCGTTCGACGGCATCGGCAAGGGCGCCAACTACTCCACGCCGCGCGACCTGACGAAGCTCGCCAGCGCGGCGATGAAGAACTCCACGTTCCGCACGGTCGTCAAGACGAAGAAGTACACGGCGAAGACGACCACCAAGTCCGGCGGCACGCGGACGATGGCCCCGTGGGAGAACACCAACCCGCTGCTCAGCAGCTACACCGGCGCCATCGGTGTGAAGACCGGCTCCGGCCCGGAGGCCGGGTACTGCCTGGTCTTCGCCGCCACCCGCAACGGCAAGACGGTCATCGGCACGGTTCTCGCCTCGACCGACGGTCCCACGCGGAAGGCGGACGCGACGAAGCTGCTGAACTACGGCTTCGCCAAGTAGCACGGCCCCGGCAGCGACCGGGCACAGGAAAGGGGGCTCGCCGCAGCCGGTGGCGAGCCCCCTTCGCGCGTCCGGGCGCGCGCGTCCTGAAGCCTTACACCGCCGTCCGCTGGCGGCGCTCCAGCGCCCGGGCCGCCTTGCGCCGGGCGCCGGCCAGCACGTTCACGGGGGAACCGGCACCGACTCCCGGCTCCAGCTGCCAGCCGCGGATCCGCGCCGCCACCTCGGCCAGCCGCTTGTCACCCGGCCGTACGTCGATGGAGAACAGGGACTCGTCGGGCGTACGGTCGTCGCCGCCCCAGCGGACCACGCCGTCGAGTTCGGCGAGGATGTCGCGGATCACGACCTCCTGCTGCGGGAAGAAACCGCCCCGGACGCCACGCGGGTAGGAGCCCGGCCGGATCCGCACGGCCGTGCCGGACGCCAGATTGGACTCCGGCCGGGCCCTGGCGACCTCGGACGGGTCGTGCCAGCCGACGACGTCGCCCCGGCGCAGGGCATCGACCTCGTAGTGGAACCGGCGCAGCAGATGGACGAGGACGGTCTCCACGTCGCCCATGCGCATGGCGACGCCCTTGAGCGGGGTGCCGGGGACGGGGCGGGTGTAGACGGTGCCGCCGTCGTCGGCGACGTTCTCCATCTGCCAGCCGTTGTGGGAGCGCGAACCGGCCAGCACGCGCCGGGTCCGGTCCTGCGCGCTGCGCAGGGCGTCCCGCACGCTGCCCGGGATGGGGTTGTTCGCGTCGGCGTACGCCTGGGAGAGGAAGTGGGAGACGGGCAGGGCGGCGACGCCCACGGCGCCGCCGATCGCGGCGATACGGCCGAGCAGGGCACGGCGGGACAGGACGCGGCGGTGCCCGGCACCGGGCCGGGGACCGCTGCGGGGGATGCGGGGGAGACTCAGCTTCAACGGGATCTCATTCCGGAGTTTCACGCGTTGCGGGCGATGCTGTTGTACTTCTCGAAGATCTGGTAGACGGCCAGGCTCTGGTGCGTCTGGGACTCCACGTCGGGGTCCCAGGCCCGGTAGCGGCGCAGGAGTTCGGTGATCTCGAACTCGACGAGGTCGAGACGCATGGACCGCGGGGTGGTGACGCGGTCGCCGGGGGGCAGTTGACCGCCGGGCCTGCCCCGGGTGCCCCACAGGTGGACCAGGGCCGCGGTGCGCACGCTGAACCCGTTGTCCTTGCTCAGCTGCTGCCACACGGCCCACAGGTCGGCGTCCTTCGCCGGGTCGCGGTGGTCGCCGGTGGCGAAACCCCAGCCGATGCAGTGGTTCCAGGCCTGGATGGCGTCGGCGGCGCTGATCTCGCCGATGCCGGTGTGCGAGTCCCGGACCGAGCCGGAGCCCGACAGATGGTGGTCGGCGACCTGCTGGTCGGTGGCCTGGTCGGCGAGGCTGTAGTCGCGCATGGCCCAGTAGACGGCCGTCTGGATCAGCGCCTTGCGCATCTTGTACGTGTTCGACAGCTGGGTGATCAGCGCGTCCTGGTCCTGGATCGCCTGGACGGCCTGGGCGTTGGTGTAGAGCTTGGCGTCAGCGCCGACGCCGCCCATGTCGGGTCGTCCGATCGACTGCATGTAGCGCGCGAGGTCGGCCCGCAGCGCCGGCACCTGGCGGGTGTCGAAGGCGACGTCCGGGACGGCGGGCCGCGGCCGGTCGAACGAGCCCTGCCCGGTGTCCCGCCCGGAGGCGCTGTCGACGTCGACCTCCAGCTGCCCGTCGCCCGAGCCGAGGGTGCGGATGACGAACTGGTCGTAGGCCCAGTCGTTCGGCAGCGGGTACCCGGCGTTGCCCTCGAAGCCCGAGGACATGTCGGCGACGAAGCTCGCGGTGGAGTAGCCGGCCGCACCGACCCGCGCGCAGACGTTGCGGGAGCCGTAGACCCCGATCTCGTACGGGTTCCCGGAGTCCGCCATCGCCTCCTTGATGCCCTTGAAGTGCGGCAGGACGTTCGCGGTGATCTCGGCGTCGATCGCGTCGAAGTCGACGGCGAAGAAGATCCGCGTGCCCCGCTTGAAACCGTGGTCCCGGGCGGCGTTGACCGCCGCGTACCCGGCGGTGCGCCCGGCGACGTAGTCGAAGTCGGCGGCGTCGTTGTTGACGGTCTGGTAGATCGGGAAGCAGCGCAGGCCCTGCTGGGCGATGGTGGCCAGCTCGCCCGGCTGGATGGCCTTCTCCGGCAGGGACTTGGCGCTCGGGTTGGTGAGGTAGCGGCCGACGTAGGTGATGCCCGCCGCCTTGAGCGTGGCCGCCCGCGCCGGGGTGACCTTCGCGATGGTGTCGCAGGCCCGGCCCGGGCGGGACTGGTCGCCGTAGGACGCCAGGAGGGCGGCGAAGGTGGAGAAGTCGCCCTCTCCCGTGGCCGGGAGCGCGACGAACGTCTGGAAGGCCCGGACGGCCGAGGCGAGGTAGGAGTCGAAGGTCTCGGTGAGGGCGACGGGCCGCCGGTTGACGACCATCCCGGCGGAGAACAGCTGGACGTAGACGCCCTTGTCGCCCTGCTTCACCGGGTGCGACTTCAGGGCCGACTGGGTGCCGGGCCCGAAGTTGCCGTTGGCGGTGCCGTCCGCCATGCCGACCTCGTACTGGACGCCGAAGACCAGGGCCCGGGTGGTGTCCCGGGAGACGCGGCCGTCGCAGGCGATGACGAAGAAGTCCTGCCGCTGGAGGTAGCGGCCGTTGAGCCACCGCTGGACCTCGCGGACCTGCGAGGTGCCCGAGGGGCCGAGGACGTACGCGTCCATCGTCAGCAGCGCCTTGAACACCTTGGGTGTCAGATCCGCGCCGGGGAAGGCCTGTTGGACGCCCATGTCCGTCTTCAGCTTCGTGACGGCCGCCTGGGTCCGCTCCCCGTACGTGCCGTCGAGGTCGCTGCCGTCGTAGCCCTTGCAGTACAGGCCGGCCTGGATGATGCGGCAGAAGTCGGGCGAGGGGACGGTGTCCGCGTTGAGCTTGGGGTACTTGGCGGTCAGCGTGGAGAGTGTGGTGGGGCCGAAGTTGTCGGACAGTGCCGTGATGCCCAGCTCGTACTGCAGGGCACGGGTCAGTGCGTAGAGGGTGGCCCAGTCGGTCTCGCCGGTCTCCTCCACGGTGGTGCCGATACGGCTGCCGTAGACGGAGTTCACGAACCTCTGGGCTTTGAGCACCATCGCGTCGCGCATGGGGGGTTTGGCTCACCTTCGAGGGAGTGCCCGGGTTCCCCCCTGGACGCCGGGCAGTGGTCGATCTCTTGGTGAGAGTGATCGTATGTCCGGCTAAACCGCTTACCGTGAGGTATCTGGGCAAGTTCCAAGCGCTTTTTGTGCGCGTCGGCGCCCCTGCGGTTCACCCTCGTGGTCACAGGCCGAGCGGCCCCCCGCCCCGGGTGGGGCGGGGGGCCGCGGGCGGTCGGCTCACGCCCAGGTGATCAGCCGCTTCGGCTGCTCCAGGATCGCCGCCACGTCGGCCAGGACCTTCGAGCCCAGCTCGCCGTCGACCAGGCGGTGGTCGAACGACAGCGCCAGGGTGGTGACCTGACGGGGCTTCACCTTGCCCTTGTGGACCCACGGCTGGAGCTTGATCGCACCGACCGCGAGGATCGCGGACTCGCCCGGGTTGAGGATCGGCGTGCCCGTGTCGACGCCGAAGACGCCGACGTTGGTGATCGTCACCGTGCCGCCCTGCATGGCCGCCGGGGACGTCTTGCCCTCCCGCGCCGTGGACACCAGTTCGCCCAGCGACTCGGCCAGCTGCGGCAGCGTCTTGGCGTGGGCGTCCTTGATGTTCGGCACGATCAGGCCGCGCGGGGTCGCCGCCGCGATGCCCAGGTTCACGTAGTGCTTGACCACGATCTCCTGGGCCGCCTCGTCCCAGGACGCGTTGATGTCCGGGTTCCGCTTGATCGCGACGAGCAGCGCCTTGGCGATCAGCAGGAGCGGGTTCACGCGCAGGCCCGCGAACTCCTTGTCCTGCTTCAGTTCCTCGACCAGCTTCAGCGTGCGCGTCACGTCGACCGTCACGAACTCCGTGACGTGCGGCGCGGTGAACGCCGAGCCGACCATCGCCGCCGCCGTCGCCTTGCGGACGCCCTTGATCGGGACGCGGGTCTCGCGCGCGGTGTCGTACGAGGCCGGGACGGCGGCCGGGGCGGGCGCCGCGGGCACCGCCGACGGCTCGGGGGCCTTCGGCTCGGGGGCGGCCACCGCCGCGTGCACGTCCTCGCGGGTGATGATGCCGTCCGGGCCGGTCGGGACGACCGTCGCCAGGTCGACGCCCAGGTCCTTGGCCAGCTTGCGGACCGGGGGCTTGGCCAGCGGACGCCCGGCGGTGACCGGGGCGGCCTGGGCGGTCGGCGCAGGGGTGGCCGGGGCGGTCGGGTCAGGGGCGGCCGGGGTCGCCGGCGCGTGGCCGTTCAGCTCCGTCTGGATCGCCGTCGAGGCCTGCTGGACCGGGACCTCCGGGCCCTTGCGGGGGCGGCGGCGCGTGGACGAGGTCGCCACGCCGTAGCCGACCAGGACCGGCTGGCGGCCGGAGCCGGAACCTTCCGCCTTGGGCTCCTCGGCCGCCTGCGGGGTCGCCGGCCGCTGCTCGGCGACGGGCACCGGCGCGGCCCCGCCGCTCACGTCCACCGCGATGATCGCCGTGCCCACGTCGACCGTGGTGCCCTCGGGGAAGTGCAGCTCCCGGACGACGCCGTCGTACGGGATGGGCAGCTCGACGGCCGCCTTCGCCGTCTCCACCTCGCACACCACCTGGCCGTCCGTGACCGTGTCACCGGGCTGGACGTACCACTTGAGGATCTCCGCCTCCGTGAGCCCCTCGCCCACGTCGGGCATCTTGAACTCGCGCACGGACGCTTCCGTCATCGTCGTCACGACCCTCTCCTCAGTACGCCAGCGAGCGGTCGACGGCATCCAGCACCCGGTCCAGGTTCGGCAGGTACTCCTCCTCCAGGCGGGCCGGCGGGTACGGCGCGTGGTAGCCGCCGACCCGGAGCACCGGGGCCTCCAGGTGGTAGAAGCAGCGCTCCGTGATCCGGGCGGCGATCTCCGCGCCCGAGCCGAAGAACACCGGCGCCTCGTGGACGACGACCAGGCGGCGGGTCTTCTCGACCGAGGCCTGGATCGAGTCGAAGTCGAGGGGGGAGACCGAGCGCAGGTCCAGGACCTCCAGGCTCCTGCCCTCCTCGGCGGCCGCGTCCGCGACCTCCTGGCAGAGCTTCACCATCGGGCCGTAGGCGGCCAGGGTCAGGTCGGTGCCCTCGCGGACCACCTGGGCCTTGTGCAGCGGGCCCGGGATCGCCTCCGTGTTGACCTCGCCCTTGTCCCAGTAGCGGCGCTTGGGCTCGAAGAAGATCACCGGGTCGTCGCTCTGGATGGCCTGCTGCATCATCCAGTACGCGTCCGACGCGTTCGACGGGCTGACGATCTTCAGGCCCGCCACGTGCGCGAAGAGCGACTCGGGCGACTCGGAGTGGTGCTCCACCGCGCCGATGCCGCCGCCGTAGGGGATGCGCACGACGACCGGGAGCTTGACCTTGCCCAGCGAGCGGGCGTGCATCTTCGCGAGCTGCGTGACGATCTGGTCGTACGCCGGGAAGACGAAGCCGTCGAACTGGATCTCCACCACGGGGCGGTAGCCGCGCAGGGCCAGGCCGATCGCCGTGCCGACGATGCCCGACTCGGCGAGCGGGGTGTCGATGACGCGGCTCTCGCCGAAGTCCTTCTGCAGCCCGTCCGTCACCCGGAAGACGCCGCCGAGCTTGCCGACGTCCTCGCCCATGATCAGGACCTTGTCGTCGGACTCCAGGGCGCGGCGCAGCGACTCGTTGATCGCCTTGGCCAAAGCCAGCTTCTCAGCCATTTCAGTTGCCCCCCTCGTCGGCGAACGACGCCTGGTACGCGGCGAACTGGGCGCGCTCCTCGTCGACGAGCGCGTGGCCGTCCGCGTAGACGTTCTCGAAGATGGCGAAGTGGTCCGGGTCCGGCATGGCGCGGACCGCCTCGCGCACTCGTTTGCCCAACGCCTCGGACTCGGCCTCCAGTTCCGCGAAGAATCCCTCGTCCGCGTGGTTTGAGGCCTCCAGATAGCGGCGAAGGCGCAGGATCGGGTCCTTGGCCTCCCAGGCCTGGCGCTCCTCGTCGCCGCGGTAGCGGGTCGGGTCGTCGGAGGTGGTGTGGGCGCCCATGCGGTAGGTGAACGCCTCGACGAGGGTCGGGCCCTCGCCGGCGCGGGCCCGCTCCAGGGCCCACCGGGTGACCGCGAGGCAGCCGAGCACGTCGTTGCCGTCGACCCGGACGCCCGGGAAGCCGAAGCCCTGGGCGCGCTGGTAGATCGGCACGCGGGACTGCTTCTCGGTGGGTTCGGAGATGGCCCACTGGTTGTTCTGGCAGAAGAACACGACGGGGGCGTTGTAGACCGCGGAGAAGGTGAACGACTCGGCCACGTCGCCCTGGCTGGAGGCGCCGTCGCCGAAGTAGGCGATCACCGCGCTGTCCGCGCCGTCCTTGGCGACGCCCATGGCGTAGCCGGTGGCGTGCAGCGTCTGGGAGCCGATGACGATCGTGTAGAGGTGGAAGTTGTTGCCGTTCGGGTCCCAGCCGCCGTTGTTCACGCCGCGGAACATGCCGAGCAGGTTGGTCGGGTCCACCCCGCGGCACCAGGCGACGCCGTGCTCTCGGTAGGTGGGGAAGACGTAGTCGTCGTCGCGCAGGGCCCGGCCGGAGCCGATCTGGGCGGCCTCCTGGCCGAGCAGCGAGGCCCACAGGCCCAGCTCGCCCTGGCGCTGCAGGGAGGTGGCTTCGGCGTCGAAGCGGCGGGTGAGCACCATGTCGCGGTAGAGGCCGCGGAGCTCTTCCGGGGTGACACCGGCGACGTACTTGTCGAACTCGGCGTTCTTGACCCGCTTGCCCTCGGGCGTCAGCAGTTGCACGAGCTGGGGCTCGGTGCCCTTGGCGCCGGCGTCCTTCTTGGCGGTGGTGCGGGTGGTGCGCTTGGTGCCGGTGGTGCCGGCCTTGCTTCCGGCGCTGCGTCGCGGTGTGCGCGCGGCAGTGCTCTCCACGGTCACGTGTGCTCCTCCGTCGGTCCGGGCCACGGGGTTGCCGGTAGGCCTGGGGGTCCCCCTGCTCTTTTGAGCCTGGGGGAGCGGCTCACCTGTTCTCGACCACCGGGACACGGGGTGGGTGCCACTCGGCCGGGAACAGGCGTGACAGGTGCCCCGGCGAGCGCCCTGCAGAAAGCACGTTACCCAGTGCGCCACATTTCTGTGAAACCCCTCCTGACCTGCGATTTTGCTTGGATATCCAAGTAAATCGGGAAGGCGTCGAAGGGTCCCTGGTCACAGCCTTGCAGGAGGCCGGAGCTACCGCACGTTAACCCGGTGACCCAGGTCACGGGAAGACTTCTTTTGTCGGCGTGCCCGAAACGGCACGCGCGCGTGGGCCCCGTCTCCGGGCCCCACGCGCGCGTGGATCACGTGTTTCTCCGGCTGTCAGCCGCCCTCGCCGCCCGGGCCGCCGACCACACCGGTGGTGGTGCCGGCGTCGGTGCCGCCCGTGTCGCCCGTCGGCGTGCTGCCCGGGTCCGTGGGCTCCTGGTCGGTCGGCTCGCCGGTCGGCTCCTGGGAGGTCGGCTGGCCCGTCGGCTCGCCGGTGGGCGACTCGGGGGCGCTCTGCGACGGCGTGTAGGACGGGGTGTACGACGGCGTCCAGTTGCCGTTGCCGTTCCCGGTGCCGGTGCCGTCGTCCGTGGACGTGTCGGTCGGCTCGTCGGTGACCTCGTCGCTCGGCGTCTCGCTGGGCGTCTTCTCCTCGGTCGTCTGCGAGGAGGTCGGCGACTGCTTCTTGCTCGGGTCGTCCTTGTTGTCGCCGGTGTTCTGCAGGGCCAGGGCGACACCCGCGGCGATGGCGATCACCGCGAGCACGGCGAGGATCCACAGCTTGCCCCGGCCGCTGCCCTTGTTGCCGTTGCCCTCGAAGCCGCCGTCGTCCCCGTTGCCGTAGCCGGAGGGCAGGATCGGCGAGGGGATCTGCGTGGTGCCGGAGGCGTCCCCGGGGTGGCCCATGACGGCCGTGCCGGCGAAGCCGCCCGACGGGGTGTGCCGGCCCTCGTGCATGTCGACCGGGCCGGTGTTCCAGGTGCCGGTGTGGCCGCCCTGGTCGTAGAGCATCTGCAGCGCGTACTGGACCAGTCCGCGCATCTCCTCGGCCGTCTGGAAACGGTCGTCGGGCTCCTTGGCGAGCGCGCGCATGGCCAGGCCGTCCAGCTCCGGCGGGCAGGCGTCGGAGACCTCGGACGGCGGCGTCGGGATGTCCTGGACGTGCTGGTAGACCACCGACAGCGGGGTCTCGCCGGTGAACGGCGGGCGCAGCGCGAGCAGCTCGTAGAGCAGGCAGCCGGTGGCGTACAGGTCGGAGCGGTGGTCGACGGCCTTGCCGAGGGCCTGCTCGGGGGAGAGGTACTGCGGGGTGCCCATGACCATGCCGGTCTGCGTCATCGTCGTGGACGCGCCGTGCAGGGCGCGGGCGATGCCGAAGTCCATCACCTTCACGGCGCCGTTGTGCGTGATGATGACGTTGGCCGGCTTGATGTCGCGGTGCACGATGCCGTGCTGGTGCGAGTAGGCGAGCGCCTCCAGGACGCCCGAGACGATGATCAGCGCCTGCTCGGGGCCGGGCGCCTCGGCGTTCAGCAGCAGGTCGCGGATGGTGCGGCCCTCGACCAGCTCCATGACGATGTACGGCACGGACTGGCCGCCCACGAAGTCCTCGCCGGAGTCGTACACGGCGACGATCGCGTGGTGGTTGAGGCCGGCCACCGACTGGGCCTCGCGCGTGAAGCGCGCCTTGGACACCGGGTCCTCGGCGAGGTCGGAGCGGAGCAGCTTGACGGCGACGGTGCGTCCGAGGCGGACGTCCTCGGCTGCGAACACCTCGGCCATGCCGCCCCGGCCGAGTCTGTGGGTCAGCCGGTACCGGCCGTCCCCGACCAGCCCGCCGTTGCCCCAGGACTCCGGCGCGTCCGACATGCCGCCGCCAGTCGCCTCGGGGTCGGACGGGCCCTGAGCGCGCTGCTGCTGTGCCATCAGTCCTCGCCGTCGTTTCTGCCCGCGGTGCGCGCGGTGTTGTTACGGTCTCCGTCGGCCACGCTACAGCCTCCGCGCAAGCCTCCGGTCCGAGACGGGTGCCAGGACCGGCACGGGACGGACGGGCCATGAAACCTTTACTCCGCACTGTCGTGCAAATTCTGTGCACCGGCCGTACGCCCCCTGTAACGCTTCCGCGACGCTTCCTTCGCGTACGGTCACGGAACGGGCACCGCGCTTGACGTGTCAGTGCCCTGGGGCAGACTTGGCCGGGAATGGCGGTTTGGATCAACGACGGATAAACACCGGTCGGCGGCGCCTTCAGGGGCTACGGGGGACAGGGAACATGAGCCAGGACGGCGCACAGGGCCAGCACACGGGGCGGGCGCTCGCCAGTGGCCGCTATCAACTGCGTGACCTCCTCGGCCAGGGCGGCATGGCCTCGGTGCACCTCGCCTACGACAGCGTGCTCGACCGACAGGTCGCGATCAAGACACTTCACACGGATCTCGGACGGGAACAGGCCTTCCGCGAGCGGTTCCGCCGCGAGGCCCAGGCCGTGGCCAAGCTCACGCACACCAACATCGTCTCGGTCTTCGACACCGGCGAGGACACCCTCGACGGCATGACGACGCCGTACATCGTCATGGAGTACGTCGAGGGCCGCCCGCTCGGCTCGGTCCTCGACGAGGACGTCCGGCAGCAGGGCGCGATGCCCGCCGACAAGGCGCTGAAGATCACCGCCGACGTGCTGGCCGCGCTGGAGATCAGCCACGAGATGGGCCTGGTCCACCGCGACATCAAACCGGGCAACGTGATGATGACCAAGCGCGGCGTGGTCAAGGTCATGGACTTCGGCATCGCCCGCGCCATGCAGTCCGGTGTGACGTCGATGACGCAGACCGGCATGGTCGTCGGCACCCCGCAGTACCTCTCGCCGGAACAGGCCCTCGGCCGCGGTGTGGACGCCCGCTCCGACCTGTACTCGGTCGGCATCATGCTGTTCCAACTGGTCACCGGGCGGCTGCCCTTCGACGCGGACTCGCCGCTGGCCATAGCGTATGCGCACGTCCAGGAGGAGCCGCCGGTCCCGTCCTCGGTGAACCGCGCGCTGCCCCCGGCCGTGGACGCGCTGATCGCCCGCGCCCTGAAGAAGAACCCGAACGAGCGCTTCCCGAGTGCCGAGGCCATGCGCGACGAGTGCCTGCGCGTGGCGGCGTCCTTCCAGGCCGCGCCGCCCAGCATCGTCCCGGGCGCGCAGACCCCGAGCGGCGCGGGCGTCGGGTCGGCCGTCTTCCCGCCGGTGGACCAGGCGACCCCGCCGCCCTCGGGCCAGGTCCAGACGCCGTACCAGCCGACCCCGCCGCCGAACCCGTACGGCACACCCGCCCCCTCGGCGCCGTCCCCGGCCTACGGCTATCCGCAGCAGGGCGGCTACCAGACGCCGACCCCGGCCGGCTACTCCCCGCAGCCGGGCCCGTCGACCCCGCCGCCGTACAACCTCACGCCCCCGACCTCGACGGGCTCCTCGGGCGGCGGCCGGAGCAACCGGCCGGTGATCATCGGCTCGGTCATCGTGTCCGTCATCGCGGTCGGCGGCCTGGTCACCGCGCTCCTGCTGAACGGCGGCGGCGAGGAGAACACGGGCGGGGGCGGCGACGCGAGCGCGTCCGCGTCGGCGCCGGCTTCCGCGGACAAGAAGCCCGGCTACCGGGGCCCGGACACCTCCAAGACGATCGACACGGAGGAGTGCACGGAGCCGCAGGAGTCCTACAACGACCCCGAGAAGATCCGGATCCCGAACTTCAAGTTCAAGAACATCACGTCGGTCAAGGCCTGCCTGCAGGCGGCCGGCTGGCAGGTGAAGACCACGGACGTCGACGAGAACACGTACGGCGACGGCACGGTCATGAACCAGTTCCCGTCCGCCGACACCGACGTCGACCCGAAGAACATGCCCGAGATCGAGCTCGGCGTCTCGACGGGCAACCCGCCGTCCTGACGGCCCGGACATGAGGAGGGGCCCGGCGGCTTCGGCCGCCGGGCCCCTTTTCGTCCCTGGGAGGCCCAGGCCCTTGTCGTCCCTGGGAGGCCTACAGGTACGGGCCGCCCGACCGGCCGCCCGGGTGCTGCTCGTCGAGGCCGTCGTGGCCGACGCCCGGCGGGAGGGCGCGGCGCATCTGCTCCAGCTGGGCGCGGGCCGCCATCTGCTGGGCGAACAGCGTGGTCTGGATGCCGTGGAACAGCCCCTCCAGCCAGCCGACCAGCTGGGCCTGGGCGATGCGCAGCTCCGCGTCGCTCGGGGTCGCCTCGTCCGTGAACGGCAGGGAGAGCCGCTCCAGCTCCTCGACCAGCTCGGGCGCCAGACCGTCCTCCAGCTCCTTCACCGAGCTGGCGTGGATCTCCTTGAGCCGGACCCGGCTGGCCTCGTCCAGGGGAGCCGCGCGCACTTCCTCCAGAAGCTGCTTGATCATGCTGCCGATCCGCATGACCTTGGCGGGCTGCTCCACCTGTTCCGTGACCGGGGTCTCGCGGGACTCCTCGTCTCCGCTGCCGCCGCCGAGCGCCATGCCGTCCTGGCCCACGACCAGGATCTGCGGGTTCTCCGGCGACCTTTCGTTCCTCGGCATCTCCATGCCGCCATTCTCTCGCACGCCTGCACCTCACCTCCGTGGTGCCCCCACGGGAGGCTGATCCACCGTGCTGGGAGAGACGTCTTGCCCGGGCCCCGGGTTGCTCCCCGGCGGGCGGTTCCCCCTCGCGGGTGAAAAGGAGCAGGCGGGGCGCCGTGGCGAGGGCCGGCCGCCAGGAGCGCCGGCGGCCCGTGACCCGTCGACCCAACGGGACGGTGCGGCGGTTCCACCCGTCGGCCGAACCCGGCATGCCGGACGTCCGGGGCGATGTGAGGCTGATGGCCTCTACCTGACCGAACTTGCCGATCTTGCCCTACCGGGCACGGCGGGAGGGGGTCACCCCCGTGACTCCATGGCAGCGCGCACTGCGGGCGGCGGGACTGGCGCTCGCCCTGGGGGCGGGTGCGGTCGTCTCACCGTACGGCTCCGTCCCGGCCCACGGTGCCGTCCTCTCGTACGACGAACAGGCCGGGGCCGGGGCGATCGCCGCCGCTCCGACCACCCCGACCACCCCGTCGGCCCTCTCCGCGCCATCCGCGCCGTCGGCCCTCTCCGCCCCGTCCGCCCCGTCCGCCCCGTCGGCCCTCTCCGCGCCATCCGCGCCGTCGGCCCTCTCCGCCCCGTCCGCCCCGTCCGCCCCGTCGGCCCTGTCCGCCCCATCGCGGCCCGGCGAGCCCTCGCGGGCCGGGAGCCGCGCGGGTGAGGGGCGGCAGCGGCCCGGGCGGCCGGCGGACACCGGGCAGCCGGACGCCGACGCCACCACCGCCGTACCCGAGGCGTCCCGGGAGGCCGTCCCGGAGCCCTCCGCTCCGGCGGAGCAGCCCGTACGGGAGGCCGCGACCACCGAGCGCCCGGTCGGGCCGGTGCTGCGGATCCTGCCGCTGGGCAGCGGGCTGGTGCTGATCGGGCTGGGGCTGGGCCTCGCGTTCGTCGCGCTGCGGCTGCGGCGGGTCTGAGGGCGTCCGGGCCCGGGCTCGGGCCGGGTGTCAGGCCCCCTGCGGGGCGATCAGCAGCACCTTGCCGATGTGGCCGCTCTCCTCCACGACCCGGTGGGCGGCGGCCGCCTCCGGCATCGGGAGTTCGCGGTCGACGACCGGGCGGAGACGGCCGCTGGGGAACAGGGGCCAGACGTGTTCGCGCACGGCCGCGACGATGGCCGCCT
Source organism: Streptomyces sp. Go-475 (assembly GCF_003330845.1). Classification (GTDB taxonomy): domain Bacteria; phylum Actinomycetota; class Actinomycetes; order Streptomycetales; family Streptomycetaceae; genus Streptomyces. The sequence goes on along the minus strand of NZ_CP026121.1, from coordinate 4,348,028 downwards.
TCTCCTCCAGCGGCCGGGCGCGCAGGGACGCCCCGGTGATGGCGGCGCGCTTGGCGAGCAGGGCGCCGATGTTCAGCTCGCCCTTGACGCCGCCCTGCATGCCGATGATCGCGAGCCGGCCGTTGACGGCGAGGGCCTTGACGTTGCGCTCCAGGTACTTCGCCCCCATGTTGTCGAGGATGACGTCGGCACCGGCGCCGTCCGTGGCCTTCCTGACCTCCTCGACGAAGTCCTGCTCGCGGTAGTTGACCAGGATGTCGGCGCCCAGCTCCGCGCACCGGTCCAGCTTCTCCTTCGTGCCGGCCGTGACGGCGACCCGGGCGCCGACGGCCTTGGCCAGCTGGATGGCCATGGTGCCGATGCCGCTGGAGCCGCCGTGCACCAGGAGCGTCTCGCCGGGACGCAGGTGGGCGATCATGAAGACGTTCGACCAGACGGTGCAGACCACCTCGGGCAGGGCCGCGGCGTGCTTCAGCTCGACGCCGTCCGGCACGGGCAGCAGCTGTCCGGCCGGGACGACCACCTTCTCGGCGTAACCGCCGCCGGCGAGCAGCGCGCACACCTCGTCGCCGACGTCCCAGCCGGAGACGCCGGGGCCGATCTCGGCGATCCGCCCGGAGCACTCCAGGCCGGGGTAGGGGGAGGCGCCGGGCGGCGGGTCGTAGAAGCCCTGCCGCTGCAGGAGGTCGGCCCGGTTGACGGCCCCGGCCGCCACCTCGACCAGGACCTCGCCCTCGCCGGGCACGGGATCCGGGACCTCGTCCCAGACCAGCGCCTCGGGCCCACCGGGTTCGGGAATCGTGATCGCATACATGAGAGGGACGCTACCCCTCGGTCCCCGGACGGAGTCCCCTCCGTCTCCGGAACCGCTCCGTCTACACCATTGGTCCGGTCCCGGTGAAAACCCGTGTGCGCGACCGATGAGTTTGGGTGACGGTAAAGGTCTCCCCATGCGTAGCCCACGTACTCGGAAGGACCCGAAGCATGAGCACGCAGTCGTCCGGCCTGGCGATCGAGACCGCGGGCCTGGTGAAGACGTTCGGTGAGACGCGGGCCGTCGACGGAGTCGACCTGTCCGTGCCCGCGGGCACGGTCTACGGCGTCCTCGGCCCGAACGGCGCCGGCAAGACCACCACCGTGAAGATGCTCGCCACGCTCCTGCGGCCGGACGGCGGCGAGGCCCATGTCTTCGGCCACGACATCGTCCGCGAGGCCGACGAGGTGCGCGGCCGGGTGAGCCTCACCGGCCAGTACGCCTCGGTGGACGAGGACCTCACCGGCACCGAGAACCTGGTCCTGCTGGGCCGGCTGCTCGGCCACCACAAGAAGGCCGCCCGCGAGCGTGCCGGCCAGCTCCTGGAGGCCTTCGGGCTGACGGAGGCGGCCGGGAAGCAGGTCAAGCACTACTCGGGCGGCATGCGGCGCCGGATCGACATCGCCGCGTCCATCCTCAACACCCCCGACCTGCTGTTCCTCGACGAGCCGACGACCGGCCTGGACCCGCGCAGCCGCAACCAGGTGTGGGACATCGTGCGGGCCGTGGTCGCCCAGGGCACCACCGTGCTGCTGACCACGCAGTACCTGGACGAGGCCGACCAGCTGGCGTCCCGGATCGCCGTCATCGACCGCGGCCGGGTGATCGCCGAGGGCACCAAGGGCGAGCTGAAGTCGTCCGTCGGCGCCGGGTCCGTCCATCTGCGGCTCCGGGATCCCGACCGGCGCGACCAGGCGGCCGACCTGCTGCGCCGGGCCCTGGACGCCCTGGTGCAGCCGGAGCCCGACCCGGTGGCCCTGACCGCCCGGCTCGGCACGGCGGCGAGCGACGACTCCGCCGCCGAGCAGGCCGCCCGCGCCCTGAGCGAGCTGGCCCGGGCCGGGATCACCGTCGACAACTTCTCGCTGGGACAGCCCAGCCTGGACGAGGTGTTCCTCGCCCTCACCGGACACGACACGCACGACTCCTCCGACCGCTCCGACGACCCGAAGGACGAGGTGGCGGCATGAGCACCGCGACGACCACCGAGAGCAAGGAACTCGCCCCCGTCAGCGCCGAGTCCCTCGCCGCGCTGCTCATCGCCAAGGACCGGCCGCCGCGGCCCAGCGCCTGGTCGGCCTCCATGACCTTCGGCTGGCGGGCGATGCTGAAGATCAAGCACGTGCCGGAGCAGCTCTTCGACGTCACGGCGTTCCCGATCATGATGGTGCTGATGTACACGTACCTGTTCGGCGGGGCGCTGGCCGGCTCGCCGAAGGAGTACATCCAGTTCCTGCTGCCGGGCATCCTCGTGATGTCGGTCGTGATGATCACGATGTACACGGGCGTCTCGGTGAACACCGACATCGAGAAGGGCGTCTTCGACCGGTTCCGCAGCCTGCCGATCTGGCGGCCGTCGACGATGGTCGGCTATCTGCTCGGTGACGCCCTGCGGTACACGATCGCGTCCGTGGTGATGCTCACGGTCGGCCTCGTCCTGGGCTACCGGCCGGACGGCGGGATCGCCGGTGTACTCGCCGGGATCGCCCTGCTGGTGCTGTTCTCGTTCGCGTTCTCGTGGATCTGGACGATGTTCGGGCTGATGCTGCGCACCGAGAAGTCGGTGATGGGCGTCAGCATGATGGTGATCTTCCCGCTCACGTTCCTGTCGAACGTGTTCGTCGACCCGAAGACCATGCCGGGCTGGCTCCAGGCGTTCGTCAACAACAGCCCCATCACACATCTGGCGTCGGCGGTGCGCGGGCTGATGGGCGGCGACTGGCCGGCCGCCGAGGTCGCCTGGTCGCTGGGGTGGGCCGGGCTGTTCGTGCTGGTCTTCGGGCCGGTCACGATGCGGCTGTACAACCGGAAGTAGCGCTGGGGTTTTGACCGGCCGTCACGCGCGGGCGGCCGGTTGTCCGCTGCCGGGCCGGTCAGTCGCGGGACATCGGGCGGATGTCGGGGGTGACCTGGGTGGCCGGTGTCTTCCGCACGATCGTGATGAGCCGGTCGGTCAACTCCAGCCGCCCGACGGCCGGATCGTCGTAGCCGAGCACGCGGTGCCCCCGTATGACGCTCACCACCAGGTCGGCGACCTCCCGCGGCGTCTTGCCCACCTCGGCCTTGACGACCGGCCGTTCGACGATGTCGAGCCCGCTGCCCTGCTGGATGAGGTCCTCCATCACCATGCCGGCCGAGGGGCTGAGCACGGACAGGCCGAGCAGCCGGCCGGCGGCGCTGGCGCTGGTGATGACGGCGTCGGCGCCCGACTGCTTGACCAGCGGCGCGTTCTCCTCCTCCCGCACCGTGGCGACGATCTTCGCCCCGCGGTTGAGCTGCCGGGCCGTCAGCGTCACCAGGACCGCCGTGTCGTCGCGCTGGGTCGCGATGATGATCTGCCGTGCCTTGTGGACCTCGGCCCGCTTGAGCACCTCGCTGCGGGTCGCGTCCCCGACGATGCCCGTGTAGCCCTCGGCGGTCGCGGCATCGATCACCTTGGAGCTCGGGTCGACCACGACGACCTGCTCCTTCTTCAGACCCGTCGCGCAGACGGTCCGGATCGCCGACCTGCCCTTCGTGCCGAAGCCGATGACGACGGTGTGATCACGCAACGTGGACCTCCAGCGGGTCAGTCGCCACTCCTCCCGGGTGCGTTCGGTGAGGGCCTCGAGGGTGGTACCGACCAGGATGATCAGGAACAGCACGCGCAGGGGCGTGATGACGAGGATGTTCGTGAGCCGGGCGGCGTCGCCGGCGGGGGTGATGTCACCGTAGCCGGTGGTGGAGAGGGTGACGGTCGCGTAGTAGAAGGCGTCGAGGAGGGTGAGGCCGCCGCCCGCGTTGTCGTTGTAGCCGTCGCGGTCGGCGTAGACGATCAGCGCGGTCACGACGAGGACCACCAGTGCCATGGAGAGCCGCTTGACGACCTGGCGGATCGGATGTTCCACCACTTTCCTCGGGAGTTTCACCCGATGGGTCACCAAATGCTCGTCCGCCTGGCGGGCGATCGCGTCCTGGCCCGGAAGTTTCACGTGAAACACACCCCGATTCCTGCGGACGCCCAGGGCAGGTCGAGCAGTTCCGCCTCCTGCCCGGGACGTGTACCCCCCGGTGGCACGACGGCCAGCGCGTCGGCCGCCGCGATGCCGCGGAGCATGGCCGGGCCGTTGTAGTGCAGCGGCACGGCCTGGTCTCCGCGCAGCACTACGGGAACGAGCCGGGTGTCGTGGGGGTGCCCCTGCACGGCGTCCCTGAGCGGCAGCGTGTACGGCTCCGGGGCCGGGCGGGCCGCGAGGGTCCGCAGCAGCGGCTCGGCGAGGGTCAGCAGCCCGGAGACCGCGGCGAGCGGGTTGCCCGGCAGGCCGACGAGGTGCTGGGTCTCGCCGGTACGGGCCAGCAGCATGGGGTGGCCCGGGCGCACCTTGACGCCGTCCACGAGGAGTTCGGCCCCGATCCGGCGCAGGGTGGGGTGGAGGTGGTCGACCGGGCCCGCGGCGGTGCCGCCGGTGGTGACGATGACGTCGGCGTCGGCCGTGGCGATCGCCTCGTGCAGGGCGTCGGCGTCGTCGCGGATCCGTCGTACGGCGGTGACCTCGGCTCCGAGCGCGCGCAGCCAGGGCGGCAGCATCGGGCCGAGCGCGTCCCGGATCAGGCCGTCGTGCGGGCGCCCTTCGGTGAGCAGTTCGTCGCCGAGGACCAGGACGGCGGCGCGGGGGCGGGGGACGGCGGTGACCGTGTCGTATCCGGCCGCCGCGGCGAGTCCGAGGACGGCCGGGGTGACGAGGGTGCCGGCGGGGAGGAGCTGATCACCGCTGCGGCACTCCTGGCCGCGCGGGCGGATGTCCTGGCCGGGGACGACGTCCCGGGTGGCGTGCAGGCGGCCCTTGTCGTCGGTGCGGCCGTGCTCGCTGCGCAGGACGGCGGTGGTGTCCGGGGGGATGCGGGCGCCGGTGGCGATCGGGACGGCCTCGCCGTCGGTGAGGGGCGCGGGTGTGGCGTGCCCGGCCAGGACGCCCTCGTCCCGTACGGCCCAGGGGGCGGGTCCGGCGACCGCCCAGCCGTCCATCGCGGAGGTGTCGAAGGAGGGGAGGTCGGTGAGGGCGTCGAGCGGGGCGGCCAGGGTGAGGCCGAGGGCGGCGTCGAGAGACACGGTGACGGGGGCGCGGCGGGCGGCCCGGGCGGCGCTCCGGGCGGCGCGTTCGGCGTGGGCACGGGCCTTGGGCCAGGGGGTGGCGTGGTGGCGGGTGTCCGGCCGGTGCGGTGTGCGGGTGCCGTCCGTCCCGCCTCGGGCGTCGGGGTCGGGCGGAGGGGTGCTGTTGCTGTTCCTCACGAGGGCGAGCACCTCCTCGACGTCGAGGTCCTCGGCGTCCTCACCGGCGCGGGTGCCGTGCGGGGTCATCCGGCGTCCGGGCGGGTGTCGGGCGTGGCATCGGGGGCGACGTCGGCCTGGGCCGAAGCGGGGGACTGGACCGAGGCGTCGGGCTGGGCCGAGCCGGCGGGCTGGGTCTTCGAGGTGTTCTCCTCCGCCCAGCGGGCCGCGAGGGCCGCTGCCTTGCGGGACGCCTCCGCGACCGCCTCGGGGCCCGAGCCGGCCCGCGCGGCCGCGTAGCCGACGAGGAAGGTGGTCAGCGGCGCCGCGGGCCTGGCCACACCGTGGGCGGCGTCGCGGGCGAGGTCGAGCAGGGCGCGGGTGTCGACGTCGAGGTCGATCCCCAGTTCGTCCTTGACGGCGGAAATCCATTCATCCAACACGTGACCATGCTCCCTGATGCGTGCCCTGGCGGTGGCGATGTCGTCCCAGGTGTCGCAGTCGAACGACGCGACGGGATCCAGGACGCGGGTGAGATCCAGCTCGGCGACGAGGCGCCGCAGCGGGAGGCCGTCCAGACCGCCGTGTCTCCCGGCGAGGAGTTCCAGCGTCTCGTGCAGGCGGCGCGTGCGGTACGCGGCCACGAGCGGCTGGTCGCGGCCGTCGGGGTCGGTCAGCAGCACGCCGTCGGCCCCGCTCGCGCGGAGCGTGTCCAGCAGCCGCCCGACGGTCCGCTCCTGGAGGAACGGCAGGTCGGCGGAGAGCACCACGACGTGCTCCGCGGTGACGGGCCCCAGCCCGGCGCCGAGCGCGGCGAGCGGACCGCCGCCGGGCGGGTCCTCCCGGGCCCAGGTCACGGGGCGTGCGGTCGGCCGGGGCGCGGCGACCACGACGGTGGTGCGGGCGCCGCCGCACGCGGCGAGCACACGGTCGAGCAGGGCCCGCCCGCCCACGCGCACACCGGGTTTGTCGGCGCCGCCGAGACGCCGGGCGGCACCACCGGCGAGCACGACGGCGTCGTACGCGACGTCGTGCACGGCGTCGTACGCGGCCGGGTCCGCGGCGGGGTCCGCCCGCTGCGCGGGGCCGGTGCCGGCGCCGGGTCGTCCGGGGGGCTCGTAGGCGGTCACCCCCCGAGTATGCGTGCCCCCGCGATCACAGGGAACGCGGGGGAACCGGCGCGATCAAGGGCGCCTGCTCAGGCCCGGAACAGGAATCAAAGCGTCCGCAGCAGCACCGCCGGTTGCTCCACGCAGTCCGCCACGTAGCGCAGGAAGCCGCCCGCCACGCCGCCGTCGCACACCCGGTGGTCGAACGTGAGGGAGAGCTGGACGACCTGGCGCACCGCCAGCTCGCCCTCGTGCACCCAGGGCTTGGGGACGATGCGGCCGACGCCGAGCATGGCGGCCTCGGGGTGGTTGATGATCGGCGTGGAGCCGTCGACGCCGAAGACCCCGTAGTTGTTCAGCGTGAAGGTCCCGCCGGTGAGGTCCGCCGGCGTCAGCGTCCCGGCGCGGCCCGCCTCGGTCAGCCGGGCGAACTCCGCGGTCAGCGACTCGGCGTCGCGGACGTGCGCGTCCCGTACGACCGGGACGACGAGCCCCCGGTCGGTCTGCGCCGCGAAGCCCAGGTGTACGTGGTCGAACCGGACGACCTCCCTGGCCTCCGCGTCCACCGTGGCGTTGAGCTCCGGGAAGCGGGCGAGGGCCGCCGTGCAGATCCGGGCCAGCAGGGCCAGGAGGGAGATCTTCGGTCCGCCGGCCGCGTTCATGGCCGTGCGCGCCCGCATCAGCTCCGTGGCGTCGGCGTCCACCCAGCAGGTGGCGTCCGGGATCTCCCGGCGGCTGCGGGCCAGCTTGTCGGCGACGGCGCCGCGGACGCCCTTGAGGGGGATGCGGGTCTCGCCGGGGGCCGCGGTGGCGGAGGGGCGTGGTGCGGTGGCCTGGGCGAGGGACGGGCTCGTCACCTGCGGCACGCGGGCGTGCGGCTCAGCCGTGGGGGTCGCCGCGCCCGCGGGGGCGGCGGCGCGCAGGGCGTACTCCACGTCCGCCCGCAGGATCAGCCCGTCGGGGCCGGAGCCGGTCAGCTCCCGCAGGTCGATGCCGTTCTGCCGGGCCAGCCGCCGGACCAGGGGCGAGATCACGGGGACCGGGCCGTCCTCCGCTTCGGCGTCTCCGGCCCGGCCGTCCACCGCCGCCGGGACGGCGGCACCCGGGCCATGGGCCGCCCCCGTCACCGGCCGGTCCGGCCGCACCCGCCGTCGCCGCGCGGGCGCCTGCGACGTGCCGTACCCGACGAGGACGTTGCCCGAGCCCTCGCTCCCGGCCCCCGCCGTGCCGCCGCCGGACGGCGGCCGCTCCCCCACCGCGACCGTGATCAGCGGTGCCCCGACGGGCAGTTCGGTGCCCTCCTCGCCGAAGCGGGCCGTGACCACGCCGCCGTAGGGGCAGGGCACCTCGACCATCGCCTTGGCCGTCTCGACCTCGACGACCGGCTGGTCGACGGCGACGACGTCGCCGACCTCGACCAGCCAGCGGACGATCTCCGCCTCGGTGAGCCCCTCACCGAGGTCGGGCAGCTTGAACTCCAGCACCTGTGCCATCAGCTCTCGGCCTCCCACTGCAGGCGCCCCACGGCGTCCAGGATCCGGTCCACACCGGGCAGGTGGTGGCGCTCCAGCATCGGCGGCGGGTACGGGACGTCGAACCCGGCCACGCGCAGCACCGGCGCCTCCAGGTGGTGGAAGCAGCGCTCCGTGACCCGGGCCGCGATCTCCCCGCCCGGGCCCCCGAAGGAACCCGACTCGTGGACGACGACCGCGCGTCCCGTCCGCCGCACCGAGGCGCACACCGTCTCGTCGTCGAACGGCACCAGGGAGCGCAGGTCGACGACTTCGAGGTCCCAGCCCTCGGCCCGGGCCGCCTCGGCCGCCTCCAGGCAGACGGGTACGGACGGCCCGTACGTGATGAGCGTGGCGCTCCGGCCCGAGCGCCGCACCACCGCGCGGCCTATCGGCTCAACGGGCGTCGGCTCCTCGGGGTTCCAGGCGTCCTTCGACCAGTACAGCCGCTTGGGCTCCAGGAAGACGACCGGGTCGTCGGAGGCGATGGCGGCGCGCAGCAGCCCGTAGGCGTCGGCGACGGTCGCGGGCGTGACGACATGGAGCCCCGGGGTCGCCATGTAGTACGCCTCGGAGGAGTCGCTGTGGTGCTCGACGCCGCCGATGCCGCCGCCGTAGGGCACGCGGATGGTGATCGGCAGGGGCATGGCGCCGCGGGTGCGGTTGCGCATCCGGGATACGTGCGAGATCAGCTGCTCGAACGCCGGGTAGGCGAACGCGTCGAACTGCATCTCCACAACCGGGCGCAGGCCGTACATCGCCATGCCGACGGCGGTGCCGAGGATGCCCGCCTCGGCCAGCGGGGTGTCCGTGCAGCGGTCCTCACCGAATTCCTTGGCGAGTCCGTCGGTGACGCGGAAGACGCCGCCGAGGGTGCCGACGTCCTCGCCCATGACGTGCACGGCGGGGTCGGCGGCCATGGCGTCGCGCAGCGCGCGCGTGAGGGCCTGCGCCATGGTGGCCGGCTTGACGGCGACGGTGGTCATCGGTGCGTGCCCCCCTCGGGCTCGGCGTCGGCCTCGGCCTCCAGCTCGGCCCGCAGCCGGGCCTGCTGCTCGCGCAGTTGCGGGGTGGGCTCGGCGTAGACGTGGGTGAACAGGTCCATGGGGTCCAGGGCCGGGTCCTGGTTCATGCGCTCGCGCAGGGCCGCCGCCATGGTCTCGGCGTCCTGCCGGGCGGCTTCGACGCCGGCCTCGTCGAGCAGGCCGCGGGCGGTCAGCTCCCGCTCCAGCAGCTGGATCGGGTCGTGCGCGCGCCAGGTCTCGACCTCGGCGTCAGCGCGGTAGCGGGTCGCGTCGTCGGCGTTGGTGTGGGCGTCGACGCGGTACGTGATGGCCTCGACGAGGGTGGGGCCGCCGCCCTCGCGCGCGTGCCGTACGGCGTCGGAGAGCACCTCGTGCACAGCGGCGGCGTCGTTGCCGTCGACCAGGCGGCCGGGCATGCCGTAGCCGACGGCCTTGTGGGCCAGCGACGGGGCCGCGGTCTGCTTGGCGAGCGGGACGGAGATCGCGAAGCCGTTGTTCTGCACGAGGAAGACGACCGGGGCCTGCCAGACGGCGGCGAAGTTCAGCGCCTCGTGGAAGTCGCCCTCGCTGGTGCCGCCGTCGCCGACCATGGCCAGCGCGACGACGTCGTCGCCCTTGAGGCGGGCGGCGTGCGCGAGGCCCACGGCGTGCGGCAGCTGGGTGGCGAGCGGGGTGCACAGGGGCGCGACGCGGTGCTCGTAGGGGTCGTAGCCGGTGTGCCAGTCGCCGCGCAGCAGGGTCAGCGCCTCGACGGGGTCCACCCCGCGGGCCACCACGGCGAGCGTGTCGCGGTAGCTCGGGAAGAGCCAGTCCTGCTCCTCGAGGACCAGCGCGGCGGCGACCTCGCAGGCCTCCTGGCCGGTGGTGGAGGGGTAGACCGCGAGACGGCCCTGCTTGGTGAGCGCGGTGGCCTGCGCGTTGTAGCGGCGGCCCTTCACCAGCTCCGCGTAGAGCCGCCGCAGCAGCTCCGGGTCGGCCTGCGCGGCCGCCTCGGTGCCGAGGACGCGGTACGGCTCGGCGTCGGGCAGCAGCGGCGCGGGATCCATGCGCGGCTGCCAGGCGGGCGGCGGGGTCGGCCGGTACGCGCCCCGCTGCTCCATGACCGTCATGACGGCACCTCCTCGTGGGAGCTTCGAGAGGCACGTCGGCTGTGACGCGCCTCACCTACCGATTGTTCGGTCGTCGGCACATTTTGGCTACGGGTGACCTCAGGCTGTGGACAAACGGTTCTCCACAGCCTGAGATGGACGCAGGACGTCCATGGCAGGGAGGCGGGCGCGGGTGGCAGCTGAACAAATGGCCGAGAGCCCGGAGGACAGCGGTGCGCTGCCGCCGGCGCGGTCCCTGGACGCCATCGACCAGGACATCCTGCGCATGCTCCAGGCGGACGGCCGCGCCTCGATACGGTCGGTCGCCGAGCGGGTCCACGTCTCGCGCGCGAACGCCTACGCCCGCATCAACCGGCTCGTCGAGGACGGCGTCATCCGCGGCTTCGGCGCCCGCGTCAACCACGAGCGGGCCGGGCAGGGGACGTCGGCGTACATCACCCTGAAGATCGTCCAGAACTCCTGGCGCACGGTCCGCGAGCAGCTCCGACAGCTGCCCGGCGCCTCCCACATCGCCCTGGTGGGCGGGGACTTCGACGTGCTGCTGCTGGTGCACGTGTCCGACAACCGGTCGCTGCGCGAGCTGGTGCTGACCCGGCTCCAGGCGATCCCGGAGGTGCTGAGCACGCGCACGCTGCTGGTGTTCGAGGAGGAGGACCTGGAACCGCAGGGCTGACCGGCCCGGGCCGCGCTCGTCAGCCCGAGGCCATCGCGGCGCCGAGCAGCACCGCGAACATCACCGGGAGCAGCGCGCAGCCGAGTCCGGTGCCCGCCGCCGCGATCCGCAGTCGGCGCAGGGACCGGCGGTGGGGCAGCACCCAGGCGAGCGCGATGAGGCCGGCCGCCCAGAACAGCACGCCCGAGAAGGCGCCGGGGCCGTCCTGGGCGGCGAACCAGCGGTACTCCAGCGCGAGGAGCGGCAGGCCGGGCAGGGTGGCCACGAGCGGGGCCCGCCACCACGTCCGGTGGGCGGCGGGGGAAGGCGGCGCGTCGTTCGCGGGCATGCGCCCCACCCCATCACCGCGCGACGGCCGGGACATCGTCAGGCGTACTCATCCCGCCCACGCGCGCGTACTCACGCGAAGGGGCCGCCGTCACGCAGCCTTGCGCAGGGCCGCGGTCACGCAGCCTTGCGCAGGGCCGCCGTCACGCAGCCTTGCGCAGGGCCGCCGTCACGCAGCCTTGCGCTAGGCCGCCGTCACGCACCCTTGTGCAGGGTCGCGTCAGGCAGCCTTGCGCAGGCCCGAGAAGGCCAGCTGCACCACCGCGTCGGCCACCTCGCGCTCGCCCATGCCCCGCCCGTCCGGCCGGTACCACTCCACGATCGAGTTGATCATCCCGAAGACCAGCCGGGTCACCAGCCGGCCCTCTATGTCGCCCCGCACGTCCCCGTCCGCCGCCGCGGCCTTCAGCAGGTCGGCGACCCGGTGGTCGAAGTCGCGGCGCCGCTCCAGGGCCCACCGCTCGGTGTCGGTGTTGCCGCGCACCCGCAGCAGCAGCGTCACGTAGGGCAGCTCGGCTATGAGCACCTCGACCATGCGCCGCACGACGTACTCCAGGCGCTCGGCGGCGCGCCCCACGCGCGCGTGCTCCTCGTCGAGGATCCCGAAGAGGCCGTCCAGGGCCCGGCTCACGGCCCGGCGCAGCAGCTCCTCCTTGCCGGTGACGTGGTGGTAGATCGACGACTTGGAGATGCCGGCCGCCTTGGAGAGGTGCTCCATGGAGGTGCCGTCGTAGCCGCGCTCGTTGAACACCCGGACGGCGACGGACAGCAGCGTGTCCGGGGTGTAGGTGTCGCGCTTGGCGGTGGTCATGAGGCGGTGCCCTCCCGCTTGTCGGAGGCGTGGGCGTGGCGGTACAGCGCGAGGGAGGGCGCGTAGCGCCCCGAGGGGTCGCGCAGGTGCAGGTCGTCCAGGAGGGCGTACGCCCAGGAGCGGCCGAGCCTGCGGCTCCACTCGAAGGGCCCCAGGGGGTAGTTGACGCCGAGGCGCATCGCGGTGTCGATGTCCTCCTCGGTGGCGACGCCCTTGGCGACGGCGTCGTGCGCGAGGTCGATGATCCGGGCGACCGTGCGGGCGACGATCATGCCGGGGACGTCACCGATGACGGTGACCTTCTTGCCGAGCGCCTGGAACAGGCCGATCGCCTCGGCGAGGGTCTGCGGGGCCGTGTCCTGGGAGGCGGACAGGGCGATCCGGGTCGCCGTGCGGTAGTCCAGGGCGAGGTCGAAGTAGACGACGTCCCGGAACTCCACGGACGTCTGCCCGTCGGCGAGGACCAGCTGGCCGCCGCTCGGCAGCACCAGGCGGGTGCCGTTGTCCTCGTCCTCCTCGCGGACCTGGACGCCCGCCTCGCGGATCATCGCCAGCAGCTCGGAGGCCGGGCCCAGGTCGCCCTCGGCGACGACGTACGCGGGCGGCTGCCGCCGCTCGGCGGTGTCCGGCTCGGGGCGCTCGGCGCCGTCCCCGTGGTCGTACCAGCCCTGCCCCGTCTTGCGGCCCAGCCGGCCGGACTCGACCAGGCGGCGCTGGGCGAGGGACGGGGTGAAGCGCACGTCCTGGAAGAAGGACTCCCAGACCGACCGCGTGACGGACTCGTTGACGTCCTGGCCGATCAGGTCGGTCAGCTCGAACGCGCCCATCCGGAAGCCGCCCGACTCGCGCAGCACGGCGTCGATGGTGGCCGGGTCGGCGCCCTGCGCCTCGTAGACGGCGAAGGCCTCGGCGTAGAAGGGCCGGGCGATGCGGTTGACGATGAAGCCGGGGGTGTCCGCGCAGGCGACGGGCGTCTTGCCCCAGGCGCGGGCGGTCTCGTACGCGCGCGTGGCGTACGTGACGTCGGTGGCGAACCCGGAGACGACCTCGACCAGCGGCAGCAGCGGGGCCGGGTTGAAGAAGTGCAGGCCGACGAAGCGGCCGGGCACGCGCAGGGCGCCGCCGATGGCGGTGACGGACAGGGAGGAGGTGTTGGTGGCGAGCAGGCAGTCGTCGTCGACGATGTCCTCCAGCTCGCGGAACAGCTCCTGCTTGACGTCCAGCCGCTCCAGGACGGCTTCGACGACCAGGGTGCAGTCGGCGAGCTCGGCGAGGGTCTCGGCGGGCAGCAGGCGGGCGCGGGCGGCGTCCCGGTCGGCGGCGGTGAGCCGCTCCTTCTCGACGAGCCGGTCCAGGCGGGCCCCGATCGCGTCGGCCGCCTCCCGCGCCCGCCCGGGGAGGGCGTCGTACAGCCGTACGGGATGGCCCGCGACCAGCGCGACCTGGGCGATCCCCTGGCCCATGGTGCCGGTGCCGACGACGGCCACGGGGCTGCTGAGGTCCAGTGCTGTCATGTGCGCGATCCTCCCGCACGGGGTTTTCCACAGATGCGGCGGACCCCCTTGAACCGACCGATCGTTCGGTTACTCTAGCTCTGTCCGAGTGTTCCTGCCCAGGTTTCTGCCCAGGTCATGAACTCGACGAGGAGTTCTTGAGACGAGGAGTTGGTCACCCATGACCGCCGCACTCTCGGCGCACGAGCTGATCGCCCGGCACCGGTCCACCCTCGACCAGGCGCTGGAAGCGATCCGCACGCGCGCGTACTGGTCCCCGCACCCCGAGCACCCCAAGGCCTACGGGGAGAACGGCAGCCTGGACGCGGCGGCGGGCAAGGCCGCCTTCGACGCCCTGCTCGGCAGCCGCCTCGACCTCGGCCAGCCCGGGACGGACGACTGGGTGGGCGGCGAGACCTCCCCGTACGGCATCGACCTGGGCGTGACGTACCCGCACGCGGACCTCGACGTGCTGCTGCCCGCCATGAAGGCCGGCCAGCGCGCCTGGCGGGACGCGGGCGCGGAGCAGCGCGCGGTGGTCTGCCTGGAGATCCTCAAGCGCATCAGCGACCGGACGCACGAGTTCGCGCACGCGGTCATGCACACCTCCGGCCAGGCGTTCATGATGGCGTTCCAGGCGGGCGGGCCGCACGCGCAGGACCGCGGCCTGGAGGCGGTGGCCTACGCGTACGTGGAGCAGGTGCGCACGCCGGACAACGCCGAGTGGACCAAGCCCCAGGGCAAGCGCGACCCGCTGGCCATGACCAAGCAGTTCACGCCGGTCCCGCGCGGCATCGGCCTGGTGATCGGCTGCAACACCTTCCCGACGTGGAACGGCTACCCGGGCCTGTTCGCCTCCCTCGCCACCGGCAACGCGGTCCTGGTCAAGCCCCACCCGCGCGCGGTGCTGCCCCTCGCGCTGACGGTCCAGGTCGCGCGCGAGGTGCTCGCCGAGACCGGCTTCGACCCGAACCTGGTGGCGCTGGCCGCCGAGCGCCCCGGCGAGGGCATCGCCAAGACGCTCGCGCTGCGCCCCGAGATCCGCATCATCGACTACACGGGCTCGACCACGTTCGGCGACTGGCTGGAGGCCAACGCCCGCCAGGCGCAGGTCTACACGGAGAAGGCCGGCGTCAACACGGTCGTCGTCCACTCCACGTCCGACTACAAGGGCATGCTCTCCAACCTGGCGTTCTCGCTGTCCCTGTACAGCGGCCAGATGTGCACGACCCCGCAGAACCTGCTCGTCCCCCGGGAGGGCATCTCCACGGACCAGGGGCCCAAGTCGTACGACGAGGTCGTCGCGGATCTCGCCAGGGCGGTGGACGGCCTGCTGGGCGACGACGCCCGGGCGAACGCGCTGCTCGGGGCGATCGTCAACCCGGACGTGAAGGCACGGCTGGAGAAGGCGGCGGGCCTGGGCGAGGTCGCCCTGCCCTCCCGGGAGATCACCAACCCGGACTTCCCGGAGGCGGTCGTCCGCACGCCGGTGATCGTGAAGCTGGACGGGGCCAAGCCGGACGCCGAGGCCGCGTACATGAGCGAGTGCTTCGGGCCGGTGTCCTTCGCCGTCGCGGTCGACTCGGTGGCGGACGCGGTGGAGCTGCTGGGCCGCACCATCCGCGAGAAGGGCGCGATGACGGTGGGCGCGTACACCACCGACGCCGAGGTCGAGCGGGCCGTGCAGGAGGTGTGCCTGGAGGAGGCGGCGCAGTTGTCGCTGAACCTGACGGGCGGGGTGTACGTGAACCAGACGGCCGCGTTCTCCGACTTCCACGGGTCGGGCGGCAACCCTGCGGCCAGCGCGGCGCTCTGCGACGGGGCGTTCGTCGCCAACCGGTTCCGGGTGGTCGAGGTGCGGCGGGAGGCCTAAGCCCCGCGGCAGCTCCAGTGGTACAGGGTCATGGCCACGCTCGTCGCCAGGTTGTAGCTGCTGACCTGGGGACGCATCGGCAGGGACAGCAGGTGGTCCGCACGCGCGCGTAGTTCCGTCGACAGGCCCGTGCGTTCCGAGCCGAACGCGAGGACGGCGTCGTCCGGGAGCTTGACGCCCCGGATGTCGTCGCCCTCCGGGTCGAGGGCGAACAGCGGGCCGGGCGGCAGGTCGGGCACCTCCAGCCGTTCCACCGCCGTCGCGAAGTGCAGACCGGCCCCGCCGCGTACGACGGTGGGATGCCAGGGGTCGACCGTCCCCGTGGTGACCACGCCCGTCGCCCCGAAGCCGGCGGCCAGGCGGATCACCGCCCCGGCGTTGCCCAGGTTGCGCGGGTTGTCGAGGACCACGACGGGGGCCGTGCGGGGTGTGGCCTCGAGCTTCCCGAGGTTGGATTCACGGGATGGCCGTACGGCCAGGGCGGCGACCGCCGTCGGGTGCGGGCGCGGCACGAGCGACGCGTACGTCTCCGGCGGCACCTCCGCCAGCAGCGCGGCCAGACCGTCCCGTACGTCGGGCGCCAGCTCGTCGGCGAGGGCGAGCGCGGCGGCCCGGTCCGCGGCCACCGCCACCGGCACCTCGGCGCCGAACCGCAGCGCGTGCTTGAGGGCGTGGAAGCCGTCGAGCAGGACACTGTCGTCGGCGAGCCGGTGCCAGGCGGTCACGGGGTCGGTCATGTCCCGAAGCCTACGTGCGTGCTCTCGGGGCTTGCGTGCGCGTGCGGCTCGGGCGGCGGCGTACGCCGGTCGCGCCGCAGGAGGCGATCGCGCGCACGGGCGACCCGGCCGCCCAGGCGGCGCAGGAAGGTCGTCGGCAGGAACACCGCGTCCGCCGCGATCATCGCCAGCGAGAAGAACGGCAGGCCAAGGACGACGGCGATCACGGCGTGCTCGGTGATCATCACGGCCAGCAGGACGTTCTTCACCCGCCGGTTGAACAGGGTGAACGGGAAGGCGACCTGCACCAGGACGGTCCCGTAGGTCATGAGCATCACCAGCGTGCCGCTGGCGGACAGCAGGTCGGCGAGCGCGGGCCAGGGCGAGAAGTACTCCAGGTGGAGCGGGTAGTAGACCGCGGTGCCGTCCTGCCAGCGGGAGCCCTGGATCTTGTACCAGCCGGCCGTGGCGTAGATCAGGCACGCCTCCGCCATGATCACCAGCAGGGCGCCGTTGTGCACGATGTTCGCGACGACGTCGAGCAGGATCCGCGTCTCGCCGGACCTCGCGCGGCGCCCGGCCGGCCACCACAGGGCCTGCCCGACCCACACGGTCCACAGCAGCGCCGGTATCAGCGACTCGCCCCGCATCCGGCCGGCCAGGGTCGCCGCGACCAGCACGAACCCGAGCACGCCCCACAGGACCGGCCCGGTCCGGTCCGTGACCCGCTCGCCACGCGCGCGTGCCGCCCCGGCCCGCGCGGCCCGCCGGGCGTCCAGCGACCACACCTGGGCGCAGCGCGTGAACACCAGGTAGATCGACATCAGGTGCAGCACGTTGTCGCCGCCGTCGCCCATGAAGACGCTGCGGTTCTGCAGCGACAGCACGCCGACCATGAACAGCACCGACATGGTGCGGGTGCGCCAGCCGAGCATCAGCAGCGCACTGGCCAGGATCGCGAGCGCGTAGACGCTCTCGAACCAGATCCGGCCGTCGGACCACATCAGCGTGGTGAAGGCCCCGTTCGTGCCGATCAGCTGCTCGGCGAGGTTCCAGCTCCACGGGCCGTCGGGGCCGTAGAGCTCATGGCGGTGCGGCAGCTCGCGCAGCAGGAACAGCAGCCAGGTCGCGCTGAAGCCGATGCGGATGACGGCGGTCTGGTACGGGCCGAAGGCGGCCTCGGTGACACGGGCGATCCCGCGCGAGACGCACAGGGAGAAGCGGTTCACCGCACACCCCCCTCGGCCTCGTCCTGCGGCACCTTCCACCACGGCAGCTCGCGGTAGGACGGCGTCGTGGAGACCTTCTCGCGGCTCCACTCGGGCGGGGGCACGTTGCTGGTGCGGGAGCGGACCTGCACCCGTTCGAGGGCGCCGCCGCCCCCGGTCGACGCCCGCACCGCGTCGTCGCGTTCCAGGCGCAGCACCGCGATCCGGCGCAGATACGTCTCGGAGAGCGAGCCGCGCAGGCCCACCGGTCGGTTTTCGCCGTCGTGCGTCGCGACGAAGAAGTCCCAGGCGCGGCGCAGCTCGTTCTGCTGGGTGTGGCTGGGCAGCAGATTGCCGTCGATCGCCCGGCCGTCCTCGGCGGACAGGTCGTACCAGCCGGTCGTCAGCGTCATGCCGTCCGGCCCGCGGACCTGGGCACGCACCTGGACCGAGATGTTCTGCTGCAGCGGGTTCGGCGCGAAGAGCTTCCAGTTCTGCTCGAACTCCGGATAGACCCAGTCGTCCACGGCCCTGCCGTGTTCCCTGGTGACCGTGTTCGGCGGCGCGACGTGCAGGAACATCATCCCCAGATGCACACAGACCCCGACCGCGACGACCGCCAGCGCCACGGCGACGACGACCTGGTAGCGGAGGGAAAGCGCGGCGACGCCGGTGCGGGGGCCCGGCTCCAGGGGTGGGCCGGGTTCGGCGGGCGGAGGCTCCAGGGGCCGGCCGGACTCGGCGGGAGGAGGCGCCAAAGACGGGCCGGGCTCAGCGGGCGGAACCGGCTCGGTGGGCGCGCCCGGCCCGTGCCGGGCGTCCGAGCCCTTGTCGTACGCGTCCATTCCGCTTCCGCCCCGTTCCCGATCACGGTCCGTCGTTCCGCCCGCCCGGCCGCGGGGCGTCGTGCCGCCCGCGTCAGCGCCGCGCGCGTCGGCACCGGCACGGTACTCAGGCCGCCCACCCGGGCACAGCCCCTCACGCCGGTCCGGACCATGGCCCTCGCCACACCACGAGAGCCGACCGTACGGCGCCCGCGACCGTCCGGGAGCGCGCTCCCCCTGGTCCACAGGGGACCCCCGCAGGTTATCCACAGGGGACCCGGCGGATGGCCCGCAGGAGTGACACCCTACGGCGCCCGCCCGTACACCCATTCCCTTCTTCTAGAACCTGTTCTATCTTGACGCCCCGTCAGCTCATCGCGACCGCCGGGAGGACAGGCACCGTGGACTTCACCTTCACCGAGGAGCAGCAGGCGGCGGCCGAGGCGGCGAAGGGCGTGTTCGCCGGGGTCGCCCCCGACGCCGTGCCGAGCCCGGCCCTCACCCGGGGCGCCGTCGCCGACACGTACGACCACGCCCTGTGGGCCCGGCTCGCCGACGCGGACCTGCTGAGCCTGCTGCTCGACGCCGAGTACGGCGGCGCCGGCCTGGACGCCATCGCGCTCTGCCTGGTGCTGCGGGAGTCGGCCCGGGTGCTGGCCAGGGTGCCGCTGCTGGAGAGCAGCGCGGCAGCGGCGGCCGTGCAGGCCTACGGCGGTGACGAGGCGAAGGCTGCCCTCCTCGCCCGGGCCGGCCGGGGCGAGACCGTGCTGACCGTCGCCGCGCACGGCCGCACCGGCCACGACCCGGCCGAGCTGGCCGTGACGGCGCGGCGGGAGGACGGGGACTGGGTGCTGGACGGTGTGCAGACGGCGGTGCCGTGGGCGTACGACGCCGACGTCACGGTCGTCCCCGCGCACACCGGGACCGGCCGCAGCGTGCTGGCCCTGGTTCCGCGCGGGCAGCAGGGCGCCGTCCTCGCCGAGCAGTTCTCCACCAGCGGCGAGCGGCTCGCCGAGCTGCGGCTGGAGTCGGCGCGCCTCGCCGCCCGGGACGTGATCGACGCCGACGGGGCCTGGGAGTGGCTGCGGGACCTGCTGGCCACCGGGACGTGCGCGCTGGCGCTCGGGCTCGGGGAGCGCGTGTTGCGGATGACCGGGGAGTACACGAGCAAGCGGGAGCAGTTCGGCTTCCCCCTCGCGACCTTCCAGGCCGTCGCCGTGCAGGCCGCCGACCGGTACATCGACCTGCGCGCGATGGAGGCCACGCTGTGGCAGGCGGCGTGGCGGATCGCCTCGGGGGCACCGGGCGCGCTGCCCGCCGCCGGGGACGTCGCCGTCGCCAAGATCTGGGCGGCGGAGGGCGTACGCCGGGTCGTGCAGACCGCGCAGCATCTGCACGGCGGGTTCGGCGCCGACGTCGACTACCCGCTGCACCGCTATCACGCCTGGGCCAAGCACCTGGAGCTGTCACTCGGCCCGGCGGCGGCCCACGAGGAGACCCTGGGCGACCTGCTGGCCGCCCATCCCCTGACCTGACCGCCCGGGCGCGAGCGCCGGTGACCAGGCGCCGGACGACAGGGCCTAGAGGACGAACCCCGGCTGCCCGTCGTCCGTCACCACGGGACGGCCCGCCGCCTCCCACACCTGCATGCCGCCGTCGACGTTCACCGCGTCGATGCCCTGCTGGGCCAGGTACATCGTGACCTGCGCGGACCGGCCGCCGGAGCGGCAGATCACATGCACCCGGCCGTCCTGCGGGGCGGCCTCGGTCAGCTCGCCGTACCGGGCGACGAACTCGCTGATGGGGATGTGCAGCGCGCCTTCGGCGTGACCGGCCTTCCACTCGTCGTCCTCGCGGACGTCCAGCAGGAAGTCGCCGTCCTTGAGGTCCGCGACCGCGACCGTGGGCACACCAGCTCCAAAACTCATGTGTCCGACGCTACCGGAACGCCCGGTGGGACGGCCGGGACGCGGCTCAGCCCTCACCGAGCAGCGCGGCCAGCTCCCTCTCGCGGTCGGCGAGCTGGCTGAGCAGCCCCTGCCCGATCTCGTCCAGGAGACGGTCCGGGTCGTCCGGGGCCAGCTGGAGCATGTGGCCTATCGCGCTCTCCTCCAGTTCCCGGGCGAGCAGGGCGAGCAGCTCCTTGCGCTGGGCGAGCCACTCGAGGCGGGCGTACAGCTCCTCGGCGCGGCTCGGGCCCCGCTTCAGCTCGGGTCCCTTGGCCCACTCCTCGGCGAGTTCGCGCAGCTCCGCCTCGTCGCCCCGGGCGTAGGCGGCGTTGACGCGGGTGATGAACTCCTCGCGCCGCTCGCGCTCCTTCTCCTCCTGGGCCAGGTCCGGGTGGGCCTTGCGGGCCAGGTCGCGGTAGAGCTTGCGGGCCTCTTCGCTGGGGCGGACCCGCTGCGGGGGCCGGACCGCCTGGTCCGTGAGCATCGCCACGGCTTCGGGGAACAGGCCGCTGTCGTCCATCCAGCCGTGCAGCAGCTCCTCGACGCCGGGGATCGGCGCGAGCCGCGCCCTGGCCTCCTCCGCCCGGCGCCGGTCCTCGGGGTCGCCGCTGCGGGCGGCCCTGGCCTCCAGGATCCGGGCGTCCAGTTCCTCGAGCCGGGCGTACAGCGGGCCCAGCTTCTGCTCGTGCAGCCGGGAGAAGTTCTCGACCTCGACGCGGAAGGTCTCCACGGCGATCTCGTACTCGATCAGCGCCTGCTCGGCGGCCCGCACGGCCCGCTCCAGCCGTGCCTCGGGGCGGGCGGCGTCGCCACCGTCCTGCTCAGCTTCGGGGGTCGTCACCCGACCAGCGTAGGCCACGGGCGGACCGCCCCCGTGCCCCTGCCCTCCGTGAGCCCAGTCCCCTCCGGCCCGGGACGGGAGGCACCCGGACCGGCACAGCCGAGCACCACCCGACCCACCCACGGTGCCGACCCGCACACCATGCCGTGCCGACCGCCCACCATGCCGACCCACCAACCTCGCCGACCCGCACGCCGTCCCGTGCCCGCACACGGTGCCGGGCCACCAACCGCGCCGACCACACACGGTGCCGACCCACCAACCTCGCCGACCCGCACGCCGTCCCGTGCCCGCACACGGTGCCGGGCCACCAACCGCGCCGACCACCCACCATCCCGCGCCGCCCCGCACACGGTGCCGACCCGCCCGCCATCCCGGCCCGAGCGGCACGACCGCCCCCGGCTGGGCCGGACGCGCGGTCCCCGCCCCGCTACACCCCCAGTTCCGCCGCGAGCTTCCCCGCCCGTACGCCCGCCACCAGCTCCGCGTGGTCCGCCTCGGTGCGGTCCGCGTAGGCCACGGCGAACGCCGCCATCGCCTCGTCCAGTTCCTCGCTCTTGCCGCAGTACCCGGCGACGAGGCGGGGGTCGGCGCTGTGGGAGTGGGCCCGGGCCAGGAGGGCGCCGGTCATCCGGCCGTAGTCGTCTATCTGGTCGGCGGCCAGGGCGGCCGGGTCGACGCTGCCCTTGCGGTTGCGGAACTGGCGGACCTGGAAGGGGTGCCCGTCGACCGTCGTCCAGCCCAGCAGCATGTCGCTGACGACCTGCATCCGCTTCTGGCCGAGCACGACCCGCCGCCCCTCGTGGCCGGCCTCCGGCGCCTCGAAACCGGCGGTCACCAGATGCGGCACCAACGCCGACGCCCGCGCCTCCTTGACCTGGAGCACCAGCGGCTCACCCCGGTGGTCCAGGAGCAGCACGACGTAGGACCGGGTGCCGACGCTGCCGGTGCCGACGACGCGGAACGCCACGTCGTGCACCGCGTGCCGGGCGAGGAGGGGGAGGCGGTCCTCGGGCAGCGTGCCGACGTACTCCTCCAGGGACCCCGCGACCGCCGCGGCCTCCTCGTCCGGGACGCGCCGCAGCACCGGCGGGGCGTCGACGAAGCGGCGCCCGCCGCCCTCGACGGCCTCGGTCGACTTGGCCGCGAAGCGCCCGCTGGTGTTGTGCCGGGCCTTCTCGGAGACCCGCTCCAGCGTGCCGAGCAGGTCATGGGCGTCCGTGTGGGAGACGAGTTCCTCGTCCGCGATGGCGTTCCACGCGTCCAGCACCGGCAGTTTGGCCAGCAGTCGCATGGTGCGACGGTAGGCGCCCACCGCGTCGTACGCCGCCTTGCGGCACCGGTCCTCGTCGGCTCCCGCCTCCCGGCCCGCGAGCACCAGGGAGGCCGCGAGGCGCTTGAGGTCCCATTCCCAGGGGCCGCGCACCGTCTCGTCGAAGTCGTTCAGATCGATGACGAGGCCGCCGCGCGCGTCGCCGTACAGGCCGAAATTGGCCGCATGGGCGTCGCCGCAGATCTGGGCCCGGATCCTGGTCATGGGCGTGCGCGCCAGGTCGTAGGCCATGAGTCCCGCGGCGCCGCGCAGGAACGCGAAGGGGGTGGCGGCCATGCGGCCGACCCGGATCGGCGTGAGCTCGGGCAGTCGGCCGCGGCCCGACTCCTCGACGGCGCTCACCGCGTCGGGCCGGGACGCGTCCAGGTCGAGCGTGGCGTGCGCGTGGCGCGGGACGCGCCTGCGCAGGGCCTTGCCCTCCTCCTTGGGCGAGCCCTCGACCGGCCACTCGGCGAAGCCCCGCACCCGGGGCAGCCGACGCCCCGTCCCGTTCCCGGTCTCGTCCTCAGCCCTGGTCATACCGACCGCCTCCCCCGCACGCGCACGAACATCAACTCGTGCCGACCGTACAACCGGCGGCCGAAACGCGTCAGACCCTGTGGACAACTCCACACCTGTGGACAACCGGTGTCAGCGCGAGAGCCGCTTCGCCCCGGAAGCCCGGCCCGCGAGGAGGCCGGCCCTCACGCCCCCGACGAAGCCTGCGCCGGCACAACCGGCCCCTGCTCCGCCCGTCCCGGCTTTGCCCGACCCGGCGCCGCGCGACCCTGCTCCGCCCGCCCCTGCTCCGCCCGCCCCGGCTCCGCCCGACCCTCGTCCGCCCGACCCGGCTCGATCCGCCCCTGGGCGAGCACCCGCTCGGCCCGGCCCACCGAGATGTCGAGACGGGCCAGGACCGCGGGAACCGTGATGCTCGGCAGGAAGTGTTCGAACATCACGACGACACGGCGCTCCAGATCCTGCCGCTGGCAGCGCAGCTGGGACAGCAGCTGCACCCCCGAGAAGCTGCCCACCAGCAGCTCCGCCGTCTCCGCCACGTCGACGTGCGGCAGCAGTTCACCCCGCGCCTTCGCCTCCGCGAGCCGCTGCACGTTCTGGTCGAACCACATGCGGAAGGCCGCCGCACGGTCGAGGTCCATGGCCCCCTGGTCGAGGGCGAGCCCCACACTGGCCCGCACCAGCGGCTCGGACCGCAGCCGCCGGGCCAGTACCAGGCCGGAGTCGACGAGTTCCTGGAGCTTGCTGGACTGCGGCGGGAGCGTGATCGCGAGCTGTTCCTCGAACACCCCGACCGCGAGCTCCTCCTTGGAGCCGAAGTGGAAGTACAGCGCGCCCTTGGTGACGCCGGCCCGGTCCAGGATCTCCCCGATGGTCGCCGAGGTGTAGCCGCGTTCGTCGAAGACGGCCGCCGCCGCCTCCAGGATGGTCCGCCGGGTGCGGATCGCGCGCTCCTGTCGCGCCATCGGGTGCCTCCCTGATCTCCGTCGATCCCTGTGAAGTCGCTGTGCAGCGAGGGCGCGAGAGCCTGTCCCGGCAGCCTGGCCCACCCTTTGAAAAAAACCGGCTCGTCCGTATCTTAGTCAGACGCCGACCGCAGCCAGGCAGCCGATCCTGGGGATTCTCATGCCGCAGACAGGACCTTTAAGCGCACTCACGGACGATCAGACCGGACGAGAGGGCCGTCCGGCAAACAGAACCGTTGCGGCCGTCGAGAACGCGCCACAACACCCCACACCCCACACGCCGGTCATCACAACACCCGCACCGGCATCTGCATCCGCCACCACAGGCACCACCACAGGCACCACCGCCACCACCGTCACCAAGGAACTCGCCCACCGCACCACCGACACGGACGTCTTCCCCAAGCGGTGGAGCAGAATCTCCGACACGCGCTTCCGTTTCACCGCGCACTGGCCGGCCGCCCACCCCTTCTTCGGCCCCGTGGACGACCGCCACCAGGACCCGATGGTCGTGGGCGAAACGTTGCGGCAGGCCTCGATGGTGCTCGCGCACGCCGAGTTCGGCGCCCCGGCCGACACCCACTTCGTCATGTGGGACCTGACGGTCTCCACCGACCCGTCCGCGCTGCTGCTGTCGGACGCGGCCGAACCGGTCGAGATCGACGTCGTGTGCTCCGAGATCCGCCGCCGCGGCCGCGGCCTGGCGAGCATGCGGACCACGATGGAGTTCCGCCGCGCCGGGCGCTTCGTCGCGCGGGGCACGGGCAGCACCGGCTGCACCTCCCCGCTCGCCTACCGCCGCCTGCGGGGACAGCAGTTGGCCGAAGTGGGCACCCCTGTTCCGCTGCTGCCGGGCATCGCGCCGGAACTCGCCGGCCGCTCCCGCGCCGAGGACGTCGTCCTCGCCCCCGCCGACCGCCCCGGCGTCTGGCTGCTGCGCGTGGACACCGGCCACCCGGTCCTCTTCCCCCGGCCCAACGACCACGTTCCCGGCATGGTCCTGTTCGAGGCAGCCCGCCAGGCCGCGGCCGCCGCGTCCGGTCAACGCCCCTTCCGGCCCCGCACGATGACGGCCGACTTCGCCCGGTACGCCGAACTGCGCAGCCCGTGCCTGCTGGAGACGGAGCTGCTCGACGAGGACCCGGAGGAAGTGACCGTACGCGTGTCGGGACGGCAGGACGGCGAGGCCGTCTTCACCGCCACGCTGACCTCCGCGCGGACGGCGGAGGTACGGTCCCCGTCGTGACGGTCACCTTTCTGATCACCGGCGCGAGCGGTTTCGTCGGCAGCCGCGCGGTCGCCGCGGCCCGTAGCCGTCCCGGCGTCCGGGTGCGGACGCTGTCCCGGCGCGCGGGGACCGGGAACGACACCGTCCACGGCGACCTGTCCGACCCGGCCTCGCTGCGCGGCGCGTGCGCGGACACCGACGTCCTGGTGCACTGCGCCACCCGGATCGGCGGCGACGCCGAGACCGCCGAGGCCGTCAACGACCGGGGCACCAGGGCCCTGGTCGAAGAGGCCGTGCGCGCCGGGGTGCGCCGGATCGTGTACGTGAGCACGGCCGCCGTCTACGGCCGGGGACCCTTCCGCGGCGTACGCCCCGGCGAGGTGCCGATCGCGCCCGCGTCGGCCACCAGCCGCACCCGGGCCGCCGCCGAACAGCACGTTCTCGGCGCGGGCGGCATGGTGCTGCGGCCGCACCTGGTGTACGGCGAGGGCGACCGGTGGGTCGTCCCCGGACTGGTCCGGCTGCTGCGGGAGTTGTCGGCGACCGTGACCGGCTGCACGGCGCTCCAGTCGATGATCGACGTCGACACCCTGGGCCGCGCGGCCGTGGCCGCGGCGCTGTCCCCGGCGCACGCCGACGGCGCGCACCACGTCGGCCACCCCGAGCCGGTGACGGTTCCGGAGCTGCTCGGGGCCGTGCGCGAGCACCTGGGGGAGCCCGGCGGCGGTGCGGCGGTGGACGTAGCCACCGCCCTTGACCGGGCCGCCGGGTCGCCGCTCGCCCTCCATCACCTCGGCATGCTCACCGTCGACCACTGGTTCGTGGACGACGCCTTCTGGAAGGACCTCGACTGCTCCCCCGGCGAGGGCTTCGCGGCCGGATTCAGGCGCGCGGCCCCCTGGTACCGCTCGTTCCTGCGCGAGCTGCCGGCTACCTGATCGCCTGCGCCCCCGACTCCGCCTGCGTCTCCTCCGGGCGCGGGCCCGTGTCCCGGCCGTGCAGCAGCACGGGCAACGACTCGTGCCCCGTGGAGATGATCGACCGGAGCCGCCTCGGCGGACGGGACGGATCGGCCAGGGCCAGCCGCGGGAAGCGGTCGAACAGGGACGTCAGGGCCGCCGTCGCCTCGGCCATGGCCAGGGGCCGGCCCAGGCAGTGGTGGACGCCGTGGCCGAAGGAGATGTGGTCGCTCCTGCTGGCGCGGGTGACGTCGAACCGGTCGGCGTCCGGGCCGTGCCGCTCGGGGTCGCGTCCGGCACCGGCGAAGGACACGACCACCGGGTCGCCCTTCGGGATCGTGAGGCCCGGCTCGATCTCGATGTCCTCGACGGCGTAGCGCAGGCCCGACATGGCGCCCGGCGCCTCGTACCGCAGCGACTCCTCGATGGCGTCCTCCCAGGACACCTGCCCGGAGCGGACGAGTTCGAGCTGCTCCGGGTGGGCGAGCAGGCTGTGCACGGTGTTGTCGATGAGGTTGACGGTCGTCTCGAAGCCCGCCGTGAGCAGCAGGATCAGATTGTCCATCAACTCCTGTTCGCTGAGGTGGCCTTCGTCGCGGGCGGCGATGAGCGCGGTCGTCAGGTCGTCGGCCGGGTGCGCGCGCTTGTCCTGGAGGAACGCGGTCAGCGTGGCGTAGAGCTCGACGGCGTTGGCCTGGGCGTCCTCCAGGGAGATCGCCGTGTCGAAGAAGCCGTTGATGATGCGGTAGAGCGCGGCCCGCGGACCGTCCTCGCCGTGCGGTACGCCGAAGAGTTCGCACACCACCTCGTGCGGCACCGGCGCCGCGAACGCCGCCCGCAGGTCGACGACTTCGCCCTTCGGGACCTGCTCCAGGTCGTCCAGGGCACGGTCGACGATCTCCTGGACGCGCGGCAGGAGGGCGTCGACGCGGCGCTTGGTGAAGGCAGCGGCCATCGGCTTGCGCAGCCGGCTGTGGTCGGCGCCGTAGGCGGTGACCATGTTGCGCACGGAGACCCAGATGGCGAGCGGCCAGGTGCGGGAGATGTCCCCGTTGATCCAGGCCGGCCAGTGCTGGTAGGCGTCCTTGCTCGTCTCGGGACCGGCCAGGAGCCGCTTGTTCAGCTCCAGGCCGTTGATCCACCACGCCCTGACGCCGCCGGGGAGTTCCACCTCCACGGCCGGGCCCTGGGCACGGATCCGGGATATCTCGTCGTAGAGGTCCTGGCCGGACGGGTCGACCGCCAGGAAGGGGCAGGCCTGCTGTGCCATGACTCATCGCTCCTTGGTCCAGAGGCTGGGAGACCATGGTGCGATCCGGGCGGGGAGAAAACTTGGCATCCGGTTTGTTTTGGCCATCACTTCACACACTGTCGGCCACGAGAGGGGGAGCCGGAGTGTCGCTACCGCAGCGCGAGCCCCGCCGTGCCGGTCTCCTCCCGATCTGGCTCCGCGCCCGGATCCGCCTCGAAGTCCACGTCCTCCGGCCCGGTGCCCGCCGGGTCCAGCGCGCCGGCCAGGTGCGGCGCCGCCACGCACGGCAGGAGCAGCTGCCACAGGTCGGTCAACGAGGGCCGCGCGAGCCACCCTTGGTCCTCCCGGGCCAGCACCTCGATGCCGGTCGTGGCGGCGAGGACGACGGCGCTGGTGCGGTGCGGCGGCACACCGGCGGCGAGTTCGCCCCGCCGCTCCGCCTCGGCCAGCAGCTCGTGCACGCACTCCCGCCACTCCCGGCGCAGGTCGCGCACCCGCCCGTCGACCGCCTCGGCGTTGAGGCGTAACCCCGCCCGCACCACGACGTCGGCGCACAGCAGCCGGGCGACCTGGTGGGTGACGTCGACCAGGCGCTGCAGGGCGCACCCGTCCCCGCCGCGGCCCCGGCGCCCGATCCGGCGCAGTGCCAGGGCGGCGGCGTCCTCGACGGCCTCCGCCACGGCGGCCTTGTTCACGAAGTGGAAGTGCAGCGCGCCGGAGCTGACGCCGGCCCCCGCGCTGATCTCCGCGAGACTGGCCCGGACGTACCCCCGTGCCTCGAACTGTTCGGCCGCCGACCGGATCAGCGCGAGGCGGGTCCGGACGGCCCGGTCCTGTTTGGTCACCCGTGGCTCCCCTGCAGGGCTCTGATGGCGACGCAATGAAACCAACTCGCTGGTTTTTGCACAACGCGCCCGCCGCCCCGTCCGGGCCAGGGCCCTTCTGATGGATCTCCGTGGGAGAAGGAGCGGCGTTCGGTGCGTGCGAGCGGCGTGCGGGGAGCGGGTGTGCCGGGCGTCGCGACGCCGCGGAGATCCATCAGAAGGGCCCTAGGCCCGCAGATACGCGAGCACGGCCAGGACCCGGCGGTGGGTGTCGTCCGCCGGCGGCAGGTCCAGCTTGGTGAGGATGCCGGAGACGTGCTTGCCCACGGCCGCCTCGGAGACGACCAGTTCCCGGGCGATCGCCCCGTTCGACCTGCCCTGCGCGATCAGCGCCAGCACCTCCCGCTCGCGCGGCGTGAGCCGCTCCAGCGGGTCGCGGCGGCGGCGCAGCAACTGCCGTACCACCTCGGGGTCGACGACCGTGCCGCCGTCCGCGACCTCGCCGAGCGCCGCCACGAACTCCTCGACCTGGCCGACGCGGTCCTTGAGCAGGTAGCCGACGCCCGTGCCGTCGCCGGAGTCCAGCAGCTCGGCGGCGTACCGGCGCTGCACGTACTGGCTGAGGACCAGGACGGGCAGCGTGGGCCGCTCCCCGCGCAGCCGCACGGCCGCGTGCAGGCCCTCGTCCTGGAAGCCGGGCGGCATCCGCACGTCCGTCACCACCACGTCGGGCCCGTGTTCCCCGACGGCGGCCACCAGCGCCTCGGCGTCCCCGACGGCCGCGACGACCTCGTGCCCGCAGCGTTCGAGCAGCCCGACGAGCCCGTCCCGCAGCAGCACGCTGTCCTCGGCCAGGACGACGCGCAGCGGCCGGTCAACTCGCAGGCTCACAAGGGATCTCCACACGCAGCAGGGTCGGCCCGCCGGGCGGGCTGGACAGGGAGAGTCTGCCATCGAGCACCGACACCCGGTCGGCGAGTCCGGTCAGCCCGCTGCCCGCCCCGGCCCGGGCACCGCCGCGCCCGTCGTCGCGGACCTGCAGGAACAGCCGGCCCTCGCGGTGACCGCCGCTCACCTCGGCCCGGCTCGCCCCGCTGTGCTTGCCGACGTTGGCGAGCGCCTCGCACACCACGAAGTACGCCGCCGCCTCGACCGCTTCGGAGAGCCGCCCGGGCAGCTCCAGGTCGACGTCGACGGGTACGGCCGAGCGGTCGGCGGCGTCGGCGACGGCCGCTTCGAGGCCGTAGTCGGCGAGGACCTTGGGATAGATGCCCTGGATCAGCTCGCGCAGCTCCGCGAGGGCCGCGCCCGCCTCCTCGTGCGCCTTGGCGAGCTGCTCGGCGAGCGGGCCGGGCGGGGCGTCCAGCCGGGCCAGGCCGAGCGTCATCGTCAGGGCGACGAGCCGCTGCTGCGCCCCGTCGTGCAGATCGCGCTCGATCCGCCGCCGCTCCGCCTCGAAGGCGTCCACCAACCGCAGCCGGGACCGGCTCAGTTCGATCACCCTGGCCCCCAGGTCGGCCTCGCGCGGGGCGACCAGCAGCCGGGCCAGCCCCGCCCGGGCCCCCGCGACGACGCCCAGCAGGTAGGCGCCCAGGGCCAGCAGGACCAGCCCCAGCACGGCGCACCCGGCGGCGGCCGGCCAGGTGCTGACGAGCCACACCTTGAGCACCTTCGCCTCGCCGTTCACGGCCAGCAGCACCGGAGTCGCCACCACGGTGAGCGGCCCCAGCAGGAAGACGGCGAACGCGAGGGCGTCGACCGGCCACAGCAGCCCCGCGAAGAGCAGCGCGTGGCCCAGCTCCCGCCAGGTGGCGCGCTCCCGCAGCCGCGTCGCCAGCCAGGGCCGCAGCCCCGGCTCCCCGGGCGGCTCGTGCGCGTCGGACGCCGGCTCCCTGTCGACCAGCCGCAGCCGGAGCCGCTCCACCGCCGCCACGGGAATGCCCGCCAGGGCCGTCCCGAGCAGCAGCGGCAGCCCCACCAGCGCGAGCGCGAGCACCCCGCCGGCCGCCGCCGACACCACGATCCCGACGAGCACGACGACGCCGGTCACCGCGCCGGTGAGCAGGTAACCGGCCGACCGCAAGGGCCACGCCGACAGCAGATAGCCGGGGCGGCGCAGGGCCTGCCACACGTTCCGAGGGTGCATGGGGATCACCGTAGGAGCCCCCCGCAGCCCTGGCCATGGGCCCAGAGGGAGGCTCAGGGGTAGGCCTGGCCCTACCCCACATCTAGGCCCCGCCGCACTGCGCCGACCCACCCCCACCCGGTTTCGTGGAAGCCACACCGACACCAGGTGAAGCCACATCCACACCAGGTGAAGCCACACCGACACACCAGGGGGATCCCATGACACACGACGCCGTCCGGCTGGACTCGGTCACCAGGACCTACGGCCCCGTGACCGCACTCGACGACGTCTCCCTCGCGTTCCGCACGGGGACCTTCACCGCCGTCATGGGCCCCTCCGGCTCCGGCAAGTCCACCCTGCTCCAGTGCGCCGCCGGCCTGGACCGGCCCACCTCCGGGTCGGTCACCGTGGGCGGCACCGAACTGACCGGCCTGAGCGAGCGGCGCCTGACGCTGCTGCGCCGCGAGCGCGTCGGGTTCGTCTTCCAGGCGTTCAACCTGCTGCCCTCGCTGACCGCCGAGCAGAACGTGGCCCTGCCCCTGCGCCTGGCCGGCCGCCGCGTGGCGAAGGCCCGGGTGCGCCAGGCGCTCGCCCAGGTCGGCCTCGCCGAACGGGCCCGGCACCGGCCCGGGCAGTTGTCCGGCGGCCAGCAGCAACGCGTCGCCCTGGCCCGCGCGTTGATCACCCGCCCCGACGTGCTGTTCGGCGACGAGCCGACCGGGGCCTTGGACACCCGCACCGGCCGCGAGGTGCTCGGCCTGCTGCGCGGCATGGTCGACCGCGAGGGCCAGACGGTCGTCATGGTCACGCACGACCCGGTCGCCGCCGCGTACGCCGACCGCGTGCTCTTCCTCGTCGACGGCCGTGTCAACGGCGAGTTGACCGGCGCCGGCGCCGACACCATCGCCGCGCGCATGACCCGCCTGGAGGCCGTGCCGTGCTGACCGTCGCCCTGCGCACCCTGCGCACCCGCTGGGCCGGCTTCACCGGCAGCTTCGTCGCCCTCTGCCTGGGCGTGGCCCTGCTCACCGTGACGGGCCTGGCCCTGGCCTCGTCCGCGACCGCCCCGGAGCGCCGCCCCGAACGCTTCGCCGCCGCGCCTGTCGTCGTCAAGAGCCAGGACACCCTGCGCGTTCCGACCCCGATCGGCGACCGCACGGCCCGGCTCGCCCACCCGCGCCCCCTCCCCGCGGCGACCGTCACCGCGCTGCGGAAGCTGGGCCCGGTCGTCGAGGACCGGTCGTTCCCCGTGCGGGGCGGCCCCGCCGGCCTGGTGGGCCACCCCTGGTCCACCGCCGCGTTCGCCCCCTACGACCTCACGGCCGGCCGGGCGCCCCGCACGGCCGACGAGGTCGCCCTCACCGGCGACCCGTCCCGCCTCGGCCGACGGCTCCGCACGGACCGGGGCACGGTACGCGTCGTCGGCACCCTGACCCCGCGCGGTTTCGAGAACGCCGTGGACCCCTTGCGCGGTTTCGAGAACGCCGTGTTCTTCACCGACACCCGCGCCGCCCGACTGGCTCCCGCCGTCCACCAGTTGGTCGTCACGGCCGATCCGGCGGCCGTACGGCGGACGGTCGGCGGCAGCGCCCGGGTCCTCACCGGTGACGCGCGCCGCCTCGCCGACGCCGACCCCGGCCGGGACAGCGAGGCGCTCACCGCGATGAACGCCCTGTTCGGCACCGCCGGCGGCGTCACCGCCTTCGTGTCGGTCTTCGTCGTCGCCTCGACCTTCGCCTTCGCGGTCGCCCAGCGGCGCCGGGAGTTCGCCCTGCTGCGCACCACCGGTGCCACCCCCGGCCAGATCCGCCGCACCGTCCTCGCCGAGGCCCTCACCGTCGGCGCCCTCGCCTCGGCCGCGGGCTGCGCACTCGGCTCCCACCTCGCACCCCGCCTGGCGGCCCGGGTCGCCGACGAGGGCCTCGCCCCGGCCTGGTTCACCATCGGCGACCACACCTGGCCGTACCACGCGGCCTTCTGGACCGGCCTGCTCGTCGCCCTGGCCGGAGCGACCGCGGCCTCCTGGCGGGCCGGCCGCACCGCCCCCACCGCGGCCCTGCGCGAGGACAGCGGGCGGATCACCCCGGGCCGACTGCTGTGCGGCACGGCACTCCTGCTCACCGCCGCCGTGACCCTGGTCCTCACCCTCACCGGCGACCCCGGCGACCTCCTCCACCGCAAGACCTACATCAGCCGCCCCATGCTGCTGATCACCGCGGCCGCCCTGCTCGCACCCCTCGTACTGCGCCCCCTGACCCGGCTGCTGACCTGCCTGCCCACGACCGTCGGCATGCTGGTCCGCGCGAACACGGCCACCGGGGTACGCCGTACCGCCGCGCGCGCGGCCCCCGTCCTGGTCACCGTCGCCCTGGCGGGTTCGCTGCTCGGCACCACCGCGACCCTGAACCGCGCGAAGGCCGCCGAGGCGGGCGACCGCACCACCGCCGCCTTCGTCCTCACCCCGCCGCCCGGAACGGGCTTCGACGACGCCACCCTGCGCAGACTCCGCGCCGTACCGGGCACGGACATCTCACCCACGTCCTCGACGGCCGTCCACGTCCTGGAGGACGGCGTGGCCCTGGTCCGCTCCGAGGGCCGCGCCGCGACCCCCGCCGCCCTGGCGGCCACCACCCGCCTCCCGCTCACCGCGGGCAGGGTCAGCGACCTGGACGACGACTCGATCATCGTCAACGGGGAGTGGCGGCGGCACCGGGTGGGCGAGCGGGTACGCGTGTGGCTCGGCGACGGGACGCCCCGCACCCTGCGCATCGCCGCGGTGCTGACCACCGGCACGGGGGACAACGGCGTCTACGTCACCCCGCGCAACGCCCCGGGCGCCGCGATCGACCGGATCGACGTGGCCCTGAGGGACGGCGCGGACCCGGCAGCCGTGGCCACCGCCCTCGACCGGGCCGCGGGTCCCGGCCGGGTCCTCACCCGCGAGGCATGGCTCCGGGCCACCCACCCCGAGACCAACCGCACGACCCGCCTCGGCCTGTTGCTGGTCCTCGGCATCGCCCTCCTCTACACGGGCATCTCGGTGGCCAACACCATGGTCATGGGGACCTCCGACCGGGCCCGCGACCTGGCCGTGCTGCGGCTGGCCGGGGCCACCCGGTGGCAGGTGCTGCGACTGGCCGGCGCCGAGGCCCTGACGGTCGTCGCGGCCGGCGCGCTCCTCGGTCTCGCGGTCGCCGCCGTCAACCTGGCCGGCCTGACCGGCGCCCTCGCGCTGCTGTCGGTCCGGCCCGCTCTGGCCTTCCCGTGGCAGGCCCTCGGCACGACCGCGACGGCCTGCGCCCTGCTCGCCGTGGCCTCGGCGGTCGTGCCGACCGCCCTCGCCCTGCGCCGCCGCCCGGCGACCCTGGCGGGCCTTCGGGAGTGAGTCCGCGGGGACCGGCCTGAGAGCTTCCTCACACGGCGAAACACCGAGACAACCGTCACATCCGCAGACACGAAGAACGGGCGGCATCTGATCGATGCCGCCCGTTCCGACGGTGCGCGAGGGGGGAGTTGAACCCCCACGCCCTTGCGGGCACTGGAACCTGAATCCAGCGCGTCTGCCTATTCCGCCACCCGCGCATTGGGTGTGTCCTGGGCTCCCTGCCCCTTGGGGCCTGGCGCCTTCCGACACCCAGAACATTAGCACGCTGGACGGGGTGGGTTCACATCCGTTGTTCCGCAGGCAGAACCCTCGCCGAACCTTCGGTGCCCCCGCCACGTATCAACGCGTGCCGCTTCACGTATCAACCTCGTACCGGTACCCCCTGTCCCCCCAGGAGGGGGCGGGGTCCACAGTCCGGTGCGGGACACTGGTCTCCGGCCGCCTCTACGATCCTTGGCAGGGGTACCTGAAGCGGTTGCGCGCGGCAGTACTCCCGCCGGAGTTCGAAGGGGAGCTCCACAGGGAACTTCGTCATGCGTCGACACCCGTCGGCCGGGCTGACAGGGGGAACCAGCCGATCGACCGGCGCGTGGATACGATCAGTAAGCAGTACCAGGCAAGCGGCCCGCAGGGCAGTACACAGGACGGCAGCGACGGAGGAGGTGCCCCATGGGAGTCCTGAAGAAGTTCGAGCAGCGTCTCGAAGGTCTGGTCAACGGCACCTTCGCCAAGGTGTTCAAGTCCGAGGTCCAGCCCGTGGAGATCGCCGGCGCGCTCCAGCGCGAGTGCGACAACAACGCCACCATCTGGAACCGCGACCGGACGGTCGTCCCCAACGACTTCATCGTGGAACTGAGCACGCCGGACTTCGAGCGGCTCAGCCCGTACTCCGGCCAGCTCGGCGACGAGCTCGCCGGCATGGTGCGCGACTACGCCAAGCAGCAGCGCTACACCTTCATGGGCCCGATCAAGGTGCACCTGGAGAAGGCCGAGGACCTCGACACCGGCCTGTACCGGGTGCGCAGCCGTACGCTCGCCTCCTCCAGCAGCCAGGCCGGCCCGGGAGGCGCCGCCGCGCCCGCCGCGCCCGCCGCCCCGCCGGCCGGACGCCCCGGTGGCTACGGCTACCGCCGCCGCCGCGCCGCCGGCGCCCCGCCCATGCCCGCCGCGCCGCCGCCCGGCGGCTGCCCGGCGGGTACGGGTACCCGCCGGCCGCGGGCGCCAGCGGCCCCCGGCCGCGCCGCCGCCGGCGGACGCACCCGCCACTGGATCGAGATCAACGGCACCCGCCATCAGATCTCCCGCCCGACGCTCGTGCTGGGCCGCAGCACCGACGCCGACGTGCGGATCGACGACCCCGGCGTCTCCCGCCGGCACTGCGAGATCCGGACCGGAACGCCCTCGACGATCCAGGATCTCGGATCCACCAACGGCATCGTGGTGGACGGGCAGCACACCACCCGCGCTACGCTCCGCGACGGCTCGCGGATCGTCGTGGGCAGTACCACCGTTATCTATAGGCAAGCCGAAGGGTGAAGCGGGGGCAATGTCAGAGCTGACCCTCACGGTCATGCGGCTGGGGTTCCTGGCCGTTCTGTGGCTGTTCGTGATCGTGGCCGTGCAGGTCATCCGGAGCGACCTGTTCGGGACGCGCGTCACCCAGCGCGGATCGCGCCGCGAGGCCGGCCGGCAGCAGCAGGCCGCCCGCCAGGCGCCGCCGCAGCAGCGCCAGCAGGCCTCCGGCGGCCGGCGCGGCCGCAACGCCCCCACCAAGCTGGTCGTGACCGAGGGCACCCTCACCGGCACGACGGTCGCCCTGCAGGGCCAGACCATCACCCTGGGCCGGGCGCACGACTCGACGATCGTGCTGGACGACGACTACGCCTCCAGCCGCCATGCCAGGATCTATCCGGACCGCGACGGCCAGTGGATCGTCGAGGACCTCGGCTCCACCAACGGCACGTACCTGGACCGGACCCGGCTGACGACTCCCACACCGATTGCGCTGGGCGCGCCGATCCGCATCGGCAAGACCGTCATCGAGCTGCGGAAGTAGTACGACAATGAGCGAGCGGAGCGAGCACGCAGTGGCGGGCCCCACCCCGGGCCCCGGCGCGCTCCCGACCGGAGGGTGGGCAGTGTGGCTCGACACGACCGGCTGTACCCGGAGCCGACAGGCGAGGTGCGCATGAGTCTGTCACTGCGCTTCGCGGCCGGATCGCACAAGGGCATGATCCGGGAGGGCAACGAGGACTCCGGGTACGCCGGCCCACGCCTGCTCGCCATCGCCGACGGCATGGGCGGCGCCGCCGCCGGTGAGGTCGCCTCCTCCGAGGCCATCTCCACCATCGTCGCCCTCGACGACGACGTCCCCGGCTCCGACCTCCTCACCTCGCTCGGCACGGCGGTGCAGCGCGCCAACGACCAGCTGCGCTCGATGGTCGAGGAGGACCCCCAGCTGGAGGGCATGGGGACCACCCTCACCGCCCTGCTGTGGACCGGGCAGCGCCTCGGCCTGGTGCACGTCGGCGACTCCCGCGCGTACCTGCTCCGCGACGGTGTGCTGACCCAGATCACCCAGGACCACACCTGGGTGCAGCGCCTGGTCGACGAGGGCCGCATCACCGAGGAAGAGGCCACCACCCACCCCCAGCGCTCGCTCCTCATGCGCGCGCTCGGCTCCGGCGACCACGTCGAGCCGGACCTCTCCATCCGCGAGGTCCGCGCCGGCGACCGCTACCTGATCTGCTCCGACGGCCTGTCCGGGGTGGTGTCCCACCAGACGCTGGAGGACACCCTCGCCAGCTACCAGGGCCCCCAGGAGACCGTCCAGAACCTCATCGAGCTGGCGCTGCGCGGCGGCGGCCCCGACAACATCACCGTCATCGTCGCCGACGTCCTCGACCTGGACACCGGCGACACCCTCGCCGGGCAGCTGTCCGACACCCCGGTCGTGGTCGGCGCGGTCGCCGAGAACCAGCACCAGCTGCACGACAACGGCATCATGCAGACCCCCGCCGGCCGCGCCTCCGGGCTCGGCCGCCAGGGGCACGGCCAGGGCGGCGGCGAGTTCGGCCCGCCCGGCTCCGGCGACACCACCGGCTACATCCCGGCGACCGGCTTCGGCTACGGCGACGACGACTTCGTCAAGCCGCGCGGGAAGGGCCGCTGGCTGAAGAGATCCCTCTACACCGCCCTGGTGCTCGCCGTCATCGGCGGCGGACTCTACGGCGGCTGGCGCTGGACGCAGACGCAGTACTACGTCGGCACCCAGGGCGAGCACGTCGCGCTGTACCGGGGCATCAGCCAGGACCTGGCCTGGGTCTCCCTCTCGAAGGTCGAGAAGGACCACCCCGAGATCGAACTCAAGTACCTGCCGCCGTACCAGCAGAAGGCGGTCAAGGCGACCATCGCCGAGGGCGGGCTGAAGAACGCCCAGGCGAAGATCCAGGAACTGTCGGTACAGGCCTCCGCGTGCAGGAAGGAAGCGCAGCGGCGCGAGGCCGAGAGCCGGAACAACTCCAGGACCGGCGAAGGCGAGGCCGGCGGCACCACGGGAACCACTCCCGCCTCCTTCACGTCAAAGGCCACACCGACGCCGAACCCGTCGAACCCGTCGGGCTCGCCGTCGGCGCCTGAGAAGTCCACGCCCCCGACCACGACCGCACCCACTCCCAGCCCCGGCCCCAGCCTCTCGGAGGAAGAGCAGAAGGTCGTCTCGCTGTGCGGTAAGCAGTAGGCAAGCCGTGAGAGGCCCTGTCACACGATGAGCAGTACTACGAACTCGCCGACGCACCACACGTCCACGATCGGCGCGATCGGCGCCCCGAGCCGACGCAACACCGAGCTGGCGCTGCTGTTGTTCGCCGTCGTCATCCCGGTGTTCGCCTATGCCAACGTCGGGCTGGCCATCAACGACTCGGTGCCTCCGGGCCTGCTGAGCTACGGGCTCGGGCTGGGTCTCCTCGCGGGCGTCGGCCATCTCGTCGTCCGGAAGTTCGCCCCGTACGCCGACCCCCTGATGCTGCCCCTGGCCACTCTGCTCAACGGGCTCGGCCTGGTGGTCATCTGGCGGCTGGACCAGTCGGAGAAGCTGCAGGCGAGCAGGACCTTCGTCGAGGCGGCACCGCGCCAGCTGCTGTACTCGGCGATGGGCGTCGCCCTGCTCGTGGTCGTGCTGATCTTCCTGAAGGACCATCGGGTCCTCCAGCGGTACACCTACATCTCCATGGCCGCGGCCCTGCTCCTGCTCGTGATGCCGCTGATCCCCGGCCTCAGCGCCCCGACGTACGGCGCCAAGATCTGGATCAAGATCCCGGGCCTCGGCACGCTCCAGCCCGGTGAGTTCGCGAAGATCGCCCTCGCGGTGTTCTTCGCCGGCTACCTCATGGTCAAGCGGGACGCCCTGGCCCTGGCCAGCCGCCGCTTCATGGGCCTGTACCTGCCGCGCGGCCGCGACCTCGGTCCGATCCTCGTCGTCTGGGTGATGTCGATCCTCATCCTGGTCTTCGAGACCGACCTCGGTACGTCGCTGCTGTTCTTCGGAATGTTCGTCATCATGCTGTACGTCGCCACCGAGCGGACCAGCTGGATCGTCTTCGGTCTGCTGATGTCCGCGGTCGGCGCCGTCGGCGTGGCGAGCTTCGAGCCGCACATCCAGACGCGTGTGCAGGCCTGGCTCAACCCGATGCGCGAGTTCGAACTGTCCCGCGCGGGCGTCCAGGACGGTGTCGTCCACTCCGAGCAGGCCATGCAGGCGCTGTGGGCCTTCGGCTCCGGCGGCACCCTCGGCACCGGCCTCGGGCAGGGCCACTCCGACCTCATCGGCTTCGCCGCCAACTCCGACTTCATCCTCGCCACCTTCGGCGAGGAGCTCGGCCTGGCCGGCGTCATGGCGATCCTGCTCCTCTACGGCCTGATCATCGAACGGGGCGTGCGCACCGCGCTCGCGGCCCGCGACCCGTTCGGCAAGCTGCTGGCCATCGGCCTGTCCGGCGCCTTCGGCCTCCAGGTCTTCGTCGTGGCCGGCGGTGTCATGGGCCTCATCCCGCTGACCGGTATGACGCTGCCGTTCGTGGCCTACGGCGGTTCCTCCGTGATCGCCAACTGGGCGCTGATCGGCATCCTGCTCCGCATCAGCGACACCGCCCGACGCCCGGCCCCCGCTCCCGCCGCCAACCCCGACGCCGAGATGACCCAGGTGGTCCGCCCGTCATGAACAAGCCCCTGCGCCGGATCGCGATCTTCTGCGGCCTGCTCGTCCTGGCACTGCTGATCCGCGACAACTGGATCCAGTACGTCAAGGCCGACGAGCTGAGGACCGACACCAAGAACCGACGCGTCTCGATCGAGCGCTACGCCTCACCGCGCGGCGACATCATCGTCGGCGGCGACCCCATCACCGGGCACGCCACGACCACCTCGGGCGACTTCAAGTTCAAGCGCACCTACAAGGACGGCCCCATGTGGGCGCCCGTCACCGGCTTCGTCTCGCAGGCCTTCGGCGCCAACCAGCTGGAGTCCATCGAGGACGGCATCCTCACCGGCAACGACGACCGGCTCTTCTTCCGCAACACGCTCGACATGCTCACGGGCAAGAAGAAGGAGGGCGGCAACGTCGTCACGACGCTCAACGCCGACGCGCAGAAGGCCGCCTACAACGGCCTGAAGAAGCAGGGCGGCAAGGGCGCGGTGGTGGCGCTGGAGCCGTCCACCGGAAAGATCCTGGCGCTGGCCTCCTACCCGTCGTACGACCCCTCGTCGATCGCGGGCAACAGCGAAGAGGACGCCAAGGCCTGGAAGAAGCTGGACAAGAAGAACAACCCCGACGACCCGATGCTCAACCGGGCGCTGCGGGAGACGTACCCGCCCGGCTCGACCTTCAAGGTCGTCACCGCGGCCGCCGCCCTGGAGGACGGCCTGTACCCGGACCCGGACGCGAAGACCGACTCGCCCGACCCCTGGGTCATGGAGGGCACCACCACCAAGCTGCCCAACGAGGGCAACATCCCCTGCAAGAACGCGACGCTGCGCGTGGCGCTGCAGTACTCCTGCAACACCGTCTTCGGCAAGATCGGCTCCGACCTCGGCAACGACAAGATGCTGGACATGGCCAAGAAGTTCGGCTTCACCGAGGAGCAGTTCACGCCGGTCCGCTCCAGCGCGTCGGTGTTCTCCGACGACATGAACCCGTCGCAGACCGCGCTGTCCTCCATCGGCCAGTTCAACACCGCCGCGACCCCGCTGCAGATGGCCATGGTGGCCTCGGCCGTCGCCAACAACGGCACCCTCATGAAGCCGTACATGGTCGACGAGCTGCAGGCTCCGAACGTCGACACCATCGAGAAGACCGAGCCCGAGGAGATGAGCCAGCCGCTGTCGGCGAAGAACGCCCAGCTCCTCCAGTCGATGATGGAGACGGTCGTCGACAAGGGCACGGGCTCCAACGCCAAGATCCCCGGCGTCAAGGTCGGCGGCAAGACCGGTACCGCCCAGCACGGCGTGGACAACAGCGAGAACCCCTACGCGTGGTTCATCTCCTACGCCAAGGGCGCGGACGGCACAGCGCCGGTCGCCGTGGCGGTCGTGATCGAGGACGACAACGCCGTCCGTGACGACATCTCCGGCGGTGGCCTCGCGGCACCGATCGCGAGGAACGTGATGGAGGCGGTCATCGAGAGCAAGAAGTGACCCCGCTCACGTCTGCTTCACATCGGTGCACGTTGCGATACCGGTCCTGTATCGGCTGACGGGCTTGGCCAGGTCACACAAAACAAGCCGGGTACGGTAGGCCCGGACGGCAGCCTCCGACCGTACAAGCTTCCGGTCGGGACCGACGGAGAGGGCTGGTAGGTAGCTATGGAAGAGCCGCGTCGCCTCGGCGGCCGGTACGAACTGGGCCAGGTGCTCGGGCGTGGTGGCATGGCGGAGGTCTACCTCGCGCATGACACCCGCCTCGGCCGCACCGTGGCGGTGAAGACGCTCCGCGCGGACCTCGCGCGCGACCCTTCCTTCCAGGCCCGGTTCCGCCGGGAGGCCCAGTCGGCCGCCTCGCTCAACCATCCCGCGATCGTCGCGGTCTACGACACGGGCGAGGACTACATCGACAACGTGTCGATCCCGTACATCGTGATGGAGTACGTCGACGGCTCCACACTCCGTGAGCTCCTGCACTCCGGCCGCAAGCTGCTGCCGGAGCGGGCCATGGAGATGACCATCGGCATCCTCCAGGGCCTGGAGTACGCCCACCGCAACGGCATCGTCCACCGCGACATCAAGCCCGCGAACGTCATGCTGACGCGCAACGGCCAGGTCAAGGTGATGGACTTCGGCATCGCCCGCGCCATGGGCGACGCCGGCATGACGATGACCCAGACGGCGGCCGTCATCGGCACCGCCCAGTACCTCTCGCCGGAGCAGGCGAAGGGCGAGCAGGTCGACGCCCGCTCCGACCTGTACTCCACCGGTTGTCTGCTGTACGAGCTGCTGACCGTCCGCCCGCCCTTCGTCGGCGACTCCCCGGTGGCCGTGGCCTACCAGCACGTCCGGGAGGAACCGCAGGCGCCGAGCGTCTTCGACCCCGAGATCACGCCCGAGATGGACGCGATCGTGCTGAAGGCGCTCGTCAAGGACCCCGACTACCGCTACCAGTCGGCCGACGAGATGCGCGCCGACATCGAGGCCTGCCTCGACGGCCAGCCGGTCGCGGCCACGGCCGCGATGGGCTCCGTGGGCTACGGCGGCTACCCGGACGACCAGCCGACGACGGCCCTGCGCGCGGACTCCGGCGCGGGCGCCACGTCGATGCTGCCCCCCATGAACCCGGACGAGGGCGGCTACGGCTACGACGACCGCCCCGACCGGCGCCGCGGACAGCAGCGCAAGTCCAGCACCTCGACGATCCTGCTCGTGGTGGCGGGCATCCTCGTGCTGGTCGGCGCGATCCTCATCGGACGGTGGGCGTTCAGCGGCGACGGGGGCGACAGCACGTTCCCGGCGCCCAACCTCGTCGGTGAGACCGAACAGAGCGCCCGGAAACTCGCGGCCAACTCCGACCTGGAACTGACGTTCTCGAAGAAGCCCTGCGACAACCAGGCCAAGGGCAACATCTGCTCGCAGGACCCCAAGGCCGGTACGGACGTCCAGAAGGGCGACACCATCGCCCTGGTGGTGTCGACGGGCGCGCCCAAGGTGACGGTGCCGGACGTGACGGGCCTGACCTACGACAAGGCAGCGGCCCAGCTCGAGGACAAGGGCTTCAACGTCGAGCAGAAGACGGAGGAGTCCGACCGGACACCCGGCGTGGTCATCAAGCAGAACCCCGACGGCGACACGGAACAGGAGAAGGGCTCCACGATCACCCTGACCGTCGCCAAGGAAGCCGCGAAGTCCACCGTCCCGGACGTCCTCGGCCAGAGCTGTGACGCGGCCAAGCAGCAGATGCAGGCCAGCGACCTGGTCGGCAACTGCACCGAGGTCGAGACCGACGACGACAGCCAGGTCGGCAAGGTCATCCAGACCACGCCGCAGGCCGGTACCTCGGTCGAGAAGAACTCGTCGGTGAACATCCAGATCGGCAAGAAGAAGGAACAGCAGAAGACGCGCGTCCCGCAGGTCGTCGGCCAGACCGTCGGTCAGGCCAAGCAGACCCTGGCGGCGGCCGGCTTCACGAACATCCAGTTCGCGAACGGCAGCGACCAGAGCGACAACGCCCTCGTCGCCGGCCAGGACCCCCAGGGCAACCAGGAGGTCGACGACCCGGCCGGCACGACGGTGACGCTCCAGACCGTCAGCTTCGGCAACAACGGCGGCAACAACAACGGCGGCGGCGGCAACGGCGGCATCTTCGGCGGCCTCAACGGCGACGACTGACGCGGCACCCCGCTCGCACAGAGCCCCGGCACCCGTGAGGGTGCCGGGGCTCTCCCGTTCTCCGTCAGGTCTCCGTCAGGTCCCGTCAGCGCAGTTCCTTCGGCGGTGTCCGGTCCGCGTCCACCTTCTCGACCCGCTCCAGCTCGCCCCACACGATGTACCGGTAGGTGCTCGTGTACACCGGCGTGCAGGTCGTCAGCGTGATGTAGTGCCCGGGCTTCTTCCTGCCCGACTCCTTCGGGATCTGCGAGAGGACCTTGACGTTGAACTTCGAGGTCTCGGGAAGGATGGCGAAGGCCTTGTAGACGTACCACTTGTCCTTCGTCTCGAAGACGATCGGATCACCCTTCTTGATCTTGTCGATGTTGTGGAACTTGGCCCCGTGGCCGTCGCGGTGGGCGGCGAGGGAGAAGTTGCCGGGCTTGCCCGACATCGGCAGGGCCGACTTGACGGGCTCGGTGTAGTAACCGGCCACACCATCGTTGAGGATCTTGTTCGACGTGCCCTTCTCGACCAGGACCTCGCCGTTCCTCATCGCGGGCACGTGCAGGAAGCCGATGCCGTTCTTCGTGTCCAGCGCCCCGGGCCCGCCCCGGCCGTGCGCCCAGTCGTCACGGACCCGGTCGGCCTGCTTGCCGGCCGTACGGTCGGCGATGACGTTCGTCCACCACAGCGAGTAGACGACGAACAGGCCGAGGACCAGGCCCGCGGTGATGAGGAGTTCCCCGAAGACGCTGACCGCCCGCGCGATCGGGCCGGGCCTGCGGCGCGCCGCAGGCCGCCGCGACGCCGCGCCGGTGTGCTCTTCGTGGTCCGTGTCGGTGGTCGCTGCCACTGGTCATCTGCCCTTAACTGACGAGCGCATCCGGCTTGCCCTTGCTGCGCGGCCGTTCCTCGACCATCTTGCCCCAGACGATCATCCGGTACTTGCTGGTGAACTCCGGCGTGCACGTGGTCAGCGTGATGTAGCGGCCGGGCTCGGTGAATCCCGACCCCGCGGGGATCGGGTTCAGGACGCTCGTGTTGCTCGGCGACGTCACCGGCAGGATCGACGCCATCTTGTAGACGTAGTACTCGTCCTGGGTCTCCACGACGATCGGGTCGCCGGGCGTGAGCTTGTTGATGTACCGGAACGGTTCTCCGTGGGTGTTGCGGTGGCCCGCGAGCCCGAAGTTCCCGGTCTTGTCACTGGGCATGGCCGTCTTGAGCGCGCCCTCGGCGTAGTGGCCGACCATGCCCCGGTCCAGGACGCCCTTGTTGCTGGTGCCCTCCGCGATGGGCACCACCACGTCCAGCTTCGGGATGTGCAGGATGGCGAAGCCCTGCCCCGGCTCGAACGTCCCCGGGTTGCGCTTGCCGTTCGCCCAGTCGTCCTGGAGGCTGCTGGCCTCCTGGCCGGCCTGCGCGTGCGCCCGCACGTTCGTCCACCACAGCTGGTAGGTGACGAACAGCAGCATCAGCACGCCGGTCGTGATGAACACCTCGCCTATGGCCCGGCTGGCGACGACCGCGGGGCCCGGCTTGCGCGCCCGCGCCTGCCGCCGCGCCTCGACCCGCGACAGGGGCGCCCGGGACTCTTCTTCCGCCGGGCGGGTGTCCGGGCCGCCGCCACGGCGCCCGTGACGGCGTTTGGCGGCCTTCCTGCGGGCCGCCCGGCCGCCGTGGGTCCCTCCGTCGTGCCGCGGACCGCCGGCGGCCGCAGAGCCCGGTATGGGCTCACCGGCCGCGGGCGGCGGATCCGGTATCCGCAGCGCCACCGTCTCCTCGTCGACCGGAGGCCCGTACGGCTCCTCCGGGACGGGCTCGTACGACGCCGCCGCGTACGGCTCCGGCGCCGGCTCGTACGACTGCGGCCGGGGCGAGCGGGCTTCGGGCGCCGGCTCGTACGACTGCGGCTCCGGCTCCGGCGGGTACGGCTGCTGCTGCGCCCCCGGCTGCGGGGGCGCACCGTACGCCCCTCCGCCCGACCAGTCCTCGAACGCACCCGGCACCCCGTACGACTGCTGCCCGTACGAGGTGTCGGACTCGCGCTCGGGGCGCAGCGCCGTCACGCCGTGGCCCTGCCCACCACCGGGGCGAGCCCGGCCGACCTCGCCACCGCGCCCTCGTCGCCGCACTCCACCAGCCAGTTGGCCAGCATCCGGTGCCCGTGCTCGGTCAGCACCGACTCGGGGTGGAACTGCACGCCCTCCACCGGAAGTTCGCGGTGCCTGAGGCCCATCACGATGCCGTCGTGGGTCCGGGCCGTGACCTCCAGTTCGGCCGGGACCGTGGCCGGCTCGGCGGCCAGGGAGTGATAGCGCGTCGCCGTGAAGGGCGAGGGCAGGCCGGCGAAGACACCCCGGCCGCCGTGCTCGACCAGCGAGGTCTTGCCGTGCAGCAGTTCGGGCGCCCGGTCCACGACACCGCCGTACGCCACCTGCATCGACTGCATGCCCAGGCAGACGCCGAAGACCGGGACGCCCGTGGCGGCGCAGTGCCGGACCATGTCCACGCAGACGCCCGCCTCCTCCGGCGTGCCCGGGCCCGGGGAGAGCAGGACGCCGTCGAAGCCGTCCTGGGCGTGTGCCGTCGAGACCTCGTCGTTGCGCAGGACCTCGCACTCGGCGCCCAGCTGGTACAGGTACTGGACCAGGTTGAAGACGAAGCTGTCGTAGTTGTCCACGACGAGAATGCGCGCGCTCACTGGTTGTCCACCGTCACATCGTTGAAGGGCAGCAGCGGTTCCGCCCACGGGAAGACGTACTGGAAAAGCACGTAGACCACGGCCACGACCAGGGCGAGTGAGATCAACGCCTTCACCCA
Source organism: Streptomyces sp. Go-475 (assembly GCF_003330845.1). GTDB lineage: Bacteria > Actinomycetota > Actinomycetes > Streptomycetales > Streptomycetaceae > Streptomyces. Next base: position 4,303,029 of record NZ_CP026121.1, on the reverse strand, counting down.
TGTGTTCCCCGGCAGATGCCGCCAGATCCAGCCGTACATGCCGTCCCTTCCGTCGTACCACGGCACCAGACCTACGCCGTACAGCCACCAGACTAACGGCGCAACGCCTCAGGTTTCCCTGCCTCCACAGGCTGGGTGGAGTCCAGGTGCGCCCAGACGATCAGCCGATGACTGTGCCCCCATTCCGGGTCGCACGTGGTCAGCGTCAGATAGCGGCCCGAACGCGTGTACCCGGATGTACGTGGGACAGGGTCGATCACCTCGATGTCCGAGGGCACTGTTTTGTACGGGCCTTTGTCGATCCGATACGTGAACCACGTCGTGCCGTCGGTCAGCACCACGGCGTCACCGCGCCGCAGCCTGGGGAAATCCTTGAAGGGATCACCGTGGGTGCGGCGGTGGCCGGCGACCGCGAAGTTCCCCTTCTGCCCCAGTTGGGCGGTCTCCGCGTAGTGCCCGAGGCCCTTCTTCAGGGTGCCGGTGGCGGTGCCTTCGAGCACCGGCTTGTTCCACGTGAAACCAAGACGCGGGATGTACATGATCGCGAAAGGCCTGCCCTCGGCGTACGGCGCCGGCTTCGCGGGGCTCCCGGTGGCCGTCCCGCCCGGCGGACGGGGCTTCGACCACTCCTCGTGGAGCAGGTCGATCTGGTCGTCCATGACGTCGTCGGCCCGCACACCGGTCCAGAACAGCACGTAGACGACGAACAGCACGATCACGCTGCCGACGGTGATGCACAGTTCGCTGACGGTCCTGACGATCACGCGCACCGGCGGCTCCCCCGGCCTGGGCTCCTACTCCACGGGCTTCGCGTAGTGCAGATCCACTGTGCCCGAGTAGCCGGGCAGAGTCACCGGGCCGTTCTCCTCGACTTTCCAGCCGAGCCCGTAGACGTTGACGTAGACCATGTAGTTCTGGATCGCCGGGGACGCCGCGAGCGCCTTCTTCAGCTTCCCGGGGTCGCCGACCGCCGTGATCTTGTACGGCGGTGAGTAGACGCGGCCCTGGAGGATCAGGGTGTTGCCCACGCAGCGCACCGCGCTCGTGGAGATCAGCCGCTGGTCCATGACCTTGATGCCCTTGGCGCCGCCCTGCCACAGCGCGTTCACCACGGCCTGGAGGTCCTGCTGGTGGATGACCAGGTAGTCGGGCTGCGGCTCGGGGTAGCCGGGGAGCTTGGCGGTGGCGTCCGGCGGGGCGTCGTTGAGCGTGACCGTCAGGGACTCGCCCTTGAGCTTCTGGGTGCCCGCGCGCTTCTCCAGAGCCGCGAGCTTGGCGTCCTCGGCCTTGGTCGACCCGTCGTCCCGGTCCGCCAGCGCCTCTATGTCCTTGCGCAGGGCGCCGTTCGTCTCGTCCAGCCGGCCGTTCTCCCGGCTGCGCTCCTGGATCAGGTCGGACAGCTTCAGCAGCGAGGCGTCCGTGCGGATGTCGGTTCCCTTGGCCGTGTTGAAGCTGGTGAAGAAGATCAGCCCGGCGAGAGCGAAGACGGCCGCCGTGAGGATCCGCACGGGCCGGAAACGGCGCGCGCGCCCAGGGGTGGATCCCGTCCCGGGGGAGTCGGCAGAATTGCTCAACGTACCCTTATCTCCTTCGGCGCGGCGGAAGCACTACGCTAACGGACGCCCGGGGGAGCAATCGGAGTCCCCTTACGCTGCCCCGAGACCGACCCAGTTACCTGCGCGGCCACGCAGCGCATCGACAGGAGAGACCCTCGTGCCGAAGTCACGTATCCGCAAGAAGGCCGACTACACGCCGCCGCCGTCGAAGCAGACGACCGCGCTCAAGCTGGACAGCCGTGCCTGGGTCGCGCCCGTCATGCTGGCCATGTTCCTCATCGGGCTGGCCTGGATCGTCGTCTTCTACGTCACCGACGGTTCGCTGCCCATCGACGCGCTGGGCAACTGGAACATCGTGGTGGGCTTCGGCTTCATCGCGGCCGGATTCGGCGTCTCGACGCAGTGGAAGTAGCGGTCACCGGAAGGTGAACGCAGCTCTACCCAGGGTTGTTCGCTGAGTTATCCACAGCCATTGTCCACAGGTGGAAAAGAAACGACGATCTGTGGATAACTCGCTGGGCGTTGACGCCGGTATGACGGAAGTACCGCAACTCGAAAACTTGTTCGCCCCCTGCCTGACCTGCGGAAATGCGGGTCGGTGACAGGGGGCACATGTGTTCCCGCACCCTATGCACAAGATCCGCCACCCGCTGTGGACAACGGTTGCGCTCAGGTGAGCTGGGCCGTCCTCAACAGGGTCAACAGCACGACCACGGCCAGGACCAGCGCGCAGGTGCCGTACTGGACGAGGGCGCGGCGCTCGCGCGGGGCGTGGACCATGGCGTACCCGACGGCGACACCGGCGACGAGTCCGCCGATGTGGGCCTGCCAGGAGATGTTGAAGCCCGGGCTGAAGGTGAAGATCAGGTTGATCACCAGCAGCGCGATGATCGGCCGCATGTCGTAGTTGAGCCGCCGCATCAGGACGGCCGTCGCGCCGAACAGGCCGAAGATCGCGCCGGAGGCGCCGAGGGTGGCGGTGTTCGGCGAGGTCAGCAGATAGGCCAGGGCGCTGCCGGCGAGTCCCGAGATGACGTAGAGCGCGAGGTAGCGGACGCGGCCGAGGGCTGCTTCGAGGGGGCCGCCGAGCCACCAGAGGCTGAGCATGTTGAACGCGATGTGCCAGATCTCCTGGTGCGTGAACATCGAGGTCACCATGCGGTACCACTCACCGCCCGCCACGCCCTGGGTGGGCAGGTAGGGCGCGGGCGGCCAGGCGCCGAGCAGGACGAGGTCGTTCAGGAGCGACTCGTTGACCTGGACGGCGATGAACACCGCCAGGTTGATGCCGATGAGGATCTTGGTCAGCAGGCGGGGGTCGGCCGTGATGGTGCCGCCGGCGATCGTGCGGGGCATGGCGGCCGTGGGCGCGTGGCCGGTGCCGGAGCCGGAGCGGACGCACTCGGGGCACTGGAAGCCGACGGAGGCGTTGACCATGCACTCGGGGCAGATCGGCCGCTCGCAGCGGGTGCAGCGGATGCCGGTCTCACGGTCCGCGTGGCGATAGCACGTGGGGACGCTGTGGGCGTCCTGCGGGCTGCCCGCAGCCTGGTCGTCCATGAGATCCCCTAGGTCGTGATGAAAGCCGTGGTGGGCAAAGCCCCGCCCCGCTCATCCTTACGGATGAGCGGGGCGATTGGTTCCCTGTGGGAGCTTTCGCGCTCAGCGGGTCTCGACGACGACCGACTCGATGACCACGTCGTTGACCGGGCGGTCGGTGCGCGGGTTCGTCTGGGTCGAGGCGATGGTGTCGACGACCTTCTGGCTGGCGGCGTCGGTGACCTCGCCGAAGATGGTGTGCTTGCGGTTCAGCCACGCCGTCGGGGCGACGGTGATGAAGAACTGCGAGCCGTTGGTGCCCGGGCCGGCGTTGGCCATCGCCAGCAGGTAGGGCTTGTCGAAGCGCAGGTCCGGGTGGAACTCGTCCTCGAACTGGTAGCCGGGGCCGCCGGTACCGTTGCCCAGCGGGTCACCGCCCTGGATCATGAAACCGCTGATCACCCGGTGGAAGACCGTGCCGTCGTAGAGCCTGTCCGTGGACTTCTCCCCGGTCTCGGGGTGCGTCCACTCCCGCTCGCCCTGGGCGAGCTCGACGAAGTTCTTGACCGTCTTGGGGGCGTGGTTCGGCAGAAGCCGGACTTCGATGTCGCCGTGGTTGGTCTTCAGGGTGGCGTAGAGCTGCTCAGCCACGATCTGCCTTCCGTTGTCTTTCCGTGACTCCCTGATCCTCGCATGGACGGGGCCCGACGTCGCCCGACCTCCGTTCACCGGAGGTAAACCGGGCCGAGCGGCTGCGGAAAACCAGTCGAGTAGTCGCGGGGCGGGGGCGCGCGGTGGCGATCCGTGGCATTGTCGACGACAAGCTCACGTTGACCCCTGTTCATCCGTTCTTGTACTCGATCAACTCCATCGGCACCCGTATGCCCGTCTGGCATGGCGCGAAGCGCCCGGGCAGGCATGATCCGTAAAAGGGTGGAAAGTCGAAATACCGTACGCCACCGAGGAGGAGGAACCCGTGACCCGCATCGACAGCGTGCGCGCCGCGACCGGTTCGGCGAAGGACAGCGTGCTGCACGCCGCGGAAGTGGTGGCGCCCTACGCCGACACGGCCAAGGACAGGGCCGCGCACTACGCACACGAGGCACGCGTACGGCTAGCGCCCAAGGTGACGCAGGCCGCCGGGCAGGCCCGCGTCCAGTACGGCACTCATGTGCAGCCGTATCTGGAGCAGGCCCGCACGCATGTGCCGCCGAAGGTCGACCAGGCCGCCCAGGAGGCCGCCGTCCGTACCCGCAAGGCCGCCCGTCAGGCGGCTGAGTACTCCCGGCCGAGGATCGAGCAGGCGATGGCCGCGGCCGTCCCCGTCACGACCGAGGCCGCGGCCCGGAGTGCGGCCGCGATGGCCGCACTGCGCGGCCAGGTCTCGTCCAAGGAGATCCAGCGGCTGGTCCGCAGGCATGAACGGCGGGCCAGGGCCGGCAAGGCCATGAAGACGCTGGTGATCCTGGGTGCCGTCGCGGGCGGCGCCTTCGCCGCCTGGAAGTGGTGGGACAAGCAGGCCAACCCGGACTGGCTGGTCGAGCCGCCCGCCGCGACGGAGGTCCCCGAGTCCGGTCGGCTGTCCGCCGTGGACGGCAGCGGCCAGTCGGCGCTGGACCCGGAGGTCCAGGCCAAGGAGGCCGAGGAAGAGGCCGCCCAGCGCGACGACCGTTCCTGACGGTCGCCGGATCGCAGAGCACGGCGGAGCGGAAGCCTTGAGGCTCGGCCTCGGGTCTTCCGCCCCGCCGTGCTGTTTCACGTGAAACACGAAATGCCCTCCGCGCTGCGTTTCCGCAGTTCAGAGGGCATTTCCAGGGGTGGAGCCTAGGGGAGTCGAACCCCTGACATCTGCCATGCAAAGACAGCGCTCTACCAACTGAGCTAAGGCCCCGGAAGAAGACGTCCGACCGGAAGAAACCGCGTACCGGCGAGCGTCGGAGACCAGAGTACCGGGTCACCCCCGTGATTCCGCAAAAAGATTAGGGGTCCCCGTCGCCGACCACTCTCCGTAAGATGCTCGGCGTGGTTCGCTACCGCGAACCGCCGTACATGGGGAAGCGATGGGGAGACGCAATGGACGCCGCACAGCAGGAAGCGACCGCGAGAGCGCGGGAACTGCAGCGGAACTGGTACGGGGAGCCGCTGGGGGCGCTCTTCCGTAAGCTCATCGACGATCTTGGTCTCAACCAGGCTCGTCTCGCGGGGGTTCTGGGACTGTCCGCTCCGATGCTGTCGCAGCTGATGAGCGGTCAGCGGGCGAAGATCGGCAACCCGGCCGTGGTGCAGCGCGTGCAGTTGCTGCAGGACCTGGCGGGGCAGGTCGCGGACGGCAGCGTGAGCGCCGCCGAGGCCACCGAGCGCATGGAGGAGATCAAGAAGTCACAGGGGGGCTCGGTGCTGAGCAACACCACGCAGACGACGAGCAGTTCGGGGGCGCCCACGGTCAAACGCGTCGTCCGCGAGATCCAGTCGCTGCTGCGCTCGGTCGCGGCGGCAGGCGACATCATCGAGGCCGCGGACACCCTCGCGCCGAGCCACCCGGAACTGGCAGAGTTCCTCCGGGTGTACGGTGCGGGCCGCACCTCGGACGCGGTCGCGCACTACCAGTCCCACCAGAGCTGATCCCGCCGCCCGGCGCCGAAGGGGGTTCGGCAGCGGGCAGCGGGTGAAGTGAACGGGGGTCGCGTCACGGTACGGACGGGCACGAGGGGGCGTGTCCCGTACGGGGGACCGGTCGACGCCAGGGGGATGTGTATCGCTCATCGGGGGAGTCGTTCCGCCCGGCGGGGAGTCGTACCGCCCGTCGAGGGGGAAGCAAGGGGGGAAGCCACAGGGGGAGGAGCGACGTACAGCCATGGGTGAGGTCTTCGCCGGCCGGTACGAACTGGTCGACCCGATCGGACGCGGAGGGGTGGGCGCCGTCTGGCGCGCCTGGGACCACCGCCGCCGCCGCTATGTGGCCGCCAAGGTCCTGCTGCAGAGCGACGCGCACTCGCTGCTGCGCTTCGTCCGCGAACAGGCCCTGCGCATCGACCACCCCCATGTGCTCGCCCCCACCAGCTGGGCCGCCGACGACGACAAGGTCCTGTTCACCATGGACCTGGTCGCCGGCGGTTCCCTCGTCCATCTCGTCGGGGACTACGGCCCCCTCCCGCCGGCCTTCGTCTGCACCCTGCTCGACCAGCTGCTGTCCGGGCTGTCGGCGGTGCACGCGGAGGGTGTCGTACACCGTGACGTCAAACCCGCCAACGTCCTGCTGGAGGCCACCGGCACGGGCCGGCCCCGGCTGCGGCTGTCCGACTTCGGCATCGCGATGCGGCTGGGCGAGCCCCGGCTGACGGAGACCAACCTCGTGGTGGGGACGCCCGGTTACCTGGCGCCCGAGCAGATGATGGGCGCTGAGCCGGACTTCCCCGCCGACCTGTTCGCCGTGGGGCTCGTCGCGCTGTACCTGCTGGAGGGTGCCAAGCCGGACAGCAAGGCGCTGATCCAGTACTTCGCCGAGCACGGGACGCCCGGCGCGCCCAAGGGCGTCCCGGAGCCGCTGTGGCAGGTGATCGCCACGCTGCTCCAGCCGGACCCGCAGGCGCGGTTCCGTACGGCCACGGGGGCGCGCAAGGCCCTCGCCGCAGCGGCGGAACTCCTCCCGGAACCAGGCCCGGACGACGAACTGATCGAGATCTTCGACCAACTCGGCCCCCTGCCCTCCGGGTTCGCGCCGGAGGGGCCGCTGGTGAGAGCGCGGGGGGCTGGGCCCGGGAGAAGAGCCACCGGGGTCGGTGCCGGGGTCGGTGTCCGGTTCGGCGTCGGGCTCGGGTTCGGGCTCGGGTTCGGGTTCAGGTTCGGCGTCGGGTTGGGCGTCGGGTTCGGGTTCGGCGTCAGGCGCGGAGCGGCCCGGCGCGGCATCGGACGCGTCGCGGTCCGGCCCGGGGGCGGGCGCGGGGACGGGGGGCGAGCAGGAGCCCCGGCAGGGCGCCCGGACTCCGGCAGGACAGGACTCGTGGCAGCGCGCCGACATCACGGGCACGAGCGACGCCCCAGGGGCCGGGGCCGGCAGGCCGGGTGCAGGGGCGGGCACCCCAGGGGCAGGGGCGGACGCCCCGGGCATGAGGGCCGGCGCCCCTGCGGCCACAGGGGCCGGCACTCCGGCCGTAGGGGCCGTGCAGCCCGATCCCCGCCAGGACACCGACCCGCCGGCGGCGTCGGCAACCCCGACGGCCTCGCCCGCCCCGTTCACCGCCTCACCCCCGTCCTCCATGTCGGACACGGGCAGCTTCCACCTGCCGCCTCCGCAGGCCATGGTCACGCCCTCCCCGCCGCCCTCCCCCGCAACCGGTCAGCCGCACTCCGCACAGCTTCGGCCCCAGCAGCAGGCTCCCGTCTCCCCCTACGACCCGACGTACCCGCCGTCCCCGTCGCAGCCGCTCCCGCCGCCCTACCCCGCCCCACATGGCTACCTGTTGGCACAGGAACACGCCGACGCCACCACAGCCACGTACACCGCACGTTCCCCGGAGCCCCTACAGACCCCCCAGTCCCTGCAGTCCCCACCGCCGGGCCGGACGGCCTCCCGGCACCGCGCGGAACGGCAGCGCCGCCGCCCCGGCCCGCCGGCCAAGGTGGCTGTGCCGCTGCTGCTGCTCGCCCTCGCCTGTTACGCGGTGGGTTTCTGGGCGCTGAGCCGCATCTGAGCGGACGCGGTCGTCGAACCGCCGCGCCCGGCCTACGCGGCGCTCCGCCGCCGAGCCACCACGGTCCACACCCCGAGCCCCACGAGCAGCGCGCTCCCGGTGCCGATCCCGCCCACGGCGACCGCCCGCATCGCGGTGTCGTCGCCCGCGGCCACGCCTTCCGCCGCCGCTTCCCGGTCCTCGTCCGAGACCTCGAAGACGCCCTTCGGCTCGGACTCCCCCGCGTAGCCGGGCCCTGCCTGGGTAGCCCCGGCCACCCGGACCCGCAGGGTCATCTTGAACGGCCCGTCGCCGAAGCTCTCGGCGACGCTCTCCGAGAGGTGGGCGACCAGGTAGTAGGAGCCGGCGAAGCGCATGCCGCTGACCTGCTGGGTGACGGCGTAGCGGTTGGCGTGGTCGACCGGCGGCAGGGGCGGCAGGCTGCCGGACTTCTGATCGCCGTCGTAGCCGACGCCCACGTCGGCGACGGGGCCGCGCGCGGGGTTGTAGAGGGCCAGGTCCAGCGCGTCGGGCGTGTAGCGCGTGCCGCCGGAGTCCGAGCTGCCGAGGTCGGCGGTGACGGCGAGCTGCTGTCCCCAGTCGACCGGCACTTCGTAGAAGAGCGTCTGGCCGGGCCGGATGTCGTCCCGCCAGACGCCCTGGTCCAGGGGCCGGGCCTCGGAGAACCCGGCGCCGCCCGGGCGGCGCTCGAAGTCTCCCTGGAGCGGCTGGGGCGTGGCGGAGTTCCACGCCTCGGGCGCGGTGGTCGCCCCGGTGCGCGCCGTCCGCGGTTCCGTCGTGGCGAGGAGTTCCAGGTCCCAGGTGTCGGGTGAGGAGCCCTTGCCCTCCGGGTCGGCGCGCTCGACGGAGACGTAGTAGGCACCGCTCTTCTGGCACAGGGACTTGTTCGGCGCGATCTCCCGCCTGCCCCATGCCGCGATCGGGTGGGGGCTGCGGGCGGCGCCGAAGGTCTCGCTGTCGTCGGAGCAGGAGTTGCCCTCGGCGTCCTGCACGGACACCTTGATCCCGTCGATGACGGAGACGGTGCTGCCGGGGGAGGGGACGGCGGTGACGGAGACGTACGCGTTCGAGGCGGCGTCGAGTTCGAGGCGGTAGTTGACCTTGCCGCTGCTCGGGAGGGAGCTCTTGTAGGCCGTTCCCGGCTTCAGAAGGACGGCGTCCGCGGTGCTCCTGGCGCCCTCGACGCTCCGGGCGCCGTCGGCGAAGGCGTACGGGCTCGGCGTCAGCGCCGTACCGGAAGCCCCCGCGGCGGCCAGGGCGGCCTGGCCCGGCGCCACGGCGGCCGTCGTCCCCAGCACCACCGCCACGACGCCCAGGCGTACGGCCACCGGCGGACGACCGCGCCACGCGCCCGCACGCCCCCACGCCGTACGACACCGACACCGTCCCCTCACGCGCCACCCCTCACCGTCGACCGCGGAACCGTGCACCGCGGAACCGTGCACCGCGGCCCATCCTGCCCCGCCGATGCGGATCACGGCTGTCCCTTGACACACAAAACCCCGACCGCGGGGCGGCCGGGGTGTGCTCGGTATGGGATGTCGTGACTCAGGAGCCCGTGGGCACGGAGTCAGTCGCCTCCGTCCACAGATCCTGCTCGGCGCGATCCGCCTGGATCTGGCGGTACACGAGGAGCCCGCCGATGGCGGCCAGTGCGACCAGGAGAAGCTTCTTCACCGCGCGACCTCGTCTTTCCTTGACGTAGGGGACCTCTGGCGCCCGACTATACACACCGACCGATACCGATCGGTGACCTGAGTCGGCCCTCAACTCCCGTCCGGGAGACCCGGATAGAAGCGGAGTTCGTCGCTCCGAACCGGAGGGTGAGCACACGCCGACGGACGGTTACTTTGACCCACCTCCTCCGCTCTCCTCACCTTTTCACCCCGCTTGCGTCCATACGAGTGGTGTTCATCTGAACATCGCCGCGCCACGGGCGTCGGTCCACCACTTCTCGGCCCCCATACACATCATGAGGAAAGTACGCAAATCGCCCAACCCGAAAGTGAGGGGCCATGGCCCGGAACAAGGTCATGAAGCTGTGGACCGCCATCGTCACCGCCTTCCTCGCCCTGTGCACGGCGCTCGGATTCATCACCACGACCGCCGCCGCGGCAGTACCGCAGGCCGAGCAGAAGCGCAACAGCGACCGCATCCCGCATCAGCGGACGGCACCCGCGGCGGCCCCCTGGTCCCAGGCGAGGGCCCTGCCCCCCACGATGAAACAGCGCATCCGCGCCGAGGCCCACGGCAAGTCCCCGCGCTGCCGCCACCGCTCCCTCACGGACTCGACGGCGACGACCACGACCGACTGCGCGGACGACGACACGGACGACGAGGACGACCCCGCCGCCTCCCGCCTCACACCCCTCAAGCGCTGAACGCCCGGTCCCTGGTACGTCCTGGCGATCTTGCGTACCCCCACGATTCACCAGAGACCCTGAAGACCCCGGCCACTCCCGGCCGGGGTCTTCGCATGTCCCTGCCACCACGACAGCACGGCGACGACCACGGCGATCACCGCGAGCACCCGGGAGGCACCCTTGGATTGTGCCGGCGTGGCGGAGGATGGTGCTCATGTGCGCTCTTTTCGACCCCCCTGAGCCTCGCCGCGTCTCGCCGGGCGAGTACCCAGTGTGGGACCAGGCTCTCACCCTGCTGAACCGGGACCTGGCGGTGACGCTTCCCCAGCTGGAACCTCTGCGCCTGCTGGCTCTTCCGTCCAACGATGCGGATGAGCCGGAGTACGTCTACGTCGCCATGGCCAACGGCGAGTGGCACGGCAATCACCTGGAACCGAACTCGCAGGACAGCCTTGCCTCCGCGCTGGCGAGCGTCGCCGATGCCGCACAGGAGACTGTCGTGGAGCTTCTGTGGCAGGCGTGGCCGCTGTGCCCCGAGCATGGCCTGGGCATGCATCCAAGGGAGGATGCCCAGGAGCGACTGTTCTGGTGGTGCGCGGGAGAACGGTTGCGTCGCGGTCCGGCCCATGTCCACGCGGCCGTGGGTGCACTCGACGCTTTGGGCACGTCGATCCGTACACGGCCTTGAAAACCGCCGCGGCACGTCACCGACGCGCTCAGCTCACATGGATGTCAAAGACCCCCAGCCGCTACCGACTGGGGGTCTTCTCGCTGGTGGGGCTAACAGGATTTGAACCTGTGGCCTCATCCTTATCAGGGATGCGCTCTAACCAACTGAGCTATAGCCCCGCCGCGCTCTGCGGGGTGTCCCGCGCGCTGACTCCTGAAGATTAGCGCACGACATGGGCAGTCCCAAAATCGGTTGTCGGAGCACCGTCACCAGGGCACCCGCAGCACCGTCACCGGGACACCCGCAGCACGTCAGAGGCGCGTCACTCGTCCTCGGCGAGCGTCAGCTCCACACCGCCCACGAAGCCCGCGGAGAGGTTGTAGATGAACGCGCCGAGCGTCGCGAGGGCCGTCGCCAGGACGACGTCGATGACCGCGATGATCGACGTGAACATCAGGACGTTGGGCAGCGACAGGAAGGCCTGGAGGTCGAAGCCGTTGGACTCGTTCGAGCCGGTCGCCTCGGAGATCGTGCCGCCGACCGTGGAGAAGACGCCCATGGCGTCCATGACCATCCACAGCACGGCCGCCGCGACGATCGTGCAGATGCCCAGGGCGATGGAGAGCAGGAAGCTGACCTTCATCACCGACCACGGGTCGGCCTTCGCCACCCGCAGCCGCGCCTTGCGGACCCGGGGCGTGGTCCGCGCCCCCGTGCGCGGACGCCGTACCGCGGCCGCGGCGGCGCCGGGAGCCGCCTCCTGCTGCGCCGGGTAGGCCTGCGGCGGGTGGTACGGCCCGGCCGGCTGCTGCTTCTGCCGTTCCCCGGGGAGCGGGGAGGCCGCGGCGGCGCCCTGCTCCTCCGCGGCCGGCTGGGGCTGCGGCTGCGGCTGGGCGCCAGAAGCGGACGCTGACGCGCCCTTCTTCTTCTGTTGCTGTGTCTGCGGACCTCGAGTGTCCGTCACGGTTCCCCCCTGGGATTCCTGCGACTCAGGCGAGGGCGCGTCCTTGGTCGGGGACTTGATCGCCTTCAGGTTGGTCGTGTGCGGGTCCGCCGCACGCGCGGCGGAGCCACGGCCGCCGTCGTCCGTGTCCGTACCCGTCGAGGTACCGCTCGGTCCGGCGCCCGTGGCTCCGCTCACGCTGACTCACTCCTCGTGCCTACTCGGCCGAGGGCGCCTCACCCTCGTCCGTGCCGGTGACGGCGGCACCGTCGGCGATCTCGTCGACGACCACGTCGCCGTCGACCTCCTCCGCCTCGCGCCCCGCCTCGGCGTTGCGAGCGATGCCCACGACGGCATCGCGCTTGCCCAGATTGATCAGTTGGACGCCCATGGTGTCACGGCCGGTTTCCCTGATCTCGTTGACTCGCGTACGAATCACACCGCCCGACAGCGTGATGGCGAGGATCTCGTCGGTCTCCTCGACCACCAGCGCGCCGACGAGGGAGCCGCGATCCTCGACGATCTTGGCGGCCTTGATGCCGAGGCCGCCGCGACCCTGGACGCGGTACTCGTCGACGGCGGTCCGCTTCGCGTACCCGCCGTCTGTGGCAGTGAACACGAACGTACCGGGTCGAACAACATTCATCGAGAGCAGCTCGTCACCCTCGCGGAAGCTCATGCCCTTGACACCGGAGGTGGCACGGCCCATGGGACGCAGGGTTTCGTCCGAGGCGGTGAACCTGATCGACTGTGCCTTCTTGCTGATCAGAAGCAGATCGTCGTCGGACGAGACGAGTTCGGCTCCGATCAGTTCGTCGTCCGAACCGTCCTCCATCGAGCGGAGGTTGATCGCGATCACACCGCCGGAGCGGGGCGAATCGTAATCCTTCAGAGGCGTCTTCTTCACAAGTCCGGCCTTGGTGGCGAGCACGAGGTACGGAACGGCCTCGTAGTCGCGGATCGCCAGGATCTCGGCGATCGCCTCGTCCGGCTGGAAGGCGAGCAGGTTCGCGACGTGCTGACCGCGCGCGTCCCGGCCGGCGTCGGGCAGTTCGTAGCCCTTGACGCGGTAGACACGGCCCTTGTTGGTGAAGAACAGCAGCCAGTGGTGCGTGGTGGACACGAAGAAGTGGTCGACGATGTCGTCTTCCTTGAGCTTCGTGCCGCGCACTCCCTTGCCGCCGCGCTTCTGGGCGCGGTAGTCGTCGGTCTTGGTGCGCTTGATGTAGCCGCCCCGGGTGACCGTGACGACGATGTCCTCCTCGGCGATCAGGTCCTCGATGGACATGTCGCCCTCGTAGGGGATCAGCTTCGTCTTGCGGTCGTCGCCGTACTTCTCGACGATCGCGGCCAGTTCGGCGCTGACGATGCCCCGCTGGCGGGCCGGGGAGGCCAGGATCTCGTTGTACTCGTTGATCTTCGCCTGGAGTTCGTCGTGCTCCTGGACGATCTTCTGGCGCTCCAGGGCGGCCAGTCGGCGCAGCTGCATCTCGAGGATGGCGTTGGCCTGGATCTCGTCGATCTCCAGGAGGCTCATCAGGCCCCCGCGGGCGATCTCGACGGTGTCGCTGCGCCGGATCAGCGCGATGACCTCGTCGATGGCGTCCAGGGCCTTCAGCAGGCCACGCAGGATGTGCGCCCGCTCCTCGGCCTTGCGTAGCCGGAAGCGCGTGCGGCGGACGATGACCTCGATCTGGTGCGTCACCCAGTGGCGGATGAACGCGTCGAGCGAGAGCGTGCGCGGCACGCCGTCCACCAGCGCCAGCATGTTGGCGCCGAAGTTCGTCTGCAGGTCGGTGTGCTTGTAGAGGTTGTTGAGGACGACCTTGGCGACCGCGTCCCTCTTGAGCACGATGACGAGCCGCTGGCCCGTGCGGGACGACGTCTCGTCGCGGACGTCCGCGATGCCGCCGATCTTGCCGTCCTTCACCAGGTCGGCGATCTTCTGGGCGAGGTTGTCCGGGTTGACCTGGTACGGGAGTTCGGTGACCACCAGGCACTGGCGGTTCTGGATCTCCTCGACCTCGACGACCGCACGCATCGTGATGGAGCCGCGGCCGGTGCGGTACGCCTCCTCGATGCCCCGGCGGCCGACGACCAGCGCGCCGGTCGGGAAGTCCGGGCCCTTGATGCGCTCGATGAGCGCGTCCAGCAGCTCCTCGTGCGAGGCCTCGGGGTTCTCCAGGTACCACTGGGCGCCGGCGGCGACCTCGCGCAGGTTGTGCGGCGGGATGTTGGTCGCCATGCCGACCGCGATACCGGCCGAGCCGTTGATCAGCAGGTTCGGGAAGCGGGCCGGCAGGACGGTCGGCTCCTGGGAGCGGCCGTCGTAGTTGTCCGTGAAGTCGACGGTCTCCTCGTCGATGTCGCGGACCATCTCCATCGACAGCGGCGCCATCTTGCACTCGGTGTACCGCATGGCCGCGGCCGGGTCGTTGCCCGGGGAGCCGAAGTTGCCGTTGGAGTCGACGAGCGGCATGCGCATCGACCAGGGCTGGGCGAGGCGCACGAGCGCGTCGTAGATGGAGGAGTCGCCGTGCGGGTGGTAGTTGCCCATGACGTCGCCGACGACGCGGGCGCACTTGTAGAAGCCGCGCTCGGGGCGGTAGCCGCCGTCGTACATGGCGTACAGCACACGGCGGTGGACGGGCTTGAGGCCGTCGCGGACGTCGGGCAGCGCACGCGAGACGATGACGGACATCGCGTAGTCGAGGTACGAGCGCTGCATCTCCGTCTCGAGCCCGACGGGCTCGACGCGCATGGCCAGGGCGTCACCCTCGGGCGTCGTCACGGGAGTGTTCTCGTCGGTCATTGCTGGTGAAGGTCCTTCCTGGTGCGGTCAGCTGAGACCGACTCAGATGTCGAGGAAGCGGACGTCCTTGGCGTTGCGCTGGATGAACGCGCGGCGGGCCTCGACGTCCTCGCCCATGAGGACCGAGAACAGGTCGTCGGCCTGGGCGGCGTCGTCGAGGGTGACCTGGCCGAGGACGCGGTGCTCCTGGTCCATGGTCGTGATGCGCAGCTCCTCGGCGTTCATCTCGCCGAGGCCCTTGAAGCGCTGGACCGAGTCCTCGCGGATGCGCTTGCCGGCGTTGCGGCCCATCTCGATCAGGGCGTCGCGCTCACGGTCGGAGTACGCGTACTCGAAGTCGTCCTTGCCCCACTTGATCTTGTAGAGCGGCGGACGGGAGAGGTACACGTGCCCGGCCTCGACCAGGGGCCGCATGAAGCGGAACAGGAAGGTCAGCAGCAGGGTGTTGATGTGCTGGCCGTCGACGTCGGCGTCCGCCATCAGGATGATCTTGTGGTAGCGGAGCTTCTCGATGTCGAAGTCCTCGTGCACGCCCGTGCCGAACGCGGAGATCATCGCCTGGATCTCCTGGTTCTGCAGGATCCGGTCGATGCGCGCCTTCTCGACGTTGAGGATCTTGCCGCGGATCGGGAGGATCGCCTGGTACTGCGGGTTGCGGCCGGACTTGGCCGAGCCGCCGGCGGAGTCACCCTCGACGATGAAGATCTCGCACTTGGTCGGGTCGTTCGACTGGCAGTCCGAGAGCTTGCCCGGCAGGGACGCCGTCTCCAGCAGGCCCTTGCGGCGGGTCAGGTCACGGGCCTTGCGGGCCGCCACGCGCGCGGTGGCCGCCGCGATGCCCTTGCGGATGATGTCCGCGGCCTCGTTCGGGTTGCGGTCGAGCCAGTCGGCGAGGTGCTCGTAGACGACCTTCTGCACGAAGGTCTTGGCCTCGGTGTTGCCCAGCTTGGTCTTCGTCTGGCCCTCGAACTGGGGCTCGCTCAGCTTCACCGAGATGATCGCGGTCAGACCCTCGCGGATGTCGTCACCGGTGAGGTTGTCGTCCTTCTCGCGGAGCAGCTTCTTGTCGCGCGCGTACTTGTTGATCAGCGAGGTCAGCGCGGCGCGGAAGCCCTCTTCGTGCGTACCGCCCTCGTGGGTGTGGATGATGTTGGCGAACGAGTACACGCCCTCGGTGTAGCCGCCGTTCCACTGCATGGCGACCTCGAGGGACAGCTGCCTGTCCTTGTCCTCGGCCTCCAGGTCGATGACGGTGGGGTGGACCGCCTCGCCCTTGCGGGAGTTGAGGTACTTCACGAAGTCGACGATGCCGCCCTCGTAGTGGTACGTGACCGTCTTGACGTCGGCGGTCTCGTCGGCGCCCGCCTCGTCCGCCCCGGAGGTGGCCTTCGCGGACTCGCGCTCGTCGGTGAGCCTGATCGTGAGGCCCTTGTTGAGGAACGCCATCTCCTGGAAGCGCCGCGAGAGCGTCTCGAAGGAGTACTCGGTGGTCTCGAAGATGTCGCCGTCGGCCCAGAAGGTGACCGACGTGCCGGTCTCCTCGGTGGCCTCGTGCTGGGCGAGCGGCGCCGTGGGGACGCCCATCTTGTACTCCTGCGTCCAGCGGTGACCGTCGGTCTTCACCTCGACGGAGACCTTGCTGGACAGGGCGTTCACGACCGAGACGCCGACGCCGTGCAGACCACCGGAGACCGCGTAGCCGCCGCCGCCGAACTTGCCGCCCGCGTGCAGCACGGTCAGCACGACCTCGACGGCCGGCTTGCCCTCGGACGGGACGATGCCCACCGGGATGCCACGGCCGTTGTCGACGACCCGCACACCGCCGTCGGCGAGGATCGTCACGTCGATCGTGTCCGCGTGACCGGCCAGCGCCTCGTCGACGGAGTTGTCGACGACCTCGTACACGAGGTGGTGCAGTCCTCGCTCACCGGTCGAGCCGATGTACATGCCGGGTCGCTTGCGGACCGCGTCCAGACCCTCGAGGACGGTGATGGCACTGGCGTCGTACGAGGCGGTGACCTCGCCGTTGGAGGTGATCGCCTCGCTGGTCACGCCTGCGTCGGTGGACGGGATGTTCTCGTTGGGGTTGCCGGAATCGGCCACGAAGCGCCCTTTCTGGCACAGCACGAGCCGGGCTCGTCGGCGGGTTGCCGGAGCGGCTGCGGCATGTTGCGTTGGTAAGCCTTGATCAGCGTTGCTCAGCTTTTCCCGGACGGTCCCCAGCGAGTGGGGCGGGATTGCTCCCAGTCTACCGGTAGCACTGACACTGATGGGGGTTTGCCGGTACCTGAGTCCGCATGTGCCGCCCTCGACGGGTCTTGTCCGACTCCCGATATGCGGATGGGGGCTCCAAGAGGCTCACGGAGCCACTCAGCGCTTTCGGCCGTCAACCCTTGGCTACTTCGGAGTCAGGTCGCGATTCGCAACCGTGTGCGGTGCCGCGACGGGAGGGCCACGCCCGCCGAACCGGGCCGTCGAGACGTGACGTAAGTCACCTGTAGGTGTCGCCAGGACCACTGCTGCCGGGGGCGCGCAGGGGGCCGTAGCGGCGGGCGGGACCACCGGGTCCCATGACCTTGATCTGCCGCACGGTGCCGTGGCCCAGGTCCTCGTTGAGACGGGCGACCAGGGTGGGAGCGAGTCGGCGCACTTCGGTCGCCCAGACCGGCGACTCGCACTGCACGATCAGGATGCGCTCGTCCTCGTCGTACCTCTGCGGCAGGCAGTGGTCGGCGAGCTTCTCGCCGACGATCTGCGGCCAGCGGCCCATCACCCCGCCCACCGCGGCGGGGGCCTCCCAGCCGCGCTCGGTGATCAGCCGGTTGATCGCGGCGCCGAGCGCCATGGGGTCGCGGCCGTCGGCGTGCGCGCCGGAGCGCAGTCCGCCACCGCGGCGCGCCTGCTTCTTCTGCTGCGCCGCGTCCCCCCGCGCGCGGGCGGCTTCCTTGGCCGCGCGGAGCGCCACGCGCGCGAGATCGACCCCGGACGGCTCGGGGGTCTTCTTCGGCTCCTGCCCGCTCATACGCGCTCCACCGCCCCCTCGGACACGGCGAACCGCGTCCCGGACAGCACATGCGGTACGTCGTCGTCGACCGCAGCGGTCACCAGGACCTGCTCGCCGGGCGCGACCAGCTCGGCGAGGCGCTCACGGCGCCGGGTGTCCAGCTCGGCGAAGACGTCGTCGAGCACCAGCACGGGTTCGTTGCCCTCGGCCCTGAGCAGGTCGTACGAGGCCAGGCGCAGCGCCAGCGCGTACGACCAGGACTCGCCGTGGGAGGCGTAGCCCTTGGCGGGCAGCTGGCCGAGCTTGAGCTGGAGGTCGTCCCGGTGCGGGCCGACCAGCGTGACACCCCGCTCGATCTCCTGCTTGCGGGCCTCGGCGAGGGCTGCCGTCAGCTGCTCGAAAAGGTCCTCGCGCGTGTGCGCCTCGCCCGGCGCGGACGGCTTGTACTCCAGCGCGACCGGGCCGCCGCCGGGGGCCAGTTGCTCGTACGCCTTGTCGGCCAGTGGCTGGATCGTGGCGATCAGATCCAGCCGCTGGGCGAGCAGCTCGGCGCCGGCGCGCGCGAGGTGCTGGTCCCACACGTCGAGCGTGGACATGTCCATGCTGCTGCCGCCGTGGCGACGGGCCAGCGCGGCCGACTTCAGCAGGGTGTTGCGCTGCTTGAGGACCCGGTCGTAGTCGGAGCGGACCCCTGCCATGCGCGGGGAGCGGGCGGTGATCAGCTCGTCGAGGAAGCGGCGCCGCTCCCCGGGGTCGCCCTTGACCAGGGCGAGATCCTCCGGCGCGAACAGGACGGTCCGTACGATCCCCAGCACGTCACGCGGCCTGACCTGCGAGGACCTGTTGATACGCGCGCGGTTGGCGCGGCCCGGGTTGAGCTCGAGCTCGACCAGCTGCTGCCGCTCGCCCTGCCTCACCTGGGCCCGGATGATCGCGCGCTCGGCGCCCATGCGGACCAGGGGGGCGTCGGAGGAGACCCGGTGGCTGCCGAGGGTGGCGAGATAGCCGACGGCCTCGACGAGGTTGGTCTTGCCCTGCCCGTTCGGCCCGACGAAGGCCGTCACCCCCGGGTCGAGCGGGACCTCGACCCGGGGATAGGAGCGGAAGTCGGCCAGCGACAGATGCGTGACGTGCATGGTCGTTTCGCCGACCTCCCAGGACCTCGGTGGTGCTTACTTCTTCTCGACCGCGTGGCCGCCGAACTGGTTCCGCAGCGCCGCGATCATCTTCATCTGGGGCGAGTCCTCCTGGCGGGAGGCGAACCGCGCGAACAGCGACGCGGTGATCGCCGGCAGCGGCACCGCGTTGTCGATGGCGGCCTCCACGGTCCAGCGTCCCTCGCCGGAGTCCTGTGCATAACCCCGGAGCCGGTCCAGGTGCTCGTCCTCGTCGAGCGCGTTGACCGCGAGGTCCAGCAGCCAGGAGCGGATGACCGTGCCCTCCTGCCAGGAGCGGAAGACCTCCCGGACGTCGGTCACGGAGTCGACCTTCTCCAGCAGTTCCCAGCCCTCGGCGTAAGCCTGCATCATCGCGTACTCGATGCCGTTGTGGACCATCTTCGCGAAGTGGCCGGCGCCGACCTTGCCGGCGTGCACCGAGCCGAAGTCGCCCTCGGGCTTGAGGGCGTCGAAGACCGGCTGCACCTTGGCGACGTTCTCCGCGTCGCCGCCGTACATCAGCGCGTAGCCGTTCTCCAGGCCCCAGACGCCGCCGGAGACACCGCAGTCGACGAAGCCGATGCCCTTGGCCGCCAGCTCCTCGGCGTGCTTCTCGTCGTCCGTCCAGCGGGAGTTGCCGCCGTCCACGACGACGTCGCCCGGCTCCAGCAGCTCGGCGAGCTCGTCGATCGTGGACTGCGTGGGCTCGCCCGCCGGGACCATCACCCAGACCACGCGCGGCCCGCTGAGCTTGCCCACAAGCTCCTGCAGGCTGTGGACATCGGCGAGGTCCGGGTTGCGGTCGTATCCGAAGACGGTGTGGCCCGCGCGGCGGATCCGCTCGCGCATGTTGCCGCCCATCTTGCCGAGGCCGACGAGACCGAGCTCCATCAGTTGTGTTCCTTAGGTTCTGCGACGTGGCGTGGCGGCACGTTCGTACCGCCAGGCACTTTCGTACCCACGTCCGAGCCTAGACCCGGACGCTCGCGCACATCTGTGGGCATACGCGCTCAGTCGCACGCCCTCACCTGCGGGTTTGTCCTCAGCCTGTGGACAACGGCTCCCGAGGAGAGCCTCAGCCGCTCAGCCGGACGGGCATGATCAGGTACTTGTAGGCCTCGTCCGCCTCGGCGTCCACCGCGGGCCTGCCGCTGAGCAGCGCCGGCTTCGTGGACGTCGTGAAGGAGAGCTGGGCCACCGGGGAGTCGATGGCGCTCAGGCCGTCCAGCAGGAACGTCGGGTTGAAGGCGATGGAGATGTCGTCGCCCTCCAGCTGGGCGTCGACCCTTTCCACAGCCTGTGCGTCGTCGCTGGAGCCGGCCTCCAGGATGAGCACGCCCTGCTCGAAGCTCAGCCGCACCGGGGTGTTGCGCTCGGCGACCAGGGCCACGCGCTTGACGGCCTCCACGAAGGGGGCCGTCTCGATGACGGCGACGCTGTTGAACTCCGTCGGGAACAGCGTGCGGTACTTCGGGAGGTCGCCCTCCAGCAGGCGGGTCGTCGTACGGCGGCCGGCGCCCTCGAAGCCGATCAGGCCCTCGCCCGAGCCCGAGCCGGACAGCGCCAGGGTCACCTGGTCGCCGCTGGTCAGGGCCTTGGCGGTGTCCAGGAGCGTCTTGGCGGGCACCAGGGCGACCGCGGAGGCCTCCGGGTTCTCCGGCTTCCACAGGAACTCGCGGACCGCGAAGCGGTAGCGGTCGGTGGACGCCAGCGTGACCGTGTCGCCCTCGATCTCGATGCGGACGCCTGTGAGGACCGGCAGCGTGTCGTCACGGCCCGCGGCGATGGCCACCTGGGCGGCCGCTGAGGCGAAGACCTCGCCCGGGACCGTGCCCGTCGCGTTCGGCATCTGCGGCAGGGCCGGGTACTCCTCCACAGGCAGGGTGTGGAGTGTGAACCGCGAGGATCCGCAGACCACCGTCGCCCGTACACCGTCTGTGGAGATCTCCACCGGGCGGTTCGGGAGCGCGCGGCAGATGTCCGCGAGCAGGCGGCCGGAGACCAGGACCGTGCCCTCCTCCTCGACCTCCGTCTCCACCGACACGCGTGCGGAGACCTCGTAGTCGAAGCTGGACAGGCTCAGCTGGCCGTCCTCGGCCTTCAGCAGCAGGCCGGCGAGGACCGGCGCCGGCGGACGGGCCGGGAGGCTGCGTGCCGCCCAGGCCACTGCCTCCGCGAGTACGTCGCGTTCCACCCGGATCTTCACTGTTGCCGCCTCCTGCTGTTGCCGGCGCTTCTCGCTCTGCCTGGCCCTCGTCGTCTGTCTCGGTGTCGACGGTCCCCGGGATGGGGAGGACACCGGGGACCAGTCTGACGCACGGCACTGACAGTAGGTGCCTCTCGGGGTCAAGTCGTGACGAGGGGCGGTCGGGCACCGGAGAGCGAGTTGTGCACAGGACCCGCTTCGAAACGAATTCCGCTCTCTCTCTAGTCGGACGTAGTAGTAGGGCCTGTGGATACCGTGGATAACCACGTTTGCCCAGCTCAGAGCGGAAATTTTGTCCACCGGGCCTGTGGGCGCGAGCGGTGGACAACCTGGTGCCGCTGTGGAGAACAGAAAGTTCTGCACACCCCGTGCACAGGGTGAGGCGAGTTCTCCCCAGTGCTGTCCCCAGCTTTACCCACCTTTCCCACAGCCCAACCCGGCAGCTTTGTGTGACGCCTTTCACTCGACCCGGTGAGGAGGCGCGTCGCGTTGCCGAACAGTGGACAGGGATGTGGAGAAGCCGCCGATTGCTGGGGACAACCGCCCCCAGCCTGTGGGTTGCCCGTGGACAACTCGGTGCACAGCCTGTGGATCCCCGCTTCGTCCACAGTCTGTGGAGATCGTTCGTCCACCGATCCACAACCACGTGAGCTGGTCTGATGGTCTTTCGGCAGCGCTCCCTGTGGACACGATCTGGACAACTCCCCAGTCCCCAGGATGTGGACGGCAGAAAGTCCGCGAATCTGTGGAGGGAGGCCGTAACGCGGCGGGTATTCGAACAGGACGGCACATGAAGAAGGCGCCCCCCGAAGTCACAGGGGGCGCCCTCAGCGGCGTAGCGGCGTACTGCTGTCCCGCGTACCGCGGCGTACTGCCGTCGCCATCAGCCGTTCTTGATGCGGTTGGTCAGCTCCGTGACCTGGTTGTAGATGGAGCGGCGCTCGGCCATGAGATTGCGGATCTTGCGGTCCGCGTGCATGACCGTCGTGTGGTCGCGGCCCCCGAACAGCGCGCCGATCTTCGGCAGCGACAGGTCCGTCAGCTCACGGCACAGGTACATGGCGATCTGGCGGGCCGTGACGAGCTGGCGGCCTCGCGAGCTGCCGCACAGGTCCTCGATCGTCAGGCCGAAGTAGTCGGCGGTCGCGCTCATGATGGCCGTCGAGGTGATCTCCGGCGTGGAGTCCTCGCCGCCGGGGATGAGGTCCTTGAGGACGATCTCCGTCAGCCCCAGGTCCACCGGCTGCCGGTTGAGCGAGGCGAACGCCGTGACCCGGATCAGCGCGCCCTCCAGCTCACGGATGTTCCGCGAGATCCGGGACGCGATGAACTCCAGCACCTCCGGCGGGGCGTTCAGCTGCTCCTGGACCGCCTTCTTGCGCAGGATCGCGATGCGCGTCTCCAGCTCCGGCGGCTGGACGTCGGTGATCAGGCCCCACTCGAAACGGTTCCGCAGCCGGTCCTCCAGCGTCACCAGTTGCTTGGGCGGCCGGTCGCTGGACAGCACGATCTGCTTGTTGGCGTTGTGCAGGGTGTTGAACGTGTGGAAGAACTCCTCCTGCGTCGACTCCTTGTCCGCCAGGAACTGGATGTCGTCGACGAGCAGGATGTCCATCTCGCGGTACCGCTTGCGGAAGCTGTCGCCCTTGCCGTCGCGGATGGAGTTGATGAACTCGTTGGTGAACTCCTCCGAGCTGACGTACCGCACCCGCGTGCCCGGGTAGAGGCTGCGCGCGTAGTGCCCGATGGCGTGCAGCAGGTGCGTCTTGCCGAGCCCGGACTCCCCGTAGATGAACAGCGGGTTGTACGCCTTCGCCGGCGCCTCGGCGACGGCGACCGCGGCGGCGTGCGCGAAGCGGTTGGAGGCGCCGATGACGAACGTGTCGAAGAGGTACTTCGGGTTCAGACGCGCGGTGGGCTCACCCGGGCCGGTCGCCGGCGCGGGCTGCGCGGCCAGCGGGCCGGGCGCGCCGGTGGTGGGCAGGTTCGGGCCGACCGGGCCGCCCCGGTGCACGTGCCCCGAGCCGGGCGGCGGCTCCGGCAGCTCCCGGCGGACCGGGTCGCGCTGGTCGTAGTCGGGGCGTGACGGCTCGTAGTCGGAGCGCGGCGGCTCGTAGGAGGGGCGCTCCATGGGCTGCGGGCGGTAGTCCTGCGATCCGTAGGGCTCCTTGGGGGAGCCGTAGGAGTCCTGCCCGCCGTAGGAGTCCTGTGACGGTGACGCGTACGGGTCACGGTCGGGGAAGCCGAGGCGCTGCTGCTGCCAGCCGTAGTCGTCCTGCGTCGGCCGCGGCCAGGAGCCGGGCTCGGGGCGCTGGTACTCGGAGGGGTAGGCCGGGCGGGCCGTCGGAAGCTGGTCTGCGCGCGTAGGCGGAAGCTGATCGCCGGATGTCCCCGGCAGCGGCTCCGCGCGGTGCCGTCCGTACCCCTCGTAACCGTCACGGTCCGGGCGGCTGTCGTAGCCGTCGCGGTCCTGGCGGTTGTCGTACGCGTCACGTTCCTGGCGCGCGTCGTAGCCGTCGCGGTCCGGGCGGCCGTCGTAGCCGTCGCGGTCCTGGCGGGCCTCATACCCGTCGCGGTCCTGGCGGGCGTCGTACGGGTCGCGTTCCTGGCGTGCGGACGGGAGCTCGGGCTCCTCGTAGCGCGGCTGGGGGCGGGCGGGGGGCGCCGGCGTGGCCGGGGGCTCGCCCGCCGAGTCGTCGACGGTGATCGCGATCCGGATCGGGCGGCCGCATTCGCGGCTCAGCGTCTCGCTGACGATCGGCGCCAGCCGGCCCTCGAGCACGCCCTTCGCGAATTCGTTCGGTACGGCGAGCAGGGCGGTGTCCGCGACCAGCGCGAGCGGCTGGCAGCGCCGGATCCAGTGCTCGTCCTTCGCCTCGACGCCTTGGCCGCGGCCCTCCCCGAGGAGTTGCTCCAATACGCGTGGCCACACTGCGGCAAGATCGGCAGGTACGTCAGCCACAGGGCACGCTCTCTCACGGGTCCCTCGAAGGTGTGATCCGGGGACGGGTCGGGATGTAAATCGGGTCGGGCAGGGATAAGGGAACGAATCGGAGTCCAGTCACGGTAGTCAGGGCGGCGGGTGCGGTTCAAGTTGTTGTCCCCAGGCTGTGGACAAGTGTCTCCCGGCGACTCCTGGTTTGACCGGATGGCGTAGCCGCGCGTACCGTAACCAGGTCGAGTTGTCGATGGCTGCTGCCGCCTGCCTCCGATGGGCACAGGTCACTGGGGTGATCGGTAAGCGGTGCACTCGGGCGTAACTGCGAGCTACTCGTGGGCGCACGGTGACAGCCAGGACGGCACCCCGCAACTACCGATTTCTTCTGGAGCCCCCGAGTGAGCAAGCGCACCTTCCAGCCGAACAACCGTCGTCGCGCGAAGACCCACGGCTTCCGGCTGCGTATGCGCACCCGTGCCGGCCGCGCGATTCTCGCGTCCCGCCGTAGCAAGGGTCGCGCCCGCCTGTCCGCCTGATCCCGATCAGGTCATGACGTCGTGCTGCCCACCGAGAACCGGCTGAGGCGGCGCGAGGACTTCGCGACCGCGGTGCGACGGGGTCGTAGGGCCGGACGCCCTACCCTCGTCGTCCACCTTCGTAGCGGTGCCACGGACCCGCACGCGCCTGGGGAGAGCGCTCCCCCGTCGCGTGCGGGTTTCGTCGTGAGCAAGGCCGTGGGTGGTGCCGTGGTCCGCAACAAGGTCAAGCGCAGGCTTCGCCACCTGATGCGCGAGCGAGTCGCCCTGCTGCCCCCCGGTAGCCTGGTAGTCGTACGAGCGCTGCCCGGATCGGGCGACGCCGACCATGCACAGCTGGCCCGAGACCTGGACGCCGCTCTTCAGCGGCTGCTGGGAGGGGGCGCGCGATGAAGTACCCGCTGCTGGCTCTGATCAAGCTCTACCAGTGGACGATCAGTCCGCTGCTCGGGCCGGTCTGCAAGTACTACCCGTCGTGCTCCCACTACGGCTACACGGCCATCGACCGGCACGGTGCCATCAAGGGAACGGCACTCACGGCCTGGCGCATCCTGCGGTGCAATCCGTGGTCGCTGGGCGGTGTGGACCATGTCCCGCCGCGTAAGCGCCCGCGGTGGCACGAAATGCTGCGTAACGCGTGGCGTGCACGCAAGGGCGGGCCCTCCGCCGCCGACCCGGCCATCGAGGGACAGACTTCTCCCACAAGTCCGTCGAGTCCTTCGAGCCCGGCCGCAGAGACACCGTCCCATGCCCAAGGAGCATGATTAGTGGACACGATTGCCAGCCTCTTCAGCTTCATCACCACACCCGTCTCCTGGGTCATCGTCCAGTTCCACACGGTGTACGGCGCCCTCTTCGGCCCCGACACCGGGTGGGCCTGGGGCCTGTCGATCGTGTCCCTGGTGATCCTGATCCGTATCTGCCTGATCCCGCTCTTCGTGAAGCAGATCAAGGCGACCCGGGCCATGCAGACGCTCCAGCCCGAGATGAAGAAGATCCAGGAGCGCTACAAGAACGACAAGCAGCGTCAGTCCGAAGAGATGATGAAGCTGTACAAGGACACGGGCACCAACCCGCTGTCCTCGTGCCTTCCCATCCTGGCGCAGTCCCCGTTCTTCTTCGCCCTGTACCACGTGCTCAACAGCATCGCGTCGAACGACACCATCGGCGTGATCAACACCAGCCTTCTGCAGAGTGCCCAGAAGGCGCACATCGTCGGCGCGCCCCTGGCGGTGAAGTTCACCGACAGCTCGTCGAAGGTGGAGGCGCTCGGTGCCTCCCTCACCGACGTGCGCGTGGTCACCGCCGTCATGATCGTCCTGATGTCGGCGTCGCAGTTCTTCACCCAGCGCCAGCTGATGACGAAGAACGTCGACACCACGGTGAAGACGCCGTTCATGCAGCAGCAGAAGATGCTGATGTACGTCTTCCCGATCATGTTCGCCGTCTTCGGCATCAACTTCCCCGTGGGTGTCCTCGTCTACTGGCTGACCACCAACGTGTGGACCATGGGCCAGCAGATGTACGTGATCCACAACAACCCCACCCCGGGTTCCAAGGCCCAGGCCTCGTACCTGGAGCGCCTGCACAAGCACGTCACGCAGCACAACAAGGTCAGCCGGCGCCGCGACCGGGCCATCGTGAAGGCGATCGTCGCCAAGGGCCGCGACCGCAACGAGTTCGAGCGGAAGTTCATCAACGGCCTGAGCAAGGCCGGACTCGCCGCCCAGGCCGACGGCACGGTGATCAAGAGCGAGACCGCGGCCGCCGCCCAGGCCGAGGACGGTACGCCGACCGCCACCGGCACGCCGAAGCGTCAGCAGCCCAAGCGGCAGTCCAAGGCTCAGCGCCAGTCCGCCGCCCCCAAGGCGGCCGGTGAGCACGAGCCGAAGACATCGCTGACCAAGTCCGACGAACCCGAGGACGCCAAGCCCGCAGCCGCCGCCAAGAAGGGCGGCGCGAAGCCCGGCAGCGGTACCCGCAGCAAGGCCCAGTCCGGACAGCGCAAGGGTCCGCAGCGGCCCAAGTCCCCGTCCAAGAAGTAAGAAGGAGTCCATCCCGTGACGGAAGGCACCACCTCCGCCGCTGCCGAGGGTGCAGACACCCTGACCCGCCTGGAGCAGGAGGGCGAGATCGCGGCGGACTACCTGGAGGGTCTGCTCGACATCGCCGACCTCGACGGCGACATCGACATGGACGTCGAGGCCGACCGCGCCTCCGTCTCGATCATCAGCGACACGGGCAGCCGTGACCTGCAGAAGCTGGTCGGCCGTGACGGCGAGGTGCTGGAGGCGCTCCAGGAGCTCACCCGTCTGGCCGTGCACCGCGAGACCGGTGACCGCAGCCGTCTGATGCTCGACATCGCGGGATACCGCGCCCGGAAGCGTTCCGAGCTGTCCGAGCTGGGCGCCAAGGCCGCCGCCGAGGCCAAGAGCAGCGGTGAGGCCGTGAAGCTGAAGCCCATGACCCCGTTCGAGCGCAAGGTCGTGCACGACGCGGTCAAGGCCGCGGGCCTGCGCAGCGAGTCCGAGGGCGAGGAACCGCAGCGCTTCGTCGTCGTGCTTCCCGCCTGACCGGCCCGTACGTTCCCCGGCCCCGTCTGTTGCGCAGACGGGGCCGAACTTTGTCAGCCTGATAGTTCTGGTGGTTCTGGTGTCGGCGCTGGGTGCGCTGACACGGTACGGAAGGACGGTCCCCCGTGACGGAGGCAGCGGAGCTTCCCCCCGCGCCCGAGCAGGCGCGCGAGGTGTTCGGTGAGCGCTTCGCGGATGCGGTGCGGTACGCCGAGCTGCTCGCAGAGGCGGGCGTGCAGCGCGGTCTCATCGGCCCGCGTGAGGTGCCCCGCCTGTGGGAGCGGCACCTGCTGAACTGCGCGGTGCTCTCGGAGGTCGTGCCGCAGGGCGTGACGGTGTGCGATGTCGGCTCAGGTGCCGGCCTGCCCGGCATTCCGCTGGCGCTGGTCCGGGAAGACCTGAAGATCACGCTGCTGGAGCCGCTGCTCCGGCGCACCACCTTCCTCACCGAGGTCGTGGAGCTGCTCGGCCTCGACCATGTGACCGTGGTCCGCGGCCGGGCCGAGGAGGTCATGGGGAAGATCCAGCCCGTCCACGTCGTGACCGCCCGAGCCGTCGCGCCGCTCGACCGTCTCGCCACCTGGGGCATCCCGCTGCTGCGGCCGTACGGGGAGATGCTCGCGCTCAAGGGTGACGCGGCCGAGGAGGAGCTGAAGAGCGCGTCGACGGCTCTCAGCAAGCTGGGGGCCGTGGAGACCTCCATCCTGCATGTGGGCGAGGGCGTGGTCGACCCGATGTCCACGGTCGTGCGGGTCGAGGTCGGGGAGAGCCCGGGTGGCGTGCGCTTCGCCGCGAAGCGGGCCAAGGCGGCTCGTACGGGTCGCACACGTCGGCGACGCTGATCCGTCCTGCGGACGAGACGTACTCCACACAAGCTGCCAAACCTATGCATGCCGGAGTGTCGCGGCAATCCGGCCACGGCTGCTGTGCATCGTGTTTCACGTGAAACGTCGCTCACTGCTGCACGGCATCATCAGTCGTGGCCGCGCTGCGGCCGAACCCCGCGACCGTAAGCCTCTCGGTTCACTCGATGAGGGACCTGAGTTGTCCACAGAGGTGGATTTCTCCACAGAACGCCAGGCCTCACTGGTTCACGACCCCGAAGACATGGGAGGCTCTGTTCATCGCGAGCCTGAAGTCGAGGAGAGTGAATCCTTGCGGTCCGACGCCAACATCGCGGGACCGATGACCGATCCGGTCCCCGGTCCCCGTACCGAGTCGATGGGGGCGGATGTTTCACGTGAAACACCGCCTCCGATGGACGACACTCCCATCGGTCGTGCTGCCCAACTGGCGGTAGAGGCTCTAGGCCGCGCCGGCGAGGGTCTGCCACGGCCCGAGCAGACCCGAATCATGGTGGTCGCCAACCAGAAGGGTGGCGTGGGGAAGACGACGACGACCGTCAACCTCGCCGCGTCACTGGCGCTGCACGGCAGCCGGGTTCTGGTGGTCGACCTCGATCCGCAGGGGAATGCGTCCACCGCGCTGGGCATCGACCATCACGCCGAAGTCCCGTCCATCTACGACGTGTTGGTGGAAAGCAAGCCGCTCTCCGAGGTCGTCCAGCCGGTCCCCGATGTCGAGGGCCTCTTCTGCGCCCCCGCCACGATCGATCTCGCCGGTGCGGAGATCGAGCTGGTGTCCCTGGTGGCACGGGAGAGTCGGCTGCAGCGCGCCATCCAGGCGTACGAGCAGCCGCTGGACTACATCCTCATCGACTGCCCGCCCTCACTCGGTCTCCTGACGGTCAACGCGCTGGTGGCGGGCCAGGAGGTCCTGATCCCGATCCAGTGCGAGTACTACGCGCTGGAGGGGCTGGGGCAGCTGCTGCGCAACGTCGACTTGGTGCGCGGGCACCTCAACCCTGGCCTGCACGTGTCGACCATCCTGCTCACCATGTACGACGGCCGGACGCGGCTCGCGTCCCAGGTCGCGGAAGAGGTCCGCACCCACTTCGGCGACGAGGTGCTGCGCACGAGCATCCCCCGATCCGTCCGTATCTCGGAGGCGCCGAGCTATGGGCAGACGGTACTGACTTACGATCCTGGTTCGAGTGGTGCCCTCTCCTATCTTGAGGCGGCACGAGAGATCGCGCTGAAGGGCGTGGGCGTCAGCTATGACGCGACGCACGCCCACATCGGCGTACAGCAGAACGATCCGAGCATGGTGGAGGGCATTCAGTGAGCGAGCGACGGAGGGGGCTGGGCCGTGGTCTCGGCGCACTGATCCCTGCTGCACCGACGGAGAAGTCGGTGGCCCAGGCAGCCGCGGGGAGCGCTGCTCCCACATCCCCCGCGGCCGTGCCCGTGCTGCCGAACGACCGCGGGGTCGCCGCAGCGAAGGTGACGACTCTGCCGACTGTTTCACGTGAAACAGAGGAGCCGGCGCAGCCCAGCGCTCCCGCCGCGCCTGCGGCGCCCATCGGTGCGCACTTCGCCGAGATCCCCCTCGACTCCATCAAGCCGAACCCGCGGCAGCCGCGTGAGGTCTTCGACGAGGACGCGCTCGCCGAACTCATCACCTCCATCAAGGAAGTGGGGCTCCTCCAGCCGGTCGTAGTGCGGCAGGTGGGTTCCGGCCGCTACGAGCTCATCATGGGCGAGCGCCGCTGGCGTGCCTGCCGTGAGGCGGGGCTGGAGGCGATCCCGGCGATCGTGCGGGCCACGGAGGACGAGAAGCTCCTCCTGGACGCTCTGCTGGAGAACCTGCACCGCGCGCAGCTGAACCCCCTGGAAGAGGCAGCCGCCTACGACCAGTTGCTCAGGGACTTCAACTGCACGCATGACCAGCTGGCGGACCGCATCGGCCGTTCCCGTCCGCAGGTCTCCAACACACTGCGTCTGCTGAAGCTCTCGCCGGCCGTGCAGCGCCGGGTCGCCGCCGGAGTGCTCTCCGCCGGTCATGCGCGGGCGCTGCTGTCCGTGGAGGACTCGGAGGAGCAGGACAGGCTGGCCCACCGCATTGTGGCCGAGGGGCTCTCGGTGCGGGCGGTGGAGGAAATCGTGACCCTGATGGGGTCGCGGCCGCAGAAGGCTCAGCGGCCCAAGGGCCCTCGGGCCGGTGCCCGGGTCTCTCCGGCGCTGTCCGAACTCGCCACGCGGCTCTCGGACCGGTTCGAGACGCGGGTGAAGGTCGACCTGGGGCAGAAGAAGGGGAAGATCACCGTCGAGTTCGCCTCCATGGAGGACCTTGAGCGGATCCTCGGGTCTCTCGCGCCGGGCGAGGGCCCGGTCCTGCAGAAGAGCCTCGCGGAGGGCGACTCGGAGGAGAGCGAGTCCTGAGCCTCCGGCTGGAGCCTCGACTGCGCATCCGACAGAGCGGGCCGTGTCCGGTGTGTACCGGAACGTGGCCCGCTCTTTCCTTTCTGGCGGTATCGATGGAATCGCATCGTGGATACGATGCGTTCGGGTAGGGCGCGACCACCCGGAGCACCTCTGAGACGGAGGCAGGGGCCATGCGAACGATGAGCCGCACCGGACTGGTGAGCGCCGGTCTGGGGCTGGGAGCCGTCGGTGGGTTCATCGGCAGTCTCCTCAGGGAACGGAGCGCTCTGACAGCCGCCTGCGATGCGGCGGGCGAAGGAAGCGAGGAACAGCCTTCATGGGGCGTCGGCTCGTACCGCTCACGCTGGACAACCTTCAGGACCTCCCCAAACGCTGTCGCACGTGTGTCTTCTGGGAGCTCGACCCCGTCAGCGGTGAGGCCGCGGTAAAGGCGGGCACGCCGGCGCTGGAGAAGGAGGCCTGGATCTCGGCGGTCCTGTTGGACTGGGGGTCCTGCGGTCGGGTGGTCTATGTCGACGAGGTGCCGGTGGGCTTCGTGCTGTACGCCCCTCCCGCCTATGTGCCCCGCTCCACGGCGTTTCCCACGAGTCCCGTCTCCCCTGACGCGGTCCAGCTGATGACCGCGTTCATCCTGCCGGGCTACCAGGGGCAGGGGCTGGGCCGCGTGATGGTCCAGACGGTCGCGAAGGATCTGCTGCGGCGTGGCTTCAAAGCGATCGAGGCGTTCGGAGACGCGCGCTGGAAGGAACCGGCCTGTGTGCTGCCCGCCGACCATCTCCTGGCGGTGGGCTTCAAGACGGTCCGACAACACCCCACCCATCCCCGGCTGAGACTGGAACTGAGATCGACGCTCTCCTGGAAGGAGGACGTCGAGATGGCGCTGGACCGGCTCCTGGGAGCCGTGCAGAAGGAGCCGGCGCTCCGACCGCTGTAGCGGAACATGAGCCACTCTGGAGCAGGACAACAGTCAAACGAATGGGCCAACCCTTCCGGGTTGGCCCATTCGTGTTTCACGTGAAACATGCACCGCCGGTGCGACGGCTCAGCCGCCTTACTCGGCGATGAACTCCTCGAGGTCGCGAACGATCGCGGCCTTCGGCTTCGCGCCCACGATGGTCTTGGCGACCTCGCCGCCCTGGTAGACGTTCAGGGTCGGGATGGACATGACGCCGTACTTGGCGGCCGTACCCGGGTTCTCGTCGATGTTCAGCTTGACGACCTCGATCTTGTCGCCGTACTCGGAGGCGATCGCCTCGAGGGACGGCGCGATCTGGCGGCAGGGACCGCACCAGGCGGCCCAGAAGTCCACGAGGACGGGCTTGTCGCTCTTGAGGACGTCCTGCTCGAAGGAGTCGTCGGTCACATTCTTCAGGGTGCCGGCCACGGCGGGCTCCTTAATTGTTGGTGCGTGGGGCGGGTAGGGAGAGGTCAGACAGCGGTCTTCTCGGGCTCGGGCTGCTCCTCGTCCGCGAGGGCGGCGAGGTAGCGCTCGGCGTCGAGAGCGGCGGAGCAGCCGGTGCCGGCCGCGGTGATCGCCTGACGGTAGGTGTGGTCCACCACGTCGCCGGCACCGAAGACACCGGTCAGGTTGGTGCGCGTCGAGGGCGCGTCCACCTTCAGGTAGCCCTCTTCGTCCAGGTCGAGCTGACCCTTGAAGAGCTCGGTGCGGGGGTCGTGGCCGATGGCGATGAACAGACCGGTCACCGCCAGGTCCGAAAGCTCGCCGGTCTTGATGTTGCGCAGCTTCAGGCCCGAGAGCTTCGGGTCGCCCTGGATCTCGGCGACCTCGCTGTCCCACACGAACGAGATCTTCGGGTCGGCGAAGGCGCGCTCCTGCATGGCCTTCGAGGCGCGCAGGGTGTCGCGGCGGTGGACGACGGTCACGGACTTCGCGAACCGCGAAAGGAAGGTGGCCTCCTCCATCGCGGTGTCGCCGCCACCGATGACGGCGATGTCCTGGTCCTTGAAGAAGAACCCGTCACAGGTGGCGCACCAGGACACGCCCCGGCCGGACAGCGCGTCCTCGTTCGGCAGACCGAGCTTGCGGTGCTGCGAGCCGGTGGCGACGATGACGGCCTTGGCCCGGTGGACGGTGCCGGCCGTGTCCGTGACGGTCTTGATCTCACCGGTCAGGTCGACGGCCACCACGTCGTCCGGGACGAGCTCGGCTCCGAAGCGCTCCGACTGGGCGCGCATGTTGTCCATGAGCTCGGGGCCCATGATGCCGTCCTGGAAGCCGGGGAAGTTCTCCACCTCGGTGGTGTTCATGAGCGCGCCACCGGCGGTGACGGCGCCCTCGAACACCAGTGGCTTCAGCGACGCGCGCGCGGTGTAGAGCGCCGCCGTGTAGCCGGCGGGCCCGGAGCCGATGATGATCACGTTACGGACGTCGCTCACGGCTTGTTTCCTCGTCTCTGCTCTGCGTCGTTCGACCGGTGGGAGCTTCTCTCGGAACTCTCACCCCACCCAACGGATCCTAAGGGGCGCGCATTCCCACTGTGTCCGGGCACACGGAGATGCGGATCCGTGCCGGATGCCACACAGGGAGAAGGCGAAGCGGAGAGGACGCCGGAAAGGAAGCCCTCACTCAGGAGGACGGGTAGGAGCGCTCCAGGAGGATCTTGCCGCGGGTGGTGGACGCCTGGGGATCCACACAGGTCGCGTCGACGATGTAGGCCGTGACCCGGTTGGCGTCGTCGGCATCGCGGAGCAGCACGAGCATGGCCTTCTTCCCCTGATACCTGCCGTTCTCGACGGCGAGGGCGGCGTCGTCGCGCTGGATGCCGTCGCGGACGCAGCCGGGCACCACGACGTCCTGGGCGGCCTTGGGGTGGTTGGTGCCGGGGGCCGTCGCGGCGCCCATGGGGGTACGGGAGCCGCCGCCCTCGGTCTTGCTCTCGGCCAGAAGATCGGTGACCTGCTTCTGCAGCTTCCCCTCGGAGAAGGTGTCCGCGGGGGTGGTCTGTGGGCCGCCCGCCCTGTCGTGGGGCGGCTTGTTGTCGCCGAGTGACGACAGCAGGACGGAGCCCAGTCCCAGGGCGGCGACCGTGAAGACGGTCCCCAGCACGGCGATCCTGCGGCGACCGTTCCGCGTACGGTCCTTGCGGCCCGGGCCGGTGGTGGAAGAGCGCGGGCGACCGGCGGGCCGGTCAGCGGGGCGATCGGCGGGCGTCGATGTTTCACGTGAAACATGCGCACCGCTGTCGTGCTCGGGCCCGTCAAGTGAAGTGCTCACCGGGACACCGCTCTCCGCGGAATCCGGCTCTATGGCGTTCAGCAGGGCCTCGGCGGCGAGAGCGGCATCGATACGGCCCGCGACATCGGCGGGCATGCGCGGCGGGCCCGGCAGGGTGCCGAGCAGCCCGCGGATCTCCTCCAGGGAGGCGTAGACATCCGCGCAGAGCTCGCACTCCTCCAGGTGCCGGCGTACGTCGGTGGTCCGGGACGGTGGGAGGAGGCCCTCGGCGAGGTCGGAGATCTCCGCGACGTCCGGGTGCCCGGCCATGTCTGTTGTCGACGTCACGCTCGTCCACCTCCGCCCTTCACTGCCGCTGGGTCGCTCGGTCCTGTCTCGGGTGGTTCCGCTCGCTGTGGTCCCGCTGCGGGTGGGACGGTCGGCCCCTGCGTCCGGTTCCGTTCCCCGCCCGGCTTCTTCTCCCCGACGGTGCCATCCGGCCGGAGATGGGTGAGCAGCGGCAGGAGTCTGGCTCTGCCGCGTGCGCACCGGCTCTTCACCGTGCCGGTCGGCACATCGAGGATGCGGGCCGCCTCGGCGACCGGGTAGCCCTGCATGTCCACCAGGACGAGCGCCGCGCGCTGGTCCGCCGGCAGGGTGCCCAGGGCTTCGATGAGCTGCCGGTGGAGATCGTGGCGCTCGGCGGGGGCCGAGGCCGACTCGTGCGGCTCCAGCAGCTGCTCCAGGCGCTCGGTGTCGTCGACCGGAGACGTCTTGCGGGAGGCCACCTTGCGGGCGCGGTCCAGGCAGGCGTTCACCGTGATCCGGTGCAGCCAGGTTGTGACGGCCGACTGGCCCCGGAAGGTGTGGGCGGCCCGGTAGGCGGAGACGAGGGCGTCCTGCACCGCGTCAGCGGCCTCCTCGCGGTCCCCCAGCGTCCGCAGGGCGACGGCCCAGAGCCGGTCGCGGTGCCGCCGCACGATCTCACCGAAGGCGTCGGGGTCGCCCTCGACATGCCGGGCGAGGAGGTCCTGATCACTTGCACCGCTGTGCTCGGCGCGGTCCGCCATCGAACCCCCTTCCCTGTCGGAGCTCAGCCCGTGAACTTCACTTCGGTGATGGCCTGCTTGTAGCCCGGCCTGCTGTAGTTGGCGGGGTCGTCACCGGAGTACGGCAGCGCCGTCAGCCAGACCAGGACGTACCGGCTCTTCACCGGTTTGCCGACGGTCACCTTCGCGGAGGTGCTGCTCGTGGTCGCCGTGCCGAGCTTCTTCATGGAGCTCAGGGGGGTGGACGAACCGAGGGTGTCGGTCGCGTACAGCTCGACCGTGGTGTGGTTGCCGCCGTACCGCAGGGAGAGGTTCGCGGCCGTCACTTCCTTCTCGGAGCCGAGGTCGTAGACGATGCCGACGCCCGGCTTTATCACCATCTTCGGGCCGTCCAGGTAGCTGCTGGTGCGCCAGCCCGTGGACGTGTTGCTGTCGTAGGTCTTGGCAACGTCGGCGGGGTGCTGGGCGTCGCCCTTGGCGACGTACTCCTTGGCGCCCTTGATGGCGAGGGGCTTCGGGGCCTCGGACTTGTTGTTCTTGTCGTTGTCCTCGGTGTTCTGCGTCTTGTCGGGGTCGTCCGTCTTCCCGCCCTGGTCCATGAGCGCGTCGGCCAGCTGCCAGCTGCCGAGGCCCAGCGCGGCGATCAGGAGAGCGGACACGGCCCACTTCAGGGCCTTGCCGGTACGGCTCTGCAGCGGGGGCGGCGGGGCCGGGACCGGCTGGGTGGCGCCGGGACGCGCCGACTGGCGGCCGTACGTGCCCTGCTGGTACGTCGTGCGCTGGTACTCGGGCGGGGCGGTGAACGCCGGCTCCGGCGGGCGGATGCGCGGCATCTCGCCGATCGCCTTCACCAGCTCCTCCGGAGTGGTGCACGGCGACTCGTGGCGGGAGGCGGTGGCTCCGTCGTTGACGAGCGCGCGCATGGATAGCTCGGACAGACCGCGGTGCACACCGGCGCGCACCTGGTCGGGTGCGATGAGGCCGATGTCCTTCGGCAGGCCCGACAGCCCGTAGGCGTCGCTCTCGTACGGCCAGCGCTGGGTGAGCGCGGCGTACAGCAGGGCGCCGATGGCCTCCGTGTCGGTGCGCTGCGGGGTGTCGGACGAGATGCCGCGCAGGGCGGCGTTCACGGCGAGGCCGCGGATGCGCCACTGGCCGGTGGAGGTGCGCAGGACGGCGTTGGGGTTCAGCCGCAGATGGGCGAGGCCCTCGCGGTGGGCGGCGGCCATGGCGGCGGAGATCTGGCTGACCATCTGGTAGGCGTCGTACGGCTCCAGGGGCCCGGAGGCGAGGAGCGTGGTCAGTTCCGCCGCGTCGGGAAGCCACTCGTGGACGACGTAGACGAGGTCGTTCTCCTCCACCGCGTCCAAAACCTGGACGAAGCGGGGGTCGCCCAGGAGGGCGGAGGAGCGGGCGGCGGCCAGCACGGAGCGGGCCCGCGCATGGTCCGCGGGCAGGATGTGCACGCCGACGGCGCGGCGGAGCTTCTCGTCCACGGCCCGCCAGCTGCTGAAACCGTCCAGACGGGTGACGCACTCCTCGAGGCGGTAGCGTCTGGCGAGCTTGTGACCACTGTGCAGTTCGGGCGGCGAGGTCTTTCCGGAACCGTCGGTCCGGGTGCTCTCCTGTACCTCGTCGCTGTCCGTGTCCCGCTCCCGGTTCTTGGCCACACCGTCGGCCGTGGACTGGTCCGCCTGTGCGGTCAGCGACGTCTCGTCGCTGTTGTCTGCCACGTCGACGGCAGCCGTACTCCGTTCCGCCACCGTCGTTCCTGCCTCCCCATCCATTGCGCGCCGGCCGGTATCCGATGCGCGCCGTCCGACGCCGAAACCAATTGTGCCCACAGTCCGCCGCTATGCACGACACGCGGCGGCTGACGATGGTTGTGCGCCTACCCCCCGTCTCAGCGTCCCAGGCGACCGCGGACCATGCCGACCAGCGAGTTGAGTTCCTCGATGCGCATGCGGCGGGCGGCGACGAAGAAGATCCCGAGGAGAACGGCACCGCCGGCGAAGACCCCGGCGAGCGAGCCCGCGACGCCCTGGCCGAGCGTATGTCCGATGCCGTAGACGGCCGCGCCGCTGAGCAGGGCGGCCGGGACCGACGCGATGCACAGCCGGGCGTAAGTCCGCAGGACCCGGGCGCCGTCGAGGTCCCCGCCCAGCCGCTTGCGCAGCCGGCGCCAGGCGACACCGACGCCGATCGCGTAGGCCAGTCCGTACGAGGCCGCCATACCGACCACGGCCCAGCGGGACGGGATGACGAAGTAGCAGACCGCCGAGGCGCCGGCGTTGACCGCGGCGACGATGACCGTGTTGTAGAAGGGCGTTCGGGTGTCCTCGTAGGCGTAGAAGGCGCGCAGGACCACGTACTGCACGGAGTACGGGATCAGGCCGAGACCGAACGCCATCAGCATGTAGCCCATGTTGGTGGCCTCGCTGACGCCGGTGGAGCCGAACATCAGCGTGCACATGGGGATGCCGAGCGAGAGGAAACCGAACGCGATCGGCACGATCGCGACCGCGGTGGTGCGCAGGCCCTGGGAGATGTCGTCGCGGACGGCGCCGCCGTCGCCCTCGGCCGCCGAGCGCGCCAGACGCGGGAGCAGGGCCGCCATGAGGGAGACCGTGATGATGGCCTGCGGCAGGCCCCAGATCAGCTGTGCGTTGGAGTAGGCGGAGATGCCGGTGCCGTCGACGTGCGAGGCCTTGCCCGCCGCGGTGGACAACCAGATGACGACCATGGCGCCCGCCTGGTTGGCGAGGACGAACAGGACCGTCCACTTGGCGAGCGTGACGGCCTTGCCGAGGCCCTGGCCCTTCCAGTCGAAGCGCAGCCGCAGCCGGAAGCCGGTCTCGCGCAGGTAGGGGATCATCGCCAGCGCCTGGACCACGAGGCCGAGAAGCACACCGACGCCGAGGAGACGCTGGCCCTCCGGCGGGATGGTGGTGACCTTCATCCCGGAGTCGGCGGCGGTTCCGTAGACGTAGATGAACATGCCGAGCGTCGCGATGATGACGATGTTGTTCAGCACCGGGGTCCACATCATCGCGCCGAACTTCCCGCGGGCGTTGAGGATCTGGCCCATCACCACGTGGACGCCCATGAAGAAGATCGTGGGCAGGAAGTACTGGGTGAAGGTGATGGCCACCTGGTTCGCCGCGGGGTCGCTGGCGATCGAAGGGGACATGACGCGGATCAGGAGCGGTGCGCCGAAGATCCCCAGCGCGGTGAGTGCGCCGAGCGCCACCATGACGAGCGTCAGCAGCCGGTTGGCGTACGCCTCGCCGCCGTCCTCGTCGTCCTTCATGGCGCGCACCAACTGGGGCACGAAGACGGAGTTGAGACCGCCGCCGACCGTGAGGATGTAGATCATCGTCGGCAGCTGGTAGGCGACCTGGAAGGTGTCACCGAGGAAACCGACGCCGATGGCGGACACGATCAGCGCGGAGCGGATGAAGCCGGTGAGGCGGGAGACCATCGTGCCCGCGGCCATGACGGCGCTGGACTTCATCAGGCCCGCGGCGCGGCCGGCCTTCTTCGGAGCGGGTGAGGCGGCCGGCTCCTGGGCGGACGTCTCGTCCACGGGGGGCGGTGTCGCCGCGGCCTGGTCGGGCGTCGCGTACTGGCCCTGTGCCATCGGGGCCGGGGAGGGGCCGGGGACCGCCGGCGACTCGTACGAGGGGTGACCGCTGCCCTGCTGCTGGTCCCTGAAGAGGTGCGCGAAAGCGTCCGGCTCCTGGCGCGGCTCGCCGCCCGCCTGGGAGACGAGGTCGTCCACACCCACGAACTGGGTGGTGCGTGGGTCGTCGCCGTACGGCAGGTGCCGGGTCGGGCCCTCCGGCTCCGGCGCGGGGGTCTGGGCCCACACCCGCGGGTCGGGGGCGTACGGCGACTGCGGTGGCTGGGCGTACATCTGATGCGGCGGGTACGTGCCCGGAGGGGGCGGCGGGTGCGCCGCGCGGTCGTAGAGCGCCTCGGCGACCGGGTCCTGGGCGGCGAGGTCCTGCGCCCGGTAGGGGTCCTGGGCGTAGGCGTCCTGGAGGTACATGTCCGCGGGCGGCTGCGGCGGCACCTGGCCGTGCTGG
This sequence comes from Streptomyces sp. Go-475, assembly GCF_003330845.1. Classification (GTDB taxonomy): domain Bacteria; phylum Actinomycetota; class Actinomycetes; order Streptomycetales; family Streptomycetaceae; genus Streptomyces. Next base: position 4,264,445 of record NZ_CP026121.1, on the reverse strand, counting down.
GGCGGCGCGCCCTCGGGCCCGCCCGACTCGGGGTAGCCCGAGTCGCCCACGGCACGGCCGTGGTCACCGTCGTACGGCGCGTTCATGGTTACCCCACCTCATCGTCCCGGGCCCACCGGCCACGACATATCAACGGTCCACTCTCTCACCCGTGCCGGACGGGTCGGCGTTTTCCGCTGCGGTGTCCGGGGCCGGGTCACTCGGCTGCTCGGGGGCGTCTGCCCGGGAGCCGGTCTCGGACTCCTCCTCGAGACGGTCGCCGGGGGCCTCCGGGTTCTGCCCGGCGCCGACGGGGGCCTGCGGGCTGCCGGCGCCGTCGTCCGTCCCGGCGGTGTCGTCCTCGGCGGCGTCGCGTGCGGCCGCGCGCTTGCGCTGGGTGTACATCCGGAAGCCGGCGAGAACCAGGAGCAGGACGCCGCCACCGATGACCAGCATGACGGTGGGCGTGACCTCGGTGACCTTCACGTCGAAGGTGACGGCGTCACCGTACGGCCGGCCGTCCTCCGTGTACAACTGCGCGGTGACCTTCGCCCGGCCGTTGGCGTTGGCGGACGTGGTGAACTTCACCGACTGGCTGTGGCCGCCGTTGACGGTGACGCGCTGCTCCTCGTAGGCGTCACCGCCGATCTTGAGACGGGTCGGGTTCTGCGACGTGAGCCGCAGCTCCAGGTGCTCGACGCCCTGGACCAGGTTGTTCTGGACGGTCACCGGGATCGTGGCGCTGCGGCCGGAGAGCTTGGTCTCCGACTTCTCGATCAGCTTGACGCTGTCGATGAGCCCGTCGAGGTACGACTCGATGCCGTTGCGGTACGCCAGCGCCGCGACGTCCTTGCCGCGCCACGACGTGGACATCTCGCGGTTCATGGCCCGCCCGAAGGGGGTCACGACCCGCGACTGGCGGGTCAGGATCACCTTGAACTTGTCGAGCTTGCCCTGCGTGGTCGCGATCTGCTGGAACGCGGCCAACCCGAGCTCCTGGGTGCGCAACGAACGGGGATACGCGGAGGCCGGCGGCACCTTCGTGTTGGCGGACGGGTCCGGCTTGGCCTTGGCGGCGGCGGAGAGGTCCTGCGACTCCGACCAGTTTCCGCCTTCGAGGGCCGCCAGGGCCTCGGCCATGGCCTGGGCCTGGCTGACGGACGGCATGCGCTGCGGGGCGACGACGACGCTGCGCTGCTTTCCGGTCTGCAGGCCGAGCGTGAGGCTCTGGGCGAGGAAACGCTGCACGGCGAGCGTGGAGGCGGAGGCCTTCGTCAGGTTGCCCTGGAACGCCGTGGACATCCTGGAGTCCGCGACGACCGCCGTGGTGCCGCCGCCGATGGGCCGGGCCGCGGAGGGCGTGTACGACAGGTCGTCCTGGAGGCTGTCGCTGCGGGCGATCACCTTGTCGGCGCCCGCGGAGGTCGCCACCTTCACGATCGACGGGTCGACGGCGCCGTCGACGGGCCATGCGAAGTCCGTGGACGGTTTCACGTGGAGGATCGTGCCCACTGTGTCGTCGACGACGTCGGTGGCCTCCTTGAGGTGGCTCAGGGAGCCGGTGACCTTCGTGCCGTCGTGGGCGAGGGAGGCCAGGTCCGGGTCGCCGAACGGCAGGGCGACGACGTCCTTGCCCGCGACCGCCTGCTGGAGCTCGGCGAGCCAGCTCTTGGCGATCTCCTGGCTCCTGCCGGGGGTGGTGGTGCCGTCCGCGCCGCGGATCTGGTAGCTCTTCGTCATCGCGTCGACGGAGGCCAGCAGGTCCGGATCGACCACCCACGTGACGTCGAGGCCCTTGCCGAGGGACACCATCTGTTCGAGGCGGCCGCCCGGCGCGATCTCCTCGGCGAGTTCGTCGTCGCGGAAGACCGGCGTCTGCTGCTCGTTCGACCCCGTCTCGGCGGCCATGTGGGCGCTGGAGACGAGCGGCCACAGGAACGTGGTCTTCGTCTTCGTGCCGGCCTCTTCCGGCTGCCACGGCAGGAATGTGCGCTGAATGCCGAGGACCTGGTCCCAGGGCTGTGCGGCGGTCTCCCCGGAGAGCGCGACGGCCAGCTGGTAGACGCCGTCCCGGCCGAGGTCCAGCTCGTCGACCGGCACGGAGATGGAGAAGGGCTCCGCCACGCCGGGGGTGAGCTTGGGGAACTTCTCGGCGTACTTGCCGCCGATCTCCTCGCCGGCGGGGCCCTGGACGTCGTCGCTCTTCTTGGCGAGGGTGTCGATGGCCGACCGGGTGTCGAGCGAGGGCCCCACCCGCAGGTCGACGTGGGCGTCGGTGACGGCCTGCCTGCCGTTGTTGGTCACCGTGCCCGACACGGTCACCGTGTCCCCCTCTGTGGGGGCGCTGGGACTGAGCGAGTCGACCGCGACGGACACCGAGCCCGCGCCGGAGGCAGCCTGCGGGGACTCCGGCCCGGCCGCGTCCGCCGGGGTGGCGGCGGGCAACTGGAGGAGTCCGGCCAGCAGGGGCGCACCGGCGAGCAGTGCTCCGGTGCGCCGCAGCCACCGGCGGGCAGGTGAGGCACTGGTCCCCTGGAAGTCTGCCGCCTCGGCCACGCGCTCGCCCGTCCCTCGTCGTCGTCAGTGGTCGTCGGAATGTGCGTCCACGCATGGTAACGATGCGCGCTGAGGGGAAGTGCCGCGGTCCGCTCGACAAGATCGCGGGCCGATGGCGAGCCGTCCGGTATGCGGCCTATGGCGGTGAGTGGCTCTTTCCCTCTCATGGGCGGGTCTTGTGCGCGTATTGAGGGACGTGTCCGCACCGGTAATGGGGGAGCTCGCGGTCGCCCGGGCCACGTACCCTCTTCTGTTGTGCCGAACGCCAACGAAGAAAAGTCCAGTGCCCTGAGCCAGGTGCAGCACCGCGCGGTGAGTGAACTGCTGCGGGTCGCTCCTGTCGCCGACGACCTCGCCCGCCGCTTCCAGGAGGCCGGGTTCTCACTTGCCCTGGTCGGCGGCTCGGTCCGGGACGCGCTGCTGGGCCGGCTCGGCAATGATCTGGACTTCACGACCGACGCCCGCCCCCAGGACGTGCTCAAGATCGTCCGCCCGTGGGCGGACGCCGTCTGGGAGGTCGGGATCGCCTTCGGCACGGTCGGCGCCCACAAGGGCGGCTACCAGATCGAGGTGACCACCTACCGGTCGGAGGCGTACGACCGCACCTCGCGCAAGCCCGAGGTGTCCTACGGCGACTCCATCGAGGAGGACCTCGTCCGCCGTGACTTCACGGTGAACGCGATGGCCGTCGCGCTGCCGGAGAAGAAGTTCGTCGACCCGCACGGCGGGCTCGAGGACCTCGCCTCGCGTGTGCTGCGCACGCCGGGCACGCCGGAAGAGTCCTTCTCGGACGATCCGCTCCGGATGATGCGGGCCGCGCGCTTCGCGGCTCAGCTCGACTTCGAGGTCGCTCCCGAGGTCGTCACGGCGATGAAGGAGATGGCCGGGCGGATCGAGATCGTCTCGGCCGAGCGGGTGCGGGACGAGCTGAACAAGCTGATCTTGTCCCGCCACCCGCGCAAGGGTCTGTCGCTGCTCGTGGAGACCGGCCTCGCCGACCACGTGCTGCCCGAGCTGCCGGCCCTGCGCCTGGAGCGTGATGAGCACCACCGGCACAAGGACGTCTACGACCACACGCTGATCGTCCTGGAGCAGGCGATGGAGCTGGAGGACGACGGCCCCGACCTGACGCTGCGGCTGGCCGCCCTGCTGCACGACATCGGCAAGCCGCGTACGCGGCGCTTCGAGAAGGACGGCCGGGTCTCGTTCCACCACCACGAGGTGGTCGGGGCGAAGATGACCAAGAAGCGCATGACGGCCTTGAAGTACTCCAACGAACTGGTGAAGGACGTCTCACGGCTGGTTGAACTCCACCTGCGCTTCCACGGCTACGGCACCGGCGAGTGGACGGACTCGGCGGTCCGCCGTTACGTCCGTGACGCCGGCCCGCTGCTCGACCGCCTGCACAAGCTGACCCGCTCGGACTGCACCACGCGGAACAAGCGCAAGGCGGCGGCCCTGTCGCGGGCGTACGACGGCCTGGAGGAGCGGATCGCCAAACTCCAGGAGCAGGAGGAGCTGGACTCCATCCGCCCGGACCTCGACGGCAACCAGATCATGGAGATCCTGGGCGTCGGTCCCGGTCCGGTCATCGGCCGCGCCTACAAGCACATGCTGGAGCTGCGGCTGGAGCACGGGCCGATGGAGCATGACGCAGCGGTGGCGGCTCTCAAGGAGTGGTGGGCCGGCCAGGAGGGCTGAGGCTGTGAAACGGGGTCATGTTTCACGTGAAACATGACCCCGTGGAGACAGCACGAGGGGCGGTGTTTCACGTGAAACACCGCCCCTGTCTGCGTCTGCCCTACTTCTTGTGGTCCTTCAGGCAGAGCAGGAAGTCCTTGCCGTCACCGCTCTGGGTGTACACGTACTGGAAGTCCTTCGCCTCGGTCTCGCACTTGCTGGAAGCCATGGCGTCGGTGAGGAACTTGCCCTCGACCTTGGCGAGCACCTCGTACTGGGCCTTCGCGTCACCGCAGTCGACGACCTCGAGGTCCGGGTTCTCGTCGTTGCTGCTGCCGCGGTGCATGCAGTCACCGACCGCTGCCGTGTTGGCGTCGTCGCGGCTGGATATGTAACCGCCGATGGCCACGCTCGCCACGGCCAGGACGATCACGATGTTCTTGATGGTCTTGAAGCTGAGCTTGCGGCCGGACGGCTGCGGCGGGACCGGGGCGTAGGGAGCCGCGCCCTGGGGCGGGAAGCCGGGCTGACCGGGCTGCTGGGGGTAGCCGCCCTGCGGCGGGTACGGGGCCTGGGGCTGACCCGCGGGCTGACCCTGTGCGAACGGGTTGCCCTGGGGCGGCGGAGTAGTCACTTGGGGGTCCCCCTAGAACATGGAAGAGTGACGCGAACATGTCGCGAGATAAGACCCACGTAAGGTAGCGGTCCCCACTGACAGCGCAGTAGTCAGATGTGGCTCTGTGTCATTGATGTGACACTTACTGACGGCCAAATCGGCCCATACTCACCGCTACTGTCGCGTAGATAACGGCGATCGTGATCACCAGGGGCACGGAACGGCCGTCCGGCGGCAGCATCAGCGCGGCAACGGCGGCTGCTCCGACGAAGAAGACGTTGAAGAGGACGTCGTAAACCGAGAAGATCCGGCCACGGAAGCCGTCGTCGACGGACGACTGGACGATGGTGTCCGTGGCGATCTTCGCCCCCTGGGTCGTCAGACCCAGGACGAAGGCCGCGGCCAGCAGCGGCGCGGTGGCGAACGGCAGGCCGAGAGCCGGCTCCAGCAGCGCGGCGGCGCCCGCGCACACCACGATCCAGCGGCCGGGGCCCAGCCGCCCCGCGGTCCAGGGCGTCACCACGGCGGCCGCGAAGAAGCCCGCGCCCGAGACGCCCAACGCCAGGCCGAGCAGCGCGAGTCCCTCGTCCGTGGACGAGGTGAGCGCGTACCGGCAGAGCATCAGGAGCATGACCAGCAGGGCGCCGTAGCAGAACCGCATCAGCGACATCGCCGCGAGCGCCCAGGCGGCCTCCCGGCGCGGCGGCGCGGCCAGGTGACGGACGCCCGCCACCAAGTCGCGCACGGTGCCCGTGATCGCCGTCCCGATGCGCACGCGGGCCACGCTCCGGTCGGGGCCGAGGAGTTCCCGCGCCATGCTCAGCGAGGCCAGCGCCGCGCCCAGGTACAGCCCGGCCGCCACGAGCACCACGGCGGCGTCCGAGTCCGCCAACGCCAGCCGGACGCCGAAGGCGAGGCCGCCGCCCGCGGTCGCCGCCAGCGTTCCGGCGGTCGGGGAGAGGGAGTTGGCGAGGACCAGGCGCTCGGCGTCGACCACCCGCGGCAGGGCGGCGGACAGGCCCGAGAGGACGAAGCGGTTGACGGCGGTGACGCACAGGGCGGAGACGTAGAAGAGCCAGTCGGGGGCCGGGCTGAGCATCAGCACGGCTGTCGCCGAGGCGAGCACGGCGCGCAACAGGCTGCCGTACAGCAGGACCTGACGGCGTCGCCAGCGGTCCAGCAGGACACCGGCGAAGGGGCCGACGAGCGAGTACGGGAGCAGCAGCACCGCCATCGCCGAGGCGACCGCGGCCGCCGAGGTCTGCTTCTCCGGGGAGAAGACGACGTACGCGGCGAGCGCGACCTGGTAGACGCCGTCGGCACCCTGGGAGAGCAGGCGCACGGCGAGCAGGCGCCGGAAGCCCTGGAAGCGCAACAGGACGCGCAGGTCACGGACGACGGCCATGGGGCACAGCCTCACATACGGGGAGGGTCCCCGGGTCGCACGACCCGGGGACCCTCACAGCCCTGGCAGGAGCGATCAGTTGCAGCGCGTCAGCGCTCGACCTCACCCTTGATGAACTTCTCGACGTTCTCGCGGGCCTCGTCGTCGAAGTACTGCACGGGCGGGGACTTCATGAAGTAGCTCGACGCGGAGAGCACGGGGCCGCCGATGCCGCGGTCCTTGGCGATCTTCGCGGCGCGCAGGGCGTCGATGATGACGCCGGCGGAGTTCGGGGAGTCCCAGACCTCGAGCTTGTACTCCAGGTTCAGCGGGACGTCACCGAAGGCGCGGCCCTCAAGGCGGACGTAGGCCCACTTGCGGTCGTCCAGCCAGGCGACGTAGTCGGACGGGCCGATGTGGACGTTGCCCTCGCCGAGTTCGCGGTCGCGGATCTGGGAGGTGACGGCCTGCGTCTTGGAGATCTTCTTCGACTCGAGGCGGTCGCGCTCGAGCATGTTCTTGAAGTCCATGTTGCCGCCGACGTTCAGCTGCATCGTGCGGTCCAGGATCACGCCCCGGTCCTCGAACAGCTTCGCCATGACGCGGTGCGTGATGGTGGCGCCGACCTGCGACTTGATGTCGTCACCGACGATCGGGACGCCCGCCTCGGTGAACTTGTCCGCCCACTCCTTGGTGCCGGCGATGAAGACCGGAAGGGCGTTGACGAAGGCGACCTTGGCGTCGATGGCGCACTGGGCGTAGAACTTCGCCGCGTCCTCGGAACCGACGGGCAGGTAGCAGACGAGGACGTCGACCTGCTGGTCCTTGAGGACCTGGACGACGTCGACGGGCTCCTCGGCGGACTCCTCGATGGTCTCGCGGTAGTACTTGCCGAGGCCGTCGAGGGTGTGGCCGCGCTGGACCGTCACGCCGGTGCGGGGTACGTCGCAGATCTTGATGGTGTTGTTCTCGGAGGCGCCGATGGCGTCCGCGAGGTCGAGACCGACCTTCTTGGCGTCCACGTCGAACGCGGCGACGAACTCGACGTCGCGGACGTGGTAGTCGCCGAACTGGACGTGCATCAGGCCCGGCACCTTGGACGCCGGGTCGGCGTCCTTGTAGTACTCGACTCCCTGCACCAGCGATGCGGCGCAGTTGCCCACGCCGACGATGGCTACGCGAACCGAACCCATTCCGGTTGCTCCCTGTGTGTACGAGTGAGGCCCTGGGCGGGCTCTCACGTGGCGGTGTCGTCGGGCGTATCCGGACGGGGGTCGTCCCCCGGCCGGGGCAGGCCGCCCGACGCTCCAGATGTGGTGTCACGCGAGTCGGGCCCCCCGGAAGCGGGACCCTTGAGGTCCCGCCCCGCCCGCTCGCTCTCGATGAGCTCGTTCAGCCAGCGCACCTCGCGCTCCACGGACTCCATCCCGTGGCGCTGGAGCTCAAGCGTGTAGTCGTCGAGGCGCTCCCGGGTGCGGGCCAGGGAGGCGCGCATCTTCTCCAGACGCTCCTCCAGCCGGCTGCGGCGGCCCTCCAGCACACGCATGCGTACGTCGCGTGAGGTTTGCCCGAAGAAAGCGAAACGGGCGGCGAAGTGCTCGTCCTCGTACGCGTCGGGCCCGGTCTGCGAGAGCAACTGCTCGAAGTGCTCCTTACCTTCCGCCGTCAACCGGTAGACGATCTTGGCGCGGCGGCCGGTGAGGGGGACGGCCTCGGCGTCGCTCCCCTGTTCCTCGATCAACCAGCCGTTGGCGACCAGCGTCTTGAGGCAGGGGTAGAGCGTCCCGTAGCTGAACGCACGGAAGACGCCCAGCGACGTGTTGAGTCGTTTGCGCAGCTCATAGCCGTGCATCGGAGATTCGCGGAGCAGACCGAGTACGGCGAACTCGAGGATCCCGGAACGCCGGCTCATCGTCGCCTCCTCTCTGCCGCGGTGCGCATGTATCCGCTCGATGTCTCGGGCCGATGTGTCGAGCTGATGTATCGACTCGATACATCACGACGATAGAACGGCCTTCCGCATGCGACAAGAGGGGGTGTGGTGAACGGGGTCACATCACCGATTCATCAGACGCGAGTTGCCTGATTTGAGGTGAACTTTGGGGCTCAGGTGGTTTTGGCGGTGCGTAGTCTGTGCGCCATGCACATCACCGGGAACCACGTGACGTCTGAGGGCGTCGTCGTCTTCGGTGTAGTACGGGTGCATGCGGGACCGATGAATGCGGAGCCGACCGCATCCGTACTTCGGGGGGACCGGAAACCAGCCGCCGTTTCCAGGCGCGCAAGGGTGCGCCTGCCCGAGGAGTAGTCGTTCGATGAGCGAGCACCGTCGCAAACCGCCGCAGCCGCAGGGAGGCGGACGTGCCGCGGCCCGACGCGGCCAGCCCGGCTCGTCCTCCGGCCGCCGCGCGGCACCGCGAGGCGCCACCGAGTCTCCGTCCGACTCCTATGGGTCGGGTTCCTACGGCTCGGGGGGTGAGGAGCGTCCGTACGGCGGCCGTGCCGAGGCCCGGCGTGCGGCGCAGAGAAGCGGGGGCGGCCGTCGCAGAGCCGCCGAGCCGGCCCGTGGTGGCCGGCGTGCCGCTCCCGGCGGTCCGGCCGGACCCGGGCGGGGCCGAGGGCGCGCCGCCGTCTCCGACAAGAAACGGCTGATCGACTATCCACGGGCCGGCAAGTACGGCTGGCAGCGCTGGATGCCCTCCTGGAAGCTCGTCTCCGGCCTCTTTATCGGGTTCATCGGCAGCCTGGTGGCCGTGGCGGGCATCGGGTACGCCATGGTGGGCGTCCCCAACGAAGAGAACGCGATGGCCCTGTCGCAGAACAACGTCTACTACTGGTCCAACGGCCAGCAGATGGTGGCGACGGGCAAAGGCCAGAACCGGCAGAACGTCGGGATCGAGCGGATCCCCGAGGCCATGCAGTGGGCGGTCATCTCGGCCGAGAACAAGACCTTCTACCAGGACTCGGGCGTCGACCCCATGGGTATCGCCCGTGCGCTGGCGAACATGGCCCGGGGCGGGGACACGCAGGGTGGCTCGACGATCACCCAGCAGTTCGTCAAGAACACCTACCTGAGCCAGGAACAGACGATCACCCGTAAGTTCAAGGAGATGTTCATCTCCATCAAGGTGGGCACGAAGCTCTCCAAGAAGGAGATCCTCCAGGGCTACCTGAACACCTCGTACTACGGACGTGGTGCCTACGGCCTCCAGGCCGCCGCGCAGACGTACTACGGCAAGAACGCGGACGAACTCACGCCGAGTGAGTGCGCCTTCCTCGCCGCCCTGCTCAAGGGCCCGACCTACTACGACCCCGCGGGCAACGAGAGCCTCGACCCTTCGGCGACGAAGGACGCCAACGAGAAGCGGTCCAAGGAGCGCTGGGGCTGGATCCTCCAGCAGATGCACAACGACAAGAAGCTCACGGACGCCCAGTACCAGGAAGCGATCAAGGACTACCCCATGCCTCAGGGCCGCAAGGCCACCAAGGGCATGAGCGGCCAGATCAGCTACCTGGTGGACACCGCCAAGAAGTACGTCCTGAACCACTCCAACATCACGGAGCAGCAGTTCGACCAGGGCGGCTACCAGATCAGGACGACCTTCGAGAAGAGCAAGGTCGAGGCGCTGGCCAGGGCCGTCAAAAAGGTCGAGAAGGAGAAGCTCGACCCGGAGAACCGTGAGCTGGACAAGCACGTCCAGTTCGGCGCGGCGTCGGTGAAGCCCAAGGACGGCGCGATCGTCGCCCTCTACGGTGGTGCCGGCTACGAGAAGGGCCACTTCAACAACAACGCGGACACCTCGGGTGTCCCCGTCGGTTCGACGTGGAAGCCGTTCGTGCTCGCCGCGGCCATGGAGCACGGCACCTATCGGAGCGACGGGCCCCTCTCGCCGCTGAGCAAGTACAACGGCAACGACCACCTCAAGGTCCGGAACAACGACGGCTCCTACGTCCTGAAGAAGGACAACACGCCCTTCTACCAGGAGAACGAGAGCGACCACCCCTGGGGCTACATCACCCTGCGCAAGGCGATGGAGCAGTCCGTCAACACGCCGTTCGTGCAGCTCGGCATGGACGTGGGGATGAGGAACGTGCGGGACGTGGCCGAGAAGGCCGGCATCCTGGACGCCAGCTTCGCCACGCTCAACCCGTCATTCGCGCTCGGTACCTCGACCCCCAGCGCGATCCGCATGGCCGACGCCTACGCGACGTTCGCCGCCGCCGGCAAGCAGGCCGCCCCGTACTCGGTGACCAGCGTCAAGTTCAACGGGGAGGAAGTCGACGGCTTCAAGAAGCCCAGGATCACCCAGGCGATGCCCGAGAAGGTGGCGAACAACGTCACCGACGTGCTGGAGAACGTCATCCAGAACGGTACGGGTCAGAAGGCACTGGCCCTGGGCCGTACGGCAGCCGGCAAGACCGGTACGACGGACGAGAACAAGTCCGCGTGGTTCGTCGGCTACACCCAGCAGCTATCGACCTCGATCGCGATGTTCCGTGAGGATCCCAAGAGCGCCAAGCTGCTCTCCATGAACGGCACGGCGGGTGAGAAGTCCATCCACGGTGGTGACACCCCCACCGAAGTGTGGACCGAGTACATGAAGGCCGCGCTCAAGGGCGAGCCCGACCCCGGCTTCCCGGAGGCCGAGAAGATCGGCGAGGTCCAGGACGCGGTGGGTGCCCCGTCGCCGACTCCGACCCCCAGTGAGCAGCCCAGCGAGACGCCGTCCGAGTCGCCGAGCGCCACGCCCAGCGAGAGCCCGACGCTCCCGTCGCCCTCGCCGAGCGACACCTGTGGCTTCTTCGGCTGCGAGAACGACGGCGGCGGCCAGAACGGCGGCGCGGACAGCGGAGGCACGGACGGAGGAGTGACTCCCGAGCCGACACCGACCGACACGAATCTGGACGGTGGCAATACCAGAGGCAATGGCAACGGAGGCTTCTTCGGAGGCCCTGCCGGATAGCCGAACGCTCGCCCGGCTTGGGTGTTTCACGTGAAACGTCAGGCTGTTTCACGTGAAACGAGGGCCGCCGCACCCACTCGGGTGCGGCGGCCCTCGGCGTATTGCTGGACACGTACGGCAGGATGTGCGGCATGCCCAGTGCAGAATCGACGCGAGCGAGCGTTCATGAGCCGGAGCCGGTGCGGCCGACCAAGGAGGACGAGGTCGCCGCGGCCGGCAGCGAGCTGATCGGCGGCCCGCTCGGGCGGCGTGCCCTGCTCGGGTCGTCCTGGTGGACTCCGGTGCGAGTGATCGCGCTGGTGGCGATCGGCATGTTCGCCCTCGGTCTCGTCCAGAAGGCGCCCTGCTACAACGGGGCATGGTTCTTCGGTGCGAGCTCCCAGTACACGCACGCCTGCTACTCGGACATCCCGCACCTCTACCAGGGGCGTGGCTTCGCCGACGGACTCGTGCCGTACTTCGACCGGCTCCCCGGCGACATGCAGTACCTGGAGTACCCGGTGCTGACCGGTGTCTTCATGGAGGTCGCCTCCTGGCTCACGCCCGGCAGCGGAACCATCCAGTACCAGGAGCAGTGGTACTGGATGGTCAACGCCGGGATGCTCATGGTGTGCGCGTCGGTCATCGCCGTCTGCGTGACCCGTACCCATGCCCGGCGTCCCTGGGACGGCCTGCTGGTCGCCCTGGCGCCCGCCGCCGCGCTGACGGCCACCATCAACTGGGACCTGCTGGCGGTCGCTCTGACGGCCGCGGCGATGCTGATGTGGTCGCGGGGCCGCTCCCTGGCCTTCGGTGTCCTGCTGGGGCTCGCCACGGCGGCCAAGCTCTACCCCTTCCTGCTCCTCGGGCCGCTGCTGGTGCTGTGCTGGCGCGCGGGCAAGTGGCGCGAGTTCGCCAAGGCCCTGGGCGGTGGGATCGTCGCCTGGGTCGTCGTGAACGGGCCGGTGATGCTCTTCGCGTTCGAGGGCTGGTCGAAGTTCTACACGTTCAGCCAGGAACGGGGCGTCGACTTCGGCTCCTTCTGGCTGATCATGGCCCAGAACTCCGACAACCCGCTCAGCACCGAGACCGTCAACACGCTCGCCACGCTGCTGATGCTGGTGTGCTGCGCGGGTGTGGCGGCCCTCGCCCTGACCGCACCGCGTCGGCCGCGGTTCGCCCAGCTCGCCTTCCTGATCGTCGCGGCGTTCATCCTCACCAACAAGGTCTACTCGCCGCAGTACGTGCTGTGGCTGGTGCCGCTGGCCGCGCTCGCCCGGCCCAAGTGGCGGGACTACCTGATCTGGCAGGCGTGCGAGGTGGCGTACTTCCTGGGGATCTGGATGTACCTCGCGTACACGACCAGCGGAGACGCCCACAAGGGCCTGCCCACCGACGGCTACCACTGGGCCATCGGCATGCATCTGCTGGGAACGCTGTACCTGTGCGTCATGGTCGTGCGGGACATCTTCATGCCGGAGCGGGACCCGGTGCGGAGGGCCGGCGACGACGACCCCTCGGGCGGGGTGCTCGACGGTGCGGAGGACGTCTTCGTCCTCGGCCCCGCGGCCCGGCCCCGGCCGCACGAGGACGCCCGGTTCGACGGGCCGTCGGTCGAGTGGGGCAGACAGGGCGCCTCGGGCGGTTCACTCTGAGCGAACGGCCCAGAGTCGATCCCGGAAGCCAGAAGGCCGTACAAGGAACCCGTGTACGGCCTTTGCGCTGAACCGCGTCGGTCAGCGGTCCACGATCCGGTCGAACTGCGTGGTGGTGTGCCGCAGATGCGCCACCAGCTCCTCGCCCACCTTCGGCTCCGGCGCGTCCGCGGGCACGAACAGGATCGAGACCTGCATGTGCGGCGGCTCGGCGAACCAGCGCTGCTTGCCGCCCCAGACGAACGGAGAAAGGTTCCGGTTCACCGTCGCGAGGCCGGCGCGGGCGACGCCCTTGGCGCGCGGCATGACGCCGTGCAACGCCTTGGGGGCCTCCAGGCCCACCCCGTGGGACGTGCCGCCCGCCACGACCACCAGGAAGCCGTCCGAGGCGGCCTTCTGCTGCCGGTAGCCGAAGCGGTCGCCCTTGGCGACGCGCGTGACGTCCAGGACCGCGCCCCGGTACTCGGTGGCCTCGTGGTCCCCCAGCCACAGCCGCGTGCCGATGCGGGCGCGGAAGCGGGTCTGCGGGAACTGCTGCTGGAGCCGGGCGAGATCCTCCGCCTTGAGGTGGCTGACGAACATGGTGTGCAGGGGAAGCCGGGCCGCACGCAGCCGGTCCATCCAGCCGATGACCTCCTCGACGGCGTCCGAGCCGTCGGTGCGGTCCAGCGGCAGGTGGATGGCGAAGCCCTCCAGGCGGACGTTCTCGATCGCGGCGTGCAGCTGGGGCAGGTCCTGCTCGCTGATGCCGTGGCGCTTCATCGAGGACATCACCTCGATCACCACGCGGGCGCCGACCAGGCCGTAGACACCGTCTATCGACGAGACGGAGCGGATCACCCGGTCCGGCAGCGGCACCGGCTCCTCGCCGCGCCGGTACGGCGTCAGCACCAGCAGGTCACCGCTGAACCAGTCCTTTATCCGGGCGGCCTCGTACGTCGTGCCGACGGCGAGGACGTCCGAGCCCAGCCGTGTGGCCTCCTCCGCCAGCCGCTCGTGCCCGAAGCCGTAGCCGTTGCCCTTGCAGACCGGCACGAGGCCCGGGAACTGCTCCTGCACGTGCTTGTGGTGCGCCCGCCAGCGCGCGGTGTCGACGTAGAGCGTGAGCGCCATGGCCGGACCTGGAACCTTTCTCGTGGTTGCCGTGAATCAGCGGTTGCCGTCTGTCGGCGGCTGCCGTGTGTCAGAGGTATAGAAGCACTGAACGGGACGTCAGCGACGCGACATGTAGATGTCGAGCGCCTTGTGCAGCAGCTTGTTCAGCGGGAAGTCCCACTCGCCGAGGTACTCGGCCGCCTGGCCACCGGTGCCCACCTTGAACTGGATCAGGCCGAAGAGGTGGTCGGTCTCGTCCAGCGAGTCGGAGATGCCGCGCAGGTCGTAGACGGTCGCACCGAGCGCGTAGGCGTCGCGCAGCATCCGCCACTGCATGGCGTTCGAGGGCCGGACCTCGCGGCCGATGTTGTCGGAGGCGCCGTAGGAGTACCAGACGTGCCCGCCGACGATCAGCATCGTCGCCGCCGACAGGTTCACGCCGTTGTGCCGGGCGAAGTACAGCCGCATGCGGTTGGGGTCCTCGGTGTTGAGGGCCGTCCACATGCGCTGGAAGTACGACAGCGGGCGCGGCCGGAAGTGGTCGCGCACGGCCGTGATCTCGTACAGTCGCTGCCATTCCTCGAGGTCCTGGTAACCGCCCTGGACGACCTCGACGCCGGCCTTCTCGGCCTTCTTGATGTTGCGGCGCCACAGCTGGTTGAAGTTCTTGTGGACCTCTTCCAGGGAACGGTTCGCCAGCGGCACCTGGTAGACGTAGCGGGGCTGGACGTCGCCGAAGCCGGCGCCGCCGTCCTCGCCCTGCTGCCAGCCCATGCGGCGCAGCTTGTCGGCGACCTCGAAGGCGCGCGGCTCGATGTGGTCGGCCTCGATGTCGCGCAGGCGCTTCACGTCCGGGTTCTGGATGCCCGCCTTGATGGAGGCGGCCTCCCAGCGGCGGATGATCACCGGCGGGCCCATCTTCACCGAGAAGGCGCCCTGCTGCTTCAGGTGCGCCAGCATCGGCTCGATCCACTCCTGCAGATTCGGCGCGAACCAGTTGATGACCGGGCCCTCGGGCAGGTAGGCGAGGTAGCGCTTGATCTTGGGAAGCTGCCGGTAGAGGACCAGACCGACACCGACCAGCTCGCCGGTGCGGTCGTCGAACCAGCCGAGGTTCTCGGAGCGCCACTCCGCCTTGACGTCAGCCCAGGCCGGGACCTGCATGTGGCTCGCCGACGGCAGGCTCTGGATGTAGGCCAGATGCTGCTCTCGACTGATGGTCCTCAGGGTCAGGCTCATTCGGGGCGCTCCTCGGGCTGGTGTGTCCCCATGGGGTCAGGGGCTCCGGCTCTCGCGCGAAGCCTACTGCGCCTTGGGAGCGCGCCGGTTGGGCGTACGGCACCTTCGCCACGGCCCCGGCGGCCGTGGCGTCACCCGGTGTTCGGAAAGGAGTGTCCCTGGCGTCAGTCGATGAGCCCGCCGAAGAGGCCGCCGTGCGCCATGCCCAGGAAGAACCCGACACCCGCCGCGCCCAGCCCCAGGATCAGGCCGAACCGCTCACGGGTCGTCTCCGAGATCCACTGGCCGTACGCGCCGGTGAGAATGCCCACCAGACCGGTCCAGGAGCTGAGCAGGTGCAGGTCGTCGTCGACCAGTGCCGTGATGAACGACGTGATGCCCAGCACCAGGGTCACCGCGAGCAGGGTGTCCTGGAGGGGGTGGGGCTTTCCGTCCGTGGCGAAGAGGCCGCCGGCGGTGTTGGGTCGCAATGCCTGTGCCATAGGGCACCTCCTGCGAAAGTCGGCGCATCGTAGCGCCATACACACCCGATGTGTACAGATTGGCTGCCCTCGCGACCGGATTTCAACCGCAAGCCGCTGTGCGGGTACTCTGTACCGTCCGCACCGGTGTCTGCCCATGTCACGGCAGGGCTTCTCCACAGAACCCCTGATTGTCAGTGGTGGCCGATACCGTTGCCTACGCATCACAACCCTCCTGCCACGGAACGACCGTGGCCGCTGAGTCCAAAGGAGGTGGGTTCCACATGCGTCACTACGAGGTGATGGTCATCCTCGACCCCGACGTCGAGGAGCGCGCTGTCTCCCCGCTGATCGAGAACTTCCTCTCTGTCGTCCGTGACGGCGGCGGAAAGGTCGAGAAGGTCGACACCTGGGGCCGTCGTCGTCTCGCGTACGAGATCAAGAAGAAGCCCGAGGGCATCTACTCGGTCATCGACCTGCAGGCCGAGCCTGCGGTCGTCAAGGAGCTCGACCGCCAGATGAACCTGAACGAGTCGGTCCTCCGGACCAAGGTCCTCCGTCCCGAGATGCACTGAGCTTCCACGCTCAGCCGATCCCGGGATTCGAGTAGCAAGCAGCCAGAGCAAACCCGCCGAGAGGTTCCCCCATGGCAGGCGAGACCGTCATCACGGTGGTCGGCAATCTTGTCGACGACCCCGAGCTGCGCTTCACCCCCTCCGGTGCGGCCGTCGCGAAGTTCCGTGTCGCGTCCACTCCCCGCACCTTCGACCGCCAGACGAACGAGTGGAAGGACGGCGAGAGCCTGTTCCTGACCTGCTCGGTCTGGCGTCAGGCGGCGGAGAACGTCGCCGAGTCGCTCCAGCGAGGCATGCGCGTCATCGTGCAGGGCCGGCTGAAGCAGCGGTCCTACGAGGACCGTGAGGGTGTCAAGCGCACGGTCTACGAGCTGGACGTCGAGGAAGTCGGCGCCAGCCTGCGCAACGCCACGGCCAAGGTCACCAAGACCAGCGGCCGCGGTGGCCAGGGCGGCTACGGCGGCGGTGGCGGTGGCGGCCAGGGTGGCGGCGGCTGGGGCGGCGGCCCCGGTGGCGGCCAGCAGGGCGGCGGAGCTCCCGCCGACGACCCGTGGGCGACCGGCGCTCCCGCCGGTGGCAGCCAGGGCGGTGGCGGCGGCTGGGGTGGAAACTCCGGCGGCGGTGGCGGCGGCTACTCGGACGAGCCCCCCTTCTAAGGGCGGGTTCGTACCCACACTTCTTGATCACACAGGAGAAACACCATGGCGAAGCCGCCTGTGCGCAAGCCGAAGAAGAAGGTCTGCGCTTTCTGCAAGGACAAGGTCACGTACGTGGACTACAAGGACACGAACATGCTGCGGAAGTTCATTTCCGACCGCGGCAAGATCCGTGCCCGCCGCGTGACCGGCAACTGCACGCAGCACCAGCGTGACGTCGCCACGGCCGTCAAGAACAGCCGTGAGATGGCGCTGCTGCCCTACACGTCCACCGCGCGATAAGGGAAGGGTGACCGACTCATGAAGATCATCCTCACCCACGAGGTCTCCGGCCTCGGCGCCGCGGGCGACGTCGTCGACGTCAAGGACGGTTACGCTCGCAACTACCTGATCCCGCGGAAGTTCGCGATCCGCTGGACCAAGGGTGGCGAGAAGGACGTCGAGCAGATCCGTCGTGCTCGCAAGATCCACGAGATCCAGACCATCGAGCAGGCCAACCAGGTGAAGGCCCAGCTCGAGGGCGTCAAGGTCCGTCTGGCTGTCCGCTCCGGCGACGCCGGTCGTCTCTTCGGTTCCGTCACCCCCGCCGACATCGCTTCCGCGATCAAGGCTTCCGGTGGCCCCGAGGTCGACAAGCGCCGCATCGAGCTGGGCTCGCCGATCAAGACGCTGGGCGCTCACGAGACGTCCGTGCGTCTGCACCCCGAGGTTGCCGCCAAGGTCAACATCGAGGTCGTCGCGGCCTGAGTGCCGCGCTCGCTGAAGCAGTGAGCGGTGGGGTCGTTCCCTTCGGGGTACGGCCCCATCGTCATGTGCGCAGCTCCGCTCGCTCGCGGTGGACCCTGTTTTCGTTCACGGTGGGCTCCTGTTTCACGTGAAACCGTCGATGTTTCACGTGAAACGGTCAGCGGGTCGCGCCCGTCACGATCCAGCGTCCCGAGCGGGTGCGGAGCCACAGGGTCAGCATCCGCACGGTCATCATCAACGTCATGGTGGCCCACAGCGCGGTGAGCCCACCGCCCAGTACCGGCACCAGCAGAGCTGCCGGAGTGAACACCGCGAGAGTGACCAGCATCGCCCAGGCCAGATAGGGACCGTCGCCGGCGCCCATCAGGACGCCGTCCAGCACGAAGACGATGCCGGAGATCGGCTGGGAGAGGGCGACGATGACCAGGGCGGGCAGCGCCACGTCCTTGACCGCCGGGTCGCTGCTGAACAGGGGCAGGAACACCGGGCGGGTGATGACCACCAGGATGCCGAGGACAACCCCGACGGCGATGCCCCATTCGACCATGCGGCGGCAGGCGTCGCGGGCGCCCTGGGCGTCACCGGCTCCGAGGTAGCGGCCGATGATGGCCTGGCCGGCGATGGCGATGGCGTCGAGAGCGAATGCGAGCAGGCTCCACAGGGACAGGATGATCTGGTGGGCGGCGATGTCCGCGTCCCCGAGCCGGGCGGCGACCGCCGTGGCGATCATCAGAATCGCCCTCAGGGAGAGGGTCCGCACCAGCAAGGGCACGCCCGCCTGAGCCGAGGCCCTGATCCCGGCGGCGTCCGGACGCAACGAGGCGCCGTGCCTGCGGGCGCCCCGGAGGACCACGACGAGATAGACCGCGGCCATGCCGCACTGTGCGATGACCGTGCCCCAGGCGGAGCCGGCGATCCCCAGGTCGGCGCCGTAGACGAGCCCCGCGTTGAGGGCGCCGTTCGCGGCGAAACCGGCGATGGCGACGTAGAGCGGGGTCTTGGTGTCCTGCAGGCCGCGCAGGACACCGGTCGCGGCGAGGACGACGAGCATGGCGGGGATGCCGAGCACGGAGATACGCAGGTAGGTGGTGGCGTACGGGGCTGCTGCCTCCGATGCTCCGAAGAGGCTCACGAGGTGGGGCGCCGTGGGCAGGGCGACGGCGACGACGGCGGCGCCGAGCAGGAGGGCCAGCCAGATGCCGTCCATGCCCTGGCGGATGGCGGACTGGAGGTCACCCGCGCCGACCCGGCGGGCGACCGCTGCCGTGGTGGCGTAGGCGAGGAACACGAAGACGCTGACGGCGGTCATCAGCAAGGCCGAGGCGACGCCGAGACCGGCGAGCTGGGCCGTGCCCAGATGGCCCACGATGGCGGTGTCGGCCATGAGGAAGAGGGGCTCGGCGACGAGGGCGCCGAACGCCGGGACGGCCAGTGCGACGATCTCTCTGTCGTGCTGTCTCCGGCCGGCTCGGCGGCGCGCGGGGGCCTGTGTCATGTGCACTAATCTAATCGTCCACAGGTAAGAGATGCCAGGCTTTTGTGACCCTTACTTTCCGTCTAGCGGTACGCACTCCTGTGCACCCTTCGAAGTGATCTTGGCCCGCTTGGGGAAGTTTTTCTTCTGCACAGCCGGTGGACGGTAAAGGTGCAGGTCAGAGCGGTCTGTTCAAGGCGGGGCGACGCTTGTTCACAGGCCTGTCCACCGGGTCGTGCACAGGTTTCGCGGAGTTCTCCACAGCATCTGGGCCGTCGTCCACATGGCCTGTGGATAACCAGATTGGCTGACGGTGCCGACAGGCCTACGGTGGTCCGGCGCCCGCTCCGTCCGCCGGTTTTCAAAACACCACAAAACCGGCGCCCGTCAAACGGAGTTGGGCCTCTCATTTGTCAGTGCCGTGCCGTAGAAAAGAGGGGCACGGCGAGGTCTGCTGCGGCGGACGGGAGGAGGTGGCTCGGTGAGCATTTCCGAGCCCTTGGACGACCCGTGGGCCGACAGCGGTCCCAGTGATCGTCTGCCCGCCTCCCGCCGCCGTGGTGACGGATCCCGGAGCCGCGACGAGCAGCACGAACGCGGCGTTGACAACGGAGTGTGGGACGGCGGCTCAAGCCCGTCGTTCGAGCGGGTGCCGCCGCAGGACATCGAGGCCGAGCAGTCCGTCCTCGGCGGCATGCTCCTGTCGAAGGACGCCATCGCCGACGTCGTCGAGATCCTCAAGGGCCACGATTTCTACAAGCCGGCCCACGAGACGATCTACCAGGCCGTCCTCGACGTCTACGCCAAGGGCGAGCCGGCCGACCCCATCACGATCGCGGCCGAGCTCACCAAGCGCGGCGAGATCAACAAGGTCGGCGGTGCCTCGTACCTGCACACGCTCGTCCAGACGGTTCCGACCGCGGCCAACGCCGCGTACTACGCGGAGATCGTGCACGAGCGGGCCGTCCTGCGCCGCCTGGTCGAAGCCGGTACGCGCATCACACAGATGGGATACGCGGCCGACGACGACGTCGACGAGATCGTCAACCGCGCCCAGGCGGAGGTCTACGCGGTCACCGAGCAGCGGACCAGCGAGGACTACCTGCCGCTCGGCGACATCATGGAGGGCGCGCTCGACGAGATCGAGGCGATCGGCTCACGCAGCGGCGAGATGACCGGTGTGCCCACGGGGTTCACGGACTTCGACTCGCTCACCAACGGGCTGCACCCGGGCCAGATGATCGTCATCGCCGCGCGTCCCGCCATGGGCAAGTCCACGCTCGCGCTGGACTTCGCGCGGGCCGCCTCGATCAAGAACAACCTGCCGAGCGTGATCTTCTCCCTGGAAATGGGGCGCAACGAGATCGCGATGCGTCTGCTCTCCGCCGAAGCCCGGGTGGCCCTGCACCACATGCGGTCCGGCACGATGACGGACGAGGACTGGACGCGCCTGGCCCGGCGCATGCCCGACGTCTCGGCGGCGCCGCTCTACATCGACGACTCCCCGAACCTGTCGATGATGGAGATCCGCGCCAAGTGCCGCCGCCTCAAGCAGCGCAACGACCTCAGGCTGGTCGTCATCGACTACCTCCAGCTGATGCAGTCGGGCGGTTCCAAGCGGGCCGAGAGCCGGCAGCAGGAGGTCTCGGACATGTCCCGAAACCTCAAGCTGCTGGCCAAGGAGCTGGAGATCCCGGTCATCGCGCTCTCCCAGCTGAACCGTGGTCCCGAGCAGCGCACGGACAAGAAGCCGATGGTCTCCGACCTGCGTGAGTCGGGTTCCATCGAGCAGGACGCCGACATGGTCATCCTGCTGCACCGTGAGGACGCCTACGAGAAGGAGTCGCCCCGCGCCGGCGAGGCCGACCTGATCGTGGCCAAGCACCGAAACGGCCCGACGGCGACGATCACGGTCGCCTTCCAGGGCCACTACTCGCGTTTCGTCGACATGGCGCAGACCTGACAGCAGCAAATGTGCTCGACGCGGAGACGCCGGGCCGGGTGGACTGGGATCCATGACATCTCAGGGAGAGCTGCTTCCCGGCACGCGTCGCGCGCTGCTGCACCGGATCGCTGTCGCGCAGACCGAAGGACGGGCCCCATCACTCGTCGCTGCCGTCGTGCGAGACGGGAAACCGGTGTGGACAGGGGCGCGGACCTCGGTGGAAGGTCATGCGCCGGACGAGAACGTGCAGTACCGGATCGGCTCCCTCACCAAGACCTTCACGGCGGTTCTCGTCCTGCGGCTGCGCGACGAGGGCGCCCTGGACCTCGCTGATCCGCTGGAGAAGCACCTGCCGGACACCGGTGTGGGGGAGGTGACCGTCGCCGAACTGCTCGCGCACACCGCAGGGCTGGCGGCCGAGACCCCGGGGCCGTGGTGGGAGCGGAGCCCCGGATCCCTGCGGCCCGAGATCGCCGACGTGCTGGGCGAGCGGCCCTCGCTGTCCCCTCCCGGCCGCCGGTTCCACTACTCCAACCCGGGTTACGCGCTGCTCGGCGCCCTGGTCGAGAAGCTGCGTGGCGACTCATGGGAAGAGGTCCTTCGGCGGGAAGTGCTCGAACCCCTGGAGCTGCACCGCACGAGCGTGCGGCCGCAGGCGCCGTATGCGGGTGGCTGGGCCGTGCATCCCTGGGCCGATGTGATGCTGCACGAGCCCACCGAGGATCTGGGACGGATGGCCCCGGCCGGCCAACTCTGGTCGACCACGGGTGACTTGGCGCGGTTCGCGGCCTTCCTGCTCAAGGGTGACGAGCGGGTGCTGAGCCCGGAGTCGCTGCTGGAGATGAGGACACCGGCGGCGCCCCACGAAGCGTCGGACGTGGCGAGCGGCTACGCCTACTGCCTGGGCATGGAGATCCGGCGGCGGGACGGACGGTCCCTCGTCGGCCACACCGGTTCGCTGCCCGGATTCCTCGCCTGCCTCATGATCAGTGTCGAGGACGACGTGGCGGCGATCGTCCTGGCCAACTGCACCTCCGGCCCGCTGTTGTTCCCCGTCGCCTCCGACCTGGTCCGTATCGTCGCCGAGGCGGAACCGCGCATCCCCACCGCGTGGAAACCGCTGCGCGATGTCGACCCGTCCGTGCTGGAGATGACGGGCCAGTGGTACTGGGGGACGCATGCTTTCGCGCTGCGCCTCACGGCCGACGGACTCCTCTCGCTCGGGCCGCTGTCCGGCAGTGGCCGTGGTTCGCGGTTCTGCCCGAACGGCGACGGCACCTGGACCGGGCTGGAGGGCTACTACGCCGGCGAGCTCCTGAAGGCCGTACGGCGGCCGGACGGGGCCGTGAGCCACCTGGACCTCGGGTCCTTCGTGTTCACGCGTCAGCCGTACGACGAAGGGGCTCCTGTGCCGGGCGGGGTCGACCCCGAGGGTTGGCGTGGGATCGGCTAGGCGGTGACCTGAAGGGGCGGCCTGTTTCACGTGAAACAGGCCGCCCCTTCAAGCCGGTCACAACGGGAGCTTGAAACCCGTGTGGGAGGCCGTGAAGCCGAGCCGTTCGTAGAAGCGGTGGGCGTCGGTGCGCGTCTTGTCGGAGGTCAGCTGTACCAACTGGCAGCCCTGTTCCCGGGATTCCGCGATCGCCCACTCGATGAGCCGTGTCCCGAGGCCGCTGCCGCGCTCGTCGGCGTGGATGCGTACACCTTCGATGATCGACCGGGTCGCACCGCGTCGGGACAGCCCGGGGATGACCGTGAGCTGGAGCGTGCCGACCACGCGGCCCTCGCGCACCGCCACGACCAGGTGCTGGTTCGGGTCGGCGCTGAGCCGCTCCAGCGCGGCCAGATAGGGGGCGAGGTCGTCCGGTGACTCGCGCTGCGCACCCAGGGGGTCGTCGGCGAGCATGCCCACGATCGCCGGGACGTCGTCGGCGACAGCGGCGCGTATCTCAAGATCTCCCATGGGCGCACCCTACGCAGAGCCGGCCCGTGCCGGGGCCTGTCAGGCGGGCACCGGGGCCTTCAGCGTCTCCACGACTCGGACCAGCGGGGCCAGATCCGGGTTCTTCGCCGCCTCGTCGAGAGCCTCGCGCAGAGCGGCGTCATTGGTCGGTCGCGCCGCCTCCAGCAGCTCCAGGCCGGCCTCGGTGACGTTCGTGTAGATGCCCCGGCGGTCGGTGGGGCACAGATAGCGCTCCAGGAGCCCGCGGTCCTCGAGCCGGGTCACCAGGCGCGTGGTGGCGCTCTGGCTGAGGACGACCGCGTCGGCGACCTGCTTCATCTGCAGATGGCCTCCGTCGCCGTCGTGCTGCCGGCTGAGCACGTCCAGCAGGGAGTACTCGCGCGCACTGAGGTCGTGCTTCGCCTGCAGGGCGCGCTCGATGTGGGTCTCGATCCTCCCGTGCAGCAGGGAGAGAGCGCACCAGCCCTGGGCGAGGGCGGTGAGCGCGGGGTCCGTCGCTGTCATTGGGGTTTCCTCCGTCCCGGAGCGGCTGACACCCAGGATAGAGCAGCGCTGCAATAGTCGGCGGTTGCATATAGCCCGCGTATGCAACTATTGTGAACGCACGCAAAGCGCTCCTGCAATCTTCTGGGAAGGTAACCCCTCCATGCCTCTCGCGCTTCTGGCCCTCGCGATCGGGGCCTTCGGGATCGGAACGACAGAGTTCGTGATCATGGGCTTGCTGCCCGAGGTCGCGGGCGACTACGGGGTCTCCATCCCCACCGCCGGATACCTGGTCACCGGCTACGCGCTCGGTGTCATGTTCGGTGCCCCGCTGATGACCGTTCTCGGCACCAAGGTCCCCCGCAAGCGGATGCTGATGCTGCTGATGGGCCTGTTCATCGCCGGCAACCTGCTCTCGGCACTCGCCCCGGCCTTCGCCGTGATGCTGATCGGCCGGATCGTCGCCTCCCTGGCCCACGGCGCCTTCTTCGGCATCGGCTCGGTCGTCGCCGCCGACCTGGTCGCCCCGGACAAGAAGGCCGGAGCCATCGCGATGATGTTCACCGGGCTGACCGTGGCCAACGTCGTCGGCGTCCCGCTGGGCACGCTCGTCGGCCAGTCCGTCGGCTGGCGGGTCACCTTCGGCATCGTCGCCGCCCTCGGCGTCGTCGGCCTGATCGGCATCGCCAGGCTCGTCCCCGACATGCCCAAGCCGGAGGGCGTGCGCCTGCGGCATGAACTGGCCGCCTTCAAGAACGTGCAGGTGCTGCTCGCGATGGCGATGACCGTCCTCGGCTTCGGCGGCGTCTTCGCGGCCATCACCTACATCGCGCCGATGATGACCCACGTCGCCGGTTTCGCCGACGGCTCCGTCACCTGGCTGCTGGTTCTCTTCGGCCTCGGCATGGTCGGCGGCAACCTCGTCGGCGGCAAGTTCGCCGACCGCGCCCTGATGCCCATGCTGTACGTCTCCCTGGGCGCCCTGGCCGTCGTGCTGGCCCTGTTCACGCTGACCGCGCACGACAAGGTCCTGTCGGCCGTGACGATCGCGCTCGTCGGTGCCCTGGGCTTCGCCAGCGTGCCGCCGCTCCAGAAGCGGGTCCTCGACCAGGCGCACGGCGCCCCGACCCTGGCCTCCGCCGTGAACATCGGCGCCTTCAACCTCGGCAACGCCCTGTCCGCCTGGCTCGGCGGGCTCGTGATCGCGGCGGGCCTCGGTTACACCGCCCCCAACTGGGTCGGTGCCGCCCTGGCCGCCGGAGCCCTGCTCCTGGCCCTCCTCTCCGCCGCTCTGGAGCGCCGCGCCGGTGCGCCCAGCACCGTCGTCGCGGGCTCCACCCCCGCCGGGCAGCGCACCGCCGTCCACCACTGACCAACCGGGCCCCCGGAGTCACAGCCTCCAGGTCCGCACACCCCGCAAGTCATCCAGGAGATGTCCATGAGCACCACCACCGCAGTCGCCCCGCTGACCACCCAGGACGCCGATGTCCTCGTCACCGCGGCCCGTCGGGCAGCAGAGGCCGCAGGAGTCACCGTCAGCGTCACGGTCTTGGACGCGGGCGGGCATCTGCTCGCCTTCCGGCGGGACGACCGAGCCGTGCTGATCTCCGGCGAGACCAGCACCCGCAAGGCCTACACGGCGCTCCAGCTGGACACGCCCACCGCTGACCTCGTCGACGCCGTGCAGCCGGGAGGCCTCTTCCACACCCTGCCCACCGCGCTCGACCGGCCGCTGCTGTTCATCGCCGGCGGTGTACCGGTACACCGCGACGGCCGGCTGATCGGCGCGATCGGTGTCGGCGGCGGTGCCCCGGAGCAGGACCACGCCTTCGCCACGGCCGCCGTGGAGGCCCTCGCCTGAACTGGCCGCTGCAGTAAGACGACGCCGGTTCCCCATCCTCTGGGGAGCCGGCGTCGTCGTGTCGGAGCCCTTCAGCCCGCCGCGACCGTCACCGGTGCGAACCGCCGGCTCCAGTCGCCGGGCAACTCGGTGATCCCGTACGCCATCACCGAGTTGAAGGCGACGGGCGCCAGGCCGCGCTCGTTCACCCACGCGAGCAGCTCCTCGTGCCGCACATCGATGTCGGTGCGCAGCGGGCGGTCGGTGTGGGCGGCGAGGGAGGCGATGAGTGCCTGGGCCACCGACGTGTCACGTGCGATGAGCGGACCCACCACGTGGGTCTCCATGTTGGGCCAGGCGGCCGCGTACCCGACGATCCGCCCGCGCTCCTCCGCCACGCGCAACTGGTCGGCGAAGGCGGGCAGCCGGGTGATGATGTGCGTGCGGTCGGTTCCGAACGCCTGCTCATCGAGCCGGAGGATCGCGGAGAGGTCCTCGGCGGTCGCGGCTCGGGTGGCGACCTTCGGTTCCGGACCGCCGGGAGTGAAGCGGCCGGACACCATCTCGGCCCGACCGACGACCTTGAAGCCGAGCTCCTCGTAAAGGGGGCGGCCGTTCGGTGTCGCGTGCAGGGTGAGCGGTGTGGCGCCCATCGCGGAGACGACCTGGCGCATCAGCCGGCGCCCGACCCCCTGCCGAGCGTGCCGTTCCGCCACGAGGACCATGCCGATCGCCGCGAAGGCAGGGTGCTCCTGAGGCCCGTACTCGGTGACGATGCAGGCGCTCACGAGGCCGCCGTCAGGGTCGTCGATGCCGTAGCCCTTTCCGGCTGTGAGGAGGAAGCCCCACTTGTGCTCCTCCCGTGGCCACCCCCGGTCCTCGGACAAGTCGGCGCAGGCGGCGAGATCGCGGAGCGTCAGACGGCGGATGGGCAGAGAGGCAAGGGAAGGAGTCGACACGCAGGTCAGGCTGTCCGACAGGGACCCCTGCCGTCCACCTGTTTCGGCGGAGACATACGAGCTTTTGGCCAGTTGTCGCCGCCCGCACAGCACGTGGACAGGTGCTGGTTGTTTCACGTGAAACACGTAAGAACAGCCGATGTCCGAACGAGACGAGGAACCAGCGGGTCTTGTCCAGTAGTTGACGGAACTGACGATGCGCGTCGTGCCCGCATTCGTGACGAGGGAAGGGGGGACTTGTGTGCGCGGCGGTGGCCGGTAGGGTCGACTCCGGTTCGCGTCAGGGGTGAGGTGACCCGCCCGAGCGGGCCGAGTGCAGGGCAAGGCAGCCTACGGGACGGAGAGATCGAAGACCCGCGTTTCCGGTTATGCGACTGAGCCGTCCGGGCGAGTGGGAAGCTCGGTGAGAGTACTGCGGTCAATGTCACACTCTCCCCTACTTGTCCGTACGCAGCCGAAATACGGGTTAAATGTGGCGGCATTGGCCACGACACAGGACGGGAACGCAGTCCGTCCACGGGGGAAAGCAGGCACCTTCCGACCGGGGAAGTGCGCAGACCGACCGAAAGATGCTCGAGGCGAGGCACACCATGGACGCTCCGACCACCACGTCGGCCGACAACGGCACTTCTGGCGGCGGGGGCGGCTGGTTCACGCCCCGCAAGAAGCCGACGCCGGGCAGCGAGCCCGGTGCGGCAGAGGGGCGTCGCCCGGCGGCGATACGCCCGGTGGGCAGGCCCGCCCCTGACCCGGCAGCGCCGGCGGACGGCACATCCACGCCGTACGACTCGACGGCCGGCAGCACGAGCACCGAGCCGGAGCAGGAGGGCGAGACCCCGGACGCGATACCCACGCCGACCCCCGTGGCCGC
The DNA here is from genome assembly GCF_003330845.1 of Streptomyces sp. Go-475. Lineage (GTDB taxonomy): Bacteria > Actinomycetota > Actinomycetes > Streptomycetales > Streptomycetaceae > Streptomyces. The sequence continues at coordinate 4,237,324 of NZ_CP026121.1, read as the reverse complement.
ACCGCCTACCCCCTCTCCTGCGGGCTCGAGAGCCGCCGCGGCGTCATCGCCGCGCCCCGCGTCCACGGCGTTCGCCCCCGATCCGGAGCCCTTCGCTGCCACCGCCGCTCCTCCCTCGAATACCGCGGCCGAACCTCGTGTTCCCGCCCAGCGGCCCGCGCCGGCCTCGGCTTCCGGGCCTGCCGCCTCCGGCCCGGCCGAGGGAGCGTCCCCGGACGCCGTCCTCGTCCGGCGGGCCATGGCCGAGATCGCGCCCGTGGCCGACAAGGTCACGTCGTACTTCTACGCCCTGCTCTTCGTGCGCCACCCCGACCTGCGGCCGCTGTTCCCGGCCGCGATGGACACCCAGCGGGACCGGCTGCTCAGAGCGCTGCTCACCGCTGCCGAGCACATCGACAACACCGATGTCCTCGTCGACTACCTGCAGAACCTGGGCCGGGGCCACCGGAAGTACGGAACGCGGGCCGAGCACTACCCGGCCGTCGGCGAATGCCTCATCGGCGCGCTGAGCAAGTACGCCGCCGGTGTCTGGAACGAGGAGATGGAGGCGGCCTGGGTCCGGACCTACACCACCATCTCCCAGATCATGATCGACGCGGCGGCCGCGGACGAACTGCGGGCCCCGGCCTGGTGGTACGCCGAGGTCGTCACGCACGATCTCCGCACCCCGGACGTCGCGGTCGTCACCGTCCGGCCCGACCAGCCGTACCCCTTCCTCGCCGGGCAGTACACCAGCCTGGAGACCCCCTGGTGGCCGCGCGTCTGGCGGCACTACTCCTTCGCCTCGGCGCCCCGCTCGGACGGCCTGCTCTCGTTCCACGTGAAGGCCGTGCCGGCCGGCTGGGTCTCCAACGCCCTGGTGCACCGCGCCCGCCCCGGTGACATCATCCGGCTCGGCCCGCCCGCCGGGTCCATGACCGTGGACCACACCACCGACAGCGGCCTCCTCTGCCTGGGCGGCGGCACCGGCATAGCGCCCATCAAGGCACTGGTCGAGGACGTCGCCGAGCACGGCGAACGGCGGCCGGTCGAGGTCTTCTACGGCGCCCGCACGGACCACGACCTGTACGACATCGACACCATGCTCCGCCTCCAGCAGAGCCACCCCTGGCTGTCCGTCCGCGCGATCATCGACCAGCAGGCGCACCAGCAGTTGCCGGACGCGATACGCGCCTACGGGCCGTGGAACGAGTACGACGCCTACCTCTCGGGCCCGCCCGGGATGATCCGCAGCGGTGTGGACGCCCTGAGGGACATCGGCATCCCGTCGGACCGCATACGGCACGACTCGGTGGAGGAACTGGTCGCGGCCGGGCCCTGACCCGCTGCTCAGCCGAGGTCGGGGGCGTGCATGGCGCGCACGCCCTCGATGTTGCCGTCCAGGTAGTGCCGCAGCGACAGCGGAACGAGGTGGACGGAGGCGATCCCGACCCGGGTGAAGGGCACCCGTACGATCTCGTACTCGCCGATGGGTTCCTCCACTTCCGGGCCGTGCCGGAGCGAAGGGTCCATGGACTCGAGGCGGCAGACGAAGAAGTGCTGCACCTTCACGCCGGTCGCGCCGCCGTCCTCCCCGATGTGCTCCACGGTGTCCACGAAGCAGGGCACCACGTCGGTGATCTTCGCGCCGAGCTCCTCGTACACCTCGCGGTGCAGGGCGTCGACGACGGTCGAGTCGCCGGGCTCGACCCCGCCGCCGGGGGTGAGCCAGTAGGGGTCCAAGCCCGGCTTGGTGCGCTTGATCAGGATCAGGTCGTCACCGTCCAGCAGAACGGCGCGGGCGGTGCGCTTGACCACGGGTCGGACGGTCATGGGTGAAATGTGGCCCGGCTGGTTCCACGTGAAACATCGCGAACTGTCACCGGCCGAACTCCCAGAGTGAGACATGACCCCGGGCGCCCCCACGCCCCCGTACGGCCCCGGCCTGTACAGCCCGGCGCCCGTCTCCGAGGGCCTCAGCACCAGTCGGCGGCGGCCCGCTGCAGCCACTCATGAGCCCGTGCGATGTGGGGCATGGCCATGGTCCCGGTGCGGACCACCAGGAAGTACGTGCGCAGCGGTGGCACCGCCGGCTCGTGCAGGGCGACGACGTCACCCCGCTCCAACGCCGCCGCGCACAGATAGCGCGGCAGGACCGCCAGCCCCGCACCCGCGGCCGCACAGGCCAGCACCGCACGCAGGTCGGGGACGACGACCGTGCCCGGGGCGGCCGGGCGGGAGTCGAAGACGGAGGCCCAGTAGCGGGAGACGAAGGGCAGCGACTCGTGCACCTCCACCACGGGCACCTGCTCCAGTGCCGGCTCCGGCTTGCGGCCCGGCTGTCCGGCGCCGAGCTGTTCGGCCCAGCGCGGGGCGGCGACCAGGACGTGCTCCTCGTCGCAGAGCGCAGTCGCCGTGAGCAGGGCGCCGCGCGGCCGGGCCGTGCTGATGGCCAGATCGTGATGCCCGGCGGAAAGCCCTTCCAGCGTTTCCTCAGCGTTTCCGAAGGAGACGCGCAGGGCGAATCCCTGGCCGTCCTCACCGGTCAGTTCCGTGAGCGCGGGCAGGGCTCGTTCGGCGGTGAACTCAGGAGGCCCGGCGAGATGCAGCGTCCGTAAGGAGGAGTCCTCGTCGAGGCCGGTCTCGGTGATCTCCACCAGGGCGTCGAGGTGCGGTGCGGCCTTGTGGGCGAGTTCGTCGCCGATGCTCGTCGGGGTCACGCCGCGGGCCTGCCGCAGGAACAAGGGGCGGCCCAGTTGCCGTTCCAGGGTCCGGATCTGCGAGGTCACGGCCGGCTGCGACAGACCGAGCAAGGCGGCGGCGCGGGTGAAGGAGCCGGCCCGGTGGACGGTGACGAAGGTCCGCAGCAAGGCCAGATCCACCGCGCACACTCCCCTCGTCGGCCCCCGCTCCCAGCCCCCCGGCCGCGCCCAACTATAAATAAGTCGATAGGTTGCTGTCGCTACTGTGATTGGACACTGACAGAGAGTCAACTAGCCTTGGTCGCGCGGTTCTTGCGCGCGGAACCGGGGGACGGTCCGAGCCACGAGGGGGGAGGTTCGGACCGTCCGTCTTTCGTATGCCGATCCAGCCGACCGCGCAAGCGCTGTCAGTGCCGCGTCGTACCGTTCGGGCATGGAACCAACGTCGGGTGCGGGAGTCCAGGCCTACTACGCCGAGTCGGCCGAGCGGCTGACGAGAGCGTACGAGAGCGTTCCGTTCGAGTCGGTGCACGGGGCGCTGCTGGACCTGCTGCCGGAGCCGCCCGCGCGGGTGCTGGACGTCGGCTCGGGGACCGGCCGGGACGCGGCGGCACTGGCCGGGCGGGGCTTCACGGTCGACGCGGTGGAACCGGTGACGGAACTCCGGCGCGTGGCCGAGCGGTTGCACCAAGGCACCGGTGTGACGTGGCGGGCGGGCGCGCTCCCCGCGTTGCAGGGCGTCCAGGGGCCGTACGACGTGGTCCTGCTGTCCGCGGTGTGGATGCATCTCCGGCCGGAGGAGCGCCCCGTCGCGATGCGGCGCCTGGCCGGGCTGCTGGCGCCGCGCGGCATCCTGCTGATCACTCTGCGCCGCGGTGAGCCACCCGAGGGCCGGCGCATGTTCGACATCCCGCCGGAGGAGGTCGCCGGTCACGGAGCCGAGGCAGGGCTGGTACCGGTTCGGCTGGTGGACGAGGGCGCGGACCTGCTCGGCCGGGACGCGGTGCGGTGGAACTCCGTGGCGCTCCGGCAGGAGCGGGCCCACTGCCCGCACCCCTAGCCGAGCGCGTTCGTCAGTCCGCCGACGCGTCCAGCGCGCGCAGTACGTCCGCCACCAGGTCCTCCGGATCCTCGGCGCCGACCGACAGGCGGATGAAGCCCTCCGGCACCGCGTCGCCGCCCCAGCGTCCACGCCGTTCGGCCGTGGACCGCACTCCGCCGAAGCTCGTCGCGTCGTCCACGAGCCGCAGAGCCTCGAGGAAACGGTCGGCACGCGCGCGCGTGGGCAGCGTGAACGACACCACGGACCCGTAGCGCCGCATCTGCTGCGAGGCGATCTTGTGCGCGGGGTCGTCGGGGAGCCCCGGATAGCGCAGCCCGGTCACCTCGGGCCGCTCGCGCAGTGCCTCGGCGACGGCCAGGGCCGTCGCGCTCTGCCGGTCGACCCGCATCTGGAGCGTGGCGATCGAACGGTGTGCGAGCCAGGCCTCCATGGGCCCGGGAATCGCCCCGACGATCTTGCGCCAGCGGCGTACGGCGGCCATGGCCTGGGCGTCCCGGCCGACGACATAGCCCAGGAGGACGTCGCCGTGGCCGGTCAGCTGCTTGGTTCCGCTCGCCACCGCGAAATCGGCGCCGAGCTCCAGCGGGCGCTGCCCGAGCGGTGTCGCGAGGGTGTTGTCGACGGCCACCACGGCACCACGCGCGTGTGCCGCCTCGGCGAGGCGCCGGATGTCGCACACGTCGAGCCCGGGGTTCGACGGCGTCTCGATCCACAGCAGCTTCGCACCGTCGAGGACGTCTAGCTGGGCGTCGCCGCCGGTCGGCGCGGTGCGCACCTCGATGCCGTACGCCTCCAGCTGGGCGCGGACCAGGGGCAGCGCCTGGTAGCCGTCATCGGGCAGGACGCAGACGTCCCCGGTGCGCAGCTGGGAGAAGAGCACGGCCGAGATCGCGGCCATGCCCGAGGCGAAGACGAGCGTCTCGGCATCGTCCCGGCCGGGCGCCTCCAGCTCGCCGACGGCGCGCTCCAGCAGTGTCCACGTCGGGTTCTCGTCGCGGCCGTAGGCGTACGGGCCGGTCGGGTCGCCCGGCAGGTGGTAGTGGGCGGCGAACACGGGTCCGGGCAGGGTGGGCTCGTACTTGACCGCCTCCGGCAGCCCGGCCCGCACCGCACGTGTACCGTCACCGGCGCCAGCGGCGACCCTGCGCACGCCAGGCACCTGACCTGCGTCACCCGTCACCGGGCCCGCGTCGCCGGACACCTGGCTCGTGTCACCCGCCGCCCGGACCGCCTCGCCCGGCGAGCGGCCCGGGCCGCCCGGCACCCGGCCCGCGTCGCCCGGCGATCCGCGCCCGTCACCCGTCGCGGAATCACTCATGCCGCCTGTCCCTCCACGTCCTCGCGCACCGCCGCGAGCAGACCGGCGCTCGCCGCCTCCACCATCTCAAGGCACTCCTCGAAACCGTCCGCACCCCCGTAGTAGGGGTCCGGTACGTCGAGGTCGTCCCCGGCGGCGGGGTCGTAGGAGCGCAACAGCCGCACCTTCTGCGCGTCCTGTTCCGTGGGCGCGAGACGCCGCAGCGCCCTGAGGTGGCTGGAGTCGAGGGCCACGACCAGGTCGAGGCGGGCGAACCAGGACGGCTGGAACTGCCGGGCCGTATGGCCGCAGGCGTAGCCGTTCTCCTCCAGGACGGCCACCGTCCGCGGGTCGGCGCCGTCGCCCTCGTGCCAGCCGCCCGTGCCGGCGCTGTCGACCTCGACCAGACCGTCGAGACCGGCCTCCGCCACCCGCGCGCGGAAGACGACCTCGGCCATCGGGGAGCGGCAGATGTTGCCCGTGCAGACGAAGCAGACGCGGTACGTCATGCGTCCTCAGTCCCCGTCCGGCAGGACGACGTGCAGCGCCCAGGAGACGACCGAGATGATCAGACCGCCCAGGACGGCCGTCCAGAAGCCCTCCACGTGGAAGCTCAGGTCGAGCTTGTCGGCCAGCCACGAGGTGAGCAGCAGCATCAGAGCGTTGACGACCAGGGTGAACAGGCCGAGCGTCAGGATCAGCAGCGGCAGACTGAGGAGCTTGACGACCGGCTTGACCAGGAAGTTCACCAGGCCGAAGAGCAGCGCGACCACGATCAGGGTGCCGACCTTCTTGCCCGTGCTGTCACCGGTCAGGGTGATCTTGTCGAGCAGCCACACGGCGACCGCCAGGGCACCCGCGTTGGCGATCGTCTTGACTACGAAATTCTTCATGTGTCTGATCGTGGCAGACCTGATCGGACATGGGCACAAGAGGCAGGGGCGGACAAGGCGATGAAGGCATTCCGGCTGGACGAACTGGAGGCGGAGCGCGCCGCCAACGAGGGCGCCTACCTGCAGTTTCTCCGGGAACAGAACATGTCGGTCGGCCTGTACGCCCTCGACGCTGGCGATCAGGATCCACAGAAGCCGCACAATCAGGACGAGGTCTACTTCGTTGTGAGCGGCCGTGCCGCGATCACCGTCGGCCTGGAGACGACCCAGGTGGCGCGCGGCAGCGTGGTGTACGTGCCGGCGGGCGTCGCCCACAAGTTCCACCACATCACCGAGGACCTCAGGGTGCTGGTGGTCTTCTCTCCGCCCGAGAGCTGACGAGCCGCCTCCGGGTTCCCTAGGGGATCGGTCAGGGGAGGACAAGGGGTGCGAGGCCCCCGCAGGGCCCCTCCCGGACCTAGCATCGAGTGCAGGACACCAGAGATCCGAACGACCGACAGGACCCGGCACTCGAACGGGCGGAGAGGTAAGGACGAGGGCGATGCGAGAGATCTTCGCGGGACTGCCGTGGTGGGTGAAGTGGGTCGCGGTGCCGGTCATCGCCATCGTCGTGTTCGGCGGGCTGATAGCCAGCGTGGTGGGCTTCGTCATCGGACTGCTCTTCAAGGTGCTGGTCTTCGTGGCGCTGGTCGGCGGACTGATCTACGTCGTACGGAAGTTCACTTCCAGCTCCTCGTCGCGCAGCGACTGGTGAGACCGGTGGGAAACCGGTGGGGGTAGCGGGAAACGCCCGGAATCAACGGTTCCCTCGGCCGGGGGAAGTTTCCCCGCGGGGCGGTCTGCGCGCGGTGGCAGACGAATAGAGTCCGGAACTCGACGCGGGGACATCCCCCGCGAGCGGCGTACACCCCCACCCGTGTTCATCGGCACGGGCTGCCCCCTCGCGTTTCGGGAGTGCCCCTTGGCTCCGGCTGACACCGCACGTGTCCACCTCCACACCGTCCCCGCCCAACCCCGCTCGGCGGCACCCCCCGAGCCACCGTCTCCCGTCACGCCACCGCCTCCGGCGACCCTCATCGGATCCGTCCAGCGCGCGATGCGCCTGCTGGAGACCGTCGCCGAGCACGAATACGGCGCCCCGGCCAAGCAACTGGCCCGCGAGACCGGCCTGGCGCTGCCCACGACCTACCACCTGCTGCGCACGCTCGTGCACGAGGGCTATCTGCGCCGCGACAAGGGGCTGTTCTTCCTCGGTGACGCGGCCGAGCGGCTGAGCAGCAGCGGGGCACGGCAGAAACGTCGCAGCACGGTCGTCGACGCACTCGCGCACTGGCGGGACCTGCTCGGCGTCCCGGTGTACTACGCGGCCTATCGCGAGGGCGAGATCGAGGTCATGTGCGTCTCCGACACCCCGGGCAACCCGGCGGTGGAGGAGTGGGCCGACTTCCGGGAGACCGGGCACGCGCACGCCATCGGGCAGTGCCTGCTGTCCCAGCTGGACGAGGAGGCCCGCCGCGACCACCTCGACCGCTACCCGGTGCAGCCCCTCACTCCGTACACGGTGCGGGACAACCACAGCCTGCTCCGGCGCCTGGAGCGGGTGCGGCGGATGGAGCCGGTGACCGAACGTCAGGAGTACGCCCTGGGTGCGGTCTGCGCGGCGATTCCGCTCACCCTCGGCAACACGGCCGCGACGATGGCCATCTCCCTGCCTGCTCACCAGGAGGACCGGCTGCTGCCCGCGGCCCGTCAGTTGCAGAGCGAGATCGGGCGCCGGCTCGGGTCGCTCGCGCTCTCTATCAGTATGTGAAAACTCACTCCTTGTGATCTGCTGTGTACGTTCAGCAAGATTCCACCAAGTGTCAGAGGTTCGTTCCCGGCCAGTCCACGGCGAATGACGGGGTTAGCGATGCGCGAGTCCGTACAGGCAGAGGTCATGATGAGCTTTCTCGTGTCCGAGGAGCTCTCCTTCCGCATTCCGGTGGAACTGCGCTATGAGACCAGTGATCCCTATGCCGTCCGGCTGACCTTCCACCTGCCCGGTGATGCCCCGGTGACGTGGGCTTTCGGGCGGGAGTTGCTGATCGACGGGGTCGGCCGCCCGTGCGGGGAGGGTGATGTGCGGGTCACGCCCGTCGAACCCGACGCGCTGGGCGAGGTGTTGATCCGGCTTCAGGTGGGCAGCGACCAGGCGTTGTTCAGGTCCTCGACGGCACCGCTCGTCGCGTTCCTGGACCGCACCGACAAGCTGGTGCCCCTCGGCCAGGAGGGCTCGCTCGCCGACTTCGACGCCCACCTCGACGAGGCCCTGGACCGCATCCTGGCGGAACAGGGCGCCGGGTGAGACATCAACCGGCGGCACGGTGGAGTAACGCTTCACCGGACGCCGCCCGCTGTGCAGGAACGCTTCTCCCTGGGGCGGGGCGAGGACCTGCCGGTGTGTCAGCGCTTGCGGCGCCGGCCTCCCTTGCCCCCGCGCGCCGGGACCGCTGAGGCCTCCGCGGCAGGTGTCCCTCCCGTGCGGTCGGCCGAGACGACGAGCGCGGCCAGGGCCGTGGTGACCGGCACCGAGGCGACCAGGCCGATGGAACCGACCAGAGTCCGCACGATCTCCTCCGCGACCAACTCGCTGTTGGCGACCGTCCCCACACCGCTCTGCGCGATGGAGAACAGCAGCAGCAGCGGCAGCGCGGCACCCGCGTAGGCGAGGACCAGCGTGTTGACGACCGAGGCGATGTGGTCCCGGCCGATCCGGATGCCCGCCCGGTAGAGCCCGCGCCAGCCCATCGACGGGTTGGCCTCGTGCAGCTCCCAGACCGCCGACGTCTGCGTGACCGTCACGTCGTCGAGCACACCGAGCGAACCGATGATGACGCCGGCGAGCAGCAGACCGCTCATGTCGATCGTCGGGTAGAGGCCGTGGATCAGACCGGTGTTGTCGTCGGTGTTGCCGGTCAGCGCGGCCCAGTCGATGAACGCCGAGCCGAGGACACCGATCAGCAGCAGCGAGATGAGGGTTCCGATCACGGCCACGGATGTTCGCGCGGACAGGCCATGGCACAGATACAGCGCGATGAGCATGATGGCGCTCGCGCCCACCACCGCCACGACCAGGGGATTCGAGCCCTGCAGGATCGCCGGCAGGATGAAGAAGTTCAGCACCAGGAAGCTGATCGCCAGTGCGACCAGGGCCATGACGCCCCGCAGCCGCCCGACGACCACGACGGCGAGGGCGAAGATGCCGGCCAGCAGGCCCATGGGCAGCCGGCGGTTGATGTCGGTGACCGAGTACTGCAGATCCCTCGGAGCGGAGGGCTCGTAGGCGACCACGACCTTCTGGCCCTCGTGCAGCTGGCGGGACTGGTCCGGCTGGACGATCTCGGTGAAGGTGCGGCCCTTGTCGTCGCCGCTGTCGACCCGGATCGTCGCCCGCTTGCAGGTGCCGTTCTCCTGCTGCACCGCGGAGGAGCCCTCGGCGGTGGAGGTGTCGCCGGTCGGGGGGACGCCCGAGGCGCCGGCCTCCTTGCAGCTCACCTCGACGACCTTGGTGACCGTGGCCTGCTGGGTCTGCCGGTCGAAGCCGACGCCGGTGCGCTCGTGCGGCGGGGCGCCGCCGGGCCACAGCACGACGAGCCCGACCAGCACGGCCGCGGCGAACGGGATCAGGACCGCCGCGATGACCTTGCGCAGATGCAGGGAGACGGGCGTGGCCGGGCCGTGGCTGTGGCTGTGCGAATGCCCGTGCCCGCCGCCTGGCCCCGACCCGGAACCGTGCCCGTGACCGTGCCCGCCACCGCCGCCGGGCCCGCCTCCGGAACCGGGACCCTGCCCACCGGAGGGGGCGGGGCCGTGCCCACCGGAGGGGCCGGGACCCTGCCCGCCAAAGGGGCCACCCTGTCCACCGCCGGAGCCGGGACCTCGGCCATCGCCGTAGCCAGACCCGTACCCACCGCTGCGGGCGAGGCCCTGCCCGCCGGCAGAACCGACACCATGCCCTCCGGGGGAACCCTGACCACGCTCACCCGCAGAACCGGGACCGTGCTCACCACCGGGCCTGGATGCCCCGGCCCCGAAGTTCGCACCGGGTCCATACCCCTGCCCCTGCCCTTGGCCATGGTCCTGCCCCCGGGCAGGGTTATGCCCCGCTCCGGCGGAGAAATCATGGCCGTCTCCCGGGCCGTTGCCGTTTCCGGCGCCGGATCCGCGGGGCGGCTCGGGCGGTGGGTAAGGGGGACGCTGCGTCGTGGTCACCGACCGATCATCGCAAGAACGAGGGGGGCCCTCTGTTCACCGCGCCAAGATTGCCGCTAGCGTGGAGGCACCTTTTGTACACGCGGGAGCTCGGAGCACCGGGCTGAGAGGGCGCTGACCTCCGTCCCGGCGATGTTTCACATGAAACATCGCCGGAGTCGAGTGATGTTTCACACGAAACATCGCCGGACGGATACCGCTGCGTCGACCGCCGAACCTGTTACCGGGTAATGCCGGCGTAGGGAGTAGGTCTCATGACCAACAAGGACGCGCGCACGCCTGCCTCCGTTCAGGACGGACAGTCCGAGGAGGCCGGGAAGTCCATCGGCTGGCACAAGGCGTACGTCGAGGGCACCCGCCCCGACCTGCGGGTGCCGGTCCGGCAGGTGCATCTCACCAACGGGCAGTCGGTCACGCTGTACGACACATCCGGCCCCTATACCGATCCGCACGTCGAGACCGACGTCCGCAGGGGCCTGCCGCCGCTGCGCGAGAACTGGATCATCGCCCGCGGCGACACCGAGGAGTACGTGGGCCGCCCCGTCCGCCCCGAGGACGACGGCATCAAGCACACCTCACCCCGTGGCGGCCTGCGCAACCTCGACGCCGTCTTCCCCGGCCGGCCACGTCAGCCACGCCGCAGCAGGGACGGCAAGGCGGTCACCCAGCTCGCGTACGCCCGCCGGGGCGAGATCACGCCCGAGATGGAGTACGTGGCCATCCGGGAGAACGTTGCGCCCGAGGTCGTGCGCGACGAGATCGCGGCGGGCCGGGCCGTGCTGCCGGCCAACGTCAACCACCCCGAGATCGAGCCGATGATCATCGGCAAGCGGTTCCTGGTGAAGGTCAACGCCAACATCGGCAACTCGGCCGTGACGTCCTCCATCGAGGAGGAGGTCGAGAAGATGACCTGGGCGACCCGCTGGGGCGCCGACACGGTCATGGACCTGTCCACGGGCCGCAACATCCACACCACGCGCGAGTGGGTGCTGCGCAACTCCCCCGTCCCGATCGGCACCGTGCCGCTCTACCAGGCCCTGGAGAAGGTCGACGGCCGCGCCGAGGAACTGACCTGGGAGATCTACAAGGACACGGTCATCGAACAGGCCGAGCAGGGCGTGGACTACATGACGGTCCACGCGGGCGTGCGCCTGGCGTACGTACCGCTGACGGCGAACCGCAAGACCGGCATCGTCTCCCGCGGTGGCTCGATCATGGCCGCCTGGTGCCTCGCGCACCACAAGGAGTCGTTCCTCTACGAGAACTTCGAGGAACTCTGCGAGATCCTCGCCGCCTACGACGTCACGTACTCCCTCGGAGACGGTCTGCGGCCCGGTTCGATCGCGGACGCCAACGACGAGGCGCAGTTCGCGGAGTTGAGGACGCTCGGGGAACTCAACCGGATCGCCAAGCGTTTCAACGTACAGACCATGATCGAAGGCCCGGGCCACGTCCCGATGCACAAGATCAAGGAGAACATCGACCTTCAGCAGGAGATCTGCGATGAAGCTCCGTTCTATACGCTCGGCCCGCTGACCACGGACGTCGCCCCGGCGTACGACCACATCACCTCCGGCATCGGTGCCGCGATGATCGCCTGGTGGGGCACGGCCATGCTGTGCTACGTCACGCCCAAGGAGCACCTGGGCCTGCCGAACCGCGACGACGTCAAGACCGGCGTCATCACCTACAAGATCGCCGCCCACGCGGCCGACCTCGCCAAGGGGCATCCGGGCGCGCAGGAGTGGGACGACGCGCTGTCCGACGCCCGCTTCGAGTTCCGGTGGGAGGACCAGTTCAACCTGGCCCTCGACCCGGACACGGCACGGGAGTTCCACGACGAGACCCTGCCGGCGGAACCCGCCAAGACGGCCCACTTCTGCTCGATGTGCGGCCCGAAGTTCTGCAGCATGAAGATCTCGCAGGACATCCGCCGGGAACACGGCGGCAGCCGGAGTGAGATCGAGGAGGGCATGGCACAGAAGTCGAAGGAGTTCGCGGCGAGCGGGAACCGGGTGTACCTGCCGATCGCGGACTGATCCGGACTGCCGGCCGCGTAACGGAAACAGCACGGCGCACCCTGCCCGGCCCAAGATCCCTAAGGTCTCTGCCATGGATGGGATCGATGTGGTCAACGGCGTCGTGGGCGCTGTCCTCGGCATGTTGTGCGCCGTGCTGTTCCAGCAGCCGCTGCAGGACGCGTGGTACCGCCTGCGCAGACGCTCGACGAGCGCGATCCGCAGCATGGGCCGGCGGGACGAGTCGGCGCCCGCCTGGCGGGCGTTCTCCCTCGGCCCGCTCCAGACGTCCGCCCTCATCGTCGAGGGCGACGGAGAGTTGCCCATATCGCCTGAAACCGTCCATGTGCAGGTGCTCGACGAGGAGGTGACGCTGCCCGCGGACATGGCCGGCTGGCGGGACGAGATCGCCGAGGAGAGCGAGCGCCTGCAAGCCGAGGGACGCACTCCCCTGTGGAACGGCCCCCGGTACGCGGTCGAATCCCTCGACATCTCCCGTACGGCCCTGGAGGAGCGCCCCGAAGTCCACCTGCGGCTGCGCCCGACCGACTACTACACCTTCCTCGCCGCACAGCAACTGGACCGCCGGCTCCCGGACGGCACGACGCCCCGATCGCGCTACCTGGACCCGGACGAGCCGCTCAAGGCTCCGGCGTTCCTGCAGTGCAGCCTGGGGGTCAACATCGCGGTCGTCACCGCGGACGACATGCTCGTGGTGACCCAGCGCAGCGACCGGGTCCGGACGGCACCGGGCGTCTGGAACTCCTCCGTCAATGAAGGCTTGTCACGCCACATCGACTCATCGGGGAGGAACGCACCGGACCTGCACGCCGTGGCCCGCCGCGGCATGCGGGAGGAACTGTCCCTGGAGGCCCAGGAGTACACGCTCGAACTGCTGGCCTTCGTGCTGGACGTGGAGAGGAGGGGCTGGAGTGCGCACTTCTACGCCAGGTTGCGGGAGCTCAAGAGCACGGATCTGCAGGCGCGGATGAGCAGGGGCGTCGCCGACCGCTGGGAGCACCAGACCATCGACTTCGTCCCCTTCCGGCCGGCGACGGTGGTCAGGTACCTGCTGCGCGACGACCGCGTCCACCGGTGGGCACCGACGGCACCGGCGCTGTACCACCTCGCGCTGGTGCACGCCTTCAGCCGTCGCACGGTCGAACGGGTCGAGGCACAGATCCTCCGCCGCCTGTGAAGCCACCCACCGCGTGGATCCCGTGCCGCCGCAGTGTGGGGCCGGCGTCACAGGGTGAGTCCGGTGCCGCAGGGTGGGCCGGTGCCGGAGGTTGGATGCGGTGCCGCCGGGCCGGGTGTCCGGCTTGCGCTCCCTGTGCTGCTCCCCGCGGGGGAGCGCAAGCCGACGGGCGCCGCGAAAGGGCGCCGACGGCTACTCCGGCTGGTGTTCCGGTCCTCCGAAGTCCGGGCTGGTGTAGTCCGGGCTGGTGAAGCTCGGCCGCGAGCCGCGGCTGCCGTCGTCCGGGCTGGTGAAACCCGGGCGGTCGTAGCCGAGGTGCGGCATGCGGCTGACCGGTGTGGACGGGGACGGGTGGTGCAGCGCGGCGGCCGCATCCGGGCCGGTGAGGGCCTCCCGCAGGAAGGGCAGGATGCCCCGCTCCAGCAGGGCCTCACGCCAGTCCTCCCTGGCCCGGTCCACCTCCTGTTGCAGTTCGCCGTACGGACCGCTCTCGGCCGTCGGCTTGTTGCGCAGGGCGGTGAGCAGGAGTCCCACCGCGGCGACGAGGATCGCGACCGCGGTGACGGCGCCGAACACCCAGCCCGTGGTGAGCAGGGTCTGGGCGAACGCCTGCCCGGGGTCGAGCATCCGCAGGATGTAGCCGACGAGCAGGAAGATCGCCGCCGCGGTGCCGGCCAGGACAGGAGCGAGGACGGCGACGACGGCGACGGCGCCCGCCCCGGCGGTCTCGGCGACCTCGCCCATCGTGGCGGCGAGCCCCGTCGCGCCCGTGCCCGGCTCGGAGGAGCCGGACTCGCGGACGGACGGCGAGGCGGAGGGCGCCGGGTGGCGCAGTTCCTCGCGGACCTTGACGTAGTGCTGGTATTCGGTCGACGCGGCCGCCGTGATGAGCGCGGTGGCGTTGAGTGCCATGGTGCGCAGTTGCTCGGGGTTGAGCCGCTGTCCGACAGCGGCCAGTTCCGGACGGTGTGGTGCGGAGCGCAGCGCCTCATCGAGGATCCGCTCGTATTCCTGGCGGTCCTCGCTCAGCAGGTGCTGCGGAACGCTGTTCATGTGCATCCCCCGATGCTCCGTAGGGCTTGGGGCTCGGCATGCTGACGAGCCGTCGGGCAGAAACGGAGGGGAGCCTGCTACGGATAAGCCGATGGTAGAGCGGTGGAGGTGGGCGGTGACAGGGGGTTTACCGAAATTGGCCCCTCACCGGTCCGGTCCTGTGACAGGGAACGCCTGCCCGGTGAACGTTCACGTTCCCAGGGGCAGTTGCTGGACCAGCAGCTTTCCGGCCATGGTCACGCCGCCGTCCATCGCGATGGCGAGACCGTCGGCGTAGACGTGCGGTCCCTCGATCACGGGGGCGCCGCTGTCCTCGTCGTCCTCGGAGCCGACTTCGCCCACCAGATACGGAATCGGGCTGTGGCCGTGAACGATACGGGTGCCCCCGTACGTATCGAGCAGGGAGCGCACGGCGTCCGCGCCGCCCTCGTCGCGGAAGGAGAACCGCTTGGTGAACTTGCGGAACAGGTCCCAGACCTCGTCCGCGTCGTTGCGCGTGAGCGTCTCGCGGACGGTGTCGTTGACCTCTTCGATGGAGCGGCCGTAGTCGAGGTAGGCGGTGGTGTCGGAGTGCACGAGCAGGTGGCCGTCGACCTCCTCGACGGCGTCCAGGCGGGACATCCACTGCAGGTGGTGGTCCTGGAGGCGGTCCATGTCGGTCTTCTGGCCGCCGTTGAGCAGCCAGGCGGCCTGGAAGGTGGCGGTGCCGGCGCCGGAGTTGACGGGGGTGTCGCCGAACCGCTTGGCGCCGAGCAGCAGCAGCTCGTGGTTGCCCATGAGCGCCTTGCAGTAGCCGCCGGCCGCGGCGGCCTCGGCGGACAGCCGCATCACCAGGTCGATGACGCCGATGCCGTCCGGGCCGCGGTCGGTGAAGTCGCCGAGGAACCACAGCCGGGCGGTGCCCGCGCACCAGTTGCCCGCGGCGTCGAGCAGGCCCTTCTCCTGCAGGGCGGCCACCAGCTCGTCGAGGTAGCCGTGCACGTCGCCCACGACGTACAGCGGACCCTGCCCGGTGGTCTGCGGGGCGGCGGCGGTCTCGGGGTCGACGGTCACCTGGACAGTGTCGCCCCGGTTGACGACGGGAAGGTCGCGCTGGGTCGGCGTGTAGCCCTCGGGGTAGGTCTCCTCGGGCGGCGGGGCGATCTCGCCGGGGTGGACGCTGTGGACGTACGGACCGGCCTCGTGGACGTACGCGGGCACCCGGAAGTCACGCAACGTCGCCGTGCGCTCCACCTCGGGTCCCTGACCGGCCCCCTGAGTCATCGACCCCTCCACCATCGCGCCGCATCTGCACCGCATCGGACTGCCTGGTCGTAGCGGCCCGCCGGTGTCGTGGGCCCATCATAGGAATGCGGATCGCGCCATGTGATGACCCAGGGGTGGTGAATCAGAGCAAGAGTCCAGTTCACCGCGGCTTTCGCCCCGATTGAGCCGGGCTTTGACCACCGTGTGACCGTCCTCGCGTTCCTTCTCTTCGCGAGAACGATCCCTTCTCTCCGGGGGACCGGCCCCGTTTCTCCTCAGGAGCGCGATCTTCCCCTTACCGGGCGGCGGGCACCCGGGCCGGAACTATGCCCCTTCGGGGGACCGCGGTGGGCTGACCGTCGTGCGCGGCGGGCGTCGCTGCGAGGACGTGCGCACGATCAGCTCCGTCGGTATCACCTGCTCGACCGGATGGTCGGATTCCACACCCTCGATGGCGTCGATGAGGAGCTGCACCACCGCCGTGCCGATGCGGCGCGGCTTCAGCGAGAGCGTCGTGATCGGCGGCTCGGTGTTGGCGTACACCGTGGACTCGCTGCAGCAGACCAGCAGCAGGTCGTCCGGTACGCGCAGCCCGTAGCGGCGGGCGGCGGCGAGCAGGTCGGTGCCGTTCGGGTCGAACAGGCCGTAGACCGCGTCGGGGCGGTCGGGCCGGGCGAGGAGGCGGTCGGCGGCGACGGCGCCCGCGCACGGATCGTGCGCCGGGTAGGCCTCGTACACCGGGTCCTGGCCGACCCGCTCGCACCAGCGCAGGTACGCGGTGGTCGACAGGTGGGTGTACGTGTCCGTGGTCGTGCCGGTCAGCAGGCCGATGCGGCGGGCGCCTGCGTCGGCCAGGTGGTCGAGGATGCCGAGGACAGCGGCCTCGTGGTCGTTGTCGACCCAGGCCGTGACCGGCAGCGAGCCGGCCGGGCGGCCGTCGGAGACGACGGGGAGGCCCTGCCGGACGAGCTCGCTGACGACCGGGTCCTGGTCGGAGGGGTCGATGACGACCGTGCCGTCCAGGGCGACGTTCGACCACACGTCGTGGCGGGAGGTCGCGGGCAGGATGACGAGGGCGTAGCCGCGGGCGAGCGCGGCGGAGGTGGCGGCGCGCGCCATCTCGGCGAAGTACGCGAACTCGGTGAAGGTGAAAGGTTCATCCCCGTACGTCGTCACGGTCAGGCCGATGAGCCCCGACTTGCCGGTACGGAGGGTCCGGGCGGCGGCCGAGGGGCGGTAGCCCAGTCGGTCGGCGACCTCGCGGACGTGGCGCCGGGTGGCGTCCGGGAGCCTGCCCTTGCCGTTGAGGGCATCGGAGACGGTCGTGATGGACACTCCGGCGGCGGCGGCCACGTCTCTGATACCCGCCCGACCCGGCCGACTGCCTCGACGTGAGGTTTCCGCGCGGCTCACCTGGTGCTTCCCTGCTGCTGTCATGGCGAGCCGATAGTAGGGCTCATACGGCGGGGTAGGGCGGACGCATATGCGCGCGTTGACAGGCACGTTTCTGCATGATCATTAAGCCTCAATTGCCGTGGAAACCAAGGGGGTTGAGCGCTCCCATGGCAGTACGTGGTGTGGCGGCCCGTGCGGGCCTGCCAAGTGGCCGAGGTTGCGAAGAGGTCTCAACTCACCTGCACGGGGGATGCGCGCCACGGCGTGCACCACCGGCGCGTAGATATATGTGTGGCGCGCCCCCGGGTTCGTACGCCTTCGTACGGCGATGCCCGTGATGTTGCCGGGACGGTGGAGGCCGGTGGGTGCCGCTCTGTCGTGGCTATACGCAGCGGCGCCGAATCCTCATAAGGTGAGGAGTATTGGATGTCGGCGGCGGTCATGGGCCGCCGGTCTTCGCGAGGAGGACTGCGGTGAGCGAGACGAGCCCCAAGCTGCGCGCCGAGCTGGAGGGTATCCCCATCTACAAGCCGGGCAAGCCGGCCGCGGCCGGTGGGCCGGTGGCCTACAAGCTGTCCTCCAACGAGAACCCCTACCCGCCGCTGCCGGGTGTGATGGAGACCGTGACGGCGGCGGCGTGCAACTTCAACCGCTACCCGGACATGGCCTGCACGGCGCTGATGAACGAGCTGTCCGAGCGGTTCGGCGTTCCGCTGTCCCACCTGGCCACCGGCACCGGGTCGGTCGGTGTCGCCCAGCAGCTCATCCAGGCCACCGCCGGTCCCGGCGACGAGGTGATCTACGCCTGGCGGTCCTTCGAGGCGTACCCGATCATCACGCAGATCAGCGGGGCCACGTCGGTGCAGGTGCCGCTGACCTCCGGGGACGTGCACGACCTGGACGCGATGGCCGAGGCGATCACCGACCGGACCCGGCTGATCTTCGTCTGCAACCCCAACAACCCGACCGGAACGGTGGTGCGCCGGGCGGAACTGGAGCGCTTCCTCGACCGGGTGCCGGGTGATGTGCTGGTGGTGCTCGACGAGGCCTACCGCGAGTTCATCCGCGATCCCGAGGTGCCGGACGGCGTCGAGCTCTACCGTGACCGGCCCAACGTCTGTGTCCTGCGGACCTTCTCCAAGGCGTACGGGCTGGCCGGGCTGCGGGTCGGGTTCGCCATCGCTCACGAGCCCGTGGCGGCGGCGCTGCGCAAGACGGCGGTGCCGTTCGGGGTGAGCCAGCTCGCGCAGGAGGCGGCGATCGCCTCGTTGCGGGCCGAGGACGAGTTGTTCGGCCGGGTCGGCTCGCTGGTGTGCGAGCGCACGCGCGTGGTCGACGGGCTGCGGGCCCAGGGCTGGACGGTGCCCGAGACCCAGGCCAACTTCGTGTGGCTGCGGCTGGGGGAGCGCACGGTCGCGTTCGCCGAGGCGTGTGAGCAGGCGGGCGTGGTGATCCGGCCGTTCCCGGGTGAGGGTGTGCGGGTGACGGTCGGGGAGGCCGAGGGGAACGACATCTTCCTCAAGGTGGCGGAAGGGTTCCGCAAGGAGCTCTAGGCGCTGAGCAGCAACGCGGTGTGAGCCGGTCGGCGCTAGTCGTCGGCCGGCTCGACGCGTATCGGGTCGCCTTCGCGCACGGTCGCGAGCAGGCGGGGGTCGCCGTCCACGCGGCCCAGGACATTGCACGGGCTCGCGAGCCGGCATTCGTCGCCCTGCGAGATCGGTGTGGGGCCGTAGGGGAGAGCGAGGGCGTCGCCGTCCGGCCAGAAGGCGACCGTGCCGGGTTCCACGACCTCCCGGGCGCGTGTTTCACGTGAAACCGACACTCCTGTGTCGAAGTAGACCTCCTCGCCCCAGAGATGTGCGGTGGAGACGAGGGGCAGGGCCTTGGAGAGGGCCCGGGTGGTGGGGGTGTCGTCGAGGGTCGCGGTGAGGTGGCCCGCTGGCCAGGAGATCCGTATCCGCACGGGTGGCTGTGTCGTCTGCATGCCGATGATTCAACAATATGTTGAAGTCTGCGCCAAGGGGTTGACGTCACAGGGGGACCCCCTCCCGGGCTCGAAAGTGTGTGCTGCATAATGGCTTGTGAATGTGAACGCTTTCACAAGCGTATGTAAGGAGCGGCGACGTGGACCTGGCTTTGGCGCCGGAGACCCTGGCGCGATGGCAGTTCGGCATCACCACCGTCTATCACTTTCTGTTCGTCCCCCTGACGATCTCGCTGGCCGCCCTCACGGCCGGGCTGCAGACCGCCTGGGTGCGGACGGAGAAGGAGAAGTACCTCCGGGCGACGAAGTTCTGGGGCAAGCTCTTCCTGATCAACATCGCGATGGGCGTGGTCACCGGCATCGTGCAGGAGTTCCAGTTCGGCATGAACTGGTCCGACTACTCGCGCTTCGTCGGTGACGTGTTCGGTGCGCCGCTCGCCTTCGAGGCCCTGATCGCCTTCTTCTTCGAGTCCACCTTCATCGGCCTGTGGATCTTCGGCTGGGACAAGCTGCCCAAGAAGATCCACCTGGCCTGCATCTGGATGGTCTCGATCGGCACGCTGCTGTCGGCGTACTTCATCCTCGCCGCGAACTCGTGGATGCAGCACCCGGTCGGCTACCGGATCAACGGCGAGAAGGGCCGGGCCGAGCTCACCGACTTCTGGCTGGTGCTGACCCAGAACACCACCCTCAACCAGGTCTTCCACAGCTTCTCCGCTGCGTTCCTGACGGGCGGCGCCTTCATGGTGGGGATCGCCGCCTTCCACCTGCTGCGCAAGAAGCACATCCCGGTGATGCGGACCTCCCTCCGGCTCGGCCTGGTCACCGTCGCCGTCGGCGGCCTGCTCACCGCGGTCAGCGGCGACACCCTGGGCAAGGTCATGTACGAGCAGCAGCCGATGAAGATGGCCGCTGCCGAGGCGCTGTGGGACGGCGAGAAGCCGGCGCCCTTCTCGGTGTTCGCCTACGGGGACGTCGACAAGGGGCACAACAAGGTCGCCCTGGAGATACCCGGCCTGCTCTCCTTCCTGGCCCACAGCGACTTCGAGTCGTACGTGCCCGGCATCAACGACACGAACAAGGCGCTCCAGGAGAAGTTCGGCCCGGGTGACTACAAGCCCATCGTCCCCGTCGCCTACTGGGGCTTCCGCTGGATGATCGGCTTCGGCATGGCGTCGTTCTCGATCGGCCTGCTGGGGCTGTGGCTCACGCGGAAGAAGTTCCTGCTGCCGGCCGCCTGGCGGACCGGGGAGGACGAGGTGCCGCATCTGGTGCTGTTCCGGAACCCGCTCCGGCCGCGACTCACCCGCCTCTACTGGCTGGTGGCGGTGTGGACGATGGCCTTCCCGCTGATCGCCAACTCCTGGGGCTGGATCTTCACCGAGATGGGCCGCCAGCCGTGGGTCGTCTACGGCCTGTTCCAGACGCGGGACGCGGTCTCCCCCGGTGTTTCCCAGGCCGAGGTCCTCACCTCGATGATCGTCTTCACCACGCTGTACGCGATCCTCGCCGTCGTCGAGGTCAAGCTGCTGGTCAAGTACGTCAAGGCGGGACCGCCCGAACTCACCGAGGCCGACCTCAACCCGCCCACGAAGATCGGCGGCGACTCCCGTGACGCCGACAAGCCGATGGCCTTCTCGTACTAGGCCGAGGGAGCTGCACAGTCATGGAACTGCACGACGTCTGGTTCGTCCTGATCGCTGTCCTGTGGACCGGCTACTTCTTCCTGGAGGGCTTCGACTTCGGGGTCGGTGTGCTCACGAAGCTGCTGGCCCGGAACCGGCCCGAGAAGCGGGTGCTGATCAACACCATCGGGCCGGTCTGGGACGGCAACGAGGTGTGGCTGCTCTCGGCGGGCGGCGCGACCTTCGCCGCCTTCCCCGAGTGGTACGCCACGCTCTTCTCCGGCTTCTACCTGCCGCTGCTGGTCATCCTGGTCTGCCTCATCGTCCGGGGCGTGGCCTTCGAGTACCGGGCCAAGCGGCCCGAGGAGAACTGGCAGCGCAACTGGGAGACGGCGATCTTCTGGACCTCGCTGATCCCCGCGTTCCTGTGGGGTGTGGCCTTCGGCAACATCGTGCGGGGCGTGAAGATCGACCAGGACTTCAACTACGCAGGCGGCGTCCTGGACCTGCTCAACCCGTACGCCCTCCTGGGCGGCCTGGTCACCCTGGCGCTCTTCACCTTCCACGGGACGGTGTTCGTCGGGCTCAAGACCGTCGGGGAGATCCGGGAGCGGGCGCGGAAGCTGGCGCTGCGCGTCGGCCTGATCACCGCCCTGCTGGCCCTCGCCTTCCTGGGGTGGACGCAGTCCGACCGGGGTGACGGGGTGTCGCTCGTCGCGGCGGTCGCGGCCGTGGCGTCGCTCGTCATGGCGCTCGTCGCGGCACGGGCGGGACGTGAGGGCTGGGCGTTCGCCTTCTCGGGGCTCACCATCGTGGCCACGGTGGCGGTGCTCTTCCTGACGCTGTTCCCGAACGTCATGCCGTCGTCGCTGAACCCCGACTGGAGCCTGACCGTCACCAACGCCTCGTCCAGCCCGTACACGCTGAAGATCATGACGTGGTGTGCGGCGATCGCCACGCCGGTCGTGATGGTCTACCAGGGCTGGACGTACTGGGTGTTCCGCAAGCGGATCGGTACGCAGCACATCGCCGATCCCGTGCACTGAGGTGTGTTTCACGTGAAACCAATCGATCCGCGTCTGCTCCGGTACGCCCGTGCCACCCGGGGTTTCCTGGTGGCGGTCGTCGCCCTGGGAGCGATCGGGGCGGGGCTGGTCATCGCGCAGGCGATGCTCATCGCCGAGGTCGTGGTCGGCGCGTTCCAGCACCGTATGACGGTGTCCGAACTCGTCACTCCCCTGCTGCTGTCGGCCGTCGTCGTGGTCGGGCGGGCGCTGGTCGGCTGGCTCACCGAGCTCGCCGCGCACCGGGCGAGTGCGGCGGTGAAGTCGGAGTTGCGGGGGCGGTTGCTGGAGCGGGCCGCTCAGCTGGGCCCGGGGTGGCTGAGCGGGCAGCGGACCGGTTCGCTGGTCGCCCTGGCCACCCGGGGCGTCGACGCCCTCGACGACTACTTCTCGCGCTATCTGCCGCAGCTGGGTCTCGCGGTGGTGGTGCCGGTGGCGGTGCTGGCGCGGATCGTCACGGAGGACTGGGTCTCCGCGGCCATCATCGTGGGCACCCTGCCCCTGATCCCGGTCTTCATGGTGCTGATCGGCTGGGCCACCCAGGCCCGGATGGACCGTCAGTGGCGGCTGCTGTCGCGGCTGTCCGGGCACTTCCTGGACGTCGTCGCGGGGCTGCCGACGCTGAAGGTGTTCGGCCGTGCGAAGGCTCAGGCCGAGTCGATCCGGCGGATCACCGGCGAGTACCGGCGGGCGACCATGCGGACGCTGCGGATCGCCTTCATCTCCTCGTTCGCGCTGGAGCTGCTCGCGACGATCTCGGTGGCGCTGGTCGCCGTGACGATCGGCATGCGGCTGGTGCACGGCGAGATGGACCTGTACATCGGCCTGGTCATCCTGATCCTGGCGCCCGAGGCGTATCTGCCGTTGCGGCAGGTCGGGGCGCAGTACCACGCGGCGGCGGAGGGGCTCGCCGCGGCCGAGGAGATCTTCGCCGTCCTGGAGACGCCCGTTCCGGCGCCCGGTTCCAAGGCCGTGCCGGACGGGGCGCTGGCCTTCGAGGGCGTGACCGTCCGGTACCCGGGGCGGTCGGCGGACGCCGTCTCGGAGGTGTCCTTCACCGTCGAGCCCGGGGAGACGGTCGCGCTGGTGGGCCCGAGCGGGGCGGGCAAGTCGACGCTGCTGCACGTACTGCTCGGGTTCGTGCCCGCGGCCGAGGGGCGCGTGCGGGTCGGGGGAGTCGACCTCGCCCAGGCCGATCTGGAGCAGTGGCGGTCCCGCGTCGCGTGGGTGCCGCAGCGGCCGCAGCTGTTCGCCGGGACGATCGCCGAGAACGTACGGCTGGCCCGGCCCGACGCCGACGACGAGGCCGTCCGGAGGGCGCTGCGGGACGCCGGGGCGCTGGAGTTCGTGGACGCGCTGCCCGAGGGTGCCGGCACCCGGCTCGGCGAGGACGGGACGGGGCTGTCCGCCGGGCAGCGGCAGCGGCTCGCGCTGGCCCGGGCGTTCCTCGCGGACCGGCCCGTGCTGCTGCTCGACGAGCCCACGGCCGCGCTGGACGGGGCCACGGAGGCCGAGGTCGTGGCGGCCGTGCGGCGGCTGGCGGCCGGGCGGACAGTGCTGCTGGTGGTGCACCGGCCGGCGTTGCTGGGGGTGGCGGACCGGGTGGTGCGGTTGGCGGAGCGCGAGGGCGCCGCGGTGCCTGCGGAGTACGTGGTGCCCACGGTGACCGTGGCGCCTGCCGCGATCCATGGCGCGCGTTCCGGCAACGCTGAGCTGCCCGAGTCTGTTGTGAGTTCCGCCCCTGCTGTGCCCTCCGCGTCGGCCGGGTCCGGCGGCGGGCCCGCTTCCGGCGGTGTCCTCGCGCGCGTCCGGGCCATGTCCGGTGCCCGGCGCGGGCGGCTGGGACTCGCGCTGCTGCTGGGGAGCCTTGCGCTCGGGAGCGCCGTGGGGCTCATGGCCACCTCCGGGTGGCTGATCTCGCGGGCGTCGCAGCAGCCGCCCGTGCTGTACCTGATGGTGGCAGTGACGGCGACGCGGGCGTTCGGGATCGGGCGGGCCGTGTTCCGGTACGCCGAGCGGCTGGTTTCGCACGATGCCGTACTGCGGATGCTGGCGGACACCAGGGTCGCGGTGTTCCGCAGGCTGGAGCGGCTGGCGCCCGCCGGACTGCGCGAGGCCCGCCGGGGCGATCTGCTCTCCCGGCTGGTCGCGGACGTGGACGCGCTGCAGGACTACTGGCTGCGGTGGCTGCTGCCGGCCGGGGCGGCCGTCGTCGTGTCGGCCGCGTCCGTCGGCTTCACGGCGTGGCTGCTGCCCGAGGCCGGGGCCGTGCTCGCGGCTGGGCTGCTGGCCGCAGGTGTCGGCGTGCCGCTGGTCACCGGTGCCGTCGCCCGGCGGGCCGAGCACCGGCTGGCCCCCGCCCGCGGAGTACTGGCGACGCGGGTGGCCGACCTGCTCACCGGCACGGCGGAGCTGACCGTCGCCGGCGCCCTGCCGGCGCGGACCGCCCAGGCGCGCGAGGCCGACGGAGTGCTCACCCGGATCGCCTCGCGCGCCGCCACCGCCACGGCCCTCGGCGACGGGCTCACCGCGCTGATCTCCGGCCTCACGGTCACGGCCGCCGCCCTGCTCGGCGCGCAGGCGGTCCTCAGCGGGCGGCTGGACGGCGTGACCATGGCCGTCGTCGTCCTCACCCCGCTGGCCGCCTTCGAGGCCGTGCTCGGGCTGCCGCTGGCCGTGCAGTACCGGCAGCGGGTGCGCCGCAGCGCGGAGCGGGTGTACGAGGTGCTGGACGCCCCGGAGCCCGTGGGGGAGCCGGAGCGGCCCCGGCAGGCGCCCGCCTCGCCGTTCCCGCTCCAGGTCAGGGGGCTGACCGCGCGGCACGCCGGGCAGGAGCGGCACGCGCTCGCCGGCCTCGATCTGACCCTGGAGGAGGGCCGCCGGGTCGCCGTGGTCGGACCCTCCGGCTCCGGCAAGACGACGCTGGCGCAGGTGCTGCTGCGGTTCCTCGACGCGGAGGCGGGTTCCTACACGCTCGCGGGGGTGGACGCGTACGCCCTGCTCGGCGACGACGTCCGCGGGCTCGTCGGGCTGTGTGCGCAGGACGCGCACCTCTTCGACAGCTCGCTGCGCGAGAACCTGCTGCTCGCCCGGAAGGACGCCACCGAGGACGAACTGCGCGCCGCGCTGGGCCGGGCCCGGCTGCTGGAGTGGGCCGACAGCCTGCCCGACGGGCTCGACACGCTGGTCGGCGAGCACGGGGCGCGGCTGTCCGGGGGGCAGCGGCAGCGGCTGGCGCTGGCCCGCTCCCTGCTCGCCGACTTCCCCGTCCTGGTGCTGGACGAGCCCGCCGAGCACCTGGACCTGCCGACCGCCGACGCGCTCACCGCGGACCTGCTGGCCGCCACGGAGGGGCGCACGACGCTGCTCATCACGCACCGGTTGGCGGGTCTGGAGGCGGTGGACGAGGTGCTCGTGCTGGATCGCGGACGGGTGGTGCAGCGCGGGCCGTACGCGGAGCTGGTGTCCGCGGACGGGCCGCTGCGGGACATGGCGGAGCGCGAGGCGGCGGCGGAGTCCCTCGTGGGAGCGCCCTGACGCGTACGGACCAGCCGGGGCCCGCCGCCAAGGCCCCGGGCTGGCTGGTCCCGGCCGGGACCCGGCGCCGCGCTGATCCGTTCGGGGCAGCCGGTCCCCCGGCCGTACGACATGAACAGGACCGGGACCGCCGGGCTGGGCGACGATCACTGACATGCGCTCACATCGCCGTCTGCGGCTGCTGGTTCCGGTCCTGCTGGGCGCGCTGGCGGTCCTCGGGGCCCGGCCCACGGCGGTGGAGAAGGAACCCGGGAGCGGCAGCGGCGCGAGTGGCCTCAGCGCCGAGGTGGTGCGGCTGTACGAAGAGGCCGCGGTGGCGACCCAGCAGTACGAGGCCGGCCGCAAGGAGGCCGACGAGCAACGGGCCAGGGCCCAGCGGGCGGAGGAGCTCCTGGACGCCCAGCGGCGGCACATCGCCGATCTGCACGAGGACCTGGGGCGGATCGCCCGCGCCCAGTACCGCACCAGCGGTGGCCTGCCGGTGGCCGCGCAGATGATCCTGGCCGACAGCCCCGACGACCTGATGCGCGGTCAGCACGCTTTCTCGCAGGCGGATCTCGCCCTGAACAACGCGATCTCCAAGAACCGCCGGGCCGAGGCGCGCCTGGCGGCGGACGAGGCCAAGGCAGCGGCCCAGTGGGAGGCACTGGAGACGCGGAACACCCGGCTCGCCGCTCTGAAGTCGGACATCGAGCAGAAGCTCGAAGCGGCACGTTCCCAGCTCCAGGGGCAGGCGGACGCCTCGGTCGCCGCCGGGGCCTGCCGCGGCGCCGTCCGGCTCGACCAGCCGGAGACGGGGTTCGCCAGCGACTGGGTCGCGCCCGTCGAGACGTACGAGCTGTCCGCGTCCTACGGCAGCGGCGGTGCGCGGTGGTCGAGCCGGCACACCGGGCAGGACTTCGCGGTGCCGATCGGCACGCCCGTGCGGGCCGTGGGCGCCGGCCAGGTCGTTAGGGTGTCCTGCGGCGGCGCCTTCGGCATCGAGATCGTGCTCAGGCACGCGGGCGGCTACTACACGCAGTACGCCCATCTCGCGTCGGTCGCGGTCGACCAGGGCGAGCACGTCAGCCCGGGCCAGTGGATCGGCCAGTCGGGCAGCACGGGCAACTCCACGGGACCCCACCTGCACTTCGAGGCCCGGGTCACGCCGGAGATGGGCTCGGCGGTGAACCCGGTGTCGTGGCTGGCGGCTCGAGGGGTGTCGCTCTGACCAGGGCGGACCGGCGGACCCGCGGATGGCGGACCCGCGGATCGGCGGACCTGCGGCTAAGGCCGCCCCGGCAGCTCGGCCAGCAGCTCCTCGATCACGACCGCCACCCCGTCGTCGTTGTTCGCGACCGTCCGCCCGGACGCGGCGGCGATCACGTCCGGGTGGGCGTTGCCCATCGCGTACGACCGGCCTGCCCAGGTGAGCATCTCGACGTCGTTGGGCATGTCGCCGAAGGCGACGACCTCCTCGTGCGAGATGCCGCGCTCGGCGCAGCACAGGGCGAGCGTGCTGGCCTTGGACACCGCGGG
Source organism: Streptomyces sp. Go-475 (assembly GCF_003330845.1). Classification (GTDB taxonomy): domain Bacteria; phylum Actinomycetota; class Actinomycetes; order Streptomycetales; family Streptomycetaceae; genus Streptomyces. Next base: position 4,210,502 of record NZ_CP026121.1, on the reverse strand, counting down.
GCCGCTGATCTCCAGCAGGGCGCTGGGGCTGGAGCGGGTCACGTTGGCGCGGTCGCCGATGGCGAGCCGGGCCAGGGTGAGGAAGGCGTCGGGGTCGATCTCGGGGTGGTAGGCGAGGATCTTCAGCACCGGTTCCGCGGCCGCCGGATGGTCCGCAGACAGCAGTTCCTCGGCCGGGGCGAGGCTGTCCGGTATCTCCATGTGCAGCTTCGGGTACGCCGGCTCCTGATAGAAGCCGTACGTCTGCTCCACCGCGTACACCGTGCCGGGCGCCGCCTCGCGCAGCAGCCGTACGGCGTCCAGGGCGTTCTCCCGCGCCAGCTCCCGCACCTTCACGAACCGGTGGGCGCCGGGGCCGCCGTGCAGGTCGACCACGGCGGCGCCGTTGCCGCAGATCGCCAGGCCGTGGCCGTGCACGTGGTCGCTGACGACGTCCATCCAGCGGGCCGGGCGGCCGGTGACGAAGAAGACCTCGATGCCCGCCTCCTCAGCGGCGGCCAGGGCGGCGACCGTGCGGGGGGACACCGACTTGTCGTCGCGCAGCAGGGTGCCGTCGAGGTCGGTGGCGATCAGCCGCGGCGGGAGGGTCCGGGCGGCGGTCTCGGGCTGTCGGGTCGCTGAGGTCACCCGGCCATTGTCCCGCATATGCCTGCACGGGCGTGCGGGACTCCGCACAAGTGAGTGGATACCGCCCTCACCAGGAGCCCCTCACCAGGAACTCCTCCAGGAGCCCCTCACCCGGACTCCGTAGCAAGAGCTGCTCACCAAGAGCTGCTCACCAAGAGCTGCTGACCAGAAGCCCCTCACCGGCCGGACACGTCAGCGCAGCTGCGCCGGCGCCTCCATGGCGATCCGCTCGAAGACCTTCTCGTCCGCCGCGAAGTCCGAGTCGGGGATCGGCCAGTGGATCACCAGCTCGGTGAAGCCCAGTTCCGCGTGCCGGCCGGCGAAGTCGACGAAGGCGTCCAGGGACTGCAGCGGGCCGCCGCGCTCCGGGGTGAACCCGGTGAGCAGGACCTTGTCGAGGTCGGTCATGTCCCGGCCGATCTCGGCGCAGATGTCGGCCAGCTTCTCCGCCTGTCCGCGAATGGCCTGAATCGACTGGTCGGGAGTGCCGTTCTCGTACAGCTTGGGGTCGCCGGTGGTCACCCACGCCTGTCCGTACCGGGCGGCGAGCCGCATCCCGCGCGGCCCGGTCGCGGCCACCGCGAACGGCAGCCGGGGACGCTGCACGCAGCCGGGGATGTTCCGCGCCTCGTGGGCCGAGTAGAAGTCGCCCTCGAAGGACACCGCGCTCTCGCTGAGCAGCCGGTCGAGCAGCGGGACGAACTCACCGAAGCGGTCGGCGCGCTCCCGCGGCGTCCACGGCTCCTGGCCGAGCGCGGTGGCGTCGAAGCCGGATCCGCCCGCGCCGATACCGAGCGTGACGCGCCCGCCGGAGATGTCGTCCAGGGAGATCAGCTCCTTGGCGAGGGGCACCGGGTGCCGGAAGTTCGGCGAGGTCACCAGGGTGCCCAGCCGCAGCCGGTCGGTGACGGTCGCGGCGGCGGTGAGGGTCGGCACGGCGCCGAACCACGGGCCGTCCCGGAAGCTGCGCCAGGACAGGTGGTCGTAGGTGTACGCGGTGTGGAAGCCGAGCTGCTCGGCGCGCGTCCAGGTCGCACGGCCGCCTTCGTGCCAGCGGCGGTGGGGGAGGATCACGGTGCTCAGACGCAAACTCATGACGTCGAGCCTAAGGGACCCCTGCGGGTGCCCCTGTTTCACGTGAAACAGTCACCCTCGGTCACGAACGGTAGGGCAGTGAGGATCGCTAGGTCCGTGGGGATCGGTAGGTCAGTGAGGATCGGGAAACCGCAGATACCCCGGCGGTACGGCCTGGGTCAGCCAGACCCCGTTCGCACTGACGTGGAAGACGTGGCCGTCGCGGTGCATGGCCGCCGCGTCCACCTCCAGCACGACCGGACGGCCACGCCGGACTCCCACGCGGGTCGCCGTCTCGCGGTCGGGTGAGAGGTGCACGGCATGCCGGTTCATCGGCCGGAGCCCCTCGGCCCGGATCGCGTCCAGGGCGCGGGCGACGGTGCCGTGGTAGAGGTCCGCGGGCGGGGTCGCGGGCGGCAGCCCGAGGTCGACCTCCACGCTGTGGCCCTGGCTGGCGCGGATCCGGGTGCCCTCGACGGCGAAGCGCCGCTTGTCGTTGGCGGCGACGACGTGGTCCAGTTCGTCGCGGGTGAAGCGGAAGCCGTGCGCGGCGGCTGCGGCGATCAGCGCGTCGATCTCGACCCAGCCGCCCTCGTCGAGCACCAGCCCGATCCGTTCCGGCTGGTGGCGGAGGTGTTTGGAAAGGTACTTCGACACCTTCACGGTGCGTCTCTCGTTCATGCGACCAGGGTGCGGGAGAGACGTGAATCACGCGATCGAGTTTCGATCCGCAGGTTTGATCCACAGCCAAGTGGTGTTATCCACAGGGGAATTGGCGATTCTGTGGACAACTGGCCTTCGTTTACGCTGTCTTGAGCCGTCAGACCGGCGGCTTCACCCGCGCGATCCGCCGCAAGATCCCCGGCGCGAACCGCGACAGTACCCGGGCGCCCCGGGCCTCCGGCGTCACCGGAACCACCGCCTCGTTGCGTGCCACGGCCCGCAGGATCGCCCCGGCCACCTTCTCCGGCGGATAGTTGCGCAGCCCGTAGATACGGGCGACGCGCCGCTGGAGCCGCTTCTCCTCCTCGGCGTCGACCCCGGCGAAGTGCGCCGTGGAGGTGATGGCGGTGTTGACGAAGCCGGGGCAGACCGCCGTCACGCCGATCCCCTGCCGGGCGAGTTCCGCCCGCAGGCACTCGCTGAGCATCAGCACGGCCGCCTTGGAGGTGCTGTACGCGGGCAGCGCCCGGGACGGCTGATACGCCGCCGCCGAGGCCACGTTGACGATGTGGCCGCCCTGCCCCCGCTCGGCCATCCGCCGGCCGAAGAGCCGGCAGCCGTGGATCACGCCCCACAGGTTGATGTCGAGGACCTTCTTCCAGTCCTCCGGGGTGGTGTCGAAGAAGGAGCCGGACAGTCCGATCCCGGCGTTGTTCACGAGGACGTCGACCACGCCGTACTCGGCGCCGACCTTCGCGGCGAGGCGCTCCATGGCCTGCTCGTCGGAGACGTCGGCCGTCTCCGCCCAGGCCTCGGGCGCGCCCGCCAGGCGGGAGGACTCGGCGGTGCGGGCCGCCGCCTCCGCGTTCCGGTCGACGGCGACCACGCGCGCGCCGGCCTCGGCGAAGGCGAGCGCCGTCGCCCGCCCGATGCCGCTGCCCGCCCCGGTGACCAGTACGAGCTGCCCGCCGAACCGCTCGGCGTGCCTGCCGCCCGCCGCCGGCCGGGGCCGGTCGTCCTCGACGGACGTCACGAACTCCGTGATCCAGGCGGCCAGCTGGTCGGGACGCGTCCGGGGAATCCAGTGCCCCGCCTGGACCGTCCTCCGGGTCAGCCGCGGCACCCACTGCTCCAGGTCGTCGTGGAGCCGCTCCGACAGGAACCGGTCGCCCAGGGGCGTGACGAGCTGCACGGGGGCGTGGGCGTACGCGTCCGGGCGGGGGTCGCGCAGCCGGTGCCGTACGTTGTCGCGGTACAGCCAGGCACCGTGGGCGGCGTCCGAGGGCAGGGACGAGGTGGGGTAGTCGCCCCGGGGCACCTTCTCGACGCGCTCCAGGACCCGGGGCCACCGCTTGCCGAGCGGGCCGCGCCAGGCCAGCTCGGGCAGCACGGGCGTATGCAGCAGATAGACGTACCAGGACCTGGCGCCTTGCCCGAGGAGCTGGCCGACCCGGCGCGGGGTGGGGCGCTTCACGCGCCGGTCGCGCCAGTGGCCGAAGTGGTCGAGGGACGGCCCGGACACCGACGTGAAGGAGGCGACGCGGCCCTCGGTGCGTTCGACGGTGGTGAACTCCCAGCCCTGCACCGAGCCCCAGTCGTGCCCCACCAGGTGCACGGGCCGGTCCGGGCTCACCGCGTCCGCGACGGCCAGGAAGTCGTCCGTCAGCTTCTCCAGCGTGAAGCCGCCCCGCAGCGGCCGCGGCGCCGTCGACCGGCCGTGGCCGCGGACGTCGTACGCCACCACGTGGAACCGACCCGCGAGCCGCGCGGCGACCTCCGACCAGACCTCCTTGCTGTCGGGGTAGCCGTGCACCAGCACGACCGTCGGCCGGCCGGGATCGCCCAGCTCGGCCACGCACAGCTCGACTTCGCCGGTCCGCACCCTGCGCTCCCGCGCGCCCGTGAGCAACGTCATCCGGCGAATCTGGCAGTTGTTAGAGAGTTCGTCAATAGGAGCTCCCCGCTCGGGGTAACCCTCGAGAACCAGACCCCCTAAGGGCCCGTACTACTCCAGGCTGACCCGAAGACAGACCTGCGGAGTGACGACCGCCACGTACCCGGCCCCTACCTTCGAGGGGTGACTGTGATCGCGACCGAAAGCCTGAGCAAGCGGTTCCCCCGGGTGACCGCGCTTGACCGGCTCTCCGTGGACGTCGGGCCCGGTGTGACCGGACTCGTCGGAGCCAACGGGGCCGGCAAGTCCACACTGATCAAGATCCTGCTGGGCCTGTCCCCCGCCACGGAGGGCCGTGCCGAAGTGCTCGGCCTCGACGTCGCCACCAAGGGCGCCGCCATCCGCGAGCGCGTCGGGTACATGCCGGAGCACGACTGCCTGCCGCCGGACGTCTCGGCCACCGAGTTCGTCGTCCACATGGCGCGCATGTCCGGCCTGCCGCCCACGGCCGCGCGCGAGCGCACCGCCGACACGCTGCGCCACGTCGGCCTGTACGAGGAGCGCTACCGCCCCATCGGCGGCTACTCGACCGGCATGAAGCAGCGCGTGAAGCTCGCGCAGGCCCTCGTCCACGACCCGCAGCTGGTCTTCCTCGACGAGCCGACCAACGGCCTCGACCCGGTCGGCCGCGACGAGATGCTCGGCCTGATCCGCCGCATCCACACCGACTTCGGCATCTCGGTCCTGGTCACCTCGCACCTCCTGGGCGAACTGGAGCGCACCTGCGACCACGTGGTCGTCATCGACGGCGGCAAGCTCCTGCGCTCCAGCTCCACCACGGACTTCACCCAGACCACCACGACCCTCGCGATCGAGGTCACCGACACCGACGAGCACCCGGACGGCACCCGCGCGGTCCGCGAGGCGCTGCACGCGCGCGGGGTGAGCGTCGAGGACGGCAGCGGCCTGCCCGGCGCGGGCCACGTCCTGCTCCTGACCGCGCAGGGCGAGGAGACGTACGACCTGGTCAGGGACGTGATCGCCGATCTCGGACTGGGCCTGGTGCGCATGGAGCAGCGCCGGCACCACATCTCCGAGGTCTTCACGACCAGTGACCAGCACCAACAGCGGAAGGAGGCGGTCGGCCATGGCGGTTGAGCAGCCCCTGGCGACACAGCCGGGTGACCAGACCCGCATCCACAACATCGGCTACCGCAGCTACGACGGCCCCCGCCTGGGCCGCGCCTACGCCCGCCGCTCCCTGTACTCGCAGTCCCTGCGCGGCTCCTACGGCCTCGGCCGCTCGGTCAAGTCCAAGGTGCTGCCGATGCTGCTGTTCGTGGTGATGTGCGTGCCCGCGGCCATCATGGTCGCCGTCGCGGTCGCCACCAAGGCCAAGGAACTGCCCCTGGACTACACGCGCTACGCGATCGTCATGCAGGCGGTCATCAGCCTGTACGTCGCCTCGCAGGCGCCCCAGTCGGTCTCGCGCGACCTGCGCTTCAAGACCGTGCCCCTGTACTTCTCGCGGCCCATCGAGACCGCCGACTACGTGCGCGCCAAGTTCGCGGCACTGGCCTCGGCGCTGTTCATCCTGACGGCCGCTCCCCTGCTCGTGCTCTACGTCGGCGCCCTGCTGGCCAAGCTCGACTTCGCCGACCAGACCAAGGGATTCGCACAGGGACTCGTCTCCGTGGCACTGCTCTCACTGCTCTTCGCCGGCATCGGCCTGGTCATCGCGTCCTTCACCCCGCGCCGCGGCTTCGGCATCGCGGCCGTCATCGCCGTGCTGACCATCACCTACGGCGCCGTCTCCACCCTCCAGGCCATCGCCGACGTGCAGGGCAGCGCCGACGCCGTGCCGTGGATCGGGCTGTTCTCGCCCATCACGATCGTCGACGGGGTGCAGTCGGCCTTCCTCGGCGCGACCTCCGCCTTCCCCGGCGGGGTGGGCCCGAGCACCGCCGAAGGCGTCGTCTTCGTCCTCGTCGCCCTCGGCCTGATCGCGGCGAGCTACGGCCTCCTGATGCGCCGCTACAAGAAGGTGGGACTGTGACCACGCTCTCCATCGACCACGTCTCCCGCTGGTTCGGCAACGTGGTCGCCGTCAACGACATCACCATGACCATCGGCCCCGGCGTCACGGGCCTGCTCGGCCCCAACGGCGCCGGGAAGTCCACCCTCATCAACATGATGGGCGGCTTCCTGGCCCCCTCCACCGGCACGGTCACCCTCGACGGGCAGCCCGTCTGGCGCAACGAGAAGATCTACCAGCACATCGGCGTCGTCCCCGAGCGCGAGGCGATGTACGACTTCCTCACCGGCAAGGAGTTCGTCCTCGCCAACGCCGAGCTGCACGGCCTGGGCGCCAAGGCGGCCCAGAAGGCCCTGGCGACGGTCGAGATGGAGTACGCGCAGGACCGCAAGATCCAGACGTACTCCAAGGGCATGCGCCAGCGCGTGAAGATGGCGAGCGCCCTGGTCCACGACCCGTCGCTGCTGCTGCTCGACGAGCCCTTCAACGGCATGGACCCGCGCCAGCGCATGCAGCTGATGGACCTGCTGCGCCGCATGGGCGACGAGGGCCGCACGGTGCTGTTCTCGTCCCACATCCTCGAAGAGGTCGAGCAACTCGCCTGGCACATCGAGGTCGTCGTCGCCGGCCGGCACGCGGCCAGCGGCGACTTCCGCAAGATCCGCCGCCTGATGACCGACCGGCCGCACCGCTACCTGGTGCGCTCCAGCGACGACCGCGCCCTCGCGGCCGCGCTGATCGCCGACCCGTCGACGTCGGGCATCGAGGTCGACCACGCCGAGGGCGCGCTGCGCATCCAGGCCGTCGACTTCGGCCGCTTCACCGCGCTGCTGCCCAAGGTCGCCAGGGACCACGGCATCCGGCTGCTCACGGTCTCGCCGTCCGACGAGTCCCTCGAGTCCGTCTTCTCGTACCTGGTCGCGGCGTAGGAGGCCCTGATGTACGACCCCACAGTCGCCCGGCTCACCTACCGGGCCCTGCTCGGCCGGCGCCGGGCCCTCATCCTCGGCGCGCTGCCGCTGCTGCTCATCGTGATCGCCGTGGCCGTACGCGCCCTCGCCGGAGCGGACGACCAGACGGCGTCCGACCTGCTCGGCGGCCTCGCCCTGGCCACGATGGTGCCGATCATCGGCGTCATCGCCGGCACCGGTGCCATCGGCCCGGAGATCGACGACGGCTCGGTGGTGTACCTGCTGTCCAAGCCGATCAAGCGGCCGACCATCATCTTCACCAAGCTGATCGTCGCCATCGCGGTGACCATGGTGTTCTCCGCGGTGCCGACGCTCATCGCCGGCTTCATCCTCAACGGCAACGGCCAGCAGATCGCCGTGGCGTACACGGTGGCGGCCCTGGTCGCGTCCATCGCGTATGCGGCCCTGTTCCTGCTGCTCGGCACGGTCTCCCGGCACGCCGTGGTGTTCGGCCTCGTCTACGCGCTGGTCTGGGAGGCCCTGTTCGGCTCCCTGGTGCCGGGCGCGCGCACGCTGAGCGTCCAGCAGTGGTCGCTGGCCGTGGCCCAGAAGGTGTCCGGCGGGGACCTGGTGACCTCGGACGTGGGCCTGACCACGGCGACGGTCCTGCTGGTGGCGGTCACGGTCCTGGCCACCTGGTACGCCGGTCAGAAGCTGCGCTCGCTCACGCTCGCCGGCGAGGAGTGACGTGCCCCGGCCTTGACGGAGGCTTCACCTCTGTCAGGGCACACTGGGCGAACGGGATGTAGGGAACCGCACGGGAGTTGGACGGCCGGGGAGGACACGCATGGCGGGCGAAAGGGCTCAGTACGACGACCGCGGGCAGCCGGGCTCCGGGTCCGGTGCCGACGCCTGGGACGACCTCGTCCTGGACGAGGACTTCATACGCTCCGCCGAGACCACCGAGCCGTCCGCCCGGGCCCGGATGCTCGCCGAGCGCTGGCGCCGCGAGGAACCGGAACCGCAGCCCTGGCGCTCCGACGAGCCGCCCGCGGGCTGGTTCTTCAGCAAGGCCCGCAGGCGCGGGTGGCGCAGGCGCAAGTAGGCCACCGGTCCGGCCCGGCCGCCGATTTATTCGGTGGCGTCCAATTCGCCCGGCAGGCAGAGTAGTTCTCGTCACCGCCGGGCTCACTCGAGCCGGCGCCACGTTCTGGGAGAGGAGCCGGACGATGTCCATGCACGGCAGTACGTCCAGCTCCCCGCAGGGCAGCCCGCGGCGGGTTCCGGAGTAGCCGTTACCTCTCCGTAGAACCCGCCCCGCACGGGGAGCTGCCCGGGGCGGCCGCTTCGAGCACGCGAGTCGCACCTCGCGTGAGGCCGCCCACCCGGAGGATTGGCCGAGTGGTAAGGCACTGGCTTGCGCTGTGCTTGATCAAGAGCGAGTCATGGTCGGGCTGAACAGCCCGCGCACGTTCGATCCGTGCATCCTCCGCCACACCCGCGACACGCAGGCTCAGCCCAGCAACCGCTCCAGCACGACCGCGATCCCGTCCTCCTCGTTGGAGGACGTCACCTCGTCGGCCACGGCCTTCAGCTCCTCGTGGGCGTCCGCCATGGCGACGCCGTAGGAGGCCCAGGCGAACATCGGTATGTCGTTGGGCATGTCGCCGAAGGCGATCGTGTCGGCCGCCTTCACCTTGAGCCGGCGGGCCGCCAGGGACAGGCCCGTCGCCTTGGACAGGCCCAGGGGCAGGAGCTCGACGATGCCCTCGCCCGCCATGACGACCGTGACGAAACCGCCGGCGGTGCGCGTGGCCACCTCGCACAGCTCGTCGTCGCTCAGCGTCGGGTGCTGGATGTACAGCTTGTTCAGGGGCGCGGCCCACAGGTCCGACGCGTCCGTGAAGGGAGTCGCGGGCAGGTTGCCGTGCGCCGCGTAGCCCGGGCCCACCAGCACCTCGCCGTCCAGGCCGTCGCGGCTCGCCGCCAGGTACAGCGGGCCGACCTCCGCCTCGATCTTGGCCAGCGCCACCCCGGCGAGCTGCCGGTCCAGCGTGACCGACGTCAGCAGGCGGCGCGCGCCGACGTCGTACACCTGCGCGCCCTGGCCGCAGACGGCCAGCCCCTGGTAGCCGAGGTCGTCGAGGATGTGCCGGGTCCAGGGGACCGCGCGGCCGGTGACGACGATGTGCGCGGCGCCCGCCGCCGTGGCGGCGGCGAGCGCGTCACGGGTGCGCCGCGAGACCGACTCGTCGGAGCGCAGGAGCGTTCCGTCGAGGTCGGTGGCGACGAGTCGGTAGGGGAAACCGGCGCTCACTTGGCGACCGGCTCCAGCACCTCACGCCCGCCCAGGTACGGACGCAGCACCTCGGGCACGCGCACCGAGCCGTCGGGCTGCTGGTGGTTCTCCAGGATCGCCACGATCGTGCGCGGGACGGCACAGAGCGTGCCGTTGAGCGTGGCCAGCGGGCGGACCTGCTTGCCGTCACGGACGCGGATCGACAGGCGGCGGGACTGGAACTCGGTGCAGTCCGAGGTCGAGGTCAGCTCGCGGTACTTGCCCTGCGTCGGGATCCACGCCTCGCAGTCGAACTTGCGGGCGGCCGAGGAGCCGAGGTCGGCGGAGGCCACGTCGATGACCCGGAACGGCAGCTCCAGCGAGGTCAGCCACTGCTTCTCCCACTCCAGCAGCCGCTGGTGCTCGGCCTGCGAGTCCTCCGGCGTGACGTAGGAGAACATCTCGACCTTGTCGAACTGGTGCACGCGGAAGATGCCCCGGGTGTCCTTGCCGTGCGAGCCGGCCTCGCGGCGGAAGCAGGGCGAGAAGCCCGCGTAGCGCAGCGGGAGGCGGTCGGCGTCGAGGATCTCGTCCATGTGGTACGCCGCGAGCGCGACCTCGGAGGTGCCGACGAGGTAGAGGTCGTCGGCCGGGAGGTGGTAGACGTCCTGGGCGGCCTGGCCGAGGAAGCCCGTGCCCGCCATGGACTGGGGGCGGACCAGGGCCGGGGTCAGCATCGGCGTGAAGCCGGCCGCCGTGGCCTGGGCCATCGCCGCGTTCACCAGGGCGAGCTCCAGCAGGGCGCCCACACCGGTGAGGAAGTAGAAGCGCGAGCCGGAGACCTTGGCGCCACGCTCCACGTCGATCGCGCCGAGGAGCTGGCCGAGCTCCAGGTGGTCCTTGGGCTCGAAGCCCTCGCCGGCGAAGTCGCGGATCGTGCCGTGCGTCTCCAGCGTGACGAAGTCCTCCTCGCCGCCCACGGGCACGTCCGGGTGGACGAGGTTGCCGAGCCTCTGGAGCAGCTCCTGGGTCTCGGCGGCGGCCGCGTCGCGTTCCGCGTCGGCGGCCTTGACGTCGGCGGCGAGCTGGCTCGCCTTCTTCAGCAGCTCGGCCTTCTCGTCCCCGGACGCCTTGGGGATCAGCTTGCCGAGCGCCTTCTGCTCGGCGCGCAGCTCGTCGAAGCGGACGCCGGACGACCTGCGCCGCTCGTCGGCAGACAGGAGGGAGTCGACGAGCGCGACGTCCTCTCCACGGGCGCGCTGCGACGCGCGCACACGGTCGGGGTCCTCACGGAGCAGGCGAAGGTCAATCACGCGCTCAAGGCTACCGGTGCGGGATGACCGCCCACGACTCACTATTCCGAGCGCGCCTTACGTACCGTTATGGGGGAATTGCGCTCAGTGTCAATAAAGAGGGCGCCTTTCCCTGGAACGAGGCATCCGGGCGGCGTGGCATTGACCCGAATCCCTTGCGGGGAAGGGGACTTGGGCTTGGGTTGTCCACAGGGATCCACACCCGCCGAAGAGTTATCCACAGGCTGTGTGGAAGATCTGTGGACTTCGGAATTGATCACTCCGGAAGGCGTGGTCATCCCTGAGAATTCCCGTCGCAAACCCCCTTTACCCTCACTTTCGAGTGGAAACGGGTCACCCCAAAGAGTTACGCAAGGGAAAACGGTGGACGAAGGGTGACCTGCCTGCTGATGGACGCATCAGGGGGCTGTAGGGCGATTTGTCGACTGACTCACGCTTCGTTGTCGACTTGTCCCCAGGTCGAGAAGCGGACCTGTGGATAACTTCTGTGGATAACGACTATCAGCAGGTACGACCGGCCTAGAACCGGCCGTCCTGGCACCGCGCGACCCAGTCCGAGGCCGCGAGGAACTCCTCGTCCGAGGTCCCCGGCCGCGGCGCCCGCACCTCCCCCGGCTGCAAGTCGGCGCGCGGATACGAACCGAGGTAGCGCACCTGGAGGCAGATCCGCTTCAGGCCCATCAGGGCTTCCGCCACCCGGCGGTCGGAGATGTGGCCCTCGGCGTCGATGCAGAAGCAGTAGTTGCCGATGCCCGCACCGGTGGGCCGGGACTGGAGCAGCATCAGGTTGATGCCGCGGGTGGCGAACTCGCCGAGCAGGTCGCGCAGGCCGCCGGGGTGGTCGTCGCGCTGCCACAGCACGACCGAGGTCTTGTCCGCGCCGGTCGGGGCGGCGGGCCGGGCGGGCCGGCCGACCAGCACGAACCGCGTCTGGGCGTTCTCCGCGTCGTGGATCCCGGTCTCCAGGGCCTCCAGCCCGTAGCGGGCGGCGGCGAACTCCCCGGCGAAGGCGGCGTCGTACTGGCCCTCCTGGACCAATCGGGCGGCGTCCGCGTTCGAGGCGGCCGACTCCCAGTGCGCGTCCGGGAGGTGCTTCTTCAGCCAGTTGCGCACCTGCGGCTGGGCGGCCGGGTGCGCGGAGACGGTCTTGATGTCCGACAGCCGCGTGCCCGGACGGACGAGCAGCGCGAAGGTGATGGACAGCAGCACCTCGCGGTAGATCATCAGCGGCGCGCCGGCGACCAGCTCGTCGAGGGTGGTGGTGATGCCGCCCTCGACGGAGTTCTCGATCGGCACGAACGCGGCCTCGGCCTCGCCGGCGCGTACCGCGTCGAGCGCGGACTGGACGGACACGTACGGGATGAGTTCGCGGGTGGCGGCCTCGGGAAGCGTGCGCAGGGCGACTTCGGTGAAGGTGCCCTCGGGGCCGAGATACGCATAGCTCGCTGGCATGACCTCACCCTAATGGGCTTGCGGAAGCGCTATCCCCCACAAGCCCGTACAGAGCCGCGCTCTCACCCCTCCAGCAACTTCTGCCCCACGTACTCGCCCTCCGCGGCCCCGCCGGGCACCGCGAACAGCCCGCTCGACTCGTGGCGGATGAACGCGGACAGGGCGTCGCCCCGGTCGAGCTTGCGCTGCACCGGCACGAAGCCGCGCAGCGGATCGGCCTGCCAGCAGATGAAGAGCAGGCCCGCGTCGGGCACCCCGTCGGCGTCGATGCCGTCGTGGAAGGAGAACGGGCGGCGGAGCATCGCGGCGCCGCCGTTCTGGTCCGGCCGGGTGATGCGGGCGTGGGCGTTGATCGGGACGACGAGGTTGCCCTTGGCGTCCGTCTTCTCCAGGTCCATCGCGGTCGTCTCGGTGCCCCCGGACAGCGCCGCCCCGTCGGACTTGCGGCGCCCGATGACGTCCTCCTGCGCCTTGACGGAGAGCTTCTCCCAGTCGTCGAGGAGCATGCGGATCCGGCGGACGACGGCGTAGGAGCCGTTCGCCATCCAGGCCGGTTCGCCCTGCTCCGGCACGAAGATCCGCTGGTCGAAGTCGGGCTCGCTCGGCTTCGGGTTGCGGGTGCCGTCGATCTGGCCCATGAGGTTGCGGGCCGTCATGGGGTGGGCGGTGGCGCCCGGGGAGCGGTTGAAGCCGTTCATCTGCCACCGCACCTTGGCGGCCCGGCCCGCGTCCTTCTGGACGGCGCGCAGGGCGTGGAAGGCGACCAGGGCGTCGTTGGCGCCGATCTGCACCCACAGGTCGCCGTCGCTGCGGTTCTTGTCGAGGTGGTCGGAGGAGAACTCGGGCAGCGGGTCGAGGGCGACCGGGCGCTGCTTCTCCAGGCCGGTCCGGGCGAAGAAGCTGTGGCCGAAGCCGAAGGTGATCGTCAGCGACGAAGGACCGGCGTCCCGGGCGACGTCGGTGTCGTCGTGGGCGCTCGGCTCGCCCGCCATCAGCCGCCGGGCCGTCTCCGACCAGCGGCGGAGCAGGGCGGCGGCTTCCTTGCGGCCGGCACCCGGGGCCAGGTCGAAGGCGACGAGGTGGCCGCGGGCCTGGAGGCCGTCGGTGATGCCGGGCTGATGTTTCCCGTGAAACATCGCCCGGTCCGTGCCGAGCGAGGTCAGCGGAGCGGCGGCTTCGGAGGGAGCGGCGGCGTATCCCACGGCCGCGCCGGCGGTGCCGAGCACGAGCCCGGTGGCGCCGGCGGTGCCGAGCAGCCGCCGCCGTGAGATGCCCTGGGAGGAGGCCGTCTCGTTCTCCCCGGGAACGGTGTCGGGGGTACGGGCCTGCGGAATGGACTGGTCAGGCATGGTCGTTCAGCCGATCTGCGCGTTCTTGGAAACGGTCACCTCGTCGATGTCGGAGGTCCGCACGGTCACGTCGACCTCCCAGTCGCCGGCCATGGGGATCTGCACTCCGTTCGCCGACCAGTGTCCGGTGGTGATGTGGTCGGGGACGACGGGCAGGGGCCCGATGTCCTTGGCTTCCAGGGTGAACTCGACCTTCACCTCGGGGATGTCGAAGGCGCGTCCGTTGGGCCGCTCCACGTAGACGTGCAGCTCGTTGCCGCCCACGCGCGCGGGGTCGAGGTCGACCGTGACGATGCCCTTGCCGTCCTTGCCGCCGGTGTCGAACGGCATGTTCAGGGTGAGCGCCCCGGAGGCGCCCGCGTCGGCGGAGGCGGAGGACGAGGTGGCCGCCTTGGCCTCCTGCTCCGTACGTCCCGGCTCGGTCTGCGTCAGCACCGTGGTGACGGCGAGCAGGACGACGGCGATGCCGGCCTCGGCCAGCACGGAGCGGCGCAGGCCGGAGCGGCCGGGGTCGGCGTCCCGCAGCCGCTTCTGCCGGGCGGCGTCCCGAGCGGCCCGCTGCCGGGCGAGCTGGGCGGCGCGCTCGGCGTCGGCGGGCTCGGCGGGGGGCTTGTCGGCAGCGGGCTCCTCGGCGGCGGGCGCGGCAGGGGACTCCCCGGCAGCAGGCCCGTCATCGGCGCGCTCGGCGGCGGACTCCCCGGCAGCGGGCTCCTCGGCGGCGTCGGTCTCGGCGTCGGTGTCACCGGAGGCCCCCACCCCGGCCCGCACCTTTTCGCGCTCCGCCGGCACCGCCTCCGTCAGCCGTCCCGTCCACCGGCGCGAGATCCACGCGACGCCGACGAGGACGACGACGAGGGCGATCTTGGCCAGGAGGAGCTGGCCGTAGCGGGTGTCGGTGAAGGCCGACCAGGAGCCGAGCTGGCGCCAGGACTGGTACGCCCCGGTCGCGATCAGCGCGAGCACGCTGCCGAAGGCGACACGGGAGAAGCGGCGTACGGCGGACGCGTCGACGGGCGCGTCGGCGGGTGCCCGGTACAGGGCGGCCAGCAGCGCGCCGAGTCCGCCCAGCCACGCGGCGACGGCCAGCAGGTGGACGACGTCGACCGGCATGGCGATGCCCGCCTGGAGCCCGACCGAGGCGTGCTCGGACATCGCCCAGCTCGCGGCGAGCCCGGCGGCCACGACGACGCCGCCGATGGCGAGACCGAAGGTCAGGTCCCGCTTCTCCCGCGGGTCGTCACGCTTGTCGTACGACCCGAACAGCACGGCGATGAACAGCGCGGCGGCGGCGAGCAGCAGCAGCCGGGAGACCAGGGCCGCGCCGGTCTTGGTCTGCAGCACCTGCCCGAGGAGGGACAGGTCGAGGACGTCGGCGACCTTCCCGGAGCCGGTGAAGGAGCCGCGCAGGAGCAGCAGGGCGAGGGTCGCGGCGGTGAGCGCGAGCCACCCGGAGACGACGAACCGCTGCACCGGCCGCACCCCGGAACCGCGGGGCCAGCAGGCGAGCACGAAGGCGGCGCCGCCGACCATCACGATGAACCCGGCGTAGGACACGTACCGCCCGAAGCCGTACAGCCAGCCGACGACGCCGTCGTCGGTCCCCTGCCCGGAGACCGTCACGGACGTCTTGGAGGGCGCGCCGACGGAGAAGGTGTAGGCGCCGGAGACGGGATGGCTGTCCGCCGACACGACCTGGTAGGCCACCGTGTAGGTGCCGTCGGACAGGCCGGACCGCAGGCGCACGGCGTACGTCGTGCCGCTGACGTCGGACGGCTTGCCCAGGTCGACGCGCTTGCCCTCGGGGTCGAGCACGCGCAGCGAGTCGTCGGACATCGCGACCTGCTCGGAGAAGGTGAGCGTGATCCGGGCCGGGGCCTTGTCGACCACCGCCCCCTGCGCGGGGTCGCTGCCCGTCACCGCGGCGTGCGCGGAGGCCGGACCGGCTCCGGCGAGGAGTGCGCAGGCCGCGGCCAGGAGCAGCAGCACCAGAGTCCGGACGCGGGGGGCGATGGTCTGCGTCACAGTGGTCCCTCCCTCAGTGTCCGGTCTTCGGGGTGTAGGTCGCCGGCTTCACCGGCATCTCGACCTTGACGGGGGCGGAGCGGGCGAAGCGCAGCTCGACCGAGACGGTCTGGCCCTCCTTCGGCTTGCGCTTCAGCTGCTCGAACATCAGGTGGTCGCCGCCGCTCTTCAGCACCAGCCGGCCGTGGGCGGGGATCTCCAGGCTCTTGACCTCCCGCATGGCTCCGCCGGTGGTCTCGTGCACGGTGACCTGCCCGGCGATGTCGCTGGTGACCGAGGTCAGCTCGTCGGCGGCACCGCCCTTGTTGGTGACGGTGAGGAAGCCGGCCGCCATCTCGTCGGAGACCGGCTGCGGCATGTAGGCGGCGCCGACGGAGAGTTCCGCCTTGCCGCCCGAGCCGCCGTCGTCGCCCGAGTCGGAGCCGCCGCAGCCGGCCAGGGCCAGCGCCCCGGCTATGACGAGTGCCGCGGGGCCGAGTCGCCGCCTCACGGGTTCTCCCCCTTGACGATCTTGGGGAGGTCCTTGGTGTAGTCCTGGACGGTGGCGTCCTCGCCGTAGAGCACATAGCCGCCGTCGGTCTTCGGCGAGAACGCGATGACCTGGGTGCCGTGCTCGGAGACGATCTTGCCGTTCTTGTCCTTGTGCGGCGGATCGATGGAGATGCCGAGGGTGCGGGCACCGGCCTGGATGGTCGCGAAGTCGCCGGTGAGACCGACGAACTGCGCGTCGATGCCCTTGAGCCACTTGCCGAGTTCGGCCGGGGTGTCGCGCTGGGGGTCGGTGGTGACGAACACCACGCGCAGGTCGTCCTGCTCGGCCTTGGGCAGCTGCTTCTTGGCGACGGCGATGTTGTTCATCGTCAGCGGGCAGACGTCGGGGCAGTGGGTGTAGCCGAAGTAGATCAGCGTGGGCTTGCCCTGGGTCTCCTTGCGGAGGTCGTACTTCTTGCCCTGCGTGTCGGTGAGGACCAGGTCCGGCTTCTCGAAGGGCTTGTCGAGGACGGTGGCGGCCTTGTCGGAGCCGGCCTCCTCCGACACCACGGCGACGGGCTTGTTGCTGTCGTCGCCGCTGCCGCAGGCGGTCAGGGTCAGGGAGGCGGCGGCGAGCAGAGCGGCCGCGGCGAAGGTCTTGGTGCGCATAGAAAAATGTCCCAGATGTCGGTGACCCGGCGCGCGCCGGGGCGCCCCGCGAGGGCGGTGACCCGGCGCGCGCCGTGCAACGGAAACAGCCTCAGGCGTTGGTGCGCCGACGCCCGGCGAGCACGCCGTAGGCGACACCGGCCGCGCCGACCACGATGCCGACGATGCCCAGGACGCGGGCGGTGGTGTCGGTGTTGTCGGACGAGGCGGAGTCGGAGGCGGCGGTGTCGGCGGAGGCCTTCTCGGCCGACCCGGTGCCGGAGTCGTCACCGGCCGCGCTGTCGTGGTGCCCGTCCTCGGAGGCGGCGGACAGCTCCAGCACCGGGGCCGGGTTGTCGGGCTCCTCCTGGCCCTTCTGCGGCACCTCGATCCAGCGGACGACCTCCTTGTTGGAGTACGTCTGGAGGGCCTTGAACACCAGCTGGTCGGTGTCCTCGGGCAGGGTGCCGATGGAGACCGGGAACTTCTCGAAGTAGCCGGGCTCGATGCCCTTGCCGTCGGCGGTCCAGGTGACCTTGGTGACGGCCTCGGAGATCTTCTCGCCGTGCATCTCGAGCGGCTTGTCCAGCTTGGACTTGGTGACCTCGATCTTCCAGCCCGGCATCGGCTCCGGCATGACGGAGGCGAGCGGGTGGTCGGTCGGGAAGCTGACCTCGAGCTTCGTGGTCGAGGCGTTGTCGCGCTCGTTGGGGACCTTGAAGTCCACGACCGCGTAGCCGCCCTTCGCGGCCGTGCCCTCGGGCTGCACGGTGACGTGCGCGAACGCGGGCGCGGACAGGGCGAGGACGGTGACACCGGCGGCGGCACCGGCCGCGGCGATACGGGAAACCTTCATGGAAGGGGCACTCCGCTGTGAGTCGATGGGGAAAGGACCGGAGGGATGCGCACGCGCGCGTGCCGCACGACGGCGGCCCCTCCTCGGCGGAGTGGTGGTCGCGTCGCGTCAGGCGGCGAGGGCGAGTGCGGAAACCGCGACGGCGGGCGGACCGCGCCGGATCACCGTGTGCTGGAGCGCGTCGGTGCGCGGCATGCCGAGCGCGGGCCGCACGGCGTGCGCGGTGCGCCGAGGGGTCTCCGGCGTTCCCGGGAGACCGGCGCGCAGGGCCCGCGCCAGCGCGAGCGCGGCCCGCAGGGAGCGTACGAGCGCCCCTTCGGCGACACCCTGCGCCGACAGTTCGGTGAGGCGCAGCAGGGCCAGGTCGCCGTGGCGCAGCAGCCAGCCGGCGGCGATCGCCGCGAGGGCGTGACCGAGCAGCATCGGCAGGGACGGCCACAGTGAGCCCGACGCGGCGTCCAGATGCGTCATGTGCGCGTCCGGAGCGGGCTGGAGCCGGGCGTCGGTGAGGATCCGGTGGGCCTGCGCCGGGCTGATCGCCGCCGCCGTCGTGCCGCACAGGAGCCGCGCGGCCTGCTGCACCAGCGCGGCGTCGCTCACGCCCGGCTGCACCGAGGAGGTGGCGGCGGCCGAACCGTGCTGGCCCATGCCGAACAGTGTGTGCAGCACCGTCTGGCCGACCGTGAGCAGCACCGCGATCCCCGGCAGCGAGCGCACGCGCCCGGCGAGCGGGGCCGCCACCGCGGCCACTCCGAGGAACCCGGCGCCCAGCGTCCACAGCGGGATACCGTCGCAGGAGGCGAGCGCGTGACCTGCCCCGGCCAGCACGACGCAGACCGCGGCGAACACCGCGGCCCGCAGAATCCGGAGCGTGTGTCCGGAGCGCGTCGCGCGCGCGTGGGGGGCAGTCATGGCGGGCTCATCATCGCACTGGCCCCCGAGGCCTCGTGCGGCAGGTCCGCAAGATGCCGTACGACCGGAACGTCACCCTCTGGCCCCAGGCGCCCCCCTGATGCGCCGCTGTCCGCGCCCCCGTGTGCGTCGACGTCCGCCCCCACATACACCGATCAGGACCAGCGCGCATCCGCCGTATGGGCGGCCTCACGTCAACTTCACGCTTACACGCGGGGACTGAGGGCAATACGTAACGGTATGTCGAGCCGCGGCCAGGAGGCTGGAGCATGAGCATCTGGTGGTCACTCCATCTGCGGCGCGAAGCTGCGAGCGTGCCGCTCGCCCGGCGCCTTCTCATCGGCACGATGGAGACCGCGGGCGTCGACCCGGACATCTCCTACGACCTCTCCGTCGCTCTCAGCGAGGCCTGCGCGAACGCCGTGGAGCACGGCGGGGACGCGGGGCGCGGCCCCGGCTCGGAGGCGTACCGGGTCACCGCGTACCTCGACGGCGAGAAGTGCCGGATCGAGGTCGCCGACGCGGGTCCGGGGTTCCCCGCGGCCTCCGCCGGCCGGTCCCGCCCGCAGATCCGCCCCGCGCACGACGACGCGGAGCACGGCAGAGGGCTGTGCCTCATCGAGGAGCTCGCCGACCACGTCCACATCGGCAACAAGCCGGGCCGGGGCGGAGCCGTGGTGAGCTTCGACAAGGTCCTGAAGTGGCGCGAGGACGCCCCGCTGGTGGCGGTCTGAGGTTCCGCGGACGGCGCCCAGGGACTGAGTCCCACCGGCAGGGCGGTCTTCACCGGCAGGGCGGTCTTCACCGGCGGGGCGGTCTTCACCGGCGGGGCGGTGTTTCACGTGAAACACCGCTCGTGCCCCTCCGTCCTACAGCGCACCCCAGTCCAGCGTCGTCCGCGCCAGCCCCGCCACCTCCGCCAGCAGCGCCAGCCGCGCCGCACGGACCGCGGGGTCGGGGTCCATCACCAGGACCTCGTCGAAGAACGCGCCGATCGCCTCGACCAGCGGGGCGGAGACCTCCACCAGCGCGTCGAGGTCGTCCTCGCGGCCGTGCAGGGCCTGGCGTACGGCTTCCGCGCTCTCGGCGAGACGCAACTCGGCGGGCGCGGTCAGCAGGGACCGGTCGGCATCGCCCGAGGACTCTTCCTCGGGCAGGATGCGCACCACCCTCTGCAGCGCCGCGGTGAGCGCCTCGAACGCCTCGCTGCCGATGTGCCGCTCCAGCGCGGCCAGCGTGCGATCGCCCTGGGCGGGCCGGTCCGCCCGCACCAGGACGGCCTGGACCAGCCGGTGCTCGTGCCCGGCGTCCGTGAGCTGCTGCTCGTAGCGCCGGGTGATCAGCTCGGCGGCCTCGGCGACCCGCTCGAAGGGCACCTCGACGCCCTGCGCGGCGTACCGTACGGCCGCCGCGCGCAGCCCGTCGCTCACCCGGACGCCCGCCACGGCGGGCACGTTCCGCAACACGTTGAGCAGTCCGATCGCGGCCCGCCGCACCCCGTACGGATCGGAGCTCCCGGTCGGCGCGGCCCCGATCACGAACATGCCCGTCACCAGGTCGAACCGGTCGGCCAGTGACAGCACGGCACCCGCGTCACCGGCGGGCAGGGCGCCGCCGGCGGAGCGCGGCAGCTCCATCTCGGCCAGGGCCCGGGCGACTTCGGCGGACTCGCCGGCCCGGCGGGCGTATTCCTCGGCCATCACCCCGGCCAGCCCGGAGAACTCGATCACCATCTGCGAGGCCAGGTCGAACTTCGCCAGCGCACCGGCGCGGCGCACGACCTCCACCGCCTCCTCCGGCAGACCGGCCCGCCCGGCCAGGTTCAGGGCGAGGGCGGCGATGCGGTCGGCGCGGTCGGCGACCGTACCGAGCCGGTCCTCGAAGGTCAGCTTGTCCAGCCGCCGCCGGAACTCCTCCGGCGCCACCTTCAGGTCCGCCCGCCAGAAGAACGCGGCGTCCTCGTAACGGGCCCGCAGCACCGCCTCGTTGCCCGCCCGCACCACGTCGTCGTCGCACAGGGCGTTGGCGAACGTGACGAAGTGCGGCATGAGGCGTTCGCCGTCGAGCACGGGAAGATAGCGCTGGTGCTTGCGCATCACGGTGGTCAGGACGCTCGCGGGCAGTTCGAGGTAGCGCTCGTCGAACGACCCGCGCACGGCGTAGGGGAACTCCAGGATGTCGGTGATCTCGTCGATCAGCCCGGCCTGGTCCTCCACGTCGATCCGCCCGCCGACCTCGGCCGCCGCCTCCAGGGCCCCGCGGACCACCGCCCCGCGCCGGGCCTCCCGGTCGAGCAGGATGCCGTGCATGTGCAGGAAGTGCGGGTAGCCCTCGGCGGAGGTGACCCGGACCTCCGGGTAGGGAGCCTGGCGCTGGACCCGGGTGGTGTCGCCGGCGGAGAGCGAGGAGACCACCACGGGCAGGGGAGTACGGCCCAGCAGCGCGAGCAGCCAGCGCACGGGGCGCGAGAACGACAGCCCCGGATCGCTCCACCGCATGTTCCGCCCGGCCCGCAGCCCGGACACGACCTCGGCCAGCAGCTCGCTGAGCACCTCGACGGCCGGACGCCCCGGCTCGTGCCGGGTGACCGCCACGTGCTCGACACCCTTGACCTCGACGACCCGCACGTCGGCGGGCTCGACGCCCTGACTGCGGGCGAAGCCCAGCAGCGCGGGCGTGGGCGCGCCGTCCTTGAAGGCGGCGGCGACCTTGGGGCCGCGCACGGTCCGCATCGTGTCCCGCTCGCGGGGCTGCACGCCCTCGACCGTGATCACGATCCGGCGCGGGGTGGCCATCACGGTGATCGCGCCGTGCCCCAGCCGGGTCGCGGCCAGCTTGGCGGTGACCGACTCGCGCACGGCCTCGGTGGTGGCGGGGACCTCGGCGTACGGCAGTTCCTCCACGCCGATCTCGAACAGCAGCGTCTCCACGCCGGGCACCTTCGGCAGCGGTGCCCGCTCGGCCGGGGCGGGCGCGGCCGCGACCCCGAGCGGATGCTCCAGCGCGGCCCGCCGCCGCTCCCACAGCTTCGCCGACTCGTGCGTCAGCCCGCGCATCAGCGAGAACGCCTTGGCCCGCTCGGTGGTGCTGATCGCGCCGCGCGCGTCGAGCACGTTGAAGGTGTGGCTGCACTTGAGGACGTAGGTGTACGCCGGGACCGGCAGCTCCAGGTCGAGCAGGCGCCGCGCCTCGGCCGCGTACGACTCGAACAGCCGGTGGTTGGTGTCGATGTCGGCGTCGTCGAGGTAGTAGCGGCTCATCTCGTACTCGTTCTGCCCGAACACCTCGCCGTAGGTGATGCCCGGCGCGTACAGGATGTCCTTGAAGTGCGACACGCCCTGGAGGTTCATCAGGATGCGTTCGAGGCCGTAGGTGATCTCCACCGACACCGGGTCCAGGGCGACGCCGCCGACCTGCTGGAAGTAGGTGAACTGGGTGATCTCCATGCCGTCCAGCCAGACCTCCCAGCCCAGCCCCCAGGCGCCGAGCGCCGGTGAGGCCCAGTTGTCCTCGACGAACCGCACGTCGTGCGCGTTCAGGTCGACGCCGAGCGCGCGCAGGCTGCCCAGGTACAGCTCCTGCGGGTTGCCCGGGTCCGGCTTGAGGATGACCTGGAACTGGGTGTGGGTCTGGAGCCGGTTGGGGTTCTCGCCGTAGCGCGAGTCGTCCGGCCGCACGCTCGGTTCGACGTAGGCGACGCTCCACGGCTCGGGGCCGAGCACCCGCAGCGCCGTGGCCGGGTTGGCCGTACCGGCTCCGACCTCGGTGTTCAACGGCTGCGTGATCATGCAGCCGTTGTCGCTCCAGTACCTCTGCAGGGTGAGGATGGCGTCCTGCATGGTCAGTGCCGTCTGAGCGTTCTTCATGGTGATCGCGCCTGTTCCCCGAGTCGGCCCGGCAAGGTCGGTCATGATCTCACACGTCAACTACGGCTGACCTGCTGTTTCTTGACCGACCCGACCGGAAGGCGCGCCCCCGCCCCCGAAACTCAGCCCTGGACGGACGCCATCCAGGCCTCGACCTCGTCCGCACGCCGCGGCAGCGCCGCACTCAGGTTCCGGTTGCCGTCCTCGGTGACCAGGATGTCGTCCTCGATCCGCACACCGATGCCGCGGTACTCCTCCGGGACCGTCAGGTCGTCGGCCTGGAAGTACAGGCCCGGCTCCACGGTCAGGCACATCCCCGGCTCCAGCACGCCGTCCACGTACGTCTCGGTCCGCGCGGCGGCGCAGTCGTGGACGTCCATGCCCAGCATGTGACCCGTGCCGTGCAGCGTCCACCGCCGCTGCAGCCCCAGCTCCAGCACCCGCTCGACCGGGCCCTCGACGAGCCCCCACTCCACGAGCCTCTCGGCGAGCACCCGCTGCGCGGCGTCGTGGAAGTCCCGGTACTTCGCCCCCGGCTGCACGGCCGCGATGCCGGCCTCCTGGGCCTCGTACACGGCGTCGTAGATCTTCCTCTGGATCTCGCTGAAGCGTCCGCTGATCGGCAGCGTGCGCGTGACGTCGGCCGTGTAGTACGTGTGCGTCTCCACGCCCGCGTCGAGCAGCAGCAGGTCGCCCGATCGCACGGGCCCGTCGTTGCGGACCCAGTGCAGCGTGCAGGCGTGCGGTCCGGCCGCGGCGATCGTGCCGTAGCCGACGTCGTTGCCCTCCACGCGCGCGCGGAGGAAGAACGTGCCCTCGATGTACCGCTCGGAGGTCGCCTGGGCCTTGTCGAGGACCTTCACGACGTCCTCGAAGCCGCGCACGGTCGAGTCGACGGCCTTCTGCAGCTCGCCGATCTCGAAGTCGTCCTTGACCAGCCGCGCCTCGGAGAGGAAGACCCGCAGCTCCTCGTCGCGCTCGGCGGTGACCTTGTCGGTCAGCGCGGCCTCGATGCCGGCGTCGTACCCGCGCACGACGCGCACCGGCCCGGTGGCCTCGCGCAGCGCCCCGGGCAGCTCGCGCACGTCGGAGGCGGGGATGCCGTACAGCTGCTCGGCCTCGGTGAGGGAGTGCCGGCGGCCGACCCACAGCTCGCCCTGGCCGTCCAGCCAGAACTCGCCGTTCTCGCGGTCGGAGCGCGGCAGGAGGTAGATCGTCGCCTCGTGGCCGCCGTCCTTGGGCTCCAGGACGAGGACGCCGTCCTCGGTCTGGTTGCCGGTGAGGTAGGCGTACTCGACGGAGGCCCGGAAGGGGTACTCGGTGTCGTTCGACCGGGTCTTGAGGTTGCCCGCGGGGATCACCAGGCGCTCGCCCGGGAAGCGCGCGGACAGCGCGGCCCGGCGGGCGGCGGTCTCGGCGGCCTGGGGGATGGGCTGGAGGTCGCGCAGCTCGGTGTCGGCCCAGCCGCTCTTCATGTTCTCGGCCAGTTCGTCGGACACGCCGGGGTACAGTCCGTTCTTCCGCTGCTTGATCGGCTCTTCGCTCTCGTCCGGGGTCGCCGGTGTGAGCTCCTCCGCCACGGTCATCCTCCTCGATACGGCACTGGACCACCGTCCACTCTACGGCGGCGTGGAAGGGGGCCCGGGCCGATGACGAGGACCGTTACTCGAAGCGGGCCGCCAGCAGCACGACGTCCTCCGCGCCGTCCGCCGCGTCCAGCCCGTCCGGCAGCACGCTGCGCAGGACGTGGTCGGCGATCGCGCCGGGGTCGCGGCGCAGCGCCCGGGGCACTCCGGCCGCCGCCGCGTGCAGCCGCGCGAAGGCCCGGTCGGTGGCCTCGCCGGTGCGGTGCAGCAGCCCGTCGGTGTACAGCAGGACCGTCTCCCCGGGCTCGGCGAGGATCTCCACGCTGGGCGCCTCCCAGCAGGCGAGCATGCCCAGCGGGGCCGAGACCGACGTCTCCACGAACTCCGTGCGGCGTTCTCCGATCAGCAGGGGCGGGCTGTGCCCGGCACCGGCCAGCGTGATCTTGCGGGCGGCCGGTTCGCAGTAGCCGAACAGGGCGGTGGCCGAGCGGGCCGGCTCGGTCAGCCGCAGCAGCAGCTCCAGGTCGGACAGGACCGCCACCGGGTCCTCCCCCTCCATCACGGCGTACGCGCGCAGGGACGCCCGCAGCCGCCCCATCGCGGCGACCGCGCTGGGCCCCGCCCCGGTGACCGATCCGACGGCGAGGCCGAGGGCGGCGTCGGGCAGCGGCAGCGCGTCGTACCAGTCGCCGCCGCCGCGCGGGCCGGTGCGGTGCAGGGCGGCGAGCTGCACACCGGCCACCCGCGGCAGCCGGGAGGGCAGCAGCTCGTCCGACATGGTCGCCATGGACGTGCGCGTGCGCTCCAGCTCCAGGAGCCGGGCCAGGTGCTCGGCGGCGTACCGGGCGTACAGGCCGGCGAGGTGGCGCGGCCGCTCGCCGGGTTCGGCGGGTTCGTCGTAGAGCCAGACGGCGGCGCCGAGGCGGCCGGCGGTGTCGGTGGACAGGGGGAGGGTGTAGCTGGCGGCGTAGCCGAGCCGGGCCGCGACCTCGCGGTGGCGGGGGTCGAGCCCCTCCTCGGCGAACAGGTCGGGGTCGGCGATCCCGCCCTCGCCGCCCGGGAGGCCTTCGAGGATCCGGCCGTAGGAGAGGGCGCTGCGCGGCACCGTCTCGATGTGGCCGAGGTCGGCGCGGGCCAGGCCCAGGCCGATGGTGGTGTCCGGGCCGAGGCCGTCGCCGGGCTCGAGGACGACGAGGCCGCGCCGGGCGCCGACCAGGGCGGCGCCGGCCCGCAGCAGTTCCTGGAGTGCCTCGTCGAGCGCGGCCGTGCGGGCCAGGCGTTCGGTCAGCTCGTGCAGCGTGGTGAGGTCGGAGACCCAGCCGGCGAGTCGGTCCTGGAGAACCGCGCCGGGCGGGGCCGGTGGGTTTGCGGGGGCGGCCGGGGCGGTACCCGCGACGGGCGCGACAGTGTGTGCGGGAGCCGGAACCGTTGAATCGATTCCAGCCACTTTCGGAGGGTGCGGGGCGTTCATGGCGTCCGGCCTTCCGACCGGCGCGTACTGCTCCAAAGCATCGCAAACCCCCATGTCATTCTGCGCCGCTAGCAGTGTCTCCACATGTACACGCACTCGTGAGGAGATGTCCAGCATTGTCCTGCTGGGATTCCTGGTGTCCGTGAGGCCCGAGGGGACAACTCTCCTTCTTCTTACGGAAATGCAAAGTTGGCTTAAAACTGCCGCAGGTGACGGCTTATTGCGGTCGACTGGGCTTGCTCGACGGAGCGTCACAGCGGTCGTGATGGGTACGTACTCGGTGAAGGCCAGGGGTGGTTGGGAACCACCCGGAACCTGGTGACGGAACCGGGCGTCCTATCCACCGACGACCGTGCCCCATCCTCCCGTGGCGGAGGCGGAGAGAAATACGCGCGACGGCAAACGCCATACTTCGCCACCCCTACGCCACGCCCGTGCTTTTGATACACGCAGTATGGGCGGGACGGCCGCGGAGGCAGCCCTTGCTCGACCCATAGGGGTTCCCCTTGCTCATGGTAGGGGTGTGATGCGCCAACAGGTACGCACAGTGAAGTGATCGACACATGTTGTGATGTGGACCACGGTGTTGCCAGGCGTGCAACGGAAAGGACGAGCGCTCATGCGCGAGATCCCTGGAAGGCGACGCAGGCTCCTGTTCCAGCGCAGTGACGGGAGGCCTGAGCCGATCGGCGCGGCCCTGACCTACGCGACGGAATGGCAGTGGCCCGTACTCCCGGGCGTGGCGGCGGACCCGCAGGGGCACTCCCGCTGCAGCTGCCCCGACCCCGACTGCACGGTGCCCGGCGCGCACCCCTTCGACCCCGGCCTCCTCGCGGCCACCACCGACGAGCGCATGGTCCGCTGGTGGTGGAGCAACCGGCCGACGGCGCCGATCATCCTGGCCACCGGCGGCAAGGCCCCCTGCGCGGTCTCCCTGCCGGCCCTGCCGGCCGCCCGTGCCCTCGAAGCGCTCGACCGCTCGGGCATGCGGCTCGGCCCGGTCGTCGCCTCGCCCACGCGCTGGGCGATCCTCGTGAAGCCGTACTCCATGGAGCAGCTCGGCGAACTGCTCTACGCCAAGGACTTCGTCCCCGGCTCCCTCCGCTTCCACGGCGAGGGCGGCTACCTGGCGCTGCCGCCGTCCGGGACGGGCCAGGGCGAGATCCGCTGGGAGCGGGCGCCGCTGCCCGGCTCCGCCTCGCCGTGGGTGCCCGATGTCGAGGCCGTGGTGGACGCCGTGGTCGAGGCCCTCACTCGTACGGGTGTGAGCGCGCCCGAGTTCTAGGACCCTCGGGCGCGCCGAGCCCCGCGCCCGCCCCGGCGCGTTATGTTCCGGGGCCATGCCGCGTCATGCCCGGGGGCGCGCCCGGGACTCCCGAAAGGCCCGACTCCTCGCCCTCACGGGCGTCGTGGCGGCGTGCGCGGTCGCACTGCCGCTGGCGGTGGCGTCGGCGGGGTCCGTGCCATCGGAGGGGTCCAAGAAATCCACGGGATCCGTGCGTTCCGTGGGCGGCGCCGAGGCACGTACCTCCCCCTCCGGCGCCGTACGTCGCGCTCCGGCCGCTGACGGCGAGGAACCCTCCGTCGTGGCCGCCGCGGTGCGCTGCGGGCCCGAACTCTCCTCCCCCGACGGCATCGAGGCGCAGACCTGCGTGGTGACGCAGGGCGCGGTCACCTGGGCGCGGACCTACTACCGCAACGCGACCGGGGAGGCGCTGGAGGCCGTTCTGAGCCTGATGGGGCCCGACGACCGGACCGTGCGGATGACGTGCGCGGTGGGGGCCGGGGACGAGCCGGGCGCGTGCGAGACGCCCCGGGAGCCCACGCGGGGGGAGCTGGCGGCCTACACGGCGGTCGCGGAGTTCGCCCGGCGGGGCGGACGAGGGCCGCTGCTGCTGCGATCGGGGAGCAACGCGCCTGTCTGGACGGTCAGTTGACGAGCGGCTGCGCTGGGTGAGATCGAGCGCGCATGGAAAGACCCGGTTGCTGGCGACGGGGGATGCACCAGCAACCGGGCTACAGGAACGGTAACAAGAGATCGGCGGTTCGCAAATTCGATCTCGCCTTTCCAGTCACCGACTGGCTTGTCCCTGCCGGGAGTTGTGAACCACCAGGCACAGGAATCCGGTCCGGCCGGTGGAACGGCCGGGCCGGATCCCGCGGCGAGCCGTCAGCTCAGGGTGACCTGCCGGTTGGTGAGGCCGCCGCGCGCCCGGCGCTCCTCCGCCGTGAGCGGCGCGTCCGTCGCCAGGGCGGCGGCGAGACGCTCGGCGAACTCCGCCGCCGGCTTCTCCACGTCCTCGGCCGAGACGCCGCTGGGCAGGTCCCACACCGGCACCGTGAGTCCGTGAGCGCGGAAGGAGCCGACCAGGCGCGTGCCCTCGCCGAGGCTGGAGCGGCCCGCGGCGTGCAGCCGCGCGAGAGCGTCCAGAAGCTGCTCCTCAGGATGGGGCATGACCCACCGCAGGTGGTTCTTCTCCGGCGTCTCGCACCAGTACGCGGCGTCCACGCCCTGGAGCTTGACCGTCGGGATGGCCGCGGCGTTGGCCCGCTCCAGGGAGGCGGTCACCTCCGGTGTGGCGTTCTCCGCATCCGGGACCCAGAACTCGAAGCCGCTGTGCACTTCTGGCTCGAAGGCGCCCTGCGGGTCGAGCAGGTCCTGCAGCCGCGGGCTGTCGGCCGGGGCGCGGCGGCCCTGCACGGGCGTGCCCGGCTGGGCTTCCAGGGCGCGCTGGAGGGTGTCGGCGAGGTCGCGGCTGATGTCGCCCGACGCGGTGTCGTTCTGCAGGCCGAGCAGCACCGAGCCGTCGTCGCGGCGCAGGGCGGGCCAGGCCATCGGCAGGACCGTGGCCAGCGTGACCGCGGGGACGCCTTCCGGCAGGCCGTCCTTGAGGGTCAGCTCGACCGTGGCCGCCGGCACCAGCTCGCGCAGGGCCACCCAGTCGCACTCGCCGGGCAGGCCCTCGAAGGGGCGGTGCACCAGCTCGGTCGCGGCGTGGGAGGCGGCCCGGCCGTGACAGGCCTTGTAGCGGCGGCCGCTGCCGCAGGGGCAGGGCTCGCGGGCACCGACGACCGGCACGGCTCCGTCAGCGCCTGCGGCGCGGGCCCCGGCCGTGGTCTGCGGGCGCTTGGCCTTCGTCTGGGGTCGCTTCTTGGCCATCGGTGGGTCTCCCGGTTGCGGCTCGTCTCGTACGGTCGCGAGCCTAGCCGTTCGTGCCCCGGGCGACGGGGTCCTGTGGACAACCCCGGGTCAGTCGTCCGTCGTCCTGTGGACGACCCTGGGTCCATCGTCCCTCGTCCTGTGGACGACCCCGGGTCCATCGCCCTGTGGACAACCTCGGGCCCGTCGTGGCGTACCGCGCCTCAGTCCATGTCGTCGAAGGCGTCCGCGAAGTCGAGGCCGGGTATCTGGGAGACCGCCGGGGCGGCGACGCGCGTCGCGAAGTCGTCGCGGCGGTGGCCGGCGTCCGGGTCGTACACGTCGTCGTGGACGACGACCCAGACCGTGACCTCGCCGCGGATGTCGTCCCGGACGCCCCAGTCGTCGGCGAGCGCGGTGATGATGTTCAGCCCGCGGCCGCCGTGCGCCGTCACCGACGGGGTCGCCGGGGCGGGGCGGGTCGGGCCGCCGCCGTCCGTGACCTCGACGATGAGCCGGCCGGTCGGGTCCACGCGCCACGCGGCACGGACGTCGCCGTCACCGGACAGGGCGTCGCCCAGGGGCCGGCCGTGTTTGCACGCGTTGCTCAAGAGTTCGGAAAGGATCAGTACGGCGTCGTCGATGACCGATTCCGCTACGCCACCTCTGCGCAACTGCGCACGCATACGGTGTCTCGCTTCCCCCACGCCCGCAGGGCCATGGGGTACGGCCATGCTCGACGACGTGGGCACCTCCTGTGCCACCACCAACGCCACCCCCGAGACCTCCTTCGCCCCACGCCACGGTGTGGATGCCCCATTGGCCTGTACCGGAAACCGGCCAATCCATCTCCGGTGACGCATTCACCACGACCGGACACGGACCGAACGCGCCGGAGCACTCCCTGTGATCGTGTGGCTGGATTTCATCGGTGTGGCCGAGATCGGAGGATCCCGTCTGGCGGGGACGCGGGTCAAGGGGTGTGCACGGGTCTGGTGGGACTTGTGTGGTGTCATGCCGGCACGGAGGGTCAGCGGCCGAGCTGGTCGAGCACCGCGCGCGGGCGGTTGGTGATGATGGCGTCGACGCCCAGGCCGACGCACAGCTCGACGTCCTCGGGCTCGTTCACCGTCCACACGTGCACCTGGTGGCCGGCCCGCTTCAGGCGCGTGACGCAGGCCGGATGATTGCGCACGATGCGGAGGGAGGGACCCGCGATCGGCACCCCCACGGGCAGCCGCCCGTCCCGCAGGCGGGGCGTGACGAACTGCGTCAGGTAGACCGTCGGCAGTGTGGGCGAGGCGGCACGCACGCGGTGCAGCGAACGCGCCGAGAAGCTCATGACCCGCACCGGCGACTCCTCGGCCGAGGCCGGGGCGTCCAGGCCGAACCGCTTCAGCAGGACCAGCAGCCGCTCCTCGACCTGCCCCGCCCAGCGGGTGGGGTGCTTGGTCTCGATGGCCAGTTCCACCCGGCGCCCGGCGTCGGCGACGAGCTCCAGCAGCCGCTCCAGGGTGAGCACGGAGGTCGCCTCGCGGTCCTCCGGGCGGTGCTCCCAGTCGGGCTCCTCGTCGCGCCCCCGCCAAGCCTCACGCGTCTTCCAGGAGCCGAAGTCCAGGGCGGCGAGGTCGGCGAGCTCCAGCGCGGAGACCGCGCCGCGGCCGTTGGACGTACGGTTGATCCGGCGGTCGTGCACGCACACCAGGTGGCCGTCGGCGGTCAGGCGCACATCGCATTCGAGGGCGTCCGCGCCGTCCTCGATCGCCTTGGTGTACGCGGCCAGGGTGTGCTCCGGGGCGTCCTCGGAGGCCCCGCGGTGGGCGACGACTTGAATCACATGCTGCCGTGCGTGGGTCACCGCGTCATGGTGCCACCGTGTGCGGGTACGCGTCCGGTCGGACGGGCCCGACGGCTTCGCAGGTCCGGACGGAGGCATTGGGATTGCATCCTTTTCGCCAGTAATGACCTATATAAAGAATGGCCCCGGACCCACAGCCACCGCTTATGGTGCTCTGACGGCCCGTGGGAAAAGCTGACGGCATACAAAGGGACAAGCACAGCAGTGTCGCGCCGGACCCGTCGACCGGCGCGAGAAGCGGTACCCAGTGCGACCCAGGAAACAGCCGTGGATCGAGGAGAGAAGCTGTGAGCACCGAGAACGAGGGCACCGCGGTACCCCCCGCCCCGTCCGCACCCCCCGTGCCGGTGGACGCTCCCGCTGCTCCGGCGCCCCAGGGCCAGGCCCCGCAGGGGCCGTACGGGCAGGACCCCCAGGGACAGCCCGGCCACGGGCAGGGCGCTCCCGGTGACGCCGGCCGTCCCGGCGTCTCCTCCTCCGCGCCCGACCCGTCGTGGCCCCCGCCCCCGCCGCCCACCGCGCCGTCGCACGGCGACGGCGGATCCGGTTACGGCGCGGGCGGCTGGGGTTCGTCGTACCAGCAGCCGGCGCCGAAGTCCGGCCGCGGGCGCGGTGGTCTGATCGCCGGGATCCTGGTGGCCGCGCTGGTCGCGGGCGGCCTGGGCGGCGGCCTCGGCTACACGCTGGCGAAGAACAACGACGACAGCACCGGCTCGACGACGGTCTCCGCCTCCACCAGCGGCGGCGACGTCAAGCGCGACCCGGGCACCGTCGCGGGCGTGGCCGCCAAGGCGCTGCCGAGCACGGTCACGATCGAGGCCGAGGGCACCAGCGGCGAGGGTGGCACGGGCACGGGCTTCGTCTTCGACAAGCAGGGCCACATCATCACCAACAACCACGTGGTGGCGGACGCCGTGGACGGCGGCAAACTCACCGCCACCTTCCCGAACGGCAAGAAGTACGACGCCGAGGTGATCGGCAACGCCCAGGGCTACGACGTGGCGGTCATCAAGCTGAAGAACGCCCCCGGCGATCTCAAGCCGCTCACCCTCGGCGACTCGGACAAGGTGGCCGTCGGCGACGCGACCATCGCGATCGGCGCCCCCTTCGGCCTGTCCGACACGGTGACGACGGGCATCATCAGCGCCAAGAACCGCCCGGTGGCCTCCAGCGACGGCAGCGGCAGCCAGGCGTCGTACATGAGCGCCCTGCAGACCGACGCCTCGATCAACCCGGGCAACTCCGGCGGTCCGCTGCTGGACGCGCAGGGCAACGTCATCGGCATCAACTCCGCGATCCAGTCCACCGGCAACGGCGGCTTCGGCACCGGCCAGTCCGGCTCGATCGGCCTGGGCTTCGCCATCCCGATCAACCAGGCCGAGTACGTCGCCCAGGAGCTGATCAAGACCGGCAAGCCGGTGTACGCGAAGATCGGCGCGTCCGTCTCGCTGGACGACACCTCGGGCGGCGCGCAGATCTCCAAGCAGGGCGCGGGCGGCGCCGCCACACCGGTCGAGCCGGGCGGTCCGGCCGCCAAGGCGGGCCTCAAGCCCGGCGACGTCATCACCAAGCTCGACGACCGGGTGATCGACTCCGGTCCCACGCTGATCGGCGAGATCTGGACCCACAAGCCCGGCGACAAGGTCACGATCACCTACGAGCGCGGCGGCAAGCAGCACACGGTCGACGTCACCCTGGGCTCCCGCGTCGGCGACAACTGACCCACACCGGCGGGCACCGACCCGTTACCCTTGTCCCCGCGCCCGCCGATCACGGCCGGCGCGGGGAGGTGTGCCCGAGCGGCCTAAGGGAACGGTCTTGAAAACCGTCGTGGCAGCGATGTCACCGTGGGTTCAAATCCCACCGCCTCCGCGCTGAGAGCAGTGTGAGCGGCCCCTGACCTGGTAGTTGGTCAGGGGCCGCTCTCGCGTCGGGTGCCCTGAGGTTGCCCGGTGTTCCCCGTGGCTTCCCGCTCCATCGGGCACGAGTGGGGCACGACCTCATAGACGTGCGCAATCCTATTTGAGTGAACGAATGTGCACTCAAATGGTTGCAGACTTAGATGCCGAGTTAGATTCAAATTAAGTTGGCAACTTTGTGAAACGGCCTGCGCGCTAATTGGGGTGCGCGCTAATCTCGTGTCACATCGAGCGCATCTTGAGATGCGCTTGGGTGGGGTTGGGCTTCAGCTGCCTGGCTGCCGCCCCGGTGGTCGAGCCCCCCGCGCCACATGTCGGTGCAGAGCGAGGGGCCGTCCCTGTGATTTAGCGACCGCGTGTCAGTGCCCAGACCAGGACTGCGGAAGTGGTAGCGCCTACTACCTGAACCGACACCTGGTGGAACCAGCTCTGCACGCGGTCGCTGGTCCTAAGAGACCGAAACCACGCGAGTGCTGCTCCGAAGACCTTGGCGGAGTGTCCTCCCACCTCTGCCCACCTGGATCGAAGCGCCTCCAGGAGGCGCCACCACATTCGCGCAAGGCGCATGGGTGTTCCCTTCTCTTGCCAGAATCAACTCGGTGCACAAGAGAGGGACTTGGACCCAACGAAGGCAGTATGTCCGACGCGTTCAGCGCCTGTCTGCCGGATCAGCGGAAAAGTCGAAGTGGCCTTTGTGGCGGTCCAAACGCCCGCACCAGACTCTTTTCCTGACCCGCACCTCACCCCGCTCCCATCCCGTCTGCCGTCGACCCACACACCGTGGAGCGGGCGTGGTTCCTGGCGTCCAGGTGGAGCGCGCCACTGTACGAACGACCTGGACCCCAGGGGCCGCGTCTGCTCGGCTCTGCCTGGGCCGACGGCAGGCGGGATGGGAGCTCCCCGCGCGCGCCACTACTCCGGCCGGCACTCGCAAGCGGCGCCCCCGCCATCTCGGAGCCTGAGCGCCCCCACCGGAGGCAGGAGCGGAGCCGGGAAGCGCGCCCGGCGGAGCGGAGCGCGGCGGCTTCCTCCTGGTCGGCGAGAACCTTGACTTCGACCCCGCTGTCTCGGCGGCCGGACTGACCGACGTGACCCCGCACGACCTCCGGGCCTCGCACGGCACCTGGCCATTCCAACGCGAGCGGGCGGTATCTTCCGCTCTCTGAGGCAGCGTCCCCTGATCAGATGACCGGGCGGCATGCTGTGCCTATGACAAAGGGCCGAGGGCGTGCGATCACCGGCTACAGCCTGCTTACCCTGCTGGGTACCGCGGTGTTGGCCTGGACTGTGATCACCGGCCTCGCGCGGCTGGAGCTGTGGGGAGACGCCGTTCATGTGCGACTCGCAGAGTGTCATAGCGAGAGCGCAGGGCGCGCGGGAAGCCGCTCCATATGCAGCGGCCCGCAGGTGGGCCATGAGACGCACACGGTGAAGGTCCAGTACGAAGGCCACCCGGGAGAGATCGTTCGAGTAGTGCGTAAACCGTGGGGCGGTTACGAACCCGTGGAAAGAGGTCTCGTCGCGTGGGGAATCTGGGTGCTGCTTCCGGTTCTCCCTGCCATGGGGACGGCCACTGCCGGAGCACTCACTGTGAGAGAGATACGCCGGGTTCAGCGTGAGGCTCGTCGGGCATGACGGTGCCTCTGGGGGACGTAGCGGGCACGACGACGATGACGAGGGTGCGGTGGGGCGCTCGTGCCCGTCCGATGTGGGGCGGAGCGATCTCCCGCCGAACCGCCGAGTATTCCTGCGGGGTCAGACGGCGGCCGCCGCGCCGGCAGCCTGGAAGAGGTCCGGTTCACGGACGTCGAGCACCTCGAGTTCGACCTGTGGCGGTCGCGCCCCGAACAGCCCGCTGACCTGCCGCAGCGAAGGTTGAGTGTTCTCATCGAACGTTGAGCGGTGCCGCCATCAGGAGGACACGGTCAAGGCCAACGAGGCGACGGCGGTGGCGAAGTAGAAACCGGGAAACGCGAGGTTGTAGAGCACGCGGGCGCGCAGATGGACGGCGAGCGCGCCCAGGTAGAGCAGGACGAGACCGCAGGCCGCGGCGGCACCGAGGGGGCGCAGTGCCGCGTCGAAGAGGCCGAGGAGGAGGCCCGCCGCACCAGCCAGCTTGAGGCCGGCCAGCCAGGGCAGCCAGGATCGAGGCACACCCACCTGTGCCGAGTTGGCCAGCACGAAGCGCGCCCCGGCGAGGTCGGCTGCGGCGATACCGACGTTGAGAGCGGCGGTGAACAAGGTGACGACGAGGAATGCAAGCGGGGTACCGGTCATGCCTTCAGGGTCCGCAGGAGCTTCGGCACCGTCCAATACCTGCTTCTATAACCTGGTGGAATGGACGTGGACACGCGCCTGCTCCGGTACTTCGCCGCAGTGGCGGAGGAGGGCAGCCTGACCGGGGCGGCGCAAAGACTGTTCGTCTCGCAGCCCGCGCTGACCAAGCAGATCCGGCGCTTGGAGGACGATCTCGGGGTACCGCTCTTCGCGCGTTCGCGGTCCGGGATGGCGCTGACCGAGGCTGGTCGAGAGCTCGCCGCGCGGGTGCCCGCCCTGCTGGACGGCTGGGACGAGGCGGTACAGGCAACCGGCCGGGCGGCGCGGATGCTGCGCCTGGGTTTCCTGGACGCGGGCGCCGTGGGCGCCGTCCACGAGGTCATCGCCGAGTTCCGCCAGGCACAGCCGGAGTGGCGGGTGGAACTGCGTCAGTTCGACTGGTCGGACCCGAGTGCCGGCCTGGCCCGGGGTGAGGTGGATGCGGCGGTGGTGCGTTTGCCGTTTCCGGGGCAGGAGGGGTTGCACGTGCGGGAGTTGTTCGTCGAGGAGCGTGGCGTGCTGCTGCCGGCCCGGCATCCGCTGGCGAACAGCGGGACGGTGGAGTTCCGGGAGCTGTGGGACGAGCCGTTCGTCGCGGCCGGAGCCGAGACCGGCGCCTGGAGGGAGCACTGGCTGGCCGCGGAGGAGCGGGAAGGGCACCCAGTCCGGGTCGGCGCCGTTACCAGTCGGCCCGACGAGTGGCTCGGAGCGGTGGCCGCCGGCTGCGTAACGCTGGCCCCGGCGTCGACGGCCCGTTTCTACTCCCACCCGGACGTGGTGTTCCGTCCGGTCCGCGGGGTCTCACCGAGCCGGGTAGGGCTGGCCCGACCAAAGGGCCGGACACGCGCTGCGGCGCTGGATGAGCTGCTGGAGGCCATCGTGCGGCGGTTGAGCCGGAGCTGACGACGGGCCGACAGACCGGTTCTGTGCGGGTGGTAGATCCCCTCCCCTGAGGGCGGAGTTCGCGGAACGGGACCTGAGCTTGTGAGATCAGTGGAGGCGCGTTTCGTCATGCAACCGGAAAAGCGGTTGTCCATCCTGGACCACTGGAGTTGGGTAAGGACCTATGACTGCTCTTGGTGCTGTGCTGCGGCCTCAGCTGCCGCCCGAGAAAGTGCGTGACGTAGCCCGTACTGCCGAGGCGGCGGGGCTGGAGGAGCTGTGGTTGTGGGAGGACTGCTTCCTGGAGGGCGGGGTCGCCACCGCGTCCGCCGCGCTCGCCTGGACGGAGCGGCTGCGAGTCGGCGTCGGGCTGATGCCCGTGCCCTTGCGGAACGTCGCCCTCACCGCGATGGAGACCGCCACCCTGGACCGGCTCTTTCCGGGGCGCTTCACGCTGACCGTCGGGCACGGTGTGCAGGACTGGATGGGGCAGGTCGGCGCGCGGGCCGAGTCGCCGGTCACGCTGTTGCGTGAGTACATCGACGCGCTCCGGGCGCTGCTGCGCGGTGAGCGCGTCACCGTCGACGGGCGGTACGTGAAACTGGACGACGTCAGCCTCGGCTGGCCTCCGCTCACCGCCCCCGAGGTGCTCGCCGGCGTCACCGGCCCCCGTTCGCTGCGCCTGGCCGGCGAGGCCGCCGACGGCACGCTGCTCAGCGAGGCCACCCCGCCGGACGGCGTACGAGAGGCCCGTCGGCTCATTGACGAGGGCCGCGCGGCGGCCGGTCGCACCGACCCGCACCGGGTGGTCGTCTATCTCCTCACCGCCACGGGGCCGAACGCCGTCGCCCGCCTCAACGCCGAGCTCACCGCCTCCGGCACGGACAAGATCCCCGAACTGGGAGTCGCCGGCGACGCCGGTGCGGTGGCGGAGGCCGTTCACAGCCTGATCGCCGCTGGTGCCGACACCGTCATCCTCGAGCCCACCGGCGATGAACCGGACCCCGAGGGCTTCGTCCGCTTCGTGGCCGAGGACGTCCGTCCCCTCGTCTCGTAACCGACGACCGGCTCGTACTGCTTCGGGGTTGCTTGCCCTGTCAGGTGGAGAGGATGCGCACTCCACAGCGTGGCGCGTGATCCTCCGCCACGTCGACGGCGGCCGCTCGGTGCCGGGGGCGGTGCAGGTGAGTACCTGTGCTCATGCGCAGGACGTGCTGCGTCAGCATGCTGGCCGTATGTACTTACGAGAGCGTCAGGCGCGGGGGCCGTCGGTCGGGCAACAGGTCGGGGTTGCCGTGGCCCTGCTCGTCATCGATCTCATGGTCATCGCCTGGATGGTGTTCGCTGTCGGGATGGAGGGGTGGGCCGACAGTTACGAGAGTGACAGTGCCGGTGCCAGTGCGTCGGGGGCGTCGAGTGCGGCTTCGCAGGCGTCGTTGATTCTGATGGGTGGCGCGGGGCTTACCGGTGGGGGGCTCCTCGCCCTGGGGTGGCGCATTCCCGGGGTCGTGCAGGTGGTCGTTCTCATGGGTGGGGCGGTGCTGGTCTCTTCCCTTGCCGCCGGTGGATAGCATGCGGGCCGTTCACCGGGTGTCCTGGAAGGTGGTGAGCGCGCCTCGTGATGCGGCGCATCGTCGTCGTGACCGCTGTGCACGGCCCCCATGCCCGGTTCCTGCCGGAGGCCTACGCCTCGCTGTGCGGGCAGGGGCTGCCGGAGGGGTGGGAGTGGCACTGGGTGGTCCAGGAGGACGGGGAGGGCGAGGACGTCCGGCCGTATGTGCCTGATGATCCGCGCGTGACGTTCCGGCAGGGGCGGCCCGGCGGGCCGGGGGTGGCCCGTACCGTCGCGCTGGCCCATGCCGAGGGCGAGTACGTGACGGTGCTGGACGCCGACGACCAGCTGGCGGCGGGGGTGCTCGGGCGGAACCTGGCGGTGCTGGAGCGGGACCGCGGGCTCGGGTGGGTGACGTCGCGGGTGCTGGATCTGATGCCCGACGGGACGACCGTCGGGTTCCCGGGTGACCCCGACGAGGGGGTGATCGAGCGGGGGGCCGTGCTGGAGCACTGGAAGGCCAACGGGTTCCTCGCCCAGGTGCATCCGGCCTCGCTGTTCGTGCGGCGGGAGCTGCTGCTCGCCCTCGGCGGCTGGATGGCCCTGCCCGCCTCGGAGGACACCGGGCTGCTGCTCGCGCTGAACGCCGTGAGCCGGGGGTGGTTCTCGGGGGAGGTGGGGCTGCTGTACCGCAAGTGGGAGGGGCAGGTGACCGGGCAGGCGGCCCATGCGGACCGGGCCGAGCGGCAGGCCCGGATGGCGGTCGTGGAGGCCAGGGCCAGGGCCCTGTCGCGGCTGCCGTGGGGATTTCCGGCCGCTTTGTGAGAGTGGCCAGGCGGTGACAGCGGTGCTTATGGCAGCAGTTCCGTCTGCCGCCGCCGCATCGCGGTGACCGTGTCGTGGCGGATGTAGTACTCGGTGCCGAGCAGCCGCTCCCGCTCCGCTGCCGGGAGCGCCGCGATCAGGCCCGGGGCCGCTCCCCGCGCCACCTCGGAGCGATGGGCCAGGATCGCGGCGACCTTGCGCTCCAGCCAGGGCGTGACGTCGACGGCCGCGGTGATCAGGTCGTCCGGGACCGTGCGCATCGCCTTGCCCGTGGGCGCCCAGTGCCCGCCCCAGACCCGGACGGCCGAGTGGGGGTGCGTGGCCAGGTACAGGGCGCTCGGGCGCCAGGGTTCACCGGCGTCCGGGTAGAGGCGTTCGAGGCCGGCGGCGTGGACCGCGAGCAGGGTCACCCGGTGGGTGTGCACATGGTCCTCGTGGCCGGTCAGGCCGCCGTAGGCGTCGTGGGTGACCACGATCTCCGGGCGGAAGGACCGCAGGTGGGCGACCAGCTCCCCTACCGTCCGGTCCAGCGGCGCGTCGCAGAGGCGCGGTCTGCCCGGCGCCGAGTGCGGGACGCGGGAGTCGGCGTGTCCCAGCATCCGCGGCGGGCCGGCGCCGAGGACGCGGAGGGCCTCGGCCAGCTCCGCGGCGCGCGGGCTGTCCGCCGCCCAGGTCGCCGTGACGACCGCCGTGCGCGCGCCCGCGGACGCGTGCCGGGCGAGGACGCCGCCCGCCGACAGGGACTCGTCGTCGGGGTGGGCGAAGACCGCGAGCAGGCTCGGTACCGGCATCACTCCTCGCCAGGGCCGTCCGTCGGCGTGGTGATCCTGATGGCCTGGCTCGGGCACTTCTCCGCCGCCTCCAGGACCTCGGGGTCGTCGCCCGTCTCCTCGCGGCCCGGGCGGACGGCGCCGAATCCGTCGACGAACGCGAAGACCGCCGGCGCCCGGTGGACGCACTCGGCGGAGCCGTAGCAGAGCTCGCGGTCCACGGAGACCTTCATGCCGCTTCCTCCCCCTCCTGACGGCAGCGGAGGCCCCGCCGCCAGGAGGTCACTGCCCAGCGCGCCGCCGGCTGAACCGGCCCGGTCGGCGTGTGCCACCGGCTGAACCGCCCCGGTCGGCGTCTGCCGGCGCACGCCGGCCTCAGCGTGTGCCGCCGGCCGGCCTCAGCGTGTGCCGCCCGCCGTCGCCAGCCAGTGCGCGACCCGGCGTACGGCGGCCTCGTCGAGCCGTTCGACCAGCGCCTTGACGGTCGTGTCGTCCTCGGGGGAGAGGTCGTAGAGGCCCGCCTTGCCCAGGCCGGCCATGAGGACCTGGTGGCGGCGGCCGGTCATCCGTTCCGCCAGTGTGCTCGTGTCACCGGGGGAGGTCTCGGCGGCGGGCGGGGGCGTGGGCGCCTGCTTCAGGGGGGCGTCGAAGAGGTGCCAGTCGCCGTCCTGCGGCCCCCACAGGGCGACGGTCACCTCGTCGCCGCGCGCCCGCAGGGTCTGGGTCATCTCCCCGAGCGCGTACAGCACCGGCGAGCGATGGGGCGACTCCGCCGCCGTCCGCCAGGAGCCCTCGGCCGGGCGGTGGACCATCGCCACCCAGCGCGGAGCACCCTGCGGTCGTGGGCTGTCGGGACGTGACTCCACTGCGCTCACCCCTGTACGTCGCTCGGAAGCGGTACGGCAGGGCGACCATAGCTGACGGGCCGTCAGTTATCCAGGGCCGGAGATCGGCGCTCGCGGGGTTGGAGGGCGCACTCCACCGGGGAGGATCACCACGTCGTCCGGCACCGGTCCCTCCCCTCGTGGGGACCGGTGCCGAACGGTGGGGCTACCGTCGTCCGACTCGGATGGAACCCGGATGGAAGTCGACCGGATGGGTGCGCTGCTGGAACCGGATCCTGCCATTTCCGGTCGCGGACGAGGAGGTTCCGGGGGCTTGCGGAGGGTATTACCGCAGGTCAGCCATATAGAGTGAGTTTTCCGGACCGGACGTCCAGGCGAGGGAAGTGAGGAGTGGAGACCTTGGGTTCCGACTCGGGGGCACGCACCGCCTTCGCGGAACGCCTCGCGCTGCTGTACAAGGAAGCCGGCAACCCCCCACTCAAACGCGTGTCCGAAGCGGTGGTGCGGCTCCAGCGGGTCGACGAACGCGGGCGGCCCGTGCGGGTGTCCGCCCAGCGCATCAGCGACTGGCGGCGGGCCCGGAACGTACCCGCCCAGTTCCCCGCCCTCGCGGCGGTGCTGCACGTGCTGATCCCCGAGGCGCGGCGCGAGCGGCCCACGCCGGTGTCGCCGGGCCTGTACGACCTGGGGCAGTGGCAACGGCTGTGGGAGCGCGCGGTGGCCGACCCGGTCGCCGAGCGCCCGGCCGGGTCCCCGGGGCAGGAGCAGGCGTCGGCCGACGCCCCGCCCGCGCCCGGCGGGGTGTGCCCGTACCGGGGGCTGGCCTCCTACCGCCGGGAGGACGCCCGGTGGTTCTTCGGCCGGGAGCGGAGCACGGACGCGCTCGTCGCCCAGCTCCGGGCCGTGGCGGGGACGGGCGGCCTGGTCATGCTCGTGGGCGCGTCGGGGGCGGGGAAGTCCTCGCTGCTGAACGCCGGTCTGGTGCCCGCGCTGCGGGACGGTGCCCTGGGCGGCGACGAGGGCGACGGGAACGGCCGGGCGCGGGAGGTGGTCCAGCTCGTGCCGGGCGCCGACCCGCTGGCGGAGCTGGCCCGGTGCATACCGGAACTGGGTCCTGTCGTTCCGGCACCGGCCGGACCTGCGGCAGAGGAGACACCCGCGGCAGAGGAGACACCCGCGGCAGAGGAGATACCTGCGGCAGAGGAGATACCTGCGGCAGAGGAGACACCTGCCGCGGAGGGGGCCGAGGTCCCGCCCGCGGCCGCCCCGGCGCCGGAAGGGCCCGGCGCCGGCCCGTCGGCGAGGGGCGAGCCCGGCGCTCCGCCCGGCGAGCCCGGCGCTCCACCCCGAGCGGACGCGATCCGCGCGGCCGTCACCGCCTGGGCCCGCCGCGTCGATCCCGCCGGCGCCCGCCCGGTCGTCATCGTGGACCAGTTCGAGGAGACGTTCACCCTCTGCCCCGACGAGGCGGACCGGCGCGCCTTCGTCGAGGTCCTGCACACCGCCTGCACGCCCGCCGCCCCCGGCGAACCGGCCCCGGCGGTGGTGGTCCTGGGCATACGCGCCGACTTCTACGAGCAGTGCCTCGGCTACCCCGAACTGGCCGACGCGCTCCAGCACCGGCACATGGTGCTCGGGCCGCTCACCACCGCGGAGCTGCGCGAGGCGGTGACCGGCCCGGCCAAGGCCGTCGGACTGGAGCTGGAACCGGGCCTGGCGGAGCTGATCGTCCGGGAGGTCAGCGCCGACGGCCCGCGGGGGGCGCACGACGCCGGAGTGCTGCCGCTGCTGTCGCACGCCCTGCTCGCCACCTGGCAGCGCAGGAAGGGCGGCCGGCTCACGCTCGCCGGCTACCGCGCGGCCGGCGGCATCCAGGGCGCGGTCGCGGCGACCGCCGAACGCGCCTGGTCCGGCCTCGACCCGGCGGCCCGCACGGCGGCCCGGCTGCTCCTGCTCCGCCTGGTCCGGCTGGGCGAGGACACCCAGGCCACCCGTCGGCGAGGCACCCGGCGGCAGCTCGCGGACGAGTCGAACGACCCGGGCAAGACCGAGGAGTCCCTGGAGGCGCTGGTCCGCGCCCGGCTGGTGACCCTGGACGCCGAGACCGTGGAGATCACCCACGAGGCGCTGCTGCACGCCTGGCCGCGCCTGCGCGACTGGATCGACGAGGACCGGCAGGGCAACCTGCTGCGCCAGCGCCTGGAGGAGGACGGCCGGGCCTGGGAGGAGTCGGACCGCGACACGTCACTGCTCTACCGGGGCTCCCGGCTGGAACAGGCGCACGGCTGGGCGAAGTCCGCCGGGGACACGTTCCTGACGCGCAGCGCGGTGGAGTTCCTGGCCGCCTCGGTCCGGCTGCGCCGGCGCGTCATCTGGATCAGCCGGGGCGCGGTGGCGGCGCTGGTGGTGCTGGCGGTGCTGGCCGCCGGGTCGGCCGTCGTCGCCTGGAAGCAGCGGGACGACGCGGTGTTCGAGCAGGTGCTCGCCCAGGCCGACCGCGTCCGGGACACGGATCCGTCGCTGTCCGCGCAGCTCGACCTGGTGGCGCACCGCCTGCGGCCGGACGACGAGGGCGCGAGGAGCCGCCTGATCTCCGTCGTGAACGCCCCGCTGGCCACGCCCCTGCTCGGGCACACGGGCGCCGTCTACCTCACGACGTTCAGCCCGGACGGCAGGACCCTGGCCACCGCCAGCTACGACCGGACGGTCCGGCTGTGGGACGTGGCCGACCCCAGGCGTCCGAGTGCCCTGGGCAAGCCGCTCACCGGCCACACGAGCTGGGTCAGCAGCGCGATCTTCAGCCCGGACGGCCGTACGCTCGCGAGCGCCTCCGACGACGGCACGATCCGGCTGTGGGACGTGACCGACCTCCGTCACCCGAAGCGGCTCGGCGAGCCCCTGACCGGCCACGACGGCACGATCTACCTGATCGCCTTCAGCCCGGACGGGCGCACGCTGGCCTCCGCCGCCGAGGA
Source organism: Streptomyces sp. Go-475 (assembly GCF_003330845.1). Lineage (GTDB taxonomy): Bacteria > Actinomycetota > Actinomycetes > Streptomycetales > Streptomycetaceae > Streptomyces. The sequence goes on along the minus strand of NZ_CP026121.1, from coordinate 4,167,993 downwards.
CCACACCGTCCGGCTCTGGGACGTGGCCGATCCGCGCCGGCCGCGGCCGCTCGGCGAGCCGCTGACCGGGCACACGGCCGCGGTGCGCTCGGTGGCGTTCAGCCCGGACGGCCGGACGCTGGCGGCGGGCGGCGACGACGGCACGATCCGGCTGTGGGACGTGACCGAGCCCGGGCGTCCGGCACGGGTCGGCAGGCCGCTGACCGGGCACAGCGCCCTCGTGCACTCCGTGGCCTTCAGTCCCGACGGCCGGACGCTCGCCAGCGGCGGCGAGGACAACACCGTCCGGCTGTGGAACGTGGCCGATCCACACCGCCCGGAACAGATCGGAGCGCCGCTGACCGGCCACACCGGGCCGGTCTGGTCGGTGGCCTTCAGCCCCGACGGGAACATGCTCGCCGCCGCCAGCGCGGACAGCACCGCGAGTCTGTGGAAGGTCAGTGATCCGGAGTACCCGTCGCAGGTCGGCGAGCCGCTGACGGGCAGCAGCGGCGAGATGTACGCGCTCGGCTTCAGTCCCGACGGGCGCACCCTCGCCACCGGCACGGGCGACAACAAGGTCCGGCTGTGGGCGCTGCCGACCTCGGACATGACCGGCCGGACCGGCACGTTCCGCCCGGACGGGCGGGTGCTCGCGACGGCGGGGCGGGACGGCCGGGTCCGGCTGTGGGATGTGCGCAGGCCCGGCAGGCCGGTGCCGATGGGCGAGCCGTTCCGGCCGGGGAAGGGCGACGTGCGCTCCCTGGAGTTCTCCCCGGACGGCCGCACGCTCGCGGCGGTGACGGGCGACCGGGCCGTGCAGCTGTGGAACCTCCGCGATCCGGAACACCCTGTTCCGTACGGGTCCCCGCTCCCCCTGCGCATCCGGTACGCCGACCCGCTGGCCTTCAGCCCGGACGGCCGGACCCTGGCCACCGCCGACGACGACCGCACCGTCCAGTTGTGGGACATCGCCGACCCGTCGCGCCCCCGGCCGCTCGGCGCACCCCTCACCGGTCACAAGGGCTACGTCAACTCCCTCGTCTTCAGCCCGGACGGCCGGACGCTCGCCAGCGGCAGCGCGGACGGCACCATCCGGCTGTGGAACGCGGCCGGCCCCGGCCGGGGCACCTTGATCGGCACACCGCTCAGGGGCCATCTCGGAGCCGTCAACGCCCTCGCCTACAGCCGCGACGGCCGTACGCTGGCCAGCGCCGGCGACGACAGCTCCGTCCGCCTCTGGGACGTCGCGGACCCGGCCGACGCCTCCGAGCTGGCCCACCTCACCGGTCACACGGAAGCGGTCGTGTCCCTGACGTTCAGCCGTGACGGCCGCATCCTGGCGAGCGGCGGCAACGACAGCACCGTCCGGCTCTGGGACGTCGCCGACCCCGCCGGGGCCACCGCGATCGGCCAGTCGATGAGTCCCAACACCAAGACCGGCACCTATCTGTCGTTCAGCCCGGCCGGCCGCGCGATCGCGGTGTCGAGCGGCGCCGACACCATCCGGATCTGGAACCTGGACGTCGACCCCGCCGTACGGCGCATCTGCTCGCTGACCCGGGGCGTGCTGACGCCGGACACCTGGAGCGAGTACCTGCCCCGGCTCTCCTACGACCCGCCGTGCGGCGGCTGACGAAGAGGCATGTGCACAACAGGCCGTACTGTCACGGGAGTTGCGTGATCCGAGTCACAACGCCGACTTCCTGACGGTTGGTCGGCTCGCGCTGGGCAAGCGCTTGTTACCCTTGGCCATAGCTCGACCGCTGGTGCATCCCCCGTCGCCAGCGGTCGGGCCTTTTTTCAGCGCAGGTCCAGCCGCATCAGGATCCGGGGATGACCGGCCAGGACCGACGTGGTGTCCGCCGCGTGGGTGAAGCCGGCGCGTTCGAAGTTCTTCCTCAGGCCGGCGTAGGCCATCGTCAGGTCGACCTTGGCGTCGCCGTTGTCGAGGGGGTACGCCTCGATCGCCGGTGCGCCGTGGGCGCGGGCGAAGTCGACGGCACCGGCGATCAGGGCGTGGGAGATGCCCTGCTTGCGGTGGCCGGGGCGGACCCGGACGCACCACAGCGACCAGACGGGCAGGTCGTCGACGTGCGGGATCTTGCGGTTGCGGGCGAACGAGGTGTCCGCGCGCGGGGCGACGGCGGCCCAGCCGACCGGTTCGTCACCGTCGTAGGCGAGCACGCCCGGGGGCACCTCCGCGCGGCACAGCTCGGCGACGTACGCGCCGCGGGCCGGGCCGCGCAGCTCGTTGTTGAGCTTGGAGGGGATCCGGTAGCTCAGGCACCAGCAGACGTTCGCGCCGGGCGACTTCGGCCCGAGCACGGCACGGACGTCCTCGAAGTCCGTGGCCGGGCGCACGTCGATGGTCATGCCTTCACGATGTCACGTGCCGCGCGGAAGCGCCGCCGGATCAGGCCCTCGGCGGCGGGGAGACGGCCTGGCTGAACGCGCTGTAGAACGGCTGGGCCATGCCGGCGAGCGCCGAGGCGCCCTGCGCGAACGGGGTGAGCGGATCGATCGAACCCGACCGGCTGCCCCCGCCGCCCTCGGCGGCCAGGGCGGACGAACCGCCCTGGAGGACGACGAGAGCGACGAGCAGCGCGGCGGCACGGGAGAGCAGACGAGAACGCATGCCCACTCCAACGAACTGCTTTGTCGCTGGTCACAGGCGTGCGGTTAGTGATTTTGACGTACCGCTGCGGCCGCCCGCAGCATGCGCAACTGGCCGATCTCGCTGACGTTCTTGGTCAGTTCCGTGTTCACCCAGGCGGCCATGTGCGCGACGGTGTAGCCGGGGTCGTCGGGCACGGGGAACCGGGCCGGGGCGTCCAGGGCGGTGTCGGTGAGGCCGTCCAGGACCGCCAGCCACCGGGTGCGCAGGTCGCGCAGCCACTCGACGGCCGGGGTGCCCTCGCCGGGCCATGCGACCTCGGTGCGGTCGCGGGGCGGGAGGCCCCGCGCGTGGTCGAGGGCGACGCCCCACCACCACCCGATGTGCCAGCCCACCCAGGCGATCGTCGGCACGGGCACGGGGTCGGGCTCGGTGTCCGCCCAGTCCGGCACCCAGGTGCCGTCGGCGGAGCGGCGCACGGTCCAGGTGCACGGCCCGGGCTCCCAGAGGAAGTCTTCCGGCTCCAGCCGCTCCAGGTGGTACTCGAACAGCGACCAGACCAACTCGAACTGGGCGCGCAGTAGTTCCGTACGGGAAACGCTCATCGGACGACCCTACGCAAGCGCCCGTGTGTCCCGGGCGAGTCCCGGCCAGTCGATGTCCCGCAGCGCCGGCTCCGGGCCGCACGCCGAGGGCAGCCGTGGCGTGGACTGGAACCAGAGGACGGTCAGCCGGGAGCGGTACGCGACCGGGTCGTGGGCCGGGTCGAGGGCGGTGGAGTGGAACGTGCCGAGGCACGCCACGGCGGGCAGCACCTCGACGGGTCCGAGGCCGCCCGCGTACTGGTCGGGGTACTCGCGCGGGGGCGGGACCAGGTGGACCGGCGTGCCCGGGTGGGCCTGCTCGGCGGCGCGCAGCAGGCCGCGGATCCGCAGGTCGTTCACCGGCTTGCAGGGATAGCCCTCCAGCAGGTCGCCGTACGTCGAGGTGAACCGCAGCTCGGCCAGGTCCACCGAGCGGCCGGAGGCCAGGACGAGACGGGCGAGCGCCAGGGCCGGCGTTCTGACGTGCTGGTGCATGGGGGTCTTTCGGTGCTCGTGGAAGGGGCCTCGCTGGGGGACGGGGCTCCGCTCACGGAGAGGCTTCGCTCGCGGAAGGCCCCGCTCAGGGCCGGTGCCCCGTCAGCCGTGCCGCCGACGCGATCGTCGCCCGGGCCTCCCGCTCGGACAGTCCGGTGTTCAGGGCCGCGTCGACCAGGGGGTCCACGAGCGCGGGGCCGATGCCGTCCTCGTAGGCGCGGCAGGCCGCCCAGAACAGGCGGGTGTTGCGCTGTCCCTCGTGGGCGGCGAGCACGAACTGGACCAGGCCCTGGCCGTGTCCGCCGGCCGACGGGGGCGTGGGGTGCTGGGCGCGGGGCGGCGGGAGCAGCAGGCGCAGCAGGGAGCGCGGGCAGCGGGCCGGGGGCAGGTGCGCGGTGCCCGGGGCGGCGGCGTACACGCCCCGGTCCGTGCGGGAGCCGGGGCCGACGAGGTAGCCGCCGGCGCCCCGGATGTCGATGCCGGGGGCGAGGCGGCCCGCCGAGTTGGGGACGACCACGTCGGGCGGGCCACTGAGCCAGAGGTGACGCCCGCCGGACGGGGTCAGGACCACCACCGTCGGGGGGATGGTGAACAGGTGCCGCAGGGCCAGCTCGCGCAGGGCGGCCGAGGAGTCCGTGCCGGTCTTCACGTCCAGGTCGATGCCGATCAGGTGGTGCGGGGGCAGGCCGCAGGCGATGCCGTAGCCGGTCGCCCAGGGTGCCGCGGCGAACAGTTCGCGGATGCGGGCCGGGTCGCTGGAGGCGTCGTAGACCCCGTGGCCTGGGCGGCCGCACTCGCCGTGGCAGGGGGAGGGGGCGGGGTCGTCGCGGTGGGGGGAGCGCAGCGCGGGCAGCTTGGTGCGGGACAGGGGGATGACGGCCAGTCCGCGCTCGGCGGCTGACAGGGCGTGTGCGAGGGCCAGCGTCGTGGCCTGCCGGTCGGTGGTGGCCATGCCCCTAGTTTCGTACGTACGTTCGAAAAAGGAAAGGGGAGCGGGTGCGGCGCGCCGGGGCGGAGCGGCGTCGGGGAAAAGTGCTGGAACGCTTCGTCCCTTGCGGCACCTGGGTTCGAACGACCCTTTGTGCCCCCGTCCGGGACGGAAGTGACGCAAAGGGGTTTATCGACTTGTCCTCACGCTTGCGTGCGAATAGCGGCTTCCAGGGTGGTTCGCCGGGGATTCGGTGGGCAACTCTGGACTCGCGACGTCGAGCAGAAAGCCAGGGCGGCCGGCCAACTTCCCTGGTGGCAGCAGTACTTCACGTACGTCCTGGAGGGACAACGACATGGCAAGCATCCGTACCGCCCGCGTCATCGCAGCCGTCTCCGCCCTGCCGCTCGCAGCCGCGCTCTTCACCGGTGTCGCGACGGCGGACAACGGCGCCTTCGCGGACAACGGATCGATCGCGTCCGTCACCGAGGCCGAGCAGGGCATCCTCGGCAGCGGCGTCGGCGGCGACAACTTCGGCAACGCGGCCACCACCCAGCAGCAGGCCGTGGGTGACGGCGCCTCGAACCAGAGCAACACCGCCCAGGTCAACGGCTCGGCGTTCACGGCCGTCAACCAGGGCAACGACAACACCGCCGTCAGCTTCGCCCCGCTGTGGTGGTGAGCTGAGCGGGCCGGTGTACCGGCACCGGCCCGGTAGGTGTGTGGGTGTGCTTCGTGGGGTGACAAGCGCCTGGGCGGCGGTACTTCGGTACCGCCGCCCAGGCGCTTTCCGGGTGCGGCGGACAGCCTTGACAGTGGCTGTTATCTGACGGACAGTCAGAAACCGTGAGCGGTGAGCCCGATGTACACGAGGAGTTAGAAACGCGCCTGAAGGCCTACGAGGGGCGGCCCGCGGCCGTCACCGGCGTGGGGAAGGACCCCGTCAACGAGCCGATGATCAGGCACTGGTGCGAGGCGACGGGCGACACCCACCCCGCCTACGCGGGACCGGACGCGGTGGCCCCGCCCACCATGCTCCAGGTCTGGACGATGGGCGGCCTGTCCGGCCACCCGGCACGCGCGGCCGCCTACGACGAACTGCTCGGCCTGCTCGACGAGGCGGGCTGTACCGCCGTCGTCGCCACCGACTGCGAGCAGGAGTACCTGCGCCCCCTGCGCCCGGGCGACCGGATCACCTTCGACTCGGTGATCGAGTCGGTCTCCGGCCGCAAGACCACGAAACTCGGGACGGGCTACTTCGTCACCACCCGCACGGACATCCGGGCGGACGGCGCACTCGCCGGCACCCACCGCTTCCGCATCCTCAAGTACGCCCCCGAGCGCCGGCGGAACAAGCCCCGGGAACCGCGCCCCCGCCCCGTCGTCAACCGCGACAACGCCGGCTTCTGGGACGGCGTGGCCCGCCACGAGCTGCTGATCCAGCGCTGCACCGCCTGCCGAACCCTCCGTTTCCCCTGGCTGCCGGGCTGCCACGGCTGCGGCTCCCCGGACTGGGACACCGTCGCGGCGAGCGGCGAGGGCACGGTCTACTCGTACGTCGTCGTGCACCACCCGCCCTTCCCGGCCTTCGAGCCTCCTTACGCGGTCGGCCTGATCGAGCTCGCCGAGGGCGTGCGGCTCGTCAGCAACGTGGTCGGGGTGCCGTACGACGAGGTCCGCATCGGCATGCCGGTCCGGCTGGAGTTCCGGCGCTACGACGACGAGCTGGTGCTGCCGGTGTTCCAGGGGGTGACGCCGTGAACGCCGGCGACCGCCTCCCGCCGCTGGAGATCCCGATCACCCGCACGCTGATCGTCGCCGGGGCGATCGCCTCCCGCGACTACCAGGACGTGCATCACGACCCGGACGCGGCCCGGGAGAAGGGCTCCCCCGACATCTTCATGAACATCCTGACCACCAACGGCCTGGTCGGCCGCTACGTCACGGACCACTTCGGCCCCCGGGCCGTCCTGCGCCGGGTCGCCATCCGGCTCGGCGCGCCCAACCACCCCGGCGACACGATGGTGCTGACCGGCACGGTCGAGGAGGTCGACGGCGACACCGCGACGGTCCGGGTCGTCGGCGCGAACGGCGCCGGCACGCACGTCACCGGCACGGTGACGGTACGGGTCCCGGCATGAACCCGAGGCGCCGGGACGGCCTCGGCGGGCGCGCGGCCGTCGTCGGTGTGGGGGCCACGGAGTTCTCCAAGGACTCGGGCCGCAGCGAACTGCGCCTGGCCGTCGAGGCGGTGCGCGCGGCCCTCGCGGACGCGGGCCTGACACCGGCCGACGTCGACGGGATGGTCACCTTCACCATGGACACCAGCCCCGAGATCACCGTCGCCCAGGCGGCCGGCATCGGCGAGCTGTCCTTCTTCTCCCGGATCCACTACGGCGGCGGCGCGGCCTGCGCCACCGTCCAGCAGGCGGCCCTCGCGATCGCCGCGGGCGTGGCCGACGTGGTCGTCTGCTACCGGGCGTTCAACGAGCGCTCCGGCCGCCGCTTCGGCTCCGGCGTACGGCACCGGGAGCCCACGGCGGAGGGCGCGGCGCTCGGCTGGACGCTGCCGTTCGGCCTGCTCACCCCGGCCTCCTGGGTGGCGATGGCGGCCCGGCGGTACCTCCACGCCTACGGGCTGACCCCGGAGGCCTTCGGGCACGTGGCCGTCACCGACCGCCGGTACGCGGCGACCAACCCGGCCGCCTACTTCCACGGCCGGCCCATCACCCTCGCCGACCACGCCGCGTCCCGGTGGATCGTCGAGCCGCTGCGGCTGCTGGACTGCTGCCAGGAGACGGACGGCGGGCAGGCGCTCGTCGTCACCTCCGTCGAACGGGCCCGCGACCTGCCCCACCCGCCCGCCGTGATCGCCGCCGCCGCCCAGGGCGCCGGACGCGCGCAGGAGCAGATGACCGGCTTCTACCGCGGCGACCTCACCGGCCTGCCCGAGACGGCGGTGGTGGCCCGGCAGCTGTGGCGCGGCTCGGGGCTCACGCCGGACGCCGTCGACGTGGGGATCCTCTACGACCACTTCACGCCGTTCGTGCTGATGCAGCTGGAGGAGTTCGGCTTCTGCGGCCCCGGCGAGGCGGCGGACTTCGTGGCCGAGGAACGACTGCCGCTCAACACCCACGGCGGCCAGCTGGGGGAGGCGTACCTGCACGGCATGAACGGCATCGCGGAGGCGGTCCGGCAGATCAGGGGCACGGCGGTGAACCAGGTGCCGGGCGCGGAACGGGTCCTGGTGACGGCCGGGACGGGCGTGCCCACGTCCGGACTCGTCCTGACCGCCGACCCCCAGGGGTGAACCCGCAGTACCCGGGGCCCGCCGCTCCACCTACAGGAGGTGCAGCCACCCCTACCCCTACAACCTGAGGGGGATCCCGCTTCGGGACCTGCGGCCGATCCGCTCGATACCGCCCCGCTCATAGCGTTGAGCCATGACCACACTCGTCTGCACGAGCGCTTCGAAGGCGGCCGCACCAGCGGAGCGGACCCTTCCCTACCCGTCGTTCTCGTCGTACGTCAAGGCCCGCCAGCCGGTGCTCCTGCGCACCGCCCGCTCGCTCACCGGCAACCCGAGCGACGCGGAGGACCTGCTGCAGACCGCGCTCGCCAAGACGTACGTCGCCTGGGAGCGCATCGAGGACCACCGCGCCCTCGACGGCTATGTGCGCCGGGCGCTGCTGAACACGCGGACGTCGCAGTGGCGCAAGCGCAAGGTCGACGAGTTCGCCTGCGACGAGCTGCCCGAGCCGGAGCCGGTGCCCGGCGGCGACGACCCGGCCGAGCAGCAGGCGCTGCGCGACGCGATGTGGCGGGCGATCATGCGGCTGCCCGCGCGGCAGCGGGCGATGGTGGTCCTGAGGTACTACGAGGACCTCAGCGAGGTCCAGACGGCCGAGGTGCTGGGGGTGTCGGTGGGCACGGTGAAGTCGGCCGTGTCGCGGGCCCTGGGCAAGCTCCGGGAGGACTCCGAGCTGGGACTTGTTCGGTCCTGAGCCGAAGTGTCGGCCGACGTCACCTGATCGATCACCGCCTCCTAGTGACATACCGCGCGGTATGTGCGCAGAATCAGCGCAACCCTTACCACCGCGCAGGCAATGTCGCCCCGGGAGGACGCCGTGCTGAGCACCATGCAGGACGTACCGCTGTTGATCTCCAGGATCCTGACCCACGGGTCGACGATCCACGGGACATCGCAGGTGACCACGTGGACCGGTGAGGACGAACCGCACCGCCGCTCCTTCGCGGAGATCGGCGCCCGCGCGGCCCAGTTGGCCCACGCGCTGCGCGAGGACCTCGGCGTCACCGCCGACGAGCGCGTCGCGACCCTGGCCTGGAACAACGCCGAGCACGTCGAGGCGTACTTCGCGATCCCGTCCATGGGCGCGGTCCTGCACACCCTGAACCTCCGCCTCCCGCCCGAGCAGCTGGCCTGGATCGTCCACCACGCCGCCGACCGCGTGATCATCGCCAACGGTTCGCTGCTCCCCCTGCTCGCCCCGCTGCTGCCGCACCTGAAGACCGTCGAACACGTGGTGGTCACCGGCCCCGGGGACCGCTCGCTGCTCGCGGAGGCGACCGCGCGGGTCCACGAGTACGAGGACCTGATCGCCGGGAAGCCCACCTCCTACGACTGGCCCGAGCTGGACGAACGCCAGGCCGCCGCCATGTGCTACACCTCCGGCACCACCGGCGACCCCAAGGGCGTGGTCTACAGCCACCGCTCCATCTACCTGCACTCCATGCAGGTCAACATGGCCCAGTCGATGGGCCTCACCGACCAGGACACCTCGCTGGTCGTGGTCCCCCAGTTCCACGTGAACGCCTGGGGCCTGCCGCACGCCACCTTCATGACCGGCGTGAACCTGCTGATGCCGGACCGCTTCCTCCAGCCGGCCCCCCTCGCCGCGATGATCGAGCGCGAGAAGCCGACCCACGCGGCCGCCGTCCCCACCATCTGGCAGGGCCTGCTCGCGGAGCTGACCGCGCACCCCCGGGACGTCTCCTCCCTCACCCAGGTCACCATCGGCGGCTCGGCCTGCCCGCCGTCGCTGATGGAGGCCTTCGACAAGCTGGGCATGCGGGTCTGCCACGCCTGGGGCATGACGGAGACGTCCCCGCTCGGCACGGTCGCCCGTCCGCCGGCCCACGTGGTCGGCACGGACGAGGAGTTCTCCTACCGCCTCACCCAGGGCCGCTTCCCGGCGGGCGTGGAGGCCCGGCTGACCGGCCCGGGCGGCGAACGCCTCCCCTGGGACGGCGAGTCGGCGGGCGAGCTGGAGGTGCGCGGCCCGTGGATCGCCGGCGCCTACTACAACGGCCCGGACGCCGACCCTCTCCGCCCCGCCGACAAGTTCAGCGAGGACGGCTGGCTCAAGACCGGCGACGTCGGCACGATCTCGCCCGACGGCTACCTCACCCTCACCGACCGGGCCAAGGACGTCATCAAGTCCGGCGGCGAGTGGATCTCCTCGGTGGAGCTGGAGAACGCGCTGATGTCCCACCCGGACGTCGCCGAGGCGGCGGTCGTCGCCGTCCCCGACGACAAGTGGGGCGAGCGCCCCCTGGCCACGGTCGTCCTCAAGGAGGGCGCCACCGCCACGTTCGAGACCCTGCGCGCCTTCCTCGCCGACGAGGGCAGGATCGCCAAGTGGCAGCTCCCGGAGCGCTGGACGGTCATCGAGTCGGTCCCGAAGACGAGCGTCGGCAAGTTCGACAAGAAGGTCCTGCGCAGGCAGTACGCACAGGGCGAGCTGGACGTCACGAGCCTCGCCTGACCCCCCGGGCCCGTCCGACAGCCCCTGGCCACGGCCAGGGGCTGTCACGTCGACCGAGCGGGATCACCGCCGCGACCAGGTCACCCCCCACCCCAGCACCAGCCACAGCCCGGCAACCGCGCACACCCCGCCCCAGCCGAAGTGGCTGAAGGCGGTGCCCGCGAGGGCCGAGGCGGCCGCGCCGCCCGCGAAGCCGGCGACCACGTAGGCGGTGTTGGCGGTGGCGGGCGTGGAGGTCGCGGTCAGGGCGAGCGTCTGGTTGGCGACGTGGGACGCGACCAGCGCCGCGTGGATCAGGACCGCGGCGGCGAACAGCGCCCCCAGCACGTGCCCTCCCAGCCAGAACAGCGGTACGGACACCGCGGCGAGCAGATACGCGGACCGCACGACCCGCGCCGCGCCGAACCGGTCCACGAGCCCGCCGGCCAGCGGCGCCACCGCGCTCGCCGTCAGCCCGAAGAGCCCGAACAGCCCGGCGGTCGCGGTGGACAGCCCGTACACCGGACCGGTCAGCAGCAGCGCGAGCGAGGTCCACAGCGCGCTCCACGCCCCGAACATCCCGGCCTGCCGCACGCACGCCCGCCACAGGTCCGGCGAGCGCCGCAGCACCGACGGCAGCGCGGCCAGCCCCGCGAACAGCGGTCCTTCCCGCCGCCGCTGCGACGGCAGGACGACGGCGGTCGCGAGGCCCAGGACGAGGGTCAGCAGGGCCGCCCCGGCGAACACCCAGCGCCAGCCGAAGGCCTGTCCGGCGATTCCGCCCAGCACCCGGGCCGCGACGATCCCGGTGAACAGGCCGGCTATGACGGCCGCGACATGCCGGGCCCGCCGGTCCTCGGGGGCCCGCTCGGCGACCAGCGGGACGAGCAGCTGCGGGATGACGGTCGCGGCCGAGGCGACGAACATCGCGACGGCGAGGGCGCCGGCGCCCGGCGCGGCCGCACTGGCGGCCAGCGACAGCGCGGTGACGACGGTGAGCCCCGCGACCAGCCGACGCCGGTTCGCGCTGTCGCCGAGCGGGGCGAAGAACAGCAGGCCGACCGCGTAGCCGAGCTGCGCGACCGAGGCGATCCAGGCGAGGGCCGAGGGCGCCGAGCCGAAGTCGCGGGCCATGAGGGAGAGCAGCGGCGCGGCGAGGTAGATGTTGGCGGCGGTCACCGCGCTGCAGACGGCGAGCAGGGTGAGGAAGAGACCGGGCGCGGGCGTGCGCCTCTGCCGCACGGGGGCGGCGGCCCGTCGGGACGTGGTCGTGGTCGTGGTCGCTGACGGCATGAGGGGAGGACTCCTTGGAGTCGGCTCTAGCAACTAACTGGTTGGTTGGACGATGGGGGAACAGTGTGGGTGCGCTCGCCCTTCCCTGTCAACCAAACAGTTGGTTACCCGGCGCGCTACCCTCTCCCCCATGGCAGCAAGGGACCCCGAGGCCACCAAGGCCCGGATCTTCGAGGCGGCGGTCGCCGAGTTCGCCCGGCACGGCATCGCCGGCGCCCGCATCGACCGCATCGCCGCCGAGGCGAAGGCCAACAAGCAGCTCATCTACGCCTACTTCGGCAACAAGGCGGAGCTGTTCGCGATCGTCCTGGAGCGGAAGATGCTCCACCTGGCCGAGGCCGTCCCCGTCGACCCTGACGACCTCGAGGGCTGGATCGACCGCCTCATGGACTACCACGCCGCCCACCCGGAACTGCTGCGCCTGCTCTTCTGGGAGGGCCTGGAGTACGGCAACGCCGAACTGCCCCACGAGTCCGACCGCCAGGAGCACTACCGCCGCAAGGTCGCCGCCCTCCAGGACGGCCAGGACCGGGGAGTCGTCACCGACGCGATCCCTGCGGCCGACCTGCTCTTCCTCCTGACCGCCCTGGCCAACTGGACCGCCGTCGTCCCGCAGATGCGCCGCATCCTGGTCGGCGACGACGACACCGACCAGCACCGCCTGCGCGCCTCGGTCAAGGAGGCGGCCCGCCGGCTGACGGCGCGTTAGGGCGCGTGGCGCGGCGCCACGGCATGGAAGAAACCCGGCGCCGGTCCGTGTTGCCTCCGGCGACGGACACCGTGTGTCACAGGGCCTGCGAGGAGATACGGAACATGACCGAGATCAGCACGGGCGGCGACGTGGTCACGTACATCAATGTCTTCACCGTCGCTCCCGAGCATCAGCAACGCCTCGTCGAGCTGCTCCAGCACATGGCGCGGGAGGTCATGCCGAAGCAGCCCGGCTATGTGCAGGCCAATATCCACCGGGGTCTTGAGGGCACCCGAGTGGCCAACTACAACCAGTGGCGCTCGCAAGCGGATCTGGCGGCCGCGCGCGAAGACCCCGAGGTGCGGGCGTGCATGGAGCAGGTCCTGGAGATCGCGACGCTCGACCTCGTACCGTACGAGGTCGTCTCCGTGCACCGGCCGTAGGCTCGTAGCCTCCCCGGCGAACCGCCGCAGGGTTCTAGTTGGTCCCGATCCGGGCCAGCAGCTCGACGATCCGGGTCTGCACCTCGCCGCTGGTGGAGCGCTCCGCGAGGAAGAGCACCGTTTCTCCGGAGGCCAGCCGCGGCAGGTCGGCCTGGTCGACGGCGGCCGTGTAGACGACGAGCGGGGTGCGGTTGAGCTGCCCGTTCGCCCGCAGCCAGTCCACGATCCCGGCCTGCCGACGATGCACCTGGAGCAGGTCCATCACGACGAGGTTCGGCCGGAACTGCCCCGCCAGCGCCACCGCGTCCGCTTCACTCGCGGCCCGCGCGACCTGCATCCCGCGCCGCTCCAGCGTCGCCGTCAGCGCCAGCGCGATCTCCGCGTGCTCCTCGATGAGCAGGACGCGCGGCGGATGCTGCTCACTGTCGCGCGGCGCCAGCGCCTTCAGCAGCACGGCCGGGTCGGCGCCGTACGCCGCGTCCCGCGAGGCCTGCCCGAGCCCGGCCGTGACCAGCACCGGCACCTCGGCGGCCACCGCGGCCTGCCGCAGCGACTGCAACGCGGTCCGGGTGATCGGCCCGGTCAGCGGGTCGACGAACAGCGCGGCGGGGAAGGCCGCGATCTGCGCGTCCACCTCCTCGCGGGAGTGCACGATCACCGGCCGGTAGCCCCGGTCGCTCAGCGCCTGCTGCGTGCTGACGTCCGGCGCCGGCCACACCAGCAGCCGCCGCGGGTTGTCCAGCGGCTCCGGCGGCAGCTCGTCGTCCATCGGCTGCGGCCGCGGCGGATCGGCCACCTCGACGGCACCGCCCGGCCCGTCCAGCGGCTCCGGCCCCTCGGCGGCGTTCTCGTCCGGAGCGCCTATGGCGTACGACCGCCCGCCGCCCTCGGTCACCTGCGCGAGCCGCGACTGCCCGGCGAGGGAGGGCTGCGCCGGAACCGGCGCGGACACCGGCGCCTGAACCTGTGCCTGAGCCGGGGCCGGCACCTGGCCGGGGCCCGGCGCGGGCGTCGCCTCGCCCGCCGGATGCGGCCGCGCGGCCTGCTCCGGGCGAGACGCCTGTTCCGTACGCGTGGCCGGGTCGGGCGGCGTGCCGAGCTTGCGGCGCCGTCCGGACCCACCGGGCTGGTGCGGGGGCGGCGTCCCGCCCGGAGCCGGGGGCGCGGCCGGCTGCTGGACCTGTGCCGCCTGCCGGTTGAAGGGCACGCCCTGCCCCAGCGTCCGCACGCTGATGGCCCGCCCCTGCGTGGAGTTCGGATCGACGCCCGCGGCGGCCTCGGCGGGCAACGGCTGGGCCGCCCGAGGAGCGCCCTCCGCGGGCAGCGGGGTGCCCGGGGCCGGGGTGTGCGGCTGCGGGGCCTGCCGGGCGCCGTTCGGCGGTACGGCGACACCGGCTCCCGAGGTGTCGTCGGCGGCGGGCCAGGTCTGGGCGGCGGGGGTGCCGCGGGGCGGAGTCCCCTGGCCCGGGGCGGCCTCGGCGGGCAGCGGCTGACCGGCGGAGGTCTGCTGCCCCGGCGCGGCGACACCCTGCTGCGGCAGGGGCTGCGCGGCCTGGGGCTGCGTCTGGGCCGGAGCCTGAACCGCCTGCCCCGGCAGCGCCGCCTGCACACTGTGCCCGAGCCCACCGGGGACGGCCACGGCCTGCGGCGGTACGGCGACGCCCTGCGGGGGTACGACGCCCTGCGGCGCGGGCGCGGCGACGCCCTGCGGGGGTACGACGCCCTGGGGAGGTACGGAGCCTCCCTGGGGCGGGGCCGCGACGCCCTGGGGCGGAACGGCAGTGCCCTGCGGTCCGGCCACGGCCCCCTGCGGTCGGGGGACGTTCCCCTGCGGAGCACTCCCGCCAGGGGCACCTCCCGGGGCGTTGCCCTGGGGATGAACCGCGTTGCCCTGGGCCGGAGCGGGCACGCCTTGCGGCTGGACGGCGTTGCCCTGCGGCGGAACGGGCACGCCCTGCGGCGGCACGGCCGTACCCGGCGCGACCTGACCGGCGGTCACCCCGGCCTGCCCGGGCGCGCCCTGCGCGGGGACGGCCTGCCCGGGAACGCCCTGCCCCGGAACACCTTGCCCCTGCGGGACCCGGCCGTCGGCGTCCTGCCGCGCGGGAACCATCTGCTCGGCCCCGGCGGGCGCAGCACCGGCGGCCACAACACCGGCAGCCGCAACACCGGCGGGCATGGAACCGCCGGGCACGGAACCCGCCGCTGCCGGTCCGCCCTGGTCGGCACCCGCTGCCGCGGGAAGCGGATGTCCAGCCCCCGCCGCAGGAACCGGATGTCCGGCCCCCTCGGCGACCGGCTGTGGCGCCACGGCCCGTCGCCGACGACCCGTCGGGGCGCTGGTGGGATGCGGCTGCGGCGGGGTGTGATCGGCGGACTGGTCGTGCGGAACGGCGTCGTGCCGCCCCTCCTCGACGCCCCCGCCCCCGGGCCCGGGAACCGCGACGGCCCCCTGACCCTGGCCCTGGTCTTGGCCCTGACCCGGCACCTGGCCGGCCTGCGCAGCCGGAACCTCCTGGTGCCCCGGCCCCGCCTGGTCGGCTTCGGCCGGCGGCAGCGCGAACACCTGGCGCGGCCCGGCGGCCTCCTGCTGTGCCGCCCGCTCGGTGGCGGCGGCCAGCGCCCGCCGTCGACGCCCTGTCGGCTGCGGGGCCTGCCCCTGAGCCGCGTCGGCGGCCCCAGCGGCCTCACCGGACGGCGACGCGGGCAGCGCCGGCGGCAACGCGTGCTGCTCGCCCGGTTCGCGCCGGGCCCGCCGCCCGGACGGCGCGGGCACGCCCTGCGGCGGAACGGTCCCGCCCAGCCCCGTACCCGAGGCGGCGGTCCCGGCCGCGTGCTCGGCGGCCGTGACGACGGCCCCCTCGGCGACACCCTGGACGGCACTCCCGAGGGCAGCCGCACCGGCGTCCTCGGCGGGCCGACCACGCCGCCGCCCGGTACCGCCCGACACGGCCCCGCCCTCGCCGGACGCCTGCGCCGGAAGGGCGGCCGGTTCCCCGGCGGCCCGCCTCCGCCGCCGCCCGGTGGGCACGACCCCGTCGGCACCAGCAGCAGCACCGGAATCACCGGCCCCCGCACCGGCCACATCACCCTCGGCACCCGGAGCATCCACGTCCAGGAAGGCATCGGTGGACGACCGCCGCGCCCGACGCCGCCCCCCACCGGAGGACTGCTCATCGGGAACAGCGGTGGCAGCAGTGGCAGCGGTGGCATCCGCCGCCTCGGGGGCATCGGGAACGGCCTCGTCGACCGCCTCCGCGGCGACCGCCCCGGCCCCGCCCCCGATCGGCACTTCGAGGACGTACGCGCTCCCGCTCATCCCCGGCACCTCATGCGTCTGCAGCACACCGCCGTGCGCCCGGACGATCCCGCGCACGATCGGCTCGTGCACGGTGTCGCCGCCGGCGTACGGCCCGCGCACCTCGATGCGGACGACCTCGCCGCGCTGCGCCGCCGCCACGACGACGGTGTTGTCCAGGTAGCCGCCCGCCGAGACGGGCGTGTTGCCGGTCGCGTCGACCCCCGCCACGTCGGCGACGAGGTGCGCGAGGGCGGTCGCGAGCAGCCGGGGATCGACCTCGGCCTCGATGGGCGGCGCGTGCACGGCGAACTGCACCCGCCCGGGCCCGATGAGCTCGACGGCCCCGTCGACACCGGCGGCGACGACGGCGTCCAGCATCACCTTCGTACGGGAGATGTCCTCGCTGCCCGCGTCGAGCCGCTGGTAGCCGAGGACGTTGTCGATCAGTGTCGTGATGCGCGAGTAGCCGGCCGACAGATGGTGGAGCACCTGGTTGGCCTCGGGCCACAGCTGCCCGGCGTCGTCCGCGGCGAGTGCGGCCAGCTCACGCCGCAGCTCCTCCAGCGGCCCGCGCAGGGACCGCCCGAGCAGGGTCAGCAGCTGCTCGTGCCGGGCGGCGAGCGCCTCGTACCGGTCCTTCTCCCGCTCCCCTAGCGCGGCGTACCGCTCCTCGCCGGCGGCGAGCTCCTCGGCGTGCCGCTCGCGCAGCTCCTCCAGCTCGGTGACGTGCTGCTGGCGCAGCGCGGTCAGCTCGGAGGCGTGTTCCTCGGCGACCCGCTCCAGCTCCTCGGCGTGGCGCTTCTCCGCCGCCTCCTTCTCCTCGACGACGGCGTCGTACGGCCGCCGGTCGGTGAAGGTCATGACGGCGCCGACGAGCTGGTCGCCGTCGCGCACGGGCGCGGTCGTCAGGTCGACCGGCACCTTCCCGCCGTCCTTGGCGTACAGCACCTGCCCGCGCACCCGGTGCTTGCGCCCGGAGCGCAGGGTGTCGGCAAGCGGCGACTCGTCGTACGGGAAGGGCGACCCGTCGCCGCGCGAGTGCAGCACGAGCGTGTGCAGCTCCCGCCCGCCGAGATCGCTGGCCCGGTAACCCAGTATCTGGGCGGCGGCCGGATTGACGAGGACGATCCGCCCGTCGGTGTCGGTGCCGACGACGCCCTCGGCCGCGGCCCGCAGGATCATCTCGGTCTGCCGCTGCGAGCGCGCCAGCTCGGCCTCGGTGTCGACGGTGCCGGTGAGGTCCCGGACGACGAGCATGAGCAGCTCGTCACCGCTGTAGCCGTAACTGTCGTAGGCCTGCTGCCCGTTCTCCAGATTCGCACTGGTGACCTCGACGGGGAACTCGGTCCCGTCGGTCCTGCGCGCGACCATCCGGGTCGGCTTGGTCCGGGCCCGCGGGTCGAGGTGCTCCGGCCGTCGCATCGAGCCCGGGATCAGCTTGGAGTCGAAGTGCGGCAGCAGATCGAGCAGTCCGCGCCCGACGAGTGCGGTCCCCGGGGTCTCGAAGGCCTCCAGGGCGATGGTGTTGGCGTTGACGACCGTCCCGTTGGCATTGACCAGCACCAACGCGTCGGGAAGGGCGTCCAGTATGGCTGCGAGGCGAGCAGCGCCTCGGGATGGCCTGCTGCTCACGCGACGCTTCCTCCCTGTTACCGCACCTTGCCGACCGCTCGGGCCATCTTGCCAACCGGCCCGCGGCGTGTCACGCGAGGGAGTCTAAGGGCTGCGGTTGCGCTCGCGACGCCGGATGAGAGCGAGGTCGCACGAGGAAGTGACCCCGAACTGACGACCGAGTAAGAGGAAACGCCCGCCCTCCTGCGACGACGTCGCGGGACCTTCGCGGGACCTTTACGACGGAGGTGTTTCTGTACCTTTCGGCGGGGCTGGCCTGATCGGGGCGGAGTGTGGCGCAAACGGGGTGTGCGTGGGGGATGGCCCGGGGGTGCGGGGAGCGGGCCGTCCTTGCCTGACGGCCCCCGGGATGCACGCGCCTCTGTTTCTCAGGCCCCTGGGTCGGATCTCAGGGGCCCGCGTCTTCAGGCCCCGCGTCTTCAGGCCCCCGCGTCGCCGCCCATGTCCGGCAGGAGCGGCACGAGCCGGTCCCAGCGGGCGATCTGGCAGCCGTCGCGACGGTCGTACGTGGCGTCGACTCGGCGTCCGGCCCAGGTGCCGGTGACGTGCGCGGTGGCGGGACCGCCGTACTGCATGGTGCAGAAGCCGCCTTCCGGCGCGGGCGCGAAGACGTCCTGCCCCCAGCGGGTGTCCCGCTCCAGGGCGGCGCAGGCTCCGCGCGGGTCGGGGTGGCTGCCGCCCTCGGGCGCGCAGTACAGCTCGAACGTCCCGTCGACCCCGCCGCCGGCGTTCCGCACGGTGACGGTGAGGTGATCACGGTCCGGGCCGGCGCCGAGCCGGCTCGGGGACAGCGGGCCGGGCGCGTCGGCCTGGGCATACGCGGCCGGGGACACCGAGGTCAGGGAACCGGCGGCGGCGACGGAGGCGGCGGCGCCGACGAGGAGGCGCCGCAGGGTGGGGCGGGCAGTGGCCCGGGGGGTGGCACGCAACATGCCCTGCCTAACGCGACAGGGTCCCGGACGTTGCGCGGGGACGCCCATGCGCCGGTCCCGCGCGCCGGGCCCGTGGGACGGCGCACGCCCGCGACAAGGCCTTTGCCCTGCGCCCTTCCCGCCTAGTACCGTGGGGGTCGATTGGTGACACCACGCTCGACTGTGTCATCATCGGCACGCACCGACTCGCGCTCGCGCGTGGGGATGTGCTGGGAGGCGTCGCCTAGTCCGGTCTATGGCGCCGCACTGCTAATGCGGTTTGGGTTTTAAAGCCCATCGAGGGTTCAAATCCCTCCGCCTCCGCACCCGATCACGAAGCCCCGGTCCCACCGACCGGGGCTTCGCTGTCGTGGGCCCCAGGACTCCCCCGTACGGGCGTTTCCGCAGGTCACAAGGGGTGTGGCAAACGGATTTCACATGGCGGCGGCAGTCATGTAATGTTCTTCCTGTCGCCGCGAGCGAGCCGGAAGGCCCGAGAGCGGCGAAAAAACAGAACAAGCACTCGTAGCTTAACGGATAGAGCATCTGACTACGGATCAGAAGGTTGCAGGTTCGAATCCTGCCGAGTGCACAGCAGTCGGAGGCCCTGTGGATCAGTCCACAGGGCCTCTGGCGTATGTCTACGCCAGCTGCGTTTCCGTGGAGCGGCCGACCCTCAGGTGGCTCTCCATTGGACGCAGGAAGCTGACCTCGGTCCAGTCCTTGGCGAAGCTGCCTTCGGGGATGACGCGGACGTCGGCGATGGTGTTGCCGTCGTCGACGGAGCAGACGACGCCGCGGCCTTTCGCCCTGCCGTAGAAGAGGATGCGGTCGTCGCTGAGGCCGGTGACCGATGTCCAGTCCTTGGCGAAGCTGCCCTCGGGGAAGACGCGGACGTCCGCGATGGTGTTGTTGTCGTCGACGGAGCAGACGACACCGCGGCCCTTGGACGCGCCGTAGAACAGAATGCGATCGCCGCTCAGGGCCGTGACCGCCGTCCAGTCTCTGGCGAAGCTGCCCTCGGGGAAGACGCGGACGTCTCCCATGCTGTTGTTGTCGTCGATGGCGGCGACGACACCGCGGCCCTTGGACGCGCCGTAGAACAGAATGCGATCGCCGCTCAGAGCTGTGACCGCTGTCCAGTCTCTGGCGAAGCTGCCCTCGGGGATGACATGGAGGTCCGCCATGTTGTTGTCGTCATCGACGGACGTGACGACGCCGCGGCCCTTGGAGGCGCTGTAGAACAGCATGCGGTCGCCGCTGAGCCCGGTGACCGCTGTCCAGTCCTTGGCGAAGCTTCCTTCGGGGAAGACGCGGACGTCTCCCATGTTGTTGTCGTCATCGATGGAAGAGATGACACCGCGTCCTTTGGACGCGCTGTAGAAAAGAATGCGCTCTGACATCGCCGCGCCTCTCTGTCCTGTTTCCGCGTCTCATCGCGGCGCGAAAAGGAATAAATCCACCCTCGAATTCCCCTGTATAACGCTACGCTCACCCGATCGGCCCTGCATCCCGACGACAAATTCAATTATTGACGGAGAAACGGAGGGTTGCGCGAACGCGGAATGTCATTGCGCTTCATTCAGCCGCCGGCCCCGGCTGTCGGCGAAGTAGCGGAGGTCGCCGGGTGGCGTGCCGGGGAGCAGGGCGAGGGCGTGCTCGGCGAGTTGGTCGTCCGGCATCAGGCCACCGTTGTTGCCTTGGTGCGCGCCTCGGCTCGGTGGGCGGCGTGCCGCGCCCACCGAGCCGAGCGGAGTCCGGCTGCGTAGTCGCTCTTCCTAGGCGGCCGCGCCGTGCGGCGGAATGATCTGGCCGTCGCCGTACTGAATGGGGACGTGGTGGACGCCCCCGAGGGCCCCACTCTGAACGGCGAACGTCTTCGCCACCACGGTGGTCGAGGCGGTGACCGCTCCGCCGACGACTGCTGCTGCGACCGCGCCTGTCAGCAGCAGGCCGGACAGGTGGCTGCGTGCGCGCGGGAGGGCGGGAATGCGCATGGGGGGTTCCTCCTGAAACGGGTGAAAGGTGTCGCCACGCTGTTCCGACCAAGCGCCGCGAGGGCGGGCGGCCGGTGCATGACCCTTGGATCATGAACGCTGCAAGATTCAAATATCAACTCATAGGCTGTAAAGGAACCTTGGGCTTGCGCCCGGGCGTTTACGAGGGCGGGTCCGGCTGATCGCCAAGGCGGCTGCCGCTTGGAGCCGGACCACTACCTGCACCGCGGCCACCGTCGTCCAGCGCACGATCAGCCCTCGCGTGAGCTGAGCCGACCCAGGCGACCTGAACAGGCACGCGCGCAGGCTGCGGCGGATCAGCAGGGCGTCTTCGAAGCCGTCATCGTGCTCGCCGGGCAGCGGGACGAGGGCCCAGGCGTGTTCCCGCAAGGCCCGGTGTTCCCGGGCACGGTGCAGCGTCCGTGCCGTCAGCTCCCCTACCAGGGGAATGCGGTGGGACTGACGGGGGTTGGCAGTGGCAGGGGCGATCGCCGGTCTGCCGAGTGCGGGGGAAGTACAGTCGGACGTGGACGACCACAGGCGCGCCGGATGCATGTAGGCGCATACTGGGGGCAATGACAAAGCCTGCTGCACAGAAGCGCCACTTGCCCACCAGCCCTTTCAAGGCTCCGGTCGCACCGGCTCCCAAGCACTTCGCCGTGGGTGACCAGGTCACCCACGACATGTACGGCCTCGGGAGGGTCATCGGCATCGAGGACGGAATCGCGGCGCTCGTCGACTTCGGGTCGGCGCCGATGCGGATCTTGAGCCCGTACGCCAAGATGACCAAGCTGTAGGACCGCTGTGCCCGGTCACGGCACGCAAGGCCCCTCCAGGGACCTGCAACGAAAGAGAGACTCTCATCGAACCGACTTCGCTGTTCTCCGCTCCGGAAGGGCAACCTCGCCGTTCCGCCGCAGCATCGCCGCCGCCGGCGACGAACCCCTTCCAGGCCCCGGACTTCGGGGAGGACGACACCTTCCTGACCGAGGACCCCGGGGAGCCCGCCCCGGCGCGGCGTTCGGCGCGATCCAAGGCGGCTTAGTTTCACGCGTGCGCTCGGGCCAGAGGCTCTGAGGGTCGACGATCCTCAGGGCCTCTGGCATGTTCCGCCTTCGCGTCTTCCTCCCTTTCCGTCCCCCTTCCGTCCCCCCTTTCCGTCCCCCCTTCCGTCTTCCCGCCGTCAGGCCGTCGGACCGACCGGGGCCGTTCAGTCGGTGCGGCAGTGTTCCTCCAGGTAGTCCGCCGCCAGGGCGCTCGCGCGGGTGAACCAGTCGTTGAGGACCGCGATCTCCTCGGGGGAGTAGTCCGCGAAGAGTCGCGTCAGGCGGGCGTAGTACGGCTCGTAGACCTCGCGGATACGGGCGACCGCCTCCGGCCGGGCGGCCACGCGGACGCGGCGGCGGTCGGTCGGGTCGGGGCGGCGGGTGATGTAGCCGGCGCGCTCCAGGCGGTCGAGGATGCCGGTGACCGCGCCCGTGGTGACGTGGACCCGCGCCGCCAGGTCGCCGGCCGTGGGGAGGTTCTCCCCGGCCTCGAGCACGTAGGCGAAGCAGGTGAGGTCGGTCACACTCAGGCCCACCTGCTGGGCGATCTCGTGCTGTCCGACCAGGTGGGTCGCGATGAGGTGGTCCATCGCCGAGAGCGCCTGCTCCGGTGTGGCGGCCGGGCGCGGCTTGGCTTGCATTCCCAATTCCCTTAGTTCGTGAGATGTTTAGGCCGTCAATGGCTTAGTGGTGAGGGGTCGGGGGTGCTCTTGTCCTCCCGGGGCCTCGTGGGCGAGGGGACAGCACGTGAGCGCACATCAGTATGACCACGGGCACACGGTCGCGGGGTGGGTCGGATTCGGGATCGCCAGCGTGGGCGCCGGTGTGGCCGGGCTGGGCGTCGTCACGGTCTCGGGCCTGTTGATCGCCGGCGGGATCGCGATCGGGGTCGTGAGTCTCCTGGTCACCTGGGCGCTGCATCTCGCCGGGTGGGGGAAGGGCCCCGGCCTGCGGCCCCGGGACGAGTGGGGGTGGCGCGTGCGGGACTCGGCGGCGCCGGGTGGGCACGAGGAGTGCCTGGGGTGCCGGCTGGCCGGGCGAGGGCGGCGCGGCCCCGGGCGCTCGGCCGACCTGGCCATGCCTGCCCAGCGGGACGGGGAGCAGGAGACCGCCGCTGCCGTGGGGGCCGATTCCGCGCGGTGAGGTCTGTCCTCGTCGGCTGCTGAGACACGTCTCCGGCCGCGCCCGTTGTCAGTGGTGCCCCCTACGCTCGACAGGGATGGCACAGGCATGGAAGTGCTCGGGGCTGCGGTGGTCGGCGGACGGTCCCGTGCTGCTCTGGGACGGCGGGCGGCGCACCGCGCTGACCTGGGGGAAACGCGTGGCCTTCGCGGTCGCGGAAGGGGGCGTGCGGACATGTGTGGGGGCTCGGGGGCATCCGTGTCCGGCGGGGGCGGCCGTGCCGGCGCGGAGTACGGGGGCGCGGTGCGAGGAGTGTGCGCGGCTGGACCGGGCGCACTCCGTGGCGGCGGACACCCTCGCGGACGATCCGCGGCCGTACCACGTATATCTCGCGTGGTTCGGCCCCGGCATGGTCAAGGTCGGGATCACGGCAGTGGAGCGGGGCTCCGCGCGGCTGCTCGAGCAGGGAGCCGTCTGCTTCGGCTGGCTGGGTGTCGGTCCCCTCATGGCGGCTCGGCGTACCGAGGAGCTGCTGCGGGCCGCCCTGCGCGTGCCCGACCGGATTCCGTACGCGGAGAAGCGGGCCGTACGAGCCGGGCTGCCGGGGGCGGCCGCCGACCGGGCCAGCGAGATCACCGCGTTGCACGCGCGGGCCGTGGCGCTCCCCGCCTGGCCGGAGTCGCTCGCGCGGGAGCCGCTGCAGGTCGTCGATCACGTCGAGGTGTTCGGGCTCGCGGGGGTGCCTGCCGCCGTCGGGGAGGTGAGCGGGCTGGTCGCCGGGGGCGTGGTCAGTGGGGAGCTGGTCGCCGCCGCCGGGCCCGATCTGCATCTGGCGACCGGGGGCGGTGTGGTCGTGCTGGACACGCGGCTGATGACCGGATGGGGTCTGGTACCCGCCACGAGCGGTGAATCGACGGTTCCGGTCCGGGCGTTCCGGGAGGCGGCGGGCGTGCAGGACGGCTTGTTCTGAAGCCGCGCGGTCTCGCCCGGCCCCTGCGGCTCGCCCAGGCGGTTCCTGAGAAGTGCCTGTGCGTTTCTCAGGCAAATCACAGGTTGCCGAAAGGGCGCTCTCAGAGGGCCTCGACATCGTGTTCACATGACCACGACCTCGCCCCAGGGGCGCACCGAACTGCTGAGGCCGGACGGGAGCCCCGTCCGAGTGCTTGTGGTGGACGACGAGACGTCGATCACCGAGCTGCTGTCCATGGCCCTGCGCTACGAGGGATGGCAGATCCGGAGTGCCGGCGACGGCACGGGCGCGATCCAGACCGCGCGTGACTTCCGGCCCGACGCCGTCGTGCTCGACATGATGCTGCCGGACATGGACGGGCTGACGGTGCTCGGGCGGCTGCGCCGCGAGCTGCCGGACGTGCCCGTGCTGTTCCTGACCGCCAAGGACGCCGTCGAGGACCGGATCGCCGGGCTCACGGCGGGCGGGGACGACTACGTCACCAAGCCGTTCAGCCTGGAGGAGGTCGTCGCGCGGCTGCGGGGGCTGATACGGCGGTCCGGCGCGGCCGACCGGCGCTCCGACTCCGTGCTGGTCGTCGGCGACCTCACCCTCGACGAGGACAGCCACGAGGTCAGCCGGGGCGGCGAGAACATCCACCTGACCGCTACCGAGTTCGAGCTGCTGCGGTTCCTGATGCGCAATCCGCGGCGCGTGCTCAGCAAGGCGCAGATCCTGGACCGGGTGTGGTCGTACGACTTCGGCGGACAGGCCAACGTCGTCGAGCTCTACATCTCCTATCTGCGGCGGAAGATCGACGCCGGGCGCGAGCCGATGATCCACACGCGGCGCGGCGCGGGTTACCTGATCAAGCCCGCGGCGTCGTGAGCGGACGACGACGACCGCGTGCGCGGCGCACGGCAGGCGGGCAGCGGGCAGGCAGGCCGCGCACGCTGCGGACCCGGCTCGTCGTCGCGTCCGTGGTGCTGATCGCCGTGGTGTGCGCGGTGATCGGGACCGTGACGGCCCTCGCCCTCAGGTCCCATCTGTACGACCAGTTGGACGGGCAGCTCAACGAGGCCGCGTCCCGGGCGTCGATGAGCCCGCCCAAGGAGCGCGGCGGGGACGGGTCGGCCGACCAGCCGGCGCAGAAGAAGGAGTTCACCCTCGCCGACTTCGTCACCAGGGGCCCGCAGCCGAGCGGGACGATCGCCGCCAAGCTGGAGGGCGGCCGGATCACGGACTCCGCGCGCGGCGTGAAGTCCGAGGACAACTACCAGATGAGCGCGAAGTCGCTCAGCTCCGCGCAGAGCGCCGCGCTGTCCTCCGTCCCGCAGACCGACGGCTCCGTGCGTACCGTGGACCTCCCCGGCCTCGGCGAGTACCGGGTCGAGTACAAGACCGGTGACAAGGGCAGCTACTACGTCGCCGTCCCGACCGCGGACGTCACCAACACCATCAACACCCTCATCCTGGTGGAGATCAGCGTCACCGGCGCCGGTCTCGCCGCCGCCGGACTCGCCGGTTCCGTGCTGGTCGGCGTAGCCACCCGCCCCCTCCGCCGTGTCGCCGCCACCGCCACCCGCGTTTCCGAACTGCCCCTGCACACCGGCGAGGTGAACCTCAGCGAGCGCGTGCCCGACTCCGAGACCGATCCGCACACCGAGGTCGGGCAGGTCGGTGCCGCGCTGAACCGGATGCTCGACCACGTCCACGGGGCGCTGCACGCACGGCAGCAGAGCGAGATGCGGGTACGGCAGTTCGTCGCCGACGCCAGTCACGAGCTGCGGACGCCCCTCGCCTCCATCCGCGGCTACGCCGAACTCACCAGACGCGGCAGGGAGCAGGTCGGGCCCGACACCCGGCACGCCCTGGGCCGAATCGAGTCCGAGGCGGGCCGGATGACGCTGCTCGTGGAGGACCTGCTGCTGCTCGCCCGGCTGGACGCGGGGCGGCCGCTGCAGTTCGGGCAGACCGATCTCGTACCGTTGGTCGTGGACACCGTCAGCGACGCCCGGGCCGCCGGCCCGGACCACAACTGGCGGCTGGACCTGCCCGACGAGCCCGCGCTCGTCCCGGCGGACGCGGCCCGGCTGCAGCAGGTCCTGGTCAACCTGCTCGGCAACGCCCGCACCCACACGCCACCCGGTACGACCGTCACCGCGCGGGTGCGGCGGCGCGGCCCCTGGCTGTGCGTGGACGTCGAGGACAACGGGCAGGGCATCCCGGCCGAGTTGCTGCCGCACGTCTTCGAGCGGTTCGCGCGGGGCGACTCCGCCCGCTCCCGCGCCACCGGCTCGACCGGCCTCGGCCTCGCCATCGTGCAGGCCGTGGCGACCGCGCACGGCGGTGCCGTGACCGTCGACAGCGTGCCCGGGCGGACCGTGTTCACGGTGCACCTGCCCGCGCTGCCGCCCCAGCCGCAGCGGGAAACGAGCCGGCAACAGCACTCACAGGCACGCCACAGCGTCACCACATGGGCACAACAGGGCGCCTGACGAAAGTCGGCTCCATGCGAACCGACTCTTCTCCCGGCACCCTGCCGGCGCGGGAGCACCTCCCGGCCGCACCAGCCGGTACGCCTGTCCTGGACGTAGTGATCCCCGTCTACAACGAGGAGAAGGACCTCCAGCCATGCGTCCGCAGACTGCACGAGCACCTGGCCCGGACGTTCCCGTACGCGTTCCGCATCACGATCGCGGACAACGCCTCCACGGACACCACCCCGCAGGTCGCCGCCCGGCTGGCGGCGGAGAGGCCCGAGGTGACCACCTTCCGCCTCGAACAGAAGGGCCGCGGCCGCGCCCTGCGGGCCGTCTGGTCGGCCTCGGACGCCCCCGTCCTCGCCTACATGGACGTCGACCTGTCCACCGACCTCAACGCCCTGCTCCCGCTGGTGGCGCCGCTGATCTCCGGCCACTCGGACCTCGCGATCGGCTCCCGGCTCGCCCGTAGCTCGCGCGTGGTGCGCGGTCCCAAGCGGGAGTTCATCAGCCGGGCCTACAACCTCATCCTGCGCGGCTCGCTCCAGGCCCGCTTCTCCGACGCACAGTGCGGCTTCAAGGCGATCCGCCGTGACGTCGCGCAGGCGCTGCTGCCGCTGGTCGAGGACACCGGCTGGTTCTTCGACACCGAGATGCTGGTGCTCGCCGAGCGCGCGGGACTCCGTATCCACGAAGTCCCCGTCGACTGGGTCGACGACCCGGACTCGACCGTGCACATCGTCAGGACCGCGACCGACGACCTCAAGGGCGTGTGGCGGGTCGGCAGGGCCCTGGCCACCGGGTCGCTGCCGCTGGACCGGCTCACCCGGCCGTTCGGCGACGACCCGCGCGACCGCGAGATCCAGGACGTGCCGAAGGGGCTGGCCCGCCAGCTCGTCGGGTTCTGCGTGGTCGGCGGCCTGTCGACCCTCTTCTACCTGCTGCTCTACAGCGGCTTCCGCGTCTTCACCGGCTCGCAGGTCGCCAACGCCCTCGCCCTGCTGGTCTCCGCGATCGCCAACACGGCGGCGAACCGGCGGCTCACCTTCGGGGTGCGGGGGCGCGGCGGGGCCGTACGGCACCAGGCGCAGGGCCTGGTCGTCTTCGGCATCGGGCTCGCCCTGACCAGCGGTTCGCTCGCCGCACTCGACGCGGCCACGTCCGATCCCGCGCACTCCACCGAACTGGCCGTCCTCATCGCCGCCAACCTCGCGGCGACCGTGCTGCGCTTCCTGCTCTTCCGGGCCTGGGTGTTCCCCGACCGGCGGGACGAGCAGGAGCCCCCGGCCGCCGAGGCACCACCCGTCCCGCGCCAGGACTTCGGCCCGCTCCCGCAGCGGCCGGCCGAGCGGCGGTACGCCCCGTACGACACGACCCGGTTCCGCGCCGGTGACGCCGCGGACCGCACCTGGAGGGACGCCACCGCGCAGCTCCAGCCGATACGCCCGACCGACACCGACCCGAGGAACGCCCGATGACGACGTCCCACGACGAGAGAACCCGCGAGACGGTCACGAGCCCCGCCGACCGGGAGCGGCCCGCCACGGCACCCCCGCCGCCCCCCGTGGCGAAACGGCCCTTCGCGCGGCGCCTGTGGCGCGGACGCCCCGAGGACCCCCGCTGGGCCCGCCCGGCCTTCCTCGGCCTGCTGCTCGCCACCACCGTGCTCTACCTCTACGATCTGAGCGCCTCCGGCTACGCCAACTCCTTCTACTCGGCGGCCGTCCAGGCCGGCAGCCAGTCCTGGAAGGCGTTCTTCTTCGGCTCGCTGGACGCGGCCAATGCCATCACCGTCGACAAGCCCCCGGCCGCGCTGTGGCCGATGGCCCTGTCCGTGCGGCTCTTCGGGCTCAGCTCCTGGGCGATCCTCGTCCCCGAGGTCCTCATGGGCGTCGGCACGGTGGCCGTCGTGTACGCGGCGGTACGGCGCCGGTTCAGCCCCGCGGCCGGTCTGATCGCGGGCGCGGTGCTCGCGCTCACCCCCGTCGCGGCGCTGATGTTCCGCTTCAACAACCCGGACGCGCTGCTGGCGCTGCTGATGGCCGTGGCCTGCTACTTCGTCATCCGGGGCCTGGAGGACGGCCGTACGAAGTGGCTGGTCTGGGCCGGCGCGGCCATCGGCTTCGCCTTCCTCGCCAAGACCCTCCAGGCGTTCCTCATCCTGCCCGGGCTCGCCCTGGTCTACGGCGTCTGCGCGCCGGTGCCGGTGAGGAAGCGGATCGGGCAGCTCGCCGCCGGCCTGGCCGCGATCGTCGTCTCCGGCGGCTGGTGGGTGGCGATCGTCGAGCTGTGGCCCGCGTCGTCCCGGCCGTACATCGGCGGCTCGCAGAACAACAGCTTCCTGGAACTGACCTTCGGCTACAACGGCCTGGGCCGCCTCAACGGCGAGGAGACCGGCAGCGTCGGCGGCGGTGGCGGGGGAGGCGGCGGCAACTGGGGCGAGACCGGCTGGGACCGGCTGTTCAGCTCCGCCGTCGGCGGCCAGGTCTCCTGGCTGATCCCGGCCGCGCTGATCCTGCTCGTCGCCGCTCTGGTGGCCACCCGCAGGGCGAAGCGCACGTCGGTGACCCGCGGTTCGTTCCTCGTCTGGGGCGGCGCGCTGCTCACGACCATGCTGGTCTTCAGCTACATGCGGGGCATCTTCCACGAGTACTACACCGTGGCCCTCGCCCCCTACATCGCCCCGATCGTCGGCATGGGCGCGGCGCTGCTCTGGGAGAAGCGGGACAAGGCGTGGGCGTCGCTGACCCTGGCGGCGGCGGCGACGGCGACCGCGGCCTGGGGGTACGTCCTGCTCAACCGCTCCTCCGACTACCTGCCCTGGCTGAAGTGGCTGGTGCTGGTCGGCGGTCTGACGGCGGCCCTGGGTCTGGTCTTCGCCGGGCGGCTGGGCCGTCGACTGGCCCTGGGCGCCGCGGGGCTGGGCCTCGTCGCCGCGCTGGCCGGTCCGGCGGCGTACACCCTGACCACGCTGAACGAGGGGCACACCGGCTCGATCGTCACGGCGGGCCCGGCGGTGGCCGGCGGACGCGGCGGCTTCCCGGGCGGCGGCCCCGGCGGCGGCTTCCCGGGCGGGGGCCAGAACCGGCCCGGCCAGCAGAACCAGCAGGGCCAGCAGAACCCACAAGGCCAGCAGAACCAGCAAGGCCGGCAGGGCTTCCCCGGCGGCGGCATGCCGGGCCAGAACCAGCAGGGCCAGACCCAGCCGAACGGCGACGGCGGCCGGCCGGGCCGCATGGGCGGTGGCATGGGTGGTGGCGGCATGGGCGGCCTGCTCAACGGCGCCAGCGTCAGCTCCCAGGCCAAGAAGCTGCTGGAGGCCGACGCCGACCAGTACACGTGGGCCGCGGCGGCCATCGGCGCCCAGAACGCGGCGAGTTACCAGCTGTCCACCGGCGAGCCGGTGATGGCCGTCGGCGGCTTCAACGGCACCGACCCGTCCCCGACCCTGGCCCAGTTCAAGCAGTACGTGGCCGACGGGAAGATCCACTACTTCATCGCCTCCGGCATGGGCGGCGGCAGGGGCGGCAGCAGCGACGGCACCTCCTCCCGGATCACCTCCTGGGTCGAGGCCACCTTCAAGAAGGTCACGGTCGGTTCGGCGACCTTCTACGACCTCACGCAGAAGGCGGGCGACTGACGGACCCCGACCGGGAAGGGCGGTGGCCGAGCGCGCCACCGCCCTTCCCCGTTACCCGGTTACTCGGTTGTACACCGTATGGGAATCCTTCTACGGCGTACAACATGACGACGATTCCCCAGGAACAGGAAAAGGCCCACCCCCCGACTCAGGGCCACCCCCAACGCTGGCTGATCCTCGGTGTCATCTGCCTCGCCCAGCTCACCGTGCTGCTGGACAACACGATCCTGAACGTGGCGATCCCCTCGCTCACCCGCGAGATGGACGCCACGACCGCCGACGTCCAGTGGATGATGAACGCCTACGCGCTGGTGCAGTCCGGCCTGCTGCTCACCGCGGGCAACGCCGCCGACCGCTACGGCCGCAAGCTGCTGCTGATGTCCGGGCTCGCGATCTTCGGCGTCGGCTCGCTGGCGGCCGGCCTGTCCCAGAGCCCCGCCCAGCTGATCGCGGCCCGCGCCGGCATGGGTGTCGGCGGCGCGCTGCTGATGACCACCATCCTCGCCGTCGTCGTGCAGATCTTCGACGACCAGGAGCGGGTCAAGGCCATCGCGCTGTGGTCGACGGTCAGTTCGCTCGGTTTCGCGGCCGGGCCGCTGATCGGCGGGGTGATGCTGAACCACTTCTGGTGGGGCGCGATCTTCCTGATCAACATCCCGGTGGCCGTGCTGGGCCTGGTCGCGGTCGCCGCGCTCGTGCCGGAGTCCAGGCACCAGGCGGGTGACCGGCCCGACCTGGTCGGCGCGGTGCTGTCGACCATCGGCATGACGGCCGTGGTGTACGCGATCATCACCGGCCCCGAACACGGCTGGAGCTCCGCGCAGGTGCTGGTCTCCGCGCTGATCGGCGTGGCCGTCCTGGGTCTCTTCGTGACGTGGGAGCTGCGGACCGAGCACCCGATGCTCGACATGCACTTCTTCCGCAACCAGAAGTTCGTGGGCGCGGTCGCGGGCGCGATCCTCGTGGCGTTCGGCATGACGGGCTCGCTGTTCCTGCTCACGCAGCACCTGCAGTTCGTGCTCGGCTACGAGCCGCTGGACGCCGGTCTGCGGACGGCGCCGCTGGCGTTGACCGTGGTCGTGCTCAACTTCACGGGGGTCGGGGCGAAGCTGGTGCGGAAGGCCGGGACGCCGACGGCCATCGCGCTCGGCATGACCCTGGTGGCGGCCGGGCTGGCGGCGATCGCGCTGCTCGGCGGGCACGGGTACGAGGGGATGCTGCTCGGGCTGGTCGTGATGGGGGCGGGTGTGGCGTTGTCCATGCCGGCGATGGCCAACGCGATCATGAGCGCGATACCGCCGGAGAAGGCGGGTGTGGGCGCGGGCATCAACGGCACGCTCGCGGAGTTCGGGAACGGGCTGGGGGTCGCCGTTCTCGGTGCGGTGCTCAACTCGCGGTTCGCGTCCCTGGTCGCCGTCTCGGCTGCGTCGCTGCCGGCGGCGCTGGCGGCGGCGGGCTCCGCTGAGGAGAGGGCGCGTATCTCTGCCGCGTTCGCCTCCGGGTTGGAGACCAGTCAATTGGTCGGGGCTGTGGCTGTGCTGGCCGGGGGGTTGGTCGCGGCGGCGTTGTTGCGGCGGGCCGAGCGGGCAGAGTCCGCCTAGGGGCTCGGGTGGCCGGGTGATCGGGCGGCTTCGGGACCGTTGTGGCTGGTCGCGCCCACGCGGCGGAGCCGCACATCGGCGCGGCCCGCGCCCCTGAAAGAAGCGCGTCTAGCATGATCGGCGTCTGAAAGATCGAGGAAGGTGCGCCATGGCGAAAGCGGCCCGGCAGGGTCAGGCGCGGACCAGCGTCTGGCTGGAGAGCAAGGCGCACCGGCGGCGCGGCGGGGGGCAGCCCTCGGGGCTGGACCGGGGGCGGATCACCGAGGTCACCGTGCGGCTGCTGGACGCCGAGGGGCTGGCCAGGTTCTCGATGCGGCGGCTGGCCGGAGAGCTGAACGTGACCGCGATGTCCGTCTACTGGTACGTCGACACCAAGGACGACCTCCTGGAACTCGCCCTGGACCAGGTCATGGGCGAGATGCGGCTGCCCGACCCGGACGCCGACGAGGACTGGCGCGACCAGGTGCGGGCCCTCGCCCGGGAGTACCGGACGCTGCTGGTGCGGCACCCCTGGGTGTCGGCGCTGGTCGGCGTCTTCCTCAACATCGGCCCCAACAACCTGGCGTTCTCGCGGGTCGTCCAGCGCGTCGTCCGCAGGACCGGGCTGCCGGCGAAACGCCTGACGAGCACGATCTCGGCGGTCTTCCAGTTCGTCTACGGCTACGGAACGCTGGAGGGCCACCTCGCCACGCGGGCCGCGGCCACCGGCCAGACCGTGGACGAGTACTTCCAGCAGTCCCTGAGCACGGTGACGGAGGCCCCGCAGGCCGCCGACGTCATCCGGGAGTCGCAGGAGATCATGGCGGCGCGCGGCGGCGACACCGTCGCCGAGATGCTGGAGCGCGACTTCGAGTTCGCGCTGGAGCTGCTCGTCGCGGGCATCGAGGCGATGGTCGCCCGGGAGCGCTGAGCCCCTCCGGAGGCGCCGGTCGGCTACTCTCCCTCGACCAGCCGCGCCGGGAACCCGCCCGTCGCCACCGGGCCCCACCGCTCCGGCGTGATCCGGATGATGGACTTGCCCTGCTTGACCATGGCCGCGCGGTACTCGTCCCAGTCGGGGTGCTCCCCGGCGATGTTCCGGTAGTACTCCACGAGCGGCTCGACGGAGTCGGGGGCGTCGACGACCTCGGCCGTGCCGTCGATCTGCACCCAGGGGCCGTCCCAGTCGTCACTGAGGACGATCAGGCTGACCCGAGGGTCGCGCTTGGCGTTGCGGGTCTTGGCGCGCTCCGGGTAGGTGGAGACGACGATCCGGCCGGAGTCGTCCACCCCGCAGGTCAGGGGGGAGCCCTGGGGGCCGCCGTCGGCCCGGCGGGTCAGCAGGATCGCGTGGTGCCGGGGGCGGACGAAGTCCAGCAACTCGTCCAGCGAGACGCGGGTGTTCGTAGCGATGTTCGGTGCCATGTGCGGCAGCCTACGACGCCAGGGCCTCGGGGAGGTTGTCGTACACGGGGACGTCCCGGCGCAGCCCGGTCAGCTCCAGGACGCGGCTCGCGACACCCTCGGGCCGGGCCACCAGGCGCACCCGTGCCCCGGGGCGCAGCCGTTGCCGGATGTCGTTGATGAGGCGGACGCCCTGGGAGTCCATGAAGGAGGTGTGGGTGAGGTCGAGGACGAGCACGTCCAGTCGGTCGCGCCGGGCCTCGACCGCGGACACGACGAGCGGAAGCAGCTCTTCCGCGTTGCAGAAGTCGATTTCGGCGGGCATGGCGAGATGGACGCGACCGGGGAGGTCACGCGATTCGGTGGGATTCGGGAGGAAGGTCACGGGGCTCACCTGGCAGACGTTCGTCCGGATTCCGGTAAGGCCGCTTCCTGACCCGTGAAGCCCATTGCACCATGCCGCGGGGTGGTCGCGAAAGCGCCCTGGCCCGGCCGTCGGCCGGACGTCACTTCGGGGCAACCGAACAGTTAGAGTGCTGTCCGTCCTGTGCTCGCAGTCGGGAATGTGCTGCGGAGCTCTCCTGCGCACGGTCATGACCGTGCATGCCGAAGAGGTTCGTGGTGGCTGCGTCCGAGTTTCCTGATTTGCCCCGTTTTCAGGCCGGTTTCGAGCTGGCCGAAGCCCTCACGGTGGCTTCTCAGCAACTGCACGAGACCCTCACACCGCACGGCACCCTGCGCACGGCGGTCCGGCTCGCCGTCCACCTCATGCCCGGGGCCGAGCACGCCGGCGTCTCCGAGATCGAGCGCGGCAACAAACTCCGCACGCTCGCCTGGACCGACGAGGTCGTGCGCTCCGCCGAGGCCCGGCACGAGGGCCGCGACCGGCCCGGGCACTGGGAGCAGCTGTGGAACAGCCCCGTCGCGCGGATAGCGGACAGCGAGTCCGACGAGGGCTGGGACGTGCTGTCGGCCCTGGGGCTGCGCTCGGCGCTGTCGCTGCGGCTGCGCGCCGACCGCCGCCGGCTGACCGTGCTCACGGCCTACGCGCGCAAGCCGGGCGCCTTCGACGAGGACGCGACACGCATCGGCCGGCTGTTCACCACGCACGTCAGCATCGCCCTGGAGTCCGCGACCGTGCGCGAGCAGCTCACCGAGGCCATGCACACCCGGGACCTGATCGGCCAGGCCACCGGCATCCTCATGGAACGCCAGGGCATCGACGCGGCCGCGGCCTTCGAGAGCCTGGTGCGCGCCTCCCAGCGCGAGAACGTGAAACTGCGCGATCTGGCCCGCCGTATCGTCGGCACTCACAACTCCACGTGAGCGGGCGTGAGTTGCGGCACGTGCGTTAAGGGACGCCGACGGGATACCCGTACGGTCATGAGCTCCGAGACGTCCGACACGCTGGACCAGGCGATGGTGCGCAGCAGCGGTCTCGACACCCTGCTGCGCGATCTGACCGACCGTGCGGTGCAGGAGGTGCCCGGCGCCGCCGCGTGCAGCATCACGGTGCGCCGCGCGGACCGGCTGCTCACCCTGGCCGGCAGCGACGGCCTGCCCAGCGGCCTGGACCTGCGGCAGTACGAGAACGGCTCCGGCCCCTGCGTCGAGGCCGCCGAGACCGGCGCCGAGCAGTACGCCCCGGACCTGGCCGCGGAGCTCCGCTGGCCGTCGTACACGGGCTACGCGCTGTCCGCGGGCGTCCACTGCGTGCTGGCGGTGCCGATCGCCGTCGAGGGCGAGACCGGCGCCGCGATCAACTTCTACGGCGTGACGGCCGGGGCGCTGGGCCCGGGCCGGGACGCGGCCCGGGCCTTCGCGGCCCGGGCGGGGGACGTGATCAGCGTGGCGCTGCGCATCGAGCGGCGGCGCCAGTCGGCGGCCGACGTGCGCACCGCGCTGCTCTCCCGCAGCGTCATCGACCAGGCGGTCGGCATCCTCATGGCCCGGGAGCGGATCGACGCGCGCCTCGCGCTGGAACGGCTGCGCCGGGTCTCGCAGGACCGGAACGTCAAACTCCGGGACCTGTGCAGCCAGTTGGTGGCGAGAGTGTCCCGGCCGGGAGACCCCGCGTCACGCGGCCGGCAGTGACTCGCCCTGCACGGCCTGGATGTCCAGCTCCACCTTGAGCGTCGTGCCGACGGCGGCGATGCCCGCCTGGAGGACCTGGTTGTAGTTCATCGCGAAGTCCTCGCGGCGCAGTTCGGTCGTGGCGCGGAAGGCCGCCCGGGTGCCGCCCCAGGGGTCCGGGCCGGTGCCGAGGTAGGCCAGGTCCAGGTCGACCGGCCGTACGACGCCGTGCATGCCCAGCTCGCCGTGGACGGTCCACCGGTCGGACCCGGACGCCGTCAGCCCCGTGGACCGGTAGGTGATCTCGGGGAACCGCTCGACGTCGAGGAAGTCCGGCGACTTCAGATGGCCGTCGCGCATGTCGTTGCCGGTGTCGATCGACGCGGCCCGGATCACCGCCTCCACCCGCGACTTCGTGACGTCGTCCGGGGCGATCTCGATCGAGCCGGAGAACTCCGTGAACCGGCCGTGCACGCTGGAGATGCCCAGGTGCTGCGCCACGGCGGCCACGCTGGAGTGCACCGGGTCGACGGTCCACGGCCCGGGCGGCGGCAGCTCGGTGCCGCCCTGCCGGGCCAGCGTCACCGTGCCGACCTCGGCCCGCCCGCTCGCCGTGACGATCACACTGGAGGCCGCGGGCGCGTACCCGACGGCCGTGACGATGACGGTGTACGCCCCCGGCTGGAGCGGCGTCACGTCCCGTACGGCCCCCTCCGCGTCGGCCTCGGCGCGCAGCACCTGCGCACCCGTCATGTCCGCCACCGTGACGACCGCGTGCGACACGGCCCATCCGTCCCGGGTGCGGATCCTCGCGGTCAGTCCCATCACACGTAACTCCTCAGAAAGAAACCGGCCCGTGGCAGGGGCACACCTCCGCTCAGAGCGCGCCCACCGCCACGGGCCGGGGTCCGTACTACTCGCCGGGGTGGGCGAGTTCGATGTCGTGGCCGTCGGTGCCGCGGCCCGTGACCGTCAGGGCGGTGGCCACCGGCGGGTAGCCCGTGGCGATGACGGTGTAGTCGCCGCCGTCCAGGTCGGTGAAGGCGTACGCCCCGTCCGTGCCGGTCGTGGCCGAGCCGACGACGTTGCCGGCCTGGTCGAGCAGCGTGACCCGGGCGTCGGCCAGCGGGCCGTGCGGGGCGCGGACGACGCCCTGGACGCGGGCGCCCGAGTCCAGGTCGATCTCGACCCGGGTGACCCCGGTACCGCCCACCTCGACGGGCAGGGCGCGCGGCCGGTACCCGGCGGCGTTCACCGCGACGGTCACCGCCCCCGGCACCAGCTCGGCGAAGGAGAACTCGCCCTGCTCACCGGTGGCCTGGGTGGCCAGCAGGTCCCCGCGCACATCGGTCACGATGACCATCGCGTCCTTGACCGGCTGCCCGCTCTCCGCGGCCCGCACCAGGCCGGTCAGCCCGCTGGTGCCGCTGAGCAGGATGTCGTAGGAGACCGGCTCGCCGTTCACCACGACCGTGGACGCCTGCGGCTGGTAGCCGTCGGCGGAGGCGATCAGGACGTACGACCCGGAAGCCGGGGCGTCCAGCACGTAGGAGCCGTCGGCCTGCGCCACGGACCGGCCCAGCTGACGCCCGGCCAGCGAGATCAGCGTCACGGCGGCCCGCGGTACCGGAGCGCTCTCGTTGCCGCGGACGAAACCGCGGACCGGCACACCGCCCCCGCCGGACGCGGGCTGCTCGGCCCGGGCGATCGTGGCGACGGCGGCGAGCCGCTGGGTGCCCTCGGGCCCGGTCCCGCCGGCGCCCTCGGTCTCCGCCGCGGCCCAGCTCGGCACGGCCCGCTCCCCGGCGGGAGCCTCGGCGGAAGCCACGGCCGGAGCCTCGGCGGGTGCGTCCGCGTCCGCGTCCGCGGCCTGCGCCAGCGCGCCCTTCGTCTTCAACGGGACCTCCTTGATGAACAGCGCCACCAGCAGGGCGAGCAGCGCCAACGGGGCCGAGTAGAGGAACACGTCCGCGACGCCGTGGCCGTAGGCGCTCTCCACGACGGTGCGGATCGGCGCGGGCATCGCGCCGAGGTCGGGGATGTTGCCCTCGCCCGTGCCGGCGTGACCGAGGGCCGCGCCCTTGGGGCCGAGGTCGGCGAGGCCGTCCTTGACGTAGTCGGTGATCTTGTTGGCCAGGACCGCGCCCAGGGCGGAGACGCCCACGGCACCGCCGAGGGACCGGAAGAAGGTCACCGTGGAGCTGGCGGCACCGAGATCACTCGGCTCCACCTGGTTCTGCGTGCAGAGCACCAGGTTCTGCATCATCATGCCGATGCCGAGACCCAGCAGCGCCATGAAGATCGCTATCTGCCAGTACTCGGTGTCGTACCGGATCGTGCCCAGCAGCCCGAGTCCGGCGGTCACCAGCACACCGCCGCCGAGCAGCCAGCCCTTCCAGCGCCCGGTCCGGGTGATGATCTGGCCGGAGACGGTGGAGGAGACGAACAGACCGGCGATCATCGGGATGGTCATCACACCGGACATCGTCGGCGTCTTGTCCCGGGCCAGCTGGAAGTACTGGCTGAAGAAGACGGTCCCCGCGAACATCGCGACACCGACGAACAGCGACGCCAGCGAGGCCAGCGTGATCGTGCGGTTGCGGAACAGCCGCAGCGGGATGATCGGCTCGCTCGCCCGGGCCTCGACCAGCACGAACAGCGCCAGCAGCACCACGGAACCGCCGACCATCGCGTACGTCTGCCAGGAGAGCCAGTCGTACTTGTCACCGGCGAAGGTCACCCAGATCAGCAGCAGGCAGACGGCCGCGGTGATGAAGAAGGCACCGCCCCAGTCCACCTTGACCTTCCGCTTCACCACGGGCAGGTGCAGGGTCTTCTGCAGCACGATCAGGGCGATCACCGCGAAGGGCACGCCGACGTAGAAGCACCAGCGCCAGCCGAGCCAGTCCGTGTCGGTGATGACACCGCCGACCAGCGGGCCGCCGACCATCGCCGTGGCGAAGACGGCGCCCAGGTAGCCGTTGTACCGGCCGCGCTCACGCGGCGAGATCATCGCCGCCATGATGATCTGGGCCAGCGCGGACAGACCGCCCATGCCGATGCCCTGGACGGCGCGGAACGTGATCAGCGTGGCCGGGTTCTGCGACATGCCGGCCGCGGCCGAACCGGCCACGTAGATCACCAGCGCCAGCTGCACGAGCAGCTTCTTGGAGAACAGGTCGGCGAGCTTGCCCCACAGCGGGGTGGACGCCGTCATCGCGAGGAGCGCGGCGGTGACGACCCAGGTGTAGGCGCTCTGGCCGCCACCGAGGTCGCTGATGATGCGGGGCAGGGCGTTGGAGACGATCGTCGACGACAGGATCGCGACGAACATGCCGAGCAGCAGGCCGGTGAGGGCCTCCATGATCTGCCGGTGTGTCATCGGAGCGCCGCCGCCGGAGGAGCCGTGGGAGCCTCCCCCGTGCTTGGCATGAGCCCGCACACCGGCTGGTGTGGTCGTTGCCATGGGCTTCCTTTTCTTACGTGCTTGCGGGTGTACGGGTGGTCCGGTCGGAGGCGGGCGGGGTCGCCCGGGCCGCGGGCCGGCAGTCGAAGCTCTCCCTGAGCCGCGCCATCAGCTGGGTGAGCCGGCCGACGTCCTCGTCGGTCCAGTCGCTCAGGCGCTCGGCGAGGACCTCGGTGGTCCGCCGGGACAGCTCGTCGAGCTGCGCGTGGCCCGCGGGGGTGAGGCGCAGGATGCGGGAGCGCTTGTCCGCGGGGTCGGGGGAGCGTTCGATCCAGCCCCGCGCCACGACGTGCGCGACATGGCGGCTGGTGACCGACATGTCCACCGCGAGCAGCTCGGCGAGCTTGCTCATGCGCATGTCGCCGTGGCGGCCCAGCAGGGTCAGTACGGCCGCCGACCCGCCGGGGCACTCGGCCGGCATGATCCGGCCGAGCTCCCGCTTCACGGCGCCGAAGGCACTGAACTGGCGGACCAGCTCTTCGTACTGCGCCCTCTCGGCCATGACACCTCCGCTTTCGTTGCTTAGGGCAACCATGGCATCTGTTGGTTGCTGAAGGCAAATAAAAGAGGGGGGTGCGGCCATAAAAACTTGGCAAAGGCAAGTATTGCGGCAGTAAACGTGCAGGTGGCGAGCCTGGCGGTACGGGTCGCGCCAGGACAAACGGAAGGCCAACCCCCACTTGGGGAGCCCCGGCGTTTTCGCTAGGGTCTCGGGCCATGGCGAACAACCAGGCCCCCCAGGGCAATCACGACCCTGCCGGCAGCACCCAGATGTTCCGCGCGTTCGTCGACGAGGCGCCGCAGGGGCGGCAGGCCGCGGCGACGCGTGGCGGGCCGCGGATCGGTCTCATCGTCGGCGTAGTCGTCGCCGTCGCGGTTGTCGCGGCGGTGGCTTGGCTGGCGCTGGCGTAACTCGTACGGCGGGTTCACGGGCAACGGCGCTGTTGTGCGGTTCGTTGCCCGGTGCCGGCGTTTGCGCTGAGGCGGGGTGGGTCCGCAGCCCGGCGGAGCGGGGTGCCGCTGCGCCCACCCGTGCCGCCCTTAGCGGCATGATTGCCCGCAGCTAAGCGGACCGGGCGGCCCGCAGCCAGGCGGCGAGCCCCGCGGCGACAGGTCTGCGGCGGCAGCCGAGACGCGCCCGCAGCCGCCGTCGGGTACGCAAGGGGACGTGCCGGGGGGTGTCCGCCCGCAGCGGTTGGCGCGTCAACGCCAGTCAGTCGGTAAACGGGTCAATCGCGCCGTTCCGAGGACGGACACCCCCCGGCGCGGCCCCGACCCACCCACCCGGCGCAGGCAAAGACGCGCACCCCCACCCAGCCGCACAGGCCGCCGCAGGCACCCCGCCCCCGTCAGTCCGAGATCAGCCCTTCCCGCAGCTGCGCCAACGTCCGCGTCAGCAGCCGCGAGACGTGCATCTGCGAGATGCCGACCTCCTCGCCGATCTGCGACTGCGTCATGTTCGCGAAGAAGCGGAGCATGATGATCCGCCGTTCACGCGGCGGCAGCTTCGCCAGCAGCGGCTTCAGGGACTCCCGGTACTCCACGCCCTCCAGCGCCGTGTCCTCGTACCCCAGCCGGTCCGCCAGCGACCCCTCGCCGCCGTCGTCCTCCGGCGCCGGCGAGTCCAGCGAGGACGCCGTGTACGCGTTCCCCACCGCCAGCCCGTCGACGACGTCCTCCTCGGACACCCCGAGCACGGAGGCGAGTTCGGTGACCGTCGGCGACCGGTCCAGCTTCTGCGACAGCTCGTCGCTCGCCTTGGTCAGCGCGAGCCGCAGCTCCTGAAGCCGGCGCGGCACCCGCACCGACCACGACGTGTCACGGAAGAACCGCTTGATCTCACCCACGACGGTTGGCATCGCGAACGTGGGGAACTCGACCCCCCGTTCGCAGTCGAACCGGTCGATCGCCTTGATCAACCCGATCGTGCCGACCTGGACGATGTCCTCCATCGGCTCGTTGCGGGACCGGAACCGCGCGGCGGCGTACCGGACGAGCGGGAGGTTGAGCTCGATGAGCGTGTCACGGACGTACGCACGCTCGGGGCTGTCCTCGTCGAGCGCGGCCAGCCGCAGGAACAGGGAGCGGGACAGGGTGCGGGTGTCGATGGCGCCCGCGGCCGGAAGAGCCGGGACGGGCTCGGCCGCAAGGGCCGACACGTCATCGATGGGGCCGAGTGAGTCGAGAGCATGGGGAGCTGTCTCGCTCTCCGCGAGCGTGAGCACCTTCGAGCTGCCCTGTTCTGCGGACATGCCACCCCCTTTGGGTCGCGGGACGGTCGCGGCGAACGCCCCCGTCTGAGGAACGCAGCCTTCACCTGAATACCGGAGCCGAAGCCCCGGCAAACGCGCTTCACGCAGAATGTCACATGTCGGCAACACGCTGTAGTGACATGTCGACATCTGAGACGCGAATCAGCCCTGCAAACAAGGGGTCTGACGCCGCGTCGGCCCCGAACCGCCGGTAACGGCCCTGATGAGCGATTCCCTCGCCCCGGTGACCTCTCGCTCCTGTTTGCGGTTACGCGTCGATCCGGTTCGCAGACCGCAACCGCTGGAAGCTACGCGCGAGTAGCCGAGAGACGTGCATCTGCGAGACGCCCAGCTCCGCACTGATCTGAGACTGCGTGAGGTTGCTGTAGTACCGCAGCAGCAGGATCCGCTGCTCCCTCTCGGGCAACTGCACGAGCAGGTGCCGTACGAGGTCCCGGTGCTCCACCCCGTCCAGCGCGGGATCCTCGTAGCCGAGCCGGTCCAGCAGCCCCGGCAGCCCGTCGCCCTCCTGCGCGGCCTCCAGGGACGTCGCGTGGTACGACCGCCCGGCCTCGATGCAGGACAGCACCTCGTCCTCGGTGATGCGCAGCCGCTCGGCGATCTCCGCGGTCGTCGGGGTGCGCCCGAAGGCGGTCGTGAGGTCCTCCGTCGCGCTGTTCACCTGCACCCACAGCTCGTGCAGCCGGCGCGGCACGTGGACCGTGCGGACGTTGTCGCGGAAGTAGCGCTTGATCTCACCGACGACCGTCGGCATCGCGAAGGTCGGGAACTGCACGCCCCGGTCGGGGTCGAAGCGGTCGATGGCGTTGATGAGCCCGATGGTGCCGACCTGGACGACGTCCTCCATGGGCTCGTTGCGGGAGCGGAACCGGGCGGCCGCGTAGCGCACGAGCGGGAGGTTGGCCTCGATGAGCGCCCCGCGCACGCGGTCGTGCTCGGGCGTGCCCGGCTGGAGCTCCTTGAGCTGGGCGAAGAGCACCTGCGTCAGGGCGCGGGTGTCGGCGCCACGGCTCCGCTGGGGAGCGGGCGGGGCGGATTCCGGCGTTTCCGAGGTGGGTGCCTGAGGTGCGGTACTGGCCAGCACGGTCAACTCCACCTCGTCATCGTCAACTCATCCGTCAACTCTTCCATCAAAAGCGGTCATAGCATCACAAGACATGTGCACAGTGTGCAAGCACCGCATAACTACGTGTTGAGGTATTAATGAACACAAAAGCCCCTCGCCGGTACGGCGAGGGGCTCGAAGCGAAGGCCTCAGAACTCGTAGTCCGCGATCACCCAGGTGGAGAACTCGCGCCACAGCGCGACACCGGCCTGGTGGGCCGGGTGCTCCACGTACCGGCGCAGCGCCTCGGCGTCGTCGAAGGCCGAGTTGATGGCGAAGTCGTGGGCGATCGGGCGGTCGCTGACGTTCCAGCCGAGCTCCCAGAAGCGGATCTCGGGGATCGCGCCGTCGAGCGCGCGGAAGGCCTCGACGCCCTTCAGGACCCGCGGGTCGTCGCGCTCGACGCCCTCGTGGAGCTTGAAGAGGACCAGGTGGCGGATCATCACTTTCCTCCGTTGGCGACCCAGGTGGCGAAGTCGCCGAGGGCTCCTGCGGCGTCCGATATGCCCTGGAAACCTATCAGGACGTAGTCAGAGGCCTTCTTCGGGTCGGTGATGATCACGTAGAAGACGAAGACCACGAGCAAGTAGACGGCGATCTTCTTGGCGTTCACCGCCATCGCGGCCTCCCCTGTCCCTTGTGTCCCATGCCGCGCACATGATCGCACGAAGGGTCCGGCACGCGAAGGGGCTGATCGCACGAAGGGCCCCGTCTGACGACGGGGCCCTTCTCCAGCGGTAGCGGAGGGATTTGAACCCTCGGTGACTTGCGCCACACTCGCTTTCGAGGCGAGCTCCTTCGGCCGCTCGGACACGCTACCGAGGGAGACCTTACAGCAAGGTGCGGGCTGCTTCGAAATCGGTATTCAGCGGCCGCGGAAGAACTCCGTGAGGAGCCCGGCGCACTCCTCGGCGAGCACGCCCTCGATCACCTCGGGCCGGTGGTTGAGCCGCCGGTCGCGCAGGAGGTCCCACAGGGAGCCGGCCGCGCCGGCCTTCTCGTCACGGGCGCCGTAGACGAGCCGGTCGACGCGGGACTGCTGGATCGCGCCCGCGCACATCGTGCAGGGCTCCAGCGTGACCACGAGCGTGCAGCCGGCCAGCCGCCACTGCCCGAGTTCGGCCGCGGCCCGGCGCAGGGCGAGGACCTCGGCGTGGGCCGTCGGGTCGCCGCCCGCCTCGCGTTCGTTGTGCCCGGCCGCGAGCACGGTCGTGCCGTCCGGGGCCAGGACGACGGCGCCGACGGGGACGTCCCCGCCCCGGACGGCCGCGGTGGCCTCGTCCAGGGCGAGTCGCATCGCGGGCCGCCAGGGGTCCCGTACCGGATCCGGCGGTCCGGGGGTGGCGCGTGCGGTCAGCGGACGGTCTCCAGGGTCTCCGAGGCGCCCAGGGCCTCGGCGATCTCGGTGACCGCGTCCGACGCGAGCGCGCGCAGCTCCTTCTCGGTCACGCCGAGGTCGTCCAGGATCCGGGCGTCGCCGACCGGGCCGTGCGGCACGGACTCGGCGGAGCCGGCGACCGGGTCGGCGTCGTCGGTCTCGTCGTCGTCGCCGTCACCGTCCTCGGTGCCGTCGAGGTCGAGGGCGTCCAGGTCGTCCCCGTCGTCCGGATCCCGGCCGAGCAGCTCGTCGGTGAGCAGGATCTCGCCGTAGCTGCTGCGGGCAGCGGCGGCGGCGTCCGAGACGTAGATGCGAGGGTCGTCCTCGCCGTCCACGCGGACGACGCCGAACCAGGCGTCCTCCTGCTCGATGAGCACGAGCACCGTGTCCTCGTCGGGGGAGGCTTCACGGGCCAGGTCGGCCAGATCCGACAGGGTTTCCACATCGTCGAGCTCTGTGTCGCTCGCTTCCCACCCGTCTTCGGTGCGCGCGAGCAGTGCGGCGAAGTACACCGTGACTCTCCCACTGGTCATAGGCGTGCCGGTTGGGGGTCCCCCCGGCGGAGGTTGCGGGCGGGGAGTGCTCGTCCGAGCCCCACCCACTCGGAATCGTGGCAGAAACTAGGCGTTCAGGGGACGTCTTCGGCTCCCTGTGTCCAGCAGTTTTGATCGCACGCTCGTTGCCGCCACCTGCGGATCGTACGCGGCTTTCCCCCGCTCCACGCACGGCCACCTCGACAACGCCCGCGCGGTTCGTGATCTTCCCCGGCGGTTTCCTCACCCGTTTCCTACCAGCGGAAGGTGCGCATGCGCATCGCGTGCCGCAGCCGGGCGGTCTTGGCGCGGCGCGGCTGGACGCGGTCGCGCAGCTCCCGGGCCTCGGCCAGATCGCGCAGGAACCGGGCGCGGCGCCGGCGGCGCTCGGCGTCCGACTCGTCCGTCCGGTCGGTCTCGTCCGTCCGGTACCTCTCGTCCGTCCGGTAGGTCTGGTCCGTCATCCGGTCGGTCTCCGGGTTCGTCCCGGGCTGTGCGCGCGGCGACGGAACGCGTCGGGAGTCCCGGTCGGGCATCAGCTCACCACCCTCAGTCCGTCCTTCCCACTTTCCCCCGGACGGGCGGTTTGACGCCAGCGAACGGGTGACGGCCGGGCGGCGGGCTTGCCGTGCGGCCGGGCTCATCCGGCCCGGTTACTGTTGTGGACATGCGTCTCCACGTCGTCGACCACCCTCTGGTCGCCCACAAGCTCACCACGCTGCGCGACCAGCGCACCGACTCCGCGACCTTCCGCCGTCTCGCCGACGAGCTGGTCACCCTGCTCGCCTACGAGGCCACGCGCGACGT
The DNA here is from genome assembly GCF_003330845.1 of Streptomyces sp. Go-475. Lineage (GTDB taxonomy): Bacteria > Actinomycetota > Actinomycetes > Streptomycetales > Streptomycetaceae > Streptomyces. The sequence continues at coordinate 4,123,498 of NZ_CP026121.1, read as the reverse complement.
GCGCACCGAGCAGGTCGACATCCAGACGCCGGTCGCACGGACCACGGGCGTGAAGCTGTCCCACCCGCGTCCGCTGGTGGTGCCGATCCTGCGGGCCGGCCTCGGCATGCTGGACGGCATGGTCCGGCTGCTGCCGACCGCCGAGGTGGGCTTCCTCGGCATGATCCGCAACGAGGAGACGCTCCAGGCCTCCACGTACGCCACGCGCATGCCGGAGGACCTGTCGGGGCGTCAGGTGTACGTCCTCGACCCGATGCTCGCCACCGGCGGGACGCTGGTCGCGGCGATCCAGGAGCTGATCCGGCGCGGCGCCGACGACGTGACGGCCGTGGTGCTGCTGGCCGCTCCGGAGGGCGTGGAGGTCATGGAGCGCGAGCTGGCGGGCACGCCGGTGACGGTGGTGACCGCCTCGGTCGACGAGCACCTGAACGAGCACGGCTACATCGTCCCGGGCCTCGGCGACGCGGGCGACCGGATGTACGGGGCGGCCGAATAGTCCCAGGGCCCTGCGGGTTCTCGGGCCCTGCGGGTTCTCGGGCCCTGCGGGTCCACGGGCCCTGCGGGTTCTCGGGCCCTGCGGGTTCTCGGGCCCTGCGGGTTCTCGGGCCCTGCGGGTCCACGGGCCCTGCGGGTCCACGGGCCCTGCGGGTCCACGGGCCTTACGGGTTCGCGGGCCCTGCGGGGGTCAGCAGCCCTTCTTCGACGGCGCCGGCTCGGGCCTGGCCAGCTTGGTCAGGGCCTGGTCGGCGTCCGGCTTCTTCGCCAGTTCCTTGAAGCCGTCGCCGATGACGAGGTCGAGGGCGGCGCCCTTGCGGGCCGCGTCGGTGCGCCGCTCGGCGCCCGGGAGCTGGGTGCCGAGCACGGGCAGCGAGGTGTCGCGGGCGGCGGCGGGGCCGAGCAGCACGCCGGGGCCCTTTACCTTCTTGTCGTACTCCTTGGTCGCGTTGCCCACGTCGCCGATCTTGAAGCCGCGCTTCTTCAGTTCGTCGGCGGTCTTCTTCGCCAGGCCGCTGCGGGTGGTGGCGTTGAGCACGTTGACCGTGATCGCGCGGGGTTCGGGCAGGGGCCTGGCGCTGGGCGAGGGGCTCGCCTTCGTCGCGGGGCCGCACTCCGTGCCGCCGCCGGCCGCCGAAGCCTTTCTGCCGCCGCCGGTGAAGACGTCGATGAGCTGCAGCGTGCCCCAGCCGCCCACGCCCAGCACCACGACGGAGGCGATGCCCAGGGCGACGAGCCTGCCGCGCCGCCGGGGCCGGCGCATCCGGGGGTACTTGTTGCCCTTGATGCGGTACTTGCCGCCCATGCCGGGGGGAGTCAGCATGCTCATGAGCGCAGCGTAGTGCGCCCGGGCGACGATGCCTACTAGATGATCATTCGACGTCGCCCAGTGGAACCCGAAAGGGCCAACCCGTGACCTGCGGGGTCAGTCGAGCTCGAGCACGCGCGCGTGCAGCACCTGGCGCTGCTGGAGCGCCGCCCGCACCGCGCGATGCAGGCCGTCCTCCAGGTAGAGGTCGCCCTGCCACTTCACGACGTGCGCGAAGAGGTCGCCGTAGAAGGTCGAGTCCTCGGCGAGGAGGGTCTCCAGGTCGAGCTGCTGTTTCGTCGTCACGAGCTGATCGAGGCGGACCGGGCGCGGCGCGACGTCCGCCCACTGCCGGGTGCTTTCCCGGCCGTGGTCGGGGTACGGCCGGCCGTTTCCGATGCGCTTGAAGATCACACGGAAAGCCTACCGGTCACGACCTTCCGGGCGCAGCCATGGCGACGGAGTACGACGCTGAAAAAAACCCCACAAGGGGGTACGAACCGGGAACAGGGGCGTGAATATGCCGGACGGTGAGCCCCTGTCATCGGCCCGCCGCTGTTCTCGGTGTTCCTGGGGGCGGTTTCGCGGAACGTGCGCCTGATTCGCCCGAAAGGGGGAGGTGTCGTCGGGATGTTCCGGGCGGCGGAGGCGTCGGACGGCCGCCCCCGCCGCGGGCGGGTCAGCCGCGTTCCCGACCCTTGGGGGGCTGTTGCGGCTTCCTCGGGTCCGGCTTGGGTCCGGCCTTCGGGGTGCTGCGGACGGCTTCCGCGCGCACCAGGGCGCGCAGGACGGCGTACGGGTCTCGAAGCATGGGGGTGCTCCTCCTGGTTCCGTGCGGGACTGCGGGGACTGGGGGACCGGTGGGGTCCGCTCAGCAGCGCAGGACCTCGGAACGCAGGGGGCGGGGGTCGTGCGGCGGGGTCGGCGGTACGGGCACGGGGTGCCGTGCGGTGCGCGCGGGCCCGGGGCGCCGGAACGGGGTGGGGCGCAGCGGGACGGGGGCGCGGCGGGCGGCCCGGGCCGGTGGGCGCGGGGCGGTGTCGAGGACGTCGCACTCGACGATCGTGCTCTCCCCCGGGACGCCGGCCGCCGGCCCGGTGTGCGCCTCGGCGTGCGCGCCCGGCACGAGCAGGGCGAGCAGCAGCACGAGGACCCGCAGCCAGGCGCTTCGGCGGCTGCCGCGGGGGACGGGCTGCGGTGCGGGGCTCACGGGAGGTCGTTCCCCGGCCTGCGGACGTCGTTCATCCCACCGGCCGTGAGATCCGCCCACTCGGCGTACGGCGGCCCCGGACGCGCGGGGCCGGGGGAGGGGGCGGGCTCCGGGGCCGGGGGGCGGGGCTCGGGCATGGTTCATGCTCGGGGTGGCCGGGAGGGGGCCGCCAGGCGGGGCGGGCCGGGCGGGTTACGGCTGCTTTCCGGTGGCCTTCGCTGTCTTGGCCGCCTTGGCCGCCGCCTTCATCTCCTGCTTGTGGGCCCGCACCTTGGCCAGCGACTCGGGGCCGGTGATGTCGGCGACCGAGCGGAAGGACTTCTCCTCGCCGTAGGAGCCGGCCGCCTCGCGCCACCCGGTCGGCCGCACCCCGAGCTGCTTGCCCAGCAGGGCGAGGAAGATCTGGGCCTTCTGCTTGCCGAAGCCGGGCAGTTCCGCCAGCCGCTTCAGCAGCTCCTTGCCGGTGCCGGCGTCCTTCCAGACGGCCTCGGCGTCACCGTCGTAGTGCTCGACGAGGTACTGGCACAGCTGCTGGACGCGCTTGGCCATGGAGCCGGGGTAGCGGTGCACCGCCGGCTTCTGGGAGAGCAGCGCGGCGAAGGCCTCGGGGTCGTGCGCGGCGATGTCGTGCGCGTCCAGGTCGTCGGTGCCGAGCCGCTGGGCGATCGTGGCCGGACCCTTGAACGCCCACTCCATCGGGATCTGCTGGTCCAGCAGCATCCCGACGAGCGCGGCGAGCGGACTGCGGCCGAGCAGCGCGTCGGCCTCGGGGTCCTGGGCGAGGTGAAGAGTGACGTCCATGTCCCGATCATCCCCCGGGGCGGTCCGGGCCGCGTCCTCGGTCCGCCGTCCGCTCGGGGCGCCAGGAGCCCTCGGACGCCGTCCGCTCAGGGGCGCCAGTACCCCAGGGCGTGCACGCGCTGCTTGGGCAGGCCCAGTTCCTTGCGGACGTACGCCGCCAGGGTCCGGGTGGTGGCCGTGTCGCAGGCGATCCAGACGTACGGGTCGGAGGTGCCCTGGAGCAGCCCGGGCAGGTCCGACCTCACCCGGTCGACCAGGTGGGCGCCGGAGTCCTGGCGCGGCACCTTGCGCAGCTCGTGGCGGTCCGGGTCGGTGCGGAACGGCAGGCCGTCGTCGCCGCCCTCGAACCAGACCGTGGCCGGGGCGGAGCCGAGGGCGTCCAGGAGCGAGTTGATGGCCGGGAGCGAGGCCGGGTCGCCGACGGCGAAGACGTGCGAGGGCGCCGGGCTCGGGTGTTCGAAGCCGGTGCCCTGGACGGTCGCCTCGATGGTGTCGCCGGGCTTCGCCGCCCGGGCCCAGTCGCTGGCGCACCCTTCGTGCAGCGCGAACTCCAGGCTGAAGGTGCCGGCCGCCGGGTCGGGGTCGACCAGGGTGTAGGCCCGCTGGTGCGGCTTGCCCGCGTTGTCGAACCAGAGCCGGACCCACATGGTGGGGTGGACGCCGGTCGCCGCCAGCAGGCCGCCGTCGGTGAAGCGCAGCCGCCGGTAGTCCGGGGTGACGTCCTCCGCGTCCGTCACGGTGAACTCGAAATCCTTCGCGCGCAGCAGTTTGAGGACCGCGCCCTCCCAACCCCGCCCCTGCCCCATCGCGTCTTCACCCTTCACGTACGATTTCGCCACGCATGACTTAGGCAAGCCTAACCTAAAGCAAAGAAGGGGCACAGCGTGGCCACCGAGATCTACCGTGATGCCTGGGGCATCCCGCATCTGCGCGCGGGCAGCGCGGCCGGACTCGCCCACGCCCAGGGCCTCGTCACCGCCCGCGACCGGGCCTGGCAGCTGGAGGTCGAGCGCCACCGGACGCGGGGCACCTCGGCGTCCTTCCTGGGCGAGACCGCCCTGGCCTGGGACCGGTTCGCCAGACGCGCCAGACTCGACGACACCGCCAGACGCTGCTTCGCGCGGCTGGAGGAGCAGGACCCGGAGACGGCCGCCTGGGTGCGGGCGTACGTCGACGGCGTCAACGCGGGACTGGCGCGGGGAGCGGACGCCGCCCCCGAGTTCGCCCGCACCGGTCTCACCCCCGGCCGCTGGGAGCCCTGGACCCCCCTCGGCGTCTGGCTCGCCACGCACATCCTCTTCGCCGGGTTCCCCGCCAAGCTCTGGCGCGAGCACGTCGTCACCCACCTCGGCGCCCAGGCCGTCCGCCTGTTCGCCACCGACGGCCCCGGCACCTCCGGCAGCAACGGCTGGCTGGTCGGCGGCGAGCGGACCGTCACCGGGCAGGCGGTCATCGCCGGCGACCCGCACCGCTGGATCGAGGACCCCGGCGTCTACCAGCAGATCCGCCTCTCCTGCCCCGAGTTCGACGTCGTGGGCCTCGCCGTCCCGGGCGTCCCCGGCATCGCCCACTTCGGGCACACCGGCACGGTCGCCTGGGCCATCACCAACGCCATGGCCGACTACCAGGACCTGTACCGGGAGCGGCTGCGGCGCACCGGCGCCGGGGTGGAGGCGCTGGACCCGGACGGCGTCTGGCGGCGGGCGGCCCGGCACACGGAGGCCGTCGAGGTCGCGGGCGAGGAGCCGGTCGAGGTCGAGGTGATCGAGACCGCCCGGGGCCCGGTGGTGATCGGCGGACCGGAGGGCCTGGACGGCGGCACCACCGAACCCGACCTGCCCCCGGTCGCCGTCAGCCTGCGCTATCCGCCCCGGGTCACCGGCGACCTCGGCTTCGGCGCCCTGCTGCCGCTGCTGCGCGCCCGCCGGGTCGCCGACGTGGACCGGGCCTTCGACCGCTGGGCCGAGCCGGTCAACGTCGTCCAGGCCGCCGACACCCAGGGCGGTGTGCTGCACCGTGTGGCCGGGTTCGTGCCGCTGCGCGCCGAGGCCAACCGGCTGCGGCTGGTGCCCGCCTGGGAGCCCGGCCACGAGTGGCACGGCCGGCAGGAGACGCCCCGCGCCGGGCTCACCGACGGCGTCGCCGTCATGGCCAACCAGCGCGGCCCGGCAGCACCCTGCGGCGTCGAGTTCGCCCCGCCCCACCGCCACGACCGGATCGCCGCGCTGCTCGCGGGCAAGGAGCGCTGGTCCGCCGCCGACATGCCCGCCCTCCACACGGACACGTACCTCGCCTCCGCGACCGCCCTCCTGGACCACCTGGAGCCCCTCGACGGCCTCACCCCCGAGGCCCGCGCCCTCCGGGACCGGCTCCTCGGCTGGGACCGCCGCATGGACGCCGGCAGCGCCGACGCGGCCTTGTACGCGGCGGTGCGCGGCGCGGTCGTACGGGAACTGGCGGCGCACCCGGCGTTCGCCGCGCTGGCGACCCCGCCGGCGTACCCCGAGGTGTTCCTGCCCTGGCTGGCCCTCGTCCCCCGCGTCGGCTTCGCCCTGGAACACCTGCTGACCGCCGGGGAGCTGTACGGCATCGACCGCCCGGCGGCCGTCCGCGCGGCGATCGAGGAGGTGGCCGCGCGGCCGCCGGCCGGGGTCTGGGGCGACACCCACCGGCTCGCCCCCTGGCGGGCGCTGGAGCCGGAGCAGCCGTACGACGAACCGGGGCTGTCCGGCGACCACGACTGCGTGCTGTGCACCTCGGGCGTGCCGGGCCTCACCGACCGCGCCGCCCGGGGCCCGGTCGCCCGGTACGTGTGGGACCTGGCCCGGCGCGAGGACAGCCGCTGGGTGGTCCCGTTCGGCGCCTCGGGCGTCCCCGGCTCGCCCCACCACCGCGACCAGCTCCCCCACTGGCTCGCGGGAGACCTCGTCCCGGTCGTCACCGACTGGGCGCAGCTGACGAAGGAGACCGATGTCTGACCTGTACGCCTCCCGCACCGCCGTCCACGAGCAGGTGACCGACGGCTTCGGCACCGTCCGCGTGCTGCCGCTGGACCCGCGGGCCGACGCCGGGGTGATCCACGCCTGGGCGAGCGAGGAGCGGGCCGTCTTCTGGGGCATGACCGGCCTCACCGAGCAGCAGGTCGCCGAGGTCTACGCCCACCTGGACACGCTCAGCACCCACCACGCCTACCTCGTCGTCCGGGACGGCGACCCGGTCGCGCTCCTGCAGACCTACGAGCCGGAGGCCGACCGCGTCGGCGAGTGCTACGACGTCCGGCCCGGCGACATCGGCGTCCACCTGCTGCTCGCCCCCGCCGGGCCGGACGGCGGGCAGCCCGGCTGGACCGCCCGGCTGGTGACCGCCATCGCCCGGTACGTGCTGCTCGGCCTGGACCGCCGGCGGATCGTCGTCGACCCGGACGTGGGCAACGAGAAGGCGATCGCCCGCTTCCTCAAGCAGGGCTTCACGGCCGGGCCGGTGGTCGTCCTGCCCGAGATCGACCTCCCGGACGTGTACCTGCCGGAGAAGAAGGCCCAGCTCGCCTTCCTCGACCGGGAGATACTCTTCCCCGGGTGACGCCCGACGACCTCATCGCCCACTACGGGCTGGAGCCGATCCCGCGCGAGGGCGGCCTGTTCCGCCAGACCTGGGCCGGACCCGAACGCCCCGACGGCAGACCGGAGGGCACGGCGATCGTCGCGCTCCTCACGGCGGACGACTTCTCCGCCCTCCACCGCCTGCCCACGGACGAGATCTGGCACTTCTACCGGGGCGACCCCCTGGAACTCCTGCTCCTCGCCCCGGACGGGAGCAGCCGGACGGTGGTCCTGGGCCCGGACGTCCTGCACGGCCAGCACGTCCAGTTCACGGTCCCGGCGGGCACGTGGATGGGCGGCAGGGTGACCGAGGGGGGTTCCTGGACCCTCTTCGGCTGCACGATGGCCCCCGGCTTCACCTTCGAGGGCTACGAGCACGGGGACGCGGCGGAGCTGGCGGCGAGCTATCCGGCCGTGGCCGACAAGATCCAGGGGCTTGGCCGACCTGCTTCTTAGGGGCGCGGGGAACTGCGCGACCAGCCCCCAGGCACCCGCACCCGCCGAACCACGTACGCCGAGCCCCCGCTGAGCGCTGCACCACTCCCATCCGTACATAACCGGGAGCCGTACAGCCCGACCCCGGAGACCCACGTGGAGCGCAATGTCGGACACCCCCGGCGACTTCAGGCCCTGGTGCTGCTCGGCACCGTGCTGGTACTGCTCCTCGGGGGAGCGGCCCCCGCCTCGGCCCACGCGGCCCTCCGCTCCACCGACCCCGACGACGGATCCGTCGTCCAGCGGGCCCCCCGCCACGTCACCCTGACCTTCACCGAGTCCGTGGGCCTGCTCGACGACTCCTTCCGGGTCTTCGGCCCGGACCAGCACCGCGTCCCCACCGGCGAGGCCACCCACGCGGAGGACCGCTCCGACACGGCCCGCGTCGCCCTGCCCGGCAAGCTCGCCCAGGGCACCTACACGGTCGCCTGGCGAGTGGTGTCCGCCGACAGCCACCCCGTCTCCGGCGCCTTCAGCTTCTCCGTGGGGAAACGTTCCTCGACCATGCTCCAGGTCGACACCGGCCCGGCCGAGGACCCCCTCACCGGCGGCCTCCACACCACCGCCCGCTACCTCGCCTACCTCGCCGCCGCGCTGCTCGTCGGCACGGTCGCGTTCGCGCTGCTGTGCCGGCCCGCCCGCACCTCCCCCCTGCGCCGGCCCGTGGTCGCGGCCTGGTGGACGCTGCTGGGCTCCACGGTCGTCCTGCTGCTGCTGCGCGCCCCGTACGAGGCGGGCACCGGCCCGGCGACGGCCTTCGACGCGGACGCCCTCGGCCGCACCCTGTCCGGCCGCCCGGGCCTCGCCCTGCTCGCCCGGCTGGCCCTGCTCGTGCTGAGCGCGGTCTTCCTGCTGTGGCTGGCCAGGCGCCGGGACCGCCGGGAGCCCGTCGCACTCGCGCTGGGCACGGCCCTGGCCGCCGGACTGGCCCTGACCTGGGCGGCGGCCGAGCACGCCTCCGCCGGGATCCAGGTGCCGCTGGCGATGACATCGTCCGTGCTGCACCTGCTGGCGACCGGGGTGTGGCTCGGCGGTCTCGTGGCGCTGCTCCTGACCCTGCGCCGCTCGTCCGGCGAGGACCTCACGGAGGTCGTGCCGCGCTTCTCCCGGATCGCGTTCGCCTCGCTGATCGTCCTGGCCGTCACCGGCCTCTACCAGTCCTGGCGCGGCCTGGGCTCCCTCTCCGTGCTGGGCGGCACGTCGTACGGCAGGCTGCTGCTCGCCAAACTGGTCGCGGTGACCGCGCTGTTGCTGGCGGCCGGCTACTCGCGGCGCTGGACGGCGCGGATCGCCGCACCGGCGGCCACCGTCCGGACGGCCGTACCGGCGCGGGTCCCGCAACCGGTCGGCGCACCGGCCGAACCCGAGGAGCCGGACAGCCCCGGCACGGCGGCGGGCGACTCGGCCGACGCGGGCGGCTCGGGCGACCCGCCCTCGGGCGGTCCAGGCGATCCGGACGCCCTGCGTCGCGGCCTGCGCCGCTCCGTCCTCGTCGAAGTCGCCGTCGCCGCCGCGGTGTTGCTGATCACGACCGTGCTCACCGGCACCCTGCCCGGCCGTGCCCAGGCCGAGGCGGCGCGGCAGGCCCCGGCGGGCACGCTGCCGCCCACCGCCCAGATCACGGTGCCCTACGACACGGGCACGGGCGCCGTGACCGGCCGCGGCAAGGTGTGGGTCACCCTGGACCCGGCCCGGGTCGGCGAGAACGGCATCCAGGCCGTCGTCCACGGCTCCGACGCCGGGCTGGTGGTCATCCCCGAACTCCGCATCACCTTCAGCCTCCCCTCCCGCGACGTCGGCCCGATCGACGCCGAACTCACCGACCGGGGCGGCTACTGGAGCACCAACGCCGTCACCCTGCCCCTCCCCGGGACCTGGACGATGAAGACGACCGTGCGGGTGTCGGAAGTGGACCAGGTGACGGTGGAGCGGCCGGTGCGGATCGCGCCCTAGGCAGCCCCGGTGCCGCCGTCGGCCGGTCGCCGTCGAGGAGCCGGGTCATGGTCTCGGCGGCGCGGACGGCGGCGTCGCCGCAGCAGTTGTTGAACAGGACGTGGACCCGCTCGGTCCGCTCCGCCAGCCGGCGCACGCGGGGCAGCCACTCGGCGAGTTCGTCCTCGCCGTAGGCGTGCCGGAACCGGTCCTCCTTGCTGCCGGTGCCCCAGGCGGTGCTGCGGCCGTGGAACCGCACGACGGACAGCCGGGGTGAGGTCACGGGCGTCACGGGCGGCACGGAGGACGGCAGCGTCTGCGTCATGTCGACGGCGACCGCGGCCATGCCGTACCGGGCGAGCAGCGCGCTCGTCGCCTCGTCCCGGCCCGGCTCCCACCAGGACGGATGGCGGAACTCCACGGCGAGGGGCCAGCCCCGGGTCTGCTCGGCGCACTCCCGCAGGAACTCCTCCGCCCGCGGCCCGGGCCGGAACCGGGGCGGGAACTGGAACAGCACGCTCCCGAGCCGTCCGGCCTGCCGCAGCGGCTCGATCCCGGCCGCGAACCGGGCCCACACCTCGTCCAGCACCGCCGGGTCCCGCGGGTCCGCCGGCAGCCCGTCCGGCATCACCGCCTCCCGGGTCGGATGCCCGGTCAGCAGCGAGAACGCCTTCACGTCGAACACGAACCCGTCGGGTGTCCGCCCGGCCCACAGCCGGCTGTTCCGCTCGCTCGGCAGCGCGTAGTACGACGCGTCGACCTCGACGACCGGGAACCGCTCGGCGTAGTGCCGTAACCGCCCCTCGGCGTCCCGCCGCCCCGGCGGGTACCAGCCGCTGCCGACCAGCGCCCGGTCGGTCCAGGAACACGTGCCCACGAGGATCTCGCCCATGGGGGAGCGGTTACCCGGGCCGGGCGGCGGCAGGCTTCCGCAGCCCGGTCGCCGCGGGACGGTGAAACCCCCTCAATAGGGGTAAACAGGTGATAATTGCATGTATCCGGGGTCAGTAAGCGGGGGTCATGGCTGATGCCCCGCGAGAGTGAGATGACCGACATGGAGCAGCCCGTCACCCTCGGCCGGGTCACCCGGTCGTCCGGAGAAGAGCCCGAGGCCCCCGAGGTCCTCGAGGCCCTCGTCGGCGAAGCCCTCACCGCCCGCGTCACCCTCGACGACCGCGGCACGGTGACGGGCTGGAACGCGGGCGCCGAGCGGCTCCTCGGATACTCGGCCGGGCAGATGACCGGCCACCGCGCCGCGGACCTGCTGGCCGAGCCGATCCCGGTCCGGGGCGGCATGCCCGCCCTCGCCGGGCTGCCCCGCTGGAACGGCGACGTCGCGCTCCGGCACCGGGACGGCCGCAAGCTGACGGTGCGCATCCTCGCCCACCACCGGGAACCCGGCACCGGCGCCCCCGCCTGGCTCATCGTCTCCGCGCTGACCGGCGGGCAGCCGCGGCCCGGCCTCGACGACGCCCTGGTGCGCTGGAGCTTCGCCCAGTCCCCGTGCTGCGCCATGGCGCTCTACGACACCCGGCTGCGGCTGCGCCGGGCCAACGCGGACATGGAACGCGCCGTGGCGCTCACCGAGGACGAGATGCGGGGGCTGCGCGTCAGCGAGATCGTCGACAACGAGGCCGGTGTCCAGGCGGAACAGAGCATGGCCCGGGTGCTGCGGACCGGGGAGCCGCAGTACGACGAGAACTACCTGCGCGCCCCGGGCGAGGACCACGAGCACGCCTGGTCGGCCTTCACGTCCGCGCTGCGTGACCCCGAGGGCGTGGTCCAGGGCGTCTGCCTCTCGGCGCACGACATGACGGAGCAGTTCCGGGCCCGCCAGCGGCTCCAGCTGATCGCCGAGGCCGGCCGGCGCATCGGCAGCACGCTCGACGTGACGCGCACGGCCCAGGAGCTGGCGGACGTGACCGTCCCGGTGCTGGCCGACTTCGCCGGCGTCGATCTGCTGACCGAACTGGACGACCTGCACGAACCGCCCGCGCACCCGGCCCCCGCCGACGGGCCGCTGCTGCTGCGCCGCGTCGCCCTGCGGTCGGTGACCTCAGGAGCGCCGGAGGCGGTCGGGGTGGTCGGGCGGGTGGAGTCCTACCCGGAGGGCTCGGCGCCCTTCGAGAGCCTGCGCACGGGACAGCCCGCCGTGCACGCGGTGACCGACGCGGCCGTCGCCGGGTGGCTGGCACGCGACCCGGCCCGTGCCGCCCGGGTCCGGGCGTTCGGCGTGCACTCGATCATGACCGTGCCGCTGGCCGCCCGCGGCACCACGCTGGGCGTCGCCTTCTTCGCCCGGTACCGCAGCCCCGGGGCGTTCCGGCACGACGACGCGGTCCTGGCCGGGGAGCTGGCGGCGCGGGCGGCGGTCAGCATCGACAACGCCCGCCGCTACACCCGGGAGCGGGCCACGGCGGTCACCCTCCAGCGCAGCCTGCTGCCGCGGCGGCTGCCCCGGCAGGCGGCGGTCGAGGTCGCCTCCCGCTATCTGCCGGCCGGCGCGCACGCCGGGGTCGGCGGCGACTGGTTCGACGTCATCCCGCTGTCCGGGGCGCGGGTGGCGCTGGTCGTCGGCGACGTCGTCGGCCACGGCCTGCACGCCTCGGCGACCATGGGGCGGCTGCGCACGGCCGTCCGCACCCTCGCCGACATCGACCTGCCGTGCGACGAACTCCTCACCCACCTCGACGACCTCGTGGCCCGCCTGAACACGGAGGAGGAGCGCGGGGCGGAGGCCACAGCGCCCGCGGACACCCCCGAGCCCGCTCCGTTCCCCGGGCCCCCGGAGCCGGCCGGCTACCCCGAGACCTCCGCCGACGTCGGCGCCACGTGCCTGTACGCCGTCTACGACCCCGTGTCGCGACGCTGCTGCTTCGCCGGTGCCGGGCACCCCGTCCCGGCCCTGGTCAGCCCCGACGGCACCGTCGAACTCGTCGGGCTCCCGGCCGCGCCCCCGCTCGGCGTGGGCGGCCTGCCGTACGAGGCAACCGAGGTCGAGATCCCCGAGGGCAGCCTGCTCGCCCTCTACACCAACGGCCTGGTCGAGAACCGCGACCGGGACATCGACACCGGCGTCCGCAGGCTGCGGGAGGCCCTCGCCCGCCCGGCGCCCTCGCTGGACGCCCTGTGCGACACGGTCCTCGCCGACCTGCTGCCACGGCGCCCGGCCGACGACGTGGCCCTGCTCATCGCCCGTACCCGCGCGCTCGACGCCGGCCAGGTCGCCACCTGGGCGGTGCCCGACGACCCCTCCGCCGTCGCCCAGACCCGCAAGGACGTGGTGGCGCAACTGGAGCGCTGGGGGCTGTCCGACGCCGTCTTCGTCACGGAACTGGTCGTCAGCGAGCTCGTCACCAACGCCATCCGCCACGCCGAGCCACCGATCCAGCTCCGCCTGATCCACGACTCCACCCTCATCTGCGAGGTGTCCGACGGCGGCAACACCGCACCCCATCTGCGGCGCGCCCGCAGCTACGACGAGGGCGGCCGCGGCCTGCTCCTGGTGGCCCAGCTGACCGAGCGCTGGGGCACCCGCCAGGGCGCCACGGGCAAGACCATCTGGGCGGAACAGTCCCTGTCTCTCCCGTCTCTCCAGTGAGGAGCCACCGGCCATGACCACATCCACCTCCCACCGGGCCGTCCGCACCCCCGTCCAGCGGGCCGCCCAGCTGTTCGGCCTCGTCTTCCTGCTGGTCGGCGTGCTGGGCTTCATCCCCGGCATCACCACCGACTACGACTCCATGGAGTTCGCCTCCCACGAGTCGGGCGCCGAGCTGCTGGGCCTGTTCCAGGTCTCGATCCTGCACAACCTCGTGCACCTGGCCTACGGCCTCGCCGGTCTCGCCCTTGCCCGCACGGCCGCCGGGGCGTACGCCTACCTGATGGTCGGCGGTGCCGTCTACCTGGTGCTGTGGGTCTACGGCCTGTCCGTCGGCCACGACAGCGACGCCAACTTCGTGCCCCTCAACACCGCGGACGACTGGCTCCACTTCGTCCTGGGCATCGCCATGATCGGCCTGGCCCTCGCCCTGAGCCGCCGCACCGCCCGCACCCGCGAGACCCGCTGAGGTCCGGGGCCACCGGAGTGCAGACCTTCCTCCCGCACCCCGGCTTCCGGGACTCGGCCCTGGCCCTGGACCGCCGGCGGCTCGGCAAGCAGCGGGTCGAGGCGCTGCAGGTCCTGCGGGGCCTGATCGTGCCCGGCTACGGCTGGCGCCGGCACCCGGCCGTACGGATGTGGGCCGGGTACGAGGAGGCGCTGGTCCGCTACGGCCTGGAGGTCTGCCGCGTCTGGCGGGAGCTGGGCCACCAGGACAGCTGCGCGGCCACCCTGGTCGCCGACCTCGCCGCGGCCCGCCCGCACGCCCCGGTCCGCGACCAGTCCGTGCTGGCCGCCGCGGGCGAACTCCCGCCCTGGCTGGGCGACGCCGGCTTCCACCGCAGCCACCGCTCCGCCCTGGTCCGCAAGGACCCCGCCACGTACGCGGAGCTCTTCCCCGGCGTCCCCGACGACCTTCCCTACGTCTGGCCGGCGTCGGACCGGCAGCCGTAGGCCCGGCCGTCGCAGGCCCGGCAGTCGGCAGGTCTGGCAGTCGTAGGCCCGGTTTTCGCAACTTCCTTCCGTGCGGCCACCGTTGTCGACCGGATGGTTCCGTGTTCCACTGGATCTTTTCTGGCACATCGGTCACCGGTCACCCGCCCGCGGGCGGGCAGGCACTCCATGGGGGGTCCGTGTGTGAAGAACTGGGCTTCGAGAAACTCCTCGACGAGGAGGGCTTCTTCGCTCGTCTGTTCGGCCGGGCTCCGTCGGGTGCCGGCAAGGACCCGCTGTACGGCCCCGACCTCCCCGTGGTGCTGCTCACCGGCGGCCCGGGCATGGGCAAGGGCCGGCTGCTGCGCGCCGTGCGGGACCGTTTCGCCGCCAAGGTGCCGGTGATCCACCTGGACTGCGCGTCCCCGGTGTACGCGGACCGCGCGGACCCGGAGCCCGGCGCCCGTTCGGCCGTGACCGAGGCCCTGGTCGAGGTCGCCGGGCGGCTCAGCACCTGGCAGGGCACGGGCGGCTCGTTCGCCTTCCCGCGGCTCTTCACCGGCCTCGCCGTGATCGCGACCGGCGTCGCGGAGGGCACGCCCGAGGCGGTCGCGACCGAGGCCGAACGCTACGAGAACCTGCCCCAGAAGCAGCGCCTGCGCGGCCTGGCCACGGGCGACTTCTGGCGGGGCGTGCTGCGCGGCGCCATCCGCAACCTGCTGACGACCCTGTCCGGGCAGGCCTTCGACCCGTACTCGGCGGCCGTGAGCAACGCCCTGCTGGACGCCCTCTTCGAGCGGCTCGCCCCCCGGGGCAGGGCGGAACTGGAGCGGATCTACGGCGCCTACCCCGGCGCGGCCGGCCAGCCCCGGATCGGGCTGCGCATCCTCGCCGCCGACTTCCGGGCCGGCGGCGAGGCACGGGAGGTGGCGGAGAGCTTCCTCTTCCGGGCCCTGCGCGAGGACCTGGAGGCGGCGTTCGGCGGGCCGGCCGGCTGGCTGCGCCGGGTCGGCCGCCCCGGCCTGCTGCTGGACCACGCCGAGGCGCCCCTGGGCGAGCGGCTGCTGCGCGCCGTGCTCACCGACCGCCGGGGCGGGCAGCGCGACCGCGTCGTCATCGTGGGCACGGCCCGCCGGTCCGACGGCGGCGCCTTCCTGCACGGCGGCCTGCCGCCCCGGGAGGTGACGCCCCCGGCCGAGTACCGGCCCGCCGACGGCGCCCCGCCCGACTGGACCCGGCGCACCGACGAGGGCGCGGACCGGGCCCCGCTCGCCGACGGCGTGCTCCTGCTGCGGATGCCGCTGCTCACCGGCGACCAGCTCCGCCGGGAGACCGTACGAAGACAGCGGTACGCCGAGCCGGAGGGCGGCGCCAACCGCCGCCGCATCGACGCCGCCGTGGCCCGGCTGAGCGGCGGCCGGCCGCACACGGTGATCCGCCTGGCCGCCGCGACGGCGGCCTTCCACATGCCGGCCGACGCCAACGACCGGGACATCCTGGACGCCCCGCTGCGCCTGCCCGGCGACGACGCCACCGAACGCCCCGTCGCGGAGGTGCTGCTGCGGGAGCTGGTCCTGGACCAGTTACCGGTCCGGCTCCCGACCGAGCACCACGCCCACTGGCTCGACCTCCTCACCCACCTGTCCGTGGCCCACGACACCGAGTGCGCGGACGTCCTGCTCCGGCACCACCAGTCGGGACACGTCCACCACCTGACCGCCCACCACGTCGCCCGGCTCCTCACCGACACCGGCTGGCCCACCTGCGAACGCCACTTCATCGGCGACTTCGGCCTCCGCCAGCTGCTGGTGCACCGGCTGTACGGACTGCGCCCCGGCGGCGCCGCCTGGTACGCCGACCACCACCTGCTGCGCGACCACTACGCCGAGCGCGCGGCCGGCCCGGACACCCCCTCGGCGGGCGGCGCCTTCCGCTCGCTCACCGCACACCGGATGAACCACCACCTGGTGTCCGGCGGCGCCGACGACGTCGTCAGCCACCTCGCCGCCACCCTCCCCGGCCGCCCCCGCCAGTGGTGCGCCGAACTCCTGGAGATCGCCCAGGCGCCCTACCCGGGCGGCGCCGACGCCCGGCGGGAGCGCGCCCAGGGCCTGGTCCCGGCGGACGGCCCGCCGCTGCGCCGCACGGTCGACCAGCTGTTGCACGCGGTGTGGCTGTGCGAGGAGCGGACCCGGCCGACCGGCAAGGAGACCGCCCGCACCCTGGCCAAGCTGCTGGACCTGCTGTCGATCATGGACTTCGACGGCGCGGGCCTGCTCAGCAGGACGGCGGCGGACTGGAGCGCCCTGGCGGAGAACGAGCAGCCCCTGCTGCGCTGCACCTGCACCGAACAGCTCCGGCGAAGGAGATAGCGGGCATGCCCAGATGGAAGAAGATCCTCTACTCGGTCTTAGGCGCGGTGCTGGTCATCGCGGGCGTCGCGGTCACCACCTCCCTCGTGCGCAAGCCGGACACCTGCGCCGACGGCGTCGAGCGGATCGACGGCGAGTGCGTCGGCGTCAACGGCGACGGCTACGACTTCGGCACCCCGGAGATCGCCCCCGTGGCCCGGGCCATCGCCCGCGAGAACCGCAGGATCGAGAAGCAGCCCCACGTCACGGTGGCGATGATGCTGCCGCTCCAGTCGGACCGCGAGGCCCTGCGCCGGCAGATGCGCAGCGACCTCCAGGGCGCCTACCTCGGGCAGCGGCAGGCCAACTCCGGCGAGGGCGAACCGCCGAAGATCCGCCTGGTGCTGGCCAACCCCGGGCAGGACTACGGCCATCAGGCGAAGGTCGTCGACACCCTGCTGCGGATGGCCGCCTCCCCCGAGGACCGGCTGCGCGCCGTCACCGGCTTCAACCTGAGCCTCGCCGCCACGGAAGCGGCCGTCGCCCGCCTCACCGAGAACCGCGTCCCGGTGCTGGCCGCCCGCATCAGCGGAGACCGCATCGCCAACAAGGACCAGGCCGACGGCATGGCCGAGCTGCGCTTCCCGGGCCTCGCGCGCATCCTCGCCACCAACAGTGACGCGGCCCAGGCCCTGGCCGACTTCAACGGCGAACGGGGCCGCCGGAACCTCAAGACGGTCCTGGTCTACGACAAACGCCCCGACGGCTACAACGAGTCGCTCGCGCGGGCCTTCAGCAGGATCAGGGAGAAGGGCCCGGCGGGCCCCGCCGCGATGTCCTTCGAGTCCCCGTCCATCGACGAGGCGGGCTCGACCGGCAACCAGTTCACCCAGACCGCCAACAACATCTGCGACTCCGAGGCGGACACCGTCTACTTCGCGGGCCGCACCCTCCACCTGCGCATCTTCGCCCTCAAACTCGCCGAGGTGGGCTGCGAGGGCCGGCACTACACCATCGTCAGCGGCTCCGACGCGGCCTCGCTGCGCCAGGACATGACGGAGCAGGACTGGGCGAAGCTCCGCGGCGACGACGGCACCGCGAAGGTCACCGTGCAGTACGCGGCCCCCGCCCACCCCGCCGCCTGGACCACCGAGCTGACCGACTGGGCGAAGAAGTGGCGGTCGACCCACGACGGCCGGGAACCGGCCGAGCGGGACCTCCCGCAGTACCTCACCGAACCGAGGGCCGCCCTGGACGCCCTGCGCCGCCAGATCATCGCGACGGAAGCCGAGGGCATCGATCTCGGCGGCACCCCGAACCTGGAGGACTCCCGCACGATGCTCGTCCACGACGGCCTCCTCACCATCGGCAAGGCCCTCCACCAGGCCCAGCAGGGCGCCCCCGGGACGACGGTCCCCTCGCGCGAGGACGTCGGCCGCCAGTGGTCCCTCCTCCACTCCCGCCACCGCGTCGCGGGCACCAGCGGCCTGATCTGCCTGACCACCGGCGGCAACGCCTACGACAAACCCGTCGCGATCGTCGAACTGGACCCGGGCACGAAGGGCGACGGCACCCTGAAGTTCGTCGGCCTGGGCTGGCCCACGGGCCGTCCGCAGCCGAAGAACTGCGTGATCCCCAGCAGCACTCCATGAGGGCCTTCGTCCGGGGCGTCGCGGGCGCTGTCGCAACTGGCCATACTGGTCGATGAGTTGCCGGACCGGAGCGGCCGAGGGGGAGTGATGGCGGGGAGCACGGGCACCACGCGGGGCCTCGCCCTCCTCGCGACGGCCGCGACGGTCCTGGTCGCCGGGGCCGGCGCGGGTGCCGTACTCGTTCCTGTGGACGGCGCTCCGGCGGCCAATCTGTGGCTGCTCGGCGGCTGGCTGGCGCTCGCGGCGGCCGCCGTGTGGTGCGCCGAGGCGGCCGTGGCCCGCGTCCGGCGCGGCCGCCAGTCCACCCACCAGGGGGAAACCCGGTCGCTGCACCTGGACACGACCGGGATCCTGGCGACGGCCTTCGTGGCCGAACTGACCCTGGTCATCGCGAGACTGACCCGCGGCCAGGAGTACGCGACGGCCTGGACGGCCGGAGGCCTGCTCCTCGTGCTGCTCGGCGCGGCGTCCCGGCGCACCGCCCACGTCAGCGGCCGCTACGGCTCGGCCGGTGGCCACACCCCGTCCGACGACACCCTCACCATCGCTCCCTTCGTCCTGGCCGAGGCGTGCGGCGCCTGGCTCACCGCCCGCTTCGCGGCCGAGGGGCCGCTGTGGGCGGCCTGGGCCGTGGGTGGCGCGGTGGTGGCGCTGGCCGCGGGCTTCTGGCTGGCCGACTCGCAGGACTGGTCGGCCTACGACAGGTACCTGAAGGTGTTCGGGGCCGCCGCGATCCTGGGCGCGGGCGGTGTGGTGGCGCGGTTCGCGCTGCGCGGCGAGACCGTGGCCGCGTGGTGGGCGGGCGGTGTCGCGGTGGGCGGTGCGCTGCTCGTCGTGGGCGTGCGGTCCCTCGTCTCCGCGGCTTCGCCCGGGGCGCAGCTCGCCGGGATCCTGGTCCCGCTGGGCAGCCTGGCGTGGGCGATGTCGCAGGAGGAGCCGTGGAGCGGGGCGGATGCGGACGAGCGGCTGCTACGGGTCGGCTGGCTGGCCGTGGCCGGCGCCGTTCTGCTGGTGGTGCAGTACGCCGTACTGCTGTGGACGGGCACCGGGCGGGCAGGGGCCTGGGCGGCCGAACTGGCCCGGCGGGTGCGCGTGGTGACGGAGGAGGAGGCCGGGCCTCGGGGCCGCCCGGACGGCTACGGCCGGCTGTCCCGCGAGCCGGGCGGATACGGGGCGCCCGGGTGGTCGTCGTCCCCGGAGTGGGAGCGCGAGCGGGAATGGGAGCGGGCCAGGCAGCGGGAGCGGGAGCGCCGCCTGCGCGAACTGGACGCGTATCCGGACAGCGCCCCCACCTGGTGGCAGCGTCTCGCCCAGCCCCTCCGCTCCGCCGCCATGACCGAACTCCACCGGCGTACGGCCCTCACCACCGGCCTCGCCATCGACGAGATCTGGCCCCGGATCGCCCTGGTCGCCTCCGACGAGATCCTTCGGCAGGTGCGGCGCGGGGAACGGGGCGTCCTCGTCTGGCGCATCACCATCGCCGCCGCCCTGTGCACGGCGGGCACCTGGCTGTTCGTCGCGCTCACCGGCTTCGGTGGTTTCCGCTACACGGACTGGCGGCCCGTCGCGCTCGTCTGGGGGCCGCTGCTCCTGGCGGCGGTCGCGCTGGTGCAGGCGCGCAGACTGCAGGCCGAGGTGTACGAGGCCAAGGCGCACGCGGTCGGGGTCTACCGGTACGACCTGGCGAAGCGCCTGCACATCACCCTGCCCCCGGACCCCTCCGGGCCGCTCATGATCCGGCTGGCCGCCGAACTGAGCGGTGAGGAGCTCCCGAACAGCACCGCACGGCACCGGCCGGCGGAGCCGGAGCTGCCCGAGGGCGCCCGGCTCGACGAACTCGCCGCACGCGTGGCCCAACGGGTGCGGGACGGCGTACGCGCCGACGTACGCCAGGCGCTCCGGGAGGAGAACGCCTCACTCGGCCCGCGGTTCCCGGCCGGCGCCACCACCGGCGAGCTCGACCTGGACACGCTCGCGCGGGGGGTCGCCCGCCGGACGGCCGGCCCCATCGGCGAAGGCCTGAAGGACGACCTGAAGAAGCATCTGACGGCACTCCACCGGCAGTTCGAACGGGACGTCCGGGACGCGATCCACTCCTCGGTGAAGGAGTCCGTGACCGGCCCCGCCCTGTCGAACTTCACCGGCTACCTCGCGATCGAGCTGGACCGCGGGCAGCAGGACGTACGGGCCGAGGGCGGCACGATCACGGCCCCGGCGGGGCAGCGGGTGAAGCTGTTCGTCTCCGTGGTGCGCGACCCGCGCGCCCGAGACCTCCCGTCAGTCATCGAAAGCCCCCCGGGCCGGGACTTCTTCGTCTTCGAGCCGGTCCGCGTCGAGGGCGGCAGGGACACCCGCACGGTGTCCTTCGACGCCATGGCCGACAGCTCGACGCTCACGCCCCTGCCCCAGCGCAGGAACCTCCTCGTCGAGAACGAGCGGCAGACGGCCTTCGAGTTCCGGCTGCCCGAGGAGGAGGGCGGCCACGAGGTGTGGTTCCAGCTGTACCAGGCGGGCCACCTCGTCCAGGTCGTCGCCCTCAAGGTAGAGGTGCGGACCCCGGCCGGGGCGACGGACGGCGCATGAGCGAGGCACGGCCCCCGGACGTCTCCGTACGCGTCCTGACCAGCGCCGAGGCGACCCGCCTGGAGTTCACCGCCGGACGCCCGGGCATCGCGCCCGTACGGGCCACCCTGGTCGGCGGCGACGCGCTGCTCAGGGTCCGCCAGGAACTGGACCGGGGGCTGACCCGCCTCAAGGACGAACTCACCGGGTTCGACGTCGAGGACAAGGACCTCAACCGGGTCTTCCAGAGCCTGCACGGCCTCGGCCGCACCCTGCTCTTCATCCTGTTCGGCGGACAGCAGGCCGTCCTCAAGGAACTCCAGGCGTTCTGGAACAACGCCCTGCCGTACGGCATGAACCCCGAACTGCCGCCCCCGCTCGTCGAGTGCGTCGGCGGCCGGGACGGATTCCTCCCGCTGGAGTTCCTGCCGCTGTTCCGGATGTTCCCGGGCGCGCCCGTCGAGACCCCGGCCGACTTCATCACCGCCTGCCGCACCCTCGTCGGCTTCTCGTGCGTGGTGCGCCGCGCCATGCTGCCCGCCCCGGTCCACGGCGGCCTCGCCCTGCACACCGGCCCGCACGGCCGGGTCCCCGCCCGCTACCTGTACTACGAGCACCTCGAAGGAGCCGTCGAGGAACTGGCCTGGTTCAACGGCGCCGGAAGCGCCCACATCGACCTCGAAGGGCCGTACCCCGACGGCGCGGAACACGCACCGGGCCTGGCCGAGCAGATCTTCGACCCCCGGCTCCTCCTCGACGGCACGCGCCGCGAACTGCCCGACCAGGTCCAGCACTTCGCCTGCCACTGCTACACGCGATCCGACGACACCCTCGCGTCCGAGATCGAACTCAGCGGGGCGGGACACCACTCGCGCACCACGCTCGGCGCCCTCGGAGCGGACCTCGTCGCCCTCGGCGCCGACCGGGACCTGCGCGACTTCGACCTGCCGCTGGTGATGATGAACGCCTGCGGCTC
Source organism: Streptomyces sp. Go-475 (assembly GCF_003330845.1). Lineage (GTDB taxonomy): Bacteria > Actinomycetota > Actinomycetes > Streptomycetales > Streptomycetaceae > Streptomyces. Next base: position 4,102,083 of record NZ_CP026121.1, on the reverse strand, counting down.
GGGCCGGCTGCGGGCCCCGGGAGCCCCGTCGTTCCCCTACCTCTTCCTCATGAACGGCAACCGCGGCTTCATCGGCACCGAGACCGAGATCCCCGACGACGTCGCCGCCGCGTTCTCCAAGGCGCTGTACGAACGCTTCCTCATCCGCGGGATCCCGCTGGGCAGAGCACTCCTCGAGGCCCGCCGGCACCTCCTCTGCACGCTCCGGAACCCGCTCGGCCTCACGTACGCCGCGTACGCCGACCCCGACCTGCACGTCCGCCCGACCCCCGAGGAGACACCCCGTGCCCGAGCCCACCCCTGACACCGCGAAGACGATCAGCGTCCTCGGCCTGGAGGACACCGACCAGGGCCGCACCGACCGGCTGACCCTCCGCCGCCTCGAGGAGTGGCGTGCCGCCCGCACGGAGATCCCCGCCGAGGAACTCCGCGCCCGCCTCGCCGACTTCGTCACGTCGATGCAGGACGTCATCGCCTCCCTGCCCGAGCGCGCGGGCGAGTTCCGGCTGAACGAGGTGACGTTCAGCGCGGAGGTGAGCGCGAAGGGGACGGTGTCACTGCTCGGCTCGGGCGGCGAACTGTCCGGCCGGGCGGGCATCACCTTCACCTTCACCCGGGGCTGACGCGTCCGCATGCCGGCGGCGGGGCGACCTGCCCGCAGGTGCACATGCCCTGCGCCGGGCCGCAGGCGAGGGCCGGCCACAGCAGTGTCAGGTGAGCCCCAGAAGCCGGGCCGCCGTTCCTCCCAGCACCTGATCGCGTACCGCACCCGGGCTGGTGACGCGCTCGACCGTCGCGCGGGCGAGTGCCGGATCACCGTAGGGCGCGTCGGAGCCGAACAGGGTGCGGTCCGGTATCTCCCTGACGGCCAGCCGAACGGCGAAGATCAGGCCGGCCGTGGAAAGCTCCAGGAACATGCTCGGCGTGTCCCGGACCAGTTCGATCGCGTCCATCCAGTGCAGCCCCCCGAGCTGGCTGACCACCAGGGGTACGGACGGATACGCACTCGCCAGCCGGGCCAAGGTGCGCAGGTCCTCCGCCGTGGTGGGCGCGAACCCGTGGACGACAACGGCCAGGTCGCTGTGGTCCGCCGCCGCCCGCATCACGGGCTCGACGAGGTCGGCCCGTCCGGGTGGCGGCGTCAGTTCCCCGATCCCCCGCAGACCACGCCCGACCACCTCCCGGTCGACCATCTCGGCGATCCGCTGCGGTGCCAGATCGAGCGGCACGCTCCTGAAGCCGATGAAACGATCCGGATGGGCGTCGAGCGCCTTGTCCAGTTCCTGCCACGCGGTCCGGTACCCGTCCACACCGTTGGCCCGGCCGCCGACCGCCTCGTCCAGTACGGCCATCTCGCGCCGCAGCGACTCAAGGCCGGTGGCCCGCTCCGGATGCGGCCGCGTCGCGAAGAGCACCGCCCGGTCCACCCCGGCGTCGTCCAACAGCGCGATGTGATCCTCGACCGGGTCGTGAACATGGCTGTGCGCGTCGATGATCATCTACCCCTCCTCGTGCCGATGCGATCGGCCAGGAATGCGACCGACCGGGCCAGCGTTGCGCCCTGACACCGTTGGAAGGTCAAGGCGAGGGAGAAGGGCCGTGCTCATCGGGGAACTGTCACGCCGTACGGGAGTCAGCGAGCGCCTCCTGCGCTACTACGAGCGCGCCGAGCTGATCCACTCGGAACGCCGTGCCAACGGCTACCGCGACTACCCCGACGAGGCCGTGGAGACCGTACGGCGGATCCGCGCGCTGCTCGCGGCGGGCCTCCCCACGCGGGTCATCCGCCGCCTCCTCCCGTGCACCGCCGACGGCGCCACCCTGCGCCCGTGCCCCGGCGTCCTCGACCACCTGCGCGCCCAACTGCACACCCTCGACCACCGCGCGGCCGACCTGGCCAGGGCCCGAGCCCTACTGCGCCGAACGATCACCGCGACGGAAAACGCAGCACCGCTCGAATAGGCGCGCATGCCCCCTGACAACGTCGAAGGGCCCCACCGCGAACGGTGGGGCCCTTCGACATCGTGCCCGGTGAGGCACTGGCGGAGGATACGAGATTCGAACTCGTGAGGGGTTGCCCCCAACACGCTTTCCAAGCGTGCGCCCTAGGCCTCTAGGCGAATCCTCCGCCGGAAACATTACATGACCGAGAGGAGTGCTCGCGAACTCGTTCCCCACCCCCGACATCAGGTAGCCTTGGCGCAGCCCCTCACGCGGCGCTATCTGACTGAACTCCCCCAGGGCCGGAAGGCAGCAAGGGTAGGTTGGCTCTGGCGGGTGCGTGGGGGGCGTTTGCGTTCCGGGGTTCCTGTGGCGGGGTCCGTTGTCAGTGGGCGCCTATAACCTCGTATGCGTGTCGTCTCTCGCTCTGTACCGCCGCTACCGCCCGGAGACCTTCGCCGAGGTCATCGGGCAGGAGCATGTCACCGCCCCGTTGCAGCAGGCGCTGCGGAACAACCGGGTCAACCACGCGTACCTGTTCAGCGGGCCGCGCGGCTGTGGCAAGACGACCAGCGCGCGGATCCTGGCCCGGTGCCTGAACTGCGAGCAGGGCCCGACGCCGACGCCCTGCGGGGAGTGCCAGTCGTGTCAGGACCTCGCCCGCAACGGCCCCGGTTCCATCGACGTCATCGAGATCGACGCCGCGTCCCACGGCGGTGTGGACGACGCCCGTGACCTGCGCGAAAAGGCCTTCTTCGGGCCCGCCCGCAGCCGGTACAAGATCTACATCATCGACGAGGCCCACATGGTCACGTCGGCCGGTTTCAACGCGCTGCTGAAGGTCGTCGAGGAGCCCCCGGAGCATCTCAAGTTCATCTTCGCGACCACCGAGCCCGAGAAGGTCATCGGGACCATCCGGTCGCGCACCCATCACTATCCGTTCCGGCTCGTCCCGCCCGGGACCCTGCGGGACTACCTCGCCGAGGTGTGCCAGAAGGAGGCCATCCCGGTCGAGGACGGGGTCCTCCCGCTCGTCGTCCGGGCCGGCGGCGGGTCCGTGCGTGACTCGATGTCCGTCATGGACCAGCTGCTGGCCGGTGCCGCTGCCGACGGTGTGACGTACGCCATGGCGACGGCCCTGCTCGGATACACCGACGGGTCCCTCCTCGACTCCGTCGTCGAGGCCTTCGCCACCGGCGACGGAGCCGCGGCCTTCGAGGTCGTCGACCGCGTGATCGAGGGCGGGAACGACCCCCGTCGTTTCGTCGCCGACCTGCTGGAGCGGCTGCGCGACCTGGTGATCCTCGCCGCCGTCCCGGACGCGGCGGAGAAGGGGCTCATCGACGCCCCCGCCGACGTCGTCGAGCGCATGCAGGCCCAGGCCGGCACCTTCGGCCCGGCCGAGCTGAGCCGCGCCGCCGACCTCGTCAACGAGGGACTGACCGAGATGCGCGGCGCCAACTCGCCCCGTCTCCAGCTGGAACTGATCTGCGCCCGCGTCCTGCTCCCCGCCGCCTACGGCGACGAGCGGTCCGTCATGGCCCGCCTGGACCGGATCGAGCGCGGTGTGAACTTCTCCGCGGGGCCCGCGGCCGGCATGCCCGCGATGGGTTACGTCCCTGGGCCGGAGAGCCACCACGAGGCGGCGCACGGGGGAGCGGCCGCGGCTCCGGTCCCGCCCGGCGGCGGCCCGGCCGCGGCCCGGGCGGCGGTCCGCGCCTCCGGAGCCCCCGGTACCCCCGGATCCCCCGGTGCCCCCGGCGCCGGTGTCGGTACCGGCGGGAGCAGCGGCGGCATGGCCGGCCCCGGAAACCACGGAGACCTTGGTGGTCCCAGTGGTCCCAGTGGCCCCGGTGGTCCCGGAGCCGGTACGGCGGCCGCGGCGGGCCAGAGCGCGCCGCCCCAGGCATCGGGTACGCCCAGGGGACAGGCCCCTGGTGCGCCGGGAGCACCCTCCGACGCCCCTGCCGCCTCCGGCCCCGGCACCGGCACACACGCCCAGCCCGGCGCCCCCGCTCAGCCTGCCCAGAGCCCGACCCCGTCCGCCCCGGCCCCGGGCGCCTGGCCCACCGCCGCCTCCGCGGGCAGCGGCGGCCGTCGCCCCGGCGGCTGGCCCACGGCCGCTCCGGGAGCACCCACCGCGAACGCACCCGCCCAGGGCACCCCGGCCCCGAGCGCTCCCGCCCCCGGCCCCGCCCCGGCAGTCCCACCATCGGCTCCCGCCCAGGCCACCCCTGCCCCGGCCCCCACGGGCGGCGGACTCGACCCCCGCATGCTCTGGCCGAACATCCTGGAAGCGGTCAAGAACCGCCGCCGCTTCACCTGGATCCTGCTCAGCCAGAACGCCCAGGTGGCCGGCTTCGACGGCACGACCCTCCAGCTCGGCTTCGTCAACGCGGGCGCGCGGGACAACTTCCTGAGCAGCGGCAGCGAGGACGTGCTGCGGCAGGCGCTGGGCGAGCAGTTCAACGTCCAGTGGAAGATCGAGGCGATCGTCGACCCCTCCGGCGGCTCCGCGCCCCCGGCCCCGGGCGGCCCCTCCGGCTTCGGCGGCGGCGCCCCCGGCGGCTACACCGCAGGCGGTGGCGGCGCCACGGGCGGCTACAACACCGGCAGCGCCCAGGGCGGCTACAGCGCCGGCGGCGGTGGCACGGCGACCGCCCAGCGCCCCGCCCCGCCCCAGTCGTCCGCCCCGTCCGCCCCCGCGCAGCAGGCGAGCAGACCCGCGTCCGCCCCGTCCGCCCCTGCCGCGTCCGCCCCGGCCCCGCAGCCCTCCACCCCGGCGCCCCGTCACGTCTCCGTGGAAGAGGACATCCCCGAGGACGACGACCCGGACCTCGACGAGTCGGCCCTCTCCGGCCAGGAGCTCATCGTCCGGGAGCTGGGAGCGACAGTCGTGGAGGAGTTCTCCAACGAGTAGCCCGGGGTCCTCCAATGAGTAACCCGGGGTCCTCCAACGAGTAGCCCTGAGTCCTCCAACGAGTAGCCCTGCCTGTCCGCTCCGCTCACTCAGCTCCGCTCCGCTCACTCAGCTCCGCTCCGCTCACTCAGCTCCGCTCCGCTCACTCCGCTCCGCTCCGCTCGTAGGAACCTCCAGCTCAAGATCCCCACCCCCTTCGGCAGCCCGCACAAAGGAAATCCGCCGCCTCCGGTTAGGCTGACCCCCGTGAAGGTCCTCGTCATCGGCAGCGGCGCCCGCGAACACGCCCTGTGCCACTCCCTGTCCCACGACCCCGACGTCACCGCGCTGCACTGCGCCCCCGGCAACGCCGGCATCGCCGAGGTGGCCGAGCTGCACCAGGTCGACGCCCTGGACGGCGCGGCCGTCACCGCGCTGGCCAGGCAGCTCGGCGCGGACCTCGTGGTGGTCGGCCCGGAGGCCCCGCTGGTCGCCGGTGTCGCCGACGCCGTGCGCGAGGCGGGCATCCCGGTCTTCGGCCCGTCCGGCCAGGCCGCGCAGCTGGAGGGCTCCAAGGCCTTCGCGAAGGACGTCATGGCCGCGGCCGAGGTGCCCACGGCCCGCTCGTACGTCTGCACGACCCCGGAAGAGGTCGACGCGGCCCTCGACGCCTTCGGCGCCCCGTACGTCGTCAAGGACGACGGGCTCGCCGCCGGCAAGGGCGTCGTCGTCACCGACGACCTGGAGGCCGCGCGGGCGCACGCCGCCGCCTGCGAGCGTGTGGTCATCGAGGAGTACCTGGACGGCCCCGAGGTCTCCCTCTTCGCCGTCACCGACGGCGAGACGGTCGTGCCGCTCCAGCCCGCCCAGGACTTCAAACGCGCGCTGGACGGCGACGAGGGCCCGAACACCGGCGGCATGGGGGCGTACTCCCCGCTGCCCTGGGCCGACCCGAAGCTGGTCGACGAGGTCATGCAGACCGTTCTGCAGCCGACCGTGGACGAGATGCAGCGCCGTGGGACGCCGTTCTCCGGCCTCCTCTACGCCGGCCTCGCGATCACCTCGCGCGGCGTCCGCGTGATCGAGTTCAACGCCCGCTTCGGCGACCCCGAGACCCAGGTGGTCCTGGCCCGCCTGAAGACCCCGCTGGCCGGTCTCCTGATGGCCGCCGCCACCGGCAACCTCGCCCACCTGGAGCCGCTGCGCTGGAGCGACGACGCGGCCGTGACCGTGGTCGTCGCCTCGCACAACTACCCCGGCACCCCCCGCACCGGCGACCCGATCACCGGTCTCGACGAGGTCGCCGCGCAGGACGCCCCGCACGCGTACGTGCTGCACGCCGGCACCAAGCGGGACGGCGACGCGATCGTCAGCGCCGGCGGCCGCGTCCTGTCCGTCACGGCCACCGGCAAGGACCTCACGGAGGCCCGCGACCGCGCCTACACCGCCGTCGGCCGCATCCGCCTCGACGGCTCCCAGCACCGCACGGACATCGCCGCGAAGGCGGCGGCCGGCGAGTAACCGACAGCGCGCGACAGGGGCCAGAAACCCAGGGAAACCACCCCGACGCCGATGAACCGCACAGGCCCCGGATCCGTCTCAGGATCCGGGGCCTGATGTGTGCGGTAGGCGGGGGCCTGATCCTCGCTGTCCGTCATCCACCTCTCCCCAAAGCCATTCCATCGAGTGACCGATGCCCTATCCGGCTGACGGGGGCCGAGGCCCCAACTAGGGTGCCGCGCAAGCGTTCCGGCACTTGGCCCACCGGCATTGCGATGTCGGTGGCGGGTGCCACAGTGGGGGAGTGAGCAAGGGAAGCGTCAGGTCAACGGGGAGGGGGTGAGGTCGGTCGTGACCGGAATGGGTGTGGAGGCAGGCGCGCAGGCCGCGCGGTACCGGGCGCTCGTCGTGCTGCGCATCCGCAGCCGCGCGCTGGCCGTGGCCCTGCTGCCCGCCGCCGTCGCCGTGATCCTGCTCGCGGGGCCCGCCACCGGCCGTCTCACGGGCCCCGGCTGGGACGCCGCCCGCTGGGCCCTGACGCCGGTCGCGGTCCTCGTGCTGCTCGCCGCCGCAGGTGTCGCCCTGGTCGTCGCCCGGGCCCGCCCCGCCATCACCCCGACCGTCCCGATCACCGAGGAGGCGGCCCCCGACCTGTACCGGATGGTGCGCGACCTCGCCGACCGGCTCGACGTCCCCGCGCCCTCCGCGATAGCGCTCACCCCGGACTGCGACAGCTGGCTGGAGGACCGTACGCACCGCGCCCACGGCCCGCCCCCGGCCGAGGAGCACGACGACATAGCGGGAGCGGGGAAGTACAAGCACGGCCGTCAGCCCGTCGCGCCGGTCCTCGTCATCGGCTCGCCCTTCCTGTGGTGGATGCGGGTCGGCGAGCTGCGGGCGGTCCTCGCGCCGGTCGTCGCCGGTACGGGCCCCTCCGCCCACCCGGACATAGCCGCCGCCCGGCGCTTCGTCCGGGGGCTGGACGCCGCGGTGGCCGTGGCCTCGGAGTCCCGCCGCGATCCGGTGTCCCGGGCGGTGCTCGCCGGTGTGGGCTGGGTGGCCCGGCTTCTGCTGCGCAGCTGCCGCGCTCACGCCGCCGAGATGGAGCGGGGTGTGGCGGCCGCGGCCGCGGAGCGTGCACAGGCTGTGGATTACGGCCTGCGGATCGTCGCCCAGGAGCAGGTGGGGCTGGCGTACGCGGGGTGGGACCGGCTGCTGACCAGGGTCGCCCTGCCCGCCTGGCGGATGGGCCGCTGGCCGTCCCGGCTGGACGCCGGTGTCGTCGCGGCGCTCACGGAGCTGTCCCGGCGCGACCGCCTGGCCGAGGGCTTCGCGTCCCGGCTGGGGGAGCGGCCGGCCTGTGATCTGCTGGAGGAGCCGGGCACGGTCGACGAGGCCGCCTCCCTGCTCGCCGCCCGCCTCTTCCACGGCGGCCCCGCCGGGCCCGGGCCCGACTGGTCGCCGGTGGCCTGGAGCGAGTATCCGGAGGAGGTCGTGGACCGCAAGTGGCGCCTGGACGCGGCCCGCCTCCACCGCGTCCTGGACGCCCTGGGCGTCCGCCCCGCCTCCGGCCCCACGACGTCCGCCACCAGCGCCCCGACCCTCGCCCGCGTCCTGGACCACCTGACGGACGCCACCCCCGACAGCGCCACCACAGCCGACAGCGCCACCGCAACCGGACCCACGACCGGCCCCGGCCCCGGCCCCGGAGCCGGACCCAGACCACTCCACCCCACCGCGGCCGACACCGAAGAAGACCACAGAGAAGACGAAGGAGGAGAAGACAGAGAAGACAGAGAAGACAGAGAAGACAGAGAAGACGAAGACCTCTCCGGCACAACAGCCCGCAGCGCCGCCCTGGCCGCCCGCCTCAGCGCCGAGCTGTCCCGCGAGGAAGCCGCGACACCCCGCCCGTCCCCCACGGCCCCCGACGCCACGGCCGCCGATCCCGCCGCCGCCCTCTGGGACGACCGCACGCTCCCCCTCTTCCCTCTCCAGCCCCCGCGCTCGTCCCGTGACCTGCTCGCCGACCACCTCATGGCGATGGTCTGCTGTGCCGCGATGGACACCGCCGGCGCGAGGCCCGGCCTGGACTGGCTGGACGGCCCGACCCTGCTCCTCGACGGCGCCCGCACGCCGGATCTCGCGCCGAAGGTCCTCGCCCTGATCGAGGACGGCGACGCCACCCCGCTCCGGACCTGGCTGGCCGACCTGGGCATACGCCCGGAGAAGCCGGTCCGGCTCGCCTGACCCCGGCCGGTCCCTGGACCCCACCCGCCGGAGCACTGCCTTCCGCTTCTGGCCAATTCGAAACGAACAGTGACGAAGTGCGCGCGTTATGTGATGTGCTTGGACCGTTCGCGCGCATGGCAAAGGCGCGCGACATACGACAAGAAAACAAGACCGCACACGACACCACACACCGCACCACTCATCACACACAACAACACTCATCCCACACCGCACCACCACCAGGCACCGCACCACATCAGCAGGCACGGCCACGGGGGCGAAGGGGAGGGGAAGCAACCATGGGTCCGGAGCAGATCCGCCGCTGGGAGTCGGGAGCGCTGGCACACGCCGTGACGGATCCCTTCGGCCTGGGCCCCGTCCCATGGCTGCGCGGCAGCGTGACGTACTTCGACGACACGGGCCGGGTCGTCCCCTGGTACGCGGACCAGGACGCGCCCCACGCGCCCCACGCGCCCCACGCGCCCCACACGCCGAAGCAGGGCACCCGCTCCGGCGGCCCCCGCGCGGCGGACGACGTCCACCGCCAGATCAAGGGCTTCACCTCCACCGGCGCGGTCGCCCCCGGCGAGGCCATCGACTTCCACGTCACCGTCGACCCGCCCCAGGAGTTCGGCGTCGACATCTACCGCATCGGCCACTACGGCGGTGACGGCGCCGCCAAGATCACCACCAGCCCGCGCCTGTCCGGCATCGTGCAGCCCCCGCCGCTCACGGCCGACCGTACGGTCTCCTGCCACCACTGGTGGCTCTCCTGGCGCCTCCAGGTCCCGTCGTACTGGAACATCGGCGCGTACGTCGCCGTGCTCACCACCGCCGACGGCTACCGCTCCCACGTGCCGTTCACCGTCCGCCACGACCAGCCGGCCGACCTGCTCCTGGTCCTGCCCGACATCACCTGGCAGGCGTACAACCTCTACCCGGAGGACGGCCGCACCGGCGCCAGCCTCTACCACGCCTGGGACGAGCAGGGCCGACTGCTCGGCGAGGCCGACGCCGCCACGACGGTCTCCTTCGACCGCCCGTACGCGGGCGCCGGCCTCCCCCTGCACGTCGGCCACGCGTACGACTTCATCCGCTGGGCCGAGCGCTACGGCTACGACGTCGCCTACGCCGACGCCAGTGACCTGCACGCGGGCCGCGTCGACCCCGCGCGCTACCGCGGTCTGGTCTTCCCGGGCCACGACGAGTACTGGTCGGCCGACATGCGCCGGACCGTGGAGGCCGCCCGCGACGCCGGCGCCTCGCTCGTCTTCCTCTCCGCCAATTCGATGTACTGGCAGGTGGAGCTGGGCCCCTCCCCGTCCGGTGTCCCCCACCGGCTGCTGACCTGCCGCAAACGCAGGGGCCCGGGCAAGCCGGTGCTGTGGCGGGAGATCGACCGGGCGGAGCAGCAACTCCTCGGCATCCAGTACGCGGGGCACGTCCCAGAGCCGCACCCGCTGATCGTGCGCAACGCCGGGCACTGGCTCTGGGAGGCGACCGGGGCGCACGAGGGCGACGAGATCGAGGGCCTGGTCGCGGGCGAGGCCGACCGCTACTTCCCGCGCACCCCGCTGCCCGAGCACGAGGAGCGCGTGCTGCTCGCCCACTCCCCGTACACCGACAAGGAGGGCGTCCTCCGCCACCAGGAGACGTCCCTGTACCGCGCCCCCTCCGGTGCCTGGGTCTTCGCATCCGGAACGTTCGCCTGGTCCCCGGCCCTGGACCGTCCCGGCCACGTCGACGCGCGCATCCAGCGCGCCACCGCCAACCTCCTGGACCGCATCTGCAAACGCGACTGACCCGCTGTCCGTGATCAAGCTCGCATACGGGAGAATCGAGCCACTCGTACAGAACCACGGGGAGGAACCGTGTCCGGATTCGTCGAAAAGCCCGAGCCGCTCCAGGTTCCGGGCCTGGTACATCTGCACACCGGCAAGGTGCGGGAGCTGTACCAGAACGAGGCGGGCGACCTCGTGATGATCGCCAGCGACCGCATCTCCGCGTACGACTGGGTACTGCCGACGGAGATCCCCGACAAGGGCCGGATCCTCACGCAGCTCTCCCTGTGGTGGTTCGACCAGCTCGCCGACCTGGTCCCGAACCACGTCCTGAGCACGGAACTGCCCGCGGGCGCGCCCGCCGACTGGGAGGGCCGCACGCTGATCTGCAAGTCGCTCCGGATGGTCCCCGTGGAGTGCGTGGCCCGCGGCTACCTCACCGGCTCGGGCCTGGCCGAGTACAACGAGTCCCGCACGGTCTGCGGCCTCGCCCTCCCCGAGGGCCTGGTCGACGGCAGCGAGCTGCCCGCCCCGATCTTCACCCCGGCCACGAAGGCCGAGGTCGGCGAGCACGACGAGAACGTCTCCTACGAGGAGGTCGCCCGCCAGGTCGGCGCGGAGACCGCGGCGCAGTTGCGCCAGGCGACCCTCGCCGTCTACTCGCGGGGCCGGGACATCGCCCGGGAGCGGGGCATCATCCTCGCGGACACCAAGTTCGAGTTCGGCTTCGACGGCGACACCCTGGTCCTCGCCGACGAGGTCCTCACCGCCGACTCCTCGCGCTTCTGGCCGGCCGACGAGTGGCAGCCGGGCCGGGCGCAGCCGTCGTACGACAAGCAGTTCGTCCGGGACTGGCTGACCTCGGCGGAGTCCGGCTGGGACCGCGCGAGCGAGCAGCCGCCGCCCCCGCTGCCGCAGCAGGTCGTCGACGCCACCCGCGCCAAGTACGTGGAGGCGTACGAGCGCCTGACCGGCACGAGCTGGGCGTGAGGAAGTAGCGCACGAAGAAGCCCCCCGGCCGGAACCGGGGGGCTTCTCGCTGGAGCGAACGACGAGGTTCGAACTCGCGACCTCAACCTTGGCAAGGTTGCGCTCTACCAACTGAGCTACGTTCGCATGCGCCGTGGCGCGGGAACCACTATACCCAACCTCGCTCCCGTGCGAGCCGCACCGCGGCATGCCGGTTCTCCGCCCCGAGCTTCGACACGGCCGACGAGAGATAGTTCCGCACGGTCCCCTGGGACAGCGCGGCCCGCTCGGCGATCTCCGCGACGGGCGCCCCGTCGGCGGCGAGTTCCAGGACCTCGGCCTCCCGGGCGGTCAGCGGCGAGTCCCCGGCGGCGATCGCGTCGGCGGCCAACTCCGGGTCGACGTAACGGTTCCCGGCGTGCACCGTACGGATGAGCTCGGCGAGCCGCTGCGCGCTCACCGTCTTCGGCACGAACCCCCGCACCCCCGCCTCCAGCGCCCGCTTCAGATGCCCGGGCCGCCCGTGACTGGTGACGATGAGGACCCGGCAGCCGGGCAGTTCGGTCCGCAGCGATGTGGCGACCTTCACACCGTCGGCCCCGGGCATCTGGAGGTCCAGCACGGCGACGTCGGGCTGGTGCGCCCGGGCCATCGCCAGCGCCTCCGGCCCGGTGGCCGCCTCGGCGACGACCGTGAGGTCGTCCTCCAGCGACAGCAACGCGGCGAGCGCCCCGCGGATGAGGTGCTCGTCATCGGCGAGCAACAGCCGCACCGGCTCCACGGCGGTCATGGCGTGACCTCGCTCACAGCGCGCACAGCGGCGCTGGGTTCGGCAGGGGCGGACTCCGACGGCAGCGGAATCTCCGCCGTCAGCCGGAACAGCCCCTTGCCCGCGGGTCCCGCCTTCAGCGTCCCGGCGATCTCCGCCAGCCTCTCCCGCAACCCGGCGAGCCCGGAGCCGGTCGCCCCCTCCCCGACTCCGGCCTCGACGACCCCGTCGTTCTCCACCGAGAGCACCACTCGCCCCTCCAGGACCTCCAGTCGCACCGCGCACCACCGCGCGTTCCCGTGTCGCAGGACATTCGTCGCGGCCTCCCGGACGACCCACCCCAAGGCGGACTGCACCCCGGCCGGCAGCCCCACCGGGGCCCGCCCGCTCACCGTGCAGTCGAGCCCGGCCGCGGTCAGCACGCCTCGCGCACCGGCGAGTTCCGAGGCGAGATCGGCCTCCCGGTAGCCGCGCACGACCTCGCGGACCTCCCGCTGCGACTCGTGCGCGAGCCGCTGCACCTCGACCATCTGCGCCATCGCCTCCGGCCGCCCCCGCTGGGTGAGCTGCACGGCCAGTTCGCTCTTGAGCGCGATCACGGCGAGGTTCCGCCCCATGACGTCGTGCAGATCCCGCCCGAACCTGAGCCGCTCCTCGGCGACGGCGAGCCGGGCCCGGGTCTCGCGCGCGTCGTCGAGTTCGTAGACGGCGTTGAGCAGCCACACGGAGAAGACGGCCGCGAAGGTGAGGAACACGCCGCCGGACAGCACCGACACCGCCGTGAGGATCGCGGCGAGCGTGGGGGCGCCCAGCGCGAGCAGCACGAGGCAGGTGCCCGTCGCGAACGCGCCCGCGATCCCGAACGCCCAGCGGGGGCGGACGCCGAGCGCGATGATGCCGGGACCGAAGATCAGGACGACGCCGAACACCGCGGCCGCGGCACTGCCGACGCTCTCGCGGTCCGGTCCGCGCTCGGCGATGCCGATCGTGGCGACGGCGACGCCGGCGGTGACGGCGGCCAGGGTCCACAGCAGCCGCACGGGCTGGGGCCGACGGCCACGTGTCCAGTCCAGCGCCCGCGAGACGGTGGCGAAGCAGACGACGGCGTGCACGCCCACCAGGAGCAGCACGAGGCCGCCCAGCCGCACTCCCAGCGGGGCCAGGGCCGTGACACCCACGAAGAAGAACTCGACGACCGCGAAGGAGTGGAACGACCACCGCGTGTACGTCTCGACCTTCTCCGGTGTGCTCTTCCGCCGCCACCACCTGCCCGGCCCGCGCATCAGCCCGTCACTCCCCCTTCGGTCAGCGCCGCGGTTCCCAGCGGAACCACCGCCGTACAGCAAACACGGCGAGCACGGTCCAGGCCACCGCCGTCGCGACGGCGCCCAGCGCCTCGTAGCCCGACAGGTCGCCGGTCCAGCCGCCGCGCACCAGGGTGACGACGGGCGTCAGCGGCAGCAGTTCGCACACGGAGGCCAGCTTGTCCGGCAGCAGTTCCAGCGGGACGAACATGCCGGAGCCCATCATCGAGACGAGCAGCAGCGGCATCGGTGTGACCTGCGCGCTCTCGCCGGTCCGGGTGAGGCTCGCGGTGGCCGCGGCGAGGGCGGCGCACAGCACAAGACCCAAGAGCAGTCCGAGCACGCTCAGCTGCGGAGCGGACGGCGCGGACAGGTCCAGCAGCACCGAGCAGCCCGCCGCCAGCAGCAGGCACTGCACGAGCCCGGTGAGGACGGCCGGCAGCGCCGAGCCGGCCAGGATCTCGACGTCCCGCAGCTCGCCGGTGCGCAGCCGCTTGAGGACGAGTTCCTCACGGCGGACGACGAAGGAGCCGACGAGCACCGAGTAGACGGCGAACAGCAGGGAGAAGCCGACCGCGGCGGGCAGCACCAGGGTGCCGGTGTTCAGCCCCGCCCCGGCGAGGTCCATCTCCTCGGCCGCCGACCGCACGCTGACCGGCATCACCAGCGGCACGAACAGCGCGGCGACGAGCGCGCCCCGGGTCCGCCCGAGCAGGGTCAGTTCGGCCCGGGCGAGAGCCGTCATCCGGCTCAGCGGCGTGGTGAGCGCCACTCCTTTCACGACGGTGCTCATGCCGCGTACTCCTTCGTCGTCGTCCCCGCGGTCCGGCCCGTGGAGGCGTCCCGGGCGATCCCGAGGAACGCCTCCTCCAGGGACGCCGAGCGCACGTCCAGGCGGCGCAGCTCCACCCGGGCCCGCTCGGCCCACATCAGCAGCCCGGTGGCGGACCGCTGCAGTTCATGGGTGCGGAGCCGGACGGTCCGGCCGTCGGTCTCGTGGCCGGTCACGCCCAGCTCGCCGAGCGGCGGGAGATCGCCGAGGAAGTAGCCCTCGGGCAGCTCGAAGGAGATCCGCGACGGCTGCGTGGCGGTCACCTCGGCCGGTGTCCCGGTGACGGCGATCCGTCCCTCGTGCATGATCGCCAGCCGGTCGGCGAGGTTCTCGGCCTCCTCCAGGTAGTGCGTGGTCAGCAGCACCGTCGTACCGCCGTCGCGCAGGGCGCTCACCAACTCCCAGGTGTCGCGGCGGCCTTCGGCGTCCAGTCCGGTGCTCGGCTCGTCCAGGAAGAGCACCTCGGGGTCGCCGAGCAGGGCGAGCGCCAGGTCCAGCCGGCGCCGCTGTCCGCCGGAGAGCTGCTTGACCCGGGTGCCGGCCTTCGGCTCCAGCCCGACCAGCGCCAGGACCTCCGCCGGCGGCCGGGCCCCGCTGACACAGCCCGCCCACATCCGCGCGGTCTCCGCGACGGTCAGTTCGGACGGGAAGCCCCCTTCCTGGAGCATCACGCCGGTGCGGGGGCGTACGAGGGCCCGCTCGGTGTACGGGTCGTGCCCGAGGACCCGTACCCGCCCGCCGACCGGCGGCGCGAGTCCCTCCAGCAGTTCGACGGTCGACGTCTTGCCCGCGCCGTTGGTGCCGAGCAGGGCGAAGATCTCCCCGCGCCGTACAGAGAAACTGATTCCGCTGACTGCCTCGAACCCGCCCCCGTACACGCGCCGCAGGTCAGTGACCTCAATCACGTGTTCGTGTCCGTTGGTTTCCATGGCTCAAGCGTCCCGTCGCCAGGGGGCCGGGAGCAGTGCGGGCTGTCATCACTCGGCATGACAAATGTCAGGAGGGATCTTCGCCGCACACGTCGCACACGAAAAGACCCCGGTCCAGAAGGACCGGGGTCTCATTTCCCGAGCGGACGACGAGGCTCGAACTCGCGACCTCAACCTTGGCAAGGTTGCGCTCTACCAACTGAGCTACGTCCGCATTGCTCCCGACCAGCTTTCACTGACCGGTGCGAGCACCAGCCTACCTGATCCACATCAGTGGTCGGTACGGCGATGCAAAGCGGGTGACAGGAATCGCACACTGCGCCTTCCCCCTGGAAGGGGGATGTTCTACTACTGAACTACACCCGCGTGTTCCGTGAGCTGGGCCTTTCGGCCGTGCCCCTCGGCGTGCTCCAGACTCTAGCTGATCAGCGGGGGTGCTGCGCAAGTCGGTTGCCGCGAGGGGCCGGTGACCGGTCGTCGGTGCGCGGCCCGGGGGTCGTCACTGCGCGGCGCTGAACGCCTCGTAGACCCTCTTGGGGATGCGCCCGCGCGCGGGGACCTCCATCTTGTTGGCCTGGGCCCAGGCGCGCACGGCCGAGGGGTCGGGGGCGACCTCCGTCTGCCGGTACGCCCGGCCCGAGCGGGACCGCTTGCGGCCGGCCTCGACGTAGGGCGCGAGCGCCTTCCGCAGTTCACCGGCATTGACTTCGCTCAGGTCGATCTCGTACGACTTGCCGTCCAGTCCGAAGGCGATCGTTTCCGTCGCTTCCGAGCCGTCGATGTCGTCAAAGAGAGTGACCACGACCTTCTGCGCCACGAATATCGGTCCCTTCCTGCGGCACTTGCCCAATTTATTTGTACAGTGCCCGACAATGCATTGCGAAGCCCGACTAAATCCTTTCGCGTGGCCGAACGCAATAGGTTTCGGGCGTCGATCCGGAATCTTTCCCGGAAATTTTCGCGCGTGTGCTCGTCGATACCGGATCGTGATGACGGTCACGTAGCTTCCTACAAGTCGACGCGCGTAGAAATTTTGTGCGGGTAGTCTGAAGGAACCTGCTCAGCACCACACACCGGGAGTGCCAGTGGCACGCGTCGTAGTCGACGTCATGCTCAAGCCGGAGATCCTCGACCCCCAGGGCCAGGCGGTGCAGCGCGCACTGCCGCGGCTGGGTTTCGAGGGGATCTCGGACGTCCGCCAGGGAAAGCGTTTCGAACTGGAAGTTGACGGGCCGGTCGACGAGGCCGCCCTCGCCCGCATTCACGATCTTGCGGAGTCCTTCCTCGCGAACACCGTGATCGAGGACTTCACGGTCCGGGTCGAGGAAGTCGCGGAGGCCGTGAAGTGACCGCTCGTATTGGCGTCGTCACTTTCCCCGGCTCGCTCGACGACCGGGACACGCAGCGTGCGATCCGGCTCGCGGGCGCCGAGCCCGTCGCCCTCTGGCACAAGGACAAGGACCTCAAGCAGGTCGACGCCGTGGTGCTGTGCGGTGGTTTCTCCTACGGCGACTATCTGCGCGCCGGGGCCATCGCCCGTTTCTCGCCGGTGATGGAGCCCCTGCTGGAGCAGGCGAAGGCCGGACTGCCGGTCCTCGGCATCTGCAACGGCTTCCAGATCCTCACCGAGGCCCACCTGCTGCCCGGCACGATGCTGCGCAACAACCACCTGCACTTCATCTGCCGTGACCAGAAGCTGCGGGTGGAGAACGCCGAGACGGCCTGGACCAGCGACTACACCGCCGGCCAGGAGATCCACATCCCGCTGAAGAACATCGACGGGCAGTACGTCGCCGACCGGCACACGCTGGACGCGCTGGAGGCCGAGGGCCGGGTCGCCTTCCGGTACCTGGACGTCAATCCCAACGGCTCGAACAACGACATCGCGGGCGTCACCAACGCGGCCGGCAACGTCGTGGGCCTCATGCCGCACCCCGAGCACGCCGTCGAGCCGCTGGTCGGCACCGGTCGCACCGACGGCCTCCCGTTCTTCACCTCGATCCTCAAGAAGCTGGTCAACGCATGAGCCGGACGCCTCTGGACACGGTCGAGCACGCGGCCGCGACCCCCGACGTCGAGCTGCCCTGGGCCGAACTGGGCCTGAAGAAGGACGAGTACGAGCGCGTGGTCGAGATCCTCGGCCGCCGCCCGACCGGCGCCGAGCTGGCCATGTACTCGGTGATGTGGTCGGAGCACTGCTCCTACAAGAGCAGCAAGGTGCACCTGCGCCAGTTCGGCGAGAAGGCACCCGAGTCCGACGCCATGCTCGTCGGCATCGGCGAGAACGCCGGTGTCGTGGACGTCGGCCAGGGCTACGCGGTCACCTTCAAGGTCGAGTCGCACAACCACCCGTCGTACGTCGAGCCCTACCAGGGCGCGGCCACCGGTGTCGGCGGCATCGTCCGCGACATCATCGCCATGGGTGCCCGCCCGGTCGCGGTCGTCGACCCGCTGCGCTTCGGCGCCGCCGACCACCCCGACACCAAGCGCGTCCTGCCGGGCGTCGTCGCGGGCATCGGCGGCTACGGCAACTGCCTGGGCCTGCCCAACATCGGCGGCGAGGTCGTCTTCGACGCCTGCTACCAGGGCAACCCGCTGGTCAACGCCGGTGCCATCGGCGTCATGCGGCACGAGGACATCCACCTCGCCAAGGCGTCCGGCGCCGGCAACAAGGTCATCCTCTACGGGGCCCGCACCGGCGGCGACGGCATCGGCGGCGCCTCGATCCTGGCCTCCGAGACCTTCGACGACGCCAAGCCCTCCAAGCGCCCGGCCGTCCAGGTCGGCGACCCCTTCCAGGAGAAGCTCCTCATCGAGTGCACCCTGGAGGCCTTCAAGGAGAAGCTGGTCGTCGGCATCCAGGACCTCGGCGCGGCCGGCCTGTCCTGCGCCACCTCCGAGCTCGCCTCGAACGGCTCGGGCGGCATGCGCGTGACGCTGGACGACGTCCCGCTGCGCGACTCCACGCTCTCGCCCGAGGAGATCCTCATGAGCGAGTCGCAGGAGCGCATGTGCGCGGTCGTCGAGCCGGAGAAGGTCGACCGCTTCCTGGAGATCTGCGAGAAGTGGGACGTCATCGCCACCGTCATCGGTGAGGTGACCGACGGCGACCGCCTGGAGATCTACTGGCACGGCGGCAAGATCGTCGACGTCGACCCGCGCACGGTGGCGCACGAGGGACCGGTCTACGAGCGCCCGTACGCCCGCCCGTCCTGGCAGGACGAGCTGCAGGCCGACGACGCGAACAAGCTGCCGCGGCCGGCGACGTCCGAGGAGCTGAAGGACCAGGTCCTGAAGCTGGTCGCCTCCCCGAACCAGGCCTCCAAGTCCTGGATCACCAGCCAGTACGACCGCTTCGTGCAGGGCAACACCGTCCTCGCCCAGCCCGAGGACTCCGGCATGATCCGGATCGACGAGGAGACCGGCCTCGGCGTGGCCATCGCCACCGACGGCAACGGCCGGTACGCCAAGCTCGACCCGTACCACGGCGCCCAGCTGGCCCTGGCGGAGGCGTACCGCAACGTCGCCACCACCGGCGCCAAGCCGCTCGCCGTCTCCGACTGCCTGAACTTCGGCTCGCCCGAGGACCCGGCGGTGATGTGGCAGTTCGCCGAGGCCGTGCGCGGTCTCGCCGACGCCTGCCAGCAGCTCGGCACCCCGGTGACCGGCGGCAACGTCTCGCTCTACAACCAGACGGGCGAGGCCGCCATCCACCCGACCCCGGTGGTCGCGGTCCTGGGCGTCATCGACGACGTCGCCCGCCGCACCCCGGTCGCCTTCCAGGAGGAGGGCCAGCTGCTCTACCTCCTCGGCGACACGCGTGAGGAGTTCGGCGGCTCGGCCTGGTCGCAGGTGATCCACGACCACCTCGGCGGTCTGCCGCCCAAGGTCGACCTGGAGCGCGAGCGCCTGCTGGCCGAGATCCTGATCTCCGGCTCCCGCGACGGCATGATCGACTCCGCGCACGACCTGTCCGACGGCGGTCTGATCCAGGCGGTCGTCGAGTCGGCCCTGCTGGGCGGCAAGGGTGCGCGCCTGATCGTCCCGGACGGTCTGGACGCCTTCACCTTCCTCTTCTCCGAGTCGGCGGGCCGCGCGATCGTGGCCGTGCCGCGCTCCGAGGAGCTCCGCTTCACCGACATGTGCGGCGCCCGGGGCCTCCCGGCCACCCGCATCGGCGTCGTCGACGGCGACACGGTGGAGCTGCAGGGCGAGTTCACGCTCCCCCTGTCCGAGCTGCGCGAGGCGCACGAGGGGACCATCCCGGCCCTGCTGGCGTAGGCAACTCGCTCCGAAGCCCTCGTCCGGGTCGCCGGGCGGGGGCTTCGCCGTGTCCGGATTCCGCTCTTGAACGTAATTACGTAGTTCCGTAATCTCGGGGGCGTGGAACTCGAACAACGCGTCACCGACCTGGAGCGCCGACTGGCGGCACTGGAAGGCGCCCAGCGCACCGGACCTCGTCTGGACGGCGGCGACTTCTGGGCCCTGAACGGGCTGAAGGAGCAACTGTCCGAGACAGGGGCCACCGACGGAGGCGTCCTCTACACCGGCTCCGTACGGCTGCCGACGGGTGAGGAGTACGCCTGGCAGCTGGGCGCCCTCACGGAGGACCTGCTGGAGGGCGACTGGGCGGCGGCCGCCGAGTCGTTCGCGGCCCTCGGCCACCCGGTCCGGCTCCGGCTGCTGCGCGAGATCCTCGGCGGTCGGCGCACCGCGGCGGAACTCGCCGAGCTGGACGAGGTCGGCACGACCGGCCAGATCTACCACCACCTGCGCCAGCTCACCGGCACCGGCTGGCTGCACACGACCGGCCGGGGCCGCCACGAGGTGCCGCCGGGGCGGGTCGTACCGCTGCTGGTGGCGCTGGCGACGGCCCGTCCGTAGAAGCGCGTCGAGGGGGAACAGGATGTCCGCACGCAAGCTCGGCATGGTGGCTTTCCGGGGGCTGCAACTGGCCTTCATCGCGTTGGTGGTCGCACACATCTGCTTCGACTGGGGCTACCACGCCCTGTGGAACGGCCTGCCGCTGGTCCTGGCGTACGTCGTCGTCACCGTCGCCAACCGGTGGGGCGGTGCCCCGGACAGCCCCCGGGCGGCCCGCGAGCCCGTCGAGGTCGACCCGCCGGTCACCGGCCGCTGGTCCGCGCTGAACAGCCCGGCCGACCGCACCCCGAGCCACGGCGTCCACGCCCACGGTCAGACATACGCGATCGACATCCTCGCCGAGCCCGAGCCGGGCGCCCGCCCCGCCTTCCGGTGGCTGTGGCCGCTCGCCCGCCGCCCCCAGGACTTCCCGGCCTTCGGCGCCCCGATCCTCGCGGTCGCCGACGCCACGGTCGTCCGGGCCGCCGACGGGCAGCGCGACCACCTGAGCCGCACCTCCCTGCCGGGGCTGCTGTACCTGCTGCTCGTCGAGGGCTCGGTGCGCGAGTTGGCCGGCACCGGGCGCATCCTCGGCAACCACCTCGTCCTCGACCTCGGCGACGGCACCTACGCCGCCTACGCCCATCTCCAGCGCGGCTCCCTCACCGTCCGCGAGGGCGACCGCGTCCGCGCCGGGCAGCCGATCGCCCGCTGCGGCACCTCGGGCAACTCCTCCGAGCCGCACCTGCACTTCCAGCTGATGGACGGCCCGGATCCGGACGCGGCCCGGGGCGCGCCCTTCACCTGGCGCGGAATCGGCGTGCCGCGCAACGGAGAGATCTTCGAGGCGCCGCCGGCGGCCGTCGCTCTAGGCTGACCCCCATGCCCCCGGCCAAGAAGCGCACCCGCAGCTACGACCCCGTCAAGATCCAGGCGGCCGTGTTCGCCCAGTTCGGGAACGTGCGGCAGGCCGTCCGCACCCTCACCCCCGAGCAGCTCGCCCTGCCGACCAGGCTCGGTGACTGGACGGTCCGGGAGCTGGCGGCCCACGTGACCATGGCCGTGGAGACCGTCAGCCGAAACCTCGACCGCGACGAGCCGGCGAAACCGGAACTCGGCCTCACCGACTGGCCCTTCGCCACCGCCGTCCGAGCCGCCGACATCGACGACGGCACCCGGCAGCTCGCCGAGGCCAACCCCGACCTCGACACCCTGTACGACAGGACCGAGGAGCGCCTCGCCGAGAAGCTCGCGGCCGCCCCCGGCACCCGCGTCCTCGCCGCGCGCACCGGCGCCATGACCCTCGCCGACTACCTCGTCACCCGCACCGTCGAACTCGTCGTCCACACCGACGACCTCAACGCCGCCGTCCCCGGCCTGGACATCCCCTACGACCGTCAGGCCCTGGCCGCCTGCACCCGGCTGCTGGCCGACGCGCTCGCCGTGAAGGCCCCCGGCGGCTCGACGGAGGTGCGGGTGCCGCCGTACGCGGTGGTGCAGTGCGTGGAGGGGCCCCGGCACACCCGCGGCACGCCGCCCAACGTCGTCGAGACGGACCCGCTGACCTGGATCCGGCTCGCGACCGGGCGGGTGTCCTGGGCGCAGGCTCTGGAGGACACCAAGGTCAGCGCGAGCGGGGAGCGGGCGGATCTGTCGGCCCACCTGCCCCTGATGACATAAGGGGAACCGATCCCCCCGGGTCCCCCGTCGAAGTGGCATGGACAGGCAGAAGCAGCGCATGACCCTGACGGCCGCCGCCATGCTCGTCCCGCTCCTGGCGGCCTGCGGCAGCGAGAAGGCGGACGACGGCAGCGCCTCGGTCGGTGCCGGGAAGCCGGTGACCGGCCTGCGGTGGAACGTCGACAGCGTCACGGCCGACGGCACCACCCACCGCGCCCCCACCGGCGCCCACGTCACCATCGACCGGGGCCGGGCCGAGGGCAGCTTCGGCTGCAACACCTTCGGCGCCGAGGCCACCGTAGACGGCGACCGCATCCGGCTCGGCAAGACCATGGCCACCGAGATGGCCTGCGAGAACAAGCCCATGGCGTTCGAGGAGACCCTCGCGCGCGCACTCTCCGACCAGGAGCTCAAGGCCCGGGTGGACGGCGACCGCCTCACCCTCACCACCGAGAAGGGGGACACGATCCGCCTGACGAAGGCCGAGGACGCCCCGCTGGCCGGCACCAAGTGGACCGTCACGAGCCCGAGGGCCGACGACCGCGCCCACCTCACCTTCGACGAGAAGAAGGGCACCGTCGCCGGCAGCCTCGGCTGCAACAAGGTCAACGCCAAGGCCACGGTCCGCGACGGCCATATCACCCTCGGCCCTCCGGCCACGACCCGAATGATGTGCGAAGACTCACTCATGGCCGACGAGAAGAAGCTCCTGCGACTTTTCGACGGGACGGCCACGTACCGAGTCGATCACCAAACCCTCACCCTGACCAGCGAAAACGGCACGAATGTGCGAGCCGTCGCCGGGCGGTGATCCACCGGAAAGTCCGGTATCCCCAATTCGGACCAGTGGTCGACCTCGCCTACACTCGATGGCGTGCCACGTGGTGACGGACGACTCAACCACGACCTGCTCCCCGGTGAGAAGGGCCCCCAGGACGCTTGTGGCGTCTTCGGTGTCTGGGCTCCGGGCGAAGAGGTCGCCAAGCTCACGTACTTCGGGCTCTACGCCCTCCAGCATCGAGGCCAGGAATCCGCGGGAATCGCGGTCAGCAACGGCTCGCAGATCCTCGTCTTCAAGGACATGGGCCTGGTCTCCCAGGTCTTCGACGAGACCTCCCTCGGCTCCCTCCAGGGACACATCGCGGTCGGACACGCCCGCTACTCGACCACCGGCGCGTCCGTCTGGGAGAACGCCCAGCCGACGTTCCGCGCCACCGGGCACGGCTCCATCGCGCTCGGCCACAACGGCAACCTCGTCAACACCGCCCAGCTCGCCGAGATGGTCGCCGACCTGCCCAAGCAGGAGGGCGGCCGCACCCCGCGCGTCGCGGCGACCAACGACACCGACCTGCTCACCGCGCTCCTCGCGGCCCAGACGGACGAGGACGGCAAGCCGCTGACCATCGAGGAGGCCGCCCACAGCGTTCTCCCGCAGGTCCGGGGCGCCTTCTCCCTCGTCTTCATGGACGAGCACACCCTGTACGCGGCCCGCGACCCGCAGGGCATCCGCCCCCTGGTCCTCGGCCGCCTGGAGCGCGGCTGGGTCGTCGCCTCCGAGTCCGCCGCCCTCGACATCTGCGGCGCCTCCTACGTCCGCGAGATCGAGCCGGGCGAGTTCGTCGCCATCGACGAGAACGGCCTGCGCACCTCCCGATTCGCGGAAGCGAAGCCCAAGGGCTGCGTCTTCGAGTACGTGTACCTGGCCCGCCCGGACACCGACATCGCCGGCCGGAACGTGTACCTCTCCCGGGTGGAGATGGGCCGCAAGCTCGCGAAGGAATCCCCGGTCGAGGCCGACCTGGTGATAGCGACCCCGGAATCCGGCACCCCCGCCGCCATCGGCTACGCGGAGGCCTCCGGCATCCCCTTCGGCGCCGGCCTGGTGAAGAACGCCTACGTCGGCCGTACGTTCATCCAGCCCTCGCAGACCATCCGCCAGCTGGGCATCCGCCTGAAGCTGAACCCGCTGAAGGAAGTCATCAAGGGCAAGCGCCTGGTCGTCGTCGACGACTCGATCGTGCGCGGCAACACCCAGCGGGCCCTGGTCCGCATGCTCCGCGAGGCCGGCGCCGCCGAGGTCCACATCCGGATCTCCTCGCCGCCCGTGAAGTGGCCCTGCTTCTTCGGCATCGACTTCGCCACCCGCGCCGAGCTCATCGCCAACGGCATGACGATCGACGAGATCGGCACCTCCCTGGGCGCCGACTCCCTGGCCTACATCTCCATCGACGGCATGATCGAGGCGACCACCATCGCCAAGCCGAACCTGTGCCGCGCCTGCTTCGACGGCGAGTACCCGATGGAGCTGCCCGACCCCGAGCTGCTCGGCAAGCAGCTGCTGGAGACGGAGCTGGCCGCCGGCCCGGCCGCCACGGCCGCCGCCGACGCGATCCGCCGTCCGTAGACGGTCCGCACTACCTGCTGTACGACACGAAGGTTCTCATTAGCCATGTCTGAGACAACTGGTGCCAGCTACGCAGCCGCGGGCGTCGACATCGAAGCGGGCGACCGCGCCGTCGAGCTGATGAAGGAGTGGGTGAAGAAGGCCCAGCGCCCCGAGGTCCTCGGCGGCCTCGGCGGCTTCGCCGGCCTCTTCGACGCCTCCGCGCTCAAGAACTACGAGCGGCCCCTGCTCGCCTCCGCCACGGACGGCGTGGGCACCAAGGTCGACATCGCCCGGCAGCTCGGCGTCTACGACACGATCGGCCACGACCTGGTCGCCATGGTCATGGACGACATCGTCGTCTGCGGCGCCGAGCCGCTGTTCATGACCGACTACATCTGCGTCGGCAAGGTCCACCCCGAGCGGGTCGCCGCCATCGTCAAGGGCATCGCCGAGGGCTGTGTCCTGGCCGGCTGCGCCCTGGTCGGCGGCGAGACGGCCGAGCACCCGGGCCTGCTGGGCGAGGACGACTTCGACGTCGCCGGCGCCGGTACGGGCGTCGTGGAGGCCGACCGGCTGCTCGGCGCGGATCGTATCCGTACGGGTGACGCGGTGATCGCCATGGCGTCCTCCGGTCTTCACTCGAACGGGTACTCCCTCGTCCGGCACGTCCTGCTGAACCAGGCGGGCCTCGCCCTGGACGCGCACATCGAGGAACTCGGCCGCACCCTCGGCGAGGAACTGCTGGAGCCGACGAAGATCTACTCGCTGGACTGCCTGGCCCTGATGCGCACCACCGAGGTGCACGCCTTCAGCCACGTCACCGGCGGCGGACTCGCGGCGAACCTGGCCCGGGTCATCCCGGACGACCTGCACGCGATCGTCGACCGCTCCACCTGGACCCCGGCCCCGATCTTCGACCTCGTCGGCAAGACGGGTCAGGTCGAGCGCCTGGAGCTGGAGAAGACCCTGAACATGGGCGTCGGCATGATCGCGATCGTGCCCCAGGAGTCCACCGAGGTGGCCCTGGCGACCCTCGCCGACCGCGGCGTGGACGCCTGGGTGGCAGGAGAGATCACGGAGCGGGGCGAGCACACCACGGGTGCCGCCCTGATCGGTGACTACGCCGACTGAAGACCCGAAGGCAGCACAGAACCCGGTCGGTGACCGAGGTCACCGACCGGGCAAGTGCTCAGTGCAAGGTCAAGCGCCGCGACGATGCTGCGGGGACTGGCCGTCCTCGTCCTCGTCGTCGTCCTCGTAGAGGTCGGCGTACCGTGCGTACAGGTCGTCGTCGTGCTCATCGTCCTCGAACCGCTCGCCGTTCGGCGGTTGCGGATTCGACGTCGATGCGCCCAGCTCCTCGGCCAGGCGTGAGAGGTCAGTCCCACCGCTGTTGTACTTCAGCTGGCGGGCGACCTTCGTCTGCTTGGCCTTGGCCCGGCCGCGCCCCATGGCTCGACCCCCTCAACGACGGGGCTCGACGGCCCCAGAGTCTTGACACGCGTTCATGGTCCGGCACGGACTCTCCGTAGAGAGACCGGTCCGTAGGGCTTCCACGGTACCTGAGCCCGCGCCCATACGGTACGTCGCCCGCATGACGTGCCCGCGCCCAGGACCTTCGAGGCGCCCCGTCCTCGCTGGTCAACCGCGATTTTAACCACTTATCGGCGGTCGACCCGCCGGTAGAAGTGAGAGTTCTCTCTAACTGCCCACCGACGGGTACCGGCCAAACGTGCGAAACCGCGGCGGCGGTTCCGGTCGGCCCGGGGGTCAGCGCGCCCGGCGCGCCAGGGCCGCGTCGTGCATCCGCTGCTCGGCGATCCGGTCGGCCGCGGCAGCCGGCGGAATGCCGTCTTCCTTCGCACGTGCGAATATGGCCAGCGTCGTGTCGTAGATCTTCGACGCCTTCGCCTTGCACCGCTCGAAGTCGAAGCCGTGCAGCTCGTCGGCGACCTGGATGACGCCGCCGGCGTTCACCACGTAGTCCGGCGCGTAGAGGATCCCGCGGTCGGCGAGGTCCTTCTCCACGCCCGGGTGGGCGAGCTGGTTGTTGGCGGCGCCGCAGACCACCCGCGCGGTCAGCACCGGCACGCTGTCGTCGTTCAGCGCCCCGCCGAGCGCGCACGGGGCGTAGATGTCCAGGCCCTCGACCCGGATCAGCTCCTCGGTGTCGGCCACCGCCGTCACGCCCTCGGCGTGCCGGTCCAGGACCCGGCGCACGGCCTCCTCGCGCACGTCCGTCACGACGACCTCGGCGCCCTCGTCGCGCAGGTGGTCGACCAGGTGGTGGCCGACCTTGCCGACGCCGGCGATGCCGACCCTGCGGCCGCGCAGGGTGGGGTCGCCCCACAGGTGCTGCGCGGAGGCGCGCATGCCCTGGTAGACGCCGTAGGCGGTGAGGACGGAGGAGTCCCCGGCGCCGCCGTTCTCCGGGGAGCGGCCGGTCGTCCAGCGGCACTCGCGGGCCACGACGTCCATGTCGGCCACGTACGTCCCGACGTCGCAGGCGGTGACGTACCGGCCGCCGAGCGAGGCCACGAACCGGCCGTAGGCCAGCAGCAGCTCCTCGGTCTTGATCCGCTCCGGGTCGCCGATGATCACGGCCTTGCCGCCGCCGTGGTCGAGCCCGGCCATGGCGTTCTTGTACGACATCCCGCGGGCGAGGTTCAGCGCGTCGGCGACGGCCTCCGCCTCGGTCGCGTACGGGTAGAAGCGCGTACCGCCGAGCGCGGGGCCCAGGGCGGTGGAGTGGAGGGCGATGACGGCCTTGAGGCCGCTCGCGCGGTCCTGGCAGAGCACGACTTGCTCATGACCCCCCTGGTCCGAGTGGAACAGGGTGTGCAGTACATCAGCAGGTGCGCCGGTTACGTCGGTCACTGTGGTGACTCCTGAGTAAGTTGCGGCGGGTGGAGACCAGCTCCCGTGCGGGTGGCGGGGACTGTTGAGCATGAGATTAGAGCCTGTTCGGCCCGCCGACCGCACAGTGCACAGGATCACCTCCGACCGGAGTACAGCCGTGCGACGATTTGCATAGATTTCCCGCGCGATCGTGAGTGGGTTCCGCAGGTTTTCACGGCGGTGCGCGGGGGAGGGAGCAGGCGTGCCCAAGGTGTCCTCGGTGATCGTCCCCTACGCGAGCTATCTGCGCGTGTACGAACCGCTGGCCGCCTTCCCCGAGCCGGAGCGCGGCCACTGGGCCCGCTACGCCCGCCGCCCGGACCGCCCCTCGTACCAGGACGAACTCCGGCGCGCCCTGGCCGACTTGGCGCCCACTCCGCCGGTCCCGGTGCCGGTGCACGAGAGCGAGGACGCCTTCGTGCTCGACGTGGACGGGGTCGTCTGCGTCTGCCCCTGGCGCACCCGGCTGCGCGGCTGGCTGGCCCTGGAGGAGCTCTCGGAGGAGCTGCCGCCGCCGGTCCTGGACGCGGTCCTGCCGCCCGTCCTGCGCCGCCAGGCCGCCCAGGACTACGAGCGCTGGCTGGCGATCAACCCGGACGCCCGGCCGTGGATCCGTACGGCGACCTGGCAGGTGCCGATCAACTGGTTCGTGCTCGTCTCCGACGAGGAGCGCGAGTACGACAAGGGCGCCTCGGTCGACAGCCCGCCCGTGCTCCGCTACCGCACGCCCATGGTCCAGGCCCGGCGGCGCGTGGCCCGGGGCCTGCGGGCCCTGCGGGAGGCCATGGACGAGGGGCCGCTGATCGACGGCCTGATGGACGTCGGGCGCTGGCTGGAGGAGTTCCACCCGCGTTCGCTCGTGGAGCTGGACTACGGCGGCCTGGTGCACGCCCTGCCGGCCGGCGCCCTGGAGGACGACCACTCGGCGGCGGACGTGGCCGAGGGCATCGCCGCGCTGCGCCGGGGCGACGGCACGGCCGCGGGGGCGGCGTACGCCCGGCTCGTGGAGCGGTGGCGTTCCGTACGGGATCTGCGGTCGGCGAACTGACCTCTGACCTCGCGTTCCGTACGGAGCGCTCGTGGTCGGTAACGAACTGACGTTTGACGAACCGCCCGATTTGGGGTTTCGTCCTCGCACCGAGTTCCTGCAGCGGACTGTGCGTTTCCTGAGGCTTCGTCAGCAAGGGACGTAGGACCCGATCCGGGCGTACCTCTCAAGTAGGCCAAGCGTGACGGACTACACGTACGTGGCCCTTGCGCCCCTTGCCCCTCCTCATGCCAAAATAGGACAAGGAGTCCGGGGAGGGCTCCTTCCGTCCCGTAGTGCTGCACTATGGGTGGAATCTCAGCATTGCACGCTTTGGGGGGTCTGGTGACTCCTGATCGTCCTGTGACTGATCGTCACAGTGGCGTGACTGTCCGCTATGGCATGGTCCATCGGCTTCCGTCGCTGATGAACACCTGGAGGGGCAATTCCATCGGTTTGGCCGACGCGGCTGGACAGATGGTGTAGTTGTAGTGCCGAGGACAAGCCGTTCGTCCTATAACCGACTCGACTCGCGTCCGCCATTTCGGGCAACGCGGGTCAAGGTGCAGAATTTAGAGGAAAGAACCGAGAAGGTTCGGTTCTCCCGAGGAGGCCGCTCATGACCGCTCGCACCCCTGATGCCGAGCCGCTGCTGACCCCGGCTGAGGTCGCCACCATGTTCCGCGTCGACCCCAAGACGGTCACGCGGTGGGCGAAGGCCGGCAAGCTCACGTCGATCCGCACGCTCGGCGGGCATCGCCGCTACCGCGAGGCCGAGGTCCGCGCTCTGCTCGCGGGCATTCCGCAGCAGCGCAGCGAGGCCTGAACAACTGAATAACCGGGCAAACCGGCCGGTCCCCCACTGGCCGTGACGTCCGGAACCACAGCTCCAAGCGACGCGGGTCCTGCCCCAACAGGCCCCACGCCCAAGCCGGTCAGAGCTTTGTAGGCACGTAACAGGGTGCGTCGTCGGTCGCGCTGGACTCCGCCGGGTCCAGCGCGATCTTTTTTGTGTGCCGACTGTGGGTGTGCCTGCCTTGCTGTGAGCGGCCTTGTCGGAGTCTGGGGAGGGGTGTCGGATCCCCTGTGCGCGGCGCCCGGAGTGGGGTGCAATTGCACATATTAAATTGACCTGTTGTAGGAGGCGGGTAAGTACCGCACTTTCCTGAACTCATGCGGTGACACCCATCACATACCAAGCGGCTTGTTAGCCCTGGCGTTCGTACGGTAGAGGAGCCCGTGGCTCCAGCACCCCCTGTCCGCGCGGGTGTTGAGGCCGCCGGCGCTCACGCGGGCGCGGGGCTCTCGCCCTGGACGGTCTCCTCGGTGGCCGGGGCCGAGGCCCGGGCGGCACGCGGCGGTGACTCCATCGCGAGCCGCAGCAGGTGGTGGCAGATCGGGCAGTGTCGCGTGAGATGCCGGTACGACGACGCGGCCGCCAGGTGCGCGCGGAGCAGGGCCCGCGTCTCGTGCCTAGCCGATGCCGCCATACGCCACCTCCAGGGGGCCGTACGGGGAACGGCCCTGGTTCTGGGGTACCTAGGGAATGAGGGGGCGTCAAGACGGCGTGAGGGGGCCCAGAGGGCTTCTTCGAAGGTCAGAGCGCGTGAAAAAGAGCCCGGATCCGAAGATCCGGGCTCTTGCGATGCGGTCCTGACGGGATTTGAACCCGCGGCCTCCACCTTGACAGGGTGGCGAGCACTCCAAACTGCTCCACAGGACCAGGTTTCGCGGCGCTTTTCTTGTGCTGCGCTGCGAGAAGAGACTGTACAGGAGGGTGGGCCCCTGGTCGAACTCACCCTGCGTGCGCACGCCGTTACGGCACCGCCGCGTCGATCGCCTTCACGATCCGCTTGTCGGAGACGGGGTACGCCGTGCCCAGCGCGTGGGCGAAGTAGCTGACGCGGAGCTCCTCCAGCATCCAGCGGATCTCCAGGACCGCCGGCGGCACCGGACGGCCCTGCGGCAGCTGTTCCAGGAGCCAGGCGTACTCGTCCCGCATCTCGTGGACCTTCTCCATGCGGGTCGTGTCCCGCTGGACGTTCGTCGGCATCTGCTGCAGGCGCCGGTCGGCGGCCACCAGGTAGCGCATGAGGTCCGGCAGGCGACGCAGCCCGGCCTCCGTCACGAAGCCCGGCTTCACGAGGGCGTCCAGCTGCCCCCGTACGTCCTGGAGGTTCGGCAGCAGGGCGGGGCTGCGTACGGCCTTCAGGCGGCGCTCACAGGCCTGCCAGGCCGCCAGGACCTGCTGCACCTGGCCCACCGTGCGGACGGTGGTGTCGACGATCTCGGCGCGCACCTTGTCGTAGAGCTTGCGGTACGACTCCTCGTCCCAGGCCGGTCCGCCGAAGTCCCCGATCAGCTTGTCGGCGGCGGCCGTCGCGCAGTCGTCGAAGAGGCCCTGGATGGAGCCGTGCGGGTTCGCGGACAGGGCCAGCTTCTGGGCGTTCGTCAGCTTCTCGGAGGCGAACTTGGCGGGATTCACCGGGATGTTGCGCAGGATCAGCCGACGCGTGCCCTTCCACATCGCCTCGGCCTGCTCGGCCTCGGTGTCGAAGAGGCGGACCGAGACCGTGTCGCCGTCGTCGACCAGCGCCGGGTACGCCTTGACCGGCTGGCCGGCCCTGCGCGTCTCGAAGACGCGGGTGAGCGTGCCGATCGTCCAGTCGGTGAGGCCCTTGCGCTCCAGGGACTCGCCGCCCTGGCGTTCGGCCGTCGCCGCTGCCGCCTGCGAGAGGGCCTTGCGCGCCTTCGGCTTCAGCCGGAGCTTCAGCGCCTCCAGGTCCTTGTCCTCGGCCAGCTTGCGGCGCCGCTCGTCGACGATCCGGAAGGTGATCTTGAGGTGGTCGGGCACCTTGTCCCAGTCGAAGTCCTCGGCGTCGAAGGGCACTCCGACCATGAGCCGCAGCTCGCGGGCCATGGTGGTGGTGAGGGGCTCCTGGAGCGGGACCGCCTTGTCCAGGAAGGCCTTCGCGTAGTTGGGCGCGGGGACGTAGTTGCGGCGGATCGGCTTGGGCAGGGAGCGGATCAGCTCCGTGACCAGTTCCTCCCTGAGACCCGGGATCTGCCAGTCGAAGCCCTCGTCCGTGACCTGGTTGAGGACCTGGAGCGGGATGTGGACGGTCACGCCGTCGGCGTCCGCGCCCGGCTCGAACTGGTAGGTGACACGGAACTTGAGGTTCCCCTGCCGCCACGAGTCGGGGTAGTCGGCCTTGGTGACCTCGCCCGCCTTCTCGTTGATGAGCATCTCGCGCTCGAAGTCGAGGAACTCGGGCTGCTCGTGCCGCTTGCGCTTCCACCAGGAGTCGAAGTGCGCGCCGGAGACCACGTGTTCGGGGATCCGCCGGTCGTAGAAGTCGAACAGCGTCTCGTCGTCGACGAGGATGTCCCGGCGGCGGGCGCGGTGCTCCAGCTCCTCGACCTCGGTGAGGAGTTTGCGGTTGTCCGCGAAGAACTTGTGGTGCGTGCGCCAGTCGCCCTCGACGAGCGCGTTCCGGATGAACAGCTCCCGGCTGATCTCCGGGTCGATCCGGCCGTAGTTGACCTTCCGCTGCGCCACGATCGGCACGCCGTACAGCGTGACCTTCTCGTACGCCATCACGGCCGCCTGGTCCTTCTCCCAGTGCGGCTCGCTGTAGGTGCGCTTGATCAGGTGCTGGGCGAGGGGTTCGACCCACTCCGGCTCGATCTTCGCGTTGACGCGGGCCCACAGGCGCGAGGTCTCGACGAGTTCGGCGGACATCACGAAGCGCGGGGGCTTCTTGAAGAGCGCCGAGCCGGGGAAGATCGCGAACTTGGCGTTGCGGGCCCCCAGGTAGTCGTTCTTCGCGCCGTCTTTCACGTCCTTCATGCCGATGTGGGACAGCAGGCCCGCGAGGAGGGAGACGTGGATGCGGTCGGCCGGGGCGTCGTCTTCGTTGAGGTGGATGCCCATCTGCTTGGCGACCGTGCGCAACTGGGAGTAGATGTCCTGCCATTCGCGGATGCGAAGGAAGTTGAGGTACTCCTGCTTGCACATCCGGCGGAACGAGGACGAGCCGCGTTCCTTCTGCTGCTCGCGGATGTACCGCCAGAGGTTGAGGTAGGCCAGGAAGTCGCTGGTCTCGTCCTTGAAGCGGGCGTGCTGCTGGTCGGCCTGGGTCTGCTTGTCGGCGGGGCGTTCGCGCGGGTCCTGGATGGACAGCGCGGCGGCTATGACCATGACCTCGCGGACGCAGCCGTTCTTGTCGGCCTCCAGGACCATGCGGGCCAGGCGCGGGTCGACGGGCAGCTGGGCGAGCTTGCGGCCGGTGTCGGTGAGCCGCTTGCGGGGGTCCTTCTGCGCCGGGTCGAGGGCGCCCAGCTCCTGCAGGAGCTGCACGCCGTCGCGGATGTTGCGGTGGTCCGGCGGGTCGATGAAGGGGAACTTCTCGATGTCGCCGAGGCCGGCCGCGGTCATCTGCAGGATGACGGAGGCGAGGTTCGTCCGGAGGATCTCCGCGTCCGTGAACTCCGGGCGGGCGTTGAAGTCGTCCTCGCTGTAGAGGCGGATGCAGATGCCGTCCGAGGTACGGCCGCAGCGGCCCTTGCGCTGGTTGGCGCTGGCCTGCGAGACCGGCTCGATCGGCAGGCGCTGGACCTTGGTGCGGTGGCTGTAGCGCGAGATGCGGGCGAAGCCGGGGTCGATGACGTACTTGATGCCCGGGACGGTCAGGGACGTCTCGGCGACGTTCGTGGCGAGAACGATCCTGCGGCCGGTGTGCGGCTGGAAGACGCGGTGCTGCTCGGCGTGGGAGAGCCGGGCGTAGAGCGGCAGGATCTCCGTGAAGCGGTAGTTCTTCTTGGTCAGGGCGTCCGCGGTGTCGCGGATCTCCCGCTCGCCGGAGAGGAAGACGAGGATGTCCCCCTGGCCCTCCTTCTGCAGTTCCTCGACGGCGTCGATGATCGCGGTGATCTGGTCGCGGTCGGCGTCGTCGCCGTCCTCTTCGAGGAGCGGGCGGTAGCGGACCTCGACCGGGTACGTACGGCCGCTGACCTCGATGATCGGGGCGTCGCCGAAGTGCCGTGAGAAGCGCTCGGGGTCGATGGTCGCCGAGGTGATGACGACCTTGAGGTCGGGGCGCTTGGGCAGCAGCTGGGCGAGGTAGCCCAGCAGGAAGTCGATGTTGAGGGACCGCTCGTGGGCCTCGTCGATGATGATCGTGTCGTAGGCGCGCAGCTCGCGGTCGGTCTGGATCTCGGCGAGCAGGATGCCGTCCGTCATCAGTTTGACGAAGGTGGCCTCGGGGTCGACCTGGTCGGTGAAGCGGACCTTCCAGCCGACGGTCTCGCCGAGGGGGGTGTTCAGTTCCTCGGCGACGCGCTCGGCGACGGTCCTGGCGGCGATCCTTCTCGGCTGCGTGTGCCCGATCATGCCGCGCACGCCCCGGCCGAGCTCCATGCAGATCTTGGGGATCTGCGTGGTCTTGCCGGAGCCGGTCTCGCCGGCGACGATCACGACCTGGTGGTCGCGGATCGCGGCCGCGATGTCGTCCTTCTTCTGGCTGACCGGCAACTGCTCGGGGTACGTGATCTCGGGCACGCGGGCCCGGCGGCCGGCCATCCGCTCCTCGCCCTTGGCGATCTCCGCCTCGATCTCGGCGAGCACGGCGGCCCTGGCCTCCGGCTTACGGATCTTGCGCGCACCTTCGAGCCTGCGCCCGAGCCGGTGCGCGTCGCGCAGGGACAGCTCGGTCAGGCGGGGGGCGAGGGCGCCGAGGGCGGGGGCGGAGTGCGTAGACATACGGGATCCAGGATCTCATCCTCGGGAAATTCGTGGCTAACGCTTTTGTCCCGGGGTGCGGCGGGAGGCGGCGCGGGCCTCGCCGCCCTCGCCGCGTCGCCGCGTCGCCGCGGAGTGAGGTTTGACCGTTTCTCGTTCGGGCGGGGATTGCATGGGCGGTGAGGCCGTACGGCAGCCGCACCTGATTGGAGGGCCTCCCGTCCCATGCCTGAAGCCACCGAAGTGTTGATCGTGGGGGCCGGTCCCACCGGTCTGATGCTCGCGGGAGACCTTGCCGCGGCGGGGGTGTCCGTCACCGTGCTGGAGCGCCGCGCCCAGGAGTCGCTGCTCACCCGTGCCTTCGCGGTCCACGCGCGCACGCTCGAGCTGCTGGACGCCCGGGGCGTCGCCGACGAACTCGTCACCCGCGGGGTCCGGATCGGCACACTGCAGATGATCGGGGACGCCCAGCTGGACCTGAAGCGCCTGCCGAGCCGGTTCCCGTACATGCTGCTGACCCCGCAGCACGAGACCGAGGCGGTGCTGGCGAAACGGGCCGGGGCGCTCGGCGCCGACGTGCGGCTCGGCGCGGAGGTCACCGGACTC
This sequence comes from Streptomyces sp. Go-475, assembly GCF_003330845.1. Taxonomy (GTDB): domain Bacteria; phylum Actinomycetota; class Actinomycetes; order Streptomycetales; family Streptomycetaceae; genus Streptomyces. The sequence goes on along the minus strand of NZ_CP026121.1, from coordinate 4,067,727 downwards.
CGCCAGGACGCCGACGGCGTCAGCGTGTCCGTACGCCGGTTCGACGGCACCGTCCACACCTGGCGCGCCCGCTATGTGGTCGGTGCGGACGGCATGAACAGCGTGGTGCGCAGGGCGCTGGGCTTTCCGTTCCCCGGCCGGGCGGCCCTGCGCTCGGTGATGCTCGCCGACGTCCGCCTGAACGTGCCGCAGGGCATGCCGCTGGCGAACGCGGTCCGGGACGGGATCGCCTTCGTCTCCCCGCTGGGCGACGGCTGGCACCGGGTGGTCGCCTGGGACCGTGCCAAGCAGCTGCCGGTGGAGGCCCCGCTCGATCTGGAGGACGTGCGGACCATCACCCGCAAGGCCCTCGGGACCGACTTCGGCATGCACGACCCGCGCTGGCTCTCCCGCTTCCAGACCGACGAGCGTCAGGCGCCGCGCTACCGGCTCGACCGGGTGCTGCTCGCGGGCGACGCCGCGCATGTGCACTCGCCGGCGGGTGGTCAGGGCATGAACACCGGGCTGCAGGACGCCGCCAACCTGGCCTGGCGGCTGGCCGCGGTGGTGCGGGGGCGGGCTCCGGAGGAACTGCTCGACGGGTATCAGACCGAGCGGCACCCGATCGGCCGGAAGGTGATCCGGGACAGCGGCAGGATGATGCGGCTGGCACTGATCCACACGCCTGTGCTGCGCACCGCCATGAACCTGGCCTCGCGCGCCGCCGCCGCGCTGCCACCCCTGGCCGACCGTCTCGCGGCCGAGGCGACGGGGATCTCCATCGCCTATCCGGCGCCGCGCGGCGCGCACCCGTACACCGGCCGGCGCGCTCCCGACCTGCGCCTCGCCCCGGGCGCCGGCACCGCGCGGCGGCTGTACGAGGCACTGCGCGCCTGCCGCTTCGTCCTCGTCGGCCGGTGCCCCGAGGTGACGGGCTGGGGCGAGCGGCTGATCACCGTCGCCCCGGCGAGTCCCCGGGGACCGGCGCTGCTGCTGGTACGGCCGGACGGCTATGTCGCCTGGGCCGCGGACGACCACGACCAGGACGCGCTGCTGACCGCCCTGACCCGGTGGGTCGGCCCCCGGGAGGGCGTGGCGTCGGCCTAGCCGCGCGCCTGCCGCTCCGGCGGACTCGGCTGTGCCACCAGGGCCCTGTGGCCTGTGGCCTGCGGGAGGTGAGGTCCGCCTGACAGGATGACGCGGACCATCACACGAAACAGGGGGTTGAGCATGCTCGTGGCCATACTGGCGGTCGTCGTTCTGCTCGTCATCGGCGGCTGCGTCTGCGTCTTCTGGGCGGCCCGGGGGGACGCCCCGCGCTGGGCACGCGGTGTGGCCAGGGTGACGCTGCTCGGCAGCGAACTGACCCGCAGCGCGAGCCGGAATTCCCGCTCGCGGCAGGGCAACGGGAACGACTAGCCGCTGCCCCGTACGGCACGAAAGAGCCCCTCCCCGATGGTGACGGAGAGGGGCTCATGCCCTGGTGAGGGCGGTTGTGGCTGGGGCCGGGGTCGAACCGGCGACCTTCCGCTTTTCAGGCCGTGTCCTGGTGGGGCGGGGCGTGGTCGCGGGGGAGTGGGTGACGGCCGGTAGCTGTGTTTGTGCGCTGCTGTTGGCGTACCGGTTGGCGTACGCCCACGGAGCGCTTCCTGCTGGTCACGCGCGGGAATAGTGCCCGGCGGCATACCTCAGTTCGGGCCTAGCTGCTGTCATCACTGATCAGGTCGATTACATCCTGGACTGACCAATGACCGGTCGCCCCGGGGCAGGCCGCCACGTATGAAGCGACTGCCTCAAGGTCCCAGGTGTCCGCAGACAGGAGACCTGCGGCCAGATAGCGCACGTATGCGGCGGACGGTGGGTTCCATGACACGTCGCTCATGCTCCAGGGAGCGGTGAACGTGAGCACGGGCAAGCCCTCAACTTGCCCAGCGCAGACGAGGGTTTCGTAGCGGCCATCCCCCAGCACCGACCGGCCGCTAGCAATCACTTCTGCGAGATCGAGGCACTCACCAGGCTCCCGGTACATCTCCTGAGCTGCGATATCAGAAAACTGGGTGGCCGAGACCAGGTGCGCTCTTGCCAACACGCGTCCATCCGCTGACGGGTCGTAGAAGGCCCTGCCACCTCCCCACACGGGGGACTCGGTGGCGAAGTACATCGCACCGTTCAGCTCGATCGAGATGGATCGGGAGGGCATTTGTGGGTCCCGGCATCCCGGGTACCGTCTCGCAGCGCCGGGAGGCTTCCCACCCCTGATGTAGAAGGACAGGCGGTCCAAGTGCATGTTGGAGCCGTACGAGGTGTACCAGACCTGACGCGGTTGCCGGTCGGCCGGCCGAGTTGCGTCAATGCTGGTCAGCGCCTTCGCGCCTGATGGCTCCCACACACGCACGTCATTCCCCAGAAACGTCGTACCTGATGACATGCCGGTCTCCCGGAAGAATCGTGATCATGACCCGCAGGGGGCGATCATCCTTGTCGTATCCCGTACGCATGTGGACGGCGACCGGGGTGGCGGCAGGAAGATTGAGTTTCTCGATCTCAGCCCGTGTAGGCATGCGCACGGTGATTTCGTCTCGATAACGCGCCTGGATCAGCCCAACGCTCGCCAGCACGCCACCGGGCGCTGACACGTCCTCGGGCAGCATCAAGGGCGTGCCTCGCACCAGTTCCTCGGGGAAGTAGGAGTCCGCAAGGGCGTACGGGTCCTGGTCGACTATCCGAACCCGCTCCCGAACCACGGTCAGCTCAGTCTCCGGGTCCAGGTCCAGGCGTTCCGCGACCTCAGCGGGTGGGCGCCGAATGGAGACGCGGACTTCCTGCCGTGGTTGACGGCCACTTTCAGCCACGATGCTCGCCCACTGGTCGCCTTGATCGTCCGTCTTGTGGCGGGAGCGCGACTCCAGGACAGACCAGTCCCACACCGCCGGTTTGAGACTGCGACGGACGAAGCTACCACGCCCCTGACCTGCGATGATGAGCCCTTCCTCTGTTAGGCGCCGCAGGGCGAGGCGAACCGTGTTCCTGCTTGCTTCGTAGCGCTCCACCAGCTCGAACTCAGTAGGAAGCTGCTGGCCAGGCTCCAGCTCCCCACGCTCGATCTGTCCTCGCAGGTCATCCGCGATCCGGTGGTACCTCGGCTGCTGCTCCCTCACCGCACCTCCCACAGTTGGCTGACTTGTGCCAACAACATACGCGCTTTGGGTTGACGATCCCAACCGATCAAGGCAACACTCTGAGCGTCAGTTGTTGGTACAACACCACCAACACCGGCAAGTCAGTCTGTATGTCCAGTTAAGGAGTGCTTGCTGTCACAGGAGCCCTGAGCTGGTCGTTCCTTGAGAACTGCATAGGTGGGCCCCGTCTCCCCGAGTCGAAAAGACGGACTGCGCGGCAGGAAGCCGCGCCCCTATGTCCCTGCGAACGCGGGAGGTCGGTGTGTACCGACGACATATCCAGGCGCCGCCGGTACGGACCGGCCGGCGGTGCCGGCAGTAGTTCGGTCCGTTCTGGTTCACGGCGTTGATGCCGTGGCCGGCTGCCTCTCCCGCCCGTCCGTTCCGCGCATTGCGTGAGGACGTACGGACGGGGGCGCGGGGAGCCGGAACCGACTCCAACGGCAAGCGGCTCCCGGGTGGCACCCCGGGAGCCGCGATGGGCCGTTCCACGCTGAGAGGAACACGACCCAATGGACCACATCGTCACTGATCAGGACCCTGTTACCGCGTTCGCCGACTTGATCGAGCCGACGGATGCGGAGCTGGAGGCTATCGAGCAGGAGATGCCCGTCATCCTGGCGGACGTCGACCTCCTTGAGGCGCACATCGCCACCCTGGACCGCACCCCGACCGAGCTGGACGAGCGGCGTATCCGGCGGGCCCGTCGCCGGGCGCTCGCCGCGCGGGTCGCGCTGCTCAACCGCGCGGCCGGTACGAGCCTTCCCGGGGGTGCCGCGTGAGCACCGCGACGGAGAAGAACCTGACCGCCGCCCACGCGGAGGTGAAGGCGGAGATCACGCGCACGGACGCGAAGACGGCGCTGCTGCTGGCGTTCGTCGGTGCCGTCCTCGCCGGCTCGTGGACGGTCGCGCGCGACCTGCCCCTGAGCGTCCCCGCCTACATCGTCGGCGGGCTCGGTCTGGCGCTGCTGGTCGGCGCGGCCGGGATGCTGCTGCGATCGGTGCGGCCGAACCTGTCGGGCCGTCACGGCTTCCTGCTGTGGGCCACCCTGACGCCCGAGGAGATCACGGCTGCGGTCGACCGGGACATGGCCGCCGACATCGCCGGCCTGTCCAGGCTGGCAGTCGCCAAGTTCACGTGCCTGCGCCGCGCGGTCGACCTGACCGCCGCCGGCGGGGTCCTGCTCATCCTCGCCGCGCTGATCACGGCGGGGGGCGCGCTGTGAAGGCCAAGACGGTGCTTCCGGCCGTGGCGATGACGGCCGTGTCCATGGTGCTGACCCTCGCGGTGGTGATGATGTGGCTGGGCACGGCGGTGCCGTGGCCGGTCGCCCTGGTCGTCGGTCTCGGGATCGACGGCGGATGGCTGGCCACCCTCGCCTACGAACGCCGCCTCGCCGCGCAGGGCGACCACAACCAGGCCGTGACCGCCGTCGGCTGGTCCTTCGGCATCCTCGCCACCGGCGTCCTCGTGGCACACGCCCTGACCGCCGAACACTCCGCCGGGGCGTGGCTGGCCGTCGCGTGGCTGCCCATCGCCGCCAAGGCCCTGTGGCTCGTGCACAGCCTGTGGGAGCGCACCGCGCTCACCCCGCTCGCGCTCGACGCGATCCGGGGCATCCAGCAGGAGGCACGCGACGAAGCGGCCGTGGCCCGCGCACGGCTGCGGGCGGAAGCGGCCACCGAGGAGACCCGGCTGACGGCCGTGACGGCCGCCGGGGCCCGCGTCGCACGCGTCCAGGCCAAGACCGCAGAGACCCTTGCGGGGGCGTGGTCGACGCTGGAGACAGCCCGCAAGGGCGAGGAGACCGGCAGGGCCCTGACCAGCGTGACGAGTCGCGTCACGCCCGGCGTCACGCCCCGCTGGGAACTGCCCGTCTGGGGCCCGACGGAGCCGGTTCCGGCGCTGGAGACGGCCGCCCCGGTGCTGTCGGATGAGGCGCTGGACGCGCTGGTGGACGAGATCCGTACCAGTGAGGTTCCGGCCCTGTCGTACCGGGAGATGGCCGCCCGCTTCCGGGCCGCCGGCCACTCCGCCTCCGAGGTCCGGCTGCGGGCCGCGTGGAAGCGCGTGGCCTGATGGGCGCGCTGCCGGTCTACCGGTGGCGCCTGGCCCCGGACGGCTACGCCACCCGACGCCAACTCCGCGCCCGTGGGCTTCGGCCCGGCGGCCAGGGCGTGGCCGCTCAGCTCGAACGGCCACGCCGCCGCCGGGGGCCCCTGGTCGCTTACCTCTACCGCGTCGACCTCGCCAAACCGGTGAGGCCGATGACCCCGGGCCGGCGGGCGGCGCTGGATAAGGCCAACGCCGCCCGCCGCGTCTGCCCCGCCTGCCGGACCGATGCGGGCTACGTCATCCCCGCCTCGCTCGGCATGTGCGTGACCTGCGCCTATCCCGACTCCGCCGACTCCCCGAGGAGTACCTGACCATGCGCAACGCCGACATTCGTCGCCTGGACCGCGAGATCCAGGCGACGACGAAGAAGCTGGAAGCGGTCCGCCGGGGTGAGTGGTGGCCGCTGAACGGCAGCGAGCGCCGGGCCATGGCCCGCGCCCTGGCCAGCGGCGCCTACAAGGTGGCCCGGGGCCGTAGCGCGGGCCGCGAGGAACGGCGCATGGACGCCACCGGCAGCTCTGCCGAACTCCGGCTGAACGCGGAACTGAACGCCCTGCACGGCGAGCGTCAGAGGCTCATCACCGAGGCCGCCCGCGACAAGGCCAAGAAGAAGTCCTCCGGCTGGTTCTGACCAGCCATCACACCCGGGGTGGCCGCTCTTTCCACGGACCCGGCCACCCCGGTTCTCCCCCACTCCCGCCCTGTTGGGGCAGTCAGGAGAACTCCCAGCATGTCTGAGAACGTCGTCCACCTCCACAAGGCCGCCGATCCCCCGTCCCCGGACACCGCTCCCACCGTGCTGACCGTCGTGCCGGACGCGCCGCCCGCGCGGCCCGTGCCGCTGTGGGTGCGCTCCGGCAGGGCCATCAAGACGGCCGCCACGCACGAGAACACCAAGACGGTCGTCCGCACGGTGGCCCGCCACGGCCTCTACACGTTCAACGGGGGCCGGATCGTGGCCCGCCGCACCTGGGACGGCCGTACCGGTGCCCGCTACGAGCGCATGCTCCGTGCGGCCGAAGCGGCAGGGAACTACGAGGTCGCCGAAGAGTGGGAGGAGCGTCTGCAGCGCTTCCGCGAGGCCCGGCACCGCCGGCGGATGGACCTGCTTCACTCGCCGGTGGACGCGGCCAAGGCGGTCGGGGTCGGCGCCGGTATGAGCGTTGGCCTGCTGGTCGCCCTCGGGATCGTGATGGCGCTCAACACCAAGCAGGTCGGCGATGTCATCACCCCGTTGAGCGCGACCATCGACTTCATCGGCACCCTGATCCGGATCGTGCAGATCGTCTGGGGTCCGGCGCTCACGATCGGCCCGTTCCTGGCCCTGCTCGCCCTGTGGGCCGTCGGCCGCAAGCAGCAGGCCGCCCCGAACTGGGCCCTGCCCGCCAACGTCCGCAACGGGGAGGGGGAGCCGATCACCCCGTCCATCGTCGTCAAGGCCCTGCGCGACCTCGGGGTGCCCGCCCTGCGCAACGCGATCAAGGAGATGGGCGACGCCGGCGCCTCCATGCTCGGCCCGATCCGCATCGCCGGATGCGGCGTCGAGGTCGACGTCACGCTGCCGTCGGGGGTGTCGACGGTCGAGGTGCAGAACCGGCGCCGCAAGCTGGCGGAAAACCTGACCCGGCACGAGCACGAGGTGTTCATCACCATCCCGCAGGCCGCCCGCACGGTGCGCCTGTGGATCGCCGACAGCGGCGCGCTGGATGAGCCGATCGGCCCGTCCCCGCTGGTCACCGACGAGACCCTGACCGCCGACTACGCAAAGGGACGTGCCCCTTGGGGCCAGGACCTGCGAGGCGACGCAGCCGCCCTGAGCCTGTATCAGCGCCACCTGCTCATCACCGGCCTGTCCAACCAGGGCAAGACCGCCGCACTGCGGGCCCTGGCGCTGTGGCTGGCGCTCGACCGGTCGGTGGAGTTCCGCATCGCCGACCTCAAGGGCGCCGGTGACTGGGCCATGTTCGACGGGCTCGCCACGGTGCTGATCCAGGGCCCGACCGACGAGCACGTGATCGAGGCGACCGAGATGGTCGAGGACGCCGTGGAGGAGATGAACCGCCGCCTCCAGGCCCCGCCCGGCACCACCTTCCCGCCGCTGATCACGCTGGTGGATGAGGCGCAGGTGGCGTTCATGTGCCCGCTCAAGGACGAGGACAAGCGGCCCTACGGCGGGTCCAAGGCCACCAGCCGCTACTTCATGGCCGTGAGGAAGATCCACAACCAGGGTCGTGCGGTCAACGTGCTGATGTGGCAGGGCACGCAGGACCCCACCGACCAGAACCTTCCCAAGCTGGTCCGCGAGGGCGCCCACACCCGCGCCGCGCTCGCCCTGGGCACCGAATCGCAGGCCCGCATGGCGCTGGGGGACAAGGCAGTCGACGGCGGCGCGGCCCCCAACCTGCTGCGCCCCGGGCTGGACAAGGGACAGGTCGTCGTCGCCTCCGACGGCATCGCCATCCCCGCAGGTCAGGCGTCCATCAACGTCCGCACCCACTACATCGACACCGAGCAGGCCACCGAGATCGCCGACCGGGCCAAGGCGATGCGCGACGGCGTCACCACGCTCCGGGTCATCGAGCGGGGCGAGGAGCGCGACCCGCTCGCCGACATCGCCACCGTCCTGGGCGACGCGCCCCGCCTGGTCACCCAAGACGTCCTCAAGCGCCTCGCCACCCTGAACGAGGACGCCTACGGCGGCTGGACCTTCGCCGACCTGCGCCGCGTGCTGGAGGACACCGGAGCCGAGCCGTACAAGTCCGACGGCCGCATGGTCGTCGCCCGTGACCGTCTCCACCGCGCCCTGGCCAACCGCCCCGAGGCGGATTCCGCTTTCGCCTCGCAGTAGAGGGAGCCGAACGCCTGCCGGGTCAGGGAGGCAGGGAGAACTCCCTGACCCCCTCCCTGACCCGCCTCCCTGCCCCTGACCAGCAGCAATGATCCATCAGGGAGTCAGGGAGGCGCGCAGGTCACACCCCCGAAAACCCCCTCCACACGGCTCCCCCAAGGGGGTGCCTCCGCCTCCCTGCCCCATCGCCGGAAGGGATTCCGCATGTACCCCGAACACCCCGGCCACGCGCCCACCGGACGGGCCGTGGAAGTCCACCAGCCCACCCCCATCACCCCGGCCGCCGTCACGCCGGCACCGCTCGTTCCCGTCCAGCCCGGCCACGTCCCGACCGTGGCAAGCGTGGTCCTGCCGGACGGCCGGGTGGTCACCGGCTACGCCATCAACCCCGTCCAGCCCGAACCGGTCGCGACGAAGCCGCCGGTCTCCCGGGCGGCGGTGAACGTCGCCCTCGGGGGCGTCGGGTTCCTCGCCGTGTGCGTCGGCCTGCTGCTGCTCACGTCGTTCATCGCGGCCCTGACCGCGTTCATCGGCCAGCTCATCATCCTCGCCGCTGTGATCTTCGGCGGCTGGATCGCTGTCCAGGTGTTCAGCGCGAGCAGTCAGCAGGGCGGGACCACGGTCAACATCCGCAAAGCCGTGATCAAGCGGAACAAGTTCTACGGCTAACGAGGGGACCGACACCCGTGATCCGACTCCGTATCAAGGTCACCCACTGCCCTCGCCGGGCCCTGGCCTTGTCCGACACCCCTCGCCCCAACTGTCCTGACTGCGACGGGGTGGGCGGCATCGCGCACGACTATGGCGACCACAACGGCGAGTACGCCGGTACCGACTGGGAGCCCTGCCCCTGCTGGACGCAGTGGGCCGTGACCCTCCTGCCCCTGCCCCGCTGGCCGCGTCGCACCCCGCCCGGCTACAGCGACGAACCGCCGTTCTAGCTACGCCAAGGGCGGCCCCCCTCATCTCGCCAAAGATCACGGGGCCGCCCTTGTCACCCAGCGCTCACCAAGAGAACTGGAGACATCCAGCATGACCCATGACCCCCGTCGAGCGCTGCTGCGCGCAGCACTGGACGCCGCCGAACGCGGCTGGCACGTCTTCCCTCTCCGCCCCGGCGGCAAGCCCCCGGCCCTGCACGGGGAGAAGTCCTGCACCCGCACTGGCGTGTGCGCGGCTGGGCACGTGAAGTGGGAGCAGCGCGCCACCACCGACCCGGACCGGATCCGCGCCGCCTGGTCGCGGGCGTCGTTCAACGTCGGGATCGCCACCGGCCCCTCCGGGCTGGTCGTCGTCGACCTGGACACCCCAGAGCACAAGGGCAGTTCGGACGCGCCTGACGGCGCGGCGACCTTCAAGGCGCTCTGCGAGCGCACCGGGCACGCCGTCCCCGACACCTACCGCGTGCGGACCGCGAGCGGCGGAACGCACCTGTACTTCACCGCCCCGCCCGGTGTGCGGCTGGGCAACACGGCGGGCACCGTGGCCGCTTCGGTCGACACCCGCGCATGGGGCGGCTACGTCGTCGCGGCCGGTAGCACCACCCCCGCCGGACGGTACGAAGCCCTGTGCGGCCCTGAGACGGTCTCTCTGCCGCCGTGGCTGCAAACCATCCTGCAACCGGCCCCCAGGGCGTCTCAGGCGCCCTCGATGGCCGTATCGGGGCAATCCCGCCGATATGCGGATGTAGCGCTCGACAGCGAGGCACGGAACGTGGCTGCGGCCCAAGTCGGCGAGCGCGAGGCGACGTTGTTCCGCGCCGCACGGGCTATGGGGCGGTTCGTCGCGTGGGGCGACCACCCCAGGAGTGTGGTGGAGCAGGCTCTTCAGGAGGCGGGGGAGGCGGCCGGCCTGTCCGCGTCCGAGTGCCGCTCCACCCTCCGCAGCGCTCTGGACTGGTCCATCACCCACAACCAGGGCAGGAGGAACGCCGCATGAGCCCCTCTCCCCGTCCCCCTCTGAAGAGCATCACCAACGCCCCGGCCGGTCCGCGCGCCGCCGAACGGGCCGCAGCACCACGGGCCGTGGGCGAGCCGAAAGGCGCCGCCCGCAAGGGCGACCGATCTGCTTTTGTCCCTGACCCGGACACGGTCGTCGTCACCGGCATCTGGCCGGGGCTTCAGGTCCGCTTCACCCGCCCGCCGGTCGCGGACTGGCTGTGCTCGTGCGGGCACCACGAACGCGCCCGTGGCCGGGCCGCCGTCATCGAACTCACCACCCGCGTGACCGTCGGAGTCTGCCCCCACACCGCCTCCGCCGCCCAGGAAGGGAGGGCCGCCGCATGACCCCCACCCTCGACGGCGCGGCCGTGCTGAACGAGGTGGAAGCCTTCCACCGCCGCTTCAACGTCTTCCCCACCGAGGCCGCCTACGTGGCCGTGACGCTGTGGGACGCCCACGCCCACCTGCTTGACTGCTTCGACTCCACCCCCCGCCTCGCCTTCCTGTCCCCCGAGCCGGGGTCGGGCAAGTCACGGGCGCTGGAGATCGTCGAAACCCTCGTGCCGCAGCCCATGACGGCCGTCAACGCCTCCGCCGCCGCCCTGTTCCGGGCGGTGTCCGGGCCCAACGGCCGGCCGACGATCCTGTTCGACGAGATCGACACGATCTTCGGACCCAAGGCAGGAGACAACGAGGAACTGCGCGGGTTCCTCAACGCAGGTCACCGCCGCTCCGGGGTCACCTACCGGTGCATCGGCGACGGCGGCAACCAGACCGTTCAGGCCTTCCCCTCGTACTGCGGGGTCGCGGTCGCCGGACTCGGCTCTCTGCCCGACACGATCATGACCCGCTCCGTCATCATCCGCATGCGCCGACGGGCCCGCAACGAACACGTCGAGTCCTACCGGGCCCGCATCCACGAGGCCGAGGGACACAAGCTGCGTGACCGGCTCGCGGCATGGGCCGAGCAGGCTCGTGCACAGGTGGTGGATGCCTGGCCGGAGATGCCCGACGGCGTCACCGACCGCCCGGCGGACGTGTGGGAACCCCTGCTCGCCGTCGCCGACGCGGCCGGCGGCGCCTGGCCCACCCGGGCCCGCGAAGCCTGCGTGACCCTGGTCACCGCCTCCAAGGCCAACGACAAGGGCAGCCTGGGCGTCCGCTTGCTGACCGACCTGCGCGATCACGTCATGGTCGGCATCGATCGCCTGCCCACCGTCGCCATCCTCGACCGGCTCAACGCCCTCGACGACGCCCCCTGGGCCGACCTCCACGGCAAGCCGCTCGACAACCGGCGCCTGTCGCGGATGCTCGCCGAGTACATGACGGCCGACAACGAGCCCATCACGTCCCGCAACATCAAGACCGCCGGGAGCGTCCTCAAGGGCTATTACGCCGCCGATCTCCGGGACGCCTGGGCCCGCTACTGCCCCCCACCCCCGGAAAGTCCGCTACCTCCGCTACCCGGCACCGAAAACGCCGCCTGACCAGCACCAACGCGGTAGCGGCAACCGGCTCCGGATGCCGCTACCGCGCCGCTACCCATCCGCTACCGCTACCCCTTCCCGCTACCCCGCACAGGCCCCTGACCTGCACGGTAGCGGCGGTAGCGGAAGTAGCGGCCCTCAGAGAGACCCCCGAAGGACTGCCCCGGAGGAGTCACCGCATGAGCACCGCCCTGCCCACCACCCACCAGGCGCTGACGGTCCCCGAGGTCATGACGGCTCTCCGCCTGAGCCGCTTCAAGGTCTACGACTTGATCCGCTCCAAGCAGCTCCCGAGCTTCACCGTCGGCCGGGCCCGTCGGGTCCCCGCCGACGCGGTCCAAGCATTCATGCAGAACCGACTGGAGGAGGCCGCCTGATGGCCAAGCGTGCCAACGGCGAAGGCAGCATCACCATCCGCAAGGACGGCACGTACCACGGCCGCGTGTACGTGACGACGACCAGCGGCATCCGCAAGCGCGTCTCGGTCTACGGCAAGACTCGTGACGAGGTACGCCACAAGATCACCGAACTCCAGGCGCAGGAGAACCAGGGCATCCCGGTGCCCGACACGAACATGAACCTGGAGGACTACCTGACCTACTGGCTCGCGACCGTGGTGAAGGTCCACCGCCGCCCCAAGACCTACCAGGGCTACGAGAGCGTGGCCCGGGTCCACCTGGTCCCCGGGCTGGGCCGCAAGAAGATCCGCACCCTGCGGGCCGCCGAGGTCCGGACGTGGCTGGCCCGCGTTGCCTCCGAGTGCCAGTGCTGCAAGCACGGCTGGGACAAGGAGCGGCCCGAGCCGCAGTGCTGCGCGACAGGGGAGTGCTGCAAAGCTCTGCTGTCCCGCCGCATGGTGCAGTCCATCCATGCCGTGCTCCGCAACGCGCTCCAGAACGCCGTACGGGAGGAACTGATCGTGCGGAACGTCGCCCAGCTCGTGCAGGTCCCCACGCCCTCGTACGACACCGGGAAGGGGCTCAGCGTCGCTGACGCCAGGCTCCTCATCCGCGAGTCCGCCGAGGACCGGTTGCACGCGCTGTACGTGCTCGCTCTGGTCCTGGGGATGCGCCGTGGCGAGCTGCTCGGGCTGCGCTGGGATGCGGTCGACCTCGACCGCGAGACGCTGATCGTGGAGCGCGCTCTACAGCGCGTCAGCGGTGAGCTGCGGCTGGTCAAGCCCAAGACCCTCGCTTCGGTGCGTACCGTCCCTCTGCCGCCCGTCGTCGTGAAGGCGCTCACCGAGCACCGCGAGCGGCAGGCGCAGGAGCGGGCCGCCGCCGGCATCGAGTGGAAGGAACACGGGCTGATCTTCACGTCCCGCATCGGTACTCCGCTGGAGCCGGACAACCTGCGGCGGAGCTGGCACCCCCTTTCGCTCCCGCCTGGGGCTGGAGATCAGGTTTCACGACCTGCGGCACTCCGCCGTGTCGCTCCTGCTCGACCTCGGCGTGCCTCCCCACGTGGTTCGGCAGATCGTCGGCCACAGCGACATCGGGGTGACCATGAAGGTCTACGCGCACGCGTCGCTGGACGAACAGCGGAAGGCGCTCAGGAAGCTCGGGGACACCCTCTCGTGAGGGCGTTGGCGTACCGGTTGGCGTAGGCGGCACGAAAGAGCCCCTCCCCGATGGTGACGGAGAGGGGCTCAGGCCCTGGTGAGGGCGGTTGTGGCTGGGGCCGGGGTCGAACCGGCGACCTTCCGCTTTTCAGGCGGACGCTCGTACCAACTGAGCTACCCAGCCACGAGGTTTCACGTGAAACCTCAGCGGTCCTGACGGGATTTGAACCCGCGGCCTCCACCTTGACAGGGTGGCGAGCACTCCAAACTGCTCCACAGGACCAAGCTTCGTACGACAGTGTCGCACAGGGTGGTGCGTGCCCCCAACGGGATTCGAACCCGTGCTACCGCCTTGAAAGGGCGGCGTCCTAGGCCGCTAGACGATGAGGGCTATCGGCCCGCCTGGGCGCTTCTCAGCGCGTCGGGGACGTGAGAAGCATATGGGATGGCGGGAGCTATCGCCAAAACGGTTCAGGAGGAGGGCGAGGGGCTGGTCTCCGTGGGGGTGCTCGGGGACGGGCTCGCGCCGGGCTGGTTCTCCTCCGGGAGGTGGCGGCTGACCTCGGCCGTCGTGAGGCCCAGGCCGCCCAGCTCGATCTCGTCCCAGGCCTGGAGATGGCGGGTGTCCCGGTCGAAGTAGAGGATCGACGCCTCGATGGGGTCCGGGTGCTTGCCCTCGATGGCGCGCAGGCCGCTGCCGCCCGTGGAGCCCTCGATGCGCAGCCGGGTGCCGTACTTCAGGACTTCCATCTCGTCGTGGTGGAGGTGGCCGGCCAGGACCAGGGGGACCTCGCCGTCGACCTCGCGGGCGGCGGAGGGCTCGTGGGCGATGGCGATGTCGACCGGGGTGCCTGCCGTGCGCTGGTCGCGCAGGGCCGTGGCCAGGCGGGCGCCGGCCAGCTCCTGGGACTGCTCCGCGCCGGGCTGCTTCGAGCGGTCCGGGGTGAACTGGGGGTCGCCGATGCCCGCGAAACGCAGCCCCTTGATCGTCTCGGCCCGGCCGCCGTCCAGGACGTGCACGTTCTTCAGGCCCTCCATGTACCGCTGGGTGATCATCGAGTCGTGGTTGCCGCGGACCCAGACGTAGGGCGCCCCGAGGTCCTCGATGGGGTCCAGGAAGCCGTTCTCGGCGGCCGTGCCGTGGTCCATCGTGTCGCCCGAGTCGACGATCACATCGACCTTGTACTGCTCCACCAGCGAGGCGATGATCTTCCAGCTCGCCGGGTTCAGGTGGATGTCGGAGACGTGCAGGACCCGGATGGTGGAGGGGTCGGGCGCGTAGGCGGGGAGGGTCGAGGTGGCGTCGTAGAGCTTGGTCACGTTGGTGACCAGGCGGGCCAACTCCTTCTGGTAGACGTCGAATTCCGTGACGATGCTGCGCGCGTTGCCGACCAGGGACGGGGCCGAGGTGAGCAGGCCGGAGAACTTCGGCTCCAGGACCGAGTCGGGGCGCCAGGTGGCGTACGCCGTGCCGCCCGAGGCCGCGAGGAGGGTGAGGGCGAGGCCGCCGGCGGCCAGGGCGCGGCGGGGGTGGCGGTAGACCGCGAGGCCCAGGGCGGTGGCGCCGGCGACGACGGCGACGGACGACCGTACGGCCAGGTCGAGGGTGCCGCGGCCGACGTCCTGGGTGACCTCGTCCTGGAGGCCGGAGAGGCGTTCGGGGTGGTCGACCAGGGCCTGGGCGCGGTCCGGGTCGAGCTGGTCGACGTTCACGTCCAGGCGGACGGGGGCGATGTGGCTGTTCAGTTCCAGGGCGCCCAGCGGCGAGATGTTGATCTTCGTCCCGCCGGTGAAGGACGGGCGCAGGGTCATCGTCGTGTTCATGGGGCCGACCGGGACCCGGACGTTGCCCACGACCAGCAGGCCGAGCCAGGCGCCGAAGAGGACGACGGCCACGAGTCCCGCCGCGCGCGCCCACGGATGGGGCTGCGGCACGAGCTCGATCGTGGTGGGCGCCTGGCGCGAGCGGTAGAGGCGGGCCAGGGCGCGCGGGGCCTTGCGGATCGGGTTCAGGACACTCAGGACTGCGGCGGGGACGCGGGCCATTGGTCCCGTATGCCCAAGTCCCGGGCCGGATATGCGAGGCCGGAAGGCTCTCGTACGGCGGGGTCGTGGCCGACAATGGGCCTGTGCTGGAGATGACGCGCGAGGAGTTCGAGGAGCTGGTCGCCGAGGCGCTCGACCGGATCCCGCCGGAGCTGACGCGACTGATGGACAACGTCGCGGTGTTCGTCGAGGACGAACCGCCGGCGGACGATCCCGAGCTGCTCGGGCTGTACGAGGGGACACCGCTGACCGACCGGGGCGAGTGGTACGCCGGTGTGCTGCCGGACCGGATCACCATCTACCGGAACCCGACCCTGCGGATGTGCGAGTCGCGGGAGGACGTCGTCGCCGAGACGGAGATCACCGTGGTGCACGAGATCGCGCACCACTTCGGCATCGACGACGCGCGCCTTCACGCCCTGGGCTACGGCTGAGCGGGTTGTGAATACGGGGCGCGTGTCCTCTTGTGGGCGGCGGGAGTTGGAGGTGTTGACTCCATCACCCTTCTCGGAGGTGGCCCCGTGCGCCCCTTGTTCGTACCCGTCCGTCTGGCCGCCACGGCCGTGGCCGTCGCCGCTGCCGCCGGCTGCATGAGTGTGGGGGACGACGATGCGGGCGGGAGCGCCAAGCCGTCGCACTCCGCCGCGCAGCGGGGCGGGGAGGAACCCGACGGCGGCTCGGCGGTGTCGGGCGGCGCCGGCGGGTTCGGGGCCGCGGCCGCCGACGGCGAGCGCGGGCGCGGCAAGGGCGGGAAGGGGAAGAAGGGCGAGCGCGGCGGGCCGGGGGAGTCGGCCCCGCCCGGGGCGTCGCCGACCCCGGACGCGAGTGCGTCCGCGCCCCGGGGCGGCAAGCCGGTGAAGCCGGCCAAGCCGACGCCCAAGCCACCGGCGCAGCCCACGCCCACCCGGACGACCGAACCGGAGCCCACGCCGACGCCGCCCGATCCGACGACGTCCCCGGAGCCGACGCCGGAGCCGTCGTCGTCCGCGCACGAGCCGCCGGAGCCGCAGCTGGCCCAGCGGGAGCCGGCGCCGGAGGCGGGTTCGCCTGCGTAGCCCGTGCGTAGCCCTGCTGGGCGGGGCCGGAGCCGGGCGTTCCGTCGGGAACAAAAGACGCCCGCCCGGCCTTGTGAAGGCTGCCGTACCAGTCCGGTTTGCCTTGCGGGGCCCGGAGTGCGTATGGTGGCAGATCGTTTGATCCCATCTTGCCCGGCGCCACCGCAGAGCGCGCCGTGTGGCGCGTACTCTCCTTTGCCGTGGTGGACCGCATTGAGGCGGTCGTATTGCGAATCGCGAATCACGGAGTTGACGGGCGCGTGCCGACTTGAGACTCCGGAAGGTTTCGCATTCGCATGTCCATCGCCAGTACTGATCACGTCGTCGTGCCCGAGAACGAGGCCGTCGAAGACACCACCCCCGAGACCACCTTCGCCGACCTCGGCCTGCCCGAGGGCATCGTGCGCAAGCTCGCGCAGAACGGCGTGACCAGCCCCTTCCCGATCCAGGCCGCGACCATCCCGGACGCCCTGGCCGGCAAGGACATCCTCGGCCGCGGCCGCACCGGCTCCGGCAAGACCCTGTCGTTCGGTCTGCCGACCCTGGCCACGCTGGCCGGCGGCCGGACCGAGAAGCACAAGCCGCGCGCCGTCATCCTCACGCCGACCCGTGAGCTCGCCATGCAGGTCGCCGACGCGCTCCAGCCGTACGGCGACGTCCTCGGCCTGAAGATGAAGGTCGTCTGCGGCGGTACGTCCATGGGCAACCAGATCTACGCCCTGGAGAAGGGCGTCGACATCCTGGTCGCCACGCCGGGCCGGCTGCGCGACATCATCAACCGCGGCGCCTGCTCGCTGGAGAACGTGCAGATCGCCGTTCTCGACGAGGCCGACCAGATGTCCGACCTGGGCTTCATGCCCGAGGTGACGGAGCTGCTCGACCAGATCCCCGCGGGCGGTCAGCGGATGCTCTTCTCCGCGACCATGGAGAACGAGATCAAGACCCTCGTCGACCGGTACCTGAACAGCCCGGTCAGCCACGAGGTCGACGCCGCCCAGGGCGCCGTGACGACCATGTCGCACCACATCCTCATCGTGAAGCCCAAGGACAAGGCGCCGGTCACCGCGGCCATCGCCTCCCGCAAGGGCCGCACGATCATCTTCGTCCGCACCCAGCTGGGCGCCGACCGCGTCGCCGAGCAGCTGCGCGACTCCGGCGTGAAGGCCGACGCGCTGCACGGCGGCATGACCCAGGGCGCGCGGACGCGGACCCTGGCCGACTTCAAGGACGGGTACGTCAACGTCCTCGTCGCCACCGACGTCGCGGCCCGCGGCATCCACGTCGACGGCATCGACCTGGTGCTGAACGTGGACCCGGCCGGTGACCACAAGGACTACCTGCACCGGGCCGGCCGTACGGCGCGTGCCGGTCGCACGGGCACGGTCGTGTCGCTGTCGCTGCCGCACCAGCGGCGTCAGATCTTCCGGCTGATGGAGGACGCGGGCGTCGACGCCACGCGCCACATCATCCAGGGCGCGGGCGCCTTCGACCCGGAGGTCGCCGAGATCACCGGAGCCCGGTCGATGACCGAGGTCCAGGCCGAGTCGGTGGGCAACGCCGCGCAGCAGGCCGAGCGTGAGGTCGCCCAGCTCACCAAGGAGCTGGAGCGGGCGCAGCGGCGGGCGAACGAGCTGCGCGAGGAGGCCGACCGGCTGCTGGCGCGGGTCGCGCGCGAGCGCGGCGAGGAGCCGCAGGCGGCCGGGGAGGCCGCGGAGGTTCCGGCCGGTGTCGAGGTGTCGGTGCCGGAGCAGCCGACCGCGCAGGACGTGGAGCGCGAGGAGCGCGTGGAGCGCGGCGGAGCCGGGCGCGACCGGTACGCCGACCGGGACCGGTCCTTCGACCGTGACCGTTCCGCTGACCGTGACCGGTCCTTCGACCGTGACAGGGGTGGCCGGTCCTTCGACCGCGATCGTGACCGTGACCGTGGCGGGCGTTCGTTCGAACGGCGTGACGACCGCGGCGGGTTCAACCGGGACCGTGACCGCGACCGTGACCGTGGTGGTCGTTCCTTCGACCGCGACCGTGGCGGCTTCCGCCGGGACGACCGGGCGGACCGGGGCGACCGCGGTGAGCGCGGCGGCTTCCGCCGTGACGACCGGGGCGACCGTGGCGGTCGTTCCTTCGAGCGCCGTGACGACCGTGGCGGCCGTTCGTTCGAGCGTCGTGACGACCGCGGTGGCTTCAACCGCGACCGCGGTGAGCGCGGCGGCTTCCGCCGGGACGAGCGCGGTGGGCACCGGGGCAGCGACCGTCCCTTCAACCGGGACCGCCGCGACGACCGTCCGGGCTTCCGCTCCGGCGGCCACGACCGTCCGGGCCATGACCGTCCGGGCCACGACCGCCCCTACGGCCGTCGTGACGACCACCGCGGCGGCGGTTCCTTCCAGCGCCGCGAGGACAAGCCGCGCTGGAAGCGCAACGGCTGACACACCCGCGTGAAGAGCGCCGTGGCCCGCCCCCCGGGGCGGGCCACGGCGCTCCGGCGCCCCCGCGGCACGACCGGGACCCGATACCCGATCGGAGACTCGGCGTTGTCCGGCTATGCTCGTGGGGGCAACATCGCCTGGGCCCTTAGCTCAATTGGCAGAGCAGTGGACTTTTAATCCATTGGTTGTGGGTTCGAGTCCCACAGGGCCTACCGCGTCGTCAGTGTCCGCAGGGCTCTGACCAGCAGAGTCGTTGCCCTGTCCGCATGTGTGGCCAGGGCAACGACTGTGATTGGCGACTGCTTGCGTGAGCATGCGTGAGCGGATGTGGACCCGTTCGTGTGACCGGGACCTTGCCGGAAAGGGCTCCGTCGATTCATCGTCGCCGGGCGGCGGCACCAAGCGAAGAACCACGCCCACCAGGCCGCAAGCCCGTCGCCTACACGACGTGAAGCAGCTGTCCCCGACCACGCTGGCCGACCCCTCAAGGGGTCCGCTGCCAACACGATCACGCCAGGACTTTTGATCCATGGGTGGTGGGTTCGAATCCCACAGCTCCAGTCCGTTTTGGGTGGGCTGCATGTCCAAGGGAGCGGGAGGGCCGTACTTGGGGTACGACTCGCCGACTGGCCGGGCCGCGAACTCGTCGGCCTTGTCGGCGAGCCAGCGGCTTGCAGCTTCGAGCGATTCGAACGAGCGCTTCCCGGTGGCCGGGCAGCGGGGTAATCGGTCGGGCATCTTGCGTACTCCTGGGCGAATAGATGGTCGGGGGGTCGACGCGCGTGAGGTCACAGGCGTCGGCCGACGGCGAGGTCCTCGTTGCCCGCGAGCCGCAGGATCGCCCGCACCATGATCTGGAGCCGCCGGTCGTCCAGGTCCTGCACGGACGCCAGCGTGGTGATCCCGATTCCCACCATCGACAGCACCAGGTGGAGGAAGGCCCGCTGCTGCTCGTCGAGACCCAGCCCGTACTGGCGCCCCGACAGGCCCTCGAAGTGGGCCACCTCACCGTCGTCGGTGTCGACGACCAGGGCGTGGCGCACGGCCGGCACCTCTAGGATCGTTCGCTCCTGGACCAGCGCCTGGACGGCGGCCTGGGTGTGGGACGACTTCGCGGTGCGCAGCAGCTGCTTGCCGAGGGCCTGGAACTCGTCTTCCTCGGTGGGGGCCCCGGCCTCGGGCTCGGTGGCGGTCACGCCGAGACCTCCGCAGCGTGGCGGCGGGCCAGCCGGGCCGCGACCGCGCGAGCCCGAGCGGCTCGGTATGCCTCGTACAGCCTGTTCTCTTCCTCGCAGGGGAGGCCGGCGTGCATGCCTTCGTCGTCCACGGCCCGGCATGTCGGGCACCTCAGGCAGTGGTCAGCCAGATGCTCGAACGCCTGCTGTTCGGACGTCATTTCGATGCCCGCGCTGACGATCTCGTAGTGGCAGCACAGGGTGGCCAGGACGCGGGCGAGGCGCCGGGCGTACATGCTGCCGGCCAGCGGGGCGAAGCTCAGCTCGGGCGCGCGGCGCTTTCCGCGGGCCTCGCCGACGCAGTACATCGCGCCGTAGCGGGTGACGCTGTTCTCCGGCAGACGCCCGGCCGCCTGCTCGACCTCGGGCAGCAGCAGTTCGAGGTGGCCGCGCAGCGTGGCAGTGAGTGTCTCCAGTTCCTCATCGGCCGACGGTAGGGCGTCCGGCGCGTTGTCCGGGCCCAGCACGCGGTGTGCGGTCTCGCGCATCGTGGCGATGTCTGGCGGGGCCTGGTCCTGCTCTGCCGCTGCGGGGGGCGGGGCGGTAGCTTGTCGCACGTCGACTCCTCATCAGTCGGCCATGCCCCGGGGCCGTGTCAGCGGTCGCCGGGGCGCTGTCCGGCTATGGAATCGCTGAGCTGCACAGAGTGACAGGGACGTTGCGTCCCAGTTTCTCGACGCTATTCGTTGACCCCCAGGAACTCCGCCAACGGGCCGAGCCCCGGAGGGTGGTTGGGGAGCGCCCACAGATCACGCACGATCGCCACGGCCAACGTGTGGTGCTGCATCCAGGTCGGCGCCATACGGCGTAGAGATTCCAAGGTCTTCACTGCCCCAGCCGCGTCCCCGATATCAGTGTGGGCGCGGGCAACGTCCAGCAGCAGCCACGTCCGCCAGGACGCAGGGGTGTCCTTACTCAGCCGCATTCCCTTGGCGAGCGCCAGCGCGTCATGCGGGTGCCCGTACTGGACAGCAAGCCGAACGCGCTCGATACGGACGGAAGAAGGGCTGAACACGCTCACCATGCGATTGTCGCCGCCGGCGGGAAGCTTCGATACGCGAGCGGCCTCCTTCTCCGCTGTCTCCATCATCGTCGCCGCCCGGTCGTAGTCGCCGCTCCGTGCGGCCGAGGTGGCAGCACTCATGGTGAGTGCACCCCAGACCTTCAGCCCGTCGGCCGTTCCGTCGTGGCCCGCTGCTGCCATGTCGGCGGCGGCACGAAGGGCGATGTGCAACGCGTCCTCCAGGCGTCCCTGCCTCTGGTAGGCCCACGCCATAGAGTTGACGATCATCGGAAGCAGAAGGGGGTCGGACGACTGCTCGGCGGCACCTATCGCCCGCTCCAAGCTCGTCAGCGCGAGGTCGGTCTTCCCCATACGCACCGCGACGTGCCCGGCGAGCTGAAGGGCCTTGCCCAGGGCTGCGAAACCCCCGCGGCGGTCGCTGTCTTCGCCCCACGCTGTCGCCGTGCGCGCGTCAGCGATCAAGTCCGGAAGAACCTTCATCACCGTGTCGAACTCGGCGGCGTGGTACTGCGTCCAGCCATCTGCGATCTGCCCGCGAAGCCTGTCCAGAGTGAAGTCCGGTCTTGGCGGCTCGGGTTCCGGCCCCCAAAGCACGGGCATGATGGCCCGCCGCACGGCCACAAAACGCGGCCCATCGTTCTCGCCAGTCGAGGAGACCGCGGGTGGATCACCCAGAAGCGTGGTCAGCTCCACCCCCAGCCCGTTGGCCAGGGCATGCAGCGTGGGCAGCCGCGCCGAGTGCTTACGGCGTTGCTCAAGCTGACGGATCACGTCGACAGATACGCCCGAGCGGGCGGCCAGTTCCTCCTGCGTCAGGGAGGCCAGCCGGCGCAGGCGTCGGAGAGTGCGCCCGAGGTCGTCTTTTGCCACGTTGTCACGGTACGGCGTTGGAGCAACGGGAGGGCGTGCGTCGTCAAGTTGGGCCGAGCATGACGAAGCGGCCCCGCCCTCCCGAAGGGGAGCGGGGCCGCGGTCATGAGCCGATGTCGTGAAGGTATGTGCCACGACACAGAGCCAACCGACTGGTGATGCCCGTCGACGTTCGCCAGGGCGGCGTTGCGACGGGCATCGACCGGAGGGATCAGCTGGGCCAGGTGCCGGTCAGGTGGCGAGTCGCGGCGGTGCCGCTGCGGTCGGCGGCGGCTTTGCCGCCGGCGACGATCGCGCCCTGGAGGACCGCTGCCGACATGGCCTCGCGCCAGGTGCGCTCCGCGTCGGGGGCGTCCTCATCGTGACCGAGCTTTTTCCAGACCTGTTGGAACACCCGGACCGACCGGCTTGTAGGCGACCTTCGCGACCTTTCATCGCCGCCTCACGGCACGACGTACGAACAGCAGCGCGATGAGCGCTCCGGCCGCGGCGAACAGCGGGGTTCGGTTGGACCGTGCCATCCGCATGCCCTCGTCCGCCTTCTCGCGCACCGGCTCAGGAGCCTTTTCCCGTGCCAGCTCTCCGACGTGCGCGGCCTTGTCCCGCACCTGAGCCCTGACCTGTGTGGTCTTCTCGGCGACCTGCTGTTTCACGGCCGTTGCCTTTTCTCGAACCTGGGCCGCATCGCCCGTGTGAGGCTTGTCCTGGGTCATCGCTGCGTCTTCTCCTTGATTCCTTGATCTCGGCTACGTCGGTCCGACCGGGTCCCCGAATACCCCACGACGACGCATCACCACTCGTCAGAGCACATGTCGCCGCAGCAGACGGGGTGCGGCACGTATCAGGGCGGCCGCCGTCAGGCCGAGTGCGCCGCCGGCGGCCACGTCGGAGGGGTAGTGGGCACCGCTGTGCACCCGCTCCGCCGCCACCAGCATCGCTGACACCCCGCACACGGCACCGGCGGCCGGCCAGACGGGCGTCACGGCGCCGGCGAAGGCGAAGGCGGCGGCCGTGTGCCCGGAGGGGAAGGAGGAGCTGTCCGGGCGGCCTTGGAGATGTTCCGGCGGGACCCAGTGCGGCGGTGGGCGGCGCCGTCGGGACACCTGCTTGACGACCGCGTTGGAGAGCAGTTGAGCCGTCGCCATGGCCGCGACCCCGGCGGCGGCCGCCGTCCGGCCGCGCCACCCGCCGATGGCGGCCATCACCCCGGCCGCAGCGCACCAGACCTTGGTGTGTTCAGCCGCCTCCTCCACCGCGGGCGCGACCCGCCGCACCCACGGTGGCCCCGACGCGATCATCCGCCTGGTCAGCCGGTGATCCCCGTCGCGCAGCTCCGCCTTCATCCCCATGATCAGCCGACTCCCCGCCCGGAGCCCTTTCACGCACGAGCCGCGACCTCAGGATTCGAAGCGGCGACGGTCCTCCTCGTCCCACTTCCGGGTGTCGCGCGGCTCGACGTACGGCTCGTCGCCGGGTGGGTGACCGCCCGCGACGGCACGCTGGCGATGCATCTCGGCGTCGAACTCCAGGCCGAGCAGGATCGCGAGATTCGTGATCCACAGCCACACCAGGAAAATGATCACACCGGCGAACGTGCCGTAGGTCTTGTTGTACGAGGCGAAGTTCGCCACGTACAGCGCGAAGCCGGCCGAGGCGATCATCCAGATCACCAGCGCCAGGAAGCTGCCCGGCGTGATCCAGCGGAAGCCGCGGACCTTCGCGTTCGGCGTCGCCCAGTACAGGATCGCGATCATGATGGTGACCAGGACGACGAGCACCGGCCACTTCGCGATCGACCACACCGTCAGCGCCGTGTCACCGACCCCCAGCGCGGTGCCCACCTGCCGGGCCAGTCCTCCGGTGAACACGACGATCACCGCACTGACCACGGCCAGGACCATCAGGACCACGGTCACGCCGACGCGGACCGGCAGCACCTTCCACACCGGACGGCCCTCGGGGACGTCGTAGACCGCGTTCGCACTCCTGATGAACGCGGCGACGTAGCCGGATGCCGACCACACCGCGAGCACCAGACCCACGATCGCCATGAGCGAGCCGAGTCCGGCGTTGCCCTGCATCTGCTGCACCGCGTTGCGGAGGACGTCCTGCGCCGCGCCCGGGGCGAGCTTCTGGATGTTGTCCAGTACCTGCTGCGTCGCCGACCGACCGACGATCCCGAGCAGCGAGATCAGTGCCAGCAGCGCCGGGAACAGCGCCAGGATCCCGTAGTAGGTCAGCGCCGCCGCCCGGTCGGCCAGCTCGTCCTTCTTGAACTCTTTCAGGGTGCCTTTCAGCACCGCTCCCCAGGAGCGCTTGGGCAGGTCCGTCGGAGTGTCCGGCGCCTGCCGTTCCACCTGCTCGTCCGGCCCGGCCTGTGGTGCCTTGGGGGCCTCGGCCTCTTGGTCGGCCGCGACATGCTCGTCGTGCCTTCCGTGCCGTTTCAACATCCGTACCATTTCGAACGAGTATCCCGGCTCGGGCTCACCCATACTCGCATTACGGATAAATCGGGCAGGCGGACCGGCGCGTACGGCGTCCTAGGCGCCGCCCAGGACCGCCACGCACGTGTCGTCGCGTACGGGGCGGGCCGCGCTTCCCGCGTCGCGGAGGATCACCGCGGCCACCACCGCCGGGTCGCGGGTGAGGAGCGTGTCGTCGTCGGGTGGTGTCCAGCGGGCGGGCAGGCCGTCGCTGTGCAGCACGAGCAGGCTGTCCGCGTGCCACGGCTCCCGCTGCACGGGCACGGTCGCCGGGGCCTGCGCGCCCACGATGCCCGGCTGGGACAGCAGCGCCTTCCAGGTGCCGCCGGTGCGCAGCCGGGCGCCGATGTTGCCGATGCCGGAGAAGTCCAGCCGCCCGGACACGAGGTCGAGTTGGGCCACGGCGACGGCCGCGCCCCGGGTGCGGCGCAGGGGCCCGCGTAGGTGCCGCAGGATCTCGGCGGGGGACCGGTCGGCCACCCCGCGCAGTTCGGTCACCGCCGCCGTGGAGGCCTCGGCGGCCTTGGCGCCGTGCCCGAGGCCGTCGGCGAGCAGGAGCGTCAGGCGGTCGCCGCCCTGCACCCACTCCCAGGCGTCGCCGGAGTGTTCGGCCCGGCCGAGCGGGACGTTGACGCCGCCGGCGCGCGGACGCGGCGGGGACGCGCCCCGGACGGCCGGTTCATGGTCGATGCGGGCCATGGCCACGGTGCCCCGGCCGGGGGCGCTGTGCAGGTCGAAGGCGTTCGCTATGCGCCGGCACGTGCCGAGCCCGGCGCCCAGGGAGGCGGCGGTGCTGTAGCCGTCGCGCATGGCCTGGGCGACGTCCGGGATGCCCGGGCCGTGGTCCAGCGACAGCAGCTGGACGGCCGCACGCCGGCCGTCGGCGCGGGCGCTGTCGACCAGGTTGATGAGCACGCGCCCGCCGTCCGCGTGCCGCAGCAGGTTGGTCGCCAGCTCCGTCGCCACGAGCGCGGCGGTCGCGGTGCGGTGCGGTCCCAGGCCGGCCAGGGCGCTGGCCTCCTCGGCCGCCACCCGCACGTCCCGCACCCGGGTCGAGTCGTCCACCGGGACGTCCCACACCCCGCTCATCACAGCGCCCCCGGCCGGGAGGGCGGCACGGGCGTGGCCCAGGCGGTGACGGTGACGGTGGTCCCCTCGCCCGGCCGGCTGTCCACCTCGAACTCGTGGACCAGCCGCTTGGCCCCGCTCAGGCCCAGTCCGAGCCCGCCGCCGCTGGTGTAGCCGTCGGTCATCGCCTGCTCCAGGTCGCGGATGCCGGGGCCGGTGTCGACGAAGGCCAGCCGCAGGCCCTGCGACCGCCCGGTGTCCAACGGGGTGATCCGCACCTGGCCGCCCCCGCCGTGGACGAGGGTGTTGCGGGCCAGTTCGCTCGCCGCGGTGACGAGCTTGGTCTGCTGCACCAGGCCGAAACCGAGCTCGGCGGCGGCCTGCCGGACCTGCTGCCTGACCCAGGCCAGGTCGGCGTCCGAGCCGATCGGCACGACGGCCGGTGCGGCGTGGCCGGCCCGCATCACGGACTCACCTCACCCGGGCGCGCGGCAGCGCCGAGCAGCTCCATCGCGCGTTCGACATCCAGAGCCGTCCGCAGTCCGGGCAGCGTGAGCCCCAGCTCGACCAGGGTGATCGCCACCGCCGGGCGCATCCCGGCCAGCACCGTACGGGCGGCCAGCAGGCCGGCGCCGGCGGCGATCTCGGCGAGGACCCGGCCCAGGAACGAGTCGACGATCTCCACCCCGGAGATGTCGATCACGAGACCGGTCACCCGGGTGTGCGAGATCCGGGCCGTGACGTCCTGCTGGAGCTGCTCGGCCATCCCGTCGTGCAGCTCCCCCTGGAGGGTGACCAGCAGGACGTCGCCCAGTTGCAGGACCGGCACGGTGAAGCCGTGTCCGCCCGCGGGGCCGATCCCGGCGGCCCCGGTCACCGCGCGCCCGCGTCGGCCGTCGGCGCCGCGCCGGCCGCCGCCACCGGCCCGATTCCCACGCCCTGCCGGCTGAGCGCGTAGGCCAGGGCGTCCGCCAGGCTCGAGCGCGTGAGGACCGTGCCGAGGTCGATGCCCAGATGCACTATCGTCTGCGCGATCGCGGGCCGGATGCCGGAGACGATGCACTCGGCGCCCATCAGCCGCGCCGCCGCCACCGTCTTCATCAGGTGCTGGGCGACCAGCGAGTCGACCGTGGGCACGCCGGTGATGTCGAGGATGGCGTACCGGGCGCGCTCGGCGACGATCGCGTCCAGCAGGCTCTCCATGACCACCTGGCTGCGGGCGCTGTCCAGCGTGCCGATCAGCGGGACGGCGACCGTGCTGTCCCACAGCTTGATCACGGGGGTGGCCACCTCGTGCAGCTGCTCGCGCTGCCGGGCGATGACCTCCTCGCCGGCGCTGACCGTCGTCTCCAGCACGACAAGGCGCAGGGTGCCCATGAGCACGGTCAGCGCCAGCAGCGGCTCCTGGGCCTCGGGGGCGTACGGGTCCGGGTACTCGGCGCGCAGCAGTTCGGTCACCGGTTCGCGCAGGGCGGCCACCTCGTCGGCGATGCCGTCCTGGTCGGCTCCCGTCCGGGCGCGGGAGGCCGCCATCCGCCCCAGCTGGTCGCGCACCGCCTCGAATCCGGACGCCCGGATGTCGTCCACCCGCCCGGAGGCCGCCACCGCGGCCAGCGCGGCCGCGACGGCCCTGCCCGCCTCCACCGCCTCGTCGCGGGACACGGTGAAGACCGTGCGGAACAGCGCGGCGTCCGCCCACCGCTGGGCGATCTGCTCCCGGCGCCGTTCGAGGAAGGCGCTCACCTGCTGGGCGGCCGGCTCCTGCTCCGCGTTCTCTTCCGACACTGACACCGACACCGACACCTGCATCGCTCCCTTGCACTGGCCGGACCGAGGTCACGCGACGGCGCCTCAGCCGTTACTTGCCAAATGACAAACATTAGTGCCGCCGTACGGCACCACCAAACGAGTTCTCTCCACGCCCCTGACCGGCGCCTGCCCCGTCCTTCACCGGCCACGCCAGTCCAGGCAGACCACCAGGGCGTCGTCGTCCGGGACGGGCCTGCCGCGGTGGCCGGTCAGCTCGCGCAGGATGGCCCGGGGCACCTCGGCGGCCGGCAGCAGCCGGGTCGACTGGATCGCCCGGGACAGGGCGGCGTCGCCGTACGGCTCTCCGCGCGGCGAGGCGACGTCGTACACGCCGTCGCTGACGAAGACCAGCCGGTCGCCCGGCTCGGCCCGGAATTCCTGGGCCACGTAGTCGGTCTCCTCGAACATGCCGAGCGGCAGTTGCGCGTCGAAGTCCACGCGCTCCACCGCGCCCTGACGCAGCCGCAGCAGGTGCGGGGACCCGGCGTCCACGGCCCGGACCCGGCCGGTGGCCAGCTCGAAGTCGAGCATGAGCACGGACAGGTAGCAGCGGCCCCGATAGTGGGCGTACACCGCCTGGTCGGCCAGGGCGGCCTGGTCGGCCAGCGGGATGCCGGCCCGGCGCGCGTTGCGCAGGGCGTTGATCGCCAGGTTCGTCAGCAGGGAGGCCTCTATGCCCTCGCCCATGCCGTTGGTGACGTAGAGGCTGAGCCGGTCGGCCGTGGCGGACCAGTCGAAGTTGTCGCCGAAGATCGCGTACGCGGGTTCCAGCTGCGCGCCCAGCTCGTACTCGGGGCGGACGCAGGAGCGGCCGGGCAGCAGCTGCCACTGCATCTCGGCCGCGAGGGTGAGCCGGTCCCTGCGGCGGGCCTGGAGGTACAGGTCGGTGTCCCGCTCGGCCACGACCACCTCGTGCCCGAGCACCTGGGCGATCTCGGCCAGTTCGGCCAGGCAGCCCTGCGAGTGCTCGCCGCCCGGCAGGGTCACCGTGAGCACGCCGAGGCGGTCGCCGCGCACGGTGACGGGCAGGTGCGCGCGCACGAGGTCACCCGTAAGGGGCTCCACGTACGGCTCCTGCGCGCCGAAGGCCCGGCCGGCCGGGCTGTTGTGCACGGGCACCGGCTGGAGGGTGTGCGGCAGCACGGACACCGGCTGAAGCACCGTCAGGCCGTAGTCGGCCAGGAACAGCTCGACGGAGTCCGCCGCGTACTGATCGGTCAGTACACGACGGACCGCGTCCAGCAGTTGGTGGGGCGCCGCCGTGCGCAGAGCACGCTCGGCGGCCACGAATCTGTTCACGGTCGCGGTCACGATGGTCGAAACACCAATCCTCGGTCGGTCGTCGACGCTCCCTCGGGCACGGGGCCCACGGGCGCGGCCGTCGGATGCGGGTCATGGGGTTGTGCGGGGCGTCCAGCACGGGCGTCGGATGCGGGTCATGGGGTGCGGGTCGTCCGGTACGGGGCGTCGTATGCGGGTTGTGGGGTTGTGCGGGGCGTCTCGTACGGGCATCGCACGCGGGTCACGGCGTGCGGGTCGTCCCGTTCGGGGCTCGCGTGCGGGGCCTCGCGCGTACGGTCGACGGCGTGGTGGGCGGCCGTGGCCCGGGCCGGTGCCGCCCCGGCCGCTCGCGTGCCTAGTACGCTGACGGCCATCCCGGTGCCTGCGAGAGTGTGACTGTGACTTCCCTCCGACCCCGCCCTGAGCCAGCAGAGGTCGCCCGTGTGACCTCCACGGCCGCGGAGTTGCTGGAGGTCCTGTGGGGCCGGGCCTCGACGGCGCCGGCGTCCGCCTCCCAACTGCGCGTGCTGCTCATCCTGGAGCACCACGAGGGCATCAACCTGCGCACGCTTGCCGACTCCCTCGCCTCCACCCCGCCCTCGACCAGCCGGCTGTGCGACCGGCTCCAGGCGGCCGGGTTCGTCGAGCGCGTGGTCAGCCCGGTGGACCGGCGCGAGGTGCGCCTGCGGCTCAGCGGCCGCGGCCGGGCCTTCCTGGCCGATCTGCGCGTGCGCCGGGAGGAGGCGCTGCGCGCGGTGCTCGACCAGATGCCCGCCGCCAAGCGGGTCGCCCTGCTGCAGGGGCTGGAGGCGTTCTGCGACGCGGCGGCGGCCCAGATACACGACGACTCCGACGACTCCCGCGCGTCCGGTACCCGGACTGCCTGACCTGCCTCCCGCGGGAACGGCTCGGCCCTTCCGTTTCCTTTCCCGCGGCCCTGTGGCACGGTTACTTTGTTGCCTTGCAACTATAGTTGTCAAACGACAACTGTTCGCTCCGGGAACCCCTTGGTCTCTTCCTCTCCGTCGCACCGCCCACCCTCCTGCCCGTAGTCGCCCGTACCGTCACAACACGCTTGCGGGTACCCCGACACCGCCCCGACCTGCATCGACTGTGGTCTACGTCTCGACGGGGTGAACGCGGGGCATGAGCCGGGCGAGTGCGGGTAGCGGCGCTGGTGGTGGCCTGTCGGGGGATCGGAGCGGGCCGGAACTACGAGGGAGGGCCCGTGACGACGACCATGCGCATCGGCACGACGACGGATTCCGGCACCGACACCGGCGAGGTGCTGCCGCAGATCGCGGAGCCCCAGAAGCTCACCCCGCAGGACGCGCGCGAGCTGACCGGACAGTTCCTCGACCGGCTCGCCGTGCTGGAGGAGGGCACACCCGAATACCAGTACGCGCGCAACACGCTCATCGAGATGAACATGTCGCTCGTGCGGTTCGCGGCCCGCCGGTTCCGCAGCAGCGGACAGTCGATGGACGACGTCGTGCAGGTCGGCGTCATCGGGCTGATCAAGGCGATCGACCGGTTCGAGGTCTCCCGCGAGGTGCAGTTCACCAGCTTCGCGGTGCCGTACATCATCGGCGAGATCAAGCGCTTCTTCCGTGACACGTCCTGGGCCGTGCACGTGCCGCGCCGCCTGCAGGAGGCCCGTACGGAACTCGCCAAGGCCACCGAGGAGCTGGCCTCCCGGCTGGGCCGCGCGCCGAAGGTCGCGGAACTGGCGGCGCTGATGAACCTGTCGGAGGACGAGGTCGTCGAGGCCCAGATCGCGGCGAACGGCTACCTGTCCTCCTCCCTCGACGCCGCGGTCAGCGGCGACGCGGAGGAGAGCGACGCGACGCTCTCGGAGTTCATCGGCGAGGAGGACCCCGCCCTGGAACTCGTCGAGGACTTCCACGCGTTGGCCCCCCTGGTCGCCGAACTCGACGAGCGCCAGCGGCTGATCCTCCACCTCCGCTTCGTGGAGGAGCTGACCCAGGCGGAGATCGGCGCCCGCCTCGGCATCTCCCAGATGCACGTGTCCCGGCTGATCTCGCGGACGGTGGCGCGGCTGCGCTCGGGGATGCTGGCGACGGGCTGAGACGATCTCCCTCCTCGGCCAAGTCGCCGTGAGGGCCGGGTTCCGGCTGGTGTGCCGGCGGCCTGTCGTGGCGCACGGACCGGTCCGCTGCCGGGAGACCGGTTCCCTGGTTGCCGGGGGCCGGTTCCGGCTGGTTGCCGGGGGCGTAGCGGCCCGTTCCGGTTAGCCGCCGGGCGGCCTGTCGTGGCGTGCCGGCCTGTTCTGGGCCGTGAGGAACCCCCGCAGGCCCCTGCTCAAGGCCGCCCGTTCGGCCGGTTCCATCGCCGTCAGGGCCTTTGCCAGGGCCCGTGTCCGGCGGTCGGCGACCTCGCCCAGCACGTGCCGGGCGTGCGGGGTGAGCATCAGCAGCACCTCGCGGCGGGTGTCCGGGTGCGGGACGCGCTCCAGGAGGCCCGCCGCCGCCAGGCGGTCGCAGAGCCGGCTGGCCGTGGGGAGGCCGATGTCCAACCGGTCCGCCAGGGCCGTGAGGTTCAGGCCGGGCGCCGCGTGCAGGACGCGCAGCGCCCGCAGCTGGTGCGGGGACAGCCGCAGGGAGGCCTCCTGGGCGGCGACCGACCACAGGTCCGTCAGGCTCTCCACGGCATCGGCGATCTGCGCCGCGACGGACTCCGGGCCGTCGTCCGGTCTCCTCGCCCGGTGGTCGCCGGGGCCGTCGAGATCGGTCACGAAACGATCACTTTCCATAAGCTCTGGGTGCAGCGGAGGTCGCCTTCTTGCAAAGGCTGTACCCGAAGAGCCGAGGGACAAGCAGTCTCGTTCAGTGCTCCAGCCGGATCAGCCGGCGCTGAGCTCCGTCAGCGCGGCGAGCGGCAGCGTGTGCTGGGTCTGCAGCACCTTGGCGCGCAGGTAGCGGACGTTGTGCGCGGTGGTGAAGACGCCGGTGGGGACGCGGTCGCGCACACCGACGCCCAGCTCGCGCAACTGGCCCGCCTTGTCGGGGTTGTTGGAGAGCAGGTCCAGCTCGCCGATGCCCAGGGCCCGGAGCATCTGGGCCGCCGCGGTGTAGTCGCGGGCGTCCTCCGGCAGCCCCAGGGCCGCGTTCGCCTCGTACGTGTCCAGGCCCTGGTCCTGCAGGGCGTACGCGTCGAGCTTGTTGTAGAGGCCGATGCCCCGGCCCTCCTGGCGGAGGTAGAGGAGCACGCCGCCGCGCTCGGCGATGCGCTCGACCGCCTCGCGCAGCTGGGGCCCGCAGTCGCAGCGGGCCGAGCCGAACACGTCCCCGGTCAGGCACTCGGAGTGCAGCCGCACCAGCGGGACCGGGCCCGGTTCGCCGAGGACGACGGCCACGTGCTCCTGGCCGTCGGCCAGGCCGTGGAAGGTGACGAGCTCGGCGTCGACCTCGTAGCCGTCGTGGAAGCGCAGGGGGACCCGGACGCGGGAGCGCGGGGTGGCGATGACGGCGGGGGTGTCGGGCATGCGGGGCCTCCGGGTTCCGTTTCCTGTCGGCTGCTCGGCCGTATTCCTGTTCGGCTGCACAGCCGTACTGCTTCAGATTTGAAGCAGAACCACGATCGGAACCCTACTCGTGCTTTAAATTTGAAGCAATCAGAATGCGGCCCCTGTGGCGCGCGTCACGAACAGGCCGACGAGGCCCTCCGCCGCCACGGCACGTCGTCCGAGTCCGGCCGCGTCCCCTCCCCCTGGAGGCCCTGGGCGATCGCCGCCGAGATCTCCTCCAACTGCCCCACCTGCTCCGCGCTGAGCCGGTCGAACAGGAAGCTCCGCACCGTCTCGACATGCCCGGGCGCCGCCCGCTCCAGGACGGCGAAGCCCTCGTCGGTCAGGGCCGCGATGCTGCCCCGCTTGTCGTGGGGGCAGGCCTCGCGCCGCACCATGCCGTCCTTCTCCAGCCGCGTCACCGCGTAGGTCAGCCGGCTGCGCGTGATCTTCAGCCGCTCGGCGAGATCGGTCATGCGCAGCCGCCGTTCCGGGGACTCCGACAGGACGGACAGGATGGAGTAGTACAGGTGCGGCATGCCGGCGTCCTGCTGGAGCTGCCGGTCGATCGCGTCCTCCAGGAGCAGCGAGGCGGCGATGTAGGCGCGCCAGGCGCGCTGCTCCTCGGGGGTGAGCCAGCGAGTCGTCATGCCGCCAGTGTAGGTTTGTTTCAAACTTGAACCAAGCCCTGTCCCGTCCGCCGTCCCGACCAGCCGCGGAGCGTCGATGCCCCACCCGTACGTCCTGCTGTCCGCCGCCGTCTCCCTCGACGGCTACCTGGACGACACCGGACCCGAACGCCTCCTGCTGTCCGGCCCCGCCGACTTCGACCGGGTCGACGAGGTCCGGGCGTCCGTCGACGCGATCCTGGTCGGCGCCGGCACGATCCGCGCCGACAACCCGCGCCTCCTGGTCAACTCCGCGGAGCGGCGCGCCGCCCGCACCGCCGCGGGCAAGCCGGAGTACCCCCTCAAGGTCACCGTCAGCGGCACGGGCGAGCTCGACCCGGACGCCCGCTTCTGGCACACCGGCGGCGCGAAGGTCCTCTACACCACCGACCAGGGCGCCGAACGCGCCCGCGCCCTCGGCCTCGCCACCGACGTCGTCCCCCTCGGCCCCGGCCTCGACTGGCGGCGGCTCCTCACCCACCTGCACGACGTCCGGGGCGTACGGCGCCTCATGGTCGAGGGCGGCGGCGTGATCCACACCCAGCTCCTCACCCAGGGCCTCGCCGACGAACTCCAGCTGGTCCTCGCCCCGCTCTTCGTGGGCGACCCGGCGGCACCCCGCCTCTTCGGCCCCGGCGGCTACCAGTCCGGCCGGCTCCGGCTGCTGGAGACCCGGCGGATCGAGGACGTCGTCCTCATGCGCTACGAGCCGACCGCCCCGGGCACCGGCCCCCTCCCGGTCGCGGCCGACCACCACTGGCTGGCCCGCGCCTGCGCACTGGCGGAAGAGTGCCCGCCGTCGGACACGGCGTTCAGCGTGGGCGCGGTGGTGGTCGCGGCCGACGGCACGGAACTGGCCCGCGGCCACTCCCGCGAGGGCGGCGACCCGGTCGTGCACGCGGAGGAGGCGGCCCTGGCCAAGATCGACCCGGCCGACCCGCGCCTGCCCGGCGCGACGGTGTACAGCAGCCTGGAGCCGTGCGCCCACCGCGCCTCCCGCCCCGCACCCTGCGCCCGGCTGATCCTCGACGCGGGCGTACGGAGGGTCGTCACGGCCTGGCGTGAGCCGGACACCTTCGTGGCCGCGGCCGACGGCAGCGGTGTCCTCGCCGCCGGGGGAGTGGAGGTGGTCGTCCTGCCGGAACACGAGGAGCGGGCCAAGGCCCCGAACCGCCACCTGTCGCACTGAGTGCGGGCCACGACCTGTCGTTACGGAGTGCGGCCGCCACCCGTCGTGCTGATCGCGGGCCGATCGGCCCGACAGCTCCTGCGCCCGTGCCGCCCCCGAGGCATGCCCGGGCGGCTGAGCGGCGGGTGTGCGCGAGCGGTCCCGCGGATGGCGTACACTGGTGTCACAACGACGCGGGGTGGAGCAGCTCGGTAGCTCGCTGGGCTCATAACCCAGAGGTCGCAGGTTCAAATCCTGTCCCCGCTACTGAAGGCCGAGGGCCGGAATCCGAAAGGGTTCCGGCCCTCGGTGTTTCCTCTGGACCCTCCGTCACTTTAGGTGAGCGAATCGCATCGCTCCGCATAACGACTGACGAACTGTCAAAACCCGTGAGTCACTTACGTGGCAGTCAACTCGCCCGATTTAGGCCGGTCATGGCGGGTAAGTCCGCGCGAAAAAGGTTAATGATCAAGCGGAATCGCTGGAATACACACCGCGCGTCTATTAACGTTCGATAACGCAGCGCGGTCGTCCCAGCCGTCACAGAAGGCGGCTCCGTGCGCACGCGCCGAATCCCGAAAGGGAACCGGGGAACCACCACTTGGGGTGAATCGCGCGCATACCGCCGTGGAAGCACGGTCGGTATACGCGCGTAGGAGACCTTCCTGCTCCGAACCCGTCAGCTAACCCGGTAGGCGAGAAGGAAGGAAAGGAGTACGCCCACGTGGCGTCCAACCGGCCTGCCCCCGCGGCCCCGTTCGCGCAGAACCAGCGCGACACCGAGACCTTCGGCTACGGAGGTCAGCGCACCGACGAGGGCCCGTTCCAGGAATGGAACCCCACCGCGGAGTCCATCCGTCCCGTCCGCGGCCGGCATCGCGTCACCAAGCAGCGCGGCGGAGGACTCGCCCGCAGCTCCACCGTCCTGGGCGTCGGCGTCATAGCCGCCGTGGGCGCCGGCGGCATGGCCAGCGCCCAGACCGGCAAGCCGCCGGTGTCGATCTCCGTGCCGGACCTTCCCTCGGTGGGTTCCCTCATCTCGGACGACGACACCCCCCAGGGCTCCGCGACCCCGCTCAGCAGCCTCGGCACCGCCACGGCGGACACCGAGCAGGGCGGCTCCGGCGCCGGCGAGGCGCTGCGCGCCCGGATCATGGCCCAGGCCGAGCACCAGCAGGACCAGATCGAGACCAAGGCCGCCGAAGAAGCCGCGGCCGCCGCCGAGAAGGCCGCCAAGGAAGCCGCCGCCAAGGCCGAGCAGGAAGCCAAGGCCAAGGCCGCCGAAGCCAAGCGGAAGGCGGAGGAGGAGGCCCGGAAGAAGGCCGAGGCCGAGCGGCTCGCCGCCCTCGCCAAGCAGTACACGCTGCCCACCTCCTCGTACACCATCACCTCGACCTTCGGTCAGGCCGGCGCCTACTGGTCCTCCGGCTACCACACCGGCCTCGACTTCGCCGCCCCCACGGGCACGCCGATCAAGGCGGTGCACAGCGGCACCATCACCGAGGCGGGCTGGAGCGGTTCGTACGGCTACAAGACCGTCCTGACCCTCGATGACGGCACGGAGATCTGGTACGCGCACCAGTCGTCGATCGGCGTCAGCGTCGGCCAGAAGGTCAGCACGGGCGACGTCATCGGCCGCGTCGGCGCCACCGGCAACGTCACCGGTGCCCACCTCCACCTCGAGGTGCACTCCGGCGGTTCCGGCAGCGGGATCGACCCGCTGGCCTGGCTGCGCGGCAAGGGCCTGAGCGTCTGAGCAACCGCGTCCTCGGTTCCGTGCGGAGGGGCGTTTACGGGAGTTTTGCGTCCGCTGTGGAATCAGCCTCCCCCGCACGGCCGTTGACACGGGACATGACTTCTCTGCGCAAACTCGGCTCCTCCGACCTCGAGGTCTTCCCGCTCGCCCTCGGCGGCAACGTCTTCGGCTGGACCGCCGACGAGGACCAGTCGTTCGCCGTCCTCGACGCCTACACCGCCGCCGGCGGCAACTTCGTCGACACCGCCGACGTCTACTCGGCGTGGGTCGAGGGCAACCAGGGCGGTGAGTCCGAGACCGTCCTCGGCAGGTGGCTCCGGGCGCGCGGCAACCGCGCCGATGTCGTCGTCGCCACGAAGGTCAGCCAGCACCCCGAGTTCCAGGGACTGTCCGCCGCCAACATCAAGGCCGCCGCCGACGCCTCCCTGCGCCGCCTCGGCACCGACTACATCGACCTCTACTACACGCACTTCGACCAGCCCGAGGTGCCGGTGGAGGAGATCATCGGCGCCCTCGACGACCTCGTGAAGGCCGGGAAGGTGCGCCACATCGCCGCCTCCAACATCTCGGCGGAGCGGCTGCGGGCGTCCCTGGAGTTCTCCGACCGCGAGGGGCTCGCCCGGTACGTGGCCCTCCAGCCCCACTACAACCTGGTCTCCCGCGACACCTACGAGGGCGAACTCCAGGACCTCGCCGAGCGGAGCGGTCTCGCCGCCGTTCCGTACTACGCGCTCGCCTCCGGCTTCCTCACGGGCAAGTACCGGCCCGGTACGACCGTCGACAGCGCGCGGGCGGGCAGTGCCGCGCGGCACCTGGAGACCGAGCGCGGGCGGAAGGTCCTCGACGCCCTCGACGAGATCTCCTCGGCGCATGACGTGCCCGTCGCCACCGTGGCGCTGGCCTGGCTCGCCGCGCAGCCGACCGTGGCGGCGCCGATCGCCTCCGCGCGGACGGTGGAACAGCTGCCCGCGCTGCTGGGCGTGGGCGAGCTGACCCTCTCCGAGGCGGAGGTGGAGCGGCTCACGGAGGCCTCTGCCTGAAGCGGGCCCGGGGACACCCCCTAGGAGCGGTACGGGTTGTAGGCGGGGTACGGCGTCGGCTGGTGGCCGTAGCCGTACACCCCGTACACCGGCCAGGGCGGGGCCGCCACCGGGACCGGAGGGGCCGTGATCCGGGCCGCGTGATCCAGCGCGGGGCGGGCCGTCTCCCGGCGCCGCCACAGTTCGTCGAGGAGCTCCCGTTCCCGGACGACGAAGTCGGCACCGACCCGGCCGCGGCCGGCCCGGTGCCGCAGGAACGCCAGGGACGTCGCGTACGCCTCGTACCGCGCCACCTCCCGCGCCGCGGCCTTCCCCGCGTGCCGGCGGGCGTACTGGCGGGCGATCCGCCGGGCCCGCATCGAGCCGAGCGCGTACGGCTCGACCGGGGTCAGCCAGCCGGCCACGGCGTACGCGGGCAGCTCCTCCCGTACGGTCCTGAGCTCCCGCTGCCGCGTCCAGACCACCAGCCAGGTCAGCAGACCGAAGATGGGCACCATGAACGCCGCGTACACGGCGAAGAAGCCGTACTCGCCGAACGCCGACGAGCCGTTCCACATCGCGTGCATGCCCATCGCGAGCAGCAGCCCGGCGAGGGGGAAGGCGACGCGGCGGACGGGGCGGCGGTCCGCCGAGAGCGCGGCGATGCCGAAGCCGATGCCGGTGAGCACGGTGAAGAGCGGGTGCGCGAACGGCGACATGACGATGCGCACGAAGAAGGTCGCCGCCGTGACGGAGGCGATGCCGGTGTGGCCGGTGAGCTGGTCGGTGCCGAAGGCGGTGCCCAGGTAGAGGATGTTCTCCGTGAACGCGAAGCCGGTGGCGGTGACACCGGCTATGACGACTCCGTCGACGATGCCGGTGAAGTCGCGGCGGCGGAAGAGGAAGACCAGTAAGACGGCCGCCGCCTTGGCCGACTCCTCGACCACGGGGGCTATGACGGTCGCGCCGAGGGTGTCCGCGCCGGCCGGGTCCGCGGTCGCCGTCGCTATCCATCGCGTCGCGAAGCTGTTGGCGACGATCGCTATCAGCGCCGCCGCGCAGGCGCCCCAGGCGAAGCAGAACACCAGGTTCCGCCAGGGGCCCGGCTCGACCCGGTCCAGCCAGCGGAACGCGGCGATGAGCAGCGGCACCGGGAGGACGGCCAGCCCGAGTCCGACCAGGAACCCTTCCGTGCCCGTCTCTTCGCGGACCAGGGCGAGGATGACCAGGCCGGAGAGCGCGAGGAGCGTGGTCGGCGCGCCGTAGCGCACCCAGGGGCGCTGCCACCAGTGGGCGTGCCGCAGGGCGCCGGGGGCGCCGGGCGTGGGCGCGCCGTCGGTGGGGCCGCTGGGGTACGACGGGTGTGGGGGGCAGGTGGCCACGGCATTGACCCTAACGACGGAGGGGCGCTGTCCGCAGGCGGAGACGTGCGGGTGCGGTCAGGCGCCGGTGGGGGGTTGGTCCACGTGCTGTACGCGGCGGAAGAGGAGGTCGTTCACGACATGTCCCTTGTCCAGTCCCTGGCCCTCGAAACGGGTCAGCGGCCGGAAGTCGGGGCGCGGTGCGAAGCCGCCGTCCGCCTGCGTGTTCTCGAAGTCGGGGTGGGCCGTGAGGACGTCGAGCATCTGTTCGGCGTACGGCTCCCAGTCGGTGGCGCAGTGCAGGATCGCGCCGGGCCGGAGGCGGGTGGCGGCCAGGGTCAGGAAGGCCGGCTGGATGAGCCTGCGCTTGTGGTGCCGCTTCTTGGGCCAGGGGTCGGGGAAGTAGACGCGCAGGCCGTCGAGGGAGTCCGGGGCGAGCATCTCGCGGAGCAGGATGATCGCGTCGCCGTTGGCGACCCGGATGTTGGACAGGCCGTTCCGGTCGGCGAGATTGAGCAGGTTGCCCTGGCCGGGGGTGTGGACGTCGACGGCGAGGATGTTGGTGGCGGGGTCGGCCGCGGCCATCTGGGCGGTGGCCTCGCCCATGCCGAAGCCGATCTCCAGGACGACGGGGTTGTCGTTGCCGAACAGGTCGGGCAGGTCGAGGGTCCGGCTGCCGTCGATGTCGAGGCCCCACTTGGGCCAGAGCCGCTGCAGAGCGTCGGCCTGACCGGCTGTGACCCGGCTCCGCCGGGGCTGGAAACTCCGGATCCGCCGCTCGAAGTGCGACCCGGCGGGGTCGGCCTTCGGCCCGTCGGGGAAGCGCGGCTCTCCCTTGGCCCGGGTGTGCCGGAGGGAGACGCCGGGGGCGGGGGGCTGGGGCGGGGTTTCAGGGGTGTTCACGGAGTCAGACACAGTGAGGTCGATTTTACGGCCGGTGCGTGGGGGTGCGCGTAGCGCGTGACGCCGGGTGGTGGGTCGGGGCCGCGCCGGGGGGTGTCCGTCCTCGGAACGGCGCGATGGACCCACTGACCGACTGACTGGCGTTGACGCGCCAACCGCTGCGGGCGGACACCCCCGACACGTCCCCTTGCGTCGTCCGGCGAGTGCGGGCGCGTCGTGGACTCACCCAGCTGCGGGCCCACCCGGCCCCAGCGCCAACGCCGAGTGCCCGGCACACTCACAGCGCGCTCAACGCCCTGCGTGCCACCTCCCTGCCGATCGGCAAGGACGCCGTGGCCGCAGGGGACGGAGCGTTCAGTACGTGGACCGTGCGGGGGCCCTCGCGGATCAGGAAGTCGTCCACCAGCGTGCCGTCACGCAGTACCGCCTGGGCCCGCACACCCGCCGCCGTCGGCACGAGGTCGTCCTCGGACACCCCGGGCAGCAGTCTGCGCACCGCCTCCGTGAACGCCGCCTTGGACAGCGACCGGCGCAGCTCACCCGCCCCGTACCGCCAGTGCCGGCGGGCGATGTGCCAGGAACCGGGCCAGGTCAGCGTCGACCCCAGCTCGCGCCAGCGGACCGTGCCCCACCCGTACCCCTCGCGGGCCAGCGCCGGCACCGCGTTGGGACCGATGTGGACACCGCCGTCGATCCCGCGGGTGAGGTGCACCCCGAGGAAGGGGAACGCCGGGTCGGGGACGGGGTACACCAGCCCCCGGACCAGCTCCGGCCGGGCCAGCTCGTAGTACTCGCCCCGGAACGGCACGATCCGCACCTCCGGCTCGTCCCCGGTCAGCCGGGCGATCTCGTCGCAGTGCAGGCCCGCGCAGTTCACCATGACCCGCCCGCGTACGACGTCCCCCGCCGCCGTGAGCACCGCGACCCCCCGCTCGGGGCGGCGGTCGACGCGGACGACCCGCGTGCCGTACCGGATCTCCGCCCCCGAGCCGTGCGCCAGCTGACGCGCGACCGCGACGAAGTCGCAGATGCCGGTCGTGCCGACGTGTATCGCGGCGAGGCCCCGCACCTCCGGCTCGTACTCCGCGATCTGGGGCGCGCCCAGCTCCCGCACCGGAATGCCGTTCTCCCGGCCGCGCTGCACGAGCGCGTGCAGCCGGGGCAGCTCGGCCCGGTCGGTCGCGACGATCAGCTTGCCGGTGACCGCGTGCGGGATGCCGTACTCGGCGCAGAACTTGACCATCTCGGCGGCGCCCCGCACCGCGTAGCGCGCCTTGAGGGAGCCGGGGCGGTAGTAGATGCCGCTGTGGATGACGCCGCTGTTGCGTCCGGTCTGGTGCCGGGCCGGGCCCGGTTCCTTCTCCAGGACGGTGACACGTGTGCCCGGTGCGGCGCGGGTGATCGCGTACGCCGTCGACAGGCCGACGATCCCGCCGCCGATCACCAGCACGTCACAGTCGTATGCGGTCCGCACCCGCACCACCTCCCACTACCGATAGTGCACTGCGCCACTGACAGCGCCTTCAAACGCGGTGAGAGGCAGTAGGCAGGTACATGCTCAGGCAGGGGCCATCAGCAGCGGCCTCGCGCGCTCGCGGAGCTCCACCACCCGGGGCTCGTCCCCGTACGGCTCCAGCCGGTGCAGGAGGTCCTTCACGTACTCGGTCGTACGGGCCGACGAGATGCGCCCGGCGACCTCCACCGCCCGCACCCCCTGCTCGCACGCCGCGTCCAGGTTGCCCGACTCCAGTTCGGCCACGGCCGACACGACCAGGCGCAGGCCGTGCGAGCGGACGAACTCCTCCGTCGGCTTCGACAGGGCCTGCTCCGTGAAGCGGCGGACCTGGCGGGGGGCTTTGAGGTCGCGGTAGCACTCGGCCGCGTCGGCGCAGAAGCGGTCGTAGGAGTAGAAGCCGAGCCAGCTCGGGTCGTGGTCGCCGGGGCGGGCCCGCTCCAGCCAGCTCTCGGCGGCCTTGAGGGCGCCGCCGGCCGCCTGGGCGTCGCCCGCACGCGCGTGTGCCCGGGCCTCGACGAGGCGGAAGAAGCTCATGGTGCGGGCCGTCGCCAGTCCGCGGTTGCGTTCCAGGGCGGCCTGGGCGAGGTCCACGCCCTCGTCGCCGAAGCCGCGGTAGGTGGCCTGGAGGGACATGGAGGCCAGGACGTAGCCCCCGAGGGGGACGTCCGCCGCCGCCCGGGCCAGGCGCAGGGCCTGGATGTAGTAGCGCTGGGCCGCTTCCTGCTGGCCCGTGTCGAAGGCCATCCAGCCGGCGAGCCGGGTGAGTTCGGCGGAGGCGCCGAAGAGGGCCCGGCCGACCTCGTCGGAGTAGGAGCCGAGCAGGAGCGGGGCGGCCTCCACCCTTAAGCACTCGGGGACCATCGACGAACGCCAGTCGCCGCCGCCGTACTTGGAGTCCCAGCGCCGCGCGTCCTCGGCGGCCTCCCGCAGCTTCTGCACATCGCTGTGGCCGACTTTGAGCGGTGCGCCGGAGCCCTCACCGGGGCCCACGTCACGCGCGACCGAACTGTCGGCCGGGGTTATCAGCCATCGCGAGGCGGGCGTCGCGTACGCGCTCACCGCGAACGATCCGGCGAGCGACTGCCAGATGCCGCCGGAGCCGGCGCGCCGGCCCGCGAGGTCGAGGCGGTACAGCTCCGTCGCGGACTTCACCGCCTGGCCGACGTCCCGCGGGAAGGCGAGACCGACTTCGGGCGCGGGGTCGGCGTCCGCCAGGCCGATCTCGTGGAGCGGCACCGGGCGGCCGAGCTTCTGGCCGATGGCGGCGGCGATGAGGTGCGGCGCCGCACCCTGCGGCACCATGCCCTTCGACACCCAGCGCGCCACCGACGTCTTGTCGTAGCGAAGCGTCAGTCCTCGCTGAGCGCCAAGATCGTTGACGCGCCGCGCGAGGCCTGCGTTGCTGATTCCCGCGAGGGCGAGAACGGCGCCGAGTTTTTCGTTCGGCCCGCGTTGCTCCCTGGACATGCGCCACCCCTCGACACAGACGGCTGCCGCGCTGGCATAACCACGCGGCATTCGTAAACCCAGCGTAGTTCGCCGCATCCCAAGCGTTAAGGGGCATTGTTCCGGTTGGCGGGATTGTGGTCCGCACTGAAGTGCGGTTCAGATACAGCCTGTTGCGGCGTGCTCCCACTGTGTGGCCGTGCGCCTGTCCGTGCGCTCTTCTCCGGCCATCGCGGGAGCGGTTCCATGGTCCTTGCGTGGGTCGGCCCGCTGTACTGGATCCAGTGGGCTGGGGGACACCGCCGCCTCCATCCCCGCGGGCGGCGGAACGGTCCGGGAGGCGCGCCTCGTCTCCCGGACTACGCGACCGGGCGACGCGGCACCGAGCCTGTACGGAGCGTGTTCGAGGCTGCTCGCGTATCGGCGATTTGGCCGAAAATCGACCCCGTCGTTCGCGGGGTATCAGGGCTCCGACCACGGTCGTTGAGGGCGCGTCCGGCGTGTTTGGGGCGCATATAGGGGGCGCATTCGCGTCGCAGTCGTACTGGTGACGTGTCGCTGGCGGGGCTTGTCTCGTGGCCGGATGGTCGCGTAGCGGTGCCGGCACGCGACCGGGCTGTCCGTGCCGGTCGTCGTCCCTCTCCGCGCTCTTCCTCTCCGCCTCTCGTTGCGTCTCGTCGAGCCCGCCCGTCGTGCGGCGGTCGAGCCCCGCCCGTCGTGTGGCGTACGGGAGTTCGGGGCGTTCCGGGCGGCGTGGGCGGCTCCGCCGGGGCGCATTCGGCGGAGCGCAAGCGGCGCGGGCACCCTCTGGAGCGCTTCCTTCATGGCAGCATGGTGAACCGGTTCGTACGGTGCACTGGTTGTCCACAGCCTGTGGAGGCGGCGATGCGGTGGTTGGTGGGATGGAGCAGCACCGCCGCGGGAGCCGTCGCTGCCGGTTCGGCGGGGGCCACCGGGCACGACGGTGAGACCCTGCACCCGGTGGGTTCCCAACTCCTGTGGGGCGACCCCGATCCGCTGTGGGCCGTCGGCGACTGGCGCCCCGACGAGGTGCGCGTCGTCGCGGCCGACGACCGCACCCGGATCGCCGTCCTCGGCATCTGCGGCGCCACCGACGAGCAGCTGCGCGTCGCCCTGTTCGCCGCGCGCGGCGGGGCACTTCGGCATCTGACCGCCTGGTCCGGGAGCTACACCGCGATCGTGCAGGTCGGCAGGAGGATCACCGTCTGCGGTGATCTCGCGGGCGCGCGGCCGGTGTTCTACACACCCTGGGCCGGCGGCACGGCGTACGCGACGGCCGCGCTGCCGCTGGCCGACCTCATCGAGGCCAACCTCGACTTCGGGCACCTCGCCGCGCTGCTGGCCGCCCCTGACGTGCCCGCCGCGCTCCACGACTCCACGCCGTACGACGGCGTGAAGCGCATTCCGCCGGGGCATGCCCTCATCCTGCGCGCCGGGGCGCGGGAGGTCGCCGGGTACGAGCCCGTCGCCTCGCTGGCGGTCGCCGCTCCGCCGGCCGATCCCGACAGCGCGGTCGACGCCGTGCGCGACGCCCTCGTGGAGGCGGTACGGACGCGGCTGTCCGCGCCGCGGCACGTTCCCGGGGCGGACATCGACCCCGGGCCCGTGCCCGGCATGGGACCCGCCGAGCGGCGGGCCGCGCGCGGGATGCCGGTGCCGGGGATCGGGGCGGACCTGTCCGGCGGACCGGCCTCC
The DNA here is from genome assembly GCF_003330845.1 of Streptomyces sp. Go-475. Lineage (GTDB taxonomy): Bacteria > Actinomycetota > Actinomycetes > Streptomycetales > Streptomycetaceae > Streptomyces. The sequence goes on along the minus strand of NZ_CP026121.1, from coordinate 4,024,239 downwards.
GGGACACTGGCGCTGCTGGCCGCGGGGCTGCCCGGGATGCCGGGCACCGTGCTGGGGCACGGCACGGGCGCGGGGGAGCGGCTGCTGGCCGTCACGTTCAACGACCTCGCCGTCGCGGGGCGCGAGGCCGAGCTGGAGCGGGCCGGGGCGCTGGCGGCGAACCCGCGGCTGCACCACGTGGTCGTGGCCGGTGGCGAGGAGACCCTGCCGTACACCGACCTGGACGTCCCGCTGACCGACGAGCCCGGGCCGTCCCTGGTGTCGGCGGCCCGGCACCGCGCGCGGCTGGCGGCCGGCAGCGCGGACCACTTCACCGGGTACGGCGCGCGTCAGGTCCTGGACGCCCATCCCGCGCGGCTGGCCGACCTGCTGATGGACCGCAAGCGGCGCCATCTCTTGCGGCCGGTCGCCGCGCTGGCCAAGGCGGACGGGTCGGTGCTGGTCCCCGCGCGCGTGTACGCGGCGGCTCGGCGGCTGTCCCGTACGCCGTACCGGGCGGGGCTGGAGTCCCTGGCCGAGCGGCTGCTCGACCACCGGTCGGACGGTGGCCTCGACGCGCCCGACGGGGCGGTGGAGGCCTCGCTCGCCGCGCTGACCTGGGGCAGACCCGGGCCGGCGGCGCGCTGGCTGACCGGTGAGGCGCTCGCCGAAGTATCGGTTCGCCTTCAGGCGTCGACGCACCGGTCGGAGTTGGTGGGCCCGGGGCAGCGGCCGGGTGACTTCCGCGCGCGGGCGACGCTGGCGCGGCACGCGGCGGACCTGCGGGTGCTGGAACAGGCCGCGGAGGTCCGCTTCCAGCGGCTGCACGCGCCGTTCCTCGACAACCAGGTCGTACGGGCTGCCCGGGCACTGCCCGAGGCGTTGCGGGTGCGGCCGGGGGCGCGGGCGGCGATCCTGCGGACGGTGCTGGAAGGGGCCGGGGTGCGGGAGTTGCCCACGGGGTGGGGCGCGCCGACCCAGGCGACGGCTGCGGCCGCGGCGCGTACGGGGCTGCGGGTGGCGGCGGACCCGCTGGTCGCGCTCTTCGACACGCCGCTGCTGGCGGAGGCCGGGCTGGTCGAGGCCCGGGTGGTCCGCAAGGCCCTGCGGGGCGCGGCGGCGGGCGAGCCCCTCCCTCTGGACGGCCTCGCCGACCTGGTCTCCCTTGAAGTGTGGCTCCGCCGCCTGCTGGCCCGCCGCGGCACGTGCTGGACCGGGACGCCGGCCCGGCAGCGAGCGGTACCGGCGGGGATCGCCCCGCAGCGGGGGGCGTTGGGGGCGTCTGCCTCCGGCGGTTGAGCCGGGGTGCCTGCGGCGGCCCGTGGCTGCTTCGGTGGGGGTGCGCGTCTTCGCCTGCGCCGGGTGGTGGGTCGGGTGGAGTGGGGGTGCGCGTGCGTGCGCCTGCCGCCGGGTTGTGGGTCGGGGCCGCGCCGGGGGGTGTCCGTCCTCGGAACGGCGCGATCGACTTGCCTGCCGACTGACTGGCGTTGACGCGCCAACCGCTGCGGGGGGACCCCCCGACACGCCCCCTTGCGTACGACGGCGGCTGCGGGCGCGCGGGGGCGGGCCACCGGTCCGCTTCAGCTGCGGGCGATCGTGCCGCTAAGGGTGGCACGGGTGGGCGTGGGGGTCCCCCCTGCTCGAGCGAAGCCGAGAGCTTGGGGGAGGCACCCCGCTGCGCCGGGCTGCGGACCCACCCGGCCTCAAGCACAACGCCGGGCACCGAACCCGCACCGGGCCCCTTCGCAACCGCCCGCGGAAACGCCCCGCACCGAAAACCCTCCGAGCCTCGCCCCCACCCCGGACACAATGACCCCGTGCGGTACAGAATCCTGGGCATCACCGAGGCACGCGACGAGCACGGCGACGCCGTACCCCTCGGCGGCCCCCGCCTCCGCGCCCTGCTGACCGCCCTCGCCCTGCGCCCGTCCCGGCTCACCACTCCCACGACCCTGATCGACGAGGTCTGGGCCGACGACCCGCCCCAGGACGCCCCCGCCGCCCTCCAGGCCCTGGTCGGCCGGCTCCGGCGGGCCCTCGGGAAGGATGCCGTGGTCTCCGAGACCGGCGGCTACCGACTCGCGGCCACTCAGGAGGACATCGACCTCTTCGTCTTCGAACGGCTCGTCCGGCAGGGCACCGGCGCCCTCGCCGACGGCGACCCCGCCCGGGCGGGACGGCACCTCGACGCCGCCCTCGCCCTGTGGCGCGGCCCCGCCCTCGCCGACCTCCCCGACCGCTCCGCCGCCACCCGCCCGGAGGCGACCCGGCTGGAGGCGACCCGGGCCCGGGCCGAGGCCCGCCTGCGGCTCGGCCGCGCGCCGGACGTCGTACCGGAACTGCGGGAACTGACCGCCGTCCACCCCTACGACGAACCGCTGCACGCCCTCCTGGTGCGCGCCCTGCGCGAATCCGGCCGCGCGGCCGACGCCCTCGCCGCGTACGAGTCCGCCCGCCGCGCCCTCGCCGAGGGCCTCGGCACCGACCCGGGGCCCGAACTGCGCGCCCTCCACGCCGAACTGCTCGGTTCGGCCGCGCGGGAGGAGAGACCCGCGTCCGCTCCGCCCGAGCGCACCGGCAACCTCCGTCCCCGGCTGACCTCTTTCGTCGGCCGGGAACCCGAGATCGACGCCATCCGTTCCGATCTGCACAGGGCCCGTCTCGTCACCCTCACCGGACCGGGCGGCTCTGGCAAGACCCGTCTCGCCGAGGAGGCAGCCGCCGGGCTTCCGCAGGCGTGGCTGGCCGAGCTCGCCCCGCTCGACCGGCCGGAGGCGGTGCCGGGCGCGGTGGTCAGCGCGCTCGGTCTGCGCGAGACCGTGCTGTTGACCAGCGAGCTCACGGCCGTGCAGGACGACCCCGTCGCCCTGCTCGTGGAGTACTGCGCCCCGCGCAGCCAACTGCTGATCCTTGACAACTGCGAGCATGTCATCGGCGCCGCCGCCCACCTCGCCGAGACCCTGCTGACCCGCTGCCCGGGCCTGACGATCCTCGCCACCAGCAGGGAACCCCTGGGCGTGCCCGGGGAGGTGGTGCGGCCGGTCGAGCCGCTGCGGCCGGACCACGCCCGCCGGCTGTTCGCGGAGCGCGCCGCCGCCGTCCGCCCCGACGCGGACGCCGTGCTCGGCGACGAGCAGGCGGTCGCGGAGATCTGCCGCCGGCTGGACGGCCTGCCGCTCGCCATCGAGCTGGCGGCCGCCCGGCTCCGGCTCCTCACGCCCCGGCAGATCGCCGACCGGCTCGACGACCGCTTCCGCCTCCTCACCTCCGGGAGCCGTACGGTCCTGCCCCGCCAGCAGACCCTGCGCGCCGTCGTCGACTGGTCGTGGGACCTGCTCGACGAGGCCGAGCGCAGAGTGCTGTGCGAGATGTCGGTGTTCGCGGGCGGCTGGGACCTCGCGGCGGCCGAGGCGGTGTGCGGCGGGCCCGCCGCCGAGCTGCTCGGGGCGCTCGTCGACAAGTCCCTGGTCGTGGCGGCCCCCTGCGCGCGGGACGGCTCCGGCGGCATGCGCTACCGCATGCTGGAGACGATCCACGAGTACGCCGTCGAGCGCGCCGCCGAGGTTCCGCCCCTGCGCGCCGGGGCCGAGCTGCGGCACCGCGCGTGGGTGCGCGTGCTGGTCGAGCGGGCCGCACCGCAGCTGCGTTCCGCCGGGCAACTGCCCTGGATCTCCCGCCTGGAGACCGAGCTGGACAACATCCGCGCCGCCCTCGACCGGGCCCTCACCGCCGGGGACGAGGCGGAGGCCGGTGCCGTCGCCCTGGCCATGGGCTGGTTCTGGTGGATGCGCAACTACCGGCACGAGGGAGTGGAGTGGCTGGAGCGGATCCTGCGCCTGGGAGCGGCTCTCGACACCGGCGTCCGCCTGACGTCGGGGGGAGAGCCGTGCCCGCCCGACCCCGTCGACCATTTCCTCGCCGCGCCGGACGGGGAGGCGGGGCATCCGCTGCACTCCCTGCGGATGGATCTGCGCATGCAGCATCTGTTCTTCCTGGCCGAAGCGGGGCCCCTGCAGGAGTTCATGGAGCAGCGGCGGCCGTACGTGGAGCGGGTGTGGACGCTCTTCGCGGAGGGCGGACCCCGGGCTGCCCGATTCCCGGGGCTCATCTGGCCCATGATCTGGAGCTTCGCGGCCGGCCAGGGCGAGCAGGGTGAGCAGGCCGAGCACGGCGACCTCCGGGCCGTCATGGACTCGGCCGTCGCCAACTGCCGCGCCCACGGCGGGGACTGGGAGACCGCCGTCGCCCTGATGTTCCGCACCCACATGGTCGTCGACGCGCCCGGCGACCTGGCCGGCGTCGACGACGACCTGGCGGAGCTGCGGATCCTCAGCCGCCGCGTCGGGGATCGCTGGCTGCGGGCCCAGGTGTGCAGCGCGGCCGGCGAGGCGGCCATGGCGCGCAACGGTTTCGAGGAGGCCAAAGGCGAGTACGAGGAGGCGCTGCGGCTCGCCTACGAGGTGGGCGCGTACGCCGAGTCGCCGTTCCTGATCGCCCGGCTCGCCGAGATCGCCTACCGGGCGGGTGACCGGCCGGCCGCACTGGCGGCGCTGGACGAGGCGAGCGCCGCGTCCGACCGGTACGGCGTGGCGGACTCCAAGGCGTTCGTCCTGCTGCTGAGCGCCCAGATGGCGTCCGAGGAGGGGCACACGGCCCGGGCGCGCGACCTGTGCGAGGCAGCGCGCGCGGAGACCGGGCGCGGCACACCGCCCCCGCAGTTCATGGTGATGCTGCAGCTGGTCGACGCCGTGATCACGGCGACCGAGGCGGGCCCGGAGACAGCCCTGCCCAAACTGACCGGAGCCCTCCGGGAAGCCGTCGACAAGCGGTGCTCGGACACGATCCGGGCCACGGTCGCGGACGGCGGGGCGGGGCTGCTGGCCGCCCTCGGCGACTTCCCGCGCGCGGCACGGCTGCTCGGCGCCGCCGACCACTGGCGGTCCGGCCGCCCGCGCCCCATGCCGGAGCAAGCCCAGGCGGAGCGGATCGACGCCGAGGCCCGCGCCGCCCTGGGCGCCGCCCGGTGCGACGCGGAGCGCGCCCGGGGCACCGCTCTCACATCGGACGACGTCCGGCGCGAACTGACCGAGGCGCAGCGCGCGTCCACGGCTAGCCGCAGGTGAACTTGGACTCCGCCCAGTCGGCCGTCATCAGGGTGTCCAGGGTGCTGTGCGGCTCCACCACGAGGCGTACGGTGCTGCGGCCGGTGAGGTTCACATGGACGGGGACGGCCGGGTCACCGCCCTCGACGAGCCCGGACCGCCAGAGGCGGGCCCCGTCCGCGTAGACGGAGAAGTACACCTTGCCCAGCCCCAGCGTCATGTCGTCCACGCCGACGAACGCGTCGTAAGAGGAGCAGGAGCGGTTGAGGTCGATGGTGACGGAGGAGCTGCCGTGCACGGTGACGCCGTGCGCGTACCGCCGGTCGGCGACCGACATGCCGTACCGCTGCCAGACCCAGCTGCTCGCGCCGATCCGGATTTCGGGCTTTGTGCCGTCGCCGCTGACGTCGTAGGACAGTTCGCTCAACTGGTAGACGGCCGGGGGCGGTGGGGCCTCGGTCGGGGTGGGCGTGGGCGTCGGCTTGGGGCCGGGCGCCGGAGGCGGTGTCGGCCTGGGCTTCGGGGGTGCGGGCGGCGAGGTGGGTGCCGGTGCGGGGGCCGCGGTGGGCGGGGGAGCCGGGGTGGTCCTGGAGGACGGGGTCGGCGCGGGCGTCTCGGCCCGTGCGGGCACGAGGGCCGGTGGGCGTGGTCCGGGTTCCCGCTCGGAGGGGGTGGGCGTGGGCTCGCCGGGTCGCACCGCCGGCGACGTCGGGGAGGGCGGAGCGGTCCTCGCCTCCTCCTCGGGTTTCTCGCTGCCGGTCAGGGCCAGGACCACCGCGGCCACGACGCCGACGGCCACCACACCGGCCGCGATTCCGGCCTTCACCGGCGCGCCGACGCCCTCGGAGGCCGCCGCACCACCACCGCCACCGGCCCCACCGGACGAGCCGCCGCCCGCCGCCGCTGCCCCGCCCGACGAGCCGCCGCCCGCCGCCGCGGCCGCTCCGGCGGCACCGGCCGCCCCCGCGCCCGCGCCTCCGGCGATGAGACCGGCCGCCTTGGCGTACCCGGCGGCACCGAACCAGCCGATGACGGCGATCGGCACGACGGCCGGGATGCCCCCGGCCACCTCCTCGATCTGGCTCGCGGCCAGCCGGCACCGCGCGCACTCCTCCAGGTGCTTGCGCAAGCCCCGCTCGGCCCGCGTGCGCAACCGGCCCCGGGCGTACGTACCGAGCTGGTCGGCATAGCGCGCGCACGCCTCGTCGCCGGTGAGCGTGTCGCTGACGTGGGCCTGGAGGTAGGCCTGCTTGAGGCCCTCGCGGGCCCGGCTGGCGAGCACGCGCGTGCCGTTGGCGTCCAGCCCGAAGAGCGTGGCGACCTCACTGGGCGACTCGTCCTCGACCTCGGTGTGCCACAGCACGGCCTGCCACCGCTCGGGCAGTGACCGGAAGGCCCGCATGGCCATGGACCGCTCGGCCTCGTGCATCGCCCGCACGTCCGCGCCCAGTTCGAGCGTGTCGTCGTCGGACACGTGGGAGCCGCGCGCGGACTGGGTGGCGAACACCGCGAAGTCGTCGACGAGCTGCTCCCGCCGCGCCGACCTCGTCCAGGAGGCGGCGACACGGCGGACGGAGGTGAGCAGGTACGCGCGTACGGCGTGCTGCGGGCCGGAGCCGCCGCGCACCGCCTGGAGCATGCGGGCGAAGACCTCGGCGGTCAGGTCCTCCGCGGTGTGGGCGTCACGGCAGCAGGTGCGGGCGTAGCGGCGCACGGCCAGTGCGTGGCGCCGGTACAGCTCCTCGTACGCCGTGTCGTCGCCCGAGCGCATCCGGTCGATGAGATCGGCGTCGGACGGCGGCAGCTCGCGCGGTGGCGGCAGGACGCTGTCCTCGCGCCACGCGCGCTGGGCCGGGACCGAGCCGTCGACGGGGTACCCGCCCTGCGGGCCGCTCGCGCGACCGCCCTGGCTCGGCACCTGCGGCGGGACCTGGCCGCCGGCCGCGGCGTCACCGCTCCCGCTGCCGCTCGACTCGTCCCGCCCGTCAACGCTCATCGCGGAAAGCCCCCGCCAGCCGCCCAACCCGTCCGAACCACCGGGTCAGACTGCCACAGCGGCTTTTGGTGAGGCCCTCGGAGTTCGGACCATCACTCATCCGTGGGGACTCGCCGCACGCCAGTACTAACCGCCACTCGTTCGGGGAAGGTTTCCCCTTTGCTCCGGGGCCCGGGAGGTCACACCAGGCCCAGGAGCTCACGCCAGATCCAAGAAGGTCGCGCCAGGCCAAGAGGTCACGCCGGCACCAGCAAGTCACTCCCGGGCCCGGAAGGTCACTCCGGGCCCCGGAAGCTCACGCCGGTCGCGACCGCAGCCCCTCCAGCAGGATGTCCAGCAGCCGGGCCGAAGCGGCCGCCTGCTGCGCCGCGTCCGGCAGGGCGGGCGCGGCCGTCGCGATCACCAGCAGGACGTCCGACACCGACACGTCCGCCCGCAGCTCACCCGCCGCCCGGGCCCGCTCCACGAGCTGGCCCACGACCTCGAGCAGCGCCGACGCCCCCGCGTCGTCCTCCGCCGCGACCGCCGGCACCGAAGCCACCGCCACCGGCTGCTCCGGCACCAGCCGCAGCTCCGCCGACCCCGGCTGGGTCCGCTGCTGCGGCACCCGCGCGCCACCGGAGCCGTCCTCCCCGACCGAGACCCGCAGCACCTGCGGCGGCAGCAGCCGCCCGGCGCCGGAGGCCACCGACGTCCGCAGGAAGCGCGACAGCGCCGACCACGGCTCGTCCTCCTGGCCGAGCGCCGCACGCGCCTGGTCGGTCAGCCGGGAGGTCTCCTCCTCGGCTATCCGCCGCACCAGGACGTCCTTGCTCGGGAACCGCCGGTACACCGTGCCCACACCGACCCGCGCGCGCCGCGCCACGTCCTCCATCGGCGCGCCGTACCCCAGCTCGCCGAAGACCTCGCGCGCCGCACGCAGTACGTGCTCCAGATTGCGCTGTGCGTCCACGCGCAGCGGCGTCGTCCGCGGTCCGTCCGCGCGCCCGTTGCCCGCCGCGCTCATCGTCGCGCCACCCGCTGCGAGAGCGGATGCGGACGACCAACGAGAGTCCTGAACATGCATAAGCATTCCCCCGGTAATGACGTCTCCCCCCGGAGACACTCCCCGCCATTCGATGCCGGGACGAGGGAACAGGCTCGGGTCCGTGGGTCCGCCCGTCGCGGACCCGGTGAGCGCATCCCCCTACACCCCGTCGACACACGAACATAGTTGAGAGGGAGTCAATTCAGAAGGGGCAGGTTCCGCACGGAGCGACCACCGATCGGAGTACGGGCCGTATACGTCCTGAATGTGCCCCCGTGCGCCCCCCACACCACCCCCGCTGACCTGCGCGTCTTCACCGCAGCCCGCTAATCCGGCCAACTCCGCGCGCTCTCCCGCTCCGGTCACACAATTCGTCGAGGCTGTGGACAAACGCAAGCGGCGGGTGCGTCATGGGATGGTGAAGGAACGTGCGCGCATTCTCGTTGTCGGTGGCGGCTACGTCGGGATGTACACGGCCCTGCGCCTGCAGCGCCGCCTGAAACGGGAACTGCAACGGGGCGAGGTGGAGATCACGGTCGTCACCCCCGACCCGTACATGACCTACCAGCCGTTCCTCCCCGAGGCCGCCGCCGGCGCCATCTCGCCCCGCCACGTCGTCGTACCGCTGCGGCGGGTCCTCGACCGGTGCCACGTCGTCATCGGCGAGGCCACCGCCGTCGACCACGCGAAACGCACCGCCACCATCACCACCCTCGCCACCGAGGAGGAGGGCACCGGCGGGCGGCGGCTGCCCTACGACCAGCTCGTCCTCGCCCCCGGCTCCGTCTCGCGCACCCTGCCGGTCCCCGGCCTCGCCGACCACGGCATCGGCTTCAAGACCGTCGAGGAGGCCATCGGCCTGCGCAACCACGTCATCGAGCAGATGGACATCGCCTCCTCCACCCGCGACCCCGCGATCCGCGACGCGGCCCTCACCTTCGTCTTCGTCGGCGGCGGCTTCGCCGGTGTGGAGGCCCTCGGCGAACTGGAGGACATGGCCCGCTACGCCGCGCGCTACTACCACAACGTCCAGCCCGAGGACATGAAGTGGATCCTCGTCGAGGCCTCGGACCGCGTCCTGCCCGAGGTCGGCGAGGAGATGGGCCGCTACACCGTCACCGAACTGCGCCGCCGCAACATCGACGTCCGTCTCCGGACCCGCCTGGAGTCCTGCGCCGACCGGGTCGCGGTCCTCAGCGACGGCGCCCGCTTCCCGACCCGTACGGTCGTCTGGACGGCCGGCGTGAAACCCCACCCGGTGCTCGCCGCCACCGACCTGCCGCGCAACGACCGCGGACGCCTCAGGTGCACGCCCGAACTGTCGATCGAGGGCACCACGCGCGCGTGGGCGGCCGGAGACGCCGCCGCGGTCCCGGACGTGACCGCCGGCGAGCCGGGCCGCGAATGCGCCCCCAACGCCCAGCACGCCCTCCGCCAGGCCAGGGTCCTCGCCGACAACATCGTGCACACCCTGCGCGGCGAGCCCCTGGAGACGTACGCACACGCCTACGCCGGCTCGGTCGCCTCCCTCGGCCTGCACAAGGGCGTCGCCCACGTCTACGGACGCAAGCTCAAGGGCTACCCCGCCTGGTTCATGCACCGCGCCTACCACCTCAGCCGCGTGCCCACCTTCAACCGCAAGGCGCGCGTGCTCGCCGAATGGACCCTGGCCGGCCTGTTCAAACGGGAGATCGTCTCCCTCGGTTCACTCGAACATCCCCGGGCGGAGTTCGAACTCGCGGCCGGTGGAAAACCTTCCCAAGACCCCCCGGACAACCCGAAGGGGTCGTCCTGACCGGACCCAGGAACTCCACCGGCCGGCCCGGCGTCTGACGGATGTTGGTCCGGTCCGCGCACTGCCAGACTGGTCCACCACCACGGGTGTGCCACGGCACGCCCCGGTGCGGGCCCCCCGGGGCCCCGGCCGGTTCCGGTGCCGGCCGCCGACGACTACACGAGGCAAGGATTCGTGAACTTCACGCGCTGGAGCGCCCGGCTCCCCGGAACGCAGCGCCGCGCCGCAGCGCGGACCGAGCAGACGGCCTCCCCGGACCGGCGGGGGGAAGGCTCCGTACCCGCCGCCCGCGCCGAACAACTGACCGACGAGACTCCGTCCGTACCCGCCGTCGACGAGCTGCGGGTGCGCGAGGTCCTCGACCGCGTCCCCTCCCTCGTCGCCCTGGTCCACGGCCCCGACCACCGCATCGCCTACGTCAACGACGCCTACACCACCGCCTTCGGCGTACGCCCCCTGGGCGAACGCGCCCGCGAGGCCCTCCCCGAACTCGACGCGCTCGGCCTGTTCCCCCTCCTGGACCAGGTCCTGCGCAGCGGCAAGCCCCGCACGGTGAAGTCCCGCAAGGCCCCCGACGGCCGCTCCTACACCTTCACCTGCACCCCGGTCGCGGAACGCGACGGCACCTCCGGCACCGACGGCCGCGGCGTCCTCGTCTTCGCCACGGACGTCACCGACCACGCCGAAGCCGCCGAACGCCTGCGCGCCAGCGAACGCCGCCAACGCGAAACGGCCGTCACCCTCCAGCGCTCCCTGCTCCCCCAGGAGCTCGAACAGCCGGACGACCTGCGCATCGCCGCCACCTACCACCCCGGCGGCACGGAAGCGGCCGTCGGCGGCGACTGGTACGACGTCATCACCCTCGGCGGCGGCCGCACGGCCCTGGTCATCGGCGACGTCATGGGCCGCGGCGTCCGCGCGGCGGCGGTCATGGGCCAGCTCCGCACGGCGGTCCGCGCCTACGCCCGCCTCGACCTGCCCCCGCACGAGGTCCTCCAGCTCCTCGACGGCCTGGCGGCCGAGATCGACGCCAACCAGATCGCCACGTGCGCGTACGCCGTCCACGACCCGAACGAGGGCAAACTCGTCTACGCCTCGGCCGGCCACCTCCCCATCCTGGTCCGCGACGAGAACGGCACGGTCCTGCGCGCCGAGGAACCCACCGGCCCCCCGCTCGGCACCGGCGGCTGGATGCACACCTCAGGCTCGATCCCCCTCAGCCCCGGCTCGACGGCCGTCCTCTACACGGACGGCCTGGTGGAGCGCCGCGACGCCGACCTGGACGAGGGCATCGCCGCCCTGGAGCGCGCCCTGGCCGGCGCCACCGGCACGCCCCAGGTCGTCTGCGACCGCCTGGTCCGCTCGGCCGGCGTGACCCCCGACCACGACGACGACGTGGCCGTCCTGGTCCTCCAGCACCCCGCCCGCACCGGCCCCGAGGGCGAGCTGTTCCGCAACGCCGCCCTTGAGCTGCTCGGCGGAGTGGAAGCGGCCCCACGCGCGCGTGCCTTCGCCTCCGGCGTCCTGACCAGCTGGCGCTTCCCCGCCGACCTGCACGACCTGGGCGTCCTGGCCACCAGCGAACTGGTCGCCAACTCCCTCCAGCACGGCACCCCACCGATGCGCCTGCGCCTGCGCCGCACGGACAGACGCCTGATCATCGAGGTCACCGACGGCGACGACCACCTCCCCAGACGCCGCCGCGCGGAACCGGGCGACGAGTCGGGCCGGGGCATCGCCATCGTCGCGACGATCGCCTCGAACTGGGGCTGCCGCCGCACACCGGGCGGCGGCAAGGCGGTGTGGTGCGAGTTCGCCCTGCCGCGCACGCAGGCGCCCTAGCAGGCCCGGAGGATCAGACGTCCGCGGAAACGGGAGCGCCGCCCCGCGCCACGACCCGGCTCCTCGCCCGCCACGGATGATCCTGCACGTCGGTCAGCTGCCGCCCCAACCGCACGGCAAGCACCGTGATCCCCAGGGAGAACACCAGGAACGCCACGATGTACGGCGCGTGCAGCGAGGCCCCCAGCGGCCCGCCCACCGCCGGCCCGACGGCCAGCGCGAGCTGCTTCACCAGGGCGAAGGCGGAGTTGTACTGCCCGGCCATCCCCTCCGGCGCCAGATCGGCGACCAGCGGGGCCACGGTCGGCGACAGCATCGCCTCGCCCAGCCCGAACAGCGCGTACGTCGACACGAACGCGGCCGTCGCCATCTCCTGGCTGCCGTGCCCGAGCCCCGCGTATCCGGCGACGGCCCATGCCACCGCCCAGATCAGCCCCACGGCCGCGATCACCCGTGACCGCCGACGCCGCTCCACGAACCGCAGCACGGCGAACTGCGCGACGACGATCATCAACGTGTTGGCGGCCAGCGCGGTCCCCAGCGCGGACGTCGATATCCCGGCGGCCTCCACCCCGTACGCGCTCAGCCCCGACTCGAACTGCCCGTAGCAGGCGAAGAACAGCACGAAGCCCAGCACACACAGCTGCACCATGGCCCGGTTGCCCATCAGCTGCTTCCAGCCGCCCCGCCCCGATGCCACGGGGGCGCCCTCGATCCGCGGCGCGTGCGGCATCCGCACGGTCGTCATCACCACGACCAGCAGCAGGAACATCGCCGCCTCGATCGCGAAGAGCAGAGTGAAGGACGCGGCACTGGACGCGTCGACCAGATGGCCGCCGATGAGACCACCCACCCCGAGCCCGAGGTTCTGCAGGAAGAACTGCAGGGCGAAGGCCCGGGACCGCGTCTCCGCGCTGGAGCAGTCCACGATCATCGTCGCCAGCGCCGGCTGCATCACGGCCTGCCCGGCCCCCAGCAGGGAAGCCGACACCAGCACGGCCGCCGCACTGCTCGCGATCCCCAGACTCAACGCACCCAGAGCGGCGGCGACCAGGGCGGCGAGCAGCACCGGCAGCGGGCCACGCCGGACGATGGCCCGCCCGGCGAACGGCAGCACCACCAGCGCGGCCACAGCGAAGACGGCGAGCACGAGACCCGCCGTCATGGCTCCCAGCCCCCGCACCTGCGCCACATAGACGTACAGATACGGGACCGTGAAGCCGAGCCCGAACGCGCTGAGTGCGTTGCCCACGTGGATCCGGCGCATCGCTGCGCCCATCGCCCTGGTCACGTTCACCTCTCTCACAAGTTAGGAGTGAAGACTTCGAAGCTAAACTTAGAAGCTAAAGAGTACACATTCAAGGACTTCAAGGCAAAGAGCGGCCATGCCATACTGCGGCCCATGGGCGACACCCCCGGCCCCAGCGAGCCGACCCTCGAAGAGCAGATCGCCGCGTACCAGCGCGAGTTCCAGGACCTCGACCCCCAGGTCGAGCAGATCGTCTCGGCCCTGTCCCGCCTGAACCGCCGTATGAACGTCGCCTACGGCCGTCAGACCGCGGCCCTGGACATCAGCAACGCCGAGTGGGAAGTCCTCAAGGCCCTCGTCCTCTCCGGCGCCCCGTACCGACTGGGTCCCAGCGACCTCGCCAAGCGCCTCGGTCTGACGCCGGCCGCGATGACCCACCGGATCGACCGCATGGTCGGCGAAGGACTGGTCACCCGTGAGCGAGACGAGTCCAACCGCGTTCGAGTCATCGTGGAGCTGACACCGGAGGGGCGTGAGAAGTGGCTGGAGGCGATGCGCCTGGCGTCGGTCTTCGAGGAAGACCTGCTCCAGGACCTGTCCCCGGAGGAGCGCACGACGCTGGGCGAGGTCCTCACCCGGCTCCTGCGCCGGGTGGAACACGCCCAGCCGGACGCCGGCGGCCGCCTCTCCGACCTGGACTGACGCCCACGCAAAAGATCTTGACAGCGGGTACTTGACAGCCCTCTGGCTGATCCGTAGAGTTCTTCGGGTTGCCGCGGAGACGTAACGGTTCTGCGACAGCACTTCCGCCGCACGAGCGGCACCAACCACTAGCAAGATCGCTCCCAACGGGGTTGATTTCGGCGTGCCCGAATTCAATTCGAATTGGGACTCGACGACCTGATCGACTCCGACTGGCTTCGATTTTGGAATCGCCGAGGGACCGCGCTAAGGTTGGAGACGTCGGAACGGCCCAAGGGCCGCGAGGACAAGCCCAACTGACTGGGAATCAGGCCCGAAAGGATCTGATAGAGTCGGAACCGCCGGAAAGGGAAACGCGGAAGCGGGAACCTGGAAAGCACCGAGGAAATCGGATCGAGAACAGATCTGATAGAGTCGGAAACGCAAGACCGAAGGGAAGCGCCCGGAGGAAAGCCCGAGAGGGTGAGTACAAAGGAAGCGACCGTTCCTTGAGAACTCAACAGCGTGCCAAAAGTCAACGCCAGATATGTTGATACCCCGTCCATCGGATCACTGATGGTCGAGGTTCCTTTGAAAAAACACAGCGAGGACGCTGTGAACGGTCGGGCTTATTCCGCCTGACTGTTCCGCTCTCGTGGTGTCGACCGGATTACCGGTACACATTCACGGAGAGTTTGATCCTGGCTCAGGACGAACGCTGGCGGCGTGCTTAACACATGCAAGTCGAACGATGAACCACTTCGGTGGGGATTAGTGGCGAACGGGTGAGTAACACGTGGGCAATCTGCCCTGCACTCTGGGACAAGCCCTGGAAACGGGGTCTAATACCGGATACTGACCACTACAGGCATCTGTGGTGGTGGAAAGCTCCGGCGGTGCAGGATGAGCCCGCGGCCTATCAGCTTGTTGGTGAGGTAACGGCTCACCAAGGCGACGACGGGTAGCCGGCCTGAGAGGGCGACCGGCCACACTGGGACTGAGACACGGCCCAGACTCCTACGGGAGGCAGCAGTGGGGAATATTGCACAATGGGCGCAAGCCTGATGCAGCGACGCCGCGTGAGGGATGACGGCCTTCGGGTTGTAAACCTCTTTCAGCAGGGAAGAAGCGAAAGTGACGGTACCTGCAGAAGAAGCGCCGGCTAACTACGTGCCAGCAGCCGCGGTAATACGTAGGGCGCGAGCGTTGTCCGGAATTATTGGGCGTAAAGAGCTCGTAGGCGGCTTGTCGCGTCGGTTGTGAAAGCCCGGGGCTTAACCCCGGGTCTGCAGTCGATACGGGCAGGCTAGAGTTCGGTAGGGGAGATCGGAATTCCTGGTGTAGCGGTGAAATGCGCAGATATCAGGAGGAACACCGGTGGCGAAGGCGGATCTCTGGGCCGATACTGACGCTGAGGAGCGAAAGCGTGGGGAGCGAACAGGATTAGATACCCTGGTAGTCCACGCCGTAAACGGTGGGCACTAGGTGTGGGCAACATTCCACGTTGTCCGTGCCGCAGCTAACGCATTAAGTGCCCCGCCTGGGGAGTACGGCCGCAAGGCTAAAACTCAAAGGAATTGACGGGGGCCCGCACAAGCGGCGGAGCATGTGGCTTAATTCGACGCAACGCGAAGAACCTTACCAAGGCTTGACATACACCGGAAAACCCTGGAGACAGGGTCCCCCTTGTGGTCGGTGTACAGGTGGTGCATGGCTGTCGTCAGCTCGTGTCGTGAGATGTTGGGTTAAGTCCCGCAACGAGCGCAACCCTTGTCCCGTGTTGCCAGCAGGCCCTTGTGGTGCTGGGGACTCACGGGAGACCGCCGGGGTCAACTCGGAGGAAGGTGGGGACGACGTCAAGTCATCATGCCCCTTATGTCTTGGGCTGCACACGTGCTACAATGGCCGGTACAATGAGCTGCGATACCGCGAGGTGGAGCGAATCTCAAAAAGCCGGTCTCAGTTCGGATTGGGGTCTGCAACTCGACCCCATGAAGTCGGAGTCGCTAGTAATCGCAGATCAGCATTGCTGCGGTGAATACGTTCCCGGGCCTTGTACACACCGCCCGTCACGTCACGAAAGTCGGTAACACCCGAAGCCGGTGGCCCAACCCCTTGTGGGAGGGAGCTGTCGAAGGTGGGACTGGCGATTGGGACGAAGTCGTAACAAGGTAGCCGTACCGGAAGGTGCGGCTGGATCACCTCCTTTCTAAGGAGCACTTCTAAGCCAGGCTTGCCTGGTTCAGAGGCCAGTACATCAGCGAATGTCTGATGCTGGTTGCTCATGGGTGGAACGTTGACTACTCGGCACACTTGACCTGCTCGTCTTCCTAGTACTGCTTCGGCGTGGAACGGAAGAGGGAGAGGCGAGGGTGTCGGGCACGCTGTTGGGTGTCTGAGGGAATGAACTTTCCTCAGCGCCGGCCCCGGTAAAGCACTGACGAAGTTGGTGTGTGATGGGTGGCTGGTCGTTGTTTGAGAACTGCACAGTGGACGCGAGCATCTGTGGCCAAGTTTTTAAGGGCGCACGGTGGATGCCTTGGCACCAGGAACCGATGAAGGACGTGGGAGGCCGCGATAGGCCCCGGGGAGCTGTCAACCGAGCTTTGATCCGGGGGTGTCCGAATGGGGAAACCCGGCAGTCGTCATGGGCTGTCACCCGCTGCTGAACACATAGGCAGTGTGGAGGGAACGCGGGGAAGTGAAACATCTCAGTACCCGCAGGAAGAGAAAACAACCGTGATTCCGGGAGTAGTGGCGAGCGAAACTGGATGAGGCCAAACCGTATGCGTGTGAGACCCGGCAGGGGTTGCGTATACGGGGTTGTGGGATCTCTCTTTCATGGTCTGCCGGCCATGAGACGAGTCAGAAACCGTTGATGTAGGCGAAGGACATGCGAAAGGTCCGGCGTAGAGGGTAAGACCCCCGTAGTCGAAACGTCAGCGGCTCGTTTGAGAGACACCCAAGTAGCACGGGGCCCGAGAAATCCCGTGTGAATCTGGCGGGACCACCCGCTAAGCCTAAATATTCCCTGGTGACCGATAGCGGATAGTACCGTGAGGGAATGGTGAAAAGTACCCCGGGAGGGGAGTGAAATAGTACCTGAAACCGTGTGCCTACAAGCCGTGGGAGCGTCGGAACAAGGCTTGCCTTGTTCTCGTGACTGCGTGCCTTTTGAAGAATGAGCCTGCGAGTTTGCGGTGTGTTGCGAGGTTAACCCGTGTGGGGAAGCCGTAGCGAAAGCGAGTCCGAATAGGGCGTTGGAGTAGCACGCTCAAGACCCGAAGCGGAGTGATCTAGCCATGGGCAGGTTGAAGCGGAGGTAAGACTTCGTGGAGGACCGAACCCACCAGGGTTGAAAACCTGGGGGATGACCTGTGGTTAGGGGTGAAAGGCCAATCAAACTCCGTGATAGCTGGTTCTCCCCGAAATGCATTTAGGTGCAGCGTCGTGTGTTTCTTGCCGGAGGTAGAGCACTGGATAGGCGATGGGCCCTACCGGGTTACTGACCTTAGCCAAACTCCGAATGCCGGTAAGTGAGAGCGCGGCAGTGAGACTGTGGGGGATAAGCTCCATGGTCGAGAGGGAAACAGCCCAGAGCATCGACTAAGGCCCCTAAGCGTACGCTAAGTGGGAAAGGATGTGGAGTCGCAGAGACAACCAGGAGGTTGGCTTAGAAGCAGCCACCCTTGAAAGAGTGCGTAATAGCTCACTGGTCTAGTGATTCCGCGCCGACAATGTAGCGGGGCTCAAGCGTACCGCCGAAGTCGTGTCATTCATACAACAGCCCCAACGGGTGTATGGATGGGTAGGGGAGCGTCGTCTGCCGGGTGAAGCAGCCGTGTAAGCGAGTTGTGGACGGTTGACGAGTGAGAATGCAGGCATGAGTAGCGATTCACACGTGAGAAACGTGTGCGCCGATTGACTAAGGGTTCCTGGGTCAAGCTGATCTGCCCAGGGTAAGTCGGGACCTAAGGCGAGGCCGACAGGCGTAGTCGATGGATAACCGGTTGATATTCCGGTACCCGCTGTGAAGCGTCAAACATCGAGCATCGTGATGCTAAGGCCGTGAAGCCGCCGGTGATCCCTTCGGGGTGATCCGGAGTGGTGGAGCCGCCGAACCAAGCGGTTAGTAGGTGAGTGATGGGGTGACGCAGGAAGGTAGTCCAGCCCGGGCGGTGGTTGTCCCGGGGTAAGGGTGTAGGACGTCAGGTAGGCAAATCCGCCTGGCAATAGTCTGAGACCTGATGCCGAGCCGATTGTGGTGAAGTGGATGATCCTATGCTGTCGAGAAAAGCCTCTAGCGAGTTTCATGGCGGCCCGTACCCTAAACCGACTCAGGTGGTCAGGTAGAGAATACCGAGGCGTTCGGGTGAACTATGGTTAAGGAACTCGGCAAAATGCCCCCGTAACTTCGGGAGAAGGGGGGCCACATCCGGTGACGGGCTTTGCGCCCTGAGCTGGGGGTGGCCGCAGAGACCAGCGAGAAGCGACTGTTTACTAAAAACACAGGTCCGTGCGAAGCCGTAAGGCGATGTATACGGACTGACGCCTGCCCGGTGCTGGAACGTTAAGGGGACCGGTTAGCTCAGATTCGTCTGGGCGAAGCTGAGAACTTAAGCGCCAGTAAACGGCGGTGGTAACTATAACCATCCTAAGGTAGCGAAATTCCTTGTCGGGTAAGTTCCGACCTGCACGAATGGCGTAACGACTTCTCGACTGTCTCAACCATAGGCCCGGTGAAATTGCACTACGAGTAAAGATGCTCGTTTCGCGCAGCAGGACGGAAAGACCCCGGGACCTTTACTACAGTTTGATATTGGTGTTCGGTTCGGCTTGTGTAGGATAGCTGGGAGACTGTGAAGCGCTAACGCCAGTTAGTGTGGAGTCGTCGTTGAAATACCAGTCTGGTCGTGCTGGATGTCTAACCTGGGTCCGTGATCCGGATCAGGGACAGTGTCTGATGGGTAGTTTAACTGGGGCGGTTGCCTCCTAAAGGGTAACGGAGGCGCCCAAAGGTTCCCTCAGCCTGGTTGGCAATCAGGTGTTGAGTGTAAGTGCACAAGGGAGCTTGACTGTGAGACCGACGGGTCGAGCAGGGACGAAAGTCGGGACTAGTGATCCGGCGGTGGCTTGTGGAAGCGCCGTCGCTCAACGGATAAAAGGTACCCCGGGGATAACAGGCTGATCTTCCCCAAGAGTCCATATCGACGGGATGGTTTGGCACCTCGATGTCGGCTCGTCGCATCCTGGGGCTGGAGTCGGTCCCAAGGGTTGGGCTGTTCGCCCATTAAAGCGGTACGCGAGCTGGGTTTAGAACGTCGTGAGACAGTTCGGTCCCTATCCGCTGTGCGCGTAGGAGTCTTGAGAAGGGCTGTCCCTAGTACGAGAGGACCGGGACGGACGAACCTCTGGTGTGCCAGTTGTTCTGCCAAGGGCATGGCTGGTTGGCTACGTTCGGGAGGGATAACCGCTGAAAGCATCTAAGCGGGAAGCCTGCTTCGAGATGAGGACTCCCACCTCCTGGAGAGGGTAAGGCTCCCAGTAGACGACTGGGTTGATAGGCCGGATATGGAAGCACGGTAACGTGTGGAGTTGACCGGTACTAATAGGCCGAGGGCTTGTCCTCAGTTGCTCGCGTCCACTGTGTTGGTTCTGAAACCACGAACGGCCCCACATGCCACATGTGGTGCGGCTGACAGTTTCATAGTGTTTCGGTGGTTATAGCGTAGGGGAAACGCCCGGTTACATTCCGAACCCGGAAGCTAAGCCTTACAGCGCCGATGGTACTGCAGGGGGGACCCTGTGGGAGAGTAGGACGCCGCCGAACAATTATTGAAAAGGCCCACACCTTACGGTGTGGGCCTTTTTGTGTTTCAGGACGGCTGGACCAGCTTCGTGTCGTAGGCCAGGATGACCGCCTGAATGCGGTCGCGGGAACCCGTTTTCGCGAGGATGCGACCCACATGGGTCTTCACCGTCGACTCGGCGAGATGGAGGCGCGTGGCTATCTCCGTGTTCGTCCAGCCCTTGCCGATGACCGTCAGGATTTCGCGCTCCCGGTCGGTGAGGGAGGAGAGGCGGGGGTCTTCCTGATCCGTCTCCGCCGAGGGGTCGGTCGGCAGGTGGTGGACGTAGGCGTCGAGGAGGCGGCGGGTCAGGCTCGGGGCGACGACCGCGTCACCGGTGGCGACCGCGCGGATGCCCGCCAGGAGTTCCTCGGGCTGGGCGTCCTTGACCAGGAAGCCGGAGGCGCCCGCGCGGAGGCCGGCGTAGGCGTACTCGTCCAGGTCGAACGTGGTGACGATCAGGATGCGGGTGCGGTCGCCCGCGGCGGTGATGCGGCGGGTCGCCTCGATGCCGTCCAGGCCGGGCATGCGGATGTCCATGAGGACGACATCGGGGTGGAGCTCGGCCGCCATGCGGACGGCTTCGCTGCCGTTCGCCGCCTCGCCGACGACCGTCATGTCGTCCTGGCTCTCCAGGAGCATGCGGGAGCCGAAGCGCTGCAGGGGCTGGTCGTCGGCGATGAGGACCGTGGTCACTGCGGGGTTTCCTCCGGGAGGTGTAGGCGGACGCGCCAGCCCTGTTCCGGGTGGGGGCGAGGGCCGGCCTCAAGTGTGCCGCCGTAGAGGGCGGTTCGCTCGCGCATTCCCGGTAGTCCGCGACCGCCCGCGAGGTTCTGGGGGCGGCCGCCGTTGCCGGTGTCCGTGATCGTGACGGTGACCGCGCCCTTTTCCTCGTAGGACAGCTCTATGTCCGCGGTGGCGTCGGGACCGCCGTGTTTCAGGGTGTTGGTGAGGGCTTCCTGAATGACGCGGTAGACCGTGAGCTGGCGGCCGATGGGAAGGGTGGGGCTGCCGTGCGTGGTGGTGCGGACGGGGAGGCCTGCGGAGCGGACGCCGTCGAGGAGCTGGTCGAGGTCCGTGAGGCCGGGTTGGGGGGTCAGGTCCGCCTGTTGTTTCTCCTCCTCGCCGAGGACGTCGAGGAGGCGGCGGAGTTCGGTGAGGGCCTGGCGGCTGGTGGTGGCGATGGCGTCGAGGGCCTGGGCGGCGCGTTCCGGGGACTTGGCGGCCGCGTATCGGCCGCCGTCGGCGAGGCCCGTGATGACGGAGAGGTTGTGGCCGATGATGTCGTGCATCTCGCGGGCGATGCGGGCGCGTTCGGCGGCGGTGGCGAGCTGGGCCTGCTGGTCGCGTTCCCGCTCCAGGCGGCGGGCGCGGTCCTCCAGGGCCTCGGTGTAGTTGCGGCGGGTGCGGACCGTGACGCCGATGAGGGCGGACACCGTGATGGACATCAGCTGGGAGCCGATCTGCTGGTCCCAGCTGCCTTCGCCGTGGCGGACGACGGATACGAGGACCGGGGCGATCACCAGGGCCGTCGCCCACCACAGGTTGCGCAGGGCGCGGCGCAGCGCCAGGTGGTACACGAGGACCAGTTGGAGCAGGGCCGCTTGGAGGGCGGCACCGGTCCAGGCGTTGACCAGGGCGAAGGGGACCGTCGCGGCGAGGGCGGCCCCCGGGTGGGTGCGGCGGCGGAGCAGGGGGAGCGAGAGGCCGAGGCTCAGAGCCAGGAGGAGTCCACCGGGGACGTCCACGCTGTGGGCGTTGTGCTTCCAGCCGCCGCCGACGTAGTCGATCAGGGCGGCCGTCACCCAGAAGCCGGTGAAGTGCAGGTCCCACAGCAGCGGATGGCGGTGGTCGAAGGCGCGCACCCGGCGGGTGAGGCGGTGGGCGTACTCGGTGAGGGGCTCCGGCGCCCGGTCTTCCGTCGTCACGGGGTCCATGGTGAGGGTTTCCGGGGCCGGGTGTCAGACGTCTCGGCGGCGCAGGGCCCAGGCGGCCAGGGCCAGGGTCGTCGCCGTCCACAGGAACATGGCGAGCAGGGCGGCGCCCGGGGAGGCCGTGCCGGGCATGGGCTGGGCTGTGGTGAGGGACTCCAGGGCCTTGCCCGGGAAGTAGCGGACGGCGTTGTCCACGGCGTCGTACGGGAGCATCGCCAGGACCTCCGGGAGGATCATGATCAGGCCGATGAAGGCGCCGATGGCCATCGGGACGGAGCGGAGCAGGGCGCCGATGGCGAGGGCGAGGACGGCGAGGAGGGTGAGGCCGGCCGCGTTGCCCGCGAGGGCGCGCAGGACGCCGGGGTCGCCGAGGGAGGCGGACAGGTCGGTGCCGGTGAGGAAGGACTGGGCGAGGGGGAACGTCAGGAGGTTCGTCGCCAGGGTGAGGGGGAGGGCGGTCGCGGTCAGGACGGCGGCCTTGGACCACAGGACGGGCAGGCGGCGCGGGACGGCGGTCATCGTGGCGCGGATCTGGCCGGTGGAGTACTCGCCGGCGGTGGCCAGGATGCCCAGCACGCCCAGGTTGATCGTGGCGAACTGGGTGCCGAGGAGGACGAACATGACGGTGTCCATGCCGCCTTCGCCGGAACCGTCGTAGGCGGCGCCGAGGCCCGCGCCCATGGCGGCCGTCAGGAGGCTCGTGACGGCGAGGGTGATCCAGGTGGAGCGCAGGGTCCGGAACTTGTGCCACTCGGAGCGCAGGACGCGGGCCGGGGTCACGCGGTAGGGGAGGGTCGCCGTGGTCATGCCGCTGCTCCTTCAAGGGTCGCCGGGTACTCCACGGCGTCGCGGGTGAGGTCCATGAAGGCCTCCTCCAGGGAGGCGGCGTTGGGGGTGAGTTCGTAGAGGGGGATGCCGTGGGCGGCTGCCGTGCGGCCGATGTGTTCGGCGTCCGCGCCGCGGACCTGGAGGGTGCCGGGGGTGTCGGTGGTGATGTCGACGCCGGGGGCGGTGAGGACGCGTACGAGGTCGGGGGCGCGCGGGGTGACGACCTTGGTGGTGCCGGCGCCGGAGTCGCGGACGAAGTCGGCGACCGTGGTGTCGGCGAGGAGGCGGCCGCGGCCGATGATGACCAGGTGCTCGGCGGTGAGGGCCGTCTCGCTCATCAGGTGCGAGGAGACGAAGACCGTACGGCCCTCCGCGGCGAGGGACTTGAGCAGGTTGCGGATCCACAGGACGCCCTCCGGGTCGAGGCCGTTGACCGGCTCGTCGAGGATGAGCACCGCCGGGTCGCCGAGGAGGGCCGCGGCGATGCCGAGGCGCTGTCCCATGCCGAGGGAGAAGCCCTTGACGCGGCGGTGGGCCACGTCGGTCAGGCCGGTGAGGCCGAGGACCTGCTCGACGCGGGCGCGGGGAATGCCGTGGGTGTGGGCGAGGGCGCGCAGGTGGTGGTAGGCGGTGCGGCCGGGGTGGACCGAGCGGGCCTCCAGCAGGGCGCCGACCTCGGTGAGGGGTGCCGGGTGGGCGGCGTAGGAGCGTCCGCCCACGGTCGCGTGGCCGCGGGTGGGGGCGTCGAGGCCGAGGAGCATGCGCATGGTCGTGGACTTGCCGGCGCCGTTCGGGCCGAGGAAGCCGGTGACCGTGCCGGGGCGGACCGTGAAGGACAGGTCCGTGACGACCGTCCGGTCGCCGTAGCGTTTGGTCAGTTCGTGTGCGGTCAGCATGCTTCGATGCTCGTGCGTGCGGGGGCGGCGGGCGTCGGACCGGCGGGGTAATCGGGGTGAGGGGCGTCGTACCCGGGTACTACCGTGGCCCGCATGAGCTATGTGATCCGGTCCGTCCGTGCTGATGAGTGGGCCGCCGTGAAGGAGTTGCGGCTCGCGGCGCTGCGGGATCCGGTGGCGCACCTGGCCTTCCTGGAGACGTACGAGGAGGCCGTGGCGAGGCCGGACTCCTTCTGGCAGGAGCGGACGGCCGGTGCCGCCGAGGGGGCGGACGCGCGGCAGCAGATCATCGCCGAGGGGCCGGACGGGCGGTGGGTGGCGACGGTGACCGTGCTCGTGGAGGAGCCGGGGACGACCGACTGGGCCGGGTTTCCGGTGGAGCGGAAGCAGGGGCATGTCGTCGGCGTGTTCGTACGGCCGGAGGAGCGCGGGAGCGGGCTGACCGAGGTGCTGTTCGATGCCGCGCTCGAGTGGGCGTGGGGGCGGGGTCTTGAGCGGGTGCGGCTCTTCGTGCACGAGGAGAACGGGCGGGCGCAGCGGTTCTATCGGCGGGTGGGGTTCTTGCCGAGTGGGGCGACCGTGCCGCTCGGGGATGCGGGGGAGCTGGAGTTGGAGTTCGTGCTTGAGCGGAGCGCTGTGGGGGTGCCCTTTTCAGACGGGTAGTCCGTCTTGCTCAGACGGGTAGTTCGTCTTGCTCAGACGAGTAGTTCGTCCTGCTCAGACGGGTAGTTCGTCGTGCGGCCAGCGGGCGCGGCCCTGTTCGCGGGACCGGAGCAGGGCCAGGGTCGGCATGCCCCGGTCCGCTCCGGTGGCCAGCAGCTCCGGGAGCTGAGGAAGCGGGGCCACGGCCGCGACGTCGTCCAGGACGAGGGTCAGTGGTGGGTCGAGGCGACCGGAGGATGACCGTTCGGCCATGCGCCGGCCGCGCTCGACCACGCTGGAGACGAGGGCCGTCAGGAAGGGCATCGCGCCCGGACTGGTCCTGGGGTCCTCGATGGATTCACCGACCACATAAAGCGTGCCCCCTTCGTGGACGAAGGAATCCAAGGCGAGGGCATCACTTCGGTGGGGAGTGCACGCGTTGCGGATGTTGACCGTGGAGAGGGCCGCGAGGGCGCGGGTGGTCAGCTGCTGGGCCATGTCGCGGCGTTCCGGGTGGGCCGTGAGGGCGCCTTCGATTTCGCCCGCGGAGCCGGGGGCGGCCTTGGGGTTGGTGCGGAGGATGCGTACGGCGTCCTGGATCTGGGTGCCCTGGGACCAGCGGTGGACGTGGCGGATGGTGCGGCCGTCGATGGCGGCGGCGTGCAGGTAGCTCCGCAGGAGGGTGGTGGCCGTGTCGGTGACCGCCTGGTCGAGTTTGGCGGTGGGGCGTACGGGGGTGAGGAGGGCCGTGGCTCTCGCTGTCGCCGTTTCCCTGTCCTCGCAACCGGTGGTGGGGGACCAGTGGAGGCGGGACGGGGTGTCGCAGAGGTGGGTGGGGTCGTAGAGGTGGGTGGGGCCCAGTTTTCCCCGGGCATCTTTGGTCTCCAGCCAGAGGGTGGGGTTGGAGGTGACGACGAGGGCGGGGCCTTCCGCGTCGCGTACCGCTTGGGTGGCGGTGGTCTGGCGGGTTTCCCTGGGGGCTACGTGGATTTTTTCCCACCCGCCCACCCGTTCCTGGCCGAACAGAGAAGCCGGGGTGGTGGGGATGGCCGCCGGGGGCGGGGACGGGGTTGCCGTGGGGTGCGGTGGTTCGGGGGCCGTCGCGCGGCGGGGGGTGGGGACGTCGGGCTGCGGTGACGTGGGGGCGGTGGGCTGCGTTGACGCGGGGGTGCCGTGTTGGGCCGGTGCGGGTGCCGGTGCCGGTGTGGCGGACTGGGCCGACGTCGGTGCGCCGTGCTGCGCCGGGGGTGGTGCCCCGTGCTGTGCCGGTGCCGGTGTGGGGTGCTGAACCGGCGTCGGTACGCCGTGCTGTGCCTGTGCCGGCGCCGGGTGCTGGGCCGGTGGGTGTCCCCCCGGCTGGGCCGCCGCCGGCCCTTCAAGGTGGCCCGGCGCTCCCGCCTCGTACGCCGTGCCGCCCGTGCCCGGTGCCGTGCGTGCCGGCCGTGCCGCCGCCGTCGCCTTCTCCGCTCGGCGCCGGGCTCGGCCTGCGCGCCAGCGGGCCACCGTGCCGAGGACGAATACCGTCAGGACGAACAGGACCATCAGCTGGCCGATGAACAGGCCCCAGAACAGGCCGTAGCCGGAGAGCTGGCCGGGGGGTGTGTCGGGCCAGGCGCCGGGGATGTCGTGGGGCTCGGCGATGAGGCCGCGCATGGCGAGGGGCGTGCGGGTGAAGGTGACGCCGGACGGCCAGGCGCCGTGGGCGAACCAGGCGGCGAGGCCCGTGGCCGTCCACACCAGCAGGGTCATGCCGAGGAGGAACGCGAGTATGCCGACCAGCAGGCCGTCGGGGATGCCTCCCTGGCCGTCCCGCTGGGTGCGGCGGTCGTCCGGTCTCACGCGTTCCTCCCCTGCGCCTACGCCACCGTCGATTCGGAGTCGCCCATGTGGTGCTCCACGAAGGCCGCTGCCCTCTCCTCCGCCTCGATCTCGGCGGCGTGCAGGGCGTCGTCCGGGAGGTCGGCGGAGGACTCGGTCATCGCGCGGTCGGTGAAGACCAGCGGGCGTTCGGTCTCCGTGACCAGGTGTTTGACGACCTGGACGTTGCCGTTGACGTCCCAGACGGCGATGCCGGGGGTGAGGGTCGGGATGATCTCGACCGCCCAGCGGGGGAGGCCGAGGACCCGGCCCGTGGCCCTCGCCTCGTCGGCCTTCTGGGCGTAGATCGTCCTGGTCGAGGCCATCTTCAGGATCGCCGCGGCTTCTTTTGCCGCCGCGCCGTCGACGACGTCGGACAAGTGGTGGACCACCGCCACGAACGACAGGCCCAGGCGTCGGCCGAACTTCAGCAGGCGCTGGAAGAGCTGCGCCACGAAGGGGCTGTTGATGATGTGCCAGGCCTCCTCGACCAGGAAGATGCGCTTCTTCCGGTCGGGGCGGATCCAGGTGTGCTCCAGCCAGACGCCGACGATCGCCATGAGGATGGGCATGGCGATGGAGTTGCGGTCGATGTGGGAGAGGTCGAAGACGATCAGCGGGGCGTCGAGGTCGATGCCGACCGTGGTCGGGCCGTCGAACATGCCGCGCAGGTCACCGTCGACCAGGCGGTCCAGGACCAGGGCGACGTCGAGGCCCCAGGCCCGTACGTCGTCTATGGCGACGTTCATCGCCTCGGCCGACTCGGGCTCGGGGTGGCGCAGCTGCTCGACGATGTCGGAGAGGACCGGCTGGCGGTCGGTGATCGTCTCGTTGACGTAGGCGTGGGCGACCTTGAGGGCGAAGCCGGAGCGTTCGTCCAGGCCGTGGCCCATCGCGACCTCGATGATCGTGCGGAGCAGCGCGAGCTGGCCCGTCGTCGTGATCGCGGGGTCGAGCGGGTTGAGGCGGATCCCCATGTCCAGGGCGGCCATCGGGTCCAGGCGGATGGGAGTTATCCCCAGCTCCTGCGCGATGAGGTTCCACTCGCCGACGCCGTCCTCGCCCTGCGCGTCCAGGACGACGACCTGGCGGTCCTTGAAGCGGAGCTGGCGCAGGACGTACGTCTTCTCCAGCGCCGACTTGCCGTTGCCGGACTCGCCGAGGACCAGCCAGTGGGGGGCGGGGAGCTGCTGGCCGTAGAGCTGGAAGGGGTCGTAGATGTAGCCCTTTCCGGAGTACACCTCGCGGCCGATGATGACGCCCGAGTCGCCGAGGCCGGGGGCGGCGGTCGGCAGGTAGACCGCCTGGGCCTGGCCCGTGGACGTGCGCACCGGGAGCCGGGTCGTCTCGACCTTCCCGAAGAGGAAGGACGTGAAGGCCTCGGTGAGGACGGACAGCGGATCCCGCATCAGGTCCTACCTCCGGATGCCGGTGGCGAAGGGAAGGGTGTTCACGAAGGCGCGGTGGTGCTCGCGGTCGCACCATTCCAGCTTGAGGTACGACTTTCCGGCCGAGGCCCTTATCGTGCGCTTGTCGCGGGCGAGGGCGTCGGGGGAGCGGGAGCTGACGGTGATGTAGCCGACGAGGTTGACGCCGGCGGCGCCGCTGGCGAGGTCCTCGCCGCGCTGGTCGAGCCGGGAGTTCGCGGCCACGTCGCGCGGGTCGACCGTGCGGTTCATCTTGGCGGCGCGGGACGCCTCGGCCTCGTCGTTGGTCTTCTCCGTGAGCATGCGCTCGATGGCGACCTCGGTGGGTTCGAGGTCCATGGTGACGGCGACCGTGCGGATGACGTCCGGGGTGTGGACGAGCAGCGGGGCGAGGAAGTTGACGCCGACGGGGGTCATCGGCCACTCCTTCACCCAGGCCGTGGCGTGGCACCAGGGGGCGCGGGTGGAGGACTCGCGGGTCTTGGCCTGGAGGTAGGTGGGCTCCATGGCGTCCAGCTCGGCCGGCCAGGCGTTGCGTTTCGTCATCGCCTGGATGTGGTCGATCGGGTGGTCCGGGTCGTACATGGAGTGGATCAGCGACGACAGCCGGCTCTGGCCGAGGGGCTGGCGGACGCGGATGTCGGCCTCCTGCAGGCGCGAGCAGATGTCGGTGAGCTCGCGGGCCATGACGACGGCGAGTCCGGCGTCCCGGTCGACCTTGCCGCCGTGGGCGCGGGCGGCCCGGGCCATGGCGTTGGCCTCGGCGGCGAGGTCGCGGGTGTAGTGCATGCAGGCGACGAGGTAGGCGCGGTGCTGCTCGCTGCTGGTCGACACCATCGACTGGAGCTGGTCGTAGGACTCCTGCAGCCAGGGCAGGGCCTTGTCGTCGCCGCGGACGGCGACGTCCTTGGCGTGGGCGTCCGGGTCGGCGGGGAGGGTGCGGGCGAGCATCTGCAGGCGGGTGACGAAACCGTCGCCGTTGGCCACGTGCTTGAGCAGCGTGCCGAAGCGGTCGACCAGGGCCTCCTGGTCCTCGCTGTCGCGCAGGCCGACGCCGGGGCCCTCGATCTCGATGGCGGCCGTGACGGTCTTGCGGTCGGCGTGCAGGAGCACGGCGATCTCGTCCGGGCCGAAGGGGGCGGACAGCCAGGTGATGCGGCCGATGCCGGGGGGCGGGCCGACCTCGACCTCGCGGCCGTCGAGCCGGGTGCCGGCCTCGACGGCGGCGGAGCGGTAGGTGGCGCCCTGCTTGAGGGTGCGCTTGTAGCTGCGGTTGATCTCGAACCACTTGTAGAACGTGCGGTGCTTGTACGGCACGTACACCGCGGCCAGCGCCAGCATCGGGAACCCGGCGAGCAGCACGATGCGCAGGGACAGCACCGGGACGAGGAGCCCGCACATCATGCCGAGGAACGCGCCCACGACGATCAGGGCGATCTCGCCGGTCTCGCGGTTGCGGCCGATGATCGCGTTCGGCCGGGCGCGGCCGATCAGATATGTCCGGCGGGGCGTGACCGGATGGGACACGTGGGACTCGGTCGTCAACGCCCTTCACCTCCCGTGCGATTGGTACTGCTGTTGCGGGTGTTGCTGGCGTGGGGAGTGTTGACGGGGCTGCTCGAACGGGGGGCGGGTGCGGCGGAGGGGACAGATCCGCCGCCGCCGTTCGAGGGGCGCGTGCTGTGCGCGGCGACTCCGCCGGAGGCGGGGTTGCTGGGGCGGGGGGCGGAGGACTGGCTGCCTCCGCCGTTGTGGTCGGCGCGGGTGCTGTGGGTCTTGATGCCCTGGGCGACCAGGGACGCGGGGGAGCTGATGACGGCCGCGGCCTTGCTCTCGGCGCCCCGCATGATGCGGTTGTTGCGGGAGCCGGCGATCTCGTCGCCGAAGCCGGGGACGAAGCGGTAGATCATCGCGCTGGCGAAGATGGCGAGCAGGATGATGGCGAGGCCGGAGACGACGGCGGAGAAGGCGTCCGGGCCGTCGTCGGCGGAGAGCGCGCCGGCGAGGCCGAGGACGATGACGATCACGGGCTTCACGAGGATGACCGCGATCATGATGCCGGCCCAGCGGCGGACGTGGCCCCAGAGGTTCTTGTCGACGAGGCCGGCGTAGACGACGGTGCCGAGGAGGGCGCCGACGTAGAGCAGGGCGGCGCGGATGACGAGCTCCAGCCACAGCACGCCGGCGGCGAGGATGCTGACCAGGGAGACGACGATCAGCATGATGGGGCCGCCGCCGATGTCCTCGCCCTTCTTGAGGGCCTCGGAGAACGTGCCGAAGAAGGCGTCGGTCTGGTCGCCGGTGGCTTTGGCGAGGACCTCGGTGATGCCGTCGGTGGCCGACACGACGGTGTAGAGGATCAGGGGGGTGAAGGCGGAGGCGAGGACGGTCAGCCAGAGGAAGCCGATGGCTTCGGACAGGGCGGTGGTGAGGGGGACGCCGCGGACGGCTCGCTTGGCTACGGCCAGGAGCCAGAGGAGGAGCGTGAGGATCGTCGACGCGGCGAAGACGACCGCGTACTGCTGGAGGAACTTGGGGTTGGTGAAGTCGACGTTGGCGGTCTCCTTCACGGCCTCGCTGAGCTTGTCGACGGTCCAGGAGGCGGCGTCGGCACAGCCCTTGGCGAGGGAGGAGAGGGGGTCGAGGGTGGAGGTGGGGTCGAGGCGGTCGGCGCCGCCTCCGCCGCCGCGGCCGGTGTCGCCTTCGCAGATGTCCCGGGCCTCGCCCCTGAGCAGGTCGCACGCGTTGTTGCTGGGCGAGGGAGAGGGAGTGGGGGCGGCGAAGGCACGGGTGGCCAGCAGGACCGTGGCCGTCTGCACGGCCGTGACCACTGCGGCGAGCTTGAGTACGCGGCGCTTACCGGGCATAGGTGAACCCTCCGTACTCCTCGACAGCCTTGGTCATGTCCTCTGCGGTGGAGGCCTTTTGGTCGCGTCCGACCGGGACGGGGCCGTCCTCCTGGGTGAAGTCGGTGACCTTCCAGTCACCGTCGACCCACTTCAACTGGTAGGTCGTCGTGTACCAGCTCTCGGTCACGGGGTTCGTGGAGCCCTCGCCCGACAGGCCGAAGAGGGACGTGTACCAGAGCGCGACCGAGGCGGTGCTGCCGCCGAAGGACGTGACCTTGGTGCCGACCGGGATGACGCGGGAGACGAAGGTCTGACCGCTCGGCGCGGCGCCGTCCTTGTTCAGGCCGATCTTCTCGAGGAAGCTCTGCCGGGAGTAGGCCTGGTCGAACGCCGGCAGCTGGGCCGCTGCGACATCGGGCGCGTACACCGTGTTGACGATCGCGTGCCGCTTCTCCGTGTTGTACATGTCGGCCGACCCGAGCGCGATGCCGTAATTGGTGGCTGCGGACTGGGCCCCCTGCTCGTCCTGGGAGTAGCCCGTGGGAATCCCGTCCGTCTTCGCCCCCACCGGTCGCTTCCCGGAGGGCGCCGTCGCCGTAGCCCCCGGCTTGGCCGCCGAGCCGTCCGTGGAAGACGACGGGTCGTCCCCCCGGTTCGCGAAGGCGATTGCTGCGATCAGGAGGACGACCACGCCGACCACCGTGACCAGGCTGCGGGACGAGGAGCGCGGGCCGCGGCGTGGGGTGCCGTAGGGGTCGGAGCCTGCGTCGGGCAGGCGGGTGCGGGTCTGGCCCGTGCCGCCGTAGCCGCCGGAGGCCTCGCGCTCGTCACCGAGACTCATGCCGCGTACGCCCCCTCGACGTCGTGCGGAAACACTTCGTACCGGTCGTACTTCTCGTACGACGGTAGCCGTGCTGGTTCCCGCGCGGGCGCGGTGTGGTGACTCGACATCAGGGAAACGCAACCTCAGCCGGTGGGCACGACGGGCGGGTGGGATGGAGAGGGGGGAGGGAGCCGGGCGTGCCCGGCCGGGCGGGGGTGCCCGGGCTACACGGCCATGCCGTACACGATGGTGAAGAGCGTGCCGAGGGAGCCGATGATGAAGACTCCGGTGAGGCCGGCGATGATGAGGCCTTTGCCCTGTTCCGCGCTGAAGGTGTCGCGGAGGGCCGTGGCACCGATGCGCTGCTTGGCGGCGCCCCAGATGGCGATGCCGAGGCAGATCAGGATGGCCACCGCCATCACGACCTCGATCATCACCTTGGCCTCGTTGCCCAGGCTGCCGAAGGGGCCCCAGTCCGGAGCGATCCCGCCGATGATGGTGTTGATGTCTCCCTTATCGGCCGCAAAGAGCATGTAAGTCACCGCCCCTGTTGGGTAGTTCCGCATCCTCTGCGGTCGTGCAGAGGTCCGGCCTCATTCTCGCCGACAATGATGCTGTCGTATGTCGACTTGGCGTCATTGATTGGCGGGTTTCGTACGAATACCTTGCCACCGTTCCGCTCCGGCCCCTAAGGGAGGCGACGGACGGTGTACGAAGGATCGTATGGTCACTCTGTGTATCACGGCAGGTCACGCCGGGCAATGAGGCCTGAGCGAAACCTGGGGTGCGGTTCCGTCGTTGTGCCCTCTTGCGATCTTTCTCACCTTTCCGTGCGGTTTCTGACGGCTGGTCGGGTGAGTGGTCGCGCCGGTGTTCTCCGGGTGAAGGCTACCCGGCACGGCGAACGGGCCGCGGCTGGGTTGCCGCGGCCCGTTCTTTCCCCTGCCCGCCTCGGGCCCCCACGGCCCTCGGCGGTGTTCCTCGGTGACGGTCCGTCACGAGGTGGTGGGTGTCAGCCGGTGAAGGCGCCGAGCCCCTGGGGTGTGCCCCAGCCGGTCGGGCCGTCGTAGCCCGTCCGGGCGGTGCAGAAGTAGCTGGTGGCGCAGGTTCCGTTGCTGCCGCTGGTGACGTCGTTCAGGGCGCTGGTGTTCGCGTAGGGGAACTTCGCCGGGTAGGAGCCGCTGGACGGGGTGCCCGCAAGGGCGTAGACGGCCGCGATGATCGGGGCGGAGGCGCTGGTGCCGCCGTAGGTGGCCCAGCCCTGGCCGTCGGCGCCGTAGGTGTCGTAGACGGAGACGCCGGTCGCGGGGTCGGCGACGGCCGAGACGTCGGCGATCGTGCGCCGGGCGCAGCCGGTGTCGGTCTGCCAGGCCGGCTTGGTGTCGTAGGCGGAGCAGCCGGAGCCGGTGCCCTCGGTGCTGCTGGTCGACCAGACGCTCTCGGTCCAGCCGCGGGTGGTGGAGGAGGCGGTGAGGCTGGTGCCGCCCACGGAGGTCACGTACCGGGAGGCCGCCGGGTACTCGGCGCCGTAGCCCGCGTCGCCCGCGCTGACGGTGATGGCGACGCCGGGGTGGTTGAAGTAGGTGGAGTCGTAGGTCGCGTCGGAGGAGGACTCGCCGCCGCCGTAGCTGTTGGAGACGTACTTGGCGCCCAGGCTGACGGCCTCGTTGACGGCCGTGCCGAGGTTGGTCATGGTGGCGGACTTGGCCTCGACGAGGGTGATGTGGCAGTTCGGGCAGACGGCGCTGGCCATGTCCAGGTCGAGGGAGATCTCGGCGGCCCAGCCGCTGTTGGGGGCGGGCAGGGAGGTGGTGGAGCCGGTCTGGCCGACCTTCTTGAAGCAGCCGTTCGCGGTGGTGCAGGCGGGCAGGCCGTAGTGCGAGCGGTAGGCGGCGAGGTCCGACTCGGCGTTCGGGTCGTCGTAGGCGTCGACGATGGCGATGGTCCGGCCGGTGCCGTTGCTCGTGGCGGCGGAGGTCAGTCCGTAGGCGGCGCGGAGGTCGGCGGGGCCGTAGCCGGAGGGGCTGGTGGCGTCGGCGGCCTGGGGGGAGATGCCGTGCTGCTGCTGGAAGGCGGTGCGGCCGCCCGTGACGCGCAGGGCGTTGCAGGCCATCTCGCCCTGGTGGCGGGGGAGGGCGCAGGAGCGGGTCCAGGTGACCTCGGGCGCGCTCGCCCGGGCGGTGTCCGCGTGGGCGGCGGTGGTGAGGCCGGTGAGGAGGAGGGCGGCGGTGGCGGTGGCGGCGGAGCCGATCCGGTGCCATCTGCGGCGGCCGGCGGAGTGGGTGGGTGTCGTGCGCAAGGTACAGCCTCCTGGCAGTGGTGGACAGAGGCCTGCGGGTGGGGGTTCCGCCGGTGTGGTTCCCGGCGGGGGCGGCGACCCGCGACGACGATCGCTTGTTGGGTACGTGACAACAAGACAGGTTTCGGAATCCTGACTTCCGCCTTACCGAGACGGGTGTGGTGCTTACCGGCCGATGACGGGCCGATGGCCGCTGAATGGGCGCGGCTTGACCCGAGGGGCCTGGCCCGCGTGACCCAAGGGGCCCGGAATCAGCGGGGCTTGAGGCCGTGCAGGAGGAGGTGGACCAGTTCCTCGATGCCGTCGAGGGCCGCCCCGGGGGCGAGCAGGCCGCCGGCGGCGAAGGAGGCGATGCCCTGGAGGGTGGCGCCGGTGAGCAGGGTGAGGTGCTCCGGGTCGCCCGCGATGATCTCGCCGCGTTCCTGGGCGTCGGCGATGACCCGCGCGAAGGAGCCCACCGTCCGGTCGCCGGCCGCCGCCATCTGCTCCGAGGCGTCGGGCTCGTGCTTGCGGGCGTACATCAGCTCCAGCAGCGCGGCGTTGTCGATCGCGAAGGCGAGATAGGCCCGGGCGAGGGCCGTGAGCCGCCGTTCCAGGGGCAGGGCCGGGTCGTCGGCGCCCTCCAGGGCCTGGCCCAGCCGGTCGTACCCGGCCAGTGCCAGGGCGTTGAGCAGGGCCTGCTTGTCCTTGAAGTGGCGGCCGGGGGCCGCGTGGCTCACGCCCGCCTCACGGGCCAGTTCGCGCAGCGAGAGCGCGCCCACGCCCTTCTCCCGCAGGGTGCGCTCGGCGCCCGAGAGCAGGGTGGAGCGCAGGTCTCCGTGGTGGTAGGGGCGGCTCTCCGGCATGCGCACCATCGTATCCCGATGTTGACGTCGCCATCATTGTTGTCGCTGGCTGCATTGTTGTCATTGACAGCATTGTTGTCGCCGCCTACATTCGGTGCATGGCTGAGCAAACGGACAACAAGAGCGGCGCGGCGTGGAGCGCGCGCCGCCTCCCCGACCTCACCGGGCGGACCGTCGTCGTCACCGGTGCCAACAGCGGCATCGGCCTCACCACGACCGACGCGCTCGCCCGCGCGGGGGCGCACGTCGTCCTCGCCGTACGGGACCCGGAGCGCGGGCGGGCCGCGGCGGCCACCGTGCGCGGCAGCACCGAGGTGCGCCGGCTGGACCTCGCGGACCTGTCCTCCGTACGGGCCTTCGCGGACGCCTGGCAGCAGCCGCTGCACCTCCTCGTCAACAACGCCGGCGTGATGATGCTGCCGAGGCAGCGCACCAAGGACGGCTTCGAGATGCAGTTCGGCACGAACCATCTCGGGCACTTCGCCCTGACGAACCTGCTGCTGCCGCACCTCACCGACCGGGTCGTCACCGTCTCCTCGGGCGCCCACCGCTGGGGCGGCGCGCGGATCGCCTTCGACGACCTGGACATGGCGTCGGACTACACCCCGCAGCGCGCCTACGCCCAGTCCAAGCTCGCCAACCTCCTGTTCACCCTCGAACTCCAGCGCCGGCTGACCGAGTCGGGCTCGACGGTCCGCGCCCTGGCCGCCCACCCCGGCTACGCGGCCACCAACCTGCAGAGCCACGCGGCCCACCCGGCGGCACGCGCCGCCATGCGCCTCGGCAACCGGTTCTTCGCCCAGGACGACAAGGCCGGCGCCCTCCCCACGCTCTACGCCGCCACCCAGGACCTGCCCGGCGCGAGCTACGTCGGCCCCGACGGCCTCGGCGAGCTGCGCGGCGCCCCGACCCTGGTGGGCCGCTCCCGCGCGGCCAGCGACCCGCTGACGGCCCGTCGGCTGTGGGAGGTGTCGGAGGAGCTGACGGGGACCTCCTTCCCGCTCGCGCGGGACGAGCGGACCCGCGTCTGACGCTTCTCTCACCTTCGTCGGGCACAGTCGCTGCGATGAAGCGCGTCCTGGTCGTCGCCGTGCTGCTCGTCGCACTCGTCACCGCGTCCACCGCGACCGCCGACGACGGGGCCGGGCCCTTCCGGGTCACCGTCGCCGCGGGGAACGCGCGGGTCGGGGTGCTCGTCCCCGCCGCGCGGGCGGGGCGGTTGGCCGGCGGGCACTTCTGCACGGCGTCGGTGGTGGCCGCGCCGCACCGGAACCTGGTCGTCACCGCGGCGCACTGCCTGGGCGGGGACGGGGACCTGGACTTCGTGCCGGGGTACCGGGACGGCCGTGCGCCCTACGGCGTGTGGAAGGTCACCCGGCAATTCCTTCCCCCGGGGTGGGTGCACGGGCGGCACGAGGACAGCGATGTCGGGTTCCTCGTGGTCGCGCCGCGCGGCGGGCGAGAGGTCCAGGACGTCGTCGGCGGGAACGCGTTCACGACCGGTACGGCGACGGGGGCCACCGCGGTGACCGTCACCGGGTATCCCAACTCCCGTGAGACGCCCGTCACCTGTACCGACAAGCCGGTCGCGCACAGCGCCACCCAGCAGCGCGTCGAATGCCCCGGCTTCAGCGGCGGCACGAGCGGCAGCCCCTGGGTGAACGGCGACGGACAGGTCGTCGGGATCCTCGGCGGCCACGACGAGGGCGGCACGACCCCGGGCGTCTCCTACAGCGTGGTGCTCGGCACGGAGGCGGAACGGCTGTACCGGGAGGCGGCGGGGGATGCGTGACACCCGGTGTGCTCCGGCCGTGCCCCCGTCGTGCCGCCCGTGCCGTGGCCCGTCCCCCCTTCCGCCCCCCGACTTCCCCTCCGTGATCATTCCCGAGCCCGGCGGCCGCCTCTACACTGGCCAGGCGACGGACTCCCGGTGAGTGAGGGGCGGTTGACGGTGCGTAAGGCGTGGATCGTGGCGAGTGTCGCCATCAGCTCCGCCCTGGCCTTCGTGATGCTGCTCGTCGTCGGGGTCTACATCGTCGCCGGGAACCTGGTCAACGGCGTGGGCGGCGGGGCGAAATCGCTGGCCAAGGGCTCGGTGCCCGCCGCGTACGCGGCCCTCGTGCAGAAGTGGGGCAACCTCTGCCCCGCCATCAGCCCGGCCCTGCTCGCCGCCCAGCTCTACCAGGAGAGCGGCTTCAACCCGAGGGCCCAGAGCCACGCCGCCGCGCAGGGCATAGCGCAGTTCATCCCCGGCACCTGGGCCTCCCACGGCATCGACGGCGACGGCGACGGCGACCGCGATGTGTGGGACCCCAAGGACGCGATCCCCTCGGCCGCCTCCTACGACTGCGAACTCGCGTCG
Source organism: Streptomyces sp. Go-475 (assembly GCF_003330845.1). Lineage (GTDB taxonomy): Bacteria > Actinomycetota > Actinomycetes > Streptomycetales > Streptomycetaceae > Streptomyces. The sequence goes on along the minus strand of NZ_CP026121.1, from coordinate 3,987,957 downwards.
TACGTGAAGAAGGTCGGCGGGAATCTGACCGAAAACATGCTGGCCGCGTACAACGCGGGGGCGTACGCGGTGATCAAGTACGGGGGCGTGCCGCCGTACCGCGAGACGCAGAACTACGTGAAGAGGATCACCACCCTCTCGGAGAGCTTCGCGGCGCCCGTCGGGCGGGTCGACCCCTCCGAGCAGGCCGCCGGCGCGATCGAGTACGCGCAGAAGAAGCTCGGCACGCCCTACCTGTGGGGCGGCACCGGCACCGCTGAGCAGGGCGGACGCTTCGACTGCTCGGGTCTGACGCAGGCCGCCTACGCGAGCGTGGGCATCAAGCTCCCGCGCGTCGCCAACGACCAGTACAACGCGGGGCCGCACCCCAGCCGGGACGAACTGCTCCCGGGCGACCTCGTGTTCTTCTCGGACGACCTCACCAATTCACGTGCCATCCGGCATGTCGGCATTTATGTCGGAGGTGGGTACATGATCGACGCGCCGCGGACGGGCGCGGTCATCCGATTCGACCCGATCGACACCCCCGACTACTTCGGGGCCACCCGGGTCACCGAAGATGGCGCGAAAGCACTGCCCACGACGGTGTGAACCGAGTGTGAACCCACCCCCTGAGCTGCGACAACGTATCTCTCTTCGATAACGTCTGCGTGATCATTCGGTGGAGTGTGGAACGTATCAACGGGGACCATGCGTTCCTGGTGACGTAGCCGAGCAGACGTCACTGGGCACGTGTCACGCACGCGTGCAGCGGAAGCGGATCTACAACCACGGGGGTGGCAGCAGCGGCGCACGCACAGGTGCGCCGGGAGTCAACGACGAAGGGGCCGCAGCACCATGGCTGGACTCGCCGAATCCGGGTCGAACCCCGACGTCGACCTGCTCTACGACATCAATGGCCTGGCCAAGGACGCGCCGCCGTGGTTCGACCGCGTCATGGAGTACGTCGGTGAGTACGGGCTGCTGCTCGCCATCGTCCTGCTCGTCGTGTGGTGCTGGTGGTCGGTGCGGCGGCGCGGGGACGAGGACGCCGCGTCCACCGTCGCGGCGCTGATCTGGGCGCCGCTGGCGGCGGGCATCGCCGTGCTGGTGAACGTGCCGATACGGGGATTCGTGGAGCGGCCCCGGCCGTTCCTCGACCACCAGGGGCTGGACGTCCTCGTCAAGGGCAAGACCGACTACTCCTTCGTCAGCGACCACGCGACGATCGTCATGGCGCTGGCGGTCGGCCTGTTCGTCGCCAACCGCAAATTCGGGCTGATCGGGCTCGTGCTGGCGTTGTTCGGGGGCTTCATCCGCGTCTACATGGGCGTGCACTACCCGACGGACGTCGTGGGCGGGTTCGCGCTGGGCACGGCCGTGGCCCTGCTGCTGTCGCCGCCGGCCATGGCCCTGCTGACGCCCGTGACGACGGCGATCGAGCGGTCGCCGCGCGTGGGGTGGCTGATCCGGGCCCGGGGAAGAGGACCGGCCGAGCAGGACTCGGTGATCCCCGGGGCGCGCAGTGAGCAGGCCGGGGCGTCCGAGCGGGACCTGGCCGCGTAGCGCTCCGGCTCGCGGCGAAGGGCTCGCGCGGCGAAGGGCTCGCGGCAGAGGCTCGCGTCAGAGGGCCTGCGGGTACGTGAAGAAGCGCGTCGGGTCGTACTGGTTCTTCAGCTTCGCCAGGCGGGTCGCCGCGTCGCCGTAGTACGCCTCGCGCCAGTCGGTCAGGGTCGGGTCCGTGTAGTTCTGGTACGCCGCGCCCGAGGCGTAGGGCCGCATCGCCTTGTGGGCGGCGGCGAGCCAGTCGCGGGCCGTGGCGCCGCTCGTGCCCGGCCGCCAGGAGGCGATGTACTGGGCCAGCATGCGGGAGCGGCGGTGCACGAACGCCGTGGCGGTCGGCGGGACGCGGTTGACCGCTCCGCCGAGGGCGGTGAGCGCGATGCTGCCCGTGCCGCCGCGCACCGAGCCGGCCTGCGACAGCAGCGTGCGGATACCGGCCGCGGACAGGGAGCGGTCGAAGAAGTCCGACGCCGCGGCGTACGTCTCGCGACCCAGCGCGCCCTTCGGGGAGCGGCCGGGGGTCGAGCCGGGCAGGTGGCACTGCGCGTCCGTCGGGAACGAGGAGCAGCCCGCGTACACCTCCATCGACTCCTCGTACGAGCGGCGCTTGAGGGAGACGCTGCGGGCCGGGGCGCCGACGCGGTCGGCCAGGCGGTCCACGGCGTTCTTCAGTTCGCCGTAGGTGCCGAGGGAGAAGGCCGAGACGGAGACGGTCGGGGTGCCCCCGGCGGCGCTCGCCAGGTGCAGGGACGACCAGATCTCGTCGGGCTGTGCCGGGCCCCACTCCTGCCAGGCCCTCACCACCGCGGCCGCCTTCGACCAGGGCCAGGACAGGTGGGCCGAGACGCCCTGCGGAGCCGGGTGGGTCTTGAAGTGCAGTTCCGTCACGACGCCGAAGTTGCCGTTGCCGGCGCCGCGCAGGGCCCAGAAGAGGTCCTTGTGCTCGCGGGCGTTCGCGGTGAGCTGCTTGCCGTCGGCGGTGATCAGGGTGGCCTGGGTGAGGCTGTCGCAGGTCAGGCCGTAGGCGCGGGAGACCACGCCGTGCCCGCCGCCGAGGGTGAGGCCGGAGACGCCGACGGTGGGGCAGGAGCCGGCGGGGATCGTCACGCCCTTCGCGGTCAGGGCGCGGTAGACGTCGATGAGTTTGGCGCCGGCGCCGATCACCGCGGTGTCGCCGGAGGCGCGGACGCGGTTGAGTTTCGAGACGTCGACGATCAGGCGGCCGTTGCCGGAGGACCAGCCGGCGTAGGAGTGGCCGCCGTTGCGGATCGCCACGCGCAGGGCGTGGGCGCGGGCGTAGGACAGGGCCGTGCGGATGTCGTCGGGGTGGGCCACGTAGGCGACGGCGGCGGGCTTCAGGTGGTCGAAGCGGGTGTTGTACAGCTGTCGGGCCGTGGCCCAACTGGTGTCGCCCGGGCGGACCAGCGGGCCGTCGAGGTCGCGGGCGAGGGCGGACCAGTCGGCGGTCCCGGCGAGTGTTCGCCTGGTCGTGGCGGTGGCCGTGGCCCCGGAGCGGGTGTCCGATTTCGTGCAGGCGGCGGTGAGCGGGGTCGCGGCCGCGGCGATGCCCGCCGTGCCGACTGCGAGGAATGTACGCCGTTCCATGGGGCCTCCCGGTGGTTCCGTCGTGGGAGACGGGGTGGTGGGGTACGGGGTTCCACGCGATCGATCCGCAGCCGCTAGGCGAGACCCTCGTGTTTCTCCGCGTCCGTGCGGGCCTGGCTTCGGGCCCGTCTTGCCGGGCCGCGCCAGCCGCAGGTGCAGTGGGCCATGCAGAAGCGGCCCTGCTCCATGGTCGTCGTGCGGTGTTCCGGGAGGTTGGGGGGAGGTTCCAGCCCGTCCTGCTGCGCCACGGCGACAACGTTACCCAGCGCAGGTAAAGGGTTCGTATGCCGGCGCCGGTGCGCTCGCGTGACGGGGGCACATACCCGTCGTTAACCGGAACAACAAGGGGGCCCGTGACGGACGTACCGGCTGGGGGTAGGCAGGCGATGACTGGGCGGCAGCGGGAACGGCGGCGCAGGCGGACGGGTGCGGCGGTCGCCGCGGCCGGGGCCGTGGCCGGTGCGGTACTGGGCGCCGGCGGGTGCTCCGGAGGAGACGCGGTCGCCGGTGACGCGCGTGACGGGGACGCGGTCCTCGTGCTGCGCCGGGCCGCCGACCGGCTGGTGGACGCGGGGAGTTCGAAGGCCCGTACGTCGATGGAGATGGCCGCCGGCGGGACCCGGGTGACCATCCGGGGAGCGGGGGTCTACGACTACCGCAAGCGGCTCGGCCGGCTGAAGGTGCTGCTGCCGCAGGATCCCGCGGGGGCCGCCGAGCGCCGGCCCATCACGGAACTGCTCGCGCCGGGCGCCCTGTTCATGAAGAACCGGGGCGCCGGTGTGCCCCCGGACAAGTGGGTGCGGGTGGACACGCGGACGCTGTCCGACGGGAACCTCGTCACCGGCGGGGCCACCGACCCGTACGCCGCGGCCGAGGTGCTGCGCGGCACGCGGTCGGCGACGTACCTGGGCCGGACCGAGGTCGCGGGCACCGGAGTGCGGCACTACCGGGGCACGGCCGACCTCGGCGCCGCCGCGCGGCGCGCCTCCGCCGGGAACGCCGAGTCCCTGGGCGCGGCGGCGAAAGGGTTCGCCACGGCCGAAGTGCCGTTCGACGCCTACCTCGACGACGAGGGCCGCATCCGCAAGGTCCGCCACCGCTTCAGCTTCCTGAACGGGCAGCAGAAGAGCCCCGTCGCCGTCGCCTCGACCACCCTGCTCTACGATTTCGGGGCCTCGGCGCGCGTACGGCTGCCGGACGACGGCGACATCTACGCGGGCCGGATCGCCGAGGAGTGACCGGCGCGAACTAGCCCGTCCGTGCCATGCGCGGCGTGTAGGCCGCTCCCTACTCTAGGAAGTCGGTAACGGCAGAGATGAGGTGATGCACGTGGCTCCGGTCGGCGGTACGGCAGTTCAGGACCACGTGGCCCTCGCCGAGATCGAGCTGTGCGGAGAGCTGATCATCGCGGCGTCGGCCGCGCAGGAGCGGCTCAGCCTGGAGAGCATCGACGAGGTGCTGAGAGTGGCCGAGGAACGGGACACCTCGGGACGCTGAATCCGTACGTGGTCACGTCCGCAGCATGCGGGCGATCGCCTGGGTCGCCTCCTTCACCTTCGCGTCGATCTCGTCACCGCCCTTGAGGGCCGCGTCCGCGACGCAGTGGCGCAGGTGCTCCTCCAGCAGCTGCAGGGCGAAGGACTGCAGGGCCTTCGTGGAGGCGGAGACCTGCGTGAGTATGTCGATGCAGTAGATGTCCTCGTCGACCATGCGCTGCAGGCCCCGGATCTGGCCTTCGATGCGGCGCAGGCGCTTGAGGTGTTCGTCCTTCTGCTTGTGGTACCCGTGCACGCCCTGGTCGTGGTCGGTCACGACCTCCGCAGCGGGGGTGACGTCCGTGACATGCGCGACATCCGTGCCGTCGGAGGGCGCTCCCGCGCCGGCCTTGATGGTCGTCATCGCGTCCTCCTGGGCGGTGAGCCGACATATACCCCTAGTGGGTATATGGTACCGAACTTTACTGGGTATACGCCCCTTGGCCGATGCCGTACACAGTCGTACGCAACGGCTGGATCCTGCCCCTGGGCCGACCCCGTGCTCATCACTGTGCCTGATGGGCGACACTGGTGGGCGGCCCGATAGCCGTGGCCGGATGATGCGCCTAGCATCAGCCTGACCGAAACCGAAGCACCCCGAGGACCCCACGTGCGCTTTCGTCTGACCCCCAGGGAGACGAGCTTCTACGACATGTTCGCCGCCTCCGCGGACAACATCGTCACGGGCTCGAAACTCCTGATGGAACTGCTCGGGGCGGACGCTTCCGCCCGGGCCGAGATCGCAGAGCGTATGCGGGCAGCGGAACACGCAGGTGACGACGCCACGCACGCGATCTTCCACCAGCTGAACTCCTCGTTCATCACGCCGTTCGACCGCGAGGACATCTACTCCCTCGCCTCGTCCCTCGACGACATCATGGACTTCATGGAGGAGGCCGTCGACCTGGTCGTCCTCTACAACGTCGAGGAACTGCCCAAGGGCGTCGAGCAGCAGATCGAGGTCCTGGCGCGGGCCGCCGAACTGACGGCCGAGGCCATGCCGCACCTGCGCACCATGGAGAACCTCACCGAGTACTGGATCGAGGTCAACCGGCTGGAGAACCAGGCCGACCAGATCCACCGCAAGCTGCTGGCGCACCTCTTCAACGGCAAGTACGACGCCATCGAGGTCCTCAAGCTCAAGCAGATCGTGGATGTGCTGGAGGAGGCGGCGGACGCGTTCGAGCACGTGGCGAACACGGTGGAGACCATCGCCGTCAAGGAGTCCTGAGCCCTTCATGGACACCTTCGCTCTGGTCGTGACCATCGGGGTCGCGCTCTTCTTCACGTACACCAACGGTTTCCACGATTCGGCGAACGCGATCGCCACGTCCGTGTCGACCCGGGCGCTCACGCCGCGGGCCGCGCTGGCGATGGCCGCGGTGATGAACCTCCTCGGCGCGTTCATGGGCTCCGGCGTCGCCAAGACGGTCAGTGAGGGTCTGATCCAGACACCGGAGGGGTCGAAGGGGATGGGCATCCTCTTCGCCGCGCTGGTGGGTGCGATCGTCTGGAACCTGATCACCTGGTACTTCGGGCTGCCCTCGTCGTCCTCGCACGCGCTGTTCGGCGGCATGGTCGGCGCGGCGCTGGCCGGTGGCACGACGGTCTACTGGCACGGGGTGCTGGAGAAGGTCGTCATCCCCATGTTCATCTCCCCGGTGGTCGGTCTGCTGGCCGGCTACCTGGTGATGACCGCCATCATGTGGATATTCAGGAAGGCGAACCCGCACAAGGCCAAGCGCGGGTTCCGCATCGCGCAGACCGTCTCGGCGGCCGGCATGGCGCTGGGGCACGGCCTGCAGGACGCCCAGAAGACCATGGGCATCGTGGTGATGGCGCTCGTCATCGCCGATGTCGAGGACTACGGCGACCCGATCCCGGTGTGGGTGAAGATCGCCTGTGCGGTGATGCTGTCGCTGGGGACGTACGCCGGCGGCTGGCGGATCATGCGGACGCTGGGTCGGAAGATCATCGAGCTGGACCCGCCGCAGGGGTTCGCCGCCGAGACGACGGGCGCGTCGATCATGTTCGCCACCGCGTTCCTGTTCAAGGCGCCGATCTCCACGACCCACGTCATCACGTCGGCGATCATGGGCGTGGGGGCCACCAAGCGGGTCAATGCCGTGCGGTGGGGCGTCGCCAAGAACATCATCCTGGGGTGGTTCATCACGATGCCGGCCGCCGCGCTGGTGGCCGCCGCTTCCTTCGGGATCGTGAACCTGGCGTTCCTGTAACCCGGTCCGGACACGAACAGGCCCGCCCCCGGGAGCCAGGGGCGGGCCCTTTTTCGGCCTCGCGGTGGCACCGCCATGCAGCACCGCGAGGAGTCTCGGCAGGAGGTGGCTCAGCCGAAGCGGCCGGAGATGTAGTCCTCCGTGGCCTGGACCGACGGGTTGGAGAAGATGCGCTCCGTGTCGTCGATCTCGATGAGCTTGCCGGGCTGGCCGACCGCCGCGAGGTTGAAGAACGCCGTGCGGTCGGAGACGCGCGCCGCCTGCTGCATGTTGTGCGTCACGATGACGATCGTGAAGCGCTCCTTCAGCTCGCCGATCAGGTCCTCGATCGCCAGGGTGGAGATCGGGTCCAGTGCCGAGCAGGGCTCGTCCATGAGCAGGACGTTCGGCTCCACCGCGATCGCCCGCGCGATGCACAGACGCTGCTGCTGACCACCCGACAGACCCGAGCCGGGCTTGTTCAGGCGGTCCTTGACCTCGTTCCAGAGGTTCGCGCCCTTGAGCGAGCGCTCGACGATGTCGGCCAGCTCGCTCTTCTTGTAGTTGCCGTTGAGCCGCAGCCCCGCCGCCACGTTGTCGAAGATCGACATCGTGGGGAACGGGTTCGGCCGCTGGAACACCATGCCGACCTCGCGCCGCACCGACACCGGGTCGATGCTCGCGCCGTAGAGGTCCTCGTCGTCCAGCAGCACCTTGCCCTCGACCCGGCCGCCGGCCGTGACCTCGTGCATCCGGTTCAGGGTGCGCAGGAACGTGGACTTGCCGCAGCCGGACGGGCCGATGAACGCCGTCACCGAGCGCGGCTCGACGGTCATCGAGATGTCCTCGATCGCCTTGTGGGAGCCGTAGTAGGCGGTCAGTCCGCTTACGTCGATTCGCTTGGCCATTACTTCTTCACTTCCAGACTCAGTCAGTCGCCGTGGTCGCCACGCGGCGGTAGCCGCACATCGATGCTTTAGCGACCGGTCTTCGGGGCCTTCCAGCGGGCGATCCCGCGGGCCACCAGGTTCAGGAGCATCACGAAGGCGATCAGGGTGAGCGACGCCGCCCAGGCGCGGTCGTACGCCGCACCGGAGCCCGCGCTGTTCGCGTACTGCTGGTAGATGTACAGCGGCAGCGAGGCCTGCGCCCCCTCGAAGGGGTTGGCGTTGATGAAGGAGTTGCCCCACACCAGCAGCAGCACCGGGGCGGTCTCACCGGTGATACGGGCGATCGCGAGCATGATGCCCGTGGTGATGCCGCCGATGGAGGTCGGCAGGACCACCTTCAGGATGGTGCGCCACTTCGGGACGCCGAGCGCCAGGGAGGCCTCGCGCAGCTCGTTCGGGACGAGCTTGAGCATCTCCTCCGTGGAGCGGACGACCACCGGCATCATCAGGATGGCCAGGGCCAGCGAGCCGGCGAAGCCGAAGGGCTCCATGTCGAACATCAGCATGAGGCTGAGGATGAACAGACCCGCGACGATCGACGGGATGCCGGTCATGACGTCGACGAAGAACGTGATGGCCTTGGAGAGGTTGCCCCGGCCGTACTCGACCAGGTAGATCGCGGTGAGCACGCCGATCGGCGCGGCGATCACCGTGGCGAGACCGACCTGCTCCAGGGTGCCGAGGATGGCGTGGTAGATACCGCCGCCGGGCTCGGTGTCGGCGACGACGCCCATGGAGTGCGTCAGGAAGTAGAGGTCGAGGACCTTCACGCCGCGCGCGACCGTCGACCAGACCAGCGAGGCCAGCGGGATCACGGCGAGCAGGAAGGCGACCCAGACGAGGGAGGTCGCGATGCGGTCCTTGGCCTGGCGCTTGCCCTCGACCATCGTGGCGAGGGCGTACGTGCCGAGGACGTAGAGGATCGCGGCGATCAGGCCCCACTGGACGCGGCTGTGCAGGCCGGCCGCGAGACCGATGCCGATCGCGACGGCGATGGAACCGGCGGCGATCCCGTAGGGGGCCCACTTGGGCAGGCGGGCGCCGCGCAGGGTGCTGGGGCCCTTGGGGGTGACGGTTGCGGTGCTCATGCGTTGGCCCCCGAGTACTCCTTGCGGCGGGCGATGATCGCGCGGGCCGCGCCGTTGACCAGCAGGGTGATGACGAACAGGACCAGACCGGAGGCGATCAGCGCGTCCCGGCCGAACTCGGTCGCCTCACCGAACTTGCTGGCGATGTTCTGGGCGAACGTGCCGCCGCCCGGGTCGAGCAGGCTGGCCTGGATGTCGAAGGTCGGGGAGAGCACGGTGGCGACGGCCATGGTCTCGCCGAGGGCGCGGCCGAGGCCGAGCATCGAGGCGGAGATCACGCCGGAGCGGCCGAAGGGCAGCACCGCCATGCGGATCACTTCCCAGCGGGTGGCGCCGAGCGCCAGGGCCGCCTCCTCGTGCATCTGCGGGACCTGGCGGAAGACCTCGCGGCTCACGTTGGTGATGATCGGCAGGATCATGATCGCGAGCAGGATGCCGACGGTCAGCATCGAGCGGGGGGCGCCGCCCTCCCAGGAGAAGATGCCCGTCCAGCCGAGGTAGCTGTCGAGCCAGCCGAAGAGGCCGTTCATGTGCGGTACGAGGATCAGGGCGCCCCACAGGCCGTACACGATGGACGGCACGGCGGCGAGCAGGTCGATCACGTACGCGATGGGGCCGCGCAGCCGGCGCGGGGCGTAGTGCGTGAGGAAGAGCGCGATGGCGACGGCGATCGGGACCGCGATGACCATGGCGACGATCGAGGAGACGACCGTGCCGAAGGCCAGGACGGCGATGCCGAAGTTCGGCGGGACCAGGTTCGTGTCCCACTGGAACGTGGTGAGGAAGTTGCCCTCGTCCTTGCTGATCGCGAGGGAGGCGCGGTAGGTGAGGAAGACCGCGATCGCGGCCATGATCACCAGCAGCAGGATGCCGGAGCCGCGGGAGAGACCGAGGAAGATCCGGTCTCCGGGCCGGGTGGCGCCGCGCGCGGCGCGCTTGTCGACGGTCGGCTGGGGAGCGGGGGGCGGTGCGTCGGTTATCTGCGTTGATGTGTCCATCAGGTTCTCCGGTCTGCGGAGCCGTACGCGGTCGGCGGCGGCTCTGCGGAGCCGTACGCGCGGTACGGCCACTGGCGGCGGTGCACCGGACGGTGCGGCCCGGCCCCGGGGAGGGGGCCGGGCCGCACTCGGGTCAGCTCAGGCCCTCGATGGTGGTGCGGACCTGGGAGATGATGTCGTCGGGGATGGGCGCGTAGTCGTTCTCGGTGAGGATCTTCTGGCCGTCCTCCGAGGCGATGTAGCGCAGGAACGCCTTGGTGGCGGGCAGCGTGTCGCTCTTGTTGCCCTTGTCGCAGACGATCTCGTACGTGACGAGGACCATCGGGTAGGCGCCCTCGGCCTTGGTGCCGTAGTTCAGCTCCAGCGCCAGGTCCTTGCCCGTGCCGACGACCTTGGCCTCGGAGATGGCCTTGGTGGCGTTCTCGATGGTGGCCTTGACCGGCTGGGCGGCACCCGTGTCGAGGTCGACCGTCTTCAGGCCGTCCTTGGCGTACGACAGCTCGAAGTAGCCGATGGCGCCGTTGGTCTGCTTCACCTGCTGGGCGACACCGGAGGAGCCGGAGGCGGACTGGCCGCCCTTGGCCTGCCAGGTCTTGCCGCCGTCGTAGGGCCAGTCCTTCTTGGCGGTGGCGATCAGGTACTTGGTGAAGTTGTCCGTGGTGCCGGAGTCGTCCGAGCGGTGGAACGCCTGGATCTTGAGGTTCGGAAGCTTCGCGTTCGGGTTCAGCCGCTTGATCGCGGGGTCGTTCCAGTTGGTGATCTCGTTGTTGAAGATCTTCGCCAGCGTCGCGGAGTCGAGGACGAGGTTGTCCACGCCGTTGACGTTGTAGCCGACCGCGATCGGGCCGCCGACCATCGGCAGGTCGATGCCCTGGCCGCCGGAGCAGACCTTCTTGGAGGCGGCGACCTCGTCGGGCTTCAGCGCGGAGTCGGAGCCGGCGAAGGCGACCTGGCCCTGGGTGAACGCCGTGACACCCGCGCCGGAGCCGCCGCCCTTGTAGTTGATCTGCACGCCCTGGCAGGCCGCGGTGAACTGCTTCACCCAGGCGTCGATCGCGTTCTTCTGTGCGGACGATCCGTCGGCGAGCAGCTGGCCCTTGGCGTCGTCGCACTTGATGTTGCTCGACCCGGCGTTGGCCGAGGAGCCGCCGCCGCTGTTGCCGCCGGTGTCGTCGGAGCCGCACGCCGTGAGGGCCAGGGCGCCGGAGACGGCGAGAGCACCGAGAGCGAGGGCCCGCCGGTTCATGCGCTGAAGCTTCACTTGAGTTCCTTCCAGGAGCCGCCGTCCTGATCGGCGGCGTGCGAAGTCTGGTGACGCGGACGCGGCCGCACCCGACAGGGCGCGGCTCACGTCGGTAAGGCTGAAATTAGGCAGATCAGGTGAAGGCGCCGATGGCCACAAATGAACGAGGGGTGAACCCCTGCCTAAGGCCTGGTTAGGTCACGGAATGCTTACGGGGAGAGCACGTACGCATTCCGCTTCCCGGACGGACCGACGCGTTCCGGTCAGCCGGCCGTCCGCGGCAGGTGCGGCACGGCGAGCAGCGCGTCCACCAGGGGGCGGTCGTAGGGCTGCGTGAGGCGGGCGCGGGCCGCCGCCGGCGCCAGCCACAGCACCCGGTCCACCTCGTCCGTCGGGGAAAAAGCGCAGGATATGGCCTCGGCCGCCCAGTAGCGCACCTGCTTGGGGCGGCCGTTCGCCCGGTAGCGCAGGGTGGGCAGCTCGGGGCCCGGCACGGCCCGGCAGCCGGTCTCCTCCGCCACCTCGCGCAGGGCGCCGGCGAGCGGGTCCTCGCCGCGCTTCAGCTTGCCCTTCGGCCAGGACCAGTCGTCGTATTTCGGCCGGTGGACGAGGCACAGTTCCAGCCCGCCGGTGACGGGGGAGCGGCGCCACAGGACGCAGCCGGCCGCTCGCACGGTGCGGTCCTCGGGTGAACTCACCGGGTACTCACCGCCTCCTTCTGCCAGGACTGCTGGAACGCGAACCGCGCGGCCTCCACCTCGTGCCGCTGGTCGGCGTGGAGCACGCCGAGGGCGTACGCCGTGGCCGGGGCGATCCGGGGCGTGCGGGCCGCCTGGGCCGCTGCCGCCGCCGCCTCCGAGGCGTCGCGGTGGCGGTTCAGGGCCTGGCCGGCGGAGAGCAGGCGCAGGTCGACGACGGCGTTGCCCTGGGGGCCGCTGAGCGCCTCGCGGGCGTAGCGGTGCAGGCGCAGCAGCAGGCGGACCTGGTGCCAGGGGGCGTCCTGCGGGTGCGGGACGGTGTCCGGGGACAGGCCGTGGGTGAGCGCCGCGGCGTTGTACGGGCTGCCCGCGGTGACGAGGGGCAGCGCGGCCACGGCGTCCCTGAGGCGTTCCTCCGCCGCCGCGGCGTGCGGGGCGAGGTCGGTGGCGGCGGCCGTGGTGGTGAGGGGGACCTCGCTGGCCAGGACCGCGACCTTGTCGGCGACGGCGTGGAAGCGGCTGCTGCCCAGGGCTTGCAGGGCCGTGGAGTGGGCCCGGGTGCGGGCCAGGGTCAGCTGACGGTCCAGGAGAGCGCCCGCCTTCGCCGCTCCCACGGTGAGGTTGCCGCGTTCCTGTGCCGCCGTCGGGCCGGACTGGGCTCCGGCACGAGGGCCCGCGGCCGGCTCGGTCGCCTGTGCCGGGAACGCCGTCGACCCCGACAAGCGGTGCAGGGCCGACAGCAGGCGTTCCAGGCGGGACGTGTACGCGTGTTCCATGGCCAGGGTTCCCGAGACCCAGGCCAGTTCCGGGCGCATGCCCTCGCACCAGTCCGTGTCCAGCAGGGGCTGGAACGTGTGCAGGCTGGCGCTGATGCGGCGGGCCGAGCGGCGCAGGGCGCGGGCCGCCTCGGCGGACGCCTCCGAGCCGTTCGCCCCCGACCCCGTCTCCCGGTGCAGGCGCAGCGCGCGGAGGAACTCCGTGGCCTGGGTCCGCAGGTAGCCCGCGAGGGCGTCACCGGTGGGGGCGGGCCCGGCGTGCCTGGACCGGGGATCCGTAGGGTCAAGGTGTTGCTGTGCCACGCCGGCGCCTCCGGGCGTCTATGAGCATCTCCTGGACGTTGCGCAGGGGCTGGCCGTCCGCGTCGGTCGCATGCCGGGTCCAGTCGCCGTCCGGGCCGAGGTGCCAGGAGGCGGTGGCGTCGGACATGCCGGTCTCCAGCAGCCGGTTCAGGGCCGCCCGGTGGGCCGGGTCGGTGACCCGGACCAGGGCCTCTATCCGGCGGTCGAGGTTGCGGTGCATCATGTCCGCGCTGCCGAACCACACCTCGGGCTCGCCGCCGTTGCCGAAGGCGAAGACCCGGGAGTGCTCCAGGAAGCGGCCGAGGATCGAGCGGACCCGGATGTTCTCCGACAGGCCCGCCACCCCCGGGCGCAGCGCGCAGATGCCGCGCACCCACACGTCCACCGGCACGCCCGCCTGGGCCGCGCGGTAGCAGGCGTCGATGATGGCCTCGTCGACCATCGAGTTGACCTTGATGCGGACGTACGCGGGGCGTCCCGCGCGGTGGTGCTGGATCTCCTTGGTGATCCGCGAGACCAGGCCGTCGCGCAGCGACTTGGGGGCCACGAGCAGCCGGCGGTAGGTCTCGCGGCGGGAGTAGCCGGAGAGCCGGTTGAAGAGGTCCGAGAGGTCCGCGCCGACCTGCGGGTCGGCCGTGAGCAGGCCGAGGTCCTCGTAGAGGCGGGCCGTCTTCGGGTGGTAGTTGCCGGTGCCGACGTGGCTGTAGCGGCGCAGCGTCTCGCCCTCCTGGCGGACCACCAGCGACAGCTTGCAGTGGGTCTTCAGCCCGACCAGGCCGTAGACCACGTGGCAGCCGGCCTCCTCCAGCTTGCGGGCCCACTTGATGTTGGCGTGCTCGTCGAAGCGGGCCTTGATCTCGACCAGGACCAGGACCTGCTTGCCGGACTCGGCGGCCTCGATGAGCGCGTCGACTATCGGGGAGTCGCCGGAGGTCCGGTACAGGGTCTGCTTGATCGCGAGGACGTCCGGGTCGCCGGCCGCCTGCTCAAGGAAGGCCTGCACGGAGGTGGAGAACGAGTCGTACGGGTGGTGCAGCAGCACGTCCCGCTCGCGCAGCGCGGCGAAGATGTCCGGCGCGGACGCCGACTCGACCTCGGCGAGGTCGCGGTGGGTGCCGGCGACGAACTTGCGGTACTTCAGCTCGGGCCGGTCCAGGGAGGCGATCCGGAACAGGCCCGTCAGGTCCAGCGGGCCCGGCAGCGGATAGACCTCGGCCTCGCTGATCTTCAGCTCGCGCACCAGCAGGTCCAGGACCTCGCGGTCGATGGACTCCTCGACCTCGAGGCGCACCGGCGGGCCGAAGCGGCGGCGCATGAGCTCCTTCTCCAACGCCTGGAGCAGGTTCTCCGCGTCGTCCTCCTCGACCTCCAGGTCCTCGTTCCGGGTGAGGCGGAAGGCGTGGTGCTCCAGCACCTCCATGCCGGGGAACAGCTCCTCCAGGTGCGCGGCGATGACGTCCTCGATGGGGACGTAGCGGCCCGGGGAGCTCTCCAGGAAGCGGGACAGCAGCGGCGGCACCTTGACCCGGGCGAAGTGCTTGTGGCCGGTGACCGGGTTCCGCACGACGACGGCCAGGTTCAGGGACAGGCCGGAGATGTACGGGAAGGGGTGCGCCGGGTCGACCGCCAGCGGGGTCAGCACGGGGAAGATCTGGTGCCGGAACAGGGTGAACAGGCGGGCCTGCTCCTTCTCCTGGAGCTCGCTCCAGCGGACCAGGTGGATGCCCTCCTCCGCGAGTGCGGGGGCGACGTCCTCGTGGTAGCAGGCGGCGTGCCGGGCCATGAGCTCGCGGGAGCGGGCCCAGATCATCTCCAGCACCTCGCGGGGCTGCAGGCCGGAGGCGGAGCGGGTGGCCACGCCGGTGGCGATGCGGCGCTTCAGGCCGGCCACCCGGACCATGAAGAACTCGTCCAGGTTGCTGGCGAAGATCGCCAGGAAGTTGGCCCGCTCCAGCAGCGGCGTGTTCGGGTCCTCGGCGAGTTCGAGCACGCGCTCGTTGAACGCGAGCCAGCTGCGCTCCCGGTCGAGGAAGCGGCCCTGCGGCAGCTGGACGCCGTCGACCTGCGACTCCTCGTACGCGTCGAGGTCGGCGTCGATGTCGGGTTCCAGGTCGGAGACGGCCGCGGCCACCGTGTGCGGGCGGTGGGCTGCTATGGAGCCCACGGAGGGCTGCGCGTGCTGGACCTGTGCCTGGGTGTTCGGCTGGCTCATGGACCCATTCTTCCGCGCCGCGAGCATCACGGGCGCGTCGGAGAGCGCGGGCGGGAGCGGGGGCGTCACATGAGTGGTCCCGTTTCCCTCAGGCCCCTGCTGGGGTGGCGAAGGCTCTGGCACGGCGGGATTCATTGGCCGAGCTTCGCAAGCTCGTCTGAATCGATGGTTACGGAGACATGACGTGCGGGATAGCGGGGGGCGGCTCGCGGGCGTCCACGGGGCCCGGGCGGGCCGCGGGCGGCTGTCCACAGGGCCCGGGGTGTGGCGCGGGCGGCTGCCCACAGGCTGTGGACGGCTCCCGGGAAAGTCAAGCCGTGCTTTCGTGAACCGTTCCGGCCGGGCCGTCCGATGAGGGGGCGTGAGCGAAACGAGAAGCGACGGGGAGCTGCTGCGGGCCGTTGCCGCGGACGCCGACCGGCGTGCCTTCGAGGAGCTGTACCGGCGGTACGCGCCGTGGCTCCGGGCCCGGCTGCGGGGGCGGTGCGCCGATCTGGGTGTCGTCGACGACGTCGTCCAGGAGACGTTCCTCGCGGTGTGGCGGGGCAAGGCCCGCTACCGGGAGGAGGGCGACGTCGCCGGGTGGCTGTGGCGCATCGGGTCGCGGCGGCTGGTGGACGCGCTGCGCGGCGACGGGGCGCGGGGGCGGCTGCGGCAGGCCCTGGCCCGGCTGCGGCACCGGGACGAGGCGTCGGCGGAGGAGCGCGTGCTCGCGGGGGTGGAGCACGGGGACCTCGCCGGGGCACTGGTCCGGCTGTCGCCGGAGCTGCGGGCGGTGCTGCAGGCGACGGTCATCGACGGGCTGACCACCCGTGAGGCGGCCGTCCTGCTCGGGATCCCGCCGGGGACGGTCAAGACACGGGCGATGCGGGCCCGGAAGCAACTGCGGGAGGCACTGGCATGAGGCGGCACGGACGGGAGGGGCTGTGGCCGTCGGGGGGCGGTCTCATGGCCCGGCATGGACGGGAAGTCATCCGCCGGCCAGGGGGCGGCTTCGTCAGCCGGCATGGATGGGCATGGCTGCGGCCGTCGGAGGTGGCCTCATGAGCTGGCACGTACCCGAGGACGATCTGCTCGCCTACGCGCGGGGCGAGCTGGCGGCGCCCGCGCTCTGGTCCGCCGACGCGCATCTGACCTCCTGCGACCGCTGTCGCCGGGTCCTGGCCGAGGTCGGTGACCCGGTCGCCCTCGACACCGGCTGGGAACGGCTCGACGCCGAGCTGGACGCGCCCCGGGCGGGGCTGCTGGAGTCGCTGCTCGTGCGGGTCGGGGTGGCCGGGCACACCGCGCGGCTGCTGGCGGCGGCGCCGGTGCTGCGCCGGTCCTGGCTCGGGGCCGTGGTCGCCGTGCTGCTGCTGAGCGTGACCGCCGGGCACGCCGTGCGGGGCGGGTCGTTCCCCACCCTCTTCCTGGCCCTCGCGCCGCTGCTGCCGCTGGCGGGCGTGGCCCTGTCGTACGGTCCCGCGCTCGATCCGACGTACGAGATGACCGTCGTCGCGCCGCTGCACGGGTTCCGGCTGCTGATGATCCGGACGGTGGCCGTGCTGGCCGTCGTGCTCGGGCTGAACGGGCTGGCGACGCTGGCGCTGCCCGCGTACGGGCTGCGCGCGCTGGCCTGGCTGCTGCCCGCCCTGGCGCTCACCGCGACCGGGCTCGCGCTGACGCCCCGGCTGGGGCCGGTGCTCGCGCCGTCCCTGGTGGGCGGGGCGTGGGTCGGGCTGCTGCTGGCGGCCGAGGCGCTGCGCGCGGGGGCCGATGCGCCGCTCGCGCCGTTCACCGCGGCCGGGCAGGGCGTGGCGGCGGGGGTCGCCGCGCTCGCCGCCTGGCTGCTCTTCCTGCTCCGTGACCGATTCGACCTCTTCCAGGGACGTGCCGTATGACCGCCACCGTGTCCGCCACCGGGCTCAGTCTCCGCTACGGCGGAACCCGCGCCCTCGACGACGTATCGCTGCGGCTGACCGGTGGTGTCACCGGTCTGCTCGGCCCCAACGGCGCGGGCAAGACCACACTGCTGCGGGTGCTCGCCACGGCCCTGCCCGCCGACCGGGGCACCTTCACCGTGCTCGGGCACGACCCGGCCACCGCCCGGGGACGCCAGGAGGTACGGCGCCGGCTGGGCTACCTGCCGCAGACGCCGGGGTTCCATCCGGACTTCACCGCCTTCGAGTTCGTCGACTACGTGGCGATCCTGAAGGAGCTGACCGACCGGCGCGCCCGGCACCGGGAGGTGCGGCGGGTGCTCGACGAGGTCGGCCTCGCGGACGTGCGCGGCAAGCGGATCCGCAAGCTGTCCGGGGGCATGCGGCAGCGGGTCGCGCTGGGGGCCGCCCTGGTCGGCGACCCCGGGTTCCTCGTACTGGACGAGCCGACCGTCGGCCTCGACCCCGAACAGCGGATGCGGTTCCGGGAGTTGATCGCCGGGGCCGGGGAGGGACGCACGGTGCTGCTGTCCACCCACCAGACGGAGGACGTGGCGATGCTCTGCCACCGGGTCCTGGTCATGGCCGGCGGCCGGGTCCGCTTCGAGGGCACCCCGGCCGAGCTGACCGCCCGGGCCGAGGGGCGGGTCTGGAGCAGCACGGAACGCGATCCGGGAGCGAAGGCGGGGTGGCGCACCGGCACCGGGACCTTCCGCAACGTGGGCGATCCCCCGGCGGGGGCCGAACTGCTCGAACCGACCCTGGAGGACGGCTACCTGCTCACCCTCGACGGTGCCGGAGCGGAGGTGGCCGCATGACCGCCGTCGTACAGGCAGCGGCCCCGCCGGCCGCCCGCGACGAGCGCGGCGGGGCCGGGGCGGCCGTGTGGGCCCTGGCCCTGTTCGAGACGCGCCGGCTGCTGACGAGGGTGCCCGTGCTCCTCGCCTTCGCCGTGTACCTCGGCTGGACCGTGTGGCGCTCCGGGAAGGCCTGGGGCGGCTACCCGGCCCTCCAGGACGCCGACCGCGCCACCCAGACCGCGCCGATGCTGGTCGGGCTGGCGGTCCTGCTGAGCGCCAACCTCGCCGCGTTGCGCTCGCGGCGGCACGGCACGGAACAGCACTTCGGGGTGCTGGTCCTCCCGCCGTGGCGGCGCACGGCCGCCCATGCGCTGTCGGTGCTGGCCGCGGCCCTGCTCACCGCCGTGTGCGTGGCCGCGCAGTTCGGCTGGGAGGCGCTGCGGCCCGGCGCGATCGGGCACGGCTCGGTGGGCGAACTCCTCGTGGGGCCGCTGAGCGTGCTGCTGTTCGGGCTGGCCGGCCTGCTGGCCGCCGGGCTGGTGCGGTCGGCTCTCGTCGCTCCGCTGCTGGTCGTGTTCTGCCTGTTCCTGTCCGTCTTCGGTACGGGGTCGGGCGAGGGCTGGGGAAGGTGGCTCGTGCCGGTGGTCGGCGAGCCGTCCACCAACACCCTGCCGTCCGACCTGCTGGGCCGGCCCGCCGGCTGGCACGCCCTGTACCTGGCCGGACTGGCCCTGAGCCTGGGCCTGCTGGCGCTGCTGGCGGCGGGCGGACGCCGGCCGGCGGTCGTCGCCGGGGTCGCCGGGGCGGTCGCCATGACACTGGTGGGCGGGGTGGCCCAGGCGCGCGGCGACTCCCCCGAGCTGGTCAGGGCCCGTGAACGGGCCACGCTGAGCCCCGAGCAGGTGCAGTCCTGCGCCCGGCGGGACGGATCGACGTACTGCGCGTTCCCCGAGTGGGAGCCGCGGGTCGCGGACTGGGCCGGGGTCGTGGACCGGGTGCGGTCCCTGGCCGGTGGCCCCGCGCACCGGCAGGACGTCGTCGTACGGCAGCGGATCGACGCCCGCTACGGCCTCTCCGGCGACGCTACGCCGATGCCGCTGGAGCGTCCGCACGAGGTGACCGTGGGCACCCAGTGGGGCGGCAACCGCGTCCCCGAGTTCTCGGCCGCCGTGGCCGGAGTGCTGGTCGCGGGCACCGAGAAGGCGTCGACGTCGATCTGCGACGGCCGCGTCGTCACCGTCATGTGGCTGGCCCTGGGCTGGGAGTCCGACCCGATGGCCGCGCTGCGCCGCGTCCGCCTCAACGACACCGTCACCGGCTCGGACTTCGTGCTCCAGCCGACGGACGGGCTGTACATGACCGCGGCCCAGACGGAGGTGCTGCGCGCGCTGTTCGAGCGGCCCCGGGGCGAGGTCACCGCCCGGGTGAAGGACCGCTGGGCCGAGCTGACCTCGCCGAAGGTGACGGCGGCCCGGGCCGCGCAGCTGCTCGGCGTGCCGGCACCCGAGGGGGACGACAAGTGCCTGGACTGACCCGGCAGCTGGTCCTGCCCGTCTGCCGGGCCCTGCCGTGGCGCCTGGTCGGCGCGGCCGGGGGAGCGGGGCTGCTGCTGGCCGCGCTCACCCGGACGTGGGGCGAGACGGGCGAGAAGCTGTCCCTGCCCCTGCTGCGGGCCGCGGTGCTGGCCTTCGCGATGGGCCTGGTGTTCCTCCTGGACGACCCGGCCCGGCACACCACGGCCACCGTGCCGACCCCGCGCCCGGTGCGCGTGGCCCTGCGCGTGGCCCTGGTCCTCCCGGCCGTGGCGGCCTGGTGGACGGCGGCCCTGCTGCTGGTGCCGCCGGACGTACGGCCCCCGGTCGCCGACCTCACGCTGGAGGCCGGGGCCGCCTTCGTCCTGGCGGTGGCCGGCGCGGCGGCGGCGGTGCGCTTCAGCGACGCCACCCGGCCCGGCCCGCCGGTGGCGGCGGGCCTGCTGACCTCGGCGGTCCTGGCCGTGCTGTTCTGGCCCGAGCGCTGGGCCCTGTTCGTCCCGGTGGAGGACGACCGCTGGGCGGCGGCACACGACCGGTGGGCGGTGGTGCTGGCCGGGGCGGTGCTGGTGGGCGGGGTGTGTGCGGGGGAGCCGGTGCGGCGGTGGAGGCGGGGATCATGGCGGGCCGGGGCTTGACGGGATGCGGCTAGGTTGTCGCCGTGGACCTCAAAGCCGTACGCACCTTCGTCGCCGTGGCCGACGCCGGGCAGTTCCAGAAGGCCGCTGTGGACCTCGCCCTCACCCAGCAGGCCGTGTCGAAGCGAATCGCCGCGCTGGAGAAGGACCTCGGGGTGCGGCTGCTCGTCCGTACGCCGCGCGGGGCGGAGCTGACCATCGACGGGCAGGCGCTCCTGCCGCACGCGCGGGTCCTGCTCCAGGCGGAGGAGCGGGCGGTCGCCGCCGTGCGGCCCGGGGACCGGGCGCTGCGGGTGGACGTCGTGGGGCGCCGGGTCGCCACCGGGGGACTGGTGCAGGCCTTCCACCGGGCGCGTCCCGAGATCGCGCTGGACGTCGTCACGTTGTTCGACGCGGATACGGCCGTGGCGGCGGTCCGGGACGGGGCCGTCGACGCCACGTTCCGGGCCGTCACCATGCCCGGACAGCGGCTCCCCGACGGCATCGCCGCCGTGCCCGTCCTCGACGAGCCGATGCACCTGTGCGTCGGCCCCGGCCACGAGTTCGCCCGGGCGGAGTCCGTGACCCCGGCCCAGCTGGCCGGGCACCGCGTCTGGATGCCGGGCAACGTGCCCGGCACCGAGTGGCACGCCTACTACGAGGCACTCGCCGCCGAGTTCGGGCCGGTCATCGACACCATCGGCCCCAACTTCGGCCTCGAAGCGCTCCTCGACACGATCGCCGGCTCCCCGACCGTGGCGACCTTCCTCAGCGAACGGACCCCGCACGTCTGGCCGGTCGGCCACGACCTGCGTCTCGTCCCGCTCCGGGACCCGACGCCGGTCTACCCGCACTCCCTGCTCTGGCGGCCGGACAACCCACACCCGGGCCTGACCGCCCTCCGCGACCACCTGACGGCGACCCGCCCGCGACCGCCCGAGGGGGAGACCTGGCGTCCGTGGTGGGCGGAGACCCCTCCCGCCTCGGCCTGACGCCGGGACGTGCCGGGCCGCCGGAGCCTCAGCTGTTGCCCAGTGTGGCGTCGAGGAGGGGGAGCAGGCGGTCCCAGTGGCGCTGGAGTCCGGCGGGGTCGAAGGCGTCGGTGTCGGGCATGGTGAACCCGTGGACGGTGCCGGGGTAGATCTCGGAGGTGTAGTCGACCTGCGCGGCGTCCAGGGCCCGGTTGAGCTCGCCCAGCGCCTCGGGCGTCAGGTCGCTCGCGGCGTGGCCGAAGTGGACCTGGGCGGTGATCTCGGCGAGGGTGCCGGGCCCGGCCGCGCCCACGGGAGCATGAAACGCGGCGACGGCGGCCACCCGGCCGGGGTGGGCCGCGGCGGTGCGCACCGCCAGGAGGCCGCCTATGCAGTACCCGGTCACCGCGACCGGTCCGGCGGCGACCTCGGGCCGGTCGGTGAGAAACCTGAGGTAGGCATCGGCGTCACGCAGGACGCGTTCGGCGGTGTGCGCCTCGATCAGCGGCATCAGCCGGGCCATGAGCGCGGGCCGGACGTCTTCGCCGATGTGCGCGGGGAGGTCGATCACGGGTGCCGGGCCGTGCCGGTAGAAGAGGTTGGGGACCAGCACGTAGTACCCGTGCCCGGCCAGCTCGCGGGCCATCTCCCGCAGCACGGGCCGGATGCCGAAGCCGTCCGCGTACAGCAGCACGCCTGGGTGCTGGCCGCCGTGGCCGGGGAAGGCGGCGAAGGCGTCGGCCTGGCCGTCCGCGGTGGGAATCAGCAGCGTCAGGGTCTTGGTGGGCATGAGCTCTCCTGTCGTGATTGATGTGCCGAAGCCTGTGATCAACACGACGGAGGCGGAGCCCGTACGGCGCTCAGGAGAGCACCGGGTCACCAATCCGTGTGTGGCGCGATGCCGTCCCGGTATGCATGGCCGCAGCCTAGCCCACCGGGGACTCTGCGGCATGACCACGCCATGACGAGCCCTGCTGCCTTCCGGGACCAGAGCAACTGGTCCGGTGGTTACTACGAGTTGGCCGTCGAGGTGGGGGGGGGTGCTTCGGGCGGAGAGATCGTGAACCCGAGGAACAGGATCGCGTGCCGTGCACGGTCGGCTCTCTGACCGAGTACGGCCACCTTCGCGGTCAGGTCCGTCTGCCGACCGGCCACCTGGTCGTATGCGGTTGCGTGGCGATCCGCGGCGGTGACGACAGCGGCGACTGGCTGGACTTCTACGTCCCCCTGGGAGCGCTGGACCACGCGGGGGTCGCGCACTGGGACGGCCGGCCGTTCTTCAGGTCCAGTGTGCTGGACGACTGGCTGGCCACCATCGGGGCCGAGACCTTCAAGAGCGCTCCCTTCAGCCTCGGCGTCATCGGCTTCGAGGTCTCTGGGTGCACCAACGCGTCGACGCTGAGGGGAAAGCTGCCGCAGACGCGGGGCATCGGATACCTGCTTCCGCAGGGCGACGACGTCCTGCGCTACGGCGCCGTCAACACTGAGTCCTTCTGACGCCCGCCAGGTACGACGTCCACGAGGCCGCGCCGAACAGGAGTATCGAGGCACCGAACTGGCCCCTCACCGAGGGCCCGGTCGGCGCGTCCTTCACCGTGGACAGCCGGCGCGGGCCAGTGACCTTCGGCCGAGGGTCAGCCCTGCTCCATCACCCGCTTGAGCTCGGCGAGGTCGGCGGAGACCGCCTCCGCGTCGCGGCGGAACTCCTCGTCGCTCATCCACGGCTGCCGGCGCAGCGTGAAGACCACCTCGCAGCCGGAGCCGTCGGCGAGCACCCGCATCGGATTGTGCACGGTCTCGCCCGAGGGCAGCGTGACGTCGTGGTCGAGCACGCCGAAGTCGTTCCTGGGCGTGAACACGATCACGACCCTGCCCATCGGTGACTCCCCCACCCACCGCCCGTCCAGCCGCTCGACGGAGCGGGCCAGTCCGGGAGCCCAGCCGGGAATGTTGCCGGGGTCCGAGACGTAGTCGTAGACCTCCCGGGCCGGGCGGTCGACGGAGATGCTCAGGTGCCGGGATGTCCGTGTCGTGGTCGTCATGGCGGCGACGTTACGAGGGCGGCCGAGGGGCGGTCTTGAACGGATCGGACGCCCGCGGCCGGTGTCCGTTTCCTTCAAGACCGGCCGCCGCGGGCTGCCTACGGTGGGCCCATGACCGCACGATTCGATGCCATCGGCCTGGTCGTCTCGGACATGGCCGCCTCTGTCGCCTTCTACCGCCGGCTCGGGTTCGCCTTCCCGGAGGGCGCCGAGCACCAGCCGCACGCCGAGGCCGGACTGCCCGGCGGGCTGCGGCTGATGCTCGACACCGAGGAGACCGTCCGGTCCTTCCACGCCGCGTGGGAACCGCCCCGCGGCGGGGGCCGGGCCTCGCTGGCCCTGCGGTGCGACGGGCCGGCCGAGGTGGACGCGCTGTACGAGGAGCTGGTCGGCTCCGGTTGCCGCGGCGAGCTCAAGCCCTGGGACGCCTTCTGGGGCCAGCGGTACGCGGTGGTGCTCGACCCGGACGGCAACGGCGTGGACCTGTTCGCCCCGCTAGCCGCCGCGGCCGATTAGCTCCCCCAGCGGCAGGCCCGCCAACTCCCGTACGTCACGGGCGAGGTGGGCCTGGTCGGCGTAGCCGGCCCGGGCGGCCGTGTCGGCGAAGGGCACGCCGTCCCGGGCCAGCGCGAGGGCGCGGCGCAGCCGCAGGATGCGGGCCAGGGTCTTGGGGCCGTAGCCGAACGCGGCCAGCGATCGGCGGTGCAACTGGCGGGCGCCGAGGCCCAGTTCGTCGGCGGTCGCGGCGACCGTGCGGCCCGCGCCGAGGGCGGTGACGACCTGCCGCAGCAGCGGGTCCGGGGGCCCGGCACCGGCCGCAAGCCGCAGGGCCAGCTCTTCGAGACCCCTCGCCGGGTCGGGCGCCGCGTTCACGCGGCCGGCCAGGCGCCGTACCTCCGAGGCCGGCCACAGGTCCGAGAGTTCGGCACGGCGGTCGCGCAGCTCGTGCGCCGGTACGCCCAGGAGCGCCGGGGCCGTGCCCGGGTAGAAGCGGACCCCGGCCCAGGCGCCGGTCCCGCCGTCCGTGAGGTGGGCGTGGGTGTCGGGCCCGGCGACCAGCAGCCGCCCGTCGTGCCACAGCAGGTCCATACAGCCGTCGGGCAGGACCCGCCCCGCCCCGGACCGGTCCGGGGTGTTGGTCCACACCACCGCCCCGGCCAGTCGTGACGCCCGCTCCACGTACACGTACGCCAGGCTACGCCGGTGTCATCGACTCCTGACGTCCGCCAGGAACGATGTCCACGAGGTCGCGCCGAACACGAGTATCGGGCCCTGGGGCTGCTTGCTGTCGCGGACCGGGACTGTGCCGGGGCAGTTGTCGGCGACCTCCACGCAGTCGTTGGCTCCCCCTTCGCTGTAACTCGACTTGCGCCACACAGCGGTGCTGAGATCGACGGTGCTCGTCATGATCTGTGCTCCTTCAGTACGTCCCTGATGAACGCAAGCGAGTCCGACGGGGACAGCGCCAGGTCGCGGAGCCGATCGTAGGACAGTCGTTGTCGCAGAAATTCGTCCGGATCTTCGATCAACCGGCTGCACCCGTTGCCTTCCTTGTAGGCAACGGCGCTTCCTTCCCGCTGCCAGAGCAGGGTCAGTGACCCATTCATATGGTGGTGCGCGCCCGCCGAGAACGGCAGTACTTGGAGCGTCACATTGGGCCACTGCGCGGCAGTCTCAAGGTGGAGCAGTTGATCGTGCCAGGTCTTGCCCCGGACTGCGGGGCGCCGGAGTGCGAACTCGTCCATGATGACCCGCACCTCAGGCTCCGGTTTCTGCCTCAGCAGATACTGCCGTCCCAGCCGCGCCGCCACTTGCTCCTCGACGGCCTCGCCACCGTCGGCCGTTGTCTGAGCCCCAGACAACACGTCCCGAGCGAAGTCCTCGGTTTGCAGAAGCCCGGGAATACCCGGCGAGAACACCCGGATGACTCGTGCCGACGCCTCCAGTTGCATGTATGCCTTGTACTGATCCTTGAACGCATCCAGCCGAGCCGCCTTCCAATGGCTGACCAGCAGGTCACCCGTGCCGTAGTACCCGTCCAGGTCCTCCATGACCGTCACCTTGGACAGCCGCTCCCCGGACTCCAGTCGGCTCAGATAGCTCTTCTCGTAGCCGGTCTCGTCGGCCAACTGCCCCAGTGACTTACCGGCCTTCTCCCGCAGAACCTTCAGCGTCTGCCCCAGCATCGCCCGCCCGGAAACCGGCTCCGCGTCAACCTTGCCGCCCACGTCACCCCTCCCCGTTGCCTGCGCGTCAGACAACCCCGAACCTCTTCCGCAGCGTACGCGCGATCAGTGACGATCGGGGCACGAACGGTAATCACCGCTCGTCACACCCTGTTCCCCGCCCGAGAGGCCCCCGCATGAGGCTGCTTCCCTGGACCGGCGCCGACGGCAAGCCGTGTTACCTCAGCACCGACAACCCGCACAGCCTGCTCTCCCGGCTCGCCGACGACGTCGAGGCCGCTCAGCTGGCCTCCGCCGAGCAGGTGCTCGCCGGCTGCAAGGCCGTGCTCGACGACCGCGAGGCGGGTGAACGCGCCGTGCGTTTCGCGTTGGTCAGGGCGGTGGAGTCGCTCGCGGACGTGCTGCGCATCGTGGTCAGCCGGGGCGGGCGTATCCCCGAGGGCGACGGGTGACAGGTCAGTGGAAGCCGAGCATCCGGGGGGAGTCGATGTCCACGGTGAGGATGCCGGGCGGGTACTCGTCCTCCCGCCCGGTCAGGATGATCGACATGCCACCGGTCTCCAGGTGCGGTGTGGCGATGTACAGGGCGTGGCAGATGTCAGGGTCGCCCCAGCCGTCCCTGATCATCGCGCCGACCGTCGCGGCCCCGGTCTGGTTGAGAGGGTCGACCATGACGCCCGGCAGGGCGAGAACATCACCGGCGACGCCCTTCTCCACGGACTCGGCGTAGATCAGGCACAGAGCCGGGATGTGCAGCCAGTCCCCCGGCGTGCGGGCGACGTTGTCGGCGAGGTGGTGCAGGGCGCGGTGCCCCTGGGTGAGCGCGACGACCGCGCTCGTGTCGAGAACGATCACGCGGCCATGCCTCGCAGGTTGTGCATCTTCTCCGCGGCCATCGCGTAGATGTTGGCCAGCACGTCCGGCCCCTCGTCGAACTCCTCGTCCGTCAGCGTGCAGCCCATCCGCTCACGCAGCACCTTCCTCGTCGCGGCCACGCGCTCGGCGATCTGGGCGGCCGTGAGCTGCTCCGCCGCCAACTGCTCCACAAGCTGCCCCAGGGTCACGCCGCGCTCCTTGGCCACCTGCGCGAGATGGTCACGGGCCTGCCGGGACACCTGAATGGTCGTGTTGTCTGCCATGGTCACACTGTAGCTGCGTCACAGCGACCTGTGCCCGGATCTCCGCCCCCTTCCCCGTTCGTGTCCGGACGGCCGGGACCGGCCTGGTCCCGGGCGCACCCCGCCTGCCCGAGGTCCTTCTCCAGCAGCGTGAAGGACTTGGGTACCCCGCCCGGCTGCGGCTTGCCCTCCTTGTGGCCCACCACGCGGTAACCGGCGTCCCGGTAGTAGGCGTTGAGCGGCGCGTTGCCCGCCAGGCAGTCCAGGCGTACACGGCTCCGGCCCGCCTCGGACACCCGGCGTTCCGCCGCGGTCAGCAGCAGCCGCCCCGTGCCGGGCGCGGCGGTGCTCCGGTCCACCATGAGCCGGTGCACGTAACCGGCGACCGGCGGCTGCGGGCCCCAGACGGACTCGTCCTCCCACCACAGCTCCCAGGCGCCGGCCACGCGCCCGCCGGTCTCCGCCAGCCAGACCTCGCCGTGTGCCATGACCCGGCGGAAGTGGTCCTCGTCCAGCTCCCCGGGCCGCCACTGCCCGGTGATGCCGCGGGTCAGCATCCAGCGGGCCGCGTCGTCGCGGAGGCGGACGAGGGCGGCGAGATCGGACTCGGCGGCCGGACGCAGGCGCAGATCAGTGGCCGGACGCAGGCGCGGAGCATGCGCCGCAGGGCCCGTCACGTCTCCGTCCGGTACATCAGATCCACCTCGTGCGTCACGAACCCCAGCCGCTCGTACACCGACACCGCCGCCTTGTTGTCGGCGTCGACGTACAGCATCGCGGTCGGCAGGCCCTGCCCCGCGAGGTGCCGCAGGCCGATCGTGGTGAGGGACTTGCCGAGGCCGCCGCCCTGCGCGCCCGGGGCGACCCCGAGGACGTACACCTCGCCGAGGCCCTCCTCGGCGTGGACCTTCGTCCAGTGGAAGCCGACGAGTTCGTCGCCGCGGAAGGCGAGGAAGAAGCCCGCCGGGTCGAACCACGGCTCGGCCTTGCGGTCGTCGAGGTCGCGTTGGGTGAGGGAGCCCTGCTCGGGGTGGTGGGCGAAGGCGGCGGCGTTGACCGCGAGCCAGGCCGTGTCGTCCTGGCCGGGGACGAACGTGCGGACCGTGACGTCCGGCGGCAGCGCCGGCTCGGGTGCGTCGAAGCCGGTCAACGGGCGGCGCATCTGGCGCAGTTCGCGGAAGAGCGTGAGGCCGAGGACCTGGGCGAGGTGCCGGGCGGCGGAGTGGCCGCCGTGCGCCCACACGCGAAGCCGCTTGCCGGAGGCCGCCAGCAGGGCCGAGCCGAGCGCCCGGCCGTGTCCGTGCCCGCGGTGTCCGGGGTGGACGACCAGTTCGGCGGCCGGCGGCTCCACCTCGTCCGTGTCCTCCAACTGGGCATAACCGACAAGTTCGCCGTCGACGGTCAGCAGCAGATGGGACACGCCCTCCCGCTCCCCGCCGCGCAACTGCAACCGGCCCTGTTCGGACACCGCCTGCTGCCCGTCGGTCCGGGCCGCCTCGGCGAGCAGTCCGAGCACGGCCTCGGTCTGCTCCGGGGAGAGCGCGGCAAGGGTCTCGATCGAGCGGGGGCGGCCGGGCCGTACGGTGTCGTCGCTGGTCATGCGTATGAGGGTACGGGGCCCCACCGGCAAATCGGCGGTAAAGAAGCAACCAGGATGTAACCACGAAAGACCTGTCGCGCTACGCGCGTTGACTCTAGGCTGCGCCGGACGACATCACTGTCCCAGCAGACCCACAGGGGGGCGTATGCCAGCCAGTTCCGCGGCGCATCCGGAGCGCCGGAGACGTCGTACGTACCGATTTGTCGCTCTTGCCGCCGGTGTCGTCACCGTCGGCGCGCTGTCCGCCGCGGCGCTGCCGGGGGCGGCGACCGCCGGCGAGGACCACCGCGAGGGCGGCCACTGGCCCGGCCGCTACCAGGACGTGCAGCTGCTGTCCTTCAACGACCTGCACGGCAACCTGGAGCCGCCGGCGGGTTCGTCCGGGCGGGTCACCGAGCACCAGCACGACGGCACGACGAGGACCATCGACGCGGGCGGCGTCGAGTACCTCGCCACGCACCTGCGGCAGGCCCGCCAGGGCGAGAAGTACTCCATCACCGCCGCCGGCGGCGACATGGTCGGCGCCTCCCCGCTGATCTCCGGGCTCTTCCACGACGAGCCGACCATCGAGGCGCTGAACAAGCTCGACCTGGACGTCACCTCCGTCGGCAACCACGAGTTCGACGAGGGCGCCAAGGAGCTGGC
The DNA here is from genome assembly GCF_003330845.1 of Streptomyces sp. Go-475. GTDB lineage: Bacteria > Actinomycetota > Actinomycetes > Streptomycetales > Streptomycetaceae > Streptomyces. Next base: position 3,959,361 of record NZ_CP026121.1, on the reverse strand, counting down.
CCGCCTGCAGAACGGCGGCTGCCACCCGAAGGACGGCTGCTACACGGACGAGGAGTTCGCGGGCGCCGACTTCCCCTACCTGGCCGCCAACGTCCTCGACGAGAAGACGAAGAAGCCGATCCTCAAGCCCTACTGGGTGTGGAAGAAGAAGGACGTCAAGGTCGGCTTCATCGGCGTGACCCTGGAGGGCACCCCGGACATCGTCTCCGCCGAGGGCGTCAAGGGCCTGGTCTTCAAGGACGAGGTCGAGACGATCAACAAGTACGCCAAGGAGTTGCAGCGCAAGGGCGTGAAGTCGATCGTCGCCCTCATCCACGAGGGCGGCTTCCCGGCGTCGACGTCGTACAACTACGACTGCGACTCCCCGGGCGCGGGCGACGGCATATCCGGCCCGATCGTGGACATCGCCAAGAACATCACGCCGCAGGTGGACGCGCTGGTGACGGGGCACACCCACGCCCCGTACGTGTGCACCGTCAACGACCCGGCGGGCAAGCCCCGCATGGTCACCTCGGCCGCGTCCTTCGGCCGTCTCTACACGGACACGACGCTGACGTACGACCGTCTGACCGGCGACATCGCCCGTACGGCCGTGAAGTCGGCGAACCGCGTGGTCACCCGGGACGTCCCCAAGGCGCCCGACATGACCGAGCTGATCAGCAAGTGGAACACCCTCGCCGCGCCCATCGGCAACAAGCCGATCGGCTACATCTCCGGCGACATCGGCAACACCGGCACCGAGTCCCCGCTCGGCGACCTCATCGCCGACGCCCAGCTCGCCCACGGCAAGCAGCTGGACCCGGAGACCGACCTGGCGCTGATGAACCCCGGCGGCATCCGGGCCCCGCTGACGTACGCGGCCAAGGCCGGTGAGGGCGACGGTGTGGTGACCTACGCCGAGGGCTTCACGGTCCAGCCGTTCGCCAACACCGTAAACCTGCAGAACTTCACGGGCGCCCAGCTGATCCAGGTGCTCAAGGAGCAGGTGTCCGGCCCGAACGCGGCCTCGCCGAAGGTGCTCCAGGTCTCCGCCGGCCTGACCTACACGCTGGACCTCACCAAGTCCGGTGCCGACCGGGTGGTCACGGACAGCATCAGGCTGAACGGCGCGGCCATCGACCCGGCGGCCACCTACCGCGTCGCGACGAACAGCTTCCTCGCGGGCGGCGGCGACGGATTCCCGACGCTCGGCCAGGGCACGAACGACGTCGTCGGCAGCGACGACCTCGCCGCGCTGGAGCAGTACCTGAGGGCCAACTCCTCGGCCGGCAGCCCGATCGCACCGCCGAAGGCGGACCGGATCACGATCGTGAAGTAAATCGCATACCTGGAGTTCAGGTTGCGGGTGGGGGCGGTGCGCATGGTCGGATGGATCGATGCGTACCCCCCACCACACCGATGCGCATCCGCGTCCGAACCCTTACGAGGAACTCGCCGCTCTCGACGACGGGCCTCTGGAGGAGACCCCTCTGGAGGAGTTCCGCAAAGAGTCCTGGGAGTCCCAGGGCTCCGAGGACGGCTCCGAGGACGCCTGGGCCCCGCCGGTGCACCGCCGGGGCGGCCGTCGTAGGAAGAATCGTTTCGCCGGGCTGCCGTTCGCGGTGAAGGCGGTGGTGGGCCTGGCCGTGCTCGCCGCGTTCACCGCGCTCGGCGACCGCTGGGCCGTGCTCTACGCCGAGCACCGGGCCGCCGACACCCTCAAGGACCGCCTCGACCTCGCGGCCGCGCCCGAGGTGGAGATCGGCGGCTTCCCCTTCCTCACCCAGCTCGCCGACAAGCGGCTGGACGCGGTGAAGGTGACCGTCCCGGACGTCGCCGCCGACCGGGTCTCCCTCGCCGAGGTGTCGGCCACCGCCCATGACATCCGGCTGGACGCCGACGGGCTCACCTCCGTGCGCGGCGCCCACGTCCCCCGGTTCGAGGGGGACGTCGTGCTGTCCTTCGCCGACCTCAACCGCGAACTGGGCGCCTCCCAGGTGACGTTCACCGGCGAGGGCCGCGACCGGGTCCGGGCCCGCGGCACCCTGCCGGTCGCCGGGCACGACCTGCGGCTGCGGGCCGAGGCCCGGATCCAGCGGCAGGGCGAGCGGGGCATCGCGACGGAGATCGGCGGCATGCGCCTGGACATCGGGGACCTGGCCACCTACCGCCCCGGCACCCGCGCCTCCGAGGGCCTGCACCTGACGCCCAAGGGGTCCGCCGACCTGGCCCGGGAGACCCGCAAGGCCAAGGCGCTGCTGTCGGTCCCGGCGATCGTGCAGCGCATGGGCGTGCCCGAGACGACGGTCCGCGAGGCCCTCGCCGACGACGGCAAGCTCGCCGAGCTGACCGGCTCCCCGCGCTTCGCCCGCCAGGCCGAACGCCTCAACCTCATCGACCTGGCCCTGGACAACCCCGAGGCGCTCCGCCGCCTCGGCCTCGACCCCGCCCTCCTCGACTCCCTGTCCGGCCTGACCCGCCCGGTCCTGGCCGACCGGCTGTCGCTGGCGTTCGAACTGCCGAAGCCCGAGCAGGGGAACGTACGGCTGGACGACGTCAGGGTGGAGGAGGACGGCATCCGGGTGCGGGTGTCGGGATCGGGGCTGAACGTGGGCTCGTAGCCCGGCGGGTCCCCAGCCTGCGTTCTTGATGAAATTTGGTGAGCAGATGTGTTGACCTCTGTTCGAGTCCTCTTCTAGTTTGCGGGGGCCAACGAGCCGCCGCTCTCCACGCGAGGTCTCGCGAACGCAACTGCTCAGAAGGGGACGTCGTGTCACGAAAGACTCATCGGGGGACAGCCGGCCTGGGGGCGCTGCTCGCCTGCGCCACGGCATTCGGCGGGGTCCTCGCCTCCCCCGCAGCCGCCTCCCCCACCGCCCCGCCGCCCGTCAGCGACTTCAAGGGCGTCAACTGGGCCGACCCGCGCGACAACTACGCCCACGACGCGGTCGTGCCCTCGGGCCTGTCCACCTCCGACAGCTACGCCACCACCTACGCCAAGTCCAAGGCGATCATCGGCGGGTTCTCCGAGCTCGGCGCCAACACCGTCCGCCTCCCGGTCAACCCGGCCTCGGTGAACGGCCCGTTCTGGAAGGCGTACCGGGGCGCGATCGACGCCGCCACCGCCAAGGGCTTCAAGGTCATCCTGGGCTACTGGGAGGCCGACAACGCCAAGGACGGCAAGATCGACAACCAGGCTTCCTGGGACCAGATGTGGGCGCGGATCACCTCCGCCTACGCCCGCAACTCCAAGGTGTACTTCGAGCCGATGAACGAGCCGTTCGGCTACACCGCGCAGGAGTGGACCGACATCGCCGCGAAGTGGGTGGCCACCCACGGCAACGTGCCGCGCGACCGGATCCTGATCGGCGGCTACAAGTACAGCGAGGACGTCAAGCCGGTCTGCGCCGACCCGCGCCTGAAGGGCACCCGCCTGGCCCTGCACAACTACGGCTTCTGGCACACCGACTGGACCAGCGTCGACCAGTGGAAGCAGGACTTCAAGGCCCGCATCGGCGACTGCGCCTCGCGCACGATCCTCGACGAGTTCGGCGCCTCCATGACCACCGGCCTGGACTACAACGGCCCGGTCAACGGCTCCAACGAGATCGCCTACATCCAGGCCGCGACCGACACCATCCGCGAACTGGGCCTGGGCTCGGTCTACTGGCCCGGCCTGCGCAACGGCGACACCTACTCCCTCACCACGCTCCAGGGCACGGGCACGAACCTCAGCCTGACGGTGAACAACCAGAGCGGCCTGGACCGGCTGCACTACGCCTGGAAGCAGTAGGCGCCCCCCCAGGGGAGCCGATGGTGGCCCTTCCGGGTCCGGCGCCGCTCGTCAGCCGGACCCGGAAGGGAGCCGTCAGGACGCCGCGGGCGTCCAGCCCGCGAGCCAGTCCGCGACCTCCTGGTTCGCGGCCTGCGCGTCACTCAGGTGCGGCCGGTTCGAACTCGCCGGACCGGCGCCCGCACCGCTGTTCTTGTACTCGGCGAACCGGTCGTCCTTCCACGAGAACCCGCTCATGTCGGTCCACGGGGCCGACTTGATCGCGTTGCTCAGGTTCGTGTTGCGGACGGTGGTCTGCGGGTCGAGGGAGGCGTCCCCGCCCGCGTGCCAGGGCCGGCCGAGGTGGAAGCTGCCGGCCGAGACGTCCCCGTTCACCGTGGAGTTGGCGATCAGGATGCCCTTGCGGTTGGCGGCCGTGCTCGGCGCGGTGACGTAACCGGCCGAGTCGCCGTTCCAGCGCTTCTTCAGCGTGATGACGGACCTGTCGACGACGGCCGTGGCCCGCCCGAAGATGAAGTCGACGTTGCCGACGATGTAGGAGTTGCTGACGTAGACCCGGCCCAGCCGGTCCTTGGCCGCGGTGTCGAGGAGCAGCGTGTCCTGGTCGCCGCTGACGATGATCCCGTCCAGGAACACCTTGTCGGCGGCGGTCCGCAGCGCCACGGCCTGGTGGTCCTTGAGGTGCTGGTTGGCCTTCTCGTCGAAGTCGTTGGAGATGGTCAGGTTCCGCGCCTGGAAGTCGTCGGCCTCGACGGCGACCGTGGCGCTGCCGCTCGTGCCGTACGTCCCGCCGCCGGGCTTCGGCGTGCCGGACGCGTTGTTGTAGACGATCGTCGTGTCCTTGCGGCTGCCGCCGGTGCCCTGGATGGTGACGTGCGGCTTGTTGGAGGGCACCTTCACCAGTTCCCGGTACGTCCCCGGCTTCACGGCGATGACGACACGGGAGGGGTTGTTGGCGGGCACGGCGTTCACGGCGGCCTGGACCGTCGTGTACTGCCCGCTGCCGTCCTTGGCGACGGTGAGGGTGGTCGCGGCGGCGGCCTTGGGGGAGGCGGCGGTCTTGCCGATGGAGGCGCGGGGACCGGCACCGGCCTTGAGGATCGACGGCAGGTCGGCGGCCTTGTCGAGGCTGTAGGGGTAGTACGTCTTCGGGTCGAAGGCGGTCCCGCCGCTCTCGTTGCGCCCGCTGGTCCCGGAGAAGGAGTTGCCGCGCTGGACCACGGCGGCGCCGCTGTCCTTGATGACCGGGTTGTTGACGCCCTGGAAGAGGGAGTTCTCCAGGACCATCTTCGTGCCGCCGCGCGAGTAGTTCCCGTACGCCGACTTGATGGCGGTGCCCGGGGCGTCCTCCAGCCAGTTGTTGTAGAGGTGCGCGTGGGCGGCGTTGTCGGTGGACGGGTTGCGCTGCTCGGTCTCGCGGATCCAGTTGTGGTGGATCGTGATGTCCGTCTTGACGTTCTGGGTCCAGCCGATGCCGAAGGTCTTGTTGTTGTCGCTCAGCTTGTTCCAGGAGACGGTGACGTTCGTGCTGTCCTTGCGGACGTCGATGAGCCCGTCGGCCATGTGCCGCAGATCGTTGTGGTCGATCCACACGTGATGGGCGCCGTCCATCTGGACGGCGTCGAAGTCGTGGTCCTTGTCGTTCCAGACGCCCTGGTACGCGTCCCGGATGGTCAGGTTCCGGATGATCACGTTGTGGACGCCCTGGCCGAGGAAGAACCCGCCGCCGACGATGTGCCCGGAGGTCCCGGCCCCGACGATGGTCTTGTCGGACTGCACCTTGATCTCTTTGCCGACCGGGTTCAGGTGGATGGCCCCGGCGACGACGATCACGTACGGCTGGGCCGCGGTGGCGTACTTCTCCAGCTCGGCCTGCGTCTTCACGGTGACGACCTGACCGCCGCGCCCGCCGTACGTCCCGTTCTGCCCGAGGGAGTTGACGGAGGCGAACCCGTCGGCGGTGTCGGCGGCCCAGGAGGGGGCGGCGGCGGAGGCCTGCTGCGCGGTGAGGCCGAGGACACCGAGGTCGGTGCCGTAGGCGAGGGTGCCGGCGGCGGTCAGGGCCAGGGGGACCCCGACCGCCAGGGCTGTGCGGCTTCTGCGGTGCCTGGGGGTGCTGCGCGGCTCACTCATGCGGCGACTCCATTCCGTGCGGGGGGTGATCCGCGATGGGGTCGCCGCCCCGCACGAAAAGGTTGCCGCCCTGTTCGAGCGCCTTACGAGGTGCAGGACTTGGGGTCGAGCTTCTGCTCGATCTTGTCCTCACGGCCGTCGGGCTGGCCGTTGGAGAGGAGCTTGTCGGAGATGCCGTCGATGTAGTACCCGTGCGAGTAGATCGTCCGGTATCCCCGGTCGCGCCAGCTGTGCACGGTCCGGTCGCCGTCGCCCTTGTTCCACTCGTAGTCCTCGACGTGGAACACCGGGTTCACGCGCACCACGCGCTGGTACGGCGTCCAGGTCACGGCGACCTGCCGGCACGGCGGAATGGTCTTCTCACTGCGGTTCTCGAACCGGGACTCCTTCTCCCAGCCCCACTCGTACCCGGCGCTGCCGCCCACGGTTCCGCTGAAGATGCTCTTGGCGAGGGAGAGGCTGATGCTGCCGCCGACGCTCTTCTTGGCGAACGTCTTGGTGCTGTAGGTGCTGACGAAGGTCTCCTTGTCGTCGGCGGACCCCCTGTTGCCGATCCACCGGGACGTGCGGACGGTGTCGCCCTTGATCGACCAGGTGGACGCCTCGGCGTATCCGCACCAGCCGCGGAACAGCTCCCACGGCCCGGCGGGCTTCCACAGCCCGAAGACGTCCCGCAGGTACTCGTCGCGGGTCTTGAACTCACCGGTGTCGACGTTCAGGGCGCCGTAGACACCGGTCAGGCTGGTCTCCTGGCCGCAGAGCCGCTCGATCATCCGGTCGGTGTCCCCGGGGTCGACGCCCCGGATGTCGGTCGCGCCGGCGGGCCCGGCGGTCGCGGTCCCCGCGCCGGCCAGCAGGCCGGTTATGGCGAGGACGGTGGCAGCGGCAACTGCGCCGCATTTCTTGAGAGTTGACGTGCGTGTGAGACGCATGTGGGGGGCTCACTCCTGCTTGCGGTTCTGTGACGGTGACGAAGATGTCAGAGCAGGAGCGGGAGTTTGCGCTACTGGCGGGTATGACAGGAAATTGACAGCTCCGAAGAGGGAGCGCGGCCCCGGCCGTTCTCCGGATCAGGGCGAGGGGGGAGGGTCCTCCGGCGGGGGCGTAGGCGCACCGGGCAGGCGTACCGTCGCCACCGTGCCGCCCTCCTCCGCCGGGGACAGCGAGACCTCGCCGCCCGACTGCTGCACCGTCCGCGCCACGATCGACAGGCCCAGGCCGGAGCCCGGCAGGGCCCGTGCGCTGGGGGAGCGCCAGAAGCGGTCGAAGACGTGGGGGAGTTCGTCGGCGGGGATGCCCGGGCCGTGGTCGCGGACCGTGAGGGTGCCGTCGGTGAGGCGTACCTCGATCGTGCCGCCCTCGGGGCTGAACTTCACCGCGTTGTCCAGGATGTTCACCACCGCCCGCTCCAGCGCGGCGGGCTCCGCGCGGACGAACCAGGGCTCGACGTCCGCCGTGATCGTCAGTTCCGGGCCGCGCAGCCGGGCCCGTCGCAGCGCCGACTCGACCGTGTCGTGCCAGGCGACGATCTGGGTCCGGCCCGCGTGCTGGCTCGTGTCCGGGCGGGAGAGTTCCTGGAGGTCGCCGATGAGCGCGGCCAGTTCCGTCATCTGCGCCTTCACCGACGCGAGCAGCGCCTTGCGGTCGGCCTCGGGCAGGGGGCGGCCCGTCTCCTCGCTGCGGGAGAGGAGTTCGATGTTGGTGCGCAGCGAGGTGAGCGGGGTGCGCAGTTCGTGCCCGGCGTCCGCGATGAGCTGCTGCTGGAGGTCGCGGGAGCTGGCCAGGGCCGAGGTCATGGAGTTGAAGGAGTGGGAGAGGCGGGCGATCTCGTCCTCGCTGTCCTCCTCCACGGGGATGCGCACGTCCAGGTCCTCCGTGCGGGCCACGTGCTCGACCGCCTCCGTCAGTTTGTCGACGGGACGCAGCCCGGCCCGGGCGACGGCCAGTCCGGCGGCTCCCGCGCCCAGCACCCCCACGCCCGACACGAGCAGCAGGATCAGGGCCAGCTCGTTGAGCGTGGACTGGGTGCCCTTCAGCGGCAGGGCGATGACGAGGGAGTAGTCGGCGGCCACCCCCTGCGTCACGGGCCCGTCCTTGATGACCAGCGCCGTGGTCAGCACGCGCAGCTTGTTGCCGTGGGTGTCGGTGCCGTCGCGGAAGTGCACCTGGCTCGGGTCGGGGTCCTTGGCCACGCTCTTGTCGACGCCGCTGACCTGCACCTGGGCCGTGGAACTGGGGAAGAGGCACACCTTGCCGTCGTCGCGGACGAGCTGCCCGTAACTCTTGGGCCGTGACCCCACGCCCACCGCGTCGGACGGTGTCTGCCGGCAACCGGCCGCGAGGCCCTGGAACTCGTCCGTGCGCACCGACCCGACCGACGACCTCAGGTCGTTGTCGATCTCGTCGTACAGCTTCCCCTGCACGATGAACCAGCAGGTCACCGACACCGCCGCCACGGCGAACGCCACCGCCGCCGCCACCAGCAGCGCCAGACGCGACCGGATCGGCAGCGAGCGGAAGCGGCGCACGAGCCTGTTCACTCGGCGCCGCCCTGCCGCAGCACGTAGCCGACGCCGCGCACGGTGTGGACGAGGCGCGGCTCCCCGCCCGCCTCGGTCTTGCGGCGCAGGTACATGACGTACACGTCCAGGGAGTTCGACGACGGTTCGAAGTCGAAGCCCCAGACCGCCTTGAGGATCTGCTCCCGTGTGAGGACCTGGCGCGGGTGGGCCATGAACATCTCCAGGAGCGTGAACTCCGTGCGGGTCAGCTCCACCTGGCGGCCGCCCCGGGTGACCTCGCGCGTGGTGAGGTCCATGCGCAGGTCGGCGAAGGTGAGGGCGTCGTCGTCGCCGGGGCTGCCCGCGCCCACGGCCGCCGCGTAGGAGCTGCGGCGCAGCAGGGCGCGGATGCGGGCGAACAGCTCGTCGAGTTCGAAGGGCTTGACCAGGTAGTCGTCGGCGCCCGCGTCGAGGCCGGTGACGCGGTCGCCCACGGTGTCGCGGGCGGTGAGCATCAGGATCGGGGTCGTGTCGCCGGTGGCGCGGATGCGGCGGGCTGCCGTCAGGCCGTCCATGCGGGGCATCTGGATGTCGAGCACGAGCAGGTCGGGGCGGTAGGCCGCGGCCTTCTCCAGGGCGTCCGCGCCGTCCACGGCGACCTCCGTGCCGTACCCCTCGAAGGCGAGGCTGCGCTGGAGTGCTTCGCGTACCGCCGGCTCGTCGTCGACGATCAGGATGCGCTGCGGGTCACGGTCGCCGTCTGCGGGGCTCATGGGTCGGGTTCCTCGGGTGTGAAGGGGGAGGGACGGTCTGACGCTCTCAGCCTCGCACGAGCGCGGGCGGGGCCGGGAGGAGTGTCAGCCCCGTACGCTGCGGCGCCGCGCGGCCCTACGCCGCCCGCCCGTCCGCTCGCCGGCCGGCGCGGCGGCGCCGCGTGCGGTCCGGGCCGCGGCCGGTGCCACCTCCGGCGCCCGAGGCGCCGGGGCGTGCAGTGCGTACGCCACCGCCAGGGCCGGCGCGACCTGCGCCGGGTCGGTGCCGGACTCCGTGTGCGCGACCTGTTCGATCATCGCCGTACTCCTCGGTGCGGGGGACTCGGCCCGGTGGGGCTCAGTCGGTCGATCCGGCCCGCAGCTTGGCGAGGTCGGCCTTCACGGTGTTGATCGGGATGGCGAAGCCCAGGCCGACGCTGCCCGCCTCGGAGGACGAGGAGGCGCTGCCCGCCGGCGAGTACATCGCGGAGTTGATCCCGATGATGTTGCCGTTCATGTCGATCAGCGCGCCGCCGGAGTTGCCCGGGTTGAGGGACGCGTCGGTCTGGAGCGCCTTGTACGTCGTCGTGTCGTTGCCGGTGTCGCCGTTGAACTGCCGTCCGCCGAACTCGAACGGCCAGCCGTCGCCCTGCTGGAACTGCTGCTGCCCCTGGTCCTGTTCGGTCGGGACGGTGACGTCACGGTCGAGCGCCGAGATGATGCCGCTGGTCACGGTGCCGGACAGCCCCTCGGGGGAGCCGATCGCCACGACCTGGTCGCCGACCTGGAGGCCGGAGGAGTCGCCGAGCGTGGCCGCCTTCAGTCCGGAGGCGTTCTCCAGCTTGATCAGCGCCAGGTCCTTCTTGCTGTCGGTGCCGACGACCTTCGCGGAGTAGGACTTGCCGTCGCTGGTCGTCACCTTGATCCGCGAGGCGCCGGATATGACGTGGTTGTTGGTGATGACCTCGCCGCCGCTCGTGATGATCACGCCGGAGCCGGTGGAGGACCCGGCGTTGGAGTCGGCGTTGATCTCGACGATGCTGGGGCTGACCGCCTTCGCGACCCCGGCGACCGTGCCCTTCTGGCTGGACGGCACCACGTTGGTGCTGGTCGAGCTGGAGGCGACGGTGTCGTTGCCGGTCAGCTCCTGGATGCCGTAGGCGGTGCCGCCGCCGATCGCCGCCGCGACGATCGCCACGGCGGCGATCAGGGCGACGGGGCCGCGGTTGCGCTTCTTCTGATGCGGAGCATGCGCCGGGGCGTACGCCGGCGGGGGCGGCCACTCGGGGTTCACCGGGGCCTGCTGCTGACCCTCGTAAGGGTTCTGGTACTCGCCACTGCGGTGGAAGCTCTCGGTCATGACAACGAGCTTGTCGCCCGACCATGAGAGCTTCCTGAGTGCTTGCTGAGAAGCCCGACAGAACCTCGTATGCCCGATATAAAGACGCCCCCGCGGCTTCTGAGGGCTACGCGCAGCCGCAGGACTGGCGGACCACCAGCCGCGAGGGGAACACCTTCAGCCGCTCCCGACGGGCTCCCGCGACGCGCAGCCCGTCGTCCAGGACGAGGTCCACCGCGGCCCGGGCCATCGCCGAGCGGTCCGAGGCGACCGTCGTCAGGGGCGGGTCGGCCAGCGCCGCCTCCTTGATGTCGTCGAAGCCGGCCACCGCCAGCTCGCCGGGGACGTCGATGCGCAGCTCGCGCGCCGCCCGCAGCAGGCCGATCGCCTGGTCGTCGGTGGAGCAGAAGATGGCCGGCGGCCGGTCGGGCCCGGAGAGGATCTTCAGGGCGGCCTGGTAGGCGTCGTAGCGGTTGTAGAGGGCCTCGAAGAGCCGGCCCTCCGTGGAGATCCCGGCCTCGTCCATCGCGCGGCGCCAGCCCTCGACGTGGTCGGAGACCGGGTCGCCGACCGCCGGGGTCTCCGCTATGCCGCCCATGCAGGCCACGTACGGGTAGCCGTGCTCCAGCAGGTGCTGTACGGCGAGCTGGGCGCCCCCGAGGTCGTCCGTGACGACGGCGACGTCGTCCATGGCCTCGGGGCGTTCGTGCATCAGCACGACCCGGGCGTCCCAGGCCTCGATCTCGGCGGCGGCCAGGTCGTTGAGCGCGTGACTGACCAGGATGAGGCCGGAGACGCGCATGCCCAGGAAGGCCCGCAGGTAGTGGACCTCGCGCTCGCCCACGTAGTCCGTGTTGCCGACGAGGACCATCTTTCCGCGCTCGGAGGCCGCCTGCTCGACCGCGTGCGCCATCTCCCCGAAGAAGGGCTGGCGGGCGTCCGGGATGATCAGGCCTATGAGGTCCGTGCGCCGGGAGGCCATCGCCTGGGCCACCCGGTCGGGCCGGTACCCCAGTTCCTTGATCGCGGCGAGGACGCGCTCGCGCGTGGCCGGGGCGACCGGCCGGGGTCCGTTGTTGATGACATAACTGACCACGGCAGTGGAAGTCCCTGCCAGCCGCGCCACATCATCCCGAGTCACCTTGGCCACGCGCGGAGTCTACGCGGATATACCGGCTCTGGGCAGGGCGTAAAGGAGGATCCGTACGATATCCCGACTGCCGTCCGGTGCGCTCCGCGTGAAGAGCGATGCCCAGGTCGGCGCCGGGATACGCCTGTCACGCCTCGGCGCGGACCTCGGCGGCGTCCAGCTCGGCCGACTCGCCCTTGTTGTCCGGCTTTGCCTTGGTGGCCTTGGCCTTCGCCTCCTCGGCGGCGCGCTCCATCTTCTCCGGCTTCTCCGGCGTAACAAATCGATAACCGACGTTCCGGACGGTGCCGATGAGCGACTCGTGCTCGGGGCCGAGCTTGGCGCGCAGCCGCCGTACGTGCACGTCGACCGTGCGCGTGCCGCCGAAGTAGTCGTAGCCCCAGACCTCCTGGAGCAGCTGGGCGCGCGTGAAGACGCGGCCGGGGTGCTGCGCGAGGTACTTCAGGAGCTCGAACTCCTTGAAGGTGAGGTCGAGGACGCGGCCCTTGAGCTTGGCGGAGTACGTCGCCTCGTCGACCGACAGGTCGCCGTTGCGGATCTCCATCGGGGAGTCGTCGCTGACGATCTGCTGCCGGCCCATGGCCAGGCGCAGACGCGCCTCGACCTCCGCGGGGCCGGCGGTGTCGAGCAGGACGTCGTCGATGCCCCAGTCCGCGGTGACGGCGGCGAGACCGCCCTCCGTGACGACCAGGATCAGCGGGCAGCCCGGCCCGGTGGAGCGCAGCAGCTGGCACAGGCTGCGCACCTGGGGCAGGTCGCGCCGGCCGTCGACGAGGATGACGTCGGCACCGGGGGTGTCGACGAGCGCGGGGCCTTCCGCGGGGGCCACCCGCACGTTGTGCAGGAGCAGGCCGAGGGCGGGGAGCACCTCCGTCGACGGCTGGAGGGCGTTGGTCAGGAGCAGCAGAGAACTCATACGTCTGGTTCCTCCTCGGTCCCTGCGAGGACGTTTGTTGGCACAGCACTGCTCTGCGATCCCGAAGGCCCGTACACCTGCGGTTTCCCGCGTCGTATACAACGCTTCCGAAAGCACAAAAGGACCCGGGGGCTACGCTGCCCGAGTCCTCTGCCCAGCAGAATAGCCCACATGAGCTCTGGTCCGGCAGGTCATGTGGCACGTTCCACCGATCGTCCGCACTCCGAGACGACCCGTGGAGCGTCTGTGCGGAGGTTCACGCGGCGGTTTCTGCGCACCTCGGACGGTGTGTCGATCGACGCCGTATACGACCCGGGTGCCGCCGTGCACGACGGCTCCCGGACGCCTTCCGGTCACCCGGTGTTCGTCGTCGCGCACGGCTTCACCGGGGCCGTCGACCGGCCGCACGTGCGCCGGGTGGCCCAGGCCTTCGCCCGGCACGGGGCCGTCGTCACGTTCTCCTTCCGGGGGCACGGGGCGTCCGGCGGGCGCTCCACGGTCGGGGACCGGGAGGTGCTCGACCTGGCGGCGGCGGTGCGCTGGGCGCGGGAGCTGGGGCACGCGCGCGTGGGCACGGTCGGGTTCTCCATGGGCGGCTCGGTGGTGCTGCGGCACGCGGCGCTGCACCCGCGGCAGACCGACGCGGTGGTGTCGGTGAGCGCGCCGGCCCGGTGGTACTACCGGGGCACCGCGCCCATGCGGCGGCTGCACTGGCTGGTGACGCGGCCCGCGGGGCGCGTGGTGGGGCGCTACGGCTTCCGTACGCGCATCCACCACCGGGACTGGGACCCGGTGCCGCTGTCCCCGGTGCAGGCCGTGCCGCGGATCGCCCCGACCCCGCTGCTGATCGTGCACGGCGACGCCGACGGCTACTTTCCCGTCGACCATCCCCGCATGCTGGCCGCGGCCGCCGGTGACCAGGGCGAACTGTGGCTGGAGCCCGGCATGGGGCACGCCGAGCACGCGGCGAGCGACGAGCTGCTGACCCGGATCGGGGAGTGGGTCGTCGGCCGGGCGGGCTAGCCTGACGGGGTTCACCCGTCGGGTGAGTCCGTTGTGACGGTGCGATTGAGGAAGCAGATGCCAAAGGTCACGGTGCGCTACTGGGCCGCCGCCAAGGCCGCGGCCGGGGTGGCCGAGGAGCCGTACGAGGCGGCCACGCTCGCCGAGGCGCTCACCGGGGTGCGCGAGCGACACCCGGGCGAACTGGAGCGCGTCCTGCGGCGCTGCTCGTTCCTCGTGGACGGCGACCCCGTGGGCACCCGCGCCCATGAGACGGTACGGCTGGCCGACGGCGGCACGGTCGAGGTGCTCCCGCCGTTCGCAGGAGGGTGACGATGACCAACCAGCCGTACGACGGCTACGCCGGCTACGACCCCTACGGGCAGCAGCAGCCGCAGCAGGCGTGGCCCGGGCAGGGGTACCAGCAGGGGCAGCAGGTCTATCCGGGGTACGAGGCCCCGCACGCCGACCAGCAGTACACGCAGCAGTGGCAGGGGCAGACGTGGGAGACGCAGACGCACCAGCCGGTGTCCGCGCCTGCGGCCGCCGACACGGCGTATCTGCCGCCGCAGGGGTACGCGGCCCCGGCACCGGCTCCGGCGCCCGCTGAGGCGGCCGAGGCCTCCGGTGGCGCTCCCGGGTACGGTCCCGCCACCGTCGGCGGGAACACGCGCGTCACGGACGCCCAGCGAGCCCGGGCGGAGGGCCGGTCGCCGATCATCGAGCCCGGGATGCAGCCGGCCGCGCTGACCGCGCTGCTGGGGCTGCTGCTCGCCGGTGCGGCGGCGGTCGGGACGTACGCGCTGCTGGTGCCGCTCGTCGTCCTCCAGGCCGTCACCGCGGCGGGCTGGTTCCGGCTGAACGGGATGTGGCCGGCGCGGCAGGGCATCGCGCTCGGCTTCGCGGGCGCGCTGGCCGCGGACGCCGCGCTGCTGGCCTCGGGGCGCTCGCCCGCGGCGATCCTGGGGACGCTGGGCGTGTGGGTGCTGCTCGCGCTGGTCCTGCAGCTGCGCTCGCACGCGGACCCGGACGAGCGGATGTACGGCCTGATGGCGACGGTCGCGGCGGCGGCGCTGGCGATCGTGGCGGGCGGGTACCTCGCGGCCGACGCGGACGCCGTGACGGTGGGCGCGGTGGCCGTGGCGGTCGCCGTCCTGGCGCGGGCGTTGCCGTTGCCGACGGCGGCGTCGGTGGTGGTGGCGCTGCTCGCGGCGGCGGGCGGCGGTGTCGCGGCCGGTTCGCTGACGGGCCTGGGCCCGTCGGGCGCGCTGCTCGGCGCGGGCGCGGCGGCCTGCGCCCTGATCGGCCACCGGGTCGCGAGCTACGACTACCCGTCCCGCTTCGTCCACTTCACGGCGGGCGTGGCCCTGCCGCTGTCCGCCGCGGCACCGGTGGTGTACGTGCTGGGGCGGGCGCTGGCGTAGCGGCTGTCACAGCTGATCGACAAACCCCTGGCCCTCGCACCACACGGCGTTACCCTCACGCTGGGACGGCCGCCCGGTCGTCGGGACCGCCGTCACAACCACCTAGGTGGGGGAAACACCGCATGCGCGCACTGCGAATACTGCTGATCTTCGTCGTGATCCTGGGGGGCCTCTTCGTCATCGCCGACCGGCTCGCCGTGAACTTCGCCGAGGGCGAGGCCGCCGACCGGCTGAAGGCGACGGAGAACCTCGCGGCGACCCCGGACGTCAGCATCAAGGGCTTCCCGTTCCTCACCCAGGTCGTCGGCGGCTCCCTGGACGACATCGAGGTCGGCATCAAGAACTACGAGGCCGCCGCGGGCAACGGCGCCCAGCGGATCCGTATCGACGACCTCCGGGCCGACATGAAGGGCGTCGAGTTCTCCGGCGACTACAGCTCCGCCACCGCCACCAGCGCCACCGGCACGGCGACCATCTCCTACGACGAGCTGCTGAAGACGGCGAAGTCCGAGCCCACCCAGGTCGCCCCGGGCGTCACCGCCCACGTCGTCGGCCTCTCCGACGGCGGCAACGGCAAGATCAAGGTGACGGTCGAGGCCACCGTGCTCGGCACCAAGGTGCCCGAGCCGGTCTCCGTGCTCAGCACCGTGACGGTGGTCGACGGCGACACCGTGCGGGTGAAGGCCGACGGCCTGCCCGAGTTCGCCGGGGTCGACCTCGCCGAGAACCGCGTCCGGGCGATCACCGACTTCCAGCAGAAGATCGACGGTCTGCCCGGCGGCATCAAGCTGGACACGGTCCAGGCGGCCCCGAACGGCGTCGAGATCACGGTGAAGGGTTCCGACGTCCGGCTCGCCGGGTAGGTACGGGCACGGCGGACCCGACCCGCGCCGTCCGGTGGGCGAGACGGCAGCGTCCGCAGCGCAGATGTGACGGTGGATACAGGAGGCCGCGGGGCTCGCGGCGAGCGTCCCGACGGCCCACTGATCCCATATCCCGGACCATGTCGTCTCAATATGCGACACACCGGTGACACGCCCGCCCTGCCGTCCCTACGATCGACGGCATGAAGCGACAGGCGGACCTCACGAAGCGGCGGGCAGTAGACCTGTGCCGCGTCGCCGCCATGCTCTGTCGCACCTTCTGAGCGACCGCGTCGGCCCGTGAGCCGGCGCGCGCATCCCCGCCGCCCTGCATCAAGGGCACCCGTGCGCCGCCCTCGTCATGGGCGCGCGCCCCGCAGATCTCGCACGCCCCGCCGCAACTGCCCCGGAGGAGAAAGAGCATGAGCCGCAGCGACGTCCTGGTCGACGCCGACTGGCTCCAGGAGCACCTGGACGACCCGACCATCGCCATCGTCGAGGTGGACGAGGACACGTCCGCCTACGAGAAGAACCACATCAAGAACGCGATCCGCATCGACTGGACCAAGGACCTCCAGGACCCGGTCCGCCGCGACTTCGTCGACCAGGAGGGCTTCGAGAAGCTCCTGTCGGAGAAGGGCATCGCCAACGACCATACCGTGGTCCTCTACGGCGGCAACAACAACTGGTTCGCCTCGTACGCGTACTGGTACTTCAAGCTGTACGGCCACGAGAACGTCAAGCTCCTCGACGGCGGCCGCAAGAAGTGGGAGCTGGACGCCCGCGAGCTGGTCCCCGGCGACGAGGTGCCGGAGCGTCCGAAGACGGACTACAAGGCCAAGGCCCAGGACACGTCCATCCGCGCCTTCCGGGACGACGTCGTCGCCGCCATCGGTTCGCAGAACCTGGTCGACGTGCGCTCGCCCGACGAGTTCTCCGGCAAGCTCCTCGCCCCGGCCCACCTGCCGCAGGAGCAGTCCCAGCGCCCCGGCCACGTGCCGAGCGCCCGCAACATCCCGTGGTCCAAGAACGCCAACGACGACGGCACCTTCAAGTCGGACGAGGAGCTCAAGGCCCTCTACGAGGAGGAGAGCGTCGACCTGGCGAAGGACACCATCGCCTACTGCCGCATCGGTGAGCGCTCCGCGCTGACCTGGTTCGTCCTGCACGAGCTGCTCGGCGTCCAGAACGTCAAGAACTACGACGGCTCCTGGACCGAGTACGGCTCCCTCGTCGGCGTGCCGATCGAGCTCGGCGCCAACAAGTAGGCAACCCCGACCGACCTCTCCCAACCCTTCAGGAGTACGACATGTGTGGTGCGAAGGCCGGCGGCCCCGACGCCTCGACGATCAAGCCCGGTGAGACCACGATCCAGGGTCAGGTGACCAAGGACGGCGAGCCCGTGGTGGGCTACGTCCGCCTGCTGGACTCGACCGGCGAGTTCACGGCCGAGGTGCCGACCTCGGCGACCGGACAGTTCCGCTTCTACGCGGCCGAGGGCACCTGGACCGTCCGCGCCCTCGTGCCCGGCGCCACCGCCGACCGCACGGTCGTCGCCCAGAAGGGCGGCCTGGCGGAGGTCGCGATCGCCGTCTGACGGCGACGGGTCCTCGAAGGGCCGCACCCCTCGGGTTGGACGCCTGGGGTGCGGCCCTTCGGCCTGCCCGGACCTACGCTGGACGTATGTACGCACGGCGACGGCACACGTACTTCGCGATGATGGGCCTGTGCATCGGCCTCTTCGTCCTGGCGTGGGGTGTCGTGCGCCTGTGGTCCGTCCCCGTGGCCGTGGGGATGTGCGTGGTGGCCATGGTGATCCCGCCCGTCGCCGCGATGGTCGCGAACCGGCGCGGGCCGGAGGACCG
This sequence comes from Streptomyces sp. Go-475, assembly GCF_003330845.1. Classification (GTDB taxonomy): domain Bacteria; phylum Actinomycetota; class Actinomycetes; order Streptomycetales; family Streptomycetaceae; genus Streptomyces. Next base: position 3,941,644 of record NZ_CP026121.1, on the reverse strand, counting down.
CTGGTGGGACGACCCGTCCGGGGATCCGCAGTCCGACGAGTGGTGGGACGAGCTGGACGGCAAGAAGCGCCGGTACTGACGTCGACGAGGGGGAGGAACCGTGCGCCTGACGGCGGCGACACTGGACGCCCCGAACGCCCGTGAGCTGGCCGCCTTCTACCTGCGGCTGCTGCCCGGGTGGCGGGTGTGGCGCGGCGAGGAGTGGCAGGACTGGGTGCACATCCGGCCGCCGGACGGGGGGACCGGCCTGTCCTTCCAGACCGAGCCCGCCTACCGGCCGCCCGCCTGGCCGAGCACGCCGGACCGGCAGCAGATGATGATCCACCTCGACATCGAGGTCGACGACCTGGAAGGCGAGACCGCGCGGGCCCTGGCCGAGGGCGCGCGGCTCGCCGAGCACCAGCCGCAGGACGACGTCCGGGTGCTCCTGGACCCGGCGGGGCACCCCTTCTGCCTCCACACGGAGAGCGCTCAGGAGCCTCAGTAGACGAGCGCCTGCGTCTCGTCCCCCAGCGCCTCCTGGACGAAGACCTGCGCGCCCGCGATGCGGACGCCCTCGATGACGTCCTTCTCCGAGATCTCGCGCCGGGCCGCGCACTGCGTGCACAGGGTGACGCGGCCGGCCGCCAGGATCGAGTCCAGCAGGTCGGGCAGGGGCGCCGCGTGCGGCAGCTCGAACTCGGCGGCGCGGCCGGGCAGGGCGAACCAGGAGGACTCACCGGTCAGCCACAGGGAGACGTCGACGCCGCTGGCCACCGCCACCGCCGCGACCGTGAACGCCTGGGAGCACCGCTCGGGGGCGTCCGCCCCGGCCGTCACCTTGATCACCAGCTTCTTCGCCATAGCCGGAATCGTAGTGCCGAAGGGGCCCGCGTAAGCTGGGGCCGGCCCTGTGCACACATCCGCACCCCGCTCAAGGAGCACCCCGTGGAGCTTTTCTTCGAAATCCTGTTGGTCCTGGTCGCCGTCGGCGTCCTCGCGTTCGCCGGACTGACCGTGAAGAAGCTGTACCAGGGCCAGCGCTGACCCACCTCTAGGAAGTTCTGATGATCGAGATCCCGTCCGACCTCCACAAGGACCTCGTCCCGCTCGCCTTCCTGCTCGGCAACTGGGCGGGGGCCGGTGTGCACGACTTCCCCGGCTCCGAGAAGTGCAACTTCGGGCAGGAGGTCGCCTTCACCCACGACGGCCGGGACTTCCTGGAGTACCGGTCCCACTCGTGGGTCCTGGACAAGGACGGCAACAAGGTCCGCCCGCTGGAGTCCGAGCACGGCTTCTGGCGGATCGACGCCGACCGCAAGGTCGAGGTGACGATGACCCGCGACGACGGCGTCATCGAGATCTGGTACGGCGAGCTGGCCGACAAGAAGCCGCAGATCGACCTCGTCACCGACGCGGTGGCCCGCACGGCGGCCTCCCGGCCCTACAGCGGCGGCAAGCGGCTGTACGGCTACGTCAACAGCGACCTGATGTGGGTCGGCGAGAAGCAGACCCCCGAGGTCGAGCTGCGCCCCTACATGTCGGCCCACCTGAAGAAGGCCGTCACCCCGGAGGAGGTCGAGCGCTGGGCCAAGGCCCTGCCCGACGACCTGCCGGACGACGGCATCGCCTTCTTCAAGTAGTTCTAGACTCGTCCGTGTGGTGAGCACCGACTGGAAGAGCGATCTGCGGCAGCGCGGCTACCGGCTGACCCCGCAGCGGCAACTCGTGCTCGAAGCCGTGGACACCCTGGAACACGCGACCCCCGACGACATCCTCGTGGAAGTGAGGAAGACGGCGTCGGGGGTCAACATTTCCACGGTGTACCGGACGCTGGAGCTGCTGGAGGAACTCGGGCTGGTCAGCCACGCGCACCTGGGGCACGGGGCGCCGACGTACCACCTCGCGGACCGGCACCACCACATCCACCTGGTGTGCCGGGACTGCGAGGGCGTCATCGAGGCGGACGTCTCCGTGGCCGCGGAGTTCACGGCCAAGCTGCGCGCCGAGTTCGGGTTCGACACCGACCTGAAGCACTTCGCGATCTTCGGCCGCTGCCAGGAGTGCACGCTCAAGGCTTCAACTACCGAGTCGTAGGCTTACGGATATGAAGAGCCCCCTGCTGACCCTGCCCGGCGCCGTCCCCGCCGAGGGCGTGGACGAAGGCGTCGCCGCCCACTACGGCGACCTGTTCCGCGAGCAGCGCGCCCTCGCCGACGGCACCGGCTTCGTGGACCTCTCGCACCGCGGGGTCGTCACCGTCACCGGCGAGGACCGGCTGGCCTGGCTGCACCTGCTGCTCACCCAGCACGTCAGCGAGCTTCCCCCGGGCCGGGCCACCGAGGCGCTGATCCTCTCCGCGAACGGCCACATCGAGCACGCGCTGTACCTCGTCGACGACGGCGCGACGGTCTGGGCCCACGTCGAGCCGGGCACCCAGGAGGCGCTGATCGCCTACCTGGAGTCGATGAAGTTCTTCTACCGGGTCGAGGTCGCCGACCGCACCGCCGACATCGCGGTCGTCCACCTCCCGGCCGGCTCCATCGCCGAGGTCCCCGAGGACGCCGTCGTACGGGAGACGCCGCACGGCCGGGACCTGTTCCTGCCGCGCGCCGACCTGGAGGCGTACGCCGCGCAGGCCGGGCCGCCCGCCGGGATCCTCGCCTACGAGGCGCTGCGCGTGGAGCAGCACCGGCCCCGGCTCGGCTTCGAGACCGACCACCGCACCATCCCGCACGAGCTGGGCTGGATCGGCTCGGCGGTGCACCTGCAGAAGGGCTGCTACCGCGGCCAGGAGACGGTCGCCCGGGTGCAGAACCTGGGCAAGCCGCCGCGCCGCCTGGTCTTCCTGCACCTGGACGGCAGCGAGGTGCACCTGCCGGTGGCCGGCACCGAGCTGCGGCTCGCGGCGGACGGCCCCGACGGCCGGAAGATCGGTTTCATCACGACCTCCGTGCGCCACCACGAGCTGGGCCCGGTCGCCCTCGCCCTGGTGAAGCGGAACGTGCCCGTGGACGCGCCCCTGGTGGCCGGGGACACGGCGGCGGCCCAGGAAGTCGTCGTCGAGCCGTAGAGCTTGTCATTCTTTCGGGTCAGATCTCGATCAGCACGGTGAACGGGCCGTCGTTCGTCAGTGATACACGCATCGCCGCCCCGAAACGGCCCGTCGCCACCGTCGCGCCCAGCGAGCGCAGCTGGGCGACCACCTCGTCGACCAGGGGCTCCGCGACATCGCCGGGGGCGGCCGCGTTCCAGGTGGGGCGGCGGCCCTTGCGGGCGTCTCCGTAGAGGGTGAACTGGCTGATCACCAGGAGCGGGGCGTCGACGTCGCTGCAGGACTTCTCGTCGTGCAGCATGCGGATCGACCACAGCTTGCGGGCCAGCTGGGCCGCCTTCTCCTTGGTGTCCTCGTGGGTCACGCCGACGAGGACGCACAGCCCCTCGCCCTCGATCGCCCCCACGGTTTCGCCGTCCACGACGACGCTCGCGCCGTCCACCCTCTGCACCACAGCTCGCATGTGTCCATCATGCCGGGAGGTGACGTCAGTGCCGTGACCGGTGCGCGCATGGCCCGAAAGGGTGGTTTGCGCCGGGCGCCAACTGCCAGCGCTGGACCGTATTTTGCTGCTTAACCGCCCATCTGGGGTCTATCGGGGGCACTCGTTCCCATAGCGGCCACTTGGGGTGGCACGATGCTTGCACACACCGGTCGAGGGGACGGTCGAGGCACATGAGCACACCAAGCACCGGGCAGCAGCCGGGGGCTGTCTGGTCGACGTACACGGGGATCGGGGCGCCGGAGTACCACCGGCCCCCCACACAGCGCACGGACAGCCCGCGGCTGCCCTCGGACACTCCCGAACACCACCTGGCCGCACTGAGCCTGCCCGAGCTGCGCGCGCTGCGCCGCGAGGCCCAGCGCGACGAGGCCGACCTCAGCTACGTACGGCGGCTGCTGCAGGGGCGGATCGACATCCTCCGCGCGGAGCTGGCGCGGCGCAGCCCGGAGGGGGAGGCCGCCCTCGCCGCGCCCGCCGAGGCGTCCGTCGTCGAGCGGCTCGCGGAGATCCTGCGCGACGCCCCCGCCCGGCACCGCTCCTCCGCCCGGCACGTGACCCTGGGCACGCCCCAGGGCGAGGAGTACCGGCGGCTGGCCGCCGAGATGCTCGGCGAGGTCGAGCTGTCCGACCTGGGCGCGCGCACGGACCTGGAACTGAACACGGGGATCGGGCGGCTCGTGCGCTACGAGCAGCAGGTCTCCCGGCGCCGCCAGCGGCTCCAGCGCACGGCCGACGAGTGCAGCGCGGAGATCGCCCGCCGCTACCGCGAAGGGGAGGCGCAGGTCGACGACCTGCTGGTGTGAGCGCCCCTGGGGGCGTCGGGGAGGGCCGGTCGGATATTGACGCGACACCGACCGGCCCTCCCCTTAGCGTGAGGCCCATGGCCCCTGCTTCCCGTGCCGACGGCATCGACGTACGTCCCGTCACCGAAGCCGAGTTCACCGACTGGCTGCGGGCCGTGAGCACCGGCTTCCTGCGGGTGCCCGTGCTGTCCGAGGAGGAGATCGAGGGGCGCCGCGAGCGGTTCGTGGCGGGCCGTTACCTCGGTGCCTTCGACGGCGGCCGGTGTGTGGCGACCTTCCGTTCCTTCGACCAGGAGCTGACGGCCGTGGGCGGGGCGAGGGTCCGGGCCGACGCCGTCTCGGGCGTCACCGTCCACCCCACCCACCGCCGTCGCGGCCTGCTCAGCAGCATGATGGCGCGGGACCTGGCCGCCGCGAAGGACCGCGGGGACGTCGTCGCGACGCTGATCGCCGCCGAGTACCCGATCTACGGCCGCTACGGCTTCGGGCCGGCGACCTGGACGGCCGAGTGGACGATCGACGTGCCCCGCGCCGGCCTCGACCCCCGCTGGGCGGGCCCGGCGGACGGCGGGCGGATCGATCTCGTGGAGGGCGAGGACGTCCGCAGGCTCGGCCCGGGCCTGCACGCGCGGCTGTGCCGCCGGCAGCCCGGCGCCATCGACCGCGACGAGCTGTGGTGGAAGTGGAACACCGGCGCCGTACGGGTCGACCCGACCTGGAAGGACCCCTTCTTCGCCGTGTACCGCTCGGCGTCCGGCGAGGTCGAGGGCATGGCCGCCTACGACGTCGACGACAACTGGGGTGACGGCAAGCAGCCGTTGAACACGGCGACCGTGCGGTGGCTGACCGGCGTCACCCCGGCCGCGGAGCGCGCCCTGTGGCAGTACCTCTGCTCCATCGACTGGGTCGTGCGCGTCAAGAGCGGCTCACGGGCGCCCGACGACCTGCTCCCGCTGCTCCTGCCCGACCCGCGGGCGGCCGCGATCACCACGCTGGCGGACTGGCTGTGGGTGCGGATCCTCGACGTCGAACGGGCCCTGGAGGCGCGGACGTACGAGGGGGAGGGGACGCTGGTGCTGGAGGTCGCCGGGGTGGACGGGCTGACCGGCGGGCGCTACCGGCTCCAGGCCGGTGCCGAGGGGGCGTCCTGTACGCCGACCCGTCAGAGCGCCGAACTCGTGCTCGGCCTGGGCGAGCTGGGGGCGCTGTGGCTCGGGGACGAGTCGGCGGTGCGGCTCGCGGCGGCCGGGCGCGTGCGGGAAGAACGAGCGGGCGCCGCCCGGAAGGCCGACGCCCTGCTGCGTACGTCCAGGCGGCCGTGGTGCCCGGACCTGTTCTGAGTCGCTCCCTTCTGCCGGTGGACAGGGACCCGCATCCGTAGCGAGCTGTTCGGTTGTGGTTGTTGTGCGGTGGTGCCGGCCTGGCGGGGCTCCCGGCTCCCCTCCGGAAGGGAGTCCCGTGGCGGGTGGCCAACCTCCTGGAGGTCCGACCATGTCGCTCAAGTTGGCGACCAACTTCACTCTTCTTATCTCCGTTTGGAAGCGTCTCATAACCACCTTTCCGTGAACTGCCGAAAGATGGCGGGAAGTTGTAGCGTTGAGGTGTGGACCCGGAACACGCCTCCGTCAATGGACGGAAGAGGTCGCTACGGCCACAGCGGACACATCACGAGGTGGCCGACGAGCTGCGCGCCCGGATCAGGTCGGGTGCACTGCGGCCGGGTGAACGCATGCCCACCCAGGCGCAGCTGGCACAGGAGTTCGGTGTCGAACGCGGGGCGGTGCGCCAGGCGCTGCGCATCCTGCAGTCCGAGCAGTTGCTCACCAACGTGTCCAAGGGCAGCCCGGCGACCGTGGCCCCGGATCCCGCCGGGGCGCTGACCGGCCCGGAAGCCCCGCCCCTGCCCACGACGGTGGCCCTCGCGCCCCGGATCGCGGCGGCCTTCGCGGCGGAGCACGTCGAGATCGACGCCGTGTGCCTGACCTCCATCTCCCTCACGCTGGCCATCGGTGAGCCGCTGCGCCAGATCCACGCCGGACGGCTGAAACCGGCCAAGGTCGACGTCCGGGTCCTGCTGCCGAGCCGGGACATCGACCTCGCCTTCCCGGTGCCGGTCGAGGGGCGCGACGACGACTGGGTGCACGACCGCTGGCTGGCGATGCGCAACGCGCAGGGGCAGGTGCTCCAGCACAACCTGCTGGCGCTGCGCGCCACGCACGGCATCGACGTCCGGGTGACGTTCCGGGCGCTGCCCTTCACCCCGCCGGTGAAGCTGTACCTGCTCAACGGCACGGAGGCGCTGTTCGCGTACTACACGCTGACGCGCCGGGAGGCCCAGATCGACCACGAGCACCTGGAGATGTACGACGCCCAGGGCACCCAGTCGATGCTGTTCTCCTTCCAGCAGGGGCCGGGCCTGCGTGACACGACGTTCGTGGAGCAGTCCCACCTGTGGTTCAACGCATTGTGGGAGACGATCAGTTCGGAGCTGGTGCTCACGAGCTGACCTACCGGGCGGGCCCTGTGATCAGCAGCGCGAGCACGACCGCTCCCGCGGAGCTGACGGCCGGGCTCTTGGCCTTGATGCCCACCGTGAGAAGGAGCAGGCCGACGATGCCGGCCGGGCCGTACTTCCACTGGACGAGCTGCTCGAAGAGGACGACGAAGGTGGCGGAGAGGAGAGCGAGGGCAGGCATCGGGGTTCCCCCTTCGGAAGTTCGGAAGCAAAACTTCCGCCAACTCCGAGAAGTTGGCAACCAACTATGCTTGAGTTGTCCCCACTTGGTCCCTAGTTATAAACAACTTTCAAGCAACTCCCGCCAGATGGATCAGGGTTGTAGCGTTTGGTCGTGACCCAGGAGAACGTGGCAGTGAACGGCAGCAGAAGGCTCTCGTCCCAGGAGATCGCCGACCACCTGCGGGAACGTATCCGCACGGGTGAGCTCAAGCCGGGCGACCGCCTGCCCACCCAGGCCGAGCTCGCGGAGCAGTTCGGCGTGGAACGCGGCGCCGTCCGCCAGGCCCTGCGGGCACTCCAGGAGGACGGACTCCTCACCAACGTCAGCAAGGGCAGCCCGCCGCGGATCGCCGCGCCGGCTCCGGCCCGGGGCGAGCCGCAGCCGACCATGGTGGGGCTTGCGCCGCGCCTGACGGAGGCGTTCTCGGTCCCGCGCGTCCGCGTCGACGTCGTCTGCCACACGTCGGAGACGCTGATGGTGGCCCTCGGAGAACCACTGCGCCGTATCCACGAGAATCGCAGCCGCCCCGAGTCGATCGACCTGCGCCTCCTGCTCCCCTCGCGGCACATCAACCTGGCATTTCCCCGCCTCGTCGAGGAGCAGGGGGAGGACGACCCGGTGCACCAGCGATGGCTGGAGATGCGCAACGCCCAGCTCCGGGTCCTCAGACACAACCTGCTGACGCTGCGCTCCACGCACGGCATCGACGTCCACGTCACGTTCCGGGCGCTGCCCTTCACCCCGCCCATGAAGCTGTACGTACTCAACGGCCAGGAGGCGCTGTTGGGGTACTACATGCTGACCCGGCGAGAAGAGGAGTGGGGGAGCCGGACCCTGGACATGTACGACGCGCTGGGCTCGAAGTCCCTCCTCTTCTCGTTCCTGAAGCAGGCCGGACACCGCGATGCCCGGCTTGTGGAGGAAACCCAGAAGTGGTTCGACGCCCTCTGGGAAACCATCACGACGGACCTGACACTGTCCTGGTGACTTCTCGCGGGGAGACGGCGTCGACCGAAGAACTGCGGAGACTGCTCGCTCCGGCTCGTTACATCCTCTGGGACCTGGACGGGCCGATCTGCCGCCTGTTCGCGGGTCACCCGGCGTCCGAGGTGGCCCGGGAGCTGGTGCAGCTGATCAGACGGCAGGGGCTGGGCGGGCTGCTCACAGAGGAGGAAGGCTTCTACCTCGACCCCCAGGCCGTACTGCTGGAGGTGGATAAACGGCATCCGGACAGCGACCTGATCACTCGGCTCGAGGACTGGCTCACCCAGCATGAACTCCTCGCCGTTCCCACCGCGCTGCCCACGCCGTACGCCGATCCGCTGATCAGAACATGGTCGGGACTGGGTGCGAGGTTCGCCATCACGACCAACAACTCCGCGCTCGCGGCGGCCTCCTACATCGAGACCCGGCACCTCGAGGGCTGCTTCCCCTGCATATACGGGCGCACCAGGAACCTCAGCCAGATGAAGCCCCACCCGCACTCCCTGCTCCAGGCCCTCGATGCCCTGGGTGCGGACCCGTCCCAGGCGCTGATGCTGGGCGATGCCGGGACGGACTACCAGGCGGCACAGGAGCTGGGTGTCCCGTTCCTGGGCTACGCGCGCGACGATCAGAAGCTGCGCCACCTGACGCACGTGGGCGTCCAGGCGTCGCACGTCGTTCGCTCACTGGAGGAAGTCCTGGTCGCGATCACATGTCCGCTGTAGCCAGTGCTGGTGAGAACGCCACAGCGCAGGTGACATCGGTCGTACGGTGTGCTCGTGACTCAGGAGAACGTGGCAGTGAACGGCAGCGGAAGGCTCTCGTCCCAGGAGATCGCCGACCACCTGCGGGAGCGTATCCGTGCCGGTGAGCTCAGGCCGGGGGACCGCCTGCCCACCCAGGCCGAACTGGCGGAGGAGTTCGGCGTGGAACGCGGTGCGGTGCGCCAGGCCCTGCGAGTACTCCAGGAGGACGGACTCCTCACCAATGTCAGCAAGGGCAGCCCGCCGCGGATCGCCGCGCCGGCTCCGGCCCGGGGCGAGCCGCAGCCGACGATGGTGGGGCTGGCGCCCCGGCTGACGGAGGCGTTCTCGGTCCCGCGGGTCCGCGTCGACGTCGTCTGCCACACCGCGGAGACGCTGATGGTGGCCCTCGGCGAGCCGCTCCGGCTGATCCACGAGGGCCGGATCCGCCCCGAGTCGATCGACGTCCGCATCCTCGTCCCGTCGCGGGACATCGAACTGGCCTTCCCTGTGCCCGTGGAGGCGCACGGTGACGGCAACCCGGTCCACCAGCGCTGGCTGGCGATGCGCAACGCCCAGGGGCAGGTGCTCCAGCACAACCTGCTGGCGCTGCGCTCGACGCACGGCATCGACGTCCATGTCACGTTCCGGGCGCTGCCCTTCACCCCGCCCGTGAAGCTGTACCTGCTCAACCAGGAGGAGGCGCTGATCGGTTACTACATGCTGACCAGGCGCGCGGAGGAGTGGGGCAGCCAGACCCTGGACATGTACGACGTCCTGGGCTCCCAGTCCCTCCTCTTCTCCTTCGTGAAGCGGTCGGGCCGGCAGGACGCGGCGTTCGTGCAGGAATCCCAGAAGTGGTTCGACGCCCTCTGGGAAACCATCACGACGGACCTGACACTCTCCTAGTGACTTCTGATACGACGAAGACTGGTTCGGTGAGGATCGCGACCGAAGGTGATCCGTATGAACTCCGCGATCTGATCAGACGCGCCCATGTCGTGCTCTGGGACTTCGACGGGCCCATCTGCCGGCTGTTCGCGCGCCACTCGGCGGAGCGTGTGGCGCGCGACCTGGTGTCCTGGCTGGAGGGCCGCGGCCTGCACGGCCTCCTCACCGGGGACGAGCGTGACTCGCTCGACCCCCACATGGTTCTGCGCGCCGTGGATGGCCGGCATCCCGGCAGTGACCTGGTCACGGAGCTGGAGAAACGTCTCACCCAGGAAGAGTCGCGGGCCGCCGTCACCGCCATGCCGACCGCGTACGCGGACCCGCTGATCCGCACCTGGACAGCTGTCGGTGCCCGCCTGGCCGTCGCCAGCAACAACTCACCGCGGGTGATCCGTCAGTACCTCACCAGCCGTGGTCTCCTCCCGTGCTTCTCCCCGCACGTCTACGGCCGGACGAGCGACCTTCAGCTGCTCAAGCCGGATCCGCACTCCTTGAACCGGGCGCTGAGTGCCATGGGAGCCGCCCCGTCGTCCGCCCTGATGATCGGCGACACTCCTACCGACTACCTGGCCGCGAAGCACGCGGGCGTACCGTTCCTGGGCTACGCACGCAGCGACCGGACGGCCGAACCGCTGCGGGAAGCCGGGGCAGAAGTCGTGCTGCCCTCGCTGGAGCCGTTGCTGCAGCTTCTGCGGGGCTGAGACCAGGCCGCGGCTCAGGGCTTCGTCATGAGGATCAGCAGGATCACGGCGCCGAGGGACACGCACGTCGAGTTCCGTGCCTTGAGACCGACGGCCAGAAGGAAGAGGGCGACCATCCCCATCGCCCCCAGCTTCCACTGCACGAGCTGCTCGAAGCCGAGCACGAGCACCACACCCACGAACTGCAGAGCCGGCGCTATCACCACGATGTCCCCCTTGTGGGCCGTCGGCCGCTGGGCCGCCACCTGCCAACCAATTGGACTGGTTGCCTAAAAGTGGTCTAGCCGCATGTGTAGATCCTTAATCACCGGTCCAATTGGTCGTTCATTGGTTGGGTGAAACTGGACTGAGGTTGGTGTGCTTCCGGTTGGAGGGCGGTAGGTTCTGGGCATGACCAGCTCAGCGAAGAGGGAAGGCGCCGGCCGTAGGTTCTTGCAGGTGGCGGAGCTCCTGCGCAACCGCATCGCGGACGAGACGTACCCGGCCGGCAGCATGCTGCCGGCCCAACGGCAGCTGGCCGCGGACCTCGGCGTTTCGAGGGAGACACTCCGGCGCGTTCTCGGGCAGCTCGCCGACGAAGGCCTGCTCGACGTCCGTCAGGGCAGCGGCAGCCGGGTTCTGGACCAGCCTTCCGGGCCGCGGAAGAGGGTCGTGGACCAGGCGGCCGCCCGGCCTGCCCTCGGATCGTGGATCGAGCGGGCCTTTCAGGAGACGGGCGAGGTGAGCATCGATGTCTTCTCGTTGACCTCCGAAACCCTGTACGGCCATCTCAAGAGACAGGCCGAACGCATCATCGTCGAGAAGAGGGCTGCGCCGACTTCCCTGCACATCCGCATGCTGGTGCCCGGTGAGGAGCAGTCGCTGGCCCATCCCCAGGCGGAGGACCCGGACGACCCACGGATCCACCAGCGTTGGCGGGCGATGGCGCGCCGGTACGCCAGGGAGATGAGCGATTTGGTCGCCCAGCTCAGGGAGCGTGGTGTCGACGCCCGCTTGGAGGTCAAGCGTGTACCGCTGACGCCTCCCTTCAAGCTGTACATCCTCAACAGGCAGCACCTGCTGTACGGGATGTACATGCCGGAGAAGACCGTCATCACACTCGACGACGACGAGGAGACGCAGGTGAAGGCGATTGATGTCATCGGCGCCTTCTCGAAGCTCCACTACTTCCACAGCGGGTCCGTGGATGCCCGCGATGTGGCGTTCTTCGAAGACCTGCGTGACTGGTTCCAGGCGACTTGGAACGTTCTGGGTTCAACGGCACGTCGAGAGAAGTGAGACGTTCCGGCCCACTGTGTGAAGGGGGCGTCCAGATAGTGGCACGCGGTGATTCACGCCGGTCGTCGTACTACTCTGTGCGCTCATGTCGTCCCCTCTGCACCGCAGAGCGTTCCATTCGTTGGTACGCCGACTCGCGGAGGCAAGGCGCCGCAGCCCCGACGGGGAGGTGGTTTCCGGCCATCACAACACGAACCTCGTCATGCCCCTGGGGACTCCGCTGGCATGTCTGCTGCGGCAGCGTTCGGGAGACGTTCTCGCCAAGTTCCGTACGCCCATGCAGGCGGTCGAAGTAGTGCCACGGCTCTGGCGACGGGAGTCCGAGCTGCTGAGGGTGCTCGACGGCCGGGTGCGTCATGTTCCGCGCTGCCTGGCGGACTTCGGAGAGTGGTCCCTGCACGAGTACCTGCCGGGCCCTACCCTCGCCGAGGTGGCCCCCTCGGGGCAGCGGATCGGCCCTGACCGGCTGTCCGCGCTCGCCGAGTTCTTCGCGGAACTCGCCGGGGTGCCCGGGTGCGCTCTCCCCCCGCGGCCTGCGGACTGGCCGGACGACGGCGACAGCGAAGGGTTCCTGAGGTGGCTGGCCGGCTTCACCGAGCAGCGGGTGGACCAGGCCAATCGGCCGCGTTTCGGCATGCTGTTCGATGCCGTGGGCATTCCCCGTGATGCCGTCGAACGCTTTCTGAACATCGTTCCTCCCCCGGCCCGGCGTCCCTTCGCCCTGTTGCACACGGACGTCCACCGGGCCAATGTGCTGGTCCTGCCCGCAGAGGAGGGCGAGCGTCTGGCGGTGATCGACTGGGAACTCGCCCTCTACGGCGACCCGTTGCACGACCTCGCGACGCATCTGGTCCGCATGGACTACGCCAAGGAGGAGCGCGAGGCGATGATCGACCTGTGGGCCCAGGCGATGCGCTGCGCCGGACACGGCGAGATGACCGCCGACCTGGACCGAGGCCTGCGCGTCTACCGCGACTTCGAGTACGTCCAGTCGCTCTACCCGGACGTGATGCGGGCCGCGCTGTACCTGTCCGAGCGTCCCGCGGAACGCGAACTGTCCGAGGCGGCCGACCGGGTGTGCCGTGCGCTGCACCGGGCCTGGCAGCCGCTGGGACTCACCGGTGAACCCCGGGACGAGAACGAGGTCCGTGAAGCACTGCGCCGGTGGCATGCCGCAGACCAGGAATGGCGTGTTCGGTCGGCTGCGGACGGGCCCCGTGGTGATGAGCCCGATCAGGAAGACATAGCCCGGCGTTCGCCAAGGCGGCGGCATCGAGCCCGGCAACCCCGTCCGGTCTCCGCGGGGCGCAGGGAGCCGACGGGCGTGCCGAACTGAGACGGACCGAGCGGGGAAGGCGAGCGGATACGACATGGCGGTCGGCGTCGACAGGTTCACGGACGTACGCAGAGTGCTGGCCGGGGCCCGCTGTGTGCTCTTCGACTTCGACGGGCCGATCTGTCGGCTCTTCCCCGAGGGCAGGTCGCAGCCGGTCGCCGACGACCTCCGACGCGAGATCCAGGCCTTCGGTGCCTCTCACCTCCTCAGTGCGGCCGAGCGGACCCACAAGGATCCGCATGTGGTCCTGCGCGCGGTCCATCGAGCGCTGCGGGCAGGGTCGCCCGGCCTGGGCGGGCTGCTGCGCCTCCTGGAGGAACGGGTCACGGCCGGTGAACTCGCCGCCGCCGAACTCGTCGCCGCACACCACGAGTGGCACACCCCGGACGCGGACGCCCTCCTCCGCAAGCTGGACAGCCGGGGAGTGGCTCTGGCCGTGGTCACGAACAACTCTGCGCTGGCGGCCGAGGCGTATCTCGAACGGCGCGGACTGCTCTCGTACTTCACCACGGTTCAGGGCCGACGCGCCGACGATCCGGGACTGATGAAGCCACACCCCGACGTCCTCTTTCGCGCACTGCGCGTCCTCGGCCTCGGCCCCGACGACGCGGTGATGATCGGCGACACGGCAACGGACGTGCAGGCGGCCGCACGGGCCGGTGTGGGGTTCGTCGGCTACGGACGCAACGAACGCAAGATCCGCGCGCTGTGCCAGGCGGAGGCCGCGGCGGTGATCACCTCGTACGGGCCGTTGGTCGAGGGGGAATGGGGGCATGGGCCGTGACGCCGTGCTGCTGCCGTCGGACCGGCACCACCCGGGCAGGCCTGTCGACGGGAGCCTCGTTCCGGCCGCCGGAGCACTGCGTAGGCTCCCCTCATGAGCGAGACCGGGCTGCGTGAGCGCAAGAAGCGGCGGATGTACGAGACGGTGTCGGACATCGCCATCCGGCTCTTCCTGGAGAAGGGGTTCGACGCGGTGTCCGTCGCCGAGGTGGCGGCGGCGGCCGAGATCTCCAAGCCGACGCTGTTCCGGTACTTCCCGGCCAAGGAGGATCTGGTGCTGCACCGGATCGCCGACCACGAGGGGGAGGCCGCGCGGGTCGTGGCGGGGTCGGCGGGGGCGCCCGTGGAGGCGCTGCGGCGGCACTTCCTGGAGGGGCTGGAGCGGGGCGATCCGGTGACCGGGCTCAACGATGATCCCCGGGTGCTCGCCTTCCACGGCCTGCTCTACGAGACGCCCTCCCTGGTCGCCCGGGCGCAACTGCACCAGGAGCGGTCCGAGGCCGCGCTCGCCGAGGTGCTCGGGGGCGATCTGGACGCGCGGCTCGCGGCCGGGCAGATCATGGCCGTGCAGCGGATCCTGGCGCTGGAGAACTGGCGTCGGATCGCGGCGGGGGAGCGGGCGGCGGAGCTGCGGGCCGAGGCGGTGGCGGCGGCGGAGCGGGCGTTCGGGTGGCTCGCGGCCGGGATGCCGCCGCGCCTGCGGCGTGCCCGAGGGCAGGACACCACCGCCTCCGCACCCTGATACTCGGTAACTAATTTAACTCAGTCACGTTTTTTGGGTACGCTCGGTGGAATGACGCCGACCGAACCCGCCCTCCAGCACGTCCTCACCCAGGAACGCGCCCACCACGACCGCTGCCGGGCCGCCCTCGCCGCGATGGTCGAGGGCGCCGGCGAACAGGTCGTCATCGGGGAGGACGTCTCCGCCTCGGGCGCCGACGCCGAAGTCCTCGGCTACCGGCTGCGCAGCCGGGCCAAGGCGCTGCGGGAACTGCCCGAGGGCCCCCTGTTCTTCGGGGTGCTGGAGTTCGAGGACGCGGCCGGGCGCCTGCACATCGGGCGGCTGCGCATCTCCGAGCACCCGGCCGAACCGCCCCTCGTCGTCGACTGGCGCGCACCCGTCTCGCGCGCCTTCTACCAGGCCTCGGCCCGTGACCCGCAGGACGTCGCCGTGCGCCGGCGGTTCGGGTGGGCGCCCGGCAGCCGGGGCGACTCCGGGGATCTCACCGGCCTGGAGGACGAGTACCTGGGGCAGGGGGAGAGCCGCGCCAGCGAGATCGTCGCCCAGGAGATCGAACGGCCGCGCGTCGGGCCCATGCGGGACATCGCCGCGACCATCCAGCCCGAGCAGGACGACCTCGTCCGAGGGGATCTCGCGCTGTCGGTGTGCGTGCAGGGCGCGCCCGGCACCGGCAAGACCGCCGTCGGCCTGCACCGGGCCGCGTACCTGCTCTACACGCACCCGCAGCGCGTCCGGCGCGGCGGCCTGCTGATCCTCGGGCCCAACCGCACCTTCCTGTCGTACATCGCGGAGGTCCTGCCGGCCCTCGGCGAGACCGGGGTGCGGCAGTCGACGCTCGCCGAGGAGATCGCCCACTGGCCGGTCCGGGCCGTGGACGACGACTCCGCCGCCGTCGTCAAGCACGACGCCCGGATGGCCGAGGTGCTGCGGCGGGCGCTGTACGCGAGGGTGCGCGCGGAGGGGGCCGGCGAACTCGCCGTGCCGGACGGGTCGTACCGGTGGCGGGTGCCGGCGGAGGAACTGGCGCGGATCGTGCGGGACGTACGGGAGGAGGAACCGCCGTACGGGGTCGGGCGGGAGCGGGTGCGGGCGCGGATCGTGCGGTGTCTGCGCGAGCAGGCCGAGCGGCGGGCCGGGCCGCCCGCGAACGCCTGGGTGCGCAAGGTCGAGCGGGCCCGGCCGGTGTCCGCGTACCTCGACGCCGTCTGGCCCCGGGTGCGGCCCGAGGAGGTCGTGGCCGGACTGCTCGGCGACGAGGCGGCGCTGGCGTCGGCCGCGGACGGGCTGCTGGACGCCGGTGAGCAGCGGGCGCTGCTGTGGGCGAGGCCGCCGCGGTCGTGGAAGTCGGCGCGCTGGTCGGCCGCCGACCTGGTGCTGCTCGACGAGGTGGCCGGGCTGATCGAGCATCCGGAGGGGTACGGGCACGTCGTCGTCGACGAGGCGCAGGACCTGTCCCCGATGGAGTGCCGGGCCATCGCCCGCCGGGCGCCCTTCGGGTCGCTGACGGTGCTGGGCGACCTGGCGCAGGGGACGACGCCGTGGGCGGCGCGCTCGTGGCGCACGGTTCTCGCGCACCTGGGGAAGCCGGACGCGGCCGTGGTCGAGCTGACCACCGGCTTCCGGGTGCCGCGGGCGGTCGTCGGGCTGGCCAACCGGCTGCTGGAACGGCTGGACGTCGACGTGCCGAAGGCCCGTTCGCTGCGCGGGGACGGGGAGTTGCGGATGCGGGAGGCCGCGCCGGAGGCGGTGCCCGCGGCGGTCGTGGACGCCGTACGGGACGCGCTGGAGCGGGAGGGCTCGGTCGGGGTCGTCGCCGCGGACGCGGACGTGCCCCGGGTGCGGGCGGCGCTGGACGCGGCGGGGATCGCGGCGGCGGGCCCGGAGGAACTCGGCGCGCGGGTGTCCCTGGTGCCGGCGAGCGTGGTCAAGGGCCTGGAGTACGACCAGGTGGTGGCCGTGGAGCCGGCCGCGATCGCCGAGGCGGAGGAGCGGGGGCTGCACCGGCTGTACGTGGTGCTGACGCGGGCGGTGTCGCGGCTGGAGGTGGTGCGGGCGAAACCGCTGCCCTTCTGATCACGGCAGGCCTTAGGGTCCATGTCATGGCTGACGTCGACGCGTTCACGGACATACCCACGACCACGCTGGCCGATCTGCTGGGCCGCGCGCAGGTGATGGACATCGGGATCCGGCCGCTGTGGGGGCCGGTGCCGAGGGTGGCCGGGCCGGCCTTCACCGTACGGTGTCCGCCCGGGGACAACCTGATGCTGCACGCGGCGATCTACCGGGCCGCCCCCGGCGCGGTCGTCGTCGTGGAGTCGGGAGACCTGGACTACGCCCTGGCCGGCGGCAACGTGTGCGCCGTCGCCCAGCGCCGCGGCGTCACCGCGTTCGTCGCCGACGGGCTGATCCGCGACCTCGCCGAGGTGCGCGAGGCGCGCTTCCCGGTGTTCGCCCGCGGCGTCATCCCCATCCCGGGCACCAAGTCGGCCGCACGGCCGCTGAACGAGCGGGTGCGCTGCGGCGGGGTGTCCGTCGACCCGGGCGACGTGGTCGTGGCCGACGAGGAGGGCGTCGTGGTGGTGCCCGGGGACCGCCGCGAGGAGATCCTGGCCGGGGCCCGGGCGAAGCTGGCGAAGGAGGCCGGGGAGACCCTGGACATGTGGGAGTCGGCACACCGGGCGCGGATCGACAGCATCCTGGCGGATCAGGGATTCGAGGAGTCCCAGGCCTGAGCGCTCGCCCTGACCGGCGCCCCGGCCGGGTCTCACCGCCGTGCGATGACCTCCGCGATACGGATGAAACCGTCCTCCCCGTGGCCGAGCCCGATGGCCCGGCGGGCCATGCCCTCGGCCGCGCGCATGACACCGGCGTCGATGCCGTGCTCCTCCGAGACGTGGACGATATGGGCCATGGACGACACGGCCGACGTCAGCGGATTGCCCTCGCCGGTGTAGGTGCCGGCGTCGGCGTCCGCCGCGGTCTCCGCGAACAGTGGCGGCAGGATCGCGCCGATGCCCTGGGCGAAGGGCGCCAGTTCGGTCGCGGAGACGCCCTCGGCGCGGGCCACCGCCGCCTGGAACAACTGACGGAGGCCACCCGACCGGCCTCCTGACCTGTGCGTCACCCCCGTCCCGTGCCTCGCTCCGACGCCTCACCGCCGCCCTGCGACCAGCTTGGCCCGGAGCCCGGGCGTTGCCCAGTACCCACGAAGAAGTGGGCGCCGGCGGGGGTGTCGATGAGGAGGTCGTGGTCGGGGCCCGTCCGGCTCTCGTAGCCCTCGGTCATGCGGCCCCACTCGTCCCGGTTGAGCATCTCGTGCTTGCACAGGGCCGCGAGGTCCTCGGGGCGCTCGACGTACCCGTTGCCGAGGTGCTCGGTGTCGACCCGCACCCAGCGCCGCTCGTCCGCGTGCCGGTACTAGGTGATCCAGTGGTCGAGGCCGCGGCCCTCGGCGCAGTAGGTGCCGAAGCCGCATCGGGCCCGGGCCGGGATGCCCCGGGCCCGGAGGAAGGCGCAGGCCAGGATGGCGAAGTGGCGGCAGGTGCCGACGACCCGGTGCTCCGGGGGGCGGGGGTGGTGCAGCGGGGCCGGGTCGAGGGCGGTCAGGGCCGTGAGCAGGCCGCTGACCGGCCGGATGTCCTTCTCGGCGATCCGGGACTCGGGAAGCCCGAGCCGGGCGGCGTCGGAGGGGTGGATGACCAGGGACTGGGCGGCGGCACAGATCCCGACCGGGTCGTCCCCAAGCCCCTCCAGGAGCGCCGGCTGCCCGGCCTCCAGGCGGGTGTGGGGGCCGGGGCGGTGAAGGGGCGGGTCGGACGGCCGTCTCCCGTTCAGGGCCGGTCCGCGAAGGCTCCTTGCGGGGCGAAGGCCAGTTCGGCGAAGCGTTCGCCGATGTGGTGGTGGGTTGCCGCGTCCGGGTGGACGTTGTCCGGCAGGGGGCGTTCGGCGGCGTCGGACTCGCCGTAGAGGGCGAGGCCGTCGAGGTAGTGGAGGTTCGGGTCGTCGGCCGCGCGCAGGCGTACGAGGCGGGAGAGTTCCTCGCGGATGACGCGGAGCGTGAGCTTCCCGGTGGCCTTCTCCGCCGGGTCGCCCATCGCGGCGAACCGCAGCCGGCCCTCGCCGATCCCGCCGAGGTCCGGGGCGGTGGGGCCGGGCGTGTCCTCGTGGATCGCGCAGTGGACCGGGGAGACGACCAGCAGCGGCGTGTCGGGGTGTCCGTCCCGGATCGTGTCGAGGAAACCGTGCACGGCCGGGCCGAAGGCGCGCAGCCGCATCACGTCGCCGTTGACGATGTTGATGCCGATCTTCACGCTGATCAGGTCCGCCGGGGTGTCCCGCATGGCCCGCGCGGTGAACGGGTCGAGCATCATGCTGCCGCCCATGCCGAGGTTGATCAGCTCCACCCCGCCGAGGGACGCGGCGACCGCGGGCCAGATGGCCGTGGGGCCGGCGGCGTCGGAGCCCTGGCTGATCGAACTGCCGTGGTGCAGCCACACCCTGCGGCCCCGGTCCGGCAGCGGCGCGACGGGCGCGTCGGTGCGCAGCGCGACGAGTTCGGTGGTCTCGTTGTGCGGCAGCCAGATCTCGACGTCCTTCTCGCCCGCCGGCAGGCCGGTGAAGCGGACCGTGCCGATCGGGCCGGGCGTGAGCTCGGTCTTCCACGTGGTCATGTCGACGGTGAGGACGTTGCCGCCGGTCGCGGAGGCCCGACCGGCCGGACGGCCGTCCACGAGCAGTTCGTACAGCCCGTCCGGGCGGGGCGGGGCCCCGACGTAGTCGCGCTTGGTGCGCAGCGTGTCCAGTTCCACGGCGGTCGCGGCGCTGCGGAAGGCCAGGCGTACGCCGGAGGGCTGCGCCTCGGCCATCGCCAGCTGCGCGTCCGAGTTCTGGGCGCGGGCCCGGGCGGGCAGCCGGTGCGGGAGCAGGCCGTGCTCGGTGCGCTCCAGGTCGAGGGCGCCGCGCAGCAGCTCCAGGGTGAGGGGGGTGGTGATCCAGTCGTGCTCGGTGTGCATGGTGTCAGCCTTGGCTTTCCGTGGGGGGCGGGGGCCAGTTGCGCAGCAGCGTGTCGAGGGCGTCGAGGACGCGTACCCACGTCTGGTCGGTGTCGGGGGCGCTGTGGCTGAAGCCGCCGCCCAGTTCCAGGCTCACGTACCCGTGGAAGACGCTGCCCAGCAGCCGGACGGCGTGGGTCTGGTCCGGTTCCGTCAGGTCGTAGCCGCGCAGCAGGGCCCGGGTCATCTGCGCGTGCCGGACTCCGGCGCTCGCGGCCGCCGTCTCGGGGTCGAGCCGCAGCTGGGCCGCGGCGTACCGGCCGGGGTGTTCCCGGGCGTAGTCGCGGTACACGTTCGCGAGGGCGGCCAGGGCCTCCTTGCCGGACCGGCCGGCCAGGGCGTCGGCGGCCCGGTCGGCGAGTTCCGCGAGGGCGAGCAGGGCGATCCGGGTCTTCAGGTCCTGGGAGTTCTTCACGTGCGAGTACAGGCTCGCGACCTTGACGTCGAACCGCCGGGCGAGCGCCGAGACGGTCACCCGGTCGAAGCCGACCTCGTCGGCGAGTTCGGCGCCCGCCCGGGTCAGACGCTCCGCGGTCAGGCCTACCCGTGCCATGCGGCTTCTCCCTTCTTCCTGAAGAGAGTGTGCATTTGCCTAAAGACTTTAGGCAAATCAGGGTGGTGCCCAGGGGCCTTCAGGTGTCCTGGAGGGTGCGCCGGGCGGGTGCCCGCAGTCGCTTGCCCCGCCTGGTCGGGCCCCATGGCTTCAGGACGGAGATCACCGTCATGAAGACGTACGCCGTCAGCGAGACGACCGGCCCGAACAGCACGTCACCGGCGTCGGGCAGCGCCCCGCCCGCGGCGACGGCGGTGACCGCGGCGTTCACCCCGGGGCGCAGGGCGAACACCGTGGCGGTGGTCGTGGCGAGGGTCAGCCAGAACTTCGTCCAGACCCACCGGTGCCGGGCCAGGCCCCACGCCGTGCCCAGCGACAGCACCAGGCCGCTGAGGAGCGTGAGGAACGCGGCCGGGAGCAGGAGCCAGTCGGCGAAGAGCTTCATGGCCCGCACGGACGCCTCCACGGTCACGGCCGACCCGGTGGTGGCGGCCGTGGTCCCGAGGGCGAGCAGCCCGAGCGTGAGCCCGAGCCAGCTCGCGGAGGAGGTGACATGGACGACGAGGACGGCCCGGCGCGCCGGGCGGCTGAGCTTCGGCATCGCGTTCGGCTTCGGGTGCGGCGGCACGCTCGGGCGTGGGTTCGGTGTTGTATCCACGCGGAACACGGTGCCGGGGCGGGGCGCCGGTGGCGTCTCACGGCGGGAGTAACCCGGCGTACTGACGTCGGCGTACGTACACGCGTACGGGGCGGTGCCAGCGGCCTCCCTTAGTGTCGCGGCATGAGCGAACCTCCCCACCTCGCCTCCATCCGCGAGTCCTACGACGCCGTCGCCGCCGACTACGCCCGGCGCGTCAAGGAACCGGCCGAGCTGGACCCGGTGTCCCGCGCCATGCTGGGCGCCTTCGCCGACCTCGTTCGGTCCCGGGGACCGGTCGCCGACCTGGGCTGCGGCCCGGGCAAGGTGACGGCGCACCTGGCCGCCCTGGGGGTGCCGGTGTTCGGCGTGGACGTGTCGCCGAGGATGATCGAGCTGGCCCGGGCCGCGTACCCGGAACTCCGCTTCACCGTCGGTTCGATGACCGCGCTGGACATCGGCGGCGGTCAACTCGGCGGCATCCTGGCGTACTACGCCACCCACCACACCCCGCCGCAGTGGCTGCCGACCGTGTTCTCCGAGTTCCACCGCACCCTCGCGCCCGGCGGCGTGCTGATGCTGGCCGGTCATGTGGGCGAGGAGGAGCACGTGCGCCCCACGCACGCGTACGGCGGCCATCCGGTGTCCTACGAGTCGTATCTGCTGCCGCCGGACCGGATCGCCGACCTGCTGCACCGGGCCGGGCTGGTGGTCACGACCCGGATGGTGCAGGACCCGGAGGGCGGCACCAAGCGGCAGGTCGGCACGTTCCTGGCGCAGAAGCCGGAGTGACCCCGGCGCGGTTCAGGCGGCCGGGTCGTGCAGCCACACCCGCAGCGGCCCGACCGCCTCGAAGCCGTGCCGGAGGGCGGCCGCCAGGTCCTCGCCCGCCTCGTAGCCGACGACGGGCAGGGCGGGGAAGAGCCGATGGAGCGCGTGCAGGACGAGGGGCCAGGCGGCGTCGGGCCCGCCGTCCCGCCCGAAGACGTTGGAGACCCCGACCACGTGCTCGCTGCGGCGGGCCACCGCCCCGGCGACGACCCGCCCGCCGGCGGACCTCCCCGCCAGCACGAAGACGTCCGGGTCGGCCAGCAGCCCGGGGCGGAAGAGGTCCGCGTGACCGGCGCCGTCGTCCCAGGCCAGCGCCCAGGCACGCAGCGTCCGCGGATCTCCCGCCACCTCCCACGCGAGGTCCGGGGCCAGGGCGGGCGGCCCGGCCGGCCGGTGGGTCCACCGCGCCTCGAACAGCACGCGGAACCCGGCCCCCGTCAGATCGAGGTCGGCGAAGCTGTCCTTGACCGAGGCGCCGGGTGCCGCCAGGTCGATCCGGGCCGCGAGCGCCTCGGGGTCGGCGCCCGGCTCCAGCGTCACGGCATCCGGGTAGAAGAGCGGCGTACGCGCCGCGGCGGCCCAGGCCTGGTCCCCGAACTCCCCGGCCACGCCGTGCGCCCGGCACATCGCCGCGCACCACTCGGCGTTGTCGCGGGCGGCGAGGCGGACCAGGGCGTGCTGCGCAGTCGTCATGAGTGCGGATCAAATCGATGGCAGACCCGGTCCGTCCACCGGTTTGATGGTTGCCGGCCCCGAGCACCGCCGGAAGGACACCACCCTGTGCCTGACTCCCCTGCGCACACCGGCCCGGCCACCGCGCTCCTGCGCGAGCTCGGCGCGGCGGACATCGCCCACCCGGGCGGGACCCTCCTCGCCCACCTCCAGCGCGTAGCCGACCGCACCCCGCAGCCGCAGGAGGTGCTCGCCGCGTGAAACTGAGCGCGATCACCCTGGACTGCGCGGATCCGCTCGCGCTCGCGGCCTTCTATCAGCAGGCCACCGGCCTCGAACCGCATCCGAAGTCGAACGCCGACTTCGCGTCCCTGGGCGGCGGAGAGGGCGGGCTCTCCCTCGGCTTCCAGCGCGTCGCCGGCTACCGGCCGCCGAGCTGGCCCGACCAGGAGGTACCGCAGCAACTGCACTGCTGCTTCAGGGTCGAGGACTTGGACGAGGCCGAGGCGCGACTGGTGGGGTTGGGCGCGGGCAGGCCGAACACCAGCCGAACGTGAGCAGGTGGCGGGTCCTCACGGATCCGGCGGGGCACCCCTTCTGCATCATCGCGGGGCCGGCTCCGACGGTGTGACGCCGACCTGCGGTGCTTCCCGCACGGAGCGGTCGTGGGCCGCCCGTAGCGCGACCTGTTGAGGGTGATCTCGCGCGGGCGGAGTCCCTGGAGGCCGCGTTGGAGGGTGTGCTCGCTGTTCCTGTCGATCTGCCCGCGGCGTGCGGGAACCACTCCCTGGGGTCCTCAGCCTTCGCCGGCCACTCCACCCAGAAAGCAGCAGAACCGTGGCGTGGCACACTATTGCAAGCGGGTGCTTGCAATAGTTAGCGCGGTGCGGCACTGTGGAGGCATGGCATCGCTCAACGTCGGCAATCTCGGTGACTACCTGCGCGAGCAGCGGCGCAACGCGCAGCTGTCGCTGCGGCAGCTCGCCGACGCCGCCGGGGTGTCCAATCCGTATCTGAGCCAGATCGAGCGCGGGCTGCGCAAGCCGAGCGCGGAGGTGCTGCAGCAGGTCGCCAAGGCCCTGCGGATCTCCGCCGAGACGCTGTACGTCCGCGCCGGGATCCTCGACGCCGAGCGCGACCGGGACGAGGTGGAGACGCGGGCCGTCATCCTCGCCGACCCGACGCTGCACGAGCGGCAGAAGCAGGTGCTGCTGCAGATCTACGAGTCCTTCCGCAAGGAGAACGGATTCGGGCCCGGCGACGGCACCGACGGCGCCGAAGGCTCGGGCGGCTCCGCTGTCGTCGGCGTCGTGCTCGGCGAGGACGCAGCGGACACGGACGGGCCCGCCCCGGACGGCGGTACCGGGAACGGCGGCACCGGGATACGACGGACCCGCACGGCCGACGGCGAACCGCCCGCCGAGCGCCGTACCGGCGGGCACGACGGCGGTACGGCGGCCACCCGCCGCACCCGCAAGACCGGCGGCACGCCCGCCACCGCCCGCCGCACCCGCGGCAACGGCGGCGACACGTCCACCGCCCGCCGCACCCGCGGCGCCGACGGCGGTACGTCCGCCACCCGCCGGACCCGCAAGGGCCCCGGCGGCAGTGACACCGACCCGCAGCAGACGGCCGGCTGAGCCGGTCCAGGGCACCGGCCGCCGACTGCGGATCACACCACCCTCAGCCGAACCCTCAAGCGAAACAGAATCCGGGAGGACCATCACCATGGCCATCACCGACGACCTGCGCAAGACCTTCAGCGACCCGACCCCCCTCTACTTCGCCGCGGGCACCGCCGACCTCGCCCTTCAGCAGGCCAAGAAGGTGCCGGCCCTGGTGGAGCAGCTGCGGGCCGAGGCCCCCGCGCGGATCGAGGCCGTGCGCAACACCGACACCAAGGCCGTCCAGGAGAAGGCCTCCGCCCGGGCCAAGGAGGCCTCCGCCCGCGTCAAGGAGACGCAGCAGACCCTCCAGAACAAGGTCACGGAGTTCATCGGCTCCATCGACATCGACATCAAGAAGCTCGGCAGCACGATCGACGCGGACCTGAAGAAGGTCGGCGAGACCGCCCAGGACTTCGCGCTGCGCGGCGTGGGCGTGGCCGCCGAGTACGCCGTCAAGGCCCGCGAGACCTACGAGAAGGTCGCCGAGCACGGCGAGCAGGCCGTGCGGACCTGGCGCGGCGAGGCCGCCGAGGGCATCGAGGACGTCGCCGAGGGCGTCGAGGAGCTGGCCGTGGCCGTCGAGCCGAAGCCGGAGCCGGTCGCGGTCAAGGAGGAGCCGGCGAAGCCCGCCGAGGCCAAGACCGCCCCCGCGAAGAAGGCCCCCGCCAAGAAGGCCCCGGCGCGCAAGACCGCCACGGCGAAGAAGACGACGCCGCCGGCGAAGTAAGCATGCGAGCCGACGCGGGCCGGGCACCCTGGGGGTGCCCGGCCCGTTGTACGGGTACGGTGACCGCGTAGGGACGAGCCGAGTCGGGTGGTGGACGTTGTGCTGATGCAGGGCTTCGCAGGGTTGATGTGGCTTCTGAGCATGGCCCTGATCGTTTTCAGCGGCTTCGCGTTGATCGACGCGGCCGTGCGCCGGGAGGACGCCTACCGCGCGGCCGACAAGAAGACCAAGCCGTTCTGGCTGATCATCCTCGGGCTCGCCTTCGTGGTGAACCTGCTGTTCCCGATCCTGTCGTTCCTGCCGATCATCGGCCTCATCGCGACGATCGTGTACATGGTCGACGTCCGGCCCGCGATCCGGGCGCTCCCGGGCGGCGGCCGCAGCAGCCGCGGCTCCAGCAGCGACGGCCCGTACGGCCCGTGGAACGGCGGCCGGTAAGGGCCTCCGGCCGCCCTGGCGCGCCCGGGTCGGCCTTCCGCACCCCTGACGCCCGGGGCTACGGCACCCGGCCCGACCCCCGGGCGGGCTACGGCACCCGGTCCAGCAGCAGTACCGCCACGTCGTCCGTCAGCTCGCCGCCGTTGAGGTCGCGGACCTCGTTCACCGCCGCTCGCAGCAGCTGCTCGCCCCGCAGGCCCTCGGCGAACTGGCGGCGGACCATCTCGGTCATGCCCTCCTGGCCGAGCCGCTCCCGGCCCTCGCCGACGCGGCCCTCGATCAGGCCGTCGGTGTAGAGCATCAGGCTCCACTCGGCCCCCAGCTCCACCTGCATCCGCGGCCAGCGGGCCCCGGGCAGCAGCCCGAGGGCCGGGCCGTTGTTGTCGTACGGCAGGAGCCGGGCCGGCCGGCCCGGGCTGGCGAGCAGCGGCGAGGGGTGGCCCGCCAGGCACAGGCCTGCGCGGCGGCCGTCCGGCGCGATGTCCACCGTGCACAGGGTCGCGAAGATCTCGTCGTCGGCCCGCTCGTGCTCCAGCACCTGCTGCAGCGTGCCCAGCAGCTGGTCGCCGCACAGGCCCGCCAGCGTCAGCGCCCGCCAGGCGATCCGCAGCTCCACCCCGAGCGCGGCCTCGTCCGGGCCGTGGCCGCAGACATCGCCGATCATGGCGTGCACGGTGCCGTCCGGTGTGCGCACGACGTCGTAGAAGTCACCGCCGAGCAGGGCCCGCGAGCGGCCCGGGCGGTAGCGGGCGGCGAACCGCAGCGAGGAGCCCTCCAGCAGCGGGGTCGGCAGCAGGCCGCGCTCCAGGCGGCGGTTCTCCTGCGCGCGCAGCCTGCCCTCGGCGAGCCGGCGCTCGGCCGACTCGGAGCGCTTGCGCTCCACCGCGTAGCGGATCGCGCGGCTCAGCAGCCGGCCGTCCAGCTCGTCGCGGAAGAGGTAGTCCTGGGCGCCCACGCGCACGGCCTCCGCGCCGCGCTCGGCGTCGCCCGAGGCGGTCAGCGCGAGGACGGCGTGCCGGGGTGCCAGCTCCAGCACGTGCTTGAGCACGGCGAGCTCGTCGTCGGAGTCGCTGCGGCCGGGCGCGGGCAGCGCGAGGTCCAGCAGGATGCAGTGGACGTCGTCGGTCAGCAGCCGCTCGGCCTCGGTGAGGTTGCGGGCCGTGCGGACGCGGATCGGCTTGCCCGCCTGGTCGAGCATGTCCGGCACGATCGGCGAACCCGCCGGATCGTCCTCGATCAGCAGCAGCGTCAGGTTGGTGTGGGCGGTGTTGTTGTCCACCTTGTCCGTGGTTTTTCCGGCGGTGTCCGTCGTGCGCGGGGCCTGCGCCGAGGCGTCCGTCACGGAGTCCTCGGCGGAGCCGCCGCCCGGGGACGCGGCCTGCGCCTGACCACTCTCCACGGCCGGAATGGCTCTCTGCCGCGGTATGGGTACGGGCATCGTCTTGGGTTCCTTCCCTCCCCCCGAGGGCATGGCGGGGGCGAGGGACCTCGACCCACCGACGGGGACCATAGCGGGTGTCGGCGCCGCATAGGAATGGTGTGAGCCACGCCGCCGCGCCACCGGCCAGTGTCATATGCCGCGATATGCCCCGCAGTTGGACAGCCCGGAGATGCTGCGGGGATGACGAACGTCACGTCAGCGCGGCGTTTGGCGGGTGGTTCGGGGTGGGGTGGGTCACGTGGGCCAGGTCACCGGAGGCGTCCGGTGTCCGATAACCGGTGTGTGCTCGGGGGTTCAGCCCGCGTCTGGCCGTACCACTCCGAGGATGGGCATGGATCCCGCCCCCGCGAGGGTCACGTCCCGCCCGGGCCGGGGCGCGTGCACCATCACGCCGTCGCCGACGTACATCGCGACATGGCTGGCGTCGTCGAAGTAGATGATGAGGTCGCCGGGCCGCATGTCCTGGACGTCGATGTGGCGGAGCTGCTTCCACTGCTCCTGCGAGGTGCGCGGGATGCCGCGGCCGGCGGATATCCAGGCCTGTGAGGTCAGTCCCGAGCAGTCGTAGCTCTTCGGGCCCTCGGCGCCCCACTGGTACGGCTTGCCGATCTGGGCCGTGGCGTACGCGACGGCCTTCTTGCCCTGCTCGGAGGCCTTTCCGCTGATGTCCCGGAGGATGCCGGAGTCGAGCCAGGCGGTCTGCGCCTTGTCCGCGGCCTCCTTCTCCAGCTGGGCGAGGCGCTCCTGCTCCTCCTTCCGCAACTCGGACTCGAGCTTCTCCGCCTGCGCGATCTGCTTCTCGATCTTCTTCTGGGCGACGGCCTTGGCCTTGCGGCCCGCCTCCAGCTTCTTCCACTGCGCGGAGGCGTCCTCGGCGTACTGCTCCAAGTCCTCCTGAGTGCGGGTCAGTTCGCCGATCAGGCCCTTGGCCGCGTGCTGGCCCTGGCGGACCCGGTCCGTGCCGTCGAGGAACTCCTGCGGGTCGTCGCTGAGCATCAGATGGGCCTCGGGCGGGAGCCCGCCGCCGCGGTACTGGGCGGCGGCCGCGGCGCCCGCGCGGTCCTTGAGCCGCTCCAGCCGCTCCTGGCCCTTGACGATCTTCTTGGCCAGTTTCACGAGTTCGTCGGACTGCTTCTCCGCCTTCTCCTCGGCGGCGTTGTACTCGTCGGTGGCGCGGGCCGCGGCGCGGTAGAGCTTGTCCAGCTTCTCGCGGACGGCCTCGAGGTCCCTGCCGGGGGCGAGCGTCGGGCCCGTGCTCGGGGTGGGGGAGGGGCTGGGACTCGCGAACGCCGTGCCCGGTGCCGCCAGCACGGTGACCGCGCAGACCACGGCCACGGCCGTCGCGATCAGGCCACGCTTGCCCCTACGCATACCCCATCCCCCAAACTGATTAACCGTCAGTAACTTCCGGTTCGCCTGGGGATGCTGCCATGTCGGCGGGCAAAGCGACAGAGGTAGTGCTTCCCGCCGCCCCCTCCCCGGTATGCCCCCGGCATGACGATCTCCCCGCGTGTGTGACGAACGACTCAAAGAGATCGTTCCCCGATGGTGCCGACGGAAGGGTCGACGGGTGCCGACGGAAGGGTCGACGGGTGCCGACGGGAGGGCCGGAACGCGTGCCGCGAGGGGGTCAGTCCCGGGGTGCCAACGCCTCCCACCGCACCGTCACTTCGCCCTGCCGCCAGCGCGCCGGCCCGTCCGCCACCGGCCAGTCGGCCGTCAGGTCCCGTACCGCCCGGATCCAGCGCTGGCGGGCGCCGTAGGAGGCGTAGGGCGCGGCGGCGGCCCAGGCGCGGTCGAAGTCGCGCAGGAAGGCGTGCACCGGCTCGCCCGGGACGTTGCGGTGGATGAGCGCCTTCGGCAGGCGTTCCGCGAGGTCCGAGGGGCGCGCCAGGGAGCCGAGGCGGGTGGCGAAGGTGACCGTGCGGGGTCCTTCCGGGCCGAGCGCGACCCACACGTGCCGGCGGCCGATCTCGTCGCAGGTCCCCTCGACCAGCAGCCCGCCGCGCGATCCGCCCGCCGGGTCGGCCGGCGCGAGCCGCGCGCACAGCCGCCGCCACACGGCGGCGACCTCGCCCTCCTCGTACTGCCGCAGGACGTTCGCCGCGCGCACGAGCAGGGGGCGCTGCGGGATGGGGAGCTCGAAGCCGCCGTGCCGGAAGGCGAGCCCCGCCCGCTCGTACGGCAGCGCCGCCGCGACCCGGGCCGGCTCGATCTCGATGCCCACGACACGCGCGCGTGGCGCGACCGTCCGCAGCCGGTGCAGCAGTTCGACGGCCGTCCAGGGGGCGGCGCCGTAGCCGAGGTCGACCGCCACGGGGTCGGCGGCGCGGCGCAGCTCGGCGCCGTGCGTCGCCGCGATCCAGCGGTCCATGCGGCGCAGCCGGTTGGGGTTGGTCGTCCCGCGCGTGACCGTTCCCAGCGGGCGGGAGGCTGCGCGGGCTGTCATGCCTAAGAGGGTATGCGGCCCCCGGCCACCCCAGGGGTGACGCACCCCGTCCTCGAACGGTTGAGCGATCCCTGGTAATGGCTCGGCAAAAACGGCCCCGCCGGGAGCCCGGCAGGAATGGGAACGCCTCGCTCCGGTGTTGCACCGGCTTGGAGGGCACCCGCGCCTTCCGTCCGGTATGCCCGCAGCCAAGGAGGAAGGCCACGTGAGCCAGTACATCGGCAGGCTCGGGCGGCGCTCCGCGTCCTCGCCCGCGCGCCTCCGGCTGCACCGCAGGCCCCGCCGGGTGGCCATGCTCTCCGTGCACACCTCCCCGCTCCACCAGCCGGGCACCGGCGACGCCGGCGGCATGAACGTCTACATCGTGGAGCTCGCGCAGCGCCTCGCCGCGATCAACATCGAGGTCGAGATCTTCACGCGCGCGACCTCGGCGGCCCTCCCGCCGACCGTCGAACTGGCCCCCGGCGTCCTCGTCCGGCACGTCGACGCGGGCCCCTACGA
Organism: Streptomyces sp. Go-475; assembly: GCF_003330845.1. Taxonomy (GTDB): domain Bacteria; phylum Actinomycetota; class Actinomycetes; order Streptomycetales; family Streptomycetaceae; genus Streptomyces. The sequence goes on along the minus strand of NZ_CP026121.1, from coordinate 3,912,079 downwards.
GGGCCTCGCCAAGGAGGACCTCCCGGCCCAGCTGTGCGCCTTCACGCACGGCGTGATGCAGGCCTGGGCCGGCCACCGCCCCGGCCACTACGACCTGGTCCACTCCCACTACTGGCTCTCCGGCCACGTCGGCTGGCTCGCCGCCCAGCGCTGGGGCGTCCCCCTGGTGCACGCCATGCACACCATGGCCAAGGTCAAGAACGCCAACCTGGCCGACGGCGACACCCCGGAACCGGCCGCCCGGGTCATCGGCGAGACCCAGATCGTCGACGCCGCCGACCGGCTCATCGCCAACACCACCGAAGAGGCCGACGAACTCGTCCGGCACTACGCGGCCGACGCCGACAAGGTCGCCGTCGTCCACCCCGGTGTGAACCTGTGCCGCTTCTCGCCCGCCGACGGCCGCGCCGCCGCCCGGGCCCGCCTCGGCCTGCCCCAGGACGCGCTGATCCCGCTCTTCGCCGGCCGCATCCAGCCCCTGAAGGCCCCCGACGTGCTGCTGCGCGCCGTCGCCGTCCTCCTCGACGAGCGCCCCGAGCTGCGCTCGCGCATCCTCGTGCCCGTCGTCGGCGGCCCCAGCGGCAGCGGCCTCGCCAAGCCCGAGGGCCTGCAGAAGCTCGCCGCCCGCCTCGGCATCGCGGACGTCGTACGGTTCCATCCGCCGGTCGGCCAGGAGCAGCTCGCGGACTGGTTCCGCGCCGCCTCCGTGCTCGTCATGCCCTCCTACAGCGAGTCCTTCGGCCTGGTCGCCATAGAGGCCCAGGCGGCCGGCACCCCGGTGCTCGCCGCGTCGGTCGGCGGCCTGCCGGTCGCCGTGCGCGACGGACACAGCGGCTTCCTCGTGCGCGGCCACGATCCGGCCGACTACGCGCGCGTGCTGCGCGACTTCGCCGACGACCCGGGCCTGTCGCCCCGGATGGGCGCGCAGGCCGCCCGGCACGCCCAGTCCTTCGGCTGGGACACCGCGGCCGCCGCCACGGCGGACGTCTACACGGCCGCGCTGCAGGCACACCGCCGTCACGTACGCTCGCACCATGGGTGACGCGACTACGGGTGCGACTATGAGTGACGCGCAGAAAGCGGCGGCACAGACCGTCGAGGCCGTCCTGAAGGACGCCGACCTGGAGTGGGAGAGCCCCGAACCCGGCACCTATGTCGCGCAGCTCCCCGGCACCCGCAAACTGAAGACGACCGTCTCCCTGATCGTCGGCCGCCACTCCCTGTCCCTGAACGCCTTCGTCATCCGCCACCCCGACGAGAACGAGCAGGGCGTCCACCGCTGGCTCCTGGAGCGCAATCTCAAGCTGTACGGCGTGAGTTACGCCGTCGACCAGCACGGCGACGTCTACGTCACCGGCCGGCTCTCCCTGTCCGCCGTGACCCCCGAGGAGATCGACCGCCTGCTCGGCCAGGTCCTGGAGGCCTCCGACGGCAGCTTCAACACCCTGCTGGAGCTGGGCTTCGCCTCGGCGATCCGCAAGGAGTACGAATGGCGGGTCTCCCGGGGCGAGTCGACCCGGAACCTGGACGCCTTCGCGCACCTCACCCAGCGCCCGCGGCGCTGACCCGGCCCGCGCGGTAACGCCCGGGCGGCACCCCCACCAGCCTGCGGAAGTGCCGGCTGAGGTGCGACTGGTCGTAGAACCCGGTCGCCACCGCCACGTCACTCGGCGACCGCCCCTCCAGCAGCAGCCGCCGGGCGCGGCCCACGCGCAGCGACGTCAGGTACTGGTGCGGGGCGATGCCGTACGCGGTGCTGAACGCCCGTACGAGATGGGCGGGATGGGCCCCGACGAGCCCGGCGGCCTCCGTCAGCCCGATGCCCTCGACGACCCGCTCGTCCAGCAGCTCGCGCAGCCGCCGCGCGAGGACCGGATCCGCGGGACGGGCCTTGTCGCTCTCCCCGCGCAGATGCCCGCGCAGCCGCTCCCCGACGAACATCAGCCTGCTCTCGGCCTCCAGCTCCTCACCGGGCCGCAGCAGCGCGGCGTGCACCTGTCCGACGCGCCGCCGCAGCAGCGGATCGCGCAGGTCGGGCCGGTCGACGGCGGCCCCGATCAGCTCGTCGCCGAGATACGTCCCGTCGAGGTACAGCACCCGCTTGCGGAAGCCCTCCGGGGTGACGGGTGAGCCGTTGTGCGGCACGTGCGGCGGCAGCAGCGACACCGTGTCGTGCGGGGTGCCGTGCTCGTGCCGGTCGAGGTCGTACCGTACGGCGCCGGTGTCCACGATCAGCAGCGTCCAGGCCTCGTGGACGTGCATCGGATACGCGTACTCGGTGAACCGCGCGTGGAAGACCTCGACGACACCCGGCACGTCCGGCCGCCAGGCGGAGACGATCCGCTGCCGGGGCGTGCGGGCGGGCTGTGCGGCCATGCAAAAAACGTACAAGACCCCGGCGACCGCCGCCGGGCACGCTCGGACCATGAACACCGAACCGATCCGCTTCGACACGAAGATCGCCGTCCTGCTGCGCGTGGACCTGGCGCCCTGGCAGCGTCTCAACGTGACCTCGTTCCTGGTCAGTGGCTTGGGAACACAGGTGCCCGAAGTGATCGGCGAACCGTACGAGGACGCGGACGGCGTGCCCTACCTGCCGATGTTCCGCCAGCCGGTCCTGGTCTTCGAGGCCACGAAGGAAACCCTGACCTCGGCCCACACCCGAGCCCTGTCCCGCTCCCTGCCCCGCTCGGTCTTCACCTCCGACCTCTTCGCCACGGGCAACGACCGCGACAACCGCGCGGCCGTACGGGCGGTGCCCACGGCGGAACTGGACCTGGTGGGTCTCGCCGTGTACGGCCCGAAGAACGCGGTGGACAAGGTGGTGAAGGGGGCGCGGATGCACCCGTGAGCCGGGCGGGGCGGGGCAGCGACTGAGCCGGGCGGGGGCGGGCGGCGACCAAAGTCGGGGGCCGAGCGACCAACGGCTGATGACAGGGCAGGGGGCTTCTCCGCAGACTCGCTTCCATGGAGGAAGCCGGGAACGTGCCCATGAGCAAGCCGTCGGCGGGAAAGACCAGGACCACCGAACTCGCGGAATCGGCCTGGGCCGTCGTGCTCTTCTGCGTCGCCTGCGGTGCTGTCGCCGGTGCCCTGCTGCCCCTCCTCGCCCGCTTGCTGCTGTCCCTGCCGTGGGCACCGCTGAAGGGCCCCGCCGAGCTGCTGACCTCCGTCCCGGAACCCGCCCTCACCCTCGGCACGATCACGGCGGGCGTGCTGGCCGGCCTGCTGCTCGGCTTCTCCGCGGTGCACGACTCGCTGTCGGTCCGCGTCGGCGACACCCACGTGACCCTGACGATCAGGGACGGCTCACAGGAGTTCGCCCGCGAGGAGATCTCCGCGCTGTTCCGGGACGGCAAGCAACTCGTCGTGCTGGCTCCGAGCGGCATGGAACTGGCCCGGGAGCACTGCGGCCTGCCCTGGCACCGCCTCGCGGAGGCCCTCACCGAGCACGGCCACACCTGGGCGGAGGAGGACCCGTACCGCGCCGAGTTCCGCCGCTGGGTCCCCGGCACCCCCGGCCTCCCCCCGGGCGCGGACGCCCTGCTGCGGGCACGCGCGCGGGCCAGGAAGGACGAGGACAGCGCCGAGGAGACCCGGGAGTTGCGCGGGGAACTGCTGCGGCTGGGCGTGGTCGTACGGGACGAGGGCCAGCGGCAGTACTGGCGGATCGTCAGCGGCTGACCTCCGGGCCTCCGGACCTCAGGGAGCGCAAGCCGCGGCGATCGACACGCTGTTCTCGTACAGGTGGTGCCGGGTGATCCGCCCGTTCTCCACGGTGAGCCGCAGGGCGAACGGTCCCGAGAAGGACTTGCCCGTCGCCCGGACGGTCCCCGAGACGTGCCCCGTCAGAACGGCGTCGGTCCCGTCGACGAGGAAGGCGTCCACGGACGCGCGCGCCTCCTCGGGCACGGTGTAGCGGGCCAACTCCTCGGCCTGGGCGGCGCATTCGGCGGCGGTGGAGCGGGGCCGGATCCAGGGGACCCCCGGATTCTCGGCCAGCATCCAGTCGACCTCGTCGGCGAAGAGCGCGGTGAGCCCGGCCGTGTCGCCGGCGAGACGCAGTTCGAGGAACTTCCGGACGGTCGCGCGGGTGGCCTCTGACGTGCTGGTGGTCGTCGTGGGGCTCGTGGCCGTCGTCGTGTTGGTGGTCGTCGTCCCGCTGGTGGTCGTCGTCATGGGGCCAGCTTGCCGGGGCGCGGAAGGGTCGTCGATTACGCCGAAGGTAAGGACGCCCGGTCAGGAGCCCCACCTGTCCGAGCACCCCCAGTCGGGACGCAGCCCGGCGGTGCGACTGTTCGACTGGCTGTTCCTGCGAGGCACCACCGACGCCTGTCAGGCTCCCACGCTGGACCAGCGACTCCGAGACGACCTGAACGCCCTCTACCGACCCCGCCCCGACGACCTGCCGTCCGAGTCCATACCCGCCCACCAACTGGAGACCTTCCTGACGAGGCACATGACTTGGTGCCTTCTCCCAGAGGAAACGCCCCCGGTTGTCGTGCCGCCGTGACAAGCGCGACGGAGCGTCCCCTCCTTTTCCTCGACGTCGACGGCCCACTGATCCCGTTCGGGCCGTCGTCCGGTCACGCGCAGGCCATTGCCGCCGACGCCTGGACGTCTGGCGATCAGGGGAACCCACTGCTGACCCGACTCGACCCGGAACTCGGAGCGCGCCTCACAGCCCTGGGATGTCATCTCGTCTGGGCAACGACCTGGATGGCGGAGGCGAACGAGGTCATCTCCCCACGCATCGGACTGCCCAGCCTGCCCATGGTGGAGTGGCCGGCTTCCTACGCAGACGAGGGCCCGCGCGGCCTGCACTGGAAGACCCGACAACTCGTCGAGTGGGCCAATGGCCGACCGTTCATCTGGGTCGACGACGAGATCAGCGCGATGGACCGCCTGTGGGTCGACGCCAGTCATTCCGGGCCGTCATTGCTCCATCGCGTCGACCCGGCCAAGGGCCTCCTGGACACAGACTTCGCCGCGCTCGCCGACTGGCTCCGTCTCGCAATACCGGGCGCTGATCGCCGGGTCGCGGATCAAGTCGGTGCGGTCGCACGTGTCGGTGGCGGACCTGGCCCAGCTGGCGGCCCGGGGTGGGCGTGCGGCGGGGCCGTCGCCGCTGCCGGTCGGTGACGGGGCTGCGTTCGAGGTGGACCGGACGGTGAACAACCACGGGCTGGTGGGCCTGGGCGGGCGCCAGGTGCTCGCGGCGGAGATCCTTGGCGGGCGCCGGGTGAGCATCCGCATCGACGAGGCCACGCTGTCGTTCTTCGACCCGTCCTCACGGGAGCTGCTGCGAGTGCGGCCCACCCCGCTCACCAGCGAAGAGGTGCAGCGGTTGCACGGCCTGCGGCCCGCGGGCCCGCCGCCCGGCCCCGGATGGAGCCGGTCCGTGTCCAGCGGCGGGTCAGCGCGGCCGGCACGGTCATGGTCTGCCACCAGGTCGTACCGCCGTCAGTACCCGTAGACGCGAAACGCGAATGCCCCCTCTCGCCTTCGGGCGGGAGGGGGCCCTTTTCTCATGACCGAGTTCAGCCGCGCTGTGCCGCCACCGCTCCCGTGTACGTCTCCCGCGTCAGATCCTCCTCGCCGATGCCCAACTCTGCGAGCACCGCGCGGATGTCATCGAGGGCGGCGGCCACCTCGTCTTCGCCGACCAGGGTCTCGATTTCCAGGAACGTGCCCTCGATCTCGGGCACCCTGACGAGCGTGGCGAGCATCTGCCGCCCGCGTGCCTCGAAGTCGTAGTTCCGGCACCGCTTCTCGAACGCGATCAGCACCACATGGCCGAGGCCCCGCAGAATAGCGTGCGCCTGGTCCGCCTCCTCAACACGGGTCTCATGCTCGGGCTTCGACCCGGACTCCTCATCGACTGCCGGGCCCTTGAAGGTGAGCACCGTCCGCGTGCCGTCCGCACCGTGCACCGTCCGCACCCGCAGCTCCTGGTCCGCCTTCTCCAGCGAGCCGTCCGGACGGTCGTAGTACGTGTCCCGGTACACCTCGATCCGCGCCTCGGCGCGCTCGTCGAGCTGGCGCATCACCTGCTCGGGCGCATGCACCCGTGCCTTCAGCTCCGCCTCGATCACAGCGGTATCCCCTCTCCGTCACACCGTGCGCTCAGCCCCGTCGATGACCGCCTCGAACATCCTGCGGAACCCCCGGAACAGCGGGCCGTGCGGGGTCTCCATCACCTTGTACAGAGCACTTTCGTGGCCTTCCCACCCGGCGTCGAACGCGCCCACGAACATCGTCCCGTCGGCGCGGATGAGGCGCCATGTCGGGAGCATGCGGTACCGCCACACGCCGACGTCGCCCGCGTCCGCGAGTTCCCGCAGCCGCGCCTCGGCGAGCCGCACGCCGCCAGCGAGAGACTCGGCGGACTCGCCGATCTCCGCCGCCCGCCGAGCCAGAGCGTCGCTGTCGGGGTCGAGGAGAGCGACCCGAACTCGGAGCCCCTCGCCGCCCTGATCGCGTGGCAGACAGGCACGCAGCAGGCTGTCATTCAGGCCGATACCGAGCCCGAGGCCGGGGCCCCCACCGAGGAAGACGAGTTCCAGGCCCTCGGCAAGCAGCTGCTGCGCACCGCGAAGTCGTCCCACACCCAGGCCGCCGTCCAGGCGCTGGTCCAGGAGCGAACGATCCTAGAGGTGCCGGCCGTGCGCCACGCCCTGGTCGTCGACACCGACGACGGTGAGGTGGCCCACTTCGAGGGCCTGTCGGGGCGCCAGTACGGGCTGGGTCTCGACGAGCAGCAGCGGGCCTTCCTCCACCTGGTGCTGTCGATGGTGGGAATCGGGATCACCACGCTGGCGTCCGTGCAGGACCTGGACGACCGGCGGCTCCAGATCATGGTGCGGGCGATCCTGCGGCTCGCGGGCAACGAGGACCTCGCCGTCGGCCGACGCCTGTGACCTCACGCGCGTCGACCCCCCGACCATCTCTTCGCCCAGGAGTACGCAAGATGCCCGACCGATTACCCCGCTGTCCCGCCAACGGGAAGCGCTCGTCCGAATCGCTCGAAGCTGCAAGCCGCTGGCTCGCCGACAAGGCCGACGAGTTCGCGGCCCGGCCAGTCGGCGAGTCGTACCCCAAGTACGGCTACGAGTGCCGGAGGTGTCCCTACGTACATGTCGCGACCAAGCCGCCCCAGCGGGCCACCCTGAGCCGGGGCGGCAGGTCGAAGAGCCGGAAGAACCGGCGCAAATTCGGCGGCAAGAACGGCTAGGCCCGCACTCCGGCCGAGCAGCCCTCCCCGCTTGGCCGCTGTGCCGGTGGCGCTGCTGGTCGCCCTCGACATCCGAGTTCGTCGCTCGCGCCGTCGCCCCTGACGGCCCAGAGACGGCCCAAGCCCAGCAAGACGCCCCCTACCAGCGGAGAACCCGCAGGTAGGGGGCGTGCTCAGCGCTGCTTACTTCTTCTTGCCCTGGTTCTTGACCGCCTCGATCGCCGCCGCGGCCGCCTCCGGGTCCAGGTACGTGCCGCCCGGGTTCAGCGGCTTGAAGTCGGCGTCCAGTTCGTAGGACAGCGGGATGCCCGTCGGGATGTTGAGGCCCGCGATGTCCGCGTCGGAGATGCCGTCCAGGTGCTTGACCAGGGCGCGGAGGGAGTTGCCGTGGGCCGCGATCAGGACCGTGCGGCCGGTCAGCAGGTCGGGGACGATCGCGTCGAACCAGTACGGGAGCATGCGGACGACGACGTCCTTCAGGCACTCCGTGCGGGGACGCAGCTCCGGCGGGAGGGTCGCGTAGCGCGGGTCCGAGAACTGGGAGTACTCGGCGTCGATGTCCAGCGGCGGCGGCGGGGTGTCGTAGGAGCGGCGCCACAGCATGAACTGCTCCTCGCCGAACTCGGCGAGCGTCTGCGCCTTGTCCTTGCCCTGGAGGGCGCCGTAGTGGCGCTCGTTCAGGCGCCACGAGCGGTGGACCGGGATCCAGTGGCGGTCCGCGGCCTCCAGGGCCAGCTGGGCCGTGCGGATCGCGCGCTTCTGGAGGGACGTGTGAACCACGTCGGGCAGGAGATCGGCGTCCTTCAGGAGCTCGCCACCGCGGACTGCCTCCTTCTCGCCCTTCTCGTTCAGGTTCACGTCCACCCAGCCGGTGAACAGGTTCTTCGCGTTCCACTCGCTCTCGCCGTGGCGGAGGAGGATCAGCTTGTACGGTGCGTCGGCCATGCCCCAGAGCGTAATCCACGCATTCGCCCGTTCGCGTGGCTGCCCGGCAGGCGGACGTTTGACGGGTTCTGTTAATTGAGTGGTCCCGGTCAAGCGGCAACTTGTAACGTGCGGTTGCCAACAGAGCCTCTTACATCCTGTGGCGGAGACTCTTACATCCTGCTGTATCCGGGGGATCCCGTGCCGTACGCCATGCGCGCCCGTCGTGCCGTCCGAGAGACGGTCTCAGGGCTGCCCCGCGAGTTCTGGTGGCTGTGGACCAGCACCCTGGTCAACCGGCTCGGCGCGTTCGTCGCCACCTTCATGGCGCTGTACCTGACACTCGACCGCGGCTACTCCGCCACGTACGCCGGCCTGGTCGCCGCCCTGCACGGGCTCGGCGGGGTGATCTCCTCGCTGGGCGGCGGGGTGATGACCGACCGGCTCGGGCGGCGGCCGACCCTGCTGATCGCGCAGGCCTCGACGGCCGTGTCCGTGGCGCTGCTGGGGTTCGTGCGCGACCCGGTCGCGATCGCCGGCGTCGCCTTCCTCGTCGGCATGGCGAGCAACGCGTCGCGGCCCGCCGTGCAGGCGATGATGGCGGACATCGTCCGGCCCGAGGACCGCATCCGCGCCTTCTCCCTCAACTACTGGGCCATCAACCTCGGCTTCGCCGTCTCCTCCATGGCGGCCGGCTTCATCGCCGAGGCCAGCTATGTCGCCGGGTTCCTGATCGAGGCGGCGATGACGATGGCCTGCGCGATCCTCGTCTTCCTGCGGCTGCCCGAGTCCCGGCCCGCCGAGGCGGTGAAGACGGCCGCCGCCTCCGCCGACGACTCCGTCAGCCTCGGGACCGTCCTGCGCGACGGGCGTTTCATGAGCGTCGTCGGGCTGTCCTTCCTCGTCGCGCTGATCTTCCAGCAGGGCTCGGTGGGACTGCCGGTGGCGATGGGCGAGGCCGGGTTCACACCGGCCGAGTACGGCATGGCGATCGCCGTCAACGGCGTGCTGATCGTCGTCCTCCAGATCCCGGTCACCCGCTTCATCGAGCACCGGGACCCGCGCCGGCTGCTCGTCGTCTCGTCCGTCCTCGCCGGGTACGGCTTCGGGCTCACGGCCTTCGCCGGGTCGGTCGGGGTCATCGCCCTGACGGTGTGCGTGTGGACGCTCGCCGAGATCGTCAACGCGCCGACGCAGACCGGGCTCGTCGTACGGCTGTCCCCGCTGCACGGGCGCGGGCGCTACCAGGGCATGTACACGATGTCCTGGTCCGTCGCCGGCCTGGTCGCCCCGCTGCTGTCCGGCTTCGTCATCGACCGGTTCGGGGCGGAGTGGCTGTGGGGGGCGTGCGCTGTGCTGGGGACCGTGGCCGGGCTGGGGTACGGGGTGCTGATGAGGCGGGTGCCGGAGGAGAAGGCGGCGGTGGTGGCCGAGCCCGAGGTGGGGATGCGGGCGCAGCCGGAGGTGGGCGCGGGGTGAGGTGAGGCGGAGGAGCGCGCCTGCGCGGAGGGGTGCTCACGCGCGACGGAGCGCCCCCGCCCCGAGGATCGCGCCTGCGCGGAGGGGTGCTCACGCGCGACGGAGCGCCCCCGCCCCGAGGATCGCGCCTGCGCGGAGGGGTGCTCACGCGCGACGGAGCGCCCCCGCCCCGAGGATCGCGCCTGCGCGGAGGGGTGCTCACGCGCGACGGAGCGCCCCCGCCCCACGGAGCGCCCCGCCCCACGGAGCGCCCCGCCCCACGGAGCGCCCCCGCCCCGCGGAGCGCCCCCGCCCCGCGGAGCGCCCCCGCCCCACGGAGCGCCCCCGCAGTCACGGCGGCGACTCCAGCGACGGGCCGCCAGCCGGCCGTCCCCCTCCCAGGCCGCCCCCCGGCCGCGCACCCGAGTGCGTCCGGCCAACGGAATCCGGCAACCGGGATAATTCCGTTGCGCCAGTGCCGCGCTGCGGCTTGGCTGATCGCCGTGTCTCCCCCCTCACCGGTCTTCGTCGCGGGTACGGGTCGTTCGGGAACATCGCAGATCGCCGACGTCCTCGGCGAGCACCCGCTGATCCACAGGATCCCGATCGAGACCCGGTTCCTTGTCGATCCGGGTGGCCTGCGGGACCTCGCGGACGCGCTCACGAGTCGGTACGACCCCTTCGTCGGGGACGACGCCCTGCGCAGGCTGAGCGAGATGCTGACCGTGCGGCTGGTCGGCAACCGTGACAGGGACCGCGGTCACACCGTGCCCACGGCCATCGGCGAGCGGCACTACTGGGACGCTGTGGGACGGCTGTGGACGGAGCTCGTCGCCTGCACGTTCGACGAGTCCGTGCCGGCGGCAGGGGCCGGGCACGGCGACTGGCCTGCCGGGCCGTTCGAGCCTCGGACGCACCGGCGGGTGATCCCGAGGCACTTCAGCGATCGGCGTGAACTGGTCGGGATCCTTCGTCGCGCGGTCGACACGATGTTCGGCGGAGCCGCCGCCGACGCGGGAAAGCCGGCCTGGTGCGAGAAGACACCGTTCAACCTTCTTTGTATGGACTTCCTCTGGGAGCTCTTTCCCGAGGCGGCCATCGTCCACATCAAGCGCCACCCGGTCGCGGTGGTCGCGTCACACGTCGACCAGCCCTGGGCCCCGCCCACGGTCGACGGCGCGCTCGCCTGGCTCAAGCCGGTCTACGACCGATGGCTGGCCTGGAAGGCCACGGCCGATCTGACGGGCAGGCGCTACCTGGAGGTGAGGGCCGAGGATCTCGCGGCCGACTGGCCCGAGCAGCGCCGCGCCCTGTTCGAACGGCTCGGTGTCGACGACTTCGCGACCACATCGACGTTCCGGTCGCACAGGCTGGCACGCCGACATGGCCAATTCGACCGCCGGACCCGCGCCTTCGTCGAACGAACACTCGGCGATGTCATCCCGGCCATGGGATACGCCTGAGGCCGCCCAGCGGCCCGATATTCGGTGGCGGGCCCGCCCCCTCCCGGTCCACGATGCCCGCATGGTCTCGGGCGAGCACACCACCAGTGAAGAAGACGAGCACGCCGGCGAAGAAGCCGCGGCTCGGTGGACGAAGTCGACCGTCTACCCCGACATGTGGGTCGACCCGGACGACGACCCCCGCGAGACCGGCGACCCCCGCGGGACCGACGGCGAGTCCCTCGACGAGCGCGGCATCCTGCTCGACTACCTGCGCTCCTACCGGCTCACCCTGGAAATGAAGTGCGCGGGCCTGGACGCCGAGCAGATGGCCCGGCGGTCCGCACCGCCGTCCACGATGTCCCTGCTCGGGCTGGTGCGGCACCTGACCGAGGGGGAGCGGCACTTCCGCCGGGTGATGGCCGGCGAGGACGCGCCGAAGCTGTACCGCACGGACGAGGACCGCGACGGCGACTTCAACGGCGCGGTCGCCGACCAGGCGATCGTGGACGAGGCCTGGCGGCAGTGGCGGACCGAGGTGGAACGCAGCGACCGCTACCTCGCCGGCGTCACCGACCTCGGCACCTGCAACGCCGGCTACTCCGACCTCGGCCCGGAACCCGGCGGGCGGCTCCAGCTGCGCGATGTCCTCGTGGCGCAGATCGCCGAGTACGCCCGCCACTGCGGCCACGCCGACCTCCTGCGCGAACGGATCGACGGCCGCGTAGGCCAGTGATCACGCGCCGACGCACCACCGGACGCCCCGGTGCGCCACCGGAGGCACAGACGCGGACGCCCCGACACGCCCACCCCGGGAGCCCGGCCCGCGCCCTCACCCCGGCTCACTGGATCGACAACGGCACCGGGTGGATCTCGTCCGCCTTGTGCCCGGCCCGCTCGTGGATGCGCTGGACCGCTTCGGCCGAGGGTGCCTCGGAGAGGCAGTAGACGACACCGGACTCCGGGTCGGCCCACGCCCTCTCGAAGTGGACGCTCTCCTCCTTCTCTATCGCGAGGTCCGCGTCGTGGGCCTCGCGCAGCTGCTCCTCCGTGATGCCCTTCATGCTGTGGTGGACATCCATGAACTTGGCCATGGCCCGTGCCTCCTTCCCGGTACGGCACTCCGCGCATCGCCCCCGTCGCACCGCCCCGTCCCTTCCATGGTCCGCCCGTACGGCCCCGCAGGCGACCTCAACGCCGCAGGGCCCCGGCGCACCGCCGGGGCCCTGAAGGTCGTACGGACAAACGTGCCGGCGTCAGCCGCACTGGCAGGGGCTGCCCGACTGGCACCCGCAGCCGCAGCCCGAGCCGCAGCCGCACGCGGCGACCAGGGGCAGGTTCCTGATCTCGGCGGGCTGCTCGGTCTCGCGCTGCTGCGTGGGGTCGGGCGTGATGCTGGGGGATTCGGCCATGGGTCCCTCCTCGAGGCTGGTGCCTGTGCCCATTGGACGCCCGTTCCGCTGGGCGCATCAACGGCGCACAGAGGCGCCCGCGCGCCCCGGCCGATCCCCGCCCGGCCCTTTCACGCCCTTGGCGGGACGGAAGGTCAGGCGCTCTCCGCCCCCGGAACCGCCTGGATCTCGGGCTGCGCGTCCGTCTGGAGCTCGTCCGCGTGCTCACCCGTCACCAGGTACACCACGCGCTTGGCGACGGACACCGCGTGGTCGGCGAACCGCTCGTAGTAGCGGCCGAGCAGCGTGACGTCCACGGCCGTCTCGATGCCGTGCTTCCAGCGGTCGTCCATCAGGTGCTGGAAGAGCGTGCGGTGCAGCAGGTCCATCTCGTCGTCGTCCTGCTCCAGCTGGAGCGCCAGGTCGACGTCCTTGGTGATGATCACCTCGGCGGCCTTCGCCATCAGGCGCTGGGCGAGCTGGCCCATCTCGAGGATGGTGGCGTGCAGGTCGCTCGGGACGGCGCGATCCGGGTAGCGCAGGCGCGCGAGCTTCGCCACGTGCTGGGCGAGGTCACCCGAGCGCTCCAGGTCGGCGGACATCCGCAGCGAGGTGACGACGATGCGCAGGTCCGTCGCGACCGGCTGCTGCCGCGCCAGCAGGGCTATCGCCCGGGCCTCCAGGTCGTGCTGCAGCTCGTCGACCTTCTGGTCGGCCTCGATGACGTTCTCGGCCAGCTTCAGGTCGGAGTCGAGCATGGCGGTCGTGGCGCGCCCGATCGCCGACCCGACCAGCCGGGCCATCTCCACCAGACCGTCGCCGATCGAATCCAGTTCCTCGTGGTACGCGTCCCGCATCAGGTTCCCTCTCGTGCGCTCGAAGTCGGTGGTCCAAGGGCCGGGGCCCACCGACAAACCGGCGGTACGACCGTCTTATAACCAACGGTCCGCACCCCACGCTCCCACGTTCCGGCCTGTACGCGTCTGTTTCCGGCATCCCAAATGAACCAATACTGGCTCCAAGGTGAACTCTGGGCGACGAGTGTTCGAGTCGGCAGCCCGACGGCTGTGGCCGGTGCCCGACCCATGCCTAACCTGGGTGCATGGACGTGAACGCGGCGGTCGCCGCAGCGGCAGCGATCGCCGGGGTGCTCACCGGCGTCATCGCCATGCTGGCGTTCCGCTGGAGCGAGCGCGAGCAGAAGCGCCCGACCCGCAGCTCCCTGCACACGGACGCGGTGCTCCCGCCGGGTGTGGACACCGTCCTGTCGGTCCTCAGGTCCTCCGCCGTCGTCCTCGACGAGGCGGACGGCGTGGTCAAGGCCAGCTCGGCGGCGTACGCCCTCGGCCTGGTGCGCGGCGGCAAGCTCGCCGTCGAGCCGATGCTGCAGATGGCCCGGGACACCCGGCGCGACGGGGAGATACGCCAGGTCGAGCTGGACCTGCCGCGGCGCGGGACCGGACGCGGGGAGGCCCTGGCCGTCTCCGCGCGGGTCGCGCCGCTCGGCTCCCGGCTGGTGCTGCTGCTCGTCGAGGACCTGACCGAGGCCCGCCGCATCGAGGCGGTCCGGCGCGACTTCGTCGCCAACGTGAGCCATGAGCTGAAGACGCCCGTCGGCGCGCTCTCCCTGCTCTCCGAGGCCGTCATGGACGCCTCGGACGACCCCGAGGCCGTGGAGCGGTTCGCCGGGCGCATGCAGATCGAGGCGACCCGGCTGACCAGCCTGGTGCAGGAGCTCATCGACCTCTCGCGGGTGCAGAACGACGACCCCCTGGAGGACGCCGAGCCCGTCCGGGTCGACGAGCTCGTCGCCGAGGCCGTCGACCGCTGCCGGCACCAGGCCGGCACCAAGCAGATCACCATGGCCGCGGGCGGCACCGCCGACCTGCACGTGTGGGGAAACCGCGGCCAGCTCGCCGCCGCCCTCGGCAACCTCGTCGAGAACGCGGTCAACTACTCGCCCGCCCGCACCCGCGTCGGCATAGCGGCCCGCAGGGTGAACGCGCCCGGCGGGGACCACATCGAGATCGCCGTCACCGACCAGGGCATCGGCATCTCCGACAAGGACAAGGAGCGCATCTTCGAGCGCTTCTACCGCGTCGACCCGGCCCGCTCCCGTGCCACCGGTGGTACGGGTCTCGGGCTGGCGATCGTCAAGCACGTGGCCGCCTCGCACGGCGGGGAGGTCACGGTGTGGAGCGCCGAAGGCCAGGGCTCCACCTTCACCCTGCGGCTGCCGGAGGCCGGTGCGGCCCGCGACCGCGCACATCAGCAGCCCGCCCGCTCAGAACGCGCAGGAGGCGCGGGCCTCGACGAAGAGGCCGGGCGGTCCACTCCCACATCCCCCGAATCAACCGCGTACGAAACGCTTCCTGCCCCGGAGGTCCTTCCGTGACCCGTGTGCTCGTCGTCGAGGACGAGGAGTCCTTCTCCGACGCCCTGTCGTACATGCTCCGCAAGGAGGGCTTCGAGGTCGCCGTCGCGACCACCGGGCCCGACGGACTCGACGAGTTCGAGCGCAACGGCGCCGACCTCGTCCTCCTCGACCTGATGCTGCCCGGCCTGCCGGGCACCGAGGTGTGCCGCCAGCTGCGCGGCCGCTCCAACGTCCCCGTCATCATGGTGACCGCCAAGGACAGCGAGATCGACAAGGTCGTCGGGCTGGAGATAGGAGCCGACGACTACGTCACCAAGCCGTTCTCCTCGCGGGAGCTGGTCGCCCGCATCCGCGCCGTGCTGCGCCGCAGAGGCGAGCCGGAGGAGGTGACCCCGGCCGCGCTGGAGGCCGGGCCGGTCCGCATGGACGTCGACCGGCACGTGGTCACGGTCGGCGGCACCAAGGTCGACCTGCCGCTGAAGGAGTTCGACCTGCTGGAGATGCTGCTGCGCAACGCCGGCCGCGTGCTGACCCGCATGCAGCTCATCGACCGCGTCTGGGGCGCCGACTACGTCGGTGACACCAAGACCCTCGACGTCCACGTCAAGCGCCTGCGCGCCAAGATCGAGCCGGACCCGGGCGCCCCGCGCTACCTGGTCACGGTCCGCGGCCTGGGCTACAAGTTCGAGCCGTAGGCCGGCCCCGGCACCATGAAAGGGCGGGACCTCTCCGAGGAGAGGTCCCGCCCTTTCGTCGCTGTGACCGGGGTGCCGCGGGGCTCAGTGCCCGGCGCCGCCCGTCGCGCTGGCGGAGGCCGCGTCGGTCGGCGCGGCCGGCGACTCGTGGCCGCCCGGCGTCTCGCCCGCGGCGGGGCTCTCGGTGCCGGCCGGCGAACCCGAGGGGCTGCCCGACGGCGAACCGGACGGGGACGCCGAGGCGCCCGGCGCGGCCGGGACCTCGGTCGGGCCCCACTCCTTGAAGTAGTGCTCGGCCGGGACGACGAACGCGCGCAGGGTCACGTCACCGGTCTTGCTGAAGGTGAAGGTGACCTTCTGGGCGTTGCCGTCCCGCACGGCCTCGCGGCTGCTCGGCAGCATCGCCGTGGCGTTGTCCTTGCCGCCCAGGACCAGCGAGCCGCCGGCCGGGACGGTGAGGCTGCCGCCCTTGGCGGGCTTGAGCTCGGCGGTCTTGCCGGTGCCCGGGAGGGTGATGGACTCCAGCGTCTCGGCGGTGCGGCCGGAGTTGAAGAAGGTCGCGGAGATCGCGGCAGGACCGGTCGACTCGAGGTCGGGCTGCGTGATCACGATCGCGTTCTGGATCTTGATGTCGCCGACGCTCGTCGCCGCGTTGTCCGGCTTGATCTCCAGGGTCTGGGCGTTGTTGCCGGCTCCGCACGCGGCGAGCGAGGCGATCGAGAACGCGATGGCGGCAGCGGCGAGGGCGCCGCGTCGAAGGCTGCTGCTCACGGCGGCGGCAACTCCTTGACTCGAACGGAGCGGCCGATAAAGCCGCCCTAAGTGTCTGTCAGCAGGCCTCAGGTTACCGAGCCGTTCCCGCACGGCCGCACCCGACCCCCCGGCACCCCGGATCCCACATGCGTCACGGCAGCCTCGTCCGTCACAAGTGACTCCTTGGTCACATTGCCGGAGTGCTCGTCCGGCATTCACATAAGAGCGTCGGACGGCAGGGCGTATTTTCTGTGGAGGAATGCGCGGACCACCCGGGAATTGATCACCGGCGGGTCTGCCCCGGAGGCGTCGTGATCAATTCTTGATTCGACCGGAACCCCGCCCGGGCCGCCGAACGGAGTAGCGGAAGTCGATCACACGGAACCGGACATATGGGGATGTTCGGCCGTCTGGAGGGGGCTCCGGATGCGTGTAACGTACGCGTTTCGCTCACCCCGGACAGCCGCTCCCACCTGCGAATACCTTCTTCCACTCCCTGTCCGAAGCACGTTCCTGTCGGAGTTGTCAAGCCCCGAGATATGCCCTGACCTGCGAAAACGCCATTCAGAACCGTCAGTTTCCGTGTTACCCTGGATAGCCACGGAAGGGGTACCTGTCACATGACGTTCAAGGTTGGCGACACCGTGGTCTATCCCCATCACGGGGCCGCGCTGATCGAGGCCATCGAAACTCGCCAGATCAAAGGCGTGGACAAGACCTACTTGGTGCTGAAGGTCGCCCAGGGTGACCTGACGGTACGTGTGCCAGCGGACAATGCGGAGTTCGTCGGCGTGCGTGATGTGGTCGGTCAGGACGGGCTGGACCGGGTCTTCGAGGTGCTGCGCGCGCCGTACGCCGAGGAGCCCACGAACTGGTCCCGTCGATACAAGGCAAACCTGGAGAAGCTCGCCTCGGGCGATGTCATCAAGGTCGCGGAAGTGGTGCGTGACCTGTGGCGTCGTGAGCGCGAGCGCGGACTCTCCGCCGGTGAGAAGCGCATGCTCGCCAAGGCCCGCCAGATCCTGGTGAGCGAGCTGGCCCTCGCGGAGAACACCAACGAGGACAAGGCCGAAGCCCTGCTCGACGAGGTTCTCGCCTCCTGAGGCGAAGCCGGTCGTACAGCGCTCTACGCATCAAGCGCGCGCCTGCACATCGAAATGCCGCGGTGCCCGATGACTCTTTCCTGTCGCCGGGCGCTGCGGCATGTTCGTACTCGGACGCCGATGCGCCGTCATCCCGGGATGTGTTATCACTCACGACCCGGTTGTCTGGCGTGCCGGGCCCGGGCAGCCGGCTCGACCAGCGTCACGGAAGGGTCCGGTCGAGCGCGTCGCGCCCGGCACTCCTCCAGGCCATACCCACGCCAGGCCAGCACACAAACCTGACAGGAACCGATGTCTGACGATTCGCGTCCCTCGCCGCCGGCCCCCCGCGCGACGGCCCGTACGGCGGCCGTGATCCCGGCCGCCGGCCGGGGTGTACGGCTCGGCCCGGGCGCCCCCAAGGCGCTCCGCGCGCTGGGCGGCACCCCCATGCTCATCCACGCCGTCCGCGCGATGGCCGCCTCCCGCGCCGTCTCCCTGGTCGTCGTCGTGGCCCCGCCCGACGGCGCCGCCGAGGTCAAGTCGCTGCTCGACGCGCACGCGCTGCCCGAGCGGACCGACTTCCTCGTCGTCCCCGGCGGGCAGAGCCGCCAGGAGTCCGTGAAGCTCGGCCTGGACGCGCTGCCGCCCGGCCACGACATCGTGCTGGTGCACGACGCGGCCCGGCCGCTGGTCCCGGTCGACACGGTCGACGCCGTGATCGAGGCCGTCCGCGAGGGCGCCCCGGCCGTGGTCCCCGCGCTGCCGCTCGCCGACACGGTCAAGCAGGTCGAGCCCGCGCAGGCGCCCGGCGAGCCCGAGCCCGTCGTCGCCACGCCGGAGCGCGCGCTGCTGCGGGCGGTGCAGACGCCGCAGGGCTTCGACCGGGCCACGCTCGTCCGGGCGCACGAGACGGTGACCGGGGAGGTCACCGACGACGCCGGCATGGTCGAGCAGCTCGGCCTCACGGTCGTGGCCGTCCCCGGGCACGAGGAGGCGTTCAAGGTCACGCGCCCCCTGGACCTGGTCCTCGCGGAGGCGGTCCTGGCCCGCAGGAGGCTCAACGATGGCTTCTGACCGGTTCCCGCACGAGTTCCCGCTGCCCCAGGTCGGCATCGGCACCGACATCCACGCCTTCGAGGAGGGTCGCGAGCTGTGGTGCGCCGGCCTGAAGTGGGAGGGCGAGGGCCCGGGCCTGGCCGGCCACTCCGACGCGGACGTCGTCGCGCACGCCGCCTGCAACGCCCTGTTCTCCGCCGCCGGCCTCGGCGACCTCGGGCAGCACTTCGGCACGGGCCGCCCCGAGTGGTCGGGCGCGTCGGGCGTGACGCTGCTGACCGAGGCCGCCCGGATCGTCCGCGAGGCCGGCTTCCGGATCGGCAACATCGCCGTCCAGGTGGTCGGTCCGCGCCCGAAGATCGGCAAGCGCAGGGACGAGGCGCAGAAGCTCCTGTCGGAGGCGGCCGGGGCGCCGGTGTCGGTCTCCGGCGCGACGACGGACGGCCTGGGCTTCCCCGGCCGCGAGGAGGGCCTCATGGCGGTGGCGACGGCGCTGGTCGTGCGGGTGGCGTGAGGGACGGCCCCACCCACCCCCGACGGCCCACTACCCTAGGAACCGTGACTATTCGCCTGTACGACACCAGCGCCCGGCAGATCCGTGACTTCTCCCCGCTCAAGCCGGGTTGTGTCTCGATCTACCTGTGCGGCGCCACCGTGCAGGCCGCCCCGCACATCGGGCACATCCGGTCCGGGCTGAACTTCGACATCATGCGCCGCTGGTTCGAGTACCGCGGCTACGACGTCACGTTCGTGCGGAACGTCACGGACATCGACGACAAGATCATCGCCAAGTCGGCCGACCAGAACCGCCCTTGGTGGTCCATCGGCTACGAGAACGAGCGGGCGTTCAACGACGGCTACCGCGCCCTCGGCTGCCTGCCCCCGACCTACGAGCCGCGCGCCACCGGCCACATCACCGAGATGGTCGAGATGATGCGCGGCCTCATCGAGCGGGGGCACGCCTACGTCGCGGACGGCAGCGTCTACTTCGACGTCCGCTCCTTCCCGCAGTACCTGGCGCTGTCCAACCAGGACATCGACGACCTGCGCCAGCCCGACGAGGGCGTCTCGGGCAAGCGCGACCCGCGCGACTTCGCCATGTGGAAGGCCACCAAGCCCGGCGAGCCCGACTGGGAGACGCCCTGGGGCCGCGGCCGTCCCGGCTGGCACCTGGAGTGCTCGGCGATGGCGCACAAGTACCTCGGCTCCGCCTTCGACATCCACGGCGGCGGCCTCGACCTGGTCTTCCCGCACCACGAGAACGAGATCGCGCAGGCCAAGGCCTACGGCGACGACTTCGCCCAGTACTGGGTGCACAACGCCTGGGTCACCATGAGCGGCGAGAAGATGTCCAAGTCGCTCGGCAACTCCGTGCTGGTCAGCGAGATGGTCAAGCGCTGGCGCCCCATCGTGCTGCGCTACTACCTCGGCACCCCGCACTACCGCTCGATGATCGAGTACAGCGAGGAGGCCCTGCGCGAGGCCGAGTCGGCGTTCGCGCGGATCGAGGGCTTCGTGCAGCGCGTGGTGGAGAAGGCGGGCGTCGTCGAGCCGGCGCGCGAGGTGCCGCTCGCCTTCGCCGAGGCCATGGACGACGACCTGGGCGTGCCGCAGGCACTGGCCGTGGTGCACACCACGGTCCGCCAGGGCAACAGCGCGCTCGCCGCCGACGACAAGGAAGCCGCGGTGGCCCGCCTCGCCGAGGTCCGCGCGATGCTCGGCGTCCTCGGCCTCGACCCGCTGGATCCCCAGTGGGCCGGGGAGAGCGACCGCGGCGAAGACCTGCACGGCGTGGTCGACACGCTGGTGCGCATGGTCCTCGACCAGCGCGAGGCCGCCCGGGCCCGCAAGGACTGGCCGACCGCGGACGCCATCCGCGACCAGCTGGGCCAGTCCGGCCTGGTCATCGAGGACAGCCCGCAGGGCCCGCGCTGGAGCCTCGGCCCGCGTTAGCCCGGCCCCGGCCGGAAGATCGATTGTGCCGCCCGGGCCTCCGGGCGGCACACTGCATAGACGTAGGTACTTCACCGCCTCACGGCGACAGCAGAGACAGGTAGGTCATGGCAGCCAACAACCGCCGCATGTCCGGCAAGAAGGGCGCGCAGGTCGGCAGTGGCGGCCAGCGGCGCAAGGGCCTGGAGGGCAAGGGCCCCACCCCGCCCGCCGAGATGCGCAAGGGACACAAGAAGAACCGGCTCGCGAACGCCAAGGCGCGCCAGACCGCGCGCCGCCCCGCGGCCCGCGGGCGCGGCGGCAAGTCGGCCTCCGAGCTGGTCGTCGGCCGCAACCCGGTCTACGAGGCGCTACGCGAGGGCGTGCCCGCGTCGACGCTGTACGTGCAGCAGTTCATCGACAACGACGAGCGTGTGCGCGAGGCCCTGCAACTCGCCGCCGAGCGCGGCGGGATCAACCTCATGGAGGCCCCCCGCCCCGAGCTCGACCGGATGACGAACGGGCTGAACCACCAGGGCCTGGTCCTCCAGGTCCCGCCGTACGAGTACGCCCATCCCGAGGACCTGCTCGACGCCGCCGCCGACGAGGGCGCGGACCCGCTGATCGTCGCGCTCGACGGTGTGACCGACCCGCGGAACCTGGGCGCGGTCGTCCGGTCCGTCTCCGCCTTCGGCGGGCACGGCGTCGTCGTACCCGAGCGGCGGGCCGCCGGGATGACGGCCGGTGCCTGGAAGACGTCCGCCGGTACGGCCGCCCGGACGCCCGTCGCCCGTGCCACCAACCTGACGCGCGCGCTGGAGGCGTACAAGAAGGCGGGCGTCGTGGTCGTCGGTCTCGCCGCCGACGGGGACGTCGAACTCACCGAGCTGGAGGCCCTGGAGGGACCCGTCGCCATCGTCGTCGGCAGCGAGGGCAAGGGGCTGTCCCGGCTGGTCGGGGAGACCTGCGACTTCCGGGTGCGGATCCCGATGCCGGGCGGCGCCGAGTCGCTCAACGCCGGTGTCGCGGCGGGCATCGTGCTCTACGAGGCGGCCCGCCGACGCGCCTGAACAGGCGTCCGGCACCTCGCTCGAACGGGTTAATTCCGGGAGCATCGGGGCGACGAGGGCAAGCTTGACGGGGTCCGGACAGATCCGGCGGGTCAAAGCAGTGTCCTATCCCGACGTCACTCGGTTAGATGAGTGTGGACACCAGAACACCCCGCACACCCACGGGGGACCGCTCGTCGGGACTCGACGACGCTCCCGCGCTGAGCATGGTGAAGGTGCCGAGCGACCCGGCGCAGGTCATTGTCAACCACGCGAGTTTCCGCGTGCAGTTGGGCGGATCGACGCGTCGCGTCCAGTCCCCCCGGGTCGCACGGCATCTGAACGCCACCGAGGACACCGCCCGCATCCCCGTCGTCACCGCCGGGGGCGCGGCGGACGGGGCCACCACCCGGCGCCGGCCGGTCGTCTGGAGCGGCAGATCCGCGCCCGACGACACCGGCGCCCACCGGCTCCTGCAGGCCGTGCGGCACGAGAGCGTCCGCCACGCCGACGACCCCGCCTCCGACACCGGAGCCACCCAGGTCATCTCCCGCGTGGGCACCGGCCACGAGGACGCGGGCACCGGCTACGCGGGCGACGGCTTCGAGGACGACCTCACCCAGACCGTAGAGACCCCCGTCGTCGGCCCGCAGCGCACCCACGACCCCGCGGACGGCACCCGGCTGCTGCCCCCCATGCGTACGGTCGGCAGCGCCTACGACGAACCCGCCTACGCGGAAGGCGAGTTCGAGAACCTCCCCGGCGAGGAGGAGGAGTCCGAACGGCGCGTCAGGCGCCACGGCGACGACCCCGCGCGGCACGCCTACTACCCGGGCCGCCGCATGAACCTCGGCGTCGTGCTGCTCCCGCTGCGCGTCTTCCTCGGCTTCATCTCCATCTACGCCGGCATGGGCAAGCTGTGCGACCCCGTCTACTTCGACGGCGGCAAGCGCGGCTCCATGGTCAAGTGGCTCAACACCCTGCACCCCTGGGAAGTCGCCGAGCCCCTGCGCCAGTTCGCCCTGGAGCACCCGGTCGGCTCCGGCCTGGTCATCGCCTTCGCGCAGGTCATCGTCGGCGTGCTGACGGTCCTGGGCTGCTGGCAGCGGGTGGCCGCGGCCTTCGGCGCCCTGCTCTCCGCCGCGCTGCTCGTCACCGTCAGCTGGAAGAGCATCCCCGCCTACGAGACCCCCGACATCATCTACCTCGCCGCCTGGTCGCCGCTGATCATCGCCGGCGCCCCCGTCTACTCCGTCGACGGCCGCCTGGCCGGCAGCGCCTGGCGGCGCCTCGGCCCCCGCGCCGAGATCTGGGACCTGCGCCGCTACGTGCTGCGCCGCGGCGCCCTCGTCACGGCCATCGCCACCGGCCTCACCCTGCTGGTCGGCTCGCTGCTCGGCGGCGCCGTCCGCGACGCCGACCGGGTCGTCGTCCCGGGCCCCGGCGAGGCCCCGCGCAACGAGCTGCCCGGCTCCCCGCTCCCGGGCGAGCCCGGCAAGCGGCAGGAGAAGAAGACCCCGTCGGCCTCCACCTCGCCCACCCAGGGCGCCACGGCCGGCTCGGCCAGCCCCAGCGCGGGCACCACCACGACCACGCCGGGCGCCACCCGGGACGCGGGCACCGTCACCGGCGGCTCGCCCAGCCAGACGCAGGGCAGCGCGGGCCAGGCCCCGCCCCAGCAGTCCACCCCGGAGAACCAGGCGCCGAGCACCACGTCCGGCCCCACCTCCGGCGGCACGGCCACGGGCGGCACCGGCTCGACCGGCGGCTCGGGCGACGGCGGCTCCTCGTCCACGGGCCGCCCGGGCCTGGTGGGCGGCCTGCTGGGCTAGCCCCCGCCCCGGACGCCGAAGGGCCCCGCACCTTCGAGGTGCGGGGCCCTTGACGTACCCCTGAGGGGCGCGGGGAACCGCGCGGCAAGCCACCACCGGACCCGCAGCCGCCGGACGACCGCGCCCCGGGGCTCTCAGCGTCCCAAGGCCGCCAATTCCTTCGCGGCCTCCGTCAGGTCCTTCGCCGTGTCGATGGCCCGCCAGTACGACCCCTGCGGAATCGTGAACCCGGCGAGCCGCCGCTCGCGGGCCAGATGCGGGAACGTCGTCCGCTCATGGTCCCCCCGATGCGGCAGCAGCCCCGCGAACTCGGGCGAGAAGACATAGACGCCCGCGTTGATCTCGAACGTCGACGGCGGCGCCTCGATGAAGTCGGTGATCCGCCCGAACCCGTCCGTCCGCACCGCGCCCCAGGGCAGCCGGGGCCGCGCCAGCGCCAGCGTCGCGACGGCGTCCCGCTCGGTGTGGAAGTCCGCCATGTCCCGCAGCGAGAACCGCGTCCAGATGTCCCCGTTCGTGGCGTACCAGGGCTGGTCCGGGTGGGGGAGATGCGCCGCGGCGTACTTGAGGCCGCCGCCGCGGCCGAGCGGCTCCGGTTCGACGACGGTGGTGACGGAGACGGGCAGCTCGGCCGTCTCCAGCCACTTCTGCAGGACCTCGGCGAGGTGGCCGCAGGAGACCACCACGTCCGTCACGCCCTCTTCGGCGAGCCAGGACAGCTGATGGCCGATGATCGGAGTCCCCGTCCCGGGGATCTCGACCATCGGCTTGGGCCGGTCGTCGGTGTACGGACGCAGCCGGGAACCCTGGCCACCGGCCAGAACGACGGCTTGAACGGGGCGGGACGCGGCGTTCGGATCGCTCATGAGACCGAACTGTACGTGGCGTCCCGCCCGGGCCGACGGCGGACGACTGTCCCGTCGTCGGCTGTTACCGGTTTCCCACCCTTCTCACCCGGTGCCAGGGTGCTGCGCTCAGCCGTGCGCGGCGGCGACGCCGGTGGCGAAGGACGTGTCGCACACCGGACGGGCGTAGGACTGGGCGCGGGTCGGGCCGTAGACCCGGACCGCGGCCTGGCCGAGGGCGCGGGCGATGGACTTGCAGTGCCGGGCCAGCGACGGGCGGCCGTTGACGGCCTGCTGGAGGTGGGTGAGGGCGACGCCCGGGTTCTCCTCCTGCAGTTCGGTCAGCAGCTTGTCGCGCAGGACGTCCTGTGGGGCGCGCTTGGCGGCACGTGGACTGCCGACGGAGGTGTCCGCTGCGGTGAGCACCGGGTCGGTGGAGTTCCCCGACCAGTTGACTCGGGTGACCGCGAGGGTCCCGGAGAGCACCAGGACGACGGGCAGGACGAAAGCGAGGGTGCGGCCGATCCGGCGGGCGGGGCCCCGGCCGCGTCGCGTCTGTTGGGTGTTGGAGTGCTTCACGCGTGTGAGGGTAGCGCGGGGTAATGGTTTGTAGACATTTAGTCACCGGTTCGGGGGATGAGAGAGGGCCCCTTTTTGGGTACGGCGTTGACGCACACCGCTCGAAACGTCCGGTCTGCCGGGGTATTTGTCGACAACGAGAAGGGCCCCGCGGCACGCTGCGGGGCCCTCTTCGTCAACTCGGGTGAATCACCCGGGGTTGTGCGTTTGCCGACGCGTCAGTCGGACAGACGCTCACCGCTCGACGTGGAGAACACGTGGGTCTCGCCGGAGCGCGGCACGACGCGCAGCTGGCTGCCCTTCTCCGGGACCTCGCGGCCGCTGACGCGGACGACGAGGTCCTTGGAGTCGTCGCCGACCTTGGCCGTGCCGTAGACGTAGGCGTCGGCGCCCAGCTCCTCGACGACGTTCACGGTGACCGCGAGGCCCAGCTCGGCGTCCGGGCCGGCCACGTCGAAGTGCTCGGGGCGGACACCGACCGTGACGGTCTTGTCGCTGGTGGCGGCCAGCGCGTCACGCTGCACCGGCACGACCGAGTTGCCGAACTTCACGCCGCCGTCGGTGACCGGCACCTCGACCAGGTTCATGGCCGGGGAGCCGATGAAGCCGGCGACGAAGAGGTTGGCGGGCTTGTCGTACATGTTGCGCGGGGTGTCGATCTGCTGGAGGAGACCGTCCTTGAGGACCGCCACACGGTCGCCCATCGTCATGGCCTCGACCTGGTCGTGGGTGACGTAGACGGTGGTGATGCCGAGGCGGCGCTGCAGCGAGGCGATCTGCGTACGGGTCGACACGCGGAGCTTGGCGTCCAGGTTGGACAGCGGCTCGTCCATGAGGAACACCTGCGGCTCACGCACGATGGCGCGGCCCATGGCGACACGCTGGCGCTGACCACCGGAGAGCGCCTTCGGCTTGCGGTCCAGGTACTCGGTGAGGTCGAGGATCTTCGCGGCCTCCTCGACCTTCTGCCGGATCTCCGCCTTGTTGACGCCGGCGATCTTGAGCGCGAAGCCCATGTTGTCGGCGACGGTCATGTGCGGGTACAGCGCGTAGTTCTGGAACACCATGGCGATGTCCCGGTCCTTCGGCGGCAGGTGGGTGACGTCGCGGTCGCCGATGCGGATGGCGCCGGCGTTGACGTCCTCGAGCCCCGCGAGCATGCGGAGCGAGGTGGACTTGCCGCAGCCGGACGGGCCGACGAGGACGAGGAACTCGCCGTCCTCGATGTCGATGTCGAGCGCGTCAACAGCGGGCTTGGTGGAACCCGGGTAGATCCGGGTCGCCTTGTCGAACTGCACAGTGGCCATGGTGAGTGAACCCCTTCTACCGGCAGGAACGTGCCGGACGATCCGAGTAGGAAGGCGGTGCCACGACGGTGTTCCGTTGTGGTGTAGTCCACGCGTGTGAACTGGCTCAGGACGGTACCTGGCGTTCACACGGATGTCAGTAGTTCCGGGCCTGTGAACTTCGCGGAAATTTTCGAAGCGGCGGCCGGGCCTTCCGTGACGACGGTGGTCATGCCCGCTCGTACCGGCCCGCCAGCACGGCCACCGCCCGGGCGACCGCCCGCCGCAGCCCGGGCGGTCCGAGCACCTCCGCCTCCGCGCCCAGCCGGAGCAGATCACCGACCGCCACGGCCTCGGCCTCCACGGTCAGCTCCACCTCCACCCAGCCGTCCCCGTCCGGCGGGCCGGCGCTCTCCAGGGCGCGTACGCCCGCCGCCCCGAACTGCATCGGCAGCAGCCGCCGCGCCCGGGGGGAGATCCGCAACCGGGCGACGTCCTGCCGGAGGGCGGCCTCCAGGCGCCGGGACGACTCCTCCCAGTAGGCGGCCAGATCGAACCCGGCCGGGCGGTCGAAGGTCTCCCCGGTGTCCTCGACGGCCAGCACGCGCGACACCCGGTAGGTCCGGACGGCCTCCTCCGCCAGGGCGACCAGGTACCAGATGCCGCTCTTCAGGACGAGCCCCAGCGGCCGCACCTCCCGGTGCACCTCGCCGCGCCACCGCCGGTAGTGCACGCGCAGCGCCCGCTGCTCCCACACGGCCGCCGCGACCGCCTCCAGGCACGGCACCGGGTCGGCCTCCCGGAACCAGGCCGGCGCGTCCAGGTGGAACCGCTCCTGGACCCGGCGCGCCTGCCCGGCCGGCTCCGCGGGTAGGGCGGCCTGCACCTTCAGCTGGGCGCTGGCGAGTACCGCGCCGAGCCCCAGGTCCCGCGCGGGGCCGGGCATCCCGGCGAGGAACAGCGACCCGGCCTCGGCGTCGGTCAGGCCGGTCAGCCGCGTCCGGTACCCGTCGACCAGCCGGTAGCCGCCCTCGGGCCCCCGGTCGGCACACACCGGCACACCGGCCGCGCCCAGCGCCTCGACGTCCCGGTAGACCGTCCGCACCGACACCTCCAGCTCGGCGGCCAGCTCGGGCGCGGTCATGCGGCCGCGGTTCTGGAGCAGCAGGAGCAGGGAGAGGAGCCGGTCGGCGCGCATGGGGGCCATTGTGCGGCGTCCGGGGGTGTACCTGACAGAGGATGTCAGGTACGCGGATCAGGGTGGTCCCGGACGTCTTCAGGGCCCGTCCGGGCCCCTCGGCTGAAAGGACCACCCATGCCCGACACCCGCACCACCACCACGGGTCACTTCACCTTCGCCGACTGGCAGGAACGCGCGCTCGGCCCGGGCGAGGACACGCACCCGCGGCTCGCCCACGCCTCGGTCCGCAACACCTTCAGCGGCGGCATCGAGGCGGCCGGGACGATCTGCGAGTACACCATCGTCTACACCACTCCCAAGACCGGCTCCTTCGCCGGCATGGAGCTGCTCACCGGCCGCCTCGACGGGCGGGAGGGGAGCTTCGCCGTCGAGGAACGGGGATGGTTCGGCGAGGACGGAACCGTGCACTGCGCCTTCGAGGTGGTGGAGGGCTCGGGCAGCGGGGAGCTGTCCGGGCTGAAGGGCAAGGGCGACTTCACCGCGCGGCAGGGGGAGGCGGCCGTGGCGTACCGGTTCGAGTACGAGCTGGGGTGATCCCGGGCGGACCGGAACTTCGTGGCTCGGGGTAACGGGCTCTGTGTACAGTGGTGCCGCCTCGCGTACGGCGTCGTAGTACGCGCGCCTCCTTAGCTCAGCTGGCCAGAGCAACGCACTTGTAATGCGTAGGTCGTCGGTTCGAATCCGACAGGGGGCTCTGGTGAACCCCAGGTCGGATGTGTCCTGACCTGGGGTTTCTTCGTCAGCGGATGCGGCGGCGGCGCCGGGCGCGGGCCGCGCGGGTGGCTGACCTGAGCCGGAGCGGTGTTCGTGTCAGGCGTGCTCGGCGAGCACCAGATCGAGCAGGCCCGGGAAAATCTCGTCGAACTCGGAGTGGCGCAGACGGTTGAGGGCGGTCGTCCAGTCCGGCAGCCCAGCCAGCTCCCGCACGATCGTGCGCCGCACCGGATCCGCGACCGCGGTCAGCGCGTCCTGGAGTGACACGTCGCGCGGGTGCACGTGAGTGTCCTGTGAAAGGCGGACACCGCCGTCGCGCTCCTCGTCAAGCAGCCCGAGGACCGGCCCTCGGCCCAGCAGGCCGAGTGGTTCGCGGCCTGCCTCAGCCCGGGGCCGGGCCCGTGCGGTTGATGCGGACGATGTCGCCGGGTTGCAGCAGCTGGTAGCACCACTTCGCGTCCGCCGAGCGCAGTCCGATCCAGCCGTGTGTGACGTCGCGTTCGCCGGGGGCCTGTTCGTCGTAGGTCAGGGCGACGAGGTAGTTGGTCGTGCCGTCGGCGGCGCGCAGCTCGACCACCCAGCGCATGGTGACGTCGTACTCCTGGCCCAGCCCGACGGCCGCGCCCGGCAGGCGCCGTTCGGGGTACTTGGCGACGACGGTCATCCGGCCGGTCGGGGTGGGGTGCTGTGCGGTGCCGCCGGATACCGGCAACCGGCGTCCCGACAGGGTGAGTTCGTGTCGGGTGAGGTCGACCGCCGCCGTCGCCCGCTGTGGTTGTGGCGGTGACGGCCGCGATGTCGCGGTGGCGCTCGCAGCGGCGGGTGGTGCCGTGCGCGCGCCGTCGTGACCGGTGAACGCCAGCGCCAGGCCACCGGCGAGAGCCAGTGCGACGGCGGCGGCCCCGCCCGCGTACGCCGCACGGCGCCGGCGTCCCCGGCGCTCGGCCAGCCGCCTGATCTCCCGCCCCGGCACCGGCGGTGCGGCCCGATGCCGGTCGGCGACCTCGTGCAGCAGGTCGGTGAGGTCATCGGACACGGTCGCCCTCCTTCTCACCGCTGTCGTTCCGCTCGGGGTCGAGATGCACGGCGAGCGCGGCCCTGCCGCGTGACAGGCGGGCCTTCACCGTTCCCACGGCCGCGCCGGTCTCGGAGGCTACCTGTTCCACGCTCAGGTCGCACAAATGGTGCAGGACGATGGCGGTGCGCTGCGCCTGCGGCAGCCTGCGCAGGGCCTGGACCAGCGCGGTGTGTTCCGGACCGGGTCCCGGGACGTGCTCGGGGGGCGCGTGGTGGCGCACCAGTTCCAGCCAGCGTCGGGCACGCCGCCAGCGGCTGACCGCGAGCCGTACCGCCACCGTCCGCACCCATGCCTCCGGTGCGGCGTCGGCCAGCATCTCGCGCCGCCGGTCCCAGGCGCGCACGAACGCTTCCTGGACGACGTCCTGAGCCTCTGCCAGGTCCCCGGTCACGGCGTAGACCCGCCCGACCAGCCGTGGGAAGGCGGAGGCGTAGAAGACGTCGAACTCCTCTTCCGTCATGCCCCGTTCACCCTCGTGTGGTCCCCGCCCGGAGGCCCGGGAAATGAGTTCGTATCCGCTGCAACCCGGCTGCCGTGCCGTGCGTACAGGTGGCGTACATGGAAGCACAAGGAGTGGGTCTTGCGTGATCACGTCAGACCTGACCGCACCGTGAGGACGCCGTCCCTCCAGGGCCGCGCCTCGCCACAACCAAGGGGACAGACAACGATGCAGCGTTTCGCTTCACGTTCGAAGAGCAAGCTCATGACCGCGGCGGCCGCGGCGATCCTCGTCGGGGCCGGTACGGCGGCTCCGGCGGTCGCCGCGCCGGGCCAGCAGACCGAGCGGGCCGCCGCGACCGTGCGTGCCAACCAGACGGTCGTCACCTGGATCAACGGCAACGTGCGGGTCGGGCCGGCGGTGGGCTACCGGATCGCCTACACCGTCGCGGCGAACCAGAGCCTGAGTGCCGAATGCTGGCTCGTGGGCGGTCCTGTCACCGCCAACGGCATCAGTCACGACAAGTGGGTGCTGCTGTCGGACGGCAACTACATCTGGGGCGGCCTGCTCAAGGGCAACGAGGTGGGCAACGTGTCGAGGCCCTGCTTCTGACAGACCGGCACCGTGCCGCGGTACTGCGCAAGGGTGCCGCGGCACGGCTGCCCCTCGTCCGCACTCGACGCTCACGCGTGCCCCGTGGCGCCCGTTCGCCCCCCTGTCGCGTCAGAGACCGTGGCCGCGGAGCCGCCGGGCGATTTCCAGCTGGTCGTCATCCAGGGGACGGCCGTCCTCGATCTCCCACAGGGCGTTCTGGAGGAGGCGGCCGAGGGTCCAGGCCCGGGCTCGGGGGCGGTCCAGGCCGAGGATGTCGGTCATGGCGTCGAAGCGCCAGAGGATGTCGTCGGGGTCGTAGCGGTTGTCGAGGGCCGGCCAGAGTTCGAAGCCGGGGTCGCCCGCGAGGGGCTTGGGGTCGATGGCGAGCCAGGGGGCGCGGTCGCAGGACAGGACGTTCTCGTCGTGCAGGTCCCAGTGGAGGAGGCGGTCGCCCGGTTCGTCCACGACTTCGCGGACGGCGGCCGCGCAGTCCGCGATCAGGGCGCGGGCCTCGGGGTCGGGGATGCGGGGCAGCGCCCAGGGGGTCTGGTCGAGCATGGCGCGGGCGATGTCGCCGAGGTGCCGCAGGCGGGGCGGGGCGGGGAAGGAGGTGAGGTGGGCGAGGAGTTCGGCGATG
Organism: Streptomyces sp. Go-475; assembly: GCF_003330845.1. GTDB lineage: Bacteria > Actinomycetota > Actinomycetes > Streptomycetales > Streptomycetaceae > Streptomyces. Next base: position 3,881,478 of record NZ_CP026121.1, on the reverse strand, counting down.
GTGACGACGGCCTGGTGGGGGTCCGGCACGTGGGACAGCATGCGGGTCTCGTCGAGACGCTCCAGCAGCATGGTGCCGGTGGGCTCGTCGTGGTCGAGGAGGCGGACGGCTCCGTCGCCGTCCCAGGCGCGCAGGGCGACCGGTTCGCCTTCGCTCTCCTCGTCGAGGAGCTGGAGTTTGAGGACCGCGGGGGTGCCGTCGCGGCGGATGACGGGGAGGACCAGGGCGGAGACGCCGTGCATGGGCGGTCCGTCGGGTGCCAGCTCCCAGTGGTCGAGGAAGCGGGCCGTCAGTTCGGGCAGTCCGGTGATGAAGGCGCGGCCGGCCTCGCCGTTGAACTTCTCCTGTGATGCCGCCAGTTCACGGGGAATGTCGATCACTTTCGGCACGGTAGTGGGGTGCGCCGGGTGGGTCATGTGAATTAACCGGCAGGGAGTCGCCTCAGGGCTCCAGGACCACCTTTCCCGTCGTGCCACGGTTCTCCAGCGCCCGGTGCGCGGCCGCGGCCTCGCGCAGCGGGAAGCGCTGTACGGCCGGGGTGAGGCGGCCCGCGGCGGCCTCGGTGAGGGCGCGTAGTTCGAGGGTGCGGACGGGGTCGGGGCCGCCGGCCTTCTCGAGCATGACGGGGCCGAGGACCTGCTCGGAGACGCCGTCGACGAGGTAGGGCTCGCCGTCCTGGATGCCCTCGCCGGACCAGCCGAAGACGATGTGCCTGCCGCCCGGGCCCAGGAGGGCGACGGCCTCGCGGGCCGCGTCGCCGCCCACGCCGTCGAAGACGACGGTGGCGGTCCGGCCGCCGAGGTGGGCGCGGACCTTCGCGGGCCAGGCGGGGTCCGTGTAGTCGACGGCGAGATCGGCGCCGTTGGCCTGCACGCGGGCGACCTTCTCCGGCCCGCCCGCGAGGCCGACGACGGTGGCGCCTGCGTTCTTGGCGTACTGCACGAGCAGGGTGCCGATGCCGCCGGCGGCGGCCGGGACGATCGCGACCGAGTCGGGGCCGAGGTCGGCGAACTGCAGGATCCCCATCGTCGTACGGCCCGTGCCGATCATGGCGACGGCCTGGGCGAAGTCGAGGTTCTCCGGGATCTCGTGCAGGCGTTCGACGCCGGTGGCGGCCAGTTCGGCGTAACCGCCGGGGGCGAAGCCGAGGTGGGCGACGACCCGCTTGCCGAGCCACCGGTCGGCGACGCCCTCGCCCAGGGCTTCGACGACCCCGGCGACCTCGCGGCCGGGGATGGTGGGCAGGCGCGTCGGCTCGGGTGCCGGACCCCGCATGCCCTCGCGCAGGGCCGTGTCCAGGAGGTGGACGCCCGCCGCCCGTACGGCGACACGGACCTGGCCGGGGCCCGGGACAGGGTCCTCGACCTGCTCGTAGGTGAGGTTCTCGGCCGGGCCGAAGGCGTGCAGGCGGATGGCGTGCATGCGGGGCTCCTCGCGGTGTCATGGTTGCGCGGACTGTGTGGTGTCGTGGCTGCGCGGGGTCTCGTGGCTGCGCGGGGTCTCGTGGTCCGAGCGTTGCCGTGCTCCGCGCGGTGCCGTGGTACGCGCCCCAGCCTTCAACCTCAAGCGTGCTTGAGGTCAAGCTCCCGCCGGCCGAGGGCCAGGGACACCGCCGTCAGGGCGCTGGTGAAGGAGACCTCCGACAGCACACCGGGGGCCGCGACCTGGTCGCCCGCGAGGTAGACGCCGTCGCCCCGGTCCACCGCGGGCCGGTCCCGCCAGCTGGTGCCGGGCAGGTCGACCGCGCCCGTACGGCCGTTCGCCACGGCCTCGCGCCGCCAGGTGACGCGCTCGCGCCAGCCCGGGAAGCCCAGGTCGAGCAGCTGCTCGGCGCGGGCGGTGCCGTCGGCCTTGGACTCGTGCGGGGCGATGGGGAGGTGCCCCTGGATCAGCTGCTCGCCGGCCGGGGCGAGGCTGCGGTCCTGGGCGGTGAACCGTTCGAGCCAGCCGGGCGCGTCGAGGTCGGAGACCACGAAGGCGTCCCCGCGCCGGGTGCGCACGGCCAGGTCGACGAGGACGGCGCGGCCGCTCGGCCAGGTCAGCGAGTCGTCGCCGAGCAGCCGCCGGGCGGCGTCGAGGGAGGTGGCGACGACGACCGGCGTGTCCGTGGGGAGCGTGTCGACGCGGGACAGGGTCTCGATCCGCACGCCCAGGTTCCAGGCGCGGGCGGCCATGCGGTCGATGAGGCTCGCCCAGCCGCCTCGCGGGTAGTGCGCCTCGGGCGGCAGCTTGGTGGCGCGGCGCAGCCGCTCCTGCACGAACGCGGCCGACAGGGATCCGGGGTCGTGGTGGAAGAGGGCGACGGCCGAGTAGTGGGCGGCGGCCCGGGCCCCCTCCTCGCCCGCGATGCCGGTGGCCCAGGTCAGGAAGTCGACGTCCACGGGCGCCTGCTCGGCGGTCCGGCGCAGCAGCTTCAGCATGGGGAAGGGCGGGGTGCGGCGCAGCACGCCGTGGTGGCGCAGCCGCAGCCGGGCCGCCTCCAGGGGCGGGATCGGGGCGAGCGGGCCGATGAGGTCGCGCTGCTTGAGCCAGGCCCAGTGCGGGCCGCCGTTGTAGAGGGCGTGCGGGCCCTCGTTCGTGCGGTACGGGCCCTCGGCGGTGCGGGCCCGGCCGCCGAGGGTGTGGTGGGCCTCGTGGACGGTGACCTTGGCTCCCGCCTCGGCGGCGGTGATGGCCGCGGTCAGTCCGGCGAAGCCGCCGCCGATCACGGTGATGCGGTGCATGGCTGGGGGTCTCCTGCGGTTGTCGTGGTGGCCTTCCGGGAGTACGACGGGCCGCGGGCGCCGGAATGTGACATCGCGGGTGTCCGCGCAGGTCAGGGCGGGTTGTCAGTGGCGGGGTGCAGCATGGGGGCATGGCGAGGAGAGCGGCGGGCGGTACGGGTGTGAAGGGCGCGCGGCGACCGGAGGTGCGGCTGCCGGTGCTGGAGCCGTACGAGGGCGGGGGGCTGGAGCCGGACGGGGACTACGACGGGCTGGAGTTCAAGGACGCCGACCTCGGCGGGCAGGACGGGTCGGGCGCGCGCTTCATGGACTGCGCGCTCACGGGCTGCGCGCTGGACGAGACCCGGCTGCGGCACGCCCGGATCCTGGACTCGGCCCTGAGCGGCGTCCGGGGCGTCGGCACGGACCTGGCCGAGGCGACCCTGCGGGACGTGGAGCTGACCGACGCCCGCCTCGGCGGGCCGCAGCTGCACGGGGCGGTGCTGGAGCGGGTGCTGATCCGCAGCGGCAAGATCGACTGTCTGAACCTGCGCACGGCCCGGCTCAGAGACGTCGTCTTCGAGAGCTGCGTCCTCGTCGAGCCGGACTTCGGCGGGGCCCGTCTGGAGCGGGTGGAGTTCGTCGACTGCGCGCTGAAGGGCGCCGACCTCCACGCGGCGACCCTCGTCGACGTCGACCTGCGCGGGGCCGCGTCGCTGGAGATCAGCCGGGGGCTGGACCGGCTGTCGGGGGCGGTGATCAGCACGGCCCAACTGCTGGACCTGGCGCCGGCGCTGGCGGCGCAGTGGGGGATCCGGGTGGAGGACTGACGGCCCGGGTCCCACCGCACCGCCCGGGGCGTCACGGCAGGCGGGGGAAGCGGGCCTGGAGGGTCCAGATCGCTGGGTTCTCCGCGAGGTCGTCGTGCAGGTCGGTCAGGTCGGCGATCAGGTCGTGCAGGAAGTCCCGGGCCTCCCGGCGCAGTTCGCTGTGGGAGACGGTGAGCGGGGGCTCCTCCGCGCGCATCCAGTCGGCCTCGATGTCCACCCACCCGAAGCGCCGCTCGAAGAGCATCCGGTCGGTCGACTCGGTGAAGTCCAGCTCCGCCCGCTGCGGCCGGGACGCCCGGGAGCCCGCCGGGTCCCGGTCGATGCGCTCCACGATGTCGCACAGCGCCCACGCGAAGTCGAGCACCGGCACCCATCCCCAGGCTGTGGACACTTCGTGGTCCGTCTTGGTGTCCGCCAGATAGACGTCCCCGCAGAACAGGTCGTGCCGCAGGGCGCGGACGTCCGCGCGGCGGTAGTCGGTCTGCGGCGGGTCGGGGAAGCGGTTGGAGAGGGCGTAGCCGATGTCGAGCACGGATGTGATGGTGTCACGCGACCGTAGGATCGCGACCGTGGCCCGATCTGTACGTCTTGTCCCCGCCCTGCTCGCCTCCGTGCTCACCCTCGCCGGGTGCGGCGGCGGAGTGCACGGCACACCGGGCGGCTCCGGCGTACGCGACCCGTACTTCCCGAAGGCGGGCAACGGCGGCTACGACGTCGCCCACTACGGCCTGCGCCTCTCCTACGACCCGGACGCGCACCACCTCACCGGCACGGCCACCCTCACCGCACGGGCCACCCAGGACCTCTCCGCCTTCAACCTCGACCTCGAGGGCCTGGAGGTCGAGCGGGTCACCGTCGGCGGTGAGACCGCCCGCTGGAACCGCGCCGGGCAGGAGCTGACCGTCCGGCCGCACACCGACATCGACCGGGACGACACGTTCCGCGTGACCGTCCGCTACTCCGGCGCGCCCGAGACGCTCACCGACCCGGACGGCTCCCGGGAAGGCTGGCTGCGCACCTCGGACGGGGTGCTCGCGCTCGGCGAGCCGACGGGGTCGATGACGTGGTTCCCCGGCAACCACCACCCGTCCGACAAGGCGGCGTACGACCTCACGGTGACGGTGCCGCAGGGGCTGCGGGCGGTCTCCAACGGGGAGCTGCGGAGCGAGCGGACCGTGCGGGGCCGTACGACGTACGTGTGGCACACCGGTGAGCCGATGGCGAGCTACCTCGCCACCCTCGCGATCGGCCGTTTCGACATCAGCCGTACCAGCACGCGCGACGGTCTGCCCGTGTACACCGCCGTCGACCCGGCCGAGGCCGGGGCGAGCCGGCCGGTGCTCGGGCGGATCCCCGAGGTGCTCCGCTGGGCGGAGCGGCGGTTCGGCCCGTACCCCTTCTCCTCCACCGGCGCGATCGTCGACCGGGCGGCCGACCTCGGCTACGCCCTGGAGACCCAGACCCGGCCGGTCTTCCCCGGCGCCCCCGACCTCACGCTCCTCGTCCACGAACTGGCCCACCAGTGGTACGGCGACTCCGTGACGCCGAAGAGCTGGCGGGACATGTGGCTCAACGAGGGCTTCGCGACCTACGCGGAGTGGCTGTGGGAGGAGGACCACGGCGGGAAGAGCGCGCAGGAGACCTTCGACGCGCTGTACTCCGGCGGCCACTTCGACACCGAGGAGGCCGGGGAGTCCGTCTGGGCGTTCCCGCCGGCGGACCCGCCCAGCGCCGCGCGGATCTCCGACGCGCCGGTGTACCGGCGGGGCGCGATGGTGCTGCAGAAGGTCCGGCAGACCGTCGGGGACGAGGAGTTCTGGCGGATCCTGAAGGGCTGGGCGGCCAGGTACCGGCACGGCAACGCCGACACGGCCGACTTCACGGCGTACGTCGAGGAGCAGGCCCCGGGGAAGGACTTCGACGGGATCTGGGAGGACTGGCTGTACGGGGAGGGGAAGCCGGAGCGGCCCTGAGGGCACTACGGCGTGGTCAGCTCCTTGCGCAGCACCGCGCAGGGGCGGTCCAGCCGGCGGTCCCGGCGGTGGTCGATGGTCTCGTAGCCGAGGGCGGTCCAGAAGGCGAGCGCCTTCGGGTTGTTCTCCAGGACGGCGAGGCGTACGGCCGTCCGGCCGGCCTGGCGGAAGCGGTCCTCCACGAGGGTGGCCAGGCGGCGGCCGTGGCCCTGGCCCTGAAGGCTCGCGTCCACCATCAGCAGGCCGATCCAGGGATCCGGGTCGGCCGGGTCGGGGTGGTGGGCGAGGGTGACGGCGATACCGATGAGCCGGCCGAAACTGCGGGCGAGCAGGATCTCGGCGTCCGGATGTTCCCGCTCCTCCGCCAGGGCGGCCGCGACCTGCTCGGGGCGGATGTCCTTCGGGTCGGGGAAGTCGCCGCTGAGGGTGTGGAACTCGTGGTGGGAGGCGTAGAGGGCGGTCAGCTCCGCGAGGAGGGAGTCGCTCAGCGGGGCCGGGGGCAGGGGGTCGAGGATCATCGTCCGTGGGGCTTCCGTGCGGTGTGGCCGGTGTGCGGCCGGTGCGTGGCCGGTGTGACCGGTGGTCGTCTGTGGCTTGTCGCGCCCACGCGGCGGAGCCGCGTGCCGATACGGCCCCGCGCCCCTCGGGGCATGCGTCCGAGGACGTCGGAGCCCCCGGCCCGTTACCGGCGCCGGGGGCTCCACCCGTGGACGGAGGTGTCCGTCAGACGTTCACGCCGAAGTCCTGGGCGATGCCGACCAGGCCCGAGGCGTAGCCCTGGCCGACCGCGCGGAACTTCCACTCGGCGCCGTTGCGGTACAGCTCGCCGAAGACCATGGCCGTCTCCGTCGCCGCGTCCTCGGAGAGGTCGTAGCGGGCGATCTCGGCGCCGCCGGCCTGGTTGACGATGCGGATGTAGGCGTTGCGGACCTGGCCGAAGTTCTGCGAGCGGTTCTCCGCGTCGTAGATCGAGACCGGGAAGACGATCTTGTCGATGTCGGCCGGAAGCGCGGCCAGGTTGACGTTGATCGCCTCGTCGTCGCCGGCGCCCTCACCCGTGCGGTTGTCACCGGTGTGGACGATGGAGTTGTCCGGGGTCTGCTTGTTGTTGAAGAAGACGAAGTGGGCGTCCGAGTAGACCTTGCCCTGCGTGTTGACCGCGATCGCGGACGCGTCGAGGTCGAAGTCCGTGCCGGTGGTGGTGCGGACGTCCCAGCCGAGGCCCACGGTGACGGCGGTCAGGCCCGGAGCCTCCTTGGTGAGCGAGACGTTGCCACCCTTGGACAGGCTTACAGCCATTGTTGGGAGTCCCTTCCCTCGTTTATGCGGCAAAGAAGCTGCGGCACCGAAGCTACAGCTACCCCCATGAACGTGGAGAGGGGTACGCGAGGTTCCTGGTCCTTTACTTTCTTTACCCTCGGATATTCGGGTGACGTGGACCGGACAGGGGCGGGAACATGGACGGCATGTCCGGTCCCCATGTCATCCGCGGCTCCGTCTCCCTGCCCGAGGCCGAGCTCATGTGGCGTTTCTCGCGGTCGTCGGGGCCGGGCGGGCAGCACGTCAACACCAGCGACTCCAAGGTCGAGCTGAGCTTCGACCTGGCCCGGACCGAGGCGCTGCCGGCCGTGTGGAAGCAGCGGGCGCTGGAGCGGCTGGCCGGGCGCCTGGTCGACGGCGTCGTCACCGTCCGCTCCTCGGAGCACCGCTCCCAGTGGCGCAACCGCGAGGCCGCCGCCGTACGACTCGCCGCGCTCCTCGCCGAGGCCACCGCGCCCCCGCCCAAGCCCCGCAGGCCGACCCGCGTCCCACGCGGCATCAACGAACGCCGGCTGCGGGAGAAGAAGCAGCGCTCCGAGACCAAGCGGGGCCGCAACGCCCAGAACTGGGGCTAGGCACTGTCTGATAATTGATCTTGTGGTGGGTCGAGGTGAGTTGACGGATGCGGCATGGGAGCGGATAGCGCCCCTGCTGCCTGGTGTTGACGGTCGTGGTCGTCCGTGGCGGGATCACCGGCAGGTGATCAACGGGGTGTTGTGGCGGTTGCGGACCGGTGCTCCGTGGCGTGACCTGCCGGAACGCTACGGGCCGTGGCAGACGGTCTATGAACGGTTCGCCCGCTGGGAGGCGGACGGAACCTGGGCTCGCCTGCTCGAACAGGTCCATGTCCGCGACGACTCCGTCGGAGCCGTGGAGTGGACCGTGTCTGTCGACTCCACGATCAGCCGGGCCCATCAGCACGCCGCCGGAGCCCGCAAAAAGGGGCGGCGGCGGGGGACGAACTGGAAGATCCGGCACGCCCGTCGGCTGGCCAGGCGCTGGGCCGGTCCCGCGGCGGGCTGACCACCAAGCTCCACCTCGCCTGCGACGGCCGGGGCCTGCCCCTGGCTGTCGTCATCACGCCCGGCAACGTCAACGACTCCACCGTCTTCGACATGGTCATGGACGAGCTGAGGGTGCCCCGGACCGGCGCCGGGCGCCCCCGCCTCAGGCCCGATGCGGTCGTCGCGGACAAGGCGTACTCGTCCCGGGCGATCCGCCAGTCCCTGCGACGCAGAGGCATCCGGGCAGTGATCCCGGAGCGGGCGGACCAGAAGGCCAACCGCCTGCGGCGAGGGAAGGCCGGCGGCAGACCGCCGGCCTTCGACCGCGAGCTTTACAAGGCCCGCAACGTGATCGAACGCTGCTTCAACCGCCTCAAGCAGTTCCGCGCGATCGCCACCCGCTTCGACAAACTCGCCACCCGCTACAAGGCCGGAGTCCACCTCGCCGCACTCATCCTCTGGCTCCGCGAACCCAACCAAGATCCTTTGTCAGACAGGCCCTAGGGCCCTTCTGATGGATCTCCGCGGCGTCGCGACGCCCGGCACGCCCGCTCGCCGCACGGGGCGAAGGGCCAGGTGGCTCCGCCACACGACCCTCCGCCCCGCACGCCGATCGCACGCACCGAACGCCGCTCCTTCTCCCACGGAGATCCGTCAGAAGGTCCCTAGGCCAGCTCCAGAACCCCCACCGTCTGGCCTCCGCTGCTCTCGCCGTTCGGGTGGAAGCCGAGGCCCAGGTAGAAGCCCTCGGGGCCGTTCGGTCCCGGGTGCCACGTGACATAGAACTTCTGGGTGCCGCGCCGACGCAGCTCGGCGGCGACGGACTCGACGGCGAAGCGGCCGTACCCCTTGCCCTGCTCCCCGGCCGCGATGTTCAGCCGCCACAGGCCCGAGCGGCGGACACTGCCGTCCTCGTACCAGTCGATGTCGAGGAAGGCCATCAGGAAACCGACCGGGCGGTCCCCGTCGACGATCAGGCGGGGCCAGGCGACCCCGGGATGCGCATACGCCTCGGCGAGCGACTTCACGACCGGGGCGACCGCGTGCTCCTGGTCGGGGCGGACGGCGATGCCGAGGGCGGCGTCGAGGTTCGCGGGGGTGATCTCTTCGAGGCGCGGGCCGCCGGTCGTCGTCATGCGCGCACCCTAGGTGCGCGGTCCACCGCCCGGCGAACGGTTTCTTCAGGCCAAGTGGCGGTACCGGCCCCGGAAGTACGTCAGCGGGCCGCCCTCCGCGCTCGGCACGCGGGCGGTCAGGACGCGGCCGATCACCAGGGTGTGGTCGCCCGACGGCACGCGCTGCTCGGTGCGGCACTCCAGGACGGCCAGGGCACCGCCCACCAGGGGCGCGCCGGTGTACTCGCCGCGGGTGTACGGGATGTCGGCGAACAGCAGCCGGTCGCTGACGCGGCCCTTCATGGCGAAACGGCCGGCGATGTGCCGCTGGCTCTCGGAGAGGACCGAGACCGCCCACAGCTCCTGCTCCTCCAGCAGCTCGTCCATGCGGGAGCCGTCGCGCAGGCTCACCAGCACCAGGGGCGGGTCGAGGGACACCGACATGAAGGCCGTGGCTGTCATGCCCACGTCCTCGCTGGCCGGCGCGCCGGGGTCGTCCGGGTCGAGCGGCGCCTCCTGGGCGGTCACCAGGACCACGCCCGAGGCCAGCCGGGACATGGCGGCGCGGAACTCGTCGTTGCTCACCCCCTCAGCATGCCCGGAGGCGGGCTTCGGAATGATCGGCGACGTGGCGGCGGGAGTGTTCGGCACACCGGAAACGCTAATCTCCGTCCGGCACGCCCCGCATCGGGCTCCCGCCCGATCACGGTCCTAGGACTCCCGGCGGACACCCGGGAGGTATTCGTGCGCAACCTGACAAAGTTTGCGTTCGGTAGACGCACGTGAAGAACGCAGAAACTCCACTCAATTGTTCAGGTTTGCCTGTGACTTGAGTCACAAGGGGCAGGAATTGTTGACCCTGTGTACCGAGTGGGCAGCGCGCTGTGATTCAGTGGCTGGGAAGCTGCCAGGACGTACGCCGATGAGAACCCTTGATTCTTGATTCGCTGCGAGGTACTCGGGGGGAGGGCGAGCATGGAGACCGAGTCGGAGCCCTACGTCCGTCTTGCGTCCCTGCGACAACTGCACCAGGTCATGGCCGACATGAACACGGCCCGCAGCCTGGCGGACACACTGCAGACCGTCGCGGAGGGCGTCGTCGCCGCCCTCGGGTACGAGCTGGCGTGCGTGAACCTCGTCCGGCCGGACGGCGACCTCGTCGTCGCCGCCTTCGCCGGGAACCCGGCGGCCGAGGCCCTCATCACCGGCCGCGTCGGCTCCCGCGACTCCTGGGAGCGCCGCCTCGGCATGGGCGAGCACTGGGGCGACCTGGTGTTCATACCGCACACCGAGGGCTGGGTCCTCGACGACGACGACGTCCCGCAGTGGTACACCGACGGCCCCGCCCCCCGCTTCGAGGACGAGTGGCACCCGGCCGACCGCCTCTTCGCCCCCATGTACGCGCCCGCCCCGAAGGGCAGCGGTACGTGCGGCGAGCTGATCGGCGTGCTCTCCGTGGACCGGCCGCGCAACGGCCGCCGGCCCGGCGCCTGGGGCCGCGAGGCGCTCCAGATGTACGCCTTCCAGGCCGCCATCGCCATCAGCAACGCGCGTCTACGTGCCAACATGCAGCGCGCCCTGGTCCGGCTGGAGCGCGAGCAACAGGCCCTGCGGGCCAGCGAGGAAAGCTTCAGGCAGGCCTTCGAGTACGCGCCCTCCGGCATGGCCATCGCCGAGATGGGCGGCGACCAGCACGGCCGGATCCTGCGCACCAACGACGCCCTGTGCCGGCTGCTCGGCCGCCCCGCCTCCGCGATGCGCCGCTACTCGTTCTCCGACCTGGTCCACCCCGAGGACATAGGCACGCTGCTGCGGACCTCCGCCGAGGGCGGCCGCGCCGAGCTGCGCCTGGGCCGCCGGGACGGCACGTACGTCTGGGTCAGCCTGCGCAACAGCGTCGTCGCGGACGCCGCCGACGGGCCGCGCTTCCTGCTCACCCACGTCGAGGACATCGAGGAGCGCAAGCGCCGCGAGCTGCAGCTCGCCCACCGCGCCTCGCACGACTCGCTCACCGGCCTGCCGAACTCCGCGGAGCTGCGCTCCCGCCTCTCCGCGCGCCTGTGCCAGCGCGCGACCCCGCACGCCGCCGTCGCCGAGTCCCACGACGCCGCCTACGGCCACCCGGCCTTCGACGTGGTCGGGCCCGGCTTCGACTACCGGCAGAGCGCCGAGCCCTACGACGCCTACGACCACCACGTGCACACCGTCGCCCCGGACGGCGACCACGACGACGGCACCAAGGGCCTCGCCGTGCTCTTCTGCGACCTCGACGGCTTCAAGTCGATCAACGACCGGTTCGGGCACAACGCCGGTGACGCGGTGCTCATCGAGGTCGCCCGGCGGCTGAGCAACGGCGTCCGCGACGGCGACACGGTCGCCCGGCTCGGGGGTGACGAATTCGTCATCCTGGCCGACGGGCTCGGCCGCGCCGACGCGCAGGACCTCGCGGTCCGCCTCCGCAACGAGATCATCCAGCCCATCCGCGCCGAGGGGCGGGCCGTCCGGGTGGGCGCCAGCTTCGGCATCGGATGGGCACACTGTGGAATGACGGCGGACGAAGTGTTGAAATCCGCTGACGAGCGGATGTACGTCGAGAAACGATCTCGTCCCAAACAACACAGACGCGCGGGGTGAACCCCAGGTCAGCGAGTTGATGCGGTCTGAGTCACCCGTTTGGGTCACTGGGAGCGGGTAGGCTCGCTCTCTCACGACCCGTACCGCATGCACCGCACCTGACTGAGGAGACCAAGGGATGACGCCCGGCAACAACGGCGCGAGCACGCCCGAGGACGACGACCCGTTCGGCTATCTCTACGCCGACGGGCAGGCCAACGGAGCCCAGCCGCCGTCCGGTGGCTACGGCTACCCGAACTCGGTCAACCGGGTGCGAGCGGTCGGCACGCGCCAGTACGGCCAGCAGCCGCAGAACGCGCAGCCGGCGCCGTACGGGCAGGTCCCACAGCAGCAGGGCGCCTACGGCCGGCCGAACGCGCACTACGCGGCGCCGGAGACGCTGCCGGGCGGTGCCCCCACGGCCCAGACGCAGATGCATTCCGGCGGCGGTGGCGGCCGGGGCGGTCGCGGCCCGAACACCAAGGGCCTGCTGATCGGCGCGATCGCGGTGGTCGCCGCGGTCGTCATCGGCATCGGCGTGGCCATGCTGGGCGGCGACAAGGACAAGAGCGAGGCGGGCGACGAGACCGGCACGACGCCGACGCAGTCGCAGGAGTCGAAGCCGAGTCCTTCGAGCAGCGATGACGCCGAGAGCCAGGTCGACCTGCCGAAGATCGACGCCAAGGCGCTGCGTCTCGGCGGCGGCGCGTCGCTCGCCCAGGACGTGAAGGGCGCCCAGTCCGACGGCGGCATCTACGTGGGCAACCTCAACCAGGTCGGCTCCTCGGTCACCTGGACCGTCAACGGCATCCCCAAGGACGGGCCCTACACGGTCTTCGCCCGCTACAGCGCGGTGGACGAGGACCAGGAGATGACGCTCACCGTCAACGGCAAGCCGTTCGGCACCAAGCTGAACATGGGCAACTTCACGCACACGTCGGACGGCGACTTCGCCAAGGGCTGGACGAAGACCTACGCCTGGCCGACCCTCAACAAGGGCACGAACACGATCACCGTCTCCTGCCAGGACGGCGACAAGTGCAACGTCCTGCTGGACCAGCTGTGGCTGAAGGCGGGCCAGGTCAAGGACTGAGCCGGCCCGGACCTACGCCGCGCTGACCTCCTGCGAGACCGACACCCTCCCCAGCAGTTCCTCGTACAGTCCCCGGTCGAACTCCCCGGCCACCGGTGCTGCCACTGTCGCCGCGGACAGCGCTGTCGCGCGGGTCAGGCGGTCCGGCCAGGGGAGGTGGTCCGCCAGGCCCGACAGCAGGCCCGCGACCGCGGAGTCGCCCGCGCCCGTCGGGTTGCCTCGGACGGAGGCCGGTGGGGTGGCTCGCCAGCGGCCCTCTCGGGTGGCGGCGAGGAGGCCCGCGGAGCCCAGGGACGCGACGACCGCGCCGGCGCCGCGGCGGCGGGCGTCCTGGGTCGCGCGCAGGGGCTCGTGGGAGCCCGTCAGTTCCGCCAGTTCGTCCGCGTTCGGCTTGATGATGTCCGGCCGGGCCGCGACGCCCCGGCGCAGGGGTTCGCCGCTGGTGTCGAGGAGGACCGGGATTCCCGCGGCGCGGGCCGTGCGGACCAGGCCCGCGTACGCGCCCACCGGCACGCCCGGCGGCAGGCTGCCGCACAGGGCCACGGCGGAGGCGCCGTGGAGCAGGTCCGCGTAGGCCTCCTGGAAGGCCGACCATTCGCGGGGCGTGATCGTCGGGCCCGGTTCGTTCAGCTGCGTCGTGTCGCCGGTCCGTTCGTCCACCACCGCGATCGTGCGGCGGGTCGCGCCCGCGACCGGGACCAGCGCGTCCGCCACGCCCGGGACCGCCGCGAGCTTCTCCCGCACGACCCGGCCCGTCGCCCCGCCCGTGAAACCCGTCACCGTCACCTCGTGGCCGAGCGCCGCGAGGACCCGGGCCACGTTGAGGCCCTTGCCGCCCGGGCGTTCCGTCACCTCGGAGACGCGGTGGGAGGCGTGCGGCGTGAGGGACCGCACGCGGTAGGTGATGTCGAGAGCGGTGTTCAGCGTGACCGTGAGGATCACCTGGGCCGACCTCCCCCGAGAATGCGCTTGCCGCCGTGGACTTCCGAAAGCCCGATCATGCCAAAGAGACGGCGGTCGGCCCAGTCCTGGAGTCGGCCACCGTCTCTCGACTGCGGGATGGATCAGCCCAGTTGGGGACCGACCACCCATTCGCCCCGGCGCATCACGCCCTTCAGCTCGAAATCGGCGTCCAGCAGGACCAGGTCGGCGTCCTTGCCGGGTTCCAGGGAGCCGATCCGGTCGGACATGCCCAGCAGGCGGGCGGGGGTCGCCGAGAGTGCCTGCACCGCGTCCTCGACGGACAGGCCGTCGACCGTGACCGCCCGCTGGAAGGCGCGGTCCAGGGTGAGGGTCGAGCCGGCGATCGTGCCGTCCGACGCCAGCCGGGCCACGCCGTCGGCGACCTCCACCTCCAGCGGGCCGAGCCAGTAGCGTCCGTCGCCGAAGCCGGCCGCGTCCATCGCGTCCGTGATGAACGCCACCCGGCGGGCGCCCGCCCGGTGGAACGCCAGCTGGAGCGCGGCGGGGTGGAGGTGCGTGCCGTCGTTGATCAGCTCGACCGTGACCCGGTCGTCCTCCAGGAGGGCCGCGATCGGGCCGGGGGAGCGGTGGCCGAGCGGCGGCATCGCGTTGAAGAGGTGCGTGGCGACCGTGGCGCCCGCGTCGATGGCCTCGACCGTCTGCTCGTACGTCGCGTCCGTGTGGCCGATCGCCGCGATCACGCCGTGTTCGGCCAGCAGGCGTACGGAGTCGAGGCCGCCGGGCCGTTCGGTGGCCAGCGTGACCATCGCCGCCCTGCCCCGGGCCGCGTCGATCAGCTTGCGGACCTCCGCCGGGTCGGGGTCGCGCAGCAGGTCCTCGGAGTGGGCGCCCTTGCGGCAGGGGGAGATGAACGGGCCCTCGAAGTGGATGCCGGCGATCTCGCCCTGCTCGGCGAGTTCGCTGAGCAGCCCCGCGCGCCGGGCGAGGAAGTCCATGTCGCCGGTGACGGTGGAGGCGACCAGGGTGGTCGTGCCGTGCAGGCGATGGGTGTGGATGCCCTTGAGGATGTCGTCGACCGACCCGGAGGTGAAGGAGGCTCCGCCGCCGCCGTGGTTGTGGAGGTCTACGAAGCCGGGGATCAGCCAGTGCCCTGTTACGTCGATGAAGTGGGCGTTCTGCGGGGCGGCGGCGGTGATGCGGGTTCCGTCGACGGCCAACCGGCCGTTTTCGACGGCTCCTGTGGGGAGGACCACGGTCGCGCCGGTCAGGACCGTGGGGTGGCCGGCCGTGGCGGGGTGCGGGTTGTCGGTGGCTGGTCGCGCAGTTCCCCGCGCCCCTGGGTGGGCTGCCATCAGGGCGTTACCTCCATACGGTCGGTCGATACCAGAAGATCCCAGGCCAGCAGGCCCGCCCCCAGGCAGCCGGCACCGTCTCCCAGCGCCGCGGGGACGAGTGACGGCTGTTTCTGGAAGGTGATGCGGTGGGCGATCGCTTCCCGCAGGGGTGTGAAGAGGGTCTCCCCTGCCTCCGCCAGGCCGCCGCCGATGATCAGCGCGCGGGGGTCCAGCAGAGTGAGGGCCGTGACCAGGCCGTCGGCCAGGGCGTCGACCGCGTCCTGCCAGACCGCGCGGGCCTTCGGGTCGCCGGAGTCCACCGCCTTCGCGCAGTCCGCCGCGTCCGCGCCCGGGGTGCCCGAAGCCGTCGCCCAGGCCTCGCTCACGGCCGCCGCCGAGGCGAAGCGCTCCAGGCAGCCGCGCTGGCCGCAGGGGCAGGGGGCGCCGCCGGGGCGTACGACGATGTGGCCGATCTCGCCCGCGAAGCCGTGCGCGCCCGCCTCGACCCGGCCGTCGACGCCGATGGCGCCCGCGATGCCGGTGCCCAGCGCGACGAACAGGAAGCGGTCGGCGCCCCGGCCCGCGCCCACCCGGCCCTCGGCGAGGCCGCCGGTGCGCACGTCGTGGCCGAGGGCGACCGGGACGCCCAGCCGCTCCGCCAGCAGCTCGCGCAGCGGGACGTCGCGCCAGCCGAGGTTGGCCGCGTAGGCGGCGATGCCGAGCGCCTCGTCGACGATGCCGGGGACGGCCACGCCGGCGGCGGACGCGGGCGTGCCGAAGTGCTCGGCGCCGTAGGCGTGCAGCTCGGCGGCGAAGTCGAGGATGCCCGCGACCACGGCGTCCGGGCCCTGCTCGCGTCCGGTGGCCCGGCGGGCCCGGTGCAGGACCTCGCCCTCCGGGCCGGCCAGGGCGGCCTTCATTCCGGTGCCGCCCACGTCGAGGGCGATGACATGTCTCACGCGAACAGTGTGACCCGGGGACCCGCAAGAGGTCTAGTCCACTTACGTGGTGTAGACCTTGTTCCGCATATCGAAAAGTTTCAGAGGCGGCGACGCCAGGGTTGGGGAAGAACAGCGGTGCAGCGGCGGCGGATGGCAGGAACGATCGCGGTGGTGTCCGCACTGGGCATGACGGCGGTCCTCGGCGGCTGCGGAGTCACGGGCGGCTCCGCCGACGTGACCCTGAAGCTGGTCGCCGCCGACTACGGCGACAGTGCGGCCAACAGCTCGAAGAAGTACTGGGACAAGCTCGTCGAGGAGTACGAGGCCGACCACCCCGACGTGCAGATCGACGTCAGCGTCTACTCGTGGAACGACGTCGACCGCAAGGTCAGGGAGATGGTCGCCGCCGGTGACCCGCCGGACATGGCGCAGATCGGCGCGTACGCCGACTACGCGGCGCAGAACCAGCTCTACAAGGCCGACGACCTGCTCTCCATACCCGTGCAGGCCGACTTCGTCGGGCAGCTGGCCTCCGCCGGCCAGGTCAAGGGCGTGCAGTACGGCATGCCGTTCGCCTCCTCCACGCGCGTGCTCTTCTACAACAAGACCCTCTTCGACAAGGCGGGCATCACCCCGCCCAAGACCTGGGACGACCTGGCCGACGACGCCGAGGCGCTCAAGGCCGAGGGCGTGAGGTACCCCTACGCGCTGCCCCTCGGCCCGGAGGAGGCGCAGGCCGAGACCATGCAGTGGATGCTCAGCGGCGGGGGCGGCTACACCGACAGCGTCGACAGCTACGGCATCGACTCCCCGGAGAACATCGACACCTTCTCCTGGCTGAAGAACGAACTCGTCGGCAAGGACCTGACCGGGCCGGTCGCGCCGGGCGAGCTCAACCGGGCCGACGCGTTCGCCGCCTTCGCCAAGGGCGAGGTCGGCATGCTCAACGGCCACCCCTCGCTGATGAAGATCGCCGCCAAGAAGGGCGTCCAGTACGGCATGGTGCCGATGCCGGGCAAGGAGGGCACGAGCAGGTCCACGCTCGGTGTCGCCGACTGGATGACGGCCTTCCGGAAGAACGGCCACCGCGACCAGATCGGCGACTTCCTCGACTTCGTCTACAGCGAGAAGAACGTGCTGGCCTTCTCCCGCGAGTACGACCTGCTGCCGGTCACCTCCTCCGCGTCCGCGACCATGACCGCCTCCGACCGGGACCGGCACCTGCGGCCGTTCCTGGAGGAGCTGCTCACCTCCGAGCTGTACCCGGTCGGCAAGACCTCCTGGGCCGATGTCAGCGCCCAGGTCAAGCAGCAGATCGGCAAGGCGGTCGCCCCCGGCGGCAGCCCCTCGGGCGTCCTGGGCCACCTCCAGGCGGCGGCGGTCCGGGCGGAGAGCGCCGAGTAGTCCCGCTGTCGGTGGCAGGCGTTACGGTGCCGGGCATGGACGAGGACACGGGTGAGCAGGGGCTCGGGCGCAGGGAGCGGGACATCCTCGCGCTCGAACGCCGGGGCTTCACCGGCCCCGGCGCGAAGGAACGGGCCATACGGGAGGAGCTGGGGCTCGCCCCCGTGCGCTACTACCAGCTCCTCAACGCCCTGCTGGACGACCCCCGGGCCCTGTCCCACGACCCGGTGACGGTGAACCGGCTGCGGCGGATACGGGAGCGGCGCCGGGCGGAACGCTGACCCGGGGGAACGGCGTTCAGCCGATCCGGTCCGCCAGCTCCCGCAGCAGTCGTACGACACC
The DNA here is from genome assembly GCF_003330845.1 of Streptomyces sp. Go-475. Classification (GTDB taxonomy): domain Bacteria; phylum Actinomycetota; class Actinomycetes; order Streptomycetales; family Streptomycetaceae; genus Streptomyces. The sequence continues at coordinate 3,863,883 of NZ_CP026121.1, read as the reverse complement.
CTCCGGGCCGTCCACCACCAGGTCCGCCCGTTCCCGCAGCTCGGTCACCTCGTCGCTGCCGCTGCACACCAGCAGGCCCGGGGTGCCCTCCGAGCGGAGGGTGTCCACGGCGGCGTAGGCGGGCAGGTCACCGAGGTCGTCGCCGGCGTAGAGGACGGAACCGGCTCCGATCTCCCGGGCGAATCCGGTCAGGGCGACGCCCTTGTCGATGCCGGGCGGGCGGAGTTCGAGGACCATGCGGCCGGGCTCGACGATCAGGCCGTGCCGGGCCGCCAGGTCGGTGAGCGGTGCGCGCAGCGCCTCGAAGGCGGCCTGCGGGTCGGCGGCCCGCCGGGTGTGCACGGCCACCGCCCGGCCCTTGTCCTCCACCCAGGTCCCCGGCCCCGCGCCGCTCCCGTCGAGCAGCCCGGGCAGCTCGGCGCGGACGGCCTCGACGCCGGGGTGCGCCTCGGGCGCGGTGACCTCGCCGGTGCGGGCGTCCCACCGCTCGGCGCCGTAGTGCCCGAGGACGACCAGGTGCTCAAGACCCGGTGCGTCGGAGAAGCCGCCGTTGCGTACGGCGACCTCGGCCGGCCGGCCGGTGATCACCGCGATGGCGGCGACCTTCGGGGCCAGCGCCACCAGCGCGCCCAGCGCCTCCGGATGGGCCCGGGCCAGCTCCGGATCGGCGACGATCGGCGCGAGCGTCCCGTCGAAGTCCAGTGCGACCAGCGCCTTGCCGGGATCGGCGAGCAGGGCGGCGAGCCCGTCCTGCCCGGCCTTCGTGACAGGCGTCGGCAACGCGTTCGCGCTCATCGCCGCTCAGCCCCTCAGCGCGTCGAGCTGGTCCACGAACCACTGCGCCGGCGGCAGCGCCGTGGCCGCCGCCGCCAGCCGCTTGCTCCGCTCGGCGCGCTCCTCCGGGCCCATCGACAGGGCCTCGTGCAGGGCCGCCGCCGTGCCCGTGACGTCGTAGGGGTTGACCGTGATCGCGTCCTCGCCCAGCTCCTCGTACGCCCCGGCCTCCCGGGACAGCACCAGCGCGCAGCCCGCGTCGGAGACGACCGGGACCTCCTTGGCGACCAGGTTCATGCCGTCCCGGACGGGGTTGACGAGCGCCACGTCGGCCAGGCGGTACGCGGCCAGGGAGCGGGCGAAGTCGTCCTTGAGGTGCAGGACGACCGGGGTCCAGCCCGGCGTGCCGTACTGCTCGTTGATCTCGTCCGCCAGCCGCCGCACCTCGGCCATGTACTCCCGGTACACCGCGAGGTCCTGCCGCGAGGGATACGCGAAGGCCACGTGCACCACGCGCTCGCGCCACTCGCCGTGCGCCTCCAGGAGCCGGCGGTAGGCCAGCAGCCCGCGCACGATGTTCTTCGACAGCTCCGTGCGGTCGACCCGGACGATCGTGCGGCGGCCCTCGCCGATCTCCTCGCGCAGCGCGGCCATCCGCTCCTCGACGTCCTGCTCGTGGGACCGCTTCCGCAGGAAGTCCGCGTCGGCCCCCAGCCCGTGCACGCCGATCCGCGTGCCGCCGAGCCCCCCGGCGAACCGCTCGGCGCACGCGGTGAACGCGTCCGCCCAGCGCTGCGTGAGGAAGCCCAGCCGGTCCGCGCCGAGCATGCCGCGCAGCACCTGCCCGGCCACGTCGTCCGGCAGCATCCGGAAGTACTCGGGCGGCGCCCACGGCGTGTGCGAGAAGTGGCCGATCCTCAGGTCCGGGCGCAGCTCGCGGAGCATGCCCGGCACCAGCGTCAGGTGGTAGTCCTGCACCACGACCGCCGCGCCCTGCGCCGCCTCCTCGGCCAGCGCCTTTGCGAACGCCCGGTTGTACGTCTCGTAGGACGCCCACTGGCGCCGGAACTCCGCGTCGAAGACCGGCTCCAGCGGCGTCTGGTACAGCATGTGGTGCACGAACCACAGCACCGAGTTGGCGATGCCGTTGTACGCGTCGGCGTGCACGTCGGCCGGGATGTCCAGCATCCGCACGCCGTCCTCGCCGATCCCGCGCCGGACCGCCTCCCGGTCGCCGTCGGACAGCGCCGAGCACACCCACAGCGCGTCCGCGTCCGAGCCGATCGCGGACAGCCCCGAGACCAGCCCGCCACCGCCCCGCTTGGCGTCCAGCGAACCGTCCTCACCGACCGTGTAGGAGACCGGGCCCCGGTTGGAGGCCACCAGTACCCGCGCAGAACCGTACGTCGAACCCATAGGCCTCAACCTAGCCCGGCCGGTAAACGCTCAAACGTACGGACCTGCCGCGCCCGGCCGAAACCGGCCCCGGTCAGGCCGCCTTCCGCTGCTGGTACTCGGCGATCTCCACCATCGGCGGACGCTCCTCGGTGTCCACCGAGTACGTGCGCGGCTCGAAGCCGTCGCCGCTCCGCTCGAACTGCGTCAGGGACGGCCGGATCAGATGCCCCCGGGCCAGCCGCAGCTGGGCCGTGCGGTAGATCGCGGCGGCCATCCGGCCCAGCGCCTGCCCGTCCTGGTGCCGGTGCTTGCGCACCCCGACGTCCACCTGGGCGAGGGCGTCCAGGCCCACCAGGTGCAGGGCGTCGACCAGCATGCCCAGCTCGACGCCGTACCCGACGGGGAACGGCAGCTGCTCCAGCAGCGAGCGGCGGGCGGCGTACTCCCCGCCGAGCGGCTGCACGAAGCCGGCCAGCTGCGGCCAGTGCATGTTGAGCAGCGGGCGCGCCATGAGTTCCGTGACCCGGCCGCCCTGTCCGGCCGCGCCGCCCAGCGGACGGTCGTACATGCCCTTGACCAGGTCGACGTCCGGCTCGGTGAGCAGCGGGCCCACGATCCCGGAGACGAAGTCGGACGAGAAGTCCCTCAGGTCCGCGTCGACGAAGCAGACGATGTCCCCGCGCGTGACGAGCAGCGAGCGCCACAGCACCTCGCCCTTGCCGGGCACGGCGGGCAGCCGGGGCAGGATGGCGTCCCGGTGCACCACCGTCGCGCCCGCGGCGGCGGCCACCTCCGACGTGCGGTCGGTGGACCCCGAGTCGACGACGACCAGCTCGTCGACGAGCGGGACCTGCCGCATCAGGTCGTGGCGGATGACGGAGGCGATGTCGCCGACCGTCTCCTCCTCGTTGAGCGCGGGCAGTACGACGCTGACCGTCTGGCCCGTGCGCTGCTTGGCGGCCAGGATCCGGTGGAGCGGACGCTCGGTCGCGGACCAGGAACGGGTGCTCAGCCAGCTCTCGACTTCTTCCAGCACCGTGGCGGCTCCTTAGCGTTCTCTCGGCGGGACGGATTGTGAGCCATCTCGCGGTTCGGACGACTATCTCAAGGGTCCTGGTCGTCGGTTACAGTCTTGAACAACGCGGATGACCATCGCATGTCCGGGGTCAACCGTTGTTTACAACCACATACAGCTCATCCAGAGGGGCAGAGGGATACGGCCCGATGAAGCCCCGGCAACCCTCCAGTCGGTACTCGTAGGTCACTGGCGACCACAGCGCGAGGCTCCCGGCTAGGGAAGGTGCCAAATCCGTCTCACGGCGAGATGCGTCGTGAGGAAGATGAGGAGAAAGGGCCTCGCCTCACATGGCTGTGCAGACTGTTGCAAGCACCACGAACTCCACGGTAGACCTCGGCCCGGCCGCCGCCCTGAGCTGCCGCGAGTGCGGTCACCGCGTCCCCCTCGGCCCGGTCTTCGCCTGCGAGGAGTGTTTCGGCCCGCTGGAGATCGCTTACGACTTCTCCGCGTACGACGCCGAGGAGCTCCGCAAGAAGATCGAGGCGGGTCCCGCGAACATCTGGCGTTACGCGCCGCTGCTGCCCGTCCCGGCCGACGTGGCGGACAAGCCGAACCTCAACCCGGGCTGGACCAAGCTGATCAAGGCCGACAACCTCGCCCGCGAGCTGGGTGTCGACGCCGGCAAGCTCTTCGTCAAGGACGACTCCGGCAACCCGACGCACTCCTTCAAGGACCGCGTCGTCGCCCAGGCCCTGGAGGCCGCCCGCGCCTTCGGCTTCACCACCCTCTCCTGCTCCTCCACCGGCAACCTGGCCGGCGCGGTGGGCGCCGCCGCGGCCCGCGCCGGTTTCCGCTCCTGCGTGTTCATCCCGCACGACCTGGAGCAGGGCAAGGTCGTCATGGCCGCGGTCTACGGCGGCGAGCTCGTCGGCATCGAGGGCAACTACGACGACGTGAACCGCTTCTGCTCCGAGCTGATCGGCGACCCGGCGGGCGAGGGCTGGGGCTTCGTCAACGTCAACCTGCGGCCGTACTACGCCGAGGGCTCCAAGACCCTGGCGTACGAGATCTGCGAGCAGCTCGGCTGGCGGCTGCCCGACCAGATCGTGGTGCCGATCGCCTCCGGCTCCCAGCTCACGAAGATCGACAAGGGCCTCCAGGAGCTGATCAAGCTCGGGCTGGTCGAGGACAAGCCGTACAAGATCTTCGGCGCGCAGGCCGAGGGGTGCTCGCCGGTGTCGACGGCGTTCAAGGCCGGGCACGACGTGGTGCGGCCGCAGAAGCCGGACACGATCGCCAAGTCGCTGGCGATCGGGAATCCGGCGGACGGGCCGTACGTGCTGGACATCGCGCGGCGGACGGGCGGTGTGGTGGAGGACGTGAACGACGAGCAGGTCGTCGACGCGATCAAGGTCCTTGCGCGGACCGAGGGTGTCTTCGCGGAGACCGCGGGTGGGGTGACCGTGGGGGTCACGCGCAAGTTGATCGAGAACGGGGTGCTGGATCCGTCGAAGACGACCGTGGTGCTCAACACCGGGGATGGTCTGAAGACGCTGGACGCGGTGGCGGGCACGGGGCTGACCGCGACCATTCGCCCGAACCTGGATTCGTTCCGTGAGGCCGGGCTCGTCTGATCGTTGTCGGCTGCGGGCCGGTGGGGGCTGGTCGCGCCCACGCGGCGGAGCCGCATATCGACACAGCCCCGCGCCCCCAAAGACAGGTGCGTCACCCAACCGGAGGTTTTGAAGTCATGAGCGTCACCGTTCGTATCCCCACCATCCTGCGTACCTACACCGGCGGGCAGGCCGAGGTCGCCGCCGAGGGCGCGACCCTGGGCGAGGTCATCGCCGACCTGGAGAAGAACCACACCGGGATCGCCGCCCGCGTGCTGGACGACCAGGGCAAGCTGCGGCGGTTCGTCAACGTGTACGTGAACGACGACGACGTGCGGTTCGAGCAGGGGCTGGAGACGGCGACGCCGGACGGTGCCGGCGTGTCGATCATCCCGGCCGTCGCCGGCGGCTGAACCGGTCGACCGGCCCGATTGTTACTTGCGGTAACGGTCGTCACCGAGAGTTCATCGAATTGCCCCCTCCGTGAGAGAAGCGGAGGGGGCAATTCAGTGTGGTTGAGCGGGGTACAGTTGGGGAACGCGCTGCCGATCCCCTGATCGGAAACCCTGAATTCCTGCCGCACGCCCGACAAGATGTAGCCAAAGTGTGTGCGTCTTTCGCGGCTTTTGTTCCTTTTGTGTGGCCCGACTTGCCCTGAATTCAGGCGAATTCTCCCCACATTCCGGATGCTGCGCGTCCAGAATTCTCGTCCGATTGACCTGTTGCAGACGGCAGTTGGACAGATACATTCAGCCGCGGTCGACGCGTTCCGGCGCACGCCCCCAACCGTGGGGGGTGAGGTCTGACCCGGATCCGCGAAGTGTGGATCTGTGCAAGGGCCAGTAATAGGGGAGTTAGGCATGGCTCAGGGCACCGTCAAGTGGTTCAACGCGGAGAAGGGGTACGGCTTCATCGCGGTCGACGGTGGTGCGGATGTTTTCGTCCACTACAGCGCGATCCAGATGGACGGTTACCGCACCCTGGAAGAGGGCCAGCGGGTTGAGTTCGAGATCTCGCAGGGCCAGAAGGGTCCGCAGGCCGACATGGTTCGCGTCGCCGGCTGAACGCGTTCCACGACCAACCGCAAGCGACCGGTCTTCTCTGAAGGGCCCGTACCCCCCCGGGGTGCGGGCCCTTCGGCCTGTTCGAAGGCCCTTCGAGCGGCGTTCGCGGGCGGCTGACGCCCCCGCCCGAACCCGTCAGGCGCTTGCGCCCGCCCGTCACCCGACCACCACCCCTCAATGAGCACTCGCTTCGCGAGCGCGCCTTGCACTCTCGGGGGTCGAGTGCTAATCATTGCGTTAGCACTCTGAAGGTGAGAGTGACAACGTAAGGACCGGGTCGGTGAGGCCACGGGCCGGGTGGGGCAAGGAACCACCGGCCGGGGCCGTCCGTCGCGGGCGCGGGCGCGGTCCGAAGTAATCACCCCCAGTCCTGGAGGGACCACTTCACATGGCCAAGATCATCGCGTTCGACGAGGAGGCGCGGCGCGGCCTCGAGCGCGGCATGAACCAGCTCGCGGACGCCGTGAAGGTGACGCTCGGCCCCAAGGGCCGCAACGTCGTCCTCGAGAAGAAGTGGGGCGCGCCCACGATCACCAACGATGGTGTCTCCATCGCCAAGGAGATCGAGCTCGAGGACCCGTACGAGAAGATCGGCGCCGAGCTGGTCAAGGAAGTCGCCAAGAAGACGGACGACGTCGCCGGTGACGGTACGACCACGGCGACCGTGCTCGCCCAGGCCCTGGTGCGCGAGGGTCTGCGCAACGTAGCCGCCGGCGCCAACCCGATGGCCCTCAAGCGCGGTATCGAGAAGGCCGTCGAGGCCGTCTCCGCCGCCCTGCTGGAGCAGGCGAAGGACGTCGAGACCAAGGAGCAGATCGCCTCCACGGCCTCCATCTCCGCCGCCGACACCCAGATCGGCGAGCTCATCGCCGAGGCCATGGACAAGGTCGGCAAGGAAGGCGTCATCACCGTCGAGGAGTCCCAGACCTTCGGTCTGGAGCTGGAGCTCACCGAGGGTATGCGCTTCGACAAGGGCTACATCTCGGCGTACTTCGCCACCGACATGGAGCGTATGGAGGCCGTCCTCGACGACCCGTACATCCTGATCGCCAACTCGAAGATCAGCAACGTCAAGGACCTGCTGCCGCTCCTCGAGAAGGTCATGCAGTCCGGCAAGCCGCTGCTGATCATCGCCGAGGACGTCGAGGGCGAGGCCCTGTCGACCCTGGTCGTCAACAAGATCCGCGGCACCTTCAAGTCCGTCGCCGTCAAGGCCCCGGGCTTCGGCGACCGCCGCAAGGCGATGCTGCAGGACATCGGCATCCTCACCGGCGGCGAGGTGATCTCCGAGGAGGTCGGCCTCAAGCTGGAGAACGCCACGCTCGACCTGCTGGGCAAGGCCCGCAAGGTCGTCATCACCAAGGACGAGACCACCATCGTCGACGGTGCCGGCTCCGCCGACCAGGTCCAGGGTCGCGTGAACCAGATCCGCGCCGAGATCGAGAACAGCGACTCGGACTACGACCGCGAGAAGCTGCAGGAGCGCCTGGCGAAGCTCGCCGGCGGTGTCGCGGTCATCAAGGCCGGTGCCGCCACCGAGGTGGAGCTCAAGGAGCGCAAGCACCGCATCGAGGACGCCGTGCGCAACGCCAAGGCGGCCGTCGAGGAGGGCATCGTCGCCGGTGGTGGCGTGGCCCTGCTGCAGGCCTCCCAGGTCTTCGAGAAGCTGGAGCTCGACGGTGACGAGGCGACCGGCGCCAACGCCGTGAAGCTCGCGCTGGAGGCCCCGCTGAAGCAGATCGCCGTCAACGGTGGTCTCGAGGGCGGCGTCGTCGTGGAGAAGGTCCGCAACCTCCAGGTCGGCCACGGCCTGAACGCCGCGACCGGTGAGTACGTCGACATGATCGCCGAGGGCATCATCGACCCGGCGAAGGTGACCCGTTCCGCGCTGCAGAACGCCGCCTCCATCGCCGCGCTGTTCCTCACCACCGAGGCCGTCATCGCCGACAAGCCGGAGAAGGCCGCCGCGCCCGCCGGCGGCGGCATGCCGGGCGGTGACATGGACTTCTGATCGACTCCGGTCGATCACCGTCCTTCGGTACCGAGGGCGGCACTCCCTGTGCGACAGGGGGTGCCGCCCTCGGGCGTGTGCGGGATCACAGTGGGGGCGGGATGCCGTGGGCGGGCCGGGCTGTTGGAATAGGCACCCTATGCGTATGCACATACCGACCGGTACCTCCCGAGGAGTCCCCACGTGACCGACGTCGCCTCCCGCGCCGCCGACATCCTGTCCCGACCCGTGTCGCTGGGCGGCCTGACCGTTCCGAACCGGATCGCGATGGCGCCGATGACCCGCATGTTCTCCCCGGGCGGCGTCCCCGGTGAGGACGTCGTCTCGTACTACGCGCGCCGCGCCGCCGCCGGAGTCGGTCTGATCGTCACCGAGGGCACCTACGTCGGCCACGAGTCGGCCGGACAGAGCGACCGCGTGCCGCGGTTCCACGGCGAGGAGCAGCTCGCGGGCTGGGCGAAGGTCGCCGAGGCGGTGCACGCCGCGGGCGGCACGATCGTGCCGCAGCTGTGGCACATCGGCATGGTCCGCAAGCAGGGCGAGCCGCCCGTCGCCGACGCCCCGGCCGTCGGCCCGTCCGGTATCCGCACGGACGGCACCGAGGGCACCGGCAAGGCCATGACGCAGGCCGACATCGACGCCGTCATCGGCGCGTTCGCCGAGGCCGCCGCGGCCGCCGAGCGCATCGGCTTCGACGGCGTGGAACTCCACGGCGCCCACGGCTACCTGCTCGACCAGTTCCTCTGGGAGGGCACCAACCGCCGCACCGACGCCTACGGCGGCGACCCGGTCGCCCGCGCCAAGTTCTCGGCGGAGATCGTCGCGGCCGTCCGCGAGACCGTCTCGGCCGACTTCCCCGTCATCTTCCGCTACTCGCAGTGGAAGCAGGACGCCTACGACGCCCGCCTCGCCGAGACCCCCGAGGAGCTGGAGGCCATCCTGACCCCGCTGGCCGCCGCCGGCGTCGACGCCTTCCACGCCTCCACCCGCCGCTACTGGGTGCCCGAGTTCGATGACTCCGACCTCAACCTGGCCGGCTGGACCAAGAAGCTCACCGGCAAGCCCGCCATCACCGTCGGCTCGGTCGGCCTGAGCGGCGGCGACTTCCTCAAGTCCTTCCAGGGCCAGGGCGCCCAGGTCGGCGACCTCGACAACCTCCTGGACCGCTTCGAACGCGACGAGTTCGACATGGTCGCCGTCGGCCGCGCCCTGCTCCAGGACCCCGAGTGGGCCCGGAAGATCCTGGACGGCCGCTTCACGGACCTGGCGCCGTACGACCCGGCCGCGCTGAAGTCGCTCAGCTGATCCCTCGGCCGAGCCCGGAACGCGAGGCTCTGGATCTGCTTGCGTCAGCCACGGACACTGGCCGAGCGCCTGTTCACCGGCCACGTGAGGAGATCCAGATGACGACGACCGAGGCCCGCCCGCCGACGGACGGTCCGGCCGAGCAGCCCGCCCCGGTGGTGCGCACCACCGCCGGGGCGGTCCGGGGCCGCAGGGAGGAGGGGCTCGCCGTCTTCCGCGGCATCCCCTTCGCCGCACCCCCGGTGGGCGAGGCCCGCTTCATGGCCCCGCGCCCCGCCCCCGCCTGGGACGGCATACGGGACGCGTACGCGTTCGGCCCGCCGCCCCCGCAGGACCTCGGCCTGATGGGCGGCCCGGGCCTGTTAGACGTGCCCCAGGGCGACGACTGGCTCACGGTCAACGTCTGGACCCCCCATCCCGACCCGGCCGCCCGCCGGCCCGTGCTGGTGTGGATCTACGGCGGCGCCTACAAGCTCGGCCACGCCGGCAGCCCCGGCTACAACGCCCGGCACATCGCCACCGACGGCGACGTCGTGGTCGTCTCCCTCAACTACCGGGTCGGCATGGAGGGGTTCGCCCACATCGAGGGGGCGCCCGCCAACCGCGGCCTGCTCGACCAGGTCGCCGCGCTGGAGTGGGTGCGGGACAACATCGAGGCGTTCGGCGGCGACCCGGAGCGGGTCACCGTCTTCGGCGAGTCGGCGGGCGCGGGCTCGATCGCCTCGCTGCTCGCGATGGACCGCGCGTCCGGCCTGTTCCGGCGGGCGATCGCGCAGAGCGTGCCGGGGACGTTCTTCTCCGACGAACTGGCCCGGGACATCGGTACGGCCCTCGCCGCCGAGGTGGGCCTGCGCCCCACGGTCGCCGACCTGTCGACGGTGGATCCGCGCCGGCTGACCGCGGCGGGCGAGGCGCTGGGCCCGAAGATGCCGCAGTACCTCGACCGCTGGGGCCAGGCGGCCCCCACGGTCACGCCCTTCTCCCCGGTGGTCGACGGCGAGATCCTGCCCGCCACCCCCTGGCAGGCGCTGGCGGCCGGTGCCGCCAAGGACATCGACCTGCTCGTCGGCCACAACCGCGACGAGTACCGCCTCTTCGTCGCCATGGCCGGGCAGCTGGGCCAGATCACCGACGAGCGGGCGAGCGCGGCCCTGCGCCTGTTCGCCCCCGGCCCCGACGGGGAAGCGGCCTACCGAGCGGCCTTCCCCGACGCCTCCCCGAGCGAGCTCTACGAACGTGTCCAGACGGACTGGCTGTTCACCATGCCCTCCCTGCACCTGGCCCAGGCGCAGCGCGCGGGCGGCGGCAGCGCGCACCTCTACGAGCTGACCTGGCCGGCCCCCGGCAACGGCGGCGCGCTCGGCGCCTGCCACGGCCTGGACATCCCCCTGCTCTTCGGCACGTACGGGGCGGACCTCGGGGCCCTGCTGTTCGCGGGCGCGGAGCCGTCCGCCGAGGCCCTCGCGCTGTCGTCCCGCTTCCGCGCCTCCTGGACGGCGTTCGCGAGGACGGGCGACCCGGGCTGGCCCGCGTACGACGAGGAGCGGCGGCTGGTGCGGGTGCTGGACGCGGAGCCGGTGGTCACGGCGTATCCGGAGGAGGCGTCACGACGCCTGTGGGAGGGGCACGACTTCCGCCCGCTGCCCCTGCTGTGACGGGTTACAGGTTGCCCATCGGCTCGATGTCGACCCGCACCGGCGTGCCCCACACCCGCAGCACCTCGTAGTCGGTGAACTCGTGCACCAGCCGGTACGCCATGGCGGCCCGGGGCGCCCGGCGCTGGGCGGCGATGTACAGCTCGGCCTCGCGGCGGTCCCGGCGCGGGGTGCCGCACAGCTGCCACGTCTGGCCGTTCCACAGCTCCGGCAGCCAGCGCTGCTGAGGCTGGGGGCGGTCGCCGCGGGCTCCGTACCGGGACTGGACGGGCTCGGTCTGCGGCTGCTGCGGGGCGGGCCCGTTGAACTCGTTGCGGCGGGCCGCCCGGCGCCGGGTCTCGCACAGCAGGCACAGGTCGGGGGCGCCCTCGTCGACCGGGCCGTTCGGATGCTCGGGGCACCGGGTGCTGGGCGCGGCGTTCGAGACGCTCTCCTCCAGCAGGTCGAGAGCCCGCCGCAGATCCGCCCTGACCTCGTGCAGCTTGGCGTCCGGGGTGTCGGCGGTGAGGGCTTCCCCGTGTTCACCGAGAAGCCGGAGGGCACGACCTAGGGCGGTCAGCTGGGCGTGGTTCATGGGTCCATTGTCGTCAGTCGGCGTAGTCCTTGAGTTTCTCGGTGTCCAGGGTGATGTTCACGGGGGAGGGCAGTTCGACGGTGGCTCCCCAGGGATGGCGGGAAACCTGCTGGTAGCGGCCGTCCTTCGGTTCGCTGAAGACCGTGACGGTGTGGTTGTCGCGGTCGATGAGGAGGTAGACGGGGATCTCGGCTTCGGCGTAGCCGATGGGCTTGTCGATGCGGTCGCGTTGGTCCGTGTCGCGGTCGCGGGAGGTGATTTCCACGGCCATGAGGGAGCCGTCGGGGTCGGACCATTCGCCGTGACCCCGGAAGTGATGCACCGGCGCAAGAGTCCCGTCCGTGCGGGCGCGGCCCTTGCGGCAGGCCTCGGCCTTGACGCCGGACTCGGGCACGAGGTCCAGGTCAGGGCGGTGTTGCATGCACTGGCGCAGCAGCCACATGAAGATCTCTCGGTGGTTGCCGTCCGGCATGGCCTTGACCTCTAGTTTTCCGTTGATGTACTCAAGCCGCACGGTCTCCGGGGCGCGGCGTTCCAGTTCTTCGAAGTCCTCAACGCTGAGCGGGTCCTTCGTTCGGACACGACCGTCGACGTACTCAAGTCGCACGCCCTTCGGGGCCACATCAACCAGGTCCTCGAAGTCCTCGAAGGGCATCAGCATTGGTCAGCAGTACCAGGGGTCATGGTGGTGTCTCCTCCCTTCCATCGTGCCCTGGGGGAGTGACGTCGCACCGTAGGAGCCGTCATGTGTGTGCCTTCTCTTGGCGTCGTTGGGAGATCGCGGCCCGGATCTGGGCCGCGCGGTCGTGAACCTTGGGGGCGGACAGGGGTGCAGGGGGGCGCGCGGGGGTGTGCTCACCCCGGCAGGCGCTGCAACGCCCCCCAGGTAGGGACTCCGGGCGTCCCGGCGCGCCGCAGTTCGCGCATTCCAGGACCCGTAGGGGTGGACGCGGGTCGGGTGGGGGCGGGAGCTTGCTGGTCAGGCGGTTGCGGACCAGGGAGGCGGGGTGGTGGACAGGGGTCGGCAGGCCGGCCGTGAGGGCGCGCAGTACGTCGTCCTCCGAGGCGCCCCGCTGGAACCAGTCCGTCACGAGTGGGGCGAGGGTCGCGCAGTCGGACTCGGAGAGGGACAGGACGGGCGCGGTGCGGCCGAGGGCGGCCAGGAGGATGTGGGCGCGGGAGCGGGTGGGGCGTGCTGTCTGCGGCCGTGGCGCGTCGCCTCGGGTGAACGCCGTCCACCAGTCGTCGTCCCTGGCGGTACGGGACCACCACGATCGGGTGATCCAGCGCGAGCTGCCGTCGTCCGCCGTGACGCACTCCCGGCCCCGGCGCAGGTGGCCTGCCTGCTGGATGCGGTTGAGGGCCGTGCTCAGGGCGCACTGTCCGTACGGGAGCTGTTTGGCCAGCGTCTTCACGGAGATGTCGGCGCCGTCGGGGAGGCGGTCGAGGTAGGCGGCGATGGCGGCTTCGCGGGGTGGGAGGTGTACGAAGTCGTGCGGCGTGCCCGGGAGTTGGTCGGGGACGGAGCGCTTGCCGTAGCCGGGGTTGGCCATTGGGTGCGCGGACGGGGAGGCAGCACTAAGCTGGGACTCAGCCATGGGATCGAACCTCTTCTTCGATGCCGCTGGTTAAGCCCCCGCAGGTGTTGGCGCACCGAGCGGGGGCTGTTGCGTATGCGGGAACGCTAGAGGTTGGTCACCGTCCGTGGCAAGCCGAACGCTGCCCGTCAACTCTCGGGGTGGGAGGGCGGGTTGAGGCCCTCCACCCATTCCTTGAAAAGAGGGCTCGAAGCCCGGGCCCCGAAGCTCAGGCCGTCTCGTCCTTGAGGTTCGCGACGAACGCGGCCCAGGCGGTGGCCCGGAACACGAGCTTCGGGCCGCGGGGGTTCTTGGAGTCGCGGACAGGGACGGCGGTGGGGTGGCCGTCGGCTACTTCGAGGCAGTTGCCGCCGCTGCCACCGCTGTAGCTGGACCTGTGCCAGGTGGCCTCAGTGATGCTGCTCATGGATGTAATCCTGGGCCATCGCTTCGATGACGGCCAGGGAGTTCTCGGGGGAGAGTGCGCAGGCCGTCAGCAGTTGATAGGTGAACCTCTGGTGCTTGATGACGGCCGGGTCGTCCTCCAGCCGCCCGATGCCCACGCCTTCGAAGTAGACCAGCGGAGGGGCATCCTCGAAGTCCATCAACTTCATCGAGCCCTCCATCGCGGCGTGCGCTCCCGCGTCGAACGGCAGCACCTGGACGATGGCCCGGCCACGGCGGCCCAGGTCTGTGATGTGGCGCAACGCCTCCGCCATCACCTTGCGTCCCCCTGTCGCCCGTCGTAGTGCGGATTCGTCAATCACCGCCCACAACAAGGGCTCTGTTGGATCGCTGAGGAGGCGGGCGCGCTCGATCCGCGCGGCGACGAACTCCTCGATCTTCTCCTCGGGAGCCGTCGGCTGGTAGGCCCGGCAGACGGCTCGCGCGTAGGCGGGCGTCTGGAGCAGGCCGGGGATCAGGAGGGGCGCGTACTCCCGGATCTCGGTCGCCTGCAACTCCGCCTCTGCCGCCTCCGCGAAGTGGTCCGGATACTTCGACTTCGCCGCCGCCCCGCAGTGCCGCTGGAAGAAGTCCTCCGTACCCAGCGCCTCGTCCAGCAGTCGCGCGTACTCCCGCTGCATCCGCCGCGTGCCCGCCTCCAGTTGGCCGATGAACGAGCCGCTCACGAACAGCCGCTGGCCGAGTTCCTCCTGGCTGAGGCCGGCCTTCTCGCGGGCGTGGCGGAGTTCCGCGCCGAGGAGGGCCCGAGGGGAGGAGGACGGGTCGAGATCCCTGGATCCGGGCATGGGCAACTCCCTGTCGTACACCTGGGGTTGTTGGGACGCCGTGTATGGCCAGGTTAGGCGCCGGGCGACCACGCTGTGTGGTGAATCACAAACTCAGCGTGGAGGTAGGACAAGGTGCGCTCGACCGAAGAGATCGTGGAGTCGCTGCGGGAAGCCCTCGCGGGAGTCGGAGTCGTGCTGCCGTCCCTGTGCGTCGATCCGGTCACGGCCGCGAGTGAGGAGCCGTTCGCGTTGGTCGACCTGGGGCGCTGCAACGTACGGACGGCCGAGCAGCTGACCGACGTGCTCCGCTCGCTGCCGGTGGGGGAGGCGCTGCGGGCGCGGGTGCGGCAATTGAACCGGGAGGGGCGGTGCGTGTCGTGAGCCGCGCGGCGTAGATCCAGTGTCCCAGCGGTCGGGGGCGCGTGTCACCGTACTCCGGAATGATCTTTGTGTGCCGATTGCCGTTTTAGGGTTTTCAGCAACGTCAGTAAGAAAAAGGGGAGTTCACGGTGGAACAGGATCTCGCGGCCCTCGCGGAGGAGCTGACGGCCATGGCCGCCGCCGATCACCGCGTGGCGACGACCGGCGCGGCGAACAGCGACGACCCGGCCGAGCAGCTGGAGTGGCGGCGGCTGACCGCGCGGCACGGTGACCGGCTGGCCGAGATCATGGACGCGTACGGCTGGCCCACGGCGGAACGCGTCGGCGAGGACGCCGCCCGGGCAGCCTGGCTGATCGCCCAGCACGCCGACCGGCAACTGGACGTGCAGCGGCGGGCCCTGCGGCTGATGGAGCAGGCTGTCGCGGCGGGCGCCGCGGAGGCCCGCGACCTGGCCTTCCTGCGCGACCGCACGTTCGTCAACGAGGGCCGGGCGCAGATCTACGGCACGCAGATCGCCGGAGTGCGCAAGGACGGTTCGCCGATTCCCTGGCCCTGCGCCGAGCCCGAGCGCGTGGACGAGCTGCGCGCGGGCGTCGGGATCGAGCCGTTCGACGCGTACGTCGCCCGGTTCCGCTGAGCGGAGGGGTCAGTCCGTCGCCGCCGCGAGGGCCGCGCGCAGATGGCCGTCGGACTGCTCCAGCAGGCGGGCCGCCGTCGGGCCGTCCACGGCGGCCAGGATGGTGAGGATCGCGTGCTTGACCTCGCCGTCCGTGGCGGACAGGGCCCGTTCGATCTCCTGGTCGTCGGCGCCGGTGGCGAGGGCGACGATGCGGTGGGACCGGGCGCGGAGCTTGTCGTTGGAGGCGCGGACGTCGACCATCAGGTTCCCGTAGGTCTTGCCCAGCCGGATCATCGTGATCGTCGAGATCATGTTGAGGACGAGCTTCTGCGCCGTCCCGGCCTTCAGGCGGGTGGAGCCGGTGAGCAGTTCGGGCCCGACGACGATCTCGATGCCGTGGTCGGCGGCGGCCGCGAGCGGGCTGCCGGAGTTGCAGGCGAGGCCGATGGTGAGGCAGCGGCGGGCGCGGGCGTACTCGACGGCGCCGATGGCGTAGGGCGTGCGGCCGGAGGCGGAGACGCCGACCACCGTGTCGTCGGGGGTCAGACCGAGGGGCTCCAGGTCGGCGTGGGCCAGTTCCCGGGAGTCCTCCGCGCCCTCGACCGAGGTGACCACGGCCTGCGGGCCGCCCGCGATCAGGCCGACCACCCGGGACGGGTCGGTGTTGAAGGTGGGCGGGCACTCCGAGGCGTCCAGGACGCCCAGCCGGCCCGCCGTGCCCGCGCCCGCGTAGACCAGTCGGCCGCCCCGGGCCATCCGCTCCGCCACGGCGTCGATCGCGGCGGCGATCCGCGGCAGCCGCGCCGCGACCGCCCCGGCCACGGTCGCGTCCTCGCCGTTCATCAGCCGGGCGATGTCCAGGGTGGGCAGCCGGTCGATGTCCGCGAGCTCCGGCCGGAAGGCCTCGGTGGTCAGGGACTCCAACTCGGTTCTCAGATCACGGGGGTCGGAGGTGGAGGTCATGGACGGCTCTTTCCGTGTCTTTCCGGTGCTGGGCGGGGCGGCTGCCTCAGGGACGGTGCCGGTGGGCCAGCGCCTCGTACGACGCCGAGAGCGCCGGCGCCGCAGACTCGTACGTCCGCTGCGCCACCCCCACGAAGAGGCAGTCCACCACAAGGAGCTGTCCGGTCCGGGACGACATCGCCGCGGGGCGCAGTTCGCTCTCGCGGGCGGTGGAGGTGGTGAGGACGTGGTCGGCGTACTGGCTGACGGGGCCGTCCGGGCGGCCGGTGATCGCCACCGTCGTCGCCCCGCGCTCGAAGGCGACCCGCAGCGGCTCGATGACGTCGCCCGTCGACCCCGAGTGCGTGATGGCGATCGCGACATCGCCCGCCCGCAGCTGCACGGCGTTGGTGACGGCCAGGTGCGGATCGCTGTGGGCGTGCGCGATCAGCCCTATGCGCAGCAGCTTCTGCGTGAGGTCCTGGGCGACCAGCCCGGACGCCCCGACGCCGTACACGTCCGTGCGGCGGGCCGTGGCCAGGGCCGCGACGGCCGCGCCCAGTTGGGCCGTGTCCAGGCCGGCGGCCGTGTCGGCGAGGGTCTGCTGCTCGTCGTAGGCGAGCTTGGCGACCACGTCGGCGATCGGGTCGTCCACCGCGATGTCCGTCGTTATGGCGGGGGCCCGGCCGGACTGCTGCTGCGCGGCGAGTCCGGCGAGGGCCAGGCGCAGGTCCCGGTAACCCGGATAGCCGAGCAGGCGGGCGGTGCGTACGACGGTCGCCTCGCTGGTGCCGGTGAGCTCGGCGAGGCCGGTGACCGTGAGGGCCGCGCAGCCGGCCGGGTCGCCCGCGACGGCCTCGGCGACGCGCTGCATGGAGCGCGTCATCGACGGGGCCAGCGTGCGGACCTTGGCCGCGAGGGCGGCGGGGGCGGGCGGGGTACCGGGCGAGCCGGCCGGGCCACCGCGCTCGCTGGCGAAAATTTCCTTCACTCTGCGGGTCACCTGTGAAAGATATTTTCGGCTCGGCGTTGTGGTCAAGAGTGCGCACAATGGGTGCATGGACCCCATCAGCCCCCTGGAGCAGGCCCTGCACGCCGCGCGCGCCCTCGTGCTGGCCGACCTCGTCGCGGGACGCGTCGCCGAGGCGGACGTCGTCTCGCTGGTCGAGGAGTCCGTCACGCAGCGGCGGTGGTGGGTCGAGCAGTGGCCGGAGGGCGCGCCGTTCGTGGCCGGGCTGGTCGCGCAGGACGTTCAGGACGCCCTGCTGGAGCGGTACGGCCGCTGGCCGCTGTGCCCGGTGTGCGGCACGGGCGAGCCGCACGCGCTGGACGTGGAGCCCGAGTTGGGGCCCGACCCGCACTGGGTGTGCAGCGAGGCCGGGGTGAAGGTGGCGGCGGTGGGCTCGCTGGGCGAGGCGCTCGGCGGAGCCGCGTCCTCGTGAGGCCCCGGTGACGGTCTACATCGACCCGCCGACCTGGCCCGGCCACGGCCGCATGTGGTCCCACCTGGTCAGCGACGTCTCCTACGACGAACTCCACGCCTTCGCCGCCCGCCTGGGCGTACCCCGCCGCGCCTTCGAACGCGACCACTACGACATCCCCGCCCAGCGGTACGCGGACGTGGTGGCGGCCGGGGCGGTGGAGGTCAGCAGCCGCGAGGTGGTGCGGCTGCTGCACGCGGCCGGGCTGCGGAGGCCGAAGGGGCGTTACCGGGCGCCGGACGCGCCCAGTTCGTAGGTCAGGTGCTCGGGGTCCTCGGCGACCTGGCTGAAACCGGCCCGCGCGAGCACCTTCTGCGAGGGCGTGTTGCCCCGCTCGACGTTCGCGACGACGGTGCGCACCTCGTCCCTGCCCAGCGCCCAGGACGACAGCGCCCGCAGCGCCTCGGTGGCGTAGCCGTGACCGCGGGCCGCCTCGACCAGGTCGTACCCGATCTCGACCCGCCCCGCCCCGTCCGGGACGCCGTGGAAGCCCATCGCCCCGAGCGCGCGGTCGTCCTCCCGCCGGACCAGCACGTACATGCCCCACTCCGGCCGGTGGACGCCGTCCTCGTACTGCTTGTACATCAGCCCGGCACCCACCCGGGTGCCCTCGACCGGGCCGCCCTCCAGCCACGTGAAGCCGCCGTCGCCGACCGTGGACAGGTCGGTGGCCGCCGCCGGGGTGACGCCCTCGAGGGTGAGCCGGTCGGTCTCGATCACCAGGTTGTTGCTCCAGCGCCACGCGGTGACGGGGGCGCGCCCGGGCAGCTCGCCGCGGCCGGTGGCCCACAGCAGGGTCTGCCACGGTGTGGGCCCCGGCTGGACGTGCGGGAAGATCCGGGTGAGCACGAACTCGCACAGCGCCGGGTCGGGTTCGTACGTGGTGCCGAGCCCCTCGGCGATGTCGTGGGTGTGCAGCAGCGTCTCGGCCACGCCCATCGCGGCGAAGCCCTCGCGGTTCGCGCTGCGGAACGGGTACGGGTGGAAGGCGCGGACCTCGCGCGGGGTGGTCCGGAGCGTGGCGGCGAACAGCGCGCCCGTCGTACGGATCACGCGCAGCGCGCCCGCGTTGTCGGTGCCCTCCTCCAGGGAGATCTCGAACGGCGTGTACCCGTCGGGCTCCCGCCCTGCGAGCTGCCCCGCGTACGCGACCAGATCCTCGGCGATGTGCACGGCCGCCTCCCGGCAGCTCCACTCCAGCCGCCCGGCCCGGGCCCCTTCCCAGTCCCGCTCGGTGACCGTCCCCAGCAGCCCGACACACTCACCGACGGCCTGCTCCACCTGTTCCGCGCCCGTGGTCCACATGGTGGGCAGGTTACGGGCGCCACCGGGTCAGGGCGACGGGTTTTCGGGGTCCGGGAACCAGTCCTCGACCTCGTGGCGCATACCGAGTTCGGTGGCCTTGAGAGCGGTGTCGCGGAGCGTCCTGCCGGCCGACATGGCTACGACGGCCAGGGTGACGAGGGTGAGCGGGGGGTCGTCGGGGTGGGTGGGGGAGGGGGAGTGGGCTTCGGTGGTCAGGGACTGGAGGAGGTCTTTTTCGAGTTCCCGTTCTCTGAGCCAGGATTCGGACGGGGGGATGAGGTCGTAGCCGAAACCGGCGAGGGTGGTGGAGGCCCTTTGACCCAGGGCCTGAACAGCGGCTGGGGATACAGGGCCGAACGAAGCGGGGTCGGGAATCCGCTCGGGCATGAACAGGGGGTGCGCCGCCGTCCTGACACGGGACACCGCCTCGGAGCTCACTGAGCATGGGAAACCCAGCGATGTGTAGTGATCGATGGCCTCGGACAGCGAGACACCTGCCTGCTCGGCGGAGCTGGCCACGTCGCGCAAGGGCAACGGACGGCTCACGTCCAGTGTGACACTCGGGTTCACCAAGGCCATCTGCGCGCGCGAGGGCAACTGGGTCGCGTCGTCGGGGACATGCGCTACGGCGTACCCCAGTTCGCACAGTCGTGCCGCCACCTCGTGTACCGGTCGGTTGATGCGGCGGGCGACAGCGGCCATGTAGAGCAGTGAGACCTCTTGGTCTGCCCAGGGACGCTGGCCACCGCACAGGAGGAGAGCCTGGTCGTCGGCCGTCGGTTCGGGAAACGCCGAAGATTCGGTGGGCAGAAGAAAGCCGATCTCCGACAGGAACTTCACGACCTGGCGGATGGTCATGTCCGTACTGTGCGCCACCGCGGTCAGCTGGGCCTGAGAGATCGACAGAGCCGCTTCCGGGTCCAGGGGAGTGGCATACGACGACCACAGGTTGCTGATGATGTTGCGTTCCTCGTCGGTCCAGTGGTCCCGATCCGGGTAGTCCGTCGGAACGGTGAAACCCAGTTCCCCCAGACGTTGCACGGCTTCGAGGGTGGAGCAGGCCCGCCGTACCGCGCTGACGCAGACCTGCGTGGCGGAGAGCACTGAGCCGGGAGTCAACCAGCCTGACGGGTCCCCCATCGGCTTCAGCAGTGGGAGGTCATCACAGTTCGCGCGGGTGCAGCCCGACAGGGGCTCCACTCGAAAACCCAGTGCGGTCATCCGGGCGGCTACCTCGGCAGGCGGATGCTGTGAGCACTGACTCAGCCGGAACACTTCAGCGGCGCCAAGCTGCTCGGCGGGATCTCTCCAGCGGAACAGGGAGCCGAGCTTGGCCGCCGGGTGATGCCACGAGGAGTCATCGCGCCACCTGCGGTACGTCACGTTCCAGCGCGGAAGTCTCGCATACCCACGTGCAAGGAGGAGCAGGTCCGACGGGCGTGCCCACAGCTCACCGGACGGGCCGGACTCCGGCAGCGAAGTGTGCTCGCACAACCCGGCCCGGTACAGCACGCGCAGACGCCATCGCAACACCGGAGCGGGCATGTTGTAGAAGAAATGGGCGGCGCGTGATGTGTGGCCCTCCGGGTAGTCGCCAGTCACCAGCGGCAGGAGACCTCTGTCAGGGAGAAAGTAGCCAACCCTGCTGAAAAACAGCGAGACGTCTCCGATCTGCCACTCCAGATCGGACTGGTGTACTAGCTCCGAGATCAGGTCACCGAACTGAAGTGAGGACACGCTGACTTCAGTCAGCCAGTTGAATGTGGGAAGCGGGAGTCCGGGACGGGTCAAGCTCGGTGCGACGCTCGTCATGAGGGCGCGTACGTAGCTGGAGTCGAAGGAACGCACTCTCCTGCGGTCCACGGTGAGCACCGGTGCGTGTGCTCCGTGCAGGTTCACGACGATGCCGTAGGGAAGCCTGGACGGGTGGAACCTGTCGGAGTCCGTCAACAAGCCGTCCGACAGGATGATCCCCTTGTTCCCGGTCCACCAGAGGTCGGGTGAGTCCGACTCGATGCAGACGTGATTCTCGTACCGGCGTCTCGGCTGCCGTTTGGACAATTCCATGGCGAGTGCCGTGCGGGAGAGCTCCCCGGGCGCCCAACTGTGCTCCCTTGACCCGTGCACCGCGGAAGTCCGATAAGGCGCCACCCACAGCAAACGCTGCAGCGTCTCCACGCACGACACGTTCTTGCCCTGCCGCGACAGCATCAGCCGGACCGTCGTCCCCGGGTCGGTTCCCTCGCCCAGGTCCTCCACCCGGAACAGGTTCCCCGGCCCCGCGATCGTCACCTGGAGGAGGCGGCCGGGGCGGCCTGTGCGGTCCATGCGGCAGGTGCGGACGACGATCTCGTCGGCGAGCATGAAGTAGCTGAGGACGCCGATGCCGAAACGGGAGTTGGGGTACAGGCGGAGCTTGGGTTCGGGGAGTTCGCTCCAGGCGACCTGTTCCTCGATGTACTCGGGCAGGTCCACGAAGCGCGTGCCGCCCTGGGAGAAGACGCTGCCGAGTTCGGTGATGCCCATGCCGATGCCGTTGTCGCGGCACTCCAGGTAGGGGCGGCCGTCGGAGCCGACCCCCTGGACGAACGCGATCCGGCCCTCCCAGGGAGCCGTCGGACGGCCCGTGCGCTGGAGGTACTGCGTGCGGCAGTCCCGGTAGCGCAGGGCGTCCAGCGCGTTCTGGTACAGCTCGCGGACGGCCAGTTCGCGGTCGCCGTAGAGCTGTTCGCCCATGAGGAGTTCCTGGACGCGGTCCTCGGCGAGCTGGAAGCGGATCCCGTCGGAGAGCTGGTCGGGCGTGTTGCCGTCGAGGCGCACGCGGCTGCCGTCGGCGTACGGCGGCAGCGCGCCGAGCGGCGCCAGGGCCGGATTGTCGCGGCGGTTGATCTCGCGGAGGAGCGTGTCGACGCGGCCGGCGTGCTCCCGCAGGGCGATCTGGACGGCCGGGTGGGTGCACACCGCGTTCAGGGAGCGGCCGACACCGGAGTGGCGCCAGTCGGAGCGGCGCACGGTGGCCAGGAGTTCGCCGAGGTCGACACTGTCGTAGATGCCGATGTGCTCCACGACGATCTCGGGCAGGTCGACGGGGTCCACGGCCATGGCGTACGCCGCCTTGAGCAGGGCGGAGACCAGGGGCGTGCGCAGCTCGTGCTCGTCGCCCGTGGTGGCGGCGATGACGTCGTGGTCCTCGTGGGGCGCGGCACCGGCGGGGTGGGCGGCGGTACGGCGTACCGAGAAGGGGGCCGTGCGGTGGTCCTTCAGCAGCCGCATCAGACGGTCCGCGGCGAGCGCGTCGGCCACCCACGGCGGCTGGTCGGAGCCGCTCGTCACCTCGCCGAGGAGGGACTTGAGCGCCTCCGCCGCGTACAGCTCCGGCTGCTGGATCAGCCAGCGGTGGAACAGCCACCAGCGGATCCGCTCCACGGAACCGCGCGCCGCCGTCTTGTCGTGCAGGGTGAGCAGCCGCCGCTTCAGCCGCGGGAAGCCCTGCCCGAACTTGCGGAAGCGGCTGTGGTCGGGCCCGCCGGGGCACAGGTCCGCGCCGAGGACGCCGACGCGCTGCGCGGCCTCCTGGGCCCAGAAGGCCTGCTCGACCAGGGGCAGCAGCACCGCCAGTGCCGCCTCGGAGGCGGACAGCTGGACGCCGTCCGCGAGCAGGCGGGTGAGGAAGCCCAGTCTGACGTGCGTGCGCTGGGCCAGTTCGGCGTCGTGCCACGGGTCGTCGCGCAGGGCGTGCGCCGCCCCCTCGTACGCCGTGGCCAGCCGGGCCGCCAGGGCCGCGCAGGTCTCCTGGAGCAGGTGGCGGGCGGGGCCGTCGGGGGTGCGCTGCCAGATGGGGTGCTGTTCGGTGGAGCGGATCCACGGGTGGGTCTCGGTGCGGCGGTCGGGGCCGGGCAGCAGCGGGAAGTCCTCGCCGCCCGGGGCGGCGGCGGTCTCCGTGACGACGGTGACCTGCTGCACGGGGCGGGTCTTGCCGTAGGCGCGGTGCAGTTCCTCGACGCGGGTCTGGATCCGTGCCGCGAACTCGTGCAGGCGCAGGGCGTGCGGGTCCGCCGCGATCGTGTCCGCGAGGGCGCGGGAGAACAGGCTGAACGACTCGCCGGGCTGCGTGCCCGGGTCGCAGCCCGGGCGGACCGTCTCCTTCTCGCCGACGAACAGGGCCAGTTGGGGCGCCGTGCAGGCGTACACGTACGCCACCTTGCGGCGCAGCGCGTTGGCGACCTTGCGCCGGGGCCAGGGCTGCACGCCGGGCGGGGCCGCCATGGTGTCGCGGTCGATGCCCTCGCGGCAGGCGTCGACGAGGAAGACGACGTGGCTCGCCGGGGAGTCCTCCAGCTCGCGTTCCCAGCCGATCTCGATACAGCTGTCGGCGAAGACGCCGACGTCGAAGGTGGCGTCCTCCGGGATCAGGAAGTCCTTGCCCTCGAAGTGCTGGCCGTGACCGCTGAGCAGGACCAGCAGGGTGTCGCCCGGGCCGGCGTCGCGCAGGAAGCCGCGGATGCGGCCGTTGACGGTGTTCGGGGTGATGCCGCGTTTGCTCTCGACGATGTCCGCGGACTGGAACCCGCGCTCGACCAGCGCGTCCCGGACCCGCTGCAGGTCGTCGCGGACGAACGGCAGGTCCTGGATGCGCGGGTCGTCGTACTCGCTCGCCCCGATGAGCAGGGCCTTGTGCTGGGGCATGCGCGGCGGGGTCAGACGGGGCGGACCGGCTGGGCTCCCGCGGCCGTGGTCGCCGTCCTGCTCCGGTACGCCGCGCTGCCGCTCATGCCGTCCCCCTGACCCTCGGCCGTTCGTCCGACAACTTTAGTTCACGGGGCGGCGGTTGCGTCCCGTGATGAACGCTGTTCTCAGGGCCGTCTGAAGACGAGGGTCAGGCCGCGGGTGCCCTGCATCTGGCCGGTGCCGACGAGCTGGATGCCGCCGCTCGCGGTGACCTGGAAGGACAGCTGGGCCTCGGCGAGCGGCAGGGTGCCGCCCCGGGCGGCGGCGTCCTCGAACAGCTGTTGGAGGGCGTCGATGGTCTCCGTGAGGTTCTTGCGCAGGGGGCCGAGCGGGACGGACCGCAGGGCCGGTTCACCGCCCCCGCCGCCGAACAGGCCCATCGAGTCGTCGTCGCCCTCCTCGGTGACGGTGACCCAGAACGGCAGGCTCGGCTCGATGACCTCGGGCTCGCTGGTGTCGTCCATTCGTGCTCCCCTCCCGGTGACGCGGTGGGGCCAACCCTAGGGCGCCGAGGGCGGGCCGGAGGGGGAATCCTCCAGCAGTTCCAGTTCCGACCGCAGGTTGTAGCGGGCCGTCGCCTCCCACTCAGCCGCTCCGTACGGCGTCCTGAACAGCCTCGGCAGGCCGAGGAGTTGCCGCAGGACCGCGGCCCGCCCGGCGCGG
The DNA here is from genome assembly GCF_003330845.1 of Streptomyces sp. Go-475. Taxonomy (GTDB): domain Bacteria; phylum Actinomycetota; class Actinomycetes; order Streptomycetales; family Streptomycetaceae; genus Streptomyces. The sequence continues at coordinate 3,839,542 of NZ_CP026121.1, read as the reverse complement.
AAGGCGTCGTTCGGGACGAAGTGGTACTCCTCGCGGACGGCGGCGGTGTAGGCGGCGTACCGCGACGGCGGCGAGGCCAGGATCGCCAGGTCGGCGTCGCACAGCACCTGGCCGTCGGGGTCGTCGTCGGCGGGGTCGTGGCCGACGGTGAGGCGGACCAGGCGGGCCACCTCGGCGGTCTTCGCGGCCGGGACGCCGGCTTCCGCGAGGGCGCGTTCGGCGAGGCGGGCGGAACGCTCCTCGTTCTCGGAGCGGTCGGGCAGGTAGACCGCGTCGTGGAACCAGGCGGCCAGGCGGACCACGTCCGGGTCCCGCGCGTACTCCTCCAGCACGTCGACGCGGTCCAGGACCGCCGCGAGGTGGGCGACCGTGTGGTAGTGCCGCTGCGGTTCCTGCCAGCGGGTGAGCAGGTTGTCGGCGTACGGCGCCGGGTCCGGGCCGCCGGCCGGTCCCCGGGCCGCTTCCAGGGCACGGGCGAAGCGGGCGCGCAGGATGTCGAGATCGGCCATGGGGTCATTCTCCCGCCGACCGCCGCATCCCACCTAGCGTGGGGTGTATGACGACTCCTGCTGATGTGCACGACGTACGGGACCCCGAGCAGCCCGGGAGGCTGCTCACGATCGAGCGTGACGCGCTGATCCCGCTGCTGCGGGGCCGGTCCGACGACGACTTCGCGCTGCCGGTCGCCGCGTGTCCGGGCTGGACGGTGCGGTCGGTGCTGGCGCACTGTTCGGCCGCGCTCACGCGCGTGGTGGAGAACCGGTTCGAGGAGGGTGTGTTCTCGCCCGAGTCGAACGACCGGGACATCGCCGAACGGGACGGCTGGAGCAACGCGCAGGTCGTAGACGAACTGGAGCGCGGGATGACCGAGGCCGGGGCGGTGATCGCCCGGGCCGGCGGGAAGCTGGACGGGCTCGCCCTGGGGGAGTGGGTGCACGCCGGGGACGTGCGGGAGGCCTTCGGGGAGCCGGGGGCGTACGGCGGGGCCGGGCTGCCGGACGCGCTCGACCTGCTCGCCCGGATCACCCGCGAGCGGGGGCGGGTGCCGCTGCACGCCGACCTCGACGACCGGGACGAGCCGCTGCGGCTGGGGGAGAGCGGCGGGGAGCGGCCCCCGGGGCGCTTCATCGGGGACGGTCCGACGCTGATCCGGCTGTGCACGGGGCGGCCGGTCGACGGGGCGCCCGCGTTCGAGCTGGCCGGGGTGGAGGCCCGGGAGCTGAACCTCTTCGGGTGAGGGGCCGGGCCCCGGGCCGGGTGCTTGGGAGTCGGCGGGAGTGGGCAGCGTAGTCTTGATTGGACTAGACCTGTCGTGAACGCCGACGCCGTGCCGACGAAGGGGCCCCATGAGCAAGCGTGCAGTCCTGGAGGTGATCGCCCTCGGCGTCGAGGACGCGGTCGCCGCGCAGGCGGGAGGCGCGGATCGCCTCGAAGTGGTCACCGACATGGCGGCCGACGGGCTCACCCCGCCGGCCGCCACCGTGGCCGGGATCCGCCGTGCCGTGGACATCTCGCTGCGGGTGATGATCCGGCTGGCCGACGGGTTCGCCGCGGGGGATGTCGAGCGGCTGGTGCGGGTGGCCGGTGAGCTGCGGGAGGCCGGTGCCGAGGAGTTCGTGCTCGGGTTCCTCGATGCCGGTGGCGGGGTGGATCTGAGGGCTGTGGAGCGGGTCATCTCGGTGCTGGACGGCTGCCCGTGGACCTTCCACCGGGCCATCGACCGGGCCGCCGACCGGGCCGCCCTGCGCAGGCAGCTGGACGGGATGCCGGGGCTCGACACGTACCTGACGGCCGGGTCGGCGGACGGGGTCGACGGCGGGCTGCCCGTACTGCTCGCGGAAGCCGGGCGGTCCGGGGAGCCGGGGTACGGGCAGCGGTTGCTGGTCGGGGGCGGGCTGCGGCTCGATCACGTGCCGGTGCTGCGGAAGGCCGGGGTCGACGGGTTCCACATCGGCGGGGCGGCTCGGCCCCGGGGGTGGGGGGAGCCGGTGTCGGTGGAGGCGGTGGCCGAGTGGCGGGCCGCGGTGGACGGTTCTTGAGGGGGGGGCTCGGCGTTTGCGCCGGGGCCGGGTCGGTCCGCAGCTGGGCGGTCGCAGCCGCCGCTAAGCCGTCAGTTGGGGTGGCAGTGGGGCCGTGTGCGTCACCGTCAGCCCCGACACCGCTCGGGTCAGGGCCACGTACAGGCGCCGCAGGCCCGTTCGTTCGTCCGGTTCGCCGTCGACCACCGCCTGGGGCTCGTCCAGGACCACGTAGTCGTACTCCAGGCCCTTCGCCAGGGACGCAGGGACCAGGGTCAGGCGGGTGTCCCGGGTGGTCTCCTCGCCGGGGCCGAGGTACGGGATCCCGGCCGCGGTCAGGGCCTCGGCCAGCTCGGGTACCCGCGCGTCCGCCGCGATCAGGCCCGTCGAGCCCTCGTGGCGCAGCGACTCGCGGCAGGCGGTGACCACGTCGGCGGTCCCGGAGGCCTCGCGGACCTCGAAGTGGCCCGGGTTCTCCCGGATCGACACCACCGGCGTGAGGCCCGGGGCGATGTGCGGCAGGAGGCGTGAGGCGTAGGTGATGACGTCCGTGGGGACGCGGAAACCCGCCGTCAGCTCCTCGATCACGGCGTCCTGCTTGCCCAGGTGGGCCAGCGCCTCCTGCCAACTGCGGGTGGCCCACGGCGTGGTGCCCTGCGCCAGGTCGCCGAGGACCGTCGCGCTGCCGGTGGTGCAGCGGCGGCCGACCGCCCGGTACTGCATGGGGGAGAGGTCCTGCGCCTCGTCGAGGACGACGTGCCCGAGGGAGTGGGTGCGCTGGATCAGGTCGGTGGCCTCGTCGATCAGTACGGCGTCGGCGGCCGACCACCTGGCCGACTTCACGCTGCGCGCCGGCTTCGCCCAGAGGATCGCCTTCTGCTCGTCCTCGTCGAGGATCCCCTCCGCGTGCTCGGCGAGGAAGTCCGTGTCCGACAGCAGGCGCAGCACCAGCTTCGCCGGGTCGACGGCCGGCCAGACCGCCTTGACCGCCGCCTTCACCGCGCTGTTGCGGGCCACCGCGTCCTGCACCCGGTCGTCCGGCGCCTCGCCCGAGCGCTCCATCTGCACCAGCACCGCGTGCGCGATGCGCTGCGGCAGGGCCTCGCGGGCGGCGCCGTAGCGGATGTCGCGGTCGAGCAACTCGCGGACGATGTCCTGGAGTTCGTACGCCGGGACGCGCCAGCGGCGGGAGCCGCGCACGACGACGACCGGCTCGGCGGGCATCGTGACGTGGGAGTAGAGGGCCCCGCGCAGCACCCGCGCCATGCGGGCGTCGCCCTTGACGACGGCGGCCGTCGCCTCGTCCGTGCCCTTGATCTCGACGTGCGCCACCAGGTCCTCGACCGTGGCCTGCCGGACGGTCAACTCGCCGAGCGCGGGCAGCACTTGCTCGATGTAGTGCAGGAAGGACCGGTTCGGGCCGATGACGAGCGTGCCGGTGCGGGCGAGGCGCTCGCGGTGGGCGTAGAGGAGGTAGGCGACCCGGTGCAGGCCGACGGCGGTCTTCCCGGTGCCCGGGCCGCCCTGCACGCACACCGTGCCGGAGAGACCGGACCGGACGATCTCGTCCTGCTCGGGCTGGATCGTCGCGACGATGTCCCGCATGGGGCCGACGCGGGGGCGCTCGATCTCCTGCTGGAGCAGCTTGCTGGTCTGCGCGGCCTCCGCGGGATCGGAGAGGTGCTCGTCCTCGTACGCCGTCAGGTCGCCGCCCGTGTAGCCGAAGCGGCGGCGCAGCGCGATGTCCATCGGGTCCTTCTTCGAGGCCCGGTAGAACGGCTGCGAGACCGGTGCGCGCCAGTCGATGACCATGGGGTCGCCGTCGGCGTCGTGCACATGCCGCCGCCCGATGTAGAAGCGCTCCCCCTCGGCCCCCTCGGCTTCTTCGGCGCCGGGGGCGTGCAGGTAGTCGAGCCGGCCGAAGAACAGCGGGGTGTCGCTGAGGTCGGCCAGGGCCTTGATGCGCTCGTCGATCTGGTGGGCGAGGACTTCGGCGTTGACCCAGTTCGCGGTGACGTCGCTGATGTCGAGGGCCTCGACGTCCTCGCGCATCGCCCGCAGTGCGGAGCGGGACGCGGCGAGGTGGGAGCGCTCACGGGACAGGGGGTCGTCGACGGGCGTGGACACGGGGGTGCCTCCGGAAGGAACCAGCTGAGGAGATGGCGGTGACGTGCCGGCCGGTTTCCGTCCGGTCGGCGGCACTCCGTGGAGGGAGGCGGGCAAGAGCGGAGATCTTAGAGGAGCGGGGGCGGCGGGCGCGAACGGTTTTCCTCATCCCCTAGGGGACGCCGCCCTCCTCCCTGAGGGGCACGGGTCAGCCCGGGGGCGTACGCGGCCCCCCGTGAGGTTCGGCCCCGAGACCGACGCGGGTCTTACGGGGCGAATCGCACCATGGAGACATGAGCGCAGCAACCATCCACCCCGCCCCGGCACCGGGCCGCCCGCCCGGCGCCACCGCCGTGTCCGGCAGCCATCGCCACCGCCTCGGCGATGCCCTGCGCGCCGTCAAGGTCTTCGCGGGCGCCGCCTTCGACGTGATCATCCTCGGCCAGTACGAAGAAGAAGTGGGCGTGGTCCGGCGCCACCGGTGACCGGTCCTGCCTCTGTCAGCTCTCCGCCAGCAGCTCGTCCGCGTCCATGATCCGGTACGCGTACCCCTGCTCCGCCAGGAAGCGCTGCCGGTGCGCGGCGAAGTCCTGGTCGATGGTGTCCCGGGCGACGACGGAGTAGAAGTGCGCCTGGTGGCCGTCCGACTTGGGCCGCAGCACCCGGCCGAGGCGCTGGGCCTCCTCCTGCCGGGAGCCGAAGGTGCCCGAGACCTGGATCGCGACCGTCGCCTCCGGCAGGTCGATCGAGAAGTTCGCGACCTTGGACACCACGAGCACGCTGATCTCGCCCTCGCGGAAGGCGTCGAAGAGCTTCTCCCGCTGCGCGTTCGACGTCTCGCCCTTGATCACGGGCGCCCCGAGGTGCTCGCCCAGTTCGTCGAGCTGGTCGATGTACTGGCCGATCACCAGGATCTGCTGCCCGGCGAAGCGGCGGACGATCGCCTCCGTGACCTTCCGCTTGGTGTCCGTCGTCGCGCAGAAGCGGTACTTCTCCTCCGCCTCGGCCGTGGCGTACGCGAGCCGCTCGGAGTCGGTGAGATTGACCCGGACCTCGACGCAGTCGGCGGGCGCGATGTAACCCTGCGCCTCGATCTCCTTCCAGGGCGCGTCGAACCGCTTGGGCCCGATCAGGGAGAACACGTCCGACTCCCGGCCGTCCTCACGGACCAGGGTCGCGGTCAGGCCGAGGCGCCGGCGCGCCTGGAGGTCGGCGGTGAACTTGAAGACCGGCGCGGGCAGCAGGTGCACCTCGTCGTAGACGATCAGCCCCCAGTCGCGCGAGTCGAACAGCTCCAGGTGCGGGTAGACACCCTTCCGCCTGGTGGTCAGCACCTGGTACGTGGCGATCGTGACAGGCCGGATCTCCTTGCGCGTCCCGCTGTACTCGCCGATCTCGTCCTCGGTGAGCGAGGTCCGCCGCACCAGCTCGTGCTTCCACTGCCGGGCGGAGACCGTGTTCGTGACGAGGATCAGCGTCGTGGACTTGGCCTGCGCCATCGCCCCGGCGCCCACCAGCGTCTTCCCGGCGCCGCAGGGCAGGACGACGACGCCCGACCCGCCGTGCCAGAAGTTCTCCACCGCCTGCTTCTGGTACGGCCTCAGCGCCCAGCCGTCCTCGGCCAGCTCGATCGGGTGCGCCTCGCCGTCGACGTACCCGGCGAGGTCCTCGGCCGGCCAGCCCAGCTTCAGCAGGGTCTGCTTGATCTGCCCGCGCTCGGAGGGGTGCACGGCGACCGTGTCCGGGTCGATGCGGGCGCCGACCAGGGGCGCGATCCGCTTCGACTTCAGGACCTCCTCCAGCACCGGACGGTCCGTCGTCGTCAGGACCAGGCCGTGCGCCGGGTGCTTGGAGAGGGTGAGACGGCCGTAGCGGTCCATCGTCTCGGCGATGTCGACGAGCAGGGCGTGCGGCACCGGGTAGCGGCTGTACTGCACCAGCGCGTCCACGACCTGCTCGGCGTCATGGCCCGCCGCGCGCGCGTTCCACAGACCCAGCGGGGTCACCCGGTAGGTGTGGATGTGCTCCGGCGCCCGCTCCAGCTCCGCGAACGGGGCGATGGCCCGACGGCAGTCGTCGGCCTGCTCGTGGTCGACTTCCAGGAGCAGGGTCTTGTCGGACTGGACGATCAGCGGACCATTCACGCGCGGCACCCTTTCTGCGGCCGGACTGCTCGGACGGCTCGGCCAAACGTCCAGTGTGCCTGATCGACGGCGCCCGGTGGTGTGATCTGCGCAGCCGGTCGTACTTAATGCCTTTTCATTCCAACGTGTGGTGTGAATTCAGGTTTTCCGCCGTGGCCCCGAAGAATGGCCGACTGTGCGGAACCCCACCACCACCACGCTCGGATACGCCCTGTTCGCCACCCGCTGGCTCCAGGCCCCGCTGTACTTCGGGCTCGTGGCCGCGCAGGGCGTCTACGTCTACAAGTTCTTCAAGGAGCTGTGGACGTTAATCCTCATGTGCGTGAGCGGGCACGCCACCGAGACGTACGTGATGCTCGCCGTGCTGAAGCTGGTCGACGTCGTCATGATCGCCAACCTGCTGATCATGGTGATCGTCGGCGGCTACGAGACGTTCGTCTCCCGCATCGGCCTCCAGGGCCACCGCGACCAGCCCGAATGGCTCTCGCACGTCAACTCCAACGTGCTGAAGGTCAAGCTCGCCACGGCGATCGTCGGCATCTCCTCCGTCCACCTGCTGCAGATGTTCGTGGACGTCCACCACACCTCCCGCCACGCCCTGCTGTGGGGGACGGTGATCCACATGGCGTTCATCGCGTCGGCGGCGATCCTCGCCTACATGTCGGGGCCGATGGCCGCGCAGACGGATCGCGGGCACGCCGACCGTACGCCGGCCGGGCACCCACGGGCGGAGCCGGAAGCCGCAGACCGGCGGCACGGGCAGGAGCCGGAAGCCGCAGACCGGTGGCAGGGGCGGTCGGAGTCGGATGCCGCAGGCCGGTGGGACGGGCGGTCGGAGTCGGATGCCGCAGGCGGGTGGCAGGGGCGGTCGGAGTCGGATGCCGCAGGCGGGTGGCAGGGGCGGTCGGAGTCGGATGCCGGAGGCCGGTGGCAGGGGCGGTCGGAGTCGGATGCCGCAGGCGGGTGGCAGGGGCGGTTGGAGCCGGATGCCGGAGGCCGGCGGGACGGGCGGTCGGAGTCGGATGCCGCAGGCCGGTGGCAGGGGCGGTCGGAGTCGGATGCCGGAGGCCGGCGGGACGGGCGGTTGGAGTCGGATGCCGCAGGCGGGTGGCAGGGGCGGTCGGAGTCGGATGCCGCAGGCCGACGGGACGGGCGGTCGGAGTCGGATGCCGCAGGCCGACGGGACGGGCGGTCGGAGTCGGATGCCGCAGGCCGGCGGGACGGGCGGTCGGAGTCGGATGCCGCAGGCCGGTGGCACGGGCGGTCGGGGCGGGAGGCCCCGGCTGCCGCTCCGCCCGCCCCCCGGCAGGCGGAGCCGGACGCGGACGCCGAGGCCCGGATCCGGGCCGCCGGCTTCCCGGTCCGCAAGCTGCTGGAGGACTTCGACGAGCAGCACCCCCGGGGCTTCGACCGGGAGGCCGTGGCCCGGCTCGGCAAGGCGGACTTCGTCACCGCCCGGCGCAACGTCGTCTTCGTCGGCCCGCCCGGCACCGGCAAGACGCACCTGGCCATCGCCCTCGGCGTACGGGCCTGCCAGGCCGGGCACCGAGTGCTGTTCGCGACCGCCGCCGAGTGGGCCGCCCGGCTGTCCGACGCCCGCGCCGCCGGGCGGCTCGACGCGGAGCTGGCCGCGCTCGACGAGCACGCCCTGCTGATCGTCGACGAGGTCGGCTACACGCCGTTCGACGCGGCCACCGCCGGCCTGTTCTTCCAGCTGGTCGCGCACCGCTATGAGCGGGCCTCGCTGATCCTGACCAGCGACCGCCCGCTCGGCCGCTGGGACGAGGTCTTCGGCGCGTCCGCCCCGGCGCTGGCGGACCGCGTGGCCCACCACGCCGAGATCGTGCGGCTGGACGGGGACAGCTACCGGACGCGGCGCGCTACTTCAGCGTGGGCAGACTGACGTTCTGGATCAGCGGTCCCTCGATGCCGATCGCCTCGGAGACCAGGGGCTCGGTGCCGGCGGCCGGCAGCGGCAGCGGCAGCGCGGGGGCCGCGGCCGCGGAGGGCGCGAGCACGCCCACGAGGGCGACGGCGGACAGGGCGACGGCGGGCAGCTTTTCACGCATGCGGACGGCACGGCCTTTCTCGGACGTTCGCGAACGGTGGGACGAGGTGCCGCCACACCGCGGGCCGGCCCACGGACGCGGGGCCGGCCCGATGGGCGCGGGGGCGATCAGATCTGCGGTGTCTCGAGGACGAGGCCGGCGACATCGATGCTCACGGCGGCGGCCGGAGTGGCCAGCCCCCCGAACGTCATCAGGGCGGCGGTGGCCAGGACGGCGGCGACTCGACGAACAGCGCGCATGCGGGGAGTTCCTTTCGACAGCGCTCACAGGGACACCCGGTGGCTGCCCCCGGCCCCCCGGCGTGATGCGACACGCCCGGCAAGGTCGCCCGAGCGTGGGACATCCCCGGCGTGGCGTGCATGAACCCCGACGTGCACCCGAACGGGTGAGAAGCCGCCCGGGCGCCCCGGCCCGGTGCTCAGCCCGCGTCGTCGGCGAGTTCCGCGACCCCCGTGATCCGGTGCAGCGGGTACGTGCGGACCTCGTCCGCGGTGTGGTCGTACGCCGTGACGAAGCCGCCCTCGACACGGATGGGGGCGATGACCCGCTGACTGGCGGCGCCCTCGGCGTTGACGTAGCCGATCCACAGGGCCTCGCCGGTCAGGACGGCGGCCTGCATGGTGGCCAGGGTCTCGGCGGAACCGGTGCGCGGCAGCTCACCGTCGGCCGCCGGGGCCGTGCCGGGCTTGCGCGGGGTCGTGGAGGCGAGGTCACCGGCCCGGATGGCGCGCAGCGCCGCGGCGAGCAGGGTGTCGTCGGGGACCGGCGGGCCGTCCGGCACCGGCTCGGGCGCGGCGCGGGGCGGGGTGCGGTGGGCGAGGGCGCGGGTGATCAGCACATCGCCCTCGGCGGACTCGGCGGCCGGCGCGAACCCCATCGCCCGCAGCCCCTCCAGCAGCCCCGCCGGGTCCGCCTGCGCGGCCAGCACGGTCGGGGCGAGCCGGCGCAGGCCCAGCGCGGCGGCCCGCTTGTCGGCGAGGATCTCGCTGAGCACCGCGTCGTCGTCGCAGCGGACGTACGCCGAGGCCGCGCCGACCCGCAGGTGCCCGTGCCGGCGGGCCACGTCGTCGATGAGGTACGCGAGCGGCTGCGGCACCGGCGTACGGGAGTGCGCGGCGAGGAAGGCGTGCAGGTCGGAGGCGGTCTGCCCGGAGTCGAGGGCGCGCCGCACCGAGCCGGGCGTGAACCGGTAGACCGTGGCCCCGCCCTTGGACTCGACGTCCGCGAGCACGCCCAGCATGTCGGCGAGCGGGCGCTGCAGGGGACCCGGCGCCACCGCCGTCAGGTCGGCCTGGAGCAGCACGTGGTCCAGCGGCTCGGGCAGCAGCGGCGTGAGCAGCCGGGCCGCGGCGGCGGAGGCGACGGCCTGCTCGGCGGGGGAGAGGGGCGTGAGCGGTGCGGTGCGGTGGTGGTGGACGGGCAGTTTGTCTCCCGGACCGGACGGACCGGAGGGCTCCGCTTCCGGTCCTTTCACGGGCGCCGCGGGCGCGCCCAGCAGCGCCCGGCCGTGGGCCGACAGCGCGCCCCGGCCCGTGACGCCCAGCAGCTCCGCCTCGGACAACGCCCACCGGGCGAGGCGCGCGCGCAGGTCGTCCTCCTGCCGCTGGGCGCCCCGCAGGGGGCGCTCCCAGCGCAGCCGGGCCAGCACCGACTCGGGGTCCGCAGCGGCCCCCTCCGGCAGCGCGGCCAGCAGGGCCAGCACCCGGTGCCGCACCTCGGGCGCCGCCGAGCGGTCCAGGCCCGGCCCGAGCGCCGACAGCGTGCGGTCCTTGGCGTCCCGGCCGCCGACCAGCCCGGCCGTGCGGGTCGCCGCCAGCCACGCCGTGGCCAGCCGCGCCCAGCGCTCGGCCGGGGGTCGCTCCCGCCACTCGTCGTAGGCCGGGGTGGCCGCGTACCGCTCGTCGGCCTCCCCGTCGGAGGCGATCAGGCCCGCCGCGTACGCCAGCTCCACCCAGAACGCGGCGACCGGCTCCGGCACGTCCAGGGCGACGGCGGTCCGCTTCAGGTCCCGCACGCTCAGCCCGCCGGCCCGCAGCACCGCCGGCCCGCCCTCGTCCCAGTCCTTCAGCAGCTCCTCGACGGTCGCGAGGGCGGTGTACGCCTGCCCGGCCGCGCTGCTGTCCACAACCTGTGGACGGTGCGCGGCGGCCGCCTCGACCACCGGCGGCACCGGCTCGGGCGTCCGGTGCGCGAGCCCCCGCCGCAGGTGCAGGGCGACCTCGCGCGGCAGCACGACCGTCCCCGGCGCCGTCGGCAGCAGCAGCCCGCGGTCCAGCAGCCAACGCAGCCGGGGCGCCGGATCGGCCGTGACCTGGCCGTACGGCGGCCCCCACACCAGGCGCTCCAGGACGTCGAGGGACTCGGCGGGGGCGTCGGCGAGCAGCGCCGCCATCCGCGCCCGGTCCGTGAACAGGCCGGTCAGGGCGGTCACCGCGGAGACCGAGTCATGGGTCGAGGGCAGCCCGGCGGCCGTGACGATCTCCTGGATACGCCCCGGGGACATCCCGGCCGTGGCCTCCTGGACCGTGGGCCCGAGCCCGGTCGGCGACGGGTGCTGCGGCGAGGGCGCCAGCAGCTCACGGGCCGTGCGGACCAGCCGCAGCCGGTCGTCGGCGCCCCAGACCAGGGCCTGCTCGCGCAGCACGTCCAGGGCGTGCGGCAGGGCGGCGGTGACGGCCGGGTCGCCCTCGTCCCCGGCCATGAGCCCGAGCAGCTCCTCGTACGTCGCCGGGTCCGCGGCCACGGCCAGCGCCTCCGCCGTCTGCAGCGTGAACCGGTCCAGCCGCTCCAGGGCGCGCACGACCGAGGCGCGGGTGCCGGCGCGGGTCGCGAGCTGGGTGAGGTCGGTGGGCACGGGCGTGATGAGATCCGGTCGGCTGCGCAGCAGCGCGCCCAGCGCGGCGTCGCCCCGCGCGCGGAGCGCTTCCGCGAGGGAGCGGGGGGCCGCGGGCGTGTCCTCGGTGCTCATCCGGCCAACGGTAGCGGGTCGCCCCCGGCGGGTGAGCCGACTGTGTACGACGGGCTTTTGGCGGCGCTGTCGGTGCTCGCGGTACCGTCGTCCGACGGGCTTCCCAAGGCACCCGCCCCGGAGGGGACTTCGTGGGGATCGAGAGCGACCAGGTCGTTTACGAGTATCTGAGCCGCGTCGGCGACGTGGCCCAGCAGCGGCAGTTGTCGTCGGCCACCCGCATGCGCCTGGTCGCGGACCTGCGCGACGAGATCGACCGGCGCCGCGCGAAGGCCACCGTCGACTCGCCCGCCGCCGTCCGCCGCATCCTGACCCGCCTCGGCAGCCCCGACGAGGTCGTGGCGGCGGCAGCGGACGGTACGGGATCCGGCGCCGCCGAGCCGCAGCACACCGCCCCCGCCTCCGTCCCCGTGCAGCGCGAGCCGGAGGAGCCGGGCGAGCGGGCGAAGGGCGTCCTGCGGCGCGTCGTACCGCGCCCCCGCCCGGCACGGCCCGCCGAGGAGCCGCGCCCCACCGCCCCCGAGGGGGCGGCCCCGCCGCACCTGGCCGCCGCGCACGAACTCGGGGACGGCGCCGTCCAGCCGGACTGGTGGCGGGTGGACAGCAGCCCCTTCGGCGTGGGCGACGAGGTGCCGGGCTTCGTGGGCGGGGTGGAGCTGCCGGACCTGCTGAAGCCGCCGCCGCAGCGGAAGGCGGAGCAGGAGAAGCAGGCGGCGGAGGAACCCGCTCCGGCCGTCGAGGCGGCGGAGGAGGCCGCCGCGCCCGGGACCCGCCGCCGGCTGCCGGGCCTCCCCGCGGGCGGCTGGAGCAACCCGCTCCTCCTCATCGCCGCCGGGCTCCTGGTCGCCGGCGCGGTGCTCGGCAACTGGTTCGTGCTGCTCCTCGGCTGGCTCATCGCGTACGCGTCCCGCCGGCTGAGCCCGGCGGAGACGAAGTGGGCGGTGGTGATCCTGCCCGGCACGGCCGTCGTGGCGGGCCTGGTCTGGCTGTGGGGGCGGATGAACGGCCGCTGGGGCGCACCCATCGCCGAGGGGCACATGAACGAGGCGGTGGCCCAGACGTGGCCGTGGGTGGTGCGCGGGGCGGCGGTGGCGTCGGCGCTGTTCCTGGTGTGGCGTTCACAGCGTCGGCCCTAGGGCCGCGACTGCCGTTCACACCCCCTGGGCACAATGGCCCATATGGCCTCCACGACCTCGCGCGCACTCACCGTCGGCTTCGACCTCGACATGACCCTGATCGACTCCCGCCCCGGCATCCGCGCCTGCTACCAGGCGCTGTCGGAGCGGACGGGGACGTACATCGACGCCGATCTGGCGGTCACGCGGCTCGGGCCGCCGCTGGCCGAGGAACTGATCAACTGGTTCCCGGCCGAGGAGGTCGCGACCGTGGCGGAGGTGTACCGGGAGATGTACCCGGCGATCGCGATCGCCGAGAGCCCGGCGCTGCCCGGCGCCCGGGAGGCCGTCGCGGCCGTACGGGAGGCCGGGGGACGCGCGATCGTCGTCACCGCCAAGTACGAGCCCAACGCGAAGCTGCACCTCGCCCACCTCGGCATCGAGCCCGACGCGGTCATCGGCGACCTGTGGGCCGAGCAGAAGGCGGAGGCGCTGCGCGAGCACGACGCGGGTGTCTACGTCGGCGACCACGTCGGCGACGTGCGCGGTGCCCGGGCCGCGGGCGCGCTCTCGGTCGCGGTGGCCACCGGCCCCTGCCCCGAGGAGGAACTGCGGGCGGCGGGCGCGGACGTCGTCCTCACCGGCCTGACCGAATTCCCCGGGTGGCTTTCGGACTACCGCCCCGCACGCGCCTGACGGCGCCCGGCCGCCACGGAACGCAGTACTCCCGCACCGGCCATCAGGAAACCGACTGCCATGAGCATGCTCAATCCGAACATGTACGTCGGAAAGGGCGTCGTCCCGAGGAACAGCGGGGCGACCGTGACCAGTGTGGCCACGGCGCCGATGAAGAAGACGACGGCTCCGGCACGGACCAGGCGGTCACCGGGAGCGGCGGAATTCGTTTGGGTTTTGTCACGCACCGGACCAGGGTAGTTCCCAGCGCGAAGGAACAACCGGGTGACGTCTTGTCACCGGCTGCAAGACCATTAGCCTTGGTACCGGCGGGTCGTACGACCCGCCCGAGTGCTATCAAGAGCCGTTTTCAGAAGCAGTTTTCCGACGAGTACGAGGACGAGGACAGACGTGCCTACCGGCAAGGTCAAGTGGTTCAACAGCGAGAAGGGCTTCGGCTTTCTCTCCCGCGACGACGGCGGTGACGTCTTCGTCCATTCCTCGGTCCTCCCCGCCGGAGTCGAGACGCTCAAGCCCGGCCAGCGAGTGGAGTTCGGGGTGGTCGCCGGGCAGCGCGGCGACCAGGCGCTGTCCCTGACGATCCTGGACCCGACCCCGTCCGTCGCCGCCGCGACCCGCAAGAAGCCCGACGAGCTGGCCTCCATCGTCCAGGACCTGACGACGCTCCTGGAGAACATCACCCCGATGCTGGAGCGGGGCCGCTACCCCGAGAAGACGGCGGGCAAGAAGATCGCCGGGCTGCTGCGGGCGGTCGCCGACCAGCTGGACGTGTGACGCCCGCTCAGGGAAAAGCGAGCGCGTTCGGGCCGAGGGGCGGCACCAGCCCCTCGGCCGCCGCGCGCGTCAGCAGCCCGCGCACGGCCGCGTAGCCGTCCTCGCCGAGGTCGGCGGTGAACTCGTTGACGTACAGCCCGATGTGCTGGTCGGCGACGGCCGGGTCCATCTCCTGGGCGTGCTCCATGACGTACGGGCGGGACACCTCGGGGTCGTCCCAGGCGGCGCGTACGGAGGTCCGGATGGAGTCGGCGAGCAGCCGCAGCTTCTGCTCGCCCAGCGTCCGCTTGGCGATGATCGCGCCCAGCGGGATCGGCAGCCCGGTGGTGTTCTCCCAGTGCTCGCCCATGTCGGCGAGCTTGTGCAGCCCGTAGGTCCGGTACGTGAAGCGCGCCTCGTGGATCACGAGCCCCGCGTCGACCTTCCCGTCCCGCACGGCCGGCATGATCTCGTGGAACGGCATGACGACGATCTCGCCGACCCCGTCCGCCACGGTGTCCGCCGCCCACAGCCGGAACAGCAGGTACGCGGTCGACTTCTCGCTGGGCACCGCGACGGTCCGCCCGGTCAGGTCGACATCCGGCTCCCGCGTCAGCACCAGCGGCCCGCAGCCCCGCCCCAGCGCGCCGCCGCAGGGCAGCAGGGCGTACTGGTCGAGGACGTAGGGCAGCACGGCGTACGACACCTTCAGCACGTCGAACTCGCCGTGTTCGGCCATGCCGTTGGTGACGTCGATGTCGGCGAAGGTCACGTCCAGCTCGGGGGCGCCGGGGACGCGGCCGTGGGCCAGGGCGTCGAAGACGAAGGTGTCGTTCGGGCAGGGGGAGTACGCGATCTGCAGCTGCTCAACTGTCATGCCGGTTCCAACTCTCCAGTACGGGCACGAGCTTCCCGAAACCCTCGGTCAGGGCGGCCAGGGCGTCCGGGATGCGCCAGGCGGCACGGTCCCTCGGCCCGACCGGGTTGGAGATCGCCCGCACCTCCAGCACGGGCACGCCCTGCGCGACGGCGGCCTCGGCGACCCCGAACCCCTCCATGGCCTCGGCGAGGGCGGTCGGGTGCCGCTCACGCAGGGCGGCGGCCCTGGCGGCCGTCCCGGTCACGGTGGACACGGTGAGCACGGCCCCGGCACGGGCCCCGGTCACCTCGGCGACCCGCCGCACCAGCTCCCCGGGCGGCCGATGCCGGACGGTCCCGAACCCCAGCTCGGTGACCGACACAAACCCGTCCTCGGTCTCGGCCCCCAGATCGGCCGCGACGACCTCATCGGCGACGACCAGCGTCCCCACCGGCGCGTCGGGCTGGAAACCGCCCCCGATCCCGGCGGAGACGACGAGGTCGTAGGGGGTGCCGACGAGGGCGGCGGCGGTGAGCGCGGAAGCGGTCGAAGCGGCAGCGAGACCGGGCCCGACACCCACGGCGATCACGTCGACACGGCCCGCAGCGCCGAGTGCCGATGCACCGGACCCCGGGGACGACTCCCCCAGGCCCGCGACCACCGCGTCCCTCTCCACGGAAACGGCGGTGGCGACAAGCACCCGGCCAAGCCCGGCGGCAGCGATCAGGCGTCCTTCTCGAGCTTGAAGTTCCAGAGCCCCGACGTGTCCTTCTCGCCCTCCTTGATGGACACCAGCGTCGAGTTGCCCTGCGCGCCGTACTGGGCGTTGAAGAACACGCTGCCCGGGATCGTGCGGTACGTCTTCGTGCTGGCGTCGGTCAGCGGCTGACCGTTCATCAGGATCGTCCAGCCCTTGTCGGCGATCTCCGGGTCGACGCCGAAGCGGACGGTCTCGTCCGGGTCGACGGAGATGCTCTTGATGCCTTTGTCCTTCAGGCACCGGGTCAGGTCGGCGGACTTCAGGGTCTCGCCCTGGCCGCCACAGGTGGCCTCGGAGTTCACCGAGGAGCTGCCCACGGTGACCGTGGCGACCGCCGACGGCTTGTCACAGGCCGACAGGACGAGCAGTCCGGCGGAAACGACGCCGGCGGCGGCGACGGCGCGGCGGCGTCGCACAGCGGATTGCAACGTGTTCATGGGCGAAGGCTATCGGGCGCACCGAGCCCCATCCCCACCTGGGGTAGGGCGTGCCCGTACCGTTACGCCACTCGCGGCCGCCCCGCGCCCCCGCGCCGGGCCGAGCCGAGCAGCCCCCGGACGGTCGTCAGCCAGCCCGTGCCGACGATCGCGGCGCCCACCGCGAGGCCGAGCGTGCCGTTGAGGGGCATGAGGATGCCGATCGCGCCGCCCAGCACCCAGGACATCTGCAGCAGCGTCTCGGAGCGGGCGAAGGCCGAGGTGCGGACCAGTTCGGGCACGTCCCGCTGGATCAGCGCGTCCAGGGACAGCTTGGCCAGGGCCTGCGCGAAACCGGCGATCGCGGCCAGGCCGGCGACCAGGACCGCGCCGAAGAACACCGCGGCCGTGATCGCCGCGCCCAGCACGCACGCCACGACCGTCACGATGATGATCTCGGGCGCCCGGGAGCGCAGCCACGCCCCGACCGCCGTACCGAGGGCGTTGCCCGCGCCCGCGCTGACGCCCACTATCCCCAGGGACACGGCGGCGCTCTGGCCCGAGATCGGATGCTCGCGCAGCAGGAAGGCCAGGAAGAAGATCAGGAAGCCCGTGAGGCAGCGGATGGAGGCGTTGACGGCCAGGGCGTGGGTGACGGCCGGGCCGACCGTGCGCAGCCCGGGGCGCTTGACGGGCTTGCGGTGCGGTCCGTGCAGGTGCTGCTCGTCGGCCGCGAGCAGCGCCCGGTCCTCGCCCTTGGCGGAGTCGACCTTCGGCGGCAGCGTGAACGACAGGACCGTCCCCGCCACGAAGATCAGGAAGGCGCCGTAGAGCGGCCAGCGCGGTCCGATCTGCTGGAGCCCGGCCCCGACGGGCGCGGCGACGCCCGTGGCGAGGAGGCCGCCGAGGGTGACCCGCGAGTTGGCCTTCACCAGGGAGAAGCCGGGCGGCAGCAGCCGGGGCACGACGGCGCTTCTGACCACGCCGTACGCCTTCGACGCGACCAGGACGCCGAGCGCGGCCGGGTACAGCTCGATGCTGCCGCTGACGACCGCGCCGGACAGCACGATCGCCAGCAGCGCCCGGGCCAGCATCGCGCCGGCCATCGCCGCCCGGCGGCCGTGCGGGATGCGGTCGAGGAGGGGGCCGATCACCGGCGCGAGGAGCGTGAAGGGCGCCATCGTGATGGCGAGGTACAGCGCGACGCGCCCGCGGGCCTCGTCGGTCGGTACGGAGAAGAAGACGGTCGAGGCGAGGGCGACGGTGATCATCACGTCGCCGGCGCCGTTCACGCCGTGCAGCTCGATCAGCTTGCCGAGGCCGGACTCGCCCGCGCCGTGCGCGTGGGTCGCCTTGCGGATGCCGCGGGCGGTGCCGGTCACCGGGAAGTGCAGGGCACGGCCGACCGCGCGGAGGGAGCCGCCCACACGGCCCGGTCCGCTCGGTCGGCTGCTTCCCTTGAGCCCTTTCGGCCCACCGGTCCCGGTGGCGCCCTGGGGCGTCTTCGCGGCTGCCACGACGTCATAGTGCCCCGATAAGGCTGTGGCTAGTGCCATTACCGCTTGTATAGGGCCTCTGGGGTGACCGTCCGGAGGCGGCGGCAGGGCGGTGCTCCCATGACCGGGCCGACGGGTTACAGAACCGTCGGTGTACGCGAAGTGGGGCGGAAGGGTAGCGTGCGTATCTCCGCCATCCCGCAGAATGGATGAAGGACGTCGACGCGGTCCCCAGGTCCGCTCCGTCCCGCCCCGGGCGCTGGGAGTGGCGCACTCGTGAGACGGCGTATGGAGAGAAGCGATACCTGTGAGCGCAGCGACAACGCGAAGCCGCACCCCTGACCGCCTGTGCGCCGAGGCCGTCGACCTCGCGCGCGCCGCAGCCGAGGAGGCCGCCGCGCCAGGGATCGTCGGCGAGCACGTGGGGCTGGTCTCCGAGGGGGACCGCGTTGTCACGCACTTCTTCGAGTGCCGGGAGCTGGGCTACCGGGGCTGGCGCTGGGCCGTGACGGTGGCCCGGGCGTCCCGCGCCAAGATCGTCACGGTGGACGAGGCGGTGCTGCTGCCCGGCCCGGACGCGGTGCTCGCGCCCGAGTGGGTGCCGTGGAGCGAGCGGCTCCGCCCCGGCGACATGGGCCCGGGCGACCTGCTCCCCACCGACGCCGAGGACCTGCGCCTGGAGCCCGGCTACTCGGGCGAGGACGAGCCCCCGCCGAACTCCGCCGTGTCGCACGAGATGGCCGACCTGGTGGAGGCGGAGGACGCCGACGTCACCGAGGGCCCCCCGTCCCGCCTGCCGGTCACGCCGTCCCGCGGGTCGATCGCCGCGGTCGCCGAGGAACTGGGCATGCGCCGCGCCCGGGTGCTCTCCCGCTACGGCCTGCACACCGCGGCCGACCGCTGGGAGGAGGCCTTCGGCCCCAAGACCCCCATGGCCCAGTCCGCCCCCGCGGCCTGCGTCAGCTGCGGCTTCCTCGTCCCCGTCGGCGGCTCCCTGGGCCAGGCCTTCGGTGTCTGCGCCAACGAGTTCTCCCCGGCCGACGGCCGCCTGGTCTCCCTGGCCTACGGCTGCGGCGGCCACTCCGAGGCCGCGGTCATGCCCAAGCCCCCGCAGCCGGCCCCGCCGGTGATCGACGAGACCCGGGTGGACCCGTTCCCGCTGCGCCCGGCCTCCGACTCGGGTTCCGTACCGGTCACGCAGGACGAGTCGTCGGCGGAGCTGGGGCACTCCTAGGACCCGAGGCACTCCCCTGGACCTGGTCCGGGGGTCGCTCCCGGTCGCGGTACCTTCAACCTCACGGCCCACGCCGCCGACGAGGAGAGTGAACGTGAGCAAGTTCGTGCGCCCGGCCGCCGAGGGTGCCGACCCGTTCGGCACGGCACGTCTGCGGCGCGGGGTCCTCGACGCCTGGGCCACCAGCCCGGCCCGGTTCCGTGAGGACGCCAACGCCGAGGAGGACCTCGTCCTCGGCGGCTACCGGGACCGGCTCGTCGTCGAGCTCGCCCAGAACGCCGCCGACGCGGCGGCCCGGGCCGGAGTGCCGGGGCGGCTGCGGCTCACCCTGCGCGACGGGGTGCTCGTCGCCGCCAACACCGGCGCCCCGCTGGACGCGGCCGGCGTCGAGTCGCTGTCCACGCTGCGCGCCTCCGCGAAGCGGGAGACCCACGAGCGGGCCGTCGGCCGGTTCGGCGTCGGCTTCGCCGCCGTCCTCGCCGTCACCGACGAGCCCGCCGTCGTCGGCCGGCACGGCGGGGTCCGCTGGTCCCTCGCCGAGGCCCGCGAGCGCGCCGCCGAGACCGCCCGGCACAGCCCCGGGCTCGGGGACGAGATCCGGCGCCGGGACGGGCACGTACCGCTGCTGCGGCTGCCGTTCGCCGCCGAGGGCACCGCCCCCGACCCGTACGACACCGCCGTCATCCTGCCGCTGCGCGACGCGGCCGCCGCCGATCTCGCCGAGCGGCTCCTGCACGCCGTCGACGACGCCCTGCTGCTCACCCTCCCCGGCCTCGAAGAACTCGTCGTCGAGGTGAACGGGGAGAGCCCCCGCACCCTCACCCGCCGCACCGACGGGCCCTTCACGGTCGTCGACGACTCCGGCAACGGCGTCACCCACTGGCGCACCGCCGCCGCCCACGGCCCCCTCACCCCCGACCTGCTCGCCGACCGGCCCGTCGAGGAGCGGCTGCGGCCCCACTGGTCGGTCACCTGGGCCGTGCCCGTCGACAGCGACGGCAGCCCGGCCCGGCCCCGCACCAGCCCGGTCGTGCACGCCCCCACGCCCAGCGACGAGCCGCTCGGCGTCCCGGCCCTGCTCATCGCCTCCTTCCCGCTGGACTCCACCCGCCGGCACGCCGCCCCCGGCCCGCTCACCGACTTCCTGGTGCAGCGCGCGGCCGACGCCTACGCCGGGCTCCTCGCCGACTGGCGGCCGGTCACCGCCGGGATCATCGACCTCGTGCCCGGCCCGCTCGGCAAGGGCGAGCTGGACGGCGCCCTGCGCCGGGCCATCCTGGAGCGGCTGCCCCGCACGTCCTTCCTGCCGCCCGCGGTCCCGCCCCACGACGGTGACGACCTGCCGGAATCCCTGCGGCCGCGGGACGCCGAACTCGTCGAGGGCGCCGGCGCGGACACCGTGGGCGTCCTCGCCGAGGTGCTGCCCACGCTGCTGCCCGCCGGGCTCGAACGCCGCGCGGAGCTGCGGACCCTGGCGGTCGCCCGGGTCCCGCTGACCGACGCGATCGACCGGCTGGCCGGGCTGGAGAAGGACCCGGGCTGGTGGCGGCGGCTCTACGACAGCCTGGCCGGCGTCGACCCGGACCGGCTGTCGGGGCTGCCGGTACCGCTCGCGGACGGCCGTACGACCATCGGGCCCCGGCAGGTGCTGCTGCCCGGCGCGGACGGCGCCCGGATCGACCCGGAGGTGCTGGCCCGGCTCGGGCTGAAGGTCGCCCACCCGGACGCCGCCCACCCGATCCTGGAGAAGCTCGGCGCCCTGCCCGCGACCCCGCGGGCCGTCCTCACCACCCCGCAGGTGCGGGCCGCCGTCGCCGCGTCCCTGGACGACGAGGGCGCGGTGAACTGGGAGGAGGACTCCCTCGACGCCGAGGAACTCGCCGACACCGTCCTCGCCCTGGTGCGGGACGCCGGCCTGGAACCCGGTGACGAGCCCTGGCTCGGCGCGCTCGCCCTGCCCGACGAGGACGGCGAACCGGCCCCGGCCTGCGAACTGGTCTTCCCCGGCGGCCCCTTCGCCCAGGTCATGCGCGAGGGCGAACTGGCCGCCGTGGACGCCGAGCTGGCCGCGAAGTGGGGCGAGCAGCCGCTGGCCGCCTGCGGCGTCCTGGTGGACTTCGCACTCGTCCGCGCCACCGACGTCGTCCTCGACCCGGACGAACTGGAGCCCCGCGAAGGGGACTTCGCCGAGCCCGACGACGCGGGACTGCTGGACGCCGTCGACGTGTGGTGCGAGGACATCCTCGACCGCTTCCCGGACAGCCCCGTGCCGCCGGTCGCCACCGAGATCATCGCCGTGCGGGACCTGGACCTCGTCGACGAGGACAAGTGGCCGCAGGCGCTGGCCCTGCTGTCCCGGCCGCCCCTGCGGGACGCCATCGTGCAGCCCGTGCGGATCCTGCTGCACGACGGGACGCACGAGGTCGTCCGGCCGTACACCGCCTGGTGGCTGCGCGGGAACCCGGTGCTCGACGGCCGCCGCCCGGCCGGACTGCGCGCCGCCGGCGGCGACCCGCTGCTGCGCGGCCTGTACGACGAGGCCGACGCGACCGGGTTCGAGGACGAGCAGGTGCTGCGGGCGCTCGGCGTGCGGACGTCGGTCGCCGCGCTGCTGGACGAGCCCGGCGGCGCGGCCGAGCTGCTCGACCGGCTCGCCGACCCCGAGCGGGAGGTGACGGGGGCTCAGCTGCACGCCCTGTACGGGGCGCTGGCCGAGCTGGACCCGGAGCAGGTGACCCTGCCGGACGAGCTGCGCGCGGTCGTCGACGGCCGGGTGGAGGTCGTCGACGCGGCCGACGCCGTGGTGTGCGACTCGCCCGACCTGCTGCCGTTCACCGAGGGCGTCCCGCTGCTGCCCGTACGGCCGTCCCGCGCCGCCGAGCTGGCCGAGCTGTTCCAGGTGCGGCGGCTGAGCGAGTCCGTCACCGGGCAGGTCACCTCCGAGGGCACCGAGCACGACGTCCCGGAGCCGGTGCGGGTGCTGCTCGGCCGGCTGACCCCCGCCTCCTACGTCGAGCACGAGGAACTCGTCGTGGACGGCGTGGAGATCGACTGGCGGCTCACCGACGACGGCGTCCTGCACGCCGCCACCCTGGAGGGCGTCGCCGCGGGGCTGGCCTGGGCGGCGGGGCAGTGGCCGCGGCGGTTCGAGGTGGCGGCGCTGCTGGAGGATCCGTCCCGGACGGAGGAGCTGGCGCGGGACCGGTGGTTCGACTGATCCGGCGCCGCGACCGGTCCGGGATTTCGACCGATCCGGTGGTGGTGTACGGCTGTTGGTGAAAAGTTCCGCACATATTTTTTACCAGTCGTACAACCAAGCGCATCGCTGAGGTATCTGATCACGTGAGTCAACAGACTCCACGATCACTTGGGCCCCAGGAGCCGACGACGAGCGCCGGGGCCCCTCTCCACCTGGAGAACGCATGCGTATCCGAGCCACCGTGGCCGCCGTCACCGGTGCCCTGGCCCTTTCCGCCCTCGCCGTGCCGGCCGCGCAGGCCGCCGAGCCGAAGGTTCCCGCGGACATCGCCGCCGCCAGCGAGGTCGTCCACGCCGACTCCGGCCGGTCGGCCTTCGCCGCCGCCGCGGACGGCACCCCGTACGCCCTGGACGCGACCTTCTCCTCCGTGAAGGTCAACAACGGCAAGAACATCGCGGTCGGCACCACCAACCTGGTGAAGGTGCCCGTCTCCTTCAAGCTGACGCACGGCGCGGACGTCGACATCCACGCGGCCGACTTCTTCGCGGGTGTCGAGCTGTACCGCGGCGCCTCGTTCGAGGAGTCGGTCTTCTTCTTCGACAGCAACGACGCGAGCTGCACCGACTCCTCCGCGACCGTGGCCAACTGCAAGGCCACCGTGGAGATCGACCCGTTCGCGCTGCTGAACGAGGACGCCGGCTCCTGGAAGGCCGCGGGCTTCGCCGTCGCGTTCAACGGCGAGGACCCGGAGAACCCGAACCTGGACAACGTCGGTGTCGCGGTGACGGACCCGACCAACTCCTTCAAGCTCCAGCGCTACTCGAAGCTGACGGTCAACGCCTCGCCCGAGCCGGTGAAGAAGGGCAAGACCATCACGGTCACCGGCAAGCTGTCCCGCGCCAACTGGGACGACAACAAGTACCACGGCTACACCAACCAGTCGGTGAAGCTCCAGTTCCGCAAGAAGGGCTCCGACACCTACACCACGGTGAAGACCATCAAGTCGAACTCCACGGGTGAGCTGAAGACCACCGTCAAGGCCTCCACCGACGGCTACTTCCGCTACTCCTTCGCGGGCACGACGACCACCCCGGCCGTCAACGCCGCGGGCGACTTCGTCGACGTGCGCTGACCCCGTCCCGACCACGACGACCGCCGGTCCCGGAGCCATGCCGGGGCCGGCGGTCGCCGTCCGGGCACCGGGCTGCTGGCCCGCCCGCCCCATGAGCGTGTCAAACATCATGGATGACATGGCAAAACCCGGACCGCGCCCTACAACCCACCGGGGGGCTCGTGGATCTGATCGCGTGAGTCAACAGACTCCACGATCACTTCTCCACCTGGGGAACACATGCACATGCGAGCCACCGTGGCCGCCGTCGCCGGCGCCCTGGCCCTTTCCGCCCTCGTCGTGCCGGCCGCCCACGCCGCCGACGCGCCGTCCGGCAAGGCGGCCTTCAGCTCCGCCGCCGCGGACGCCGACTCGGGCAGCAGCACCACCGCGTCGACCCTCGACGTCACCTTCTCCAACATGAAGGTCAACAGCGGCAAGAACATAGTCGTCGGCACCACGAACGTGGTCAGCTTCCCCGTCACCTACACCGTGACGCACGCGGCGGACCTCGACACCAGCTCCGACAACTTCGCCACGGGCCCGCTGATCTACCACGGTTCCTCGATCGACACCGCGGACAACCTCTTCATCAGCGACGAGCCGGCCACCTGCACCGCCGCCTCGTCGACCGTCCTGAACTGCAAGGGCGTCATCAGCATCCACCCGGCCGACGGCGACCTGTACAACTCCGACGCCGGCACCTGGGGCGCCGGTGCCCTCGCCGTCACCAGCAACGGCGACGAGAAGGAGCAGGGCGGCCTCGCCTCCACCAAGGTGCAGCGCTACTCCAAGCTGACCGTGAACGCCGGCCCCGAGCCCGTCTACAAGGGCAAGACGATCACGTCCACCGGCAAGCTGTCCCGCGCCAACTGGGAGGACAACGCCTACCACGGCTACACCAACCAGCCGGTCAAGCTCCAGTTCCGCAAGGCGGGCACCAGCACGTACACCACCATCAAGACGGTGTACTCGGACAACTACGGCAACCTGAAGGCCACCGCCACGGCCCAGTACGACGGCTACTGGCGCTTCAGCTTCGCCGGCACGACGACGACTCCGGCCGTCAACGCCACCGGCGACTACGTCGACGTGAAGTAGCCCCGGCTACGCGGGGAAGCGGCGGTCCACCCACCTCCACAGGAGTTCCAGGGCGGCCGCCGCCACCGCCGCGACGCCGACCGCGATCCACGGCATCGTCATCCCCACCAGCTTCAGCGCGAAGAAGTGCTGAAGCCACGGCACGACCAGCACCAGCAGGAACGCCCCGGCCATCGAGGCCACCAGCGCGAGGCGCCACCAGGTGTAGGGCCGGGCGATGATCGCCAGCACCCACATCGAGATGAGGAACAGCGTCAGCGTCGCCGCACTGGTCTCCGCGTCCAGCGCGCCCGCGCCCGTGTAGTGCTCCCGCGCGATCAGATACGTCGCGAACGTCGCCACCGCGGCCACGGCCCCGCCCGGGATCGCGTACCGCATGACCCGCCGCACGAAGTTCGGCTTCGCGCGCTCCTTGTTGGGCGCGAGCGCCAGGAAGAACGCCGGGACGCCGATCGTCAGCGTCGACAGCAGCGTCAGGTGGCGCGGCAGGAACGGGTACTCGACCTGCGAGCAGACCACCAGCACGGCCAGCAGCACCGAGTACACCGTCTTGACGAGGAACAGGGTCGCGACCCGCGTGATGTTGCCGATGACCCGGCGTCCCTCGGCCACTACCGACGGCAGCGTGGCGAAGCTGTTGTTCAGCAGCACGATCTGCGCGACCGCCCGGGTCGCCTCCGAGCCCGAGCCCATCGCGACGCCGATGTCGGCGTCCTTCAGCGCCAGGACGTCGTTCACGCCGTCCCCGGTCATCGCGACCGTGTGCCCGCGGGACTGCAGCGCCCCGACCATGTTCCGCTTCTGCTGCGGGGTGACCCGCCCGAACACCGTGCCGTCGTCGAGGGCCTCGGCCATCCCGTCCTGCTCGGCGGGCAGCCGCCGCGCGTCCACGGTGGTCCCGGACAGCCCCAGCTTCGCGGCGACCGCGCCGACCGACACCGCGTTGTCCCCGGAGATGACCTTGGCCTTCACGTTCTGGTCGGCGAAGTAGCGCAGCGTGTCGGCGGCGTCCGGCCGCAGCCGCTGCTCCAGCACCACCAGGGCGGCGGGCTTCGCCCCCTCCGCCACCTCCGGATCGTCCAGGTCCCGCTCGACCCGGGCCAGCAGCAGCACCCTCAGGCCCTGCTCGTTCAGCCGCTCGGTCTCGGCGAGGGCCGGGTCCTCGTCGGGCAGCAGCACGTCGGGCGCGCCCAGCAGCCATGTGCTGCTCTGCCCGTCGCCCTCGCTGAACGCGGCGCCGCTGTACTTGCGGGCGGAGGAGAACGGCAGCGCCTGCGTGCAGCGCCAGTCCTCGACGGCCGGGTAGGTGTCGATGATCGCCTCGAGGGAGGCGTTCGGCCGCGGGTCCGACTGGCCGAGGGCGCCGAGCACCGTCCGCACGTACGTCTCGTCGGTGCCCTGGAGGGGCCGCAGCTCCGTGACGTCCATGCCGCCCTCGGTGAGGGTGCCGGTCTTGTCCAGGCAGACCGTGTCGACGCGGGCCAGGCCCTCGATCGCGGGCAGCTCCTGCACGAGGCACTGCTTGCGGCCGAGCCGGATCACGCCGATGGCGAAGGCCACCGACGTGAGCAGGACGAGCCCCTCGGGGACCATCGGGACGATGCCGCCGACCGTGCGGGCGACGGAGTCGTCGAAGGCGTTCTCCTTCACGAACAGCTGGCTGATGATCAGGCCGATCGCGGTCGGGACCATCATCCACGTGACGTACTTGAGGATCGTGGAGATGCCGGAGCGCAGCTCGGAGTGGACCAGGGTGAACCGGGACGCCTCCTCGGCGAGCTGCGCGGCGTACGCCTCCCGGCCGACCTTGGTCGCCTGGAAGGCCCCGCCGCCCGCGACCACGAAGCTGCCGGACATCACCTGGTCGCCGGGGCGCTTGACCACGGGGTCGGCCTCGCCGGTGAGCAGCGACTCGTCGATCTCCAGCCCGTCGGCCTCGACGCAGACGCCGTCGACGACGACCTTGTCGCCCGGGCCGATCTCGATCAGGTCGTCGAGGACGATCTCGGAGGTGCTGACCTGCCCGGTGGCCCCGTCCCGGCGGACGGTCGGTCTGACCTCACCGATCAGCGCGAGCGAGTCCAGCGTCTTCTTCGCCCGCCACTCCTGGACGATCCCGATGCCGGTGTTGGCGAGGATCACGAAGCCGAACAGGCTGTCCTGGATCGGCGCGACGACCAGCATGATCAGCCACAGCACGCCGATGATCGCGTTGAAGCGGGTGAAGACGTTCGCCCGGACGATGTCGACGGTGGAGCGGCTGCTGCGCACCGGCACGTCGTTGACCTGGCCGCGCTCCACCCGTTCGGCGACCTGAGCACCGGTCAGACCGGTCTCGCGTGAGGTGACCGTCGCCGGCCGCGCGGAGTCGGGCCGGGCACCCGCGTCGAGATGCGTCATGCATTCGACGGTACGTGCGGATTTGCGGGTTCACCTGCCGAATGTGACGAAGATCCGACCTGGGATGGACGGACTTCGTGCCGTGGTCGTACGGCAGTTGTACGTCGTCGGACCCTGGTGCCGTGCCGTGCCGTGCCGTGCCGTGCCGTCAGCCGGCCCGGCGGGCGGTCAGCAGCAGGTACTCCCAGTCCAGGGCCGTCCCGCCCGGCCCGGTCCCGAGGTCGGCGTCGCGGGCCAGGGCCGCCAGGTCGCGGTCCAGGGCGGCGACGCGGTCGGGGTCGCCGGCGATGTTCTTGTAGACCGTGATGGTCGGGCCGTAGCGCTCCTTGAAGTAGTCGCGGAACATCTCGGGCGTCGCGAAACGCTCGACCCGGACGGTCCGGCGCTCGGCGCGCACGTCGGTGACCCGGTCGCCGAGGAGCCCGCGCACATGGTCCTCGTCGCCCCACAGCGGGGGCGGCTGGGCGCCCGGCGGGGGCGGTGGCGCGTACGGCTTCATCGTGGCGAACATCCGGCCGATGAACCCCTGGGGCGTCCAGCTCAGCAGCCCGATGGTGCCGCCCGGCCGGCAGACCCGGACGAGTTCGTCGGCGGCGCGCTCGTGGTGCGGGGCGAACATGACGCCGACGCAGGACAGCACGGTGTCGAACTCGGCGTCCCCGAAGGGCAGCGCCTCGGCGTCGGCCTCCTGCCAGGTGAGCCGCGCGCCCTGCTGCTCGGCCGCGCGCCGGCCCGCCTCGAACAGCTCGGGGGTGAGGTCGGAGGCGACCACGTCCGCGCCGGCCAGGGCGGCCGGGATCGCGGCGTTGCCGGAGCCGGCGCCGACGTCCAGCACGCGTTGGCCCGCGCGTACCTCGCACGCCTCGACCAGGATCGGGCCCAGCGCGGGGATGATCTCGGCGGCCAGGGACGGGTAGTCGCCCTGGGCCCACATCGCCCGGTGCTTGGCCTTCAGGGCGCGGTCGGCCTCGGCCGCGGTGTTCTGCGTCGTCATGGCTGCGCTCCTCGCCGGTCGGGCGGCTGTGCGCGCGACGGGTTGCGAGCGTTTCGCCGCCTCTTATCGAGCGTAGGGAGGGCGCGGGTGGCTGTCCTGCCGGGCGGCGGGGGTGCGCGTGCGTGCGCCTGACGCCGGGTGGTGGGGGCGCGCGTCCTTCGCCCGCCGTCGTGCGCGGGCGCGGGTGGGTCGCGGTCCCGCCAGGGCCTACTGCGGGGAGGGGGCGCCGGGGGTGTCCTGCGCGGCGGCCCGCTTGATCGCGGCATCGCGCTTGCGGACGTACCAGACGCCGATCAGGCCGAGTCCGCCGCCTGCCAGGCAGGTCCACACCCACCACGTGGTGCCGCGGTCGTCGAACCAGCCGTAGAAGGGGAGCTGGACGAGGAAGAGGACGAACCACAGGATCGTGCCGCCGGTGATGGTGGCGACCACGGGGCCCTCCAGGGGCTCCGGCGCCTCGTGTCGGGGGGTCCACTTCGCCATGAGGGACAGCTTACGAGGCGATCAGGTCTACGCGCGGAGATGGCCGAGTG
The DNA here is from genome assembly GCF_003330845.1 of Streptomyces sp. Go-475. GTDB lineage: Bacteria > Actinomycetota > Actinomycetes > Streptomycetales > Streptomycetaceae > Streptomyces. Next base: position 3,811,570 of record NZ_CP026121.1, on the reverse strand, counting down.
GGGCGTTATATGTTCATACTGAAACGGTTTGTGTCTGACCACTTCTCTTCGTAGGAACCACCAAAAACATGTCCTCCTCGGCTCCCGCCAAGGTCCCCGCCCCTGAACAGCCGGGAGCCGGGCCGTACGGCGCACTCGACCGCTTCTTCCGGATCTCCGAGCGGGGCAGCACCCTGCCCCGCGAGGTCCGCGGCGGTCTCGCCACCTTCTTCGCGATGGCCTACATCATCGTGCTGAACCCGATCATCCTCGGCAGCGCGAAGGACATGTACGGTCACCAGCTCGACAACGGTCAGCTGGTCACCGCGACGGCTCTGACGGCCGCGTTCACCACCCTCCTCATGGGCGTCGTCGGCAACGTGCCGATCGCGCTCGCCGCGGGACTCGGCGTGAACTCGGTCGTCGCCCTCCAGCTCGCCCCGCGCATGTCCTGGCCGGACGCGATGGGCATGGTGGTGCTCGCCGGGTTCGTGGTCATGCTGCTGGTGGCGACGGGGTTGCGCGAGCGCGTCATGAACGCCGTGCCCTACGGGCTGCGCAAGGCCATCTCCATCGGTATCGGCCTGTTCATCATGCTGATCGGGCTGGTCGACGCCGGCTTCGTCTCCCGGATCCCGGACGCCGCCCAGACCACCGTGCCGCTCCAGCTCGGCGGCGACGGGCATCTGAACGGCTGGCCCGTGCTGGTCTTCGTGCTGGGGGTCCTGCTGACCCTGGCGCTGATCGTGCGCAGGGTCTCCGGCGCGATCCTGATCTCGATCGTCGCCATGACGGTCGTCGCGGTCGTCATCAACGCGGTGGCCAAGGTGCCGAGCTGGGGGCTGACCACGCCCAAGTGGCCCGGCAACCCCGTCGCCAGCCCCGACTTCGGGCTGATCGGCCAGGTCAGCCTGTTCGGCGGCTTCGGCAAGGTCGGCATGCTGACCGGGGTGCTGTTCGTCTTCACCGTGCTGCTGTCGTGCTTCTTCGACGCGATGGGCACGATCATGGGCGTCTCGGACGAGGCCAAGCTGACCGACGGCGAGGGGCAGATGCCCGGCATCAACAAGGTGCTGTTCGTCGACGGCCTCGCGGTCGCCGCGGGCGGTGCCAGCTCCTCCTCCGCCACGACCGCCTTCGTCGAGTCCACCGCCGGTGTCGGCGAGGGCGCCCGGACCGGCCTCGCGAACGTCGTCACCGGCGGTCTCTTCGCCGTGGCCCTCTTCCTCACGCCGGTCGCCACGATGGTGCCGTCCCAGGCGGCCACCCCGGCGCTGGTCGCGGTCGGCTTCCTGATCCTGGCCGGCTCGGTCAAGGAGATCGACTGGGCCGACCACACGATCGCCGTCCCGGCCTTCGTGACGATGCTGATGATGCCGTTCACCTACTCGATCACCAACGGCATCGGCATGGGCTTCATCACCTTCGTGGTGCTGCGTCTCGCGGCCGGGCGGGGCCGGGAGGTGCCGACGGCGATGTACGTGGTGGCGGCTGTGTTCGCGTTCTACTACCTGATGCCGGCGCTGGGTCTGACCTGATCCTCGTCGCCCGAGTCGGGTGCCCCGTAGAACCTCTCCGTCTCCTCGACGGCGGTCTGGAACCGTTCGTCGAAGTCATCTCGAACGAGCGTCCGGACGACGTAGTCCTGGACGCTCATTCCCCGCTTCGCGGCATGGTGCCGGAGCCGTTCCAGCAGGTCGTGGTCTATTCGTAGGCTGAGCACACTGGTCCCCATGACCATGAGGGTCGCGGCACCCTTCGGTACGGTGTGTCGCGTTCCGCCATCGGATCACCCATATGAGTGATGTCACGGTTCAGTGGCGGGCGTCACGGCCGCCCCGGTGCGTCCCGCTGGTCTTTAGCGAGAGTAATGAGTTAAGCTAAAGAACATGCCGGATCTCAACCATGGCGACGATGTAGCCGCCGTGAACGCCCTCCGCTCCGCCGTGATGCGGCTCTCCCGTCGGCTCAAGCACCAGCGGGTCGACGAGTCGCTCAGCCCCACCGAGATGTCGGTGCTGGGCACCCTGTCCCTGTGCGGCAGGGCCACCCCGGGCGAACTCGCCCGCAAGGAGCACGTGCAGCCGCCGTCGATGACCCGCATCGTGGCGCTGCTGGAGGCCAAGGGGCTGGTCCGGCTCGAGCCGCACCCCGAGGACCGGCGCCAGAAGGTCGTCACGCGTACCGAGCAGGCCGAGACGATGCTCGCGGAGAGCCGCGCCAAGCGGAACGCGTTCCTGGCCTCTCTGGTGGAAAACCTCGACGAGGACGAGTGGGCGAAACTCCGCGCCGCCGCCCCCGTACTGGAGAAGCTCGCGCATCTGTAAGCCGTACGTCGCAAGGAGGCGAACCCTTTGAGTTCGGGACCCGGAGCAGCTTCCGTCCCCGCACCTGATCCCCACGACTCCCCACCCGCCTCCGACGCACCCGCCGGCCGACCCGCCCGCAAGTCCTCGATGTTCTCCTCCCTGAAGGTGCGGAACTACCGCCTCTTCTTCATGGGGCAGGTCGTCTCCAACATCGGCACCTGGATGCAGCGCATCGCCCAGGACTGGCTGGTCCTCAGCCTCACCGGCTCCTCCGCCGCCGTCGGCATAACGACCGCCCTGCAGTTCCTGCCGATGCTCCTCTTCGGCCTCTACGGCGGTGTCCTCGTCGACCGGCTCCGCAAGCGGCCCACGCTGCTGGTGACGCAGTCGTCGATGGCGCTCACCGCGATCGCCCTGGCCGTCCTCACGCTCACCGGCCACGTCCAGGTGTGGCACGTGTACGTCGCCGCCTTCGCGGTCGGTCTCGCCACGGTCGTCGACAACCCGGCCCGGCAGTCCTTCGTCTCCGAACTGGTCGGCCCCGGCCAGCTCCAGAACGCGGTCAGCCTGAACTCGGCGAACTTCCAGTCGGCCCGCCTGGTCGGCCCCGCCGTCGCGGGCATACTGATCACCGGCGTCGGCACCGGCTACGCCTTCCTCTTCAACGGCCTGTCGTTCATCGCGCCGCTCACCGGCCTGCTGCTGATGCGCGCCCGCGAGCTGCACGTCGTCGAGCGCGCTCCGCGCGGCAAGGGGCAGCTGAGGGAAGGCGTGCGGTATGTCACCGGCCGTCCGGAGCTGATCTGGCCGATCGTGCTCGTCGGTTTCGTCGGCACGTTCGCCTTCAACTTCCCCGTCTATCTGTCGGCCTTCGCGGACGACGTGTTCCACGCGGGCGCCGGCGCGTACAGCATGTTCAACACGCTGATGGCGGTCGGCTCGGTCGCGGGCGCGCTGCTCGCCGCGCGGCGGGGCACGGCCCGGCTGCGGCTGCTGATCGTGGCGGCGATGGCCTTCGGCGCGCTGGAGATACTGGCGGCGACGATCCCCACCCTGTGGGTGTTCGCCCTGCTGATGGTCCCGCTGGGCCTGTTCGGCATGACGGTCAACGTCACGACGAACACCAGCATCCAGATGTCCACCGACCCGGCCATGCGCGGCCGTGTCATGGCCCTCTACATGATGGTCTTCCTCGGCGGTTCCCCGGTCGGCGCCCCGATCGTGGGCTGGATCACCGACACCTACGGCGCGCGGATCGGCCTGGCGGCCGGCGGCGCGGTGGCGGTCCTCGCCGCGGCCGTGATCGGCCTGATCCTGGCCCGGGTGGGCAACCTCCGCCTGTCGATCGGCTGGCACCGCGGGCACCCCCGGGTGCGCTTCGTGCCCCGGGAGCAGCAGGAGGAACTGGCTCCCGCCGCGTAGGAGCGCGAGGAGGGTATGGGGGGCCGCCGGGCCGGGCGGCCTGCCTACACCCTTCGGGCCAGCAGCTGGCCGGGCCAGTGGTTCTCGCCGACCGTGAAGGACTCGACGCGGGTGAAGCCGTTGGACTCGTAGTAGCGGACGAGCTTGCCGTCGTCTCCGGCGTAGCAGTCGACGCGGAGGAGGGACACCCCGGCCCGGCGGGTCTCCTCCGCGGCGTGGTCGAGCAGGGCGCTGCCCAGGCCGTGCCCCTTGAAGCGGCGGTCGGAGGCCAGCCAGTGGATGTAGCGCTCGGGCTCCCCGGCCGGCGCGAGGTGGGCCAGGTAGGCGCCGGGCGCGTCGGTGAGGGTGAGGGTGGCGGCGGGGACGCCGTCGACCTCGGCCATGTACACGCTGCCCTCCGCCATGTACCGGCCGACCGACTCCACCGTCTTCGTGCTCTGCGACAAGGGCTTCGTCCCCCACTGCCCCGTGCGCCCCTGCGCGACGAGCCACTCCACACAGCTGTCGAGCATGCCGAGTATCGCGGGAATGTCGTCGGGTCCGCCGTCCCTGATGGTGATCTCCATGGCCTCATGGTGCCAGGCTGGGTCCATGAGACTCTTCGCCGCCGTGCTGCCCCCCGACGAGGTGCGTCGTGAACTCGGTGCCGTGGTCGACGCGTTGCGCGGGCTGCCCGGCGCGGACGGGATGCGGTGGACCGGCCGGGCCGGGTGGCACTTCACGCTCGCCTTCTACGGGGAGGTCGACGACGGGCTCGTGCCGGAGCTGTCGGCCCGGCTGGAGCGGGCCGCGCACCGCACCCCGCCCTTTCCGCTCGCCGTGCGGGGCGGCGGCCAGTTCGGGCACGGCAAGGCGCTGTGGGCCGGGGCCGAAGGCGACCTGGCGACCCTGCGGCTGCTGGCCGAGCGGGCGGAGGCCGCGGCGCGGAAGGCGGGGGTGCCGATGGGGGAGCACCGGCGGTACAAGGCCCACGTGACCGTGGCCCGGAGCAGGGAGACGCGTGATGTGCGGGCCTGCCTCGACGCGCTGGACGCGTTCGTGAGCCGGACCTGGACCGTGGACGAGCTGGTGCTGGTGCGGAGCAACCTGCCGACCTCGGGGGTTCCGGGGGAGCAGCCCCGGTACGAGGCGGTCGGGCGCTGGGCGCTCGGGGGTGCCGGTTAGGCTCGGGGTGTGGACCCGAAAACCCGGAACCGGATCATGGCCGGTGTGCTTGTGCTGATGTTTCTCGTCGTGGCCCTGGCCTCTGTGCTGGGCAGGTAGGACGGCGGGGGAACTGCGGACGGCTGTTCGTCGGCCGCGGACCGGTGGGGGCTGGCCGCGCCCACGCGGCGGAGTCGCACATCGGACCAGCCCCGCGCCCCTTACGGGGCGTTCACCAGGCGAACGCCTCCGGGCTCGGGCCCGGACCCGGGAAGATCTCGTCCAGGCCCGTCAGGAGTTCCTCGGAAAGTTCCAGCTCGGAGGCCCGTACGGCCGAGGCAAGCTGTTCGGCCGTGCGCGGGCCGACGATCGGGCCGGTCACGCCGGGGCGGGTGAGCAGCCAGGCCAGGGCGGCCTCGCCGGGCTCGACCCCGTGCTTGTCGAGCAGGTCCTCGTAGGACTGGAGCTGCGCGCGGGTCGCCGGGTCGGCGAGCGCGTCGGCGGCGCGGCCGGAGGCGCGGCGCTTGCCCTCGACCTCCTTCTTGAGGACACCGCCCAGCAGACCGCCGTGCAGCGGCGACCAGGGGATGACACCGAGGCCGTACTCCTGCGCGGCCGGGATGACCTCCATCTCGGCGCGCCGCTCGGCGAGGTTGTACAGGCACTGCTCGCTGACCAGCCCGATGGTCCCGCCCCGCCGGGCGGCGATCTCGTTGGCCTGGGCGATCTTGTAGCCGGGGAAGTTCGACGACCCGGCGTAGAGGATCTTGCCCTGCTGGACCAGGACGTCGATCGCCTGCCAGATCTCCTCGAACGGGGTGTCCCGGTCGATGTGGTGGAACTGGTAGACGTCGATGTAGTCGGTCTGGAGCCGCTTGAGGCTGGCGTCCACGGCCCGGCGGATGTTGAGGGCGGAGAGCTTGTCGTGGTTCGGCCAGGCCGGGCCGTCGGCGCCCATGTTGCCGTACACCTTCGTGGCGAGGACGACCTTGTCGCGCCGGCCCTCGCCCTTGGCGAACCAGTTGCCGATGATGCTTTCGGTACGGCCCTTGTTCTCGCCCCAGCCGTACACGTTGGCGGTGTCGAAGAAGTTGATGCCCGCGTCCAGCGCCGCGTCCATGATGGCGTGGCTGTCGGCCTCGTCGGTCTGCGGGCCGAAGTTCATGGTGCCGAGGACGAGCCGGCTGACCTTGAGTCCCGTGCGTCCGAGCTGCGTGTACTCCATGGTGCCCAAGACAACGTCTTGAAGTGCGCTCGAAGCAAGCACGTCCTCATGTGAGCGTGCTTTCCTCCACGTTCTCCATACGGCCGTACAGCACCTGCTCGTTGACCTCCAGGTCGTTGACCAGGCGCAGGCACGCCGCGATGCCGCGACCCACCAGTTCGTCGGCGATCTCGCCGTACTCGATCTGGAACAGCAGGTTCGGGGCCCGTTCGTCGTTCGCCCGGCCCGCCGGGTCCTGCCAGGTGCCGACGGCGCCGATCTCGGTGGCGGCGCGCAGCATGAAGGCGACGGTGTGGGCCTTGTCGCGGGGCAGGGTGAGGGTGAGCAGTTCGCGTTGGACGCGGTCGAGGACGACTCCGTCCGCCGGTTCGCCGAACAGCAGGGCGTAGAGGAGGTCCTTTGCCTCGCGCAGGAGGTCCTCGCCGGCGGGGGAGCGGTGGGACGGGGCGATGAGGGGGCCGCCCTTGGGGGGCGGGGTGCGGAGCAGGCCCTCGGCCTCCAGGCGGTCGCGGGTCCAGGACGTGAGGCGGGTGACGCGCTCGTCGAGTGCCGCGTGGTCCAACTGCCAGGAGCGGATGCGGTGCAGACGCCCGGAGCGGTCCTCGTCGGACTCCGCCGGCCGGGGCTCCCGCGAGGGGCGCGGGCCCGGTACGGTCGGGTCGTCGGGGAGGCGGGCGAGGAGTTCGTCCGCGAGCCACTCGACGGGCTGCCGGAGCAACTCCTCGCGCAGCCGGCTGCGGAACTCCCCGCGCAGTCCGTCCGCCACCCGCCGGGCCAGTTCCTCGACCGTTGGTTGTGTCGCCATGGAGGGGACCGTAGGGCGGGAACGGAGGGGACGGGCGCGGGCGGTGGGCAAACCCCACGTGGGGGTGAAACCGCCGTCGGGCCGGGGGAGGGCACGCGGTACGAGTCGGGTGGCAGCCTGTACTCCGCGGACTCCGGCGACATCGCCGACTCCGCCGACACCGGCGTCACGAAGGGACCAGCAGATGCCAGAGCCCGGCACCGATCACCTCGTGCGGTTGCTCCGCGCCGTCCTCGGCGACTCCGTCCTCGGCGTGTACGCGCACGGTTCCGCCACGCTCGGCGGGCTGCGGCCGCACAGTGACGTGGATGTGCTGGCCGTGGTGCGCGAGCCCACGACGCACGGGCAACGCCGGGCGCTGGTCGAGGAGTTGCTCGAGGTGTCCGGCCGGGGGCGGCGGCCCGTGGAGATGACGATCGTCGTGCGGGACGCCGTACGGCCCTGGCGGTACCCGCCGACCTGCGACTTCCTCTACGGGGAGTGGCTGCGGGAGGACTTCGAGCGGGGGATGGTCCCGGCGCCGGGCCTCAGCCCCGACCTCGCGCCCGTCCTGACCATGGTGCTGCTCGCCGACGCACCGCTGTACGGCCCCCGGCCCGCCGAGCTGCTCGACCCCGTCCCGGCGGCCGACCTCAGGCGGGCGATCGTCGCGGGGGTGCCGGAGCTCATGGGCGAGCTGGAGACGGACACGCGCAACGTGCTGCTCACCCTCGCCCGGGTGTGGAGCACGCTGGAGACCGGCGGCATCCGGTCCAAGGACGCGGCGGCCGCGTGGGCGATCGAGCGGCTCCCCGCCGCGCACCGGCCCGTCCTCGCCCACGCCCGGGCCGTCTACCTCGGGGAAGAGCGGGAAGGGTGGGACGACCTGGACGTCCGGGCGTGTGCGGAGCGCCTGGCGCGGGTGATCGAGGAGGACTACTCCTCGTAGGGCCCGCCCAGGTCCCAGCCCTGGTGCATCGCCTCCGCGAACGCCGCCGCGATCTTGTGCTCGCCGCTCGCGCCGGGGTGGGTGCCGTCGTAGGTGTCGGTGTCGACGTCGTACGACGGCGGGGGCGAGGCGAGGAGGACGGGGGAGCCGGGTTCGTCGAGGTCGGCGGCCGTCTTGGCCAGCAGTTCGTTGAAGCGGGCGACCTCGGCGGCGAAGGCCGGGTCTGTCGCGGCCCGCACGTTCGGGGTGACCGGCAGCCACACCATCCGCACCCGCCGGTTCGCGGCCCGTGCCTCCGCCGCGAACGCCCGGACGTTCTCGGCGGTCTGCTCCGCGTTCGTGTAGAAGCCCAGGTCGATCAGGCCCAGTGAGACCAGGAGGACGTCCGCCCGGCAGGAGCGCACCGCGTCGCCGATCAGCGGCGCCATGTGCAGCCAGCCCTCGCCCCAGCCGGCCAGATGGGCGCGCGGGAAGTCCGGTTCGGCGTAGGCGTACGACGTGGGGGCCTCGGCCAGCTTGTCGTAGAGCGTCTCGCGGGGGCCGACGAGGGTGAAGGGGCCGCCGTAGGAACGGCACAGGTGCTGCCACATCCGGTAGCGCCACGTGTGTTCGCCCGCGCTTCCGATCGTCATGGAGTCACCGACGGGCATGAACCTGAGCATCCGCTCATCATGGACGATCACGGCCTCCGACGGGGTACGGAAGGGTGTGAGTCGGGCCACGCGCGGCATACGGAGAGACCCGCCCCATCGGGCCGCAGGGGCCGGTCGGGAGGACGTCAGGCCTGCTGCCAGGTCACCTCTGTGCCTCGGGGGTGAGGGTGACCTGGAAGCGGTCCAGGGCCGGAGAGCCGCTCGCCCGCCACCGCAGCACGTGGCCCCCGACGGCGTCCCACAGCCGCACCGGCCCGCCCTGGCGAACGATCCAGTGCTCACCGTCCTGGACGAGGGCTGCCCAGGCGCCGACCTCCACGTCGACAAGGACCTGCTGGGTCGTGTCGGCGATCGTCACGCTGAGGCGCTGCGCGCGCGGGGCTGCCAGCTGCGCGACGAACCGCGCGCCCCAGTCGTCCAGGACATCGGCACCGACCGGCGTCGTCCGCTCCTGCCCGGCGTCGAAGTCGGGGACGCCGACCGATGTGAACAATGCGCCACGGCGGCCGAAGAGGGCAGGAGTCCGGACATGTCCGAAGCCCCCGCCGCCCGAAGGTGGATCTGTAGACCGTCTGCAGACGGCAGCCGTCCCCGGACAGCACACGATGAACCGCGGAGCGGGATGGCAGGCTAGAGAGCATGCGCAGACCCTCCGTCTTCCTCGCCGCGGCCCTTCTCGTGGGCGCCCTCGCCGTGCCCGCCTCCGCCGCCGACGGGGACGAGGAGTTCACCATCAAGGACCCGCGCATCACCGAGTCCAGCGGCCTGGCCGCCTCCCGCCTGCACCCCGGCATCTACTGGACGCACAACGACAGCGACGACGGGGCGTACCTCTACGCCGTCGACAGCGCGACGGGCGAGACGGTCGCGACGATCACCATGACCGGCGTGGGCAGCCCGCGCGACGTGGAGGCCATCTCCATCGGGCCCGGCAACCAGATCTACGTCGGGGACATCGGCGACAACCTCGGCGGCACGTGGCCGTACGTCTGGATCTACCGGCTGCCGGAGCCGAAGAACCTGCGCGACCAGACGATCCGGGCCACGCAGTACGTCGTGAAGTACTCCGACGGCGCGCGCGACGCCGAGTCGCTCGTCGTGCACCCGAAGACAGGCCGTGTCTACATCGTCGACAAGAACGCGAAGGGCGGCCACCTCTACGAGGGTCCGGCCGAACTCTCCCCGTCCGGGACGAACGTCTTCCGGCCCGTCGCGGCCGTCCCCGACCTGGAGGCCACCGACGCCACGCTCTCCCCGGACGGTCAACACCTGGTCGTGCGCAGCTACTTCGGCGCGATCGCGTACGACTGGGACGGCGGCGACATCAAGCGGAAGCAGCGGCTCGGCGTGCCGTTCCTGGGCCAGGGCGAGTCCGTGACCTACACCGCCGACGGGAAGAAGCTCATGTACGGCGCCGAGGGCGCCGACAGTCCCGTGGAGCCGCAGGACGCCCCCGGGGCCGAGGGGGCCGACTCGCCCTCCGGCAACGGCGGTTCGTCCGCCTCGGGCGGCGGCGCGGGCGGCGACGCGCTGAGCGGCAACCTCAAGACCGGCGCCATCGCCGCGGCCGCCGCCCTGGTCGTCCTGTTCGGCCTGCGGCGCCTGCGGCGGCGGAACTAGGACTGTCGTTCGGGGATCAAGACGCGGGGTGATCCGAAGGACACCCCTCTAGGTGTATGAGGGCTCGACGTTGGTGACGCTCTCGGGCGGAGGCGTGCTGCTGGCGGCTTTCCGGCGGCAGCACTGTGCGGCCGGTGGCAGTTGTAGTGGATGTTCCACACTGCGATCGCGGCTGACCGGGCGTCCTCGCTGGTGAACTCGCCGGCGTAGAGCACTTCCTCGGCCATGATGGGATGTGGTTGATGCCGTGGGCGGCGAACCAGACCTAGACGTAGCCACGCTTTGCCCCGGCCGACTTTGCCCGACTGGCGACCTTGGCCTGATCGCTGTCCCGGCCATGGATCCGCCGCCCGCCGCCATCAGGGATCCGGCCGGCCTTCTTCACATCCAGGTGCACCATGTGTCCGGGCCAGCGGGCAGTGATCTTCCCCGGCTTCCGATCGTTCTCACCGCCTGGGTCGATGAAGCGGCGTTGGCCGAGGCCGAGGCCGAGCCGGGTCAGGCGTCGGCTGACAGGGCGCAGGTCGATCACCGAACCGAGTGACAAGTTCGTCGGTGATCCGTTGCGCGGCCCTCGACGCTCAGGGGCGCATTCGCGTGGACCACTCGTCGTCCTCTCGAAGTCAGACGACGGCAGGCGCGACACTTGTCGTGTGCGCCTGCCGCATTGCGGCCTGTCAGTCCCTCGGTGCGACGCGGATACGGTTCCCGTCAGGATCGGCCGCGAGGAAGGTCAGCCCGAACCCCGCATCATGAGGCTCCTGCAGGATCGTGACGCCCTTGGACTGCCACTGCTTGAAGATCGCGGTGACCTCGTCGGGCCCACCGTCGGTGGCCAGGCACACCTCACTGGTGCGCGGGACGTCCGCTGACAGATCCTCGAACTGGCCGGACCACACAGCGAGGTCAGCGCCTGGCCCGAGGTCGAAAGTGATGTATCCCGGAGTCTCGAACGAGGGACTCATGCCGAGGAGGCCGCCGTAGAAACGTGCTGCGGCGGGAGCGTCGTTCACGTAGACGATGGACACGACGGATGTGGTCATGGTTCTTCCTTCTCGCAGGTCGTGGGTACGCATCCGCCACCCTGACCGGGATATGCGCCGCATCATGTCGCAATTCCTGAAAACCTTGGCGTGTGACCCCAGACCGCTTCTTCTCCCTGATGCTGCTCCTGGCATCGAGGGATGCCGTGACCACACAGGACCTCGCCTCGGCGCTCGGGGTGTCCCTTCGAACCGTCACCCGGGACCTGAACTGGCTCCGCGACGCCGGTCTGCCGGTGACCGCGCAACGGGGCCGCCTCGGAGGCGTGACCATGCTGCCCGGGTCCGGGCTCGACCTCACGCGACTTACACCCGACGAGCGTGATCATCTCTCGCTCGTCGGGCTGGACGAGAAGCAACGTGCGGAGCTCGACGCAGCGGTCGAAAGCCGGCGCGCGCTCACCAAGATCGCCGCTGCACGGCCACGTCGAGTCGATGATCTCCTGCCGCTCACCGACGTGGTGCACGTGGACAGCCGTCCCTGGCTCCAGGCACGAACTTCCGGCACGACTCCGGCTTCGCTGATCGGCCCGGTACGGCGAGGTCGCCGGCTACGGATCGAGTACGACAGCCCACGCGAGTCATGTCCGCGCGACCTGGTCGTGGATCCCTACGGGCTGGTCGCCAAGGCCGGCATCTGGTACCTCGTCGCCGACTGTGCCCGAGTGCCATGGATGTACCGACTCGAACGGATCACCACGTGGGAAGAGGTCGACCAGCCACGCCGGATCTGCGAGGGCCGGACCCTGGCGACCGTCGCTGCAGCGCTCGTTGAGCAGTGGGAACACAACCATGCGATAGAGGTCAGCGCCACCATCGACCAGACCCAGATCGAGCGGGCGCGACGGATCCTCGGCCAACGACTCGTCCAGGACGACCATGAGGAATCCACCACCGGCCACAGGGTGAGGATCCGCTTCCCGAACCTGGAGGACGTGCGAACCCTACTGCCGTTCGGGAGCACCATCACTGTGCACGGCCCCGCCGAAGCCAGGGCTCACCTCCGCGACCTCGCCACCGACCTCGCCCACCACTATGCGCCGTCACCAACGCCCTGACCCGCAACACCTGAGAGCCCTCATCCGGCGGCTGCGCCCTGGTCCCGGCGCCGGGTCACCAGGACCTCCAGGCCGTCCAGGATCCGCTGGAGGCCGAACTCGAAGTGGTCGAAGTCGGGTCCGAAGGTGTCCTCGGAGAGGGACGCCATGACCGGGTAGCGGCCCGAGGCCATGACCTTCTCCAGGACCGGCACCTGCGCCTGCCAGAACTCGGCGTCCGTCAGGCCCGTCCGGCGCTCCGCCTCCTTCTGGTACAGGTGCGAGCGCGCGGCCCCGACGACGTACCCGTCGATCATGATGACCGCGGAGAGCAGCTCGGGATCGCTGAGCCCCATCGGGCGGATCCGGGTGAGGATCCTCTCCATGCCGTCGAGGGCGCCCGGGCCGAGGATCTGCCGGGACTGGTTGACCTGGAGCAGCCAGGGGTGGCGGCGGTAGAGGGCGAGGGTGTGGCGGGCCAGTGTCTCCAGGGCGGCGCGCCAGCCGCCGTCGCCGGAGCCGTCCGGGTCCTCGGAGACGCGCTGCACCCGGTCCAGCATGAGGTCGAGCAGTTCGCCCTTGCCCGGCACGTACCGGTAGAGCGACATGGTGCCGGTGCCCAGCTCGGCCGCGACGCGGCGCATGGAGAGCCCCTCCAGGCCCTCGGCGTCCGCCACCTGGATGGCCGCTTCCACGATCCGGTCCAGGGTCAGGGTCGGCTTGGGGCCCCGGCTGGGCCGCCGGCCGGTGTCCCACAGCAGTTCGAGCGTGCGGGCGATATCGCCGCTGCCGCTGGTCTCCGCGCTGCCCGTGCCACTCGTACCGCTCGTCATGGTGCCCAGCTTAGGTCCCCGCGAAAAAACTGGGTACGCCGTACGCGTAATCGGGTACGCTGTACTCAGTTCGCGATGTCGGGCACAGCACGAGCACGGCACGGGCACACGGGAGGGACGGCATGGACGGATACGCGGTGCGGGCCGAGGCGCTGGAGAAGCGGTACGGCGAGAAACGCGCCCTGGACGGCTTCGACCTCGCGGTGCGCGAGGGCACGGTGCACGGCCTGCTCGGGCCGAACGGCGCGGGCAAGACCACGGCGGTCCGCATCCTGTCCACGCTGATCCGGCTGGACGGGGGCAGCGCGACGGTCGCCGGTCTCGACGTGGCCCGGCAGCCGCGCGAGGTACGGGCCCGGATCGGGCTCACCGGCCAGTACGCGGCGGTCGACGAGGTGCTCACCGGCCGGCAGAACCTGGAGATGTTCGGCCGGCTGTTCCACCTCGGCGGCAAGCGGGCCAGGCTCCGGGCGACCGAGCTGCTGGAGCAGTTCGACCTGACCGACGCCGCGGACCGGGGCGTCGGCAAGTACAGCGGCGGCATGCGGCGCCGCCTCGACCTCGCCGCGTCGATGATCCTGGCCCCGGCCGTGCTCTTCCTCGACGAACCGACGACCGGCCTCGACCCCCGCAGCCGCGGCGAGGTCTGGGACTCCGTACGGGCGTTGGTGGCGACCGGCACGACCGTGCTGCTGACCACGCAGTACCTGGAGGAGGCCGACAAGCTCGCCTCGCACATCACCGTCATCGACCAGGGGCGGGCCATCGCCGACGACACCCCGGACGGGCTGAAGAACCTGGTCGGCGGCGACCGCGTCGAGGTCGTGGTCGCCGAGCGGTCCGAGATCCCGCGCGTGGTGAAGGTGATCGCCCGGGTCGCGGACGGCGAACCCGAGGCGGACGAGACCGAGTTGCGGGTGCACGCCCCGGTCACCGACCGGGTCACGGCCCTCACGGAGGTGGCGCGGACCCTCCAGGACGAGGGCGTCCGCGTCGAGGACATCGGACTGCGCAGGCCCAGCCTCGACGACGTCTTCCTGCGCCTGACCGGACACCGCACCGAGAAGGAGGCCGCCGCGTGAGTGCCGTCGACCTGAGCACCCCGAGCACCCGGAGCGGCACGTACTGGCTGCTCGCCGACTGCTGGAACATCGTCCGCCGCGGCCTGACCCACTACCAGCGCCAGCCCGTCAACATCGCCTGGCAGCTGGGCTTCCCGATCCTGTCCGTGCTGCTCTACGGCTATGTCTTCGGCAGCGCGATGAAGGTGCCGGGCGGCGGGGACTACACGGACTTCCTGATGCCGGGCATGTTCGTGATGACCATGGCGTTCGGCTTCATCAACACCGCCACGGTCGTGGTCTACGACTCCACCAAGGGCGTCATCGACCGCTTCCGCTCCATGCCGATGGCGTCCTCCGCCGTGGTGGCCGGGCGCGGGATCACCGATCTGATCGTCGCCTGCGCCGAGTTGGCGATCATGATGCTCACCGCGCTGGCCATGGGCTGGCGGCCGGACGGCGGCTTCGGCTTCCTCGCCGCGTTCGGGCTGCTGCTGTGGCTGCGGTTCGCGCTGATCTGGATCGGCGTGTGGCTCGGCCTGCTCGTGCCCAACCCGGAGGCCGCGGGCGGGCTGTTCGCGGTCGCCTTCCCGCTGACGATGATCTCCAGCATCTTCGTCGCGCCGCAGCTGATGCCGGACTGGCTGGGCTGGGTGGCGATGTGGAACCCGATCTCGTCCACGGCGGCGGCGACCCGCGAGCTGTTCGGCACGCCGGTCACCGGTGACACGTGGGTCGAGCAGCACGCGCTGCTGATGGCCGGGGTGTGGCCGGTGATCCTCACGGTGATCTTCCTGCCGCTCGCGGTACGGCGGTTCCAGAAGCTCAGCCGGTAGCGCCCGGGGCTCAGCCGGTAACCCCCTGGCGTCGCACACCTCCCGGAGTCTTGACGTGCTCATGGTGTGTCAGTTCTCTGGGAGGTGCGCGGCATTATGGGAGCGCTCCCATTCTGTTCCGGGTGCCGTGCCTCCCCCCCGAGAGGAAGCAGCCACATGTTCCGCACTCTGCGCAGAGCGCTGTGTGTTGCCGCGGCGCTCCTGTTACCGCTGGCCGGCACGGAGTCGGCCCGGGCCGACGTGGACGCGAAGGCCGCCGGTGCCGGCTACTGGCACACCAGCGGCCGCCAGATCCTGGACGCGGCCGGGCAGCCGGTCCGTATCGCCGGCGTCAACTGGTTCGGTTTCGAGACCGCCAACCACGTGGTCCACGGCCTGTGGGCCCGCGACTACAAGAGCATGATCGACCAGATGAAGTCGCTGGGCTACAACACCATCCGCATGCCCTACAGCGATGACATCCTCAAGCCCGGCACCATGCCCGACAGCATCAGCTACGACGGCAAGAACGCCGACCTCCGGGGCCTGACCTCGCTCCAGGTCCTGGACAGGATCGTGGCCTACGCCGGACAGTCCGGCCTGAAGATCGTCCTGGACCGGCACCGGCCGGACGCGGCGGGCCAGTCGGCGCTCTGGTACACGGCGTCGGTCCCCGAGTCCACGTGGATCGCCAACCTCAAGGCACTGGCGGCCCGCTACAAGGGCAACTCCACGGTGATCGGCATCGACCTGCACAACGAGCCCCACGACCCGGCCTGCTGGGGCTGCGGCGACACCTCCCGCGACTGGCGCCTGGCCGCCCAGCGCGCGGGCAACGCCGTACTGTCGGTCAACCCCGAGCTGCTGATCATGGTCGAGGGCGTGCAGTCGCACAACGGCGTGAACGGCTGGTGGGGCGGCAACCTCATGGGCGTCGCCCAGTACCCGGTCCAGCTGGACGTGGCGAACCGGCTGGTGTACTCGGCCCACGACTACGCCACGTCGGTGGCCCAGCAGCCGTGGTTCTCCGACCCGTCCTTCCCCGCCAACCTGCCGGGGATCTGGGACAAGTACTGGGGCTACGTCTTCAAGCAGAACATCGCGCCGGTGTGGCTCGGCGAGTTCGGTACGACGCTCCAGCCGGCGGTGGACCAGAGGTGGCTGTCCGAGCTGGTGAAGTACCTGCGCTCGACCTCGGCGCACGGCGCCGACAGCTTCCACTGGACGTTCTGGTCCTGGAACCCCAACTCCGGGGACACCGGCGGCATCCTCAAGGACGACTGGCAGACCGTCGACACGGCGAAGGACGCCTACCTCGCCCCGATCAAGGCCCCGGCCTTCGCGCCCGGCGGCCCCGGCACCGACCCGGGCGGGCCCGGCGACCCCGGTGGTCCCGGCGGCGGCACCGCCGCGTGCAGCGCCGCCTACACGGTCGGCAGCGACTGGGGCGGCGGCTTCAACGCCGAGGTGAAGGTGACCAACACGGGCACCGCGCCGCTCAAGTCCTGGAAGGTGACCTGGACGTGGAGCGGCTCCCAGAAGGTCACGAACATGTGGAACGCGTCGTACACGCAGAGCGGCGCGAGCGTCACGGCGGTGAACGCCGCGCACAACGGGAGCGTGCCGGTGGGCGGTTCGGCGGGCTTCGGGTTCGGGGGCGCTCCCGGGGGCGGGGGTGTGCCGGGGGTGACGTGCACCGCGACGTGACATGGCGTGCACGGTGAGGTGACGTCGGTGCCGCCAGGGGCGCTCGGTGCTTCCGGGCGCCCCCACCCGTAGGGTTGCCGCTCATGGGTGGGGACTCGGAGCACGAGATGATCGCCGTCCCGGCCGGGCAGGTGACGCTGTCGGACCGGCGGACGCGACGCAGTTGGCCGGTCGAGGTCGCGCCGTTCCGGCTGTCGGCGTTCCCCGTCACCCAGGAGTGGTACGCCGAGGTCACCGGCGAGCGGCCGAGCACGGCCGACGGCGACCGGCTGCCCGTCGAGGGCGTGTCCTGGTGGGACGCGGTCCGCTTCTGCAACGCCCTGTCCCGTCAGGAAGGGCTGACCCCCGCGTACCGCCTGCGGAGCGACACCGGCACGGCCGACTGGGACACCTCCGCCGACGGGTACCGGCTGCCGACGGAGGCCGAGTGGGAGCACGCCTGCCGCGCCGGCGGCACGGGCCCGCGCTACGGCCCCCTCGACGCGATCGCCTGGTACCGGGGGAACTCGGGCGACCGGATCCACCCCGTGGGCGGCAGACAGCCCAACGCCTGGGGCCTGCACGACATGCTGGGCAACGCCTGGGACTGGTGCTGGGACCTCTACGACCCCGAGGTCTACGGCACCTACCGGGTGCTCCGCGGCGGCGGCTGGTCCGACGAGCACTGGAGCTGCCGCGCCTCGGTGCGGCGCCGGAGCCATCCGACGTTCCGGATCGACGACGTGGGGTTCCGCGTGGCGCGTACGCCCTGACCGCCGTCGGCCGCGACGGCCCGCGGATGCGGCTTGACCCTCACGTTGCGTGAGGCCGGAAGGTGGGGTGCATGAGCGACTACTACAACGCCTTCGAGACCAGCCCCGTGCCCCCTCCCGGCCCGGACGCGGTGCCGCCGGAGCCCTTCCGCGGCATCTACGGGATGCCCGCGTTCGCCACGATCCCCACGAACGACCTGGCCGCGTCGGTAAACTTCTGGACCCGCGGGCTCGGGTTCTTCGAGCTGTTCGGCATCCCCGGCCGGCTGGTGCATCTGCGCCGGTGGGCGTTCCAGGACGTCCTCCTCGTCTCGGAGGAGAGCGTTCCGGAGCAGGCGCCCGCGATGAGCCTCAGCTTCGCGTGCGTGCTCAGCCAGGTCGATCCCCTCGTCGAGGCCTGTCGCGCGCTGCGCCCGGACTGCGTCGACGGTCCCCGGGACACGGCCTGGCACACCCGCGACGTGACGGTGATCACCCCCGAGAACGCACGGATCGTGCTCACCGCGGCGAAGCCCTTCGACCCGGACAGCCAGGAGGCGCGGAACCTCGCGGCCGTCGGGATCGTCCACCCGGACGCCGGTCGCGGAGACAATGGGGAGCATGCCTGATCCCACTGACGCCGACGGCCTGACCGTCGGTCAGGTCTCGGCGCGGCTGGGCGTGACGGTCCGCGCGCTGCACCACTGGGACGAGATCGGCCTGGCGCGGCCGTCGCTGCGCACGGCCGCCGGATACCGCCTCTACACCGCCGGTGACCTGGAGCGCCTGCACCGCATCGTCGTCTACCGCGAGATCGGCCTCGGCCTGGACCGGATCCGGGCCGTCCTGGACGACTCGACCGCCGACGTGCCCGGCGCACTGCGCGCGCAGCGCGCCCAGGTCGCCGAGCGGATCGAACGCCTCCAGCGGCTCAGCACCGGCCTCGACCGGATGATCGAGGCCCATGAGCGCGGCCTGCTGCTCTCCGCCGAGCAGCAGGCCGCGGTGTTCGGCCCCGAGTGGAACCCGGACTGGCCCGCCCAGGCCCGCCGGCGCTACGGGGACACGACGCAGTGGCGGCAGTACGCCGAACGCGCGGCCGCTCGCAGCCCGGAGCAATGGCAGGCCGTCGCCGAAGAGATGGCCGACCTCGAGCGTGCCCTCGCGAAGGCGATGGACGCCGGTGTCGCACCCGGCAGCCCGGAAGCGGACCAACTCGCCGAGCGGCACCGCGAGGTGTTCGCCTCGTACTTTCCCCTCACCCGGCAGATGCAGGTCTGTCTCGGCCGCATGTTCGAGGATGATCCGGGATTCGCCGCCCACTACGACGGCATCCGCCCCGGCCTCGCCACGTGGTTCCGCCGCATCGTCGACGCCAGTGCCCGCGCCCATGGCATCGACCCGGACACCGCGGTCTGGGAGTAGGGCCGACCTCGTGGCGGGCGGGACTTTGCGGACACCCCCTAGCCCTCCAGCCCCGTCGCCTCCAGTCCCTTCGTCTTCCCCCGGCCCACCTGCGTCCGCACCGCCCCCATGCTCGCCGCGACGACCAGGGCGATCGCCGCGGCCTCCGGGGCGGTGAGGGCCTGGTCCAGCAGGAGGAAGCCGGCCGTCGCGGCGATGGCCGGTTCCAGGCTCATCAGGATCGCGAAGGTGGAGGCGGGCAGGCGGCGCAGCGCGAGGAGTTCGAGGGTGTAGGGCAGGACCGAGGAGAGCAGCGCCACCGCCGCGCCGAGGCCCAGCGTCACCGGGTCGGCCAGCTTCGCGCCCGACTCGGCGATGCCCAGCGGGAGGAACAGCACCGCGCCCACCGCCATCGCCAGGGCCAGCCCGTCCGCCTGCGGGAAGCGGCGGCCCGTGCGGGCGCTGAAGACGATGTAGGCCGCCCACATGGCGCCCGCCCCCAGGGCGAAGGCCGCTCCTGTGGGGTCGAGACCGTCGAAGCCTCCGCCGCCGAGGAGGAAGACACCGGCGAGGGCCAGGGCCGCCCACACGACGTTGATCGCGCGGCGGGAGGCCAGGACCGACAGGGCGAGCGGGCCGAGGACCTCCAGGGTGACCGCGGGGCCCAGCGGGATACGGGCGACGGCCTGGTAGAAGAGGCCGTTCATCGCGGCCATGGTGATGCCGAAGACGACGACCGTGCCCCAGTCGGTGCGCGAGTGGCCGCGCAGTCGCGGGCGGCAGACCAGCAGCAGGACCACCGCCGCCACGAGCAGTCGCAGCGCGACCACCCCGAGGGCACCGGCCCGCGGCATCAGCGTCACCGCCAGGGCGCCGCCGAACTGCACGGAGATCCCGCCCGCGAGCACCAGGCCCAGGGGTCCGAGGGAGCCGAGCCGGCCCGGACCGGCGGCCGGTGCGGCGCCGTCGGCGGCGGTGGTGGCGGGCTGGGGTGTGGTGACGCTGTCGGGGCTGGTCACGGCGGTCCTGTGGTCGTCGGCGCTGGTGCGGGGCTGCGTACACCGGCGTGTACGCAACGTACATCTCGGTGTACTGCACAGTCCAGGGTAATGGACTCGGTCAGGTGCGTGAAGCCCTTTTACCACTGTCTCGCGGCGTGAGACGCCCACGGTCGGTGAAAAACGGGGCCGACAGTGCGCCATCGGCCCCTTTCCGACTCCTTCGGTTCCTCAGCGGCGGGACAGATAAAGGTCGAACGCCTTGTAGAGCAGCCGGTTGAGCGGGAAGTCCCATTCGCCGAGGTACTCGACGGCCTCGCCGCCGGTGCCCACCTTGAAGCGCAGCAGGCCCAGCAGGTGGCTGGACTCCTCCAGGGTGTCGGTGATGCCGCGCAGGTCGTAGACCGCGGCACCGAGCTCGTGGGCGTCGGTCATCATGCGCCACTGCAGGGCGCTGCTCGGCTGGACCTCGCGCCGGCGGCTGGTGGAGGCGCCGTAGGAGTACCAGACGTGGTCGCCGACGGTCAGCATGGTGGCCGCGGCGAGCACCTCGCCGTCGTGGTACGCGAGGTAGAGCCGCATCCGGTCCGGGTGCTCGGCGGTGAGCGCGCTCCACATGCGCTGGAAGTACGGCAGCGGGCGCGGGACGAAACGATCCCGCTCGGCGGTCTCGCCGTACAGCTCGTGGAAGGCCGGCAGGTCCTCGTAGCCGCCGCGCACGACCTTCACGCCGGCCTGCTCCGCCTTCTTGATGTTGCGCCGCCACTGCTGGTTCAGGCCGTTGTGGATCTCGTCCAGCGAGCGTCCGGCGAACGGCACCTGGAAGACGAACCGGGGCTGGCCCGCGGCGAAGCCGCCCTCGCCGCCGGCCTTGGTCTGCCGCCAGCCCATCCGGCGCAGGCCGTCCGCGACCTGCCCGGCGCGCGGCTCGTACGACGTCGCCCGCACGTCCCGCAGCCGCCGGGCGGCCGGGTCCGCGATCGCCGCCTTGACCGCCTCGGCGCTCCAGCGGCGCACCACGACCGGCGGGCCCATCCGCACCGCGAAGGCGCCCCGCCGCCCCAGGTGCGCCAGCATCGGCTCCAGCAGGCGCTCCAGCTCCGGCTCGTGCCAGTCGATCAGCGGGCCCTCGGGCAGATACGCGAGGTAGCGCCGCAGCCCCGGCAGCCGCGGCCCGGGCAGGGGGCGCAGCAGGACCAGGCCCGCGCCGACGAGCTGCCCGCCCTGGTCGAACCAGCCCAGGCTCTCCGCCTGCCAGTCGGGTTTCACCTCGCCCCAGGACGGGAGCTGCGTGTGGCTGGCGGAGGGGCGGGCCGAGACGAACGCCAGGTGCTCGTCACGGGTGATGGGCTGGACGCGGACGCTCATGCGCGGGCTCCTTCGAGCAGCGGCCCTCGACGGGCTTTGGCCCTCGACGGGCGGTGACTGGTCCCGCGAGCCTAGGAGCGGCCTCGGCCGTCCCCCCGCTCAGACACTCCGGGTCCCCCCGCGGCATGGCCCGAACGCCTCAAACGCGCCCCGACAGCCGGACGCCCACCGCGGCCTCACCCCTCACCCCCCGCCCCCTCCAACGCCGCCGCCAGTACCTCCGCCAGGTGTCTCCCCCGCACCCCCGCCAACTGCTCCAGCTGCGTGCGGCAGGAGTAGCCGTCCGCCAGGACCACCGCGTCGTCCGGGGCGTTCCGTACGGACGGCAGGAGGTGTTCCTCCGCGCACGCGGCGGACACCTCGTAGTGGCCCTTCTCGAAGCCGAAGTTGCCCGCGAGACCGCAGCAGCCGCCGCTCAGTTCGCCGGAGAGCCCGGCGGCCCGGCGCAGCCGGCGGTCGGCGGCGTCGCCCAGTACCGCGTGCTGGTGGCAGTGGGTCTGCCCGGCCACCGGGCGGTCCAGCCGCGGCGGCGTCCAGCCGGGGGCGTGCCGCTCCAGCGTCTCCGCGAACGTGAGGACCTTCGCGGCGAGGCGGGCCGCGCGCGGGTCGTCGTGCAGCAGCCCGGGGGCGTCCGTGCGCAGGGCCGCGGCGCAGCTCGGCTCCAGGACCACGACCGGGGCGCCGGTCTCCAGCACCGGTTCCATCAGGTCGAGCGTGCGGCGCAGGACCGTCCGGGCACGGTCCAGCTGGCCCGTCGACACGTACGTCAGCCCGCAGCAGACCCGCCCCCGGCCCCGCAGCAGCGACAGCGGGTCGAGGGCGACCGTCCGGCCGTCGCCCACCGGGGGCTTCTCCAGACGCACGGTCGGCGGCAGCGCCACCCGCAGCCCGGCCGCCTCCAGCACCCGCACGGCGGCCTGCCCCACGGAGGGCGAGAGGTGCTCGGTGAAGGTGTCGGGCCAGAGGATGACGAGATCGCCGTCCGCGGCAACCCGCTGGGCGCGCCGCCGCTCCCACCACCGGCTGAACGTCCGCGACGCCACCCGCGGGATCTCCCGCTCCGGCGCGATCCCGCCCAGCCGCCTGGCCACCCACGCGCAAGGCCGCAGCCCCGTCAGCGCGTTGACCAGCCACGCCGTGCGCGTCCGCGCGACCGCCCGGAGCCACACCGGCAGCCACCCCAGGGCGTAGTGCGCGGCGGGCCGGCGCCGCCCGGCGTAGTGGTGGTGGAGGAACTCCGCCTTGTACGTGGCCATGTCGACCTCGACCGGGCAGTCCGAGCGGCAGCCCTTGCAGGACAGGCACAGGTCCAGCGCGTCCCGCACCTCGGTCGAGCGCCAGCCGTCGGTCACCACCTCACCGGCGAGCATCTCGTGCAGCAGCCGGGCCCGCCCGCGCGTGGAGTGCTCCTCCGCACCGGTCGCCCGGAAGGACGGGCACATGACGGCGGAGCCGGACACCGACGCCGTACGGCACTTGGCGACGCCCACGCAGCGCCGCACCGCCGCCGAGAAGTCGCCGCCGTCGGCGGGGTAGCCGAAGACGACGTCGACGGGCTCGCGGGGGAGGACGGAGAAGCGGAGGTCCGCGTCCAGGGGCGCGGGGCGGACCAGCATGCCGGGGTTGAGCAGGTCGTCCGGGTCCCACACCCCTTTCACCCGCTCGAACAGGTCCACCATCTCCTGCCCGTACATCCTCGGCAGCAGCTCCGCCCGCGCCTGCCCGTCCCCGTGCTCCCCGGACAGCGACCCGCCGTGCGCCACCACCAGCTCCGCGAGCTCCTCCGAGAAGCGGCGGAAGCGGGCGACCCCGGCCGGCGTCAGCAGGTCGAAGTCGATCCGGACGTGGATGCAGCCGTCCCCGAAGTGCCCGTACGGCGTGCCGCGCAGCCCGTGCGCCGCCAGCAGCGCCCGGAAGTCCCGCAGGTACGCGCCCAGCCGGGCCGGCGGCACCGCGCAGTCCTCCCAGCCCGGCCACGCCTCCCTCCCGTCCGGCATGCGCGTCGCCGTACCGCTCGCGTCCTCCCGGATCCGCCACAGCGCGCGCTGCCCGGCGGGGCCGGTGACCACCAGCGCGTCCACGACGTCGGCCGCCCGCACGATCGCCTCCGCACGCGCGCGTGCCTCCGCCGCCGACTCCCCGCCGGTCTCCACGAACAGCCAGGCCCCGCCCCGGGGCAGCCCGGCCGCCGACGGCACCAGGTCCGCCGCCATGCCCTCCACCGTCAGCGGGCCCAGCGGCAGCAGCCCGGCAGCGGCCTCGGCCGCCGCGCTCTCGTCGGCGTACGCCAGCACGGCCAGGGCACGCGCGCGAGGCGCCTCCACCAGGCGCACGACCGCCTCCGTCAGCACGCCGAGCGTGCCCTCGGAGCCGCAGAAGGAGCGCGCCACGTCGGCGCCCCGCTCCGGCAGCAGGGCGTCCAGCGCGTAGCCGGAGATGCGGCGGGGCAGCTCCGGAAAGCCCGTACGCAGCCGGGCCAGGTCGCCCTCCACCAGCGCCCGCAGGCCCTCCGGCGCCCCGGCCCAGTCCCGCCCGAGCCGCAGCCGCTCGCCGCGCGCGGTGACGACGTCCAGCTCGCGCACGCTGTCGGCGGTCGTGCCCCAGGCCACCGAGTGCGAGCCGCACGAGTTGTTGCCGATCATGCCGCCGAGCGTGCACCGGCTGTGCGTCGACGGATCCGGCCCGAACCGCAGTCCGTGCGGGGCGGCGGCCTCCTGGAGCCGGTCGAGCACCAGCCCCGGCTGCACCACGGCCGTCCGCGCCCCGGGATCCAGGGAGACCAGCCGGTTCATGTACCGGGTGAAGTCCAGCACCACGCCCGTGCCCGTGGCCTGCCCGGCGATGGACGTGCCCCCGCCGCGCGGCACCACCGGCACGCCCCGCCGCCGGCACACCTCCAGCACCGCCGCCACGTCATCGGCGTCCGACGGCGCCACGACCCCGTACGGCACCCGCCGGTAGTTGGACGCGTCCATGGTGACCAGCGCGCGGTCCAGGGCACCGAAGGCCACGTCCCCGCGGACGGCCGCGCGCAACTCGCCCTCGAGAGCCGTCACATCCCTGCCGTGCGGAAGATCCGTCATGCCTCCAGCATGCACGCGGCCACTGACAGTGACGCCCCCGCGGTCGGCGACCCGGCGCACACCCGTCCAGAGCCCGTCTCACCCGACGGACGACGTTTCGCCCAGGTTTCTGGAAACGGCTACGCTCCCCTCCGTGGCTGAGATCCAGATTCCCTCTGACATCAAGCCCGCGGACGGACGTTTCGGCGCGGGTCCCTCCAAGGTGCGGACGGAGGCGCTGGACGCCCTCGCCGCCACCGGCACCTCCCTCATGGGCACCTCCCACCGCCAGGCCCCCGTCAAGAACCTGGTCGGCCAGGTCCGCGAGGGCATCAGCGAGCTGTTCCAGCTCCCCGACGGCTACGAGGTGATCCTCGGCAACGGCGGCTCCACCGCGTTCTGGGACATCGCGACGCACGGCCTGATCGAGAACAGGTCGCAGCACCTCACCTTCGGCGAGTTCTCCTCCAAGTTCGCCAAGGCCGCCAAGCTCGCCCCGTGGCTGGCCGACCCGGACGTCATCTCCGCCGACCCGGGCACGCACCCCGAGCCGGTCGCCGAGGCGGGCGTGGACGTCTACGCGTTCACCCACAACGAGACCTCGACCGGTGTCGCCATGCCGATCAAGCGCGTGGCCGACGCCGACGAGGGCGCCCTGGTCCTGGTCGACGCCACCTCGGGCGCCGGCGGCCTGCCGGTCGACGTCGCCGAGACGGACGTCTACTACTTCGCCCCGCAGAAGTCCTTCGCCTCCGACGGCGGCCTGTGGATCGGCGTCTTCTCCCCGGCCGCCATCGAGCGCGCCGAGCGGATCCACGCCTCCGGCCGCCACGTCCCGGAGTTCTTCTCGCTGCCGACGGCGATCGACAACTCCCGCAAGAACCAGACGTACAACACCCCGGCCCTCGCCACCCTCTTCCTGCTGAACCAGCAGCTGGAGTGGATCAACGGCCAGGGCGGCCTGGACTGGGCGGTCCGCCGCACGGCCACCTCCGCGCGGACGCTGTACGGCTGGGCCGAGGACATCAAGTACGCCAACCCGTTCGTCACCGACCCGGCCAAGCGCTCCCAGGTCATCGGCACGATCGACTTCACGGACGAGGTCGACGCCGCCGCCGTCGCCAAGGTGCTGCGCGCCAACGGCATCGTCGACACCGAGCCCTACCGCAAGCTGGGCCGCAACCAGCTGCGCGTCGCGATGTTCCCGGCGATCGACCCGGCGGACATCGAGGCCCTGACGAAGTGCGTCGACTACGTGATCGAGAAGCTCTGACCCCGCTCGCGCAGCAGACCCTGCTTGGGTAGCAGACCTGCTCGTGCAGCAGACCTGAATCGCGCAGCAGACCTGCTCGTGCAGCAGACCCTGCTTTCGCGCACGTGACCGAGGGCGCCCCGCCTGCGCGGGGCGCCCTCGCTCGCGCTCAGGCGGCCGCGCCCCGGCCGAACACCTCGAACAGCCGCGTCAGGCTGTCCTCCTCGTAGCCCTCCGCCGCCGCCCGCCGGAACGTCTCCAGCACCGCGGCGGGCAGCGCCGGGTCCACGCCCGAGTCGCGCGTCGTGTGCACGACGTGGTCCAGGCTCGCCACGGCCATCGAGATCCGCTCGACGTCCCCCGCGTGCCGCCCCGCCTCGATCCGCGGCGTGTAGAAGTCGAGGAACTGGCCCATCCCGCCCAGGACCCCGGCCGCGTACGGCGTGATCTCGGAGGGCTCGATGCCGTTCGCGTCCGCCAGCGCCAGCATGTGCAGCCAGGCCGTGAGGGTGGTCCAGAAGAGGTCCATCTGGAGCTGGTAGTACAGCGCGGCCAGGCCCGGGTCCTCGCCCCGGTAGTCGGTGCCGGTGAGCACCTCCAGGACGTCCCGGTACTGCTCGAAGAGGTCCCGCGGGCCGCTGTAGAAGGTGTCGAACTCCTTCGTGCCGATGCCGGACGGCGGTGTCTGGACCCCGCCGGTGAGATGGCGTGCCCCGTGCCGCGCCGCCCAGGCCGCTCCCTCGCGGGCTCTGGCCGGTGTGTCCGAGCTGAGGTTGACCAGGACACGGCCCTCCAGCGCCGCGGCGGCGGGCTCCAGCACGGCGTACATCGCGGCGTAGTCGGTCAGGCTCAGCACGACCACCTCGCCCGCGGCCAGCGCCTCCTCGACGGTGGCGGCGCGTAACGCGCCCCGGGCCGCCAGTTCGTCGGCGCGGCCCGGGGTGCGGTTCCAGACGGTGACCCGGTAGCCGGCGTCCAGGTAGGCACCGGCCATGGCGCGGCCCATGGGGCCGAGGCCGATGACGGTCACGGAAGTGCTCATGGGGATCCCCCTCGGACGATGTGAACAAGTACTAGAACGAACGATCTATCCAGAGAGGAACGTAGCACAGTGACTAGAGCGATCGCTCTAGCTCGGTAAGGTGGGGGCGTGAAGACGAAGGCCCCGCACGACCTCGACACCGCCGGCACCCGCGAGCGGATCGTCCGTACGGCGTCACGCCTGATGCAGCGCCAGGGCTACGAGGGCACCGGCATCAAGCAGATCTCCCGCGAGGCCGGGGCGACACTCGGCTCCGTCTACCACTTCTTCCCCGGCGGCAAGCAGGAGCTGGGCACGGCCGCCGTACGGCTCGGCGACGAGGAGTTCACCGAGCTGCTGCGCGAGACCCTCGACGCGGAGCCGGATCCGGCGAAGGCCCTGCTCGCCCTCACCGCGTCCCTCGCCCAGGGGCTGCGCGACTCCGACTGGCTCGACGGCTGTCCGGTCACGTCCGCGGTCGTGGGCTCGGCGACCAGCGCCCCCGGCATCCAGCAGGCGGCGGCCGAGGCGTTCGCCCGCTGGCGCGAGGTGGTCGCCGGGAAGCTCGTCACGGCCGGGTTCGCCGACACGGACGCCGAGGAGCTGGCCCACACGGTGATCGCCACCCTGGAGGGCGCCGAGCTGGCGGCCCAGGTCGCCCGCAGCGCGACGCCGTTGGAGGTCGCGGGCCGGCATCTGGCCCGGCTGGTCACCTCGTACCGGTGACCGGGCCCCACAGGGCCGGCCCGCTCAGCGGTGGTCGGCGCATGGGTGGCGCTCAGCGCACCAGGATCCCGCGCACCGTGATCCCGTAACGCACCCGCAGCCGGTGCAGCTCCCACAGCCCCACCGCGGTCACGGAGAGCGGCGCCCCGAGCGCGAACACCGCCCGCACCGGCCCCGGAACACCCGCGTACGCGTCCGTGAACAGGTCGATCAGCGCCATCTCCCACACCAGCGTCATGGCCAGCAGCGGCGGCATGGTCTGGTGAATGTCGGCCGTGCGGAACACGTGGACGAGCGCCAGGCCGATGCCCCAGAGGACGAACGGCAGCACCCACACCAGGATGAACACCGTCACCCCCCACGTCACCACGGCCATCACCGGGTCGGTGGCGAACCGCCCGTCGACGAACCCGGTGAGCACCGTCGCCGGGAACACGAAGACCGCCGCCACGAGGGCCACCATCGCGCCGAACGACTTCCCGGCCCGGCGCAGCAGATCCCGGCGCGCCGACGGGGCGGTCAGGGCCAGCAGGACGCCCACCGCCACCGGGAACGTCACGGACAGCACCAGCACGCTGTTCCACGACTGGTCGAGGCGGTCGTCGGCGATGTCCCGGGCGGAGGCGGCGAGTTTGTAGGACACCGACATCCAGACGACCGCGCCGAGCCCCACGAGGGTGCGGATCTTCTGCATCCGCGCGATGAGCGGGTCGTGGACGAGGCCCGGCCGGGACGGCCGGAAGACCCGGCGCGCGGTGTGGATGGGCCCGATCCGCCGCCGCAGCCGCGCGACCGGGCCGGGAGGCGGTGCCTGCGGCGGCACCGGGTGCGGGGTGTAGGGGTGCGGCACATGGGGCGGTTGGCCGCCCCCGTACGGCGGCTGACCGCCCGGGTTCCAGGTGCTCATTCTTGTGTCTCCCCCGATGCGTGACCAATGGAACGAGCGTCGTCAGAGTGTAGGGATCACGCCGCCGCGGCACACACTTCCGGCCACCCCCAGTTTTTATGCAAGCACGCTTGCTTGTTTCTGGCGCCGCTGCCATGCTCCACAGCACGCCGCACCACCCCGCACCACCCCGCACACCGCCGTGCCCCGAGGGGAGCGCCCGTGTCCGATCCGACGTCCGTGATCGACGACCTGCGCCAGGAGAGCGAGGAACTCGACGGTCTCGTGGCCGGGTTGAGCGCCCGGCGCTGGACGCTCGCGACCCCGGCACCCGGCTGGACCGTGGCCCACCAGATCGCCCACCTCGCCTGGACGGACCGCTCGGCCCTGCTCGCCGTCACGGACGCCGACGGCTTCCGCGCGCTGGTCGAGAAGGCCCTCGCCGTCCCGGACTCCTTCGTCGACCAGGGCGCCGAGGAGGACGCCGGGCTCCCGCCCGACGCCCTGCTCGCCCGCTGGCGCGAAGGCCGTACGGCACTGGAGGCGGCCCTGCGGGCAGCCCCGCCCAAGGCGCGTTTCCCCTGGTACGGGCCGCCCATGTCGGCCGCCTCCATGGCGACGGCCCGCCTCATGGAGACCTGGGCCCATGGACAGGATGTGGCCGACACCCTGGGTGTGGTGCGCCCGCCCACCGACCGGCTGCGGCATGTGGCCCGGCTCGGGGTGCGGACCCGGGACTTCGCCTACGGCGTGCACGGACTGGCCCCGCCCACCGACCCCTTCCGCGTCGAACTCCGCGCCCCCTCCGGCGACCTGTGGGCGTACGGCCCCGAGGACGCCCCGCAGTCCGTCACGGGCCCCGCCCTCGACTTCTGCCTCCTGGTCACCCAGCGCGCCCACCGCACCGACCTCGCCCTGCGCGCCGACGGCCCCGACGCCGACCGCTGGCTGGACATCGCGCAGGCCTTCGCGGGACCGCCGGGCGGCGGACGCCCACCGAAGGGCCCCGCCTCGTGACGGCCCGCCCCCGGGCAAGGAGGGCCACCTCGTGACACCCCTGCGCATCGGCAACGCCTCCGGCTTCTACGGCGACCGCTTCGACGCGATGCGCGAGATGCTCACCGGCGGTGAACTCGACATCCTCACCGGCGACTACCTCGCCGAGCTGACCATGCTCATCCTCGGCCGGGACCGGCTCAAGGACCCGGGCGCCGGATACGCCCGCACCTTCCTGCGGCAGCTGGAGGACTGCCTCGGCCTCGCGCACGAGCGGGGCGTCCGGATCGTCACCAACGCGGGCGGGCTCCACCCGGCCGGACTCGCCGACGCCGTACGGGCGTTGGCGGACCGGCTCGGCATCCCCGTGCGTGTCGCCCGTGTCGAGGGCGACGACCTCACCGCCGCCCTCCCCCGAGCTGTCGGCTCCGCTCGAGCAGGGGGGACCCCCATCGGGAGCCTCGCCGCCCACGCCTACCTCGGCGGCTTCGGCATCGCGGCCTGTCTGCGCGAGGGCGCCGACGTCGTCGTCACCGGGCGGGTCACGGACGCCGCCCTGGTCGCCGGACCCGCCGCCGCCCACTTCGGCTGGACACCGGCGGACCACGACCGGCTCGCGGGGGCCGTCGTCGCCGGGCACGTGCTGGAGTGCGGGGCGCAGGCCACCGGCGGCAACTACGCCTTCTTCCAGGACGGCGACGTCCGCCGCCCGGGCTTCCCGCTCGCCGAACTCCACGAGGACGGCAGCTGCGTGATCACCAAGCACCCCGGAACCGGCGGCTTCGTCGACACCGGCACGGTCACCGCCCAGTTGCTCTACGAGACGGCCGGGGCCCGGTACGCCGGGCCGGACGTCACCGCCCGGCTGGACACCGTGCGGCTCGCCCAGGACGGGCCGGACCGGGTGCGGATCGAGGGCGTGCGCGGGGAGGCGCCCCCGCCCACCCTCAAGGTCGGGCTCAACCGGCTCGGCGGCTTCCGCAACGAGGTCGTCTTCGTGCTCACCGGCCTCGACATCGAGGCCAAGGCCGCCCTCGTGCGGGACCAGATGACACCCGCCCTGCGCGAAGTCGCCGACGTCCGCTGGGAGTTGTCCCGCACCGACCGGCCCGACGCCGACACCGAGGAGAGCGCGAGCGCGCTGCTGCGGCTCGTCGTACGGGATGCGGACCAGCAGGCCGTGGGGCGGGCGCTGAGCGGGGCCGCGGTGGAGCTGGCGCTGGCGAGCTACCCCGGCTTCCACGTGCTGGCGCCACCCGGAAAGGGCGCGCCCTATGGGGTCTTCGAGGATGTGTACGTCCCCCATGGGGCAGTCGACCATGTGGCCGTCCTCTATGACGGACGGCGGGTCGCGGTGCCGCCGCCCCACGACACGCGCGTACTCGACGACGTCCCGGAGCCGCCCCTGCCGGAGCCGCTGCCGCCCGGGCCGTGCCGCAGGGCCCCGCTCGGGCTGGTCGCGGGGGCCCGCAGCGGCGACAAGGGCGGCAACGCCAACGTCGGCGTCTGGACCCGCACGGACGACGCCTGGCGATGGCTCGCGCACGAACTGACCGTCGAGCGGTTCCGGGAGCTGATCCCCGAGAGCCGCCCGCTGAAGGTGACCCGGCACGTGCTGCCCCGCCTGCGCGCCCTGAACTTCGTCGTCGAGGGGATCCTCGGCCAGGGCGTCGCCGCCCAGCACCGCTTCGACCCGCAGGCCAAGGCGCTCGGCGAATGGCTGCGCTCCCGCCACCTGGAGATACCGGAGGCCCTGCTGTGACCGTTCTGACCTCCGCGCTCGACACCGGCAGTCCCGACTACCGGGCCAACCGCGAGGCCATGCTCGCCAAGCTCGCCGAACTCGACGCCGAGCACGCCAAGGCCCTCGCGGGCGGCGGCGAGAAGTACGTCGCACGGCACCGGCAGCGGGGCAAGCTCCTCGCCCGCGAGCGCATCGAGCTGCTCCTCGATCCCGACACGCCCTTCCTGGAGCTGTCCCCGCTGGCCGCCTGGGGCAGCGACTACACCGTCGGCGCGTCCCTCGTCACCGGCATCGGGGTCGTCGAGGGCGTCGAGTGCCTGATCACCGCCAACGACCCGACCGTGCGCGGCGGAGCGAGCAACCCCTGGTCCCTGAAGAAGGCCCTGCGCGCCAACGACATCGCCCTCGCCAACCGGCTGCCCTGCATCAGCCTGGTGGAGTCCGGCGGCGCCGACCTGCCCTCCCAGAAGGAGATCTTCATCCCCGGCGGCGCCATCTTCCGCGACCTCACCCGGCTGTCCGCCGCCGGCATCCCGACCCTCGCGGTCGTCTTCGGCAACTCCACCGCGGGCGGCGCCTACATCCCCGGCATGTCCGACCACGTGATCATGGTCAAGGAGCGGGCCAAGGTGTTCCTCGGCGGCCCGCCGCTGGTGAAGATGGCGACCGGCGAGGAGAGCGACGACGAGTCCCTGGGCGGCGCCGAGATGCACGCGCGCACCTCGGGCCTCGCCGACTACTTCGCCGTCGACGAGCAGGACGCGCTCCGCCAGGCCCGCCGCGTGGTCGCCCGCCTCAACCACCGCAAGGCGTACGGCGATCCGGCCCCGGCCGAGCCGCCCAAGTACGACGCCGACGAGCTCCTCGGCATCGTCCCCGGCGACCTGAAGAGCCCCTTCGACCCGCGCGAGGTCATCGCCCGGATCGTCGACGCCTCCGACTTCGACGAGTTCAAACCGCTGTACGGGACGAGCCTGGCCACCGGCTGGGCGACGCTCCACGGCTACCCCGTGGGTGTGCTGGCGAACGCCCGGGGCGTGCTGTTCAGCGAGGAGTCCCAGAAGGCCGCCCAGTTCATCCAGCTCGCCGACCAGCGCGACATCCCGCTGCTGTTCCTGCACAACACCACCGGCTACATGGTCGGCAAGGAGTACGAGCAGGGCGGCATCATCAAGCACGGCGCGATGATGATCAACGCAGTCAGCAACTCGAAGGTCCCCCACCTGTCCGTCCTCATGGGCGCCTCCTACGGCGCCGGCCACTACGGCATGTGCGGCCGCGCCTACGACCCCCGCTTCCTCTTCGCCTGGCCCAGCGCAAAGTCGGCCGTCATGGGCCCGCAGCAGCTCGCGGGCGTGCTGTCGATCGTCGCCCGCCAGTCCGCCGCCGCGAAGGGACAGCCGTACGACGACGAGGCCGACGCCGCGCTGCGCGCCATGGTCGAGCAGCAGATCGAGTCCGAGTCGCTGCCGATGTTCCTGTCCGGGCGGCTCTACGACGACGGCGTCATCGACCCGCGCGACACCCGCACCGTCCTCGGCCTGTGCCTGTCCGCGATCCACACCGCCCCCTACCAGGGCGCGCGCGGCGGCTTCGGCGTCTTCCGGATGTGAGGAACCCTCAGTGATCACTTCTGTGCTCGTCGCCAACCGGGGCGAGATCGCCTGCCGTGTCTTCCGCACCTGCCGCGAGCTGGGCATCCGCACGGTCGCCGTGCACTCGGACGCCGACGCGAACGCCCTCCACGCGCGCGTGGCCGACGCGAGCGTACGACTCCCGGGGGAGGCGCCCGCCGACACCTACCTGCGCGGCGACCTCATCGTGAAGGCCGCCCTCGCGGCCGGCGCGGACGCCGTGCACCCCGGCTACGGCTTCCTCTCCGAGAACGCGGACTTCGCCCGGGCCGTCCTGGACGCCGGCCTGACCTGGATCGGCCCGCCCCCGGACGCCATCGAGGCGATGGCGTCCAAGACCCGCGCCAAGCAGCTCATGGGCATCGAGCCCCTCACCGAGGTCACCGAGGCCGACCTGCCCGTGCTGGTGAAGGCGGCGGCGGGCGGCGGCGGCCGCGGCATGCGCGTCGTACGCCGGCTCGCCGACCTCGACGCCGAACTGGCCGCCGCCCGCGCCGAAGCGGCGAGCGCCTTCGGCGACGGCGAGGTCTTCGCCGAGCCGTACGTCGAGCACGGCCGCCACGTCGAGGTGCAGATCCTCGCCGACACCCACGGCACGGTCTGGGCGCTCGGCACCCGCGACTGCTCCCTCCAGCGCCGCCACCAGAAGGTGATCGAGGAGGCCCCGGCCCCCGGACTCCCCGGGGGACTGGAGGAGGAACTGCACGCCCTCGCCGTACGGGCCGCCCGGGCCGTCGACTACGTGGGCGCCGGCACGGTCGAGTTCCTCGTCGCGGGCGGCAGGGCCCACTTCCTGGAGATGAACACCCGCCTCCAGGTCGAACACCCCGTCACGGAGGCCGTCTTCGGCCTCGACCTGGTGGCGGAACAGCTCCGGATCGCCGAGGGCCACCCCCTCGGCACCGACCCGCCACGCGCGCGTGGCCACGCCGTCGAGGCCCGGCTCTACGCCGAGGACCCCGCCCACGACTGGTCCCCCCAGACCGGCCGCCTGCACCGCCTCGCCCTGCCCGACGGCATCCGCCTCGACACCGGCTACACCGACGGCGACGACATCGGCGTCCACTACGACCCCATGCTCGCCAAGGCCGTCGCCCACGCCCCCACGCGCGCGGAGGCCGTCCGCAAGCTCGCCTCCGCCCTGGAGCGGGCCGCGATCCACGGCCCCGTCACCAACCGCGACCTCCTGGTCCGCTCCCTGCGCCACCCGGAGTTCACCGCCGCCCGCATGGACACCGGCTTCTACGACCGCCACCTCCCGGACCTGTCCGAGCCGTCCCCCGACCCGCACGCCCCCCTGGCCGCCGCCCTCGCCGACGCGCATGCCCGCTCCCGCCCGGGCTTCGGCGGCTGGCGCAACGTCCCCTCGCAGCCGCAGACCAAGCGCTACCTGATGGCGGGCGAGGAGCACGAGGCCCGCTACCGGTACACCCGGCAGGGCCTGGAGGCGGACGGGGTGCGCGTGGTGCACGCCGACGCGGGTCTGGTGGTCCTCGAAGTGGACGGCGTCCGGCGCCGGTTCGAGGTCTCCCGCCACGACGACCGGGTCTACGTCAACACCACCGCCCTGATCGCCCTGCCCCGCTTCCCCGACCCGACCGCGCAGCACGCCCCCGGTTCCCTCCTGGCCCCCATGCCGGGCACGGTCGTCCGCGTCGCCGACGGCCTCGCGGCGGGCACACCGGTGAAGGCCGGCGAGCCCCTGCTCTGGCTGGAGGCGATGAAGATGCAGCACAAGATCACCGCACCGGTG
Organism: Streptomyces sp. Go-475; assembly: GCF_003330845.1. Taxonomy (GTDB): domain Bacteria; phylum Actinomycetota; class Actinomycetes; order Streptomycetales; family Streptomycetaceae; genus Streptomyces. The sequence continues at coordinate 3,777,415 of NZ_CP026121.1, read as the reverse complement.
ACCGGAACGCTGACCTCATTGCCGGTCGCACCCGGTCAGCAGGTCGAGCCGGGGATGTTGCTGGCGGTCGTCCAGGAGGCCTGAAGGGGCGCGGGGAACCGCGCGCCCAGCCACATACGACCCGCACCCGAAAGGACGTCCCATGGACACCGAAGACCACACGGCGCTCCGAGCAGCCGTCGCCGCCCTCGGCAAACGCCACGGCCGGGGCGCCGACCCCGATCACCTCTGGTCCGAGGCGGGCAAACTCGGCTACCTGGGCGTCAACCTGCCGGAGGCACACGGCGGCGGAGGCGGCGGCATCACCGAACTCTCCATCGTCCTGGAAGAACTGGGCGCAGCCGGCTGCCCCCTCCTCATGCTGGTCGTCTCACCGGCCATCTGCGGCACGGTCATCGCCCGCTTCGGCACCGACGCCCAGAAGGAGACCTGGCTGCCCGGCCTGTCCGACGGCACCCGCCGGATGGCCTTCGGCATCACCGAACCCGACGCCGGCTCCAACTCCCACCGCATCACCACCACGGCCCGCCGCGACCAGGACACCGGAGGCTGGATCCTCACCGGCCGCAAGGTCTTCGTCTCCGGCGTCGACATCGCCGACGCCACCCTGATCGTCGGCCGCACCGAAGACGCCCGCACCGGCCGCCTCAAACCCTGCCTGTTCATCGTCCCGCGCGACACCCCCGGCTTCACCCGCCGCCCCATCGACATGGAACTGCACGCCGCCGAGAAGCAGTTCGAACTGGTCCTGGACGACGTACGCCTGCCCGCCGACGCCCTCGTCGGCGACGAGGACGCCGGCCTCCTCCAGCTCTTCGCCGGCCTCAACCCCGAACGCATCATGACGGCCGCCTTCGCGATCGGCATGGGCCGCCACGCCCTCGCCAAAGCCGTCGAATACGCCCGCGACCGCACCGTCTGGAACACCCCCATCGGCGCCCACCAGGCCATCGCCCACCCCCTCGCCCAGGCGCACATCGACCTCGAACTCGCCCGCCTGATGATGCAGAAGGCCGCCCACCTCTACGACACCGGCGACGACACGGGCGCCGGAGAGGCCGCCAACATGGCCAAGTACGCGGCCGCAGAAGCCTGCGTGAAGGCCGTCGACCAGGCCGTGCACACCCTCGGCGGCAACGGCCTCACCCGCGAGTACGGCCTCGCCTCGCTGATAACGGCCGCGCGCGTGGCTCGTATTGCCCCGGTCAGCCGGGAGATGATTCTCAACTACGTCTCCCACCAGACCCTGGGCCTGCCCAAGTCGTACTGAGCACCGAGACGGCCCGCGCCGCGAGGAGGAACCCGCCATGTTCCGCAGCGAGTACGCAGACGTCCCGCCCGTCGACCTCCCCATCCACGACGCCGTCCTGGCCCGGGCCGCCGAGTTCGGCGACACCCCGGCCCTCATCGACGGCACCGACGGCACCACCCTCTCGTACGAGCAGGTGGACCGCTTCCACCGGCGCGTCGCCGCCGCCCTCGCCGAGGCCGGGGTCCGCAAGGGCGACGTCCTCGCCCTGCACAGCCCCAACACCGTCGCCTTCCCGACCGCCTTCTACGCCGCCACGCGCGCGGGTGCCACCGTCACCACCGTCCACCCGCTCGCCACCGCCCAGGAGTTCGCCAAGCAGCTCACCGACTGCGCGGCCCGCTGGATCATCACCGTCTCACCCCTGCTGGACATCGCCCGCCGGGCCGCCGAACTCGCGGGCGGTGTCCGCGAGATCTTCGTCTGCGACAGCGCGACCGGCCACCGCTCCCTCATCGACATGCTGGCCACCACCGCCCCCGAGCCGCAGATCGCCATCGACCCCGCCGAGGACGTCGCCGCCCTGCCGTACTCCTCCGGCACCACCGGCACCCCCAAGGGCGTGATGCTCACCCACCGGCAGATCGCCACCAACCTCGCGCAACTCCACCCGGCGATACCCGCCGGCCCCGGAGAGCGCGTGCTGGCGGTCCTGCCCTTCTTCCACATCTACGGCCTCACCGCCCTGATGAACGCCCCCCTCCGGCAGGGCGCCACCGTCGTCGTCCTGCCCCGCTTCGACCTGGAGCAGTTCCTCGCGGCCATCCAGAACCACCGCATCACCGCCCTCTACGTGGCCCCGCCCATCGTGCTCGCCCTCGCCAAGCACCCGGCCGTCGCCCAGTACGACCTGTCGTCCCTGAAGTACGTCGTCAGCGCCGCCGCACCCCTGGACGCCCGCCTCGCCACCGCCTGCTCCGCACGCCTCGGCCTGCCGCCCGTCGGCCAGGCCTACGGCATGACGGAACTGTCGCCCGGCACCCACGTCGTCCCCCTGGACGCCATGCGCGACGCCCCGCCCGGCACCGTCGGCAAACTCATCGCCGGCACCGAGATGCGCGTCGTCTCCCTCGACGACCCGGCCACGGATCTGCCCGCGGGGGAGTCGGGGGAGATCCTCATCCGCGGCCCCCAGATCATGAAGGGCTACCTCGGCCGCCCCGACGCCACCGCCGCGATGATCGACACCGACGGCTGGCTGCACACCGGCGACGTGGGCCACGTCGACGAGGACGGCTGGCTGTTCATCGTCGACCGCGTCAAGGAACTCATCAAGTACAAGGGCTTCCAGGTCGCCCCCGCCGAACTCGAAGCCCTGCTCCTCACCCACCCCGGCATCGCCGACGCCGCCGTCATCGGCACCTACGACGACGACGGCAACGAGGTCCCGCACGCCCACGTGGTCCGCCGGCCCACCGCCACCGACCTCTCCGAGGCCGAGATCATGATGTACGTCGCCGAGCGCGTCGCCCCCTACAAGCGGATCCGGCACGTCACCTTCATCGACGGCGTCCCCCGCGCGGCCTCCGGAAAGATCCTCCGCCGACAGCTCAGGGAGCGCGCATGACCCTCATCGGCCGCACACGCGCGCGTGCCGTCCACACCCTCTCCCTCGACGCGCCCCACAACCGCAACGCCCTGTCCGCGCCCCTGGTCGCCGAACTCGCCGCAGCACTCACCGACGCCGGCCAGGACACCGGCGTCCGCGCCGTCGTCCTCACCCACACCGGCACCACCTTCAGCGCCGGCGCCGACCTCAAGGACCCCCCGCCCCCCGAGGCCCTGGTCGCCCTGCTCCGCCAGATCGTCGAACTGCCCAAACCGGTCGTCGCCCGCGTCACCGGCCACGTCCGCGCGGGCGGCCTCGGCCTCCTCGCCGCCTGCGACATCGCCGCCGCCTCCACCGAGGCCACCTTCGCCTTCACGGAGGTCCGCATCGGCGTCGCCCCCGCCGTCATCTCCCTGCCCCTGCTCCCGCGCGCCGACCCGCGCGCCCTGGCCCGCTACTACCTCACCGGCGAACGCTTCGACGCCGCCCAGGCGACCGCGACGGGCCTGCTCACCACCCACGCCGACGACGTCGACACCGCCCTGGCCCCCATCCTCGACGGCCTGCGCAAGGCGGCCCCCGACGCCCTGGCCGAGACGAAACGGCTGCTCACGGCTAGGGTGCTGGAAGCCTTCGACCGGGACGCGGCCGACCTGACCGCGCTCTCGGCCCGGCTGTTCTCCTCCCCGCAGGCACGCGAAGGAATGACGGCCTTCCTCGAACGACGGGATCCGGCATGGGTGGTGTGAGCACGGTCGACCGTGCGGAGAGAGTCCCCAAGCAGGACCGCAGCCGGGCCACCCGGCAGCGGCTCCTGGAAGCCGCCGTGGCCTGCCTCGCCGAGCACGGCTGGGCCGGCTCCACCGTCTCCGTCGTCGCGGAACGCGCCGGCGTCTCCCGCGGCGCCGCCCAGCACCACTTCCCCACCCGCGAGGACCTCTTCACGGCCGCCGTCGAATACGTCGCCGAGGAACGCTCCACGGCCCTGCGCGCCCTCTTCCCCGAGGGCGCGGCCGGCGACCGCCGCGCGGTCGTCGCCGCCCTGGTCGACCTCTACACGGGGCCGTTGTTCCGCGCCGCCCTCCACCTCTGGGTCGCCGCCTCCAACGAGGACCAGCTCCGCCCCCGCGTCACCGAACTCGAATCCCGCGTCGGCCGCGAGACCCACCGCATAGCGATCGACCTCCTCGCCGCCGACGAATCCCTCCCCGGCGTCCGCGAAACGGTCCAGGGCCTCCTCGACATGGCCCGCGGCCTCGGCCTCGCCAACCTCCTCACGGACGACGCGCCCCGCCGGGAGCGGGTCGTGACCCAGTGGGCGGAACTGCTGGACGAGGCACTGGGCTGACACCACGGGCCCGCTCAGGGGCTGAGCCGCTCCACCCGCCAGCTCCCGTCCGGCCGCTCCACGTACCGCAACCGGTCGTGCAGCCGGTTCTCGCGGCCCTGCCAGAACTCCACCGTCTGCGGCGCCACCCGGAAACCGCCCCAGTGCGGCGGCACCGGCACCTGCTCGCCCTCCGGGTAGCGGGCGGCCAGCTCGGCGTACGCCCCGTCGATGTCGGCCCGGGTGGAGACCACCGAGGACTGGGCGCTGGCCCACGCCCCGAGCTGCGAGCCGTGCGGGCGGGTGCGGAAGTAGGCCGCCGTCTCGTCCCGGCCGGTGCGCCGCGCGACCCCGGTCACGATGACCTGCCGGGCCATCGGATGCCACGGGAACAGCAGCGAGACGTACGGGTTCTCCGCCAGGTCGCGGGCCTTGCGCGAGTCGTAGTTCGTGTAGAAGACGAAGCCCTGCTCGTCGAAGTGCTTCAGCAGCACCGTCCGGGAGCTGGGGCGCCCCTCCGCGTCCGCCGTCGAGACGATCATCGCGTTCGGCTCGAACAGTCCGCCGTCCGTGGCGGCCTGCTTGAACCAGCGCGCGAACTGCTCGACGGGGGTGGCGGCCAGTTCGGTCTCGGAGAGCCCCTCCGCCCGGTACTGCTTGCGCATCGAGGCCAGATCGAAGGGGACGGCGTCGCGGTCGGTCACCCGGTCATCTTGCCGTACGGACGGTGTCCTTCGTCACTGCCTGGCACTGAGTGCCGTGAACCCTCCCCAAGGATGGCACTCGGGGATATCGTTTCCGTGCCGTTCCGGTTGGGTGACCGCCAGCCGCACGGGGCATCACAGGGGAGACCGGCCAGGACCGCGAGTCACCGCACACGACCGTGGATCCACCGGACGGCCGCCCGCTTCGCAAGCTGACTGACACATGGTTCTTTCGCTCACCCCACAACACCATCTGTCGCTTACATCACGAGGAGCCGCCTGATGTCCGACTTCGTACCCGGGCTCGAGGGAGTCGTCGCGTTCGAGACGGAGATCGCAGAACCGGACAAGGAGGGCGGCGCCCTGCGTTATCGGGGCGTCGACATCGAGGACCTCGTCGGCCACGTCTCCTTCGGCAACGTCTGGGGCCTGCTCGTCGACGGTGCCTTCAACCCCGGCCTGCCGCCCGCCGAGCCGTTCCCCATCCCCGTCCACTCCGGCGACATCCGCGTCGACGTCCAGTCCGCACTGGCCATGCTGGCGCCGGTCTGGGGCCTGAAACCCCTCCTCGACATCGATGCCGAACAGGCCCGCGAGGACCTGGCCCGCGCCGCCGTCATGGCCCTCTCCTACGTCGCCCAGTCGGCCCGGGGCCAGGGCCTGCCCATGGTCCCGCAGCGCGAGATCGACAAGGCCCAGTCCGTCGTCGAACGCTTCATGATCCGCTGGCGCGGCGAGCCGGACCCGAAGCACGTGGCCGCGGTCGACGCGTACTGGACGAGCGCCGCCGAGCACGGCATGAACGCGTCCACGTTCACCGCGCGGGTCATCGCGTCGACGGGCGCGGACGTCGCCGCCGCCCTGTCGGGCGCCGTGGGCGCGATGTCCGGCCCGCTGCACGGCGGCGCCCCCTCCAGGGTCCTGCACATGATCGAGGAGATCGAACGCACGGGCGACGCCGAGGCCTACGTCAAGCAGACCCTCGACAAGGGCGAACGCCTGATGGGCTTCGGCCACCGCGTCTACCGCGCCGAGGACCCCCGGGCGAGGGTCCTGCGCCGCACGGCCCGCGAACTGGGCGCCCCCCGCTTCGAGGTCGCCGAGGCCCTGGAGAAGGCGGCCCTGGCGGAACTGCACGCCCGCCGCCCCGACCGCGTCCTCGCGACGAACGTCGAGTTCTGGGCGGCCATCGTCCTGGACTTCGCCGAGGTCCCGGCCCACATGTTCACGTCGATGTTCACCTGCGCCCGCACGGCCGGCTGGTCCGCCCACATCCTGGAGCAGAAGCGCACCGGCCGCCTGGTCCGCCCCTCCGCCCGCTACACCGGGCCCGGCGTCCGCGACCCCCGCGAGATCGAGGGCTACGAGGACATCGCCCACTGACCCACCCCACCCACGGCGGCCTCACCCGACTCAGGGTGGGGCCGTCCACTCGTCCCGCCCCGCGAGCCGGTCCAGCTCCTCGCCGACAGCCTCCCGCAACGGCACGTGCCGCGGCCCGAGCGCGTACCGCTCCGCACCCCACATCTCCCGCGGATAGAGCCACACGGGCCGCCGTACGAGATCCTCGGGCTCCCACTCGTACCGCGGCCACACATGCGCGTGCAGGAACCCGTCGGTGTTCCCCAGGATCTCCAGATTGACCCGCCGGAACCCCGATTCCATCCGCCGGCAGGCCCGCTCCACCGCTTCCCCGAGCAGGTCCATGTCGCTCAGGAACGCCAGCCGTCTGCTCCGCGGCAGCTCCGACAGCCGCTCCACCGCCGGATCATCGGTCAGCAGCACCGAGTAGCCCGGCAGGAACTGCGTATCACCGATCGCCGCGAACCCGGCGTCCAGTCTCCGCATGACGGCCGGATTCTCACCCCGCAGCGCACTGCCGACCCGGTCGGTGCGCCACGCACCCGTCACGATCGCCCCCCGAAACGCAGACGACCCGCGAGTCTGGGTCCTCCTAGGAGGAGCCGGCCGGACGTACCGGCGACTCGCGGGTCGGGTGACTGCCTGAGATTGGGCCGGCTGCACGCTTCGCTCACGCGCTGGCTCGGCACCGCACTGAGTGTGGTGTCGGGCCGCTAGCCCGCAGCCACCTCACGCGTCCGGGATTCATACATCTGCCGGATCACCTCCTTTCCAGTGTGACCCACACACTAGGAACCGCTCGGCCGGCCATCAACCCATTTTCCGAGAGGTTGACCGTCGCGGTTCTGGCCGGACGCCCCAGCCGTATCCGTCACCCCGCTGAAGCAGCCGCAGATTCCGGTGGGAGACGTTGATCCGGCCCCGGGGGGTGGAGACGCTGTGCTGCCCCCTGGCCCGGACAGAGACCCTCCCGGTCCATGTTCCCGCCCACTTGCCGCCGGGCACGATCGCACGCACGAGGTCGGTACGCGTTCGGAGTGGTACGGGCGTAAGAGCCCCGGCCAGTGGCTTGGGCCGTCAGTGCATGCCGGGGGAGCCTCACGATCCGGTCGCCGACCGCGTGATCAAGAGGCCCGATGCACAGGGCATCCAGGGTGTGTGTTTTGTCCAAGCCCGTGGCGAGGCGGTTTGCCTTGGTAACGCTGCCGGACCAGGTGCCGCCGCAAGACGGTCGGCGCGATCCGCCAGGAAAGCCTCCACCGGCTTGCCGCCTTTGGCCCTGTTGCACGGAGAGCAGGCCAGAACAAGGTTGGAGATCCGGTCCGACCCTCCTCGGCCGCGGGGCCTGACATGTTCGATGTTCAAGGGCACGCCGGACATACCGCAGTAGGCACACGAACCGTCCCACACGACGCGCAGCCGGCCTCGGACGCTCGTTCCGGCCAAAGGACCTCGTTGGTGTTCGGCGCCCTTGAGCGGCCTGCCCGCGCTGAGCGAGTGCGTGTCGAAGGCGACGTGTTCCACGTGGATCTCCGTCACGGGTGCCCAGCGGCACAGTCGGTGGGCCAGCGAGAAGGTCGTGTCGACGCGATGGCGAACGGACGGAGGCAGCCAGCCTGGCCGGCGAGCGCGGTTGTCCGACCGTGCTGCCCGGTGGCGGAGGTTCGCACTGCGTCTACGGTGCCGGTACCCGGCGCGTCGACGTATGCCGGCGCGGATCTGGTCGCCGCGGTGCTGCAACTCGACCGAGACCAAGCCACGCCGGACGGTGATGACGGCGCCGTGGTCGCCGAGCTCCTTCTTCTCGTCGGTGACGACCAGGCCGGTGCCCTTGGAGCCGGGATCAATGCGCAACTCCACTCCCTCGACTTCCGACTCGTCGAACGAGCGGTCCTTCAGACGGATCACGAAGCGCACGTGCCGGACGACCACGGCCCTGCCTGCGGGAAGGCGCCAGAAAATCCCAGAAGCGCTCGTTCGTGCGAGTAAGCCCGGATTGTCGAACGTGCAGCCGGTCTTCCTGCTAAGGGCCGCACCCGAGAGCGGCACCGGCCCGGCCTCCGGGGCGTTGACGTGGGGATTGCCGCCGTACAACGATTCCTTCAATGTTGTGGGAACCCGGTGTGCGCTGGGTCACGTTCGAGTTGAATGATTGCGAGTAGCGAACCGGCGTGCCGTACGTGCGGACGCAGCCTGCAGGGGGTCCAGGTGAGTGCTTCCCGGCGTAGTGGGACCACCGACGAGCTGGGGCCGGACGAGCCCGGGCGGGACGGTTCGGATGGTTCGGATCTGCTTGCCGCGCTGCTGGACGGGATGGACGCGGCGCTGTGTGCCTTCGACGCTGACGGAGTCGTGACGCACTGGAACCGCGAGGCCGAGCGGATCCTGGGGTGGAGCGCGCAGGAGGCCGTGGGGCGGCGGGGGCTGGCCGGGTGGGCCGTGCGCAGCGCGGACGCCGAGGAGGTCGAGGGCCGACTGCTGTCCGCGATGCACGCCCCGGGGCGGCAGGTGCACGAGTTCGCGTTGCTGACGAAGGACGGCGGGCGGGTGCTCGTGCGGACGCAGTCGGCGGCGGTGCGGGGGCCCGACGGGAAGCCGGCGGGGGTGTACTGCGCGTTCAGCGAGGTGCACGCGCAGATCGACCTGGAGCGGTCGATCGCGCTGAGCGAGGCGCTGTTCGAGGACGCCAGTTGGGGTGTCGTGCTGGTGGACGTCGACCTGCGGCCCGCCGTGGTGAACGCGCACGCGGCCCGGGCGCTGGGCACGGGGCGTACGTCCGTGCTCGGGCGGCCGCTCGGGGAGCTGCTCGCGCAGGGTGTGGAGGAGCTGGAGAGCGCGCTGCAGCATGTGCTCGCCGAGGGCGCGCCGCCCGCGCCCGCCGAGGTGTGGGTGAGTGTGCGCACGCCGCAGGGCGAGAAGCGGCGGTGCTGGCGCAGCGGCTTTTTGCGGTTGGCCTCGCCGCTGGCGGAGGAGCCGGTTCCACTGGGGGTGGGCTGGCTGTTCCAGGACGTGACGGAGGCCAAGCAGGGCGAGCAGGAGGCGTCGCTGCTGCGGTTCCGTACGCAGCAGTTGCACCGTGCGTCGCGGGCGGCCGCCGAGTGCGAGGACCCGGCGGAGGCGGCGACCGTGCACCTGGACTTCGCGTTGGCCGGGTTCGCCGACCACGCGCTGATCGACCGGGTGGCGGGCGGCGCGCTCGGCGACGCGGAGGCTCAGGGGCCGGTACGGCTGGTGCGGGTGGCGGCCACGCCCTCCGGTGCGCCGGGGCCGAGCAGACTGGCCGACCGGGCGGGGCTGCCCGTGCGGTACGCCGAGGGGCATCCGGCCCTGCAGTGCGTGGAGCGGGTGGGCGCGTTGCGGGCGAGCGCGGGCGCGGTGCGGCCCGAGGAGGCCCGGGAGTGGGCGCTGGCCCGCCAGTGGCCGCCGGACGCGGTGCACGCGCTGTGCGCGGTGCTGCGCAGCCGGGCGCGGACCCTGGGCGTCGTGACGTTCCTGCGGGGCGCGGGGCGCGGCGCGTTCGAGCGGTCCGACGCGGTGTACGCGGAGGACGTGGCGGTGCGGATCGCGGCGGCGCTGGATCTGGCGGGGCTGTCGGACGGGGAGTGAGGGCGCGCCGGGCCGCCGGTGGCTTCAGTGCCGGTAGAAGATCCGGTCCCGGTACTGCTCCATGACCCGCGCGTTCCACTCGTGTCCGCCGTCGACGTTCCCGGAGCGCAGCAGCGGGGGCTCGATGCCGCGGTCGGCGAGGGTGGCGGCGGCCGTCGCCATGACGGCCTGGAGGAGGGCCGAGGTGACGACGGTGGAGGCGGGGGCGAAGGGGGCGGGCACCTTGTCGTGGGTGAGTTCCGCGTCGCCGACCGCGATCTTCGAGTCGAGGACGAGGTCGCAGTGGTCCTTCAGGTACGTGCCCGAGGAGTGCCGGGACGTCGTCTCCGAGGCGTACGCCACCGAGGTGACGCCGATGACGCGCACGCCCAGGGCGCGGGCCTTCACGGCCATCTCGACGGGCAGGGCGTTGCGCCCCGAGAGGGAGATGATCAGCAGGGCGTCGCCGTCGCGGAGCGGGGAGCTGTCGAGGACGGCGCCGGCGAGGCCGTCGACGCGTTCCAGGGCGGAGCCGAGGGGCGCGGGCATGACGTCGACGCCGACGACGCCCGGCACGGCGAGCAGGTTCATCAGGGCGAGGCCGCCGGCGCGGTAGACGAGGTCCTGCGCGGCGAGGGAGGAGTGCCCGGCGCCGAAGGCGAAGAGGCGGCCTCCGTTCGCGACGGTGTCGGCGAGGAGGGTGCCGGCCGCCGTGATGCTGTCGGCCTCCTCGTCGCGCACCCGGCGCAGCAGGTCGATCGCGGCGTCGAGGAACTGGCCGGCCGGCGCGCGGTCGCTCATACGGGGTCCCTTCGGGCTGGCCTCGCTGGCTGGTGTCGCGCATCACGGTGCGGTCTGGACCAGTGCGGTGTCAATACGGCCGCGCGGGGCCCGAAGGGGAGGCGTGCGGGGCCCGAAGAGGAGGTTCGTACCCCGCTGCCGGTCCGCGTAACCGACCGCTTCCCCTCCGGCGGCACGGTTGTCGGTGGTATCCGGCAGAATTGGGTGCAGGGCCAGCGCACGCGCCGGTGAGCCGTCCAGCCTCCGGCAGATCTCATCGAGGGGCACGTATGTCCGGACTGATCGACACCACGGAGATGTATCTCCGCACCATCCTCGAGCTGGAGGAAGAGGGTGTGGTCCCCATGCGCGCCCGTATCGCCGAGCGGCTGGACCAGAGCGGGCCGACGGTGAGCCAGACGGTGGCGCGGATGGAGCGCGACGGCCTGGTGTCCGTCGCCAGCGACCGGCACCTGGAGCTCACCGACGAGGGCCGCCGTCTCGCCACGCGCGTGATGCGCAAGCACCGGCTCGCCGAGTGTCTGCTCGTCGACGTGATCGGTCTGGAGTGGGAGCAGGTCCACGCCGAGGCGTGCCGCTGGGAGCACGTGATGAGCGAGGCCGTGGAGCGCCGTGTCCTGGAGCTGCTGCGGCACCCGACGGAGTCGCCGTACGGCAACCCGATCCCGGGGCTTGAGGAGCTCGGCGAGAAGGACGGCGCCGACCCCTTCCTGGACGAGGGCATGGTGTCGCTGGCCAGCCTCGATCCGGGCACCGAGGGCAAGACGGTCGTGGTGCGCCGGATCGGCGAGCCGATCCAGACGGACGCGCAGCTGATGTACACGCTGCGCCGGGCGGGCGTGCAGCCCGGCTCGGTGGTGAGTGTGACGGAGTCGGCGGGCGGGGTGCTAGTGGGCAGCGGCGGCGAGGCGGCCGAGCTGGAGTCGGACGTCGCCTCCCACGTGTTCGTCGCCAAGCCCTGAGCCGCGCGGGGCACCTGTCAGGTGCGCGCGGGGCGCGTCCCGGGTTTGGTGCCGGGCGGGCGCGGGGCTCGCAGGGGCCGGTGTCAGGCGTGCGCGAGCCCCGTCCCGGGGCTCCTGCCAGGCGCGTGCCGGGCTCGTCCCGGAGTTCCTGACAGGCGCGGGCGAGGGACGGCGCCGAGGCTCACGCCGGGGCGTCGCCCAGGGCCGCTGGGGGGCCGTGTGCCGGGGCATGGCGTGATCCGGGCCGAATCCTGTATTCAGTCCGTCGAATGGCAGCGCTCGTCCGCTTCCCGTGCGACGCTGTCGCGTGAGGCATATGACCTGAGGGGCTCTGGGCCGCGGCTCGACAGCGATGTCGCCCGGCCGGGGAGGGGGCGGGAGGATGTGCCGCGGAGATGTGGAGGGCCCCGGCGCCGTGTGGCGCCGGGGCCTGTCCTCCCCTGTGCTGACCCGGAGCCCCGAGCTCTCAGGGTCATCCCCCTCGGACCGTTTTTCCCCGAGCGGTCCGCCTCCCGCTGAAGATCTCCCCTCGGCGGCGGCGCTCAATCCCCGCGGGCGGTCACTCGAAGGTGGGGTGTTGCCCGCGAGAACGGCATCTTCGAAAGTGCATTCGATAGTCTGCGGATGACGCGAGGCGCGGTTCACCGGCGGACACAGCACGACAGGCACAGCAGGCAGAACACGGTTCACAGGACCGACCGGCTCGAGGGAGCCGCGGTCCGCGCGAAGCTTGGGGGGTGCCAGGACATGGCGCGACGCATCGACGTGACCGGGACGGGCGGCGTACGCCTCGCGGCCTGGGAGTTCGGCGACCCGCCCAAGACGGATCCGGCCGGCACCGATCCGGCCGGCCTCGATCCGGCGGCAGCCCACCCGACGCAGGACGGGCAGGCGGGACAGGCAGGGCAGGCCGGCGCGGGGACCGCCCCCGACGGCTCCCCGGGCGTGCTGTTACTGCACGGCCTCATGGGCCGCGCCTCCCACTGGGCCCCCACCGCCCGCTGGCTCTCCGGCCGGTACCGCGCGGTCGCCCTCGACCAACGCGGCCACGGCCGCAGCGACAAGCCCCCGCAGGGGGCCTTCACGCGTGACGCCTACGTCGACGACGCCGAGGCCGCTCTCGAACAGCTCGGCCTCGCCCCGGTCGTCCTCATCGGCCACGCCATGGGCGCGCTGACCGCCTGGCAACTCGCCGCCAAGCGTCCCGACCTGGTCCGCGGCCTGGTCATCTGCGACATGCGGGCCTCCGCGCTCGGCGCCGCGTCGCAGCGCGAGTGGGACCAGTGGTTCAAGTCCTGGCCGCTGCCCTTCGCCACGCTCGCCGACGTCCGCAAGTGGTTCGGTGAGGACGACCCCTGGGTGGAGCGGCCGAATCCGGCCCGCGGCGAGTTCTACGCCGAGGTGATGGCCGAGTCCCCGGACGGCTGGCGCCCCGTCTTCGAACCGGAGCAGATGCTCCGCTCCCGCGAGACGTGGGTGTACGACGCGCACTGGGAGGAGCTGGCCCAGGTCCAGTGCCCCGCCCTGGTCGTGCGCGGCCTGGACGGCGAGCTGGGGCGCGCCGAGGCCCAGGAGATGGTCCGCGTCCTGCCCCGCGGCCAGTACGCGGAGGTCGCCGACGCCGGCCACCTGGTCCACTACGACCAGCCGGAGGCCTGGCGCGCGGCCATCGAGCCCTTCCTGGACGCGCTCGACCACGACTGAGCCCCGCCCGGCTCACCCCTTGCTGACCGCCGCCAGGATCTCCGGCAGCCGCCGGGCCGTCCGCGGCGCGGCCAGACGCAGTCCCGCCGCCGTGAGCCCCGCCCCGTACGCCGCGCCCACCGGCAGCAGCAGCCACGTCCAGTCGTCGCCGCGCGCGCTCACGTTCAGCCAGATCGTGAGCGCGATGACGGGCGCGCACAGCACGGCGGACGCGATCATGCCGCCGAAGATGGAGATCCAGGCGAGGCCGGTCTGCCCGGGGGCGACGTTCTTGTAGCCCTCCTGGGGGATGGAGTAGGGGAAGCGGGCGGACGTCCACGCCCCGGTCGCGAGCATCGCGCCGAGCAGCGCGAAGGACAGCCCCAGCGCCTCGGGCAACCGCCGCCAGTCGCCGAGCATCGCCGTCGTCACGACCGTCACCAGCGTCGCGTACGGCAGGGTGATCAGGAGCAGGGCGTACGCCCGGGCGCGCAGCTCGACGTAGGCGTCCCGCGTCGAGGAGATCGTCAACGCGACGATCCAGAACGCCGAGGTGTCCTGCCCGAACTGGTTGTACATCTGGATGCCGAGCATCCCGGCGGCGAAGCACGCGAAGTACACCGACCCGGTGCCCTGCCAGGCGTTGAACACCGGCACGATCAGCCCGATGGCGAGCGAGGTCACCCACGCGGCCTTGGTCTTGGGGTCGCGCCACACGTACCGCAGGCTGCGCTCCATGACCGTGCCGGTGCGGCCCGGGGGCAGCAGCCGTCCGAGCCCGGTGGACGTGCGCTCGCGGGCCGCGCCGGCGGCCGGCAGGGTGGAGCCGTCGGGCGAGGTCATCAGCCGGGTCAGATGCCGGGACCACACGGCGATCAGCGCCAGCAGCGCGGCCCCGCTCAGGGCGAGTTGCGCGGCGGCGGTCCCGTACGAGCCCTCGCTCACCGAGTGCACCGCCCCGATCGCGGACGCGGGCGGCAGCCATCCGACCACGTCCGCCACCGGGTCCAGCTCCCCGAGTCCGGACGAACCGAGCCGTTGCGCGCCGAAGTTGACGACCTGCGCCCCGAGCGCGATGACCAGCCCGCTCAGCACCGCCAGGTCCCGCCCCTTGCGGCTGCTCAGCAGCCGGACGTTGGCGGCGGCGACGGCCCGCGCGAACGCCACGCACACCAGCAGCGCCAGGACGACGGCCACCACCCCGACGGCGCACGCGGCGGCGCCGCGTGCGACGGCGATCGCGGAACCGGCCAGCAGGCACAGCGTGAACAGCGGCCCGATCCCGATCAGCGAGGCCGCCAGCAGCGCCCGTACCAGCGGCCGGGGCCGCAGCGGCAGCATCACCAGCCGCGTCGGGTCGAGGGTCTCGTCCCCGCTGGGGAAGAACAGCGGCATCACCGCCCACCCCAGCCCCAGCACCGCCGTCAGCAGGACGACCAGGGCGTCGATGTGCGCCTGCCCGCGCAGCGCGATCAGGCCGGCCAGCTGGAGGGCGGCGAAGAGCAGCGCGGTGACGGCGGAGGCGATGTACGCGACGCGCTGCGCGCCGGACCGCCGCAGCCCGTTGCGCAGCAGCGACAGCTTCAGCCGGACGAAGACGGGGGTGATCGCCGGGGCGCTCACCGGGATCCGCCGCCCAGCCAGTCGAGGTCGGACCCGGCGTCCCGGCTCTGCGCGCCGACGAGTTCGAGGAACGCCCGCTGCAGCGACGGCGCCTCACCGCGCACCTCGGCGAGGGGGCCGGTGGCCCGGATCCGCCCGGCGGCCATCACCGCGACCCAGTCGCACAGCGACTCGACGAGCTCCATGACGTGGGAAGAGAACACCACCGTGGCGCCGGAGGCCGTGTATCGCTCCAGGACGCCCCGGATGGTCTGCGCTGAGACGGGGTCGACGCCCTCGAACGGCTCGTCCAGGAAGAGCACTTCGGGGTTGTGGAGGAGGGCGGAGGCGAGCCCGATCTTCTTGCGCATGCCGGTCGAGTAGTCGACGACGAGCTTGTGCTGGTCCCCGGCCAGGTCGAGGACGTCGAGGAGCTGCGTGGCCCGCTTGTCGACCTCGGCACCGGGCAGCCCGCGCAACCGCCCGGTGTACGCCAGCAGTTCCCGCCCAGACAGCCGCTCGAAGAGCCGCAGCCCCTCCGGCAGCACCCCGATCCGCGCCTTCACCTCGACGGGGTCCCGCCACACGTCGTGCCCGACCACCTCGACGGTTCCCTGGTCGGGCCGGAGCAGCCCGGTCACCATCGACAGCGTGGTGGTCTTCCCGGCCCCGTTCGGCCCGACCAGCCCGATGAACTTGCCCGCGGGCAGCTCCAGATCGATCCCGGCGACAGCCACCTGCTGCCCGAACCGCTTCCAGAGCCCCTGCACACGCACAGCGCTGGATCCCACCGCGCCTCCCTCCGTCATCGTGCACCCTACGGTTTCGGCGGTACCCAAGGGGCGCGGGGAACTGCGCGACAAGCCACGAACAACCCGCAGCCGCCGTCGAAGAGGAACCAGGCAGGACAGAAGGCGCGGCTACCGATCCCTGCCGCACGCGTACGCCAACGGCGAGATCAACTCCTCCGCGTCCGGCAGCCACCGATTCGCAGGCGTAGGCCGGCAGGCCCACTGCACGGCCCCCCGGGACCCGAACCGCGTGGGCGGCGCCGCCACATACGCCCCCTCACCCAGCACGGTCAGATCCAGCGAGGACAGCGACCACCCGAGCTTCCGCACCAGATCGGGCACCTTCACGGCGGCCCCCGGCAGGACGAAGAACTCCATCCGCCGGTCCGGCGTGAGCGTCACCGGCCCCAGCGTCAGCTCCATGCGCTCCATCCGCGCCAGGGCGAGGAACCCGGCGGTCTCCGGCACGGAGATCGCGTCGAACGTCCGCCCCGTCGGCAGCAGGATCGACGCGGTCGGCTGCTTCTGCCACATCCGGCGCGCGACGGTCGCGCTGCCCGTCGCCTGCGTCGCCCAGTCCGGGCGCGCCGGGTGCGACCCGGGTGCCGGACACGCGGCGTCACCGCAGGAGCAGCGCTGACTTCCGTCGACGGCTTCCAGCCAGGTGCCCGGGAACACGTCCCAGTGGCGCTCCTCGGCGTAGCGGACAGCGGTCTCCAGCAGCGATTCCCCGCGCTGCTTCGGGATCTGAGCGGCTTCGGTGCCGGCGATCGTCTCTTCCACGATGAACACAACTCTGGTCGTCACCAGGGGTTACGCCCGCCCGCGTGCGCGGGGAGGAGCATCCCGCCCGTGGCCGGGGCGCATGGGTGCATGTGCGGGGGCGCGCAGGAGGATCCGTGGCCGGGGGTGGGTAGCCACGAGTGGGGCCGGCAGCAGCCGTTACCCCGGCAATCCTCACATGCCTCGCATTTTCGCCTGGTCGGCGGGGCATTGATCTTCACGGCCGGATCTTTTCGCTGGGACGTGAGGGGTTCGGCCGCGGAAGACACGTCAACTCGGTGCGTGGGCAGGCACCGCAGCCACAGGGGGTACGCCATGGCCGCAAGGCCGCTCGTCGCTCGGCAGCCGAACGAACGGCTGCAGGCGCTCATCCAGGAAGCCGGATGCTCCAACGCCGGCCTCGCCCGCCGGGTCAACATGTGCGGTGCCGAGCACGGCCTCGACCTGCGCTACGACAAGACGTCCGTGGCGCGCTGGCTGCGCGGGCAGCAGCCGCGGGGCCGGGCCCCGGCGATCATCGCCGAGGCGCTGGGCCGCAAACTCGGCCGTACGGTCACGATCGACGAGATCGGCATGGCCAACGGCAAGAACCTCGCCTCGGGCGTGGGCCTGCAGTTCTCGCCGACGGTCCTGGGGGCCATCGAGCAGGTCTGCGAGCTGTGGCGCAGCGACGTGGGGCGGCGGGACTTCCTGTCCGGTTCCTCCGTCGCCGCGTCGGCGCTGGTCGAGCCCAGCCGGGACTGGCTGATCTCCGCGCCCGACGCGCAGGTCTCGCGCTCGGCCGGGCCGCGCGTGGGGCAGTCCGACGTGCAGGCGGTACGGGCCATGACGCAGGCGCTGGTGGACCTCGACCACCAGTACGGCAGCGGGCATGTGCGGCCGGTCGTCGTGCACTACCTCAACAGTGTCGTCTCCGGGCTGCTGGCTGGCTCCTACCGGGAGGCCGTCGGCCGCGACCTGTTCGCCGCGGTGGCCCGGCTGACGGAGCTGGCCGGGTACATGGCCGTCGACACGGGGCAGCCGGGCCTGGCCCAGCGCTACTACATCCAGGCCCTCCGGCTCGCCCAGGCGGCCGGGGACCGGGGCTACGGCGGGTACGTCCTGGCCGCCTCCATGAGCCATCTCGCCGCGCAGCTCGGGAACCCGCGGGAGATCGCGCAGTTGGCGCGCGCGGCGCAGGAGGGGGCGCGGGGGCGCGTGACGCCGCGTGCGGAGTCGATGTTCCACGCGGCGGAGGCGCGCGGGCACGCCCTGATGGGCGACGCGCGCGCCGCCCAGTCGGCGGCCGGGCGCGCGGTGAGCGCCCTGGAGGCGGCCGACCCGTCCGCCGGGGACGACCCGGTGTGGATCGCGCACTTCGACGAGGCGTATCTCGCCGACGAGTTGGCCCACTGCCACCGCGACCTGGGGCAGGCCG
Source organism: Streptomyces sp. Go-475 (assembly GCF_003330845.1). GTDB lineage: Bacteria > Actinomycetota > Actinomycetes > Streptomycetales > Streptomycetaceae > Streptomyces. The sequence goes on along the minus strand of NZ_CP026121.1, from coordinate 3,759,540 downwards.
AGGCGGCGGCGCGGTGCGCGCAGGAGTCGCTGGCCGGGCATCCCGAGACGCGGGCGCGCCGCCGGGCCATCGGCTATGTGCTGCTCGCCACGGCGCAGGTGCAGCAGCGCGAGATCGAGGAGGCGTGCAGCACGGGCATGAAGGCCGTGGAGCTGCTGGAGGGGCTGCGGTCCAACCGGGGCGCCGAGTATCTGGAGGACTTCCAGCAGCGGCTGGAGCCGTACCGGGACGAGGCCGTGGTAAGGGAGTTCGGGGCGCGGCTGGACCTGCAGGCGGCGGCGTGAACACAGGGTCTGCGGATGCGTGAACGTGCGGAAAACGGCCGCTCGGCGCGCGGGAGGTGAGATGAGCGGCGCGCCGTGACCCGGTTTTGTGGCCGCGCTCACAGGGCAGGAGGTCGCGCCCTGTGCTGCGTGGCACCGGGCTCAGGGGACCCGGTAGCGTGACCCGACGATTCACAAGGTCCCCCATTAGTAGGAGTCCCGGTGACGCAGAGTGGACGGGGCGAGGAGCCCTCGGCGCGCCCCGCGCGCGAAGGCATCGTGCTGCCCTCGGACGGCGGCGAACCGCTGCTGCCGGGTATGACGGGCGGACCCGGTGACGCTTCCGCCGGCCGCCGGCCCGGCCCGGTTCCGGCCTCCGCGCCCGCGGAGGGCCAGACCTGGGGCCAGCCGTGGGGCCCGGACCAGCAGACCCCGCCCCCGCCGCCGGGCCAGACCTGGCAGTCCCCGCAGTCCCAGCAGTGGACGACCCCGGAACCCCCGGCCTGGGACACCCGGCACACCCCCGGCGCACAGGGCCCGGGCGCGCTCCCCCCGGAGGGCACGCAGCCCCCGAACCCGTACGCCGGGCAGCAGTCCTCGCCGGACCACGGCCCCTACGGCACCCCTGGCGGGGCAGCCCCGCTGCCCCCGGAGGGACCCGCCGGGCACGGAGCCGGCCTCCCGCCGACCTCCGACCCCTACGGCACCGCCGCCACGGGCGGCCGCCTGCCGCAGCCCGACGCGTACGGTTCCCAGCCCGCACCGCAGGCCGGAGCGTACGGCACACCGGCGGGAGACGACTCGCTGCCGCAGGCGGGGCCCGGTTCCGCTCCGGGCGGCGGTCCGCTGCCGCAGGCCGACGCGTACGGCTCTCCGGCCGGGGACGGCTCGCTGCCGTCGGCCGCTGCCGGATACGGGGCTCACGCAGGCGGCGACCTGCCGCCGGGCGGCCAGGCGTACCCGACCGCCGCCTATGGGCAGGCCGGTGCCGGTAACCCGTTGCCGCCTGCGGTCGATCCGGGTGGCAACGCCGCCGGGGGCGCCCCGTTGCCGCCGGTCTCCGGCGCTCACGGCGCCGCGGCGGCCGGCGCGCAGGGGTCCGCGGCCTCCCCCGAAGGCGCCACCCAGTACCTGCCGCCCGTCCCGGCGGACGGGGCCGCCGCGGCCACGCAGTACCTGCCGCCCGTCGCCCCGGCCGGCGACGAGGGGGCGACGCAGTACATACCCCCGGTCCGCCCGGGTGCGCTGCCGCCCGAGACGCCCGCCGGGGAGGACCCCGAGACGACGCGGTTCCTGGGGACCGGCCCCCGGGCCGCCGCGGGCGCCGGGCCGTTGCCGCCGGCCTCGAACCCGGACGCCGAGGCGACGCAGTACATCGCGCCGGTGCCCGGCGGGGACAAGCAGCCGCCCGCCGAGTTCGACAACCTCTTCCGCCACGGGAACGGCGCCGGGAGCCCGGCCGGGGCCACGCAGCAGCTCCCCCGCATCGAGCAGCCGCAGCCCTCGTTCGGCGCTCCCCAGCCGTCCCACACCGCGCCCGCCGGAGGCCGGTCCCGCGGCGGCCGTTCCGGCTCGCGCGTGCCGGTCATCGCGGCCGTCGGCATCGGCATCGCCGTCCTCGGCGTCGGCGCCGGCGCGCTGCTCGCCGGCGGGGGCGACGGCGGCGACGGCGGCGACAACAACAAGACCGTGGCCGCCTCGGCGCCCGCCACGGACGGTTCCGCCTCGCCGTCCGCCGACCCGGCCCGCGCCCAGGCGGTCGAGCTGGACAAGCTCCTCGCCGACAGCGGCAACAGCCGCAGCACGGTGATCAGGGCGGTGGCCGACGTCAAGGGCTGCGACAACCTCGCCCAGGCGGCCAAGGACCTGCGCGACGCGGCCCAGCAGCGCACCCAGCTGGTCACCCGGCTCGGCGGGATCAAGGTCGACCAGCTGCCCGACCACGCCGCGCTGACCACCGCCCTCACCAAGGCGTGGCAGGCCTCGGCCTCGGCCGACAACCACTACGCGGCCTGGGCCGACCAGACCGCCGGCAAGAAGGGCTGCAAGAAGGGCCAGGCCCGCGTCACCGGCCAGACCCAGGCCGGCAACCGGGCCAGCGGCATCGCGAGCGCGGAGAAGACGAAGGCGGCCCGGCTGTGGAACGGGATCGCCAGGACGTACGGCCTGACCGAGCGCCAGCCGACGCAGCTGTGACGGACCGGGTGCCGGCGTGAACCGCTGAGCGGGGCGCCCAGTAGGTCGAACCGCTGAGCGGGGGCGCTCAGTAGTTCACGTCGGCGTCCTGGAGGGTCTTCGTGGTGTCGACGAAGCCCTTCCGCGCCGACACCAGCCGCCCCTCCCGCACCACCTGAAGGGTCACGTCGGCGTTGACCAGGCGCGGGAAGCCGACCGAGGCGAGCTTGTCCTGGAACTTCCAGCGTAGCGTCGGCGTGAGCCCGCCCGTGCCGATCCGGAGGCCGTTGTCGAGGGCCTCCGTCACCGTGTCGGCGGTCACCTCGCCGTCGCCGAGCGACTCGACGACCTTCCGGAAGACGGTGTAGGCGATCCACGTGGTCTGCACCCCGGCGTCCGCGGGGTCGATCCGGTTGTCGCCGAAGGCCTGCTCGCGGATCACCTGCTTCATCCCGTCCCAGCGCGGGTCGCTCGCCACCGGGTACCAGCCGGTGATGTAGGAGCCCTCGTACGGCCCCGACGCCCCGCCGGTCGCGTCGATCACCGTCTGGTCGACGCTGCCGAGCACGGTGGCCGTCCGCACGTCGGGGTAGTCCTCGCGGGCGCGCCGGAAGGAGTCCATGAAGGTGCCGGTGCGGTCCCCGAGCGCGGGCACCACGCATCCCTCGTCCGCCGGGTCGCCGGTCGTCGCCCGCAGCGCCCGCGCCGCCTGCCCGTCGTACTCGGTGGCGTCCTCCGCCGCCCGCTGGTCGTTCGCGGCCCGGTGCCCGCCCGCCTTCAGCCCGGAGTCGAGCAGCGGGGGCAGCTGGTCGCCCGCGATGGTGTCGGGGCGGATCAGCGTCACGGGCCCGCAGTCGGCGAGCGCGCTGCCGAGACCGGCGAGCAGCGCGGGCTGGCCGCCGTTGACCGGGTAGGACAGGGGGCTGGTGAACTCGGCGTTGGTGATGCCGTAGCCGCCTATGTAGGGGATGCCCGCGCCCTCCAGGGAGGGGAAGAAGGAGTCGGCGTACTGGCTGTAGGATCCTACGACCGCGACGACGTTCTCCTTGGCGGCCCGCCGGGCGCACTTCGCCGCGGCCACGCTGTCGTTGTGATCGTTGCAGGTCAGCACGTTGAGCTCGCGGCCGTTGATCCCGCCCCTGGCGTTGATCCAGCGGGCGTAGGCGCGGGCGAAGGCGGGCATGCCGGGCTTGTTGGTGGCCTTGGTGTTCTCGGGCGCCCAGGTCATGACGGTGATCGGGTCGTCCCCGGCACCCCCCGTGGTACCGGGGACGACCCCGCAGCCGGCGAGGAGTGACGCGCACACGACCGCCGTGCCCGCGGAGAGGACGCCCTTTTTGGCGTGACGGGTGAGGAGGCCGGGGAGGTATGTGCTGCTGGTGCGTCGCCTGCCGGTCATGGTTCCGCACGATTCCGTCACACGGCTAACCGGCGAGTGACCTCTGGTCAACAATTGGTGACGCGCGGGTGAATTGCGGGGGTCGGTGAGGATCATGTGGAGGGGAACGTACGATCGATGACCGTGCAAGCTTCGGAGAACTCTTCCCGTCGTGGCCGTCGCTCATCCACCATGGGCGGCATGCCTGTCAACGACATGCCGTGGTGGCGCTGGCGCAGCAACGTGCGCTCGGCGCTGCACATGCTCTCCGATCCCGTCTTCCAGCGGGACGTCTGGCTGGCCGGCGTGGACGGCTACGGCGACGTGACCGACGCGGTGTACCGGCTCGTCGAGGACACCTGGCTGGACCACTGGTCCGCCGAGAAGTACGTCGGCACGATCTTCCGCGACTCGCAGGAGGCGGCCCTCGTCGACACCGCCGTGCTGCGGGTGCTGCGGATCATGCACCAGGTGGGGCCGGACGCGCCGGTCGCCGCGTACCTGGAGCACGAGGCGTGGCCGGACGCGGTCCGCGCCGCCCGGGACGCGCATGTGCGGCTCGCCGCGAGTGACGGCGAGGAGCCCGACGCGCCGCCGCGCAGCCTCGAAGTCCTGCGGATCATGACGAGGTCCGCCTAGCGGGACGATTGCCGGTGCCGTCCGCCCTTGTGGGAACCTGTCCTGCATGAACGAGCAGTCCACCAGCACCGCGGTCCCGGCCGACCAGTACGTCCTCACCCTTTCCTGCCCGGACAGGAAGGGCATCGTGCACGCCGTGTCGAGCTATCTGTTCATGACCGGCTGCAACATCGAGGACAGCCAGCAGTTCGGCGACCACGACACGGGACTGTTCTTCATGCGGGTCCACTTCTCGGCGGACGCGCCGGTGACCGTGGAGAAGCTGCGGGCCAGCTTCGCGGCGATCGGTGACTCCTTCCAGATGGACTGGCAGATCAACCGCGGCGACCAGAAGATGCGCATCCTGCTGATGGTCAGCAAGTTCGGGCACTGCCTGAACGACCTGCTGTTCCGGGCGCGGACCGGTGCGCTGCCGGTGGAGATCGCGGGCGTGGTGTCCAACCACACGGACTTTGCCGAGCTGGTGGGCTCGTACAACATCCCCTTCCACCACATTCCGGTGACGAAGGACACGAAGGCCGAGGCGGAGGCGCGGCTGCTCGACATCGTGCGTGAGGAGGGCGTGGAGCTGGTCGTGCTCGCCCGGTACATGCAGGTGCTGTCGGACGACCTCTGCAAGGCGCTGGCCGGGCGGATCATCAACATCCACCACTCGTTCCTGCCGAGCTTCAAGGGGGCGAAGCCGTATCACCAGGCCCACGCCCGGGGTGTGAAGCTGATCGGTGCGACCGCCCACTACGTGACGGCCGACCTCGACGAGGGGCCGATCATCGAGCAGGAGGTCGAGCGGGTGGGGCATGACGTGACGCCCGAGGGGCTGGTCGCGATCGGGCGTGACGTGGAGTGCCAGGCGCTGGCGCGGGCCGTGAAGTGGCATGCCGAGCGGAGGATTCTGCTCAACGGGCGGCGGACCGTGGTGTTCGCCTAGGAGCTCGGTTCGTCCGGTTTCGTGGGCGGGGGCGGGTTGGTGGGGATTGTTCGCGCAGTTCCCCGCGCGCCTGAAGACCTCACATCCTGCTCAGTGATGCCGCTGCGTGGAGGACGTCCCTGATCGCCTCCCTGTCTCCCACCTGGCCCGCTGCCGCCTCCTGCGGGGGTACGTGGCCGGCTGCCAGGCGGCAGAACTCGACGCCGTCCAGGGCGACGTGGGCCACCTCGTGGTCGGCGGAGCCCTTGGCCGCGGGGGAGTCCAGGGGGATCAGCCACTCGCCGCCGCCCGAGCCCTCGATCTCCAGGCGGAGGCTGCGGCCCGGTTCGCCCGCCGCCACGAGGTGGCGGTGGTGCGCGGGGGCCGCGAGGCCGGTCCGCCGGCGGTGGGCCAGGGCCGTCGGCAGCATGCGGGCCGCCAGGTCGATCATGCGGTGCAGATGGCGCGGCGAGGGCGGGTCGTAGGGGTAGTCGACCGCGTCCGCGATGTCCTCGGCGTGCACCCAGCACTCGAAGGCCCTGTCGAGCATCGCGTCGTGCAGGGGCAGTGCGAAGTCGCCGTACGACACCGGCATGCGGCCGACGCCGCTGCCCGTGAAGGAGACCGTGCGGACCAGGTTGTGGCTCTGTTCCCGCCAGGGCGCCCGCACCGCGCGGGTCGGCGGGAAGTGGGAGGCACGCCAGTACGCCTCGGTCCGGGACGCCGGCGTCGGGCGCCGGGACGTGACGTCGCCCAGCGGGTCGTCCAGGCCGAGCGCGACCGCCACCAGCCCGTCGACGCTGAGCAGGTGCGCGATCACCCCGGCGACGGTGGTGCGGCGGCTCGTCGGCTCGTCGCCCCGGAACCAGCGCAGCCGTACCGGCGCGTGCCACTCGGCGTCGCCGAAGTCCTGCAGCAGGGCGTCCAGGCGCGCCGTCTCGGCGTCGTAGGCGGCCGCCCAGTCCGGCACCGGGATGCGCGGCGGGCGCCGCTCCAGGCAGGTCTCCAGCACGCGGGTGCGCAGGCCCGGGTCCAGGTCGAGGCTCTCGGGGCCTTGCAGCAGCCCGACCGCCTCGCGCAGCCGCCGCGCCTCGTCGGCACACGCGCCGCACGCGCCGAGGTGCTCCTCGACGGCCGCGGCCTCCTCGGCCGAGCAGGCGGCCAGCGCCCAGGCGCCGAGCAGGGCCTTCAGCACGCGGTGCTCGAACACGGGCGGTACGGGCGGCGGGGTCGCGTCGCCGAGGTCCGCCGGCGCGGGCAGCGGCAGTCCGCTGTCCTCGACGGAGGCCCGGGGCATCGGTATCCGCGGCGGCTGGTCCGGCCCCCGCCCGTCGCCCCGCCGGGGCCCGTCCGGTCCCTGCGGTCCGCCCGGCGCACCGGAAGCGCCGGTGTCCTGGACGCCGCTCCCGCCCCGGGCGTTGTCGTTCTCCGCGTGGTCGCCCTCGCCCTCATGGCCGTCGTACGCCTCGAACCGGTCCGGCCCGTTCACACCGCACCTCCGAATCCGGGCGGTGCGCCCGGTGCCTCGGTGTCGTGGGCGGTGGACAGCAGTTGCAGGCCGAGGCGCAGGCGGCGGCGGGCCTCGTCCTCGGTGATGCCGAGGTCGGCGGCGGTCTGCCGGTAGTCGCGGCGCTGGAAGTAGGCCCGTTCCAGGGCCGAGCGCAGCGGGACGGGCATGGACTGGACGATGTAGTCGGCGCGGGCGGCGACCGCGGCGTGGCGCACCTTGTGCTCCAGTTCCTCGGCGGTGCCGGAGCCGTCGCGGGCGAGGGCGGCGGTCTCGGTGGCGCGCAGTCGCTGCACCGCCAGCCGGTGGGTCAGCGCGGCGACCCAGGTGCGCAGCGGGCCCTGCTTGGGGTCGTAGGAGTCGGGGTGCTCCCAGACGTGGACGAAGACCTCGCGGGTGATGCCGTCGGCGGCGAGTTCGTCGCCGAGGACGCGGTGGGCGAGGCCGTGCACGAGGGAGGCGAACCGGTCGTACAGCTCGCCGAGGGCGGCCGCCTCCCCGCGGGCGAGCCGCTGCTGCATCTTGCGGTCCCAGCGCGGCGGTACGTCCTTTTTCGCCATGCGGCCCCCTCACCCCCTGCTCGTGTCCCGCGCCCGCGACCTGTCCAGCCTGTGCTCGCCGTCTCCCCGAATGTAGTCGGCACGTCCGGTGGCGCACGCCCCTTTGTGGCAATGTGCGCCCCCCGACGGGCCGCAGGTGGTAGGGGGTCGCGGGCGCCCGTGCCGGGTTCCTCCGGGGCCGCGCCTACCCATCCGCCCTCCGATCAGACCTGACTGAAGAGGATCGAACAGGATCGAAGTCGACTAAAACAAGCCTCTTCCGCGGGGGATCCGTTTTTCGGGTTGTGTTTCAGGGAACGGCCGCTGGGCAGCCGCGCTGCAAGGAAGCGTAGGCATTGCTTCCGTTTTGGCGAGCGAGGGGCGTGGTGGTGACCTTCAAAGTGACCGGCGGCGAGCAGGGCGAATGGGCCGTGCTCCAGGTGTCGGGCGAGCTGGATCTGGTGACGTCGCCGGTGCTGCGTCAGCGGGTCCACGACGTGGTGGCCGAGGGGCACCACTGTCTCGTCCTGGACCTGTCCGAGGTGTTCTTCTGCGACTCCAGCGGCGTCGGCGTGCTCATCGCCGCCCGCCGGCTGATCCGCTCCTGCCAGGGCCGGCTGCGCCTGGTCCTGCCCGCCCGGGGCGCGGCCGACGGGTCCCACGTCAACCGGGTCCTCGGCGCGCTGGGCGTGCGCCGCCTGTTCGACGTGTACGGCGATCTGGACGCGGCGCTGGGCGACGAGGGCGAACCCCTGTCCGCGTGACCGCACCACCACGCACGGCAGTCGGAGTGTTGCCGTTCCGACACGCTGTTGTCCCGGAATTCCCCCGGTCTTGGCACAAGTGACGTTTTCGCGCGCCCGAACGGCTCCCTCCGTCGTACGCTCCGACCGAGACGCACCCCACCCGACGTAAGGCGGCCCGAAAGAGACATGGTCAGCAGCGAGTACGAGCGCAGGATCGCCGCCCGGTTCGCCACCTTCGACCAGGACGGCAACGGCTACATCGACCGCGAGGACTTCTACGGGGCGGCCAAGGCGCTGCTCGCGGAGTTCGCCGTGGCGGCCCGCTCCGACAAGGGACAGGCGCTGTACGGCGGCGCCGAGGCGTTCTGGCAGGGCATGGCGGGGATAGCGGACCGCGACGGCGACCAGCGCATCACGCGCGAGGAGTTCGTCAACGGCGCGGCCAAGCGGCTGCGCGACAACCCCGACCGGTTCGCCGAGATCGCCCGCCCCTTCCTGCACGCGGCCCTGGACGTCGCCGACACCGACGGTGACAGCGCGGCGACGGTCGAGGAGGCCGCCCGCGTGCTGAAGTGCCTCGGCGTTCCCGAGGACGTCGCCGGCCCGGCCGCCGCCGCGCTCGACGCGGACGGGGACGGCAAGGTCGGCGAGGCCGAGGTCATCCCCGCCTTCGCCCGCTACTTCACCGTGCCCGAGTAGGGGCCCGAGGACGTCACTGCCCGAGTAGGTCACGTGCCTGAGTAACGCTCGCGCAGCTTGTACTTCAGCACCTTCCGCAGGGTCTCGCCCCGCGGAAGGGCGGCCACCAGCTCCAGCCGTTCCGGGAGCTTGTGCACGGACAGGCCCTCGGCGCGCAGGAACGCGGTCACGGCGTCGAGGGTCAGGGCCTCGGCCCCCGGCGGCTGTTCCACCACCGCGCACACCAGCTCCCCGCGCGCCGCGTCCGGCAGTCCGATCACGGCCACGTCCCCGACCGCCGGGTGCCGGTGCAGCAGGTCCTCGATCTCCTGGGCGGAGATGTTCTCGCCCTTGCGGATGATCACGTCCTTCAGCCGGCCGGTGAGGACCAGGTGCCCGGTCTCCGTGAGATGTCCCAGGTCGCCGGTGCGCAGGAACCCCTCCTCGTCGAAGGCGGCCGCCGTCTGTGCCGGGTCCAGATACCCCCGGCACACGGCCTCCCCGCGCAGCCGCACCTCCCCGTCCACGATCCGTATCTCCATCCCCTCCGGCGGCCGCCCCTCCGTCGTCGCCAGCAGCTCGGCGCTGTCGTCCGGCGCCCCCATGGTGATCATCGGCACCTCGGTCATGCCGTACCCGTGGGTGAGCTGGACCCCCATCTCGCGCACCACCGCGTGGTAAAGCTCCGGCGGCTTGGGCGCCCCACCGCCCGCCAGCAGCCGCAGGGACGGCACCACGGGCTCCCCGGGCCGCTTGCGCTGCTCCGCCAGGAACATCGAGTAGAACGCCGTCGACCCGCCCGCGATCGTCACCCCGTGCGCCCGGTACGCCGCCAGCGCCTCCGGCAGCGCGAACTGCTCGAACAGCACCGCCGGGAAGCCGTACAGCAGCAGCATCACCGTGTAGTCGGGCCCGCCGATGTGCGCGTACGGGAAGGCGATCGACCCCACGTCCGCCGCCGAGGGGCGCAGGGCGTGCGCGAGGCAGGAGCCGCCCGCGAGCAGCGAACGGTCCGTGTGCAGCACGCCCTTGGGGTCGGAGGTCGTGCCGGACGTCCAGTGGATCCAGCGGACGGCGGTGCCGTCGGCGGGCGGGGCGGGCAGCACGGACGGGTCGCCGTCGGGCAGGACGTCGTAGGCCTCGAAGACGCCCTTCGCGCCGATCCGCCGGGCCATCTCCGCGTGGTCGAAGCCGCGCCAGACGCCCGGCACCGCGAAGAACTCCGCCTTGGACTCGCGCAGCGCGAAGCCCACCTCGCGGTCCCGGTAGAACGGGATCACCGGGGTCTGCACGGCGCCGAGGCGGGCCAGGGCGAAGGACAGCACGGCCGTCTCGATGCGGGTGGGCAGCTGCCAGGCGACCACCGTGCCGGGGCGTACGCCCATGCCGTACAGCCCGGCCGCGACCCGCTCGGCGCGTGCGGCCAGCTCGCCGAAGGTGAGGCCGCGGTCGTCCTGGAGGAAGAGCGGGCGGTCGGGGGTGAGGGCGGCGCGGCGGCTGACCAGCTCCCACAGGGTGCGGGACGAACTCAGGGCGTACGGGGTCTCGTTCACGGCTGCCCCCTCCTGCTTGGCTGACGGGTCGTCAGATGGGATGCTAACTGACGCTGTATCAGATAAGTACCGTCCGGCGGAGGGGACCCATGGCGACCGAACTGCCCCGCATCATCAGCGTCGACGACCACGTGATCGAGCCCGCCCACCTCTTCGACACCTGGCTGCCGGCCAAGTACCGCGACCGCGGGCCCAAGCCGCTGACCGCCGGGATCGGTGACCTCGCCTACGTCGGCGGCACGTACCGCGTCACCATGGACCCGGACGGCCCGCCCACCGACTGGTGGATCTACGAGGACCTGAAGTTCCCGTACAAGCGCAACATCGCCGCCGTGGGCTTCGACCGGGACGAGATGACCCTGGAGGGCATCACCCGCGAGGAGATGCGGCGCGGCTGCTGGGACCCCAGGGCGCGACTGGCGGACATGGACCTCAACCACGTCGAGGCCAGCCTCTGCTTCCCCTCCTTCCCCCGCTTCTGCGGCCAGACCTTCGCCGAGGCGCACGACAAGGAGGTCGCCCTGGCCTGCGTGCGCGCCTACAACGACTGGATGGTCGAGGAGTGGTGCGGCGACAGCGGCGGGCGGCTCATCCCGCTCTGCCTGATCCCGCTGTGGGACGTCGGCCTCGCGGTCGCGGAGATCCGCCGCAACGCCGCGCGCGGGGTGAAGGCGGTGACCTTCTCCGAGATCCCCACCCACCTCGGGCTGCCGTCCATCCACTCCGGCTACTGGGACCCGTTCTTCGCGGTCTGCCAGGAGACCGGCACGGTCGTCAACATGCACATCGGGTCCTCGTCCCAGATGCCGGCCGCCTCCCCGGACGCCCCGCCCGCCGTGCAGGCCTCGCTCAGCTTCAACAACGCGATGGCCTCGATGATGGACTTCCTCTTCAGCGGGGTGCTCGTGCGCTTCCCGCGCCTCAAACTCGCCTACTCCGAAGGCCAGATGGGCTGGGTCCCCTACGCCCTGGAACGCGCCGACGACGTCTGGGCGGAGCACCGCGCATGGGGCGGCGTCCGCGACACGGTCCCCGAGCCGCCGTCGACGTACTACTACCGGCAGATCTACTGCTGCTTCTTCCGCGACAAGCACGGGGTCGCCTCGATCGACGTCGTCGGCCGCGACAACGCCACCTTCGAGACCGACTACCCGCACGTCGACTCGACCTTCCCGCACACCAAGGAGGTCGCCCTCGACCACGTCAAGGGTCTCGACGACGGGACCGTCTACAAGCTGATGCGGGGTAACGCCATCCGGATGCTGGACCTGGACCTCGACCGCTGATGGACCTGACGTACACGCCCGAGGAGGAGGAGTTCCGGGCCCGGCTGCGCGCCTGGCTCGCCCGGGTGCTGCCCGGTCTCCCGCCCAGGCCGTCGCCCGACGACTGGCCGGGGCGGCGGGCGTACGACCTCGGCTGGCAGCGCCGGCTCCACGACGCCGGGTACGCCGACGTCCACTGGGACGCCTCCCCGACGATCCGGCTGATCTTCCTGGAGGAGACCGAGAGGGCCGGAGCGCCCTACGTGGGCGCCAACTTCGTGGGCCTGCTGCACGCCGGGCCGACCATCGCCGCCGAAGGCACGCCCGAGCAGCGGGAGCGCTGGCTGCCGCCGATCCTGCGCGGCGAGCAGGTCTGGTGCCAGGGCTTCAGCGAACCGGAGGCCGGCTCCGACCTCGCGGCCCTGCGCACGCGCGCGCGGCGCGACGGTGACGCCTACGTGGTGACCGGCTCCAAGATCTGGACCTCCCACGCGGAAGTCGCCGACTGGTGCGAGCTGTTGGTCCGCACCGACCCGCGCGCCCCCAAGCACCGGGGCATCACCTGGCTGGCCCTGCCCATGGACGCGCCCGGCGTCACCGTACGGCCGCTGCGCACGCTCGCCGGGTCGGCCGAGTTCGCCGAGGTCTTCCTCGACGAGGTGCGCGTGCCGGTGGCGAACCGGGTCGGGGACGAGAACGACGGCTGGCGCGTGACCCTGGTGACGCTGTCCTTCGAACGCGGCACGGCCTTCGCCGGGGAGGTCGTCGCCTGCCGCCGCGTCCTGGGCGAACTGGCCGTCGAGGCCCGCAAGAACGGCCGCTGGGACGACCCGGCGCTCCGCCGCAGGCTGGGCAGGCTCCACGCCGAGTTCCGGGCGCTGTGGCGGCTGACGCAGTGGAACGTCAGTGCGGCGGAGGCCTCGGGCGGAGTGCCCGGCACCGGCGGCTCGGTCTTCAAGCTCCGCTACTCGCACGCCCGCCAGGAGCTGTACGACGCCGCCGCGGACGTGCTGGGCGCCGACTGCCTCGACCTGGACCGGCCCTGGACGCTCGACCGGCTCTCGTCCCTCTCGTACACCATCGCGGCCGGCACCTCGCAGATCCAGCACACCATCGTCGCCGAGCGCATCCTCGGCCTGCCGAAGGGACGGTGAGACCGTGCGCTTCCGACTCACGGAGGACCAGTGGGCCTTGCGGGCCGGGATGCGGCACCTTCTGGAACGCCGCTTCGACCGGGAGGCGTTGTGGGGGGCCGTGGAGGCGGGGGGTTCGGGGCGTGCGGGTGGGGGGCCTCGGCTCGATCGGGGCCTGTGGCGGGCCCTGGGGGAGGCCGGGTTCTTCGCGCTGCGGCTGCCGGAGGCGGACGGTGGGGTCGGACTCGGGCTGCCGGAGGCCGCGTTGGTGTTCGAGGAGGCGGGGCGGGCGCTGCTGCCCGGGCCGCTGCTCGCCACGCACCTCGCGGCCGGTGCCGTGCCCGGCGCGGCGACCGGGGAGACGGTGGTCGCGGCCGTCGACGGCACACTCGTGGAGTGGCTGGCGGAGGCGGACGTCGTACGCGGGGACGCCACCGGCGCCGTGCCGCTGCGCTCGCTCGACCCGCTGACGCCCCTGCACCGCGTGCCCGCGCGGCAGCCGGGCCCCCGGGGCCCCGTAGCGGCCCTCCTCACCGCGGCCGAGCAGCTCGGCACGGCGGCCCGGGTCTGCGAACTGGCGGCGCAACACGCCCGGGCGCGCGAACAGTTCGGCCGGCCCATCGGGGCCTTCCAGGCGGTGGCACACCTGTGCGCGGGGATGCTGGTGCGGACGGAGACGGCCCGCGCCGCGGTGTACGCGGCGGCCGTCACCGCCGACCCGGTCGACATCGCCGCCGCCCGGCTGCTCGCCGACGAGGCCGCCGTGCGCGGCGCCCGCGACTGCCTCCAGGTCCACGGCGGCATGGGCTTCACCTGGGAGTCCGAGGTCCATCTCCAGCTGAAACGGGCATGGGTTCGAACCCACCGTACGGGTGGAGTCACGGAGAGTGAGGAGATTCTCGCGGCCGCTCTGGCGGCGGGAGGGGCCTGACGGGCCCCCTGGCTGCGGCATCGCCGAATATGCCCGCGGAGATGTCGCGGATCGTGGCATGCCGGGGTCACGGAGCGTTGATACCGGCTTGTGTCCTCTGCGTGACTCGTCACGGCCCGGAGTCGACTGCCCGCTCCGGTACCTTGTGTGAGATGCGAGTGGCTCCGATCGCAGTGCGACCCAGTGGCGCCGCCTGTTCGACTGCCCGCGACGGGCGTCGCACAGTATGCCGCACGGGTACTCCTTCGCGCTGGAATATGCCCGAAGCGCTTGTTGGGGTGACTGTACGTCAACCATGCTGTCCCATAAGGGATTCACATTCCGTGATCCTTGTCCCGGCCGTTGTTCTGGCCATGCAGAAAATGGCTACGATCGTGGCCCTCGTGAGGCGCGAGCCTAAGTGTCCGCCGGTTCGGATGGTGTGAGCGGTGCAGGTGCTTCAAGTGCAGCTGGAGATCCGGCCCGACCCCGCAGAGGTGGGGCGTGCCCGGCGGTGGGCCCGCTCGCGCCTGACCGGGTCGGGCATACAGGCCGATGAGCCGCTCGCCGAGACGCTGGTGCTGCTCGTGTCCGAGCTCGTCACCAACGCCGTGGTGCACACCGGCCGTCCCGCCGTGCTGCGGCTGTCCCTGCCGCCCGCGGCGACGGACGAGGCCACGGTCCGCCTGGAGGTCGCCGACCGCAGCGGCCGGGCCCCCGTGCCCCGGTGCGCCGGCGACGACGCGACCGGCGGCCGGGGTCTCGCCCTCGTCGACGGTCTCGCCGACCGCTGGGGCTGGAGCGTCGAGAGCACCGGCAAGCGCATCTGGTGCGAGCTCGACCGGTGCGCGAGGTCCCGCGAGGTCACGGCGTCGTGCGGAGGCGGCGCGGTGACGTACGGCGACGCCGCCGGCCCCGCCTTCGAGGGCCTGGCGGCCTACGAGGCGGTCTAGGGCCCTTCTGCTGGATCTCCGCGGCGTCGCGACGCCCGGCACGCCCGCTCGCCGCACGGGGCGGAGGGCCAGGTGGCTCCGCCACATGACCCTCCGCCCCGCACGCCGATCGCACGCACCGAACGGCCGCTCCTTCTCCCACGGAGATCCATCAGAAGGGCCCTAGTGACCTGAGTCAGAGATTCGTCGTTAGTCGGGTATGAGTCGTCCGGGTCCGAAGATTCCGCCGTTGTCGGTCACTGATGCCCAACGGGCGGTGCTGGAGGGCTGGTTACGTCGCCGTACGACGGCTCAGGCTCTGGCCCAGCGGTCGCGGATCGTGCTGGAGTGCGCCGAGGGCCACTCGATCATGGAGGTGTCCCGCCGGCTGCGGATCACTCCGGACACGGTCCGCACCTGGCGGCGCCGGTTTCTCGAACGCGGCCTGGACGGCTTGTGCGACGATCCGCGGCCCGGTGTCCCCCGGAAGATCACCGACGCCGACGTCGAGCGGGTCATCGTCAAGACGCTCGAGGAGACACCGAGGAACGCCACCCACTGGTCGACCAGGTCGATGGCTGCGGCCACGGGAATGTCGCAGTCGACGGTCTCGCGGATCTGGCGGGCGTTCGCCCTGGCCCCGCACCGGTCACAGACGTTCAAGCTGTCCACCGACCCGCTGTTCATCGACAAGGTCCGCGACGTCGTCGGCCTCTATCTCGATCCGCCGGAGAAGGCCCTCGTGCTCTGCGTGGACGAGAAGTCCCAGATCCAGGCCCTGGACCGTTCCCAGCCAGTTCTGCCGATGGTGCCCGGTGTTCCCGAACGCCGCAGCCACGACTACGTCCGGGCCGGCACCACAACCCTCTTCGCCGCCCTCGAGGTGGCCAGCGGCAAGGTCATCGGCTCCCTTCACCGCCGTCACCGGGCGGCGGAGTTCAAGAAGTTCCTCACGAAGCTGGACAAGGAAGTCCCGGCCGACCTGCAGGTTCATCTGATCCTGGACAACTACGCGACCCACAAGACGCCCGACATCAAGCGGTGGCTGCTCGCCCACCCACGCTTCCACCTGCACTTCACGCCGACGAGCGCGTCCTGGCTGAACCTGGTCGAGAGGTGGTTCGCCGAGCTGACCCAGAAGAAGCTCAAGCGCGGCGTCCACCGCTCCGTCCAAGCCCTCGAACGCGACATCCGGGCCTGGCTCGCCGACTGGAACGAACACCCCAGACCCTTCATCTGGACGAAGACAGCCGACGAGATCCTCGACAAAGTCGCCGCCTACTGCCGACGAATCTCTGACTCAGATCACTAGCCCCGCCCGCGCTCGGCGGGCGCGGCCGGAGCGGGCGCGGTGTACGGCGGCACATGCCGCGCGGTCATGCGGCGGGGCGGGGGCACGGAGGCGCGGCCGATCGGCCGGTTTCCTCGGGGTATGCGGCGGTGCGCCGGGACGTGCTTCCGTGCGCGCCCATGGCAAATGCCGCATAAGTAATAAATCACCGAACG
The DNA here is from genome assembly GCF_003330845.1 of Streptomyces sp. Go-475. Taxonomy (GTDB): domain Bacteria; phylum Actinomycetota; class Actinomycetes; order Streptomycetales; family Streptomycetaceae; genus Streptomyces. The sequence continues at coordinate 3,743,409 of NZ_CP026121.1, read as the reverse complement.
GGTGTTGACGCGTCGTGACCGGTTGCTCACGCTTGTGGGCAGCGATTCGCCGTGAGGGGACGGCGAGGGCTTCGACGACGGTGGCCCTCGGCGAGTGTGAGTCGTGATTCGGCGTCGGCTCCCTTTCAGGGCCAAGGGAGCCGGGGCGGGAGCGCCGGAGTCGGGTGGCGGCGCGCGCTGCCGTGCTCGGGGCGAGCAGCGCGGCGCCGCCATCCAGCTTCAGGGGGATGGCCTACAGGACGGCGACCGGGGCCACAGGCGCCCCGGTCGCCCCTGTGAAGGGCTCGGGGGTGGCCGCCAGGAGGAAGGCGTAGCGGCCGGCTTCTCCACAGGCTGTGGACAACTCTTCGAGGTTCCAGTTCTGGCCCTGCGGCATCCCCATCTCCACGAGGTCGAGCGCGTGCACCGGCAGCCACAGGTCCTCCACCTCGGGCGGGAACACCTCGAAGGTGAGGGTGTCGTTGGCGACGGCCGCCACATCGCGCGCGTGGAACCACTCCGGCGTCCGGATCGACAGCCCCGGCGACGGATACGCGTAGGCGTGCCGGTCCCCGGCCAGGCAGACCTGGACCTGCCCCGTCCGTACGAGCACGAGGTCACCGGCCCGTACCCGTGTCCGGGCCAGTTCCTCGGCGGCGTCCAGGTCCTCCGGCGTGACGGCGTGACCCCCGTCGAGCCGGTCCGTGCCCCGGGCCCGGGCGACGTCGAGCAGCACCCCGCGCGAGACGACGTGCCGGACCTTGTCCATGCCGCTGAATCCGGCGCCGCCGTGCGCGGTGATGCTGTCCGCCGGGCGGCCGTTGTAGAGCCGGCCCGAGTGGGAGACGTGGGGCAGGGCGTCCCAGTGGGTGGCCGCCTGGAGCCCCATGGTCACGGCGTCGTCGCTGCACGCGACCGTGCCCGGGCCGAACAGCTCCTGGTTGATCTGCACCATGACGTGCAGCGGGTTGACGCGGCCGGGGATCATCCCCGTCTGCACGCCGTCCTGCCGCAGCGGCAGCGCGAGCGGGATCCGGTGCCCGGTGCGCACGCAGGCGGCGGCCTCCCGCACCACCTCGTCGGTGATCAGGTTCAGCGTGCCGAGTTCGTCGTCGGCTCCCCAGCGGCCCCAGTTGTTCACGCGCTCCGCGATGTCGTGGAACGCGTCCGGCAGTGACATGAGTCCTCCCCGGGGCTTGTCTTCCCGTATCTGACGGGTCGTAGAATTCGGGAACCGAGAATCTAACGGTCCGTCAGAAACCGTGGGACGGGAAGGGGACGGGCGTGGGGAACTTCTTGGCGGGCAAGGTCGTCGCCGTCACCGGCGCCGGGCGGGGCATCGGCCGGGCCGTCGCGCTCGCGGCGGCGGCCGAGGGCGCGCGGGTCGTGGTCAACGACTACGGGGTCGCGGTCGACGGCGCATCGCCGACCAGCGAGGTCGCCGAGGCCGTGGTGAAGGAGATCGAGGCGGCGGGCGGGGCGGCCGTGGCGGTCGCCGACGACATCTCCACCATGGCGGGCGGGCAGCGGGTGGTCGACGTGGCGCTGTCCTCGTACGGGCGGCTGGACGGTGTCGTCTGCGTGGCCGGGATCCTGCGCGAACGGATGCTGTTCAACATGACCGAGGAGGAGTGGGACGCGGTCCTCGCCACGCACCTCAAGGGGACATTCACGGTGTTCCGGGCGGCCTCGGCGGTGCTGCGGAAGCAGCGCGCGGGCACGCTGATCGGGTTCACCAGCGGCAACCACCAGGGGTCGGTGTCGCAGGCGAACTACAGCGCCGCGAAGGGCGGGATCATCTCCCTGGTGCGCAGCGCCGCGCTGGGGCTGCACAAGTACGGGGTGACCGCGAACGCGGTGGCGCCGGTCGCCCGGACCCGGATGTCGGCGGGGGTGCCGATGGAACTGGCGGAGATCGGGGAGCCGGAGGACGTCGCCCCGCTGGTGGTGTACCTGCTGTCCGACGCGGCCGCCCGTGCCGGGGTGACGGGGCAGGTGTACACGGTCGCCGGGCCGAAGATCGCGGTGTGGGCGCAGCCGCGGGAGGTGCGCGCCGCGTATGCCTCCGGCGGCTGGACCGTGGAGGGGATCGCGGAGTTTCTGCCCGGGTCGGTGGGGGTGGATCCGATGCCGATGCTAAAGCGGGTGGGGGAGATGGAGAGGGCGGCGCGGGGAGGGGAGCGGCCCAACGCCCAGTAGCTCGGGGGCGCGGGTTGTGTGGCGGGTGCGGGGTTCGGGTGTGGCTTGTCGCGCAGTTCCCCGCGCCCCTGGGTCGGGAGGAGAACCGTGATGGATTTCGGGTTCGGTCCGGACGATGAGGCGTTTCGCGGGGAAGCCCGGGACTGGCTCTCCTCGCATGTCGACGGCGTTGTCGATCGGCGTACTTGGGAACGCGCCCTCGGGGCGGACGGGTGGATCGGGCTCGGGTGGCAGGCGTCCGGGTTCGGGAACCGCACCGCCACCCTCACCCAGCAGGTCGTCTGGGCGGAGGAGTACGCGCGGTCGGGGGCGCCCCCGCGCTCCGGGCACATCGGGGAGAACCTCCTCGCCCCCACGCTCATCGCCCACGGCACCGAGGAGCAGAAGGCCCGTTTCCTGCCCCCGATCGCCGCCGGGGACGAACTCTGGTGCCAGGGGTACAGCGAACCCGGCGCCGGGTCGGACCTCGCCGGGATCCGGACGGCGGCGGTGCGTGCGGGGCGCTCGTACCGCGTCACCGGGCAGAAGATCTGGACCTCGCTCGCGCACGAGGCGGACTGGTGTTTCGTGCTGGCCAGGACCGAACCGGGCTCGGTGCGGCACCACGGGCTGAGCTTCCTGCTCGTCCCCATGGACCAGCCGGGGCGGATCGAGGTCCGGCCCATCCGGCAGCTGACCGGCACCAGCGACTTCAACGAGGTCTCCTTCGACGGCGCGCACGCCGAGCACGTCGTCGGCGGGGAGGGCGACGGCTGGCGCGTGGCCATGAGCCTGCTCGGCTTCGAACGGGGCGTGTCCACGCTGGCCCAGCAGATCGGGTTCGCCGAGGAACTGGCCGGTGTGGTCCGGGCGGCCGTGGAGTCGGGAGCGGCGCGGGAACCCGTCGTGCGTGAGCGGCTCGTACGGCAGTGGGCCGAGCTGCGCACCATGCGCTGGAACGCCCTGCGCACGCTGGGGGGTTCGGCCGGGCCGGGAGCGCCGAGCGTGGCCAAGCTGCTGTGGGCCGGCTGGCACCAGCGGCTCGGTGAGCTGGCGGTGCTGGTGCGGGGCGCGGCGGCGGGGGCCGGGCCCGCCGACTGGTCGGCGGCGGCGCCGTACGAACTGGACGCGGCGCAGCACCTGTTCCTGTTCTCCCGGGCCGACACCCTCTACGGCGGCTCGGACCAGATCCAGCGCACGATCATCGCCGAGCGGGTGCTCGGTCTGCCCAGGGAGCCCAAGGGAGCCGTGTGATGCGAGGCGTGGTCTTCGACGGGAAACAGGTCAGGGTCGTCACGGACCTGGAGGTGCGCGAGCCGGGGCCCGGGGAGGTACGGGTCGCGATCGCGGCGGCCGGGCTGTGCCACAGCGATCTGTCGGTGGTGGACGGGACCATACCCTTCCCGGTTCCTGTGGTGCTGGGCCATGAGGGGGCCGGGGTCGTGGAGGCGGTGGGTGTGGGCGTCACCCATGTGGTGCCCGGGGATCATGTAGCGCTTTCCACACTCGCGCACTGCGGGACATGTGCCGACTGCGACCGGGGCCGGCCGACCATGTGCCGGCACTCCATAGGCCGCCCGGGCCGGCCGTTCCGCCGGGGCGGCCTGCCGGTCCACCAGTTCGCGTCCCATTCGGCGTTCGCGGAGCGGACCGTCGTCAAGGCCGTACAGGCGGTCCGTATCCCTGAGGACATTCCGCTGACGTCGGCCGCGCTCATCGGGTGCGGGGTGCTGACGGGCGTGGGTGCCGTGCTGAACCGGGCGCGGGTGGAGCGCGGCGACAGCGTCCTGGTGATCGGGGCGGGCGGGATCGGGCTGAACGTGCTGCAGGGGGCGCGGCTCGCGGGCGCGTCGCGGATCGTGGCCGTGGACGCCAACCCGGCGAAGGAGGAGGCGGCCCGCCGGTTCGGCGCGACCGACTTCCGCACCTCGACGAAGGGGGTGCGGGACGTCCTGCCCACGGGCGCGGACCACGCCTTCGAGTGCGTCGGCCGGGTGGAGCTGATCCGGCAGGCGATCGACGCGCTGGACCGGCACGGCCAGGCGGTCCTGCTGGGCGTGCCCCCGGCCGCGGCCGAGGCGTCCTTCCGGGTCTCCTCCCTCTACCTGGACAAGTCCGTCCTCGGCTGCCGCTACGGCTCCTCCCGGCCGCAGCGGGACATCGCCCTCTACGCCGACCTGTACCGCCAGGGCCGCCTCCTGCTCGACGAACTCGTCACCAGGACCTATCCGGTCGAGGACTTCGCGCGGGCGGCGGCCGACGCCGAGGCGGGGCGGGTGGCCCGTGGGGTGCTCACGTTCTGACGGCGTCAGGTTCTGAGGGTGGCGGCCGGGGGGTTCTCCGCGCGGAAGGTCCGCCGGTAGGCGGTGGGGGTGACGCCGAGGGCCGCCTGGAGGTGCTGGCGCATCGACTGGGCCGTGCCGAAGCCCGCGTCGCGGGCCACCTGGTCCATCGAGCGGTCGGTGGACTCCAGCAGGTGCCGGGCCCGCTCCACGCGCTGCTGGGTGAGCCACTGGCCGGGGCTGACGCCGGTCTCCTCGCGGAAGCGGCGCGTGAAGGTGCGCACCGACATGGACTCCTGGGCGGCCATGTCGCGCAGCTGGATCGGCTCGTGGAGACGGCCCAACGCCCAGGCGCGGGCGGTGGTGGTGGACGCCTGCTGCGGATCGGGCACCGGCCGCGCGATGTACTGGGCCTGACCGCCGTCGCGGTGGGGCGGTACGACCGTGCGGCGGGCCACGTCGTTGGCGACGGCCGCGCCGTGGTCGCGGCGCACCATGTGCAGGCACAGGTCGATGCCGGCCGCGACACCGGCCGAGGTGAGGATGTCGCCGTCGTCGATGAACAGCACGTCCGGGTCGACCTCGACCTGCGGGAAGAGCCGCTGGAGGCGTTCGGCCTCCGCCCAGTGGGTGGTCACCGGGCGGCCGTCGAGGAGACCGGCGGCGGCCAGGACGTAGACGCCGGTGCAGATGGAGGCCAGCCGGGTGCCGGGCCTGAGGTGGGTGAGCGCCGCGGCCAGTTCACCGGTCAGCACGCCCTCGTCGTAGACCGGGCCGAGCTGGTACGACGCCGGGACGATCACCGTGTCGGCGGTGGCCAGGGCTTCCGGGCCGTGGGGGACGTGGACGGCGAAGTCGGCGTCCGTGACGACCGGGCCCGGCGGCCGGACCGAGCACGTCACGACCTCGTACAGGGGCCGCCCCCGGTCGTCCTCGGGACGGCCGAAGATGCGGTGCGGGATGCCGAGTTCGAAGGGGAGCAGGCCGTCCAGGGCCAGGACGACGACGCGGTGCGGGCGGGCGCCGGGGGCCGTGTCCGGAGCGGGGTGGGTGGCCGAGGTCATGGCCCGATCCTAGCGAACACTGTCCCTCGGGCCACTCGATGCGATGCCGCGCAGGCCGGAAGCTCTATGTCGTGACCCAGACAACCGATGCGGCGGCCGTCGAGCAGCCGCCGAAGCCCCGCCGCCGTCGTCGCGTGCACCGCGCCTGGTTCGTCGCCGCCGTCACCTTCGTGACGATCATCGGCGCCGCCGCCTTCCGTTCCGTGCCGGGTCTGCTCATCGACCCGCTGCACGACGAGTTCGACTGGTCGCGCGGCACGATCGGCGCCGCCGTCTCCGTCAATCTCGCGCTGTACGGTCTGACGGCCCCGTTCGCGGCGGCCCTGATGGACCGCTTCGGCATCCGCCGGGTCGTCGCGGTCGCCCTGACCGTGATCGCGCTCGGCTCCCTGCTCACCGTGTGGATGACGGCGGCCTGGCAGCTGATCCTGTGCTGGGGGCTGCTGGTCGGCCTCGGCTCCGGCTCGATGGCGCTGGCGTTCGCGGCGACCGTCACCAACCGCTGGTTCACCGAGCGGCGCGGCCTGGTCAGCGGCATCCTCACCGCCGCCTCGGCCTCCGGCCAGCTGATCTTCCTGCCGCTGCTGTCCTGGATCATCGACCGGTACGAGTGGCGCCTGGCGGCCGTGACGGTGGCGCTCGCCGCGCTCGCGGTCGTGCCGTTCGTGTGGCTGCTGCTGCACGACCACCCGGCCGACGTGGGGCAGACGCCGTACGGGGCGGCCGAGTTCGTACCGAAGCCGGCACCGGTCCCCGGCGCCGCGCGGCGCGCGCTCAAGGTGTTGTTCTCGGCCGCGCGCACCGGCCCGTTCTGGCTGCTCGCCGGCACCTTCGCGATCTGCGGTGCCTCCACCAACGGGCTGATCCAGACCCACTTCATCCCCGCGGCCCACGACCACCACATGCCCGTCACGGCCGCCGCCTCCCTGCTCGCGGTCATCGGCGTCTTCGACGTCGTCGGCACGATCGCCTCCGGATGGTTCACGGACCGCTTCGAGCCGCGCCGTCTGCTGGCCGTCTACTACGCGCTGCGGGGCGTCTCCCTGATGTTCCTGCCGATCCTGCTGGCGCCCAGCGTCCACCCGCCGATGATCTTCTTCATCGTCTTCTACGGCCTCGACTGGGTCGCCACCGTCCCGCCCACCCTCGCCCTGTGCCGCGAGCAGTACGGCGAGGACAGCGCGATCGTCTTCGGCTGGGTCCTCGCCTCCCACCAGGTGGGCGCGGCCCTCGTCGCCTTCCTCGGCGGCGTCGCGCGGGACGTCTTCGGCTCGTACGACGTGGTGTGGTACGCGTCGGGGGCGCTGTGCGCCGCGGCGGCGTTGATGGCGCTGGTGATCCGGCGGCGGACCGGGAGCGTGGCGGCCGCGGTCTGAAGCGGGCCCAGCGCTCGCTCCGCCGACGCCTCGGGGGTCCCGCGCCCCGAGCGCCCCTGAGCGGTCCCCGACCCGACCCGGAAAAGCCCCTGACCAGGGCACCACACGGGCGACAGTGCGCCTAACGTGACGACGGTGCCCCCGGCCGGGTCCGTACGCCTGACACAACCGCTCTCTGCAGGAGGAGGATCCATGCCGTTAGGGGGTAGATCCGCGCTGCGGCGCATCGCCGCGCGCGGCACGGCCATGGCTGTGGGAACCGTCATGGTCATGGGGACTGGCACGGCCGTGGGTGCTGCCTCGGCTGTGGGGACCACTACGGCCGTGGGGACCACCACTGCCGCCGTCACCGGCCTCGCCGCCGCTCCCGCCGCTCCCGCCGCTCACGCGGCGCCGTCCGCCACCGGGGCCCTGCGGTGGGCACCGTGTGCCGGGTCGGCAGAGCCGGGAGCCGAGTGCGCCACTCTTTCGGTGCCGGTCGACTGGGCCCGCCCGGCCGGGCCGAGACTCGGCCTGGCCGTGGCCCGCCGCAAGGCCACCGACCCCGGCGCGCGCGTCGGCGCGATGGTGTTCGGCCCCGGCGGGCCGGGCGACTCGGGGGTGGAGAGGGTGACGCGCTGGATCAGCCGCTTCAGCCCCGAAGTCCGCCGCAGCTTCGACGTCGTCAGCTTCGACCCGCGCGGCGTGGGCGGCAGCAACCCGGTGACCTGCTCCCGCGACCTGCTTGCCGAGCGGCCGTCACCGCAGTTGAACAGCCAGGCGGACTTCGACGCCACCATGGCGTACAACAGGCGGCTCCGAGCGGACTGCCGGGCCCGTACCGGCCCGGTGTTCGACCACCTGGACACCGGCCAGACGGTCCGGGACCTGGATGCCCTCCGGGCCGCCCTGGGCGAGCGGCAACTGACCTTCCACGGCAGCTCGTACGGCACACTGCTCGGCGCGCAGTACGCCGAGACGTACCCGCGCCGCGTGCGCGCGATGGTGCTGGAGAGCGTCATGGACCACAGCGTCCCGACCAGCCGTGACTTCCTGCGGTCCGCGGCGGCCACGGCAGGGGACTCGTTCCGGGAGTTCGTGAAGTGGTGCGACCGCGCCGCGGACTGCGCGCTGCACGGCCGGGACGTCCGCACCGTCTGGCAGGGCCTGTTGGCCCGGGCCGGGCGCGGCGGGCTGGCGGACCCGGCGAAGCCGGGCACCCCGCTGTCGTCTTCGGACCTGGTCAACAAGATCGCGTTCCGGAAGCTCTACGGCGCCGACCACGCGGGCCTGGCCACGGCGATCGCGGGGATGGACGCGAGCGAGCCGCTGCCCGCGTCGCCCACCTCCCCGGCGCCGCTGCCCCCGGCCACCCCGGTCTTCTGCTCGGACTGGCACCTGCCCGTGCGCGACCACCAGGAGTACGCCTCGCTCGTCGCCATGATGAACAGGGCCGCGCCCGACCTGCCTCACCTGCTGCCGATCCACATGGTGGCGGCGTGCCTGGGCGCGCCGACCGCCAACCCGCAGCACCGCCTGGACGCACCGGGCGCCCCGCCGATCCTGCTGTCCAACGCGCTGCACGACCCCGCCACCGGCTACCCGTGGGCGGTCTCGGTGGCCCGCCAGCTCGGCCGCAGCGGTGTGCTCCTCACCTACGAGGGCCATGGACACGGCAGCGTCACCAGCGGCCCGTGCATGGAGCACGCCGTGGACAGCTACCTCACCGACCTGCGGGTCCCACCACGGGGCACCAGATGCCCTGCGGTGCCGTCCTGAGCCGAAGGAGCCGATGACGGAGCGGTGTGGGTTCGGCCTATGCTGAGCCCAGGGGGTCCCCCCTGGGCTCAGCTGCTTCGCTGCCTTGAAAGGTTCGTTGATGACACTCGGCATGGTCCTCGGTGACGTCGTCGTCGTGACTTCGCGCGTTCGTCCACGTTCGGCCTTCCGAGGAGTCTGCCGTGTCCACGATCCACTGGGTCGAGGCTCGACCCTGTACCGCCCGCTGGCACTCTGAGTCCGGGCTGCCCCTGCCCCGCCGGGTCGTCGTCGCCGATGACCGGATGCGGGCCGACGTCGCCTTCCGTCTGGCCTGTGAGGGCACCGCGCTGTTGTGGCGCGGGGATTTCCACAATGCCCGGCAGTTACTGCGGGCGATGGACCGTCGTGTCGGTCGTGGCGCGCCCGGTGCGGCGCGGACTCCGGCCGAGACCTTCCGTCTGCAACGTCGGTACCGTGCCCACCGCGCCCGCGTGCTCGGCAAGTTGATCGTCCTGCTGGAGGACCACACCCTGGCCCTGCGCCGGGCGCCCGATGTGCGGCGGGCGTGTGACGAGGCGTACGGGGTGGCCGACGGGCCTGTCGCCGTCGCGCTCACGGAGCTGCTGGGGGTGGTCAGTGCCCGGCAGTGGCGGGAGAAGGGCGTGCACGTCCCGGCCTTGGAGGCGCGGATCCACCCGCACTACGGGGTGTTCGCCCCCACGAGGAGTGAGTACGTCGATCTGGTCGCCCGGGCGCCGATGCCGGGTGGCGGTGGCGTGCGTACGGCGTTCGACCTGGGGACGGGCACCGGCGTGCTCGCCGCCGTGCTGGCCCGGCGGGGGGTGGAGCGGGTCGTGGCGACGGACGTCAGCGCGCGGGCGCGGGCCTGTGCTGCGGACAACGTACGGCGGTTGGGGCTGGGCCGGACGGTCCGCGTCACCGGGCCCGGCCTGTATCCGGAAGGGCGTGCCCGGCTCGTCGTCTGCAACCCGCCCTGGATCCCCGGCCGGCCCGCCTCCGATCTCGACCTGGGCGTCTACGACGCGGGCGGCGGCATGCTCCGCGGCTTCCTCGACGGGCTCGCCGGACGGCTGGAACCCGGCGGTGAGGGCTGGCTCGTGCTGTCCGACCTGGCCGAGCGGCTCGGGTTGCGCAGTCGGGAGGCGCTGCTCACCGCCGTCGAGGCGGCGGGGCTGCGGGTGGTCGACCGGATGGACACGCGTCCGCGGCATCCGCGCGTGCGGGATGGCGTGCGGGGCTCCGACGATCCGTTGCGTGCCGTGCGGGCCGCCGAAGTGACGTCCCTGTGGCGGCTGGCCGTCGTCTGACCGGGTCAGTCGGTCAGCCGTGTGAAGCGCCCTCGGTGGAAGAGCAGCGGTCCGTCCGGATCGTCGTCGCCCGTGCCGAGGGCGTTCACCCGGCCGACCACGATCAGGTGGTCGCCGCCGGTGTGGACGGCGTGGATCGCGCAGTCGATCCAGGCGACGGCACCCGACAGGCGCGGTGAGCCCGACACCGGCGCCGCGTCGTACGCCACGCCCGCGAACTTGTCCGCGCCGCTCACCGCGAAGGCCCGGCACAGTTCGGCCTGGTGCGCGGCCAGGACGTTGACGCAGAAGGCGCCGGCCCGGGCGATGCGCGGCCAGGTCGTCGAGGTGCGGCCGACCATGAAGGCGACCAGGGGCGGGTCGAGGGAGAGGGAGGTGAAGGACTGGCAGGCGAAGCCGGCGGGGGAGGTGGCGGGGGAGCCGGCCGGAGAGCCGGCGGTGGTGGCGGGGGGTGCGGTGATCACCGCGACGCCCGTCGGGAAGGTCCCGAGGACGCGGCGGAACTCACGCGGGTCCAGGGGTGCGCGCTCGTCGTCGCCGACGCACCGCAACTCGGGGCGCGGCAGCGGCTCGACGGGCTCCTGGGCGGTGGTGCGGACCGACCTGAGGTAGCGGACGGCGGCTTCGGCCATCCCTGCTTGTCCCATCACACCGGCCATTGTTTCTGACGGACCATCAGATGGGAAGGGTCAGTGGCCTCCGAACACCGGGCTCCGCCGCTCCACGAAGCTCCGTACGCCCTCCCGCGCGTCCGCGGTCGTCATGTTGATCTCCTGCGCGGCGGCCTCGGCGGCGAAGGCGGTGCCGCGGTCGGTGTCGAGGGAGGCGTTGACCAGCTGTTTGGTGAGGGCGAGGGCGCGGGTCGGGCCGGTGGCGAGGCGGGCCGCCCAGGCACGGGCCGTGTCGTCCAGGTCCTCGTCCGGGACGACACGGTTCACCAACCCCATGCGCTCGGCGTCGGCCGCGGTGAGCGCGTCGCCGAAGAACATCAGCTCCTTGGCGCGCTGCGGGCCGACCAGGCGGGGGAGCAGGTAGGCGCCGCCCGCGTCGGGGACCAGGCCGCGCCGTGCGAACACCTCGATGAAGCGGGCGGACTCGGCCGCGAGGACCAGGTCGCAGGCGAACGCGAGGTGCGCGCCGAGCCCGGCCGCCGTGCCGTTGACCGCCGCGATCACCGGCTTCTCGCAGTCCAGCACGGCGGCGATCAGCCGCTGGGCGCCGGTGCGCAGAGTACGTGCGACATCCCCGGCGATCCGCTCGCCTGTCCCGGCGCCCGTCCCGGCACTTGTGCCCCGCAGGTCCGCGCCCGCGCAGAAACCGCGGCCCGTGCCCGTGAGGACGACGGCGCGTACGGCGGGGTCGGCGGAGGCGCCGGACAGCAGCTGGATGAGGCGTTCGCGCTGGTCCGGGGTGAGCGCGTTGAGGGCCTCGGGCCGGTTGAGGGTGACGGTGAGGACGCGACCGCCGGTGGTGTGCAGCACCTCGGAGGGCACTTCGGAGGACACCTCGGGCCGCGTCATCAGCCGCACACCGCCAGCGCGTCCAGCGCCACCGCGCCCTGCCCCCGCGGCAGCACCATCAGCGGGTTGATGTCCAGCTCCGCGAGCCGGTCGCCGAGTTCCAGCGCCATGCGCTGCACGCGCAGGACGACCTCGACGAGCGCGTCCCGGTCCGCCGGCGGCCGCCCCCGGACCCCGTCGAGCAGGGCCCGCCCGCGCAGCCCGGCGAGCATGTCCCGCGCCTGCTCCTCCCCGAAGGGCGGCACTCCTACGGCGGTGTCGCGCAGCACCTCGACCAGGACGCCGCCGAGCCCGACGGTCACGGTCGGGCCGAACAGCTCGTCGTGGGTGACTCCGACGACCATCTCGACGCCCTGCTCGACCATCTGGCAGACGAGGACGCCGTCCAGCGAGACGCCCTCGTAGCGGGCGATGTCGGTCAGCTCCCGGTAGGCGTCGCGGACCTGGCTGGCCGAGGTCAGTCCGATCTTCACCAGGCCCAGCTCGGTCTTGTGGGCGATCCGGGCGCCCGAGGCCTTCATGACGACCGGGTAGCCCACGAGCCCGGCCGCGCGCACGGCCGCCGCCGCGCTGGTCACCAACTGCTCGCGCGGCACGCGGATGCCGTACGCCCGCAGCAGCTGCTTCGCCGCGTGCTCGCTCAGCTGCTGTCCGGGCCGCAGGAGTGCCTGCGCCTTGCGGTAGGACGGCGAGGGGGTGCGCGGGGCCTCGTCGAAGGGGGAGCGGTAGCCGGTCGTGAAGCGGTGGTGGGCGAGGTGGGCACGGACGGCTGTGAGGCAGTTGCCGACCGTGCGGAAGGTGGCCACGCGCGAGGAGCCGAGCAGCACCTCGCGGTAGGCGGGCTCGGTGCCGACCGGCGAGCCCCACACCACGCACACCAGCTTGTCCGTCCGCTCGGCCGCGTCGGCCAGGTCCCGGACGAGCCGGTCGCTGAGCGGCGGGAACGGGCCGGTGATCGGGCAGATGAGCACGCCCACCTCGGGGTCGTCGAGGAGCGTGTCGATGATCTTCCGTCCGCGCTCGTCCCCGACCGGATGCCCGCCGTTGTCCACCGGGTTGGCGACGCTCAGGTACTCGGGTATCCACTGGTGCAGCTCGGCCTGCCTGGCCTCGGACAGCACGGGCAGCCGCAGGCCCGCCTCGGTCGCCAGGTCGGCGACGTGCGCGCCCGTGCCGCCCGAGATCGAGTAGACGACGACGCCGTCGGCGCGCGGCGGCTGCGCCCGGGCCAGCAGGGCCGCCGTGTCCTGGAGTTCGTCGAGGCCGTCGACGCGGATCACGCCGAACTGCCGGAACGCCGCGTCCACCACCGCGTCCGCGCCGGTCAGCTTGCCGGTGTGGGAGGCGGCCGTGCGGGCGCCGGTCTCGGTGCGGCCGACCTTGACCGCGACGACCGGCACGCCGCGCCGGGCGGCCCGGTCGGCGGCGAGCAGGAAGGAGCGGCCGTCCTTCAGCCCTTCCATGTAGCAGGCGATGGCGCCGACCTCGGGCTGCTCGGCGAAGTAGGAGAGGAAGTCGGCGGTCTCCAGGTCGGCCTCGTTGCCGGTGGGCGCCCAGTGGGAGAGGCGGATGCCGAGTTCCTGCAGGGCGAAGACGGGGCGGCCCTGGTGGCCGGACTGGGTGATCAGCGCGATCGCGGGCCCTTCGAGGTCGTCGCGGAACCGCTCGAAGGCGTTGAGGTTGGTGTTGGGCCCCAGCAGCCGCAGCCCGGACCGTTCGACGGCGGCGGCCAGTCGCCGCTGGGCGGCCTCCCCCGCCGGGCCGGTCTCGGCGAACCCGGAGGCGAAGACGACGGCGAACCGCGCCTCGGCCTGGGCCAGTTCCTCGACCACCGGCAGGGGATCACCGACGAGCACGACGGCCAGGTCGACCCGCTCGGGCAGGTCGGCCACGGAAGGAACGCAGGGGATGCCGAAGACGGCCGGCCGGCTCGGGTGCACGGGGTGCAGCCGGGCCCCGACCCGCTGGGCCCAGTCGGCGAGTTGCCGGGTGATGCCGCTGTTGGGCCGCCCCTCGGCGTCCGAGGCGCCGATCACGGCGACGGAGTGGGGGCGGAAGAAGCGGTCCAGATCGGGGACGTCGGCGTGCAGCGGGCGCCCGCTGACGTCGAGGTCGCCCACCTGGGCCGGCCTGCCGTGCACGGCGGGCCCGGACCGCTCGCCGCAGGCGATGGCCCGGGCGCGGCGGGAGTCGGTGGTGAGAGTGCCGTGGGTCGATCCAAGCATCGCTCCGCCCGCTCCTGTGAGACAGCCGTCAACTGACGCTCTGTCAGATTATCCGAACGGGCAGCACGTCAGGAATGGCCGGGAGCGGGCGAAGTTGCCGCTGGTCCGGGAGATCGTGGCGCCCCTTGTTCCCGTGACGAGGGCGACAGCGAACGCCGGGCGCGTCGGACGGGCTGGCCCGGGAGCCGGGACACCCTGCCCGAGTCGTCCCGGGCGACGGCCTTCGCGATCCGTACCGCGTCGATCGCCAGCTCGCGGAGATTGCCGCTGATGGGGTTGGTGAAGCCGGTGAAGTACAGGCCGGGGGCGGTCTGCGGGCTGCGGGCGCCGTGGGCGACGGGCCTGCCGCGGGCGTCGAGCACGCCGAGGTGGCCGACCAGGCCCTCCAGGGCGCGGACGTAGCCGGTGGCGGCGATCACGGTGTCCGGGGAGATCCGGGTGCCGTCGGCGAGGAGGATCTTGCCGCCGTCCTCGAAGCCGTCGACGGCGGCCACGATCTCCACCCTGCCCTTGCGCACGGCGTCGATCAGGCCGACGTCCTGCACCGGGATCGCCCCCTGCTTGACCCTGGTGTACAGGCCCGTGTCGGGGCGCGGCAGCCCGTGGGCCGACAGGTCGGGCAGGGCCACCCTGGCCTGCGCCCGGCTGAGGCGGTCGACGAGGCCGACCGGCAGCCGGCGGACGAGGATGCCGCTGTACTGGGCCGCCCAGCCGGCGGTCGAGCGGCGCACGATGTGCGGGACGGTACGCACGGCCAGCCGGACCCGGGAGGCGCCGTTCTCCACCAGGTCCACGGCGATCTCGGCACCGGTGTTGCCCACGCCGACGACGAGGACGTCCCGGCCGGCGTAGGGCTTGCCGTTGCGGTACTCGCCGGCGTGCAGGAACTCCCCGGTGAAGGCGGAGCGGCCGGGCCAGTCCGGCAAGCGGGGCGTGTGGTTGTAGCCGGTCGCCACGACCACCGCGGCGCCGGTCAGCTCACGGCCGCCGGTGGCGTGCAGCAGCCAGCCCGTGCCGTCGGGGGCGCGCTCGACGCGGGACACCTCGACGCCGGTGACGATCTCCAGGCGGTGGTGCTCGGCGTACTTCTCCAGGTACCGCACGACGTCGTCCCGGGACACCCACCGCCCGAACCGGCGCGGCATCGGCAGGCCCGGCAGGGCCGACAGGCGGCGGGTGGTGTGCAGGTGCAGCCGGTCGTAGTGGCGGCGCCAGGACGCCCCGACACGGTCGGACTTCTCCAGGACGACGGCCCGTACGCCCCGGGCGCGCAGCGCGTACGCGGCGGCGAGTCCGCCGGGGCCGCCGCCGATGACGTAGACGGGGCGGTCGGGTGAGGTGTGCGCGGAGGAGTGTGTGGGGGGAGTGGAGTCGGCCATGAGCGGGAGCGTAATCACGCCCCCGATTGATGGGTCTCGGTCAAGACCGGAATTGGTTTCGGATTGATCACGGCTGTAGGGGGAGGGGGCGGGGATGGTGGCGTAGCGGGCCCGGTTGTGGCGAGCCGGTGATCATTCCTGACCCGGGGCCACCCGCGGCCGACCCCGGGTCTTGTTGCGCCGCTCACATCTGACGTACCGTCAGATCCGATGTCGGGCGGCGCGCGGGAGCACCCATGGACTCGATCTGGCTCACCGGGGCGGAATGGCTGGCCGTGCTGCGGATCGGGCTCGGGCTGTGGTGGCTGGAGAGCTGGCGGCACAAGGACCGCACGGCCTGGTTCGAACGCGGTACGGGCATCGCGTGGGCGGCCGGGATCGCCGCCGAGCACCGCTGGAGCGCGGTCCGTTCGGGCTTCCGGGTGGCCGTCGCGCCGCGCCCGCGCGTGATGGCGTACGTCGTCGTCTACGCGGAACTCGCGCTCGGGCTCGGCCTGATCACCGGGTTCCTGACCCCGGTCGCACTGGCCGGGGGGTTCCTGCTCAACGCCCTCTACTTCACGCTCATGATCCACGACGTCGCCGAGCAGGGGCAGAACTCGATGATGGCGCTGATGTCGGTGGTCGGGCTGTTCGGGATGTCCTGGCAGACGTGGTCGCTGGACAGCGCGCTGGGACTGTTCTGATGACCGGGGGACTGTTCTGATGACCGGCCGCCACGACCTGCCCGAGACCGACCCGTTCACCCGGACGTACTGGGACGCGGCCGCCGAGGGCAGACTGCTGATCCGCCGCTGCCGGGCCTGCGGCCGGGCCCACCACTACCCGCGCGAGTTCTGCCCGCACTGCTGGAGCGAGGACGTCACCTGGGAGACGGCGAGCGGCCGGGCCACGCTCTACACGTGGTCCGTCGTCCACCGCAACGACCTGCCGCCCTTCACGGACCGCACGCCGTACGTCGCCGCCGTGGTGGACCTGGCCGAGGGGCCGCGGATGATGACGGAAGTGGTGGGGGCGGGGGACCTGTCGGCCGGGGCCGAACTGGAGGTGGCGTTCCGGGAAGGGATCCCGGTCTTCCGGACCGTACCGGGGACGACGGGCACGTGAACCGCACAGCCCCACGCGCTTGAATGACCCCATGGCCCCCATACGTGACCACTCCCTCACCGGCCCTTCCGCGGAACTCCACGGCCACGGTCTGCGCCTGCGCCCCTGGGACGCCGGGTCCGGCTCCGACGTCGACACCTGGCTGCGCGGCCTGCGGGACCCGGAGTTCCGCCGCTGGAACACCCCGCTGCGGCCGGTCGACGACCGCAGGAGCGCCCGGGAGTCGCTCCTCGCGCGGGAGCAGAGTGCCGCGGAGGGCACGTCGCTGTCGTTCCGGATCGCCGACGCGCGCAGCGACACGCCCCTGGGCCACATCGGCGTCAACGAGATCAAGTACCACCTGAAGGTCGCCCGCGTCGGCTACTGGGTGCTCCCCGAGGCCCGCGGCCAGGGCGTCGCCACCCGGGCCCTCCTGCTCGCCGCCCGCTGGGCCTTCACCGAACTGGGCCTGCACCGCCTGGAGCTGGACCACGCGGTCGGCCACGACGTGTCGTGCCGGATCGCGGAGCGCTGCGGCTTCCCCTACGAGGGCACCCTGCGCGGGGCGATCTTCCAGGAAGACCGGCACGACGCGTTCCGGGACGCCCACCTGCACGCCCGGCTGTCGACGGATCCGGAGCCGGCGTATCCCTGAACGGCTGTGCCATGTCGGAAAACCCCGGGTGCCGGGCCCAGGGCCGGCGGCAGGATGAGGCATGGACACCGGCAGTTGGCACTTCACCCGAGACCTCGACGACTTCCTTGCCCGCGCGGGCGCCTTCCTCCGCTCCCGGCCGGCGTTGCACACCGTGCCGTTGACCGTCACGGAGACGCTGCGCAGGCACGGGCCGCGCGTCTACGGCGACGGGCCGCCGGAGTTCGGCGTGCTGGACCGGGACGGCCTCGTCGAGGCGGCCTTCTTCCGCACGCCGCCGCACTGGCTGAACCTCACCGCCCTCACCGCCGAGGACGCCGACGCCCTCGCCGCGCGACTGGCCGCCCTCGGACAGCGGCTGCCCGGCGTGAACGCCGACGACGCCACCGCCGCCGCCTTCACCGAAGCCTGGCGGCGGCACACGGGCGTCACCGCGACGCTCCGGCAGCGGCAACGCCTCTACCGGCTCGGCGCCCTGGCCGCGCCCGGGCCCGTGCCGCCCGGCGGGCCACGTGTCGCCGGTGAGTCGGACCGCGAGCAACTCATCCGCTGGCACGACGAGTTCAGCGCGGCCGTCGGCCTGGGCACGGTACGGGACTCCGCCGAGTGGGCGGACGCCCGGATCGAGAGCGGCGGCATCACCTTCTGGGAGACCCCCGACGGCACCCCCGTCGCCATGGCCGGCACCAGCCCCCGGGTCGCCGGCCAGGTGCGCGTCGCCGCGGTCTACACCCCGCCCCACTTCCGCGGCCGGGGCTACGCCGGTGCCGTGACGGCCGAGGTCAGCCGCGCCGCCCGTGCCGCCGGGGCGAAAGAAGTGGTCCTCTTCACGGACCTGGCGAACCCGACCAGCAACGGCCTGTACCAGCGGATCGGGTACCGGCCGGTCGCGGAGTTCACGGTGTACGACTTCTCGTAGGCGTCAGGCGTCAGGCGTCAGGCGGCGGTTCGGGGGACGACCTTGATGTTGAACGTGTGGGACCCCAGGCCGTTCGCGATGCCCATGAAGAGCAGGGCGAAGTGCTCCTGGCCGCGTGCGGTGGTGATGCCGCCGATGTCCAGCTGGGACGACTCGGGCCAGCCGAGGTCGGTGAGCAGCCGGCCGACGGTGCGTTTGGCCTCGGCGTCGTCGCCGGAGAGGAAGACGGTGCTCGGACCGTCCAGACTGCCCGGGGCGATCATCGCGGTCGAGTCCATGGTGCACAGCGTCTTGACGACGGGGGTCCCCGGGAAGGCCTCCTGGATCTGTTCGGCCAGGCTGCTGTTGGGGTGGGAGAGCTCGGTGTAGTCGTCGGAGAGGCCGACGCCCACGTCGATGAGCACGGTGCCGGTCAGCGCCGGTGCCCCGAGGGAGCGGAGCAGTTCCAGGGAGACGTTGCCCGGCGTGGCGTTGACCAGCACCTCGGCGTGTGCCGCCGTCTCGCTCAGGCCCGCCACGGGCAGGCCCAGGCCGGTCCGCTCCGCGGGCCGGCGGGAACCGAGAAGTACGTCGTGTCCGGCCGCGCTCCAGCCCTGGGCCAGTGCGCGGGCGACATGTCCGGTGCCCAGTAATCCGATTCGCATGCCGTGACGCTAACCGGCGTCAGGGGACCGTCGGATCGGCCTGCGGGCCCAGCCGCGACGGCACCAAAGGCGTAGTCCCGAAGTCGGCGTCGCGTACGCCGACGCCCTCATGGCCACAGCAGCTCCCGCGACCAGTCCTCCTCCCCCTCCCGCCGGTAGCGCAGCCGGACGTGCCGTCGGCGCTCGTCGCCCTGGAAGAACTCCACCTCCTCGGCCCGCAGCCGGTACAGCGTCCAGGACGGCACCGGCGTCCCCGGCTCGCGCGCCGCCCGCTCCCACGCCGACTGCGAGGCCCGGGCCAGGTCGTCCAGCGACTCCAGGACCTCGCTCTGCCTCCCGGTCAGCGCCGCCGCCAGCGCACCCGTCGAGCGGGCGTGGAGGTCGCCCTGGGACTCCTCGGAGGGCGCGGCCGAGACGGGGCCGCGCACCCGGACCTGGCGGCCCAGCACCGGCCAGTAGAAGCCGAGCGCGGCGTACGGGCGGGCGGCGAGGTGACGGCCCTTGCGGCTGCCCGCGTGGGACGCGAAGGACCAGCCCGCCTCGTCCGCGCCGTGCAGCATCACGATCCGTACGTCGGGCAGCCCCGACGCGTTCGAGGTCGCCAGGGACATGGTGTGCGGCTCGGTCTGCCCGGCCGCCACCGCCGCCGCGAACCACTCGGTGAAGAGGGGCAGGGGAGCGGCGGGGGCGGTGGCCGGGTCGAAAGGCGGGAGGTGCGTGGTCTGCGGGTCCCAGACCCGCAGTGACCTCAGCAGCTCGTGGAGATCGGTTGCCATGCCCCGATTGTCACCGGTGGCGGGGACGCCCCGGGCTCACACCTGCCCGAGGTCCGACGACACCCACCGCTCCGGCCGCATGCGCAGCACCAGTTGCTCACCGTGGTTTTTCCAGGAGAAGTCCACGTAGCCGTCGACCTTCTCGGCCGGCAGGTAGCGCGCCGAGAGCTCGCGGAGCTGTTCGAGGGTCGCGGGGCTCGTGTCGACCACCGGGCCCTCCACGGACACGTACCGGATCGTCGGCTCCACCCGGTCCACCATCAGGGAGAACCGGCCCGCCGCTTTGATCAGCTCGTACTTGCGGGAGTCGAGCCCGGTCATGATCCAGATGTCGCCGCCGGGCTCGTACTGGTACCAGATCGGCACCGTGAGCGGCGCCCGGCCCGGCCCCGCGTCGACCGCGAGCGCGGCGATGTGCGGCTCGGCCAGGAACTGTTCACGCTCTTCGCGGGTCAGGGCCATTCCGGGTCTCCTTCGAACGGGGCGGTCGGGTTGCGGAGCATCACAACGCCCTTGCCGGGGCCGGGTGTTCCCCGGCCTCGTGCGCGTTCACCAGCGGACCGCCGTGAAGTCGACCGGCCGCGGCCGCAGCCGCCGGGTCCGTTCCGCCAGGGACCGCAGTCGTCCGGACATCTCGTCCACGGGCAGGCGGCGCCGGTCGCCGTGGCCCGGCAGCAGCCACTCGAAGCGCAGTTGCCCGGCGACCCGGGCCAGGGAGCGGGCCAGTTCCTCGACGGAGTGCCAGGTCACGCTCTCCGCCACTTCCAGGTCGCCGGTCGTGCGCGACCAGTAGAAGCTGTCGCCGCTGAAGCAGTACCGGTCGTCCGCCAGGTAGAGCACGGAGCCCCGGGTGTGGCCGGGCAGCGGATACGCGGTGACGCCCTCGCCGATCTCCAGCGGTTCCAGCCCGCGCAGCACCCGGTCGGCGTCCGGCGCGGCGTCCAGGTCGCCTTCGTGGATCCACAGCCGGGCGCCGAAGTGGTCCGCGTAGCGGCGGCCGTGCGCGGCGTGGTCGCGGTGGGTGAGCAGGACGTCGGTGACGGGGCCGCCGGCCGCCTCGTACCGTGCCGCGAGGTCGCGGCTCCAGCGCGGGGTGTCGATCATCATGGCGGTGCCGGACGGGCGCGGGAGCAGGTAGGAGTTGGCTCCGGCCGTGTGGGCGGAGTTGTGGCCGCACAGCAGCACGCCGTCGTCCAGGGGCATCGGGAACGGGTCCAGCGACGGGTCGGGGCGGCCCGACGCCGGGCGGATCGAGCGGGTGGGGCAGGCGAACGCGGCCGCGTGTAACCGCCGTTCCTCCGCCGCGTCCTCGGGCTGCCGCAGGATCCGCGACCGTCCCTCCCGTTCGATGATCAGCTCGGGCGCCAGTTGCCGGGCCGCGTCGCAGTTGAAGCAACGGTCGTCCACGTACCAGCCGTGCATGGCGGGGCTCCTTCGCGCAGGGGGGATGCGGCCCGGACCAGGGGGCCGCCGCACCAGGGTCCCCGTCCGCCGCCCGAACCGGAAGCCCCTGCCGATCTTGTGCTTTCTCCCCTGGGCCCATCTCCCGGCCGGCTGCGACCGGTGAAGGTATGTGCCGGTTTGTCCGCAGAAGCGCCTCACCCCGCCGCCAGCACCACCGTCCCCGACGAGCAGAACCAGCCCCCCGTGCCGGACGCGACGGCCAGCCGTGGCAGCGCGCCGCCCCTCCGCCGCACCTGCCGCTGTCCGCACTCCCCGCGCAGCTGCCGCACCGCCTCCACCAGCAGGAACAGCCCCCGCATCCCGGGGTGCTGGGCCGACAGCCCGCCCCCGTCGGTGTTCACCGGCAGCGCGCCGCCCTCGACCCGCATCCGGCCCTTCTCCACGAAGATCCCGCCCTCGCCCTTCCCGCAGAAGCCGAGGTCCTCCAGCGTCACCAGGGTCATGTAGGTGAAGGCGTCGTAGATCTCCGCGAAGTCGACCTCCGACGGCCGCACTCCCGCCCGGGCGAACGCCAGCCGTCCGCTCACCGCCGCCGGCGACACCGTGAAGTCGGGCCACTCGGACATCGCCGCGTGGGAGACGGACTCCCCGCTCCCCAGCACCCACACCGGCGAGGTACGGCAGTCCCGTACGTACTCCTCCGCCGCCAGCAGCACCGCCGCCCCGCCGTCGGAGCGGAGGCAGCAGTGCAGCTTGGTGAAGGGGTCGGCGATCATGGGGCCGCTCGCCACGTCGTCCACCGTGATCGGGTCCCGGAACATCGCCTCCGGGTTCAGGGCGGCGTTGGCCCGGGCCTGTACCGCCACCTCCGCGAGCTGCTCGATCGTCGTGCCGTACTCGATCATGTGGCGGCGGGCGGCCATGGCGTACTTGGCGATCAAGGTGTGGCCGTAGGGGACTTCGAACTGCAGGGGGCCGCGTGTGCCGAAGGACAGCGTTCCGGTGCGGCGGCCGGCCCTGATGTCCGCCCGGGCCGTGGAGCCGTAGGCGAGCAGCACCACGCGCGCGTGCCCGGCCGCGATGGCGTCCGCCGCGTGGGCCGCCATGACCTCCCAGGTGGCGCCGCCGACCGAGGTGGAGTCGACCCAGGTGGGGCGCAGTCCCAGGTACTCGGCGACCTCGACGGGGGCGAGCGTGCCCAGGCCCGCCGAGGCGAAGCCGTCGACCATCGACCGGTCCAGGCCCGCGTCGGCCAGGGCGCGGCGGGCCGCCTGGGCGTGCAGGGCGTACGGGGTCGCGTCGTCCACACGGCCGCAGTCCGAGAGGGCCACGCCGACGACGGCCACCTTCCTCCGGGCCACCATGAATCTGACGGTACATCAGGTAACGCCGTCGGGGGGAGGGGCAGGGCTCTGGGCATCCCCGCCTCTCCGCCCTAATATGACGCACCGTCAGATACGGAGGTGGCCATGGACGTCCGCTTCACCGCCGAACAGGACGAGATCCGCCGCACCCTGCGCGACCTGCTCCGCAAGCGGTGCGGACCCGCAGAGCTGCGGGCCGCCGTCGACACCCCGGCCGGACACGACCCGGCCCTGTGGACCGCCCTCGCCGAACAGCTCGGCCTGCCCGGCCTGGCCCTGCCCGAGACCTACGGCGGTGTCGGCTGCTCGGTGACGGAGCTGGCGCTGGCCTGTGAGGAGACGGGCCGGGTGCTCGCCCCCTCCCCGCTGCTCGCCACGGCCGTCCTTGCCGCCCCGCTGCTGCTCGCCCTCGGCACCGGCGCCCAGCGGGCCGCCCTGCTCCCGCGCATCGCCTCCGGCGCGCTGACCGCCGCCCTCGCCGTACCGGGACCCGCCCTCGCCACCGCCCTCGCGCTCACCGGCCGCGACCCGGGCGGGGGCTGGGCGGGCGGCGGACGGGCCGGGGGCGTGCAGGCCCGGCGGACGGCGGGCGGCTGGCGGCTGTACGGGCAGGCCGACCAGGTCCTCGACGGGCACAGCGCCGGGATCCTCGTGGTCGCCGCGCACGCCGGCGGATTCGCCCGGTCCCGTGTCCTGCTCTTCCTCGTCCCCGGTGACGCGGCCGGCCTCACCCGCGTACGGCGGACCGCGCTGGACGCCACCCGGCCGCAGGCCCGGATTCAACTCCGTGATGTGGAAGCCGAGTTGCTGGGCCGGGACGGTGACGACGTGCCCGCCGCGCTCGCCCGGCTCGGCGACACCGCCGCCGCCTGTCTCGCCGCCGAGGCCGTGGGGGCCGCCGACCGGGTGCTGGAGCGGACCGTGGAGTACGTGCGGCAGCGCGAGCAGTTCGGGCGGCCGGTCGGCTCCTTCCAGGCGGTCAAGCACCGGCTGGCCGACGTCTACGTCCAGGTGCAGACGGCCCGCTCGGCGGCGTACTACGCGGCCTGGGCCACCGCCCAGGGCGAGGCGGTCGGCGGTACGGCCCTGGCCCAGGCGCTCCAGGCCCTGCGCGAGGCCGCCGCCGAGGGGATCCAGTCGCACGGCGGCATCGGTTTCACCTGGGAACACGAGGCCCACCTGTACTTCAAGCGCGCCGCGGGCGACGAACTGCTCCTCGGGCCGGTGCACCGGCTGCGGGCGCACGCCGCCGACGTGGCGCACGTCTTCGAGGAGGCCGGCCGATGAGGGGCGCGCGGATCGTGCAGAAGGTGTCCTCCACCCGGGGTTTCGCACGGGTGGCGCCGTACGTCGTCCCGGCCCTGGACCGGGCCGTGCACCGGCTCACCCGCGGAAAGGTGCTGCTCAGCGCGCGGCTCCTGCCGGGCGTGGTGCTGACCTCGACCGGGGCGAGGAGCGGGCAGCCACGTCGTACGCCGCTGGCCTGCGTGCCGGAGGACGGCGGGCGCGGCTGGATCCTGGTCGGCTCCAACTTCGGGCGGCCGGGGCACCCCGCCTGGAGCCACAACCTGCTCGCCCACCCGGAGGCCGAGATCAACTGGAAGGGCCGGGACATCCCCGTCACGGCCCGGCTCCTGGAGGGTGAGGAGCGGGCGGCGGCCTGGCAGGCGGTGCTGGCGTTCTGGCCGCCGTACGCGGCGTACCAGGCCCGGGTGGAGCGGGAGATCAGGGTGTTCCGGCTCGCGCGGCGGTGAAAGCGGCGGTACAAGCAGCGGTGAAAGCGGCGGTGAAAAGCGACAGGCGGCAGTCCACCCGGGTGGACCACCGCCTGCCAGACAGGACTTGGGTAAGGGAGAAGGCCGTCGCGAGCGGCTACTTCGTCGGCTTTCTGCCGGTGACGCCCAGGTGCACCAACAGCGCGAGGTTCGGCTTCAGTTCGGCCTGCTTCACGCCCCAGGAGGAGAAGCCCTTCTGGTGCGAGGCGACCGCCGCGAGCATCGCGACCAGCGAACCGGCGACCGCCGCCGGGTTCACGTCCTTGTCGACCCGGCCCTTGGCCTGGAGCTCGGCGACGGCGTCCGCGAGGGAGTTGTTCACCGAGTTGAGGATCTTCATGCGGAGCTTGTAGAAGCGCTTGTCGCCCTCGGCCGCGCCGAGATCCACGACCCGGAGGATCGCGTCGTTCTTGCGCCAGAACTCCAGGAACCCGTCGACGAGTTCCTGCGCCGTCTGCCAGCCGGCCTTACCGGCCCAGGAGCGGCCCTCCAGCAGCTCGGTCAACGACGCGCCCTCGGTCGCCATTTGCTCGGCGATCTCCAGGACGGCGCCCTCGACGTCCGGGAAGTACTGGTAGAAGGTCGCGGGCGAAGTGCCCGCCTTCCGGGCGACATCGATGACCTTGACGTCCCGGTACGGGGAGGAGCTGAGCATCTCGCTGAGGCAGTCGAGCAGCTTCTGCCGGGTCGCCTGCCCACGCCGGCCGGCCACGCGGCCGTCGACGGTACGCACTTGTCCTGTCATGCCGTCAGCTTACCGAGGCGTGATCGGGGCGCGATTCGGCCGACTGCAAATGGGGTGTAAGGGAGTGCGGGGGCTGGTGTGCCTGGTCTGCGGGGTGCGGCCTTCACGGTTACGTTGGCGACATGGCCGAAAACAGGGCATCGGTGTACGCAGAGGGCGTCCCCTGCTGGGTGGACGCGCAGCTTCCCGACGTGGCGGCGGGCAAGCGGTTCTACGGCGAACTCTTCGGGTGGACCTTCGAGGACTGGTTCGGCCCCTTCACGCGGGCGCTGAAGGACGGCGAACCCGTGGCCGCGCTGGTCCGCAAGATGGACGGCCGGCTGCCCACCGTGTGGACGGTGTACTTCGCCACCCCGGACGCCCTGGCCCTGGCCCGGCGGATCCGGGCGGCCGGCGGGCAGCTCGTCTCGGCGCCGGTGCCGGCCGGCGACCTGGGCGTCACCGCGCTCGTCACCGACCCCGAGGGGGCCGTCTTCGCCCTGTGGCAGCCGGGCGGGCACCCCGGCTTCGGAAAGCGGCACGAGCCGGGGACCTTCGCCTGGGCGCAGCTGTACGCCCGGGACACCGAGGCGGCCAACGCCTTCTACGGCGATCTCTTCCAGGAGGCCCTGTTCGGCCCCGAGGCCGAGCCCGACTTCGGCCGCGCCCCGGTCTCCGACGTCTTCCCGGCCGAGATGCCACCCCACTTCCTCGTCCACTTCGCCGTCGCGGACGTACCGGCCGCGCTGGAGGACGTCACCCGGCTCGGCGGCCGGATCCAGGCCCCGCCCTTCGAGACCTCGTACGGCACGGTCGCCGTCGTCACCGACGATCAGGGGGCGTCGTTCGCGCTGCTGCACCGCTGAGCAGGCACCCTATGGTCATCTTTTGTCCCTCTATAGGGCGAGACACCCCAATGGTCACCGGGTTCGCCACCAGGGCTCCGGCCAGGAAGAATCGGGGTGCGTGCCGCCATGGCGGTGCGGTGGTGAGACGCTGCACGGGGTCGCGTGGAACATGTGGCTTGGCGCGGCTCGTACGGGGAGGTGGCAGGCAGAGTGGTGGATCAGCTGACGCAGCACGATCCGCGGCGGATCGGGCCGTTCGAGGTGCTGGGACGGCTGGGTGCCGGCGGCATGGGGCTGGTCTATCTCGCGCGCTCGGCGTCCGGCCGGCGCGTGGCGATCAAGACCGTCCGGACGGAGCTGGCCGAGGACCAGCTGTTCCGGGTCCGCTTCACGCGTGAGGTGGAGGCGGCCCGGGCCGTCTCCGGCTTCTACACGGCCGCCGTCGTGGACGCCGACCCGCGTGCCGCCGTGCCGTGGCTGGCCACCGCGTACGTTCCCGCGCCCTCCCTGGAAGAGATAGTGAACGACTGCGGGCCGCTGCCGGCCCAGGCGGTGCGTTGGCTCGCGGCGGGCGTGGCCGAGGCGCTCCAGTCGATCCACGGGGCCGGTCTGGTGCACCGGGACCTGAAGCCGTCGAACGTCCTGGTCGTCGAGGACGGCCCCCGGGTGATCGACTTCGGTATCGCATCCGGCGTTTCGAACACGCGTTTGACGATGACGAACGTGGCTGTCGGCACGCCCGCCTACATGTCCCCCGAGCAGGCCAAGGACTCCCGCAGCGTCACCGGCGCGAGCGACGTCTTCTCGCTCGGCTCCATGCTGGTCTTCGCCGCCACCGGCCACCCGCCCTTCCACGGCGCCAACCCGGTCGAGACGGTCTTCATGCTGCTGCGCGAGGGCCCGGACCTCGAAGGGCTCCCGGACGAGCTGCGCCCGCTCATCGAGTCCTGCATGCAGATGGACCCCACGGCCCGCCCCAACCCGGCCGACCTCCAGGCACAGCTGGCCCCGCACCTCTTCGGCTCCGGCTCGGACGACAGCGGCACGGCCTCCGCGTGGCTGCCCGAGCGGGCGGTGGCCCTGATCGAGTCCGCCGCAACGGCCGCCCGGCCGGCAAGCCCGCCGCCGGTGCGGGCCGCAGCGGCGGCGGCCGCCCGCCCGGGCCCCGCGCCGATCCGCCCCCGCCCTCGCACGACCCGTCGTCCCCGCGCCCGCGCCGGTGCCCGCCCCGTCGGCGGCCCCGACACCGGCCCCGTACGGCTGGCGGCGCCCAGGTGCCCATCGGCCCGGGCCCGCGCGTCGCCGACGTCCGCGCCGCCGCGGTCAAGGCGCCCCCTCCGGAGGCCGCCCTCGCCGCCTCCTGGTCCAAGCCCCGCCCCGGCGTCAACGGCACCGACCCCGCCGTCGGCCCGGCCGTAGCCGCGCCCCCGGCCCCGGCCGCGCCGCCCGAGCAGCCCGGCGGCTGGCGCCCTTGGCGCTTCCGCATGTCCAACGACGTCTGGGGCACCCCCGCCGTCGCCGACGACCTCGTCTACGTCACCTCCTTCGAGGTGCACGCCCTGGACGTGGCCACCGGCCGGCGCCGCTTCAAGACCCGGGACGTCGCCTGGTCCATGGCCGTCTCGGACGGCCGGATCCACGCCTCCGACGGCCCCACCCTGTTCGCCCTGGACGCCCGCGAGGGCGCCGACCTGTGGCGCCTGCAGACGGACGCCTGGGTCTACTCGCTCAAGGCCGGCCGCGGCACCGTCGTCACCGGCACCCGGGGCGGCGGAGTCCAGGGCTGGGAGGCCTCCGGCGGCCAGAAGCTCTGGGAGATCACCGGCTGCCAGACCGACTTCGAGTCCCCCGAGGCCGGACCCGCCCTGCACGACGGCACGGTCTACGTGTGGCAGGACGCCCGGCTGCGCGCCCTGGACGCCCGCACCGGCGACGAGCGCTGGTCGTACCCGATCGGCGACGCGGCCTCCTGCGGCGGCGTCCCGGTGCGGATCGCCCCGGCGACCGACGGGTACGTGTACGTCTGCGCCGGCACCCGCGTCCTCGCCCTGGACGTGGCGGCCGGGCACGTGAAGTGGCACTTCGAGGCCCCGGCCGTGTTCCTCTCCCCGCCCACCTTCGTCCCGGGCCCGGCCGTCACCGGCGGCGGCATCTACCTGGCCGACTACCTCGGCACGGTCTACGCCCTCGACGCCACCGACGGCCGTGACCGCTGGCGCATCGCCACGGAGTCCCGTGCCTCCGTCGAGCCGGTCCTGGTCGCCGCCGGGCACGTCCACGTGGGCAGCGGCAAGGGCCTCTACACCCTGGACGCGGTCACCGGCACGCCCAAGTGGCGCTTCCAGGCGGGCGGCGACATCGTCGGCGCCCCCTCGGTGGCCGAGGGCCGCATCCACTTCGGCTCCACCGACCACCTGCTCTACACCCTGAAGGCCGACGACGGCCGGCTGCGCTGGAAGCTCGCCACCGGCGGCGAGATCACCGGCTCCCCGGTCGTCCGGGACGGGGTGGTGTACGCGTGCAGCAAGGACCGCTGCGTGTACGCGCTGGACGCGGAGAAGGGCACGGGCACGGCACGCACCGCCTGACCCGCCCGGGGACGGCCGTCGCACGGCGTACGGAAGGGGCTCCGGACGGCGGCCGCCGCTTGGGGGAGCGGTCCGTTCACCGCTCTCACCCAAGACGCTGCGCCGGGTGCGCGCCGGTCGCCAGGGCGGCCGTACGTCAGTCCCGCAGCTCCCCGAGGAAGCCGAGCAGTGCCTCGTTCACCTCGTCGGGCCGCTCCTGCTGCGTCCAGTGGCCGCAGCCCGGCAGCACGAGCGGCTTCCGGCGCAGGTTCGGCATCAACTCGGGCAGCTTCTCGATCAGTTCGGGCGTGCCGGGGAAGGCGGGTACGAGGTCCCGGTCGCCGTACACGTACAGCGCGGGCGGGGACACCACCGCGCCCTGCCAGGGGGCGGTCAGCGCCCAGTTGCGGTCCAGGTTGCGGTACCAGTTGAGGGCGCCGGTGAAGCCCGGCGCGAAGCTCTCGGTGAGCCGGTCGAGGTCCTCCTCGGTGAGCCACGCGGGCAGCACCTCGGGGTCCGGCGCGTCCGCGAGCCAGCCGCGCTCCAGGTCGGCCAGGGCCTGCTCGGGGCGCCCGGCGCCCGGGGCGTCACCGGAGGCGGAGTACAGCAGCTTGCGCAGGGTGGTGCGGGTGTCGGCCTCGAACTCGGCCTCGGCGACGCCCGGCTGCTCGAAGTAGTTCCAGTAGAAGCGCCCCCCGAACCGCTCCCGCATGGTCTCCAGCGGCGGCCGACCGCCCCGGAACGGCGGTGGCACGCTCAGCCCGGCCACCCCGCGCACCACGTCCGGCCGCAGCAGCGCGGTGTGCCAGGCCACCGGCGCTCCCCAGTCGTGCCCGACGACGAACGCCCGCTCCTCGCCCAGCGCGTGGATCAGCCCGACCACGTCCCCCACCAGGTGGAGGATGCTGTAGTCGGCCACGTCCTCCGGGTGATCGCTGCCGCCGTAGCCGCGCTGGTCCGGCGCGACCACCCGGAAGCCGGCCTCGGCCAGCGGTCCGAACTGGTGCCGCCAGGAGTGCCAGGACTCCGGGAAGCCGTGCAGCAGCACCACGAGCGGGCCCTCGCCCTGCTCCGCGATGTGCAGCTGAATGCCGTTCACGTCGATCATCCGATGCTCAACCACGCGTCGAGCATACGCGTGTAGACGGAAACCATTCCCTAACGCAACCGGTACTCCCGCCGACGCCCCGCGAACAGCCGGGCCTGTTCCCCCGCTTGCGCGTTCCCGAGCGCGATGAGATGCGGCGCCTGCGCGACCCCCTGGGCCCGCCCCGCCTCGCTCGCGGCCCACAGCGCCCGCACGGTTCCCTGCACGGCCTCAGTCGGATACCCGGCGACGACGGCGGCGCAGGCGGTCGCCGCCGCCAGGGCCTCGCCCTCCGCGACGAGTTCCGACACCAGCCCCACCTCGTACGCCCGGCGCGCCGAGATCCGCTCCGCCGTCCCCAGCAACGCCATCCGCGCGACCTCCCCGTACGGCATGCGCTGCGCCATGAGGACGGACTCGTAGGCGCTGACCATGCCGTAGGTGGTGTGCGGGTCGAAGAAGGAGGCGGTGGTGTCGGCGACGACGAACTCCGCCTCGCCGAGCAGGTAGAAGGCGCCCCCGCAGGCCATCCCGCGCACGGCGGCCACGACCGGCTTCCACAGGTCGTTCGCCTTGGGCCCGACACCGAGCAGCGGATCGTCCTGCGCGTAGGGCGAGTTCGGCTGCGGCACGACCGCGTCCCGGTCGATGCCCGTGCAGAAGGCACGCTCGCCGGCCCCGGTCAGGACGATGGCCCGCACGGAGTCGTCGAACCGCAACCGCCGCCACACCACGGCGAGTTCGCGGGCCATGGCCAGGTCGACGGCGTTGTGCCGCTCGGGCCGGTTCAGGGTGACGACGGCGACCCCGCTGTCCTCGTCGGACGTGACGAGCACACCGCTCATGACCGCTCCAGGACCCACCGGGGGAGACCGTCGTCGAAGACGACCCGCACCCGGGCGCCGATCCGCAGCCGGTCGGCGGGCAGGGAGCCGATCGCCGCGCCCGGCTCCGCGACCAGATTGCCGACGAGCCGGATGCGCGGCGCCTCGTCCAGCTCGACGACGACCACGTTGTAGGGCGCCAGCGCCGCGTAGTCGGGCAGCAGCGGCGGATGGGCGACCACGTACGACCAGACACGGCCCTGGCCGGACACGCGGCGCCAGTCCGTCGCGAACGACTGGCAGTGCGGGCAGCAGGGACGGGGCGGGAAGCGGAGCTCGCCGCAGTCGGCGCAGGCCTGGACGCGCAGCTCGCCCTGTTCCGCGTACGTCCAGAAGGGGGCGCCGTCGGGGTCGGTGACGGGTCGCAGCATCTCAACTCCTCAGCAGCAGGGCGGAGGTCGGCACCCCTTCACCCGCGGTGACGAGGCAGGTGGAGGCGCCCGGCACCTGCGCGGTGCTGGTGCCGCGCAGCTGCTTCACCCCTTCGGTGATCAGGTTGAAGCCGTGGACGTACGCCTCGGACAGGCCGCCCCCGCCGGTGTTCAGGGGCAGCGGTCCGCCGGTCTCCAGGGCCCCGCCCTCGGTGAACGCCCCGCCCTCGCCGCGCCCGCAGAAGCCGTAGCCCTCCAGGGAGAGGAGCACCAGGGGCGTGAAGGCGTCGTAGATCTGGGCGACGTCCACGTCCTCGGGGGTCAGGTCGGCGTGCTTCCACAGGTGCCGGGCGGCGCTCCAGGCCGGGCCGGTGAGGGGGTCGTCGTTCCAGTAGTTGACCATGCCGTGGTGCTGGGCGGGCAGCGACTGGGCGGCGGAGTGGACGTAGACGGGCCGGTTCCGGCAGTCGCGGGCGCGCTCGGCGGAGACGACGACACAGGCCAGCGCCCCGTCCGTCTCCAGGCAGTTGTCGAAGAGGCAGAGCGGCTCGCTGATCCAGCGGGACGTCATGTACATCTCGCGGGTCAGGGGCCGGTCGTACATGATGGCGGCAGGGTTCTGGTTGGCGCGGTTGCGGCAGGCCAGGGCGACGTTGAAGAGGTGGTCGCGGGTGGCGCCGTACTCGTGCAGATAGCGGCGGGCGAGCATGGCGATCTCGTCGACGGGCCGGAGCAGCCCGAACGGCCGGGTCCACTGGGCCGGGGTCGGGAGCTGGACCGCCGTGTTGGTCCACGGCCGGGGCCCGCTGCCCCGCTTGCGCGACCGCCAGGCCACCCCGACGCTCGCCTGCCCACTGGCGATCGCCCCGGCGAGATGGGCGACCGTCGCGCACGAACCCCCGCCACCGAAGCCGACCTTGCTGAAGAACGTGAGGTCGCCGAAGCCGCAGGACTTCGCCAGCTCCACCTCGTCGGTCTCCTCCATGGTGTAGGAGGCGAGGGCGTCGACCTCGCCGGGCGCGATCCCGGCGTCGTCGAGGGCGGCCAGCACGGCACGGCAGGCGAGGGTGCGCTCGTCCTCGGGGAGCCGCTTGGCGAAGGGCGTCTGGCCGATGCCGACGATGGCGGTGGCGTCCTTGAGGCCTGCCGATCCTGCTGCTGCCATGCTGCGCGCACCTCCGGCCCGAGCGGTCGCTGACATGTCGTCAGATTACCGTTAATCTGACGGGCAGTCAGGTCCTAGGGTCGTCGGGAGGCTTGCCATGCGAGCGGACACGGAGTGGGGAAGCGTTCCGGGCCTGGTCAGGGCGGCGGCCGAGCGGTACGCGGACGTCGAGGCGGTCGTCGAGGGCCGTACCCGGATCACCTACGCGGAACTGGGCGCACGCGTGGACCGCGCCGCGGCGGCCTGCCTGGCGAACGGGCTCGCACGGGGCGACCGGGTCGCCATCTGGGCGCCCAACACGCTCGACTGGATCGTCGCGGCCCTCGGAGCGGTCTCGGCGGGCGGCGTCCTGGTCCCCCTCAACACCCGCTTCAAGGGCACGGAGGCGGCGGACGTCCTGCGCCGCAGCGGGGCCCGGCTGCTGTTCGTGACGGGCACCTTCCTCGGCACCTCGTACGTGGCCTCCCTGCGCAGGGCGGCCGGGCACGGCCCGGGCGACGGCCCGCTGCCCGGCCTCCCGGCCCTGGAGCACGTGGTGGTCCTCTCGGAGGACGCCCCGGCCGCCTTCCTCACCTGGAAGGACTTCCTGGCGAGCGGGGAGGCGGTGGGACCGGCGGCGCTCCGCCGCCGAGCCGACGCCGTCGACGGCTCCCACCCCTCGGACATCATCTTCACCTCGGGCACCACGGGCCGCCCCAAGGGCGCGGTCATCACCCACGCGCAGACGCTGCGCGCCTACGGCATCTGGAGCGAACTGGCGGGCCTGACCCGGGGCGACCGCTACCTGATCGTCAACCCCTTCTTCCACACCTTCGGCTACAAGGCCGGGGTCATCGCCTGCCTGACGCGGGGCGCGACGATGATCCCCCGGCCGGTGTTCGACGTGGCCACGGTCCTGGCCAGCATCGCCGCGGAACGCGTCTCCGTCCTCCCCGGCCCCCCGACCCTCCTCCAGTCCCTCCTCGACCACCCGGCCCGCGACGCCCACGACCTCTCGGCGCTCCGCCTGGTGGTGACCGGAGCGGCGGTGGTGCCCCTGCGACTCGTCGAGCGGCTGCGCGGGGAACTCGGCATCGACACTGTCCTCACCGCCTACGGCCTCTCCGAAGCCGGCGGCGTCGTCACGATGTGCCGGCGCGGCGACGACCCGACGGTGATCGCGTCGACGTCGGGCCGGGCGATCCCCGGCACGGAGGTGAGGGTCGTGGACGCCCAGGGGCGGCCCCTGGGGTCCGGGGCGCCGGGCGAGGTCCTGGTCCGCGGCTTCAACGTCATGACCGGCTACTACGAGGACGAGGCGGCCACCGCCGAGGTGCTGTCGGCGGACGGCTGGCTGCGCACGGGCGACGTCGGCGTCCTGGACGCCGACGGCAACCTGCGGATCACCGACCGTCTCAAGGACATGTTCATCGTCGGCGGCTTCAACGCCTACCCCGCCGAGATAGAGCAGCTCCTGGGCCTCCACCCGGACGTGGCGGACGTCGCGGTGATCGGCGTACCGGACGCCCGGCTGGGCGAGGTGGGCCGGGCGTACGTCGTACGGCGGCCCGGGGCGCTCGTCACCGCCGACGACCTGATCGCCTGGTCCCGCCGGGAGATGGCGAACTACAAGGTGCCGCGCACGGTGGAGTTCGTGGCGGAACTGCCGCGCAACGCGAGCGGGAAGGTCGTGAAGGGGGCGCTGCGCGAGAGGGTCACCGGCTGACCGGCAGGGCCGGTGTCCCGGTCACCGACATCATCAGCGAGTAGAGCGTGGTGTCGGCGGCGATGAACATGCGGTTGCGCCGGGCGCCACCGAAGCGGATGTTGGCGACGACGCCGGGGACCAGGACGCGGCCCAGGAGCGTGCCGTCGGGGTCGTAGCAGTGCACCCCGCCGTCCAGGGCGGCGGCCCAGAGGCGGCCCGCGTCGTCGAACCGGATGTTGTCGAAGTTCCCCTTCGCGCACTCGGCGAAGACCTCGCCGCCGTCGAGCGTGCCGTCGTCGCGGACGTCGAAGACGCGGATGTGGTTGGCCGTGCTGTCGGAGACGTACAGCCGGCTCTCGTCGGGGGAGAAGACCAGGCCGTTGGGGCCCTGGAAGCCGTCGGCCACCAGCCGCACCGCACCGCTCACCGGGTCGATCCGGTACACGTTCCGGGCGCCGATCTCGCTCTCCCCGCGGTGCCCCTCGTAGTCGGTGGCGATGCCGAACTCCGGGTCGGAGAACCACACCGAGCCGTCCGAGCGCACCACCGCGTCGTTCGGGCTGTTGAGCCGCTTGCCCTCGAACCGCTCCGCGAGCACCGTGACCGAACCGTCGTGCTCGGTCCGGGTCACCCGCCGGTTGCCCTGCTCGCAGGTGATGAGACGGCCCTGCCCGTCCAGGGTGTTGCCGTTCGGGAACCCCGCGGGCGAGCGGAACACCCCGACGGCGCCGGTCGTCTCGTCCCAGCGCAGCAGCCGGTCGTTGGGGATGTCGCTCCACAGCAGATACCGCCCGGCGGGCACGTACACGGGCCCCTCGGCCCACCGGCAGCCCTCGAAGAGGGTCTCCAGCGTCGAGTCCCCGGCCTGGCATCGGCCGGTGCGGAACCGCTCGTCGAGCGTCTCGTACGTCTGGGGTTGCTCACCGGGCATGCTGCCACCTTCACGATCGAGCCGACAGGTGATCTTTTCCGACCCACTATGGCGTGCCGTGAGCCGCCGCGCACGCTGTCGGGCCGAAGCCGTCGTCCGTCCCTGCGCTCGGCCTCGGCCGACGCGAGCTCGTCGTCGGTGACGGGGCCGTGCTCCTCCTCCAGCCACGCCACCAGCTCGCCCAGCCGGTCCTGGTCCCGCTGACGCTCTATGGCCCGCGTGACATAGGCACTGAAGCCGCCGGACCCGACCTCCTGCCGGATCTCCTCGGCGAGCTAGTTCGAGCGCCACTTCACGGAGCAGGGTGAGCATTGCCGGAAGGCGAGCTGATGTTGCCGTCCTGCTATGTGCTGGATTGTGAGGCGCTCTCGCGGGCCGTGCTGGGGGACCGGGTGATGCTGGCGCGGCTCAAGGACGCCCATCGCTCGGGCATTCGCGTCGTGACCAGCTCCATGACGCTGATCGAGGCGTACCACGGTCGGGTACGGCGTGCCGCTTGAGCGTGGGCGATGTCGCGGGTCGTGGTCGAACCCGTGACGCGGGACGTCGCCGACGCCACCGTCACCCTGCTCCAGGACACGGGCCTGCACGGCCACAAGCACGCGATCGACGCCGCCCTGGCCGTGATCGCCGGTCGGCAGCCCGGGGGCGTGGTGTTCTTCACGTCCGACGAGGACGGCATGGGAAAGCTCTGCGGGCCGGGCGTCAGGGTCGTTCCGCTGTAGCGGAGCGATCCCGCGTCCGGACGCGCGTCGGCCGCGACGGCTCCCCCTCCGCGCCGCCGCGGCCGATGCTCCCCCGAAGTCCCCCGTCGGATCAGGTCCGTCAGGCCTTCTCGTCCGAGATGTGGGTGTCCAGCGGGGTGGCGGTGCCGCCGGAGATGTGGGTGTCGAGAGGCTTGATGTCGCCCGTGTCCAGCTCCCCGGAGGAGATGTGCGTGTCCTGGGGCTTGATGTCCCCGTCTTCCCCACCGGAGATGTGCGTGTCCTCGGGCTTGACCTTGTCGCTCATGGAATGGATCTCTCTCTGTGACATGGGCCGGTTGCCGCTTCACAGGACGCCCGTCCGGCAACTCCCCCGTGGGTTGCCGAACGAGCGTCCGAAGGCCGGTACACCGTACGTGTACGGCCGTTGACCAAACCGTCTGCCCCCCGACGCGACGGGTTGGTGGCAACAGAGTGCCCGGCGGCGATAAACGAACGATGAACGCCCACTCCGGCGCGTTCAGGGGGCCACGGGGCTGAGCAGCGCGCGCACCTCGGACGCCTCCGCGGAGCCCAGGTTGTCGTAGATCGTCAGGGCTTCCTGCCAGCAGGCACGGGCGCGGTCGGGCTGGCCGAGTTCCAGCAGGGCCTTGCCCAGCACGGTGAGGACCGTCCCACGACGCCACTCCCCGCCGATGCCGCGCAGGGCGATGGCCTGCTCCGCGTGGGCGGCCGCGAGCGGCGGACGGCCCGCCGCGAGGTGCACCTCCGCGATACGGAAGTGTGTCACGCCCTCCCAGAGCGGCTGGCGGTTCTCACGGAAGACGGCCAGCGCCGCGCTGAGTTGTTCCAGCGCCTCGCCGTACCGGCCCGCGACGGTCAGCGCGAGCCCGAGGGCGTACCGTCCGTTTGCCAGACGCAGGGCCGCTCCCAGGCCGTCGTAGATCTCGATGCCCTGCTCCACGAGCGAGATGGCCGTGCTCGTCTTGCCCAGGGCCAGATGCACACGGGAGAGGTTGCACAGTGCGCTGGCCTCTCCGGGGGCGTTCCGGTCATCGCGGAAGTTGTCCAGGGCGATGCTCAGGTAGGTCTCGGCGGCCTCCAGTTCGTTCTTGTAGAAGGCGATGACGCCGCGTTCCAGGGGGGCGTTGCACATGGACCACGGGTCCTCGGCCGATTCCAGGGTCATCGCCTTGCTCGCCTCGACAGCCGCTTCGTCGAAGCGCCCGGCGCGCACGTGCACCTGCGCCAGGGTGGTGCGCGCCTGCGCCTCGACATGAGCGTCGCCCAGTTGCTGGGCCGCCCGGCACAGTGCGGTGGCGGCCCGCTCGTAGAAGAGCGAGCTGGCGCCGGACTCGGAAAGGTCCTTCGCCACGAGGAGAAGGCCGGCCGCCCGCCGGAGCGTGGGTGCGAGCAGCGACTGCACGACACAGGCCAGCAGGCACTCGGCCTCGGCGAAGAGCCAGTCGAGGGCCGCCTCCCTGCTGCCGAAGGACAGGCCCTGGTGCGTCGTCGGGGCGAGATGGTCCACCAGTCGGTCGCCCGGCCGTTCGATCGCGTACACGGCCGCCGCCGAGGCCAGGTAGAAGTCCAGCAGGCGGGAGACCGCCGCCCCCCGCTCGCTCGGCGGCATCTCGTCGCGTTCCGCGCACGCACGCGCGTAGAGCCGTACGAGGTCGTGGAAGCGGTAGCGGCCGGGGGCCGCCGACTCCAGGAGGGAGGTGTCGACGAGGGACTCCAGCAGGTCCTCCGTCTCCTCCACGGGCAGGTCCAGGACGGCGGCCGCCGCCGCGAGGGAGATGTCCGGGCCGTCGGCCAGGCCCAGCAGGCGGAAGGCGCGGGCCTGGGCGGGCTCCAGCTGGCCGTAGCCCAGCTCGAAGGTGGCCTTCACCGCGAGGTCGCCGGCCTGGAGTTCGTCCAGGCGGCGGCGTTCGTCGGCGAGTTTCGCCGCCAGGACCGACACCGTCCAGGTGCGCCGGGCCGCCAGGCGGGAGGCGGCGATGCGGATCGCCAGCGGCAGGAAGCCGCAGGCCGCGACCACGTCCAGGGCGGCCTTCCGCTCGGACGCCACCCGCTCCTCGCCGACGATCTTCGTGAACAGCGCCAGCGCCTCGTCCGGGGACATCACGTCCAGGTCGACCAGGTGGGCGCCCGCCAGGTCCACCATCCGCACCCGGGAGGTGACCAGGGCGGCGCAGCCGTCCGTGCCGGGCAGCAGGGGGCGGACCTGGGCGGCGTCGCGGGCGTTGTCCAGCAGGACCAGGACGCGGCGGCCGGCCAGCACCGAGCGGTACAGCGCCGCGCGCTCCTCCAGGGAGTCGGGGATGGCCGAGTCGGCGGTGCCGAGGGCGCGCAGGAACGAGCCGAGGACCGTCTCCGGTTCCGCCGCGCGGGCGCCCGCGCCCTGGAGGTCGACGTACAGCTGCCCGTCCGGGAACGCCGAGCGCGCCTGGTGGGCCACGTGCACGGCGAGGGTCGTCTTGCCCACGCCGCCGATGCCCGCCAGGGCCGACACCGCCATGACCCGGCCCTCGGCGGCGGCCAGGAGGTCGCCCAGTTCGCGGACGAAGCCGGAGCGGCCGGTGAAGTCCGGCACCGTCGCGGGCAGTTGGGCCGGGCGGACCGGGACGGCGGCCGGCTCGGGGGCCGGGGAGGAGGGCTCCGCCAGGCCCGGGTCCGCCTGGAGGATCCGCTGCTGGAGTTCGCTCAGGCCGGGGCGCGGGTCGACGCCCAGTTCGTCGGCGAGCAGGCGGCGGGTGTCGGCGTACACGGCGAGGGCCTCGGCCTGGCGGCCGCTGCGGTACAGGGCCAGCATCAGCAGCTCGCGGAGCCGTTCGCGCAGCGGGTGGGCGGCGGTGAGGGCGGTGAGCTCGGAGACGGCCTCGGCGTGGCAGCCCTGCTCCAGGTCCATGTCGAGGCGCGTTTCTAGGAGTTGCAGCCGCCACTCCTCCAGGCGGACGCGCTGCGCCTCCGCGTACGGGCCGGGGACGCCCGCCAGGGTCTCCCCGTCCCACAGGGCGAGGGCGCGCCGCAGCACCTCGCGGGCGTGGCAGAGGTCGCCGGCCGACCGGGCCTTCTCCGCCTCGGTCGCCAGGTCCTGGGCGACGGCCAGGTCCAGGGCGCCCTCGGCGAGGTCCCGCACCGCGTATCCGCCGGACTCGCTGACCAGGACGCCCGGGTCGAGCACCTTGCGCAGCCGGGAGGCGTACGTCCGCAGCGCCGCCAGGGCCTGCGAGGGCGGTTCCTCGCCCCACAGGGCGTCGATCAGCTCCGCCGCCGTCGCCGTGCGGCCCTCGCGCAGCAGCAGGGCGGCGAGCAGGGCGCGTTGCTGGGGGGACCCGGTGTTGATCGGCTCGTCGCCGCGCCAGGCGCGCACCGGGCCGAGCACGCCGAAGCGCAGTGCCGTGAACCCCGCCGGTCCTGCGGAATCCGGCGATCCCGCCGGGAAGCCGGTACGCCGCTGCTCCGGTACGCGCGGCACACCGTCCGGTACACCGTCCATGCAGTCCCCCTAGGCATCCTGAGCAACCAGGCCAGTTTGCCTTGTGTGCGGCGGATACGTCAGCCGTGGGAGACACCGATCACAGGCCGACGCACGGGAGTCCACGAGGTCTGCACACTCTCTCCGCAGGGACCCGGGGCGGGCCGCTCCGACCAGGCCATCGTGGCCGGAACCGGACCGCGTACACATAGCTGACGATCCGTCAGATCGGCGCTACCGTGAGCGCCATGGACACCCACGCGAGCACGTTTCCGCTGATCATCTCCGTGGACGACCACACCGTGGAGCCCGCGACCGTCTGGCAGGACCGGCTCCCGGCGAAGTACCGGGGCGCCGGCCCCCGGATCGTGCGGGCGCCCGTGAAGGAGATGACCTTCCTCGGCGGCCGCTTCAAGCCCGTCATGGGCGAACCCGGCGACGACGGTCCCGTCGGGGACTGGTGGGTCTACGAGGAGCTGCGCCGGCCCTTGACCCGGCTCGACACCGCCGTCGGCTGTGACCGGGACGAGATCAGGCTGGAGGTCATCACCTACGAGCAGATGCGGCCCGGCTCCTACGACGTCACCGCGCGCCTCGCCGACATGGACGTCAACCACGTCCAGTCCGCCCTCTGCTTCCCGACCTTCCCGCGCTTCTGCGGCCAGACCTTCACCGAGGCCGAGGACCACGAGCTGGGCCTCCTGTGCGTCCGCGCCTACAACGACTGGATGGTGGAGGAGTGGTGCGGCCCCGACGCGCGGGGCCGGCTCATCCCGCTCACCCTCATCCCCCTGTGGGACGCCGAGCTGGCCGCCGCCGAGGTCCGGCGCAACGCCGCCCGCGGTGTCCGTGCCGTCGCCTTCTCCGAGATACCGCCCTACCTCGGCCTGCCCTCCGTCCACACCGACGACTGGGACCCCTTCCTCGCCGCGTGCGACGAGACCGGCACCGTCGTCGCCATGCACATCGGCTCCTCCAGCCGCATGCCCTCCACCTCAGCGGACGCCCCGCCCGCCGTCGGCTCCACCATCACCTACGCCAACTGCTGCTTCTCGATGGTCGACTGGCTGATGAGCGGCAAGTTCGAGCAGTTCCCGAACCTCAAGGTCATGTACGCCGAGGGGCAGATCGGCTGGATCCCCTACATCCTGGAGCGGGCCGACGTGGTGTGGGAGGAGAACCGGGGCTGGGGCGGCGTCGCCGACAAGGTGCGCCGGCCGCCGTCCGAACTGTTCGCCGAGCACGTCTACGGCTGCTTCTTCGACGACGCCTTCGGGCTGCGCAACCTCGACTCCATCGGCGTCGGCAACGTCCTCTACGAGACCGACTACCCCCACTCCGACTCCACCTGGCCCAAGTCACGCGAGGTCGGCGAGGCACAGATGGGGCACCTGGAGCCGGACGTGGTGGAGCGGATCGTGCGCGGTAACGCCATCGACCTGCTGGGCCTCACGGACGAGGGGCTCTGGCCCGGCCCCGGCGGTGCGCGGTGAGCCTGCTGTACGGGATGCAGCTGCCCGTCCAGTCGCAGAGCACCCTCTACGCCGAGCCCTGGGAGGCGGCGGCGGGCCCCGAGGACCTCCTCGACATCGCCAGCACCGCCGACCGGGCCGGTTTCGCCTACCTGGCGAGCTGCGACCACGTCGGCATCCCGCGCCGGCTGGCCGCCGCCATGAGCACGGTCTGGTACGACCCGGTCGCCACGCTCTCCTTCCTCGCCGCCGCCACCGCCCGCGTCCGGCTGCTCAGCCATGTCGCGGTCGTCGGACTGCGGCACCCGCTGCTCACCGCCAAGCAGTACGCCACCCTCGACCACCTCAGCGGCGGCCGGCTCGTCCTCGGGGTGGGCGCCGGACACGTCCGGGAGGAGTTCGAGGCCCTGGGCGTGGACTTCCGGCAGCGCGGGCCGGTGCTCGACGAGTGCCTCGACGCCCTGCGCGCCGCTCTCGGACCGGACGAGTTCCCCGAGCACCACGGCAAGCGGTACGACTTCGAGGGCCTCGGGCAGCGGCCCCGCCCCGCGCAGGAACGCGTACCCCTGTGGGTCGGCGGCTCCTCGCCCGCCGCCGTACGCCGGGCCGCGCTCAAGGGCGACGGCTGGCTCCCGCAGGGGGACCCCAGGGACCGGCTGCCCGCGCAGCTCGCGCGGATCCGGGAGCTGCGCGAACGGGCGGAGGCGCGGGGGCCGTTCACCGTGGGCGCGATCACCGAGCCGCTGTACGTCGGCACCCCCGGCTGGGACGTGGGCCGCCGCACCCTCACCGGCCGTCCGCGGGTGCTCGCCGAGTCGCTGCGGGCGTACCGGGCGATGGGCGTGGACCAGATCCAGGTGCGTTTCCGCAGCCGGAGCCGTGCCGAACTCACCGACCAGATCGCGGCGTTCGGCGCCGAGGTCGCCCCCGAGCTGTGAGGGAGAGCCATGGGCAAGCTCGACGGACGGGTCGTCATCATCACCGGCGCCGCCCGCGGCCAGGGCGAGCAGGAGGCCCGGCTGTTCGCGGCCGAGGGCGCCCGGGTGGTCGTCGCCGACGTCCTCGACGACTGCGGCGAGGCCCTCGCCAAGGAGATCGGCGCGCGGTACGTCCATCTCGACGTCGGCCGGGAGGACGACTGGCAGGCTGCTGTCGCCGCGACCAAGGACGCCTACGGCCGCCTGGACGGGCTCGTCAACAACGCCGGCATCCTGCGCTTCAACTCCCTCCTCGACACGCCCCTCGACGAGTTCATGCAGGTCGTCCAGGTCAACCAGGTGGGCTGCTTCCTGGGCATCCGTACGGTCGCCCCGCAGATGGCCGACGGAGGCACGATCGTCAACACCGCGTCCTGCACCGGCCTGACCGGGATGGCGGGGGTGGGTTCCTACGCGGCGACCAAGCACGCCGTGCTCGGGCTGACCCGGGTCGCCGCCCTGGAACTGGCCGGGCGGGGGATACGCGTGAACGCCGTCTGCCCGGGGGCCGTCGACACGGCGATGTCCAACCCGGCGCGGCTCGACCCGGACGCCGATCCGGAGGAGAGCGCGAAGGGCCTCGACCGGCTGTACCGCAAGCTGGTGCCGCTGGGGCGGGTCGGGCAGCCGGAGGAGGTGGCCAGGCTCGCGCTGTTCCTCACGTCGGAGGACTCGTCGTACATCACGGGGCAGCCGTTCGTGATCGACGGGGGGTGGCTGGCGGGCGTCAGCGTTATCTGACGGCTCGTCAGCTATTGACGCTCATGAGGGCCGGTGGAACAGTCGGAGCCATGCATCTGACGAACCGTCAGATAAGACCCGTGGGGCGGTGAACCTCCTTGGAATTCGGCATCTTCGTACAGGGATACGTCGGCAAACGGGCCGAGACCGACCCGCTCGCCGAGCACAAGGCGCTGATGGAGGAGACCGAGTACGTCATCCAGGCGGACAGGTCCGGCTTCAAGTACGCCTGGGCGTCCGAGCACCACTTCCTGGACGAGTACTCGCACCTCTCCGCCAACGACGTCTTCCTCGGCTACCTGGCCCACGCCACCGAGCGGATCCACCTCGGCTCGGGGATCTTCAACCCGCTGGCCCAGGTCAACCACCCCGTGAAGGTCGCCGAGAAGGTCGCCATGCTCGACCACCTCAGCGGCAACCGCTTCGAGTTCGGCAGCGGGCGGGGCGCCGGCTCGCACGAGATCCTCGGGTTCCTGCCGGGCATCACCGACATGAACCACACCAAGGAGATCTGGGAAGAGACCATCGCCGAGTTCCCCAAGATGTGGCTCCAGGACGAGTACGAGGGCTTCCAGGGCAAGCACTGGTCGCTGCCGCCGCGGAAGGTCCTGCCGAAGCCGTACGGTCCGGCGCACCCGGCCATGTGGTACGCGGCCGGTTCGCCCCCCTCCTACGCCATGGCCGCGAGGAAGGGGCTCGGCGTGCTGGGCTTCAGCGTGCAGAAGGTCTCCGACATGGAGTGGGTGCTGGAGCAGTACAAGACGGCGATCGTGGACGCGGAGCCGGTCGGGGCGTTCGTCAACGACAACGTG
Organism: Streptomyces sp. Go-475; assembly: GCF_003330845.1. Taxonomy (GTDB): domain Bacteria; phylum Actinomycetota; class Actinomycetes; order Streptomycetales; family Streptomycetaceae; genus Streptomyces. The sequence continues at coordinate 3,701,264 of NZ_CP026121.1, read as the reverse complement.
ATGGTGACGACCACGGCGATCTGCGCGCCGACGCATGAGGAGGCCGTGCGGATCGCCGCGAACGGGGGGCTGCACTATCTGCCCTCGCTGGTGTTCCGGTACCACGACACGTTTCCTCGGCCCGAGGGGTTCCCGGTGTGGCCGGAGACGCTGCCGGAGTACACCGAGGAGTTCGTGGAGGTGCTCATCGAGGAGGAGCTGCTGATCTGCGGGGATCCCGATGAGGTGCTGCGGCAGTGCGAGCGGTGGGAGCAGGCCGGGGCGGATCAGTTGAGCTTCGGGTTGCCGGTGGGGGTGCCGAAGGAGGAGACGCTGCAGACGATACGGCTGGTCGGGGAGCACGTGATTCCCAAGATCGACACGGATCCCGTGCATCGGACTTCGCGGTTCCGGGGGATCGGCTGAGCGTCGTCGGCGGGTGCGGGTGCGTCGTGGCTTGTCGCGCAGTTCCCCGCGCCCCTAGGTACCAGTCCCACCGCCCACCAGGAGGTGCGCCCAGTGCTCGATCACGTCATCAAAGGTGCGACGGTCGTCGACGGGACCGGTGCCGCCGGCCGGACCGCCGACGTCGGTATCCGTGACGGTCGGATCGCCGTCATCGGCACTGTCACCCAGGAATCCCGCACCACCGAGGACGCCTCCGGTCTCGTCCTCACGCCCGGCTTCGTCGACCCGCACACCCACTACGACGCCCAGCTCTTCTGGGATGCGTACGCCACGCCCTCCCTCAACCACGGGGTCACCACCGTCGTCGGCGGGAACTGCGGGTTCACGCTCGCGCCGTTGCACCCGGAGCGGCCCGAGGACGCCGACTACACGCGGCGGATGATGTCGAAGGTCGAGGGCATGGCGCTGGTGGCGCTGGAGCAGGGGGCGCCCTGGAACTGGCACTCCTTCGGGGAGTACCTGGACGCCCTGGAGGGGCGGATCGCCGTCAACGCCGGGTTCATGGTGGGGCACTGCGCGCTGCGGCGGTACGTGATGGGGCCGCAGGCCGTGGGCGGGCAGCCGTCCCAGGAGCAGCTCGACGCCATGGTGCGGCTGCTGCGGGAGGCCATGGACGCCGGGGCCTGGGGGCTGTCCACCACCCAGTCGAGGAGCCACTCGGACGGGGACGGCGAGCCCGTCGCCTCGCGGCACGCCCGGCCCGCCGAACTGCTCGCGCTGTCCCGGGCCGTCGGGGAGCACGAGGGCACGCAGATCGAGGCGATCGTCGCGGGCTGCCTCGACCAGTTCAGCGACGCCGAGATCGACCTGTTCGTGGAGATGAGCGCGGCGGCGGGGCGGCCGCTGAACTGGAACGTGCTGACCATCGACGCGGCGGTGCCCGAGCGCGTGCCCCGGCAACTGCTGGCGAGCGAGCGGGCGAGGAAGGCGGGCGGCCGGGTCGTCGCCCTCACCATGCCGATCCTCACGCCCATGAACATGTCCCTGGGCACGTTCTGCGCGCTCAACCTCATCCCCGGGTGGGGGCCGGTCCTCGGGCTGCCCGTCCCCGAGCGGATCGAGAAGCTGCGCGACCCGGACGTCCGGGCCGAGATGCTGAGGCGCGCCGACTCCAAGGAGGCGGGCGTCTTCCGCAGGCTCGCCGACTTCGGCCGGTACGTCATCGGCGACACCTACAGCGAGGCCAACGCCGGGCTGACCGGGCGCGTGGTGCGGGACATCGCCGAGGAGCGCGGCCAGGAGCCGTTCGCGTGCCTGGTGGAGATCTGCGCGAACGACGGGCTGCGCACGGTGCTGTGGCCGATGCCGCCCGACAACGACCCGGCGTCCTGGGCGCTGCGGGCGGAGACCTGGCAGCACGAGGACGTGCTGCTCGGCGGGTCCGACGCGGGCGCCCACCTGGACCGCATGTGCGGGGCGCCGTACACCACCCGGTTCCTCGGGGACTGCCTGCGCGGGCGGAAGCTGGTCGGTCTGGAACGGGCCGTGCGGATGCTGACCGACGACCCGGCCCGGCTCTTCGGGCTGCGCGAGCGGGGGCGGATCAGGGAGGGCTGGCACGCCGACCTCGTCCTCTTCGACCCGGAGCGGATCGACGCGGGCCCGGCCACCCTGGTGCACGACCTGCCCGGCGACAGCCCGCGGCTGGACTCCCGGGCGCTCGGCGTGCGGGCCGTCTGGGTCAACGGCGTCGAGACGATCCGGGACGACGTGGTGACGGGTGCCGTGCCGGGCCGGGTGCTGCGCTCGGGGCGCGACACGGAGACGGTGAGCACGAGGTGACGGCACGGCAGCCGCTGTTCGTCGGCGGCTCCTGGACGGAGCCGGACGGCGGGCACTACGAGGTGATCGACCCGGCGACCGAGCAGACCGTCGGATGGGCGCCGGAGGCCTCCCGGGACCAGGTGATCGCGGCCTGTGCCGCGGCCCGGGAGGCCTTCGGGCCGTGGTCGCGGACGCCTCCGGAGGAGCGGGCGGCGCTGCTGAGCCGGGCCGCGGGCGTCATCCGGGAGAACCTGGTGCCGTACGCGGAGCTGGCCCGGGCCGAGACCGGCGCGACCACGGGCACCGCACGCGGCCTGCAGGTCGGCGTCGCCGCCGCCCGTTTCCGCCGCTACGCGCGCGTGGAGCCCGCCGAGTGGGCGATCCCGCCGCAGATCAACGAGGCCGGGCCGATGGGGAAGGCGGGCGTGATGGGCGCGCTGGCCGTCCGCCAGCCCGTCGGGGTCGTCGCCTGCGTCACCTCGTACAACAACCCCTGGGCCAACCCGGCCGGCAAGATCGCCCCCGCCCTGGCGATGGGCAACACGGTCGTGGTGAAGCCGGCGCCCCAGGATCCGCTGTCGGTCTACCGGATGGCGGAGGCGCTTGAGGCGGCGGGCGTGCCGCCGGGCGTGGTGAACGTGGTGTCCGGCCGGTCGACCGGCGTCGGCGAGGCGGCCGTCGCGTCCCCGGACGTCGACATGGTCAGCTTCACCGGCTCCACCGCGGTCGGGCGGCGGATCGCCGAGGTGTGCGGTCGCGGTATGAAACGCCAGTTGATGGAGCTGGGCGGGAAGGGCGCGGCGGTCGTCTTCGACGACACCGACCTCGGCTCGGCCGTGGCCGGGATCGGGACCACGTTCTCCTTCTACAGCGGCCAGATCTGCACGGCCCCCACGCGGGTACTGGCCCAGCGCGGGATCTACGACCGGCTGGTCGATCAACTGGCGGCCTACGCGAGCCGGTTGAAGGTCGGCGACCCGCGGGAGCCGGACACGGTCGTCGGGCCGGTGATCTCGGCGGCGCACCGGGACCGGGTGGAGTCGTACGTCGAAGTGGGCCGCGAGGAAGGCGCGGTGGTGGTCACCGGCGGCGAGCGCCCGGACCTGCCGACCGGCTTCTACGTCGCCCCCACCCTCCTCGCCGACTGCACCAACGCCATGCGCGTGGCCCGCGAGGAGATCTTCGGGCCGGTGGTGGTCGTCATCCCCTTCGACGACGAGGAGGAGGGCATCGCGCTCGCCAACGACACCGACTACGGCCTGATCGACTACGTCTGGTCGGACGACGTGGCCCGCGCCTTCCGGGTGGCACGGCGGCTGCGGGCCGGGGGCGTCGGCATCAACACCGTGGGCCGCAACATGGAGGCCCCCTTCGGCGGATTCAAGCAGAGCGGCGTCGGCCGGGACGTCGGCTCGTACGCGCTGCACGCCTACAGCGAGGTGCAGGCGATCGTCTGGCCGGGGTGACGAGCGGCTCGCACTGCGGATCGGCATCGCCCCGTGTCAGCTCAGCAGCCCGGCCACCGTGGTGACCAGGACCGCGATCAACGTGAGGGTGGCTCCGAAGGCGACGCCCGCGCGGATGAGGGCGCCGGCCGCCGTCGCGCCGTCCGCCCGCGCGAGGAAGGCGGTCACCGCGCCGGTGAGGGCGGCGATGATCACGGCCGTGATCACGGCCAGGACCGTCAGGGTGGCCAGGAACGCGAGAGGCATCAGGATCTCCTAGGTCAGCTTGCTTCCGCCTGTGCCGCAGACTCTGGCGATTCCTGTGTTCGCCATGGTTCACCTGGACGAGAATGAACAACGCTGAACGGTGGGCGGACTGGCCGAGGCGGGGGAGCAGGGGTGGAAGGCGATCCGGCGCACTCCGGGAACATGGCGAAAGTGCGGGAGCGGCTCAGGGACCTGCGCGGGCGCGCCGGGCTCACGATCGACCAGCTGCGAGCACGTACCGGGCTCGGACGCACCACGATCAGCCAGGCCTTCAACAACCACCCGAAAGACCCCACGTGGACCACGGTTGCCGCACTCGCCCGGCACATGGGAGCCGATACCGCCGATGTGGACGAGCTTCGCGCACTGTGGACAGCGGCCAAGCCTCCGGCGGCCTCCGGCGGACGGCGCGCGGACCGGGCTCGCGTGAAGACCGATGAGCCGTGCGTCGCCGACGTGGACCCGCAAGCTCTCGAAGTGCACCGAGCCGTGCTGGCGGCTCCCGACCCCGGCGGTTACCCCTTCCTCACCCCCTACATGCCCAGAGCGCACGATGCCGAACTGCGCACGTACCTCACGCCGGCCCTGGCGGGCAGGGAATCGGTGCTGCTGATGCTCACGGGCGACTCGGCCACCGGTAAGACCCGGGCGTTGTTCGAGGCGTTGGGCGAGCTCGCTCCCCATCACCGGCTTCTGCGCCCGTCGACCTCCGGTGAACTGCTGCGCCTTCTGCTGGAAGGGAACTTCGAGCCGAGGACGGTCCTCTGGCTCAACGAGGCCCAGCGGTTCTTCTACGGCCACGACGCGGAGCAGGCGGCGGCCGAGCTGCGCCGGTTACTGGTTGCGACCCGCGGACTCACCGCCGTGGGCACCCTGTGGACCGATCCGTACTGGGAGGAACTGACGCGCCCCGGCCGTGCCGGAGATCCGCACGGCCAGGTCCGGGGACTGCTCGACTGCGCCGCATGCCGCCGGGTCATGGTGCCCGACCACTTCTCGGCTGCCGAACTGCGGGAATGGCGCACCGTGGCACAAGTCGCCGAAGCCGGTGGGGACCGTCGGCCCGCCGACGCGCTGCGCGCGGGGGTGGCGGACGGCCGGGTCGTGCAGCACCTCAGCGGAGGCCCTGCCCTTCTCGCCGCCTACCGATGCGGACCCGGGAGCCACTTCAGCCACGTGGAACACGCCGTGCTCACAGCTGCCCTCGACGCACGGCACCTGGGTCACCGTCGTCCCCTTCCTGCCGGACTCCTCGCGGACGCCGCCGACGGCGCGCTGCACCCGCGGCGCCGACCCGATGGTGCGGGCTGGGCCGACGCCGTCCTGAAGGCCCTGAGCACGGGGGAACGGGATGACGGGCGGCGCACCGACATACGGCACACCTTGACCGCGATGCACACACCACTCACCCGGTCCGGCAGCGATGCCGTGTACGAACCGGCCGACTACCTCGTCCAGCACGTCCGCGTCGAGCCCGCCGACCGGCCCGGGACGCCCTCCCTGTGGCGCGCCATGCTGGACCACACCGCGGACGCGGACGACCTCATGGATCTCGGCTGGTCCGCCTTCCAGCGCGGGTACCTGACGCAGGCGGCCCGCCTGTGGCACAAGGCCGTCGCCGTCGGTCACCCGACGTGTGCCAGTTTTCTGGCCGACCTGCTGGACGACGACAACGACCCGCGAGGCACGGGCCGCCTGTGGGTCGCCCACCACGCCCCTTTGCACGATCCGGACGGTGTGCGGCTCCTCCTCGACGCGCTCCACGGGGCAGAGCAGTGTGCGGCGGTCGACGCGCTGATGCGGCGGGAGCCCGAGATCCACGTCGACTGCGATGACGCCGAGGCGGTCGCCTACTTGCTGGAGAGGTTGCGGACGGCAGGACTTCAGGGTGCCGCCGTGCTGCTGGCCGCACGCGCCGTGGAAACGTCGGACGCCACCGATGCCGGTCCCTGCGCCGACCTGTTGGCGTCTCTGCGCACCCTGGGGCTCGACGATGCCTACCGCGTACTCGCCGCTCGCGCCGCCCACGAAGCCGATGCGGCAGACATGGCCCTCCTTCCGGCTCTGCTGAGGGAACTGAACACCCATAGCCCGGCACACGCCGTTGTTCTGGCCGAGCGGGTGGTGGCCGAGACCGACATCAGCGACACCAACAACGTGGCGACGCTTCTCGACACGCTGCGGGAGCAGGATCTGCGCGACGCGATCACCGCACTGCTCGGCCGGGCTCCACAGACGCACGCCGACCTCGCCGACCCGGAAGCCGTGTCCTGGCTCATCCAGGCCCTTGAGGAACTCGGGCAGACGGAAGCCGTGCACGCTCTCCTCGCCCGAGACCCAGGCGCCTCCGCGGATTGCTCCGACCCGGATGCCGTCCCCTGGCTGGTGCATACCCTGCTGACCTACGACCGGCCCGAGGAGGCCGTCGCGGTGGCCGCTCGCGCGGCCGGTGAGAGCGACATCCTCCACCCCTCGCCTGTCGCGGAGCTGCTGGAGTTGCTCCATGAACTCGGCATGCGGGCCGAGGTCGCCGCGTTGCTGGACCGCGGGGTGGTGACGCACGCGGACGTCGACGACCCCGAGGGCATCGGGGAACTCCTCGTCGCCCTCGACCGTCTGGACGAGGGCGAGGCCTTGGCGTCGCTCGCGCGCCGGGCCGCCTCTGACACCGACGTCTCGGACCCGGAGGCGGTCGACGTGCTGCTGGAGCGTTTGGAGGAGGTCGGGCAGAAGGAGGCCGTCAGCACATTGCTCGGCCGTGCCCCGGACCTCGAAGAGGACGACGAAGTGCCGCCGCCCGAGGAGCCGGCGCTTCCCTGGGGCATCGCCCTCGACGGTCGACCCGCCGGCCGCTGGACCTGGGACGACATGAACCTGACCTGAGCAAAAGGATTCAGACGTCCGTCAGATCCACGCGCACCGTCAGCAGATCCGTCCCGAACGCCCGCACCCCCAGGCTGTTGACGCGGGGCAGCCGCCGCAGCCGGGCCACCGGATCGTCGTCCGGCAGCGGCCGCGCCGTCCCCTCGTGCCACCGGCCCGGATCCGCACCCGCACGCGCGGGTCCGCCTTGATGTTGCGCACGTACTGGGAGCGTTCGCCGAACTCGGACACCAGCCAGAAGGAGTCGCCGACGCGGCGGCCGCCCACCGGTGTCCGGCGGGGCAGCCCGGAGACGCGGCCCCTGGTCTCCAGGACCGTCTGGAACGGCAGGCGCCGCAGGAGCGGGTTGACGCGGCGCTGGAAGGCGGTCGTGGCGCGGAACCTCAGGTCGGTGCGGCGGGACATCGGCGGCGGCACTCCTTCACACGAGGCTCTCACGGTTTCTCCAATGGTTCCTGCTTCAATGATGCTCCCCTGACGTGGCGGGACGGGAGCGGGTGGCCGGTGGTGCGGATCGTGACCTGGAACCTGTGGTGGCGCTTCGGGCCGTGGCAGGCGCGGCAGAAGGCCATCCTCACGGCCCTGCGGGAGCTGCGCCCCGACGTCGTCGGCCTGCAGGAGGTGTGGGCCGCCGACGGGGAGAACCTCGCCGAGTGGCTCGCCGGTGAGCTGGGCCTGCACTGCGCCTGGGCCGCCTCGCACGCCCCGGAGCGCTGGCGGCGGCGGATCGGCGACCCCACCGTCGACATAGGCAACGCCGTGCTCAGCCGGTGGCCGGTCGTCGACCAGGACGTGCTGCCGCTGCCCGCCCCGGCCGACACCGACGACGGCCGGCTGGCCCTCTACGCCCGCCTGGCCGGCCCCGGCCACGACATCCCCTTCTTCACGGCCCACTTGACCTCCGCGGTGCACGCCTCGGCGGTCCGCCGCGGCCAGGTCGCCGCGCTCGCCGCGTTCATCGCCCGGCACCGGGGCGACACCCCGTTCCCCACCGTCGTCACCGGCGACCTCAACGCCTGGCCCGACTCCGACGAGGTCCGCCTCCTCGGCGGCTACAAGACCGCCCCGGCCGTGCCCGGCCAAGTGCTCCTGGACGCCTGGGAGTACGCCGACCCGGCCGCCCCCTCCGCCACCTGGGACGCGGCCAACCCGTACGTGGCGCCGACCCACGAGCCCAGCGTCCGCATCGACTACATCCACGTGGGCCCGCCCGGCCCCCACGGCCTCGGCCACGTCCGCTCGGTGCGCCGCGCCTGCGCCGGCCCGGTCGACGGCGTCTGGCCCTCCGACCACGCGGCGGTCGTCGCCGACCTGGCGGCCACGGACGGCGGCTGATCCCCGGGAGGGGTCCCGGCCGGGGCGGGGTTTCATGGCGGGCATGATGCGCAGAACGTCATCCACCGCCGTCGCCCTCCTCGCCGCCGGTGTGTTCACCGCTCTCACCTCGTGCTCCTCGGACTCTGCGGACGGCTCCGCGGCCGAGGCCCGGCCGGGCGTGTCCGGCTCCGGGTCGCCGGCGACCGGCCCCATGCCGACTCCCACCGAGACGGCCCGGCCGTCGCCCTCGCCGACCGGGCCGTGCGCCGACGGGACGTGCGAGACCGAGGTCGCCGTGGGGGACGTCGTGACGGTGCCGGCCAGGTACGGCCTCGGGCCGATCGAGGTGACGGCGATCACCGGCGACGGGGTCGAGATGGCCGCGCCGCTGACGGGGCCGGGCTACAGCGTTTCGGGCTGTTCCGGTGGCGGCGGCGTGTCGTCGGCGGGCGGCGGCGGCGTCGAACTGCGCTGCGACCGGGGAACCGTGGCGACCATCAACGACGCCATGAGCCTGGAGATCGTCGAGATCCGCGACACCGCCGCCGTCCTCCGGATCGAACCCGCCGGGTGACGTACGGGCCTCACCCCGAGCCGCGCCCCAGGAAGATCGGGTTGGTGAACGCCGCCAACGCCCCCGGCACCGGGCCCGCCGCCGCCTCGTGGCGCAGTTCCGCCCGAACGTAGGCCGCGTACGACGGCGTCGTCCGCCACTCGACGACACCCGAGCCGGACACCGGCAGCGGGGCACTGGTGTGCAGCACCCCCTGGTCGGTGACGAAGCGGACCGTGCAGCGCGGGGCGCCCGTGACCTCCAGGCGGACGGTGACAGGGGTGTCGCGGCCGACGGTGAGCCGCTCGCCGATGCCCGCGTGCTCCCCGCGCCCGCCCGACGCCCGGAACGCCAGCTCGACCCTGGCGGACTCGGCGACGTACGACCGTCCCGCCCGGATGCCCTCCTGGATGGCCCGGCGGGTCAGGTCGTCGGCGAGGACGACGGTCTGCGGGCTGCCCACCGGGTCCGGGGCGCGGTGCGCGTCGCTGCTGCCCATCGCCGGGATCCAGTCGCGCCCGTCCCGCACGGACGCCACCAGCATGCTGTCCCAGTCGGCGAGGGCCACCTCGTCGTCGGGCGTGTAGGGGCCGTTCCACACCTCGATCGCGTCGGCCTCGCCGAAGCCGAACTTCCAGTTGCAGCCGACGCAGGTGGCGTGCGGGTGGGCCGGGACGACCAGGCCGCCGGCGCGCCGGATCTGCCGGGCGAACCGGCCGAAGCGGTTGTCGCGGGCCCGGTAGCGCCAGTCGACGAAGGTGCCCGGGTCGGTGCCGAGCGCGACCACGTGACCGTTGCGGGTGGTGACCTCCTCGCCCAGCATCACCAGCAGGTCGTCCCCGGCCACGTCGGCCCAGTGGGCGTGCGCCGCGTGCGTGTTGTGCTCGGAGGAGTTGATGAAGTCCAGCCCCGCCGCCCGGGCCAGCTCGCCGATCTCGGCGGGGGTGCGGCGGCCGTCGGAGTACCAGGAGTGCAGATGGCAGTCGCCCCGGTACCAGGCACGCCCCCGGCCCCTGGCCCGCTCCGGCGGGTACACGGGCTCGACGGCCTCGCCCGGCTCGCCGTACGTCAGCGTGATCGTGATCTCGTAGGCGAGGCCCTGCGGGGCGACCGTGTACGGGCCGAGCGCGATGTGCCAGGTGCCCTCGCGCACCGGGCCCGGCAGGTAGCCGGGCGTGGCGTCGTCGGCGCGGATGAAGAACTCCGTGCGCGCCCCGCCCGACCAGCCCCGGAAGCCCCGGCCGCCCAGCTCGGTGCCGCGCTCGTCGAAGATGCCGATGTCGAGGGCGTTGCCGGTGGTGCCGGCCGGGACGGTCGGCCGGTCGTAGGTGTAGGCGACCTTGATCTCCCGGACCCCGCCCGGGACCTCGACCGGCACGTACACGAAGTCGGGCGACCCGGGCGGCAGGGTGCCGCGCACCGTTCTGCTCTCCCGGCCGCCGTCGTCCGCTGCGGCGAAACTCACGCTCCCCACGGTAAGCGCGGCGGCCGCTCCCGTCACGAACAGCGCCCGCCGTCCGAGCCCGCCGTGGTGGTCCTCGCACATGCTGCTGCTCCCAGGTGTCGTCGGTGACGTGGCACGGGCGGTGCAGGGTGGTGCGTGGGAACTCTTGTAGTCCCCCGTGAACTGGCGTGCAAGGGAAGGGAATCCGCCGACGCTGTTCCGCGGAACAGGTTGGGACGCCGGCCGGAGCATCACAGGAGTCCGACCGGTCGGTATGGACAGTCGAGTCTCCCTCGGGTACAGATGCTGCATGCGCATCGCCGTGACGATCTTCCTCACCGACGAGACGATCACTCCGACCCGGCTCGCCCGGGAGCTGGAGGAGCGCGGTCTCGCCGGGCTGTACCTGCCCGAGCACACGCACATCCCCGTCGAGCGGACCACCCCGTACCCGGCGGGCGGGGAGCTGCCGCGCGAGTACGGCCGTACGCTCGACCCGTTCGTGGCGCTCGGCCAGGCCGCCGCCGTCACCGAGCGGCTCGGGCTCGGCACGGGCATCACGCTCGTCGCCCAGCACGACCCGATCGACCTGGCCAAGCAGGTCGCGACCCTGGACCACCTCTCCGGCGGCCGCTTCACCCTCGGGGTCGGTTTCGGCTGGAACGTGGAGGAGGCCGCGGACCACGGCGTCCGGTGGCGCACCCGGCGCGAGCTGGTCCGGGACCGGATGGGGCTGATGCGGGCCCTGTGGGCGGAGGAACCCACCCCGTACGAGGGGGAGTTCGGGAGCGTACGGGCGAGCCTCGCGCACCCCAAGCCCGTGCAGCAGCCCCGCGGCCCGGTCGTCGGCCCGCGCACGCTGCTCGGCGGGGCCGCCGGGCCGAAGCTGTTCGCCGACGTCTGCGCGTACGCCGACGGCTGGCTGCCCATCGGCGGACGCGGTCTGTCCGAGTCCCTGCCGCGGCTGCGCGCCGCCTGGACCGAGGCGGGCCGCGACCCCCGGGCCCTCCAGGTCGTCCCGTACGCCGTCCACCCGACCCCGGGCAAGCTCGCCCACTACGCCGACCTCGGCATCGAGGAGGTCGTGGTGCAGCTGCCGCCGGCGGGGGAGGCGGAGGTGCTGAAGGCGCTGGACGGCCTCACGCGATATCTTCCAGGTACCTGACAACCCGGTCGGGGTGCGTGGGGGGAGCAGCACAGAGTCATGAGGATCGCCTGGTTAGCGTGGCTCGGGCGGCATTTCGCCGAGTACGGCTACAGCCAGGGCCTGTTGCGCGGCGCGATCGGCACGCTCGCGGTCCTGGTGACCGCCCTGCTGGTCTGGTTCACGCTGCAGCGCCACAGGCCCCTCGCCGTGGTCCTCAGCGGTCTCGTCTCGGCCCTGGGCATCGGATGGCTGGCCTTCCACTGACAGGGCTCGGTCCTGTTGATCAGCGCACTCGTATGCTCGAAGGATGACGACTTCCGCGACCTCCGGAACCGGCCCCACCGAGAACTCCCTGCGTCGCGCCCTGAAACGGGCCAGGGACGGCGTCTCCCTCGACGTCGCCGAGGCGGCGGTCCTGCTCCAGGCGCGAGGTGAGCACCTGGAGGACCTGTCGGCCTCGGCCGCCCGGGTGCGGGACGCGGGCCTGGAGGCGGCCGGCCGGCCCGGCGTCATCACGTACTCGAAGAGCGTCTTCATCCCGCTGACCCGGCTGTGCCGGGACAAGTGCCACTACTGCACGTTCGTCACCGTCCCCGGCAAGCTCCGCCGGGAGGGCCACGGGATGTTCATGTCCCCGGACGAGGTGCTGGACATCGCCCGCAAGGGCGCCGCCCTGGGCTGCAAGGAAGCCCTCATCACCCTCGGCGACAAGCCCGAGGACCGCTGGCCGGAGGCGCGCGAGTGGCTCGACGCGCACGGCTACGACGACACCCTCGCCTACGTCCGCGCCATCTCCATCCGCATCCTGGAGGAGACGGGCCTGCTGCCCCACCTCAACCCGGGCGTCATGTCCTGGACCGACTTCCAGCGCCTCAAGCCCGTCGCGCCGAGCATGGGCATGATGCTGGAGACCACCGCGACCCGTCTCTGGTCGGAGCCCGGTGGCCCCCATCACGGCTCCCCGGACAAGGAGCCCGCCGTCCGCCTGCGGGTGCTGGAGGACGCCGGCCGTTCCTCCGTGCCCTTCACCTCCGGGGTGCTGATAGGCATCGGCGAGACCTACGAGGAGCGCGCCGAGTCGCTGTTCGCGCTGCGCAAGGTCTCCCGCGCTTACCACGGCGTCCAGGAGCTGATCATCCAGAACTTCCGCGCCAAACCGGACACCGCGATGCGCGGCATGCCCGACGCGGAACTCGACGAACTGGTCGCCACGGTCGCCGTCGCCCGCCTCCTCATGGGCCCGAGCGGCAACATCCAGGCCCCGCCCAACCTCGTCGACGACGAGTACGAGCGGCTGATCCGGGCCGGTATCGACGACTGGGGCGGTGTCTCCCCGCTCACCATCGACCACGTCAACCCCGAGCGGCCCTGGCCGCAGATCGAGCAGCTCGCCGAGAAGTCCCGCGCGGCCGGGTTCGAGCTGCGCGAACGGCTCTGTGTGTACCCGGAGTTCGTGCGGCGCGGCGAGCCCTGGCTGGACCCGCGGCTGCGCCCGCACGTGGCCGCGCTGGCCGACCCCGAGACCGGCATGGCCCGCCCCGAGGCCCTCCCGCAGGGGCTGCCCTGGCAGGAGCCGGAGGAGGTCTTCGTCGCCTCGGGCCGCACCGACCTGCACACGACCATCGACTCCGAGGGCCGTACCTCGGACCGCCGGGACGACTTCGACGAGGTGTACGGCGACTGGGGCGCCCTGCGCGAGGCCGCCGCCCCGGGCATGGCACCGGAGCGCATCGACACCGACGTACGCGAGGCCCTGCGCACCGCGGCCGACGACCCGACGAAGCTCACCGACGACGAGGCGCTGGCCCTGCTGCACGCGGACGGCCCGGCGCTGGACGCCCTCGCCCGCGTCGCGGACGACGTACGGAAGTCGGCCGTCGGCGACGACGTCACCTACATCGTCACCCGGAACATCAACTTCACCAACGTCTGCTACACCGGCTGCCGCTTCTGCGCCTTCGCCCAGCGCCGCACGGACGCCGACGCCTACACCCTCTCCCTGGACCAGGTCGCCGACCGGGCGCAGCAGGCGTGGGACGTGGGCGCGGTGGAGGTCTGCATGCAGGGCGGCATCCACCCGGACCTGCCGGGCACGGCGTACTTCGACATCGCGCGGGCGGTGAAGGAGCGCGTCCCCGGCATGCACGTGCACGCCTTCTCGCCGATGGAGGTCGTCAACGGCGCGGCCCGCACCGGCCTGTCGATCCGCGAGTGGCTGACGGCGGCCAAGGAGGCGGGCCTGGACACCATCCCGGGCACGGCCGCCGAGATCCTCGACGACGAGGTCCGCTGGATCCTCACCAAGGGCAAGCTGCCCGCCGCCGACTGGATCGAGGTCGTGACGACCGCCCACGAGCTGGGCATCCGGTCGTCCTCGACGATGATGTACGGGCATGTGGACCAGCCCCGCCACTGGCTCGGGCACCTGCGCACCCTCGCCTCCATCCAGCAGCGCACCGGCGGCTTCACCGAGTTCGTGACCCTGCCGTTCGTGCACACCAACGCGCCGGTGTACCTGGCGGGGATCGCCCGCCCGGGCCCGACCATGCGGGACAACCGCGCGGTGACGGCCATGGCCCGGCTGCTGCTGCACCCGCACATCCCCAACATCCAGACCAGCTGGGTGAAGCTGGGCACGGAAGGCGCGGCCGAGATGCTCCGCTCCGGCGCGAACGACCTCGGCGGCACGCTCATGGAGGAGACGATCTCCCGGATGGCGGGCTCGTCGTACGGCTCGTACAAGTCGGTCAAGGACCTGATCGCGGTGGCGGAGGCCGCGGGCCGTCCCGCCAAGCCCCGCACCACCCTGTACGGGGAGGTCCCGGAGGAGCGGCAGCGGGCGGCGCAGGAGTCGGACGGGCACCTGCCGGAGCTGCTGCCGGTGCTGGACTGAGGCGACCGGCTACTGCCCCCCGGCGTCCGCCGGCTGGTGTGCCGTCAGGGCGCGGTCGGCCGTGGCGCCGGGGGGTGCCGGTGGCGGGGGAGGGGTGCGCCGGCCGAGCCGGAGGAGCAGCAGGCCGAGGGCGCAGGCGATCGCGGGCCAGTACAGGTAGCGGTAGTTCGTCGCGGGCATGATCGGGAGATAGCCCAGGATGTAGGCCGCCGAGCTGATGCCGAGGGCCCGGACGGGCATCGCGAAGGTGCCCTTGCCCGGGCGGACGGCGAGCACGAGCGCCACGGCGAGCCAGAACCAGCCGCGGAACAGCCACCGCAGGTCCGTGGCCATGCCGGTGACGTACGTGTCGAGCATGTCCTCGAGCCGGGGGTGCGCCACCTCGATGCCCTCGTCGTTGCGGCTGACTCCCGGGTGGTACGGATAGCCGGTCTCGAACAGCAGGCTCGTGAAGAGCCGCAGCCGGTACTGGACGTAGTGCGGCACATGCCCGCTCATCTCGCGCAGCCACAGGGACGTGATCTCGTCCGAGTCGCCGCGCAGCCCGTCCGCCGGGCGTTCGTAGCAGGCCCAGTAGGCGTCCGACAGGGCCCCGGTGCGACGGCACTCCCGCGCGGCGGCCACGAGCCGGTCCCTGAGGCCGGGTGACACGTCCGCCGACCGCAGCTCGTCCGTGCTCAGCACGTGCACCAGGTCGTCGATCATGATCTGCGCGCCCTGTTCGGTCCGCAGCGGCTGCGCGAACAGGGAGACGGCCATGGCGGGCACGAGGAGCGCGGCCGCGAGCGCCGCCGTGCACGTCACCCACGTACGGCGCCCGGGAGCCCGCCACAGGGCGAGGACGAGCATCACGAAGACGGGGAGCGCGGCGACGAAGGCGTTCTTGCGCACGAGCATGGCGTAGGCGAGGAACAGCACGCCCAGCCAGAGCAGCGCCCAGCGCACGGCCGGACGCGGGCGGGTGTCCCGCAGCCGCAGCCCGGTGAACGCGACCGCGCACGCGGCGAGCAGCGCGAACGCCGCGTGGACGTCCTTCCACACCACCCCGGCGAACGTCAGCACGAACGGCGTCAGCCCGAGGCCGAGCACGGCGAGCGAACCGCCCCGGCTCCCGGTCAGCCCCCACACGCACCAGGCCAGCACCCCGAGCGCGCCCCAGAAGACGACGGCCTGGAGGACGAGCAGGGAGGTGATCGAGCCGGTCACGGCGATCAGCGCCCGCCACACCAGGCTCAGCACGGGCGGATGCCAGTCGGTCAGGGGTCTCTTGCCCTCCGCCTGTTGCAGCTGGTCGAGGCTGTCGGGGCTCAGATAGCCCGGGGCGAAGACCAGGATCGTGCTCAGACAGCAGAGCGCGGCGACGGCGGCCAGAGTCCACATCCAGCGCTCCGCGAACGGCAACCGTCCCTTTTGTCTCATATGCCGGATGCTAACGGCTCAGGGGGCGACGAAGACGTAGCGCCGGTAGGCGTAGAAGCGGAACAGCGTCGCCAGCGTCCAGCCGAGGATGCGGGCCGTGTTGTCGCTGAGCGCCGAGTCCAGCCCGAGCAGGTGCCGGGAGGCGAAGACCGTGCCCGCCGTGATGGCCAGCCCGACCCCGTTCGCGACGAGGAACAGGGCGAGTTCGCGGCTCACCTGCTCGCGGTGCTGGTGGCGGTAGGTCCAGTAGCGGTTCCCGGCCCAGCTGAACAGGGCCGCCGCGCCGGTCGCGACGACCGACGCCTGGACGGGGGCGTCCCGCATCGCCCCGCCCCCGGCGCCGCCGGGCAGTCCGAAGACGAGCAGGTTGTAGCCGCCGTTGTCGACGACGAACGCCAGGGCCCCGACGACGCCGAACTTGGCGGCCTCGCGCCAGATGCCCCGGAGGGTGTCGCGCACGCGCAGTGTCACAGATGCGAGGACCGGCACACGGCGAGCGTAACGACCCGGCGCGCCCTCACCGCCCAGACGCGCTCATATCGCATGATTTCCTACCGAACGAGACATCGGTCCGGGTGAGGAGTGGTCGTGGAACCGACGATCGCGTGTGTCGTGCCGTGTCACAACGAGGAGGCGGCCGTCGGCAAGGTCGTCCGCGACCTGCGCGCGGCCCTCCCCGAGGCCGACATCTACGTCTACGACAACGCCTCCACCGACCGCACGGTGGAGATCGCCCGGGAGGCGGGCGCGATCGTCCGGACGGAGCCCCGCAAGGGCAAGGGCAACGTCGTCCGCCGCGCCTTCGCGGACGTCGACGCGGACGCCCTGCTCCTCATCGACGGCGACGACACCTACGACGCCTCCCGCGCCCGGGACCTCGTGGACCTGCTCTTCGAGGGGCCGTACGACCAGGTCGTCGGCGCCCGCCGGGTGACGGTCGACGGGGCCTACCGGACCGGGCACGCGGCCGGCAACAAACTGCTCACCGGGGCGGTGCGGTCGCTGTTCGGCAACGACGTGACCGACATGCTCAGCGGCTACCGGGTCTTCTCGCGGCGGTTCGTGAAGTCCTTCCCGGCCCTGGCCCGCGAGTTCGAGACCGAGACCGAGATGACCATCCACGCGCTGCACCTGCGGCTCCCCACGGCGGAGGTCGTCGTGGACTACCGGGTCCGGCCCGCGGGCGGCGAGAGCAAGCTGCGCACCTACCGGGACGGCTGGCGCATCCTGCGGGTCATCCTCGACCTGGCGCGCCGCGAGCGGCCCTCCCTCGTGCACACCCTGGTCGCGGGCGTGCTGGCCCTCGTCTCGGTCGTGCTCGGCATCCCCGTCGTCACCGAGTTCGTGCGGACGGGCAGCGTGCCGCGCCTGCCCACGGCGGTGCTCGCCGCCGCGATCATGACCATCGCGGCGCTCGTCCTGCTCGTGGGCTACATCCTGGAGTCGCTCACGCACATGCGGCAGGAGCAGTCCCGGCTGGTGCACCTCGCCTACCCGGCGCCGGTGCGCTCCCCCCGCTACACGGCCCACGGCGCCGGCACGGGCCCCGTCCCGGTCCGCAAGCCCCTCGGCGGGCCCTGAGCGGCCGGAGGGGGCCCTGAACCGCCAGGGGACCGGCACGCGCGCAGTACGATGATCGGAACCCCGGGTGTGCGGGGTCCCGTGACTGAGGAGATGCGTGCCGGTGCCTGCCCGACTTCCTTCGTGGGCCTGGACGACCGGGCTGACCGTAGGAGCGATAGCCGCGGTGACGGTCCTGGCCGTGCAGGCGGACCAGGGCCCGCACCCCACCGCCACCTCGGCCAAGCCGAGCAGCACGGCGTCGACGCAGCCCACGCCCACGGCGTCCGCCCCGGTCCGGGTGCCCGACGGCTCCGGCACCGGCCGGCGCATCGTCTACTCCCTCGGCGAGAAGCGGGTGTGGCTGGTCGACGCGAGCGAGGCGACCCGCCGCACGTTCACGGTCTGGCCGGGCACGGTCAGCCCCGACCCCGGCACGTACACGGTGTCGTTCCGCAACCCGGCCACCACCGGCTCGGACGGCGTCCGGATCGAGCACATCGTCTACTTCGCCGCGAAGTCCGGCGTCTCCGTCGCCTTCTCCAACGCGGTCGACGGGGCCTCGCCGCCGCCCGCCGCGTCCGGCACGCAGACGGGCGGGGTCCGGATGCGGAAGGCGGACGGCTCGGCCCTGTGGGCGTTCGGCACGGTCGGCACGACCGTGACGGTGGTCAAGTAGCGGACGACTCCGACCGCGGGGCCGACAGCTGGTTGACGATCAGCACGACCCCGCTGAACAGGAAGATCCGGGTCGCGGCGTCCAGCCCGTTCCAGCTCTTCGACTGCCACATCGAGAACCACTCACCGCCGATCGCGATGAACCCGGCCCCGAACAGCAGCATCACCATCAGCAGCCCGTACGTCGACATCCGCCGGGCCCGCGCCGCGTCGCGTCTGGCCCACAGCCAGCTCCCGTATATGAGGACGAGCGCGGCGACGGTCTCCCACACGATGATCACGACGTAGGCGGCGTCCTGGAGCGTTTGGTTCGTGATGGCCCGCCACATCAGGTCCTCGTCCTTGAACGTGGTGTCCATGGCCAGCACATGACGGACGAACTGCTGGTTGGTTCCGAAGTCGGTGATGTTCCCGAAGGCGACGAGCGCCATGTAGAGGGCGATGGTGGCGGTGAGCAGCAAGGCGGCGAGGGACAGCCCGCCGCGTGAGGTTGTGGAGGTGGCCATGTCGATCATTCTTCCCGGGCGCGACCGCGATTGTCCCCCCAACCGCTGAGCGAGAATGACGACCGAGGGCGGTCGGGCGAGGCGAGGGGGATGGAACGGATGGCGCAGGCGATGCCGTCGGTGCAGGAGCTGATACGCCGGCGCAGCCGGGCCGGGTTCGTCGGCCGGTCCGCCGAACGGTCCGCCTTCCGCGCCAACTTCGACACCGCACCGCACGACGAACGCCACCGCTTCCGCTTCCACGTGCACGGGCACGCGGGCGTCGGAAAGACCTTCCTGCTCAGGGAGTTGGAGCAGATCGCCCGCGAGCGCGGCGCGCTGACCGCGTACGTCGACGACAGCGCCGGCAGCGTGCCGGAGGCGATGGCGGAGATCAGCCGCCAGTTCGCCGCCCAGGGCAGCCGCCTGAAGGACCTGGACCGGCTGCTCGCCGCCCACCGCGAGCGCCGGCACGAGGCGGAGCTGGCGGCCCTCGCGGCCCAGGACACGGAGGCGGAGGAGACCGGCCAGCCCTCGGCGGGCGGGCGGCTGGCGGCCCGGGCGGGGGTGGTGGCCGCCGGGATGGTGCCGGTGGTCGGCCCCCTGGCGGGACTGCTCGACCCGGACCAAGTCGCCGAGGGCGCGGGCCGGTTGCGCGCGAGCCTCGTCGCCCGCTTCCGCAACCACGAGGACCTCCAGCTGGTCCTGGCCCCGGAGCAGGTGCTCACCCCGGTCCTGCTGCGCGAACTCGCCGACGCGGACGCCCCCTGGATCGTGCTCTTCCTCGACACGTACGAGCGCACGGGCCCCTACCTGGACCCCTGGCTCCACGCCACGATGACGACCGACCGCCACGGCCCCCTGCCCGCCACGACGGTGGTGGTCACGGCGGGACAGCGCCCCCTGGACACCGCTCTCTGGGGCGGCCTGGGCGATTTCGTGACGGACCTGCCCCTCGCCCCCTTCACGGAGACGGAGGCACGTGGCCTGCTGGCCGCCCGGGGCGTGACCGCCGAACCGGTCGTCGAGGAGGTCCTGCGCCTCACCGGCGGCCTCCCCGTCCTGGTCTCCACCCTCGCCGAGTCCCGCCCCACCGACCCGGGCGATGTCGGCGACCCGAGCGCCACGGCCGTGGACCGCTTCCTGAAGTGGGAGCGCGACCCGGCCCGCCGCGCCGCAGCCCGGTCCTGCGCGCTGCCGAGGTGGCTGGACGGGGACGTGTTCCGGGCGGCGGCCGACTGCCCCGACGAGGACGCCGAGGCCGTCTACGACTGGCTGCGGTCCCTGCCGTTCGTCACCGACCGCGACGGCGGCCGCCTGCGCTACCACGACGTCGTACGGGCACCGATGCTGCGCGCCGAGCGGCACCGGTCGCCGCGCGCGTGGGCGCAGCGGCAGCGGCGGCTGGCGGGGGCGTTCCGGGCCTGGCGCGAGGAGACCGGCGCGGGCCGGGACACCGCGGACCTGTGGGCGGACGAGGCGTGGCGGGAACTGCGGCTGGCGGAGACGTACCACCTGCTGTGCGCCGGGGAGCGGGACGCGCTGCCTCGGGCGCTGCGGGACTTCGTCGCCGCGTGCGACGCCGGCGCGGGGGTGGCGGCGCGCTGGGCCCGCGCGCTGCTCGACGCCGGACACGACGCGGACGCGGAGGCGTCGGCCCGGTGGGGGAGGGACCTGACGGCGGCCCTCGACACGGAAGGCGTCACCGCCGCGCTCGGCCTCCTCCTGCGCCACGCCGCCCTCGACGCGCCGGCCCAGGCCCGGGCCCGGCTCGTACGGGGCGGCGAGCTGCGCGGCGAGGGCGCCTACGCGCAGGCCCTCGCCGAATACGACCAGGCCGTAGCCCTCGACCCGGAGTTGGCTCCCGCCTACCGGCAACGGGCCGGAGTCCGGGGCGAGCTGGGCGACCACGAGGCGGCCATCGCCGACCTGGACCGGGCCGTCGCGCTGGAGCCCGGCAACGCCTGGCACGTCGCCCTGCGCGGCGAACACCACCGCATCGCCGGGCACGACAGCGAGGCGATCCGCGACCTGACCCGAGCCATCCGCCTCGACCCCGCCGCCGCGTTCGCCTGGGCCTCCCGGGGCGCCACCCACGCACGCGCCGGAAACCTGGACGCCGCCCTCGCCGACCTCGGGCGCGCACTGGACCTCGATCCCGACTACGCCTGGGCGCTCGCCCGCCGCGCCCGGGTGTGGCGGGCGAGCGGCGACTCCGCACGCCAACTGGCCGACCTCGACCGGGCCCTCGCCCTGAGCCCCGACTGGCCCTGGGCCCGCTGCGAACGCGGCGACGCGCTGCGGGCCGCGGGCCGCGACGAGGAGGCGGTCGCCGACCTGGACGTCGCGCTGACCCTGGACCCCGCCTACGCCTCGGCCTACGCGAGCCGCGGCGCGTCCCTGGCCGCCCTGGGCCGCCACGCGGAGGCACTGGCCGACCTGAACCGGGCGGTGGAGCTACGGCCGGACTACGTCTGGGCCCTGTGCCGCCGCGCCGTGCTCCACGCGGCCGTGGGCCGGCCGGAGGAGGCCCGGGCCGATGTGGACCGCGTCCGCGCGCTGGATTCCGAGGCGGCGGAGAACTTTTCGGATACCGACCGCGCGGTACTGGGACCTGTCCTCGCCGGGTGAACGGCATGCGAATTACCTGTGTGCGGGCGTAATCCGACCGTGACGAATGGGGCGCCGGTGGGGTAATCTTCTGGCCAAGAGGATTGTGGTCTGGTCGAGTTATTTCCGGGAGGTGTGCGATGGTGCGGCGGCTGATCCCTGACGAACCCCACCGTTCGGCACCCTCACTCCCGGCTCCCAGCCTTCCCCGGTCCTAGCGCGCCCCTGCCGGGCTGCCGGACCGTCCCCACCCCCCTGGGTTTTTCCTTCCAACACCCCTGCATTCAAGGAGGCATCGGTGTTCGACGAGCGCAAAGAAGCGGAAATGAGGCTGTACTCGGAAAGGCTGGCGCGCGAACTCGCCCAGAAGAAGCAGGACGAGGAGACCGCCGAGGTGGAGGACAGCGAGACTGCATCCACCTCAGCGACGCCTTGAGCGACTCGAACGCCCGGAGAGCTGAGGATCAGTTTTCCGCCGTGAACCTCAGGAACTCGGACCAGGCACCGTCGCTGAAGGCCAGACGGGCACCGTCCTTGTTCTTGGAGTCGCGGATGTGGATGGTGGGTTCGGATATCGCGACCTCGACGCAATCCGCATCGTCGTTGCCGCTGTAGCTGCTCTTGGACCACTCCAGCACGGAGATCATGTCTCTTCTCCCAGCAATTTCTCGATGAAGGCCTGGGACTCCCGGGGCGAGAGTGCCTGCGCCCGGATCATTCCATAGCGCATCTCCAGCACCTGAACGTCCCGGGGATCGCTGATGACCCTGTCGTGCAACTGGCCCGCTGAGTGCCCCAGTGTCTTGCCGTCTCGGAGCTTCAGCACCCGGAAAGGGCCCATCAAGCCCGCGTGATCCTCCCGGTCCGTGGGCATCACCTGGATCTCGACGTGCCGCAACTGACTGACCTCCAACAGGTGTTCGAGTTGTCGGCGCAACACCATTTTGCCCCCGAGCGGGCGCCGCAGTGTCATCTCTTCCTGGACAAAAGTGACCAGCGCACGGGGCACCCTTTCGAAGACGGCCTTCCGTGCCATCCGCGCGGCGACGTGTCGGTCGATCTCCTCCTCGGTGTAGGCCGGCCGCCGCATCGCGTACAAGGCCTGTGCGTACTCCGGTGTCTGGAGCAGTCCGTGGATGTGGAGGCTGGCATAAGCCCCGAGTTCGACGGCGTCGTCCTCCAGCCTCGTCAGGTCCCGCACTTTCTTCGGATACCGAGCCTCCTCCACGTCCTTCTTCATCGCGGAGAGCTTGCCGCCCGCACCCAGCACTTCATCCGCCTTGTCGAGAAAATCCGGCTTGGGGATCCGGCGCGCCCGCTCCACGGACGACACCATCTCCTCGCCGTACCCGATGGCCGACCCCAACTCCGCCTGCTTCAGACCCGCGGCCTCGCGCCACATCTTGATCTGCCGCCCGACCGCCCTGAGCACGGCCGCCGCTTCCTCGTCCTCCACGCGTTCCCCTCCTGACGTACGAGCCGGACGACCCCGCCAAGTGTCCGGACAGTCACCCTCCGTACCGGGGTCGTTGCTGTTCAGGGTAGGGACGGATGGCCACGCTGGGTGACATGAGTCAGAAATCCCTCTCCGTGATCTCCACCCCCGTACGCCACTTCACGATTCAACTGTCAGCCACTCGAAGGGGAGCGCGACTGGCCCGCCTGCTCGCCGAGCGCCAACTCGACGAGTGGGGCGAGCCGTACGAGGCCGCGGGGCACGTGGTGGCGGAGCTGGCGTCGAACGCGGTGCTGCACGGACGCGTCCAGGGAAGGGACTTCCGGCTGGGAATGAAGCTGCACCCGGACCGCACCCTCCGCGTCGAGGTCACCGATGCCCGGGGTGACCGGATGCCGCGGGTCCCGGACCCGGTGGCGGACAATGCGGAACGGGGCCGCGGCCTGCGGATCGTCTCGGCGTACGCGGCCCGTTGGGGCGTGGAGGCGGCACCGGCTCACGCCAAGACCGTGTGGGCGGAACTGTCGCCGGATCGCGGCCCGTCATGACCCGGCCGGTCCCGACGCCAAAGACCAAAGAACCGGGGAAAGAACCAACCCGCCCCCACCGCCCCCGCGGCTCACCCGCAGGAGTGAACATCACCAACTCGGCTGGCGTGGCGGGGAGTCGGTGGTGCACCGTCGGCACAGACAACCGAACAAACGAATACGGCCCCCGCCGGGACTGGCATCCCGGTGCGAGGGCCTGATCACCAAGGAAGCAGAGACCCTTCCCGATGACTGACCAGCAGCCTAGCGCGCCCGCACGCCCGCAGTCCGGCACTTCCGGTGTCCAGCACGTGACGGAACGCCACGACGAGAACTTCACGGTGGTGGGCAACCACCTCGCCCAGCACCCGGACCTGTCGCTCACAGCGATCGGCCTCGCGGTCCACATCCAGTCGCTGCCCGCCGGGACGCCGGTCGGCATCAAGGCGCTGGCGGCCAAGTTCCGCGAGGGCGAGATCCGGATCGCCGCGGCCCTGCGGGAGCTGGAGACCCACGGCTACCTGACGCGCGCCAAGGAGCGTCTTCAATCGGGCCGAGTCGTAACCCGCACGGTCTCGTACAACAAGCCCCACCGCCCGGTCGTCCCCGAGCGCCGCCCGGCCTCCCCGCCGCCCAGGCCGGAGCCCGCCGCCCCGAAGCCCGACGGCACCGCCGCCGACCTCCTCACCGGCCTGCGCGCCCTCGACTCCCGCCTGCTGCTCAGTGAGCGGGACGTGCACCGCCTGGCCCCGCAGGTGTCGGCCTGGCTGGAGCGGGGCGTGCCCGCCACGGCGGTCCAGCGCACCCTGACGGCGGGCCTCCCTCAGGACCCGATCAAGCACCCGGCGGCCTTCCTCGCCCACCGCCTCACCACCCTCCTCCCACCGCCCCTCCCCGCGGCACCACCCACCGCACCCACCTTCCGCCCGGCCCCGCTCCAGACCTGCGACGGCTGCGACCGCGCCTTCCGGGCAGCACAGCCGGGCCACTGCCGCGACTGCCGAACCGGCGAGCGGAAGGCGGCGTAGCGTGCCGGGAACGAGTCACGTGGTCTGTTCCGTCTCAGCGGTTCCCCAGGGCGTTCGCCGGTACCGTACGAGGAGCGAACCACCTGCACCGGAGGTCACTGTGAGTGCTCAGAGCGACGGCCCCTACGGGCCGCTGATCCCCATGCCTCAGCTGACGCCGGACGCGCTGCGTGATGCCGTCGCACGGATCGCCCCCAGCCGGCTTCCCACGCTCACGCAGCACCTCTTCGAGGCCACGACCCATGCCCAGCAGACCCAGAGCCTGGCCCCCCTGCGCGCCTTCGTGCACTCCTGGGGTGTGTTCGTCGCGATCGAGCGTCACCCTGCTCGTGCCGAACGCCTGCGCGAACTGGAGCGCATCGTGGATGCCGGCGAACAGGACCCGACCGAGGCCATCGCGGAGATCCACGCCATCCGGGAGGCCGCGGAGGCAGAGGCCGGGCTGTGACGGACTGGTCCTGGGACTACAACCCGAGCGCCGACTATGTGACGAATGGGCTGCCACCCGGGGTAGTGGCGGAAGTGGAACGACTCGCCACCGAACTGGCGGCGCTCGGCCACGACGCCGTGAGGGTCGGCAGGCCCTACGACCGGGAGGCCGGACTGCGTGAGTTCGACCTGCTCGGCGGGCGTGGATTCATCAGCTTTCTGGCCGTACCGCGGCATGAGTGTGTCTATGTCTGCAACGTGACCTGGTACGGCTGACAACCGAACCACGGGAGCACTCCGTCCACACCCCCACACCATTCCGCCCCCTCAACCCCCCGTCCCCGTTCGAATACAGTGCAGAGCTGTCGGACGTATGGACGGTTCCCTGGGGAGGACTGGGTGGGTGGGACTGCCGGTGCTGTCTGGGGCCGTACGGAGCAGCAGGACTTTCGGAGCCGGGTGCGGGGGACGTTGCTCGGTGTGGCCGTCGGGGACGCGCTGGGGGCGCCTGTCGACGGCGTGACCGTCGCGGGGATCCGGGAGGCGTACGGGGCGGAGGGGCTCGTGGACCTGGCCCCGGCCTACGGCAGACGCGGTGCCGTCACCCACCTCACGCAGCTCACCCTGTTCTCCGTCGACGGGCTGATCCGGGCCCAGGTGCGGCGGGACACCGGCGCCTGGCATCCGCCGACCGACCTGCACCGGGCCTATCTGCGCTGGGCCGCCACCCAGCGGGACTGGGGACCCGACGAGCGCCGCAAGGACGACGGGTGGCTCGCGCGGGAGGAGTGGCTGTACGCGCGCAGGGACCCCACCCGCGCCCTGCTCCTCGGGCTCGGCGACGACACCATGGGGACCCCGGACGCGCCGAAGAACCCCGGCGAGGCCGGGCCCGAGGCGGCCGCCCGGTCCGCGCCGTTCGGGCTGCTCGTGGGGTGGGAGCCGCAGTTGGTCGTCCAGCTCGCGGTGGAGTGCGCGGCGCAGACCCACGGGCATCCCACGGCCTGCCTCGCGGCGGGCGCGTACGCCGTGATCGTGCACGCCCTGGCCCTCGGCGAGAGCCTCGACGGTGCCGTGCAGCGGGCCTTCGCCCTGCTCGCCGCCCGGCCCGGGCACCAGCCCGTGTCGGAGGCGCTGCAGCACGCGCTGGGCGCCGTACGGCAGGGCATGCCCGGGCCCGAGCGGGTCGCCGAGCTGAGCGGGGCGGGGACGGCGGAGGGGCTCGTCGGCGCCGCCGTGTACTGCGCGCTGGTCGCCGCCGACGTCCGGCACGGGCTGTGTCTCGCCGTCAACCACGACGGCCCCTCCGCCGCCACCGGCGCGCTGACCGGCGGCCTGCTCGGCGCCCTGCACGGCGAGACGGCCCTGCCGCCGGCCTGGCTGGCCGAACTGGAGGGCCGCCCCACCATCCTGGAACTGGCCGACGACTTCGCCATGGAGATGACCCAGGGCCCGGCCCTGCACGGCCCGGCGGGCTCCTCCCCGGGCTGGCTGGCCCGGTATCCGCGGGGCGCCTAGGTGTATTGATCACGAGCGTTGTTGACACTGGCTGGGCTTGATCATGACGAAGGTGTCCGGGCGATCGGAGTCTCAGACCGGCGTGGCCGTCTTCCGTCGTGGCGTCACGTGAGAAGTACTCCCGGCGTTCCCGGCGTACGCTCCGGGGTCGGAGCGGAACGGGCAGGGCGCCGGCCGGTGCCGGGTGTACCCGTGGCTCAGTCCTTCACCGGCGTGCGCACCGCACCGTCCCGCGCCCCGCCCGCCGGTGTCGGGATCGCGGCCGCGGCGGCTCCGTCCCCGTCCGTGTTGATCTTCTCGATGATCGCGAGCCGCTCGGGGGTGTCCTCCGGCTTCACGAAGCCGATCAGGATGTAGAGGACCAGCGACACCGCGAGCGGGATCGACACCTGGTACTGGAGCGGCACTCCGCCCTCGACGTTCCAGTTGATCGGGTAGTTCACCAGCCAGAAGGCCAGCAGGCCCATCGACCAGCTGGTGAGGGCCGCCGTCGGGCCGGAGCGGCGGAAGGGCCGCAGCAGGCCGAGCATCATCGGGATGGCCATCGGGCCCATGAGACCGGCCACCCACTTGATGACGACGGTGATGATGTCCTTGAAGGTGGGGGAGTTGACCTGTGTCGCCGCCGCCATGGACAGGCCGAGGAAGACAACGGTCGCGATCCGGGCGACCCGCAGGCCCTGCCCCTCGCTCCACGCCCGCGCCCGGCGCCACACCACGGGCGCGCAGTCCCGGGTGAACACGGCCGCGATCGCGTTGGCGTCGGAGGAGCACATGGCCATGGTGTGCGAGAAGAAGCCGACGATGACCAGGCCCAGCAGGCCGTGGGGGAGGAGCTGTTCGGTCATCAGGGCGTAGGAGTCGGAGCCGTCCGGCTTCTGCGACTCGACCAGCAGCGGCGACATCCACATGGGGAAGAACAGCACCAGCGGCCAGACCAGCCACAGGATCGCCGACAGCCGGGCCGACCGCTCGGCCTCCTTGGCGTTGGGCGTGGCCATGTAACGCTGGGCCTGGTTGAGCATGCCGCCGTTGTACTCGAAGAGCTTGATGAAGAGGAACGCGAGCAGGAAGACCGTGCCGTAGTCGCCGACCAGGGGTTTCTCGTGGCCCTGGAGCTCCGGCTGGTCCCACACGCCGAAGAAGCCGCCGTGGTCGTCGAGCCGTACCCACACCGCGACGAGCATCGCGACGCCGGCCAGCAACTGGATGACGAACTGGCCGAGTTCGGTCAGCGCGTCGGCCCACAGGCCGCCGATGGTGCAGTAGATCGCGGTGATGGTGCCGGTGATGAGGATGCCCTGGTTGAGGGAGATCCCGGTGAAGACGGACAGCAGGGTCGCGATCGCGGCCCACTTGGCGCCCACGTCCACGATCTTCAGCAGCATGCCCGACCAGGCCAGCGCCTGCTGGGTCTTCAGGTCGTAGCGGTTCTTCAGGTACTCCAGCGGGGAGGCCACATGGAGCCGGGAGCGCAGCCGGTTGATGCGCGGGGCGAACAGCTTCGAGCCGATGGCGATGCCGAGGGCGATGGGGAAGGACCAGGTGACGAACGACGTGACGCCGTGGGTGTAGGCGATGCCCGCGTACCCGGTGAACATCACCGCGCTGTAGCCCGACATGTGGTGCGAGATGCCGGAGAGCCACCACGGCATCCTGCCGCCGGCGGTGAAGAAGTCGCTGACGTTGTCCACGCGTTTGTGCGACCAGACGCCGATCGCCACCATCACGGCGAAGTAGCCGATGAGCACGGCCCAGTCGAGACCGTTCATGTGCGCCCTCCCAGGGATCAGCCCGGCGCTCATCGTGGGCGCTACTGCGTGAACACGACAAGTGACGGTAGGGTCAAAGGGAGGTAAAGATGTTCGGCGTGCTGGCCTTGGTTCAGCTATCTGAACTCAGCGCATCAGCTCCCCCGCGTTGACCAGCAACGACTGCCCGGTGATCGCCCGCGCCCGGTCCGACGCCAGGAACACCGCCGCGTCGGCCACATCCGTGTCCGTGGCCAGATCGGGCAGCGCCATCCGTCCCGCCAGCCGCTCCAGAACGGCCGCCTCGGGCACGCCCTCCGCCCGCGCGGCGGACCGCACGTACGCCCGCACCGGCGGCCCCCACATCCACCCCGGCAGCACGGTGTTGACCCGGATCCGGTACGGGCCGAGCTCCCGCGCCAGCGAGTACATCGCGCTCGTCAGCGCCCCCTTCGACGCCGCGTACGCCGCCTGCCGCACCTGCGACGGAGCCGCCACCGCCGACTGCGTCCCGACGAACACCACCGACCCGCCGCCCCGTTTCAGCGCCGGCAGACAGGCCCGCGTCATCCGCAGGGTGCCCAGCAGGTTCACGTCCAGGACGGAACGCCAGGCCTCGAAGTCGGCGTCCTCGAGCCCGCCGAAGTGCCCGTCGAGCGCGGCCACATGCACCACGGCGTCGATCCGCCCGAACCGCTGGACCGCCAGCCCGGCCAGGGCCTCGCACTGCGCCTCGACGCAGATGTCGGTGGCCCGGTACGCCGTGCGCGCCCCGCCCGGGTCCAGCTCCCCGGCGGTCTTCGCCAGGTTCGCCTCCGTCCGGGCCCCGAGCACGGCACGCCCCCCGTCCCGCACCACGGCCGCCGCGACCTGCCGCCCGAGCCCGGCCCCCACCCCCGACACCACGACGGTCTTCCCCGCGAGCAGCGACATGGCAGGACCTCCCCGGACCTCTGGCGCATTATCTGACGGGCCGTCAGAGTATGGGCCAGCCGCCGACGAAGGGGAAGGCAATGAGTGACGACACCCGCAGTGAGCTGTACGCGGAACTGGCCGCCGTCGGCCCCTACGGCCCCCGCCCCGGCCACGCCCTGATCACCATGGTCGAGCCGCACCCGGGCCACGAGTACGCCTACAACCGCTGGTACGAGGACGACCACTACTACGCCGGCGCGATGGCCATGCCCTGGATGTACGCCGGCCGCCGCTGGGTCGCGACCCGGGACCTCCAACTCCTGCGCTACCCCGAGACGTCGGCGATCGCCCGGCCGGTGACCACCGGCTGCTACCTCTCCACGTACTGGATCACCGCCGGCCGCTACGACGACCACATGCGCTGGACGGTCGCCATCAACAGGCGCCTCAACCGCGACGGCCGCGTCTACCACGACCGCACGCACGTCCTCACGGCGTTCCAGGACCACGAGGCGACGGTGTACCGCGACGGCGCGGCCGGACCCCGGGACGTCCACGCCCTCGACCACCCCTACGCGGGCCTGGTCCTCCAGGTCGTCGAGTCCGACAGCTCCGAGCAGCGCGCAGCCCTGCTGGAGTGGCTGCGCACCCGCCACCTCCCCGAGCGCCTCGCGGGCTCCCCGGCCGCCCTGGTGACCGTCTTCCGCCCCACCCCCCTCCCCGGCGACCGCATGACCTACGTCAAGCAGGTCGAGGGCGTCGACACCCGACTGACCCTGCTGTGGTTCCTCCAGGCGGATCCGAGGGAGTGCTGGGAGCACTCCTTCACCGGCCTGGACACGGCGGTGGCGGAGTCGGGTCTGGGCAGGGTGGAACTGGTGGCGCCGTTCATCCCGACGGTGCCCGGCACCGACCGGTACGTGGACCGGCTGCGCTGAGGGTCAGCGCAGCTCCTCCGGGCACGGTGTGCCCCGGGGCAGCTGGTACGGCGCGGCCAGGCGGTACGTGCCCGCCTTCGGGGCCAGCAGTTCCGTCCACCGGTCGCCGTGCGCGTCCTCCTCCGTCTCCGTCAGGCAGCCGTTGACGTTGACGTACGTCTTCGGCTCGCCCTCGGGGCGGTCCCGGGACTCCGGCGTCTCCTGGGGCGGCTCCAGGCTCTTGCCCTCCGCGTCGACGATGCTCAGCCACGGCGAGTACGGGATGCGGACCAGGATCCGGCCCGCCTTCTTCACCCGGAGGACCATCTCGCCCTGCTCGGCCCGCTCGACGACCGCGTTCGGCTCGGCCAGCGGCGTCGGGGCGGTCACCTTGAACAGCTGCCAGTTGGCGTCGCCCCAGACCTGCGTCAGATAGGGCAGACCGCGCTGCACCAGTGCGCGTTCGCGCTCGCCGCCGTCACCGTCGGGCTCGTCCTTCGGCAGGACGACGTAGTGGACCGCCCAGCGCTTCAGCCACTCGTGGTAGTTCGCCGAGTTGAGCGTGTCGTCGTAGAAGAGGGGGTTGCGTTCCATGTCGGCCTGGCGGTTCCAGCCGCGGGCCAGGTTGACGTACGGGGCGAGGGCGGACGCCTCCCGGTGGGAGCGGGCGGGGACGACCTCGACCCGGCCCTTCTCGGCACCGACCTCCTGCAACTCGTTCACCAGCGGCGCCAGCTCACGCGACCAGGACGCCGCCGGGGCCGTGTGGACGATGTCGTCGGTCGACTTGAAGCCGATCCACGCCGTGAAACCGACGAAGGCCACCACGATCGCGTACCACTTGCGGCTGCGCGGCACCGTGAAGGGCAGCGCGGCGACCAGCGCGACACCCGCGAACAGCATCGCCAGCCGCGTGATGTTCGAACCGATCTGGGAGCTGATCAGCCACACCAGCACGACCCCCAGGCCGTACACCGCGGCCGTCAGCCGGACCGTCTTCCAGTCCCGCGGCACCAGCGCGTAGACCAGGATCGAGAAGGCCAGCGGCAGGATGACCGAGCCGATGGCCATCGGCTGCGTCCCGGAGAAGGGGAACAGCCAGGCCGACACCGCCACCACCGCGCTCGGCGCCAGACCCAGCGCCCAGGCACCGGGACGGCGCTTCTGCAGGAACAGCGCCACCGCCACCAGCCCCACGAACAGGCCCGCCACCGGGGACGACATCGTGGCCAGCGCGGCCAGCGGCGCCGCGCACAGGGCCTTCGCCCAGCGCTTGTGACGCCAGCGGTACGGCCAGCAGAACACCACGGCGACCGCGCCGAGCGCGAACATCATGCCCAGGCCGAAGGTCACCCGGCCCGACACGGCGTTGCAGAACAGCCCGAACACCCCGGCCAGGGACGCCCACAGGGGGTTGCGCACGGCGCGGCTGCGGAGCAGGAGCAGCGTGAGCAGCCCGGCCGAGGCCGTCCCCGCGATCATCATCGTCGTCCGCACGCCGAGCACCGACATCAGATACGGCGACACCATGCTGTACGACACCGGGTGCATACCGCCGTACCAGGCCAGGTTGTACGCCGAGTCCGGATGGCGGCCGACGAACTCGGCCCAGGCGTCCTGCGCGGCAAGATCGCCACCGCTGTTCGCGAACGTGAAGAACCAGACGACGTGGAGGACCCCGGCCAGCCCCGTGACGGACAGCACCGGGTGCCGCAGCATGCGCTCACGCAGGGCCAGCAGGGCGGGAGGCAGCCCCGATGCGGCGTCAGGGCCGGGCGCGCCGGCGCCCTCCCGAGGCGTGCCTTCCGGCTCCGCGGGCACCCGTATTCGCGGGCCGGCTACCGGTCCCGGATCGGCGTCGTCGGCGCGTGTCGGCTCCGCAGTGGCCACTCGAAGGCACTCCCCGTGTCCCGATCTTCTGTTCTCGGCTCGTTCTTCCTCCCGGCCGTGTTCCGTTCCCCCGGTTCACGGCCGTGGCC
This sequence comes from Streptomyces sp. Go-475, assembly GCF_003330845.1. Taxonomy (GTDB): domain Bacteria; phylum Actinomycetota; class Actinomycetes; order Streptomycetales; family Streptomycetaceae; genus Streptomyces. The sequence goes on along the minus strand of NZ_CP026121.1, from coordinate 3,669,832 downwards.
GCCGCGAACGGCGACCTGTCCCGGTTCGGGACGCTAGCACGCACCCCGCCGGGCGGCGCCCGGACGGGCCGTCACCGGCGGAGTGCGGTCGTGCGGGGCGCGTCCCGGGTCAGCCGAGACGCGTGAGCTTGGCCCCGAAGCCCGGCTCCACCAGGTCCTCCTGGAGGGCGACGGGGACCTTCACGGCGCTGGTCGTGCCGTCACCGACGGTGAGCGTGCCCACCTTCGTGCCGGCCTTCGCCGTGTGCGGCAGGTCGTCCGCGGCGAACGTCAGCTTGACGGACAGGCCCGACCAGCCGACGGCCGTGACGTCCTCGGTGACGGCGACCGGGGTGCGGCCGCCGAGACCGTCGTCCGCGTACCCGACGACCGTGCCCTTCTTCAGGATCGTCGCCGACTCCAGCGCGCCCTGCGCGGCCCGGATCAGCTTGTCGCCCTCGTAGAGCGCGGCGCCCAGGATGGTGTTGTCCGGGCCGCCCGCGGGCTGGCGCACCACCGCGCCGATGATCCGGCGCGTCTCGCCGTTCACGTCCTTCTTGGCCGCGAAGACGAGGTTGCCGAGCGCCGAGGTGGTGGTGCCGGTCTTGATGCCGGTCACGTCGTTGGAGCCGACCAGGCGGTTCCAGTTGTCGTGCTTGGTGCCCTTGTAGTCGACGTACGACATCATCGCCGCGACCTCGCGGAAGGCGGGCTGCTGCATGGCGGCCTTGGCGAGCTTCACCTGGTCCACGGCCGTGGAGACGGTCGTGTTGTTCAGGCCCGAGGGGTCGGTGTACGTCGTGTTCTTCATGCCGAGGTCCTTGGCGGCGTCGTTCATCTTCTGCACGAACGCCTTCTCGGACCCCGCGTCCCAGCGGGCGAGCAGCCGCGCCACGTTGTTCGCGGACGCGATCAGGATGCTCTCCAGAGCCTCCCGCTCACTGATCTTGTCGCCCTTGGTGACGTCGACGGTGGACTCCTGGCCGGCGTCGGACTGGTCCTCGGCGGCCTGGTCGATCTCGATCTTCGGCCCCTCGGCGCCGCTCTTGAGCGGGTGGTCGCGCAGGATGACGTAGGCGGTCATGACCTTGGCGACACTGGCGATCGGCACGGGCTTCTGCTCGCCGGACGAGCCGAACGTACCGATGCCCTGCACGTCCAGCGCGGCCTGGCCCTTGGCGGGCCAGGGGATGTCGACGTTGCCGCCCTTGAAGGTGTAGCTGTCCTTCGCGGTGAGGTCGAGGGTGGGTGCCGGCAGCGGCCGGACACTCTGTACGACCGCGAAGACGACCACCAGCAGCAGCACCAGCGGCGTCCAGATCTTCACCCGCCGTACGGCCGTCCGCAGCGGGGTGTCCGGGGGCGGCGGGGTGTTCGTCAGCTCGGCCAGCAGATCCAGCGGCGGCTTCGGCGGCAGCGGCTGCTGCGTGGTCCGCTCCGGGCCGACGGTGGGCACGGGGGCGGTGGCGTCGGCGGGGGCGGCCTGGGGCGCGGCCGGGGCCTGCGAGCCCTGCGGGGCTGGTGCGGAGCCGGCCGGCCTCCGGGTCGACGGGTCGTCGAGGGGCTTGAGCGCGACGAACTTGCTCGTCCGCTCGGCTTCCCTTTCGGGAACGTCCTTGGCGGCCCCGCCGAGCTTCAGCATGGTGGTGGGCTGATCGACGGGCGGCCGGACGGCCTTGAAAACGGCGGTGGGCTGATCGACGGGCCGGCCGCGGCGGTCGTCATCGGTGCCGCCGGTGTCGCCGGCGTCGGCCTCGGTGTCGCCGGTGTCGTCGGACGCGGCTTTCTCGTCGCTGGGCTTGCTGCCGGACGCGGCCTTCTCGCCGCCGCCGGGCTTGTCAGCGGGCTCGGGTTCCTCGCGAGCGTCCTCGGCGTCGGGCTCGACGTCGTCTTCGGCGCCCTTGTCACCGTCGCCGGAGGCAACGGCTGCGCCTGCGTCTGCGCCGGCCTCAGATCCGGCCTTCGGCTGGGTCTTCGGGTCGGCCTTGGGCTCGGCGTCCGGCTTGGTGTCCGCGTCGGCCTTGGGCTCGGCCTTCCCGGCGGTCTCCCGCTCGGTCTTCGACCCGGCCCTCGAATCGGTCTTCGGCTGGGTCTTCGGGTCGGCCTCGGGGTCGGCGTCCGGCTTGGTGTCCGCGTCGGCCTTGGGCTCGGCCTTCCCGGCGTTCTCCCGCTCGGTCTTCGACCCGGCCCTCGAATCGGCCTTCGGCTCAGTCTTCGGCTCGGCCGCGGACGCGGCAGGGCCCTCCTCGCTGCCGGAGTCGGCCTGCGCCGCTCCCGCGCCACCGGCGCTGCCGGAACGGTCCGCCTCGGCCGCACCGACCCCGCCAGGGCCCTCCTCGGCCTTCTCGGACGCCGCTCCAGCGGCTTCCTGGCCGCCCTTGGACTCGCCTTCACGGCTGTCCCGGGGGTCAGCAACCTCCCCCGCGCCTTCGGCGGCCTCCTGGCCGTCCTGCGCGTCCGTGTCGACGTCCGTGGTCTCGTCCGCGCGCTCGGCCTCACGGCCGTCACCGGCGTCCCTGTCGGCCTCTGGGGCCCCGGTGGGCTTACCAGCCTCCTGGGCGTCCGTGGCGGCCTTCGTGGGCCTCTCAGCCCCACCGGCAGGCTCCTTGCCCTCGTCCGCCGAAGCGACCCACGCGGCGACGGCGTCCCGCAGCCGCCCGTCACCGGCAGTGGCGCCATCGCCCGGCTCACCGGAGCCGGAGCCCGCACCCGAAGGCTCCCCGGCCCCCTTCACAGCCTCCTGCCCGGCGTCAGCCGCCGCACCCTCGCTGTCCGAGTCGCTCTCATCCTGCCCGGCGTCAGCCGGGGGTGTCGCGGTGTCGTCGGACGGGCGCGTGGACAGGACGCGGGTCGCCGTGTCGACACCCCCGCGCCCCGAGGACCTCTCCGCGTCCCGGGCCACCGCGAGGCGCGGGTCGCGCGGTTCGCGCGTGTCCGCCGTCTCGCTCCTGGCCCCGGGAACCGGACCCGCGCTCCCCGACGTCGGTTCTGCCGACGACTCGCGCTGCTTCGACCTGTCGGGGGACTCGCCCGCCACCGATGCCTCCTCCTCGCGCCGCACTCCCCGCGTGCGCGTACGAACCGTGAACCGCCGCCCTGACACCGCTCCCCGGCGCTGTCCGAACCATGTACCAGTGTCCTGTGCGCGGACCGGACCCATCCGGTAGACGAGAACGACATACCTACTGGTTCCACTACGAACCGGTCACGCACCCTCGACAGACCAATGTGAGAGGGGTCACCCTGTCATTCATCCACGCGGGGAGGCATGGATGGGCAGGAGCCGCAGAACACTTCCGGAGGAGCTTCTGTTGCTGGCATTGGACCCGACCACGGGTACCACTGCGCAGCCGCAGTCGCTCGACCTCGGTCTGGCCGGAGCACAGCTGGTAGAGCTGGCGCTGGCCGGACGGATAGCCCCAGACGGGGATCGTATCGCCGTGGTCGTACCACGGCCGACTGGAGATCCAACGTTGGACTGCGCGTTGGAGTTGCTGCGTAGGCGCGGCGCTCCCGTGCGGGCAGTGAACTGGATTGGCGGGCCGCGTCTCGGGCTCCGCCAGACCTACCTCTCGCATCTGGAGCGGTGCGGCATGGTGCATGCCGTGGCGGGCCAGATGTGCGGAGTGCTGCCGACGACTCGCTACCAGGCGACGGACAACGAGATCAGCCGGGAGATCAGGGCCCGGCTGGATTCGGCGATCCGCACCGGCGTACCGCCGGACCCGCGGACCGCGGCGCTCGCCGCCCTGGCACACGCGGTCGGCCTCGGCAAGCACCTGTATCCGGGCAACGAGGGACGTTCGTCCCGCTCCCGGCTGCGGGACCTGATCAGGCACGACCCCATGGGCGGCCTCGTGGCGCACGCCGTGATGGACGTCCAGAACGGCGTGGCGGCCCAGCCGCGCCGCAGCCCGGCCCCGTCCGGCCGTCAGGCCGCCGGCGGAACCCGGGCCGCAGCGGAACCCGCCCGCGGTGTTCCGATGCAGCCGCGCCGCGGCCCCATGGCGCGCGTCGCGGCCCACTGAGCCGCGCCGGCAGCACGGCAGCGCACCACCAGCACACGGCACCGCACCAGTACGACCGACGACCGGCACACGCAGCACGGGACCCCAGAACCCGGTCACCGGGAGCCGCTGTCCGAGCGGGGCGGAGAGAGTGCAGACTCTCACCGCCCCGCTCGGCGTGCCGTGCCCGAACTGGCGTGTACCCGTCGCATATCCACCGTTTCCCAGCGGTAGGAAGCACCTTGGTGGCAGTCTGCTCAACAGCAGATACGCAAAGTAGAGGCACGCAGCCGGAGGTGCACGTCCCGTGGCGTCCAATGTCAATCCCACCGTCAGGCGGCGCCGGCTGGGCCAGGAGCTCCGCAGGCTCCGGGAGCTCAAGGGCATGACGGCCGAGGAAGTGGCCGAGCGGCTGCTGGTGTCGCAGTCGAAGATCAGCCGCCTGGAGAACGGGCGGCGCAGCATCAGCCAGCGCGACGTGCGCGACCTGTGCGGGGTCTACGAGGTCGAGGACCAGCGGATCGTCGACTCGCTGATGCAGATGGCCAAGGACTCGCGCCAGCAGGGCTGGTGGCACGCCTTCGGGGACATCCCGTACAGCGTCTACATCGGCCTGGAGACGGACGCCGAGTCGCTGCGGGTCTACGAACCCCAGATCATCACCGGCCTGTTGCAGACGCGGGCGTACGCCGAGGCCATCATCCGGGGCGGTTCGCCCGAGGCGACGGAGGCGGACAACGACAAGCGCGTCGAGGTCCGGCTGCGCCGGCAGGGCCGTATCACCGCCGAGACGGACCCGCTGCGGCTGTGGGTGGTGCTGGACGAGGCGTCCCTGCACCGGGTCGTGGGCAACAAGGAAGTGATGCGCGAGCAGCTGGAGCATCTGATCGAGATGTCGCAGCTGCCCCACATCACCGTGCAGGTGCTGCCGTTCGAGGTCGGCGCGCACGCCGGCATCAACGGCCAGTACTCGATCCTGGAGTTCGCCGACGCGGCCGACTCCAGCGTGGTCTACATCGAGGGCGTCACCAGCGACCTGTACCTGGAGAAGCCGCTCGACGTGCAGAAGTACACGGTGATGTACGAGCACCTGCGCGCCCAGTCGCTGAACGTGGACCAGTCGCGGCAGCTCATCGAGCGCCTGGCCAAGGACTACGCACGCTGAACCGCTGCCGGAAGCGGCTGCCGGAAGGGGACTTCCCCCGGGCAAAGCGCGGGATGCTACACCCCTGACACGCCTGACTGGAAGTCTCCCCTGGAATATGCCATCCGGTCGAGTGAATGACTGCTCCGAACGAGGATGTGGGCGAGTAGCGTCGATCACGCCAACCACCAGCACGGGTTGGCGTAAACGCAACTGGCTACGGAGCGAACATGGCAATTCGTCTGGGCGCCACGGAAACGTGGACGACGTCCTCCTACACCAACAACAACGGCGCCTGCGTGATGGTCAGGTCGACCGTCGAAGAGGCCCTGGAACTCGGGGACACCAAGGTCCCCGAGGGCCCCAAGCTGGCGTTTCCCGCCGACGCGTGGAACGCCTTCGTGGCCTCGGTCAAGGCCTGACCCCGGCAACGACGCCCGCACAAGCAGCGCTGACAGGGCCCTCTCGACCAGCATCGCCGTCCTAGCCGAGAGGGCTCCGCTTGTGCCCGCGGTCCCTGCAGGGGCCTCAGTCCACCGGGAACGCCACGTCACACACCGGGTCCCCGGGTCCCGCCGCGGCCCAGTCGGCGAAGTACAGCTCCCGGCAGGGACCGGTCGCCGTCAGCCCTTCCGCCGCCATCCACTCCTCCACCGCCTCGAACGCGGCCAGGATCTGCGGATGCGCCACCTGCGCCTTGGTGATCCTGGTGTACGCCAGCCGCCCGGCCGGCTCCACCCGCACGGCCGTCTCCCAGGGCCGCCCCCGCCGTTCCGCCCAGGCCCGGGCCGCCGCCTCGTCGGCGACCGGCACGCACGCCTCCGCCGGACCGTCGCTCTCCATCGACACCTCGGAGTAGTAGGCGACGTACGGCACCCCGGCCACGCCGCCGCACTCCCGGGCCGCCTCCTCCAGCCGGCCCAGCGCCGCCCCGATCCACGTCGGCAGCTCGTCCGCCAGCGTGTGCCGCCTCTCGGTGATCACCACCTGCGCGGGCATCTGCACCGTCTCGACCGTGAACTTCCCGTACATCTCGGAGCTCCTCCCCGACAGCCGTCCACGGAGGTACTCGGCGAGCGTCCGCTGCCCCGCCACCCGCGCCTCGACATCCGCCCAGTACGCGCCGAGCAGCTCGGCCGCCGCGAGCCCGTCGCCCGCCGCGACCACCTCGGCGATCCGGGCGAGCGGCATGTCCAGCTGCCGCAGCATCGCCACCAGCCGGGCCTGATCCACCTGGTCGGCGCGGTAGTAGCGGTAGCCGGTGGCCTCGTCGACGTACGCCGGGGCCAGCAGCCCCAGCCGGTCGTACAGCCGCAGGGCCTTGGCCGACAGCCGGGCGCGCGCGGCGAACGCCCCGATGGTGAGCAGATCCCGGTCCGGTACGTCCACCACGGCATCCTCCGTCATCGGGCGGCTCTTCCACCCGATGACGAGGACGCTCGGCCCTGCCCCAGGGGCAAGGTCAAGCAGGGCCGTCAGCCGAGCTGGGCCTCTATCGCCGTCACGATCTCCGCCGACTCCGGCTCGGTCTGCGGGGAGAAGCGGGCGACGACCGTGCCGTCCTTGCCGATCAGGAACTTCTCGAAGTTCCAGCGGATGTCCCCGCTGTGCCCCTCGGCATCGGCGAAGCCGGTCAGGCGCTCGTACAGCGGGTGCCGGTTCCCGCCGTTGACCTCGACCTTCTCGGTCATCGGGAAGGTCACACCGTAGGTCGCGGAGCAGAACTCGGCGATCTCCTCGGCGCTGCCCGGCTCCTGGCCGAGGAACTGGTTGCAGGGCACCCCGAGCACGGTGAAGCCGCGCTCGGCGTACCGCTCGTGGAGCTTCTCCAGCCCGTTGTACTGCGGGGTCAGGCCGCACTTGGAGGCCACGTTCACCACGAGCACCGCCTTGCCCGCGTACTGGGACAGGTCGGCGGAACCGCCCTGAAGCGCACCGATCTCGACGTCGAGGGGAGAGGAACCGTTGGTAGTCGTCATGAGCGGATGCTAGCTCCGGCGGATGCCGGGCCGGTGCTGGGCCTCCACGAGCACCTGCCCCGCCGCCGTCCGCGCGTACAGCACCGACCTGCCCGCCCGGCGCCGCTGCACCAGCCCCGCGTCCAGCAGCACCCGCAGATGCCGCCCGACCGAGCCGAGGCCCTGGCCCGTCACGGCGACCAGCTGGGTCGTGCTGAGCGGGGAGTCGAGCAGCACGAGCACCGCGGCGCGCGCCGGACCGAGCAGCGCGCCCAGACTCGCGGGCGCCGCACGGGCGGCGGGGTCGGTGAGCGCGCCCGCGCACGGATAGACCAGGGCGTACCGGCCGGGCTCCTCCCAGGACACCCAGCCGCACTTCGGGGTGACCGGCACGAACAGCAGCTCGGCGCCCGAGATCTCACGCGGCGGATACTCGTGCAGGTTCACCTGCAGCCGGTTGCCGCCGAGCCACCGCGTGCGTCCCGGCCGCAGCGAGTCCACCACCGCCGCCCAGCCGCCCCGGCTCACCTGCGCGGTCCGAGCCACCACGTCGGCCTCCAGGACACGCCGGCGCCGCTCCCAGTCCGGGCGTACGGCCCGCGCCCAGACGTACTCCAGCAGCGCGGCCGCACGCTCCGGCAGGTCGTCGCGGTCCAGCACGGCGGGGAGGGGGCCGGCGAGGGAGACGGTCAGGTGGGCACGGGCCCGGCGGGGGTCGGCCGCGCGCACCCGGGCGACGCCGTCGGCGAAGGACTCGCCGTCCCTCGGGGCCGGGGTGAGGAAGTCGGCGATCCAGTCCTTGCCGAGCCCGGCCCGCACCAGCCGCGCGGTCACCGGGTCGGCGGCCAGCCGGGCCCGGTAGTCCGGCAGATGGGCGTCCAGCCACACGCGTTCACCGGGGTGGGCGGCGACGCCCGCGTGCAGCAGCTTCAGCGCGGCGAACGTCTCGGCGAGCGGGGAGAGACAGAAGCGACTCGCGGCGAGGGTATCGGCGTTGATCTGCCACCAGCCCATGCCCACCCCACCACCTTTCGCGCTGCCGCGAAACAATAACGAGGTGCCCGCGCTGCTCGCAGACTCGGCGCATGCGCAGCTACCGGCAGCTCTTCCGCACCCCGGAGTTCACCCCCCTCTTCCTCGCCTCCTCGGCCGGAGTCATGGCCCAGACGATCGGCGGACTGGCCCTGGGCGTCCTGGTGTTCCGGGCGACGGACTCACCGCTGCTGTCGGCGCTCAGCATGTTCGGGCAGTCGCTGACCCAGGTGCTCGGCGCGACGTTCCTGCTCTCGGGCGCCGACCGTCTGCCCCCGCGGTCCGCCCTGACCGGCATCTCCCTCGTCCTGGCCGCCGGCACGGCCGTACTCGCCCTGCCCGCGCTGCCCGTCTGGGCCGTCTTCGCCGTCCTCCTCGGCCAGGGCCTGGCCGCCTCGCTCGGCGGGGGAGTGCGCTGGGGGCTGGTGAACGAGATCCTCTCCGACGACGGCTACCTGCTGGGGCGTTCGGTCTTCAACATGATGTCCGGGGTCGTGCAGATCCTCGGATACGCCACCGGAGGCGTCCTGGTGGCGGTCCTCTCCCCACGCGTGTCCCTGCTGCTGGCGGCGGCGCTGTACGGCGTCGCGGCGGTCGCGATCCGCCTGCGCCTGACCCCGCGCCCGCCCCGCGCGACGGGCCGCCCCTCGGTGTCGGCGACCTGGCGCGCCAACGCGCTGCTCTGGTCGTCCCCACCCCGCCGCCAGGTCTATCTGGCCCTCTGGATCCCCAACGGCCTGGTCGTCGGCTGCGAATCCCTCTTCGTCCCCTACGCCCCAGAGTCCGCCGGCACCCTGTTCGCCTGCGCCGCGCTGGGCATGCTGGCCGGGGACGTGCTGGTGGGCCGTCTGCTCCCGCCGCGGCTGCGCCCCCGCCTGGGTTTGCCGCTGCTGCTGCTCCTGGCCGTCCCGTACGTGCCGTTCCTGCTGCGTCCGCCGCTGCCGCTCGCGGTGGCCGCCGTCACGCTGGCGTCCGTCGGCTTCGGCGCGAGCCTCGTGCAGCAGGAGCGGCTGGTGGCCCTGACCCCCGACGACCTGACCGGCCACGCCCTGGGGCTGCACTCGTCGGGCATGCTCACCATGCAGGGCGTCGCGGCGGCGCTCGCGGGATCGGTGGCCCAACTGACCTCCCCGGCCCTGGCGATGACGGCGATGGCGGTGGCGTCGGCCGCGGTGACACTGTCCCTGATGGCGGCGGGACGACGGGAGCAGCACGCGACGACACCGGTGCCCGGGCGGTGAACGCCCCCCGGGATCCCGCTACTTGCTGTTGGAGACCGTCCCGGTCTCCACGAACACCTCGGGCACCTCGTTGTCGACCACGACCCGCGACAGCAGCGCGGCCAGCCGGTCCCGCTCGGCGCCGCTGAGCCCGGACGGCAGCGCCCGAATCCGGCGGCAGGTCTCGGCGTAGAACTCCTCGGCGAGCGCGGCCCCTTCCTCCGTCAGCCCCACCCGCACGGCCCGCCCGTCCCGGGGATCGGCCTCCCGCCGGACCAGCCCCCGCCGCACCGTCCGGTCCACCAGCCCGGTCAGACTCGACTTCGCCAGCCCCAGCGTCTCGCCGAGCTCACCCATCCCGTACGGCTGCGGCAGCAGCACACAGAGCAGCTGGCCCTGCTGCGGCGTCAGCCCGTACGACCGGCTGGCCTCCGCGTACACCCCGTCCACCAGGAACGCCGCCCGTACCAGCGCGGCCACGACTCCCACCTGCCCGCCTGCCCCTTTCCCCATCCGGTCAGGGTACCGACCGGTAAGTCCCGCGGGTCACTCCTCGTCGGGAGCCTCGCCCTCGATGAGCCGCTCCGCGATGTCGTCGGCCCACTCCTGCGCCCAGCGGCGGAGCCCCGCGACGGCCCCGACATCGAGGCCCTGGGCGGTGAACGCGCTGTCGTCGAGCCAGTCCGTGCCGGTCAGCCGGGCCTGGAGATCGGTGAGGTCGAAGGTGTCGGGGGCGTGCCGGCGGCCCAGCTCCTCCAGTTCGGGGTGGCTCCAGCGGGCCGAGGCGGCGTGTACGTCGACCAGGTCGCGGGTGAGTCCCCGGTCGGCCAGGTCCCGCACCCGGGTGCCGACGAGGTCCTCGAGGGACAGGGCCGGCCCGAGCTCCGTGAGCACGGGCGGGCGCCACAGCACCTCCTTGCGCAGGCCGACCTCGAACTCCTCACCGCTCGCCGCGTCGGTGACGAGGAACTGGGCGGCCAGCGGGCCGGTCTCCAGGGTCCGCACCAGCCAGCCGCGTGCCACCAGCCCGGTCCGGACCGTGTCGGCGATGGCGTCCATCCCGGCGGGGTGCTCGGTGGCGACATCCACGTCCCGCCCGGCCCGCGCCACGAGGCCGTGGGCCAGCACCGCGTACCCGCCGGCGAGAACGAGGGAGTGGGCCTCACCCACCGCGACCAGATCCCCGAGCAGCCGGCTGATCGGCTGGGGGACGGGGGATGGGTCGGGCATGTCCTGATTATCGCGTGGGGGGCGGTGGGGGCCGGGGTGACGGACCCGGACGGGTGAAGGGGCCTGGCTTGTCCTGGGGGCGCGGGGAACTGCGCGACCAGCCCCCACGGCGCCGCACCGACCCACGGACCTACGGCTTGCGTCCGACACCGCAGTACGCGTCCACCGCACTGGCATCGGCGTCCTCCGAGTCCGGCCGCCACTCCGGCACCCGCACGATCCCCGGCTCGACCAGCTCCAGCCCCTCGAAGAACCCCGCGACCTCAGCGACCGGCCGCACGTAGTACGGCACGGCCCCACTCGCGTTATAGGCCTCGGACGCGGCGATCATGCCCTCACTCGTCGCCGTGCTGTCGCTGATCACCAGATGGCTCCCGGCCGGCAGCCCGGCCATCAGCCGCCGCACCAGCTCCCGCGCCCGCTCGTACTCGGCGACGTGCCCCAGCGTGTTGAGGATCATCAGCCCCACCGGCCGCGAGAGGTCGAGCGTGCCCGCCGCGGCCTCCAGGACGGCCTCGGGGTCGTAGAGGTCGGCGTCCAGGTACGCCGTCCTGCCCTCGGGCGTACTCGTGAGGAGCGCGTTGGCGTGGGCCAGGACGATGGGGTCGTTGTCGACGTAGACGATCCGGGCGTCCGGGGCCACGCGCTGGGCGACCTCGTGCGTGTTGTCGGCGGTCGGCAGCCCGGTGCCCACGTCCAGGAACTGCCGCACGCCCTGCTCCCCGGCCAGGTACCGGACCGCGCGCCCCAGGAACCGGCGGCTCGTGACCGCCACGTCGACCAGGCCCGGGAAGATCGACTTGATCTGGTCGCCGATCTCGCGGTCGACCTCGTAGTTGTCCTTGCCGCCGACGAAGTAGTTCCAGAAGCGGGCCGAGTGCGGCTTGGAGGTGTCGATACGGGCGCGCAGGCTGTCGTCGGGCACGGCAGGGCCTCCTGGGGGGTGGGAAAGGACACCGGTCCACCAACCTAGGTGAACCTCCCCCGGGGATACGGACGTTGCCGCCCCTGCCGTCGACCCGTCGGGGATTTTCGGCCAAGCAGCCCGGCCGTCACACCCCCCGGGAGGCGAACCCGCCCAGCTCCCCGCCGCCGGCCCGGCCGCCGTCCCCGCTCCGGTCGGTCACCAGCCACACGCCCCACGCCAGGGCCCACAGCGACAGCCCGGCGACGAACGGCGTACCGAAGATGATCAACAGCCCGGCCCCGATGTTGGCGCCGACACCCCCCGCGGTGAGGATCCGCCAGCCCACCCCGGTCATCAGCCCGACGACCACCAGCGGCCCGATCACCCCCCACCAGCGCGGATCCAGCGCCCCGCGCCGGGCACCCCGCACGAGCACGGTCGCGCCCAGCCCCGCCAGCACCAGCGCGAGCCCGCCGAGCACCGCGGCGACGCCGTCCCCGATGTCCCACGGCTGGAAGGCGTAGTCGAGCTCACTCGCCGGCAGCCCCTCGTGGTTCTGCTGCCCCATCAGTCCCCAAGCGGCAACGGGCACACCACCGACGAGCGCGGCCCCGGCCGAGAGCAATCCCCAGTTCCTCATACCACCAGGATCCCGGCCCGGGAGGGGACCGTCATGAGCACACGTACTCAGGTACGAAGGCCGGCGGGGGCGGCCGGGGATGTGCTGCGAGGTTCCGGGGTCGTCGGGTCAGCCGGGGGACACCGCGCGTCCCGTCTGGGGGGAGATCGTGCCCGGGCAGAGGCCTCGGGAGGCCAGGTTCTGGGCGATGCGGGGGATCGCGGCGAGGGTGTTGGCGGACCAGTCGTGCATGAGGATGACCTGGCCGTTGGTGAGGCGGGCGGCCGACTGCGCGATCGCGTCCGTGCTCGCGCCGTTCCAGTCCTGGGAGTCCACGTGCCAGATGATCTCGGTCAGGCCGTGGCGGGCCGCGACCGACCGCACCGTCGAGTTCGTCTCGCCGTACGGCGGGCGGAACAGTTTCGGGGTGCCGCCTCCCGCGCCGGCGATGGCCTGCTGGGTGCGGGAGATCTCGGAGTCGATCTGCGCCTGGCCCAGCCGGGTCAGGTGCGGGTGCGTGTAGCTGTGGTTGCCGACCCACATGCCGGCCGCCACCTGGGCCCGGACCAGCGCCGGGTTGGCGGCGGCGTACTGGCCCTGGTTGAACATCGTGGCCCGCAGCCCGTTCCGCCGGAGCGCGTCGAGCAGTCTCGTCGTGTTGCCGGACGGCCCGTCGTCGAAGGTGAGCCCGACGTACCCGGTGCAGGCCGCCGCCCGCGCCGCGCCGGCGGGGGCCGCGGCGGTGAGGGTGGCGGCGGCGGCCGTCGCGAGGACCGTCAGCGCCGTGAGCAGTGCGCGCGGGGAAGGTGCGCCGGTGCTCATCGTCACGGTCCCGTGTGCACGGTGATGTTGGAGCTGCCGCTGCTCCGGTAACCCTCGGTCGCCATGATCATGTAGTACTTGAAGCTGCCCATGGGCATGCCGGCGCGGGCCCACGCGTCGAAGTGGTTGCCGGTGGTGATGGTGCCGCCCGTCCGCTTCGACTGCCGGACGCTCCAGTACTGGTCGAAGGTGCGCGTGCCCTCCACGGACGGGGCGTTGTACCGCGTCGTCTTGTAGATGTCGTACGTGCCGCCGTCGCTGGTGACGGTCCCCTTGTACGTGCCCGTGGGCCGGTACGTGCCCCAGTTGTCGACGATGTAGTACTCGACGAGCGGGTTCGCCGTCCAGCCGTAGAGGGTCAGATAGGCGTTGCCGGACGGGTTGAACGTGCCCGAGTAGCTCACCGTGCGGCGGGCGCCGGTGCTCCAGCCCTTGCCGGCGACGAAGTTGCCGGTGTTCCGCCAGGAGGTGCTGTAACTGCCGGCCCCGGACAGGGTCATGGACACCGTGCCCGGTGCGTCCGTCCAGAACGAGTAGTAGTACCCGTTGTGGGTGCCGGTCTGGTTCCGGTTGACGACCGTGTCGGCGTGGGCGGTGCCCGGCAGCGCGATGGCCGCCGCCGCGACCAGCAGCAGGGTGCAGACACCGCTGAGGAACAGCCGCAGCCTGCCTGATGACTTCTTCATGGGGGTGCTTCCTCCTCGTCCTCGTGGGGGTGGGTGACGGGGGAGCTCTGTCATCGGGAGTGTTGGCCTGGCCCTGTCAACTGTCAATAGTTTCGGCGAGTGTTGCGAAATGTTCGTGGCGACTCGTGTCCCGGGTTCTGGCAATTGCCGCTGCTCAGGCGGTACTTGGAGCGGGCGGGTGTCGTGTGTGCGGGAAGTGCCCTGCCCTTCCGGCTCGGAGGGCAGGGTTCCGGTCTTCGAATGTTTCGGATGGCTTCCGGATCAAAGAGGAGTGTTGTGGTCAGTCCTGGCGGACGACGTTCCTGCCGGGCCCGCCGGAGAGCGTGTCCGTGCCCCGGCCGCCGTACAGTTCGTCGTTCCCGCTGTTCCCGTACATCGTGTCGTCGCCGTCCTCCCCGTGGAGGATGTCGTGGCCCCTCCCGCCGTAGAGGAAGTCGTTGCCGGCACCGCCGCGGATCAGGTCGTCGCCGTCGTCGCCGGACAGGTGCTGCCGGCCGGCCCCGCCGAGGAGCGTGTCCCCGCCCGCGCCGCCGTCGGCGTGGCTGTCCTCGCCCGAGGAGCGGATCGTGTCGTCGCCGTCGCCGCCCTTCGCGAGGGACCCGGCGCCGCCGCGGAGGGTGTCGTCGCCGGCGTCCCCCCACACCACGGTGACCTCGCCGACCGTGAGGTGGTCGTCGCCCGCGCCGCCGGAGACGCCGTTGCCGCTGACGTCGCCGGTCTCGGTGTACGCGTCCCGGCCGGCGCCGAGATCGAGGGAGGCGAAGTAGTACGCCTGGTCGGTGGCGTTGGCGTAGGCGACGACATCGTCGCCGTCGCCGAGGGACATCCTCAGGGCGGGGTACGGGTCCTGGCTCTCCAGGGTGCCGACCGTGCAGGCGACCTTGGTCCGGTCCGTGGCGCTGGGGTACGCGCAGTCGGTGCCCGCGCCGATCGGGACCGAGTCGTCGATCAGGTAGGTGATCCGCGAGGAGTCGTCGTTGATCGTCGCGGTGACGGTCACGTCGTTGGTCTGCCCGGGGGCGGCGGTGTAGACGATCGCCCGCCCGTCGGACGCGACGGCTGCGGTGGCTGGTGCGGCGGGCGTCGCCGCGGCGGCGGTGCCGCCCAGGAGGAGCGAGGACGCCATGCCCGCGCCGAGCAGCAGCGTCAGCGCCGACGAGAGCCGTAAGGAACGACGGCCGGTCCGGGAAGAGGACATTGCAAAACCTCCGTGAAAGGGAATGGTTCTCGCAATGTGGTGTGACGGCGGGGAATTGGGTTTGGTTGTGTGGTGGGATCTCTCCATTTCCAATGGTTCATTGCCCGTCAGCCCCGATTAACCGCCAATTCACGGCCAGGACCTCGTCGATGACCCGGCGATGGACGGCCGCCTCCTCGGCATCCGTGTCGATGTCCCGCGCCAGGCAGATCAGGGCCTTCCACAGCGCCCACCCGCGCGCCCGTGCCCAGGCAGAGCTGTCCTGGTCCACGGCACGGCGGAACGCCTCGCGGCTGTCGCCGGTGAACATCGTCCAGGCGATCACCAGATCGCAGGCCGGATCCCCGACACCGGAGGTGCCGAAGTCGATGACGGCGGCCAGCTCGCCGTCCCTGACCAGCAGGTTGTTGGCGGCGACGTCGCCGTGGAACCAGACCGGCCGCCCCCGCCAGGTCGCCCGCAGCGCCGCGTCCCACACCGCGGCGGCCCGGTCGGTGTCGACGCGTCCGGCGAGCGCCGCCAGGGCGCGGCGCGTCTCGTCGTCGTAGTGGGCCGGCGGCGCGCCCCGGTAGAAGCTGTGCGCCCCGGCCGGCGGCCCGCCCGTGGGGTCGACGGCCCACAGGGCGCGGAGGAACCCGGCCACCGACTCCGCGAACCGCGGCAGGTCGGCGATGCGTTCGGGACGGGCCACCTCACCGTCCAGCCAGCCGCGGACCGACCAGTCGTAGGGATAGCCTTCCCCGGGCCGGCCGCGCGCCACGATCGGCGGAACAGGGACCGGCAGCGACGGCGCGAGCACCGGCAGCCAGCGGTTTTCCTTGGCGACGGCGGGGGCGTAGTGCTCGGCGGTGGGCAGCCGCACGGTCATCGTCTCGCCGAGCCGGTAGGTCCGGTTGTCCCAGCCGTCGACCTCGACCGGTGTCACGCTCAGACGGCTCCACTGCGGGAACTGCGCGGCGATCAGCCGCCTCACCAACGCCGCGTCGATACCCGCACGGCCGTCGGCGGGAGAACTCGTGGTCATACCGGAAGGGTGTCCACCGCCCTCCGGCCCGGGCAACGGAATTTCCCGCGCGCGGAGCGGAGTTGTCGCGTCCGTCGTCGTACTTCCCCCCGCGTGCGGCTCAGGACAGCACGCGGTAGCGCACGTGGGTGACCTGCCTCGCCGACCGCGACGCCACCTGCTCCAGGTCCAGCGGGGGCACGCCGTCGAACAACCGCGTGCCGGCGCCGAGCGTGAGCGGCACGATGTGCAGCCGCAGCTCGTCGACCAGACCGGCGGCGAGGTACTGGTTGACGGTGGTCGCGCCGCCGAGGACCAGGACATCGCCGCCACCGGCCGCCGCACGCGCCCGCTCCAGCGCCGACGCGATCCCGTCGGTGACGAAGTGGTACGTCGTGCCGCCGTCCATCGGCTCCGGCTCACGCGGGTGATGGGTCAGTACGAACACCGGCGCGTGGAACGGCGGATCGCCGCCCCACCAGCCGTTCCACCGCCGGTCCCAGGCACCCCGCACCGGGCCGAACATGTTCCGCCCCATGACGAAGGCCCCGGCGGCGGTCATCGCCTCGACCTCGGCCCGGTTCTCGTCGGGAGTCTCGAACATCCAGGCGTGCAGCCTGTTCCCGGTCCCGTCTCCGCCGTCGGCACCGAACGGCCGTTCCTCGCTCTGGCCGACCCCCGCCGCATAGCCGTCGACCGAGACGGTGATGTCACAGATGACCCTGCCCATGGCTCTCCTCCTGGCGACGAGGAATCTTCCAGGTGTTCCGGCGCGTACGTCTCGCCCGGCGTGGGCGTCCCGCGCGGGACGCCCACGCCCGTCAGATCTCGTCGGCGGTGACGGGCTCGCCCCGGCCGGGGCGTCCGTCGCCAGGCACGTCCGTGTCGGCGGTGGCGGGCTCCCCGTGGCCGGGGCGTCCGTCGGCGGGCACGTCCGTGTCGGCGCCGTCGTGCTCCTGGGCGCCGGCGTCCGCGATGCGGTGCGGCAGCTTCGCCGCGACGGCGATCGTCAGCAGGGCGAGGGCGGCCGCGACGCCGAACGCCAGCTTCATCCCGCCCACCTGCGCGGGCGCTGCGGCGATGCCGTCGGCTACCAGGTGGCTGGTGCGCGCGGACATCACGGTCACCACCAGCGCGGTTCCGAACGCCGCGGCGACCTGCTGCAGCGTCCCGAGCATCGAGCTGCCGTGCGAGTACAGGTGCGGGGGCAGCGCGCCCATGCCGAGTGTGAAGACCGGGGTGAACGTCGCCGCCAGGCTGACCATCAGCAGCGCGTGCAGCCCCAGCACCTGCCAGTACGGCATCGTCATCGAGACCTGGGTGAACCCGCCGAGGGCGAGCACCATGCCGACCGAGCCGGGCAGCACCAGCGGACGACTGCCGAACTTGTCGAACACCTTCCCGACGGTCGGGCCCAGCAGGCCCATGACCAGACCGCCCGGCATGAGCAGCAGGCCGGTCTCCAGCGGGCTGAGCCCGCGCAGGTTCTGCAGGTACAGCGGGAGCAGGATCATCGACCCGAGCATCGCCAGGAACCCGATGGACATCAGGGCCAGGGACAGGGCGTAGGTGCGGTGCCCGAGGGTGCGCAGGTCCATCAGCGGCACATCGGTGCGCTGCAGCTTGAGCTGGCGGACGACGAACACCGCGATGGCCGCGGCCCCGGCGACGGCGATGCCGATGGCCGAGGCGACACTGCCGTCGGTGTCCCCGAAGAGGCTCAGGCCGTACACCAGCCCGCCGAAGCCGAGCGCCGCCACGCCGACGCTGAACCAGTCGATGGAGCTCACCTGCGGCTCGCCTATGTTCTCCACCTTGCGCAGCCCGAACACGGTCACCAGAGCCGCGATCGGCAGGACGACCACGAACAGCAGCCGCCAGGACCCGACCTGGAGGATCAGTCCGGACACGGCGGGACCGAGCGCCGGCGCCACCGAGATCGCCAGGGTGACGTTGCCCATCACCCGGCCGCGGTCGTGCTCGGGCACCACGATCATCAACGTGGTCATCAGCAGCGGCATCATCACGGCCGTGCCCGCGGCCTGCACGATCCGGCCCAGCAGCAGCACCTCGAAGGTCGGCGCGACGGCCGACAGGGCGGTACCCGCGAGGAACACGCCCATGGCGATGGCGTAGGCCTGGCGGGTGGTGACCCGCTGCAGGAACCAGCCGGTGACCGGGATGACGGCGGCCATGGTCAGCATGAAGGCGGTGGACACCCACTGCGCCGACTGCTCGGTGATGTGCAACGACTCCATCAGCCGCGGGATCGCGTTGATCATGATGGTCTCGTTGAGGATCACCACGAACGTGGCCAGCACCAGCAGCCGCACCACCATCGGTGTGCGGCCCGCCCGCACGGCCGGCCGTTCTCGCATCACAGCTGACATGACAGCTCCTCGCTGGGGTTCCTGATCACAGTCGCCTCGCAGCCGAGGGTCGCCGGCCGGAAGTGGATCGATGGATCAATGGATCGATGACACCGATGAAGACCGGCACACCCGGCAGAACTCATCGGTCAGCCCTCGAGTCTTCCGCAACGGCGCACGGATCTGCCACGAGTTTTCGGGGGAGGCGTCGAAACAACGCGGTGGTGAACCCTTGGCCAACGGATTACTCTCCCTCCGACCACTCGAAAACTTCATGGGGGGACACGCATGCGCGCGACCACGCGCCTTGCCCTGCTCGGCACCGGCGTCGCACTGGTGGCCACCGCCCTCGGCGGCACCGCCGCCCAGGCGGAAGACGGCGGCTCGGGCGACATCACGATCGACAAGGTCGTCGTCAACGGCGGCAAACCGGTCGTCGTCGGCACCACCAAGGCGGTGACCGCCAAGGTCTCGGTGACCGCGTCGGACGACTCGGGCATCAAGGAGACCACGTACATCAGCGCCTCCGGCCCCAAGCCGAACTACGCGCAGATCTGGTACGAGGACGGCGAGATCACGTGCGTCGAGGTGAGCGCCACCACGTCGACCTGCACGGGCACGCTGACCTTCGACCCGCAGGCGGCGACCGGCTTCGTCGACAACAAGGCGGCGGCCACCTGGAACCTCAGGACGCTGGTCTCCGCCCATGACTACGACTACATCCACCGGGACGCGGCCACCACGTTCAAGGTGCAGCGCCACTCGAAGCTGACGGTCGACGCCTCGCCGGAGCCGGTGAAGAAGGGCAAGACCATCACGGTCACCGGCAAGCTCTCCCGGGCCAACTGGGAGGACAACCTGTACCACGGCTACGCGAACCAGCCGGTGAAGCTGCAGTTCCGCAAGAAGGGCAGCAACACCTACACCACGGTGAAGACGATCAAGTCCAACTCGACGGGCAACCTCAAGACGACCGTCACCGCCTCCACCGACGGCTACTTCCGCTACAGCTTCGCGGGCACGGCGACGACTCCGGCGGTCAACGCGACCGGCGACTTCGTCGACGTCCGCTAGCGGTTGAGCGGCCTGGGAGCCGCTGGCACGATCAACTCATGGACATCCTCGCGTTGTTACCCGCGTTCGCGGTCGCCGTGCTGCTCATCTCGGCGTCACCGGGGCCGGCGATGCTCCTGGTCTTCCGCCAGGCGGCGTTCCGCGGCCCGCGGGCGGCAGTACCCACCGTCCTGGGGCTCGAAGCGGGCCTGTACCTGTGGGCCCTGGCCGCCGGTGCCGGTCTGGCCGCCCTCGTGGCGGCCTCCGAGGTGGCGTTCGTCGTGCTGCGTGTGGTCGGCGCGGTGTTCCTCGTCTGTCTCGGCGTCAAGGCATGGCGCACGGCCTGGCGTAGCCGCACCGGCGCCGAGGCCGCACCGGCGGACACGGACGCGTCGATCACGCCGCCCGTCAGCCGAGGGGGATGGTGGGCGGCCTTCGGTGAGGGAACCGTGGTGATGCTGGCCAACCCCAAGGCCGCCTTCTTCATGATCGCGTTCTATCCGCAGTTCGTTCCGGCGAACCGCCCCCTGTTCGCCACCACCGCGCTGCTGGCCGCGGTGCAGGTGCTCATCGAGACGGCGTTCTACCTCGGCCTGGCCGCCGTCGCGGGCCGCGCCGGAGCCTGGTTCCGCCGGCCCAGGATCCGACGCCGCGTCGACGCGGTCAGCGGAGGCGTACTCGTAGCCCTGGGCCTGCGCCTGGCCACGACCACACGCTGAACGCCCCACGGGCCACGCTGACCGCCACCGTCCGTGGGCGTAGGGGGTCATCCCTGTGCGTCGAGGTCCGTGGCGAGAAGGGCTGCCAGCTGGTCGAGTGCGGGGCCGGCTGTCTCGTCGTCGGAGGTGAGAATGACCTTCTCGCCCTCCTTGAGGCCCAGACTCAGCACCATGAGCGTGCTGCTCGCCGGTACCGGGTTGCCGTCGGGTCTGCGAATGGTGATGCGATGGCTCGTCGCCGCGGCCTCCCGGGCGAGGGCGGCCGCAGGGCGGGCGTGCAGTCCCCGCGAGCATTGGACGGTCGCGTAGCGTTCCGGCATTTCCACTCCTTGGGTTCCATTGCGTATGCGCCGTCATTTCACGGAGTCGGAAAAGGGAAGAGGTCCGTCAATGCCGGACCGGTCGACGCATAAAAAAAGACCCGGGAGCGGTCGCCTCAAGGCAACTCGTCCCAGGTCTTGCCCGGCTCACGCCGGTCACAATCCGTGTCGCGCACGCTAGCCGCGTATCCGCCCAGGCGTCAATGAGACGACCGCCACACCCTATGGATCACCCGGCGGAAAAATGTGATGCCCAGCGTCTGGACAGTCGTGAAAGACGGCGTCTACTGTCTCGCCCCAAGACACCCCAAGGGCGTCTTACCAAAGCTGGGATTGTTACTGGACCACAGGCAAAACCCAAGCTGAGACCCGCCGCTTTCCAAGCGGCTCGCAGGGTCACGGCTTGGGTTTTTTTGTTGCCGAAGATCGGCACGACGGTCGGCACGACGGTCGGCACGCGGTTCCAGGACAGCGGGGCTCGAGGAGGAGCCGTGACAACCACAAGCACGTACGAATCGATCGCCGAAGAGGTCCTGCGGGGCGTCGGCGGCAAGGGCAACGTCAGATCCCTCGCCCACTGCGCGACCAGGTTGCGTTTCGTTCTCGTCGACCCGTCCAGGGCCGACAAGGCCGCCGTGGAATCCACCAGCGGTGTCATCACCGTCGTCGAGGCGGGCGGCCAGTTCCAGGTCGTCATCGGGAACACCGTCGGCCACGTCTACGACGCGGTCGTCGCCCAGGGCGTGGACGGGACGGGCGGCGGCTCCACCGGCGGTCCGCTCTCCCGCGTGATCGACCTCGTCACCAGCATCTTCATCCCGTTCCTGTGGACCCTGGCGGCGGCCGGGCTGCTCAAGGCGCTCCTCACGGTCGCGGTGAAGATCAGCCCCGGCTTCGGCGCCACGTCGACGTACGCCATCTGGTTCGCCGCTGCCGACGCCGTCTTCCAGTTCCTGCCGATCCTGCTGGCCGTCACCGCCGCCAAGCGTTTCAAGGCGAACCAGTTCACGGCGATCGTCATCGCCTGCGCCCTCGTCTACTCCGCCACCATCGCCGTCATGCCCGGCGCGCACGGCGCCAGCGTGACGCTGCAGGCGTTCGCCCAGGGCGGGGGCAAGCTGACCTTCCTCGGCATCCCGGTCGTCATGGCCAACTACCTGTCCGCCGTCGTCCCGACCATCCTGGCGGTGTACGTCCAGTCGCACGTGGAGCGCCTGGCGGAGCGCGTGCTGCCCGCCATGGTGCGCAACTTCGGAACCCCCCTGGTCACGCTCGCGCTCGTCGTGCCGGCCTCCTTCCTCGCCATCGGGCCGGTCTCGACCTGGATCGGCGACACGCTCGCGTCCGGTGTCGACCAGCTGTGGGGGCTGTCCCCCTGGGCGGCGGGCACCCTGCTCGGCGGTCTGTGGCAGGTCCTCGTCGTCTTCGGCCTCCACTGGGCCTTCATCCCGATCGCGTTCCAGCAACTGGCGACCACGGGCCACACCGATCTGGCAGGGGCGCTGTTCGCACCGGTGCTCGCCCAGGCCGCGGCCACGTTCGCGGTGTTCCTGCGGACCCGCGACCGCGACCTGAAGGCGGTGGCCGGACCGGCCGCCCTGTCGGGCTTCCTCGCGGGCGTCACCGAGCCCGCGGTCTACGGCGTCACGCTGCGGCTCAAGCGTCCGTTCGTCTTCGCCTGCGTGGGCGGCGCGGTCGGCGGCGGCATCGCGACGGCGGGCGGCTCGGCGGCGACGAGCTTCGTCCTGCCCGGCGCCATCACGGTGACCTCCACCCTGAACGTCGGCAGCTTCGCCCTCCAGCTCCTCGGCTGTGGGATCGGCATGGTCATCGCCTTCGCGCTGACCCTCGTCGTCGGATTCAAGGACCTGCCCGCGGCGAGCGGGAGCCCCTCGGACGCGGCTTCCCACGGCAAGGCGTCCCAGGGCGGGACGGCGTCCCAGGACGGGATCGCGACACTCGTGGCACCCGTCGCGGGGAAGGTCGTCCCGCTCGCCGAGGTCGCCGACCAGGTGTTCGCCTCCGGCGCGATGGGCTCCGGCCTGGCGGTGATTCCCAGCGAGGGCAAGGTGTACGCGCCGTTGAGCGGCACCCTCGTCAGCGTCATGCCGCACGCGTTCGGCATCCGCAGCGACTCGGGCGTCGAGGTGCTCGTGCACATCGGCCTGAACACCGTGGAGTTGCAGGGCAGGGGCTTCACCCCCGCCGTCGCCCAGGGGCAGCGCGTGAACGCCGGCGATCCGCTGACCGACGTCGACCTCCAGGTGATCACGGACGCGGGCTACGACCCGATCACCGTCCTGATCGTGACCGACCCGGGCGCCCACACCGCCGTCGTGCCCACGGCCACCGGCGACGTACAGCCCCGCCGCGCCGCACTCGACCTCGTCGGCTGAGGAGACACGCATGACCGACCCGACCGCCACCCGCCCCTCCCCGGACGCCTTCCCGGAGTCCTTCCTCTGGGGCGGGGCGACGGCCGCCAACCAGATCGAGGGCGCCCACGACCAGGGCGGCAAGGGCGTCTCCATCCAGGACGTCCTGCCCCGCGGCCTCGCGGGCCCGCGCACCCCCCACCCCACGCCCGACAACCTCAAACTGCAGGGCATCGACTTCTACCACCGCTACGCCGAGGACATCGCCCTCTTCGCCGAGATGGGCTTCTCCGTCTTCCGTTTCTCGATCGCCTGGAGCCGCGTCTTCCCGCACGGCGACGACGAACTGCCCAACGAGGAGGGCCTGGCCTTCTACGACCGCGTCCTCGACGAGCTGGAGAAACACGGCATCGAACCGCTGGTCACGATCTCCCACTACGAGACGCCACTGGCGCTGGCGGAGAAGTACAACGGCTGGACGAGCCGCGAGATGATCGGCTGCTACGAGCGCTACGTCCGCGTCCTGTTCGACCGCTACGGCCGGCGCGTCAAGTACTGGCTGACCTTCAACGAGATCAACTCCGTGCTCCACGCGCCCTTCATGAGCGGCGCCATCACGACGCCCAAGGAGGAGCTGTCCCGCCAGGAACTCTTCCAGGCCGTCCACCACGAACTGGTGGCCAGCGCCCTGGCCACCAAGATCGCCCACGAGACGGTGCCGGGCGCGCGCGTGGGCTGCATGGTGCTCGCCCTGCCCGTCCACCCGCTCACCCCGCACCCGTCCGACGCCCTCGCCGCGATGCGCGCCGACCACGCCAACCTCATGTTCGGCGACGTGCACGTCCGGGGCGCCTACCCGGGGTACGCGCTGCGTCACATGCGGGAGAACGGCATCGAGCTCGACATCACCGACGAGGACCGCGAACTGCTCACGCACACCGTGGACTTCGTGTCGTTCAGCTACTACATGAGCGTCTGCGAGACCGCCGATCCCGAGCTGCGCACGGCGGGCGAGGGCAACATCATGGGCGGTGTGCCGAACCCGGCCCTCCAGGCCAGCGAGTGGGGGTGGCAGATCGACCCGACGGGCTTGCGGATCGTGCTGAACCAGTTCTGGGACCGGTGGCAGAAGCCGCTGTTCATCGTCGAGAACGGTCTCGGTGCCAAGGACGAACTGATCCACGTGGACGGCCGGCCCACGGTGAACGACGACTACCGCATCGCCTACCTGAACGACCACCTGGTCCAGGTCGCGGAGGCGATCGCCGACGGCGTCGACGTCCTGGGCTACACCACCTGGGGCTGCATCGACCTCGTCAGCGCCAGCACCGCGCAGATGAGCAAGCGCTACGGGTTCGTCTACGTCGACCGTGACGACGACGGCAACGGCACCCTCGCCCGCCACCGCAAGAAGTCGTTCGACTGGTACGCCGACGTCATCCGCAGCCGAGGGGCGAGCCTGGTGCGCGGCGACGGGACCAGCCTGCTGCGCGGCGACGGGACCAGCCTGCTGCGCGGCGACGGGACCCCGTAGCCCCTGCGGCGCGGGACGACCACAACCTCCGCGGCGAGGAGAAGACCACAGCCCCCGCGGCCGCACCGGCCACGCGCCAGGGCCGGGCCGGAGCGAAGGCCAGGTACCCTGCCCCGGGGGCCCGGCCAGCAAGGACTCCACACGATGCGCGTGAAAAAAGTCTTCAACAACAACGTCGTGCTCGGCGTCGACGAGCACGGTGCCGAAACCGTGCTCATGGGGCGGGGGATCGGTTTCCAGGTCAAGCCGGGAGAAGTCGTGGACACCGGCCGCGCCGAGCGCCGGTTCGTGGCGAAGACGATGCCCGCCGAACGCCTCGCCGCCCTGGCCGCCGAGATCCCGCTCGGTGTGATCGAGGTCATGGAAGAGGTCGTCGCCGCTGCCCGGGGGCGGCTCGGCGAGAAGATCAGCGAGCACATCCTGCTGCCCCTGGCCGACCACGTCCATTTCGCCCTCGCCCGCGCCCGGACCGGAGCCCTGATCGAGTACCCGCTCAAGTGGGAGATCGAGAACCTCTATCCGGCGGAGACGGAGATGGGCGCGGCCGCCCTGGAGATCATCGAGCGCCGGCTCGGGGTGCGGCTGGACGAGACCGAGGCGCTGCCGCTGGCCCTCCACTTCGTCAACGCGCAGATCGGATCCGGCGACATCGCGGCGACCATGCAGATGACGCAATGGCTGAGGGTCGCGCTCGAGACGATCGGTGAGGACCTCGGAGTCGCCATCGACCAGCGCTCGCTGGACGCGGCGCGGTTCATCACGCATCTGCGCTACCTCTTCCTGCGCGCCCGGGACGGCAAGCAGGCCCGCGCGGCCGACGACCAGATCGGCGAAGCCGTCAGGAACGCCAGGCCGCTGGAGTACGCCTGCGCCGAGCGGCTGGCCCGCCGGATGGAGGAGCTGTTCGACTGGCAGGTCGGCCGGGAGGAGATCCTCTACCTCGCGCTGCACGTCAGCCGTCTGACGGCACAGCCGGACAGGTCGGAGGGCGATCGTGTCGACGTCTAGCGGCGACCACGCCGCGGACGCGACGCAGGACGGCGACCACGCCGCGGACGCCATCCTGCGGGGGGTGGGCGGCCGGGAGAACGTCACCCGGCTGACGCACTGCTTCGTCCGCCTCCGGTTCCGGCTGCGCGACCCGGCGGCCGCCGACCTCGACGCTCTCGCCACCCATCCGCTCGTGGCGTTCACCGTATGGCAGGCGGACGAGCTGCACATCGCACCCCGGCGCGACCTGTTCCGGCTCTTCGAGGACGTACGGAACGCGCTCGGCGACATCGCCGCGCCCTGACCCGGACGAGGAGCCCGAGGCCGAGCGGAACGCCACGCCTCCTGGGGAGAAAACCCAGGTCAGACCGATTGCGTCGTGCCCCCGGCAGGATGCGAACCCTCGGCGAGAAGGCCCAGCAGGATGATGTCGAGCGCCCCGGCGAGGCGCTCGTGCAGGTCGAAGGGGGCCGGTTCCTCGCGGATCCAGCGCAGGATCGTCGAGAAGTAGCAGGCGGCCAGCAGCTGGCCGGCCTGGTCGCAGTCGACGCCCGCCCTGATCTCCCCGCGTTGCCGCCCCTGCTCGACGATCCTGGCGAGTTCGATGTCCAGGGACGGGTCCTGCAGGAGGTGCCCGTACCGCGCCGAGGCGTCCATCAGGACGGTGGTCTCCGCACGGGATGCGACGTTGAGGTCGCCCATCTCCTTCAGGTACCGGCGCAGCCGGTCGCCGACCGGCAGGTCCTCGGCGTGCTCCGCGCCGAGGATCTCAGCGACGCGGGCGCGGCGGCGGACTCCCCATTCCTCGAGGAAGCCGACCTTCTGCGAGAAGTGGTTGAAGACCGTGGCCCGGGCCACATCGGCGGCCTCCGCGATCTGCTCCATGGTGGTCGCCTCGTATCCCTGGGCGACGAAGAGGCCGACCGCCGTCTCG
Organism: Streptomyces sp. Go-475; assembly: GCF_003330845.1. Classification (GTDB taxonomy): domain Bacteria; phylum Actinomycetota; class Actinomycetes; order Streptomycetales; family Streptomycetaceae; genus Streptomyces. The sequence goes on along the minus strand of NZ_CP026121.1, from coordinate 3,643,733 downwards.
AACAGCTGGTCGTGCAGCTTCCTGCGCCTGCGCTCCTGGCGCCCGACGGTCGGGCCGCCCCCGGAGGCGGCTGCCGCGTCCCGGATCTTCATGGCCCCAGTACAACACAGGGCCGCACACCTCTTGACCCGTTCCCGGCACCTATCTAGATTCCTCTCCATTGTTGGACTCAAGTCCAGCAATGGATGCAAGTCTGGCGTGCTGATCGTGCTGCTGTCAGCGCTGCTGATCGGGCTCTGATCGCGCTGGACGCCGACAAGGAGGCAACGTGGCTTCCGTGACAACCCGTACGGGCTGTGTCGAGCTCGGACACGGCTGTTACGCCTGGATCGCGGGCGACGCCGGATGGGGCATGAGCAACGCCGGGCTGATCACCGGCCGGGGCGCGTCACTGCTCGTCGACACCCTCTACGACCTGCGGCTGACCAAGACCATGCTCGACGCGCTGACGCCCCTGACCGCCCCGGCACCGATCTCCACCGTGGTCAACACCCACGGCAACGGCGACCACTGGTTCGGCAACCAGCTCGTGGCCCACGCCGAGATCATCGCGGCCCGCGGGTCCGTGACGGACATGCGGCAGGTGGGCCCCGCCGAGATGCGGGCGCTGACCGGCATGGACGGCCCGGCCGGACGCTTCGCCCGCCGGATCTTCGGCCGCTTCGACCACACCGGCATCGAACCCGTCCTGCCGCACCGGGTCTTCGACGGCGAGACCGTTCTCCACATCGGCGGGACGGAGGTCCGCCTCATCGACGTGGGCCCCGCGCACAGCGCCGGCGACACGATCGTCCACGTGCCGCGGGCCCGGACCGTCTACACCGGCGACATCGTCTTCGCCGGAGCGGCGCCGGTCGTCTGGCACGGCCCCTTCGCCCGCTGGCTCGCCGCCTGCGACCTCCTCCTGGGCCTCGACGCCGACATCGTCGTACCCGGCCACGGCCCCGTCACCACCAAGCAGGCCGTCCGCGAGATCCGCGACTACCTCGAATACGTCCACGAGCAGGCCACCGCCCGCTTCACCGCCGGCATGCCCGCCATGGACGCGGCACGCGACATCCGCCTGGGCCGCTTCGCCGACCTGGACGAGAGCGAACGCCTCGCCGTCAACGTGCACACCGTCTACCGGGAGCTCGACCCCTCACTGCCCCCGCTCGACGGCCCCGGCCTGTTCGGCTGCATGGCCGAACTCTGCCCCAGCCTCTGACGCCGCTCCCCGCACCAACGTCCCTCCGTCCCCCTCGGGCCGCACGACCCGCCAACCCCTCCAAGGAGGAGACATGGTCTCCACCCCTGCCTACGACCCACCCGCCGCCCCGCCCTCCGACGCCGCACCGGCCGCTGCGGCACGCCACACCGGCACGATCATCGCCGGCTGTCTGGCCGTCTGCCTGGCCCAGATCGGCCTGGTGCTGCCCGCCGCGATCAACGGCGAGATGCAGCGCACGCTCCACACGTCCGGCGCGGAACTGACCTGGATCAGTGACGCCTTCCTGGTGCCCGCCGCCGTCCTCGCCCTGACCTTCGGCGTCGTGGGCGACCGCTACGGCCGTAAGAAACTCGTCGTCGGCGCGGCGCTGCTGGCCGCCGTCGGCTACCTGGTGTCCGCCACCTCCGACACCCCGGCCCAGCTGATCACCGGCCAGGCGGTCTCCGGCATCGGGGCCGCCGCGCTCTTCCCCGCCTCCCTGACGATGATCACCGCGATCACGACCACCCCGGCCGCACGCGCCAGGGGCCTGGCCTCCTGGACCACAGCCCTGTCGCTCGGCGCCTTCCTCGCCCCGCTCATGTCCGGCGGCATCGTCGAACACGCGCCGTTCCAGTGGGCGTTCGGCGTGACCGGCGTGCTCGCCGTGATCACCGCCGCCGCGGCCTGGCTGCTCGCCACCGAGTCCAGCGCCCCGGAGGGCCGCTCGCTGGACTGGCCCGGGCAGATCACCATCGCCGTGGCCATGCTCGCCCTGCTGTACGGCATCATCCAAGGCCCCTCGGACGGCTGGGGCTCGGCACCCATCGTCGCGTCCTTCGTCACCTTCGCCGCCTTCATCGCCGCGTTCGTCGTGGTGGAGAACCGCAGCGCGGCCCCGATGCTGCGGCTGACCCTCTTCCGCATCCCGGCGTTCGCCGCATCCGCCGCCATGGCGGTGATCGGCATGCTGGGCTTCCTCGGCGGCGCGTACGACCTGAGCATCCGCCTCGGTGTCATCCAGCACCAGGGCCCCTTCGAGGCCGCGATACCGGTCATGATCATCCAGGCGTGCACGCCGTTCATCTGGCCCCTGCTGGTCCGCCTGCTGCACCGCATCGGGCCCGGCCCCATGCTCGTCACCGGCTTCCTGGCGATGGCCGCGGGCCAGCTGTGGCTGCGGGCGCTGCCGATCCACGAGACCGCTCTGCTGCCCATGCTGGGCCCGCTGATCCTGAACGGCGTCGGTTTCGGCCTGGTCGTCGCCGCGATCACCGCCGCCGCCGTCAACGTCGTACCGCAGAACCTGACCGGCATGGCGGCGGCCACCACCAGCCTGGTCCGCGACCTCGGCCAGACCCTCGGCCCGGCCGTCGTCGGCGCCCTCGCCCTCGGCATGGCCGCGAGCCAGCTCACCGGCAGCCTCGCGAACGCCGGACTGACCCCCAAGGAGCACGGCATCGCCTCCGCCGTCCTCCACGAAGGTGGCCCGCTGGCCCTGCACACCGCCGACCTCGGGCCGCTCAGCGCCAAGCTCGCCCCCTACACCACGGACGCCCTGGCCCACGGCTACAACAACGGACTGATCCTCACCGCCGCCGCCTGCGTGACCGCCGCCGTGATCGCCGCCGTCTTCGTCGGCTTCCGGCGCGGCGGCACGGCGCCGGCCGAGGCGGAGGGGAGCGCGGCGTGAAGTTCGCGAGCTTCGTCCACGACGGAAAACGGCAGTCGGGAGTCGTAGCCGACGACCAACTCCACCCCCTCTCACACTCCGTTGACCTGCTGGACCTGATCGTGGAGGGCGAGGAGGCCCTGCGCGAGGCGGGAGAACGCGCCCTGACCGCGTCCCTGCCCGTACCCTTGACCGACGCGCGCCTGCTGCCTCCCCTGCAACCGCCCACCGTCCGCGACTACATGACCTTCGAGGGCCACGTCGAGGGAGTCGCGCGGGGATACGGCGACACCGTCCCCGAGGAGTGGTACGCCGCACCGGCGTTCTACTTCACCAACCCGTACGCGATGATCGGCGCCCACGACGACGTGCCGGTACCGCCGGGCTGCGAGCGCTTCGACTTCGAGATGGAAGTCGCGGCGGTCATCGGCAAGGCGGGCCGCGACCTGACCCCCGACCAGGCCCGCGCTCACATCCTCGGCTACACGATCCTCAACGACTGGTCCGCCCGCGACCTCCAGGGCCGCGAAATGAGGGTCAGACTCGGCCCGGCCAAGGGCAAGGACACCTCCACCACCCTCGGCCCCTGGCTCGTCACCGCCGACGAACTCGAACCCCACCGCGACGCCGACGGCTTCCTCGACCTCGCCCTCACCGTCGCCGTCAACGGCGAGACGATCGGCCAGGACCGACTGGCGAACATGGCCTGGACGTTCGAGGAGATGGCCGCCTACGCCTCCCGCGGCACCTGGATCCGCCCCGGCGACGTCCTGGGCTCCGGAACCTGCGGCAACGGCGGCTGCCTGGCCGAACTCTGGGGCCGAGGCGGCGCCCTGCAACCCCCGCCCCTCGTGCCCGGAGACACGGTCACCCTCACGGTCGAGGGCATCGGCACCCTGACCAACACCGTCGTCGAGGGGGTGGCTCCGGTACCGCTGCCCTCCGCCCGCCGCAGGAACTGACCACCGTGGGATGAGCTTGCCGCCGCAGTCCTGCCAGCGGCCGGGCGTGCTCGTACCTACATGAAGTTCCCAAGCCTTTTGAGCCGCTGATCGAGCTGCTTCAAGAGCGATGGGAGGATCTCAGCAGCATGCGCGAGCGAGTTCGCGGACCCCCGAAGTCCTTGAGCGTCGAAAACCTCTGCCGCATAAGCCAATCGTCGAGCGCTATCTGCTTCAAGGCCACCGGACTTGTCCGACATGACAGTGACGATATTGCGCAGCTCACGAAGGGCATCCGACGTGAGCGTCCCCGTTCGCTCCAACTGGTCAGCGATCATCTCCAGCCGCGTCACCGGCGGGGTGAACACCGAGATGAGGAGGTCAGCGAGCTGATCCTCGCCAAGTGGCGGGAGCAGGTCCAACGCCGGGCCATTCCTGCCTTCGTGGGCACGCTTCCACTCCCGAAGCAGGTCAGGCGGATATCGCTCCTCGCCGTGGTTCTTGTCGTCGACCTCGGCATGGTGGGCAAGACAGAGAAGTATCAGGTTCTTGAACGACTCGCGCTCTCGCGCTTCCTTCTCCGAAGGGCAGGGGCGGTAGCGGGCGGCATTGCGCTTGACGCCGACGATGTGTGCGATCTGAGCGTTCTTCTGATAGACGCCGGGCCGGACTTCATAGATCACGGGGAAGGGGCACCCAGGGGCGTAGCACCGGCCGTTGCTCAGCGTCCAGAGAGCGGCCTCAACTGCCGCGGGAATGTTGCGCCGGCGCTCCGGATCCTCGTGTGATCGCCCCATGCGAACAGCCTAGGTGGCGAATCGTACGGCCCCAGATTGCAAAGCGGTACATTCCGTCAGGGGGTAAGTCCGGGCGCCATGCTCTCCCTTCCCTCGGGCACCTACGGGAGCATGGGCGACTGCGCGGCGTTGCTACGACGACGGAGTCGGGTTTCGGCGCCACTTTGCGAGCCGGCGCCAGGCCACCCAGAGATTGATCACAAGCAGCACCGCTCCCGCGATGGGCCACCCCAGGGACCCACCGTCGCGGTAGGTCTCGATGCCCACCACCAGGAGCATGACGCCGATCAGCGGGCCCATGAGGTCCAAGACGGCGTCCATACGATTTGCGATCTTCGACAGCTTCGCCACGGCTTGATCGTGACAGGTCAACACACAGCCTGCAAAGGGCTGCGCCCGCCCGTCCTCGTCGCGAACCGCGCACTTCGCCCCGTGTTGATGCCAGCACTGGATGTCCGCTGCAGAAACGACTGCTGCCGTTACCCGCGCAGGCTCAGCGCCTGATGGCGATGCCCTGGCTGCGGGCGACGGCGCAGGCGCGCCCTCGGGCGATACGGCGCTCCTCGCGGAGTTCGCGGACCTCCTTCAGCCCGAACAGGGCTGAGATGGCAGCGAGGAGGCCGGTGAAGGGGCCCGCCGTGATGGCGCCGGGCATGACGACAAAGCCGGGACGCTCATATCGGCCCCGGTCACGCTCCGCCAGGACAGCGCAGAACGCGGCCTTGGGTAACGGTGAGGGAGTCATGCGCGCAGGCTGGTGGGGGCATGGCCGGCGAGAGAGCCGATGAGGACGACTCCGGACTTGAGGTCGGGCTGAGTGGGCACGTCGAACCGCTCTCCGTGAAGGTGCCGGTCAGAGGGCACCGGGGGACTCGGGCAAGTCGAACCGCGCCGCCCTGGATTCAGGACCGCCCCACGGGCACGGAGGGGCACAGTAGCTCCCGAGCCGCGCTGACCCATCAGCAGACCAGCGCCCGGGACCGGGCCGTCGCCGATCGACTCGGGGCCGTGATCTGCGATGGCGGGGGACCTCCGGCCAGGAGATGCGGCATCCGCGTGGCATCAATGGCACGCGTGTGCCACGCCACTGAAAACGACGAAGGGCCAGCCCGGAAGAAAACCCTCCTGAGCTGGCCCCTTCTCTCTGTGCCCTCGGCAGGATTCGAACCTGTGATACCCGCTTTTAGGAGTTCGGTCTGACCGCCTGTCCACCCGTGCTGCGCGGGGCGGCCATGCCGTGTCGGACCGTACGGCGCCGCCGCTGTCCGCTGTCGTTGATGTCAGCCATAAATGTCACCTCACACCGGCTGGGATCACTTGCGCCGCTTGCGTGTCTTCGCCTTGCGTTCGGCTTCCTTGCGCTTTTCGATGGTGTACGACGACCACTCGCCACGGTGCAGGTTGCATCGCGACGCACCGACCATCGCCAGCCGCCGGCACCGAGTGCCCTTCTCCGTGAGCGCTCCACACCTGGACTGCGTACGAGCCACGTCTCCCACCCCCGGTCTCGACCGTCGTGCGGACGAGTGCAGGATTGCCGGGCACATGTCCTCTGTGGAAGGCGCACTGCTCCGCGCAGCGGTGCACGGCGGCCCAAGGAGGCTGCTCAAGGGCGCACGCTTTGCAACTGTCCGCGCGGCCGTTCAGGGGCGTTCATGGGGGTGCAATCGGCAGGTCAGACGGGGTACGCGTGCGGCGGTGGACGGGGGCGACTGTCGGCGCACTGGACAAAGACCAGGACAACGCACAGACGCAAGTCGGGATTCCGCTTTGTACGCGATGCAGGCAGCGAGCCGTCGCGGGCACGCCGCTCCACGCCTGGCTGGCGGTGGCTGCTCGTAGGCTTGTCCCACCGTAGACGCCTTGGGGGGACATGTGAGTTCTGTCGGCCAGCCGTCGTGGCGCCACCCGACTTTGAGGCTGCACCACCGACACGTCGAACGGCGCGTGACCGAGGCGCAAGCGGGAGCAACTGAGTTGGGGCTGCATCTCGACGTGGACGCCATCCGCTCCGCGCTCGCCTACGAGCGGGGCCTGCTCCCTCTCCTCGCAATGAAAATCGCCGCCGTCTCGAACGTCATCCTAGTAATGTTGATCGCCGGGAGTCGCGCGGCGTGCAGGCCCGGGGGATTTCTGGAGCCGACTCCCACGAGCAATTGCACCGGTGTGTGGGCGAGTTGGTCCGCCCAGTTGGTGCCACTTAACTTCCTTATGGCGATCGTCATCGCCATGGTGTGCTTCAACAATGCGTCCGAGGGTTGGAGCATTCCGCGCTGTTCAAGGCCGATCTATCCGCTGCTCAGCCTGCTGGCGGCAAGCGCGACCGTCGCCCGTCCTGCTACCCGATATACCGAAGCCATCAAGCTCAGTCAGAGGGTATCCCTATTGGGCCTGCCGCTACGGACGTTCGCCAACAACGCTGCTTCGGATTTCGGAAAGCGGCGTGCGCTGCGACGCGAGCTGAGGACGCACCTCAACCGCGTTGACGCCGCATTCATTGAGGCGGCAGACCGGCTCGCCGGAGATCGCACGGCGGCCGCACTCCGACTGGCGGAACTCGCGGCTCTCACCACCAACAACATCGCCGCTGGTCGATTCACTGCGGTACTGCCTGCGGAGACCCTCCCGGAGGTGGACTCCGTCGAGCCGGACCGGCTTGACGGGCGCCGCTTGGCAACCGCCTGCCTGTGGGCGGCAGTAATCGTGATCCTCGCCTTCTTTGCGCTGTCACCGTTGGGGGCGCCCGTGGAACTCCTCGTGCCGTTGGCCATCGTGGCGTTCCTCATCCTCGTGTACACACTGCTCGCTTTCCGTTTCGGGCTGTCGGAGGCCACGCGACTGACCCGGAGCATCGGCGGATTCTTCTCGGCGAGCCCACCCCTGTAGGCAGGGTGCGCCAAAACGGCCCGTTCTTTCTTCCGCTCCGGAAGGGAGGAACCCCGGCTTCCCTACCAAGGTTTTGCAGGTGGCTCAGGTAGTCCTGCGCCGCTGGCTCGGTGCTGTAGCGCTGCCTCACGACGGCCGCGAGTTCTCGACAGGTCATGATCAGGGACGGGACGGACTGACGCTCGCCCTGTAGGGCTCGCTCGCCGTGGATGAGGGCTTGTTCGAGGTCGCCCTCTCGCGCTGCGGTGACCCCCAGGTTTACCCGCGCTTCCGCATTCCGCATGGGTGACCGCTCCGTGCCGTCGAAATCCGTTCCCTCACGCAGAACCTCATACGCGAATGTTCGCGCAAGGCGGTCTTTCTCAACCAGCCGGCGCCCCTTGTCGAGGGCCACATCAACCTGTGCACCCAGTCGCGTCGTAGAGGCTTCGGAGGATGCTTTCCGCCGTCTGCGTGACCTTCGGGATCGGGTGATGGAGGGAGTCCTGGTCACCGATCCCGTGTACCTGGAGGGGCGCCGAGCTTACGACGATGCCCTTGCTGTGCTTCGGGCACGCATGAGAGAGGACCTGGATGTCAGTGAAGACGGCACTGCGCCCTGAGCTGGGGAAGCTTGGGTTCTACGGGGCCGATGGTCTTGCTGACCTGCTGCGGAGCGGACTCATGACCTGAGGGCATGCCGGATGGGTGACCGCTGTTCCCTGTGGTTCCCCGCACTATCTGGCACGGGTTTGGCACGAGGGCATGTTCAGGGAGTGAGTCAGCGGCGCCGCAGATCCGGCCGCCGGGCCGAGGCCGATGGAGGTGGTCAACGAGTGGGCTGCGGTCTCCGGGTTCCTGAACGGCTTCGGCACTGGAACCGGCACGCCCACTGGCCGACCGTAGCGAGCTGAGGTGAGCCGCTACTCAAGCCACCGCATCTTCGCCAGAATGACTCATATGACGTCGTTGCTGGCCTTACTGGCGGCTCCGGTCGGGGCCGTGCTGACCACACTCATTGGCGTATTCGTTGGGAGCATCGTCAGCAGAAGAGCTCAAGATCGCCACTGGATCAGGGAACAGCAGGCGGCAGCGTGCGTCCGTGTACTGCGGGAATCATCCTCAGTGCTTGTAGACCTCAGCGACCTGGACCGCAACCGGCCTGACGACATCCCTCAAGGCGTGCTGGCCCCGACGACAGTCGACTGGCGCCCCTGGGGCGAAGCCCTGGGTAGCGTCAATCTCGTTGCCAGCAGGGACATTGCAGCAGCCGCGCACGCCATTGACGAGCAGATCTGGCGGTTTCACATTGCCATACGGCGGGGTCTGACTCCCGAGGAAAACTGGATGGAGCTCAGAGGGAGAGTCGTTGCCGCACAGGGACACTTCATAGCCGTCGCTCGTCGGCATCTCTCGCTCACCGGAGAACCCCTTCAGCGCCTCGACGGACGCCCCGCACCGGACGACCCGATCTGGCAGACGGGGCGGCTCTAGCCTCGATCACGGTGCAGCTCAGTCGGGGAGCTGCGTGGTCGCCTCGAACGTGGTCGCCTCGGCCGAGCCGGACCGTACTTGTCTGTTGGTACGCGGGGCCGCTGATGTCGACCGTGGATGTCGGCGTGGCTTACGCTTCTTGCGCTACTTCTCCCGGGCCTCTTTCTCCTTGCGCTGGGCCACGCCGTACGAGCGCGGCAGGCCAGAGGCGGAGCGCGTAGACGGCGAACGGCGGCGCCCGTCAGCGCTCTGGACAAAGATCAAGACAAGGGGGTGCTGCTCGAAACCAGCAAGCGACGCAACAGTGCCCGGTGGGCGCTGGCCTTTGCGCTCGGTCTGCGCCAAGGCGAGGCTCTCGGGCTGCGCGAGTCTGACGTCGACCCGGACGGCGCGAGTATCTGAAGGCGCTTCGCAACCGCGCCTGTGTCTCAGATACAAGCACGGGTCGCGGTTCATCAGCGAACTGGACACCAGGGTCAGCCCTCGGGCGTTTCTGTCGGTTGGTCCAGTTGCTGCTGCCTTTTGCGCTGGTCATTCTTGAGGATCTCAACTCGCTCGGTGAACTCCAAAAGGGCAGCTTCGTCGTCAGCACTGCTCTTATAGCGGCCAACCTTCAGGTTGACAGCGTCGTACTCCTCTTCGATGGAGTCGGAGGTCTGTTGGAGATAAAAGCTACGCTCGCGGAACTTGAAGTACCCCGTGAAGCCTGCTGCGAGACCGACAGAGAAGCTAGTGCCAACGGTGATCCATTTATAAGGAGCCGGGGTATCCGCAAGGCTTGCTGCCGTCGACGTCGCAAGCGAACCGACGATGATGATGCTTTGGAAGAAATTATGGATACGCCTGTACCGAAGCCCGTCCGAGCGGTACTGCTCAATGGTTACTGGGACGGTCTCTCGGTAGATGTGGCGACGGGTGTCTGTTGGTAGGTCGATAGATGCTGCGGAGAGACGCTTGCGCTCAAGGGCGAGCTCGAGGTCGATCTTCTTCTCCGCCGCGTGACCGGCTTCCCATTCGTCTTGTAGGGGACCGTCCCAGAAGTCGATAGAAGTGCTGTTGGCGCGAACGATCACACACAGGATCAGGAGAGCGATGAGAATCGGAATACATGCCACGTTGACACGGGCGAGATCGATGTGACCCCATGTGACGATGTTCCCGACGAACAGAATCAACAGTAGCGTAGGCGCAGAGGAGTAGGTGGAAACCAGTAGAAATCGCTTAAGGCGGGCTTCGCGAATTTCGTTCCGAAGGGCGAGAATCTTCCTATCGTGCGTAAGAAGTTCCTCAATTGCCCTTTCGGCCGCAGACGTTGACTGTGCCATGCTCCCCCACTACTGCTCTGCATACGATCGAAACGCGATCCGATCATAGAAGCCTGTCTCGGATCACGGTCTACATCTGAAGTATTTAGGTTGCCTAGGAACGTGCCGGTGTGGGAGCTTGCCGCCGAAGTGCGAGCACGGGGGTGGTGAGGCAGCGCCGTGCGGCCGCAAGGCCAACTACTGCCCGACCCGGAGTGCAGGGTACGACGCGAGAGGAAGAACTCGAAGTCACGCGCCGGCGTCCGTGCTGTGCCCCCTCCGGGTCCACTGGTGTGCGGCAAGTCCCGGCTGCTGCACGCTCTCGGGCCTGCATCTCCGCGCGCTACGGCAGAGCTCAGCTTCGACCGCATGCGGAGGCGGGCCTTCGCTGTTTCGAGTGACGCAAGGGACTCTTGGGGGTCCTGGGGCGGTGCCAGCGCTCGGCTTCTTGCACTCGCATGCTTTGAACCCCTCAGCCATAAGGTCCGAGCATCGACAGATCACGGCGATTTCACCGAAACGGTTGCCCCGCGGCCGTTGAGTGCACGAGGATTCGACAGGGCTTGGGAGCTGTTGTCGCGATGGCTGGCCTTGCCTGCATGTAAGGTCTGGACGAGATCGCGCAATGGAAAGACGGTGAGTCGCTAAGTGGAGATCATCTCCTTCTTTAACCATAAAGGCGGAGTTGGAAAAACGACTCTGGTATACAACATCGGAATCGCGCTGGCGAAGAAGGGGAAGAGAATCGTATTTTTGGACCTTGATGCGCAGGCTAATCTGACAGCTGCGGCACTCGCGCCTGAGCGAATCATCGATACTTGGAATGATGGAAAAACCATCTGGAGCTGCTTGAAACCCGTTGTCGACCGATCCGGAGAGCTGCGAGAGGTCGACCTTCAGCAAATCCGTGATAACGTGTGGGTGCTTCCGGGTGATATTCGGTTGAGTGAGTTTGAGGAGATCTGCCCTCAGGGATGGACCGAGGCTCTGGCAGGTAATGCCGGAGGATTTCGAGTGAGCACAACTGTTCATCGATTGGCAGTCCTCTTGGGTGAGCAAGTATCGGCAGACTATGTCCTGGCTGACCTAGGTCCTAACGTGGGAGCCTTGAACCGCACAGCCCTGCTCGCCTCGGACGGTTTTGTTATCCCAATGGCGCCTGACCTATTCTCCATCACTGCACTTCCCAGCGTTGGCAAGAGTACGTCTCTATGGGTTGAAGAGTGGCGTGCAGCCAAGGGATCAGCAAAGCGCAGAGAGTTGGATCTCGATTTTGATCTTCCACTGGGAGAGCCGTCTCCTCTGGGCTACATTAGTCAACAGTTCACCACCTACCGGCAGGTGCCAGCAGCCGCATACAAGCAGTGGATTGACAGGATCCCTCAAGAGTACGAAAACGGTGTCGTTGGACCACTGAGGAAAGCAGGGGTCCCCATTCCTTCGCGGCAGCCGCTAATTGGCGAGGTTAGAAACCTCTCGAGCTTGATTCCCATGGCTCAGCGCTCACAAAGTGCCGTCTTCGAGTTGAGTGGTACGGAAGCGCGTGGATCGCAATTCACCCGCGCTCGTGACACTTTCTCTCTCTTCGAAGGGCTGGCCACAGGAATTATCGGTCGTCTCGCTCCGGAGAGTGAGTGAGCTGTGATTTTTCTAGACACTAATGTGCTTCCCAGGGTGGGATCCCTTAAGAATGTTCTGATGTCTGCGGTTTTAAAAGTAGCTTCACACAACCAGCTGAAAGTTTATATTTCTGAGGTTGTGCTCGAAGAGTCGGTGAACATCAGAAAGGACCTTGCGTCGGAGGCGATCCAAAAGCTACAGGAGGCTTTCAATCAGGCATCCAAAGTGATGGATCTCGAGTCGATTTACATCCCCGACTTGCAGGAAATCACTGCCGCATGGAGGGCGGAACTTGAGGCAGCCTTCGAGGTAGTGAGTGTTGAGGGAACACAAGCAGTCGAAGCGCTTAAGCGCGAAGCGGCTCGCAAGCGGCCTGCCCGTGAGGGAAAAGGTGCCAGGGATAGCGCAATTTGGCTGAGCATGCTGGACTCGGCGTCCAGCTACAATGCGCCTGTTCATTTCGTCTCTGACAATAAGGATGACTTCGCTGACACGGCTGATGCGAAACGCCTGCATCCCGACCTACTTGAGGATTGCAAAGCGCGAGCCGTAGAAGTGATTTATCACAGAAACCTAGACTCGTTGCTCGATGCCCTTTCGAGTAAAGTGACCACGGTTCCTGAGCGTGAAAATATCAACAGTGCGCTCCCTGTCCTCCTGGAAGCGCTGTTTGATATTGGCCTTTCTCAAGAAATTTCCGAAAAGTATCACGCAGACAGAGGCTTCCTTATTGATGTAAGAGTTTCCAGCGTTCGCAAGATTAAGTCATACCAAGTGGAGGATACGGTTCTCAGTCTCGTCGATCTGCATTTGGAAGTAGATACGGAATTGGCTGATGAGGCGGATCCTCCGAAAGTGCCACTCTCTGTAGGATGTCGATCTTGGATTCAATTGGATTCCAAGACGGGCTCTGTTGTGACCATTGACGTAGAGGAGATCACGACGTTGCGCGCTCGATAATGGAGGTCGGTGGAGCGGCTTTGGGCTGGAGCTGCCATGGGACGAGTGATCATGGCCCCGTAAGCTTCCGGCGCGTCGGGCAGTCTGTGGACCTGCCCGTTAAAGCACGACGTTGGGGCCATGATCTTAGAGGCTCGCCCCATGGTGGCTGCCTAAAGCCGTGGAGCCGACCGCCCCAGCCACGACGTACCCCTTTTTTGACGTCAGTCGGCTGACTGCTGTGCGCGCGGCACGGGCGCCGGCCGGGCTGGAGCGGGGCGGAGACAGGAGCGCAGGCCCGGCCGGGGTCCGGGCCGCGCGCGGCGAGCGCAAGCGAGCCGCCTTGAACCAGTAGAGAAAGTTGTAACTCAGTCTGTGGTGCGGGGCTTGGAGCCGTGTCCGCATGCGGGGAGTTCGGGGCCTCGACGGTGGGCGAGGGGCAGGAAGAGCACTGGTCGGATCGTCCAGGTGATGCGGGTGGTGGCGTGTGTGATGGTGACGGTGCAGGGCTCGGATCGTAGGAGGGCTCTTCTTGTCTCGGCTCGTTGCTCGTAGAGCCATGCCCATGCTTCGTCGCATGCTGCGGTGTCCAGTGCCGGGGTGATGGTCCTGAGGGCGACGGCTACCCACCTGTCGGCTTGAGGAGCGGAGTAGGCGTCGAACGAGGCATGCAGTGTCGGTTGCTCCGCCTCGTTTGTGAGCCCTTGGGTCCAGCACTCGCACCAGTAGCCACGCGGGAGCCCGGTCACGAGGTCACCACTAGTGGGTAGGCCACGAGCACGTAGCGGGTGTTCTCGTCATGAAGGGTGAGCTGGTAGGCCGTGCCCCCGGTCAGGATGGCGAGTGCGCGTTCGTGCTCTGGTTCGTCGTTCAGCCAGTGGCGTCCCGGTCGTGCGTACGCCGCGTCGAGTTGGTCGGTGATGTTGTTCGTCCGCTCGCGCAGCCAGCGCAGGGCGAGGCGGGGGCTAGCTGTGGTGTGTGCTCCCAGAGGGATGGAGCGGGTCTCGTTCGCGGGATAGGCCGCTGCCCAACATCGGTAGGCGTTGTCGGGTTCTGCTGCGGCTAAGCGCCCGTGAGGAGTGGCCGTCACCATGTGCGTCCTCCCGGTCGTGCGCTCGCGAAGAGTTCCGCGGTGACGGTGTGGCCGGCCTGGCTGTTGTGGATCACGACCCGGTGTGCGAGTGCGGTGACCATGCTCAGGCCTCGGCCGTGTTCGGCGTCCTGCTCCTGGTGCTCGACCTTGGGGGACATGCCGGTGCCCCCGGCGTCCGTGACCGAAAGGGCGACCACTTGCGGGGTGACGGCCAGGGCCAGGTGGAAGCTGCCGGATGCCGTTCCGCTTGCCGTGTGGAGGATCGCGTTCGCGCTCAGCTCGCTCGCGATCAGTTCGGCGTCGTCGGCCAGGGGAGATCCGCGCAGGATGTCCCGCGTCCAGCGGCGGGCCCGGCTCACCTCTTCCGGAAATCCTGGGCAAGTGAGTCCCCAGACCCGGGCGGTGCTCGTATACTCGTGCATACAAGTTCCTTCGTGCTGGTAGGCCGCCATGTGCAGCGGGTTCGGGCTAGACGAGTTTCACGCCGTCGTGGGCGCGGATGGCCGGCGGGGATACAGCGTCCAATGCGTCCAGGACGCGGATCGCGTATGCCTCGTCGGCGAGTTCGATGACCTCTTCGCGGGTGGCCCAGCGCAGTGCGCGGGTCTCGTCCCCGGTGGTGGGCGTGCCGTCGGCGGCCTCACAGCGGAAGACCATGGAGACGATCAAGCCCTTCATGTTCTTGTAGATCCCGGTCAGGGTCGCGGGAAGCGCGATCTTGATGCCGGTCTCTTCGAGAACTTCGCGCTGAAGGGCCTCGGGGATGGTTTCCTCGCGTTCGAGGATGCCGCCCGGGGGTTCCCAGTGGCCGTTGTCGCGGCGCTTGATCAAGAGGGCGCGGTCCTGGTCGTCGACGATGACTCCGGCGACGCTCACGGAGTGCGGACGTTGGGTGCTCACGTTCCTCTGCCCTCTCGGATGGCTAGGCTCTCCACCGTAGCAACAAAGCTCGCCCACTCGTCTAGATACCTAAAGGAGTACACGTGCCGTCTCTTCCTTCCGGCCTCCTCGGCGATCTCGATCCCACGAGCGATCGTGCGGTCTTTCGGCAGATCGCCGACCAGCTGCGCGAGGCCATCGACCGTGGGCGATTCAAGGAGGGCGAAAAGCTGCCCTCCGAGGCCGAACTCGTCGAGCACTACGGGGTTTCCCGTATGACGGTTCGAAACTCCTTCTCCGTCCTCCAAGGCGAGGGCCTGGTGCACGCCGAGCACGGCAAGGGCGTCTTCGTGCGACCACGCCCGCCTGTACGGCGTCTTGCCTCAGACCGGTTCGCCCGGCGTCATCGCGAGCAGGGGAAGTCCGCGTTCATCGTGGAGGCCGACGCCGCCGGCAGTCACCCGCAGGTGGACAGCCTGGAGGTCAAGGAGGAGAAGGCCAGTCAGGATGTCTCCACCCGGCTCGGGTCCGTGCGACGGGTGCTGGCCCGGCGTCGCCGCTACCTGCTGGACGGGCGGCCCGTGGAGTTCGCTACCTCGTACCTGCCGCTCGACATCGCGCGCGGTACCCCGATCGCCGAGCCGAACCCCGGGCCCGGTGGCATCTATGCCCGGCTTGAGGAGCTGGGGCACCGCCTTGACCACTTCGAGGAAGAGATCCGCGCTCGGATGCCCTCGCCTGATGAGGTCCGGACTCTGCGACTGGCTTCTGGCGTGCCGGTCATCCACCTGATCCGTACCGCGTTCGACCAGGGCGGGCGAGCCGTGGAGGTCTGCGACACGGTCATGGCAGCCGACGCCTACGTCCTGTCGTACCAGCTCCCGGCGACGTGAGCGCCTGATCGGCGGTGGTGCGCGGGGGCGCTTCTCCGAACTCGTACACCCCAACAGGCATACTCGTATAGACGAGTGGGCAAGTTGTGTGGCAAGGTGGTCGTCGTTTCCGGAGTTCGGGTTCGAACGCCGCATCTTGTATAGACGAGTAGACAGGAAAAAGCCTTGCGTACCATCCGCGTAGAGACCTCGGCCGCAACGATCCTGCTGACCGAGGCCCCCGAGCCCAAGGTCCGCGACCGGCAGACGGGCGAGATCGCCAAGGACGCTACCAGCGGTGAGGCGCTCATGACGATCGGCGTCGTCTACATCGAGGAGGGCGAGTCGTCGCTGATCAAGGTCACCGTTCCGGAGAGCGGAGTGTCCGAGGGACTGACGCTCGGGGCTCCGGTTTCGCTTCCGGGTCTGGTGGCCCGGCCGTGGGAGAGCGTCTTCAACGGGCAGCAGCGTCACGGCATCGCGTTCCGCGCCGCCGCCGTGACTCCGGCCGCCTTCCCGGCCGCCACCGGGGCCGCTGCCTGATGACCGATCTGACGACACTCCTGGAGGTGGGTGGTCCTGTCGCCGCACTCGGCGGCGGGGCCGCCTACGCCCGGGCCAAGCACCCCGGGGTGTACTGGTCCACGGTCGGCCTGCCGATATCCACGGCCCGGCTCCTCAGCTCATACGGCTCGGTCATGGAAGCCTGCGGCCTGACCGTGGCTCCGTCCCGGCTGCGCATGCTGGCGGTCAAGGCCACCACCCGCCGCGAGATCCGTCCCGTACCGCCGCGTCGGGGCATCATCCGCCCCACCTCGACCGGGCTTCGACTTCGGCTTCGGCTCGCTCCGGGGCAGGAACCAGCCGACGTCGCCGCCTCGGCGGAACGGCTGCGGCATACCTGGGGCGTTCACGCCGTGTACGTGACCACGGTCAAGCCGGGTGTGGTTGAGCTGCGGCTGGTCGGCTTCGACGTGCTGCGGCGAGTGCGGATGCCCCGCAAGGTGGACGCCGGGTTCCTTCGGGTGCCGGTGGCCCTGCGGGAGGACGCCATGCCGTTCATACGCGACTAGCGGGCCGTGCCCCACCAACTCACACTCGGCGCCACGCTGTCGGGCAAGTCCATGTATCTGCGGCACCTGATCGCCGGACTCGCCCCTCAGCCGGTCGCCCTGGTCGGCATCGACTGCAAGCGCGGTGTGGAGCTGGCGCCGTTTGCCGCCCGCCTCTCCGCGCTGGCGACCGAACCGGAACAGGCAGCCGAGCTGCTGCCCGTGCTCGTAAAGGAAATGGAGGACCGATACGACCTGATCAAGGCCCGGCAAGGCATCGCCCCGGACACTCCGGCCGAGGAGATCACCTCCGACATCTGGGGACTGCCCGAGTCCAAACGCCCCGTCCCTCTCGTGCTGTTCGTGGACGAGGTGGCTGAACTCTTCCTCGTCGCCACCAGGAAGGACGAGGAACGCCGGGACGAGATGGTCACCCAGCTCATCCGACTCGCCCAACTCGGCCGCGCGGCCGGCATCTACCTGGAGGTCTGCGGGCAACGCTTCGGCGCCGAGCTGGGCAAGGGCGCCACCATGCTGCGAGCCCAGTTGACCGGCCGCGTCTGCCACCGAGTGAACGACGAAGCCTCCGCGAAGATGGCGCTCGGCGACATCGCACCCGAAGCGGTCACGGCCGCCTGCGCCATCGCCCCCGAACGACCCGGCCTCGCCGTGGCAGGTGACACCTCGGGCGGCTGGTCGCGCATCCGGACGCCGTACCTGTCCCTCGGCGATGCCGCCGAGACTTGCCGCGAGTACGCCCACCTGGTGCCGGACCTGCCCGTGCTCAAGCCCTTCCAGCCCGAGGTGACGGTACGGCCGGTCGAGTCCCCGGCCCCGGTCGTCGAACCTCGCCCGGCAACCGGCTGACCTCCTCCACCAACCCGGTCGGCGTGACCGCCTCACGCCAAGTCCCTACCCCTCGCATGCCTGAATCCGGAAGGAGCCGCAGCATGCGCGCCCAACTGGCCCGCGTTGACGCGGTGCTCATCCAAGCCGTCATCGCCGCCGCACTGTCCTTCGCCCACCTGCACGACATCGCCTCGGCGGCCGGACAGGACGGATGGAAAGCCTGGGCCTACCCCATCAGCGTCGACCTGCTGCTCGTCGCCGCCTGGCGTCGCCTGCGGTCCGGGGAAGCGAAAGCGGCCGGGTGGTGCTGGTTCCTCATCGCGCTCACGGCCTCACTCGGAGCCAACGTCGCCACCGCCGGCCTGCTCGACATGAACCACGTCCCGGCCTGGCTGCGCATCCTCGTGGCGGGCTGGCCTGCGGTCGCCTTCCTCGGCGGCACCCTGCTCGCACACTCCGCACCGAAGACGATCGACCACGCCGCCGAACCCGACACGGACGACGACGAGGTCCATGACCAGGCGGAGGAACCAGAATTCCTCCCCGAGCCACCCGTCCACCCGGCACCCGAGCAAACCCCGCCCCCGCGTCCGGTCAACGAACCGGAACCGCCTGAGCGTCCCGCCCCGCCCGTTCCGGCCGCCCTCGTCGCACACGCCCGCAAGGTCGCCGCCGAACACCACACCCGCACCGGAACACCCATCGACACCCCCACCCTCCGCGCCCGCCTCGGCGTCCCCGCACCCATGGCCGAAGCCATCGCCACCCACCTCTGAACGGAGACCTGCGTGACCGCCAACCGCCGCTTCCGCAACGTCGTCCGCATCGGCCCCGTCCAGGTCGGCACGTACTACGACGCCCGGGGCCATGAGAAGCACACCGCCGCCTGCTCCGCCCCGCGCTGCGGCTTCTCCACCGACTACGAGGGCCGTGCCGCCGCTGAGCTTGCCGCCCGCACCCACCGCTGCCCCGTCCGCTGAAAGGGAGTCCGCCCGTGACTGTCAGCCTGCCGCTGGTCGTCGTCCTCGGCTTCTTCGCCTGGGGAGCAGTCAGGTTCCTCGGTGTCCGCGTCTGGATCGTCGTCCTGATCGCCCTCTTCGGCTTCTGGCTCTCCCGCACCTTCCTCGCACCCGCCATCGAGTCCGGCACGCGCTCCGGCGTGAGCGTCATAAACGGCTCACATGCCTAGACGAGTAGATAAGGAGCTGACCGTGTTCCTCCCGAAGTACCCCGAGAGCCCGACCCCGCCGCCCGCGCACACCCACACCCCGACCGAGACAGCACCCGTTCGGCGCTCGCTGCCCTCGGCCTCCATCGATCAGAAGACCGTCGTCGCCCTGGTCGTCGGCGGGGTCGTCCTCACCGCGCTCCTGGCCGCCGTCGCCGTCACGGCCATCTCCGTTGCCATGGCCGCCGTCGTCCTGCGCTCCATGCTCCGCGACCACCACCGCCGCTGAAACGCGCTGGCCTCCGGGGCGGCGGCACACGACCAAGCATTTCGCCGCCCCTGGGCCTGTTCCTCCCGACCGAGCCAGCCAGAAGGGGAAACGCCATCTTCACCCGCACCACCCCGGCCCCACTCCCGGAACTCGCGAACCTGGCCGCGCAGGGCACGCTGCCAGGTACCCTCCGCCAACTCTCCGGACTCGGCGGCTGCACCAACCCGATCCGCCTCGACGGCCACCGCACCGAGTACGACGTCGACACCCGCACCGGCGAGATCGGCAACGTCCTCCACCACCTCGACTCGACCAGCCTCCCGGCCGGGCAACTCCTCGTCCGCTGCAACAACCGCCGCACCACCCGCTGCGCCGCCTGCGCCGAGGTCTACCGCCGCGACACCTTCCACCTGATCACCTCGGGCCTGCGCGGCGGCAAGGGCATCCCGGAACGGGTCGCCGCCCACCCGCGCGTGTTCGCCACCTTCACCGCGCCTAGCTTCGGCCCGGTCCACAACCGCCCTTCCAGCGGGCGTTCCTGCCGCTGTGGCACCCACCACGACCAGGACGACGAGGCACTCGGCACCGCGCTCGACCCGGACACCTACGACTACGAAGCCGCCGTCCTCTGGAACGCCCACGCCGGTCCGCTCTGGCGGCGCTTCTCCACCTACCTGCGCCGAGAGGTCGCCAAGCGCGCCAGCCTCTCCCAGCGGCGCTTCCGCGAGCACGCCCGCGTGAGCTTCGCCAAGGTCGCCGAGTACCAGAAGCGCGGCGCGGTCCACTTCCACGCGGTCATCCGCATCGACGGCCCCAGCGGCGGCGACACCCCGCCCCCTCCCTGGGCCACGGCCGAGCTGCTCACCGACGCCATCCAGGCCGCCGCCGCCAAGGTCCGCGTGGACGGCCCGGTCATCGACGGCCGCACCCACACCTTCACCTTCGGCCGCCAACTCGACGTCCGCACCATCCGCTCGGCCGACTTCGACGGCGGCCAGGAGCTGACCGAGCGGGCTGTCGCCGCCTACATCGCCAAGTACGCCACCAAGGGCGCCGAGGCAGCGACGGGTGCCCTCGACCGCCCGCTCAAGTTCGCCGCCGAACTCGCCCAGCTCGACATCAGCGACCACGCCCGCCGCATGATCCGAACCGCATGGTTCCTCGGCGTACGCACGGACCTCGAACACCTCCGCCTGCGCGCCTGGGCTCACATGCTCGGATTCCGCGGTCACTTCTCCACCAAGTCCCGCCGCTACTCCACCACCCTCGGCGCCCTCCGCGACGCCCGCGCCGAATGGCGCCGCGCCCAAGCAGCAGCAGCCAACGGCCCCGAGCCCGAGACGACGTACGTCCTCGCGCACTGGGTCTTCGCCGGAACCGGCCTCACGGACGCCGAAGCCTGGCTTGCCGCATCCCTCGAACCCGCCCCCGGAACGGAAGGAGAGCCCACCCATGCATGACGACGAACTGCTGACGGTGCCTGACGTGATGGAGCGGCTCAAGCTCGGCCGCTCCACCGTCTACGACCTCATCCGCTCCCGTCGTCTGCCCTCGATCACCATCGGCCGGTGCCGTCGCATACCCGCGCGGGCCGTTCGCGAGTACATCACCAACGAACTGGAGGCGGCCGCCTGATGGCCCAGCAACGCAAGCGGAACCCCAACGGGGCGGGCACCATCACCAAGCGGAAGGACGGGCGCTTCCAGTGCGCGGTCTATGTCCTCCAGCCGGACGGCACACGGGCCCGTAAGTTCGCCTACGGCAAGACCTGGGCCGAGTGCGATGCCAAGCGCCGCGAGCTGCTCGACAAGGTCGACCAGGGCGTGCCCGTGCCCACCAAGTCGGCCAAGCTCTCGGACTGGCTCCCGTACTGGCTGGACAACGTCATCAAGCCCCGGCGGAAGCTCAGCACGTTCGACAAGTACGAGGCGCACGTCCGGCTCTATCTGGTGCCGCTGCTCGGTTCCAAGCGGCTCGAATCGCTCGGCGTCGCCGACGTCCGCCGCTTCCTCGTCCGCCTGGAGAAGGAGACCACCGCCGCAACGGCCAAGGAATCACACCGAGTTCTGCGCTCGGCGCTGTCCGCAGCCTGCCGCGAGGAATTGATCACGCGTAACGTCGCCAAGCTCGTCGAGCCGCCCCGCACGGATAAGCCCGACTTGAGCCCATGGGCCCTCGACGAGACGCTCGACTTCCTCGCGGCCTCCCGCAAGGATCCGCTTTACGCGGCCTACGTCCTCGCCATCGCCATGGGACTCCGCCGGGGAGAGATCGTGGGCCTGCGCTGGTCGGACGTCGACCTCGACAACCGCGTCCTCTACGTCCGCCACCAGGTCCAGCGCCGCCGTGGCGTCCTGTACGACGACGACCCCAAGAGCCGCCGTCGCCGGGCGGTGCCGTTGCCTGCCCTCTGCATCGCGCCCCTACGCTGGCACCGCCTACGTGCAGGCGGACGCTCGCGCTAAGGCGGGGGAGAGGTGGCAGGAGTCGGACTACGTCTTCGCCACCCGCACCGGCCGCCCCGTCGAGCCGCGTAACCTGTACCGCTCCTTCACCCGCGTCGCCCAGTCCGCCGGCCTCCGCGTGATCCGGCTGCACGACGCTCGCCATGGAACGGCCACCTTGCTCACGGCGGCCGGGGTCGCGCCCCGCGTTGTCATGGAGATCCTCGGTCACTCTCAGATCAGCATCACCATGGATGTCTACACCCACGTCGTCCAGGACACGCAGCGCGAAGCCATGAGCCACATGGACCGGCTGCTCCGGAGACGCCCCATCCGCGAGTGACTGCGCGCGTTGATGTCAGAAGTGGATGTCAAAGGCCCGGCACCTCCGAAATTTCGGAGGTGCCGGGCCTTTGACCTGGTGCCCCCGGCAGGATTCGAACCTGCGACACCCGCTTTAGGAGAGCGGTGCTCTATCCCCTGAGCTACGAAGGCAGTGGCAGCGGACGCAAGGAGCGGCGTGCCTGTGGTTGGGAAGACCACAGGCGTCAGCGTACCGGATGCGGGTCGGGTGGGTGTGGGGGTCAGGTCAGGGAGACGTGGGTGAAGCGGGTGGCGGTGTGGAGGTCCGATTCGATGCGGGTGGCCGTCGTCGTGAGTTCGGGGAGCAGGTCCGTGACGCACTCCCGGAGGGAGCGGCGGCTCGCGTGCATCGCCGTGTTCAGGGCGGCCACCACCCGTCCGGCGCGGTCGCGGATGGGGACCGCCAGGGAGCGGAGGCCTTCCTCCAGTTCCTCGTCCACCAAGGCGTAACCCTGGGAGCGGACCGTGGCCAGGGCATTCCGGAGCGGGTGGTCATCGGCCCAGTCCGCCAGGAGGACTCGGCCCAGAGCCGTCGCGTGGGCCGGCAGGCGGGTGCCCACCGTGATGTTCACGCTCATCACCCTGCCCGTCGCCACCCTCGCCGTGCACTGGATCTCCTCGCCGGAGTCCGACAGCACCGCGAGCGACGTCGACTCGTGGATACGGGAGGTGAGGTCGGCCAGGTGGGGCTGGGCGATCTCGGGGAGGGACGTGCGGGAGAGGGGCGGGTAGCCCAGGGAGAGGACCCGGGGGGTGAGGGAGAAGGTGCGGGCTTCCCGGGTCGTCACCAGGTTCAGGTGCTCATACGTGATCAAGGCCCGCCGGGCCGTCGCCCTGGCCAGGCCCGTCGCCCGGGCCACCTCCGTGAGCGTCAGCTCCGGCCTGCCCTCGCCGAACGCCGTGAGGACCGTCAGGCCGCGCGCCAGGGACTCGATGAAGTCGCGGCCGAGCCTCAGTTTGGACTCGCCCGTCCAGAGCGCCAGGTCCGAGGGGGGCGGGCCGGGCTCCGGGGGCGGGGTGCGGCGCAGTTCCTCCTCCATCTCCGTCACCGCCGACCGCAGCCTCGGGAGGAGGGTCGTCCGCAGGTTGTGTGCCGTGTGGCGGCTCGTGTGGCTGACGATGCTTGCCACGCAGGCGATCCGGCCTGCCCCCGCGTGCCCTTCGCCGCGTCCCCCCGCGCGTACGTCGCCGCCCCCAGTGGTCGATTCGTCGTGCGCGTGAGGGGAGCGGACCGGTGCCGAGATCGCCACCAGGCCCGGTTCGATCAGCTGGTCGTCCACGGCCCAGCCGTTCGCCGACGCCTCTTCCGTGCGGCGTACGAAGTCCTCGTCGTACCTCGCGTCCGCGCCGTACCTGCGTGGCGGTACGGCCGTGAAGGACAGGTCCCTCGGGTCCGCCGCCCTGCGTTCCCGCCAGCGCTGCCAGTCCGCGGTCGTCCACTCCGTCGCGAACAGGGGGCCGGGCGCGGTGCGTTCGGCGGGGAGCAGGTCGCCGATGCGGAAGCTCAGGGACATCGCGCGGCGGCGGGTCGCCTGGTGGATGAAGCGGATGCCGTCGCGGTCTGCGACCGCCAGGGAGACCGACTCGTCCAGTTCGTCGGCCAGGGCGTCCGCGTGCGGGGAGAGGAGGGCGGGGAGGCGCAGGGCCGACAGGTAGGCGTTGCCCAGTTCCATCAGGCGGGGGGAGAGGTGCACGTCCCGGCCGTCCACGCGGACGTAGCCCATGCGGGCGAGCGTGGCCGTGATGCGGTCGACCGTGGAGCGGGCCAGGCCGGTGGCGCGTTCCAGACCGCTCAGGCTCAGCGTGCCGTCCGCCTTCGTCAGCTCGCGCAGTACCGCGATCCCGCGGATGAGTGGGGTGACCGCCTCCGCGGGGACGGGCTGTGGTGGAGTGTGCGTTCCCGTGGCCGGTGCCGAGCGGTCTTCGGCCGTCTCCAGGGTCGGCGTCGAGCGGTCTTCGGCCGTCGCGCCCGCCGGTGTCGAGCGGTCTTGGGCCGTCGCGCCCGCCGGTGTCGAGCGGTCTTGGGCCGTCGCGCCCGCCGGTGTCGAGCGGTCTTGGGCCGTCGCGCCCGCCGGTGTCGAGCGGTCTTGGGCCGTCGCGCCCGCCGGTGTCGAGCGGTCTTGGGCCGTCGCGCCCGCCGGTGTCGAGCGGTCTTGGGCCGTCGCGCCCGCCGGTGTCGAGCGGTCTTGGGCCGTCGCGCCCGCCGGTGTCGAGCGGTCTTGGGCCGTCGCGCCCGCCGGTGTCGAGCGGTCTTGGGCCGTCGCGCCCGCCGGTGTCGAGCGGTCTTGGGCCGTCGCGCCCGCCGGTGTCGAGCGGTCTTGGGCCGTCGCGCCCGCCGGTGTCGAGCGGTCTTGGGCCGTCCCGGCCGCCGGTGTCGAGCGGTCTTGGGCCGTCCCGGCCGCCGGTGTCGAGCGGTCTTGGGCCGTCCCGGCCGCCGGTGTCGAGCGGTCTGCGGCCGTCCCGCCCGGCTTCCCGTTCTCGTCAGCCGGTCGGGCGGGCCCCTCGGGGGTCTCGGGCGTGGGCTTCGCTGGCATCGGCTCTCCGGTACGGCGGTCGCGGCACGCCTACGGTAATCCGGACGCGGCTCGGCGGAGGGACCGCCGGTCGGCCGCTGGTCCGGCCCTACTCCCTGGTCACCCGCACCCGGTATCCGCCGTCCGCCCCCGCCTCCGCCCCGACCACCTTGATCACGACCCCGCTCCGCGCGTCCCTGAACGTCTCCCCGGCCCTGAACGGCGCGTCCGACAGCTCCGCGTGGACGTTCGGTGCGCGCGTGCAGCCGCCGCTGTCGCGGCGGGAGTCGTAGACGGTGACCGGGCCCATGCCCGTGTCCACCTCCGCGTCGACCTTGTAGATGAGGACGCCGGGGCGGCACACGGCCTCGTCGTTGCCCGCGCGGGTGCGCAGTTCGACGGCGTAGCCGGTCCGGCCGTTCAGGGGGACGAAGACCAGTTTGGGGCCGCCGGCCCGGGCCAGCGGTGTCAGGGTGTACTCCGTGGTGCCGGGGGAGGCCGCGCAGTGCACCTGGTCGGCGTCCAGCCAGCCCAGCTTCCACTTGTGCCAGCCGAGGAAGTCGTTGTTGGCGCCCCAGTCCTCGCTCATGATGTCCCAGTGGCCGACCGCGCCCCCGCCCTCCGCGGTGTACAGGTCGGGCAGGCCGAAGACGTGGCCGTTCTCGTGGGGGAGGACGCGGTAGCCGGTGCGGTCGTAGGAGCCCGAGCCGTCGTCCTGGCGGGAGTAGACGAAGGAGGCGTTGGCGACGGGGACGCCGTCCGCCGGCGGGGCCTCGGGATTCCCGGCGAAGGTGACGGACAGGACCGTGTCCAGGGCGGAGGGGCCGGCATTGGGGGTCACGAGCACGTTCAGCAGGTCGTAGCCGCGGAAGTCCACCTTCGGGTCGGCCGCGGCGACTATGTCCCGGACGAGCGCGCGGTAGCCCGGGTCGAAGGGGGCGCCCCGCTCTATGCCGTACTCGCGGAAGGACCGCGGCATCCGCAGCCAGGACGGGACCGGGGTCTCGGGGCGGTAGTCGAGGCGGCCGTAGGAGCTGGTGCGGAACCAGTGGCGGGTCTGCGGGAAGAACTCCCGGAAGCGGTCCAGGGCCCTGCCCTCGCCGGGGGCGTCGGAGAAGTCGATCATCAGGGTGAGGGCGCGGACGGTGCCGGTGGAGCGGGAGTAGCCCTCGGAGGTGGGGATGCCCTCGGACATCTGGACCTCGCGGGCGCCGCGGATCAGGCAGGGGGCGTGCGCGGAGCTGTGGGACAGGGCGATCGGGCCCGCTCCGGCCGCTGTGGTGCCCGGGGCGAGGCGGCCCGTGCCGGTCGAGGTGCTGACCGTGAAGGTCAGGGAGGTCACGCAGGCCAGCGCGGCCAGGCGGCGCCGGGATATCCGGCGGCCGAGCGGCCCCGCGCTGCCCGGCCCGCGGCCCCGGGGCTGCGGCTGCATGGACGTGACCTGCAAGGGACCTCCCGCGCCGTGGCAGCCGCCGGTCTCCGACTGCACCCTTGCGCTCACCCTGCGTCGCGGGGTGCGGGGGCGCGCGTTGGAGGAGACCGATCGTGGGTTTCCCGTCAGTAGGCCCAGTGCGGACGCAGTCCAGCAGCCCGGCATCGACGGAACTGTGAGCCAGGTCACAAAGAATTGCCGCCGGAGCGGGAAATACCGGGGAGGCAGTCCCCGTTTAGACCTGTGTCCGAGCGAAACGGGGAGCCCCTCCCCGGATACGCGCTTCGCATTCACACCAGGAGTACGCCGTGCAGACCGCCACCCCCGTACAGCGCAAGGCGCCCCGGCCGCGCGCCGACGCCCTGCGCAACCGGGAGCGGATCGTCACCGCCGCCCGGGAGATGTTCGTCGAGCACGGCCCCGAGGTGCCGCTCGACGAGATCGCCCGCCGGGCCGGCGTCGGCAACGCCACGGTGTACCGCAACTTCCCGGACCGCGACGCGCTGGTCCGCGAGGTCGTCTGCTCCGTCATGGACCGTACGGCCGCCGCGGCGGAGGTCGCGCTCACCGAGACCGGGGACGCGTTCGAGGCGCTGGAGCGCTTCGTGCACGCCGCCGCCGACGAGCGGATCAGCGCGCTGTGCCCGATGATCTCCAGCACGTTCGACAAGCACCACCCGGATCTGGAGGCCGCGCGCGAACGGGTCGAGCGGCTGATCGCCGAGGTCATGGACCGGGCCAGGGCGGCCGGTCAGCTCCGCTCCGACGTGGACGTCGGGGACGTCATGATCGCCGTGGCCCAGCTCAGCAGGCCCCCGGCCGGTACGGACTGCGTCCGTGCCGACCGCTTCGTCCACCGTCATCTCCAGCTGTTCCTGGACGGGCTGCGGGCTCCCGCTCGTTCCGCTCTGCCGGGCGCGGCCGTGACCTTGGAGGACCTGCGTCGACCCTGAACCACCAGCCCCGGCCGACGCGTTCGGCCTTCCCGACCGCCTGAAGGCCAGGCGACAGACCAGGCAACAGACCAGGCGACAGACCAGGCGACAGACCAGGCAACAGACCAGGCAACAGTCCCTATGGCCGTCCCCTTAGACGAGCCATCCCTTTTGTCACTCTTTTCCGTCACGAAGTCCCGAAGTGGGTACCCCCATGTCTGAAACAGCCTCAAAGGCTCTCGGCGCTCCGGCCGCACCGGACGCCGGCCGCTGGAAAGCGCTCGTCTTCATCGCGCTCGCCCAGCTGATGGTCGTCCTCGACGCCACCATCGTGAACATCGCCCTGCCCTCCGCCCAGCAGGACCTCGGCATCTCCGACGGCAACCGGCAGTGGGTCGTCACGGCCTACGCCCTCGCCTTCGGCGGCCTGCTCCTGTTCGGCGGGCGGATAGCCGACCTGTGGGGACGCAAGCGCACCTTCGTCCTCGGTCTCGCGGGCTTCGCCGCGGCCTCCGCCCTCGGCGGGGCGGCCACCAACGAGGCCATGATGTTCGGCTCCCGCGCCCTCCAGGGCGTCTTCGGCGCCCTGCTCGCGCCCGCCGCGCTCTCCCTGCTCGCCGTGATGTTCACCGACGCCAAGGAACGCGCCAAGGCGTTCGGCATCTACGGCGCGATCGCCGGCGGCGGCGGTGCCGTCGGCCTGATCCTGGGCGGCTTCCTCACCGAGTACCTGGACTGGCGCTGGACGTTCTTCGTGAA
This sequence comes from Streptomyces sp. Go-475, assembly GCF_003330845.1. Lineage (GTDB taxonomy): Bacteria > Actinomycetota > Actinomycetes > Streptomycetales > Streptomycetaceae > Streptomyces. The sequence goes on along the minus strand of NZ_CP026121.1, from coordinate 3,616,282 downwards.
CATCCCGTTCGCCGTCATCGCCGCGGCCGGCGCCTACTTCGTCATCCGTGAGCCGGAGGGCGGCCGCAACCGCTCCCCGCTCGACATCCCCGGCGTGATCCTGTCCACCCTCGGCCTGGTCGCCCTCGTCTACGGCTTCACCCGCGCCGAGTCGGACGGCTGGAGCGACTCCGTGACCGTCGGCATGTTCGTCGCCTCGGCCGCGCTGCTGCTGGCCTTCGTGGTCGTCGAGTCCAAGGTCAAGGCCCCGCTGCTGCCGCTGCGCGTGGTCACCGAGCGCAACCGCGGGGGCATCTACCTCTCCCTCGGTCTCGCGATCATCGCGATGTTCGGCCTGTTCCTCTTCCTGACCTACTACCTGCAGATCGTGAAGGGCTACTCGCCGGTCAAGACCGGGTTCGCCTTCCTGCCGATGATCGCGGGCATGATCACGGGCTCCACCCAGATCGGCACCCGCCTGATGACCCGGGTCGCGCCGCGCCTGCTGATGGGTCCGGGCTTCCTGGTCGCCGCGCTCGGCATGCTGCTGCTGACGCAGCTGGAGATCGACTCCTCGTACGCGGCGCTGCTGCTGCCCGCGATGCTGCTGCTCGGCCTCGGCATGGGTACGGCGTTCATGCCGGCCATGTCCCTGGCCACGCAGGGCGTCGAGCCCCGGGACTCCGGTGTCGCCTCCGCGATGGTCAACACCTCGCAGCAGGTGGGCGGCGCGATCGGCACGGCCCTGCTCAACACCATCGCCGCCTCGGCGACGACCTCCTACATCGCCGACCACATCGTGGGGGCGACCAGCCGGTCCCAGCAGCAGCTGGTCCAGCTGGAGGGCATGGTGCAGGGCTACACCAGCGCCATCTGGTTCGCCGTCGGCATCCTCGTGGTGGCCGCCGCGATCGCCCTGACCTTCGTCAACGCCGGCCGCCCGAACATGACCGCGGTGACCGGCTCCGGCGAGGGCGCGGCGGACGAGGTGCAGATCCCGGTCGTCGCCCACTGACGGCCGTACCCGCACCCTCACCCGTACACGCACCCGCTTCGGGCCACCCGTAGGCGCGAGGAAGGGGACGCCTCGCGCCTACGGATTCCAGGACCTGCCCCGGCTCCCGCGTCAGCGGAGCCAGGGCAGGTCCGCACCCGCTTCGCTCGGCTGGAGTCCCTCGGCGATGATCCGCATGATCTCGCCGAGGGACTTCTGCTGTTCCGGGGTGAGCCGGTCGAAGACCGCCTGGCGCACGGCCTCGACATGGCCCGGCGCGGTCCGCCGCAGCACCTCGTAGCCCTCGTCCGTCAGCACGGCGAACTGGCCCCGCTTGTCGTCGGGGCAGTCCTCGCGGCGCACCCAGCCGTTCTTCTCCAGGCGCGCGACGGCGTGCGAGAGACGGGAGCGGGTGATCTTCGCCAGCATCGCCAGCTCGGTCATCCGCAGCCGCCGCCTCGGCGCCTCGGCGAGCTTGACCAGAAGGCCGTAATAGACGTGCGGCATGCCCGCGTCGCGCTGGAGCTGACGGTCGAGATGGTCGTCGAGGAGAGTGGCGCCCTCCATGAACGAACGCCATACGCGCTGCTCCTCGTCGGTGAGCCAGCGCGGTTCCTGGGGCTCCGCGGTGGAGCCGGTTGCCGGTGCGGATGCGGGTGCCTTCATGTCGTCCACTCTACGCGGACCCTCCTTGAACTTTAAACAAATGGTCCGTACAGTTTTGTAGGGAACCATGTTCTGGAAGGAGTCGCAGCATGTCCGCCGCCACCCAGGAGCGCATGCCCGCTCTGTACCTCAGCCACGGCGCCCCGCCCCTGGCGGACGACCCGGTCTGGCCCGGTGAGCTGGCAGCCTGGTCCGCCGGCCTGCCCCGCCCCCGGGCGATCCTCATCGTCTCCGCCCACTGGGAGGAGGCTCCGCTCGCCCTCGGCGCCACCGAGACCGTGCCGCTCGTCTACGACTTCTGGGGCTTCCCGGAGCACTACTACCGGGTGACGTACGACGCCCCCGGCGCACCGGAGCTCGCCGAGTCGGTGCGGAAGCTGCTGCGCGCCCCCGGCATGCCCGTCCAGGACGTTCCCGACCGCGGCCTCGACCACGGCGCGTACGTCCCGCTGGTCGAGATGTACCCGGAGGCCGACATCCCGGTCCTCCAGGTCTCCATGCCGACGCTCGACCCGGTCCGGCTCATGGAGATCGGCCGCAGGCTCGCCCCGCTGCGCGACGAGGGCGTGCTCATCGTCGGCTCCGGCTTCTTCACCCACAACCTGGCCGCGCTCCGGCAGGGCGGCGTCCCCGCCTGGTCCGCCGAGTTCGACGACTGGGGCCGGCGGGCCCTGGAGGCGCGGGACGTCGACGCCCTGCTCGACTTCACCCGCAAGTCGCCCGCGGGGCAGCTGGCTCACCCCCGCACCGAGCACTTCGCCCCGCTGTTCGTCACGATGGGCGCGGCCGACGCGGCCGGTGAGCTGGACGCGCAGAAGTCGGTGATCGACGGGTTCTGGATGGGGCTGGCGAAGCGGTCGGTGCAGTTCGGCTGACCGCCCCTAGAGCGGTTTCTCGTACCAGGCCACGTCCCAGTACCGCCCGAACTTGCGGCCGACCTCCCGGTACGTGCCGACGTGCCGGAAGCCGAAGCGCTCGTGCAGCCGGGCCGACGCCTCGTTCGGCTGCGCGATGCCCGCATAGGCGCGGTGCAGGTCCTCGCCGGACAGGGCCTCGAAGAGCGCCTCGTAGAGCAGGGTGCCGATGCCCCGGCGGCCGGCGTCCGGGGCGACGTACACCGTCGTCTCCACGGAGGTCGCGTAGGCGGGCTTCGCCCGGAAGGGGCTAGAGGTGGCGTACCCCAGAATCCCCTGTGTGTCGCGGTCCACGGCAACCATCAGGCGGTACGGCCCGTCTTCAGGGTGGGAGAGCAGCCAAGGGCGGCGCTCCTCCGGAGTGAAGATCGCGGTATCGAATGTGATCGCTGTCTCATGTACGTAGTGGTTGTAGAGGGCCGTGAGGGCTTCGAGGTCACCCTCGACTCCCGGCCTGACCTGCACCTCTGTGCGTTCCGACAGCATCTCGCCTCCCGGTGTGGCCGGACAGGGTACTGCATGATCAGAAAAATCGGAGGGCGGGTTGGGAATTCTGTCCTGATTCCAGTCGTTGTTTCCATCGGATGCAGGGCACCCGAGGAGAGTCCGGAGAGTCCCGGAGACGGAGTCCAGCGTCCGAAGGACCACCCGCTGACCTCACATCGCAAGGGAGCACGCATGGCAACCCGTGCCGTCGCCCGTCGTCAGTCCGCCACCGGCGAGACGGCCGACGCGGCAAGCAGTGTTCGCGCCCATGGCGGCGAGATCGCCGACCGCGACCTGGTCGGCATGTACCTCGACGAGATCGCGCGCACACCGCTGCTCGACGCCGCCAAGGAAGTCGAGCTGTCCCAGGTCATCGAGGCGGGTGTGTTCGCGCGGCAGGTCCTCGACGGGTACGAGGAGACCAAGGCGGACGCCACCCGCGAGGAGCTGGAAGCCCTGGTCGCCGACGCGGAGCGGGCCAAGGACGTCTTCATCCGCTCCAACCTCCGCCTGGTCGTCGCCGTCGCCCGCCGCTACCCCCGCAGCGGCCTGCCGCTGCTGGACCTGATCCAGGAGGGCAACGCCGGCCTCGTCCGCGCGGTCGAGAAGTTCGACTACCGCAAGGGCTTCAAGTTCTCCACGTACGCCACGTGGTGGATCCGCCAGGCCATCACCCGCTCGATAGCCGACCAGTCCCGTACGATCCGCCTGCCCGTCCACCTCGTGGAGGAGCTGGGCCGGATCCGCCGTGTGCAGCGCGAGTTCAACCGCGAGCACGGCCGGGACCCGGAGCCCGCGGAGATCGCCGCCGAGCTCGGCTCGACGCCGGAGCGCGTCACCGACGTGCTGGACTGGGCCCGCGACCCGGTCTCGCTGAACATGTCGGTGGACGACGAGGGCGAGACCCAGTTCGGCGACCTCCTGGAGGACACCTCGGCGGTGTCGCCCGAGCAGTCCGTGCTCACGCTGCTGCGCAGCGAGGAGCTCGACGACCTCATCGGCCGCCTCGACCAGCGCACGGCCTCCATCATCAAGATGCGCTACGGCATCGAGGACGGCCGCGAGCGCACGCTGACCGAGGTCGGCAAGGAGCACGGCCTGACCCGCGAGCGCATCCGCCAGATCGAGAAGCACGCGCTGCTGGAGCTGAAGAAGCTGGCCCGCAGCACCGGGTTCGACGCGGCGGCGTGACGCCGGCACAGCCCGGCGAGGCTGTCCGGCGAGCACGGTCCGGCGAGCACGGTGAGCGGCCGGCGATCCGGCGACCATGGTGAGCTTCCGTGCGCACCGCTCGTTCCCATGGCCTGTGGGTGACGGGCAGTGTACGCCCGGTGGCCCTGGCGTACGCCGGGTGGCGAAAGACCGCGCAAACATGGCGTTGTAACGCCGCTTCAACCCCCGGGGCTCCGGGAACAAGACTTCCGGGTCCACCAGTTCGGGCCCGGGGTCACCCCCCTGGCCCCCCGCAGAGCCAAGTCCCGTCGCACTCCCCCCGGCGCCGGGACTCTCCCAAGGCCGGGCTTCGGCGTCCCTCCCCCCGGGCGCCGGGGCCCGGCTCTCTTCATGCCGGTCGTCCTCGCCGGCAGGGGGCTGGAAGGCGGGCCACCCCGTACCTGAACCACGGGGTGGCCTGCCAGATGGCAGATTGTGTCACATGGGCATAGCCTGCCGGGCGTGAGCAGCACCACCCCGACCCCGCCGCACGCCTCTCTGACCGAGCGGCGCAAGGCCGAGACGCGGATGGAGATCGCCCGTGCGGCGGCCGGTCTCTTCGTACGGCACGGCCTGCGCGCCACCCGCGCGGAGGACATCGCCCAGGCCGCCGGCATCGCCCCGCGCACCTTCTACCGGTACTTCGCGACCAAGGAGGAGGCCGTCGCCCCGCTCTACGCCGCCGGCGCCCAGCGCTGGGTGGCGGCGGTGCGGGCCGCTCCCGCCGAGGCGGGCGTCCTCCAGGCTTTGGAGGAGGGGGTCCGCCACACCCTCACGCCGGGCGTCGGCGTCTCGGCGTCCTCCTGGGAGTGGGTCCGCACGCTCCTGCGCCTGGCCGAGGCGAACCCGTCCCTGCGCAGGGTGTGGGCGGAGGTGTGCCAGGGGTCGGAACGCATGCTGGGGGAGGTCCTGGCGGAACGGGTGACACGTGTCGGGCCTGCCGCCGGGGGCTCTGCGGGGGAGGGCGACGGCGACAACGTTGCCCCCACGCCGGGACCCGAGGCCCGCGCCGTGCCGCAACCGCGCTTCGCCGCCGCCGTCGCGAGCGCCGCCGTACGGGCCGCCCTGGAGGGCTGGGCCGAGGGGGACGGGCCCGTGGAGGGCCCGGGCAGCCCGGCGGAACTGGCGCTGCGCAACCTCGCGGCGCTTCGGGACTTTCCGTGGGGGGCGTAGGGGGGCTGATGGCGGCGGCAGGGCGCTCCCGGCCGTGACGCCGGCGGCGCAAGACAGCGGTCCGGGACCACGACTCGGGAGCCCGGGCGCGACGGTCATGCCCTGCCGGTCGTTCCCTCCGCCGCCCTGCTCAGCCGTGCGCCCAACTCCCGGACCGCCGTCACCAGTTCCTCCGGGCGTCGGACCGCGAAGTCGCACTCCAGCATCGCGAGGCGGAACGCCACCCACTGCACGGCGTCCCCCACGGACCCCCGCAGCAGGCTGCTGTTCTCGTCCAGCGGCTCGGGCGTGCCCAGCCACTTCGGCAGCCGCGCGGCGACGAAGTCGGCCGGCGCGGCGAACACGACCTCGAAGTCGTAGGACTCCTGCTGCCGCTGCATCGACTGCCGCAGGTACTCCGCCGCACTCCCCGTCGGCAGCTCGCGCGGCACGAACCGCGCGCCGGTGGCGAACGGTTCGCTCACCCGGTCGACCCGGAACGTCCGCCAGTCGTCCCGGTCGATGTCGTACGCCACCAGGTACCAGCGCCGCCCGGTCGACACCAGCCGGTACGGCTCCGTCAGGCGACGGGACTCGGTGCCGTCCGCCGCGCGGTAGGCGAAGCGCAGCCGCTCGTGCCCGGCCACCGTGGAGGCCATGACGGTCAGGGTCTCGGGCGCGATGCTCGGCCCGTCCCCGCTGGTCAGCGGGGTCGTCGCGGCCTGAAGCGTACTCACGCGGTGGCGCAGCCGGCCGGGCAGCACCTGCTCCAGTTTGGCGAGGGCCCGTACCGACGCCTCGTCCAGGCCCTCCACGGCGTGCCCGGCCCCGGCGCGCAGCCCGACCGCGATGGCCACCGCCTCCTCGTCGTCGAGGACGAGCGGCGGCATGGCCTTGCCCGCGACCAGCCGGTAGCCGCCGTCGGCGCCCTTGCTGGCCTGCACGGGGTAGCCCAGCTCGCGCAGCCGGTCGATGTCCCGCCGGACCGTGCGGCGGGAGACTCCGAGCCGGTCGGCGAGCTCGCCGCCGGGCCATTCGCGGGGCGTCTGGAGGAGGGAGAGGAGCGTCAGCAGCCGGGCCGGAGTGTCCGTCGTCATACCGATGAGGATGCCGTAGCAGTAGGACAAGATCTGACCTAATGGGCCACTAGCTTCGCGGTATGACCTCCACCGAGCAGACCCTCAGCACCACCGCGGGCGGCGGGAGCGACCGCCGCCGCTGGTTCGCCCTCGCGATCGTGATGACCGCGGCCTTCATGGACCTCGTCGACGTCACGATCGTCAATATCGCCATCCCGTCGATCCAGCGGGAGGAGGGCGCGTCCTTCAGCCAGATCCAGTGGATCACCGCCGGATACGCCCTCGCCTTCGCCGCCGGGCTCGTCACCGGCGGACGGCTCGGCGACATCCACGGCCGCAAGCGGGTCTTCCTCGTCGGCATCGGCGGCTTCACCGTCGCCTCCGCGCTCTGCGGCCTCGCGGTGAACCCGGAGATGCTGGTCGCGGCCCGCTTCCTGCAGGGCGGCATGGCGGCGCTGATGGTGCCGCAGGTGCTGTCGATCGTGCACGCGACCTTCCCGGCGCACGAACGGGGCAAGGTCTTCGGGCTGTTCGGCGCGGTCGTCGGACTCGGCGCCGTGTCCGGTCCGCTGCTGGGCGCGCTGCTGACCGAGTGGAACCTGTTCGGGTGGGGCTGGCGCTCGATCTTCCTGATCAACCTGCCCGTCGGTGTCGCCGGCCTGGTCCTCGGCGGCCGTTTCATCACCGAGTCCAGGGCGCCGCGGGCCCTGAAGCTGGACCTGGTGGGCGTCGCGCTGGTGACGCTGGGGCTGCTGATGCTGCTCTACCCGCTGATCCGTGGCCGCGAGCTGGGCTGGCCGGTGTGGGGGTACGTCTCGATGGCCGGCGCGCTCGTCGTCCTCGCGGTGCTGGTGGCGTACGAGCGGCGCAAGAGCGCGCGGGACGGCTCCCCGCTGGTCGAACTGTCGCTGTTCCGGGTCAAGAGCTTCGCGGCGGGGATCGCCGTGCAGACGGTCTTCGGTGTCGGGCTCGGCGTGTTCTTCCTGGTGTGGACGCTGTACATGCAGGTGGGGCTGGGCTGGAGCCCGCTGAAGGCCGGGCTGACCGGGGTGCCGTTCTCGATCGCGGTGTCCGTGGCCGCCGGGATGTCGGTGCAGCAGCTGGTGCCGCGCTTCGGGCGCAAGGTGCTCCAGGCGGGCGCGCTGGTGATGGCGGCCGGGGTGCTGCTCTACATCTGGGAGTCCGCCCACTACGGCCTCGCCGTCACCCCGTGGCAGATGGCTCTGCCGCTCGTCGTGATGGGCGTCGGCATGGGTCTGATCGTGGCGCCGCTGACCGACGCGATCCTCTCCGAGGTACCGCGCGAGCACGCCGGTTCGGCGTCGGGGCTGATCAACACCGTGCAGCAGATGGGCAACGCGCTGGGGCTGGGGCTGGTGTCGGTGGTCTTCTTCGGCACGATCTCCGAGCACCTGCGGCCCGAGCAGGTGGGTCCGGCCTTCGCGGACGCCTTCCGGAACGCCCTGGGCTGGGTGGCCGTGGTGATGGGCGCCATCTTCCTGCTGATGTTCGCGCTGCCGAAGCGGCCCGCGCAGCACCTGGAGGGGGAGCAGCCGGTGGTGGAGCAGAAGGAACCGGCGCTGGTCTGACGGCGGGGAACAGGCCTGGCGGGGAACGGGCTCGGCATCTCGGGTGCCGGGCCCGTCTGCATTTCTGATCATGCCCGATTGGGTCCGAACCTGTTTACTTTGCGGAAATCTCGGCGTAGCCTCCCGCTGAAACCACACGTTCGGGCACGAGGCGGAGGCGAACAGACATGTACGCACCGGAGCGGCAGCAGGAGATCCTCCGGCTCGCCCGTGACGGCGGCCGAGTGGATGTCGTGTCGCTGGCCGAGGAGTTCCAGGTGACGGCGGAGACGATCCGCCGGGATCTGAAGGCCCTCGACCGCGCCGGGCTCGTCCGCCGGGTGCACGGCGGAGCCATCCCGGTCGGGCGCCTCGACTTCGAGCCGGACATCGCCGAGCGCGAGTCGACGGCGGCCGACGAGAAGGACCGCATCGCCAAGGCGGCCCTCGCGGAACTGCCGAGCGAGGGCACGATGATCCTCGACGCCGGCACGACGGTGGCCCGGATGGCCGCTGCCCTCCCGCTGGAGGCCTCGCTCACCGTCGTCACGCACAGCCTGCCCATCGCGGCCCGTCTCGCCGACCACCCCGGCATCCAGCTCCACCTCATCGGGGGGCGCGTACGGCACCGCACGCGCGCCGCCGTGGACGCCTGGGCGCTGCGGGCCTACGGCGAGATCCGCGCCGACGTGCTGTTCGTGGCCGCCAACGGCTTCTCCGCCGAACACGGCCTGACCACCCCCGACCTCGCCGAGGCCGCCGTGAAGCGCGCGGCCGTGGCCGCCGCCCGCCGCGTGGTGCTGCTCGCCGACTCCTCCAAGCACGGCCAGGAGCACTTCGCCCGCTTCGGCGACCTGAGCGATGTGGACCTGCTGATCACCGACAGCGGGCTGAGCCCCGAAGACACCGTCGCGATCGAGCGCGGCGGCACGGAAGTAGTGCGCGCATGATCCTCACCGTCACCCCCAACCCGTCCCTGGACCGCACCTACGAGGTGCCGTCCCTCGACCGCGGCGAGGTCATCCGCGCCACCGGCGAGCGGATGGACCCGGGCGGCAAGGGCGTGAACGTCTCGCGCGCGGTCGCCGCGGCCGGACAGCGCACCGTGGCGGTCCTGCCCTTGGGCGGCGCCCCCGGCGCGCTCGTCGCCGACCTGCTCGACGCGCAGGGCATCGAGGTCGCCCCGGTCCCCGTCGCCGGCGCCACCCGCTCCAACATCGCCCTCGCCGAGGCCGACGGCGTCCTGACGAAGATCAACGCGCCCGGCCCGGAACTCACCGACGCCGAGCGGGAACTGCTCCTGGAGACCGTACGGCAGCAGTCCCGCGACGCCTCCTGGATCGCCTGCTGCGGCAGCCTCCCGCGCGGCCTCGCCCCCTCCTGGTACGCCGAACTGGTCGCCCGCACGCACGCCGCCGGGGCGCGGATCGCCCTGGACACCTCCGGGCCCGCGCTGCTCGCGGCCCTGCGCGAGCGACCCGACGTGGTCAAGCCCAACGCCGAGGAGCTCGCCGAGGCCGTCGGCCGCCCCCTCGCCACCGTCGGCGACGCCGTGAAGGCGGCCGAGGAACTGCGCGAGAGGGGTGCCCGGGCCGTCCTCGCCAGCCTCGGCGCCGACGGGCAGCTGCTGGTGTCCGACGAGGGCGCCTGGTTCGGCAGCGCCCGGGTGGCCGCCGTCCGCAGCAACGTGGGCGCCGGCGACTCCTCCCTCGCCGGTTTCCTGATCGCCGGCGGCAGCGGCCCCGAGGCCCTGGCCTCCGCGGTCGCCCACGGCGCGGCGGCCGTCCAGCTGCCCGGCAGTGTCATGCCCGAGCCCGGGGACCTGGACCCGGCCGCGGTGACGGTCACGGCGGACATCCCGGCGGACCGAGTGTTGAAGGAGCCGGTGTCATGACGTACCTCGAGCTGCCCGGACCGGCCCGTGAGCGGCGAGCCTCCCCATTACTCCCCGCTCCCACCCCCGTCACCCCCACCGCACCCCCCCCACCCCCGCCCACCCCACTGACCGGGCGATACGCGTGCTAAGGAGCCCGCGATGAGCGACATGATCACCGCGGACCTGGTCGATCTCGACCTGTCCGCCGACACCAAGGAAGCGGCGGCGCGATCCCTCGCCGAGCGCATGGTGGCCCTGGGCCGGGTGACCGACCTGGACGGCTTCCTCGCCGATGTGGCCGCCCGCGAAGCCCAGATGCCGACCGGCCTCGACGGCGGCATCGGCATCCCGCACTGCCGCAGCGAGCACGTCACCGAGCCGACGCTCGCCTTCGGGCGCAGCGCGGCCGGCATCGACTTCGGTGCCGCGGACGGCCCCGCCGACCTGATCTTCCTGATCGCCGCGCCGGCCGGCGCCGACGACGCCCACCTGACGATCCTGTCGTCCCTGGCCCGGCAGCTGATGAACAGCGAGTTCACCGACGCCCTGCGCGCGGTGGGCGACGCGGCGGCCGCGGCGGCGCTGATCCGCGGCGACGAGCCGGAAGCGCCTGCCGAAGCGCCTGCCGAGACGCCTGCTCCGGCAGGTGCCGAAGACCCCGTGGCGTCGGCGGGAGCGGCCTCTTCCGCCGCCGCCACGGACACCGACGACGACGCCGCTCCCGGCGAGGAGCGCCCGTTCCGCATCGTCGCCGTCACCTCCTGCCCCACCGGCATCGCCCACACCTACATGGCGGCCGAGTCGCTGGAGAACGCCGGCCGTGCGGCGGGCGTCGAGATCACCGTCGAGCCCCAGGGCTCGGCCGGCTTCACCCGCGTCGACCCCGCGGTCATCGCGGCGGCGGACGGCGTGATCTTCGCCCACGACGTGCCCGTGCGGGAGAAGGAGCGGTTCGCCGGCAAGCCGACCGTCGACGTCGGCGTGAAGGCGGGCATCAACCGCCCCGCGGAACTCATCGCCGAGGTCCGCGAGAAGGCCGCACGCGGCGAGGTCACCTCCGGCTCCGCCCCGGCCACCCCGGTGGAGCGCTCCGGCGACTCCGGCGAGGGCTACGGCACCAAGCTGCGCAAGTGGCTGATGTCCGGCGTCAGTTACATGGTGCCGTTCGTCGCGGCGGGCGGTCTGCTCATCGCCCTCGGCTTCGCGATCGGCGGCTACGAGGTCAAGACGGCGCCCTCGGTCATGGAACACTTCGTGTGGACCCAGACGGGCAGCTGGGCGGCCCTGCTGTTCCAGATCGGCGCCGTGGCGTTCGGCTTCCTCGTCCCGGTGCTGGCGGGGTACATCGCCTACGGCATGGCGGACAGGCCCGGCCTGGTCCCCGGGTTCGTGGGCGGCATGATCGCGTCCACCATCAGCGCCGGCTTCCTCGGCGGTCTCGCGGCGGGTCTCATCGCCGGCGGTGTGGTGCTGGCGATCCAGAAGGTGAACGTCCCGGCGGCGCTGCGCGGCATCATGCCGGTGGTGGTGATCCCGCTGATCTCATCCGCGATCGTCGGGTTCCTGATGTTCGTGGTCATCGGCAAGCCCATCGCCTCCGCGCAGAAGGGCATGACCGACTGGCTGAACGGCCTGTCCGGCTCCAACGCCATCCTGCTCGGCGCCCTGCTCGGCCTGATGATGTGCTTCGACCTCGGCGGTCCCGTCAACAAGGTCGCCTACACCTTCGCCACCGCCGGCATCGCGGTGTCCAGCCCCAGCGACTCCGCGATGAAGATCATGGCCGCGGTGATGGCGGCCGGCATGGTCCCGCCGCTGGCGATGGCCCTGGCGACGACCGTGCGCGGCAAGCTCTTCACGCAGACCGAGCGCGAGAACGGCAAGGCGGCCTGGGTGCTCGGCGCCTCCTTCATCTCCGAGGGCGCGATCCCCTTCGCCGCGGCCGACCCGCTGCGCGTCATCCCCGCCTCGATGGCGGGCGGCGCGATCACCGGCGCCCTGTCGATGGCCTTCGGCGCCACCCTGCGCGCCCCGCACGGCGGCATCTTCGTGGTCCCGCTGATCGGCAACCCGCTCCTCTACCTGGTCGCCATCGCCGCGGGCGTCTGCGTCACCGCCGCCCTGGTGATCGTCCTGAAGGGCATGCGCAAGCAGGCCCCCGGCGCCGCACCGGCCTCCGGCGAGGGCACCGCGGCCCAGGCGGCGGAGCGGAAGCAGCCGGTGGCGGCGTAGGGACCTGGGCCCCTTTGGGGCACTGTGACCCGTTCATGCCACCTGCGAGATAGATCACGAAAATCACGGCCCGGGACCGAAGTCCCGGGCCGTGGTGTCTACTGGGGCGCATGCCCGAGCACGTCTCCCGATGGCCCGAAGGCCACCCCCTCCCCGCCCTCCCGCAGCAGCGGCAGTCGGGCCCCCGGTCGGAGTTCGTGGAGCTGACCTCCGAGGAGAGAGACGCCTTCGACGAGCTGGTCCGTCAGCTCGGCGACAGAGACGTCTAGGGTCTGGGGCCTGCCTCAGGAGAGCTGGGCCGCCCGCCGCTCCATCGCCTCGCGCGCCGCGTCCTCGCTGGCGTACACCTCGCACATGTGCCGCCCGTCCGGCGTCGCCGTGTGCTCGACCTCCCAGAGGGAGATCTCCGCGCCGTCACGCAGCAGGAACGCGTGCTCGTAGAGGGAGAAGCCCAGCCCCGCCCGGCCCGCGCGGCACGGGCGGCCGAAGGCCTGGGTGATCTGGTGCCCGGACGCCGTGGCCAGCAGGGCCGCCGTGTCCGCGCCCGGCCGGTCCGCGTTCTCCGCCCGGCGCAGTAAACGGCGCGCGTGGTCCGCCGAGTCGTCCCGGGCGTAGGCGTGCCGCGGCGTGGCGACCGGGGACAGCTGGACCGTCACCGGCAGTTCGAAGTCCGGGGCGTCCGGGGGCAGCGGCAGCCGCGTGGTGGCGGCGCGCAGCTCCTCCTCGTCGACGTACACCTCGTGCTGCGGCTCGCTGCCCGGCGCGGTGTTGTGGACGAGCTCCCACAGGGTGAGCGCCGAGCCGTCGGCGAGCAGCCAGGTGTGCCGGTACGTCTCGCGGTGCAGGCCCGCGCTGTGGTGCGCGGAGTGCAGCGAACCGTCGTGCGCCAGCGCGCAGTCCAGCAGCCTTATCGTCTCGTCCGGCAACTCGAAGGAGTTCAGGGCACGGCCGAGGAGTCGCGCGAGGTGCTCCTCCGGAGACTCGGGCGAGTCGTGGGGTTCGTACGCTGCCGTCTCGTACGGAACGCTCAAGGTTTCTCCCGGCGTTGCTGCATGTCACCTTGTGGGTGCATACCGTAGCCCCTCGGTCGGACATCATGTCCGGGAACCGAGAAAACGTACGTCCGGGAAAACGCGCGGGCCGCGCGAAAAGTTCCCGCGCGGCCCGGTCCGTCCGTCAGAAACCCCACTTGGGGCGGTACTTGGAGTCGATCAGGAGGCGCTGCCCGCGACCCACTGGCTCCACGCCATGTTCCATCCGTTGAGCCCGTTGTCCGGCGCCACCGTCTTGTCGGGGGAGTTCTTCACGATCACCACGTCCCCGATGAGGGAGTTGTCGTAGAACCACTTGGCGGGCGTGTTGCCCCCGGCGCCCTGGACGTCCGCGAGGCCGACGCAGCCGTGGCTGGTGCCCTGGCGGCCGAAGGGCGGGTTGCCCTTGTTGTACCAGTAGTTGCCGTGGATGAAGGTGCCGGACGTGGTCAGGCGCATCGCGTGCGGCACGTCCGGGATGTCGTACTCACCGCCCAGCCCGACCGTCTGGCTGTTCATCCGGGTCTGGACGAACTTCTCCGAGATCACCATCTGCCCGTTGTACGTCGTGTGCTGCGGGCTGCCCGCCGAGATCGGGATCGTCTTGATGGTCCTGCCGTCCCGCACGACCGTCATGGTCTGGGTCTTCGCGTCGACCGTGGAGACCTGCGCACGCCCGACCGTGAAGGTGACCGTCTTCTTCTGCACGCCGTAGACGCCGTTCGCGCCCTCGACGCCGTCCAGGTCGATCTTCATCGTGACCTTGGAGCCGGCCTTCCAGTACTCCTCGGGCCGGAAGTCGAGCCGCTGCCCGTTGAACCAGTGCCCCACGACCTTCTGCCCGCTGCTGGAGACGACCGTGATGTGCGACTGCACGGCCTTGCGGTCGGTGATGGCCTTGTCGAAGGTGAACGACACCGGCATGCCCACACCGACCGTGGTGCCGTCGTCCGGCGTGTACGTCCCGATGAAGCTGTTCGCCGACGTCACCGTGGTGAAGATCGAGTTGGCCGCGGCCGTCCGCCCGTCCGCGTCCTTCGCGGTCGCCGATATCTGGTACTTCGTGCCGCGCTCCAACTGCTCCTTCGGCTTCCACGCCTTGCCGTCGGCGGAGACCGAGCCCGGCACGGCCTGCCCGCTGTCCGCCACCGTCATCTTCACGTCGGTCAGCTTCCCGTCGCTGACCTTCACGCCGGTCGTGTTGATGGAGGCGCCGGTCGAACCGTCCTTCGCCGAGATGGCGATCTTCGCGACGGACGTCTTGGCGGCGCCCTTGCCGCCCTTCTCGTCGTCCTTGGCGTTGGCGCTGCCACCGCAGGCGGTGAGCGTCAGGGCGCCGACCATCAGGGCGGCACAGGCCGTCAGTGTGCGCCGCGCTGCAATGTCCGGCGTTGTCACGGGCTGCTCCCAGTTCGTGTGTTGTGCGTGATCCGCTCCAGTACGTGAGGGAAGAGGGGACGGGCGGCCGGTCGGGTTCCGTCCGTGCGCGGTGAACGCCGTCACGTGACAGAACCGCGACAAAGTCCCGGTCCGCTGTGGATCCGCTGTGCGCCGCGGGCCGGTTCAGCGGCCCGCGTACAACTCCCCGTACGACGGCCACGTCCCACCCGGCCCGTCGACCGACCCGGCGGCCCGGACGGCCCGCACGATCGCCCGGGTCACGACGTCCGCGCCCGCGGCGAGGACCTCGTTGAGGGCGAGCGGGTTCGCGGCGTCCAGGGCGCGGTCTCCCGTCGCCAGGGCGAACACCGTGTCCCCGTCGTTGAGGAGGTGCACCGGACGCACCGCGCGGGCGATGCCGTCATGTGCCGTACCGGCCAGCTTCTGCGCCTGCGCCTTCGTCAGGTCCGCGTCCGTGGCGACCACCGCGAGCGTGGTGTTGAGCGGGGGAGGAGCACTCCGCGCGGCCGTCTCGGCCAGGCGCCGCCGCGCCGCCTCGTGGACCCGCGCCTCCGGATACTCCACCCGCCCCTGGAACAACTCCCCGTACAGCACCCCCGTCTCCGGATCCACCACCGACCCCGCCGCGTTGGCCACCACCAGCGCCGCCACCGTGATCCCCGAGCCGAGCACGGTGCTCGCGCTGCCGACGCCGCCCTTCACCACCCCGACCACCGCGCCTGTGCCGGCACCCACGCATCCCTGCGCCACCGGGGCGCCTGCCTCGCTCGCCGCGGCGGCCTCCACCGCGGCCCGGCCGGTGGCCGCGTCCGGCCGGGCCCGGAAGTCGCCGCCCCGCCCCAGGTCGAAGACGCAGGCGGCGGGCACCACCGGCACCACGTGCGCCGGGTCCGCCCCGACCCGGATCCCGCGCCCCCGTTCCTCCAGCCAGGCCATCACCCCCGACGCCGCGTCCAGCCCGTACGCGCTGCCGCCGGTCAGCACGACCGCCTCGACCTTGCGCACCACGTTCCGCGGATCGAGCGCGTCCGTCTCCTTCGTGCCGGGACCGCCGCCGCGCACGTCCACCGCGGCCACGGCGCCGCCCTCCGGGGCGAGCACGACCGTGGTGCCGGTGAGCCAGCCGTCACCGGCGCGGGTCGCGTGCCCCACGCGCAGGCCGGGGACATCCGTCAGAGCGTCAACCAGAGCCTCAACTGTCATGGCGCACAGTCTCGTCCAGCCGCCCGCGTCGGCGGGCGCACCGAGCCGCTCGGCGCTGTCGGCCACCACCGCGGCGCCCCTCACCCGCCGCGGCGCCCCTCACCCGGCCGGCGTCGCCGGTCCGCTCTCCCGCGCGTCCCTGCGCACGGCCGACGTCTCACCCGCCGCCACCGACAGCGCGCAGACCACGCCCGCCGCCGACACCGCCCAGTCACCCAGGAACGTGCAGCAGATCACCAGCAGTGCTGTCGTCGGCAGCACCAGCTGCTGGGTGAAGCCCGCCTTGAAGTGGCGCGAGTGCAGAGCCCACAACGTCAGCAGGTAGAGGGCCGTCGGCAGGGTCACGGCGGCCGAGGCCGCCAGCGTGGAGATGTGCGCCTCGCCGACCGTCTGCTCCACCGCCACCTCCAGTCCGGCGCCGATCGCGGCCGCCGAGGCGAAGACGAGGTAGTGCCCGTAACCCCACAGGAACGCCTGCCGGTTGGAACGCAGATGGCTGTGGACGGGCACCACGAAGTAGAGCCACCACGCCGCGAAGATCACCAGCAGACCGCCCGCCGCGATGGGGAGGAGCTCGCCCAGCGCGTCGTTCTCGTCGATGCCCGACTTCACCGCGATCGCGGCCGCCGCGATCGTCTCGCCCAGCACGATGATGGTGAACAGCCCGTACCGCTCGGCGATGTGACGCGGATGCCAGGCCGTGGTGTATCCCCGCTCCGCGAACGGCGGCACGCACATCTCCAGCAGCGCCATCACCAGGAACCACCAGGGCCGGGCCCCCTCCGGCAGGAACAGCAGCCCCAGCCAGCCGACCTGGCACAGCAGGACCCCACCCGCGTAGCGCAGGGCCGTCGTACGCTCCGGGCCCTCGCTCGAACGGGCCGCCCGCAGCCACTGCGCCACCAGCGCGAGCCGCATGATCGCGTAGCCCAGCCAGACCACGAGGAACTCGTGCGCTTCGAACGCCCGTGAGACCCCCGCCGCGAGGACCAGCACACCCGCGATCTGCACCAGCGTGACGACCCGGTAGAGGACGTCGTCGTTGTCGTACGCCGAGGCGAACCACGTGAAGTTCATCCACGCCCACCACAGGGCGAAGAACACCATCGCGTAGTCGAGGATCCCCTGGCCGGCATGTCCCTCGGCCACGGAGTGCACCAGCTGGACACCCGCCTGGGCGACGGCCACGACGAAGCACAGGTCGAAGAAGAGCTCCAGCGGCGAGGCCGTCCGGTGCGCCTCGTCGCGGCCGCGGGCCCGGAGCCTGCGCAGGGGGCCCCGGCCGTCGGAAGCGCCGGAGGGGGCGGGCGGGGGAGTGGTGCTGGAGGTCATGATTCCCAGCACAACAGAAGGCGCGGGGTTTTTCTCCGCGACCGTACCCTGGACGCATGAGCACCGCTCCCGATTCCGAGCCGCGCGAGCCGAAGCCCGCGCTGGTCTTCGACGACCCGCTCGACCAGCAGTCCTCCGACGACACCGACCGGGGCTGGGGCGAGCGCACCGACTCCGGCGGCGGCGCGGCCGACCTCAGGCGCTTCCTCGACGAGAAGCCGCCCCACCACCTCTGAAGCAGCCGCGCGGCCGCCCGCGGAACTACAGCCAGCGCTACGGCCGGTCGTGTCCCGAACCACGCTGGGCGACCAGCGCGTCCCGGATCTCCTTCAGCACCTCCAGCTCGGTCACCTCGATGACCTCCTGCGTGCCCTCCTTGGCCTTCCGGCGGGCCTCCATCCGGGCCAGGTACTTCGCCATGGGCAGGACCATCAGGAAGTAGACGACCGCCGCGGTGATCACGAAGCTCAGCGTGGCGCCGAGCACGGAACCCCACAGGATCCGGATGTCCTGCTCGCCCTCGCAGGTAGAGCTGAGGCAGGAGCTGTAGTGGTCGAGGTTCTTGGTGCCGATGGCGCCGACGACCGGGTTGATGATGCCCTTCACCACGGCGTTGACGATGTTGGTGAAGGCGGCGCCGATCACCACCGCCACCGCCAGATCGACGACGTTCCCGCGCATCAGGAAGGCCTTGAAGCCCTCCCAGACACTCGGATCCTTCTTCTCGCTCACCTCGGGGCCTCTCCTCGCACGAGCAGCGTGTGGAACAAAACGCTCCGCAACCTACGTCAACGCTGCGCCGAACCGAGCACCTGGGTCCCGCGAGCGCGGGCCTCGGCGAGGGCGCACGCACCACGACCGCGCCCCTCACGGGCGCAGACGTCGCCACCGCGCCCCTCACCACCGCAGACATCGCCACCACAGCCATCGCCATCCCGCCCCTCACCACAGCGTCACCGCCAGGCGCGCCGTGGCACTCGCGCCGGCCAGCCGGGCGGCGGTGGCGCGCGGGACCGACAGCACGACCAGCGCCCCGCCGTCACTCGCGCCCTCCAGGGGCTCCGGCACCTTCGTCACCCTGGCGCCGCGCGCGACCACCCGGGCATCGCCGCCCGACACCGTCTCCTCGGCGGCGATGACGTCGACCCGGTCCCCGGGCCGCAGCAGCCGTACCGTGGCCGCGTCGGCGATCCGGACCGGGGCCGTCACCGCCCCAGCGGCGCGGCGTGGTGGCGCGGGCCGCTCCCCGGACACCGAGGCCGCGTGCGCGGGCGGCCGGGGCCGGGGATGACCGCGGGCTCCCTCGGCGTCACGCGGCCCGGCCGCCACGAGTGCGGTCGCGGTGACCGCGAGCCCGACGGCCAGCGCTCTGCGCCGGTGCCGGACCAGCCGGCCGGACCGGCAGCGCCCGCCCACCCGTACCGGGTCGAATCGCGGCACCTCGCGGGTCGCGGGCACCTCCGGCCCGGGCGGGCAGGCGGGGACGGACCACGAGGGGGACGAAGGCACGTACGAGGACCGAGCGAGGGACACGGAGACCACCACCTGCGACGAGGGACCGGCTTGCGCTCCCCACGATGAGGCTTCGCCGCCCCGCCCGCTCAGGCCTGTGGACGTACCGCCGCCCTGTGGACAACTCCCTCACCCGAACGGCGACTTCCGGTCCTTGCCCGGCTCGGCCGAGTCTGTCCGGCAACGGCCTACGGCAACGCGAACCCCGGATCCATCCCACCCAGCGCGTTCACGCACAGACAGCCCCTCTCGTCCTCCTCCGGCAGCCCGGCCACCGCGTCGAACAGCACCCCCCGCAAGCGGTCGACGTTCGCCGCGAACACCCGCAGCACCTCGTCGTGCGAGACGCCCTCCCCGGTCTCGGCCCCCGCGTCCAGGTCGGTGACCAGGGTCAGGGACGTGTAGCAGAGCTCCAGCTCACGGGCGAGCGCCGCCTCGGGATGGCCGGTCATGCCCACCACCGACCAGCCCTGCGCCTGGTGCCACAACGATTCGGCACGGGTCGAGAAGCGCGGCCCCTCGACCACGACCAGCGTGCCGCCGTCCACCGGCTCCCAGTCCCGGCCGCGCGCCGCCTTCAGCGCGACGGCCCGCCCGGCGGGGCAGTAGGGGTCGGCCAGCGACACGTGCACCACGTTCGGCACCGACCCGTCGGGCAGCGGCAGCCCGTCGAAGTACGTGCCCGCCCGGGACTTCGTGCGGTCGACCAGCTGGTCCGGCACCAGCAGCGTGCCCGGCCCGTACTCGGGACGCAGACCGCCCACCGCGCAGGGGGCGAGCACCTGGCGCACGCCGACCGACCGCAGCGCCCACAGGTTGGCCCGGTAGTTGATCCGGTGCGGAGGCAGGTGGTGGCCCCGTCCGTGCCGGGGAAGGAAGGCGACCCGCCGGCCGGCGACCTCGCCGAGGAAGAGGGAGTCGCTGGGCGGCCCGTAGGGGGTGTCCACCTGGACCTCGGTCACGTCGTCGAGGAAGGAGTAGAAGCCGGAGCCGCCGATCACGCCGATCCCGGCGTTCGCCTTGTTCGCCATGCCCCCGACCCTAACCGCACGCGCAGACACCGAGGACCCCGTCGCCGGACGACGACAGGGTCCCGTAAGCGGTGGGTCTACGCGGCGGTGGTGCTGCCGGCCGAGCTGCTGGAGCTCGTCGAGGAGCTCGACGAACTCGACGAGCCGGAGTCGGAGGAGGACGACGAGGAGGAAGAACTCGACGACTTCGGCGCCGGCGAGCTGCTCGACGAGGAGCCGCGGCTGTCGTTCCGGTAGAAGCCGGAGCCCTTGAAGACAATGCCGACCGCCGAGAACACCTTCTTCAGGCGGCCCTGGCAGCTGGGGCACTCGGTCAGGGCGTCGTCGGTGAACTTCTGCACCGCCTCGAGGCCCTCGCCGCACTCGGTGCACTGGTACTGGTAGGTGGGCACTGTCTTCCTCCTGGCACTCTCACTCGATGAGTGCTAACGACGGTCCATCTTGACGTATTCCGGCCGTTCAGTCCACTGCCACCGGGACGCGGTGACCCACGCCACGTGCGACGGTCCGCCCCTGGGCCTTCGGGGACAGCCGGGAACGCAGGGCCAGGAGGGTCGCCAGGGCGAGCACCGTGCCGCCCATCGGCACCAGGAAACCGGCGCCGTCCCAGAAGCGGTCCTCCAACTGTCCGGCGACCGTGACGGCGGCGGCCTGGCCCAGCGCCACCGCTCCGGTCAGCCAGGTGAAGGCCTCGGTGCGGGCGCCGGCCGGGACCAGGCTCTCGACCAGGGTGTAGCCGGTGATCAGAGCGGGCGCGATGCACATGCCGACCAGGAGGCCGAGGCCGGCGAGGACCAGCACCGAGTGGGCGGCCCACAGGCCGGACGCGGTGAGGGCGAGCGCCGTGTAGCCGACGACCAGGCGCCGCTGCGGGGCCGTCTTCCAGGCGATCGCGCCGCAGACGACGCCGGAGAGCATGTTGCCCGCGGCGAAGACGCCGTACAGGACGCCGTTCAGGCCCGGCTCGCCGATCGACTCGGTGAACGCGGCCAGCGAGACCTGCATCCCGCCGAAGACGGAGCCGATGCCGAGGAAGACCACGATCAGGACGCGCACCCCGGGGACGCGCAGCGCGGAAGCGCGCTCCACGCGCGCGTGCCCGCTGCCCGACACCGAGGGCTGGGTGTTCTTCTGCGCGGCGAACAGAAGGCCGCCGATCAGGGTCAGCGAGGCCTCCGTCACCAGGCCGGCGGCCGGGTCGACGGCCGTGCACAGGGCGGTGGCCAGTAGCGGTCCGACGACGAAGGTCAGCTCGTCCGTGACGGACTCGAAGGCCGCCGCGGTGGTCATCAGCGGCGAGTCCTTGAGTGTGACGCCCCAGCGGGCCCGCACCATGGGCCCGATCTGCGGCACCGAGGCGCCGGTCGGGACGGCCGCGACGAACACGGCCCACAAGGGGGCGTCGAACAGCGCGAGCGCGGTCAGGGTCAGCCCGGACAGCGCGTGCAGCAGCACCCCGGGGATCAGCACGGCGCGCTGGCCGTACCGGTCGGCGAGACGGCCGCTGTAGGGCGCGAACAGGGCCATGGAGACGCCGGTGACGGCGGCGGCCGCGCCCGCAGCCCCGTAGGAGCCGGTGGTGTGCTGCACGAGCAGCACGATGGAGATCGTCAGCATCGCGAACGGCTGGCGCGCCGCGAAACCGGGGAGCAGGAACGTCCAGGCGCCGCGGGTGCGCAGCAGCCGGCCGTATCCCGGGCGGGCGGAAGCCGTCGAGTTCTTCGAGGTCATCGAGTTCTTCGACTTCTTCGAGGTGACCGTGGACGCCACGGCCCGTGCCTTTCTGCCGCCTGGTAGCGCGGCCCGGTGAGCGGGCGGCGCCGAGAGCTGTCCTCTTGCGCGGAACTGCGGTAGATGCCGGGGCCCGGTGAGGAGGGGCGACCCGACCGCCATACGGTCGCGCCAGCTCTGCGTCAGGCAGAGGTGGTTCGATCTGGGTAGGCCTTCATCGTACAGGGGTCGAGTGCTGGTGCGCCTGTGAAAGGGAGCACCAGAAACCCGCTCACCTTACAAACACAAACAGCGCACAACGCTGCTCAGCGGCTCGCCCCGTCCGTGCCCAGCCACCCGGCCAGCTTGCCGCCGTGCCCGACCGCCCGCAGCCGGCTCTCGGTCGCGTCCCGGACGGGGTCCGTGGCGACCACGAGGAGCTCGTCCCCCCGCTGCAATATCGTCGTCGGCAGCGGGACGAAGGACTCGCCGCCGCGCACGATGAGCGTCACGGCGGCGCCGTGCGGCAGGCGCAGTTCGGCCACCTCCACGCCGTGCATCTTCGACTCCTGGGGGATCGCCACGGACAGCAGGTGCCCGCGCAGCCGCTCCAGCGGGGCCGACTCGATGCCGAGGTCGGCGGCCTCCGAGCCGTCGCCGAGGCGCAGCTTGCGGCCCAGCCACGGCAGGGTCGGCCCCTGGACCAGGGTGTAGACGACGACCAGGACGAAGACGATGTTGAAGATCCGGCGGCTGGCGTCGACGCCCTCCACCATGGGGATGGTCGCCAGGATGATGGGCACGGCCCCGCGCAGCCCCGCCCAGGACATCAGGGTCTGCTCCTGCCACGGCACCCGGAACGGCGTCAGGCAGAGCACCACGCTCAGCGGACGCGCCACCATGGTCAGCACCAGCCCGATGACCAGCGCGGGCACGATGTCGTCGCCCAGCTCGTGCGGGGTGACCAGCAGTCCGAGCAGGACGAACATGCCGATCTGGGCCATCCAGCCGAGCCCGTCGGCGAACCCGCGCGTGGCCGGCCAGTGCGGCAGCCGCGCGTTGCCCATCACCATCGCGGCGAGGTACACCGCGAGGAAGCCGCTGCCGTGGGCCAGCGCGCCCGCCGCGTACGCCACCACGGCGATCGCCATCACGGCGATCGGGTAGAGGCCGGAGGCGGGCAGCGCCACGTGCCGGAGCCCCCAGGCGCCCAGCCAGCCCACCGCGAGACCGATGGCCGCGCCGATCGCCAGCTCCAGCAGGATCACGCCCAGCAGCACGTACCAGTGCTCGGCCGGGCCCGCCGTGGACAGCGAGACCACGAGGATGACCACCGGGGCGTCGTTGAAGCCGGACTCCGCCTCCAGCGTGCCCGTCACACGCGCGGGCAGGGGGATCTTCCGCAGCACGGAGAACACGGCCGCCGCGTCGGTCGAGGAGACGACCGCCCCGATGATGAGCGCCTGCCGCCACTCCAGCCCGATCAGGTAGTGCGCGGCCGACGCCGTGATCCCCACGCTCACCGCGACACCGGCCAGCGCCAGCGCCGTGGCGGACGGCAGGGCCGGCTTGATCTCCTTCCACTTCGTGCCCAGGCCGCCCTCGGCCAGGATCACGACCAGGGCCGCGTACCCGATGACCTGGGTCAGCTCGGCGTTGTCGAAGTGGATGTCGCCGATGCCGTCCTGGCCCATGGCGACGCCTATGCCCAGATAGACGAGCAGGCTGGGGAGCCCGCTGCGCGAGGAGATCCGTACCGCTGCGACGGCGACGAGCAGGACGAGCGAGCAGACGAGCAGGAGCTGGTTGAGGTGGTGAACAGTCAGCGGCCGAATCCTTCCCTGGCCCGCGCGCACCCGCGCGTGGGCTCACGTACATCGCACATGAAGCTGTGGCGCACCGCGCCAACTACTTCGTTACCTTACCTAACTCTTGACGATTTCTTGACGCTTCGGAGGGCAAGATCGAACGTCCGTCCGTGCCGGTTCCCGACTCCGCGTCAAGGGGCGCAAGGCCCTGCGCCTATCGTTGCTCCAGCGCTCAGTTAAAAGCACAGCCGAACCTGCCGCTCGCGTTAGGACAGCAAGGACAGCGATGCCCCCGAACACCACCGCCTCCACGGGTCAGCAGCCCGGCAAGTCCGGCAGGAGAAAAGGGCGCAAAGCCCGCCTGATCGTCCTCGTCCTGGTGCTGGCCCTCATCGGGGGCGTCGCCTTCGGGGCCTACTGGTCCATCAGCACCGTCCGGGCCTCCTTCCCGCAGACCAAGGGCACCCTCACGCTCAAGGGCCTCTCGGGACCGGTCGAGGTCAAACGCGACAACTACGGCATCCCGCAGATCTACGCCTCCTCGGACGCGGACCTGTTCATGGCGCAGGGCTACGTCCAGGCGCAGGACCGGTTCTACGAGATGGACGTACGGCGTCACATGGCCGCCGGGCGCCTGTCGGAGATGTTCGGCAAGAGCCAGGTCGACAACGACGAGTTCCTGCGCACCCTGGGCTGGGACCGGGTCGCCAAGGAGGAGTACGACACCAAGCTGTCGGACGCCACGAAGAAGTACCTCCAGGCCTACTCCAAGGGAGTCAACGCCTACCTCCAGGGCAAGGACGGCAAGGACATCTCCCTGGAGTACGCGGCGCTCGGCTTCACCAACGACTACAAGCCGCAGGCGTGGACGCCGGTCGACTCGGTCTCCTGGCTGAAGGCGATGGCCTGGGACCTGCGCGGCAACATGCAGGACGAGATCGACCGCGCCCTGCTGACCAGCCGCCTCGGCCCGAAGCAGATCGCCGACCTGTACCCGCAGTACCCGTACGACCGGAACAAGGCGATCGTGCAGGAGGGCCAGTACGACGAGCTGACGAGCGCGTTCGAACAGGGCGGCACGAGCGGCGCGTCGGGCACGTCGGGCACCTCCGGTACGTCCGGCACGAGCGGGACCGGCGGCACCTCCACCGGCGCCGCGGGCACCCAGGGCACCGCTTCCGGCGCGTCCGGCACGAGCGGCACCGCCTCCGGGGCCTCGGGCACCGCGGGCCTGGACAGCCAGCTCGGCGGCCTCACCCGGGTCCTGGACGACCTCCCGCCGGCCGTCGGCGTGAACGGCGACGGCATCGGCTCCAACTCCTGGGTCGTCAGCGGGGACCACACCATCACCGGCAAGCCGCTGCTGGCCAACGACCCGCACCTGTCGCCCTCGCTGCCGTCGGTCTGGTACCAGATGGGCCTGCACTGCCGCAGCGTCTCCAGCACCTGCCAGTACGACGTCACGGGCTACACCTTCGCCGGCATGCCCGGCGTGATAATCGGTCACAACCAGGACATCGCCTGGGGCATGACCAACTCCGGTGTCGACGTCACGGACCTCTACCTGGAGAAGATCACCGGCGACGGCTACCTCTACGACGGCAAGGTCAAGCCGTTCGAGACGCGCGAGGAGACCATCAAGGTCGCCGGCGGTGAGCCGAAGAAGATCGTCGTGCGTGAGACCAACAACGGGCCCCTGCTGTCCGACCGCGACGAGGAGCTCGTGAAGGTCGGCAAGAAGGCCACCGTCGACACCGCGGCACCCGACAGAGGCGACGGCTACGGCGTCGCGCTGCGCTGGACCGCCCTGCAGCCGGGCACCACCATGGACGCCGTCTTCGCCATGAACAGGGCCAAGAACTGGACCGACTTCCGCAAGGCCGCCGCCCTGTTCGACGTGCCCTCGCAGAACCTGGTCTACGCCGACACCGAGGACAACATCGGCTACACCCTGCCGGGGAAGATCCCCACGCGCGCGGAGGGCGACGACGGCTCGCTCCCGGCGCCCGGCTGGGACCCGAAGTACCGCTGGACCGGCTACATCCCGCAGGACGCGCTGCCCTACGAGTACAACCCGGAGCGGGGCTACATCGTCACCGCCAACCAGGCCGTGATCGACCCGGACAAGTACCCCTACACGCTCACCACGGACTGGGGTTACGGCACGCGCAGCCAGCGGATCACCGACCTGATCCAGTCGAAGATCAAGGACGGCGGCAAGATCTCCACGGACGACATGCGCCAGATGCAGCTGGACAACAGCAGTGAGATCGCCCGGCTGCTGGTGCCCACGCTGCTGAAGATCGACACCGGCGACAAGGACGTCCGCGAGGCGCAGAAGCTCCTGGAGGGCTGGGACTACACCCAGGACGCCGACTCGGCGGCCGCGGCCTACTTCAACGCCGTCTGGCGCAACATCCTCAAGCTCGCCTTCGGCAACAAGCTCCCCAAGGAGCTGCGGGTCAAGGGCCAGTGCCTGTGGGTCGAGCCGGTCAACACCACCGGGCCCGCCGACGAGGCGGAGAAGGTCCGCGAGTGCGGTCAGCGCGACCCCGACCAGGCGCAGCCGGACGGCGGCGACCGGTGGTTCGAGGTGGTCCGCAAGCTGATGGAGCAGCCGGACAGCGACTGGTGGAAGACGCCCAAGTCGGGCACCCGCCCCGGCGCCGTCAACCGCGACCAGCTCTTCAAGCGCGCGATGATCGACGCCCGCTGGGAGCTGACCGCCAAGCTCGGCAAGGACATCGACACCTGGACCTGGGGCCGGCTGCACCGCCTGTTCCTGAAGAACCAGACCCTCGGCACCGAGGGCCCCGGCTTCCTCCAGTACGCGCTCAACCGCGGCCCCTGGGAGCTCAGCGGCGGCGAGGCGACGGTCAACGCGACCGGCTGGAACGCCGCCGGCGGCTACGGGGTGGTGTGGGTGCCGTCCATGCGGATGGTGGTGAACCTCGGCGACCTCGACAAGTCCCGCTGGATCAACCTCTCCGGCGCCTCCGGGCACGCCTACAGCGCCCACTACGTCGACCAGACCGACAAGTGGGCCGACGGCGAACTGCTGCCGTGGTCCTTCTCGGACCGGGCGGTCGAGGACAGCACGGCCGACAAGCTGGTGCTCAAACCGTGAGCCACTGACGCCGGTCACGGAAACGGCCCTCCACACGCGCGTGGAGGGCCGTTCCGCGTCAGGGCTCCTGCCGGAACCGCCGCACCCCCGACGGCGTCACCACCGCGTGCACCGGCCGGTCGTGCGGCTCCTCCGGGACGTGCTCGACGACCTCGGAGTCGTACAGCAGCACCACCAGGGCGGGATGCGCCCCCGCCCGCTCCAGCCGCGCCAGGACCCGGTCGTAGGAGCCGCCGCCCCGCCCCAGCCGCATCCCGCGCGCGTCCACCGCGAGACCCGGCAGCAGCACGGCGTCGGCCGTCGTCACGGCGTCCGGGCCCAGGCGCTCGCCCGCGGGCTCGAAGAGGGCCATCCGGCCGCCGTGCCGGACGCGCGCCAGCGAGCCCTCGCCCGTGTACTCGCCCCAGTCCAGGTCGTTGTCGGGCAGCAGGACCGGCAGCAGCACGCGCACGCCCCGGGCGCGCAAGGTGTCCAGGAGCGCGAGCGTCCCGGGTTCACTCCCCACGGAGACATACGCGGCGACCGTGCCGGCCCGCGCCAACTCGGGCAGCTCCAGGGCCCGCCCGGCCAGCGCGGCCGAGGTTTCCCGCAGGTCATCCGCCGTCAACCTGTTCCTCACCGCGAGGATCTCGCGCCGCAAACTCCGCTTGTCAGGCTCGCCCGGACGTGCGATAGGCCTCAATGGTTGCTCCCGTACCGTCGCAATACGCTCATATGAGCGCCTATGAACCGGAGCCGCAGATTCCATGCAAAGGCACCGGATAGGGTGGCGGGCATGACTCAGTCGCACCCTCGGATCAGCAAGGCTGTCATTCCCGCAGCAGGCCTCGGCACCCGGTTCCTGCCGGCCACCAAAGCCACTCCCAAGGAGATGCTGCCGGTCGTCGACAAGCCGGCGATCCAGTACGTGGTCGAGGAGGCGGTCGCCGCGGGTCTCGACGACGTCCTCATGGTGACGGGCCGCAACAAGCGCCCCCTCGAGGACCACTTCGACCGCAACTACGAGCTGGAGTCGGCGCTCCAGAAGAAGGGCGACGCCGGCCGTCTCGCCAAGGTGCAGGAGTCCAGCGACCTCGCGACGATGCACTACGTCCGCCAGGGCGACCCCAAGGGCCTCGGCCACGCCGTGCTGTGCGCCGCCCCGCACGTGGGCCACGAGCCCTTCGCCGTCCTCCTCGGCGACGACCTGATCGACCCCCGCGACCCCCTGCTCCAGCGCATGGTCGAGGTCCAGGAGCAGCGCGGCGGCAGCGTCATCGCGCTCATGGAGGTCGCCCCGGAGCAGATCCACCTCTACGGCTGCGCGGCCGTGGAGACCACCGAGGACA
This sequence comes from Streptomyces sp. Go-475, assembly GCF_003330845.1. Lineage (GTDB taxonomy): Bacteria > Actinomycetota > Actinomycetes > Streptomycetales > Streptomycetaceae > Streptomyces. The sequence goes on along the minus strand of NZ_CP026121.1, from coordinate 3,588,641 downwards.
GCGACGTCGTCAAGGTCAGCGGCCTGGTCGAGAAGCCCGACCCGGCCGACGCCCCGTCCAACTACGCGGTCATCGGCCGCTACGTCCTCGACCCGCACATCTTCGACATACTGCGCCGCACCGAGCCGGGCCGCGGCGGCGAGATCCAGCTCACCGACGCCCTCCAGCAGCTCGCCGAGGACGAGAAGATCGGCGGCCCGGTGCACGGCGTGGTCTTCAAGGGCCGCCGCTATGACACCGGCGACCGCGGCGACTACCTGCGTGCCATTGTCCGACTCGCGTGCGAACGTGAAGACCTGGGCCCGGACTTCCGGACCTGGCTTCGCAGTTACGTAGCCGAGGAGATGTAGCACGTTGAGCAGCGCCGCGCCCCGCGTCACCGGCCAGGACCACTTCGGCCCCGACCACCTCTGGTCGGTGGACGAGCACCTGGAGGACATCCTCGCCACCGTCCGCCCCCTGGAGCCGATCGAACTGCACCTGCTCGACGCCCAGGGCTGCGTCCTGGTCGACGACATCACGGTGCCGGTGTCCCTGCCGCCGTTCGACAACAGCTCCATGGACGGCTACGCGGTGCGGGTCGCGGACGTCGCGGGCGCGAGCGAGGAGTTCCCGGCGGCCCTGGAGGTCGTCGGGGACGTGGCCGCCGGCCAGGCCGAGCCGCTCCAGGTGGGCCCCGGCCAGGCCGCCCGCATCATGACCGGCGCCCCGCTGCCGCCCGGCGCCGAGACGGTCGTGCCCGTCGAGTGGACCGACGGCGGGCTCGGCGAGGGCCCGGTGCGCGGGATGCGCGCCCGCAGCCTCGGCCCCGAGGGCGCCACCGGGCAGGTGCACGTGTACCGCCCGGCCGAGGCCCGCGCGCACGTGCGCGCCAAGGGCAGCGACGTGAAGGCCGGCGACCGCGCCCTGGCGGCCGGCACGGTCCTCGGCCCGCCCCAGATCGCCCTGCTCGCCGCGATCGGCCGCGGCACGGTCCGCGTCCGCCCGCGCCCGCGCGTGGTGGTGCTCTCCACCGGCAGCGAACTCGTCCAGCCCGACACGGAACTGCGCACCGGTCAGATCTACGACTCCAACAGCTTCGCCCTCACCGCCGCCGCCCGTGACGCCGGCGCCATCGCCTACCGGGTGGGCGCCGTCGCCGACGACGCCGAGACCCTGCGCTCCACCATCGAGGACCAGCTGGTCCGCGCCGACCTGATGGTCACCACGGGCGGCGTGAGCGTCGGCGCGTACGACGTGGTCAAGGAGGCCCTGTCCCACGTCGGCGACGAGGACGAGCCGGGCAGCGGCGTGGAGTTCCGCAAGCTGGCCATGCAGCCCGGCAAGCCCCAGGGCTTCGGCTCCATCGGCCCCGACCACACCCCGCTGCTGGCCCTGCCCGGCAACCCGGTGTCGTCGTACGTCTCCTTCGAACTGTTCGTCCGCCCCGCCATCCGCACCCTCATGGGCCTCGACGACGTCCACCGGCCGACGACCCGGGCGACCCTGGCCGCCGACAAGGCGCTGACCTCCCCGAAGGGCCGCCGCCAGTTCCTGCGCGGCACGTACGAGGACGGCCGGGTGACCCCGGTCGGCGGCGCCGGATCGCACCTGGTCGCGGCCCTCGCCCACGCGGACGCGCTGATCGTCGTCCCCGAGGACACCGAGTCCGTCGAGCCCGGCGCCGAGGTCGAGGTGGTCCTGCTCGGCCGATAGGCGCTGGTTGGGGGTACCGTGTCGCGCACAGCAGGCCCGGACCGGGAGCGCCACACAGCATGAGCACGCAGGACCCACGCACGCAGAACGGCCCCACGCAGGACCGGCTGACGCACCTCGACGACGCCGGCGCGGCCCGCATGGTCGACGTGTCGGACAAGGACGTGACCGCGCGCACCGCCCGCGCCAGCGGACGCGTCCTCGTCTCGCCGCGCGTGATCGAGTTGCTGCGCGGCGAGGGCGTCCCCAAGGGCGACGCCCTCGCGACCGCGCGGATCGCCGGGATCATGGGCGCCAAACGCACCCCGGACCTGATCCCGCTCTGTCACCCGTTGTCGGTGTCCGGTGTGAAACTGGACCTGTCGGTCGCGGACGACGCCGTGGAGATCCTGGCCACCGTCAAGACGACGGACCGCACGGGCGTCGAGATGGAGGCCCTCACCGCGGTCTCCGTCGCCGCGCTCACCGTGATCGACATGGTCAAGGCGGTCGACAAGGGAGCGGTCATCACGGACGTACGGGTGGAGGAGAAGACGGGCGGCAAGTCGGGCGACTGGAGCCGGGCATGACGTACCGCGCTCTCGTCGTCACGGCCTCCAACCGGGCCGCCGCCGGGATCTACGAGGACAAGGGCGGCCCGCTGATCGCCGACGGCCTGGGGCGCTTCGGCTTCGAGGTCGACGGCCCGCAGGTCGTCCCCGACGGCGACCCCGTGGAGGCGGCCCTGCGCGCCGGTGTCGAGACCGGCTACGACGTCATCGTCACCACGGGCGGCACGGGCATCTCGCCCACCGACCGCACCCCGGAGGCGACCCGCCGGGTGATCGACCACGAGGTGCCGGGCATCGCCGAGGCCATCCGGGCGTTCGGCCGGGAGAAGGTGCCGACCGCGGCGCTCTCCCGGGGCCTGGCCGGAGTGGCGGGAAGCACGCTGATCGTCAACCTGCCCGGCTCCAGCGGCGGTGTGAAGGACGGCCTGGCCGTCCTGGAGCCGCTGCTGGTCCACGCCGTCGAGCAGCTCCGCGGCGGCGACCACCCCAGACCCGGCACTGGGGGTGCGAGCTGAACAGCCCATCCTGGCCCGTCGAGCTGGTGGACGGCGACATCGTCCTCAGGCCGATAAAGCTGCGCGACCAGCGGGCGTGGCGTGAGGTCAACCGGCGCAACCGCGACTGGCTGCGCCCCTGGGAGGCGACCATTCCGCCGCCCTCGCCCGGCGGGCCGCTCGCCCACCGCCCGACCTTCCGCCAGATGGTCCGCCACCTCAGGTCGGAGGCGAACGCGGGCCGGATGCTGCCCTTCGTCATCGAGTACCAGGGGCGGCTGGTGGGGCAGTTGACGGTGGCCGGGATCACCTGGGGCTCGATGTGCTCCGGGCACGTCGGCTACTGGGTGGACGAGGCGGTGGCCGGGCGCGGGGTGATGCCGACGGCGGTGGCGCTCGTCGTGGACCACTGTTTCCGCACGGTCGGACTGCACCGCATCGAGGTCTGCATTCGCCCGGAGAACGGACCCAGCCGCCGCGTCGTGGAGAAACTCGGATTCCGTCAGGAGGGGCTCAGACCGCGTTATCTCCACATCGACGGGGCCTGGCGCGACCACCTCGTCTTCGCGCTGACGGCGGAAGAGGTGCCGGACGGGTTGCTGAGGCGCTGGCACCGGGCACGATCGGAGAGTAATCCGGGAATCCGGCACCACCCCGGAAATTGAATACATGTTCGAAATTGATCGCCCGATGACCGTCTCGGGGCAATGAATTCCCGCCCCGGGCGGTCTGCTGATCGCATCGATCACAAAAAAAGTTCGAAATATCAGCCAGATCGTGCGACACACCGGCTCAATTGGCGGATGGCCTCACGCAAACCCCTCTACGGTGTGAGGCGTGAGCAGCAGCGGCCTCATCTACGCAGTCATTGTCGGGGCCTGGGCCGCCTACTTGGTGCCGATGTGGCTCCGTAGGCAGGACGAGCTGAACGAGGCCCGTCCGACGGAACGCTTCAGCACCGCCATCCGGCTCCTGTCCGGAAAGGCGGCCATGGAGCGCCGGTACGCCAGGGACCTGCGGGCGCGCTCCACCGAGGAGGGGGAGCAGGACGCCGACGACCTGGACGCCACCGAATCGGTGGACGTCCGGGCCTTCGCCGTGTCCAAGACGCGTCCGCAGACCCAGGCGCCCCTCCCGTCGCCCGCACCCGAGCAGCCGGCCCGCCCGGCACCGCCCGCACCGAACGCGGCGGGGCCCGGGCGCGCGGGCAGCCGCGTGCCGGCGGCCCGGCGCGGTGTGTCACCGCAGGCCCAGGCGGCCGCGGCACGGGCCCGGCGCTCGAAGGTGCTCGCGCGCCGTCGGCGCACCACCACCATGCTGTTCCTCGCCTTCACCGTCGGTGCGATCGTCGCCGCGGTCGGCGGGCTCGCGTTCCTGTGGGCCCCCGGCGTGCCCGCCGTCATGCTCAGCGTGTACATCGCGTACCTGCGCACCCAGGAGCGCCGCCGCTTCGCCTACCAGATGGACCGCCGCCGGGCCGAGGCCGCGGCCCAGCGGCTGCGGGAGCGGCAGCGCCAGCCCCGCCGGCGCGCCTCGGCCGACGAGGAGAGCGACGACCCGGAGGAGGGACCCGAGCCGGTGACCGACCCCGGCCTGTCGGCCCTCGCGGCGGACCGGCGCGCGCTCGTCGAGCAGACCGACCACGCGGAGTGGGTCGACCAGCAGCGCGAGCGGCAGCGGCGGCCCGGCCAGGGCGAGAGCTGGGAGCCGGTGCCGGTGCCCCTGCCGACGTACGTGACCGCACCCGTCGCGCCCCGGGCCACCAGCGACGTGGACCTCGGCGCCCCCGACACGTGGAGCTCCGCCCGCTCCAGCGCGGTCACCCCGGACGCGGAGCGCGAGGCCGAGGCCGCGGACCAGGACGAGGCGGACCCCCGCCCGCAGGACAGAACGGACGACGACGGGCGCACCGACGCCCGCCGGGCGGCCTCGGCGCGACGGGCCCGGGAGCGCGGGCGCACGCCGCTGTTCGACCAGTACGAGGACGGCGAGCGGCCCCGGGCCGCCAACGAGTAGCCCGCGAACCCGCAGGTGACCGCCCCTGGGGAACGGATTTCCAAGCAGGCCGATCGGGGTGCTAGAGTTTCACTCGTTGCAAGGGCCTGTGGCGCAGTCCGGTAGCGCACCTCGTTCGCATCGAGGGGGCCAGGGGTTCAAATCCCCTCAGGTCCACGCAGCTCAGAGCCCGGTCGGGAAACCGACCGGGCTCTGACGTGTGTTCAGCGCCACGTGCTTGCCCAAGCTTGGTCCGGCCGTGGATCTTCTTGACGAGCCCGCCGCGGATACTGGGGCATCTGCCCGGTGCGCTCGCCGCGGAGGTGCTGTGGCTCACCTCGTTCCCGACACCGTCGCCGCCGTCGTCGCGGGCGGGATGAACGTGTTCCTCGTCCGGGCGGCGTGGCTGCACTGGACCGGCTCCGGCCGGGCGCCCGACATCTCCTTCGGGTACTCGTGGAACCCCTCGGTCATGCGCGGGCACGAGCGTGGCATCGTCGCCCTCGCCGCCTGGCTGGTCTGCCTGACGATCGCGGTCGCCGCCGTCGCCGTCGCCGCGGACGGCGCGGGACCCGCCGTGTTCGATGTCGGCGGGGTCTTCCTCGTGGGCTCGTACCCCTGGCTGCTGCTGCATGTGACGATCGCGTGGTTCAACTGGCCGAAGGTACTGGTGCCGCCGCACATGCGGGGCGAGACCGGCTCGGTGACCGAGTGGTGGCGGCACCGAAGGGGGCGGCGCGCCGCGCGGGACAAGGGCCGCGGCCGGGGCGGTCGCTGAGCACCCGTCAGTCGGCGGGCCGGAGCTGCTTCGCGAAGCAGCGGCTCGACTCGTAGTGGCGGTAGTAGCCGAACTTGGCGCACGGCTCGTAGCCGCTGGACGTGTACAGGGCGATGGCCTCGGGCTGCTTGGTGCCGGTCTCCAGGACCATCCGGACGCGGCCGGCGGCCCGGGCGTCCTCCTCCAGGGCGGCCAGGATGCGGCGGGCGAGGCCCCTGCCGCGCACCTGCTCGATCACGTACATGCGCTTGAGCTCGGCGTCGCCGTCCTGGTTGCCCTCGTCGTTCGCGTCCTGCGCGCGCCAGCCGCCGGAGGCGACCGGGGCGCCGTGCTCGTCGTACGCGATCAGGTAGATGCCGTTCGGCGGCTCGAAGTCCGCCGCGGCCATCTCCGTGGCGTCGCCGTCGTCGCCGTAGCGGGCGGCGTACTCGGCCTGGACCTCGTCGTTGAGCTTCACGGCGTCGGGGTGGTCGAAGGAGACCCGGCGTATGTGCATGCCAACCACGGTATGTGATCCGGAACTGGACTCCGTCCAGAGTGCGGGTATCGTGCCCGGGTGCTCACTGTGACCTCTGTGAATGTGAACGGGCTGCGGGCCGCCGCGAAGAAGGGCTTCGTGGAGTGGCTCGCCGAGACCTCGGCCGACGTGCTGTGCCTGCAGGAGGTGCGGGCCGAGCCGGGGCAGCTGCCCGAGCAGGTCCGCGCCCCCGAGGGCTGGCACGTGACGCACGCGCCGGCCGCCGCCAAGGGGCGGGCCGGGGTGTCGCTGTACAGCCGGCGCGAGCCCGACCGCGTCCAGGTGGGTTTCGGGTCCGCCGAGTTCGACGGCAGCGGGCGGTACGTGGAGGCCGACCTGCCCGGGGTCACCGTCGCCTCGCTGTATCTGCCCTCGGGTGAGGTCGGCACCGAGCGGCAGGACGAGAAGGAGCGCTTCATGGGCGAGTTCCTCGCCTATCTGAAGGGGCTCCGGGAGCGGGCCGCCGCCGACGGGCGCGAGGTGCTGGTCTGCGGCGACTGGAACATCGCCCACCAGCGGGCCGACCTGAAGAACTGGCGCGGCAACACCAAGAACTCCGGGTTCCTGCCCGAGGAGCGCGAGTGGCTCGGCCGCGTCCTCGACCCGGCCGACGGCGGCTACGTCGACGTCGTGCGCGCCCTGCACCCGGACACCGAGGGGCCGTACTCCTGGTGGTCGTACCGCGGGCGGGCCTTCGACAACGACACCGGCTGGCGGATCGACTACCACGTGGCCACCCCGGGGCTCGCCGGGCGGGCGGTGAAGGGGTTCGTGGAGCGGGCCGCGACGCACGCCGAGCGGTGGTCCGACCACGCGCCGGTGACCGTCGTCTACGAGCGTTAGGGCCTGCGCGTCCTGCGGTCCAGCGCGAGTGACAGTTCCGCCTCCACCACGCTCCGGGCCAGCGGGCGCAGGCGGGGCAGGTCGGTTTCGGAGGCGTGGCGCAGGACCAGGTCGGTGAAGAGTTCGGCGAGGGCGTCGGCGTGGGTGCGGACCTGCTTGGCCGCGGCGAGGACCTCCGCGAGGGGGATGCCCTCGCGGACCAGGGCCAAGGAGACGTCCAGGAGCCGGCGGCTGATGTGGACGATCTCGCCGCCGTCGGCGCCGAGGTAGCCCAGTTCCATCGCGGCGGCGAGGTTCTCGGGGGTGGCCTCGCCCGCGAAGTGGTCGGCGAGTTCCTCGGGGGTGAGGTGGACCGGCTCCTCCTCGGTCGGCGCGCCGACGCCGAGCAGGTCGCCGACGTCCCGGCCGTGGTCGAAGGCTTCCGCCAGCTCCGCGATGCCGCTGAGGGTGTGACCGCGTTCCAGCAGGGCGGTGATCGTGCGCAGCCGGGCCAGGTGCTCGTCGTCGTACCAGGCGATCCGGCCCTCGCGGCGGGGTGGCGGGATCAGCTTGCGTTCGCGGTAGAAGCGCAGGGTGCGCACCGTGATCCCGGCCAGGCGGGCCAGCTCTTCCATGCGGTATTCACGCTTCTCTGACACCTGGGCACCTTAAGGCGTACCGGGGGTAACTTTCCCCGTCCGCCCCCTACCCATCGGTACGGTGCTGCCCTACTCTCCCATTGCGCCAGTGTTCACTGGCGCGGTTCTCGTGGTGTGTGGAGGTGTCGGCATGGGCGAGCGCGAGCACGTGCGGGTCGCGGTGGTCGGGTCCGGGTTCGGCGGGCTGGGGGCCGCCGTGCGGCTCCGGCGCGAGGGCGTCACCGACTTCGTCGTCCTGGAGCGGGCGAGCGGCGTCGGCGGCACCTGGCGGGACAACAGCTACCCGGGGTGCGCCTGCGACGTGCCGTCGCACCTGTACTCGTTCTCCTTCGCGCCCAACCCTGACTGGCCGCGCACGTTCTCGGGGCAGGAGCACATCCGGGCCTACCTGGAGCACGTGGCCGACACGTTCCGCCTGCGGCCGCACCTCCGCTTCGACTCGGAGGTGAAGCGGATGAGCTGGAACGCCGAGCGGCTGTGCTGGGACATCGAGACCAGCAGCGGGAACCTCTCCGCCGACCTCGTCGTGTCGGCGACCGGGCCGCTGTCCGACCCGAAGGTGCCGGACATCCCCGGCCTCGACTCCTTCCCGGGCAAGGTCTTCCACTCCGCCCGCTGGGACCACGACTACGACCTGCGCGGCAAGCGCGTCGCCATGGTCGGCACCGGCGCCTCGGCCATCCAGATCGTGCCGGCCGTCCAGCAGGACGTCTCCCGGCTCACCCTCTTCCAACGCACCCCGCCATGGGTCCTGCCGCGCATGGACCGGGCCATCAGCGGTACCGAGCGGTGGCTCCACCGGCAACTGCCCTTCACCTCGCAGCTGCGGCGCGGACTGCTGTGGGGCATCCGGGAGCTGCAGGTCCAGGCGTTCACCAAGCGCCCGAACGAGCTGGGCTTCGTCGAGCAGCTGGCCAGGCGCAACATGGCCCGGGCCATCAAGGACCCGGCGCTGCGGGCGAAGCTCACCCCGGACTACCGCATCGGCTGCAAGCGGATCCTGCTGTCCAGCGACTACTACCCGGCGCTCGCGCAGCCCCATGTGGACGTCGTCGCGAGCGGGCTCGCCGAGGTGCGTGGCTCGACCCTGGTCGCCGCCGACGGCAGTGAGGCCGAGGTGGACGCGATCGTGTTCGGCACGGGCTTCCACGTCACCGACATGCCCATCGCCGAACGGGTCGTCGGCGCCGACGGGCGGACCCTCGCCGAGACCTGGAAGGGCGGCATGGAGGCCCTGCGCGGCGCCTCCGCGGTCGGCTTCCCGAACTGGATGACGATCATCGGGCCCAACACGGGCCTCGGGAACTCCTCGATGATCCTGATGATCGAGTCCCAGCTGAACTACCTGGCCGACTACGTCCGCACGCTCGACGTCCTGGGCGGCCGGGTCGCCCTCGACGCCCGCCCGGGCGCCGTGAGCGCCTGGAACCACCGGGTCCAGGAGCGCATGAAGCGCACCGTCTGGAACACCGGCGGCTGCACCAGCTGGTACCTCGACGCGAGCGGCCGCAACACCACCATCTGGCCCGGCACGACCGCCGAGTTCCGGCGGGCGACGAGGCGGGTGGACCTCGCGGAGTACGACGTCCTGCGGCCGCCCGTGGCCGGGACGAGCGAGGAGCACGCCGCGGAGAAGGCCGGGGTGGACGCGTGAGCCGTCTCCTCCACGTCGAGTCCGGGCCGTACGCGCCGCCCGTCCCCGTGCGCGAGCTGACCGCCGTCTCCGCCGACGGCGCCCGGCTGCACGTCGAGATCCACGGCCCCGAGGACGCCCCCGCCGTCGTCCTCGCCCACGGCTGGACCTGCTCCACCGCCTTCTGGGCCGCGCAGATCCGCGACCTGGCCGCCGACCACCGGGTCATCGCCTACGACCAGCGCGGCCACGGACGCAGCCCCGCGAGCCCGGCGTGCAGCACCGACGCGCTCGCCGACGACCTGGAAGCCGTCCTCGACGCCACCCTCGCCCCGGGCGAACAGGCCGTGATCGCCGGGCACTCCATGGGCGGCATGACCGTGATGGCGGCCTCCGGGAGAGCCGCCTTCCGGGCGCACGCGGCCGCCGTCCTGCTGTGCAGCACGGGCAGTTCGCAACTGGTCGCGGCCGCCACCGTCGTCCCGCTGCGCCCCGGGCGGGCGCGGACCTGGCTGACCCGGCGGATCCTCGGCTCGCGCGCCCCGCTCGGGCCGGTCACGCCCCTGGCCCGGCAGATCCTCAAGTACGGGACCATGGGCCCCGGTTCGGCCCCCCACATGGTCGAGGCCTGCGCCCGGATCGTGCACGCCTGCCCCCGCCAGGTCCGGCACAGCTGGTCGCAGGTGCTGGACCTGCTCGACCTCGACCACGGGGTACGGGAGTTGACGGTGCCCACGGCCGTCGTCGTCGGTACGGCGGACCGGCTGACCCCGCCGGCGCAGGCCCGGGCCCTGTGCGAGGCGCTGCCGCGGTGCACCGGGTTCACCGAGCTGCCCGGCATCGGCCACATGACCCCGATCGAGGCGCCCGAGCTGGTCACCGGGAAGATACGCGAGCTCGTCACCACACACATCCAGGTCGTATCCGAGGAGAGCGCATGAGCAGGGTGAGCCTCGAAGGCAGGGTCGCCGTGGTGACCGGGGCGGCGCGCGGCGTCGGGGAGCTGCTGGCCCGCAAGCTCTCCGCAAGGGGCGTGCGGATCGCCCTGGTGGGCCTGGAGCCGGACGCGCTCAAGCAGGTCTCCGGGCGGCTGCACAGCGACAGCGACCACTGGCACGCCGACGTCACCGACCACGAGGCGATGGCCCGGGTCGCCGAGGAGGTCAAGGAGCGGTTCGGCCGGGTCGACATCGTCGTCGCCAACGCCGGTGTGGCGACCGGGGGTCCGTTCGCCGACTCCGACCCGGAGTCCTGGCGGCGGGTCATCGAGGTCAACCTGGTCGGCTCGGCGGTGACCGCCCGCGCGTTCCTGCCGATGCTGCTGGAGAGCCGGGGTTACCTGCTGCAGATCGCGTCCCTCGCCGCGATCACGCCGGCGCCGATGATGACCGCGTACTGCGCGTCCAAGTCGGGCGTGGAGGCGTACGCGCACAGCCTGCGCGCCGAGGTCGGGTACCGGGGCGTGAAGGTCGGCGTCGGGTACCTGTCGTGGACCGACACCGACATGGTGCGCGGGGCCGACCAGGACGACGTCATGCGGGAGTTGCGGCAGCGGCTGCCCTGGCCGTCGAACAAGACCTACCCGCTGGGCCCGGCCGTGGACCGGCTCGTGGCCGGGATCGAGCGGCGGTCCAGCCATGTGTACGGGCAGTGGTGGCTGCGCGGGATGCAGGGCGTGCGCGGCTACCTGCCCGGGGTGATCGGGACGGTGGGGCAGCGGGAGATGCAGCGGTTCGCGGACCGGCTCACGGGCATGCGCACGGGCCTGGTCGGAGCGGGTGGAGCGGCCGACGAACAGCAGCGCACTACGCTCCGTAAGTGATCGACATGCGCAGGGTCACGACCCGTGTGAATCTGAACGAGCCAGATCCCCTCACCCCCAACGGGAGTGAACCCACATGGGTATGAAGGACCAGTTCCAGGAGAAGTCCGAGCAGTGGCAGAACCAGGCCCGTCAGAAGGCGGACCAGGCTCGCGAGCAGATGCAGGGCCGTGGCCGCCGGCGTGACGAGGACATGGACCCCTCGCAGCCGCAGCGCGACCGCGAGCGTGACCGTGAGCGCGAGCAGGAGGACCGCTTCGACCAGGACTACGACGCCTGACGACGCGTGCTGAGCGGACCGGGGCGCTCCCGTGCGGGGCGCCCCTTTCCCCTGTGGCCGCCCGTTTCCCTGTGCGTCACGCCCTGGGCGGCAGCTTCGGACGGGAGCGGTCCGGTACGTCGCTGTAGGTGGGCGGCGTCGCGGGCGGGTTCGTCTCCAGCAGCCCCAGGGCGAGTTCGACCGCGTCGGTCAGCTGGGCGTGCCGCCCCTCGGCCCAGTCCAGCGGGGTGCGCAGGACGTCGATGTCGGGGGCGACGCCCTTGTTCTCCACCGACCAGCCGTAGGCGTCGAACCAGGCCGCGTTCATCGGCACCGTGATCACCGTGCCGTCGCCCAGCTCGTGGCGGCCGGTCATGCCGACCACGCCGCCCCAGGTGCGCTGCCCGACGACCGGGCCGAGCTTCAGCAGCTTGAACGCGGCGGTGATCATGTCGCCGTCGGAGGAGGTCGCCTCGTCGGCCAGGGCCACCACCGGGCCGCGCGGCGCGTTCGAGGTGTACGACACCGGCTGGGCGTCCCGGGTCAGGTCCCAGCCCAGGATCGTGCGGCTCAGCGTCTCGATGACCAGCTCGCTGATGTGACCGCCGGCGTTGCCGCGCACGTCCACGATCAGCGCGGGCCGGGACACCTCCATGCGCAGGTCCCGGTTGAACTGCGCCCAGCCCGACCCGCCCATGTCCGGGATGTGCAGATAGCCGCAGCGGCCCCCGCTCAACTCCCGCACCACCGCACGCCGTTTCGCCACCCAGTCCTGGTAGCGCAGCGGCCGCTCGTCGACCAGCGGCACGACCGCGACCCGCCGGGGCGGACCCGCACCCTCCGCGGGGGAGAAGGTCAGCTCCACCGTCGTCCCGCCCGCACCGGCCAGCAGCGGGTACGGACCCGCGTCCGGATCCACCGGGCGGCCGTCGACATGGGTGAGGAGCGCGCCCTCCCGGATGCCCGTACCGGCCAGCGGGGAGCGGGCCTTGGAGTCGGAGGAGTCGCCGGGCAGGATCCGCCTGACCACCCAGCCGCCGTCCCGGCGTACGAAGTTGGCGCCCAGCAGGCCCTGCCGGCGCTGGTAGTGCGGCGGGCCCTCGTTGCGCCGGGCGGGGGAGACGTACGCGTGGGAGGTGCCCAGCTCGCCCAGCACCTCGCGCAGCAGGTCCGCGAACTCGTCCGGGGACGCGACCCGTTCGACCAGCGGACGGTACTGGTCCAGCACCCCGTCCCAGTCGATGCCGCACATGCCCGGATCCCAGAAGTAGGCCCGGATCAGCCGCCCGGCCTCCTCGTACGCCTGCCGCCACTCCGCCGCCGGGTCGACCGTGTGCAGGATGCGGCGCGCGTCGATCCACACCGTCGAGTCGGCGTCGCCCGGCTCGTGGGACGGCACCGCGCGCAGCTCGCCCTCGTCGACGATCACCAGCCGGCTGCCGTCGCCGCTGACCGCGAACCAGTCGAGGTGCTGGGCGAGTTCGGACTTCTTGGCCTTGGTGATGCCGAAGTGCTCCAGGGTCGGCCGGCCGCTGGTGTCGTCCGGGTTGGCGAACGTCTCGCCCAGCGCGCCCGAGATCGGCCAGCGCAGCCAGACCAGGCCGCCGCCCGCCACCGGGTGCAGCGCCGAGTACTTGGACGCGGCCACCGGGAAGGGCGTGACCCGGCTCTCCAGGCCCTCGACCTCGACGGTGACGGCCCCGCTGTCGCCGTTCTCGTCGTCCTCCACCGGGTCCAGGCCCCCGGCGGCCGGGCGGCCCTCCGGGTTCACCGCGAAGGGGGAGGGCGTCGCCGAGGACAGCGGCACGAGGTAGGGGCGGCAGCCCAGCGGGAAGGACAGGTCGCCGGTGTGCACGTCGTAGACGGGGTCGAAGCCGCGCCAGGACAGGAAGGCGAGGTAGCGGCCGTCGCGGGTGAAGACCGGGTTCTCGTCCTCGAAGCGGCCGTTGGTGACGTCGACGACGAAACGGTCCTGGATCCGGGCCAGTTTGATCTGCCGCAGCGTCCGCCCGATGCCCGGGTGCGACCAGGTCAGCCACGCCCCGTCCGGGGAGAACGCGAGGTCGCGCACGGGCCCGTTGATCGACCGGATCAGCTCGGTGACCTCACCGGCCGAGCCGGACTCGTCGGCCGAGTCCTCCGTGACGTCGACGAGGAGCAGTCGCCCGTCGTGCGAGGCGACCGCCAGCAGTTCGCCCTCCGGGTCCGAGACCAGCTCGCGCACCCGGCCCAGCGCGCCCCGGGCCAGCCTGCGGGGTGCCCGGTCGCCGCTCGCCCGGGGCAGGGAGGCGATCTCGATCGCGTCCTCGCCCTCCGCGTCCGTCACGTACGCCACCCGGCCGCTCCCGCCGAGCATCTCCGGCAACCGCACCCGGACGCCCGGGGTGTCGGTGAGGGTGCGGGCCGGCCCGTCCCGGTGGGTGAGCCAGTACAGGCTGCCGCGTACGACGACGGCACTGGCCCGCCCCGTCTCGTCGACCGACACCCCGTCGACGTGCTGGGACGCCGCCACCTGGTACGGGCGCCGCCCGGCGCGCGGCCCGCTCAGCCGGACGTCCAGCCGGCGCGGCTCGGAGCCCGGGGACAGGTCGTCCACCAGCCACAGGTCGCCCGCGCACTGGTACACCACCCGGGTGCCGTCGCTGGCGGCGTGCCGGGCGTAGAAGGCGTCGTGGTCGGTGTGGCGGCGCAGGTCGGAGCCGTCGTAGGCGCACGAGTAGAGGTTGCCGACGCCCTCGTGGTCGGAGAGGAACGCGATCCGGCCGCCGACGAACAGGGGGGAGTGCAGATGGCCGCCCAGGCCTTCGAGCAGCCGCTCGCCGTGCAGCCACAGCCTGCCCGTGGCGCCGCCCCGGTAGCGCTTCCAGGCGGCCGGTTCATGGGGCGGGGTGCCCGTGAGGAGGAGGGTCCTGCGCTCGCCGTCCAGGTCGGCGACCTGGATGTCGGAGACCGGTCCCCAGGGCAGTTTGCGGCCCGGGTCGCCGTCGGGGGAGACCTTGTAGGCCCAGGTGAAGTAGGAGAAGGGCTCGCCGTGCGAGGCCACGGCCAGGATCTCGCCGTCCGGGGTCCAGCCGCAGACCCGGGTGTCGGCGCTGCCCCAGTGGCTCACCTGCCGGCCCGGGCCGCCGTCCACGGGAACGAGGTGGACCTCGGGCACCAGGCTGCGCCAGCTCGTGTACGCGAGGTGCCGGCCGTCCGGCGAGAAACGGGGGTGGCCGGCCTTGGTGCGGTCGACGGTGAGCCGCCAGGCACGGCCGGGGCCGTCGAGCGGGGCGAGCCAGAGGTCGTCCTCGGCCACGAAGCACAGCAGGTCGTCATGGAGGTGCGGCAGACGCAGATAGGTCACGTCTTCATGCTTTGCCGGGGGATGGAGTGGGGCAAGTTCAGACAAAGCGGTTTGCCGGGGTGACTCGTGACCCAGAACACGTACGAAACGGTTTCGTTCTCATAGGGGCTGCGCTACATTCGTCACGTACGAAACCGTGTCGTTCGGAGCAGGAAGGTGAGAGAGATGGCTGAGGTCGCCACCGCGCGTCGCAGTCGGATCACCCCCGAGCGTGAGGCCGAGCTGTACGAGGCCGTGCTCGACCTGCTCCGCGAAGTCGGCTACGACGCCCTCACCATGGACGCCGTGGCCGCCCGCACCCGGTCCAGCAAGGCCACGCTCTACCGCCAGTGGGGCGGCAAGGCGCAGCTGGTCGTCCAGGCCATCCGGCACAACAAGCCGGGCAAGGACCTCGGCGAGATCGACACCGGGTCGCTCCGCGGCGACTTCCACGCCCTCCTGGGGCGCGCGGACGACGCCCGGATGGAGCAGGACAGCGCGCTGATGCGCGGCCTGGCCATGGCGATGCACGCCAACCCGGACCTGCACAGCGAGTTCCGCAGACAGATCATCGAGCCGGAGGTCGCCGACTTCCGCCGGGTGCTGCGGCGTGCCGTCGACCGGGGCGAGGTCCGTCCGGACTGCCCGGCGCTGGACTTCGTGGTGCACATGATGTTCGGCGCGTTCGTCACCTGCGCGGTCCTGGACGACAAGCCCCCGACGCGGGCCTTCCTGACCTCGTACATCGACGCCGTGGTCCTCCCCGCCCTCGGCGTCCCCACCCGCTAGTCCCCTGAGCTAGCCCCCACCTGACGTCTCCGCTCACGTCGTCGGGCTGATCACCCCTGCCCTGAAGACCTCACGACCTGACCGGGAGTACGCCCTCGTGGCCACATTCCTCTACACGCTCGGCCGGATCTCCTTCCGGCGACGCCATCTGGTCGCCCTGATATGGGTGGCCCTGCTGACCCTCGCCGGTGTCGGCGCGGCCAGCGCCCCCGCCGCCGGCAACAGCTCGTTCTCCATCCCCGGCACCGAGGCCCAGAAGGCCTTCGACCTGCTGGAACAGCGCTTCCCGGGCATGAGCGCCGACGGCGCCACCGCCCGCGTCGTCTTCAAGGCGCCGAGCGGCGAGAAGATGACCGACCCCGGCAACAAGGCGACGGTGCAGGAGACCGTGAAGGAGCTGGCCGACGGCTCCGAGGTGGCCTCCGTCACCGACCCGTACCGGGCGAAGGCCGTCAGCAAGGACGGCACGATCGCCTACGCGCAGGTGTCGTACAAGGTCTCCGGCATGGAGCTGGACGACGCCGCCAAGGACGCCCTGCAGGACACCGCGCAGGACGCGCGGAAGACCGGGCTGACCGTCGAGATCGGCGGTGACGCGCTCCAGGCGGTCCCGCACACCGGCTCCAGCGAGATCATCGGCATCGCCGTCGCCGCGGTCGTGCTCGTCATCACCTTCGGCTCGCTGGTCGCGGCCGGGCTGCCGCTGCTGACGGCCCTGATCGGCGTGGGCATCGGCGTCTCCTCGATCACGGCCCTGGCCGGCACCCTCGACCTCGGCTCGACCACCTCGACGCTGGCGATGATGATCGGCCTGGCGGTCGGCATCGACTACGCCCTGTTCATCGTCTCCCGCTACCGCGCCGAACTGGCCGAGGGCCGCGACCGCGAGGAGGCGGTCGGCCGGGCCGTCGGCACGGCCGGCTCCGCGGTCGTCTTCGCCGGACTGACCGTGGTGATCGCCCTGGTGGGCCTGGCCGTCGTCAACATCCCGATGCTGACGAAGATGGGCATCGCCGCGGCGGGCACGGTCGCCATCGCGGTGCTGATCGCCCTGACCATGATCCCGGCGCTGCTCGGCTACGCGGGCCGCATGGTGAAGCCGGCGGGGGAGAAGGGCAAGCTGCTCGGCCGGGCGAAGGCGCAGGCCAAGCCGGCCAAGCCCAACCTCGGCACCCGCTGGGCGAGCTTCGTCGTCCGCCGGCCGATCGCGGTCCTGCTGCTCGGCGTCGTCGGCCTCGGCGCGGCGGCCGTCCCGGCGGCGTCCCTGGAACTGGGCCTGCCCGACGACGGCTCCCAGCCCACCTCCACCACGCAGCGCCGCGCCTACGACCTGCTGTCCGAGGGCTTCGGCCCCGGCTTCAACGGCCCGCTGATGGTCGTGGTCGACGCCAAGGGCAGCGACGACCCGAAGGCGGCCTTCACCGCGACCGGCGACGAGATCAAGGGTCTGAAGGACGTCGTGACGGTGACGCCGCCGCGGCCCAACAAGGCCGGCGACACCGCCACCATCACCGTCATCCCCGGCTCCAAGCCGTCCTCCGTCACGACGGAGAACCTGGTGCACGGCATCCGGGACACCGGAGCCGGCATCAAGGCCGACACGGACGCGAACGTCCTGGTCACCGGCAGCACGGCGATGAACATCGACGTCAGCGAGAAGCTCAACGACGCGCTGGTGCCGTATCTGGTCCTCGTGGTCGGACTGGCCTTCCTGCTGCTGATCGTGGTCTTCCGCTCGATCCTGGTCCCGCTGAAGGCGGCCCTCGGCTTCCTGCTGTCGGTGCTGGCGGCGCTCGGCGCGGTCGTCGCGGTGTTCCAGTGGGGCTGGCTGTCGGACCTCATGGGCGTCGAGCAGACGGGCCCGGTCATGTCGATGATGCCGATCTTCATGGTCGGCGTGGTCTTCGGTCTGGCCATGGACTACGAGGTGTTCCTCGTGACCCGGATGCGGGAGGCCTACGTCCACGGCGAGAAGCCCGCCCAGGCCGTGGTCACCGGCTTCCGGCACGGCGCGCGGGTCGTGACCGCCGCCGCGGTCATCATGATGGCCGTCTTCGCCGGCTTCATCGGCTCGTCCGAGTCGATGGTCAAGATGATCGGCTTCGGCCTCGCCATCGCGGTCTTCTTCGACGCGTTCGTCGTCCGCATGGCGATCGTCCCGGCCGTCCTGGCCCTCCTCGGCCGCAGGGCCTGGTGGCTGCCCAGGTGGCTCGACCGCGTCCTGCCCAACGTGGACGTGGAGGGCGAGGGCCTGCGCACGGCCGACGACGAGGACAGGAAGCTCGTCCACGCCTGACGGCACACCGAGGGACCGGCCGGTGAGGGCTCCGTGGGGACGGGGACCCTCACCGGCCTCTCGCCGTCCCGGAGCCCCGACAACCCACTCGCATGCCCCATACACCCACCGCTACCGTGCCCTCCATGACGACGACAGCCGCCACCGACGCCGAGAACTCCGGAGCACACCCCCACTTCGTCGAGGCCCTGCGGGGTCTCGGGCTGGAGGGACTGGTCGGTCAGGTCCGCCGGTTCCCGGAGGTCACCCGCACCGCCGCCGAGGCCGCCGCCGCGCTCGGGTGCGAGCTGAGCCAGATCTGCAAGTCGCTGATCTTCGCGGCGGACGGGGTGCCGGTGCTGGTGCTCATGGACGGGGCCTCCCGCGTGGACGTCGAGCTCGTGCGGAAGGAACTCGGGGCGGAGAAGGTCACCCGGCCCAGGGCCGATGTGGTGCGGGAGACCACCGGGTACGCCATCGGCGGCGTGCCCCCCTTCGGGCACCGGACCAGGACCCGGGTGCTCGCCGACCGCTCCCTCCTCGCGCACGACACCGTCTGGGCCGCCGCCGGGACGCCGTACACCGTCTTCCCGATGGCGCCGCGGGACCTCGTCGGCCACGCCGGCGGCACGCTCGTGGACGTGCGCGAGCACACCCCGTGACGCCGCTGGTCACCACCGCCGTCCTGCTCGCCGCCGTCACCCACGCCAGCTGGAACGCCATCGCCCACAAGATCACCGACAAGCTCGCCGGCTTCGCGCTGATCTCGGGCGGAGGGCTCGTCATCGGGCTGGCCCTGGCGCCGTTCGTGGCGTTCCCGGCGGCCGGGGCGTGGCCGTACCTGCTGGGCTCAGCCGCCATCCACATCGTGTACTACGCGCTGCTGATGAAGTCCTTCCGGCTGGGGGACTTCGGGCAGGCCTACCCCATCGCGCGCGGCACCGCGCCCCTCGTCGTGACCCTGCTCGCCGCGCTCTTCGCACACGAGGTGCCCGACGGCTGGGCCGCCGCCGGCATCGCCGTGTCCTGCGCGGGCCTGACCGGCGTCGCCCTGTGGGGCCTGCGCGGGCACCGGCCCGACTGGGCGGCGATCGGGGCGGCCCTGGCGACCGGGCTGACGATAGCGGCGTACACCGTCGTCGACGGGCTGGGCGTGCGCGCCTCCGGGTCGTCCCTCGGGTACATCGCCTGGCTGATGGCCGTGCAGGGGACGGCCGTGCCGGCCTATGCCGTGTGGCGGTGGCGCGGGCGGACCGCGGTGACCCTGCGGCCGTTCGCCGCGATCGGACTGCTCGGCGCCGCGCTCTCCGTCGCCGCCTACGCCCTCGTCCTGTGGACACAGACCAGGGCCGAGCTGGCGCCCATCGCCGCCCTGCGCGAGTCGTCCATCATCGTGGGCGCGGCGATCGGGGCCGTGTTCTTCAAGGAGCGGTTCGGGGCGCCGAGGATCGCGGCGGCCGGGCTGCTCGTCGTCGGGATCGGGCTGATGCTGCACGCCGGTTAGGCCGCGTCAGGCGGGTGCGGACGACCAGTGCGAGGAGCACCCTGGAACTAGGTGTTCCGGAGGTGATCGTCATGATGCACACCACAATGGGATGGCACGTCGAGCTGGAGTTCATGGAGGACGACCAGCACACCCGGGCGGCCGCGCTGGTCCGTCTGCCCGACGGCACCGAGGTACGGGCGCACGGGCACGCGAGCCGGCACCGGTCCGACGTCAATCAGCCCAGGGTCGGGGAGGAGATCGCCGGGGCCCGGGCGCTCAACGAACTCGCCATGCGGCTGCTGACCAAGGCGCACGAGGAGATCGACCAGGCGTCCGGGCGGACCTCCCACCCGATCCACGTCTAGAGGTCCGGCGTCCCGGGGCTCGGTGTCCAGAGGTCCGGCGTTCAGAGGCCGAGTACGCCGCGCACCGCCCGGACCAGCCCCTGCGCCCGTGGGTCCGCCGTCACCGTCCTGCGGAAGCCGTTGGTGACGTAGCCGAAGGCGATGCCGGTCTCCGGGTCGGCGAAGCCGAGGGCGCCGCCGCGGCCCGGGTGGCCGAAGGAGCCCGGGGTCAGCAGCGGCGAGGCGCTGCCGTGCAGCATGTAGCCGAGGCCGAAGCGGGTGCCGACCACCAGGACCCGGTCGGGGCCCGCCGACTCCTCGGCCCGGGCCAGCTCCACCGTCTCCGGCGTGAGGAGGCGGGCGGCACCGGCCGTGTCGCCGATCAGCGTCGCGTAGAAGCGGGCCAGTCCGTCGGCCGTGGCGATGGCGTTGGTCGCGGGCAGGGCCGCGGCACGGTACGCCGGGTCGTTCTGCTCCGGGAACGGGGTGATCGCGGCGAAGGCCCGGCGGGTGAGCGAGGCCGGGTCCTGGTAGGCCTCGGTGACCGAGCGCTTGGGGCGGGCGCGCAGGGCCCCGGTCGGCTCGGGCCCCTCGACGCGGCCCACCCGCCCGACCCGGCCGGCCTCGGCCTCGGGCAGCCCGAGCCAGAGGTCCAGGCCCAGCGGGCCGGTGAGCTGCGCCGCGAGCCACTCGCCGGTGCCCTGCCCGGTGGTGCGCCGGACCAGTTCGTCGACCAGCCAGCCGTACGTCAGCGCGTGGTAGCCGTGGTCGGTGCCGGGCTCCCAGGCCGGAGCCTGCGCGGCCACGGCCTCCGGGCCGCGCCTCGGGTCGAGGGCTTGCTCGGGGGTGAGGGACCGGTCCAGGACCGGCAGCCCGGCCCGGTGGTTGAGCACGTGCCGGACCAGCACCCGCTCCTTGCCCCGCGCCTTGAACTCCGGCCAGTAGTGGCCCACCGGCGCGTCCAGGTCCAGCTGTCCGCGCTGGTGCAGCAGCAGGAGGACGGCGGCGGCGACCCCCTTCGTCGCCGAGCGCACGACCTGGGCGGTGCCGCGTTCCCAGGGGGCCGTGCCGTCGACGTCCTTCGTGCCGGCCCACAGGTCGACGACCCGCTGTCCGTCCCGGTAGACGGCGACGGCCGCGCCCCGCTCCCCGAGCGTGGCGAAGTTCTTCACGAACGCGTCCCTCACCGGCTCGAAGCCCTCGGCCACTGTGCCGTGCACGTCCACGTCCGTACCCCTCCTGGTCTCGCCGACTCGCTCCTCTTCACCCAAGCAGGATCGTCACGTCGATGTTCCCGCGGGTCGCGTTGGAGTACGGGCAGACCTCGTGGGCGGCGTCCACCAGCCGGGTCGCGAGGTCGGGGTCGACGACCGGGAGGGAGACGCTGAGGGCGACCGCGAGGCCGTAGCCGCGCTGCTGGTTGGGGCCGATGCCGACCTTCGCGGAGACCGTGGAGCCGGTGAGGTCGTAGCCCTCGCGGTTGCCGACCATGATCAGGGCGTTGTGGAAGCAGGAGCTGTAGCCGGCCGCGAAGAGCTGTTCGGGGTTGGTGCCGTTGCCGTCGCCGCCGAGTTGCGGGGGCATCGCGACCTTGAGGTCGAGCTGTCCGTCCTGGCTGGTGACATAGCCTTCGCGGCCGCCGTGGGCGGTGGCCTCGGCGACGTACATGATCTTCGTGGGACGGGTGTCGTGGGTGGCGACAGCGGTGCCGTCGGTCATGGTGGGCCTTCCCCGGGAACAGAGGCGCGCAAATACATCGTGCACAAGGTACTGACCAGTAATCAGGTCGCTGTTACCAGGGGGTAGCAACCGGGGGTAACCCGAGATCAGCGGGCCTGGTCCGCCGCCGACGCGGCCTGGTCCGCCGCCGATCCGGCCCGGTCCGCCAGCCGCCACAGCTCCTCCCGGAGCCGTACCGCCTCCGGTTCGTCGAGCCCGGTCGCCGCCAGCAGGGCCCCGGGCAGCCGCCCCGCGCGCTCCCGGAGCTCCTCACCGCGCCCGGTCACGGCCACGAGCACCGACCGCTCGTCCCGCGCGGACCGCTCCCGCCGCAGCAGACCCGCCGCCTCCAGCCGCTTCAGCAGCGGCGAGACCGTGCCGTAGTCGAGGCGCAGGGCCGCGGCCAGTTCCTTGACCGTGGTCTCACCGCGCTCCCAGAGGACCAGCAGGGCGAGGTACTGCGGGTAGGTGAGGCCGAGGTCGTCGAGAAGCGGACGGTAGGCGGCCGTCACCGCGCGCTGGGCGGCGTACAGCGCGAAGCACAGCTGCTGGTCCAGCAGCAGCGGACCGTCGCTCTCCTCGTTCGTCACGCGCCCATTGTCACGGACGGGCCCCGGCGGCCGGCACGGAACGCGGATCGAAACCGAACGGCAGCTCCAGGCGGTGGGCCCGCATCAGCTCCTCGTCGGACAGCAGCTCGGCGGTCGGGCCGTCCGCGGCGATCACGCCCTCGCTGAGGACCAGGGAGCGCGGGCACAGCTCCAGCGCGTAGGGCAGGTCGTGCGTGACCATCAGCACGGTCACGTCCAGGGAGCGCAGGATGTCCGCCAGTTCGCGGCGGGAGGCGGGGTCCAGGTTGGAGGAGGGCTCGTCCAGGACGAGGATCTCCGGCTCCATGGCGAGCACGGTCGCGACGGCCACCCGGCGGCGCTGGCCGAAGGAGAGGTGGTGCGGCGGGCGGTCCTTGAACTCCGCCATGCCCACCCGCGCCAGCGCCCGGTCGACGCGCTCCTCCAGCTCCGGCCCCTTCAGCCCGGCCGCCGCCGGCCCGAACGCCACGTCCTCCCGGACCGTCGGCATGAAGAGCTGGTCGTCCGGGTCCTGGAAGACGATGCCGACCCGGCGCCGGATCTCCGCCATGTGCTGCCTGCCGACGGGCAGCCCGGCGACCTTCACCGTGCCGGTGCCGCCGGTCAGGATGCCGTTGAGGTGCAGCACGAGGGTCGTCTTGCCGGCGCCGTTCGGCCCGAGCAGCGCGACCCGCTCGCCGCGCGCGATGGAGAAGTCGACACCGAAGAGGGCCTGGTGCCCGTCGGGGTAGGCGAAGGCGAGGCCGGAGACCTCGAGGGAAGCAGTCACAGGGTCCATCCCAGCAGACAGACGAGGAGGGCGGCGCAGGGCAGGGCGAGGGCGTACGACCACTGCGCCCGGGACGCGGTCACCTCGTCGATCACCGGCATGGAACCGGCGTAGCCACGGCTGACCATGGCCAGGTGCACCCGCTCCCCGCGCTCGTAGGAGCGGATGAACAGCGCGCCCGCGGACTTGGCCAGCACGCCCCAGTGGCGCACGCCCTTCGCCTCGAAGCCGCGTGACTCCCGGGCGATCCGCATGCGCCGCATCTCGTCCGTGATGACATCGCCGTAGCGGATCATGAAGGACGCGATCTGCACGAGCAGCGGCGGGAGCTTCAGCCGCTGGAGGCCGAGGAGCAGTTCGCGCAGTTCGGTGGTGGCGGCGAGGAGTACGGAGGCGGCGACGCCGAGCGTGCCCTTGGCCAGCACGTTCCAGGCGCCCCACAGGCCGTTCACGCTCAGGGACAGCCCGAGGACCTCGACCCGCTCGCCCTCCGCCACGAACGGCATCAGCACCGCGAACGCCACGAACGGCACCTCGATCAGCAGCCGCCGCAGCAGGAACCCGGCGGGCACGCGCGCGACGGCCGCGACGACGCCCAGCAGCACGGCGTACAGCCCGAACGCCCACATCGCCTCGCGCGGCGTCGACACCACGACGACCACGAAGGCGAACACGGCGGCGAGCTTGGTGTGCGGCGGCAGCCCGTGCACGGGCGAGTGCCCGTGCCGGTACAGCTTGTGCGCGTGCCCCGCACCCATGTCAGACGCTCGTGGTGCTGGTCGTGCTGGTGGCGCCGGTCGTGCTCGCCGTCTCCGACGGGGAGACGTCGTCCGTGCGGCGCCGGCGCACCGCCCAGAACACCGCGCTGCCCGCGACGACCGTCACGCCGACGCCGATGACCCCCGCGAGCCCCCCGGACAGGCGGGCGTCCTCGACGTCCTTCACGCCGTAGTCGGCGAGCGGGGAGTCGGCCACCGCGTGGTCCTCGGCCTTCTTGTCGATGCCGTGGTCGGCGGCGACCTTCTCCAGGCCGTCGGGGTCGGCGGAGGCGTAGAAGCTGACGAACCCGGCCAGGACCAGGGAGGCGGCGAGCCCGGCGGCCCACACCTTGCCGTGCGAGGTCCGGGCGGCGGCCGGCACCGGCTCGGGCTCGGCGGCGGGGGCGTCGACCAGTTCGCCGTTCACCCGCAGCTTGAGCTTCTGCGTCAGCCCGCGCGCCCCGTACACCAGGTCCGGGCGTACGGCGATGACCGCGCCGACGGTCAGGGCGGTGATCACGGCCTCGCCGATGCCGATCAGGACGTGCACGCCGACCATGGCGGTGGCGACCTTGCCGATCGAGACGTCGGTGGTGCCGCCGACGGCGTACATCAGCGTGAAGGCCAGGGCGGCGGCCGGGACGGAGACCAGCGCGGCGACGAAGGAGGCCGCGGTGACCGACCGGCGGGTGCGGGGCAGCACCTTCACCAGGCCGCGGAAGAGGGCGTAGGCGACGACCGTCGTGACGATCGCCATGTTGGTGATGTTCACGCCGAGCGCGGTCAGGCCGCCGTCCGCGAAGAGGATGCCCTGCATGAGCAGGACGACGGAGACGCACAGGACCCCGGTGTAGGGGCCGACGAGTATCGCGGCCAGCGCACCGCCGAGCAGATGACCGCTGGTCCCCGCCGCGACGGGGAAGTTCAGCATCTGCACCGCGAAGATGAACGCCGCGACGAGCCCGGCCAGCGGCGCCGTGCGCTCGTCGAGTTCCCGGCGCGCGCCGCGCAGGCTCACGGCGATGGCGCCCGCGGCGATCACACCGGTGGCGGCGGACGTGGGGGCGTTGATGAATCCGTCAGGTACATGCACCGTTCGATGATGTGGCTTGATGCGAACGGTTTGCAAGAGCGTGATGCTCCTTTTATCTCATCCGTGATATGTGCGGCCCCCAGGGGCGCAATCCGGAAAATATGCGACATTGGAGAAGGAGTGAACGCACAGTCTCCACACAGGTGGCGCACGGTGAAGGGGCCGTCCGATGTCCGTAGTCGAGCAGTACGCGCGAGCCCACATCGTCACGGACGCCGACGTGCCGCTGACCGACGAGCTCGAGGCGGTTCCGGTCACCCTGCGCTACGACCCCGAACGAGACCCCCGCGCCGTGCGCATCGCACTGCCCGGGACGGGGGGACGCGAGTGGACCTTCGACCGGGCACTGCTGGAGGAAGGCCTGCGGGCCCCCACGGGCAGCGGCGAGGTACGCGTATGGCCGTGCGGCCGGGTCCAGGCCGTGGTGGAGTTCCACTCCGCACAAGGCGTCTCGGTGGTCCAGTTCGAACGACAGGCGCTGCTGCGGTTCCTGCGGCGGACGTACATGGCCGCCGCGGAACCGGTCACGCACTGACCTGCGGGTTCAGTCGCCCATCTTCAGCAGGGCCGCCACGATCGGGCCGGCCGTCGAGCCGCCGTGGCCGCCCTGCTGGACCACGCCCGCGGCGGCCAGGTCGCCCCGGTAGGCGGTGAACCAGCCGTTCGGCTTCTTCTGGCCGTCGACCTCGGCGGAGCCGGTCTTGGCGCCGACGTCGCCGGTGACCCCGGACATCGCCTCGGCGGCCGTGCCCGCCGCGGCCGTGTACGCCATCAGCTCGCGCAGCTGGGACAGTGTGCCCGCCGACATCGTGCGCG
Source organism: Streptomyces sp. Go-475 (assembly GCF_003330845.1). Lineage (GTDB taxonomy): Bacteria > Actinomycetota > Actinomycetes > Streptomycetales > Streptomycetaceae > Streptomyces. Next base: position 3,563,452 of record NZ_CP026121.1, on the reverse strand, counting down.
AGGCCGTCGCGAGCTTGCGGTCGTCGACGTCCGGGGAGACCAGGTAGGGCTGGTGGAACGTGCCGGACTTGACCGTCGCCGACACCGACGCCATGTTCAGCGGGTTCATCCGGACCCCGCCCTGCCCGATCAGCGAGGCGCCCATCTGGGCCGCCGACTGCACCGGCACCGCGCCGTCGAAGGACGGCACCCCGATCGCCCAGTTGTTCATGCCCAGCCCGAACACCTGCTGGGCCTGCTTGGTCAGGTCGTCGTCCTTCAGCTTCGGCGCCTGGCTGATGAAGGCCGTGTTGCAGGAGCGGGCGAAGCTCGCCTTGAACGTGCCGTTCTTGATCTCGAACTTGTCGTCGTTCTGGAACTTCCAGTGCCCGTACGTGAAGTACTTCGGGCACGGGTGCTTCTTGTCCGCCGAGGCCAGGCCCTTCTCGATCAGCATCGAGGCGGTGATGACCTTCATCGTGGAGCCGGGCGCCAGGGAACCCTGGAAGGCGGTGTTGAAACCGGGCGAGGCGTTGGCGGCGGCCAGGATCTCGCCGGTCGACGCGCGCAGCACCACCACCGACGACCGGGCCTTCTTCGCGACCTGCTGCTCGGCCGCCGCCTGGAGCGCCGGGTCGAGTGTGGTCTTGACGGTGCCCGGCGTGCCCTCGCTCAGCTCCAGCAGCGTCTTGTCGGACAGGTTCTTCGCCTTGGCGGCCTTGCCGCGCACGACCCGCAGCTCGATGCCGGCCTTGCCGCCGGCCTTCTTGCCGTACTTCTCGCGCAGCCCGTCCAGCACGGGGCCGATGGAGGCGTACTTCTGCTTGGTCAGTTCGCCGCCGTCCCGGTCGAGCGCCTTGACCGGGGGTGTGCCCGCCTCGCCGGTGACCAGCTCGTCACCGTCCCGCAGATCCGGGTGGACGACCGCGGAGTGCCAGTCGACCAGCGGCTTGCCGTCGCTGGTGCGGCGGACGACGGTCAGCGCGCTGTCGTACGCCAGCGGCTTCTCGGTGCCCTTGTAGGACACCGTGGCCTTGACGGAGAAGGGCACCTTGTCGCCGGTGGGCTTGCCCGGGGTGAGGGTGACGTCCTTGATGCGGGCGTCCTTGCCGTAGCCGGTGAGCAGGGCCCGGGCCGCGGCCGAGTCGTCGGTGGCCGCCGCGGCCTGCGGGACCTTCCCCGACTGCCAGGCGGTGAGGAAGGCCCGCGCGGTGGTCGTGACCTCGGAGGGCGACAGCGGGCCCGTCTTCACCTCGGCCTTCTGGTCCGAGGCCGCGCGGGTCCCGTCGTCGGCCGCGGCACCGCCGCCGTACAGCGCGTAGGCGCCTGCCCCGGCTCCGACGACGACCACGGCGATCACCCCGCCGATCACGGCGGGCTTCGTCTTCCGTCGCTCGGCGACGCGCCTTCTGTTGCCCACTGCTGTCCGTCCTCCGCGAATCCCCAGGGTCCCCGTTGCCCTCAGCTGTCCCAACGACGGCCACCACCCTAGAGTCCCGTCACGCGGAGGTGAGATCAGCCACCTGTTCGTAGCACGGCTGCGACAATCGGCCCGGCCGCGTCGCCGCCGTGGCCGCCCTGCTCGGTCATGGCCGCCGCCGCGATGTCGTTGCGGAACCCGGTGAACCAGCTGTTGGACTTGGCGTTGCCGTCGACCTCGGCGGAGCCGGTCTTGGCGCCGATGTCGCCGCCCAGCCCCGCCATGGCCGCCTGGGCGGTGCCCTGGGTCGCGGTGAGCCGCATCATCTGCTTCAGCTGGGCGGCGGTGCTCGGCTTCAGGCCCTCGGCCCGGGCCAGCTGCCGGCCGTCGAGCTCCGGCGAGACCAGGTAGGGCTGGCGGAAGGCGCCGGTGATCGCGGTCGCGGTGACCGACGCCATGTTCAGCGGGCTCATCTGGACCTGGCCCTGCCCGATGGCGCCGGCCGCCCGGTCCGGTCCGCCGACCGCGGGGACGTTGCCGTCGAAGGAGGCGATGCCCGTCTTCCAGTTGTCCTGCCCGAGCCCGAAGTGCTGCTCGGCCTCCTGGGTCAGCGAGGCGTCGGTGAGCGGCTTCTCGTCGATGAGCTTGATGAAGGCGGTGTTGCAGGACCGCATGAAGCTGTTGGCGAGGGTGGCGTTCTCGTTGGGCCGCATGCCGGTCAGGTTCTTGAACGTCTGGCTCTGCCACACGGCGGTGTCGGGGCAGGGCGCCGGGCCGTTCATGGAGGTCACGCCGTTGTCGATGAGCATCGCGGCGGTGATGATCTTCATGGTGGAGCCGGGTGCCGCCTCGCCCTGGAAGGCCGCGTTGAAGCCGTCCGTGCGGTGGTTGGCCACCGCCAGCACCTCGCCGGTGCTGGGCTTGACGGCCACCACCGACGACTGGGCGAACCGCTTCACCGCCTGCTCGGCCGCGGCCTGCGCGCTCGGGCTGATCGTCGTGGTGAGCTTGCCCGGCTTGCCCTTGGCGAGGGTCAGCAGCGGGGTGTCGGGGGCGCCGTCACCCGCGTGCCGGATGACCAGCTCGATGCCCGGGGTGCCGCCGGCCTCCTTGCCGTACTTGTCGCGCAGGGCGTCCAGGATCGGGCCGAGGGAGGGGTACTTCTCCTTCGTCAGCTCCGAGCCGTCACGGCCCAGGGCCTCGATCGGCGGGGTGGCCGAGGTCTCCGTGACGAGGGTGTCGTCCCGCTTCAGCTCGGGGTGCACCACCGACGGCTGCCAGTCGACCAGCGCCCGGCCGGTGGTCAGGCCGCGCACGACCGTCAGCTCGCTGCTGTAGCTCAGCGGCTTGGACTTCCCGCCGTAGGCCACCTTCGCCTTCACCGTGTACGGCACGGTGGTGCCCTTCGCCGCGCCGGGCGTGATCTTCACGTCGGTGATGTGCGCGTCGTCGCCGAAGGCCGTCAGCAGTTGCTCGGCCGCCGCGTCGTTGTTCGTGTACGACGCCGCCTGGGCCGCCTCGCCCTTCTCCCAGGCCGCGAAGAACGCGGCCGTGGTCTCCTTGACCTCGTCCTTGCCGGGCGGCCCCGACTTCTTCTCCGCGGCCACCCCGCTGGTGCCGCCCCCGTCGCTGCTCAGCGCGCTCACGATGTTGTAGGCCCCGTACCCGGCCCCGCCCACCATCACCGCGAACACACCGCCTATGACGGCGGCCTTGACCCCCTTGCCCATCAGGCGGTCCCCTCCCGTTGAGCTTCACACGCTCCTTTGAACGCGTTCAGAAAGCTCGATCCGGTGCACTCTATGCGCAGAGGGTGACAACCGTGACCCGAGTTTCGATTTTTGACCGAACCGTGGTCACACCCACGTGTCCAGCCACATCCGCGCCCGCCAGTCGTCGATCGGGATCGCGGTGCCCGTGTACAGCGGCCAGAAGTAGATGAAGTTCCAGGCGATCAGCAGGACCAGGACGCCCGCGGCCGTGGCGCCCGCGACGCGGCGGGTGTCGGAGGAGCGGGGCGGGCCGGTGATCGCGCCGAGGAGCATCGCCACCGCCAGGCACAGGAACGGCAGGAAGACGACGGCGTAGAAGAAGAAGATCGTGCGCTCCTGGTACATGAACCAGGGCAGGTAGCCGGCCGCGATGCCGCAGGCGATGGCGCCCGCGCGCCAGTCACGGCGGAAGAACCAGCGCCACAGGACGTAGAGGACGGCGAAGCAGGCGACCCACCACAGCAGCGGTGTGCCGAGCGCGAGGACCTCGCGGGCGCACTTCTCGCCGGCGTCGGCGGGGCAGCCGTCCTTGCCGGGCGCCGGCGACTCGTAGAAGTACGACACCGGGCGGCCGAGGACGAGCCAGCTCCACGGGTTGGACTGGTAGGTGTGCGGCGAGGACAGCCCGACGTGGAACTCGTACACCTGGTGCTCGTAGTGCCACAGGCTGCGCAGCCAGTCGGGCAGGAAGGTCCAGTTGCCGCCCTTGCCGGCGGTCGCGGCCCAGTTGCGGAAGTAGCCGCCGGAGCCGTCCGTGGCGGAGAGGATCCAGCCGGTCCAGGACGCGAGGTAGGTGACCAGGGCGACCGGCACCGTGGCGAGGAAGGCGAGGCCCGTGTCGCGCTTGAGGACCGCCGTGTACGGGTGCCGGGCACCGGCGACCCGGCGCGAGCCGACGTCCCACAGGACCGCCATCAGGCAGAACGCGGCCAGGATGTACAGGCCGTTCCACTTCGTGCCGATGGCCAGGCCCAGCATCAGGCCCGCCGCCCAGCGCCAGGGCCGCCATCCGAGGCGGGTCGTCTCGGCGGTGTGCCGGTCGGGGCGGACGCGGCCGTCGGCGTCCGCCGGGAGCGCGGCGGCGAGTTTCGCGCGGGCCCTGTCCCGGTCGACGAGCAGACAGCCGAACGCGGCCAGCACGAAGAACATCAGCACGCCGTCGAGCAGCGCCGTGCGGCTCATCACGAAGTGCAGGCCGTCCAGCGCCATCAGCGCGCCCGCGAGGCAGCCGAGGAACGTGGAGCGGAACAGCCGCCGGCCGATCCGGCACAGCAGCAGCACCGACAGCGTGCCGAGCAGGGCCGTCATGAACCGCCAGCCGAAGGGGTCGAAGCCGAACATCAGCTCGCCGAGCCCGATGACGTACTTCCCGATCGGCGGGTGCACGACGTACGCCGCCTCCGTCGGGACGGGGACGTGCCCGCCCGACGACAGGACCAGGTTGTTCGCGTTCTTGTCCCAGCTGACCTCGAACCCGCGGTGGACGAGGCCCCACGCGTCCTTGGCGTAGTACGTCTCGTCGAATATCACCGCCTTGGGGCTGCCCAGGTTCCAGAAGCGCAGCACCCCGGCCAGCAGCGTGACCAGCAGCGGGCCGATCCAGCCCGACCAGCGCACCAGCCGGCCCACGAGCGTGTGCGGGACGCCGAGCGCCGCCCACAGGCGCGGGGAGGGCTCGGTGTACGGCGGCACCAGGCGGTCACGGACGTCAGAGGCGTCGCTTCTGGGCTGCCCCTGGTAGCCGAAGCGGCGCAGCCGCTGCTGCCAGGACGGCCGCTGCTCGTGCGGCGCCTGGCCCTGCCGGGTGTCCGTCGAGGACGCGGTACTGGTCACCGCGCCATCGTAGGGAACCGTTCTGTGTGAGTCCCGTGCATGGCCGGTATGCGTCCCCATCCTCCGCCCCTGGGAGGAGTCCGCGCCCCGCGCCCCTGGGAGGATGGGGGCGTGACCGGAACCCTCGTACTCGCAGGCACCCCCATCGGCGACATCACGGACGCCCCGCCCCGGCTCGCCGAGGAACTGGCCGGAGCCGATGTCGTCGCCGCCGAGGACACGCGGCGGCTGCGGCGGCTGACCCAGGCGCTGGGCGTGACGCCCAAGGGGCGGGTGGTGTCCTACTTCGAGGGCAACGAGGCCGCGCGGACGCCGGAGCTGGTGGAGGAACTGGTGGGCGGGGCGCGGGTGCTGCTCGTCACGGACGCGGGGATGCCGTCCGTGTCCGACCCGGGGTACCGGCTCGTCGCCGCCGCGGTCGAGCGGGACGTGCGGGTGACCGCCGTGCCCGGGCCGTCCGCGGTGCTGACCGCGCTGGCGCTGTCGGGGCTGCCCGTCGACCGGTTCTGCTTCGAGGGGTTCCTGCCGCGCAAGGCGGGGGAGCGGCTGGGGCGGCTGCGGGAGGTGGCCGGGGAGCGGCGGACCCTCGTGTACTTCGAGGCTCCTCATCGGCTGGACGACACGCTCGCGGCGATGGCCGAGGTGTTCGGCGCGGAGCGGCGGGCGGCGGTGTGCCGGGAGCTGACCAAGACGTACGAGGAGGTTCGGCGGGGCGGGCTCGGCGAGCTGGCGGCCTGGGCCGCGGAGGGGGTCCGCGGCGAGATCACGGTGGTCGTGGAGGGGGCGCCGGAGAAGGGGCCCGAGGAGGTCGGACCCGAGGAGCTGGTGCGGCGGGTCCGGGTGCGGGAGGAGGCGGGGGAGCGGCGCAAGGAGGCGATCGCCGCGGTGGCGGTCGAGGCCGGGGTGCCGAAGCGGGTCGTGTTCGACGCGGTGGTCGCCGCGAAGAAGGCCGACGGTGGGGCGTGAACCCCCTCTGAGCAGGGCGCATGTCGGATGAGCGTGCGCCCCATAGGTCGGCAAAGGTGACCGGCGCCCGGGGCAAGGAACGTCCAATTCCGCGCCAATAGTCGACAGGTCTGCTGCCTTCGGTCCGGCTGAGGAGTCCACTGGGTTGCGGGGACGGAATCGTCCTCACGCCACAGCGGAACAGGAGCTGGCATGAGTGAGATCGCAGGGCAGACCGGGCTCCGCGCCGGTGCGAGTGCCGTCGTCAACGAGTCGTACTCCTTCGCCTGCATGCGCTGCGGGTACGGCTGGGAGCAGTCCTACGAGATAGAGCACCACACGGACGCAGCGGGCCGTGAGTTCGTCCTCTACGTCGCGGACGGCAAGGTCGTGCCCTCCCCGTTGAGCAAGCCCACGTGCCAGAACTGTGACGGCCACGTCGTGCGGATCATGCGGCCCGGCCGGGTCGAGTCGGCGCGCAACGCGGCGCACCGGCCCCACCGCGTGCCGCCGCCCGCCGGGCCCGTGGAGGCGCCCGCCGCGGCGGCCGAGTCCGGACAGGACAGGCCCGAGGGCCACCACTGGCACCTGTCCGACCTTCTGCACCCCTTCCAGCGCAAGGCGAGCTGACCCGTCCGGCTCCCCTTGAAGACGCCCTCCCCGGTCCTCCCCCATCGGGGAGGGCGTCGCCCTTTCGGCGGACCAGAACCTTCGCCGGATCGCGGACAACGGCTTTCGTAGGATCGGGGCATGCCTGCGAACGACTCCGACAAGCACGCCGCGCCTCCGCTGCCGGACCCCCTCCGGGTGCCGGTCGCCGACTCCCACACACACCTGGACATGCAGTCCGGCACGGTCGAGGAGGCGCTGGCCAAGGCGGCGTCGGTCGGAGTGACGACCGTCGTGCAGGTCGGCTGCGACCTGAAGGGCTCCCGCTGGGCGGCCGAGACGGCCGCCGCGCACGACGCCGTCCACGCGACGGTCGCCCTGCACCCGAACGAGGCGCCCCGCATCGTCCACGGCGACCCCGACGGCTGGTCGCGGCAGGGTGCGCGTGAGCCCGGCGGCCGGGCGGCGCTGGACGACGCGCTCGCCGAGATCGACCGGCTGGCCGCGTTGCCCCAGGTCAAGGGCGTCGGGGAGACCGGCCTCGACTACTTCCGCACCGGGCCCGAGGGCAAGGAGGCGCAGGAGCGCTCCTTCCGCGCCCACATCGAGATCGCCAAGCGGCACGGCAAGGCCCTGGTGATCCACGACCGCGAGGCCCACGCCGACGTCCTGCGCGTGCTGAAGGAGGAGGGCGCCCCCGAACGGACCGTCTTCCACTGCTACTCCGGCGACGCCGAGATGGCGGAGATCTGCGCGAGCGCGGGCTACTTCATGTCCTTCGCCGGCAACGTCACCTTCAAGAACGCCCAGAACCTGCGGGACGCGGTGGCGGTGGCCCCGCTGGAGCTGCTGCTCGTGGAGACGGACGCGCCCTTCCTCACACCGGTGCCCTACCGGGGGCGGCCCAACGCCCCGTACCTGGTGCCGATCACGGTGCGGGCCATGGCCGCCGTGCGCGGCGTCGACGAGGACACGCTGGCCGGGGCGCTCGGCGCGAACACGGCACGCGCGTTCGGATACTGACCCCCGCACCCGCCTCACCGCACGACTGTGCGTAGTCGCGTCGCTTTGGAGAGTGACGGCCGCTCCGCTAGGTTCTGGGGGCCCGATCCGGACCCCTCTGGACCCCCTCCGGCCCCTGGAGCGTGTCGGCGTGAGCAACGCGCAGTACGAGACGTACGAGACCTACGGCCCGGCCTACGCGGACCCGGCGTACGGCGGTTTCGACGCACCGCCCGCCGACCTGCACAGCGCCGACACGCTCGGGTACGGGACGGTCGGCACGCTCGGGTACGGGACGGCCGACACGCTCGGGTACGGGACGGCCGACACGCTCGGGTACGGGACGGCCGGCACACCGGGCGCCTACGACGACACCTACCGGCCCGCCTACGAGGCGCCCACTCTGCCCGCGCTGCCGCGGCAGGGCGCCCCGGACGACGAGCCGGCGCCCGCGCGCGCCGAGCCGGGTGCGGAGGCGCGAGCCGGATCGCGTGCCGCGTCGCGCACCGGCTCGCACCGCAGGTCCGCGCGCCGGCGCAAGGCGCGGTACGCCGAGCGCCCGGACGGCTCCATGCGACGGCTGCTCCCGCAGGCCCTGGTCGTCGCCTTCCTCGCGGGCGGCACCACGGCGTTCGTCGCCAAGGACAAGGCCATCGAGCTGAACGTCGACGGCAGGGCGCGCACCCTGCACACCTTCGCCGACGACGTCACCGAGCTGCTCGCGGAGGAGGGCGTCGAGATCGGCGCCCACGACGTGGTGGCGCCCGGCCCCGGCACGGAGATCACCAGCGGTGACGAGGTGGCCGTGCACTACGCCCGCCCGGTCCGGCTCACCCTCGACGGCCACCGGCGCGAGGTGTGGACCACGGCCCGCACGGTGGAGGGGGCGCTGCGGCAGCTGGGCGTGCGGCAGGAGGGCGCGTACGTCTCCGCCGCGCGCTCCCGGCGCATCGGGCGCGAGGGGCTCGCGCTGGACGTACGGACCGAGCGCACGGTCACGATCATGGCGGACGGCCGGGCCCGGACCGTCCGCACCAACGCGGCGACCGTGCGGGAGGCCGTGGCGGAGGCCGGGATCACCCTGCGCGGCCAGGACACCACGTCCGTCCCGCAGGGCAGCTTCCCGCGCGACGGGCAGACCGTCACGGTGCTGCGCATCACCGGCGGCAAGGAGGTCCGCGAGGAGGTGATCCCCTTCCAGGTGCGGCGGACGCAGGACCCGACCCTGTTCAAGGGCACGGAGGTCGTGGAACGCGCGGGCGAGCCGGGCCTGCGCCGGGTGACCTACGCCCTGCGCACGGTCAACGGCGTCAAGCAGAAGCCGCGCCGGGTCAGGTCCGAGGTGGTGCGCGAGCCCCGCCCGCAGCTGGTGAAGGTCGGCACCAAGCCGCGCCCCGCGTCCGTGCAGGGCGCCGACCACCTCGACTGGCAGGGCCTCGCGGCCTGCGAGTCCGGCGGCCGCCCCGACGCGGTCGACCCGTCGGGCACGTACGGCGGCCTCTACCAGTTCGACACCCACACCTGGCAGGCCCTCGGCGGCCGGGGCCGCCCCCAGGACGCCCCGGCGGCGGAGCAGACGTACCGGGCGAAGAAGCTGTACGTGCGGCGGGGCGCCAGCCCGTGGCCGCACTGCGGGGGACGGCTGCGCGGGTAGGCCGGTGGCCGCACGGGCAGGCCGTGGCCGGACGGGCAGGCCCGTGGCCGCAGGCCCGCACCGAACCCCCCGTACCCTTGTCCCCGTGACCAGCCCCACCCCCGACGCCCTCCTCGGCCCCGCCGACATCCGCGAACTCGCGGCAGCCCTCGGCGTGCGCCCCACCAAGCAACGCGGACAGAACTTCGTGATCGACGCGAACACGGTCCGCCGTATCGTCCGCACCGCAAAGGTCCGCCCCGACGACGTCGTCGTCGAGGTCGGGCCGGGGCTCGGGTCCCTCACCCTCGCGCTGCTGGAGGTCGCCGACCGGGTCACGGCCGTGGAGATCGACGACGTGCTCGCCGCCGCGCTGCCCGCGACCATCACGGCCCGCATGCCCGAGCGCGCCGACCGGTTCGCGCTCGTCCACTCCGACGCGATGCACGTGTCCGAGCTGCCGGGCCCCGCCCCGACCGCGCTGGTCGCCAACCTCCCCTACAACGTGGCCGTCCCGGTCCTGCTGCACATGCTCGACACCTTCCCGAGCATCGACCGCACCCTCGTCATGGTCCAGGCGGAGGTCGCCGACCGCCTCGCCGCACCGCCCGGCTCGAAGGTCTACGGCGTCCCCTCGGTCAAGGCCAACTGGTACGCCGAGGTCAAGCGCGCCGGAGCCATCGGACGGAACGTGTTCTGGCCCGCGCCGAACGTGGACAGCGGCCTGGTCTCCCTGGTCCGCCGGACCGAGCCGATCAGGACGACGGCCACGAAGGCCGAGGTCTTCTCCGTCGTCGACGCCGCCTTCGCCCAGCGCCGCAAGACGCTGCGGGCCGCGCTCGCCGGCTGGGCCGGCTCCGCCGCCGCCGCCGAGGAGGCCCTCGTCGCCGCCGGGGTCTCGCCGCAGGCCCGGGGCGAGTCGCTGACCGTGGAAGAGTTCGCGCGTATCGCCGAGCACCAGGCGAACCGGCACAAGGAGAAGGAGCCCGCGTGAGCGTCACCGTCCGCGTCCCCGCCAAGGTCAACGTCCAGCTGGCGGTCGGCGCCGCCCGCCCCGACGGCTTCCACGACCTGGCCAACGTCTTCCTGGCGGTCGGCCTCTACGACGAGATCACCGTCACCCCCGCCGACGCACTCCGCGTCACCTGCGAGGGCCCCGACGCCGACCAGGTCCCCCTGGACCGGACGAACCTCGCCGCGCGCGCCGCGATCGCGCTGGCCGAGCGGTACGGCCGCAGCCCCGACGTCCACGTCCACATCACCAAGGACATCCCCGTCGCCGGCGGCATGGCGGGCGGCAGCGCGGACGGCGCCGGCGCCCTGGTCGCCTGCGACGCGCTCTGGGAGACCGGCGCCTCCCGGGAGGAACTCCTAGAGATCTGCGCCGAGTTGGGCAGCGACGTGCCGTTCAGCCTGGTCGGCGGGGCGGCCCTCGGCATCGGCCGGGGCGAGCGGCTGACGCCCCTGGAGGTCGGCGGCACCTTCCACTGGGTGTTCGCCATGGCCGACCGCGGCCTGTCCACCCCGGCGGTCTTCCGCGAGTTCGACCGGCTCGGCGAGGGCACCGACATCCCCGAGCCCGTCGCCTCGCAGGAACTCCTCGCCGCCCTCGCCAAGGGCGACCCGGACGCGCTCGCCGCGGCCGTCTCCAACGACCTGCAGCCCGCCGCCCTCTCCCTCTTCCCGGAACTCGCCGGCACCCTGGCCACCGGCCGCGCCGCCGGTGCCCTCGCCGCCCTGGTCTCCGGCTCCGGCCCGACCACGGCGTTCCTCGTCCGCGACCCGGAGTCGGCGGCCGCGGTGGCGCAGGCGCTGGTGGCCTCCGGCACGTGCCGGACCGTACGGACGGCCTCGGGCCCGGCGCCGGGGGCGACGGTCGCGGGGCGTTGATCCCGTGCGGCGGGCGGTTCCCCGCGCTTAGACTCCCCCGGTTGTCCAGGACGGGGGAGACGCGTGGAAGAACTGGTCGGGGCCGTACGGCGCGCAGACGCGGAGGAGGTCCGGACCCTCCTGGAGTCCGGGGCCGACCCCGACACCCTCGACGACGGCCTCCCGGTCCTGTGCCGGGCGGTGGCGGCGTACGACGAACCCGTGGCCGAAGCGCTGCTGGCGGCCGGAGCCGACCCCCTGCGCCGGCTGCCCGACGGGAGCACCCCGCTGCTGCGGGCCGTGGACGGCGGGTCCCTTCACATGGTCCAGGCGCTCGCCACCCACCGGGTGCCGCTCCCCGCGCCGGAGCGCGAGGGGCTGCTGGCCCGGGCCCGGCACTGGACCGAGGCGGGCGTGGAGGCGGAGCTGCGCCGGCTCACCGGCCTCACTGGGCCCGCCGAGCGGATCCGGGTCGAGGACGACGAGGTCGGCTGGTGGTGCGAGCAGCTCACCCTCGGCGGGCTGACCGTGCGCGACGAACACCGGGCGATCCTCACCTCCATGGAGGCCCGCTACGGCATCCGCACCCCCTTCGACGAACTCGTCGCGCGGGCCCTGGCCCACCCCGACCGGGACCACGTCGTCTGGTCGGACGTGGTGTTCACGCTCGGCCGCCGGGTCGACGAGGAGACCTGGCAGTGGAGCAGGGACCTGCTCAACCACCCCGACCGGACGCACCGCCTGCTCGCCGCCGACCTGCTGCTGTCGCTGATCATCGGGGACATCGAAAAGGGACGCGCCCCGTTCTGGGAACGCGGGCGGGAACTCGTGCCCTGGGCCGAGCAGGAGGAGGACCCGGAGGTGCTGGCGGTCATCCTCCAGGCGATGACCCACGACAGCGCCCCGGAGATCGAGGCCGTCGGACTGTCCCACCTCGGCCACCCGGACCCCCGGGTGCGGGCCCTGGTCCCCGGAACCCTCGGCCAGTCCGAGGACGGCCGGTCCCTGACCGGTCCCGAGAGCCTCACCGCGGTGCGCACCCTGGCCCGCGACGAGGACCCCGGCGTACGCGAGGCGGTGTGCCACTGGCTCGCGCACTACCGGGGGCACGAGCCCGAGGTGGGGGACACGCTGGTCGCCCTCACCCACGACGAGCGGCAGGAGATCCGCATCTGTGCCGTGTCCGGCCTGGCCGTGCGCGACGATCCGCGCTGCGTGGAGGCGGAGCACCGGATCGGCCCCCGCGACGACAAGCTGCCGTTCGACGAGCGGCTGCTGGACGTGTGGCGCTACCAGCGCCGCAGGGAAGCCGCCGGGCCCTCCTGAACACCCCGGCCGGAGCACCCCGCCGCCCGACTACCCTGGAGGGTCGATCCATCCCCCTCGTCAGGAGCGAAATGGCCGTCAACCTGGTCAATGTCGAGAACGTCAGCAAGGTGTACGGCACCCGTGCCCTGCTCGACGGCATCTCCCTCGGCGTCTCCGAGGGGGACCGCATCGGCGTCGTCGGCCGCAACGGCGACGGCAAGACCACGCTGATCCGGATGCTCGCCAAGCAGGAGCACGCCGACACCGGGCGCGTCACCCACTCCGGCGGTCTGCGCCTCGGCGTGCTCACCCAGCACGACTCCCTCGACCCCGAGGCGACCGTGCGGCACGAGGTCATCGGCGACATGGCCGACCACGAGTGGGCCGGTGACGCCAAGGTCAGGGACGTGCTGACCGGCCTGTTCGGCGGCCTCGACCTGCCGGGCTTCCTCAAGGGGCTCGACACGGTCATCGGCCCGCTGTCCGGCGGTGAGCGCCGCCGCATCGCGCTCGCCAAGCTGCTCATCGAGGAGCAGGACCTGCTCGTCCTGGACGAGCCCACCAACCACCTCGACGTCGAGGGCATCGCCTGGCTCGCCCGGCACCTGCAGAACCGCCGCTCGGCGCTGGTCTGCGTCACTCACGACCGCTGGTTCCTGGACCAGGTGTGCACGCGCATGTGGGACGTCCAGCGCGGCGCGGTCTACGAGTACGAGGGCGGCTACTCCGACTACGTCTTCGCCCGGGCCGAGCGCGAGCGCATCGCCGCGACCGAGGAGGCCAAGCGGCAGAACCTCGTCCGCAAGGAGCTGGCCTGGCTGCGCCGCGGGGCACCGGCCCGGACGTCCAAGCCGCGCTTCCGGGTCGAGGCCGCCAACGAGCTCATCAAGGACGTGCCCCCGCCCCGGGACAGCAGCGAGCTGATGCGCTTCGCGTCCTCCCGGCTCGGCAAGACCGTGTTCGACCTGGAGGACGTCACCGTCCAGGCCGGCCCCAAGGTCCTCCTCAAGCACGTCACCTGGCAGCTCGGCCCCGGCGACCGGATCGGCCTCGTCGGCGTCAACGGCGCCGGGAAGACGTCCCTGCTGCGGGCCATGGCCGAGGCGGCCCGGACCGACGGCGAGGCCCAGCCGGCCGGCGGACGCGTCCGCGTCGGCAAGACCGTGAAGCTGGCCTACCTCTCCCAGGAGGTCGCCGAACTCGACCCGAACACGCGCGTGCTGGAAGCCGTGCAGCAGGTGCGCGAGCGCGTCGACCTCGGCAAGGGGCGCGAGATGACCGCCGGGCAGCTCTGCGAGACGTTCGGCTTCACCAAGGAGAAGCAGTGGACGCCCGTCGGCGACCTCTCCGGCGGTGAGCGCCGCAGGCTCCAGCTGCTGCGCCTGCTCATGGACGAGCCCAACGTCCTCTTCCTCGACGAGCCCACCAACGACCTCGACATCGAGACGCTGACGCAGCTGGAGGACGTCCTCGACGGCTGGCCCGGCTCGATGATCGTCATCTCCCACGACCGGTTCTTCATCGAGCGCACCACCGACCGGGTGTTCGCGCTGCTCGGCGACGGCGCCCTGCGGATGCTGCCGCGCGGCATCGAGGAGTACCTGGAGCGACGGCAGCGCATGGAGGAGGCCGCGGCCGCCTCCGCCCCCGCCGCCGCACCGCAGACCGCCGCCCCGGAGAAGAGCGCCGCCGACCAGCGCGCCGCCAAGAAGGAGCTGCAGAAGATCGAGCGGCAGCTCGACAAGGTCTCCGAGCGCGAGACCAAGCTGCACGCCCAGATCGCCGAGAACGCCACGGACTTCGCGAAGGTGGCCGAACTGGACGCCGAGCTGCGGGAGTTGGCCGGCCAGCGCGAGGAGCTGGAACTGCGGTGGCTGGAACTCGCCGAGGACGCGTGAAGGGTGCGTGAAGGCGCATAACAACGGCATCACGGGCCGGTCCTCCCTTGGGAACAGGGGATGACACGGCCCGGTGTGCTGTCGGTACCGGGTGATAGAAAGAGCCGTCTGAGAACTTTATGAAGCGACTCTGAGCCCATCGCGTGCCTCAGGGCGTGGCTAAAAATCAGTGATCGAACGGGGGGAGCGACTGATGACTCAGCCGCCCAGTCAGCCACCGCACGGTGGCTTCGGAGCACCGCAGGACCAGCCGCCGCAGGGCGGAGGTCACGGAGCACCGCAGACCCCGCCACCGCCCCAGGGCCCGCCGCAGCCGGGGTACGGCTACCCGCAGCAGCCCCCGCAGCAGCCCGGGCCGTACGGCCGGCCCGGACCGTACAACTCCGGCCCCTACGGCCAGCCGCAGCAGCCGGGTCCGTACGGCCCGCCGCAGCAGTCAGGCCCGTACGGCCAGCCCCAGCAGCCGGGCCCCTACGGCCAGCCCGGCTACGGCTACCCGCAGCAGCCGCAGTACCCGGGCGCGCCCGGCACCCCGCCCCCGGGCGGCTCCCGCAACCCCTTCAAGGGCAAGCCGGCCCTCGTCATCGGCGCGGCCGTCGCCGCGCTGCTCGTGGTCGGCGGCACGGTGTGGGCGGTCACCGGCGGCGACTCCGGCGAGGGGCAGAAGAAGCCGGTCGCCCAGGCGAGCGACGACGCCAAGCCGGACGCCACCGGACCGGTCAACCCCGGTGACGGCAGCGGCGACGGCGGCGAGGACCCGGAGAACCTCAACGAGGGCCGCCAGGCCGGCGAGGCCAGGGTCCTCTGGTACAAGGAGGCGCCCGACGCGCCCGGCTCCGGCGCCGAGGCCCCCGGCATGTGGATCACCGGCAGGACGGCGGTGAAGGCGGCGTACAAGCAGCTCGTCGCCTACAACGTCGGTGACGGCAAGCCGGCCTGGGACGCCATCACCTTCCCCCACAAGATCTGCGCGACCACCCCGCAGCAGACCTCCGACGGCAAGATCGTCGTCGCGTACATGAGCGGCAGCAGCGACCGCGCCAAGTGCAACCAGCTGCAGGAGGTCGACCTCGACACGGGCGACAAGGGCTGGAACCAGAAGGTCGCCGACGGCGCCCTGTTCGACTCCACGCTCTCCGTCGAACTGTCCATCACCGGCAAGACCCTGATGGTCGGCCGCTCCCAGTCCGGCACGGCGTACGACGTGACCAACGGCGACAAGCTCTTCGACAAGAAGCGCTACGGCAACGCCTGCTTCCCCGCCGCGTTCGCCGGCGGCGAGAAGCTGATCGCCGTCTCCTCCTGCGGTGCGGGCACCGACAAGGCACACGACGAGGTGCAGGAGCTGGACCCGCGCACCGGCAAGGCGAAGTGGACCCAGCCGTTCGACAAGGGCTGGCGGGTCGCGCGCACCTACTCGGTCAGCCCGCTGGTCGTCTACAGCACCAACGAGGACAAGAAGGCCTGGAACATCTCCACCTTCACCTCCGGCGGCAAGTTCCGCTCGCAGGTCGCCTTCGACGAGGACTTCGCCCCCGAGTGCGGCTGGGCCATCCTGGAGCGCGACCTCACGGGCTGCCAGGGCGTCGCCGTCGACGACACCACGCTCTACCTGCCGACCGAGGCGACCACCGGCGCCAACGAGATCGTCGCGGTCAACCTCGCGGACGGCAAGGAGAAGTGGCGCGTGAAGTCCCCGGCCGACGAGTCGATGCTGCCCATGAAGACCGAGGGCGGAAAGCTCATCGCCTACGTGCAGCCCTCGTACGACGCGGGCGGCCAGATCGTGTCCATCCCGACCGGCGGCGGCAGCCACAAGCCGGTCAGGCTGCTGCAGAACCCGCAGGGCGCGGCGGACATCGAGGACAGCTTCTTCTCCAAGGACATCGACTGGGTCGACGGGCGCTTCTACATCTCGACCACCCGGCTGAGCGGAAACGACGACACCAAGGAGAAGTTGATGCTCGCCTACGGCAAGTGACTCCTCTCCCTTCCCCTTCCCCTTCCCTTTGTCGTTCGTACTCGCCGCCCGTCCCCCTCCCCGAGGTGCTCACGTCATGACCCAGCCGCCCCCTCCGCCACCCCAGCAGCCCCCGCAGTCGGGCGGCTTCGGGCCGCCCCCGGGCCAGCCCCCGCAGACGCCTCCGCCGGCGCAGCCCCAGCCGGGGTACGGCTACCCGCACGGCGCGCCGCAGGCACCCCAGCCGCCGCAGGCACCCCAGCCGCCGCAGGCACCGCCCGGTTACGGCTACCCCGGTCAGCAGCCGGGGTCGTACGGCCAGCCGCCGCAGGCGCCCTACGGCCAGCCGGGACACGGGCAGCCCGGGTACGGGCAGCAGCCCGGCTACGGCTATCCGCAGCAGACCATGCCGCTCCAGCCGCAGGCCGGACAGCCCGGCGGCGGGGGCAAGTTCAACGCGCAACTGGCCATCATCGTCGCCGCGGTCGTGGCGATCGCCCTGATCATCGGCGGCGGTGTCTGGTACGCCAACTCCGGCAAGGACGACGGCAAGAAGGACGACACGGCCGGCTCGAGCGGGGGTACCGGCGGCTCGGGCGACAACAAGGGCGGCACCACCTCCGGTGAGGAGAAGGCCCCGGCCGACCCCAGCGCCCGCGTCCTCTTCCAGGTCCCGGCGCCCGAGGTGAAGAACGACAGCACGGTCGTCGTCTCCGGCTCCTGGCTCACCGACAAGGCGTACGTCAAGAGCGGCATCGCCCAGATCGTCGGCTACGACCGCGACAAGGGCGGCGAGCTGTGGAAGATCCCGCTGGCCGGCCCGGTCTGCCAGGCCAGCCGCCACGTCACCGACGACAACAAGACGGCGATCCTCTACCAGCCCGCCATGCCGACCAAGGCGGACCCGTCGCACGGGTGCAGCCAGCTCGCGGTGATCGACCTCGACGCGGGCAAGAAGCTGTGGACCAAGACCGTCAAGACCGGTGACGATCTGATCAACTTCGACAACGTCACGATCAGCGGAAAGACGGTCGCCGTCGGCAGCACCAGCGGCGGCGCCGCCTTCGACGTCTCCGGCAAGCTCCTGTGGAGCCCGAAGCCGACCGACACCTGCTACGACGCCGGGTACGGCGGCGGCGAGAAGCTCGTCGCGGTGCGCAAGTGCGGCACGTACGGCCAGCGGCAGCTGCACATCCAGACCATCGACCCGAAGTCCGGGAAGGTGATCTCGGAGTACAAGATGGCCGAGGGCATCGAGTACGCGAGCATCGTGTCGACCAACCCGCTGGTCGTGGCCGCCGACGTCGGCGACTCCGCGGGCGACGGCAGCGGCATCTCCGACTTCTTCTCCATCGACAACAAGACCGGCAAGCTGCGCACGCGCATCTCCGCGCCGGGCGAGCAGTTCGCGGCGCGCTGCGAGGGCATCACCCGCATCGAGTACTGCAACCTGCTGGCCGTCGGCAACGACCGGCTGTACCTGCCGACCGAGGAGCACGACGGCACCGGCGAGTACAGCCAGACCAACGAGATCGTCGCCTTCGACCTCGCCACCGGCAAGCAGACCGGGCAGCGCGCGGATGCCGGGGACGGCTACACGATCTCGCCGCTGCGGATGGACGGCGGCAACCTGATCGCGTACAAGCGGCCGCCGTACGACAAGGGCGGGCAGATCGTGAGCATCGACGGGGGCAGCTTCAAGGAGACGAAGCTGCTGGAGAACCCGGCGTCGGACCAGGTGCGGGACGTGGAGACCAGCATGTCGCCCGAGTACTCCGAGTTCCTGTACGGCGGCGGGCAGCTGTACATGTCCAAGGTGTACGCGAGCAAGCGGTCCGCCGGCCGTGACAAGGAGTACCTCGCGGTCGGCTTCGGTACGAGCTGATCATCCGGTGACCGGTTCTTGATCGACCGGTGGCTGATGCGGCCCCGTCCCTGTTCAGGGGCGGGGTCGTTCGCGTTTGGCTCAGTCAACCTCGAATGCGAGGAATTTCGGCGATCCGGGGCGATTCTCGCCGGTAGGGGGAGCGCAACGTCGAACAAGCGTGTAGCTTCCGGGGGCATGAAGGCGGGGGAGCCGGGGGGCTTCCATTTGGGGGGACCGGGGTGACTGGGGGGTTGCTCGATGGGAGTGCGGCTCATGGTGGTCGACGACCACCGACTGCTGGCGGAGGCGCTGGCCTCGGCGCTGAAACTGCGGGGGCACCGGGTGCTGGCCGCGGCGGCGCCGGCGGCGGGGGCGGCGGAGCTGGTGATCACGCGGGCGCCGGAGGTGTGCCTGCTGGGGACGGCCGCGCCGGCGGAGCCGGGGATCTTCGACCCGGTGGTGAAGATCAAGCGGGAGCGGCCGCAGGTGGCGGTGCTGGTGCTGGGCCCGGTACCGAGCCCGCGGGGCATCGCGGCGGCGTTCGCGGCGGGGGCGTCCGGGTACGTCCGGCATGACGAACGCATAGAGGGTGTCGAGCGGGCGATCATGAAGGCGCGGGCGGGGGAGGCGGCGGTGGCGCCGCAACTGCTGCAGGGCGCGTTCAGCGAGTTGCTCAACCCGGCGGCGCAGCCGGACGACGAGGGGCAGCGGTTGCTGTCCATGCTCACGCCGAGGGAGGTCGAGGTCCTGGTCCGCGTCGCGGACGGCGAGGACACCCGCCTGATCGCGGCGGGCATGGGCATCGCACCCTCCACGGCCCGCACGCACGTCCAACGGGTCCTGATGAAACTCGGCGTCGGCTCCCGCCTGGAGGCAGCGGCCCTGGCGGCCCGCACGGGGTTGCTGGACCGGGCGGGGCCGGTGCGGCGGGAGCCGGGTGCTTGATCGCCGGGTGCGCGTAGCGCCTTCTCGCCGGTGGTGGGTCGGGGCCCCGCGGGGGGTGTCCGTCCTCGGAACGGCGCGATCGACCTTTTACCGACTGACTGGCGTTGACGCGCCAACCGCTGCGGGCGGACACCCCCCGACACGTCCCCTTGCGCGGTCCGGCGGCTGCGGGCGCGTCGTGGCTCGCCCGGCTGCCCTAGCTGCGGGCATGCGTGCCGCTAGGGGCGGCACGGGTGGGCTTGGGGGTCCACAACGCCGGGTCACTCCACCCGCTCGTCCCCCTCCGGCTCAACCCCCGGCGGCGCCGGCGCCACCGGCCGCAGCTTCAGCCACACCAGGAAGAACAACCCCAGCGCGAGCATCCCCAACCCGGTCCACAGGTTGATATTGACGCCCTCCGCCTTGTCGATGTCGGCATCCGACGCCGTGAAGCCCGCGATCGTGACGATCACGCCGTACACCACGAACAGCCCGCCGATGATCCGCCGGATGTCGAACAGCCGCGCGGCGGTCGCCGACTTGCCCTGCAGCTCGGTGACTTCCCGCTGCACGTCCTTCTCGGAGTAGAACTCGGACATGTTCCGTCAACCTCCACACGTCAGAACGAGAACGGGATGTAGCAGGCCGCGGCCAGCACGACCGCACCCCAGCCCAGCAGCGCCGGCTTGCGGTACCAGGCCTCGTCCCCCGGCGCCGGCGGTTCCGCCATGCCGGGCGAGGTCGTGCCGTAGACCAGCCCCTGCAACTCCTCCACCGGCTTCGGCGCGGTGAAGAGCGACACGGCCACCATGACGACCGCGCCCGCGACGAATCCCGCGATCGCGGAGACGAAGTTGGCGCCCTGGTCGGAGGGGATGTCGATGAGGCCCTCCTTGTAGATGACGAAGTAGTTGACCATGGCCGCGGTCGTGCCGGCGATCAGGCCCCAGAAGCCCGACTTCATCGACGCCCGCTTCCAGAACATGCCGATGATGAAGACCACGAACATCGGCACGTTGAAGAAGGAGAACAGCGTCTGGAGGTAGCTCATGATGTTGGAGAAGGACGACGCCAGGAACGCCGTGCCGATGGACGCGAGCACGCCGATCGCGGTGATCAGGCGGCCGAAGCGCACGTAGTACTCGTCCTCCCGGTCCTTCACGACGTACTTCGCCCAGATGTCCGTCGTGAACACGGTGTTGAACGACGACACGTTGGCCGCCATGCCCGCCATGAACGCCGCCAGGAGACCCGTCACGGCGATGCCGAGCACGCCGTTGGGCAGGAGCTGCTCCATCAGGTAGGGGATCGCGTCGTTGTACTGCAGGTCGGAGCCGGCCGTACCGATCCTCGGCACCAGAGCGGCGGCGACCAGGCCCGGGATCATCACCAGGAACACGATGAAGATCTTCGGGAACGCGGCGATCAGCGGGGTGCGCTGGGCCGCCGACAGGTTCTTCGCGGACAGGGCGCGCTGCACCTCGGCGAAGTTCGTCGTCCAGTAGCCGAAGGAGAGCACGAAGCCGAGGCCCAGGACGATCGTCAGCCAGTTCGCGCCCAGTGGGTTGTCGCTGCCGATGCCGGTGCCGCCCCAGGAGGTCATGAAGTCGCCGCCGTGCTGCGCGGTGAGCTTGTCGGAGAGCCCGTCCCAGCCGCCGACCGACTTCAGGCCGAGCACGGTGATGGGGATGAGCGCGGCGAGGATCACGAAGAACTGCAGGACCTCGTTGTAGATCGCCGAGGACAGACCGCCGAGCGTGATGTACGCCAGCACGAAGAAGCCGGCGACCACGATCGCCACCCACTCCGGCCACCCCAGCAGCGCCTCGACGACGATGGCGAGGGCGTAGAGGTTGACGCCGGCGATGAGGATCGCGGCGAAGGCGAAGAGGACGGAGCTGAGCAGGTGCGCCGCCTTGTCGAAGCGCAGCAGCAGGAACTCGGGGACCGAGCGCACCTTGGAGCCGTAGTAGAAGGGCATCATCACCAGGCCGAGGAAGACCATGGCGGGGATGGCGCCGATCCAGTACCAGTGGGTGGTGTAGACGCCGTACTGCGCGCTGTTGGCGGCCATGCCCAGGATCTCGGTGGCGCCGAGGTTGGCGGCGATGAACGCGAGACCGGTGACCCAGGCGGGCAGGGAACGGCCGGAGAGGAAGAAGTCGAGGCTGGTCTTCACCGAGCGTCTGGCGGCGAAGCCGATGCCGAGGACGACGACGAAGTAGATGCCGAGGATGGTGTAGTCGAGCCAGTTCGTGGGGAGTCGCAGCTCGGCTGCCAGATATGTGGGGGTATGCACTAGCCCTCGCTTAGGTGCGTGAACCGATACCTCGCGGAATCTACGCCTCTGCGTTCAGTGACTGAACACTTCTGTTGATGCTCTTTGTTGGATTGTGATGTTGACGATTGAGGAGACTGGTGTTTTGATATGTTCGGTTATGTTTGAAGGATGAGGAGTCCGGCGTGAAGAAGACCTCGACCCGGCTGGCCGACGGTCGCGAGCTCATCTACTACGACCTGCGTGACGACAGCGTGCGCGGCGCGGCCGACCGCCGCCCGCTGGACCGCACCGTCACCACGTCCGAGATCCGCCGCGACCCCCTGCTCGGCGACTCCGTCGCCATCGCCTCGCACCGCCAGGGCCGCACCTACCACCCCCCGGCCGACGAGTGCCCCCTGTGCCCCTCCGAGGGCGACCGGCTGAGCGAGATCCCGGACTCGTCGTACGACGTCGTCGTCTTCGAGAACCGCTTCCCCTCGCTCGCCGGCGACTCCGGCCGCTGCGAGGTCGTCTGCTTCACCTCCGACCACAACGCGTCCTTCGCCGGCCTGACCGAGGAGCAGGCAGGCCTGGTGCTGGAGGCGTGGACGGACCGTACTTCGGAGCTGTCCCATCTTCCCTCCGTCGAGCAGGTGTTCTGCTTCGAGAACCGGGGCGCCGAGATCGGCGTGACGCTCCAGCACCCGCACGGGCAGATCTACGCCTACCCCTTCACCACCCCGCGCACCGCCCTGATGCTCCGCTCGGTCGCGGCCCACAAGGAGATGACGGGCGGGGAGAACCTCTTCGACGCCGTCCTGGAGCGGGAACTCGCCGACGAGCGGGTCGTCCTGGAGGGTGAACACTGGGTGGCCTTCGTGCCGTACGCGGCGCACTGGCCGTACGAGGTCCACCTGTACCCCAAGCGCCGTGTGCCCGACCTGCTCGGCCTGGACGAGGAGGCGCGCACAGAGTTCCCCAAGATTTATCTGGAACTCTTGAGGCGCTTCGACCGGATCTTCGGTGAGAACGAGCCCCCCACGCCCTACATCGCGGCCTGGCACCAGGCCCCGTTCGGCGCGCTGGAGGAGTTCGACGGCGTCGTGCGCGAGGACTTCGCGCTCCACCTCGAGCTTTTCACCATCCGCCGCACTTCCGGCAAGCTGAAGTACCTCGCGGGTTCCGAGTCCGGCATGAACGTGTTCATCAACGACGTGCCGCCGGAGCGCGCGGCCGAGCGACTGCGAGAGGTAGCGAGTTCATGAGCGGGAAGTACCTGGTGACGGGCGGGGCGGGTTACGTCGGCAGCGTGGTCGCCCAGCACCTGCTGGAGGCCGGTCACGAGGTCGTCGTCCTCGACAACCTCTCCACGGGCTTCCGCGAGGGCGTCCCGGCCGGTGCCGCCTTCATCGAGGGCGACATCCGCGACGCGGCCAAGTGGCTGGACCCCTCCTTCGACGGCGTCCTGCACTTCGCGGCGTTCTCGCAGGTCGGCGAGTCGGTCGTGAAGCCGGAGAAGTACTGGGACAACAACGTCGGCGGCACGATGGCCCTGCTGTCCGCGATGCGCGAGGCGGGCGTCCGCAAGCTCGTCTTCTCCTCGACGGCCGCCACGTACGGCGAGCCGGAGCAGGTCCCGATCGTCGAGTCGGCGCCCACCTCCCCGACCAACCCCTACGGCGCCTCCAAGCTCGCCGTCGACCACATGATCACCGGTGAGGCGGCCGCCCACGGCCTCGGCGCGGTCTCACTGCGCTACTTCAACGTGGCCGGGGCGTACGGCGAGTACGGCGAGCGCCACGACCCCGAGTCCCACCTCATCCCCCTCGTCCTCCAGGTCGCCCAGGGCCGCCGGGACGCGATCTCCGTCTTCGGCGACGACTACCCGACGCCGGACGGCACCTGCGTGCGCGACTACATCCACGTCGCGGACCTGGCCGAGGCCCACCTGCTGGCCCTCAAGGCGGCGGCCCCCGGCGAGCACCTGATCTGCAACCTCGGCAACGGCAACGGCTTCTCCGTCCGCGAGGTCATCGAGACGGTCCGCCGTGTCACCGGCCACCCGATCCCGGAAGTGGTCGCTCCCCGCCGGGGCGGCGACCCGGCGGTCCTGGTGGCATCGGCCGCCACGGCCCGCGAGAAGCTGGGCTGGAACCCGTCCCGCGCGAATCTCGCGGGAATCGTCGCCGACGCGTGGGACTTCGCGCAGCGGCGCGGCAACTAGTACGTACGGAAGGTCAGGGGTCAGGGCATGAGCGAGGCTGTTGCCGAGAAGGTCGCCGAGCGGTTCGCGGAGCTGTACGGAACCGCGCCGCAGGGCGTGTGGGCGGCGCCGGGCCGCGTCAACCTCATCGGCGAGCACACGGACTACAACGACGGCTTCGTCATGCCGTTCGCCCTCCCGCACACGGCGGTGGCGGCGGTGTCCCGTCGCGAGGACGGCGTCCTGCGCCTGCACTCGGCGGACGTGGAGGGCGGAGTCACCGAACTCCGCCTCGACGACCTCGCCCCCGAGTCGGACAAGAACTGGACGGCGTACCCGGCGGGCGTGGTCTGGGCCCTGCGCGAGGCCGGCCACGCCGTCACGGGCGCGGACGTCCACCTGGCCTCCACGGTCCCGTCGGGCGCGGGCCTGTCGTCGTCGGCGGCCCTGGAAGTCGTGGTCGCACTGGCCCTGAACGACCTCTTCTCCCTCGGCCTGCGGGGCTGGCAACTGGCCCGTCTGTGCCAGCGCGCCGAGAACGTCTACGTCGGTGCCCCGGTCGGCATCATGGACCAGACGGCGTCGGCGTGCTGCGAGTCCGGCCACGCGCTGTTCCTCGACACGCGCGACCTCTCCCAGAAGCAGATCCCCTTCGACCTGGCCGCGGAGGGCATGCGCCTCCTCGTGGTCGACACCCAGGTCAAGCACTCCCACAGCGAGGGCGAGTACGGCAAGCGCCGCGCGGGCTGCGAGAAGGGCGCGGCCCTGCTGGGTGTCGACGCCCTGCGGGACGTCCCCTACGCGGACCTGGACGCGGCCCTGGCCCGCCTGGGCGACGAGGAGGAGGTCCGCCGCCTGGTCCGCCACATCGTCACGGAGAACGAGCGCGTGGAGCGGGTGGTGGCGTTGCTGGAGTCGGGGAAGACGCGCGCGATCGGCCCGGTCCTGGTCGAGGGCCACGCGTCCCTGCGCGACGACTTCCGCATCTCCTGCCCCGAACTGGACCTGACCGTCGACACGGCCCTCGCCGCAGGCGCCCTGGGCGCCCGCATGACCGGCGGCGGCTTCGGCGGCTCGGCGATCGTCCTGGCCGAGGAGGCGGACGTGGACGCCATCACCAAGGCGGTGACGGAGGCCTTCGCCGCGGCGAACTTCACGACCCCCCGCGTCTTCGAGGCGGTCCCGTCACCGGGCGCCCACCGCCTCCACTGATCCCACCACGACGAGAGCGGCGCCCTCCCTCCGACGAGGCCGCCGCTCCCCTCCCGCGCCTTCCCAGGCGACCTGCCAGGTGAGAGTCGCCTCGAGGGCGTAGGTACCGCACTCCACACGGCGGCGTCAGCTCGGGCTCAGCTTCTTCACCAGCAGGTACTCCGTGATCCCCGGCGGATAGTCCGGCACCGCGCACACCACCTCGTACCCCTGCTTCTCGTAGAAGCGCGGGGCCTGGAAGTCCCAGGTCTCCAGGCGGGCCGCGCGGCAGGCGCGCCGGGTGGTGGCGAGGTGTTCCGCCTCCGCGAGCAGGCGGGCTCCCAGGCCCCGGCCCCGGTGGCGTTCGTCCACCCACAGGTACGTGACGTGCAGCCAGGTCGCCCAGGTGTAACCGACCAGTCCGCCGGCCAGGTCGTCGTCCGTGTCGTTCACAGCCCACACGTGCAACGGGACGTCCCGTTCGTCCGGGGTTCCGCGCAGGGCGCGCAGGATCGGGGAGGCGGCTGTATTCGCGTCCCGCAGGCGTGTGCGGAGCAGATCACGTCGGGCCTTGTCGACTTCTGTCTCAAGACGGAACATGCGGCACACCATAAACGCGTCGGACAGTCAGTTCTGCAAATAACCTTCCGCTCCGGGCCCCCGCCCGTACCCTGATGAACAGCACCGGTGGGGGCCGGTGCCGATCAGGGGGCGAGACAGCCGGGTACCGACGCCCGGGGTGGGGGTAGCGGTTTCTGCACGGCGGCGGCCGTGCGGCTGCGGCGCCCCGGCCGGACTGCGGCGAGGACGGACGGACAACCGCAGCGGCTCTGACACTCCGGCGTCGTACCCGCGCGGTGTCGTCTTCCGACGATGGGGTATCCCCTGCTCTTCAGGAGCCTGGGGAAGGGGGTTACGTGGTTCGCATCCGAGTCCTGGTCGTCGACGACCATCGCATCTTCGCCGAGTCACTCGCCGCGGCCCTGGCCGCCGAGCCTGATGTCGACGTCTCCGCGGCCGGCAGCGGCCCCGCCGCGCTGCGCAGCCTGGAGCGGGCGGTCGCCGAGGGGCGCCGGTTCGACGTGCTGCTCGTGGACGCCGATCTGGGCGGCAAGGTGCCGGGCGCCCGGCCGGCCGTCCCCGTGCAGGAGGGCAACGAGGACGGGCTCGTCGACGGGATCTCCCTCGTCACGGGCGTGCGGTCCGCGCAGCCGAACGTACGGATCGTCGTGCTCGCCGAGAAGGACGACCCGCGGCGGGCGGCGCTCGCGCTGCAGGCCGGGGCCTCCGGCTGGGTCGCCAAGGACTGCTCGCTGTCCCGGCTGCTCACCGTCATCCGGGGCGTGCTGCGGGAGGAGACCCATCTGCCGCCCGCCCTGCTTACCGGCGTCCTGCGGGAGCTGACCGCCGCCCGCAAGCACCGCACCGAGAGCGAGCGGCTCGTGGAGTCCCTCACTCCGCGTGAGCGGGAAGTGCTGCGGTGCATGGTGGCGGGGCTGGGGCGCAAGGCCGTCGCCGAACGCCTGTATCTGTCACCGCACACCGTGCGGACGCATATGCAGAACGTCCTGGGCAAGCTCGGTGTCCACTCGACCCTCGCCGCCGTCGCCCTGGCCCGGCGGGCCGGGGTCGGGCCCGTCGACCTAGCCGGGGATGTTGTCGAACGGGGCGGTCAGCTGGCGTAGCAGCGCCGCCAGTTCGCTGCGCTGGGCGCGGGACAGCTCCGCGAGGATCGCGCGCTCCTGGTCGAGCAGACCGGCCAGGGCCTGGTCCGCGCGGTCGCGGCCCTCGTCCGTCAGTCGGACCAGGACGCCCCGGCGGTCACTGGGGTCGGGGAGGCGTTCCACCAGGCCCTTCTTGGCCAGGCGGTCGATGCGGTTCGTCATCGTGCCCGACGTGACCAGGGTCTGGGTGAGGAGCTGTCCGGGCGAGAGCTGATACGGCGTGCCCGCGCGGCGCAGGGCCGTCAGGACGTCGAATTCCCACGGCTCCAGGCCGTGCTCCGAGAAGGCCAGCCGGCGGGCCCGGTCCAGATGCCGGGCCAGTCTGCTGACGCGGCTGAGCACCTCGAGCGGTTCCACGTCGAGGTCCGGGCGCTCGCGGCGCCATGCTGCGACCAGCCGGTCGACCTCGTCCTCCATGACGATCAGTGTAGTGGTTGTGTCGACGTAGAGTCTCTTGACGTCCATTATCTTGACATCGAGATATATCGGGCGTCACGCTGAGTGTGCGTCCGTCCGTGCGCGCCGTCGTACGGGCACCCCGAAGGACACCAGGAGGACCCATGCCCGCAGCCGCCCCCACCTGGGACCCCGCCCAGTACCTGCGCCACGCCGGCCATCGCGCCCGGCCCTTCGTCGACCTCCTCGCCCGCGTCCCCGGCCTGCCCGACGAGCCGCCCCGCGTGGCCGACCTCGGCTGCGGCCCCGGCAACGTCACCACGCTGCTCGCCGAGCGCTGGCCCACCGCCCGGATCACCGGCTACGACAACTCGCCCGAGATGCTCGACCGGGCCCACGCCGAGCACGAGGGCCCCACCCCGGGCGGGGGGCACCTGGACTTCGCCCACGCCGACGCCCGCACCTGGACGCCCGAGGAGCCCTACGACCTGATCCTCAGCAACGCCACCCTCCAGTGGGTGCCGGGGCACGTCGAGCGGTTCGGCGACTGGGTGGCCGGGCTGAAACCGGGCGGCACCTTCGCCTTCCAGGTGCCCGGGAACTTCGACGCCCCCAGCCACCGGCTCATGCGCGAACTCGCCGGCTCACCGCGCTGGCGCGGCCGGCTCGCCGGCACCCTGCGCCACGCCGACGCCGTCCTCACCCCCGAGGCCTACCTGGAGCACCTCACGAGCCTCGGCTGCACGACCGACGCGTGGGAGACGACGTACATCCACCTCCTCCAGGGCGAGGACCCGGTGCTCGACTGGGTGCGGGGGACCGGCCTGCGGCCCGTGCTGACCGCCCTCGCCGACGACCCCGAGGCGCGGGAGGACTTCCTCGCCGAGTACCGGGCGGCCCTGCGCGCGGCCTATCCGGCCGGCCCGCACGGCACGCCGTTCCCGTTCCGCCGGGTGTTCGCCGTGGCGCGCAGGGAGGGCTGATGATCACCGCCGTGGACCATGTCCAGCTCGCCGCCCCGCCCGGGAGCGAGGAGCGGCTGCGGGCCTACTACGTCGATGTCCTCGGCATGGCCGAGGAGCCGAAGCCGCCCGGGCCCGCCCGGCGGGGCGGCTGCTGGTTCCGGGCGGGGCAGGTGCGGCTGCACCTGGGGGTGGAGGAGGACTTCCGGGCGGCGCGGAAGGCCCACCCGGGGCTGCGGGTGACGGGCATCGACGCGTACGCCGCCCGGCTGGCGGCCCACGGCGCGCCCGTCACCTGGGACTCCGCCCTGCCGGGTCATAAACGGTTCTACTCGCGGGACCCGGTGGGCAACCGCCTTGAGTTCCTCGAACCTCTCTAGGCCTTGCGCCGCCCTATCAGATGGGGCTTGGCCTCCAGGCCGTCCAGGCCGTGCCACGCCAGGTTCACCAGGTGCGCGGCCACCTCGGCCTTCTTCGGCTTGCGCACGTCCAGCCACCACTGGCCGGTCAGGGCGACCATGCCGACCAGGGCCTGGGCGTACAGCGGGGCCAGCTTGGGGTCGAAGCCGCGGCTCTTGAACTCGCGGCCCAGGATGTCCTCCACCTGGGTGGCGATGTCCGAGATGAGGGAGGCGAAGGACCCCGTCGACTGGGGGATGGGCGAGTCACGGACCAGGATGCGGAAACCGTCCGTGTACTCCTCGATGTAGTCCAGCAGGGCGAAGGCCGCCTGTTCGCACAGTTCGCGGGGGTGACCGGCCGTGAGCGAACTGGTGACCATCTCCAGCAGGCGCCGCATCTCGCGGTCCACGACCACCGCGTACAGCCCTTCCTTGCCGCCGAAGTGCTCGTACACCACCGGCTTGGAGACCCCGGCCTTCGCCGCGATCTCCTCCACCGACGTGCCCTCGAAACCCTTCGCCGCGAAGAGCGTGCGACCGATCTCCAGCAGCTGCTGGCGGCGCTCGGCACCGGTCATCCGGGTGCGACGCACTCGCCGCGGCTTGTCATTGCTGGGGGTGCTGCTCGAGTCGGTCGCCACAGCGACCATCATGCCGCCTCGACGGGCTCCTTCCCGCGCGGGGAGCCGCCTTCCCCGGTGTTACGGCGCGAATCGATACGCGAGCGTGACGGCCAGCGCACGTCGTACGCCCAGCCGAGCATCTCGAACCAGCGGATCAGCCGGGCGGAGGAGTCCAGCTGGCCGCGCATCACACCGTGCCGCGCGGACGTCGGGTCGGCGTGGTGCAGGTTGTGCCACGACTCGCCGCAGGACAGGACCGCCAGCCACCACACGTTGCCCGAACGGTCACGCGACTTGAAGGGGCGCTTGCCGACCGCGTGGCAGATCGAGTTGATCGACCAGGTCACGTGGTGCAGCAGGGCCACCCGGACGAGCGAACCCCAGAAGAACGCCGTGAACGCGCCCCACCAGGACATCGTGACCAGACCGCCGATCAGCGGCGGCAGCGCCAGCGACACCACCGTCCACAGGACGAACTGGCGGGAGATGGTGCGGAGCGTCTTGTCCTTGACCAGGTCCGGGGCGTACTTCTCCTGCGGCGTCTGCTCCTCGTCGAACATCCATCCGATGTGGGCCCACCACAGGCCCTTCATCAGCGCCGGGAGCGTCTCGCCGAACCGCCACGGCGAATGCGGGTCGCCCTCCGCGTCGGAGAACTTGTGGTGCTTGCGGTGGTCCGCCACCCAGCGCACCAGCGGACCCTCCACCGCCATCGACCCCGCGATCGCCAGCGCGATCTTCAGCGGCCGCTTCGCCTTGAAGGAGCCGTGCGTGAAGTGCCGGTGGAAACCGATCGTGATGCCGTGGCACCCCAGGTAGTAGAAGAACACCAGCAGGCCGAGGTCCAGCCAGCTCACGCCCCAGCCCCACGCCAGCGGCACGGCCGCCAGCAGCGCGAGGAACGGGACGGTGATGAAGAGGAGGAGGGCGATCTGCTCGATGGAGCGCTTCTGCTCGCCGCCCAGCGTCGCGGAGGCCGCTGCGGCGTCGGTGGCCTGACCGGGCGCCTTCGGGGCGTCCTCGATCACGTCGGAACTACTGGTCATACGCGTCCCCTGGGGGGTATGTGAACGGAGAAGGAGTCGCCGGGCCACGGGAATCCGTGCAGTGCTTCCTACGGTTCCGTAACCTACGGCATCGTAAGTATGGCAGTGCGTCGCTTCGCGGCAAGAGCCCGACAGCCTGCGCGTCCCGGCCGACACCTATCCTTGAGTCGGTCGGACAGCGCGGTCCGCTCTGATTTCTTCCCGGACGTCCGGCCCCGTAAGCGGCGCCCGCCGCGCGAGACGCCGTCCGGGTTCCCTCCCAGACGAGCTTCAACACTGCAAGGAGCCGCACCTGTGAGCAGTGCCGACGACCAGACCACGACGACGAGCAGTGAGCTGCGTGCCGACATCCGCCGCCTGGGCGACCTCCTCGGAGAGACCCTCGTCCGGCAGGAGGGCCCCGAGCTGCTGGAACTCGTCGAGAAGGTCCGCCGCCTCACCCGAGAGGACGGCGAGGCCGCCGCCGAGCTGCTGCGCGGCACCGAACTCGACACCGCGGCCAAGCTGGTCCGCGCCTTCTCCACCTACTTCCACCTCGCCAATGTCACCGAGCAGGTCCACCGCGGCCGCGAGCTGCGCGCCCGCCGCGCCGCCGAGGGCGGACTCCTCGCCCGGACGGCCGACCGCCTCAAGGACGCCGACCCCGAACACCTGCGCGAGACGGTCCGCAACCTCAACGTCCGCCCCGTCTTCACGGCCCACCCCACCGAGGCCGCCCGCCGGTCGGTCCTGAACAAGCTCCGGCGCATCGCCGCACTCCTGGAGACCCCGGTCCTCGAGTCCGACCGCCGCCGCCTCGACACCCGCCTGGCCGAGAACATCGACCTCGTCTGGCAGACCGACGAACTCCGCGTCGTCCGCCCCGAGCCCGCCGACGAGGCCCGCAACGCCATCTACTACCTGGACGAACTGCACGCCGGCGCCGTCGGCGACGTCCTGGAGGACCTCACCGCCGAACTCGAACGGGCCGGCGTCAAGCTCCCCGACGACACCCGCCCCCTCACCTTCGGCACCTGGATCGGCGGCGACCGCGACGGCAACCCCAACGTCACCCCCCAGGTGACCTGGGACGTCCTCATCCTCCAGCACGAGCACGGCATCAACGACGCCCTGGAGACCATCGACGAGCTGCGCGGCTTCCTGTCCAACTCCATCCGCTACGCCGGCGCCACCGAGGAACTGCTGAGCTCCCTCCACGCCGACCTGGACAACCTCCCCGAGATCAGCCCCCGCTACAAGCGCCTCAACGCCGAGGAGCCCTACCGGCTCAAGGCCACCTGCATCCGGCAGAAGCTGGAGAACACCAAGCAGCGCCTCGCCAAGGGCACCCCGCACGAGCCCGGCCGCGACTACCTCGGCACCAGCCAGCTCCTCGACGACCTGCGGCTCATCCAGACCTCACTGCGCGAGCACCGCGGCGGCCTCTTCGCCGACGGCCGCCTCGCCCGCACCATCCGCACCCTCGCCGCCTTCGGCCTCCAGCTCGCCACCATGGACGTCCGCGAACACGCCGACGCCCACCACCATGCCCTCGGCCAGCTCTTCGACCGGCTCGGCGAGGAATCCTGGCGCTACGCCGACATGCCCCGCGAGTACCGCGCCAAGCTCCTCGCCAAGGAACTCCGCTCCCGGCGCCCCCTCGCCCCCACCCCGGCACCCGTCGACGCGCCCGGCGAGAAGACCCTCGGCGTCTTCCAGACCGTCAAGCGTGCCCTGGAGGTCTTCGGACCCGAGGTCATCGAGTCCTACATCATCTCCATGTGCCAGGGCGCCGACGACGTCTTCGCCGCCGCCGTCCTCGCCCGCGAGGCCGGACTGATCGACCTCCACGCCGGCTGGGCCAAGATCGGCATCGTCCCGCTGCTGGAGACCACCGACGAGCTCAAGGCCGCCGACACCATCCTCGAGGACATGCTCTCCGACCCGTCCTACCGGCGCCTCGTCGCGCTCCGGGGCGACGTACAGGAGGTCATGCTCGGCTACTCCGACTCCTCCAAGTTCGGCGGCATCACCACCAGCCAGTGGGAGATCCACCGCGCCCAGCGCCGCCTGCGCGACGTCGCCCACCGCTACGGCGTCCGCCTGCGCCTCTTCCACGGCCGCGGCGGCACCGTCGGCCGCGGCGGCGGCCCCACCCACGACGCCATCCTCGCCCAGCCCTGGGGCACCCTCGAAGGCGAGATCAAGGTCACCGAACAGGGCGAGGTCATCTCCGACAAGTACCTCATCCCGTCCCTGGCCCGCGAGAACCTGGAACTGACGGTCGCCGCCACCCTCCAGGCGTCCGCCCTGCACACCGCGCCCCGCCAGTCCACCGAGGCCCTCGCCCGCTGGGACGCCGCCATGGACGTCGTCTCCGACGCCGCCCACGCCGCCTACCGCCGCCTCGTCGAGGACCCCGACCTGCCGACGTACTTCCTCGCGTCGACGCCGGTGGACCAGCTCGCCGACCTGCACCTGGGCTCCCGGCCCTCCCGCCGCCCCGGCTCCGGCGTCTCGCTCGACGGCCTGCGCGCCATCCCGTGGGTGTTCGGCTGGACCCAGTCCCGGCAGATCGTCCCCGGCTGGTTCGGCGTCGGCTCCGGCCTCAAGGCACTGCGCGAGGCCGGCCTCGACACCGTCCTCGACGAGATGCACGAGCAGTGGCACTTCTTCCGCAACTTCATCTCCAACGTCGAGATGACCCTCGCCAAGACCGACCTGCGGATCGCCCAGCACTACGTCGACACCCTCGTCCCCGACGAGCTCAAGCACGTCTTCGACACCATCAAGGCCGAACACGAACTCACCGTCGCCGAAGTCCTGCGCGTCACCGGCGAGCAGGAACTGCTGGACGCCCAGCCCGTCCTCAAGCAGACCTTCACCATCCGCGACGCCTACCTCGACCCCATCTCCTACCTCCAGGTCGCCCTCCTCAAGCGGCAGCGCGACGCCGCGGCCGCCGGCGAACAGCCCGACCCGCTCCTCGCCCGCGCCCTGCTCCTCACCGTCAACGGCGTGGCGGCCGGCCTGCGCAACACCGGCTGAACCACACCCCCGACACGACCGTGCCCCCGAGCCCGCACAGGCTCGGGGGCACGGTCCGTTCACACCTCAGCCGCGCCGCGCACTCCGGCGCCGGAACACCAGGAACCCGCCGGCCGCGAGCAGCACCGCCGCCACACCCGACAGCGCACCCACCGGCGCCCCACTGCCCGTCTCGGCGAGATCACCGGAGCCCTCCGTCTGTGCCGACGGCGACGAGGACGCCGGCGCACCACCAGCCGCCGAACCCGGGGACGCCGACGCGCCCGGCTCCCCACCCGGCTCCCCGCCCGGCTCCCCGGACGGCTCCTCGGACACCCCGGACGACGGCGACGCCGAAGCCGAACCGGACGGCGCCGAACCGCCGGGCTCCTCCTCGTCCGCACAGTCCGTCCAGAACACCTTGTGCTTCGCGGAACCCTTCTCGCCCTCGAAGTTCCAGTACAGCTTGTAGTGCCCGTCGGGCAGCGACAGGTCCGCCGAGCGGCCATGGCCCTGGCCGTCCAGCGTCAACGCGCCGGACTTCACCGTCTCCCCCTTGTTCTCACTCGGCGGGATCGCGTCGATGTGCCAGTCGACCCGCTGACCGCCGTCGAAACCGAACGCGTCCAGATAGAACGTGCACACGTGCGGCTCGTTGCGGCGCAGCTCCTCGCCCGTCGTCGCGTCATGGATCTTGACCGTGCCGTTGTCACCGGGAGGCGACGCGTACGCGCCAGGAGCGAGAACGAGGACCGCGGAAGCGGCGGCGCAGACAGCGCCGCCGCGCAGGAGAGTTCGCATCGAGAAGTCGTCCATCTTCGAGAAGGGACCGGGAAGATGTGGAGGGGGCGGCTCAGCTTCCAGCCTCACCCGACAGCACGTCAATCACGAACGCACAACGCTCGGCCTCTCCACAGACCTGGAGAACGCCGGAACCCCTCAGACGGTCACGAAAACGGCCGGCAGCAACGCCACACCACGCCTCAGACCGTCACGAAAGCGGCCGTCAGCAACGCCACACCCGACAACGCCAGCACCCACGCCGCCCGCGTCCGCAGCAGCCCACCCGCCACCACCACCGACGCCAGCAACAGCGCACCACCCAACGGAATCCACGCGTACAGGACACCCGCCGGCCCCGAACGCACCGCGTCATCACTGTTCGGCTTCATGACCACCGTGTAGGTCCGGCCCTGCTCCACCGCGACCGACTTCTCCAGCTCGACCCGCGCCCGCGGCAGCGAACCCTCCGACAACGGCGTATACCGGCCCGAACACGTCTCCGCCCCGCACCGCCTCACCTCGACCGTGCCCCGCTCCCGGCCCTTCGTCAGCATCACGTGCTGCGCCGTACCCCACGACGCCCACACACCCGCGATCAGGATCAGCACCGCGACCGCGGCCATCGCCGCGAACCGCCCGAACCGCAGCACGGCGACCGAGGCCTGACGGGAAGAGGTGGCAGTGGCAGGCATGGCCGGGATCATTGGCCATGCCTGAACGACCCGTCAACCTCACCGGGCGACAAGTCAGGAGTTGTACGTGCTTTGCGCCCGCTCCAGCCCCTCGATCACCAGACACTCCACCGCGTCCGCCGCCCGGTCCACGAAGTAGTCCAGCTCCTTGCGCTCCACCGACGAGAAGTCCTTCAGCACGAAATCCGCCACCGGCATCCGCCCCGGCGGCCGCCCGATCCCGAACCGCACCCGGTGATAGTCCGACCCGAACGCCTTCGTCATCGACTTCAGACCGTTGTGCCCGTTGTCCCCGCCACCCAGCTTCAGCCGCAACGTCCCGTAATCGATGTCCAACTCGTCATGAACCGCCACCACATGCCCCACCGGCACCTTGTAGAAGTCCCGCAACGCGTTCACCGGACCCCCGGACAGATTCATGTACGACATCGGCTTCGCGAGCACCACCCGCCGGCTCCCCGGCCCCGGCGGCCCGATCCGCCCCTCGACCACCTGCGCCTGCGCCTTGCCGGCCCGCTTGAAGCGTCCCCCGACCCGCTCCGCCAGCAGATCGGCCACCATGAAGCCCACGTTGTGCCGGTTCCCGGCGTACTCCGGCCCCGGATTGCCCAGCCCCACGATCAGCCAGGGAGCCGCCGCATCGGTCGTCACGTCCATGTCTCCTTCATACGCGTCGGCCGCTGCCCCGCACGGGAACAGCGGCCGACGAAACGACGACGAAGAGGATCAGGCCTCGGCGGCCTCTTCCTCAGCGCCCTCCTCGCCCTCCGGGGCCTCCTCGGCCTGCGCGGCCAGGACCTGCAGGACGACGGTGTCCTCCTCGACGGCCAGCGTCGTGCCCTTCGGCAGCGGGATGTCCTTGGCGAGGACGGAGTCACCGGCCGACAGACCCTCGATGGAGACGGTCACGGACTCCGGAATGTGCGTGGCCTCGGCCACGACCGGAAGCGCGTTCAGCACGTGCTCCAGCAGGTTGCCGCCCGGAGCCAGCTCACCCTCGGTGTGCACGTAGATGTCGACGTTGACCTGCTCGCCCCGCTTCACCAGCAGCAGGTCCACGTGCTCCAGGAAACCCTTCAGCGGGTCACGCTGCACGGACTTCGGAATCGCCAGCTCGTTCGTCTTGCCGTCGATGTCCAGCGAGATCAGCACGTTCGGCGTACGCAGCGCCAGCAGCAGCGCGTGACCCGGCAGGGTCAGGTGCAGCGGGTCCGAACCGTGCCCGTACAGCACGCCGGGAACCTTGTCCTCACGACGGATACGGCGCGCGGCACCCTTGCCGAACTCGGTGCGCGTCTCGGCGGAGATCTTCACCTCGGACATATTCACTCCTCGAAATCAGAAACGGACGTGGTCACCCGGCCACGAACGGCCTGCTACGAAGAGCGCGTCGATAACGGACCACCGCATCCCGCGAAACAACGGGAACGGCCTCCCTCGCCGAGCAACTTCAGCAGTCTACTCGGAGCGGGAGGCCGCACCCAAAACGATCTCTACAACGCGCCCTACTGCTCGTCGAACAGGCTCGTCACCGAACCGTCCTCGAACACCTCACGTACCGCACTCGCGATCGTCGGCGCGATCGACAGCACCGAGATCTTGTCCAGATCCCGGCTCAGCTCCGACGGCGTCGGCAGCGTGTTCGTGAACACGAACTCACTCACCCGCGAGTTCTTCAACCGGTCCGCCGCCGGACCCGACAGCACGCCGTGCGTCGCCGTCACGATCACGTCCTCCGCACCGTGCGCGAACAGCGCGTCCGCCGCGGCACAGATCGTCCCACCCGTGTCGATCATGTCGTCCACCAGGACACACACGCGACCCTTCACCTCACCCACGACCTCGTGGACGGTGACCTGGTTCGCGACGTCCTTGTCCCGCCGCTTGTGCACGATCGCCAGCGGCGCGCCCAGCCGGTCGCACCAGCGGTCCGCGACCCGCACCCGGCCCGCGTCCGGCGACACGACCGTCAGCTTCTCCCGGTCCACCTTCCGGCCCACGTAGTCCGCCAGCAGCGGCAGCGCGAACAGGTGATCCACGGGACCGTCGAAGAAGCCCTGGATCTGGTCCGTGTGCAGATCCACGGTCAGGATCCGGTCCGCACCCGCCGTCTTCATCATGTCCGCGATCAGACGCGCCGAAATCGGTTCACGTCCACGGTGCTTCTTGTCCTGCCGCGCGTAACCGTAGAAGGGCACGATGACCGTGATGGACCGGGCCGACGCGCGCTTCAGCGCGTCGATCATGATCAACTGCTCCATGATCCACTTGTTGATCGGAGCCGTGTGGCTCTGGATCAGGAAGCAGTCGGCACCACGCGCCGACTCCTGATAACGCACATAGATCTCACCGTTGGCGAAGTCGAAGGCCTTCGTCGGGACAACCCCGACACCCAGCTGTTGGGCGACCTCCTCCGCAAGCTCGGGGTGGGCGCGGCCGGAGAAGAACATCAACTTCTTCTCGCCGGTCGTCTTGATCCCGGTCACAGCACTGTCTCCTCAGAGGTGTCGCAGCTGGGTGTCGAGAGACCTCGCAGCCGGCTTGCCGGAGGCCGTCTCAGCTGGTGGGGGTGCGGGTGTGCACTTATCACCGTACGCCGTGTTTGAGGCACCGGTTTCCGGTCAGCCCTCGTCGGACGGCTCCCGGGACGCCGCCTCCGCCGCCTTCGCGGCCGCGCTCCCCGGACGCTTCCGAGCCACCCAACCCTCGATATTCCGCTGCTGACCACGGGCCACGGCCAGCGAACCGGGCGGCACGTCCTTCGTGATCACGGACCCGGCGGCGGTGTACGCACCGTCCCCGACCGTGACAGGCGCCACAAACATGTTGTCCGAGCCCGTACGGCAATGGGACCCGATGGTCGTGTGGTGCTTCTCCTGCCCGTCGTAGTTCACGAACACGCTCGCGGCACCGATGTTCGTGTGCTCACCGATCGTCGCGTCCCCTACGTAGGACAGGTGAGGCACCTTCGTCCCCTCACCGATGGAGGCGTTCTTCGTCTCCACGTACGTACCGATCTTGCCCTTCGCACCCAGACGGGTCCCCGGACGCAGATACGCGTACGGCCCGACCGTCGCCCCCGCACCCACCTCGGCACCATCGGCCACCGTGTTGTCCACACGCGCACCGGCACCGACCCGGGTGTCCTTCAGCCGCGAGTTCGGACCGACCTCCGCGCCCTCGCCCAGGTGCGTCGCGCCGTGCAGCTGCGTGCCCGGGTGGACGACCGCGTCCTGCTCGAACGTCACGGTCACGTCGACCCACGTGGTCGCCGGATCGATCACGGTCACACCGGCGAGCATCGCCTCCGTCAGCAGCCGGTCGTTCAGGATCCGGCGCGCCTCCGACAACTGCACCCGGTTGTTGATCCCGGCGATCTCGCGATGGTCCCCGGCCACCGAGGCCCCCACCCGGTGCCCGGCCTCCCGCAGGATCCCTAGCACGTCCGTCAGGTACTCCTCGCCCTGGCTGTTGTCCGTCCGCACCTGCTTCAGCGCGTCCGCGAGCAGCTGGCCGTCGAACGCGAACACACCCGAGTTGATCTCCCGGATCGACCGCTGGGCGTCGGTGGCGTCCTTGTGCTCGACGATGGCGGTGACGGCACCGGTGGCGTCGTCCCGCACGATCCGCCCGTACCCCGTCGCGTCCGGCACCTCGGCGGTCAGCACGGTGACCGCGTTGCCGTCGGCGGAGTGGGTGGCGGCGAGGGCCTGGAGCGTGGCGCCGGTGAGCAGGGGGGTGTCGCCGCAGACGACCACGACGGTCCCGTCGACGGACCCGCCCAGCTCCTCCAGGCCCATCCGTACGGCGTGCCCGGTGCCGTTCTGCTCGGCCTGCACGGCGGTACGGACGTCCGGGGCGATCTCGCCCAGGTGCGCGGTGACCTTCTCCCGCGCGTGGCCGACCACGACGACCAGGTGCTCGGGGTCCAGCTCGCCCGCGGCGGCGAGCACATGGCCCACGAGACTGCGGCCGCAGAGCTCGTGCAGGACCTTGGGTGTGGCCGACTTCATACGGGTGCCCTCACCCGCTGCGAGAACGACGACGGCTGCCGGGCGGTTGGCGCTCACGGGATGCCCTTCGGCTGTGGATGGGGTGGGGTGACATCCGCAGGATACCGGGGGGTTTTGTGGGGGGTGAGGGTGTGGGGCCTGACCGACCTGTCATCAGTCAGGACCCGAACTCCGGCTTTTGGCGCCGCTGGCTCCCCCGCAAGGATTCGAACCTTGTCCTGCTAGATCCAAAATCTAGTGTGCTGCCAGTTACACCACGGGGGACAGCGCTTCAGACCTTACCGGAGACGTGCTTGAGCGTGGGCGACGATGCCGCTCCACCAGCCCTCGATGCGGTTGTACAGCTCGGCACTTCGGGCAACCGTCACGACGAGGCAGCCGTGGTAGTCGTCGCCGGTGTTCTTGCGGACGGTTTTGGGGTTGTGCTTCTTCAGTGTCGGTCGGGCGAAGACCGACGCGTCGGCGTCCGCCAGGTCTGCCCAGTAGCGGTGAGCCGCGTCCACGTCCGCCGATTCGTGGATGAGTACCCGGAAGCGCAGGCGTTCCCGGCTCACCCCGAGCAGGTCGAGCCAGGCGAGGTAGACCCGGATCACTCCGGGGTCACTGTTGACGAAGACGGCCCTCTCGCGCCGATCGTATGGCTTGCTCTTGGCGCCCTCGGCCCAGTAGAGCGCGACGCCCGTCAGGAACAGTTCCCTCTCCGTGAGGTCGCCCACCTCTTGTGTTGCGCTTTCCTTGGCGCGCTTGCGCTCTTCGTTCTGTGTGGCGCGGAGGCGGGCGAGACCCGCTTGCATGAGTGCCCGCTGTTCCTCCGGCGTGTACCGGGGCTCCGGCTTCGGTAGGTCCCTCACCCACAGCGACACCGAGCTCCTAGAGCACCCCAGCTCCGCCTCGATCTGGTCGTAAGTCCAGCCCTGGAGCCGGAGCTCCCTCGCCTTCTGTCGTAGGTCGTCCTTCGCGTTCGGGCGCTTTGTCCACGTCGGCGGCGGCTCCCCTTTCACCAGCCGGTGGAGGATGTCGTTGTTGTAGATCTTCAGCTCGTCGCGGATCTGGCGGAGGCTGTAGCCCGCGCGTCGCAGCTCCACCGCCCGTTCCCGTAGTCCCGCGAAGTCGGCGTATTTGCCCGTGGCATGTGTCATACGCATACCGTCCGGGCGGAATGACGGCCTCCGGCCGAACGGTGTGCGGTTCAGCAGTTCGAGGGATATCGGGTTGTATTGCAGCCGAACGGTCACGGAGTGTGGTGTAGGCCAGTCCGGGAAACTCACCGGAAAACCGGCGGTGGGCGCCCGTAGGCTGGAGGCATGACCGCGACGGGGGAAGACCATGTGACGGCCCGGGGAGGGCCGTGGTGGTGGGCCAGGCGGCGTAGTGCCGTGTTCGATGTGAGCCTGGCCGTGGTGTCCGCGCTGGAGTGCGGGCTGGAAGGGTTTCCGTTCGCCAGGGACGCGGGGATCCCGGTGGCGGCGGGGGTGGTGTTCGGGCTGCTGGCGGGGGCCGTGCTGCTCGTGCGGCGGCGGTGGCCGATCGCCGTCGTGCTGGTCTCCATCGCGATCACGCCCGCGCAGATGGGCTTCGTGCTGGGCGTCGTCGGCCTGTACACGCTGGCCGCGGCCGAGCTGCCGCGCCGCATCATCGCCTCGCTGGCCGGGATGTCGCTGGTGGGGACGCTGATCGTGACGTTCGTGAAGACCCGGCAGGACATGGTCCGGGGGGACCTGGAGCTGGGCGACTGGTTCGTGCCGTTCGCGGCCGTCACGATGTCGCTGGGGTTCACGGCGCCCCCGGTGCTGCTCGGTCTGTACGTGGGGGCGCGGCGGCGGCTGATGGAGAGCCTGCGGGAGCGGGCGGACAGTCTGGAGCGGGAGCTTCAGCTGCTGGCCGAGCGGGCGGAGGAGCGGGCCGAGTGGGCCCGGAACGAGGAGCGGACGCGGATCGCCCGGGAGATGCACGACGTCGTGGCGCACCGGGTGAGTCTGATGGTCGTGCACGCGGCGGCTCTGCAGGCCGTGGCACGCAAGGATCCCGAGAAGGCCGTGAAGAACGCCGCGCTGGTGGGGGACATGGGGCGGCAGGCGCTGACCGAGTTGCGGGAGATGCTCGGGGTGTTGCGCAGTGGTGGGGACGAGCGGCGGGAGCGTGCCGCGTCGGTGCCGCCGCTGGCGGCGGTGGGGGTGGCCGCGGCGGCTGCGGCGTCGCGGGCCGTGGACGACGAGGGGCCGTGTCTGGCGGAGATCGAGGAGCTGGTCGGGCAGTCGGCCGCCGCGGGGATGGTGGTCGATCTGTCGGTGGAGGGGGAGGCCCGGTCGTATGCGCCGGAGGTGGAGCAGACGGCGTATCGCGTGGTGCAGGAGGCGTTGACGAACGTCCACAAGCACGCGGCGGGGGCGAAGACGTACGTGCGGCTGGCGCATCGGGTGTCGGAGATCGCGATGCAGGTGGAGAACGAGCCGCCCGAGGAGGCGGCGTCGTCCGCGCGGTTGCCGTCCGGGGGGAACGGGCTGGTGGGGATGAAGGAGCGGGTGTCGGCGCTGGGCGGGGTGTTCGTGTCCGGGCCGACGGACGCGGGGGGTTTCCGGGTGTCTGCGGTGATTCCGGCGTCGTAGCGCGCTGGGCGCACCGGCCTTGGGGTCAGCCCGCTGTCAGGCGTAGGGGTTCGGTGCCGGCGATGAGGGTGGTCAGGGCCTGGTCGATGTCGGCGCCGAGGTACCAGTCGCCGGTGTGGTCGAGGGTGTAGACGCGGCCGGCGGTGTCGATGGCGAGGAGGGCCTGGCTGTCGGTTTCGGCGCCCAGGGGGCAGACCTCGGTGCCGAGGGCGCGGCCGAGGTCGCCGAGGGTGCGGGCCATGTGGAGGCCGTGCAGCGGGTCGAGGTGGAGGGTGGCGGGGGCGACCTGGC
The DNA here is from genome assembly GCF_003330845.1 of Streptomyces sp. Go-475. Taxonomy (GTDB): domain Bacteria; phylum Actinomycetota; class Actinomycetes; order Streptomycetales; family Streptomycetaceae; genus Streptomyces. The sequence continues at coordinate 3,522,236 of NZ_CP026121.1, read as the reverse complement.
GGCCGGGGCCGGTGGGGGTGATGTGGAGTCCGCCGAATTCGGCCCAGGCTTCGACGGCCGCGGGGAAGACGGTGTGGCGGTGGCCCGCGGGGGAGATGTGGTCGCGCAGGGCGTCGGCCCAGATCTCGGCCTGTTTGATGTCCCAGCGTCCGGGTTGCCAGCCGGCGGCGCGCAGGGCGGCGTCGACGGGTACGGCGAAGCGGGTGGTGGAGGTGCGGTCGGTGTGCATCTGCCCTTCGTCTCGTCGAGGTCATGGGGTGGCGCGGTGCGCGCCGGGGTGTCTGTGCTCTGGGGGTGGGGTGGCGTCAGCGGTTCTCGGACGCCGGGTCGACTATGCGGACCCCGAAGTGGGCGCTGAGCGCGGTGCAGGCGCGGCAGGGGGCGGCGAAGCTGCCGTGGAGGGGGTCGCCGTCCTCGCGGATGCGGCGGGCGGTGAGTTTGGCCTGCTTGAGGGCTTTGCGTGCCTCGCCGTTGGTCATGGGTTTGCGGGCGGCGCGTTTGCTGCGGGCGGCGTCGGCGGCGGCGATGTGGCGGGAGATGAGGATGGTCTCGGCGCAGCGGCCGGTGAAGCGGTCGCGTTGGGCGCTGGTGAGGGTGTCGAGGAAGTCCTGGACGAGGGGGTGCAGGGCGGGGGGTGTGTCGCCGCGGGCGGCGGTGCCGGTGAGGGTGGCGCCGCGGACGGAGAGGGCGGCGGCGACGGTGGGGAGGATGCCGTCGCGGCGGTGGTGGAGGACGGGGGTGTGGGCGGCTTCGGTGGCGCTCCAGCCGATGCGGGGGTCGCCGGCTCGGGGGTCGGCCGCTCGGGGGTCGGCGGCTTGCGGGGTGCCGGTTCGCGGGGTGCCGGCTTGCGGGGTGCCGCCGCGCGGGTCGCCGGTTCGTGGGTCGCCGGTTCGCGGGTTGCCGTTTCGTGGGTCGGCGGACCTGCCGGTGTGTGGTCCCGTCTGTGTCGCGTTCATGATCGTCTTCCCCTCCGTGCATCCCCCGGGAGGTCACAGACTGCCAAATGCCGTGGCTGGTGCGGAAGCTGGGGCGGGGCGACACGCCCGTACCGGGGCGTGCTGTCACGGTGGGGTGACGGCTGGTCACGGAAGCGGAGGGGGCGGCTGCCGGTGCCGGTGACCGGTGTCGTCGTACCGCATAGGCTGTCGGCACCGCGGGCGATGCGGTGATCCGTTCGGAGATCGATGCAGTGAACCGGAGGGTGATCCGTGCGGCCGGCGCGTGCAGTGAGGTGCAGTGATGTGCGCCGAGGTGCAGTGAAGTCGAGAAAGAAGACGTGACAGTCGATACGGGCCGTAGTGCGCCAAAGGCGGTGAATACGGGTCGTACAGAGTGCCGCAGGGGGCAACCGCCATGACGACAGGTCGGCTCGGGCAGCAAGCCGCGCCGCCGAACGCGGCCTACGCCGGGCAGGTCGTGCATTTCCCGGACCCGGTCCGGGCGGCCCGTCACCCGAGAGGGGTACGGGTCGACGAGCGTGGTTACCCCGACTTCTCGCCCTACGCGCGCGCGGCCGCGGAGATCGCGGAGCCCCCGGAGGGTTTCGGCGTCGACGAGTTGCGGCTGACGGACTACGTGTCGGCGAACACGGCGCTGTCGGCGTCCGGGCACGAACTGTGGGACACGGTGCCGGCGGTGGCGACGCCGCACGGCTGGACGTGGCACCACGTGGTGGGCACGCGGCGGCTGGAGCTGGTTCCCGTCGAGGTGAAGGCGCTGCTGCGGCACCACGGCGGCGTGGCGACGTCAGGTGTCGACCAGACCAAGCGGGGCACGCGGCCGCTGCAGGAGACGCGTCCGGCGCACTTCGGGCTGCCGAAGTCGGGTGTGGCGGTGACGGAGTCGCAGGTGCAGGGCGTCGAGGAGGACCTCGGCTACCGGCTGCCGGGGGCGTACCGGTCGTTCCTGAAGGCGGCGGGCGGTTGCGCGCCGGTGGGTGCCGCGCTGGACGCGGAGTTGGGGCTGCTGGTGGACCAGCCGTTCTTCACGGTGCGCGACGAGGCCGCGGTCAATGACCTCGTGTACGTCAACAAGTGCCTGCGCGACCATCTGACCAAGGACTACCTGGGTGTCGCGTTCGTCCAGGGCGGGCTGCTGGCCGTGAAGGTGAAGGGCGAGCGGATCGGTTCGGTGTGGTTCTGCTCGTACGACGACGCGCGGGACGTGGATCCCTCGTTGCCGCCGGCGGAGCGGGTGGAGCGGTTGCTGCTGCCGTGCGGGGAGGACTTCGACGTCTTCCTGTCGCGACTGGCCGGCGATCCGCCGGAGTTGGAGACGGTGGCGAACTTGATGGTGGACGGCGGGTTCGCGCGTGTGGTGCCGGTGGGTGCGGTGTCGTCCTCGGCCGTGGGGGAGTGACTTCAGCGATGGTGACCTTCGCGCAGGCGCAGGAGCGCGCGGAAGAGTGGATCAACGGGGACGTGCCGTCGTACCAGCATCGTGAGGTGCGGGTGCGGGAGTTCGACCTCGGGTTCGTGGTGTGGGCCGAGGACCGGGCGGACGGGCCGCGTTCGGACGGGGGCGCGCAGCGGCTGGTGATCGCGCGGGACAGCGGCGAGGCGACGCTGTGGCCCGGGCTGCCGGTGGGTGAGGTGATCCGCCGGTACGAGGAGGAGTACGGCCGTCCGGACGCGGCGGAGGAGCCGGCACCGGCGGCGCCTGCCGCGCGGGTGGATCTGAACCAGACGTCGTTCCTGCTGACTCCGCCGGAGTGGTTGCAGGACGCGGCGGACAAGCTGGGGATTCCGGATCGGCGGGGGGCCGGGGCCGGGGCGACCTCCGGTGGGGCTGTGGGTGTGGCTTCCGGTGGGACCGAAGGTGGGGCTTCCGGGGCGGTTTCGGATGCTGCTTCGGGGGCGGCGGCCGGTGATTCCGGTGCCGGTGCTGGCTCGACGGGGGCTGCCGCTGTCTCGGCCGGTGATGCGGCTGCTTCCGCGCCGGGGGCGGCCGTCGCGCCGGGGAGTGGTGCGTCGTGGCCGGCTGCCGGGGGGAGCGAGGAGGGGGCCGAGCCGAGGGCTTCCGGGACTTCGGGAGCGCCGGCCGCTCCTGCCGCGCCTGCCGGGGCGACGCCCTGGGCCGGTACGGACACCAACGCCGATGCCGGTGACGACCGTTCCGTGCCGCTGCCCGCGACGGTGTTTGCGCCGCCGCTGAGTGAGGCCGGCGACGACACGCCGCCGTCGGCGACGGCTGATGCCAAGACGGCCCTGATGTCGGGCGGCAGTCAGTTGCCGCCGACTGCGGTCACGCCGGCGGTGGACCAGCCGAGCGCGCCTGCGCCCGCTGCCGGGCCTGCCGGCCCGGGGTACGGCTATCCGCCGGGTGCGCCGCAGGGCAGTACGCCTCCGCCTGGGCCGGGTGGCCAGCCGTACGGGTATCCGCAGGGCGTCGGCGGGGCTGCTGGTTCTCCCGCGGGTCCTGCCGGGCCTGTTGGTTCCGCCGGTGGGGCGCAGCCGTCGGCCGGGTCGGGTACGGCCGGGCGGCCGCTCGCTCCGAACGCCGGGGACATCGCGGACGCCGCCACCAGCAAGGCGACTCCGCCGCCGGGGCGTGGCCGGAGCGCGGGTGCGACCACGCCTCCTCCGCCGGGTGCCCCTGGAGCGCCGGGCGCGCGGCCGGGTGCGACGCCTCCGCCGTCGGGGCCCGGGGCGCCGGGTTCTCCGGCGGGCGGTTACGTGCCCACGCAGCTCGTGTCGGCACTTGGCCCTGAGGGGCCCGGGGGCCCGGGTGGTCCGGGTGGCCCGGGCGGCCACGAAGGCTCCTCGGAGGGCGGGGCCGCGCAGGGGCAGGGCGCGCCGCAGCCTCCTGCCGCGCCTGGAATGCCGCAGCCGCCTGGCCCTCCTGGTCATCCTGGTGCTCCTGGTGCGCCGAACCCGGCCGGTACGCCTCCGGGCGGTGTTCACCATGCCGCCACGATGCTGGCCGACCCTGGTCGGATGGGCCCGGGAGCGCCTCAGCCTCCGCAGCCCCCCGGGCCTCCGGGTGCGCCTGGCGCGCCTGGCGCCTCTGGTGCGCCACAGCCGCCGGGTGCCCCGAACCCGTCTGGTCCGCCTGGCCCGCCCGTGCCCCCTGGTCCCCCCGGTCGTCCTGGCGCGCCGCAGCCTCCGGGCGCCCCGGGTGCGCCCGGCGGTCCCGGGCCCGTGCACCACGCCGAGACGATGCTGGCCGCGCCCCCGGCGGGCGGCCCCGGAGTGCCTCCGCCGCCGCAGGCCCCGGGCGCACCACCCGCCGCTCCGGGTGCTCCGGGCGCCCCTGGTGTGCCCGGTGCGCCGCCGATGCCTCCCGGTGCGATGCCGCCTGGCGCGGTGCCGGGCGGGATGCCTCCCGGTGCGATGCCGCCCCCCGGGCAGCCCGGGCAGCCCGGCCAGCATGGCCAGCACGGCCAGCCCGGCCCCGGCCGGCCGCCGGCGTACGGCTATCCGCAGCAGCCCACCGGGCAGCCGACGGTCGGTCCCGGCTACCAGGCCGTGCTGCGCTACCGCGCGCAGGACGGTTCCGAGCAGCAGCTGATCCGGCGTTCGGCGCCGGGCACGCCGCACCCGGAGTGGCAGATCTTCCACGAGCTGCGGGCCATGAACGTGCCCCCGGACCAGGTGCTGGAGCTGCACACCGAGCTGGAGTCGTGCGAACTGCCGGGTGCGTACTGCGCGCGGATGATCCGGGAGCAGTGGCCGCAGGCGCGGATCACGAGCATCGCGCCGTACGGTACGGACCACGCGAGCCGGCAGCAGGGCATGCAGCAACTGCTGGCCCACCAGGGCGAGTTGCACCAGGTGGCGGACGGCCCGGCGCGTCCGGCGCCGGTGCGCGCCCCGCTGCCGCCGGTGCAGGCGGCGCCGCCGATCCCGCCGGAGGGCATCGCGCAGGAGCTGGCGGCGGCGTTCGGGCCGGGGGTGTTCCGGTTCGAGCAGGCAGCCGTGTCCCGGCAGGGTGTGCCGCCGGTGGTGGCGCACACGCTGGTCGCGGCCGGTCTGCCGCTGGACATGGGCCCGTTCTTCTGGGCGCAGGCGCAGCCGGGGCGGCCCGTTCCGACGCTGGCGGAGCTGGCGGCCGAGCGCGGTGTGCAGCCGGCTCCGGACGCGGGTTCCTACCTGGTGATGGGCAGCGACTTCGGCAAGGCGATCTGCGTGCAGTACGGCACCGCGAACATCGTCGCCGTGCCGGTGGAGGCGGGGCCGGGCGGGGCGCCCGTACCGCCGCAGTTCGTGAACACCGGGCTGCCGGAGTTCGCGCGCTGCCTGGCGCTGCTGGGCCGGATGTGGCGGCTCAGGTTCGGGCTGAACCAGGAGCAGGCGGGCCGCTGGACCGTCGACTTCCAGGCCCAGTTGGCCGCGCTCGACCCGGCGGCGCTGGGGTCGCCGGAGAGCTGGTGGTCGGTGCTGCTGGAGCAGATGTGGGACGGGTTGCTGTGACGCCGTGTCCCCGTCACGCCGTGTCCCCGTGCCCCCGTCGCGCCGTGATGCCGTGATGTCGTAAGGCCGTGACGCCGTGACGCCGTGACGCCGTGACGCGTCGCGGCTGACGTGCCGTGAGGAGCCGGGCCCGGTCGCTCGTACGACCGGGCCCGGCTCTTTTTCGTGCCCGTACGAGAAATCTTCGGCCGGGCTGTCACAACTCCCGCCGCCGCTCCGTCAGTGCAGTGACAGCGACGCACCGCCGACACAGGAGGCAGAGATCATGCAGGCACGGATGAAGAACCCGGCGTTCGTCCTTCCCGGCGCGATGAAGGGCATCGGAACCCTGTTCCAGGCGATCGGGGAGGGCGGCCTGGCGCAGGACGTGGCGGAGATCGTGGGGCTGCGCGCCAGTCAGATCAACGGCTGCGGCGCCTGTGTGCACGGGCACGTGGAGAACCTCCGCAAGGCCGGGGCGGGCGAGGAGCGCATCGCGGCCGTCGCCGCCTGGCGGCACGCCCCGTTCTTCTCGGACGCCGAGCGCGCCGCGCTGAAGCTGACGGAGGCGATGACGCGGCTCTCCGACCTGTCGGGGGAGTCGGTCCCGGACGCGCTGTGGGACGAGGTGGCCGACCACTTCGACGAGAAGGAACTCTCCGCGCTGATCCTCACCGTCGCGGTCACCAACCTCTTCAACCGCATCAACACCACCATCCAGGAGCCCGCCGGCACCACCTGGGGCTGACAGCCGTACGGCCCGGTCGTGGGCCCGTGGCCCCGTGCGGAGTGTCGCGTTATGAACACTTCCGTCTGATCCACCAAGATGTGCGCGAAATCATCCCATTTCTTGCGCGGTGTCGCGTCGGTGTGGTGGAGAGGGGTCCAGGATGAGCAGCGCATCGGTGTCGCCGCACGGCTTCGTGGCCGTGCGGGGGCGCGGCTACCGTCCCGAGCAGGTCGACGCGTACGCCGAGGCCCTCTCCGCGGAACGTGACGCGGCCTGGGAACGGGCCGCCCGGCTGACGGTGCTCGCCCGGGAGATGGGCGAGGAACTGGAGCGGCTGCGGGAGGCCGCGGCCCGACTGGCCCCGCAGACCTACGAGTCGCTCGGGGAGCGGGCACACAGGCTCTTCGAACTCGGTCGGGACGAGGCCGCGGCCGTACGGGAGGGGGCGCGACGGGAAGCGCGGGAACTCATCGACGGGGCGCGGGAATCCGCGGCGGGCGTGCGCGAGTCCGCGCAGGCGTACGCCGATGCCGTGCGCGCCGACGCCGATGAACGCGCCCGGCAGCGGCTGCTCGCCGCGCGGGCCGAGGCCGACGAGATCCGGGGCTCGGCCCGGAGCGAGGCCGAAGCGCAGCGGGGTGAGGCACTGGCCGCGCTGAGGGAGATGCGGCAGCGCACGTCCGGGATGCTCGCCGAGCAGGCCAAGGAACGCGAGGAGCGGTGGGCCGGGGTGGAACGGGAGGAGGCCGGCCGTGCGGCGGCGCTGGACGCGGACCGTGCGCAGGCCGTGGCGCGCGCCGAGGCCGCGTTGTCCGAGGCCGAGCAGGCCTTCGCCGACGCGGAGGACTCCGCCCGGAGCCTGGAGGAGGAGACACACGCGCGTGCCGCGGAGTTGGTGGACCGGGCCCGGGCGCGGGCGGCGGCCGTCGAGGAGGAGACGGAACGGGTGCTCCGCGAGCACGCGGAACGCGCGGACGACGTACGGGACCACATCGACCGCGTCCACACCAGCCTGACGGCGTGGGCGGGGCAGACCGCGGAGTGACGGGCGGGGCGTGACTGTGGCAGCCTGCCCGCCCCCAGCGTGTAGGGGCACGCCTGACCTCGTACGGCCTGCGGCGGTACCGCAGGCCGTACCGCCGCCGTACCGCCGCCGCTCCGCCCCCGTGCCGTCCGGGTCAGCGGTCCCTTCGTACCGCGCCCGCGAGGATCCAGGCCTCCACCGCCTCGTACTGGTGGCGCTGTTCCTCCGACTTGCGCCGGCCGGAGGCCACCGTGCCCAGCCAGCCGCAGGCGAAGCCCAGGGGTATGGAGAGCAGGCCCGTGGTGGTGAACGGGAACCAGTTGAAGTCGGCCTCGGGGAAGGCGGAGACGGGCGAGCCGGAGACCAGGTTGGTGCCCGGCATCAGCAGCAGGACGGCCAGTGAGCCGCCGATGAGCGTGCTGAGCAGCCCCGTTCGGGTGTAGCGGCGCCAGAAGAGGCTGTAGACCAGCGCGGGCGCGATGGCCGAGGCGCCCAGGCAGAAGGACAGCGTCACCAGGGGTTGCAGGCTGCGGTGCTGGACGAGCGTGGCCAGGAGGATCGCCGGGACGCCCACCGCCAGGGCCGAGATCCGGGCCAGTGCCATCTCGCGGCGCGGCGACATCTCCCGCACCCGGGCCGCGAACACGTCGTGCGCGAGGGAGTTGGCGCAGGCCAGGATCATCCCGGCGACGGAGGCGAGCAGCGTCAGGAAGACCGCGGTGGTGACGGTCGTGAACAGGAACGTCTCCGCCGTCGACACGTCCGCGCCGAACGCCGCCTGGGAACCCAGCAGGTAGGCCGTGTTGCCCTGCGGGTCGACCTGGGCGATGACCTCCCGCCCGACCAGCGCGGTCGCGCCGAAGCCGACGACCGTGATGACGAGCACGAACAGGGCCACGCTCGACACGGCCCAGGACATCGAGCGCCGTACCTGCCGGGCGCTGGAGGCGGTGTACATGCGCATGGTGACGTGCGGCAGGCAGGCGCCGCCGAGGACGATCGTCAGATGCGCCGTGATCATGTCCAGGTCGGGGCTGGCGGCGCCCGTGAACTGCAGGCCCGACGAGAGGAACGCCGAGCCCACACCGCTGTTCCCGGCGGCCGCGCCGAACAGGGCCCCCGGGTCCCAGTCGAAGCGGTGGAGTATCAGCACCGCGACCACCAGACCGGAGCCGAGCAGCATCACGATCTTCAGGATCTGGATGAGGGCGGTGCCCTTCATGCCGCCGATCGCCGCGTAACTGATCATCAGCGCGCCGACGCCGATGATGCAGCCCGTCTGCAACGACTCGCCGGAGAAGCCGAGGATGAACGCCATCAGTTGCCCGGTCCCCGCCAACTGCACCAGCATCAGCGGCAGCAGGGCCGCCAGGGTCACCGCACAGGCCGCGATGCGCACGGCGCGTCCCGGCATCCGGCGGGCCAGCGCGTCGCCCATGGTGAACCGGCCCGCGTTGCGCAGCGGTTCGGCCAGCAGGAACATCAGCAGCATCAGCGACAGGGCCGTGCTCAGGGCCAGGACGGTGCCGTCGTAGCCGAACAGGGCGATGACGCCGCCGGTGCCGAGGACGGTCGCGGCGGAGATGTAGTCGCCGGCGATCGCCAGGCCGTTGCGCATGGGGGACAGGGAGTTGTAGCCGGTGTAGAACTCGTCGAGGTCGTCCCGGTCCGGGCCGGTCATCACGCACAGCAGCAGCGTGATCGTGGCGACCGTGGAGAAGCCGACCAGGGACATCGCCTGGGCGTTGCCGCTGAACTCGGTGGTCACCGCGCCCCCTCCCGCTTGGCGTCCAGCGCGGCCTGCTTGCGTATCCGGTCCGCGATCGGGTCGACGCGGCGGCGGGCCGTCTGCTCGTACAGGGCGATCGCCACCCAGGTCACGGGAACCTGGATGAGCGCGAGGAGCAGGCCGGTGGGCAGGCCGTCGGTGACGGTGCTCGTCATCAGCGACGGGGCGAACGCCGACAGGAGCAGGAACAGGACGAAGTAGCCGAGCGCCGTGAGCGTGGCCACGCGCCGCTGCCAGCGGTAGGCGCCGCGCAGCACCCGCAGGTCGCTGTGGTGCCCGAGGGAGGCGTGGCGCCGGGGAGGCCTCCCGGCCGGCTCGGGATCCTGCCGCGGCACCCAGGGGTAGGTGTCGTAGGAGGGCGACGAATCGGGCGGTGGGTACCGGTGGGGCGGGGGTGGGTCGTAGGACATCCCGGTGCTCCTTGCGAGGGTTTATCCGGTGCGGCGGACCGCAGGGAGGTTGGGGGGTGAGCGGCCACGCACGTTACTTCGGAGTACCGGTGCCGCGCGAGGGTTTCGCCAAACTGATCGGTCGGTATGCGCTTACCTTTCCGACCTCTGGTGTTACCGGCGTTAACTCGGGCTTGTGGACACCCCGGTGGGCTACTTGAGGTGGATCAGCGCCACGGACGCCGGTACTTCGCTGTGATCGTCGAGCGTCGCGCCGAACGCCAGCCGCCGGTCGGTCCGACGCCGCACCGAGCTGCCGGCGCGAACCGTGAAGCCGACGCCGACCCGGCCTCCGGCGGGAACGCGTATGCGTTCCTCCCGCCGCCCGGACTCCGCCCGCACGGACCACCCGTCGCCCACCGGCCGGGCCGCGAGTGTCACGTTGAATGCGGTGGCACCGAAGTTGTAGACGTCGACGACCATGCGCGTACGGCGGCCGAGGCGGTAGCCGTACGGCGGCGGCGCGTCCCCGTCGTCCTTGCCGGGGGCGGCGTTGCGGGCGGGGAAGCGCTGGGCGAGGACGATGTGCTCGGCGGGGGAGAGGCGGGCCCGGGGGCGAGCGGCGGCTCGTACGGAAGACGCGGAGACCATGGAGGACGCGGAGACCGCGGGGGTCACGGGGGTCTTCACGGCCACAGGGGTCGCCGAGGCCACGGGGCTCGCCGGGATCACCGGGGTCGCCGAGGCCACAGGGGCCGGGCCGGTTGCGGGGGCCGAGCGGGAGACGACGTACAGAGGGTCGCGTGAGACGGTCACCGGCCCCGCCCGCAGACGGCGGCCCATCAGGTCGTACGCAACCCCCGCCACGTCCACGCGCACCGGCCGCTCCGCCCACAGCACCATGACCCGCTCTCCACGTCCGCTGTCGAAGACGAACCCCCGGGCGCCGTCCGGCAGGCCGGGCGCGAAGCCGGTGAAGTGTGCCGCGCCGAGCAGCGAGGTGAGGGCCGCGAAGGCGCTGTAGGCGGGCAGCGGGCGGAAATCCCTGTCCAGCAGCCCGAAGTAGACGCCGTCGTCGTGCAGCGGCGGGCCCGCGAACCAGAACTGCCGGTCGTTGCCGGCCGCCAGCCCCTCCACCATGGACCGCACCACGTACCGCGCCTGCACGATCTCCTGCTCCGGCGTCAGGTCCTGCCCGGGCCGGGACTTCTGGAACGCGCCGCACTCCGTCATCCACAGTGGTACGTGTGCCTGGTGCCGGTGGGCCAGTTCGTGCTGCTCCTCCGCGATGCCCGGGAAGCGCGGCTCGCCGGGCTCGGCCGGGTCCGGGTAGCCGTGGAAGGCCCAGACGTCCGCGTACCGCACGACGTCGTTGGCGAGCATCAGGTCCTGGAAGGGGCCGGTCTGCGCGATGCCCGGCAGGACGACGAGGCAGGGCTCGGGCGCGGCGTCCTTGATTCCGAGGGCGGCGGCCTTCACGAACGCGGCGTGGGCGTCGCCGGTGCTGCGGGTGGTGTCGACGTCCGGTTCGTTCGAGAGCTGGAGTGCCTCGGGGGCGGCCGCCGCCAGGTGCCGGGCGTAGCGGTAGGCGTGCCTGAGGTCCGCCGGGAGCGGCAGCGAGGCGTCGGTCATGGACCACTCGGGGGCGGGGGAGAGCACGTCGAGGACGGCCAGGCCGTGGGCGCGCAGGGTGCGGGTGCGGCGGTCGTGGTGGGAGGTGTCGTACGCGCCGGGGGCCGGTTCGGCCGCGGGCCAGGACTGGCCGTCGCGTACCCAGCCGGCTCCCATGTCCCGCACGGCCGCGGCGAAGTCCGCCAGCCGGGACGGCGGGACGAGGGAGGACGCCCAGACGTTGACGCCGAAGCGGCTGGTGGGGCCGGTGACGGCGGGGCGCGCGGGCAGGCGGGCGAACCGGCCCGTCACGCCGTCCGCGCTCACCCGGTAGTGCCCCGGGGGCAGGGCGGGCAGCGTGACCGTCGCACTCGTGGCCCCCGCGGCGATGGTGGCCCGGCCGGCCGCTGCCTGCCTTCCGCGGTGGTCGCTGACGACGTACCGCACGCGGTACGCGCGTGTGGCGCGCCCGTCGAGGGTGAGTCGCAGCCGGGCCGGTTCGCCCACGCGGTGCCGGGGCACCGACAGTTCGCACAGGGCCGGGTGCCCGGCCAGGTGGCGCAGGGTGAAGCGGTCCAGGGACAGGGCGTACGCCGTCGTGTCGTCGAGGACGGCCGGTTCGGCGACGCGGAACGTGAACGTATGGGCCCCGGCGTCCAGTTCGACCACGCCCAGGTCCAGGACGGACAAGTCGCCCCAGGCGGGCCGCGACTCGTACCAGTGCGGTTGCGAGCGCGCGATCTCCGCGAACGGGCCGTCGTCCACGGACAGTTGCGGGTAGGAGGCGACGGCCTCGGTATGCGGCGTCTCCATCGGCGCGGTCGCGATGGCGGTCAGCGCGTACACGCCGGGCCGCGGTACGCGCACGACGTACGTCGCGTACCAGCCGGTCCCCGCCGGGGGTTTCCCGGCCGTCCGTAACCTCAGGTACCGCCCGCCGGACGCCCGGCGGTCCCTGACCACCGGGATGTTCGTCCGTACCGCGGCCTCACCCTGCACCGTCACCGTCACCGCCGTGGGCGTGGCCGCCCGGGCCGCGGGCGTGCCGTGCGCCGCCGCCACCGCTCCGAGTCCCGCCGCCATCGCCGTGCGCCTGTTGAAGTCCATGCCACCAGCAGACACGCACCGGCCGTCACGGCGCGTCACCCGCACGAGTGTCCGGTCCCGGAAAGGCGTCGGGGTCGGGCCCTAGGGGGTGCCGGGGGCGGCGGTGAGGTGTTCGCGGACGTAGCGGATTCCTGGGCGGCCGCCGACGGTCGTGTTCTCCACCCGCGTGAAACCGTTGCGGGTCAGGACCTTCATGGAGGCGGGATTGTCCAGGGTCGTCCGCGCGGTGAGGGACGTCAGCCCGTACTCGGCGGCGGCCAGCCGGCACATCTGTGCGACGGCGGCCGTGGCCACGCCCCGGCCCGAGGCGCGCTCGCCGATCCGGTAGCCGAGTTCGGCGCTGCCGTCCGCCGCGTCCATCAGGTTCACCCGGCCGACCAGCGCCTCATCCTCCAGGAGGACATGGAAGTGGCACACGCGCGCGTGCTGCTCCGCCAGGAGTGCCCGGTGGCGTTCGGCGAACCCGGCCGGGGTGAAGTAGTCGTCCCCGCGGTCCGGGACCGTCCGTGCGAAGTACGCCCGGTTCTCCCGCTCGAAGGCCAGCAGGGCGTCCGCGTGATCGGCGCGCAGCCGTTCCAGGGTCAGCATGGGCCGGAGGATACGGACGGTCAGTCCTTCAGCACCGGGAATTTCCGGGGCGCGAGGAACAGCAGCACCAGGAACGCCAGGGCCGCCGCACCCGCCGCGCCCAGGTAGACCGCGTGCACCGCGTCCGCGATCGCCCGCCGGGTCGCCTCCGGAGCGCTGCCCGGATCCAGCGCCCGGGTCACCGAGTCGAGGTCGCCCGCACCGCCGAGCCGGGCGGCCAGCACCCCGTTGGCGACCGCGCCGAAGAGCGCCGCGCCGATCGTCTGGCCGGTCTGGCGGCAGAACAGCACGGACGCGGTCGTCGTCCCGCGCTCCGCCCAGCCCACCGTCGACTGCACCCCGACGATCAGCGGCAGCTGGAACAGGCCCAGCGCCGCGCCGAGCAGCAGCATCAGCAGCGTCGGCTGCCACGCCTGCCCGGGGTACGGCAGGAAGGGGAACGCGAACAGGATCAGCGAGGCCGTTCCGATGCCCAGCATCGCCGTGTTGCGGAAGCCGATCCTGCGGTACACGTGCTGGCTCAGCGCCGCCGACACCGGCCAGCTCAACGTCCACACGGAGAGCACGAATCCGGCGGCCACGGGCGCGAGGCCCAGCACCGACTGGGCGTAGGTGGGCAGGAACACCGTCGGCGCGACCATCAGCAGACCCAGCGCCCCCAGGGCCAGATTGACCGCGGCGATCGTGCGGCGCCGCCACACCCAGCCCGGGATGATCGGCTCCGCCGCCCGGCGCTCCACCAGCACCACCACCGCGACCAGGACGAGTCCCGCACCGAACAGGGCCAGTGAGGGTGCCGACAGCCACGGCCACGCCACCCCGCCCTGCACCAGGGCCGTGAGCAGGACGCCGCCGCAGGCGAACACCGCGAGCGCGCCCGCCCAGTCCACGCGCGCGTGGGGCGCCGTTTCCCGCTCCGGCTCGTGGAGGTGACGGACGATCAGCCACAGGGAGACCGCGCCGATCGGCAGGTTGACCAGGAAGATCCAGCGCCAGTCCGCATAGGCGGCGAGCACACCGCCGAGGCCCGGGCCGGCGACCGCGGACAGCGCCCACACCGTCGACAGTTTCGACTGGATCTTGGGCCGGTCCTCCAGCGGGTACAGGTCGGCGGCGAGCGTCTGCACGGTGCCCTGGAGGGCGCCGCCGCCCAGGCCCTGCACGATCCGGAAGGCGATGAGCGCCCCCATGTTCCAGGCCAGCGCGCACAGCAGGGAGCCGACGAGGAACAGGGCCGAGCCCGCTATCAGGACCGGTTTGCGGCCGAAGGTGTCGGAGAGCTTGCCGTACACGGGCAGGGTGACGGTCACGGCCAGCAGGTAGCCGGAGAACAGCCAGGAGAAGACGGAGAAACCGCCGAGGTCCCCGACGATCTGCGGGACGGCCGTCGAGACGATGGTGGCGTCGAGCGCCGCCAGCGCCATCGAGAGCATCAGCGCGGCGACGACGGCTCCGCGCCGGTCGGTCGCGGCCGGACGCGTGGTCTCACGTGCCGCGGAACTGGTGCTGCCCACCCCGGGTTCCTCCCCCTCGCCCTGGCCACGCCGCCGTCCCGCGCCGTCGCCGCTGTACCTGCCCCTTGCACCTACCTGCCGCCCGACAGCTTCCCACTTGACCCTGACGTCGCGGGAGGGTGGAGCCTGACTGGACCGACGGGTGGAGCCAACCCTGAGACGGCCTCCACCCTTCGGTGGACTGCCCCTAGGGGTACCTCCGTACTACGACCTGGGGAGGGTTCGTACCGGCGGAGGACGAGACGCGGACGCGGCGCTCCTTAACCTGGCTTTACGCCGCCGGGGGGCGGTTCTCACACCGGCGGGGGTGGGGTTTTCCACAGGAAAAGACTGCGCTGAACACCAGGGCGCGGGGCCCCTTCCCGCGGCGAGACTGAAACGCGTCGGACGGATTCGTGGTCCGGCAACGCGTACCGCGGCTGTCGACCAGGCGACCGCCTTCACCATCTGCTGACCGATATAGGAGACATACCGTGACTTCGGCTGTGACCATTCCCAGGCACGGGGGTACTGGAGGGCGTACGGCCGTTGCCGCGCGGGCGCGGCAGGTCGTGAAGGCGTACGGGTCCGGAGAGACCCGGGTCGTCGCCCTCGATCACGTCGACGTGGACATCGCACGCGGCCAGTTCACCGCGATCATGGGCCCCTCGGGTTCCGGCAAGTCCACGCTCATGCACTGCCTCGCCGGGCTCGACACCGTCACCGGCGGGCAGATCTACCTCGACGAGACCGAGATCACCGGCCTGAAGGACAAGAAGCTCACGCAGCTGCGCCGGGACCGCATCGGGTTCATCTTCCAGGCGTTCAACCTGCTGCCGACGCTCAACGCCATAGAGAACATCACGCTGCCCATGGACATCGCGGGCCGCAAGCCGGACAAGCAGTGGCTGGCCCGGGTCGTGGAGACCGTAGGCCTCGCCGACCGGCTCAAGCACCGGCCCACCCAGCTCTCCGGCGGCCAGCAGCAGCGCGTCGCCGTGGCGCGGGCGCTCGCGGCCCGGCCCGAGATCATCTTCGGTGACGAGCCGACCGGAAACCTCGACTCGCGCGCGGGTGCCGAGGTCCTCGGCTTCCTGCGCCGGTCCGTGGACGAACTGGGCCAGACCATCGTCATGGTCACGCACGACCCGGTGGCCGCCTCGTACGCGGACCGCGTGCTGTACCTCGCCGACGGCCGCATCGTCGACGAGATGTACAAGCCGACCGCCGAGGCCGTCCTGGACCGCATGAAGGACTTCGACGCCCGGGGGCGCACGTCATGACCGTCATGAAGACCTCGATGCGCAAC
Source organism: Streptomyces sp. Go-475 (assembly GCF_003330845.1). GTDB lineage: Bacteria > Actinomycetota > Actinomycetes > Streptomycetales > Streptomycetaceae > Streptomyces. Next base: position 3,506,806 of record NZ_CP026121.1, on the reverse strand, counting down.
TTCCTCGCGCACAAGGGCCGCATGGCGCTCTCCGCGATCGCCGTCCTGCTGTCGGTGGCCTTCGTCTGCGGGACGCTCGTCTTCACGGACACCATGTCCACCACGTTCGACAAGCTCTTCGCGGCCACCTCCTCGGACGTGACGGTGAGCGCCAAGGGCGCCTCCGACAGCGGTGAGACGACCGCCGACAACGGCAAGCCGCCCGTGATGCCGGCCTCCGTGCTCGGCGAGGTGCGGGGGGCCGACGGCGTGAAGTCCGCCGAGGGCACGGTCTTCTCCACGTCGGTCACCGTCGTCGACGCCGACAAGGACAACCTCTCGCCCACCAGCGGCGGCCCGACCGTCGTCGGCAGCTGGAACGCCACCGACGCCCGCACCATGAAGATCACCTCCGGTGCGGCACCCAAGGGCGGCGACCAGATCATGGTCGACGCCGACACCGCCGACAAGCACGGCCTGAAGCTCGGCGACGAGATCGCGGTGATCAGCGCGGTCGGCACGCACCAGGCGAAGATCTCCGGCATCGCCGACTTCACCGTCACCAACCCCGGCGCCGCGATCTTCTACCTCGACACGAAGACCGCCCAGCAGGCCCTGGTCGGCGAGACCGGCGTCTACACCAACGTCAACGTCACCGCGGCCGCCGGCGTCAGCGACGCGCAGCTGAAGAAGAACGTCACCGCCGAACTCGGCGGCGGCTACCAGGTCAAAACCGCCAAGGAGACCGCGGACGCCAACCAGAAGGACGTCGAGGGCTTCATGAACGTCATGAAGTACGCGATGCTCGGCTTCGCCGGGATCGCCTTCCTCGTCGGCATCTTCCTGATCATCAACACGTTCTCCATGCTGGTCGCCCAGCGCACTCGCGAGATCGGCCTGATGCGGGCCATCGGCTCCTCCCGCAAGCAGGTCAACCGCTCGGTGCTGGCCGAGGCGCTGCTGCTCGGCCTCGTCGGCTCGGTGCTCGGCGTGGGCGCGGGCGTCGGCCTCGCCGTCGGCCTGATGAAGCTCATGGGCCAGATGGGCATGGAACTGTCCACCGACGACCTGACGGTGGCCTGGACGACCCCGGTGGTCGGCCTCGTCCTCGGCGTGGTCGTCACCGTCCTCGCCGCCTACCTGCCCGCCCGGCGCGCCGGCAAGATCTCCCCGATGGCCGCCCTGCGCGACGCGGGAGCCCCGGCGGACGCCAAGGCCGGCTGGATCCGCGGCATCCTCGGCACCGTCCTCACCGCAGGCGGCGTCTTCGCCCTGTACCTGGCGGCGGCGGCCGACAAGGCCACCGACGGCTCGCTGTGGCTCGGCATCGGCGTGGTGCTGTCGCTGATCGGCTTCGTCGTGATCGGCCCGCTGCTCGCCGGCGGAGTGGTCCGCGTTCTCGGCGCGGTCCTGCTGCGGATGTTCGGCCCCGTGGGGCGCATGGCCGAGCGCAACGCCCTGCGCAACCCGCGCCGCACCGGCGCCACGGGCGCCGCGCTGATGATCGGCCTCGCCCTGGTGGCGTGCCTGTCCGTGGTCGGCTCCTCCATGGTGGCCTCCGCCACCGACCAGCTCGACAAGACCGTCGGCACGGACTTCATCGTCCAGTCCGACAGTGGCCAGCTGATCACCCCGCAGGCCGTCAAGGCCATGAAGTCGACGCCGGAACTGGAGCGGGTCACCGAGTACAAGTGGACCCAGGCCGACTTCACCACCCCCGACGGCGAGACCCTCAAGGACACGGCGATCACGGCGGCCGACCCGTCGTACGCGACCGACCTGCGCACCGAGACCGTCGCCGGCAAGCTGCCCGACGCCTACAAGCCCGACTCGATGTCCGTCCACGAGAAGTTCGCCAAGGACCACGGCATCAGCCTCGGCTCGAAGATCAAGGTGGCCTTCAAGGACGGCTCCGCCGCCGACCTGACGGTCCGGGCGATCACCAGCAGTGACGTCGTGATCGACGCGGGCGCGATGTACACCTCCATCGCCACGATGGCCAAGTACGTCCCGGCCGACAAGATGCCGCTGGACTCCCTGGTCTTCGCCAGCGCCAAGGAGGGGCAGCAGGACGCCGCCTACAAGTCCCTGAAGTCGGCACTGCACGACTACCCGCAGTACACCGTGCGCGACCAGACCGACTACAAGGAGGCCCTGAAGGACCAGATCGGCCAGCTGCTCAACATGATCTACGGCCTGCTGGCCCTGGCGATCATCGTCGCCATCCTGGGCGTGGTGAACACCCTGGCCCTGTCCGTGGTGGAGCGCACCAGGGAGATCGGCCTGATGCGGGCGATCGGCCTCTCCCGCCGCCAGCTGCGCCGCATGATCCGCATGGAGTCCGTCGTCATCGCCCTCTTCGGCGCCCTGCTGGGCCTCGGACTGGGCATGGGCTGGGGCGCCACCGCACAGCAGCTGCTGGAACTGGAGGGCCTGATGATCCTCGACATCCCCTGGCCGACCATCATCGGCGTCTTCATCGGCTCGGCGTTCGTGGGCCTGTTCGCGGCACTGATCCCGGCGTTCCGGGCGGGCCGGATGAACGTCCTGAACGCGATCGCGACCGAGTAGCCAACCAGGAACCACCGCACACGGGGGTTGCGGGGGACGGCCCGCCCCGGAGGTCTCGGCCTCCGGGGCGGGCCCCAGCGCTGTCCGGCCGAACGCGAGACGCGTCAGCCACCGGTCGCCGTCCGCCGCTGGAGGACCACGTACCCGTTGGCCTGGCCCGCCACGGCGTACTCGGCGCCGGGGTGCAGCACCCGGGCGTAGCCCACCGGGTCCCGGTACGTGCCGTCGACGTTCTCCAGGGCGATGTACTCCGGGGTGACGCCCTGGGTGTTGCCGAGCCAGAAGACCCGGCAGCGCGAGGTGAGGCGGCTGATCGGGCCGATGTCGGCCTCGACGGTGGCGCCGTCGGGTATCCGCGCCAGCAGGCGTTCCACGCCGGACACCGCGGCCGGCTTGCGGTAGATCTCGGCCCCGGTGAGCTGCGCCAGCGGCAGCGAGGTGGTCAGGGCCAGCGCCGCGGCGGCGACGGCGGCCGGCAACTGGGCGGCGTACGACCGCAGCCACGCGCGCGTGCTGAGGCGCGCGGTGGTGAGGGCGTCTGCGAGAGCGAGCACGACGACCGGCATCAGGACCGCGCTGTAGTGCCAGTCGGTGCCCCAGTAGTGCGCGTCCCCGGACAGGAAGCGCCAGCCGAGCGTCGGCAGCGCGACCACCAGCAGCGGGGAGCGCAGGGCCAGCAGCCCGGTGGTGGGGATCAGCAGCCAGGCGAGGGTGCGCAGCTTGGTGCCGAGGCCCTCGAAGGGGCTGCCCGCCTCGCTGACCTTGTTCCAGTAGTCGTAACCGCCCGACGGACTGAACGACGGGATCACCACGGTGAGGACGATCACCGTCGCCGCCACGCCGCACACCGCGACACCGAGCGCGTACCGGACCGCCCGGGGCGAGCGGCCGCGGGCCCGCCAGGCCACGACCAGCGCGATCGCGGCCAGCGTCAGCCCCAGGTCCTCCTTGACCAGCACCAGGGGAAGGGCCCAGCACAGGGCCGCCCGGCGGCGCTGCGCGAGGAGGGCCTCCAGGGAGAAGGCGATCAGCGGGACGGCGAAGCAGATCTCGTGGAAGTCGAAGTCGACGGCGCGCTGGACGCCCCAGGACAGCCCGTAGGCCAGGCCGAGCGCCAGACCCCGGCGCCGGCCCAGGAGCCGGGCGGCGGCGCGGGTGACCGGCACGGCGGACAGCGCGAAGAGCGCGGCCTGCGCGACCAGCAGCGTGACCGGCGAGGGGAACAGCCGGTACACCGGCGCGAGCACGGCGGTCACCGGGCTGAAGTGGTCCCCCAGGATGTCGAAGCCCGGCCCCTTGAGATCGGCGACCGGCGCCCGCAGATGCGCGTAGGCGCGCACGGCCTGCTCGAAGATGCCCAGGTCCCAGGAGAGGGTCGCCATGTGCCGGTAGCGGCCCACGGAGACGGTCGTGTAGGCGGCGAAGAGGGCGGCGGCGAGGAGCCAGGGGTCGCATCGCGCGCCGAGACGGCGCCGGCCACCCGGGGCGCGGGTGACCGGCGTCGGTATCCGGGGCGACGGGGCTCGGAGGGTGGAGGCAGGCATGTCGTGCCTTACGCAGGGGCGGGAATCGGACAGATCATGCCGCGGTGAAAACAACGGGTGGGGGTGACGTTGTGAAGATTGAGCGGCTGATTCCCCCCTTGACCGGCGGGACTGGCCACGGCCAGGGGAGAACGGGCGTTATCCACAGGCCCGCCGCGCGGGCGCGCATCGTCGTACGCTGGAGACCCCCGGCCCGCAGCGCGCGTCGGGCCCGTCGTGTTGCCCACCCCTGGACGGAAAAAGCCCCGTATGAGCCTGCACGGTCTGCTCGACGCCGTAGTCAAGGACGCCGCGCTCGCGGAAGCGATCAAGGCGGCCGCAGACGGCAACCGCATGCACGTCGACCTGGTCGGTCCCCCCGCGGCCCGCCCGTTCACCGTCGCCGCCCTGGCCCGCGACACGGGCCGCCCGGTGCTGGCGGTGACGGCGACGGGCCGCGAGGCCGAGGACCTGGCCGCGGCCCTGCGCTCCCTCCTCCCGCCCGAGGGGGTCGTGGAGTACCCGTCGTGGGAGACGCTCCCGCACGAGCGGCTCAGCCCCCGCAGCGACACCGTCGGCCGCCGCCTGGCCGTCCTGCGCCGCCTGGCCCATCCCCGGCCCGACGACCCCGAGACGGGCCCGGTCTCCGTCGTCGTGGCACCGGTGCGCTCCGTGCTCCAGCCGCAGGTCAAGGGCCTCGGCGACCTGGAGCCGGTCGCCCTGAGGACCGGCCAGAGCGCCGACCTGAACGAGGTGGTCGACGCCCTCGCGGCCGCCGCCTACGCGCGCGTGGAGCTCGTCGAGAAGCGCGGCGAGTTCGCCGTCCGCGGCGGCATCCTCGACGTGTTCCCGCCCACCGAGGAACACCCCCTGCGCATCGAGTTCTGGGGCGACGACGTCGAGGAGATCCGCTACTTCAAGGTCGCCGACCAGCGCTCCCTCGAAGTCGCCGAGCACGGCCTGTGGGCGCCGCCGTGCCGCGAGCTGCTCCTCACCGAGGACGTCCGCACCCGCGCGCGTGCCCTGGCCGAACAGCACCCCGAGCTCGGAGAGCTGCTCGGCAAGATCGCCGAGGGGATCGCCGTCGAGGGCATGGAGTCCCTCGCTCCGGTCCTCGTCGACGACATGGAGCTGCTGCTCGACGTGCTGCCCAAGGGCGCCATGGCCGTCGTGTGCGACCCGGAGCGGGTCCGCACGCGCGCGTCGGACCTCGTCGCCACCTCGCAGGAGTTCCTCCAGGCCTCCTGGGCGGCCACCGCCGGCGGCGGCGAGGCGCCCATCGACGTCGGCGCGGCCTCCCTGTGGTCCATCGCCGACGTCCGGGACCGGGCCCGCGAGCTGGACATGATGTGGTGGTCCGTCTCGCCCTTCGCCGCCGACGAGGAACTGGACGAGGACACCCTCAAGCTCGGCATGCACGCTCCGGAGACCTACCGCGGCGACACCGCCAAGGCCCTCGCCGACACCAAGGGCTGGCTCGCCGACGGCTGGCGCGCGGTGTACGTCACCGAGGGGCACGGCCCGGCGGCCCGTACGGTCGAGGTGCTCGGCGGCGAGGGCATCGCCGCCCGGCTCGACACGGACCTCGCCGAGATCTCCCCGTCGCTCGTGCACGTGGCGTGCGGCTCGATCGAGCACGGCTTCGTCGACCCGGCCCTCAGACTCGCCGTCCTGACCGAGACCGATCTGTCCGGCCAGAGGGCGTCCGGCCGCGAGGGCGCCCGGATGCCGGCCCGCCGCCGCAAGACCATCGACCCGCTCACCCTGGAGCCGGGCGACTACATCGTCCACGAGCAGCACGGCGTGGGCCGCTACATCGAGATGGTGCAGCGCACCGTGCAGGGCGCGACCCGCGAGTACCTGGTCGTCGAGTACGCGCCCGCCAAGCGCGGCCAGCCCGGCGACCGCCTCTACATCCCCACCGACCAGCTGGAGCAGATCACCAAGTACGTCGGCGGCGAGGCCCCCACCCTGCACCGCCTCGGCGGCGCCGACTGGACGAAGACGAAGGCCCGCGCGAAGAAGGCCGTCAAGGAGATCGCCGCCGATCTCATCAAGCTGTACAGCGCCCGCATGGCGGCCCCCGGGCACGCCTTCGGCGCGGACACCCCCTGGCAGCGCGAACTGGAGGACGCCTTCCCCTACGCGGAGACGCCCGACCAGCTCACCACCATCGCCGAGGTCAAGGAGGACATGGAGAAGTCGGTCCCCATGGACCGCCTGATCTGCGGCGACGTCGGCTACGGCAAGACCGAGATCGCGGTCCGGGCCGCCTTCAAGGCCGTCCAGGACGGCAAGCAGGTGGCCGTCCTGGTGCCCACGACGCTGCTGGTGCAGCAGCACTTCGGGACGTTCAGCGAGCGGTACGCGCAGTTCCCGGTGAGCGTGAAGGCGCTCTCCCGCTTCCAGACCGACACCGAGGCCAAGGCGGTCCTGGAGGGCCTGCGCGAGGGCTCGGTGGACATCGTCATCGGCACCCACCGGCTGTTCTCCTCGGAGACCAAGTTCAAGGACCTGGGCCTGGTCATCGTCGACGAGGAGCAGCGCTTCGGCGTCGAGCACAAGGAGCAGCTGAAGAAGCTCCGCGCCAACGTCGACGTGCTGACCATGTCCGCGACTCCGATCCCCAGGACGCTGGAGATGGCGGTCACCGGCATCCGCGAGATGTCGACCATCACCACCCCGCCGGAGGAGCGCCACCCGGTCCTGACCTTCGTCGGCCCCTACGAGGAGAAGCAGATCGGCGCCGCCATCCGCCGTGAGCTGCTGCGCGAGGGCCAGGTCTTCTACATCCACAACCGCGTCGAGTCGATCGACCGCGCGGCGGCCCGGCTGCGCGAGATCGTGCCCGAGGCGCGCATCGCCACCGCGCACGGCCAGATGTCGGAGTCGGCCCTGGAGCAGGTCGTCGTCGACTTCTGGGAGAAGAAGTTCGACGTGCTGGTCTCCACGACCATCGTCGAGTCCGGCATCGACATCTCCAACGCGAACACCCTGATCGTGGAACGCGGCGACACCTTCGGCCTGTCCCAGCTGCACCAGCTGCGCGGCCGCGTCGGCCGGGGCCGCGAGCGCGGCTACGCCTACTTCCTCTACCCGCCGGAGAAGCCGCTGACGGAGACCGCGCACGAACGGCTCGCGACGATCGCCCAGCACACGGAGATGGGCGCGGGCATGTACGTCGCCATGAAGGACCTGGAGATCCGCGGCGCGGGCAACCTCCTCGGCGGCGAGCAGTCCGGCCACATCGCGGGCGTCGGCTTCGACCTGTACGTGCGGATGGTCGGCGAGGCCGTGGCCGACTACCGGCGGCAGCTGGAGACCGGCGAGATCGAGGAGGAACCGCCGCTCGAGGTCAAGATCGAGCTGCCGGTCGACGCGCACGTCCCGCACGACTACGCGCCGGGCGAGCGCCTCCGCCTCCAGGCGTACCGGGCCATCGCCTCCGCCAACACGGAGGAGGACATCAAGGCCGTACGCGAGGAACTCGCCGACCGCTACGGCAAGCTGCCCGAACCGGTGGAGAACCTGCTGCTCGTCGCGGGCCTGCGCATGCTCGCCCGCGCGTGCGGGGTCGGCGAGATCGTGCTGCAGGGCAACAACATCCGGTTCGCGCCGGTGGAGTTGCGCGAGTCGCAGGAGCTGCGGGTCAAGCGGCTGTACCCGGGGGTCGTCATCAAGCCGGCGGTGCACCAGGTGCTGGTGCCGCGCCCGAAGACCGCGAAGGTGGGCGGCAAGCCGCTGGTCGGGCGGGACCTGCTGGCGTGGGTCGGGGAGTTCCTGACGTCGGTGCTGGGGTCTTGACGGCCAGGGGTGTCTGACGTCGGCGTCCGCTGAAGGATCGTCAGGCCACCGGTCTCACCCGTGTACCGGTGGCCCGGCGCAGGGCCGCAGCCAGTCGGTCGCGGACCGCGACCTGCGCCGCGATCCGCGCGTCCAGCACCGCGAGCCGGTCGGCCGCGACCCGCAGGGCCCGGTCCGAGGCGGGCCCGGCCGTGACGTCGCCGTCCAGGCACGGCAGGAACACCCGCACGTCGTCGAGGGTCAGCCCGACCTCCAGCAGGCTGCGGATGTTGCGGACGCGGACCGCCGTACCGGCGTCGTACAGGCGGTAGCCGTTCGCGGCCCGTTCGGAGGTGATGAATCCCGCCTGCTCGTAGTGGCGCAGGGCGCGCGCCGTGGTGCCGGTCGCCGCGGCGAGTTCGCCGATCCGCATACTCCGCATACGAGGTGCTGCCATGGGCGCCAGTCTCAGCCGACGACCGCGCCGCCGTCCACCGGAAGCACCACACCGGTGACGAACGACGCCCCCGGCGAGGCCAGTTGAGTGATCGCCCACGCCACCTCCCCGGGGCGGCCGATCCGGCCGAGCGGCGTGTGATCGAGCTGCCACGCGCGGATCGCCGCACGCTGCTCGGGGGTGAGGCCCGAGTGGTCGGCGATCGGAGTGTCGATCGCACCGGGCGCCACGGCGGCGACCCGGATCCCCAGGGGCGCGAGCTCCACCGCCCAACTGCGCGTGAGGACCTCCAGGGCCGCCTTTCCCGCCGCGTACAGGGAGTTGCCGGGCCAGCCCCGCTGCCCCACCGAGGTCGTCACGTTCACGATCACACCGCGGCTCTCCTCCAGCGCCGGGAGCGCGGCCTGGACGAGCAGCACCGGTGCGAGGAGGTTCGTCGCGAGCTGGGGCTCGACAGCGGCACGCGTGTACGTGCGCAAGGACTGGGTGGTGACGATTCCGGCGTTGTTCACCAGCACGTCGATGCGGCCGTGCCGGTCGAGCACCGTGCGGACGATGGTCTCGGGGCCGTCGTCGGCCGTGAGGTCGGCGACCAGCGGGCTGATACGGGACGGGTCATGGGCGGCGGTCTCGGCGAGGGGCGCCGCGCGGCGGCCCACGGCCACGACGTGCGCGCCCTCGTCGGCGAAGGCGCGGGCGGTGGCACGGCCTATGCCCGTACCGGCGCCGGTGACCAGCACGGTTCGGGGCGTCTCGGTTCGGGGCGTCTCGGTTCGGGGTGTCGTCGGCGAAGTCCCGCGCCGATTCGTCGAGATGGGTCTCGGGGTCGAGTTCGAGGGCGGAGTCGGGGTCGGGGTGGAGGTCGGGCTCGAGGTCGAGGTCCGGTTCGGGTTCGCGTTAGGAGAGTCCATGCGGGGATCGTCGGGCCTTGACGCCAGCGTCAAGGTCAAGCGCGGGACGACGGTGTCCCCGCGGCCGTTCGCCTGCCACGGCGCCCAGCCCCGGGCGCGCGGCCGCCGCTACTCGGCGTGCCGGAACAGCATCTCCGCCAGCTCGCGGAACACCTCCTCGGGATCCCGGTCGCCCACCGGGCCGTCCAGGTTGTGGCTGAGCAGCAGCGTGGCGAAGCCGTGGGCCAGGGACCAGGCGGCGACACCGGCCAGGCGGGCGTCGGCGCCCCGGCCCTCCGGCGGCACCGCCGTGACGGCTTCGCGCAGGGCGTCCGAGGCGAGGGCCCGGGCCGTGGTCAGCTCCAGATCGCCGGCGCGCAGCAGCTCGGGGGCGAACATCACCTGGAAGTGCGCCGGGTGCTCACGCGCGAAGCGTACGTAGCGCACGCCCGCCTGCTTCAGGTCCGCCGCCTCCCGCAGCGCGGTCGCGAGCAGCCCGAAACCCTCGGCGGCGATCGCGGTGAGCAGCCCGGCGCGGTCCTTGAAGTGGTGGGCGGGCGCGGCGTGCGAGACGCCCGCGCGACGGGCCAGGTCGCGCAGGCTCAGCCCGGACGGACCGTCCACCGCGATGGCGTCGAGGGCGGCCGTGAGGATGGCGCGGCGCAGGTCGCCGTGGTGGTACGGACGGTTCGCGGTGCCCTTGCCGTCCGCTGATGCCTTGCTGGAGCTCATGGTCAGGAGCGTACGCGGAATCTAGCCATTGACAAGTTGGGGGCGGTCGAGGCAATCTTGTCATTGTCAAGTTGTGCGGGATCGGGTGCCGTCCGGTCTCGTGCCGAGGGGGCGGACGAGAGTGGAGGCACGCCATGCCGGAACAGGTCGGCGAGGTCGGCGAGACGTCGCAGGTCAGCGAGAACGGCGAGGGTGCGGCGCCGCAGGGCGGCAGCGTGGAGCCGGCCCGCGTGCGGCAGTTGTGGCATCTGCTGGAGCCCTTGCACGCGGTGCTGTACTACGCACCGGAGGCTTTCGAGGAGGCGGCCGCCCTGGGTTTCGACACACGGGAGCGCTGGCCGAGCTACTTCCCGTACCGCGCAGCCCCCTTGGGGGAGGCCGGCCCGCAGCGGGTGGCCTCGGCCTTCTACAGCTTCAGCCCGCGCATGGTCGCGGAGCATGTCGGGCCGGCGTGGCGGATCGCGAGCCCGGGCGCCGTGCTGGAGGCGAGGACGCGAGCGGTCGACCGGGCCTACCGCGCCCTCTTCGGGGATGGGGTGGACAGCCCTGAGCTGGCGGAGGCCGCCGCGCTCGCCCGGCGCGCCGCCGAGGCGGCGGACCCGGCCGCCCGCCCGCTCGCCGCCGCCAACGCCGCGCTGCCCTGGCCGCAGGCCCCGCACCTGCAGTTGTGGCACGCCGCGACGATCCTGCGCGAGCACCGCGGCGACGGCCATCTCGCGGCCCTGCTCCTGGCGGGCCTGGATCCTGTGGAGTCGCTCGTCTCCTTCGCCGCGATAGGTGCCGCGTCGGTGGAACGCTTCGAAAGCCGAGGCTGGAGCCCCGGCGAATGGGCGGCCGCCCGCGACCGCCTCACCGCCAGGGGCCTGGTCGAGGTGGACGGCACGGCCACCGAGGCGGGGCGCGCCCTGCGCCACCGCGTGGAGCGCCACACCGACCAACTGGCCGCCGGTCCCTGGCAGTCCCTCGGCCCGGACGGCGTCGACCGGCTCACCGGCCTGCTGGGCGACTACTGGGTCGCGGTCCTGGGGTCGGGCCTGCTGCCCTCGGAGACGACGCTGGGCATAGGCAAGGTCTGAGGCAAGCCCGAAGCAGCCTGGCCGGGAGGCCGGGAGGCCGGGAGGCCGGGAGGCCGGGAGGCCGGGAGGCCGGATGAGGGCGTCGGGCGGTCATGTCCGGACAGGGGAAGCCGCCCGCAGGGCGGGCGTTGGAGCTGACACAGGAGCTGACGCCCAAGGTGTGTCCCCGCGGGCGGCCCCGCGCTGGCGGAGGCCTTACTGCTGGTCGGGCCGCTCGCGGTCGCGGTCCATGCCGAGCGAGCCTTCGACGCGCTGCTGCCCGGTGTCGACCTGGTCCTCGTACTTGCCGCCGGTCTTCTCGTTGATCTTCTGTTCCGCGGTGTCGGAGCCTTGCTTGCCCCTGTTCCGCGCCTGGCTCTTGAACTTGTCGAAGATGCCCATGCAGAACTCCTTCCGGGGGTGACTCAGAACCGACGATACGCGTGACATGCGAGGTATGCCCATTTAGGGCCCGGTGTGGTCTGTACCTCTCCCTCGCTACCGTGGGACCAGGCGCAGCCGCCCGAGCCCGGGCGGAACGGGCAAGCAGCGCAACAGGCAAGCAGGGGAGGGGCGTACGGTGAGGCGTCTGAGGGGCGGGGCGGCAGCGGTTGCCGCGATGGTGTTCGCCGGTGCGACGCTGGCCGGCTGCGAAGGACTGACCCCGCCTGCGGACGGCGGCGGACCCTCCGGCTCCGGTGCCCCGGCCGACGGCAACGGCCGGGCGGTGAGCCCGCTGGACAACCCGGACGGCACGAAGCCGGGGCTGGCGGCGATCACGGCCACCGCGGACCGGGCGAGTGCCCGGGCTCTGATCGAGAAAGTGGCGACCAAGGGACGCGGCCCCCGCACCGGCTACGAACGGGACAAGTTCGGTTACGCCTGGATGGATTCGGCGCCCCGCGACGTCCCCTACTCCCACAACGGCTGCGACACACGGAACGACCTGCTGCGGAGGGACGGCGAGAACCTTCGCTTCCGCTCGGGTTCGGACTGCGTCGTCAGCTCCCTCACACTGCACGACCCGTACACCGGGAAGGTCATCGAGTGGACCAAGTCCCGTGCGACGAAGGTCCAGATAGACCACGTCATGCCGCTGTCGTACGACTGGCAGATGGGCGCGTCGCGCTGGACGAAGGACAAGCGGGAGGCCATCGCCAACGACCCGCTCAACCTCGTCCCGGTGGACGGGCCGACCAACAGCGCGAAGGGAGACTCCGGTCCGGCGTCCTGGCTGCCGCCGAACAAGAGCATCCGCTGCTCCTACTCGGTGCGCTTCGCCCAGGTGTCACTGAAGTACGACCTGCCCGTGACCGACGCCGACAAGCGGATGATGCTGCGGCAGTGCGGCGGCTGAGAGAGGAGAACCCGGATCGACCCACCCGTCCTGCGCTACCGTCCGCCGACATGACGACCCATGAGCTGGAGGCCCTGCGGAGCGCGCTGCGGGACAGGGCGGAGCCGGACGTCAAAATCCAGCAGATCCGGGTGCTGCGGCCGCCGGCAGGTGACGAACTGCTCGGTGTGCGGGTGCCCGTGGTGCGCAAACTGGCCCAGGCACACCGGGAGCTGGCGTGGGAGGACGTGGACGCGCTGCTGCGCGGCCGTGTTCACGAGGAGCGGTTGGCCGGAGTGCTGGTGCTGGCCGAGCGGATGCGAACGGCCCGAGGTGCGCAGCGTCGGTTTCTGGTCGACTTCTACTTGGCGCGCACCGGGTGTGTGGACAACTGGGACCTGGTGGACGCTTCCGCCCACGTCGTTCTCGGGCCGTGGCTCGTGGACGGGCCCGAGGACGCCCTGGACGTGCTGGACGAACTGGCCGCCTCGTCCCGGCTCTGGGACCGCAGGATCGCCGTCGTCGCCACACTGGCGCTGATCCGCGAAGGGCGTTTCGAGACGACCCTCCATCTGGTGCGCGCCCTGTGCCGCGACCCGGAACCGCTGATCCACAAGGCGCTCGGCTGGATGCTGCGCGAGATCGGCCGCCGGGACGCGCCCCTGCTGGTGACGTTCCTCGAACAGCACCTCACCGACCTGCCGCGCGTCACCGTCCGCTACGCGACGGAGCTGCTCCCGGCGGCCGAGCGGGCGCGGTTCGTGAGAACGGCGAGCGGGCGCGGTTCCTGAGAACGCGGTATGAGGGGACGCGCACCGAGCCGCCCTTCCGGCCACGAGGGGGACCGGTTCTCCCGCCCGGTAATTCGATTCCCGGTGCTCCGCTCCCGCACCTACCGTGACCGCATGCAGACGAAGATATCGAGCCTCGCCGACCGCCCGGACATGCTGGAGCGGGTCGTCGGGATGGCGGACACCTGGCCGGAGTTCGTCATCCAGGACCCCGTGGGCGCCGCGCACTACCCGCGGATCGCCACCGAACTCCCGCAGTACGTCCTCTTCGCCGAGGACGAGCGGGGCGAGGTCGTCGCGAGCGCCTACAGCGTGCCCTTCGCTCTCGGCGCCGAGGGCCGCGGCACACTGCCGGGCAACGGCTGGGACACCGTTCTCGTATGGGCCTTCTCGGACCTGCGCCGCGGTGTCCGCCCCGACACCGTCAGCGCGATCTCGGTCTCCATCGCCCCGCACGCGCAGGGCCGCGGACTGTCCGCGGTGATGCTCTCGGCCATGCGCGACAACGCCAGCGCCCTCGGCTTCAAGGAGGTCGTCGCCCCCGTCCGCCCCAACGCCAAGCACCTCGAACCGCACACGCCCATCGAGGAGTACGCCCGGCGCGTCCGCCCCGACGGCCTGCCCCAGGACCCGTGGCTGCGGGTGCACGCCCGGGCCGGGGCCACCATCGACTCGGTGGCCCCGGCGTCCATGACGGTGGCCGCCCCGCTGGCGGACTGGCGCCGCTGGACCGGGCTGCCCTTCGACACCGAGGGCGACATCGTCGTGCCCGGCGCCCTGGTGCCGGTGCGCTGCGAGGCGGCCCGCGGGTACGCCGTGTACGTCGAACCCAACGTGTGGATGCGCCATCCCTTGTGAGGCGCGGGCGGTACGGCCGGGGCCGCGCGGACGTGCCGTGGGGGCGAAGTGATCAGGACGACAACGGTTCGGTACAACCCGTAACCGGTTGTCCGTGTCGGGCTATACGCTCGGATTCCCCATCGGGCTACGTCACTCGCACATCCGTCCTATCGGCTACACCGGTCCAGGAGCAGTCATGTACGGCCACGGCGCGGCGCCGCCTCCCCGCAGCGCGGCAACGGTCATCTCCCTGCGCGTGCTGTTCGCCGCCGCCGGCTTCCTCACGTGCGGCCTGCTGGCCTGCGTACCGCTGTTCCGGGTGGCCGTCCTGCGCGGACGGGTCCTCGACTGGGTGCTGGCCTGGGCGAGCCTGCCCCTGTCCATCGTGTGTTTCGCGGTGGTCGGGGCGCTGCCGGAGAGCGACGTGCGGACCGACATCGCGCTGGCCGTGATCCTCCTGATCGGCGCCGGCGCCGGCGTCTACTTCCTCGTCGTGGACATCGCCCACCACAGCGAGCAGCGGCAGTTCGCCGGCTACGCGCCGCCGCACGCGCCGACCGTCCACTCCGCGTACGGCTACCCGCACCCGGCGCCGCCCTACGCCCCCACGACCACGCCCGCCCCGCAGCCCCCCGCCCCGCAGCCCCCCGGACCGCACACACCCGTCCCCCGCGACGCCACGCCCCCAGGCCCCGGCCCGGTCCAGCCGCCGCCGTCCCCCCAGCGTCCCTCGCCCGCCCGCATCGACCAGGTACGCGCCGAACTCGACGAGCTCAGCGACTACCTGCGCCGGCACGAAGGCGAGGGCCGGCGGGACGGCCACCACGAGGACGGCAGGTGACCGTGGCGGCAGGACGTGTCGTCGCCGGCCGCTACGAACTGTCCGCGCTCGTCGGGCAGGGCGGCATGGGACAGGTCTGGACGGCGTACGACCAGCGGCTCGACCGGCGCGTGGCGGTGAAACTGCTGCGCCCGGACAAGGTGGCCGGTCAGGACGCGGAGGAACTGCGCCGCTGCTTCGTGCGCGAGTGCCGGGTCACCGCGCAGGTCGACCACCCGGGCCTGGTCACGGTCCACGACGCGGGCAGCGAGGGCGAGGAGCTGTTCCTCGTCATGCAGTACGTCGACGGGGCCGACCTCTCCGACCATCTCGCCGAGCACGACCCGTACCCCTGGCCGTGGGCGGTCGCCGTCGCCGCGCAACTGTGTGCCGTGCTGAGCGCCGTGCACGCCGTGCCGATCGTCCACCGCGACCTCAAGCCGCGCAACGTGATGGTGAAGCAGGACGGCACGGTCACCGTCCTCGACCTCGGCGTCGCCTCCGTCATGGACGCCGACACCACCCGCCTCACCCACACCGGCACGCCCATCGGCTCGCCCGCCTACATGGCCCCCGAGCAGGCGATGGGCGGCGCGGTCGGCCCGTACACGGACCTGTACGCACTCGGCGTCGTCCTGCACGAACTGCTCAGCGGCGACGTCCCCTTCTCCGGTTCCACGGCCCTCGGCGTCCTGCACCGGCACCTGTACGAGCCCCCGCTGCCCGTGCGCCGCATCCGCCCCGAGGTCCCCGAAGCCCTGGAGACCCTCGTCCTGCGCCTGCTCGCCAAGGACCCGCAGCACCGGCCCGCCTCCGCGCAGGAGGTCTACGAGCACCTGGAGCAGCTCCTGCCCGCGCGCGGGGCACCCACCGGGGCAGCCCTCGACCCCACCCGCCCGTTCCTGCGCCCGCACGCCCCCTGGCCGGACCGGGCCCGCACCCCGGCGCCCCAGCCCGCGCCGCCCGCCGCGCCCGTCGCCGGGACAGCCGGAACCGCCGGGAAGACGGACATCGCCCGCGCTATCGACGAGGTCAAGCGGCTCCTCGGCGAGGGCCGCATCACCCAGGCCGTCGACATCCTCGGCGCGATCCTGCCCGCCGCCGCCGAACAGCACGGCGAGCACTCCCCGGTCGTGCGCACCCTGCGCAAGCAGTACGCGGCCACCCTCCTGGACGACGGCCAGTTCCGGCGCGCCCTGCCCGAGCTGCGCCGCCTCGCCGACGAACGCGCCGCCGAGGCGGGCCAGGCCGACCCGCAGTCCCTGCGCTTCCGCTACGAGGCCGCCCAATGCCTCGAACAGCTGGGCGAGCCGGCCGCGGCGCTCGCCGAGTACCGGGCCGTGCTGCCGTACTACGAGAACCAGTACGTCGCCGCCGGCGGCCCCGAGCTCGCGCACGACATCCGCCGCCGCATCGGCCACCTCCTGCTCGCCCTCGGCGACCGCGGCGCCGCCCACGACACCCTGGCCCGGCTGCTGCACGACGTGGAGCGCACCCACGGGCCCGGCCACCCGCTCGGCGCGGAGATCCGCAGGACGCTGCAGTGGCTGGGGCAGGTCCGCGGCTGACGGCAGCGCCGGGGCGGCGCGGCGGTGCCGGAAGTCCCGGTGAATCGTTGGTCGAATGGGTTGGCCAGAGCCTGGCCACTGCCTACCATCGATCACCGCAAGACTTTGTGCACCGTCGCACAATCTCCTCGGGAGGTCCCCTTGCACCGCCGCCGTCGCACCGCGCTCGTCCTCACCGCCGCGATCGCCGCAGCGGCGCCCCTGCTCACCGCCTGCGGCAACGACGCGCATCCTGGCGCGGCGGCCGTGGTCGGCGGGCAGCGGATCACCGTCTCCCAGCTGGAGGACCGGGTCGGCGAGGTCCGCGCGGCCCAGCGGGCGGCCGTGCGGAACGACGCCCAGTACCAGCAGGCCATCGCCAGGACCGGCACCCTCACCCGCGACACCCTGCACACCATGGTCCTCGACCGGGTACTGCACCGCGCCGCCGAGGACGCCGGGGTGACCGTCACCCGCCGGGAGATCCAGGGCATGCGATCCGCCCTGGAGGAGCAGGCCGGCGGAGCCAAGGCGCTGGAAACGACCTGGCTGCAGCAGTACGGCATCCCGCCGCAGCGCCTCGACGACAACCTCCGCCTCCAGCTGGAGGCCCAGAAGCTCGCCGAGAAGCTCGGCACCGACACCAACCGCCCCGAGTTCTGGAAGGCCCTGTCCAAGGCCTCCAAGGACCTCAAGGTCGACCTCAACCCGCGCTACGGCACTTGGGACGTCCAGAAGAGCAGCCGCGCCGACGCCAGGACTCCGTGGGTGCGGGACGTGACGGCGGCACAGACGCAGCAGCAGCCCATGTAGGACACCCGCCCGCCGGGGCTGTGGACAACTTCCGGCAGTGTCGGCGCCGTGGGATAGCTTCGAACCGTGAACGCCAACAGCTCCGAAGCCACCCCGGGCCCCGAGCAGACCGCCCCCGGCGCGGCCGCCGCCCCCGGCCGCGTCGTCCTGCTCACCACCAGCCACCGCGTCGCCCCCGGCCTGCTGTCCTGGCCCGCCTGGCAGGCCCTGCACGCGGCCGACCAGGTGCTGTGCGCGGACGGCGCGCACCCGCAGCTGCCGTACCTGCGCGAGGCCGGGATCACGGTCGACGAGGCGTCCCCGACCGCGCAGGAGCTGGTCGACGCCTGCGCCGGCGGGCGCACGGTGGTGGTCGTGGCGACGGGCGAGGGCGAGCCGGCCCTGACGGACGGCCTGGCCCGCCTCGCCGGCACCGGCCGCGTCTCCATGCCCGAGCTGGAGCTGCTGCCCGCCTCCTACGACCTGCCCGGCGCCCGTCTCCTCGACCTCGTCCAGGTCATGGACCGCATCCGCGCCGAATGCCCCTGGTCGTCCCAGCAGACCCACAAGGGCCTCGCCAAGTACGGCATCGAGGAGGCGTACGAACTCGTCGAGGCGATCGAGGAGGGCGACCGCGACGAGTTGCGCGAGGAGCTCGGTGACGTCCTGCTCCAGGTCGTCTTCCACGCCCGCATCGCCGAGGAGGACCTGGACGCCCCCTTCTCCATCGACGACGTCGCCGGCGGCATCGTCGCCAAGCTGATCCACCGCCACCCGCACGTGTTCGGCGACGCGACGGCCACCACCCCCGAGGAGGTCAAGGAGCACTGGCTGCGCACCAAGGCGGTCGAGAAGCAGCGCTCCTCGATCACCGAGGGCATCCCGCTCGGCCAGCCCGGCCTGGCCCTCGCCGCCAAGCTCGCCTCCCGCGCCCGCACCGCCGGGCTGGAGATACCGCTCCCGCCCGTCGAAGGCATCGGCTACGACCTCCTGGCCCTGGCGGTCCGCGCCGAGGCGGAGGGCGTGGACCCGGAGGCAGCCCTGAGAGCGGCGGCCCGCGCCTACCGGGACGCGATCAGGGAGACCGAGGGCCGGGACTGACGACCCTGACGACCCTGACAAAGGGCCCGGCAGGCCGGCCCTGAGTCAGTCCTGCCAGTCCAGCTGCCCTTCCGGGATCCCCAGCGAGCGCGCGTGGGCCCGCGCCTGCCGGCGCCCTTCCGCCCGCCCGCGGGGATCCTGCCCCCGCGGATAGCGGAAGACCCGGCCGGCGAAGACCACGAACGCCTCCGCGGCGGTGTTGTAGTTGACGTACCAGCCGCCGGTCGGGGACAGACAGGCGGCGAGCCGCTCGGCCAGCGCCCCGGCGTCGGCCTCCTCCGCGGCGAAGTCCAGCAGGGTCCACTGCCGTGGCTGCCCGGCCGCCGCGTCCTCCACCTCCACCCTCGTGATCCTCGTGACGCGCAGCGGGACACCGGCCAACTCGGCCCCCACCCGCAGGCTCTCCGCGATCAGCACGCCTTCCAGCATCCCGGCCCTCCTTCGTCCAGCCCTCTGCTGTCTCGACGCGGCGAGCGTAGGGGCGGCCGCTGACAGCGGTGGCCGGTGGGTCCGGGGCGCCGCCGGCCCTGCGTAGGGTCGTCGCATGCGACATGACGTGCCCGGGGTGCCCGAACTGTTCTCGTGGGAGTTCGCGGCCGACCCCTACCCCGCCTACGCCTGGCTCCGCGAGCACGCCCCCGTCCACCGGACGCGGCTGCCCAGCGGTGTGGAGGCCTGGCTGGTCACGCGGTACGCCGACGCCAAGCAGACCCTCGCCGACAACCGGCTCTCCAAGAACCCGGCGCACCACGACGAACCCGCGCACGCCAAGGGCAAGACCGGGATCCCCGGTGAGCGCAAGGCCGAGTTGATGACGCACCTGCTCAACATCGACCCGCCGGACCACACCCGGTTGCGGCGGCTCGTGTCCAAGGCGTTCACGCCCCGCCGGGTCGCCGAGTTCGCGCCGCGCGTGCAGGAGCTGACCGACGGTCTCATCGACGGGTTCGCGGCGCAGGGGTCCGCCGACCTGATCCACGAGTTCGCCTTCCCGCTCCCCATCTACGCCATCTGCGACCTGCTCGGAGTGCCCCGCGAGGACCAGGACGACTTCCGAGACTGGGCGGGCATGATGATCCGCCACCAGGGCGGCCCCCGGGGCGGCGTCGCGCGGTCCGTGAAGAAGATGCGCGGCTACCTCGCCGACCTCATCCACCGCAAGCGGGAGGCCCTGCCCGCCGAACCCGTCCCCGGCGAGGACCTCATCTCCGGTCTCATCCGCGCCTCGGACCACGGTGAGCACCTCACCGAGAACGAGGCGGCCGCCATGGCGTTCATCCTGCTGTTCGCCGGGTTCGAGACCACCGTCAACCTCATCGGCAACGGCACCTACGCCCTGCTCACCCACCCCGAGCAGCGCGCCCGCCTCCAGGCCTCCCTCGCGGCCGGGGAGCGGGACCTGCTGGAGACCGGCGTAGAGGAACTCCTGCGCTACGACGGCCCCGTCGAACTCGCCACCTGGCGGTTCGCCACGCAGCCGCTCACCATCGGCGGGCAGCACATCGACGCGGGCGATCCGGTCCTCGTCGTCCTGGCCGCCGCGGACCGGGACCCGGAGCGGTTCGCCGACCCGGACCTGCTCGACCTCTCCCGCCGCGACAACCAGCACCTCGGCTACGGCCACGGCATCCACTACTGCCTCGGAGCCCCGCTCGCCCGCCTGGAGGGCCAGACCGCCCTCGCCACCCTCCTCACCCGCCTCCCGGACCTCAGGCTCGCGGCGGACCCGGCCGACCTGAGGTGGCGCGGCGGCCTCATCATGCGCGGGCTGCGCACCCTGCCCGTGGAGTTCACCCCGGCGTGACAGCCCGCCTTCACCAGCGGAGCGACCGGCTAAACATGACACGCCGTCAGACCTGTGATCTTCACGTGATCTGCGCGGCATGAACTTGTGACAAGTGATCGTCTGCCGATACGTTCACCCATCAGCGCGGCCCGGGCTCCTGCGCCGCGCCGGTCACTGCTGTCTCGCGAAAGGTCTCCGTATGCTCTCCGGGAACGGTCGGCACCGTCGCCCCCGCCAGGCTCCGGCTCTCCTCGTCGCGGCCGGAGTGACCGGCTCCGCCATCGCGATCCCCCTCCTCGGGGCCTCCGGCGCCAGCGCGGCCGACGGTACGACCTGGGACCGGGTCGCGGACTGCGAGACCGGCGGCGCCTGGAGCCAGAACAACGGCAACGGCTACTACGGCGGCCTCGCGTTGTCCCAGGAGGACTGGGAGAACTACGGCGGCCTCGACTACGCCGCGAGCGCCGACCTGGCCAGCCGCTCCCAGCAGATATCCGTGGCCGAGAGAATCCTCGCCGACCAGGGGGTCGGCGCGTGGCGCACCTGCGGACTGCTCTCCGGCCTCCAGCAGGACTCGAAATCGGGTACATCGGACTCATCCGAGTCATCTGACTCGTCCGGTCCGACCGACTCGCCCGGATTGCTCGACTCCATCGAGCCGGATTCCTCGTCGACTCCTTCCTCGTCGACCCCTTCCTCGTCCCCCTCGACGTCCGCGTCTCCTGACGCACCGTCGACGTCGGAGGACGAACCGGCCAACTCCGACAAGTCATCCGATTCCGGGGACTCCGCACCGAAGAGCCGGGAGCCCGGCAGCTCCCCCTCGGCCGGTTCCGGCAGCGGCGAGTCGGGCAACTCGCGGCAGGACGACACCTCTTCGGCGCCGACCGACACCGGCTCCGGCCGCCACCGCGGCCCCAGCGCCGACGAGAAAGCCGAGCCCGCGAACGGCCGTACGGACGAGTCCACGGGGCGGCACGCCTCGCGCGGCGGCGACGCCTCTCGCGACGCCGCGGACGGCTCCTACACCGTCCGCGTCGGCGACAGTCTCTGGTCCATCGCCGACTCCCTTGACCTCAGCGGCGGATGGCACGCGCTCTACGCCGGCAACAAGGACGCCGTCGGCACCGACCCGAACCTCATCCGCCCCGGTCAGAGGCTCACGGTAGGGGTCGAAGCGGACGAGCGGTAGCCGGTGGGGCAGAGCGGAAACGGCGGCGGAAGTCACCCCGAAACCGCGCGAGTTCGCGTCATGTTTCGCGGCGAATGTCCCGTATAAGTGCGGTGAGAGATAGATCTCAGAAGCCCTGATCGTCTTTGAAATTCCGGCGATCACGTGCCTACGGTCATGACCGCTCGCCACCGCGAGCCCCGGCTGCCGCAACGCCGAATCCTGCCAGCGGCCGCACGGGAACAGTCGTCGCGTCAAGCGCCGTAGGCAGGAGCGGGGGACCCAAGGTAGGCGCCCGACCGGACAGTTGTGCCGGAAGGGCTTGGGGTGAAGCCGCGTCCCGGGAGGGACGCGGCCGGGCAACTCAACCGGCCCGAACCCGACAGCTCACCTCGCAGGCGTCGGTGAGGGGATCCATCCATGCTGTTTTCCGGCAAGGGCAAGCACCGTCGTCCGTCCAAGGCCACTCGCGCCATCGCCGTCGCCGGTGTCGCCGGCGCCGCCGTCGCCGCCCCGCTGATGGCGGCCGGCAACGCCTCCGCCGCCACCGCCTCCGAGTGGGACGCCGTGGCCCAGTGCGAGTCCGGCGGCAACTGGTCCATCAACACCGGCAACGGCTACTACGGCGGTCTGCAGTTCTCCGCCTCCACCTGGTCCGGCTACGGCGGCACCAAGTACGCCTCCACCGCCGACCAGGCCACCAAGGCCCAGCAGATCGAGATCGCCGAGAAGGTCCTCGCGAGCCAGGGCAAGGGTGCCTGGCCGGTCTGCGGCAAGGGCCTGTCGAGCGCCGGCTACACCGGCGGCGGCTCCACGCAGAGCAGCGGCTCCACGGAGACCCGCCAGACCGACCAGCAGGCGGCCTCCCGCTCCGAGGAGCGCCCGGCCCAGACCCAGAAGAGCCAGAAGACCGTCACCACGCCGACCGGCAAGAAGGTCAAGAAGGGCGACGGCGAGTACAAGGTCGTCAAGGGCGACACCCTCAGCTCGATCGCGACCGAGCACAAGGTCGAGGGCGGCTGGGAGAAGCTGTTCGAGCTGAACAAGGACATCGTCACCGATGCCAACCTCATCTACCCGGGCCAGCAGCTGCACCTGAAGTAAGCAGCGGCCCGTCCCCGTCCCCACGGGCTCCCCGCCCCGGCGCGTGTTCCCCCGTACGCGCCGGGGCGGGGTCATTTCTGCCCGGGGCTCTCCGTCCGATCTTTCGGCCGGTCTTTGCAACCCCGCTTTGTTCCGTTCGGAAACAATTTACTCTCGGTTCTGTCCATGGGGTGGGCGACCCGGTGGCCGATCGCCCGGAGCCGGTTAGGCTCATGTCGCGAGCCACCACGGCCCGCACCTCGCCGGGTCCACGCGACCCGCGTACCCGCGTCACATGAAGAAGGAGATGCTCGTGCCGTCCATCGACGTCGTCGTAGCCCGGGAAATCCTGGACTCCCGAGGCAACCCCACGGTCGAGGTCGAGGTCGGCCTCGACGACGGCAGCACCGGTCGTGCCGCCGTCCCGTCCGGCGCCTCCACGGGCGCCTTCGAGGCCATCGAGCTCCGCGACGGCGACTCGAACCGCTACCTCGGCAAGGGTGTGGAGAAGGCCGTCCTCGCGGTCATCGAGCAGATCGGCCCGGAGCTGGTCGGCTATGACGCCACCGAGCAGCGCCTGATCGACCAGGCCATGTTCGACCTGGACGCCACCGACAACAAGGGCTCCCTCGGCGCCAACGCCATCCTCGGCGTCTCGCTCGCCGTCGCCCACGCCGCCTCCGAGGCCAGCGACCTCCCCCTCTTCCGTTACCTGGGCGGCCCGAACGCGCACCTGCTGCCGGTGCCGATGATGAACATCCTGAACGGCGGCTCGCACGCCGACTCCAACGTGGACATCCAGGAGTTCATGATCGCCCCGATCGGCGCGGAGTCCTTCTCCGAGGCGCTGCGCTGGGGCGCCGAGGTCTACCACACGCTGAAGAAGGTCCTGAAGAGCAAGGGCCTGGCCACCGGCCTCGGCGACGAGGGCGGCTTCGCCCCGAACCTCGGCTCCAACCGCGAGGCCCTCGACCTCATCCTCGAGGCCATCAAGGAAGCGGGCTACACCCCGGGCGAGCAGATCGCCCTGGCGCTCGACGTCGCCGCGTCCGAGTTCTACAAGGACGGCTCCTACACCTTCGAGGGCAAGACCCGCTCGGCCGCCGAGATGACCGAGTACTACGCCGAGCTGGTCGAGGCGTACCCGCTGGTCTCCATCGAGGACCCGCTGTTCGAGGACGACTGGGAGGGCTGGAAGACCATCACCGACAAGCTCGGTGACAAGGTCCAGCTCGTCGGCGACGACTTGTTCGTCACCAACCCCGAGCGCCTCGCCCGCGGCATCGAGGAGGGCGCGGCCAACGCGCTCCTGGTCAAGGTCAACCAGATCGGCTCCCTGACCGAGACCCTGGACGCCGTGGAGCTGGCCCAGCGCAACGGCTTCAAGTGCATGATGTCCCACCGCTCCGGCGAGACCGAGGACGTCACCATCGCCGACCTGGCCGTCGCCACCAACTGCGGCCAGATCAAGACCGGCGCCCCGGCCCGCTCCGAGCGCGTCGCCAAGTACAACCAGCTGCTGCGCATCGAGGAGATCCTCGACGACGCGGCGGTGTACGCCGGCCGCTCGGCCTTCCCGCGCTTCAAGGGCTGACCCGACCCGCAAGTAGCAGCGTCGTACGTACGTCCCCGTACCCGGTCCCGTACCGTGTCCGGGGACGTACGCGCGTATGACGGCGGAGCGGGAGGCGGACACATGGCCGTGAAGGACCGGGACCGGTTCTCCACCGCGACCAGGATCCGGCTGCTCGGTGAGCAGACCGCGGCCCGGGTCTACCGCTCCCAGACCAAGCGGCAGGCCCGCCGCTCCCGGCTGACCGGCCGGGCCGCGCTGCTCGCGCTGGTGATGTGCTCGCTGATCGTGGCACTGGCCTACCCGATGCGGGAGTACGTCTCCCAGCGCGCGGAGATCGACGACCTGCAGCGCGAGCAGCAGCAGGCCCGCCAGCGCGTCGAACGGCTGCGCGACATGAAGGCGCGCTGGCAGGACGACGCCTACGCCGAGCAGCAGATCCGGCAGCGGTTGCACTACGTCATGCCGGGGGAGACGGGGTTCATCGTCGTCGATCCGCACGCGGCGAAGCAGTCGCACGCCGACCTCGGGGCGGCCGACCGCCCCTGGTACGCGAACATCTGGGACGGGGTCGACAAGTCCGACGCCTCCGACCAGTAGATGTGACCCCGGAAAACGTGACCCCAGAAAACGTGACCCCAGAGAAAGACAGCCTGAAGACAGTCATGGAAACGCCCCCGCCGACCACTCCGCGCACCGAGCCCACCGACGCGGACGTCGAGGCCTTCAAGCAGCAGCTCGGTCGGCCCCCGCGCGGCCTGCGGGCCATCGCGCACCGCTGCCCCTGCGGACAGCCCGACGTCGTCGAGACGGCCCCGCGGCTGCCGGACGGCACGCCGTTCCCCACGCTGTACTACCTGACGTGCCCGAAGGCGAACTCCGCGATCGGCACGCTGGAGGCGAACGGCGTGATGAAGGAGATGACCGAGCGGCTGGCCTCGGACCCGGAGCTGGCGGCCTCCTACCGGGCGGCGCACGAGGACTACATCCGGCGCCGTGACGAGATCGAGGAGCTGAAGAACTTCCCCAGCGCCGGCGGCATGCCGGACCGGGTGAAGTGCCTGCACGTGCTGGTGGCCCACTCGCTGGCCGCGGGCCCCGGGGTGAACCCGCTGGGCGACGAGGCGCTGGCCATGCTGCCGGAGTGGTGGCGCAAGGGCGCCTGCGTGACGCCCCCCGGGCCGCCCGGCGGTGACGGATGGCAGGTGGAGGGTACGGACTCGGGACACTTCGCCGTCAAGCCGGTCGAGGAGGAGGGGAAGTGACCCGTGTCGCCGCCGTGGACTGCGGTACGAACTCCATCCGGCTGCTGGTCGCCGACGCCGACCCGGCCACCGGCGAGCTCGTCGACCTGGACCGCCGGATGACGATCGTCCGGCTCGGGCAGGGCGTCGACCGCACCGGCCGGCTCGCCCCCGAGGCGCTCCAGCGGACCTTCGCGGCGTGCCGCGAGTACGCCGGGATCGTCAAGGAGCACGGGGCGGAGCGGCTGCGGTTCGTGGCCACCTCCGCCTCCCGGGACGCCGAGAACCGGGACGAGTTCGTGCGCGGGGTGCTGGACATCCTGGGCGTCGAGCCCGAGGTGATCTCCGGGGACCAGGAGGCCGAGTTCTCCTTCACCGGCGCCACCAAGGAGCTGGCCGGGCGCGACCACCTGCCCAAGCCCTACCTGGTGGTGGACATCGGCGGCGGCTCGACCGAGTTCGTCGTCGGCGAGGACCAGGTCCGGGCGGCCCGGTCGGTGGACATCGGCTGCGTCCGCATGACCGAGAGGCACCTGGTCCGGGACGGCGTGGTGAGCGACCCCCCGGCCGAGGAGCAGATCGCGGCGATGCGGGCCGACATCGAGGCCGCGCTCGACCTCGCCGAGGAGACGGTCCCGCTGCGCGAGGCGCGGACGCTGGTGGGCCTCGCCGGGTCCGTGACGACCGTGTCGGCGATCGCCCAGGAGCTGCCCGAGTACGACTCGCAGGCCATCCACCACTCCCGGGTCTCCCGCGAGCGGGTCCGCGAGATCACCGAGTGGCTGCTGCGCTCCACGCACGCCGAGCGGGCGGCCGTGCCGTCCATGCATCCGGGCCGGGTCGACGTGATCGGGGCGGGCGCCCTCGTCCTCCTGTCGATCATGGAGCGGATCGGCGCGGAGGAGGTCGTCGTCAGCGAGCACGACATCCTCGACGGCATCGCCTGGTCGGTGGCCTAGCCCCTGCCCAGCCCGCTTCTGAGCAGGCATGGATCACGAATGAGCGCGTTCGAGGGGCCCTCGGGGGCCCCTCGGCGACAGCCCGTCGGAAAAGTTCGTGAAGTTCTTCACAAGGAATTCGGCCCTCCCGGGCGACGAGAAGGGCCGCGTTGACCCGTCCGGGGGCCGAACGGTCCTTTGAACATGTTCAGAAGCATGGTATGGAGGGGTCCGGGAAGGAGCCCGGAACCGGACCCCCGGAGGGGCTCACAGGGGCTCTTTCCCCCCAGAGAGGCAGCTCACGCGGCATTGACAACGGTCCGGGGTGCACAAAGGATCCCGGTTGTCACCATGACGTGGATCACGCGGGCCGCGGAGGATAGCACACACCCTGTGCAAGCTTGTGAAGGGGCGCACGAGCCACCCCCCTGAAGCGGGTGGATACTCGATGGCATGAGCACCACGGAGCGTCCCAGGATCCTCGTAGTAGGCGGTGGGTACGTAGGCCTGTACGCAGCTCGGCGCATCCTCAAGAAGATGCGTTACGGCGAGGCGACCGTCACGGTCGTCGACCCCCGGTCGTACATGACCTACCAGCCCTTCCTCCCCGAAGCCGCCGCCGGCAACATCTCCCCGCGCCACGTCGTCGTCCCGCTGCGACGCGTGCTGCCCAAGGCGGAGGTCCTCACCGGCCGGGTCACCACCATCGACCAGGACCGCAAGGTCGCCACGGTCTCCCCGCTGGTCGGCGAGGCCTACGAGCTGCCCTTCGACTACCTGGTGATCGCGCTCGGCGCGGTCTCCCGCACCTTCCCGATCCCCGGCCTCGCCGAGCAGGGCATCGGCATGAAGGGCATCGAGGAGGCCATCGGCCTGCGCAACCACGTCCTCGAGCAGCTCGACAAGGCCGACTCCACCACGGACGAGGAGATCCGCCGCAAGGCCCTCACGTTCGTGTTCGTGGGCGGCGGGTTCGCCGGTGCGGAGACCATCGGCGAGGTCGAGGACATGGCCCGCGACGCGGCCAAGTACTACAAGAACGTGTCCCGTGAGGACATGCGCTTCATCCTGGTCGACGCCGCCGACAAGATCCTCCCCGAGGTCGGTCCCAAGCTCGGCAAGTACGGCAAGGAGCACCTCGAGGGCCGCGGCGTCGAGGTCTACCTGTCGACCTCCATGGACTCCTGCGTCGACGGCCACGTGGTGCTGAAGAACGGCCTCGAGGTCGACTCCAACACGATCGTCTGGACCGCCGGCGTCAAGCCCAACCCGGTCCTGTCCCGCTACGGCCTGCCCCTCGGCCCGCGCGGCCACGTCGACTGCGAGACGACCCTCCAGGTCAAGGGCACCGACTACATCTGGGCGGCGGGCGACAACGCCCAGGTCCCGGACCTGGTCGGCCGCAAGGCGGGCAACGAGAACGCCTGGTGCCCGCCGAACGCCCAGCACGCGCTGCGCCAGGCCCGCGTCCTCGGCGACAACGTCCTGTCCGGCATGCGGGGCTTCCCGCAGAAGGACTACGCGCACGCCAACAAGGGCGCGGTGGCCGGCCTCGGCCTCCACAAGGGCGTCGCGATGATCGTCATGGGCAAGATGAAGATCAAGCTCAAGGGCCGTCTCGCCTGGTACATGCACCGTGGCTACCACGGCCTGGCGATGCCGACGTGGAACCGCAAGATCCGCGTCTTCGCCGACTGGACCCTCGGCATGTTCCTCAAGCGCGAGGTCGTCTCGCTCGGCGCCATCGAGACGCCGCGCGAGGAGTTCTACGAGGCCGCCAAGCCGGCCCCGGTCGCCGCCGCGCCGAAGGAGAAGACCGAGGAGAAGGCCAAGGCCTCCTGACCTCCGGTCGGACTTCCGCCTGACGAAGGGCCTCCCGCCATCCGTGGTGCGGGAGGCCCTCCGGCGTGTTTTGCCCAGACATGACGCGTGCCGGGGACTGCGCCGAAGCCCCGCAGGTGTTTACGTGGTGTCGGACATTCCGGGATTCCCCGTCACGGAGGTGTACACCATGGCAGACGCCGCGCCGCGGCTGCAGGGCCTCTTCACACAGTTGCTGGGAGCACCGCTCCCGGTGCGCATCCGCGCCTGGGACGGTTCGCAGGCGGGCCCGCCGGGCGCGCCGACCCTGGTCGTACGCAACCGCCGCGCCTTGCGCCGCCTGCTGTGGAAGCCGGGCGAACTGGGCCTGGCCCGCGCCTGGGTGGCGGGCGATCTCGACATCGAGGGCGACCTCTACACCACGCTCGACGTGCTGGCCGGCCTGATCTGGGAGCGCGGCGAGGACGCCCGCACCCTCGCCCAGGCCCTGCGCGACCCCGAGGTCCGCGCCGCCGTACGCGGACTCGTCAAGCTCGCCGGCCCGCCGCTGCCGCCCGCACCGCCCCGCGAGGAGGCCCGCAGCCCCCGCCGCCACCTGCACACCAAGCGCACCGACAGACGCGCCATCAGCCACCACTACGACGTCGGCAACGACTTCTACGAGATCGTCCTCGGCCCGTCCATGGTGTACTCCTGCGCCTACTGGCCCGCCCCGGACAGCACCCTCGAACAGGCCCAGCGCGACAAGCTCGAACTCGTCTGCCGCAAGCTCGGCCTGAAGCCCGGTCAGCGGCTGCTCGACGTCGGCTGCGGCTGGGGCTCGATGGCCATCCACGCCGCCCGCGAGCACGGCGTGAGCGTCGTCGGCGTCACCCTCTCCCAGGAGCAGGCCGCCTACGCCCGCAAGCGCGTCGCCGACGAGGGACTCACCGACAAGGTCGAGATCCGCGTCCAGGACTACCGCGACGTCCGCGACGGGCCGTACGACGCCGTCTCCTCCATCGGCATGGCCGAACACGTCGGCGCCGACCGGTACCTGGGGTACGCCGCCGACCTGTACGACCTGCTCAAGCCCGGCGGGCGGCTGCTGAACCACCAGATCGCCCGCCGCCCGCAGCGCGACGAGTCGACGTACAGCGTCGACGCGTTCATCGACTCCTACGTCTTCCCCGACGGCGAGCTCCAGCCCGTCGGCAGCACCGTCACCCTGCTGGAGCGGGCCGGCTTCGAGGTGCGCGACGTCGAGTCGATCCGCGAGCACTACGCCCTCACGCTGCGGCAGTGGGTCGCCCGCCTGGAGGCCGACTGGCAGCGCGCCGTCCGGCTCACCAGCCCCGGCCGCGCCCGCGTCTGGCGCCTGTACATGGCGGCCTCCGCGCTCGCCTTCGAGCACAACCGCATCGGCGTCAACCAGGTCCTGGCCGTGCGCACCCCCGAGTCCGGGGAGTCCGGTATGCCGCTGCGCGCCCGCACCTGGAACTGAGAACGAAACAGGGCCCCCTTTCCCGGCGGCGGGAAAGGGGGCCCTCCTGGTGTCCGGTCGTCCGCTACTCGGCCTTGATCGCCTCCAGCATGTTCAGCCGCGCCGCGCGCCGGGCCGGCCACAGCGCCGCGAGGACGCCCACCGTCGCGGCCAGCAGAAGGAAGACGCCGATCCGCGCCCAGGGCAGGACCAGCTCGTACGTCGCCATCTTGGAGGCCAGCAGTTCCCCGGCCGCCCAGCCGAAGAACACGCCGAGACCGATGCCCAGCACCGCGCCGAACAGCGAGATCACCAGGGACTCCAGGCGGACCATCCGCTTGATGCCCTTGCGGTCCAGGCCGATCGCGCGGAGCATGCCGATCTCCTGGGAGCGTTCGAAGACCGACATGGCCAGGGTGTTGATGACGCCGAGGACCGCCACGATCACCGCCATGGCGAGCAGGCCGTAGACCATGTTCAGCATCAGGGTGAACATCTGCGCGATCTCGTTGGAGATGTCGTCCTTGGACTGCACCTTGATGGCCGGGTTGGTGCCGAGGGCCTTCTCCAGCTCGTCCTGCACCGCGCCGGAGGTGCCGTCGGAGGTCTTCACCATGACCTTCATGTTGTACGGGTCCGCCACGTGCGGGGCGAGGGTCTTCTCGTCGAGCAGGATGCCGCGCAGGAAGTCGTTGCTCTCGTAGGTCCCGGCGACCGTCAGCCGCTCCTTCTTGCCGTCCTCGAAGGAGACGGTGAAGCCGGAACCGGCCTTCCAGCCGTAGGACTTGGCGGTCTCGCTGTCCACGACGACGTCCGTGCCGCCGACCTTGAGGGAGCCGTCGTCGACCTTCGGGCCGATCAGGTCGCCGAGCGCGGCGCCGTTGACACCGGTCAGGTACTCGCTCCGCCCGTCGATCCGGGACTCGGCGTTGAGCATCGGGCTGGTGGCGGTGACGTCACCGGCCTGCTTCAGCTTCTTCTCGACGTCCGGCGACAGCGGGTTGCCGTTCGCCATGGACACCACGTAGTCGGCCTTGATGGACGCCGACGCCATCTTCTCGATGGCCTGCTGCAGGCTGCCCGCCATCACCGTCATGCCGGTGATCAGGGTCAGGCCGATCATCAGCGCGGAGGCGGTGGCGGCCGTACGGCGCGGGTTGCGCACCGAGTTCTGCCGGGCCAGCTTGCCGGACACCCCGAAGGCGCGCAGCACCGGCGCCGCGGCGGCGATCAGCGGGCGGGACAGCAGCGGCGTCAGGATGAACACGCCGATGATCAGCAGCACCGCGCCGAGGCCCATCGGCACCTGGCCGTCCGAGCCGTCCATGGTCGTGGCGACCAGGACCACCGCGACGCCCGCGGCCGAGACCAGCGCGCCCAGCGTGTTGCGCAGCACCAGCGACTTGGTCGTGGCCTTGGCGTGCACGCTGTTCATGGCGGCCACCGGCGGGATCTTCGCGGCCCGGCGGCCCGGCAGCCACGCCGCGAGCATGGTCACCAGGATGCCGACCGCGAGCGCGGCGACGATCGTCGCGGGCTTGATCACCAGCGGCCCGTCCGGGACGGTCGCGTCGAACGTGCCCATCAGGGAGCGCAGTCCGGCCCCGATGCCGATGCCCGCGAGCAGACCGGCCACGGCGGCGACGGCGCCGACCACGAACGCCTCGATGAGCACCGACCGCGTCACCTGCCGGCGCGAGGCGCCGACCGCCCGCATCAGCGCCAGCTCCCTGGTGCGCTGGGCGACCAGCATGGTGAAGGTGTTGGCGATGATGAACGTGCCGACGAACAGGGCGATGCCGGCGAAGACCAGCAGGGCCGTCTGCATGCCGCTCATCGACTCGGCGATCGACCTGGCCTGGTCGTCGGCGAGTTGCTTGCCGGTGGTGGTCGAGACGGTCCCCTTCGGCAGCGCCTTGTCCAGCTCCGCCTTCAGCGCGCTCTGCGAGACGCCGGGCTTCGCCTTGACGACGATCTGGTCGTAGACGCCCGGCTTGCCGAGCAGCTTCTGGGCGGTCGCGGTGTCGAACAGGGTGAGGCTGCCGCCGGCCGCGACGTTGCCGTCGTCGGTGGTGAAGATGCCGGTGATCTTCGGCGTCAGGACCGGTCCGTCGACCGACATGCGCACGGTGTCACCGACCTTGTAGCCGGCGCGCTTCGCCGTCGCGGAGTCGATGAGGATCTCGCCTCGGCCCTTGGGGGCGTGCCCGCTGACCAGGGGGTAGCGGGGGTCCTTGGTGCCCCAGTAGTTGCCGCCCTGCGACTGGAAGCCCGCGCCGATCAGCTTGCCGTCCTTGTCGGCGATGGCGGTGAAGTTCTGCACGACCCCGATGGCGGACGCGGCACCGGGCACCCGCTCGCTCTTGTCGAGCACGGCCTGGTTCAGTTCGTGGAGTTTGCCGACCCGGTCGCCCTCGGCGTCCTGGTACTCCGCGGTCATGGCGACGTCGACCTGGTCGAAGCCCTTGGCGGAACTCTTCTGGAACGCGTCGGAGATGGTGTTGGTGAAGACCAGGGTCCCCGACACGAAGGCCACGCCGAGCATCACGGCGAGCACGGTCATCAGGAGCCGGGCCTTGTGCGCGAGCACGTTGCGCAAGGCGGTACGGAACATGGGTTCTTCTTCTCAGTCCTGTCGGTCCTGACGGGGGATCAGCTGGTGCGGCCCTTGGCGTCGAACTCCTTCATGCGGTCCAGGACCGACTCGGCCGTCGGGCGGTACATCTCGTCGACGATCCGTCCGTCCGCCAGGAAGATCACCCGGTCGGCGTAGGCGGCGGCCACCGGGTCGTGGGTCACCATCACCACCGTCTGGCCCAGCTCCCGCACGGAGTTGCGCAGGAAGCCCAGCACCTCGGCGCCCGAGCGCGAGTCGAGGTTTCCGGTGGGCTCGTCGCCGAAGATGATCTCCGGCCGGGAGGCCAGCGCCCGGGCCACGGCGACGCGCTGCTGCTGGCCGCCGGAGAGCTGGGAGGGCCGGTGGCCCAGCCGGTCGGCCAGGCCGACCATGCCGATGACGGAGTCCAGCCACTGCTTGTCCGGCTTGCGGCCGGCGATGTCCATCGGAAGGGTGATGTTCTCCAGGGCCGTCAGGGTCGGCAGCAGGTTGAAGGCCTGGAAGATGAAGCCGATCTTGTCCCGGCGCAGCTTGGTCAGCTGCTTGTCCTTCAGGGAGCCCAGCTCGGTCTCGCCGATGCGCACGGACCCGGAGGAGAAGGTGTCGAGACCGGCCACGCAGTGCATCAGGGTCGACTTGCCGGAGCCGGACGGGCCCATGATCGCGGTGAACTCGGCCTGCCGGAAGTCGACGGAGACCCGGTCCAGGGCGACCACCTGGGTCTCACCCTGTCCGTAGATCTTCGACAGATCCGTGGCGCGCGCGGCCACGGTGGTGGCCCGGTCGGCGAGGGATGCGGTGGTCACGGGATGGCACTCCTGACGGGACGACGGTGTTGGGGAAGGACGTGTTCCATCGTCCGGGTCCCACACCGCCGTGTAGTCACCCGTTGTTCCGGTTCCGGGGGCCGACTGCGGGCTGACCCAGCCGGGCAGTGTCATACCTGGGGATGACGAACACCCCTGAGGGGCCCCGGTTGTCGGAGGCCGCGTGCGCGTCGTGTCGAGAACAGGTGGAGTGCCCTCGTTCGGGCGGTGAAATTCCGTCATTCCGCATACACGGCCGACGGCCGCGCGTAAGGCTATTGGCAAGTGCGGATGGCGCGTTCCGTGTGCTGATGCACCCTCAGACGTCAATAAAATAAGACAACATCGGTCCGCCCTTCCGCTGTTCGGGGGACCCGTCCCGATAGTCTCGGAACCTCGATGCGGAGCCCATGGCCTGCCCGGATGGTGGAATGCAGACACGGCGAGCTTAAACCTCGCTGCCCCTTCGCGGGCGTGCCGGTTCGAGTCCGGCTCCGGGCACCTTCCGATCCCTGTGTGGTCCATTGAGAAGTTCGCGGCGTGCCCGTTGACAGCGGTCGCATGCCGTCAGACACTCACATCCAACAGCGGTGAAGAAAATTTCACCACACGAACGGATGAGAAGAGGGCGTCCGATGCGCACCACCGTCGGCATCATCGGAGCCGGCCCCGCCGGCCTCCTCCTCGCCCGGCTGCTGCACAACGCCGGCATCGACTCGGTCGTCCTGGAGAGCCGCGACCGCGACTACGTCGAGCGGCGGCAGCGGGCCGGGATCCTGGAGCAAGGCACGGCCGAGGTACTGCGCGCGGCCGGCGCCGGGGCCCGCATGGACCGCGAGGGACTGCGCCACGACGGCATAGAGCTGCGCTTCGACCGCCGCCGCCACCGCGTCGACTTCCCCGCCCTCACCGGCGGCCGGTCCGTGATGGTCTACGCCCAGACCGAGGTCTGCAAGGACCTCATCGCGCTCCAGCTCCGGGAGGGCGGCCCGCTGCTCTTCGAGGCGGAGGCGCTGGCCGTGGAGGACGCGGGCACCGACACCCCCCGCGTCCGCTTCCGGCACCAGGACCGCGAGGACGTCCTGGAGTGCGCCTACGTCGTCGGCTGCGACGGCTTCTGGGGCGTGGCCCGCCAGGCGATCCCGGCCGCACTGACCCAGGTCTTCGAACGGACGTATCCCTTCGGCTGGCTCGGCATCCTCGCCGACGTACCGCCCTCGCACGACGAGCTGGTCTACGCCCGCCACGACCGCGGCTTCGCCCTGCTCTCCATGCGCTCACCGTCGGTCTCCCGCCTCTACCTCCAGGTGCCCGACGGCACCGACGCCGGGGCCTGGAGCGACGAGGAGATCTGGGACGAACTGGAGCGCCGCTTCGAAACGGCCGACGACTGGCGCCTGGAGCGCGGCCCGATCACCCAGAAGTCGGTCACCCCCATGCGCTCCTACGTCCACGAGCCCATGCGCCACGGCCGCCTCTTCCTCGCCGGCGACGCCGCGCACATCGTGCCGCCGACCGGGGCCAAGGGGCTGAATCTCGCCGTCGGCGACGTCGTGACGTTCGCCCGGGCCCTGATCCACCAGCAGGAGACGGGCTCACCGGAGCTGCTCGACGCCTACTCGCGGACCTGCCTGCGCCGCGTCTGGCAGGCCGAGCGGTTCTCCTACGACATGACGACCCTCCTGCACCGCACCCCCGACGCGAGCCCCTTCGACGACCGACTCCAGCTCGCCCGGCTGGAGCGCATCGCCTCCTCCCGCGCCGCCGAGACCGACCTGGCAGAGGGGTACACGGGCTTCCCGTTCGGGTGACGTAGGACCGGCGTCAGCGGATGATCTCCGACCGGTTCCGGACGTGTCGCAGCTTGGTGATGAATGAGCCCCTCCGGTGAGGGGAATCACGAAGCGGCGTAGCGTGTTGCGCAGCACGACGAGGGAAAGATCCTCCCCAAGCAGTAGGGTCATTCCTTTGCCTACCTATTACTCTTGAGCCAAGGCCACGCAGTGTGGCCATGGAGGAGTGAAATGAGGAGCAGAAACCCGGTCTTCTCGCGACGGGGGTTCAGCCGCGACAACGGCTACGCGGGCTTCAACACCGCGCCGCAGGCCGGGGGTCCCGCTGTCGCCACCCAGGGCAACCCGTACGCGCAGCCGACGGGCAACCCGTACGCGCAGAACCCGTACGCGCAGAACCCTTACGCCCAGCAGGACCTGCAGTACGGCGCGCCGCCGCAGGCCCCGGCCACCACCGGCCGGATGACCATCGACGACGTCGTCCTGCGCACGGCGAGCACGCTCGGTGTGCTCATCCTCACCGCGGCGCTCTCCTGGGCCCTGCTTCCGGTCGACGACGCCAACATCAGCCGTAGCTACGGCATCGGTATCGGCGCCGCGCTGATCGGCATGGTCCTGGCGTTCGTGCAGTCCTTCAAGCGCAAGGCCTCGCCCGCGCTGATCCTGACGTACGCCGCGTTCGAGGGTGTCTTCCTCGGCGTCGTGTCCAACATCGTCGACAACCGCATCGCCGACGGCGCGGCCATGCAGGCCGTGATCGGCACCATGGCGGTCTTCGCCGGTGTGCTGATCGCCTACAAGGCCGGCTGGATCCGCGTCAACCGCCGCTTCTACGGCTTCGTGATGGCGGCCGCGCTCGGCTTCATCCTGCTGATGACCGTGAACCTGCTGTTCGCGGTGTTCGGCGGCGGTGACGGCCTCGGCTTCCGCAGCGGTGCCCTCGGTGTCGTCTTCGGCGTCATCGGCATCATCCTCGGCGCCTGCTTCCTCGCCCTGGACTTCAAGCAGGTCGAGGACGGCGTCGCCTACGGCGCCCCGCGCGAGGAGGCGTGGCTCGCGGCCTTCGGCCTGACGCTGACGCTGGTGTGGATCTACATGGAGTTCCTGAGGCTCATCTCGATCCTCAACAGCAACGACTAGTCCTCGACGGTCGTGCGCGAAGGGCCCCGGCTTCCGGCCGGGGCCCTTCGTCGTCGTCCAGGCCTACGCCACGGAGCGGTGCGCGCCTAGAGCAGTTTGCGCGCGGCCCTCCTCAGGTCGTACTCGTGGATGATCGCCTTGGCGTGGCCGTACGCCAGATTGTGTTCGTGCCGGAGCCAGCTGACCTTTTCCTCGAAGCGGAAGAGTGCCGGGCCTTCTTCGACGGTGCGCAACCAGTCGGAGATCTCACGACCGGTGCAATGGGGGATGCGGGCGAGCATGTTGCGGTGGGTCTCTTCGGAGAAGACTTGGGACATCGGCGCCTCCGGACGCATGGGATGTAAGCCGGTCCTTCAGGTCACGGTGCCTGAGTGTTCGCCCGTTGGCAACAGTCCCGGTGCGACGCGTACGCTCGCGGCGTGGTTGATACGACGCCTCTGACCCGTGCGGTGGAGCACTTCGCCGATCGTTTGAGGGCCGCGCCCCAGAGCCGGTTGCAGCGGGGGGCTGCCGCTGAGGCTCTCGGGCTGGCCCGGGAGTTGGCCCGGAGGGCCCAGGTCCTCGAGGGTGTGGAGCCTCGGGAGATGCCGGATGCGGGGATGTTTGCGGCCGCAGATCAGATCACCGTTGCCGGGCATGATCTGGCGGTGGTGATTCCCGCTGACGCCGACGTCGATGAAGCGGTGCGGTTGGTCGAGGAGGCGCAGAAGCGGGCGGGGGTGTGACCCGTTTCGTTGGCGGGTGCGGGTGGTCCTGGGTTGCTCGCGCAGTTCCCCGCGCCCCTCAGAGGGACGCGATGACCCTGTCGGCCAGGATGTAGACGTTTTCCTCGCCGCACTCGAACGTCAGGGTGTAGGCGCCCGAGATGCCGGAGCCGCCCAGGAGGATCGGGGTCTTGCCCGCGCGCAGGGCCTCGGCCAGGTGCTCCGCCGTCTCCCGGTGGCCCGGGGTCATGCACAGGGTCGTGCCGTCGGCGAAGACGTAGACGTCGAGGGTGCCGAGGGGGCCGGGGCGGACGTCCGTCAGTTCCACGCGGGACGCGGCCAGCTCCTCCAGGGTGGCGACCGTGCGCTCGTGGTCGTTCACGGCCGGCGACGGGTTCGGCACGAAGTCCGGGTGGGAGGGGTGACGGCGGCGGGCCGCGGCCAGCTCGGCGGACTCGCCGGCCGGCTCCTCGGTGTCCGCGCCGGGCTCGGACACCGGCTCCAGACCCGCGAAATCGGCCTGCCGGGGCAGGAACAGATCGGTGTCGGGCAGGCCCAGCAGGGACGGCGCGTCGGAGGCGTCACGGGCTTCCTGGGCGGCCCAGAAGGCGCGCGCCTCGGCGAGCTCCCGCTCCCGCTCCTCGGCCAGTGCCGCCGCCACGGCGGCCCGTATCTCGTCGGTGTCGGCCGTCGTACGGGCGGCGGGCAGCAGTGCGCGGGTGGTGGCGGCACGGCTCTCGGCCAGCGCGGTGTGCAGGGCCGCGACCTGTCGGCGCAGCTGCAGGACGGTGCGCAGGACGGCGACGCCCACGGCGCCCGTGGCGGCCGTGGTGACCAGCAACGCGATCGGCATGGCGCTCACTGACGTACTCCCGGTTCAAAGTCGACCCCCGACTTCCTACATCAGCTTGAAGGGCGGACTAACCAGCTGTCAGTGCGTAACGTCACGAAACGGACAGGGCTTCGGATTCGGGGGAGGGGGTGTGGCTGCTGTGACCTGGGCTTCTCTCCGTGCCAAGGGAGATAGGTCACATCCTGGGGGAGATTGGATCACAAAACGGCCCAGAACCCCGGTGTTTCCAGGGTCCTGGGCCCAAGCCTCACAGCGTGTGCTATGGCGACTACAGTGCGGCGCTCAGCTGAGGCGCTCGATGACCATGGCCATGCCCTGGCCGCCGCCGACGCACATGGTCTCCAGGCCGAACTGCTTGTCGTGGAACTGGAGGGAGTTGATGAGCGTGGTGGTGATGCGGGCGCCGGTCATGCCGAAGGGGTGGCCGACGGCGATGGCGCCGCCGTTGACGTTCAGCTTCTCCAGCGGGATGCCGAGGTCGCGGTAGGAGGGGATCACCTGGGCGGCGAACGCCTCGTTGATCTCCACCAGGTCGATGTCGTCGATGGTCAGCCCGGCCCGCTTCAGGGCCTGCTTGCTCGCCTCCACCGGGCCGAGGCCCATGATCTCGGGGGAGAGGCCGGAGACGCCGGTCGAGACGATCCGGGCGAGCGGGGTGAGGCCCAGCTCGCGGGCCTTGGTGTCGGACATGATCACGAGCGCGGCGGCGCCGTCGTTCAGCGGGCAGCAGTTGCCGGCGGTGACCAGGCCGTCGGGGCGGAAGACGGGCTTCAGGCCCTGCACGCCCTCCAGGGTGACGCCCGCGCGGGGGCCGTCGTCCTTGGCGACGACCGTGCCGTCGGGGAGCGTCACCGGGGTGATCTCGCGCTCCCAGAAGCCGTTCTTGATGGCCTCCTCGGCGAGGTTCTGCGAGCGGACGCCGAACTCGTCCATGTCCTGGCGGGTGACGCCCTTCGCGCGGGCCAGGTTCTCGGCGGTCTGGCCCATCGCGATGTACGGGTCGGGCAGCAGGCCGTCCTCGCGCGGGTCGTGCCAGGTGGAGCCCTCGGACTGGGCGGTGGCGGCGGTGCGGGCCTCGGCCTCGGCGAAGAGCGGGTTGTGCGTGCCGGGCATGTCCGAGCTGCCGTTGGCGTACCGGGAGACCATCTCCACGCCCGCCGAGATGAAGACGTCGCCCTCGCCCGCCTTGATGGCGTGCAGGGCCATGCGGGAGGTCTGCAGGGAGGACGAGCAGTACCGGGTGATGGTGCAGCCCGGCAGGTGGTCCATGCCCATCTGCACGGCGACGATGCGCCCGAGGTTGTGGCCCTGCTCGCCGCCGGGCAGGCCGCAGCCCAGCATCAGGTCGTCGATGTCCTTCGGGTCCAGCTCGGGGACCTTGGCGAGGGCGGCCTGGACGATCGTGGCGGTGAGGTCGTCCGGGCGGAGGTCCTTGAGGGAGCCCTTGACGGCGCGGCCGATGGGGGAGCGGGCGGCTGAGACGATCACGGCTTCGGGCATCACGGCTCCATTGACGTACCGGGTGTCTGGCTGGGCTGTCTGGGAAGTTACCCGTACGTATGGGCTGGGTCACGGGTGTCGCGGTGTGACCCTGACCGCAGTTTTCTAAGCGCTTGCTTTTCCCGGCTGGGTCCTCTCAGTTCGACGGCGTGGCGGGGGCCGGTTCCTGCTCGGGCAGCCGCCGGCGCCGGCGGCGCTTCAGCAGGGCCCACGGCCCCCTCGGGCCGGACGGCATCGCCGCCGCGACCTCCGTGCCCGCCTCCGAGGCGGCCTCCGCGGCCGCCCGGGCCACCGGCAGGAAGCCCTCGCGGCGCGAGGCGTCCGGGCGCTCCTCCTCGGCCGGCCAGAGCCCGAGCGCGGCGCAGACGGTCGGCAGGACCGCCATCGCCGCCGTCGCGTAGCCCTCGGCGGACGGGTGGTAGCTGTCGGGGCCGAACAGCTCCCGCGGGTTCTCGGCGAACTCAGGGCCCAGCAGGTCGCCCAGGGACACGGTGCGGCCGCCCTGTTCGACGACTCCGATCGTCTGGGCGGCCGCCAGCTGGCGGGAGGCCCGTCGGGCCAGCCAGCGCAACGGCTGCCGGACCGGCTCGATCGTGCCCAGGTCCGGGCAGGTGCCGACCACGACCTCCGCACCGGCCGTGCGCAGCCGCCGTACCGCCGAGGACAGGCAGCGGACCGAGCGGGTCGGGGGCATGCGGTGGGTGACGTCGTTCGCGCCGACCATGATCACGCAGATGTCGGGCACCGGATCGGGCGCGGCCAGCACCAGGGCCACCTGGCGGTCCAGGTCGTCCGAGCGGGCCCCCGGCATCGCCACCGTGCGCAGCTCCACCGGGCGTTCCGCCAGGGCCGCCACGCCCGAGGCGAGCAGCGCCCCCGGGGTCTGCCCGGCGCGGTGCACGCCCTGGCCGGCCGCCGTGGAGTCACCCAGCATGGTCAGCCGCAACGGCGGCTGCTCGGAGGAGACGGCGTACGTACGGCCGTACAGCCCGTCCGCGTTCGGCACGTGCGGCGACGTGCCGTTGCCCACCCGGCGCCGCGCCAGCTGGACCTCCGCCAGCACCAGCCCCACGGCGGCCGCCCCGGCCAGACCGATCCCGCCGCCGCCGTACGCGGCGCCGGCCGCGATCCGCCGGGCCACCCTCGCCCTCGACATGCTCGTCATGCGTCGCCGCCACCTCCTCGAACCCGTACACCCAGTGCTTGCCCCGTACGGACCGTCGCCCAATCTCAACGGGCAGTGAACGACCGTCACGGACCACCGGCAGGGCCTAGGCTGGCGGCACCACTAAGACCAACTTCTGCGGCATCCGGAGACAACGGTGCAGTTCCACGACTCGATGATCAGCCTCGTCGGCAACACCCCGCTGGTGAGGCTCAACAGCGTGACCAAGGGCATCAGGGCGACCGTCCTGGCCAAGGTGGAGTACTTCAACCCCGGCGGTTCCGTGAAGGACCGCATCGCCCTGCGCATGATCGAGGCGGCGGAGGAGAGCGGCGCCCTCAAGCCCGGCGGCACGATCGTCGAGCCGACCAGCGGCAACACCGGTGTCGGGCTCGCCATCGTGGCGCAGCAGAAGGGGTACAAGTGCATCTTCGTGTGCCCCGACAAGGTGAGCACCGACAAGATCAACGTGTTGCGCGCGTACGGCGCCGAGGTCGTCGTGTGCCCGACCGCCGTGGACCCCGAGCACCCGGACTCGTACTACAACGTCTCCGACCGGCTCGTGCGCGAGACGCCCGGCGCCTGGAAGCCGGACCAGTACTCCAACCCCAACAACCCGCTCTCCCACTACCACTCCACCGGCCCCGAGCTGTGGGAGCAGACGGAGGGGAAGATCACCCACTTCGTGGCGGGCGTGGGCACGGGCGGCACCATCTCCGGGACCGGGCGCTACCTGAAGGAGATCAGCGACGGCAAGGTGAAGGTCATCGGCGCCGACCCCGAGGGCTCCGTGTACTCCGGCGGCTCCGGCCGGCCGTACCTGGTCGAGGGCGTCGGTGAGGACTTCTGGCCCACCGCCTACGACCGGACCGTCGCGGACGAGATCGTCGCCGTGTCCGACAAGGACTCCTTCCAGATGACCCGCCGCCTCGCCAAGGAGGAGGGCCTGCTGGTCGGCGGCTCCTGCGGCATGGCGGTCGTGGCCGCGCTGGAGGTCGCCGCGCGGCTCGGCGAGGACGACGTCGTGGTGGTCCTGCTGCCGGACAGCGGCCGCGGCTACCTCAGCAAGATCTTCAACGACGAGTGGATGGCCGACTACGGCTTCCTGGAGGACGCCGGCCCGAGCGCCCGCGTCGGCGACGTCCTCGCCGACAAGGAGGGCGACCGCATGCCCTCCCTCGTCCACATGCACCCCGAGGAGACGGTCGGTCAGGCCATCGACGTGCTGCGCGAGTACGGCGTCTCGCAGATGCCGGTCGTCAAGCCGGGCGCGGGCCACCCCGACGTGATGGCCGCCGAGGTCGTCGGCTCGGTCGTGGAACGCGAGCTGCTGGACGCGCTGTTCAGCAAGAGCGCCTCGCTCGACGACCCGCTGGAGAAGCACATGTCCGCCCCGCTGCCCCAGGTCGGCTCCGGTGAGCCGGTCGCGGACCTGATGGCCGTGCTGGGCAAGGCGGACGCGGCGATCGTCCTCGTCGAGGGCAAGCCGACCGGTGTGGTCAGCCGGCAGGACCTGCTGTCCTTCCTCGCCCGGACGGGGAAGTGAGGGAGAACCTCCGGTGAACCGCCCGTGAACCGGGTGAACTTGCGGCGTCCGTGATCTTCGCGGGCTTCGCGGAAGTGGTACGAGCGCGTCACGTCCGCGCAGCACCCGCTTAACACGCGTCCTGCACATTAGGGGGTGTCGGCAGGGCGGGAGCGGCTCCCCGCCCCGGCCGGCGCCGTAGGCGTCAAGGACCTCCGGAGCGGCTCCCGGACCTCCACCGACGCCACGGACGCGGGGGCCCGGCCTGACCAGGCCCGCGTCCTTCGCGGGGACCGCCGTCGTCCCGCCCCCCGTTCACGGGGGTGCGGCGGTCCCCGCGCATCTTCTTCGTACGGGCGTCGGCGGGCCGGTTTCCTTTGCGGCGTCCCCCGGCCGGTTTTCGCTCGCGGGCGTCACCCGGCCCGGCTCGTCACCCAACTCCCCAGCAGCGCGAGCCGCTCCGCCGTCTCCGAGCCCGGCTCGGGCGTGTACGCCACGATCGTCTGGTCCGGGGCGGCCGGGATCGTGAGGGTCTCGTAGGGGAGGGTCAGCAGGCCCGCGACCGGATGACGGATCTGCTTCACCCCGTGGTCGCAGGGCTTGACCAGGTGGTCGGCCCACAGGCGGCGGAAGTCTTCGCTGGCGGCGGAGAGTTCACCGACGAGCCGGCCCATCGCGGCGTCGTCCGGGTGGTGCCCCGCTTTCAGCCGCAGGTGGGCGACCGTCTGGGCGGCGATCGCCGCCCAGTCCGGGTAGAGGTCGCGGGCGGTGGGGTCGAGGAAGACCCGGCGGGGCATGTTCCGGTCGGCGGGGGTCTTGTCGCCGAAACCGACCACGGCGTCACCGAGGGCGTTCCAGGCGAGGACGTCCATGCGGTGGTCCAGCACGTACGCCGGGTTGCGGTCCAAGCCGTCGAGGATCAGCTGGACCCCCGGGCGCACCCGGGACGCCGACGCGGCCTGCCGGGTCGCGGACTCCCCGGACGCGGCCGGACCGCCCTCGGACCGCCTACGGGGCCGGGCGACCGCCCGCAGGTACGCGTGCTCCGCCTCGTCCAGCCGCAGCACCCGCGCGATGGCGTCCAGCACGGCGTCCGACACTCCCCCGGACTTGGTGCGGGAGGCACCCCCAGAGCCCCTGCCCTGCTCGAGGCGGATGTAGTAGTCGACGCTCACCCCGGCCAGCTGCGCCACCTCCTCACGACGCAGACCCGGGACCCGGCGGCGGCCGTACGAGGCCAGCCCCACCTCCTCGGGCTGGATACGGGCGCGGCGCGAGCGCAGGAAGTCTCCCAGTTCTCCGTCCATGGGGCCGAGCCTAGGCGGCCCGGGGCCGGCGAACCTGGTACTGCCGGACCCAGGAAAAGCGCCCCCCTGGGTACGGCCGCCGGGAGAGCCGAGGGTGGTGGACGCCGCCGGGGAGACGCCCCGGCCACCACCGAGGGGAACACTCCATGCCGTACGAGAACCTGGCCGGCCGTACCGCCGTCGTCACCGGAGCCGCGAGCGGCATCGGCGAGGCCGTCGCCGTGCTGCTGGCCGCCCAGGGGGCGCGGGTCGCGCTGCTGGCCCGGCGCGCGGAACGGCTCGCGGCGATCGCCGGGAAGATCCGCGCCGACGGCGGGCAGGCCCTGGCCGTCGTCGCG
Organism: Streptomyces sp. Go-475; assembly: GCF_003330845.1. Classification (GTDB taxonomy): domain Bacteria; phylum Actinomycetota; class Actinomycetes; order Streptomycetales; family Streptomycetaceae; genus Streptomyces. Next base: position 3,463,763 of record NZ_CP026121.1, on the reverse strand, counting down.
GACGTCACCGACGAGACGTCCGTGGCCGACGCCGCCGACCGGATCCACGCCGAGTACGGGCCCGTCGACCTGGTCGTCAACTCCGCCGGCGTCATGCTGCCGCACCCCGTCGACGCCCGGCGCGCCGACGAGTGGCAGCGGATGCTCGACACCAACGTCACCGGTGTGCTGCGGATGATCGGCGCCTTCACCACCGACCTGGTGGGCGCCGCCCAGGACGGCCGCAGCGCCGACATCGTGAACATCTCGTCCATCGCCGCGCACGTCAGCTTCCCGAACTACGCGGTGTACGGCGCGAGCAAGGCGGCCGTCACCCATCTGTCGGAGTCCCTGCGCGGCGAGTTCGGGACGCGGGACGTCCGGGTCACCAACATCGAGCCCGGGTTCGTCGAGAGCGAGCTGCGCACGCACATCGCCGACGCGGAACTCTCCCGGCAGGTGGAGGGCATGCTGGACGAGGTGGGTGCGCTGTCCGCCGAGGAGGTCGCCGACCTCGTGGCCTATGTGACGAGCCGCCCGCGCCGGGTCAACCTGCGGCAGATCGTCGCGCTGCCGACCCGGCAGGTCTGAACGGCGCGGGCCCGCTCAGTCCTCCCAGTCCCCCTTCGGGGAGGACTTGCGGCGGCCGAACAGGCCCGGGTTGGTCCGGGCGGCCTGGACGACGTTGACGCCGACGATGCCCGCCCAGGCGACGAGCAGCCCGGGCAGGTGGGCCACGCCCCCGCCGATCGCGGACAGCGGCACCGCGAGGACGAGCGAGACGATCCCGAAGCCGAAGCGCTCCCCCCAGGAGTCCGTGGCCCCCGGCGACCGGGAGTCCCGGGCCGTCTGCAGCTGCTGCTCGGCGAGCTGCCGGCGCACCCGCCGGTCCACCGCGCCGTCGATCCGCTGGTCGACCTTCTCCAGGAACGAGTCGACCAGCGCGGACTCGTACTCCTCGCCCAGCTCTCTGCGCGCGTGCAGGGTGGCGTCGAGTTCCTTCTTCAGGTCGGTGTCCCGCGCGTCCATTCCGGTCATGCCCTCCACCGTAGGAAGGGCCGGCGCCGGCCGCACTGGGGTTAGCCCCCCTGTCGGACTGGGGGAACGCCCTGCCGTCGCTTGCCGGGCTGCATATGCTCATGCAGAATCCTCAGCTACTGAATAGGCGAGGGGGAGCACGTCATGAGCGCGACCGACAGCCCTGCCGCGCGGCTGCAGGCGCTCTTCGAGGGCCACCGGCTGACGCCGACCCAGCGGCGCATCGCGCACAGCATGGTGCGCCGCGCCGCCGACGTGCCGTTCCTGTCGAGCGTGGAGCTCGCCGAGCTGGCCGGGGTCAGCCAGCCCTCCGTGACCCGCTTCGCCGTGGCCCTCGGCTTCGACGGCTACCCGGCCCTGCGGCGCCATCTGCGCGAGGTCGCCCCGGCCGAACCCGCGGCGGAGGCGGGGTCCGCCAACGAGTACCAGCAGGCCGTCGAGGCCGAGATCGAGAACCTGCGGCACCTCGCGGAGGCGCTGGCCGACCCCGGCCCCGTGCGGCGGGCCGGGCGCCTCCTCGCGGCCTCCCGCCCGCTCCCCGTCCTCGGGCTGCGGGCGGCGGCCGCCCAGGCGCACGGCTTCGCCTACTTCGCCGCCAAGGTCCACCCCGACGTGCGGCTCCTCAACGAGGGCGGCACGATGCTCCACGACCGCATCGACGCCGCCGCCCGGGCCGGCGCGACCGCACTGCTCTGCTTCGCGCTGCCCCGGCACCCCCGCGAGGTCGTCGACGCCCTCGCCTACGCCAGGGAGGCCGGGCTGACCGTCGTCACGGTCGCCGACTCCGCGTTCGCGCCCGTCGCCAAGGTGTCCGACCTGCTGCTGCCCGCCGCCGTCGGCACCGGCCTCGCCTTCGACACGGCCTGCGCCCCGATGCTGCTCGGTCGGGTCCTGCTGGAGGCGATGTGCGACGACCTGCCCGAGGCGCAGTCCCGCCTGGAGGAGTTCGACACGAAGGCGGCGGCGCGGGGTCTTTTCGTCGACTGACGGCACGCGCCGCGGATTCCGGGACTTCGGATTCCGGGACTTCGGATTCCCGTACTCCGGATTCCCGTACTCCGGATTCCTGGACTCCGGATTTTCAGACTCGTCTCACGTTGCATCGCTAACGTGCGTCTCCTACAACACTCTTCAGACGCTTCGGGTACCGGACGGAGGCTGATCGACATGCGTGGAGGACATGGACTGGCCCGGGTGGCCGTTGTCGTGCGGGCGGGTGCCGCACCCTTGTGGTGGCTGGGAGTACTGGCGGCCGGTATCGGCCTGCTCCCCGAAGGGCTCACCGGCCGCCGCATCGGGGTGCTGACGGGAGCGGCCCTCTTCCTCCTGGCCGCGGCCATGGTGTGCGCAGCCCGCCGCAAGCGCTACACGGCCCTGGCCGCCTCGGCCGCCCGCGCCGGCAAGCACGACGTGCTCCAGGACCGCGCGGTCACGGCACGCAACTGGCGCCGCCACCACCGCTGGTGGCTCCTGCTCGCCTTCCTCGCGGCCCTGGGCAGCGCCGTCGCGGCCCCGGCGGCAGGGGGCATGCTCCTGGCCGGCTGCGGAGCGGGCCTCTGGCTGAAGGCGGCCTGGCTGGGGCGCCGGGAGCGCGAAGGCGAGGCCCTGCTGTGGGTCCGCGTGGACTGGCTGCGCGGAGGCGTGGCCCATCCCGCGGGCAAGCGGGTCAAGGCCTACCGCAGCACCGGCATCGCAGCGGGCGACGCGGCCCCGGGCGGAGCGCGGAGGAAGACCCCGGCGCTGGTGTGATCGGGCGTGGTCACCGACTCCGGCGCCGGTGTGGGCGCACGGATCACTGACCCAGGGGCGCGGGGAACCGCGCGAACGGCCATGACGCACCCCCAGCCCGGGGACCACGGAAACCCCCACGGCGTGTACGGCGTCTACGTCAGCGCATCCACCTGCGCCCCACCGGACTCGGCGACGACCTCCTCCACGGTCTGCGCGCGCCGGACCACGGCGAACCGCCCCCCGGGCCAGAACCCGTACACCGCGGGCCGCACCAGCGAGTTGTACGCGTAGTGATGCGCGAAGTAGTACGCCCCCGTGTCCAGGGCCGCCGCGTAGTCCCCCTGCTCCAGCAGCGGCATCGACCGCCCCTCCGCCAGCAGGTCCCCGGCGAAGCACGCCGGCCCGGCCACGTCCTGCACCACGACGGGCCCGTCCTTCACCCGGCCCTTCGCGTCGTACGCCGCGATCCGCAACGGCCAGCTCCCCGGCGCGTACACCGTCCGCGCGGCCACCTGCACCCCGGCGTGCGTCACCGCGACCGCCCGCCCGCCGGAGGCCTTCGCGTACTCGACCCGCGCCACCACCGTCCCGTGCTTGGCCAGCAGTGACCGCCCGAACTCGGTGACCAGCCCGTACCGCCCGTCGAACAGCCCGGGCACCGCCTCGGCCAGCATCCGCGCGTACTGCCCGTACGTCGGCGTCGTCGCGTCCGACGCGAAGTTCACGGGCAGCCCGCCGCCGATGTCGAGCGTGTCGACCTGCTGCCGCCCGGCCCGCCGGTTGATCTCCTCCGCGAGTTCGTACGTCTCCGCCACGCCCCGCACCATCAGCGACAGCGGGATCCCCTGGGAGCCCGTGTGCGCGTGCAGCCGGGTCAGCCACGGCCGGTCCAGATACGCCTGCACGACCCACTCCCGGGCCCCCTCGTCACGCAGCGCCACCCCGAACTTCGAGGTGGCCGTCGCCGTCGACAACGCCTCGATGGAACCGCCGCCGACCTGCGGGTTCACCCGGATCCCCAGAGGTGAGCGGCTGGTCCGCGACCGCAGCAGCGCGTCGATGCGCGCCAGCTCCTGCGGGTTGTCCGCGTTGACGGCGATGCCCAGGGCCAGCGCCTCCCGCAGCTCGGCCGGCGTCTTCGCGGGCGAGTCGAGCACCGTCATGGCCGGCGGCAACCCGGCCGCCCGGGCCAGCGCCAGTTCCCCCGGGCTCGCCACCTCCGCGCCGACGCCCTCCTCACGCAGCAGCCGCAGCACCGGCACCAGCGGGGTCGCCTTCACCGCGAAGGCGTGCAGCACGGGCGTGCCCGGCGCCACCACCGCGTCGAACGCCGCCCGCAGCTCCGCCGCCGACTCCCGGATGCCGGTGACGTCCAGCAGCCCGACGATGGGGCTGTCGGGCCCCAGCAGGCCCTGCTCCACCGCCGCCCGCACCGCCTCGTCCCTCCGGGCCGCCCGCCCGGCCCCGGCTCCGGAGCCGTCCGTGCCGTAAGGATCTTCCGTGTCGATGTGTGCGCCCATGCGTCCAGCCAAACACCCACGGCACGGCCGCGCCGACCCCCCGACGTATTGACTAGCTCTATTCATGAGGTCAGGATGTGAATAGACGCAGCAACATCCGCCGGGAGAGCCCACCAGGAGGCAGACCATGTCCGGACCCCGCCCCGTCCGAGCGCCGCGCGGCACGCAACCGAGCGCCTTGGGATGGCAGCAGGAAGCCGCCCTGCGGATGCTGCAGAACAACCTCGACCCGGAGGTCGCCGAGCACCCCGACCAGCTCGTCGTCTACGGCGGCACCGGCAAGGCCGCCCGGGACTGGCGCTCCTTCGACGCGATGGTCCGCACCCTCAAGGGGCTGAAGCAGGACGAGACCATGCTGGTGCAGTCCGGCCGCCCGGTCGGCGTCATGCAGACCCACGAGTGGGCCCCGCGCGTCCTCATCGCCAACTCCAACCTCGTCGGCGACTGGGCCACCTGGGAGGAGTTCCGCCGCCTCGAACAGCTGGGCCTGACCATGTACGGCCAGATGACCGCCGGCTCCTGGATCTACATCGGCACCCAGGGCATCCTCCAGGGCACCTACGAGACCTTCGCCGCCGTCGCCGCGAAGAAGTTCGGCGGATCGCTGGCCGGCACGATCACGCTCACCGCCGGCCTCGGCGGCATGGGCGGCGCCCAGCCCCTCGCCGTGACCATGAACGACGGCGTCGCCCTGTGCGTCGACTGCGACCCGCGCGCCATCGAACGCCGCATCGAGCACCGCTACCTGGACGTGAAGGCCGACAGCCTCGACCACGCGCTCCAGCTGGCGACCGAGGCCCGCGACGCCCGCCGCCCGCTGTCCATCGGCGTCCTCGGCAACGCCGCCGAACTCGTCCCGCAGCTCCTCGCCATGGGCGCGCCCATCGACATCGTCACCGACCAGACCTCGGCGCACGACCCGCTGTCCTACCTCCCGCTCGGCGTCGACTTCGACGAGATGGCCTCCTACGCCGCCAAGGACCCGGCCGGCTTCACCACCCGGGCCCGCGAGTCCATGGCCCGCCACGTCGAGGCCATGGTCGGCTTCATGGACGCCGGCGCGGAGGTCTTCGACTACGGCAACTCCCTCCGCGGCGAGGCCAAGCTCGCCGGATACGACCGGGCCTTCGCCTTCCCCGGCTTCGTCCCCGCCTACATCCGCCCCCTCTTCTGCGAGGGCAAGGGCCCCTTCCGCTGGGCGGCCCTCTCGGGCGACCCGGCCGACATCGCCAAGACCGACAAGGCGATCCTCGACCTCTTCCCGGAGAACGAGTCCCTGGCCCGCTGGATCAAGATGGCCGGGGAGCGGGTGCACTTCCAGGGCCTGCCCGCCCGTATCTGCTGGCTCGGCTACGGCGAGCGGGACAAGGCCGGTGAGCGGTTCAACGACATGGTCGCGAGCGGGGAGCTGGCCGCCCCGGTCGTCATCGGCCGCGACCACCTCGACTGCGGCTCCGTCGCCTCCCCCTACCGGGAGACCGAGGCCATGCTCGACGGCTCCGACGCGATCGCCGACTGGCCGCTGCTGAACGCGATGGTGAACGTCGCCTCCGGGGCGTCCTGGGTGTCCATCCACCACGGCGGCGGCGTCGGCATGGGCCGCTCGATCCACGCCGGGCAGGTGACGGTCGCCGACGGCACCCCGCTCGCCGGGGAGAAGATCCGCCGCGTCCTCACCAACGACCCGGGGATGGGCGTCATCCGGCACGTCGACGCGGGCTACGACATCGCCGAGTCGGTCGCCGGCGAGCGCGGTGTCCGGGTCCCGATGCGCGAGGGTGACGAGGCGTGACCTTCCACAGCATGTGGGCGGAGCTGCTGCCGATCGGCCGCAGCTCCGCCTCCGGCGGCTACCGCCGCTTCGCCTGGACCGGCGCCGACGCGGACTGCCGGGCCTGGTTCCAGGAGCAGGCCGAAGCGCGCGGGCTGACCTATGAGACCGACCGCAACGGCAACCAGTGGGCCTGGCTCGGGGACCCCGCCCGCGGCGACGCCGTCGTCACCGGGTCGCACCTCGACTCCGTGCCCGACGGCGGTGCCTTCGACGGGCCCCTCGGCGTGGTCTCCGCCTTCGCCGCGCTGGACGAACTGCGCGACCGGGACGCGCGGTTCACCCGCCCCCTCGGCATCGTGAACTTCGGCGACGAGGAGGGTGCCCGGTTCGGGCTCGCCTGCGTCGGGTCCCGGCTCACGGCCGGGCAGCTCACCGTCGCCGACGCCCACCGGCTGACCGACGGGGACGGCACCACCCTGCCCCGGGCCATGGAGGCCGCCGGCTACGACCCGGACGCCATCGGGCCCGACCCGGAACGGCTCGCCCGCATCGGCGCCTTCGTCGAACTGCACGTCGAGCAGGGCCGGGCCCTGGACCTGTCCGGCGACCGGGTCGGCATCGCGAGCGCCATCTGGCCGCACGGACGCTGGCGGTTCGACTTCCGGGGCGAGGCCAACCACGCCGGCACCACCCGGCTCGCCGACCGGCGCGACCCCATGCTGCCCTACGCCGAGACCGTCCTCGCCGCCCGCCGCGAGGCCGAACTCGCCGGGGCCGTCGCCACCTTCGGCAAGATCGCCGTCGAGCCGAACGGCGTCAACGCCATCCCCTCCCTGGTGCGCGGCTGGCTCGACTCGCGCGCCGCCGACCAGGACAGCCTGGACGCCGTCGTCGCCGGCGTGGAGAAGGCGGCCGGGGAGTACGCCGCCGCCCACGGGGTCGATCTCGCCGTCGTCCGCGAGTCGTTCACCCCCGTCGTCGAGTTCGACCACGCCCTGCGCGACGAACTCGCCCGCATCCTCGGCACGGACGCCGGCCTCACGGTCCCCGTCCTCGGCACCGGCGCCGGACACGACGCCGGGATCCTGTCCGGGAGCATCCCGACCGCCATGCTGTTCGTGCGCAACCCCACGGGTGTCTCCCACTCGCCGGCCGAGTCCGCGACCGAGGACGACTGCGTGGCCGGGGTGCTCGCACTCGCCGACGTACTGGAGGGACTGGCGTGCAGGTGACGCAGACGTACTGGCTGGAGCACGCCTGGCTCGACACGCGCGTCGAACCGGGCGTCGCCCTCGACGTGCGGGACGGCCGCATCACCGCCGTCCGGACCGAGGTCGCCGCGCCGCCCCCCGGCGCCGAGATCCTCCGCGGACTCACCCTGCCCGGCCTGGCCAACGCCCACAGCCACGCCTTCCACCGCGCGCTGCGCGGCACGGCCCAGGTCGGCTCCGGCACGTTCTGGACCTGGCGCGAGGTCATGTACTCCGTCGCCGCCCGGCTCACCCCGGACAGCTACCACGCCCTCGCCCGCGCGGTGTACGCCGAGATGGCCCTGGCCGGCATCACGGCGGTCGGCGAGTTCCACTACGTCCACCACGCCCCCGGCGGCGCCCCCTACGCCGACCCCAACGCGATGGGGGAGGCACTCGTCGCGGCCGCCGCCGAAGCCGGGGTCCGCATCACCCTCCTCGACACCGCCTACCTCTCCTCCGGCTTCGGACAGCCCCCCACCGCCCACCAGCTCCGCTTCTCCGACGGCACGGCGGACGCCTGGGCAGAACGCTGTTCAGTTCTCAAGGAACGGGATCACGCACGGATCGGAGCGGCGATCCACTCCGTGCGGGCCGTGCCCGCCGAGCAACTGGCGACCGTGGCGCGCTGGGCCGAGGAGCGGCGGGCCCCGCTCCATGTGCACCTGTCCGAGCAGACCGCCGAGAACGACGCCTGCCGGGAAGCCCACGGCTGCACCCCGACCCAGCTCCTCGCCCTGCACGGTGTGCTCGGGCCGCGCACCACCGGCGTCCACAACACCCACCTCACTGCCGAGGACATCTCCCTCATCGGCTCCAGCGGCACCGGCACCTGCGTGTGCCCGACGACCGAACGGGACCTGGCCGACGGCATCGGGCCCGCGGTCGCCCTGCAGAACGAAGGCTCCCCGCTCTGTCTCGGATCCGACAGCCACGCCGTGATCGACCTGCTGGAAGAGGCGCGGGCGATGGAGCTGAACGAGCGGCTGCGCACCCGCACCCGAGGTCACTGGACGGCGGCGGCCCTGCTGCGGGCGGCCTCGGCCGACGGCCACGCCGCCCTCGGCTGGGACGGCGCGGGCCGCCTCGAGCCCGGCGCGCTCGCCGACTTCACGACGATCGCCCTCGACTCGGTCAGGACGGCAGGGCCGCTTCCGCGGCTCGGGGCCGAGACGGCCGTATTCGCCGCGTCGGCAGCAGACGTGTCGCATACGGTCGTGGCAGGCCGGCACGTCGTACGGGACGGGGTCCACACCCTCGTGCCCGATGTGCCGCGCGCCCTCGCGGACGCCGTCGCAGCCCTGCGCGGATGACCCCGGGCCGCCCGCCCGCGCGGCCGGCCCCCGCCCCCGGACCCGACCCCACCGCCGACCAGGCCACCAAGGACGCCATGAGCAACGCGACGACCGTCAGCCCCGCCCACTCCGCGAGCACCGCAAGCACGCTCATCACCAACATCGCCGCCCTGGTCACCAACGACCCCTCCCTCGGTGACGGTTCCCCCCTCGGACTGGTCCAGGACGCGGCCGTCGTCATCGAAGGCGACCGCATCGCGTGGACCGGTGATCACAGCAAAGCACCCGCCACTGACAATCGGGTCGACGCCGGCGGCCGGGCGGTCATCCCCGGCTTCGTCGACTCCCACTCCCACCTCGTCTTCGCGGGCGACCGGACGCAGGAGTTCAACGCCCGGATGTCGGGGCGGCCCTACAGCGCGGGCGGCATCCGCACGACGGTCGCGGCCACCCGGGCGGCGAGCGACGAGGAACTCGAGGCCAACCTCACCCGTTACCTCCGCGAGGCCCTCCGCCAGGGCACCACCACCATGGAGACGAAGTCCGGCTACGGCCTGACCGTCGAGGACGAGTCCCGGGCGCTGCGCATCGCCGCCGCCCACACCGACGAGGTCACCTACCTCGGCGCGCACATCGTCTCGCCGGACCACGCCGAGGACCCGGCGTCGTACGTCGCCCTCGTCACCGGCGAGATGCTCGACGCCTGCGCCCCCTACGCGCGTTGGATCGACGTCTTCTGCGAGCAGGGCGCCTTCGACGGCGACCAGGCCCGGGCGATCCTCACCGCGGGCAAGGCCAAGGGGCTGCACCCCCGCATCCACGCCAACCAGTTGTCGTACGGCCCGGGCGTACGGCTCGCCGTCGAACTCGACGCCGCGAGCGCCGACCACTGCACCCACCTGACGGACGAGGACGTGGACGCGCTCGCGAACAGCGACACCGTCGCCACCTTGCTGCCCGGCGCCGAGTTCTCCACCCGCGCGGAGTGGCCGGACGCCCGCCGCCTGCTCGACGCGGGCGCCACCGTCGCCCTGTCCACCGACTGCAACCCGGGCTCGTCCTTCACCTCGTCCGTCCCCTTCTGCGTCGCGCTCGCCGTACGGGACATGGGGATGACCCCGGACGAGGCCGTCTGGTCGGCCACGGCGGGCGGCGCGGCTGCCCTCAGGCGCACCGACATCGGCCGCCTCACCCCGGGCGCCTACGCCGACCTGGCGCTCCTCGACGCGCCGAGCCACGTCCACCTCGCCTACCGGCCGGGCGTCCCGCTGGTCAGCGGCGTGTGGCGGCGCGGGGAACGCGTGGTGTGAAGCACCGGCCATAATGCGGTGGCACGCCGGCGGACGGCCGGCGCCACCGGAGGGCGGGGACGGATGGCACGGCACTGGTCGGCACCACTGCTGGTGAACCTCCTGCTCGGAGTCCCGGGCGTGGTGCCGTTCTGGCTGATCTGGTACGTCATGGCCAACGGACCGCTGGCCGCGCTCGGCTGGACCACGCGGGAACCCACGGAGAACGACGGCATGGCCCTCTGGCTCGTGATCGTCGTCCCCGTCGTCACGCTGTACGGCCTGATCTGGTGGCTCGCCAACACGCCGCTCCGGCGCCGGACGACCCTCGCTCCGCACCGCTACTGGCTGCTGAGCCTGGCCGCCCCGCTCGTCCCGACGGCCGCGCTGATCCTCAACTCCTGAGGAACGGACGGCGGAAACTCCTGAGGAACGGGCGGCGGAGAACGCGCCTGGGGGCGGGCCCTGAGCCCGCCCCCGAAGGACACGATCACCCGGTGAGGATCACTCCTCGACCGTGAGCCCCTTGCGCAGCCGCACCAGCGTCCGGGACAGCAGACGCGAGACGTGCATCTGGGAGATGCCCAGTTCCTCGCCGATCTCCGACTGGGTCATGCCGGCGACGAACCGCAGCGACAGGATCTTCCGGTCGCGCGGCGGGAGTTCCGCTATCAGCGGCTTCAACGACTCGACGTACTCGATGCCTTCGAGTCCGTGGTCCTCGTAGCCGATGCGGTCCGCGAGCGCGCCCTCGGAGTCGTCCTCCTCCGGCTGGGCGTCCAGCGAGGAGGCGGTGTAGGCGTTCGACGCGGCCATGCCCTCGACGACCTCGTCGTTGGAGATGCCGAGCCGCTCGGCCAGTTCGTGCACCGTCGGGGCGCGGTCCAGCTTCTGCGCCAGCTCGTCACCGGCCTTGGCCAGGTCGAGCCGCAGCTCCTGGAGCCGCCGCGGTACGCGCACGGACCACGAGGTGTCGCGGAAGAAGCGCTTGATCTCGCCGATGATGGTCGGCATCGCGAACGTGGGGAACTCGACACCCCGGGACAGCTCGAAGCGGTCGATCGCCTTGATCAGGCCGATGGTGCCGACCTGGATGATGTCCTCCATCGGCTCGCTGCGGGAGCGGAACCGGGAGGCGGCGAACTTGACCAGCGCGAGGTTCAGTTCGACGAGTGTGTTGCGGACGTACGAGTACTCAGGGGTGCCTTCCTCCAGCGACTCGAGGCGCTCGAAGAGGGTCTTGGACAGGGCCCGTGCGTCGACCGCGTCGACTTCCTCGTACGGGGGGATGTCCGGAAGTCCGGAGAGAAGGTCGTCCTGTGTGACGAGCATCTCGTCCTGCTCGATGGGATCCAGCTGTTCCGGAGGGGGTGTCGACGTCGCTTTCTGGGTACGCGATGCGTCGAGCCGGGGTGACATGATGTCCTCCATCGTTCTCGGCATATGGCTGCCGGAGCCAGTACGTGCACTGCGGTGTGCGGCGCCTCCAAAGCCGGCCGTGTCGGTTACGTGTCCTTACTAGGCCTACCCGCTTTCCCGAGCCCACCGCAAGTGCGTTCTGTGGGCATATGTCCGTTTGTGTGTAGTTGTTCGGGTGTCGAAGCGTGGCGGGAAGGCGTAGTGTTCGAGGGCGTCAGCAACAGTCACGACGTCGGGAGAGAGAGACGGCATGGACCGCGGGACGGTCGGCAGCGCGCAGTCTGGCCGGCTTCTGGTGGAGGTGCGGGAAGAGGGCTCTAGCGCCGTCGTGACCCCGGCGGGTGAGCTGGATCACCACACCGCCGATCTGTTGCGCGAGCCGCTCGACGACTGCCTCGCCAAGGGATTCAAGCGCCTGGTCATCGACTGCGCGCGCCTGGAGTTCTGCGACTCCACGGGGCTGAACGTGCTCCTCGGCGCCCGACTGAAGGCGGAGGCCGCCGGTGGCGGCGTGGCGCTGGTCGGAATGCAGCCGGTAGTGGCACGCGTGTTCGAGATCACGGGAGCGGACGCGGTCTTCAGCGTTCATGACACCCTCCAGGCGGCCCTGGCCGACGAGTCGGGCTGACGGCGGTGCCCCGGCGCGCCGCGACCCGGCCGTCCCTCTGTGACCGGCGTCCTACCCCCGTCACGCCCTTCATCCCGAATACGGGGGTGTTCTGCGGGTCCGCCCGGGCAGGAGACATCCTGAACCTGTCGGACGCCAGGGTGGCGGGGGCGCCGTGAAACCGACGTGCCGCGCACTGCGTGACTGACTGTGTAGTGAATTTTTCAATCGTGAACTGGTGAATCGGTGAGGTGAAGCGCTGATGAGCACCACCCGGCCTTACTCGCCGGGCGACCGCGGGCCGGAGCCCAGCGGCGCTTCCGGGGCGTCCGAGGGTGGCGTAGCGGCGGCCGGTGCGGCCGGCGAGGGCGTGGCGGCGACGTCCGGAGCCGCGGCGCCGCCGGGGGGCCGGCAAGTGCGCCGGCTGAGCTTCGACGGCGAGAGCGGCGTGGTCCCGCTCGCGCGCGACTTCACCCGACAGGCGCTGTACGCGTGGGGCTGGCTGCCCGCGGCCTCCGCCGACCAGCGGGCCGCCGCCGAGGATGTGCTGCTCGTCGTCTCCGAGCTGGTCACCAACGCCTGCCTGCACGCCGAGGGGCCGGACCAGCTGCGGATCACCTGCGACAACAAGGTGATCCGCATCGAGGTCTCCGACCGGGGCACCGGCCAGCCGGCTCCCCGGACGCCCCACCGGGCGGGACGTCCGGGCGGCCACGGCATGTTCATCGTCCAGCGGCTGTGCCTGGACTGGGGCGTCGTGCGCACGCCGGGGGTCGCCGGCAAGACGGTGTGGGCGGAACTGGGCGCACCGGCCTGACCCCGGCCGCCTCCTGACCCGGGCATCGTCCTGACCCGGGCAGCGGCCTCATGGAGCGGCCGGGCGGGCGTCGGACGCCCGACCCCGCGGCATCTCCTCCCCGCGCCCCCTCACGCGTCACCCCCACGCCCCGGATCGCCACAGATCCGGAGTGCCCTGTGTCTTCCTTCCTCACCTCCCCGGGCGTACCTTGACGGCCCGATCTGATGCGCCGTCAGGAAACAGGAAGGGGAGCGGCACCGTGTCGTACCGGAAACGAACCGCCGCGCTCGCGTCCGCCGCGGCCCTGGCCGGCTCGGCGGTGTGGATGGCCGCCCCCGTGGCCCGGGCCGAGGTCGTCGACGTCAACTACCAGTGCAAGACGCCGATCGGCGACAAGAGCGCCGTCTCGCCCATCGACGTCAAAGGCGTCAGGAACGGCAGCGGCTACCGGATCACCATGTCCTGGCAGAAGGGCGTCTCCTCCAGCCCGGTCGAACTCGGCAAGGGCGCGATGACGCCGAGCGCCACCATCGCCCTGGGCGGCGCCGACAGCGGCACCTTGACGGTGACCGGCCCGGCCAACGAGGCCGCGATCCCGGCCAACACGCCCATCAAGATCAACGATCTGAGCGGGACGTACACGCCGAAGAAGAGCGGCGAGGTCACCTTCACGGCGGGCGTGCTCACCATCAAGGCGCTCGGTACGACGACCACGTGCACCCCGACGAACGACCCGGGCCCGTCCCTGACCCTCGACGTCACGGCCGCGGGCGGCGGTACCACCGGCTCCGCCCGGGGCGGTGGCTCGGAGTCCGGCTCCGACACCGGTGCCGAGCTCCCGCGGACCGGACCCGAGGACTCGGCCGTCGCCCTCGGCACCCTCGGCGGCACGGTGCTGCTCGTCGGCGCGGCGGGCGCGCTGTGGCTGACACGCCGTCACCAGGGGGCGCGGGCAGGCCGTTGAGGCCACGCCCGCGCCAGTGCACACGCGGCCGCACGCCTGCCCGCCGGGCTGCTCCGAGGCCGGGCCTGCCGAAGCCGTACGCACGCTGAAACCGGGCGCTCGCCGAAGCCGTAGGCCCGCTGAAGCCGTAAGCCCGCTGAAACCGGGCGCTCGCCGAAGCCGTAAGCCTGCCGAAGCCGTAAGCCTGCCGAAGTCGTAGCCCCGCCGAAGCCGTAAGCCCGCTGAAACCGGGCGCTCGCCGAAGCCGTAAGCCCGCCGAATCCGTAAGCCCGCTGAAACCGTAAGCCCGCCGAAGTCGTAGGCCCGCCGAAGCCGTAAGCCCGCTGAAACCGGGCGCTCGCCGAAGCCGTAAGCCCGCTGAAACCGTAAGCCCGCCGAAGCCGTACGCCCGCCGATCCCCGCCCACGCCAGCCCCGCCCACGCCGATCCCCGCCCACGCCGAACCCCGCCCCCGCCGCCCCCCACCCCGACGCCGCCCCCAGGCAGCTGCCGCACCCACGTCGCCACCCTGCCCGCCCACCCGACCGACCGCAGGAGCCCTCGATGCCCTACGCCGGCCGCCTTCCCCGCCTGTCACTGCCGGTCCTGCTGGCGCTCCTGCTGGTGCCGGCCGGCGCCGGGCCCGTCGGGGCGGTGGACCGGCCCGTCGTCGAGCTGTCCAGGGCCCAGGCCGGGGCGGGCGGCGCGGTCACCGTCAGCGGCAGCGGCTGGCGGCCGCGGGCCCTGCTGACGCTGCTGGTGTGCGGGCAGGCCGAGCCGGACCGGGGCGTGACCGGCGGCACCAACTCCTGCGCCAACGCCGACGGCCGTGCCGTCACCACCGACGCCGAGGGGCGTTTCCGCCGGGAACTGCCCGTCGTCGAGCCGCCGGTGCCGTGTCCCTGCGTGGTGCACGTGGCGACGGTGACCGGAGTCGGGGCCGAGGCCGACGCCGCCCTCGAAGTCGCCGGGCACGCCGTCGAGCCGCTGCCCGCGGAACGGTCCGGCGGGCGGCTGTCCCTGCTCGCGGACACCCGGCTGCGCGGCTCCGGCGGGCTGCTGACCTGGTTCGGCTCCCCGCCCGCCCGGACCCTGGAGGTCACCGTCGGCAACGTCGGCACGTCCCCCGTGCGCAACCCCGTCTTCCAGGTGGGCACCGCGCACGGCGTGTTCGCCCCGCAGTGGCAGGACCAGCGCTGGCGCGGCACGATCCGGCCCGGCGGGAAGGCCCGTATCGAACTGCCCGTGGAACTCGCGGGCGGGGCGCACGGCGACTACACCGTCTCCCTGAAGTACGGCGGCAAGGTCCTCGCCGAACACCCCTGGGGCGTGGGCCGCCCCTGGGGCGTGACGCTGTTCTGGGCCCTGGTCCTCCTGGTCGTGCCGGCGGCGCTGTTCCGCGCGGGCCTGGCCGTGGTCGACCACGTACGGCCGCGCCGCCCCGGCCACGCGGCCCGCCCCGCCCGCCGCCTGCGGCTGCCCGCCGCCCGTCGGCCCCCGGCCCCGCCGTGGTTCGCCCCGGACGCCGACCCGCCAGGACCGGGAAAACCAGGAAAGAAACCGTGAAGGAAAGCCATGAAAGAGGAAAGAAGAAGGGCCGCCGCACCCGAGGTGCGGCGGCCCTTCCCGGTCCGGTGCGGCGCCCGTGTCAGTGGACGTCGCCCATCAGGGACTTCACCTTCCGGCGGTACATGTACACCGCGATGCCCGCGAGGGCGGCCAGCACGGCCTCCACGGCGACCGCGCCGGTGCCGCTCAGGTCGACACCGCCGACGGCCGGGTTGGACAGCAGACCCGTCACCGAGTCGCCCGCCGTGACCGCGAGGAACCAGACGCCCATCATCTGGCTGGCGTACTTGGCCGGGGCCATCTTCGTCGTGACCGACAGGCCGACCGGCGAGATGCACAGCTCACCGACGGTCTGGATCAGGTAGATGCCCACCAGCCACATCGGGCTGACCAGCGTGTCGCCGTCGGCCATGCCCAGCGGCAGCAGGAAGAAGAAGAACGAGACACCGATGAAGAACAGCGCCGCGGCGAACTTGGCGACGGTGCTCGGCTCCTTGCCCTTGCGGTTCAGCCACAGCCAGAACCAGGCGAAGACCGGGGCCAGCGCCATGATGAACACCGGGTTCAGCGACTGGTACCAGGAGGACGGGAAGTCGAAGCCGAGCAGCGAGCCGGAGGCCTTCGTCTCACCGAACGCCTGGACCGTGGAACCGCCCTGGTCGTAGATCATCCAGAACACGGCGGCCGCGACGAAGAACCAGATGTAGCCGGTCATCTTCGACTGCTCGACGTCGCTGAGCTCCTTGTCCCGCTTGATGCGGATCAGCACGCCGGCCGGGATGACCAGGCCGATCACCGTCAGCGGGATCATCGCCCAGTTGAGCGTGAAGTGGCCGGTGAGGCCGACGACGCCGTAGAAGACGGCCGCGACGATCAGCCACAGCAGGCCCTTGCGCAGCCAGGACGCGCGCTCCTCGGCCGCCAGCGGCTTGGGCACGACGTTGCTCCGCGGGCTGAGGTTTCGGGTGCCGAGGAGGAAGGAGACGAGGCCGATGCCCATGCCGACCGCGGCCAGGCCGAAGCCGAGGTGCCAGCTGACCTGCTGGCCGACGGTGCCGATGATCAGCGGCGCGAAGAAGGCACCCATGTTGATGCCCATGTAGAAGATCGTGAAGCCGCCGTCACGGCGCGGGTCGTCCGGCCCGTCGTAGAGGTGGCCGACCATGGTGGAGATGTTGGCCTTGAGCAGGCCCGAGCCCAGGGCGACCAGGGCCAGACCGGCGAAGAAGGGTGCCTGGCCGCCGGGCAGGGCCAGCACCAGGTGGCCCGCCATGATCGTGACGGCCGCGATCGTCACCGTCTTGCGCGGACCCCAGACCCGGTCGCCGAGCCAGCCGCCGGGCATGGTGAGCAGGTACACCATCGACAGGTACACCGAGTAGATCGCCGTCGTGGTGGCGAGGTCCATGCCGAGACCGCCGCCCATGCTGCCCTTCTTGGCGTCCGGGCCGCCGGAGAGCAGGTACACGACGAGCAGGGCCCGCATGCCGTAGAAGCTGAACCGCTCCCACATCTCGGTCATGAAGAGGGTGGCCAGTCCGCGGGGGTGGCCGAAGAAGGTCTTCTCGGAGCCCGGGGTGCCCGGGCGGGCCGAGTCCTTCGTCAGGCTGGACGCCATGGTCGTTCCTTGCTGCTCGGGACGCGCCCCGCGAACAGCGGTGGTGCGCCCGGTGGGGGCTGCCGGCACCGGTGCGTACGGCCGTCCGCCCGACGCCTACGGGGGTCCGCTCCGGGTCACGGAGCGGTGGGCGGTCGCCACCGGGATCCACACCTCTACGCG
This sequence comes from Streptomyces sp. Go-475, assembly GCF_003330845.1. GTDB lineage: Bacteria > Actinomycetota > Actinomycetes > Streptomycetales > Streptomycetaceae > Streptomyces. Next base: position 3,446,770 of record NZ_CP026121.1, on the reverse strand, counting down.
CGTCGCCGCACGCCGAGGCCCGGCCACAGGTCGTTGTCGGATGCGGGCCGGCGGGAAACCGGCCCGGACACAAAAGAGACCTCCAGGGCAAAAAGCCTCCGAAGGTCGCCGTGGTGCTACAGGCGTTGTTTCACCATACGGCAGGACACTGCCGCATATGGAAGGACTTGAGACACGGATCACAGGTGTCGAGGGAACCACATGCCCCCTTTCCAAGGTCCTTACCAGGATCGCACCCCAAAGGCAGAGGTTCGGAAGCGTTCCCGCGCAACGTAAGAAACGGGTGTGCCCTCGGTAAGAATCAAGCCTTCCGGTCACACCCCAGCTCAGGGCCTCGCAGGTCTACCATCACCTCATGACCCGAGTACTGCTCGCCGAGGACGACGCGTCCATCTCGGAGCCGCTGGCCCGTGCTCTGCGCCGGGAGGGCTACGAGGTCGAGGTGCGTGAGGACGGACCCACCGCTCTCGACGCCGGAATGCAGGGCGGCGTCGACCTGGTCGTGCTCGACCTGGGTCTGCCCGGCATGGACGGTCTGGAGGTGGCCCGTCGCCTGCGTGGCGAAGGACACAGCATTCCGATCCTGATCCTGACCGCCCGCGCCGACGAGGTGGACACCGTCGTCGGCCTCGACGCGGGCGCCGACGACTACGTCACCAAGCCGTTCCGGCTCGCCGAGCTGCTCGCCCGCGTCCGGGCCCTGCTGCGGCGCGGCGCCGCCGAGCCGCAGCAGCCGCCCGCCACCCACGGCGTGCGCATCGACGTCGAGTCGCACCGCGCCTGGATGGGCGAGGAGGAGCTCCAGCTCACCGCCAAGGAGTTCGACCTGCTGCGGGTGCTGGTGCGCGACGCGGGCCGGGTCGTCACCCGCGACCAGCTGATGCGCGAGGTCTGGGACACGACCTGGTGGTCGTCGACCAAGACCCTCGACATGCACATCTCCTGGCTGCGCAAGAAGCTCGGCGACGACGCGGCCAACCCGCGCTACATCGCCACCGTGCGCGGTGTGGGCTTCCGTTTCGAGAAGAGCTGAGCCGCGGAGCACGGTGATCGGGTAACAGGACATGCGCCGCCGACTGATCCAGTCCACGCTCGCCGTGGTGCTGGTCGTGATCGCCGTGTTCGGCGTCTCGCTCGTCATCGTCGAGACCCGGACGATCAGCAACAGCGCCCAGGAGCGGGTGGAGTCCGAGGCCGTCCGCCTGGCGAGCATCGTCGACAGCCGGCTCTTCGGCGAGCAGCAGGTCGACGCGGAGGTCCTGCGCGACCAGGTCACGCAGGACCGCTACTACGCGGTGATCCGCATCCCCGGTGAGGCGCCCATCGAGGTCGGCACCAAACCGGCCGGCGAGGTCATCAGCGAGACCGCGTCCGGCGAGGAGGGCGAGACGGTCACCGTCCAGGAACCGCGCTCCTCGGTGACCCGGGAGGTCGGCCGCACGCTGCTGATCATCGCGCTGGTGGCGCTGCTGGCGGTGGTCGCCGCGGTGCTGCTCGCCGTGCGCCAGGCCAACCGGCTGGCGTCGCCGCTGACCGACCTGGCGGAGACGGCCGAGCGGCTCGGCTCGGGCGATCCGCGCCCCCGGCACAAGCGGTACGGCGTGCCCGAGCTGGACCGGGTGGCGGACGTGCTGGACGGCTCCGCCGAGCGCATCGCGCGCATGCTGACCGCCGAACGCCGCCTCGCCGCCGACGCCTCCCACCAGCTGCGCACGCCGCTGACGGCGCTGTCCATGCGGCTGGAGGAGATCACCCTCACCGACGACCCGGACACGGTGAAGGAGGAGGCGACGATCGCGCTGACCCAGGTCGAGCGGCTCACGGACGTCGTCGAGCGGCTGCTGACGAACTCCCGTGATCCGCGCACCGGCTCCGCCGTCACCTTCGACCTCGACGAGGTCATCCAGCAGCAGCTCGCCGAGTGGCGGCCGGCGTACCGCAGCGCGGGCCGGGCCATCGTCAGCTCCGGCAAGCGGCATCTGGAGGCGGTGGGCACGCCCGGCGCCGTCGCGCAGGTCCTGGCCGCGCTGATCGAGAACTCCCTCATGCACGGCGGCGGCACGGTCGCGCTGCGCACCCGCGTCACCGGCAACCAGGCCGTCATCGAGGTCACGGACGAGGGCCCCGGGGTCCCGGCCGACCTGGGCGCCCGCATCTTCGAGCGGGCCATCAGCGGCCGCAACTCCACGGGCATCGGCCTGGCCGTGGCCCGCGACCTCGCGGAGGCCGACGGCGGCCGCCTGGAGATGCTCCAGACCAAGCCGCCGGTCTTCGGCCTGTTCCTGTCCCGCACGCCGGTGCGCAAGGACCTGGGGAACGACGAGGAGCCGATGGTCCGCTAGGGGGTGTCTCCGGCGGCTACGGCACCCGCTGCTTCGTCCGGGACTGACGGGCCCGCTCCCGCTTCAGGATCGACTCGGCGTCCGTCACGGCCTCCCGGGCGGGCAGCGCGCGGAACACCCACGTGCGGTACGACCAGAAGCGGAAGAGGGTCGCGATGCCGATGCCGAGGAACTTGAAGATGTTGTTCTGCAGCGGGGTGTCCCAGCCGAAGCCGTACGTGGCCGTGTACAGGACACCGTTCTCGATGACCAGCCCGACCGCGCTGAACAGCAGGAACAGGCTCATCTCGCGCGTACGGCGGGTCTTGTCGCGGTCGCGGTAGGTGAAGTAGCGGAAGCCGACGTAGTTGAAGATGATCGCGACGACGGTCGCGATGACGCTCGCGCGCACCACCTGGAGGTCGGTCACATGCCGTACCAGGTTGAACACGAGGAGATTGACGAGCACGCCGGCCCCGCCGACCGCGCCGAACTTGGCGACTTCCCGACAGATCCGTCGGAGCCGCGAGGCACCATGTCCCATGGTCGTGCAGGCCCCCGTCCGTCGGTTGGCGTCAACCCAGCCATGCTAACCACCCTCCCGCGCGATCTTCCTGCGGACGGCGGTGGACGGCCGGAGATGGTCCGGGCAGGGCCGGGCGGGGGCAGGAAACCGGCCACCTTGGCGCGGCCGATACCCTGGGGGAGTGACGTTCCCGGTAGTCGGCATGGTCGGCGGGGGCCAGCTCGCTCGTATGACACACGAGGCAGGCATCCCGCTGGGCATCAGGTTCAAGCTTCTCAGTGACACCCCGCAGGACTCCGCTGCGCAGGTCGTGAGCGATGTCGTCGTCGGCGACTATCGCGACCTCGACACGTTGCGCGAGTTCGCCCGAGGGTGCGATGTGATCACCTTCGATCACGAACACGTACCCACCGAGCACCTCCGCGCCCTGGAGGCGGACGGCATCCCCGTGCGCCCCGGCCCGGACGCGCTCGTGCACGCCCAGGACAAGGGCGTGATGCGGGCGAGACTCGACGCGATCGGCGTGCCCTGCCCGAGGCACAGGATCGTCTCCGATCCACAGGACGTGGCGGCCTTCGCGGCCGAGGGCGACGGTTTCCCCGTCGTCCTCAAGACCGTTCGCGGCGGCTACGACGGCAAGGGCGTGTGGGTGGTGGACTCCGTGGAGGAGGCCGCCGATCCGTTCAAGGCCGGGGTGCCCGTGCTCGCCGAGGAGAAGGTCGACTTCGTCCGCGAGCTCGCCGCCAACGTCGTCCGCTCCCCGCACGGCCAGGCCGTGGCCTACCCGGTCGTGGAGTCCCGCCAGGTCAACGGCGTCTGCGACACGGTCATCGCCCCGGCGCCCGACCTGGACGAGGCCCTCGCCCTGGAGGCCTCCGAGATGGCGCTGAACATCGCCAAGGAGCTCGGCGTCGTCGGCCACCTCGCGGTCGAGCTGTTCCAGACCCGCGACGGCCGCATCCTCGTCAACGAGCTGGCGATGCGCCCGCACAACTCCGGCCACTGGTCGATGGACGGCGCCGTCACCAGCCAGTTCGCCAACCACGTCCGCGCGGTCCTGGACCTGCCCCTGGGCGACCCGCGCCCGCGCGCCAAGTGGACGGTGATGGTCAACGTCCTCGGCGGCGACTTCCCGGACATGTACTCCGCGTACCTGCACTGCATGGCCCGCGACCCGCAGCTGAAGATCCACATGTACGGCAAGGACGTGAAGCCCGGCCGCAAGGTCGGTCACGTCAACACCTACGGCGACGACCTGGACGACGTGCTGGAGCGCGCCCGTCACGCTGCCGGCTACCTGAGAGGCACCATCACCGAATGAGCCCTGTTGTTGGCATCGTCATGGGGTCGGACTCCGACTGGCCCGTCATGGAGGCCGCCGCCAAGGCCCTCGACGAGTTCGAGATCGCCTACGAGGTCGACGTCGTCTCCGCGCACCGCATGCCGCGCGAGATGGTCGCCTACGGCGAGCAGGCCGACGAGCGCGGGCTCAAGGTGATCATCGCCGGGGCGGGCGGCGCCGCCCACCTGCCCGGCATGCTCGCCTCCGTGACGCCGCTGCCGGTCATCGGCGTGCCCGTGCCGCTGAAGTACCTCGACGGCATGGACAGCCTCCTGTCGATCGTGCAGATGCCGGCCGGCGTCCCGGTCGCCACGGTCTCGGTCGCCGGCGCCCGCAACGCCGGTCTGCTCGCGGCCCGCATCCTCGCCGCGCACGACGAGGACCTGCGCGCCCGCATGCGCGAGTTCCAGCAGGAGCTCAACGACCAGGCCACCGAGAAGGGCAAGCGCCTGCGCTCCAAGGTCGAGGGCACGGGCGGCTTCGGCTTCGGCGCGGGGAAGTGACGACGATGACCTCCCGGGAGGCAGCCCGGGAACTCCTGCGGGAGTTCCCGGTCGTCGACGGGCACAACGACCTGCCCTGGGCACTGCGCGAGCAGGTCCGCTACGACCTCGACGCCCGGGACATCGCCGTCGACCAGGCCGCCCATCTGCACACCGACCTCCCGCGCCTGCGGGCCGGCGGCGTCGGCGCGCAGTACTGGTCGGTGTACGTCCGCACGGACGCGCCCGACCCGGTCGCGGCCACCCTCGAACAGATCGACTGCGTACGGCAGTTGCTGGCCCGCCACCCGGAGGACCTGCGCCCCGCGCTGACGGCCGCCGACATGGAGGCCGCGCGCCGCGAGGGCCGGATCGCCTCCCTCATGGGCGCGGAGGGCGGCCACTCCATCGCCAACTCGCTGGGCACCCTGCGCGGTCTGTACGGACTCGGCGTGCGGTACCTCACGCTCACCCACAACGACAACGTGGACTGGGCGGACTCCGCGACCGACGAGCCGCGGGCCGGGGGCCTCACCGCGTTCGGCCGCGAGGTCGTACGGGAGATGAACCGGCTCGGCATGCTCGTCGACCTCTCCCACGTGGCCGCGACGACGATGCGGGACGCGCTCGACACGAGCACCGCCCCGGTGATCTTCTCCCACTCCTCCGCCCGGGCCGTCTGCGACCACCCGCGCAACATCCCGGACGACGTCCTGGAACGCCTGCCCGCCAACGGCGGCATCGCCATGGTCACCTTCGTCCCGAAGTTCGTGCTCCAGGCGGCCGTCGACTGGACCGCCGCGGCCGACGAGAACATGCGCGTCCACGGCTTCCACCCCCTCGACACCACCCCGGAGGCCATGAAGGTCCACCGCGCCTTCGAGGAGCGGCACCCGCGCCCGGTCGCCACGGTGGCGACGGTCGCCGACCACCTGGACCACATGCGCGAGGCGGCGGGCATCGACCACCTCGGCATCGGCGGCGACTACGACGGCACGGCCTTCACCCCCGACGGCCTCGACGACGTCTCCGGCTACCCCAACCTGATCGCCGAACTCCTCGACCGCGGCTGGTCGAAGGCCGACCTGACCAAGCTGACCTGGAAGAACGCGGTCCGGGTGCTGGACGCGGCGGAGGACGTGGCCCGGGGGCTTCAGCAGACGCGGTCGCCGTCCAACGCCACGATCGAGTCGCTGGACGCGTCCGGCTCCTGAGCGTCGAGGGCGGGGTAGTCGGTGTAGCCGGTCGCCCCGCCCACGTACATGAAGTACCGGTCGCGCAGCTCGTTCAGCGGCGCCCCGCGCCGCAGCCGCGTCACCAGATCCGGGTTGGCCAGGAAGGGGCGGCCGAGCGCGATCAGGTCGGCTCCGGCGGCCAGCAGCGCCTCGGACGCCCGGTGCACCGCGTCCGTGGAGATCTCCTTCAGTACCGGGTTGCCGATGAGCACGCCCGGCCATCCGGCACGCACCTTCCGGAACACCGCCGTCTCCGGGTCGGCGTACCCCAGGTGCAGGTAGGCCAGCCCCAGCCCGCCGAGCCGCTCGACGAGCGCCGGGTAGATCTCCTCGGTCTCGCCCTCCTCGATGCCGTTGACCGTGTTGCCGGGGGAGACCCGGAGCCCCACCCGCTCGGCCCCGATCTCGGCAGCCACGGCCTCGGTCACCTCGGCCGTGAACCGGATCCGGGCCGCGACCGGTCCGCCGTAGCCGTCGGTGCGAAGGTTGGTGTTGCGGGCGAGGAACTGGTGCAGCAGATGGCCGTTGGCCGAGTGCACCTCCACCCCCTCGAAGCCGGCGTCCAGCGCGTTGCGGGCGGCCTTCGCGAAGTCGGCGACGGTGGTGCGGATGTCCTCGGCGGTCATCTCCCTGGGCACCACGGCCGGCCGGTGACCCTCCGGCGTGAAGATCGTCCCGGGCAGCGGGACGGGCGAGGGAGCCAGAGGCGTCAGCCCGCTGGTCGCGGGGTGCCCGACCCGCCCGCCGTGCTGGAGCTGGAGGAACATCCGGCCGCCCGCCTCCCGCACGGCGTCCGTGACCCGCCGCCAGCCGGCCACGTGCGCGGGGCTGTGGACGGCGGTGATGTTCGGGTACGTCTGCCCGACCGCGTTCGGCGTCGACGCCTCGGCGATGATCAGCCCGGCGGAGGCGCGCTGGGCGTAGTACGTGGCCATGAGCGGGGTCGGCGTGCCGTCGGCCTCGGCCCGGTTCCTGGTCAGCGGCGCCATCACCAGACGGTTGGGCAGGTCAAGACCGGGCAGACGAGCCGGCTCGAAGAGTGCTGTCGTGTGCTGCGTCATGCCCGTACGCTAAAACCTGACACCAATGTCAGAATCAAGCCCGGGAGTGGACGTGCGGATCGGTGAACTGGCCCGGCGCACCAACGTGAGCGAGCGGTCGCTGCGCTACTACGAGAAGCAGGGGATGCTCACCGCCGAGCGGACGCCCGGCGGACATCGGGAGTACCCGGAGGCGGCCGTGGACCGGGTCATCCGGATCCAGGAGCTGTTCGCGGCGGGACTGTGCAGCGAGAAGATCGTCCAGCTGCTGCCGTGCATGCGGGACAGGGACGGCGGCCCCTCGTCCCGTGCCACCCCCAGCCTGGTCGCCGACCTCACCGCCGAGCGCGCCCGCATCGACCGGATGATCGCCGACCTGGTCCGCTCCCGGGACACCCTGGACGAGGTGATCGAAGCGGCCCGGCTGCCCTGACGGCGCGGCCGTCGGGGCGTACCCCGAACGCTCCGCCCACCAGGAACAGCCCACCGCTCCGTGCGACGGTGACCGTACTGCACGACGACCGTACGGAGCCGCCATGGCAGACCTCCAGGACGACCTGCGCCCCACCGCCGCGGCCGGTGACCTCGACGACCTGGCCGAGCCGTACCCCGAGGAGGCCGTGGTCACGGCGGAGTCCTACGAGCCCGTCTCCGACCCGGACGACGCGCCCCTGACCCGGGCGCACGCCATCCTCGCCGCGCACCCCGTCGCCGACGGTTACAACGGACTGCCCTGGGCCCTCAAGCGCCTGTCCTACTACGACCTGGAGCTCGGCGAGAGCGCCGTCGACACGGACGTACCGCGCCTGCGCGGCGGCCACGTGGGCGCCCTGTTCTGGTCGCTGCACCTGCCCGAGGGCCTCGACGGCGACCGGGCCGTCGGCGCCACGCTGGAGCAGCTGGACCTGGCCAAGACCGTCGTCCGCACCTGTGACGAGGGCCTGCGGCCCGCCTGTACGGCCGGACAGGTCGCGGACGCCCGCAACTGCGGCCGGGTCGCCGTGCTCCTCGGCCCCGCCGGGGCATCGGCCGTGGGCGACTCGCTGGGCATCCTGCGCCAGTTGCACGCCCTCGGCCTGCGCGTCCTCACCCTGGCCGGGGTGTCCTGGGCGAGCGAGGCGGGGCTGACCCGGTTCGGCGAGGAGGTCGTGCGCGAGATGAACCGGCTCGGCGTGATCGCGGACCTCTCCGGCGCCTCACCGCAGACCGTCCGCCGCGTCCTGAGCCTCTCCCGGGCACCCGTGCTGTGCAGCCGCTCCGCCGCCCGGGCGATCCGCCCCCACCCGGTCAACCTCCCCGACGAACTGCTGGCGGAGCTGGGCGAGGCCAAGGGGCTGTGCCTGGTGCCGCTGACCGCCGAGCAGACCGGCCCGACCGTCCGCGACGTCGCCGACCACCTCGACCACGTCCGCGAGGTCGCCGGAGCGCACTGCGTCGGACTGTCCGGCACCTACGACTCCGGAGCCGCCCACCCGCAGGAACTCGGCGACACCTCCTGCTACCCGCGGCTGATCGCCGAACTGCTCCGACGCGGCTGGGACGAGGCCGACGTGGCCCTTCTGACCTGGGGCAACGTCCAACGCGTGCTGCGCGGCGCCGACTTCACGGCCCGCGCGGCCCAGCAACGGCGCGAGCAGTCGACGGCGACGATCGCGGAGCTGGACGGGTAACGCGCCCGTCGCCTCAGTCGTGCTCGATCCGGCACAGGCAGAACGGATGCCCCACCGGATCGGCGTACACCCGGAAGTCCTTCTTCTCGTAGTCCTCCCGGTCCAGCACCCGCGCCCCCAGCGCCAGCACCCGCTCCTCCGCCGCGTCGATCTCCTCCCACGTCGACCCGGCGTCGAAGTCCAGGTGGAACTGCTGAGCGTTGCGGTCGGCCCGCGGCCACTCCGGCGGGGTGTACCCGGGCGAGCGCTGGAAGGCGAGCCGCGGCCCGCCGGGGACGCGCAGCACCACCCAGTCGGGGTCGTCGTCCTCCGGCGTGCCCCCGCCGACCCGCGCGTAGAAGCGGGCCAGCTCGCGCGGCTCGGGGCAGTCGACGACCACGGAACGGAAACGTGCCACGGCGGACATGAGGCCTCCCGGTCTCAGCAGGCGCAGAGGCAGAACGGGTGCCCGGCCGGGTCGGCGTAAACCCGGAACGTGCGCTCCCGGTCCTCGGCGTCCAGCGGCTTCGCGCCCAGCGCCAGCACGCCCTTCTCGGCCGCGTCCAGATCCTCCACCACCAGGTCGAGGTGGAACTGCTGGGAGTGCTCGGGCGAGGGCCACCGTGGCGGCACGTACCCGGGAGCGGCCTGGAACGCCAGCGCCGGGCCGCCCGGCACCTTCAGGTCCACCCACTCGTCCTCCCCGTCGCTCTCCACCGTCGGCGTGCCCCCCAGCACGTCGGCGTAGAAGCCCGCCAGCGCGCGCGGGTCGGGACAGTCCAGGACGACGACACCCATCTTGGCGAGAGCCATGACTTCCTCCTCGAAGTCGCTGTTACCCACAGGTTCGTTACCGACAGCCTGCGGGAAACTGGTAACCGTTACTCCATGCTCCCGCACAGGCGGTAACCTCGCAAGGGGAAACGCGAGAGGTACGGTCCAGCCATGACGGAGAGATCGCCCGCACCCGGCGGCCTGGCCCTGGTCGAGACCCTGGTGAACACGCTGGACATCGAGTCGGGCGCCGACGCGCTCGACACGCCGGAAGGCCGGGCCCGCATCGGGATCACCGGGGACGACGAGGCCGAAGAGGCCCGCGCCCTGCGCGAGTCACTGCGCGCCGTCCTCCTCGCCCACGCCGGCCACCCGCCCCACCGCGAGGTACCCCCGCTCGGCGACCTCCTCGCCGCCGCCCCCCTCGTCGTCACGGTCGACCCGGCGGACGGCTCGGCCGCCCTCACCCCCGCCGACGGCCACTCCCTGCACGCACGCGTGGCCGCCGCCGTCGCCGAAGCCCTGGTCGCCGGCACCTGGACCCGCCTCAAGGCCTGCGAGGCCGCCGACTGCCACTGGGCGTACTACGACCGCAGCCCCGCAGGCCGGGGCCGCTGGTGCTCCATGCAGGTGTGCGGGGCCCGCGCCAAGATGCGCCGCTACCGCGCCAAGGGAACATGAGACGCCCCCCACCCCGGCCCGGTGGGGCAGAATGCAACAAGACGCCGGTTCGGCCGACTGAGCCTCGGCCGAACCGGCGTCACCTGTCCGCGCGTCCCTACGCGCTCACGCCCTGGGACGCCCCATCGCCCGGTACGTCCAGCCCGCCTTGCGCCAGCGCTCCGGATCCAGGGCGTTGCGACCGTCCAGGACGACCCGGGCCGCCGCCACCTCCCCGAGCGCCTCGGTGTCCAGCTCGCGGAACTCCCGCCACTCCGTCAGATGCAGCACGATGTCGGCGCCCCGCACCGCCTCCAGCGCCGAGTCGGCATAGCCGAGCGTCGGGAAGACCCGGCGGGCGTTGTCCATGCCCTTCGGGTCGTACACCGTGACCTGCCCGCCCTGGAGATGGATCTGCCCGGCCACGTTCAGCGCGGGCGAGTCCCGCACGTCGTCCGAGTCGGGCTTGAAGGTCGCGCCCAGCACCGCCACCCGCTTGCCCAGGAACGGCCCGCCGCCCAGCGCCTGCCGGGCCAGCTCCACCATCTGCCCACGCTGGCGCATGTTGATCGAGTCGATCTCCCGCAGGAACGTCAGCGCCTGGTCCGCGCCCAGCTCACCCGCCCGCGCCATGAACGCCCGGATGTCCTTCGGCAGACAGCCACCGCCGAAGCCGATCCCGGCCCGCAGGAACTTCCTGCCGATCCGGTCGTCGTAACCGATCGCCTCCGCCAGCTTCGCGACATCACCGCCCGCGGCCTCGCACACCTCCGCCATCGCGTTGATGAAGGAGATCTTCGTCGCGAGGAAGGAGTTCGCCGATGTCTTCACCAGCTCGGCGGTCGGGAAGTCCGTCACCACGAACGGCGAGCCCTCCGCGATCGGCGTCGCGTACACCTCCCGCAGCAGTTTCTCGGCCCGCTCGCTGCGCACACCCACCACGATCCGGTCCGGGTGCAGCGTGTCGTCGACCGCGAAGCCCTCCCGCAGGAACTCCGGGTTCCAGGCCAGCTCGGCGTCCTCCCCGGCCGGCGCGTTCGCCGCCAGGTAGGCCGCCAGCCGGTCGGCGGAGCCCACGGGCACGGTCGACTTGCCGACCACCAGCGCGGGCCCGTGCAGATGCGGCGCCAGCGAGGCGAACGCGGAGTCGACGTACGACATGTCGCAGGCGTACTCGCCGTGCCGCTGCGGCGTGTTCACACAGACGAAGTGCACATCGCCGAAGGCACCGATCTCGGCCCAGTCCTGGGTGAAGCGCAGCCGCCCGCTGGAGCCCTCGAACCCGGCGACGTGCCGGCGCAGCAGCTCGTCCAGACCCGGCTCGTACATCGGGGCCTCGCCCCGCTCCAGCATCTCGATCTTCTCGCGCACGACGTCCAGCGCGAGCACCTCGAAGCCCAGCTCGGCCATGGCCGCCGCGTGTGTCGCGCCGAGATAACCGGTGCCGATCACGGTGATCTTCAGGGCCATGGGTGCTCCAGGGGTCTACGGCATGTGGTGCGCGCCCGAGCATAGCCGGGGCATGGCGGCGCGCTTCACTGGGCAACTTCTCGGCTGTCGCCTAGCTCACGTATCACTCCCGTGGGCGACCCCATAAACTTTTGATTACTTAACGGTAGTTAGCGCCACCATCGCAGCGTTTTGGAGCGTGAGAGACCTTGGCCGGATCGGCTGACTTCGACCTGTACCGCCCGTCCGAGGAGCACGACATGCTCCGCGACGCCGTCCGCTCGCTGGCCGAGGCGAAGATCGCGCCGCACGCCGCCGCGGTGGACGAGGAGGCCCGCTTCCCGCGCGAGGCGCTCGACGCGCTGGTGGCGAACGACCTGCACGCCGTGCACGTCCCCGAGGAGTACGGCGGCTCGGGCGCCGACGCGCTCGCCACCGTCATAGTGATCGAGGAGGTCGCCCGCGTCTGCGCCTCCTCCTCCCTCATCCCCGCGGTGAACAAGCTGGGCTCGCTCCCGGTGATCCTCTCCGGCTCCGAGGAGCTGAAGAAGAAGTACATGGCCCCGCTCGCCAAGGGCGACGGCATGTTCTCCTACTGCCTCTCCGAGCCCGACGCCGGCTCCGACGCCGCCGGCATGAAGACCAAGGCCGTCCGCGACGGCGACTTCTACGTCCTCAACGGCGTGAAGCGCTGGATCACCAACGCCGGCGAGTCCGAGTACTACACGGTGATGGCGGTGACGGACCCGTCGAAGCGCTCGAAGGGCATCTCGGCCTTCGTCGTCGAGAAGTCCGACGAGGGCGTCTCCTTCGGCGCCCCCGAGAAGAAGCTCGGCATCAAGGGCTCCCCGACCCGCGAGGTCTACCTCGACAACGTCCGCATCCCCGCCGACCGCATGATCGGCGAGGAGGGCACCGGCTTCGCCACGGCCATGAAGACCCTCGACCACACCCGCATCACCATCGCCGCCCAGGCCCTCGGCATCGCCCAGGGTGCCCTCGACTACGCCAAGGGCTACGTCCAGGAGCGCAAGCAGTTCGGCAAGCCCATCGCCGACTTCCAGGGCATCCAGTTCATGCTCGCCGACATGGCCATGAAGATCTCGGCCGCCCGCGCCCTGACCTACCAGGCCGCCGCCGCCTCCGAACGCGGCGACGCCGACCTCACGTACCAGGGCGCCGCCGCCAAGTGCTTCGCCTCGGACGTCGCGATGGAGGTCACGACGGACGCGGTCCAGCTCCTCGGCGGGTACGGCTACACGCGTGACTACCCGGTGGAGCGCATGATGCGGGACGCCAAGATCACGCAGATCTACGAGGGAACGAACCAGGTTCAGCGCATCGTCATGGCCCGCAACCTGCCGTGACGCACGCTTGGCGGATTGGTTCCTTCCGCCCCGTGGCGGGCGGCGCCGCACAGGCGTAGGACGGAAGGGCACGGGGACCGACCCCCGGCCCCCGCCCGTCCCCGGGAGGAACCATGACCCAGCAGCCCACCACGGCCACCCCGATGAGCAAGGAGATGCAGGACTGCGTCCAGGCGTGCATGTCCTGCCACAGCACGTGCGAGGAGACCATGAGCTCCTGCATGCAGATGGGCGGCCAGGCCCAGATGCAGGTCATGCGCGCGGTCATGGACTGCGCCGAGATGACCCGGCTGTGCGCGGACATGATGATGCGCCGCTCGCCGCTCTCGGCCGAGATGTGCGCGATGTGCGCCCGCGCCTGTGACATGTGCGCCGAGGCGTGTATGTCCATGCCGGACGACGCCCAGATGATGCGCTGCGCCGAGGCGTGTCGCAACTGCGCCGAGATGTGCCGCAAGATGGCGGCCGCCACGATGTGAGGACCGCCTCACAGCGAAGGGGGCACCCGCCGGGTGCCCCCTTTTCGCCGCTCGGAGCTCAGTTGCCCGAGACGGTGACCTTCTCGTCGTTCTTCAGTTCGTTCACCAGCGTCTTCACCTTCGCGGTGTCCCACTGGAGGTTGCCGTTCGCGGAGTTGCCCGCGATCGGCATGTTCATCGACTTGCCCTCGCCGCCGCTGACGCCCTTCATCGCCCAGAACATGGACGCCAGGTCGAACAGGCCCATGTCCTTGTCGACCACGAGGGAGTCCAGGCCGGCGCCCATGGTCGGGTACAGCTTGAAGGGGTTCAGAATCGTGCTCGGGGTGGCGACCTGGTTGGCCAGGGCCGAGAGGAACTTCTGCTGGTTCTTCGTACGGTCCAGGTCGGAGCCCTTGAGGGCGTAGCGGGTGCGGACGAACGCCAGGGCCTGCTCGCCGTTGAGGGTCTGCTTGCCCTTCTTCAGGTCCGCGCCGGACTTGGTGTCCTTGATGTCCTGCGGGATGTCCATCTCGACCCCGCCGACCGCGTCCACGATGTTCGCGAAGCCGCCGAAGCCGATCTCCACGTAGTGGTCGATGTGCAGACCGGTGTTGGCCTCGACCGTGCGGACCAGCAGCTCCGGGCCGTCCTCCGCGTACGCCGCGTTGAGCTTCGTCTGGCGGCCGGTGGCCGGGTAGAGCTTGCCCGAGTCGGAGCCCTTGTACGACGGGATCGTGACGTTCGAGTCACGCGGCAGCGAGATCAGCGTCGGGCCGTTGCTGCCGGTGTGCAGGATCATCATCGAGTCCGTGCGCTTGCCCTCGGCGGAGCCGGTGTGCAGCTTCTTCTTCTCCTCGGCCGACATGCCCGCGCGGCTGTCCGAGCCGACGATCAGGTAGTTCGTGCCCTCGCCCGCCTCCGGCCGGTCGATGACCTTCGACAGGTCGACGTCGCGGTTGAGCTTGGAGTCGGCCCAGAAGTACGTGGCGACGCTCGTCACGGCCAGGACCGTCACCAGCGTGATCGCCGTCACCTTGATGCGGCGGCGCCAGTTCGGCGCGGGACGCGGGTCGTACCCGCCGCCGCCCGGGCCGCCGGGGCCTCTGCCGCCGGGGGAGCCGTAGACCTGGCCGGTGTTGTAGCCGCTGTCATAGGTCGACGGCGGCTCGGCGTAGCCGCCGTCCACGTACGACGGCTGCTGCGGCACGCCGCCGGCGTACTGCGGTGCGCCACCGTAGGCACCCTGCCCGGGCGACGCCGCCGGACCGCGGCGGACCTGCCGCATGACACGGGCGCTCTCGGGCTGTGCGCTCGAGCTTCCGCGTCCGTACCGGCTGCCGCGGTTGTCGTCGGACCATCCCTCGGGCCAATTGTTCATGCGCCCCAGTGTGCAGGTCCCCATGGTCCGCCATACAAGAGTCGTCGGAAAATCAGAGCACGGCTGTGGCGAAGCTGACACAAAACCCCCTCATGCCGCCTCGGCATAAGGTAGGGGCCATGACAGACCAGGCCTCAGCTGCGGATTCCGGCGCCACGGATATCCCGGGCAAGCCGACCTCGGCCTCCCGCACGACCCTCAGCCACATCATGACCCACAACGACACGAACCTGCTGGGGACCGTGCACGGCGGCGTGATCATGAAGCTGGTCGACGACGCGGCCGGGGCCGTGGCCGGGCGGCACTCCGGCGGCCCGGCCGTCACCGCGTCCATGGACGAGATGGCGTTCCTGGAGCCGGTCCGCGTCGGCGACCTGGTCCACGTCAAGGCGCAGGTCAACTGGACCGGCCGGACGTCCATGGAGGTCGGCGTCCGCGTCCTGGCCGAACGCTGGAACGAGTCCGCGCCACCGACGCAGGTCGGTTCCGCCTACCTCGTCTTCGCCGCGGTCGACGCCGACGGCAAGCCCCGCCGGGTCCCTCCGGTCCTCCCGGAGACCGAGCGCGACAAGCGCCGCTACCAGGAGGCCCAGATCCGCCGCACCCACCGCCTGGCCCGCCGCCGCGCGATCATGGAGCTGCGGGAGAAGCGGGCGGCGGAGGGGTTCGAGGACTGACGCGCCTGAACTCCTAGGAGCACGCCACCTCATCCCCCCGCACCACCCCGAACTCCCCCTGCCCCGGATCCTCCGCCCGCACCTTCCGGACGCGTTCGAAGTCCGCTCCCGCGATCACCTTCAGGGTCGGGCCCAGGCCCTTGACCGGGCGCAGTTCGCTGCCCGGGAGGGCCGTCGCGAGGGACTTGGCCGAGCGGTCCCAGCGGGGGTCGTAGGCGACGACCGTGCGCTTGACGTCGCGGGCTGCGGCGTTCACCGGGGCCCGGGTCGTGCGGAAGCCCGTCGAGGCCAGGGCGGCGTCCACGCGGCGGCCGAGGCCGGGCGTGCGCGTGCCGTTCTCCACCTGGACGCGGATCTGCTGCGGGGCCACCGACACGATGCGGGCGGCGGCGCGCGGCCGGTGCACGGACAGCGGCTGGTCCTGGCGCAGGGCGTGGAAGAGGCGCTCCGCCTTCACGGGGTCCCACTTCAGCGTGGAGCCGACGCCCTTCACGGCGAATCCCATCCGCCCGATCGGGACGGTGGTGAACTCGGAGGAGGAGGGGGAGAAGTTCCGCATGGCCCGGCCGAGGTCCAGCATCTCGTCCGTGCCGAAGCCCTTGTCGGCCCGCACCGAGCCGAGCACGGCCCGTGTCACGTCCCGGAACTTCATCGGGTTGAGGAGGATCCCGGAGGATGTGACGCGTTCCACGAGCGCCGCCATGAAGCGCTGCTGCCGTTTCATGCGGCCCAGGTCGGAGGCGCCGTCGACGTGGCGGGCGCGCACGTACTGGAGTGCCTGGCCGCCCGCGAGGGTGTGCCGGCCGGCGGGGAGGTCCAGGCCGGTGTAACTGTCCTTCAGGGGGTCGGCGGTGCAGATCTGTACGCCGCCGACGACGTCCACCGTCTTCATGAAGCTCGTGAAGTCGACCTCCACGTAGTGGTCGATCTTCACCTTGGTCATGCTCTCCACGGTCCGCACGGTCAGCTGCGGCCCGCCCTCCGCGTACGCCGCGTTCAGCTTGACCGGGTGCCCGCCGTGCCGTTCGCCCGTCGTGCGGTCGACGTGCGGGGGCATCACGGCGTAGGAGTCGCGCGGCAGGCTCACCACGCTCGCCCGTTCCCGGTCCTCCGAGATGTGCACGATCATGATCGTGTCGGTGCAGTGGCAGGGTGCCCCGCCCAGCCGGTACTTGCGCCGCTCCTCCTTGCTGATCTTCTCGCGGCCGTCGGTGCCGACGAGCAGGACGTTCATGCCGTGGCCGGCCTGGGGCCGGTTCTTCATGTCCTTGAAGGGGTCGACCCGGGCGATGTCCGCGTCCAGGCTGGTCACGACCGCGTGTCCGATACCGGCGGAGGCGAGGACCACCACGGACAGCGTGGTGACGGCCCGCATGCCCCAGCGCGGCTTCCGGCGCCGTGCGGGCGGCGCGGGCCGGCGCGGGGCGTGGCGGGGGGCGGGTGGCTGGGGGCGGCGCTGGGGTGCGGCGGTGGACCGAGGGGACCGCGGCGGCGTGGGCATGGGGACACCTCCGGACGACGGCCGTACGTGGGATCCGTGAAACCGTAGGCCGATACGATCTGCGGCCCGCGGTACCGCCCCGGCGGCGCGCAACGCTGTCCCCCGTTCGCGGTAACGTGAGCCCCCTATGAACGCCAATCCCGACGTGCGGCTCCCCGCCGTTTCCGTGATCATGCCTGTCCTCAACGAGGAGCGGCATCTGCGGGGAGCAGTCCAAGCGATCCTCGCGCAGGAGTACGCCGGCGAGATGGAGGTCGTGATCGCCCTCGGTCCGTCCACGGACCGCACGGACGAGATCGCCGCCGAGCTCGTGGCCGAAGACCCGCGTGTGCACACCGTCCCCAACCCCACCGGCCGTACGCCCGCGGCGCTGAACGCGGCGATCAACGCCTCCCGGCATCCGGTCGTGGTCCGGGTCGACGGCCACGGCATGCTCTCCCCGAACTACATCGCCACCGCGGTACGGCTCCTGGAGGAGACCGGCGCGCAGAACGTCGGCGGCATCATGCACGCCGAGGGCGAGAACGACTGGGAGCGCGCCGTCGCCGCCGCGATGACCTCGAAGATAGGTGTGGGCAACGCCTCGTTCCACACGGGCGGGGAGGCGGGCCCGGCCGAGACGGTCTACCTGGGGGTGTTCCGGCGCGAGGCGCTGGAGCGGCAGGGCGGCTACAACGTGGAGTTCATCCGCGCCCAGGACTGGGAGCTGAACTTCCGTATCCGTGAGGCCGGCGGGCTGGTCTGGTTCTCGCCCGAGCTGAAGGTGTCGTACCGGCCGCGGCCGAGCGTGAAGGCGCTCGCCAAGCAGTACAAGGACTACGGCCGTTGGCGGCACGTCGTCGCCCGCTACCACGAGGGTTCGATCAACCTGCGCTACCTCGCCCCGCCGACCGCCGTGTGCGCGATCGCGGCCGGGCTCCTGGTGGGCGCGCTGCTGACGCCGTGGGGCCTCGTGGTGCCCGGCGGCTATCTCGCGGCGATCCTGCTGGGTTCGGTCCCCGCGGGCAGGGGGCTGCCGCTGAAGGCGCGGCTGCAGATCCCCGTGGCGCTGGCCACGATGCACATGTCGTGGGGCTGGGGCTTCCTGACGAGCCCGCGGGCGCTGGCGCGGAAGGTCATCGCGTCCCGGCGCCCGTCGGTCCGGGCGGACGCCGACGCGGCCACGGGCTGATCCGCGCCGCACGGCTACCGGCTGATCCGCGCCGCACGGCTTCGGGCCCTTCCCGCTCGGGAGGGGCCCGTTTCCGTCACCAGGTGAAGCCGGGGTTCACGTGCATGCAGGCCTTGTCGTCGGCGCCGTTGAGCGCGTCGGCCGACTTCGGGGTCCGGTCGTTCCGCTTCGGTGCCTTGTAGTCGGTGCCGGTACGCCAGTCCGCGCCGACGACGAGTGTGACGCCGGAGACGTCGGTCGACCGCTGCACCGAACTGAGAGGGATCCCGAGGGCCTCGGCGACGCGCTGGGCGTCGCCCTCCAGGTCGGCGCTCGGGTAGCGGACGACGGTCTGGTCCTCGCTCCACGAGCCGTCGGTGTCGGCGACGGCCTCGGTGAAGCCCTCCTCCTTCAGCAGCCCGGCCACGGTGCTCGCGCGTCCGCTCGCCGGGGCGAGGGTGTCGGTGCGGGTGCCGTTGCGGACCTGGACGGCGATCTCGTCGTCGGCCGCGGCCGGGTCGGTGGAGGCCTTCTCCTCGGCCTTCTTCGTCTTGTCCTTGCCGTCCAGGGCGATGTCCTCGCGCACCAGCCGGAACAGCTGTTCGGCGTCCTCGGTGGGCTCCACGCGGGCGCCGACGTACCGGTTGGGCATCGTGGTCATGGTGATGCGCTTCGGCTCGACCTTGCGCAGCTCGGTGCTGAGGTCGTAGAGCTTCCTGACGGTGTCGAGGCCCGGGTCGACCGTCATGGCGCGGGTGGCTTCCTCGGCCAGTCTGCGCAGCTTGTTGGGGCTGCTGAGGGTGGCGTTCTCGCGCAGTTGGCGGACCATCGCGTTCATGTACATGTGCTGGGCCTTGGCGCGGGCGAGGTCGCTGCCGTCCTCGAAGCCGTAGCGCGTGCGCAGCCACTGCAGGGCCTGCTCGCCCTGGATGTACGAGGTGCCCTTCTCCAGTTTCAGGCCCGAGCCCTTGCCGTCGGAGGTGCGGGAGTGGATGTTGGCGTCGACGCAGACGGGGACGCCGCCGACGGCGTCGGCCATCGAGACGACTCCGGCGAAGTCGACCATGATGAAGTGGTCGATGTGGATGCCGGTGAGCTCCTGCCAGGTGGCCACCGTGCAGCCGGGACCGCCGTGGCCGAGGCTCTGGTTGGTCATCGTCCGGCCCTGGGTCGCCGCGTAGACCTTGCCGTCGTCCGGGTCGGTGCACTTGGGGATCTTGACCAGGGTGTCGCGGGGCATGCTGATGACCGACATGTTGGTGCGGTCGGCGGACAGGTGCAGCAGCATCTGCACGTCGGCCAGGGGAGTGGCGCCGAACGTCTCGCGGGCGCCGCCGAGTTTCTGGTTCTCCTCGGTGTCGCGGGCGTCGGAGCCGATGAGCAGGATGTTCAGCGGGGTCTGGCCGGCGGCGTTCGGCGTCGGGGCGGCGACCTTGTTGTCGCCGAGGTTCAGGGCGTCCTTCTTGATGTTGCCGTTGAGGTGCCGGTAGTAGAAGTAGCCCGTCCCGGCCGTGCCGAGTATCAGCACGGCGAGCACGACGGCGGACCACTTCAGCGCCCGCCGCCTGCGCGGGGGCCGGCCGCCGCGTCGCCGCCCGCCGCCCTTGCCGCCGTCACCGCCACGGTCATCCACAGAGGGGCCCGCGCCTGCTGCCGAGGCCCCCTCTTGATTGGCCGACCTCACGCCGCTGGCCGGTCCGCTGTCACGGCCGGGCGTCTTGGCGCCGCGGACCGGCCTGCCGTCGCTGCTCGGGGTCTTGGCGCCGCGGGCCGGTCCGCTGTCGCCGCTGGGCGTTTTCGCGCCGCGCGCCGGACTGCCGTCGTCGCTCGGCGTCTTCGTGTCCCCCGTCGGCATGCCGTCGCCCTCGGGCGACCGCGTGCCCGTCGGCCCGTTTCCGCCCGGGACCGGTTCGTGGCGGACGCCTCGTCGCGTTCCGTCCTCCCGCACACCGCTCTGCGTCACTTTCCCCGGTCCTCTCCGCACCCCGCGCATGCAACAGGCCCGCCCTGCCTCCTGTTAGACGCACGACGGGCCTGTCAGTTGCCCTCAGCGGGTCAACTCGCGCACTTGACCTTGTCGGCCGTGGACTTCTCCACGTCCGGCGCCTCGACCGGGGCGTTCAGCTTCACGCCGGCGCCCTTGAAGTCCCTGCCGAGGGTCAGGGTCATCGTGGGCAGCCCCTGGGCGTTGGTCACGCTCTCGCCGGGCTTGAGCGCCGCGCCGGACAGGCCCATGATGTCGGCCAGTCGGCGGGCCTGGTCGGCCTGGTCGGGGGCGTACTCGAGGGTCGTTTTCGCCAGGGCGGCGGGGGCGTTGCCGCCGTTCTCGGACTTGGTCACGCCCTCCTCGACCTGGAGGTACTGCAGGGTCTTCTGCGCGCTGCCGCCGACGGCACCGCCGTTGAGGATCCGCACCCGGACCTCGGAGGCCGGGGCCTTGGTGCCCTTGAGGCGGGCGGCCTCGGCGTCCTTCTCCTTCTTCTGCTGCTTCTTGACCTCGGTGAACGAGACGTCGTTCTTGATCATCTCGAACACCTGGGGGGCCTGTGCCTCGTTGAGGACGACCGTCGCCTTCACCGTCTCCGCGGGGTTGTCCTTCACCGGGACCGTCGTGAAGGTGATGTTCTTCGTCGGCACCTTCTTCAGTTCCAGCGCGATGTCCTTGAGCGTGCCGACGTTCCCGATCGCCTTGTCCACCGTGAGGGCCTTCGTGGCGGCCTCGGCCAGCTTCAGCAGCTTGGAGGGGCTGGTGAGGGTGTCACCGGAGGACATCTTGCGCATCAGCGAGCCGAGGAACTGCTGCTGCACCTTGATCCGGTCGAGGTCGCCGCTGTTGCCGAAGCTCTTGCGCGTGCGGACGAACGCGAGGGCCTGCTCGCCCTCGACGGTCGACTCGCCCTCGGGCAGGACGAGTTTGGACTCCTTGTCGTTGACGGGCTTCTCCACGCACACCTCGACCCCGTCGACCGCCGTGGTCAGCGTCTTCACCGCGTTGAAGTCGGCCATCATGAAGTGGTCGACCTCGATGCCGGTGTTCTCCTTCACCGTGCGCATCGTGCAGCCCGGGTCCCGGCCGTTCTCGCCGAGGCTCCGGTTGAAGCGGACGCCCTGCTGCCCCGGGACGATCTTCTCCGAGCCGTCCTCCAGCTTGGTCGGGCAGTCGGGGATGTCCACGATCAGGTCGCGGGGGATGCTGAGCGCGGTCGCGTTGGAGCGGTCCTCGGCGACGTGCAGCAGGATCGTGGTGTCGGCGTGCCCGCTGCTGCCCTTGTCGCCGTAGCCCTCGTTGCCCTCGCCGGTGCGCTTGTCGGTGCCGATGATGAGGATGCTGAAGGCCTCGTCCTTGCTGAAGTTGCCGGCGCCCGCGTTGCCGACGTCGGTCGTCGTGACGTTGCCCTCCAGGTGCTGGAGGTAGAAGTAGCCGGCCGCGCCGACGCCGACCAGCAGGAACGCCATCGTGCCGCCGGTCCACACCAGGACCTTCCTGGCCTTCCTCGGCTTCTGCTGCACCGGCCGGCGCCCACCGCGGCGTCCCGGCGGCGGCTCCTCGGGAGCGCCGCGCCGCCTGCGCTGCGACGGGACGTCGGTGCGGCTCGCGCCGGCAGGGGGAGTCCCGGTGCGCGAAGTCGCCGTACGGGGAGGCGTCGTGCGCGAAGTCGCCGTACGGGGAGGCGTCGTACGGCCGCCCGCCGGTCCGCGTGTCCCGGGGCCCGGCGACTGCGGTGCGGAGGGGGCCAGTCGCAGTTCGTATTCGCCGGTGTTCGGATTGAGTACCCACTGGTCTGCGGGGTCGATCTGGTCCCCCCGCCCACGGCGTTGCGCGTCCACGGTTGTCCGATTCCTCCGTCGGGGCACGCGGCGCCCTCTCCCCCCGGAGGGCGCACGGGTACTTGGTCATCACAGAAGCACTGGATCGCTCACACTATCCGCCCAGTTGAACGCCGGTGTGCACTGAATGACAAATTCAACATCCACACATGGGGGCAATCCGCCCAAGTCTGCGCATGGGAGTTCGACGGTTCCGTGTGCGGGTGCGCCGCGGGTCGCTACCAGCGGTACGGCGCGTACACGTCCATGCACGGACCGGCGTCCGACCCGTTGAGCGCGTCCGTGTCGCCGGGCAGGTCCCCGGACTCGGGCGCCGGCTGCTCCGGATACGCCGTGCCCGTACGCCAGTCGGCGCCCACGACGACGGTGACGCCGGTGACGTCGGTGGACCGCTGCACGGAACTCACCGGGATCCCCAGCGACTTGGCGACCCGCCGGGCGTCGCCCGCGAGTTCGGCGCTCGGGTAGCGCACGACGGTCCGCTCCTCGGACAGCGCGGCGGAGGGGTCCGCGGCGGCCCTCGTGAAGCCCTTGCCCACGAGGGAGCGCGCGACGGCGCTCGCCCGGCCGCCGACCGGGGCGAGGGTGGCGGAGCGGGTGGCGTTCCGCACCAGGACGCCGATCTCGCCGTCGGCCGCGGCCGGATCCCGGGAGGTCTGCTCCGACCTCTTCTTCACGCCCTGCTCCGCACCCGGCTCCGCGCCCGGCTTGCGGCCCTTGCCGTCGAAGGGCACGTCGTCGCGGATCATGGACCACACGCGGTCGGCGTCGGCCCCGGCCGGCACCAGGTGGTTGGCGTCCTGCGGGTCCTGGGCCGTGGGCAGCGTCGTCATGGTGATGCGGTCCGTCGGTACCGTCCTGAGCTGCGTCCCCAGGTCGTACAGCCGCTTCACCGTGCCGATCTCCTCGGACACGTGCAGCGACTTCGTGGCCGCCTCCGCCAGGTTGGTCAGCCGGCCGGTGTCGGAGAAGACGTCCTGCGCCTTGAGCGTGCGGATCATCGAGTTCATGTACATGTGCTGCGCCCTGGCCCGCAGCGGGTCGCTGCCCCAGGCGTGGCGGGTGCGCAGCCACTGCAGCGCCTGCACGCCCTGGACCTTCTTCCGGCCGGCCGTCAGCTTCAGGCCGGAGCCGCCGGGCACGCCGGGCAGCGGCCGGTCCCACACGTTCTGCCGCACGCAGACCTCGACCCCGCCGATGGCGTCCGCCATCCGCACCACGCCCGCGAAGTCGATCGTCATCCAGTGGTCGATGTAGGCCCCGGTGAGCTTCTCCCAGGTCGCGAGCGTGCAGCCCGCTCCGCCCCGGGCCAGCGAGGCGTTGATGATCGTGTTGACCGGCGGGTACGTCTTCCCGGTCGCCGGGTCCGTGCACTTCGGTATGTCGACCCGGGTGTCGCGCGGCACGCTCACCACGGAGGCGCTCCTGCGGTCCGCGGCCAGGTGGATGAGCATCTGCACGTCGCCCAGCGGCGGATTGCCCCGGCTGTCCCGGCCGCCGCCCAGCGTCACGTTCTCGTCGGAGGCACGGCTGTCGGAGCCGATCAGCAGGATGTTCAGCGGCGTCTGCCCGGCCGCGTTCGGCTCCGCCTTCGCCGCCCCCGAGTCGCCGCTGTTGCGCGCGCCCTTGTGGATGTTGCCGTTCAGGTGCTCGTAGTAGAGGTAGCCGGCGCCGGCGGTCACGAGGACGAGCAGGGAGAGGGCCGTCGCCGCCCCGCGCAGGACGCGGCGCACCCGACGGCGGCTGCCGCCCGAGCCTCCCGAGCCGCCCGGCCCTCCGGTACCGCCGGACCTGCCCGGACCGTCACCGCCGGGGGCCGGTTCCCGGTCGTGGCCGCCCTGGTCCTGGACCGGCACCCGCGGCACGGCACCCGGTTTCGTGCCCTCCCCGTACACACCGCTGCTGCGCGCCATCTCTCCCGCTCCGCACCCCGCCGCGCGTTCAGCGCGGATCATCGGACAAGGCCTGTCGTACGCCCTGTGAGACGTACGACGGGCCCGTCAGGTCACTTGGCGCACTCGACCTTGTCCGCCGTGGACTTCTGCACACCCTCCGGCGCCTTCGACGGAGCGGTGAGGGAGACGCCCGCGCCCTTGAAGTCCTTGCCCAGGGTCAGGGTCATCGCGGGCAGCCCCTGGGAGTTGGTCACGCTCTCGCCCGGCTTCAGCGCGGAGCCGGGCAGGCCCATGATGTCGGCGAGGCGCCGGGCCTGGTCGGCCTGGTCGGGGGCGTACTCCAGCGTGGTCTTCGCCAGCTCGGCGGGCGCGTTGCCGGCGTTCTCCGACTTGGTCACGCCCTCCTCGTTCTGCAGCCAGCTGAGCGTCTCCTGCGCGCTGCCGGCGACGGCCCCGCCGTTGAGGATCCGCACCCGCACCTCGGAGGCCGGCGCCTTGGTTCCCTTCAGCCGGGCGGCGACCGCGGCCGCCTCCTTCTTCTTCTGCTCCTTGACCGCGGTGAACGAGATGTCGTTCTTGATCATGTCGAAGACCTGCGGGGCCGACGACTCGTTGAGCACGACCGTGGACTTGACCTTCTCCGCCGGGTTGTCGATCACCGGGGTCGTGGTGAAGGTCAGGTTCTTGGTGTCGAGCTTGCCGAGCTCCATGCCGAGGTCCTTCAGCTTGCTGATGCTGTCCAGCTGGGAGTCGACGGTCAGCGCCTTCGTGCCCGCCTCGGCCAGCTTCAGCATCTTCGAGGGGCTGCTCAGCGTGTCGTTGGACTTCAGCTTGCGCATCAGCGCGCTCAGGAACTGCTGCTGGAGCCCGATCCGGCTCAGGTCGCCGCCGAAGCCCACGGCATGGCGGGTGCGGACGAACGCGAGCGCCTGCTCGCCCTCGATCGTGTGGGTGCCCTTCGACAGCTTCAGGTGCGAGTCCGGGTCGTCGATGTCCTTGCCCAGACAGACCTCGACACCGCCGACCGCGCTGGTCAGCGTCTTGACGGCGTTGAAGTCGGCGACCATGAAGTTGTCCGGCTTGACGCCGGTCAGCTCGGTCACGGTCCGCATCGTGCAACTGGGCGTACGGCCGTCCTGGCCGAGGCTGGTGTTGAAGCGGACGCCCTGCGTGCCGGGGATGATCTTCTGCGTCCCGTCCTCCTGCGTGGTCGGGCAGTCCGGCACGTCGACGATCAGGTCGCGCGGGATGCTCAGCGCGGTCGCGTTCGAACGGTCCTTGGAGACGTGCAGCAGGATCGTGGTGTCGGCGTGCCCGACACTGCCGGCGTCGCCGTAGTTCTCGTTGCCCTTGCCGGTGCGCTTGTCGGTGCCGATCAGCAGGATGTTGATCGCCTTGTCCTTCTGGAAGCCACCGGTGCTCGCGCCGTCGTCGGAGACGGACGCGATGTTGTTGTTCAGGTGCTCGATGTAGAAGTACGCGGCACCCGCGCCGGCGACCAGCACGAACGCCATCGTGCCGCCGGTCCACACCAGGGCCTTCTTGCCCTTCGAGGTCTTCTTGGCGGGCCGCCGCCCGCGCCGCCCAGGCAGCGGCTCCTCCGGCGCCCCGCGGCGCCTGCGCGGCGGCGGCACCGCACGGCCGGGTGTCCCGGGCCGCGGGCGTCCGGGCGCGTCCGTCCGGGCGCGGGCCGGTGAGTCCGTACGGGCGCGGACCGGCGGGTCCGTGTCCGAGGAGGGTGGCCTGCGCGGTCCGGGAACGCCCGACTGCGGGGTGGAAGGGGCCAGTCGCAGCTCGTATTCGCCGGTGTTCGGGTTGAGCACCCACTGGTCTGCGGGATCGACGTCGTCCGCCCGCCCTCGGCCTTGCGCGTCCACGGTTGCCTGTTTCCTCCGTCGGGGCACGCGGCGCCTTCCCCTCCAAGGCGCTCGGGTCTCGGTCACACAGTGCGCGACCTCAGGACCGTCCTCAGAGCCGGGCGCACCGGATCGCTCACACTAACCGCCCAGTTCAGTGCCGAGCGACGACGGTGACAAATTCCACGTCCCTACACCTGGGCAATTCGCCCATTTCTCAGATGAAGAGTTCGTTGCCTTGGAGTTACCTTGGCGTCCGCTTTACTCACAGGTGTCCTCGGCTGCCGTGTTCCCCCGGAAGGTCGGTGGAGGAGAAACGGTGACGACGGGCTTCGCGAACGGCCCCGGATACGAATCCCCGTACGACCCGTCACGCGAATCGGCAGGCCTCAGCGGAGCGGAACCGCGCGGTACGTTTCGTGTCACGACCACCGGTGTGTCGGTCCGGAGCCGCTCGAACAGCTTCTCGGCCTCGGGCTCCACGAGTTGGTCGCGATTGGCGTCGAATGCGTACGACTCCCGGGGCACGGTCAGGAATTGCACTTGTTCCATGGGGATGTCGCGCAGCCCGCGCACGAGTTCGTACAAACCGCGAAGGCTCGCCAGATCCGGGTCGGTTGTGAGAGAGGACGTGGCGGCGTCGAGCACGGGGTACAGCTTCGCCGGATTCAGCAGGACGTCATTGCTGCGCACCTTGTTGACGAGCGCCGCGAGGAATCGTTGCTGCCGCTCCATGCGCTCCGTGTCGCTGCCGTCACCCAGGGACTTGCGGGCGCGGACGTAGCCGAGGGCCTGCTCGCCGTCGAGCGTCACCCGCCCGGCGGGCAGCCTCAGCTCGGCGGCCCGGTCGTCGATCGGCTCCCGCAGGCACACCTCGACGCCGTCGACCGCGTCGACCATCTCCTTGAAGCCGTGGAAGTCGACGACGACGTGATGGTCGACGCGGATGTCCGTGAGCTTCTCGACGGTCCGGATGGTGCAGGCGGAACCGCCCACCTGGAACGCCTGGTTGAACGGGGCGAACCGCGGCGCGCTGCGGGACCCGTCCGGCCGCCGGCAGCCCGGCAAATCCACCATCAGGTCCCGGGGGAGGGAGACGGCGGTGGCGCTGTCCCGGCCCGCCGACAGGTGCAGCAGGATCGTCGTGTCCGACCGTTCGGTGCCGGAGTCCCGCCCGTAGCGGGCGTTGTCCTCGCCCTCGCGCGAGTCCGAGCCGATCAGCAGGATGTTCCGCGCGTCCTTGACCAGCGAGGTGGGCCGCTCCTTCTCGTACCGCGCGAGCTCGGCCGCGGCCGCCTCGTCGGGCGTGATGTTCCCGCTGAGCTTGGCGTACACGGCCCAGCCGGCTCCCGCGGCCGCCACGACGAGGCCGGTGACGGCGAACGCCGAGATCCGCGCGCCCCGCCGCCGACGCCGCCGCACCAGCCCCCGCCCACTGGCCGAGGCCCCGGTCGGCCCAACCCTGCCACCCACGACAGCACCACCCCTCCTGACGTAGGAACACCCCGCTCGCCCTGCTCCTACGACCATGGCGCGGATGGGGGGCCGGGGGTGGGTGGGGGTGGGCCGAACGAGGGACGGGGCGCGGTCGTCACACGCCCGGGAACGGCCTACCGGGCGATCACCGTGACCCGCTCACTCTCGACCCGCTTGTCCAGCACCCCGTCCCCGGCCCGCTCCAGATTCCGGCACAGCACCACGGAACCCCCGGTCGCCAACGGCCCGTACAGCCCCGCGTTCAGCCCCTCCCACGTGTCGTACGGCAGCCCGGACAGGATCCGCGAGCCGGGCCCGGTCAGCCCCAGCCCGGACGCCTCCGCCCGAGCCCGCTCGACGACCTCCGCCCCGCTGAACTCCCGCCCCGCCACGATCAGCGCGGGCCCCTCGGGATCCACCGGCGCGTACGGCGCGAACCGGTCCCCCTGCCCCGGCACCTCCACCGCGTAGTCGACGAAGCCCTCGGGCGTCTGCGGGAACCGCCCCCCGAGCGGCCGCAGCGCCAGCGCGACCCGCGCCCCGGAGCACGCCCGGGCCGCCTCCAGCGTGTCCGGACCGCTCACCACGACGTCGGCGGCCCGCGCGTCCCCGGCCACGTCCGCGACGACCCCCACCGAGGCACACGCCAGCAGCCACACGGCCGTCTGCCAGTGCGCGGGCAGCAGCAGGGCCACCCGGTCCCCGGGCTCGACGGACAACTCGTCCTGGAGCAGGTTCGCGGTCTTGGCCACCCAATTGGCGAAGGTGGCCACGGACAGTTCGACCCGTTCGCCCGTGGCGTCGTCGTAGAAGGTCACCAGGGGACGTCCCGGATCCGCGGCGAGCGCGGAACCCAGCAGGTCGGCAGGGGTGCGATCGGTGGCGTTCACCCGCGCAAGCGTACGCGGCGCACCGGCCTGCACCCAATGGCCCGGCGACCGCGCCGCCGCGCTGCCACCACCGGTTCGGCCGAACCCGGCCGACAGTCCGTCAACTCCCAAATGGACAGACTTATAGGACTATGTCCAAGATCAGGGGCATGCGTGGATTCCTTGCTTCCTCGATCGGTGTCACCTGTGCGGCCGCTCTGGCTCTCCCCCTCACCCCGCCCGCCCTCGCGGCGACGGCGGGACCGGTGCCGGCCACGGAAGCCGTCACGGCAGCGAGACCCGCGCCCCACGCGGGGACACCGACCACCACCACGACCGACCGGCGCGCGACCGAGCCGCACGCCCCCGGCAGCACCCAGTCCCTCCCCCTGGAACCCCTCACCCGCAACCGCGCCACCCCCAGTGCCCCCGCCACCGAACAGGGCCTGCCCCGCCGCGCCGTACGCCACTTCTCCCTCGTCGGCGTCGTCTGGGACGACCCCGGAGCAGAACTGCACGGCCGCGTCCAGGTCCGCACTCGCGCCGCCGGCACCGGCACCTGGTCGGGCTGGCAGGACGTCGAGACGCACCACGCCGACCACGCTGCCGACCCGGGCACCCCCGAGAGCGCCTCGGGCCGCGTCCGCGGCGCCACGGCACCGCTGTGGGTCGGCGACTCCGACGGCGTGGAACTCCGGGTCCGCGCCGAGTCCCGCAGCGCGGAAACCGACCCCGCGCACTCGCACACGGACACCCGCGACCTGTCCGCCGCGCCCCCGCTCCCCTCCGGCCTCCGCCTCGAACTCGTCGACCCCGGCGAGGATGAGACGCCGTCGGACACCGCCGCCGACGGTCCCCGCACCGGCGGCCTGAACGCCGAGGCCTCCGCCGCGGCCAAAGCCGCAGCCGAGGCTTCCGCGGAATCCTCCGCCGCCAACGCCGAACTCGCCCCCCTCGGCGCCACCGAGATCTCGGCCCTGAGCCGTGCCGAGACCGAGCGGGAGTTCTTCGCCCTGAACGGCGGCGAACTGGCGGCGCAGCAGCAGGCGAGGCCGTACGTCGGCCCCCGCCCGCGCATCACCACGCGCCGCGGCTGGGGTGCGAACGAGGGCCTGCGCGAGCGCGGCTTCCGGTACACCAAGAAGGTCCGGGCGGCCTTCGTCCACCACACGGCCAGCGGCAACAACTACCGCTGCTCGCAGGTCCCGTCACTCATCCGCAGTATCTACCGCTACCACGTCAAGAGCATGGGCTGGCGGGACATCGGCTACAACTTCCTCATCGACAAGTGCGGAAAGATCTACGAGGGCCGCGCGGGAGGCGTGGCGAAGCCGGTCCTCGGCGCGCACACCCTTGGTTTCAACAGCAACAGCATGGGGATCGCCGTCCTCGGGTCGTACGGCGCCACCAAGCCGTCGAAGGCCGCGGTCCGGGCCGTCGCCCGGCTGACCGCGTGGAAGCTCGGGCTGTACCGGATGAATCCGAAGGGAAAGACTTACCTGAAGTCGGCTGGCAGCAATCTCCACCGAAAAGGTAAGAAGGTACGACTGAACGTGATCTCAGGGCACCGGGACGGCTTCAAGACGGAGTGCCCGGGACTCAAGCTCTACGGCAAGCTCGGCTCGGCCCGCTCCAAGGCGGCCCGCTACCAGGGCCGCTGAGCACACGTTCGACCGCCGTCGGGGGGCAAGCGGGGGCACGGGGGCGGAATGCCGCACGGCCAGCGAAGGCGCCACGGAACGGTCTGCATACACTGACCGGCCGAAAGACAGTTCGGCCGGTCCCGGCAGGAAGCAGAGACGACACGTGACAGAAGCGATCCTCCTGGTCGGCGGCAAGGGCACCCGGCTGCGCCCGCTCACGGTGCACACGCCCAAGCCCATGGTTCCGGCGGCCGGGGTGCCCTTCCTCACGCACCAGCTGGCGAGGGCGAGAGCGGCGGGTGTCGAGCACATCGTCCTGGCCACGTCCTATCTGGCCGAGGTCTTCGAGCCGTACTTCGGCGACGGGTCCGCGCTCGGGCTCCACCTCGAGTACGTGACGGAGGAGGAGCCGCTCGGCACGGGCGGCGCCATCCGCAACGTCGCCTCCCGGCTGCACTCGGGGCCCGACGACCCGGTCCTCATCTTCAACGGCGACATCCTGACGGGCCTGGACATCCGGGCCCTCGTCGACACCCACGAGTCGACGGGCGCGGACATCTCCCTGCACCTCACGAAGGTCACCGACCCGCGCGCCTACGGCCTGGTCCCCACCGACGACACGGGCAGGGTCCTGGCGTTCCTGGAGAAGCCGCAGACCCCGGAGGAGATCGTCACCGACCAGATCAACGCGGGGGCGTACGTCTTCCGCCGCTCGGTGATCGACACGATCCCGGCGGGCAGGCCGGTCTCGGTGGAACGGGAGACGTTCCCCGACCTCCTCTCCGCCGGGGCGCACCTCCAGGGCATGGTCGACTCGACGTACTGGCTGGACCTGGGCACACCGGCGGCGTTCGTCCGCGGCTCGGCGGACCTGGTGCTCGGCCGGGCCCCGTCGCCCGCCGTCCCCGGCCGCTGCGGCGACCGCCTGATCCTGCCGACGGCGACGGTCGCGGCCGACGCGAAGCTCTCGGGCGGCACGGTGGTCGGGGAGGGCGCGTTCGTTGCCGAGGGCGCCCGGGTCTTCGGCAGCACGATCCTGCCGGGCGCGGTGATCGAACCCGGCGCGGTCATCACGGACTCCCTCATCGGCACCCGGGCCCGCGTCGGCGAACGCTCGGTCCTCACGGGCACGGTCATCGGCGACGGCGCGGTGATCGGCGCCGACAACGAACTCCGCGAGGGCGCCCGCATATGGTGCGACGCCCGCATACCAGCGGGAGCGGTCCGCTTCTCGTCGGACCAGTAGACGGCCGCCGCCGCGGGCCGTCCGTCCCGCTTAGCCGCGGGCATGCGTGCCGCTAGGGGCGGCACGGGTGGGCGATGGGGGTCCCCCTGCTCGAGCGAAGCCGAGAGCTTGGGGGAGGCACCCCGCCACGCCGGGCTGCGGACCCACCCGTCCTCAGCCCGCACGCCGAGCACCGGGACACGGGCAGTTCCTCAGAACTGCCCGATGTCCCACACCGGCATCTTCGGCGCCCTCCGCCCCGGCACCCGCCCGCTCAGCAGGATCAACCGAGCCGCCCGATGCCGCTGCCCCGCATACGGCTCCAGCAGCTCCAGCATCACGGCGTCGTCCGCGTCCCGGTCCCCGGCCAGCGCCCACCCCACGATCCCGGGCAGATGCAGGTCCCCGACGGTCACCTCATCCGCCGCCCCATGACTGCGCTGCACCGTCTCCGCCGACGTCCACGGCCCGATCCCCGGCACGACCTCCAGCCGCGCCCGAGCCGCCCCTGGCTCCATCCCCACGGCCTCCTCCAGCCGCGCGGCGACCCGGACAGCCCGCAGGATCGTCGACGCCCGCTTGTCGTCGACCCCGGCCCGATGCCACTCCCACGACGGAATCAGCGCCCACGTCCGAGGCGCCGGCATCACACACATCCGCGCGGGCACGGGCCCCGGCGCCGGCTCCCCGTACTTGCGCACCAGCAGCCGCCACGCCCGGTACGCCTCGTCCGTCGTGACCTTCTGCTCCAGGATCGACGGGATCAGCGACTCCAGCACGAGCCCGCTGCGCGTCAGCCGCAACCCGGGCCGCCGATGCCGCGTCATCGCCAGCAGCCGGTGCCGCGGCACGAACGCCGACGGATCGTCGGCCGCCCCGAGCAGCTCCGGCAACCGCTCCAGCAGCCACCCGGCCCCGGGCCCCCAGGCCTCCCCGCGCACCCCACCGCCGTACGCGCACACCCGTAGCGTCCCCGGCCCGGCGGGCGTGCGGCTCGCGCGCCACACGGAACCGTCCGGCATCGCCCGGAACGTCGGATCGCCCGGTCCGCGCCGCAGCGGCCCGAGCACCAGCCCGAGGTCCAGCGGCCCGTCCGGCACCCAGTCCCGCACCCGCCCCGGCCCCGCCGCCTGCCGCGGCACACCCGCGCCCACGGCGACGTGCCCACCGCGCACGGTCGTACGGGTGGGCCGAGGAGCGAACCGTCCTGCCATGAGTGAAGTCCCTGGATGAGGTTGCCGCGGTCGGAGGAGAGGGCCCTACGAGGGTAGGCCCGGGCCGGCGTCGGTCACCGCACCTCGATGAACGCGCCCGCGTCCCGCTCCGGCCGCGCCCGGGGCTCCTCCGCCGGATGCCCGACCGCCACCGCCCCCATCGGGTCCCAGTCCGCCGGCAGCTCCAGCACCTCGCGCACCACGTCCCGGCAGAACATCGTCGAGGACACCCACGCCGACCCCAGCCGCTCCCCGGCCAGCGCGACCAGGAAGTTCTGCACGCCGGCGCCGGCGGCGACGACGAACATCTCCCGCTCGGCGCCGTCCCGCCGGGCATCGCCGTACGTGTGCGCGCCGTCCATGACCAGGCAGGGCACGACGAGATACGGCGCGTTCCGCAGGACGTCCCCGCGCCGCACCCGCTTGGCGATGGACTCCTCCGTCTTGCCGTCCCGCCGCAGGTCGGCGATCCACGCCTCCCGCATCGCGTCGAGCAGCCGCGTCCGCGCCCGGGCCGACTCCAGCAGCACGAACCGCCACGGCGTCGTGTGGTGCGGCGCCGGCGCCGTCACGGCCGCTGCCACGGCCCGCCGTACGGCACCGGGGTCGACGGGCTCGTCCGTGAACGCCCGGACCGTGCGCCGCTGGGTCACCGCCAGCCGCACCGCCTCCGAGGTGCCGAGGCGGAACATGTCGTCGCGGGCGCCGCGGACCATGGCCCGCGCCCCCTCGCCGTCGTCGTCCGCCACCACGTGCGGGAGCCCGCGCACCACGGCGACGGGCCGTCCGGCGGCCTTGCCCTTGACCAGGTCGCCCGCGGCGGCGAGTTCGTCGGCCGTGGCGACGACGGTGGCGCTGAGCGGATTGCCGTACGCGTCCACGCCACCGCGCAGATCGTCCAGCACGCGTACTCCTGCGGCACCGATCGCGACGTCCGTGAGCCCCGCGCGCCAGGGGCGCCCGAACGTGTCGGTGACGACGACACCGACGTCGACGCCGAGGGCGTCCCGCAGTCCGTCGCGGATCGCGCGGGCGGACGCGTCCGGGTCCTCGGGCAGCAACAGCACCGTCCCGGACGGGGTGTTGGACGCGTCGACCCCGGCCGCGGCCATCACGAGGCCCTGCCGGTTCTCGACGATCCGCAGGGCGCCGCGCCGGGCGACCACCCGGACCGTCTCCGCGTCGATAGCGGCCTCCCGGTCCGCCGCCTCGACGATCCGGCCCTCCGCCTTGGACACGATCTTCGAGGTGACGAGCAGCACGTCCCCGTCGGCCAGGCCGGGCTCGGCGGCGGCTATCAGCTTGGCCAGGTCGTCCCCGGCCGTGACCTCGGGCAGCCCGCCCAGGGCCCACACCCGGTACTCGCCGGGCCCCTGCTCCGCGCCGTTCACGCCCCCCGTACCTCCTCCGCCAGCGCCAGTGCCTCCCGGGCCATCCGGGCGGTCGCGTCGGCGTCCGTCATCATCAGCGGCACGGCCCGGCAGCGGATCCCGGCCGCCTCGACCTGCTCCACGGCGCTCGCGTCCACCGTGTCCACGAGCCAGCCGTCCAGCAGGCCCGAGCCGTAGTGCTCGGCCACCGCCGTCGCGGTCGACTCGACGCCCACGGCGGCCAGCACCTTGTCGGCCATGCCCCGCACGGGCGCGTCGCCGACGATGGGGGAGAGGCCGATCACCGGCACCCCGGCGTCGGCGATCGCCTCCCGGATGCCGGGCACCGCGAGGATGGTGCCGATGGAGACGACCGGGTTGGACGGCGGGAAGAGGATCACGTCCGCCTCGGCGATGGCGTCCAGCACGCCCGGGGCGGGCTTCGCCTGGTCGGCGCCGACCGGCACGACCGCCTGCGCGGGCACCGAGGCGCGCAGCCGCACCCAGTACTCCTGGAAGTGGATCGCCTTGCGCTCGCCGTCGATCTCGACGGCCACGTGCGTCTCGACCCGGTCGTCGGTCATGGGGATCAGCCGCACGCCCGGCTGCCACCGGTCGCACAGCGCCTGGGTCACCGCGCTCAGCGGGTACCCGGCGCCGATCATCTGCGTCCGCACGATGTGCGTGGCGAAGTCCCGGTCGCCGAGGCCGAACCACTCGGGCCCGACGCCGTACGCCGCGAGCTCCTCCTTGAGATGGAAGGTCTCGTCGGCGCGACCCCAGCCCTGCTCCTCGTTGATGCCGCCGCCGAGCGTGTACATCACCGTGTCGAGGTCCGGGCAGACCTTCAGCCCGAAGAGGTGGATGTCGTCCCCGGTGTTGCCGATGACCGTGATGTCCGCGTCCGGCACGGCCCGCTTCAGACCGCGCAGGAACCGGGCACCACCGATGCCGCCTGCCAGAACCACAATGCGCATGGGAGCCAGTCTCGCAGGCGCCTGCGACAACCGGTGCGCGGCTGTGGACAACCGGCGACGCGCACCGGTCAGGCCGTGAGGGCGCCCGGCTCGGGAAGGGCCTCGCAGTGCGGAGCCGTGTGCATCGGCATCTCCGTCAGCCCCGGGTAGTACACGTGCAGGCTCACCGCGGGCTCCAGTGCGTCGTTCACCACCTCGTGCACGTACCCCGGCGCGAACACGTGCTGCGCGCCTGCCCGCAACGCGCGCGTGCCCCTCTCCGTGCGCTCGGTCAGCGTGCCGTCCAGCACGGTCAGCACACCGGAGGAGCGGCCGTGGTCGTGCCGCCCGCTGCCCTGCCCGGGCACCCACGACAGCAGCCACACCTCGTAGCCCGGGCCGGTGCGCAGCCGGTGGTACCAGCGGGTGGTCGCGTCGTAGCGGACGAGGTGCTCCCACTGGGAGCGGTCGGCGGCGATGGAGCGGGCGAGCCCGGCGAACTCGGCGACGGTGGCCGGGTGCTCGCGCGGTGTCTGGAGCAGGTGCGGGACTTCGAGGATGTCGCCGGCGATCTGGAGGTCGCTGTCGCTGTTCATGGGTGTGGTGGTTCCTCAGTGAAAAGAAGGCCAGAGGGAACGGGGAAGCCGAGATACGGGTGGCTCGGCCTTCAGCTGGAGCGGGTGGGGCTCAACAGCTGGAACAGCGACAGCTACAGCGAGCGCGGGCAGCACCGAGGGACCCGGCGGTGCGGGTCGAGGTGAGTGCCAAGTTCGCGAGCATGCCCACAAGGACACCGGTTCACACCTCCACTGTCAACTCGGCACCCGACATGTGGGATGAGGTTCACCTCATCCGGTCGATCGCTCAGATGAAAGGTTTGTTCATGGCCCTCCCGGGACACATGGCGTCCATCCGGGCGGACAAACCCCGTTGCGCACTCGTGATCCGACTGTGATCCGGTTCGCTTCGAGGGGCGTGTCGGAACGGGATCGAACTCCTGGGCGTCCTTCTCCGTAGAGGTCTGCGAGGGGTCCGGCGGAAGACGTGAGCCCCAGCGGGCTCCGTCGGTGTGTCAGGTTTTATGGTGATTTGAACACTTTCCGCATGGGCTTGGTTCCGCAGAGTGAATAAGGGGCTCAATAGCAGATCTCGGCTTGACTCGCCCGGAGCAGCACACTTGTAATTTCACTCGTGTCGTTCAGCCGGAATCGGTAACGGCTAGATCACGGGGACGCGAAAGACAGACGAGGGGCGCACATGACCGAGACGGTGCAGCAACTGCTGGTCGACGACGCGGACGAGGAACTCGGCTGGCAGGAGCGCGCACTGTGCGCCCAGACCGACCCCGAGTCCTTCTTCCCCGAGAAGGGCGGCTCGACCCGGGAGGCCAAGAAGGTCTGCCTCGCCTGTGAGGTCCGCTCCGAGTGCCTCGAGTACGCCCTCGCCAACGACGAGCGCTTCGGCATCTGGGGCGGTCTGTCCGAGCGGGAGCGCCGCCGGCTGAAGAAGGCGGCCGTCTGACCCGGTCCTCTTCGTGAACGGCCCGTCGCAGGTGGGTTATCCACAGGCGGCGGGCCCCCTTGTTGCGCAGCCGATAGTGTGGTCGCTCGTCCGAGACGCCCCGCTGCCCCCACCGGTCGCGGGCGTCCACCGCAGTCCACCGAACCGGGGCCCGTACCTCGATGTCCGTGCACAGCCACCCGGCAGCCCATCACGACAGCGCTGCCACACCTGAGTTCCCGCGTCATGTGGTGACCGCGGTCCTCGTCTCCCACGACGGCGCCCGCTGGCTGCCCGACGCGCTCGCCGGGCTGCTCGGCCAGGAGCGGCCGGTCCAGTACGCGATGGGGGCCGACACGGGCAGCGCGGACGACTCCGCCCAGCTCGTCACCGACGCCCTCGGCGCCGACCGCGTACTGCACCTGGCCCGCCGCACCGGCTTCGGCCAGGCCGTCGAGGAGTGCGACCGCACCGCCCCGCACCTCACCCCGGAGGAGCTGCCGTACCTGAAGCGGCCCAGCGGCTGGGACCCGGTCACGCGCTCGTGGCGCGACGACGCCTACGACCTGCCCGAGCTCCCGCACGGCGAGCCGGTCCAGTGGCTGTGGCTGCTGCACGACGACTGCGCCCCGGAGCCGGACGCCCTGGCCCAGCTGCTGCGGGTCGTGGACAACGAGTACGAACTAGGCCGCGAGGACGTGGCCGTCGTCGGCCCCAAGCTGCGCGGCTGGTACGACCGCAGGCAGCTGCTGGAGGTCGGCGTCTCCATCGCCAACTCCGGCCGCCGCTGGACCGGCCTGGACCGCCGCGAGCAGGACCAGGGCCAGCACGACCACGTCCGGTCCGTGCTGTCGGTGTCCACCGCCGGCATGCTGATCCGCCGCGACGTCTTCGAACAGCTCGGCGGCTTCGACCGGCACCTGCCCCTCATGCGCGACGACGTCGACCTGTGCTGGCGCGCGAACGCGGCCGGCTACCGCGTCCTGGTCGCCCCCGAGGCGGTCGTCCGGCACGCCGAGGCGGCCTCCCGCGAACGCCGCGCGGTCGACTGCGTGGGCCGCACGGCCGCCTCCCCGCACAAGGTCGACAAGGCCGGCGCCGTCTACGCCCTGCTCGTCAACACGCGTACCGCCGTGCTCCCCTGGGTGCTGCTGCGGATCGTGCTCGGCACGCTGCTGCGGACCCTCGCCTACCTCGTCGGCAAGGTTCCCGGCCAGGCCGTCGACGAGATCCGCGGCCTGCTGGGCACGCTGCTCAGGCCCGAGCGGATCCTCGCCGGGCGCCGGCGCCGGGGCGCACCCCAGATCGACAAGGGCGAGCTGCGGCAGCTGTTCCCGCCGCCGGGCGCGACCGTCCGCGCCACCGTCGAGCAGGTCGCGAGCGACCTGGTCGGCCGCTCCGACCCGGAGGTCACCTCCGGCGCCGGGCGGCACGGCGGCGCCGTCGAGTCCGGCCCGGGCGGCGACGACGCCGACTTCCTGGAGATCGAGCAGTTCGCCCGGCTCAAGCGCGTCGCGCGCAAGCCCGGCCCGGTGCTCTTTCTGGTGCTGCTGCTCGTCTCCCTGGTCGCCTGCCGCCAGCTCCTCGGCGGCGGCGCCCTCGCGGGCGGCGCCCTGCTGCCCGCCCCGGCCGACTCCGCCGACCTGTGGGCGCGCTACCTGGACGCCTGGCACGCGGTCGGCACCGGCGGCACCTCCGCCGCGCCGCCGTACGTGGCGATCGTGGCGATGCTGGCCTCGCTGCTGTTCGGCTCGACCGGCCTCGCCGTCACGCTCCTGCTCGTCTGCTCGGTGCCCCTGGCCGGCGTCACCGCGTACTTCGCCTCCCGCCCGCTGGTCGAGTCCCGGCTGCTGCGCGCGTGGGCGGCCGTCGTCTACGCCTTCCTGCCCGCCGCCACCGGCGCCCTCGCCGGCGGCCGCCTCGGCACCGCCGTCCTGGCCGTGCTGCTGCCGCTCCTCGCCCGCGCGGGCATCGCGGCCGGCGGCCTGGCGAACCCCGCGGGCACCCGCGGCAGTTGGCGCGCCACCTGGGCGTACGCGCTGCTGCTGACCATCACCACCGCCTTCACCCCCGTCGTGTGGCCCATCGCGCTGCTCCTCGGCGCCGGGCTGCTGGTGCTGCGCCGGTCCGACATCACGGCGTACGGGCTGCGGTTCCTCGCCCAGCTCGGCACGCCCCTGCTGATCCTCGCCCCCTGGTCGCTGACGCTGCTCCCGTTCGGCTTCTTCAAGGAAGCCGGCCTGGAGTACGGCGCCTCGGCCGCCTCCGCCCTCGACCTGCTCGGCGCCAGCCCGGGCGGGCCCGGCACCGTCAGCGGCCTCATGCTCATCGGCATCGTGCTGGCCGCGCTCGCCGCCCTGCTGCGCTCGGAACGCCAGCGGGGCATCTGGACGGCCTGGGCGGTCGGCCTGGTGGGCTTCGTCTTCGCGATCCTGTCCAACAGCTCCACCTGGGCCGGCCCCGCGACCCTCGTCTACGGCCTCGCCCTCCTGGCCGCCGCCGCGCTCGGCGCCGACGGGGCACGCGCGCGCGTGGCCGAGCAGAGCTTCGGCTGGCGCCAGCCGGTCGCCGTGCTGATCGCCTTCGCCTCGGCCGCGGGCCCGCTGCTCGTGGCCGCCGGCTGGATGATCCGCGGCGCCGACGGGCCCCTGGAGCGGCGCGACCCGACCCAGGTGCCCGCGTTCGTCGCCGAGGAGAGCGGCAGCACCGACCAGGCCCGCACCCTGGTCCTCGACAGCGACTCCGCCGCCCACGTCGGCTATGTGCTGGTCCGTGGCTCCGGCGCCCGCCTCGGCGACGGCGAGATCGCCGCGGAGGACGGCGAGAACAGCAGGCTCGACAAGGTCGTCGCCAACCTGGTCGCCGGCTCCGGCGCAGACCAGGCCGACCAGCTCGGCGGCTTCGCCGTGCGCTACGTCCTCGTCCACAAGGGGGCGCCCCGCGACGTCACCCGTGTCCTGGACGCCACGCCCGGCCTGGCCCGGCTCAGCCAGCAGGACGGCAGCGCGCTGTGGCAGGTCGACCGGGAGGTCGCGCGCGCCACCATCGTCCCCGCCTCCGGATCCGGCACCCCGCGGACCGTCGCCGCCGGGCCCGTCGACATCCACACCACGATCCCGTCCGGCGCCGACGGGCGCGTGCTGCGCCTCGCCGACTCCGCCGCCGACGGCTGGACCGCCACCCTCGACGGCAAGCCACTGACCCGCACCACGGTCGACGGCTGGGCCCAGGGCTTCGAACTCCCCGCCACCGGCGGCCGGCTGGACGTCACGTACGAGGACCCGATCGGTCACACGGCCTGGCTGTGGGCACAGGGCCTGCTCGCCGTCGTCCTCGTGGTGCTGGCCCTGCCCGGCCGCCGCCGCGACATCGACGACGACCTGCCCGACGAGCCGGCCGTCCCGGCCCAGGCGGTCGCCGGCGAGGGCCGCCGCGCCCGCCGCCTGCGCGCCCAGGCGGAGGCCGAGGCGGAAGGAGCGGACCGGCCCGAGGAGTTCCCGCCCCCGCAGCCGGAGCAGCCCCCGGCGAGCGTCCCCCAGCAGAACCAGGGCCAGTGGGACCCCGCCGGCTACCCGGGCGGCGAGTACACCGGCTACGGCGACCAGTACCAGAACGTCCCGTACCAGGCCGACGCCTACGGGCAGCAGTACCAGGCGGACCCGTACCAGGGCGGCCAGTACGACCCGTACGCGTACGACGGCCAGGCCCCGGCCCCGTCGTACGACCAGCAGGGCTACGACCAGGCCTACCCCCAGGGCTACGGCACGCCGTACGACCCGGCGCAGCAGCACCACCCCCACGGCACGGGCAGTGAGCGTCCCGACGGGAGCCAGCAGTGAACCGCACCACCCTGTCCCTGATCGCCGGCACGACCGCGCTCGCCGCCGTCACCGGCTTCGCCGCGCTGTCCGCCCCGGACACCCCGGCCGCCCCGGGCACGGCCGCCACCGCCAAGGCGGCCGCCCAACTCCCCGTGGAGCGCACGAGCCTGCTGTGCCCCGCGCCCAGCCAGTCCGACATCGCGGAGACGTCCTACACGTCCTTCACGCCCGTCACGAAGGGCACCGGGAACGGCGGCAAGGCCGAACTCCGGGCGGCCGCACAGGAGTCGGCGGACGGCACCCAGGCGGGCAAGGACGGCGGGAAGCCGGGCAAGGGCAAGACGGAGAAGCCCGTGCTGACCCCCAAGGAGCCCGGCAAGCCGGTCACCGGCGACAGCTCCGGCTCCGAGGCCCCCGCGCTCGTCGGCACCGCGGACGGCAGGTTCGCGCCCGGCTGGACCGTCCAGGAGACGACGGAGGTCGCCGCCGGCACGGGCCGCGGCCTCCTGGGCGTCAACTGCACGGCCCCGGACACGAACTTCTGGTTCCCGGGCGCCAGCACGGCCGCCGACCGCACCGACTACGTCCACCTGACGAACCCGGACGACTCGGCCGCCGTGGTCGACGTCGAGCTGTACGGCAAGGACGGCGCCCTGAAGTCCGCGGTGGGGGAGGACATCACGGTCCAGCCGCACTCCAGCGAGCCGATCCTGCTGTCCACCCTCACCGACGAGCAGCAGACCGATCTCACCGTGCACGTCAACGTGCGCAGCGGGCGGGTCGGCGCCGCCGTGCAGGCCCTGGACGACAAGACCGGCGGCGACTGGCTGACCGCCTCCACGGACCCGTCCGGCAGCCTGGTCATGCCCGGCATCCCCAAGGACGCCACGTCCGTGCGCCTGGTCGCCTTCACCCCGGGCGACGCCGACGCGGACCTGAAGGTGCGCCTCGCCTCCCCGTCCGGGTTGATCACCCCCGCCGGACACGAGACGGTGCACGTCAAGGGCGGCATGACGACCGCCGTCGACCTCGGTGACGTCACACGCGGAGAGGCGGGCTCCCTGGTGCTGACGCCGACGGACCAGTCGGTGCCGGTCGTGGCGGCCCTGAAGGTCGTCCGGGGCAAGGGCGACAAGCAGGAGACGGCGTTCATCCCCGCCACGCGCCCCGTCGGCACGCGCGCGACGTCCGCGGACAACAGCGCCAAGGGCAGCACGCTCTCCCTGACCGCCCCCGGCCGCGCGGCCACGGTCAAGGTCACCGCGTCGGCGGGCAGCGAGGGCGGCACGCCGGTGTCGAAGACGTACACGATCAAGGCGGGCACGTCCCAGGACATCGAGCCCCCGGTCCCCGGCGGGCTGAAGGGCACGTACGCGCTCACGGTCGAGCCGGTCTCCGGCGGCCCGGTCTACGGTGCCCGCACCCTGGCGGCCTCGGAGGGCGGCGTCCCCGCCTTCACCGTGCAGACGCTCCCGGACGACCGGGGGACGGTGGCCGTTCCGGAGGCGGACGAGGACCTGTCGGTGCTGCAGCAGTAGGCGGGCGGGCTCAGCCCTGGTCCTCGCCGTACCGGGGGTCCACCGTCTCCGGTGTCAGCCCGAGCAGCTCGGCGACCTGCTCGACGACGACCTCGTGGACCAGCGCGGCCCGCTCGTCGCGCCCCTTGGTGCGGATCTCGACCGGCCGCCGGTAGACCACCACGCGCGCGGGGCGGCCCTCGCGCGCGCTGATCGTGCCGCCGAGCGGAACCGCCTCGTCGTGCCAGGCCTGGCCGGGTCCGTCGAGCCTCGGCACTTCCAGGACCAGGAAATCGATGTCGGCGAGCTGCGGCCAGCGCCGCTCCAGGCGCTCCACGGAGTCCTGCACCAGATCCGCGAACGCGTCCGCGCGGCTCGCGGCGAGCGGCACCTGCGGGGGTGCGATCGGGCCGCGCATGCCCCGGCCGTGGCGATCACGGCGGCGGGGCCCGGGGGCGGCGGCACGGGGCGTTACGGGCTTGTCCATCACTGCTGAAGGGTAGTCCCCGCCGCGCCCGTGTGCCCGGCACCGCACGGGCGCACGGGCGCCTTCCGGCCGACCCGCGCGGCATGTCGTTACATGACCATTCAAGCCAAGGTTGGGCTCGATTCCGTATCCCTCCGAGACCGGCAACCTCACGGCAAATGAGGGTTTTGTGATGACTGTTGACCGCTTGGGTGACCGTTCGAGACCCTGGACGACGGTGTCCGGCCAGGTCAGGAGCGTGTGCCGGAGGGGGTGTGTGGGGCGTTTCACAGCACGACACGGTGGAGTGACCTGGTGGAGAGTCGTCGCGGCCCGCTCAAGAGTGCGGTACCGTCCAACGTCGTGAGCCCTGTACGTCGCTGTTCGCGCACCGCCTGCGGCCGTCCCGCCGTCGCGACGCTGACGTACGTCTACGCCGACTCGACCGCGGTCCTCGGCCCGCTCGCCACCTACGCCGAACCCCACTGCTACGACCTGTGCGCCGAGCACTCCGAGCGCCTCACCGCCCCGCGCGGCTGGGAGGTCGTCCGGCTGCTCGACGGCTCGGCCCCGGCGCGCCCCAGCGGCGACGACCTGGAAGCGCTTGCCAACGCCGTGCGCGAGGCGGCCCGCCCTCAGGAGCGGGCGGCCGGGGCGGGCGGCGGCGGTCGCGCGGCCGACCCGATGGAGGTCGCGCGGCGCGGGCACCTGCGGGTCCTGCGGTCGCCCGACAACTGACCACGCCCTCTCGGTTTCTCCGCACGCGCACCCATTGACGCGATGTTGGTGTGGACATGACCATTCCGTTTCAGGGGTGCGAGAAATCGCTTTCGCCTGACGGAAACCGGGGAGGCGCCCGTGTACGTCCAGGAACTGGAACCCGTCGCCGGCTCGCTCGGCCTGTCCGCCCTGGTGGCGGCCCTGCCCCTGGTGATCGTCCTGGTCCTGCTCGGCGGCGTCCGCATGAAGGCGCACCTGGCGGGCCTGACCGGCCTCCTCGCCGCCGTCCTGGTCGCCCGGCTCGCCTACGGCATGCCCCTGGACCAGACGCTCTCCAGCGCCGCCCAGGGCGCCGTCTTCGGCCTCTTCCCCATCCTGTGGATCGTCGTCAACGCCCTGTGGGTGTACCGGATGACCGTCCGCACCCGGCACTTCGACATCCTGCGCCGGTCCTTCGGGCGGCTCTCCGACGACCCGCGCATCCAGGCCCTCGTCATCGCCTTCTGCTTCGGGGCGCTGCTGGAGGCGCTCGCCGGCTTCGGCGCGCCCGTCGCGATCAGCGCGGTCATGCTGGTCGCGCTCGGCTTCGAACCGGTGCGCGCCGCCGTCGTCGCCCTCGTCGCCAACACCGCGCCCGTGGCCTTCGGCGCGATGGGCACACCGGTCGTCACCCTCGCCCAGGTCACCGGGCTCCCGCTGGACTCCGTGGCGTCCGTGGTGGGCCGTCAGACGCCCCTGCTGGCCCTCGTGGTGCCCCTCGTGCTCGTCTGGCTGGTCGACGGCCGGCGCGGGCTGCGCGAGACCTGGGTGCCCGCCCTGGCGTGCGGAGTCGCCTTCGCCGTCGCCCAGTTCGCCGCCGCCAACTACGTCTCCGCCCAACTCGCCGACATCGGCGCCGCCCTGGCGGGCGCGGGCGCCCTGGTCGCCGTCCCGCACGCGCGCGTGCCCGCCGCCGAGTCGGTACGCGCCTCCGTGCTGACCGGCGCGCGCAGCGAGGAACTGGACCAGCAGGACCCGCCCCGCGAGGTCCTGCGCGCCTACGCCCCCTACGCGCTGATCGTCGTGATCTTCTCCGTCGCGCAGATCCCCGCCCTCAAGGACCGGCTGGCCGAGGCGACCCAGACCTTCGACTGGCCCTTCCTGGACGTGGCCGGGCCCGACGGCGAACCCGTCGGCGGCAACGTCTTCTCCTGGCCCGTCGTGTCGACCGGCGGCACGCTCGTCCTGCTCGCCGGGATCTGCACGGCCGTCGTCCTCGGGGTGCACGCGCGCGTGGCGGTCAGGGAATGGCTCGCGACGGTCCACGAACTGCGCCTCGCGATCCTGACGGTGACGTCCGTCCTGGCCCTCGCCTACGTCATGAACCTGTCCGGGCAGGCGGCCACGATCGGCCACTTCGTGGCGGCGGCCGGAGCCGGACTCGCCTTCCTGTCGCCGGTCCTCGGCTGGTTCGGCGTCGCCGTGACCGGCTCGGACACCTCGGCCAACGCCCTCTTCGGCGCCCTCCAGGTGACCGCCGCCCGCGAGTCCGGACTCTCGCCCGACCTCCTGGCCGCCGCCAACAGCTCCGGCGGCGTCCTCGGCAAGATGATCTCCCCGCAGAACCTCACCATCGCCTGCGCGGCCGTCGGACTGGCGGGCCGGGAGGGCGACTTGCTGCGCAAGGTACTGCCGTGGAGCCTGGGCCTGCTGCTGGTGATGTGCCTGATCGTCGTGGGCCAGAGCACCCCCGTGCTGGGCTGGATGCTGCCCTGACCTGAGGTTACGTCTCGGGGTCCGTCGGGCGTCCGCACAGCGCGCTGTCAGTGGGCGGGGGTAGTTTGTGCGGACCGACATACTTTTCAGGAAGGCTGGCCGTGGCTGTTGATCTGTCTCAGGTCGTGAAGGCGTACGACGTACGCGGGGTCGTCCCCGACCAGTGGGACGAGTCCCTGGCCGAGCTCTTCGGAGCGGCCTTCGTGCAGGTCACCGGCGCGAGCGCGATCGCCACCGGGCACGACATGCGGCCCTCCTCACCGGGCCTGTCGCGTGCCTTCGCGCGCGGGGCCGCCGGGCAGGGCGCCGACGTGACGGAGATCGGCCTCTGCTCGACCGACCAGCTGTACTACGCCTCGGGCGCGCTGAACCTGCCGGGCGCCATGTTCACCGCCTCCCACAACCCGGCGCAGTACAACGGCATCAAGATGTGCCGCATGGGCGCCGCCCCGGTCGGCCAGGACACCGGCCTCGCGGAGATCCGCGAACTGGTCGAGCGCTGGAGCGAGTCGGGCGCCCCCGAGCCCGCCGCGACGCCGGGAACCATCACCGGCCGCGACACGTTGTCGGACTACGCGGCCCACCTGCGCTCGCTGGTCGACCTGACCTCCATCCGCCCCCTGAAGGTCGTCGTCGACGCGGGCAACGGTATGGGCGGCCACACGGTCCCCGAGGTCTTCGCCGGCCTGCCCCTGACGCTGGTGCCGATGTACTTCGAGCTTGACGGCACCTTCCCGAACCACGAGGCCAACCCCCTCGACCCGGCCAACCTCGTCGACCTGCAGAAGCGGGTCCGCGAGGAGCACGCCGACCTGGGCCTCGCCTTCGACGGCGACGCCGACCGGTGCTTCGTCGTCGACGAGCGCGGCGAGC
This sequence comes from Streptomyces sp. Go-475, assembly GCF_003330845.1. Taxonomy (GTDB): domain Bacteria; phylum Actinomycetota; class Actinomycetes; order Streptomycetales; family Streptomycetaceae; genus Streptomyces. The sequence goes on along the minus strand of NZ_CP026121.1, from coordinate 3,401,774 downwards.
CGGTCTCCCCATCGGCGATCACCGCCCTGGTCGCCTCCCGCGAACTGGCCCGGCACGGCGGCAAGGGCACGATCATCCACAACCTGATCACGTCCTGGTCCGTCCCCGAGGTCGTGCGGGAACACGGCGGCACCCCGGTCCGCACCCGCGTCGGCCACTCCTTCATCAAGGCCGAGATGGCCCGCACCGGCGCGATCTTCGGCGGCGAACACTCCGCCCACTACTACTTCCGCGACTTCTGGAACGCCGACACGGGCATGCTGGCCGCCCTGCACGTCCTCGCGGCCCTGGGCGGCCAGGAGACCCCCCTGTCCTCCCTCGTCTCCGCGTACGACCGCTACACCGGCTCCGGCGAGATCAACTCCACGGTCGCCGACCAGCAGGCCAGCCTCGCCGCGATCCGCTCCGCCTACGCGTCCCGCGAGGACACCACCCTCGACGACCTCGACGGCCTCACGGTCACCTCCACCGACTGGTGGTTCAACGTCCGCCCGTCCAATACGGAACCGCTGCTGCGCCTGAACGCGGAGGCGAGGGACCCGCGGACCATGGCCCGCGTGCGGGACGAGGTGCTGGGGATCATCAGGGGCTGAGGCCCCGCCCCCACCGGCGGTAACCTGACCAGGCACAACCCCAAGCGCCCGCACCTCGAAGGAACCCCCTATGCCCCTCGAATCCGGACTCCTCGAGATCCTCGCCTGCCCCGCCTGCCACGCCCCCCTCAAGGAGCAGGACAGCGAGCTGATCTGCACCGACACGAGCTGCGGCCTGGCCTACCCCGTCCGCGACGGCATCCCCGTCCTCCTCGTCGACGAGGCCCGTCGCCCCGAGTGACCGCCGGCCGCCCACACCCCCTCGGCGTACATGGCCGCGGACTCGGTGGGCACCGGCGTAGGACGACATCCCCATAACGGACCCGGCGATCGGGAGGCTGCCGCCCCATGCTCGACGAATCGCTGCTCGACAATCCGGACGGCCTCGCCGAGGCCGACCACCGCGGGCTGCTCCGCGGTGCCGCAGAAGCCGGCGCCCGCGTGCGCACCGCCGCCCGCCACTCCGCCGAGGCGGGCGTCAACGACCTCAAACCCGACGGCCGCCCCCGCGCCGTCCTCATCGCCGGCCCCGGCGCCGCCGCCACCCACACGGCCGACCTCATCGGCACGCTGGCCGGCGCGGGCAGCCCCGTCACCCGCCTCGCCCCCACCGGCGTCGCCCCCGCCGCGGGCGCCCTGCGCTGGGAACTGCCCGGCTGGGTCGGCTCGGTCGACCTCCTCCTGATCGCCACCCCGGACGGCACCGAACCGGGCCTGTCCCTCCTCGCCGAGCAGGCCTACCGACGGGGCTGCACGGTCGTCGCCGTGGCGCCCGGCCGCTCCCCGCTCGCCGACGCCGTGGGCGGCACGCACGGCCTGTTCGTGCCCATGGCGACCGCCCCCTACGACCAGGACGAGCCCCTCGCCGCGTCCGCCCCCGGCGTCCTGTGGGCCCTGCTCACCCCGCTCCTCGCGCTCCTGGACCGCACGGGAGTCCTCGCCGCCCCGCCGGACGCCCTCGGCAAGGTCGCCGACCGCCTCGACCGCATCGCCGAACGCTGCGGCCCCGCCATCGCCACCTACAGCAACCCCGCCAAGACCCTGGCAGCCGAACTCGCCGACGCGCTGCCGATCGTCTGGACCGAGGGCACCTCGGCCGGCCCGGCGGGCCGCCGCTTCGCCGCCGCCCTCGCCGAACTGTCCGGCACCCCCGCGGTCGTCGCCGAACTCCCCGAGGCCCTCGCCGCCCACAGCGCCCTGCTCGCCGGCCCCCTGGCCGCCAGCGCCGACCCCGACGACTTCTTCCGCGACCGCGTCGAGGAACCACCCGCCCTGCACGCACGCGTGGTGCTCCTGCGCGACCGCCCCATCGGCGGCCTCACCGCCGCCCCCGGCGCCCGCGACCTCGCCCTCAGCCACGACACACCGATCAGCGAACTGGAACCCGAGCCGGGCGACGAACTGGAGACCCTGGCGGAACTGATCGCCATCACGGATTTCGCCGCGGTTTACCTGGCGCTCGCATCGAGGGCCTGATCATGCCCGGGACACCCTGACGCGCTCGCCGCCCGAACACCCAGAGAGAACCCCATGGACCGCCTCGACAACACCATCCGCCCCTACGCCTGGGGTTCCCCGACCGCCATCCCCCAGCTGCTCGGCGTCGAACCGACCGGCGAGCCGCAGGCGGAGATGTGGATGGGCGCCCACCCCGGCGCACCCTCACGCACCGAGCGGGGCACGCTCGTCGAGGTCATCGACGCCGACCCCGAGAAGGAACTCGGACCGGCCGCCGTCGCCCGCTTCGGCCCCCGCCTGCCCTTCCTCCTCAAGATCCTCGCCGCCGGCGCCCCGCTCTCCCTCCAGGTCCACCCCGACCTGGAGCAGGCCAAGGAGGGCTACGCCGACGAGGAGCGCCGGGGCATCCCCGCCGACGCCCCGCACCGCAACTACAAGGACGCCAACCACAAGCCCGAACTGATCTGCGCCCTCACCGAGTTCGACGGCCTGTGCGGCTTCCGCCCCCCGCTCGAGGCCGCCGGCCTCCTCGACGACCTCGGCGTCGACTCCCTCAAGCCCTACGTCGACCTGCTCCACGCCCACCCCGAGGACGCCGCCCTGCGCGAGGTCCTCACGGCGATCCTCACCGCCGACCCCGAGGAGATGTCCCGCACGGTCGCCGAGGCCGCGGCCGCCTGCACGCGCCTCGGCGGCGCCTACGCCCCCTACGCCGACATCGCCCACCACTACCCGGGCGACCCCGGCGTCATCGCCGCGATGCTGCTCAATTACGTCCGGCTCCAGCCCGGCGAGGCCCTCTACCTCGGCGCCGGCGTCCCGCACGCCTACCTGGACGGCCTCGGCGTGGAGATCATGGCCAACTCCGACAACGTCCTGCGCTGCGGCCTGACCCCCAAGCACGTCGACGTCCCCGAACTCCTGCGCATCGTCTGCTTCCGGCCCAGCGATCCCGGCGTCCTGCGCCCCGAGGCCTCCCCGGACGGCGAGGAGGTCTACGAGACCCCCATCGACGAGTTCCGCCTCTCCCGCTACGTCCTCCCCGAGGCGGGCACCGCCCACGACCTCACCCGCCCGACCCCGCAGATCCTGCTCTGCACGGCCGGCACGGTCCGCGCGGGCGAGCACGACCTGACCCCCGGCCGGTCCGTCTTCGTCCCCGCCGGCGAAAAGGCCGAAGTGTCCGGAACGGGGACGCTCTTCCGGGCCACCGTCGTCGCCTGACTGTTTCAACGCCCCCCGTGCCGGTGACCTGAAGCACCGCGACCGCAGCGGGCTGCAACAATGGCCCACCGTCAAGCACGGGCAAAGCCACGGGCGCCGCACCAAGGCGGCGCCCGGGCCCAGGAACGGCGTACGAAGGGACAACGCGAACATATGAGCGCGTCAGGCGGCACCAAGGCGATCGTGGCGGCACTGGCCGCGAACCTCGCGATCGCGGTAGCGAAGTTCGTGGCGTTCATCTTCAGCAACTCGTCGTCGATGCTCGCCGAGTCCGTGCACTCGCTCGCCGACTCCGGCAACCAGGCGCTGCTGCTCCTCGGCGGCAAGAAGGCGAAGCGCGAAGCCACCCCGCAGCACCCCTTCGGCTACGGCCGCGAGCGCTACATCTACGCCTTCCTCGTCTCCATCGTCCTCTTCTCGGTCGGCGGCATGTTCGCCCTCTACGAGGGCTACGAGAAGATCAAGCACCCGCACGAGCTGACCCACTGGTACTGGCCCGTCGGCGTCCTGGTCTTCGCGATCATCGCCGAGGCCTTCTCCTTCCGCACGGCCATCAAGGAGTCCAACGCCCTGCGCGGCCGCCGCTCCTGGAAGGAGTTCGTCCGCCACGCCAAGGCCCCCGAACTCCCGGTCGTCCTCCTGGAGGACCTCGGCGCCCTCGTCGGCCTGATCCTCGCCCTCGGCGGCGTCGGCCTCGCCCTGCTCACCGGTGACGCCGTCTGGGACGGCATCGGCACCCTCTGCATCGGCGTCCTGCTCATCCTGATCGCCCTGGTCCTCGCCGCCGAGACCAAGTCGCTGCTGCTCGGCGAGTCCGCCGGCGTCGAGGAGACCCAGAAGATCGAGGCCGCCGTCGTCGACGGCGACACCGTCACCCGCATCATCCACATGCGCACGCTCCACCTCGGCCCCGAGGAACTCCTCGTCGCCGCCAAGATCGCCGTCCGCCACGAGGAGACGGCCACCGAGATCGCCGCCGCCATCGACGCCGCCGAGTCCCGCATCCGCGAGGCCGTCCCCATCGCCCGCGTCATCTACCTCGAGCCGGACATCTACAGCGAGGCCGAGGCCGCCAAGGGCCCCGACCCCGAGGCATCCCCCGGAGGCCCGGCCCCCGCGGCCCACTGACCTCTCCCGCCGCACCCACGGGGCCCGCCGAACCACTCGGCGGGCCCCTCCGCCTTACCCGAACCCGTCACATGATCGGCTCGATGTGTTCGCGGGCGGACTGGGGTTCGCCCCCGCCCCCGGTGTAGCTTGGGACGGAGCCAGACGTCGCTGCTGATGGCGGTCGGGCGGTCCCACCCGGACCGGCCGAGGGAGAGAGGGCCTCCGACGGACTGCGCTGCGCGCACGCGGGCATGCCTGTGTCCTCTTTCGGGCACCCCTGTGTCCGCCGCCGCGCAGACCAGCCGTACCCACCTCGACCCAATCCCGAGGAGCAGCTCGCAATGACGACTGTCGAGAACCGACAGGACTTCAAGGTCGCCGACCTCTCCCTGGCCGAGTTCGGCCGCAAGGAGATCACCCTCGCCGAGCACGAGATGCCGGGCCTCATGGCGATCCGCAAGGAGTACGCCGAGGCGCAGCCCCTCGCCGGCGCCCGCGTCACCGGCTCCCTGCACATGACCGTGCAGACCGCCGTCCTCATCGAGACCCTGGTCGCCCTCGGCGCCCAGGTCCGCTGGGCGTCCTGCAACATCTTCTCCACCCAGGACCACGCCGCCGCGGCCATCGCCGTCGGCCCCAACGGCACGCCTGACAACCCGCAGGGCGTTCCCGTCTTCGCCTGGAAGGGCGAGACCCTGGAGGAGTACTGGTGGTGCACCGAGCAGGCGCTGACCTGGCCGGACAGCCCCACCGGCGGCCCCAACATGATCCTGGACGACGGCGGTGACGCCACCCTCCTCGTCCACAAGGGCGTCGAGTACGAGAAGGACGGCAAGGTCCCCTCGCCCGACACCGCCGAGTCCGACGAGCACCGCGTCATCCTCGAACTGCTGACCCGCACCCTGGGCGAGAACCCCCAGAAGTGGACCCAGCTGTCCTCGGAGATCCGCGGCGTCACCGAGGAGACCACGACCGGCGTCCACCGCCTGTACGAGATGCAGCGCGACGGCACCCTCCTGTTCCCGGCGATCAACGTCAACGACGCCGTCACCAAGTCGAAGTTCGACAACAAGTACGGCTGCCGCCACTCGCTCATCGACGGCATCAACCGCGCCACCGACGTCCTCATCGGCGGCAAGACCGCGGTCGTCTGCGGCTACGGCGACGTGGGCAAGGGCTGCGCGGAGTCCCTGCGCGGACAGGGCGCCCGCGTGATCGTCACCGAGATCGACCCGATCTGCGCCCTCCAGGCCGCGATGGACGGCTACCAGGTCACGACCCTCGACGAGGTCATCGACAAGGCCGACATCTTCATCACCACGACCGGCAACAAGGACATCATCATGGCCTCGGACATGGCCAAGATGAAGCACCAGGCCATCGTCGGCAACATCGGCCACTTCGACAACGAGATCGACATGGCCGGCCTCGCCAAGATCCCCGGCATCGTCAAGGACGAGGTCAAGCCGCAGGTCCACACCTGGACGTTCCCCGACGGCAAGGTGATCATCGTCCTGTCCGAGGGCCGCCTGCTGAACCTGGGCAACGCCACCGGCCACCCGTCGTTCGTGATGTCCAACTCTTTCGCGGACCAGACCCTGGCCCAGATCGAGCTGTTCACCAAGCCCGACGAGTACCCGACCGGCGTCTACGTGCTGCCCAAGCACCTCGACGAGAAGGTCGCCCGCCTCCACCTCGACGCGCTCGGCGTGAAGCTGACGACGCTCCGCCCCGAGCAGGCCGAGTACATCGGTGTGAAGGTCGAAGGCCCGTACAAGCCGGACCACTACCGCTACTGAGCCCAGCAGCACCGCTGCCGGTCAGTCGGCCACCGGTCGGACCCGAGGCAGGCCCCCCGCACCCCCGTGCCGGGGGGCCTGCCCCGTTCCGGCCGACCGGCGTTCCGGCCCGGCCGGCGACCGGCCCAGCCCGTCAGGACCCAGGACCCCCATGCCCCGCGGCCGTTATTCGCTCCACGATCCGCACGATCACACCCCCCTCGCTGAAGAACACTTCCAGTGCGCCATCGGCCCCTCCGGCTGGCGCTACGTCTCCCAGCTGACCACCCCCTCGGGCGACCACCACGGCTCCGTCGACCTCACCCTCGACGAACTCGGCCGCCCCATCCGCCTCGAACTCCACGCCGCCGCCTGGCAGGTCCGCGGCGCCGCCCTCGACGGCGTCACCTGGGTCCGCACCGATCCCACCGGGACCGACGCCACCGAAGGCAATGTGCGCGCCCACGCCTTCACCGGCACCTCTCCGGCGTTCCTCGTCGCCACCGCCCGTCTCCTGCGCCTCACCCCCTCCTCCTCAGCAACCCGCGTACGCCTCGTCGCCTTCACGGACCCGGTCCTCGCCCCGCGCACCGTGGACCAGTCGTGGGCCTTGCTGAAGAGAGAAGCACACGCCACTGACAACGGCCCCCTGACCGTGGACGAATACCAGGTCACAGCCCTGGACACGGGCGAGCAGCACTCCGTCCACATCGCCGGCGACGTGGTGCTCGCGGCTCCCGGCATCGAGCTCGAAGACCTGGAATCACCACCGTCGGTCTTCACCTGAGCGGGCAGCCCCGCTCCCCGCTACGCCGGCGGTACGAATCCGGTACGGGACCGCTCGTCCACCACCGGTGCCTCCGGTGGCTCCTGGGGCCGGCTCCCGCCGGACGGCCCGGACACCGGCCCAGGCGGCACAACCGGCGGCTCAGGAGCAGCCGGGACGGCGGGCGCGACCGGAACCCCGTCCGTAGCCGGGGCCGGAGCCGGCGTGCCCGTACCGCTCCCGAAGGCCCGCCGGGCCTCCCGCGCCTGCCGCTCCTGCACCACCGCGGCCAGATACGCCGCCGGCGGAATCCCCTGCGGCACCGGAGCCCCCGTACGATCCGCCAGATCCGACGCCAGCCGCTCCGCCATGGACCAGCCCACCTGCGGGTCCAGCTGCTGCATGCGCGTCAGGTACTGACGAACGGCGAGCCACAACCCGTCGGGCACCGCGGACAGATCGAGCCCCGAGAACCGCCCCGCCAGCCAGGGCGGAGGAGGCGGCACATAGCCGGTGCGCGCGACCGGAATCCGCTCCCGCACGACGAGAGTCCCCGCGAACACATCTCCCAGCCGCCGCCCACGCGCCGATACGAACGAGGCGATACAAGCGACGATCCCGAAGGTCATGAGGATCTCGATCACCCCGATCAAACCCCTCACGAGGGCGTGCCGGAACCGGATCGGCCCGCCGTCGTCCCGCACCACCCGCAGCCCGCACGCCATCTTCCCGAGCGACCGCCCGTGGCTGAGCGTCTCCACCGCGACCGGCGCTCCCACCAGCACGAGAACGAACGTCGCGATCGACAACGCCGTCTGCGCCGCCTCGTCCAGCGACGCCGTGGAGACCACCAACACGATGGTCACCGCGACGTAGAGCGCCATGGCCGCCACAAGATCCAGCAGCACGGCCAGCGCCCTGCTGGGCAACCTCGCGGGGCGCAGCTCCAACGCCACAGCCTCGCCCGTCACCAGCTCACTCACGCCCGCCGTCCTTCCCCTGCCCTGCCCCTGACAGGCCCAGTCTGCCAAGCTGAGGGCGCATCGCACCGTAGTACGACAAGCTGATCCACGACGAGCCACCGACGAACAGCCGAGGAGCAGGCACACCGATGGACCTCGACGTCTTCGTCTCCGCCCACCGAGCGGAGTGGGACCGCCTCGAAGCCCTGCTCCGTCGCCAGCGTCGCCTCAGCGGCGCCGAAGCCGACGAACTCGTCACCCTCTACCAGCGTGCCGCCACGCACCTTTCCCTGATCCAGTCCAGCGCCCCCGACCCCCAGCTGACCGGCCGGCTCAGCCAACTGGTGGCACGCGCGCGTAGTGCCGTGACCGGAACCCGCCGCGCCTCCTGGCGCGACGTCACGCGCTTCCTGGCCCACGGTTTCCCCGCGGCCGTCTACAGGTCGCGCCACTGGTGGGTCCCCACCGCGCTCCTCTCCACGGCGGTTGCGACTCTCCTGGGCTGGTGGATCGGCACCCACCCCGAAGTACAGGCATCCATCGCGGCCCCCAGCGAACTCCGCGAGCTCACCCGCCCCGGTGGCCAGTACGAGACGTACTACTCCAGCCACCCGGCCGCGAGCTTCGCCGCCCAGGTCTGGACGAACAACGCCTGGGCAGCCGCCCTCTGCCTGATCCTGGGGGTCTTCCTGGGACTGCCGGTGATCTGGATCCTCTTCCAGAACATGCTCAACCTCGGCATCGGCTTCGGCCTGATGTCCTCGGCCGGCCGCCTCGACACATTCCTGGGCCTGGTCCTCCCACACGGCCTCCTCGAACTGACCGCTGTCTTCGTGGCCGCCGGCACCGGTCTGCGTCTCGGCTGGACCCTCATCGACCCGGGCCCCCGCACGCGACGCACGGCTCTGGCGGAGGAGGGCCGAGCCGCCATCGGCATGGCCATCGGTCTGGCCCTGGTCCTCTTCGTCTCCGGAGCCATCGAGGGCTTCGTGACCCCGTCCGGCCTTCCCACCTGGGGCCGCATCGCCATCGGAGTCGCCGCCGAACTGGCCTTCCTCGCATACGTCTGGGTACCGGGCGGCCGTGCGGCGCGTGCGGGAGGCACCGGTGACATCGAGGCGGCGGAACGCAGCGCGACGGTCCCCACGGCTGCGTGATCGTCCCCACGACCACCGGATGTGCGACTACGTCCGTTCAACTGCTAGTCTCCTCTTCGCCCCACAGGAGCCGTTGACACGGCAAGTGCGGGGAGGTAGATTCGAACAGTTGCCTGGAGAGGGGCTCTAGCCCCGGACCGGCGACGGTGAGCATCTGTCTGCTTCTTGAATCACTGAATTCAATGAAGCCCCTCCCGATGAATCGGAAATGAGTGGCCGGTCAGCCCGGCCCGAAACCTCTGATAAAGTCGGAACCGCCGGAAAGGGAAACGCGGAAGCGGGAACCTGGAAAGCGCCGAGGAAATCGGATCGAGAAAAGATCTGATAGAGTCGGAAACGCAAGACCGAAGGGAAGCGCCCGGAGGAAAGCCCGAGAGGGTGAGTACAAAGGAAGCGACCGTTCCTTGAGAACTCAACAGCGTGCCAAAAGTCAACGCCAGATATGTTGATACCCCGTCCATCGGATCACTGATGGTCGAGGTTCCTTTGAAAAAACACAGCGAGGACGCTGTGAACGGTCGGGCCTATTCCGCCTGACTGTTCCGCTCTCGTGGTGTCGACCGGATTACCGGTACACATTCACGGAGAGTTTGATCCTGGCTCAGGACGAACGCTGGCGGCGTGCTTAACACATGCAAGTCGAACGATGAACCACTTCGGTGGGGATTAGTGGCGAACGGGTGAGTAACACGTGGGCAATCTGCCCTGCACTCTGGGACAAGCCCTGGAAACGGGGTCTAATACCGGATACTGACCACTACAGGCATCTGTGGTGGTCGAAAGCTCCGGCGGTGCAGGATGAGCCCGCGGCCTATCAGCTTGTTGGTGAGGTAACGGCTCACCAAGGCGACGACGGGTAGCCGGCCTGAGAGGGCGACCGGCCACACTGGGACTGAGACACGGCCCAGACTCCTACGGGAGGCAGCAGTGGGGAATATTGCACAATGGGCGCAAGCCTGATGCAGCGACGCCGCGTGAGGGATGACGGCCTTCGGGTTGTAAACCTCTTTCAGCAGGGAAGAAGCGAAAGTGACGGTACCTGCAGAAGAAGCGCCGGCTAACTACGTGCCAGCAGCCGCGGTAATACGTAGGGCGCGAGCGTTGTCCGGAATTATTGGGCGTAAAGAGCTCGTAGGCGGCTTGTCGCGTCGGTTGTGAAAGCCCGGGGCTTAACCCCGGGTCTGCAGTCGATACGGGCAGGCTAGAGTTCGGTAGGGGAGATCGGAATTCCTGGTGTAGCGGTGAAATGCGCAGATATCAGGAGGAACACCGGTGGCGAAGGCGGATCTCTGGGCCGATACTGACGCTGAGGAGCGAAAGCGTGGGGAGCGAACAGGATTAGATACCCTGGTAGTCCACGCCGTAAACGGTGGGCACTAGGTGTGGGCAACATTCCACGTTGTCCGTGCCGCAGCTAACGCATTAAGTGCCCCGCCTGGGGAGTACGGCCGCAAGGCTAAAACTCAAAGGAATTGACGGGGGCCCGCACAAGCGGCGGAGCATGTGGCTTAATTCGACGCAACGCGAAGAACCTTACCAAGGCTTGACATACACCGGAAAACCCTGGAGACAGGGTCCCCCTTGTGGTCGGTGTACAGGTGGTGCATGGCTGTCGTCAGCTCGTGTCGTGAGATGTTGGGTTAAGTCCCGCAACGAGCGCAACCCTTGTCCCGTGTTGCCAGCAGGCCCTTGTGGTGCTGGGGACTCACGGGAGACCGCCGGGGTCAACTCGGAGGAAGGTGGGGACGACGTCAAGTCATCATGCCCCTTATGTCTTGGGCTGCACACGTGCTACAATGGCCGGTACAATGAGCTGCGATACCGCGAGGTGGAGCGAATCTCAAAAAGCCGGTCTCAGTTCGGATTGGGGTCTGCAACTCGACCCCATGAAGTCGGAGTCGTTAGTAATCGCAGATCAGCATTGCTGCGGTGAATACGTTCCCGGGCCTTGTACACACCGCCCGTCACGTCACGAAAGTCGGTAACACCCGAAGCCGGTGGCCCAACCCCTTGTGGGAGGGAGCTGTCGAAGGTGGGACTGGCGATTGGGACGAAGTCGTAACAAGGTAGCCGTACCGGAAGGTGCGGCTGGATCACCTCCTTTCTAAGGAGCACTTCTTACCGATCCCTTCGGGGTGAGGTCAGAGGCCAGTACATCAGCGAATGTCTGATGCTGGTTGCTCATGGGTGGAACGTTGACTACTCGGCCAGGGTTCGGGTCGGAGGCTGCTAGTACTGCTCGTAAGGGCGTGGAACGCATGATCTTCGGACGAGGGCTGGTCGGGCACGCTGTTGGGTGTCTGAGGGAATGAACTTTCCTCAGTGCCGGCCCCAGTGCACTCGGACCGTAAGGGTTCGGGGTGATGGGTGGCTGGTCGTTGTTTGAGAACTGCACAGTGGACGCGAGCATCTGTGGCCAAGTTTTTAAGGGCGCACGGTGGATGCCTTGGCACCAGGAACCGATGAAGGACGTGGGAGGCCGCGATAGGCCCCGGGGAGCTGTCAACCGAGCTTTGATCCGGGGGTGTCCGAATGGGGAAACCCGGCAGTCGTCATGGGCTGTCACCCGCTGCTGAACACATAGGCAGTGTGGAGGGAACGCGGGGAAGTGAAACATCTCAGTACCCGCAGGAAGAGAAAACAACCGTGATTCCGGGAGTAGTGGCGAGCGAAACTGGATGAGGCCAAACCGTATGCGTGTGAGACCCGGCAGGGGTTGCGTATACGGGGTTGTGGGATCTCTCTTTCATGGTCTGCCGGCCATGAGACGAGTCAGAAACCGTTGATGTAGGCGAAGGACATGCGAAAGGTCCGGCGTAGAGGGTAAGACCCCCGTAGTCGAAACGTCAGCGGCTCGTTTGAGAGACACCCAAGTAGCACGGGGCCCGAGAAATCCCGTGTGAATCTGGCGGGACCACCCGCTAAGCCTAAATATTCCCTGGTGACCGATAGCGGATAGTACCGTGAGGGAATGGTGAAAAGTACCCCGGGAGGGGAGTGAAATAGTACCTGAAACCGTGTGCCTACAAGCCGTGGGAGCGTCGGAACAAGGCTTGCCTTGTTCTCGTGACTGCGTGCCTTTTGAAGAATGAGCCTGCGAGTTTGCGGTGTGTTGCGAGGTTAACCCGTGTGGGGAAGCCGTAGCGAAAGCGAGTCCGAATAGGGCGTTGGAGTAGCACGCTCAAGACCCGAAGCGGAGTGATCTAGCCATGGGCAGGTTGAAGCGGAGGTAAGACTTCGTGGAGGACCGAACCCACCAGGGTTGAAAACCTGGGGGATGACCTGTGGTTAGGGGTGAAAGGCCAATCAAACTCCGTGATAGCTGGTTCTCCCCGAAATGCATTTAGGTGCAGCGTCGTGTGTTTCTTGCCGGAGGTAGAGCACTGGATAGGCGATGGGCCCTACCGGGTTACTGACCTTAGCCAAACTCCGAATGCCGGTAAGTGAGAGCGCGGCAGTGAGACTGTGGGGGATAAGCTCCATGGTCGAGAGGGAAACAGCCCAGAGCATCGACTAAGGCCCCTAAGCGTACGCTAAGTGGGAAAGGATGTGGAGTCGCAGAGACAACCAGGAGGTTGGCTTAGAAGCAGCCACCCTTGAAAGAGTGCGTAATAGCTCACTGGTCTAGTGATTCCGCGCCGACAATGTAGCGGGGCTCAAGCGTACCGCCGAAGTCGTGTCATTCATACAACAGCCCCAACGGGTGTATGGATGGGTAGGGGAGCGTCGTCTGCCGGGTGAAGCAGCCGTGTAAGCGAGTTGTGGACGGTTGACGAGTGAGAATGCAGGCATGAGTAGCGATTCACACGTGAGAAACGTGTGCGCCGATTGACTAAGGGTTCCTGGGTCAAGCTGATCTGCCCAGGGTAAGTCGGGACCTAAGGCGAGGCCGACAGGCGTAGTCGATGGATAACCGGTTGATATTCCGGTACCCGCTGTGAAGCGTCAAACATCGAGCATCGTGATGCTAAGGCCGTGAAGCCGCCGGTGATCCCTTCGGGGTGATCCGGAGTGGTGGAGCCGCCGAACCAAGCGGTTAGTAGGTGAGTGATGGGGTGACGCAGGAAGGTAGTCCAGCCCGGGCGGTGGTTGTCCCGGGTAAGGGTGTAGGACGTCAGGTAGGCAAATCCGCCTGGCAATAGTCTGAGACCTGATGCCGAGCCGATTGTGGTGAAGTGGATGATCCTATGCTGTCGAGAAAAGCCTCTAGCGAGTTTCATGGCGGCCCGTACCCTAAACCGACTCAGGTGGTCAGGTAGAGAATACCGAGGCGTTCGGGTGAACTATGGTTAAGGAACTCGGCAAAATGCCCCCGTAACTTCGGGAGAAGGGGGGCCACATCCGGTGACGGGCTTTGCGCCCTGAGCTGGGGGTGGCCGCAGAGACCAGCGAGAAGCGACTGTTTACTAAAAACACAGGTCCGTGCGAAGCCGTAAGGCGATGTATACGGACTGACGCCTGCCCGGTGCTGGAACGTTAAGGGGACCGGTTAGCTCCATTTCGGTGGGGCGAAGCTGATAACTTAAGCGCCAGTAAACGGCGGTGGTAACTATAACCATCCTAAGGTAGCGAAATTCCTTGTCGGGTAAGTTCCGACCTGCACGAATGGCGTAACGACTTCTCGACTGTCTCAACCATAGGCCCGGTGAAATTGCACTACGAGTAAAGATGCTCGTTTCGCGCAGCAGGACGGAAAGACCCCGGGACCTTTACTACAGTTTGATATTGGTGTTCGGTTCGGCTTGTGTAGGATAGCTGGGAGACTGTGAAGCGCTAACGCCAGTTAGTGTGGAGTCGTCGTTGAAATACCAGTCTGGTCGTGCTGGATGTCTAACCTGGGTCCGTGATCCGGATCAGGGACAGTGTCTGATGGGTAGTTTAACTGGGGCGGTTGCCTCCTAAAGGGTAACGGAGGCGCCCAAAGGTTCCCTCAGCCTGGTTGGCAATCAGGTGTTGAGTGTAAGTGCACAAGGGAGCTTGACTGTGAGACCGACGGGTCGAGCAGGGACGAAAGTCGGGACTAGTGATCCGGCGGTGGCTTGTGGAAGCGCCGTCGCTCAACGGATAAAAGGTACCCCGGGGATAACAGGCTGATCTTCCCCAAGAGTCCATATCGACGGGATGGTTTGGCACCTCGATGTCGGCTCGTCGCATCCTGGGGCTGGAGTCGGTCCCAAGGGTTGGGCTGTTCGCCCATTAAAGCGGTACGCGAGCTGGGTTTAGAACGTCGTGAGACAGTTCGGTCCCTATCCGCTGTGCGCGTAGGAGTCTTGAGAAGGGCTGTCCCTAGTACGAGAGGACCGGGACGGACGAACCTCTGGTGTGCCAGTTGTTCTGCCAAGGGCATGGCTGGTTGGCTACGTTCGGGAGGGATAACCGCTGAAAGCATCTAAGCGGGAAGCCTGCTTCGAGATGAGGACTCCCACCTCCTGGAGAGGGTAAGGCTCCCAGTAGACGACTGGGTTGATAGGCCGGATATGGAAGCACGGTAACGTGTGGAGTTGACCGGTACTAATAGGCCGAGGGCTTGTCCTCAGTTGCTCGCGTCCACTGTGTTGGTTCTGAAACCACGAACAGCCCCACATGCCACATGTGGTGCGGCTGACAGTTTCATAGTGTTTCGGTGGTTATAGCGTAGGGGAAACGCCCGGTTACATTCCGAACCCGGAAGCTAAGCCTTACAGCGCCGATGGTACTGCAGGGGGGACCCTGTGGGAGAGTAGGACGCCGCCGAACAATTTTTGGGAAAACCCCCGCATCATTCGATGCGGGGGTTTTCTGTTTTGGGCCCCTTCCGGGGCCCTTCATTGTCGTTAGAGGCGTCCAGCCGCTTTCAGTGCCAAGTACGCGTCCGCCAGTGCCGGCGCGAGGTCGTCCGGTGTGGCGTCCACGACCGTGACGCCATGGCGGCGGAGTTGTTCTGCGGTGCGGTGGCGCTCGGATTGGGCCTGGGCGGCTGCGGCGGCCTCGTAGACGGCGTCGACGTTTCCGCGGGCTTTTGCCATTTCGGTGATGTGCGGGTCCGCTACCGATGCCAGCAGAACCGTGTGCCGCTGGGTGAGCTGGGCGAGTACTGGAAGCAGGCCCTCCTCGATGGGGGCCGCGTCAAGCGTGGTGAGCAGGACGATCAGAGAGCGGCGGGGGGACGTACGGAGTGCCATGGCCGTGAGGCCCCGGGCATCCGTCTCGACGAGCTCGGGTTCGAGCGTGGCCATCGCGTTCACCAGGGACGGAAGGACATCGCCTGCTGTGCGGCCCTGGACGAGGGAGCGGACCTTGCGGTCGTAGGCGAGGAGGTCGACGTGGTCGCCGGCGCGGGAGGCGAGGGCCGCCAGGAGCAGGGCCGCGTCCATGGAGGCGTCGAGGCGGGGCGCGTCGCCCACGCGGCCCGCCGATGTGCGGCCGGTGTCGAGGACCAGGAGGATGTGGCGGTCGCGTTCGGGGCGCCAGGTACGCACGGCGACGGCGGACTGGCGGGCCGTGGCGCGCCAGTCGATGGAGCGGGTGTCGTCGCCGGGCACGTACTCGCGCAGGCTGTCGAACTCGGTGCCCTCGCCGCGGGTGAGCACGCTGGTGCGGCCGTCCAGTTCGCGCAGGCGCGCCAGCTTGGAGGGCAGGTGCTTGCGGCTGGTGAACGGGGGCAGGACGCGCACCGTCCATGGGGCCTTGTGGGTGCCCTGGCGGGAGAAGAGGCCGAGCGGGCCGTACGAGCGGATGGTGATCCGGTCGGCCTGGCGGTCGCCTCGCCGGGTGGGGCGCAGGCGGGTCGTCACGCGTCGGCGTTCGCCCGCGGGGACCGTGAGGCGGTGGCGGGAAGCCGTCGTTTCCGTGCCGGGCTGCCAGCTGCTGGGCGGCCAGGCGTCGCGGAGCCGGGCGCGGAGCGGACGGCCCGACGGGTTGGTGATCGTGAGGGTCACGTCCGCCGTGTCGCCCAGGCGTACGGAGGTGTCGCCGGACCGGGACAGGCCCAGGCGTCGTACGGGGGCGGCCAGGGCGAAGTCGCAGGCGCAGGCCACGGCCAGGGGTGCGTTGACCGCCAGGATGCCCGTCCAGCTGGGCTCCCAGATGCCTACGGGGAGGGAGCCCAGGGCCGCGAGGAGGGCGGCGCGTCCGGTGAGTGCCATCAGCGGGGAACGGGGACGTGGGCGAGGATCGCGTTGATGACGGAGTCGGCCGTCACGCCTTCCATTTCGGCCTCCGGGCGGAGCTGGACGCGGTGGCGGAGGGTGGGCAGGGCGAGGGCCTTCACGTCGTCGGGGATGACGTAGTCGCGGCCGGTCAGCCAGGCCCAGGCGCGGGCGGTCGCCAGGAGGGCCGTGGCGCCTCGGGGGGAGACGCCGAGGGTGAGGGAAGGCGACTCGCGGGTGGCGCGGCAGATGTCGACGACGTAGGCGGTGATCTCCGGGGAGACCGTCGTCTTGGCGACGGCGGCTCGGGCTGCTTCCAGGTCGGCCGGGCCCGCTACGGGGCGTACGCCGGCGGCGTGGAGGTCGCGGGGGTTGAAGCCCTCGGCGTGGCGGGTGAGGACGTCGATCTCGTCCTGGCGGGACGGGAGGGGGATGGTGAGTTTGAGGAGGAAGCGGTCCAGCTGGGCTTCCGGGAGGGGGTAGGTGCCCTCGTACTCGACCGGGTTCTGGGTCGCGGCGACCAGGAACGGGTCGGGGAGGGGCCGGGGGGTGCCGTCGACGGTGACCTGGCGTTCCTCCATGGCCTCCAGGAGGGACGACTGCGTCTTGGGGGGCGTGCGGTTGATCTCGTCGGCCAGGAGGAGGTTGGTGAAGACCGGGCCGGGCTGGAAGGAGAACTCGGCGCTGCGGGTGTCGTAGACCAGGGAGCCGGTGACGTCGCTCGGCATGAGGTCGGGGGTGAACTGGACGCGCTTGGTGTCGAGTTCGAGGGCGGAGGCGAGGGCGCGGACCAGGAGGGTCTTGGCGACGCCGGGGACGCCTTCGAGGAGGACGTGGCCGCGGCAGAGCAGGGCGACGACGAGGCCGGTCACTGCGGGGTCCTGGCCGACCACGGCCTTGGCGATCTCGGCGCGCAGGGCCTCCAGGGAGGCTCGGGCGGCGCCCGGGTCCCCGGTCTGCCCGGCGTTGTCAGTGGTCGGGTCCATCATGGACGGCGTACCTCTCTTTCGAGGGCGTCGAGTCGGTCGGCGAGTGCGATGAGTGCTGCGTCGTCGCTGGGCGGTGGTCCGAAGAGGAGGGCGTGCAGGTCCTGGCCGTCGCCGTGGAGGTGGGCGGACAGGGCGGGGATCAGGGCCTCGGGCGTGTGCGCCTGGGTGACGGGGACGCCGGTGAGGGGGGCGAGGCGGGTGCGGGTCGTGGAGCGAAGAGCGTCGGCCGCGCGGTCGCGGGCGTCGGCCTTGCGGTAGAGGCGGGCGCGGCCTTCGGCGGTTTCCGAGGCGCGGATCGCTACGGGGAGTTTTTCGGGCACCAGGGGGCCGAGTCGGCGTGCCCGCCAGAGGGCGGCCAGGCCTGCGGCGAAGAAGAGTTGCAGGCTGCCCCAGAGCCAGCCCGAGGGGAGCAGGTCGAAGAAGCCGCGTTCGTCGTCGGCGCCGGTGGCCGAGGAGTCGGAGAGCGAGGGGAGGTACCAGACCAGATGGGGGCGGGAGCCGAGGAGTTGGAGGGCGAGCGAGGCGTTGCCCTGATCGTCGAGGCGGTCGTTGAGGAGGATGTCGGGCGCGCCGAGGACGACGGTGTCGCCGTCCCCGCGGTCGGCCGGGATGCGCAGCAGGGTGGCCAGGCGTTCGCTCGGGTAGCACTCGTCGGCGTCGAGGTGGGTGGTCGTGTAGCGGACGCCGCCCGTTTCGGCTGTGCCGGCGCGCCGGGCGGCGGGCAGGTCGCACTTGGGGGAGAGCGCCGAGTCGAGGCTGGTGGCGGGGTCGGCGGTGACGCCGGGGGCGAGCCGTTCGATGGACGCGCTGCCGGAGGCGACCAGGACGGTGCGGCCGCCCGAGTCGGCGAAGGCGTCGTGCAGCCGGGACTGCTGACTGCGGGTCAGCAGGTCGGGGACGGCGACCAGGAGGGTCGTGTCGGGGCCGGCCGCGGTGGTGGCCTCGTCCAGGGTGGTGACCACGCGGGTGTCGACGCCCCGGTCCGCGAGGAGCTCGGCGACGGCGCGGCTGCCGCCCGGGTCGACGGAGCGCGGGTCGAGTTCGCCGTGCCGGGCGTCGGAGCGGAGCACGGCGATGGTGACGGCGCCCGCGAGGAGCACCACGAGGGCGAGGGCGATACCGCGCGCGCGGGTCCAGACCTGGCGTGCGGTGGGCGAGGCCGAGGTGGACGGGAGCGTGGCCTCGGTGGTCATTCGGCGGCTCCCTGGCGGGTGTTGGGGGCCGTGTTGGCGCTGCTGGCGGCGAGCTGGGGCTTGGTGCGTTCCAGGTCGCGGTCGAGTTCGGCGATGCGGTGGTACGACTGCTCGGTCGCGGACCGGCCGCCGTACGTGACGTCGTCGAAGTCCTGGGCGGCGGTGCGCAGTCGGTCCGTGTGGCTGGGCAGGGCGCGGCCGGCTTCGGCGGCGGCCTCGTCGGCGGTGCGGCCGGGGCGGGCGTCGAGCAGGGCGCGTTCCTCCAGGGCGCGGACGAGGGCGCGCATGCGTTCCTGGACGGCCTGGTTCCAGTGGCCCTGGGCGGCGTGTGCCTCGGCGGCGGCGCGGTGGTCGGCGGCGCTGCGGGGGCGGTCGTCGAACAGGGCGGCGGACGAGGTGGGTTGGCGGCGCGGGGTGCCCAGGCGCCACCACAGGGCGCCCAGGACCGCGAGGACGGCCAGAATGATGACGGCCAGGCCGAGTGCGCCGCCGGGCGTGGCGGTCGAGGCGGCGTTGAAGAGCTTGTCGAGCCAGTCCCAGAAGGCGTCGAGGGCGCGCTGGAACAGGCTGGGGTCGTCCTCGTGGTACATCCGTTTGGACAGCTCGCGCCGGGCCGCCTCGCGCGCGGGGTCGCGCGGGACGGTGAGAGGCGGCTCGTCGGCGGAGCGGGCGGGCGACAGCACGGAGGTGTCGCCGGCGCGCAGCAGTGTCCGTATGGCGGCGCTGGGCAGCGCCGTTGTGAGAAGTTCCCCCGCCGGGCTCACCGCATCAGCTCCCCGGTGTGGCGCCGGGGGCGGTGGGGCCGTAGCCCTGCACACCGGCGGCGCGGGCCAGTTCGAGGTCGAGGGCCTCGCGGCGGATGCGCTGGTCGATGTAGAGGAGCACGGTGACGCCCGCCGTGATCGGGAACGTGATCATGGAGCCGATCACCGAGCCGATGCCGCTGACGATGAGGAACGTCCAGCCGAGGCCGGCCACACCGGTGTTGAGCCAGCCGGTGATGCCGTCGCCGCTGAGGGCCGCGGCGAGGAGCATGAAGGGGATGACGATGATCGAGGCGACGACGTTCGCGATGATCGTGGCGAGCAGTTGGATGCCGAAGATCCGCCACCAGGTGCCCTGGACCAGCTTCGCGGAGCGGCTCATCGCCTTCTTGATGCCCTGCTTCTCCAACATGAGGGCGGGCGAGGCCAGGGAGAAGCGGATCATCAGCCACAGGGCGACGATGCCGGCGCCGATGATGCCCAGGATGGTCAGCGCGACGCCCGGCCCGGTGCTCCCGGCGGCGGCGATGAGGATGCCGGGCAGGGTGCCCGCGGTGACGATGCCGGCGGTGATGAGCAGCAGCAGGCAGATGAGGCCGAACAGTTTGAGAATCTGAGGGCGGGCGTCCCGCCAGGCCTCGCCGATGGTGACCGACTTGCCGAGCACGGCGCGGCTGGTGACGGTGGTGAGCAGGGCGGTCGCGATGACCGTGCCGACCAGGGAGATCACGAAGATCACGCTGGAGTTGAGCATGGCGTCGCCCATGGCGCGGCTCAGCTCGCTGAGGGTGGCGCTCGGGTCGTTGAGGGCCTCGGTGCTGGAGTCGTCCAGGACGAGGCCCTGGAACAGCACGACGATGATCTCGGTGAGGACCGCGACGGTCAGGGAGATGCCCAGGACCGTGCGCCAGTGGGTGCGCATGGTGGAGACGGCGCCGTCGAGGATCTCGCCGACGCCGAGCGGGCGGAGGGGGATGATGCCGGGCTTGGCGGCGGGCGGGGGGCCGCCCCAGCCGCTTCCCCAGCCGCCGTGGCCTCCGGGGTGTCCGTAGCCGCCGGGGCCTGCGGGGCCGCCGGGGCCGTATCCGCCCGGGCCGTATCCGCCGGCCTCGCCGGGGCCGTATCCGCCGGGGGGCTGGTTGCCCCAGCCCGGGCCGGGTGGTTGGGGCGGGGGAGCCTGGCCGGGGCCGGCCGGGCCGCTGGGGGCGGACCACTGGGCCGGTGGCGGCTGCTCCTTGGACCACTGCGGGCCGGGGCCCTGCGGGGTCTGGCCCGGCTGTCCCGGCTGGTCGGCGGGTTGTGCGGGGCCGGGGCGGTCGGTGGGCTCGGCAGGGCCGGACGCGTCAGGCTTCTGCCCGTCGGACGGGGCGGATCCGGGCGAGGCCCAGCCCGGAGTGTCGTTCATCGTCGCTCCTTCACGGTGCCCGTCCGCGGTCGCGGCGGCAGGTTGGCAGCCATCGTGCCATGGGGTGGTCTTGGTGTGACCGGCCGCGGTATGGGCTGCGTACCTTCAATTGTCCGCTCCATAGGGGGCAGACTGACCGCATGGCTGATCAGTACGCGTACAGCGGCGATGACAAGCGGCCGACCGAGATCCCGGCGATCCGTTGGGAAGAGCCACCGGAGGGCCCCGTTCTGGTCCTGCTGGACCAGACGAGGCTGCCCGCGGAGGAGGTCGAACTGGTCTGTACGGACGCGCCCGCGCTGGTGGAGGCGATCCGCTCGCTCGCCGTGCGCGGGGCGCCCCTGCTCGGCATCGCGGGGGCGTACGGCGTCGCGCTCGCCGCCGTGCGGGGCTTCGACGTGGACGAGGCCGCGGCCGCGCTGGCGAGCGCCCGGCCGACCGCGGTGAACCTGGCCGTCGGTGTGCGCCGGGCGCAGTCGGCCCACGAGGCGGCGCTCGCCAAGGGAGGTGACGTCCGGCAGGCGGCCGCGGCGGCGCTGGCCGCGGCGCGGCAGCTGCACCGGGAGGACGCCGAGGCCAGTAGGCGGATGGCCGAGCACGGGCTGGCGCTGCTGGACGAGCTGCTGCCCGGTGGCGGGCACCGGATCCTCACCCACTGCAACACCGGTTCGCTGGTGTCGGGCGGCGAGGGCACGGCGTTCGCGGTGGCGCTCGCGGCGCACCGGGTGGGCCGGCTGCGGCGGCTGTGGGTGGACGAGACGCGTCCGTTGCTGCAGGGGGCGCGTCTGACGGCGTACGAGGCGGCCCGCAGCGGGATGGCGTACACGCTGCTCACCGACAACGCGGCGGGGTCGCTGTTCGCCGCGGGCGAGGTGGACGCGGTGCTGATCGGGGCGGACCGGATCACGGCGGACGGGTCGGTGGCGAACAAGGTGGGGAGCTATCCGCTGGCGGTGCTGGCGCGGTACCACCATGTGCCGTTCATCGTGGTGGCGCCGGTGACGACCGTGGACCTGGACACGGCGGACGGGGCGTCCATCGAGGTCGAGCAGCGTCCCGGGCACGAGGTGACCGAGGTGGTGGCGCCGCAGGTGCCGGTGGCCGGTGCGGAGGCGGGTGGCGGGATCCCGGTGGCGCCGCTGGGGACGCAGGCGTACAACCCGGCGTTCGACGTGACTCCGCCGGAGCTGGTGACGGCGATCGTCACGGAGGAAGGCGTCGTATCGCCCGTCACGGCCGAGGCGCTCGCCGAGGTGTGTGCCCGGTCGCGCCGGGTGACGGCGGGCTGAGCCGAGCGGCTGCCGGAGCGGGTACCCGGGTGGTGCCGGCTCCGGCGTGCTCGCCCGTCGTGCCGTGGCCGCGGAGGTCGTCGAAGATCGGCGGCGGCGGGAAAGGAGGGCAGACAGTGGCGCTCCCTGCGACTATGGTCACTGGCCGGTGACCTACCTCACCACTGCCTTCGCCACTGTTATGAGAATGGGATGCTCTCGCCCTGATCAACGGGAACGGCCCCTCTACCTGCGGCGATGCGCGAGGAGAGGGGCCGTGACATCCAACGGTGACATCAAGCGGCTTCTGAAACCGAGTGCGCCACCTCCAGCTCACGGATCCGGGCGGGCTGCCGAAGAAGGCGATCGAGCTGCGCAACGGCCTCGATGACATCCGGGTCCAGAGCCTCAGCGTAGATGTCCATGGTCGTCGCGATCCGGCTGTGCCGAAGAATCGCCTTGACGACCCTCGGATGCACTCGCAGGTGGACCAGGAGCGTGCCGCAGGATTTGCGGAGGCCCTTGGGGTTCATCTTGTCGAGCCCCTCGGCTTCGATGATCCGCTGCATGACCAGGTAGAAGTGAGCCGCTTGCAGGGGACGTCCTGTACGCGTGACGAACACGTGCCCGTCGGGATCATCGAACCAAGGGCGTCCCCTGCTGATCGCTCGCTCCCGCAGCCAGGCCGTGCGCAGACGTGCCCAGCGCAGGGGGGCGATGCACTGGGCGGGCAGAGGCAGAGCAGCCTTTGAGGTCTCGGTCTTGAGATCCACGTCGACCGTGCCGGCGCTGGTGCGCTGCCGCTGCTTCTCAACCAAGATGATCCGGTTGTCCAGATCGATGTCTTCCCAGCGCAGCCCGCACACCTCGGCACGCCGCAGACCCAGAAGGCACACCACCAGGAACGCCGGGTAGTACGGGGTACGGCGCCGGGCAGTGGCCAGGAAGCGCAGCACGCTCACGGCGTCCCAGCTCTTCCCGCTGTCCGTGGTCGCTCGCACATGGACGAGCTTGGCCACGTTCCGAGTCACCCCGATGTCTTCAACCATTGCGGCCGTGAGCGCCGCTGAGAGCGCCCGAAGCACCCGCTTGGCGGTCTTGGCCCCCTCGTCCTCTGCAAGGCGCTGGATGACCCCGCGAAGCTCCTTCACACCCAACTTGACCATGACCTTAGAGCCCAGCCGGGGTCGGAGGTGGAGCCGTACGGCCGCCTCGTAGGTTCGGTAGCTGTTGTGTGCCAGGTTGGGCTTGACGATGACCTCAAGCCAGTAGTCGAACCACTGTCCCAAGGTCATGTCGCGGGTCGGAGTCGGAATGCCGCCGTTGGCGCGGTCGATCATGTCGCGGCGCTTGCTGTCGCACTCGTCGTAGGTCCGGCCGTAAGCGAACTTCCGCTTCACAGTCCCGTCCGGTTGCGGGACGTACACGGCAGCCTGATAGCGACCATCAGCGCGCTTCGTGACCGTGCCGGAGCCGTTGGGATTGCGCTTCCGCCGAGGCATCAGGCAGCCTCCTCAAGCCTCGTACGGATGTACTCCTCGACGGCGCTCTCCGGGATCCGCCGGCAACGCCCCTCAGTGATCGAGCGGAGCCGCTTGGAGCGGATCAGGTCGTAGACCTTGGAACGGCCGTATTTGAGCCGTGTCATGACCTCCGGAACGGTCAGCAGTGCAGGTGGTGCCGTGGTCATGCGGCGGCTCCTTCCAGATCGAGCAGGGCGGGTGGTTCTTCGCGGGCGATCTCGCGGTTGTGTTGGATGTCGCGGCGGATGTTGGCGGCGAGCCAGGATTCGCCGGGGGTGTGGCCGTGGCCGGCGTAGGACCAGTGGGCGAGGGTGAGGGTGGTTGCTTCCTCGTCGTCGGGGTCGGGCAGGCCGAGGGCTTCGCGCTGCTGGGCGGCGCGGTAGTCGGCGCGGGTCTGGCGGAGGGCGCCGAGGGTGGTGGAGTAGCGGCGGGACTTGGTGGAGAAGTGGCCCCGGAAGCCGAGCATGTGGGCCCAGTCCCGGAGCTTGCGGTCCGGGTAGAGCGCGTGGAGGTCGAGGCAGGCCTCAATGAGCCGGCGGGGGTGGTCGGGTACGCCGAGCAGGACCAGGGCTTCCTTGTTGCCGACGCGGCGGTCGACCGTGCCGGTGGTCTCGGCGGCCTTGGTGGCGTACTTGGCCACGTAGGAGGCGACGGCCTGTTCGGTGATCTCCTCGCCGTGGCCGAAGGCGCCGATCGGCTGCACGTCGAGCTGCGTGCCCCAGTGCAGCGTGCGGGGCGGCTCGTCACCGGCGGCGGGGACATCGACCGCGACGCGGGCGGCGGCCCGGATGGAGTCGGTGAGCAGGTCGAGGGTGGCCCAGGCCGGCGGCGGGTCATCTGGCCCATCGGGGCCGTCGAAGCGGATCACCGCATGGAAGTGCACGGCCCCGCGCTTCTGGTACTCAGCGACCTTGCCGAAGGAGACGCGGGACTGTTCCTTGGCGTCCTTCTGGGACAGTCCGGCCCGCTTGGCGATCTCACGGCGCAGGTAGATCGTGAAGTAGCGCCACAGCTCGGAGGCGTGGTTGTTCCACAGCACGGCTCCGGCGTAGTCGTATGTGGCCGGGTCGAGCGGGGTGCCGAGTTCGGGTGCGTCCTCGCCGTGGCGTTGGCCGCAGCGGCAGGGCCGGTTGCCCGGGCGGTTGTGGACCGGGCCGAACGATGGGGCGGTCAGGGTGGCGAAGACCCGGGGGTGTTCCCGGATCGTGTGCGGTGTGCCCTTGTCGGGGTCGCCGACGAGTCCGGCTCGGATCAGGTGGTAGGTGTCCCCAGCGTAGGTCCAGGCGCAGGCCGGGCAGCGGGAGGCACGGCGGTTGCCGCAGGCCACCCTGAGCCGGCCTCCGGGCTCTGTGTCCGTCGAGTACGAGTGCAGGACCTGCCCGGTCGTGGCGTCGCGGGTGACGGTGGAGCCTTGCAGGTGGATGGGGTCAGAGCAGCCGCCGGTGCGGCGGATCTGCTCTTGGATGCGGTCGAAGCCGGGAGACCCAGCCACCCTCAGCACCTCGGCGAGGGTGGCCGGGTCCAGGCCCGCCATGGTGGCGGTGTCGGTCACGCTGTCACCCCTCCGCGTGGGCGGAACCGTGGTTGGCCTCCCAGCCCTGGACCAGGAGGCGGACCTGGTCGTCACCGGTCGCGGTGGCGCTCGCGCCGCAGTGGCACACGGCGGATCCCCGGGCGGGGGCGTTCGGAGACGGCCTGCTGACGTGCAGGCCGGGACGGTCCGGGGTCGGCGTCAGGTCGCCCATGCCGGTCACCTCCCGGTCCGCGCGAGGGTGGCGGGGAGGGTGCGGCCCGTGCCCTGGCAGGTCGGGCAGTCGAGGCGAAGGGTGACGCGGGTGCCGTCGGCGTGGAGGGTGCCGGTGGTGATGGCGGCGGTGGCGAAGCCGTCGCAGTCGCGGCAGACGGGCGTGTTCTGGGCGTGCTGGGGCATGATGGGGCTTCCCTTTCGGGTCCGTTGGGTCTGGAAGGGGTGCAGGCGCCCGGAGCGGCGGAAGTTTGGCGACCGAGGCCGCTCCGGGGGCCGTTCAGCGGTGGTTGTTGAAGTCCTTGACCATCGAGCGGAGGACGACCGCGACCACGGCGACGGACACGGCGGTGATGGCGACCGCGAGGAGCATGGAGACCAGGACCGCGCCGACGACGAGGACCACGGCGCTGCCGCCGGCGGCGAGGGCGAGGGCGCTGCCGGGGGTGAGCTGGACGGTGGGCCGGTTCGAGGCCGAGGCGACCGGGGCCGGGTCCGGGGCCGTCGGTTGGACGGGCGCCGGTGTGTGGGCGGTCGCGGCGGGGGCCGGGGCGGGCGGTGCGGTGTCCTGGGGCGGGTACTTCGGCGTGAACACGGGGGCTGTCCCTTCTACTTGAGGACGGTGCCGAGGGCGGGGGCGAGGAAGCTGCCGGCGACGAGGTAGCCGCCGACCAGGAGCACGGCGACCAGCCACCACGGCGGGCGGGCGAGCTTGACGCCGAGCCATCCGACGACGAGGAGGGCGAGCCAGAGCGGTACGTCCATGGCGAGGTCTCCTCTCAGGCCATGCAGCGGTGGGTGCGGGCGGCGAGTTCGGCGCCGGCGCGGGTGTCGTAGTCGGCGGCGAAGCCGCAGCCGGGGGCGGTGCAGGCGGCGGTGTGCTTGTCGCGGCCACGGCCGTCGTAGGCGGTGGCGACCTGCACGGGGCCGATGCGGATCACGTTGCGAAAGCGGCGGTTGGCGGTCATGGACGGTTCTCCTTCCTGGTCAGGTGAGTTGGAGTTCGGCGGCGATGGCGTCGGCCATCGGGGCGGGCAGTTGGAGCCGGGCGGACAGGGCCTCGGCGGGCATCGGTGAGCCGGTGGAGGCCTGGTGGGCGTCGGCGATCTTCCGGGCGTGGTCGAGCAACGCGGCCGGCACGACGGGAGCGCTCGGCGCGGGCTGTGACGGCGCGCGAGCCAGCTCCGGCACGGCCGTGTCGGAGGCAGGGTCGAGGGCCGGGCCGGGGGCGGGCTCGTCATCGCGGTGCATGTCGACTTCCGGCGCCGCCACCTCATCCACGGCCTGTGGGGGAGCGATCGGCTCGGCCGGGGTGTGGACCAGCAGGGTTCCGCCGAGGAAGGCCAGGGCGGGCCAGCCGGCGACGAGGATGCGCAGCCAGGCGGGCACGTCGTCCAGGTCGAGGAGTCCGGCGGTGGCGATGTTCGCGCCGAGCGAGGCGGTCAGCGCGATGACGAACCAGGTCCAGGCGGAGCGGTCGCGGCGGGCCGTGCGCAGCCGGCGCCAGGCGGCGACCAGAAGCAGGTCGACACTGACCGGGTAGGCCCAGGCCTTCCAACCGGTCTGCCCGGCGGCTTCGGCCAGGTCGTGCAGGTGGGCGAAGGACAGCGCGCCGGCGATGACGGCCTGGACCAGCACGGCATCCGGGCGGATCGAGCGAGACATAGGGGCACCTCCCTTCAGGGGAGTCGGGCCAGGGGCAGGCGGGGAACGGTGTCCGGCCGCCCGGCCCCGGCGGGTCAGTCGGGTGCCTGGCCGGAGCCGAGGCAGTTGAGGCAGAGGCCGGACTGTTCGCCGACGACGCGGCGCTTGCGGCCCACGCGGACGGGCCGGGCGACTTCACCCGTGCCGTGACAGACGGGGCAGTCGTTCGCTTCGCTCTGGCCGGCGGCGGTGCCGGGTGTGGCCATCGGTGGTGCCCTCCTTCCGGTTTTCGGCATGGCGGGGGTAGGGACCCGGCGCGAGGCGGTCGCGCCGACCGTGGCAGTACGGGGTGCTACTCGGTGACCGGGCGGGGCTTGACCAGCGACGGACCGGCCGCCGGCGCCTCAGCGGGCACGTAGGGACGGAACGGTTCGAGGAACGGAAGGTCCGGGACCAGGTGGGCGAACTCCCGGCAGACAGCGACCACTTCGGCTCGCGAGGTGTCCGGGGTGCGGATCTTCGACCAGCCGCCGGAGGCGTCCGCCGCGACAGCCGTGCCGGGGCGGTTCATGGGGATCAGACTCGCGGCCGGAACGGCGTCCGGGGCCACGTCCGCCAGGCCCATTTCGGCGGTCTGCTTGTCGTTGACGCGGTGCACCACGCGGCCGGTGAGCTGAGCACGGAGCATGGTGGCGCCCTTGCCCAGATCGGAGCCGAAACGCTGCCCACAGATCTCCAGGTAGATGCCGATCGCGCGGGCCATCTGAGCCAGCCGGATCAGCGCGGTGACGATCCGTTCCCGGCGCTCCTCGTCCTTCTTGGAGGAGATCAGGAACAGTTCCGCCACCTCGTCGACCAGGACGACTACCGGCACCGGACGCGCCTCGTCGGGCAGCTCCCACAGGTCCGAGACCCCATGACGGCTCAGCAGGTCGAAGCGGTCTTCCATCTCCGCGACCAGGACGCCCAGAAGCGAGGCGGCATCGTCAGGGTTGGTGACCAGCGCCGACAGGCGAGGCGCGAACGCGGACTGTTCCACACCGCGCTTGCAGTCGATACCGACCAGGGCCACCGGCAGTTGCGCCAGCCCCTTGATCAGGTTCCGCTGATACATGGACTTGCCGGAGTGGTTCGCGCCCAGGGTGAGCGCCATGGGCGCCTTGCGGTAGTCCCGCTCGAACGCGGTCCCGTCCTCCCGCACCGCGACCGGCACGGCCAGGTCGTGAGGGCGGGCCTTGCGGGGCATCCGCACCCGGCGCAGCACGTCATAGCCGGTCATACGCAGTTCCACGAAGCCGGGCTTCGTCTCGACCACGGTCACCGAGTGGACGCCCCAGGCGTGCCGGAGCCGCTCCGAGGAAGCCATCACGTCGGCGGGCTCCAGGCCGGCCGGAAGCCGCAGGGTCACCCGCAGCCCGGTCGACGTGCCGCGCACCCGGCGGATCTTCGGCGGGACCGGCTGCACCTCACGGCGAGCCACGTTGCGCGTCATGAACGCCCGCAGGCCCGACGGGTGCACCGTCAGCCCACACACATCCATCGTGGAGCGGTACGACAGGGTGAAGCGGCCCCAGGTGACCGGCATCCCGACCAGCGACCAGTACACGCGCGGCGCGCGTACCTTCGCGTAGCCGAGACCGCCGGCACCCACTAAGGCGCCCGTGGCCTCCAGCCACATCGTCAGGTCCGTCATGGTCAGACCGCCGGGGTGATCGCGACCGCGCGGAACGAGATCCCGTGCCGCTTCTGGCCGTTGAACTCGTTCTCCCAGTCACGGGCCTTCAGGCCGATGACCTTGACCGGCGTCCCCGGCACGAGACCCTCCGGGAGGCCCGTCTCCGGCACGGTCACCTGGTAGAGGTTCCCCTCCCCCTCGTCCGAGACCAGCAGACCCACGGTCGACAGACTCGCGTTGGTCTCCCGGTCCACGGCCCGCTCACCGGTCTTCTTGTTGACCATCTTCGGTTCCGGCGCGGTCGCCACGAACACAACAGCGGACGAAGTGTCGATCTTGAACGACGGCATAGCTGTCCCCTTGTCCCTGAGGCCGCTCCCTTGTGAGCAACCTCTCTAGAGATGCCTCCATGGAACAGCACATCTCTAGAGACGTCAACAGGTCTCTAGAGATGTTTCAGGTTGGCCACTGAGGCCAGCCGCCAGTTATGTCGACCGACACAACTCCCCTAAGGTGTCTAGAGAGGAAAGGAGGGATCACATGGCCACCCAGGGCAGCGGACGCCAGCCGAAGTACCAGCGCATCGCCGACGAACTGAGGGAAGCGATTCAGGCCGGCGAATACGGCCCAGGTGATCGGCTACCAGGAGAGAACGACCTCATGGCCACGTATGACGTGGCCCGCATGACCGCGAGGCAGGCGCTCGGTGTTCTCCAGAGCGAGGGCCTGGCCGAGTCCCGCAAGGGGTCTGGCGTCTTCGTACGCACCTTCAAGCCGCTCAGGCGACGGGGTATACAGCGACTGTCCCGGGAGCAGTGGGGGTCTGGTCGCTCGATCTGGTCGGCGGACATTGGAGACCGCACCCTGGTCGTCGACCAGGTGCAGGTCACAGAAGAGGCTGCACCCGATCGGATCAATGAAGTGCTCGGCATCGAAGCCGGTGCTTCGGCTTGCGTGCGGAGCCGCCGCTTTGTGCTGGACGACAAGCCCGTCCTGCTGTCCACGTCGTACTTGCCTGCCGACCTGGTGGGGGGCTCAGCGATCACGCAGGAGAACACTGGGCCCGGCGGTACCTACGCCCGTCTGGCGGAGCTGGGCTACAAGCCGGTGCACTTCCGCGAAGAGATCCGCTCCCGGATGCCGTCGCAGGAAGAAGCGAGCCGGCTCCAGCTCTCAGCAGGCACCCCCGTCATCATGATCTGTCGCACGGCATTCGCGGACGAAGGACGCCCTGTCGAGGTGAACGAGATGATCCTCGACGCGAACGCGTACGTCCTGGAGTACGACTTCGACGCCTGATCAGGCAACCCAGGTCCGAGGATCCCGTGCCACGCTGTAGATGTGCGCCACCTGCTCGGGCCCAAGCGTCGGTGACAGCCCCGATAGGACCTGGTCGAGGTGTTCGACAGCCAAGACGAGCACCGGAGGGTTCGCGTTCTTGATCGTGAGCTTCGCCGCGTGCACCACGGAGATCACCGGGCGGACAGGGACGTTCATGGCGCAGCGTCGGGATAGAACGCGGGACACTCGGCGGGCCTCGGACTGGCTGACCGCTATGTGACGCTGCACTACCCCGTTCACTGTGATCGCGGTGTCGCCGTACCAGACGGATTTGCCACGGTGCCGTTTGGAGTTGATGGAGAAGACACCGGCCGGGCCGATGGCGAGGTGGTCGATGTCTGAGCCGCTCGCCCACTGGATGGCATGGAGAGTGAACCAGCCGCGACTGCGCAGTCTGTTCAGTCGCTTGCCGGTGATGCGCTCCCCTGTAAGGCCATCCGACCAACTGCGGATCTCGGAGGCCGGCCGCCAGCGGTGGAGCAGTCTCAGCAGCGGGTTCGGCTGC
Organism: Streptomyces sp. Go-475; assembly: GCF_003330845.1. Classification (GTDB taxonomy): domain Bacteria; phylum Actinomycetota; class Actinomycetes; order Streptomycetales; family Streptomycetaceae; genus Streptomyces. The sequence continues at coordinate 3,371,548 of NZ_CP026121.1, read as the reverse complement.
AATTCCTGGATCTTGCGGCGCACCGCGTCGCCCGGCCGGTTCCCGGCCAAGTCCTCTATTAACGCCTGCACCATGCCCCCTCGCGCGGCTGTCTCTCCCAGATCACCACGGAGGCGCGACCAGCGCCAAGTCCCGTATTGGCCATGAGCTGTTACAGGTTTCTCTACCTCATCAAGCTCCCCGGCTGCGCTCCGCTCCGCCGGGCGCGCTTCCCGGCTCCGCTCCGCCGCCGCTCCTGCCTCCGGCCCGCTCCGGCGGGCTGCGCCGACGCGCGCCCACAGGTGGATAGGGCCGGTGGCTATGAGTCGATCACCGCACACAACGCCCGCGGGTCAGAACAATGCCTCCGGCGGGGATCGGCCGGCACCGGGATGGAGGGGGCGCCGCTCCCGACTGCGGGTCCGTAGTGGCGTGCGCAGGGGAGCTCCCATCCCGTACGCCATCGACCCAGGCAGAGCCGAGCAGACGCGGCCCATGGCGTCCAGGTCGTTCGTACAGTGGCGCGCTCCACCTGGACGCCATGAACCACGCCTGCTCCACGGTGTGTGGGTCGACGGCGTACGGGATGGGAGCCGGGGAGGGTGGTGGGTGAAGGAGGATGGTGTACGGGACGGTCGAGCTGACATCCGTTACTGACATCAACACCGGCGGACAAGAGCAGACAGCTACGGCTCAGTACGACTATCGTCACTGGTCAGTGACCTGCCTCACCCGCACCTACGCCACCGTTATGAGAATGGGATGATGTCGTTTATGAAGGGACGAGTCCTTGTCGTCGACGACGACACCGCACTGGCCGAGATGCTCGGCATCGTGCTGCGTGGTGAGGGTTTCGAGCCGTCTTTCGTGGCCGACGGCGACAAGGCGCTGGCCGCCTTCCGCGAGTCCAAGCCCGATCTGGTGCTGCTGGACCTGATGCTGCCCGGCCGGGACGGTATCGAGGTGTGCCGGCTGATCAGGGCGGAGTCCGGGGTGCCGATCGTGATGCTCACGGCGAAGAGCGACACGGTCGATGTCGTCGTGGGCCTGGAGTCGGGCGCGGACGACTACATCGTGAAGCCGTTCAAGCCGAAGGAGCTGGTGGCCCGGATCCGGGCGCGGCTCCGGAGGTCGGAGGAGCCCGCTCCGGAGCAGCTCGCCATCGGTGACCTGGTCATCGACGTGGCCGGGCATTCCGTGAAGCGGGACGGGCAGTCGATCGCGCTGACGCCGCTGGAGTTCGACCTGCTGGTCGCGCTCGCGCGCAAGCCGTGGCAGGTGTTCACGCGCGAGGTGCTGCTGGAGCAGGTGTGGGGTTACCGGCACGCGGCGGACACGCGTCTGGTGAACGTGCACGTGCAGCGGCTGCGCTCCAAGGTCGAGAAGGACCCGGAGAAGCCGGAGATCGTGGTGACGGTCCGTGGTGTCGGGTACAAGGCAGGGCCGAGCTGACATGTCCGGCGACAGTGCCGCTTCGGCGCCCGGCCGGTCCGGGGCCCGCCCGGGGCGGCCTGTCGGGCGGAAGAAGCCCGGCTCGCGCTGGGCGCGGTTCCTGGAGAGCGGGCTGCTGCAGGGCGGGGTCCAGGGCAGTCCGGTCATCCGGCTGTTCATGCGGTGGGTGCGCCGGCCGCTGCTGCCGGTCATGCGGTTGTGGCGGCGCAACATCCAGCTCAAGGTCGTCGTCACCACGCTGCTGATGTCGCTGGGCGTGGTCCTGCTGCTGGGCTTCGTGGTCATCGGGCAGGTGCGCAACGGCCTGCTCGACGCCAAGGTGAAGGCGTCGCAGAGCCAGGCCACGGGCGGGTTCGCGGTGGCCAAGCAGCGGGCCGAAGAGGCGGGGAGCGGCGCCGGCGACGACATCGCCACGGCGGACGGGCGCCCCGCGCAGAACGTCAGCGAGTGGATGAGCGATCTCGTCTCCTCGCTGTCCAGCGGCGGCCAGGGCGCCTTCGACGTGGTGACGCTCCCTGCCTCCGACGCGGACGGCGCGGGCGGCCGTGGGCAGCGTGCCTCCGGCGAGGTGGACTGGAACAGGAGCGTGCCCGCCGACCTGCGCGAGCGGATCGACAGCAGTACGACGGCCGCGCAGAGCTACACCCGCATCATGTACAACAACCCGGCCAAGGACTCCCAGCCGGGCCTGATCGTCGGCCAGCAGGTGGACGACCCCAACGGCGACCCGTACCAGCTCTACTACCTCTTCCCGCTCACGCAGGAGGAGAAGTCGCTGAGCCTGGTCAAGGGCACGCTGGCGACGGCGGGGCTGTTCGTCGTCGTGCTGCTCGGGGCCATCGCCTGGCTCGTGGTGCGGCAGGTCGTCACGCCGGTGCGGATGGCGGCGGGGATCGCGGAGCGGCTGTCGGCCGGGCGGCTGCAGGAGCGGATGAAGGTCACCGGCGAGGACGACATCGCGCGACTCGGCGAGGCCTTCAACAAGATGGCGCAGAACCTCCAGCTGAAGATCAGCCAGCTGGAGGACCTGTCGCGGATGCAGCGCCGGTTCGTCTCGGACGTGTCGCACGAACTGCGCACACCGCTGACGACCGTGCGGATGGCCGCGGACGTCATCCATGAGGCGCGGGAGGACTTCGACCCGGTGACCGCGCGGTCGGCGGAGCTGCTCGCGGACCAGCTGGACCGGTTCGAGTCGCTGCTCGCGGACCTGCTGGAGATCAGCCGTTTCGACGCGGGTGCCGCGGCGCTGGAGGCGGAGCCGATAGACCTCAGGGACGTCGTACGGCGGGTGGTCAGCGGGGCCGAGCCGCTCGCGGAGCGCAAGGGCACGCGGATCCGCGTCCTCGGCGACCAGCAGCCCGTCGTCGCCGAGGCCGACGCCCGGCGCGTGGAGCGCGTGCTGCGCAACCTCGTGGTCAACGCCGTCGAGCACGGCGAGGGCAACGACGTTGTCGTCAAGCTCGCCGCGGCCGGCGGCGCGGTCGCGGTCGCGGTGCGGGACTACGGGGTCGGGCTCAAGCCGGGCGAGGCGACCCGGGTGTTCAGCCGCTTCTGGCGGGCCGACCCGGCACGCGCGCGTACCACGGGCGGTACGGGGCTGGGGCTGTCCATCGCCCTGGAGGACGCGCGGCTGCACGGCGGCTGGCTGCAGGCGTGGGGCGAGCCGGGCGGCGGTTCGCAGTTCCGGCTGACGCTGCCCAGGACCGCTGACGAGCCGCTGCGGGGCTCCCCGATACCGCTGGAGCCCAAGGACTCCCGGCGCAACCGGGGGCTCGACGACGCGGGGCTGCCGTGTGGCGGCGGGGACGGCGAGAAGCGGGCGACGGTGCCGGCACAGTCGGCGAACGGGCCGGTGCCCCCGCGGGCCAAGCAGGACCCCATACCGCCGCGGGCGGCTGCCGCCGCGGCCGATCCGACGGCCCTGCCCGGCAACGGCGCGCGCGTGGTGCCACGGCCCGCCTCGGGGGCGCGACGGCAGGACGAAGCGGGCGCAGCGGAGCCGTCGACGCGGGACAGCGATGTGAGTGGCCCGGCAGGGGCCACCGGCGACGGCGTGGTGAGCGACTCGGCCGGTGCCGTACGGGGACCGGTCGTGAGCGACCCGGATGGTGCCGAAGGGGGACCGGTCGTGAACGGGCCCCGGGAAGCGGACGGGGACAAGGGAGCCGCAGCCCCGGGCCGCGAGACCGAGGCGGGGGACGCGAAGAGGCAAGGGGAGGCATCTCGTGGGCGCTGACCGCGAAGGGCGCGGCAGGCGTACGCCCGCGCGCGTGATGGCGTACGCCGCCGGTGGCGTCCTGCTGCTGGCAGGGTGTGCCTCGATGCCCGACAGCGGGGACCTGCGGAGTGTGGAGTCCACACCGCGTCAGGAGAGCCAGGTGCGGGTGTTCGCCGTCCCGCCCGGTGAGGACGCGGCGCCCTCGGAGATCGTGCAGGGCTTCCTGGAGGCGCTGACCAGCGACGATCCGGACTACAAGACGGCACGCCAGTACCTGACCGGCGAGGCCGCGAAGACCTGGCGGCCGGAGCTGTCCACCACCGTGCTCACGGAGGGGCCGGGCGCCAAGCCCGAGAGGACGGGCGGCCGGGACGACACCGGCGACATCACGTACCGGCTGACCGGCACCAAGGTCGCCACGGTGGACGCGCAGCAGGCGTACGCGCCCGCCACCGGGGAGTACGGCAGGACCGTGCACCTGACGCAGGACGACAAGAGCGGGCAGTGGCGGATCGACGTGCTGCCGCAGGGCGTCGTCATGGGCGAGTCGGACTTCCAGCGCAACTACATGTCCGTCAACAAGTACTACCTCGCTTCTAACAAGGTGGCGGCCGGGGAGGACTCGCAGCCGACGGCGGTCGCCGATCCCGTCTACGTGCGGCGGCGCGTGGATCCCATGACGCAGGTCGTGCGTTCCCTGCTCCACGGGCCCACGCGGTGGCTCGGGCCCGTGGTCCGGTCGAGCTTCCCGACCGGCACGGCGCTGGCGAAGGACGCGGGCGCGCTGACGCCCGACGACCGGAACAGGCTGACAATCCCCCTCAACGACAAGGTCGCGGGCATCGGCATCAACCGGTGCCAGGAGATGGCGGCCCAGATGCTGTTCACGCTGCGGAACCTCAGCCCCGCGGTGGACGAGGTGGAGCTGCGGGCCGACGGTACGGAGCTGTGCGCGCTCTCGCAGGGGGCGGCCGAGGCGACGGCCTTCCGCAGCTCGGTGCGGCCACCCGACTACCTGTACTTCGTCGACGGCAAGGACCGGCTCGTACGGATCCCCGCGGGCAACAGCGGCACCAAGCCGGACCCGGCGCCCGGGGCTCTCGGCGAGGGCGACACGGCGCTGCGCTCGGTCGCGGTCTCGCGCGACGAGCACACCGCGGCCGGCGTCAGCCTCGACGGCAGATCGCTGTACGTGGGGTCGCTGGTCTCGGGCGGTTCGCTGGGCGAGCCGGTGCTGCGCAGCCACGGCCGGACCGAGTCCGACCGGCTGACCACTCCCAGCTGGGACGCGGACGACGGCCTGTGGGTGGCCGACCGGGACCCGGACGACCCCCGGCTGCTCCTGCTGGAGGACGGCAAGGGCGAGCCGCTGGAGGTGCGCACGCCGCACCTGGACGGCCGGATCCAGGCCGTGCGGGTGGCCGCCGACGGGGTGCGGATCGCGCTCGTCGTGGAGAAGGGCGGCAAGAAGACGCTGCTCATCGGGTTGATCGAGCGGGACGAGAAGCCGGGCGGGAAGCCGGCCGTCAGGGTGGTGGAACTGCGCTCCGCGACTCCGGAGTTGGAGGAGGTCACGGCCATGTCGTGGGCCGGGGACAGCCGGCTCGTGGTGGTCGGACGCGAGCACGGGGGCGTGGAGCAGATGCGGTACGTCCAGGTCGACGGTTCCACGCCGGACGTACCGGCGCCCGCGGCCCTGACCGGCGTCAAGGAGGTCACGGCCGCCGAGGACGACCAGCTGCCGCTGGTGGCGTACTCGGTGGACGGGATCGTCCGTCTGCCGTCGGGTGAGCAGTGGCAGAAGGTGACGGAGGGGACGGCGCCGGTCTATCCGGGGTGAGGCGCGGGCGTACGGTGCCCCTGATCGGCCTCCGCAGGGGGGCTGTCACTCGGCCATCACTCGTGTGAGGGACGAGCAGCTCGCCGAGCGGTGACTTGTCCACAGGTGGGTTTTCCACAGGGGTGGCCGGGCCGGGTCCGTGTCGGCAGAGTGGTGTCCATGCGGGGGTGGTGGCAGGACCTCACCGACCTGGTGCTGCCGGGCGAGTGCGGGGGCTGCGGGAAGCCTCGTGCGGTGCTCTGCGCGGAGTGCCGTGCGGTGCTGAGCGGAGCCGCGGTGTGCCGTGTGCGGCCGGTGCCGGAGCCGCCCGGGCTGCCCGTGGTGCACGCGGCGGCTCGGTACGCGGACGAGGTCCGGGCGACGCTGCTGGCCCACAAGGAGCGGGGTGCCCTGGCGCTCGCGGGGCCGCTCGGGGTGGCCCTGGCCGGAGCGGTGCGGGCGGGTCTTCAGGGGGCCTGGGCCTCGGAGCGGGCCGGGGTGGGGCGGCCGTGGGAGAGCGGGGTTCCCGTGCTGCTCGTGCCCGTGCCGTCCGGGCGGCGGGCCGTGCGGGCCCGGGGGCATGATCCCGCGCGGCGGATCGCGCTCGCCGCGGCGGGCCGGCTGCGGCGGAGCGGGATCCCGGCCCGGGTGCTCTGCGTGCTGCGGCAGAAGCGGGCCGTGGCCGACCAGTCACGGCTCAACTCCCGCCAGCGACTGGGCAATCTCGCGGGCGCGCTCACGGTGGCGCCCGGTGCTGCCCGGCTGCTCTCCGCGGGCCCGGTCGTCCTCGTGGACGACGTGATGACCACCGGGGCGTCCCTGGCGGAGGCCGCGCGGGCGGTGCGGGCGGCGGGGCCGGTTTCGAACGCTGGAGGGACCGCGGCCGTGTACGAGGGAGAGACCTGGGAAAGCAGAGAGGAACAGAACGTCGGATCAACGCGAGAGAGGACGGGCCGGCGGCCCGGCCGGCAGGGAATCGCGGGCGCGGGCGGCGCCGGCGGAGTCGTTGACGTGGTGTGCGCGGCAGTGGTCGCGGCGTCACCGGAAGCTTTCCAAATAAACCGGAACTGACTGAGATCTTGCGTCGTTGCAGGTAACGAGAGGGCTTATTCACCTGAACGGAGGTACGCCGCGGTAGAGGGTGACGACATCCGTCCGGGCGAGATATGTTCGGTTGAGAGGGAAAGCCGCAGGCCACACCTCTCAAATCCGATTGCCGTGCTGCGGGTTTTTCTTCATCACTCGCGCCGGTGGAGTGGAGATCTCGCCCCCGGGGGAGGAGGTGGAAGTCACCGAGTCCGAGGTTCCGGGGTTCACCGGAGCCTGGTGCAAAAAGGGAGATGCTCCGCAGCGAGGCGGAGCGATCCGGGAACGGAGTTCTGCGTGGACATCGTCGTCAAGGGCCGCAAGACCGAGGTGCCCGAGCGGTTCCGGAAGCACGTGGCCGAGAAGCTGAAGCTGGAGAAGATCCAGAAGCTCGATGGCAAGGTGATCAGCCTCGACGTCGAGGTGTCCAAGGAGCCCAATCCGCGGCAGGCCGACCGCTGTGACCGAGTGGAGATCACCCTCCGCTCCCGCGGTCCGGTGATCCGGGCGGAGGCAGCGGCGAGCGATCCCTACGCGGCGCTCGACCTGGCGGCGGAAAAGCTGGAAGCCCGGCTGCGCAGGCAGCACGACAAGCGGTTCTCGCGCCGTGGCGCGCGCCGGATCCCGGCCGCCGAGGTCGCCGACCACGTCCCGGGTGTGGCGACGCTCAACGGGAACGGCCTGGTGACGGCCTCCGAGGAGGAGCCGGAAGCCGTGCCCACGAAGAAGATCGGCTCGCTGGAAGTGCAGGGTGACGGCCCCATCGTCGTCCGCGAGAAGACCCACGTCGCAGCCCCCATGACCCTCGACCAGGCTCTCTACGAGATGGAGCTGGTCGGGCACGACTTCTACTTGTTCGTCGACTCCGAGACCAAGGAACCGAGTGTCGTCTACCGACGGCACGCCTACGACTACGGCGTGATCCACCTCAGCACGGACACGATGGTCACACAGGCGCACTCCCCCGAGGCGGGCGGTGCGCTCGGCGGCTGACCGTGCCGGGTGACAGCGGAGCAGGTGCCCCTGGAGCGCGTGTGCGCCCCCAGGGGCACCCCTGTGCGACCGCTTCGCGCACCGCTCCGTCACCCCGGCGCCGCCCGGGCATGAAATCATGATGGCCACAGCCCAACCGGTGGGTCGTTGCTCTGGGTTGGCGATGGCTCAGGACCACAGGCCACAGCCTTCAGGGGGAGGAACGATGGCGGACAGCTTCGGACCGATGCGTGACGGGGATGCCGACGACGGCGTCGTCGGCATGGGCCCGGACACGGAGACTCCACGCAAGGAACCGATCAGAGTCCTCGTCGTGGACGACCACGCCCTCTTCCGCCGTGGCCTGGAGATCGTGCTCGCCGCCGAGGAGGACATCCAGGTCATCGGAGAGGCGGGCGACGGCGCCGAGGCGGTCGAGAAGGCCGCCGATCTGCTGCCCGACATCGTGCTGATGGACGTACGGATGCCGAAGCGGGGCGGCATCGAGGCGTGCACCTCCATCAAGGAGGTGGCACCCAGCGCCAAGATCATCATGCTGACGATCAGCGACGAGGAAGCCGATCTCTACGACGCCATCAAGGCGGGCGCGACCGGTTATCTCCTCAAGGAGATCTCCACGGACGAGGTGGCCACCGCCATTCGCGCCGTCGCCGACGGGCAGTCGCAGATCAGCCCGTCCATGGCGTCGAAACTGCTCACCGAGTTCAAGTCGATGATCCAGCGCACGGACGAGCGCCGGCTGGTGCCCGCGCCGCGTCTGACCGACCGCGAACTGGAAGTCCTCAAGCTCGTCGCCACCGGAATGAACAACCGTGACATCGCCAAGGAGTTGTTCATCTCCGAGAACACCGTGAAGAACCACGTGCGCAACATCCTGGAGAAGCTGCAGCTGCACTCCAGGATGGAGGCGGTGGTGTACGCGATGCGGGAGAAGATCCTCGAGATCCGCTAGGGCTCGCTCTCAGCCGAGAATGCGGGCGAGTTCCTTGACCAGGGGTTCGCGCAGGTCGGGGGCGTCGACCCGTTCCACGCGTACGTCCGTGCAGTCGACCCAGGTCGCCGCCTCGGCCAGGGCCTGGGCGACGGACGGCACCGCCTTCGGGCCGTCGAGCGTGACCTGCTTGGCCACCAGCGTGCGGCCCTCACGGGCGGGATCCACCCGGCCGACGAGCCGTCCGCCGGCCAGGACCGGCATCGCGAAGTAGCCGTACACCCGCTTCTGCTTGGGGACGTAGGCCTCCAGGCGGTGGGTGAAGCCGAAGATCCGCTCCGTGCGCGCCCGCTCCCAGATCAGGGAGTCGAAAGGCGACAGCAGTGTCGTACGGTGACGGCCGCGCGGGGGCGTCTCCAGGGCCGCGGGATCGGCCCAGGCCGGCTTGGCCCAGCCCTCGACCGTGACCGGGACCAGGCCCGAGTCGGAGATCACCGCGTCGACCTGCTCGCCCTTGAGGCGGTGGTAGTCGGCGATGTCCGCGCGGGTGCCGACGCCGAGGGACTGGCCCGCCAGCCGGACCAGGCGGCGCAGGCACTCGGTGTCGTCCAGCTCGTCGTGGAGCAGGGCGTCCGGGATCGCGCGCTCGGCGAGGTCGTAGATCCGCTTCCAGCCGCGGCGCTCCACGCACACCACCTCGCCGTACATCAGGGCGCGTTCGACGGCGACCTTGGAGCCGGACCAGTCCCACCAGTCGTTCGTCTTCTTCGCGCCGCCCAACTCGGTGGCGGTCAGGGGGCCTTCGGAGCGGAGCTGCTCGATGACCTTGTCGTAGGCGCCGTCCGGGAGTTCGTGGTTCCAGTGCGGGCGGTTGCGGTAGGCGCGGCGGCGGAAGGCGAAGTGGGGCCACTCCTCGATGGGGAGGATGCAGGCCGCGTGGGACCAGTACTCGAAGGAGTGCGTGTCCTTCCAGTAGGCGTTCTCCACCGTCTTCCGGCCTACCGCGCCCAGGCGGGCGTACGGGACGAGTTCGTGGGAGCGGGCCAGGACCGAGATCGTGTCGAGCTGTATCGCGCCCAGGTGGCGGAGGACGCCGCGGACGCCGGAGCGGCGGTCGGGGGCGCCGAGGAAGCCTTGGGCGCGGAGCGCGATTCTGCGGGCGTCGTCTGCGGAGAGCTCTGTTGCGGGGCGCGGGGTGGTCATGGTTTTGCACGATAGGGGGTGGGACTGACAGTGGGGGTGTCTGCGGGGCCAGGGTCGTGGTGCTGGGCGTGACGGCTGGGGCGGGGTGGGTGCGCAGCCCGGCGTGGCCGGGTGCCGCCGCGCACCCGAGCCGCCCCGGCGGCACGACTGCCCGCGGCTAGGGAGCGGGCAACTCCCGCGGCTCCCGCAGCTGGGGAGCGGGCAAGTACGGGGCCGTCGACGGGAGGTTCAAGTCCGACGGGAGCAAGGAGCCGATCCAGGTGTCGTGGCGTACGCCCTTGTTGTTGGTCGCGGAGCGCAGTGTGCCCTCGATCGTGAAGCCGGCTCGTTCCGCCACCGCGCGCGAGGCCCGGTTGCCCACCGTCGCGCGCCATTCGATGCGGTCGATCGCCGCGTGGACGAAGGCCCAGCGGCAGGCGGTGAGGGCGGCTTCCGTGATGTAGCCGTGGGAACGGTGCCGCTTCGCCGTCCAGAAGCCGATCTCGCCCATGCCCAGGGCTCGCATGGTGATGCCCAGCATGCCCGCCAGTTCCCCGGAGTGGAGGAAGACGCCGAAGGTGAACATGGAGCCGTCCGCCCAGCCGTCGGGAGCCAGCTGCTCCGTGAAGCTCTGGGCGTGCTCGCGCAGATAGGGCGAGGGGATCGTCGTCCAGCGCTGGATGTCGGGGTCCTGACAGGCCTCGTACACCGCGTCGGTGTCCTGGGGGCCGACCGTGCGCAGCAGGAGGCGGTCCGTGGTGAGGGTGACGGGGTCCATCGGCCGATTCTGCTCGGAGGCGGCCGGTGGTGCCATCTGTTTGCCCTCGGTGAGCGAGTGATCACGCCTGGTGCAATTCGATGGGGGAATGCGGCACTATCCGTGGGGCCGGGGCGTTGTCCCCTTTGAAGCAGACATGAATCAGAATTGAAGCAGCGGACGGTCGCCGTCACGGCAGGCCCTCCCGGCGCGGTGGGGTCCTCGCATACGATGGCCGTTGCTCAGTAAGTCAAGTGGTAACCGACCGTCCCAGGCCCGACCGGCAAGGAGACCAACCCCCGTGTCCGTCCTCTCGAAGATCATGCGTGCAGGCGAAGGCAAGATCCTGCGCAAGCTGCACCGCATCGCGGACCAGGTCAACTCCATCGAAGAGGACTTCGTCGACCTCTCCGACGCCGAGCTGCGGGCCCTCACCGATGAGTACAAGCAGCGGTACGCCGACGGTGAGAGCCTGGACGACCTGCTGCCCGAGGCCTTCGCCACCGTCCGCGAGGCCGCCAAGCGCGTCCTGGGCCAGCGGCACTACGACGTGCAGATGATGGGCGGCGCCGCCCTGCACATGGGGTACGTGGCCGAGATGAAGACCGGTGAGGGCAAGACCCTCGTCGGCACGCTGCCGGCGTACCTGAACGCGCTGTCCGGCGAGGGCGTCCACATCATCACGGTCAACGACTACCTGGCCGAGCGCGACTCCGAGATGATGGGCCGCGTCCACCGCTTCCTGGGCCTGAGCGTCGGCTGCATCCTCGCCAACATGACGCCGGCTCAGCGCCGCGAGCAGTACGCCTGCGACATCACCTACGGCACGAACAACGAGTTCGGCTTCGACTACCTCCGCGACAACATGGCGTGGTCCAAGGACGAGCTCGTCCAGCGCGGCCACAACTTCGCCATCGTCGACGAGGTCGACTCCATCCTCATCGACGAGGCCCGTACGCCGCTGATCATCTCCGGCCCGGCCGACCAGGCCACCAAGTGGTACGGGGACTTCGCCAAGCTGGTGAAGCGCCTCAAGCGCGGCGAGGCCGGCCAGCCCCTCAAGGGCATCGAGGAGACCGGCGACTACGACGTCGACGAGAAGAAGCGCACGGTCGCCATCCACGAGTCCGGCGTCGCCAAGGTCGAGGACTGGCTGGGCATCGACAACCTCTACGAGTCGGTGAACACCCCGCTCGTGGGCTACCTGAACAACGCCATCAAGGCGAAGGAACTGTTCAAGAAGGACAAGGACTACGTCATCATCGACGACGAGGTCATGATCGTCGATGAGCACACCGGACGTATCCTCGCCGGCCGCCGTTACAACGAGGGCATGCACCAGGCGATCGAGGCGAAGGAAGGAGTGCCGATCAAGGACGAGAACCAGACGCTCGCCACGATCACCCTCCAGAACTTCTTCCGCCTCTACAAGCGCCACGACCACAACGGCAAGGAACAGCCCGGTCTGTGCGGCATGACCGGTACGGCGATGACCGAGGCCGCCGAGTTCCACCAGATCTACAAGCTCGGTGTGGTGCCGATCCCGACCAACCGGCCGATGATCCGCAAGGACCAGTCCGACCTGATCTACCGGACCGAGGTCGCCAAGTTCGAGGCCGTGGTCGACGACATCGAGGAGAAGCACCGCAAGGGGCAGCCGATCCTCGTCGGCACCACCTCCGTCGAGAAGTCCGAGTACCTCTCGCAGCAACTGAGCAAGCGCGGCATCCAGCACGAGGTGCTCAACGCCAAGCAGCACGACCGGGAGGCGACGATCGTCGCCCAGGCCGGCCGCAAGGGCGCCGTCACGGTGGCCACGAACATGGCCGGCCGTGGTACGGACATCAAGCTCGGCGGCAACCCCGAGGACCTCGCCGAGGCCGAGCTGCGCCAGCGCGGTCTCGACCCCGAGGAGCACATCGAGGAGTGGGCGCACGCCCTGCCCGAGGCGCTGGAGCGGGCCGAGAAGGCCGTCAAGGCGGAGAAGGAAGAGGTCGAGAAGCTCGGCGGGCTCTACGTGCTGGGCACCGAGCGGCACGAGTCGCGGCGCATCGACAACCAGCTGCGCGGTCGTTCCGGCCGTCAGGGCGACCCGGGCGAGTCCCGCTTCTACCTCTCCCTCGGTGACGACCTGATGCGGCTGTTCAAGGCCCAGATGGTCGAGCGCGTGATGTCGATGGCGAACGTGCCGGACGACGTGCCGATCGAGAACAAGATGGTCACGCGCGCGATCGCCTCCGCGCAGTCGCAGGTCGAGCAGCAGAACTTCGAGACCCGCAAGAACGTCCTGAAGTACGACGAGGTCCTCAACCGCCAGCGCGAGGTCATCTACGGCGAGCGGCGCCGCGTCCTGGAGGGCGAGGACCTGCACGAGCAGATCCAGCACTTCATGGACGACACCATCGACGCCTACGTCCAGGCCGAGACCGCCGAGGGCTTCCCCGAGGACTGGGACCTCGACCGGCTGTGGGGCGCCTTCAAGCAGCTCTACCCGTGCAACGTCACGGTCGAGGAGCTGGAGGAGGCGGCCGGCGACCGGGCCGGTCTCACCGCCGAGTTCATCAGTGACTCCATCAAGGACGACATCCACGAGCAGTACCAGGCCCGTGAGGCGCAGCTCGGCTCCGAGATCATGCGTGAGCTGGAGCGCCGGGTCGTGCTGTCGGTCCTCGACCGCAAGTGGCGCGAGCACCTCTACGAGATGGACTACCTCCAGGAGGGCATCGGCCTGCGCGCGATGGCGCAGAAGGACCCGCTGGTCGAGTACCAGCGCGAGGGCTTCGACATGTTCACCGCCATGATGGAGGGCATCAAGGAGGAGTCCGTCGGCTACCTGTTCAACCTGGAGGTCCAGGTCGAGCAGCAGGTCGAGGAGGTCCCCGTCGAGGACACCAAGCCCGTGGCCGACCTGGAGAAGCAGGACTCGGTGCCGGCGCAGGCGGGTGCCCGGCCGGAGATCCGCGCCAAGGGCCTCGACGTCCCGCAGCGGCGCAACCTCCACTTCTCCGCCCCGACGGTCGACGGCGAGGGCGGCACCATCGAGGGCGACTTCACCGAGGACGGCGAGCCGGTGCGTTCCGAGGCCGACGGCCTCACGCGCGCGGAGCGCCGCAAGCAGGCGAAGAGCCGGGGACGCCGCAAGAAGTGAGTGACGGTGGCTGAGGCACCGTAGCGGCTTGAAGGGCCGGGCACCCGAGGGTGTCCGGCCCTTCGGCGTGAGGGGGCCGGGCGGCGACCCCCGGGGCGGGCCGGAGGGTCAGTCGGCCTCGGCGCGGGGTGGACGGGGGCCGCCCAGCTCCACCGCCGTGCAGCGCCAGCGGAGGTCCTGGCCGAGTTCCAGCCGGAAGGCCATGGCGCGCAGTTGGTCGCCGGCGCCGATGCGGGCGAAGGCCTCGATGGCGCCGGGGCGGGGTTCGAAGTAGCCGATGTCCCGGACGACGGGGCGGGCGCCGCGTGTGCGCAGGGGGCCGCGCTCGGCCAGCCAGGCCAGTTCGTCGTAGGCGCGTCCGCGGGTGTGGCGGAGCATCGAGTGGACGGGGCGGTGGCCGCTCAGGACGGCGAGGAGGAGGTCGGCGAACAGGTCGGTGGGCAGGGGGTGGGGGATCGCGGCGATTCGGCGGGAGCCGTGGGCAGGGAGGCCGGGGGTGGGCTCTGAGGTGGCTGGGGCGGACAGGGTGCCCGAGGTCGTGGCTGTGGTGGCCGGGGTGATGGCTGTGGTGGGCGCCGGAGCGGTGCCCGCCGCCGGCGTGCGGGGTGCCGTGCGGGAGCGCGTGAGGGTCGGTGGGCGGGTGTCGGCGGGGCGGGTGCGAGGGCGCTGGGACCGGGCGGTCGCCGGGGGCTGACCGCCGGCTGCGGCCCGGGTGCGGCCGGGGCCGTCGCCGGGGGTGCGGGGCGGGGCGGCGCTGCCGGAGGTTCGGGGCCGGGGGCTGCCTGCCGGGGCCGGTGGGGTGGTTGGACGCGGGTTCGTGCTTCCGGCGGTTCGGGGTGAGGTGTGGCCGTCTGGCGCTGGTGCGGTGGGGGTGCGCGGTGCGGTGGTGTGTGGGTTCGTGCTTCCGGCGGTCCGGGGTGAGGTGTGGCCGTCCGGGGCTGCTGGGGTGGTCGTCCGCGGGGAGGCGTTTCCGGCGGCTCGCGGTGGGGTGGTGCCGGTGCGGGTGCCCGTGCCGCGTGGGGTGGGGGTGCCAGGGGTGTGCTGGTCTCGGCGGGACGGCGGGCGGGTGGCCGGGCGGCGCTGTGCCCTGGTCATGACCTTGTGCATGGGGGGTCCCCGTTCCGTGGGCCCGGTTCATACCGGGGAGTAACTTCGGGTTGCTGATCTTGTACGGGGCCGACGGGGGCAGGGGCAAGGAAGCGGGCCGCGGGTTCTCGGCGCCGGAATGTTCACCTATCCGGGTGATTTAGGGGGTGTGGGCCCCGTCAGTGCCGGGGTGTGCCGGGTGAATTCCGGGCCTGAGGTGGACGCGTTCGGCGTCACCGGCCGGGACTCGAAAGGGGACGCGCCGCACGTATCCTGAAGGCCGTCCGGCGCTCTTGACCATGAATACCGACCAAGCAGTCCGACCTTGAAACCGACCACGAAAGCGGCCTGCCATGCGTGTCTACGTGCCCCTGACCCTCCCCGCTCTCGCCGAGGCGTACAAGACGGGTGAGCTGGGAGCCGGGCCGTTCGTCGCCTACGCCGTGACGCCCGCGCTGCGCGAGTGGTACCTCTCCGACGACATCGAGGAACTGGAGTACGCGGCGCTGAGCCGGGCGGCGCTGGCCTCGCTGCGGCTGCTGGCGGCCGACCCGGAGGCGCCGCGGCGCCGGGTCGTGGTCGCCGTCGACGTCGCCGACCGGGCCGCGAGCGCCGACCCCGACCGGGGGCTCGACCCGGCGGCGCTGGGGGAGGTGCGGGTCGCGGGTGCGGTGCCGCTCGCCAAGGCGGCGTCGGTGCACGTCGACGCGGCGGACGCGGAGGCCGATGTGACGGCGGCCGCGGACGCGCTGCCGGCGGCGGACGGCGGGGACGACGACGCGCAGTTCGTCGTGGACGGCGCGGAGGACCACGAGCTGCTGTGGTTCGCCACCCAGGAGATTCCGAATCTGGTGGGGCGCGGGGACTGAGCGGCGCTCCTGGCGGGGGGCGCGTTGAGGTGCCGTTCTCTTGATTGTCAGTGGGGGCGGGTACGTTTTCGGGCATGGGGATGAAGACGGGCGCGCACATTGTCTGGGACTGGAACGGCACGCTGTTCCACGACATCGACGCGATCATCGGGGCGACGAACGCGGCATTCGGCGAGCTGGGGCTGGAGCCGCTGACGCTTGAGCAGTACCGGGAGCTGTACTGCGTGCCGGTGCCCAAGTTCTACGAGCGGCTGATGGGCAGACTGCCCACCGAGGCCGAGTGGGAGCTGATGGACGGCATCTTCCACCGGTACTACGCGGAGCACCGGGTGACGTGCGGGCTGACGGTGGGGGCCGAGGAACTGCTGGCAGGGTGGCGGTCGGCGGGGCGCAGTCAGTCGATCCTGAGCATGTACGTGCACGAGGAGCTCGTGCCGTTGGTGCGGCAGTTCGGGATCGAGCCGCATTTCATACGGGTGGACGGGCGCACCGGGCCGTCGGGCGGCAGCAAGGCCGAGCACATGGTGCGGCATCTCGGGTCGCTGAGTGGGGTGGACCCTGAGCGCACGGTGGTGATCGGGGACGCCGCGGACGATGCGGTGGCCGCGCTGCACGTGGGGGCGCGGGCTGTGCTGTACACCGGGGGGTCGCACAGTCGGGCGAGTCTGGAGGCGGTGGGCGTGCCGGTCGTGGACACGCTGGAGGAAGCGGTCGAGGAGGCGGAGCGGCTCGCGGCGTAGCCGGAGTGCTCCGCGTTGTTGCCGAAGCCGGGTGGGTGCGCAGCTCGGCGCGACGAGGTGCCGCTGCGCCCACCCGTGCCGCCCCAGCGGCACGATTGCCCGCAGCTGGGTGGACCAGCACCCCGCAGCTAGGTGCGCGCACTGTGCAGAACGTCAAACTTGCAGGGCTGGTTTTGTACACATACGGCTCATGACGGGGGCCCTGTAAGGAGCGATAGCCTTGGTGGCGTGATCAGCGCGATAGTTCGCGGGGACGCCGATGTCCCTGCCCTGCGCCCGGAGAGCACGGACGACATCCGTGTCCGGGCGGCGGTCGCTGGTCTTCGCGGGCGGGACGGGGCATCGAGGACTCCCGGGACGCCGAGCACCACCCGGACCCAGGCGTCGCAGAGAGCAGCGTCACACCGGTGGAGCAGCTCAAGAATGGCTCAGACACCCCCGCTCATCTCGCCTTGCGGCATAGCGTCGGAACAGACCGGATACCCCGTGTCACGACGTGACGTCGCAAGCGCAGAGGCCGTACTTCCTTCTACGTCACGCAACGGCGCGCGACAGGAGCCAGAGGACAATGCAGACCAAGCTGGACGAAGCCAAGGCCGAGTTGCTCGAGAGGGCCGCTCGGGTAGCTGAGAACAGCCCGGTCGGGGGGCACCTACCGACCGGGTCGACGGGCGAGGAGACCCCAGACGCCCAGGAAGCTCCGGACCGCGAGTCCCTGCTCACGTTCCTCCAGCGTTACTACCTGCACACGGCCCCGGAGGACCTCACCGACCGCGACCCGGTCGACGTCTTCGGAGCCGCCGTATCGCACTACCGGCTGGCCGAGAACCGCCCCCAGGGCACGGCCAACGTGCGGGTGCACACGCCCACCGTGGAGGAGAACGGGTGGACGTGCAGCCACTCCGTCGTGGAGGTCGTCACCGACGACATGCCCTTCCTCGTCGACTCCGTCACCAATGAGCTGACGCGGCAGGGGCGTGGCATCCACGTCGTCATCCACCCGCAGTTCGTCGTCCGGCGGGACGTGACCGGCAAGCTCATCGAGGTGCTGCCCACGCCCGCGACCGGCGCCGGGAGCCTCCCGCACGACGCGCACGTCGAGTCCTGGATCCACGTCGAGATCGACCGCGAGACCGACCGGGCCGATCTGAAGCAGATCACCGCCGACCTGCTGCGCGTGCTGTCCGACGCCCGTGAGGCCGTCGAGGACTGGGGCAAGATGCGGGACGCGGCGATCCGGCTGGCGGAGGGGCTGCCGGACGAGTCCATCCCCGGCGACCTGCCCGGACCGCAGGTCGAGGAGGCCCGCGAGCTGCTGCGCTGGCTGGCCGACGACCACTTCACCTTCCTCGGTTACCGCGAGTATCAGCTCCGCGACGACGACTCCCTGGCCGCTGTGCCCGGCACCGGCCTCGGCATCCTGCGCGCCGACCCGCACCACTCCGACCAGGAGAGCCACCCGGTCAGCCCGTCCTTCGAGCGGCTGCCCGCCGACGCCCGGGCCAAGGCCCGCGAGCACAAGCTGCTCGTCCTGACCAAGGCGAACAGCCGGGCGACCGTGCACCGGCCGTCGTACCTGGACTACATCGGCGTGAAGAAGTTCGACGCCGAGGGCAACGTCGTGGGCGAGCGGCGGTTCCTCGGGCTGTTCTCGTCCGCCGCGTACACCGAGTCCGTGCGGCGCGTCCCCGTCATCCGGCGCAAGGTCGAGGAGGTCCTCGAACAGGCCGGGTTCTCGCCCAACAGCCACGACGGGCGGGACCTGCTGCAGATCCTGGAGACGTACCCGCGCGACGAACTGTTCCAGACCCCGGTCGACGAGCTGCGGTCCATCGTCACCTCCGTCCTCTACCTCCAGGAACGCCGGCGCCTGCGCCTCTACCTGCGCCAGGACGAGTACGGGCGCTACTACTCCGCCCTCGTCTACCTCCCCCGCGACCGCTACACCACGGCCGTCCGCCTGCGGATCATCGAGATCCTCAAGGAGGAGCTCGGCGGCATCAGCGTCGACTTCACGGCCTGGAACACCGAGTCGATCCTCTCCCGGCTGCACTTCGTGGTCCGCGTCCCGCAGGGCACCGAGCTGCCGGAGCTGTCCGATGCCGACAAGGAGCGCATCGAGGCCCGGCTGGTGGAGGCAGCCCGCTCCTGGGAGGACGCCTTCGCCGAGGCGCTCAACGCCGAACTCGGCGAGGAGCGCGCGGCCGAACTGATGCGCCGCTACGCGCACGCCTTCCCCGAGGGCTACAAGGCCGACCACAACCCGCGCGCCGCGGTCGCCGACCTCGTCCACCTGGAGCAGCTGAACGCCGAGGAGGGCAAGGACTTCGCGCTCAGCCTCTACGAGCCGGTGGGCGCCGCACCCGAGGAACGTCGCTTCAAGATCTACCGCACGGGCGACGCGATCTCCCTGTCGGCGGTGCTGCCGGTCCTCAACCGGCTCGGCGTCGAGGTCGTCGACGAACGGCCGTACGAGCTGCGCTGCTCGGACCGCAGCGTGGCCTGGATCTACGACTTCGGGCTGCGCATGCCCCGCGCCAAGGGCGGCGGCATGGACTACCTGGGCGACGACGCCCGCGAGCGGTTCCAGGACGCCTTCGCGGCCACCTGGACCGGCAAGGCGGAGAACGACGGCTTCAACGCCCTGGTGCTGAGCGCCGGGCTGAGCTGGCGCCAGGCGATGGTGCTGCGGGCGTACGCGAAGTACCTGCGCCAGGCGGCGTCGACGTTCAGCCAGGACTACATGGAGGACACCCTCCGCAACAACGTCCACACCACCCGGCTGCTCGTCTCCCTGTTCGAGGCGCGGATGTCGCCGGACCGGCAGCGCGCGGGACACGAGATCGTGGACGCGCTGCTGGAGGAGGTCGACGCGGCCCTCGACCAGGTCGCCTCGCTCGACGAGGACCGGATCCTCAGGTCCTTCCTCACGGTCATCAAGGCGACCCTGCGGACGAACTTCTTCCAGGAGGCCGCGGGCGGCAAGCCGCACGAGTACGTCTCCATGAAGTTCGACCCGCAGGCCATCCCGGACCTGCCCGCGCCGCGCCCGGCGTTCGAGATCTGGGTGTACTCGCCCCGGGTCGAGGGCGTGCACCTGCGCTTCGGCAAGGTCGCGCGCGGCGGCCTGCGCTGGTCCGACCGGCGGGAGGACTTCCGCACGGAGATCCTCGGCCTGGTCAAGGCGCAGATGGTGAAGAACACCGTCATCGTGCCGGTCGGCGCGAAGGGCGGCTTCGTCGCCAAGCAGCTGCCGGACCCGAGCGTCGACCGCGACGCGTGGATGGCCGAGGGCATCGCCAGCTACAAGACGTTCATCTCGGCGCTGCTCGACATCACCGACAACATGGTCGCGGGCGAGGTCGTGCCCCCGGCCGACGTCGTCCGGCACGACGAGGACGACACCTACCTCGTCGTCGCCGCCGACAAGGGCACCGCGACCTTCTCCGACATCGCCAACGGGGTCGCCGAGAAGTACAACTTCTGGCTCGGGGACGCCTTCGCCTCCGGCGGCTCCGCCGGCTACGACCACAAGGGCATGGGCATCACCGCCCGCGGCGCCTGGGAGTCCGTCAAGCGGCACTTCCGGGAGCTGGGCGTGGACACCCAGACCGAGGACTTCACGGTCGTCGGCATCGGTGACATGTCCGGTGACGTGTTCGGCAACGGCATGCTGCTCTCCGAGCACATCCGCCTGGTCGCCGCCTTCGACCACCGGCACATCTTCATCGACCCGAACCCGGACGCCGCCACCTCCTACGCCGAGCGCCGCCGCCTGTTCGAGCTGCCCCGCTCCAGCTGGGAGGACTACAACAAGGAGCTGCTGTCGGCCGGCGGCGGGATCTTCCCGCGCACGGCCAAGGCGATCCCCGTCAACGCGCACATCCGCGAGGCCCTCGGCATCGAGGCCAAGGTCACCAAGCTGACCCCGGCCGACCTGATGAAGGCCATCCTCCAGGCGCCGGTGGACCTGCTGTGGAACGGCGGCATCGGCACGTACGTCAAGTCCTCCGCCGAGTCCAACGCGGACGTCGGCGACAAGGCCAACGACGCCATCCGCGTCGACGGCCAGGACCTGCGCGTCAAGGTCGTCGGCGAGGGCGGCAACCTCGGCCTCACCCAGCTGGGCCGGATCGAGTTCGCGCTGCACGGCGGCCGGATCAACACCGACGCCATCGACAACAGCGCGGGCGTGGACACCTCCGACCACGAGGTGAACATCAAGATCCTGCTCAACGGCCTGGTCACCGACGGCGACATGACCGTCAAGCAGCGCAACAAGCTGCTCGCCGACATGACCGACGAGGTCGGCCGGCTGGTGCTGCGCAACAACTACGCGCAGAACACGGCGATCGCCAACGCCCTCGCCCAGTCCAAGGACATGCTCCACGCCCAGCAGCGCTTCATGAAGCACCTGGTCAGGGAGGGCCACCTCGACCGGGCGCTGGAGTTCCTGCCCACCGACCGGCAGATCCGCGAGCGGCTCAGCAACGGGCAGGGCCTGACCGGGCCCGAGACGGCCGTCCTGCTGGCGTACACGAAGATCACGGTCGCCGAGGAGCTGCTGCACACCTCGCTGCCCGACGACCCGTACCTCAAGGGCCTGCTGCACGCGTACTTCCCGACCGAGCTGCGCGAGCAGTTCCCCGACCGGCTCGACGGCCACCCGCTGCGCCGTGAGATCACCACGACGGTGCTGGTCAACGACACGGTCAACACGGGCGGTACGACGTATCTGCACCGGCTGCGCGAGGAGACCGGCGCGTCGCTGGAGGAGATCGTGCGGGCGCAGACCGCGGCCCGGGCGATCTTCCGCCAGTCCCCGGTGTGGGACGGGGTCGAGGCGCTCGACAACAAGGTCGAGGCCGAGGTCCAGACCCGCATCCGGCTGCACTCCCGTCGTCTGGTGGAGCGCGGCACGCGCTGGCTGCTCAACAACCGGCCGCAGCCGCTGGAGCTCGCCGAGACGGTCGACTTCTTCGCCGACCGGGTCGAGCAGGTCTGGGGGGAGCTGCCGAAGCTGCTGCGCGGCGCCGACCTGGAGTGGTACCAGAAGATCCACGACGAGCTGACGGGCGCCGGCGTGCCGGACGAGCTCGCCACCCGGGTGGCCGGGTTCTCCTCCGCCTTCCCGACGCTCGACATCGTCTCGGTCGCGGACCGCATGGGCCGGGAGCCGCTGGACGTCGCCGAGGTGTACTACGACCTGGCCGACCGGCTGCGCATCACCCAGCTGATGGACCGCATCATCGAGCTGCCCCGCGCGGACCGCTGGCAGTCCATGGCCCGCGCGGCGATCCGCGAGGACCTGTACGCGGCGCACGCGGCGCTGACCGCCGACGTCCTGGCGGTGGGCAACGGCACCTCGACGCCCGAGCAGCGCTACCAGGCGTGGGAGCAGAAGAACGCGGCGATCCTCGGCCGGGCCCGGACGACGCTGGAGGAGATCCAGAGCTCGGACGCGTTCGACCTCGCCAACCTGTCGGTGGCGATGCGCACGATGAGGACGCTGCTGCGGACGCATTCGTAGGGCGTACGGCGTGGCGAGCGCCCCGGGCCGGCCACCGGCCCGGGGCGCTCGTTCTTGGCCCGCCTTAGGGCGATTCGAGTGGAGGACTTACCGAATCCGGCTAAGGCTTGTGGCGTGACTGTGAACCTGTCCGAGGAGCGAGCGGCCGCTCCCGCCCTCCCCGTCAAGCGCGTCGTCCTCGAAGTGGTGAACTTCGCGGTGGTCGGCGGCAGCGGCGTCGCGGTGAACTTCCTGGTGTTCAACGTGCTCCTGCACGGGCTGCACTGGGCCGCCATGGTGGCGACCGTGCTGGCCAGCCTGGTCGCCATGGGCAGCAACTACCTCGGTTTCCGGTACTTCACCTACCGCGACAGGGCGTCGCGGACGAGGCGCCAGATCGTGCTGTTCTTCGTCTTCAGCGGCATCGGCGTCGCCATGGAGAGCGGGCTGTTCTTCGCCGGGTACCACGGGCTGGGGCTGGCCGGGCCCGTCGAGTCGAACCTGGTCAAGGCGGTCTCCATCGTGCTGGCGTCGGCCTTCCGGTTCCTCGTCTACCGCACCTGGGTGTTCCAGCACGATGCGCGCCGCGCCTAGACCGGCGGTCGTCGCCGCGCAGGCCGCCGCCGCGGTGGCCGTCCTGCTGCTGCTCCTCGTGATCGTGCGGCTGCCGTGGGCCGGGGACCTCGGGATGCACGCGGCGACCGTGCAGCGGCTGCGGCACGACCTCGTCGACCCGGGCAACCCGCTCGTCGACGCGGACACGCCGAGTCCGTACTACTCGCCGTGGATGCTGGTGCTCGGGTGCGTCGCGCGGGTGAGCCGGCTGTCGGTCTTCGTGGTGCTGCGGCTCGGGGCGCTGGCCGGACTCGGGCTGCTGGTGAGCGGGGTGTGGCGGTACGTGCGGACCCTCGACGGCCATCGGGCCGCGCCCGCCCTGGCCCTGCTGAGCCTGCTGTTCCTGTGGGGGACGGCCCTGTTCAACTGGAGCGGCTTCTACGGGCTCAACTCGCTCGCGCTGACGGTGTCGTATCCGAGCGTGTTCGCGCTGGGTCTGGCGTTCCACCTCTGGGCGTGGCTGGGGCGGGCGGTGCGCCGGGACGCGGGATGGGGGACGTGGCTGGGGCTGGGGGCGCTGTGGGCGGTGATCCTGCTCTGTCACCAGTTCTCGGGCGTGGTGGCCTCGCTTGGGGTGATCGCGACGCTGCTCGCCGCGCGGCCGGGGCGGGGCACGTGGCTGCGGCTCGGGGGCGGGGCCGTGGTGGGGCTCGGGGTGCTGCTGCTGTGGCCGTACTACGACTTCTTCGCGCTGTCCGGGGCGGGGGACGGGCTGGAGGCGGTGCACCGGCCGCTGTACGAGGACCTGCTCGGGCGGTACTGGCTGGTGCTGCTCGGGGTGGTGGCCCTGGGGGTGCGGTGGGGGCGGGACCGGTGGGATCCGCTGGTGCTGTTCTTCGGGCTGGGGGTGGTCGTCGTCGCGGCGGGCGGGCTGAGCGGGCACTACTCGTGGGGCCGGGCGTTGCCGGCGGCGCTGATCCCGGCGCAGCTCGCGGCGGCGCTGGAGGCGGTGGCGGCCGGGCGGCGGGCGGTGCGGGCGGGGTGGGCGTGCGCGCTGGGCGCGGCGCTGGCCGTGGGGGCGTGGACGCAGGCCGGGACGGTCGGGTACGTGGTGCCGCGGGGGGATCTGCCGGAGGCTGTCGCGGAGAAGTACCGGCAGCCGTGGGCGGGGTACCACTGGATCACGCCGTGGGTGAAGTACGGGGACGTGGTGATGGCCCGGGCGGGGCGGCCGGCTCGGCAGATCCCGGCGTACGGGGCGTACACCGTGGCGCCCGGGTATCCCGACTTCTTCCTGCCGGACGAGGGGCGGCGGGAGGAGGCTGTGCGGCGGTACTTCGCGGAGGGGGCGTCGGGGAGGGCGCGGGGGGAGATCCTGCGGGCGTATGGGGTGCGGTGGGTGGTGGCGGGGGCGGCTGCGCGGGGCGCCGGGCTCCGGGAGGTGGCTCGGGGGCCTGGGGGGCAGGTGCTCTATGCGGTGCTGCGGTGAGGCGGTGAGGCGGTGAGGCGGTGTGGCGCGGTTGTACGACTGGGTGGCGGTGGCTGGACGCGTTGGTGCTGAGGGCGGGGCGTTGCGCAGCCCGGCGGAGCGGGGTGCCTCCCCCGAGCTCTCGGCTTCGCTCGAGCAGGGGGGACCCCCATCGCCCACCCGTGCCGCCCTTAGCGGCACGATTGCCCGCAGCTGAGCGGGTCATCGGCTACCTGAGCGCGCTCGCCACCAACCGCGCCGCCCTCTTCAGCCGGGGGCGGCCCAGGTGGCGTACCGCGGGGCGGATCAGAGTCGCCGTCACACCCGTCGGTTCCCAGCGGGCCTGGAGGCGGCCCGGGCCGTGGCCCTCGGGTTCCAGGGTGAGGCGGTGGTGGGGGATGCGGGTGGTCAGGGTGGGGAACGTCAGGGGGGCCAGGAGGAGGCCCGTGTTGGTCAGGCCCTGGTGGTGCAGGCGGAGCAGGGGGTGGCGGACTCCGGTGAAGCCATGGAGGGGGAGGGACGCCGCCGCCAGATCCAGGTGGGCGTGGCCCTCGAAGACGCCGGGGCGGACGGGGGAGAGGCGGAAGTCGACGCGGAGGCGGCGGCCGCCCGGGGCGATGAGGAGCGCCGCGCGTTGGGGGCCGACGGGGAGGCGCAGGGCCGGGTCGTACGTGCGGATGGTGAGGTCGACCGAGGCGCCGGGGCCTCGGGTGATCTCCGTGATCTCGTGGCGGAACTGGGCGCTCGGGAAGGGCCGGGTCTCCAGTTCCAGGTCCGAGATGTCCAGTTCGCGGCGGGACCAGGCGTCGGAGGGGATCCGGTCGCCCCAGTAGGCGCGGCCCTCCGCGTCCGTCGTCACCCGCCTCGGGGCGACTCCGTGGCCCAGGCCCCGGGCGGCCAGCCGGGCTTCGCGCAGGCGGCGGTCGCGGATCAGCTGGATCACCACGCGCTCGGCGCGCGGGAGGCGGGTGAACGCGCCCGGGGTGAGCGTGTCGAGGTAGGGGGTGACGATGTCCGCGAAGGACGTCAGCCAGGCGTCGTCCCGGTAGGGCAGGTCACCGGCGTACATCCGGAAGTCGTGCTTGAGGAACTTGTGGTCCTTGTCCTCGCGCAGCGACTCGTGCCCGCTCTCGGCCAGGAACGTGTCGATGAGGTGCTGGACGTGGATCCGGTCCCGGACGTTGGCGAGCTTGTGCCGCTGGTTGGATATCGAGGCCGCGTCGGAGGACGCGTACGGGGCCACGTACCAGCGGTACACCGGCTCCGGGATGATCGTGAAGCGCTTGGCCAGGCAGTACGCCTGCGCCGAGAACAGCTGGTCCTCGTAGTGGATGCCCTCGGGGAAGCGCAGGCCGTGCCGGTCGAGGAAGGCGCGGGCGTACATCTTGCTCGTCGACAGGTGCTCGAAGAGCAGCCGCGGGTCGGCCTCGATGCCGTCGAGCGTGCGGCGCTCGGCGACCAGGTGCGGCATCCACGTCGAGCGGCGGCCGCTGTCCGCCCGGATCCGCTGCACCGCGCCCATCGCGAAGTCGATCTCGCGCTCGCGGTGCGCGGCGAGCAGCAGTTCGACGGCGTCGTCGGGGAGTTCGTCGTCGCTGTCGAGGAACATCAGGTACGGCGCCCGGGCGGTCTCCAGCGCGCGGTTGCGCGGGGCGCTGCAGCCGCCGCTGTTGCGCTCCAGGCGGAGGTGGCGGATGCGGGGGTCCTCGGCCGCCAGCCGCTGGGCCACCGCCGGGGTCGCGTCCGTGGAGTGGTCGTCGCTGATGACGATCTCGATGTTCGCGTGGGTCTGCCGGCGCACCGAGTCGACCGCGCGCGTGAGGCGTTCGGCGTCGTTGTAGACGATGACCGTCACGGTGACGTCGGGGGTGCTCATGACGTCCTGGGTGCTCATGCGGTCGCCTCCTGCGGGGTCGGGGCCGGGGTGCGCTCCTCGACCGGCAGGACCGGCGGCAGCTCGCTCTCGTCCTGGCCGAGGAAGACCCGGCGGACGACGCGCTCGGCGGCGCGGCCGTCGTCGTACTCGCAGAACCGGCGCCGGAAGACGGCCCGGGCCTTCGCCGCGCCCTCGTCGCGCCAGGCGTCGGTGGTGAGGATCTCCGTCAGCTCCTCCTGGGTGCGGGCCACCGGGCCGGGGGCCTCGGCCATCAGGTCGAAGTAGACGCCGCGGGTGGTGCGGTACGTCTCCCAGTCGTCGGCGTAGATCACGAGCGGCCGGTCGAGGTTGGCGTAGTCGAACATGATCGAGGAGTAGTCCGTGACCAGGGCGTCCGCCGCCAGGCACAGCTCCTCGACCGGGTCGTAGGAGGAGAC
Source organism: Streptomyces sp. Go-475 (assembly GCF_003330845.1). Classification (GTDB taxonomy): domain Bacteria; phylum Actinomycetota; class Actinomycetes; order Streptomycetales; family Streptomycetaceae; genus Streptomyces. The sequence continues at coordinate 3,345,440 of NZ_CP026121.1, read as the reverse complement.
GTCGATGATCCGGCCCGTGCGGCGCAGGTTGGTGAGCGGGGAGGCGGCGCCGCCGTAGAAGTAGTGGCCGCGGACGAGGAGGACCGTTTCCTCGCCGAGGCGGTCGGCGAGGGCGGCGAGGTCCAGGCGGGGCGTCCAGCCGGCCTCGTAGTCGCGGTGGGTGGGCGCGTAGAGGACGGCCCGGCGGCCGGGCGCGATGCCGAGGCGGTCGCGGATCGCGCGGATGTCGGCGGCGCCGGCCGTGTAGTACACGTCGTTGCGCGGATAGCCATGGTCCAGGGAGACGTAGCGCGAGGGGTAGGCGCGCTCCCACATGCGGGTGGTGTGGCTGTTGGACGAGACGCTGAAGTCCCACTTGTCGATGCGCTCCAGCAGTGCCTGGAAGTCCAGGCCCTGCGCGGCGGCCGGGTAGGCCAGCTGGTCGATGCCCATGCGCTTCAGCGGTGTGCCGTGGTGGGTCTGGACGTGGACCGCGTCGGGGCGCTTGACCACCGCGTTGGGGAAGTTGACGTTGTTGACCAGGTACTTGGCGGTCGCCAGCACCTCCCAGTAGCGGCGGCTGCCGGGCACGACGTGGTCGGTGCCGGGCGGCAGCAGGGCCGCGTTCTCCTCGGTCACCACCCACACGGAGTGGATCTGCGGGGCGAGTTCGGCGAGCTTCGCGGCGATGGCGGCGGGATTGCAGGCGACGCCGCGGTTCCAGTATGCCGAGAACACCGCCAGGTTGGGGTTGACCGGGCGGCCGAGCGCTCTGCGGTACTGGTGGTCGCGGAGCTTGGCGCCGACCTGGCGCCTGCGGGTCCGTACGGCCGACCTGGCGGTGCGGCGCGTGCGGTTGACGGCCTGGAAGGCCCGGTACCTGGCGTACGCGCCCTCTTCGAGCAGGGAGCGGCGGACGCCTTCGAGGCCGGCCGGGCGCCGGTGGCCCTCGGGGCGGCGGCGCAGGGCGGCCAGGGACGCCCGGCGGAAGAACTCCCGCGCGACCTCCTCCGGCATGCCGCCCCGGGCGAAGGTGCGCAGGCAGTCGCGGACCATGACGTCGTAGAGGACGGTGTGGGCGGCGCGGCGGTCGCGGGCGAGGTCGAGGAGGGACTCGTAGCGCTCCACGAGGCCGTAGCGCTGCTCGGGCGTGACCGGGGGCAGACTGGCGGGGCGCAGTCTGCGGTCCTCGTAGGCGACGTGCGGCAGGCAGGCGACCCGGTCGGCGAGCAGCAGGGCGGCCAGGGCGGCGTACGGCTCGTCGTCGGTGGTGAGCCGCTGCTCGTGCGCCCTCCAGAAGTCCGCGCGCAGGACCCGGGTGCCGAGCAGCGGGGTCAGCCGCAGCAGGGGCGCGCAGTCGTCCAGGGCGACGTCGGCCCGGCCCGCGCGGGCGAGCAGCGAGCCGTCCGGGGAGGGCATGCCGGAGGTGTGCCAGGTGCTGCGGACATGGTCGAGGAGCAGGACGTCCACCTCTGCGGGCAGCTCCGCGACCCGCTCGGCGACCGTGCGCGGGGCGCCGGCGGGCAGGCCGTCCTTGGCGTGGACGAAGTGCAGCCACCGGCCGGAGGCCCGTGCCGCGCCCGCCGCCCGGGCCGCGGCGTCGCCGGTGCCGTCCGGCAGCGGCAGGACCTGGAGGTCCGGGGTGTGCCGCTCGGCGGTCTCCCGGGCCCAGTCGCCGACCGCGGCCACGATCACCTCGGCGTCCGGGAGGGGGTGGGCGGCGAGGGAGTCGAGGAGTTCCGTCAGATGGTCCTGCACGTTCGGCCCGTGGACGACGACGCTCAGCTCGGCCATCACGGGGACTCCTTCTCGCGGCTGCACCTATGCGGTCATGGTGCCATCAATGAGACAAAAGGGCCGACCGAGTGCGCCTCACGAGGGAGACCGGCGCGCGTCACGAGGAAACCTTCGCCCCGGCCCCCGCCCCCGCCTTCGGCGACTTGTCGCCGGTGAACGCCTCGTACTCCTTCAGGACGTCCTCCGTCGGCCCGTCCATGCGCAGCTCCCCGCGCTCCAGCCACAGCACGCGGTCGCAGGTGTCGCGGATCGACTTGTTGTTGTGGCTGACCAGGAAGACCGTGCCCGCGTGCTTGCGCAGCTCGCGGATGCGGTCCTCGGAGCGCTTCTGGAAGGAGCGGTCGCCGGTGGCCAGCGCCTCGTCGATGAGCAGCACGTCGTGGTCCTTGGCGGCGGCGATGGAGAACCGCAGCCGGGCCGCCATGCCGGAGGAGTACGTGCGCATCGGCAGCGTGATGAAGTCGCCCTTCTCGTTGATGCCCGAGAAGTCGACGATCTCCTGGTAGCGCTCCCTGACCTGCTCCCGGGACATGCCCATGGCGAGACCGCCGAGGTGGACGTTGCGCTCGCCGGTGAGGTCGTTCATCAGGGCGGCGTTGACGCCGAGGAGGGAGGGCTGGCCGTCGGTGTAGATGTGGCCGTTCTCCACGGGGAGGAGCCCGGCGACGGCTTTCAGCAGGGTCGACTTGCCGGAGCCGTTCGTTCCGATCAGGCCGATCGCCTCGCCCCGGTAGGCGACGAAGGACACGTTCTTCACGGCGTGCACCCGGCGCACGCCCGCCGCCTTCTCGGTCTGCTTGCGGCGCACGATGCGGTTGAGGGCGGCGGTCGCGGAGCCGCGTCCGGCGCCGGTGCCGTTGACGCGGTAGACGATGTCGACGCCGTCGGCGACGACGGTGGGGATCTTCTCGCTCGGGTGCTCAGCCACGGCCGTACGTCTCCTCAGCCTTCCAGAAGTAGATGAAGCCGCCGACGCCTGCGAGCAGCGCCCAGCCGGCCGCGATCGCCCACACGTGGGCGGGCAGCTGGCTCGCGTGGAAGCTGTCGATCAGGGCGAAGCGCATCAGGTCGATGTAGACGGCGGCCGGGTTGGTCGCCAGCGCGACCTTCACCACGTGGGGCAGGCCGTCCTTCTGCGCCAGCTTGTCGATGCTCCACATGACACCCGAGACGTACATCCAGGTGCGCAGCACGAACGGCATCAGCTGGGCGATGTCGGGGGTCTTGGCACCCATCCGGGCCATGACCATGGAGACGCCCGCGTTGAACGTGAACTGCAGGAACAGCGCCGGCACCGCCAGCAGCCAGGACGCGCGGACCGGCACCCCGAAGCAGAGCAGGATGACGACCAGGGCGCCCATCGAGAACAGCAGCTGCTGGAGCTGCTGGAGGCAGAACGACAGCGGCAGCGCGGCGCGCGGGAAGTGCAGGGCGCGGACCAGGCCGAGGTTGCCGGAGATGGCGCGGGTGCCCGCCATGATCGAGCTCTGCGTGAACGTCCAGATGAACACGCCCGTGACCAGGAACGGGATGTAGTCCGGCACGCCGTGCTTGGTGCCGAGCAGCACGCCGAAGATGAAGTAGTAGACCGCCGCGTTCAGCAGCGGGGTCATCACCTGCCACACCTGGCCGAGCTTCGCCTGGCTGTACTGGGCGGTGAGCTTGGCGGTGGCGAACGCGGTGATGAAGTGGCGGCGGGCCCACAGCTGGCGGACGTACTCGGGCAGGGAGGGGCGGGCGCCGCTGACGGAGAGGCCGTGCCGGGCGGCGAGGGCCGCGAGGTCGTGTTCGGCCGGGGTGGGGGCCGGGGCCGGGGTCTGGGGCGGTGTGTGGAGGACCTGGCTCACATCCGCTGCTTTCGCTCGGGGGGAGGGGGGACCTGAGGGGCCGCGAAGGGTCGTGAGGGGTGCTTCTTACCGGACTCTTCACGAGTTTTTACGTCGGGACGGGACCGTATCGTCGTAACGGGAGCGTACGTCGGGCGAGCGTCGGAACGCAACCGTTTCGTCGTGACGCCCTATGCTGTCCGGCATGACGACGAAGCCCGACGAGCCCCAGCAGCCCCCGCGCCGCCGGGCCCCCGCGGGGGCGGCCGTACTGCGGGAGGACGTGACGGAAGCCATCCGGGCGGCCGTCTTCGAGGAACTCGCGGCCGTCGGCTACGCGCGGATGTCCATCGAGGGGATCGCGCGCCGGGCGGGCGTCGGGAAGACGGCGGTCTACCGCCGCTGGCGCTCGAAGCTGCACCTGGTCCTGGACATCGTCTCGGCGCTCGCCGTGCAGGGCCTGCCCGCGCCGGACACCGGCTCCCTGGAGGGCGACCTGCGGCTGCTCTACGAGGTGACGTCCCGCGCCCTGCGCCACCCCGTCGCCTCGCAGATCATCCCCGACCTCCAGGCCGAGGCGGCCCGCAACCCCGACATCGCCGAGGCCCTGCAGAAGGCCCTGCGCGAGGGGCAGGACGGCGTCGCCACCGGCATCGTCACGGCGGCGGAGCGCCGCGGCGAACTCCGCGAGGGCATCGACCACGACCTGGCCCTCGACCTGATCTCGGGCCCGCTGTACTGGCGCTCGGTGGTGATCCGCAGCCCGAAGCTGCCCAAGGGATACCTGGCTTCCCTGGCCCGGGCCACGTCGGCGGCGCTGCGGGCGCTGTAGGAGCCGTCACCCCCGGGCCCCGCGGAAGCGGCGCGTCAGCCGCGTTCCGCCATCGCCCGCAACGCGAGCAGCTCCGGCGCGAGCAACTCGATCCGCCCGTTCGCCGCCGGCCGGACGAGGCCGTCGCGCCGCAGCCAGGACAGGGCGCGGTTGACCGTCACCCGGGTGACGCCCAGCAGGTCGGCGAGCCCCTGCTGGGACCCGGGCAGGCACACCACCCGCCCGCCGTCCGCCGCCGCGTGGAGCAGCCAGGCCGCGAGACGTGCCTCGCACGGCAGGGCGACGGTGTCCGTCAGCCGTTCCTGCTGGGCACGGGCCTGGGCGGCCAGCAGGCGCAGTACGTGCGCGCGGACCGCCGCCGAGTCGTCGAGCAGGGCCATGAAGCGAGCCCGCGGCACGGCCCGCACCGCGCACTGTCCGACCGCCGTGAACGTCGCCGTGTGGCCCGCCCGGTCGAGCAGCGCCACCTTGTCGAGCGCGCACGGCCCGCTCCACGTGCCGAACCGCACCACCCGCCCGTTCGCCGTCGCCGCGGACGCCGCCGTGCTCCCGCTCAGCAGCACCAGCAGGTGATCGGCCGGCGCGCCCTGCGCCCGCAGGACCTCGCCGGCGGCGTAGCGGCGCGGCACCGACCCGTCCCACAGGGCGATCAGGCCGGCGTCCGGCAACCGCGCGAACAGCGGTACGTCCCGCAGCCGCCGCCATCCGTGCGTGTCCACCCCGACTCCCGTCTGTATCGCGCGATACAGCAGCATCCGGCGCGCCGAGCCTGACCTCACCGCCGTCCCCGTACACCGGCTTGGAAAGGACCCCGTGTTCGTCGTCGAGCTCGCCTTCACACCCGCCCCGGAGCGCCTCGCCGCCCGCCCCGCCCACCGCGAGACCCTGACCCGTCTGCACGCCGAGGGGGCGCTCGCCGCCGCCGGTCCCTGGGCCGACGACACCGGTGCCCTCCTGCTCTTCACGGTCGACCGGGCGCGGCTGGACGAGATCCTCCACGAGGACCCCGTACTACCGGCGCACCCCCGGCGTCGAGGTCCGCTCGGTGCGCGAGTGGTCCCCGCTCGTCAGCCCCGCCTCGCCTCCGGGTGCAGCCGCAGCCACCCCTCCCATGCCGAGGTGATCATGTCCTGGACGTCGTGCCGGGCCTTCCAGCCGAGGTCGGCGGCGGCGCGGTCGGCGGAGGCGACGACACGGGCCGGGTCGCCCGGGCGGCGGGGCGTGACCGTGGGCGGCCGGTCGTAGCCGGTGACCGCGTTGATGCGGTCGATCATCTCGCGGACGGAGACGCCCTCGCCCCGGCCGATGTTGACGGTGAGGTCCCGGCCTGGGGAGGAGCGCAGCGCCCGGGCCGCCGCGACGTGGGCCTCGGCCAGGTCGACGACGTGGATGTAGTCGCGCACGCAGGTGCCGTCCGGGGTCGGGTAGTCGTCACCGAAGATCCGCGGCGGCGCGTCCTCCGTGAGTTTCTCGAAGACCATCGGGACGAGGTTGAAGACGCCGACGTCCGCCAGCTCCGGGCTCGCCGCCCCCGCCACGTTGAAGTAGCGCAGGGACGCGGTCGACAGCCCGGTCGCCCGGCCCGTCGCGCGGACCAGCCACTCGCCGGCGAGCTTCGTCTCGCCGTAGGGCGACATCGGCACGCAGGGCGTCTCCTCGGTGACCAGGTCCACGTCCGGCATGCCGTACACCGCAGCCGAGGAGGAGAAGACGAAGGACGGCACCTCGGCCGCCGTCACGGCCTCCAGGAGGATCCGCAGGCCCTCGACGTTCTCCCGGTAGTAGTGCAGCGGCTGCTCGACGGACTCGCCCACCTGCTTCTTCGCGGCGAGGTGGACGACACCGGTGACCGCGTGGTCCGCGAGGGTGTGCGCGAGCCGCTCGCCGTCCAGCGTCGAGCCCACCACCAGCGGCACCCCGTCGGGCACGCGTTCGGCGATGCCGGTGGACAGGTCGTCGTACACCACCGCCTGTTCCCCCGCCGCGGTCATCGCCCGTACGACGTGCGCTCCGATGTAGCCGGCGCCGCCGGTGATCAACCAGGTCATGTGCGGCCGTCCCCTCGTCAGTTGGCCCAAGGTGGTGGTGCTCTGTGCCGATACGTCGTGCTCTCAGTGAAGCAGGCGGCGCAGTCTCCCGCGTGCGACCGACAGCACACCGCGTACGCCGGGGGCCACCCGCAGCGCCAGCGCGCCGGAGTGGGTGGTGTACGGCTGTACGAGTACCACGCCGTGCCGGGCGCTCGGGACGGCGCGGCGGCGCAGCAGACCGGCGCTCGTGAGCGCGTGCGCCGTGACCTCGCGGCTCACGCCGTCGCGGAAGCGCAGCCGGAGGCGCAGGTCCCAGGTGCCCGCGCCGGGCGCGGCCAGGGCGGCGAGGTCGACGGCCGTCTCCGCCGCCCACGTGCCCGTGGACGGCACGAGCGGGGTGGCACGGCAGGCGACGACGGTCCCGTCGTCCCGGTGCCGCCACTCCGCCTCCACCGTCTCCGGCCCCGCCCGCGCCACCCGCCCGTACAGCTCGTGCAGGCGCAGCCGCAGCCGGGTGCCCCGGGCGCGGGGCCGCAGCGCCGCGTCGACGGCCAGGGGCAGCTCCCGCACGGGCCGGGTCAGCAGGGGCTCCAGCGAGATCTGCGGGAGGTCCTCCGACCAGACGGGCGTGCCGTCGGCGGCCCGGGCGTACGGCGGGCGGAGCCGGGCCGGACGGGCCGCCAGCTCCCGCAGCCGGGGCAGGTCGCGCGGCTCCGGGCAGGCCTGGACGACCCGCCCGGCCAGCCGGCCGGGAGCGGCCGGGTCGCGCGCCCAGTCGTCCGCGTCGTACTCCGCGAGATGCGCCCGCGTGAGCTCCCACCACGCGCGCTGGTAGGGGGCGTCACGCAACCCCAGTTCGCGCAGGTACATCCGCAGGTCGTGGTCGAGGAACTTGGCGCGCGCGGCCCGCGCGAGTTCCTTCTGCCCGGCGCCCAGCAGGATCTCGTACGCCTGCCGGCACGCCTCCGTGCGGGCCCGCCAGTTGGCGACACCGGCCCGGTCCAGCGAGATCGACAGCCGCTCGGCGGACCGGCGCACGTGCCAGACGTACACCCGGTCCGGAACGAGGGCGATCCGCGGGTCGGCGGCCAGCACGCGGGCGGTGAAGACGACGTCCTCGTACGGGAAGCGGCCCTCGGGGAAGCGGATGCCGTGCTCGCGCAGGAAGCCGGTGCGGTAGAGCTTGTTGACGCAGAGCGTGTCGTGGACCAGGCGCGGTCGCCGCGCCGGGTGCGGTACCACGGCGTGCAGCGCGTAGAGGCGCGGCTGCCAGGGGACTTCACGCCCCGAGGGCAGTTCGCGGCGCACGCACAGACCGCTCGCGACCTCCGCGCCCGCCCCTTCGGCCGCCGCGAGCAGCGCGTCGACCGCGCCCGGCGGCAGGACGTCGTCGCTGTCGAGGAACATCACGTACGGCGAGGTCACCGCGTCGAGCCCGGTGTTGCGCGGGGTGCCGCAGCCGCCGCTGTTGACGCGGCGTCGGATGACCTTCAGCCGGGGCTCCGACGCGGCGAGCCGGTCGAGCAGGCCGGCGCTGCCGTCCGCCGAGCCGTCGTCGACGGCCACGACCTCGCGCACGGCCGGGCCCTGGGCGAGCGCCGAGCGCACGGCGTCCGCCACATGGGCGGCGTCGTCGTAGCCGATGACCACGACGGCGACCTGGGAGTCCCGCATCACGGCATTCATCGCGGCATGCATCACGGCCGATCGTAAGCCGGGCGAATGACGTGAAAGTGATAACACACCATCAAACGACCCTAACGCCTTCCGGGCGGCACAAAATCGGTCCGTGACGATCCGACGTGCGGGGGGCGCCGGCCCGGTGCCCGTGGCGGTGCCCATGGTGGCGATGCTCGGGATCGGACTGTGGGGCCTGGACCGCGGCGGCATGTGGGGCGACGAGAGCGTCACCTTCCAGGTCGCGCGGCGCACGGTCCCGCAGATCTGGCGGCTGCTGCACGACGTCGACGCGGTGCACGGCCTGTACTACCTGTTCATGCACGCCGTCCTGGCCGTCCACCCGGACGAGGTCGTGCTGCGCCTGCCGTCGGTGTGCGCGGCGACCGTGACCGCCGGCCTGGTCGCGGCCCTGGGCGTACGGCTGGCCGGGCCGCGGGTCGGCCTGTGGGCCGGTCTCCTGTACGCCATCACGCCGATGACCGGCCACTACGCCCAGGAGGGCCGGTCCTACGCGCTGGTCGCGGCGGGCGTGGCCGGGGCGACGCTGCTGCTCCTGAGGGCCGTGGACGCGGCGACGGGGCGGGCCTGGTGGCCGTACGGCACGGTCGTCGCCCTGACCTGTCTGCTGCACGAGCTGGCGGTTCTGGTCCTCTGCGCACATGCCGTGACGCTGGCCCTGACGCGGGTGCCGAAGCGGGTGTGGTGCGGCTGGGGGTGCGCGGCGGCGACCGTGGCGCTGCTCCTGCTGCCGCTGGTGTGGGTGTCCCAGGGGCAGGCCGGGCAGGTGGCGTGGCTGGTGCCGCCGGGGTGGGACCGGGTGGAGAGGCTGGCGCGGAACTTCTCTCCCGGCCCGGCCGGGCCGGTCTTCTGGGCATCACTGCCGCTGATGGCCCTGGGGCTCCGGGAACGGCGCCTCGCGGCGGTCGCGCTGCCGCTGCTGCTCGTGCCGCCGGGGATCCTGATGGCGGTCTCGCAGGTCCGGCCGCTCTACCACGACCGGTACGTGCTCTACGCGCTGGCGGGCGGGTCGCTGCTGATGGCGGCCGGGGCCGGGCGGGTGGCCGGGGCGCTGGGGCGGGTGCGGTTCGACGGGCGGCGCCTGCGGATCCGCGGACGGCAGGTGCACGCCCTGCTGGGCGTCGCCGGGGCCCTCGCCCTCGCCGTCACCTTCCTGCACCACCTCCCGGTGCACCGCCAGGACCGCTCGGCCGCCCAGCGGCCCGACAACCTCGCCGTCGTCTCCGCGCTGGCCGTCCGCCAGATGCGCCCGGGCGACCCGGTGCTCTTCGTGCCGTCGGTCGGCCGGCTCGCCGCGCTGGCCTACCCGAAGGGGTTCCGGCAGGTGCGGGACATCGCGCTGCGGGAGCCGGCGCCCCGGTCCGGGACGCTGTGGGGCCGTGAGGCGACCCCCGGGGAACTGCGGCAGCGGCTCGCCTCGGTGGACCGCGTCTGGGTCGTCGCCGAGCGGGACGCGCTGGACCCGCGCCGGCCCCCGCGCGACCCGGTGGAGCGCACCAAGCTCGCCGTGCTGGCGGAGGAGTTCACCGTCGGCGAGGAGCACGTGCGGGACGGGGTGGTCCTGCGACGCTACGTCCGGCGGCAGCCCGCCGCGGAACCGCAGCCCCATGCGTCGGACCTGCCGTCCGATGCGTCGGACCTGCCGTCCCACGCGTCGGACCTGCCGCCCGATGCGTCGGTTGTGCCGCCCGGCACCCCTACGACCGCTCCTCTGCCGGAGAGCCGCCCGGCGCCTGAGACAGCGCGGCCGCGTCCAGCGCGCTGGTGAGGTCGTCGAGGCGGGCGCGCAGGGCGCGGATCTCGTCGGGTCCGAAGCCGGTCGAGGCGGAGATCCGGCGGGGCACCTGAAGCGCCCGCCGCCGCAGCGCGGTGCCCTCCTCGGTGAGCCGCACCTGGACCGACCGCTCGTCGCGGGCGCTGCGCTCCCGGGTCACGAGACCGGCCGCCTCCAGCCGCTTGAGCAGCGGCGACAGCGTGCCGGAGTCGAGCCGCAGATGCTCCCCGAGCTTCTTCACGGGCAGCTCGCCGTGCTCCCACAGCACCAGCATCGCCAGGTACTGCGGGTAGGTGAGCCCCAGGTCCTTGAGGAGCACGCGGTAGACGCCGTTGAAGGCGCGCGAGGCCGCGTGCAGGGAGAAGCAGATCTGCTGGTCCAGGCGGAGCCAGTCGTCGTCGGGCGTGTCCATGGTTCCAGGGTAGCTCGTGCCCGCCATTCAATTGCGCACAACTTAATTGTGTGCTCTACTTCTGGGTGTCAGGCGGCCCGGAAGCGGGCCGCCGAACCATGACGTGAGAGGGAAGGACTTCCATGGACGCGCTCTACACCGCTGTCGCCACCGCCACCCACGGCCGCGAGGGCCGGGCCGTCAGCTCCGACGGCGTACTGGACCTGGCGCTGGGCATGCCGCAGGCACTGGGCGGCAACGGCCAGGGCACCAACCCCGAGCAGCTCTTCGCCGCCGGTTACGCCGCCTGCTTCGGCAGCGCCCTCGGCCTCGTCGGCCGCGCGGCGAAGGTGGACGTCAGCGACGCCGCCGTCACCGCCGAGGTCTCCATAGGAAAGCAGGGCGAGGGCTTCGGGCTCGCCGTCACCCTCCGCGTGGAGCTCCCCGACAGCGTGGACGAGGCGACCGGCCGCAAGCTGGTCGAGCAGGCCCACCAGGTCTGCCCGTACTCCAACGCCACCCGCGGCAACATCGACGTCGACCTCGTCATCGAGTAGTCACCCGCCGCGCGTCACCCCCCCGACCCGCGCCAGCACCTCCCCCGTCCGTCTGCTCCACGCCACCACCACGGCCTCCTCGGGCACCGGGTGCCAGCGCGTCAGCAGCAGCCAGCGCACGTGGTAGCGGCGGACGACGGCGGCCCGCTCGGCGCGGGTCGCGTCAGGGGCGAGGTAGGCGCGCACGTCGGCCGCCCGGCGCTTGCGCTCCGCCTCCGCCAGGGCCGGGTCGGGCCAGATGGGCGCGGCGAGGTTCGGCCCGTACCCGGCGATGGCGTGACTGGCGAAGTACCCGTCGGTGATCACCACCTCGCCCCGCCCGATGTGCCGCGCCGCCCAGTCGTACGACGGCCAGCGCGTCGGCTGCGTGAACCCCACCGGGTCGACCGAGCGCGGCACCACGGCGCCGGCGTGCACGGTGACGAACCCGACGCACACCCCGACCGCCGCCGCCCCGCCCAGCACCCGCCGGACCCGCCCCCGGGGCCGGGCCGCCGCCAGCTCCACCGCCAGGGCGAACTGCGGCGGCACGAGCACGGCCCACAGCGCCCGGGCGTAGGTGTAGTGCCCGCTGAGCCAGCCGTACGCCACCAGCAGGCACTCCAGCAGGAACAGCAGCACCAGCGGGTCACGCGCCGAGCGGCGGGCCCGCAGGCACAGCGCGGGCAGGCCGAGCAGCGCCAGCCAGGAGTTGGCGAGCATCCGCTCGTACAACTGCCGGTGCATCGCGTCCATGCCGGTGTCGCCCACCAGCGCCAGCACGTCGTAGTACGGCCAGGTCACGGCGACCGTCGCGCAGGCCGCCCCGGCGAGCGCCCAGCGCGCCACGACCGGCCGGCGCCAGCCGCGCTGCCGGGACGCCACGATCGCCACCGCCCCGGTGAGCGCCGAGGCGGCCGTGACCGGATGCGTGAGCAGGATCAGCCCGTACAGGGCGCCGATCCCGGCGTACCCCGACCAGCCGCCGAGCCCGCTCGGGCCGACGAACCGCACGGCCGGGGCGTCCTCCCGCGCGCGCGTGCCCGTCCAGGCCCACGCCCAGAACGTCAGGCCGATCGCCAGCGCCGACGGATACCCCAGGTTCGTCGTCATCGACATCAGCCCGAGGTAGCCGCTCCACAGGATCCGCGCCGTGCCCCACAGCAGCGTCATGAACAGCAGGGCCAGCACCGGCGCCCAGGGACGAGCGGTGAGCGTCCTGACGAAACGGCCGACCCCGGTCAGCAGCACCAGCAGGTGCACCGGCCCGGCGAGCTTCACGACCTCCCAGCCCGACAGCCCCGTCAGCCGCGCCAGCACGCCCTGCGCGACGGCGTAGGGACCGTAGTAGGGGCTGCCCTCGCCCGGCAGGTCGGCCATGGTGTGGGCCGGGTGCAGCAGGTCGTCCTTGAGGCGCTCGACGACCGCGGCGTGCTGTCCGGCGTCGCAGCACAGCGGCACCCGCCAGAACGCCAGCGTCATCACCAGCCAGAACAGGGCGCCGTAGAACTGGTACGGGGTGGGCCGCCCCACCCGGCCGCCGCGCAGCGCCGTCGCACCGCGCACGGCCCGCCGGACCAGGACCGGGGCGCTCACAGGAGAGGGAGGGGGGTCTGGGGCATGCGCCGAATGTTCCCGGCCGCACGCCCGCCCTGACCCCGGGTCACTTCATCGGGTGAGGCGGCTACGCCCACCTGCCGTCAGGTCAGTCGCACAGCGTCTGCTCCGCCGCCGCCGGCCAGCGCGCGAACCGGAACCGCGTCCGTTCGAAGGCCCCGGTGAGGTTGTGCCAGAACCGCTCGGCGGTGAGCGGCGCGCGCACCGACTCCTTCAGCTCGGCGAGCTGCCCGCAGCCCAGCGCCGCCCGGGCCGCCTCCACCGCCTCCCGCGTGGCCCCGGCCCGCAGCAGGTCGCGGTACGGCGGGTGGCGCACGGCCCACTCGGCGAAGACCCAGTGGTTGCGCAGGAACTTCTCGTGCCCGGGCCAGCTCCACCGCTCCAGCGCGAGATGCGCGCCGATCGGACTGGCCAGCCCCCAGGCGTCGTTGACGTACGCGTCGAGCGGTGCCGCCGCCCCCGTGACGCCGAGATGACGCCCCACGATGACCACCTGGTACGGGGAGTCCGCGCGCATCGGCGTGGCGTGCAGCCGCCGTTCGGCGTCGAAGTACAGCAGCGTCGGACGGGGCGAACGGGCGGCCTCGGCCAGCATGCGGCGCCCCTCCGGCAGGGCGGGCCAGTTGTCCACCCAGGTGGCGGTGCGCACCGGGTTGTGGTCGCCGAGGCCCTCCACGTCGGAGCTGCGCACGTTGAAGGAGCCGGGCGTGCTGCGCACGTCGAACGGCGTCCGCAGCGGACTGACCGCCGCGCACAGCCACACCACCAGCAGGGCGCTCGCCGCACCGGTGACCCGGTTCGCGGGCACGACCAGCACCGGCAGGAGCAGCAGCAGGAGCGCGGGCAGGATCATGCGGGCGTGCATGTAGTCGCCGCCGACGCGGACGACGTACCCGGCGAGCAGCGCACCGGCCGCGAGGGGCGCCAGCAGCACCGCGAGCGCCGCCCGGCCCGGGGCCCTCTGCACCCGCTGCCGTCGGGTGCGGCGCACCAGCAGCACGGCCAGCGCGCCCAGCACGGGCACGACCGGCCACAGCCAGTACGGCCCGAGCGTCTCCTGCACGTACCCGGCGCCCCGGCCCCAGTCGCTGGCGCTCGCCTCCTTGGCGATGGCGGGCAGCGGCACCAGGATCCCGTAGTACCCGGCCCGGAACACCTCGTACGCCAGCGGCACGGCCCCCGCCGACGCCAGCAGCGCCACCACGCCCCGCCGGGACGGCCGCAGCACCCACCACTGCGCCGCCAGGAAGCACGCCGTGACCACCGCCAGATCGGGCCGGACCAGCGGCCCCAGCCCGAACACGAACGCCGCGAGGTACGTCTCCCGGGCCTCCTGACCCCGCCGGACCCGCGTCAGCAGCCACCACGACAGGCCGGTCCAGCAGGCGCCGAGCCCGCTCTCCAGACCCGAGGTCATGTACGACCAGAACGGCGGCACGGCCAGCAGCACGAACACCCCGGCCGGCAGCAGCAACCCCGCGTTCCGGTGCAGCCGGCACGTGGCCAGCAGGGCGAGCGCGAACCCGGCGGTGCTCAGCAGCAGTCCCAGCCCGACCGCGAGGAACGCCGGGTCCTCGCCGGTGACCCAGGTGGCCAGCGCGAGCAGCCACTGCCACAGGGTGCCGGTCGAACTCTCCGCCCGCTCCCCGACGTTGAACACCGGCCCGTTGCCCGCCAGGATCTGCCGGACCGGGCGCAGGTAGATCAGCCCGTCGTCGCAGATCCAGCGGCGCCGGTAGCCCAGCACGAACAGGGCCGCGGTGGGCACGGCGACCAGGGCCGCGTGCCACCAGTGCACCGGCCGCGGCCGCTCGGCGGGCGCCGGGGGCCGTGCGGAGGAGGCCCGCTGGCCGGGCAGGGAGGGGACGGCCTCGGGGCCGGCGGGGGTTCTCATCGCTCGACCAGCGCCCCGGACCGGTCGCGGACGCCCTCGGTCCGGCGGGCCGCGGGCAGCAGCGCACCGCCCCGCTCGCCCAGCATCAGCAGCCGCACGACCCGCTCGGCGGCCCGCCCGTCCTCGAACTCGCAGTACCGCTCCCGGAAGCCGGACCGCAGCCGCGCCGCCTCCTGGTCCTGCCAGGTACCGGACGCGAACAGCCAGGCCAGCTCCCGGTACGAGCGCGACACATGGCCGGGCGCGTCGGCCGTGATGTCGAAGTACGCGCCCCGGCTGGCCGCGAACGCGCCCCAGTCGTCCGCGTGCACCACGACCGGCCGGTCCAGCAGGACGTAGTCGAACATCAGGGCGGAGTAGTCGGTGACCAGGACGTCCGAGGCCAGCAGCACGTCCTCGACGTGCGGCTCGTCCGTCGCGTCCACCAGCACGCCCCGCCGGTGCAGGTCGGACAGGCCGAGACCGCGCGCCACACCCGCCGCCAGGGACGGGTGCAGCCGGACGACCAGGGTGTGCCCCGGGCCGAGGTCCGCCGCGAACCGGGCCGGGTCGAACCGGTCGACATGGCCGCCCTTGCGGTAGTCCCGGCGGGTCGGCGCGTACAGCACCACCGTGTGGTCCGCGGGGATGCCGAGCCGCTCGCGCACCGCCCGGCCCCGCTCCGGACCGGCCCCGACCAGCACGTCGTTGCGCGGGCTGCCGGTGCGCAGCGAGGTGAAGTGGCACGGGTACGCCCGCTCCCAGGCCCGCTCCGCGTGCCGCCCCGCGACCAGGCTGTAGTCCCAGCGGTCGGCCCGGCGCAGCGACTGCGGCACGTCGAAGCCGTGCCGGGCGCCCGGCTTGGTCAGCAGGTCCGCGCCCATGTACTTCAGCGGCGTGCCCTGGTGGGTGTGGATGTGGACGCTGCCGGGCCGCTTGGCCAGGGTGCCGGGCCAGTTGACGTTGTTCACCCAGTACGTGGCCCGGGCCATGACCTCGTGGTAGCGGCGCGAGCCCGGCGTCACGTGGTCGATGCCGGGCGGCAGCGCGGCCACCGCGTCCTCCCGCACCACCCACACGCCCCGGATGTGCGGGGCGATCTCGCGCGCCTTCTCGTAGATCGCGGCCGGGTCGCCGCTCACCCCGCGGTGGTGGGTCGCCGAGTAGACGGCGAGGTGCGGATCGAGCGGGCGCTTCGACTGGACCGCGTACCAGCCGCGCAGGGCGGTCTCCGACGCCTTGCGCGCCACCCGGCGCTGCCCGCCCAGGGCCGCCGCGCGCAGGTCCCGCAGCGTCCGCGCCACGGCGTACGACGCGTAGGGCGCCGATGCCAGCAGCCGCATCTCCACCCCGCGCCAGCCGTCCGGCTCCGGGAAGCCGCCCTCGGGGAGGTGACGGCGGTGGAAGGAGCGGATCTCGCGGTAGAAGTCGCCCCGGTCCGCCGGCCGCACCCGGTCCTCGCGGGCCAGCACGAACAGCATGTGGTCCAGGGCCCGCTCCAGCAGCAGCGGCCGCGCCCAGTCGAGGTCGGGCCGCTGCTCCAGGAACGCGAACAGGCCCTCGTACTGCGGGAAGATCTCGAAGTGCCGCCGCCCCGGCGTCTTGGTGATCGCGCCCTGCCGGCGCTGCCGGTACTCCACGCCGATCCGGTCCAGGCAGGCGATCCGCTCCGCCAGCACCATCGACCGGTAGGTGACCGGCGCGTCCTCGTACAGCCCCGGCGCGTACTGAAGGCCGTGCCCCTGGAAGAAGGCCCGCCGGTAGGCCTTGTTCCAGGCGACCAGGAACAGGTTCAGGTACTGCGGGCTCTCCCGGACGGAGAACGTCTCCAGCCCCGCCGCGGCCAGCAGGTCCGCCGCCTCGCTGCGCCCGCCCCGGCCCCACCAGTGGGTGCGCACATGGTCGAAGACCAGGATGTCCGGGTCGCCGGTCGTCTCCAGCCGCGCGGCGACGGCCGCCAGCAGGCCCGGCGTGTAGTGGTCGTCGCTGTCCAGGAACAGCACGTAGTCGCCGGCCGCCTCCTGAAGACCGGCGTTGCGGGCCCGGCCCAGGCCGACGTTCTCCGGCAGGTGCAGCACCCGCACCCGGGCGTCGCGGGCCGCGTACTCGTCGAGGATCGCGCCGCTGCCGTCCGGCGAGCGGTCGTCCACGGCGATCACCTCGAAGTCGCCGTAGGACTGGCCGAGCACCGAGTCGAGGCACTCGCGCAGGAAGCCCTGCACCTTGTAGACGGGGACGATGATGCTGAAGCGGGGCACTTCTTCGGTCAGCTCCTTACGAGGGTGGCGGCCGCGGGGGCCGGGACGCGCTCCGCGAGCGGGGTCACGGGCGGGATCGACTCGGGCGGCTCGCCCAGCAGCACCCGGCGCACGACACGCTCGGCGGCCCGGCCGTCGTCGAACTGGCAGAAGCGCTCCCGGAACGCGGCCCGCAGGGCCGTGGCGGACGCGTCGGCGTGAGCGCCGTCGCGGAAGACGCCCGCCAGTTCCTCCGGCGTACGGGCCACCCGGCCGGGCGGGCACTTCATCAGGTCGAAGTAGACCCCCCGGGTCTCCCGGTAGACCTCCCAGTCGTCCGCGTACACGACGATCGGCCGGTCCAGGTTGGCGTAGTCGAACATGATCGACGAGTAGTCGGTGATCAGCGCGTCCGCCGCCAGGCACACGTCCTCCGAGGAGCGGTGCCCCGTGACGTCGATGATCCGGCCGCCGCCGCGGGAGGAGCCCTGGTCGTAGAAGTAGTGGGCGCGCAGCAGCACCACGTAGTCGTCGCCGATCGCCTCGCAGAACTCGGCCAGGTCCAGACCCGAGGCGAAGCCGGTGGCGTAGTCGCGGTGCGTGGGGGCGTAGAGCAGGGCCTTCTTGCCGTCGGGGACGCCCAGTTCCTTGCGGACGCGGGCGACGTCCTCGGCGGACGCCGTGTAGTAGACGTCGTTGCGCGGATAGCCGTACTCCAGCGTCTCGTGCGCGCCGGGGAACGCCCGCTCCCACATCTGCGTGGAGTGCCGGTTCGAGGTGAGGTTGTAGTCCCAGCGGTCCACCCGGGCCAGCAGCTTGGTGAAGCTCCCGGTCGCCGCGGCCACCACGGGGTACGTCGCCTGGTCGGCGCCCATCGTCTTCAGCGGCGTGCCGTGCTGCGTCTGCAGGTGCACGCTGCCGCGGCGCTTGACGACGGCGTCCGCGAAGTTGGCGTTGTTCACGAGGTACTTGGCGCGGGCCAGCACCCGCCAGTACTTCCGGCTGCCGATCACCGCGTACTCCACCCCCGGCGGCATGCCGCCCACCGCGTCCGGTTCCACCAGGAACACCGCCCGCAGGTGCGGGGCGAGTGCGCGGGCCGCGGCGTGGATCGCGGCCGGGTTGCAGGCGTAGCCGCGGCCCCAGTACGCGCAGTACACGACCAGGTTCCGGTCGAGCGGGAGGCGCAGCTGCGCCGCGTAGCTCAGGCGGGTGCGCAGCCCGCGCGGGCGGGGGAGCAGCGCGGCGGCGCGCAGTGCTCCCCGGTTCGCGGCGCGCAGGGCGTGGAACGCCGCGTACGAGCCGGACGCCAGCAGCCGGTGCTGGACGCCCAGGCTGCCGCCGGGCGCCCGGTACCCGGCGGGGCGGTGCCGCCGGTAGAGGGCGCTCGCCCGCCGGAAGAAGGCGCGCCGCCCGGCCGGCAGCCGCCGGGGGTGCGCGGCCGTCTTCAGCACGGCGGCGAAGAGCTGCTCGAACAGCGGCCGCAGCCGCTCCACCGGCAGCTCCCCCTCCGCCGCCCGCGTCAGCACCAGCTCGGTCTGGTCGAGCAGCTCGGTGTGGTGCTCGCCCGGCAGGTTCAGCCGGTTGCCCTGCCGGCGCAGCAGATGCCGGACGACGACGGTGCGCAGGGCCGCCACCCGCTCCGCCCGCAGGGCGACGAGACCGCCGAACCCGACGTCGGTGAAGTGGTCCCCGGGGAAGGTGATGTCCCGCTCGGTGAGGAAGGCCCGGCGGTAGGCCGCGCTCCACGCCGGGAGCGCCACGCCCGTCAGCTGCGGGACCTCGCGGGGGGCGAAGGCCCGGTCCGGCGTCCTGGCCAGCAGCGAGGCCGGCGGGTTGGTCGGCTCGCCCTCCCACCAGGGGGTGCGCTCGTGCTCGAAGTACAGGACGTCCACGTCGCCGGTCTCGCCCAGCCGGGCGTCCAGCGCGGCCAGCGCCCCCGGGGCCAGGACGTCGTCGCCGTCGAGGAACAGCACGTGGCCGCCGACCGCCGACCGCAGCCCGGTGTTGCGCGCCCCGGCCAGACCGGCCGACGGCGGGGAGTGCACCGGCGTCACCCGGGAGTCCCGCTCGGCGTACCCGGCGACGACGTCCGCCGCCGGTGCGTCGGGTGCGTCGCACACCGGGATCAGCTCGAAGTCGCCGAACGACTGGGCGAGGACCGAGTCCAGCGCCTGGGACAGCCGGCCCGCGACCCCATGGGACGGGACGACGATGCTGAAGCGGGGCATTCTGCTCTTTCTGTCGAGGGCCTTCAGGAGACTGCGGGCCGCCTCAGGCCGCGCGCGGGCGGCCCGGGCGCCCGGACGGGCGCCAGGAGGGCGGCCGGCTGGGTGTCGGCCGCGACGGGCTGGAGGGCATGGGACTCCCCGGAGTGAGAACCGAGTTCAGAGGCGGTCGGTGACGGCCGCGGAACCGGCCGGCTGCGGCACCGTGGCGAGCGGCTCGCGGACCAGCGAGGCCGCCGCCGACGGCACCGGCCGGCGCTCGGCCAGCGGGACGACCGGCGGCAGGTCCGACTCGCCGAGGACGACCCGGCGCACGACCCGCTCGGCGGCCCGGCCGTCGTCGTAGGTGCAGAACCGTTCGCGGAACGCCGCCCGCAGCTGCGCCGACCGGGAGCCGCGCCAGTGGCCGGTGGCGAAGATGTCGATCAGCTCGTCCTCGCCCCGCGCGATCGCGCCGGGCGGGAAGGAACGCAGGTCGAAGTAGGTGCCGCGGGCCGCCTCGTACGCTTCCCAGTCGTCGGCGTGGATCACGATCGGCCGGTCCAGGTTGGCGTAGTCGAACATCAGCGACGAGTAGTCCGTGACCAGGGCGTCCGAGGCCAGGCAGAGCGACTCCACGCTCGGGTGGTCGCTGACGTCGACGACCCGGCCGCAGGTCGTGGTCAGCGGGCCGCCGTAGGCGTGGTGGGCGCGGGCCAGGACGACGAAGCGCGGGCCCAGGCGGCGCACGATCCGCTGCAGGTCGAGGGTGTGGCGCGGGGAGCGGCGGTAGTCGCGGCGGGTCGGCGCGTACAGGATCGCCACCGCGCCCTCGGGGACGCCGAGCGAGGCGCGCAGCCGGGCCACGTCCGCCTCGGTCGCCGTGCGGAACACGTCGTTGCGGGGGTAGCCGTACTCCAGCGTGGTGTAGCGGCCGGGGTGGACGCGCTCGTGGGTCAGGGTCGTGTGGCGGTTCGCGGACAGCACGTAGTCCCACTGCTCGACGCCCTTGAGGAGCCGGGCGAAGTCCCGGCCGCGGGCCGCCGCCGGGCGTTCCTGGAGGTCGAGTCCGAGGTGCCCCAGCGGGGTGCCGTGCCCGGTCTGGATCAGGACCTGGCCCCGGCGCTTGACCAGGCGGTCGTCGAAGTCGGTGTTGCTCACCAGGTACCGGGAGCGGGCGAGCGCCGTCCAGTAGGCGGCCGTGCCGGGGACGAGGCGGCGCGGCCCGGGCGGGATCGTGTGGTGGTGCTCGGGGCGGGCGATCCACGCCGTGCGGATGTGCGGGGCGAGGTCGCGGAACGCGGCCTCGAGCGCGCCCGGGTTGCAGCTGTGGCCGCGGCCGTCGTACGCGGTGAAGACGGCACGGTCGGCGCGCAGCGGGAGGCAGCGCTGCACGCGGTAGTGGGCCCGCAGCGCGGCGGACCGCAGCCCCCGCCCGAGCCCTCCGGTGATCCGGGCGGCGGAGCGGTGCGCGGCCGACGCCAGCTTCAGGGCCCGGTAGGTGCGGTGCAGGCCGAAGCGGATCAGCGTGTGGTGCACCCGGGCGCGCAGGGGACCGGGCGTCCCGGGCGTGCGGTAGCGGCGGTAGTGGGCGCGGGCCCGGCGCAGGAAGGCCGCGCGTGAACCCCGGGGCAGCCGGTCCCGCCGGGAGTACACGATCGCCAGGTGGTGCACCATGCGGCGGAACAACACCGGCCGCCACTGCGCCAGTTCGGGCCGCTCGTCGAGGAACGCGAACACCCGGTCGTACTGCTCGAAGACGTCGAAGTGCCGTTCGCTGGTGGTGCGCAGGATGCTGCCCTGCCGCCGTTGCCGGTAGTGCACGCAGACCCGGTCGAGCGTCGCGATCGACTCCGCGGTCATCAGCACCGGGTACGTCCACGGCGTGTCCTCGTACCAGCCGGGCGGGAAGGCGAACCCCTTCTCCTCGACGAACTCACGCCGGTACGCCTTGTTCCACGCGACCATCAGCAGCCGCAGCAGACCCGGCCGGTCCGCCAGGCGGAACGGGGCCGGGCCCTCCTCGGTGAGCTGCAGCGCCGCCTGGTTGCGGACCGCCTCGCCCGTCCAGTAGGCGCGCGCGTAGTCGAAGACCAGGACGTCCGGATCGCCCGTCTCCTTCAGCCGGTCGGCGATGGAGCGCAACGCGTCGGGCGTGAGCGTGTCGTCGCTGTCGAGGAACAGCAGGTAGTCGCCGCTCGCGTGGGCCACGCCGGCGTTGCGGGCGCGGC
Organism: Streptomyces sp. Go-475; assembly: GCF_003330845.1. Classification (GTDB taxonomy): domain Bacteria; phylum Actinomycetota; class Actinomycetes; order Streptomycetales; family Streptomycetaceae; genus Streptomyces. The sequence continues at coordinate 3,324,412 of NZ_CP026121.1, read as the reverse complement.
CCAGGCCGACGTTCTGCGGCAGGTGGACGGGGTGGACGCGCGCGTCGCGGGCGGCGAACTCGTCGATGATCGCGCCGCACGCGTCCGGCGAGCAGTCGTCGACGACGATCAGTTCCAGATCGGGACAGGACTGGGAGAGCACCGATTCGAGGCACTCGTGCAGGTACGCCTGAACCTGGTACGCGGGGACAATGACACTGAACCTGGGCAAGAGGCCATCCATCGGTCGGCGCGGGCGTTCGGCCCGGGAACGGCCGGTGGGCCGGGTTGGTTACGGCGGCTACGGCATCCGGGGGAACGCCGAAGGGGCGGACCGCTCCCGGCCCGCCCCTCCAACTGCCTTTTCTTGAGCGCTACTTCACCGCGCCGGCCATCACGCCGGACACGAACTGCCGCTGGAACGCGAAGAACACGGCCAGCGGGACCACCATCGAGATGAACGCGCCGGGTGCCAGCACGTCGATGTTGTTGCCGAACTGCCGTACCTGCGTCTGGAGTGCGACCGTGATCGGCTGGCTCCCGGAGTCCGAGAAGATCAGCGCGACCAGCATGTCGTTCCACACCCACAGGAACTGGAAGATGCCGAGCGAGGCGATCGCCGGAGCGCCCAGCGGCATCACGACCCGGAAGAACAGGCGCAGTTCGCCCGCCCCGTCCAGCCGCGCGGCCTCCAGCAGCTCCCTCGGGATCTCCGCGAAGAAGTTCCGCAGCAGGAACACCGCGAACGGCAGGCCGAAGCCGACGTGGAAGAGGACCACGCCGGTCACCGAGCCGAAGATGCCGATGTTGCCGAAGAGTTCGGCGATCGGGATCAGCGCGACCTGCACCGGCACGACCAACAGGCCGACCACGCCCAGGAACCACCAGTCGCGGCCGGGGAACTCCATCCAGGCGAAGGCGTAGCCCGCCAGCGAGCCGATGATCACCACCAGCAGGGTCGCCGGGACGGTGATCCACACCGTGTTGACCAGGCTGCTGGTGATGTCGTCGTTCTCCAGCAGCTTGGAGTAGCTGTCGAAGGTGATCTGGGACGGCTCGGTGAACACCTTCCACCAGCCGCTCGCCGCGATGTCCTCCGGCGAGCGGAGACTGGCCAGCAGCAGACCGATCGTCGGCACCAGCCAGAACAGGCCGACCACGATGAGGAACACCCGCACGAGCCCGCCGCTGACCCCCTCGACCAGCCGGGACCCCAGCGACTGCCTCGCCTTCACCGAGCCGGTGGGCCGCGCCGCCTTGCCGGGCAGACTGCCCGCGTCCGCGCTCATCGCCGCACCTCCCGCCGCAGCCGCCTGACGTTGAACCACATCACCGGGATCACGAGCAGCAGCAGGAACACCGAGATGGCGCTGGCGATGCCCGGCTGGTCCTCGGAGAAGCCCTTGCGGTACAGCTCCAGGGCGAGCACGTTCGCGTCGTCCTGGGCGGAGCCGGGGGCGATGATGAAGACCAGGTCGAAGATCTTCAGCACGTTGATCATCAGGGTGACGGTGACGACCGCGAGGACCGGCGCCAGCAGCGGCACCGTGACCCGTCGGAACACCTGCCACTCACTCGCCCCGTCGACCCGGGCGGCCTCCAGCAGCTCCCGGGGCACGCCCGCGAGCCCGGCCGCGATCAGCACCATCGCGAAGCCCGCCCACATCCAGATGTACGCGCCGATGATGGACGGCGTGACCAGGGACGGGCCGAGCCAGTCCAGGCCGTTGTACGGCTCCTTGAAGTTGCTGTCCGGGAGCCGCAGTTGCGCCCCGTCGGCCGAGGCCGGCAGCGTGAAGGTACCGTCGTCGCCGGCCGTGGTGGAGGCCACGACCCGGCCGTCCTTCACGGCCTCGACGCGCATCCCGGCGTAGCCCAGTTCGGACGCGTCGACGCTGTTGAGCTTGCCGACGCCCTTGCCGCGCGTGAAGTCCTGCCAGGTCGTGCCGGTGACCTTGTCCGGCTCGGGCTTCGGCGCCACCGCCGGCTTCGCGCCGTCCGGCATCAGGTCCGGCGCGACGCCCACCATCGGCAGCGAGACCGCCTCGCCGACACGGACGGGCGACTTCGTGATGAACGCGCCGCCGCCCGCCGCCTCCAGCGGCGACTCCCGGCCCGGGTGGGCCTTCGGGAACGCCGACGCCTGGGCGAACGTGTCGTGCACGCCCACCCACACCGCGTTCGCCACGCCCTTGTCCGGGTCCTGGTCGTACACCAGGCGGAAGATGATGCCCGCGGCCAGCATCGAGATCGCCATCGGCATGAAGACGACCAGCTTGAAGGCCGTGCCCCAGCGCACCCGTTCGGTCAGCACCGCGAAGATCAGGCCGAGGGCCGTGGCGACCGTCGGCGCGAACACCACCCAGAAGACGTTGTTCTTCAGCGCGGTGCGGATGCCCTCGTCGGTGAAGAGGGCCTTGTAGTTGTCGATTCCGGCGAAGCCGTCGCCGGACTGGTCGTAGAAGCTGCGGACCACCGAGTACCCGATCGGGTACACCACGAGCGCGCCGAGCAGGACGAGCGCGGGCAGCAGGAACAGCGCCGCGACCATCCTGCGGGTGCCGGTCACACTCTTGCGCGACTTGGGAGCGGCAGGGGGCTTGACGCCCCCTGCCGCCGTGGCCGACGTCATGCCGTCAGCCTCCGTAGGCCGCGGCCGCTTCGGCCTCCAGCTTCTGCTGCGTACCCGCCACGTCCTTCGGGTTCTTCAGGAAGTCCTGGAGGATCTTCCACTCACCCTTGCCGGGCGTGCCGCCGAAGGCCTGCGGGGCCTGGTCGGACATGTCGAAGCGGAAGTCGTCACCGGCGTCGATGAGCGCCTTGGCGATCCGCTGCTGCACCGCGTTGGGGTACGCGGAGTTCGGCACGTTCTTGTTCGGCGACAGGTAGCCGCCGAGCTTCGCCTGGATCTGTGCCGCGTCCGGCGAGGCGAGCCAGGTGGCCAGGGCCTGCGCTCCCTTCGAGTCCTCCAGGATCACGGCCGCGTCGCCGCCCGAGACCACCGGCCCGTTGTCACCGACCGCCGGGAACGGGAAGACCTTCGCGTCCGTGCCCACCTTCATGTTCTGCGGGATGTTGACCTGCGCGAAGTCGCCCGCCGCGACCATGGCCGCCTTGGGCTGGTCCCCGCCGGTGAAGACCTGCGTGACGGAGGCCGGGAAGTCGGTCTGCAACGCCCCGGTCGCGATGTAGTCGGTCTTGCCCCAGACCTGCGCGAGGGTGGTCAGCGCGTCCTTCACGGACGGGTCCGTCCACTTGATCTCGTGCTTGGCCAGCTGGTCGTACTTCTCCGGCCCGGCCTGGGAGAGGTAGACGTTCTCGAACCAGTCGGTCAGCGTCCAGCCCTCGGCGCCGCCGACGGAGAACGGGGTGACGCCGGAGTCGTAGACCGTCTGTGCCGTCTTCAGCAGGTCCGGCCAGGTCTCGGGCTCGCTCGCCCCGGCGTTCTCGAAGACCTGGTTGTTGTACCAGATCAGGGACTTGTTGGCGGCCTTGTAGTAGACGCCGTACTGCTTGCCGCCGACCTTGCCGATGTCCTGCCAGCCCTGCGAGTAGTTCTCGCCGAGCTCCTTGAGGGCGTCGGCGCCGAGCGGCTTGGCCCAGCCGCGGTCCACGGCCTGCTTGATGGCGCCCGGCTGCGGCAGCATCGCGATGTCCGGCGGCTGCCCGCCGGCCACCTTCGAACCGATGAAGTTGATGATCGGGTCCTGGGCGGGGACGAACGTGACCTTGGCGCCCGTGCGCTTCTCGAACTCCGAAAGGACCTTCTTGAAGTTGGCCTGTTCGGCGCCGGTCCACACGGCGGCGATCTCCAGGCTCGTCCCGTCCAGCTTGGGAAGGGTGACGTTGTCGGTGGTCTCCTCGGTGTTGCCCTGGGGTTCACTGTTCCCGTCGTCGGCGCCTCCGCAGGCGGTGAGCGAGAGCGCGAGCGCTCCCGCGGCGACGGCTGCCGCGGCCTTGGCGGCTCTGCGGTGCTGGGGGGTCGCCTTGTCCCGCTCGGGCGACCAGCGTTTCCGGATGGTGCTGCTCGTCATGCGCATGACTGCCCCGTTCTTCGTTCCTCGTCGAACGTCGAGCGCGCTCCCGTGCGATCTGGTCTACGCCCGGGTGTACGGGGGCGGCAAGATGGCGTCGGCTGTCAAGCGGGGGATCGTGACACCCTCGTGACCAGGGGCGCGGCCCTCCCCGTGCCGCCGGGTGCGGCCGGGGCCGTCCCGAGTCACAGACCGGGGCCGTCCCGAGTCACAGAAGGGACGGCACCTTCGCCGCCGCGACCTCCCGCGCCGCCCTTTCCAGCGCGCTGGCCAACAGTGCCAGGTCGGTCGGGCCGTTTCCGAGCTCCCGCACCGGACGCCGGGCCGGAGGGTCACCCATGCGGTGCCATTCCAGCGGTACGACCGTGGGGCGCAGCGTCGCCGTCCGGGGGATCCGGCCGGTGACCCGGCCGCCCTGGAACGGGGTCGTCCGCCCGTCCCCGCCCGTGAGGCTTCCCCGGCCGGGCGCCGGCTCGTCCGGGCCGGGGACCGGGGTGTCGAGCGTGACGCGCAGGGTGGCCCGGCGCGCCGGTTCCGTCTCCGCCGTGCGGGCGCACGGCCCGGTGGCCGCCACCAGGTGCACGCCGAGCCGCTCGCCGTCCCGGGCCACGGCCTCCAGCGCACGCATCACCGACCCGGCCGCGGGACGTCCGGTCGAGCCCAGCGCGGGGGAGACCAGCGCGTCCAGGTCGTCGACGACCACGACGAGCCGGGGGAGCGGGGGCGCCGCCGCCTCCGGCTGCCGCCGGGCCCCGCCGGGCCGCAGCCGCATCGTGGAACTGGGCGGGCTGTCGAGGTCCCCGGCCTCGGCCGGCGCGCCGCCCCGGGTGGTGGCCGTGCGCTGGGCGACCATACGGCCCGACAGCTCGCGCCCGGTGTGCCACTCGGCGAAGTCGGACCGCCCCAGCAGCTCGGCGCGCCGCTTCAGCTCGGCGGTCAGGGACTGCGCGAACTCACGCATCCGCACCGGGTCGTGCGCCGTGAGGTGCGTGGTGACATGCGGTACGTCCGTACAGACCCGCAGTCCCTCGCCGTGCCCGCCGCCCGCGCCCGGGCCGCCCCGGCCGTCGACCAGCACGATGCCCAGGCGGTCCGGCCGCTCGGCGGCGGCCAGCGAGGCGACGACCGCCCGCAGCAGCTCCGTACGGCCGCTGCCCGGCGGGCCCTCGATCAGCAGGTGCGGCCCCTGGACCGCGAGGTCCGCGCAGACCGGGCCGCGCGGTCCGGCGCCCAGCACCGCGCGCACCCGTCCGCCCAGCGCGTCGGTGTCGTCGGCGGCGTCCGCCCAGCGCGCCATCAGCGAGGCCGGGGTGGCCCGGGCGAGGCCCAGCTCGTCCAGCAGCCGGGCCGCCTGGGGCAGCGGTGCGGAGACGCGCGGCTGGGGCTCGCTCGACGTGCCGTCCGGGCGCAGCGGCGCCAGCGCCCGCGCGAACCGCTCGGCCCACGCCGGGGAGACGGCGTCGACGGTGGCGATGGTGCCGTGGCCGACGGGGCCGGCCGGTGAGCCGTCGCCGCCGACCCGGGCCACGCGCATCAGCCGCAGGGCCGTCGCCACGTCCCCGCTGAGCAGCGCGACGGCACCGCACTGCCGGAACGTGGGCGCCACCGAGCAGGCCGCCTCGTAGGTCTCCGTCACGGGCGAGGCCGGGGAGGCGGCGGCGGTCTCGGCCAGGCAGACGACGTGGATCCCGGCCCGGGGGCCCTCCAGCGCCAGCCGCGCGACGGCGTCCCGCAGGCCGGACCCGCCCGGGTCGCCGTCCACGACGAGGACGGTGTAGGGCCCCGGGAACGCGGTGGCCGGGTCTGGGGCGTCGTCCCGGACGGCCCAGGAGGGCCGGTTCGCGCGCGGAGGAACAGGGCCGTCGCCCCCACGGGGACCGGTCACCGGGGCGCTCGGCGCCGCGCCCGGGGCGCCGGTGACCGGGCTGCCGACCGGGCTGTCGGTCCCCGCGACCGGGCTGTCGGTCCCGGCTCCCGAATCGGCCAGGTGGTCCTCCAGGCGGCGCAGCAGCTCGTCGGTGCGGGCCGCGGCCTGTTCGCGGTCGTGGGCGAGGAGCAGCCGGCAGTCCTGGCCGTGCCCCGGGCGGACGTGCGGGAGCCAGCCCAGCCAGGACCACTCGGCAGTGCGCTCCTCCAGGGGACGGGAGCGGTCCGCGGCGATCAGGACGATCTCCAGCGTGTCGGGGGAGTGCAGCGCGGCGAGCTGCGCCAGCACGGCACGGGCCAGCCCGGCGAGCCGCGTCCGCGGCCCGGCCAGCCCCAGCGCGCCGACCTCGCGCAGCCCGGTCGTCACCGGCACGGCGGGCAGCAGGCCCGAGCCGTCCGGGGCCGCCCGGTCGGCCGTGCCGAGCCGCACGGCGAGCGCCTCGGGGTGCCCCGGCCCGCGCTCCCACAGCCGGGGGCCCGGGCCCAGCGCCGTCAGCAGCAGCGCGGCCGGGTCCGGCCAGGTCTCCGGCACCGCCGGCGTGACGACCGGGCGCTCGGCGACCACGTCGGCCGGCTCGTCCCCGTACGCCTCGCGCCCGGCCGCCGTCTGCTCACCACGCCCGCCGGCCCATCGCCGGGCCCAGGCCCCGAGCCCGCCGCGCTTACGCGCCCCCGACGGCATGTCGGTACCCCGGAGAGGAGTGCCCTTACGCCCACGACCGGCGCGCCCGTCTGGCGCCTCCGCCGACTCACCGACGCCGGCCCGAGCATCTGCCTCTCGAACGGCCGGGCCGGGGGTGCGGTTGTGGTCGCGTCCGGTGGGGTGGGTTCCGGTGGGAGGAGTCGCGTGAGGCACGGCCTGCCCGTGGGTGTGGTCGTGTCCGCGTCCGGTGGGCTGGTCCGGGCCGGTGGGAAGGCCACGCGTGTGCGGGGTGGGCTGCCCGTGGGCGCCGTCGTGTCCGCGTCCGGTGCGTTCGTCCGGGTGGATCGGGTTGTCGGTTCTGGTGGGGGAGGACGCGCGCGGGGCAGTCGGCCCGTCCGCGCCCCGGGGGGCAGGGGCGGTGCCGGCCGCGGTTCCGGTGCGGGGCCGCCCGGTGTCGTACGTCGTCTCGTCACGCGCGCCAGTGCCGCCCGGGGAGGCGTGGCCGGACGCCCCGGCTCCGGAGCGTCCCGCGTGCGTGTCACCGTCACCGCTGCCCGGCTGCGCCGCACCTCGCTGCTGGGGAGCCCGGAGCCAGCGCTCCGGCGAACCCGGGCGCGCTCCCTGCGGCCCGGGCGAGGGGTGCGCAGCGCCGGCCGTCCCCGACGGCGGCCCATCCCCGCCATCCCCGGACGTCCGCGAACGCGCCTCACCGCCGACGCCCTGAGGGGGCACCACGCCCCGGCCGCGCCCTGCGGTGCCCCGGGAGGGCGCCTCGCCCGGGCCGCCTCCCGCAGGGACATCGCCCCCTGCGCCCCGGCGCGGCACCGCGCTCCAGTCGCTGCCCGGGGTGACACCGCTGCCGCTGCCGCCCGGGCGGCCCGCGCTGTCGTTGCCCTTCGAACGGCCCCGGCTGCCGCTGCCCCCTGGGTGGACACCGCTGCCGCCGCCCCCCGAGCGCACCTCATCGCCGCTACTCCCCGGGTCGGCCCCGCCGCCCCCCGGGTGGACCCCGCCACTGCCCCCAGGCCGGGCCCCGCTGCCATGGCCGGGCGCCTGCGGCGCTGCGGAGCCCGCGCTCGCCGCACCGCCCTCGATACGAGCCGGACCGCCCTCGATCCGCGGCGCACCGCCCTGCCCCGGCACGACGGCCTGCCCCGACGCCCCGCCCTGCCCCGGCACCGCGGCCTCACCGGAACCCCGGCCCGTGGCACCCGGCGTACCCCAGGCCGCCGAGCCATAGGCGTGATGCGTGGGACCGGACGGCCCTGCCGGCGCCACACCGGACGACCCGGGGCGCGCCGCACCGGACGTCCCGGCCGAAGCTGGACCCGCGGCACCGGACGTCCCGGCCGAAGCAGGACCCGCCGCACCGGACGTCCCGGCCGAAGCAGGACCCGCCGCACCGGACGTCCCGGCCGAAGCAGGACCCGCCACACCGGACGTCCCGGCCGAAGCTGGACCCGCCACACCGGACGTCCCGGCCGAAGCTGGACCCGCGGCACCGGACGTCCCGGCCGAAGCTGGACCCGCGGCACCGGACGTCCCGGCCGAAGCAGGACCCGCGGCACCGGACGTCCCGGCCGAAGCTGGACCCGCGGCACCGGACGTCCCGGCCGAAGCAGGACCCGCGGCACCGGACGTCCCGGCCGAAGCAGGACCCGCCGCACCGGACGTCCCGGCCGAAGCAGAGCCCGCGGCACCGGACGTCCCGGCCGAAGCGGGTCCCGCCACACCAGGCGTCCCAGCCGCCGCAGGCCCCGCCCCACCAGGCGTCCCAGCCGCCGCAGAGCCCGCCCCGCGCGCGTACGAGGAGGGCGCGCTGTCCGCAGGTGCCGGTACGCGCACGTGTCCCTCCCCGTCCGGAGTCGTCTCCACCCGGCCGCCCCACGGCCCCCCGGCGGGAGCCAGCCGCAGGGCCGACTCGCCGATCCGCAGCAGCGCCCCCGGCGCGAAGCGCACCGCGCGGCTGCCCACGCGCGTGCCGTCCAGCGTCGTGCCGTTCGTCGAGTCCAGGTCGGCTACCGAGACGCGGCCGTCCGCGCCGACCGTCACCGCGCAGTGCAGCCGGGACACGTCCGGGTCGTCGAGGGGCACGTCCGCGTCGGCGGAGCGGCCGATGCGGATCTCGCCGCCGTGCAGGAGGTGGACGCCGCCCGCGTCGGGCCCGGCGACCACCTGGAGCTGGGCCGGGGCGTCGTCCCACTCGGGATGCGGCTCCGGCTCCCCGGGCGCGCCCACGGACAGCACGGCACCGTCGGTCAGCGGGGGCTCGCCGAGCGTGCAGCGCTGCGCGTCGAGCCGCTGCTCCCCGGCGTACAGAACGGGCGTGCCCGAGCCGTCACCGCCGGAGACCACCTGGGCGAGCGCCGAGGCCACCGCCGCGAGCGCCGTACCGGCGGGCGCCGTGACCAGGACGTCGCTGCGCGGGGCGCGGTCCCGCCCCGGCGCCGACGGGCCCAGTGGGTCTACGACGGTCAGCCGGATCTGCATCGCCGTCAGCGGTCCCTTCTGCCCGGGCGCGGAGTCCCCCACCCCGCCCCAGCACGTCGGCCAGTACTGCACGCATCCTCGCACCTGCCACTGACACCGCGCCCCTCGCTCCGGGACAAGTGATCTTGATTGGTCGGCTCTGCCCGCAAAAGTGCCTGAGAGATGACCCACAGGCGACCGGTTGAGATCAGTCACGTTCGTTACCGGCAACCACAAGACCGAGGTGAGCGTCTTTCCTTCGAACGGGTGTGGGAACCGATACGTAAGACCACAGGAGACCCACAGAAAGACGACACTCCGGTCCTCGGCCGCCCGGCACTACAGTGGATCGGACAGGCCAGCAGGCAAGGCAAGCACCAGGGAGCGCATGACGTGCGGCCGGTAGGCAGCAAGTACCTGCTCGAGGAGCCGCTCGGACGCGGCGCCACGGGCACCGTCTGGCGAGCCCGCCAGCGCGAGACCGCGGGCGCCGAGGCGGCCGTGCCGGGCCAGCCCGGCGAGACCGTCGCGATCAAGGTCCTCAAGGAGGAGCTGGCGAGCGACCCGGACATCGTCATGCGGTTCCTCCGGGAGCGCTCCGTCCTGCTCCGGCTGACCCACCCGAACATCGTCCGGGTCCGCGACCTGGTCGTCGAGGGCGAGCTGCTGGCGCTGGTCATGGACCTCGTCGAGGGCCCCGACCTGCACCGCTACCTGCGCGAGAACGGGCCCTTCACGCCCGTCGCCGCGGCGCTGCTCACCGCCCAGATCGCCGACGCCCTCGCCGCCAGCCACGCCGACGGCGTCGTCCACCGCGACCTCAAGCCGGCCAACGTGCTGCTCCAGCAGTACGACGGGCAGATGCACCCGCTGCTGACCGACTTCGGCATCGCCCGCCTCGCCGACTCCCCGGGCCTGACCCGCACCCAGGAGTTCGTCGGCACGCCCGCGTACGTCGCCCCGGAGTCCGCCGAGGGCCGCCCGCAGACCTCCGCGGTCGACATCTACGGCGCCGGCATCCTGCTGTACGAGCTGGTCACCGGCCGCCCGCCGTTCGCCGGCGGCTCCGCCCTGGAGGTGCTGCACCAGCACCTGAGCGCCGAGCCGCGCCGCCCCTCCACCGTTCCCGACCCGCTGTGGACGGTCATCGAGCGCTGCCTGCGCAAGAACCCGGACGAGCGGCCCAGTGCCGAGAACCTCGCCCGGGGCCTGCGCGTCGTCGCCGAGGGCATCGGCGTGCACGCGAACTCCGCGCAGATCGCCGCCGCCGAGGGCGTCGGCGCGCTCCTGGTGCCCGACCCGGCCCCCGCGCCGGTGCCGGACACGCCCGGCGCGGCCGACCCGACCCAGGTCCTGCCGCAGGGCGCGGGCTCCTACGACCCGAACGCCGCGACCAGCGTCATGCCGCACACCGGCGGCCCGGCCGGCGCCGCCGACCCCACCGCCGTGCTCCCCCACCGGGGCGAAACGGCCGACCCGACCGCCGTCATGCCGCCGGTCCCGCCGGGCGCGCCCGGTCACCCCGGCCAGCAGGGCCAGGGCGGTCCCGACGACCCGCACCCCTGGCAGAACCAGCTGCGGGCCGCCCGCGACCGCAACGAGCAGACGCAGGTCCAGTACCTCGACCCGGGCCAGGACCCGCTGCGCCGCCGCCCCCAGCGCCAGGTCGCCCGGCCGCAGCAGCAGCCCCCGCGCCGCCAGGCGCCCCCGCCCGGCCCCGGCTACGGCCACCCGCAACCGCAGCAGCCCCAGCAGTACGCCCCCCAGCGGCCCCAGCCGCCGCAGCGCTACGCCCCGCCGGCGCCCCCGGCCCAGCCCCAGCAGCCGCAGCGGCCCCAGCGCGAGCCCCGGCAGCCGAGGCAGCGCAGCGCCAACCCGATGCGCATCCCCGGCCTCGGGTGCCTGAAGGGCTGCCTGTTCACGATCGTCATCCTGTTCGTCGCCGGCTGGCTGATCTGGGAGCTGAGCCCGCTCCAGGAGTGGATCGGCACCACCAAGGGCTACTGGGACCAGCTCACCGACTGGTTCTCCACGGTGACCGGCTGGTTCGAGAAGCTCGGCGGGAGCGGTTCGGGCACGAACTGACCCGAACCGCCCTGCGGGGTTGGTGATTTGTCGACACCTGGCGGGTGATTTCCGCCCGGGCGGTGAAGGTTGGCTCCTCGGCCGCGTAGTTTTAGCGACAACACGCGTCGGTAGGAGCAGCCTTGGCACGGAAGATCGGCAGCCGGTACACCGCCCACCAGGTCCTGGGGCGGGGCAGCGCCGGCACGGTGTGGCTGGGTGAGGGCCCCGAAGGCCCCGTCGCCATCAAGCTGCTGCGCGAGGACCTCGCGTCCGACCAGGAGCTCGTCGGGCGCTTCGTCCAGGAGCGCACGGCCCTGCTCGGCCTGGAGCACCCGCACGTGGTGTCCGTGCGCGACCTGGTCGTCGACGGCAACGACCTGGCCCTCGTCATGGACCTCGTCCGCGGCACGGACCTGCGCACCCGCCTGGACCGGGACCGGCGCCTCGCCCCCGAGGCGGCCGTGGCGATCGCGGCGGACATCGCCGACGGGCTGGCGGCCGCGCACGCCGCCGGTGTCGTGCACCGGGACGTCAAGCCGGAGAACGTCCTGCTGGACATGCAGGGCCCGCTCGGCCCCGGCGGCTCCCACCGCGCGCTGCTCACCGACTTCGGCGTGGCGAAGCTCATCGACACCCCGCGCCGCACCAAGGCCACGAAGATCATCGGCACGCCGGACTACCTCGCCCCGGAGATCGTCGAGGGCCTGCCCCCGCGCGCCTCCGTCGACATCTACGCGCTCGCCACGGTCCTCTACGAGCTGCTCGCGGGCTTCACCCCGTTCGGCGGCGGCCACCCGGGCGCGGTCCTGCGCCGGCACGTCACGGAGACGGTCGTCCCGCTGCCCGGCATCCCCGACGAGCTGTGGCAGCTGCTCGTGCAGTGCCTGGCCAAGGCCCCGGCCTCCCGGCTGCGGGCCTCCGAGCTCGGGGCGCGCCTGCGGGAGCTGCTGCCGATGCTGGCGGGCATGCCGCCGCTGGAGGTCGACGAGCCGGACACCGAGCAGGCCGAGGAGGCCGACCGGGAGGAGCAGCCGGCCGGTCCGGCACCGGCCGGCAAGCAGGTCCGGCGGCGGGGCGCGGTCCCCCTGGTGCCGGGCGCGAAGCCGGCCGACTCCAACCGGGACACCCACACCTCGATGCGCGTCCCGGCCCCCGACGAGCTGGCCGGCGGCGCCCACGGCACGGCCCGGGCCCCGCGCGCGGCGGGCGCCCCCCGTCCCGGCTCCGCCCGCAACCGCGCCGCGACCCGGCGCCGCCGGGTGGCCCTGGGCGCCGGCGCGGTCGCCCTGGCCGCGGCGGTCGGCGTCGGGGCCTGGCTCTCCTCGTCGGACGACGGCGGGGGAACGCCTCCCCAGGACACGAAGAACTCGGCGCCCCAGTCCCCCTGACCCCCGGGCCGTGCCCGCCCGCACCGGCCGCCCGGCGCTGCCCGCCGGGCGGAGCCGTTACGCTGGAGGGCGTGGCAGTCGTCGACGTATCCGAAGAGCTCAAGTCCCTCTCCTCGACCATGGAGTCGATCGAGGCCGTTCTGGACCTCGACAAGATGAGGGCAGACATCGCCGTGCTCGAGGAGCAGGCGGCCGCGCCGTCCCTCTGGGACAACCCCGATGAGGCGCAGAAGATCACCAGCAAGCTGTCCCACCTCCAGGCCGAGGTGCGGAAGGCCGAGGCCCTGCGCGGTCGTATCGACGACCTCGGCGTCCTCTTCGAGATGGCCGAGGAGGAGGACGACCCGGACACCCGCGCCGAGGCCGAGTGCGAGCTCGCCGCCGTGAAGAAGGCGCTCGACGAGATGGAGGTCCGCACCCTCCTGTCCGGCGAGTACGACTCCCGTGAGGCCCTGGTGAACATCCGCGCCGAGGCCGGTGGCGTCGACGCCGCCGACTTCGCCGAGAAGCTCCAGCGCATGTACCTGCGGTGGGCCGAGCAGCGCGGCTACAAGACCGAGATCTACGAGACGTCGTACGCGGAAGAGGCCGGCATCAAGTCGACCACCTTCGCCGTCCAGGCGCCCTACGCGTACGGCACGCTCTCCGTCGAGCAGGGCACGCACCGCCTCGTGCGCATCTCGCCCTTCGACAACCAGGGCCGGCGGCAGACGTCGTTCGCGGGCGTCGAGGTCCTGCCCGTGGTCGAGCAGTCCGACCACGTCGACATCGACGAGAGCGAGCTGCGGATCGACGTGTACCGCTCCTCGGGCCCCGGCGGCCAGGGCGTGAACACCACGGACTCCGCGGTGCGCATCACCCACCTCCCCACCGGCATCGTCGTCTCCTGCCAGAACGAGCGCTCGCAGATCCAGAACAAGGCCACGGCGATGAACGTCCTCCAGGCCAAGCTGCTGGAGCGGCGCCGCCAGGAGGAGCAGGCCAAGATGGACGCCCTCAAGGGCGACGGCGGCAACTCCTGGGGCAACCAGATGCGTTCCTACGTGCTGCACCCGTACCAGATGGTCAAGGACCTGCGCACCGAATTCGAGGTCGGCAACCCCGAGGCCGTGTTCAACGGCGAGATCCAGGGGTTCCTCGAAGCCGGAATTCGCTGGCGCAAGCAGCAGGAGAAGTAAGTTTGTCGACAAGGCAACTGCCGACGTCAGGGCGGCAGTTGCCTTTTCTGTGCCCGCTTCTGTGCCGGCATGTCTGGGTTTTACATCACACTCACAGGCTCAGAGTCCCGGCATAGCCCCCGTAGTTGGACATGGCGCACGCAAACGCCCTTGACGTGTCTTTGAAAAATGGGAAGGGTAAAGCGCGGCATGCGTGTCTCTGGGGCGCATGTGAACCGGGGGGCTTTTCACCGCAGCTGTCCCCGTCGAGCACAGCCCCGAGCGCTGCCTAATGACGATGAGCTACTGGGGGTAGCAACCACATGACGAAGAAGACGCGGATCCGTGTCGCGCGGATAGCGGCCGGCGCCGTGATCGCCGCCGGTGCCTCGCTGACCGCCGCCGGTGCCGCATCCGCCGCGGAGAACGAGGACTGCCTGCTCGGCATCCTGTGCGCCGAGGAGTCGCCGGTCCCGACTCCGCCCACCACTCCGCCGGTTCCGACCGAGCTTCCGACGGACCCGCCGACCGGCCTCCCGACCGACCCGCCGGTGACCGACCAGCCCACCGACCTGCCCACCGACCCCACGGACGAGCCCACCGAGCCGACCGAGGACCCGACGAGCCAGCCCACCAACCCGGGCAACGGCAACGGCGGCGGCAACGGTGGCGGCAACGCCAACGGCGGCAACGACGGCGGCGGCAACAACGCCGACCCCGACGGCGGCACCTCCCCGCAGCAGGAGGGCTCCTCGTCCCTCACCGACATCGGGTCGGACAACACCCCGGCCCCGCAGCAGGCCCAGGCCGGCGGCCCGGAGCTCGCCGAGACGGGTGCCGCGCAGACCACCTTCCTGGTGCTCGGCGCCGCCACGATGATCGCCGGCGGTGTCGGCTTCCGCGTCCTGCCGCGCCTCATGGGCGGCCGGGGCGGCGCCGCCGCCTGACGGTAGGCGCGCCCCTACGGACCGTAGGCGCAGTACGACGTCGAGGGCCCGGAGCGAAACGCTCCGGGCCCTCGGCCGTGTCTTCGGGGGCGCCTACGCCCTTGCGCGCCCCGGTGCGCCCTGTTCCGCGGACGCGCTCCGCTGCGCCCTTACGCGGTCTGGTGCGCCAGCAGGGCCACCGCCGCGATCAGCACCGTCAGCAGGGCGATCAGCGCCATCGGGTTCAGATTCGCGAGGAAGTTCTCCTGCTGCAGCCGCTCGCGGTTCGCGCGGCACACGGGGCAGCGGCCCTCGCTCACGGGGGCCGCGCAGTTCGCGCACACCAGCCGGTCGTACGTCATGCGCTTGCCCTCCTTGCGCCGGTTCCACGTACCCAACGTTCGTGGGGACGGGAATGTTCCCCTCTCCACTGTGCCAGGTTCCTCCGGAGGCCGCGCGGTTCAGTGCCGCAGGAGTGGTGGCGCGGGGGTCGGTACAAAACGGCACATCCATGGCGCAACCACGGTCGGTGACTGCGGTGCCCTACCCGGTTCGCGTATGGTCACGCTCATCTACCCCCGGCGACCCGTGGTGCATCCGTGATCCGATTCGACAATGTCTCCAAGGTCTACCCCAAGCAGACCCGCCCCGCCCTCAGGGATGTCTCCCTGGAGGTCGAGAAGGGCGAGTTCGTCTTCCTCGTGGGGTCCTCCGGCTCCGGAAAGTCCACCTTCCTGCGGCTGATCCTCCGCGAGGAGCGGTGCAGCCACGGACAGGTGCACGTGCTGGGCAAGGACCTCGCCCGCCTCTCCAACTGGAAGGTGCCGCAGATGCGGCGCCAGCTGGGGACGGTCTTCCAGGACTTCCGCCTGCTGCCGAACAAGACGGTCGGCGAGAACGTCGCCTTCGCGCAGGAGGTCATCGGCAAGTCGCGCGGCGAGATCCGCAAGTCCGTGCCGCAGGTGCTCGACCTCGTCGGGCTCGGCGGCAAGGAGGACCGGATGCCCGGCGAGCTGTCCGGTGGTGAGCAGCAGCGCGTCGCCATCGCGCGGGCCTTCGTCAACCGGCCGAAGCTGCTCATCGCCGACGAGCCCACCGGCAACCTCGACCCGCAGACCTCCGTCGGCATCATGAAGCTGCTCGACCGCATCAACCGGACGGGCACCACCGTGGTGATGGCCACGCACGACCAGAACATCGTGGACCAGATGCGCAAGCGCGTCATCGAGCTGGAGAAGGGCCGCCTCGTCCGCGACCAGGCCCGCGGTGTCTACGGCTACCAGCACTGAGACCGCTTCCCGAGATCCACGGAAAGGCATAACCAGCCGCCATGCGCGCCCAGTTCGTCCTGTCGGAGATCGGCGTCGGTCTCCGCCGCAACCTGACGATGACCTTCGCCGTCATCGTCTCCGTCGCCCTGTCGCTCGCCCTGTTCGGCGGGTCGCTCCTGATGAGCGACCAGGTCAACACCATGAAGGGCTACTGGTACGACAAGGTCAACGTCTCGATCTTCCTCTGCAACAAGTCCGACGCCGAGTCCGACCCCAACTGCGCCAAGGGCGCGGTCACGGACGACCAGAAGAAGCAGATCAAGGCCGACCTCGAGAAGATGAACGTTGTCCAGACGGTCACGTACGAGTCGCAGGACCAGGCGTACAAGCACTACAAGGAGCAGTTCGGCGACTCCCCGCTGGCCAGCTCCCTCACGCCGGACCAGATGCAGGAGTCGTACCGCATCAAGCTGAAGGACCCGCAGAAGTACCAGGTCATCGCGACCGCCTTCGACGGGCGGGACGGCGTGCAGTCCGTGCAGGACCAAAAGGGCATCCTGGACAATCTGTTCGGGCTCCTCAACGGCATGAACTGGGCCGCGCGCGCGGTGATGGCGCTCATGCTCGTCGTAGCGCTGATGCTGATCGTCAACACCGTGCGCGTCTCGGCGTTCAGCCGGCGGCGCGAGACCGGCATCATGCGCCTGGTCGGCGCCTCGGGCTTCTACATCCAGGCGCCGTTCATCATGGAGGCCGCGGTCGCCGGACTCATCGGCGGCACCCTCGCGTGCGCCTTCCTGCTGATCGCCCGGTACTTCATCATCGACCACGGCCTGGCGCTGTCCGAGAAGCTGAACCTGATCAACTTCATCGGCTGGGACGCCGTCCTGACGAAGCTGCCGCTCATCCTCGCCACGAGCCTGCTGATGCCCGCGTTGGCCGCGTTCTTCGCGCTGCGCAAGTACTTGAAGGTGTGACGCATACCAAGAGGGGCCGTGCGGTCAACCGGCCGTACGGCCCTTCCCCTTGTCCTAGACTCACCGGCATGTCAGGTCGTGACCCGTTTCGTCAGCCCCGCCGCATCCGCCGCGGAGCCGCCCTGACCTTGCTGTTCACGAGCGTGCTCGTCGCCGGCGCGGCCACCGGCGCGTTGCCGCAGGCCGACCGGAAGTCCCCGCCGGACGAGGCCGGTTCGGCCGCCTCGGCCGGGCACCACGCGGCGGTCACCAGGGCGGCCGAGGAGGCCCTGGCCGACGGCAAGTCCCCGATGGAGGCCGCCAAGCGCGCCGTCAGCCGCAGCGGGGACCGCTGGGGCGCCGTCTACTCCGAGGGCGAGTACGAGGAGTTCGAGGACGCCCTCGACGGCCAGTACACCGGCGTCGGCCTGTGGGCCCGCAGCGAGCGGAACGGCCGTATCGCGGTGACGAAGGTGCGCGCCGGGTCGCCCGCGGCCGCCGCCGGGATCCGCCCCGGCGACCTGCTGCGCAGCGTCGACGGCCGGCCGGCCGACGGGCGGCCCGTCACGGAGGTCGTCTCCTTACTGCGCGGGGACGCCATCGACGCCCCCGCCGGCACCACCGTCCGCCTCGGCCTGGAGCGCGGCACGCGCGCGTGGACCGAGACCCTGCGCCGCACCCAGCTGTCCACCGACTCGGTCACCGTCCGGCAGGTCGCCGGCCCGGTCACCGTCATCCGGGTCGCCACCTTCACCAAGGGCTCCGGCGACCAGATCCGTAAGGCCCTCCGGCAGGCCCCGCCCGGCGGCGTCGTCCTCGACCTGCGCGGCAACTCCGGCGGCCTGGTCACCGAGGCCGTCACCGCCGCCTCCGCCTTCCTCGACGGCGGCCTCGTCGCCACGTACGGCGTCGACGGCGAGCAGCGCGTGCTGCACGCCGAGCCCGGCGGCGACACGACGAGACCTCTGGTCGTGCTCGTCGACGGCGGGACGATGAGCGCGGCCGAACTCCTCACCGGCGCCCTGCAGGACCGCGGACGGGCGCTGGTCGTGGGCTCCCGCACCTTCGGCAAGGGCTCGGTCCAGATGCCGAGCCGGCTGCCCGACGGCTCCGTCGCGGAGCTGACCGTCGGGCACTACCGCACCCCCTCGGGCCGCGGGGTCGACGGCCGGGGCATCACGCCCGACCTGGAGGCCGACGAAGGGGCCCTGCAGCGGGCCGAGAGCGTACTGCGCGGCCTGGCGACCCCCTCGTAATCGACTTCCCGCGACCCCCCTCCGTAGTGCGAAAATGGTCGGCACTATGGCTAAGGAAAAAGGGCGCAAGCTGATCGCGCAGAACAAGAAGGCGCGGCACGACTACCACATCATCGACACCTACGAGGCCGGTCTGGTCCTCACCGGGACCGAGGTGAAGTCGCTGCGCCAGGGACGGGCGTCGCTGGTCGACGGCTTCGTGCAGATGGACGGGCACGAGGCATGGCTGCACAACGTGCACGTGCCGGAGTACAGCCAGGGCACGTGGACCAACCACAGCGCCCGCCGCAAGCGGAAGCTGCTGCTGCACCGCGCCGAGATCGACAAGCTGGAGTCGAAGTCGGGCGAGACGGGTCACACCATCGTGCCGCTCGCGCTGTACTTCAAGGACGGCCGGGCCAAGGTCGAGATCGCACTGGCGAAGGGCAAGAAGGAGTACGACAAGCGGCAGACGCTCCGCGAGAAGCAGGACCGCCGCGAGGCGGAGCGGGTGATCTCGGCGGTGCGCCGGAAGGAACGGGCGTAGGAACCCGTCCCGTCCCGTCCGGTCCGGTCCGTCGCCGGGAATACGCTGGCATCGTCCGGCGTTGGTCACGTACGATGGCACCTGCACCTCACAGCGGGTGCGGGCCCCCTCGCGGGGCGGTTTGAAAAAACAACATGGGGATGATCGGTTTCGACAGCGGCTGTCGAAGCAGGGGAAGCGTGTCGAGGAAGCGGCCATGATCTCGTAAACCACAGGCCGAGAAAAATAATCGCCAATTCCAAGCGATCCATCTCCCAGGGCGAGCTCGCCCTCGCTGCCTGATCTTCAGGTAGCGAGCAGCGGCTCCCCTACTTAAAGGGAGTGTCAGCCCGGGGGTGTTCCCGACCCGGATCCTGGCATCATCTAGGGAACTAAACCTCGATCCCGGTCACGGGGTGAAGAGGGAAACCAAACAGTGACTGGGCCCGTCGGAGACTTGTCGGCGTGATCTCCGGGGCCGAGAAAAGCACAGCCGACTGCACACGGAGAAGCCCTGGTTCCGCACCGTTGGACGCGGGTTCGATTCCCGCCATCTCCACTCATCCCATGTGGGCGAAGGCCCCGCCGCTTTCCAGCGGCGGGGCCTTCGTCATGTGTGGCTCGTACTGGCCCGTTCCGTCAGGCGCGGGGGCAGCAGGGCCGTCTGTGGTGCGGGGGTGCCGGAGTCGTTTCGCAGTAGTAGGTCCACCGCGTGGGTGCCCAGTTCCGCGGACGGCACGGTGACCGACGTGATCGTCGGAGGGATGTCGGTGCCGACGGCCATGAGCGACAGGTCCTCGGGGATGCGCAGGCCGAGGTGCCGGAGGGCCGTGAGCAGGGGGTCCAGGAGGGGGTCGTTCTGGACGATCACGGCCGTCGGGGCGGGGTGGGCGCGCAGCAGGCGGTCCGCGAGGGCGCGGGCCGCGGGCGGGGACGGCTCGGTGGGGTGCACCGAGGAAGCCACGCCGTGCCGGTGGGCCGCGGCGGTGAAGCCCTCGACCAGGCGGCGGGCCGAGGCGGTCTCGCGGAGGTAGACCTCCGGCGGTGAGCCGGCCAGGGCCACCGATCGGTGGCCGAGGCCGGCCAGGTGGTCCACGCACGCCTCGCCCGCCGCGCGGTAGTCCAGGTCGACGCAGGCCAGACCCCGCGGGTCGGCGGGGAGGCCGAGCAGCACGACCGGGGGATCCACGGAGCGGAGCAGGGGCAGGCGCGGGTCGTGGAGGGCGATGTCCGTCACGAGTAACGCGTCCACCAGCGCCGATCCCCGGACGCGGGCCAGGCCCTCCTCGTGGGTGAGGAGCAGAACGTCGTGGTCGTACGCGCGTGCCGCCGTCACCACCGACTGCGTCAGCCGCATCATCGCCGGTACGTCGGTGCCGCCGCGCAGCGGAGCCGCCACGGCCAGGACCTTCACCCCGCCGTGCGGCGGCGCGTCCGACCGCGGCCGGTAGCCCAGCTCCCGGGCCGCCGCCTCCACGCGGCGCCGGGTCTCCGGCGAGATCGGGCGCTTGCCGCTCAGCGCGTAGGAGACGGTGCTGGGGGAGACCCCGGCCCGGCGTGCCACGTCCGTGATCCTGACCATCAGGCCGGCTCCAGCGTCAGGGTGCCGGTTCCGGCCGCCGCCCGCACCTCGCGGTCGCCGCAGGCCAGCGCCCAGGGGGCCGACGGGTCGCTGCACGACGCCCGCAGGGTGCCCGCGTCGGACACGACCGTGAAGGTCACCTCCCCGACCCGTACCGTCGTCTCCTCGCCCGGCCGCAGGCCGTACGCCCGGAGCGTCACCCCGTCGGCGTGGTCGTAGTCCGGGCGGTCGTCCCGCGCGCCCACCGGGAGCACCGCGCCCGGCCGCACCAGCAGCGGCACGCTCAGGAAGTCGTGCCGCTCGCGCACCCAGCGCGGGCCCGTCACCGTCTCCCCGGTGACGAAGTGCGTCCAGGTGCCCTCGGGGACGTAGTACGAGACGTCGCCCTCGTCGCTGAAGACCGGTGCGACCAGCAGGTCCGGGCCGAGCATGTACTGCCGCTCCAGGTGCGCGCAGCCCGGGTCGTCCGGGAACTCCAGCACCATCGCCCGCATCATGGGCACGCCGTCGGTGTGGGCCGTGCGGGCCGCCTCGTACAGGTACGGCATGAGGCGCAGCTTCAGCCGGGTGAAGTGCCGGGCCACCTCGACCGACTCCTCGTCGAAGAGCCAGGGGACCCGGTAGGAGCTGCTGCCGTGCAGACGGCTGTGGGAGGAGAGCAGGCCGAAGGCCAGCCAGCGCTTGAACAGGGCCGGGGTGGGGGTGCCTTCGAAGCCGCCGATGTCGTGGCTCCAGAAGCCGAAGCCCGACAGGCCGAGGGAGAGGCCGCCGCGCAGCGACTCCGCCATCGACTCGTACGTGGCCTCGCAGTCGCCGCCCCAGTGCACCGGGAACCGCTGGCTCCCCGCCGTCGCCGAGCGGGCGAAGAGGACGGCCTCCGCCTCGCCGCGGTGCTCGCGCAGCACCTCGAAGACCGTGCGGTTGTACAGGTACGTGTAGTAGTTGTGCATCCGCTCCGGGTCGGAGCCGTCGGACCAGACCACGTCGAGCGGCACCCGTTCGCCGAAGTCGGTCTTGAAGCAGTCCACGCCCTGCGCGAGCAGCGCCTGGAGCTTCGAGGCGTACCAGTCGCGGGCGGCCGGCGAGGTGAAGTCGACCAGGGCCATGCCCGGCTGCCACATGTCCCACTGCCAGACGCTGCCGTCCGGGCGGCGCAGCAGGTGCCCGAGCGCCTTTCCCTCGGCGAACAGCGGGGAACGCTGGGCGATGTACGGGTTGATCCAGACGGAGACGCGCAGGTCACGAGCCTTCAGACGGGCGAGCATGCCCTCCGGGTCGGGGAAGACCCGCTCGTCCCACCGGAAGTCGCACCAGTGGTACTCGCGCATCCAGAAGCAGTCGAAGTGGAAGACAGACAGGGGGAGTTCGCGTTCCCGCATGCCCTCGATGAAGGACGTCACCGTCTCCTCGTCGTACGAGGTGGTGAAGGACGTCGACAGCCACAGGCCGAACGACCAGGCGGGCGGCAGGGCCGGGCGGCCGGTCAGGGCCGTGTATTTGCGCAGGATGTCCTTCGGGGTGGGGCCGTAGATGACGTAGTACGTCAGCTCCTGGGTCTCGGCGCTGAACTGCACCCGGGACACGACCTCCGAGGCGACCTCGAAGGACACCTTGCCGGGGTGGTCGACGAAGACGCCGTAGCCCGCGTCCGTGAGGTAGAAGGGCACGTTCTTGTAGGCCTGTTCGCTGCACGTGCCGCCGTCGGCCTGCCAGATGTCGACGACCTGCCCGTTCTTCACCAGCGGGCCGAAGCGTTCGCCGAGGCCGTAGACGGACGTGCCGACCTTCAGGACCAGCTGTTCGCGCAGGTGGTGGGCGCCGTCCGGATCCCGCATGATGCCCGTGCTCTTGTGGCCGCTGCCGGTGAGCGTGCGGCCGTGCGCGAGGAACTCGACCTGCCAGGGGCCGCCGCGGGCGAGCCGGACGGTCAGGTCGCCCGAGGTCAGGGTCGCGTGCTCGTCGTCGTACGCGAGCTGCGGGGCGGTCTCCGACGCCGAGATCCCGAACGCGGGGCCCTGGGGCCGGCCGCCCGTGAGATGCGTCAGCGTCAGGCCGATGACGTCGGGCATGGGGGTGTGGGCGGTGACCGTGAGGACGGGGCCCGTCATCAGGTCGCCGCGGGAGCGGATGGGCCGGGTCGGCGCGTGCATCTCCAGCGTGCCGTCCGACTCGACGACGTCGAGCACTTCGGCCGGGTAGGCCGCGGTGACGCCCTCGCGCAGGAGCCAGTAGCCGTCGGTGAACTTCATGTGGGGGGTCCCTCACTTCACGGCGCGTGATCGAAGCGCTTCGACAGCTGAACGTATGTGGGGGTGTGGGAGGGCGTCAATGGGTTGTGCACGTGAGGGTGAAGCGATTCGACGCCACGGTCAGGGACAACGCCAGGGCCAGGGCCGCCGCCGTCACCGGGACGCCGTATCCGGCCGTCGCCGACACGTGCTCCACCATCCAGCCGCCGAGCGCGCTGCCACCGGCGATACCGCCGAGCAGGCCGGTCACCGCGAGGGTCATGCCCTCGTTCAGCCGGCCCTCGGGGGTGCGCTGCTGGACCAGCGTCATGGTGGTGACCATCGTCGGGGCCGTCGCCATGCCGGCGACCAGCAGGGCGCCCGCCAGGAGCGGGAGCGAACCGGTGAGCGCGGCGGCGAGCAGCGGGAGGGTCAGCAGTGCGGCCATCGTGGCCACGCACCATGACAGGCGGGCCGCGGCCGGCCCCGCCGGCTTCACGGCGCCGTACACCAGGCCCGCCGCGCACGACCCCGCCGCCTGGAGCGCGAGCACGGCACCCGCCGCCGAGGAGTGGCCCCGCGCGTCCGCGAAGGCGAGCGTGACGACCTCCGTCGAGCCGAAGATCCCGCCCATCGCCAGGCAGACCGTGAGCAGCGGGGGCATACCGGGGGCGCGCAGCGGCGCCTTCGCGGGTATCCGCTCCCGGACCGGCGGTTCCGTCGCGCGCCGGGACGTGAACAGGACCATGCCGGTCAGCAGCAGCACCGCGCCGGCCAGCGTGCCCGCCTCCGGGAAGAACGCCCCGCACAGGAAGGCCGCGAGCACCGGGCCCAGCATGAAGCACAGTTCGTCCACGGCCTGCTCGAAGGAGTTGGCGGTGTGCAGGGCCTCGGCGTCGCCTGCCAGCAGATGGGCCCAGCGGGCCCGGGACATGCCGCCGGTGTTGGGGGTCGTGGCGGTGGCGGCGTAGGAAGCGAACAGGGTCCAGTCCGGGGCGTCGTGGCGGACGCAGAGCAGCAGGGCGAGGGAGCCGAGGACGGCGATCACCGTGGCGGGCAGGGCCACCCGGGCCTGGCCGTACCGGTCGACGAGCCGCGCGGTCCAGGGCGCGACGACCGCGGTCGCCGCGAGGCCCGTCGCCGTGACGGCACCGGCCAGGGCGTACGAGCCCCGCGTCCCGGCGATCATGACGACGGCGCTGACGCTGAACATGCCCATCGGCAGCCGGGCGATCAGGTTCCCGGCGGTGAAGGCACGGGCGCCCGGCAGCCGGAACAGACGGCGGTACGGGGAGAGTGGCGGCATGCGTCCACCGTCGCCCGGGGGTGATCAAGCGGTCCAACACCTGTTCCGCGCGGAATCACGCACCTGCGTTGTCAACGGCCGGAAGCCCATGGCGGGAAACTCCCTGGCGAGAAATGTTCGCTCCCTGTTCTCCCTGTTCTCCTTGTTTTCATACAGGGATATGGAGATTACTGATGCTCCTCATGGCGCATGGAAAAGATGCTCATTGGGGAAAATCCTTCACTCGTTTGCCGCGCATCCGGCGAAGTGGGGAGGCGGTTAGTCGGTACATGACCGAGGCGACCAGGAAAGACGGTTGGGCGGTAACGCTCGGCCCATACACCTACATTCCGGCTCCAGCGCACTCGTCGGCCACCGTCAACGGCACGCTCACCAAGGCCGGTTGCCCGGTCACGCTGCAGGTGACCGAGCCGGTGCTGCGCGATTTCATCGACGCCATGAGCACGCTGGAAAAGGATCTCGCCCGACGGTGGATCAGTGCAACGGAATGGCCCGCCTTCGCGCTTGCGGAATAGTCGGGCCGCCGGCATGTACGACAAAGGAATCGAGGGCACCGGACGGCACCGGGCTCCGGCCCGGGATTTCATCACCCCCCTGACACCGCCGGATCCGACCTGGGACCCGGCCGAGGAACTGGCGTTCATCCTCGAGGAGGCCCTCGGGGAACAGGCGGCGCGGATTCCCGGGCCGCGGGACGAGGAACCGGCCGAGGCCGCGGAGCCGGCCCCGGCGCCGGGCGCGCACATGAGGCGGCTCCAGGACATCACCGAGGAACTGCCGCCCGTACGGGACGTCCCCCGCCGTCACCGCAAGGTCCGCACCCGCAGGGCCCCGGGCGGCCTGCTGCGCACCACCAGCTTCCTCGTCGCCGCCCTGGCGGCCGTCATCGCCTCCGCCGTGAGCCTCCTGAGCGGCATGGTCGCCTACGACCCCCTGCGCCTGGTCGCCGTGTCCCCGGCGGAGCGGAACCTCCGCACCTGGTGGCCCCTCCTCGTCTACGGGCCCTGGCTGGTGGCGTCCCTGTCCGTCCTGCGGGCCGCGCTGCACCAGCGCCGTGCCGCGCACTCCTGGTGTGTGGTCGTGGTCTTCTCCTGCGTGGCCGTTCTGCTGTGCGTCGCCCAGGCGCCCCGGACCGTCCTCGGCACGGCGGCGGCCGCGCTGCCCGGGCTCGCCGCGCTGGCGTGCTTCCAGCAGGTCGTCCGGCAGATCACGCTGACGCGCCCGCCGCTGCGGCCGGTGCCCCGCCACCGGGTGGGGCCGGGAGCGCCGAAGGAGGCGCCGGCCGGCGAGACCGAGACCGCGGCCGGGGGCGAGGCGACGGGCGAGAGCGAGACCCCTGGGCGGGGCGACTCCTGAGACGGGGGGCGGCGTCCCCTGGTGCGCGGCTCCCCGACCGGCCCCGGCGCGGCGGGCGCGGGTCATCGTTCTCTGAACCTTCGACCCGCCTCCGCCGACTCCCCGGCCGCCCCCGGGCGGCGGGCGCGGGTCACCGTTCCCTGAACCCCCGACCCGCCCCCGTTGTAGTTTCCCCCCATGCCCGCCCACCTCGACCCCCGTCTCCTACGTGCCTTCGTCACCGTCGCCGAGGAGTTGCACTTCACCCGCGCCGCGGTGCGGCTCCACCTGGCGCAGCAGGCGCTCAGCCGGGACGTGCGGCGGCTGGAGCGGGAGTTGGGGGCCGAGTTGTTCGTGCGGACCACCCGGCAGGTGACGCTCACGCCCGACGGGGAGCGGCTCCTGCCGTACGCCCGCCGGGTGCTCCGGGCGCAGGACGAGCTGCTCGCCGCCTTCGACCAGGCCCGGCCCCTGCTGGTGGACCTCAACTCCCCGGGCCTGGTCACACCGCGCCGCGTCCTGCACCGGGCCCGTGAACTCGCCCCGGAGCACGAGCTGATGGCCCGCTACGAGAGCGGCCTGACCGGAGCCGCCGGCGAGCTGCTCGCGGGCCGGCTGGACGCGTCGTTCGGACGCTTCGCCGGGCTGGACCCGGCGCTGCGGGCCGGGCTCGACCACCAGCCCGTGCGGTACGAGCCGATGGCGATCGTCCTGCCCGAGGACCACCGGCTGGCCGCGCCGGCGGAGGTGCCGCTCGCCGAACTGGCCGGCGAGACCGTCTACGCGGGCGCCGGCAACGCGCGCACGCCGGAGTGGACCGGCCTCGCGCGGCTGCTGTTCGAGGGACGCGGCATCGAGATCGCGCCACCCGCGCCGCTGGCCGTGGGGGAGGAGGAGTTCCAGCGGGTCATGGCCAGAACGCGCCATCCGGTCCTGGCCGTCGTGGGATTTCCGGCCATGCCGTCGACGGTGTCACGGCCCCTGGTCGACCCCGTGCCGCTGTCCCCCGTCTCACTGGTGTGGCGCAGGGGCCTGACCCACCCCGCGTTCGACGCGCTGCGCCGGGCCGCGGCCCTGCTCGCGGCGGAGGAGGGCTGGCTGCGGCGGCCCGCCGGGACGTGGGTTCCCGCTGGTGACGATGTCCTCATGAGGTCTCGCGACCGAAACGATTCGACACGTCGTCCACACATAACCTCCGCGTGCGCTACATTCGACGCCTGAGCACGGTGTGGTAATAGGGGGGCGCTCGGACGGGTTGGGGGCCCGGTCCGACGACGGGTGCTCAGGTCGTACGCGCACCTGAACCATCCCGTGGGGGGAAGTGCGTACGCGTGACAAAGTGGCGAGAAGACGCCCAACCCGAGTGGCCCGAGGCCGCGTCGGCCACCGGTGAAGTCCCCGCGGACGGCATGGGCCGGGACCGCAGAGTCACCCAGGTCTTCGCCGGCGACGTCCGGCTGACCGAGCGCCGGCGGCCCGGCGCGACGGAGATACTGCGCGGGATTCCGCGGCAGAGCGAGGGCGAGGCCGACTCGCTCGCACCGGGCACCGGGCCCCGGCCCGCCGTCCGCGACCCCTGGCGGGAACCGGAGGAAGCCGGCCTGCCCGGGCCCGGCCACGATCCTGCCGGGCACACCAGCGACCCTGCCGGGCACACCAGCGACCCTGCCGGACGCACCCACGATCCGCACGAGGTCACGGTCCAGCTCGACGCCGTCCAGCTCGGGGACGGTTTCCTGCGGCAGGTCAAGGAAGGCGCCGGTGTCGGTCCGGCCCCGGCCGACCGGCCCGTCTTCGTCGACGAGTCCGGCCGCCGCAGCCGCCGCTTCCGGCGGATCGGCATGGTCATCGCCCTGGCGTGCGGCGTCTACGCCGTCGTCATCGTCGCCACGCTGCTGTCGGGCAACTCCAACGCGCCCTGGCTGCCCGTGCCGGGCAAGAAGGAGGGCCCGCCGGCCGGGCAGGTCGAGACTCCTCCCCTGCCCGCCGAGTCGGCCCCGGCCGGCGGCAGCGGCGCCACCGCCCCGGGCAGCACGCCGACGACCGACGAGGTCACCGCCCCCTCGCCCGGTCCCAGTGCCCTCGAACCCGTGGCCTCCGCCGGGCCCGGCCGCACCGGCACGACCGCCGACCCCACGCCGACCGCGACCCGGACCACCCCGGCCCCGGGCACCGGCGTGACCGACCCGGGCCCGAGCGAGCCGGCGAACCCGCCGAGCCCGCCCGTGTCCTCCCCGACACCGACCGGCGGCACCACACCCGAGCCGCCGACCGAGACCACGGGCACCGGCGGGGACGGCGGCACCGTCGCCGACGGCCCGGCCGCAACCCAGCCCATCGCCCAGACACCCGCCGCCTAGGGGACGTCCGCACGTTCGCGCCTGCCCCGCGACGCCTGGCACGCACGTTCCCCCAGCGCTCGGCTTCGCCCGGGCAGGGGGCCCCAGGACACCGCAGGCCCCGCCGCCGGGCGAACGACGCGACTTCGCGGACCCCCTGGCCATCGGTACCGACCTCTGGTCACCCGTACCGACGCCTGGTCACCCGTCCCGACCCTGGCCACCCGTACCGACCACCTGCCCGGGCGTGCCCGGCCCGCCGCGTGACCGTCCCCGCACCACCCTCCCCGCACCACCGGAGTACCACCACCCATGGCATCCCGTACCAGCCGTCCCGGGCCCGCGCCCCGAGCCCGTGGCGGCTCCAGGCGGCGCCGCCTGCCCCTGCGCCTGCTGCTGCCCCTGCTCGTCCTCGTCGCGCTGATGGCGATGCTCATGCTGCGCGGCTACGTGCACAGCGAGATCCTCGCCGACCACCGCGTCGGACCGCCGGCCGCCAACGACCGCGTACCGAAGGACATCCTCAAGGGCGGGCCCGTCATCGACACCCGGGACGGGAAGCCCGCCGGCCTGGAGCTGCCGGACCACGAACTGGTCCTGACCTTCGACGACGGCCCGGACCCGATGTGGACGCCCAAGGTCCTCGACGTGCTGAAGAAGCACGAGGCCCACGCCGTCTTCTTCATCACCGGCACCATGGCCTCCCGCCACCCGGACCTCGTGCAGCGCATGGTCGACGAGGGCCACGAGATCGGGCTGCACACCTTCAACCACCCGGACCTGTCGCTGCAGAGCAAGAGCCGCATCGACTGGGAACTGTCCCAGAACCAGCTCGCGCTCGCCGGGGCGGCCGGCATCCGCACCTCGCTGTTCCGCCCGCCCTACTCGTCGTTCGCGCACGTCATGGACAACAAGTCCTGGCCGGTGACCGAGTACATCGGCAGCAAGGGCTACATCACCATCGTCAACGACACCGACAGCGAGGACTGGCGCCGGCCCGGCGTCGAGAAGATCATCAGCAACGCCACGCCGAAGAACGGCGAGGGCGCCATCGTGCTCATGCACGACTCCGGCGGCGACCGCTCCCAGACCGTGGCCGCACTCGACCGGTTCATCACCGGGCTGAAGGACCAGGGCTACCGCTTCGACACCCTCACCGCCGCCCTGGACGCCCCCAGCGCGCACACCCCGGTCGCCGGGCTGGAGGCGGTCAAGGGCGAGGCGTGGGTCTTCCTGGTGCAGGCCTCCGAGAAGATCACCGGCGTTCTGGTCGCGGGCCTCGCCGTCGTCGGCGTGCTCGTCTTCGGGCGTCTCGGGCTGATGCTGATCCTGTCCGTCGCGCACGCCCGCCGGGTGCGGCGGCGGAACTTCAGCTGGGGCACGCCCGTCACCGAACCGGTGTCGGTGCTGGTGCCCGCCTACAACGAGGCCAAGTGCATCGAGCAGACGGTCCGTTCCCTGGTCGCCAGCGACCACCCCATCGAGGTGCTGGTCATCGACGACGGTTCCAGCGACGGCACCGCCCGTATCGTCGAGAACCTCGGCCTGCCCGGCGTACGGGTCGTCCGCCAGCTCAACGCGGGCAAGCCCGCCGCGCTCAACCGCGGGATCGCCAACGCCCGCCACGACATCATCGTGATGATGGACGGCGACACCGTCTTCGAGCCGACCACCGTCCGCGAACTCGTGCAGCCCTTCGGCGACCCGCGCGTCGGCGCCGTCGCCGGCAACGCCAAGGTCGGCAACCGCGACTCGCTCATCGGCGCCTGGCAGCACATCGAGTACGTGATGGGCTTCAACCTCGACCGCCGCATGTACGACGTGCTGCGCTGCATGCCCACCATCCCCGGCGCGGTCGGCGCGTTCCGGCGCAGCGCGCTGGAACGGGTCGGCGGCATGAGCGACGACACGCTCGCCGAGGACACCGACATCACCATGGCCCTGCACCGCGACGGCTGGCACGTCGTCTACGCGGAGAAGGCCATCGCCTGGACCGAGGCCCCCGAGTCCGTGCAGCAGCTGTGGTCCCAGCGCTACCGCTGGTCGTACGGCACGATGCAGGCCATCTGGAAGCACCGCCGGGCCCTCGTCGACCGCGGACCCTCGGGCCGCTTCGGCCGGGTCGGGCTCCCGCTGGTCTCCATGTTCATGGTCGTGGCGCCGCTGCTCGCCCCGCTGATCGACGTGTTCCTGCTGTACGGGCTGGTGTTCGGCCCGACCGAGAAGACCATCGGCGCCTGGCTGGGCGTCCTCGCCGTACAAGGGGTGTGCGCGGCCTACGCGTTCCACCTCGACAAGGAACGCATGACCCACCTCATCTCCCTGCCGCTCCAGCAGCTCCTCTACCGGCAGCTCATGTACGTCGTCCTGCTCCAGTCCTGGATCACCGCGCTCACCGGCGGCCGGCTGCGCTGGCAGAAGCTGCGGCGCACGGGAGCGGTGGGGCTGCCCGGGGGCGGAAGCCCCACGCCCCAGCGGCAGATGGACGGGAGGCCGGTCGCATGACCACGGCACCCGTGACCACGGCTCCGAGGCGGGAGCAGACCCCCTCCGCACGCCCCGGACGCGACCGCTACTTCGACCTGCTGCGCGCCCTCGCGCTGTTCCGTGTCGTGCTGTACCACCTGACCGGCTGGGCCTGGCTGCCGCTGGTGTTCCCGTCCATGGGCGTGATGTTCGCGCTCGCCGGCAACCTCATGGCCCGCTCGCTGAAGCGCCCGCCGGTCCAGGTGATCCGCGGCCGGCTGCGGCGGCTGCTGCCCCCGCTGTGGCTGCTGGGCGTCGTCGGCGTCACCGGCATGGTCCTGCAGGGCTGGGGACCGGACGCGGACGGACACCCCGGCTGGTGGTGGCTCCACCTCACCTTCTGGATCGTGCCGTTCAGCGACCCGCCGTACGCCGAGGGCCTGCCCGGCGTGCACGGCTTCATCGGCGAGAACTGGGCGGCGGACCTCGCCGGGCCGCTCTGGTACATCCGCGCCTACCTCTGGTACGTCCTGCTGTCCCCCTTCCTGCTCAAGGCCCTGCGCGCCCTGCCGGTCGTCACCCTGTCCGCGCCGATCGTGCTGGCCGTCGCCTTCGAGCAGGGCTGGCTCACGCTCCCCGGCGAGCGGATCCCCTCGGCGCTCACGGACTTCTCCACGTTCGGCGCCTGCTGGATCCTCGGCATGGCCCACCAGGAGGGCATCCTGCGGCGGCTGCCGCGCTACATCGTCCCGTCCGTGGCGCCCGTCATCGCCCTGGCCGGTCTCTGGTACGCCCTGCACCACGACTTCGGCACCGGCAACGACCTGGACAGCATGCCCCTCGCCCAGGCCCTGTGGTCCTTCGGCACGGTCCTGCTGCTGCTCCACGTCAGCCCGTCCTGGTCCGAGTGGCCGGGCAGGCTCCGCCGCTGGGCCGGGGCGATCGGCCTGCTCAACTCCCGGGCCGTGACCATCTACCTGTGGCACAACATCTGCATCCTGGTCGCCGCCACGCTCTGGGACCGGCTGTGGGGCTTCCCCGTACTGGAACAGAACGTCCCCGGACTGCTGGAGAGCCCCTGGCCGGTGCTGGCCCTGGTCTGGGCACTCATCGGCGCCTGCGTCCTGGCGTTCGGCTGGATGGAGGACCTGGCGGCGAAGCAGAAGCCCCGGTTGTGGCCGGGAAGTGAGCCTCGGGTCAGGGTTCGCGGGGGCCGGAGGCGTTCCGCACCCGACGGGTGAGCCGGGCCGCATCGACGGGGGCGGGCGTGAGCATCACCGGCAGCATCAGCCCGGTCGGCCCGCCCGTTCCCCCGGCTTTCCCGGTGTGGAAAACTGCCCCGGTTGCGCTTGTGAACAAGGCGGTCGGCGGGAGCGGTGGGGATGAGTAAGCGGCAGACGCGGAAGATGCTGCGGCTGATGGCGAGCGGAGAACCGGTCGAGCTGACCAGCCCGATGGCGTCCGTGAAGAAGCTCGCCCGGCTGGCCTTCGTCGCCCAGCAGTTCGGCTACGAGTACGCGGACGTCCGGCAGAGCAGCGGCCGCAACGGCGCGCTCACCATGCTGATCGTGCCCGATCCCGGCCCGCAGGCCAGGGCGCGGGCCGCGCAGAACTGGGCGCGGTACCCCAACGCGGCGGACGGCGTCTCCCTCCCGCCGCTCGTGCCCGACGAGTTCGAACTCCTCAAGGCCCGCATCAACTTCGACCTCACCGGCCGGCACGCCGAGAAGCGCATGTGGTACGGCGCCCTCGGCGCCACCGTCGGCAGTGTGATCCTCGGGTTCCGCTTCGGGGGCGGGTCCTTCGACTTCCTCGTGGCCGGGGTGCTGTGGCTGCTGTTCATGGGCATCTTCGGCATCGGGCTGGTGGTCACGCGCAAGCGCAACGCCAAGTTCGCCGCCCGGTTGCGGGCGTCCGGCTTCGTGCCGGTGACGGACCAGAACGGCCGGACGCGGTACCTGCCTCCCGGGGCGCAGCTCCCCGGGCAGGGGAACCCGTTCGCGGGCGGACCGTACGGCGGTGTCCCGGGAGGGCCTGCCGGTGTGCCAGGTCCGTACGCCCAGCCGGCGCCGTATCCCGGCCGGCCCGCCCCGGGCCCTTACGGTGCTCAGCCCGCGCCAGGTCCGTACGGTGCCCAGCCCGCGCCGGGGCCGTACCCGGGTCAGCCCGCCCCCGGCCCCTACGGTGCTCAGCCCCCCGCCCCCCACAACCCGCCGTATCCTCAGCAGAACCCTCACTGGCAGCCCCCGCGGCCGTGACCGGAACCGTCGGAACCTCTCATCCCGCCCGGACGCGGGGTGAGAGCAAAGTTCCCTCGCGGTCACTCGCTGGCACAGGCAGGAAACGCGCCCTCCCTACCTTCGGGATCAGTCACTCAGGTACAACCGAGTCCTGGAGCACAGTGGAGGCGTCATGACAGGCCCTGGCACGGCACCCGCACCCCCGAGCAGGGGCGGACGCTGGATCCAGCACTGGGATCCGGAGAACGAGACCTTCTGGCAGGAGACGGGAGAGAAGATCGCCCGCCGGAACCTCTTCTTCTCCGTGCTGTCCGAGCACATCGGCTTCTCGATCTGGACCCTGTGGTCCGTGCTGGTGCTCTTCATGGGCCCGGAGTACGGGCTGACCCCGGCCGACAAGTTCATGCTGACCTCGATGGTCACGCTGGTCGGCGCGGTCGTCCGCGTCCCCTACACCTTCGCCGTCGCCATCTTCGGCGGCCGCAACTGGACGATCATCTCGGCCGGCATGCTGCTGATCCCGACGGTCGCCGCGTTCCTCGTGATGGAGCCGGGCACCAGCTTCTCGACCTTCCTGCTCGTCGGCCTCCTCGCCGGCGTCGGCGGCGGCAACTTCGCCTCCTCCATGACCAACATCAACGCCTTCTTCCCGCTGCGGAAGAAGGGCTGGGCCCTCGGCCTGAACGCCGGTGGCGGCAACATCGGCGTGCCGGTGATCCAGCTGGCCGCGCTCGCGATCATCGGCGCCGGCGGCGGGCCGCGCGTGCTGCTCGGCGTCTACATCCCGCTGATCGTCGTCGCCGCCGTGATGGCCGCGCTCTTCATGGACAACCTGGAGAACGTCAAGAACGACACCGGTGCCGCCAAGGACGCCGCGCGGGACGCCCACACGTGGATCATGTCCGTCCTCTACATCGGCACCTTCGGCTCCTTCATCGGCTACAGCTTCGCCTTCGGCCAGGTCCTGCAGAACCAGTTCGGCCGTACGCCGCTGCAGGCCGCCTACGTCACCTTCCTCGGCCCGCTGCTCGGCTCCCTGATCCGGCCCGTCGGCGGCTGGCTCGCCGACCGGTACGGTGGCGCGAAGATCAGCCTGTGGAACTACGTGGCGATGGGCGCCGCGACGGCCGTCCTGATCGGCGCCTCCATGGAGAAGTCGCTGGCGCTGTTCACCGCCGCCTTCGTGGTGCTGTTCGTGCTCAGCGGGCTCGGCAACGGCTCGACGTTCAAGATGATCCCGGGCATCTTCCAGAACAAGGCCCTCGCCAAGGGACTGAAGGGCGAGGAGGCCGCGGCCTACGGGCGTCGGCTCTCCGGAGCCTCCATGGGCCTGATCGGCGCGGTGGGCGCCCTCGGCGGTGTCGGCATCAACCTCGCCTTCCGCCAGTCCTTCCTCTCCTACGGCTCCGGTACCGGCGCGTTCGTCGCCTTCCTCGCCTTCTACGCGGTGTGCTTCACGGTCACCTGGGCCGTATACCTTCGCCGTACGGCTCCCCGGGTACCCGAAACGTCGGCGGCCTCGGAGACGAAGCCGCAGCTCAGCTACGCGAAGGTGTGACGTAACACCGCCGACATCACGCCGATCCGGGCCTGTCACGAGCCGTTGACAGGCTCGATCGGCATGTAGGTACGCCGTACCCATGAAGTACGACGACTCGAGTGCGGGACGAGAGCCATGTACGAGGAAGAACAGCGACCGGACCACGGACCCCTGGCGGGTTTCACCGTGGGTGTGACGGCCGCGCGCCGGGCCGACGAGCTGGGGGCGCTGCTGCAGCGACGTGGTGCCGCCGTCCTGCACGCCCCCGCCCTGCGGATCGTGCCGCTCGCCGACGACAGTGAACTGCTGGCCGCGACCAAGGAGATCATCGAGCAGCTTCCGGACATCGTCGTGGCCACGACCGCGATCGGGTTCCGGGGCTGGGTCGAGGCCGCCGACGGCTGGGGCCTGGGCGAGGAGCTGCTGTCGCGGCTGGCCGGCGTGCGGATCCTGGCGCGCGGGCCGAAGGTGAAGGGCGCGGTCCGGGCCGCCGGGCTGACCGAGGAGTGGTCGCCGTCGTCGGAGTCCATGGCCGAGGTGCTCGACCGGCTGCTGGAGGAGGGCGTCGAGGGCCTGCGCATCGCGATCCAGCTGCACGGCGAGCCGCTGCCGGGCTTCGTGGAGGCGCTGCGGGAGGGTGGCGCCGAGGTCGTCGGCGTGCCCGTCTACCGGTGGATGCCGCCGGAGGACCTCGGCCCGGTCGACCGGCTCCTGGACGCGACGGTGTCCCGGGGGGTGGACGCGCTGACGTTCACCAGCGCCCCGGCCGCGGCCTCCTTCCTCTCCCGGGCGGAGGAACGCGGACTGCTCCCCGAGGTGCTGGCCGCCCTGAACCACGACGTCCTGCCGGCCTGTGTCGGCCCGGTCACCGCCCTGCCCCTGCAGTCCCGCGGCATTGACACGATCCAGCCCGAGCGCTTCCGGCTCGGGCCCCTCGTCCAGCTGCTCTGCCAGGAACTGCCCGCGCGGGCCCGCTCGCTGCCCATCGCCGGGCACCGGGTGGAGATCCGCGGCCACGCCGTCCTGGTCGACGGCGACCTCAAGCCGGTGCCGCCCGCGGGCATGTCCCTCCTGCGCGCCCTGTCCCGCCGGCCGGGCTGGGTCGTCTCCCGCGCCGACCTGCTGCGCGCCCTGCCCGGCTCCGGCCGCGACGAGCACGCGGTCGAAACGGCGATGGCCCGCCTGCGCACGGCCCTCGGCACGCCGAAGCTGATCCAGACGGTGGTCAAGCGCGGCTACCGCCTGGCCCTGGACCCGGCGGCGGAGACGAAGTACGCGGACGCGTAGGCGGAGACGAAACACGCGGACGCACAGGCACGCGCCGGGGTTGGGCGGAATCGCGCCGGGGTCTGGGCGGGGCCGCTTCGCGGTGGCATCGCGCTGGGGTCTTGGGCGGGGTCGTCTTGTGGTGGGGTTGCGCTGGGGTCTTGGGCGGGGTCGTCTTGTGGTGGGGTCGCGCTGGGGTCTTGGGCGGGGCCGCTTCGCGGTGGCATCGTGCTGCGGTCTGGGCGGGGTCGTCTCGTGGTGGGATCGCGCCGGAGTCCGGGCGGGGCCGTCTCGCGGTGGGATCGCGCCGGAGTCCGGGCGGGGCCGTCTCGCGGTGGGGTCGCGCCGGAGTCCGGGCGGGGCCGTCTCGCGGTGGGGTCGCGCCGGAGTCCGGGCGGGGCCGTCTCGCGTGCCCTGACCGCGCGGCGCGCGGGGGGTTTCCCGCGCGCCGCCGGGCAGGCACTGTAAGAGGGAACGGTTTCCCAGCCCTCTCACAGGCGTCTCACCGACCTAGGCGGTGACAGGCACATGGCACTGGGTACGGCCACGGCCCCCTACGAGCTGCGGTTCGACGCCGGGCGGATCTGCCTGGATCTGCTCTCCACCACGCATCCGGAGGAGCGGCTGGACTCCGTGGACGTGCTGCGCGCCTGGATCACCGGCTCCGGTCTGGTCCCGGCGGGCACCTCCCTCGCCCACACCGACGCCGGCTGGCTCGTCGCCTTCCGCGAACTGCGCGGCCAGATCGACCGGTTGGTGCGCGGCCGGCCCAGGCCAGGCGTCCCGGCGTACGACCTCGCCCTGGCGCGCGTCAACGACCTGGCGCGGACCGCGCCCCCGGCCCCGCGCGCGGTCCGCGGCGAAGACGGCGACCTCGTACGGCGGTTGGACGGCCCGCCCGGCCGCGCGGCCCTGCTCGCGGCCGTCGCCCGGGACGCCGTCGACCTCCTCACCGACCCCGCGGCCCGTGCGGCCCTGCGCGAGTGCGCGGGCGACAACTGCCCGATCGTGTACCTCGACACCTCGCGGGGGCGCAGGAGGCGCTGGTGCTCCAGCGAGGTCTGCGGGAACCGCGAGAGGGTCGCCCGGCACCGCCGCCGCGCGGCACTCGCCCGCGCCTGAAACGCAGTTGGGTGCCCGCTGCACTCAATTCCCTGTCCTAAATGCTACTTCTGCGACCGCACTCTCGAAGTGATTTCGATTACATGCCGTTTACCTACGGCCCCGTAGGGAAGGCGTGGCTTGAAGTTGCCGATGTGGCGGAAATGTAAAGAACGAGGGGTGGGAATGTGACCGCATGTCCCCCTCGTCACGTCACTTCGAAGAAATCTGTCACGTCTCTTTGAACGCCCAACGGCTCGCGTCCGTACGGCTTGTCGAGCGACCGACTGGGGGAACCCCCGGACATCGGAGGTGGGCGTGCGCAAGGATTCCGTCGTGGCCAATGAACGTGCACCGAGGGCCCGACATCGCATGTCCCAGCCCTCGGAACCCGACGAGGAGCTGATGCGTGCGCTCTACCGCGAACACGCCGGACCCCTGCTGGCATATGTCCTGCGCCTGGTCGCCGGAGACCGGCAGCGCGCCGAGGACGTGGTGCAGGAGACGCTCATCCGTGCCTGGAAGAACGCCGGTCAGCTCAATCGTGCGACCGGATCGGTACGCCCCTGGCTGGTGACGGTCGCCCGGCGCATCGTCATCGACGGCCACCGCAGCCGGCAGGCCCGGCCGCAGGAGGTCGACCCGTCGCCGCTGGAGGTCATCCCCGCGGAGGACGAGATCGACAAGGCGCTGTGGCTGATGACTCTCTCGGACGCACTCGACGACCTGACCCCCGCTCACCGGGAGGTGCTCGTCGAGACGTACTTCAAGGGGCGTACCGTCAATGAGGCGGCCGAGACCCTGGGCATACCCAGCGGAACCGTCCGCTCCAGGGTGTTCTACGCCCTGCGTTCGATGAAGCTCGCACTGGAGGAGCGGGGGGTGACGGCGTGATGAGTGTTTACGGGGGTAACCAGGGGTTCGGTACGGGAGGCATGGGTATGTCTGGACCCATGCAGGAATCTCCGGTGCCGAACGAGCACGAGACCGTCGGCGCCTACGCCCTCGGCATCCTCGACGACGCCGAAGCGACCGCCTTCGAAGCCCATCTCGCGACCTGCGAGTGGTGCGCCCAGCAGCTCGACGAGCTGGCCGGCATGGAGCCGATGCTCGCCGCCCTCGCCGACCTGCCCGGCTCCGGCAGCACCCCCGCGATCGGCGAGTCGCTGTCCGCGAAGCCCAGGCCGCGCATGGTGGAGAAGCTGGTCGACGAGGTCGCGGAACGGCGCGCCCAGAAGCGCCGCCGCAGCTTCTACATGGTGGCCGCGGCCGGCGCGCTGATCATCGGCGGCCCCTTCGTCGCGGTCGCGACGAACGGCGGCGGTGACGGCGGCGGCGCGGAGAACCGCCCGCTCGCCGCGAGCCCCGCCAAGGAGGCCTTCGACGGCATCTCCGACAAGATCTCCGCCACCGACCCGAACACCAAGGTCACCGCGACCGTCGCAGTCCAGAAGAAGGACTGGGGGACGGGCGTGGTCACCGAACTGAAGAACGTCAAGGGCCCGCTCAAGTGCGCCCTCGTCGCGGTCGGCAAGAACGGCGAGCGGGAGACCCTGTCCTCCTGGTCCGTCCCGGAGTGGGGCTACGGCCTCCCCGACGCCAGGACCGAGAAGGCCAAGCAGCCGCTGTACGTCCAGGGCGGCGCCGCCTTCGAGCCGAACGAGATCGACCACTTCGAGGTCGTGACCTTCGACGGCAAGCGGCTGGTCGAGGTCGACGCGTAGCCTTACCGGGTCCCCTTCGCGTACGGTGGACGGCTGCCCAGCACGTCAGAAGGGGGCCCGGTGGCCGCTCAGGCACCTCAGGAAACCGCGCTCGACTCCCTGAGAGACAGAGAGATCGGCGTCGAACAGGAACACCTGGACCGGGTGTACCGGCGTCTCGAGGAGAAGATCCACGAGGCGGAGTTCCTCATGAACGACGCCGCCCAGCGCGGCCAGGTCGGCACGCCCGGCGCGCTCGCCGAGCGGGACGCGCAGGTCTTCCGGGCCGGCATCCACCTGAACCGGCTCAACAACGAGTTCGAGGACTTCCTCTTCGGCCGCATCGACCTGCTGCTCGGCAAGGACGGCAAGAAGGGCCCCGACGGCGCCTACACCGCCGTCGAGCCCGCCGAGGGCGCCGTCCGCGAGGACAACACCGCCGACATCGCCGAGACCCTGCACATCGGCCGCATCGGCGTCCTCGACCAGGACTACGCCCCGCTGGTCATCGACTGGCGCGCCCCGGCCGCCGCCCCCTTCTACCGCTCGACGCCCGTCGACCCCGGCCGGGTCGTCCGCCGCCGGGTCATCCGCTCCAAGGGCCGCAAGGTCCTCGGCGTCGAGGACGACCTGATGCGCCCCGAGCTGAAGGCCTTCCTCGACGGCCACGAACTGCCCGTCATCGGCGACGGCGCCCTGATGGCCGCCCTCGGCCAGGCCCGCAGCCACACCATGCGCGACATCGTCGCCTCCATCCAGGCCGAGCAGGACCTGGTCATCCGCGCCCCCGCCGCCTCCGTCACCTACGTCGAGGGCGGCCCCGGCACCGGCAAGACCGCCGTCGCCCTGCACCGCGCGGCCTACCTCCTCTACCAGGACCGGCGCCGGTACGCGGGCGGCATCCTGATCGTCTCCCCGACCCCGCTGCTCGTCGCCTACACCGAGGGCGTGCTGCCCTCGCTCGGCGAGGAGGGCCAGGTCGCCATCCGCGCCATCGGCTCCCTCGTCGACGGCGCCGAGGCCACGCTCTACGACTCCCCGGCGGTGGCCCGCGCCAAGGGCTCCTCCCGCATGCTCAAGGTGCTGCGCAAGGCAGCGCGCGGAGCCCTGGAGCTGAACGATTCACCGGACCGGCTGCGCGTGGTCGCCTTCGGCCGCCGCCTGGAGCTGGAGGCCGACGAACTGGCGGGCATCCGCCGCGCCGCCCTCGGCGGCACCGCCCCCGTGAACCTGCTGCGCCCCCGCGCCCGCAAGCTCCTCCTGGACGCCCTGTGGGAGCAGTCCGGCGCGGCCGGCCGGCACACCGACCCGGAGCTCGCCGCCGAGCTGCGCTCCTCCTTCGACGAGGACATCACCTCCGAGGACGCCTTCACCGCCTTCCTCGACGCCTGGTGGCCGGAGCTGACCCCGGCGGCCGTCCTGGACGCCATGGCCGACGAGCGGCGCCTCGGCCGCTGGGCCCGGCGGATCCTCAACCCCGGCGAGGTCCGCAAGGTCGCCCGCTCCCTCAGGCGCGACGGCTGCTCCGTGCACGACATCGCGATGCTCGACGAGCTCCAGGCCGTCCTCGGCGCCCCCGCCCGGCCCCGCAAGAAGCGCGAGCTGGACCCGCTCGACCAGCTCACCGGCCTGGAGGAGCTGATGCCGGTGCGCGAGGAGTCCCAGCGCGAGCGCGCCGAGCGGCTGGCGGCCGAGCGCACCGAGTACGCCCACGTCATCGTCGACGAGGCCCAGGACCTCACCCCGATGCAGTGGCGCATGGTCGGCCGCCGCGGCCGGCACGCCACCTGGACGGTCGTCGGCGACCCGGCGCAGTCCTCCTGGTCCGACCCGGACGAGGCCGCCGAGGCCCGCGACGAGGCCCTCGGCACCCGCCCGCGCCGCCGCTTCGAGCTCACCGTGAACTACCGCAACCCGGCGGAGATCGCCGAGCTGGCCGCGAGGGTGCTCGCCCTCGCCATGCCCGGCTCGGTGTCGCCGAAGGCGGTCCGCTCCACCGGCGTCGAGCCGCGCTTCACCGTCGTGGAGGACACGCTGGGCGACACCGTCCGCCACGAGGCGGCGAGGCTGCTGGAGCGGGTCGACGGCACGGTGGGCGTGGTCGTCGCCATGCAGCGCCGCGAGGAGGCCCGCCGCTGGCTCGCCGGACTCGGCGACCGGGTCGTGGCGCTCGGCAGCCTGGAGGCGAAGGGCCTGGAGTACGACGCGACGGTCGTGGTCTCCCCGGCGGAGATCGCCGACGAGTCCCCGGCCGGCCTGCGTGTGCTCTACGTCGCACTGACGCGGGCCACCCAGCAGCTGACGGTCGTCTCGGCCGAACGGGACGAGCCCGACGGGGCGGGAATCCCGGATCTGCTCAGGGACTGAGCCGCGTTACCCACTTGCCGGCGAAATGAACTCCCGGTACGGGAATGGCCTTACGGGATCTGTTTGTTAGCCTGGATGTGGCACCGGCTCGATCCAAGCCCCCGGGCCCAACCTTCGTCGCTACGAGCGACCACTTGCCGCGAGGCGAGCATGGCGGGTCGGTGCCACCTACTTCACAAGAGACCCACGTCCTACGTGACGTGGGTCTCTTTTTGCTGGCGGGTTCCGCGAACAAAACGTTCGCAATCGAGGGCGGCTACCCGCTACCGAGCGGTAGGTGCGACGATCGGACGGCACAACTCAGCGTCAGGTGAAAGCAGAGGAAGTCGGCCATGGCAACGGCGCCCAGCGTCTCCTACTCGATGACGGTCCGGCTGGAGGTGCCCGCGAGCGGAACCGCCGTCTCGCAGCTCACCACCGCCGTGGAGTCCTCCGGAGGCTCGGTGACCGGCCTCGACGTCACGGCGTCCGGTCACGAGAAGCTCCGTATCGACGTCACCATCGCGGCGACGTCGACCGCGCACGCGGACGAGATCGTCGAGAAGCTCCGCGGCATCGAGGGCGTCACCCTGGGCAAGGTCTCGGACCGGACCTTCCTCATGCACCTCGGCGGCAAGATCGAGATGGCGTCGAAGCACCCCATCCGCAACCGTGACGACCTCTCCATGGTCTACACGCCCGGTGTCGCCCGCGTCTGCATGGCGATCGCCGAGAACCCCGAGGACGCCCGCCGCCTCACCATCAAGCGCAACTCCGTTGCGGTCGTGACGGACGGCTCCGCCGTGCTGGGCCTGGGCAACATCGGCCCCAAGGCCGCGCTGCCCGTCATGGAGGGCAAGGCGGCCCTCTTCAAGCGGTTCGCCGGCATCGACGCCTGGCCGATCTGCCTCGACACCCAGGACACCGACGCGATCGTCGAGATCGTCAAGGCCATCGCCCCCGGGTTCGCCGGCATCAACCTCGAGGACATCTCCGCGCCCCGCTGCTTCGAGATCGAGGCCCGGCTGCGCGAGGCCCTCGACATCCCCGTCTTCCACGACGACCAGCACGGCACCGCGATCGTCGTCCTCGCCGCGCTCACCAACGCCCTGCGCGTCGCCGGCAAGGCCATCGAGAACATCCGGGTCGTCATGTCCGGCGCCGGCGCGGCCGGTACGGCCATCCTCAAGCTGCTGATCGCCGCGGGCGTCAAGAACGCCGTCGTCGCCGACATCCACGGCGTCGTGCACGCGGGCCGCGAGGACCTGGTGGACGCCGCCCCGGACTCGGCACTGCGCTGGATCGCCGACAACACCAACCCCGAGGGCCTCACCGGCACGCTCAAGGAGGCCGTGCGCGGCGCCGACGTCTTCATCGGCGTCTCCGCCCCGAACGTCCTCGACGGCGACGACGTGGCCGCCATGGCCGACGGCGCCATCGTGTTCGCGCTTGCGAACCCGGACCCCGAGGTCGACCCGGCGATCGCCCGCCAGACCGCGGCCGTTGTCGCCACGGGCCGCTCGGACTTCCCGAACCAGATCAACAACGTGCTGGTCTTCCCGGGTGTCTTCCGCGGCCTGCTGGACGCGCAGTCCCGCACCGTCAACACCGAGATGATGCTGGCCGCCGCGACCGCCCTCGCGGACGTGGTGACCGAGGACGAGCTGAACCCGAACTACATCATCCCGAGCGTCTTCAACGACAAGGTCGCGGGCGCGGTGGCCGGGGCCGTGCGGGAGGCCGCCAAGGCCGTGGGCGCGACGGCCGGCAGCCCGTCCGCGGTCTGAGGACGAGGCCCGCGCCGGGGTCCGGGGGCGGCCGCCCCCGGACTGTGAGCATCCCCACGGCGGCCCGGGGCCCGGCGCGTCGCGGAACCCCTGTCAGCAGGGGGCTCTATCGTGTCGGCCAGGCTCAGGCCCTCTTTTCGTGTGACTCCCCAAGGGTGTTCCCACGACTCCTGCGGGTGCCGGATTGGCTTTCCCGCCGCAGGTAGAGGCAGGATGCGTCCCTGGGCGCGAGGGTCTGACGACGGACCCGGTCCGGGGACTCATGGAGGACCCTGGCAGCATCGGCTTCGATCTGACGCCTCAACGGCAAGATGAACACGGGAGTAACAACATGAACCGCAGTGAGCTGGTGGCCGCGCTGGCCGACCGCGCCGAGGTGACCCGCAAGGACGCCGACGCCGTGCTGGCCGCGTTCGCCGACGTCGTCGGCGACATCGTCTCCAAGGGCGACGAGAAGGTCACCATCCCCGGCTTCCTGACCTTCGAGCGCACCCACCGTGCCGCTCGCACCGCCCGCAACCCGCAGACCGGCGAGCCGATCCAGATCCCGGCCGGCTACAGCGTGAAGGTCTCCGCGGGCTCGAAGCTCAAGGAAGCGGCCAAGGGCAAGTAAGCGTTCCCTTGCGCGCGCCGTGGGCAACTGCGGGCCGGCTGTGGCTGGTCGCGCAGTTCCCCGCGCCCCCAGGGGGCGCGAGCCCACCGAGAGCCGCATGAAACGCCGAGGGGCGGCCACCTGTCCAGGTGGCCGCCCCTCGGCGTGTACGGGGACTACCCGAGCGCCTTGCCCGGCAGTTCCACCTTCGCGCCCAGTTCCACGAGCTTCTCCATGCTGTGCTTGCCCGGGGGACGACCCCCGGACCCCCAGCCGGGCGGGCGTGGCCGCAGGGCCGGGACTAGCCCAGTGCCTTGCCCGGCAGTTCCACCTTCGCGCCCAGTTCCACGAGCTTCTCCATGAAGTTCTCGTAGCCGCGGTTGATCAGGCCGATGCCGTGGACCCGGGACGTGCCCTGGGCCGCGAGGGCCGCGATGAGGTACGAGAAGCCGCCGCGGAGGTCCGGGATGACCAGGTCGGCGCCCTGCAGCTTGGTGGGACCGGAGACGACCGCGGAGTGCAGGAAGTTGCGCTGGCCGAAGCGGCAGTCGGAGCCGCCCAGGCACTCGCGGTAGAGCTGGATGTGCGCGCCCATCTGGTTCAGCGCGGACGTGAAGCCGAGACGGGACTCGTAGACCGTCTCGTGGATGATGGACAGGCCCGTGGCCTGCGTCAGGGCCACCACCAGGGGCTGCTGCCAGTCGGTCTGGAAACCGGGGTGGACGTCCGTCTCCAGCGCGATGGACTTCAGCTGCCCGCCGGGGTGCCAGAAGCGGATGCCCTCGTCGTCGATCTCGAAGGCACCGCCCACCTTCCGGTAGGTGTTCAGGAACGTCATCATCGAGCGCTGCTGCGCCCCGCGGACGTAGATGTTGCCCTCGGTCGCCAGCGCCGCCGACGCCCAGGACGCGGCCTCCAGCCGGTCCGGCAGGGCGCGGTGGTTGTAGCCGCCGAGCTGGTCCACACCGGTGATGCGGATCGTCCGGTCGGTGTCCATCGCGATGATCGCGCCCATCTTCTGCAGCACGCAGATGAGGTCCTCGATCTCCGGCTCGACGGCCGCGTTGGACAGCTCCGTGACGCCCTCGGCGAGGACGGCCGTCAGCAGCACCTGCTCGGTCGCGCCGACGGACGGGTACGGCAGCCGGATCTTCGTGCCGCGCAGCCGCCGCGGCGCCTCCAGGTACTGGCCGTCCGCCCGCTTCTCGATCTTCGCGCCGAACTGCCGCAGCACCTCGAAGTGGAAGTCGATGGGCCGGCCGCCGATGTCACAGCCGCCGAGACCGGGGATGAACGCGTGGCCGAGGCGGTGCAGCAGCGGTCCGCAGAACAGGATCGGGATACGGCTGGAACCCGCGTGGGCGTCGATGTCGGCGACGTTCGCGCTCTCCACGCGCGTCGGGTCCATCACCAGTTCGCCGGGCTCGTCACCCGGACGGACCGTCACACCGTGCAGCTGCAGCAGACCCCGTACGACCCGAACGTCGCGGATGTCCGGAACATTGCGCAGCCGGCTCGGAGCGCTGCCCAGCAGCGCCGCCACCATGGCCTTCGGTACGAGGTTCTTCGCACCGCGGACACGGATCTCGCCCTCCAGCGGGGTTCCGCCGTGGACAAGCAGGACATCGTCGTTGACGGTCATGAATCTCGCGTTCCGTGGAGTCGGGCAGGGGCCAGGAGGGAAAGGGTAATCGCCCTCCACCCCCCTTCTGTAAGCCTGAGTCAGACCCAGCCACGTCATAGCTCTGTCACAACACGAACCGTTCCGTGCCGGGCACATGGGGTCACGGTCA
Source organism: Streptomyces sp. Go-475 (assembly GCF_003330845.1). Lineage (GTDB taxonomy): Bacteria > Actinomycetota > Actinomycetes > Streptomycetales > Streptomycetaceae > Streptomyces. The sequence continues at coordinate 3,280,211 of NZ_CP026121.1, read as the reverse complement.
CACCCGTGCGCGTGGGACGCATCGGTGCGCCCCTGAGCTGCGCGCACTCCGGTCGCCCGCATTGCTCCCCACGGAAAGGGAAGATGCGGGATCATGTCTGGCATGACCGAGGTGTCCTCGCTCACAGGGCGGTTGCTCGTGGCCACGCCCGCCCTGGCGGACCCCAACTTCGACCGTGCGGTGGTGCTGCTCCTCGACCACGACGAGGAGGGCTCCCTCGGTGTCGTCCTCAACCGGCCCACCCCGGTGGACGTGGGCGACATCCTGGAGGGCTGGGGGGATCTCGCCGTCGAGCCCGGTGTGGTCTTCCAGGGCGGCCCGGTGTCGCTGGACTCGGCCCTCGGGGTCGCCGTCGTCCCCGGCGGCGGGTCCGGGGAGGCGGCGCCGCTGGGCTGGCGCCGGGTGTACGGCGCGATCGGCCTGGTCGACCTGGAGGCCCCGCCGGAGCTGCTGGCCTCGGCCCTCGGCTCCCTGCGGATCTTCGCCGGGTACGCCGGCTGGGGCCCGGGCCAGCTGGAGGACGAGCTGGTGGACGGGGCGTGGTACGTCGTCGAGTCGGAGCCCGGCGACGTGTCGTCCCCGTCCCCGGAGCGGCTCTGGCGCGAGGTTCTGCGCCGCCAGCGCAACGAGCTGGCGATGGTGGCGACGTACCCCGACGACCCTTCGCTCAACTGATGTCTGTGAGCTTCAGTACCCTTGGGCCTATGAGCACTCTCGAGCCCGAGCGCGGGACTGGTACGGGGACCCTCGTAGAGCCGACGCCGCAGACCTCCCACGGTGACGGTGACCACGAGCGCTTCGCCCACTACGTCCAGAAGGACAAGATCATGGCGAGCGCCCTCGACGGCACCCCCGTCGTGGCGCTGTGCGGCAAGGTCTGGGTGCCGGGCCGCGACCCGAAGAAGTACCCCGTGTGCCCCATGTGCAAGGAGATCTACGAGTCCATGGGCTCCGGCGGCGACGACAAGGGCAAGGGCGACAAGTAGGCCCGGTCCGCGTGGCGTAAAGCCTCCAGGGTGCTTTTGCGCGCCCTGGAGGCTTTTGTGCTGTCCGGGCGTTGCACGGGGTGCGTCAGCCGGTCACAGAGTGGTTGAGACCTCTTGTGGGCATGTTCATGCAGTCCCTAGCCTCCGGCGTGTTGTGCATGGCGAAACCTTCATTGCGCAAGTTGCAACACTTGCGCGGCCAGGCCCGAGCTGTACGGCCTGGTTGTCGGCGGCGCCTACACCTACGGCGCGATGCCGTTCGTGTGGGCCAACGGCGGTGAACTCGCGAGCGGCAAGGGCGGCTCGTACGCCTCCGGCATCGACAGCCCGCAGGCCCGCAAGGGCATCAAGGCGTACACGTCCCTGTTCAGCGACGACAACTGCCCGGCCGCCAAGTGCGCGGGCATGGGCGGCAACGACACGATCTCCGCGTTCGCCGCGGGCAAGGCCGGCATGGCCATCGGCGGCGACTTCAGCCACACCGCCGTCGAGGCCGGGAAGTCAAGGGCAAGTACGCCGTCGTCCCGCTGCCGGGGGTGAAGCCCGGCTCGATCGCGCCCGCCTTCGCCGGCGGCAACAACATCGGCGTCCTGAAGAGCACCTCGCACCGGACGCTCGCCGTCGACCTGATGCAGCGGCTGGTCCCCTCTACTGGATGGTGCTCAGCGCCTTCAAACCGGCCGGGGAGATCGAGTCGAGCGAGCCCAGGCCATGGACGCTCGCGCCCTCCCTGGATTCCTTCCGACGCGTCTTCGGGCAACAGGAATTCGGCCGTTACTTCCTCAACAGCCTCATCGTCGCGGGCAGTGTCGTGATCGCCTCCGCGCTGATCGCGTTTCTCGCCGCGACGGCCGTGACACGATTCCGCTTCCGCATGCGGACCACCCTGTTGATCATGTTTCTGGTGGCCCAGATGGTGCCCGTGGAAGCCCTCACGATCCCCTGTTCTTCCTCATGCGGGACGCCGGTCAGCTGAACACGCTGGGTTCGCTGATCCTGCCCCACATCGCCTTCTCGCTGCCCTTCGCGATCTGGATGCTGCGGGGGTTCGTGAAAGCCGTTCCGGAGGCGCTGGAGGAGGCCGCGTACATCGACGGGGCGAGCCGGGCGCGATTCCTGTGGCAGATCCTTTTCCCCCTCGTCCTTCCGGGTCTCGTGGCCACCAGCGTGTTCTCCTTCATCTCCGCCTGGAACGACTTCCTGCTCGCCAAGTCGTTCATCATCAGCGACACCTCGCAGTCGACGCTGCCGATGGCCCTGCTGGTCTTCTACAAGCCCGACGACCCGGACTGGGGCGGCGTCATGGCCGCTTCCACGGTGATGACGATTCCGGTCCTGGTCTTCTTCGTACTCGTACAGCGGCGCCTGGTCTCCGGACTGGGCGGAGCGGTGAAGGACTGATGTGACTCCTCCTGACGTGACTCCTCCTGATGTGACTCCTCCTGTGACGGGCCTGATTCCGGCGCCCCTGCGCATCGAGACCGGGAACGGGCCGGGGTTCGTGCTCGACGCGGACACCGGCGTGGAGGCGGGCCCCGGTGCCGAGCGGGCCGCGCGGTGGCTGCGGACAACCGTCGGTGCGGCGACCGGACTGCCGCTGGACCCGCGCACCGGCGGCGCGGACGAGGGTGTCCGCCTGCGCGTCCGGCCGGACCTGGGCGGGCCCGAGGCGTACCGGCTGACGGTCGGCGCCGGCGGGGCCCTCATCGAAGGGGCGAGCGCCAGCGGCCTGTTCTGGGGCGCCCAGACCTTCCGTCAGCTCCTGGGCCCCGAGGCCTTCCGCCGGGCGCCGGTGTCCGGGAAACGGGCGTGGGACGTACCCGCCGTCACCGTCGAGGACGCGCCCCGATTCCGCTGGCGCGGCCTGATGCTCGACGTCGCCCGGCACTTCATGCCCAAGGAAGGCGTGCTGCGTTACCTCGACCTGATGGCGGCGCACAAACTCAACGTCTTCCACTTCCACCTGACGGACGACCAGGGCTGGCGCATCGAGATCGAGCGGCACCCGCGACTGACCGAGATCGGCTCATGGCGCGCCCGTACGAAAACCGGCCACCGCGCCTCCCCCTTGTGGGACGAGAAGCCGCACGGCGGCTACTACACCCAGGACGACATCCGCGAGATCGTCGCCTACGCGGCCGAGCGGCATATCACCGTCGTCCCCGAAATCGACGTACCCGGACACTCGCAGGCCGCCATCGCCGCATACCCGGAACTCGGCAACACCGACGTCATCGACACCTCCGCGCTCTCCGTCTGGGACACCTGGGGAATCAGCCCGAACGTACTCGCCCCCACTGACAACACCCTGCGCTTCTACGAGGGGGTCCTCGAGGAAGTGCTGGAGCTGTTCCCCTCGGAGTTCGTCCACATCGGCGGCGACGAATGCCCCAAGGAGCAGTGGCGGCGGTCGGAGACGGCCCAGGCGCGCATCGGGGAACTCGGGCTCGCGGACGAGGACGAGCTCCAGTCCTGGTTCGTCCGGCACTTCGACACCTGGCTCACCGCGCGCGGGCGCCGGCTCATCGGCTGGGACGAAATCCTGGAGGGCGGCCTGGCCGAGGGCGCGGCCGTGTCCTCCTGGCGCGGCTAAGCCGGGGGCATCGCCGCCGCCCGGGCCGGTCACGACGTCGTCATGTGCCCCGAGCAGCAGGTGTACCTGGACCACCGTCAGGCCCCGGGCCCCGAGGAGCCGGTACCGATCGGGTGGGTGCGCACCCTGGAGGACGTCTACCGGTTCGAGCCCGTTCCCCCGGAGTTGACGCCCGAGGAGGCCCGGCACGTGCTGGGCACCCAGGCCAACCTGTGGACCGAGGTGATGGAGGACCCCGCGCGCGTGGACTACCAGGCGTTCCCCCGGCTCGCCGCCTTCGCCGAGGTCGCCTGGAGCGCCCTGCCCGCCCCGGCGGACCGGGACTTCGCCGGTTTCGAGCGCCGTATGGCCGCCCACTACCGGCGGCTCGACGCCCTGGGCGTCGCTTACCGGCCACCCGCCGGCCCGCTGCCCTGGCAGCGGCGACCCGGGGTGCCGGGCCGCCCGATCGACGGCCCGCCTCCGCGGCGGTAGCACCCGGCCGTTGCGACCGAACAGCTCGAACAGGCCACGGAAAAAGCGCACAAGGGTCACCGAAAGTGCCAATCGGCACGCACTGGCGAAGCCGTGCGAAAACGGACCATCTCGCCGGTGAGGTGGGCGAATGCCTCCTAGCGGACCCGTGTCTTCGGCTCTCGCCAAGATGTGCCAGAGTTGCCACGTCCGCCCTGTCAGCACGTACCGTACGGCAGCACAGGTGGGACCAGGTGGGGCAGCGGGAAGGGGCAGCCGGTTTGACCACGCACGCACCGCAGGCGGCGCAGGCCGTCACGCTGCCCACGACGCTGGACGAGGCCGTCGCGGCTCTCACCGCCGTGCCCGCCGCCGTGCCCGTCGCGGGCGGCACCGACCTGATGGCCGCCGTCAACTCCGGGCAGCTCAGGCCCGCCGCGCTGGTGGGACTCGGCCGGATCAGCGAGATCCGCGGCTGGCAGTACCAGGACGGCCACGCGCTGCTCGGCGCCGGCCTCACGCACGCGCGCATGGGCCGCCCCGACTTCGCGGCCCTGATCCCGGCGCTCGCCGCCGCCGCGCGCGCCGCCGGGCCGCCGCACATCCGCAACGCGGGCACCCTGGGCGGCAACATCGCCTCGGCCGCCCCCACCGGCGACGCGCTGCCGGTCCTGGCCGCCCTGGAGGCCACCCTGATCATCGCGGGCCCGGGCGGCGCCCGCCGGGAGATCCCGGTGTCGCACCTGCTCGCCGGGATGGACATGCTGCGCGCGGGGGAACTCATCGGCTACGTGCGCGTGCCGCTGCTGCACGCCCCGCAGGTCTTCCTGAAGGCGACCGGCCGCACCGGCCCGGGCCGCGCGGTCGCCTCCGTGGCGCTGGTCCTGGACCCCGCGCGCCGGGGCGTGCGCTGCGCGGTGGGCGCCATAGCGCCGATGCCGCTGCGGCCCCTGGAGGCCGAGCAGTGGGTCGGCCAACTCATCGACTGGGACAACAACCGCGCGCTCGTCCCCGAGGCCCTGAGCGCCTTCGGGGAGTACGTCGCCGCGGCCTGCATCCCCGACGCGGCCCCGGGCGAGGACGGCTCCGTACCGCAGCTCCCGCCCGCCGTACTGCACCTGCGGCGCACCGTCGCCGCGCTGGCCCGACGAGCACTGGGGAGGGCGCTGTCGTGACCGACGACCAGCACGGAGAGGGCACGCCCCGGGGCGGGAGCCGCTGGGACCCGCTGCCCCAGGGCGAGTACGACGACGGCGCCACCGCCTTCGTCGAACTGCCCGAGGGGGGCGTCGACGCCCTGCTGGCCGCCGACAGCCCCCTCGCCGCGCCCGGCCACGGCTACGTACCGCCGCAGATAACGGTCAATCCCGCGACGACGGCCGGCACCGACCCCGCCGCCACCGGCGCGTGGCCGGCGCCCGGCGCGCCCGTCGACGGCGCCCAGTGGCACGACCCGCACGACCCGCACGCGGTGCACCAGCAGGGGCAGGACGTGGGGGAGCAGCCCTACGGCTCTGACGCGGCCTACGGCTCCGGCGCGCCCTACGGTTCCGGCGCGCCGTACGGCTCCGGTACGCCGTACGGCACCGACGCGGGGGCGCGGCCGCACGGCGGGGACGACCGCTTCACGTACCACCCCGGCGCCACCGGGCAGTGGAACTTCGAGGAGGCCGCGGGGGCCGAGGCCGCGCCCGGCCATGACGTGACCGGGCAGTGGTCCATCCCCGTCGCCGGGGGAGACCTTCCGGACGAGTCGGGCGAGTTCACCACGTCCGCGCTGGTCGAGCAGTGGGGCGGTACCCCACCGGCCACGCTCCCGGGCGGCGCGCCCGCCCCGTGGGCCACCCAGGCGGCCGGGCAGCCGTGGGGTCAGCCCGCTCCGCAGGAGCCCGCCGCGCAGGACCCGTCCGGCACGGGTTACCCGCACGGCGCCGAGCAGGGCCAGGGGTACGACCAGGAGCAGGGGTACGGGCACGACCAGGACCATGGGTACGGTGCGGGCGTTCCCGGGCCGGCCTCCGGATACGCCGCCCCGGAGCAGCCGCCTGCCGCGCCCCTGCACCAGGAGACGGAGGCGACGCACGGCGGCCACCTGCCGCCCGAGTCGGACCCGACCCACGGCGGCCACCTGCCCGAGGCGGGCCCGGGCGAGCCCGTGCCCGGGCAGCCGACCGCTGGTCAGGCGCAGGGGGAGCCCACGGAAGCCGGTCACGCGGGCGAACCGTCGGCGGCCGGCCACGCGCCGGAGCCGTCCGGCTTCGCCGACCCCTCCCACTTCACCGGCCACGATCCGGAACAGGCGGGCGTACACACCCCGGAGGACTACTCCGGCTCCGACACGCACGCCCCCGAGCACCCCGGCCCCGACGCGCACGCCCCCGAGCAGCCCGCACCCGCCGGTCACGCCCCCGAGCAGCCGTACGCCGAGCACCCCGGGGAGTTCCCCGAGGAGCCCGCGCTCGCGCCCTCACCGGAGGCGGACGCGGTGGAGGTGGCGGACGCGGCGGAGCCGGAAGGCGTCGAACCCGCCCAGGGCGCCCAGGAGGCCTCACAAGCCGCTCCCGGACCCGGTGAGCCCGCCGAGGGCGCCGCAGGCGCCACGGAGGGCGCTGACGCCCCCGCCGAGCCGCCCGCCCAGTCGTCGGCCGAGTCGTCCGCCGAGCCCCTCCCGGCCATGGCGGACGCGGAGGCCGGACCGGAGAGCGCCGACGCCCCGGGCGCCGACGGCGAGACGCCCGGCGACCCGGCGCCGGAGGACCCCCCGGCCTCGCACGACCCGGCGGACACCCCGGACGACCCGTCCGCCGCCCCCCAGGACGCATCGCCCACGGCCCCGCAGGAGGAGCACCCCCTCGCCTCCTACGTCCTGCGCGTCAACGGCACCGACCGCCCCGTCACCGACGCGTGGATCGGCGAGTCGCTGCTGTACGTGCTGCGTGAGCGGCTCGGGCTCGCCGGTGCCAAGGACGGCTGCTCGCAGGGCGAGTGCGGGGCGTGCAACGTCCAGGTCGACGGGCGGCTCGTCGCCTCCTGCCTGGTCCCGGCCGTGACCGCCGCCGGCAGCGAGGTCCGTACCGTGGAAGGCCTGGCCGAGGACGGGCAGCCCTCGGACGTGCAGCGGGCGCTCGCGCGCTGCGGCGCCGTGCAGTGCGGCTTCTGCGTCCCGGGCATGGCGATGACCGTGCACGACCTGCTGGAGGGCAACCCGGCCCCCACGGAGCTGGAGACCCGCCAGGCGCTGTGCGGCAACCTGTGCCGCTGCTCCGGCTACCGGGGCGTGGTGGACGCCGTCAAGGAGGTCGTCGCCGAGCGCGAGGCACACGCCGCGCCCGCCGACGGCGACGCCGACGAGGCCCGCATCCCGCACCAGGCGGGCCCGGGCGCCGGCGGCGTACACCCGTCGGCCTTCGGCGCGCCCCCCGAACGGCACCCGCAGGAACCGCACGGGCAGGAACTGCACGCGCAGGACCCGCACGCGCGGGACCCGCACTCCCCGGACCCGCATGACCAGCCCTACGGCCAGGACGGAGGCCAGGCGTGAGCAACGAAGCAGCCACCGCGCAGGCCGCACAGGCCGCGGAGGCCGCCCCCGAACCACTGCCGCACGGCCTCGGCGCCTCCCTCCCGGCCGCCGACGCCCGCGCCAAGACGGAGGGCACCTTCCCGTACGCCGCCGACCTGTGGGCCGAGGGCCTGCTGTGGGCGGCCGTGCTGCGCTCACCGCACCCGCACGCGCGCATCGTGTCCATCGACACCACCCACGCGCGCGAGATGCCCGGCGTCCGCGCCGTCGTCACCCACGAGGACGTCCCCGGCAGCCCGCTGCACGGCCGCGGCAAGGCCGACCGCCCGGTCTTCGCCTCCGAGGTCGTGCGCCACCACGGCGAGCCCATCGCCGCCGTCGCCGCCGACCACCCGGACACCGCGCGCATGGCGGCGGCCGCCGTCATCGTCGAGTACGAGGTGCTCGACCCGGTGACCGACCCCGAGCAGGCCTTCGAGGCGGAGCCGCTGCACCCCGACGGCAACCTGATCCGGCACATCCCGCTGCGCCACGGCGACCCGGAGGCGGCCGGCGAGATCGTCGTCGAGGGCCTGTACCGCATCGGCCGCCAGGACCCCGCGCCCATCGGCGCCGAGGCGGGCCTGGCCGTACCGCGCCCGGACGGCGGCGTGGAGCTGTACCTCGCCTCCACCGACCCGCACGCCGACCGCGACACGGCCGCCGCCGCGTTCGGCCTGGAACCCGAGCGCGTGAAGGTCGTCGTCACCGGCGTCCCCGGGGCCACGGCCGACCGCGAGGACCAGGGCTTCCAGCTGCCGCTCGGCCTGCTGGCGCTGCGCACCGGCTGCCCGGTGAAGCTCACCGCCACGCGCGAGGAGTCCTTCCTCGGCCACGCCCACCGCCACCCCACCCTGCTGCGCTACCGGCACCACGCCGACGGCGAGGGCAGACTCGTCAAGGTCGAGGCGCAGATCCTGCTCGACGCGGGCGCCTACGCCGACACATCCGCCGACGCCCTGGCCGCCGCCGTCGCCTTCGCCTGCGGCCCGTACGTCGTCCCGAACGCCTTCATCGAGGGTTGGGCCGTCCGCACCAACAACCCCCCGTCCGGCCATGTGCGCGGCGAGGGTGCCATGCAGGTCTGCGCCGCCTACGAGGCGCAGATGGACAAGATCGCCAAGAAGCTCGGCCTCGACCCGGCCGAGGTGCGGCTGCGCAACGCCATGGCGACCGGCGACGTGCTGCCGACCGGCCAGACCGTGACCTGCCCGGCCCCGGTCGCGGAACTGCTCCAGGCCGTCCGGGACTTCCCCCTGCCGCCCCTTCCGAAGGACACCCCCGAGGACGAGTGGCTGCTGCCCGGCGGTCCCGAGGGCGCGGGCGAACCGGGCGCGGTGCGCCGGGGCGTGGGCTACGGCGTGGGCATGGTGCACATGCTCGGCGCGGAGGGCGCGGACGAGGTGTCCACGGCGACCGTGAAGGTCCATGACGGCGTCGCGACGGTGCTGTGCGCGGCCGTCGAGACCGGCCAGGGCTTCACGACGCTGGCCCGGCAGATCGTCCAGGAGACCCTCGGCATCGACGAGGTGCACGTGGCGCCCGTCGACACCGATCAGCCCCCCGCGGGCGCGGGCTGCCGCGGCCGGCACACGTGGGTGTCGGGCGGTGCGGTGGAGCGCGCGGCCAAGATGGTCCGGACGCAGCTCCTCCAGCCGCTCGCGCACAAGTTCGGCATGTCCACGGAGCTGCTCCAGATCACCGACGGCAAGATCACCTCGTACGACGGGGTCCTCTCGACGACCGTCAGCGAGGCGATGGACGGCAAGGAACTGTGGGCCACCGCCCAGTGCCGCCCGCACCCCACCGAGCCGCTGAACGAGGCCGGCCAGGGCGACGCCTTCGTGGGCATGGCCTTCTGCGCGATCCGCGCGGTGGTGGACGTCGACATCGAGCTCGGTTCCGTGCGGGTCGTGGAACTGGCCGTCGCCCAGGACGTGGGCCGGGTCCTGAACCCGGCCCAGCTGGCCGCCCGGATCGAGGGGGGCGTGACCCAGGGCCTGGGCATCGCGCTCACGGAGAACCTCCGCACGCCGCGCGGCCTGATCCGCCACCCGGACCTCACCGGATACGCCCTCCCGACCGCCCTCGACGCGCCCGACATCCGCATCGTCCGGCTGGTCGAGGAACGGGACGTGGTCGCGCCGTTCGGGGCCAAGGCGGTCAGCGCCGTACCGGTCGTGACGTCCCCGGCGGCCATCGCGTCCGCCGTGCGGGCCGCGACGGGCCGCCCCGTGAACCGGCTGCCGATCCGCCCGCAGGCCGCGGTGGTCACGGACCGCTCCTGATGCGCCTCGCGGGCGGGGTCGTGCTGGTCACCGGCGTCATGGCGGCCGGCAAGTCCACGGTCGCGCAGGCGCTGGCCGAGACGCTGCCGAGGGCCGCGCACGTCCGCGGCGACGCGTTCCGGCGCATGATCGTCACGGGCCGGGAGGAGTACACCCCCGGCGCGGACGGCGAGGCGCGGGCCCAACTCCTCCTGCGCTACCGGCTGTCGGCGGCGACGGCCGACGCGTACGCCGAGGCCGGTTTCACGGCGGTCGTCCAGGACGTGGTGCTCGGCGAGGACTTGAGGGCGTACACCGGCCTGGTGCGCACCCGTCCGCTGTACGTGGTCGTCCTCGCGCCGCGCCCCGAGGCGGTCGCCGCGCGGGAGGCGGCGCGGCCGAAGACGGGATACGGCGGCGGCTGGACGGTCGGGGCGCTGGACGAGGAACTGCGCGCGCGGACGCCGCGGATCGGGCTGTGGCTCGACACCTCGGAGCTGACGGTGGAGCAGACGGTCGAGGAGATTCTGGCGGGAAGGGAACGCGCCAGGGTCGTCTGAGCGTCATGAGAGACGGGCGCGTTGTGGTCGCTGGGCACGTGTCGCTGTTCCGGGGCGTTGTCAGTGGTGGGGCGTAGTGTTCTGGGCAGTGGGGGACGGCTGCCGGGCCTGGCCGGGCGGTCTGCCGTGCTCCGCCAGGGGATGGTGAGCAAGCACATGCGGGGGAGCCCATGAGTACGACCGACGCCGGTGCCGCGGTGATCACCCTGACCGAGTCCGAACTGGACCCGTGGGTGACACACGCGTCGACGCGGCACTGGCTGACCGGGCCCGGCCTGCCGTCCGACAGCGGCGTGCTGAGCTTCGACGGGCTGCGCCGGGACGGCCTGCGCACGCTGGCGGACTCGACGGGCGAGGCGGACGGCCGGCTGTCGGCCGAGCTGCGCGAGCAGCTGGTGATAGGCGGACTCCTGGGCCCGGCGGGCCTGGAGACGGAATCGGTCCTGCTGGACGGCGCGACGGGCGAGGTCTCGACGACGCACCTCCTGCACGACCGGCCCGACCTCATGGACCGCCGCCCCCTGGCCCCCTCCCTGCGGACGCTGGTCCGCTTCGCGGAGGCGACGGACGAACTCGCGGGGCTGCGCGGCCAGTTCGCCTCCTACGCCGGCCGCTACGGCCCGAAGGCGGTGGCGGAGGCGTCCCAGCACCTCCTGGCGGTCTTCCGGGACGGCGCGGACGGCGAACCGGCCCCGTTCTGGAAGATGGCGGCGCTGATCCGCCCCCTGTCCCTGGTCGCGGGCCGCGGCGGCGCCTCCGGCCTCTCCCTGGACCTCCCGCACCGCCTGCTGGACCAGGAGTTCGGCCCCGGCAAGGTGGCGCGCTTCGAGGACGTCGACTTCCCGGCCACGCTCACGCACGAGCCGACCCGCCGCTTCCTGCGCGAGGTGGGCCTCCCGGAGGACGCCCACGTCTTCTCCCTGGACACGGACGTCCCGCTGGCCACCCTGACCGAGTACCACGCCGACGCGGACACCCCGGCGCGCCTCCCCGCCGGGGCCGACCGCCTGATACGCCTCGGCCATCTGGTGGAGGACAACAGCCTGGTCGTCGACGGCGCGACGGGCGCGGTCCTGAACTGGAGCGAGCCCGAGGCGACGCTGTACCCCCTGAACACGGACGTGTCGACGCTCGCCTTCACCCTCTGGCTCCTGCACCGCGAGCGGGCGATCGACGAGCAGTCGGCCCACGAGCTGACGACCGACACCTACGACCAGCTGGCCATGACGATGCTCCAGGTCCTGTCGGCGGTCGACCCGACGGGTGTCACGGCGGGCGGCTCGGGCCGCCACTACTGGACGGACGCGTTCCAGGACGAGGCGGGCGGGGTGCTGTGAGACACCCCGGGCCCCGGCCCCCGGGTCACGTCGGTTCCACCCGCTCGAGCCGGGTCCATCCCGCCCAGCCGCGCTGTTCGAGCAGCTCGATGAGCCGACGGGCGGAGGACACGGTGTCGAACGCCAGCGTGTCCATCAGCGCCGCGAGCGCCGGTTCGACGCCGGCAACGCCGACGTACTCCTCACCCCGCTCCTCGGCCAGCCTGGTGATGTAGGCGGCCACCCGGTCGGCCAGTTCGACCAGCCGCGGGTCGTCGTCGCCCCGGTCGAGAGCCTCGCCCAGGGTCAGATAGAAGTCGACGAACTCGGGGTCGGCGAGCTGCTCCTGCTTGCGCGCGATCCACTCCCCGACGCGCTCGGGGAAGCGCGCGGCGAGCGGGATCCACCCGTCGCGTTCGGCCCGGACGATCCGCTCGTCGACCCCGAGCGCCCGCAGCCGCTCCAGGAACCCGACCACCTCCGGGGGCAGCGCCAGACCGTCCCCCGAGGTGAGGCGGGCGATCCGCGCGCGGTGCCGCTGCCGCTCGCGGATCTCCGCCGCCAGCCGTCTGTCGATGTCCGCGACCGCCGCGGCGAACTCCTCCTCACCGGCCCGGAGCAACTCCCGCACCCGCGCCAGCGGGACCCCGGCCTCCGCGAGCGTCCGGATCCTGATCAGCTCGACGATGGCATCGGCGCCGTACCGCCGGTAGCCGGAGTGGTCCCGCTCGGGCTCCGGCAGCAGCCCCTTGGCGTGGTAGTGCCGCACCGCGCGCACGGTCACTCCGGCGTACGAGGCCAGCTCGCCGATGGTCAGCATGGGGCCAGTCTCCCGCAGCCGCTTCAGGAGACCGGCCCGCCGTCCGGACGGTGTCCGTCGCGGATGATCCCGGCGATGTCCGGGGCGTGGGTGAAGACCAGCCGGTGATCGGCCTCGAGCCAGGAGGCGGCGATGTCCGGCCGCGCGCGGACGAGCCGCTCGACACCGGCGCGCCAGAGCCGGTTGTGCCGCGGGGCCCGGCCCGCGCCGCTGCCGCCGGCGATCGCCCTGGACATGATCATGTGCACGGGCTGCTCGATCTTCGCGTACTGGTCGAGGATCCGGGCCCGCACCACGTCCATCTCCAGCCCCAGAGCGAGGATGTCCTCGGCGCTGAGCGACACCTGGCGCCCGCTGTTCCGCTGCCGCTCGGCCTCGTCCCGTGCCATCGCGCGGAACTCCGCCAGGTCGGCGTCGGTGAGGAACGGCTCGGGCAACGGGTTCGCGCCGTCGATGAGCACCAGCCCCGCGACGGCGTCGGGACACGCGGCCGCGTGGTGCACGGCCAGGTCGGCGCCGAGCGAATACCCCACGAGCAGGGGCGCCGACGGCAACCGGACCGCCGCCAGCACGGCGGCGAGGTCGCCCAGGAACGCGTCGAAGGAGTACCGCCCGGCGGCCGAGGAGAAGCCGTGCCCCCGGAGATCGAAGGTCACCACGTCGTGGTCCCGCCGCAACAGCCCGATGAGCTCGGACAGATCGGCCTGCGTGCAGTTCAGCCCCGGGCACAGCACCAGAGGCCGCCCCCGGCCCGCGCGGGACACCGCGATGGTGACACCGTCGTGCCGCACGGTGAGCCGGGTCGGGGCGTTGTCGCTTCGCACAGTCATGCCGACATGCTCAGAGGCTGCCCCTGCGTCAGGGTCAAGCGCGGGAACGGCCCGATCGAGCCCCCGTTGCGCCCGGCACGCGCCCTCCCCTCCTCCTGGGCGCCTCCCTCATGCTCACCACCATGGGGGACACAGGAGAGTCGACCATCATCCCGTTACCCGACCCCGACGGACACCGCCAGCGGCCGCCCGACGCGCCGCAGCCGTGGGAGAAGACCGACCGCGCCCAGGCGGCACTGGAAGGCGCCACCGGGCCGGAGCCACCCGCCCCGCCCGTCTGCCCCAACTGCGGACTCGTGGGTGACCGGTGTGTCACCTACTACGGCTGGCACGTCCTCCTCGAACCGGACCTGCCCGTGCCCGCGCACATGGTGCCCGCGTGGCACCGCTGGTACGTGGACGCCAACGGCACGGCCTGGAACAGCCGCGAGGACGAGCCCGCGCCCGGCGCGGTGTGCCGCGTACCGCACCGGATCGCCTGCCCCGGACTGAGACTGGAGGAGATCGGCCTCTGGCGATGGCTGGACGCGGTACGCGCGGAGAACGCCCGCCGGGCCCAGCGCCAGTCCGTCCGGGACGCCGCCCCGGGAGCGCTCCCGAACGCCGGCTGACGACGCCTTCACCGCCGTAGCGGGGCGACCCCTGGCAGGCGTGTGTGGAGGCCATGGCGGGATTCGAACCCGCGTAACTCCCCGCGAGCGGAGCTCGCTGATGGATGCAGCGCAGGCGAGCCCCTCAACCACTCCGGCACACGGCCTGGTCGAACTCGACGCAGTGACCGTACGGCGCCGTGGAAGTGGGGCTCACGGGCATCCGGTCGGCTGCAACGCGACTGCCATACGCCGTTCATGGAACGGGCTGTCGAAAGAAGGGCGTACGACCAAGGTCGCAGGAAGGGTCCCGTCTCGCGACAGGGGTCGAAGTGGTGCGCGGACCTTACGCTGGCGGGCATGACCGTCCCGAAGCCGCGTGACACCGATGCCGTGGAAGCCGTGGATGCCGCCGCACCGTCCTCGCTCTCCGAGGGGGACGAGGGCGTGCTGGGGCGGGCGTACCGGGCGTTGAGCGTGGGGATCGTCTCCGTCGTGCTGCTCATCGCCTTCGAGGCGACCGCCGTCGGTACGGCGATGCCCGTCGCGGCGCGGGAGTTGGACGGGGTGTCGCTGTACGCCTTCGCGTTCTCCGGGTACTTCACGACCAGCCTGTTCGGGATGGTGCTCGCGGGGCAGTGGTCGGACCGGCGCGGTCCGCTCGGGCCGTTGTCGACGGGCATCGCCTCCTTCGGGGCCGGGCTGCTGCTGTCGGGGACGGCCGGGGCGATGTGGGTGTTCATCCTGGGACGGGCCGTGCAGGGGCTCGGCGGCGGACTGGTGATCGTCGCGCTGTACGTCGTCGTCGGGCGGGCCTATCCGGAGCGGTTGCGGCCGGCCATCATGGCCGCGTTCGCCGCGAGCTGGATCCTGCCGTCGATCGTCGGCCCCCTCGCCGCCGGCACGGTGACCGAGCGGCTCGGCTGGCGGTGGGTGTTCCTGGGGATACCCGTCCTGGTCGTGTTTCCGCTCGCGCTCGCCCTGCCGCAGATTCGGCGCCGGGCCGCGGGGCCGGTGGGGGAGCAGGCCGACGCCGGCGCGAAGGCCTCCCTCGACCGCCGCCGCATCCGCCTCGCCCTGGCCATCTCCCTCGGCGCCGGCCTGCTCCAGTACGCCGCCCAGGACCTGCGCCCGCTCTCCCTCCTGCCCGGGGCGGTGGGCATCGCCTTGCTCGTCCCGGCCGTGCTCGGGCTGCTCCCGCGCGGCACCTACCGGGCCGCCCGCGGGCTGCCGTCGGTCGTGCTGCTGCGCGGCGTCGCCGCGGGGTCGTTCGTCGCCGCGGAGTCGTTCGTGCCGCTGATGCTGGTCACCCAGCGCGGGCTCAGTCCGACGCTGGCCGGGTTCTCCCTCGCGGCGGGCGGCGGGACGTGGGCGCTGGGCTCGTGGGCGCAGTCGCGGTCGCGGCTCGAACCGTACCGGGAGCGGCTGACGACCGTCGGGATGCTGCTGGTGGCGGCGGCCGTCGCCACGGCACCGAGTGTGCTGATCGACGCCGTGCCGGTGTGGACCCTCGCCGTCGCCTGGGCCTTCGGCTGCTTCGGCATGGGGCTCGTCATCTCCGCAACGAGCGTGCTCCTGCTGAAGCTCTCCGCCCCCGAGGAGGCCGGCACCAACTCGGCCGCCCTCCAGATCTCCGACGGCCTCTCCAACGTCCTCCTCCTCTCCGCGGGTGGCGCGGCCTTCGCCGCCCTGGGCGGCGGCACCGTCACCCACACCACCGCCCACGCCTCCGGCTCCCACCCGGCCGCCTTCACCGCGGTGTTCCTGCCGATGGCGGCGGTCGCGCTGGTGGGGGCCTGGGTGACCACCCGGCTGCGGGAGCGGTGAGGAGCCCTTCCGGGCTGTGACGTGGATCCCACCCTGGCGTGACCCGGCCTTGTCCGCGCATGGGCAGCGCCGGGGCGCCGGTAGGGTGGCCCGGTTGTCATACGTAGCCGAGCCGTCAGGCTCCCCCGAGCGAGCCGCCCGACCCCCAACGGAGACCGTGACTACCACCGCCGGCACCAGCACCGCCTCGCACCACCTCTCCCCGGCGTTCCCCGGCCGTGCCCCCTGGGGTACCGCCAGCAAGCTGCGCGCCTGGCAGCAGGGCGCGATGGAGAAGTACATCCAGGAGCAGCCGCGGGACTTCCTGGCGGTCGCCACCCCCGGCGCCGGCAAGACGACCTTCGCCCTGACGCTGGCGTCCTGGCTGCTGCACCACCACGTCGTGCAGCAGGTGACCGTCGTCGCCCCCACCGAGCACCTGAAGAAGCAGTGGGCGGAGGCCGCGGCCCGGATAGGCATCAAGCTCGACCCGGAGTACAGCGCCGGGCCGCTCGGCCGCGAGTACCACGGCGTCGCCGTGACGTACGCGGGCGTCGGTGTCCGGCCCATGCTGCACCGCAACCGCGTGGAGCAGCGCAAGACCCTCGTCATCCTCGACGAGATCCACCACGCCGGTGACAGCAAGTCCTGGGGCGAGGCCTGCCTGGAGGCCTTCGAGCCCGCGACGCGGCGGCTGGCGCTGACCGGTACGCCCTTCCGGTCCGACACCAACCCCATCCCCTTCGTGACGTACGAGGAGGGCAACGACGGGATCCGGCGGTCCGCCGCCGACTACACCTACGGCTACGGCAACGCCCTCGCCGACAACGTCGTCCGGCCCGTCATCTTCCTCTCCTACAGCGGCAACATGCGCTGGCGCACCAAGGCCGGTGACGAGGTCGCCGCCCGGCTCGGCGAGCCCATGACGAAGGACGCCATCAGCCAGGCATGGAGGACCGCGCTCGATCCGCGCGGCGAGTGGATGCCGGCCGTGCTGCGGGCGGCGGACCAGCGGCTGACCGAGGTGCGCAAGGCCATCCCGGACGCGGGCGCGCTCGTCATCGCCTCCGACCAGGACTCGGCCCGCGCCTACGCCAAGCTCATCCGGGAGATCACCGGCAGCAAGGCGACCCTCGTGCTGTCCGACGACTCCGGCGCCTCCGAGCGGATCGACGAGTTCAGCAACAACACCGACCGGTGGATGGTCGCCGTGCGGATGGTGTCCGAGGGCGTCGACGTGCCGCGCCTCGCGGTCGGCGTGTACGCCACCACCATCTCCACACCCCTGTTCTTCGCGCAGGCCGTCGGCCGTTTCGTGCGGTCCCGGCGGCGCGGCGAGACCGCCTCCGTGTTCCTGCCGACCGTGCCCGACCTGCTCTCCTTCGCCAACGAGATGGAGCGCGAGCGCGACCACGTCCTCGACAAGCCCAAGAAGGAGGGTGAGGAGGACCCCTACGCCGAGTCCGAGAAGGAGATGGACGAGGCGAACAAGGAGCAGGACGAGGACACCGGCGAGCAGGACATGCTGCCCTTCGAGGCGCTGGAGTCCGACGCGGTCTTCGACCGGGTCATGTACAACGGCGCCGAGTTCGGCATGCAGGCCCACCCGGGCAGCGAGGAGGAGCAGGACTACCTCGGCATCCCGGGGCTGCTCGAGCCCGACCAGGTCCAGCTGCTGCTGCAGAAGCGGCAGGCCCGGCAGATCGCGCACAGCCGCAAGAAGCCGGACGAGGAGGCCGACCTGCTCGAACTGCCCGCCGAGCGGCGGCCGGTGGTCTCCCACAAGGAGATGATGGAGCTGCGCCGGCAGCTCAACACGATGGTCGGCGCGTACGTCCACCAGAGCGGCAAGCCGCACGGGGTGATCCACACGGAGCTGCGGCGCGTGTGCGGGGGGCCTCCGGCGGCCGAGGCGACGGCGGGGCAGCTGCGGCAGCGGATCGCCAAGGTGCAGGAGTGGGCCACGCGGATGAAGTGACCTGCCCTCTGGTCTCGCCTGCGGTTGTCCGTGGTTGCTCGCGCAGTTCCCGCGCCCTTAGGGGGCGCGTGTATACCGCCTCAAATCGGAGCACTGCACCCGTTCCCTGCCCGGATTCTGGACGGAGCCTTCCGCTCAGCGAACCCCCTTCGCTACTGTCCCGCTACGCACACGCCCCGTGGCAGCGCCGCCGCGGAGCGCAGCCGTGAAGCGACGCGGTCCGGACAGTCCGGGCCGCCGGCCGATCGGCGGCCTCTGGAACGCGTTGCCGACGGGACTCGGTGACGCATCCGCCGACCGGGGGGGCCGCCGACCTCACCACTAAGGAGTGGGCGTCGTGACCGCGGAGACCTCCCAGACGCTCGACAGGGGACTGCGGGTCCTCAAGCTGCTCGCCGACACGGACCACGGGCTGACCGTGACCGAGCTCTCCCTTCGGCTGGGCGTGAACCGGACCGTGGTGTACCGGTTGCTCGCCACGCTGGAACAGCACGCGCTCATACGCCGTGACCTGGGCGGACGTGCCCGCGTCGGCCTTGGTGTGCTGCGTCTGGGACGGCAGGTCCACCCGCTGGTGCGGGAGGCCGCGATGCCGGCGCTGCGGTCACTGGCCGAGGACATCGGGGCCACGGCGCATCTGACCCTGGTGGACGGGGCGGACGCGCTCGCCGTGGCCGTCGTCGAGCCGACCTGGACGGACTACCACGTCGCCTACCGGGCCGGATTCCGGCACCCCCTGGACCGCGGCGCCGCCGGCAAGGCGATCCTCGCCGCCCGGCAGCACCCGGTGGCGGAACCCGGCTACATCCTGACGCACGGCGAGCTGGAGGCCGGGGCGTGCGGGGCCGCGGCACCGCTGCTGGGCGTCACGGGCGTCGAGGGCAGCGTCGGCGTGGTGATGCTGGCCGACGTGGTGCCGGAGCGGGTCGGCCGGCGGGTCGTCGAAGCGGCCCGGGAGGTCGCGGACGCACTGCGCTGACGACGGCGGTGTCTCGGGCCGGGCTCCGGTGACCTGGGGCCGGCCGTATCTCGCCCCCGCGTTAGATTGATCCCGTGTTCTCTCGCCTCACGCGCCCCCAGGCCATCGCCGTCTGCGCCCTGCCCGTCGTGGCCCTGCTCGCCACGGCGGTGTTCGCGCCGCTGCCGTTCTCGGTGGCGCAGCCGGGCGAGACGGCGAACGTGCTCGGCGAGCACAAGGGCGAGCCGGTGATCACCATCTCGGGGGCGCCGGCCCGGGAGACCCGCGGACAGCTGCGGATGACGACCATCGTGGCGACCTCCCCGGACACCCGCGTCTCGCTCTCCGACGTCCTCGACGGCTGGTTCCGCACCGACGAGGCCGTCATGCCGCGCGACGCCCTCTACCCGAGCGGGGACAGCGTCAAGGAGATCGAGCGGCACAACGAGAAGCAGATGAAGGAGTCCCAGGACGCGGCGACGCAGGCCGCGCTGGGCTACCTCGGCCTCGACGCCAAGGATGTCAAGGTCAGCCTGAAACTCGCCGACGTGGGCGGGCCCAGCGCGGGGCTGCTGTTCTCCCTGGGGATCGTCGACAAGCTCGACGGCGACGGCACCGGCGGGGATCTCACGGGCGGCCGTGTCATCGCCGGTACGGGCACGATCGAAGCGGACGGCACGGTCGGTGCGGTGGGCGGGGTCTCCCTCAAGACGCAGGCCGCGAAGCGCGACGGTGCGACGGTGTTCCTGGTGCCGAAGGCGGAGTGCGCGGACGCGCGGGCGGAGCTGCCGGAGGGCCTGCGGCTCATCCCGGTGACCACGCTGAAGAGCACGGTGAGTTCCCTGGTCGCCCTGGAGACGGGCAAGGGGTCCGTGCCCAGCTGTTAGGGCCGTTCTGATGGATCTCCGCGGCGTCGCGACGCCGCGGAGATCCATCAGAGGGCCTAGTGGGCGGGGAGGGGCCGGGGCCGGGTGGCGAGCTTCAGCCCGACCTCGATGAGGGTCCAGCCGAGGCGCGTACGGAGTGCGGGCCGGCGCGCCGGGCGGGGGCCGGCCTCGGCACGGAGTTCCGCGGCGCGGGCGTGGTGCAGGGTGAGGTGGATGTCAGGGTGCATCTTGATCCGTCCTGATGGGGAAGGCGTGGGTGTGGAGGCGGACTTGCTCGGCGCCCGGGGTGTCCTCGGTCGCGCGGTCGCTGTAGGTGTCGATCAGCGCGTGCATCTTTTCGATGAGCTCCCGCGTCAGTTCGGGCGTGAGGCTCAGCGTCCAACTGCTCATGTCCCAGACGCGCCGCCACTCCTCGGGCCATGAGTCGCGGTTGCCCAGCCAGGTCGACAGGTCCCGCGTCTGCGTGGTGGCGACCTCGTGCACATAGAGATCCGCCGCCCCGCGTACGGCCGGGTCCGAGTCCGTGAGCAGGGCGTCGTCGAACTGGAGCCCGCGCTGGGCCGCCTTCCACCACCGCTCGCGTCCCTTGCCCCGTTCGGGGGCGTCCTCGACGAAGCCGTATTCCGCGAGTTGGCGCAGATGGTAGCTGGTGGCACCGCTGGACTCGCCCAGCTTCGCCGCCAGTTGGGAGGCGGTGGCCGGCCCGCCGAAGCGCAGGGCGTCCAGCAACTGCATCCGCAGGGGGTGCGCGAGTCCGCGCAGGGACCGGGCGTCGAGCTGCCGTACGTGTGGGTTCTGCGATTCGGTCACGATGCAAAGGTATCCTTGCAAAGAAACCCTTGCAAGGGTTTCTTTGCAACTCGTCCTACCCCTCCCTGACCAGCCCCTCCTCCACCATCCAGTCCAACGCCACCTGATGCGGATCCTCCCCGTCCACATCCACCTTCGCGTTCAGCTCCTGCGCGACGGCGTTGTTCAGTCGTGCCGTCACCGGGTCCAGGACGTCCGCGATCGCCGGCCACTCCTTCAGCGTCCTCGCGTTGATCATCGGCGCGGCGTTGTAGTGGGGGAAGAACTTCCGGTCGTCGTCCATCACGACCAGGTCCATCGACTTGATGCGCCCGTCCGTCGTGAACACCTCGCCGTACGGGCAACTGCCCTTCGCCGTCTGCGTGTAGATGATCCCCGTGTCCATCTGCGTGACGTTCCGCGCCGGCAGGTCCATCCCGTACCGCTTCTGCATGCCCGGCAGCCCGTCCGCCCGGTTCGCGAACTCGACCTCCACGCACAGCCGCACGGCACCGGGGTCGGACTTCGCCAGCTCCGCCACGTCCGACATGGTCTTCGTGCCGTACTTCTTCGCGTTCCGCCGGTTCATCGCCAGCGCGTAGGTGTTGTCGAGGGACGACGGCCGCAGCCAGGCCAGCCCGTTCGCGGCGTCCTCCTTCTTCACCGCCTCCCACTGCCGGCGCGGATCGGCGATCGGCTCGCTGTGCCCCAGGTACGTGATCCAGGCCGTGCCCGTGTACTCGTACCCGGCGTCCGCGTCGCCCTTCCGTACCGCCTCCCGGCTGCCGACGGAGCCCTGGATGCCCGTGCGGTCGAGCACCTCCGCCCCGGCCGCCTCCAGGGCGATGCCCATGACCGCGCCGAGGATCAGGCCCTCGGTGAACGACTTCGACGTCACCGTCAGACGCGCGCCCTTGAGCGGCTCGCCCCGCCCGACCGACCCGGGCCGGACGTCGTCGACCATGGGGGAGCCGCTGGTCAGGCCGCACCCGGAGGCCGCCAGCAGCAGCCCGAGCGCGGCGAGGCCCGCCCACCCCCTCATGCCCGCAACCCCCGGGGCCGCAGCAGCAGTTCCGCCAGCGAGGCCAGCCAGTCCACCAGCAGCGCCAGCACCACCGTGAGGACCGAGCCCAGCACCAGCACCGGCATCCGCTGGTTGGTGATCCCGGTCGTGATCAGCACGCCCAGCCCGCCGCCCCCGCCGAAGACCGCCAGGGTCGCCGTACCGACGTTGAGGACCAGGGCCGTGCGCACGCCCGCCAGGATCAGCGGGACCGCCAGCGGCAGCTCCACCCGGGTCAGCACGCCTGTGGGGGACATGCCGATGCCCCGCGCCGCCTCCAGCAGGGCCGGGTCGTTCGCCTTCAGGCCGGTGATCGTGTTCGACAGCACCGGCAGGACGGCGTAGGCGATCATGCCGATCAGGGCGGCCCGGCGGCCGATGCCCAGCCAGATCACCAGGAGCGCCAGCAGGCCGATCGCGGGGGTCGCCTGGCCCATGTTGGCGAAGGCCATCGCCACCGGAGTGGCCCTGCTGAACGCCCTCCGGGTCAGCAGGACGCCCAGCGGGACCGCGATGACCAGCACGAAGAACGTGGAGATCGCGGTGAGTTGGATGTGCTGCCACAGCGCCTTGGACACCTGCCCGCCGGACAACGCGTTCCGCGTCAGCGCGTCCAGGTCGGCCTGCTGGAACCAGAGCCAGGTGGCGAGCAGCACGGCGATCAGGCCCACGGGCAGGAACGTCAGCTTCCGCCAGCCGACGCGGGCCGGCCGGGGGCGTCGCCCGGGCCGCCGCCGGGGCGCCTCGCCGAGCGGCCCGGCGGCTTCCCCGGCCTCCGTGGCCGTCACCGCCGCCCTCCGGGGCCCACGCCCGTCACACCCCCGGCCCCCTCCTGCTCCGCGTGGGTCTGCGCGGCCCGCAGTTCCTCCAGTTCGTGCTGGTGCTCCCGCGCGTCGAGCCGGTCGGCCTCCAGCATGTCGTGCACGGAGTTCAGGAGCGTCTCCATGTCGACGACGCCCGTGTACTCGCCGCGCCGCCCGGTCACCGCCACGCGTCCGGCGTTGTCGGTGAGCACCGCCTCCAGCGCGTCGCGCAGGGTCGCGTCCCGGGTGACCGTGTCGTGCACCAGGGTCCCGGCCCGGGCCAGCGAGCCGCGCGCCCGCATCAGGTCGCCGCGCCGCAGCCACTTGTAGGGGCGGCCGCGCCGGTCGAGCAGCAGGATCTCGTTGGTGCCGCCGGCCCGCAGCCGGTTGAAGATCTGCTGGAGCGGGTCGTCGACCGTGACGGTCGGGTAGTCGGTGATCTCCACGTCCCGTACGCGGGTCAGGTTCAGCCGCTTCAGCGCCGCCCCGGCGCCCACGAACCCGGAGACGAAGTCGTCCGCCGGGTTGGTCAGGATCGCCTCGGGGGTGTCGAACTGGGCGATGTGCGAGCGCTCGCGCAGCACGGCGATGCGGTCGCCGAGCTTGATCGCCTCGTCGAAGTCGTGGGTGACGAAGACGATCGTCTTGCGCAGCTCGTGCTGCAGCCGGATCAGCTCGTCCTGGAGGTGGTCCCGGGTGATCGGGTCGACGGCCCCGAACGGCTCGTCCATCAGCAGCACCGGCGGATCGGCCGCCAGCGCCCGGGCCACGCCCACCCGCTGCTGCTGGCCGCCGGAGAGCTGGCGCGGGTAGCGGCCGTGGAACTCGCCGGGGTCGAGGCCGACGAGGTCGAGCAGCTCCTCGGTCCGCTCCCTGACCCGGGCCTTCGGCCAGCCGATCATCCTCGGGACCAGACCGATGTTCTGCGCGACCGTCATGTGCGGGAAGAGCCCGGCGGACTGGATCGCGTAGCCGACCTTGCGGCGCAGCCCGACCGGGTCGATGTCGGTGACGTCCTCGCCGCCCATGCGGATCCGGCCGCCGGTCGGCTCGATCAGCCGGTTGATCATCCTGAGCGTGGTCGACTTCCCGCAACCCGAGGGCCCGACGAGGACGACGACCTCGCCCGCCCTGATCTCCATGCTCACGTTGTCCACGGCCGGCTGCGCGCCGCCGGGGAACCGCTTGGTCAGGTTCTCCAGCTCGATGGAGGCGCCGTGGCCGTCGGTCTCAGGCACGGATCCCCCTGGGGATGGTCAGCCGCCCGATCAGGACGTACGCGGCGTCGAACAGCAGCGCCAGGACGATGATGCCGAGCGTGCCCGCGAGGACCTGGTTGAGCGCGTTGGCGCTGCCCAGCGAGGCCAGTCCGCGGAAGATGACGTTGCCGAGTCCCGGGCCGGAGGCGTAGGCGGCGATGGCGGCGATGCCCATCAGCATCTGCGTCGCGACCCGGATCCCGGTCAGGATCGGCGGCCAGGCCAGCGGCAGCTCGACCCGCAGCAGCCGGGCCGGGCGGGACATCCCGATGCCCGTGGCCGCGTCCACCAGCGCCGGGTCGACGCCGCGCAGCCCGACGATCGCGTTGCGCACCACCGGCAGCAGCCCGTACAGGGTCAGCGCGATCACCGTGGGCGCCACGCCGAGCCCCACGACCGGGACGAGCAGGCCGATCAGGGCGAGCGCCGGCACGGTCAGGACGGTGGCGGTGGCCGTCGTCGCGAGGTTCCCGGCCCACTCGCTGCGGTAGGTGGCGACCCCGATCAGCACCCCGAGCAGGGCCGCCACGACCATGCACTGGAAGACGGCGCTCGCGTGCTGGTAGGCGTCCGCGAGCAGCTGCTCGTGCCGGCCCGCCAGGTACTCCCAGAAGCTCACACGCGCTCACCCCACGACTCAGGTCTCCTCCGCGGCCTGCTCCACCAGCGGGATGATCCGCGGCGGGACGGGGTTCTCCATGACGATCGCCGTGGAGGCCCGGACGATGCCATCAAAACCGACGACCCGGTCGATCACACGCTGGAGATCGGCGTTCGAGCGGGCCACGAGACGGCACAGCATGTCCCCGCTGCCGGTGGTGGTGTGCAGCTCCAGCACCTCGGGCACGGACGCCAAGTGGGCCCGTACATCGGCTCCTTGGCCCTGCCGGATCTGCAGCGTGGCGAATGCGGTGACCGGATAGCCGAGCGCGGCCGGATCCACCTCCGGGCCGAATCCGCGGATGACTCCGTTCGACTGAAGCCGGTCCAGCCGGGCCTGCACCGTGCCCCGGGCCACCCCCAGCCGCCGCGACATCTCCAGCACCCCGATCCGCGGCTCCCGGGCGAGCAGCAGGATGATCCGGCCGTCCAGACGATCGATCGACACAGCAGCCTCCCGAGGTGGTCATCCTGTACAGAAGGACCGATACTTCGGCCGTCTTGCTGAACAGATTGCCCAGCCAAAGCGCAAACTATTGCGCACCTTGCCGAGCGGGGAGACCCTGCGGCTATGACGCAGACCACACACCACACTCCCGACACCGCCCGGCAGGCCGACCCCTTCCCGGTCAAGGGAATGGACGCGGTCGTCTTCGCCGTGGGCAACGCCAAGCAGGCGGCGCACTACTACTCGACCGCCTTCGGCATGAAGCTGGTCGCCTACTCCGGACCGGAGAACGGCAGCCGCGAGACCGCGAACTACGTGCTGGAGAACGGCTCCGCCCGCTTCGTCCTCACCTCGGTCGTCAAGCCGTCCACCGACTGGGGCCACTTCCTCGCCCGGCACGTCGCCGAGCACGGCGACGGCGTCGTCGACCTCGCCATCGAGGTCCCGGACGCGCGCGCCGCGTACGCCTACGCCATCGAGCACGGCGCCCGCTCGGTCGCCGAGCCGTACGAGCTGAAGGACGAGCACGGCACGGTCGTCCTGGCCGCCATCGCCACGTACGGCGAGACCCGCCACACCCTCGTCGAGCGCAGCGGCTACGACGGCCCCTACCTGCCCGGCTACGTCGCCGCGCAGCCGATCGTCGAGCCGCCCGCGCAGCGCACCTTCCAGGCGATCGACCACTGCGTCGGCAACGTGGAACTCGGCCGCATGAACGAGTGGGTCGGCTTCTACAACAAGGTCATGGGCTTCACGAACATGAAGGAGTTCGTGGGCGACGACATCGCCACCGAGTACAGCGCGCTGATGTCGAAGGTCGTCGCCGACGGCACGCTCAAGGTCAAGTTCCCGATCAACGAGCCGGCCATCGCGAAGAAGAAGTCGCAGATCGACGAGTACCTGGAGTTCTACGGCGGCGCGGGCGTGCAGCACATCGCGCTGAACACCAACGACATCGTGCAGACGGTCCGCACGATGCGCGCGGCCGGCGTCGAGTTCCTCAACACGCCCGACTCCTACTACGACACGCTGGGGGAGTGGGTCGGCGAGACCCGGGTCCCGATCGACACCCTGCGCGAGCTGAAGATCCTCGCCGACCGCGACGAGGACGGCTACCTGCTGCAGATCTTCACCAAGCCGGTCCAGGACCGTCCGACGGTCTTCTTCGAGATCATCGAACGCCACGGCTCCATGGGCTTCGGCAAGGGCAACTTCAAGGCCCTGTTCGAGGCGATCGAGCGCGAACAGGCCCGCCGCGGCAACCTGTAGCCGACGGCGCCTCTGGGCCGTGCGGGTGTCACGGGGCACCCGCACGGCCGCGGGGTTCACAGCGTTGGCCCCGGATGCGAACCTGTGATCATGAGCCGTATCGAAGCGCCTAGCGACGACCGGACCGGCAACCTCGTCGACCTGCTGCTCGGCGGCCTCCCCGCCGAGGCGGTGCTCACCGACCCCGACATCACGGCCTCCTACGCCCACGACATGGCGAGCTTCTGCCCGGCCGGCACCCCGGCCGCCGTCGTACTGCCCCGCACGGCCGAACAGGTCCAGCACGTGATGCGCACCGCCACCGCCCTGCGCGTCCCGGTCGTCCCCCAGGGCGCCCGCACTGGACTGTCCGGCGCCGCCAACGCCTCCGACGGCTGCATCGTGCTCTCCCTGACGAAGATGGACCGGATCCTGGAGATCAACCCGGTCGACCGCATTGCCGTCGTCGAGCCCGGCGTGGTCAACGCCGCCCTGTCCCGGGCCGTCGGCGAACACGGCCTGTACTACCCGCCGGACCCCTCCAGCTGGGAGATGTGCACCATCGGCGGCAACATCGGCACGGCCTCGGGCGGCCTGTGCTGCGTGAAGTACGGCGTCACCGCCGAGTACGTCCTCGGACTGGACGTGGTGCTGGCCGACGGGCGGCTCATGTCCACCGGCCGCCGCACCGCCAAGGGCGTCGCCGGCTACGACCTCACCCGGCTGTTCGTCGGCTCGGAGGGCTCGCTCGGCATCGTCGTCCGGGCCGTCCTCGGCCTGCGCCCCAAGCCGCCCGAGCAGCTGGTGCTGGCCGCCGAGTTCGCCTCCTCGGCCGCCGCCTGCGACGCCGTGTGCCGCATCATGGAGGGTGGCCACGTCCCGTCACTCCTCGAACTCATGGACCGTACGACGGTCAAGGCCGTCAACGACCTGGCGCAGATGGGCCTCCCCGAGACCACCGAGGCCCTGCTCCTGGCCGCCTTCGACACCCACGCCCCGGCCGCCGACCTGACCGCCGTCGGCGCGCTGTGCGAGGCCGCCGGCGCCACCCAGGTCGTCCCCGCCGACGACACGGCCGAGTCCGAACTGCTCCTCCAGGCACGCCGCCTGTCGCTCACCGCCCTCGAAGCCGTCAAGGGCGTGACGATGATCGACGACGTGTGCGTACCGCGCTCTCGGCTCGCCGAGATGCTCGACGGGGTCGACCGGATCGCCGAGAAGTACCGGCTCACCATCGGCGTCGTCGCCCACGCGGGCGACGGCAACACCCACCCGACGGTCTGCTTCGACCCGGCGGACCCCGACGAGT
Source organism: Streptomyces sp. Go-475 (assembly GCF_003330845.1). Classification (GTDB taxonomy): domain Bacteria; phylum Actinomycetota; class Actinomycetes; order Streptomycetales; family Streptomycetaceae; genus Streptomyces. The sequence goes on along the minus strand of NZ_CP026121.1, from coordinate 3,253,026 downwards.
CCCGCCGCGCCCGCGAGTCCTTCGACGAGATCATGGCCCTCGGCCTGGAACTCGGCGGCACCATCACCGGCGAGCACGGCGTGGGCGTCCTGAAGAAGGAGTGGCTGGCGCGCGAGATCGGCCCCGTCGGGATGGAGATGCAGCGGGCCGTGAAGCAGGCCTTCGACCCGCTGAACATCCTGAACCCCGGCAAGCTGTTCTGAGGCCGGCGGCTCACTGGGCGAGCAGCTCGGCCAGCTCGTCGTCGAGCCCGAGCCGCTCGCCCTCCGTCCCCGGCGGGACCGCCCGCAGCGTGCGCTCCAGCCACGCCGACACCTGCGCCGCCGGGGCCTCCAGCAGGGCGTCCCCGTCGGGTGAACTCAGCGCCATCAGCACGACACCCCGCCCCTCGCTCTTCGTCGGCCACACCCGCACGTCCCCCTGCCCGCACGGCCGGAACACGCCCTCCACCAGCAGGTCCCGGGCGAACGTCCAGTGCACGGGGTGCGCGGAGTCGACGTGGAAGGTGACGTGCACGGCGTACGGATCGCCGGTGAGGTACCCGAGCCGGGCCGGCACCGTGATCCTGCGCTCCGGCGACAGGACGAGCTTCAGCTCCAGTTCCCGCTCCACCACGTTGTGCATGGCGGTCTTCCCTTCTCCTGACGGCTGCCCTTGCGGGCCGGTCGGGAGGTGAGAGCGGGCGGGGGCCGCGCCATTACGCGCGTTGCCGGAAGTTTTTTCGCAGGGGGACGCGCCGGGGCCGGGCGACGCGTAGCACATCGGTGCTCGAAAGGGGTGGGTCCGGTGGGAGCGGCGGTGGGGGTTGCGCTCGTCTGATAGATGTGGAGGCCCCCATTTGGCCCCCGAGCAGATACGGGACGACGGACATGAGCGCCCCAACCCCGGCCCCCGGTGACGACAGGCCCCGCGAAGGGTATTACCCGGACCCGTCCATTCCTGGATATGTCCGGTACTGGAACGGTGCCTCCTGGGTACCGGGCACCAGCCGTCCGGCGCCCAAGGACGGCGAGTCGCTCGCGCCGCCGCCCGGTGCGGGGGCCCCGGCCGCCTCGGTCGAGGAGACCGGCCCGCACTTCTTCGACGAGGACCCGGTCGAGGACCGCTCCGCCGCGGACGCCCAGCACGGCAGCCGTCCCGAGCCCGCGTCCGCGTGGGGCGCGGACCGCTCCCGCCAGTCCGGTTTCGGCGGCAGCCAGGACCGCCGCGTCTCGTGGGGCGCACCGCAGGGGGCGCAGGGGGCGCACGGCGCCCAGGGCGCCCAGGGGGCTGACCCGAGGGTGGCGCCCGGGGACCGGCAGGACCGGCAGCCTGACGGCGAGTCCGCGGCCCGGGCCGCCGACCAGGAGGAGAGCGCCGCGGCCGCCGGCAGCACGTTCGTCTTCCGCCGCCCGAAGGGCGAGTCCGGGGGCGGGGCAGCGGCCTCCGCCGACCGCCCCGACGAGGGCACGATGACGTTCCGCGCGGTCTCACCGCGCACGGGCCCGGGCGCGTCCCCGACCGCCGGCGACGCACCGCCGGCGGGCCCCGGCGGCAAGTCCGGCGCCGCGGGCTTCGGTTCGCAGGGCCCCGCGGATGCCGCGGGCTCGGTCGGCCAGGGCCGCGGCACCACGGGGGCCGCCTTCGGCGCCCCGGGCACCCCGGGCGGCGCGGCCGGTTCGGGCGGTGGTCCGGCGGGGTCCGGGTTGGGTGGGCAGGCCGGGGCGGCGGGCCGGGGTGGTAACTCCGGGACTTCCGGCGCGGCCGGTTCGGGAGGCGGCCCGGCCGGGTCCGGCTTTGGTGGGCAGTCTGGAGCGGCGGGCCGAGGCGGTAGCTCCGGGGCTTCCGGCTTCGGACCGGCGGGTTCGGGCGGTGCCGGCGGTGCGGGTGGTTCGGCGGGGCCCGCTTTCGGGGCGCAGGCCACCGGCTCGGGTGGTGGTCCGGCAGGGCCCGCCTTCAGCGCGCAGGGCGGTGCCGCCCCCGCCGGGGCCCCGGACCGCCCCGGATTCGGCGCCGGCAAGGCCGCTGCCGCCCGGGCCGCCGCCGCACAGGCCGGTGCGGCCGCGCTGTCCGGACCGCAGGCGGCCCCCACGGTTCCTCCGCAGCCCGGCGGACCGCAGCCCGGCGGGCCGCAGGCCGGTGCCGTCGCCTCCGCCGCCACGCCCCTCAGCCCCGGCCCCGGCGGCGGTCAGTCGTCCTGGGCGCAGCAGGTGCACCGGCTCGCCGGAGCCGGCGGGGACGACGATCAGCCCGTCGCGCCCTGGAAACCCCCGGTCGACGACCCGTTCCAGGCGGCCGCCCGGCGCCAGGCGGCCGCCCGCCCCGCGGGGCTCGGCAAGCGCCTGGTCGCCCGGCTGCTGGACACCGTCGTCCTGGCCGGCCTCACCGCCGTGGCCGCCGTCCCCCTCGGCGGCAAGGCGATCGACCACGTCAACGAGAAGATCGACGCGGCCAAGCTCTCCGGCGAGACGGTCACGGTCTGGCTGCTCGACGGCACCACGTCGGTCTACCTCGGCATCATCCTGGCCGTCCTGCTGCTCGCCGGCGTCGTCTCCGAGGTGCTGCCCACCGCCAAGTGGGGCCGCACCCTCGGCAAGAAGCTGATGGGCCTCGAAGTACGGGACATCGAGGGCCACGATGCCCCGGAGTTCGGCGCGGCCCTGCGCCGCTGGCTCGTCTACAGCGTGCCCGGCCTCCTCGCCGTCGGCCTTGTCGGCGTCGCCTGGTGCCTCTTCGACAAGCCGTGGCGCCAGTGCTGGCACGACAAGGCCGCGCACACGTTCGTCGCGGGCTGAGCGGCCGCCGGGGGCCGGGGGACCGGGCCCGGTGAGCCCGTGCCTCGGACGGCCGTCCGCCGGATGCGGAGCCGAGGGGTTCGCGGTCGACTCGGGCCATGAGCAGTGAACCGCCCCCCGGCTCCGGTCAGCAGCCCCCGGAAGACGACCCGCTCAGAAAACGGCCCCCGAGCGAGCCGCCCGGCGAGGGCACGGGCGGCCCGCACGACGGCAGCGGACTCCCGCCGTACCCCGGCGAAGGCCCTTACGGCGACGGCCCGTACGGCGGTGGTGCTCACGGAGATGGCCCATCCGGTGGCGGCCCGTACGGCGGTGGCCCATCCGGTGGCGGCCCGTACGGCGGTGGACCGTACGGCGGTGGTCCTTACGGCGGTGGTCCCTACGGCGGCGGCCCCTACCCCGACGCCCCCGTCTCCGGCCTGCCCCCGCTCGCCGACGGCGCCAAACGCACCCTCGCCCGCGTCATCGACCTGATCCTCGTCGGCGCCGTCATGTGGCTGCTCACCTGGGGCCTCGGCGTCAACGAGTACGACGTGGACACCGACCGCATCGACGTCGCCCAGTCCCTCTGGCGGTCCGTGGTCGCCGCCGTCCTGTACGTCGCCTACGACACCGTCCTGACCGCCAGGACGGGCCAGACCCTCGGCAAGAAACTGCTGGGCCTCCGGGTGGTCGACCTCGACAGCACCGCCACACCCTCCGCGCAGAACGCGCTGACGCGCGCGGCGGTGCTGTGGCTCCCGGCCACCTTGTGCTGCCCCTGCCTCTGGCTCGTGATCTGCGGCGGCTGGAGCTTCTTCAACGAGCCCTACAAGCAGGGCCTGCACGACAAGGCGGCCAAAACGGTCGTGGTCAGCGCGAATTGAGGCACAGCGGGATCAACTGGCGGTACGGAACAGTACGCAAGGAGCAGCGGGCGGTCAGGAGGCCGCCCGCTCGCGCACCGGCTCCTGGACCGGCGCGGTGACCGAGGCCCGTACGGGCTCCACGGGTGCGGGCTGTTCCACCGCGGCCGGGCGCTTGCCGGGCAGCGGCACCGTCATGGCGACCAGCAGCCCGAGGGCGAGCGCCGCGACGGTGACGGCCGCGATCCCCGCGCCCGAAGTCGTCTGTGACAGCAGCAGCATGGCGAGGGTCGAGAAGATCACGGTGCACGAACCGTAGGCGAGCTGTGCGGCAGTCGGACGGGGCATGGCCATCATGTCCTCGAAAGTGGGGGTCCACGGGGGCGTCGGCCTGGCATTCCGCCAGCTTTCGGGCGTTCCGTCAAGCGACTCTAACCGGCAGCGTGCCCGAGCGGAACGAACGGTAAGCGTGACCTAATCAACAAGGGCGGTGCACAGGGGGCGCACGGAGTCATGACGTCCACCTGGTGGACAGATGTACGCGCCCGCAGGACGGCGGGACCCAGGGTTGGTTGTCCGTAAAACGAACCTCGGATCCGCATAGTGCACTTGTCCTGTGCAAGTCAAGGTCTGTCTTTTCTTCTAAACCTCTAGTCAAATGTCGTCACTTGACTACACGCGTTGATCACGCGCGCGCGGCCCTTCCACGACCGGGACCCCTTCCTTCCGCGCGCTCGGACGCGGGGGAGGAACTCAAGTGACCAGCAGACCCTGGACGTTCAGAGCGGCTGCCATCGGTGTGGCGCTCGCGGCGGCCACCGCCACCCTCTCGGCCCACGGCGTGGCCCAGGCGGACGACCACACCTCCGCTCCCCGGCCCACCACCGTGGACCGGCGCGACCCGGCGGATCACCAGCACGACGAGCACGACCTCGAAGGCCCGCTGAGCAAGACCCAGGAGGCGCAGCGCCAGGAGGCCCTGAACCAGGTCATCTCCGGCAAGGCCACGGTCAGGAACCGTGAGGGCTCGAAGGTCGTCCAGCTCAAGAGCAAGAAGGGCGACAGCAAGTACGTCGAGCTCGGCCGCGAGAAGACCGACAAGATCTTCACGATCCTGGTCGAGTTCGGCGACCAGATAGACAGCCGCTACGGCGGCACCCCGGGTCCCCTGCACAACCAGATACCCAAGCCGGACCGCAAGAAGGACAACTCCACGGCCTGGCGCGCGGACTACGACCGCGAGTACTTCGAGGACCTCTACTTCGGCACCGGCAAGAACACCGAGTCGGTGAAGAAGTACTACGAGAAGCAGTCCTCCGGCCGTTACTCGGTCGAGGGCGAGGTCTCCGACTGGGTCAAGGTCCCCTACAACGAGGCCCGTTACGGCAACAACGCCTGCGGCGACACCAACTGCCCGAGCGTGTGGAACGTCGTCAGCGACGGTCTGAACGCGTGGGTCTCCCAGCAGAAGGCAGCTGGGAAGACCGACGCCGAGATCAAGGCGGACGTCAAGCAGTACGACCAGTGGGACCGCTACGACTTCGACGGCGACGGCGACTTCAACGAGTCCGACGGCTACATCGACCACTTCCAGGTCGTGCACGCAGGCGAGGACGAGTCCGCGGGCGGCGGCGCCCAGGGCGAGGACGCGATCTGGGCCCACCGCTGGTACGCCTTCGGCACCGACGCCGGCGCCACCGGCCCCGAGAACAACAAGCTCGGCGGCGCGAAGATCGGCGACACCGGCATCTGGGTCGGCGACTACACCGTCCAGCCGGAGAACGGCGGACTCGGCGTCTACGCCCACGAGTACGGGCACGACCTCGGCCTGCCCGACCACTACGACACCGCGGGCGGCGAGAACTCCACCGGTTTCTGGACGCTGATGTCGTCCGGTTCCTGGCTGGGCACCGGCAAGAACGAGATCGGCGACCTGCCCGGCGACATGACCGCCTGGGACAAGCTCCAGCTGGGCTGGCTGAACTACGACCGCGCCAAGGCGGGTGTCGACTCCTGGCACAAGCTGGGCGTGGCGGAGTACAACACCAAGCACAAGCAGGCCCTGGTGGTGGAGCTGCCCAAGAAGGCCGTCACCACCCGGCTGGTCACCCCGGCCCAGGGCGCCACCCAGTGGTGGAGCGGCAGCGGCAACAACCTGAAGAACACGCTGACCCGCTCCGTCGACCTGACCGGGAAGACGTCGGCGTCGCTGACCCTCGACGGCTGGTACGAGATCGAGGCCAACTACGACCACCTCTACGCCGAGGTCTCGACCGACGGCGGCGCCAACTGGACCGCCCTGGACGGCACCGTGGACGGCAGGCCGATCCCGCGGGACGGCAGCGACAAGCCGGCCCTGAGCGGCGCGGTCGACGGCTACAAGAAGCTGGCGTACTCCCTGGACGCCTACGCGGGCAAGAAGTTCGACCTGCGCTTCCGCTACCAGACCGACGGCGGCCTGGCGATGAAGGGCTTCACGGCCGACCGGATCGCCGTGACCGCCGACGGCGCCACCGTCTTCTCCGACGACGCCGAGTCCGCGGACGCGGCCTGGACGGCGAAGGGCTTCTCCCGCATGGGCGAGTCCTTCACCAAGGACTACGCGCAGTACTACATCGCGGAGAACCGCCAGTACGTGTCGTACGACAAGACCCTCAAGGCCGGCCCGTACAACTTCGGCTTCACCGACACCCGTCCGGACTGGGTGGAGCACTACGCGTACCAGAACGGCCTGCTGATCTGGAAGTGGGACACCTCCCAGGCGGACAACAACACCAGCGAGCACCCGGGCACCGGTCTGCTGCTGCCGATCGACTCGCACCCGACGCCCATGAAGTGGGCCGACGGCACGCTGATGCGCAACCGCATCCAGAGCTACGACGCGCCGTTCAGCACGTTCCGCACGGACGGCATGACGCTGCACAAGGCGGGCGTGGCGACCCGCATCCCGTCGTCGAAGGGCGTGCCGGTCTTCAACGACCGCACCCACGACTACTACGACGAGTCGAACGACGCCGCCGGCGTCAAGATCACTGACACCAACACCAAAATCAAGATCCTCAAGGAGGCCGGCGACGGCTCGACGATCGAGCTCGAGGTCGGCCCCGCGGTGAAGTAGATCGCGTTTTAGCAGGTCAGAGCATGATCGGCGGTGACCCACTGGCGGGTCACCGCCGATCCGTGTTTAGGTGCGTCCTGTGGCTCGCTTATTGACACCGACCGACACGGGGGTATGACCACATGGCCGCAGGAGGTTTCTGCAAGCTGCCGAACGGCACGGTGGTGGTGGCACTGAACCTGCCCAGCCCCGCCGCCGACGGCTCCGGCGCCGTCCGCGTCCTGGTTCATTCCGCGAACCGCGCCCGAGCCCTGACCAGGCTCCGCAACCTCGGCCTGCGCTCGGTGTACCTGCGCGGCAACGCCGCCCCGCCGACCCCGGACGAGGTCACCGCGGTCCTTCACCACCCCGACGGCCTCATATGGCGCACGGCCCCCGACAACGGTGTCGTCGGCAGCCCGGACCTGGTCCAGGAACTGTGGCGCCCGATCAGGTCACTGCTGCGGCGCCCGGCGACTCCCGCGTAGAGCGCCCGGCAGCCGGAAAATCTCCCCCGGGGCGAACGTTTCCCCCTGCTCCTCCGTCTCAGTAGTGACGGTGCCGTCGAGGGGATGCGGTGGGGGACTGTGCTGGCCGAGGAACAGGATCTTCTCAGCGTCGCGCAGATCCGCCGTGTGAAGGCGGTGCTGGCGCTGGGCGGGGTCCCACGGGACGATCACGCCGACGGCGTGCAGCAGGTGCGGCTCCGCCTGGTCGAACGGCTCGCCCGGGGGGCCGAGGCGCCCCGGGACCTGGGCGCGTGGGCCGTGGCGGTGGCCTCCAACTACGCGGTGGACTGGCACCGCGGCAGGAACCGGCAGGAGCGCGTCAGCGAGCGGCTCAGGACCATGGGCGCGTGGCGGGAGACCGTGCCGGGGCCGGAGGACGAGCTGCTCACGCTGGCCGTCGCCGAGGGCCTCGACGCGCTGCCCGCGCTCCAGCGGCAGGTGCTGATCCTGCGGTACTACGCGGACCTGACCGTGCCCCGGATCGCCGAGGTGCTGGCCATACCCGCCGGCACCGTCAAGAGCCGTCTGCACGCGGCTGTCCGGGCCATGCGGGAACGTCTCGAAGCGGATGCGGTGGTGGAGCGGTGAAGGACGCGCGGTCGGGAGACCCGGAGATGGAGGCCCTCATGGGGGAGAAGCTGAGGTTCATCGGAGGTCTCCTGGAGGAGGACGAGCAGCCGGCCGCAGCCCCGCCCCCGGCGCCGCGCGGCAACCGGGTCCGCAACGCACTGCTGGCGTCCCTGGGCCTCGCGGCGTCCGCGGCGCTGCTCCTCACCCTGTGGGCCCCCTGGTCCTCCCCCGAGGAGACGGAGGCGAAGCCGGACCAGTCGGGGATCGTCGCCTGCTCGAAGCTGATCGTGACGGGCACGGTGAGCGGTACGGAGGCCGCGGGTGACGAAAAGGTGCGCATCCGGCTGAATGTCGAGAAGTATCTCAAGCCCTCGACGGGCCCCGAAAAAACGGAATTCCTGGTACCGCAAGAAGACGGTGCGGCCTACAAAACGGGAGCGCGAGTACTGGTGAGCGTCTCGCGGTTCGACGGCGAGGTGCCGCTGCTTTTCACGGGCGGGGAGATCGAGCCGACGTGGGAATGGATGGAAGCGGAAGCCAGTAATCCTGATGCCCCCGCCTGCTCGGGGCGCGGATAGAAAATATTTCCCTTCCTCGGTGATCTCCCACCTGCTACTGTCGGCGCGATCACAGTCAGGGAAAGATTTCTTTCTGTCTCCGTGGGGGGCTTGTGAAAGTGAAATCAGGGGGATTCCTGCGTGCGCTCGCCGCCGCGGCGGTGATCGGGGCCGTGGCGGGCGGGATCGCCACGGCCTCGGCCTCGGCGGAAGGGTCGTCCTCGGCGGCGGGCTCGTCCGCGCACCGTGACGCGCACCCGGAACGGGTCGTGCACGGCCGGGAGGACTTCAGCTTCAGCACCGTGAACGCGTTGGTGGGAACGTCCCCGGTCCTCGTGCGCGGGACGGTGCTGAGCGCCGAGCCCGGCCGGAAGGTCGGCAGCGCGGAGGAGGGCGGCATCGACCAGGCGCGCAACGTGAAGCTCCGGGTCGACGCCGTGATGAAGAAGAGCGGCTACGAGGTCCCGTCGACCATCACGGTCGAGGAGTGGGGCTGGGACGGGGCCGGCAACGCCTACCAGATGGAGCACCTCACCTGGAGCCAGGTGGGCGACACCGGCTACTTCTTCCTGGACAAGGATGTCATGCTCACGACATGGAGGTACGTGAGCAGTCAGGGCAGGGTCCTGGTCAAGGACGGCCTCACGAAGTCGTCCGCCGACCCTGAGGGGCCGCTGTTCCCGCTCATCGAGGGGCGGACCAACACGGACTTCTACGCGGAGCTCAAGCGGCTGCTCGACCCGGCCAACGCCGGGCAGCTCACCGTCCTGCCGCAGCCCGTGCCGGCCAACGGCGACCAGCAGAACGAGGTGCCGGACGACGGTGCCACCGAGCCGGTGCCGGACGACTCGACGAACGACGGCTCCGAGCCGACTCCGTACCCGTCGTCCACGTGACGCCGCCCGGTCCTGTCCTCGTCTCGCCCCGTCTCGCCTCGCAAGGGAGTAGAACATCGTGAAGAGCTCGCGCAGACTCATGGCCGTGGTGGCGGTGTCCGCGGCCCTCGCCCTGAGCGTGCCGTTCACCGCGCACGCCGGCCACGACGACAACGGAACCGACCCGGACAACCGGAACCAGGCGGTCAAGGGGTTCAGCCTCACCGCCAACGGCACCAAGGCGATGAACCACGGCAAGAGCCAGCTGGAGAGAAGTGTCATCACCACGTCGTGGGGCGGCGGTGACATCGAGGTCTACGACTCCAATTACGGCGACAACGGCTGGCACGGTAAGGCCGACTGCACCGACTGGAACGCGCTGTGGACGTCCTGCGACATCATGCGGGTGCGTTTCAACACCTACCAGTACAAGACGGCGTCCCAATGGAAGAGCCTGGGCTGCCACGAATTCGGCCACACCGGGGATCTCGGCCACCGCAGCAAGAGCAATGACACGGACAACAATTCGTGCATGCGCGTGGAGATCTGGCCGCAGTACTACGACCAGCACGACCTGAACGCCATTAAGGCGGGTACGTGATGTCGAAGGTACTGTGGGTCGTCAGCTGTGCCGCCGTCGCCGCCGCCGCGTTCTTCGCGGTCACCTGGATGCGCACGGGCGGGGAAACCGTCGATGTGGACGCGTTCCGGGAAACAGCCGCGGCGGCGGATTTCTGCGAGGAGGCCGCGCCGCTCGACCTCTCCCGTGCGGAGGAACTGACTCCGCACGATCGCCGGCACGTCATCCAGGACCTTCAGGCCATGGCGCCCGACGGCATCGTCGAGGAATTCGACCGGCTCCTGGAGTGGTACGCGCACCCCGAGGAGGACGAGCGGGACAGGTCGAAGCTGGCCAGCGTCCGCGTCGGCGAGTTCATCGAGCGAAGCTGCGACGACATCAACATCGGAGGAATCCGCGCCTAGCGGTCACCGACGCTCACAGGTCACCGGCGGTCGCCTCGGGCCCACGGCCCGGGGGACCGCCGGACACCTACTGCACGACCGGCTTCCCCGACAGCTCCACGCCCGCTTCCCGCAGCTCCTCCAGGGCCCGCTCGGTGGTCTCCTGGGCCACTCCGGCCGTGAGGTCGAGCAGGACGTGCGTGCGGAAGCCCTCCTTCGCGGCGTCCAGGGCCGTGGCGCGCACGCAGTGGTCCGTGGCGATGCCGACCACGTCGACCTCGGTGACCTCGCGGGAGCGGAGCCAGTCGGCCAGCTTCGTCCCGTTCTCGTCCGTGCCCTCGAAACCGCTGTACGCCGCCGCGTACGCCCCCTTGTCGAACACCGCGTCGATCGACCCGGAGGCGACCGCGGGGGCGAAGTTGGGGTGGAAGCCGACGCCCTCCGTGCCGGCGACGCAGTGCGCGGGCCAGGAGCGGACGTAGTCCGGGTTGGTGGAGAAGTGCCCGCCGGGCGCGATGTGGTGGTCGCGGGTGGCCACGACGTGCTGGTAGCCGGACCCGCCGGCCTGTCCGATCAGCTCGGTGACGGCGGCGGCCACATCGGCACCGCCGGCCACCGCGAGGCTGCCCCCCTCGCAGAAGTCGTTCTGCACGTCTACGACGATCAAGGCGCGGCGCATGGTCGGTGTCCTTCGGCTATGAGGTCGGCAAGCCCGGCCGGTGAACTTCCGAGCCTATTGACTTGGGGGAGGAGACGGGAGGGGCACGGGTCGGCGCATCGCCGCACGCCCGTCCGCCCGGGGCTGTCCGGCAGGCTCTAACTACCCGAAGGCCCCTGGACGTACTCCGTCGGAATGACCGGTTCCCCGCGCGAGAGCTGCGTCGCCGACATCGGCAGGCCCGCGCGCGCCGCCGCGTGCCGGTCGCGCGCCGCGTCCAGCGGTTCGCGGGCCACGACCTCGCCGCCCTTGACCAGCTCCACCAGCAGCTGCCGGTCCGCGAGCCGCCCGGGCACCGGCCCGGTGCCGATCACCTCGGCCTCGGCGACCCCGTGCGCGTCCAGCCGCCGCGCGGCCCACTTGCGTCCGCCCACCGACGTCTTGCCGCCGCTGGACTTCTTCGCCACCGGCACCAGCGGCGCCTTCGGGTCGGCGGACTCGGCCCGCGCGACCAGCTTGTAGACCATCGAGGAGGTCGGGTGGCCGGAGCCGGTCACCAGCTGCGTGCCGACGCCGTAGGCGTCCACGGGCGCCGCCGCCAGCGAGGCGATCGCGTACTCGTCCAGGTCCGAGGTCACGATGATCTTCGTGTCCGTCGCGCCCAGCTCGTCCAGCTGCTGCCGCACCCGGTGCGCCACCAGCAGCAGGTCCCCGGAGTCGATCCGCACCGCTCCCAGCTCGGTCCCGGCGACGTCGACGGCCGTGCGGACCGCCTCGGCGACGTCGTAGGTGTCGACCAGCAGCGTGGTGCCCCGGCCCAGCGTGTTCACCTGGGCCTGGAAGGCGTCCCGCTCGCTGTCGTGCAGCAGGGTGAAGGCGTGCGCGGAGGTGCCGACGGTCGGGATGCCGTAGCGGAACCCTGCGGCCAGGTCGGAGGTGGTCGCGAAACCGCCGACGTACGCGGCCCGGGAGGCCGCCACCGCCGCCAGCTCGTGGGTGCGCCGGGCGCCCATCTCGATCAGCGGCCGGCCGCCCGCCGCCGCCGACATGCGCGAGGCCGCCGCGGCGATCGCGGAGTCGTGGTTGAGGATCGACAGGATCACGGTCTCCAGCAGCACGCACTCGGCGAAGCTGCCCTCGACGCGCATGATCGGCGAGCCCGGGAAGTACACCTCGCCCTCGGGGTAGCCCCAGATGTCCCCGCTGAACCGGTAGCCGGCGAGCCACTCCAGGGTCTGCTCGTCGACGATCTCCCGCTCGCGCAGGAAGCCGAGGACGCCCGCGTCGAAGCGGAAGTTCTCCACCGCGTCGAGCACGCGCCCGGTGCCCGCCACGACGCCGTAGCGGCGCCCGTTCGGCAGCCGCCGGGTGAAGACCTCGAACACGCTCCGCCGCTCGGCCGTGCCCGCCTTCAGGGCCCCTTGCAGCATGGTCAGCTCGTACTGGTCCGTGAAGAGCGCCGTCGAGGGAACATCCACCGGCAGCCCAAGGTCCGCTGTGTTCATGAGCGGGATCGTACCCCCATTTCGTCAGTTTGACGATTTGCATCAAGGTCCCCGGTTTCCAGGCCCGTTTGTGCGACTACCCCCCTCGGGTGGCAGCATGGGCAGTGTGACGTCACCCGCGCCCCTGGAGATCGAACGCACCGAGTCGGCGGAGGAGGTCTTCGCCGTACCCGAGCCGGACGTCCCCTGGGTCACCATCGTCCACAACGACCCGGTCAACCTCATGAGCTATGTGACGTACGTCTTCCAGACGTACTTCGGCTACTCCAAGGACAAGGCCACCAAGCTCATGCTCGACGTCCACCACAAGGGCCGGGCGGTCGTCTCCAGCGGCAGCCGCGAGGAGATGGAACGCGATGTGCAGGCCATGCACGGCTACGGCCTGTGGGCCACCCTCCAGCAGGACCGCAAGTAGCCAGCAGCCCGCCCAGCAGTGAAAAGGCGTTCATGCCCGGAACCTTCGAACCGCTTCCCGGCGGCGGCGCGGCCGTCGCCCTCGACGACGTCGAGATCTCCATCATCCGGTCGCTGGCCGTCCAGCTCCTGGAGCTCATCGGCCCCGGCCCCGCCGCGGACGCCCCCGACGACCCGCTCGCCGAGCTGTTCGCGGAGGGCCCGAGCGAGCCGCCCTCCGACCCGGTGCTCAAGCGGCTCTTCCCGGACGCCTACAGCGACCCCGAGCAGCCCGCCTCGCCCCGGGACGCCGAGGAGCAGCGCGCCTACTCCGCCGAGTTCCGCCGCTACACCGAGAACGACCTGCGGGCCGGCAAGCGGGACAACGCCCTCGCGGTGATCCGCTCCCTGGACGCGCTCGCCTCGGCCTCGGCCGACGAGGGCGGAGCGGTGCTGAAGCTGTCACCGGCGGAGTCGCAGCAGTGGCTCGGCGCCCTGAACGACCTGCGCCTCGCGATCGGCTCGCGCCTGGAGATCACCGAAGAGGAGGACACCGACCTCCTCTACCGGCTCCCGGACGAGGACCCGCGCAAGCCGATGGTGATGGCCTACCTGTGGCTCGGTGGACTCCAGGAGACGCTGGTCGGAACGCTTATGCCCTGATCCGTGGGGATTCCGTGACCGGCGGGTGACCCTTCGGTGTTCGCTCAGAGGACGCTCAAATCCGGATAACGATCGCGTCACCGGGCCTGCCTTCTATGGTCTCTTTCGGGTGCGCTTTGTCCGGTTTCCCTGTGTGTCGCGTCACACCGCACCTCTGTGATCAGTGGTGCGACCGTGATAAATCTTCACGATCGCCCGGCCGACACCACCCGAATGTCCGGCCGGGTGCGCCACCGAGCCGGCAACCGCCGGCCAGGCACCACTCCAGCAATCCGGGGGGATCGAGACCCGATCCGAGGCCGACGAAGGCCCGGGTCGGCATGGAGAAAGGCGCACCACACATGACCTCTGCGCAGGTCGACACGGACACCGTGCCCGAAGAGGGGTACGAGCGCGGACTCGGCAGCCGCCAAGTCCAGATGATCGCGATCGGCGGCGCCATCGGCGTCGGCCTGTTCATGGGTGCCGGAGCGAACATCGCCAAGGCGGGCCCCAGCATCATCCTCATGTACGCCCTCGCGGGCGTCGTGATCTTCTTCATCATGCGGGCGCTGGGCGAACTGCTCCTCTACCGGCCCGTCTCCGGCTCCTTCGCCGAGTACGCCCGTGAGTTCCTCGGCCCGTTCTTCGGGTTCGTCACGGGCTGGACGTACTGGCTCATGTGGGTGGTCACCGGCATGGCCGAGCTCACGGCCGCCGCGATCTACATCCACTTCTGGTTCCCGGAGATCCCGCAGTGGGTCAGCGCCCTGGTGTTCCTGGTGGTGCTCTTCGGCGTCAACCTGATCTCCGTCAAGATCTTCGGTGAGGTCGAGTTCTGGTTCTCGATGATCAAGGTCACGGCCATCATCGGCATGATCGTCATCGGTCTCGGCGTGCTCACCCTCGGCTTCTCCGACGCCGGTGACACCGCCACCGTCTCCAACCTCTGGTCGCACGACGGCTTCTTCCCGAACGGCATCGGCTCCAGCCTGATGACGCTCCAGGGCGTCATGTTCGCCTACCTCGCCGTCGAGCTCGTCGGCGTCACCGCGGGCGAGTCCGAGAACCCCGAGAAGACCCTGCCCAAGGCCATCAACACCCTGCCCTGGCGCATCATCGTCTTCTACGTCGGCGCCCTGCTGGTGATCCTCTCCGTCGTGAAGTGGACCGAGTTCTCCGCCGGTGAGAGCCCCTTCGTCCACGCCTTCGGCGAGATCGGCATCCCGCTCGCCGCGGGCATCGTCAACTTCGTGGTGCTCACCGCGGCCCTGTCGTCCTGCAACTCGGGCATGTACTCCACCGGCCGCATGCTGCGCGACCTGGCCGCCAACAGCGAGGCCCCGCAGGCGTTCGGCAAGCTCAACGCCCGCAAGACGCCCGCCGTCGGCATCACGGTCTCCGTGGCCCTCATGGGCATCGGCGTCGTGCTGAACTACGTCGTCCCGGAGAAGGCGTTCCTCTACGTCACCTCCGTCGCCACCGCGGCCGGCATCTGGACCTGGATGATGATCCTCGTCAGCCACATCCGCTACCGCGCCGCGGTCGACGCGGGCCGACTGCGCGCCTCGTCCTTCCCCGCCCCCGGCGGAGCGCTGTTCAGCTGGGTCGCGCTCCTCTTCCTCGTCGGCGTGACCTGCATGATCGCCTACGACAAGGACGCGCGGATCTGCCTGTACGTCGCGGCCGGCTGGGCCGTCGCCCTCGGTATCGGCTGGGCGCTCCTCAAGAGCCGCAACCCGCAGATCGCCGAGCGCCGCGGCGACGCGGAGTTCGAGAAGGTCGGCTGACCAACCCGCGGGACGCCCGCCGCAGGGAGTTCTCGTGGCACTCCCTGCGGCTGCCGCTCAGGGCGTCCGGCATGTGGGCCGTTCCGTACCAGCCATCGGTACGGAACGGCCCTTCTGCTTATCCTGACGAGCATGCTGACCATCACCCAGGCCCTCGTCGACCAGATCGTCGCCCACGCCCGCAAGGACCACCCCGACGAGGCGTGCGGCGTCGTCGCCGGCCCGGCGGGCTCGGACCGCCCCGAGCGCTTCATCCCCATGCTGAACGCGGCCATGTCGCCCACGTTCTACGAGTTCGACTCCGGCGACCTGCTCAGGCTCTACCGCGAGATGGACGACCGCGACGAGGAGCCGGTGGTCATCTACCACTCCCACACGGCGACCGAGGCCTACCCCTCGCGCACCGACATCTCCTACGCCAACGAGCCCGGCGCGCACTACGTCCTGGTCTCCACCGCCGACACCGACGGGGCCGGCGAGTTCCAGTTCCGCTCCTTCCGGATCGTCGAGGGCGAGGTCACGGAGGAGGAGGTCACCATCGTCGAGGCGTACTGAGCAGGCCCTGAACTCGGGAATCTCGACATGCGGATGAATAACGTCCGAAGTGTGGGATCACACTCCGGAGGCCCGGCCGGGAATCGATACGATGAGCCCATGGTTTTCCACGACGTGAGCGAAAAGACGCCGGGCGATCTGCTCGTGGCGCGGCTGCACGTCGACCTGTGCAGGCTCGCCAGCGCCATCTGTTGACGCAGCACCCTGCCGCCGTACGGCCGTGAGCCGCGGCGAAACGCTCCACCTGCGTACGACCACGCACGCCCGCGCCGCCGCGCGCCACCAACCGACGACACCTTCCGACAGGAGCCCTGAGCCATGGCCATCGAGGTCCGCATCCCGACCATCCTCCGCCAGTACACCGACGGCCAGAAGGCGGTGGAGGGCACCGGTGACACCCTCGCCGAGCTGTTCACCGACCTCGAGACCCGGCACGCGGGCATCCAGGCCCGCATCGTGGACGGCGACCAGCTGCGCCGCTTCGTCAACGTCTACCTGAACGACGAGGACGTGCGCTTCCTCGACGGCATCAACACCAAGCTGTCGGACGGCGACAACGTCACGATCCTGCCGGCCGTGGCCGGCGGCATGGTCTGATCACCCATGCGCTACGACTCACCCCTGGCCGCGGTCGGCAACACCCCCCTGGTGCGCCTGCCGCGGCTGTCGCCGTCCCCCGACGTCCGCATCTGGGCGAAACTGGAGGACCGCAACCCCACCGGCTCGGTCAAGGACCGCCCCGCCCTGCACATGATCGAGCAGGCGGAGAAGGACGGCCGCCTCACCCCCGGCTGCACGATCCTGGAGCCCACCTCGGGCAACACCGGCATCTCCCTGGCCATGGCGGCGAAGCTCAAGGGCTACCGCATCGTGTGCGTGATGCCCGAGAACACCTCGCAGGAACGCCGTGACCTGCTGGCCATGTGGGGCGCCGAGATCATCTCCTCCCCGGCGGCGGGCGGCTCCAACACCGCCGTGCGCGTCGCCAAGGAACTCTCGGCCGAGCACCCGGACTGGGTGATGCTGTACCAGTACGGCAACCCGGACAACGCGGGCGCCCACTACGCGACCACGGGCCCCGAGATCCTCGCCGACCTGCCCTCCGTCACGCACTTCGTGGCGGGCCTCGGCACCACCGGCACGCTCATGGGCGTCGGCCGCTACCTGCGCGAGCACAAGCCGGACATCCAGATCGTCGCCGCCGAACCGCGTTACGACGACCTCGTCTACGGCCTGCGCAACCTCGACGAGGGCTTCGTGCCCGAGCTGTACGACGCGTCCGTGCTCACCACCCGCTTCTCCGTCGGCTCGGCCGACGCGGTCACCCGGACCCGCGAACTGCTCCAGCAGGAGGGCATCTTCGCCGGCGTCTCCACGGGCGCCGCGCTGCACGCCGCGATCGGCGTCGGCCGCAAGGCCGTGAAGGCCGGCGAGCCGGCCGACATCGTGTTCGTCGTCGCCGACGGCGGCTGGAAGTACCTGTCGACCGGCGTCTACACGGCGGCCACCACGGAGGAGGCCATCGAGACGCTCCAGGGCCAGCTCTGGGCGTAGCCGACGGCACGGACACACCGAGGGGCCGGAGTCACGACTCCGGCCCCTTCGCCGTCCGGATCACCCGGCCAGGTACCGCACCTGGTCCCACAGCGCCGGATCCACCACCCCGACCCGCCGCCGGAAGCCCCACACCGGCACCTCGCGCAGCTCGTCCGTCTCCAGGAAGCTCGCGCGGCCCTGCGCGTCGCCGACCGAGCCCGGGGGAAGCGGGATGACGCCGGTGCGCGCGTCGCGGAAACGGGTGGTGATCTTCGCGACGGTGGCCCGCTCGCCGCGCACCGCCAGGACCAGGCAGGGCCGGTCCTTCGTCCGGGCCTCGTCCTCGTAGGGGACGTCCGCCCACCAGATCTCCGCCGGCTGCGGCCGCCCGGTCCCCGGGCCGGCCGGTGCCGTCACCCCGGTCCGCCGCTCCCGCCACCGCCGCCCGCGCCCCCAGCCGTCGACGAGCGTGGCGACGAGCGCGAGCAGTACCACCGCGGCGAGCGCCAGCCACCAGGACGTGTCCATACTGAGACGTTACCGGCGCCATCCCTCCAGCGCGCCCCCCTCGCGAGGATCACCGCCGGCGCTGCCAGCCGAACCGGTGACAGCACAGGTGAGTTCGCCCACAACAGCCCCTGGCGGAGGAGCTACCGGAGGTTTTGCGCCTTACGCTCGACGAACCGCACGACCCCCGACGCCCCTCTCAGACATTCCCGCCAGCGGAGGTTTCTGCTTCATGAAGCTCACCGTCGTCGGCTGCTCGGGGTCGTTCCCGTCCGCGGAATCGGCCTGCTCGAGCTACCTCGTCGAGGCCGACGGCTTCCGGCTGCTTCTCGACATGGGCAACGGTGCCCTGGGCGAGCTGCAGCGCCACTGCGGTCTCTACGACCTCGACGCGATCTTCCTCAGCCACCTGCACGCCGACCACTGCATCGACATGTGCGCGTACTTCGTCGCGCGCTACTACCGCCACGACGGCGGCCGCTGCGACCCGCTCCCCGTCTACGGACCCGAGGGCACGGAACACCGGCTGACCACCGCCTACGCGGACACCCCCTCCGCCTCGTCCATGAGCGAGGTCTTCGACTTCCACACGGTCAAGCCGTCCACCTTCGAGATCGGCCCCTTCACGGTGCACACCGAGCGGGTGGCCCACCCCGTGGAGGCGTACGGCATCCGCGTCGAACACGACGGCAAGGTCCTCACGTACTCCGGCGACACCGGCGTGACCCCGGCCCTGGACGAACTCGCCCGGGACGCCGACCTGTTCCTGTGCGAGGCGGCGTTCACGCACGGCAAGGAGAACATCCCCGACCTGCACCTCAACGGCCGCGAGGCGGGGCAGACGGCGGCCCGGGCCGGTGCCCGCCGCCTGGTCCTCACCCACATCCCGCCGTGGACGGACCCGCAGGTCAACCTCGTCGACGCCCGCGAGGTGTACGACGGTCCCGTGGAGCTCGCCGTACCCCGGCAGACGTACGAGATCTGAACGATCCACCCGCGCGAAGGCCCCGGAACCGAGCGGTTCCGGGGCCTTCGGCGGTCGGCGGACTACTTGGCCTCGGCCTTCTGCAGCTCGGCGAGTTCCTCGTCGGACTCGCGGCCCGGCGTCGGCAGGTTGAACTTGGTGATCGCGAAGCGGAAGACCACGTAGTAGACCGCCGCGAAGCACAGGCCGACCAGGGCCAGGCCCCACGGGTTGGTCGCGATGCCCAGGTTCAGGAAGAAGTCCACCGCGCCGGCCGAGAAGCCGAAGCCGTCCTTCATTCCCAGAGCCCAGGTCAGCGCCATGGAGACACCCGTGAGCACCGCGTGGATCGCGTACAGCACCGGGGCGATGAACATGAAGGTGAACTCGATCGGCTCGGTGACACCGGTGACGAACGACGTCAGCGCGAGGGAGAACATCATGCCGCCGACGACCTTGCGGCGCTCGGGCCGGGCGCAGTGCACGATCGCCAGGCAGGCGGCCGGCAGCGCGAACATCATGATCGGGAAGAAGCCGGTCATGAACTGCCCGGCGCTCGGGTCGCCCGCCAGGAACCGGGCGATGTCACCGCTCTTGCCCTCGTAGGTGCCGGCCTGGAACCAGGGGAAGGAGTTCAGCAGGTGGTGCATGCCGATCGGGATCAGCGCGCGGTTGGCCACACCGAAGATGCCCGCGCCGACCGCGCCGGAGCCGACCAGCCACTCGCCGAAGTTGTGCAGGGCCGTGCCGAGGACCGGCCATATGTAACCGAAGACGATGCCGATGACCAGGCCCGCGAAGGCCGACAGGATCGGCACCAGGCGGCGGCCGCCGAAGAAGCCCGCCCAGTCGGGCAGCTTGGTGCGGTAGAACCGCTGGTAGAGCAGGGCGACGACGAGGCCCATCACCACACCGCCGAGCACCTTGGCGTCCACCGGCGCGTCCGTCATCACGATCTTGCCGTCGACGACCTTCGCCACCTGCGGCAGGTTCTTGTCGGTGAACGTCGCCAGCACGTTCTTGAAGACCAGGTAGCCCACCACGGCCGCCAGCGCGGTGGAGCCGTCCGACTTCTTGGCGAAGCCGATCGCGATGCCCACGGCGAACAGCAGCGCCATGTTGTCCAGGATCGCGTTGCCGCCGGCCGCCATGAAGCCCGCGATCTTGGTGATGAAGGCGGGGAACGACTCGCGCCCGAGCATGTCGGTGTTGCCGAGGCGGACCAGCAGGGCGGCGGCGGGCAGCACGGCGACGGGCAGCATGAGGCTGCGGCCGATGCGCTGCAGGACGGCCATCACGGCCGACCCCTTGCCCGGGCTCGCGGGCGCGGCTGTATCAGTGGACATGTACTTCCTCCAGGGGGCGCGGCGCCGCCCAGGAAGAATGCGACGGGGGACGGCGGCGTCTCGAAGAATGGGGAACGCGGTCTCCACCGCGCGGCCTCCACCAGGGAGTGGTGTAGACCAGTTGTAGCACGGTAGGCCGAACGAGTGGAACCCGCCAATTCCGCCCGCCCCGACGATCACGCCTCGGCGCTGTCCTCGACGTCCTCCACGGGCTCCCGCCCCGGAGTCCTCAAGTCGAACTTCGTGATCGCCAACCGGAAGATCACGTAGTAGACGAGCGCGAAACCCAGCCCGATCGGGATGATCAGCCACGGCCTGGTCGCCAGATTCCAGTTGATGACGTAGTCGATCAGCCCCGCCGAGAAGCTGAACCCGTCGTGCACCCCCAGCCCCCACGTCACCGCCATCGACACCCCCGTCAGCAGCGCGTGCACCCCGTACAGCACCGGCGCGACGAACAGGAACGAGTACTCGATCGGCTCCGTGATGCCCGTGACGAACGACGTCAGCGCCACCGACAGCATCAGACCCCCGACCTCCTTGCGCCGCTCCGGCCGGGCGCAGTGCGTGATCGCCAGGGCCGCAGCCGGCAGCGCGAACATCATGATCGGGAAGAAGCCCGACAGGAACTGCCCCGCGTCCGGATCACCCGCCAGGAACATGTTGATGTCACCGTGCACCACCGTCCCGTCCGGCTTCGTGAACGAACCGAACTGGAACCAGATGGGCACGTTCAGGAACTGGTGCAGCCCCACCACCAGCAACGCCCGGTTCGCCACCCCGAACACACCCGCGCCCCACGCGTCCAGCCCGTCCATCCAGTCGCTGAAACCCTCCAGCGCGTCACCGACCGGCGGCCACACCCACAGACACAGCGCCGCGAACGCGATCGCCACGAACGCCATGACGATCGGCACCAGCCGCCGCCCGTTGAAGAACCCCAGCCAGTCCACCAGCCGCGTCCGGTGGAACCGCGCCCAGAAGAACGCCGCCAGCAGCCCCATCACGATCCCGCCGAACACCCCCGGATTCTGGAACGTGAACGCGGTCACCGTCCGCGCGCCCTCCGTCAGCTGACACCCCACGTTCGGCACCGCCACCGACCCCTCGGGACAGTCCTCCGGGAACTGCCGCAGCACCGTGAAATACACGAGGAACCCGACCACCGCCGCCAGCGCCGTCGAACCGTCCGCCTTCCTCGCCATCCCGATCGCAACGCCCACACAGAACAGCAGCGGCAGCCCCAGCGAACTGTCCAGCAGCGCCCCGCCCGCCCCCACCATCACCTTCGAGACGTTCGTCCAGCCCAGACCGTCGTCCCCGAACACATCCGGCTGCCCCAGCCGGTTCAGGATCCCCGCCGCCGGCAGCACCGCGATCGGCAACTGAAGGGTGCGGCCCATCTTCTGGAGCCCCTGGAACAGCCGGTTCCAGCGAGCGCGAGCAGGACGTACGGCGGCCTCGGCGCCGGCGGGGCTGTCGGCACTCATACCGGTCCCTTTGTCGAGAGGCGGGCTCGTGGTGTAGACCAGTCGAACGGACGGTCGCACACGGACGTGACGCCATCCTTCGGCACGCACGACAAGACCGCTCGCAAAGATGGGCCAACTGTGGGTTACTGCGACAAAGCGGTTCGGATCAGGGAGAACGAACATGGCCACCAAGGCTGAGAAGATCGTTGCCGGGCTCGGCGGCATCGACAACATCGAAGAGGTCGAAGGCTGCATCACCCGCCTCCGCACCGAGGTCGTCGACCCCGCCAAGGTCGACGAGGCCGCCCTGAAGGCCGCCGGCGCCCACGGCGTCGTCAAGATGGGCACCGCCATCCAGGTCGTCATCGGCACGGACGCCGACCCCATCGCCGCGGAGATCGAAGACCTGATGTGAAGCGCGGGGATCGTCCCGGGCTTCACCCCCTGACGGACCCCCGACGCCGTACGCACGGGCCCCTCCCCACCGCGGGAAGGGCCCGTTCCGCGCATACGGATAGGCTCAGCGCCATGTCTCGAATCGACGGCCGCACCCCCCGGCAACTCCGCCCCATCACCATCGAGCGCGGCTGGAGCAAGCACGCCGAAGGATCCGTCCTCGTCTCCTTCGGCGACACCAAGGTCTTCTGCACCGCCTCCGTCACCGAAGGCGTCCCGCGCTGGCGCAAGGGCAGCGGCGAAGGCTGGGTCACCGCCGAGTACTCCATGCTGCCCCGCTCCACCAACACCCGCGGCGACCGCGAGTCCGTCAAGGGCCGCATCGGCGGCCGCACCCACGAGATCAGCCGCCTCATCGGCCGCTCGCTGCGCGCCGTCATCGACTACAAGGCCCTCGGCGAGAACACCATCGTCCTCGACTGCGACGTCCTCCAGGCCGACGGCGGCACCCGCACGGCCGCCATCACCGGCGCCTACGTCGCCCTCGCCGACGCCGTCGCCTGGGCCCAGCGCAAGAAGCTCATCAAGGCCGGCCGCCAGCCCCTCACCGGCACCGTCTCCGCCGTCTCCGTCGGCATCGTCGGCGGCGTCCCCCTCCTCGACCTCTGCTACGAGGAGGACGTCAAGGCCGAGACCGACATGAACGTCGTCTGCACCGGCGACGGCCGCTTCGTCGAGATCCAGGGCACCGCCGAGGCCGAACCCTTCGCCCGCGACGAACTCGACGCCCTCCTCGACCTCGCCGTCGCCGGCTGCGCCGAACTCGCCGCCCACCAGCGCACCGCGCTTGATACCGTCCTCGAAAAGTAAAGGGCGCACCAAGAACGGTGCTCGGCGCGGGCAACCACGCCGAGCACACTCGCGTCTGAAGGAGTACGGGCGCACGGCTCATCCCTGTGCGCCCGGCCAGCCACACGGGCCCGACCGGCCCGACCGAACGAGAGGGACCGCTCCATGGCCGCGAGCCGCCGACGCCGCACCGCAGCCGTCGCCGCCACCCTGGCGGCCGTCGCGCTGACCGCCGGACTCACCACCGGCTGCGCCGCCGTCGACAAGGCGCTGGACTGCGTCCAGACCGCCGACGCCATCGCCGACAGCGTCACGGAGCTCCAGCAGGCCGTGGACAACGCCGCGAACGACCCGACGCAGCTCGACGAGTCCCTCGACTCCATCGACAAGAACCTCGGCGAGATCGGCGACAAGACGGACAACGCGGACGTCAACAAGGCCGTGGACGACCTCAACGCGGCGGTGGACAACGTCCGCACGGCCATCAAGAACGGCGACGAGACGCCCGACATCAGCCCCGTCACGGACGCGGCGGGCGAACTGACGAAGGTCTGCACGCCGTAACACTGTGACGCCGTGACGCCGTGACGCCGGCGGCCGGTGGGCGACCGCGGGCCCGTCGTGGTTGCTCGCGCAGTTCCCCGCGCCCCTTTCGGGGCGCCGAATACTGTTGGGTCCATGACCCGCCTGATCCTCGCCACCCGTAACGCCGGAAAGATCACCGAGCTTCGCGCGATCCTCGCCGAAGCCGGGCTGCCCCACGAACTCGTCGGCGCCGACGCCTACCCGGACGTCCCCGACGTCAAGGAAACCGGCGTGACGTTCGCCGAGAACGCGCTCCTCAAGGCCCACACCCTGGCCCGGGCCACGGGCCTTCCGGCCGTCGCCGACGACTCCGGCCTCTGCGTCGACGTCCTGAACGGCGCGCCCGGCATCTTCTCCGCCCGCTGGTCCGGCCGCCACGGCGACGACAAGGCCAACCTGGAGCTGCTCCTCGCCCAGCTGTCGGACATCGCCGACGAGCACCGCGGCGCCCACTTCGCCTGCGCGGCGGCCCTGGCCCTGCCGGACGGCACGGAGCGGGTGGTCGAGGGCCGACTCCGCGGCGTCCTGCGCCACTCGCCGACCGGCACGAACGGCTTCGGCTACGACCCGATCCTCCAACCGGAGGGCGAGACCCGCACCTGCGCGGAACTGACGCCCCAGGAGAAGAACGCGATCAGCCACCGGGGGAAGGCGTTCCGGGCGTTGGTGCCGGTGGTCCGGGAGCTGCTGGGCTGAGGTGCGCCGAAGGGCGCCCACTGATGTGTGCGCCCTTCTCCAATGAGCCCGGTGGGACTCGAACCCACGACACACCGGACCTAAACCGGCGCCCTCTTGCCAGCTGGGGTACGGGCCCACAGCGGTGCCTACTCTACTGGGCCTCGTGGATCGCCCGGCGGCCTCCTCGACACCACGTCCTGGTGATCGCATGGCAATTCGGGCACAACAACCGCAGATTCTCGCGCCGGTCGTCGCTCCAGTCTCCGTTGATGTGATCCACCTCCAGCGTCATCGGCTTGCCGAGCCACTCGGGCCCGGTGCCGCACCGCGCGCACTCTTCCGGAACGCCGACGGCACCGAGCGCGCGGCGCAACAGCGAGGTGCGGGTCCGGTACCGGCCGCCGTGCCGGATCAGGATCTCCTCGGGCTGCTTGACCGGGACCGTTCCCGGCTTGCCGCGATTGTGTGCCTGTCCCAGAAAATGCGCCGTGTCGAGGCGCTCTTGGGCGATCCAGCGGCGCAACATCGCCCGCTGACCACCGTTGTCCGGTCGGCCCAGGCGGCGCAGCACCTCTGCCAGGGAGGTGGACGCGGCGACCGCGGCCCGCAGTCGGCCAGGGGTGGGCTGGTCCCGTCGTGTGCTCACGAGGGCCGCCCGCGCCGCGCGCCGCGTCCCCGGTACCTGTCCGTCGTCGCATGGCAGTTGGGGCACAGCACCCGAAGGTTCTCGATTCTGTTGTTCCGCCAGTCACCGTCGATGTGGTCGACCTCCAGGGGCAGTGGTTCCCCCAGCCACAGCGCTTCGATGCCGCACAGGGCACAGCGCTCCTCGATACCCAGCTCCTGCATGGCCCTCTTGAGGCGGGCACTCGGAACCCGCCGGGCGTGCGAGGAGGTGTCCTCGATGAGGATCTCCGCAGCGGTTCGGCGGCGCTGGTTGTGTCTCGTCCTCTCCGTGCGGACCACGGGCACGAAGTGCGAGGTGTCGATTCCGTAGGACTTGATCCTGCGGCCGATGTGCGTGTGATGTCCCCCGACCAGATCGAGCCCGAGATGACGCAGCACGTCGTTCGTGCTGGTCGAGGCCGCTACGGCTGCTTGCAGGGCCTCTTTCGTCCACTTGTGGCCCTCCCGCGTGAAGTGGGAGGTGTCCACGCCCAGCTTCTTCATCCGCCGACTGATGTAGTCCCGCGTAGCACTCCGCGGATCCACCCCCAGCCTCCCCAACGCCTCCGACAACGTCCGAGCCCCCCGGGCAGCCTCCTCCAGCCGCTCCCTGGTGTACGTACTCGCCCCCATCGAGCCTCCGTCACTCCGCCCTCGATCATCTATGCGCGATCCGCACGGAATAACGAACCGGTAGTCCGGCGGTCACGCACGGAATACGGAACGGCCCGTACCGGACGTTTCCGGTGCGGGCCGTGTCAGGAAGTGCGCGGGGAGTCAGATCCCCAGATCCTTGATGATCTTGGCTACGTGGCCCGTCGCCTTGACGTTGTACAGGGCGCGTTCGACCTTGCCCTCCTCGTCCACGATCACCGTGGAGCGGATGACGCCGACGACCGTCTTGCCGTACAGCTTCTTCTCGCCGAAGGCGCCGTAGGCCTCCAGGACCTTCTTGTCCGGGTCGGCGAGGAGGGTGACCTTGAGGGACTCCTTGTCGCGGAACTTCGCGAGCTTCTCCGGCTTGTCGGGGGAGATGCCGATGACCTCGTAGCCCGCGCCGGCCAGCAGCTCCAGGTTGTCCGTGAAGTCGCAGGCCTGCTTCGTGCAGCCGGGGGTGAGGGCGGCCGGGTAGAAGTAGACGATGACCTTGCGGCCCTTGTGGTCCGACAGGGACACCTCGGTGCCGTCGGCGTCGGGCAGGGTGAAGGCGGGGGCCACGTCCCCCGGCTGGAGTCGCTCGCTCATCAGGCCAGGGTAACCGGGGGTCGGGACAGTGCGATGAGCCGTGGAGCTGACAGACTGTCCGGCACAGGCTTCATACCGACTTCGGAGGCGACACGGTGGCGGACACGGCGGACACCAGGACCCCGGCGCAGATCGAGGCGGACATCAGGCGCCGCCGCGAGACCCTGGCCGAGACCCTCGACGAGATCGGGGTGCGGGTGCACCCGAAGACGATCGTCGGGGACGCCAAGGCCAAGGTCGCGTCGAACATCGATCACACCCTCGGGCGGGCCTACGTGGAGATCAACAGGGCCGTCACCGATGTCCGGGCCCGGTTCGTGGACGAGGACGGGGCGCCGCGGCTGGAGCGGGTCGTGCCGGTCGCCCTCGTGGTCGTCGGCGTGGTCGGCCTGCTGGCCGTCGGTACGCGGCGCCGCAAGGGCTGACCCGACTGCGTACGTCCGCCGGGAAGACAGGTAGGTTTCAGGGCGTGAGCGCCAAGAGAAACGAGCACAGCACCCATCCCGACAAGCTGCCCATCCGGATGCTGCACGACCGCGTACTCGTGCGGCAGGACACCAGCGAGGGCGAGCGGCGTTCCGGCGGCGGCATCCTGATCCCCGCCACGGCGGCGGTCGGCCGGCGGCTGGCCTGGGCCGAGGTCGTCGCGGTGGGGCAGAACGTGCGGACCGTGGAGCCGGGCGACCGGGTTCTGTTCGACCCGGAGGACCGTGCCGAGGTCGAGGTGCGGGGCATCGCGTACGTGCTCATGCGCGAGCGCGACCTGCACGCCGTGGCCGCGGACCGGTTCGAGGGGTCGGAGGACTCGACGGGCCTGTACCTGTAGGCGGAGACCCGTAGCCGAGCGGCACGCGCGAAGGGGCCGGTGACCTGGGTCACCGGCCCCTTCGGTGTGCCTTTGCTACGTTGGAGGGACCCCCGACGAGACGCGCCGTACCGGGATCAAGGCAAAGACGACGCACCGACACCGTCAGCCCGTTTCCCGGAGGTGCCCGTCATGGCCTGGGTTCTGCTCGTCGTCGCCGGTCTGCTCGAAGTCGGGTGGTCCGTCGGCATGAAGTACACCGACGGCTTCACGCGCCCGCTGCCCAGTGTGCTCACCGGCGCCGGCATCGTCGCCAGCATGCTGCTGCTGTCGCAGGCCGCCAGGACCCTGCCGATCGGTACCGCCTACGGCGTGTGGGTGGGGATCGGGGCGGCCGGGGCGGCGGTGTTCGGCATGGTGGTGCTGGGGGAGCCGGCCACCGCCGCCCGGATCTTCTTCGTGTGCCTGCTGCTGGTCGCCGTGGTGGGGCTCAAGGCGACGTCAGGCCACTGAGGCCGGCCTATTCGCGGCGCGCGCCCTGCGGCATCACGCCCCAGCCGGGGCCCGTCGGGCCGCCCGTCGCGCCGCCGTCGGTCGCGTCGCCGCCGCCCTCCGTCGTGCCGCCGTCGGTCGTGCCTCCGTCGGTGGCCGTGCCGCCGTCGCCGGTGCCGCCGTCCGCGGTGCCGCCGCCGGTCGGGGACTCGCCGCCCGTGCCGCCGTCGGTGGTGCCGCCGTTGGTCTGGCCCTGGGTCTGCCCCTCGGGCGCGCTCGGCGACTGGCCGGGCGTCTCGGTGCCGGTCTCCTGGCCGCCGGTGGACGTGCTGCCGCCGTCGGTGGTGCCCGTGGTCGGGTCGGCCGGGGGCTCGGTGCCCGGCGCCTGGGAGACGTCGGCGCCCGGCTGGAGCCGCAGGTCGAACTCCTTGACCGGCTTGCCCTTGAGGGCGTCCTGGGTGAACTGCGTCCAGATCTCCGTGGGCGCCCCGCCGCCGTTGATGCGCGGCAGGCCCATCGCGCCGTACAGCGACTTGTGCGCGGCGGTGACCGGGTCCTGGCCCATCACGGAGACGACCGTGGCGAGCTCGGGGGTGTAGCCGGCGAACCAGGCGGCGGTGTCCTCCTCGGCGGTGCCGGTCTTGCCGGCGACGGGGCGGCCGAGGGCCTGGGCGGCGGAGGCGGTGCCGTTCTGGACGACGCTCCGGAGCATGGAGGTGGTGGTGTCGGCGGCCTCGCGGCTGACGGCCTGCCGGGTGCGCCGCTCGGGCAGCTCGATCGGCATGCCCTCCTTGGTGACCTTCTTGACCATCGTGTACGTGCCGTGGCGGCCGTGGTTGGCGAGCGTGGCGTAGGCCTCGGCCATGTCGAGGACGCTGGCGGTGGCCGTGCCGAGGGCGATGGCGGGGCCGTCGGCGAGGTCGGGGGTGTTCTCGGGGATGCCGAGGTCGATGGCGGTCTGCTTGACCTTCTGGGGGCCGACGTCGGCGGCCATCTGCGCGTACACCGAGTTCACGGAGCTGTCGGTCGCCTCGGTGACGGTGATGTCGCCGTAGGAGCGCTGGTCCTCGTTCTCGGGGGCGTAAGGGTCGCCGGCCCAGCCCTGGACGGGGCGCTTGTTGGTGCCGTCGTAGATCGTGTTCGGGGTGATGACGCGGCCGTCCTGCGTCTCGGAGTGGTTCTCGACGGCCGAGGTGAACACGAACGGCTTGAAGGTGGAGCCGACCTGGAAGTCCCTGCGGGTGGCGTTCGGGGTGTACTGCTTGACGTAGTCGATGCCGTTGTACATCGCGACGACCTCGCCGGTCTTCGGGTCGACGGCGGCGCCGCCCGCGCGGACGTAGCGGTCGACCTTGTTGTTCTTCTTGTCCAGCTTGGACATCAGCTTGTCGTCGACGGCCTTCACGAAGGCGTCCTGCTTGGGCTTCTGCAGGGTCGTCGTGATGCGGTAGCCGCCGGCGTCGAGCTTGCTCTCCTCGACGATCTTGTTCTGGACCAGGTAGTCCTTGACGGTCCGGACGATGTAGCCGCGCTGGCCGGACATGCCGGTGGAGAGGGTGGACTCCTTCGGCACCGGGAACTTCATGCCGGCCCGCTCGGACTCGCTGAGCCAGCCCTTCTTGACCATGCCGTCCAGGACGTAGTTCCAGCGGGACTCGGCGGCCCTGCGGTTCTCGGGGTGGGCGACGACGTCGTACTGGCTGGGGGCGTTGACGAGCGCGGCGAGGTAGGCGGCGCGGGCCGGGTCGAGGTCCTTGGCGTCCATGCCGTAGTAGGCCTGGGCGGCGGCCTGGATGCCGTAGGCGTTGCGGCCGAAGAAGCTGGTGTTGAGGTAGCCCTCGAGGATCTCGTCCTTGCTCTTCTCGCGGTCCAGTTTGATCGCGATGAAGAACTCCTTGGCCTTGCGCGTGACGGTCTGCTCCTGGCGCAGGTAGTAGTTCTTCACGTACTGCTGCGTGATGGTGGAGCCGGACTGCTTGCCCTTGCCGAGGGCGGTGTTCCAGGCGGCGCGGACCATGGCCTTGGGGTCGACGGCGGACTCCGTGTAGAAGTCGCGGTCCTCGGCGGCCAGGATGGCGTGCTGGGCGTCCTTGGAGATCTGCGCGAGGGTGACGTTCTCCCGGTTGATCTCGCCGTCGCGGGCGATCACGGAGCCGTCCGCGTACAGGTAGACGTTGGCCTGCTTGGTGGCGAGCGCGTTGGCGGGCGGGATCTTCACCAGCGAGTAGCCGAGGAAGAAGCCGCCGACCAGCAGCATGACGACGATGATGAAGCCGCCCAGCGTCATGCGCCAGGTCGGGATCATCCGGCGCCAGCCGGTCCGCTTCGGTTTCCCGGCCGCCGGGCCCTGAGGCGCGCCGGGGTCGCCGTCCGCCTGCGGCTCTCTCGGTGCCCAGCCCGGGTTCGGCTGCTGAGGCTCGTCACTCATGTCGTGCACGGACTCCGTTTCGCGTCGTACGTCGTTCCCGTACGTCTCTGCTCGCTCTTGCGCCCCTGTGGTGAAGACTGTCCCATCCGGCGATCAGTTCCCTGATCGAGGGCCGTGTCGTGCGGCGTGTGCCCGGGCGGGCGGCAGGCGGGCGGGCGCGCAGGCGGCCGGGGGGCGCGTTCGCCACCCTGCGCGCCTGTTCGAGGTGCGTTCCTGCTTGCGTGATGTCCCCCGAAGGGGGACACGACCGAGATGCGACTGCTCGCACGCTCCGCCCTGGCCGGCACCGCCGCCACGCTGCTCGCCCTGGCCACGGACGCCTCGGCCCACGCGGACGTCTCGGATCGTACCGTCTGGGCCGGTGCGGGCTCGCCCCGCGCCGCCCCCGGGGGCCCGGAAAACCCGTGGCACGGTTGATCGTCGGCCCACTAGGCTCCTGCGCTTCGGTGCCGGCGGTGAGGAGGGCGGTGGATGTGGGCTCGGGGCGGTTGTACGCGGCCGTCGCCGCGGGCGGTTTCAGGCGGTACGCGACCTATCGGGCGGCCATGCTGGCCGGGATCTTCACCAACACCGTCTTCGGCCTGATCCTGGTGTACACGTATCTCGCGCTGTGGGACGAGAGACCCCACCTCGGGGGGTACGACCAGGCGCAGGCCATCACCTATGTGTGGATCGGCCAGGCGCTGTTCAAGACGCTCGGCATCAGCGGCGGCGGCTTCGAGGACGAGCTGATGGAGCGCATCCGTACGGGGGACGTCGCCGTCGACCTGTACCGGCCCGCCGACCTCCAGCTGTGGTGGATGGCGGCCGACGGGGGCCGGGCCCTGTTCGAGCTGTTCGCACGCGGGGTGCCGCCCTTCGTCATCGGGGCGCTGCTCTTCCCCCTGGCGCTGCCCGGGGACGTGACGGCCTGGGTGGCGTTCCTGGTGGCGGTGGCGCTGGCCTGGGTGGTCGGCTTCGCCATCCGGTACCTGGTGGCGCTGTCGGCGTTCTGGCTGATCGACGGCACCGGGGTGGTGCAGATGTCGTGGTTCGTCGGCTGGTTCTGCTCGGGGATGATGCTGCCGCTGAACGTCTTCCCGGGCGTCTTCGGCGACGTCGTGCGGATGCTGCCCTGGTCGTCGGTCCTCCAGGCACCGGCCGACGTCCTGCTCGGCGAGGCCGACCCGCTCGGCACGTACGCCTTCCAGGCGGCCTGGGCGGTGGCGCTGCTGGCGGCCGGGCGGCTGGTGCAGTCGCTGGCGACGCGGCGGGTGGTGGTCCAGGGTGGCTGACACGGTGCGTGAGCGCGCGGAGGTCCTCGGTGTGCCCGGCCGGGTGCGGGAGGGGCTGCGCTCCTACGGGCTGATCGCCGCGATGTGGATCCGCTCCACGATGGCCTACCGCGCCTCCTTCGCCCTGACGACGTTCACCAACTTCGCGGTGACCGGGCTCGACTTCGTCGCCATCCTGCTGATGTTCTCCAGCGTCGACGCGCTGGGCGGCTTCTCCCTGCCCGAGATCGCCTTCCTGTACGGCCTGTCCAGCCTGGCCTTCGGGCTCGCCGACATGCTGATCGGGTCGATGGAGCGGCTGGGGCGCCGGGTGCGCGACGGCACGCTGGACACGCTGCTGGTGCGGCCGGCGCCGGTGCTGGCGCAGGTGGCCGCCGACCGTTTCGCCCTGCGCCGCCTGGGCCGGGTCACGCAGGGCACGCTGGTGCTGGGCTACGCGCTGACCGCCCTGGACATCGACTGGACGCCGCTGAAGCTGCTGCTGATGCCGGTGATGGTGGTCAGCGGCGGGGCGATCTTCTGCTCGGTGTTCGTGGCGGGCGCGGCCTTCCAGTTCGTGGCGCAGGACGCCTCGGAGGTGCAGAACGCGTTCACGTACGGCGGGGCGACGCTGTTGCAGTACCCGCCGGTGCTGTTCGCGCGGGATCTGGTGCGCGGGGTGACCTTCGTGCTGCCGCTGGCCTTCGTGAACTGGCTGCCCGCGTCCTATGTGCTGGGGCGGCCGTATCCGCTGGACCTGCCGACGTGGGTGGCGTTCGCGTCGCCGCTGGTGGCGGTGGTCTGCTGCGCGCTGGCCGGGGTGGCGTGGCGGGCGGGGCTTCGTTCGTACCGGAGTACTGGGAGTTGAGTTGACCGGTTCCGAAAGCGGGTTCATCGAACTCGACGGTGTCGAGAAGGTCTTCGAGGTGCGCAAGAAGACCGGCTTCATGAAGCGGGAGCGGCGGCAGGTGCGCGCCGTCGACTCGATCTCCTTCCGGGTGGGACGCGGCGAGATGGTCGGCTACATCGGCCCGAACGGCGCCGGCAAGTCGACCACGATCAAGATGCTGACCGGCATCCTCACGCCGAGCGCGGGCCGGCTCCGGGTGGCGGGCATCGACCCCTCCCGGGAGCGGACGCGCCTCGCGCACCGCATCGGGGTGGTGTTCGGGCAGCGCACGACGCTGTGGTGGGACCTGCCGCTGGTCGACTCCTACCGGCTGATGCACCGCATGTACCGGATACCGGACGGCCGTTACCGCGAGAACCTCGACCGGCTGGTCGAACTCCTCGACCTGGGCGACCTGCTGGACGTGCCGGTGCGGCAGCTCTCGCTCGGGCAGCGGATGCGCGGCGACATCGCGGCGGCGCTGCTGCACGACCCGGAGGTGCTGTACCTCGACGAGCCGACCATCGGGCTCGACGTCGTCTCCAAGGCCAAGGTGCGGGAGTTCCTGCGGGAGTTGAACGCCGAGCGCGGCACGACGGTTCTGCTGACCACGCACGACCTGCAGGACATCGAGCAGTTGTGCAAGCGGGTGATGGTCATCGACCAGGGGCGGCTGATGTACGACGGGCCGCTCGCCGGGCTGCACGAGGCGGGGGAGAGCGAGCGGACGCTGGTGGTGGACCTGGAGCGGGAACTGCCGCCGATCGACGCCCCCGCACCCGCCCGGGTCGTGCGGGTGGACGGTCCGCGGCAGTGGCTGGCGTTCCCGGCCGCGGAGTCGGCGGCGCCGCTGGTGGCGCGGATCGCGGCGGAGTATCCGCTGGTCGACCTGTCGGTGCGGGAGCCGGACATCGAGGCGGTGATCGCGAAAATGTACGCGGAGCGTGCGACCACGTAGTGCCCGGCTCGGGCGACTCGTAATCTGCTGTGTATGACCGACGACTCAGTCCCGGACCTCCGCGCCTCCGACGCCGACCGTGAACGGGTCGCCGAGATCCTGCGGGACGCCCTCGCGGAGGGCCGTCTCGACATGGCGGAGTTCGAGGAGCGGCTGGACGCGACGTACCGGGCGCGGACGTACGGGGAGCTGGCGCCGATCACCCGGGACCTGCCGGCCTCCGGTGTCACCGCGCCGGTGGTGTCGCTGAGCAAGGAGCCCGCCGCCGGGCCGGACTGGTCGCGGCGGATCGTGGGCGGTGAGGGGTCCTCGACCTGGGCCGCCGCCGTGATGGCCGGCTTCCAGCGCAAGGGGCACTGGACGGTGCCCCGGCGGTTCACCTGCCTCGCCTTCTGCGGCGGCGGGGAGCTCGACCTGCGCGAGGCGAACTTCACGGACCGCGAGGTCGAGATCAACGTGATCGCGATCATGGGCGGGGTGGACGTCATCGTGCCGCCCGGGGTCGAGGTCGTCGTGCGCGGCATCGGGATCATGGGCGGCTTCGACCACCGCGAGGAGGGCGTGCCGGGGGAGCCGGGCGCACCGCGGGTCGTCGTCACCGGCTTCGCGCTGTGGGGCGGCGTCGGGGTCCAGCGGAAGCTGACACGCGCGGAGAAGCAGCGGCTACGGGAGGAACGGCAGCGGGAGAAGCTGGAGCGGAGGGAGGGGCGGCGGGAGCTGGGCTGAGGACGCCTGCCGTCTGCGGGCAGTCGTGCCGCTGGGGCGGCACGGGTGGGCGCAGGCGGTACCCCGTAGCGCCGGGTTGCGCGCCCACCCCGCCTCAGCCACGACTGCGGTGCGTATCAGCAGACAGCTCTACAGCTCCGCCGGTACCGACCCCTTCAGCAGCTCCAGGTCGAACGCCTCCGCCATCCGCGCGTACCCCTTGTCGCTGGGGTGCAGATGATCCCCCGAGTCGTACACCGGCCGCAGCCGCCGAGGGTCGTACGGATCCCGCAGCGCCGCGTCGAAGTCGACGACCGCGTCGAACACCCGTCCGGCCCGGATCTCGGCGTTGATGGCCTGCCGCACCCCTTCACGCGCGTCCGTGTAGCCACGGTGCCCGTAGAACGGCATGAGGGTCGCGCCCACGACCTTCAGCCCCCGCGCGTGCGCCTGCCCCACCATCGTGCGCAGGCCGCCGACGATCGCGTCCGGGTCGGCGAGCCGCGGGTTGCGCAGGATGTCGTTGACGCCGAGGTCGATGACGACGACCTTGACGTTCGTCCGCTGCAGTACGTCCCGCGCGAAGCGGTTCAGCCCGCTGGGGTTGTCCGCGGGGCGGCCCAGCCCGTCGGTGAGGACCCGGTTCCCGCTGATGCCCTGGTTGACGACGCTGTAGCGCGGCAGGTCCCGCCCGGCCGCGATCTCCGCGCGTAGCCGGTCCGAGAGAACGTCGGTCCACCGCCTGTTGGCGCCCGACGTGGAGGTGATGCCGTCGGTCAGCGAGTCGCCCAGGGCGACCACCGTCCCGTCCGCCTCGTTGCTCAGCACGTCCAGCGCGGTCAGGTAGCGCCAGTACCTGGTCTCCTCGGTGTACGGCGTGCCCGTCACGTCCCGCGCCTGGTCGCCCTGGGCGACGTAGGAGGTCTGCCGGGCGTGCGGGTGGTACGTCACCGGGCCGGAGCTGGTCGGCGTGTACGTGGTGATCAGGACGTCCGCGTCGTGCGGGATGGCGATGCGCACGGCGTCGCTCATCACCTGCCCGCCGGGCGGGACGACGACCGCGGGGCCGCCGTTGAAGGTCAGCTGCCGCATGGTGTCCGCGAGCGCGGCGGGCGTGCCGCTGCCCGCGGCGACGGCGATCGACGCCTGCGTGATGTTCAGCGGCGACTGGCCGTAGAGATTGGACAGCGTCACGCGGGCACTCGTACCGCCGACGCTGGTGTGGACGACGTTGCGTACCGAGCGGTCCGCCATGCCGGTCGTCTCCGTGCCGGGCTCGGCGCCGGCCGGGGACGTGGACCAGGTGCCGACCCAGGTGCCGGTGGAGGCCGGGGCGGCGGGGTTGTTCGGGACGCGGCCGTCGGCGAGTGCGTTCCGGTTGCGGGTGCCGTTGTCGGACGCCACTCCGACGTATATGGCGGTGGAAAGGGCCACGATCGCTGCGACGACGACGGCCAGGAGGGCGTAACCACGACCCCGGGTCATGCTCTTCAGTTCTCCTCGGGCGATGGGAGCCTCAGGCTCCGATCTGATGTTCCCATGATGCGGCATGGGCACGGGGAAGCTGACAGGACCCCGTCGCATTACCCCCTCCCGACAGACGCCGGGAACTCCTGTTCCGTTCCAGGAGTCGGTCAGGAAGGGACAATGTGTGCGGGATCACCGAGCGGGTGGAGCGGATGGAGCGGACCAAAGTGGAAGAAAAGGGCAGCGTCGCGGGGCAGCATGCCCGCCCCCGGCCCGCCGTGAACCGCGCGATGACGACCTTCAGCCCGGCGGACGAGGAGAAACAGCGCGGCGTACGCCGGATGAAACTCACCGCCACCGGCCTCCTGCTGTTCGTCGCCGTGGTCTACGTCCTCGCCAAGTGGGCGCAGAACTCCGGCGCCGGCCCCTGGGCGGGCTATGTCGCCGCCGCCTCCGAGGCGGGCATGGTCGGCGCGCTCGCCGACTGGTTCGCCGTCACCGCCCTCTTCCGCCACCCCCTCGGCATCCCCATCCCGCACACGGCGATCATCCCCACCAAGAAGGACCAGCTCGGCGTCTCCCTCGGCGAGTTCGTCGGCGAGAACTTCCTCTCTGAGGACGTCGTACGGCAGCGGCTGCGCGCCGTCGGCATCGGCAGCCGCCTCGGCGCCTGGCTCGCCGTGCCCGAACACGCCGACCGGGTCACGGCCGAGCTGTCCACCGCCCTGCGCGGCGCCCTGACGGTCCTGCGCGACTCCGACGTCCAGGCCGTGGTCGGCGAGGCCATCACGCGCCGCGCCAACGCCCAGGAGATCGGCCCCGGCATCGGCAAGATGCTGGAGAAGGTCGTCGCCGACGGCGGCCACAAACGGGTCGTGGATCTCATCGTCAACCGCGCCCACGACTGGCTGGTCCTGCACCGCGACGAGGTCATGGACGCCGTGGAGGGCGGCGCCCCCGGCTGGACGCCGAGGTTCGTCGACCGCAAGGTCGGCGAGCGCGTCTACAAGGAACTGCTGCGCTTCGCCACCGAGATGCGCGACATGCCCGCCCACCCCGCCCGCGGCGCCCTGGACCGCTTCCTCACCGACTTCGCGGGCGACCTCCAGTCCGACACCGACACCCGCGCCCGCGTCGAACGGCTCAAGGGCGAGGTGCTGGGCCGCGGCGAGGTGCAGGACCTCATCGCCAGCGCCTGGACGGCCGTCCGGTCCATGATCGTCGCGGCGGCGGAGGACGAGCGCAGCGAGCTGCGGCTGCGCGTCCGCGCCTCGCTGCTGTCGCTGGGCTCCCGGATGGCGGCCGAGCGCAAGGTGCAGGACAAGGTCGACCAGTGGGTGGAGGACGCGGCCGTGTACGTCGTCACCACCTACCGCAAGGAGATCACCTCCCTCATCACGGACACGGTGGCGAGCTGGGACGCCGAGCACACCACGCGGAAGATCGAGGCCAACATCGGCCGCGACCTGCAGTTCATCCGCATCAACGGCACGGTGGTCGGCTCGCTGGCCGGCCTGCTGATCTACACCGTGTCGCACGCGCTGGGGGCGTGAGCGGCAGGTCGTGACGCGCCGGTGGTACCGGGTGCCAGGGCGTAAGCGAACCCGCTCAGGGCACTCGGCCCGGGTTCTTCTCGATGAGGAGGGAGCCCATGACCACCGCGCAGGCCGCAACCGGCCGAACCGTCACCACCGACATCCCCGCCCGCCTCGACCGCCTCCCGTGGTCGCGCTGGCACTGGACGATCGTCATCGGCCTCGGCACGGTGTGGATCCTCGACGGACTGGAAGTCACCGTCGTGGGCAACATCGCCAGCCGCCTGTCGGAACCGGGCAGCGGCCTGCCCATCACCTCCGGCGAGGTCACCGGCCTCGCCGCCGCCCTGTACGTGGCCGGAGCCTGCTCGGGCGCCCTGTTCTGGGGCCGCCTCACCGACAAGTGGGGCCGTAAAAAACTCTTCATGATCACGCTGGCGGTCTACCTCGCCGCCACCGCCCTCACCGCAGTCGCCTTCGACACCTGGTGGTTCTTCCTCTTCCGCTTCCTCACCGGTTTCGGCATCGGCGGCGAGTACGCGGCCATCAACTCCGCGATCGACGAACTGATCCCCAAGGAGTACCGCGGCCGCGTCGACCTCATGATCAACGGCAGCTTCTGGCTGGGCGCGGTCTTCGGCTCCCTGCTCGCGATCGTCGCGCTGGACACGGACATCTTCGCGGCGAACGTCGGCTGGCGCCTCACGTTCGCACTCGGCGCGGTCCTGGCCCTGGTCATCCTCCTGGTCCGCCGGCACGTCCCGGAGAGCCCCCGCTGGCTGCTGATCCACGGCCGCGACGACGAAGCGGAACGCATCGTCTCCGCCATCGAGCGCAAGGTCGAGCAGGAGCGCGGCGAGCCGCTGCCCCGCCCGGACGGTGAGATCACCATCCACCAGCGCCGCAGCGTCTCCTTCCTGGAGATCGGCCGCACGGTCTTCTCCGACTACCGCCGCCGCGCGATCCTCGGCTTCTCCCTCTTCATCGGCCAGGCCTTCCTCTACAACGCCATCACCTTCGGCTTCGGCGCGATCCTCACGACGTTCTACGACGTCCCGAGCGGCAGCACCGGCTACTACTTCGCCGTCATCGCCCTCGGCAACTTCTGCGGCCCGCTGCTCCTCGGCAAGCTCTTCGACACGGTCGGCCGCCGCGTGATGATCTCGGGCACCTACCTGCTCTCGGGCCTGCTCCTCTTCGGCACGGCCTGGCTCTTCGACCAGGGCTCGCTGAGCGCGAGCACGCTGACGGCCTGCTGGTGCGCGGTGCTGTTCTTCGCCTCGGCCGGCGCGTCCAGCGCCTACCTGACGGTCTCCGAGGTCTTCCCGATGGAGACCCGCGCCATGTCCATCGCCTTCTTCTACGCCATCGGCACGGCCGCCGGCGGCATCAGCGGCCCGCTCCTGTTCGCCGACCTCACCGGCACGGGCAAGGTCGGCGACACGGTCCTCGCGTTCCAGATCGGAGCGGCGCTGATGTGCCTGGCGGGCCTGACGGCAGCGCTCCTCGCGGTCCGCGCGGAACGCCGCTCCCTGGAGGACATCGCCAAGCCCCTGACGGCGTCGGCTTCGACGGACCAGGTGAAGCCGAGGTCCAGGACGGCGACCTGAGCGGCGGCCGTGCCGCCGGGCGTTCGGGCTCCCAGGGGCACGGCGACGGGCGCCCAGGCGTTACTGGGCGCCGTCGCCCCGCCGCCGCAGCAGCAGCAACCCACCGGCGACAGCGGTGACGCCGGCCGCTGCGGCCCAGCCCACCACCTCCTCGGACCCGGTGGAGGCCAGGTCACGACCCGCGCCGGGGGACGCCGACGCACTCACCGTCCCCTGCGGCCGAACACCCCCGGCCCCACCGGACGGGCTCGGCGCC
Organism: Streptomyces sp. Go-475; assembly: GCF_003330845.1. Classification (GTDB taxonomy): domain Bacteria; phylum Actinomycetota; class Actinomycetes; order Streptomycetales; family Streptomycetaceae; genus Streptomyces. The sequence continues at coordinate 3,214,651 of NZ_CP026121.1, read as the reverse complement.
GACGCAGCACCGGTCGGGCTCGGGGTCGGCGCCCCAACGGCAGGGCTCGGCGCCGGCGCCGCCGGATCCGCCGCCCTGTCCCGCGTGTACGCCAGCGTGCCGAAGCCCAGCTGGTCGTAACCCCCGCTGTTGGGCCCGTAGTCGCCGCCCCCGCCCTCCGGCGCGGCCTTGGCGGCGGCACGCGTGAGGTACGAGGCCGACAGCCCCCGCCGCTTGGTGTAGTGATTGGCGATCATCGCCCAGATCGGCCGGGTCATCGCCGGATCCGCCACCGCCACGTCAGAGGCCGTCTCAGTCCCGGACCACCCCCCGATCGCGCCCTTCTTCCGCGTGTTCGCCGTGTACGGCACATCCCCGCCCAGGCTCCACTTGGCCACGTACTGCGCGCCCTTGAGGAACCGGCTGTCGTCGTAGCCGTACAGGTCGATGCCCTGGTTCCACGCCATCTCGCACACCGTGCCCATCAGCCCGACCCCGAGCAGCGCGTGCCCCTGGTCCCGCCCGGCCTCGACCCACTCGGCGAGCCCGTCCTCGTGCACGACCGGGATCGCGTGCCTGACCGACCCCATGCCGTCCCCGTGCTTGAAGTACTCCACCGCCCGGTCCACGATGGCCCGTTCGTCGCAGAAGATCCCGGTGGCGAGCACGCAGGCCATCGCCGTCAGGTCCCAGTTGGGCCAGTAGTTCGTCACGACGGCGTTGTTGTGTCGGGTCAGGAAGTCGTCGCTGAGCGGGTGGAAGACGTCCAGCAGCAGCTTCCGCGCCCGCCCGAGCTCGAAGTCCCCGTGGTCCCGTACGAGTTCGGCGGCGTTGGCGAACTGGTAGCCGTACAACCCCGCCGCCAGGAACCGGTCCGCGCTGCCCTTCAGCGCGGTCAGCTTCCCCGACCAGGCGTTGAGGATCGCCACGGCGGTGTCGGCATGGGCCTCCTCACCGCTGACGTGGTACCGCAGGGCGTTCTGGTAGGCGGCGTGGATGTCGTTGTAGAGGAGCCGGTAATTCTCCGGCGTACCCGACCCCCGGTACACGGTGGCCTGCGGATTCGCCCGCCACCCGCTCTGCGCATGCCGGTTGGCGGTGAGCTTGGCGAACCCGGCCGTGTACGGTCTCGCGCCCGCCTTCACCTTGGCCGCCATACGGTCCAGATCGGTACGGGTGTGCAGCAGGCCGGGGTGGGCGAAGGGGCCGCCGGCCGCGGCGGCGGGCACGGCCGTAGCCACACCGGCCCCGGTCCCGACGGCTCCCGTCCCGACGGCTCCGGCTGCCGCACCCGCGGCCTTCAGCATGCTCCGGCGGCTGATCTGTCGTGTCACGTCGTCGTACCTCAGCGTCGTAGGTCGCGTTCTTGCGGGGGACGGTGAGGAGACGTCCGGGTGGTCAAGGCGATAACAAAAACTGGGTTATAGTTGATCTGCATCCGGTCGCCGGAACTCCGGCAGGCGGACAGTGCGTTGGTGGTCCAAGGAAAGACGCCCCACTTCCTGTGGGGAGATGCAGGTGCAAGGCCTGCCCGGCGCTCCAAACAAGAACCCGGCCCTGGGTTACAGGGCCGGGTTCTTTGCTGTGCGGCTCGCTGCACTGGCTGGGGGGGCGGCCGGCCGGTACGCCCCTGGTGACCGGCCGCCCGCCGCGCCGTACGAAACGACCCTTCGCCGCGCGGCAGGAAACGGCCCTCCGCTCCTCAGCCGCGCCGGTCCGCCACCACCCACGACGCCAGCCCCACGGCCCCGGCCACCCCGAACACGGCAGGCCACGCCCCGACCTTCTTCGCCAGCGGATGAGACCCGGCGAACGCGGCGACGTACGCGGCCGACAACGCCCCCGCGGCCACCCCGCCGGCCTGCTGCCGCCACTGCCGCACGGCCGCCGCCCCGGCGACGGCGAGCACGACCCCGCCGAGCTGCCGCTTCCCGCTCCAGCGGGCCACGCCGTACCCGCCCACGAGACCGCTCGCGGCGACCACCGCGCTGGGAACCCTCGCCATATCTGCCTCCTGCGTCCTGCCTCGTGTGCCCTCGCTTGCTCGCGAGGCCCGAGGTTAACGCCCCAGGTGACGGCGTCCCGCGCCGGGGCAGCCCGCTGGCGCCCTCAAGATCCGCCCTCGGACATGAGTCGAGGGTTGTCAAGTTTCCTCCTCCGAGCTATATAAGAAGACGCAGAACGTAAGGGCATCGCACAGGCAGCGCCTGAAGAGAGGAGTGACCAGTGATGCTCATGCGCACGGACCCCTTCCGTGAACTCGACCGACTCACCCAGCAGGTCTTCGGCCCCGCCACCCGCCCGTCGGCGATGGCGATGGACGCCTACCGTTCCGGGGACGACTTCCTCGTCCACTTCGACCTCCCCGGCATCGACCCCGAGTCGATCGAGCTGGATGTCGAGCGCAACGTCCTGAACGTGCGAGCGGAGCGCAAGTCCCCCGCCCCGGGGGACGCGGAGATGCTGGTCGCCGAGCGCCCCACCGGCACGTTCACGCGCCAGCTCTTCCTCGGCGACACGCTGGACACGGAACGCATCGACGCCTCGTACGAGGCGGGCGTCCTGACCCTGCGCATCCCGGTGGCCGAGCAGGCCAAGCCGCGCCGCATCCAGATCACGGGCGGCGACAGCCGCAAGCAGATCAGCGGCTGACGCACGCAGGTCAGCGGCTGGCGCACGCAGATCAGCGGCTGGCGCACGCAGGTCAGCGGCTGGCGCATGCAGGTCAGCGGCTGACACCGGCGCGTCAGCGGCTGGCGCATGCAGGTCAGCGGCTGACACCGGCTGACCGCGACCGCCCCCTACCCACGCACCCAGCGGGCTGCCCCGAGGACGTCCCACCCCCGGGACAGCCCAGCACCCCACCTCACCCCACCCCGCGCCGCCGGCGTCGGAGCCCGGCGGCACGGGGCAGGACAGGATCCGGAGGAAGACCCGCACATGAGCGCGACGACGGTGCCCAGTGTGACGACCGTGTCCCCTGCGACGAGGGCCCTCACGCCCCCGTCCCCGACGACCCTGATCCCCGCCCCGCCGCACCACCCCCGCCCCCACGGCGACGACGACGCCTGGACCGAACTGGTCGAGGCGGTACGGGAGTCGGGCCAGTACACGACCAGGTCGGAGGCGGAGCGGGTCACCCGTATCGTCCTGTCAGCCCTCGGCGGCCATGTGATCGGCGACGAACGGGTCGACCTCGCCCGCGCCCTGCCCGAGGAGGCCGCCAGAGTGGTCGCCGGCCAGATCCCGGTGACGCGCCGGCTCACCGCCGCGGAGTTCGTCGAATCGGTCGCGGCCCGCATCGAGGGAGCCACCCCCGCCACGGCCCGCTGGGACGTCAGCTCGGTCCTGAGCGTCCTGCCGCGCCTGATCGGCGACGACCTGGTGACCCGCATCCTCACCCAACTCCCGGCGGGGTACGCCCTGCTGTTCGGCCGCGCGGACTTGAGCCCGGCATCGTAGGCGCCTGACCCGGCCCCGCGACACCGCGACGGCAACCCGCGCGATGGTCACCGCGACAGCCCGACGGTGACCGCCGCGCGGGGGCAGAGCGCGCCTTGCGGCCATCCTCGAACGGGCTGGACGCTGATGCCGCTGGACGCTCTTCTGGTGCGCCCGGATATCGTGCGCCTGCGCGAGCAACCAGGAGGGCAAGTGGAGGGTCGAACCGACGTAGAGGCGCTGCGCGGGATCTTGTCCAGCGAATGGGGTACAGACGAGCAAGTGGACTGGGCGGCGGTCGAAGCCCGCCTGGGCACTTCACTCCCCTGCGACTATCGCGACTTCATGGCCGTTTACGGCGGTGGTTGCATCGATGACTTGATCGTCCTGCCACCCCTCCCGACCGGGAACGGCTGGCAGGCATCGATCGCCGGTCACATGGCGGGGTTCCGCGAGCTGTGCACCGCGGAGGGCGGAGTGCCCGGGGTTGAACTGGGTGCTGACCGAGTCCTGCCCTGGGGCAGCGGATGCAACGCAAACGAACTGGGCTGGCTGATGGCCGGTCCGAACCCGGACCTATGGCCGGTGATCGTGTGGAGGAGACACGACGATCCCCAATGGGCGCTTTTCGACTGCGGTATGGCCGAGTTTCTCCGGCGCCTCATGACCGCTGAATTCGACGAGTGCCCCCTGAGCGACCTCTCGTTGTGGGGACGAGTGGGCACCTTCGTCCATCACGCAGAGCAGGAACGCCGGTTCCACGCGGGCTTGGACCCGATGACCGGCGAACCGAACCCCTTCGCGGGCATGTTCGACTGACGGACGGCAGCAGCTTCACCCGAAGAGACAGGCCCTAAGCCCAGGGGGCTACATGACCACCGTCCGCGGCACCCGCAGCACGTCATCCGGAGCCCTCACCACCCCGGACGGCACGCACATCGCCCACCGAGACCACCGCCCCGCCACGGAGCCCCCGGAACTCTCGGAATGTGTTGCCACGTTCCTCCTCCTGCACGGCCTGGCAGGCCACCAGGGCGAGTGGGACGGGGTCGCCGCCCGCCTGGCCGCCGACGGCCACCGCGTGGTGACGTACGACGCCCGTGGCCACGGCGCCAGCACCCGCGTCCCGCGCACCACGACCCGAGCGGCCCACGTCCAGGACGCCGTCACCCTGATCGAGGAACTGGCCCTGGCCCCCGTCACCCTGGTGGGCCAGTCCCTGGGCGGTCACACGGCGATGCTGCTGGCCGCGTCCCACCCCCACCTCGTCGAGTCCCTGGTCCTGGTCGAAGCGGGCCCCGGCGGCCCGGCCCCGGACCTCCCCGCACAGATCGCGACCTGGCTGGACAGCTGGCCCACCCCCTTCACGTCCCTCGAAGAGGCGAAGGCATTCCTGGGTCACGAGGCATGGACGAAGACCCTCGAAAAACGAGAGGACGGCTGGCGTCCGGCCTTCGACCGCACCACGATCGTCGCCACCGTCGCCGAACTGGCCACCACCGCCTACTGGCCCGAGTGGACCCGCATCACCTGCCCGACCCTCCTCGTCCAGGGCGAACACGGCACGATGCGCCCCGACGAACCGGCCACGATGCTCACCCGGCGCCCGACCACCAGCCACACCCGCATCCCGGACGCCGGCCACGACGTCCACCTGGATCAGCCGCACCGCCTCCACGAGGCGATCAGAACCTTCCTGGCGTGAGCCCACCGTCGCTTGACCTCAATCAAACTCGAGGTCCTACGTTCCTCGTGTCCGAGCGACCACGACACGAACGGGGCGAGGCACACATGACCACACACGCCGAGGACCTGAAGGAATACCCCCACGAGGAACTCGCAGCCCAGCCCATCGGCGCATGGACCGGGCAGGCCTACCTCAGGGTGGTCGGAGCCCTCCGCGCCCAGCTGGCAGTGGAGGGCCTGACCCAGCCCCACTGGTGGACCCTCAACCACGCGGCGGGCGCCCCCGGACGGTGGACCCGCGCGACCCTGACCGAACGCCTGACCCCGTACGACGACCTCGACACCGACTTCGAGGCCGTCTACGACGACCTGGTGGCCCGCGGCTGGCTGATCGAGGACGAGACCGGCGGCATGACCCTGACCGAGGAGGGCGAGGCCGGCCGCATCCGGGCCAGGGACCGCAACCTGCCTGTCCACCGGCAGACGCACGAGGGCATCGACACGGCCGACTTCGTCACCACGATCAACGTCCTGCGCCGGATCGTGGCCAACCTCGGGGGCAACGGGAACCTGCCCGACTAGCCTCATCGGGCACCCGCCTCAGCAGCCCGGGCACACCGCGGGCAGCCGTGCGGATGCCCTGAGGGTCAGGCGGGCTCGGCCGCCCTGTCGTGTGCCGGCGGCTGCTCGGCCGCCTTGCCGCGCGGGGACAGCGCGCCCGGAGCGGTCACCGGACCCCGCTCCCCGCGCCCCCGGTCCGCCGCCGCACGCCCCCGGTCCGCCGCCGTACGCCCCCAAGCCGTGCCCACGAGGACCAGCACCGCGCCGACCAGGCCCAGCCAGCCCGGCCGGTCCCCGGTCACGGCGATGCCGACGGCCGCGGCCCACACCGGCTCCGTACCGAGCAGCAGGCTCACCCGCGACGGAGAGGTACGGCGAACCGCCCACATCTGCACGAAGAACGCGAAAAGTGTGCAGAACACCGACAGGTACAGCAGCCCCGCCCAGTCCCCGGCCCCGAAGTCCGCCGCGGCCGCCCACGGCGACGCCCCGGTCCCCGGCACCGCCGACAGCACGGCGAACACCACCACCGCACCGCCCAGCTGCACGGTCGTCAGCGACAGCGCGTCCGCGCCGCGCACCGACTCCATGCGCGCCATGGCGAGCACGTGCACGGTACGGACGACGGCGGCCCCCAGCATCAGCAGGTCGCCCCCGGACGGGGCACTGAACCCGGCGCCCTGCGTCAGCAACGCCACCCCCAGCACCGACAGCCCGGCCGCCGCCATGAAGGAGCCCGGCAGCCGCGTCCCGCGCACCCGGCTCTCCGCGAGCGGCGTGAACACCATGGTGAGGCTGATGATCAGCCCCGCGTTCGTCGCGGAGGTGTGCACCACGCCGTACGTCTCCAGCAGGAAGATCCCGGCGAGGATCAGCCCCAACAGGCCCGCGCCCCGCACCTGGGCGGCACTCAGCGCCCGCAGCCGCCGCCACCCCGCGACCACCAGCACCGGCAGCACCACGGCGAACCGCAGCACCAGCACCGCCAGCACGGTCTGCGCCGTGGTGACGCCCTTGGCGGCGAGGTAGCTGGAGCCCCAGACCACCGCGACCAGCAGCACGGGAAGATCGATCAGCCGGCCGGCGCGGGCCGCGGTCGCGGTCATGGGGACTCCTCTACGGGGCTGGGCACACGCGTCCACGGACGTACACGGACGTCCACGGACGCCTACGGACGTCTGGACGTCGACGGACGTCCAGGGAGGGGAAGGCGGCTGTGGACGACGATGTCCGGGCCACGGGCATTCAGCGCGCGGTGTACGCGATCACCAGCACGTCGCGGTGGGCGGGCGGCTCGGCGTCCACCGGGCGCACCGGCGCCACCGAGCACAACGTGCGGCGATCGTCGCCCAGCAGCAGACCGCCGGGCTCGGACAGCGTAGTCGTCGATGCCGCCGTCGGCCGTTTAAGCGGCTGTGACCAGGCGACTCAGTTGGGGAATCACGTTGCGCAGATCATCGCCGTCCACCGCGATCGTCGCCGGCGCCCGCGCCCCGGCCGAGGCATTGAACGCCACACTCAACCCGACGGACGCGAACAGCGGCAGGTCAGATCGGCTGTCCCCGACAGCACCGCACGAGTGGGGCGCCAACCCCAGCTCCCGGGCCTGCGCAAGGGCGAGATCGCGCTTGTCGTGCTCGTCGAAATGGCGGGCGACCCGGCCCGTGAACCGCCCGTCGGCGATCTCCAGCTCGGGCCCGCTGAACGCGTGGAAACCGAACCGGTCCGCCAGGTACCCGCCGATCGGCGTCCAGGCGAGGGTGGCCAGCACGGGCACCAACCCGTTCCGCCGACACCAGACCACGGTCTCCGCGATGCCCGCGACCAGGGGAAGCCCGTCGAGCCAACCGGAAACCCGTCGCTCGGCCGTCCCCGCCCACCCCGCGGCATCCAGCTCGGAGACCTGCCGATTGTCCAGGGCACCGGAGGCGTAGGCGTCCTCGGCCCTGGCCAGTTCTTCCCTATGGCCGAGGAGGCCCGCCAGAAAAACCCCTGAACTCGCGCCAGGGACAAGCGTGCCGTCGACATCGAAGAACACGGCACCCACATGACCGGATGAGAACACGGCCCCAGAATGTCACCGCGGCGGAGACACGCGCTCCATTCGGCTGAAGACGCGGAGTCGCTCCGGGGCGGCGTGCGGGGCTGGGTCTGTCACTCGCCGAGGCCTTGGCCGAACCCGCCGTCCACGGGCAGCTCCACGCCGGTGGTGAACGTGGCCTCGACGGCGAGGTACAGCGCGGCGGCGGCGATCTCCTCCACGGTGCCTCCCCGGCCCATCGGAGTAGAGGCGTTGCCCTGTTCGATGAACTCGGCGCGCTGCTCCTCGGTCAGTTCGGCGACGCCCATGGTGGGGGTGAGGATGAACCCGGGGGCGATCGCGTTGACGCGGATCTTGCGGGGGAGCAACTCGGCGGCGAGCACCTTGGCGAACGCGGCGACGGCCTCCTTCGCCCCGGAGTAGGCGCTCAGACCGGGGAAAATCCGGTCGTTCGAGACGGTGGTGAACACGATCGAGCCGCCCTCGGACACCAGTGGCGCCAGCCGCTGCACGGTGAAGAAGGCGCCCTTGGCGTTGACGTCGAAGATGCGGTCCCACGATTCCTCGGTGACCTTTTCGAGCGTCTGGAACTCGGCGATGCCCTGGTTGACGAACAGGTAGTCGATGCCACCGAGGCGTTCGGCGACCTGATCGCCGAGCGCCGCGATGGCGACGGCGTCAGTGACGTCGGAGCGCACCGGGTGGGCCAGTGGGGTGTCGAGCGCCGCCTGGGCCTCGGCGAGTCGCTCGTCGCTGCGTCCGGTGTACATCACCTCGGCGCCACGGTCGGTTAAGGCCTGGACGATGGCCCGGCCCATGCCGAGGGTGCCGCCGGTGACGACGGCCTTCTTGCCCGCCAGGGACTTCGGATCGATGGTTCGAGCTTGCTGGGTGCTCTGGTTCGTTGCCATGGCGGCTACGCTAAACATTGACATTGATGGCAGAGTCAAAGCTCTGTGTCGGGGGTCACATGTTCATCGGCGAGCTGTCGAGTCGCACCGGGATCAGCACCAGGAGCCTGCGGTACTACGAGCAGCAAGGGCTGTTGCGACCGCAGCGGCGGGCCAGCGGCTACCGCGAGTTCGACGAATCCGATGTGGCCACCGTGCGCCGGATCCGGATCCTGCTGGCGGCCGGACTGAACACCGACCTGATCCGGGAGATGCTGCCCTGCATGGTCGACGAGGGAGCCATCCTGGCGCCGACCTGCGAGGAAATGGCCCAGGACCTCAAGCGCGAACGCGACCGCCTGAGCCGCTCCATCGAACAACTCCAAGCCGCCCACACCATGCTCGGCTCGATCATCCACGCAGGAGAACCGGCCACCGTCCGCACCGGCTGCGACGGATAGAGACACGAGCCCCGCAGCGGACGCGCCCACTACCTCGCCGACACCGTCTCACCGGTCGCCCCTACTTCCCGGCTGATCTGAGTTCCGTCCGCCTCGTGGTGCATGAGCACGACTTGGGAACCATCGAACGTCCAGAAGTCCTGAACGCCCTCAAGAGGGTTCGTCCGGCCGGTCACGTTCGAGGATGCGGACGGCCTTCCCGGCTTCGACGTTGTGGCGGTAGTGCTCGAACTCGAAGCGGAGGTAGTCAGAGAGGGGCTGGGTGACGATATGCACGCGCCCAACGCTGCGGCCACTTGCTGTGTACGCCTTGACCCGGTCGAACCAGGGCTGTGTCGCTCCGCGCGTGACTGGCTCACAGGCCAGGAACCGGCGAACCGCCTCTTCCTCGATATTCCTGTAGTGGGGTGGTTGATCTCAAGGTTCCGCGCGGTGTCGGAGAGGGCTCGAACCGTCAGCCCGGCCGAAGCCCCTCTATGACCTGCTCGGCCGTGCGCCGTGCGGGCTCCCGCCGTGGGTCGTCCGGGTGCCCGTACCGCCCGAGGATCTTCGAGCAGACGTACAAGGTCATCAACTTGCCGTCCCGACTCTCGAGGTCGGACCGGCGTTCGTGCCGTACGCGTTCGGCCAGGGCCGGGACGGCGAGGGAACTGGCCCACAGGGAGGCCGAGTCCAGCCCGAGCGGTGCGTTGCCCCAGTCCTCCCAATCGAAAAGGCTGAAGACCGGCGCGGTCATGTTCGCCCAGTTCAGGTCCGCATGGGCCGGTACCCACCGCTCGACTGCCGTATCGAAGTCGGCGGAGAAGACACTGCGGACGGACTCGGTGACGAGGGCCTGAGTGATGGTGACGGTGTCCGGTGTGGCCACACGCCTGGTGTGCTGAACCGCCAGGGCGTCCAACGAGGCGTTCAGCGCGTTCCACCAGTCGTCCGGAAGCTCCGGTGCCGCACTCAACACGGCGGTACCGACGGGAGCAGCCGGCAGCAAATCAGTCTCGTCGGCCCGCCACGCCGCCTCCGCATCCCGCCAGACGACGCACCTGCGCCATGCGGGCCGAGCGACACCCTCCAGACGCGCGGCGCATTCGGTGCCGTTCCAGCCCTGATCAGGGATCTTGTCGAGCAAGCGCCGCTCGATCCGCACCCAGGTGTCACGGTCCGTCCTGGCGCCGACAGTTCGACGCTTGCGCACCACCGTGTCCGGGAGCAAGCGCACACGCAAGGAGTGTCCGACGTGGTCGAGAACCTGGTCAACCGGCTGGAACCGCAGATCAAAACCATGACCTGTGGAGACCGAGCGGCTCAGCGCGTCACGCCTCCGCTCTGCAGGGTCTGCACGAAGGAGCGCCAAGCTTCGCCGCCGATTGGGATCACCTGTGCCTCCGCGTTCTTGGAGTCCCGGACAAGAGCGCCGTCAGCGGTGAGCGCACACTCGACGCACTCACCCCCCGCGCCGTTGCTGTAGGACGACGAGAACCACACCAGCCGGCTGCTGCCGATGGACTTCTGCATTATCACCGTGCGTAATCCTTCACAATCGACTCGATCAACAGGGCCGAGCGCTGAGGACTCAAGGCTGCGGCCCGCAGGCCGTCGAACGCCCTGGTGTACTCACGCACATGATGCTCGCCCTCCAAGTACACGGCATCGGTGATGCCGTCCCGGTACACGACGTCCGGGTCTTCGGGGGCCGGGAAGCCCAGCATGGTGAACGAACCGGTGGTCGGATAGGTCCCTGAGTCGAAGGGCAGCACCTGCAGGGTCACACTCGGTAGATCCGCGGTCGCCAGGACCCGTTCCAACTGCTCTCGCATCAGGCCCTGATCACCGATGACGTGGCGCAGAGCACCCTCGTTCACGATGAACCAGGCATCCGGGGCGTCCGGCTGCTTCAGCATGGCTTGGCGCTCCATGCGCACACGCACTGCCTTCGCGATGTCCTCGTCGGACATGTGCGCCCCGGTCTTGTGCAGCTCGGACGCGTATGCCTCCGTCTGCATGAGGCCGGGTACGACCTCGCACTGGTACTGGCGGAAGGTGGAGGCGTCCTGCTCCAGGCCGATGTAGATGTTGAACCACTCGGGAACGCCGGCGCCATGGACCTGCCACCAACCACGCACCTTTGCCTGTCGGGCCAGCGACTTGAGGAACTCGCGCAGTTCATCGCTCGTGCCGTAGAAGCGGCACAGGGCATCAATGTCCGACGGCTGGACGCGTCCGCTCCCCGTCTCCATCCGGTTGACCTTGGAGCCGCTCCAGTCCAGAGCCGCACCGACCTGGGCGCAGGTGAGGGCGCTGTGCTCTCGGAGCTTCTTCAGCTCGATCGAGAGGCGCCGACGGCGTGCCGTGGGTGATCCGGCCATCTCAACCCTTCTTCGAATAACGGGTGTTCAGTCTCGCGCCAAGGGGTGTGCTTGCCAATCACTCAGAAGTGGGAATCCCTCTCTGCACATTGCATGAAGGGATGTGTCCGCCGCACTCTGGTCTCGGACGCAACTCACCGTGATTCTTCGTGACGTTGCGCATCCGGTGCGGTGTCGACTGCGATGAGAGGGGCCCATGTGAGTCAGGAAGCCTGCATGCCGCGCAAGCCATGGGAGATCGCCTTCACGGCCGAACCCGCGGAAGTGGCCGCCCTGCGTCGGATCATGGGACTGCACTTGGGCGTCTGGGGATTGCATGACGTGACCGACAAAGCCCAACTGTGTGTCAGCGAGCTGGCGTCCAACGTCATCACGCACGTCGGACCTGGCACCCCTGCAACGCTGGCCGTCGCGATGAAGGGCACCCACCTGCGGATCGAGGTGCATGACCCCGACACTCGCGCCCTGCCCGTCCTCCGTGACGCGGGCACGGAATCGGAGCAGGGCAGAGGGATGGCGCTCGTGGATGCCGTCGCCGATCGCTGGGGCGTCCTGCTACGTCCGGACCACAAGGTCACGTGGTGCGAGCTGGCCACAAAGCTCACCACACCCAACGGTCATGTAGAGGCTCCAAGTGTGGCCAGAGCCGAGGCGCTGCTCAGTCTCTACGCCGCCGCTGTGCAGCCCCCGTGCAGCGCCGATGCAGGGAGGGTGACCTCGGCCGTCGCGGAGGAAGCGGTGATCGCGGCGATCACCGACTTCCTCCACTGGCTGCAAGCCCACGGCCGCGACGCGGACGACATGCTCGACCGAGCACAGATGCGCTTCGAGGCCGAGCGGGTGGCCCTGCGTCATGGGTCGTGAAGCCAGACCGACGTGGCGGCGGTCAGCGGCGCCAGGCCGCCGATCTGTGTCCGTGCCACACGCTCGACCGCTTCCTAGTGGCCCAGTATGTTCGCGAAGAAGCCCAGGTCGGGATCCTCCGGTGTTCCGACGAGCAGCGCACGGTCGAGCAGGACGTTGTTGTGCTCGCAGCTCGTCTCGGGGAGCATCACGCAGGCGTGGCAGGCGGCCAGGTTCGTGCCGCCAGTGCCTGAGGCCTCGGACTCGATGCACAGGGGGTCGGCGGAGCACCAAGAGGCCCGGCGGATCGCGGACCGGATCGTGCCCGCCAGCCGCTCGGGCTCGCCCTGGGCGACCAGGCCGCCGAGGCTGCCCGCAGAGTCGCTCGTGGCGGTATAGACGAGCAGGCCCGCCATTTCCTCGTCGGCGTAGAGGCGTTCACGGAGGGCGGCGGCCGGGTAGCCGGCGTCCAGACTCCACTCATTGATCAGCACGTGGGCCAGGGTGTGCAGCAGCACCATGCGGGGTGTGGCGGGCGAGGGTTGGACCTTGGTCGGGTCGGAGGCTCTCTGCTCCATCATCCGGCGGTGTGCGGTGCGGATGCGCTTGGCGCGCCTGGCCACGGCGGTGATGTTCTCCCAGTCGTCGAGACGGTCCTCGGCGAGCCGGAGGAAGACGCCCTCACCCCGAACCTCCATGGCCGGCAGCCAGTTCAGGGGCATCGAGGAAAGCACTGCCTCGTTGGTCTCGGAAGCCGAGTCGGGATCGGCCAGCCGGGTGAACGCCTTGAGCGCGCGGACCTCGCGGAGCTTCTTGACCAGCATCGGGCCGGTGACCCCGATGTCGTCGAGGGCGGTCGGGTCACCGAGCGGGGTCTCGCAGATGAACTGCTCGTCACGTGAACGCTCGCGCTCGTCGTTGCCGGCACGTAGACGTTCGTACTCCTTGTTGCGCAAGGCACGGTAATGGTGGTCGAAGCTTCGCTCTTCGTCCCCGGTGGTGTCTTCCTCCTGTTCGGCGGCGAGAAGTTCCATCACCTCGTCGACAGAGACAGGGCACTCGTCCCCGAACAGGACCTTGAGACACATCTCGACATCCGACCGGTCGCTCAGCTCGCGCAGTCGGCTCCAGTACGGAGCAAGCGGGTCCGCGCGACCGTCACTCCACGGCGGGATGGACAGCGCGGACTTCAGTACAGGCTGCCAGACGGCGGAGGAACCACGCTGGAGGGTTCGTGGGGTGTGACTGCAGGACTCCGCCGGGACGGAGGTGCCGAGCCACGGTCGGGTGCCCCGGCAGCGCAGACCGAGGTCCTTGAGAGCGCTCCTGCGGAAGGAACCCTCCATCGACACCTCGGGCACCCCGCAGCTGCACGACACGAGGATCGAGCGGAGCGAGGAACTGCGGCCGGAGGTGCGCAGCCTGAGCGTGCCGCCGCACTGGCCGGCCGTGGTGGCGCCGCGCCCTGTGGCACGGTGGACCCAGTGCCAGTACGGGAACTCGTCGAGGTGGCCGGCTTCGCAGGCGATCACGAAGCGGGAAGGGACCAGGTCCGCCTCACAGGTGCCGCAGACGCTTCTGCCGGGCGGTGGGTTGAAATCACGATGGCGGCGCAACTCGTTGCACTCGGGACAGGAATGCATGAGCGGGAAGCGGCGGACCCGGATGCCGTCCTTGCTGTGCTCGTCGGACGCGGGCGGCAGCCGGAAGTGCTCGACGTTCAGGATTCGAGCGAGTCGCCGTTCGTGGATGCGCGGTGCCTCGTCCAGGCGCCAATGCTCGTCGGCCCCGTCCAGGCCCGAGATGACGAACGACTCGTGGTCGACGGCGATGAGCGAGCCGACACCGTAGGTGGTGATCGCCTGAGCGCGACGGACCGCGCCGCGCCGCGGCAGGTTGTGGGCGGGCGCCGCGCCATTGGCGCCGGAACGGCGACGGCGCGCGGGGGGAGGGGTCATCGGGTGGCCTCCATGAACAGGGCGGACTCGGCATCGACGTCGCGCAGGCTCCACAGAGTGGGCCAGGCCTCGGCGTTCTCGGCTTCATCGTCGTACGGCTGCAGAAGGGAAGGGGTGTACCTGCCCTTCCTCGGTTCGAAGAGCAGGCCGTTGTGGATGTCGGCCTCGTCGCGCCACCAGTCGAGGAATTCGTCGAACGCACGGGAGACGGCGTCGGCCTCCTCGGGGGTGACCGCGCGAACGCGGTCGAGGAGGACGGGCTTGATCTCTTCCCTGATGCGGTGCTCGTACGACTCCACCATGCCCGCAGCCTCGTTGGGTCGAGCTTCGGGGAGCATGATCCGGGTCAGCGCGACGACAACCGCGTGCAGTCCGCGCTCGCGGGCGCGGGCGGAGAAGGGGGTGACGGACGTCGACTCGACCTCGCGGTACAGAGCGGAGTGGAAGTGCAGGAAGTTCTCGTAATGGGAGCGGTCGCGTGAGCGGGTGGCGTTGAGCATCACGGCGACCAGGCCGGGGTGGGCGCGCCCGACCCGGCTGGTGGCCTGGATGTACTCGGCGGTGGTTTGTGGTTGGCCCATCACGGCCATCAGGCCGAGTCGGTCCACGTCGACGCCGACCGCGATCATGTTCGTGGCCAGGAGGACGTCCACGACATCGGGGTCGGGGAACGCCCGCTCGATGCCTTTGAGGCGGGCCGGGATCTCGCTGGCGTCGATGCGACTTGTCAGCTCCGAATAGTGGGCGACGGAACGCACGGTGGTCTCCTCGCGCGCGGCGAGCAGTTCCAGATACGCCACCACGTCGTCGTGGACCTGGAGCTCCGCCGCGGACAGCAACCGGAGACTGTTGAAGTAGCCGACCAGGCTCCAGTAGGCGTCCCGCACCTCGTCCGGAGTCTTCGCCTGCTTCGCCCGATGCAGCAGAGTCGCGTACGTGCGGATGAGCAAGGTGGACTGGCTGGTGCCCGGGGCGAGGAGACCCACATAACGTCGGCTTGCCTTCTTCTCGCGCGCGGTCTCCACGGCGAACCAGGAGTCCCGGGAGTCGAGGCCGGCGGGCGGGAACTGGCGGACCTCGCGGTCGAAGAGACTGCGGCCCTGGTCGGCGGCGCGCCGGATGGTCGCCGTCGAGGCGATCACCTTGGGACGCCCGGCGAGTTCGTCGACGGCGGTCTCGTAGAGACCGGTGAGCGTACCCAAAGGGCCGGAGATGAGGTGGAGTTCGTCCTGGACGATCAACTCGGGCGGTGGCGTGCGGTCGTTCGGGTCGTCCCGATTGAAGAGGGCGGCGGTGGCCGGACGCCACGGCATCGACGCGAACTTGTCGACAGTGGCGATGACCAGCGTCGGCCGGGCGTCGTACACCGCCTCGTCGATCAGATGGACGGGCAGACCGTCATTGAACTCGCAGCCTGCGCCGGGACAGCGGACGTGCATGCGCTTGGCGTCCTCGTCGACCTCGTAGGCGCGGGCGTCCAGGCGGGTCCCGCACCAGGGGCAGGCGTGCAGCTGGACCGGGTTCTTGGTCGCCAGACGCTTGTCGAGATCCTTGTGGAGCTCTGCCAGCTGGTCGTTCGCATCCTTCAGCTTGTTCGGGGTGGCCGATTCACCGACCCACATCCCGAGGGAGAACGGTTCGGAACCCAGCTCCGTCAGATTGCCACGCCGCATCCGCTCCATGGCACAGAGCAAGATCGTGGCACGCTCGAACTGCTGGAGGGTCAGGAGGCGCAGCGTGTACCGCATCAGGACGGTGACGCCGCCACCGTTCACACCTAGCCGGATCCGGCGCAGGAAGGAGGTGAGGGCGATCAGGCCGAGGTACGCCTCCGTCTTGCCACCACCGGTCGGGAACCACAGGAGGTCGGAAACCTCGCGGTCGCGGTGCTCGGGATCGTCGATGCCGGCCAGGCAGAGCAGGACGAAGGCGATCTGGAACGGGCGCCAACGGCCCTTGGCAGGTTCGGGGGAGCCGGTGCGGCCGCTCTTCACCCAGGCGCCGCGTGCCCGCTGGTCGGCCATCGCCCGGTTGGCGAGCCGGAAGGCCCGCATGAGGTCGGGCTTGGTACGCAAGAGGTCGATGCCCTCGCAGATCCGGCGCAGGGCCTCACGGCAGGCGTCGACCTGGTCGCGGGCGGCCTTCTCGTACACACCGCCGATCAGGGCGTCGGCTTCGGCCTGCTTGCGGTCGATCCACCGCTCGTAGCCCCCGGCGAGCGCTTCCAGGGCACCGATGACCTCCGTGTCCGGTTGCTCCGCCAGGCCGAGCATGGACAGGGCAGAGCTGTCGATCTCCGGATTGGAGTCGGTGAGCAGCACCTCCACGCTCGGCACGAACTCGCTCCGCACCTCGGACACACCGGCCGGCCCGGAGGAGTCCGTCACACCGATCGGCGGCGCCGTCCAGTCCCATTCCGCGGCGCAGCCGTGTCCGACGGCGAAGGTCGGGGCGTGGCGGTGCAGCAGGCGGCTGACGGCGACCTCGGGATCGTGCGCGACATCGGGGGCGGGACGCTCGACGAAGGCGCTGGACCCATCGGCCGCACGGACGACGAGCCCGCACTGGAACAGGGAGAACGCGTCCTGCAGTTCTCGCTCGCCGACCGTGTGCGTGTTGACCAGGGTCACCGTGACGGTCACCGTTCCCAGCGTCGCGTCGGGGCGCCGTACGTTGACCCGGAGCGCGACTCCATCGGCCAACGTGAACCTCAGGTCGGGGGCAGGCGTTGTCACGTTCACCATGGTGTCGGGCAGCGCGAGTTCCTCACGCCGCCAGTGCTCCTGCTGGTCGGAGGTGGTACGAGCCTCGGCCCTGCGGGCTGGGACGGGGTTGCCGTCCGCGTCCGTGGGCCGATAGACGGCGGCCCGGGCACTGACCACGACCGAATCGCTTATTGCCGGGTCGATCGCGAAGGTGAGCCCCATGGAGGAGGGCCGACGGGACCCGGCGGCGCCGACCTCCTGCGCGGTCCCCGACTCCTCCACGTTGTCGCGGGTACGCAGGGGGGTTACGTCCAGGCCGTCGTGCTCGGCCTCGTCCTCGAGCATTCTCTGCTCGGCTTCGTCGTCCGCCGACCTCGGGTAGAGGACACCGGTCAGGTAGCGGTCGATCGGGGCGTCCCGGGTCAGGACTTCGTCACGGTCCTCCCTGGCGGCGTCCGGGCCTGGGCCGAGGAGTTCGCGGCGGAGGCCGACCAGCAGCTCCTCGTCTCGGACTCGGTAGTGCTCGGCGTACCGGTTCTCCGTGTCGCTCATGCGCGCTGCTCCTCGTCGTCGTCCGCCCGTCGGTACCTGCCGATTCCGGTGATCCGGGGAGCGATCCAGACTCCCCGGTCACCGAGCCCGGCGTTGGCGCTTGCAGCAGTGCTGCCCGCGACGGACTCCAGGGTGTCCACCCGCAGCCCGTGGATCTCGTCGGGCCACCAGGGGTCCCATGTGCGATTCACCTTCTGCACCTGGAACAGCTCCTGCCGGAACCGCTCCGAGGCTTCGCCGATCTCCCACCCGTTGTGCAGCAGGGCGTACGGAGGGCTCTGCCACTCGCCGAGAGGCAGGTCGTGGCGTCTGCGCAGCACGACCTCCTGGCCAGGGGAGACGTGCTTCAGAAGGTAGGCCTGGGTAGCCACGGCGTCGGCCTCGTGGCCGGGAGGGTTGTCCGCGCACACGTCGCCGGACTCACCGACGATCCCGTACCGGTCGTACGACTTCCAACCGCCCAGGTACCTACGGCCGTTCTTCCTGCCACCCGCCCGCTTGAAGATCGGCAGCTCGGGGCGGTTCACGTGATAGAGGTCATGACGGGCACGCGTCAGGGCCACATACAGGGCGCGGGCCTCGGCCGGCAGATCCAGCTCCTCCTTGAACTGGTGCTGCAACTCCGTGACGGACAGCGGGGCGAGGACGATCACCCGGTCGAACTCCAGACCCTTGGCACGGTGCACGGTGGAGACCACGACGCGTGCCGGCTCCGGATCGGTCAGCTCGTCCGGGAAACGACCCTCGGCAACCAGGCCGCGCAGCCGTTCCAGGTCGAGGATCCCTCGCCCCGGACCCCGCGCGGCCCGGCGCAGCACGGCCCACACCGCTTGCCGGTCCGGCTCGTACTGCAGAGGTATCTCCGAGAGCAACGACCGGAACCGGTCCTCGGAGAGCGTGGCGGACTCGGTGCGGCGCAACAGCTCGGCCACCCAGTACGGGACCGGGCGCTCCTCCAACGGGCGCCTCAGCCGATGCTCCACGCCGTGCTCGTGGAGCAGCTCCGAGACGATGAGAGCTTGCCGGTTGTCACGGGCGAGAACCGCGCAGGTGTCGGGGAACTCGCGAAGTCCGTCGAGGGTGAACGGATCGGAGAGCGCTCCCATGCTGTTCGCCGGATCGAGGAGCAGCTCGCGCATTTCTTCATAGAGGGCCGCGGCCTCGTCGGCATCCGTGAGGTTCTGGAGGCGCTGCCCGTGTGCCAGGGCGATCCGCGCCTCCGGGGTGGACGCTCGGAAGTTCTTGGTGAGGCGGAGTTCGACCAAGTCGTCCGGGTACGAGGCGCGCAACCAGTCGAAGAACCGGCCGGTCTCGTCGGCGCGTTCGGTGAGGTCCGTGATCTGGAAGCCGTAGACGGACTGCGCGGCGTCACCGACCACTGTGAAGCCGCAGCTCTCCTGGTAGCGATCGAGCAGCGCCTCCACGAGGTCCCGTCGATCGCCCAGCAGATCCTGCACCTCGTCGATGACCACGTGCGCGGGGGGCACGGCATCACCGGCCTCCAGCGCTCCCTTCTCGATCGCACGGGCAGCGGCCGCGATCCTCTCCAGGAAGGAGGCCGCACTCCAGTCGTTGTCCGGGTACGCCTGCCGCAGCACGCCGTACGCCCACGCGTCGAAGGTCTGCGCCCGCACCCGGTGAGCGCGCTCACCGTACCGGGCGATCCGCTCCCGCAGTTCCCGAGCCGCCGCCCGGGAGAAGGTGAGCACCAGAATCTCGGAGGCCTCCAGCGCCTCCTCGGGGTCCTCGTGCCCGCACAGCGCGTCGAGGCGGCGCACCAACGTGTGGGTCTTGCCGGCCCCCGCGCCGGCGGTCACCAGGACACGGGCGTCCCAAGGCTGCTCCACAACGGCCCGCTGCTCCTCGGTGAGCGGAGGACTGTCGAGGTAGGCGTCGGTCACGAACGGCTCCAGAGGTGCTCGAACTGAGTGAAGGCGAGCTGGGTGTCGAAATTCTCGATGTTGTCGCTGACATTGAGGATCAGGCAGCTGTCCTTGCCACCGTTCCGAGGGCCGCGCAGGCCACGACCGATCATCTGCTGGTACACGTTCGTGCTGTAGACCGGCCTGGCCACGACGACGGCACGGGTGGCCGGCGCGTCGAAGCCCTGGGTGAGGACACCGTAGTTGGTGAGCACACGAATGCGGCCGTTTCGGAAATTCTCGATACGGGAGCGGCGGTCCTGGGCGCTGGTGGTCGAGTCGACAGCGGCGGATCGGATACCGCGGTCGTTGAGCATGGCCGCCAGGTACTTCGCGTGGTCCACGGAGGTGGCGAAGAGCAGCGTCGGCCAGTCGTCCGGCAGAGCGGCCACCTCGTCGACGATGCGACGGCTGCGCCCGTGGTCGTCGGCGAGCCGCTGTTCGGCGGAGCGAGAGAGCATCGCCATGCGGTCGGCGTGGGTCTTCTCGTCCCGGGTCAGCTCGATCTTGCCGCCCTGCAGCGTGCGATGCTCGACCTGGGCGAGCATGCCCCAGTCCTGCAGGTCACGGTATGGGTCCCCGGAAGGGAAGACTCCCTCGTCGAGACGTCGGTTGCCGAAGCGGTTGACCAGCCGACGGGTCTCCTCCTCGTTGGTGTTGCGGAACGGGGTCGCCGTCAGGCCGAGCAGATGGCGGCCGGTCTCGTACTGGGTGAGTCCCAACTGTCCCAGGATGTCGGTGTACCGCTTGGAGATCGCGGTGTGCGCCTCGTCGACGATCACCAGTGCGGCCTGCCGCAGCCAGGCGTATTGGTCGGTGCCCAGGCACCGCTCCAGCTTGGCATCGGTGGCCACCACCAGGTGGGGGTGGTCGACGACGTCACCGACCTCGTTGCTGCTCCACAGCCGGCTGATGGTGAGCGGGCGTTCCGCGCCGACCTTGCTCCACACGAACTTCCAGCTCTGGACCGCCTGTTCGCACAACTCCTCGGTCTGCGCGATCCACAGCAGCGGACCCTTCAGGTCACCGAGCCGCTTGACCCAGCGGATGACGGCCTCGGCGGTGACCCGGGTCTTCCCTGCCCCGGTAGGCAGAGACAGCATGCCGCGCTGCGGAGCCAGCCGGTCGAGCATGGTGGAGATGTTCCGGACCAGATCCTCCTGGTACTCGTGGAGGCTCGGGAAGTCCCGAGGGCCATCGACCGTCTCGAACGCAGGCGGGGACGGAGTCCTCGAGCCGGCGAACGCGACAGGCAGCTTGAGTTCCGAGACGAAGGCGATGGCGGCCGACGAGCCCGTGTAACCGACCGGCGCGTTGGGAAAACGCGCCTGGATGTCCCGGGCGTGCTGCTGGAGCACGCCGTCACCGTGCGCGTTGAAGGCCATCTGCGCGATCCGGTGCCCTGACGGCTCCACGCCGTCGGTCGCCTGCAGCTCGGCCTCCATGAGCCCCTCGGGCAGGCCGGCCCGGAGCGCGTCCGCACCGATCAGCAGCTCGATCTTGGCCACTACGTCCCCGGCCTCGCGCACCGCCTTCTGCGCCGCCTTCAGCTCGCTGTCCCGGGCCATGCGGTCCTGGTGCTCCAGCACCGCGCGGCAGCCGGCCGCCCCGAGGCCGAGGCCGAACTCGCGGTCGATCAGCCGCAGCATCGGCTCGGGCTCCACAGGCACGCGGACCTTGACGGTGCCGTCCTGGCGCACGGCGTCCAGGGGAGAGGCGTGCGTGCCGTTGGGCGTGCGGGTGACCTCCTCCAGCTCGGTGCAGCGTTGCACCATGCTGTTCCGGTTCCCGCTGTTCAGGCGCTGCCGCAGGGCGGGGAACAGCTCGACCAGCGGTACGGGGTCGCCCTCCGGCACTTCGCGGGTCTCCCGGCTGATCACGTCGGCATAGCGGAGCATGCCCCACTTCTCGACCATCAATTCGGCGTCCTCGGCGGTCGGTACGAGCAGCGCCGGGAGCTGCTCGGCGCGGAGGGCCCGGTACTCGGCGGCCCCGACGGCGAGGGTGATCTCGTCGTCGGGACGGGTGCCCCAGGTGTCGCCGATCCGGCAACGGGTCAGGGAGTCCTCGGGGAAGTCCGCGCCGAACCGGGTCAGCATCACGTAGGTGGCGCCGACGAAGGAGTCGTCCTCGCTGCGGGACACCTCGTCGAGGAGTGCGTCCCAGCGGTCCGCGGGAACCTCGTCGACGGTGGTCGGGAGCCGCAGCTTGCGGGCCTTCTCGGGGGAGATGTCGGCGACGGGCAACACGTCGCGGTAGGCGGCGAGCTGGGGGCCGACGGCCTCCTTCAGCGGCCTGATCCCCTGCGAGGTGGCGACCGTGCCGTACTTCATCAGCATCCACCGGATCGGCGAGGCCACCGCCTGCCGGGTGCTGGTCTGCGCGCCCATCTGGCGCGTCCAGTTGTCCACCACGGCGTCGTCGGGCAGCACCTTCAAGAAGGCAGCGCGGGACTCCTCGGAGAGCGCACGGAAGAGGTGCAGCGGGCCACCGATCGCGGCACCCTCGACCTTCATGCGGCTCAGTGCGGGGCGGGGGGCGCGGGTGTCCAGGCTTCGCAGGTAGGCGGCGTGGACGGCTGCGCGGTACTCCTCGAACCAGGCCTCGTCCGACTTGGGCTGCACCCCCCCGGACGGTCGCTCCTGCAGGCCGACCTGAGAGAAGAAGGGGATGTCGTCGGAGTGGAACACCATGTCGACGGCGACGCTCGAGTCGCGCTTCGCGTCGACCACGACACCCGGCAGCATGCAGTTCTCGACCGGTCGGAACCGCCCGTCGGCAGTCCGAACACGGAGCGTCGAGCGCGGCGTGGGCACCCGCTCCAGGACCTTGTGGGCCACGCGACGGGCCCCGGCCTGCCGAAACAACTCCCAGAACCGCTGCCAGTCCGATTCGCTGTAGTGGTCGAAGCCCTGGTCGAGAACGCTGAAGAACCGACCCTCGACATCGGCCTCCCGAATGCCCAGGACATTGAGCGCGTGCATCAGCGACGGGTCCTGCGCGAGTCGGTCGACCACGTACACCAGGGACTCGCGCAGCCCACCCTGATCGGCGCGGCGGAACACCTTGCCATGTACGGGGGCGACGAGACCGTGCTCGTCGGTCAGTACGATGCGTGCCTTGCGCGCCTCATCGGCATACGGGGAGCGAACCTCGATCATGTCCGCGAGGATGCGAATGGCTACGGCCGACGCCTCGGCGGTGCCGCTCTCGACCAATGCCTCCAGCCACTCGCGGACATCGGTCCGCCCGTGCCCCGCCGCGGCGAGAATGTGCTCGACCTTTCCGGAGCGCAGGGAGTCCGCCTCGACGCTCGGGTGCAGCCAGTTCGAGGGGCGCCCGGGGCACTCGTGCCACATCCGGAGCCAACCGGACAGCTTCTTCGGATCCCTGTCGAGCCGAGGGTGGACCCGCAGCTCGGTCGGGACGCGCAGGACGCCGTCCTGGTCGGGCAGCGACGGACTGTCCGCAGCGCGGTCCCAGATCTCCCGAGTCAGGAACTCGTCGGCCCAGCTGATCGCCTCCTTCACACGGCCGGGCAGCAGCGGGAGGTAGGCGGCGGGGTCATCGGCGGGGGCAAGGGCGGGGAGAGAATCGACGACCAGCTGCGCCGACACCCTGATCATCTCCTGGTTGAACGGGGAGGAGTCGAGCAGGTTCTGCCGGTCCTCGTTCGTCTTCCAGGCCCCGTTGAGGATGCCGCTGAGCGACATCTCGTACTTGGTCGGGAAGAAGGACCAGAACTTGCCGCGACCGCGCGATCGCGGGCTGACGTGCAGGCCGCTCTCCGGATCCAACTCCAGTGCGGGCACGCCCCAGGCAAGTTCGAGCGAAAGCCGGTCGTGCAGCTCTCCGGCGTCGGCGCGGGCTGCCTGGCCCGGTTCATGGGTGGTGGTGAACACCCGCCACCGTTCGGTGGCAGCGGCCTTCCCGGTCCGCTCTTCGACCACGGTGTGCAGATCACCGGCCTGCTGAGCGGTCAGTTTGCGGCGGGCCACAGGCCGGGGCCGGCGGTCCTCCAGCACTACCTTCGCGACGTGCGGAGAGAAGAGCTGAAAGCCGACCGGGAACTCCTCGCGGGGCTCGCCGTGGTCCTTGGCGCGACCGCCGTGCATGTCCCGGCCCAGCCGGTCATCGGCCCTCGGGAGCAGGGGCAGGCGAACGACGGTCGTCGCCCAGGTCAGCAGCTCGTGCAGAACGGAGTCGGAAGCGCGTTCGGCTTCCATGTCGAGAGGGCGGGCCATACGCAGGACCGGTGCGGGGAACTCCTGGCCGTAGCGCGCCGCTACACCGGGCACTGCCTTGATCTGCTCGTACGACCAGGCACGGTCGAATCCGAAACTTCCGGTGCGGCTGAAGAATTCCGGTGCGTCGGTCACCACGAGGACTGATTTCACGCCGACGCCGAATCGACCGATCTGGCCGCCGCGCTTCTTCGACATGCTCATCCGGAGAATTGTTTCAGCGCCTTCCGGGGTTACCGGACTTCCCTCGTTTGCGCAGTACAAATGACTTTCCGTGAGGACGACTTGTACTTGTCCGCCCGGCTCTTCAGCGATTTCGTCGGCCGCGTTCTGTACGAGTTCAAAAAGCTGGCGGTCGCCGTAGCCTCCTTGAGTGACACGGCGCTCACCATTGGCGTGCTCGGCGACGAGGCCGGGGTCCACGGCGTACGTCTGCAAAACACGGGAGGACTGCTCGAGAACGGTTTGGATAACCGGAGAGGACGAAGACGGCACTGCTCTGCACTCCTGAGGTGTCGAGGTCCGGACGAAAGCGTGAGTGACGGGCCGGCCGCCGGCATCGTGTGGCCGGCCCGCATGAAGGCGCGCGTGCTCTGGGAGACTCGGTGTCGACGGCGTGCTACGTGGAATCAGGCCGTGGGTGAGGTCTCGTCCGGCAGTTGTTGAACCGTCTTGGCCAGGTCGGGGAATCGTTGGGTGAAAAACTCTTCGGGCAGGTCGTGTCGGTGGAGGATCTCCGCCACCTCGACCTTGCTCTGTGCTGTTTGAATCCGCAGTTCAAATGCGCTTAACTCCCGGAGCGAGTCAAGGAGGTCGCCGCAGTCCTGTTCATCCATTGAGTGGTCTTCCCCTGTTGCGTCGTGTCCTGTGGTCGCACAGGGGTGCACTTGGATACACGTCCCCCGTGAAACGGATGGGTGTTGTCAGGCGAGATACTTCTTCCGCTGATCACGCTAGCGGGTGGATGTCTCGCGCCGCCAGCCCTTTCAGGGAAATGTTTCTGCTTTCGGGTGTCAACTGCATTCGGGCGCTTCGGTCCCCCTCGCCCTTCCTGCGCCCATGTCTGGAATCGGACGCACTTCTCCCCCGGCCGCCCGGGCTTCCCAGTTTGGGGTTCACGAGCGAGATGGCATTTCCCATCGTCACTGAAGCTATCGGCAGTCACTCGATCGTGCAACCCTGAACTTCCGCTGCACTGAAGGGAGTTGGTCATTCCGCTTACCGGGTGGAGCGTAAGGGGGCCTAGTGGGGCCAACAGGTCAAGTTGGACATCGATGGGCAATGGCAGGGGCGGTCGAGTGCGGTCAACTGTCAGTTGACGTCGCCGGGCTTGTCAAATTATCCTGCTCGCACGACTCTCCGAGGGAAGAGCAGGTGGCGCGTGGAGACAGGTGAGGAGTTCGGGCCTTGGTTGGCCCGTCAGCTCAAACTCGCAGGGAGGACACAGGCCGAACTGGCCGAGGAACTCGGGCTGACCCGAGCCGCCGTCTCCGCGTGGATCACCGGGAGGTCGACTCCCCGTCCGACCGTCATGCAGGACATCGCCAAGGCGCTCGGCACAGACCTCGGCACGGTTCACACCCGCACCACCGACACTCAGGCCGGCCTGCCGGTCACCTGGTACCACCGTCCCGGCTATCCCGACGGTGGCCGTGACCTGGGCAATGCCGCAGCCTTCGCCTTCGACGCCGACGTGCAGGTCCTTGCACGCGAGACCTGCCAGAACAGCCTCGACGAGCGACTGACGGAGAACGGCCGCCCGGTCCGTGTCCGTTACACACTGCACGAGTTGACCGGCGAGTCCCTGGACGCCTTCCGTGAGGCGATTCTCTGGAACGATCTCTTCCCGCACTACTCCGCCGTCTCGGAGGGCGCGGGTAACCAGAAGGTCGGTCGTGTCGTGGACGCCGGGGTGCGCGACATGTACGAGAAGGGTCGCCTCGTCCTGCTGCGGGTCGACGACTACAACGCTTCAGGGCTCATCGGGGACGACTACGCAGACGGCAAGTTCGCCGCTGTGGTCAGGCGCCAGTTGGAGAGTCTCAAGTCCGGTCCGGCCGCGGGCGGTTCGTATGGCCTGGGCAAGGCGACTTTGTGGGCCACCAGCGCTCTCGGTCTCGTGCTCATCAACTCCACGTTGTCCGAGCCTCACGAGGGACGTACCGAGCGACGGGTCATCGGGCGTCTCGAACTTCCGTGGCGCGAGGTCGACGGTGTGCCGTACGCGGGCCCCGCATGGTTCGGGCGCCCTGACCCTGATTCGCCCGGCGCCCGTGTTGCCCGTTCCTGGTGGGCCGACGAGGAGACCGTGGCTCGCCTGCACCTGACCAGGGAGAACGACGAACCCGGTACTTCCTTCCTCATCGTCGGCGCGCACGATGTGGCCAGCCTCGAGGACAACTCGTCCGACACCGACGACGAGGCCATGGATGAGGAGGGCGGCGAGGACACGCGTGACATTCGCAAGATGCACCGCCGTCTCGTCGAGGCACTGGGGCGTGACTTCTGGGCCGCGATGACCGGCGGAGGCAGCAGGTTGCCCCTCCTGGAGGTCTCGGTCCGTTCCCTGCGCAACGGCGATGTGGTCGTGGCTGAGGAGCAGGTGGACCCGTCCGCCGAGCAGCCTTCCCGGACACGCGCCCTCCGTGCGCACTATGAGGGCACCACCGTGGATCGACTCACTGAGGCCGGGCAAGTGGCGGCGCGGAGCGTTCCGCTGAAGCTGCCGCTGTCCGGGGGCGCGCGGGGGACGCTCGGTACGCACCAGGCCGTCCTGTTGGTCACCGAGGCGGACAACGACAAGGACACGCCGAAGAACCAGGTGCACTCGCTGCGTGGTAACCGCATGACCGTCAAGAGAGCCGGGGTTCCGAACCTGCCGCTCGGGACCAACCCTTTCCAGGCTGTTCTCCTGGTGGGGGAGGCTGCCGGGGAATCTGCCCCGTTCGCGAAGGAGGCGGAGGAGTTCCTACGGGCGGCGGAACCTCCTGAGCACGATCGTTGGGGGCAGACGGAGGAGCTGACCCTGCGCTGGTCGCCCTCCGCGTACCGGCGGATCAACGCGCTGACCACCGAGGTCAACAACGCTGTCAGGGAACTCGTCGCACGGCCCAAGCGTGGCAGCCGCGAGGGCGGTGAAGCCCTGCGCAAGGCATTGACCGTGAAGACGAGGCCCAAGGCCAAGGCGCCCTCCGGGCCGGTGGTCCCGGTGCTGGACGGGCTTGACGCGACGATCGGCGATGACGGGGAGTGGCAGATCACAGGGGAAGTGAGCATCCCGCGTGGCGACGAGGTCGTCCCGATGGTGCCGGTCGCCCAACTGGACGTGCTCTCCGGGGGCCGCCCGAAGCTGGACTGGGCAGAACTCGTCGCTGTCGAGGGCTGTGAGGTGCAGGACGGCACCCTGCGCTTCACTCCGGGCACACGACGAGCGAAGTTCCGAGGAACCACCGATGTCACCAGTCACCCGGTCAGGACGAAGCTCACCCGCCTTGTCGTCGAACTCCGCGCCGGCAAGGGGGAATGACGGTGAAGATCTACCCGTACAAGAGGCTCAACCGGCCGGTCACGCTCCGAGTGACCTCGGTCTCCCTCAAGCTCTCCGACGGCACCCGCGACCAGTTGGAGACGACCGCGTACTCGACCCAACAGCAGGCCGTCGCACTCGGCATCGCGGGCCACACCGACTGGGTGAGCGCCACGATCGGCCTCTCCGCGACGCTGCCGCCCGGAGCGAACGCACCAGACGCGGCCTGGGCCGATCTGCGCGTTCTCGCCGTGCTGACGGACGGCGAGACCAACGTCCGCACTTCCACCGACCTCACGCGTGACGCGGAGGACGGGCGGGACTGGTCGGGGTCACTGGAGGTACTCCGTGACGATCACTTGGGTCGGGCTTCCCTCGCCGTGTACGCCGTCGGGACGGTAGACGGGGTAGAGGGTCGATCGATTGCGGAGACCGACCGGAGCTGGATCATCGACACGGTCTCCGAAGAGCCGGTACGCGGGCTCCAACTGGAAGTCCAGAAAGCCTCGTTCAGCAAGAGTTCAAGGGAGTGGTTGCACGCCTATGCCGACGTGCCGTGGATCGTGGACGCTTCGGCCAGGGTCCCCACCGTGTTCGTGAACACTGACGTCGAAGGGATCATCGGTCTGTTGGACAGCAGCGGCTCCGGTGTGGAAGGCAAGGTGCGTGACCTCATGGTCGCTCAGATGGCCACTGACATCTGGGCCGCGGTGTTCCACGGTGCCATCGGCGACCTGGAGGTGGAGCCCGGCGGCGGCCCGGTCTTCCCGACCGACTGGCAGGGCGAGGTGCTGCGGGAGATGCTCCCGGACGTGGTGCCCGGCGTGCATGTCGAGGAGGCTCTACGGCAGGTTCATCGCCGGCGCACCGGCGACTCGGGCTGGGTGGAACTCCAGACCCGCATCCACTACGCGGCGGCCCGTCGTGCTGATGCCGGCAAGGCACTTGCCTATGCCATCCGCAGTCTGGAACAGATGAACCGAGAGAGTGAGACGTGATCAGCCAACCGAACCACGTACCGGAGCGTCTGGCGCTGCTCCCTGCCTCGGCTGTCGATCCGTTCCTCACCGAGGAGTTGCTCAAGGGCGAACAGGTGCACGGCGGTATCGATCTCGCCAAGGTCGTCGAGTCCCTTCCAGAGGACGACGCCAGGTGGTCGGTCGAGCCGATCCGAAGCCTGGTGGAAGACGCGATGTTCGAGTTCCGCGAGGACCGCACCCGAGCCGACGCGTGGCTCGCGCCACGGCTCCACGCCACGCTGCGCCTGACGCGGCGGGAGGCGGCGGACAAGCGTCTGTGGAATCACATCGCCTTGGCGGTGGCCCCGGACTATGTCGCCTGGCGTCACCTGTCGGAGCCGACCGCGAGGAAGCCGGAAAGGCGCATCGCCGCTGAGCGCTTCCGGGGCCCTGCGGACCGGCAGTGCTTCTCCCGTCTCTGGTGGGCGGCTGAACTCTTCCGGAACGGGCCGGACTATGCGCCCGTCGAGGTCGCCTGCGGAAATCAAGACCTCATCCACACCGTTCTGAGGGGAGGGCTGGTCGACCACCGTCCCACCGCCCAGGCTCTGGTCCGCCTCCTGCAGAACGGCAAGGTCACCGGGGGGCGAGAGGTCAACGGCCTCAGCGTCGCGATCAATGCGGCCGGAGCGACTTTGGTCTACGACGTCCTGGCACCGGATGAGCCCAGGGATCCCGCTCGTTTGCGTGACTGGATCGCGGAAGCGGGGTCAGCACTCCCGGTGGGGCGGCATGAACTCCCGAAGGGGCCGGACGAGGACCCCGTCCCCGAGAAGTCCGTAACCGCGCTCACGAACTACTTCACAGACCTGTTCGAGACCGCACCGGTCAGGGGCAGGAAGAGCGCGGACTGAGCCGGCTCAGCGACCTGCTGCCGACCGAGCGAACTACTTCGCCGACGACTTCTTGCGCGGGCCGACGGACGAGCGGACCGGTGCCTGATCCTGGGGACGCGGGCACCTTGCGGTGCAAGCGTCCGCGGCCCCGCAGCCGTGACTTCGCAGCTTGGCCCGTTGTTCCTCGGTGGCCGGCTGCCACGGCTTCCTCAGCACATCCGGATCCGGGGCGGGAAGACCGAGCGCGGCGCTCAGCAGGTGGGCACCGAACACGGGCGGCACGGCGTTGCCCACCTGTTGGGCCTGTGCCGTACCGGACCAGGGATAGTCCGGAGGGAAGCTCTGCAGCATGCCGGCCTCGTTCATGGTGAAGCGCGCGCCCTCGCGGACGACGTCCTCGTTGAGGTGCTCGAACACCACGAAGCGCGAGATGCGACCGGTGACGGTGGCGGCGGGCTGCCGGTCGGTCCGCACACCGCGCCGCCCGGGAACTCCGGAGCTGCCGTAGTTCGAGCGGACCAGGAACGGCGTGCGGCGGCCCGGGTGCGTGCCCACCGGGTCGGCGAGAACCTCACCCATCGACTTCCAGGCTTTCAGGGCCCGGTTCTCTCGGTGTTCCTCGGGCTCGGGGGCGGTGGCCTCGTCGTCGAGGGTCGGCTGATGAACCTGGCTCGCGGTCTGATCTGCCCTGCGGTTCCATTCCTTCGCCTCGTACGCACGGTGGGTGGGCGCGGGAAGCGAGGGCTGACCCAGTCCTTCACGCCGAGCGATCAGTACGGCGCGGGATCGCGTCTGCGGTACGCCGTAGGTCTCGGTGTCGAGTACGTCGACGACGACCTTGTACTTGGTGCCGTCGGGGAGGCCTGTCTCCTCCAGCACCTTCGCGTAATGGACCCACAGGGCCTCCACCGCGGGGACCTGTTCGAGGACGATCACGTCGTACGGGCGCTTCTCGCGGTTCGGGCTCCTGGTTGCCTGAATGGCGTACCTGAGGGGCTCGAGGACCATTGCGGTGCGCGGATCGCTGAGCTTTTGCAAGTCCTTGTCGATCGCCTCGTCGGCCTGGCCCGCCATCAGCCGTTCGATGTACCCCTTGACCTCTTCCAGAGCCTTGCGCCCGGCGCCTTTTCCAGCCACCGAGTACGTCTGGCACGGGGGACCGCCGGCGAGCACGTTGATCTCTGGCGGCAGGGACTCGAATGCATCCCTGCGCACCGCGCTCACGTCGGCGTGGAGCGTTTCCAGCCCGGCCGCGTACCGCGTCAGGCAGGCGCTTCTGTCCCACTCGATGCCGAGACTGGGGATGTCGAGCGCGTGTCCGGCGACATCCAGCCCTCCGGGCCCCGCGAAGAGATCCAGGACAAAGGGCTTGTCGAGGATGGACTGGTGTGGCGCCGTGCTGGTCATGTGGCGCAAGTCTAGCCGGCAGCGGAGACTGCGGAGTCCCCGTCCAGCGCTTCGGCGAAGGCCCGACCCAGTGCCTCTCCGACGGGCGGGGGCGTGGCCTGCCCGATCTGGCGGTACCGGGCGGTCTTGAGCCCGGTAATTGCCCACGATTCGGGAAAGGCCTGCAACAACGCCGCCTGTTCGGCCGTGATTTTCACCATGTTTTCCCTACCGAGCTCGGGATCCCAGAGGAACTCCGGACCGGGAACCTCGTCGCCCAACGTGTGCGCGTTGACCCCCATGGTCTCCCATGTCCGCTTGGCACCGGTCGGTCCCAGGTCGGCGCCACCTCGGTTCTTCGAGCCTCCGACCAGTGTCGGAGCCGGTCGATCGGCTTGTGCGGCCCAGCGGGCGGCGTCCTGCCAACCGCGTGAGGCCATGGACGGCCCCAGAGCGGCACCGACTGTCTTCGGCTCCTGCACGGTCGGCGTCGGCGGTCGGAACGCCTTGGCCCGATGCCGCTCGACGGCCACCAGGACGCCCTGCTTCCGATTTTGCGGTACGCCGAAGTCGACCGCGTTCACGACAAACCAACTGAACTCGTATCCCAGGTGGGACAGTTCCGCCCGGGCGAAATCGCGGAACTGCTGATACTCGTCCGAGTGAGCGAGCCCGGGAACGTTCTCGATGAGCACTGCCCGAGGTCGGATCGCATGGACGAGATACACAGCGGCCTCCAACAGCCGCACTTCTGTGCGCGAATCCGTTCGTCCAACGGTCGCACTCGACTTCACGCGAGGCAGGCCCGCCGCGAGGAGATCCACGTCATAGCTCACGGGGTGCTCTGCCGGGTCGAAGTCCAGCAGGTCGGTATGAAGCACGTTCCAGTGCGGCCGATTGGTCCGCAGAGTCCTGACGGCGAGATCGTCGTCATCCAGTAGGAGGCGCGGCTCGAACCCTGCCTGCTCCAGCCCGAGGGCAAGCCCACCCGCCCCGGAGCACACATCCACGAAGGTCAGTGGCCTCACTGTTCTGTCCCCCTGGTTCGCTCGGTCCGTCGCCGCTCCACGACTTCCGCCACGCGCAGGGCCACTTCCTGGGGAGCTTGGTGCTCCCAGAACCGCAGCACCGTCCACCCCGCCGCGAGCAGATGCTCGGTCGTCTCCCGGTCGCGGGCCATGTTCCGGTCCAGCTTGCGGCGCCACCACTCAGCGTTGGCCTTCGGATGGGTGGCGTGTTGGGGGCAGCCGTGCCAGAAGCAACCGTCGATGAGGACCGCGACCTTGGCCCGGGGGAACGCCACGTCGATTCGTCTTCGGGGCATGCCCGGCACCGGGTACTCCACGCGATAGCGCAGCCCGGCTGCGTGCAGCAGTCGTCGTACGGACAGTTCGACTGCCGTGTCCTTGCTCGCCTGCCTGCTCATGCGGGCCGAGACGCCGGGAGAGGAAGGCGTCGCGCTGTTCACTGTCGTAGAGCCTCACGCATGCATGTCGTCGCGGTTCGATGATCGCTGCTTCCGGCCTGGTCGAGTCGACCGGGCGGAAGCATTTCCAAGGGACGGCCTGTCCCGGAATGGGATTCCACCACGGGGCGGAGCGCTGACGCACCCCGAAGCGGACATGACCTTTACGCGCCTTGCTTGATCCCCTTCTGTGCGTGCACGTTCACTCATGGCGTTGTGGATCTGTTCTAGCAGCAGCCACCGACATCGGAAGGGGGTGCTGACAAGTTGATCCATTTTGTGCTGTGGGGCCGCCCGCTTCATGGCCAGTGTCGTGCTTCCGCGACCCGCCTCAAGGCCGCTCCAGCACGAGAGAGAAGCGAGCGGGCGGCCCGGAGAGGCGTGGGTCACAGGGAGGGGCGCAACTGGTCGGCCGTCCAGTCACCCGGCGTCGGTGAGCGCCTCAGCGGATCGGCGCACGCCGGGTCGGTTCGGCGGCGGGGCGTCGGCGGGGGCGTGGCGGTCGGGGCGTCACCAGAACGCGCCCGCTCCCATCCCCAGTCCGAGCAGCACGCAGGAGACACCCCAGGCCAGGTGCGCCCCCGCCGAGTACGACACGTTCGCCGGCCTGCCGTCCTTCTGGTGTACGACCACCACCCGGCGCGGGTCCCTCGGGTCGTAGCGGAGGACGACCGGGACGCCGGTGTGGAGAGGGTGCTGCTCGTGGTTGAGCGGGGTGCGGCGGTACGTCTGGTCGGGTGGGGCGTCGGGGCGGTTGAGTGGTGGAGCTTTGTAGCGGACCTGGGGCGGGTGGAGGGTGGGGCCCTGTCGGCGGGGGCCCCGGGCCACCTCGCCCCTGGTGCGGATGCCCCGGACGCCGAGGCGGGAGAGGGCTCGGCGTTGGCGTTGGGCTATGCGTAGGTTCCCGATGCCGAAGGCCGTCATGGCGGCGGCCATGACGAGTGTGATCGTGAGCCAGGGCTGGTCCACGTGACGCTCCCCCCCCCGAGCCGACGTCAGTCGTCAGGTGTCCGTCGTCGTCGCTCGGGAAGACGGGGGGCGTGTCGTGGCGGTTCCGTGGGGACGGCTGTCGGGCCGGCCCGGGTCTTGGGGTGGTGGGCCGGAGGGCCCGCTGCCTGTGTCAGGCCGTGCTGCCGTGGCACGCGCCGTACGGTCGGCCCGAGCCGCACCAGCACGCCGCGGTGCTCTGTGGGGGCCAGGCCACCGCTCGTCCCCGTGCCGCCAGTGTCGTCGCGTACTGGGGAAGCAGCGTCGCGTCGCCCGGGGATGTGCCCTCCGATGCCGCGAAGGCCTCGTAGGAGGGGACCGTGCCCGTGACGATGCCGAGGTTCGGGGTGCCGGAGGCGGAGAGTTCGCGGAGGGCGTGCTCTATTGAGGCGAGGTGTTCGGTGTGGGAGGGGTACTCCGGTGCCAGCGCCGGGTACGCGTCGAGGAGTTCCCGCAGTTCGTCCGCCGGCCAGTGGAGGATCGCCACCGGGAACGGGCGGGAGAGGGCCTCGCGGTAGGCGCCCAGTTCCGCGCGGAGGCGGAGGATCTCCGCTTCCAGTTCCGCCGGGTTCTCCGAGCCGAGGGACCACACGCGCTTGGGGTCGTGGAGTTCGTCCAGGGAGACCGGGAGGGAGTGGACCGAGTCCGCCACCGCGTCCCACTCGTCGTGGGAGCGGCCCAGCATGCGGCGGACCCGGTGGCGGCCGAAGAGGAGGGGGTGCGTCGGCTGCGGGGGTTCCGGGACGTCGGAAAGGAGGAGGCGTACTGCCTCCGTGAACGTGTCGTGCGCCGCTTCCAGCTCGTCGTGGGACTCCAGGGCCTCGGCGACGATCACCCAGGGGGCCGGGTCCCGGGGGGACGCCACCCGGACGCCCTCGATGATCGCCCTGGCCTCGGCCTCGTGGCCGTACTCCCAGAGGTTCGAGGCCTTGAGCGCCCGGATCAGGTGGGGGGCGTCGAGGCCCTCGGAGGAGGAGAGCAGGCGGTCGTAGAGCTTCGTCGCGCCGGGGCGGTCGCCGGAGAGTTCCAGGTGGGCCGCTGCCCGCAGCAGCAGGGCCTCGGCGTCCTCGGGATACAGGGCGGCGGTCCGCTCCAGGCGTGCCGCCTCGGCGGTGTGGTCGACGTTTTCGGCAGGCGTGTCGGGGCGCATGGGGGACACCGTACTGCCGGGAGGTGACGAGCGTGAGGGATGCGCAGGCCAGACCCCCGGCCGACTCTCACGCTCATCACCAGGGCTTTACGGTTCGCTCCGAACCGTCGCCGAGTCCGGCTACAGCGTCACGTTGTCTATCTGGAGCGTTTGGACCGACTTTGCCGCGAAGGGAACGCTCACCGATTTGCCGTTCAGGCGGATGTCCGAGCGCGGGGTGTAGAGGTCGCCGCCGCCCGTCGTGACCGTGTTCCAGCGGGGGACCAGGCCCCCGGAGCCGCCCGTCACCGTCGAGAAGCGGGAGAGGTCGAAGGTGAGGGTCTGGGCGGAGGTGGCCGTGTTGACCGCCACGATCACCAGGCGGCGGGCCTGCGCGTCGTACGCCGCCACCGCGTAGCTGACGCCCGTGTCCAGGATCGTCATGCCGGGGCGGATGTGGCGGCTGAACTGGGCCAGGACGTAGTGCTTGGTCTGGACGGTGGTCGGCTGGAGGGTGTTCGCGTCGTAGGCGATCATCGCCCAGCCCGTCGACGGGTCCATGACCTGCCAGTAGCACCAGGCCGTGGGGTGCAGCCAGCGGAAGTCGTAGCAGAGGTTGGACGCCATCGTCAGGCCCGTGCCGTCGCTGTCGCCCGTCTCGGAGTTCCACAGCTTCTTGCGGGACGTCGTCACCACGTCCGTGTAGAGGAGGTCGCGGCGGCCGCCCGAGCCCTGGTAGCCGTGCACGTTGACCTGGGAGACCAGGGACTTGGTGGAGGAGCTGAACGACGCCCAGGTGGAGCGGGCCGTGTCGTAGTTCGTCTCGTCCGAGGCCGCGATGCGGATGCCCGTCAGGCCGCGCTTGTCCAGCTCGCTGCGCATGTACGGGAGGACGGCCGCCTGGACCGCCGGGTCCATGTGGCAGCCCTCCTGGGTGCCGGTCGCGGTCCACCAGGTGGAGGCCGGCTCGTTGAACGGGTCGACCGTCGCGAAGTTCACGCCCCAGTTCGACTTCGCGTACAGGGCGGTCGCCGCCAGGTGGCTCGCGTGCTGGCGGTAGTTCCAGGTCTGGAGGTTGTTGCCGCCGCCGGCCGCGCCCGAGGGGTTGTGGTTGCTGCACATCCACCACATCGGGGAGTTCGCGAACAGTTCGGTTGTCGCGCCCCGTTGCACCGCCTTGACCAGCATCGCGCGCTGGTTGGCGTCCGCCGTCCACTTCCAGGCCGAGGAGGTGGGGTCCTCGTTGTTCCAGTCCTGCCAGAAGCCCTCGATCTGCTTGAAGGCGGGGATGTTGGGCGACTCCACCATGGTCTCGCCGCCGACGCTGTTCCAGCTGCACGCGCCGAGGTTGTAGCGGGCGATGTTGAGGCCCAGGCCGGGCAGGGAACGGCCGTTGTACGTGACCGACTTGGTGGTGAAGAACAGGTCGGCGAAGTCGTCCCGGGCGCCGAAGACGTTGGCCCACCAGGCGAGGGAGGTGCCCCAGCCCTCCCAGGTGCCGTACGTCGTCGACGGGTTGACGGCGATCGTGGCGTCCGCGTGCGCGGTGCCCGTCGCCAGGGCGCTGCCGAGGAACGTACCCCCCGCTGCGGCCAGCAGGGATCTGCGTCGGATCACGGCTCCTCCGTAAAGGAATCGGGGCAGGCGCCGGTCCCCGGCCCGGCGTCGCGGGTGTTGGCCCGTTCAAGGCAACGGGTCGGTGGCATCGAGAAGCATCGGGTGCGGCGGGTGGGTTGTCGAGAGTTCTGACGAACCTTTCTCAAACCCGTGTACGAAGTCGCGGATCCGTTCGGCGGGGCGATCCTGTATAACGAACAGCAGGGCATACACACGTACGAGAGGAGGGGCAGCCGGATGGACCGCGGTTGGACGACTCTGCGTCCCGCTCTCGCGCTGCTCTTCCTGATCGTCGAGGTGGCGCTGCTCGACACCGGCAGCCTCTCCGCCACCGTCGCGCTCGCCGCGACCGCCGCGGCCTCCGCCGCCCTCGCGGTCTGCGCCGTCGTCGCCTCGCGCTGCGCGCCCACGGTGCCGCGCACCCGGGTGCGTACGGCCATCCGCGACCGGGATCGCCGTACGGCCTTCCTGCCCCAGCGCGATCCCGACGCCCGGGGGCGCACCCGTCCCCGCGCGCCCGGACACGCCCTCCGGGCGACCGTCGCGTAGGGAACCTCCTTCGAGCTGTCCTTCGAGCTGTCCCGCGCGGGTCGTCATGCCGCCACGTCTCATTCCGGCACGACGAGACCCCCGGAGGGCTCACCCATGTCCGTCTTCGCCAGCCTGGTCGAGCGACTCGCCGACCTGCTCCAGCCGCTGTTCGGCGCCTCCGCGGCCGCCGCCGCGATCGTCCTGTTCACCGCGCTCGTACGACTCCTCGTCCACCCCCTGTCCCGGGCCGCGGCGCGCGGCCAGAAGGCCCGCACCGCGCTCCAGCCGAAGATCGCCGAGCTGCGGAAGAAGCACGGCAAGAACCCCGAGAAGCTCCAGAAGGCCGTACTGGAGCTGCACGCCGAGGAGAAGGTGTCGCCGCTGGCCGGCTGCCTGCCCGGGCTGCTCCAGATCCCGGCGTTCTTCCTGCTCTACCACCTGTTCTCCAGCGACACGATCGGCGGGCGGGCCAACGAACTGCTCGGCCACCAGCTGTTCGCCGCGCCGCTGGGGGAGCGGTGGGTGGACGCGCTCGACGGCGGTCTCCTCGGCGGGGCGGGGCTGGTGTACGCCGGGCTGTTCGCGGTCGTCGCCTGCGTCGCCGCGTTCAGCTACCGCCTCAGCAAGCGCATGATGGCCAAGAACCCGGTCGTCCCGGCCGGGGAGGGCGAGCAGGTGCCCGGGCTGGGGGTGATGACCAAGGTCATGCCGTTCATGTCGTTCTTCACGCTCGTCACCGTGGCCGTGGTGCCGCTGGCCGCCGCGCTGTACGTCGTGACCAGCACGACGTGGAGCGTCGTCGAGCGGGCCGTGCTGTACCGGTAGGCGGTCTCTGTACCGGCAGCCGGCCGGTGCGGTGACGGTCCAGTACGTGAACGGGGTATTGCGGAGTGCACTTTCACCTTGGAGGATCGACCAGTCCTCCGATGGCTGCCCCGCCGCATCCGGGTCACGCGCGTCGGGCGGGCGCCCGCGATCGAGGGAGACGTGATCATGAAGCTGCTGCGAGTCGGTACGGCGGGGGCGGAGCGGCCCGCGCTGCTCGACGCCGAGGGGACCCTGCGGGACCTGTCGGGCGTCGTCGCGGACGTGGACGGCGCGCTGCTCGGCGACGAGGCCGCGCTCGGCCGGGTCCGGGCCGCCGCCGACGCCGGCGAGCTGCCCGCGCTGGACGCCACCGGGCTGCGGATCGGACCGCCGCTGGGGCGGATCGGCAAGATCGTCTGCATCGGGCTGAACTACCACGACCACGCGCGCGAGACGGGCGCCGAGCCGCCCGCCGAGCCGGTCCTCTTCATGAAGGCGCCGGACACGGTCGTCGGCCCGCACGACACGGTGCTCGTGCCCCGCGGGTCCCGCAAGACCGACTGGGAGGTCGAGCTGGCCGTCGTCATCGGGCGTACGGCCAGGTATCTGGAGTCCGCGGAGGAAGGGCTCGCGCATGTCGCCGGGTACGCCGTCGCGCACGACGTGTCCGAGCGGGAGTTCCAGATCGAGCGGGGCGGCACCTGGGACAAGGGCAAGAACTGCGAGACGTTCAACCCGCTGGGGCCGTGGCTGGTGACGGCGGACGAGGTGCCGGACCCGCAGGACCTGTCGCTGAAGCTGTGGGTCAACGGGGAGCTGAAGCAGGACGGGACGACGGCCGAGCAGATCTTCCCGGTGGGGGAGGTCGTGCGGTACCTCAGCCACTTCATGACGCTGTACCCGGGTGACGTGATCAACACGGGGACGCCGGCGGGGGTGGCGCTGGGGGCGCCCGAGCCGAAGCCGTACCTGCGGGCCGGGGATGTCGTGGAGCTGGAGATCGAGGGGCTCGGGCGGCAGCGGCAGGAGTTCAAGAACGCCTGAGGGGCGGGGAGTCGCGTGACGGCCGGCGGCCGCGGGCCGTGTGTGGCTTGCCGCGCAGTTCCCCGCGCCCTTCAGGAGCGTCAGTCCAGCAGCGCTGCCAGGTTGCGCCACGCCTTCCGCGGCAGGGCGTCCCGCGGTTCCTCGTCCACCACCTGGAGGGCCACGTGGTCCGCGCCCGCCTGGAAGAAGGTGTCGATCCTGGCGCGGATCGCCTCGTCGTCGCCCCAGGCGAACAGGGCGTCGACCAGGCGGTCGCTGCCGCCGTCCTTGAGGTCGTCCTCGGTGAAGCCGTGCCGGAGGAAGTTGTTGGTGTAGTTCGGCAGGGGGAGGTAGATCTTCAGGAACTCGCGGGCCAGGGCGCGGGCCCGGGCCGGGTCCGTCTCCGGGACCACCGCGAGTTCGGGGGCCAGCAGGGGGCCTTCGCCCAGGACCTCGCGGGCGTGGGCGGTGTGCTCCGGGGTGACCAGGTAGGGGATCGCCCCCGCGGAACGGTCGCGCGTCAGCCGCAGGCTCTTCGGGCCGAGGGCGGCCAGGACCCGGCGGTCCGCGGGCACCCCGGCGGCGTCCAGGCCGTCCAGGTAGGAGACGAGGGCCGAGTACGGACGCCGGTACTGCTCCGCGAGCCTGGCGTGGCTCACGCCGAGGCCGAGCACGAAACGGCCGGGGTGGGCGGACTCCAGCTCGGCGAAGGCCGCGGCGGTGGCGTCCGCCTCGTGCTGCCAGATGCTCTGGATGCTGGTGCCGACGGTGAGCCGGGAGGTCGCCTCGATCAGCGGGGCGGCGTGGGCGGCGGAGGTGTTGCCGCCCAGCCAGACGGCCCCGTAGCCGAGTTCCTCCAGTTCGGCGGCGGCCTCGGCGAGTTCGCCGCGCCGGTCCGGGTCCTCCGAGCGCAGGCCCACGCTCCAGATGCCGTACCGGCCGACCGCTTCCTTCACGGGAGTGCTCATCTGTTCGGTTCCCTCCGGTGGGCGCCATGCTTGATCACGTGTACGCAGGTGCCAACCGGAGGGAGCCGGTGATGATTCCAACGCGGCTCAACGGTCGAGGAATTGCTCCAGGGCCTCCACCACGAGCCGGTGGTCCTGCAACTGCGGCAGGCCCGACACCGTCACCGCGCCGATCACGCCGACGCCCTCCACGGTGATCGGGAAGGAGCCGCCGTGGGCCGCGTACGTGTCGGGGTCGAGGCGCGAGGACTCCTCGAACGTCGTGCCCTTGGCGCGGAAGCGGGCGCCGACCAGGTAGGAGGCCGAGCCGTAGCGCTCGACCACCCGGCGCTTGCGGGCGATCCAGGCGTCGTTGTCCGGGGTGGAGCCGGGCAGCGCCGCGTGGAAGAGCTGCTGGCCGGCGCGGTGGATGTCGATGGCGACCGGGGCCTGCCGCTCCCGGGCCAGCTCCACGAGGAGGGAGCCGAGCGCCCAGGCGTCGTCGTGCGTGAACTGGCGGAAGACCAGGAGGCGTTCCTGCTTCTCCAGCTCCTCCAGGCTCGGGGTGAGTTCCGGGTGGAACTTCGGGGTCAGCTCCTGGCTGTGGGAGGGGTTGCTCTTGTGGGTCACAGGGTCACCGTCACCTTCTCGCGGGCCGAACGACGGGCGGCCTCCAGTACGTCCAGGGCGGCGGCCGCCTCCCGCGCGGTCACCGGGTTCGGGGCGCCCTCCAGCAGGGCCTTCGCTACGGCCGCATAGTAGGCGGGGTAGTCGCCCGGCAGGGTCGGTTCGGGGCGGCCGCCGCCGGTCACCGGGGACTCTCCGGAGCCCACCCGGCCCCACAGCGACTCGGGTTCGGCGCCCCAGTCGGGGCCGGGGCGGCGTCCCTCGCGCAGGGCCGCCTCCTGGGGATCCAGGCCGTACTTCACGTAACCCGCCCGCGAGCCCAGGACGCGGAAGCGCGGGCCGAGTTGGGCGGTCGTCGCGGAGACGTGGAGGTGGGAGCGGACGCCGCTCGCGTGGGTGATCGCGATGAACGTGTCGTCGTCCGTCTCGGCGCCCGGGCGGCGGAGGTCCGACTCCGCGTACACGGCCGCCGCCGGGCCGAAGAGGACCAGGGCCTGGTCGACGACATGACTGCCGAGGTCGTAGAGCAGACCTCCGATCTCTGCCGGGTCGCCGGACTCGCGCCAGCCGCCCTTCAGCTGCGGACGCCAGCGCTCGAAGCGGGATTCGAACCGCCAGACGTCGCCCAGCTCGCCCTCCTCCAGCAGCTTGCGCAGGGTGAGGAAGTCGTTGTCCCAGCGGCGGTTCTGGAAGACGGAGAGGAGCAGGCCGCGCTCCTCGGCCAGGGCGGCGAGCGTGCGGGCCTCGGCCGCCGTGCCCGCGACGGGCTTGTCG
The DNA here is from genome assembly GCF_003330845.1 of Streptomyces sp. Go-475. Classification (GTDB taxonomy): domain Bacteria; phylum Actinomycetota; class Actinomycetes; order Streptomycetales; family Streptomycetaceae; genus Streptomyces. Next base: position 3,174,331 of record NZ_CP026121.1, on the reverse strand, counting down.
ACCACGACCGGCAGGCCGGCCTCGAGGGCGGTGGTCGCGAGCGGCACATGCGTCTTGTTCGGGGACGCGACGACGATCAGGTCCAGCTCGGCGGCCCGGTCGAACAGCTCGTCCGGCGAGGCGGAGAGGCGCACGTCCGGGAACTCGGCACGGGCCTGCTGCTGCCGTTCCGGGTTCGAGGTGACGACCGTGTCGAGGGTGAGGCCCTCGGTGGCGGCGATCAGCGGGGCGTGGAAGACGGAGCCGGCGAGGCCGTAGCCGACGAGGCCGACGCGCAGGGGCGAGCCGGGGGCTGTGCCGGGAGCTGTACCGAGGGGTGTGCCAGTCATGCCGTCCACTTTCGCAACGCTGTTGCCAAAGTGCAAGCGCCGGGGACAATGGGGGCGTGAACAGGGCGGACGACGGTACGGGCGGGGTGGGCGGCATGCGCGGCGGCGGGGGCGGGGGCGGGGCGAACCTGCTCGCCCTGCGCAGCCACAACACCGCGCTGGTGCTCGACCTGCTGCGGACGGCCGGGGCCGACGGCATCAGCCGGCTCGAACTCGCCGAGCGGACCGGGCTCACCCCGCAGGCCGTCAGCAAGATCACGGCCCGGCTGCGGGAGGACGGGCTCGCGGCGGAGGCGGGCCGCCGGGCCTCCACGGGGGGCAAGCCGCGCACGGTGCTGCGGCTGGTGCCCGAGGCGGGGCACGCGGTGGGGGTCCATCTGGACCGGGACGAGGTGCGGGTCGTCCTCGTGGACCTGCGGGGGACCGTGGTGGGGGAGCGGCGGACCGCGCTCGACCTGGGGGGCGGGGCCGGGGCCGTGCTGGGGGCGGTACGGGACGCGGTGGCCGAGGTGCTGCCGGACGGGTTCGACCGGGCGCCGCTGGGCGCGGGCGTCGCGCTGCCCGGGCCGCTCGACCACGCCCGGGGCGTGCTGCACCGGGTGACCGGGTTCCCCGAGTGGGACGGCTTTCCGCTGCGCGAGGCGCTGACGGACCGGCTCGGAGTGCCGGTGGTGGTCGACAAGGACACCAACGCGGCGGCGCTCGGCCTGGCCGCCGGGGGCGAGGGCGGCTCCTTCGCCTACCTGCACCTCGGTACGGGGCTGGGGGCCGGGCTGGTGATCGGCGGCGGCGTGCACCGGGGCGCCCGGACCGGGGCGGGGGAGTTCGGCCACCAGGTGATCCAGCTGGACGGCCCGCCGTGCACCTGCGGCGACCGGGGCTGCGTCGAGGCGCTGTGCCTCGGCGCGGTGGCGCGGGGCGACCTGGAGGAGGCGGCGCGGGTGCTGGGGGCCGGGGCGGCGAACCTGGTCGGCCTGCTCGACATCGACGTCGTCCTGCTCGGCGGCCGTACGGTGACCGCGGCTCCGGAGGCGTTCGTGCGCGGGGTCGCCGCGGTACTGGCGGAGCGGGCCCGGCGAACGGGGCAGGACGCCGTTCCGGTACGGGTCGCCCCCGGCGGCGGACGGACCGTGGCGGTGGGGGCGGCGCAGTTGGTGCTCGGGCCGGTGTTCGGGCGCGGGGGTGGGTGAGGCGCCTGCCGGGGCGTCGACGACCGGTCCGGTGCCCGGACCCTCGCCCGCCCGCACGCCGGCGGCTGCCCCGAGGACCTAGGAGGTGTCCGCAAAGTCCCGCCTGCCCCGCGACGCCCGGCACGCCCTCTCGCCGCCTAGCCGGCCTCGGCCCTCTCGGCCGCCCCGGTGGGGAAGATCCGGGCCAGGTGGTAGTCCAGCACCCTCCGCACGTCCGCCAGGGAGCGGCGTTCGTGCAGGACGTCCAGGCCCAGGCCGATGGCTCCCGACACCAGCAGGTCCGCCTCGTGCGCCCGGTCGATGCCCGGTGCCGTCGCCCCGGTCGCCTCGGCCACGCCGATGATGTCCGCGACGAGCCGCTCCAGCGGCTGCTCGGCGGCCAGGAAGACCGCCGCCAGCGCGGGATCCGTCAGGCTCCGCGCGTAGTACGCCGTGAACACGCGCAGGGCGAAGGCGCGCTGGTCGTCCAGCGGCAGGAACTCGTCCAGCACCGCCCGCAGCAGGGCGCAGAGGTCCGTCATGTCGTACGGGATGCGCGCCCGGGCCAGCCGCTCGTTCTCCTCGTGCAGCAGGCGCAGCGCGTCGACGAGGAGGGCGTGCTTGGAGTCGAAGTGGTACTGCACGACCCGCAGCGACACCCTCGCCTCGGCCGCGATCCGGCGCATGCTCGCCGCCTCCAGGCCCTGCCCGGCCGCGATGCGCCACACCGCCTCGGCGATCCGCAGCCGCTGCCGCGTCCGGACCTCCGTCGGTCGGGACACCGGCGGCGTGCCCGGCTCGGGCAGCGGCTGCCGGCGCCGCCGGTAGGCCCGGGCCTGGCAGCTCCGCGAACAGTAGACGGGCGGACGCCCCCGCTCCGGGCGGGCCAGGCCCGTGCCGCACACCGGGCACTTCTTTTCGTCACGCACGCTTTCACGATAGCGCGCCGAGAAAGTGTGACGTAAATAGGCAGTGGTCGAACAGTAAGGGGTGATTCGGCTTCACTGATTGATACGTTCGTAACGTCACTCCATCGCCGGCCACCGCACGGAAGGAAGATCATGAAGTACGACGTCCTGCAGATCCTCGGCATGGTGGTGCTGGTCGTGTGCGCCCAGGCACTCGTCCGGCTCCTCGTCGACCACGGGGAGCGGGGGGTGCTGGGCGGCCTGCCCGGCGGGTTCGCCGCGCTGCTGCTGACCTACACGGCCCTCACCGCCACCGGTGCCGCCCTGACCGGCTGGGCCCACTCCCGCGCCAAGGCCCTCGGGCGCCGCTAGGCCGTGTCCGCAAAGTCCTAGGAGCTGTCCGCCGACCGGGCGGATTCGCGCCGCCGTTCGGGGCCGATTCCGGCGACACCGGCACGAGGTCCTTCCGTTCCGGCAAGGTCACATGTCCATGCGACTCTGCACGCCCGCTCTGCTCTGCCTGGCGGCCACCGCCGTCGTCCTGCTCCCTGGTGCCCCTCCGGCGTACGCGGACGACCCGGCGCCCGCCTGTGCCGCGCCCGACGACCACACCTTCCCGCTCACCACCCGCATCCACGGCGGGCCGGACTCCTACACGGCCGGGGGCGGCTTCGGGACCTGGTACCTGGACCTGACCAACACGACCGACCGGACCTGCTCGGGCATCCACCCCGTCGTCGTGCTCGTCGACGACCGGCGCGCCATGGAGCCGTCCCAGCCGCGGCTGGAGTTCTTCGAGGGCACGCGGGCCCGTCCCGTGCGGTTCGAGAAGACCGGCGAGGACGAACTCGTCGGGGCGTTCGCGGACGACGAGGGCGGCTTCGGCGGGTTCACCGTCGGCCCGGGGAGGACCGTCACCGTGAAGGTGCGGCTCGCGGTCACCTCGGACGCCGTGGCCAACGACGTCACCGCCAACGCGGCCGTCGTGCAGCGGCACGACGACGACGGCGACTGGGTGGGGCAGTCCAACGACTACCGGTTCGGCATCGAGGGCGGCGGGGCGGGGGACGGCGACGGTACCGGCACCCGGCCGGAGGGCGACGCCACAGCCCCGCCCCGCGAGGACCGGTTCCCCTTCGCCGAGGAACTGGCCCGCACCGGAACCGGCGTCCAGCTCGCCGCGGCCGCCGCTGCCCTGCTGCTCACCGGGGGCGGGGCCCTGCTCCTCGCGCGCCGCCGCCACCACTGACCCGCCGTCGGCCGGTGGGCATGCCACCCGCCGACCCGCAGGTAGATACCACTCGCCGTGCCGCCGGTCGGGACGCCACCCGCCGTCCCGCCGGTCGGGATGCCAGGAGCGGCCCATTCCGCAAGATCCCGTCACTGTTTAGGCTGGGGCGACGCAGGACCGCGTACGGCAGGGAGATCCCGCACATGGCAGACCGCAAGCCCATCGAGTCGTGGCTCACCGACATGGACGGGGTGCTCATCCACGAGGGCGTACCGATCCCCGGCGCCGACGCCTTCCTGAAGAAGCTGCGCGAGTCCGGCAAGCCCTTCCTGGTGCTCACCAACAACTCGATCTACACCCCGCGCGACCTGCACGCCCGGCTGCGCCGCATGGGCCTGGAGGTGCCGATCGAGTCCATCTGGACCTCGGCCCTGGCCACGGCCCAGTTCCTGGACGACCAGCGGCCGGGCGGCTCGGCGTACGTCATCGGCGAGGCCGGCCTGACCACCGCGCTGCACGACATCGGCTACATCCTGACCGACCACGAGCCGGACTACGTCGTCCTCGGGGAGACCCGCACGTACTCCTTCGAGGCCATGACGAAGGCGGTCCGGCTCATCCTCGGCGGCGCCCGCTTCATCTGCACCAACCCCGACGAGACCGGCCCGTCCACCGAGGGCCCGCTGCCCGCGACCGGCGCGGTGGCCGCGCTGATCACCCAGGCGACCGGCAAGAAGCCGTACTTCGCGGGCAAGCCGAACCCCCTGATGATGCGGACCGGGCTGAACGCCATCGGGGCGCACTCCGAGACCAGCGCGATGATCGGCGACCGCATGGACACCGACGTGCTGGCCGGCATGGAGGCCGGGATGCAGACCTTCCTGGTGCTCACCGGCCTGACCCGCCCCGACCAGGTCGACGGCTTCCCGTACCGGCCCTCGCAGGTCGTGGACTCGATCGCGGACCTGGTCGACCGGGTCTGACCCCGGACCCGTCGGACCGCGTCCCGGGACTCAAACCCGTCGTCACCCGTACGGAGCAGCCGCCGCGTCCCTGCGGATGCGGCGGGCGGCCGCGCGGGGGAGGCTCCAGGCGTCTGGAGGTTCACGATGGGTTCCCTGAGAGTCACTCTCTGCACGACCGTCCTGGCCGCGGCCGCCCTGACCCCGGCGGCGTACGCGGCGGACACGGGGGGCGTCTCGGTGATCCCGGCGACCCCCGCGCCCGGCGGTGACGTCACGGTCCGCGTGACCGGCTGCGCGCAGCGGACGGCCGTCGCCGCCTCGGCGGCGTTCGTCGCCGACGCCCGGCTCACCGTCACCGACGGCGGGCTCACCGTCACCGGCGGCGGGCGCGAGCTGGCCGGCGAGAGCCGCGTCCGCTCCACGCTCGCGGCGGGGACGTACGCCGTGAAGGTCACCTGCGGAGACACCGAACGGACCGGCACGCTCACCGTCCGGGACGGCGAGAGGCAGCGGGCCGTTCCGGAGAAGGGCGGGCAGTCGCCCGCATCGGGAGCCGGCGGTGAACCGTCCGGGCCGGAGGGGTCCCGGCCGCCGAGCCCGTACGCCTCGCCCGTCGCTCCCGTGCGCGCGGGCGGTGGTGGCGCCGCCGACCTGGTCGCCGCCGAGGAGCGCGGGACCGGGCCGGGCACGGCCCAGGGCGTGACCGGCCTGGTGTTGGCGGGGGTGGCCGCGGTGGTCGTCGCGCTGGGCGGTGTCCGCCGGAGCCGCGGGACGGACTGACCATGTCCGACCACGAACAGAGGTTCTCTCCGGGTACGGGCCGCCTGCTGACCGGCGTGGCCTGGGTGGTGCTGCTGCTCGGGCTGTGGCTGTGGGGCCGCGAGGTCACCGACGTGCGGCACGGCATGTCCGCCCCCACCACGGGCGACATGGCGGCGGCCGGCCGGCCCCCGGACGTGAAGCTGCCCCCCGCCCACCGCCCGCTCGCCGACGCGCTGCCGCAGCGCGTCGACATCCCCGGGCTCGGTGTCCAGGCACCCGTCGTGGCGCGCGGCCTGGACGCGCGCGGGGCGCTCGACCCGCCGCCGTACGACCAGCCCGGCGTGGTCGGCTGGTACGCGGGCGGCGTGGCCCCCGGGGCGCCCGGCACCGCGCTCCTGGTCGGCCACGTCGACACCGACACCCGGCCGGCCGTGTTCTACAAGGTCAGTGCCATGCGGCCGGGCCAGACGATCCGGGTGATCCGGGCCGACGCCAAGGTCGCCGAGTTCACCGTCGAGTCGGTCCAGGTCCTCACCCGCGACCGCTTCGACGCCCACCAGGCGTACGGCCCCCGCCAGTCGGGCCGGGCCGAACTGCGGCTGGTCACCTGCGGCGGCAGCTTCGACCGCGCGACCCGCAGCTACACGGCGAACGTGGTGGTGTCGGCGTACCTCACGGGGACCGGCCTGTGATACCTCACTGGAACGGCCTGTGACGCGCCCACCCAGCCCGGTCGACGGCCCGCTCCCCCTGAAGCCGCCGACCGGGCCGGTCCTCGACCGCGCGCGCACGGGCTGCGGGAGTGACCCGGCGAGCCGCGCGGGAGGCCGCGGGGGCACGGTGGGTGAATCTCTGGCCGAGGCCGGGCCCGGCTGAGACGACTCTAGAACCAAACGGCCGTCCGGGCCTAGAGGTTGAATAACGCCAAGTCCCGATACGGTGGCTCTGCGTCATCCACGCAGGTCGGGTTCGGCCTCGTGGGTGCCGCGGGACGTGTGTCAGGATTGAGACTTGGAACGGTGCACCCAAGGGGGAGTTGGATGTACGGCAGCAGGGGGGTCGGGGCGTCCGCGGGGAGGCGGATGTCCGCGGTGGTGCTGGGGGCGGCACTGCTGATCACGGGGTGTTCCTCGGACGGCGGGGGGGATGAACCGGACAAGAGCGCCGACTCGGGCGCCGGGATCACACAACAGCCCAAGGAGACCGCCCCGTTCTGGGTCAACCCGGACGGCACCGCGGCCCGGCAGGTCGCCGCCCTGGAGAAGTCCGGCAAGAAGCGGGACGCCGAGGCGATCCGCAAGATCGCCGAGCAGCCGGTCGCCGAGTGGGTCGGCCCGGACAACCCCGAGGAACAGACCCGGGGCTTCACCGAGGCAGCCGACAAGGCCGGCCGTACGGCCCTGCTCGTCCTCTACAACATCCCGCACCGCGACTGCGGCCAGTACTCCCAGGGCGGCGCCGCCGACGGCAACGCCTACCGCGCGTGGGTCGACGGCGTGGCCGCGGGCATCGGCGACCGGCCGGCCACGGTCATCCTCGAACCGGACGCGCTGCTCCACCTCGTGGACGGCTGCACCCCGGAGCAGTTCCACGAGGAGCGCTACGACCTCCTCAAGGGCGCCGTCGCCAAGCTGAAGTCCCTGAAGAACACGAAGGTGTACCTGGACGCGGGCAACGCCGGCTGGCAGAACCCCGACCAGATCTTCGAGCCGCTGAACCGCGCGGGCATCGACCGGGCCGACGGCTTCTCGGTGAACGTCTCGAACTTCTACTCCACCGAGGACTCCATCGCCTACGGCAAGCAGCTCTCCGCCAAGGTCGGCGGCAAGCACTTCGTCATCGACACCAGCCGCAACGGCAAGGGCCCGTACACCGAGGGCGACCCGGGCGAGCGCTGGTGCAACCCGCCCGGCCGCGCCCTGGGCGAGACGCCGACGACGAAGACGGCCGACCCGCTGGTCGACGCCTACCTGTGGGTCAAGCGGCCCGGCGAGTCGGACGGCGAGTGCAAGGGCGGCCCGAAGGCGGGCCAGTGGTGGGCGGACTACGCGCTGAAGCTGGCGAAGGCCAGTTCCTAGCAGACGTCCTCGACCTGGTCCGGATCGACCGCCAGTTCCTTCTCCCCCTCGGTCAGCTCCCGCTCCGCGAGGGCGCACAGCCGGTCGGCCCAGCGCTCGGGATCGAGGGGGACCACGGAGGTGCGGGAGCCGTCCAGCATGGTGAGGGACCTGCCGTCGGTGCTCGGGGAGACGATCGAGCCGTAGCCCATGTAGTAGCGGTAGGTGTCCCGGCGTTCGGCCACGTCCCAGACGACCAGCTGGCCGGCGGCGGTCGTGGTGTGCAGCAGCCGGCTGTCCAGGAAGCGGCCGAGGTAGTAGACGCCGTCGGAGGCGAGGTCCGGCTCCCTGAACTTCTTCTTCCGCACGTCCCAGAGGCGCACCTGCCCGCCGGCGTACTGCACGGCGAGCAGCTTTCCGCCGGGGGAGAGGCTGAAGGACTGGATCGACCGTTCCTTCCCGGGTTCCGGCTTGTGCCACCTCGTGAACTCACCACTGGAGAAGTCCCAGACGCCGAACTCGTCCAGCTTCCGCACCAGCGCCTGGGGCTTGCCGGGGATGGCGATGGCGAAGGTGCCCGCCGCCTCGTTGGCGAGCTGCCAGTCCTCCTGGACCGAGGGCCGGTAGACGTCACCGTCCGGCTTCCCGGTGTCGAGCCGCCAGCGGGAGACGTACGACAGCCCCGAGATCACGGCGTGGTTCTCGTCGGAGAAGCTCATGTTGATCCAGGACGGGGTGAGCCCCGTGCGGGGGTCCGGGCCGGCGGCCGTGATGTCCGGCGGGGCGGGCAGTTCGAGGGCGTGTTCCTCCGTCAGGGTGCCGCCGTCGATCCGCCAGGCCAGGACCGTGCGCCGGTCCTCGGCGATGGTCAGCATCCACCGCCCGTCCGGGCTGAACGCCGCGTACATGGGGGCCAGCGGCCGGGACGGCCGCGCGGTCGCGAGGAGCTTGCGGCCCGCCAGGTCCCACAACCGCAGGACCTTGCCGCTGGGGTCGACGACGGCCATCCTGCCGGACGGGCCGTCCGGTGTGCGGATGCGGTTGAGGAGGGCGTTGGTGTCGAACGACGTCGGCGGCCGGACCCGCACGGTGACGATGCTGCCGCCGGCGGCGACGACCGCGCGCAAGTCACCGGGCGGCCCGGCGAACGCGACGGGCGGGGTGAGCCCGCGGCCGGTGATGTTCTGGTCCTCCGGAGCGGCGGCAGGCACGTCGAAGGTGGCCGGCCAGCCCTTCTCCAGGTCGAGGACGAGGAACCGCAGCCGGCCGAGGTCGTTGCCGATGCGCCCGGTGGGGTTGATCAGATAGCGGCCGGAGGCGTCGAGCCGGGGCGTGTTGAGGGGGCACAGCCCCTGGAAGACGGAGTTGTTCCAGTTGCGGAAACGCTTCGGCGAGGCACCCAGCCGCCACGCTTCGAGCACGCCCTGGGTCGTGCAGGTCACCAGGACGCGGCCGTTGCCGCTGACCGTCGCCCTGGCCGCGGCCTGCTCGCCCCAGGGGCGGCGCAGGGCACCGCTGCCGAGGTCCCAGGAGACCAGCCGGCCCCGGGTGTCGTCCGCGGCGGCGTCCTCGGGGACGATCCGCGCCACCACCGTCCCGTCCGCGCCGAACCACGCCTGCGCCGCGTCCCAGCCCTTCGGCGGGGCGAGCGTACGGCCCGTGCGGCGGCCGTCGTCCGTGCGCCACACGAGCACGCCCTCGCGGGGGATCGCGGCGAGGATCCGCCCGCCGTCCCCGTCGAAACGCAGGTCGTGCACGCCGCGCAGGTTCTCCCCCAGCTGCTGTTCCTGCCGGAGGACGACGGTCCGCAGGTCGCCGGAGGGATCCGGTACGCCCATGGAGATCACGCCCCAGTCATTCGCCCGGGCCGCTGTCCGGCCGTCGGGCGACACGGCCATGTGCGCGTTGTCGGTCGCCTTGTTGTAGAGGAGCGGCTCCGGCCGGGTCTTGCTCCGCAGGTCGAGCCGCACGTAGTGGCCGCTGGCGAGCAGGGCGTACGCGGAGGCGCCGTCCTCCGAGAGCGCGACGTCCTCGACGTCGTGACGCCCCTCCATCACCACCCGCTCCATGTCCTGCATCCGCAGGTACTGCGCCAGCAGGGCGGACCGCGCGTCCGGCCGGGCCTCCGACCGGTACGCCCCGACCGTGTACAGCGAGGACACGGTCAGGGACGTGCCGTCGAGGCTCGCGGCCTGCTGGGCCAGCCGGTCCGACGCCAGCCGCCGCTGCTCCGTCAGCAGGTTCAGATACAGCACCGACACCACGGCCGCCGCCACCACGGCCAGCACGGTGACCACCGCCCCCAGCATCCGCAGATACCGCTTCCGGCGCTCCGATCTCGCGGCCTCGGCCCGCTTGCGATCCCGCAGCGCGACACCCGCCTCGATGAACTCCCGGTCCTCGTCGGTCAGTTCGTCCCCGCGCTCGGCGAGCCAGCGCTCCGCCACCGGCAGCGCCGGATCCTCCAGCAGCAGCCCGTCCGGCCGCCCGGCCCGCCACCAGCGGGCCCGGTCGTAGCGGAGTTCGCCGCGCCAGGTGAGGAACGTGCGGTCGCTCTCCACCTGCTCGGCCAGGGGCTGCCAGTGCTCGATGAGCGCCTCGTGGGCCAGCTCGACCGTCTCGCCCCGCTCGGGGTCCGCGCCGAGGACGAGGACCCGGGCCTCGGCGAGCTCGCGGGCGATGGCCCACTGCTCCTCCCCGGCGTCGCGGCGGGCGAGCCGGGCGCGCAGGGCCGTACCGCTGCCCGGCGGGACCTGCACCAGCGCGCGCAGCAGCCCGGTCCCGGCCTCCCGCGTCGCACCGCGCAGCGCCCGCTGCCACGCCGAGTCGGCCCGGCTGCTCAACACCCCGCCGAGACCGCCCAGTTCGCGGTACGTGTCGAGGCGGAGCCGGCCGCCGACCTGCCGGTCCCACAGGGTGGTGAGGACGAAACCGAGCAGGGGCAGGGCGCCGGGGCGGCCCGCCGCGTCCTCGATGAGCCGGTCGGCCAGGCCGCTGTCGTACTCCACGCCCGGGAAGGCCCGCAGCGGCAGCCGGACCACCTCGGTGAGCTGTTCGCGGGTCATCAGGCCCAGCTGGTGCGCGGGCGCCCCGCCGATCAGGCGGCTCAGCTCCGGGTGGCGCAGGGTCGCGTCCTGGAAGTCGGTCCGCAGCGCCACCAGGACCGCCACTCCGGGGTGGCGGCCGGCGTCGAGGAGCGCGTCCACCAGGGCCCGCAGCTCCTCCTCGGGGCGCAGCAGCAGCGCCTCCGCCTGGTCGACGGCCAGCACGAGCCCGCGAGCGGACCGGTGCTCCCGCAGGGCCTGCCCGACCGAGGCGGCGTCGGGCAGGCGGCCCTCCGCGCGCAGCGTGACGACGTCCGTGTCCTGTTCCTTCAGGCGGGGCAGCACGCCCGCCATGAGCAGGGAGGACTTGCCGGAGCCGGACGGGCCGGTCAGGGTCACGCAGCCCTCGGGCGTCCCCTGCGGGCACAGCAGGGTGAGGACGGCGTCGACGTCCTCGTCCCGGCCGAAGAAGTGCGCGCTGTGCTCCTCGGTGTACGGGCGCAGCCCGGGGAAGGGGGAGGAGGGCGCGAGCAGCATGGCCAGGCCGGGCAGTTCGCCGAGGATCGTGCGGGTCGGGATGCAGAAGCTCTGTCCCCGGTGCGCCGGTGAGATCGAGGCGACGATGCCGACGACGGCACCGAGGTCGTCGTCCCAGACGGCGGAGCCGCTGAAGCCGGGCTGGATGGGGTCGGTCTGGCCGTCGAGCGGGGACATCTGCAGGCGGCCCGTGCCGGTGCGGGCGCGGAGCCGGGCGGTGTGCCAGCCGCCGCCCGTGTCGTCCCTGGGCAGTCCGAAAACGATGGCCGAGTGGTCCCAGACGTCCCGGGGCGCCACCATGACGACGGGCCGGGCCGCGGGCAGCGGGCGGGTCAGGGACAGGACGGCCACGTCCCCGGTGCCGTTCCCGCGCACCGGCACCCAGTCGCGTACGACGGCGTCCACCGGCTCGCCCTCCCGGAGGACGAGGGCGAGGCGCACGAGCCCCTCGGGCAGCTCGCTCTGCCGCTCGGGCAGACCCAGCGCGTCCAGCACGACATGGGCGCAGGTCAGCACCAGGGTGGGCGCGATGACCACGCCCAGACCGCCGATGTGCCCGTCCGCGCCCGTGACCTGGACGGTCGCGGCGGCCAGGACCTCCTCGGCCACCGGACCCGACGTGGTCGACTCGGTCATCTCCCGTTGCCCCCGCCACCGTTGACCACACGTGCCGATCTCGTACCGAGAGAGCACACCAGGTGCCGTGTGCAGGTCAAGCCGGTTTCCCGTCAACGGCCCGTGCGGGCAGACACGCGAAAGGGGCGCCCCCCGCACCGGAGAGCGCCCCCGACGAGCCGTCGGCTACGGCACCTTGACCCACTGCGCCTTGCTCGGCGTGCCCTGGGCGTCCGTCACGAACAGCATGTACCAGCCCGCCTGGACCAGGTTCCGGTTCTCCGGCACGGTCACCGTCAGCTTGTCGCCGGACGCCTTGAAGTCCAGCGCGATGGACCGCTGGTCGACGTCCGTGACGTGCGTGGCGGCGCTCGGCCGGATCAGCCGGACCTTGTCGACCTTCGCCGCGTCGGACGAGGTGAACGTCCCCGTCCCGCCGCGCTCGATGGTCTGCGGCCCGCCCGACAGCGCGGGCCGGTCCGCGTCGCCGTACAGGTACGGCGGGGTGTAGATCTCGATGCGCTGCTCGAACTTGCCCGGCTTGGTGTTGGCCTTGTCGGCGTAGAGCGAGTCGGAGCCGAAGAACATCACGCGACCGTCGGGCAGCAGGATCGAACCGGAGTGGTAGTTGCGGCCCACCAGCGGGTCGGCGACCCGCTTGAGCTCGTTCTTCTCCGTGTCGTACAGCCGCGCCTCGAAGATGTTGGAGTCGCCGCGGCCCCGGTAGTCCTCCGAGCCGCCGGAGATCAGCACGCTGTCGTCCGGCAGGATCGAGGCGTTCGGGTAGCGCGTGCCCTTGTCCAGGGACGGGCCGTCCACGAAGCGCGGGTCGTCGTCCTTCAGGTCGACGATCCTCGTCTTCTCGCTGGACTCCTGGGACTCGCCGACGCCACCGCCGCCGATCACCATGTACTTCTCGTCCTGCGCCGGCGGCAGCAGCACCGTGCCGGACGTCTCCATCAGCTTGGGGTCGCTCAGCCCCGGGACCTTCGTGAACTTGTTCGTGTCCACGTCCCACACGCCCGGGTCCCGGCCCACGTTGTCCGGCCCGTAGCCCGCGTTGGAACCCGAGTAGAAGACCTTGCCGTTCTGCATGAGGAACAGCGCCGGGTAGGTCGGGAACTGCCGGACCTTGTCGGTGTAGGTCCACTTCTTGGTCTTCGGGTCGAAGATCTCGTTCTTGCCCGGGACCAGCTGGCCGATGTCGTCGAGGCCGGAGACGCTGAGGATCCTCCCGTCGCTCAGGGTGGTGAGCGTCGGGTACCAGCGGGCCTCCTTCATCGGGTCGACCTTGATGTACTTCTCGGCGACGGGGTCGAACTCGAAGGCGTCCCGGATCCCCTGGAAGTCCTTCTTGTCGAGGGCGAGCTTCTGCGCGATGCCGTACGTGTTGCGCGCGTCGGCGCCGTCGAGGCCGTGCACGCGGTAGTTGTCCTGCGTGCCCGTCTCGAACTTCTTGCCCCGCTTCTGCGCCTCGACGTAGATCCGGCCGAGGCCGGGGTCGTTGCGCAGGAACCTGCCGGTCGCCTTGTCGAAGACCTTCTTGGCGCGCGGCACCAGCACCGGGTCCTTCGAGACGAAGGTCTTGCCGTTCTCCTTGCCCGTGAACTTCGTGCCCGCGGGCAGGGTGATCGGCTTGTCCGGGTTCTCGTTGTGGACGATCATCAGGCCGCCGGCCTTGGTGACGTCACCCTTGAGCTTCTCGTACCGCTTGGTGCCGCCCGCGATCAGCAGGTTGCCGTTGGCGAGCTGGGTGTGGCCCGTGCAGAACAGGTCGCTGGGCGTGGGGACCTTCTTGATGGTGCCCTTGACCGGGTCCCAGATACGGGTGTCGAACTTCTTCGCGTCGAAGTTCTCCTGGTTGTTGCCCGACCCCGCGACGAGCAGCACCTTGCCGGTGCGCAGCAGCGCCGCGTGGATCGTGTTCTGCCGGTACTCCTCGGGAAACTCGATGATCTCCCACTTGCCGTTCGCGGCCTTGTACTCCGGCTGGTTGATCTTGTACTGGTGGTATTTCTCGGTGCTGAAGCGATAGAGCCACGGCCCGTTCATCCCGGCCAGCGCGAGTACCACCGCCGTGCCGATCGCGAGTCGACGGGCCCGGCGGCGGCCTGCACGGTCGTTCATTCCTTACGTCCCCCAAGTCCACCAAGGGCGATCTGCATGGTCTGGTCGGTTCCCCCGACCTCCCCGTTGCCGCCAGGGGTGGCGGCCCAACTGGGCTTGTTCTGCGGGGCGTGCGGCGCCTGCTGCTGCGGGATGGGCAGCGGCTGCGTCCGGTGCGGCCCGGCAGGGTCCTGAGGCTGCTCCGCCGCGTGGCGGGCGGGCTTCTTCGCGTCCTGCCGCAGCTGCCAGCGCCAGGCGAAGATCGGCGAGGCCGTGATCAGCAGCGCGAACGTCGCCCAGATGATCATCGCGGGGTGGGAGTTGCCGAAGACGAAGCCCGCCGTGATCGAGGCGGCGAAGATCAGGATGAAGTACCAGTGGTAGCGGAACGTGGCGAACCAGCGGTCCGGGCTCGCCGAATCGCCCTTGGGGGTGACCACGAACTTGCTCTTGCGCCGCAGCACCGAGTCGATCAGCGCCTTCGCGTACAGCGGCGCCGACAGCGCGGACATCACCATGCCGGCCACACCGCCGGAGCCCTCCGGCTCGTGCGGCGAGACGTTGTGCCGGCGGTTCCAGACGTACAGGCCGATCTGCAGGGCGGAGGCGTTGCCGTAGAGCATCAGCCAGACCGCCGGGTCGATGTTCACACCCGAGGCGCCCAGGCCCAGGAACAGCGCGCAGCTGAGCGCCGCAAGAATCCAGTTCAGGGCCGACATCGGGTAGAAGATGATCATCATGGTGTAGTTGAAGAGCTTGCTCGGCGGCAGCGAGTACCAGCCCTTCCAGTACTGCCCGATGATCGTCTCGTACGTCCCTCGCGACCAGCGCATCTGCTGGGTGAAGAAGTCCGTCCAGGCGCTCGGGCCCTCCCCGACCGCGAGCACGTCCGGCGTGTACACCGAGCGCCACTTGTTGCCCGTCGCCGGGTTCTTGTGGCGGTGCATCTCGAAGCCGGTCGCCATGTCCTCGGTGATCGAGTCGTACAGACCGCCGATCTGCTTCAGCGCCTTGATGCGCACCGCGTTGGACGTGCCGACGAACATCGGGGAGCCGTAGCGGTTGCCCGCGCGCTGGATCAGCGCGTGGAAGAGGAACTGCTGCGACTCGGCGGCCTTGGTAATGGGGTTGTCGTAGTTGCCGTAGACCTGCGGGCCGATGACGAAGCCGACGTCCGGGTCGCGGAAGAAGCCGAGCATCCGCTCCAGGTAGTTGGGCAGCGGCACGTGGTCGGTGTCGACCGAGGCGAAGAAGTCGTAGTCGTCGCCGTGCGCCTCCAGCCAGGCGTTGTAGTTGCCGTGCTTGGTCTTGGCGCGGTGCGGGCCCTTGGCCTGATTCCACTTCGCGACGCCCTTGCGGGAGAAGTGGTGCACGCCGAGGCGCTCGCAGACCGCCTTCACCTCGGGGTCGTCGCCCTCGTCCAGCAGCCAGACGTGCATCAGACCCCGGTGGCGGATCTTGACGGCCGCCTCCAGGGTCTTCGTCACCATCTCCAGCGGCTCCTTGCCGGGCACGAAGGAGGTGAGGAAGGCCACTCTCGTGCCGGTCTCGGGCACCACCGGGATCGGGTCGCGGGCGACCAGCGTGGCGTGCGCGTTGGACAGCACGTTCATGCAGCGGAAGAACTCGATCAGGCCGATCGAGACGAGCATGACGACGTCCAGCGCCGGCAGCCAGTCGAAGGCCGGGTAGTCGCGCTCGGTCCAGTGCTCGGGCTGGAGCAGCCAGAACAGCAGCACCAGCGAGAGCACCGGGGCCGCCGCCAGCATCAGGGCCACCCGGATGCGGTGCGGCTCCTGCGAGATGAGCGAGCGGTACTGCACCTTGTACGGCTTGGTCGGATCGGGTTGGGTGAGGGGACCCGCGAGCCGGCTGTAGTGCTCGTAGTCGTATCTCGGCAGCGTCTTCTTGATCCGCCGGAATGTCCCCGTGGTGCTCATCCGATGCGCCGGCACCCTGAGCTGGGTGGTCTGGGACGGGTCGTGGTCCTGCCGGGCGCCCGTCGGCCTCGACGTCATGAGTCATCCCCCCACACGCGGAACAGCCGCGTGTTTCGTCGCTTCCTACCGTCTGCTCCAGGTCCCCCTCGACCTTCACAGACGTATCAGTGGTGGGTCGCTGTCACCACGTCATCCACACCCTATAGACACGGCAACGCGACCTTCCGGTTGCATGATGCCCCCCACGGCATCGCTTCATGAACGGGGCCCCTACCCCCGCTCGATCCGCAACCGGCTCCGAATCCCCCCAACTGCCGCGAAAGCGCAGCATCTTGAAAAACCAGAAAACCAGGGTTCTACGGCGTTCATCATGATCGCAAGATGCGAAACGCGGTGTTTACCGGTCATACGCGTTCATTGTGGCGGGTGTGGGGACCCTGTGGAGCCGTTGTGGACAGGCGGGCGCGGATGTTGCCGAAGTGCTCTCTTATGGCCTCCTCCGCCCGCATCGAGTCGCCGGAGCGGACCGCGTCGAGGATCTCCCGGTGCTGCCGGCAGGTCACCTTCGGGTCCTGCGGCTCGCCCCCGAGGTCCGTGCGGACCCGGTGGAAGGCGTCCCAGAAGGCTTCCAGGACCTCGCTCAGCAGCACGTTGTCCAGCCCCCGGTAGAGGGTGGCGTGGAAGGCCCGGTCGGTCTCGGCGAGGCCGGCTCCGCGCGCGGCCTGCTCTTCCATACGGTCGACGAGCGCGTCCAGTTCGACGAGGTCCGTGCGCGGTATCCGCCCCGCGAGCCGGGAGACGAGCCCCGTCTCCACGGCCTCCCTGAGTTCGAGCAGCTGGAGCAGGGAGTCCTCGCCCCGGTAGTGCCCGGCGACCGTGCGGAAGGCGAGGCCCTCGATCATCGGGGCCAGGGACATGGGGCCGACGTACGTCCCGAACCCGTGCCGGATCTCCACGATGCCCATCGCCTGGAGCGCCTTCAGCGCCTCCCGCACCGAGTTCCGGCTCGCGCCGAGGTACTCCATCAGCTCGGGCTCGGTCGGCAGCGGGGCCCCGGAGGCCAGCCGGCGGTCGATGATGAGCTTCTTGATCCGCTCCTGGAGGTCACGCGCTGCCATGGCGAGAGGGTATCCGGCCAATCGGGCGGGGGGCCGGGTTCCGGCCAGAGACAGGGGCCCTCGGAGATACAAGAAGGCCCCCCGCTCCCGCGAGGGGCCTTCCGGTCGGTGCGGGGGCTCCGCGCAGGGCTTCTTGACCCCCGGTCGCCATGACGCCGAGCAAAGGGGGTGTGGGTGACGGAGCCCCCACAGCGCGCGGCGGAGCCGCGCAGAAAACGACGGTGGCGGCTCGCGTTCGCGTTGTCTGCGAACACAAGCCGCCACCGGCATCGTGCGCCGCCAGGGACTCGAACCCCGGACCCGCTGATTAAGAGTCAGCTGCTCTAACCAACTGAGCTAGCGGCGCGCGCTGACGTCGTAACTCTACAGGACGTCCGGGGGTGCTCCTAACCACCGTCCTGGGGCCGCCGCGGCTCCCGGAAGGCCCCCGCGTACATCATTCGGACCGTCAGCATGCGCGTGCGGAAGACAGTTGCGAAACTGACGACGCGCGCCCGGACGTGCACGGGTGCCGCATTTTCCGCCGGAAGTGTGAGGGGAATCGCATGGAGTCTCCGGTATTCGAGGAATTCGACCCCGCGAGCGACTGCGACTGCCCCGGCTGCGTCCACTGGCGCCGCGTCCTGCCGCATTCCCCGGCCGGCCGCACCACCGCCCACCCGGCCGCCCACCGCGCCCTCGCCCTGGCCGCCGTCGCCTCCGCCGCACTCGGCGCCGGCCACACCGCACCGGCCGCCGCCGCCCTGCACGCCCCCCACCGCCAGGGCGTTTCCGCAGGTGAAGAGCCCGAAACCCCACAGGGAAGCAAGGCCCCGCTGCACGGCCCCGGCGGCCGGCCCGCCAAGCCCGCGGCCTCCCTCAAGCCCACCGCCACCACCCGGGCGGAGATCATCAACCGGGCCAAGACCTGGGTCGCCGCGAAGGTGCCGTACAGCATGACCGCCTACTGGTCCGACGGTTACCGGCAGGACTGCTCCGGCTATGTCTCCATGGCCTGGCAGCTGCCCCGGAACGAATGGACGGGCAGTCTCGCCCAGTACGGGGAGCGGATTTCCAAGGAGGAACTCCAGCCGGGCGACATTCTGCTGTTCCACAACGCGTCCGCCCCCGAGAAAGGCTCGCACGTCACCATTTTCGGCGGCTGGACCGACTACACGCACAGCTACTACATCGCCTACGAGCAGACCCGCCCGCACACCCGCCGGCAGTCCACCCCGTACGCGTACTGGAGCGATTCCGACCAGTACGTCCCCTACCGCTACAAGGGCCTCACCCCCGAGGAGCCGGAGCCCGAGCCGGACAGCGGGAAGCCCGGCGCCCCGGCCGCCACGCCGTATCCGGGGGCGGCGTATTTCGGCCCCGGCGCGCACAACAAGTACGTCACGCTGCTCGGCCGCATGCTCGTCGCGCGCGGGGCCGGCGCCTCCTACGCCTCGGGCCCGGGGCCGCGCTGGACGGACGCGGACCGGCGGGCGACCCGGGCCTTCCAGCTGGCCCAGGGCTGGACCGGCGCGGACGCGGACGGCCTGCCCGGGCCGCGCACCTGGGAGCTGCTGGTCACGGGCCGGGGCAAGGACGTGAAGGACGGGGCGGTCGGACCCCCGCCCGCCTCGCACGGCGTCCCCGGCTACCCGGGGCGGGCGATGTTCCGGCCCGGCGCCAGCAACGCGTACGTCACCCGGCTCGGGAGGCAGTTGGTGCGCAAGGGGTTCGGCAGGTTCTACGCCGTCGGGCCGGGGCCGCGCTGGGGCGAGGCGGACCGGCGTGCCGTCGAGGCCTTCCAGCGCACCCAGGGCTGGCGGGGCGGCGCGGCGGACGGCTACCCGGGGCCGGAGACCTGGCGCCGGCTCTTCTCGTAGGCCCGGCCGACGGGTCCCGAACCCCCGGTCGGGCCCTTCGGCGGGCCCCGCACCCGACACCGGGGACCACCTGTGACGCATCTGGCGCGGAGGCTGGAGGCAGGCATGAATACGACCACTTCCCACACGTCCGAGCCCGACGGACCGGCCGAGGGGCCGGCCCGGCCCGGCCGGCTCATCCAGAACGAGGCCACCACCGAGATCCCCGTCCACCTGCTGTTCCGGGACGACCCCGACCCGGCCACGGTGGCGCTGAAACCCGCGGTGGTGAGCCGCAGGCAGGGCACGGGCGAACAGCCGCGCCTGCGGCGCGCGGTCGCCGCGGCGCCGAGGCCCGTGCCGCAGGTCGACCCCGACCTGGTGGAGCGGCCGGCCCGGGTGCTGCCCGGTGCGGCGGGCGTGCTGGCAGGGGCGTGCGGGGCGGCCGGATGTGTGGCCACCTCCTGGTGGGCCGGGGTGCTGCCGCCGCTCGCCCTGGAGGCGCTGCGGCTGCCGGCGCACGCCGGGGCCGGGCTCGGTCCGGCGCAGTGGGCGGCGTACGCGGGGGCCGCGGCGCTCGGGCTGTTCGGGTTCGGCGGGCTGGCCCGGGGCCGGACCGGGCGGGCCTGGGTGCTGGACCTCTTCGGCCGCTACCGGGGGACCGTCCGGCGCTCCGGCTTGCTGTGGGTCAATCCGCTGCTGCTGCGGCGCCGGGTGGACGTACGGCTGCGGCACTGGCGCAGCGAGCCGGTGCCCGCGGCCGACGCGGGCGGCGTCGCGCTGCGGGTGGTCGTCCTGGTGGTGTGGCGGGTGCGGGACACCGCGCGGGCCACGCTGGGGGTCGAGGACCACGAGACGTATCTGCGCGAGTGCGTGGAGGCGGCGCTGGCCCGGGTTCCGGTGGAGATGCCGGGCGGGGCGAAGGGGGCCGGGGACGCGGCGGCCGAGGCGCTGACCCGGCTGGTGGCGGGGGACGGGGCACCGGTCGGCCTGGAGGTGTTCTCGGTGCAGCCGGTCCGGGTGGAGTACGCCCCCGAGGTGGCCGCCGCGATGCACCGCCGCCGGATCGCGGCGCTGGACGCCCAGCACCGGGCGAGCGTGCTCACCTCGGTCGTCGACTCGGTGGAGGACACGGTGACCCGGCTGACCATGCGGGGCCTGGTCGAACTCGACGACTACGAGCGGAAGGCGCTGGTGAAGGACCTGACGGTGGCGTTCTGTGCCGGGCGCGGGGAAACGACCCCGTGATTGGTATGGACATGTTCAACTAACCTCCTTACTCTCAGGCTTGGTCTAGACCTATCTGCACAGCTCACTGCACCTCCCCCACGTTCTCCAGGAGCGGCAGCATGCGCACAAGGACCAAGTTGTCCGCAGCCGCGGTGGGACTGGCCACGACCGGAGCCCTCGTACTCTCCTCCGGCGGCGCCAGCGGCCACGGCTACACCGACCTCCCCGTCAGCAGGCAGAAGCTCTGCCAGAACGGCACCGTGACCAACTGCGGCGCCATCCAATGGGAACCGCAGAGCGTCGAGGGCCCGAAGGGCTTCCCGGCCTCCGGTCCCGCCGACGGGCAGATATGCAACGCCGGCCTCGGCCACTTCGGCCAGCTCAGCGCACCCCGGACCCCGTCCGGCGGCGCGTGGCCCGCCACCAAGGTGACGGGCGGTCAGAACCACACCTTCCGCTGGCAGTTCACGGCCATGCACGCCACGACCGACTTCAGGTACTACATCACCAAGCCGGGCTGGAACCAGAACCACAACCTGTCCCGGTCCGACCTCAACCTCACGCCGTTCTTCACCGTGCCGTACCACGGGCAGCGCCCGCCGTCGACCCTCTCCCACACGGGCAGGCTGCCGTCCGGGCTCAGCGGACGGCACGTCATTGTCGCGGTGTGGACGATCGCCGACACGGCCAACGCGTTCTACGCCTGCTCGGACGTCACCTTCTGAGCCCTTCGGAACCTCTGAGGTTCTCTTGAGTCACCGGTGCGGCCGGCGTGGGTAGGTTCCTTCCACGCCGGCCGCTCGAAGGCCGCCCAGGGCCTCGGGGGAGCTCATGGAGATCTTGTTCTACATCGTGCCTTTGCTCATGATCGCGGTCGCCTCCTGTGGCGTGGTCGTGGTGATCCGCCGTTCCGTGCGGGTCAGCCGCGCCTGGAACAGCGGCCTGACCGCGGAGGCCCGCTGTCTGCGGACGTACGCCACGACGAGTGGGGGCGGCGACAGCTCGGTGCGCACCACTCTGCACCATGTGTACGAGTTCACCACGCGTGACGGCCGCGGCGTCCGCTTCGAGGAGCACGGCGGACCGGGGACGACCTTGGAGGGTGACATCGTCACCGTGCACTACCCGGCGGACCGCCCGGAGCACGCCACGGCCAGGCCCCCGGCGCGGGGGAAGCTCGTCGCGGGCACGGGATGTCTGCTCGCCTTCCTCGGCACGTTCATCGTCTTCGCCATCGGCTTCATGGTGGTGACGTACGCGATGTTCTCCGCCGTGGGCGACTTCCCGCAGCCGTAGCACTCCACATCTGACGGCACGTCAACTACCGTGCACGCCCATGGACTCCATGGACTCCAAGGGCTCCAGGGCGAACACGGTCGCGGAAATGATCACCGCCCGGTGGGGTGATGACCGCGTCGGTCTGCGCTGGGAGGACCGGACCCTGACCCACCACGAGGTGGCGGCGGGCGCCGCGGCCCGGGCGGCACTGCTCGGGGACCTCCTCCCCCCGACCGCCGAACCCCACCTCGGCGTCCTGCTCGACAACACCCCCGAGTTCCCCCTGTGGCTGGGCGCGGCGGCCCTGGCCCGGGCAGCGGTCGCCGGTGTCAATCCCACCCGCCGGGGCGCCGAACTAGCCCGGGACATCCTCCACACGGAGTGCCGCGTCCTGGTCACCGAGCGGGCCCACCTGCCGCTGCTCACGGGCCTGGAGCTGCCCGGCGTCCGCCTGCTGGTGACGGACGACGCGGAGTACGCCGGCCTCCTCGCGCCCTACGCGGACGCCCGGCCGGACGCCTCCCGCGCCACTCCGCGCGACCGTCTCCTGCTCTACTTCACCTCCGGCTCGACCGGCGCGCCCAAGGCGGCGCTCTGCTCCCAGGGGCGACTGGCCGCGGCCGGGCACGCGCTGGCCGGGCAGTTCTCCCTCGGCCCGGACGACGTCCACTACCTGTGCATGCCGATGTTCCACGGCAACGCGGTGATCGCCGGCCTCGCACCCGCACTGGCGACCGGGGCGGGCGTGGCGCTGCGCCGCCGTTTCTCGGCGTCCCGCTTCCTGCCGGACGTGCGCCGGTTCGGGGCGACGTACTTCACCTACGTGGGCCGGGCGATCCAGTACGTCCTGGCCACCGAGCCCGGCCCCGACGACCGGGACAACCCGCTGCGGCTGGGCTTCGGCACCGAGGCGGGCGCGGTGGACGCGGCGGCCTTCGAGCGGCGGTTCGGGGTGCGGCTGGTGGAGGGGTACGGCTCCTCGGAGGGCGGGGCGGCCGTGCAGTGGTCGCCGGGGACACCGCCCGGGGCGGTCGGCCGCGCGGCGCCCGGGCTGGTCGTCCTCGACCCGGAGACCGGCGAGGAGTGCCCGCCGGCCCGCTTCGACGCGGCGGGGCGTCTGCTCAACGGGGACGAGGCGATCGGCGAACTCGTCAACCAGGGCCCGAGCCCCTTCGAGGGCTACTGGCGCAACCCGGCGGCGGAGGCGGAGCGGCGCAGGGCAGGCTGGTACTGGACGGGTGACCTCTTCTACCGGGACCGCGAGGGCTGCCTCTACTTCGCCGGCCGCACCGACGACCGCCTCCGCGTCGACGGGGAGAACCTGGCCGCCGCGATGATCGAGAACATCCTCGCCCGCTACGAGGGAGCCGCGGCCGTGGCCGTGTACGCGGTGCCGGACCCGGTGACCGGGGACCAGGTCATGGCCACGATCGCCGGGACGTTCGATCCGGAGGGCTTCGCGGCGTTCCTGCGCGCACAGCCCGACCTCGGGACGAAGATGGCGCCCCGGTTCGTGCGGGTGGTGGAACGGATGCCGGTGACGGCGACGAACAAGATCCACCGGGCGGCTTTGCGGAGGGAGGGTGTGCGGTGCGCGGACCCGGTGTGGTGGCGACCGCCGGGGGAGTCGGCGTACCGCCGCCTGACCAGGGAAGACGCCGAAGGGCCTCTCGCTCCCACGAGAGGCCCTGCGGCAGGGGGTGTGGGTGGCGCGGAGCCTCCACCGCGCGCGGCGAAGCCGCGCAATGACAGAGATGGCGAGGTGGTTCGCGCTTTCTGCGAACACGCCTCGCCATCGTCATCGTGCGCCGCCAGGGACTCGAACCCCGGACCCGCTGATTAAGAGTCAGCTGCTCTAACCAACTGAGCTAGCGGCGCATGACTCCCGCCGACCGCTGGAATTTCGTCTCCGCGGCGGGCGACGGAGAAAATAGTACCTGGTCCCGAGGGGTGCTCCGAACCACTCGGCGCGGCCCTAGATCGCCATGGACAGCAGGACCGGTGCCGCGTTGCGGTTGAGGGTGTCGGCGGCCTGGCGCAGGCGGTGGGCGTGCTCGACCGGGAGGGACAGGGCGAGGCAGCCGACGGTGGAGCCGGCCGTGATGGGGACGGCCGCGCAGACCGTGCCGACCGCGTACTCCTGGAGGTCCAGGACGGGCACGGTGGGCGGCTGGGCCTCCAGCCGGGAGAGCAGCAGCCGGTCGCTGGTGATCGTGCGCGAGGTGAGGCGGGCCATCTTGTGCCGGGCGAGGTGGTCCCGGCGGCCGGCGTGGTCGAGCTGCGTGAGCAGGCTCTTGCCGATGGCCGTGGCGTGGGCCGAGGAGCGGAAGTCGACCCACTCGTTGACCTTGGGGGTGGCCGGGCTGTCGGCGTACTGGGTGACGCTGATCTCGCCGTCGACGTACCGGCTCATGTAGACGGCGGCGCCGACCGAGTCGCGCAGCCGGTCGAGGGTGTGCTGGAGCTTGTCGCTCAGGGCCTGCTCGCGGTGGTGGGCGGAGCCGAGGCGGGCCAGGGTCTCGCCCGCGACGTAGGCGCCGTCGGTGATCTGCTCGACGTAGCCTTCGCGGCGCAGCATGCGCAGGAGCGTGGTCAGTCGCTCCTGGCCGATGCCGGTGCGCCGGGCGAGTTCGGTGTCGGTGACGCCCGAACTGTTTCGCGCCACCGTCTCCAGGACGCGCAGGGCTTCCTGGGCGGAGTGGTACGGGGTGGTCGGCGGCTCGTGCTTCAGCGCCACGGTGGTCTCCCCCTGCGCTTGCTGTTAGGGCCGTAATCCGGTCAGTGAACCTTTCTCAGGTTAACCGGCAAAGGGCCCGCGGGGAGCGGGGGTTGACAAGATTCCCGGGCGCCCGGACCGGGGCATTGACCCGCTGGCATATGCCAGGAGCATGCCCCGGTTCGGCGGTGGCGCGTTCCGCCTGGTCACGGCCCGTAGTCACAGCACTGCGCTGAGAAACTCCCGCGTCCGGTCCTTCTCCGGCTCGCTGAAGATCTTCTCCGGCGGACCCGCCTCGATGATCCGGCCCGAGTCGAACATCAGTACCTGATCGGAGATGTCCCGGGCGAAGTTCATCTCGTGGGTCACGCAGAGCATGGTGATGTCGGTGGAGCGGGCGATGTCCCTGAGGACGTCGAGCACCCCCGCGACCAGCTCCGGGTCGAGCGCGGACGTCACCTCGTCCAGCAGCAGCACCTGCGGCCGCATCGCCAGCGCCCGGGCGATCGCCACCCGCTGCTGCTGGCCGCCGGACAGCTGCGCCGGGTGCTTGTCGAGGTGGTCGGTCAGCCCGACCAGCTCCAGCAGCTCGCGGGCCCGCTCCTCGGCGGCGTCCTTGGACAGGCCGAGGACCGTGACCGGCGCCTCGGTGATGTTGCGCAGGACCGTCATGTTCGGGAACAGGTTGAACTGCTGGAACACCATCCCGATCTTCTTGCGGACCTCGCGCACCTGCTTCTCGGGAGCCGGGAACAGCCGCTCGCCGTCCACGGTGATCGTGCCCTCGTCGGGCTTGAGCAGCGTCATCAGCAGGCGGAGGATCGTGGTCTTGCCCGATCCGGACGGCCCGATCAGCGTGACGTGCTTGCCGGCGTCCACGGAGAAGTCCAGGTGGTCCAGGACCGTGTGGTCGCCGAACCGCTTGGTGACCTGCTCCAGCCGGATCAGCTCGCCGCTGCTCCTGGCCGGGTTCTTCTCGGGGTTCGTCTCGGGGGTGGGAACGGTGTCAGTGGACAAGGCGTCGCTCCAGGGCTCGCAGGGCAAGGGAGGCCAGGTAGGAAATGACGATGAAGGCCACTCCGATCACCGTCAGCGGCTCGGTGAACTGGAAGTGCTCCTGCGAGAACAGGCGCGCGTGGCCGAGCATCTCCAGGACGGTGATCGCCATCAGCATCGGCGTGTCCTTGAGCATCGCGATGACGTAGTTGCCGAGCGCGGGCACCACCCGGCGCACCGCCTGCGGCAGGATCACCGCGGTCCACGTCCGGCGCAGCGGCAGGTTCAGCGCCGTCGCCGCCTCCCACTGGCCGACCGGCACGGCCTCGATACCGGCCCGGTAGACCTGCATGGTGTACGTCGAGTAGTGCAGCCCGATCGCGAAGACGCCGGTGGCCAGCGCCGAGAACGTCAGGCCCCACTCGGGCAGCACGTAGAAGAGGAAGAACAGCTGCACCAGCAGCGGGGTGTTGCGGACGAACTCCGTGACCGCCCCGACCGGCCAGGTCACCCAGCGCGTCGGCACCCGCATCAGCAGCGCCCACACCAGGCCCAGCACGAAGGAGATCAGCGAGCCGATCACCAGGATCTGCAGGGTGACCTGAAGGCCCTCCCAGAAGTCCGGCATGAAGTCGGAGACCGCGCTCCAGTCCCAGTTCATCAGACGGCACCCCCCACGTTGGTCGTCTCGGGGCGCTTCAGCTCAAGGTCGGGGCTGCGCTCCGGTGTCCTTCCGACCCCCGCCTTGAGCTTCTTCTCCAGACCGCGCATGACCCGCGTGAGCAGGAAGGCGATCACGAAGTAGATGAGCAGGATGTAGGTGTAGATCTCCGCGCTCTCCTGGAGCGCCAGGCGCACCAGGTTGCCGCTGAACGCCAGGTCGCCCATGCCCATGATCGACACCAGGGCGGTGCCCTTGAGCAGTTCGATCAGCAGGTTGGAGAACGGCGGGATCATCTCCGGCACGGCCTGCGGCAGCAGGATCAGCTTCATCCGCTGCCAGGGCGTGAAGCTGAGCGCGATCCCGCCCTCCTTCTGCGCCGGGTCGACCGCGTTCAGCGCGCCGCGCACGATCTCGGAGCCGTACGCCCCGTAGGTCAGGCCGAGCGCCAGCGTGCCCGCCCACAGCGGCACCAGCTGCCAGCCGAAGGCCGGGGGCAGCACGAAGAACACCCAGAAGATCATCACCAGCGCCGAGGTCCCGCGGAACACCTCGGTGTAGAAGCCCGCGAGGAAGCGGACGATCCACAGCCGGTGGGTGCGCGCGACGCCGACGACGAAGGACACCGCCGCGGCCAGCAGCGCGCTGCAGACGAGCAGCTGGATCGTGACCCAGACGCCCTTGAGCACCAGTTCCCAGAGTCCCGAGGTCATCCGCCGCACAGCTCCTTCGCGGTCAGATCCGTCATCTCGGCCTCGGTGAAACCGAACGGCTTGAGGATGCGGAGGAGTTCGCCGCTCTTCTTGAGCTTGCGCAGCTCCACGTTGAAGGCGTCCCGCAGGTTCGTCTCGGTCGGCCGGAACGCGAAGGCGCCTCCGTCGACGTGCGGTTTGCCGTCCACGATCGGCTTGAACGGCTCGGTGGCCTCCGCCTTGGCGGACTTCTTCACCACCTCGCGCACGGTGAGCGCCGTGCCGGCGAACACGTCCACGCGTCCCGCCTCGACCGCGTTCAGCCCGGCGACCTGGTCCGGGACGATGAGGATGTCGCTCTCCTTGTACCCCGCCTCGACGGCGTACTGGATCTCGGCGTACCCGGTCCCGGTGGCGAACTTCGCCTTCTTCTCGACGACGTCCTGGTAGCTGCGCAGCCCCTTCGGGTTGCCCTTGCGGACGATGAACGCGTCGAGCATCTGGTAGTCGGGGTCGGCGAAGATGACCTGCTCGCAGCGCTCGGGGTTGACGTACATCCCGGCGGCCACGACGTCGAACTGCTGGGAGTTCAGGCCCGGGATGAGCGAGCCGAACTCGGTCGGCACGGGCTGCACCCGGTCGACGCCGAGACGCTTGAAGATCACCTTGGCGAGTTCCGGCGCCTCGCCGGTCAGCTCGCCGTTCTTGTCGATGAAGCCGAACGGGATCTCACCGGCGATGCCGAGGCGGACGACGCCCGCCGCCCGGAGCCGGCCGAGGAGGTCGCCGCCCTTGACGTCCGAGGCGGTGGCGACCCGGCTGCATCCGGCGGCGCCCACTGCGCCGAGCGCCGCGACCCCCGCGAGCAGCGACCGGCGGGTGGGCCCGGATATGGCCCGGAGTAGGGGTTCGGGTTTTCTCGATGGGCTTCTGCGTGGTGGAGCCATGGGCGCGCGGCTACCCGACCGCATGCGAGTTATGCCGATCTTTTCAAGCCCCGCACGTCCCCGGTGCGCCCTTGACCGCGGGGCCGGGGGGCACTCCCATGGAGGGCATGGCTGATCGTTACATCGAAGTCTCGCTGGTCAAGCGCGACGTGACCTGCCGGGCCAGGCTGCTGGACGACCGCGCGCCGATCACCTGCGCGGCCGTCTGGGATTCCCTTCCGCTGGCCGGCGACGTCTACCACGCGAAGTACGCACGCAACGAGATCTACGCCCTTTTCCCGCCCTTCGCCGCAACCGAACCACCCCTGGAAAACCCGACCGTCACTCCCATTCCGGGCGATCTGTGCTATTTCACCTTCGCCGGTGCGGAGTTGGGGACCAAGTCCTACGGCTACGACCGCGAGGTCCGCGCCGGGACCACGCTCGTCGACCTGGCCCTGTTCTACGAGCGCAACAACCTGCTGCTGAACGGCGACGTCGGCTGGGTCCCCGGCATCGTCTGGGGCCAGGTCGTCGAAGGCCTCGACGCCATGGCCGAGGCCTGCAACGACCTGTGGCGGTCGGGAGCGGCGGGGGAGACGCTCAGCTTCCGGCGGGCGTAGGCCGCCCGGCCGTCGCCACCCCCGCCTCGTACAGCGCGTGCGCCGCCCGCAGCACCAGGTCGTCCCGGTGCCGGGCGGCCACGAGCTGCAGCCCGACCGGCAGTCCGTCGGCGTCCGCGCCGACGGGCACGCTCGCGGCGGGCTGCTGCGTCATGTTGAACGGGTAGGTGAACGGCGTCCAGCCCGTCCAGCGCCGGTGGCCGGATCCTTTCGGCACCTCGGTGCCCGCCTCGAACGCCGTGATGGGCAGGGTCGGCGTGACGAGCAGGTCGTAGGTGTCGTGGAAGCGGCCCATCCGGCGGCCCAGGTCCATCCGGACGTCCACCGCGGCCAGATACTCCAGCGCCGAGTAGCGGGCACCCTGTGTGCAGATCTCGCGCAGGCCCGGGTCCAGCACTTCGCGCTGCTTCGGTCCCAGGTGCTGCGTCACCCGGGCCGCCCCGCTGAACCACAGGGTGTGGAAGGCCTCCACCGGGTCGGTGAGGTCCGGGTCGGTCTCGGTGACGTACGCGCCGAGGTCCGCCAGCCGCTCCACCGCCCGCCGCACCGCCGTCGCGACCGCCGGCCGCACCGCCACCTGCCCGCCCAGCGACGGCGAGTACGCCACCCGCAGCCCGCGTACCCCGCCCGCCAGGCCCTCCGTGTACGCGCCGGGCGGCGGGGCGAGCGCCGACCAGTCACGCGAGTCCGGATGGCCGATGACGTCCATCAGCAGCGCCGCGTCCGCCGCGTCCCGCGTCATCGGCCCGACATGGGCCAGCGTGCCGAAGGCGCTCGCGGGGTAGAGCGGCACGCGCCCGTAGGTCGGCTTCAGCGCGAAGATGCCGCAGAACGCCGCCGGGATCCGCACACTGCCGCCGCCGTCCGTGCCCAGCGACAGCGGTCCCGCGCCGAGCGCCACGGCCGCCGCACTGCCCCCGCTCGACCCGCCCGCCGTGCGCGTGGGGTCCCACGGGTTGCGGGTCACACCGCTGAGCGGCGAGTCCGTCACGCCCTTCCAGCCGTACTCGGGCGTCGTCGTCTTGCCGAGGAACACCGCCCCGTGCTCCCGCAGCCGCGCCACGGACGGCGCGTCCTCGTCCCAGCGCCCGGCCGGATCCACGGCCTTCGACCCGCGCAGGGTCGGCGCCCCGCGCAGCAGCAGGATGTCCTTGACGGTGACCGGCACCCCGTCCAGCAGCCCCCGGGGCTCACCGCGCCGCCATCGCTCCTCCGACTCCCGGGCCCGGGCCAGCGCGTCCTCGGCGGTCAGCCGGACGAAGGCGTTCACCTCCGGCTGGATCGCCTCGGCCCGCTCCAGCGCCGCCCGCGTGGCCTCCACGGGACTCCACTCGCCCTCGCGGTAGCCGTCGAGGAGCCGTACGGCGGTCAGCTCGGTGAGCTCGGTCATCCACCCTCCCAGGAACGTCAGTGGCCCGGTACATACCCACGCTGTTTGTCGACCACGTTCACCAGCGGCTTGCCGGCCTCCCACAGCTCGTACAGTTCCACGAACTGCGCGCCGAGGTCGTCCCGCCAGCCGATCGTGTCGCCGCTCATGTGGGGCGACACGATCAGGCCCGGGAGCCGCCACAACGGGCTGTCGGGGGTCAGGGGTTCGTCGGCGAAGACGTCCAGCGCGGCGCCCGCGATCCAGCGCTTGGTCAGGGCGTCGGCGAGGTCGTCCTCGACGACGAGCTGGCCCCGGCCGATGTTCACGAAGCGGGCGGACGGCTGCATCACGCCGAAGCGGCGGGCGTCGAACATGCCGTGCGTCTGCTCGGTGAGCGGCGCGGCCGCGATCACCCAGTCGGCGCGCGCCAGCAGCCGGTCCAGGTTTTCCGGGCCGTGCACGCCGGGGCGCGGGGCGCGGCCCACGAGCGCGGTCGTGACGCCCAGCGCCTCGAGCGTGCCGGCGATCGCCCGGCCGATCGGTCCGGAACCGACCACCACGGCCCGGGTCCCGGCGACCTTGTGCGACTCGCGGTGCCGCCAGGTCCGCTCCCGCTGCAGTTCCAGCGTGCGCGGCAGGTCCTTGGCCATCGCCAGCACGAGCGCGGCGACGTACTCGGCGATCGGCTGGTCGAAGATGCCCCGCGCGTTCGTCACCACCGTGTCGGAGGCGGCGAGTTCCGGACACATGAGGTGGTCCACGCCGGCGCTCGCCGTGTGCACCCAGCGCGGCCGGGGGCCCTCGCCCGGCCAGGCGTCCCGCACGGCGCGCGAGGTGAAGTCCCACACCAGCAGTACATCCGCGCGCGGGAGATGCTCCGCGAGCCCCGCCGCATCGGTGTGTTCGACACGGGCGCGGCCGGTGAGGTGACCGAGGCGGGGGAGGGGTTCGGCGTCCAGAACGAGCAGGGTGGGGGTGGGCATGAGCAGCCGTTTCTCCAGCCGTGCGGCGGGGGCGGCCGGCCTTCGGGAGGCGGCCGGTGACGACGAGTTAACACGGTGTTGACCAAGGAATGATCCGGGCGGATTGACCACGCTCGCACCCGAACCTACCGTCGTCAACACGGGCGTTCCCACGATCCGTTGCACACTCGTTGCCCAGCGTGAGGCCGGTGCCTGCCATGGACGTCTCATTTCTCGGCGGGCCCAGCCCGCAGCGCGGGGTCGGCGTCGTCGCCCCCTTCGACTTCGCACTCGACCGCGAACTGTGGCGCTGGGTGCCGGACGGGGTCTCCCTGCACATGACACGCACGCCGTACGTGCCGGTCGAGGTCAGTCTCGACCTCGCCCGCCTGGTCAGCGAGCACGAGACGCTGAGCGAGGCGGTCCGCACGCTCAACGCGATCGCCCCCGAGGTCATCGCCTACGCCTGCACGTCGGGCAGCTTCGTCGGCGGCGTCATGGGCGAGCGGGCGATGTGCGAGGCGATGAGCCGGGCCGGTGCCGTCCCGGCGATCACCACCTCCGGCGCCCTGCTGGAAGCCCTGGTGGAGCTGGACGTCCGGCGGGTCGCGCTGGTCACGCCGTACACGGTCTCGGTCACGCAGGCCCTGGAGGCCTACGTCGCCCAGGCCGGCGTCGCGATCTCCGG
This sequence comes from Streptomyces sp. Go-475, assembly GCF_003330845.1. GTDB lineage: Bacteria > Actinomycetota > Actinomycetes > Streptomycetales > Streptomycetaceae > Streptomyces. Next base: position 3,143,568 of record NZ_CP026121.1, on the reverse strand, counting down.
CTGCGCCTTCATGGGCCTGACCCGGCACATCTGGAAGGTGCCCTACCGGGAGGTCGTGGACATGGCCCGCCAGGCCGTCCGCGGCGACGCCGACGCGCTGTTCATCAGCTGCACCAACCTGCCCACCTACGACGTGATCCCCCAGTTGGAGGCGGAGCTGCGCATCCCGGTGATCTCGGCCAACCAAGTGACGATGTGGGCGGCGCTGCGCCGACTGGGTACCCGTGCCGTGGGGCCGTATCAAGCGCTGATCAATCCGGCGGCGCGGTCCGGCCCCGTACCGCCGGGGGCGGACCCCGGTCCCGTCGTGCCGGAAGAAGAGCAGCAGCAGGAAGGCTGGACATGACAGCACTGGGATTCCTCTACCCGGGCCACTCCGCCGAGGACGACTATCCGCGCATCGAGCAGTTGCTGGGCAGCGACATCCGGGTGGACCTGGTGCACACCGACATCGGTGAGGACGCGCACCGGGTGGACGCGCTGCTGGAGATGGGCGCGGCCGGGCGGCTCGCGGCCGGCGTCCAGGAGCTGCGGCACGCCGGCGCGGACGCCGTGGTGTGGGCCTGCACGAGCGGCAGCTTCGTCTACGGCTGGGACGGCGCGCAGGAACAGGTGCGCGCGCTGGCCCAGACGGCGGGCATGCCGGCCTCCTCGACGTCCTTCGCGTTCGTGCACGCGGTACGGGAGCTGGGGGTGCGGCGGGTCGCGATCGGGGCGACGTACCCGGAGGACGTGGCGCAGCTCTTCGCGCAGTTCCTCCGCGCGGACGGCGTCGACGTCGTGTCGGTCAGCAGCTCCGGCATCATCACGGCGGCCGAGGTCGGCACCTGGGGCGAGGCGGAACTCCTCGAACTGGCCCGGAACTCCGACCACCCCGACGCCGAGGCCCTCCTCCTGCCCGACACGGCCCTGCACACGGCCGCGCACATCCCGGCCCTGGAGAAGGAACTCGGCAAGCCGGTCCTCACCGCCAACCAGGTCACGGTCTGGGAGGCCCTGCGCCTGGCCGACCGCCGGGTCAACGCACCGGAACTGGGGGCGCTGTTCACCCGGGAGCCGATCATCCAGGCGTGAGCCCCGCGTTTCGGTGAGGCGGCCTCATACGCTCCGTCGCCTCCCTGTGACGCGGCCTCATGCCCTCCGTCGCCTCTCCGTGAGGCGGCCTCATGCCCTCCGCTCGGGCGGCGGGGGCGGTGGATGCGGCGGCGGCGGGACGGCGGGCCGTTCCCGGCGCCGCCGGGACAGGACGGAGGGGAAGCCGAAGCCGACGACCGCGCCCGTGGCGGCCCCGACCGCCGCGGCCAGGAGGAGGTCCCAGCCGAAACCGGAGTCGAGCAGGCGCCCCGGCGCGGCGACCACGGCCCCGAAGGCGCCCACCGCCCAGGCACCGCGCCGACGGTCACGCCGGCCGGTCCCGCGCGTCCGCCCGCTCATCAGTCCCTCACGCGGCGCCACCGCAGCACCCACAGCGCGACCCAGGCGACCAGAGCGAGGGCGAAGGCCCCGGTCGCTGCCAGCCGGACCGCCGTCCACGCCGCTCCGCTCGGGTCCCCGACGGCCTCGACGGCATTCAGGCTCACCGCGACCGCGCATGTCACCCGCAGGCATCTCCCCGCACGCCGCGTCATGAAGTCCAAGGCGTCCTCCCGGCAGCCGATCGAAGGGGCCCGTGCCCTCGAACGGGCCTGCCATGCGGGCCGGAATCGGTCCTACCGCTTATTCGGGGCAAAGTGGGGCACATGCGCTCCCGTACTCCACCGGAAGCTGAGGAATGCTCAACTCCGCCGCATCACGCGGCCCTTGAGTTGACCGAAAGCGCGTTCCCCGTCCGGTGTCCATCGCGTGCACACTGGCCACGTCCGCAGCCAGTCGTGCCGTGAAGGATTCCCCGATGGCCGCACCGGGCCCGTTCAGATCCCCCGCAAGCGCTGTCCAGCTCTCCGCCCGTCTGCTGTGCTGGAGCCTGGCCGCGGCCATGATCAGCGCCGCCGCGGATGCCTTCGTCCATCCCCGGGTCGGCTGGTGGGGTGTCGTGTGGACCCTGCCGTGGTGGCTCTTCGGCGCGACCGCCCTCGCCTGGATCGTCCTGCGGGCTCGCGAGAAGACCGACTCCCCGCCCCCGCCCGACTGCGCCCGGAGCGACTGGGAGCAGGCCGCCTGACCGCCCCGGGGCGTAGCTGCCGGGAATAACCGGAGACAGTCCCCTGTTAGAGCCGGGACGACAGCACACGGCCCACAGCAGGAGGCACCCCACCGTGGCGGCAGACGAGATACGCGGCGCAGCACAGGGCAGCGCCCCCGTCCCCCTCTCCGTACTGGACCTGGTCACCGTAGGGGCCGGCCGCACCGCCACCGACGCGCTGCGCACCAGCGTCGACCTGGCCCGTCTCGCGGAGCGGCGCGGCTTCCACCGCTACTGGGTCGCCGAGCACCACTCCATGCCGGGCGTGGCCTCCTCGTCCCCGGCCGTGATCCTCGCCCACCTCGCCGCCCACACCGACCGCATCCGCCTCGGCTCTGGCGGCGTGATGCTGCCCAACCACGCCCCGCTGGTGATCGCCGAGCAGTTCGGGACGCTGGAGGCGATGGCCCCGGGCCGGATCGACCTCGGCCTCGGCCGCGCGCCGGGCACCGACGGCGCCACGGCCGCCGCCCTGCGCCGCACCGACCGGCTGGGCGAAGGCGCCGACGACTTCCCCGAGCAACTCGCCGAGCTGACCCGCTTCCTCGACGACGACTTCCCCGACGGGCATCCCTACCGCCGCATCCACGCCGTCCCCGGCCCGGTCCAGGCCACGTCCCGCGGCGGCGTCCAGTCCCCGCACCGCCCGCCGCTCTGGCTGCTCGGCTCCTCCGGCTTCAGCGCCCGCCTGGCCGGGGCGCTCGGCCTGCCGTTCGCCTTCGCCCACCACTTCTCGGCGCGGAACACCATCCCGGCCCTGGACCTGTACCGCGAGTCCTTCCAGCCGTCCGCCGTGCTCGACCGGCCGTACGCCCTGATCGGCGTCTCCGCGCTCGCCGCCGACGAGGAGAAGGAGGCCCGCCGCCAGGTGCTGGCCGCCGCCCTCAGCATGGTCCGGCTGCGCACCGGCCGCCCCGGCCTCGTGCCCACCCCGGAGGAGGCGGAGGCCTACGAGTTCAGCCCGATGGAGCGCGACTTCGTCGACTCCTGGAACGCCAACGTCATCCACGGCACCCCGGACGAGGTCCGCTCCGGCCTGGACGACCTCGCCAAGCGCACCGGCGCCGACGAGTTGATGATCACGGCCAACGCGCACGGCGGAGACGTCCGCGTGCGCTCCTACGAACTCATCGCCGACGCCTACGGGTTGCCGACGCCCGCCTGAACGCCCGGCGTGCCCAGCAGCTCGGAGATGCGATCCGGCGGCACCGGACGGGAGTACAGCCAGCCCTGTCCGGTGTCGCAGCCGATGCTCCGCAGCCGCGTGGCCTGGGCCGAGGTCTCCACGCACTCCGCGGTGACCGTCAGGCCCAGCCGGTGGGCCAGCTGGATCATCGCCTCGACGACGACCTCGTCGGCCGGGTTCGCCCGGGCGGCCGCCTCCCGGTCGTCGTACTGGAAGCCCCGCACGAAGGACCCGTCCAGCTTCAGCACCGACACCGGCAGCCGGCTCAGGTACGCCAGGTTCGAGTAGCCCGTGCCGAAGTCGTCGATGGCGATGCGGACACCCATCTCGCTGAGGGCCTTCAGCGCCTGCAGCGGACGGCCCGCCGAGCCCATCACCGCCGACTCCGTCAGCTCCAGTTGCAGCAGGTGCGGGGCGAGGCCCGTCTCGGCCAGGGTCTCGGCCACGTCCGCGACCAGGTCGGAGTCCCACACCTGACGGACCGCCACGTTCACGCTCACGAAGATCGGCGGCCCGTCGGGGTGGTCCAGCTGCCAGCGGCGGGCCTGCCGGCAGGCCGTGCGCAGCACCCAGCGGCCCAGCGGAACGATCGAACCGTCCTCCTCCGCGAGTCCGATGAACCGATTCGGCGTGAGGACGCCGAACTGCGGATGGTTCCAGCGGACGAGCGCCTCGACCCCGTGCAGCCGGTCGTCCTCCATGCCGACCAGCGGCTGGTACTCCAGCTGGAACTCGCCCCGGTCGATGGCCGGGCGGAGCGTGGAGGCGAGGGCCTGGCGGGTCATGCGGTGGGCGTTGCGCTCCGGGTCGAACAGCGTCCAGCGGGCCTTGCCGTCGGCCTTCGCCCAGTACAGGGTCGTGTCCGCGGCCTGCATCAGGGCGGTCGGGCTCGTCCCGGCCGCGTGCCGTTCGACGACACCGATCGACGCCGACACCGACAGCCGCTGGCCCAGGATGTCGAACGGGTCCTGGATCGCCCGCAGCGCCGACTCGGCCAGCTCGGCCAGTTGTTCGGTGCCGGTGGAGTCCTCGACGAGCAGCGCGAACTCGTCACCGCCGAGCCGGGCCACCAGCGGGATGCTGGGCCGGGAGTGGCCGGCCTCCTCCGCGCAGCGCGTGAGCCGCTCGGCGACGGCGGCCAGCAGCCGGTCGCCGACGCGGTGGCCGAGGGTGTCGTTGATGGCCTTGAAGCCGTCCAGGTCCAGGTAGCACAGCCCGATCCGGCCCGTGCCGCTCTGCTCGTACGCCTCCGCCTCCAGCGCGGCCGAAAGGCGTTCGAAGAACAGCGTGCGGTTGGGCAGCCGGGTCACCGGGTCGTGCATCTGCAAGTGCCGCAGCCGGGCCTGGAGTTCCCGGCGGGCGCTGATGTCGGCGACCGACAGCAGCACGCCCCCGTCCTCGGCGGGCAGCGGCGCGACCGTCACCTGCACCCACAGCGAGTGCCCGTCGGGGTGCTTCAGCCGGCGCGTGCAGCGCAGCCGGGACTGCCGGCCGCGCAGCACCTCGCGGTAGGCGTGCCAGGTGCGGGCGTCGGAGCCGAGGTCGACCAGGTCGGCGGCGACGGATCCGGCGAGGGAGTCCGGGCTGCCGCCGAGCAGCGCGGCGAGCGAGTCGTTGGCGCTGACGACGAGGCCCTCGCGGTCGACGACGGCCATGGCGAGCGGGGCGGTCGTGAAGACGGAGCGGTAGGGCGGCTGCGGCCGGGGATCGGTACGGGGAGGCGTATCAATCTCACTCTCTGTGACGATCGGCCGGTCGAGGTCTGCCGCGGGCGCCGGCCCTTCGGAGGTTCCGCTCACCGCTCGCTCCCGCATGTATTCGATCTCTGTCCGTGCAGGAAAGGTCAGGAAAGTGTGCCGATCATAGAGGCTGGCTCCAGGGGCTTCCAGCCGGTGTCCAGTCTTCCCGGCCAGTCCGCGCTTCTGCCAGATCGTTTCTGCTCGCACCTGGACGTCCTCTTCAGGCCCCCGACCAGTTGTGACGTTCCGTGAGTGCTTCGGGGGTGTCGGCTTCCGCGAATTTTCGGCTTTCTCACCCAACTGGTGCAGGCAAACAGGGCGCGGTATGACAAATCACCACAGGCTGGGTGCGGTGTCCCGCGAACCGTACCCGGAGGTCTCCGTGCCGCGTCCGTTCCCGCGCGCCCGACTGCGCAGCACCGCGGCCGTGTTCACCACCATGTCGGCGCTCGCCGCCACCTCCCTCGGCACCGGCCCCTCGGCCGCCGAGGCCGACTCGGCCGCGCCCTGCGCCCTGACCCGCACCGACGCCCACCACTCGGAGGGCCTGGACACCTGGAACGCCGCCTATCCGCGCCCGGCCCGGGCCCTGGACGCGGTCATGGTCTTCCTGTCCTTCCCGGACGCCCATCCGCTGACCACGCCGCAGGAGCTGACCGCCGACCACTTCCCGGCCACCACCCGCTTCTTCGAGCGCGCCTCCTACGGCCGCTTCACACTGCGCCCGCACCCGCTGAGGCACTGGATCCAGATGCCCCGGCCGTCCACCGCGTACGACATACAGCGCGACTGGAGCCCCGAGCACCGGGCCGCCTACCTGCGCGACGCGCTCGCCGTGGCCGACCCGCGGGTGGACTTCTCGCGCTACGACGTCGTGTACTTCGTCGCCGACCCGGACGCGCCGGGCGTGGACTCCGACGCGACGAAGGTCGTGAACCTCACGAGCCCGATGCGGGCCGACGGCACCGACCTGCGCCGGGTCGTCACGGTGTTCGAGCAGCATCCGCCGGACCGGCTCGTCCTCGCCCATGAGACCGGGCACGTCTTCGACCTGCCCGACCTCTACCACCGGCCCGCCGACGGCAAGGGCGACTGGGACACGCACGTCGGTGACTGGGACCTGATGGGCAGCCAGTTCGGACTGGCGCCGGATCTGTTCGGCTGGCACAAGTGGAAGCTGGGCTGGCTGGATCCGCGGCAGGTGCGGTGTGTGCAGGACGCCGGTCCCGCCCGGCTGACGCTGGAGCCGCTGGCCGCGGGGCCGGGGGTGCCGGTGGCGGGCGCCGCCGGGGCGCCGGCCTTCGGGCTCGGGCGGGGCACGAAGCTCGCCGTCGTGCGGACGGGCCGCGACAGTGTGCTCGCCTTCGAGGCGCGGGGGCCGGTGGGCAACGACGCGGCGGCGTGCCGGCAGGGGGTGCTCGTGTACCGGGTGCGGGGCGGGGCGCAGTCCGGGGGCGGGCCGATCGAGGTGATCGACGCCCACCCGCGCACCGAGGCCTGCTGGGAGGACTCGGTCTACCCACCCCTCGCGGACGCGCCGATCGCCCTCGGGGAGAGCTTCACGGTGCCGGGGGAGGCGGTACGGGTGGAGGTGGAAGGGCGCACGGCTTCGGGGGCCTGGACGATCAAGATCATGGTGGCCCGTTGAAGGGCTTCCGGGCATGCGAAAGGGCACCTCGCTCCCGCGAGGTGCCCTTCCACCGTCTGTGCGCCGCCAGGGACTCGAACCCCGGACCCGCTGATTAAGAGTCAGCTGCTCTAACCAACTGAGCTAGCGGCGCCTGCTGACGTCGTAGACCTTAGCACCCTGGTCCGGAGGAGGAAAAATCGATATCCGCACGGCCGAGCGGGCCGCCCGCACGGCCGCCCACAGCAGGACCTCGGGGCCCGGCAGCCAGGGCTGACGGGTGTCCGGCGCGACGAGCCAGCGGGCGGTGGAGCGGGCGGGGGTGAGGGGGGAGGCGCCCTGTGTGGGGGCCGGGACGGTCACCGCGTCGCCGGTGCCGTGGCACAGCAGCGGGGGTACGGCGTCCGTGCGGCGGCTCTCCCGGGCGTCCCCGCCCCGCGTGCCCCACTCCTCCCACTCCAGCAGCGCCGGCAGCCGCTGGGCCGTGCCCGGGGCGGCGAACAGCAGCATCCTGCCGCGGAGCTCCGCGACCGGGCCCGAGCCGGGGCCGTCGTCCCACAGCCGGTCCAGCATCCGGCGCCCGAACAGGGCCGGTGCGCTGACCACGTCGAAGACCGACCCGCAGGGCAGCACGACCGGGGCGTCCGGCCGCTCCTCCCAGAGGGCGAGCGTGCTTCGCGGATACGTTCCTGCCGAGGCGAGCCAGGCGGCTCCGTCGGGGGTGACGTGGGAGGCGTTCCATGCGCTGCTCATGGCATCCAGGTGTACCCGCCGTGAGGGCGCGGTTCCCGAGGGTTGCCGGAAATCGGGACAGGAGGGGGTGGGGGCGGGTATCTTGCCCGCCTGGCATATGCCAGGTGATCGGTGCGGCCCGTCTCACACCGGGTCGCCGGGCTCCCGGCCCTCGGTGCCGCCCCGCAGCAGGTCCCGCCCGAACTCGACCATCTTCTTGGCGTAGTCCTCGGTCCACTCGGCCCGCTCGGCGATGTCCGCCGTCGTCAGCCGGTCGAACCGCCGCGGATCGGCCAGCTGGGCCGCGGCCATCGCCTGGAACTCCACCGCCCGGTCCGCCGCCGCCCGGAAGGCCAGCGTCAGCTCGGTCGCCCGGGCCAGCAGCGCCCGCGGGTCGTCGATCGACTCGAGGTCGAAGAAGTGCTCAGGGTCGGAGGCCGCCTCCGCGGGCTCGAAGAGCAGGGGCGCGGGGCGTAGCCGCGGTTCGTTCCGACGCGGCGTGGGCTCCGCCATGTCTTCTCCTCCTCGTACGTCGCGCTGACCCTCCAGGTGGAACGGGCCACCGTCCATTGTCTCGCGGGTGCGCAAGTGGGCATCGCGGTGGTGGACACGGCCGCTCCACCACCCCGCGTTCGCTATGGCCGCCAGGCCACCCGGTGTTCCGCGAGATGCGCCAGCACCGCGTGGTTGGCCTCCCAGCCGTCCGGGAACTTCACCACCGTCCCCAGCTGCACCGGCTCCGTCGACGGATAGTCGTCCAGGAGGTCGGTCACGCCCGCCCGGCAGACCACGACGCAGGCGTGTCGGTGGCGGGAGGCCAGGACGCAGAGGCGGCCCGTCTCCAGGTGGAACGCGGTCGCGTCGGGGCGGCCGGAGAGGGGGTGCAGGACCACCGTCACGTCGTACTCGCGCCCCTGCAGCCGGTTCGCCGTGTCCACGACCACGTCGGTGACGCCGAGGTCGGCGAGGGCCGTCCGGACCGCCGCCGCCTGGTCCCGGTGGGCCGTGCCGACCGCGATCCGGTCGGCGGTCAGGGGCGAGGGGTCGGGCGAGCGTTCCGAGGTCGCCGCGCCGCCGCGGTCCAGCATGCGGCGGACGACCGTCGCCACCGCCCGTACCGCCTCCGGGTCCGTGCGCGGGGTGTGCCGGGCGGGCAGCTCCAGCAGGCCCCAGCCCGACGCGGCCGCCTCGTCGATCACCCGGTCGGGGCCCGAGCCGTCCGACGGCACGGCGAAGGACAGGGCGCGGTCGCCGTGGCCGGTGCCGCTGCGGAACGGCGTGTAGGGGTAGAAGGCGTCCGAGACCAGGGGCGCCGCGGAGGCCGGGAGCCGCCAGGAGACCGGCAGGCGGTGCTGCGGCAGGTCAGGGTTGTGCGCGAGCAGGGTCGTCACCGCCGAGGCCGACGGGTCGTAGGAGAGGCCCGCCCACTGCTCGCTGCCCACGATCGCGAAGGGGTCGAGCTGCCCCGGGTCGCCCACGAACAGCGCCCGCTCGAACAGCCCGGCCACCGCGAGCAGCGCGTCCGAGCGCATCTGGTACGCCTCGTCGACGATGGCGTGCCGCCACGGCTCGTCGACCTTGACGTGCGCCCACTTCGCGGCGGTCGAGATCACCACGGCCATCCCGGCGAGGTCCGCCGCCTTGGCCGACTTGCGTACGTTCTCCAGGCCGTCGAGCGCCTTGTCGTACGGGTCGGCGTCACTGCTGTGCAGGCGCCCCACCGGCAGCTCGGGGTTCTTCTCGGCGAGCCGCAGGACGAGGTCGTCGACCTGGGCGTTGGTCTGCGCGACCACCATCAGCGGGTGACCGGCCTCCGCCAGTTCCAGCGCCGCGCGGACCACCAGCGTGGACTTGCCGGCGCCGGGCGGGGAGTCGACGACCACACCGCGCGCCGTGCCGTGGAGGGTGTCGTGGAGGATCGCGTCGGTGGCCTGGGCCGCGGCGGCCGAGGGGTCGAACACCGTGGTCACAGGACATCCTCCTCGGTCACCGGGTCGGCGGCCTCCAGGGTCGCCTCGCCGGGCGGCCCGCCGTGCGTCCACGGCGTCTCCTCCGGGTCGGGCAGCTTCGCGCCGCCCCGCTGCTCGTGCTCGAAGAGCGTGAAGCAGACCCGGTCGCCCTTCTCCGGCACCGAGCCCGGCTCGGGCTCCTTGCCGCGGCCCATCTTGTCGAGGATCCGCAGCACGACGTACGCGCCGTCCTCCTCGTCCGTGACGAACTCCGCCGACTGCGGCTTCCCGCCCAGCGAGCGGTACACCTTCGTCCGCTCCCCGAGATGCGGCCGGTCGTCCGTACGGACCGTGACCAGGGGGCGCGGGCTGGGCCGCTTGCCCTCGCTGTACGCCATCACGACGTCGGTGACCTCGCCCGCGAACGCCTCCCCGGCCAGCCGCCGGCCGGCCATCACCAGCGGGTCGTCGAGGGCCTCCTGCGCCTCCAGCCGGGCCTGTTCGCGCTCGCGCGTCGCGAGCTTGTTCGCCGCGGTGACGGCGTCGTCGCGGCGCGGCTGCGGGGGCTCGCCCGCCAGGACCCGGTCGCGGTGGCCGGTGAACGACCAGCGGTCGCGGGTCCACCGCTCCTCGACGTGGGCTCCCTCGGGCAGCTCCCGCAGCAGGTCCAGGCCCCGCCAGACCGCGTCCCAGGTGGGCCGGGTGCGGCTCAGCACCAGATCGCGGATCTCCCGCTCGGCAGCGGTCAGCGCACCCAGCCGGTCGTCGGCCTCCAGGCCGTCCTCGGCGGCGGCGAGGGCCGTGCGGGCGCGGTCGTAGCGCTCGATGGCCGGGGCGAGGAGCTTGTTGTCGAAGGCCGGATCGGTGGCCGGACCGGCCGGGGGACAGATCAGCTGCCCCTGGGCGTCCCGCTCCAGCTCGGCCTTCAGCGCGGCCTCGGCGCCGGTCATGCCCCCGGGCGGGTCGATCCAGGCGAGCAGCGCCCCCAGGTGCTGGTCCTCCAGCGTGGACTGCCCGGTCGCCCAGTGCCGGCCGAGGACGTCGGTCATCGCCAGCAGCAGCGAGGAGCCGGGCACCCGGGCCCGCTCCCCGAAGTGCGTCAGCCACCGCCCGAGCAGCGGCACCCGCGGCGGCGCCGGGTACGGGGCCTCCGGGTCCTGCTCGGCCGTCCGCCGGAACCGCATCGACCGCCCGAGCAGCCGCACCAGGTCGATGCCCGCCCGGCTCGGCACGATCAGCTGCGGCGCGTCCGCGCACAGGTCGACCTCGACCTTGACCCGCTTGCCGGTCTCCGGGTCGGTCTCGGTGCGCTCGGCGGCCTCGACGACCTCCGCGTACGCGTCGACGTAGGGCAGCACCACGTCGGCCAGGTCGGCCAGGAACGCGAACCTGAGGTCGCGGTCGCGGGGCTGCGGGACGACCAGCAGGCGCGGCGCGTCCCGCTCGGTGCCGACCAGCGCGCCGAGCGGGGCACCGGCCTCACCGGCGGTGATCAGCGGCACGAACACCAGGGGACGGTCGCCCAGGTGCCGGTGCCGGACGGTGGCGGCGGGCTGGGCGCGGCCCGTGCTGACCGCTTCGAGGCGGGCCAGGGTGGAGATCAGCGACACGCCGCCTCCAGGGCCTCGGCGCGCAGGGCCGCCGCGCGGCGCAGGGCCGCCACCGCCGGGTCGGCGGGGTCGCCCGCCTCACCGCGGGCGGCCGCGAGGACCTCCTCGACGGTTGTCAGGCCGCCCAGTTCCGCCCGCAGCGGGCGGCCGAGCGAGGTCACGGCGCCCGTCTCGCGGGACCGGGTCCGGCAGTGGAAGGCCAACTCGCACGCGGACAGGCACTCGGGCGCGTACGTCGCCGGGACCGACTCCACGGCGGCCGTCAGTTCCTCGGCGGGCAGCTCGGGCGAGAAGCACGTGCCCTCGGGGAGCGCGTCGGCGATGTCCTCGATGCGGGTCAGCCGGGCCAGCTGGCGGGCCGTCACCGCGCGCTGCTTGCGGATGTCCACGGCGGACGCGGCCGGCTGGTTGGAGAAGTCCCGGGGGCAGACCAGCAGGATCCGGTGCCGCACGCGCGGGGCCGGGTCCAGCCGGGCCGCGAGCTCCTCCAGCGCCAGCACGTACACCGCCGCCTGCCGGGCCGCCGCCCCCACCTTCGCCGGGTCCGCCGAACCGTCCAGCAGCGGGAACGACTTGATCTCCACCACCGTCCAGCCGCCGTCCGGATGCACCACCACCGCGTCCGGCTCCAGGAACGCGGGGGAGCCCGCGACGTCCAGCGCCAGCATCGGGTGGTCGAGCAGCGTCCACGCGCCCGGGTGCGCCGAGGCCTCGCGCAGCTCCAGCGCCGTACGGGCCGTGCGCCCCTGGGGGCCGGTCGCGGTCAGGTCGGGCACGCGCGCGTCGGCGGGTGGTTCGGCCGAGCGGTCCAGCTTCTCGTGCACCAGCCGCAGCAGCTCCGCGCCGCCGTCGGCCTTGACCTTCGCCTCGAACGCGTTGCCCCGCGTGAGCGCGAACTGCGACTGGCCGAAGGCCGACGGCGAACCCAGCGCGCTCGCCAGGGCCGTCTTGTTCACCCCGGCGCCGTCGAGGATCGCGCGCCGCGCGCAACCGGGGTTGGCGGCCAGGGCCGCCAGGGCGCGCGCGTCCAGTGCCTTCGGGGGTACGTCGGGGCCGCGCAGCTCAGCGAGCCGGTGCCGGAGCGCCGTCCCCCGCGTCCTTGGGGGAGGCACCCGGCTCGGCTCCCGCTCCGAGCCGCGGCTCGCGCTGCCGTGGAATTCGCTCACCCGCGGAAGTCTGGCATCCGGCACTGACAATCGGGGAACCTGCGCCGGAAGAGTCCGCCGCGACCGGCGTGACACGCGGCAGGAGCTGTGCCCTGACCCGGTCCGACGTCCGCATCACGACCGGCGCCAGCAGCAGTCCGACGCCCATGACGGCCGCGCCCGCGACGGCGTCGAGGAAGTAGTGGTTGGCGGTGCCCATGACCACGATCGTCGTGATCAGCGGGTAGGCGACACCGGCCGCCTTCGCCGTGCGCGTGCCGCCGTAGCGCCACAGCATCACTCCGCACCACAGGGCCCAGCCCACGTGCAGACTCGGCATGGCCGCGTACTGGTTGGTCATGCCCCCCATGCCGCGCGGCGCGCTCGCCGCGCCGCCCCACCAGCCGTAGGAGCTGTACTGGGCCATCGTGTCGACGAAGCCGTGGCTCGCGTCGAGGAGCCGGGGCGGGCAGGTCGGCAGCAGGGTGAAACCGATCAGGCCGATGAGGGTGGACGTCATCAGCCACGTCCGCGCGGCGCGGTAGCGCACGGCCCGGGAGCGGAAGAGCCAGACGAGGATCGCCGGCGTGACCAGGTAGTGCAGGGACGCGTACCAGAAGTCCGCCGGTATGCCTATCCAGGCCTCGCGCGTGAAGAGGCGGTTGAGCGGGTGCTCGAAGTTGAGGTACAGGGCCTTCTCGAAGCGCAGGAGCGCCAGACCGTGGTCGACCGCACCGGAGACGTCGCCCCGGGCGAGGAGCCGGCCCGCCGTGTAGCACGCGTACACCAGCAGGATCAGCGGCAGCTCGGTCCACCAGCGCAGCCTGCGCGCGGGGGCCGCCTCGGTGCCCGGTGTCTCGGTGTGCGGCATCCGATCGCCTCCCCCTTCGTCGTCACGCGGCGCCCGGCCGTCCGGTCGTGCCACTTTACGGCGTACGTGCGCGCCCAGGGGGCGCTCTCCGGACCTCAAAGACGCAGAGATCGCCCCCCGGGTTGCCCGGGAACAGGGTGCGCGATGATGGGGGAGTTCCGCTTGCGTTTTTCTTCCGGAAAGGTTCCCCATGGCTGCGCGCATCCTGCTGGCCCGCCACGGACAGACCGAGTGGTCCCTGTCCGGCAAGCACACGGGCAGGACCGACGTGCCGCTTCTGGAGGAGGGCCGGCGCGGCGCCAAGCTGCTCGGCGAGCGCCTGCACCGGGCGCCCTACGACGGCCTGCCCGGCGTCGAGGTGCGCACCAGCCCGCTGGCACGCGCGCGTGAGACGTGCGAACTGGCCGGTTTCGGGGACCGCGCGCGTGCCTGGGACGCGTTGCTGGAGTGGGACTACGGCGCGTACGAGGGCATGACGCCGGCGGACATCCAGGCCGTCCGGCCCGGCTGGCTGATCTGGCGCGACGGCGTCCCCGAGGGCGAGACGCTCGCCGAGGTGACGGCCCGGGCGGACGAGGTCGTCTCCTGGGCCCGCTCCGAGGACCGCGACGTCCTGATCTTCGCCCACGGCCACATCCTGCGCTCCATCGGCGCGCGCTGGCTGGGCCTGCCGCTCGACTTCGCGGCCCGGATACGGCTGAACCCGACGTCCCTGTCGGTGCTCGGCTGGGCCTACGGGGAGCCGGCGATCGAGAGCTGGAACGACCTGGGGCACCTGGCCTAGGTACGCGTCAGGTCATCCGGGGCGTGGACGCGTGCCGGTCCAGGAACGCCGACACCCCCGAAGCCCTGCGGTGCGGCAGCAGCACGCGCGCGGTGGCCGCCAGCATCGTCTGGATCCGGGACGACTGGACCTCCTCCAGCAGGTCCAGCACCCGCATCCCCGCCACCGCGGCCTCGTCCGGCCGCCCGCCCCGCGCGAGGTCGTCCGCCAGCTCCGCCGTGTACAGGGCGATGTTCCGAGTGAAGTGCGGATCCTGGAGTTCCGCCGCCCGCCGCGCGTGCCGGGCCGCCCGGGGCCAGTCGCCCAGCGTGGACCAGCACTGCGCCTCCAGGCCCTCCAGTTCGGCCTCTCCGTAGAAGCTCATCCACTCGGGGTCGGCGTCCGAGGGGCCCCGCTCGAACAGGGCCTGCGCCCGGGCCAGGGCCTGCTCGCAGCCGACGCGGTCGGCGAGGCCGGCCCAGCCGCCCGCCTCGCGCAGCGCGAGCAGCGACATCAGCCGGGCCGACCCCACGGGCCGGGCGACGCGCTGTGCCGCCTGGGCCGCCCGGACCGCCTCGCGCGGCCGGCCCGCGTCGCGCGCGAGGAACGCCGTGTTGCAGAAGGCGTGCGCCTCCAGCCCCGGGTCGCCGGTCATCCGGGCGGTCGCCAGGGCCTCGGCGTAGTGGGAGCGGGCGTCGTCGAAGCGTCCCGAGTCGTGGGCCAGCCAGCCCACGGAGATGGCCAGTTCACCCGCGCCGGAGTAGAGCCGGTCCGCCGTCGTCTGCCGGGTCGTGCCGGCGTCGAGCAGGGCGTAGGCGGCACGCAGCGGGGCCGCCGCGCGGCGGTAGAGGCCGTCGGCGCCGTGCCGGTCGTCGAGCAGCCGGATCCGGCGGACGGCTTCTTCCAGGGCACCCGCGTCGCTCGCCCCGGCGCGGCGCACGGGGCGCTGTGCCGCCGCGGCGTCGAGGGCGAGGCCCACGGGCCCCAGCGAGGCGGCGGCCACCGTGGCGCCCCCGCCGGTCATGAATGCGCGACGTAGCACGTCGCTCTCCTCGTAGGTGTCGTGCGGGTGGTACGGGTCGTACGGGTTCTGTGTGTCATACGGCTCGGACGCCCCACTGGTCTCACTGGTCTCGCTGGTCTCACTTGTGACGTTCGTGACGTTCGTGAGGTTCGTGGTGCGCGTCAGGGGCGCGTCCTCGATGTCGCGCGCCCGGCGTCCGCGTACCGACGAGCGGGGCGCGAACCCGAGGTCGGTGAGCGTGCGACCCGGGAACATGTGCAGGAACACCCGTTCGTAGGCGTAGTTGGGGCAGCGGATCTCACCCGCCTCGACCCGGCCGACGTACCGCGCGTCACAGCTGACCTGCTCGCCGATCTCGAGGCCGGCCCGGCGGATCGCCGCGGCGAACTCGGACGGCGAGCGCTGTCCGCGCAGCTGCCGGAAGGTGAGGTTCGGCCGTGCCGGCCGGTTGGGTTGGGACGAGGTCCCCGCTGACGACGCCATGGCCGGGTCCTCTCGTGCGAACCGACGAACCATGCCGGTTTCAGGGCGACTTGTACGTGTTGTTCGTACTGCCCGCCCTGTTTCCGGCGAGCAAGAACGTACCTGCTGTGCCGGAGTCGTCACGTTGGGTTTGGCTACAAACCGGATATCTCATCCGTGATCTGCCATGAAGTGCCATCCTTTGCGGCTGACTTCCGCCGTAGCCGTTGACGGCCTCCCGCGTTGAACTCTGCGGACCGGGAGGCCCCCGACTCCCGACCGCTCGTCCAAGCAGGGGTTTTCGTGGTGGAGGCCGGGATGGAGACCAGCCGGATCAACGATCCTCGTACGCCGCCGAGCACACCGGCGGCCGGCTGCGATGTGGTGACGGTGCCGGCGCGGCAGGGGCTGGAGGCGGTCGACATCCTGCGGCGCGGCACGGCGGAGGCGGTGGGACCCGTCCTGCACGACGACGGGGGCGGCACCCTGGGTTTCCTCGTGCCGCCGGGCACGGCCGCGGCGTGGGACGTACCGGGGAGCACGTGCACGGGAACCGACGGACGCGGACTGACCCTGGCGCCGGAGCCCCCCGTGGAGGGCTCGGGCTGGCTGCTCCCGCCCGGTGAGGCGGACCTCGCGACGGACCCCGCGGTGCTGCGCCGGGCCCTCGGGGAGGCGGCCCGGACGATCAGGGCGGCGGACGGCTGCCGGTGAGGCGCCGGGCCGAAGGTGCCGGGCCCGCCGGTGCCGGTCCGTGTGGAGCGAGCGCCCTGCTCGACGGCGCGCCCCCGCACCGGGCCCGCCAGGGACGGTCCGCTCGGCGCCGGCGCCCTGCGTGATGGCGTGCCCCCTCCGCACCGGGCCCGCCCAGGGACCGTCCGGACGGAGCGGACCTTGCTCGACGGCGTGCCCCTGATAATGGGCCCGTGGGAAAGTCCAGGAGCGGGCGGCGCAGAGCCGGTGCAGAAGCCGTCGTCGAGAGTGTCGACGGCGGGCTCGCCGAGCTGATCCCCGACCGTGAGCGGGCCCGGGCCTGGACCCTCGTGATCGACGGGGCCCCGCAGTCGCACGTCGACCTGGATGACCCGGCGTACCTGTCCTTCGAGTACCAGCGCCGGCTCGGGCACGTCATCGACCTCGTCGCCCCGCCGGGCCGGCCCGTGCACGCCGTGCACCTCGGCGGCGGCGCCCTCACCCTCGCCCGGTACGTCGCCGCCACCCGGCCCCGCTCCACCCAGCAGGTCGTCGAGCGGGACGCCGCCCTCGTGCGACTGGTCCGCCGCGAGCTGCCGTTGGACCCGAACGCGCGGATCCGGGTGCGGTCCGTCGACGCCCGCGAGGGACTCGCCAAGGTGCCGGACGGCTGGGCCGACCTCGTCATCACCGACGTGTTCAGCGGCGCCCGGACACCGGCCCACCTGACCTCGACGGAGTTCCTCGACGACGTCCGCAGGGCTCTCAAGCCCGGCGGCGTCCACGCCGCCAACCTCGCCGACGGGCCGCCGCTGACCCACCTGCGCGGCCAGATCGCCACCGCCGCCGCCCGTTTCGAGCAGCTCGCGCTGGTCGCCGACCCGACGGTGCTGCGCGGCAAGCGCTTCGGCAACGCCGTCCTGGTCGCCTCCGACCTCCCGCTGCCCGTCGCCGAGCTGACCCGCCGCGCCGCCTCCGACCCGCACCCGGGCCGGGTCGAGCACGGCAGGACGCTCACCGACTTCACCGGCGGGGCCGTGCCCGTCACGGATCTCGCGGCGGTGGCGTCCCCGGCGCCGCCCGCTTCGGCGTTCACATAGCCCGCGCGGTGCTCACGGGGCGGGGGTCCGGCGCTCACGGGGCTGGGCGCGGCGCGCACGGAACCTGGTCCGGCGCTCAGTAGGTTCCGATCTCCACGCGCGGCGGCCCGTCGTGCCAGGTGCAGAAGACCGACACCCGGTCCGCGCCCCGGGAGAACTCCACGCGGATCCACGACTCCGTCTTCCACACCTGCATCGACCAGCCCGCGCCCGGAGTCGCCGAGACGAGGGAGGCGGACGCCGTCCCCAGGTCGAACACCGCCCGGCCGCCGTCGGTGTCGTAGCTTCTGACCCGGCCGTTGGCGGTGGGGGACGGGCCGGGGGTGCGTGCGGGGGCGGGGGCCGGCCGCGCCGCCGTCGGCGGGGTGCTCGGGGGCGTGGGCGTCCGCTGCGGCGAAGGCGCCCGGCGCGTAGGCGTGGCGAGCGGCTTCGGCTCCCGCGTGCTCGCGTCGGCGGCCTTGATGGGCAGGGCGCGCGGCGGGTCGTAGGCCGTGCCCGCCAGCACCGTGTGGACACCCCACCACGACAGCGTGACCGCCGCGCCCGTGGCGAGCAGCCAGGCCAGTAGGTGGACGAGTCCTCTGCGCATCGCGGGTCATCCTGCCGCACGCGCCCCGCGCGCTGTCCAGGAACCGGCGCCGCGCAGGGGCGAGTTGTCCCCAATCCTGCAGTTGTCCACAGGCCCGCACCCGGCTGTTCGAGATGGCGTACGGTGCGGCGCATGGCAAGTGTGCTCGTGGTCGAGGACGACCAGTTCGTACGCTCGGCGCTCATCCGGCACCTGACCGACGCCTCGCACACCGTGCGCAGCGTCGGTACGGCACTGGAGGCGCTGCGCGAGGTCGCCCACGTCCGCTTCGACGTGGTGATCCTGGACCTCGGACTGCCCGATCTCGACGGGTCCGAGGCCCTGAAGATGCTGCGCGGCATCACGGACGTGCCGGTGATCGTCGCCACCGCCCGGGACGACGAGGCGGAGATCGTCCGGCTGCTGAACGCCGGAGCGGACGACTACCTGACCAAGCCCTTCTCCGTCGAGCACCTCTCGGCCCGCATGGCGGCCGTGCTGCGCCGCGCCCGCTCCGGCTCCGGGGAAGGGCAGCCCTCCCCGGTGCTCCGGGTCGGCGGCCTGACCGTCGACCCGCTGCGCCGTCAGGCCGAGCTGGACGGCGCCCGGCTCGACCTCACCCGCCGCGAGTTCGACCTGCTCGCCTTCCTGGCCCGCCGGCCCGGAGTCGTCGTCCCCCGCAAGGAACTGCTGGCCGAGGTCTGGCAGCAGTCGTACGGCGACGACCAGACCATCGACGTCCATCTGTCCTGGCTGCGGCGGAAACTGGGGGAGACGGCCGCGAGCCCCCGCTATCTGCACACCCTCAGGGGCGTCGGTGTGAAGCTCGAACCGCCGGGGGCGGAGGCGCCGCGATGAGGTGGGCCCTGGTCAGGGTGGCGCTGGCGGTGACCACCATGGTCGTGCTCGCCTTCGCGGTGCCGCTCGGACTCGTCATCCGCGAGATGGCCCGGGACCGCGCCTTCTCCAACGCCGAGCGGGAGGCCGCCGCCGTCGCCCCCGCCCTGTCCATCACCACCGACCGCGACCAGCTCGAACGGGTCGTCGCCTCCGCCGGATCCGACGCCGGCATGACCGTGCACCTACCGGCGGGCGACGGCCAGGAGGCCTTGGAGCTCGGACGGCAGCGCGCCGCCGACGAGGACATCGCGGCCGTGCGGAAACTGGGCCGCGCCTCCACCACCGGCGTCCCCGGCGGCTCCACCCTGCTCCAGCCGGTCGCGCTCAGCACCGGCGAGATCGCGGTCGTCGAGGTGTACGTGCCCCAGGCCGAGGTCACCAACGGCGTGGGCACGGCCTGGGCGGTGCTCGCCGGGGTCGGTGTCGCGCTGGTCCTCGGGTCGGTCGCGGTCGCCGACCGGCTGGGCGTGCGGATGGTCCGGCCCGCCAAGCGCCTGGTCGAGGGAGCGCGCGAACTGGGGGAGGGCAGGCTCGGCGCCCGCGTCCCCGAGGAGGGCCCGACGGAGCTGCGGCTCGCGGCCGTCGCGTTCAACTCCATGGCCGACCAGGTCGTCCAGCTCCTGGCGAACGAACGGGAGCTGGCGGCCGACCTCTCCCACCGGTTGCGCACGCCCCTGACCGTGCTGCGGCTCAACACCGCCTCGCTCGGCGAGGGACCGGCCGCCGACCAGACCCGGAGCGCGGTCGAGCAGCTGGAGCGCGAGGTCGACACGATCATCCGCACGGCCCGGGAGGCCAAGCCGCAGACGGCCGCGGCCGGTCCGGGCGCCGGGTGCGACGCCGCCGAGGTGGTCCGGGAGCGGATGGCGTTCTGGTCGGCCCTCGCGGAGGACGAGGGCCGCAAGTGGCGGGTGGCCGGGGCCGACCGGCCGGTGCGCATACCGGTGGCCCGCGCCGACCTGGCCGCCGCGCTCGACGCGCTGCTCGGCAACGTCTTCCGGCACACCCCGGAGGGCACCGCCTTCGCGGTCGACCTGCACGACGGCGAGGACGCGGTGATCGTCCTCGTGTCCGACGCGGGCCCGGGCATATCCGACCCGGAGGCGGCGATGGCGCGGGGCCGCGGCTCGGGGAGCGACGGCTCGACCGGGCTCGGCCTGGACATCGTGCGCCGGCTCGCGGAGTCGACCGGCGGGGACGTGCGGATCGGCTCCTCGGTGCTCGGCGGGACCGAGGTGCGGATCTGGATCCAGGTGGACGCCCGGACCCCCGCGGGCCGGGGACACCGGCAGCCGCGACGCCGACGGCCCGGCAGACTGTCCGCCGCCTTCAAGCACTCCTGATCTTCAAGCCCTCCTGATCTTCGAGCACTCCCACCTTCAAGCACTCCTGACTCACAGGACACACGGGCCGGTCACGTTTCGACAAATGCACGGACCGGCTCTTGACGTATGACCGGACATACGGCTGTTATTGCGCCACCGTGTTCGGTCAAGTTGATTTCTGGTCGATTGCGACTGGATTTCACGCCACACCCTCGTGACCGAACCCTGCCCTCAGGAGCCGTTCATGCACGACCTCTCCCTCTCCGGAACCTCCCTCTCCGCTCCCGGCCGCCGCACCGTACTGCGCGGCATAGGCGGTGCGGCCCTGCTCGGCGCGGGCATACCGCTGCTGTCCGCGTGTGGCGGCAGCGGCTCGGCCGCCGATCCGAAGACGGTCAGCCTGGGCTCCAACTCGTCGGACGCCGTGCCGAAGAAGGCGTTCGCGGAGATCTACGCGGCCTTCACGAAGAAGTCCGGGATCAAGGTCGACGTCAACACCAAGGACCACAACACGTTCCAGGAGCAGATCAACTCGTATCTGCAGGGCACGCCGGACGACGTGTTCACGTGGTTCGCCGGCTACCGGATGCAGTTCTTCGCGGCCAAGAAGCTGGCCTCCCCGATCGACGACGTGTGGCAGAAGATCGGCGGGAACTTCCCCGACGCGATGAAGAAGCTCAGCCAGGGCGCGGACGGCAAGTACTACTTCGTGCCGCTGTACACGTACCCGTGGGCGGTGTTCTACCGCAAGAGCGTCTTCGCCCAGCACGGCTACAAGGTCCCGGAGAAGTGGGACGACCTGGTGGCGCTGTGCAAGCAGATGAAGAAGGACGGGCTGGTCCCGATCGCGTTCGGCGACAAGGACGCCTGGCCGGCGATGGGCACGTTCGACCAGATCAACTTCCGTCTCAACGGCTACGACTTCCACGTCGAGCTGATGGCCGGCAAGGCCGCCTGGACGGACGCCAAGGTGCGCAAGGTCTTCGACCTGTGGGCGGAGCTGCTGCCCTACCACCAGGAGGGCGCGGTGGGGCGTACCTGGCAGGACGCGGCGCAGACGCTGGTGGCGAAGAAGGCGGGCATGTACGTGCTGGGTACGTTCGTCGCCCAGCAGTTCACCAACAAGGCCGACCTGGACGACCTGGACTTCTTCGCCTTCCCGGAGATCGACGCGCAGTTCGGTCAGGACACCGTCGAGGCCCCGACCGACGGCTTCATGCTCTCCAAGGCCCCCAAGAACCACTCCGGTGCGGTGAAGCTGCTGGAGTACCTGGGCACGCCGGAGGCCGAGCAGATCTACCTCAAGGCCGACTCCAGCGTGGTGGCCGCCTCCACCAAGGCCGACACCTCCTCCTACACCCCGCTGCAGAAGAAGGCGTACGAGATGATCTCGGGCGCCAAGAGCCTGACGCAGTTCATGGACCGCGACTCCCGGCCGGACTTCACCTCCACGGTGATGCAGCCGCAGCTGCAGGCCTTCATCCGCAATCCGAAGAGCATCGACAGCATCCTGTCGTCGATCGAGCGCCAGAAGAAGCAGATCTTCGCCTCCTCGTGACCGAACCGGAGAACCGACGACTCGGATCTGACACATGACTGCCACCCCCGCCCAGGTCCCGGAGACGGCTGCCACGCCGGCTCCGGGGCCTGCCCCCGCGTCCCAGCCCGCCAAGGTGCCGCACGGGCACCGGCGCCTGCTGACCCGCCGTGACCGCATCACGCTCGGTTTGATGGCGGGCGTACCCACGATCCTGCACGTCGCCCTGGTGTGGGTGACGGCCCTCGCGTCGATCGCGCTGGCCTTCACCACCTGGGACGGCATCGGCTTCGACTCCATCAAGTGGGTCGGCCTGCAGAACTTCCGTGACCTGTTCACCAGCAACCCGCAGTTCTGGCCGGCCGTCGAGCACAACGTCATCTGGTTCGTCGTGCTCATCTGCATCCCCACGCCGCTGGGGCTGTTCCTGGCCGTGCAGCTGGACAAGAGGATCCGCTTCAGCCGGGTCTACCAGACGGCGTTCTTCCTGCCGGTCGTCATCTCCATGGCCTGCATCGGTTTCGTCTGGCAGCTGGTCTACAACCCCGACACGGGCCTGATCAACAGCCTGATCGGGGCGAACAAGCCCGGCCACTACATCGACTGGATCGGCGACCCCGACCTCAACCTGTGGGCCATCCTGGTCGCCGCGTCCTGGCGCCACACGGGGTACATGATGATCCTCTACCTGGCCGGCCTGAAGAGCGTCGACCCCTCGCTGCGGGAAGCCTCGGCGCTGGACGGGGCGAACGAGTGGCAGACGTTCAAGAACGTCATCTTCCCCACCCTGCGCCCCACCAACACCGTCGTGCTGGTCGTGACGATCATCGAGGCGCTGCGCGCCTTCGACCTGGTCTTCGTCTTCAACAAGGGCGCCCAGGGCACCGAGCTGCTCTCCATCCTGGTGACGAACAACATCATCGGTGAGTCCAGCCGCATCGGCTACGGCTCCGCGATCGCGGTCGTGCTGCTGGTGATCTCCCTGGCCGTGATCATCCCCTACCTGATCGCCACCTTCCGGAAGGAGCGGAGCGCATGAGCACCGTCACCGGCGCCGCTTCGCTCAAGCAGCGCACCCCCGTCCGCCCCGCCCGGATCCTGCTGCACACCTTCCTGATCGTCACGGCTCTGGCCTGGCTGGCACCCCTGCTGTGGGCCATCTTCGCCGCGCTGCGCCCGTACAGCGAGACATCCGCCAAGGGCTACGTCTCCTGGCCCGACAAGCTCAGCTTCGACAACTTCACGAACGCCTTCGAGCAGTCGGACATGATCCACTACTTCGGGAACACAGTGCTCATCGCGGTCCCGGCCGTGCTGCTCACGCTGTTCCTGTCGTCGTGCGTCGCGTTCTACGTCAGCCGCTTCGACTTCCGGGTCAACCTGTTCCTGCTGCTGGTGTTCACCGCCGGCAACCTGCTCCCGCAGCAGGTCATCATCACCCCGCTGTACCGGCTGTACCTGCTGATCGACCTGCCCGGCATCACGATGAGCGGCAAGCTCTACGACTCCGCGCTCGGCCTCGTGCTCATCCACGTGGCGTTCCAGTCCGGCTTCTGCGCCTTCGTGCTGAGCAACTACATGCGCTCCCTGCCCCACGAACTGACCGAGGCGGCCCTCGTCGACGGCGCCTCGGTGTGGCGGCTGTACTGGCAGATCGTGCTGCCGCTGTGCAAGCCCGCGATGGCCGCCCTGGCGACGCTGTTGTCCATCTGGATCTACAACGACTTCTTCTGGGCGCTCGTCCTGATCTCCACCGGCGAGAACATGCCGATCACCTCCGCGCTGAACAACCTCTCCGGCCAGTACTTCACCGACCCCAACCTGGTCGCCGCCGGCTCCCTGCTCACCGCGATCCCCACGCTGATCGTGTACTTCGCCCTCCAGCGCCAGTTCGTCAGCGGCCTCACGCTCGGCGCCAACAAGGGCTGACCTTCCGGAAAGAGATCACCGTGCACCACCGCTTCACTCCGCTGGCCTCCGTGCCGGTGGACGTCCGCACCGGCCGCGTCCACGAGGAGGGCTGGCAGTCCTGGAGCCCCAGCGGCGCCTACGGCCTCCGCGGAACCCCGTACCGCCCGACCAACGACAACTGGGCGACCGTCTGTTACCGCCCCGGCGTCACCGTCCCCGCCGGCACCTTCCAGGGCGAGGGCCTGCTCGCGCTCGATCCCGGCGACGGCTCCCCGGCCCGGCTGTGGGCGGCGGCCGAGCCGACGCGCGAGGTGCCGTCGATCCGGCTCGCCGTACGGGACGGGGTCGCGGAGGTCGGCGCGGACGGCCCGGTGAAGGAGTGGACGGGCCCGGACATCCAGTCGGTGCTGGGCGAGTGGGCCCGCGGCCTCGGACTCGACGCCCCGCGCCCGGCACCGACCGCATGGTGCTCCTGGTACGAGTACTTCACGGCCGTCACCGAGGACGACATCCACGAGAACCTCCGCGCGATGGACACCCTCGATCTGCCCATCGACGTCGTCCAGATCGACGACGGCTACCAGCAGGCCCTCGGTGACTGGCTCACCCTCTCCGGCCGCTTCCGCTCCCGCGCCGGAATCGCCGAGAAGATCCGCGCGCGGGGCCGCCGCGCGGGCATCTGGACGGCCCCGTTCCTCGTCGACCCGGCGAGCGACCTGGCCGCCGAGCACCCCGACTGGCTGGTCCGCGACACCAGCGGCGGCTTCGCGCACGCCGGCCGCAACTGGGGCCACGACCTGCGCGTCCTGGACACCACACACCCCGACGCCGCCGCGTACCTGACCGAGGTCTTCACCACCCTGCGCGCCGAGGGCTACGACTACTTCAAGGTCGACTTCCTCTACGCGGGCGCCCTGGACGGCGTACGCCACGCCGACACCGACGCGCTCACGGCCTACCGCTCCGGCATCCGCCTGATCCGCGAGGCGATCGGCGCCGAGGCGTACCTCCTGGGCTGCGGGGCGCCCCTCCTGCCCTCCATCGGCCTGTTCGACGCGATGCGCGTCAGCCCGGACACGGCCCCGCACCGCCGCCCCGAGGCCGACGACTACTCCCAACCGGGTCAGGCGCCCGCGGAGTTCACCGGCGCGGCCCGCCAGTGGCAGCACGGCCGCCTCTGGACCAACGACCCCGACTGCCTGATGGCCCGCCCGGCCGTCGAGACGCGCGAGCAGTGGGCGGCCCACGTGGAGTCCACCGGCGGACTGATGGCCTCCAGCGACCGCCTGCTCTCCCTGGACCCGTGGGGCGTGGAGACCACGCGCCGTCTCCTCACGAAGGGCGCGGCCGCTTGTAGCATCTGAGCAGGGCCGAGCAAGGGGGACGCGTGATCGAACTGGCCGACATGATCCGTGAGTTGCGTGAGCAGCTGACCACCGCGCTGACGGACGGCGACGGCAGGATGCTGCGCTTCGAAGCGGGCCCCGTGGAGATCGAGGCGACCGTCGCCGTCACGCGCGAGGGCGGCGGCGACGCCAAGGTGCGGCTGTGGGTGGTCGACGCGGGGGCCAACGGCAAATTCAGCCAGGCCGAGACCCAGCGGGTCACGCTGACGCTCACGCCGAAGGTGGTGCCGCCGGGCGGGGGCCGGGCGGAGACCGCGATGATCACGGGTGACGAGGTTGACGGCGAGCGCTGACCGCGGACTGCGGCCCCAGCGGGCCGCGGAGATCATCGTCGCACTGCCCGACGGGGCCCGCCGGGGCTCGGGTTACCTCCTGGCCCCGGGCCGGGTGCTCACGGCCGCGCATGTCGTCCGGGGCGCGCAGGACGTCCGGGTCCGCTTCGAGGCCGACCGGCCGGGGGAGCGAGTCGCCGGGGCGACGGTGGCGTGGGCGCACGACGGCATCGACGTCGCCGTACTGACACTCCCGGAGAACGCCGCCGTACCGGCCCTGCCGGAGAACGCCGCCGGACCGGCCCTGCCGGAGAACGCCGCCTTACCGAACCTCCCGGAGAACACCGCCTTACCGAACCTCCCGGAGAACACCGCCGTAGCGCCCCCCTCGGAAAGCGCCGCCGGACCGGCCCTCCTGGAAAACGCCGCAGCACCAACTCGCCCGGGCCAGCCGCACGATGACGTTCCGCCCGTGCGGTTCGGCGGAGTCGGCGAGCAGGACGCGGTGCTCGGCTGCTCGGCGATGGGGTTCCCCCGATTCAAGCTCCGCGCGGACGCGGCAGGCGGGCGCTTCCGGGACGTCGAGCACATGGACGCGCGCTGCGCGGTGCTGGCCAACCGGCGCGAGGGCACCCTGGACCTGCGGGTCGCGGCGCCGCCCGCCGAGGACCCGGACCCCGAGCGGGACGCCTGGGAGGGCATGTCGGGAGCGGCCGTCTTCAGCGGCGGGCACGTCGTGGGTGTGGTGAGCCGCCATCACCGCAGGGAGGGGGCGGGCCGGGTCGCGGCCGGCCGGGTGGACCGGTGGGCGCAGGCACTGACCCCGGCGGAACGGACCGCCCTGGAAGCCCT
Organism: Streptomyces sp. Go-475; assembly: GCF_003330845.1. Classification (GTDB taxonomy): domain Bacteria; phylum Actinomycetota; class Actinomycetes; order Streptomycetales; family Streptomycetaceae; genus Streptomyces. Next base: position 3,117,714 of record NZ_CP026121.1, on the reverse strand, counting down.
GCTGGGACAGGACCTCACGGCGCTGCCCTGCGCGGTGCCCCGAGGCGCCCTCGGCCTCGTCCAGGAGGCCTATCGCGCCCAGCTCGCCGACCTCGCCCCGCAGCGGCTGGAGGAACGGGAAGCGGAACTCGCCGACCTCGTCTCCTTCTGCGGCGGCTCCGACCCCTACCTCTGGGTGCAAGGGCCGCCGTGGGCCGGGAAGACGGCCCTGGCCGCGTGGTTCGCCCTGCACCCGCCCCGCGGGGTCGTCCCCGTCTGGTTCTTCGTCACCGCACGCGACGCGAGCCAGTCCGACAGCGACGCCTACACCGTGGCGGTCATCGACCAGCTCGCCACCCTCGCCGGCCGCGAACCGGCCGCGACCGGTTCCCCGACGGCCCGCGACGGCGAACGCCGGCTCCTGCTGCGCCAGGCCGCCGAGCGGGTGGCACAGGACGGCGGCACACTGCTGCTCGTCGTGGACGGGCTCGACGAGGACCAGTCCGCCTCGCCAGGCGGGAGCGGCGCGAGCATCGCCTCACTGCTGCCCGAACGCCTGCCGCCGAACGTCCGCGTCCTGGTGACCAGCCGGACCTACCCGGGCCTGCCGGCCGACGTCAAGGGCGGTCACCCGCTGCGCGGCTGCCGCGTGCTGGAACTCGCCGCCACCGAAGCGGCCCGGCACACCGAGCACGAAGCCAAGTTCGATCTGCACCGAGCGCTCTCCGGCGACCGCGTGCAGCGTGACCTCGTCGGTCTCCTCACCGCGGCGCGCGGCACACTCACCGCCGACGACCTGCGCGAACTCACCGGCGAGCCGGCCTTCGAACTCCGCCGCCGACTGGAGAGCGGCTTCGGGCGCATCCTGCGGCTGCGGGGCGACGCCGCCGGCGGCGGGGGCAGCGGCCCCGAGGGCTACGGGGACGATCTGAGCCTGTACACGTCCACCCGCGGTTACCTCTTCGCCCACGAGACCCTCCTCACCACCGCCCAGGACGAACTCGGCCCGGACCTGATCACCTACCTGGACCGGCTGCACGCCTGGGCGCGGTCGTACGAGCGCCGGGGCTGGCCGGCGGGCACGCCGCTGTACCTGCTCCAGCCGTACGGCCGCCTCCTGGCGTTCCTCCGGGACGCGGACCGGGCCACCGCCCTCGCCGTGGACGTCCGGCGGCGTGACCGGTTGCGGGAGGCGACGGGGAGCGACGGCGCCTGTCTCGGGGAGATCGCGGCGGCACGGGAGACCGTCCGGCGGGCCGCCCCCGACGACCTGGCGGCCCTGGCCGCGCTCGCGGCGGCGGGGGGCCTGGTGGCGCAGCGCAATGTGGGGCTGCACCCCGGCATCCCGGCGGTCTACGCCCGCCTCGGGCAGGTCCGGCACGCCATCGGACTGGCCCGCACGGTCCGCGCGCCGGTGGACCGGGCGCGGGCCCTGACCGGCGTGGCCCACGTGCTGGCGGAGGCGGGGGACCGGCGGGCGGTGGGCCTGGCGACGGAGGCGGTGGGGCTGACCGGGCGAGGGACACCGCAGAGCGTGGCGGCACGAACGGCGCTGGCCTGCGCGCTGGCATCGGCCGGCCGGGGAGAGGAGGTGCCGCCCCTGGTCCGTGAACTGCCGTGGCCGAAGGAGGGCGAGGACACCGAACGCGTCACGGAGGCGCTGGTGAGGATCGCCGCCGCGCTGCGGGACCCGGCGCACGTGGCCGACGTGCTGGAACTGGCCGAGCAGGTCGCCGCGGAAGCGCACCCCCTGCCCACGCGCGTCCGGGCGCTGACGGCGGTCGCCGAGGCCTGCTCGCTCAGCGGCCGCGCCGACGAGGCGGCACGTCTCTTCGCGTCGGTCACCGCACTGGCCCTGCGCCACGCGATGGCCCCGGGGAACCTCCCCGCCGTCGCCGCGGAGGCACTGCGCGAGGCCCGCCCGCGCGAGGCCGCGCTCATGACCTCGCTGGCCACGGCATGGCTGGAGAGCCACGAGGAACCGCGCGACGTGGAGACGCTCCGGGGCGTGGTGCGGGGACTGCTGCTCACGGACCGGGTGGCGGAGGCCGGGCGGCTCCTGAACACCGCGCTGGACTCGTCGCCGCGCCTGAAGCCCCGGGAGTGGGGCGAGTTCCGGCAGCTGCTGGCCGTGGGATGGGCGCGTGCCGGGCAGGTGACGCGAGCCCTGAGGGCCGCGGCGGACAACCACTGGGAGCGTGACCGCCTCGCCAAGCCCATCACCGAGCTCCTGCTGAAGGCCGGTGCCGCCGACCATCTGGAGGACCTGCTCGTCCACCGGGCGGCCTCGCTGGACTGGCCGCTGACGGAGTTGGCCCCCACGGCACTGGTCACGCTCGCCGCGCACTTCGTCGCCGAGGACCGCGAACGGTCCCTGCGGCTGCTCCACGAGGCGGAGCACGGAGACCTCGCGTCGGCCCTGTCGGACACCTGGGACCACGACGAGCGCGTGGTCGCCTTCGCCGGTGCGCTCGCCGCGGCGGGCCGGCCCGCCGACGCCGAGCGGCTCGTGGAGACGGTCGACGACATCCTGGGTCCTTCCGGGTATGCCGCGATGGCGGAGGCCCTCACGCGCGACCGGGGCCGGGCCCGGCACTTCGCCGAGCGCGCGTACCACCTGGCGTTCAATACTCCGGGCCCGCGCTTCAACCACGTCCAGATGTCCGCCCTCCAGGCCCTGGCGTGCGCGGGGGCCACGCAACGAGTCCTCGACGTCCTGGAGAACCCTCCCTCCGACCGGGCCGTGCTGCACGCGAACAGCCTTGACCGGCTCAGGGTGCTGCTGGTCGAGGGCCTGTGGCCGCACGCCCCGGACCTGGCCGCGCGATGGGTGGACGAACTGCTGGCCGAGCTGCCCGGAGAACCCGCGCTGACCGCCGCCCGACTCGTCGCCGCGGCGGGACGCCACGACCCCGACCACGCCCGGCGCATCGGACGGCTCGTCCGGTTCCGGATCGCGGACCTCGACGCCCGGCGGCGGACCGACCTCCGCCACGACGGCGTGCTCACCCTGCTCACGGCGGCGGACGATCCGGACGGCGCCCGTCACCGCCTCGACCTGCTGGCACCGCGGTACGACGCCCGTACCGAGCAACTCCCCGGAACAGCGGTCGTGCTGTCACTGGCCCACGCGGCGCTCGGCGACTTCGAGGCTGCCCGCGACATGGCCGCACGCCCGAGGGACGAGGTGGAGCGAGCGGAGGCACGCACCCAACTCGCCGCGTACGTCGCGGGTGTCCAGGGCCCGGTGACGGTCCATCCGTTCCTCGGAGAGATCGGGGACAGCTTCACCTTCCTGCGCCGCCTGGCCGTCCGCCTCCTGCCACCCCCGGGCGGCCCGGACCTCCCGCGCGCACGCGCCCTCCTGGCGGACTCCCTCACCCCCGACGGCTGGTACATGGCGGCCCAGGTCCTCGCGGAGATCGACCCGGACGCCCTCCTGCGCGCCAAGGACGTCGTCTTCGCCCACCTGGGTCTCGCCGCCGAGAGCCGGCCAGGACAGCGGGGCGCGGCACTCCCCTAATCGTGCCGCGCCCCCGTCCCCCCTCGCAGTGGTCAGACCGCCGAGACCTCGGGCAGCGTCCCCGTCCGGGCCGCCCGCCCGTACCAGTGGGCACTGGTCTTCGGCGTGCGCTCCAGCGTCGCGTAGTCCACGTACACCGCGCCGAAGCGCTTGCCGTAGCCGTACGCCCACTCGAAGTTGTCCATCAGCGACCACAGGAAGTAGCCGCGGACGTCCGCGCCGTCGGTGATCGCGCGGCGGACCGCCGACAGGTGGCCGTGGAGGTAGGCGACGCGCTCCGGGTCGTGCACCCGGCCGTCGGAGTCGACCTTGTCGTCGTAGGCCGCGCCGTTCTCGGTGATGTACAGCGGCAGGCCCGGCGCCTCCCGGGTGTAGCGCATGATCAGCTCGTGCAGGCCGGTCGGGTCGATCGTCCAGCCCATTTCCGTGCGGTCGCCCGGCGTCTGGTGGAAGGCCACGTCCTCCGCGGCCGGCCACGGCGAGTGGTCGCTCGACCCGTGGCCGTCGGCGCGCGGCCCCTTCGCCGCCGGGTCCGCCGCCGAGACCAGCGCGGGCGTGTAGTAGTTCAGGCCCAGCGCGTCCAGCGGCTGGTTGATCAGCGCCAGGTCGCCGTCCAGGACGTGGTCCCAGTCCGTGAGGCTCGCCGTCGCCACGTACAGCGACTCCGGGTAGGCGCCGTGCAGCATCGGCCCGTGGAAGACCCCGTTGGCGAGGTCGTCGATCTTCCGGGCCGCCGCGAGGTCCGCCGGGTCCTGCGAAAGCGGCCTGACCACCGCGGAGTTGAGGCTGACCGCGACCGTGTTGCGGGCCGGCATCACCGACCGCAGCGCGGACGCGCCCAGCCCGTGCGCCAGGTTCAGGTGGTGCGCGGCCCGCAGCGAGGCCGCCGGATCCGTCCGGCCCGGAGCGTGCACGCCGGAGGCATAGCCCAGGAACGCGCTGCACCACGGCTCGTTGAGCGTCATCCACTGCTCCACGCGGTCGCCCAGCGCCTCGCCGACGATCTGCGCGTACTCCGCGAAGCGGTACGCCGTGTCCCGCTCGGGCCAGCCGCCCGCGTCCTCCAGCTCCTGCGGCAGGTCCCAGTGGTAGAGGGTGACGGCCGGCTTGATGCCCTTGGACAGCAGCTCGTCGACCAGCCGGCGGTAGAAGTCCAGGCCCTTCTGGACGGCCGGACCCCGCCCGGTCGGCTGCACCCGCGACCAGGAGACGGAGAAGCGGTAGGCGCCCAGGCCCAGCTCCGCCATCAGCGCCACGTCCTCGCGGTAGCGGTGGTAGTGGTCGACAGCGATGTCACCGTGGTCGCCGCCGGCCGTCTTGCCCGGCGTATGGCTGAAGGTGTCCCAGATCGACGGCGTACGGCCGTCCTCCCGCACCGCCCCTTCGATCTGGTACGCGGAGGTCGCCGCGCCCCAGAGGAAGGCGGGGGGAAAGGTCACCGCGGTGGCCGGGTTCTCGGAGTCAGGCATGGAAGCGCTCCCATTGGGGGTCGTGGAGACCGACAGGTGGAGGGGAGGAGGGGGAGGAGGAGGAGGGGGCCGGGGCGGCACTGACCCGGCCCCCGGAAGAACGGGGGCGAGGGCGTCAGCCCGGGGGCCGGGGCGGCACTGACCCGGCCCCCGGAAGAACGGGGGCGAGGGCGTCAGCCCTTGACGGCGCCCTGCATGATGCCGCCCACGATCTGCTTGCCGAAGATCGCGAAGACCAGCAGCAGCGGCAGCGTGCCCAGCAGCGCGCCCGCCATGATCAGGGACTGGTCGGGCGTGTAACCGCGACCGAGGCCCGCGATCGCGACCTGCACGGTCGGATTGCCCATCTGGGTCAGCACCAGGAACGGCCACATGAAGTCGTTCCAGGTCTGCACGAACGTCAGCATCCCGAGCACCGCCATCGCGGGCCGCGCCGCCGGGAACACCACGTGCCACACCACGCGCCAGCTGCTCGCGCCGTCCACCCGGGCCGCCTCGATGATCTCGTCCGGCAGCGCCTGGATCAGGTACTGCCGCATGAAGAACACACCGAACGCGCTCACCAGCGACGGGAGGATCACCGCCTGCAACTGGTCGGTCCAGTCCAGCTTGGCGACCATCATGTACAGCGGGATCACACTCAGCTGCGGCGGCACCATCATCGTGCCGATCACGATCAGCATCAGCGCGCCGCGGCCCCGGAACCGCAGCTTGGCGAAGGCGAAACCGGCGATCGTCGACAGGAAGACGATGGTCAGCGAGGAAACCCCCGCGACGATCGTGGTGTTGAGGAACGCCTCACCGAGGTTGGCGTCCTTCCAGGCGATCTCCAGCTTGTCGAACAGCCCCGAGCCGAACCAGAACGGCGGCGGGGTCTGCGCGAGCCGCTGGTTGTCACGCGAGGCGGCGATCGCCGTCCACACCAGCGGGAACAGCGAGACGATCGTGAACACGATGAGGACCGCGTACGCGATCGGGCCGCCGTGCAGCTGCCCGCCCGCCCGGGCTGACTTCGGCAGACGGGGTCGTTTGGACGTGGTCGCGGGCGCCGCGCCGGGCGGCGGCGCGTCGGGGGGCGTCACAGTCGTCGTCACGGCCGGAACTCCTTAACTACTGGCGCGCAGCCGGCGCGAGATGACGTAGTTGACGATGCCGATGACGATCAGCATGAGGAACATCGTCCAGGCGATCGCCGAGGCCCGGCCCAGGTGCTGGGCCACCCAGCCCTGCTCGTACAGGTACAGGCCGAGTGTCTGGAACTGGTGCTCCGCGCCGCCGGAGGTGCCCTTGTTGGCGTCGAACAGCAGCGGCTCGCCGAAGACCTGGCTCGCGCCGATCGTCGACACGACACACGTGAACAGGATCGTCGGGCGCAGCGCCGGCAGCGTCACGTGGATGAACTGCTGCCAGCGGTTGGCCCCGTCCAGGGCCGCCGACTCGTACAGGTCCTGCGGGATCGCCTGCATCGCGGCCAGGTAGATCAGCGCGTTGTAGCCGGTCCAGCGCCAGATGATGATGGACGAGACGGCGATCTGCGAGAACCACTTGTCGTTCTGCCAGTCGACCGGGTTGACGCCGACCAGGTCGAGCGCCCAGTTGATCATGCCGTAGTCACGGCCGAAGAGCAGCACGAACACCAGCGAGGCGGCGGCGATCGACGTCGCGTACGGCGCGAGCATCGCGACCCGGAAGAACGTCGAGGCCCGCAGCTTGTAGTTGAGGATGTGGGCGATGCCCATCGCCATCAGCAGCTGCGGGACGGTGGAGATGATGCCGATGGTCAGGGTGTTCTTCGCCGCGTTCCAGAAGAACTCGTCGTCGAAGATCCGGGTGTAGTTGCGCAGCCCGACCCAGTTCATGTCGGTCGGCGCGGTCAGCTCCACCTGGTGCAGCGAGGCCCAGCCCGTGTAGATCAGCGGGAACAGGCCGAACGCGACGAACAGCAGGAAGAACGGCGAGACGAAGGCGTACGGGCTCCAGCGGATGTCCCGCTGCCAGCGCCGGGACAGCCGGTCCCGGCGCCGCCGCGCCTTCTCGTCGGCGGCGTCCCCGGGCGGGCGGCCCGGGGCCGCGCCCCCCTTCATGGGGGGCGCGGCGGTGTCGTGACGGGTGGTCATCCGGGTCACTGGTCCAGCTTGTTGTCGATGGTCTTGACGGCGGACTCCCAGGCCTCCTTGGCCGACTTGCCCTTCGTCACCAGGATCACGCCGTTGTCCGTCAGGCCCTGCATGATGATCTGGTCCTTCGGGCCGATCACCTGGACCGGGGCGGCCTTGGCGGCCTCCGCGAAGATCGGGCCGATCGCCTGGTCACCGGTCATCTCGTTCTTCGCGCCCGTCACTTCGGGCGTGGTGTAGGCGGCCGGAGTGCTCGGGAAGCTGCCCTGCACCTTGAACAGCTTCGCCTGCTGCTCCGGCGCGGTCAGCCAGGCCACGAACTTCTGGGCCTCCTTCACGTTCTTGCCGCTCTTCGGCACGGTGAGGAAGCTGCCGCCCCAGTTGCCGCCCTTGGGTGCCTCGGCGACGGCCCACTTGCCGGCCGCGTCCGGCTTCGAGTAGCCCTTGATCGTGCCCAGCATCCACGGCGGGCAGGCGATGGTGGCGAACTTGTTGTTGGCGATCGAGGAGTTCCAGCCCGGCTGGAACTGCGTCTCCGACTGGACGAGGCCCTTCTCGGCGGCCTCGGAGGTCAGGTCGAAGGCGGCCTTCACGGCCGGGTTGGTCTTGTAGATGACCTTGCCGGACTTGTCGTAGAACTTCTCCTCCTCGCTGCCGATGATCGCCTGGATCAGACCGCCGGGGGAGTCCATGAAGAAGGTGCCCTTGGGGGCCTTCGCCTTGTACCGCTCGCCGACGTCGACGAGCTTGGCCCAGTCACCGGCCCACAGCTTGCCGACCTCGGCCGGGTCGGTGGGCAGACCGGCCTGCTTGAAGAGGTCCGTGCGGTAGCAGATGGCCATCGGGCCGACGTCGGTGCCGAGGCCGATGGTCCTGCCGTCCTTGGTGGTGGCCTGCTCCCACTTCCAGGGCAGCCACTTGCTCTTGTCCACGCCCGGGGCCTTGGACATGTCCTCGAGCTTGTCGGCCTGGGTGGCCGTGACCTCGGCGATGTTGGCGACTTCGACGGCCTGGACGTCCAGCAGACCGCTGTTGGTGGTGAGGTGGTTCAGCAGGGCCGGGTAGTAGTTCTCGTTCCGCTGGACGGAGTTCTCGGAGATCTTGATGTTCGGGTTGAGCTTCTCGTACTCGGCGTAGAGGCCGGCCTCCTTGAAGCCCATGGTGCCGAAGAGACCGATCGAGAGCGTCGTCTTGCCGCCGCTGTCGCCGTCCGAGGAGCCGGAGCCGTTGCTCTTGCCGTCGTCGGCACAGCCGGCCAGCAGCCCGGCGCCCAGCGACGCGGCGGCCGCGAGGACCATCGCCTTGCGGGCGGTTCGGATGCGTGCTCGCATGTCGTCCTCCTGTTGCCCTGACGTGCCGACCCCCCGGCCAACTGCATGGTTGCACCCGTTTTGGCTCGCTGCGGCTCGGGCGGGGAACGTGCGGGTTGTGTATGTGTCAGGTAGTGTGGGAGCGCTCCCACCAGTGATGTGTTGAAGAGTCCCCGGTCGTGGCGGGGGTGTCAAGGGACAGGGCAGGGAGAGATGCGTTCAGTTATCGGGACGTTAACTGGACCCCGGCCGGAGCCCGTTGCGGCCCCGGTCGGCGGTATCCGGCCGGCCGGCGGGCCGGCCGGATGGGCTCGCCGGGCCCAAGCGGAACGCCCGGGCGGCTAGCCGCCGGGAGCGGTCACTACAGCTGACGAGCCTGTTAAATTCCAGGCCAGCCGCAGAGTGCGGGTGTGGAGGGGAAGGCGGAGCCCATGGCAAGCCACGGAGCGCGGGGCCGAAGCGGTGGCCGGCCCACCCTCGAAGAGGTGGCGGCGCGCGCCGGTGTCGGCCGCGGCACGGTCTCCCGGGTGATCAACGGTTCGCCCCGGGTGAGTGACGCGACCCGCGCGGCCGTCGAGGCGGCGGTGGCCGAGCTCGGCTACGTGCCCAACACCGCGGCCCGCGCCCTCGCCGCCAACCGCACGGACGCCATCGCGCTGGTCGTGCCCGAGCCGGAGACCCGGTTCTTCTCCGAACCGTACTTCTCGGACATGCTGAAGGGCGTCGGGGCCGCGCTGTCCGACACCGAGATGCAGCTGCTGCTGATCTTCGCGGGCAGCGACCGCGAGCGCCGCCGCCTCGCCCAGTACCTGGCGGCGCACCGGGTGGACGGTGTCCTGCTGGTCTCGGTGCACGCGGACGACCCGCTGCCGGACCTCCTCGCCCAGCTGGAGATCCCGGCGGTGATCAGCGGCCCGCGATCGGCGGCGGAGACGCTGCCGTCGGTCGACTCGGACAACTACGGCGGCGCCCGGCAGGCGGTGGAGCACCTGCTGTCCCGGGGCCGCCGCCGGATAGCCCACATCACCGGCCGCCTCGACGTGTACGGTGCCCAGCGCCGCATCGACGGCTACCGCGAGGCCCTGATCGACGCGGGTCACGGGGTGGACGAGGCGCTGATCGAGCCGGGCGACTTCTCGGAGGAGGGCGGCCGCCGGGCCATGGCGGCGCTGCTGGAACGCGCCCCGGGCCTGGACGCGGTCTTCGCCGCCTCCGACGTCACCGCGGCCGGCGCCCGCCAGGCCCTGCGCGAGGCGGGCCGCCGCATCCCCGACGACGTGGCGCTCGTCGGCTACGACGACTCGGCCATCGCCCGCCACATGGAACCGCCCCTCACCAGCGTCCGCCAGCCCATAGAGGAGATGGGCCGCCGGATGATCGACCTCCTCCTCACGGAGGTCGCCGACCGCCGCCCCCTCGCGTCCCGCGGGCTGGAGCGCCGGCAACTGGTCCTGGCGACGGAGCTGGTGTCCCGGTCGTCCTCGTGACGGGCCACCCCCTGCTGGACATCGCGGGGGTCGCCCGGGCCGAGCCGTATCCGCGCCTGGCGGGGAACGGCGGCCCGACTCGCGGTCGTGGCACGGGCCACGCGTCCCGACCCGGCCGAACGGTTCAGGGACGTGGGGGAGTCGGCGGCGGCGTGGCGGCGGTCGGTTCCCTGAGGGCCAGGTAGCGGCGCAGTGCGTCCACACCGTCAGGCACGAACGCCCACCTGCGGAGTGCCTCGCGCAACTCCCGCTCGCCGAACCAGCCGTGCCAGGCGATCTCGGACGGTTCGGGGGTCAGGGGCCCGGACACGACGGCCTCGTGCACCCCGAGCCAGTACGGGCTGATCGCCCCGCGGCACAGGAACCTCACGACGGGCCGCACCGGCACCCGCACCCCCAGCTCCTCGGCCAGCTCCCGCACCGCCGCCTCCTCGTACGACTCGCCGACCCCGACGGCCCCGCCGATGAGCCAGTCGTACTGCCCCGGAAACCGGGACACGTGCTCCGGCCTCCGATACACGAGCACGCGCCCGCGCGGATCACGGCACACCGTCGTCGCGACCCGGTGCAGCCAGCCGTTCCGGATCGCCTCGTCCCGGTCGACGACCCCGACCACCCGGTCCTGCTCGTCGACCCGCTCCACCGGCTCACCCATGTCCGTCACGATCCCACGGGCGTACGGACCAAAAGCATCAGCCGGTGGCTTCTTCCGAAGCCACCGGCTGATTGCTCAGGGTGAGTGACGGGACTCGAACCCGCGGCATCCTGGACCACAACCAGGTGCTCTACCAGCTGAGCTACACCCACCATGACCGGCTTGGAGGTCAGTGATGTCCCCGACCGGCCGAGAAAAAGTGTACAGGGTCCGAAGGGGTGCTCGCGCACGGCTTTCGCGGCGCCCCTCGACCGGCCCCCGCCCCGCCTACTGGGCAGGCAGGACGTGCTTCGCGGCGATCGCCTTCGCGGTGTCCGAGTCGGGCCCGGGCTGCGGGACGAAGAGGGCCTCGCGGTAGTAGCGCAGTTCGGCGATGGATTCGCGGATGTCGGCGAGCGCGCGGTGGTTGCCGTTCTTCTGCGGGCTGTTGAAGTACGCCCTCGGGTACCAGCGGCGGGCCAGCTCCTTGATCGACGACACGTCGACGATCCGGTAGTGGAGGTAGTCCTCCAGGGTCGGCATGTCGCGCAGCAGGAAGCCGCGGTCCGTGCCGACGGAGTTGCCGCACAGCGGGGCCTTGCCCGGCTCCTTGACGAACTCCCTCACGTACGTCAGGACCTGCTCCTCGGCGTCCTTCAGTGTCGTGCCGTTCTCCAGTTCGGCGAGGAGTCCGGACGCGGTGTGCATCTGACGCACCACCTCCGGCATCGTCTCCAGCGCCCGCTCCGGCGGCCGGATGACGATGTCCACGCCGTCGCCGAGCACGTTCAGCTCGGAGTCGGTGACGAGGGCGGCCACCTCGATGAGCGCGTCGTCCGACAGCGAGAGGCCGGTCATCTCGCAGTCGATCCACACCATGCGATCGTTCATGTGTCTAACCTTACGGCGTCGCTCCGCGGGTCGGCCGTGTGTGCGGGTGCGGTTGTCTGCCGGGCCGGGGGTGTTGTCGCCCGGCTCTCCCCGGGGGCTGCCGCCCCCGGACCCCCGCTTCGGCCTGAACGGCCTCGTCCTCAAGCGCCGGACGGGCTGGGTGTGGCTGATCGCCGTCGTGCGCGAGCGCCGGACGGGCCGGGGTGTGGTTGAGCGCCTGGTGCGCGAGCGCCTGATGAGGTGGTGTGGCTGATCGCCGTGGTACGCCGAGCGTCCGGCGGGCGGGGATGTGGCTGATCGCCGTCGCGCGCGAGCGTCGGACCGGCGGTCGGGGTGTGGCTGATTGCCGTCGTGCGCGAGCGCCGGACGGGCCGGGGTGTGGTTGAGCGCCTGGTGCGCGAGCGCCTGATGAGGTGGTGTGGCTGATCGCCGTGGTACGCCGAGCGTCCGGCGGGCGGGGATGTGGCTGATCGCCGTCGCGCGCGAGCGTCGGACCGGCGGTCGGGGTGTGGTTGACCTCCGCTGTCGTCCTCCGGGCACGTGCTCGAACGCCGGGCGGCCGAGTGGTCAGGTCGGGCGCCCGGCGGTTCGAGGTCACGTCATGGTGCGCTGCGCTGTCCCGGCAGGCTCGCCGACAGGGCCGGACCGGACGCGCTCGCGGCCGCCGTGCGGCGGGACTGGAGCGGGACGGGGTGCTCCGGGTGCAGCGCGGCCGGCGCCTGACCGGACTGGCCGGGATGCCCGGGGTGGCCGGTGTGGCCCATGTGGCCCGGCGTGCTGCCGGAGCCGGGGCCGCCCGGGCCGCCGTCGGTGTCCTGGGGCCGCTCGCCCTGCGGGCGCCGGGCGCGGTACGCCGCCCGGTACGCCGCCGGGGACGAGCCGAGCTGACGGCGGAAGTGGCCGCGCAGAGCCACCGGTGAGCGGAAGCCGCAGCGGCCCGCCACCTCGTCCACCGAGTAGTCCGACGTCTCCAGCAGGCGCTGCGCCTGGAGTACCCGCTGAGTGATCAGCCACTGGAGCGGGGCCGAACCCGTCAGCGAGCGGAAGCGGCGGTCGAACGTACGCCGGCTCATGTACGCGCGTGCCGCCAGCGTCTCCACGTCGAACTGTTCGTGGAGGTGCTCCAGCGCCCAGGCGACGACCTCGGCGAGCGGGTCGGCGCCGATCTCCTCGGGTAAAGACCTGTCGAGGTAGCGCTCCTGCCCGCCGGACCGGCGCGGCGGGACCACCAGGCGGCGGGCCAGGGCCCCTGCCGCCTCGTTGCCGTGGTCCGTCCGCACGATGTGGAGACAGAGATCGATTCCGGCCGCCGTGCCCGCCGACGTGAGCACGTCGCCGTCGTCCACGAAGAGTTCCCGTGGATCGACGTGCACGGACGGATAGCGCTTGGCCAGCGTCGGCGCGTACATCCAGTGGGTCGTCGCGGGACGGCCGTCCAGCAGGCCGGCCGCCGCGAGGACGAAGGCGCCGGTGCACAGCCCGACGATGCGGGCGCCCTCCTCGTGGGCGCGGCGCAGCGCGTCGAGCGCCTCGTCCGGTGGCGGAGAAGTGATCGAACGCCAGGCCGGTACGACGACCGTGCCCGCGCGCGAGATCGCTTCCAGGCCATGCGGTGCGCTGAGTTCCAGGCCCCCTGTGGTCCGCAGCGGGCCGTCCTCACCGCCGCACACCAGCAGTCGGTAGCGCGGTACGCCGGCGTCCTGGCGGTCGATCCCGAACACCGACAACGGTATGGAACTCTCGAAGATGGGGCCGCCGCTGAACAGCAGCACCGCGACGATCTCCTTGCGGCGTCGCCCGGAAAGCTTCCGGGCCGCGGCTTCCGGCGCGGCAGTGGAGTCGTGGCTCATACTGCTAAGCCCCCCTCGGTGGTCGCGGCTCCTCGGTTGTGTCGCTCCTGCACGTTTCCCCTCGGTCCTGCACGAGTCCCCCGCCGTAGACAGTCAAGATCGAATCTACTGTGTCGCATCGCGCCGAGGTGGCCGGTTCGGCACTCGGCACATTGTCGACTTGGCAACTTGGCGTGAAGCATTCGATCACGAAGCGTTGCACTCGTGGGGCGTGCAGGGAAGTGCGCCTTGTCGCAGTGGCCAATCCACGTAGGGTGCGCAGACCCCCTGAGGCCCTTTCCGTGCAGGTCGAACGGGGGTTGGGGGGTGGTTCGGCGGGGTGATGCACCGGTGCGAGAAGTTGGCTGAAAAGCAGCGTGCGTGTGCGCGGAAACCGGTCAGCCGACCGGTGTATCTCCGCCGCTGTGCCGTCCGCCACGGTGCGACCCCGTTCCGGTGCGGTGGTGCCGTCCCCGGTGGGGCGCCCGGTCCTCGGCCGCGAGGCGGGCCGCGCCGCGCTCGGACTGGCGCAGCAGGACCCGGCAGGCGGCCGTGACGGCGGCGAGCCCGAGGGCCGTGCCGGCGGCGCCGGCGAGGGAGGCGCCGTAGCCGAGGAGTACGACCGGTACGAGCAGGCAGCTGAAGGCCGCCCAGCGGACCACGTCCGTCGCGGTGTCCCGCGGCGGCGGGGTCGCGCGGTCCGCCTCCGGGGCGGGGCGAGGTCCGGGCATGCGTGCTCCCTGTGGCGTGACTCACGGGGTTCAACGCGTGGCCGGGACGTCGGTCACTGGCTGACCGGATCACCCCCACGGGTAAGTGAATCCTGTGCAAACCGCCTGTACAGCGCAGCAACCATTGCGTTACGGGCGTCGCCTCGTGCATGCTCCCTGGAACCCGCACGCACGGCGGGCGGGATCTGGGCTAAGGAGGCGTGCCGCCGTACCCTTGGGGGTATGGGGTTGGGAAGACCATTCCCGGACACAGCTCCGCCGCACACTGTCGTCCCCCATATAAGGATCACAACGCCGAGACAGCCATGGCCGGTCACGAATTCTTCGAACCCGCGGACCGCAAGCGGCCCGTCGCCGATCCCACGGCGGCCGAGCCCCTGGCGGCGGAAGAGCCACGCCATTCCTGCGACCCCGCCTTCAAGCACGGGGTCGTGGTCGGCTTCGACGGCTCCACGTCCAGTGAGCGCGCCCTGGCGTACGCGATCGGCATGGCCCATCGCTCCGGGTCGGGCCTGATCATCGTCCACGTGGCCAACCGGCTGCCGACCACGGTGTGGGCCGGCTGCGAGCCGCCCGTGTTCGTGGACGTGCCGGACCACCGCACCGAGGTGCTCGGCCTGGAACTGGCCTGTGCGGACTACTTGGCCGAGGTGCCCTGGATCCTGGTCGAGCGCGGCGGTGACATCTGCCACGAACTCGAAGAGGTCGGCCGGGAGTACGAGGCCGACGCGATCGTCGTCGGGTCGACGCACGGCATCGTGGGCCGGATCTTCGGCTCCGTCGCCGGGCGGCTCGCCAAGCGGGCGCAGCGGCCCGTGGTCGTCATTCCCTGAGCGTCAACTCCCTTGCTGCCCTGGTGCGGTGCGTAAATCTACTCGCGCGTAGAGGTGTTTGTGCCCTTGTGAAGGGCATATACGGGACACCGCACAACTGCACATGCACGAAGGGAGCCCGCCGTGGACAAAGACGTCTCCGCGGGAAGCGGAATCACGACCGTGGTCGGTCGACTCGCCCTCGGAATCACCCTGTTGGCCTTCGGACTGGGGCACACCGCCGTGATCGACGGTGTGTCGGCCGCCGACGCCGTATCAATCGCCCAGTACGTGGGCGGCATCGCGCTCTTCCTCGCCGGGCTGGTGGCCCTCCGAGCCGGTGACACCGTCGGTGGTACGGCGTTCTCCGTACTCGGGGCGTTGTGGTTCACCTGGGCCGTGTCCGTCGGCGCGGAGGTCTCCGCCAACGCGGCAGGGCTGTTCCTGTTGTTGTTCGCGCTGGTGGCGCTGTCTCTGACGCTGGCCGGTGGGGACCAGCTCGGGCAGGGCGTGTACGGGCTGTTCTTCGTCTCGCTGCTGCTGCTCGCGATCGCCGCTTTCGCGGAGAACGACGGGCTGGCGAAGGTCGGTGGGTGGTTCGCCGTGGCTGCGGGGGCCGTTGCCTGGTATGCGGCCACGGCGGCGCTGGCGCACTGGCCCACGGCGCTTCCGCGACGCGCTGCCGGCCGGGGAGTGACGGCCACCGGTTAGCCGCGCAGGCTGGGGAGTTGGGCGGCTTCCCGGCGATCGAAACGGACCCCCCGTGCGTGGTGGCAGCACGTGGGGGTCCGTCCTCGTTCGTCGGCCTGTGCGGGTGCGTGGGGGTCGTTCGCGCAGTTCCCCGCGCCCCTGAGAAAAGAAGGTCGGTTACTCCACCGTCACCGACTTGGCCAGGTTGCGGGGCTTGTCGATGTCCCTGCCCAGGGCCAAGGCCGTGTGGTACGCCAGGAGTTGGAGGGGGATGCCCATCAGGATCGGGTCGAGTTCGTCCTCGTTCTTCGGGACGACGATCGTCTCGTCGGCCTTCTCCTGGTGCTGGTGGGCCACCGCGAGGATCTGGCCGCTGCGGGCCTTGATCTCCTCCATGGCGGCGCGGTTCTTCTCCAGGAGGTCGTCGTCGGGGACGATCGCGACCGTGGGGAGGGCCGGCTCGATCAGGGCCAGGGGGCCGTGCTTGAGCTCGGAGGCCGGATAGGCCTCGGCGTGGATGTACGAGACCTCCTTGAGCTTCAGGGACGCCTCGCGGGCCACCGGGTAGCCCCGGACGCGGCCGATGAAGAGCATCGAGCGGGCCTCGGCGTACTGCACGGCCAGCTTCTTGACCTGCTCCTCCTGCTCCATGATCTCGGCGATCTGGGCGGGCAGCTTGCGCAGGCCCTCGATGATCCGCTTGCCGTCGCGGACCGAGAGGTCGCGGGTGCGGCCGAGGTGCAGGGCGAGCAGGGCGAAGGCGACCGTGGTGTTGGTGAAGCACTTGGTGGAGACGACGCAGACCTCGGGCCCGGCGTGCACGTAGATGCCGCCGTCGGCCTCGCGGGCGATCGCCGAGCCGACCACGTTCACCACGCCCAGGACGCGGGCGCCCTTGCGCTTCAGCTCCTGCACGGCGGCCAGCACGTCGTAGGTCTCGCCCGACTGGGAGACCGCGACGTAGAGGGTGTCGGGGTCGACGACCGCGTTGCGGTAGCGGAACTCGGAGGCGGGCTCGGCGTCGGCGGGGATGCGGGCCAGCTCCTCGATCATCTGGGCGCCGATCATGCCCGCGTGGTACGAGGTGCCGCAGCCGAGGATCTTCACGCGGCGGATGCGGCGGGCCTCACGGGCGTCCAGGTTGAGGCCGCCCAGGTGCACGGTGGAGAAGCGGTCGTCGATGCGGCCGCGCAGCACGCGGTCCACGGCGTCGGCCTGCTCGTGGATCTCCTTGTGCATGTAGGTGTCGTGGCCGCCCATGTCGTAGGAGGCGGCCTCCCACTCGACCGTGGTCGGCTCGGCCGTCGTGCGGGTGCCTTCCGTGGTGTACGTGCGGAAGTCGTCGGCCTTGAGGGTGGCCATCTCGCCGTCGTCCAGCGTGACTATCTGGCGGGTGTGGGCGACCAGCGCGGCGATGTCCGAGGCGACGAACATCTCCTTCTCGCCGATGCCGAGGACGACCGGGGAGCCGTTGCGGGCGACGACGATCCGGTCGGGGAAGTCGGCGTGCATCACGGCGATGCCGTACGTGCCCTCGATGAGCCGGAGGGTCTCGCGGACCTTGTCCTCCAGCTTGGTCGCCTGCGAGCGGGCGATGAGGTGGACGAGGACCTCGGTGTCGGTCTCGGAGAGGAACTCGACGCCGTCCGCCTCCAGCTTGCGGCGCAGGTCGGAGGCGTTGTCGATGATGCCGTTGTGGACGACGGCGACCTTGCCCTCGGCGTCCAGGTGCGGGTGGGCGTTCACGTCGGAGGGGGCGCCGTGGGTGGCCCAGCGGGTGTGGGCGATGCCGGTGGTGCCCTTGAAGCGGGCCGGGACCTTGGCCTCCAGGTCACGGACGCGGCCCTTGGCCTTGACCATCTTCAGGCCGGACGTCTTCGGGGACGTGACGACGATGCCCGCGGAGTCGTAGCCGCGGTACTCCAGGCGCTGCAGGCCCTCCAGGAGCAGGGGAGCGACGTCACGCTTCCCGATGTAACCGACGATTCCGCACATGTATACGTATTCCTAGCCGTAGACGATGCGCCGCAGCTGCCGGAGCGAGAGCTCCGGCGGGGCCACCGCGCGGTACTTGAGGTCCGCCTCGATCCGCTCGAAGATCGCCGCGTTCACCAGGCCCTGGGCCTGGAGCTCGCGGTGGCGGCGACGGACGTACTCCTCGGTCGTCTCGTCGAAGTAGGCGAGCACGTCCTGGATCACGCGCAGCGCCTCGCCCCGGCTGAGGGGCGTGGACCGCGTCAGATGATCTACGAGTTCGTCGTGCACTCGCTAGATCCTGGGGTACCGACGGCTCTTTCGCAAGAATTCTGCCCGATTTCGGGCAAGTGTCTGAGGGGAATCTTTGGGGGAACGTTGAACCCGTCATGAGGGCTTGTTCGTGCGGTGTCCACCGGACGTCCCGCGTCCCGTTGCCCGAGGCGTCGATTTTTGGACGCCATGGACATTCCTCGTATGGGCGTACCCGAGCGGCTCGCCGAGCGCATGAGCATGGCCGAGCAGCACGAGTACCTGCGCGCCCGCTTCTCGCGGCGCACGATGATCAGAGGCGGTGCCGTCACGCTCGGTGCCGTCGCGGGTGGCGCGTTCGTGCCCGGCGCCACCGCCCAGGCCGCCGTTCCGAGCGGCCGCCCCAGCAGCGAGACCGTCGACGGGGCGCACGTCGCCCCCTTCGGCCGTCACCTCGCCTACGGCACCGACCCGCGCACCGAGATGACCGTCTCGTGGCAGGTCCCGGTCGCCGTGAAGAAGCCGTTCATCCGGATCGGCGCCCACCCCTGGGACCTCTCCCGCAAGATCGAAGCCGAGGTCCGCACCCTCTTCACGCCCGCCGGTGTCGGTGCCAGCGGCAACCACACCCAGTACTACGTCCACGCCAAGCTGGCCCGCCTGCGCCCGGGCCGGACGTACTACTACGGCGTCGGCCACGAGGGCTTCGACCCGGCCGAGCCGCACCTGCTGGGCACCCTCGGCACCTTCACCACCGCCCCCGCGCACAAGAAGCCGTTCACCTTCACCGCCTTCGGCGACCAGGGCGTCAGCTACCACGCGCTGGCCAACGACAGCCTGATCCTCGGCCAGAACCCGGCCTTCCACCTGCACGCCGGCGACATCGCCTACGGCGACCCGGCCGGCCAGGGCAGGACCGACGACACCGGCTTCGACTCGCGCGTGTGGGACCAGTTCCTCGCCCAGACCGAGTCCGTCGCCAAGTCGGTGCCGTGGATGCCCGCCTACGGCAACCACGACATGGAGGCCTGGTACTCGCCCAACGGCTACGGCGGCGAGGAGGCCCGCTGGACCCTCCCGGACAACGGCCCCGACAAGAAGAACCTCCCGGGCGTCTACTCCTTCGTCCACGGCAACACGGCCGTCATCTCGCTCGACGCCAACGACATCTCCTTCGAGATCCCGGCTAACCTGGGCATCTCGGGCGGCACCCAGACCAAGTGGCTGGAAGCCCAGCTGAAGAAGTACCGGGCCGCGCACGACATCGACTTCATCGTCGTGTTCTTCCACCACTGCGCCTACTGCACCTCCACCTCCCACGCCTCCGAGGGCGGGGTCCGGCAGGAGTGGGTGCCGCTGTTCGAGAAGTACACGGTGGACCTGGTCATCAACGGCCACAACCACCAGTACGAGCGCACCGACGTGATCAAGGGGAACAAGGTCGCCAAGAAGCTCCCCATCGGCGGCACCGCCTACCCGGAGACCGACGGCGTGGTGTACGTGACGGCCGGTGCGGCGGGCCGCAGCCTCTACGCGTTCAGCGCCCCGCTGTCCTACGAGGGCAACGAGCACGAGGTGGACTCCGTGGCCTCGTTCGTCAACCTCAAGGACGGCAAGCAGGACGAGACCGTCGCCTGGTCCCGGGTGCGTTACCTCGACTACTCCTTCCTGCGCGTGGACGTCACGCCCGCGCCCAAGGGGCGGCTCGCCACGCTGAAGGTGCGCGGCATCGCCGAGAACGGCGAGCAGGTGGACCACTTCACGGTGGCACGCAGGGCGAAGTAGCGCCCCGGGCTGTCACATCCGCTTCAGGACCGCCTGCTTGGCCGCCGTGAACTCGTCGTCCGTGAGCACGCCCGTGCGGTGCAGCTCACCGAGTTCGCGCAGGCGGCGCAGCAGGGCGTCGTGGTCGTCCTCGGCGGGCGCGACCGGAGGAGAAGGCAGTTCCGGTCGCGCGTCCCGCACGGCGGCGGCGGTCTGGGCCGGGTGCGGAAGCCTGGCCTGGACCGCCGCCGCGACCAGCGCCATCAGCGGGTCCTTCTTGAAGCCCCACAGCTCCACGGCGTTGGGGTCGTACTTGGGCGGAGCCTTGGTGGGCGCGTTGCGCACCACGAAGCGGAGGTGGCCGTTCTCCAGGCCGGCCGCCGGGTGCCACTCCACGCCCGTGATGTCGCCGAGCGCGAGCGTGCGGGTACCGGCGGCGGCCTTGGCGTCCTCCGTCTTCCAGTTCCACTCCAGGCGTATGCGCTCGCCGTCGAAGCTCGCGGTGCCGTCCCCGGCGGAGACCGAGAGCGGCACGGCCGGTCCCGGCAGCAGGTACTCGGTCACCGGGTCCGTCGGCACCTGGTCCAGCAGCAGCGCGTTGCGGACCTCGTCCGTGAAGTACTCGGCGACCCCGTAGCGGTCGGACTCGACGATCAGCTGGTACGGGTCGTGGGGCTCGGTGAGCCGCCCGCCGGTCGCGTGCAGCAGCGGATCGGCGCCGTCCCGCAGGCGCAGCCGCAGCCGGCCGCTCTTCTTGCCCTGCTCGAACGAGACCCCCGCCAACGCCCCCAGCGGGACGACCAGTTCACCCAGCTCCCTGCGCAGCAGGCTGACGTTCTTGTCCCGCCCGGGGGTCAGCCGCAGGGCGTCGCCGTCGAAGATCCACGAGCCGTCCTTCTGGATGATTTCCGCCATGGGTTGACATCCTCCCCCTCTGAAAGAGCGAGATTCCAACCTATTTGGGTTGAGGTTCACGGGCGCTCGAACGGCTGGTGGCCGTTGTCACCCCTCCGGCACCGGCTGATCGCCGGGGGCGGGGGATCCCGCCCTGTCCTGCCGCGACGTTGATACTGGCGTTGGTGTCCGCATTGCAGGCGAAGCCGCAGGAGGAACAGACGAACTCGGCTCGGCTCTCGCGCGAGTTCTTGTCGATCCATCCGCAGGCACTGCACCGCAGACTGGTGTAGGGGGCGGGCACGTCTTCGACCCGGCCGGGGGCTTTGTGTCCGGTGCGCTGCCGCAGAAGCCCCCAGGTCTTCTCGCGCCAGTCCTTGCGCCGGTTCGCCTCCCGCGCCTTGAGCCTGGCGGCCTTCGCGTGCTCGGCCGCCTTGGCGGCGCTGCCTTTCGGGGCTCTGGCCGCCCGCCGCTGGTGCCGATCACCGTATCCGTGCCGGGCACGGGGAGCGGTTCAGGGACGAGGGCGAACGCGATATGCCACTGCCCGTTGCGGAAGGTGACCCGAAACGACTTCGCCTCGGGCAGCTTGGCACCCTTGCCTTTGACGCCGAGGCGGAAGCGGACCCAGCCGCAGCCGGGCACCCTGACCTGAGCCCACCGTCGGTTGAGCTTGTGCACCGCGACCGACCGGCCCATGACCTGCCTGCCGGTCTTCGCCGTTCCGCTTCGGCGACCCGTCCGCGCGATGTTCCGGTACGCGGTCGGTGCCGATGACTCGAGAGCTCTCGTGCACATGCTTCCCGCGCCAGGTCGGCTCACCGAACCCGGAAGTGAACCTGGCGTTCTTGGCCCTGGCGAAGTCCTTCAAGGCCTGCTGCTGCACGCCAGTGCGAGTGCTGTATGACGGGCACCCCGGAGGACCGTACTCCGGGGTGCCCGTCTGTTCGGGGGGGTCAGAACTCCGCGATCGGGTTCTTCAGGTTGCCCACCAGTTGGAGGGCGCCGGACGGGTCCGCGAGGTCGACCATCTGCTCGTTGTTGCGGAGCTGGAGGCGGTTGAGGCAGGAGAGGGCGAACTCGGGGGTGAACATGTCGTACTGCTTGAACTTGTCGGCGAGTTCGGGCGTCGACTCCTGGTAGGCGCGGGTGACCTCCGCGACCGTGCGCCAGAAGTCGTCCTCCTCCAGGATTCCCTCGGTGGCGAGGTTCGCCGCGAGGAAGCGGAAGAAGCAGTCGAAGACGTCCGTGAAGATCGACAGGAGTTTCTTGTCCTCCGGGACCTCCACGCGCAGCCGCTCGACCGTCGGTGGCAGCACCGCGTCCGGGTCCATGACCGCGATCTCCTCGGCGATGTCCTTGTAGATCGCCCGCTGCACCACCCCGTCCTTCAGCACGAGGATGACGTTCTCGCCGTGCGGCATGAAGACCAGGTCGTAGGCGTAGAAGCTGTGCAGCAGCGGGGTGAAGTAGGCCTGGAGGTAGCGGCGCAGCCACTCCTTCGGGGCGAGGCCCGACCGCTCGATCAGCGCGCCCGCGACGGAGGCGCCCTGGTCGTCAATGTGGACCAGCGAGGCCATGGTGGCCAGCTGCTCGCCCTCCTGGAGGGACGGCACCGGGCTCTCCCGCCACAGCGCGGCGAGCATCTTGCGGTACGGGGAGTAGCGGTCTGTCGCCTGCTCGTACTCCAGGTGCCGGTAGCCGACGGCCGCGCGCTCGCGGATGATCGACAGGCCCGTGGCCTTCAGCACCGGGTCGCCCTCGATGAGCTGCGCCAGCCAGTCGTTGATCGCCGGCGTGGCCTCCATGTAGGCCGCCGACAGGCCGCGCATGAAGCCCATGTTGATGACGGACAGGGCCGTCTTCACGTAGTGCTTCTCGGGGCTGGTCCTGTTGAAGAAGGTGCGGATGGACTGCTGGGCGAGGTATTCGTCGTCGCCCTCGCCCAGGCACACCAGGTGTTTCCGGGCGACCTCGGCAGCGAAGGTGACCGTGAGCTTGTTCCACCACTGCCAGGGGTGGACCGGGATGAACAGGTAGTCGGCGGGGTCGAGGTCCTGGTCGCGCAGGACGGCGTGGAAGCGCTCGACCGTCTCCGCGCCCAGCTCCTCGCGCAGGAACGACTCGTACTCGATGCCCACGCCGGCCGTGAACGCGGCACGCGAGCGGTGTGCCGCCAGCCAGACGAGCCGGACCGGGCTCGCCGTCTCGGGGGCGTACGAGAGGTACTCGTGGATGCCGAAGCCGAGCCGGCCGTTGTTGGCCACGAAGCAGGGGTGGCCCTCGGTCATCGAGGTCTCGATGGTCTGGAAGTCGGCGCGGGCCAGCTCGGCCGCCGTGGTCTTCGGCTTGGTGAGCTTGTAGCAGGTGCCGGAGAGGGTGGAGGAGATCTCCTCCAGGTAGACCGGCAGGATGCTGTCGCTCAGGCCCAGGGACTTCCGCAGCTCGATGAAGAAGTCCAGGGCGGCCAGGGGGAGTTCGGCGCCGTCCCGGTGGCGGGTGATCGACTCGGCGTCGATCTGCCAGTGGTCCAGGGCGCGGACCGTCGCGGCGAAGGTGTACCGGGTCAGGCCGTCGTCGCTGCGGACGACGTAGGTGCCCTCGGCGGTGGCCTCCGGCGTGATGAGGCGCTCGTGCGCGAACTCGGCGAGCGCCTTGCGGATCAGGAGGCGGTTGGCCCGCGCCCAGCGGTGGGGGGACAGATGCGCCACGGCGTCGGACAGGGTCATACGGCAACTCCTCGGGCGGCCAGGAACTGTGCGCGCGTGCAGAAGCTGAGCAGCGCGCGCTTCTCCGGCTTCTGGATCTCGCGCTCGGGTACGAACCCGACGGCCTCGTTCAGGGCGTGGACGGCCTTGTTGTCCACGTCGGGCTCGACGACGACACGTTCCACCGCCGGGTCCTCGAAGAGGTGCTCCATCACGGCGGTGATGACGGACCGGGTGAAGCCGCGCACGGGCGTGTCGGTCGGCGGGGTGAGGAAGTGCATGCCGATGTCGCCCGGCCGCGGCTCGTACAGGCCCACCAGCTCGCGGTGGGCCGGGTCGTACTTCTCCATCAGGAAGGCGGGGACACCGTCCTGGAGGCCGAGTTCGGCGTGGTGGTGCTCGTCGGCCGCGATCTCCATGTAGGCGCGCTCGACGTCCTCCAGTTTCGCGTCCTGCATCATCCAGAAGGCGGCCTTGGGGTGGGTGACCCAGGCGTGCAGGAGCTCGGCGTCCTTCAGCGGGTCGAGGGGGCGGAACGTGAAGGTCATACCGAGAACTCCTGGAACGCGATCGTCTTCTCCACCGGGTAGTACTCGGAGCCGAGCAGCTCGCGGATGATGTACGCGTTCCGGTAGGGGCCCATGCCCAGGTCGGGGCTGGTGATGCTGTGGGTGTGGACGCCGGCGTTCTGCAGGAAGATCCCCCGGCCGGTGACGTCGATGGCGTAGTTGCGTGCGACGTCGAAGTTGCCCCGGGAGTCGTAGCGCAGGCGGTCGCGGACCGGCGTGAGGAACTCCGGCTCGGCGTAGCGGTAGCCCGTGGCCAGGATCAGGCCCTCGGAGGTCAGCTCGAAGTCCTTCTCCTGCTCCTCCTGGCGGAAGGACAGGGTGTACGTGCCGTTCTCGTACGAGGCCGCGGTCAGCGCGGAGTTGGTGAGCAGCCGCGTCGGGACCGGGCCGCCGAGGTTCTTCTGGTAGAGCAGGTCGAAGATCTCGTTGATCAGGTCGCCGTCGATGCCCTTGAACAGGCCCTTCTGCTCGGCCGTGAGGCGGTAGCGGGTCGCCTCGGGCAGTTCGCGGAAGTAGTCGACGTACTCGGGGGACGTCATCTCCAGCGTGAGCTTGGTGTACTCCAGCGGGAAGAAGCGCGGGGAGCGGGTGACCCAGTTCAGGCGGTAGCCGTGGACGTCGATCTCGCTGAGCAGGTCGTAGTAGATCTCGGCCGCCGACTGGCCCGAGCCGACCAGCGTGATGGAGTCCTTCTTCTGCAGCTCCGCCTTGTGCCGGAGGTAGCGGGAGTTGTGGATGAAGTCGCCGCCCAGGCCCTGGCAGGCCTCGGGGATGTGGGGCGGGGTGCCGGTGCCGAGGACCAGGTGACGGGCGCGGAACACGTCCCCGGCCTCGGTGCGCACGACGTAGACGTCGTCCTCGTAGGTCACCTCCGTCACCGTCGTGCTGAAGCGGATGCTGCTCAGCTTGTGCGCGGCCCAGCGGCAGTAGTCGTCGTACTCGACCCGCAGCGGGTAGAAGTTCTCCCGGATGTAGAACGAGTACAGCCGGCCCTTCTCCTTCAGGTAGTTCAGGAAGGAGTACGGCGACGTCGGGTCGGCGAGGGTGACCAGGTCCGACATGAACGGCGTCTGCAGGTGGGCGCCGTCGAGGAACATCCCCGCGTGCCACTCGAAGTCGGGCTTCGACTCCAGGAAGACGCCGTCGAGTTCGGCGATGGGCTCGGTCAGGCAGGCCAGGCCGAGGTTGAAGGGGCCGAGCCCGATGCCCACGAAGTCATGGGTTCCGGTCGGGTTGTCAGGACGCGCGGTCAAGGGACTCTCCCAGGTACTGCTCGGCGTGGCCGGCGATCAGATCGAGGACGGCGGCGATGTCGGACGCCTGCGTCTCGGGGTTGAGCAGGGTGAACTTCAGGTAGTGGCGGCCGCCCACCTTGGTGCCCGCGACGATGGCGTCACCGGAGGCGAACAGGGCCTTGCGGGCGTAGAGGTTGGCCCGGTCGATCTCGGCGGGGTCGGTGACGGCGGCCGGGATGTAGCGGAAGACGAGGGTGGACAGGCTCGGCTCGACCACCACGTCGAAGCGCGGGTCGGCGGCGAGCAGCTTCCAGCCCTCCCGGGCCAGTTCGCACACCTCGTCGAAGAGCTGCCCGATGCCGTCGGCGCCCATGGTCCGCAGCGTCATCCACAGCTTGAGGGCGTCGAAGCGGCGGGTGGTCTGCAGGGACTTGTCCACCTGGTTGGGGATACGTTCCTGCACCATGCGGCGCGGGTTGAGGTACTCGGCGTGGTAGGTGGCGTGGCGCAGCGTCGTGGCGTCCCGTACGAGCACGGCCGAGGAACTGACCGGCTGGAAGAAGGACTTGTGGTAGTCGACGGTGACCGAGTCGGCGCGCTCGATGCCGTCGATGCGGTCGCGGTGCTTCAGGGAGGCGAGCAGGCCGCAGCCGTAGGCGGCGTCGACGTGCATCCAGGTGGTGAACTGCTCGCACAGCTCGGCGATCTCGGGCAGCGGGTCGATGGAGCCGAAGTCGGTGGTGCCGGCGGTGGCGACGACGGCCATGGGGACGAGGCCGTCCGCCGTGCAGCGCTCCAGCTCGCGGGCGAGGGCGACGGTCTGCATGCGCTTGTCGTGGTCGACGGGTATGGAGACCACGGCGTCCTGGCCGAGCCCGAGCAGCTTCGCGGACTTCTTCACGCTGAAGTGGCTGACCTCGGAGGCGAAGATGCGCAGTTTGGCGAGCGTGTCGGTCTTGGCCTCCTCGCGGGCGAGCAGCAGCGCCTGGAGGTTGGACTGGGTGCCGCCGGAGGTGAACACGCCGTCGGCGTTCTCGCCGAGGCCGATGCGGGCCGTCGTCCAGTCGATCAGTTTCCGCTCGATGAGCGTGCCGCCGGCGGACTGGTCCCAGGTGTCCAGGGAGGAGTTCACGGCGGACAGGACGGCCTCGCCCAGCACGGCCGGGATGACGACCGGGCAGTTGAGGTGGGCCAGGTAGCGCGGGTGGTGGAAGTAGATCGCGTCCCGGAGGTAGACCTCCTCCAGTTCGTCGAGCACCGCGGCGGTGTCGTGCAGCGGCTGGTCGAGGTCGATCTCGTCGACGCGGGGAGCGAGGGCGTCGACGCTGACGCCGGTGAACGGCCGGTCGGTGGCGGCGATTTTGGCGGCCACCCGCTCGACTCCTTCGGTCACGGAGCGGCGGTACTGCTCCGCGGTGGTGTCGTTGAGCAGGTGCGAGCGCATGTGGGGGTCCTCCGGTGGGGACAGTCCGGTGCGGGACAGGGGCGAGCCCGATCTAACTCAGGTAAGCCTAACCTAAGTTGATCGAGAGGAGGTCGGCCCCTGCCGTGACTGTGGTCACTCAGATCGCTTGGGTCGTGTGGGGTCGGGCCTGCTGGGCTATCCCTCGGCCCGCAGCTGCTCCTCGGTCACGCCACGGCGCCAGTAGCCGACGAACGTGACCCGCCGCCGGTCGATCCCGCGCTCGCGCACGAAGTGCCGGCGCAGCTCCTTGACGCAGCCGGACTCGCCGGCGATCCAGACGTACGGCCGCTCGGCGGCCGGGAGCCGGGCGTCGCGCAGGGCGTCGAGGGCCATGGGGGACCCCTCGCGGTCCTTCTCCCGCACGAGCCAGGTGATCTCGGCGTCGGCCTCCGTCACCAGGTCCTGGACGTCCCCGGCGTGGGGCACCTCCAGCCAGACCCGGGCCCGGGTGCCGGCCGGCAGCGACTCGACGATGGCCGAGGCGGCCGGTACGGCGGTCTCGTCGCCCCAGACGACCACCAGGTCGGTGTCCTCCGGCGGCCGGAAGCGGATCGCCCGGTTGTCGGCGACGGCCGGGCCGAGCAGCAGCACCCGGTCCCCGGCGGCGGCCCGGGCCGCCCAGCGGGAGGCGGGCCCGGCCTGGACGGCGGAGCCCGGCTCGATGCCGTGCAGGGCGAAGTCGATGTCGATCTCGTCCGGGTCGCGGCGCAGCGCGCGCAGCGTGTACGACCGCATCACGGCCCGTACGTCGTCCGGCAGTTCACGCCAGCCCTGCCACCACCCGTCGCCCAGCTCGAGCGGAACGACCGGCTCGGGCTGCCCCGGGTGCGGCAGGAACAGGGACAGCGACTGGTCGCGCCCGTCGGAGTGGAAGGCGTGCAGGTCGGGCCCGCCGAAGGTGACCCGGACCAGAGACGGCCCGAGCCGCCTCGTCCGCACGACCTGCAGGGAGAAGAAACGGAACGGGGCGGCTACGGCGGTGGTCATTCATGGCTCCTGAGTTGAAGTCAGGCAGTGTCGGGGCATACCTCGGGGGCGCGGGGAGCTGCGCGACAAGCCATATGCGGCCCGCAGCCGCAGACCCCGGCGCGCCCCCACGGCGCTGAACGCCTAGCTGACCTTCTTCGCGTTCTCGATGGCCTTCGCCAGGTTCTCCACCAACGGCACGCACTTGTCGTAAGACAGGATCGGCTCGGGCGAACGCGCGATGACCTGCCCGGCCTTGACCGCGGGCAGCTTCTTCCAGGTCGCCTCGGTGATGTCCGCCGGCTGGATCGTCGAGGAACGGTCGTCCATCATGATGATGTCCGCCGGGTACTTGTCGACGTTCTCCCAGCTCAGGCTCTCGAACCAGCCGCCGCCCTGTGCCTTGGCCTTCTCCGGCGGCTCGACGAAGTTCACGCCGAGGGCCTTGAAGTACTCCAGGTCGACGGAGAGGTTGGTGCCGGAGACGTAGAAGAGCTCCTGGCTCGCGGAGCCGGCCATCACCTTGATGTCGGGGTGGGCCTTGGCGGCCTTGCGGAGACGCTCGGAGGCCTCCTCGAAGCGCTTCTTGGCGTCGGTGACCTTCGCGGCCTTCATGTCGCCGCCGAGGGACTCGGCCAGCTCCCACATGCGCTGCAGCGGGGCGGTGAGCTGACGGTCGTAGACGGAGATGCCGACGCTCGGGGCGAGCTTGGCGATCTTGTCCTTCGAGGCCTCGGGGACGTACCAGAGGGTGCCGGCCGAGTCGAACATCGTGGTGATCAGCACGTCGGGGGCGAGGGCGGCGTACTTCTCGACGTTGAACTGGTCCCAGGCGTTGCCGAGGATGGTCACCTTGCTGATGTCCATGTCGCCGGCCTGGACGTCGGGCTTGCCGGCCTGCGTCTTGGTGGGGCCGAAGACGCCCTTGACGGAGACGCCGTAGTCGTACAGGGCGGCGGCGACACCGGTGAAGGCGACGATGTTCGCGGGTACCTTGTCGAGCTGGACGGTCTTGCCGCGGTCGTCCTTGAAGGACCACGGACCGGACTTGGCGGACGCCGTCGATTCCGAGCCGCCGTCCTTGGAGTCCTCGCTGCCGCACGCGGTCACGAGGGCGCCGAGTCCGAGTGCGCCACCGGCGGCGAGGAGGCCGCGGCGGGAGAAGCGGGCGGTTCTGGCGTTCGACATGGGTGGGTCTGCTTTCGTACGTACGGAGCCACTGCGGGCGCGGCTGATGGCCGCTTGGCTGGAATCAGGCTTAGGTTAGCCTAACCTGAGATCTTGTCCAGGGGGCCCTGGTATCCGTGCCCGGGGGAGCGGGCGGGGATGCCCTGGGTGGCAGTGATCCGAATCACGAGTGCGGCCCCGCCTATGACATGAGGCGGCGCTTCACGGCCCGGACCAGGTCCGTACGGGCTACCCGCAGCGCGAACCCCGCCTGCCCGTCCCGGACGGGCTTCGCGTACCAGGGGAGGCCGCGGCGGCGCCACCCGGCGGGGGCGAGGTTCGCGGGGGGCGGCGGCAGCTCCAAGGCCCAGGGCCCGAGCCGCAGTCGGCCCCGCCACAGCCCGGCCGGCAACCCGGTCACCGGCACCCGTACGACGAAGTCGCCACCGGCCTGTGAGGCCGGGCGGGCCGGGAAGACGGCGGTGCCGCCCCGGCCGTCCTCCAGGTGGACGGCGAGAGCGCCGTCCGGGAAGGAGGCGAGGGCGCATCGGCCGGCGAACTCCAGCTCCGTGGCCGCGCCCGGTGCCCACCGCGGGTCGCGCAGGCTCAGCTGCGGCAGCACCTTGTGCTTGCGTTCGCCGATGTCGAGCGTGAAGTTGCCGTGCGGTTTGGTGGTGTAGAGCGTGACCGCGCGGGTCTCCTCGCCGTGGCGCACGATGTGGGTCGCCGCCGCCCCGGAGACCCCGGCGTCCCGTTTGCTGCCGATGCGCACCTCGCGGGAGATGCCCTGGGCGCCGATCGCCAGGGAGATGTCCCAGAGCCCGTCGGGGAGGGGCGATCCGCCACCAGCGGTCGTGATGTCGACGGACGCTTCGAAACCGGCCCTCTCGTAGCGGTACCGCCCCTTGTCCTCCGCCTCGCCGAGTCCGGGCGTCTCGGTGGGGGTGACGGGCAGCCGGTGCTCCTGGCTGCTGTCCCGTTCGCGCAGCACGAGTTCGGTGGAGACGTCGTCGGTGGCCACCCGGTGCAGGTAGCCGTGCCCGGCCAGGTGCAGCACGGTTCCGCGCAGTTCGGCGCGGGTGACGCGGTGGCGCACCCCGAGCTGGCGGGTCACGTCGTAGCAGGAGTCGGGGACGGAGCGGGACGGGTCGCGCAGGTAGGGGTAGCGGGCGTAGGCGCGGCCCCGGTCGACGAGGACGGGGGTGGCGACGCCGCTTCTGCCCAGCTCGCGCTCGAAGCGGACCAGTTCGAGCAACTCGTCCAGCATGGTGTGGCGGACGAGGTGCAGCCGCAGCCGGGCCATCGCCGACAGCCGGTCGTCCAGACCCTCGTGCCACAGCGGGGCGATGGTCTCGGCGAGCCGGGCCAGGGCCTTCTCCTGCTCGGGGCGGGGCTCGTGCACCAGGTGGTCGAGGAGCTGCCGCACCTCGACGGTCAGATGGCGGTGGGCCAGGTGGTCGCGGCCGGGGCCGGGCGGCACCTGCTCCAGGAGCAGGTCGACGACGCGCGGCAGGAAGCGCAGACGGGGTTCGGTGCCGCCCGTCCGCAGCGTGATGTTGCCGCTGTCCTCGCGCTCCACCCAGAACAGGCAGTCGTAGTCGGCGAGTACGGATATGCCGTCCGCGTGCAGATAGGCCGGGCCGACGAAAAGCTGGTCCTCGCCTATTTTCAGATCCGTCGGGAAGCGCAGTTCCAGCCGCTCCAGAAGCTCGCGGCGGAACAGCTTCATGGGGTTGAGGGTCCAGTACACCCGGGACGAGAAGACGTCGGTGCGCGGCTGGTTGCGCCGGAACATCGAGGTGGGCGCCCCGCGTCCGCCGACCCCCACCATCTTGCCGAGCACGATGTCGGTGCCGTTCTCCTCGGCCATGGCGACCATGCGTTCCAGGGCCTCGGGGCCCAGGTAGTCGTCGGCGTCGAGGAAGAAGACGAACCTGCCCCGGGCGTGGTCGAGCCCCGTGTTCCGGGGCGCCGAGGGGCCGCCGGAATTCGCCTGGTGGAAGACGCGCAGCAGCCCCGGGTACTCCCGCGCGAGCCGGTCGAGTTCCTCACCCGTCCCGTCGGTCGAACCGTCGTCGACGGCGAGGATTTCCACCGCGTCCCGACCGATGCTCTGCTCGGCGACGGATATGACGCAACGGGTGAGATAAGGCATCGCGTTGTAAGCAGCGATCACCACGGAAACGGCAGGGCCGGCCAACGTCATGCTCCCCCGGAGAAACGAGGCACGCCCCCTCGTCCGGCTTGGTCAGCGTGCGCCGGTGGTCAATCGGCGCAGGGGAAAGTGCCATTTGTGCCGTGAAGGTACCATGAGGTGGGCGTGGCCACGAAGTGAAGATCTGAGGAAGTGTCGGCTCGGGTGCCTTTCGGCCGGTTCAGCCCACGAGCCCCAACTCCCGGGCGATCAGCATCCGCTGGACCTCGCTCGTGCCCTCGCCGATCTCCAGGATCTTGGAGTCGCGCCACATGCGGGCGACCGGGTACTCGTTCATGAAGCCGTAGCCGCCGTGGATCTGGGTGGCTTCCCGGGCGTTGTCGACGGCGATGGTGGAGGAGTGGAGCTTGGCCAGGGCCGCCTCCTTCTTGAAGGGTTCACCGGCGACCAGGCGGGCCGCCGCGTCGCGCCAGGCCAGACGGGCCGTGTGGGCCTTCATCTCCATGTCGGCGATCTTGAACTGGATCGCCTGGTTCGCGGCGATCGGCTTGCCGAAGGCGTGCCGTTCCTTGGCGTACTTGACCGACTCGTCGACGCAGCCCTGGGCGAGTCCCGTCGCCAGGGCGGCGATCGCGATGCGGCCCTCGTCGAGGATGCGCAGGAACTGGGCGTAGCCGCGGCCCTCCTCGCCCAGGAGGTTCGCCGCCGGGACGCGGACGTCCGTGAAGGACAGCTCGCGGGTGTCCGAGGCGTTCCAGCCGACCTTCGAGTAGGGGGCCGCGACCGTGAAGCCGGGCGTGCCGGACGGGACGATGATCGAGGAGATCTGGGGCTTGCCGTCCGGGGTGCGGCCGGTGACCGCCGTGACCGTGACCAGGCCCGTGATGTCCGTGCCCGAGTTGGTGATGAAGCACTTCGTGCCGTTGATGACCCACTCGTTCGTCGACGCGTCCGGACGGGCCGTCGTGCGCGTCGCGCCCGCGTCGCTGCCGCCGTCCGGTTCCGTCAGACCGAACGCGCCCAGGACCTCGCCGGAGCAGAGGCGGGGGAGCCACTCCCGCTTCTGGTCTTCCGTGCCGTAGCGGTAGATGGGCATCGCGCCGAGGGAGACGCCGGCTTCGAGCGTGATGGCGACCGAGGAGTCCACCCGCGCCAGTTCCTCCAGGGCCACGCCGAGGGCCAGGTAGTCGCCGCCCATGCCGCCGTACTCCTCGGGGAACGGCAGGCCGAACAGGCCCATGCGGCCCATCTCCCGGACGATCTCGTACGGGAACTCGTGCCGCTCGTAGAAGTCGCCGATCTTCGGCGCCACCACCTCGTGTGCGAACTCCTCGACCGTGCGGCGGAGTTCCTCCAGCTCGGGGGAGAGACGGTAGTCCATGGTGATCAGTGCTCCTCGGTGTCCTCGTGGGACAGGGCTCGGACGGTGCGGGACGGGCTGGGCCGGCCCAGGTGGGCGGCCATCCACGTGCTCGTGGCGACGAGGCGGCCGAGGTCGATGCCGGTGTCGATGCCGAGGCCCCGCAGCATCCACACGAGGTCTTCGGTGGCGAGGTTGCCGGTCGCCGACTTCGCGTAGGGGCAGCCGCCCAGGCCGCCCGCGGAGGCGTCGACCGTGGTCACGCCCTGCTGGAGCGCGGTCAGCGTGTTGGCGAGGGCCTGGCCGTAGGTGTCGTGGAAGTGGACGCCGAGGGCGGACGGCGGGATCCCCGCCTCGTCGAGGGCCGCGAGGAGCGCCACCACGTGGCCCGGGGTCGCCACGCCGATCGTGTCGCCCAGGCTCAGTTCGTCGCAGCCCAGGTCCATCAGGGCCCGGCACACCTTCACCACCTGCGGAATCGGGACCGGGCCCTCCCAGGGGTCGCCGAAGCACATGGAGAGATACCCGCGGACGTGCACGTCGTCCGCCTTCGCCCGGGCCACCACCGGCTCGAACATCGCCAGGGCCTCGCCCACCGTGCGGTTGAGGTTGGCCTTGGCGAAGGACTCCGTGGCGCTGGCGAAGACCGCCACCCGGCGGGCGCCGAGCGCCAGGGCGCGGTCCAGGCCCCGCTCGTTCGGGACGAGGACCGGGAGCGCCACCGGGAGGTCGCCGACGAGCGGGAACAGCTGCTCCGCGTCGGCCAGTTGGGGGACCCACTCGGGGTGGACGAAGCTCGTCGCCTCGATCGTCGTCAGGCCGGCATCGGCCAGGCGGCGGATGAACTCCGCCTTGACCTGCGTGGGGACCGTCGCCTGCTCGTTCTGCAGGCCGTCGCGCGCGCCCACCTCGTGGATGCGGACCCGGGTGGGGAGGTTCCCGGCCGGGACGGCCATGGGGAGCCCTGGGACTGTCATTCCGCCGCCTCCTCGTTCGGTGCGATGACCGCCAGGACCTGGTCCATGGCGACCGTGCTGCCGGGCGCCACGTCCAGCTCGGTGACCTTGCCGGCGTGCGGGGCGGAGATGACGTGCTCCATCTTCATCGCCTCCACCACCAGCAGGCCCTGACCGGCGCTCACCTCGTCGCCGACGGCGACCTTGACCACCGTCACCGTGCCGGGCATGGGCGCGGTGAGGGAGTCGGCGCCCGCCTGTCCCGCCCGGGTCAGGGACGCGGCGACCGGGTCGTGGTCGCGGACGTGCCAGGCGTCGCCGTCGCGGCCGAGCCAGTCGGCGGCACGGTGGAAGGTGTGCCGGACGCCGTCCAGGGTCACCGCGACCCGGTCGTCGGTGACCGTGGCCGTGCCGCGTGGGGTGTACTCCAGCGGGTCCTGCACGCGGAGGTGGAAGGCGGGTGGCCTGCGGGCGCCACCCAGGCGCCAGCCGCTCGGGACCGAGAACGGGTCCGTCCAGCCGCCCGGCTCGGGCTTCAGGGCCTCCAGACGGACGGCCGCCGCCGCCTCGTAGACCTCCTCGGGGACGTCCGTCGGGACCAGGTCCTCCACCTCGCGCTCGACCAGGCCGGTGTCCATGTCGCCGGAGACCACCGCCGGGTGGGCGAGCAGGCGGCGCAGGAAACCGGCGTTGGTCTGCACGCCCAGCGTGACCGTCTCCGCCAGGGCCGCCCGGAGCTTGCGCAGGGCCGTCGCCCGGTCGGGGCCGTACGCGATGACCTTGGAGAGCATCGGGTCGTAGAGGCTGCCGACCTCCGTGCCCTCGGTGAGGCCCGAGTCGGTGCGCACGCCGTCGCCCTGGGGTTCGCGGAGCCTGAGCACTGTGCCGCCGGAGGGGAGGAAGCCGCGGGCCGGGTCCTCGGCGCAGATGCGGGCCTCCACGGCGTGCCCGGTCAGGCGTACGTCCTCCTGGGCGAAGCCGAGGGGCTCGCCGGCCGCCACGCGCAGCTGCCACTCGACCAGGTCCAGGCCCGTGACCAGCTCCGTGACCGGGTGCTCCACCTGGAGGCGGGTGTTCATCTCCATGAAGTAGTACGACGACGGGTCGTTGCCGGGGACGATGAACTCCACCGTGCCCGCGCCGCGGTAGCCGCAGGAGCGGGCCGCCTGGACCGCCGCCTCGCCCATCGCGGACCGCGTCTCCTCGTCGAGGAGCACGCTCGGCGCCTCCTCGATGATCTTCTGGTGGCGGCGCTGGAGGGAGCACTCGCGCTCGCCCAGGTGGACCACGTTGCCGTGGCCGTCCGCGAGGACCTGGATCTCGATGTGGCGGGGCCGGTCGATCCAGCGCTCCACGAGGAGCGTGTCGTCGCCGAAGGAGGCGCGGGCCTCGCGGCGGGCCGAGGCGATCTCGTCCTCCAGCCGGGTCAGGTCCCGCACCAGGCGCATGCCCTTGCCGCCGCCGCCCGCGCTGGGCTTCAGCAGCACCGGGGCGCCCAGCTCGCGGGCCGCCTCGGCCAGCTCCGGGTCCCGGCCGCCGGGCACCACCGGCACCCCGGCCTCCCGGACCGTCTCCTTGGCGCGGATCTTGTCGCCCATCAGGGCGATCGCGTCCGCCGGAGGGCCGATGAAGACCAGGCCGGCCTCGGCGCAGGCGCGCGCGAAGGCGGCGTTCTCGGCGAGGAAGCCGTAGCCCGGGTGGACCGCCTGCGCGCCCGTGCGGGCCGCCGCCTCCAGCAGGCGCTCCGCCGACAGGTAGCTCTCGGACGCCGGGGCCGGGCCGATCCGCACCGCCGTGTCCGCCTCGCGGACGTGCCGGGCGTCGGCGTCCGCGTCGGAGAAGACGGCCACCGAGCGCACGCCCATCGACCGCAGCGTCCGGATGACGCGTACGGCGATCTCGCCCCGGTTGGCCACCAGCACTGTCTCGAACATCGTCGTCCGTCCCCTCACATCCGGAAGACGCCGAACTGGGGGTCACCCAGGGGCGCGTTGGCGCACGCGGTCAGGGCCAGGCCCAGGACCTGGCGGGTGTCCAGCGGGTCGATCACACCGTCGTCCCAGAGGCGGGCCGTCGCGTAGTAGGCGTTGCCCTGGCGCTCGTACTGGGCGCGGATCGGGGCTTTGAAGGCGTCCTCCTCCTCCGCGGGCCAGGACTCGCCGCGGGCCTCCAGCTGGTCCCGCTTGACCGTGGCGAGGACCGAGGCGGCCTGCTCGCCGCCCATGACCGAGATCTTGGCGTTCGGCCACATCCACAGGAAGCGGGGGGAGTACGCCCTGCCGCACATGGAGTAGTTGCCCGCGCCGTACGAGCCGCCGACCACGACCGTGAGCTTCGGTACGCGGGTGCAGGCCACGGCCGTGACCATCTTGGCGCCGTGCTTGGCGATGCCGCCCGCCTCGTAGTCCTTGCCCACCATGAAGCCCGAGATGTTCTGCAGGAAGACCAGCGGGATGCCGCGCTGGTCGCACAGCTCGATGAAGTGGGCGCCCTTCTGGGCGGACTCGGCGAACAGGATGCCGTTGTTGGCGACGATGCCCACCGGATGCCCGTGGATCCGGGCGAAGCCGGTGACCAGGGTCTGGCCGAACTCGGACTTGAACTCGGCGAAGCGGGAGCCGTCGACGACCCGGGCGATGATCTCGCGCACGTCGTACGGGGTGCGGGAGTCGACCGGGACCGCGCCGTAGAGGCCGTGCGGGTCGACCTTGGGCTCGATCGACTCCGTGACCTCCCAGGGGAGCGCCCCGCGCGCGGGCAGGGTGGAGACGATCGTACGGACGATGCGGAGCGCGTGGGCGTCGTTCTCCGCGAGGTGGTCCGTGACGCCCGAGACGCGGGAGTGGACCTCGCCGCCGCCCAGCTCCTCCGCCGTGACGACCTCGCCCGTGGCCGCCTTCACCAGGGGCGGGCCGCCGAGGAAGATCGTGCCCTGGTTGCGGACGATCACCGCCTCGTCGCTCATCGCCGGGACGTACGCGCCGCCGGCCGTGCACGAGCCGAGGACCGCGGCGATCTGGGGGATGCCGGCGCCGGACATGCGGGCCTGGTTGTAGAAGATCCGGCCGAAGTGGTCCCGGTCCGGGAAGACCTCGTCCTGCATGGGCAGGAAGGCGCCGCCGGAATCCACCAGGTAGACGCAGGGGAGGCGGTTGTCGAGGGCGACCTCCTGGGCGCGGAGGTGCTTCTTGACCGTCATCGGGTAGTACGTGCCGCCCTTGACCGTGGCGTCGTTGGCGATGATCACCGTCTCGCGGCCGCTGACCCGGCCGATGCCGGCGATGACGCCGGCGGCCGGGGCCTGGCCCTCGTACATCCCGTCGGCCGCGAGCGGGGCCAGCTCCAGGAAGGGCGAGCCGGGGTCGAGGAGGGTGTCGACGCGGTCGCGGGGGAGCAGCTTGCCGCGCGCGGTGTGGCGGGCGCGGGCCTTCTCGCCGCCGCCCTGGGCGGCCGCGGCCAGCTTGGCGCGCAGCTCCGCCACGAGGGTGCGGTGCGCCTCCTCGTTGGCCCGAAAGGCCTCCGACGCGGGGTCTGCCGCGCTCGTGAGCTCCGGTGCCTCGTGCATCCTGCGGTCCCCTCACCTTGTTAATGAGCGTTAACGCATTTCCTTCAGGTTAACGACCGCTAACCTCCCTGTCTAGAATTGCTTTCATGGCCACGAGAACCGACGCCCCCACCCGACGCGAGCAGATCCTGAAGGAGGCCGCCCGGCTCTTCGCCGAGCGGGGCTTCCACGGGGTCGGAGTCGACGAGATAGGCGCCGCGGTCGGGATCAGCGGGCCCGGGCTGTACCGGCACTTCGCGGGCAAGGACGCGATGCTCGCGGAGCTGCTGGTGGGGATCAGCGGGCAGTTGCTGACCGGGGCGAAGCGGCGGGTTGCGGAGGCGGACGGGGGTGCGGGGGCGGAGGCGGTCCTCGACTCGCTGATCGAGGGGCATATCGACTTCGCGCTCGACGACCGGCCTCTGATCACCCTGCACGACCGGGAGCTGGATCGCCTCCGGGACAGCGACCGGAAGATGGTGCGGCAGCTGCAGCGGCAGTACGTGGAGCTGTGGGTGGGGGTGGTGCGGGAGGTGTACCCGGGGCTGGGGGAGCCGGCGGCTCGGTCCGCCGTGCACTCGGTGTTCGGGCTGCTGAACTCCACGCCGCATCTGGGGCGGGCCGGGTCGTTGCCCGGGCGGGGGGCCACGGCGGAGTTGCTGCATCGGATGGCTCGGGGGGCGTTCGCGGCGGCGGGGGGCTGAGCGGACGGCGTCCGCGGCCGCCGTCCGGCCAGGGCGCAACACCGGCGACGCCGGTGATCCCGCTGGATGCGCCGGCCTGCCGTGATCGGCTGAAGGGGCCACGGCGGGCCAGAGCTTCGGCATGGGCGACGAGACCCTGTGGAACCCGTCCGACGGGGCCTCCCGCATGGTTCCGGCGGCACGTAGCGGTCTTCGAGGCGGAACTGGGACTCCCGTCGGGTATCGGCACCCTCACCGTGACGAGCGTTACCCCACCCCCACCCTGGACGCTCCTCGCTACTCACCGGTACCTTGGTCTGAGCAAGCGCTTAGACATATGAAGTCCGTGGAGGTGGCGGCGTGCGCCGTACGGTGTTCAATGAGGATCACGAGGCGTTCCGGGAGACCCTTCGCGCCTTCATCGAGGCCGAGGTCGTGCCGGTGTACGACGAGTGGTTCGCGGCGGGCCAGGCGCCCCGCGACTTCTACTACAAGCTCGGTGAGCTGGGCATCTTCGGGATCAACGTGCCGGAGGAGTACGGCGGCGCGGGCCTGGACAGCCACAAGTTCGAGGCCGTGCTGTACGAGGAGACCGCTCGCGCCGGCGTCCAGTTCGGCGGCTCCGGCGTGCACGTGCTGCTCGCCCTGCCCTACATCAAGATGCTGGCGACGGACGAGCAGAAGAAGCGGTACCTGCCGAAGTTCGTCACCGGCGAGGAGATGTGGGCCATCGCGATGACGGAGCCGGGCACCGGTTCCGACCTCGCGGGCATGAAGTCCACCGCCAAGCTGAGCGAGGACGGCACGCACTACGTCCTCAACGGCGCCAAGACGTTCATCACCGGCGGCGTGCACGCCGACCGCGTGATCGTCTGCGCCCGCACCTCCCCGCCCACCGCCGAGGACCGCCGCCACGGCATCTCCCTCTTCGCCGTCGACACCAAGTCCGAGGGCTACTCCGTCGGCCGCAAGCTCGACAAGCTCGGCCTGAAGACCTCCGACACGGCCGAGCTGGCGTTCGTCGACGTCAAGGTGCCCGTCGAGGACCTCCTCGGCGAGGAGAACAAGGGCTTCTACTACCTCGGCCACAACCTGGCCTCCGAGCGCTGGGGCATCGCCTTCGGCGCCTACGCGCAGGCCAAGGCCGCCGTCCGGTTCGCCAAGCAGTACGTGCAGGAGCGCACCGTCTTCGGCAAGCCCGTCGCGCACTTCCAGAACACCAAGTTCGAGCTGGCCGCCTGCCAGGCCGAGGTGGACGCCGCCGAGGCCGTCGCGGACCGCGCGACCGAGGCCCTCGACGCCGGTGAGCTCACCCCCGCCGAGGCCGCCTCCGCGAAGCTGTTCTGCACCGAGGTCGCCCACCGCGTCATCGACCGCTGCCTCCAGCTGCACGGCGGCTACGGCTACATGAACGAGTACCCGATCGCCCGCCTGTACGCGGACAACCGCGTCAACCGCATCTACGGCGGCACCAGCGAGATCATGAAGTCGATCATCGCGAAGGACATGGGGCTGTAGGCCGGCCGTAGTCATTGGCCGGTACAACAGTCCTCATGAGCCAGGCACTTCAGGACCTCCTCGATCTGCTCGACCTGGAGCAGATCGAGGAGGACATATTCCGCGGCCGGTCCCGGTCCGCCGTCGTCCCCCGGGTCTTCGGCGGGCAGGTCGCGGCGCAGGCGCTCGTCGCCGCCGGGCGGACGGTCCCCGAGGACCGGCCCGCGCACTCCCTCCACGCGTACTTCCTGCGCCCCGGCGACCCGGGCGCGCCCATCGTCTACACCGTCGACCGCATCCGCGACGGCCGCTCCTTCACCACCCGCCGGGTGGTCGCCGTCCAGCACGGCAAGCCGATCTTCCATCTGTCGGCGTCGTTCCAGGTGGACGAGGACGGGCTGGACCACCAGGAGCCGATGCCCGCCTCGCCCGACCCGGCGACCCTGCCGACCGGGGAGGAGCGGCTGCGGGGGTACGGCCATCTCGACCCGGTCGTGGTGGAGAAGTTCCTGGAGGCGCGGGCCGCCGTCGATCTGCGGTACGTCGACGAGCCGCCGTACGGGAAGTTCGGCGAGCCGCGCGAGCCGCACTCGCAGGTGTGGTTCCGCACCAACGGCAAGCTGGCCGACGACCCGCTGCTGCACGTCGTCCTCGCCACGTACGTCTCCGACATGACGCTGCTGGACTCCGTGCTGCTCGCGCACGGGCGGGGCGGCTGGGCCGTCGGGGACGTCGTCGGGGCCTCGCTGGACCACGCGATGTGGTTCCACCGGCCGTTCCGCGCGGACGAGTGGCTGCTGTACGACCAGGAGTCCCCGTCCGCGTACGGCGGCCGGGGACTGGGGCAGGCGCGGATCTACACGCAGGACGGCCGGCTGGCCATCACCGTCATCCAGGAGGGCGTGGTCCGCGTCCCGCGCGAGCCGGGCGCTAGCTGAGGCCCGCCTCCGCCAGCAGGTACGCCGTCATCGGGTCGTAGTGGCGCGGGCTGACCACGTGGTCGTCGAGGGGCACCGTCACCTGCACGGTCCCCTCCGCCTCGGCGATGAACAAGGCCGGGTCGTTGCAGTCGGCGTAGCCGACGGAGTCGACGCCGTGCTGCCCGGCGTAGCCCGCCCAGCCGTGGTCGGCGACGACCAGGTCGGGCAGCGGGCGCCCCTCGCGCTCCAGGCCCGTCAGGATCGCCTTCATCGGTTCGCCCGAGTGGGTGTGCCACAGGGTGGCGCCGTGCTCCAGGACCGCCACGTCCGCGAACTGCATGACGTAGCCCTCCTCCGTCGTCAGCCCCTCCGGGATGACGACGATCTCGCAGCCGGCCGCGCGCAGGGCCGCCGCGGTCGCGCGGTGCACGTCGAGCAGCCCGCCGGGGTGGCCGGTGGCGAAGAGGACCCGCTGCTGCCCGTCGGCCGCCTTGCGCAGCCGCCCGGCCATCCGCTCCAGCCCGGCCACGGTCAGCTCCGGGTCGATGGTGTCCTGGCCGTACCGGTGCTCGGGGTCGTCGTTCACCCCGACGCGTTCCGCCATCACCGCGAGGACGTCCTGCTCGTCGCTCCAGCGGTCGCCGAGTTCCAGGCCGAGCCAGTAGTGGCGGTCGCCGTTCGCCAGCTTGCGGTAGTGGGAGAGGTTGTTCTCGCGCGGGGTGGCGACGTCGCCCGCGATGCGCGTCCTGACGAGGTGCTCGACGAGTTCGGCGCGGCTGGGTGTCCCGGGTATCGGCATGGCACCCATTGTGAGGCAGCCCCCAGCGGCCGACCCTGGCGTATCGCACGCTGGGACGTGCGTCACGTACTCAGTGGGGCCCCGCTCACGTACTCAGACGTGCCGCAGCGCGAACCAGAGTTCCATGCGGACGTCCGGGTCGTCGAGGTCCGTCTCCAGCAGGGCCGCGCAGCGGGCGATGCGTTGCCGGACGGTGTTGCGGTGCACGGACAGGGCGACGGCCGTGCGGTCCCAACTGCCGTGCAGGGAGAGCCAGGCGCGCAGGGTCTCGGTGAGCGCGGGGTGGGCCGTGACGGGCGCGAGCAGGGCGCGGGCGTGGGCCGTCGCCTCGCCGGGCGGGACCAGGTCGGCGAGGGCGGGGCGCGGACCGTGCCGGAGCAGCGGGGTCCGGGTGGCGCGGGCCCGGGCCAGGGCGCGGGCCGCCTGGGTGTCGGCGGCGGGCCAGTCGGCCGGCGTCACGGCGGCGCTGACGCCCAGGGTCCAGCCGGGCAGCGGGGCCGGTTCCCGGTCGGCCGGGACCAGGACGCGGACGACGTCGCCCGCCGGGTCGACCAGGGCGGAGCCGAGCGCGGCGCCCAGCGCGGAGGCCGCGACGGGGTCGGGGGCGCCGTTCCCGTCCGGCCGGGCGTGCACGACGAGCCACCGCTCCCCGCCCAGCAGCGGCGCGACCTCCTCGGGCGGCGCGCCCAGCAGCAGCCGCACCAGCGCGGCGGAACGGGCCGCCCCCGTGCCGCTGTGCTGCTCCCCGGTGAGGAGGGACAGCAGCACGGCGGCGACGGAGGCGATGGTGTGGTCCCCGGGCGCGCGGTGCGGGGTGGCCACCCCGAGCACGAAGCCGTGCCCGGCGCCGAGGGCGTAGACCGCGAGGTGGGCGCCGGAGACGGTGTCGGTGGCGGAGGCCGGGCGGTTGGCGGGAGAGGGGCCGGCGGTCGAGGCCGGGCCGGGCTGGCCGATCTCGCGGCCGGGGCGGTGCCCTGCGTGAGGCCGAGCCGCCTCCGCCTCACCCGGCCGGGTCCCGGCCGGGTGGTCCAGCGATCCGGAGCCGGACCGTGGTGCGCCGTCCGCCGGAAGCCCCTGGCGGTCCGGCTGTACGACCTCCGCCAGCCGCGCCAGCGCCGCGCGCACCTCACCTCCCGGCTCCCTCCCCGCCCCCGCGAGCTCCGCCCCTTCCGGCCCGTACAGCACGGCCCGGCCGCCCAGCCGCTGGGCCAGCCGGCGGAGGACCGACGGGACCGGGTCGGGGCGGGAGGCGGCGGAGGCGAGGCTCTGCTGGGCCTCGGTCACCCGGCGGAGTTCGGCCAGGCGGGCCCGGGACATCAGCTGCCAGACCGCCCTGGCCACACCCGAGAACGTGGTCTGCGGCGGCACCTCCAGCAGCGGCAGGCCGTGCGCCTCGCAGGCCTCGACCAGCGCCCTCGGCACCGTGTCGTGCACCGGAGCCACCCCGAAGCCGAGGGCCGCTCCGCCCGCCGCGACGATCCGGGACACGTAGTCGTCGAAGTAGGTTTCGGACCCCGTCGCCTCCGGGATGTGCACGCCCGCCGTGAGCAGCAGCTCCCCGCCCAGCAGGTACGGATACGGGTCGGCCATCTCCGAGGTGTGCACCCAGTGCACGACGGTGCCGGCGGCGGGCGGTCCCGCGATCTGCCGCAGCGCCAGCTCCTCGCGGGCCAGCAGCGCGGACAGCTCCACCGGCGGGGTAGGGGGAGCAGCCGACTCCGGCATGGTGTGCGTTCCCTCCATTCGCAGCCCCCTCGAATGGATGAAACGTACACTTCGCAGTCGCTTTCCGGCCACCTAGGGTCAGTCCTCGTCCCCCTCGTCGTCCCCCGCGACCGAGCGCGTGCGAAGGAGGCCGCATGGCCGTCGACTACCTCGTGATCGTCGTCTACCTGGCCGGGTTGCCGGCCATGGGCTGGTGGGGCATGCGCCGCGCCCGGTCCAAGAGCGAGTTCCTCGTGGCCGGTCGCCGGCTCGGCCCGGCCATGTACTCCAGTACCTGATGGCGACCCACGGCATCCTCGCCAACGAGCCCGTCTGCTACGGCCTGCTCGCCTCGCTGGCCGCGTACGTGATCGTCTCGCCGGCCACCCCCGCCACCGGCGCCGCCGTCCTGGTCGCCTGGCGCGAGCGGCTCGCCGGACGGTCTTCCGAACTCCCGTTCGAACCGGTCGCGGCTCCCCAGTAGAGTCGTAGAGCAAGCAGTACATACGCGATGAAGCGTAGGAAAGAAGGCATTTCTTCATGAGCAGCAACGAGACTCCGCGCGGGCCCGTCGACTCCTCCCGCATCCCGCGGTACGCCGGTCCCGCGACCTTCGCCCGGCTGCCCCGGCTGGAC
The DNA here is from genome assembly GCF_003330845.1 of Streptomyces sp. Go-475. Taxonomy (GTDB): domain Bacteria; phylum Actinomycetota; class Actinomycetes; order Streptomycetales; family Streptomycetaceae; genus Streptomyces. Next base: position 3,074,994 of record NZ_CP026121.1, on the reverse strand, counting down.
GAGGTCGGCCGGGCCGATGTCGCCGTGGTGGGCGTGCCGTTCGACTCGGGTGTCTCGTACCGGCCGGGCGCCCGCTTCGGCGGCAACGCGATCCGCGAGGCGTCCCGGCTGCTGCGCCCGTACAACCCGGCGCAGGACGCCTCCCCGTTCGCCCTCGCGCAGGTCGCGGACGGCGGTGACATCGCCGTGAACCCGTTCAACATCAACGAGGCCGTGGAGACCGTCGAGGCCGCCGCGGACGACCTGCTCGGCACGGGCGCCCGGCTGATGACCCTCGGCGGCGACCACACCATCGCGCTGCCCCTGCTGCGCTCGGTCGCGAAGAAGCACGGCCCCGTCGCCCTGCTGCACTTCGACGCCCACCTCGACACCTGGGACACCTACTTCGGCGCCGAGTACACGCACGGCACCCCGTTCCGCCGCGCGGTGGAGGAGGGCATCCTCGACACCGAGGCGCTCTCGCACGTCGGCATCCGCGGCCCGCTCTACGGCAAGCAGGACCTCACCGACGACGAGAAGATGGGCTTCGGCATCGTCACCTCGGCGGACGTCTACCGGCGCGGTGCCGACGAGGTCGCCGACCAGCTCCGCCAGCGCATCGGCGACCGGCCGCTGTACATCTCCATCGACATCGACTGCCTCGACCCGGCCCACGCCCCCGGCACCGGCACGCCCGAGGCCGGCGGCATGACCTCGCGCGAGCTGCTGGAGATCCTGCGCGGGCTGGCGTCCTGCAACCTGGTCTCGGCGGACGTCGTCGAGGTGGCCCCCGCGTACGATCACGCGGAGATCACGTCGGTGGCCGCCTCCCACACGGCGTACGAACTGACCACGATCATGTCCCGCCAGATCGCCGCGGCCCGGAAGGACTCGGAAGCCAAGTGACCCACGACCACGACCTGGTGCTCCGCCCGACGCCCGCCCAGACGGAGGCCGCGCTCAACCCTCCTGCCGGCCGCACCGGCGGAGACCTGGTCGTGGAGACCCTGGCCGCCCTGGGCGCGACGACCGTCTTCGGCCTGCCCGGCCAGCACGCCCTCGGCATGTTCGACGCGCTGCGCCGCTCGGACCTGCGCTACATCGGCCTGCGGGTCGAGAACAACGCCGGGTTCGCGGCGGACGCCTACGGCCGGATCACCGGCGAGGCGGCGCCCCTGCTGCTGTCGACGGGCCCGGGCGCCCTGACCTCCCTGCCCGCGCTCCAGGAGGCGGCGGCCGCGTCCGCGCCCGTGCTGGCGATCAGCAGCCAGGTCCCGACGGCGGGCCTCGGCGGCGGACGCCACGGCTACCTCCACGAACTGCCCGACCAGGCGGCCTCGTTCCGCGGCGTGGTGAAGTCCGTCCACACCGTGCGCGCCCAGTCGCAGATCCCCTCCGCGATCGAGGCGGCCTGGAAGTCGGCGCTGAGCGCCCCGCACGGGCCGGTGTGGGTGGAGATCCCGCAGGACGTGCTGCTCGCGGAGACGGCCATCCCGGTGGTGACGGGCGGCGACGCGTTCCCCGAGGAACTGCCGCCCCGCCCCGAGCTCACCGCCGTCGCCGCCGACCTGCTGTCGAACGCGGCCCGCCCGGCGATCATCGCGGGCGGGGGAGTGGTCCGGGCGGACGCCTCCGGCAAGCTGAAGCAGCTGGCGGAGAGGCTCCGGGCGCCGGTCGTCACGACCCCCGGCGGCAAGGGCGCGTTCCCCTGGACGCACCCGCTGTCCCTCCAGTCCTGGCTGGAGGACCGGCACACCACCGACTTCCTGGAGGACGCCGACGTCCTCCTCGTCGTCGGGTCGGGCCTCGGCGAACTCTCCTCGAATTACCACACGTTCCAGCCGCGCGGCCGGATCGTCCAGATCGAGGCCGACCTCGGCAAGCTGGAGTCCAACCACCCGGCCCTCGGCATCCACGCGGACGCCCGGCTCGCGCTCCAGGCGCTGCTGGAGACGGTGACGCCCCGCGAGGACGCGACGGCCCCGGACCGGGTCCGGGACCTGCTCGCGAAGGTCGCCGACCGCATCGCCGCGCAGGACCTCACCCTGGAGCAGGACGTGCTGGCGGCCGTGCGCCGGGCGCTGCCGGCCGACTCCCCGTCCTTCTGGGACATGACCATCCTGGCCTACTGGGCCTGGTCGGCCTTCGACGCCAAGGGCCCCAACCACCTGCACTCCGCCCAGGGCGCGGGCGGCCTCGGCTACGCCTTCCCGGCGGCCCTCGGCGCGGCGGTGGCCGACCCGACCCGCCCGGTCCTCGCGGTCTCCGGCGACGGCGGCGCCCCGTACTCGATCGCCGAGCTGGCGACGGCCCGCCAGTACGGCCTGAACGTCACCTGGCTCATCGTCGACGACGGCGGCTACGGCATCCTTCGCGAGTACATGACCGACGCGTTCGGCGAGGCGACCGCGACGGAACTGACCCGGCCGGACTTCGTGGCGCTGGCCGAGTCCTTCGGCGTCCCCGGCGTCCGCACCACCCCGGAGAACCTGGAGCGTGACCTCGCCAAGGCGCTGGCCTCGCCCGGGCCCTCGGTGGTCCTGCTCCCCGCCGTGCTGCGGATGTTCGCGCCGACGCATCTGGACTGACCGGCGGCCGGACCGGCCGGGCGGAGTTTCCCGCTCCTCACATGGGAGGGCCGGGAGGGGGCACCTGGAGTATCCGCCCACCAGCGAAGGGGAGCAGATCATGGCAATCGCCGCCGTCATAGGCGTCTGTGTCGTCCTGGCCGTCCTGGCGTTCCTCGTCCCCCGCCTCTCCCGCCATCCCGAACGCGGCACACAGCGCACGCTCGGTGCCGGCGCCCGGGCCGGGGGCAAGGCGCCCGGCCCCCTGGGCCGGCTCTTCAGCAAGCCCTTCCGCACCAGCTCGCGGGCGGTGAGCCGCAGCGGTTCGGCGGGCCGCCGTACCCGCGGCCGCCTGCCCTTCTGACCGGCGCGCCGGCCCAGCGGGAGCGAGGACATGAACGCCGAAGACGCCGACAAGCTGCTGGAAGGGCTCACCGTCGACGACAGCAGACGCGAGCAGCCCATCGTGCTGGACGCCGACGGGCGTCCCCTCCGCACCTGGCGGGAGAACTACCCGTACGACCGCAAGGTGCGGCGCAAGGAGTACGAGCGGACCAAGCGCGTCCTGCAGATCGAGCTGCTCAAGCTCCAGCGGTGGGTCAAGGACACCGGCGCACGCGTGGTCGTCGTGTGCGAGGGCCGTGACGCGGCGGGCAAGGGCGGCACCATCCAGCGGCTCACCGAGCGGCTGAACCCGCGCGGCGCCCGCGTGGTCGCCTTGGACAAGCCCACCGAGCGCGAGAGGGGCCAGTGGTACTTCCAGCGGTACATCGCACAGCTGCCCACGGCCGGGGAGATCGTCTTCTTCGACCGTTCCTGGTACAACCGGGCCGGGGTGGAGCGGGTGATGGGCTTCTGCTCCAAGGACGAGTACGAGCTGTTCCTCGACCAGTGCCCGGTCTTCGAACGGATGCTGGTCGACGACGGCATCCTGCTCGTGAAGTTCTGGTTCTCCGTCTCCCGCGCGGAGCAGCGCACCCGCTTCGCGATACGGCAGATCGACCCGGTGCGCCAGTGGAAGCTGTCCCCGACCGACCTGGCCTCGCTGGACCTCTGGGACGACTACACCGAGGCGAAGGTCGACATGTTCCGTGCCACGGACACCGCGCACGCGCCCTGGACCGTGGTCAAGAGCAACGACAAGCGGCGCGCCCGGCTGGAGACCATGCGCAGTCTGCTGTCGCGCATCGACTACGCCAGCAAGGACGAGGAGGCGGTCGGCACACCGGACCCCCTCGTCGTCGGCGCCGCCGACACACTTCTGGAGCCCGGTGAGGAGGACACCACCCTGTCACCCACCCCCCTGTCCTCCGGCGCCGACGGCCCGGGCCGCCACCCGGAAACCGGCTGACGCTCACCGTCCGCGGCGGCCCACCCGCACCGGTCGCCGGTCGCCGGAGGATGTCGTGTTCCTGGTCGCGTGACGAGACGCGTTGCTAGAGGCCGTCGCGGACCATCGCGGCGACGATGTGGACGTGGCGGTCGGCCGCCGTGTTCGACCACTCGTTGTCGTAGTTCAGGCCGTAGGGCCAGAAGTGGCCGCCGCCGGTGGAGATCTTGGCGCCCGAGCCGTCGTACTGCTTGACGAGCGCGGTGGCCTGCGCGCCGGTCCAGGTGCCGCTGCCGCCGAGGCGGGACCAGCCGCCGCTCAGTCCCACGCCGAGGGTGTGGGAGATCTCGTGCAGGGCCGTCCGCTCGGTCATGTAACTGCGGTTGCTGCCGAAGCGGATCGTGCCGTTCGTGCTGCCGTCGGCGGTGGGGACGCCCGGCTCGTAGCGGACGGTGATGGTCTTGCCCAGGTCGCTGAGGTTGTTGTAGCGGGCCACGGCCGCGTTCATGGCCTTGGTGATGAGGTCGTAGGCGGAGCGCTGGTCCGCGGTGGGGTTGCTCGCGCGGACGAGGGACCAGGTGATGGTGGCCGCGGCGGCGCGTTCCCGGGCCGGGGCGGGCGCGGTCTGGGGGGTGGCGGCCTGGGCGACACCGGGTCCGGCCAGCAGCGCGGCCGTCAGGGCGGCCACGAGTGCCTTGCGTGGGCTCATTGCGGATCCTCCTGTGGGGGTGGCCGTCACGAAGTCTTCGATACTTCGCACGGCGTTCGGGATCTCGGACATACGGCGCCGCGGTCCCCATCGGAGCGGATGAAACGAAACCCCTTGCCCGACACGGCAGTTGGCGCGCTGTCGACCGCAAGTATCCCGGTGGGAAAGGTGACGTCAAGGGTTCGTGCAGAGGTCAGTGGAACCAGAAGAGCAGCGTGTCCGGGTTCATCCCGAGCTTCCGCGAACGCTCCCACTCCTCCGCCTCGAACCGCATGACCTCGGCGAACCGGCGGGCCGCGTCGCGGAATTCGGCGTCCAGCCGGTCCAGCACGGACGCGTAGGCGTCGGCGAGGGCACCGGCCCGCTGGGCCGGCAGGGTGCCGATGGCGGGCACCGCGTCGCCGGGGTGGGGCAGGCGCAGGGGCGGGCCGCTGAACAGGAACGTGCCGGGGAGCAGGTCGGACGGGACGCCGTGCCGGGCCAGTTCGTCGTCCAGGGCGTAGAACCACGCCGGGCGCCGCCAGTCGCCGAGGTCGGTGGGGTCCGAGAAGTGCGCGGCGACGACCTGGTAGAAGGCGTAACTGTACGAAGGACAGAGGTCGGTGCTCGGGGTGCCGTCGATCAGCTCCTCCAGGGCCTGGCGGATGGAGACGTCCAGCTCGATGCCCTGCTCCAGGAACCGGGCGTCGGTGCGCTCGCACTCCGTGCGCACCCGGGCGAGCGTGCGCTCCTGCTCCTCGGTCCGCTCCACCGCGGTGAGCAGCCGCACCACCGTCCGCATGTCGCCGGTGCTCATCTCCAGGCAGTAGCCCACCGCTCGTTTCCCTTCACCCGTTCGCCGGACACCCGGTGTCCATGATCGGGGACGGGGGAACGGCCCCGGACCGAGGGGTCGGGGCCGTTCGACCGTGCGTACCGCCGGGGTGACGTGACGTCAGCTGACGTCGGACGCGTCCAGGCGGTAGATCGTCGACTGGTTCGACCGCGCCGCGGAGCCGGAGGCCGATCCCGAACTCGATGCCGAATTCGTGCTCTTGCTGTAGTCGCTCTCCCGCACCGCCGTGCCGTGCTTCCGCACCCACGCCGTGACCTCGGAGCTGACGGTGGAGCCGCCGCCCGGGCCGCCCCCCATGCCGCCGCCGAGCTGGATGTAGTGCAGCTCGCCGTTCCTCACCAGCTCCTTGAGCCGGGTGAGCGTCATCGCCTTGTCGCTGCCGGACCAGCCCCACATGGAGATGACGGGCTCGCCGCTGCTGACGATGAGCTGGGCCGCGCCCTGCGAACTGGACAACGCCAGCAGCCACGTGGCGCCGTCCCGGTGCTTCTTCAGGTACGCGATCAGCTCGCTGCTCGCGCCGCCGCCCATGCCGCCCCACATGCCGCCGGGCTGCCGGGCGCCGGAGCTGCTGCCCTCGGCCGAGCCGCCGGCGCTGCCCGGGGGTGTGCCGACCGCCCCTCCAGACGCCTGACCGCCCTGGCTGTTCCGGCCGGTCTGCCCGGCCTGTCCGTTCTGGCTGGCCGGGCCGCCCTGCCCGCCCTGCCCGTTCTGCGCCCCGGGCGGCATCCCGCCGCCCGGGAATCCCCGGCCGCCGGTGCCCCCGCGCCCGCCTCCGCCTCCAGGCCCGCCGAAGCCGCTCCCCGTGGACGGCCCCGCCGTCGGGTTCGTGCCGCCCATGCCTCCGCCGGCTCCGGACGACGGCACCGACCAGGCGTACGCGGCCGGTCCCGCCACCGCCGCCACGACCGCCGCCGCCACCGACACCCCGAGCAACCGCAGCCGCAGGCCGGAGGTGCCGGAGCGGAAGACGAACAGGCCCGCGATCGCCAGTGCCATCACGACCAGGACGGAAGGCCACAGCCAGGTGTTCCAGCCGGAGGCCCGCCGCAGCAGCACCACGGCCCAGACGGCCGTGACGCCCAGCCCGAGCGGCAGCACCCACAGCCACCGCCGGTCGGCCCGGAAGGCGCGCAGCAGCATGACCCCGCCGCCCCCGCACAGTGCCGCGACGCCCGGGGCGAGCGCGGTCGTGTAGTACGGGTGCATCGTGCCCTCGGCCAGCGCGAACGTCAGGTAGTGCAGGGCGGTCCAGCCGCCCCACAGCACGAGCGCGGCCCGGGTGGGGTCCGTGCGCGGGGCGCGGCCGCACAGCACCAGGCCACCGGCGAGGGCGACGCCGGCGAAGGGGAGCAGCCAGGAGATCTGGCCGCCGAGGATGTCGTTGAACATCCGGCCGAGGCCCGCCGTGCCGGAGAAGCCGCCGCCCCCGCCGCCCCCGCCGTTGCCGTCACCCCCGAGGATCCGGCCGAGGCCGTTGTAGCCCATGATCAGGTTCCAGGCGGTGCCGTCCGTCGAACCGCCGATGTAGGGCCGCTCGGAGGCCGGCACCAGCGACACGGCCGCCGCCCACCAGAAGCTGGACACCGCCAGCACGACACCGGCGAGCAGCAGGTTCACGATCCGCTTCGGCCACGCGGGCCGGGCCGCGTACAGGTGGACCAGGAACACGGCGGGCAGCGCGATGTACCCCTGGAGCATCTTGGTGTTGAAGGCGAGCCCGAAGCAGGCCGCCGAGCCGAGCAGCGGCAGCAGCCGACCGTCGCGCGTCGCGCGCAGGGCGAGGGCCGCGCCGGACACCATGAGGAACACCAGCAGGGTGTCGGGGTTGTTGTCCCGGTTGATGGCGACCGTGATCGGGGTGAGGGCCAGGACGAGGGCCGCCACGGCCGCCGCCGCGTGCCCGAACACCCGCTTCACGCAGGCGTGCAGGATCCAGATCGTGGCCAGGGCCGCCACGATCATCGGCGCCATCATCTGCCAGGTGCCGTACCCGAAGACCCGGCACGACAGGCCCATGACCATCAGCGCGAGCGGCGGCTTGTCGACGGTGAGGAAGTTCCCGGCGTCCAACGAGCCGAAGAACCAGGCCTTCCAGCTCTCCGTGCCGCTCAGCACGGCGGCGCTGTAGAAGCTGTTGAGGCCGGCGCCGGACAGGTTCCAGGAGTACAGCACCGCGGCCAGGGCGAGGATCGCGAGCAGGACGGGGAGCGACCAGCGCGGAGCGGCGGCGTCGCCTCGGGGCGGGTTCGCGGGGGGCTCGGCGGTGCTGAGCTGGGTTTCGGTGGCAGATGTCACCCGAGCATCGTGGACAGCCCCGGTTGGTGGCCGCTGTGCCGAAGCTGGCCCTTTCCTGTGAAACCGCACGGCGCGAGGTAACGACTCGTATAAGCCTTCGCCAATGCCTACAACCTTTACCCCGCGCTCGTGTGTCAAGACGTGCATGACTCCTGGGATATCCCGCCGTGCCAGAGTGCTGGCGGTGGCCGTGGGCACGGGTGTGCTCGTGCCGCTCGTCGCCGCCGCCACGCCCGCGGCCGCCGCCACCCCGGCCGTGAGCTGCACCTCGGCCAAGGCCGGCCTCGCCGCCAAGCTGCAGAAGGACATCACCGCCGCGCTCGCCACCCGCAAGGGCACCGTCGCCGTCGGCCTCCACGACCGCAGCACCAACACGACCTGCACCCTGCGCGCGAACTCCGCCTACGACTCGGCCAGTGTCGTCAAGGTCACCGTCCTCGCCGCGCTGCTGTGGGACGCGAAGAAGTCGAACCGGTATCTCACCGACCGCGAGAACACCCTCGCCAAGGCCATGATCACCAAGTCGGACAACGCCGCGACCTCCACCCTGTGGAAGCAGCTCGGCATGACGAAGATCAAGGGCTTCCTCGCCGCGGCCGGCATGACCCAGACCAAGCCCGGCGCGAACGGCTACTGGGGCCTGACCCAGATCACCGTCACCGACGAGCAGAAGCTGCTGAAGCTCATCACCGGCAAGAACACCGTCCTGAGCGACAACTCCCGCGCCTACATCCTCAAGCTGATGAGCCAGGTCGTCTCGTCCCAGCGCTGGGGCACCCCGTACGGCGTGCCCGCGGGCGTCACCGTCGCCGTCAAGAACGGCTGGCTGCAGCGCTCCACGAACGGCTGGCGGGTGCACAGCATCGGCGCGTTCAAGGGCGGCGGCCACGACTACACGATGAGCGTGCTCACCCACGGCAACAGCACCATGAACTACGGCATCGCCACCATCCAGGCCGTGGCCAAGGTCATCCACCGGGACCTGGCGGCGAGCTGACCCTTCACCCCGTCGCCCACCCGGCGTCACCGGCCCGCCCTACGGTGACGCCCATGCCTCTGAGAACCCACCTCGCTCTCCTCACGGCGGGCCTGGCGGCGGCCACGTGCCTGACCGCCGCCGGCCCCGCCCAGGCGTCGACGTCCCACGCCTGCTCGCCCTCCGTCTCCATCGACGGCTTCTCCGACGCGCTCGACAAGACGACGTACGAGCACACCGTCGTCGGCAACTTCTCCGCCCTGGCCGTCGACCGGGACGGCTCCCTGGCCGCCCTCTCCGACCGCTCGTCCCTGTTCCGCCTGGACGCGCGGACGCTGCGGCCCCGGTCCGTGCTCCCCCTCTCCGACGAGAACGGGGCCGCGCTCGACTCCGAGGGCCTGGTCGTGGACCGGGACGGCAGCTACCTCGTCTCCTCCGAGACCGAGCCGTCGGTACGCCGCTACTCCCGCACCGGCGCGATCCTCGACCGGCTCCCCGTCCCGGACGACCTGCGCGTGGCCCCCGCCGGCCGCGCCCGGTCCAACGGCACCTTCGAGGGCCTGACCCTGCTGCCCGGCGGCCGCACCCTCGTCGCGTCCATGGAGTACCCCCTGGCCGGCGACCCCGCCGACACCGTCCGCCTCCAGACCTGGCAGCGCCACGGCTCCCGCTTCCGGCTCGGCGCCCAGTACACCTACCGCACCGACCCCGGCCTGGGCGTCCCCGAGATCCGGGCCACTCCCGACGGCCGCCTCCTCGTCCTGGAGCGCGGCTTCACCGCCGGCGTCGGCAACACGGTCCGCCTCTACCTGGCCGACCCGCGCCACGGCCCGCGGAAGACCCTGCTCACGGACCTCGTGACCTGCCCGTCCCTGGGCGCCACGGCCAGGCAGCCCCAGCCGAACCCCCTCCTCGACAACATCGAGGGCATGACGGTCACGGGTCGCACCAAGAACACCCTGAGGGTCCTGCTGGTCAGCGACGACAACGAGAACCCGGCCCAGACGACCCGCTTCTACGCACTGCGGGTACGCCTCTGATCACATCTCCCAGCCCAGCAGCGGGACACGGACCCCGGTGAGCAGGGCCAGGACGAGCACCGCCGACAGCAGCAGCACCGCGGCGAGGCGCACCACGGCGAGCGCGTCCACCGCGGTGCGCAGCGGCGGCCAGGGCAGCGGGCGCAGCGTCCAGGTCACCGCGACCGAGACGGCGAGGAGCAGGGCGAGCCGGGCGATCTCCGCGTCGCCGGACACCTGGCGCGGCGCGCTCGGGTCCAGGTCGTAGCCCTCCGCGTACATGGCGAACGCGAGCACCCGCCAGCACAGGGCGGCGCACAGCGCCACCACGGCTTCGGCGCGCGCGAAGCGCGGTCGCCGCCAGGACCGGGCGAGTGTCGCATGCATGATCGGACGACCTTAGCCCAGTCCTACGACCTTGGTCGGGTGTTCCTCGTCCGCTGGTCGGGGAAGGGGCGGCGCGGGATGAAATCCGGGGCTCTCCGCGTTGGTGCCTTCCGGCAGAGCAGGACGACAGGAAGGCATCGGCGTGACACCGAAACGGGGATGGGCACGACGGCTGTGGGCGTACGCGTGGCGCCACCCCAAGGACGTCGTACTCGCCCTCGGGTCCTCCCTCGCCGGCATGGCCGTGATGGCCCTCGTCCCGCTGATCACGAAGGTGATCATCGACGACGTCATCACCGAGCACACCAGGTCCATGACCACCTGGGCCGGTCTCCTCGTCGCCGCCGCCCTGGCCGTCTACGTCCTCACGTACATCCGCCGCTACTACGGCGGCCGTCTCGCCCTCGACGTCCAGCACGACCTGCGGACGGAGATGTTCGGCACGATCACCCGGCTCGACGGCCGCCGCCAGGACGAGCTGTCCACCGGCCAGGTCGTCGGCCGCGCCACCAGCGACCTCCAGCTGATCCAGGGCCTGCTCTTCATGCTCCCGATGACCATCGGGAACTTCATGCTCTTCCTGATCTCCCTGGTGATCATGGCGTGGCTGTCCGTCCCGCTCACCCTGGTCGCCCTGGCCGTGGCCCCCGCCCTGTGGTGGATCGCCAAGCGCAGCCGCACCCGGCTGCACCCCTCCACCTGGTACGCCCAGGCCCAGGCCGCCGCCGTCGCGGGCGTGGTCGACGGGGCCGTCAGCGGCGTGCGCGTGGTGAAGGGCTTCGGGCAGGAGGAGCAGGAGACCGGCAAGCTCCGGGACGTCAGCCGCAGGCTCTTCGCGGGCCGGCTGCGCACCATCCGCCTGAACTCCGTCTACACCCCGGCCCTGCAGTCCGTGCCCGCCCTCGGCCAGGTGGCGATGCTGGCGCTCGGCGGCTGGCTGGCGGTGCGCGGGCACATCACGCTCGGCACGTTCGTCGCCTTCTCCACCTACCTCGCCCAGCTGGTCGGCCCGGTCCGCATGCTGGCCATGGTGCTCACCGTCGGCCAGCAGGCCCGCGCCGGCACCGAGCGGGTCCTGGAGCTGATCGACACCGAGCCGTCCCTGACCGACGGCACCAAGGAGCTGCCCGCCGACGCGCCCGCGACCGTCGAGTTCGACGACGTCTCCTTCGGCTACGAGGACGGCCGCCCGGTCCTCGACGGGCTCTCCTTCGAGATCCGCCCCGGCGAGACCCTCGCCGTCGTCGGCTCCTCCGGCTCCGGCAAGTCCACCGTCTCCCTGCTCCTGCCGCGCTTCTACGACGTCAGCCGCGGTGCCGTCCTGGTCGGCGGGCACGACGTGCGCGAACTGACGTTGGAGTCGCTGCGGGCCGCGATCGGACTGGTCCCGGAGGACTCCTTCCTCTTCTCCGACACCGTCCGCAACAACATCGCCTACGGCCGCCCGGACGCCACCCAGGAGGAGATCGAGAAGGCCGCCCGCGCCGCCCAGGCGGACCGGTTCATCGCCGAGCTGCCCGACGGCTACGACACCACCGTCGGCGAGCACGGCCTCACTCTCTCCGGCGGCCAGCGCCAGCGCGTCGCCCTGGCCCGCGCGATCCTCAGCGACCCGCGCCTGCTGGTCCTGGACGACGCCACCTCCGCCGTGGACGCCCGCGTCGAGCACGAGATCCACGAGGCGCTCAAGGGCGTCATGCGCGGCCGCACGACCCTGCTGATCGCCCACCGCCGCTCCACCCTGAACCTCGCCGACCGCATCGCCGTCCTGGACGGCGGCCGGCTCGCCGACATCGGCACCCACGAGGAACTCCAGGAGCGCTCGGCCCTCTACCGCCGCCTGCTCACCGACCCGGACGAGCTGGGCGCGGTCTCCCCGGGCCACACCCCGCCCGCCTGCCCCCAGGAGGACACCTCCGTACGGGAGGAGCTGGACGCCGAGTTCGACGCCGAGCGCGGCGTCACCCCGCGGCTGTGGAGCGGTGACCGCGAGCGCAAGGACCTGGCCCTCGCCGAGAGCCCCGCCACCCCCGAGCTGCTCGCGCAGGTCGAGGCGCTGCCCCCGGCCACCGACGTGCCGGACGTCGACGAGTCCCGGGCCGTCCAGCCGGAGGAGTCCTACGGCCTGCGCCGGCTGCTGCGCGGCTTCGGGCTGCCGCTGCTGGTCAGCCTGGCCCTGGTCGCCACCGACGCGGGCATGGGCCTGCTGCTGCCGGTGCTGATCCGGCACGGCATCGACTCCGGCGTCACGCAGGCCGCGCTCGGCGCCGTGTGGGCCGCGTCCCTGCTCGCGCTGCTGACGGTGGCCGTGCAGTGGGCGGCCCAGGTCGGCGAGACCCGGATGACCGGACGCACCGGCGAGCGGGTCCTGTACGCGCTCCGCCTGAAGATCTTCGCCCAGCTCCAGCGCCTCGGGCTCGACTACTACGAGCGCGAGCTGACCGGCCGGATCATGACCCGGATGACGACCGACGTCGACGCGCTGTCGACGTTCCTGCAGACGGGCCTGGTCACCGCCTTCGTCTCGGTCGTCACCTTCTTCGGCATCATGGTGGCCCTGCTGGTCATCGACCTCGAGCTCGCCCTGGTCGTCTTCGCGACGCTGCCGCCGCTGATCATCGCCACGTACTTCTTCCGCCGGGCGAGCGTGAAGGCGTACGAACTGGCGCGCGAGCGCGTGTCGGTGGTCAACGCCGACCTCCAGGAGTCCGTGTCGGGGCTGCGGATCGTGCAGGCGTTCCGGCGCGAGCGGGACGGCGGGCGGCGGTTCGCCGAGCGCAGCGACAGCTACCGCCGGGCGCGCATCCGGGGCCAGTGGCTGATCTCCGTGTACTTCCCGTTCGTGCAGTTCCTGTCGTCGGTGGCGGCCGCGGCCGTGCTGATCGTGGGCGGAGCCCGGGTCGACGACGGCACGCTGGCCATCGGCTCCCTGGTGGCGTACCTGCTCTACATCGACCTGTTCTTCGCACCCGTGCAGCAGCTCTCCCAGGTCTTCGACGGCTACCAGCAGGCGTCCGTCTCGCTGGGCCGCATCCAGGAGCTGCTGCGGGAGCCGACGTCGACGAAGTCCGCCGACGAACCCCGCGAGGTCCTGTCCCTGCGCGGCGAGATCGCCTTCGAGGACGTGCACTTCGCGTACGGCGACGACGAGGAGGCCCTCGGCGGGGTCGACCTGCGCATCCCGGCCGGGCAGACCGTCGCGTTCGTCGGCGAGACCGGCGCGGGCAAGTCGACCCTGGTCAAGCTCGTGGCCCGCTTCTACGACCCGACCGGCGGCCGGGTCACCGTCGACGGCGCCGATCTGCGCACCCTGGACCTCACCTCGTACCGGCACCGTCTGGGGGTCGTCCCGCAGGAGGCGTACCTCTTCCAGGGCACCGTCCGCGACGCCATCGCCTACGGCCGCCCCGACGCCACCGACGCCGAGGTGGAGGCGGCGGCCCGGGCGGTCGGCGCCCACGACATGATCGCCACCCTGGAGGGCGGCTACCTGCACGAGGTCGCCGAGCGCGGCCGCAACCTCTCCGCCGGGCAGCGCCAGCTCATCGCCCTGGCCCGGGCCGAGCTGGTCGACCCGGACGTGCTGCTGCTCGACGAGGCCACGGCCGCCCTCGACCTGGCCACGGAGGCCCAGGTCAACCAGGCCACCGACCGCCTCGCCGGGCGCCGTACGACCCTCGTCGTCGCCCACCGGCTCACCACCGCCGCCCGCGCCGACCGGGTCGTCGTCATGGACCACGGCCGGGTCGCCGAGGACGGCACGCACGAGGAACTGCTCGCGCGCGGCGGCCGGTACGCGGAGCTGTGGCGGACCTTCATCGGCGCCGCCGAGCCGGAGGAGCCGGTCGGCGCGTCCCGCTGAGCCCTCCCCGGGACCGCGTTTCCGTAACGCTCGTGCAACCGTCCGACATACGTCATGCGTCCGTACACCCGTACGTCGATGGTCGCGGACGACGCGGTACGGGAGGACGACAGTGGACAGTGGAGCGATACGCCGGCGGCTCGCGCTCGGCCTGGCCGTGCTGACCGCCTCCGGCCTGCTCGCCGTCGCGGCCCCGGGCGAGGCGCAGGCCGCCTCCGCCGCCTACTGCCCCGGCCGCAAGGTCCGCACCCTGCCGTTCTCCACCGGGACCGTGCTCGTCTACAAGCGCGGCGGCTACGTCTGCGCCGTGACCCTCACCAAGAAGCCCGGCGTGCGGCGCACGATGTCGGTGAGCGTGCAGGCGCGCGGCAACCTGCCGGTCGTCGACCAGGGCAGGTACGCCTACCACGCGGGCCCGGTGACCGTGCACGCCGGGCGCCGCTGCGTGTGGCTCAAGGGCAAGGTGGGCCGGGGGAAGTACAGCTCCGGCTGGATCCTGTGCTGACTCCCCGCACCCTCCGAAGTGCGCCCGCGCACAGGGATTTCCCTATGTCCCCTGGTGCTTGGGCGAGTTGGTCCGCTAGCTTCCGGCGCACATCTGTCTCACAGGGGAGTGTGCATGCGCAAGGCGCTCAGATGGCTGCTGGCGCTCACGGTGCTCATAGGCACCTTGGGCACGGCGGGAGCGGCCACCGCCGCCGACGCCACCGGCACCGACGCCACCACCGACATCAAGGAAAGGCTGCTCTCCATACCGGGCATGAGCCTGGTCGAGGAGAAGCCGTACACGGGCTACCGCTTCTTCGTCCTGAACTACACGCAGCCGGTCGATCACCGCAGGCCCTCCAAGGGCACGTTCCAGCAGCGCATCACCGTGCTGCACAAGGACGTCTCGCGCCCGACGGTCTTCTTCACCAGCGGCTACAACGTCTCCACGACGCCCCGCCGCAGCGAGCCCACGCAGATCGTGGACGGCAACCAGGTCTCCCTGGAGTACCGCTTCTTCACCCCGTCCCGGCCCCAGCCGGCCGACTGGTCCAAGCTGGACATCTGGCAGGCCGCCAGCGACCAGCACCGCGTCTTCACGGCGCTGAAGGGCATCTACGGCAAGAAGTGGATCTCCACGGGCGGCTCGAAGGGCGGCATGACCGCCACCTACTACGAGCGCTTCTACCCGCGTGACATGGACGGCGTCGTCGCCTACGTCGCCCCCAACGACGTGGTGAACAAGGAGGACTCGGCCTACGACCGGTTCTTCGCCCGCGTCGGCACCAAGGAGTGCCGCGACCGCCTGAACGCCGTGCAGCGCGAGGCGCTGGTGCGCCGCGAGCCGCTGGAGAGGAAGTACGCCGCCTACGCGCAGGACAACGGCCTCACCTTCACCACCATCGGCAGCCTGGACAAGGCCTACGAGGCCACCGTCCTGGACTACGTGTGGGGCTTCTGGCAGTACAGCCTGCTGTCCGACTGCGACCAGATCCCGGCCGACGCCAAGAACGCCACCGACGACGAGATCTGGGACTCCGTCGACACGATCGCCGGCTTCTCCGCCTACGCCGACCAGGGCCTGGAGCAGTACACGCCGTACTACTACCAGGCCGGCACGCAGCTCGGCGCGCCGACGATCGGCTTCCCGCACATCGAGAAGCAGTACATCCGCTACGGCTACCAGCCGCCCCGGAACTTCGTCCCCCGGGACATCCCCATGCGGTTCCAGCCGCAGGCGATGCGGGACGTCGACAGCTGGGTGCGGCACAACGCCCGGCAGATGCTCTTCGTCAACGGCCAGAACGACCCGTGGAGCGCGGAGCCGTTCCGCCTCGGCAAGGGCGCGAAGGACTCCTACGTCTTCACCGCCCCGGGCATGAACCACGGCGCCAACGTCGCCGGCCTCGTCCCCGAGCAGAAGGCGCTCGCCACCGCCCGCATCCTCGACTGGGCCGGTGTCGCCCCGAGCACGGTGCAGGCCGACCCGCAGACGGCCAAGCCGCTGGCGAAGTTCGACGCCAAGCTGGACAAGCGGGACGTGCAGCGCGAGATGACGCTGCGTCCGTAAATTCGTAGTCCCCGCGCCCGGCCGCTCACAGCGGCCGGGCGCACCCCACCGGCCGGTCCCCGCCGAGGCGGACGTACAGGGCGGTCGAGGCGGGGCAGTCGCCCCGCGCGGCGACCGCCCGGGTCACCTTGAACTCCGGCCGCTGCTCGCCCTTCCCGTCGCACGCCGCCTCGCGGACCTGCCCGTCGCCGGAGCTGTAGACGCAGTCGCCGACGATGGTGCGCGGACCGCCCCCGCCGCCCGGGTCGCCCGGATGCGGCGGCTGGAGGTTGCGCATGCACGCGTAGCCCTGCGGCACCGCCCCGTCGCCGTCCTCGTCGGACGCGGGCCGCTGCTCGCTGATGTGCAGCACGAAGTCGGTGGTCGCCGGGCAGCGCGGCCCGTCCCGCACCGCGCCGTCGTGCCGCGCCACGACCCGCGCCGCCGCCCGCTCCCCGGAGCACGGCACCTCGGTGAAGCTCGTCGTGCCGAACGAACTGCACTCGTCGACCGCGAGGAACACCGCCCCGTACCCGGACGGCCGGGTCGGCGGCGGCGACACCGCGGAGGGACTCCCGGTCGCCGGCTCGCCCGGCCGGCCGTCCTCCGCCACGCCCGCCGACGGGCTCTGGCACCCGGTCAGCAGCGCTCCGAGCAGCACCAGCAGCCCGCACACCACCCCCGCCGAACTTCTCTCGCGCATCGCCATCCCCCCGAGTGCCCAGGGCCCGTCGTCCAGATCACAAACGACAGGCCCTGGCCCAGCGTGACTCTCCGGGTGGGCGCACGCCAGGCTCACGGGTCGGTTTGCGCACCTTGGGGGTGGTGTGCCCGGTCCGTGGCGTACGTCTAGTACGTCAGCCCGTACCCGATCGGGTACAGCACCTGCTCCGGATCATCCGCCCGCCGCACCGCCACCGGGAGCTTCCCGCGCGGCTCCACCCGCCCGGCGATCACCCGGGCGGCGGCCCGCAGTTCGACGTCGGTCCAGGAGTAGGCGGCCAGGCAGGCCGCGGCGGACGGCAGCCGGGCCACGTCGTACGGGTTGCGGATCGCGACCGCCACGACCGGCCGCCCGGTCGCCGCGAGCTGCTCGACCAGTGTCTGCTGGGCGCTGCCCGCGCCGACGTTGTAGGTGGCGGCCACCACCGCGTCCGCGTCCCGCGCCGCCGCGACCGCCCGGGCGACGGTCGCCGCGGAGGGTGCCGTGCCGGTCGGCAGGGCGGTGGCCGCGAAGCCCAGTTCGGTCAGCGCGCCCGCGAGCACGCCGGTGGGCGGCCCGGTCGTCCCGGTCGGCGAGGCCGGGTCGGCCCCGACCACGAGCACCTTGGGGTACCGGCGCCGGGACAGCGGCAGCAGCCGCCCCTCGTTGACGAGCAGTGTGGTCGTCCGCTCGGCGATCCGGTCGGCCGCCGCCAGATGCGCCCGGGTCCCGACGGTCCGGTCGACGCCGCCGTGGGTGACGTACGGCGAACGGAACAGCCCGAGCTTCGCCTTGAGCCGCAGGATCCGCAGGACCGAGGTGTCCAGCCGGGCTTCGGTCAGCTCGCCCCCGCGCACGGCGGCCAGGACGGCGTTCCACGCGAGGTCCAGGTCGGGCGGGTTGAGGAGCTGGTCCACGCCCGCCTTCAGCGCGAGCACCGGCACCCGGTCGTCGCCGTACTTGGTCCGCACGCCCTCCATGCCGAGGGAGTCGGTGACCACGACCCCGTCGTAGCCGAGCTTCTCGCGCAGGATGCCGGTGAGGATCGGGCGGGAGAGGGTGGCCGGGTCGCCGGAGTCGTCCAGGGCGGGGACCATCAGGTGCGCGGTCATGATCGAGTCGATGCCGGCGGCGATGGCGGCCCGGAACGGCGGGGCGTCCAGCTTCTCCCACAGCTCCCGGCTGTGCGTGATGGTGGGGAAGCCGGTGTGGCTGTCGACGTTGGTGTCCCCGTGCCCGGGGAAGTGCTTGGCGGTCGCGGCGACCCCGGACCCCTGGTACCCGGCGACCTCGGCGGCCACCAGCGCGGCCACCGCCCGCGGTGCGGCGCCGAAGGACCGTACGCCGATGACCGGGTTGGCCGGGTTGACGTTCACGTCGGCGACGGGGGAGTAGTCCTGCCGGATGCCCATCGCGCGCAGCTCGGCGCCCGCGATCCGGCCCAGCGTCCGGGCGTCCGGCCGCGACCCGCCCGCCCCCACGGCCATGGCGCCCGGGAACAGCGTGGCGGGTTTGCCCACCCGGGCGACGATCCCGTGCTCCTGGTCGGTGGAGATGAGCACCGGCAGCCCGCGCGGCAGCTCCAGGGACGCCTTCTGGATGCCGTTGGACAGGTCCGCGATCTGGTGCGGTTCGCGGGTGTTGTGCGCCCAGGCGAAGTAGATGATGCCGCCGACCCGGTACTTCGCGACCAGCTCGGCGGCCGTACGGACCCCGATCTCCTTGAGGTTGGCGTCGATGTCGGCCTGGTCGGGGGCGGTGGCGGAGTGGCCGTAGACCCGCATCACGAAGAGCTGCCCGACCTTCTCCTCCGGCGTCATGCGGGAGACGAGGGCGCGGAGCCGGCGGTCGTCCGGGGTGTCGGCGGCGGACGCGGGCCCGGCGGCCGCGAGGGCGGCGGTGACTCCCGCGGTGGCGGCGAGGACGGTACGTCTGGAGGGCTGTGCGGTGTTTCCCGTGCTTCCCGTGCTTCCCGTGCCGGTGTCGTGCACGTGGGCTCCTTCCGGAGGTGATCCGCTCGGATCCGCTGAAGGAAATCTGAAGGAAACTTCCAAGAGGTCAGCAATAACCGGGAAGTTTCTGCCAGTCAAGGGAATGCACAGTAACCGGGAAGGGGCCGCCACCGGCGCGGTTGGAGGGGGGCGCGCCGATGGCGGCGGTGCCGCCGGCCGCGGTACGGCGGAGAGGGTGGTCAGCGATCGCAGCCAGCAGCGAGGGCCGACACCGCACCGAGGTGACTCCCCGGCGGCCTGGGATTGGACGACGCGAGTCCGGCCCGGGTTCCCGACTCGGCCCGGATTTCCGGAAATCGGTACGCGAGAGGCGCCGGCGGCGGGACGGGGCGGGTGAGCCGCTGCTTTCGGCCACGCGTCACCCGGCCCCCGCACGGGACGCGCCGGCCTCCCCCGGCTGCCGGGTGTGGACGAGGCGCCGGTAGTGCTCACTGGTGGCGGCCAGGTGGGCGTGACTGCCCGCGGCGACGACGCGGCCCTCGTCGAGCACCAGGACCAGGTCCGCGGCGCGGATCGTCGACATGCGGTGGGCGATCACCAGCAGGGTGCACTCCGCCGACACCTCGCGGATCGACCGGCGCAACGCCTCCTCACTGACGGCGTCCAGGTGCGCGGTCGGCTCGTCCAGCAACAGCAGCCGGGGCCGGGCCAGCAGCGACCGGGCGATGGCGATCCGCTGCCGCTCCCCGCCGGACAGCGCCGTGCCGTGCTCCCCGGCGTCGGTGTCCAGGCCCTGCGGCAGCCGTGCCACCAGGTCCGTCAGGTGCACCATGCCGACGACCCGCTCCACCTCCTCGGGCGGCGCGTCGGGAACGGCGTACGTCAGGTTCTCCCGCAGCGTGCCGTAGAGCACCGGCGCCTGCTGCTCCACCAGGCCGACCCGGGCCCGGTGCGCCGCGCGGCCCACCGCCCGTACGTCCCGGCCGTCGAACTCGATCCGGCCGCGGTCGGGGTCGTAGAACCGCTCGACGAGCGCGAAGACGGTCGACTTTCCGACGCCGGAGCTGCCGATCAGGGCGACATGGGCGTGCTCGGGCACCTCGAAGGACACCCCGCGCAGCACGGGCCGGTCCGGTTCGTAGCCGAACCAGACGTCCCGGAACGCCAGCAGGGGCGGCCGGGCGGCACCGTCGGGGCGGGGCGCCGGCCGCCGGGGCGCCGCGTCCCGCTCGGTGGGCAGCGCCAGCACCTCGGTGATCCGGCGGTAGGCGCCCACGCCCTGCTGCATGGTGCTGACGGACTGGAACACCGTCCCGATCGGACCCACCAGATAGATCATGTACAGCAGGAAGGCGGCCAGATCCGCCAGCGACCCCTGCCGGTCGGCGACCCGCAGTCCGCCGATCAGCAGCACGACGATGAACGACCCCTTCACGGCCAGTTCGACGGCCGGGGCCACCACCGCGTCCAGCTTCGCCATCCGCACGCTCCCCGCGTACGCCGACCTGGCCCCGCCGCCGATGCGCTCCGACTCGCGCTGCTCGGCACGGCTGGCCCGGACGGTGCGGATGGCGCCGAGCGCCCGCTCCAGGTCGGCGGTCATCGCCCCCGTGGCCCGCTGCGTGGCCAGGGACGCCGACGCGATGCCGCGCAGCACCGAGCCGACCAGGACCGTGCCCAGCGTCACCACGGCCAGCACGACGAGGAACATCGTCCAGTCCAGCCAGATCATCAGCGCCACGACCCCGGCCAGTCCGATGCCGCCCGTCACCGCGTCCGTGAACCCCTCGGCGACCAGCAGCCGCAGCGTGGTGCTGTCGGTGCTGACCCGGGAGATCAGGTCACCGACGCGATGCCGGTCGTAGGAGGCCATGGGCAGCCGCAGCACATGCCGGATCAGCCCGAGCCGGACGCCCAGCACGACACCCTCGCCGGTGCGGGCCAGGACGTACTGGGCGAGGCCCTGCACCAGCGCCTGGGCCAGGAAGAACACCACGAGGAGACCGACGACCGGCCCGATCGCGCTCCCGGACGCGGCCGACTCGATGACCCGCCGCACCAGCAGCGGCTGGGCGAGACCGAGGCCCGTCGCGCCCAGCGTCAGCAGCACGGCGAGGGCGACCCGCCGGCGGTGCCCGCGCAGCAGGCGCAGGACGTCCCGGGGACCCACCCGGTTACCCGTGGTCCTCCTCCCACGCCAGGAAGTCACGGCTGACGCTTCCTCCCACGCCCGGCGCTCACGGCAGCCGGGACCCGGCGTCCGCGTCCCGTCCGGCACGCACCGCCGACCGGCCCCGGTGTCCGTCCTCCGCGCACGGCACGGTGAACAGCGGCCGGAAGTAGCCGGGCGGGTACTCCTCGCCCACCGGCACCCCCTCCGCCTCCACCCAGGCGTGCGCACCGAACGGCGGCAGCCGCCGCGCCCCCACGCACCAGGTGGGCCACCGGCCGTGCAGCCGGCACAGCAGGGCCGTGGACAGGGACCGGGGCAGGCAGCCCTCCCGCCCCGCGCACGCCAGGCTGACGGCGACCACGGCGTCCCGGGCCGCCCGCGTCTCCTCGACGGTGGCCGGGCGGGCACCCCGGCTGAGCCGCTCCAGCACGGTCCGTACGCGCCGGGGCCGCCGGGTGGCCAGCAGCCGCGCTACGGCCACCACCAGCCGCACCTCCAGCCGCCGCAGCGGCGGCACCGCACGCGGCGCGTGCGCGACGACCTCCGGCGAACTCATGACGACCGCCCGCGCACGCCACGCCGGGTGTCCTCCTCCACCAGGCCCGCCGCCCGCAGTTCGCCGACCAGTTCCCGGACGTCCCGCCCGGCGCTGTCGGCGTCCACCTCGTACTCGGCGGTCAGCTCCCGCACGGCGTCCTCGGCGCCCCCGCCGTCCAGCAGGGCCCGCACGACGACGGCGGCGGTGGGGTTGAGGGTCCAGTACTGGTCGCGGTCCTCGTCCAGCAGCGCGATCCCGTACTCGGTCTCGGCGGTGTACACACCCGCACGCAGCTTGAGCGTCATGACGTCTCCTTCGGACTCAGGACGGTACGGCCGCGGCGCCCTGCAGCGCGCGCAGCCAGACCTCGCACGCCACCGTCTGGTACAGGGCGTCGAACTGCAGCGACGGCGGCAGCGGACGGCGGCACACCTCGCGCAGGGCGTCGGCGTCGACCAGGCCCAGCCGGGCCAGCCGCGAGTCCTCGCACAGGGCGAGCAGCCCGGCCCGGTTCTCCCGCAGCCCGGCCTCCACGTCGTGCGCGCCCTCGTCCTTGGTGTGCCGGGACAGGCTCTCCTCGGGCACCACACCCCGCATGGCCTCGACGATCAGCGGCTTGTACCGCCAGGGCGTGACCCGGTCCTGCGGCCGCACCGCCAGGCCCGCCTCCACGACCCGGTCGTCGTAGTACGGGGCGGCGAGGCCCACCCCCAGCCGCGCGGCCATCTGCCCCAACTGCCGGACCATCCGCGAGGTGCTCCGCATCGCCTCCAGCTCGACGTGCTGCCCGCGCGTGGGGGCCAGCGGCTCCGCCGTCCGGGCCGCGTCGCGGATCACGTCCCGCACGGCCGCGACGGCGTCCCCGGTCGCCCACGGCGGCAGCCGCGGCGGCATCCCCCAGTCCAGGGTCGGGGTGTCCTCCGGGGGCGGTACGGCGGTGAGCTGCTCCGCGACCCGGGCGAGCCAGGCCCGGTAGGGGCTGCCGTCCCGCAACTGCCGCAGCGTCTGCCGGTACGACCAGGGCCGCTGGGCGGCGAACCCGCGCACCCGCTGCCACGCCACGCGGGGGTGGCTGCGCAGCAGCGCGTGCAGATGCGCCGGCGAACCCGCCAGCAGCTCGTCCCCGCCGAACCCGGTCAGATGCAGCCGTGAGCCGCGCGCCGCGGCGGACCGCGGGATCACCAGCCATCCGCCGCGATGCACGACGGCCGGGCACGGCTCGTCGAACAGGTCGTCCGCCTCGTCCAGCCCGTCGTAGACCAACGGCACCGCGTCCCCGGCGAAGACGTGGTGCTCGACGCCGTCCAGCCCGGCCACGGTACGGCGGGCCCAGGCCACGTCGTCGCTCATGGGATCACGGCCGTCGGCGGTGTAGGCGACGACCCGGGCGCTCCCGCCGGCCGCCAGGGCGCACACGGAGGTGGAGTCCAGCCCGCCCAGATCGCAGCTCACCAGCTCACGCCCCCGGACCCGGGCCGCCACGGCGGCACCCAGCTCCTCCCGCAGCCTCGCGGCGCCCTCGGCCATCGGCACGACCGGCTCGGGCGGACTCCACCACCGGACCTGCCGCTCCCGGCCGTCCCGGTCGAGCAGCAGGCAGTGGCCGCCCGGCAACACCGCGACGCCCTGCCACACGGGCAGGCCCGCCACCGGGTGCAGCGCGAACGAATTCAGCAGACGCACCGCCAGCAGCCGCTCGTCGAGTTGCGCGTCGAGCAGCCGGGCGAGGACATCGGCCCGGTCACCGGCCACCACCACATCACCGACGCGGGCATGGAAAACGGGCCGCAGCCCGGTGACACTGCCCTGAATGCGTACACATCCGCCGGCGGACGCGACCAGATGGAAACTCCCGGCGAACGAACCGACCGCCCTGTCGCTGTCGGCGGCGGTGCGCAGCCGCCCGGCGACCGCGCTCAGCTCCGCGCCGGTGACGGCGTGTTCACCGAGCACCGCGACGCGGGAGGGCCCGGCCGCGCCGACGGTCAGGGCGCCGTCGTCCCAGCGGCCGAGCAGCCAGGGCCGCCCCGACGCATGGCTGACCTCCCGCACGGCCCAGCGGCGCAGCGCGGCGCCGACCGGGGCGGCTTCGGCACGGTCGGGCAGGGCGGCGAACCAGCCCGGGAGCGCGTCGGGGTCGGCGAAACGGTCCACGTGGACGCCCTCCTTGCTCCCGGGCCCGGTCGCTCCCCCAGGGGGAACGACCGACGCGTCACAGGCTGAACCTCAGGCGGATGAGCCGCTCGGGCCCTCTGTTCGTGCCGAGGCCGGTGGCGCGGAAAGTGCCGACCGCAGTCAGCGTCGGACGCTCGTACGCACGCATTTCGTGCACCCCCTTTCCGTTTCAGTCCTCCGGTATGTCGGGTGCCGATGAAACGCGGCATTCGCGATCCAACTTCTCTTTCCAGCCTAGACTTTGACGGGCCGAATTGCCCACTCGAGCCGTGAACCGCCGTTTCGTATTCAATTGTTGACGGCGTCGTCAGAATGCGGGTCCATTACGCCGATTCGTTGAGCAGTCGGCTCAGGTGCTCACGCCCCGGGCCCAGCAGATCGGCCAGCGGCGCCGCGCCCTCGTACCAGCGCTTCTCGTACTCCCAGCACAGCCAGCCGTCCCAGCCGTGCCGGGAGAGGACTTCCACGCACTCGGCCAGGGGCAGGACACCCTCGCCGAGGGGCAGCGGGGTCGTGTCCTCGGCGGAGGCGATGTCCTTGACCTGGACGTAGCCGAGATGGGGGGAGAGGGCCGCGTAGGTCTCCGAGGGCTGCTCACCGCCCAGCCAGGTGTGCATGACGTCCCAGAGCGCGCCGACCTGACGATGGCCGACGAGCCCGAGGACGCGCATGGCGTCGGCGGCGGTGCGGTGCGAGTCGTGGGTCTCCAGGAGCACGCGCACGTTGCGGTCGCCCGCGTACTCGGCGGCCGTACCCAGGCGGCGGGCGGCCGTCGCGTCCGCCTCCTCAGGGGTCTGGACGTCCAGGTCGCCGCCGGGGAAGACGCGGACGTACGGGGCACCGAGGTCGTGGGCCAGGTCGAGGAGGGCGCGGATCTCGGCCAGGACGGGCTCGTCGTCGCCCGGGGCGGCGACCCGCGCGTATCCCGCGAGACCCAGGATCTCTACGCCCGCCCCCTTGAACTCGGCCGCCACCTCGGCCCGCCGATCCGGATCGAGGCCGGTGTGGACCGGCTCCTCGGGGTGGGTGCGCAACTCGACGCCGTGATAGCCGTGCGTACTGGCGAGCCGCAGTACGTCGGTCAGGGGCAGGCCGGGGACACCGAGGGTGGAGAACGCCAGCTTCATGTCGACGGACCATACCCGGCGTCCCCGCCCGCGACTCCCTTTCGCCGGTCGGGTGTTGCGTGAAGATCCAGTCGCCAGTCCTGGCCGGTCAGGTCCCGGCCGAAGGAGCGGTGCGGTTTCTCGGCCACCAGGACGAAGCCGTGGCGCCGGTAGATGCGGCGGGCCGCGGCGAGGACGTCGTTGGTCCACAGGACGACCTCGCGGTAGCCGGCCTCGCGGGCGAAGTCGACGACGGCCTGCACCAGCCGGTCGCCGATGCCGAGCCCCCGCGCGTCCGGCTCGACGAGCAGCAGGCGCAGGCGGGCGGCCCCGGGCGCCTCGTCCCGTACGCACATCACGCACCCCACCGGCCGGCCGTCCAGCTCGGCGATCCACGTCCGCTCCAGGTGGGGGTCGTGGTCCTCGGCGTAGTCGGCGACGATCCTCGCGACCAGCCCCTCGTAGTCGGCGTTCCAGCGGTACTCGGCGGCGTACAGCGCGGCGTTGCGCTGCACGATCCAGCCGAGGTCGCCGGGGGCGGGCTCGCGCAGGACGACGTCCTCGGGGCGCGGGTCCCGGCCGCCGCCGAGAATCGCCCGGACGGTCCCCAGCGCCTCCGCCAGCCGCGGCCGGTCCGCCGCCCGTACGGTGCCCAGCAGCGCCCCGACCGACTCCCGGGCCCGCTCGTCGAGGAGCGCGGCTACCTCCCGGCCGCGGGTGGTGAGCGTGATCCGGCGACGGCGCGGATCCGACTCGGACGGACCGCGCTCGATCAGCCCGTCCTCCTCGAACCGGTTCAGGATGCGGCTCAGGTATCCGGCGTCCAGGTGCAACTGGGCCCGCAGGTCGGCGGCGTCCGTGCGCGGCGCGTGGGCCAGCTCGTAGATCACCCGGGACTCGGTGAGGGTGTAGGGGGCGTACAGCTGACGGCCGTAGTCGAGGGCGCCGATGACGTTCGTGTAGAAGCGGTTGAAGGAGCGGATGTCCTGGACGGTCATGGCCACCACCCCGGTCCTTGACTCAGTCAGAGGTTCCGATGGGGGTGAGCCTAGGCCGCCCAGGACGCCGGGACTACCCCTCGGTCGTCGCCGGCCGGTACACGCACACCTGCGCCCCGGTCTTGGCGGTGGTCGTCGAGACCAGCTCCATCGGGCGCTTCGCCCCGTCCCCGGGGAAGATCGTCTTGCCGCCGCCGAGGAGCACCGGCATGACGACGAGCTGGAGCTCGTCCACGAGACCCTCGGACAGCAGCGTCCGCACGAGCGTCGGGCTGCCCATCATCGCGAGGTCGCCGCCCTCGCTCGCGCGCAGCTCCCGGATCCGGGCCACGGCCTGGTCGCCGGGGATCAGCGAGGAGTTGTTCCAGGTGAGGTCGTCCTCGCCGAGCGTGCTGGACACCACGTACTTCTTCAGGGAGTTCATCCGGTCCGCGAACGGGTCCCCGTCCCGCTCCGGCCAGGCCGCCGCCATCGTCTGCCACGTCCGCCGCCCGAACAGCAGCGCCTCCGCTCTGCCCAGCCCCGCGTCGAAGGCGCCGCCCAGCACCTCCTCGTCGAAGTACGGGTGCGACCACCCGCCGTGCGCGAAGCCCCCGTCGGTGTCCTCCTCCGGCCCGCCCGGGGCCTGCACCACACCGTCCAGGCTGATGAACTCGGTGACGACGATACGCATGGGACTCACTCCGCTTTCTCGCACAGGCGATGAGGACATTCGATACGGCACTGCAGACCGGTCTGCGACGCGAAACTCATCGCCCCGGCCGCGGATTCGTCCGTCACGCCCGGGGCGCCGGCGTCCGGGCCATGGTTCCTCGAAGAGGACGACGGTGTACGACGAACACACCGATCGGTGGACGATGTCCTCTGACATCGAAGTTGGACCGTTTGCCATCGGAGTCACGTCTATGCCCTTCGCCCGCTGACCCAAGAGGTGGTCACCGCTTTGAACGACAGGGCATCCCCGGCGGGCATTGCCGACTCAGCCGCCCGATCGGCTGTGCCATCGCAACGGCCTCGGCTCCCTGTCCTCAAACCACAGGGCCGCTCTCGACCGCCTGGCCGGCCTGAGCGGCGATACGGCGCAGCCATATGTGGGCCGGTTCCCGCTCATGGAGGGGATGCCACCACAGGGACTCCACCAAGTGGCCGATCTCGAAGGCGGGTCGGACGACGGTGATCGGTTGTCCGGAGAGGGTGGGGATCGCGGCCCGTTCGGGCATCAGGCCGATCCGGTCGGTCCCCGCGACCAGGTGGGGGATGGCCAGGAAGTTCTCCGTGACGATCTCCGCGTGCGGTTCGATGCCCTCGGCGTGCAGGCGGTTCAGGGGGGAGAAGACCGGCGACGGGTGACGGTAGGGCAGCACCCAAGGGTGTTCCGCCAGTTCCTCCCGCCCGAGGACGGCCGGGGCGCGGTCGGCGGACACCACGCACACCCAACGGTCCTTGTACAGGTCGAAGGTGGGGATGTTCGACAGGATGCCCTGGGGCAGGACGAGGGCGTCCACCGTGCGCAGGTTGTCCAGCGCCTGCTGCACGACCCGTTCGGTGCTGTGCTGGAATCGCAGCCGCACGTTCGGCGCGGCGGTGCGGACCAGGTCGGCCAAGGCCCGCCCGAACGTGGGCAGTTGGCAGTCGGCCATGATCACGGTGAACTCGTGCCGGGCCTGCGTGGGATCGAAGTCGGGGCGCGTCCGGAGGGCCCGGTCCGCCCAGTTCAGGGCCTGCTCGGTGTGTTCCAGCAGCCGTTCCGCCAGGGGGGTCAGCTCGTAGCTGTTGCCCACCCTGACGAGGAGTTCGTCGCCGTAGTGCCGACGCAGCCGGGCCAGGGCCGCGCTCAGCGAGGGCTGGCTCAGACCGAGCCGTTGTGCCGCCCGCGTCACACTGCGCTCCTGGAGGAGCGCGCCCAGCGACGGCAGCAGGTTGAGGTCCAGAGTCACGGCACTCACCTCGAATGATCATCAGCTCTGTCTATGCCGAGCATAAGTGATTTCGGCTTCCCTGATCCCCGGGCGGACGCGAGAGTGGTGACACGGCTCGGCGGGACCTCGTGTCAGACGGACCGCCACCGCCCCAGACGTTCGCATTCTCGGGCCTGCATCGATCGATGCAGGTGTTCCGAGCCCATCAAGGAGGCGACCATGCCGTCGTTCCATGTCCTGATCGCCGGCGGAGGCATGGGAGGGCTCTGTCTGGCGCAGGGTCTTCGCCGCGCGGGCATCAGCTGCACCGTCCACGAGAGCGCGCCGGGCGTCGGGCGGGCCGGCTACCGCCTGCACATGAACGGCGCGGGTGGCCGCGCTCTCCAGCAGTGCCTGCCGGACAACCTCTTCGAGCTGTACATGCAGACCTCGCGCGAGACGCCACGCCGTGAGGTCATGGTCGTGCTCGACCACCAGGCCCGCGAACTCGGCGCCCGCCCCCACATCGGCCCGCCCAACGACCCGCGACGGCCTCACACGGCGGTCAACAGGCGCACCCTGCGCCAGATCATGGGCGTGGGCCTGGAGGACATCGTCCGCTACGACAGCACCGTCACCGGCTTCGAGACGGACGGCGAGAAGGTGCGGGTGCTGCTCGACGACGGCACGAGTGAGACCGGGGACGTACTGGTGGGCGCCGACGGCATCAACTCCGTCGTGCGCAGGCAGTTGCTGCCCGACGTTGCGGTCGTGGACACCGGAATGCGCGGCCTGTACTCCATCGCACCGCTGACCGACGATCTGGCAGCGCGCCTGCCCGAGGCACTGTTCGACGGTTTCGCCATCGCCACAGGGCCGAACGGCGCGATGTTCGCCTACGGCGTGTACCGGCCGCGCAGGCCGGTCGCCGAGGCGGTGGCCGAACTGGCGCCCGGCGCCGCCGTCGATCCCGTCGACCCGTACATCATGGTCAACCTCGGCCTTCCGCCCGGGAGCCCTGTCGCCGCCGGGGCTCCCGACCTGTGGCACAGCTCCCCTGAAACCCTGCACACACTGATGCGCACCGCGGTACGGGGCTGGGATCCCGCCCTGGCCGACCTCGTCGAGCACGTCGACGCGTCGACGATCTTCCCGGTGTCCACGCGTCACCTGCAGCCGGCAGAGCCCTGGCCGGCCGGCCGTGTCACCCTGCTCGGTGACGCGATCCACGCCATGCCTCCCTCGTTCGGCTCCGGCGCCAACACGGCACTGCGCGACGCCGCGGCTCTCGCCCGGGCCCTGGAGCGCGCCGCCCACGGCGACACCCCCGTGGCGGAGGCCGTGGCCGAGTACGAGACCGAGATGCGCGCCGAGGTCTTCCCCATCCTGCGTGCCTCGGCCGACCCGCGGGGCCTCGACGCCGACTTCCTGCCGGACGACCTCCCCGTCAGTCACACCTGATCGCCGCCTCCCGACACGAGCCGCACCACGAGGAGAACCATGCCTGTCGCCGAAGACATCGAGTTCCGCGTGTCGGAACTGACCCTGCGGGGCAAACTGTTCCGCCCGACCGACGGCCCCGAACGCCCGCCCGTCGCCATCCTCCAGAGCGGCCTGGGCGGTCCCGCGGAATCCATGTTCGCCATGGCCCGGGGCTTCACCGACGCCGGTCTGGCCTGCCTGATCTACGACCACCGCAACACCGGCTACAGCGACGGCGAACCCCGTCAGCAGTTCGATCCCTGGCAGCAGTGCCGGGACCTGCGCGACGTCATCACCCATCTGACCCTGCGCGAGGACGTCGACCCCGACCGCATCGCCCTGTGGGGCATCAGCATCGGTGGCGCCAACTCCCTCTTCACGGCCGCCACCGATCGCCGGGTCAAAGCCGTCGTCAGCGTCATCCCCCCGGTCAGCGGCTGGAGCGCACGCACCCTCCAACCGGCCGACACGCTCGCGGAGCTGGAAGCCCTCATCCCCGCCGACCGTCAGGCCCAGCTGCGCGGCGAGCCGGCCGCGAGCATCCGCCTGCACGGCGTCCCGGAACCCGGGGACCCGGTCATGTTCAGCGACCAGGAGGGACTGGAATTCGTCGAGAACATGATCCACCAGCTGCCCAGCTTCCGGAACGAGATCACCATCTCGACTCTCGACCGCATCTACGAGATGGAGGTGCGCGCCTACGCCGAACGCATCACCGCCCCGGTCCTGATGATCCTCGCCTCCAAGGACACCGTCGCCCCCGTCGAGGAGGCCCGCGAGATGTACGAGCGGATCCCCGGCCCGAAGGAGGTCATCGAGTACCCGGGCCAGCACTACGAGATCCTCTCGAACCACTTCCCCGAGATCATCACCCGCAGCGCCGACTGGCTGGCCGCCACCCTGCGCGGTTGACCGCCCCGCCATCCGCTCCCGTCCGGTCCGCCGGAGCCCGCGTGGCCCGGCGGACCGTCCCCGTCCCCCGACCACACAGAGAGGTGTCGTCGATGCGTCTGCTCGGACTTGCCTGCGGGCAGCAGGACGGCAGTGCCGAGGTACTGCTGAAGGCCGCGCTCACCGCGGCCGCGCGCGAGGGGGCAGCCGTCGAGATGGTACGGCTGACCGACCTGTCCCTGGTGACCGCCGCCACCGCGGACGCCGGGGACGACGCGGCCTGGTTCTGCGACCGGCTGCTCGACGCGGACGGCGTGATCGTCAGCTCCCCCACCTACACCCGCAGCGCACCGGGCGCGTTGAAGCTCCTCATCGACCGCGCCTTCGGTCCGCGCACGGACGTGGTCTTCGTCCGTGAGGCCCTCGCCCGCGGCGAACACGGCCGGGCCGAGCAGGAACACGGCCGGGCCGAGCAGAAGGAGACTCGCGGCCTTCTGGGCCTCGACACGGCACCCGACCCGCGGGTCCTCAAGCCGCGCGTGGCCGGCTTCATCGCCGTGGGCGGCTGCCCGTCACCCCACTGGCGCACGCTGACGCTGCCCACTCTGCACGCCCTGGCCTTCCCCCTGCACATGGCCGTCGCCGACCAGATGGAAGTCCCCACCCCCGGTGGCCTGGGCGGCATAGCCACCGACCCGGCGGCCGTGTTGCGCGCCGAGCGGCTGGGCGGCGCGGTTGCCCGGCAGCTCGGCCTGCCCCACGACGAGGTCCGGTTCCTGGGGGAGCCCGGCACCTGTCCGATGTGCCACCTCGACCTGATCGTGCTGCGCGGAGGCCGCGCCGAATGCGGCACCTGTGGGGCCGCGGGCCGTTTCGTCGTCGAGGACGGCGACGTCCGGGTCGACTTCTCCCCCGCCGACACCGCTTCCTCCGTCCACACCCTCACGGAGCTGGAGGAGCACTACCGGGAACTGCTGAGCGCCGCCGCACTGGAGCCGGACCCCCAGGAAATCGACAAGCACGCCGCCGCGTTCCGCGACAGCGTCCCCGTCCTGCGCCCACCGCGGCCGTAGAGGACCGTTCGCGGGCTCTCGGGAACCATGGACCTCGGCGGTGAGCGCCCGGGTCAGGGCGGCGGCGTCCCGCAGCGCGCTGATGGCGCCGGCGCCGAAGCCGGGCGGCATGGCGTGAATGGCGTCGCCGAGCAACGTGACCCCGCTGGTGGTCCAGGGCACCGACGGCTCCAGGCGGCGTACGGCCACCGGGAAGAGAGTCGAGGGATGCTGCTGTCCGCGGCGGCCGAGGCCCACCTGCTGATCGAGAGCCGGCAGAGCACCGGAAAGGTGGTCCTGCTGCCGTGGGCGGGCTGACCCACGACGGGCGACCGGGGCGGAGAGCATCCCCCTGAAGCCGTCCGGGGGCGCCGGGCCCGGCTGTCGGGCGCCACCGGGGCTGTCCCAGCGCCCCTTTCGCCGGTCAGGCAGGTACGCTGCCGAGCCGGCCCCGGGCCGCGGTTGCCACCTCCTCCAGGGTGGGCGTTCAAGGTGCATCATGCACGTGGCGTGGTCGCCGGGGAAGACGGCGTGCGCTGCTGGGCTCTCTGCACAGATCACCGGCGCTGAGCGACGAAAGACCCCCGGCCTTGCCGGCCGGGGGTCTTCAGCGGCGCTTCGTACGAGCCTCGTCGGCCCGGTCAGGTCATGCCCAGCCGGTGGGGTCCACCATGCGGTTGCGCAGGTCCGTGATCTGTCCGTCGGCGTTGACGGTCGCGTGCTCGATGCCGGCCAGGGTCACGAGGCTGCCGTCCGTGCCACGTCCCGCCTGGACCCAGTGGCACTCGATCCTGCCGTCGTCGAGCACCGTGCTGGTCCAGAAGCGCTGGCTGTCCGCCATGAGCGAGGGGAAGTTCCGGTAGAAATCCATGATCGCGGGCAGGCCGGTCACCGGTTCGAGGCCTTGGTCGAGCTGCACGGTGGCGTCCGGCGCGAAGAGCGGTTGGAGCTCCTCCACGGCCGCGGGCTCGTGCGCCGTGCGGTCGAAGATCCTGATGTAGCGGTCGATCACCGTCTCGGTCGGGTTGGTCGATCCGGCCGTCCTGACCGTCTCGGTCGCCTGAGCCATGACAATGCCTCCGTTGATCGCGTGCACCGGAGTCGTTCCGGTGGCTAACTCTCTTTGTTTTCCTGGTTGGCGGTGATCAGCGCGATGACGGCCGCGCGCTTCTCGCGCAGCAGCTGCATGCCTTCTTCGGCGGTCGCGCGGACCTCGGCCGGGTCGGCTTCCTCCGGGCCCAGCAGGGCTGTCACCGCGGTCGAGATGACCGTGTAGGGCTCGCTGACGGTGATGCTCCGAGGCGTCTGCGGGCGGGTGACGTTGCTGAGGAAGCCGGTCATCAGCGCTTGGAGCGCGTAGGCCTGGTCATCGAGGGGCCAGTCGGTACGGACGAGCCGGTACCGGCGCCACACCGGCAGCACGGTGTACATCAGCGCGGCGGGGCCCGCCAGGTCGAGCAGCTCAGTGCTGCGTGGCTGCTGGGTGAGGACGCCCAGCAGGTCGGCGTCGCCGGTCTGCAACGCCTGCACGAACGGGCGGTCGAGGGAGTCGCGGACGAGCTGTGGGCAGAGCCGGTGCGGCCGGCACTGTTCGTGATCGGCACTCAGCGCGTCGATCCCGTCATCGAGGACGGCCAGGAAGTCCCTGGCGAACAGGCCGAACAGGAGGTCATGCTTGGTGCCCCAGTACAGGTACGCCGTGCCCTTGCCGACGTGCGCCTTCTCCGCGATCTCGGCGACGGTCAGGCCCTTGACGCCGCGTTTGAGGACCAGTTCCCTGGCGGCGGCGAGGATCCGGGTGGCCGTCGCGGAGTCGTGTTCAGTCGGTGCAGTCATGGTCGCGTCCTTGCCTGTACAGAGCGGTGACCCCGGGGAGCGGGGCCGGCCTCATGCTAGGGCGAGGTCCGTGTCCTTCAGCCGGCCTGCCTTGTCCCTGGCCTGCAGCTGCCTCAGCAGGTGCGAGGTGCCGGGGAGCCGCATCCCCACGTTCATGGCCTTGCGCAGAGCCAGCTCCTTGTTGTTGGCCGGGACGAAGAACATGCGCTGCTGGATTCCGTTGCGCTGGAACACGTCGAGGTGGGGGCGCAGCGTCTGTTCCCAGGCGGCGAGGGCGTGGCGCACGTCCGAGTGGCGCTCCAGCATGGTCCCGAGCAGGTCCGCGCCGGTGATTCCCATCGAGACGCCCATGCCGGCGTAGAGGCTGACGCACCAGGCCGAGTCACCGACGAGCACGACCCGGCCGCGGTGCCAGCGGTCCATGCGCGTCTGCTCGACCGAGTCGAACAGCAGGTCGTCCGCGGTGTCCAGGGCGTCCAGCACCTCGCCGAGCATCCGGCCGGTGGGTTCGGTGCCGAATGCCGCGCGCACACGCTTGGCCGGCGGCTCGGTGAACTCGGCGTCGACGTCGTCGGTGTGGTAGCTGAGCAGTACCGTCTGAGGACTGCCCGCGAAGGGGAAGAGCCACATCGACCGGTTGGGCTCCATCAGGATCGCCCCGTCGTCCGGATGGATCTCGCTGAGCGGGGCGGGGAGTTGGAAAGCGACCGCCATGTAGTTCAGCCGGTGCAGGTACTTCTCGTGTGGGCCGAACACGAGCGAGCGCACGGTGGAGCGCAGTCCGTCCGCGCCGACCACCAGATCGAACCGTTCGGTGACAGTGCTGTCGTCCGAGGTGTCGGTCAGCGTGACGTCCACGCCCTCGGCGTCCTGTTCGATACGGGTCGGCACGGTCGAGTAACGGATCTCCACATCCTTGGGAAGGGCCGCGAAGGCGGCCTCCTCGACGTCGCCGCGCACCATCATCCAGGGGCTGCCGGGCAGGTCTCCGTATCCCAGAGCCGGCTTCCGGTTCCCCGCACGGTCGACCTCGTACTGACGGCCGCCGGCAGGCAGCCGGTCCTGCAGATTGTCGAGGATGCCCAGGCGTTCAGCGGGAGGCCGGCCGCCGCCGAAGAGGGCGATGAAGTATCCACCCGTGCGTCGTGCCGGAGCCCTCTCGACGATGACCGGCGTCCAGCCGATCTGCCGTAGTCGCAGGGCGGTTGCGATCCCGCTGATCCCCAGACCCACTACCAGTGCCCGGCGGTCCTTGCTGTCTTTGCTGTCCTTGATCTCCATGCCTCCACGTTAGACGAACTGACCAGATTCGTCATCTGGTCAGTCAGAGATCTGGGTCACTCTCGTGCGCGGGTGTCGGGCGGGGCGGTTGCGAGTGCGGGTGCCTTGGGAGCAGCGAGGAGCTCCCGGGGCTGACGTGTGCCGCCTGCCGCGTGGCCGGGCTTCGGCGGGCGTCATGCAGGGGCGGGCTGCCGGTGAGTCGCGGTGACTCGCCATCGGTCGACCGCAGTCGACATGCAGAAGCTGACCGTTCGCCTCACGGCTCTGGCCGTGAGGCAGGGGGTACTCCGGTAGCTGCTGACGCAGTGGCGGGGGACCTGAAGGCGCGGTCCGCATTGGCTCAGTGGTGCAGATCCACGGCGAAACTCGAGCGCTGATCGAGCGCGGACGGCGAGCGAACGCCGACCATGTGATGGAGGTGGCCGGTGATGGGGAGCGGCTGGTGACGCACTTGTGCAGGAGGCGATTGAGCTTGACGGGACGACTTGAAGTTCCGCGAGATGAAGACCTTGCCGTGGTCGCAGACCTTGCCGTGGTCGCAGACGATCGCCTCCGGGACGATCACGGGCCGGGCGGCGGCGTGCTCGAGCCGTTCGTCCAGCGTCAGCAGGCGGCGGTGCGGTAGCACTGACCGGGACACCTTCAGCGCGTCGACCCAGCCGGGCCGCATCGGCTCCGGGGTGAGGGTGCGGGCCAGCAGCACGCTGGCGTTGACCGACTTCGTGGTGGGCCGCAGCACCGCCGCGGTCAGCGACCTCGTCGCGACGTCGATCATGGCCGTGAGCTCGACCTTGCCCATCACCCCGTTGTCCAGCAGGACCAGGACGTCGAGTGGGGTGGAGTCGATCTGCATCACGTCGCCCGGCGCGAACACCGGCAGCTCGCCGAACTCGACGCTGGCCCCGTGGGCGCGTGATCTGCGGGTCGTGGCCGAGCTGAAGGTGTGCGTGTTCCGGGTGAGCTTGTCCAGCAGCCGGTAGAGGGTCCGCTCGGACGGCAGCTTGACCGCCCGGCCGGCGGGCGTCTGCCGGAGGATCTCGCCGGTCCGCCAGAGCAGGAACGTTCCTCGCCGGGTCGAGGCGTCGGTCGCCTCGGCGATCGCCTGCCGCATGGCCGCGACCACGGCGTCGTCCACGGACCCGAACTCGCGTTTCTTGCGGAGCGGACGGTGGTCCGCGAGCCCGACGACCCCGCGGCCTGGTGCGGCGCCGGTAGTTGGCGACCGTCTGAGCAGCCACTTTGTGCCCGGCAGCGGTCAGCTCGGCGGCCTTGGCCCGCTGCCGGGCCGTCAGCGAGCGGTCCGGCCCGTACTCGGCCCGTGGCGACGCCCCCGGCTCGGCGCCGGGGTGGCAGCCCGTGCAGGACCTCCAGGATGTGCCCCTCCCGCCACAGGGCCTTCTCCCTCACCGGCTTCGGGAACGTCTCCAGCAGCGACGCTCCCGGCAGCGGCTGCCGCACCGGGACGTCGACGACTGCAAAGTCCTCCCCCTGCAGAAGCACGGCCAGTTCGACGGCGACCGCCCGCCCGTCCGTCTCGGTCAGCGTGACCGTCGTCGTGGTCACCGCGGTCACCGCGCGGACCTGCCCGCCGAAGCGGACCCAGCCCCCGACCTCGATGCCCGCCGGGCGTCGCATCGCGTTCACCGGCCCCGCTCCTTCCACGATGCTGTGGTCGTGCAGCAACTCGCCCCGCAGGTCGGCGGTCAGGATGCCGGCCCACATCAGGTGGAACAGCACCGGCAGCTCCAGCAGCCGGTCGCCCGCCGCCACCGCCCCCTCCATCAGCGGGGCGGGTCCCTCGAAGGCCTCCAGCACCCGTGCCGTGATCAACCACCGCAGACACCGGCGCCGCCGGTAGCGGGCCGGCCACCGCACGTTCGCCATGAAGACCGGCTCAGGTGTCCCGGCCCGGACGAACTCCAGCCCACCGCCCGGCAGGCCAGTTCCATCGCCTCGAAGGACTCGGCGGCCGCGTCATCGACCTGGTCGTCGGCCCGCACGTCCACGACGCGGCCTCGGCCGTCGGCGAGCCGGACGAAGCAGTCCGGCGCGTGCCGACGCCTTCGGGTGCCGTCGTGCCAGTGCAGCCAGAACGGCTGCGAGGCGATGCCCACCCCCTGCGGATCGCGGTCCAGCAGGATCAGGTGGTCCCGCTCCAGCCAGGATTCGTATCCGACGTGGTCTCGGGCCGTCACGCAGTAGTACCAGCCCGCGAAGCTCTCGACGCCCTTGGCCCAGCGGAAGTCCCGGACCGGCTCAACGGCCTCGAAAGGCGTACTCCACCCCTGACCCAGAGGCTGTCGGCGTCGCCGTCCGCGCTCAAGAAAGTCCGGCTCAAAGGTCGATAACGCGGCGTTCCCGTACGCAAGAGCCGGTGCTCCCGCCCTGCCCCCAGCCCCTCCGGTCCAACATCAATGGCAGGAACGTAGTGGTTGTCCAACTTCCCTGGCAATCGGTCCACGTTCAGTGTCAGAGGACAGACGAGTTGACGCCCCCGGAGGCCGGAGTGTCTGCGCACGACCCTGTCACCCGGCCCGGAGGCCGAACAGCTCCGCCGCGTTGTCGTGGCACACGGCCCGCAGCCACTGCTGCCCGAGGCCGAGTCGCTCCAGGGCGTGGAGCTGGTGCAGGTAGCGGTAGGGGATGTTGGGGAAGTCCGAGCCGAGCAGGACGCGGTCGCCGAGCGCGGCGAGCCGGGGCAGGGCGCGGCGCGGGAACGGCATGAGTTTCTCGCCGAAGTCGGTGAACGCCATCGTCGTGTCCAGCCGCACCTCGTCGTACCGCTCGGCGAGGCCGAAGAACTCCTCGTACTCGGGCATGCCCATGTGCGCGACGATCAGCCGCAGCCTCGGGTGCCGCGCCAGCACCCGGGCGATGGGCTCGGGGCCGGTGTGCTTGCCGGGCGCGGGCCCGGAGCCGCAGTGCACCACCACGGGGATCCCGGCCTCGGCCAGCAGCCCCCACACCGGCTGGAGGAGCTCGTCGGCCGGATCGTACGCCCCCACCTGCACATGCGCCTTGAACACGCGCGCGCCCGCTTCGACGGCCTCGCGGACGTAGTCCGCGACCCCCGGCTCGGGGAAGAGGGTGGCGGTGTGCAGGCAGTCGGGGGTGCGGCGGGCGAAGTCGACCGCCCATCCGTTGAGCCACGCGGCCATGCCCGGCTTGTGCGGGTAGAGCATCGAGGTGAAGGCCCGCACGCCGAACTCCCGCAGCAGGGCCGCTCGCTCCGCCTCCGCCGTCCGGTACGTGATCGGCCACTCCAGCCCGCCGACCAGCGGCCCGGCGGTGTCGAAGTAGTCCCACACCTTGCGCAGGACCCGCTCGGGCATGAAGTGCGTGTGGACGTCGACCAGCCCCGGAACCCCGAGCCGCCCCCAGAACCGCCGCACCTCACCGGCCTCCTCGGAGCCGCCGGCCGCCCCAGGCTGATCACTCATACCGCCCACGATCGCCCCTGCGCGGGTGGGAGGGCGATCTCTTGGACAGACCTGACGATGAGGCTTCTGTCACACGACCCGCCCCATGTCCGGGCACGACGGCGAAGCGCGAGGCCGATGGCAACGGCCCCGTCCCGGCCTCGGACGGCCCCCGAAGGCGACGGCCCTCACCCACCGCCGACCCACAGGCGTCGGATCACGACGCCGGCCAACCACATCCCGGCCCGACGCGGCGTCTGAGGTTGACGGCGTTCTCTCGCCGCCCAACCCGTTGGCGTCCGATGGCGACGCCGGTCAACCACATCCCGGCCCGAGGCGGCGTCTGAGGTTGACGGCGTTCTCTCGCCGCCCAACCCGTTGGCGTCCGATGGCGACGCCGATCAGCCACGATCCAGTCCGAAGCGCGCCTGATGACGACGCCGATCAGTCACCATCCAGCCCGTCCGGCGTTTGAGGACGAGGCCGTTCAGGCCAAGCCGGGGTCTGGGGGCGGCAGTCCCCAGCACGGCCCGGGCAGCAACGCCCAGCACCACGAAACCCGCGGCACTACGAAACCCGCGGCACCCCGGAGGACCCCCGCACCATCAATTCCCCCCGCACCGACGCGATCCCCCCGGGCGGCGCCTCCTCCCGCCCCATGGCGATCCGCCCGGCCCGAGCCCCGGCCTCCGCGAGCGGCAACCGCACCGTCGTCAGCGACGGCACCGCGTCGATGCTGAACGGCAGGTCGTCGAAGCCCGCCACCGACACGTCCTCCGGAATCCGCAGTCCGGAGTCCCGCAGCGCCGCGCACGCCCCCAGCGCGACGGAGTCGTTCGCCGCGACGACCGCCGTCAGCGACGGGTCCCGCCGCAGCAGCTCCAGCGTCGCCTCGTACCCGGAGCGGCGGTCGTAGCGCCCGTGCACCGTCCACCGGGGGTCCTCCTCGATCCCGTGCGCGGCCAGCGCGGCCCGGTGCCCCTCCAGCCGGTGCCGCGTCGTCGTCCGCTCCTCCGGCCCCGCGATGTACCCCAGCCGCCGGTGCCCGAGCCCGATGAGGTGCTCGGTCAGCTCCTGCCCGCCCCCGCGGTTGTCGAAGGTCAGCGCGATCGCCCCGGTCTCCGGCGCCGGCGGCCGCCCGCACAGCACGACCCGCGTCCCGGCGTCCGCCAGCTTCCGCACCTTCGCGTCCATCGCCGCCTGGTGCGCCGCGTCCTCGATCGCCCCGCCGGTGAGCACCACGGCCGCCGCCCGCTGCCGCTGCAGCAGCGTGAGGTACGTCAGCTCCCGCTCCGGCGAGCCGCCCGTGTTGCAGACCACCGCGAGTCTCTCCCCGCCCGCGCGGCCGCCCGGCCCGCCGATCTCGGCCTGGATCGCGCTCGCCATGATCCCGAAGAACGGGTCGGCGATGTCGTTCACCAGGATCCCGACCAGGTCGGAGGTGGCGGCGGCGAGGGCGCTCGCGGGCCCGTTGAGCACGTAGTCCAGCTCGTCCACGGCCTTCAGCACCCGCTCCCGGGTGGAGGCGGCCACGGGGTAGTTCCCGTTCAGCACGCGCGACACCGTCGCGGGGGAGACCTGTGCGCGGGCCGCCACATCCGCCAGGGTCACCGTCATCTCGTCGTCCTCCGGTCGCGCATCTCGTCGTCCGCCCTCCTACACACCCATACCTATGACCATGGTTCCGCTGGTTCCGACGGACCTATGGCCATGGTTTGAGCAGACCTTAAGCCCCCGAGCCCCTGTTGTTCGCCCCCTCGAACAACTCGTCCTGGTCACGGTCTTGTCCGGACCGCGGTTCAGAGGCTAGCTTCTCCGTATATAGAAAGCGCTTGCTGTAACGCTCACCAGTCCACAGGGCGGCTCACCGGCCCGCCCCCGGTGACGGGTGGGGCGTACGCGGCGCGACGACCGCGTACGAAGGGAACGACGTGACACGCAAGACGGTGCGTATCGCCATGAACGGCGTCACCGGGCGCATGGGCTACCGCCAGCACCTGGTCCGCTCCATCCTGGCCCTGCGCGAGCAGGGCGGCCTCGACCTCGGCGACGGCACCGTGCTGTGGCCCGAGCCGATCCTGGTCGGCCGCCGCGAGCACGCGCTCCGGGCGCTGGCGGAGCAGCACGGGCTGGAGCACGTCTCGACCGACCTGGACGCGGTCCTCGCCGACGAGACGGTGGACATCTACTTCGACGCGCAGGTCACCTCCGCCCGTGAGGAGGCGCTGAAGAAGGCCATCGCCGCCGGCAAGCACATCTACACCGAGAAGCCGACCGCCACCGGCCTGGAGGGCGCCCTCGACCTCGCCCGCCTGGCCGACGAGGCCGGCATCAAGCACGGCGTCGTCCAGGACAAGCTCTTCCTCCCCGGCCTGCTGAAGCTGAAGCGCCTCATCGACGGCGGCTTCTTCGGCCGGATCCTGTCGGTGCGCGGCGAGTTCGGCTACTGGGTCTTCGAGGGCGACTGGCAGGCCGCCCAGCGCCCGTCCTGGAACTACCGGGCCGAGGACGGCGGCGGCATCGTCGTCGACATGTTCCCGCACTGGGAGTACGTGCTGCACGAGCTGTTCGGCCGCGTGAAGTCCGTCCAGGCCATCGCCACCACCCACATCCCGGAGCGCTGGGACGAGAACGGCAAGCCCTACGACGCGACGGCCGACGACGCCGCGTACGGCATCTTCGAGCTCGACGGCGGCGCCATCGCACAGATCAACTCCTCCTGGGCGGTCCGCGTCAACCGCGACGAGCTGGTGGAGTTCCAGGTCGACGGCACCGAGGGCTCCGCGGTCGCGGGCCTGAGGAACTGCCGGGTCCAGCACAGGTCGGCGACCCCGAAGCCGGTCTGGAACCCGGACATCCCCGTCACGGAGGTCTTCCGCGACCAGTGGCAGGAGGTCCCCGACAACCAGGACTTCGACAACGGCTTCAAGGCCCAGTGGGAGCTGTTCCTCAAGCACGTCTACGCCGACGCGCCCTACCACTGGGACCTGCTGGCCGGTGCCCGCGGTGTCCAGCTCGCCGAGCTGGGCCTGAAGTCCTCGGCCGAGGGCCGCCGCCTCGACGTTCCGGAGATCTCGCTGTGACCATCCGACTCCCGGACAGCGGCGGGACGCTGCGGACGTACGAGCCCCGCACCGAGCCCCTCGCCGTGACCCCCGGCACCCCCTTCACCTCCCGCACGGTCTTCTCGGCGGCGCACGTCGTCGCCGACCCGTACGCGGACGTGTCCCCCGACTCGCCCGCCGCCGTCGACTGGGACGCCACCCTCGCCTTCCGCCGCCACCTGTGGTCGCACGGGCTGGGCGTCGCCGAGGCCATGGACACCGCCCAGCGCGGCATGGGCCTGGACTGGGCGGGCGCGGCGGAACTGATCCGCCGCTCGGCGGCCGAGGCGAAGTCGGTCGGCGGCCTGATCGCCTGCGGCGTGGGCACCGACCAGCTGCCCGCGACCGAGATCGGCCACCCGTACAGCCTGGCGGAGATCCGGGCCGCGTACGAGGAACAGCTCGCCCTCGTGGAGGAGTCGGGCGCGCAGGCGATCCTGATGGCCTCGCGGGCGCTGGCCGCGGTCGCCAAGGGGCCGGAGGACTACCTGGAGGTCTACGGGCACCTGCTCCGCCAGGCGTCCGAGCCGGTGATCCTGCACTGGCTGGGCCCGATGTTCGACCCGGCGCTGGAGGGCTACTGGGGTGCCACGGACCTGGACGCCGCCACCCGCACCTTCCTGGACGTCATCGCCGCGCACCCCGACAAGGTCGACGGCATCAAGGTCTCGCTGCTGGACGCCCAGCGGGAGATCGACATCCGCCGCCGGCTGCCGCAGGGCGTGCGCTGCTACACCGGCGACGACTTCAACTACCCGGAGCTGATCGCCGGCGACGACCAGGGCTTCAGCCACGCCCTGCTCGGCATCTTCGACCCGCTGGGCCCGCTGGCGGCCGAGGCGGTCCGGGTCCTGGACACGGGCGACGTCAGGGGCTTCCGCGGACTGCTGGACCCCACGGTCGAGCTGTCCCGCCACCTCTTCCAGACCCCCACCCGCTTCTACAAGACGGGCGTGGTCTTCCTCGCCTGGCTCGCGGGCCACCAGTCCCACTTCACGATGGTCGGCGGCCTGCAGTCGGCCCGCTCCCTCCCGCACTTCGCTAAGGCCTACGAACTCGCCGACGGCCTCGGCCTGTTCCCCGACCCCAAGCTGGCGGAGGAGCGCATGAAGACCCTGCTGAGCGTGTACGGGGTGAACCAGTGAGCACGACCGGGCTGGACCGCTTCTCCATCAACCAGATGACGGTGAAGCAGCTGTCGATGCCGGAACTGGTCGACGGCTGCGGCCGGCTGGGCATCCGCAACGTCGGCCTGTGGCGCGAGCCGGTGCAGTCGTACGGCCTTCACGCCACGGCGAAGCTGGTCCGGGACGCGGGGCTGACGGTGACGACGCTGTGCCGGGGCGGCTTCTTCACGGCGATCGACCCGGGGGAGCGGGCCGAGGCCCTGGCCGACAACCGCCGCGCGATCGACGAGGCGGCCACGCTCGGCACGGACACCCTGGTCCTGGTCTCGGGCGGCCTCCCGGCGGGCTCCAAGGACCTGCACGGGGCGCGGGAACGCATCGCGGACGCCCTGGCGGAGCTGGGCCCGTACGCGGAGCGGCACGGCGTCCGCCTCGCGATCGAGCCGCTGCACCCCATGTACGCCGCGGACCGCTGCGTGGTGTCGACGCTGGCCCAGGCCCTCGACCTGGCGGAGCGCTTCCCGGCGCACCAGGTCGGCGTCACGGTCGACACGTACCACATCTGGTGGGACGACACGGCTCCCGCGCAGATCGCCCGGGCGGGCGAGGGCGGCCGCATCCACACCTTCCAGCTCGCCGACTGGACGACCCCCCTCCCGGAGGGCGTGCTGACCGGCCGCGGCCAGATCGGCGACGGCGCGATCGACATGCGCGAGTGGCAGGCCCACGTGGAGGCCGCCGGCTACACCGGCGCGATCGAAGTCGAGCTGTTCAACGACGGGTTGTGGGCCCGGGACGGCCAGGAGGTCCTGGCGGAGACGGCGGCGCGGTTCGTCGAGCACACCCGCTAGCTGTATTGATCACGAGCGTTGTTAACGCCGACCGGGCTTGATCATGGTGAAGACCTCCGGTGTGGTGGAGCTGTCTAGGACTGCACCGCACGGAGGTCTTCGTGTCCCACCGTAATGCCCGGCTGACCGTTCACGGCAGGCGGCTGCTCGTCGAACGGGTCCGCGCCGGCCGCCCGGTCGCCCATGTCGCTGCGGAAATGGGCATTTCGCGCGTCACGGCCCACAAATGGATCCGCCGCTGGCGGGCGGAAGGCGAACCGGGGCTGCACGACCGCCCCAGCCGTCCGAAGACCACACCCCACCGCACGGCGCCAGCGGTGGAGGCCCGGGTCTGCCGCCTGCGCCAGGACCGCAAACTCGGCCCCGCCCGCCTCGGCCCGATCCTCGGCCTGCCCGCCTCGACTGTGCACCGCGTCCTGGCTCGGCACGGCCTGAACCGGCTGGCGCTCATGGACCGCCCCACCGGACAGGTCATCCGCCGCTACGAACGCGCCCGCCCCGGCGAGCTGGTCCACATCGACGTCAAGAAACTCGGCCGGATCCCGGACGGCGGCGGCCACAGGATGCTCGGCCGCCAGGCCGGCCGGGCCACCCGCGGAGGCATGGGCTTCGACTACATCCACTCCGCCGTCGACGACCACACCCGCCTCGCCTACAGCGAGATCCACCACGACGAGAAGGTCGCCACCTGCGCAGGCTTCCTCATCCGCGCGGCCGCGTTCTTCCACGCGCACGGCATCACCCGCATCGAGCGCGTGCTCACCGACAACGCCTGGGCCTACCGCAAAGGCCTGGCCTGGAAACAAGCCCTCGCCGAGATCGGCGCCACCGGCAAACTCACCCGCATCTACCGGCCCCAGACCAACGGCAAGGTCGAACGCTTCAACCGCACCCTGCTCGACGAATGGGCCTACCTGCGGCCCTACACCAGCAACACCGAACGCACCGCCGCCCTGACAGACTTCCTGCACACCTACAACCACCACCGCTGCCACACCGCACTCGGCGGCCAGCCACCGATCACCCGCGTCAACAACCCTGCGGGTCAATACAGCTAGCCACGGCCCGGCACCAGGCGCGCTGCCCTGCCCCCTGGCTGTCCGGGGGCGGGGCAGCGGCCGGTGATCCGAACCAGGTCAGCTGCCGCCAGGCTTGCCGAACTCCTCGATGAGCACGGGATACTGCTCCTTGCCGTGCCCGGCGGCGATCGCACGGTCGGCCATCGCCTTGATCAGCTTGGGCAGTTCGGCGTTGACACCCACCGCCTCGCTCTCCTCGACCAGGTGGGCCATGGCACGCGCGTCGGTCTCCAGGGCCGACACCTCGGCCGGGAACGAGCCGCTGTCGATCTGCTCGGCGTACCCCGGGAGCCACTCGGCCACGCCGGCGGCGATCTGCCGGGCGAACGGCGCGAACGTCCCGGCGTCGACACCGGCCGTCCTGAGCAGCGCCGTGCCCTGGAGCCATGCGTTGAGCACGCTCCACATCATGGCCAGACCGGCGACGTCGTACAGGGACGCGAGCCCGTGGTCCGCGCCGAGGTGGGTGACGGTGCCGAGCGCGCCGAGCACGGACTCGTACTCGTCGAAGTCCGCCCGGGCGCCGCTGTGCAGGATCATCGCCTCGGCGGTCCCGATCGCCGGCGGCACGGCCATGATGGCGCCGTCCAGGTAACGGGCGCCGCGCTGCTCCGCCCAGCGGGCGGTCTCCCGGGCCTGGGCCGAGTCGCCCGAGGTCAGGTTGACCAGCATCGCGCCGTCCAGGTCGACCCCGTCCGCGCCGAGCAGTTCGCGCACGGCCTGGTAGTCGGTGAGGCAGACGACCGTCAGAGCACCCGCCTGGATCGCGTCGCCGACCGAGGGGGCGAGCCGCGCGCCCTCGGCCACCAGCCGCTCGGCCTTGGACGCCGTACGGTTCCACACGGTCGTCGGGTGCCCGGCCCGCAGGAACGCCCCGGCGAGCGCCTGCCCCATCAGCCCAAGTCCGACGACGGATACGCGAGTTGGAGATGTGCTGTCCTTGTCCATGACAGCATCGTCAACGTTGAGACCGGTGTGAAGGTCAAGGGGGGTTTCCGATGCGGATCGGGGAACTGAGCCGACGGACGGGCGTCAACGCCCACCAACTGCGCTACTACGAGGCCCAGGGGCTGCTGGAGGCGGACCGCGGCGCGAACGGCTACCGCGAGTACGACGACAGCGCCGTGCTGCGGGTGAAGCAGATCCGGCACCTGCTGGGCGC
The DNA here is from genome assembly GCF_003330845.1 of Streptomyces sp. Go-475. Classification (GTDB taxonomy): domain Bacteria; phylum Actinomycetota; class Actinomycetes; order Streptomycetales; family Streptomycetaceae; genus Streptomyces. Next base: position 3,030,170 of record NZ_CP026121.1, on the reverse strand, counting down.
GGGCCTGTCCTCCGAGGACATCGCGTACGTACTGCCCTGCGCGGTCGGGGAGGCCCCGGCCCTGCCCGGCTGCCCGGAACTACTGACCGCGATGCGCTCCCGCCTGCGCCGGCTGGACGACCAGATGCAACGGCTCGCCCAGTCCCGCGACGCCCTCACCGCATACATCGAGGCGGCGGAGCGCGTGGGCGAGCACTACCCACCCTTCGACGGCACGGCAGCGCGAGGTCAACGACTCCCGGTCACGACCTGAACGCACCCGCCGCGCTCACGCAACCACTCCTGAAGCTCCGGACCGGACAGTTCTCGCGATCCCCCCTCCTCCGCGAGAACCACGGGTCCGAGAACAGACCCCGAGGCACCGCTCAGTCGCGTACGCCGATCAATGATCACCTTGAACGAATTCTGATCGAACACGGAATCCCGCAGATCGGCGCATCGAAAATCGACCTCCAGCAGCGAGGCCCCCATGAACCGGGTGCCTCGACAACTGGCACCAAAGGCATCGACACCGAACAACGACGCCTTCACCAGGTCGGCACGGTCGAGCGTCGCGTGCCGCAGGATCGCGTCGTCGAGGTTCACGCGCACGAGGGAGGCACCCGTCAGATCGGCCCCACTGAGGTCGGCCCCCTGAGCATCCGAGCGATACAACTCCGCACCCGCCAGATTGACGTTCCGCAGATCGGCGCCCGTGAACCACGACTCCGACCAATCACCGCCGGAGAGATCCGCCCCACTGAGATCACGGCCTACGGCATCCATTCCGCCCTCGCATGACACTGGTCCCGCGCCGAAGGGTAGTCCCGCTGTCAGCCCCGCGATCGGTCGCGCAGGACAGCAAGAGCGACGGTGCGCGGTTCGCACGCCGGAGCCACCCTGCCTGCGCTCGTATCAGCCGTCGCCGACACCACGGCCAGAGCCGCCGACGGAGACAACCCCCGGTCGTGCGCGGACCGCAGGCGCTCCAGCCAGGCCAACCCGGCATGGTACGAAGCATTGTCGCCGACGTCCAGGGGCTCGAAGCTCGCCGCGTTCTCTGCGTCTGAGGCCCACAGGTAGCCGAGCGTTTCGGTGGGCTTGGCGAAGTACGTCGAGTCGTCTGGATCCGTCTCTGACCCGAGAACCTCGGACAGGTCGCGCAGCACCGCCGCCAAGCGAGGGCCGTTTGCCGTGTAGACCTCTTGCCGGTGCCGCCCCTTGAGGTCGTACGGCAGCCATACGTCGGTGTGCGTCACCAAGTCGACAGTGACGAAGTCGGCGAAGGAAGAGGCCCCCAGCCGAAACAGGTTCTCCTGTCGGACCAACTCTCCTCCGGCGCCCGTCACGATGTCGCCGGAGCACTGGACGTACGCGTCCACGGAACCGACCTCGCCGGCGCGGAGATCCGCCCTCATCTGATCAACCAGCTGTATTGCAGCTTCCGCAGTGTCCCCCTCTCCCGCCCCACGAGCCGTTGCGGTCAGTCAAAGGAAGCTCTTCGCCTTACGGGCCTGAGAAAGCGAGACATGGACAACGGGCGCATCCATCGCGAGCCTGTGAGTGGCCAGTACGCGATAAGCGGCCATCAAGTCCCGAAGACAGCGGACCAAGGCGTCAGCCGTTTCGTCGTCACGCCCCCAGGTCCAGTGGGCCACGGGGGTAGAAGTATGCACAACCCTCCTCGACGGGCATGTCGGCGTCGTACGCAATGCGTCGGCGGTCGCGTTGAACCTGAGTTGCAATGGCCAAGCCCTTCACCGGAACTCCGGGAAATCCTCGCGCAGTTCTTCCAACCCACGCTCACCGGGCTTGGCCGCCACAAGACCGCGCGCCGCGTTCAGAGCCCAGTCTGCGTCAATACGACGAGCCGCAGTAATCGTCAAGGCCAGCTGAAGGCCAAGATCGTATGAGATGCGCTCTTGCTTCAACCTCGTAGTGCCGCGTGCCACCGCTTCTTTGATCACCGGAAGTGAGGCCACGAGGAGATCCTCACGCAGCAGGGAGTTGGTGTGCCGGTCGAATTGAACGGAGTCGACCACTCCGAGCAACGCCTCTGCGGCCCTTACCCGCTCGGCACCCGTGCCGCGTTCGTCCACCATGTCGATGCTGTCTCCCACAGCGTCCGCGAGCACTCCGAAAGTGTCGTCCTCGCCATGCATTCTGTCGTACGAGGCGCCCCGCCAAGCGACTGCTCCGGGCGAATGAGCGGCAGCGACCACCTCTTCGTACCCGATCGCGTCACCCCAGCGTGTCAGCGCGACACACGCCAGAAAACGCCCTGCCGGGTCCTCATCCGAGTCTCGCAGGACTTGCCTGAGGGCCTCGGAGCGGTCCCTGTAACCGCCGTCGAGTCCATCGCTGATGACTTCATCGGGATCCGACGGCATTCCGTCAAAGTCCACAAAGAGCAGCTGGGCGACTCGGGGGCTCGGTTCCCACGAAGCCTGACTCTCGGACATGCTGTCCGACGGCTTCACGGTGTCCTGGTCGTCGGGTGTGGCCTGTCGACGCACTCCTTCGGGACTACTCCGCTGATCAACCATTCTCCGAGTATTGAGCAACGCCATGACCCGGCGGTACACCTTGCCGGCTCTTGCCCGCCACCTTGTTGATCTCGTCGTTGATGCTCCGCTGGATCTGTTCAAGGCGCCAGATCTCGACACCGTTGAATTTGCCAGCCGCGATGTAAGCCTGCGACGGGAAGGGCGCACAGAAGCCGGAGTACGAGGTGACCCGGGCGGTCGCCAAACGGTCCATAACGGTATTCTGCTTGACACCGATGAACAGCAGCTCTTCATCCTGTTTCAGGTACCCCTGTTCCACAGGATGACGGGGACACGACCGGTTCCACCCAGCCGCTGGGTCACCCTGCCAGTCATCTCACAATCGAGGGCGGATTTCCTTGGCGATTTCCATGAGACTCGACAAGCCCTCAGCCGGCATGGTGTAGCCAAAGGACCTGATTCGCTCCAAAAACTCGTTCGGCAGACAGACGTGATGGTTCCTCACATAGAACCAGAGATCTCCTCGCCACACCCATTCTCCATCCGAGTAGATGGAGTCGCCCCCCATGATTGTCTCGCCGGAACCCAGAACGTCCTCGGAGGAACCCATGACACTGAAAAGGTCATGTCCGGCCAGCAAATACTGGACAATCTCTCGCTCATCCACGTATGCGGCATCCGCAACAAATTCCCGCACCCTCCCTCTGGGCATCCCAAAAGAAGGCGCCCATAGCTCTTGAAAGTGATCCGCAATCTTCATGAGAAGCCTTTTCTGCAGCGGATCCGGTCCCGCCTTGACCGGGACACCCAGCTCGTTCACGACGGCCTGGGCCGCCGCTTCGGATCCCGGGCGCAACGCAATGACGGTCTCGTAACCCGCCGGCTCGGCCTACGTCAACGAGCCCAGGCACCCGCTCCTGATGGTGCGGGCATCGAGAGCGTCGTAGATGACCTCCTCCACGTCATCGACCGGCCGACCATCGAAGTCCGTGTCGGACAACCGGTCGAACCGGCCCAATTCAGGCTCCCTCCTGCGATCGGTCGCGTAGTACAGCAAGGGCGGCGGTCCGTGGTTCGCGCGTCGGGTCCACTCGGCCTGCGCTCGTGTCAGACGTCGCCGACAGCTCAGCCAGGGCCGCCGATGGTGACAACCCGCGGTCGTGCGCGGACCGCAGGCGTTCCAGCCAGGCCAACCCGGCATGGTAGGAAGCATTGTCGCCGACGTCCAGGGGCTCGAAGCTCGCCGCGTTTTCTGCGTCCGAGGCCCACAGGTAGCCGAGCAGCTCACCTTGCGATCCGTGGACCGGCACGTACCGGACTTCACCTTCAGCAGTCCGCCGGTAGCCGATACGTCCGAAGCCGGGAGCGTGCATGAAGATGTCGTACCGTGCGGGGACTTCGAAGCTGGACCACACGTCCGACGCAGAGCCATCGGCGTTGAAGTAGTTCTCGGCGTGCCGCCCCTTGAGGTCGTACGGCAGCCATACGTCCGTGTGCGTCACCAAGTCGACAGTGACGAAGTCGGCGAAGGAAGAGGCCCCCAGCCGAAACAGAGCCTCCTGTCGGAACATCTCCTCTCCAACGCCCGTCACGATGTCACCGGAGCACTCGGCATACGCGTCCAAGCTCTCCCTTGAAAAGAAGACTGTTCGACTTTACGGGCCTCAGAAACCGAGACATAAACAACGGGCGCATCCATCGCAAGCTTGTGAGTGGCCAGTACGCGATAAGCAGTCAGCAAGTCCCGAAGACAGCGGGCCAGGGCATCAGCCCTCTCGTCGTCGCGGCCCCACGTCCCACAGGCCGACTGGGCAGTGCCGCATTGCCGCTCCATGGTCAGCCGTTATTCGGCGTCTGGGTCTTCTTGTCGTCATCGGACATCAGCGCCTGACGCACCTGATCACGTACATTGTCGTCCCCAACACTGGACAGGTACTCCGCGAACGCACGGGCATCGGACGTTCCAGAACGCCGCACAATGGCCACGGCGTGGATGAGGGCACGAGGGCTGGTGTCCTGGCTCAGGACGTTCTGAGCCAGGCGTTGAGCCATGGGCCCGTCGACGGTAGCCACCGCCGCAGCGAGATCGACGAGCTGGGTGGTCAGGTCGAAGCTCTGGGGGCGGCGCTCAGCCAGCTGGGTAACACCTCGGCCGACAGCCTCCCGAATGTCGTCGAGGAGAGTTCCGACCGTCTCTCTGTCCAGCAGATCCGCCAGTTTCTCGTCAAAATACTCACGGTCCGCGATACCCACCAACGCCCGAAAGGCCTCGGTCCTCAGCTCCCAGGTTCCCTTCTCCCGCGCAAGATCGTCGCTGTCACCCACGGCCAGCGACAACTGCGCGAAAGTGTTGTCGACGGAGAACTTGCGGTCGATGAGGATGTCGTACCACGGCGCTCGCTTCGGATCGCGTGCACACGCAATGACGGTCTCGTAACCCGCCGGCTCCGCCCACGTCGTCAGTGCGACGCAAGCCAGAAACCGCTCCCGTTCAGGGGCTTCCCGATCGTTCATCAACTCGACCAGTCCGGGCACCCGCTCTCGGTGGCGCGGGTCCTCGAGGGCGTCGTAGATGACGTCCTCCACATCATCGACCGGCCGACCGTCGAGGTCCGTGCCGAGCAACCTGTCGAACCGGCTCACGTCAGGCTCCCTAACCATGTCAGCCACCAAACGGCCCCTCGATGTACTCACGCGGCACGACGCCCTTGATCAGCCATTCCTGGTCGCGCCGAGTGTTCATCATGTCGATCATACGTTGGGCGACGCGCTTGGCCTTGCTCTTACTCAGGCCCATGGACTGTGCGCGCTCGATGGCCTCAGCCTTGGATGTGCCAGGCGGAACGGTCAGGTCGACATGCCTTCCCGCGATCTCGTCCGCGTTCTGCTGAATGCTGCCCTGCACCCGCTCCGGTGAATAGACCTCCACTCCGTCAACTCGGCCGTTCGCGATGTCACGCTCCAGCCGCTCCAAGTCCACACGAATCCTGGCCGAACCGAATGCCTTCGCATTGGCACCCTCAGCGCTCAGCGATGTGAAGGGACTGTCAGACTTCGCGGGGTCACGTCCCACGACGTGATCGACAATGCTCGCCGTTCCGTCAGGGTTGGCGGGGACGAGATCGCCATTCGCGTTGAGGTGCGACTTCCGTTGCCCCTTGCTGTTGTGTTCCGCATGGAAGTGGTCGTCCTGGCGAATCAGGCCAGGTTTCTTGGCGCCCGTGCCGGAATTGCTCTCATGGGGCGGCGGAGCACCACCGTCATGTGCGTCATCGCCGCCGTCCGCGCCGCGGGCAGCGTCGTCCATGCCCCCGGAGTGTGGGTGCCCGCCGCCAGCCGATGGCGGCTCATGGTGGCCGTCACCGGTGCCCGGCCCGTCGCTGTGGGTACCGCTCGTGCTCGGACCGTCGGTGTGGCCCGCGGTGGAGGGCGTGTCCGGCTGGCCGGCGCCTGTGGCGGGAGTGCCGTCGCGGCCGCTGTGGAGCGGGTTGTCCAACTCGTTCGTGGGCATGTGGTCGCCCGCGTGACCGCCGGGCGAGTGGCCTGCGGTGCCGCCTGGCATGTGGTCGCCTGCCGCGTTGCCGGGGAAGTTACTGCCCCCGGCGTGGACGGCCGGAGTGGCCCCGTCGTTGCCGACTCGGCCGGCATCCCCCAGGCCCTCGTCGAGGCTGTTGCCCACGCGGATGTGCTGGCCGGCGTCTTGGGCGGTGTGCGCTCCCGCGGTGACCAGGGCCGGCTGCTGGGCGGGGGAGTCCACGCGGGGCGTGTCCGCACCGGAAGCAGGCGAGCCCGTGTCCGGCATGTGGGGCTGGTCGACGACGTCGCCGGGGCCGTCGGCGGATTTCTGCAGGACGTTGCCGTGCTCGTCGAGGATGTTGCCGTCCGGGTCGTAGTAGCGGGCCGGGGCGCCGTCCTCGGTGGGGAGTTTCGTGGTGCCTTCGGGCAGGACCGGGGCGTCGTCGGGCAGTCGGACGTTGCCGTCGGGCAGTTTCGTCGCGCCGTCCGGCAGGGCCGCGCCCTCGGGCAGTTGCACCGTGCCGTCGGGAAGCTTGACCGTGCCCTCGGGCAGCGTGACGGCGTTCTCGGGCAGGGCGGGGATGTCGATGTTGCCGACGCCCTTGAGGCCCTTGGTGATGTCGCCGATCTTCGACAGGCCTGCGCCCGCGCCCTTGGTGATGTAGGTCATCGGGTCGATGACCCGGCCGGCCTTGCCCGCCACCGACAACGCCTTGGCCACCGCGCCCGCCTTGCCCGCGCCCGAGGCGGCGGCGCCCGCGCCGCCGGTGAAGACCGTGGTCAGGACGTTGAAGGTGACCGCTCCGGCGGCGCGGGCGGGGTTCTTGCCCCACTGGTCCCAGGCCACCAGCGCCTTGCCGGTCTCCTTCATCGCCGTGCGCGAGTCACGCAGCCAGGAGGGCATGTCCTTGTCCGACGCCGTCCAGAACCACGCCTGCGCCCCGGGGATCGCCGTGATGGCCAGGCCGGTCGCGAGCTGGGCCAGGCCCTTCCACGCCTGGCCCATCGCCTCCCAGCCACCGAAGCCGACCAGGGTGCCCAGGCCCTTGATCGTGCCCCAGATACCGTCGACGATCAGCCCGTCCCACACGAACGACTTCACCCAGTGGCCGACCTCGTACCACTTGTGCTTCTCCTCCACCGGGTCACCCCAGGGGAGCTTGGCGTTCTTCATGTCCTCGGCGTTGAAGCCGTACTGGTTCTTCTTGTCCGAACCGTCCCCGGCCACCATCTGCGTCCCGCCCCACAACGCGGTGATCTTGTTGTGGCAGGTCCGCTCCGCCGCCCAGAACGCCGCGACCGTCGCGGTGATGTCATCGCGCAGCTTGTTGTGCTCGTCGACCTTGTCCTCGTCGTACTCCCACTCGTCATCGTCCTTGACCGACGAGACAAAAGCCGCCGCGTCCGCCTTCAACTGCTTCAGCTTCGCCACCAGCGGACGGATTTCGGTGGCATACGACGACAGCGCGCCCGAGACCTTCTCCAGGTCGTCGGCGAAGGCGTCCGCCTTCTCCTTCACCGGCTTCGTCGTCGCGAACAACTGCTCCGCCTCCGGAGCGTGGTAGAACGCCGACAAGCCCTGGAAACGGGAGTGGATGTCACCGCCCGCCTCCCGGACGTGACCCGCGTCCTTCTTCAGGTCCGCGTAGTCCGTCTCCAGCTGCTCCAGATTCCCGGTGAACTGGGGGATCTTCTCCGGCTGGATCACCGCTTACCGACTCCCGGCAGATCCACCACAGGCGCCTGCAGCGTCTTGCGCTGCGCCTCGGCCGCCATCTCCTCGTCCCCGTTCAGATACGCCGTGGTGGCATCCACCGCGCCCTGCAACGACTTGCCCGCCCGCGCCGCGACGAACTTCAGATCCTTCGTCGCGTGCTCCGCGAACTGCGACAACGCCAAAGCGACCAGGCCGCCCTGCGCCTTCTCGCCGCCCTCACCGCCACCCTCGGCCGAGACGGTGCCCGCGCTGGACGCCGCCGACGTCAGATGCTCACCGAACGCCTTCGCGTACTTCTCCAGCTTCGACGCCGCATCACCCGTCGTCTTCAGCACATGCGAAATACCCTGCGGCTTCAAATCCCAGCCGGGCACCGAAAACCCCCGTCACCAACCATCAACGAACCACACCGAAAGGACCAGCAACTACGGCAGACTCAGCCGATGTTGTCGACCGCCGCCTTCGCGCGCTGAATCGTCGACTGCGCCGTGCCGTCGTTCTTCTCCAGCGTCGTCTTCAGCAGATGAATAATGTTCTTCACCTCTTGCGAGGCGTTGTTCCACCGCTGTTCCTTGCCGTGGTACTCATCCGCCACACCATCCGCCGTGAAATCGGCCATCGCCGCCTTCACCTGCTTGTCACGCTCGGTGATCAGCGACTCCAGACGGCCGATCACCCCCTGGATGTTCGACTGCGCATCCGCCGACGCACCCGTGTCATACGACCGGCGATCCGAACCCGCACCCGCCATCACACACCACTCCCCGAGAAAACAGCCAAGCTGAAAGGACCCTGACGACGACGTCCGCGGAACTCAGCGGAAACGCGCGGCGTCGAAGTTCGCCGCCGACATCTGCTGACGCGCGTTGTCGCCCTGCTCCTGGTCACCCGAGGAGAACGCCGAGTCCATCCCGGACTGACCGCCCAGGATCGCCGACAGCGACGAGTTCAGATCCGACGCGATACGGTCCGCCCGCGCCTTGAACTGGTCGAACATCACACGACCCGAACCGTTGAACTTCCCCTCCAGCGGCTGCGCCGCCGCCACCAACTGCCGGACCAGACCACCCAGATCATCCGTCGAACCACGCGTGTCACGCTGCAACGTCGACAGCGTCTGCGCACCCATGTCGAACTTCATCGCGCTAACTCGCCTCCCCCGGCCACCGATTGGTCGGTGATGAACGTTTCTACCTACACCATGTTCACAGTTTGCGATCACAGTCGCAACAGCCTCACCGTCACAGCCCTGCCACAGCGTCCCCCTCGTCGTCGAGGGCCTTGCTGAAGACCGTCGAGCCTTGCGCGACCGTCATGCCCACCCGCTCGTACAGCGTCAGGGCGCCGGTCGCCGAGTGGGTCCACAGAGCGCACGAGCGCCGGCCGCGCAGCCAGAAACCGTGGAACGCCTCCCGCAGGAGTGAGCGGGCGATGCCGCGGTCGCGGTGGTCACGGCGTACCGCGACGCGGTCGATGCAGCCCTCGTCGGAGTCCGGCACGTACAGCGACAGGACCGCGCCTACCATCCGGCCGTCGGCGAACGCCACGGGTGACAGGGCCGGTGCGAACGTGGGGCGTTCGACCGTCAGGCGGGCCCACTCCTCGTAGCCCTTGCGGCGCTGCTGCCATTCGTCGAAGGCGTCTTCGGTGAGCCGGTGCGCCGCCCGCTCGTCACCGGGGCCGAACGGTCGCACCATGATGCCGGGCGGTGCGTCGGGGACCTCGGGTTCGCCGGGCATCTCGATCCGCAGCAGCCACTGGGTGATGTACGGCTGGTACCGGCGGGAGAGCAGCAGCGTGGCGGCCGTCCGGTCGCCGTCGGGGAGCGTCTGGACCAGCCGTGCGCTGCCCGCCCGGCGGGCACGTGCCTCGGCCCAGGTGAGCAGCGCGCTGCCCAGCCCCTTCCCCCGATGGCGGGGGTGGACGTCGATCATGCTGCGGCGGCCTCCGTGCACCCAGGCCCAGCCGGCCGGTGCTCCACCGGCGTCGTGCACGAGCAGCGTGTCGAACTCCGGGTCCAGGCCGGGCCGTGCCAGGTCGGCGGCGATGCCGTCGGCTGCCGTGTCGACGCGCCCGTGCAGGTCGCGCTCGCAGGTGGCGACGAGGTGGTGGATCGCGGGGACGTCGGTGAGGGTCGCCGGTCGGCTGCGGTGGCCCGGCGGGAGCCGCAGTCGTGGAGGAGCGGACATGCACCGGATCCTGCGCCGATCTCGCTCGTGCTGTCGACCGGCTTTCCCGTCTTCGGCCCCGTCGTGACTCGCCGATTTCCGGTTGCACGAACCCGGCCGCCCGGGTCAACGTCCCCTTGACTCCGACGAAAGACGAAAGCAGAGCCGATGACCACGCAGACCCTCCCCGTCGACCATGAGCTCGTCCGGGCCGCGGCGGACGTCGCCCGCGCGCGGTGTCGGGGCGAGAGGCACACCGTGGCCGCCGCGGGGCGTGCCCCGGGCGGGCGGATCGTGACCGCGGTGAACGTCTACCACTTCACCGGAGGGCCCTGCGCCGAGCTGACGCTCATCGGCGTGGCGGCCGCCCAGGGGGTGTACGAGCTGGACACCGTCGTCGCCGTGGGCGACCGCGGCCGGGGGGTCGTGCCCCCGTGCGGGCGGTGCCGGCAGGTTCTTCTCGACTGCTTTCCCGCCGTCGAAGTCATCGTTGGCACATGCGACGATGTCCGGGCCGTCCCCGTCGCGGACCTGCTGCCCGAGAGCTACGTCTGGGCCGATCAGTTGGCCGGTGCCGAGTGAGCCCCGCCCTGCCCCCGACCCTGCGCACCCCCCGCCTCCTCCTCACCCCCTACACCCCGGACGACGAGGACGACTTCGTCGCCCTGTTCCAGGACACCCGGGTGTCCCGGTGGATGGGGGACGGCACCGCGTCCGAGGCCGAGGACCGGGCCCTGTTCGGGCGGGTCTTCAGCACGGTGTACGCGCGGGAGCTGTTCGACGTGTGGGCGGTCCGGCGTGACAGGCGGCTGGTCGGGCACGCGGAGATCAAGCGGACCGAGGAAGTCGACGGACACGAGATCATCTACGCCCTCGCCCCCGAGGCCTGGGGCGGCGGGCTAGGGACGGAGCTGGCGCGGGCGCTCGTGGCGTACGGCTTCGAGACCCTGGGGCTCACCGAGGTGCACGCCACCGTGGACGCGCGGAACGAGCCGTCGCTGCGGCTGCTGGGCCGGCTCGGGTTCGCGCACGTCCGGGACATCGTGGAGGACGACGGCGAGGTCACCCGCGTGCTCACAGCCTGCCGAACACCACACTCCGCCACGTCCAGCCCGACGTGAGGACGATGTCCCGCAGAGGATCGCGCAGTTCGGCGCTGTCGAAGCGGAACGTCTCCGTGGCTTCGAGGCGGCCGCTCTCCCCGCGACCGAGGGTGTAGTGGCGGGTGACGGTCCGGTCCGGCCCACGCGTGTACTGCCGGGAGATGCTCAGCCTCGGCGGGTTCCCGACCCGGGTGACCTCCCGCCCCTCCTCGACGACGCGCACCTCGTGCTCGGCCTCCACGAAGCGCATCCGGAACCGGACGGCACGGCTGAGCTGGGAACGGACGAAGAGGTTCTGCCAGGCGGGCTCGGCCAGCCGCCACTCCGCCACCACGTCGGCGCCCTCCGCGGCCCCGACGAGCACGGCATACGGCACGTCGGGCCCGTTGAGAGCGAGCAGGGCCGCCCGCACCTCCTCGACCGGGCGCGGAACGACACCGTCGTCGGGATGTTGGGTTCCGGTCAGCTTGTCGAAGAGGCCCATTCCGTCAACCTAGGGCACCTGCTCCGGCACCGGCGCGGGGATCCGTAAGGGTCCGGCAAGAATTTCTTACTCGGCCGTGCAACCCTTCCCGTCCTTTGGCAGTCGTACTTGGTGTCAGGACTTCTGGAGGGGGATCCGGGGGGATCGCGGGGGATCCTGACGGGAGGGGAAAGCCGAGGGGCCCGGTCGACGGATCGGGCCCCTCGAAACATCTCGGTGGACGGCGGTCAGAAGAAGACGCCGCAGCGCAGCAGGACGTTGGCGTACGGCCGTGCCTCGCCGGTGCGGACGATCAGCCGGGCGTCCGCCGACAGTTCCTTGAGCCGCTCGTGCGGGACGAAGTCCAGTGCGGGGAAGTGCCCGTGCAGCAGTTTCGAGGCCTCCGGATTCGCCCGCCGTACCTCCTCGGCCGCCGTCGCCCCCTCGACCACCAGCTCGGCCAGCAGCCCTTCCAGGACCTCCGCGAACGCCGGCACCCCGGCCCGGAAGGCCAGGTCCACCACCCGGGGGCCGTCGGGGATGGGCATGCCCGCGTCGCAGACGAGGACCCCGTCGCCGTGGCCGAGTTCGGCCAGCGCTCCGGCGAGGTGACGGTTGAGTATTCCGGCCTTCTTCATCAGGCCCCACCCCGCTCGCCGGATGCGGAGTCGCTGTCCGACCTGCGGCCGGGGGTCCGGGGGTTGTCTCCCGGGTCAGCACAGCACAGCTCAGCGACCTCCTCCGCCGTAGGGAAGGACGCCTGCGCGCCCTCCTTGGTCACCGTCGCCGCACCGACCCGCGCCGCGTACGCCGCCGCCTCCGCCAGGGACTCGCCCGCCCCCAGCCGGTAGGCCAGCGCGGCGGTGAACGCGTCGCCCGCGCCCGTCGTGTCCACCGCCCGCACCTTGACCGACGCCACCCGGGAGACGCCCTCCGCCGACGCCGCCAGCGCGCCTTCCGAGCCCAGCGTCACCACCACCGACCGCGGGCCCTTCGCGAGCAGGATCCGCGCCCAGTCCTCGGGGGTGTCCCCGACGGCCGAGTCGCCCAGGATCACCTTCGCCTCGTGCTCGTTGACGATGAGCGGGTCGCAGGCCGCCAGCACCTCCGCGGGGAGGGGGCGCGGCGGGGAGGGGTTCAGCACGAAGCGGCTGTCCGGCGCAAGGTTCCGTACGACCTCCACCACCGTCTCCAGCGGGATCTCCAACTGCGTCGAGACCACCTTGGAGCTCTGGAACAGACACCCGGCGGCGCTCACGTCCCCGGGGGTCAGCCGGCCGTTCGCGCCCGGCGAGACGACGATGCTGTTGTCCCCGGACGGGTCGACCGTGATCAGCGCGACGCCGGTCGGCGCGTCGCCCACCAGGACGCCCACCGTGTCGACGCCGGCCTCCCGCTGCGAGTCCAGCAGCAGCCGGCCGTGGTCGTCGTCGCCGACCCGGGCCAGCAGTGCCGTACGGGCGCCGAGCCGGGCGGCGGCGACCGCCTGGTTCGCGCCCTTGCCGCCCGGGTGGACGGCCAGGTCGGAGCCGAGCACGGTCTCGCCGGCTCCGGGCCGGCGCTCCACTCCGATCACCAGGTCGGCGTTGGCCGACCCCACGACCAGGAGGTCGTAGTCGTACATGAGTTGTCTCCCCACGTGAGTGACATGGACGGGCGGTCCCACCAGCCGTGCGACCGCCCGCCGTTCCCCGATGTCAGCCGCTGAAGCCGGCCACGTTCTCCTTCGTGACCACCTTCACCGGCACCTTCACCGTCTCCTCGACCTTCTTGCCCTGGAGCGCCTTCAGGGCGTTGTCCACGGCGATCTTCCCGAGCTGGGTCGGCTGCTGCGCCACGGAGGCGTACAGCGTGCCGCCCTCGACCGCCTTCAGTCCGTCAGGCGTGCCGTCGAAGCCCACGACCGAGACCGACTTGCCGGCCTTGGAGCCCAGCGCCTTGATCGCGCCGAGGGCCATCTCGTCGTTGGCGGCGATGACGCCCTGGACGTCCGGGTGGGCCTGGAGCAGGTTCGACATCACGTCGAGGCCCTTGGTGCGGTCGAAGTCGGCGGGCTGCTGGGCCACGACCTGGATGCCCGGGTAGGCCTTCAGGCCGTTCGCGAAGCCCTGCGCACGCTCCCGGGCCGCGGACGTGCCCGCCTGGCCCTGCAGGATCACGATCTTGCCCTTGCCGCCCAGCTTCTCGGCGATGGACTTGGCCGCCAGCTCACCGCCGGCCACGTTGTCGGAGGCGACCAGGGTGTCCACCGCCGCGTTGTTGACGGTCCGGTCCACGGCGACGACCGGGATCTTCGCCTTGTCGGCGGCCTTCACCGAGTTGCTCGCGGCGTCCGAGTCCACGGGGTTGACGATGATCGCGCCCAGGTTGGAACTGGTGAAGTTCTGCAGCTGGTTGGCCTGCTGGGAGGCGTCGTTCTGGGCGTCCGTGACGGTCAGGTCCACGCCCAGCCGCTTCGCCTCGGCCTGGGCGCCCGCCCGGATCTGCACGAAGAAGGGGTTGTTGAGGGTGGACAGCGACAGGCCCATCTTCGGGGTGGACGCGGCGGAGGAGCCGTTGTGCAGGAAGGACGTGGCGCCGACGATCGCGACGGTGACCACGGCCGCGAGCGCGTACGTCGCCGCCTGCTTGCCCTTGCCGCCAGAAGCACCGGCCACCGGCGTCGCCCCGGCCTTGCGCCGCAGCGTGTCGAACAGCACCGCCAGCGCGATGACGACACCGATGACGACCTGCTGCCAGAACGCGGAGACGTTCAGCAGGTTCAGCCCGTTGCGCAGCACGGCCAGGATCAGCGCGCCGATGAGCGTGCCGGACGCCTTGCCCGTGCCGCCCGCCAGGGAGGCGCCGCCGATGACGACCGCGGCGATCGCGTCCAGCTCGTAGCCGTCGGCGGCCTGGGGCTGCGCGGAGGAGAGGCGGGCGGCGAGGACGACACCGGCGACGGCGGCGAAGACACCCGAGAAGGCGTAGATCGCGAGCTTCTGCTTCTTCACGCGCAGCCCGGAAAGACGCGCGGCCTCCTCGTTGCCGCCGATCGCGTACATGGAGCGGCCGATGTAGGTCCGGCCGAGCACGAACGCGGCGATCAGGCCCATCACGACCATGACCAGGACCGGCACCGGCAGCCAGCCGCCGAGCGTGTCGCCGATGTGCGAGACCGAGTCCGGGAAGGCGATCGGGGAGCCCTCGGAGATGACGAGGGACAGGCCGCGGGCCACGGACAGCATGGCCAGCGTGGCGATGAACGGCGGCAGCTTGCCGTAGGAGATCAGGACGCCGTTGACCAGGCCGCAGACGATGCCGGTCGCTATGGCGAGGAGCACGGCGAGGAAGACCGGGACGCCCGCCGAGGTGGCGCTCCAGGCGAGCACCGTGGCCGACAGCGCGGCGACCGAGCCGACCGACAGGTCGATGCCCGCCGAGACGATCACGAAGGTGACGCCGAAGGCGAGGATGGCGGTCACGGCCGCCTGGACACCGACGTTGAGGAGGTTGTCCGTCGTCAGGAAGTCGCCGGACAGCGCCGACATCGCGATGACGAGGACGATGAGCGCGGTGAGCGCGCCGTTGTCGAGCAGGAGGCGGCGCAGGCCGCCCGAGGCCGAGGCGCCACCCGCGCCCGTCGTGCTCTTGAGCGTGTCAGTGGCCACGGGAGGCCTCCTTGTCGGTGCTGGGGTTGCTTACGGCGAGTGCCATCACGGCGTCCTGGGTCGCCTCGTCGGCGGAGAGTTCACCGGCGATCCGGCCCTGGGCCATCACCAGCACCCGGTCGCTCATGCCGAGCACCTCGGGCAGGTCGCTGGAGATCATCAGGACGGCCGCGCCGGCGGCGGTGAGTTCGTTGATCAACTGGTAGATCTCGACCTTGGCGCCGACGTCGATGCCGCGCGTCGGCTCGTCGAGGATCAGCACCTTGGTGTCGGCGAGCAGCCACTTGCCGATGACGACCTTCTGCTGGTTGCCGCCGGACAGCGTGCGCACGTGCTGGCCGAGGCCCGCCATCCGCACGCCGAGCTGCCCGGCGATCCGCTCGGCGGCCTCGCGCTGGCCCTTGAGGTCGACGAGCCCCGCGCGCGTGGCCGACCGCAGGGTCACCAGCCCGAGGTTCTCCTCCACCGACGCGTCCAGCACCAGGCCCTGGCCCTTGCGGTCCTCGGGGACGAGCCCGATCCCTGCGGTCATCGCCGCGTTGACGTCGTACTTGGCGATCGGGGCGCCGGAGACCTTCACGCTGCCCTTGTCGTACGGGTCGGCCCCGAACACGGCCCGGACGACCTCGGTCCGCCCGGCCCCGACCAGCCCCGCGATGCCGACGACCTCGCCGGCGTGCACCTCGAAGCCGACGTCGTGGAAGACGCCGTCGCGGGTGAGCCCCTCGACGGTCAGCAACGCGGTACCGCGGTCGGCGCGCTCGCGCGGGTACTGCTGCTCGATCGAGCGCCCCACCATGAGCCGGACCAGCTCGTCCTCGGGCGTGGAGGCGGGCACCTGCCCGACGCTCTTCCCGTCGCGCATGACGGTCACCCGGTCCCCGAGGGCGGCGATCTCCTCCAGGTGATGGGTGATGAACACGATCCCGACGCCGTCCTCGCGCAGCGTGCGCACGATCGCGAAGAGCTTCTCGACCTCCTCGGAGGTGAGCACGGCCGTCGGCTCGTCCATGATCAGCACCCGGGCGTCCAGGCTGAGCGCCTTCGCGATCTCGACCATCTGCAGCCGCGCGATGCCGAGTTCGCGGACCCGCGCGCGGGGCGACACGTGTACGCCGACCCGCTTGAGCAGGACCTCGGCGTCGGCCTCCATCCGCTTCCGGTCGATCACGCCGAAGCGGCGCGGCTGCCGCCCCAGGAAGATGTTCTCGGCGACCGTCAGATCGGGTACGAGGTTGAACTCCTGGTAGATGGTGGCGATCCTGAGCCGCTCGGAGTCCTGCGCGCTCTGGATGCGCGTCTCCTCGCCGCCGACCAGGATCCGCCCGGCGTCGGGCGTGTAGGCACCGGAGAGCATCTTGATCAGCGTGCTCTTGCCCGCGCCGTTCTCACCGAGCAGCACGTGCACCTCGCCCCGGCGCAGGGAGAAGTCGACGCCGTCCAGCGCGACCACACCCGGGAAGGTCTTCCGTATGCCCTCGATGCGCAGCAACTCGTCCGCGTCGCTCACGACGTGCTCCTTTGCACTGGGGTGGGGTTCTCGCCGCACGAGCGGCGTACGACGAGCCGGGCGGGGAGGGTGACGGACTCGCCCGGCCGTCCTTCGATGCGGTCGACCAGGGCCCGTACGGCGGCCCGGCCCAGCTCGCCCGTGGGCTGGGCGACCGCCGTGATCGGCGGGTCGGTGTGCACGAACCACGGGATGTCGTCGAACGCGGCCAGCGCGATGTCGTCCGGCACGCGCAGTCCACGCGCGCGTACGGCGTCCAGTGCGCCGAGCGCCATCAGGTTGTCGGCCGCGAAGACGACCTCGGGCGGCTCGGCCAGGCCGAGGAAGCCCTCGGTGACCCGGCGCCCGCTCTCGGCCTGGAAGTCGCCCTGCCCTATGTAGGCGTCGGGGAGTTCCAGCCCGCAGGCGGCGAGCGCCTCCCGGAAGGCCTCCACGCGTTCCCGGCCGGTCGTGGTCGCCGCGGGACCGGCGATGATCGCGAGCCGCCGGTGCCCGAGCCCGTGCAGATGCGTCACGAGGTCCCGTACGGCGGCCCGGCCGTCCGCGCGGACGACGGGCACGTCCACGCCCGGGATCCACCGGTCCACGAACACCATGGGCGTCCCGGCCCGCGCGGCGTCCAGCATCAGCGGCGAGCCGCCGTCCGTGGGGGAGACGAGCAGGCCGTCGATCCGGCGGTCCAGCAGGTTGCGTACGTGGTGGTCCTGGAGGTCGGGCCGCTCGTCGGCGTTGCCGATGATCACGCTGTAGCCGAGCGCGCGGGCCTCCTCCTCGACTGAGCGGGCCAGTTCGGTGAAGTACGGGTTCAGTACGTCGCTGATGACCAGGCCGAGGGTGTGGGTCTGGTCCGTGCGCAACGAGCGGGCGACGGCGTTCGGGCGGTAGCCCAGGACCTCGACGGCGGCCAGCACGCGGGTGCGTGCGTCGGCGCTGACCGACGGGTGGTCGTTCAGGACGCGCGAGACCGTGGCGACGGAGACGCCCGCCTCGGCGGCGACGTCCTTGATGCTCGCCATCGCCGCTCCACCTCCTTGTGGAAACGGGACCCGGTGGACGGGTCCGTGGAATCGATTACATCGACGGGTGGATGGAATCGATTACACGCCGGTAAATCAAGACCCCCTGGACACCTCTTGACCGGATCGTGATGTCGCGGCCGGTCCGGCGGCGGTCCACGCTGGAGGGAGGAGGCCGTTTTCCCCAGGCCCGGCCGGGCCGGAGCGGAGGAGCCATGACAGCGGCGACCCGGAGCGACGTACCCGTCGCCCTCGAAGGCGACGGAGTGGAACTGCGCATCATGCCGATCGGCGGCGGCCTGTCGGTGGGCTACATCACCCTGCCCCAGGGCACGGACATGGGCCCGGCGCTCAAGGGCATGCCCGACGACGCCTGCCAGTGCCCGCACTGGGGCTATCTGCTGAAGGGCCGGATCAGGATGCGCACGGCCGCAGGCGAGGAGGAGTACGTGGCGGGGCAGGCCTACTACTGGGGGCCGGGCCATGTGCCGGTGGCCCTGGAGGACAGCGAGTTCGTGGAGTTCTCGCCGAGTGAGGACTTCCAGCGGGTGATCGACCACGTGGTGGCGCAGGCGGGGTGAGCGGGGAAACCGGCGGGCTCGGGTGAACTGGGGGATCGGCCGGGCTCGGGTGAGCTGGGGGATCGGCCGGGCCGGGTGAGCCGGGGGGACCCGCCGGGCCCGGTGACCCGGGAATGGCCAGGCCCGTTGCCCAGGGAAAGGGCCAGGCCCGTTGCCCCGGGAAATCCGCCAGGCCGGTCGTCGGGCCCGGGCCGATGAGTTTCGCCGGCCCGGGCGGTCTTCCCCTGGCACCGGTCGATCTCAGGAGGAGCGCTGTGTCCCAGCTGTTGCGTGTGCAGAACTTCAACGTCTCGAGTGACGGATTCGGTGCCGGGGAGCACCAGAGCCTGGAGCGGCCGTTCGGCCACGCCGACCCCGGGCAGATGTTCGCCTGGGCCGGTGCGACGGCGAGCTGGCCGAACCGCACCGACCCCGGCGGGAGCCGCGGCCTCGACGACTACCTCACGCGCGACTTCCACCACAACATCGGCGCCGAGATCATGGGCCGCAACAAGTTCAGCCCGCACCGCGGCCCGTGGCAGGACCACGAGTGGAAGGGCTGGTGGGGCGAGGAACCCCCGTTCCACACGCCGGTGTTCGTCATGACCCACTACGAGCGGCCCTCGTTCACCCTCTCCGACACCACGTTCCACTTCGTCGGGGGCGACCCGGCCGAGGTCCTGGAGCGGGCGCGCGAGGCGGCCGGGGGCAAGGACGTCCGGCTCGGCGGCGGGGCGGCCACCATCCGGGAGTTCCTCGACGCCGACCTGGTGGACACGCTGCACGTGGCGGTCTCGCCCGGCGTGGTCATCGGGTCCGGCTCACGGCTCTGGGAGTCCCCCGAGGAACTGCTCGACCGCTTCCACTGCGATGTGGTGCCGAGTCCGAGCGGGGTGGTCCATCACCTGTTCTGGCGGAAGTGACGTCCGGAAGTGACGTCAGGTCAGGCGCCCTTGCCCCAGTCCAGCCGGTCGGCGAGCCCGGCGGCGGTGAAGGCGGCGGCCAGTTCCTCGCGGCCTTCGGTGAAGTGGGCCCAGCTGTCGTAATGGACGGGGACGACCCGACGGGCACCCAGGATCCCGGCGGCCTCGGCGGCCATCGCGCTGTCCAGGACGAGGACCTGGTTGTCGAAGAGCACGGGGAAGCGGGGAGCCCCGGCGAAGAGGACGGCCGTGTCGACGGGGGCGAAACGGTCGGCGATCGCGCGGACCGCGTCGAGGGAGGCGTTGTCGCCGCTGACGTAGACGGTGGGCAGCCCCTCGCCGGTCAGGACGAAGCCGACGACCTGGCCGGTGACCGGCTCGACCTCCTCGCGGCGGCCGGGGCCGTGCAGCGCGGGGACGCCGGTCACGGTGACCGTGCCGCCGTCGGGCCGGTCCAATTCGACGGACTCCCAGTCGGCGAGGCCCTTGGCCCGCTCTCCCAGGCTCTCGCCCAGGCGCTTGCCGCCGCCGGGCGTGGTCAGGGTCAGGGGTATGCCCGCGAGCAGGGCCCGGCCGCTGGTGTCGAGGTTGTCATCGTGCTCGTCGTGGGAGAGCAGCACGACGTCGACGGGGCCGAGGTCGGCGGGGGTGGCGGCGGAGGGCGCGGTCTTGGTCAGGATCCGCTCGCCGTCGCGGAAGTAGTCGCCGGGAGCGTCGAAGGTCGGGTCGGTCAGGAAGCGCAGACCGCCGTACTCGAAGAGGGCGGTCGGGCCGCCGAAGACGCGGACGGGGAAGCGGTCGGCCGTCACGGGAAGAGAGGACACGGAGACACCTCACGGATAGACGTGGTTGAACCGTGAGAAGACCGTAGCTGCTTCTCACGGATGGAGGCAACCCGTACCATGAGAAGCATGGAGGAGTCCGTGACCGAGCAGCCCGCCCCGCCGCCCGCCCAAGGCGAGCAGGAGCACCCCTCCCTCGCCCTCGCCAACACCGCGATGGCGCTGCCCGGCGGACACACGATCGACCTCCTGGGCACCCCCGCGCAGGCGAACCACTGGCTGACGGAGCGCGGCCTCGCCCCGGTCGACGCCGGTATGCGGGAGATGTGCGCGGCCCAACTGCGCTCGCTGCGCGAACAGATCAGATCGCTGTTCGCCTCCCGCGCCGAAGGGCTGCCCGCCCTCCCCGCAGCCGTCTCGGCCATCAACGACGCGATGACCCGGGTCCCCACCGCCCCGCTGCTGCGCTGGGACGACGAGACCGGCCCCTACCGCACGGCACCCCACCCCACCACCGCGATCGTCGACCTGGCCCTGGCCACGCTCGCCGCCGACGCCGCCGACCTGCTCACCTCCCCCGACGCCGAACGCCTCACCGCCTGCGGCTCCCCGCCCTGCAACCGCTTCCTGCTCCGCCACGGCCGCCGCCAGTGGTGCTCGACCCGTTGCGGCGACCGGGCACGGGCGGCTCGGGCGTACGCGCGCCGCAGCAAGGGGGGCTGACCCACCCGCGGCCGGGACGGCGCTTCGGCCGAGGGCGGAGCGGAGGCGGGGCCTACGCACAACTGATCAGCGGAGAGGGCATGGCGAGGAGGGTGCCGCCGGTGCGCACGGGCCTCGATCACCTCCCGGGTCATGCCCGGGGCCCCGCACGAGCAGTCCCCTTCTGCTCTCCGCGATCCGCTTGACGTCCCGCAGTGACTCGGTCAGCCGTCGGGCCAGATGGTGCAGTTCCACGCTTGTCACCCGGCGCTCCGCGAGGAGTTCGGAGGCATGGCCCAGCAACTCGCCCGCCATGCCGAGTTGAACGCCCTCGATCTCGTCGGCGAGCCGCGAGGCGTAGCCGGTTCCGTCGCCGACGAGGCAGCACGGCCGGCCCTCGGGGATCGCCCACGGCAGCAGCCGCCCGCCCGCGTTGTGGTGATCTGCTCCGTCGCTCATGCGCTGGCCCTCACGCGCAGGTAAGGGCGGACCAGTTGGTTGTCCTCGCCCCGGAGCGGGCGCTCGTCGGGGAGCAGGGCTGCCGGGCAGGCGCGCGAGCCGTGTTCGGTGCCTATCGGCCGAACCGCACCGCGAAGGAACTTGACGAGGCCGTTGTCATCAGAACGCGGCGGGGCCGACTGCTGGACGATCCGTCGAGGCCGGTCGTCTGGACGCTCCTCGACGAAGTCGTCCTCAGGGGCGAGTCGGCGGCCCCCAGGTCATGGCCGAACAGTCGCAGAAGACCGGGGACCTGGCCGAGTCAGGACGGCAGCGGAGGAACACGCGCATGGCCAGCACTCCTGACGTACCTGTCCGCGAAAGCAAGGCCCCCGACAGTCCGGTCCTGCGCCTCTCCCCGCCCTGCTGGACCGCGTTCGTCACCGCCGTGAAGCACGGGCACCTCACCGCCGCAAGCTGTAACTGACCAGCGACGCCCCCACCACCGACCCGAACGCCGGCAGCAGGAACTGCGCGAAGGCCTCCCAGCCCCACACGATCCCCGCGCACGCCGCCGTGATGTTGATGGCCAGGGACAAGATCCACAGGGCGACGCTCTGGGCCTGGGGTGACATCGTTCCTCGTCGTCATTCGGGTCCGGGGAGAAGGAAACGGGCCGAGTCGAATCAGCCCGGCCCCGGGCTCGGAAGGGGGCGGAATTCCGGCTCGGGGATCCGGCTCAAAGGGGGACTGCCAGGGGTGTTCTCGTGCCGC
This sequence comes from Streptomyces sp. Go-475, assembly GCF_003330845.1. Classification (GTDB taxonomy): domain Bacteria; phylum Actinomycetota; class Actinomycetes; order Streptomycetales; family Streptomycetaceae; genus Streptomyces. Next base: position 3,008,362 of record NZ_CP026121.1, on the reverse strand, counting down.
GCCGAAGGACCCGGTGCCACGACCGCGCGGTCCCCGGACAGGCCCGGAGCCACCACGAGCAGCGTCAACGTGCTGACGGCGCACAGGCCGACGAGCAACGCTCCCGCGGTGTACGCGCGTCGAGGGGCCTGGGGGCCAACGGGAGGCATCGGCATCACGGTCGCTCCGGAATCGGGTCCGCCCCCCTGTGATTCACGCCTGGATTCTCCCACGGGAAAGGAGCACAAAAGGGGCAGCTCATATTCTTGAACTGTAAAGCTTCCGGTTTTCCTGTGAATTGGCCGTGAAACCTGAGCCCTTGTCCGCATACTGATCGGTCGCTTTATGCCAGGGCCTGCGGAGGCGTTTCCGGTCCGCGCCCGCCGCCGCTGTCGTACCCGGGCGGTACGGTCGGATCATGACCGATCAGGCGGGGGCCTCCCAGGCGGGCGAGCGGCGACTGGCCACGCTGGAAGGCGTGCTGGAGCGCATCACATACGCCAACGAGGAGAACGGCTACACGGTCGCCCGGGTCGACACCGGCAGAGGCGCGGGCGACCTCCTCACGGTCGTCGGCGCGCTCCTCGGCGCGCAGGTCGGCGAGTCCCTGCGCATGGAGGGCCGCTGGGGCTCCCACCCGCAGTACGGCAAGCAGTTCCACGTGGAGAACTACACGACGGTCCTGCCGGCCACCGTCCAGGGCATCCGCCGCTACCTCGGCTCGGGTCTGGTGAAGGGCATCGGCCCCGTCTTCGCCGACCGCATCACCCAGCACTTCGGCATGGACACCCTGAAGATCATCGAGGAGGAGCCCAAGCGGCTCATCGAGGTCCCCGGCCTCGGCCCCAAGCGGACCAAGAAGATCGCCGACGCATGGGAGGAGCAGAAGGCCATCAAGGAGGTCATGCTCTTCCTCCAGACGGTCGAGGTGTCCACGTCCATCGCCGTGCGCATCTACAAGAAGTACGGCGACGCCTCCATCTCCGTCGTGAAGAACCAGCCCTACCGGCTCGCCGCCGACGTCTGGGGCATCGGCTTCCTCACCGCCGACAAGATCGCCCAGAGCGTGGGCATCCCGCACGACAGCCCGGAGCGGGTCAAGGCGGGCCTGCAGTACGCCCTGTCGCAGGCGACCGACCAGGGCAACTGCTACCTCCCCGAGGAGCGGCTGATCGCGGACGCGGTCAAGCTGCTCCAGGTCGACACCGGGCTCGTCATCGAGTGCCTCGCGGAACTGGCCGAGGTCCCCGAGGACGGCGGCGACCCCGGGGTCGTACGCGAGAAGGTCCCCGGGCCGGACGGCGGCTCGGAGCCGGTCACCGCCGTCTACCTCGTCCCCTTCCACCGCGCCGAACTCTCCCTGTCCGCCCAGCTGCTGCGCCTCCTGCGCACGGAGGAGGACCGCATGCCGGGCTTCCGGGCGGTGGCCTGGGACAAGGCCCTCGGCTGGCTGAAGGGCCGGACGGGCACCGAGCTGGCGCCCGAGCAGGAGGCCGCCGTCAAGCTGGCGCTGACCGAGAAGGTCGCCGTCCTCACCGGCGGCCCCGGCTGCGGCAAGTCCTTCACGGTCCGCTCGATCGTGGAGCTGGCCCGCGCCAGGAAGGCGAAGGTCGTGCTCGCCGCCCCGACCGGCCGGGCCGCCAAGCGCCTGTCCGAGCTCACCGGCGCCGAGGCCTCGACGGTCCACCGGCTGCTGGAGCTGAAGCCCGGCGGTGACGCGGCCTACGACCGGGACCGTCCGCTCGACGCGGACCTGGTGGTGGTCGACGAGGCGTCCATGCTGGACCTGCTCCTCGCCAACAAGCTGGTGAAGGCCGTCCCACCGGGAGCGCACCTGCTGTTCGTGGGGGACGTGGACCAGCTGCCCAGCGTCGGCGCGGGCGAGGTCCTGCGCGACCTGCTGGCCGACGGCAGCCCGATCCCCGCCGTCCGCCTCACCCGGGTCTTCCGGCAGGCCCAGCAGTCGGGCGTAGTGACGAACGCGCACCGGATCAACGCCGGCCAACACCCGCTCACCGACGGCATGAAGGACTTCTTCCTCTTCGTCGAGGACGACACGGAGGCGGCCGGCCGGCTCACCGTGGACGTGGCGGCGCGCCGGATTCCGGCCAAGTTCGGGCTGGACCCCCGCCGGGACGTCCAGGTGCTGGCCCCCATGCACCGGGGCCCGGCGGGCGCGGGCACCCTGAACGGCCTGCTCCAGCAGGCCGTCACCCCGGGCCGCCCCGACGTGCCCGAGAAGAGGTTCGGCGGACGGGTGTTCCGCGTCGGCGACAAGGTCACCCAGATTCGCAACAATTACGAGAAGGGCAAGAACGGGGTCTTCAACGGCACCGTGGGCGTGGTGACCTCGCTCGACCCGGTCGACCAGCGCCTGACGGTGCTGACGGACGAGGACGAGGAGGTTCCGTACGAGTTCGACGAGCTCGACGAGCTGGCCCACGCCTACGCCGTGACGATCCACCGCTCCCAGGGCAGCGAGTACCCGGCGGTGGTCATCCCGGTCACCACGGGCGCCTGGATGATGCTCCAGCGGAACCTGCTCTACACGGCCGTCACCCGGGCCAAGCAGTTGGTCGTCCTCGTCGGTTCCCGCAAGGCGATCGGCCAGGCGGTGCGCACGGTTTCGGCGGGCCGGAGGTGCACGGCACTCGACTTCCGGCTCGGTTCAACGAAAAATGATCGATCAAATGAGTCGTGAAGGTCACAAGCCACTTCCAGAAGGGGAACACAGGGGGCAGGATGAGCAAGTTGGCGGCACTCAGTGCCGTCAGTAGGCCCGATGGTCGACCCCGAGTGCACTCTCCTGAGCCAAGTGGGGGATGGTAGAGACAGTCAGGGCACCTCGAAGATGAGGCACAACGTCGGTGAGGGAAGACGTGAGCGACAACTCTGTAGTACTGCGGTACGGCGACGGCGAGTACACCTACCCGGTGATCGACAGCACCGTCGGTGACAAGGGCTTCGACATCGGAAAGCTCCGCGCCCAGACCGGTCTGGTGACGCTGGACAGCGGTTACGGCAACACCGCCGCGTACAAATCCGCCATTACCTACCTGGACGGCGAAGCGGGGATCCTGCGGTACCGCGGCTACCCGATCGAGCAGCTGGCCGAGCGCTCCACCTTCCTGGAGGTCGCCTACCTGCTGATCAACGGCGAGCTGCCGACGGTCGACCAGCTCTCGGCGTTCAAGAACGACATCACGCAGCACACCCTGCTGCACGAGGACGTCAAGAACTTCTACAAGGGCTTCCCGCGGGACGCCCACCCGATGGCCATGCTGTCCTCGGTCGTCTCGGCGCTGTCCACGTTCTACCAGGACAGCCACAACCCGTTCGACGAGCGCCAGCGCAACCTCTCCACCATCCGCCTGCTCGCCAAGCTCCCGACGATCGCGGCGTACGCGTACAAGAAGTCGATCGGTCACCCGTTCGTCTACCCGCGCAACGACCTCGGCTACGTCGAGAACTTCCTCCGCATGACCTTCTCGGTCCCCGCGCAGGAGTACGAGCTCGACCCGGTCGTGGTCTCCGCGCTCGACAAGCTGCTGATCCTGCACGCGGACCACGAGCAGAACTGCTCGACCTCCACGGTCCGCCTGGTCGGCTCCTCGCAGGCGAACATGTTCGCCTCGATCTCCGCCGGCATCAACGCCCTGTGGGGCCCGCTGCACGGCGGCGCCAACCAGTCCGTGCTGGAGATGCTGGAGGGCATCCGCGACTCCGGCGGCGACGTGGACTCCTTCATCCGCAAGGTGAAGAACAAGGAGGACGGCGTCCGCCTGATGGGCTTCGGCCACCGGGTCTACAAGAACTTCGACCCGCGCGCCAAGATCATCAAGGCCGCCGCGCACGACGTCCTCTCCGCGCTCGGCAAGTCCGACGAGCTGCTGGACATCGCCCTGAAGCTGGAGGAGCACGCGCTCTCCGACGACTACTTCGTCTCGCGCAGCCTCTACCCGAACGTCGACTTCTACACGGGCCTGATCTACCGGGCCATGGGCTTCCCGACCGAGATGTTCACGGTCCTGTTCGCCCTCGGCCGGCTGCCGGGCTGGATCGCCCAGTGGCACGAGATGATCAAGGAGCCGGGCTCCCGCATCGGCCGCCCGCGCCAGATCTACACGGGCGTGGTCGAGCGCGACTTCGTTCCCGTCGAGGAGCGCTGAGCCGCGGTACCGCTTCGGGCCCCCGTATCCGGTCGCCGGGTGCGGGGGCTTTCGCGTGTGCGGAGCGGACGGCGAAAGGAGCGGGCGGCGAAAAAAGAAGGCGCCCTGGAGCGCCGGTCCCCCCACGGGCCGACGACCAGGGCGCCTTCCCAGTCCCGGTTCGGATTCCCCCCACGGGATCCGGCCGGGCGTCTGTGAGGACAGCGCCTGAATCGCTGTGTGAGCACAACGAGCAGAACTCGCCGTACTGCTGGGTGTGCGATCTGCCGGGACAGCGCACGCCCGGGAGGGCCGCTCAAAGCTTCCCGGCGTACGTGCCCCGGCAACGCATCTCTGGAGAGGTCCCCCAAGACATCTCCAGATGCCAGGTGGCGCCCCCCAAGACGCTCCCTGACATCGTCAACTTAGACCTTCGAACCCCTTGAATGGTTACGTTCACATCACTGTGATCTGCGTCTCTTGCGTATGTCCGTTAGATGCGCAAGAGCCCGGATATGCCATCCGGACTCAAGCGTAAGGATGATGCGCGAGCCTTGTGAAGAGCTTATGTGAGCCGGGCCCGGGACTCCAGAGGGGCTCAAATCACGTTCGCCGCGAACTTAGGGCGAATTCGGGGTACTTCACCGGAATGTCCGCAGTCGCAGGCTGTTCGTGACGACGAAAACGGACGAGAAGGCCATCGCGGCCCCCGCGATCATCGGGTTCAGCAGCCCCGCGGCGGCCAGGGGCAGCGCCGCCACGTTGTAGCCGAAGGCCCACACGAGGTTGCCCTTGATCGTGGCCAGCGTCCGGCGGGACAGCCGGATCGCGTCCGCGGCCACCCGCAGGTCCCCGCGCACCAGCGTCAGATCGCCCGCCTCGATCGCCGCGTCCGTGCCGGTGCCCAGGGCCAGGCCCAGGTCGGCGGTGGCCAGCGCGGCCGCGTCGTTGACGCCGTCGCCCACCATGGCGACGACCCGGCCCTCGGCCTGCAGCCGCCGTACGGCGTCCACCTTGTCCTCGGGCAGGACCTCCGCCACCACCCGGTCGATCCCCACGGCGGCGGCCACCGCCTCGGCCACCGCCCGGTTGTCCCCGGTCAGCAGCACCGGCGTGAGCCCCAGCGCGCGCAGCTCGCGCACCGCCTCGGCGCTGGTCTCCTTCACCGCGTCCGCCACGGTCAGCACGGCCCGCGCCGTCCCGTCCCAGCCGACCGGCACCGCCGTGCGCCCGGCCCGCTCGGCCGCGTCCCGCGCGCGGGCCAGCTCCGGCGGTACGACGTCGAAGAGCCGCCCCACGGCGACCTCACGGCCCTCCACGCGCCCGCGTACGCCCCGCCCGGGGACGTTCCGGAACTCCTCGACCTCCGGGAGCTGCCCGGCCCTCTCCTCGGCGCCCAGGGCGATCGCCCGGGCCACGGGGTGCTCGGAGGCGTGCTCGACGGCGCCCGCGAGCCGCAGCACCTCCTTCTCGTCGGCCCCCTCGGCGAGGTGGACCTCCTGGAGGGTCATCCGGCCGGTGGTGACCGTGCCGGTCTTGTCCAGGACGACCGTGTCGATCCGGCGCGTGGACTCCAGGACCTCCGGGCCCTTGATGAGGATGCCGAGCTGGGCGCCCCGGCCCGTGCCGACCAGCAGCGCGGTCGGCGTGGCCAGGCCCAGCGCGCACGGGCAGGCGATGATCAGCACCGCGACGGCCGCGGTGAACGCGGCGACGCCGTCGCCGGTCAGCCCGAGCCACACCCCGGCCGTGGCGGCGGCGATCAGCAGCACGACCGGCACGAAGATCCCGGAGATCCGGTCGGCGAGCCGCTGCACCTCGGCCTTGCCGTTCTGCGCGTCCTCCACCAGCTTCGCCATCCGCGCGAGCTGCGTGTCGGCGCCGACCCGGGTGGCCTCGACGACGAGCCGGCCGCCCGCGTTGACCGTCGCGCCCGTGACCGTGTCCCCGGCCGCCACGTCCACCGGCACCGACTCGCCGGTCAGCATCGAGGCGTCCACCGCGGAGGTCCCCTCGACGACCGTGCCGTCGGTGGCGATCTTCTCGCCGGGCCGGACGACGAACCGGTCGCCGACGGCCAGCCGCTGCGCCGGGATCAGCACCTCGCGGCCGTCGCGGAGGACGGCGACCTCCTTGGCGCCCAGGTCCATGAGCGCCTTGAGGGCCGCTCCCGCGCGGCGCTTGGAGCGGGCCTCCAGGTAGCGGCCGAGCAGGATGAAGGCGGTGACGCCGGAGGCGACCTCCAGGTAGATCGAGGAGGCGCCGTCCCCGCGCGAGACGGTGAACTCGAAGGGGTGCCGCATGCCCGGCATGCCCGCGTCACCGAGGAACAGCGCCCACAGGGACCAGCCGAACGCGGCCAGCGTGCCCAGGGAGACCAGCGTGTCCATGGTGGCGGCGCCGTGCCGGGCGTTCGTCCACGCCGCGCGGTGGAAGGGCAGTCCGCCCCAGACGACGACCGGGGCGGCGAGGGTGAGGGAGAGCCACTGCCAGTTGTCGAACTGCACCGCCGGGACCATCGCCAGCAGGATCACCGGGACGGCGAGGGCGGCGGAGACGACGAGACGGCGGCGCAGCGCCGACAGCTCGGGATCCGTCTCCTCGGCCGCGGCCTCCTCCTCCCGCGGCGGCGCGGGCTCCTCGGCGGTGTACCCGGTCTTCACCACGGTGGCGATCAGATCGGCGACCTCGGTGCCCGCCGGGTAGGTGACGCGGGCCTTCTCGGTCGCGTAGTTCACCGTGGCCGTGACGCCGTCCATGCGGTTGAGCTTCTTCTCGACGCGGGCCGCGCAGGAGGCGCAGGTCATCCCGCCGATGAGCAGCTCGACCTCGGCGAGGGCGGGCTCGCCGTCCGTCGGTGCCTTGGCGGTGGTGCTGGTCATGTCCGTACTCCAGGTGGTGCGGTGCGCCCGGGAAGCGGAACGGGCCGTACGGGCCGGGGCGGCGGCGTACGGCCCGTACGTCGGTACGAGTGCCAGGGCCGACGGGTCTCAGACCTGGCTGCTTGCCCGGACCGGGGTCTCAGGCCCGGCCGGCCAGTTCGAAGCCGGCCTCGTCGACGGCGGCGCGCACGGCCTCGTCGTCGAGCGGGGCCGCCGAGACGACGGTGACCTCGCCGGTCTTGGCCACGGCCGTCACCGAACTGACGCCGGAGATCTGGGAGATCTCGCCGGAGACGGCGCCCTCGCAGTGGCCGCAGCTCATGCCGCTCACCTTGTAGACGGTGGTGACGGAGCCCGTGGTGTCGGTCTGGGCGGTCATGTCGTTACTCCTCGTCGAGGCGTGTGGGGCTGGGGGGTCCGCTGAGGGATCCTTACACCCCACTGTACCCCTAGGGGGTATGAGTTCACGCCGGGCGCCCGGCGAGCGGATAGCGTTCCTTGCCTGGCCGGTCACGAACGGAAGGCGGGTGGGTCCATGCGGGCCGTCGTGTTCGAGCGGTACGGGGAGACGGCCGAGGTGCGGGAGGTCGCCGATCCGCAGCCGGCGGAGCACGGGGTCGTCGTGCGCGTCGAGGCCACGGGGCTGTGCCGCAGCGACTGGCACGGCTGGCAGGGTCACGACCCCGACATCACCCTGCCGCACGTGCCCGGCCACGAACTCGCCGGGACCGTCGAGGCGGTGGGCGCCCGGGTGGGCCGGTGGCGGCCTGGCGACCGGGTCACCGTGCCGTTCGTCTGCGCCTGCGGCACCTGCCCGTCCTGCGCGGCCGGCGACCACCAGGTGTGCGAGCGCCAGACCCAGCCCGGCTTCACGCACTGGGGCTCCTTCGCCCAGTACGTGGCGCTGGACCACGCCGACGTGAACCTCGTGGCGCTCCCCGGGGACCTGTCCTTCACGACGGCGGCCTCCCTCGGCTGCCGGTTCGCCACGGCCTACCGGGCGGTGGTGCGGCAGGGCAGGGTCGCGGCGGGGGAGTGGGTGGCGGTGCACGGCTGCGGCGGGGTCGGGCTGTCGGCGGTGATGATCGCGGTGGCGTCGGGAGCGCGGGTCGTGGCCGTCGACGTGTCGGCCGCGGCCCTGGACCTGGCGCGGAGGTTCGGCGCCGCGCAGTGCGTGGACGCGCGAGCCGTGCCGGACACCGCGGCGGCGGTCCGCGACCTCACCGGCGGCGGCGCCCACCTCTCGCTGGACGCCCTCGGCTCACCGGTCACCTGCGCCGCCTCCGTGAACGGCCTGCGCCGCCGCGGTCGGCACGTCCAGGTCGGCCTGCTGCCCTCGCCGGACGGCACGACCCCCGTGCCGATGGCCCGTGCGATCGCCCTGGAGCTGGAACTCCTCGGCAGCCACGGCATGGCCGCGCACGGCTACCCGCCGATGCTGGAACTGGTCCGCGGCGGCGTGCTGCGCCCCGACCTGCTCGTGACGTCCACGATCCCCCTGGCCGAGGCCCCGTCCGCACTGGCCGCGATGGGGACGGCGCCGGGAGCGGGGGCGACGGTCATCGAGCCCTGGAGCTGACGGCCGGCGGACGGCTGCGCCAGGCGTCGCCGCGGCACGAGGACGGAGCGGAGAGCCGGCGGACGACCGTGCCCCACGCGGTGGTGGGGCACGGGATCGGGGCGGAGCGGATCAGTCGGCTCTTCGGGCGCGGTTGCCGGGCCGGGAGGCGACCCAGGCCCGGACGGTGTCGGCGTACCAGTAGGGTTTGCCGCCCTCGACGTGGTCGGGCGGGGGCAGCAGGCCGTGCTTGCGGTAGGACCGCACGGTGTCCGGCTGCACCCTGATGTGCGCGGCGATCTCCTTGTAGGACCAGAGCCTTCGGTCGGTCATGACGTGCACCTCCCCGCGAGCACCGCGGCGGCGGCCGGGGGCGGCCGTCCGGGGGAGCCGGGTGCTGCGCTGGCGATCAACAAGCCTGTGTCCGGTCAACGACGTCCCGTGACCCAGGGCAGGGCCTGTGCGCCGGGTGTGACGGAAGGTCCGCGTACACGCGACATGCGTGACACGAAGGGGGCGTTTGTGACACAGCCGGGGCAAAGGCGCGCGCCGGGGCGTCGGCGGGGCGCCTTGACGCGGCGCCCGGGGCAGGTGTTCAGCCGTCCAGCAGTCGCGAGGCCGTCAGGGCGAGGCTGACGTGCGACAGACCCGCAGGCTCCGTGATCTCGAAGCCGAACGCCTTGCCGATCAGTTCCAGGCGCCGCGCCACGCTGCTGTGACGCAGGTGCAGCAGCTCGGCGGCCCGGCGCAGGGAACCCGTGGCGCAATAGGCCTCCAGTGTCCGGAGGTCCTCCGGGGCGTCGGCGAGCCGGGCGATCGCGGCCACCTCGGCGTTGCCCCGTACGGCGTCCGCGGGTACCTCGGCGAGCAGGGCCAGCGCCCCCAGCTCGGTGTACGGCACCACCGGCCGGCGCGCGGTGCTGAAGCGGAGGGCCGTGCGGGCCTGCTGCCAGGACAGGCCGGGGCTCTCGGCGGCGCCGATGCCCGCCCGGACGCCGTCCGGGAACGCGGCCCGGTCCATGGTCGTGGCCAGGATGACGCCCACGCCGGCGACCGGTGCCGCCTTCACCGGGCGGGCCGGGCAGAGCCGGGCACCGATCCGGTCGAGCGGCAGTTCCGACCGCACGGCGACGACCCGGACCGGCAGCTCGGGGGCGAATCCCAGCAGCCGTAACGCCCGGGCCCGGGCCGCCTCGTCGCTGTCGCAGCTGACGGCCAGTTCGACGAGGGCGGGGTCGGCCATGGTGGTGCGGGCCGGCCCGTAGCGAGACCGTGCCGATCTCCTCGTCGTCAAGGGTGATCGCGACCGTGCTGGACCCGGGCGCGGGCGGAACGGGTGTCCGTCACCCTGCCAGGCGGCAGCCGTCTGGAGAGGCGGACCGGGGTCTGGGACCGAAGACTGCGATGTGAGGACCAGGTCGCGCCGAAAGCGCTGTCATGATCTGGTCCGAATGTCCGGACAAAACATTGACAGGGCTTCGTGAAGGGGGCTACAAAGCCGGGGAGAGCCGACACCGAGGGGACACCGATGGCGTACGACCTGATCACCATGGGGCGGATCGGAGTGGATCTGTATCCGCTGCAGACGGGCGTCCCGCTGCCGCAGGTCACGTCCTTCGGCAAGTTCCTCGGCGGTTCGGCGAGCAACGTCGCGGTCGCCGCGGCCCGCCTGGGACGGCACACCGCGGTGATCACCCGGACCGGCGACGACCCCTTCGGCACCTACCTCCACGAGGCCCTGAAGGGCTTCGGCGTGGACGACCGCTGGGTCACCCCCGTCCCCGGCCTCCCCACCCCGGTCACCTTCTGCGAGATCTTCCCGCCCGACGACTTCCCGCTGTACTTCTACCGGCAGCCCAAGGCCCCCGACCTGGAGATCGACGCCCACGAGCTCGACCTCGACGCGATCCGCGACGCCCGCGTCTTCTGGATCACCGGCACGGGCCTGAGCGAGGAACCCAGCCGGACGGCGACCCTCGCGGCCCTCGCCCACCGCGCCAAGTCCGGCACGACGGTCTTCGACCTCGACTGGCGCCCGATGTTCTGGACGGACCCCGAGGCCGCCCGCCCCTTCTACGAGGAGGCCCTGCGCCACACCACCGTCGCGGTCGGCAACCTCGACGAGGTGGAGGTCGCCACGGGCGTGCGCGAACCCCACGCCGCCGCCCGCGCCCTCCTGGACGCCGGTGTCGAACTGGCCGTGGTCAAGCAGGGCCCCAAGGGCGTGCTGGCCGTCAACAGCCGCGGCGAGAGCGCCGAGGTCCCGCCGCTGCCGGTGAACGTCCTCAACGGCCTCGGCGCCGGGGACGCCTTCGGCGGCTGTCTCGTCCACGGCCTGCTGGCCGGCTGGGACCTGGAGAAGACCATGCGGCACGCCAACGCCGCCGGCGCCATCGTGGCCTCCCGCCTGGAGTGCTCCTCGGCGATGCCCACGCCGGACGAGATCGAGGCGGCCGTCACCGCGGGGGTCGTCCAGTGAGCGTCGACGTCTGTGAACTCGTCCGGCTGCGCAGCCACCGCCCGGAGGCGATCGCCGAGGCCGCCGCCCGCCGCACCCGGCGCCCGCTGCTGAACGACACCGGCCGGCTGATGATCGTCGCCGCCGACCACCCGGCCCGCGGCGCCCTCGGCGTCGGCGGCCGCAGCATGGCCATGGCCAACCGCGCCGACCTCCTCGAACGGCTCTGCCTGGCCCTGTCCCGCCCGGGTGTGGACGGCGTCCTCGCCACCGCCGACATCCTCGACGACCTGCTGCTGCTCGGCGCGCTCGACGGCAAGGTCGTCATGGGCTCGATGAACCGCGGCGGCCTCCAGGGCGCCCGCTTCGAACTCGACGACCGCTTCACCGGCCACCGCCCCGAGGACATCGAGCGCCTCGGCTTCGACGCGGGCAAGCTGCTGCTGCGCATCGACTACGACGACCCGGGCTCGCTCACCACCCTGGAGTCCACCGCCCGGGCCGTCGACGCGATGGCGGCCCGCAAGCTCCCCGTCTTCGTCGAGCCGTTCATCAGCCGCCGCGACGAGACGGGCCGGCTGCGCAACGACCTGTCCGCCGAGGCCGTCACCCGGTCGATCGCCATCGCCTCGGGCCTCGGCGGCAGCTCCGCCTACACCTGGCTGAAGGTGCCGGTCACCGACAACCCCGACGACATGGCCGAGGTCATGGCGGCCTCCACACTGCCCGCCGTCCTGCTGGGCGGCGAGGTCGGGGGCTCCGCCGAGGAGCAAGCCGGGGCGTACGAGAAGTGGCGCGGCGCCCTGCAACTGCCCACCGTGCGCGGGCTGGTGGTCGGCCGCTCCCTGCTGTACCCGGCGGACGGCGACGTGGCCGCCGCCGTGGACACCGCCGTAGGACTGCTGTGAGGGCCGCTTCATGACCAGTGAGCTGTACGTCCCCAAGGGCACCACCTCCGACGTGAACTACGTCCTGGACATCGACCCCAAGCGGGCCGGCTGGACGCACAGCAGTCTGCGGATCGTGGAGCTGACGCCCCGCGGCACGCACACCTTCACCACCGGGGACAGCGAGTGGATCGTGCTGCCCCTGTCCGGCGCGTGCACCGTGCGCGTCGAGGACGAAGAGTTCACCCTCTCGGGCCGGGAGAACGTGTTCGCGTCGGTCACCGACTTCGCGTACGCGCCCCGTGACGCCCGGGTCCAGATCGCCTCCGGCGCGGGAGGCCGCTTTGCTTTGGCAGGAGCGAAGTGCGAGCGACAACTCCCCGCCCGCTACGGCCCCGCGCCGGAGGTCCCCGTCGAGGAACGCGGCAGCGGCACCTGCCTGCGCCGCGTCCGCAACTTCGCCTCGGCCGACGCCTTCGACTGCGACAAGCTCATCGCGGTCGAGGTGATCACACCCGGCGGCAACTGGTCCTCGTACCCGCCCCACAAGCACGACGAGCACCGGCCCGGCGAGGAGTCGGAGCTGGAGGAGATCTACTACTTCGAGATCGACGGCCCGAACGGTTTCGGCTACCAGCGCGTATTCCCCTCGCGTGAGGGCGGGTCCGACGTCCTAACGGAGGTCCGCTCCGGCGATGCCGTCCTCGTCCCCGACGGCTGGCACGGCCCGTCGATCGCCCAGCCCGGCCACGACATGTACTACCTGAACGTCATGGCCGGTCCGGGGGAGACGAGGGAGTGGCGGATCTGCTTCCACCCGGACCACACGGAGGGGTACCGATGACCACCCGCCTGACCGTCGCACAAGCGCTGGTCCGCTTCCTCGCCGCCCAGTACACCGAGCGCGACGGCGTACGGCAGCGGCTCATCGGCGCCACCTGGGGCATCTTCGGCCACGGCAACGTCGCCGGCCTCGGCCAGGCGCTGCTGGAGCACGCCGAGGAGATGCCGTACCACCAGGGCCGCAACGAACAGGCCATGGTGCACGCCGCGGTCGGCTACGCCCGCCAGTCCAACCGCCTCTCCACCCACGCGGTGACGACCTCCATCGGCCCGGGCGCCACCAACCTCGTCACCGGCGCCGCCCTCGCCACCATCAACCACCTGCCGGTGCTGCTCCTGCCCGGCGACATCTTCGCCACCCGCCCCGCCGACCCGGTCCTGCAGCAGCTCGAAGTGCCGTACGCCGGCGACGTGTCGGTCAACGACTGCCTGCGCCCGGTGTCGAGGTACTTCGACCGGATCACCCGCCCCGAGGCGCTGATCCCCTCGGCGCTGAACGCGATGCGCGTGCTCACCGACCCCGTCGAGACCGGCGCCGTCACCCTCGCCCTGCCGCAGGACGTGCAGGCGGAGGCGTACGACTGGCCCGAGGAGTTCTTCGCCGAGCGGGTGTGGACCGTCCGGCGCCCCGGTGCCGACCCGGCGGAACTGGCCGAGGCCGTGCGGACGATCCGGGCGGCCGAGCGGCCCCTGGTGGTCGCGGGCGGCGGCGTCCACCACAGCCGCGCCGAGGAGGCGCTCGCCGAGTTCGCCGAGACCACCGGCATCCCGGTCGCCTCCACCCAGGCCGGCAAGGGCTCCCTGCGCCACGACCACCCCCAGGACGTCGGCGGCATCGGCCACACCGGCACGGCCACGGCGGACGAACTGGCCCGCACGGCCGACCTGGTGATCGGCGTCGGCACCCGCTACACCGACTTCACCACCGCCTCCGGCACCCTCTTCGCCAACCCCGGCGTCCGGTTCCTGAACCTCAACATCGCCCCCTTCGACGGCCACAAGCTCGCCGGGCAGGCCCTGATCGCGGACGCCCGCAGCGGCCTTCAGGAGCTCACCGACGCCCTGCGCCTGCACGCGCACCGGGTCGCCGGCACCTACGCCACCGAGTACACCGAGGACAAGGAACGCTGGGAGCAGCGCGTCGACGCCTGCTACGAGGTGGACGAGCCCGACATCCGCCCGACCCAGCCGCAGGTCCTCGGCGCCCTGGACGAACTCGTCGACGAGTCGGACATCCTCATCAACGCGGCCGGCTCCCTCCCCGGCGACCTGCACAAACTGTGGCGGACCCGGTCCCGCGACCAGTACCACCTGGAGTACGGCTACTCCTGCATGGGCTACGAGATCCCGGCCGCGATCGGCGTGAAGCTGGCCGCCCCGGACCGGCCCGTGTGGGCGCTGGTCGGCGACGGCACGTACCTGATGATGCCGACGGAGATCGTCACGGCCGTGCAGGAGGGCGTCGCGATCAAGGTCCTGATCATCCAGAACCACGGCTACGCCTCGATCGGCGGCCTGTCCGAGTCGGTCGGCGGCGAGCGCTTCGGCACGGCGTACCGCTACCCGTCCGAGGACGGCACGTTCACCGGCCCGCCGCTGCCCGTGGACCTCGCCGCCAACGCGGCCAGCCTCGGCATGCGCGTACTGCGCGCCAAGACCGTGCGGGACCTGCGGGAGGCCCTCGCCGAGGCCCGGGCCGCCGACACTCCCACATGTGTCTACGTGGAGACCCAAACGGCAGACACAGTGTCGGGCGCGCCCCCGGCGCAGGCCTGGTGGGATGTACCCGTGGCCGAGACCGCGACACGACCGTCCGCGGTCAAGGCACGTGAGCTGTACGAACGGCACGTCTCCACCCGACGCCGCCATCTGTGAAGGAGTTCCCGGCCATGACGAAGATCGTCAACCACTGGATCGGCGGCAAGACCGTCGAAGGCGCCTCGGGCACGCACGGGCCGGTGACCAACCCGGCGACCGGCGAGGTCACGACGAAGGTCGCGTTCGCCTCGGTCGACGAGGTGGACGCGGCGGTCGCCGCAGCCAAGGAGGCCTTCGCGACCTGGGGCCAGTCCTCCCTGGCGCAGCGCACGTCCATCCTCTTCAAGTTCCGGGCGCTGCTCGACGCCCACCGCGACGAGATCGCGGAGCTGATCACCGCCGAGCACGGCAAGGTCCACTCCGACGCCCTCGGCGAGGTCGCCCGCGGCCTGGAGATCGTCGACCTGGCCTGCGGCATCAACGTGCAGCTGAAGGGCGAGCTGTCCACGCAGGTCGCGAGCCGCGTCGACGTCTCGTCGATCCGCCAGCCGCTCGGCGTCGTCGCGGGCATCACGCCGTTCAACTTCCCGGCGATGGTGCCGATGTGGATGTTCCCCATCGCCATCGCGTGCGGCAACACGTTCGTGCTGAAGCCGTCGGAGAAGGACCCGTCGGCGTCCGTCAAGCTCGCCGAACTGCTGGCGGAGGCCGGTCTGCCGGACGGCGTCTTCAACGTCGTCCACGGCGACAAGGTGGCCGTCGACCGCCTCCTGGAGCACCCGGACGTCAAGGCCGTCTCGTTCGTCGGCTCGACCCCGATCGCCCGCTACATCCACACCACCGCCTCCGCCAACGGCAAGCGCGTCCAGGCGCTCGGCGGCGCCAAGAACCACATGCTGGTCCTGCCGGACGCCGACCTGGACGCGGCCGCCGACGCGGCGGTGAGCGCGGCCTACGGCTCCGCGGGCGAGCGCTGCATGGCCATCTCCGCGGTCGTCGCGGTCGGCGCGATCGGCGACGAACTGGTGGAGAGGATCCGCGAGCGCGCCGAGAAGATCAAGATCGGCCCCGGCGACGACCCGACGTCGGAGATGGGCCCGCTGATCACGAAGGTCCACCGCGACAAGGTGGCCTCCTACGTCGAGGGCGCGGCGGCCGAGGGCTGCGAGGTCGTCCTGGACGGCACCGGCTACACCGTCGACGGCTTCGAGGACGGCCACTGGATCGGCATCTCCCTGCTCGACAAGGTCCCGACGTCCGCCAAGGCCTACCAGGACGAGATCTTCGGCCCGGTGCTGTGCGTGCTGCGCACGGAGACCTACGAGGAGGCCCTGGACCTCATCAACAACTCGCCGTTCGGCAACGGCACCGCGATCTTCACGCGGGACGGCGGCGCGGCCCGCCGCTTCCAGTTGGAGGTCGAGGCCGGCATGGTCGGCGTGAACGTCCCGATCCCGGTCCCCGTGGGCTACCACAGCTTCGGCGGCTGGAAGGACTCGCTCTTCGGCGACCACCACATCTACGGCAACGACGGCACGCACTTCTACACGCGCGGCAAGGTCGTCACCACGCGCTGGCCGGACCCGGCCGACGCCCCGGCGGGCGTGGACCTGGGCTTCCCGCGCAACCACTGAGATTTTTTCTCCGGGAGTGCGTGCGGTTCTCGCAGGCACTCCCGGACCTGTTCCTGTTGACAACTTGCACTCAAAAGGACAGTCGATCTGCCGGTTCGCTGCGGATTTCGTAGGTGAACAGCCATTGACGTGATGGTTTCCGTCGATGTTGCATCCCTCACGTGACCGACACCATCACCCCTGTCGAGGCCGCCGTCGCGCAGGCGTCGGGCGGCCCCAAGAAGCTGAAGCGCTCCATCGGAGTCGTCGGCGGCACCCTCCTGACCCTCTCCTGCGTCACCCCCGCCTCCACCCTCTTCGTGGTGGTCCCCGACCTGTTCGGCACGCTCGGCACCGCCACGGCCCTGACGATCGCCATCGGCTCGCTGCTCTGCATCGCCGTGGCGTTCTGCTACTCGGAGCTGGGCACCCTCGTCCCCAGCGCGGGCGGCGAGTACGCCATGGTCTCGACGCTGGCCGGACGCCTAGCGGGCTGGCTGGTCTTCGTGCTGTCCCTCCTGGTCGTGATGATCGTCCCGCCGGTCATCGCGATGGGCACGGCCGACTACCTCGCCCCGCTGGTCCACCTCGACCCGTCCTGGACGGGAGCCTCGGTGATGCTCCTCGCGACCCTCGCCGGCCTGCTCGACCTGCGGGCCAACGCGTGGATCACCGGCGTCTTCCTGGTCCTGGAGGTCATCGCGGCGGCGGTCGTGGCGGTCCTGGGCTTCACGCACGCCGAGCGCGGCGCGGACAGCCTGGTCTCGATGCAGGTGGCGGGCCCGGACGGCACCCCGGACACGGTGACCGCGCTCCTGGTGGTCTCCGGCCTCGCGATCGCCCTGTTCGTCACGCAGGGCTTCTCCACGGCGGTCTACCTCTCCGAGGAACTGGAGAACCCCCGCCGCACGGTGGCCCGTACGGTCCTGGCGACCCTCGCCATCTCCGCCGTCATCATCCTGGTCCCGGTCGCGGCCATCACCCTGGGCGCCCCCGACCTCGCCGCCCTCACCGGCGGGGACATCGGCACCATGGTCACCGCCTGGTCCAACACGGCCGTCGGCACGTTCGTCAGCCTCTGCGTGGCCCTCGCGATCATCAACGCCGGGATCGTCATGGTCATCCAGAACTCCCGCGTCCTGTTCGCCTCGGCCCGCGACAAGGCCTGGCCCACCCCGGTCAACACCCTCTTCTCCCGCCTCGGCCGCTTCGGCTCCCCCTGGGTCTCCACCCTCGCGGTCGGCGTCCCCGGCGCGGCCCTGTGCTTCGTGAACCTGGACACCCTCTACGGCGTCACGGGCGTCTCGGTGACGGGCATGTACCTCCTGGTCGCCGTCGCCGCCCTGCTCTCCCGCCACGGCACCCACAAGCACACCCCGGCCTGGCGCATGCCCCTGTGGCCCGCGGCCCCGCTCGTGCTCATCGTGGTCCTGGTCTACATCCTGACGCGGCAGGACCCGGCGTACCTGCTCTGGACGGGCGGCATCACGGCGGCGGCCACCCTGTACTGGGCCCTGTACCTCCGCCCGCGCAGGGAGACCCGCTGGCTGGTGTCAGTACCGGAGGCGTAGGGGCCTGCTCTTCAGGGGCGCGGGGAACTGCGCGAAAGGCCACAACGCACCCCGCGCCCGGCAACGCACAGCCCCCGCCGAGCTCGAAGCCGTACACCACCCGCAGTACGCCGCGAACTCCGTGTACACCCCTGGAAGGCCCCGCACTTCGGTCTCCGGTCGACAACTCATCGACAGGTTCACCCCGTACCGTTGACGCATGGATCTTCGACTGCCCGGACTGAACGGGCTGCTTCGGAGGCCTCGGAGGCTCCTTGCCGCCGGGGCCGCCGTCGTCGTTCTCGCGGGCGCGGGGACGTGGACGGCCGTCGCCGGCGACGAAGCGCCCCCGGTGCACCGCACGGACCGGCTCCTGGACACCGGGGACGGCGTGCGCATCGACACCTCCTTCTTCACCTCCGGAGGAGCCGGCCGCCGCCCCGCCGTCCTCCTCGGACACGGCTTCGGTGGCAGCAAGAACGACGTCCGGCAGCAGGCCCAGGACCTCGCCCGGGACGGCTACGCGGTGCTGACCTGGTCGGCCCGCGGCTTCGGCAAGTCGACCGGGAAGATCGGGCTGAACGACCCCAAGGGCGAGGTCGCCGACGTCTCCAAGCTCATCGACTGGCTGGCGCAGCAGCCCCAGGTCGAGCTCGACAAGAAGGGCGACCCCCGCGTCGGCATGGCCGGCGGTTCCTACGGCGGCGCCATCGCCCTGCTCACGGCCGGCCACGACCGGCGCGTGGACGCCATCGCCCCGGCGATCACGTACTGGAACCTCGCCGACGCGCTGTTCCCGAACGGCGTGTTCAAGAAGCTGTGGGCCGGCATCTTCGTCAACTCCGGCGGCGGCTGCGAGAAGTTCGAGCCCGCGCTGTGCCGGATGTACGAGCGGGTCGCCGAGTCCGGCAAGCCCGACGCCGAGGCGCGCAAGCTGCTGGACGAGCGGTCGCCGTCGGCCGTCGGCAAGGACATCAAGGTGCCGACGCTGCTGATGCAGGGCCAGTCCGACTCCCTCTTCCCGCTCGGCCAGGCCGACCAGGCGGCGAAGGCCATCCGCGCGAACGGCGCCCCCGTCGACGTCGACTGGATCGCCGGCGGCCACGACGGCGGCGACATGGAGACCGGCCGCGTCCAGGACCGCGTGAAGACCTGGTTCGACCGCTACCTGAAGGACGACAAGAGCGCCGACACCGGCCCCGCCTTCCGCGTCACCCGCACCCTCGGCCTGGGCTCCGGCGACGGCGAACCCCGCCTCACCGGCGTGACCTCGGACCGCTACCCCGGCCTGGAGAGCAAGCAGCGCTCCATCGCCCTGACCGGCCGCGAGCAGAGCTTCGACAACCCGCCCGGCGCCAGCCCGCCCGGCGTCTCCGCCCTCCCCGGCCTCGGCGGCGCCGGCGGCCTGAGCCAGCTGTCCACCCTCGGCATCGGCGTCTCCCTCGACTTCCCCGGCCAGTTCGCCGCCTTCGAGTCCGCGCCGTTCCACGAGGACCTCCAGATCACCGGCTCGCCCACCGCCACCGTCCATGTGAAGTCCACCAGCGACGACGCCGTCCTCTTCGCCAAGGTCTACGACGTCGGCCCCGGCGGCACCCAGCCGGTGCTGCCCTCCCAGCTCGTCACCCCCGTCAGGGTCGAGGGCGCCAAGGCCGGCAAGGACGTCACCATCACCCTCCCGGCGATCGACCACGAGATCGACGACGGCCACCGCCTGCGCCTGGTCCTCGCCTCCACCGACCTCGGCTACGCCTCCCCGGCGGCCCCGGCGACCTACACCGTCTCCCTCAAGGGCGACCTGAAGGTCCCCTCGGGCCTCGGCCAGAGCAACACGCAGGGCCCGCTGCCCGCCTGGGTGTGGTGGCTGCCGCTGGCCGGCGCCGGCATCGCCCTGGCGCTGGTCCTCACGGGCCGCCGCCGTACCGCCGCCCCGGCACCGCCGGACCCCGAACTCGCCGAGGTCCCCCTCCAGATCACCGGCCTGACCAAGCGGTACGCCAAGTCCTCCGACCGGTACGCCGTCAAGGACCTGTCCTTCCGCGTGGAGAAGGGCCAGGTCCTGGGCCTCCTCGGCCCCAACGGAGCGGGCAAGACGACCACCCTGCGCATGCTGATGGGACTCATCAAGCCCGACGGCGGCGAGATCCGCGTCTTCGGCCACGCCATCAGCGCGGGCGCCCCGGTGCTCTCCCGGGTCGGCGCCTTCGTCGAGGGCGCGGGCTTCCTGCCGCACCTGTCCGGCCGCGAGAACCTGGAGCTGTACTGGCGCGCCACCGGCCGCCCCGCCGAGGACGCGCACATGGAGGAGGCCCTGCAGATCGCGGGCCTGGGCGACGCCCTCGCCCGGGCGGTGCGCACCTACTCCCAGGGCATGCGCCAGCGCCTCGCCATAGCCCAGGCCATGCTCGGCCTGCCCGACCTGCTCATCCTCGACGAGCCGACCAACGGCCTCGACCCGCCCCAGATCCGCGAGATGCGCGAGGTGATGATCCGCTACGCCGCCGCCGGCCGCACGGTCATCGTCTCCAGCCACCTCCTCGCCGAGGTGGAGCAGACCTGCACCCACCTGGTCGTGATGGACCACGGGCAGCTCGTCCAAGCGGGCCCGGTGGCGGACATCGTCGGCTCGGGCGACACGCTCCTGGTGGGCACGGCCACGCCGGTGGACGAGCCCGTCGTCGAGAAGGTCGCCGCGCTGCCGGGCGTCGCCTCGGCCGTACGCGCCGACGAGGGCCTCCTCGTCCAGCTCGACGCCGACGGCACCCCGCAGCGCCTGGTCGCCGACCTCGTACGGCTGGACGTGGCCGTGCGCTCGGTCGGCCCGCACCGCCGCCTGGAGGACGCCTTCCTCACCCTGATCGGAGCCGAAGCATGAGCACGCTCGCCGAGCCGCCCGTCGAGGTCGCCGACGGCTACCGCGCGGGCCGCACCCTGCCCTTCCGCGTCGAGCTGGTCCGGCAGCTGAAGCGGCGCCGCACCCAGGTCATGGGCGGCGTCCTGTTCGCCCTGCCGCTCGTCCTGCTCGTCGCCTTCCAGGTCGGCGGCGAGCCGGGCGGCGGCAACCAGCGCGTGAACCTCATGGACACGGCGACCGCGTCCGGAGCCAACTTCGCCGCGGTCAACCTCTTCGCCTCCGCCGGGTTCCTGCTCGTCATCCCCGTCGCCCTGTTCTGCGGCGACACGGTCGCCTCGGAGGCGAGCTGGTCGTCCCTGCGCTACCTGCTCGCGGCGCCCGTGCCCCGGGCCCGGCTGCTGTGGTCCAAGCTCTCCGTGGGGCTCACCCTCAGCCTGGCCGCGCTCGTCCTGCTGCCGGTCGTCGCCCTGGCCGTCGGCACGGCCGCCTACGGCTGGGGCCCGCTCCAGCTGCCCACCGGCGGCACGCTCCCGACCGGCACCGCCGCCCAGCGCCTGCTGATCGTCGTCGCGTACATCATGGTGTCCCAACTGGTCACCGCCGCCCTGGCGTTCTGGCTGTCGACCCGCACGGACGCCCCGCTCGGCGCGGTCGGCGGCGCGGTGTTCCTCACCATCATCGGCAGCGTCCTCGACGAGGTGACGGCCCTCGGCGACTGGCGCGACTTCCTGCCCGCGCACTGGCAGTACGCCTGGCTCGACGCCGTCCAGCCGCAGTTGCAGTGGACGGACATGATCCAGGGCACCTCGATCTCGGTAACGTACGCGCTCGTGCTGTTCGCCCTGGCCTTCCGCGGTTTCGCCCGCAAGGACGTCGTCTCCTAGGTCAACGGAGGATCACCCACCGGTCTCGAACGGCCGCCTCCGTGGCCGCTTCGAGACGCTTCCGCAACGCTCCGTACCGCACGTTCCGGCCCCCCGCGCCGTCACAGTCGCAAGAAGCGCGACACCAACGGACCCAGGGGGTACGGACGATGGAGCGGTACCGGACGCGAAAACTGCTGCTCGCCCTCACGGCGGCGGGCGGCCTGCTGCTCACCGCGTGCAGCGGGGGCGGCGACACCGGCGAGGGCAGCAAGGCCGCCGACCGCCCGGAGTACGGCGCGGGCGAACCCGCACCCGCCCACGGCGACGAGGACGGCACGAGCGAGCGGGACGACCTCCGCGAAGACCCCGGCCACCTCTCCACCTTCGCCCTCGACGTCGACACCGCCTCCTACGACTACACCCGCCGCGCCCTCGCCGACGGCCGCCTGCCCGACCCGTCGACGGTCCGCCCCGAGGAGTTCGTCAACAGCTTCCGCCAGGACTACGAACGCCCCGACGGCGACGGCTTCTCGGTCACCGTCGACGGCGCCCGCACCGACGACGAGGACTGGTCCCTGGTCCGCGTCGGCCTCGCCACCCGCACCGCGGAACGCGGCGGCGAACGCCCGCCCGCCGCCCTGACGTTCGTCATCGACGTCTCCGGCTCCATGGCCGAACCGGGCCGCCTGGACCTCGCCCAGGAGTCCCTCGCCGTGATGACGGACCGGCTGCGCGACGACGACTCGGTCGCGCTCGTCACCTTCAGCGACGAGGCCGAGACCGTCCTGCCCATGACCCGCCTCGACGGCAACCGCGACGAGATCCAGGACGCCATCGACGACCTGGACATCCAGAACTCCACCAACCTCGGCGCCGGCGTCGAGACCGGCTACGAGACCGCCGTCGAGGGCCTGCGCGAAGGCGCCACCAACCGGGTCGTCCTGGTCTCCGACGCCCTCGCCAACACCGGCGACACCGACGCGGACAGCATCCTGGAGAAGATCGCCGGCGAACGCCGCGAGCACGGCATCACCCTCTTCGGCGTCGGCGTCGGCAGCGACTACGGCGACGCCCTCATGGAGACCCTCGCCGACAAGGGCGACGGCCACACCGTCTACGTCTCCGACGAGGACGAGGCCCGCAAGGTCTTCTGCGAGGACCTCCCGCGCCACATCGACCTCACCGCCCGCGACGCCAAGGCCCAGGTCGCCTTCGACCCGGAGACGGTCGAGGAGTTCCGCCTGATCGGCTACGACAACCGCCGGGTCGCCGACGAGGACTTCCGCGACGACCGCGTCGACGGCGGCGAGGTCGGCCCCGGCCACACCGTCACCGCGCTGTACGCCGTCCGCACCGAGCCCGGCGCGGAGGGCCACCTCGCCACCGCCACCGTCCGCTGGCTCGACCCCGACACCCGCGCCCCGCACGAGGAGAGCGGCGACCTGGAGGCCGACGCCCTCGACGACTCCGTCTGGAGCGCGAGCCGCGGCCTGAAGACCGCCGCCACGGCCGCCTACTTCGCCGACGCCCTCGGCGACGACGGCCCCTCCCTGCCCGGCGCCCCGCGGCTCGGCGAACTCTCCGAGCGCGCCGACGACCTCGCGGACCGCACGGAGGACGAGGAGATCCGCCGCCTCGCCGAGGCGATCGGCACCGCGAACCGCCTGAAGTGACCCCGGCCCATTGACCTATCCTTACGCATGAGTAAGTTGACTCCAGAGTAAGTACTCGTGCGGGCACGTGCGTACGAGCGGCAGCACGTCAGCCTCATCCACGACCGGGAGCCGTCATGGGCGTACGCAAGGATCTGAAACGGGCGAAGCAGCGCACCGACCTGGCGATCCGCACGAAGGCGGAGACCGTCCGGGACGAGCGGGGCGTCGTCCGCGAGGCCCGCGTGGCCCCCCTCGCGCCCCGCCCGACGACCGGCAGCATCGCCGACCTCCCGTACACCAACGCGGCCGAGGCCCCCGACGCCGTGGTCCTGCGCCGCGAACGGCACGGCACCTGGCAGCCCGTCACGGCGGCGGCGTTCGCCCGCGAGGTCACCGCCGTGGCCAAGGGCCTGATCGCGGCCGGCCTCGAACCGGGCGGCCGCGTCGCGGTGATGTCCCGCACCCGCTACGAGTGGACGGTCCTGGACTTCGCGATCTGGTCCGCCGGCGGCCAGACCGTCCCGGTCTACGCCACCTCCTCCGCCGACCAGGTGGAGTGGATCGTCCGCGACTCGGGCGCCCGCCACGTCGTCACGGAGACGGCCGAGAACGCCGACACGGTCCTGACCGGCACGGCGGACCACCCGCGGCCCCCGCGCGTCTGGCAACTCGACGGCGGCGCCCTCGACGACCTCACCGCCCTCGGCCGGGACGTGGCCGACGAGGAGGTCACCAAGCGCCGTACGGCCCTGGCCCCCGACACCACCGCGACTCTCTGCTACACCTCCGGCACCACCGGCCGCCCCAAGGGCTGCGTCCTCACCCACGCCAACCTGCACGCCGAGGCGGCCAACACCGTCGAACTGCTGCACCCCATGTTCAAGGAGGTCACCGGCGAGACCGCCTCGACGCTCCTCTTCCTGCCGCTCGCGCACATCCTCGGCCGCACCCTGCAGATCGCCTGCCTGATGGGCCGCATCGAGATCGGCCACTGCCCGAGCATCAAACCCGACGAACTCCGCCCGGCCCTCAGGGCGTTCCGCCCCACTTTCCTGGTCGGCGTCCCGTACCTGTTCGAGAAGATCCACGACACCGGCCGCGCCACCGCCGAGAGGCTCGGCCGCGGCTCCTCCTTCGACCGCGCCCACCGCATCGCCGTCCGCTTCGGCCAGGCCCACATGAACCAGTTCCTGGGCCGCGGCAAGGGACCGGGCCCGGGCCTGCGCGCCGCCCACGCCCTGTACGACCTGCTCGTCTACCGCCGCATCCGCAAGGAACTCGGCGGCCGCCTGCGCTACGCCATCAGCGGCGGCAGCCCCCTGGACCGCGAGCTCAACCTCTTCTTCTACGCGGCCGGCATCCTCATCTACGAGGGCTACGGCCTCACCGAGACGACCGCCGCCGCCACCATCGTCCCGCCCCTGGCCCCCCGCCCCGGCACGGTCGGCCTGCCGGTCCCCGGCACCGCCGTCCGCATCGCCGACGACGGCGAGGTCCTCGTCAAGGGCGGCATCGTCTTCGGCGCCTACTGGAACAACCCGGCCGCGACCGGCGAGGTCCTGGACGACGGCTGGTTCGCCACCGGCGACCTCGGCTCCCTCGACGAGGACGGCTACCTCACCATCACCGGCCGCAAGAAGGACATCCTCGTCACCACCGGCGGCAAGAACGTCTCCCCGGCCGTCCTGGAGGACCGCCTGCGCAGCCGCCCACCCGTCGGCCAGTGCCTCGTCGTCGGCGACAACCGCCCCTACGTCGCCGCCCTGATCACCCTCGACCCCGACGCCCTCGCCCACTGGCTCGCCGTCCGCAGACTGCCCGCCGACACCCCGCTGTCCGAACTCGTCCACGACGAACGCCTGCGCGCCGACGTCCAGAAGGCCGTGGACCACGCCAACGAGGCCGTCTCGCGCGCCGAGTCGATCCGCGCCTTCGCCCTCGTCGAGGGCGACTTCACCGAGGAGAACGGGCTGCTGACCCCGTCCCTGAAGGTCAAGCGCCGGGCGGCGACGGCCGCGTACGCGGAGCAGATCGAGGCGCTGTACGCGGGCCGGGCCTGACCGCAAAGGAGGGCGGGCCGCCGAGCAGTCGCTCGGCGGCCCGCCCCTTCGGAGCGGGTCGTGTCAGCCGCCGTTCGCCGACAGGACCGACACGTCCTCCAGCAGGTGCGCCAGCGCACCGTCGCGCTTGGCGTTGGTGGAGTTCTCGGCACACTGCTGCTGCTGGTGGTCCGACAGGATCGGGATGTCCTGGATCGGGATACCGATGAGCGCGCCCACACCGATCGGCAGGTCGTTCACGGCGATGCACGGCTTGTTGAAGGAGCCCTGGATCAGCGCCATCTGCGGGCTCATGTTGCCGTACGTGGACGAGTTGCCGAAGCTCTGCATCGCCCCGTTGCCGTTGACGCTGGACGGACCACTGTCGTCGCCTACAGCCAGCGCCTGCGGGGCCGCGGCGGCGGAGGCTCCCATGACGGAAGCGGCGATCGCCGCGGTGGCAATAACCTTCTTGATCACTGACCAGTCCTTTCTGAGGAAACCCCGTCCTCCGGAGCGTTCTGGTCAACTGCACGGGCGGAGCATGGTTTCTCCTCATCACTCTGTCAGCCCATGCCAGGACAGTTTGTGTGTTCTTCGTTCCCGGTGATTATCGGGGCTTTTCGGGGCTGCGGGCCAACCGGGTGAACAACCGCAACCAAATATCCGGAGCCCGGTTGATGAGGCCGTAGGACATGCGTCGCTACGAGGAAAGGAACGCGAAGTGCTCAAGAAGGCAATGGTCGCCGCGGCGGCCGCCGCCTCTGTCATCGGTATGTCGGTGGCGGCTGCTCCCCAGGCTCTTGCCGTCGGGGACGACTCCGGACCGTCCGTCGCCAACGGCAACGGCGCCTCGTCGTCGTTCGGCAACTCGGCGACCAAGGGCGACATGAGCCCCCAGCTCTCGCTGGTCGACGGGACGCTCAACAAGCCCTGTGTCGCCGTTCAGGACCTCGACGTCGGCGTTGCGCTTCTCATCGGCGTGGTGGTCCAGGACATCCCGATCCTGTCGGACCACGTCCAGCAGCAGTGCGCGGACAACTCGACGAACAGCAAGCGGGACGGCGCGCTCGACCACATCCTGGAGGACGTGTCGGTCCTGTCGGCGAACGGCGACTGACCCGTATTCGTACGCAGCCCGGGCGGCCCGCCGGATCCACGGCGGGCCGCCCGGCCGTATTCGCAACTTTTGCTCGGGCATTCGAGTGAATTACCCGACGCCGTACGTTCCTCAGTTTCTCCCGATGTCAATTCCTCGTTTGCAGGCTGCAGGTCATGGTGGGCATGACCGCAGAGAAGGGAAAGTTCATGAAGAAGAGCGCTGCTGTCGTCGCGGGCGCGATCATGGCTCTGGGCATGGCCACCCCGGCCGTCGCCGACGCCGGCGCCCAGGGTGCCGCGGTCGGTTCTCCGGGTGTCCTCTCCGGCAACGTGGTCCAGATTCCCGTGCACATCCCGATCAACGTGTGCGGCAACACCGTGGACATCATCGCCGCGCTGAACCCGGCGTTCGGCAACGAGTGCGAGAACGACTGACGCCGTAACGCGCCGGCAGTACCGGCTGCGATCTGGCCGGCCCTGGGACAACACCGTTCGTTCCAGGGCCGGCTTTTCCCACTTCTACCAGCAGGAAGACCACGAGATTGCGACAGACCCTGAGCAGGGGAATGGTCGCGGCAGCGGCCGCGACGAGCATCCTGTCCCTGTGCGGCGGCTCCGCCCTCGCCGACGCGTCGGCCGACGGAGCGGCCAAGGGCTCACCGGGCGCCGCGTCCGGCAACAACGTCCAGGCCCCGGTCCACGTACCGGTGAACGCCTGCGGCAACACCGTCGACGTGATCGCCGCGCTCAACCCGGCCTTCGGCAACTCCTGCGCCAACGAGGCGGAGAAGGACCGGGGCCACGGCGACGGCGGTTACGGGGACGAGGGACGCGGCGACGAGGGGCACGGCGACGACGGCCGTGACGGACCCGGCGGCCACGACTCCTCCGGCACCTCCGAGGACGGCAGGAGCGGTCACTCACCCGGTGCCGGCTCCGGCGACGGCTCCCGCGGCGGCGACGGTGACGGTGGTTACGGCGACGGCGGTTATGGCTACGGCGACACACCCTCGACCAAGCCCCGCACACGCCCCCGACCCAGCCCCCGACGAAACCCCCGCACACCCCACCGGCCAAGCCCCCGCACACACCCCCGCCGGGCGGCCACCACACGCCCCCTCCGGGTGACCACCACACACCTCCTCCGGGCGGCCACCACACCCCGCCGCCCCCGGGCGGGGAGCACACACCCCCTGGTGGGGAGCACACGCCCCCCGGCGGGGCGGAGCAGCCGCCCAGTCTCCCCGAGACCGGTGCCGGGGAACTGCTCGGTGCCGCGGCCACCAGTGCCGCGCTGATCGCGGGCGGCGCCGTGCTGTACCGGCGCGGCCGGGCCGCGTCGCACCGCTGACACACAGCGGGTGCCGGACGCTCGGCGTCCGGCACCCGTGGAGGCCTGTGGGATCAGCACTTGCCCGGGAAGAAGAACCCGAGCAGCGGGATGCCCAGCAGGGTCAGACCCAGGCTGTCGTGCTTGTCGCACTCCCTGGAGTCCGAGTGGTCGCGCTGGTGGTGGACGTTGGCTTCGGCGGCGGTCGCGGTGCCGCCGAGGACGGCGGCACTGAGGGCGAGGCTGCACAGCACCGTGGTGGTGCGCTTCATGTGAGTCATAGGAATAAAGTAGGCATTTCTCAACAAAAGGCACGTACTTCTATCGCGCCAGTCGGGTGAAGCGCCCCGCCGGGACCCGGCGCAGACGGTCCCGCAGGCGGTCGCACACGCGGCCCGCGGCATGCCGCCCCCACAGCTGCCACATCGCCCACCCGGGGGCCCGGTCGTCCGGGGCGTGCCACGCCAGTTCGCGGCCGGCGGGCGCGGGCCGCAACGCGCTCAGCGGCGCGTAGTTCTCCACCACGAACGCCCGGCCCGGCCGCGGCGCCCCCTCCGGCAGCGGACGGTGCGTCAGGTCCAGGTGCAGGGCCCGTACGACGTCCAGGCCCGCCGTGTCCGTGAACAGGCGGAACTGCGCCCCGGGGCGCGGGTTGAAGTCGAGCAGGTGGTAGCGGCCCGTCGTGCCGCAGCGGCGGAAGTCCAGGTCGAGGATGCCGCGGTAGCCCAGCGCCTCGGTGATCCGCTCGGCGAGCACGTGCACCTCGGGGTTCTCCGTCCAGCGGCCCACCGACGTCAGCCCCGCTCCCCGCGGCCGGGCGCGCTGCTTGCGGCCGGTGCCGCCGGCCCGCACCAGCCCGCCGCTGTCGGCGTACCCGTGGAAGAACCAGTCGCGGTCCGGCCCCGGCGGCAGGAACGCCTGGAGGAGCAGCCTGCTGCCCGCCTCCCCGGCGCGCGCGTACAGGTCCCGGGCCTGCTGCGCGGAGCGCACCAGCACGGTGCTGCGCAGCCCGCTGTCCGCCGGCACCAGCCAGGGTCTGCTCCACTTCGCGACCGCGGGCAGCCCGAGCCGCGCGACGGCCGAGGCGGCCTGGCGGGCGCTGTCCGGGACGAGCGTCTCGGGGTGCGCGACGTCCAGCGCGGCGCACATCCCGGCCAGTTCCGCCTTGTCGGCGACCCGCTCGGGCAGCGCGCCCGGCATCGCGGGCAGCAGGTACACGGGCGCCAGTTCCGCCCGCACCCGGCCCACCGCGACGGCGCCCGCGTCGTCCATCGGGATCAGCACGGCCGGACGCCCGACGCGGGCGGCGACGCGGTGCAGCACGCGTGCGACCTCGGCCGGGGAGGCCCCGGGCGGCGGCGGTGCGTGCACCCCGCGCACGAAACAGGACCGGCGTACGGGACTGGTCGCGCAGTCGGCGACCACGTGCACCTCCACGCCCGCCCGGCCGAGCGAGCGCACGGCACCCAGCGTTCCGTGGTGAAAGGGATTCCGGTCGATCCGCAGCAGAACCGCGGGGACGCGAATGTCGAGCAGCGACACGTGCTTTTCCTTCGAACTGGGTCACCGGTGCGGGCGAGGGGAACACTCGAAAGCCTTAGTGGCGGTGGCGTGAATCCGTTTCATATGACTGGGTGTCAGTAAGCGGAGTCCAACGAAAAGGGGCGGCCATGGCCACACAGCAGCGGCGCGCACGGTCCCGGCGGCTGGCATTCGTCGCGGCGGCGGTCGCCGTGTCGGCGGCCCTGGCGTCCGGCCACACGGTCGCCGCGGGCGCGGGGGCGGCACGGTCCGACGAGCCGCCGTCCACACCGGCGCCCGTGGCCACCCCCGTCACGCCATCGGCCACGCCAGCCGCACCAGCCGCACCAGCCGCGCCTGCCACACCCACCGCACCAGCGGCCCCCACGGTCCCCGCGTTCGGCGCCTACCTCGACTACGGCCCCCGGGGCGTGACCCGGATGGCCCAGCTCAGCACCTGGCTCGGCGGGGCCGAACTGCGCGTCGGGCACACGTACCTGCCGGGCGACCGCTGGAGCAACATCGAGGGCCGGCCCGGGTTCCTCGACGTGTGGGCGAACTGGCGGCGCGAGAAGGCCGACCGGCTGCTCGTCCTCAACGTGCCCATGCTGGAGCGCAACGAGGAGGGCGTGCCCGACCACGAGGTGCGCCGGCTGCTGCGCGAGGGCGCGGCCGGCCGGTTCGACCACCACTTCCGCGCGCTCGCCGAACGGCTCGTCGAGCTGGGGGTGCCGGACACGGTCCTCGTGCTCGGCTGGGAGATGAACGGCGTCACGTACACCCATCGCTGCGGACCGGACCCGGAGGCCTGGAAGCAGTACTGGAACAGGATCGTCACCACCATGCGCGCGGTGCCGGGGCAGAAGTTCCGCTTCGACTTCACGCCGAGCCGCGGCCGCGACGCCGTTCCCTGGACGCGGTGTTATCCGGGCGACGACACGGTCGACATCGTCGGCATGGACGCGTACGACCAGCCGCGCGGAATGTCGTTCGACGAACAGGTGAAGGAGCCCTACGGGCTTCAGCAGCACGTGGAATTCGCGAAGGCCCACGGCAAGGCCATTTCCTTTCCGGAATGGGGACTGTTCCGCAACGGCGACAACGCCGAGTACATGAAGCGCATGCTCGCGTGGATGGACGAGCACAAGCCGCTGTACCAGACCCTGACGGACTACTGCCCGCACGGCGTGTGGCAGTGCGACGACAACCCCAGGGCGTCCGAGGTCTACCGGTCCTTCCTCTTCGGCCGTGACGACGCCCCCGACCCGGCCCCCACGACCCCGGCCCTGCCACCGGCCCCGACCCCCACACCGCAGCCGACCCGGCCCACCCCGGAGCGTCCGGCCGGCTGCTCGCCGCTGGACCTCGGCGACTGGGTCGAGTACTGGATCGGCGGCAAGCTGTGCCTGCGCCTCGACTGGTGGTCGCGTACCAGGTAGCCGGGGCCGGGGACACGGCGCTCGGTCCGCGGCGGCGGGCCCGGTCAGGGCCGGCCGCCGCGGTCGCGTTCCCGCAGGCGGCGCAGCAGCTCCTTGCCCCGCCGACGCGCGGACGCGTCGCACAGCGCCGCCGACAACAGGGGCGCCGTGCGCCGCCGGGCCAGCAGCAGCCGCTGGTTCACCACCGTCTCGGGACGCCAGTGGTGCTTGTAGGGCTCGTTGCCGCGCAGCAGGCTCAGCGTGCCGAACATGCCGTCCTTGGTGTGGGTGGCGGTCGAGTCCAGCAGCATCGCCGCCACGTCCGCCTTGTGCTCGCGCAGCCGCGGGTGGGCGCCGTACAGATAGCCGCCCGCGAGCCGCGCCGAGACCAGCGTCAGGTCCACCGCCACCACCTCGTCGTCCAGCCGGAACTCGGTGACCACCGCGTCGCCGGAGCGCACCATAGGCCCGACCGAGCGCACCAGGTGCTCACGGAACCGCGTCCGCAGGTGTTCCGGCGTCACCTTCCGCCCCTGCCACTGCAACCGGTGCAGTTCCAGCAGCCGCAGCAGCGCCGGCTCCACCTCGCCGGGGTCGACGACCCGGCGCTGGATGCCGAGCGCGTCCAGCCGGCGCAGCTTGGCGCGCAGCCGCTGCTGGGTCTTCGACGGCAGCCGGGCGATCAGCTCGCCCATCGGCACGGCCGGCAGCTCCATGCACACCGAGTCGTCGACCCGGCCGCGGGGCCCGGGCCAGCGCTCGTAGACCCGCTCGGCGGCACCGCCGGGCCGGACCTCGCGCAGGTCGATCAGCGCGGTGCGGGCGGTGGCCGAGAGCGCGTCGGTGAGCGCGGCCACGGCCGCCTCGCCGTGCTCGTCGTCCACCAGCACGTCCCCGTAGTCGGAGATCGCCCCGCCGAGCGGCACCAGCGCCGGCAGCGGACTCCGTACGAGCCTCAGCGGCGCGGCGGCGACCAGGTCACCGCCGTCGCCGTCCCGCACCAGCACCAGCCGCAGCCGCCCGCGCCCGCCGTACGACACCCACCAGGAGTGCAGCCAGGCGTGGCTCTGGAAGGGCGTGGCGGCGGCGTAGCGCCGGTGCAGCCGGTCCCAGTCGGCGGCGAGGCCGGCGAAGTCCCGCTCGTCGGTGACGAGTTCGGCGGTGTACGTCACAGCTGTCCGTGGGCGTCGGCGGCGACGGCCGGGCCGGGCACGGCGGCGGGCGGCCCGGCCTGGTCGGCGGCCCGCCGGGGGCGGACCAGCACCGCCAGCCCGCCGAGCAGGCCGCCCGCGCTCGCGCCGACCAGTCCCGTCACCGAGGCGGTCGCCGAGGACGGCTCGGCGGGCGGCAGGGCGCGGGCGAACTGCCGGAGTTCGACGTGGGTGGACCGCTCGGTGTCGTCCGCGTGCCGGGTCAGCGCCCGGGCCACGGCGTTGGCCATGTCGGCGGCCAGGTCCGGACGGGCGGAGGTCGCCGTGACCGCCACCATCGGCGCGTCCGGCGAGGTCGCCGTGCGGACGCTGTCCTGGAGTGTCCGCACGGGCACGCCCGCCCACACCTGCGCGTCCCCGAGCACGGCGAGTTGCGGGGCGACCCGGCCGTAGGCCTGGGCGAAGCCGAGGGCGGTGGCGGTGTCGGACTTCGCCGTCGGCACGGCGACGACATAGCTGGTCGCCGTGTACTCCGGTGTCCTGACCAGGCCGTACGTGCCGCCGAGCAGCCCCCCCGCCACGGCCCCGGCCGTGAGCAGTGACCAGGGGGGCAGGGACCTGGCGAGGGTGGTGACCGGGCGGTGCTGCCGTGTGGGGGTGTCGGTCATGAGGTGCGGGCTTCCTGGAACGAGGGGGACAGGGGGCGGGAGACCGCGTCGGCGTACACGTCCATGAGCCGGGCGGCGCTGCGGGTGATGCAGTAGTGGCGGGCGGCCTCGGGCACCGTGCGCGGCCCCGGGCCCTGCCGGCGTACGTCCGCCAGGGCCCGGGCGTACGCGTCGGGGCCGCCGGTGACGTGCCGGGCGGTGGGAGCGGCGGTCGGGGGCAGGTCCTGCAGGGCCGGGCAGGAGGCGTAGAGCACCGGCAGGCCGGACGCCAGTGCCTCCACGACGGCCAGGCCGAAGGCCTCCTCCGGGGACGGCGAGGCGAGGACGTCCATCGCGGCGGTCAGCGACGGCAGGTCGGGTCCGTCCGAGCCGTCCGGGACGCAGGGGCGTTCGCCGGTGAACAGCACCCGGTCGGCGACCCCGGCGGCCCGGGCCGTGCGGCGCAGCACGTCCTCCTCGGGGCCGCCGCCGACCAGCAGCAGCCGGTGGTCGTCGGGGAGTTGGGCCAGCGCCCGGATCAGGACGCCGAAGCGCTTGCCGGGGGCGAGGCGGCCGACGGCGCCGATGACGTACGCGTCGTCCGGCAGGCCGAGCCGGCGGCGCGTGTCCTGGCGGCGGGCCGGGTCGAAGCGGAAGCGGGCCAGGTCGATGCCGTTGGGCACGACCTCGATGCGCGGACCGGGCACGCCCCAGCGCCTCAGCCGCTCGGCGACCGTGGGGGAGACGGCGACCGTCGTACGGCCGAGCCGCTCGCCAGCGAGGTACAGGGCGCGGACTCCCGCGTTGAGCGGGCGGCCCTCCATCTGAGAGGCGCCGAGCGAGTGCTCGGTGGCGACGACCGCCCGGACCCCGGCGAGGCGCGCGGCGATCCGGCCGTAGAGGCAGGCGCGGTAGAGGTGGGTGTGCACGAGCTGGTAGCCGCCCGCGCGGATGACCCGCACCAGGCGGGGCAGGGCGCCCAGGTCGCGGTTGCCCGCCATGCCGAGGTGGTGCACGCGCACCCCGTCGGCGCGCAGCCCGGCGGCCACCGGGCCCGGGTTGGTCAGGGTCACCACGTCGCAGTCGACGGGCAGGTGCCGCAGCAGCAGCCGCAGTTGCTGCTCGGCGCCGCCGACGCCGAGGCCGGTGATGATGTGCAGGACCCTCATCGCGGCTCCTCGACGGGTCGGCGGCGCAGCCGGTGCAGCCGGTGCTTCAGGAACAGCCGTACGGCGGTGTCGTTCTGGCCGATATGCGCCCGGGGCAGGGCGTGCGGGCCGCCGAGCGGGCCGGGGTCGATGGCGCAGCCGTAGGTGTAGCCGGCGTCCCGTACGGCGTCGACGGCCCGCCGGTCGACCGTGCCGTAGGGGTAGCAGAAGCCGGCGGGCGGGGTGCCGGTCAGCTCCGCGAGCACCGTCCTGCTGCCCTCGACCTCCGACGTCAGGGCGATGTCGTCCGCCTCGGTCAGGTCGACGTGGGTGAGGCCGTGCGAGCCGATCTCGATGCCCTCGGCCGCCGCGTGCCGGACGCCGTCGGCGGTCAGCAGCGGCTTGCGCGGGCCCAGCGGGTCCCAGGCGTTGTCGCCGCCGAGCCGGCCCGGCAGCACGAACAGGGTGGCGCCGCAGCCGTGGCGGCGCAGCACGGGCAGGGCCTCGGTGACGAAGTCGGCGTATCCGTCGTCGAAGGTGAGCCCGACCAGGTCGCGGCCCGCGCCGCGGGCCCGGGCGGCGAGCAGCTCGGCCATCGACACGCCGCGCAGTCCGCGCCGCCGCAGCCAGCCGAGCTGCCGGTCCAGCCGCTCGGGGGTGACGGTGATGCGGTACGGGTCGTCCGAGGGGTCGCCGACGGAGTGGTACATCGCCACGAACGGGACCGGGCCGGGTCTGGCGCGGGTGCCGGTGTCCGGGGAGTCAACGGGAGCGGCCATGAGGGAGCCTTCGTGAGACGGAACGGAGGGACTTCAGCGCGGTGACGCAGCCCTGGTCGCCCAGGGCCCGGCCGAGCAGGAGGAAGACGGCGGCGACGGTGAGCGCGCCGGCGGTGAGAGCGAGGACGGGGGAGCCGAAGCGGCCCGCGGCCCAGGCGCCCGCGAGCGTCGCGGCCACCGCCGCGCCGACCGGCCGGCACAGCTCGCAGAGCATGCGCCGGGTGCGGATCGGGATGCTGCGGGGGCCCATGCCGGCGAGCAGCAGCGCGGCCGTGACGGTGATGCCGGCGGCGTTGGCGGCGGCGATCCCCATGACGCCCCAGGGGCCCACCGCCCAGGCGCCGGCACCGGCGGTGACGACGAGTCCCGCCGCCATCGCGCCGAGCGGGTACCAGGTGGCCCGGCCCGCCGAGAAGTACGACCGGATCAGGGCGCCGACCAGGGTCTGCGCCAGCAGGCCGAAGGCGTACACGCGCATCACCCGGACCGTGGCCGTCGTGTCCCGGCCGGTGAACGCGCCGCGCTGGAAGAGCAGTTCGATGATCTGCGGGGCGCAGGCCACGACGACCGACGCGCCGGCCAGCACCAGGCACGCGGCCAGGGCGAGATCGCGTTCCACGCGGGCGCGGGCCCGCTCGGTGTCGCCGTCGGCCAGGGCGCGGGCGACCACCGGGAAGGTGACCGTGCACAGCATCAGCGACAGCGTCATGGGGATCTGGGCGACCTTCTGCGCGTAGTTCAGGTGCGAGATGGCGCCGGCGGGCAGGGTGGAGCCGAGGAACCGCTCGATCAGGACCTGGGACTGCCGGCACAGCGCGAACAGCAGGACGGCGGCGAGCAGGGCCAGTCCCATCGGACGCCCGCCGCCCTCCCCACCGGCCGGAGCGGCCGCCGACCGTCCGCGCAACTCGCGCCACAGCACCGGCAGTTGTGCGACGACCATCAGACAGCCGCCCGCCGCCACGCCGAACGCCGCGGCGCGCACGCCCCACCGCCCGCCGAGCACGAGCACCGCGGTGATGATGCCGGTGTTGTAGGCGACGTAGATCGCCGCCGGGGCGAGGAACCGGCGGTGGGCGCGCAGGGCCGCGCTGCAGTACCCGGCCAGCCCGAAGGTCAGCACGCAGGTGGCGGTGAGCCGGGTGCAGTCCACGGCGAGCGCGGGGTCGGGCAGGCCCGGGGCCAGGACGCGCACGACCTGCGGGGCGCAGACGGCCAGGAGCGCGGCGACGGCGGCGAAGGCCAGCGACAGCCGGGGCAGCGTACCGGCGACCAGCGCACGCACCGGGTCGCCGGGAACGCCCTGCGCGCGCCGGGCCAGGGCCATGCTGAACGCCGGGATCAGCGCGATGGCCAGCCCGTCCTCGATGAGCAGCGTGGCCGCGAACTCCGGCACGGTCCACGCCACGAGAAACGCGTCCGTCGCACTCCCCGCCCCGAACATCCGCGCCAACGCCTGGTCCCGCACCAGCCCGAGCAGGGCCCCGGCGGCGGAGAGAACGGCGGTGAGCAGCGTGGCCCGGGCGAGAAACCCGCGGGTGACGGGGGCGTCGGCGGGGGACGACGGGTGGCCGGCGGCCGAAGGGGCAGTTGCGGCGGGCACTCGGGGGCCGGGGGAAGCGGGGCACGGGGCGGACGCCCCGGTGGCGGCCGAGGGCTCGGGGGCGGTGGGGGTTCTGCTCGGGGCTGAGGTCCGAGAGGTGGCCCGGGTCTCGTTCGCGGCCGAAGTCCGTGGGGCGGTCGGGGTCTTGTTCGGAGCTGGAGTCCGAGAGGTGGCCCGGGTTTCGCTCGTGGCCGAAGTCCGTGGGGCGGTCGGGGTCTTGTTCGGAGCTGGAGTCCGAGAGGTGGCCCGGGTCTCGCTCGTGGCCGGGGGACCTGGGGCAGCCGAGGCGGCCCCGTTCGCGGTCGCGGGCCGGGGCAGCGGCGTTTCCCCGCTCGCGTCCCTCTGTTCAGGTGTCACCGTCATCGTGCCGGGGCCTCCTCCGTCAGGCCCCGGGCGTCCGCCCCGGCCTGATCCCGGTCGGGCACCGCCGGGACGTTCGCGGCGGACAGGCCCCACCACGCCGCCAGGCCGAAGCACATCGCGGTGAGGACCGTCGACGGGCCCCCGATGTCGGCGTAGGCGAAGTCGGTCAGCTGCCAGACCAGCAGGCCGCAGGCGATCAGGCCGCAGTCGAGGCCCGGTCCGCGAGCCCGGCGGGTCCGCCACAGGGCGCGCACCGCGCACAGCAGCAGCGCCAGCCAGCTGCCCGCCAGGGCCAGGAGGCCGATCAGCCCCTGCTCGGCCAGGATGAGCAGGTACATGTTGTGGGGCGACAGCAGCGGCTGCTTGCGGAAGCCCGCGCCCGCGCCCTCCGTGTCGCTGCCCGCCGAGAGGGCCAGCGAGGCGTGGGAGTCGCGGTGTTCGGGGAACCCCTTCAGCCCCACCCCGGTCAGCGGGTGCTCGCGCCACATGCCGGTCGCCGCCGCCCACATGGTGTACCGGTCGGTCACCGACTGGTCGGGCGCGTCCGCGACCCGCGTGATGCTGCTGATCCGCTCCTGCAGCATCGCCGTACCGAGCCCGAAGCCCCCCACCAGGACGACGCTCACCGCGGCCACCACCGCCCCGGCCGTCAGCGCCCGCCGCAGCCCGGCCAGCAGCAGTTGCGCCGCGACCGTCACCGCCGTCGCGATCCACGCCCCGCGGCTGAAGGACAGCGCGAGCGGCGGCAGCAGCGCCAGCGCGCAGGCCAGCGCGACGATCCGCTGCCGTACGGGCGCGGCCCCGAGCGCGAGACCCACCGCGCACACCAGCCCGAGGGAGACCACCGTGGCCATGCCCATCACGTCCTGCGCCCCGAACGTGCCCACGGCCCGCACCGGCCGCCCCTGGTACGAGGCGCCGGTCCCGGTCGCGTACTGGTGCACGCCGACCGCCCCCTGCCACACCGCCAGCGCCACGAACGACCAGGCCAGCAGCCGGAAGTCGCCCCGGCCCCGCAGGAGCAGCAGCACGGCGGCCGGGACCAGCACGAAGACCTGGAGGTAGCGGCCGAGGCCGACGAGCCCCTCGCCCGGCGACACCGCGCCCATCGCGGCGACCGCGACACCGAGCACCGGAAGGCCCAGCACCACGGCCACCGCGGGGGACAGGGGTCGCCGCCGGTCCCGCACGACACGGACCGCGCAGTACAGCACCACCAGCGCGGACACCGCGTCGGCGGGTCCGGCACCGCCCTCGCCGCCCGGCCCCAGCGGCAGCGCGAGCAGGACGACGACGGCCAGCAGCGGCAGGACGGGCGCATGCGCCCCAGCCCGGATCATCGGCCGCTCAGCTCCCCGTCGGACGCACGAGCGCGGCGGCCGTGCGCAGCAGGAGGCAGACGTCCTGCCACAGCGACCAGTCGTCGATGTACGCGTTGTCGAACCGGGCCCGGTCCTCGATCGAGGTGTCGCCGCGCAGCCCGTGCACCTGGGCGAGACCGGTGATGCCGGTCCGCACCCGGTGGCGGTCCGCGTAGCCGGGGTGGGCCTGGCCGAACTTGGCGACGAAGTAGGGGCGTTCGGGCCGCGGGCCGACCAGGCTCATGTCGCCGCGCAGGACGTTCCACAGCTGGAGCAACTCGTCCAGCGAGGTGCGGCGCAGGAAACGGCAGAACCACGGCATGCGGCGTTCGTCCGCCACGCTCCAGCGAGTCGCCGACTCGTGCTCGTCGACCGGGCGGTGGGTGCGGAACTTCAGCAGCGTGAAGGGCCGGCCGTCCTTGCCGATCCGCTCCTGCCGGAAGACGACCCCCGGTCCGTCGGTCGTCCGCAGCACCACCGCGCACACCAGCAGCAGCGGGCTGACCAGGAGGAGCAGCGCCCCGGACACGACGACGTCCAGAACCCGTTTGGCGGCACTGCCGCGCTGCCCGGCCCCGAGGTCCAGGCGACGGCAGGAGAACCCGGCGAGCCGGTCCCGCGACCGGTACGACGGCACGTCCGGATCGACCTCCCACACCGCGCAGCCCGACTCGGCCAGCGCCCGCAGCAGCGGCCCCTGCCCGGCCCGCGCCGACGGGTGCACGACCAGCACCTCGCACACCCCGTTCTGGACGATCGCCCGCTGGACCTCCTCGCCCGTGGTCAGCACCGGCAGCCCCTCACCGCCGTCCGGCTCCTCGGCGACGACCCCCACCGGCCGCACCCCGTACCGGGGATGCCGCAGCACGGCCGCGGCCGCGCGCGCGCGGCGGGCCCGACGACGAGCGCGGCCCGCGGCGGCAGCAGCAGGCCGCGCCGCCAGGCGTGCACCGCGCCGCGCCCGGCGCAGCTCGCCGCGGTCTGGAGCAGGAAACCGGTGAGCAGCGTCCGGACGGACAGCGCGTGGTGCGGGACGTACGCCGCCGCGAACGCCCCGAGCGCCAGCCAGGCCACGGCGATCCGGCCGCACACGGCGGGCAGTTCGTCCAGCACGGCCGGCACGCGCGCGGGCCGGTGCGGGCGCGGCAGCAGCGATACGGCCACCAGCACCGCCACGAGCAGCGGGCGGCGCTGGCCGCCGGTGAGCGCCAGCACGCCCAGCACGGCGGCGGCGCCGTCCGCGGCGAGCAGGGGCAGCGGTGACGCGGCCCGGACCGCGGGCCGCCGGACGGGGAGGCGGAAGCCCGCCGCGGCGCCGCGCGGCGGCAGGAGCGTCACGGGCGTGAATCCGGGGTCCCGCGGCTGCCCGGCGGGAGGGGGAACGGTGCTTTCCGCGGTCACGAGTGGACTGACTCCCTGTACTCGGTGGACACGGCGTCCGCGCCCAGGAGTTCGCGGTACACGTCCGCGACCGCCTGGGCCGTGCGGCGCACGTCGTGTGTGGACAGGACGTGCCGGCGCGCCCGCAGGCCGAGCGACTCGCGCAGCGGCGGATCGAGCAGCAACTCGGCGAGGGCCCCGGCCAGTGCCGCCGGGGCGACGGCGGGGACCAGGCAGTGCGGCGCGTGGCCGGGCGGCAGGCTCTCGCGGGCCCCGCCCACGTCCGTCACGACCACCGGCCGACCGCACGCCATGGCCTCCAGCGGCGCCAGCGCCATGCCCTCCCAGCGCGACGGCAGGACGACCAGGTCCGCCGCCTGGTACCAGGGCACGACATCGGCGACGTCCCCCGCGAACAGCACGGAACGCGGCGCGAGGGCCCGCAGCCGGCCGTGGTCCGGCCCGTCGCCGACCAGCGCCAGCCGCGCCCCGGGCACCCGCCGCAGCACGGAGTCCCACGCCGTCAGCAGGACGTCCTGCCCCTTCTGCCGGCACAGCCGCCCCACGCACACCACCAGCGGCGCCCCCGGATCGACGTCCGGCAGCAGGCTCGCCCGTACGGCGTCCGCGGCGGCCGGCCGGAAGCGTTCGACGTCGATCCCGTTGGGGATGACACTCCACCGCCCCCGGACCCCGGCCGCCGCCCCGAGCCGGCGCTCCGCCTCGCTGACGCACACCACCCTCGCCGCCCAGCGCGCGCCCGACCGCTCCCAGCCGCGGGCGAGGGCCGCGGTGGTCCCGCCGACCGCCTCGAACGACCAGGCGTGCGGCTGGAACACGGTCGGGATCCGCCCCCGCACGGCGAGCCGCCCGGCCAGCCCGGCCTTCGCGCTGTGCGCGTGCACCAGGTCGGGCCGCACGTCCACGACGACACGGGCCAGCCGCCGCGCCTCGCCCATCAGTGACGGCCCCGGCGAGCGAGTCGCCGCCCAGTGCCGCACGTCCGCGCCGAGCGCCGTGAGCCGGGCCGCGAGGGGGCTGTCGGGGCAGGCGACCGTGACGCGCAGTCCGGCGGCGAGCTGGGCGCGGGCCAGGTCCGTCACGACCCGGGCCACCCCGCCGTCCACGGGCTGGGTGACGTGCAGGACCCGTGGCGGAGGGTCGGTCGGTGACAGGTGCATGCGCGGTTTCCTCGCTCACGGACGGCGCTCGGGACGGCGGGAACGCGCCTCACTGCCGGATGCCGACGGCGCCGAAGAGCGCGCCGGCGCACGCCGCGTTCCGCTGGGGAACGAGCCGGAAGGCCACCTGGTCACCACCACACCGCAGGGCTTCGCGGAACGTGGTCCTTTCGACGGACGGGTCAGGGGCCGTCACGAGTGCGATCTGCTTGCTGTCGGGGTGCGTTGAGAGGTGCGCAACTGTAGTCGCCATCCGTACTATTCCGGAGAAACCGGACGAGTGTGTCGGAACCGTGAAGAGCGCCCCTGCGCCGGGATCACTCCTTTGGCGGCACAACTCGCGCGCACGCCACGCGTTGACACAACGCCGGGCATCCGCCCGGATGTTTGTGTCAACCCCCAAGGAGCACCTCTCCATGTCGCGTATCGCGAAGGGCCTGGTCCTGACCTCCGCTGCCGCTGCCGCTGTCGCGGGCAGCACCGGCATCGCCGCCGCCGACGCCGGCGCGCAGGCCGCCGCCGCCCACTCCCCGGGCGTGCTGTCCGGCAACGTCGTCCAGGTGCCGCTGCACATCCCGGTCAACGTCTGCGGCAACACGGTCGACATCATCGGCCTGCTGAACCCGGCGTTCGGCAACGAGTGCGAGAACGACTGACGTCGTTCCCGGAACACCTGGCCGGCCGCCCTCCCGTGGGACCACACGGAAGGGCGGCCGGTTCGCGTTGCGCCGAACGGGGGCGGCGGGGCGGCCCGGCGGGCGGGACCGCGCACGCCGCCTCACCAGGGGGGACGCCGCCGGGCCGGGGGTGCGGTGCTGACCTGGGGCGTTCGCTCGGTTGCGGAGCGTTCCGGCCGCTCGCACGGTGGGCACAAAGATCCGACGCACCACCGAAAGGAACCGTCATGCGTCTGCCCGCACGGCGAATCGCGACCTCCGCGCTCTGCGCCACGCTGCTGCTCGGGGTCACCGGGCCCGCGGCCCTGGCCGCCGACAGCGCATCGGCCCCGGAGCGCGCCCACGCGGCGTCCGGGGCCCCCGTCCCCGAGGCGGACGAACTGCTCGTCCAGGTCGAGATCCTGGGCGACCTCGGCGGCGTGCTCACCCCGGTCGCCGACCTGCTGAGCGCCG
This sequence comes from Streptomyces sp. Go-475, assembly GCF_003330845.1. GTDB lineage: Bacteria > Actinomycetota > Actinomycetes > Streptomycetales > Streptomycetaceae > Streptomyces. The sequence continues at coordinate 2,967,159 of NZ_CP026121.1, read as the reverse complement.
TGCTCAAGGCGGACGGCGGCCAGCTGGCGCCCTCCCAGGCGGCCAAGCTCGGCACCTCGGTGCAGGACGCCATCGACCAGGCGACCGCGACCTCTCCGGCGGCCCCGCCGGCGGTGGCCCAGCCGGACGCCACAACCCCGAGCAGCCCGCTGCCGCAGGCCAGCACGCTGCCCGCGCCCGTCGAGGACCGGGCCGAGGCGCCGGACGGACTCGCGGCCGAGGCGCTGGCCGCCCTGGAGAAGGCGACCGACGAGCTGCTCAAGGCCGTGACCTCGGGCGACGCCGCCAAGGTGAACCCGGCCGTCGACTCGGTCGTGTCCAACCTCGTCGACACCGTCGCCGCCACGCTGGTCGGCAGCAGGCTGCCCGCCCCGGACCTGGCCGGCCTGCCCTCGCTGCCGAAGGCACCCTGACAGCTTTCTGTTTCAGCGGGTTTCTGGTTCAGCGACTCATATGAGGTTCCGGCCACGGGGTTTCCGCTCCCCGCAGACCTCGTTAGGCACGGCGTCAGAATTCCCCGCCGGCGACACCCGTCGCCGAAGAAAGGATTCACGATGAAGTCCCTGAAGGCTGCCGCCGTCGTCGCCGGTTCCCTCGTCGCCGCAGCCGGCGCCGCTCCCGCCCACGCCGCCTACGACACCGACGCCGTCACCCCCACCAGCCTCAACGGCGCCGTCAACGCGCTCACCCGGGAGCCCATCGACCCGATGCCGCTCAAGCACCAGTCGAACGCGCTCGACACCGAGAACGAGGACTCCGTGCTCAGCACGGTCAAGCAGGCGACCACGAAGCTGAACCAGAACGGCGGGCTGCTCGGCGGGCTTCCGCTGCCGAAGTGACCCCGCCCGCGCACCACGCGGCAGGCACGGCGGGCGCCGGCCGGGCGTTCGCCCTGCTGCTGGTCGTCACGGGAGCGGCGGGGCTGCTGGCGTCCTGGATCATCACCCTCGACAAGTTCAAGCTGCTCGAGGACCCGGACTTCACCCCCGGATGCAGCATCAACCCGGTCCTGTCCTGCGGCAGCGTCATGGAGAGCGACCAGGCCGAGGCCTTCGGGTTCCCCAACCCGATGCTGGGACTGGTCGCCTACGGCGTCGTCGTCTGCGTCGGCGTGAGCCTGCTGGCCGGCGCCCGGTTCCCCCGCTGGTACTGGCTGGCCTTCGACGCCGGATGCCTGTTCGGTGTGGGGTTCGTGTCGTGGCTGCAGTTCGAGTCGCTGTACCGGATCGACGCGCTGTGCCTGTGGTGCTGCCTCGCGTGGGCCGCGACGATCCCGCTGTTCTGGTACGTGACGTCGTTCGCCGTGCGGCACGCCTTCCTGCCCGCGCCTCGGCCGGTGCGCCGCTTCCTCGACGAGTTCACCTGGCTGCCGCCGGTGCTGCACCTCGGCGTCGTCGGCATGCTGGTCCTGACGCGCTGGTGGGACTTCTGGACGAGCTGACGGACACCCCGCCCCGGGCCCGGGCGGTCCGTCGTATTACTGCGGCAGTCGGGGGAATTGTGCGCTGGTGCGGTTCCCCGGCTCGTTACTCGGTACGCACGCTGAGCCCCCGACACGTGAAAGGGACCGTACCCCAGATGAAGTCGACCACCCGAGGAACCCTCGCCGCAGTGATCACGTGTGTGGCGGCCGCGGCCGGCGCCGCCGCCGCGCCCCCCGCCGCCGCGGTCGGCACGGTCCCCGTCCCCGTGCCGCTGGGCGGCGCCGAGAAGGCCCTCAACGTGGAACTGCCCGAGGCCACCGGGGAACTGCCCGTGCCGATGCCGGGCTCACCCGACGGGCCGCGTTACGTCGAGGGCCGGCTCATCCCCGAGCGGGCGATCCCCCAGCTGCCGGTCCACGGCGGACTGCCCGGCGCCGACCTGCGGGCGCCCCTGCCGCACATCCTCGGCGCCGGCTTCGACCACGTCGGCGTCGACGCCCCCGCCTCCGACCTGCGCACGCTCGCGCCCGGCGTCTCCGTCGACGCCCCGCTCAGCTCGCCCAACGCGGACGGCTTCGGCCTGCCCCAGCCGCAGCTGCCGCAGGTGGGCGTGCTGGCCCCGGTGGTGCAGGCGGTGCCGACGGCGGACCTGGGTCTCGGCCCCGGGCTGTAGACCGGCCGGCCGTACCGGGTGTTCTCGTGTGGCCCCCGCGGTGGTGACCGCGGGGGCCTTCGGGCTGTTACCGCAGTGACAACCCGAGCGGAGCGAGGAGCACGACATGGTCGTAGGCGTCGGTGGAGTACCGGTGGGAGCGGCGGGGGACGGGGGCGCCGCGGGCACCCGGCGGGGTGTGCTGCGCGGCCTGGCGGCCGCGGCGGCCGGCGCCGTGCTGGCCCCCGTCGCCGTGGCCGCCTGGCCCGAGGAGTCCGACGGCAAGAACACGGCCGTGCGGGCCGGTGACGGCATGTTCGAGGAGACCTACCGGGGCCGCCTCATCCGCGGCGTGCCGATCCCCTCCCCGGAGCAGGAGGTCGGTGACGTGGACTGGCACGTCACCGTGGACGGGCGGCCGTTGCACCTGATGCGCCGCGCCGACGGCAGCTGGCTGAGCATGGTGGACCACTACCGCTCCTATCCCACCCCGCTGGCGGCGACCCGCGCCGCCGTCGACGAAATGGGCCCGGGGCAGCGCCTGCGCGACCTGCCCGGCCACGGCCCGGGACACCAGGACGGGGGAGCCCATGGCGTACACGCGTAAGGACGTCAGCACCCTGACGCGCACCGAGAGGCGCCGGTTCGTCAAGGCGATGCTGGAGGTGAAGCGGCGGGGCGAGTACGACGAGTTCGTGCGCACGCACATCGAGTACTACACCGCCGACGGCGAGGACGGCCTGCGCACGGCCCACATGGCGCCCTCCTTCCTGCCCTGGCACCGGCAGTTCCTGCTGGAGCTGGAGAAGGCGCTGCGCCGGGTCGACGCGTCGGTGTCCGTGCCGTACTGGGACTGGACGCGCGACCGCACGACCACGTCGGTGCCCTGGACCGCCGACCTCCTCGGCGGCAACGGGCGGCGCTCCGACCGCCAGGTGACGACCGGGCCGTTCGCCTACGCGGAGGGCAACTGGACCATCAGGGAGGGCGTGACCGACGAGGAGTTCCTCACCCGGGACCTCGGCCGCGCCCGCGACCCGATCAAGCTGCCCACCAGGAGCGAGCTGGAATGGGCCCTGAAGGACCCGGTGTACGACGTCTCGCCCTGGGACTCGACGGCGGGCAAGGGCTTCCGCAACAAGCTGGAGGGGTGGGGGAGCGGGCGGGGCAGCGCCTCCTGGTACAACCACAACCGCGTGCACCGCTGGGTCGGCGGGGTCATGGTCGGCGGCGCGTCCGTCAACGACCCGGTCTTCTGGCTGCACCACGCCTTCATCGACCTGGTGTGGTCCCGCTGGCAGCGGCGCCACCGCAACCACCGCTACCTGCCGGCGAAGCCGCCGGGACCGGACAGCGCGCAGTACCGGCGGGTGGTGGCGCGGCACGAGAAGCTGCCGCCGTGGGACGTGACGCCGGACCAGCTGGAGGACCACGAGCGGATCTACCGGTACGCGTGAGCCGCTGCCGGTGGCGCGGCGTCGGCCGGTCGTACGGCTCATGCGGAGAGCCCCGGCGCTCGACGTGCCGGGGCTCTCCGTGGGTGCGCGGGGGTGCGCAGTGATCAGTGGCCGTACCCGTAGCCACCGTGGTGGCCCTTGTGGTCGTCCTTGTTTTCGCACTCGTTGCCGAACGCCGGGTTCAGCAGGCCCACGATGTTGACCGTGTTGCCGCAGAGGTTGATCGGCACGTGGACCGGGACCTGCAGGATGTTGCCCGACAGGACGCCCGGCGACCCGACGGCCTTGCCCTGGGCGCCCGCGTCGGCCAGGGCCAGACCGGCTCCGCTGACCACCACGGCACCCGTGCCGAGCGCGACACCGGCTGCCTTCGCGATGCGAGACATCACGTTCTCCTTCTGACTCGGTGAGCACGGCGGCAGGAGGCGCGCCGCACTCCCCGTTCAACGCGCCCGTTCACCGAGGGTCACGGCGATCACGGCCGGATCACCCGTCCTGAAGGCGGTCGGCGGAGCCGGTCAGGGGAGCCGTCGTACCGGAGCGCCGTCGAGGAAGGCGCGGATGTCCTCCACGGCCTGCCCGTAGTAGGTCGCGTAGTTGGCGCGGGAGACGTAACCGAGGTGCGGGGTGGCGAGGAGGCGGGGAGCCGTGCGCATCGGGTGCCCGGCGGGGAGGGGCTCGATGTCGAAGACGTCCACGCCGGCACCGGCGATACGGCCGGCGTGCAGGGCGTCGAGCAGGGCGTCCTGGTCGACGATCGCCGCGCGCGAGGTGTTGACCAGGTAGGCGGTCGGCTTGAGCAGGGCGAGTTCGGCGGGCCCGAGCAGGCCGCGGGTGCGGTCGCTCAGCGCGAGGTGGACCGACACGAAGTCGCTGTCGGCCAGCAACTGCTCCTTGGAGGCGGCGAGTTCCACGCCGACCTCCTCGGCCCGCTCCCGGGTGAGGTTCTGGCTCCAGGCGCCGACCCGCATGCCGAAGGCGAGGCCGACCTGGGCGACCCGGCTGCCGATCTTCCCCAGACCGAGGAGCCCCAGACGACGGCCGTGCAGGTCGGCGCCGACGGTGCTCTGCCAGCGGCCGCCGGAGCGCAGGGCGGTGCTCTCCTCGACGATGCCGCGGGCGAGGCCGAGCAGCAGCGCCCAGGTCAGTTCGACCGGCGGGGTGGAGGAGCTGGCCGTGCCGCAGACCGTGACGCCGTGCGCCTCGGCGGCCGCGTAGTCGATGACCGAGTTGCGCATGCCGGAGGCGACGAGCAGTTTCAGCCGCGGCAGCCGGGCGATCAGTGAACCGGGGAACGGTACGCGCTCGCGCACGGTCACCACGATGTCGAAGTCGGCCAGGGCCGCGGCGAGGGCGTCCTCGCCGTCGATGTGGCTGTCGAAGCAGACGACCTCCACGTCGTCCGCGACCACCGACCAGTCGGCGACCTCGGTCGCCACCTTCTGAAAGTCGTTCAGCACAGCACAGCGCAGCCGCACGTCGTCCCCCTCTCTCGGGCCGGACCTCGGGACACCGACTCTACGACGGGCTACCGAATCCCCCGCGGGCTGCCTACCGTGGCTGTCACCGGGGCAAGGAAGCACCAGCGCAGGGGGGCGCAGTGGAGGCTGAGCTTGCGGCACTGGCCGCGTCCGGGGCCACGACCCTGGTCGGGCTCATGGTGTCGGACAGCTGGACAGCGGCGCGCGACCGCGTGGCGCGGTTCTTCGCGCGGCGCGGTGACGACGGCGCGGTGGAGGAGGAACTGCGGTCCGCGCAGGCGGAGTTGGCGGCGGCCCGGGACGCGCGGGACGAAGACGCCGCGGCCGGTGTCGAGGCGGAGTGGCGGACCCGGCTGCGCCGTGCGCTGGAAGCCGACCCCCGGGCCGCCGAGGAACTCAGGTCGCTGCTGGCGGAGCTGGACCCGCGGGAGGGCGGGGAGCCGTCGGTCTCGGTGCGCAACAGCATCAGCGGCGGCGTGCAGCACGGGCCGGTCGTGCAGGGGCAGAGCTTCTCCGGGCTGACGTTCCACAGCTCCGGTGGCCCGTCTTCGCACGAACGAGACTGAAGACGTCAACTCACCTTTACCGCATGGGCGTTCCTTTATCAAACGCGCGCGCGTGTCCCTCCGGTCTCGGCTACGGTTCGGTGCCGATGTCGGGTGATCATCACCCGCACACTTCCCATCCGAACCAACAGCCCCCGAGGAACGAGTGAAGACGTCAGCGCGGCTTTTGTTCGCATCCGTCCATGTCCTGAGCGTCACCTACGGAGTGCTGGTCGTGTCCCGCTGGATGTGGTGACACCAGCACCCGGAGCAGATTCTCCGCATCCGTGACGGCGCCGAGGCGCCGGTAGAGAGCCACCGCCCGCTCGCCGTACGCGCGGGCCTTGCGGGCGCCGCGCGGGTGCAGGGCCGCCGTCCGGGCGAGGCCCGCCAGCGCGTGGGCGCGGCCCAGCGGGAAGTCGGTGCTCCCGGCCGCCTCGAGCGCGCGCTCGTACCCCCGGCGCGCGATGTCGAGGCGGCCCGACTCCCGTTGCACGTCCGCCGCGCCGATCAGCGCGCGCAGCTTCTCGTACGGGTTGTCGATGCTGGTGGCGACCTGTTCCGCCAGGGTGAAGTGCCGCAGCGCCTCGCCCCCGCGGCCCGACCGGGCGTGGGCCATCCCCATGCTGATCAGCACGTCGGCCTCGCCCAGGGCGTCGCCGCCGGCCCGGTGGGCGGCCAGGGCCCGCTGGTAGCAGGCCAGGGCCCGGTCCGTCCGCCCGGCCGCCTGGTGGACGGCGCCGAGATTGGTGTCGAGGATGGCGAGCTCCTGCCGGCCGCCGTGCTGCCGCATCAGGGCCAGCGACCGTTCGTAGCAGTCGCGGGCGTCGTCGTAGCGCCCCTGGAGGTAGTGGAGTTCGCCGCGGTTGTTGAGCGCCTGGGCCAGGCCGTAGGGGTCGGGCAGCGCCTCGTAGATGCCCTGCATGAGCTGGACCCGGTGGAGGGCCTCCTCGTACTGCCCCGCGTAGTGCAGCGCGGCCCCCTGCACATTGAGGCAGTCGGCCTCTCCCGAGCGGTCGCCGACCTCCCGGTACAGCGCCAGTGACTGTTCGAGGACGCGCAGGGCCGTCCCGCCGTGCCCTGCGGCGAGATGGGCGCGGCCCGACTGGAGGAGCGCGTCGGCCCGGCCGCCGGTGTCGCCGAGGTCCTCGTAGAGCGACAGGGCCTCGGTCGCGCAGCGCAGGGCCTCGGCGTGGTTCAGCTGCGCCAGCAGGTCCGCGCGGTCGGTCAGGGTGCGGGCGAGGGCGGCGCGGTCGCCCTGGGCGCGCAGGACGGGGACGGCCGCGTCGAAGAGCTCCGCCGCCACGTCCCACGTCCCCCACAGCTTGAGGGACCTCGCCAGGACACTCGGGAACAGCGCCGCGTACTCGGGATGCCCCGCCGCGGCCGTCCGCGCGGCCGCGAGGAGGTTGGCGCGCTCCACCGTGAGCCACACGGACGCCTCGTCCACATCGGAGAAGTCCGAAGCGTAGGGGGATTCCCGGTCCGGGCTCAGCCGTAGCGCGCGGCGGTGGGGACGGGCCAGGCGGTCGGTGCGGTGGGCCGTGGTGAGGTGGTAGGAGAGGAGACGGCCGACCGCCGCGTGCCGGACCTCCTCCGGATCGGTGCGCGAGCCGAGCCCCGCGCTGAAGGCCCGGGTCAGGTCGTGCAGCCGGTAGCGGCCGCGGACCGGCTCCTCCAGGAGGCCGGCGTCGAGCAGCTCCTCGACGCAGCGCTCCAGCAGCTCCGTCCGTCTGCCGTAGGCCGGACCGGCCAGCGCGGCCGCCGCCGGGAGGGTGATGTCGGAGCCGGCGTGCAGGGCGAGGCGGCGCAGCAACCGCTGGGCGGGGCCGCTGAGTTCGTCGTACGAGAGCTGGAAGACCGCCGTGATCAGGCCGTCGAACTCCGTCAGCGGATCGGTCGTGTGGATCAGCCGGTCGAGCAGGTCCTGGACGGCCCACGCCTCCCGGTAGCGCAACCGGCTCGCCAGCAGTTGCACGGCCAGGGGGTGGCCGCCGCACGCCTCGACGACCTGCTCCAAGGCTTCCGGCTCCGCGGACGCGCGGGAGGCACCGACGATCCGGGTGAACAGCGCGGCCGCCTCCGCCCGGGACAGCGCCTCCACCCGCAGGGACGAGGCGCCCTCGAGACGGGCCAGCCGGCTCCGGGTGGTCACGATGGCACGGCAGGCCGGGTTCCCCGGCAGCAGGGGCTCGACCTGGCCGGCGTCCCGGGCGTTGTCGAGCACCACGAGCGCGCGGTGCCGCGCCATCCACTCCCGCCACCTCGCCGCCCGCTCGGCCGCAGTGGCCGGCAGCTCACCGGACCAGCCCGCCGAGTGCAGCAGGACGGCCAGTGCCTCCGCCGGGTCGAGCGGCCGCTCGCTGCTGTACCCCCGCAGGTCCACGTAGAACCGGCCGTCCGGATACGACGGGCCCAGGAGGTGCCCCGCGTGCACGGCCAGCGCCGTCTTGCCGATGCCCGGCATGCCGTGGACGACCGTGACCGGCAGGGCGTTCACCGCGCTGTCGTCGGCGTCCGAGGTGTCGAGCAGGATGCGCAGTTCGGCGGCCCGGCCGGTGAAGTCCCGTGTGTCCCGGGGCAGGCAGTTGCGCGGCTGCGGCTGCGGCTGCGGCTGCGGCTGTGGCTGTGGCCGGGGTGGCGCCGTGACGGGGGCGGGCCGGGTGTTCAGCAGGGTGTGGTCCTGTTCGAGCATGCGGAGGTGGAGTTCCTGGAGCTCCGCGCCCGGCTCGATGCCCTGGCTCTCGTGCAGCTTCTCGCGGGTGTGCCGGAAGACGGCGAGCGCCTCGTCGTGGCGCCCGGAGCGGTACAGCGCCAGCATCAGCGAGCCGACCACCTGCTGGGCGAAGGGGTTCTGCGACGCGAGCTCCTGAAGCTCGCCGACGAGGTCCGCGTGCCGGCCCAACTCCAGTTCCAGGGCGATCCGCTCCTCGCGGACCCGGCGGTGCTCCTCGGTCAGCCGGGCCCGCGCCGACAGCGCCCAGGCGTTGCCCGCGAACTCGGTCAGCGGCTCGCCGCGCCACAGTGCCTCGGCGGTGCGCAGCAGCCCGATCGCCAGCTCCTGGTCACCCCGCGCCGCCGCGGCCGCCGCGTCCGTCCGCAGCCGCTGGAAGCGCAGCAGGTCGATGTCCTCAGGGTCGGCCCGCAGCTGGTACAGCCGGGGTGACGGGCGGACCACCTGGGCCAGGTCGTCGCCCACGGTCCTGCGTAATCGGCTGCGCAGCCGGGAGAGGTAACTGTGCAGGGTCTCCGTGGCGGTGGGCGGCGGATCGCCGTTCCACACCCGGTCCATCAGCGTGTCCACGGAGACCGGCTCGCCCCGGGCGTGCACCAACGCCGCCAGCAGGCAGCGCTCCTTCACGGATCCCAGCTCGTACTGCTGCGGACCCTGCCACAGTTCGAGAGGTCCCAGAGCAAGAAGTTCCACCATCACCCCCGCCGGGTGTGCTTCTTCCTGCCGTGTCGGCAGTTCCCGCCTGTGTGTGCGGCACCCGATCCACTGTTCTGCGGGGTGCCCCGGGGGAGACAGGGGCGCACTGGAGCGCGATGGGGCGCACGGAACCGGTGCACAGCATGGGTCCACAGGAGTGCAGGATTCCTGCAAGCCGAGCATCCAGCCCCCGGGGCACGCCTCTGTCATCGATCGCGCGGGGCCGCGGTCGTGAAGGCATGCACGAGAATCCGGGGGACAACAACGATGAGTGTGACAGTGCCCGAACCCCACTGGCGTCACGTGCCGGTGCGGCTGGACGTCGAGCGCTGGGCCACCCGACGGACCCGCAGGCGGGTCCTGGTCGTGGTGCACACGGTGATATCCGGGCAGCGGCTGCTCGACGCGATACGCCTGCTGGAAGGCGACATCAGGGTGCAGACGATCTTCACCCAGGCACCCGACGTGTTCGGCAACGGCGTGTCCGAGTTCCTGGAACAGCTGGGCGGCCTGGTGATGCCATGGAGCCAGGCCGTGCAGACCGGCTTCGACCTGGCGCTGGCCGCCAGCCACGGCAGCCTCCACGAACTGCAGAGTCCTGTGATCGTGCTGCCGCACGGGGCAGGACACAACAAGATCACCCCCGCCGGGCGCCCCGGCCGTCCGGCGGCGCAGCGCGGGGTGTACGGACTGAGCAGGCAGCGTCTCGTTCGGGACGGCGCTGTGGTGCCCGAGGTGATCGTCCTCGCCCATCACGAGGAGCTGACCAGGCTCGGGCGTGAGTGTCCCGAGGCCCTGCCCGCAGCGGAGGTGGTGGGCGACCCCTGCTTCGACCGCATCGCCGCCAGCCTGCCGTCCCGGGCGCTGTACCGGGACGCCCTGGGCGCGAAGGCGGGGCAGCGGCTGGTCCTGGTCTGCTCCACCTGGGGCCCGGACTCGCTCCTGGGACAGGGGTGGGAGGTACTGGAGCGACTGGTCGGAGAGCTGCCACGGGAGGAGTTCCGCGTCGTCGCCCTGCTGCACCCGCACGTGTGGAACGCACACGGCGACTGGCAGGTCCGCGCCTGGCTCGCCGGGCTGGCCCGCTCGGGCCTGACCCTGGTCAGCCCGTACGGTGACTGGACCGGGGCGGTCGTCGCCGCCGACTACATCGTGGGCGACCACGGTTCGGTGTCGCTGTACGGCGCGATGACCGGCGTACCCGTCCTCATGGCGGGACGGGCCGACGCCGAGGTCGACCCGGGCTCGCCGCTGGCCGAGCTGATGTCCTTCGCGCCGCGCCTGCGCGAGAACCGTTCGCTGCGCGCCCAGCTCAAACGGGCCTCGGCGGCCTGGCGTTCCCAGCGCTACGAGCGGGTCGCGGCCCGTATCTCCTCGGAACCGGGCCAGTTCTCCCGCAAGATGCGCGCACTGCTCTACCGCAAGCTGCGCCTGCGGGCCCCCCGCGCACGGACGACGACGGAACCGGCCCGGCTCCCGCTCACGGTGCACTACGACGAACCGGGCAGCGTGGCCACGCCATGACGCTGCTCGCCGTGGTGTCCCGGACCGCGCTGACCTGGGGCACGGCGTCAGGCGGTCGCGGCCCGGTGCACCGGGTCCGCACGGTGCTGCTGCGCCCGGGCTCCCGGGCTCCGGCCGTCGAGGAACACGTCAGCGTCCGTCTCCCGGCGGGCGAGGGCTGGTCCCGGCTCGGGGACGTGCTGATCGAGCGCGGCACGGGAGCGAGGAGGGCGGCGGAGACGGCGGTGGCCCATCCGGGGGCCCTGGTGGTGGCGGTGCACGACGGCTCCCACTGCTGGATGCGGCTCGGCACCGGCGGCCCGGCCGTCCTGGCCTTCGAGGCCGCGGGGCCGGGGGATCCCGGGGAACTGTGGGAAACCCTTGCCTCGTTGGCCCATGCCTGGCTGGTGGCCGGGTTGCCCGCCGAGGGGTTCGGACGGTCGACGTCGTACGCCTGGCGGGCCCAGGACCCGGGCTCGCGAGGGTCCAACGGCTGGAGCCGGTGCGGGGTGGTGCCGGCCTTGGCTTCGGCCACGGCCTTGACTTCGGCCACGGCCTTGACTTCGGCCACGGCCTTGATCTCGGCCACGGCCGTGGTCTCGGCCACGGTCTTCGTCTCGGCCACGGCCACGGCCTTGATCTCGGTCGATCGTGTCCGGTCGAGAGAGGTGTCGGCTCAGCCCCCCGACCCGCCCGCGTCCAACCGTCGCAGTCGGTGGCGGACGGTCTCGGCTTCGGGTGATCCCGACCGGCCCGCGGAGGCGTAGAGCTCCAGCGCCTCTCGGTACCGCTGCTGGGCGGTATCGGTGTGCCCGCGCCGTTCGGAGACCTCCGCCAGGCCTCCGACGGCGTGGGCCATCTCGTAGTGCGCGGCCATGCCGCGCAGCGTCGACAGGGCGGACGACAGGTGCTCCTCGGCCTGGTCGAGCCGGTCCACGGCGAGGTGGGCGCGGCCCAGGACCCTGGTCGCGCGGGCGGCGTTGTAGAGGTCGCCCGCGTCACGCAGCGAGGCGTGAGCGGCACGGGCGTGGCGGACCGCCTCCTCGGCGTGGCCCGTGGTGAGCGCGACGTCGGCGAGGTTCAGCCGGGCCAGCGCGCCGGCGCGGCGGTCTCCGCGCGACGGCAGCTCCGCCGCGGCCCGCCGGAAGAGATCGGCGGCTTCGTCGGGACGCCCGAGCCGTTGCAGGGCGAGGCCCCGGTAGTTGAAGGTGCGGGCGTGCCCGAGCCGGTCGTCGCGCTCCAGGAAGAGCCGCGCCGCGCGTTCGAACATCGCCAGGGCCCGGTCGTGGTCGCCGGAACCGAGCCGTCCCACGCCGCCGGAGGTGAGCATCCGGCACTCCGCCGCCGCGTCACCCAACTCCACGGCGGCCGCCAGCCCTTCCTCATGGGCGGCGTGCCAGTCGTCGTAGAACTTGCGGCGCAGGAAGAGCGGCCACAGGGCGTCGGCGAGCTGCCAGCCGACGGTCGGGAACCCCGCGGGACGCGCCTGCCGTATCACGGCCATCAGATTGCGCAGCTCCCGTTCGAGCCAGTCCAGGGCCGCCTCGGCGTCGTCCCCGACGTCGGCGACGACCACCGGGCCGGCACCGTAGTCCCGGGCCATGGTGCGGTGCTGGGGGTCGATGATCTCCTCGGCTCTCGTGGCGCTCGCCAGATAGTGGTCGGCGATCCGGCGCACGGCCCGCTCCCGCTCCTGCGGCGACTCGTCCTCCACCGCCTTCCCGGCGGCGTGCAGCCGTACCAGGTCGTGGAAGCGATGGCGCTCTTCACCGCGGCCGAGGAGCAGGCTGGCGTCGTGCAGCTTCTCCAGCAGTGCCGCCGCTCCGCCCCCGGGGAGCACGGCCGCCGCCACCGCGCTGCCGAACTCCGGGCCGGGATGCAGCCCGAGCAGCCGGTACAGCCGGGCGGCCCGAGGGGGCAGCGTCCGGTACGACAGGTCCAGCGTGGCCCGCACATCGTGGTCGCCGTCGATGGCCAGCACCTCCAGCCGGTCGCGTTCCTCGGTCAGCGCGCGCACCATCGTGGTGATACGGCGTTCCGGCCGGGCCGCGAGCCGGGCGCCGGCGACCCGGACGGCCAGCGGCAGCCCGGCGCACAACTCGACCAGGAGACGGGCGGCATCGGGCTGGGCCGCGACCCGGTCGTCGGGCAGGGTGTCGGCGAGCAGTTCCATCGCCGCGTCCGGGCCGAGCGGCTCCAGATGGACGGGGTAACAGCCGTCGACCGTCAGCCCCGGCATCCGCCCGCGGCTGGTCACCGCGGTGACACTCCGGCCCGCCGGCAGCAGCGGCCTTACCTGGGCCGCCGTCGCGGCGTCGTCGAGCAGCACGACCAGGCGCCGCTCGGCGGTCAAGGACCGGTACAGCGCCGTCCGTTCGGCGAGCGTCACGGGTACGTCCTGCGCGGAGACGCCCAGGGCCCGCAGGAAGCGCCCGAGCACCTCGTCCGGGAGGACCCCGCCGGCCGGGTCCTGGGCGCCGAGGTCCGCGTACAGCTGGCCGTCCGGGAACTGCGGGCGCAGGGCGTGCAGCCACCGCAGCGCGAGCGTGGTCTTCCCGATCCCGCCCAGTCCGCTCACGGCCGCCAGTGCGGGGCGTTCCTCCCGCATCGCGCGCGTGCGGTGCTGCTCCAGCGCCTCCAGCTCCGATAATCGGTCGATCACGCGAACGGCGGGCGGCAGCTGCCAGGGAGTCCGCGCGACGGCTTTCGCCTCGGCCGTGCCGAAGTGGATGCCGCCGTGCACGGCTCCTGCCTGGATGGTCGCGCCGTGCACCGTGCCGCTCAGTTCGTTCTGGACTCTGAGCTCGTGACTCCGCACCTGGGCCCCCCACCGCGTGTAAGTACCGACCGCTCGGACAGATCCTTTCCGTACATGCGATCGATATCCATGGGGCGGGGAAATGGTGCGGCTGGCGGCTGGCGGCTGGTGGTGGGCGGCTGGTGGTGGGCGGTGGGCGGCCGAAGGGCTTCAGACGCCGGTCCGTCCGTCGACGAGCTCCCGCACGATGTCGAGGTGGCCGTTGTGCCGGGAGATCTCCTCGACGAGGTGGAGGATCACCCAGCGGAGATCCACATGGCGGCCGTCGCCGATGGGGCGCACGGCCTTCGCGTTCAGATCGTGGTCGGACAGCAGGCGACGGTAGCGCTCGCTCTGCTCCTCGTACTCGGCGAGCAGCCGCGGCAACGGAATGTCGACCGCCGTCCGCATCTCGGGGTCGGGGTCGTCGTCGCTCGCCTCCGTGAGCGGACCCGTGGGTTCCTCACCCAGGAACATCACTTGGACCCAGTGGTGCTCGACCCACCGCAGATGGCTGATCAGGCCGCACAGGGTCATCAGCGGTGAGTTGGGGAGCGGAGCTCTGCGGGCGTCCTCCGCGGACACGCCCTCGCACTTCTCGCGCGCCGTGTCACGGGCGTAGTCCAGGAAGGTCAGCAGCTGCGTGCGCTCGTCCCAGGCGGGAGGCGTATCGGTTCGTCGTGTCATCGCGAGAAGGATCTCCCAGGACGGAGGGCCCGTCGACCGATTAACGAATGATGAGTCGACGGCATCCCGACGAAAGATGAGTCGACGGCACCTCGTCGATCCTGCCGCACGCGCCTGCCGCGGAGGGCGACTACTCACTCAGCCCCACGACGCACCACCCTCGCCGAGCTGCTTCGGTCAGCACCTGTCCCCACTGCGTCAGCAGGTCCACGAACGCGTCGAAGTCCCGGACCCAGCCGGAGGGGACCGCGGCATGCTCGCCGAAGGCCTCTCGCATCCGGCCGAGGTGAGGCGGAACGCGGCCCCACGTCGCTGCCAGTTCCCGCACACTCTCCGGCGACCGTGCGAGCAGGACACCGTAGCCGCCCTCGCCGAAGAAGTCCGGGTCGGCGTGCTGCGCCTCGCCGTCCAGCCCGTCCCAAATGAGCCCGCCCAGCAGTGCGTCGAGTTCGGTCCGCAGCAACGGGTCCACATGGTCGCGGACGCGTTCCCACCGATGCCCGGCCCAGAAGTGCGCTTTGAACGAGCCGAGGGTGTGCGCGAACTCGTACACGGCGAAGAAGGTGCCGCTGACCCCCCGGGGCCAGACCCAACCGCATCCCTCCTCGGCCACGGCCACATCGTGGTCCCACAGCCCCGTCTCATCGGCGTACCAGGCATTCCGCAGCCGCGACACCCGCTCCCGCGGAGGGACCTGCGTCAGCCAGGAACGGTCGGCGATCATCACGGTGATGTCGAGTCCCATGGCGGTGAAGCTACCGGGCGCTCGTGCTGGACGACCCGCGCGGGCCTGACCGGGCTGCCGGTGGCGCCCGGCAGCAGCGCGCGGACGGCCCTCCGCGGCCGCGCTGTCAGTGGCTGCCCGTACGCTGCTGAGCGTTGGGTCGGTCAGCTGCCGCGGGATGGCGGGAGCGCGACCAAGGGGGGTGGCTCAGAAGAGCTCTCCGAGCCACGCCGGTCCGAGACCTCGTGCAGCTTCGACACCACCCCCCTCCAGCGTCGTCGCGGACCGCCGACCTGAATCCCCGGGCTTCGCCGCCACGCATGTCGGAACGTGGTCTCGCGGCCGCCTGACGTCAGCGGAAGAGGTTTCATCGCCCACCGCCTTGACCAGCAAAAAGCCCTCCCCAAAGGGAGGGCGGAGACTTGCGCCCCCGGCAGGACTCGAACCTGCGGCCAAGCGCTTAGAAGGCGCCTGCTCTATCCACTGAGCTACGGGGGCCGGTTGTGGTGGCCTCTGTCGTGGTGCCCTGGTGTGGGCTGATCCGTGACGTTGCCGGGGACAAGGATAGGGCTCCCGCGTCCTTGTCCCTGTTGCTTCGCCTCCGTGGCTCGATGTGGAGGTTCGGTGAAGCGGTCCTGATAATCGCAGGCAGGTACGAATCGTGCACCGCTTTTGGCGCCTGACGCATCGGGTGTTGTGCACTCGTTATGCCTGGAGTGTGCCCGTGTCCCAGACGTCCCTTCCGTCCCTTGTGTTCTGTCGGCGCGCAGACATGCTCATATGCTTCAGAATTCCCCTAAAATTGGGCATTCTTCGCATGTGGTGACCTTGGACGTACGGCCTCAGCTGCTCGACGCACTCTCCGCCCTGCGCGACCGTGTCGCCGCCGCACGCTTCCCGCTGCCCCTGGCGGGGGCCCCACGCGCGCGTGCCAACCGCGACGAACTGCTCGCGCAGCTCGACGACTACTTGGTGCCCCGGTTGCGGGAGCCCGAAGCGCCGCTTCTGGCCGTCGTGGGCGGCTCGACCGGAGCCGGGAAATCGACGCTCGTGAACTCCCTCGTCGGGCGGCGGGTCAGCGAGGCGGGCGTGCTGCGGCCGACGACACGGACGCCCGTGCTGGTCTGCCACCCGGAGGATCACCACTGGTTCAGCGGGATGAGGGTGCTGCCCGACCTCACCCGCGTGTGGGTCCCCCAGCAGGACGCCACCGACGACCTGCTGCTCCCCGGCGAGAACCCCGCGCGCGTGCTGCGCGTCGAGACCGCCGAGACGCTGCCGCCCGGCCTCGCCCTGCTCGACGCGCCCGACATCGACTCCCTGGTCGCCGACAACCGCGTCCTGGCCGCCGAACTCATCTGCGCCGCCGACATCTGGGTCATGGTCACCACCGCCGCCCGCTACGCCGACGCCGTCCCCTGGCACATGCTGCGCACCGCCAAGGAGTACGACGTCACCCTCGTCACCGTCCTCGACCGGGTGCCCCACCAGGTGGTGAACGAGGTGTCACGGCAGTACGGGGCCCTGCTCACCAAGGCGGGGCTCGGCGAGGTGCCGCGCTTCACCGTGCCCGAACTGCCCGAGTCCGCCTGGGGCGGCGGGCTGCTGCCGGCCACCGCCGTCGCCCAGCTGCGCAACTGGCTCATCCACCAGGCCCAGGACCCGGAGGCCCGGCAGCACGTCCTGGCCCGCACCGCGTACGGCGTCCTCGACTCCCTCAAGTCCCGGATGCCCGAGCTGGCCGGTGCCGCCGCCGCGCAGTACGCCGCCGCGCTGCGGCTCACCGCCGCCGTCGAGGGTGCGTACGACAGCGAGCACACGCGCGTGCGGAGCCGGTTGCAGTCCGGGGCCGTGCTCGCCGGGGACGCGCTCAAGCGGTGGCGCGCCTTCCCCCTGGACTGCACCGCCGGAGAACTGCTCGACGCGCTCGTGGAGAGCCTCAGCGCCCTGCTGCTGTGCGCCGTCACCGCCGCCGACGAACGCGTCGACGACGCCTGGCGGCGCGAACCGGCGGCGGCCGCACCGGAGCTCGCCGCGCGCGATTCCACGCCGGACAGCGCCGAGCATCGGATCGGGCTCGCCGTACGGCGCTGGCGGCGCGAGCTCGAGGAGTACGCCGAGGACGAGGTGCGCGAACTCGACCGGAACCTCGCGCCCGACCCCGAGCTGGTCGCCGCTCTCGTCGCCACCTCCCTGCTCGGCGGCCGCCGGGGACGGATGGCCGGGGAGAGCCTCGCCGAGCGGATCAGCGCGCACGGGGCGCTGCGGCTGCGCGACCGGGCCGGACGGCTGCTCACCGAGCACGTGGACCGGGTCCTGCACGCCGAACGCGAGCGCCGGCTCGCCCCGCTCGACGCGCTCGACGTCCATCCGGAGCCCCAGGCCGAACTCATCGCCGCGCTGTCCGTACTGCAGAAGGAGAGGTGACCGGTGACCGCCGTCACTGACCAGGACCACACCGAGCACGCCGACCAGCCGGACGACGCGCACCAGTCGAACGACGCGGGCCAGGCGGGATCCGCAGGGGGTTCCAAACCGGCTTCCGCGGCCGAGGCTTCCCCCGACACCTCCGGGCGCGGGCGTTCCCAGGAGCGCGCCGAGCACCACGGCCCCCACGCGCGCGGGCGCGACGGTCGTACGGACTCCGGCGGCGCCTGGGACGACGGGCTCATCGCACGGCGGGTCGACGAGACCACCGGGGGAGAGCGGTACCACGCCTCGGACAGCCGGTCCGCCGCCCCGGCCGCGGTGACCCCGCTGGTCTACGACGGCGTGCTGCGTTCCCGGCTGGAGGCGCTGCGCGAACTCGTCGGGCTCTCCCGCACCCGGCTCGACAGCCGGACGCTCGCGGGCGCCGGCCGGGTGCTCGACGAGGCGTCGGCGCGCCGCAGGCTCTCCGGGCAGCACACCGTCGTCGCCATCGCGGGCGCCACCGGCAGCGGCAAGTCGCAGCTGTTCAACGCGCTCGCCGGGGTGACCATCTCGGAGACCGGAGTGCGCCGCCCCACCACCGCGGCGCCCATCGCGTGCAGCTGGAGCGACGGGGCGGCGAGCCTCATCGAACGGCTCGGCATCCCGCCCCGGCTGCGCCGCCGTCCGCTGCCGACCGGGGACGCGGAGTCCCAGCTGCGCGGGCTCGTCCTGATCGACCTGCCCGACCACGACTCCGCGGCCGTGCAGCACCGCGAGCACGTCGACCGCATCCTGGGGCTCGTGGACGCCGTCATCTGGGTCGTCGACCCGGAGAAGTACGCCGACGCCGTCCTCCACGAGCGCTATCTGCGGCCCATGGCGGCCCACGCGGAGGTCATGTTCGTCGTCCTCAACCAGATCGACCGGCTGCCCGGGGAGGCCGCCGAGCAGGTCCTCGACGACCTGCGACGGCTCCTCGACGAGGACGGCATCGCCCTCGGGGAGTACGGCGAACCGGGGACGACCGTGCTCGCGCTGTCCGCGCTCACCGGGGACGGCGTCGGGGAACTGCGTGAGGCGCTCGGCCAGTTCGTCGCGGAGCGCGGGGCACCGGCCCGCCGTATCTCGGCCGACGTGGACATCGCGGCGGCGCGGCTGTGGCCCGTCTACGCCACGCAGCGGCGGACCGGCCTCAGCGAGCAGGCCCGGGAGGAGTTCTCGGACCGGCTCGCGGACGCGGTGGGCGCCACGGCGGCGGGCGAGGCGGCCGAACGCGCCTGGCTGCGCAACGCCAACCGCGCCTGCGGCACGCCCTGGCTGCGGCTGTGGCGCTGGTACCAGGACCGCGGCGAGCCCACCACGGGGCGGCTGCCCTCGCGCACGCAGGCCGACGAGGAGGCCACCGCCCGGCAGCGGGTCGAGCAGGCCGTGCGGACGGTGGCCGACCGGGCCTCGGCCGGGCTGCCCGCGCCGTGGGCCCAGGCCGTGCGCGAGGCGGCCGTGCGCGGCTCGCAGGGGCTGCCCGAGGTGCTGGACGAGCTGTCCGTGCGCGCGGGCGTGCCGGCCGGGCGGCCGCCCCGGCCGGGGTGGTGGCCGGTGGCCGTGCTCTCGCAGGCCTCCATGACGATCCTGCAGTTCCTGGGCGGGCTCTGGCTGCTGGGCCAGATCGTCGGTGTCATGGCGCCGAACCTGGGGGTGCCGGTGCTGCTGATGGTGATCGGCATCGTCGGCGGCCCGCTCATCGAGTGGAGCTGCCGGATGGCGGCCCGGGGCCCGGCCCGGCGCTACGGACTGGAGGCGGAACGCCGGCTGCGGGAGGCGGCGGCCGGGTGCGGGAGGGCGCGGGTGCTGGATCCGGTGGCCGCGGAGCTGCTGCGGTACCGGGAGGTCAGGGAGCAGTACGGGCGGGTGGTGGGGGCCTGAGGTGGCGTTTCCTGTGGGGGTGTCCGGCCGCCGGAACGCCTCCGCGGGAAGGCAGGGTGCTGCCCCGGGTCAGAGGCTCATGAAGGGCGAGTGCTCGATGAGCAGCAGCTTGCGCAGCGACATGCGGATGCGTGACAGGACGCGGCGGCGCGGTGACGCGGGTACGGACATGACTCCCCCGGCAGCGGTAAGGTACGCCCAGTTGCGTACCTCTGAGGAAGGTACGCAACTGGGCGTACCTTGTCGAGGGGTGGAGTGATGGCGGAAGGCGAGTTGGCGCACCCTCGTGTCGAGGAGCTGGAGGTGGGGCCCATCCTCTTGGCGCTGGCCGACGCGAACCGACGTCGGGTCGTGGCGGAACTGGCCGAACGACCGGATGAGGAACGGCTGTGCGCTTCCTTCGACCTGCCGGTGGGCAAGTCCAGTCGCACCCGCCACTGGCGAGTGCTGCGCGAGGCGGGCCTGGTGTATCAGCGTGACGCCGGGAACGGCTTGTACATGCGCCTCCGCAAGGAGGACCTGGACCGCCGCTTCCCGGGTCTGATCCAGGCTGTGATCGCCGCGGGCTGAGCGAGCGGTGCACTGCGGCGAAGCCCGCGCAGACCGTCTGTCGGCACACCTGTACCGGACGTGCCGCACCGCTCGGCTCACCCGTTCGGGTGGCGGCGTTGTCCACAGGCAGTCGGTGGTCCACAGCGCTCAGCGGGCCCGGCCCGGCGGCGGCAGTCTTTGGGACACAGCCGTACGGGACCGGCCCGTACGTGTGTCGGCCCGGTGTCGGACTCCGGGCGAGGGAGGGGTTCGCGATGAACGAGACGATGGTCTGCGCGGTCGGTCGCGTGGCGACGCAGCCGGTGTACCGGGAGATGGCGTCCGGCCCGTCGGCGAGGTTCCGGCTGGCGGTCACCGCGCGCTACTGGGACCGCGAGAAGAGCACCTGGACGGACGGGCACACCAACTTCTTCACGGTCTGGGCCAACCGCCAGCTCGCCACGAACACGGCGGCGTCGCTGACGGTGGGCGAGCCCGTCATCGTGCAGGGCAGGCTGAAGGTGCGCACCGACGTGCGCGAGGGGCAGAACTGGACCTCGGCGGACATCGACGCGGTCGCCATCGGCCACGACCTCGCCTGGGGCACCTCGGCTTTCCGGCGCGGCGGCAAGCCGGAGACGGTGGCGTCGCCGCAGCAGCCGGAGCCCAACTGGGAGACGCCGCCCGAGGGTTCCGGGCCGGCCACCGGCGGGCCTCCTCAACAGCAGGTGGAGACACCGGCGTTGACGTGACGTCAATCACCGTCGATCACCGTCCACCGGCTGCCCGAACTGCGGCTTATCGGCGAGTGCGCACCGTACGGCCAGCGGTGACTTGCCGATAAGCCCTGCTCACAAGGGGTCTTGGCGATAACGATTCCGAGTCGGATCACCCCTCCGGCCGTCTCACCGGCGAGCACGGCTCGCCGCGTCCCTAGGATGCCGGACATGGCTCTCGGGGCTCTTGGGGCCTGTGAGGCTTCTGATTCTGCTGGTGGGACCGTCCCCCCACGTCAACGGGTCCTGCTCGAAGGGGAATTTGGTGTTTGCTTCGTTCTCTGAGCTGTTCGTCCGCAGGCGAGGGGCAGCCCGCCTCGCCGCCGCGACGGTGATGTCCGGGCTCGTCACCGCCGGCGGTCTGGCCGGTGCCGGCCAGGCGACGGCCGCCGACGGGACGACGCAGAGCCAGGGCGGAGCGACCGCGACGATAGCCGGGCTCAAGACCTTCGGGACCGCGGTGATACACGGCGGCACCGGCGACCAGCACGTGTCGGCGGGCCTGTTCGAGATGTCCGTCGAGGGCGGTGGCACGCTGCAGACGTACTGCGTCGACCTGCACAACCCCACGCAACGGGACGCCGAGTACCACGAGACGCCCTGGAGCGGCACCTCCCTGGGCACCAACAAGGACGCCGGCAAGATCCGCTGGATCCTGCAGAACTCCTACCCGCAGGTGAACGACCTCGCGGCGCTCGCCCGCAAGGCGGGTGTCCGCGGCGCGCTGACCGAGCAGGACGCGGCGTCCGGTACGCAGGTGGCGATCTGGCGCTACTCGGACGACGTGGCCGTCGACGCGCTCGACCCGCAGGCCGAGCAGCTCGCGGACTACCTGGAGAAGAGCGCCCGGAACCTCGCCGAGCCCCGCGCCTCGCTCACGCTCGAACCGTCCGCGGTCTCCGGCCGCCCGGGTGAGCTGCTCGGCCCGGTGACGGTGCGCACCAACGGCGGCAGCGCGACGGTCACCCCGCCCGCCGACGCCGCCACGAGCGGGGTCCGGATCGTCGACAAGCAGGGCAAGGCCGTCACCTCCACGTCCGACGGCGGGCAGGTGTTCTTCGAGGTGCCCGAGGACGCGGCGGCCGGCACGGCCGAGCTGACCGTGCAGGCCTCCACCACCGTGCCGGTCGGCCGCGCCTTCGCCTCCGAGAGCCGGAGCCAGACGCAGATCCTGGCCGGGTCCAGCGAGTCGACGGTGTCGGCGACGGCCGAGGCGACCTGGCTGAAGCAGGGCCCGGTCCCCGCCCTGACGGCGGCGAAGAACTGCGCCGAGGGCGGTGTCGACGTCATCGCCTCCAACAAGGGCGACGAGCCGTTCACCTTCGAACTCGCCGGCCTCGAGCACACCATCGCCGCCGGCGAGACCCGCACGGTGACGGTCCCGCTCCAGGAGGACCAGGCCTACGACTTCACCATCCACGGCCCCGGGAGCTTCACGAAGCGCTTCACCGGCATGCTGGACTGCCGGATCCAGGGCAGCGGGACGGGCACCGCCACGCAGACCCTGAGCGAGCCGAGCCCGGCCGCGCTGGGCGGCACGGCCTCGGACACCAACCTCGCCGAGACCGGCGGCTCCGGTGTCACGCCGCTGATCACGGGCATCGC
Source organism: Streptomyces sp. Go-475 (assembly GCF_003330845.1). Classification (GTDB taxonomy): domain Bacteria; phylum Actinomycetota; class Actinomycetes; order Streptomycetales; family Streptomycetaceae; genus Streptomyces. The sequence goes on along the minus strand of NZ_CP026121.1, from coordinate 2,945,212 downwards.
CATCGGCCTGGTCCTGATCGGCGGGGCGACGCTCGTCGTGCTGCGGCGCCGGGAGGCGACGGCGGGGGACTGACCGGCGGCTTCGGGGACCGGTCCCGGCAGGCTCCACTTACCCTGCGCCCATGATCCAGGTCGAGCCGGGCATGACGCGCAGACAGGTGAGACGCCTGCTGGGAAGCCCCACGGAAGCTGTCGACGACAGGCAGTACCTCGGCCGGTACGCGACAAGATCCTCCCTGGACCTGAGGATCTGGCGCCGCCGGAGCCGGTCCGAGGCCTGGGTGTACGCGGACACCCCGCGCGCGGGGCTCGCGACGTTCATCCACTTCAGACGGGGGCGAGTGGAGAAGGTTCTCACGGGCCCCGTGCCGGGCCGCGGGGAACCCGTCGACGGCACCGGCTGAGGCCGCTGCCGGTGCCGCTGTCGGCGGTGTGTCAGTGGTGGTGGCCGTGCCGCCCGAGGGTTTCCACGGGGGTCGCGCCGGGGCGGGTCCACTGCGGCACGGGGCGGCTGGTCGGGCCCCAGGTGGCGTTGCCGTCCGCGTCCGAACGCCAGGACCAGCACGGGCTGCCGCCCTCGGGCCAGCCCTCGGGATTGTCCTCCCACGCCTCGCCGCGCCCGTAGGGCGTCAAGTCGAGCAGGCCGAGGGAGCCGTTGACCCGCTCGTTGCCGCGGCCCGTCGTGGAGTAGGTGAGGAACACGCGGTCGCCGTCGCGCAGGAAGCAGGTGAGGTACCCCATGGCGCCGCCGACGGGGGCGTCCACGCCGCGCACCGAGTACCAGGGCTGGGTGTAGCCCATGAACTCGACGTAGGCGGCGACCTCGTCCCACGGGCCCGTGGTCAGGACGGCGAAGGAGACGCCGCGGGCGTTGAGGTAGACGGCGTCCTTCAGGTGCCAGGCCGTGGTCGTGCAGCCCTCGCACTGCCCCTGGTGCGGGGCGCCGTCGTACCACATGTGCTGGTAGACCACGAGCTCGTCACGGCCCTGGAAGAGGTCCAGGAACGGGACCGGGCCGTCGGGGCCGACGACCTCGACCGTCCCGTCGAACTCCACCATCGGCAACCGGCGGCGGGCCGCGGCGAGGGCGTCGCCCTCGCGGGTGTGGGCCTTCTCGCGGACCAGCAGCTCGTCGCGGGCGGCCTGCCAGGTGGCCAGGTCGACCACGGGCGGGCGGCCGGGCAGCGCGGTGGTCGGATCGTCCGGCGCGGTGGTCGGATCGTCCGGCGTGGTGGTCGGATCGTCCGGCGTGGTCGTCATGGTGTCCTCCGTGGTTCTCGTGCCGGGCAGCCTCGTACGGCATGCCGCGACGCTCACCGGAACAGACTCCGGGCCGGGCCGGAACTCATCGCGACGACGGCTCCGAGCGAGCGTTGCCGTCCGCCGATCGGGGGCGCACTCTGAAGACAGGCACCCAACTCGCGAGGTGGGGCAGATGGGCCGCCTTATTCATCTGGGAGTCCTGTTGCTGCTGTTGTCGGCGGTAGTGGCCGTGACCGGTTGCCAGGGCACCGACTCGACGCCCACGCAGAGCCCGGCCACGGTGACCAACACCATCACCGTGGCGCCCACAACCTCGACGGCCACGCCGACGCCCACTCCACCTCCGACCCCGACGCCAGAGCCGACGGAAACGCCGCCGGCCCCTGAGCGGTCGACGCCGTCGGCCCCCGTGTCCCCTCGGCCGGCCGAGTCACCGACGGCCGACAGCGCGTCGTCCGTGGTCCGCGACTATATCGCCGCGATCAACGCTCGGGACTACCGGCGGGCATGGGATCTCGGGGGCAAGAACCTCTCCGGCTCCTACCAGGCCTTCGTGGACGGGTTCGCCACCACCGCCCACGACACGGTGCACATCCTCCGCGCGGACGGCGACACCGTCTCGGTCACGCTCGAGGCCACACAGACCGACGGCACGCTGCGGATTTTCGAGGGCACCTACACGGTTCGCGGCGGCACGATCGTGGGGGCCGACATACGAGAGGTGACCGAGCTGGACCCGCCACCCGACGAAGCCTCCCCCTACTACGAGAACTGCGACGCGGCACGAGCCGCCGGCGACGCACCCCTGTTCACGGGCGAGCCCGGCTACGCGCCCCATCTCGACCGGGACGGCGACGGAGAGGCCTGCGAACCGTATCCACCGTGAGTCCCCGACTCCAGGGGCGGGGACGGAGCGCCCCCGGTCCGGGCGGTCGCACCCCCGGACGGCTCGCTTCCCTTCGCGCGCGGATGCGCGGCGTCATCCTGTCCCTGCTCGATCATGCCGAGCGCCACCCCGGCGATGATGATCAGGCCGCCCGTCACCTGGGCGAGCCGGATCGACTCCCCGTTGATCACGACGGCGCCGATGACGCCGAAGACCGGTACCAGGTTGAGGATGTTGACCGCGACGCTCGACGCCATCCTGCGCAGGCCGTAGTTGTAGAGCAGGAAGCCGCCGACCGAACACGCCACGGCCAGATAGACCAGCAGCGATGAGGCGGTCGCGCCCGGCATCCGCCAGTCGTCGGCCTCCAGCAGGGACGCGAGCAGGAAGCCGGCCGCACCCGCCAGGGTCTGGTAATAGGTGACGCTCACGGCGTCCTGGCCGGCGCTCGCGCGCTTGCCGAGCACGTTGTAGCCGGCCCAGGCCAGCCCGCCGAGCAGCAGCAGGATGTCCCCCAGCCAGCGCGCACTGCCGCCGACCTCGGCGCCGTTGCGTACGACGAGGAAGGCGCCGACGGTGGCCAGCAGCACGCCCGTCACACGCGGCAGCGGCATCCGGGTGCGGAGGACGACCAGTTCCACCAGCATCGTCATCAGCGGGTACGTGGCCACGATCAGCGACGCGTCGGAGGCCGTGGACAGGTCGACCCCGACGTTCTCCAGGATGAAGTACACGGTGATGCCGAGGAAGCCGCTCAGGTAGAGCTGCCGCCGCTGCCGGGGGTCCGGACGGGCCGGGCGGTGCCTGCTCAGCCGTACCATCACGCCCAGGAGTAACGCCGCGAGGGTGAACCTGATGGCGCCGATACTGAGCGGGCCGACGTCCTCCAGCACCTGCTTGGTCACCGCGTACGAACTGCTCCAGAACAGCGCGGCCGCCATGACCGCGCACACCGCCCACACCGTGGGTCCTCGTTTGCGCATACCAAGTCGCCCCTCTCCGCTACCCACTGCGCCCACCGCGACGTGACCGAACAAACATCGGTCGACTAGGCTGGAGGCTAACAAGATCATCGAAGGTGATGCGAAGAGTCCGAATTACCTTCGGAATCCGGTGGAGTGAGGCAAGCGTGGACGAACTAGATTCGGCGTTGGTGCGGATGCTCCAGGAGGACGGTCGGCGCACCAACCGGGACATGGCCCAGGAACTCGGTATCGCCCCGTCCACCTGTCTGGAGCGAATCCGGTCGCTGCGCAAGAGCGGCGTCCTGACGGGATTTCACGCGGAGGCGGACCTCGCGGCGATCGGCCGCGGGCTGCAGGCGGTGATCGCCGTACGGGTCCGTCCGCCGACACGTGCTGTGATCGAGACCTTCCAGACCTTCTTGGAGGGGATGCCGGAGGTCATCTCGATCTTCGTCCTCACCGGGAACGACGACTTCCTCGTGCACGTCGCCGTCCGGGACACCGACCACCTGCACGCGGTGGTCCTGGAGAAGCTGGCGAAGCGCCCGGAACTCGCCGACGTACGGACGTCGGTGGTCTACGGGCACATGCGCAAGAAGGTCATCGATCCGGCATAGTCCGCCCACCCCTCGGTGCTGGGGCGTGGCGCACGGCGCGAGCCTCGGCCGCCCACCACGAACCCCCAGGTCACAGCCCCCCACCCATACGCGTTTCCACCCAGGGGTAGCCGTACGGCAAGATGGGGTGTATCTGCCCACTGCCAGTTTCAAGCTGCCGGACGGTTTCTCTTGGCTGAGTTCATTTACACCATGCGCAAGGCGCGCAAAGCGCACGGCGACAAGGTGATCCTCGACGACGTGACGACGAGCTTCCTGCCGGGGGCGAAGATCGGCGTCGTCGGCCCGAACGGCGCCGGCAAGTCGACGATCCTGAAGATCATGGCCGGCATCGAGCAGCCGTCCAACGGTGACGCCTTCCTCACTCCCGGTTACACGGTCGGCATCCTGCTCCAGGAGCCGCCGCTGAACGAGGAGAAGACCGTCCTGGAGAACGTCCAGGAGGGTGTCGCCGAGATCAAGGGCAAGCTCGACCGGTTCAACGAGATCGCCGAGCAGATGGCGACCGACTACTCCGACGAGCTCATGGACGAGATGGGCAAGCTCCAGGAGCAGCTCGACCACGCCAACGCCTGGGACCTCGACGCGCAGCTGGAGCAGGCCATGGACGCCCTGGGCTGCCCGCCCGGCGACTGGGCCGTCACCAACCTCTCCGGTGGTGAGCGCCGCCGTGTCGCGCTGTGCAAGCTGCTGCTGGAGCAGCCCGACCTGCTGCTGCTCGACGAGCCCACCAACCACCTCGACGCCGAGTCGGTGAACTGGCTGGAGCAGCACCTGGCCAAGTACCCGGGCACCGTCGTCGCGGTCACCCACGACCGGTACTTCCTCGACAACGTCGCCCAGTGGATCTGCGAGGTCGACCGCGGTCGCCTCTACCCCTACGAGGGCAACTACTCGAAGTACCTGGAGACCAAGGCGGCCCGCCTCAAGGTCGAGGGGCAGAAGGACGCCAAGCGGCAGAAGCGGCTCAAGGAAGAGCTGGAGTGGGTGCGCTCCAACGCCAAGGGGCGGCAGGCCAAGTCCAAGGCGCGTCTGGCCCGCTACGAGGAGATGGCCGCCGAGGCCGACAAGATGCGGAAGCTGGACTTCGAGGAGATCCAGATCCCGCCGGGCCCCCGCCTGGGCAACGTCGTCGTCGAGGTCAACAACCTCACCAAGGGCTTCGGCGACAAGCTGCTCATCGACGACCTCTCCTTCACGCTGCCGCGCAACGGCATCGTCGGCATCATCGGCCCGAACGGCGCCGGCAAGACCACCCTGTTCAAGATGATCCAGGGCATCGAGGAGCCGGACTCCGGCTCCATCAAGGTCGGCGACACCGTCAAGATCTCGTACGTGGACCAGAGCCGCGAGAACATCGACCCGAAGAAGACGCTGTGGGCCGTCGTCAGCGATGAGCTCGACTACATCAATGTCGGGCAGGTCGAGATGCCGTCCCGCGCGTACGTCTCCGCCTTCGGGTTCAAGGGGCCGGACCAGCAGAAGCCGGCCGGCGTGCTCTCCGGCGGTGAGCGCAACCGGCTGAACCTCGCGCTCACCCTCAAGCAGGGCGGCAACCTGCTGCTCCTCGACGAGCCGACCAACGACCTCGACGTCGAGACGCTCTCCAGCCTGGAGAACGCGCTGCTGGAGTTCCCCGGCTGCGCCGTCGTGGTCTCCCACGACCGGTGGTTCCTGGACCGCATCGCCACGCACATCCTCGCCTACGAGGGCGAGTCCAAGTGGTTCTGGTTCGAGGGCAACTTCGAGTCCTACGAGAAGAACAAGGTGGAGCGGCTCGGCCCGGACGCCTCCCGTCCGCACCGCGCCACCTACAAGAAGCTGACCCGGGGCTGATCTTGCGGCACATCTACCGCTGCCCGCTGCGCTGGGCGGACATGGACGCGTACGGCCACGTCAACAACGTGGTGTTCCTCCGCTACCTGGAGGAGGCCCGTATCGACTTCCTGTTCCGCCCGGAGAAGGACTTCAAGCAGGGGTCCGTGGTGGCTCGCCATGAGATCGACTACAAGCGGCAGCTCGTCCACCGGCACCACCCGGTCGACATCGAGCTGTGGGTCACGGAGATCAGGGCCGCGTCCTTCACCCTCACCTACGAGGTGAAGGACGACGACGTCGTCTACGTCCGGGCCTCGACGGTGATAGTGCCGTTCGACTTCGAGGCCCAGCGCCCGCGCCGGATCACCGCGGAGGAACGCGAGTTCCTCCAGGAGTACACGGACGACGACGAGGGGGAGGCCGTCGCCGCATGACGGTGCTCCACCTCGCCGACGAGGGGGAGGCGGCGGATCTCGCGGCCTTCCTCTCCCGGCTGCTCCACTACGACCGTGGAGCCGCGGTGCGCCTGCAGGCCGCGGGCACCGCGCTCGCCGTCTTCGGGCGGCCGCCGTCCTTCGAAGTGCTGGCGATCCGCGCCGTGCGGCTGGCGAAGCCGTACGAGAACGGGCTCGACGTCACGCTGGACGTGACCGTGTCCGCCGGTGAGCTGCTGGAGTCGGTGGACGAGGCGGGCGCCACGGCCGTCGTGCCGGGTGCCGTCACCGGGCCGCCGTGGGCGGGCGTGCTGCCGCCGCGCGGCGGCTGGCGGCCAGAGCCGGGGCTGCCCGCGCCGGACGCCCTGCGCTCGCTGGTGGCCGCCGCGGTCGCCGAGTTCCGCGCCCGCACGCAGGAGTTGCCCGACGAGCGGCGCACCCGGGCCGAGCTGGACCGGATCGGCCGGGACATCTGGTCCCGCACGGTCGGCGACACCCGGCTGCCTGTCCGGGCCGTGCACGCCGCGCAGTCACTCGGCTTCCTGCGGCCCGGAGCGCCGCCGGCGCTGTTCTCCTCGGGCGCCTGGCTCCGGCTGCGCACACCGTACGGGTCGGTCGCCGTACGGCGGGCCGGGCTCGGGGCGCTGGACGTCAGCGTCCGCTGACCGGCGCCACGCCCCCGCGCGTCAGCCCGGGGTGTTCACCATCGACGCCGCCGCGTACGTCAGGTAGTTCCACAGCGTGTGCTCGTGCTCCTCGGACAGCCCGAGCTCCTCGACGGCGACCCGCATGTGCTTCAGCCAGGCGTCGTGCGCCGCGCGGTCGACCGTGAAGGGCGCGTGCCGCATCCGCAGGCGGGGATGGCCGCGGTTGTCGCTGTACGTCGTGGGGCCGCCCCAGTACTGGATGAGGAAGAGCGTGAGCCGCTCCTCGGCCGGGCCCAGGTCCTCCTCGGGATACATGGGCCGCAGCAGCGGGTCCTCCGCGACTCCCTCGTAGAAACGGTGGACGAGCCGACGGAAGGTCTCCTCCCCGCCGACCTGCTCGTAGAAGGTCTGCTCCTGAAGCGTGCCGCGCCGAATCTCTTTCACGCCCTCCATGCTCTCAGACACGGGGACATAGGACTCAAGGCCTAGGACCGGCCCCCGTGCCCTTAGTGTGGGGGTATGGGCGGGCATGCTCCCGACAGGGAAGCCGACACGGAAGCCGACAGGGACCTGGACGGTCTCGCCGCCTCCGCGCGGGCGGCGCTGGTGCGCCGGATCGACGCGAGCGGTGCCTGGGCCGCCGACCCGGTGTGGCGGGAGGCGTTCGCCGCGGTCCCGCGCCACCTCTTCGTGCCGTACTACTACGTCGGCGTCGCCGGCGGCTACGAACGCCGCTGGGGCGAGAGCCCCGAGCGGGAGGCGCGCGAGCGGTGGGTGCGCGGCGCCTACGAGGACACCCCGCTGGCGACCCGGCTGCGCGACGGCGAGCTGCTGTCCTCCAGCAGCCAGCCGTCGCTGATGGCGGACATGCTGGCCGCGCTGGACGTGCGGGACGGGCACTCCGTGCTGGAGATCGGCGCCGGGACCGGGTACAACGCCGCCCTGCTGGCCCACCGGCTCGGCGACGACCGGGTCACCACCGTCGATCTCGACCCGGAGATCACCGAGTCGGCCCGCCGGCACCTGGCCGCTGCCGGGTACCACCCGGTCGTCGTCACCGGCGACGGCGCCCGGGGCGTGCCCGAGCGCGCCCCGTTCGACCGGATCATCGCCACCTGCGCCCTCGGCACCGTGCCGCGCGCCTGGCTCGCGCAGAGCCGCCCCGGTGGCCGGATCCTCATCCCGCTCGCCACCGGCCTGGTCGTCCTGACGGTGAGCGACGCCGAGCACGCCGAGGGGCGCTTCCTGCACACGCCCGCCTACTTCGTGCCGCTGCGGGGCGCGAGCCGGCCCGGGGGCGAGCCGGTCCAGCTCGGCGGAGTACCGCGCCGGGCCAGGGAGGACGACCTGTTCCGCTTCCTGCTGGCCCTGACCCGCGGCAGCCTCGACCCGCAGGAGGCCCTCGCGCTGTGGGAGCAGGAGGGCAGGCCGCAGCGCGAGCGCTACGGCATCACGGTCAGCGGTGAGCGGGAGTGGGCCTGGCTGGACGACCCGGAGGGGCCGTACGCCTGGCCCCTCCCGTCCTGACGAGGCTCCTGACCGGGCTGACCGGGACCGGGCCGACCCGGTTGACCGGGCCGACCCGGTTGACCGGGCCGAACGGGCTCGCTCAGCCGCGGCGGATCGTGATCGTCGTCCAGGCGCCCACGTGCACCCGGTCGCCGTCCTGCAGCGGCACGGGCACGAACGGCTGGATCGGCTCCTCCGAGCCGTTGACCGTCGTGCCGTTCGTCGAGTTCTGGTCGACGACCGCCCAGCTGCCGTCCGGCTGCTGGACCAGCACCGCGTGCTGGTGCGAGACGCCCGGGTCCTCCGGCGGCACCGACAGGTCGATGTCGGGGGTGTCGCCGGTGGAGTGCCGGCGACGGCCGATCGTGATCTGGTTGCCGGTGAGCGTGCGCTGCTGCTCGGGCGAGTACGCGGGCAGGTTCAGGCCCGCGGCCTCGGGGCCGGAGCGCTGCATCATCGCCATGAAGTACTCGCGGTCCGGGCCGATGGTCGCGGTCCACGTCGCCGGTCCCTGGGGCGCCTGGGGCTGCTGCGGGAAGCCGCCGGGGCCGGGCGGGGCCTGGGTCGCGCCGGGCTGCGGGTAGCCGTAGCCGCCCTGGCCGGGGCCCGGGCCGCCATGACCACCCGGGCCGCCGTGGCCACCCGGGCCGGTGGACGACGGCGGGGGGATCACCCAGTCGTCGTCACCGCCGCCGAAGGACGGGCCGCCCTGCTGCGGGGGCCGCCGGGTCTCCTGCGGGAAACCGGGCGGGGCGGGCGGGCCGGACTGCTGGAAGGCCTGCGGACCGCCGCCGGGCCCACCGGGGCCGTTCGGACCGCCGGGACCGTTCGGACCGCCGGGACCGTTCGGACCGCCGGGACCGGGCGGGCCCTGGGGCGGGCCGGGCTGCGGGTAGCCGTAGCCGCCCTGGCCGGGACCACCCGGGCCGCCGGGACCACCCGGGCGACCGAAACCGCCGGGGCCACCGGGAGCGCCGGGGCCGGGGCCACCAGGACCACCGGGGCCACCCGGACCGCCGGGACCACCCGGGCCGGGGCCGCCGGGCCGGGCCGAGGGGTCGCCGCCGAAGGGCGGGATCGGCTCGGCCGGGCGGTTCATCTGCGACGGGCGCGAACTCTGGTAGTCGTATCCGTCACCGCCGCCGTACGACGGGCCTCCGGGGCCGGGCTGGCCCGGTGGCTGGAAACGCCCGCCCGGGCCGGGCGGGGGCGGGGCGGCGGGGGTGTACGAGGTCGCCGTGTTCGTCAGGAAGTTCCACCGGCACTCCTCGCAGAACGGGGCGCCGCCCTCACGGGGCGTGCGGCACTGCGGGCAGAGCTCCGGCTCGGCGTTCGGCACGGCGGACAGGTGCGGCGGGCGCCCACCCGGGCCGCCGGGAGGGCCGCCGGGGCCGCCGGGGCCGCCCGGACCGGCGGGGGGCGGGAAGCCGTAGCCGCCGCCCGGCGGGGGCGGCGGGGGGAGGAGGCGGAGGCACGGCACCCGCCATGCGGTGACCGCAGACCTCGCACCAGTCGTCGGAACCCGACTGGTGTCCGTTCGGGCAGGTCGGCATGTCGGCGCGTCCCTCCTTCGTTCCTTCTAGGCCACTGCTCTAGGTCACTTCTTCACGCGAACAGTCTTGGTGGACCGGGTCTCGAGCGTCATCTCGTCGGCCTCCTCGACCTTCGCCTTCAGTCGCACAGTACCGGTCGCGGCATCGACCACGTCCACCACCTTCGCAAGCAGTTTCGCAGTATCGGCGTTCCCCGACGCACTCGCGAGCTGAACGGCCCTGCCCAGTTTGGCCGTTGCTCCGTCCATATCTCCCGACTTGCGGAGATCCAGCCCTTGTTGGATGACTTGTGCCAGTTCGGCCTGGCCGGTGTAGTGGGCGACCTGAGGGTTGATCGACGTCGAGGCGACCATGTCGTCCGTCCACACGGCCCGCACCAGGCCCTGCGCCCCGAGGTTCTGGACGCTGCCGTCGGGCTGCGGAATGACCAGCGAGATCCGGGCCGCCAGCATCTCCTGGCCGATGTTCGCGGCCGGGACCTCCACGCAGACGTGGTAGTCACGGGACTCGTCGCCCCAGGAACCAAGGGGGTAGTCGCCCGCCCGGGGGCCCGCCTCGGTGCGCCGGTCGGTCAGTTCCTCGACCGTGGGCGCGACCTGCTTGACGAACTTCACCGTCGTGTCGACGGGGGTCCACAGCCGCAGTGAGACGTCCGCGACCTCCTTGCCCATCGCCGTCTCCATCATCCGCGTGAAGTCGGCGGCGAGCCCGGCCGGATCGGCGACGATGTCGGCCGTGCCGAGCAGGGCGGAGGCGATCCCTGTGACTTCTTTCACTTCCCAGTCGGTGCCCACACCGCGCGCGTCGCACGTGAAGCGCCCGGCGCACGCGTCGAGCGCGGCCTTCAGGTCCTGGGGCGACTCGTGCTCGTTGCGGCCGTCGGTGAGCAGGATGCCGTGCCGGATGGCGACGTCCGCGGAGGACAGCAGGCGGTCGGCCAGTTTCAGCCAGGTGCCGATGGCCGTGCCGCCGCCCGCACTGAGCGAACGCAGCGCCCGCTTGGCCTGGTCGCGGGTGGTGGCGTCGGCGACCGCGAGGCGTCCGCCGCCGGGGTAGACCTCCTTGGCCTCGTGCGTTCCGCCGATCACCGCGAAGTGGACGCCGTCGCGCAGCGTGTCGATCGCCGCGGCCGTGGCGTCCCGGGCGTTGCGCATCTTGGTCGGCGGGTAGTCCATCGACCCCGAGCAGTCGACCATGAGCGCCATGGCCGCGGACGGGCCCTGGCCGGGCGAGTAGAGGTGGGGCGCCGCGACCGCGCTGCCGATCGTGCCGCCGCCGGTCGCCGTCACCGTGACGATGGCGTTGACCTCGCCGGCGCCCTCCGGCAGGTACTCGTTCTGGTACACGTCCACCGAGAACTGGGGCACGTTCGACTTCGAGAAATTCGCCATGGCTGCTTCGATCCCCCTCCAAAGCCCCCACCGCGGCGGGGTGCTGACGGTTGGGCGGACCGGTCCCCTCCGGTCCGCCGAGGCGCCCCCGTACGTGGCCTCAGGCCGATCCTGCCCCCTGGGGCACGGCCGGGAACGGCACGAGCGCCACTGTTACGTTGTCGTGGCCCCCGCCGTCCAGGGCGTGGCCGACGAGCACCCCGGGCGCTGTGCAGCGGGTGCGCGGCGGCGTCGAGCGGAACGACCCGGGCCATGTCCTCCGCCGCCTCGGCGTAGTTCCACAGGCCGTCCGTGCAGACGACCACCACGCCCGGCCGGTCCGGCTTGAACGCGGCGGTGTGCGGCTCCAGTTCGTAGGCGTCCGCGCCGAGCCAGCCGGTGATCGCGTGGGCGCGCTCGTCGGCGTAGGCCTCGGCCTCGTTCATCAGGCCCGCGGCGACCATCTGCGCGGCCCAGGAGTCGTCCTCGGTGAGCCGGGCCGGGGGAGCGCTCCGGTCGACCGGGACCCAGTAGGCGCGGCTGTCGCCGACCCAGCCGACGATCAGCAGGCCCGACGTCACCACCGCGCCGACGATCGTGCACGCCGGGGCGTTCTGGTGCGGGGCGTGCTCGCGGGCCGTGGCGGGCTCCTCGGCGAGGGAGTTGACGGCGCGCGAGGCGGCGACGATCGCGTCGTGCATCGCCTGCTGCGGGTGGGCCCCGCGCGGCAGCGCCGCCAGCAGGGTCTCGCTCGCCGCCCTGGCCGCCGCAGCGGAGGCGTCGTCGGGGCGGGTCGCCGAGGAGACGCCGTCGCAGACGATGGCCACCGAGGCGGGGGAGCCGTCGGGCAGCGCGGTGGTGCCGAGGGCGAACGCGTCCTCGTTGCGGTGGTGGCGCAGGCCGCGGTCGCTGACCGCGGCCACCGGGCCGGACTCCTGCTCCATGTGGTCCCGTTCGCGCGGCTGGGCGTGGCCGCAGTTCTCGCAGTAGCCGTCGTCGTCCACGCGGCCGGCTCGGCAGGCCACGCAGACCTTGCCGCCGGCGCCCGCGGCCGGGGCCGCGAGCTCGGCGGACACCCGGGGGTCCGGTGCCTGGAGGGGGTACTCGTCGGGCTGGGTCCGGTACACCTCGGCCGGCCCCGCGTACCCGTCGGGCTGCGGCGGCCGGTCGAACCGCACGCCCGTGGCCGGGGCCGGCGGGGCGGCCGGCGGCGGCGGCGTGCCCGGCGGCAGGGCGGAGCCGCCCGAGTCCGTGCCCGGGAGGTCCGTCGGCAGGTGCGCCGCGCCCGGGGTGCCCGGGCCGTCCGGCCCGGGGGCGGGCCAGGGCGCGCCGGCGGGGGGCGCCGCCGGGGGCTCGGGATACGCACCGGCCGGAGCGCCCTGGACGGGCACCGAGCCGTTCATGGTGATGGTGGGGTTGTCCTGAGGCCGTGCCGGCACGGCGGACAGGTCGTATCCGCACGCGCCGCAGAAACGGTCACCCGACTCGAGGGGTTCCTCGCAACTCGGGCAGGCGGACAACTGGGGCATCTGCGACATCAACTACACCCACGTCCGGGGGCGGTAACGATTGGCACGTTCCACCAGGTCGATCCTCTCCTCGCCGCCCCGCGCCAGCCGGGCCAGCGTGCGGTACGAACGCTCCAGGCCGAAGCGCAGGCCCCGTTCGTCCAGGCCGCTGCCGAGCAGCGTCCGTCCTCCGGCGGCGGGAGGGGCGGAACCCTGGCCCCCGGAGAGTACCCAGTCCAGCGCGCAGCCGAGGACTTCGGCCGACAACTGCTCCCGGCGCGCCGGATCCAGACCGTACGCCTCCAGCGCCTCGACCTGCGCCGCGGCGGCCGTCAGGTCCTCCAGGAACGGCACGTCGGACGCCGTCGCCGTGCGCTGCCGCAGCCGCGCGCGGACGGCCGCCACCCGGGCGGCCGTGTAGTGGATGGAGGACTCCGGGACCGACTCCAGCGTCCGTACGGCACCGCGCCGGTCCCCGGTCGCCAACTGCACGCGGGCCAGCCCGAAGGCGGCGCTCACATAGCTCAGGTCCGTCGACCACACCAGCCGGTAGTACTCGGCGGCGTTGTCGAGCTGGCCCAGCACCTCCGCGCACAGCGCCAGCGCCAGCTTGGGCGCGATCTCGCCCGGGAACGCGTCGTAGATCGCGTCGAAGGCGAGGGCGGCGCCCTCGTCGTCGCCGGTCACCAGCGCGGCCACGCCCCGGTACCAGACCACCCGCCAGTCGTCGGGCCGCTCGCCCTCCAGCCTGGCCAGGGCCTGAAGCGCGGCGGCCGGATCGCCCGTCTCCAGCCAGGCCCGGAGCTGTCGCAGCCGCGTCTCGATCGACGGGCTCGGAGCCGCCGCGAGGGCACCGAGCAGCTCGGCCGGCGCGGAGGTCATCAGGCCCGCCAGGAAACCGGCGTTGGGGTCGGTCGGGTCGACCCGGGGCACGGGCAGGGCCAGGGCGGCGGCACCGGTGTCGACCGGTTTGACGAGGCCCTGGGCGCTGCCGGGGCGCTGCGGCTGAGCCGGGACGGCGGGCAGCGCGGGGGCGCCGCGCCGGGTGCGGACCGCCCGCGCACCCAGCCGTGACACCTCACCGTCGAGCTTCGGGAACAGCTCGGTGTCCGTGACCCGCAGCTCCGGGCCGAACAGCGTGGACAGGGCCGGCCGGGCTCGGCCCGTCTGCAGGGAGACGACCTCCCGCAGGACGCCCGTGAGCTGCTCGGTCATCTCCTGCGCGGAGGCGAACCGGCGGGCCGGGTCGGGGTCCGTGGCGCGGACCAGGAGGCGGTAGAACGACTCGTACTGCCGGAAGACCTCGATGTGGTCCGGGTCGGGCAGGGAGTCCGCGTAGACGTTCGTGTAGCCCTGGAAGTCGAAGGTCAGGACGGCGAGGGTGCGGGCGACGGTGTACAGGTCGCTCGCCACCGACGGGCCGGCCTCGGCCACCTCCGGCGCCTGGTAGCCGACCGTGCCGTAGATGGCCGACTCCTCGTCGTCCATCCTGCGCACCGCGCCCATGTCGATCAGCTTCAGCTGGTCCTCGGTCTGGATCGCGTTGTCGACCTTGAAGTCGCAGTACAGCAGGTTCCGGCTGTGCAGGTGGCCGAGCGCCTCCAGCGCCTCGATGCCGTACGCGCAGGCCTGCTCCACCGGCAGCGGGTCGCGCCGGCCGTCCGGGGTGCGGCGGGCGTTGGCGATCTCCTTGAGGGACTTGCCGCCGACGTACTCCATGACGATGTAGCCGTCGAGCGAGCCCGTGCGCTGGTCCAGGTGCTCCACGAAGTTGTAGATCCGCACGATGTTGGCGTGCTCGATCTCCGCCAGGAAGCGCCGCTCGGAGATCGCCGCGGCCATCGCGTCCTGGTCGCCCGTGTCCAGCAGGCCCTTGAGGACCACCCAGCGGTCCGAGACCGCCCGGTCGACGGCGAGGTAGATCCAGCCGAGACCGCCGTGCGCGAGGCAGCCGACCACCTCGTACTGGCCGTGCACCACGTCCCCGGCCTTCAGCTTCGGCACGAACGAGTACGGGTGCCCGCACTTGGTGCAGAAACCCTCCGTACGCCCCGGCCGGTCGCCGCGCGCCCGGCCCACCGGGGCGCCGCAGTCCGAGCGCGAGCAGAACCGCTTCCGCTCGGGCACCTCGGGGTTGTCCAGGACCATCGCGCGCGGGTCGGGCCGCGGGATCGGCGGGACCTGGACCAGCCCGGCACCCAGCCGCCCCCGGGACGAGGAACCGGCGGCGGAACCGGAGCTGCGCACCGACACCGAGCGGCCCGTCGACTTGCCCGACAGGGAGCGCGAGAGGCGTCCCGACACCGAGCGGCGCGACTTCGACGACTGCGACGACGTACGGGAACTGCGGCTGCCGGAGCGGGAGCTGCCGCTGCCCCCCGAGCCGCCCTTGCCGCCGGCGGTGATGCCGGTGGGGGGTGACCCGACCAGGCCTCCCCCGGAGGGGGGACCCCCAGGCGCGACGACCGGGGCGAGGCCGCAGGTGTCGCAGTACAGTTCGCCGCCGCCCACGTCCTCGTAGCTGCCGTCGCAGGTGGGGCGTTGACATGTGCGTGCCTCACTCATGGACTCCCCCTCCGGTCGTCCTCCACGACGCCCTGGTCCGGCACCCGCGGGCCGCCGAGCACTTCCGCGGCCGCCTGCTGGTAGCGCAGCACCGCCTGCTCGGCGGCGCGCAGGTCGCAGGGGGCGCTCCACAGCATGCGGCGCGCCTTCTCGTAGCGCTCCACCAGCAGCGTGTCCTCCGCGAAGCCGTGCCGGGCGACCTTCGCCTTGTACGCGTCGAGCCGGCCGCGCAGCTCGGCGCGGACCGCCAGCGGCGCGGTGACCGCCGTCAACGACTCGCGGGCGCGCAGCAGTTCGTCCTCCGCCTTCTCTTCCAGCGACTCCAGCAGCGGGGACAACCGGTGCCACTGCGCCTGCCGGCGGTACTCCGCGGCCGCCGCCAGCTGCTCCTGCAGCGCGGTCGGCGGGCCGCTGACGACCGGCACCTCCGTCGCGGCGATCTTCGCGAGGACCTCGCCGCGGGCGGTGCGCGCCTCGGCGAGCGTGCGGTCCGCGCGGCTGAGGATGTCCCGCAGCTTGACGATCCGCTTCTCGGCGTCCTGACGAACCGTCAGCACCGCGTCGATCTCCCGGCGCACGTCCTCCAGGGCGCGCGCCTCACGGTCGTACACCGTCGTGTCCGGCCGGCCGCCGCCCGGCGCCGAACTGCCCTCGGCCGGGACCCAGTACGCCAGCGGGTCCGACACCACCTCCGCGCGCAGCTTCGTCAGCGTGCGCGTGATGCGCTCCAGGTCGTCGCCCGCCGGGTGCTCGCCGGGGCGGACGCCGACCGAGTGCGCGAGCCGGCGGGTGCGCTGGAGTTCGGCCGCCAGCAGGTCGATCCGGGCCGGCAGCGCCGACCAGACCGCGTCGGCGGCGACCACCATGTCCAGGCTCGTCGCGTACAGCTCGTTCATCCGGTCGACGAGCGTGGCGAGCGAGTAGCGTTCGCTGAGTTTGTTCGCAGTGCCGTTCAGGGTCGGGGCGTTGGCCGTCGCGGTGGCGCTGCCCGCGACCGTGACGGACTCGCCGCTCAGGAGTTCCGTCAGCTCCACCAGGTCCTCGCGGCTGGACCAGCGGCGGCGGGCCCGGATCTCGCGGGCCGTGCGCAGCGCGTCCGTGTACGCGTCGAAGTACGTCCACAGCAGCGTGATCGACGCCTCCGTCGACGTCCAGCGCTCCCGGGTGACGCCGGTGAGCTCGGCGCCCTCCAGCAGCCTGCGGCCCGCGTGGTCCTGCAGGGCGAGGAGCGAGGTCTCTATCGCCTCGTGCTCCGCGCCGAGCCGCGCCAGCGCACGGTCCACCTCGTCCCGGTCCATCACCGGCCCGGTGGATCCCGTGACGCCCATCGATCACCTCTCGCTGCGGTAGTGCCGGTCGGGGGGTCGGTCCAGTGGTCAGGTCGTGCGGAGGTACTGCGGTGCCGGGGGTTCCGACTTCCTCGCATCCTTGCCCAGTGTTGCCGACAGCCATCTGTCGTACGACGCCTGCCAGCCGTTCGCCGTGTCCCTGCGGTAGTCCACCAGGATCTGGTTGACCCGGCGTACCAGATCGTCGGCGTCCTTCTTCATCGCCACGCCGTAGTACTCGGCAGTGAAGGCGTCACCCTTGAGCTGGACCGTGGGATCCTGTGCCGCCTGGCTCGCGGCGAGCGCGCCGTCGGTCACCACCGCGTCGACCTCACCGAGCTGGAGCCGCACCAGGCAGTCGAGTTGGTTCGGGACGGTCGTGGAGATGTCGGTGGTGGAGGGGAGTTCGCCGTCCTTCTGGTCCTCCTCCAGCGTCGAGTACGCCGTGGAGCCCGCCGCCGTGCAGATCCTGCGGTGCGCGAGCGTGTCGTCGTAGCCCTTGACGGGTGAGGACTTGGGGGCCAGGACCTGCTGGCCCGTCTTGAAGTAGGGCGCGGAGAAGGCGACGTCCTTGATGCGCTCGCAGTTGATCGTCATCGTGCGGACGACCATGTCCACGCGGCCGTCCTTGATCGCCGGGATGCGCTGGTTCGTCGGGATCGCCTTGAACTGGACGGCGTCCGGGTCGCCGAGGATGTCCTCGGCGATGCGGTGGACCAGGTCGATGTCGAAGCCCTCGAGCTCCGCGGTCTTGCCGCTGTTGGGGTTGCGGTAGCCCCAGCGGTAGCTGTTCTGGTCGACGCCGACGATCAGCTTGCGCTTCTCGCCCTTGCGGTTCTTGATCGCCTTGATGGTGTCGCCGTCCGCGGCGGACGGGGTGAGGGTCTGCTTCTCCGGGGAGCCGCAGTCCTCCTCCGCCTGGGTCCGGGTGGCCTGGCCGGTGTGGGTGGCCGGGGCGGCGGAGCGGCCGTCCGCGGTGACGGCGGTTCGGGGGAGGCACAGGGCGATCAACGCCACCAGGGCGCAGACGACTGCCATCGCGGTCACTCCGCCCCAGCCCCTGAGCGTGCTGCGCATCGTCGTGCCTCCTCTCGTCCTCGGCCCGTTCATCGGTACTCCGACAGCCTGCGGCCGATGCCCAGGACCGCGCCCGCGGCGCCCAGGACCGCGAGGACGGCCGCGCCCGCCGCGAGGCCCGTCAGGGCGTCCCTGCCGTCATCGGCCGCGCGCTTGAACTCGGCTTCCTCGTGCACGAGGGCCGTGTGCAGGTTCTTGTCGACGCTGTCGAAGCACTCGCCGGTCGCGCCCTCGGGGCCGATGACCATGTCCAGTGCCTGCTGGTAGTTGCCGTGCTCGTCCTGTTCGCGGGCCGCGGTGTGGCGCTTCTGCCACTCCTTCATGTTGCCGACGGCGGCGGTGACCGGCTGTTCGCCGGAGGTGTCGTCGGCGAGGTTCCCGGCTGCCGCCAGGTGCCGGGCGAGGGCCTTGATGTCCGTGCCGAAGTCGTAGTCGTAGGCGTCGTACGTGTCGGCGCCGACCTTCTTCGTCTCGGCGCCGCGGGCCACCAGCGTCAGGTTCTCGTTGCCCCGGGCCTTGAGGGAGGCGATGCGGGCGTCGTGCAGGACGTTCAGGGAGCGGACGCCGTGGTCGTAGGAGTCGTTCAGGCCCGCGCGGGCGACGCTGTGGCCGACGACCAGCCACAGGAGGACGACGGTCGCCGTCGCCGTGGCGGCGACCAGGCCGTGGTTCAGGACCCTGTTCGTCCGCTGGTACGTGCGACGCTGGGCCCAGGCGAGGGCGGCGAGGGCGGCGATGCCGAGGGCGATGGCCGCCCAGGGGTAGGGCGTGGCGTCCGCGTAGTCCGCCCTCAGGCGCTGGTTCTCCTTCTTGTACAGGTCCTCCGCCGCCGGGAGCATCTGCTGCTGCATCTTCTCGTTGGCGTAGCGGAGGTAGGCGCCGCCGACGGGGAAGCCCTGGCGGTTGTAGGTGCGGGCGCGTTCGACCAGGCCCTTGTACTCCGGGAGGAGCCGGTTGAGTTCGGCGATCGTCGCGGTGGACGGGGAGTCCGGGTCGGCGTTGGCGGCGGCGTTGACGAGTTTCTCGGCGGCCGTGCGAATGTCTTTCTCGTAGCGGTCGCGAGTGGCGGCCGTCTCCTGGCCGCCGGCGAGGAAGCCGCTGGAGGCGGCGGTGTTGGCGTCCGCGAGGGAGCGGTAGATGTCGGCCGCGTCGGAGCTGAGGGGCTGGCTGCTGGTGAGAACGTCGTCGGCGGCGGCCGCGCGGGTGGTCATCTGCCAGGCGGTGACGGTGCCGAAGGCGATGACGAGGAGGGCCAGGAGGGCGCCGATGATGCGGAGGCGGCCGGGTTCGGTGGTGGCCGCGGCGCGGAGTTGGTCGAGGCCCTCGGCGAAGGCGGTGCGGCGGGGGGGGGGGCGGGTGGGGCTGCTGCCGGTGCCGGTGTTGGTGCTGGTGGGTGGGGCGGCCGGGGGTGCCGGTTGTGCCGGGACGGCCGGGAGGGTGGGCAG
This sequence comes from Streptomyces sp. Go-475, assembly GCF_003330845.1. Classification (GTDB taxonomy): domain Bacteria; phylum Actinomycetota; class Actinomycetes; order Streptomycetales; family Streptomycetaceae; genus Streptomyces. The sequence goes on along the minus strand of NZ_CP026121.1, from coordinate 2,926,227 downwards.
GTTGGGGCCCGGTGGTGGTGTGCTGCTCTTCGGCGGGTATGTCACTGTGACCTCCCCCATGGTCATCCGTCGCCGCAAGTATCGCTGCCGGGACTGACATCCGCACCGGCCTTGCCTCGATCTTGATCGGATCGCAGCGTGAAGCAACACCGCTTGTAGGTACACGTCGGGGGAGGGGGTTCGGTTCCCGTGGGGACGGGCCGCTCGTGCCGGCAAGGGACGCCGGGTGGCGTCTCACCCGTCGAAGTGCCTCCGCAATCGCTCCTGTGCTCCCTTTCCGGACCCCACCCTGTCCAGTCCCAGCAATGCCGCCCCCAGGACCGGGCTCGCCGTCACCACCTGTGGTACCGCCTTGGGCGCCCGGCTCCTGAGCAAGTGCTCGATGTGGTCGTCGAGTTGTGGGTGGCGAGCTGCCAGGACGCCGCCGCCCAGGAGGACGGGGGTCTCCTCGGCCAGGAGGTCCAGGCGGGTCAGGGCCACCACCGCCATGGAGACGACCTCTTCGGCCTGGCGTTCCACGATCCTGCGGGCGATCGGGTCGCCGTCGGCGGCCGTGGTGAACAGGACCGGAGTCAGTTCGTGGCGTCGGGGCGGTGGGATGTGCCCCAGGTGCAGGGCCTCGATGAGGGCGTACATGGAGGGCAGGCCGAAGTGGGCGGGGAGGGTGTGGGCGAGGGCGGTGGGGGCGCCGCGGCCGTCCTCCGCGCGGGCGGCGTGCCACAGGGCCTCCTCGGACAGGCCCCAGCCGCCGCCCCAGTCGCCGGAGACCCTGCCGAGTGCGGGGAAGCGGGCGGTGCGGCCGTCGGGGCGCATGCCCACGCAGTTGATGCCCGCGCCGCAGACGACCGCGACACCCCGGGGTTCGGTGACGCCGGCGCGGAGGATCGCGAAGGTGTCGTTGCGGACCGTCACCGTCGTGCCCCAGTGGTGCGACCTCAGGGCCACCGCCAACTGGTCCTCCTCGACGGGGAAGTCGGCGTTGGCCAGGCATGCCGAGACGTGGGTGACCGAGGGCGTCCCGGCGGTGGTGAGGGCCTGGGCGACCGGTTCGGCGAGGGTTCGCATCGCCGTGTCGAGGCCCACGGCCGGTGGGCGGAAGCCGTCCCCGCGTGCCGTGGCCAGGACTTCTCCGTCCGCCGTCACGATCGCGACGTCCGTCTTGCTGTTGCCCGCGTCGATCGCGAGGACACGTGCGGTCAGGCCCACGCGAGGTGCTCCCGGTTGTGTGCGACGAGCCGGTCGGTGAGCGTCTCGGCGTACGCGTACTGGCCGATGAGGGGGTGGGCGAGCAGGGCGCGGAAGACGCGGTCCCGGCCGCCGTGCAGGGCGGCTTCGAGGGCGAGGTGCTCGTAGGCCGTGACGTTGGCCATCAGGCCCGCGTAGACGGGGTCCACGGGGCGGACGGGGAGGGGGGAGGCGCCCTTGGCGCTCACCGCCGCCTGGACCTCGATCACCGCGTCGTCGGGGAGGAAGGGGAGCGTGCCGTTGTTGTGCGTGTTCACCACCTGGTAGGGCGTGCCCGTGTTGCCCAGCAGGGACGCCGCCAGGTCCACGGCTGCCTCGGAGTAGTAGGCGCCGCCCCGCTTGGCGAGCAGGTCCGGCTTCTCGTCCAGGGCCGGGTCCGCGTACATCTCCAGCAGACGCCGTTCCATGTCGGCGACTTCGGCCGCCCGGGAGGGTTTCGTCCGGAGGTCTCGTACGACCTCGTCGTGCGCGTAGTAGTAGCGCAGGTAGTAGGAGGGGATCGTCCCCAGCGTGTCGAGCAGGGGGCGCGGGAGGCGGAGGCCGGTGGCGATGGTGTCGCCGTGGGCGGTCAGCAGCTTCGGCAGGACGTCCTCGCCCTCCGGGCCGCCCAGGCGGACCGCCGTCTCCCAGGTGAGGTGGTTGAGGCCCACGTGGTCCAGGTGGAGGTCGGTGGGCGCGACGTCCAGCAGGCGGGCGAACGTGCGTTGCAGGCCGATCGCCACGTTGCACAGGCCGATCGCCCTGTGGCCCGCCTGGAGCAGGGCGCGGGTCACGATGCCGACCGGGTTGGTGAAGTCGATGATCCAGGCACGGGGGTTGGTGCGGCGGACGCGGTCCGCGATGTCCAGGACGACCGGGACCGTGCGCAGGGCTTTCGCCAGGCCCCCGGCGCCGGTGGTCTCCTGGCCCACGCAGCCGCACTCCAGGGGCCAGGTCTCGTCCTGTTGGCGGGCCGCCTGGCCGCCCACGCGGAGTTGCAGGAGGACCGCGTCCGCGCCGTCCACCGCCTCGTCCAGGTCGGTGGTGGTGGTGATCCGGCCGGGGTGGCCCTGGCGGGCCAGGATGCGGCGGGCGAGGCCGCCCACCAGGGCCAGACGGTCCTCGGCGGGGTCCATGAGGACCAGTTCCCCGACGGGCAGGGTGTCCCTCAGGCGGGCGAAGCCGTCCACGAGTTCGGGGGTGTAGGTCGAACCTCCGCCGACCACGGTGAGTTTCATACGTCCAACCCTTCACTCCGGTGAGCGTGACACCCTCTGCAAACGCCTTCTGGGCGCAGAAGAACACGAGGATCACGGGCGCCATCACCAGGACGGTGGCGAGGAGGGCGAGGGGGGTGGGGTCAGCGGGAGGTGTCGAAGACCTCGTCGCGCGTGGTCGCGAGCGCGCTCTCCAGCGCGCCGCGCAGCACGGGGTGTTCACGGACGTCGCCCACGACCAGGCGCGGGCGGGACGCGGCCAGCTCCTCCAGCTCGGCCTGGACGAGGGCGCGCAGCGCCTCGCCGCCCGAGGTGAGGGCCGCGCCGCTCAGGACGACGAGCTCGGGGTCGAGGACCGAGACGAGGGAGGCCAGACCGGTGGCGAGCCGGGTCGCGTAGGTCTCGAGGAGGCGGCGGTGGGCGTCGTCGTCGCTCTGTGCCGCCCGGGCCAGCAGGTGGGCGGCGGCCTCGGTGTACGGGCCCTCGGGGATGTCCTCGATGCCCAGTTCGCGGGCCAGGCGCGGGACGGCCTGGGCGCCGGCCAGCTCCTGGTAGCCGCCGCTGTTGGCCTTGGTGACCTGGCGGACCAGGGGCGTGCCCGGCACGGGCAGGAAGCCGACCTCGCCCGCGCCGCCGGTCCAGCCGCGGTGCAGCCGGCCGCCGAGGACCAGGGCGGCGCCCAGGCCCTCCTGGTTCCACAGCAGCACGAAGTCCGCGTGGCCCCGGGCCGCGCCGAGGCGCTGTTCGGCGAGCGCGACGAGGTTGACGTCGTTCTCGTACTCGAAGGGCATCGGCAGGGCGGCGGCGAGCCCGTCCAGGAGGGTGGGGGAGTGCCAGCCGGGCAGGTGGGCGGCGTAGCGCAGGCGGCCCGTGGTGGGGTCGAAGGCGCCGGGGGTGCCGATGACCAGGCGGTGGACGTCGTCCCGGGTGAGGCCCGCCGCCTTCACCGCGCCGTCCAGGGCGTCGGTGACCTGCTGGACGACCGGGGTGCCGGTGCGCCTGCCGGGGGTGGGCAGTTCGAAGCGGCCGACCGTGCGGCCGGTGATGTCGGCGACCGCGGCCAGGATCCGCTCGGGGGTGACGTCGAGCCCGGCGGCGTGACCGGCCGCCGGGTTGACCTCGTACAGCTGGGCGTGCGGGCCCGGCCGGCCTGCGGTGGTGCCGGTGGCCAGGACGAGCCCGGCCGCCTCCAGGCGGGCCAGGAGCTGGGACGCGGTGGGCTTGGACAGGCCGGTGAGCTTGCCGATGCGGGTACGGGAGAGCCGGCCGTGTTCCAGGAGCAGGTCGAGGGCGGCCCGGTCGTTCATGGCGCGCAGGACGCGCGGGGTGCCCGGCGTGCCGGCGGTTCCTGCCATGTGTGTCCACACCTGCCTTTCGGTTGCTCACCTTCTCGGTGACCGGGGACGGAAGTCCATCGCGTGCTGCGGTCCGGTGCGCTGTTAGGAAAGTTTCCTATCGGTGGGGAGGAAGGTAGGCCCGTCGCCGTGCGGGCGTCAAGGGAGGACGGCTCGGCGTGCTCCGGGCACGTGAAGAGGGCGGCACCCGGGTCTGCCGGGTGCCGCCCTCTTCGGGCCGCTTTCGCCTCGGAGCCGCTACTTCGTGGTGCTCGTCGGCGCGGGGGGCGTGAGCGGGGACGCCGCCGCCGACTGCGGGGACGCCGTGTTCGCGTACGCCGACGGGGCCGCCATCCCCGCCGTGGGGTCGTCGGGCGCCTCCTCCGCCGGGGCCGTGGCGCCGCCGACGATCCTGATGTCCGCCGCGTCGAAGGCCCGCTTGACGCGCCAGCGCAGCTCGCGCTCCACGGTCAGGGACTTGCCCGGCATCGTCTTGGCCGAGAGCCGCACGACCATCGAGTCCAGCAGGACGCTGTCCAGGCCCAGCACCTCGATCGGGCCCCACAGCAGCTCGTTCCAGGGCTCCTCGGCGCCCATCTTCCCGGCGACCTCGTCGAGCGTGGCCTTGACCTTGTCCAGGTCCTCGGAGGCGGCGACCGTGACGTCGACGTTGGCCGTCGCCCAGCCCTGCGAGAGGTTGCCGATGCGCTTGACCTCGCCGTTGCGGACGTACCAGATCTCGCCGTTGTCGCCGCGCAGCTTGGTCACGCGCAGGCCCACCTCGATCACCTCGCCGGAGGCGACGCCCGCGTCGATCGTGTCGCCGACGCCGTACTGGTCCTCCAGGATCATGAAGACGCCGGAGAGGAAGTCCGTGACCAGGTTGCGGGCGCCGAAACCGATCGCCACGCCCGCGACACCGGCGGAGGCCAGCAGCGGGGCCAGGTTGATGTTGAACGCGGAGAGGATCATCAGGGCGGCCGTGCCCATGATGAGGAAGCTGGCCACCGAGCGCAGCACCGAGCCGATCGCCTGCGAGCGCTGACGGCGGCGCTCGACATTGACCAGCAGGCCGCCCAGCGGACTCCCGTCCGAGCTCTGCGCCGTGCGGCTCATCCGGTCTATGAGCTTGGTGATCGCCCGCCGCACCGCGACCCTCAGCACGGCCGCTATGACCAGGACCAGCAGGACCTGCAACCCGATCGCGAGCCAGGTCGACCAGTTCTGCTCGACCCAGCCGGCGGCGTTCGTCGCGCTCTCCTGGGCGTCCTGGAGCGAGGGCACTCTCGGGGACTGCATATCCGACGGGCTCGGCGACGGCGACGGGCCGGCGGCCAGCAGGACGGCGTCCGCAACGGACAAGGACACGACAGGTACCTCCAGGTGCAGCGGTCTGCCCCGGTGCGGTGGTCCTGGGGGGTCAAGGTCACGGTTGGGTCACCGAAGGGGCAGAACCACCACACTAACGGGGCATTGTGTGTGCTCCCTCGGAATGTGTGAAGGAGAGACCGTGCTCACCTGGGCTTGAACAGGCCATGGTCCGGGGGATGAATCAGATGTGGTCGAAAACACTCCCAGCCCGTTACGGGGACATGGTGGCGCTTCCACCAGGCATGAGGGGAGACTGACTACGAATCGTCCCGGCGCGAGCCACGCGCCGCCGGCGTCCAAGGAGGCATCCGTGCCGCATGTCCTGGTCCTGAACGCGTCGTACGAGCCGCTAGGCGTCGTACCGCTCCGCCGCGCGCTCGTCCTCGTCCTCGAGAACAAGGCCGTCTGCCTCGAGGAGTCCGGCGCCTATCTGCACAGCGCGACCGTCACAGTCCCCGCACCCAGCGTGGTCCGGCTCAAGCGATTCGTCCGGGTTCCCTATCGGGGGCCCGTTCCTCTGACCCGCCGGGCGCTGTTCGCCCGCGACGGGGGCCGGTGCATGTACTGCGGTGGCGTCGCAACCAGCGTCGACCACGTCATCCCGCGCAGCCGCGGGGGCAAGCACGTCTGGGACAACGTCGTGGCGTCCTGCCGCCGCTGCAACCACGTGAAGGCCGACCGCCACCTCTTCGAGATCGGCTGGCGGCTGCGCCACAAACCCGCCCCGCCGACCGGCCTGGCCTGGCGCATCATCGGGACCGGCCATAGGGACCCGCGCTGGCTGCCGTACTTGCAGCCGTACGGCGCGGACGACGCCTTGGCCCGGATCGACGGCATTTCCGCCTGACGACGATCCGGGCCTTCGTCTTCCCGCGTGCCCTCCGGAAGTGCCGCGTGCCCTCCGGCAGTGCCGCGCGGGGCGGCCGACCGGCCCGGGGAACCCCCGTTCCCCCGGGCCGGCCCGTCATGCGGGGCGCGCTCAGGCGTACCGCAGCTCCCCGGGGCGCACCGAGCGGCGCAGCAGGGGCAGCGCGGTGGCGGCGGCCAGCAGGCAGGCGGCGTAGACCACCACGGGGACCAGGAGCGCCGTCCATGGCGTGGGCCAATGTCCGCCGTCGGCGAGCTTGGCGTATCCGGTGCCGAGTGCCGCGCCCCCGGCGCCCGCGAGCAGCACCGCCGGTGCCAGCGGCAGCGCGGTCTCCAGCAGCAGCGCCCGGCCGAGCACCGCGTGCGGCACCCCGGCGGCGGCCTGTGCGGCCAGGCCGCGGCGGCGGGTGGCCAGGGACTCGGCGGTGCCGACGGCGAGACCGGACAGGGTGATGAGGAGACCGACCGCGATGGCGGTGGCCGTCAGGTCGAGGCCGGTGGTGTAGTAGGACGTGCTCTCGCTCAGCTGCCTGTCCGAGTTCACCACTTCCAGGAGCACCTGCCGGACGCCTGTGAAGACGGCACCCACGATGGTCACCAGCAGCACCGCAGCATGCGTACGGGCCGCCGCCCACGGGTCGTCGCGCAGCCGTTCCGCCGCGATCAGCGTCGCCGCCGACCGGGCCCGGGGCGCCAGCAGCCGCCCGGTGAGCCCCGCCGTGGCCCCGGCGAGCCACACCGCGCCCGCGCCCACCGCGATGATCAAGCCGAACACCAGCAGCGGCGTCCGCCAGTGATCCGTGCCCGGCCGGCCTGGGGAGGTGGAGGTGCTGAGCACGGCGCCGAGCGCCAGGACCGCCACCAGCAGCATCGCGCCCAGGAACAGCAGCCCCGGGCCCCGTCCGCTGCGCGGCCGCACCCGGCGCACCCAGCCGAGGGGCGAGGCCACCACGCGGCGCAGGGCCAGCGCGCCCGTCGCCGCGCCCAGCACCGGCACCCCGACGGAGACCGCCGCGACGCCCGCCCAGGCGAGGACGGTCGGCTCAGCCCACAGGCGCAGCAGGAGCACCACCGAGCAGACGGTGGCGACCGCCGAGCCCAGCAGGCAGGCCAGCCCGGTCTCCAGTGCCGCGATCCGCCGCACCTGCCAGGGCGTCGCCCCGGCCAGCCGCAGCCCGGCCAGCCGCCGGTCGCGGTGCACGGCGCCGATGCGGGTGCACTGGCCGAGGAAGCCCAGCACCGGGACGAGCAGGAGCAGCAGGCTGACGATCACCCCGGAGCGCGTGCCGGGCTCGTCCAGCAGGCCGTGGCCCACGGGCACCTGGTGACCGCCCCGCAGGGAGGCCAGTACGACGGCCCCGAGCGCGAAGCCGGTCGCGAGCGCCGCGCCGGTCACGGTGAGCGCGATCCGCCACCACTCCCGGCGGTCGGAGCCGCGGATCAGCTCCAGGGCGAGACGGAGGTCGGAACTCACGCGGTCACCTCCAGCCCGGCCACGGTCCCGTCGCTGAGCCGCACCTCGCGGTCCGCGTACGCCGCCACCTGCGCGTCGTGGGTGATCAGCAGGACCGCCGCGCCCGTCTCGCGGGCCGTGCGCACCAGGGCCGTCATGACCTGCTCGCTCGCCAGGGAGTCCAGCGCGCCCGTCGGCTCGTCGGCGAAGACGACCCGCGGGCCGGTGACCAGGGCCCGGGCCAGCGCGGCCCGCTGGGCCTGGCCGCCGCTCATCTCGCCCGGCCGCAGGTCCTGCTGGCCGCGCACCCCGAACCGCTCCAGCCACTCGCCGGCCCGCTCCCGGGCTCCGGCCCGGTCGGTGCCGGCCAGCAGCAGCGGCAGGGCGACGTTGTCCAGGGCCGTCAGCTCGGGGATGAGCTGCCCGAACTGGAACACCACGCCGAACTCGGTGCGGCGCAGCTCGCTCAGCCGCTTCTCGGGCAGGTCCTCCAGGCGCCGGCCGTCGTAGGTCACCGAGCCCTCGTCCGGGCGCACGATCCCGGCCAGGCAGTGCAGCAGCGTCGACTTCCCGCTGCCGCTCGGGCCGGTCACGGCGAGGATCTCGCCGGCGCCCAGTTCGATCGACGCGCCGCGCAGGGCGGTCGTCCTGCCGTGCGCCTTCATGAGGCCACTGGCCGTGAGAACAGGCACAGGTCTGGTCATGCTGCGTCGACCTCCGCGGTCAGGGTGGTGAGCCGGGCCGCTGTGGTGTTCATCCAGCGGAGGTCGGCGTCGAGGTGGTTGAGGGCGTAGTCCGCCGAGAGCACGGTCGCCAGGTCGGCGCTCCTGGCGGCCTTGACCGCCGTGAGCTCCCGCATTCGCGCCATGTGGGCGGCGCGCTGGGCGCTCAGGTACGCGGCCGGGTCGCCGCCCGTGAGGATCGCGACGACGACCTTGGCGAAGATCTCGTTCGTCACGAAGGGCGCGGGCGGGGCGATCTCGGCGGCCCAGCGGGACAGCTCGCTCGTCCCCTGGTCCGTCGCGCGGTACATCGTCCGCTCCGGGCCGCCGTCCGAGTCGGTGCCCTCGATCTCGGCGAGGCCGTCCCGGACGAGGCGTTGGAGGGTCGTGTAGACCTGCCCGTAGGCCAGCGGGCGGGCCTGCGGGAAGCGTTCGTCGTGGCGTCGCTTGAGGTCGTAGCCGTGGCTCGGACCCGTGGCGAGCAGGCCCAGCAGGATGTGGCGGGTGCTCATGCCGAGCATTATGTACTCAGTATATGTACTGAGTACATAGCGAGCGGCGAAATGTATGCGGAGATGGCCGATCCGGCGGCCGGGGAATCACTCCGTGACGGCGTACGCCTCCGCCGACCACAGCGAGTACCCGTACGGCGTGGCCCGCTTCTCGCCCTGCACCCGTACGAAGCGCACGTCGCGCTCGTCCATGCGGACGCTCTCACGACCGCCCCGGCCGTCCCGTACCGCGGCGGCCGTGCGCCAGCGGCGGCCGTCCGGCGAGACCTGGACCCGGTACGCGGAGGGGTACGCGTCCTGCCAGCGCAGCACCACCCGTCCGAGGCGTGCCGGGCGGGGCAGCTCGACCTGCCACCAGGCGCCGTCGTCGACCGGGGAGGACCAGCGCGTGTCCGGGTCGCCGTCGTTCGCCGCCGACGCCGGGAAGTCGGGCGTCTCGTCGCCCGAGGAGCGGGCGGTGCCGGTGCGGGCCAGGTCGGGGCCGCCGGTGGGCGGGAAGGCGCGGACGGTGAGCGTGCGGGTCGCGTCCGCGAAGCGCAGCCGGACGTCGTACGACCGCATCGGCGCGCCGCGCGGCACGGTCACCTCGACCGGGACCTCCACGGTCGTGCCGCGGGGCACGGTCACCTCGGTGCTCGGCACCCGGACCCGGACGCCCTCGGGCGCCTCCACGGTGAGCCGGCCGCGGGTCTCGGCCGGACGCAGCGAGCCGAGCCCGGCCGTCAGCCGCCGGACCCGGCCGGTCTCGGCGTCCACGCGGTCGCGCGTCAGCTCCAGGGACGCGGCCGGGGAGTCCGCGAACCACGGAACGAGATGCCGCACACGGGACGGGGCGGCCCCGACGACCCGCACGGCGTCCACCACGACCCGGCCCGCACCGGCCCCACCGGCGCCCCGCCGCTCCTGCTCCGGCCCGGGCTTCCCGCCCGCGCCCGGTTCCGTCGTCGATCGGCCGGGCTTCCCGCCCGCGCCCGGTTCCGTCGTCTCCCGGTCGGGGTCCCGTCCGGGCGCGGTGCGCGGGCGCAGTTCGCTGGCGCCGGAGGGGGACAGGTGGCCGAGGGGCTGCCAGCCCTGGCCGGGGACGTGGACCTCGGCGGTGCCCTCCGTGCCGGGATCGGTCAGGATCGTCACGGCGGTCAGGGAACGGGGGTGCGGGAAACGCAGCGTGCGGCCGTCGCCGGGGTCGCGGGGCGGCTCGTGGTCGATGCCCGCCCAGGCGGCGTACGACTTCTGCGCCCGCTGCAGGAACGGGTCGAGCACGTCCCCGCCGACCTCGACCCGGGCCGACTCCAGCCGGGCCCGCAGACCGCCGAGCCCGCGGTACGCCGTCCAGGCCGCCGCCGCGTCCCCGGCGCGCTGCGCGTCCAGCATGTCGAGCGCGGTCGTGCCCGCCTCGCCGTACCGCGCCAGCTGCTCCGCCCAGGGGCCGACCTCCCTGGCCAGGGCCGTGCCCGACAGCCGCCGGGGCAGCTCGCGCAGCACCGTGAAGGCCTCGCGCAGCCGGCGCGCGGCGGTGTCGTCCCCGCCGGTGCCGCCCGCCGTACGGGCCCGCCAGTACGCCTCGGTCAGCGGGCGCAGATACGCCGACTCCTCCTCGTCCAGCACCGACGACGCGTCGTTGCCGGCGAGCGCGGCCAGGGCCTGTTCGCGGCGCCGGTCCCCGCCCGCGAGGTCGGCGATCGCGGCCCGCCAGGACTCGCCCGGCCGGTAGCCGCGCGGGTTCCAGGCGAAGTCCGCGGCGGTGAACAGCGGGATGCGGGACGCCTCCGGCTGCTGCATCGCGTTGGCGAGCAGGGCGGCCGAACCGGTCGCCACGGCCGGCTCCCGGCCCCGGTACGGGCCGAGGAAGACGCGGCCCGGGTCGTAGTCGTTGACCGGGTAGTTGTCCATCGTGACCAGCGGGTGCCGGAACGCCTCCCGCGCGGCGGCCAGTTCACGTCCCGTGATGGTGCGCGGCACCACCCCGACGCCCGTCCACGCCACCTCGACCCCCTCGGCCAGGGCGCCCGCCAGCGCCCGCCGGTAGTCGGTCGTGCCGTCCTCGTAGTACTCGGTCGGCATCAGGGACAGCCCGGCCGCCCCGGGATACCGGTCCGCCAGGTGCCGGGCCACCGCGTTCGCCACCCGGGCCTGCGCCCGCGCGGCCGCCCCGGGACCGGAGCCGAACCGCTCGGCGTCCGCCTCGCAGTGCCACTCGCTGTAGCTGACGTCCTGGAACTGCAGCTGGAAGGCCCGGAACCCCAGCGCCCACATCGCGTCCAGCTTCCGCGTCAGCGCCCGCACGTCGGCGTCCGACGCGAAGCACATCGCCTGCCCCGGGGCCACCGCCCAGCCGAGCGTCACGTGGTTGCGGCGCGCCCGCTCGGCCAGCTCCCGGAACCCGGCCCGCTGCTCCGCCGGGTACGGCTCGCGCCAGCGGGCCTGCCGGTAGAGGTCGTCGCCGGGGGCGTACAGGTACCGGTTCTGCTTGGTGCGGCTCATGAAGTCGAGCTGCGCCAGCCGCTGCCGGTGCGTCCACGCGGTGCCGTAGAAGCCCTCCGTGATGCCGCGTACGGCGGTGCCGGGCCAGTCGCGTACGACGGCCGCCGTGATCGTGCCGTCGGGGCGCAACAGCTGGCGCAGCGTCTGCACGGCGTGGAACAGGCCGTCCTGGCCGGTGCCGGTGAGGCTGACGCCGCCCGGGCCCACGGACAGCTCGTACCCGCCGGAGGGGAGCGCGTGGCGGTCGCCGGGGCGCACGGGTTCCGTCCGCGCGCGGACGAGCAGGGCCCCGGGTGCGGCGGAGTCCGTGATCCGGCGGGCCCCGGCCTGCCGCAGCAGCTCGCGCAGGGCCTCGACGGCCGGACGGTCCGCCCGCGCGTCGGCGACCAGGGCGACCTCGTCCGGCACCGCCACCGGGGCGCCGTTCGCCCGCAGGGACTGCGGGCGCGGCCACACCGCCAGGCCCGCCGCCCCGGCCGTGTCGGGCGTCGGCGCGGTCGGCGCGGAGGCCGTACCGGGAGCCGGCGGGGCCGCCACCGCCACGGGCGGGGCACCGAGGCTGCCGGCGACGACGGCGACCGCCAGGGCAGCCGCCCGCTTCCCACGCCGCAGTCCCACAGGCCCCCTCCACAGGTGTTCGACCGGGAGAACGAGCCCACCACCCGGCCGGTGAGAGTGTCAACGAGAGTGGCCGCTCTGACCGGATTTGACGGAATATGGTCAGAGTGGAGGGGAGTGAAATGTGAGCAGAAGCACGATGTTCGGCCCAGGGCGTCTGCCTTCGCGTCGACTGGGTAGGGCTGCGATAACCCGTCGAATGCCGTACCCGACAAGGAGGCCCCCGTGGCTGCGATGACTTTCCTTCCGCTCCCGGCCCCGTCCAAACCCGTGGCGGACCCGTCCGCCGACCTCGACGACCCCCACTACGACGAATCCTCCTACGACGACCCCCACTACTGCGTCTTCAGCTCCGAGAGCACCTGCACCGAGCCCCCGCTGACCAGCGAGCCCCCGCTGCCCGACGCCGAGCCCCTCACCAGCGAGCCGCCGCTCGCCGAAGCCGCCCCCCTCACCAGCGAGCCCCCGGCCTTCGTCCCGGACTTCACGAGGCCCTAGATGACCGCACCCCGGCCGGCCGACGCACCCTCCGAGGACCTGTCCCGCCTCGCCGCCCTGCACGGCGTGGCCACGTCCTACAGCCCGTCCCCGGACCGCACGGTCGCGGCCTCGGCCACCGCGGTCACCCTGACCCTGGCCGCCCTCGGCGTGGACGCGAGCACGCCCGGCGCCGTCCGCGCCGCGCTCGCCGCCCGCGAGCGGGAACAGGCAGCGCGGCTGCTGCCGCCGACCGTCGTCGGCTGGGGCGGCAGCCCCCCGGCCGCCCTCGCCGCGCTCCCCGAGGGCAGCCGGCTCCGCATCGACACCGAGCAGGGCGAGACGCGCGCCTCGGCGGAACAACTCCCGCCCGGCGTCCACCGGCTGACCGCCACCGCCCCCGACGGCCGCACCGCGGACGCCCACCTGATCGTCGCCCCGCCCCGCCTGCCCACCCCCACCGGACGCTCCTACGGACTCCTCGTCCAGCTCTACTCCCTGCTGTCCCGCCGCTCCTGGGGCATGGGCGACCTCGGCGACCTCGCCGAACTGGCCGGCTGGGCCGGCCGGTCCCTCGGCGCCGGATTCGTCCAGGTCAACCCGCTGCACGCGGCCGTCCCCGGCGCCCCCACCGACCCCTCCCCCTACCGCCCCTCCTCACGACGCTTCCCCGACCCCGTCCACCTGCGGATCGAGGACGTCCCCGAGACCGCGTACGCCGAGGACCCCGAGCGGCTGCGCGCGCTGCTGGAGAGATCCGGCCGGCTGCGCGCCGCCGTACTGGAGAAGGGCGCCCTCATCGACCGGGACGCCGTGTGGGAACTCAAGCGGGAGGCGCTGGAACTGCTCCACGCCGTCCCCCTCGGCCCCGGCCGGCGCGCCGCCTACTGCGACTTCCTCGCCGAGCAGGGCCAGGCCCTGGAGGACCACGCCACCTGGTGCGCGCTCGCCGAGGTGCACGGCTCCGACTGGCACCGCTGGCCGACCGGCCTGCGCGACCCCCGCTCCACGGACACCACCCGCGCCCGCAACGGCCTCATGGACCGGGTCGACTTCTGGTCCCGGCTCGCCTGGCTCACCGACACCCAGCTGACCGCCGCGCAGCGCGCCGGCCGCGAGGCCGGGATGCCGGTCGGGATCGTGCACGACCTCGCCGTCGGCGTCCACCCCGGCGGCGCCGACGCCTGGGCGCAGCAGGAGTACTTCGCCGCCGGCATGTCCGTCGGCGCCCCACCGGACGCCTTCAACGCCCGCGGCCAGGACTGGGGCCTGCCCCCCTGGCGCCCCGACCGCCTCGCCGAGTCCGGCTACGCCCCCTTCCGCGAGCTGCTGCGCGCCCTGTTCCGCTACGCCGGAGCCCTGCGCATCGACCACGTCATGGGCCTGTTCCGCCTCTGGTGGGTCCCCCAGGGCCACCCGCCCACCGAGGGCACCTACGTCCGCTACGACGCCGAGGCCATGCTCGCCGTCCTCGTCCTGGAGGCCTCCCGGGCCGGGGCCCTGGTCATCGGCGAGGACCTCGGCACCGTCGAACCCGGCGTCCGCGAGGCCCTGCGCGAGCGCGGCGTGCTCGGCACGTCCGTCCTGTGGTTCGAACGCGACTGGGAGGGCGACGGCCGCCCCCTGCCCCCCGAGAGCTGGCGCGCCGACTGCCTCGCCACCGCCACCACCCACGACCTGCCCTCCACCGCCGCCCGCCTCACCGGCGAGCACGTCGAGCTCCGCGACAGCCTCGGCCTGCTGACCCGCCCGCTGGAGACGGAACGCGCCGAGGCCGCCGCCGACACGGCCGAGTGGCTGTCGCTGCTCTCCGAACTCGGCCTGCTGCACGGCACCGGCGGCGGCACCGACACCTCCTCGGAGGAGGCCGAGATCCAGGCCGTCCACCGCTTCCTGCTGCGCACCCCGGCCCGCATGGTCGGCGTCTGGCTCCCGGACGGCGTCGGCGACCGCCGCCCGCAGAACCTCCCGGGGACCTGGGACCAGTACCCGAACTGGCGCCTGCCGATCGCCGACGCGCAGGGGCGCCCCGTGACACTGGAGGACCTCGCCGCCTCGCCGCGGCTGCACGCCCTGATGGAGGTGCTCAGAGACGCCGGCACCTGACGCCGGGCTCCTTACGGCACCCCGGACGCGCGTCCCCGGTCGGCGTTGGATACTTTGACACCGTGGACAAGAAGAACGCCCTGCGCGCCGGCGCCCTGGCAGCCGGTACGACGCTGATGATGCTGCTCATGTCGGCCCCCGCGAGTGCGCTCACCCGCGACGACGGTGACGACCCCGGCCCGGGCCTGAGCGTCATCGAGACGCTGGGCCTGTTCGTCGTGGCCCCGATCGTGCTGTACCTGGTCATCGCCGGACTGGTGATGATCGGCGACAAGTCGCACAAGAAGAAGGACCCGACCAGCTCCAACATCAGCACCAAGTCCGGCGACAAGGCCGACGCGAAGGCCTGACGCGGGGCTTCGCGTCGCCCGGACCGCCGCAGGGCTTTCCGAGGGCGTCGCCCGCAGCGTACGTACGCGTGATTTTCGCCGTACGTGTGCCGCGGGCGGCGCCTTCGTCTTTTTCGCCCCGTCCTGCTTCCATCCCTTCGCCATTCGCGCCTTCGCGCCGTCGCTCCTAAGGGTGCGGGGCCGTCAGATAGCGCTGCACGGTGGGCGCCAGCCACGCCACGATCTCCTCGCGGGTCAGCGCCACGGCAGGCGGGAACCGCAGGACGTACCGGGTCAGGGCCAGCCCCAGCAGTTGCGCGGCGGTGAGCGCGGCGCGCGTCGCGGTCTGCTCGGGATCGGGACACACCCGGCGGGCGACCGGCATCACCTGGTCGCGGAAGACGCCCTGCATGCGCTCGGCCCCGGCCTGGCTGCCGGCGCCGACCCGGAGCAGGGCGGTGAGCACCTCGTTCCCCTCCCACTGGTCGAGGAAGTGCGCCACGAGGACGCGGCCGACCTCCTGCCGGGGCAGCGTGCTCAGGTCGGGCAGCCTGATGTCCACGGCGACGGCCGCCGCGAACAGGCCCTCCTTGCTGCCGTAGTAGCGCATCACCATCGACGGGTCGATCTTCGCGTCGCGGGCGATGGCGCGGATGGTGGCCCGCTCGTACCCGTCGGCCGCGAAACGCTCGCGGGCGGCGTCGAGGATGGCGGCGCGGGTGACGTCGGAACGCCGGGCGGGGGCGGGGGCGGAGGCGGGGGCAGGGGCCGGGGGGCTGCTGCTGACTGACGTGCTGTCGGGCATGTCGGCGAGCGTAGGACAACACTCGTGGGCCAACAACCGTTGACGCTGCCCGGTGGGCGCCGTACGTTGGTCAACGAGCGTTGGCAAACAGTCGTTGGCAACCGGCTGTTGGTAAGCCGGCTGTCGGCAACCCACCGTTGTCAAACCGACCGTCGGCACCCGCGCCGTTGGCAACCAGCTGTTGGCCCACGCGTGTTGACCAACGTACGTTGGCCCAGGGAGGCCCTGATGAACGGCACCACCCGCTCCGTGATCGTCGTCGGCTCCGGCCCCACCGGTCTGCTCCTCGCCGGTGACCTCGCGACCGCCGGAGTCCCCGTCACCGTCGTCGAGAAGCGCCCGCACCGGATCAGCAACCTCTCCCGCGCCTTCGTCCTGCACGCCCGCACCCTGGAGCAGTTCGACGCCCGGGGGATGGCCGACGAAGTGGAGCGGGTGGGCCGGCGGCTCGCCCGGTTCCGCCTCTACGGCCGCCTCTCCCTCGACCTGACCGCGCTGCCCTCGCGGTTCAACCACATCCTGGTCCTCCCGCAGTACGAGGTGGAGGAGGTGCTGGAGCGGCGGGCGGCCGAGGCCGGGGCGCGGTTCCGCCACGAGACCGAGGTGACCGGACTGACGCAGGACGCCGAGGGCGTGACGGTCGAGGTCCGGGGGCCCGGGGGCGGTACGGAGCCGCTGCGGGCGGCGTACGTCGTCGGGGCCGACGGGATGCGCAGCACCGTGCGGAACGCGGTCGGGCTGCCCTTCCCCGGCCGCTCGGTGATCCGCTCCCTCATGCTCGCGGACGTACGGGTCACCGAGCAGCCCGGCGAACTCCTCACCTTCAACGCCGTCGGCGACGCCTTCGCCTTCCTCGTCCCCTTCGGCGACGGCTACCACCGCGTCATCTGCTGGGACCGGGGCCGTGAGCTCCCCGACGACGCGCCCGTCGGCCTCGACGAGATCAAGGCGACCACCCGGCGCGCCCTCGGCCGGGACTTCGGTATGCACGACCCCCGCTGGATGTCCCGCTTCCACAGCGACGAGCGCCAGGCCCCGGCCTACCGCGCGGGCCGGGTCTTCCTCGCCGGGGACGCCGCGCACGTCCACACCCCGGCCGGCGCCCAGGGCATGAACACCGGCCTCCAGGACGCCGCCAACCTGAGCTGGAAGCTGGCCGCCGTCCTCAAGGGGCACGCGGACGACGCCCTCCTCGACACCTACCAGGCCGAGCGCCACCCGGTCGGCCGCGCGGTGCTGCTGAGCAGTGGCGGCATCGTGCGCGCCGCCATGGCCAAGCGGCCCTGGACGATCGCCCTGCGCACCGCCGCCGCCTCCCTGGTCGACACCGTGGGCCCGGTGCGGCGCAAGGCGCTCGGCCAGGTCACCGGCATCGGCTACCGCTATCCCGCGCCCCGGGGCGCCCACCGCTTCACCGGCCGGCGGGCGCCGGACTTCGCCCTGGCCGGGGGTACGCGTCTGCACGAGGCCCAGCGCGGGGGCCGGTTCGTGCTGATCACCCCGGAGGAGTTCGAGACGCGGGCCGAGCGCAAGGACCGGCTGGCCGTCGAACGCTGGGCGAGCGACCGTCGTACGACGGTGCTGGTGCGGCCGGACGGGTATGTGGCGTGGGCGGCGGAGTCGGCGGACGAGCGGACGGTCGAGACGGCCCTCGCCACGCACGTGGGGTGAGACGGCGCGGCTCCCGGGCCGGGTGCGGCTCCCCGGCCGGGTGCGGCTCCAGGGCCGGGTGCGGCTCCCCGGCCGCGTGCGGCTCCACGACCGTGGGCGCCGCTCCTGCGGCGGGCGCTGCTACCCCTCCGCGGACCGGAGCAACTCGCGCAGCAGGCCGGCCAGTTGGCCGGCCTGTTCGGCGTCCAGGGCCGACAGGGCCTCGGTCTGCGCCGCGAGGCCCGCGCCGACCGCCTCGTCGACCAGGGCCAGGCCCTTGTCGGTGAGGGTGACGTGCAGACCGCGGCGGTCGTGCGGGTCGGGGGAGCGGCGCAGCAGGCCCGCGCGCTCCAGCTTGTCCAGCCGGCCGGTCATGCCGCCGGTCGTGAGCATCAGCGTCGCGGAGAGCTGCCGGGGCGAGAGCGTGTAGGGCTCTCCGGAGCGGCGCAGGGTGGCCAGGACGTCGAACTCCCCGCGGGAGATGCCGAACGCCGCGTACACCTTCGTCGCCCGGTCCGCCATCGCGTGCGAGATGCGGTTGACCCGGCCGAAGACCTCCATGGCGGTGGTGTCCAGGTCGGGCCGGACCTCCGCCCACTGCTCGATGATCGCGTCGACGGGGTCCTTGCGCTGCTCGGGGCGTTCGCTCATGGCCCGAGTATCGGCGCCCTCTCGGTCACCCGCAAGAAAGTAGCTTGACTGAAAGTTGCTTAGCGCTAAGCTACTTTCCACTGACCTAATTGAAGGGTGCTTCCCATGGCCGCGTCCCGCCCCGCTCTGATCGCCCTCACCGCCCTCGCCCCCGTGTCCTGGGGCACGACCTACGCGGTCACCACCGAGTTCCTCCCGGCCGACCGCCCCCTGTTCACCGCCGTGATGCGGGCCCTGCCCGCCGGTCTGCTGCTGCTCGCCCTCGCCCGGGTGCTGCCGCGCGGTGCCTGGTGGTGGAAGGCGGCGGTGCTGGGCGCGCTGAACATCGGCGCCTTCTTCCCGCTGCTGTTCCTCTCCGCGTACCGGCTGCCCGGCGGTCTCGCGGCGGTCGTCAGCTCGGCCGGTCCGCTCTTCGTGGCCGGCCTCTCGGCGGTGCTGCTCGGGCAGCGGCCGTCGGCGCGCACGCTGCTCACCGGGGTCGCGGCCGCGTTCGGCGTCAGCCTGGTCGTGCTGCGGGCGGCCGGGGCGCTGGACGCGCTGGGACTGCTGGCGGCCCTCGCCGCGACCGCGTCGATGTCGGCCGGGACCGTGCTCACCCAGCGGTGGGGGCGTCCCGAGGGCGTCGGCCCGCTGGCCCTCACCGGCTGGCAGCTGACCGCGGGTGGCCTGCTGATCGCGCCCCTCGCCCTCCTGGTCGAGGGCGCGCCGCCCGCGCTGGACGGCCGGGCGGTCGGCGGCTACCTCTACCTCGCCGTGGCCAACACGGCGGTCGCGTACTGGCTGTGGTTCCGCGGCATCGGCCGTCTGACCGCCACCCAGGTCACCTTCCTCGGCCCGCTCTCGCCGCTGACCGCGGCCGTGGTCGGCTGGGCGGCGCTGGGGCAGGCGCTGACGCCGGTGCAACTGGTGGGCATGGGTCTGGCCCTCGGGGCGACGGTGGCGGGGCAGTTCGTCACCCCACGCAGGGCGCGCACCCTCCGCTTCCCCGAAGGGAACGCCCGGCCGGACGCGAGGGACGCCACGGACGGGGCGCTGCGGCGGTAGGCCCACGGCGGTCTCCGGCCGCGGAAGGCGAAAGCGAAGGGGCGCCCGGCACCGCCGGACGCCCCACCGCTGTCGTGACAGCCGCCGGTCTACTGCCCGGCCGCCGCGTCCGCCCGCTGCGCCCGCAGCGCGCGCTCCACACCGGCCCGAGACTCCGAGACCAGGCGCCGCAGGGCC
The DNA here is from genome assembly GCF_003330845.1 of Streptomyces sp. Go-475. Lineage (GTDB taxonomy): Bacteria > Actinomycetota > Actinomycetes > Streptomycetales > Streptomycetaceae > Streptomyces. The sequence goes on along the minus strand of NZ_CP026121.1, from coordinate 2,907,189 downwards.
GCGTTCGGCTCGGCGGAGCCCAGCCAGGCGTCCGTCTTGTCCAGGGTCTCCTGGGAGACCTGCACGGTCGGGTAGAGGCCGACCGCGATCTGCTGGGCCATCTCGTGGGAGCGGGACTCCCAGATGTCCTTGACCACCTCGAAGTAGCGGTCCGCGTACGGGGCGAGCAGCTCGCGCTGGTCGGTCTGGACGAAACCGCCGATGACCGCCTCCTGCACGGCGTTCGGCAGCTTGTCGGAGTCGATGACCGACGCCCACGCCTCCGCCTTGGCCTCCGGCGTCGGACGCGCCGCGCGGGCCGTGGCCGCGTGGCGCTCACCGGCGGCCGTCTTGTCCCGCTCGTACTCGCCCGCGATCTCCGTCTCGTCGAACCGGCCGACCGCGGCGAGCCGCTGCACGAACGTCCACCGCAGCTCCGTGTCGACGACCAGGCCCTCGATCGTCTGCGAGCCCTCCAGCAGCGCGTCCAGCAGGTCCAGCTGCTCGGGCGTGCGGGCCGTCGCCGCGAACGCCCGCGCCCACGCCAGCTGGTGATCGCTGCCCGGCGCCGCCGCCCGCAGGTGGGCCAGCGTCGCGTCGGTCCAGCGGGCCAGCAGCGCCTCGCGGGCGGCCGGGTCGGCGTACAGGTCGATGGCCAGCTTCACCTGGCGCTGGAGCGACTGCACGACACCGATGTCGGACTCCTTGCCGATGCCGGACAGCACCAGCGAGAGGTAGTCACGGGTCGCCAGCTCCGCGTCGCGGGTCATGTCCCAGGCCGACGCCCAGCACAGGGCGCGGGGCAGGGAGGACTCGAAGTCGCCGAGGTGCTCCGTGACGAACGCCAGCGACTGCTCGTCCAGGCGGACCTTCGCGTAGGACAGGTCGTCGTCGTTGAGCAGGACCACGGCCGGGCGGCGCTTGCCGACGAGCTGCGGGACGGCGGTCAGCTCCCCGTCGACGTCCAGCTCGATGCGCTCGTCGCGGAGCAACTTGCCGCTGTCGTCGTCGAGTTCGTACAGGCCGACGGCGATGCGGTGCGGGCGCAGCGTGGGCTCGCCCTTCGCGCCGGCGGGCAGGGCCGGGGCCTCCTGGCGGATGGCGAAGGAGGTGACGACGCCGTTCGCGTCCGTCTCGATCTCCGGGCGCAGCACGTTGATGCCGGCCGTCTCCAGCCACTGCTTCGACCAGGTCTTCAGGTCGCGGCCGGAGGTCTCCTCCAGCGCGCCCAACAGGTCGGACAGGCGCGTGTTGCCGTAGGCGTGCGCCTTGAAGTAGGCCTGCACGCCCCGGAAGAACTCGTCCTCGCCCACATAGGCGACGAGCTGCTTCAGCACCGAGGCGCCCTTGGCGTACGTGATGCCGTCGAAGTTGACGAGCACGTCGTCCAGGTCGCGGATGTCCGCCATGATCGGGTGCGTGGACGGCAGCTGGTCCTGCCGGTACGCCCAGGTCTTCATCGAGTTGGCGAACGTCGTCCACGAGTGCGGCCAGCGCGAGCCGGGCGCGGCGGCCTGGCAGGCGATCGAGGTGTACGTGGCGAACGACTCGTTCAGCCACAGGTCGTTCCACCACTCCATGGTCACGAGGTCGCCGAACCACATGTGGGCCAGCTCGTGCAGCACGGTCTCCGCGCGCGTCTCGTACGCCGCGTCCGTCACCTTCGAGCGGAACACGTACTGGTCGCGGATGGTCACCGCGCCCGCGTTCTCCATCGCGCCCGCGTTGAACTCCGGCACGAACAGCTGGTCGTACTTCTTGAACGGGTACGGGTAGTCGAACTTCTCCTGGAACCACTCGAAGCCCTGCCGGGTCACCTCGAACAGGGCGTCCGAGTCGAGGTACTCGGCGAGGGAGGGACGGCAGTAGATGCCGAGCGGGACGGACTGGCCGTCCTTCTCGTACACGCTGTGCACCGAGTGGTACGGGCCGACGATGAGCGCCGTGACGTACGTGGAGATGCGCGGGGTCGGCTCGAAGACCCAGACGCTGTCCTGGGGCTCGGGGGTGGGCGAGTTGGAGATGACGGTCCAGCCCTCCGGCGCCTTCACGGTGAACTGGAAGGTCGCCTTCAGGTCCGGCTGCTCGAAGCTCGCGAACACCCGGCGGGCGTCCGGCACCTCGAACTGGGTGTAGAGGTAGGCCTGGTCGTCGACCGGGTCGACGAAGCGGTGCAGGCCCTCACCGGTGTTGGTGTACGCGCAGTCGGCGACCACCCGGAGGATGTTGCGGCCCTTCAGCAGGCCGGGCAGGGCGATCCGGGAGTCCGCGAAGACCTCGGCGGGGTCGAGCGAGTCCCCGTTCAGCGTCACCTCGTGCACGGTCGGCGCGACCAGGTCGATGAACGACTCGGCGTCGTTGTCCGCCGTGACGTCGAAGCGCACCGTGGTCACGGACCGGTAGGTGCCGCCCTCCTGCGCGCCGGAGAGGTCGAGTTCGATCTCGTACGAGTCAACGGCGAGCAGCTTCGCCCGCTGCTGCGCCTCTTCGCGGGTCAGGTTTGTGCCAGGCACGCGGTCATCTCCTCGTTATGGGTGGGTTGCGCCATCTTTCCACGGCGGCCGGGCGTCAGGCGACGACCTGGGCGTCTCCTAGGGATACCCCTCGGGTGGCGAGGGTCCGGGCGAAGGCCCGCACCGCCGCGGACTCCCCGTCCCGGTGCCACACCAGGCCGAGCGCGGACTCCGGAACGCCCTCCACCGGTACGAACGCCACGTCCTCACGCCGGTGGTAGGAGGCCGTGGGACGGCACAGCAGCATCCCCGCGCGCCCGGCGGCGACCTGGGTCAGCCCCTCCTGGAGGGTGCTGACCGCCGGGCCAGGGACGGCGGACGGGGCGTGGGCGGTCCGCCAGTACGCCGGCGCCGGGGGTCCGGCCGTGACCAGCGGTGTTTCCGCGACCTCCGCCGCCGACACCGCAGCACGGGACGCGAAGGGGTGGTCCCGGGCGACCGCCACCGTCTGCGGCCGCCGCGAGAACACCGGCCCCAGCACCAGGTCCGGCTCCCGCACCGGGAGCAGCACGACCGCCGCGTCCACCGCGCCGTCCCGCACCCCGCCGAAAGGGTCGGCGAGCGGGATCTCCACCAGGTCCGTGGCGCACTCGGGGTGCGCCGACCGGAAGGCCCGCACCGCCGCCGCCAGCCCGGCGTCCGCCGTCCCCTGGAAGCCGATCCGCAGGGCGCCCTCGACACCCCGGGCCGCCGCCCGCGCGTCCTCCACGGCCTCCCGCAGCCCGCCGTACGCCGGGCGCAGCCGCTGCACGAACCGTTCGCCGAGCGGGGTCAGGGCGACCCGGCGGCTGGTGCGGTGCACCAGCCGGCCGCCCACCCGGCGCTCCAGCGCGCTCACCAACTGGCTCACCCGGCTCTGCGAGACGTACAGCCGCTCACCCGTCCGGCCGAAGTGCAGCTCCTCGGCCAGGACCAGGAAGCACTCCAGCTCACGCAACTCCAGCCCCGCCACGGCGGTTTCCCTCCCGTTCGGATCGATCAGTCCCGCTCATGGAAGGGTGAGGACTTCGCCGTTGTTCCCGGGCGGGCGCCGCAAAAAGGTGGAGACATGCCTTCCACGACGTCCGCGACGGCCCCGCAGGGGACCGACGCCACCTCATCACCGGCCCGCCCCTGGCCCGCTGTCCTGGCCCTCGCCGCCGCCACCTTCGCCGTCGTCACGACCGAGATGCTCCCGGTCGGCCTGCTCACCCCGCTCGGCGCCGGCCTGCACGTCTCCGCCGGCACGGCCGGGCTCGCCGTCACCCTGCCCGGCCTCGTCGCCGCGGCGAGCGCGCCCCTGCTGCCCCTCGCGGTCCGCCGCGCCGACCGGCGCACCGTGCTGTGCGCCCTGCTGCTCCTGCTCACGGCCGCCAACCTGCTCTGCGCCCTCGCCCCGAACCTCGCCGTCCTGCTGCTCGCGCGCGCCCTGGTCGGGGTGTGCATCGGCGGGGTGTGGGCGATCGCGGCCGGGCTGGGGACGCGGCTCATGCCGCCGGAGCGGGCCGGGCGGGCGACCGCGCTGATCTTCAGCGGGATAGCCGTCGCCTCGGTGCTCGGCGTCCCCGCCGGCACGCTGCTCGGATCCCTCGCGGGCTGGCGCTGGGCCTTCGCGGCACTGGCCGGCCTGGCACTCGCGGTGACGGCGGCCCTGTACCTCGCTCTGCCCCCGCTGCCGCCCGGGAGCCCGGTCCGCCCGGGCACCTTCGCGGGACTGCTGCGCACGGCGGGCGTGGCGCGCGGCCTGCTGGCCGCGCTGCTCCTGGTCACCGGCCACTTCGCGGCCTACACCTACGTCCGCCCGGTGCTGGACCGCGTCCCGGGCCTCGGCGCGGGCACCGTCAGCGCCCTCCTCCTCGGCTACGGCATCGCCGGAGTCGCCGGCACCTTCGCCGGCGGCGCACTGGCCGCCCGCGACCCCCGCAGGACCCTGCCCGCCATCGCGGCCGGACTCGGCACCGTGGTGCTGCTGCTGATCCCGGCGGCCGGTTCCCTCCCCGCTGCCACGGCGCTGCTCGTGCTGTGGGGCCTGGTCTACGGGGGCGTCTCGGTCTCCGCCCAGAACTGGCTGTCGGCGGCGGCGCCCCGGGCGCGCGAGGCGGGGTCGGCGCTGTTCGCCGGGGTCTTCAACACGGCGATCGCGCTCGGGGCGTTCACGGGTGGCCGCACGGCGGACGCGCTGGGGCCGACGGCGGTGCTGGCGGCCGGCGGCGCACTGGCGCTGCTCGCCCTGCCGGCGGCGCTGAGCGCGGGAACACGACGTCCGGATCCCGCCGGTGGCCCGGCCCCGCGCGAGCGAGTCTGATCTCCATGCCGACGACGACGTACACCCCACGCCCCATCGACCCGCAGGCCCTGAAGGAACTGCGCGCGACCGACGACGCGGGCCGCCCCACGGCCCCCTTCACCGACCCCGAGGGCGACGCCCCGCTCCGCTGCTGCCTGCGCCGCAGCGAGCCCGGGGAGCGGATCGCCCTGGTCTCCTACGCGCCCCTGCGCCGCTGGGCGTCCGCCACGGGAGCCGAGCCGGGGCCCTACGACGAACAGGGCCCGGTCTTCATCCACGCCGACCCCTGCGAGGCCCCGGCCGACGGCGCCCTGCCCTTCACCAACGCCCACCGGGTACTGCGCCGCTACTCCACGCAGGGACACATCCTGGGCGGGCGGCTGGTCGAGAGCCCGGCCGCCTTCGAACAGGCCCTCGCGGAAGCGTTCGACGACCCGTCCGTGGCACTCGTCCACGTCCGGGCCGTCGAGTACGGGTGTTTCCTCTATGAGGTGCGCAGGGCCTAGCCCTTCAGCTCCGCCGCCACCAGTTCCGCGATCTGTACGGCGTTCAGTGCCGCGCCCTTGCGGAGGTTGTCGTTGGAGACGAACAGGGCCAGGCCGTTGTCCACCGTCTCGTCGCGGCGGATGCGGCCGACGTAGGACGGGTCCTTGCCGGCGGCCTGGAGGGGGGTCGGGATGTCGGAGAGCTCGACGCCCGGGGCGTCCTTCAGCAGCTCCGTCGCGCGCTCCGGGGAGATCGGGCGGGCGAAGCGGGCGTTGACCTGGAGGGAGTGGCCGGAGAAGACCGGGACGCGCACGCAGGTGCCGGAGACCTTCAGCTCGGGGATCTCCAGGATCTTGCGCGACTCGTTGCGGAGCTTCTGCTCCTCGTCGGTCTCGTTCAGGCCGTCGTCGACGATCGAACCGGCCAGCGGCAGCACGTTGAAGGCGATGGGGCGCTTGTAGACGCCGGGCTCCGGGAAGTCGACGGCCTCGCCGTCGTGCGTGAGCTGGTCCGCGTCGGCGACGACCTTCTGCGTCTGCCCGTGCAGCTCGGCCACGCCCGCGAGGCCGGAGCCGGACACCGCCTGGTACGTGGCGACGACCAGGGCCTCCAGGCCCGCCTCCTCGTGCAGCGGGCGCAGCACCGGCATCGCGGCCATCGTCGTGCAGTTCGGGTTGGCGATGATGCCCTTGGGGCGGTTCTTGATCGCGTGCGGGTTCACCTCGGAGACGACCAGCGGGACCTCCGGGTCCTTGCGCCACGCCGAGGAGTTGTCGATCACGACGGCGCCCTGGGAGGCGACCTTCTCGGCCAGCGCCCGGGACGTGGCACCGCCCGCGGAGAACAGCACGATGTCCAGGCCGGTGTAGTCGGCGGTCGCCGCGTCCTCCACCGTCACGCCGTCCAGCTCCGTCCCCGCGGAGCGGGCCGAGGCGAACAGGCGCAGCTCCGTGACCGGGAAGTTCCGCTCCTTGAGGATCCTGCGCATGACCGTGCCCACCTGTCCGGTGGCTCCGACGATTCCGACCCTCACGGTGACTCCCTCTCCTGCGTCTCTTCACGTGCTCGTTGCTTGGCCGAGGCTTTTCCATCATGCGGCCGACCACGGCCCGTCTGTCCACTTCTTTCCCCGGACTGCCCGGGGAGTGGGACGACGTGTCCCGCTCCCTGGTTGCGGACCTGCGGTGTCGACCCCGCTGAGCTGGAGATATTCATCCGGCGGGGGTCGCGCGCCGCAAGCTCGCCTGCCCCTGTCGGTCTCGGCCACACGGAAGTGTGACGTACGCCTCTGTCGCCTCGGCGGAACCGGCAGGAAAGTCGGCCGAACGTTCCGGGCCGTGCCGGCGTCGTAGGAGAAACACGGTGAGGGGGGTGGCTTGTGCTGCTGCGCGGAAGAGCCCGGCGCGGCCGGGAGGAGGCGCGCGCCGGTGCCGGTGCCGGCGACGGTCCGCCGGGCGACGTTGTTCCGCTGAACGACGCCGATCAGCTGAACGACGCCGATCCGCTGGACGCGGCACAGGAGCGCCGGGTGCGGGCGGTGCTCGCGCTGGGCGGCGTGCCGCAGGCGGACCTGCCGGACGGGGTACAGCAGGTCCGCCTGCGGCTGCTGGAGCGGGCCGCGAGCGGGCGGGAGGCGCCGCGGGACGTCTCGGCGTGGGCGGCGGTCGTGGCCTCCAACCTCGCCATGGACTGGCACCGGGCCAAGCGCCGCCAGGAGCGGCTCGGGGAGCGGCTGGCCGCCCTGCGGCAGATCGCCCACCCCTCCGGCGAGGACACGAGCGTGCTCTCCGTCGCCGTCGCCCAGGGTCTGGACGCGCTGCCCGACGCCCAGCGGCAGGTCGTGGTCCTGCGTTTCTACGCCGACCTGCCGGTCCGGTCCATCGCCGAGCAGCTCGGCGTCCCGGAGGGCACGGTCAAGAGCAGGCTGCACACGGCGGTACGGGCCCTGCGCGCCCGCCTGCACGAGGACGAGGTGGTGTGACATGACCGCCCGGAACGACGACGCCCGGCACGACGGTGACGCGTACGACGGTGGCGAGCCCGGCCGTGAGGCGTACGACGGTGAGGCGTACGACGGTGAGGCGTACGACGGTGACGCGTACGACGGTGGCGCGTACGACGGCCTGGATCCGCTGATGGCCGTGCTCGTCGGCGATCCCCTGCCGTCGGCGGCCCGCCGTGACGCGGGCTTCATGGCCGCCCACCGCGCGGCTGCCGCGGACGTGGCGCTGCTGCGGGAACAGCTGGGGCTGATCGGGGACACCCTGGCGCGACAGGCCGGAGCCGACCCGTCCGCGGTGACGCCGCTGTCGGTGCGGCCCCGACCCGGACCCCGGACCCGCCCCCGACCCCTGGTCCTGGCCCTGCGCGGCCTCGCCGCGGCCGCGGTCGCCACCGCGGTCGTGGGCCTGGGCTGGGTCGTCGTGCAGAGCGGTGCCGGGGCGGGGAACGACACGGCCAGCAGCTCGGCGGCCGACAGCGGGGCCCGTGCGGAGAGCGGCGCCGGGTACGGGGCCGAGGAGGGCAAGCTCAGTGAAGCCGGCTACCTCGCCTGCGCCCGGCTCGTCGTCGAGGGCACCGTCGCCGAGGTCGAGGCCGTCCCCGGCACCGGCCGGAACCGCGTCACCCTGGACGTGGACCGCCACTACAAGCCCGCCGAGGGCCGGGACCGGGTCGTCTTCCCCATGGACGCCGGGATCGACCCGCCGCTGCGGCCGGGCGACCACGTCCTGGTCGGCATCCGGCAGGGGCACGCGGAGCCCGACCTGTGGACGACGGACGAGCAGGAGATCGCCCGCGAAAGGGCCTGGATCACGGCCGCCCTGCCCGAGTCACGCACGTATCCCTGCGAGGAGTAGCGCGAAGGGCGGGCGCCCGTACGGACGCCCGCCCTCAACGATGTCCGTGACCGGTTACGGCACGACCTTCTCGATCTTCACGCTGCCCACGCCCGCGGCCGTGCCGCGCGCGTTGACCAGCTGCACCTGGCCGAAGAACTCACGCCCCTCGGGCGCGGCCGCCGTGGCGGTGACGCTGCCCGAGACCGTGGCCGACGCGCCCGTGCCGAGCTTCACCGGCGAGCCGTCGACGCCGACACTGCCCAGGCTCGGAGCGAAGAACACGTCCCGGTAGTCGTAGGCGGTGGTGCCGGCCGGCACCGCGTAGCCGACGACCTCGATGGTGTACGTGCCGGCGGCCGGCGACGGGATGGAGACCGACTCGTCGGAGTCGCCGTCGGCCGAGCTGCCGACCTGCGTGCCGGAGGCGTCGTAGACCGCGAGGTCGAGGTCGGCGGCCGCGTCCGAGACGCCGCCGATGGTGACGTCCAGCGACTTCGCGCCCGCGGGCACCGCGACCGTCGTGTGCTGCGCCTCGCCCTGCTTGATCGACGGGCGGGCCGTCTTCGCCGAGCCGAGCGGGCCGCCCACCAGCTTGCCGTCGAGCGCGGCGAAGCCGTTCGTCACCTTCCAGGAGGCGGCGGCCGGGGTGCCGACCTTCGCCTCGGGCAGGGTCACGGTCTCCGGGTCGAAGGCCGCGCCGAGGACGGCGACGTCCAGCTTGTAGGGGTTGTCGAGCAGCGGCGACGTCCGGCGCGACTCGACCTCGATCTCCCACACGCCCGGCTGCGGGTTCGCGTAGGAACGCACGTCGGGGCGGCAGGTGTTCGCCGGGTTCGGGTAGTTCGGGTAGCAGTTGATCGTCGACGTCGGGTCGGCCGGCGTGCCGTACGGGTGGATGGAGATGAACCGCGTCTGGCTCTTGTCCTTCAGCCCGCTCATCGCGACCTCGAGGGACTTGGCGCCCTCGGGGACGGTGACGAAGTAGTGGTCCGAGCTGTTGCGCTGCACCGAGTCCGAGGCGGCGAAGGTGTACTTCAGCGGCTCGGCGACGACGACCGTGTTCAGGACCTGCTTGTCGATGCCCTCGGTCCTCGGGTCGTCGACCTCCAGGATCGCGCTCTTGATGCCCGCGGACTTCGGCGCGGCCTGGACCTTGACGGTCACCGGCTGGTTCAGCGGCAGCCTGACCTCGTCGGAGCCGACGATCCGGAAGGTGCCGCCCGCGTTGTTCTCGAGGTGCAGCTCGTGCCGGATCGCCTTGTCGGCGCCGGACGTACGGGTGATCGTCACCTCGTAGGTCTTCTTCTGGCCGGCCTTCAGGCCGCCCTCGCGGTCGTACAGGCCCGTGCCGAAGCCGGGGGTCTTCAGGAACTGGTCGAGCGCGGTGTCGACCGGCGCCTTGACCGTGTAGGCGTGGGAGGTGGCGCCGTCACGGATGGCGTCCCAGGCGTCCTCGATGTTCATGAGGCCCGCGCCCTCCTCGTACGCCTGCACACCCTTGATGTGGTCGGCGGTCGAGGTGAGGGCGGTGCGCAGGGTCGCCGGGGTGAGGTCGATCTTCTTCTGCTTCGCGGCGGACAGCAGCAGCGCGGCGGCACCGGCGGCCTGCGGGGAGGCCATCGAGGTGCCCTGCAGCATGCCGTAGCCGGCCGGCAGGGTGTAGCCCGCCTCGGCGACCGGCTGGCCCGGCATCCAGGTCTGGATCGTGTTGATCGCGGCGCCCGGGGCGACCAGGGTCGGGGTGAAGCCGCCGTCCTCACGCGGGCCGCGCGAGGAGAACGGCATCAGCGCGTACTTCTTCTCCACGACCGAGCCGTAGTTGGCGGCCCAGGTCTCCTTGGAGACGGACGCGCCGACCGAGATGACCTTCTCGGCGAGCGACGGGTCGCCGATGGTGTTGGCGCCGGGGCCGGAGTTGCCCGCGGAGATCACCAGCTGGACGCCGTAGGTGTCGATGAGGCGCGTGTACAGCTCGGCGCGCGCGTTGTTGCCGTCGTTCAGCGCCGGCAGGCCGCCGATCGACATGTTGACGATGTCGACGCCGCGCTTGGTGACGAGGTCGATCATGCCCTCGGTCAGGGCGACGTTGGTGCAGCCGCCGGACCAGGTGCAGGCGCGGGAGGAGACCAGCTTGGCGCCGGGCGCGGCACCGTTCATCTTCCCGCCGAACAGGCCGTTGGCGGCGGTGATGCCGGCCACGTGGGTGCCGTGCTCGGACTCGATGACGCCGATGTTGACGAAGTCGGCCTTGGCGCCGGCGCCGTTGTACACGACGTCCTTGCGGATCTCCACGACGAACGGCTGCCGCTCGGCGACGTCCGTCTTCGGGTCGTCGGTGCCGAAGTACCCGATCTGGAAGCCGTCCTTGTACGGCTTCATCGCGGTGTCGTCACCGAAGTCGTGGTTGTCGTTGAGGTCGACGCGGACCGTGCCGGCCGCCGGGTCGTACAGCACGCCCCATTCGTCGGTCTTGTCGCCGTCGCGGTTGGCGTCGCCCGCGGCGTCACCGCCGGTGGTGTACGACTCCTTGAAGGTGCTGATCCGGTAGGAGCCCGCGGGCGCCTTCCAGGTGGTGCCGCCGTGCGTGAAGGTGGGGCCCGCGACGGAGGTGTCCATCCGGCGCCACGTGTTGTCGCTGTCGACGACCGGGTCCGTCGCCGTCACCCAGTCGACGATCTTCCGCTCGCCGGTCGTGGTCTTCTGCAGCGCCGGGTGGCCGAGGTCCACGCCGGAGTCGAGGATGCCGATGGTGATGCCGCGGCCGTCCGCCTTCGGGTGGTCCTCGACGAAGTCGACCGCGCCCGTCTCGAAGGACGGGTTGTACGGGTTCTCCGCCGGGGTCTTCTTGCCCGGCGCCGGGTAGGTGCCCGCGGCCTTGGCGCCCTTGGCGGCGTCCGCGCTCGGCGTCGGGTCGTCCAGCGGGATCTCCTCGCGCAGGTCGATGCCGTGCACGGAGGAGAGCTTGACGGCGGCGGCGATGGCCGAGTCCGCCCGGGACGTCGGGACGGTGGCGCGGACGTAGCCCAGCTTGTCGTCGGTCCGGCCGACCACGCCGCCCTTGACCGCGTCCAGCTGACCGGCGACCTGCTCGGTCTGCCCGGGCGCGGTGGCGATCATCATCGTGACGGTCTTGTCGCCGTCGGCCTTGGCCTCGGCGAGCAGGTCCGCGTCGTCGGAGCCGAGCTTGTCGTGCGCGGACTTGACGTCCGCGTCGGTGGGCGCGGCGGCGCCGGGGCCGTCGGCGGCGAAGGCCAGGGGGACCGGCCCGGCCGCGGAGAGCGCGGCGACGAGACCGGCGGCGACGGCGATGCGCGCCACTCGTCTCGGGCCCGTTATCGGGTCACGCTGGGGGGTGAGGGTCATCGGCATCCCTTGTAGGTAAAGGAACGAGCGGGAGCGACCGGGTCCGATCGGTCCTGGTCGCGACCGTCCGGAACGCAAGCCCGGACGATCGCACAGCTTTACGCAAGGGACGGAAGTTTGGGGATGGTTGACCGAAACGAAATGGACGCATGGGGAAAACCCGCTATGTGCTTTACGGACATGCGGCCCGAACGCGGCGAATCGGCCCGCTCGTCGGGTGTCACGGGTTAACGTCCCGTAATGCGACAGAGGTTGAGGGTGGCGGCCTACGCCGTATGCGTCCGGGACGGACAGATCCTCCTCGCCCGCTCACCCGCGCCGGACGGCACGCCCGAGTGGGTCGTGCCCGGCGGCGGCATGGAGCACGGCGAGGATCCCTACGACACCGTGCGCCGCGAGGTGGAGGAGGAGACCGGCTACCGCATCGAGGTCACCGGGCTGCTCGGCGTGGACTCCTCCCACCGGGTCTTCCGCAACGGCATCGGACCCGCCGTCGACCACCACGCCGTCCGGCTCGTCTACGAGGGCCGCGTCATCGGCGGCGAACTGCGCTACGAGGTGAACGGCTCCACCGACCTCGCGGCCTGGCAGGACCTCGACGCCGTGCCCGGTCTGGCCCGGGTCTCCATGGTCGACATCGCGTTGCGGATGTGGCGCGAGCGGCCGGTGACCGGACGGCTGGCAGGCGCCCTGGACTAGGTCCGGACTAGGTGCAGTACCCCGGAAGATGAACGCCGTGTGACCGGCTCCCGACCGTTCCCGGAGCGGACGACGACGCGCAGGGTAGTCCAAGATCCACGTACGGTGATCGGCGCTGCCCGTTGCCGCCGCGTTTACGCGCAGGTCATCCCCGCTGCCAACGATCCAGTACGAGCGGGGTGTTCACGTGAACGAACACCCCGCGACCACTGCCGACGCGTTCGCACTCGGGGAGAGAAGCGCATGTCGCGCACACGCTCAGTCGCCGGCTCCGGCCAGGGCATCCACCGTCGTTCCGTCCTCGCCGCCACCGGAGCGGTCGCCCTGTCCGCGGGCGCCGGCTACGCCCTGCGGCCCAGCGACAGCCAGGCGGCCACGGCCAAGGAGAGCACGAAGGCCGCCGTGGCCGCCTCCTCGCGCCAGGCACCGGCCGCGCCGCTCGCCCCCTACACCAAGGGCACGACCGTGGCGTCCGTCGCCACCCCGCGCGCCGGCTCCGGATACCGGCGCCTGGGCGACGGACCCGGCTGGCAGCGGGTCGTGCGCTCCGAGCTGGCCGCGCCCAAGTCCGGCCGCGCCGGGCGCCGTACCGCGCTGGCGGCGTTCGTGCAGCTCACCGACCTGCACATCATCGACGCCCAGCACCCGCTGCGCCTGGAGTACCTGCGCTCGTCCGACGTGCACGCCTGGCGGCCGCACGAGGCGCTGACCGTGCAGGGCGCGATCGCCCTGGTGGAGCGGATCAACGCGCTGCGCGGTGCCCCCGTCACCGGCGCCCCGCTGCACTTCGCCATGACCACCGGCGACAACACGGACAACAACGCCAAGTCCGAGCTGGAGTGGTTCCTGAAGATCATGAGCGGCGGGCGCATCACGCCCAACACCGGCGACCCGCGCCAGTACGAGGGCGTCCAGAACAGCGGCCTCAAGCTCTACTGGCAGCCGGACGCGTCGGTCCGCGACACCGACAAGCAGGCCGGCTTCCCGCACCTCGACGGCTTCCTCAAGGCGGCCATCCGCGAGGTGCAGAGCCCCGGCCTCAACCTGCCCTGGTACTCCACCGTCGGCAACCACGACTCCCTGCCGATGGGCTGCTACGCCTCGCACGGCGACTCCTACCTCACCGAACTCGCCGTCGGCGGCAAGAAGCTGATGAACGTGTCGGCGGCCGAGGCGCAGCGGCTCCAGACCCTCATCAAGAAGGCCCGGGACCCCGAGGGCGTCCGCTACCACGACTTCCTCAAGTCCCACGCCCGCGCCATGCGCTCGGTCACCCCCGACGAGAGCCGCGCCCCCTTCACGCCCACCGACTACATCAAGGCGCACCTGGACCCGGCCTACCGCGGCATCGGCCCGGCCGGTCACGGCTACTCCTCGGCCAACCTGGACGCGGGCACCCAGTACTACGCCTTCCGCATCTCCGACGACGTCATCGGCATCAGCCTGGACACCACCGACGCCGGCGGCCACTACGAGGGCTCCCTCGGCGCGGGCCAGCTGAAGTGGCTGGACCGGACCCTGCGGGAGAACAAGGACTCCTACGCGGTGATCTTCAGTCACCACACCAGCAAGACGATGACGAACACCCGCCGCGACCCGGCCCGCCCCTACGAGCGCCGGCACACCGGCCAGGAGGTGCTCGCCCTGCTCGGCGGCCACCGCAACGTGCTCGCGTGGGTGAACGGCCACATCCACAAGAACGTCATCACCCCGCACGCGACGTCCGCCGGCGGTTCCTTCTGGGAGATCTCCACCGCCTCCCACGTCGACTACCCCCAGCTGGCCCGGGTGATCGAGCTGACCGACAACAAGGACGGCACGATCTCCCTGTTCACCACGCTGGTGGAGTCCTCCGCCCCGCACCGCACGGACTTCTCCGACCTGTCCCAGACCGGCCTCGCGGCCCTCTACCGCGAACTGTCCCTCAACGCCCCGGGCGCGAGCACGACCCTCGGCGGCGACCCGGAGGACCGCAACACCGAACTGGTCCTCAAGAAGGGCTGAAACCCGCTCAACCCGCCCGGGCCGGTCAACCCGCCCCGGGCGGCCGGGGTCCCTCGGCACATGAAGAGACGCGTACGGACGACGACCCTGACGGCGGCGACGGCGGCGGCCCTGTCGGCGGCCCTGGTGACGCCCGCACTGGCGGCGGTTCCGGCCGCAGCGCACGGCGGCCACGACGCGACCCGGCGGGCGGTGCGGGCCGCGGTCGCGGACGGTGTGCCGGGCGCGACGGTGACCGTGCGGCGGGGCCACGGTACCTGGGCGGCCACGGCGGGCGTGGGCGACCTGAGGACGGGCGAGCCGCGTTCGGTGCGGGACCACTACCGGGTCGCCAGCATCTCCAAGACGTTCGTGGCCACGGTCGTGCTGCAACTGGAAGCCGAGGGGCGGCTCTCCCTCGACGACACGGTGGAGGAGTGGCTGCCGGGCGTGGTCCGGGGCAACGGCCACGACGGCCGCCGGATCACCCTGCGCCAGCTCCTGGACCACACCAGCGGCATCTTCGACTACCTGGAGGACCGTGGCTTCCAGCAGACGTACATGACCGCGGACGGCTTCCTGAAACACCGCTTCGACGAGGCGACCCCCGAGGACCTGCTCGCCATCGCCCTGCGCAACGAGCCGTACTTCGAGCCGGGCGCGTCCTGGGAGTACTCCAACACGAACTACGTCCTGGCCGCCCGGGTGATCGAGAAGGCCACCGGCCACGCCTACGGCGACGAGATCAAGCGCCGGATCATCGACCCTCTGCACCTGACCTCCACCTCGGTCCCCGGCAACCGGACCACCCTGCCCGAGCCCAGCAGCCGCGCCTACTCCAAGCTGGCCAGGACGGCGACCGGCCCGACGTACGACGTCACCGAGCTGAACCCGCGGCTGGCCTACGGCTCGGGCGAGATGGTCTCGGACTCGGCCGACGTGACCCGCTTCTACTCGGCCCTCCTGCGCGGGCGGCTGCTCCCGCCCGAACAGCTGAAGAAGATGAAGACCACGGTCGACGCCACCCGCACCTACCGCTACGGCCTCGGTCTCGCCGACGTCGAGCTCAGCTGCGGCGTCCACGTCTGGGGCCACGCCGGAGGCATCACCGGCTCGAACTCCATGGCGGTGACGACCGAGGACGGCCGGCACTCCCTGGCCGTCAACTTCAACGGCGACTGGTCGGGGAACACCGGCGCGGTCCTCGAGGCGGAGTTCTGCGGCAGATAGGTCCCGCCGTCGAGGAGGGGCCGCCGGCAGCACCCGGCGGCCCCTCCTCCCCCCTCCTGGCCCTGCCCCGGTCCGTCACTACCGGGGCAGGACCACGACGTACGCGGCCGGTTCGCGGTCGGCCGCCGCCATCAACGCCGTGCGCACCACCGTCGCCTGCTGCTCCAGCGAGTCGCGGAGCTTCCTCGGCGTGATGTGGACGACCGTGATGCCGAGCCGCTCCAGGTGCTCGCGCTTGCGGGCGTACTCCGACCACAGCGCGTCGTCGTCCTGCCGGGGCGCCCGCGTGTCCAGCTCCACCGCCACCGCCTGGTCGGGCCAGTACGCGTCCAGACCGCCGAGGTAGGGGCCGCCGGGCAGGCGCAGGTCGACGTTCCAGACCGGGTCGGGCAGGCCGTACTCGCGGACCATCCGGTACAGGCGGTCCTCGGCGATCGCCCGGCCCTCGGCCAGCAGGGACTCCACCGCGTCCACCACGTGCGGCCGGCTCAGCAGCCGCGCCTGGTTCAGTTCGCGGACCACCGCCGTCGCGTCGCAGTGGGCGCCGCGCACCGCCTCCGTCATCAGGCGGCGCACGACGTCGGCGTCCGAGAGGCCCGCCACCGCGTCGGCCAGCGCGCGGGCGACCGGTGCCACCGGCAGGCCGGTGACCTGCTCGGGGGCGGGCAGCGCGGCACCGCGGACGATCCGCGCGCAGCCCGCCGAGCGCAGCCGCCGCATGCGCGGCACCAGGACGTCGATGGCGTCCAGGGAGGGCAGCGGGGGAGTGGAGGAGAAGCCGTGCAGCGTCAGCGCCGCCAGGCCCGTGATCATCGCCTCCGGGCGGGCGGGGGCGGACGGCCGGCCCGCGCCCGGCTGGGCGGGCACGCCGCCGCGCTCCCGCGCCGCGTACATCAGCACCGCGTGCAGCCGCTCCTCGCTGGTCGGCGGGCCCGGGTGGAGCAGGACCACGCCCGGCAGGAGCTGCTGCCAGGGCCCGCCGGGGCGGCACTGCTCGTTCGTCTCGGCCGTCGACACACCGTGCGAGCGGAGCTGGGCCGTCGTCATCACGCGGGGGCGGCCACGGCCGGACAGGGCGTGCGGCGGGCGGGGGGAGAGCGGGGTGTTGTGGGTCATGCTCCGCAATTTCCCGTGCCCGGACCGCCCTTGAACCGCTGTTACAGCCCCGTCGACAAATACGGACAACCCAGTCCTAAAGGACGGATGTTCGGATGCCGAAAGTCCCTGGTCCGTTCGGGTCCGGACCAGGGGTTACGGCTCGCGGCGCACACGTCTTGTAACGAAGGCGGAACGCCGGATCTTAGGCCAAAGCTACTGGTCAACGGCCTCGTCGCACGCCTGTCCACGCAACGCCCGTGCCAGGTCGTCCCGGGCCTCCAGCACCAGCCGGCGCAGCGCCGGGGCGGCCTCCCGGTGGGCCTCCAGCCAGGCGTCCGTGGCCTCCAGTGTCTCCCGGGACTGCTGGAGCGACGGGAACAGGCCCTGCACCACGTGCATCGCGATCTGGATCGACCGCTCGGACCACACCCGCTCGATCACCGCGAAGTACTTCTCCGCGTACGGCGCGAGCAGCTCCCGCTGCGAGCCCTGGGAGAAGCCCGCGATGGTCGCCTCCACCATGGCGTTGGACAGCGCGTCCGACTCCACGACCTGCGCCCACGCCTGCGCCTTGACCGCCTCCGACGGGCGGGCGGCCAGACAGCGCACCTGGTGGCGCCTGCCGGAGGCCGTGTCGTCCCGGGCCAGCTCCTCGGCCAGCGCCTTCTCGTCCACGCTCCCGTGCGCGGCCAGCGGCTCCAGGAACACCCACCGCAGCTCCTGGTCCAGCTCCAGGCCCTCGACCGTCGCCGTGCCCTGAAGCAGGTCCCGCAGCAGCGCGAAGTCGGCCTCGGTGGTGGCCGTCCGGGCGAAGAAGCGCGCCCAGGCCAGCTGGTGCTCGCTGCCGGGCTCGGCCGCGTACAGCTCGCGCCGCGCGCCCTCGGCGAGCAGCCCGGCGGCGGCCTCGCGCCGGGCGGGCGCCGCGTAGTGCGTGACCGCCGACTCCGCCCACGCGTGCAGCATCTGCACCACGCCGATCCCGGACTCGCGCCCCGCGAAGCGCAGCACCAGCTCAACGAAGTCCCGCGCCGGGAGCAGCGCGTCCCGCGTCATGTTCCACAGCGCCGACCAGCACAGGGCGCGGGCGAGCGGGTCGGTGACCGACCCCAGGTGCTCGCGCAGGGTGGCCAGCGACGTCGCGTCGAAGCGGATCTTGCAGTAGGTCAGGTCGTCGTCGTTGACCAGGACGAGGTCCGGGGCGTCCGCGCCGGCCAGGTCGGCGACGACCGTGCGCGCGCCCTCGATGTCGGTCTCCACGCGCGCGTACCGCTCGACCGCCCCGCCGTCCGTCACCCGGTACAGGCCCACCGCCACCCGGTGCGGGCGCAGTTCCGGATGCGACTCGGCCGCCTCCTGCACCACCGCCAGCTCCTCGACGCGGCCGTCCGAGTCCAGCAGCACCTGCGGCGTCAGCGAGTTCACCCCCGCCGTCTGCAGCCAGGACCGCGACCAGGCGCCCATGTCCCGGCCGCTGGTCTCCTCCAGCACCGACAGCAGGTCACCGAGGCGCGTGTTGCCGTACGCGTGCCGCTTGAAGTAGCGCCGGGCGCCCTCCAGGAACGCGTCCTCGCCGACGTACGCCACGAGCTGCTTCAGCACCGACGCGCCCTTGGCGTACGTGATGCCGTCGAAGTTCAGCTTGGCGTCCTGCAGGTCGCGGATGTCCGCCGTGATCGGGTGAGTGGAGGGCAGCTGGTCCGCGCGGTACGCCCACGCCTTGCGGCGGTTGGCGAAGGTGACCCAGCCGTTCTCGAAGCGGGTCGCGCCGACCAGCGAGAACTCGCCCATGAAGTCCGCGAACGACTCCTTCAGCCACAGGTCGTCCCACCACTCCATGGTGACCAGGTCGCCGAACCACATGTGCGCCATCTCGTGCAGCACCACGTTGGCCCGGCCCTCGTAGGACGCCTGCGTCACCTTGCCCCGGAAGATGAACTCCTCCCGGAACGTCACCAGACCCGGGTTCTCCATCGCGCCCAGGTTGTACTCGGGCACGAACGCCTGGTCGTACTTGCCGAACGGGTACGGGTAGTCGAAGTGGTCGTGGAAGAAGTCCAGGCCCTGCTTGGTGACCAGGAAGACGTCGTCGGCGTCGAAGTGGGGCGCGAGGCCCTTGCGGCACAGGGCGCCGAGGGGGATCTCCAGGCGTGTACCGTCCTCGAAGGTGCGCTCGTAGGTGTCTGTCACGTAGTGGTACGGCCCGGCCACCACGCACGTGATGTACGTCGAGATCGGCTTGGTCTCGGCGAACCGCCACACCCCGTCCGTCTGCTCGCCCGCCCCGTTGCTCCACACCGTCCAGCCCTCCGGGGCCCGCACCTCGAAGCGGTACGGGGCCTTCAGGTCGGGCTGCTCGAAGTTGGCGAAGACGCGGCGCGAGTCGGCCGGCTCGTACTGCGTGTACAGGTACACCTCGCCGTCCTCCGGGTCGACGAAGCGGTGCAGGCCCTCACCGGTCCGGGAGTAGGCGCACTGGGCGTCGACCACCAGCTCGTTGTCCGCGGCGAGGTCCTCCAGCGTGATCCGGGAGCCGTCGAAGACCTCACCGGGGTCCAGATCACGGCCGTTGAGTGAGACGGCCGTCACACTCGGCGCGATGAGGTCGGCGAAGCTGCTCGCACCGGGCTCGTTGCAGCGGAACCGGATCGTCGTGACCGAGCGGAACGTGCGGGGCCCGTCGCCCGCGTCCTCACCGACCGCGGACCGCAGGTCGAGGGACACCTCGTACCCGTCGACGCGCAGCAGGGCGGCCCGCTCCCGGGCCTCGTCGCGGGACAGATTCTCACCGGGCACGGGCGGCACTCCTCAAGCGTCGTGGGATACGGCTGAACAGCACCGATCCTGCCACGTGCCCCTGACGCCGGGCAGCCGGGAATGACGGCGGCGAACCGCGGTGTTCCCGGAGAAACGGTTCCCTCATGAGGAGAGACATGTCGGACAAGACCCCCGTCGACTTCTGGTTCGACCCGCTGTGCCCCTGGGCGTGGATGACCTCCCGTTGGGTGCTGGAGGTGGAGAAGGTCAGGGACATCCAGGTCCGCTGGCACGTCATGAGCCTCGCCGTCCTCAACGAGGACAAGCTCGACGAACTGCCCGAGGAGTACCGCGAGCTGCTTCAGACCAAGGCGTGGGGTCCCGTCCGGGTCGTCATAGCCGCGCAGCAGGAGCACGGCGCCGAGGTGCTCGGCGACCTCTACACCGCGCTCGGCACCCGCATCCACAACCAGGGCGAGGGCCCCGGCAAGGAGACGGTCGCCGCCGCCCTGAAGGACGCCGGCCTGCCCGAGTCGCTCATGGAGCACTGGGACGGCACCCGCTACGAGCCCGAGCTGCGCGCCTCCCACAAGGAGGGCATCGACCTGGTCGGCCAGGAGGTCGGCACCCCGGTCATCGCCGTGCCCGGCGCCGACGGAGAGCAGCTCGCCTTCTTCGGCCCGGTCGTCACCCCGGCCCCCAAGGGCGAGGAGGCCGCCCGCCTCTGGGACGGCACCCTCGCCGTGGCCTCGGTGCCGGGCTTCTACGAGATCAAGCGCACCCGTACCAAGGGCCCGGACTTCTCCAACCTGTAGGACTCACTCGGCGGGGGCGGGCTGGATCTTCAGTTCCTCCGGGAGCAGGCCGTCCTCGCCGCGGTTGAGGTAACGCTGGTACCACCGGCAGCCGACAGCGGTGCAGCGCCAGTAGTCGTCCACGAAGTGACCGTCCCCCTTCTCCGCCCGGACGGCCGCCCGCTCGGCGGCGTTGAAGATCCGGAACTCCTGCATGGTGCCGCAGGTCCGGCACGCCCGGCTCACCGTCATCAGCCCCTCCTCGCCATCACCGCCAGGTCCGGGAAGTCGGTTACGACCGCATCGACCCCCATGCGGTAGTACAGCGCGTATTCGGCGAACGCGTCCCCGAAATCGTTCGGTCCGGTTCCCCGCCGCAGGTCGGCCGGCAGGAACTGGTTCTCCGCGCGGAACGTGTACGGCCCGATCCGCAGTCCCGCCGCGTGCGCGTCCGCGACGAGGGACGTGCCGACGAGCGACGACTTGTCCGGCCCGATCCAGTCCGCGTACGCCGCGATGTCCGCGAGGCCCGCCGGGGTCGCCATCTCCTCGTAGGTCGTCCCGGGCAGGTCGTACGGCCCGCCCGTCGTCCCCAGCGCCTGCCACAGCGGCACGCCCAGCCCCGCCGCGGCGATCCGCTTCAGGCTCGTCGGCTCGAAGGACTGCACGACGCACTCGCGCCGCCCGAGCCGGTTGCGGCGGATCGCGGACGCCAGCTTCGGCTCCAACGGCAGGCCGATCGACCGGAAGTACGTGGGGTGCTTGGTCTCCGGGAAGACGGCGATCGTCCGGCCGTACGTCCGCGACAGCCGCCGCGCCAGGTCCACGACTTCCTGGAAGGTCATGACCTCCTCGCGGCCGTCGAAGACGGTGTTGTGATTGCGGACCTGCGGCAGCCGCTCCACCGCCCGCAGCGTCTTCAGCTCGGCGAGCGTGAAGTCCTCCGTGAACCACCCGGTCACGGACCGGCCGTCGACCGTCTTCGTCGTACGGCGGTCCGCGAACTCCGGCCGGCGGGCCACGTCGGTCGTCTGGGAGATCTCGTTCTCGTGCCGCACCACCAGCACGTGGTCTTTCGTCGGCACCAGGTCCGGTTCGATCCAGTCGGCGCCCGTCTGCACGGCGTACCTGTACGAGGCGGCCGTGTGCTCCGGCCGCCGGCCGGCCGCGCCGCGGTGGCCGATGACGACCGGGCCGCGCGTGCGGGGTTCGGCCACCGCCGGGGCCGCCGTCGCCGCCGTGGCCGTTCCCGCGGCCGCCGCGAGCAGGAGGGATCTCCGTCCGAGCCGCATGCGACTCCCCTTCGTCGAAGACAGGTTCACGAACGCGCCCGGTCCCGCGCCTGGGCCAGCCGGGTCAGGTGCTCCTCGTAGCCCCGCGTGTAGGACGCGGCCCGGCCCGGGTCCGGCTCGACGACCGCCGTCGGCTTCGTCCACGCCTTCGTGTCCAGCCCGACCCCGTATCGCTCGGCCGCCGCCAGCACCGCGCCCCGCGCGCCCACCTCGCCCTCGACGACCCGCAGGGGCCGCCCGAGCACGTCGGCCAGCAGCCGCATCCAGGCGGGGCTGCGGGTGCCGCCGCCGCACACCGCCAGGTCCCCGGTCAGCCCCGCCGCCTCAAGGCAGTGCCGGGCGGCGTACCCGATGCCCTCGCAGGTGGCGCGGACCAGATCGCCCCGGGTCGACTCCAGGGAGACGCCGGTGAGTTCGGCGCGCAGCCGGGGCTCGACGAAGGGGGCCCGTTCGCCGGAGGGCGCGAAGTACGGCAGGACGCGGACGCCGTTCGCGCCCGGCGGGGTCCCGGCCAGCAGGCCGTCCACCTCGTCGTGCCGTACACCCGTCGTGGACAGCACCCAGTCCAGCGCGGCCGTGCCGACCATCGCGGGCATGGCGCGCAGCCAGTACCCGGGCCGGTCGGTGGAGATGTACAGGCCCGCCGGCTCGCCGGTCAGGTCCAGTTCGGTCGTGGCGACCAGGCTGGCCAGACAGGTCCCGACGATCAGCAGACCGTCGCCCGGGGACGTCACCCCGGCGCCCAGCGCGCAGGCCGGCAGGTCGTAGGGGCCGTTGGCGATCCGGGTGCCGGACGGTAGGCCCTCGCCGCGCGCCCCGGCCGTCGCGACCGGGGCGCTGACGGGGGCGAGCAGGCCCCGCCGGTGGGTGAGGCCCAGCAGCTCGACGACCCGGTTGTCGTACGTCCGCGTCCGCGGGTCCAGGAACGGCATCGACGCGTCCGAGACATCCGTCGTCGGACCGGCTCCGGTCAGCCGGTGGAACACCACGTCCTTGCAGTACAGGGCGGCCTGCGCGGCGTCCAGCGCCTTCGGTTCGCGGCTGTCCAGCCAGGCCAGCAGCGGGCCGGGGCAGCCCGGGAACATCGCGCTGCCGGTCCGCCGGAACACCGTCTCGAAGGTGCCGTCCGCCAGCCACCGGTCGACCAGTTCGTGCGCCCGCCCGTCCATCCAGGAGGCGGCGGGGCGCACCGGCCGGCCCTCGCCGTCCACCAGCCACACCCCGTCGCCCTGCCCGGTGAGCCCCGCGAGCTCCACCGGTTCCGCCACGGCGGAGGTCAGCGCCTCGAGCACCGCGACGACCGCCCCGTACACCTCCTCCATGTCCTGCTCGACGAACCCGCCGTGCAGCTTCAGGCCCACCGGGCGGGACTCCACGGCCAGTTGCCGGCCCGTGCCGTCGAAGGCCGCCGCCTTGACCATGGACGTGCCCACATCGATACCGACGTACATGCGGCTCTCCTCCGGGTCCTCAGGTCAGACAGTGCGCGAGCGGCTCTCCCCGCACCCAGCGGCCCACCTCTTCGGCGGCGATCCGCGCCGCCTTCTCCGCGACCGCGCGGGACGCGCCGCCCAAGTGGGGCGTGAGCACGACGCGTTCGGCGAACCCCCGCAGCCGGGACTCCTCCGGCAGCGGCTCCCGCTCGTACGTGTCGAGCGCCGCCGCCGACACCCGACCGCTCTCCAGCGCGTCGCACAGCGCGTCCTCGTCCAGCAGCGGGCCCCGGGCCACGTTCACCACCACCGCGCCGCGCGGCAGCAGCGCCAGCTCCCGGGCGCCGATCAGGCCCCGGGTCTCGGGGGTGAGCCGGGCGTGCAGGGTGATCACCTGGGAGCGGCGCAGGAGTTCGTCGAGCGAGCTCACCCGCAGCCCGTGGATCTCGCCGTGCACATAGGGGTCGTGGACCATCACCCGCGCCCCGAACGCGCACAGCACGCGCGCGACCCGGCTGCCGACAGCCCCGTAGCCGACCAGGCCGACGGGCAGGTCCTCCAGTTCCAGGCCGCTGCGCTCGTACGTGTAGTACGTCGCGCCCTCCCAGCTGCCGTGCCGGGCGAGCGGCTCGTGGGCTTGGGGGATGCGGCGCAGGGCGGCCAGCATCAGGCCGAGGGTGAACTCGGCGGTGGCGGCGGCGTTGCGGCCCGGCGCGAAGCACACCCGCACGTCCCGCCGTTTCGCCGCGTCCAGGTTGACGTTCACCGGCCCGCCCCGGCACACCACGACCAGTTTCAGGTCCGGGCAGGCGGCCAGCACCTTCTCGGTGACCGGCCCCATCTGCGTGACCAGCACCTCCGCCCCGGCCAGCGCCTCGATCATCTCGTCCTCGGCGTCACTGGCCTCCTGCACCTCGGCGACCGGCCCGAACGGCTCCAGCGGCCAGCCGAGTCGCAGCTCACCGACCTGCGCCTGTGCCACCTCGTGCCGCACCGCCCGTGTGATCAGGGACGGCAGGACGAAGTGGTCACCGGCGGCCACGACACGCACGCTGTTTCCGGCAGTCATCGCAGGGAGTCTCCTGTCTCGGCGTCGAAGACGTGGGTGTGCTGTGGGTCGGCGGCGACCTCGACCCGGTCGTCGTGGGCGAGCCGGACCTCGGGGTCGGTGAGGACGACCAGATGCCGTTCGACCCCGTCCAGGGCGAGGGTCGCCAGGCCCGACTCCAGGAGGGGTTCGTGGGCCACGACCCGGGCGGGCAGCCCGCCTTCGGCGGTGAGCCGGACGTCCTCCGGGCGGATGCCGACCACCACCTCACGGCCCCGGTCCACCGGCACGGGCAGCGCGACGCGGACCGCGGGGGAGAGGCGGGCGTGGCCGTCGCCGTCGGCGATGCCGGGCAGCAGCGTGATCGCGGGCTCGCCGACGAAGTCCGCGACGAAGACGTTGGCCGGGCTGTCGTAGATCTCGTAGGGGGTGCCGAGCTGCTGGATGACGCCGTCCTTCATGACGGCGATCCGGTCGGCGAGGGAGAGGGCCTCCTCCTGGTCGTGGGTGACCAGGATGGTGGTGTGGCCGAGGTCCTTCTGGATGCGCTTGAGTTCGCGTCGGGTGGTGTCGCGCTGGGCCGCGTCCAGGTGCGAGAGGGGCTCGTCGAGGAGCAGCACGTCCGGTTCGCGGATCAGGGCCCGGGCCAGGGAGACGCGCTGTTTCTGGCCGCTGGACAGCCCGGCCGGGCGGGCGTCGAGGAGGCCGGTCAGGCCGACCCGCTCGGCGATCTCCTTCACCTTGCGGTCGACGTCACCGCGGGCCGCCTTCCGCCGGGCCTTCAGCCCGAACGCCAGGTTCTCCGCGACGGACAGCGGCGGGTACAGCGCGTAGTTCTCGAACGCGACCCCGATGTTGCGCTGCTGCGCGGGCCGTTCCACCACCGACACCCCGCCGACCAGGATGTCCCCGCCGGTGACGGACTCCAGCCCGGCGATCATGCGCAGGGTCGTCGACTTGCCGCAGCCGGAGGGCCCGAGCAGCCCGAGCAGTTCCCCGGAGCGGAGGTTCAGGTCGATCCCGCGGACGGCGTCCACGGCGGGCCGCCCCCGCGACCTGTACGTCTTGCGCAGCTCACGTAGCTCCAGTCCCGTTCCGCTCGCCATGGCCGCCCTTCGTCGCGCAAACCTCGTAACGGACCTTGTGCTCGTCCAGATCCCGCAGTGCCTCCGCCGACGCCCCGTCGTCCACGAGGACCGTGTCGAAGCGGGACAGCGGGACGACCCGGTGCAGGGCGACCCGGCCGAGCTTGGTGTGGTCGATCAGCAGGACGTTCCGTGCCGCCGCGTCGAGCATCGCCCGCTTCACGGACACGATGTGCTGCTCCTGGTGGTACGCGTAACCCCCGTGCACGGCCGACGTCGACGCGAAGCACACGTCCACCCGCAGCTCGCTCGACCGCCTCCACGCAGGACACCCCGAGGAACGAGGAGTGCAGCGGGTCGTAGTCGCCGCCCAGGGCCATCAGATGGATGCCCCGCTGGTCGGCCAGGAGGTTGATCGCCTCCAGGAAGTTGGTGACGACCGTCAGGGGCGTGACCTCGCCCGTGCGCAGCCGCCTGGCTATCTCCAGCGTGGACGTGGAGTCGTCCAGCAGGATCGCCATGCCGGGCTCGACCATCCGCACCGCCCGCTCGGCGACGGCGGCCTTCTCGGCCCGCATGGTCTTCAGCCGGTACTGCACGTTCGACTCGAAGACCCCCGACGGCTGCGCGGTCACCCCGCCGCGGAACTTCCGTACGATGCCCTGCCGTTCGAGCTCGTCGAGGTCTCGGTGGATGGTCATCAGGCTCACCCCGAACCGCTCGGCCAGCTCCGCCGCCGTCGCCGAGCCGTCGGCCAGCACCTGCTCGGCCATGGCCGCCTGCCGCGCCGCCGGCCCCTGCTGTCCACCACTGCTGCTGCTCATGGCTGTGTCTCTATCCGTCGTCCCGGTCGTTCCGGCCGGTCGGCCTCGAACAGCAGCAGGTTCTCAGGCCGGACCACGAGCCGCACCGGATCGTCCGGACGAAGGCGCGCCGCGTCCGCCCGGGGGGCCACCAGCGACACCCGCTGCTCCCCGGTGCCGAGGCGGACGGTGACCTCGACGGACCGGCCGAGCACCTCGGTGACGTACACGGTCCCGGTCAGCTCGTGGCCCTCGCCGCCGTGCAGGGCGATGTCCCGGGGGCGCAGGCCGACCAGGACGTCCGTGCCCGGAGCGGCCTGGGCCCGGACCGGCAGTTCGACCCCGCCGCCGCACCGCACCCCGCTGTCGGTGACGACCCCCGTCAGCAGGTTGATCCGGGGCCGGCCGAAGGCCCGCGCGACCTCCGTGTCGTGGGGCCGGTACCAGATCTCCTCCCGCGTGCCCGTCTGCACGATCCGCCCCTGCCGGATCACCCCGATCCGGTCGCCGAGCGCCAGCGCCTCCACCGAGTCGTGGGTGACGTACAGGGTGGTGGTGTGCTGCACGGCCCCGATGGCCTTCAGCTCGGCCCGCATCTGCTGGCGGAGCTTGGCGTCGAGGTGGGAGAGCGGCTCGTCGAGCAGGAAGGCCCGGGCGGGGCGGACCAGCACCCGGCCGAGGGCGACGCGCTGCCGCTGCCCGTTCGACAGCTGCCCGACGGGCCGGTCCAGCAGCCCCGATATCCCGAGCAGTTCGGCGATCGCGCCGATGCGCTGCCGGGCCTGGTCGGCGGGCAGCCGGTGCCGGGGCGAGCGTAGCGGCGAGGCGAGGTTGTCGTAGGCCGAGCGGTGCGGGTAGAGGGCGTAGCTCTCGAAGCACATCGCCACGCCCCGGTCGTAGGGCTCGACGCCCCGCATGTCCTCGCCGTCGAGCACGACCGTGCCGGAGTCGGGCTGTTCGAGTCCGGCGACGGTCTTCAGGGTGGTGGTCTTGCCCGCGCCGGACGGGCCGAGCAGGCAGAAGAACTCGCCTTCCCGTACGTCGAGTTCCAGCTCGTCGAGCGCGACGGTCTTGCCGTACGCCTTCCGGATCCCGCTCAGCCGGATCATGACTTCACCGCCCCGAACGACAGGCCCCGCACCAGGTACCGCTGGATCGTCAGCGCCAGCAGCAGCGGCGGGACGACGGACACCAGCGCGGCGGCGGCCGTCAGGTTGTACTTGGGCCGGTCCCCGCCGAGGAAGGACAGCGCGCCCACGGTCACCGTCTGGGCCTCGTTGGAGGTGAGGATCAGCGGGAAGACGAAGTTGTTCCAGGCGAAGATGAACGCCAGCAGCGACACGGCCGCGATGCCCGGCTTGACCAGCGGCAGGGCCACCTTGAAGAACGCCTGCTTGCGGGTGTAGCCGTCCAGCAGGGCCGCCTGCTCCAGCTCGGGGGTGAGGTCGGCGAAGTAGGACCGCATGATCCACACGATCAGCGGCAGCGTCACCAGTTGCAGCACCCACACCATGCCGACGTACGTGTCGAACAGACCGAGCTTCTGGTACAGCACGAACAGCGGGATGATCACGGTCAGTTCGGGCGCGAAGCGGAACGACAGCAGCGTGAACATCAGGTTCTCCGAGCCCTTGAACCGCCACCGGGCCGAGGCGTACGCCGCCGGCAGCCCGACCACCAGCGACAGCGCGACCGCCCCCACCGACACCACCAGGCTGTTGACGAAGAACCGCACGAACGGGATGCCCTCGCTGTCACCGAGGACCGTCCGGTAGCCGTCGAGGGTGGGGGAGAAGGAGAAGTAGGTGGAGAACAACTGGTCCGCCGGCTTCAGCGACAGGATCACCATCCAGGCGATCGGGAACAGCGCGAAGACGAAGTAGAGGACGAGCGCGGCGTCCGCCAGCCGGCTCAGCAGGCGTTTCCTCACGTGGTCACCTCCGCGGCCTTCCGCTGGATCTTGCCCAGGTGCTTCACCAGGACCATCGCGGCCAGGTACACCACGGCCCACAGCACGATCGTGTAGGAGATCCCGAACGAGTACCGCTGGAAGCGGATCGCCTCCAGGTACGCCCGGATCTGGAGCACGACGGTCGAGTCGCCCGGCCCTCCCTCGGTGAGGGCGTAGATGATGTCGAACACCTTCAGCGAGTCCATGAACCGGAAGATCACCGCGACCAGCACGTACGGCCACAGCATCGGCAGGGTCAGCCGCCGGAACGTGTACCACCACCCCGCGCCGTCCACGGCCGCCGCCTCGAACGGGGAGGCGGGCAGCGACCGCAGACCGGCCAGGGCGAGGATCGCCACGAACGGGGTGTACACCCACACGTCCACGGCGATCGACGACAGCAGCGCGCCCGTCGGGGTGTCGGTCCACTGCACCCCGCCCAGACCGAACGGCCTGAGCAGGTAGTTCACGACCCCCACCGACGGCTGGAGCATCAGCTTCCAGATGATCGCCGCGATCACCGGCGCGATCATCAGCGGCAGGATCAGGATCTTCTCCAGGACCCGTCCGACGAGCGTCGAGCGGTGCAGCAGCAGGGCGACGGCCACGCCGAGCACGGTCTCGGCGAGCGCCGCCCCGACCGCGTAAAGCACGGTCACCCACGCCGAGTTCCAGAACGCCTCCTGCGTGAAGACGGCTCTGTAGTTCTCGAACCGCACCATGTCCGGCTGCGGTTTGCTCGCCGAGAAGTCGAACAGCGTGTAGTACAGCCCGAGCCCGAAGGGGTACAGGATCCCGCAGGTGAGCAGCAGGGCCGGGACGATGAGGAGGTACGGTCGCAGCGCGAGCCGCATGGCTAGCCCACCTTGCCGGCGAGGTCGTCCGCCAGCCCGTCCAGCACCGATGTGGCGCCCTTGCCGCCGTAGATCTCCTGGAGGGCCGCCGCCCAGCTGGTCGTGGCGTCGAAGAACTGCGCCTGCGGGGTGAACTGGATCTTCGTCTGGTCGACGACCGTCTCGAAGGTCTCCAGGAACCCGGGCAGGTGCCGCATCTTGTCCTTGTACGCGGCGTCCTCGGCGACCGACCTGCGCACCGGGTCGATGTGGTTGTGCGTGATCGCGCTCCTGCGCAGGTGCTCCTTGCCGGTGGCCCACTGCAGGAACAGCCAACTGGCGCTCTTCTTCCTGCTCTTGGCGTTCATGCCGAGCGACCAGATCCACATGTTGGTGGCGAGCGACCCGTCCGGACCCTTCGGCCCGGGGTGGAAGGCGATCTTCCCGGAGGCGGGGCTCGCGCCCTTCACCGCCTGGAAGTAGGCGGCCGTGTCCGCGTCGAACAGCATCCCCGCCTTCTTCGCGCCCAGGTCGCTGGAGCACTGGTACCAGGTGTACGAGGTCCAGGACGGCGGCCCGCCCCGCTTCACCATCCGCGCCCAGTCCTCGGTGAAGGCGACGGCCTCGGGGCTGTTCATCGCGGGTGTGAGCTTCCCGCCGTCGACCGTGAAGTCCTTCAGGCCGTTGCGGGCGTACATCGTCATGAAGCCCGGGTGGATGGTGGCCCAGCTCCTCGACCCGCGTACGGCGATCCCGTACATGCCGTCGAAGCCCGCGCCCGGCGCCTTCCGCTTGATGGTGGCGGCGAGTTCGGTCAGCTCGTCGAAGGACTCGGCCGGTTTCAGGCCGAGTTTGCCGAACACCTCGGTGTTGTAGGCGACGACGTTGGTCTCCCAGCCCCACGGCAGCGCGTACTGCCCGCCCTGGCCCAGCGGCGCGCCCGCCTTCAGCGACCACTGGTCGGCCTGGAGGAGGTTCGGGAAGAAGTCCGCCTGATCCCACTCGGCGCCCGTGGCGGCGGAGTTGCGCATCCAGGGCCCGAGGTCCTCCAGCCAGCCCGGCGGCCCGTACTGCCACACCATGTACGCGCCGAGCATGAAGACGTCGTAGGAGGCACGCCCGCTGGACAGGTCCACGGTCAGCTTGTCGAAGTAGTTGTCCTCGGGGAACACGTCGTACTCGACCTTGATACCGGTCTTCGCGGTGAAGGACTTCAGGTCGGCGATCAGCGCGTCCGTGTACGGGTGCTTGTTGAGCAGCGCCTTGACGGTGGTGCCCTTCTCCCGCTTCCAGTCGAAGGAGCCGGTGATGTCGTCGGCGGCGGACCCGTCGCCCTTGCTGTCGTTCCCGCCGAAACCGGCGCCGCAGGCCGTCAGCAGCGGGGCGGCCGCCGCCCCGGCGGCGAGGGCGAGGAAGCGCCGGCGGTCGTGCACGTGCGTGTCCATCCGTACCTCCGCGTGGAGCCTGGTTAACACGTCGAGTCGACTCGTTAACAGAGGGTGGAACGGCTGAAGTTGGGCGTCAATCCCTCGCGCACGGGAAAATATCGGGGCACAGTGAGAAGTTCACAGATCCGGCTGCGACGGCGTGGGAGGTTCCGGATGGTGAACGACGATGCGGACGAGGGCGCGGGCTGGCTGGGGATCGACCTGGGCACGCAGAGCGTCCGCGCGCTGCTCGTCACCGCCGACGGCACGGTCCTCGGCAGCGGCTCGGCCCCGCTGACCGGGCGGCGCGAGGGGGTGCGGCACGAGCAGGACCCGGTGCGGTGGTGGCAGGCGCTGTGCACGGCGTCCCGGGCCGCCCTCGGCTCCGCGCCCCCCGGCACGCCGGTCGGCGGACTCGCGGTGTGCGGCACCTCCGGCACGGTGCTGCTGACGGACGGCTCGGGCCGGCCCGTCAGCCCCGCCCTGATGTACGACGACGGGCGCGCGAAGGCGGAGGCGGCGCGGGCGCGCGCAGCCGGGCTCGCGGTGCAGGACACCTGGGCGCTGCCGAAGGCGCTCCGCCTGGTGGGGGAGTACGGCCCCGGCCTGCGGCTCGCCCACCAGCCCGACCTGATCGTCGCCCGCCTCACCGGCGCACCGCCCCCGGCCGACTCCAGCCACGCCCTCAAGACGGGCTACGACGTGGAGCACGAGTCCTGGCCGGAGGTCGCCCTCGCGCAACTGGGCGTGCCGGACGGCCTGTTGCCCGCCGTGGTCCGCCCGGGGACCCTCCTCGGCGAGGTCCGCCCGGCCGCCGCCGACGCCACCGGCATCCCCGCCGGCACTCCGGTGCTCGCCGGCATGACCGACGGCTGCGCGGCCCAGATCGCCTCGGGCGCCCTGCGACCCGGCTCCTGGAACTCGGTGCTCGGCACGACCCTCGTGCTGAAGGGCGCGACCCGCGACCCGGTCCGGGACCCCACCGGCGTCGTCTACAACCACCGCGCCCCCGACGGCACCTGGCTGCCCGGCGGAGCCTCCAGCGTCGGAGCCGGGGCGCTCGCGGCGCACTTCCCGGACGCAGACCCGGCCGCGATGGACGAGCGGGCCCGGGCGTTCGAGCCGTCGAGCGCGGTCGCCTACCCCCTCGTCTCACCGGGGGAGCGGTTCCCGTTCCGGGCCGCGGACGCCACGCCCCTCCTCCTCGGCGACCCCGCCGACGACGCCGACCGGTGGGCCGCGCTGCTCCAGGGCGTCGGCTTCACGGAACGCCTGTGCCTGGACTACCTCCACCACCTCGGCGCGCCCCTCGACGGCCCGCTCACCTTCACGGGCGGCGGCGCGCGCAGCCCTTACTGGAACCAACTGCGCGCCGACATCCTGGGCCGCCCGGCCCGCGTCCCCGAGCAGACGGAACCGGCCCTCGGCATGGCCGCGCTGGCCGCGTACGGGGTGTCGGGCGCCGGCACGCTGGCGGACACGGCCGCGCGCATGGTCCGGGTCCGTACCGTCCTCGAACCCCGCCCCGGCCGCACGGCTGCCTTCGCCGAGCCGTACGCCCGCCTCGTCCGGGCCGTGCGGGAACGCGGCTGGCTGCCCGCCCCCGTGGCGGAACACGCCCTGACCCGTCTGCACCTGGACACGGGGGGATCATGACCAGGACCCTGGTGCGGCCCCGTACCAGAGAACCGACCATCCCGCTGCCGCCCCGCATCGACCGCCCGACCGCACGCGAACGGACCGGCCCATGACCACCACCCTCCTGCTGGCCCGCCACGGACAGACCGTCTGGCACGCCGAGAACCGCTACGCCGGCGTCAGCGACATCGCCCTCACCGACACCGGCCGCGCCCAGGCCGAGGCCCTCGGACGGTGGGCCGCCGCCCACCCCGTCGACGCGATCTGGACGTCCCCGCTCTCCCGGGCCGTCGCCACCGCCGACCCCGCCTGCCGCGCCCTGGGCCTCACCCCGCAGCGCGAACCCGGCCTGCGCGAATGCGACTTCGGCGTGGTCGAGGGCCGCACGCTCGCCGAGTTCGAGACCGAGGACCCGGAGTGGGCCGCGGCCTACCGCGCCGACCCGGTGGCCCACTCCTTCCCCGGCGCCGAGGACCCGACGGCGGCAGCGGCCCGGGGCGTCCGCGCCCTGCGCGACATCGCCGCCGCCCACCCTGGCGGCCGCGTCCTGGTCGTCGCCCACAACACCCTGCTGCGCCTGGTGCTGTGCACACTGCTGTCGATCCCGGCCCGGGAGTACCGCAGAGTGCTGCCCCGGTTGCGGAACGCGGCGATCAGCGAACTGCGCATGAACTCCGACGGATCCGCCGCACTCCTCTCACTCAATGTGCCGTGCGAGCCGGACCTGCCGTAGCACTATGAGCCCATGACGCAGATCGACACGTCGGTGCCGCACTCGGCCCGGATCTGGAACTACTGGCTGGGCGGCAAGGACAACTACCCGGTGGACGAGGCGGCCGGTGACGCCTACACCGCCGTCTTCCCCGGCATCGTCACCATCGCCCGCAGCAGCCGCGCCTTCCTCGGCCGCGGCATCCGCCACCTCGTCCAGGAGGCGGGCGTACGGCAGTTCCTCGACGTCGGCACGGGCCTGCCCACCGTCGACAACACCCACGAGGTGGCCCAGCGCCTGGCCCCCGAGTCGCGGATCGTCTACGTCGACAACGACCCGCTGGTCCTCGCCCACGCCCGCGCCCTGCTCACCTCCACCCCCGAGGGCGCGACGGCGTACGAGCCCATCAGCCTCTACGAGCCCGAGCAGATCCTCGCGGCCGCCGGCAACACGCTCGACCTCACCCGCCCCACCGCCCTGATCCTCAGCGGCATCCTGGGCCACGTGGCCGACTACGAGCAGGCGCGTGACCTGGTCCGCCGCCTGATGGCCGGCCTGCCCTCCGGCAGCTACCTCTCCCTCAACGAGGGCTCCCGCGGCACCGACCCGGCCTACGAGCAGGCGCAGGACGCCTACAACGAGACGGGCGCCGTGCCGTACTTCCTGCGGCCGGTGGAACAGATCGAGGCGTTCTTCGAGGGCCTGGAGCTGGTGGAGCCCGGCGTGGTCTCGGTCCCGCTGTGGCACCCCGAGCCGGGCCAGCCGACGGAACCGATCGGCCAGCACGGAGGGCTCGCCCGCAAGCCCTGACCACACGCCCCCGCACACGGGAAACCCCCGCGAGTCACGTCCTCGCGGGGGTTTCCTTCTTACCGCCTGCCGTGCGTGAAGGGTGAGAAGACGATCACGAGGCAGGACGCTTCAACGGAACCGGCCTCAGGGAGCCAGCAGCAGCACGTCCGCGCGGGACTTCGCGGCCTCGTGACGCCGGGCCACGTCCTGCCAGTTGACGACCTGCCACATCGCCTCGATGAAGTCCACCTTCTGGTTGCGGTACTGCAGGTAGAAGGCGTGCTCCCAGGCGTCGAAGACCAGGATCGGGGTCGCGCCCTGGCCCACGTTGCCCTGGTGGTCGTAGACCTGCTCCACGATCAGCCGGCCGCTCAGCGGCTCGTAGGCGAGCACGCCCCAGCCCGAACCCTGCGTGGTCGCGGCGGCCTTGGACAGCTGCGCCTTGAAGCGCGCGAAGGAGCCGAAGGACTCGGTGATCGCGTCGGCCAGCTCGCCCACGCCGTCCTGCGCCAGCGGCTCACCGCCGCCGTCCTTCGGGCCGGTCATGTTCTGCCAGTAGATGCTGTGCAGGATGTGCCCGGAGAGGTGGAAGGCCAGGTTCTTCTCCAGCCCGTTGATCGATCCCCACGACTCCTTGTCCCGCGCCTCGGCGAGCTGCTCCAGCGTGTCGTTGGCGCCTTTCACATAGGCCGCGTGGTGCTTGTCGTGGTGCAGCTCGATGATCTCGGGGCTGATCACGGGGGCGAGCGCGGAGTAGTCGTAGGGCAGGTCGGGCAGCGTGTAGACGGGCATGGGCGGGTTCCCCTCCGGACCTCTTATTGCAACATCCTTGCAACTGCACGCTAGCAGCAAGAGTGCCGGGAAGGGTGGCCAGGGCACACAAAAAGGCCCCCGCGTGTGTCGCGGGGGCCTCTCACCGTGCGCTTCCTACCGCCGGGCGCGCGCCTTCTGCCAGGCGAAGCCGACAGCCGCCAGGGCCAGCGTCATCCCGCCCGTCGAGTACAACTGCACCCGCGTGTCCGGCTCCCGGGCCATCAGGACGAAGACGGCGGCCATGCCGGCCAGCGCGACCCACGTCAGCCACGGGAACGCCCACATCCGCACGACCAGCTTCTCCGGCGTCTCGCGCTCCAGCCGGCGGCGCAGCCGCAGCTGCGAGACCGCGATGAAGATCCAGACGACCAGGATCACCGCGCCGATCATGTTCAGCAGCCAGGGGAAGACGTCGTTCGGCCGCCAGTAGCTCAGCAGCACGCACAGGAACCCGAAGACGCAGGACGCCAGAACGGCGATCCGCGGCACCCCGCCCGAGACCCGGCCCAGCCCCTTCGGGCCCTGGCCGCGCTCCACCAGCGAGTAGGCGATGCGGGAGGCCCCGTAGATGTTGGCGTTCATCGCCGACAGCAGCGCCACCAGCACCACCACGTTCATCAACTGGCCGGCACCCGGGATGCCCAGCTCGTCCAGGGCGGCGACGTACGGGCCCTTCTCGACGACCGCCTTCGAGTCCCACGGCACCAGCGTGACGATGACCGCCATCGAGCCGACGTAGAACAGCGCGATGCGCCACATCGCCGTACGGACCGCGCTCGCCACGCCCTTGACCGGGTTCTCCGACTCGGCCGCCGCGATGGTGACCGTCTCCAGGCCGCCGTAGGCGAAGACCGACGCGAGCAGGCCGATGACCAGGCCCTCGCCGCCGTTGGGGAGGAAGTCGGTGAGGTGCGAGGCGCCGGGGGAGTCCGTGCCCGGCAGGACGCCGAGGATCGCCAGGACGCCGAGCACCAGGAACAGGGTGATCGCGCCGACCTTCAGCGCCGCGAACCAGAACTCGAACTCGCCGAAGTTCTTCACCGCCGCGAGGTTCGTGCCGCAGAAGACGACCATGAACAGCGCCACCCACACCCACTCCGGCGTGCCCGGCAGCCAGCCGCTGACGATCTTCGCGGCACCGATGCCCTCCAGCCCGACGGCCGTGCAGAGCAGTACCCAGAAGGACCAGCCGGCGGTGAACCCGGCCCAGGGGCCGATCGCGCGCTCCGCGTGCGCCGAGAACGACCCCGACGACGGATACGCGGCCGACATCTCGCCGAGCATCCGCATCACCAGCATCACGAGGAGGCCGGAGAGGGCGTAGGCGACCACGATCGACGGGCCGGCGGCGGCGATCCCCGCGCCGGAGCCGACGAACAGGCCGGCGCCGATCACCCCGCCGAGGGCGATCATCGACAGGTGGCGCTGCTTCAGGCCGTGGGAGAGGGAGACGTCGTCCGTGCTGGGCGGTGTCCCGGTGGTGGTGCTGGGCATGGGCGCGGCTCGTCCAATGCGTGAGAGGCGTGAGAGGGCAAAAACGCCGCCAGTCTGGGCGGTCCCGTCGCCCGGGAGGGACGGCTGTCCAGCATGCGGACGCGTGGAGCGCAGCCCGTGAGGCCCCGGGGACGGAGGGTGGGCGCCGGCGCGGACGCCGCACGGCACCCCACCCGGAGGCATCCGGCGAGCATTTGGCGAAACCCTACAGTCCCCCTGCCCGCCGACGGCGTGAGCGAAGCCTCCCTGCCTCCGTGACCGGCGTCACGCCGTACTCGGTGTAACTCCCACCCTTTGTCCGAAGCCGACCAAGCGTGTGTCCGCGCCTTTGTCGAGCGCTGACGGTGAACCGGGAGAGCGCGCTGGGATAGCGTCACCGTGTCCCGACCGGCCCTCACCCTCGCGGAGTCCCCATGAGCACCGCTGCCGCCACACCCGTACGCACCGGACAGGTCCTCGCCGACCTGCTCCCCGCCTCCCGCGTGAGGGACGTGGCCCTCGTGCTCGGCGGTGCCGCCCTCACCGGCCTCGCCGCCCAGATCTCGGTGCCCGTGCCGGGCTCCCCGGTGCCGGTGACCGGCCAGACCTTCGCCGCGCTGCTCGTCGGCACGTCCCTCGGCGCCGGCCGCGGCTTCCTCTCCCTGGCGCTGTACGCGCTGGCGGGCCTCGCCGGCGTGCCGTGGTTCGCGGGCGCCTCCTCCGGCGTCGCCCCCTCCTTCGGCTACATCCTCGGCATGATCCTCGCCGCGACCGTCGTGGGCGCCCTGGCCCGCCGCGGCGCGGACCGCTCGGTGTGGCGCATGGCGGGCACGATGCTCGTGGGCGAGGCGATCATCTACGTCATCGGCGTGCCCTACCTGGCCCTCGCCGCGGACATGTCCGCCACCGCCGCGATCGCGGCCGGCCTCACGCCGTTCCTGATCGGCGACGCGCTGAAGGCGGCGCTGGCGATGGGCGCGCTGCCGTCGGCGTGGAAGTTCGCGAACAAGCGCTGAGGGGTGTCCGCCGCCGCCCGCGTCTTCGACGAGAGGCCCGCCGGGATTCCTCCCCGGCGGGCCTCTCGCGCGGTCAGCCCTCCCGCGGTGCCGGCCGCCGCCG
Source organism: Streptomyces sp. Go-475 (assembly GCF_003330845.1). Classification (GTDB taxonomy): domain Bacteria; phylum Actinomycetota; class Actinomycetes; order Streptomycetales; family Streptomycetaceae; genus Streptomyces. Next base: position 2,870,765 of record NZ_CP026121.1, on the reverse strand, counting down.
CTGCGACCACCACAGTCCCACCGCGCCCGCCGCGAGCAGCGACGCCCCGGCCGCGCCCAGCGGCAGCACATCGCGTGCCGGACCGGTCTTCGGCAGTTCCTTGCGGCCCGGGGACACCGGCTTGTTGTCCGTACCGAGCAGCAGGGGGGTGGCTGGGGCGTCCGGCGACGGGTTCGTCGTGCCGAACGGCACCGGGCCCTGCTGCCAGAACGTCTTCTCGCCGTCGCCCGTCTGGACCGGCAGACAGATCTTCCCGGTCTTGCCCAGGTCGTACGTAGCGTCCACGGCGTACGACTTCGACTCACCGGCCGCGAGATTGTCGATCGGACAGGTGAAACCGCTGTTCGAACCCTCCGGAAGACTGTTCTCGGGTATCGGCGAACAGCCCTGCACCTTCTTGACCGTGAGCCCGTCGAAACCGACGACCCAAAGCCTGATCTTCCCGCTGTCCTTGCTTCCCCCGTTCTTCACCGTGGCGGTAATCGCCGTCTTTTCACTGCCGTTGTCGACCGAGATCTTCTCCGGCAGCAGCGTGGTCAGCTCCACTCCCGCCGGTGCCTCGTCAACGGCCTTTCCGCCCTTGCTGCTTGCCGGGCCTTCGTCTTCCGCGGCGGCGGTGCCGGACAGCAGCACCGCCGAGAAAGATGCCACGACCAGCGATCCCGCGACCCCCGTCGTGCGACGAGAACTCATGTTCGCCCCCCTTGCGTCCCCCTGGCTGCACCTGAATTCGCAGCACTGAAAGAGGTACCACAAGATTTCGCCGCACTATCCTGGTGCGGCGCGAAGTGTGACCGTTGTGTTTCACTGGAGGCGGTCGCGGCGTCGTGGAGGGGGTGCAGCGAATTGCCGGGGAATGCGAACGGCGGCGGTGTTCCAGGGATATTGGTGACGGGGCGCTATCGCTTGGTCGAGAGTATCGGTCAGGGGGGAATGGGGCGGGTGTGGCGAGCCGCCGACGAAATACTGGACCGGCAGGTCGCCGTCAAGGAAATGCGGATCGACGGCCATGACGCGGAGGACAGCAGGACGCGCCGCGAACGCACCCTGCGCGAGGCCCGGGCCACGGCCCGGATCGACCACCCCAACGTCGTACGGATCTACGACGTGGTCGACGAGGGCGAACGGCTGTGGATCGTCATGGAGTTGGTGGCGGGCCGCTCCCTGGAGAGGATCCTCGCGGAGCAAGGGCCCCTCGGCCCCTGCGAGACGGCCCGGATCGGGCTCGGGCTGGTCGCGGCGCTGCGGCAGGTGCACGCGCGGGGTGTCCTGCACCGGGACATCAAGCCGGGGAACGTCCTCGTGGAGGACGCACGCGGGCCGGCCGGACCCGGACGGGGCGACGGCGGCGGCTTCGGCGGGGGACGGCGGGTCGTCCTCACGGACTTCGGGATCGCCGCGATCCAGGACGCCAAGGCGCTGACGATGGTCGGGATGCTGGTCGGCTCGCCCGACTACATGGCCCCCGAACGCGTCTCCGGCCGCCCGCAGGGCCCGCCGTCCGACATCTGGTCCCTCGGCGCGACGCTCTGCGCGGCCCTGGGCGGCCGCTCCCCCTTCTCCCGCGCCACCACACTGGCGACCCTGCACGCGGTCCTCTACGAGGACCCCGAACTCCCCGCCACCGCCGGCCCGCTGCGCGCCACCCTGACGTCCCTTTTGCAGAAGGACCCGTCGACCCGCCCGAGCCTCGACGACCTGGAAACGGCCCTGGAGCCGGTCGCGTACCCCGTACCGACGCCTACGGTGCGGGTGGTGGCGGGGGAGGGGCCCGGGGCGGGAGTGGCCGAGCCCGGGCGGGATGCGGATGCGCGGCGCGATCGGGATGCCGAGGTGCGGGTCGTCGTCGCCGAGGCCGAGTGCGATGCCGGGGGTCGGTTGCGAGGGGCATCACCCCCGAGCCCCAGCCCCGTTTCCCTCACGCGCGCACAGGCGACGACCGGGCGCGGCCCGCAACCCGCACCGACACCGACGCCCACCCCGAACGCGGCAGTGACATCCGCGCCGACATCGGCCCCCGCCCCGGCCCCCACACCGGAGCCCGCCCCAACGCCGAGAGGCGAACCGCCCGGCCCCGCTGTCCCCGCCACCCCCCGCTCCCGCACCGGCCCTCGTCGTGCCCTGCTCGGCGCCACCGCGGCCATCGTCGCGACCGTCGGTGCCGTCGTGGGGATCCTGCTGGCGACGTCATCCGGCTCGCCGGGCGGCGGCGACGACACCCGCGCGGGCTCCTCGACGTCCGCGTCCCCGTCCGCCACCACGACTCCCACCCACCCCACCCCCTCACCCACCGTCGAGGGCACGAGCAGACCGCGGACCCTGCCGCCCGGGACCCACCGGGAGGCCGGTGGATTCGCCTGGGCGACGCCCGACGGCTGGCGGCGGGACGTGAAGACGGGCGCGGAGGTGCACTACACCTCCCCGGACGGCACGCAGGAACTGGTCGGCAAGTCCTCCCTCGCCCGCGGCGACCTGCTGGAGACCTGGCAGACCTCGGAGCGCAACGCCCACCAGGGCCAGGACTACCGCAAGGTCCGCCTGGAGGAGACGACGTTCCGGGGCCACCCGGCGGTGGTCTGGGAGTACACGTTCACGCTGGAGGGTGTCCACTGGCACGCCCGGCTGCTCGGCTTCAACGTGAAGGGCACGTCGTACCAGGTCAACACCTGGTACGACGCCGGCATCGAAGCGGAGGCCCTGCGCACGTACGACAAGGTCAAGGACAGCTTCACGGTGCTGTAGGGCAACGAAAAGGGCCTGCGGCGCGCATGCGTGCACGAAGCAGCACGCGCGCCGCAGGCCCACCGGTTCCAGGGGAACGGCGAGTGCCTGAAGGGGCTCAGCCGGCCGAGACCTCGTCCCGGGCCGGGGCGGCGTCGGCGGCATCGGCCCGCCGCCCCCCACGCACCTTCTCCTTCACGAAGGCGATGACGAGCACCACCGCCGCGACGAGCAGCGACAGCGAGATGGTGGTGCGTCCGTCGTGCTCGGTGTCGGTGAGCATGTAGCCGAGGATGAACACGATCAGCGCGGCCGTCGCCCAGGTCAGGTACGGGTACAGCCACATCTTCACGACGAGCTTCTCCGGCGCCTCGGCCTTGATGATCTTCCGCATGCGCAGCTGGGAGAAGCAGATCACCAGCCACACGAACAGGGCGACCGCGCCACTGGAGTTCACCAGGAACAGGAAGACGGAGTCCGGGAACTTGTAGTTGAAGAACACGGCGAGGAAGCCGAACGCGACGGACGCGAGGATGGCCGTGCGCGGCACGCCGTTGGAGGTCGTGCGGGCGAAGGACTTCGGCGCGTCCCCGCGCTGGCCGAGCGAGAAGGCCATGCGGGAGGCGGTGTAGAGACCGGAGTTGAGACAGGACAGCACCGAGGTCAGCACGATGAAGTTCATGATCTGCCCGGCGTGCGGGATGCCGAGGGAGTCGAGCGCCGCGACGTAGGAGCCGTCCTTGGTGATGGACTTGCTGTCCCACGGCAGCAGGGCCACCACGACGAAGATCGAGCCGAGGTAGAAGACGGCGACGCGCCAGATGATGCTGTTGGTGGCCTTGGTGACGGCCTGCCGCGGGTTCTCCGACTCGCCGGCCGCGAGGGTCGCGATCTCGCTGCCCATGAAGGAGAAGACGACGAGCAGCACACCGGTGAGGATCGCCCCGGCCCCGTGGGGCAGGAAGCCGCCGTGCTCGGTGAGGTTGCCCAGCCCGGCCTGGTCACTGTCCACGCCCGGCAGCAGCCCGAAGACGGCGAGCCCGCCGATGACGATGAACGCGGCGATGGCGACGACCTTGATCCCGGCGAACCAGAACTCGAACTCGCCGTAGGAGCCGACGGAGACCAGGTTGGTGGCGGTCAGCACCACCATCACGATGAGCGCCCAGCCCCACTGGGGCACGGCGGGTATCCACCCCTCCAGGATCACGGCTCCGGCGGTCGCCTCGACCGCCAGCACGACGACCCAGAAGAACCAGTACAGCCAGCCGATGGAGAAACCCGCCCAGGGCCCGAGCGCCCGGTCGGCGTGCGCGGAGAACGACCCGGAGGTCGGGTTGGCGGCCGACATCTCACCGAGCATCCGCATCACCAGCACCACGAGCGTGCCGACGAGGGCGTAGGAGAGGAGGATGCCGGGTCCGGCGGTGGCGATACCGGAGCTGGACCCGACGAACAGGCCCGCCCCGATGACACCGCCGATGGCGATCATGGACAGATGCCGGTTCTTGAGCCCGGCCTGCAGCCCGGAGCCGTGCGCCCCTGGTTCGCCGGGACCTTCGCGATCGTTTCCGGTGGTCTTCATCGTCGGCTGCGAGGTCATGGAACGGATTTCCTTTGCGCCGGGGAGTGGTACTTCCGTACGGAACCGCACGCGCCGTACGAACGGGGTGTGTCGCGGCATGACGGTGTACGGGGGCCCGTACGAGCGGTGTACGAGCCGGTCCAGTGAATCGGAGGCGAACGTTTAGGAGAACCTTTGAATCCAGATTGTTACTTGAGGTTTTCCTGAGCTTCCGTAATGCGGCTCACATTCGCCTCACGTTTTCATGAGCGCCACCCCGCGCGCCTTCCCCGAAACACCCGTGTCACACTCATCCCATGCGCGTGTACCTCGGCTCGGACCATGCCGGCTACGAACTGAAGAACCACCTCGTCGAGTGGCTGAAGGAGGCGGGCCACGAGCCCGTCGACTGCGGCCCCCACCTCTACGACGCCCAGGACGACTACCCGCCCTTCTGCCTCCGCGCCGCGGAGCGGACGGCCGCGGACCCCGACGCCCTCGGCATCGTCATCGGCGGCTCCGGCAACGGCGAGCAGATCGCGGCGAACAAGGTCAAGGGCGTCCGCGCGGCCCTCGCCTGGAGCGAGGAGACGGCGGCGCTCGGCCGACAGCACAACAACGCCAACGTCGTCGCCGTGGGTGCGCGCATGCACACGCAGGACGAGGCGACGAAGTTCGTCGAGACGTTCCTCAACACCCCGTTCTCCGGTGACGAGCGTCACATCCGCCGGATCGACATGCTCGCCGCGTACGAAACGACGGGCGACCTCCCCCCGATCCCGCCCCACCACCCGCAGCAGTAACCGCACCGGGGCCCGCCCCCTGCGGGCGCCTCAGCCCGACGCCGCCACCCCCTGCGCCGGGCACCCAGGTGCGCCCTGGCACCCAGGTGCGCACCGACGCCCAGGTGCGCCCTGAGACCGAAGGGAGAGCCGAGAGCCGTGCCGGAAGGCCACACCATCCACCGCCTGGCCCAGGACTACGCCACGGCCTTCCTCGGCACGGCCCCCCGGGCCAGCAGCCCCCAGGGCACGTTCACCCCCGCCGCCACCCTCCTCACCGGCGCGGAACTCACCCACACGGAAGCCCACGGCAAACACCTCTTCCTCGGCTTCCGCGCGACCGACTGGATCCACATCCACCTCGGCCTCTTCGGCAAGGTCACCTTCGGCCCGGCCCCCGCGCCCCCACCCACCGACACCGTCCGCCTGCGCCTCGCGAACGACACCGCGTACGTCGACCTCCGCGGCCCCACCACCTGCGCCCTCATCACACCCCCGGAGAAGCAGGCGATACACGACCGCCTCGGCCCCGACCCGCTCCGCGACGATGCCGACCCGGACACCGCGTACCGCCGCGTCTCCCGCAGCCGTACGACGATCGCCGCCCTCCTCATGGACCAGAAGGTCATCGCCGGCGTCGGAAACGTCTACCGCGCGGAGGTCCTCTTCCGGCACCGCATCGACCCGTACCGCCCCGGCAGGGACATCACCCACGCCGAGTGGCAGGCGATCTGGACCGACCTGGTCGAGCTCATGCGCGAGGGCGTCCGCAACAACCGCATCGACACCGTCCGTCCGGAACACACCCCGGAGGCGATGGGCCGCCCGCCCCGCGTGGACGACCACGGCGGCGAGGTGTACGTCTACCGCAGGGCCGATCAGCCCTGCCACATCTGCGGCGGCGAGATCCGCACCGCCGACCTCGCCGCCCGCAACCTCTTCTGGTGCCCGACCTGCCAGCGCGACTGACCGCACCGCACGCCCGGGCCCCGAGCGCGCCGATGCCGAGCGCCCTGACGCCGAGCGCCCCGAGCCGCTCCCGGCGTCAGAAACCGTGCTGCAGCCACGGCGCCACAACGCTGCCGAAGGCCGTCGAGGCCTCCGCCAGCGCCCCGCGCCGCAGCTCCCGCACCCGCCCCGCCGCCGCCAGCGCGGCCAGCGACACGCCCCCGAGGTACGCCGCCCCCAACTCCCGTACCGACAAGGCGAGATCCGCCGCGTCCGACGTCCGCTCGCAGGACGCCCCCTTCGCGTCCCCGCTGAGCCGCCAACGCCCGGCGTTCCAGGGGCAGAACGCGTCCTCCACCTCGAACACCACATCCACCGGCGTCTGGTACGTCCGCGCCTCCAGCGCGGCCCCCACGTCCACCGGCCGGACGTACAGCGAGTCCCGCACCCAAGGCCGGCACCGCCGCGGGTCGGAGACCAGGTACTGCCACGCGTCGTCCACCGGCCGCCCCCGCACCACCAGCGTCGACGTCAGGTCGATGTCGAACAGGAACCGCCAGAGCGCCGCGTCCGCCGCGGGATCCAACGCGGCCGAGTCCCGCAGGATCACCGAGCCGTTGGGCCCGGGCGTCTCCCAGCTCGGCTTGACGCGGTACCGCGCGTACCCGACCGTCTCCCCGTCCCGCTCGGCGACGACGCACTGCAGCGGCGACGCCCCCTCCCGCGCCTCTTCCGGGTCGAGCAGCCCGAGCCGCTCCCAGCCGGGCAGCCGGGCCAGCATCCCGGGGCGCTCCGGAACCAGCCGGGCGCACACCGCCTCGCACGCGTCGAGGACAGCGGCGGGCACCGCGTACCGCACGCGTACGTCGTCGGTGCCGGGCGGCACCGACAGCCGCACCCGGCTCGTGTCGATCTCGGCGTTCAGCTGGAACGTCGCGGCGCCGTACCCGAACCGGCCGTAGATCGCCGGCTCCGACGCCGTCAGTACGGCCAGCGGCTCACCCAGGGCCCGGACGTCGTCCAGCTGCCGCCGCATCATCGACGTCAGGATCCCGCGCCGCCGGTGCGTGGCGGCCACGCTCACCATCGTGACGCCCGCGGCCGGCACCGACGCGCCGCCGGGCACGGTGACCCGGAAGCTGAACGCCCCCGCCGTCCCCACGCACTCGTCCCCGTCCCAGACACCGAGTGAACGGTCGAACTCGGTCAGTGAGTTCCACAACTCCCGTTCCTCGGCGGCCTCCGGCACCCCGCCGAAGCCCCGGAGCAGGGTGTCGTACCACTTGTCCCAATCGTCCCGCGCCAGTGTCCGGAGGCCGGCCGAAGGGCCGGTCGCGTCAGTCGCCATGGGTCATGCCTACCAGCGCCCCGCGGGACGAGCGAGGGAATTTCCCCCGGGCGGCGGCGGGACGGCGCGCTGTGAAGTTCACTGTGAAGTCGGCCCTCGGACGGGGGACAAGTGGGACCTCCCGTGCCAAGGGGCTGGTCCGATGGATAGGGTCCCGAACTAATGGCATCAGGACGAGAGCGGCGCGCGGAAGCCGAGACGTTCACGGCCCGGTTGAAGAAGCAGTGGCACCGGGCCCGCGTCGGCGTGCGCCGGGCCGCCGTGGACTACTTCCGCGGCGACGGCTCGGACTGGATCGCCCTGGCCGGCCTGCTTTTGACCGTCCCGCTGATCGCCACGGCGACGCTCGTGAACCCGGTGTGGTTCTCCCCGGCCGCGCTGGTCATGCCGGTCGTCGTGGGCGGCCTGCTGCTGCGCCCGGCGAGCCTGCTCGGCCTGTACGCGGCGTCGGCCACGGCGCTGATCGTGGAGTCGGTGCGGCTCGGCCCCTACACGGAGGGACCCTCCCGGGTCACCCCCGGCGTGGTGCTGGTGGTCGCCGCCTGCGGTTTCTTCGGACTGCTGCTGGCCCAGTTCCGCAGCCGGGTCGGCGTCCCCTGGCGGCGCGGCGGCACCATGCTGTTCGACCTGCGCGAACGCATCCGGGTGCAGAGCAAGCTGCCCGGCCTCCCGGACGGCTGGCACCGGGAGATGGCCCTGCGCCCGGCGGGCGGCCAGTCCTTCTCGGGCGACTTCGTGGTGGCGGCCCGCACCAACGGCGGCCGCACGCTCGAGGTCGTCCTCACGGACGTCTCCGGCAAGGGCATGGACGCGGGCTCCCGCGCCCTGCTCCTGTCCGGCGCGTTCGGCGGTCTGCTGGGCTCCCTCCCGCCGCACGCCTTCCTCCCCGCCGCCAACGGCTACCTGCTGCGCCAGGACTGGGACGAGGGCTTCGCCACCTCCATCCACCTGGTCCTCGACCTGGACTCCGGCGACTACGAGCTCTACTCCGCCGGCCACCCGCCGGGCCTCCAGCTCAGCGCCGGCACCGGCCGCTGGGAGGAGAAGGCGGCCGAGGGCCCGCTCCTCGGCGTGTACGACGGCGCCCAGTTCGACCCGGTGAAGGGCTCCTTGCGGCCGGGTGACGTGCTGATGCTGTTCACCGACGGCCTGGTGGAGACCGCCGACCGCGACATCGTCGAGGGCATCGACCGCCTCACCGGCGAGGCCGACCGCTACGTCGCCGGCGGCTTCCACGGCGCCGCCTGGCACCTCATCGAGGCCGTGGCCAAGGACGTCAACGACGACCGGGCCCTGCTGCTGATCTGCCGAGAGGGCCCGACGGCCGCCTCCGCCCGCTGACGTACGGACCGCCCGACCCATGGTTCGGTCATGATTGTGTGGTGCTTCTGTGACTGAACCGGACCCCGATTGCACAGGCAACTGTCGTGTTGATAGAGATTATTGACGAGACTTGAGGGCGGCCGGAGGTGGTCGCCGCGATGGCCCATACGGGGGAGGCGAGTTAGCCATGAAGTTCGACATGGGGGCTCAGACGCTGTCGACGTTGCAGCGTGACACGCGTGGTTCGACGGATGATCTGGGTGGTCTGGTCCGGCAGTTGGTGGCGGCGGCGCAGCCGCTGGAGGGCAAGTTCAACGGTTCGGGTCGTGTGATGTTCGACCAGTTCAAGGCGCGGGCGGACCGTATCGCCTCGGATCTGAACTCGTCGCTGTCGGCGATCCTGGGCGGTCAGTCCGGGATGGACTCGGCGTTCTCCTCGGGTGACCAGGAGCAGGGTGACAACGCGCGTCAGCAGATGTCGGCGGCGAATTTCGACGCCGCGCGTTTCCGCTGAGCACGGCCGGCGTTTGAGCGCTGCCGGCGTTCGGTTGCTGCCGGTTCGATTTCCGGTTCCGGTTTTCTGGTTTCTGGTTTCTTTGGGTTTCTCGGGGAGTGGTGTGTGATGGCGGGTGCGGGTTCGGATCGCCGGTCGTATGACACGGGTGCGTCGGCGGATGCGCAGTCGAACATCCAGGGGGTGATCGGCCGTCTGGAGTCGCTGATCACCGAGCGTGACAAGCAGGTGAAGGCGGCGATGGCCGACTTCACGGCGGATGGTGTGGCGGATGAGTACCACGGCAAGGAACAGCGGTGGAACAACGCCTCGCAAGAGGTGAAGAACATCATTCATCTGCTGAAGACGACGCTGGAGAAGAACGACGGCACGGCGCAGTCGACGATTCAGCGCGCGAAGGCGGCGGTCGACAACATCGGCTGAGTCTGCCGCTGGTGTTGTTCTGTCAGGTTGTTCGTTGATTGTGCGTGACGGGGGTTTTCGGTGCCCGGCTGGGATTTGAAGCCGCAGGGTATTTCGCATGTGCTGAAGACGACGGGTGATGCGGCGTCGAAGCTGGAGAAGTACGCGAAGGCGTTCGGTGAGCATCTGACGTCGGCGGCGTCCAGCGCGGGCACCGTCTCGGCCGAGGGTGGCGGTGAGGGCGGCGAGAAGGCGCAGGGCGGCCTGGTCGCTTTGGCGTTGTCGCAGTTCGCGGAGCACGCGACGAAGGATCTGAAGTTCGTCGCGGCGCGGGCGGGCAAGTCGTTGCAGGGCGCGGTGGATGCCACCACGGCGTATCTGAACGGGGACGAGGAGATGGCGGCCGAGGCGCAGCGCAAGACGCTGCAGGCGCCTGTGGTGGATCTGCCGGGAGTCGGTAAGCGGTGATCCAGCCGGAGAAGATCCCCCAGTTCACCGGGAATCTGGAGCAGCTGGAGACGGACTACGCGGACCTGAAGAAGGACGCGGGTCACGTCCGGGAGGCGGGCGGTGACATCCACTCCCGTTTCCAGGGCTTGTCGGCGTTCTACCACGCTCCGGAGGCGGAGCAGTTGTTCGCGACGACGAAGCCGGTGAAGGAGAAGGCGGACGCCTTCGCCGACGACCTGGAGAAGGTCTCGGGCGCGCTGTCGTCGTATGCCACCGAAATCCGTCCGCTGGTGGCGAAGCTGAAGCAGCTCAAAGCGGACGCGGCGGCTTTCGTCTCGTCGGTCAAGGACGATGACGAGTGGGAGTACGACGAGGACAAGGTCGACGAGCACAACAAGCTGCGTGATGACATCACCGCGACGGTCGCGGCGTTCTGGGCGGCGGAGCGGACCTGCCACAACAAGATCACCGCGTTGTGGGGCGGGACGCAGATGGTGGCCGGCGATGGTTCGGACAAGAAGAACCAGTACGGCTTCAACGCCGAGGACATGAAGAACGCCAAGCTCCCCTGGGGTGACCCGGTGGAGGAGAAGCACAAGTGGTACGAGGTCGGCCACTGGGTGAAGTCGTTCGTGTGGGACGGGCTGATCGTCGACGGTATCTGGGGCACGATCAAGGGTCTGGGCACCCTGGTCGGCTTCGGTGGCTGGGAGGCGATGGGCCAGGCGTGGAAGGGCCTGGCCCAGCTCGCGACCGGCCTGGCCATCACGGCGATCCCCGGGGCGCAGGCGTGGTTCTGGACGGCGTCGGACAAGGACATGCCGTCCTGGCTGCGTGACTCGCGCACCGCGATGAAGGAGACCGGCAAGGCGCTGGTGGCGTGGGACCAGTGGGGCAAGAACCCCGCCCGCGCCGCGGGTGCGGTCACCTTCAACGTCCTGACCACGGTCTTCACCGGCGGCGCCGGGGCTGCGGCCTCGGGTGCGGGCAAGGCGGGCGCGGTGGCGAAGGCGTTGTCGGTGGCGGGCAAGGCGGGCCGGGTGATCGACCCGATGACCTACATCGCCAAGGGTGCGGGCGCCGGTCTGTCGAAGATCGGCGACATCACCAAGGGCCTGAAGGGCGTCGGCAACATCGACATCCCCACGCTCCCCGACGGCTCGGTCCACCTCCCCGACGGCCACCAGCTGGCCCCGAACGGCAACCTCGTCTCGCCCAACGGCACGATCGACACGACACCGGTTCCCCAGGGCACGACCCCGACGGTTCCCCACGGCACCACCCCGACGCTTCCGGCCCACTGGACGACGCAGGGCGCCCCGACACCGTCGTACGCGGGAATGGCCCAGAGCGTCGACGGAACCGCGCACACGGTGGACAACGCGGCCACCCCGGGGCACTACACCACGCCCCCGACGGCCCCGATCCACACCCCGGGCGGCGCCTTCGACCCGACACCCGCTCCGTCGGCGTACGACCACACCCCGACGGGCGGCGCACCGTACGACCACACGCCGACGACCGGCTCGCCGTACGGCCACACCCCGACCGGTGGCGCACCGTACGGCCACGCTCCGTCCGCGTCCCCGTACGGTCACGCGCCGTCGCCGGGCACGTACGATCACGCACCGGCCCCGTCGGCGTACGACCAGGCGCCTCCGCCCTCGTCGTACGACACGACTCCGACCACCGCACCGCACACGGGCGGCCACCCCGGTGCCGGGACCCCGTGGTACAGCCAGACGACGGGCGCCAACCCGGCGCACGACGTGCCGCCGGCCCCGCACACGGGCGGCCCCGACGTCCCCGGCAGCGGTGCTCACCCCGGCCCCTCGACGCCGTGGTACCACCAGGCCGCAAGCCCGGCGAACGACGTCCCGACCACGCCCCACCCGGGCGGCCCCGACGTCCCCGGCAGCGGTGCTCACCCCGGCCCCTCGACGCCGTGGTACCACCAGGCCGCAAGCCCGGCGAACGACGTCCCGACCACGCCCCACCCGGGCGGCCACGACGTCCCCGGCACAGGCGGCCACGGCCCGGGCCACGACGTCCCCGGCGCCGGTCACGCCGACGACGCCTCGCACGGCGCGGGGCACGGGGACGACGCGGCGCACGGCGCCGGACACGCGGACGACGCGGCGTATGCCGGTGACCACGCCGGCATCGGGGGTGCCGCGGATGCCGCTGTGCACCACGGCACCGACGTTCCGGGACATCAGGGCGCGGATGTGCCGGGCAGCGGTACCGATCAGCCGTTCGAATACAAGCCGCACATGTCGGCGGACGACTTCGGCAACCTGGCCACCGACGCTGAGAAGCACGCGGTGGCCACGGCCGAACTCGCTCGCGGTACGAACCCCGCGCCCAGCGTCAGTAACGAGGCGGGGCTGGCGTACGGCAATGCCTACTGGAACAAGTTCTTGGACGACCTGCCCCCCGAGTCGTGGGAGGCGCTGCGGACGTACAGTGGCAACGAGTACACGCAGATCAACAATCATTTGCGCTTCGGGAACGAACTGGACGACTCGCTCAAGCACGTCATCGACGAGATGGACAATGTCATGGGCGCTCGTCCTGTCCCCGAGGACGTCATGGTCGTGCGCGGCACAGGGGTCGACCACATCAGGATCGACGGCCAGCCGCTGAAGTCACCGCTTGAGATGGAGGGCGGCGTGTTCGACGACAAGGCGTTCACCTCCACGGCACTCGGAAAGACACCGCCGCCCCCGTTCGACTCCCTGCCTGTGTGGATGCACTGGCGAGTGCCAAAGGGCACCCCCGCCCTCTGGATCGATCACCTCTCCAAGCATCCGGGGGAACGCGAGCTGCTCCTTGCCAAGGGCTCCGAGTACAAGGTGACGCGCGTCTTCCAGGACGCAATGGGCAAGTGGCACGTATACGGGGAGATTCTTCCGAGGCCCAAGCCGTAGCCTCGTGACCGATCACCCCGAGCGAGAGAAAAGTGGACACGATGAGCAGTGAACGTCCGGTCAACCCGCGCTTCGCCGAGGACATGCACCTCAATCTGGTGTCGGGTCCGCCGCGCTACCGCAATCACACCGACAAGCCGGTGCGGTATTTCACTGTGGTCGACAAGGAGAACGGTGCAGTCCTCGGTTACGTGTGGGCCGGTGACGAGGACGACGCCGCCGCATGGGAACCGCGGCAGGCCGGCGGCCCTCGTGCGGTGAATGAGGGTGGCTTCTGGATCCGCCGGCTGCGCAGTGCCAAAGAGCGGGGGCTGCGTCCGTCCCAGGCACTCGCTGAGTTGCTGGCCGACCCGGAGCCCGCCGGTAAGGGCCGTGGTCTCCCGGGCTCCCTCACTGACGCTCCGAACGCCGCTGCCGTCGAGGCCTTGGCGCAGGGTGAGTAGAGGAGGGCCGATCAACTCGCGCTTCGCGGAAGATCTGGGATTCAGGCAGGTCGCAGGCCCGGTGACTTACGGCATCACCACCGAAGGGCCTGTCGTGCACTTGAGCGTCACCGACAGCACAGGCACTGTCATCGGCTACGTGTGCGCGAACGACGGTCGGCAGAGTCACGCGGTGCCGGGATCCCTCTGCGAAGCGCCTACGCTTGCCGCTCTCAAGGAGCAGGCCTCCGGTGACTGAACTCGACCCACTGCATGTGCCGCCGCGGATCACCGAACCACTGCGATGGGAAGAAGTCGACAGCCCGCCACGCTATGCCGGCACCACCGACAAGCCGGTGCAGTACGCGCCTGTGGTGGACCGGAGCGGTGTGGTCCTCGGGTATGTGTGGGCGAACGACGAGGACGATGCGGCCGGATGGCAGTATCGCCGGGCGGGCGGCGACGAGGCCTTCAATATGGGTGCCCTGTGGGCCACCGAGTTCCACGAAGCCAAGGAACAGGGCCTCACTCCCTCAGCCGCGCTAGCGAAGATGACGCGCGCCTACGGTCCAGAGGACCCCAGCCACATCGTTCCCGAATCCGTCAGGCACGCTCCGAATCTGCAGGCACTCAAGGAACTGGCGGCAGAGAGCACGGAGAAACGTGGACTCATGAGCAGTGAACGCCCGATCAACCCGCGCTTCGCCGAGGACATGCACTTCAATTTCGTGTCGGGTCCGCCGCGCTACCGGAGTCACACCGACAAGCCGGTGCGGTATGTCACCGTGGTCGACAAGGTGAGCGGTGCAGTGCTCGGTTACGTGTGGGCCGGTGACGAGGACGACGCCGCTGCATGGGCACCCAGCCAAGCCGCCGGCGCCCGGGCTCTCGCCGACGGCGGTCACTGGCACGCCAGGCTGCAGGAAGCCAAGGAACGGGGCCTGTCCCCTTCGGTGGCTCTCTCGGAGATGCTGTCCGCCCCGGAGGGAAACCGGGGACGGGTACTGCCCGGCTCCCTCGCCGTCGCCCCGAACGCCGCCACCGTCAAGGCCCTCGCCGCAGGTGACCAACCGACAGTCGGCTGACCCGCCTCCGAATGAGAAGTCACGAGACAACAGCATGACCAACCCCGTCCACTACATCTCCGTCACCGCCCCCGACGGCGAGGTGATCGGATACGCCTGGGCAGCCGCGGACGCCGATGACGTCGAGTGGGTCAACCGGCGGGCGAGCAGCAGCAGTGCCTACGACGCGGGAACGCAGTGGTACGGCCGGGTGCGGGAGGCTCGCGAGCGTGGGCTCACGCCCCTGGGCGTGCTCCACCTGCTCAGTCATGAACCCGGCGTCGGCCCCGTCACCGAGACCACCGGTGCCGACGCCGTCGAGGAACTCGCCCGTATCGTCACTCCGGCCGACGACCAGCGCCTCCTCGCCCAGCTCGACCGCGACGACGCCGAGGCGTGGCGGGAACTCGCCGACGCCTTCGACGCGCTCACGGACGACGACCGGGACGTGGAGTGGGGCGGTGGACAGAAGTCGCCGAGCGGTGCCGTCCACGTGCCGTTCCCGAAGTACAGCGAGGGCGTGTTCCGGGCCGTCGACGCCCTCCAGCGCGTCGGTGCCGTCACGCCCGAGCACCGGTGGATGGACAACCCCATGCCCACGCTGCCCCCGGAGGGCGCGCTGCGGCCCGCCGACGCCGTACGGGCCGCCACCGCCGTGGTGCGCGGGGAGAAGTTCTGCGACGGCACCATCGACAACGCCCTCAAGACCGGCCTCCTGGACGCCGTCGCCGACTCCCTCCGCGCCTGGTACACCGACCCTCGCGCCGCGCAGCACGCCGCGCGGCACGCCGCTGAGCCGGACGTGCAGCGCGCCAAGCAGCCGGACGCGCAGTCCGTCACACAGCCGGTCCCCCAGCCGACCGCACAGCCCCCTTCCCCGGTCGGCGCACCGGCCGGCAGCGCACAGTCCGAGCGCGGACCCGTCCCTCGCCTCCCGCATGCCGACCTCCCGGAACCCCCGGACCCGTCCCTCCCCATGTGCAGGTTCTGCGGAGGTTCTCCCGCCGCGGACGTCGCGTTCCGCGCGCACCGTGGCCTCCTCGTCGTCATGGGATTCCGGAAGACGGACGGTCCGATGTGCATGACCTGCGGGCTGGCCGTGTACCGCGCGCTGACCACCCACACGCTCGCCTGGGGCTGGTGGAGCCCCCTGTCCCTCTTCCTCTTCGCGCCGTTGACGCTGGTCCGCAACGTCCTGGCCGTCCGCAAGGTGAAGCGGCTCCCCGCGCCGGGGCCGGGCACGCTCGGTCCGCGCTACGACCCGGGCGTACCCGTGCGGCGACGGCCCCGGGCGTACATCGCGCTCATCCCCGTCCTGTGGGTGCTCTTCATGATCGTGACAGGGCTGTCGGGCGGTGTGTGAAGACGCGTGCGGACAGCCGCACCCCGGTTGTGCGCGTGGCGCGTTCGTGTCTTATGTTGCGGAAGCGAAGCTAGGGGGGATCGCATGCCGCAAGGGCCGCAGGAGATGAGTCTCGCCGAGGTCGAGGCCGTCGCCCGCACCGCGCACGCCGGGCAGACGGACAAGGCCGGGCGGCCGTACGCCGAGCATCTGTCGGCCGTCGCCGCAGGCGTGCGCGCCCGGGGCGGGAGCGACGAACTGGTGGCCGCCGCCTGGCTGCACGACGCGCTGGAGGACGGCGTCCTCAGCGAGGAGTGGCTCGACGCGGCCGCCCTCACGCAGCACACCAAGGACGTCGTACGGGCCATGACCAAGCGGCCGGACGAGGAACCGGAGGCGTACGCCCGCCGGATCCTGGACACCCCCGGCGCCCGGCTGGTCAAGGCGGCCGACCTCGCGCACAACGCCGACCCCCACCGCCTCGCCGCACTCGACGAGCACACCGCCCGGCGGCTCACCAGGAAGTACGCCGTCATGCGGAAGCGCCTGGGCCTGGCCCCGGACGACTGACCACGCATCAACAAGGCACAGGACGACTGAATGGCACGGGACTACGACAGCCAGCTGCTGGAGTCGGTGGCGGTGCGCCGGCGCCGGATGCGCGACGCGCTGCTGTTCGGCACGCAGCGCGCGCGACGGACGGCGGACGAGCGGTTCGGCAAGATGTTCGCGGGCATCGCGATCGCCGCCGTGCTGTGCGCCGGCTGCGTCGGCTGGTCCTTCCTCCAGGCCACGCTGGCGAAGCAGAAGGCCGAGGAGAAGAAGCAGCAACAGCAGCAGGAGCAGCTGTACAACCCGACGCCGAGCGCCTCCGCGAGCGGCGCCGGTGGCAAGGGTGCGGAGAAACAGTGAACGGGGCGTGCGCGGCCGGCGCGAGCGAATCCGAGCGCGGCCGTGGCCGAAAAGACGCGATGATAGGTTCCGGTGAGTGGTGAGCGCAGCAACGATGTCTCGGACCCAGCTGAGCCGGGTCACCCTGATCGGCGAGCGACGACGAGCCGACCTGGTCCTGCCGTCGGACACGCCGATCGGCCAATTGCTTCCGGACATACTCCAGTTGCTGGACGACCGGGCCGCCACCCGGCCGACCACTAGGCAGCTGATCACCTCCGACGGATCGGCGCTTCCCCATGACGCGACGCTGGCGTCGGCCGAGGTGCCCGACGGCGCCGTGCTCCGCCTCGTCCGGGCGCACGCCGCGCCGCCCGCGCCGGTCGTGCACGACGTCACCGACCAGGTCGCGGACGACCTCGACCTGCGGACCTGGCGCTGGCGCCCGGCCGCCCGCCGCGTCAGCGCCGGCGTGGCCACCGTGGTGTTCGCCGTGGCCGCGGCCGTCCTGGCCCGGCACGAGTTCTCCCTGGAGTCCGTCACCACCGGGCTCGCGGTCGTCACCGCCCTGTTCCTGATCGCCGGCGCGGCCATCGCCCGGATCGGCCAGGGCAACCAGGGCCTGGCCACCGCGCTGCTGCTCGCCGCCGGCGGGCTCGGCCTGCTGACCGCCTGGACCGCGGCCGACGCCTACGACTGGGGCGGGACGGCCCGGCTGGCCGGTATCGCCGCCGCGCTGGTGGTCACGCTCGTGCTGCTGGCCTACTGCTCGCCGCTCGGCAAGGGCGGGCTGATCGGGGCCGGGGCGATCGTCGTGGTAGCCCTGGTGTGGGAGGTCGTCGCCCTCCTCCAGGACCGGGCGGACCGGATCGGCGCCGTGATGGCCGTGTTCTCCATCATCCTGCTCGGGCTGCTGCCCCGGTTCGCGCTGATGGCCTCGGGACTCACCGCCCTGGACGACAAGCGCTCCACGGGGACGTCCGTGAGCCGCCACCAGGTCGCCAACGCCCTCGCCGCCACCCACCGCGGGCTCGCCCTCGCCACCATCGTCACCGCGGCGTCCGCCGCCCTCGGCGGCTGGATGCTGACCACCGCGAAGGAGCCGACCGTCTGGACGGTGGGCCTCGCCTCGCTCGTGGCCGTCGTCCTGCTCTCCCGGGCCCGCGCCTTCCCCCTGGTCGCCGAGGTCGTGGCGCTGTTCGCGGCGGCCGCGCTGCTCGTCGTGCGCCTCGCGGTGCTGTGGCTGGACCACGCCGGGGGAGCCGGCGCGCTGGTACTGCTGGGGGCCGCGGCACTGCTGCCGCTGCTGGTCCTGGGCATCGAGCCGCCCGACCACATCCGGGTGCGGCTGCGCAGGTTCGCCGACCTGATCGAGTCCCTCGGCGTGATCGGGCTCTTCCCGCTCGCCATCGGGGCGTTCGGCATCTACGGGCAGCTGCTCAACAAGTTCTGAGGCTTCGAAGACCAGACGCCCACCCTGTCGCTCCCGGTGAACGACACGGCGGGACGTGGCAGGAGAGAAGGGCGACATGCCGAGCGGGGACAACTGGCAGAACGACGTGCTGCGGGATCTGCGGGGCGGCACGCCCCAGCAGCCGCAGCAGACGTCCCAGCAGCGGGACCGGCAGCAGGCGGCGGCACAGCCGTCGGCGGCTCAGCAGTCGGCCCCGCAACAGGGGCAGGGGCCGGAGGCGCAGCAGGCGCACGCCGCCCAGGGTCAGGGGCAGGCACAGGGGCCGGCCCCGGCCTACGGCTACCCGCAGCAGTACCAGCAGCCGACGACCGCCGAGCAGCAGCACGCGCAACAGCAGGCCTACGCCGAGCAGTACGCCGCCGCGCAACGGCAGGCCTACGCCGCGCAGGGGCAGCAGCAGTACGCCGACCCGGCCTACGCCCAGCAGGCCTATGCCGAACAGCAGGCCTACGCCCGGCAGCAGGCCTACGCCGAGCAGCAGCGGCAGGCGTACACCGAACAGCAGCAGCACCAGCACGCCCAGCGGCAGGCCTACGCCGCGCAACAGGCGTACGCCGAGCAGCAGGCCTACGCCGAACAGCAGGCCTACGCCGAGCAACAGGCCTATGCCGAGCAGCAGGCCGCCCCGCAGGAACAGCCCCAGCCCCAGCAGTACGCGCAACCGTCCCCCGCGCCCCGCGCCCGCGCCTCCCGCGCCACCCCCGACAGCCGCCCGGTCGTCGACCAGAAGCTCGTCGGCGCGGGCAAGGGACCCCGGCGGGGCGAGCCGTTCGCCGCGCGCGCCCTGAGGGCCGTACGCCGTACCGTCTCCTCCTCCGCGGCCCGCGAGGTGGCGGAGACCACCGCGACCGCCGAAATCCTCCAGCAGCCGGTCACCACCGGCCGCCAGATAGCGGTGACCTCGATCCGCGGCGGCTCGGGCAAGACCACGGTCGCCGCGCTGCTGACCGCCACCTACGCCCACTACCGCCAGGACCCGGTCCTGGCCGTCGAGGCCGACCCGGCGCTCGGCTCGCTGCCGCTGCGGCTCGGCGCGGAGAGCCTGCGCTGGACCACCGGCGATCTCGCCGACGTCGTCGAACCGCAGATGACGCTCCTCGACATCACCGGCTACCTCGTCCAACTGCCCGAGAACGCCTGGCTGCTGCCGGGCAGCCAGGGGCAGGTCGGGGCCATGCTCGACACCAAGGGCTACGAGCGGATCATGGTGGCGATGCGCCGCTACTTCGGCGTGACCGTCGCCGACTGCGAGACGCTGCCCGCCGAGGTCGCCCGCACCGCCCTGTCCGCCGCCCAGGCCCGGATCCTCACGGTCCCCGCGACGCTGGAGGGCATCGCCAGCACGCACGCGGTCCTGGAGTGGATGCGCGCCCTGCCCCGGGACATCACCACCTCCACCGTCGTCGTGCTCACCGAGACCGTGCCGCACACCGGCATCGACCTGGAGAAGGCGGCCGAGCAGCTGAAGGCGACGGGGGCGAGCGTGCGGGTCCTGCCCTACGACCGGCATCTGGCGGCCGGCGGCACGATCCGCACCGAACTCCTCGCGCGGGACACCAGGGAGGCCGCCACCCGCCTGGCGGCGGAGGCCTTCCAGCTCTCCCACAAGCGCCGCTGACCCCTCCCGCACACGAAGGGAACCCAGGACCGACAGGACAGGTCAACCACGATGAGCACCCGACTGATCCACCGGCCGGCCCGGACCACCAGGCCCCCGGCCGCCCCCGAACCGCGCACCATCGAGGCGCCGCCCAACCTGCCCGACGGCAAGACGGGCTCGATCGCGACCTCGCTGCTGCCCGTCGCGGGCGTGATGTCCTCCGTCGTGATGATGACGGTCGTGCGCAACAGCCAGTTCGCGGGGCTGGGCGCGATCATCCTCCTCGTCACCGTCATCGGCTCGCTCGTCATGCTCTTCACCCAGCGCGGCAAGGCCCAGCGCACCCGCCGCACCCAGCGCGAGGCCTACCTCTCCTATCTGGAGGACCTGCGGGAGGAGCTGTCGAAGGAGGAGCGGGAGCGGCGTGAGAGCACCCAGGTGCTCAACCCGCCGCCGGACGCGCTGTACGACATCGTGCGCGACCCCGCCCGGCTGTGGGAGCGGCGCCGGCTCGACGCCGACTTCCTGCGGGTCCGCGTCGGCACCGGCGAGATGCCGGTGCGCGACCTGAAGGTGGCCCCGCCGGGATCCTCCGTGCTCACCCCGCCCGACGAGTTCATGCTGAACGAGGCCTCCGCCCTGGTCGCGCGCTTCGCCAACGGCACCGAACTCCCGCTCACCGTCCCGCTCGACCGCGTCGGCAACATCACCGTCATCGGCAACCGCGAGGACACCCTCCGCGTCGCCCGCGCCCTGATCGCGCAGGCCGCCGCCACCCACGCCCCCGACGACGTGGCCATGGCGCTGGCCGTGCCCGGCGACCGGATCGCCGACTGGGAGTGGGCCAAGTGGCTGCCCCACCTGCTCGACACCGAGCAGTTCGACGGCCCCGTCGCCGCCCGCCGCATCGCGCCCTCCCTGCCCCAGCTGGCCCGGCAGATCGGCGGCGAGCTGCGCCGCCGCGCCTCCTACGCCGCCGAGGTCCGCCGCGGCCTGTCCGGCAAGGACGCCCTCGCCATGACCTCCCGGCTGCTCGTCCTCGCCGACGCGCACGGCGCCGACGCGGTGGACCTGCCGCGCCCCGACGACGCCGTGGGCCTGCGCGACATGAGCGTCACCGTGCTGCACCTGCTCGACCAGCGCGTGCAGGAGCCCGGCAGCGTGGGCGTGCGCATCACCGTCGACGGTGAGCGCGTCGTCATCGAGGACCTGCGCGAGAAGGAGCCGATCAGCGCCCACGGCACCGTGGACGAGATCGGCGTCCCCTTCGCCGAGGGCCTCGCCCGGATGCTCGCCCCGCTGCGGCTGTCCGCGGAGTCGATGGTCGACGCCCCGCTCACCGGCCCGGTCGACTTCGCCCAGCTGCTCGGCATCGACGACGTGGCCGAACTCGACCTCCACCGGCTGTGGGCGCCGCGCGGCGAACGCGCCTTCCTGCGCGTGCCGATCGGTGTCAGCGACGCCAAGGAGCCCGTCCTCCTCGACCTGAAGGAGTCCTCCGAGCTGGGCATGGGCCCGCACGGCCTGTGCGTCGGCGCCACCGGCTCCGGCAAGTCGGAGCTGCTGCGCACCCTCGTCCTCGCCCTGGTCGCCACGCATCCGCCGGAGGACCTGGCCATGGTCCTCGTCGACTACAAGGGCGGCGCCACCTTCGCCCCGTTCGCGCACCTGCCGCACGTCGCCGGTGTCATCACCAACCTGGAGAACCAGGCCGGCCTCGTCGAGCGCGTCCACGCCTCCCTCGCCGGCGAGGTCAAGCGCCGCCAGCAGGTGCTCAAGGACGCGGGCAACGTCGCCGACATCGGCCACTACGCCGCGCTGCGCGCCGAGAAGCGCCCCGACCTGGAGCCGCTGCCGCACCTGTTCGTCGTCATCGACGAGTTCGGCGAACTCCTCACCGCCAAGCCGGACTTCATCGACCTGTTCCTGTCCATCGGCCGCATCGGCCGGTCCATCGGCGTGCACCTGCTGCTGTCCAGCCAGCGCATCGAGGCCGGCAAGCTCAAGGGCCTGGAGACGTACCTGTCGTACCGGCTGGGCCTGCGCACCTTCTCCCCGGACGAGTCCCGCACGGTCCTGGACACCACCGACGCCTTCCACCTGCCCCCGCTGCCCGGCTTCGGCTACCTCAAGGTCGACACCAGCCACTACGAGCGGTTCAAGGCCAGTTACGTCTCCGGCGCCTACCGCGGCCCCGTCCAGCACGAGGAGGAGGACACCGGGCCGCTCGCCCTGGAGTACCAGGCCTACAACACCCTCGGCCAGGGCGACTCCGACGGGCCCGAGGAGCCGCAGATGCGGCGCCGGGAGACCGGCCCCACCGAGATGGGCGTGATGATCGACCAGCTGGAGCGGTCCGGTGCCCGCGCGGTGCGCCAGATCTGGCTGCCCCCGCTGCCCGCCGCCGTCCCGCTCGACAAGGTCGCCGGACCCGTGCAGGTGGGTCCGCGCGGCATGCAGCTCGCGGGGCGCCGCGGCCCGCTCCAGGTGCCGCTGGGCACGATCGACGACCCGACGAAGCAGTGGCAGGGCCAGTGGTACCTGGACCTGACGCTCGCCGGCGGCCACGCCGCGATCATCGGCGGCCCCCAGTCCGGCAAGACCACCCTGCTGCGCACCCTCGCCCTGTCCCTGGCCCTGACCCACACCCCGCAGGAAGTGGGCGTCTACGGCCTCGACCTGGTCGGCGGCGGCCTGCAGGCCCTGTCGGGGCTGCCGCACGTCGGTGGCATCGCCGGCCGGGCCGACCGGGAGCGCGCGGCCCGCACCATCGACTCGGTGCGCGCCATGCTCGACCAGCGCGAGGAACTGTTCCGGGTGCACGGCATCGACTCGCTGGAGCAACTGCGCACCCTGCGCGCCGCGGGCCGGGTGCCCGAGCTGGCCAGCACCGAGATCGTGCTGCTCATCGACGGCTTCGGCGCGCTGCGCGACGACTTCGAGGACCTGGACGACCCGGTCGTCGACATCCTCAAGCGGGGCAGCGGCTACGGCATCCACGTCGTCGCCGGCATGCTGCGCTGGAACGACGTGCGCATCGCCACCCAGTCCCAGTTCGGCACCCGCGTCGAACTGCGGCTGAACGACCCGAGCGAGTCCAGCATCGACCGCAAGCTCGGCGAGACCCTCTCGCCCGAGGAGAAGGGCCGCGTCCTCACCGACCGCAAGCTCTTCGCCCAGGTCGCCCTGCCCCGCACCGACGGCCTCGCCGACACCGCCGACCTCGGCACGGTCCTGGAGACCACCGCCCGGCAGATCCGCGCCACCTGGACCGGCGAGGTCGCCCAGCCGGTGCGCGTGCTGCCGCACGTGCTGGAGGCGCACCAGCTGCCCGGCCCGGCCACCGAACCGCGCCGCGTCCCGGTCGGCCTGGACCAGACGCGGCTGGCCCCCGTCCCGCTCGACCTGTTCCACCACGACCAGCACCTGCTGATCATGGGCGACAGCGAGTGCGGCAAGACCAACCTGCTCAAGGTGATCGCCCGCGGCCTGATCGAGCGCTACGGCGACAAGGAACTCGTCTTCGGCGTCTTCGACCCGCGCCGGGGCCTGCGCGGCGTCATCCCGGAGGAGTACCGGGGCGGCTACGCCTACAACACCAAGCTGTGCGCGGGCCTCGCCGCCGGCATCGCCTCCGAACTGGAGAAGCGGCTGCCCGACGAGAGCGCCGACGGCGCCGACCTGGAGCCGGGCAGCTTCTCCGGCCCGCGGATCGTGATCCTCGTCGACGACTACGACGTCCTCACCACGGCGGGTCAGCAGCCGCTCGCGCCCTTCGTGCCGTACATCCCCTCGGCCGTCGACATCGGACTGCACTTCGTCCTCACCCGCCGCGTCGCGGGCGCCTCCCGGGGCCTGTACGAGCCGCTGCTGCAGAGCCTGCGCGAGTCCGGCGCCTCGGCGCTGGTGATGTCGGGCGACCGCAGCGAGGGGCAGCTCTTCCCCGGCGTGTACGCCGGTCCGCAGCCGCCCGGCCGGGGCGTGCTGGTCCGCAGGGGCGAACCGAGCCGGCTCATCCAGACCGTCTACGAGGGGACGAGGTAAACGCGTGACGAAGGATGTCATCGCCCTCACGAAGAAGATGCCCGACCCGCTGAGCGTGCTCGCCGGCCTGCTCTCCGGCGGGCCGGACCTGCTGGCGGGCGCCGAGGGCGAAGGAGCCGTGGTGCAGCTCTGCGACCAGCAGGGCCGCCCGCTCGTCTCCGTCGAAGCGCCGCTGCTCGTGCAGGTCAGGGGAGAGGCCGAGCGGCTGCTCGGCGCCCAGGAGCCGGAGGTGCCGTACTGGTGGACCGAGGCCCGGGCCACCACCGGCGTCCAGGAGGCCGAGGAACTCGCCGGGACGTTCGCCGCCCGCATCGCCACGCTGGTCGGCGGCACGGCCTGGCCGCCGCAGGCCGCCTGGTCGATGGCCGTGGTCAAGACGGACGGCATGACGGTGGCGCCGGCGCCGGCCGCCGCCCAGCCGGCCGTGGACGTGCTCACCGACAAGGTCGCCGTCGTCATCCAGGACCGTCCCGTCGTCGCGATGACGGCCTGGCTGTCGGACGCCTTCCGCGCCGCCGCCAACGCCGGGCTGGGACTCCAGATCGTCACCCCCGCGGGGACCCGTCTCTCTCCGGCGGTGCGCAGCAGCCTGCCGGGCTGGCCCTCCCGCTGGGTGGTGCAGGACGACCGGGACGGCTACTACGACGGTCTGTCCGGCGCGGTCCTCCAGTGGAGCAACGGCATGTTCGTGACGGTCGAGTCACCGCAGGCGACTCCGGAGGACCCGCGCACCCCCGTCGCCGCCTCCTTCCAGGAGGGCATCCAGGACACGGGCGAACGCCAGCTGGCGATCTCCTTCCGCACCGTCCACCCGGCCGACGACCGGCTCGTCCTCGGCGGTGCCGTGGAAGCCGTCTGGCGGGACGTCACGGGTGAGCCGCCGGCGGGCTGGGGCACCGAGGAGCCGGCCAACCTCCCCTGGTCGCTGCGGCAGTTGACCGACGTCGCCCACGAGCGGGCGCCCGAGCCGACCTGGCTGGTGGTCGTCGGCACGCCGGAGCGGCCGGGCCTGGCGACGGTGCGCATCACCCGGACGAAGGGCGGCGTGGAGGAGGACGTGACCCTGGCCTTCGGTTACGGACCGGGGGAGCGGATCCCGACGGACGCCGTGGCCGCCGCCGCGGAGAGCCTCGCCACCCGGCACGACCTCCAGTCGATGCTGGTCCAGATCCGCCGGGCCCGCCGCGACCTGTCCGTCCCGGCCCGCTTCGAAGGCCCCGGCGTGCCCTTCGCGTTCGTGCTGGGCGCCGAGGAGGTCCGCCAGATGCCGGGCGACCGGGCCCGCCGCACACCGCTGCCCGAGGCGCCGCGGGAACTGGGCCCGAAGACCCGCCCGGCCCTGTACTACCCGTTCCGGGGCGACCCGTCGGACCTGTCGGGCTGGCAGGACTTCGAGCGTCTGATGAGGCACTTGAAGGGCGAATAGCCACCGCCCGCAGGACAAGCGAGCAGCCGCCGCCTCAGGACAGCCGCAGGGCCCGCACTCGACGAGTGCGGGCCCTGCGTACGTGCGTTCCAGTGCCGGTCAGCCCACGGCCGCCTTCTCGCGCTCGCGCCGCTCGGCGCTCTGGCGCTCGCGGGCGAGCTCGGCCGCGTCCCGCTTGAAGGCCCACTCCATCTTCGGCTCCATCGCGAAGCGGAACACGCGCTGCACCGGCTTGGTGCACAGCACGGTCACGACGGCCGCCGCGAGGAGGGTCACGAGGATCTCACCGGCCGGCTGGTGCAGCCAGGCCGCCTCGAACCAGCCCTGGTAGTCGCCGGCCTTCACCAGGAAGCCGTGCAGCAGGTAGCCGTAGAGCGTGCCGGCGCCGAGCGCGGTGAACCACATGTGGCGGCGCGGCACCCAGGCGAAGAAGCACGCGGTCAGCACCAGGGAGCAGCCGAACAGCGCGAGCACCATGACCGGGCCGGTCCACCACGGGGCACCCAGCTCCTGCGCGGAGTCGCGGTGGTAGAACCACGCGGTGTTCATGCGCGGCACCGCCCACCAGCTGACGGCCAGCGCCGCCGCGAAGACGGGCACCGACGCGATCCGCACCGAACGGCGGCGCACCATGTGGAAGTGCTCCGGCTTCATCGACAGGCCCAGCACGAAGAACGGCAGGAACTGCAGGACGCGCTGGAGGTCGAGGTCGTCGCCGATCGACGGGCTGACGGTCGCCAGCATGGCGATGCCGAGCGCGAGCGGCAGCGGCCAGCGCGCCAGCTTCCAGATGGGCGTGGTCAGCCGCCAGACGAACAGCGCGCACAGGAACCAGGTCAGGTACCAGGGGTCGAGGAGGCTGATCTCCTGGTGCGGATCGTTGTCGATCCACCGCTTGAAGAGCGGGTAGGCCGTCTCGAAGACGATGTACGGCACGGCGACGCCCGTGATCAGGCGCTTGAGCCGGTCGGGCCGCATGTCGAAACTGCGCGAGAAGTAGCCGGAGATGATGATGAACGCCGGCATGTGGAACGCGTAGACGACCTGGTACGCGGCCTCGAGTATCCGGCTGTCGCCCTTGAGCGGCTCCCAGGCGTGGCCCATGGCCACCAGCACGATCGCGAGGTACTTCGCGTTGTCGAAGAACGCGTCGCGCTGCTTGCCGTTCTGCTTCTTCTGCGGGCTTTGCGGCGAGCGAGGGCTCGGCACTCCGTCGGCCGATGACCGGGCCGGGGGAAGTGGCGCCTTGCGGTCGCCGTTCGGTCGCAGCGAGTTCGTCACAGACCCTCCCACCGGGAGCTCGGGGAGACGATCCGGGACCTCGCTGCGCTTACGGGGGACGAGGCAGCGTGGAACATCTGAGGCACCCTAGCGTTCCCTGCGGCTATTCGTAAAACGCCGGACGTGATTCCTGGCTATTCGCTCTGGGTACCCCGGATTTCAGGTAGTTGACGTCGCGGTCGGCGTGATGACCGACACACGCCCACCAGCGGATTGGGATCCTCCGCTGCCCCTACTTGTCGTGATACTTCCGGACTAAGCGACGCATAAGACCAGCAGGCGACTCCAGTGGAATGTCCGCTTCCGTTAGTCTTCGGGCCCTGTCCGCAGGGTGGTTGGTGAGTCTGTGGCAACAATTCGAAATAGCTGCGAACGCGTTGTGTGGAGACGGAAACGATTCGGCTGAATTCCCTGCGCGGGTGGTCCGTCGAATTGCCGTACGAGTCCCCGCCGTCGGGCCCCGCACACGCGCGGCGCACGCGGCCGCCGGACGACACCGGTGTGGTCGATGCGTCACCGGCCGCATAGCCCGGCCACGTTGGTGGCACGATGGTTCTGGCGGGGGTGCGCGGGGTCGCATCGCCGGGCCGGGAGAGCGGACCGACCGAGGGTGTGATCAGTTGTGGCCATTTCACTGTCTGTGGTGCTGCTGTTGGCGATCATCCTTGTGGTGTTGCTGAGAGGCGGCTCCATCAAGGCGGGTCCCGCGATCGTGGCGGTCCTCTTCGGCTTCTTCCTCGCCTCGACCGGCATGGCCGACGACATCCAGCGGTTCCTCAACTCGATAGCGGAGACCATCAACTCCATCAGCTTCTGACGGGAGGGTGCGCCCCCACCCCGGGGAGCCCCGGCAGGGGCGGATACGCTCGCCCCGACCACAGGACGGTGCGTGACGGGGGGAACGTACGGGGATGGCGCTGCGCGACTCTGATCCCGCGGAGGTGGGCGGCTACCGCATCGAGGACCGCCTCGGCTCCGGCGGCATGGGCGTGGTCTACCTGGCCCGCTCCGCCTCCGGCCGGCGCCTCGCGGTCAAGGTGGTGCACGGCCAGTACGCCGACGACGACGAGTTCCGCATCCGCTTCCGCCGCGAGGTGGCCGCCGCCCGCCGGGTCAGCGGCGCCTTCACGGCCCCCGTCGTGGACGCGGACGCCGACGCGCCGCGCCCCTGGATGGCCACCCTCTACATACCGGGCGCGGACCTCGGCATCCACGTCCGCGAGCACGGCCCGCTCCCGCTGCCCCGCCTGCGCGAACTCGCCGCCGGTCTCACCGAGGCGCTGCGCGACATCCACCGCGCCGGAGTCGTCCACCGTGACCTGAAGCCGGCCAACGTGATGCTCGCCGAGGACGGCCCCCGCGTCATCGACTTCGGCATCTCCCGCGCCGCCGAGTTCGCCGCCTCCGACGCCCTCACCCAGACCGGCCGCGTGATGGGCACGCCGCCGTTCATGTCGCCGGAGCAGTTCGCGTCCCCGCAGGACGTCGGCCCGGCCGCCGACATCTTCTCCCTCGGCTCG
The DNA here is from genome assembly GCF_003330845.1 of Streptomyces sp. Go-475. GTDB lineage: Bacteria > Actinomycetota > Actinomycetes > Streptomycetales > Streptomycetaceae > Streptomyces. Next base: position 2,842,719 of record NZ_CP026121.1, on the reverse strand, counting down.
GTCCTCACCTACGCCGCCACCCGCCGCGGCCCCTTCGACAGCCCGAGCCCCTACGAGACCGCCCTGCGGGTCGTCGAGGGCGACCCCGACCTGTCCGGCGTACCCGACGAACTGCTGCCCCTCGTCTCCGTCTGCCTGAAGAAGCACCCCAAGTCGCGCGCCACCCCGGACGAACTCCTGGCCCTGCTGCGCGACGGCCTCGCCCAGGCAGGCCCCCGGCCCGGGATCACCGGGCCCGGATCCGTCGACCCCAGGCCCACACAGCCGAAGGACGCCGTGCCCGGCGACACCCTGGCCCGCCTGACCCGCCCCGGCCCGGAGCCCGCCCCGGAGCCCGCGCCCGACCAGGCCCCGAGCCGCCGCAGACGCCGCTACCTGCTGGCCGCGGCCGCCCTCGGTGCCGTCCTCGCCGTGTTCGCGGCCACCACCCTCGCCCTCACCTGGGACCCCGAACCGCCCGCCCGCGAAACCCCGGCCGCCGACCTCCCCGACGGCTGGCGGCCCTGGTCCGCCAAGGCCAAGGGCGCCGGCGGCGCCGGCACGACCTTCCGGAACTGCGCCGCCGTCGACGCCTCCCTGGTCTGCGCCGGCGACGACCTCATGGCAGCCCGCTTCGCCCTCGCCGACGGCCGCAACACCTGGACCCTGCCCGTCGACCCCACACCCGGCGACAACTTCTCCGACGAGGGCGCCATCCTCGGCACCGGCGACGGCCGCGTCTACGCCTACGGCGCCGACGACCGGGGCACCCTCCCCACCGGCGAGCCCGTCACCCGCTACACGGTCCAGGCCCTGGCCGCGGACACCGGAAAGGTCCTCTGGCGGACCGTGACCGGCGAGGGCCCCAGCGCCCTCGCGCCCAACAGCGACCACGGCGCGGCCACCGCCGTCCCCGAGGGCCTGATCACGGTCTACGGCGCCCAGGGCGAGTCCTACGCCCTGATCGGCACCGACGACGGCGAGGTCCGCTGGCGGCGCCCGCTGCCCGGCGTGGCCCACACCTGCGTCCTGGACAGCGCGGCCGCCCACCCCTACCTCGTCTGCGTCACCGACGAGGACCGGCCGAGCGAGGCCCGCACCAGCGTGGCCCAGCTCGACCCGGCCACCGGCAGACCCCGCTGGACGGTCCGTGCGAAGGGCGCCCTGAACCTCCTGGGGGAGGACCAGGGGCGCCTGGTGCTCGCGGGGAAGCTCGGCGAGCACCGCGACCTGACCCGGATCGACACCTCCACCCGCGCCGTCACGACCGTACGGCTCTCCGCGCAGCAGCCGGACGCGGCCGTGGCGCACCTGGCGAAGGGCACCCTGTACTTCACCCAGTCCAGCGGCAGCGTGCGGGCGGTCTCCCCGCGGAACGGACGCCTGCTGTGGGAGAGCAACTCCACCGTCGAACGGCAGGGCACACCGACGGTCACCGACACCCGCCTGTACCTGTCGTCCCCCAACGGCCGCCTCGCGGCCCTGGACACCAGAACCGGCAGGGTCGAGGCCACCCGACCCGGCCGGGACGACGGCGGCAGCATCGACAGCGCCTTCTTCCCCACCGGCGCCCCCCTCGTCCTGGCCGGCGACGCCCTGTACGTCCCCTACGGCATCCGCTCCGTCTACACGGTGGACGTCCGCGACCTGTGACGGAGGCCGGCGACGACCGGGCTCGCCCAGGGCACGCCGGTCACCTCGATCACCCCGACCGACGATCGTCCGAGTCGACGACGACCGACCGCGGCCCGCCCTCCGGCAAGGGCTCTCCCGCGTGCTCGTAGTCGACGAGGAGCCCCGTCGTGGAGGTCTTGGAACCATCGAGGACCGCGTCCACGAGCCGGTCGCGCAGGGGACCGTAACGACCCACCCGGCACACCGGACCGGCCACGCGCCGGAAAACGATCAGGGCCAGGCGGAGGAAGGATCCTCCGGCCTGGCCCTGAGCCGTATGGAGCGGGCGACGGGAATCGAACCCGCGTAGCTAGTTTGGAAGACTAGGGCTCTACCATTGAGCTACGCCCGCACAGCGCGCGCCGCAGGTCGGAAGACCGCGGCACTGAAGGCATCGTAGCGGGTCGGCCCCCTCCGTCGCACACCGCATTCCGGCCCCCCGGCCCGACGCGGTTCCGGCCCCGTGGAAATGCGGCGGCCGCACCGCCTGTCGGCATGTACCCTACGTGTCGCACCAGACGGGGTGTGGCGCAGCTTGGTAGCGCGTCCGCTTTGGGAGCGGAAGGCCGTGGGTTCAAATCCCGCCACCCCGACCAGCCAGCCGATCATGTCCCGTGATCGTCTCCCGGTCACTCGCGTGATCGCCTTTTGGGCGGTGTAGTCGCTGCCGTTACTATGCAAGCTGCACGCCCGTGTGTCTCATCGTCTGAAGTCCTCCGGGCGGCGAAATCCGCCGGGCCGCTCTGGCCCCGGCAGAACCCAAGAAGTCAGCCACAAGGAGACCGAACCGTGAAGAGCGCCGTGGAGACCCTGAACCCGACTCGGGTTCGGCTCACTGTCGAGGTGCCCTTCGAGGAGCTCAAGGACAGCCTCGACGCGGCGTACAAGAAGATCAACCAGCAGGTCACGGTGAAGGGCTTCCGCAAGGGCAAGGTCCCGGCCCGGGTCATCGACCAGCGGTTCGGCCGCGGTGCCGTGCTGGAGGAGGCCGTCAACGACGCGCTTCCGAAGTTCTACACCGACGCGGTCAACGAGGCCGAGCTCAGCCCGCTGGGCCAGCCCGAGGTCGACATCACGGAGCTGAAGGACGGCGAGACGCTGAACTTCACCGCCGAGGTCGACGTCCGCCCCGCCATCGAGATCCCGGACTACTCCGGCATCGAGGTCGAGGTCGACGCGGTCGAGGTCACCGACGAGGACGTCGACAAGGCCGTCGAGGAGCTGCGCGAGCGCTTCGCCTCCACCGCCCCGGTCGAGCGCGCCGCCGAGGACGGCGACGTCGTGACGATCGACCTGGAGGCCAAGGTCGACGGCGAGGTCCTCGAGGACGGCGTCGCCAACGGCGTCTCCTACACGATCGGCTCCGGTGAGCTGCTGGACGGCATCGACGACGCCGTGAAGGGCCTCGAGGCCGGTGGCGAGGCCACCTTCACCTCCGAGCTCAAGGGCGGCTCGGCGGCCGGCAAGGAGGCCGAGGTCACCGTCAAGGTCACCCAGGTCGCCAAGCGGGAACTCCCCGAGCTGGACGACGAGTTCGCGCAGCTCGCCTCCGAGTTCGACACCCTCGAGGAGCTGCGCGCCGACAGCCGCAAGCGCCTGGAGAACATGAAGCAGTACGACCAGGCCACGCAGGCCCAGGAGCGCGTCCTGGAGAAGCTGCTGGAGCTCGTCGAGGTGCCCGTCCCCGAGAAGCTGCTCGAGGACGAGATCAACACCCGCAAGCACAACCTGGAGCACCACCAGCTCGGCCAGATGGGCCTCGACCTCGCGAAGTACCTGGAGATCCAGGGCAAGAGCGAGGAGGAGTTCGAGACCGAGACCCGTGAGGCCGCGGTCAAGGGCATCAAGACCCAGTTCGTCCTCGACGAGCTGGTCAAGCAGGAGAAGCTGAACGTCAACCAGGAGGAGCTCACCGAGCACCTCATGCGCCGCGCGGCCTCCTCCGGCATGTCCCCCGACCAGTTCGCCCAGGCGGTCGTCGAGGGCGGCCAGGTTCCGCTCCTGGTCGGCGAGGTCGCCCGCGGCAAGGCCCTGGCCGTCGTGGTCGAGAAGGCCACGGTCAAGGACACCAACGGCGAGATCATCGACCTCGACGACGAAGAGGACGAGACCGAGTCCGTCGAGGCCACGGCCGAGGAGACCCCGGCCGAGTCCGCCGAGGAGAAGACCGAGGGCTGAGCCCCGGCACCGGTGAGTTCATGAGAAGGCCCTGGGGCGTGCCCCAGGGCCTTCTTGCTGCCCTCGGGGGCAGCGCACCCCAGGGGCGCGGGGAACTGCGCGACCAACCACGACGTACCCGCAGCCGCCGACGGACAAGAACCACCCCGCCGAAGCCGCGCAGCGCTACGCCCCCGGCGAACACCCCCATCTCCGGGATTCCCCGAAGGGACCCGCGCGTTAGGGTCCATGAATACCAGGGCAGTGGAGTCTCCGATACGGCTCCCGCCCCGCAGGGAACACGTGAGACGGCCCGGCGCCGTCGTAAGACGAGCAGGTGGATACGTGACGAATCTGATGCCTTCAGCCGCCGGCGAGCCTTCCATCGGTGGTGGCCTCGGCGACCAGGTCTACAACCGGCTGCTCAACGAGCGGATCATCTTCCTCGGCCAGCCGGTCGACGACGACATCGCGAACAAGATCACCGCACAGCTGCTGCTCCTTGCCTCGGACCCCGACAAGGACATCTACCTGTACATCAACAGCCCCGGCGGTTCGATCACGGCCGGCATGGCGATCTACGACACCATGCAGTACATCAAGAACGACGTGGTGACGATCGCCATGGGCCTCGCGGCCTCGATGGGCCAGTTCCTGCTCAGCGCGGGCACCCCCGGCAAGCGCTTCGCGCTGCCGAACGCCGAGATCCTGATCCACCAGCCCTCCGCCGGCCTGGCCGGCTCGGCCTCGGACATCAAGATCCACGCCGAGCGGCTGCTGCACACCAAGAAGCGCATGGCCGAGCTCACCGCCCAGCACACGGGCCAGACGGTCGAGCAGATCACCCGCGACTCGGACCGCGACCGCTGGTTCGACGCCTTCGAGGCCAAGGAGTACGGCCTCATCGACGACGTGATCGCCACGGCCGCCGGTATGCCGGGCGGCGGCGGCACCGGGGCCTGAGAGGTCCCAGGAGGCTCCACGAGCCCCGTAGGACCCCGCCCGGGCCCGTGAGGGCCCCGGGACGCCCCAGCAGCCCCAGCCGACCGCCTCAGCCCCTTTCAGGAGACACCGTGAACGCATTCCCCGGCCGCGGGATCTACGACCGTATGCAGGCCGTGCAGGACATGAGCGCCTCGCAGGGCCGCTACACCGGCCCGCAGGCCGAGTCCCGCTACGTCATCCCGCGCTTCGTCGAGCGCACCTCCCAGGGCATTCGCGAGTACGACCCGTACGCGAAGCTCTTCGAGGAGCGCGTGATCTTCCTCGGCGTCCAGATCGACGACGCCTCCGCCAACGACGTCATGGCGCAGCTGCTGTGCCTGGAGTCGATGGACCCCGACCGGGACATCTCGGTCTACATCAACAGCCCCGGCGGCTCCTTCACGGCGCTCACGGCGATCTACGACACGATGCAGTACGTCAAGCCGGACATCCAGACGGTCTGCATGGGCCAGGCGGCCTCCGCCGCCGCCGTCCTGCTCGCCGCCGGCACGCCCGGCAAGCGCATGGCCCTGCCGAACGCGCGCGTGCTGATCCACCAGCCGTACAGCGAGACCGGCCGCGGCCAGGTGTCCGACCTGGAGATCGCCGCCAACGAGATCCTCCGGATGCGCACGCAGCTGGAGGAGATGCTGGCCAAGCACTCCACCCAGGCGATCGACAAGATCCGCGAGGACATCGAGCGCGACAAGATCCTCACGGCCGAGGACGCGCTGAACTACGGGCTGATCGACCAGATCATCACCACCCGGAAGATGGACAACTCGAGCCTTCGCTGAGGCGAGAGGCTGTATCGTCTGCCGCCCCTTGGCACGGTTTGGCTCGGTTCACGTCAAAGCGAACCGCGCCAAGGGGGGCCCGAACGGGGGGCCCGGCAAGGTACCGTCGGACATAAGGCAGCACCAGGAGTCCGCTGGACGTCGACGTCCAGGAGTCTCCCAGGCGAAGGGGAAGCACACCGTGGCACGCATCGGTGACGGCGGCGATCTGCTCAAGTGCTCGTTCTGCGGCAAGAGCCAGAAGCAGGTCAAGAAGCTCATCGCAGGGCCCGGTGTGTACATCTGCGACGAGTGCATCGATCTCTGCAACGAGATCATCGAGGAAGAGCTGGCGGAGACCAGCGAGGTCCGCTGGGAGGAACTCCCGAAGCCGCGCGAGATCTACGAGTTCCTCGAGGGCTACGTGGTCGGCCAGGAGGCCGCCAAGAAAGCCCTGTCCGTAGCGGTGTACAACCACTACAAGCGCGTCCAGGCCGGTGAGAACGGCGGGGCGAACGGCCGTGACGACGCCATCGAGTTGGCGAAGTCCAACATCCTCCTGCTCGGCCCCACGGGCTCCGGCAAGACCCTCCTCGCGCAGACCCTCGCGCGCATGCTGAACGTCCCCTTCGCGATCGCCGACGCCACGGCCCTCACGGAGGCCGGATACGTCGGCGAGGACGTCGAGAACATCCTGCTCAAGCTGATCCAGGCGGCCGACTACGACGTCAAGAAGGCCGAGACCGGGATCATCTACATCGACGAGATCGACAAGGTCGCGAGGAAGAGTGAAAACCCCTCCATCACGCGCGACGTCTCGGGCGAGGGCGTCCAGCAGGCCCTGCTGAAGATCCTGGAGGGCACCACGGCCTCGGTGCCTCCGCAGGGCGGCCGCAAGCACCCCCACCAGGAGTTCATCCAGATCGACACGACGAACGTGCTGTTCATCGTGGGCGGTGCCTTCGCCGGACTGGAGAAGATCATCGAGTCCCGGGCCGGCGCCAAGGGCATCGGCTTCGGCGCGCAGATCCGCTCCAAGCGCGAGATGGAGTCCAAGGACCAGTTCCAGGAGGTCATGCCGGAGGACCTGGTCAAGTTCGGCATGATCCCCGAGTTCATCGGCCGCCTCCCCGTCATCACCTCGGTCCACAACCTGGACCGCGAGGCGCTGCTGCAGATCCTCGTCGAGCCGCGCAACGCGCTCGTCAAGCAGTACCAGCGCCTCTTCGAACTCGACGGTGTGGAGCTGGACTTCGAGCGCGAGGCGCTGGAGGCCATCGCCGACCAGGCCATCCTCCGCCAGACCGGAGCGCGTGGCCTCAGGGCCATCATGGAGGAGGTCCTCCAGGGCGTGATGTACGAGGTCCCGTCCCGCAAGGACGTGGCCCGGGTCGTCATCACGGCGGACGTCGTCCAGTCGAACGTCAACCCGACGCTGATCCCGCGGGACGCGCGCGGTCGCGGTCCGGGCGAGCAGAAGACGGCGTGACACGGCAGACGTAGAGGAAAGGGCCCCGGTCGCCGACCGGGGCCCTTCCTCTTGTCGGTCGAGCCTGATCAGGCCTTGACGCGGATCTCCGGGCGGATCTTGGTGGTGATGTCGACAGCCGCGTCCTTGGTGGTCTCCTTGGTGGCGTCACCCGAGGAGACGACGGCGATCGTGCTGTAGTCGGCCCAGGCGCAGAACCAGTTTGTCTGCTCCTTCTTGGTCATCAGGTTCTCGCCCTTGAGCGCCTGGCACTTCATGACCGCGCCGTCGAGGTCGGCCTCCTCGGGCTCGCCGATCAGCTCGGTCTTGCCGCCTCCGCTGCTGGAGGAGTCCTCCTCGGCCGACTTCTTGAAGTTGGCGAAGAAGGTGTCCAGGGCCGCCTCCGGGTCGGAGACCTCACCGTAGACGCCGAAGAACTGCACGCTCCTGGCCGTCGCCAGCGTGGCGGCCGAGGACGGGTCGGAGGGGTCGTACTTGGTGGGGTCCACGGTGGAGTAGGAGCCCAGCACCGACTTGCCGTTCTTGACGCCGCTCTTCTCCAGCTCCTTGGCGGACTCGTCGCCGGCGGTCGCCCCGTCCTTCGTGACGCGGTTGTACTCGCTCAGCACCTTCGCCGGCGTGGCCAGCTTGTGCGGCCCGTCGTCCTCCAGGGAGCCCGCGCCGCCACCCCCGCCGATCACGAAGTACGCGCCGACGCCGATCGCCGCCACGAGGGCCACGGCGCCGATGACGATGCCGGTCTTCTTCTTGCCGCCGCCCGGGGCCGGGGGCTGGGGCGGCATGCCGTACGGGGCCTGGCCGTAGGGCGGCTGCGGCTGCTGACCGTACGGGGGCTGCTGGCCGTAGGGCCCCGGCTGCGGCGGGACGCCCTGCGGGGGCTGCTGCGGGTAGCCGTAACCCGGCTGGGGCGGAGGGGCCTGCTGGGGGTAGCCGTAGCCGGGCTGGGGCGCCTGCGGCGGCTGGCCGTACGGACCCGGCTGGCCGTACGGTCCGGGCTGCTGGGGCTGCCCGCCGTGTGCATGGCAGCGGGGCCCCGGCCGTTACGGGATCCTTGCAGACGTCCTGGTATTCACGCGGGGGATCTCCGGCAGTGCTCCGCCGCAGGAGGCGGCGAAGTGCGAGGGCGGCCACAGGCGCATGCATGAGGGCGCGTGTGCCGCCCTCAAGCCTTCGAACGCATCTGCTCCCGCCGTGCGCAATTCGGCGGTCGTCCTACAACAGTCCCTTCGAGATCTCGACATCGCCTACAAGAACTTCTTCGACAGCTGCACCGGAAAGCGGCGGGGTAGGAGGGTGGGCCGCCCCGGTACAAGTCGAAGAAGGACACCCGGCAGTCGATCCGCCTCAACACCAACGCCTTCTCTCTTCGAAGGACACCGAATCGTCGCCGCCGGGCGGGCGGAGACCCTCTACGCCTCGTGGAGCGCCGGTAAGACCAGGAGGAGAGTCCCGGCACATCGCGGTGAAGCAGGCAGCTCCCGGACCTCGGGCCAGGGAGCACGTCAAAAAGCAAACGCGTTTCGGGACGGAAGAGAGACACCTCTAAACTGACCCCCGTGACCGAGAACGCTCAGCAGCAGCCACCAGCGCCCAGCACCGACCTGCCGACCCAGTACGCGCCGGCCGACGTAGAGGGGCCGCTGTACGAGCGCTGGGTAGAGCGGGGTTACTTCGAGGCGGACGAGAAGAGCGACAAGCCGCCGTACACCATCGTCATCCCGCCGCCGAACGTCACGGGCAGCCTGCACCTCGGGCACGCCTTCGAGCACACGCTCATCGACGCCCTGACCCGCCGTAAGCGGATGCAGGGGTACGAGACGCTGTGGCAGCCCGGCATGGACCACGCCGGCATCGCCACGCAGAACGTCGTCGAGCGGGAGCTGGCGAAGGAGGGCAAGTCCCGGCACGACCTGGGGCGTGAGGCCTTCGTCGAGCGGGTCTGGCAGTGGAAGGGCGAGTCCGGCGGGCAGATCAGCGGCCAGATGCGGCGCCTCGGCGACGGCGTCGCCTGGTCGCGCGAGCGGTTCACCATGGACGAGGGCCTGTCCCAGGCCGTCCAGACCATCTTCAAGCGGCTCTACGACGACGAGCTGATCTACCGCGCCGAGCGCATCATCAACTGGTGCCCCCGGTGCCTGACCGCGATCTCCGACATCGAGGTCGAGTACCAGGACGACGACGGCGAGCTCGTCTCCATGAAGTACGGCGACGGGGACGACACCATCGTCGTCGCCACCACCCGCGCCGAGACCATGCTCGGTGACACGGCCGTCGCCGTCCACCCCGAGGACGAGCGCTACAAGCACCTGGTCGGCAAGCTGGTCAAGCTGCCGCTGACCGACCGCTCCATCCCGGTCGTCGCGGACGAGCACGTCGACCCGGAGTTCGGCACGGGTGCCGTCAAGGTCACCCCGGCGCACGACCCGAACGACTTCGAGATCGGCCAGCGCCACGACCTCCCCGCCCTGACGATCATGGACGAGCACGCCGTGATCACCGCCCACGGCCCCTTCCAGGGCCTGGACCGGCTGGAAGCGCGGTCGGCGATCGTCGCGGCCCTGCGCGCCGAGGGCCGGATCGTCGCCGAGAAGCGGCCCTACGTCCACTCCGTCGGCCACTGCTCGCGCTGCAAGACCACCATCGAGCCGCGCCTGTCCATGCAGTGGTGGGTCAAGGTCGGCCCGCTGGCCAAGGCGGCCGGTGACGCTGTCCGCGACGGCCGGGTCAAGATCCACCCGCAGGAGATGGAGAAGCGCTACTTCGACTGGGTCGACAACCTCCACGACTGGTGCATCTCGCGCCAGCTGTGGTGGGGCCACCGCATCCCGGTCTGGTACGGCCCGGACGGCGAGGTCGTCTGCGTCGGCCCCGACGAGGAGCCGCCGAGCGGCGAGGGCTGGCGTCAGGACACCGACGTCCTCGACACCTGGTTCTCCTCGGGCCTGTGGCCGTTCTCCACGCTCGGCTGGCCCGAGCAGACCGAGTCGCTCGCGAAGTTCTACCCGAACTCCGTCCTGGTCACGGGCTACGACATCCTCTTCTTCTGGGTCGCCCGGATGATGATGTTCGGCCTGTACGCGATGGACGGCACCCCGCCGTTCCACACCATCGCCCTGCACGGCATGGTCCGCGACCAGTTCGGCAAGAAGATGTCGAAGTCCTTCGGCAACGCGGTCAACCCGCTGGACTGGATGGACAAGTACGGCAGCGACGCCCTGCGCTTCACCCTCGCCCGGGGCGCCAACCCCGGCGTCGACGTCCCCATCGGCGAGGACTGGGTCCAGGGCTCGCGCAACTTCGCCAACAAGATCTGGAACGCGACGCGCTTCGCGCTGATGAACGGCGCGACGGTCGACGGCCCGCTGCCGGCCCCGTCGAAGATGTCCGCGACGGACCGCTGGATCCTCTCCCGCCTGAACTCGGTCGTCGCCGAGGTCGACGCGTACTACGACGACTACCAGTTCGCGAAGCTGTCCGACTCCCTGTTCCACTTCGCGTGGGACGAGGTCTTCGACTGGTACGTCGAGCTGTCCAAGACGACGTTCCAGGCGGGCGGCGAGGCGGCCGAGGTCAGCAAGCGCGTCCTCGGCGAGGTCCTCGACGTCACGCTGAAGCTGCTGCACCCGGTGGTCCCGTTCGTCACGGAGACGCTGTGGACCACGCTCACCGGCGGCGAGTCGGTCGTCATCGCCGACTGGCCGGAGGACAGCGGCTTCCGCGACGCCGACGCAGAGCGCGAGATCGAGTCGCTCCAGTCGGTCATCACCGAGGTCCGCCGCTTCCGCGCCGACCAGGGCCTCCAGCCCGGCCAGCGGGTCCCGGCCCGCCTCACCCTGGACGGCACGCCGTTCGCGCCCCACGAGGCCGCCATCCGCCAGCTCCTCCGTCTCCAGCCGGAGGGCGACGCCTTCACGGCCACGGCGACCCTGCCGGTCGCCGGTGCCCAGGTCGCCCTCGACCTCTCCGGCACGATCGACGTGGCGGCGGAGCGAAAGCGCCTCGCGAAGGACCTCGCCGCGGCCGAGAAGGAGAAGGCCCAGGCGAACGCCAAGCTCGGCAACGAGGCGTTCCTGTCGAAGGCCCCCGACCACGTCGTGGACAAGATCCGCACCCGCCTCACCAAGGCGGAGGAGGACATCGCCCGCATCCAGGCACAGCTGGAACGCCTGCCGCAGGCGTAGTCGTCCGTACGGTCGTGAAGGCCCCCGTGCTCGTCAGCGCGGGGGCCTTCACGCAGTTCGGGGGCGCGGGGAACTGCGCGACAAGCCACGACGAACCCGCACACACGCGACGACACAAACCACCCCCGGCCAATGTCACTGCCCCTCCGTAGACTGGGCCCCGTGAGCGAGCTCCCTCCAGACCACAGCGCCGACGACCAGCCCGACCCCCTCAACACCTTCGACGAGATCATCGCGGAGGAAACCACCCGCGACCCCGACCTCGCGGTCATCGAAGCCGGCAGCCGGACCCTGCGCACCCAGGGCGGCCCCCCGGAGGCCGACATCCCCACCCGGCCCGCCGACCCCGAGGTGGACAAGGCCCTGCGTGAGGTCGAGGCGGAGCTCGCCACGCGCTGGGGCGAGACCAAGCTGGAGCCCTCCGTCAGCCGCATCGCCGCGCTGATGGACGTGCTCGGGGAGCCGCAGCGGTCGTACCCGTCGATCCACATCACCGGCACCAACGGCAAGACCTCCACGGCCCGCATGATCGAGGCCCTGCTCGGCGCCTTCGAGCTGCGCACCGGCCGCTACACCTCGCCGCACGTGCAGTCGATCACCGAGCGCATCAGCCTGGACGGCGCCCCCATCTCGCCCGAGCGGTTCATCGAGACGTACCAGGACATCAAGCCGTACGTGGAGATGGTCGACGCCGCGCAGGAGTACCGGCTGTCCTTCTTCGAGGTGCTCACCGGCATGGCGTACGCGGCCTTCGCCGACGCCCCCGTGGACGTCGCCGTCGTCGAGGTCGGCATGGGCGGCTCCTGGGACGCCACGAACGTGATCGACGGTGACGTCGCCGTCGTCACGCCCATCGACCTCGACCACACCGACCGGCTCGGCACCACGCACGCCGAGATCGCCACGGAGAAGGCCGGCATCGTCAAGCAGGACGCCACCGTCATCCTGGCGCAGCAGCCGGTCGAGGCGGCGCAGGTGCTGTTGAAGAAGGCCGTCGAGGTGGACGCGACCGTGGCCCGCGAGGGCCTGGAGTTCGGCGTCGTGGACCGGCAGGTGGCCGTCGGCGGGCAGCTGCTGACGCTGCGCGGCCTCGGCGGCGAGTACACCGAGGTGTACCTGCCGCTGCACGGCGCGCACCAGGCGCACAACGCGGCCGTGGCGCTCGCCGCCGTCGAGGCGTTCTTCGGCGTCGGCGCGCAGCGGCCCGACCCGCTGGACCTGGACACGGTCCGCAAGGCGTTCGCCGCCGTCGCCTCCCCGGGCCGGCTGGAGGTCGTGCGCCGGTCGCCGACCGTCGTGCTCGACGCCGCCCACAACCCGGCGGGTGCCCGGGCCGCGGCCGACGCGATCGGGGAGGCGTTCCAGTTCAGCCGCCTCATCGGTGTCGTCGGCGCGAGCGGCGACAAGAACGTACGGGGGCTGCTGGAGGCGTTCGAGCCGGTGTTCGCCGAGGTCGTCGTCACGCAGAACTCCAGCCACCGCGCGATGGACGCCGACGAGCTGGCCGGCATCGCCGTCGAGGTGTTCGGCGAGGACCGCGTCCAGGTCGAACCGCGGCTGCCCGACGCGCTGGAGGCCGCGATCACGCTGGCCGAGGAGGAGGGCGAGTTCGCGGGCGGCGGCGTGCTCGTCACCGGTTCCGTCATCACCGTCGGCGAGGCCCGACTGCTCCTGGGGAAGGGCTGACATCCCGTGCGTACGCTCTGTTCTTCGACGCTGATCGGCGAGTTCTTCATCATCGGCTTCGCCGGGCTGGTCGCCATGAAGGACCCCGACCTGTCCATGACGACCGTGTGGACGGTCAGCGGCGTCGCGATGTTCCTGTGCCTGGTGCTGTGCGGACTGGTGACGCGCCCGGGCGGGGTGGTGCTCGGCTGGGCGCTGCAGATCGCGCTCATCGCGTCGGGCTTCGCCGTGCCCATGATGTTCTTCCTGGGCGTGGTCTTCGCGGCCCTGTGGTGGGCGTCGGTGCACTACGGGCGGAAGGTGGACGAGGCGAAGGCGAGATTCGCGGCCCAGGCCGGCTCCTCCACACCTGACGCTGTGTAACAGGCGGCCCGACACGCCGGGTAATCTCGTCCCACCCGCACAACCTTGACGCATAAGGAGCCCGTCGTGAGCCAGCGCACCCTCGTCCTCCTCAAGCCCGACGCCGTCCGTCGTGGCCTGACCGGCGAGATCATCAGCCGCATCGAGCGCAAGGCGGGCTGGGCGATCACCGCGCTGGAGCTGCGCACCCTGGACCAGGACACGCTGGAGCAGCACTACGGCGAGCACAAGGGCAAGCCCTTCTACGAGCCGCTGGTGGAGTTCATGGCCTCCGGGCCGGTCGTGGCGATGATCGTCGAGGGTGAGCGGGTCATCGAGGGGCTGCGCCAGTTGGCCGGGCCGACCGACCCGATCGCCGCCGCGCCCGGCTCCATCCGCGGCGACTACGGCGTGATCGTCCGGGAGAACCTGATCCACGCCTCCGACTCCGAGGAGTCCGCCGAGCGCGAGGTGAAGATCTTCTTCCCGGGTCGCGCGTAAAGGGCGAAGGACCGGCGAAGTCTGGGAGCACCGCTCCCAGACTTTTCCGGCATATGCGTGGCGATCGAGGGAACGATGCTCCCCGAACGCCCGTCTCCACAAGCGAACCCGTGCGGCATCTGCTGACAATGGCGGAGACCCTCCCGCAGTGTTCGCGAAGGCGCGTCTACGATGGAAGCCTTCACGTCACAGCACCCACCTTTGCCTACCTGAAAAGCCCTCAAAAGCTAGTGGGAAGGCCAGACGAATCCTGATGGGGAACTCAATGTCGTTCATCGGCCGTGACATGGCTGTCGACCTCGGGACCGCCAACACGCTGGTGTACGTCAGGGGTCGCGGGATCGTACTCAACGAGCCGTCCGTCGTCGCGATCAACACCAACACCGGTGGCATCCTCGCGGTCGGCGCCGAAGCGAAGAAGATGATCGGGCGCACGCCCGGCAACATCGTTGCCGTTCGTCCGCTGAAGGACGGCGTGATCGCCGACTTCGAGATCACCGAGCGGATGCTCCGCTACTTCATCCTGAAGATCCACAAGCGGCGGTATCTGGCTCGTCCGCGGGTCGTCGTCTGTGTGCCCTCGGGCATCACGGGCGTCGAGCGCCGTGCCGTCATCGAGGCGTCGTCCCAGGCCGGCGCCCGCCAGGTGCACATCATCGAGGAGCCCATGGCCGCGGCCATCGGCTCCGGCCTGCCGGTCCACGAGGCCACGGGCAACATGGTGGTCGACATCGGCGGCGGCACGACGGAGGTCGCGGTCATCTCCCTCGGCGGCATCGTCACCGCCCAGTCCATCCGGGTGGCGGGCGACGAACTGGACAACGCGATCATCCAGCACATCAAGAAGGAGTACTCGCTCCTGCTGGGTGAGCGGACGGCCGAGCAGATCAAGATCACGATCGGTTCGGCGTACGACCTCGACACCGACGAGCACACCGAAATCCGCGGCCGGGACCTGGTCTCCGGGCTGCCGAAGACCGTCGTCATCTCCGCGGCCGAAGTCCGCAAGGCGATCGAGGAGCCGGTCAACGCCATCGTCGACGCCGTCAAGACGACCCTCGACAAGTGCCCGCCGGAGCTGTCCGGCGACATCATGGACCGAGGAATCGTTCTGACCGGCGGCGGAGCGCTGCTGCGGGGCCTGGACGAGCGGCTGCGCCGGGAGACCGGGATGCCGATCCACATCGCCGAGGACCCCCTGGACAGCGTGGCGCTCGGGTCCGGCAAGTGCGTCGAGGAGTTCGAGGCGCTGCAGCAGGTGCTGGACGCCCAGCCGCGCAGATGACGTAACTCTTCGATTCCGCCGTACGGGACGATCTCCTCTCGTGCGGCGGATCGTTGATACAGCTGCATAAGCTCCCACAAAGCAGCCCCTCGGTTTTCCCTGGGGCTTCCCGAATTCCGATGAGGAAGGCACGGCCGCCGCACGTGAGGGACACACGAGAGAGCCGGCTGCTCCTGGTGCTGCTGATCGCCATCGCGTTCGCTCTGATCACGGTGGACATCCGCGGTGGGGAGGATTCGCCCGTCGACGGTGCCCGGCAGGCCGCGGCCACGGTCTTCGGCCCGATCGAGAGCGGTGTGTCGGCCGCGGTCGACCCGGTCGGCAACGCGGTCTCCGCCATCCGTGACTCCGGCGAGCGGCACGACCGGCTCGCCGCGCTGGAGGAGGAGAACGCGGCCCTGAAGGCCCGGCTCGGCAGCGACGACCGCGCCCGCAGCCGCCTCAAGCAGCTCGACAAGATGCTGAAGGTCGCCGGGCAGGGCCAGTACGGCATCAAGGGCGCGGAGGTCATCGCCATAGGAGCGGCGCAGGGCTTCTCCTGGACCATCACCATCGACGTCGGCGCCAACGACGGCATCAAGCGCGACATGACCGTCCTGAACGGCGACGGGCTGGTCGGCCGGGTCACCACGGTCGGGCCCAACACCGCGACGGTCCTGCTCGCCAGCGACCCCGACTTCACGGTCGGCACGCGCATGGAGGCCAGCGACGAACTGGGCTTCGCCTCCGGGCAGGGCGACCGTCCGCTGCGCGTCGAACTCCTCAACGGCAAGGCCGAGGTGAAGAAGGGCGACCGCCTCGTCACCTTCGGCTCGCAGGCCGACCGGCCGTTCGTGCCCGGCGTGCCCGTCGGCGTGGTCTCCCGCGTCGACCCCTCCGGCGGCGGCCTGACCCGCACGCTGTACGTCACGCCGTACGCGAGCTTCACCAAGCTCGACATCGTCGGCGTCGTCGTCGAGGCCCCGAAGAAGGACCCCCGCGACACGGTGCTCCCGCCCAAGCCCAAGCCCACCCCGAGGCCGACGGTGACGGTGACCGTGACGCCGTCCGCCGAGGCGCCCGCAGACGGCCAGAACCAGCAAGAGCAGTAGGAGCTGTCACCCCATGCGCGTCAACCGGATCCTGCTCTCGTCCGCCCTGGTCGTCGTCGCCCTGGTGATCCAGGTGAGCGTCCTCGCCCGCCTCCATCTGCCGGGCGCGGTGCCCGACCTGATGCTGCTGACCGTCCTCGGCCTCGCGCTGGTGTACGGGCATGTCGGCGGCGCCCTCGTCGGCTTCGCCGCGGGCCTGCTCGCCGACCTGGCCCCGCCCGCCGACCACGCCGCCGGGCGGTACGCCCTCGTGCTGTGCGTCATCGGCTATCTCGCCGGCCTGGTGAAGCCGGAGACGGGCCAGCTGAAGTCCGCCACCGGCCCGATGGTCGTGGTGGTCGCCGCCGCGGTCGGCTCGACCCTGTTGTACGCCGGTGTCGGCGCCCTCGTCGGCGACACCGCCGCCCGCCATGTGGGCCTGGGCAGCCTGTTGTTCACGGCCGCTCTGTACGACCTGCTGCTCGCCCCGTTCGTGGTGCCTGGGGTGATGGCCCTGGCCCGGCGTGCGGAGAACGATCCGCTGGCCGAGTCCACGTCGGCCGCCGCCAAGGCCACGGACATCTCCTCCGGCTGGCTCGCCGGCGGCACCGGCCTGAGGATCGGCAGCCAGCGCAACGGCCTGCGGGTGAAGGCGGCCCGGGCCCGGATGGCGCGGGCCGGGCGCATCAAGGGGGTCAAGCGGCTGTGAACGCGGCGAAGTTCACCCGAACGGATCGGTCCGGTCGGAACGACGGGGCGTGGGCCGACCGTTCACCACTCGTCACCGCCCGTCGATCATCCGTCGTCATCACCCACCCGAACGCGCACTGAGAGGGGGAGGCAGCCGCAGTGACCAACATTCCCGAGACCGGCCGGAACCCACGGGTCCAGATCCGGCTCGTCGTCATCCAGGTCCTCGTCCTCTCCCTGCTCCTCACCCTGGGCGGACGCCTGTGGTACCTCCAGATCCGTGAGGGCGCCGCGTACGCCAAGGAGGCGTCCGGGAACCACGTCCAGCAGGTCGTCCAGCCGGCCGTACGCGGCTCGATCCTGGACGCGCGCGGAGTGGCCCTGGCCGACAACGAGACCAGACTGGTCGTCTCCGCGTCCCGCACCGACCTGCTGAAGATGCCGGACGACGGCAAGGACGTCCTCACCAAGCTCGCCGGAGTCCTGGGCATGACCCCCAAGGAGGTCATGGAGAAGGTCCGGCTGTGCGACGCCGAGACGCCCCAGCCCTGCTGGAACGGCTCGCCCTACCAGCCCATCCCCATCACCGACGAGGCCACGCCCAAGCAGGCCCTGCAGATCCGCGAGCGCGCCGAGGACTTCCCCGGCATCACCGCCGAGCCGGAGGCCGTGCGCCGCTACCCGAGCCCGGGCAAGGCCAACACCGCCCAGGTCCTCGGCTACCTCTCGCCGGTCACCGACGAGGAGATCAAGCAGGCGCAGAACACCAACTCGCCGTACCTGCGCTCCGACCAGGTCGGCCGCTCGGGCCTGGAGCGCCAGTACGACAAGCAGCTGCGCGGCAAGGCCGGCGTCACGCGCTACGAGGTCGACAACCTCGGCCGCGTCATCGGCCAGGCCGAGGCCGACCCGGCCCACCCCGGTGACAACCTCGTCACCAGCATCGACGCCCGCGTCCAGCGGATCGCCGAGTACCAGCTGAACGAGGCCATGAAGGAGGCCCGCAAGCAGCACGACCGGAACACCGGCACCAACTACAAGGCGGACTCCGGCGCCGTCGTCGTCATGGAGGCCAAGACCGGCCGCGTCGTCGCCATGGCCTCCAACCCGACGTACGACCCGAACGCCTGGGTGGGCGGCATCTCCGCCAAGGACTACGCGCGGCTCACCGGCAAGAAGTCCAACTACCCGCTGCTCAACCGCGCCATCCAGGGCCAGTCGGCGCCCGGCTCCATCTTCAAGGTCATCCCGACGGCCGCCGCCGTCAACGCGGGCTACTCCTTCAACGGCCCCTACCAGTGCTCCAGCTCGTACTCCATCGGCGGCCAGGTCTTCAAGAACTTCGAGTCCAAGGGATACGGCCCGATCAGCCTCGGCCGCGCCCTGGAGGTCTCCTGCGACACGGTCTTCTACCGGCTCTCCCACGAGGAGTGGAAGAAGGACGGCGGCACGAAGCCGAAGAAGAACGCCAACGACTGGTTCTACAAGACCGCCCACCAGTTCGGCCTCGGCAAGGAGACCGGCATCGACCTGCCCAACGAGGTCACCGGCCGCGTCCCCGACCGCAAGTGGAAGCTGGACTACTGGAAGGCCAACAAGGACGCCTGGTGCCGCACCGGCAAGCGCAACGGCAGCTACGCCGAGAAGATCGCCTACGAGAACTGCCTCGAAGGCAACCGCATGCGCGCCGGTGACTCCGTCAACTACTCCATCGGCCAGGGCGACACGCTCGTCACGCCCATCCAGATGGCCACCATCTACGCCGCCATCTCCAACGGCGGCACGATGTACACGCCCTCGGTCGGCAAGGCCGTCATCAGCGCCGACGGCAAGACGGTCACACCGATCAAGCCCAAGGCGCACGGCAAGCTGCCGATGAGCCAGAAGACGCGCAACGAGATAGACGAAGCCCTCGCGGGAGTCGCCACCCGCGGTACGGCCGCCTGGAGGTTCGGCGGCTGGCCGCAGGACAAGATCCCGATGCACGCCAAGACGGGAACGGCCGAGGTCTACGGCAAGCAGACGACCTCCTGGTTCGCCACGTACACCAAGGACTACTCGATCGTCATGACGATCTCCCAGGGCGGTACGGGCTCCGGCGCCTCGGGCCCCGCCGTCCGCAACATCTACAACGCGCTGTACGGCGTCTCCGAGGACGGCGACATCGACCCGAAGAAGGCGCTGCTGCCCACACCGGAGAAGGCCCTGCCGAAGGTCAAGACGGACGGCACCATCGCCTCCCCGAAGATCTCCAAGGACCCGGCCAAGGACCAGCAGGCCAAGAAGAAGGACCCGAACGCCCCGGCCGACCCGCTCCAGCCGGCGACGGCGGCCCCGCCGACGCCGGAGAACCGTGACACCCGAAGGCGCCGGCGCCGGCGGGGAAGCCGGAGGTTGCCGACATGACCGGCGGTGTGAACAGCTTCCAGGTCTCCGGCTACGGGCCCGAGCGCACCGGCTGGACGCGGCTCCTCGCCCGTGACTCGGTCACGCGGCGGCTCGACTGGCCGATCCTGCTGTCGGCGCTGGCCCTGTCGCTGCTCGGCACGCTGCTGGTCTACTCGGCGACCCGCAACCGCACGGAGCTGAACCAGGGCGACCCGTACTTCTTCCTCATCCGGCACCTGCTGAACACCGGCATCGGCCTCGCCCTGATGGCCGGCACCATCTGGCTCGGCCACCGCGGCCTGCGCACGGCCGTGCCGATCCTGTACGGCCTGTCGGTGCTGCTGATCCTGCTGGTGCTCACGCCGCTCGGCTCCACGATCAACGGCGCCCACTCCTGGATCAAGCTCCCCGGCGGCTTCTCCCTCCAGCCCTCGGAGTTCGTGAAGGTCACGATCATCCTGGGCATGGCGATGCTGCTGGCGGCCCGGGTCGACGCGGGCGACAAGCAGTACCCCGACCACCGCACGGTCATGCAGGCGCTGGGCCTGGCCGCCGTGCCCATGCTGATCGTGATGCTCATGCCCGACCTCGGGTCGGTCATGGTCATGGTCATCATCGTGCTCGGTGTGCTGCTCGCCTCCGGCGCCACCAACCGGTGGGTGTTCGGCCTGCTGGGCGCGGGCGCGGCCGGCGCGATCGCCGTCTGGCAGCTCGGCGTGCTCGACGACTACCAGATCGCCCGCTTCGCCGCTTTCGCCAACCCCGAACTCGACCCGGCCGGCGTCGGCTACAACACCAACCAGGCCCGCATCGCCATCGGCTCCGGCGGACTGACCGGCTCGGGCCTCTTCCACGGCTCGCAGACCACCGGACAGTTCGTCCCCGAGCAGCAGACGGACTTCGTCTTCACAGTGGCGGGGGAGGAGCTGGGCTTCCTCGGCGGCGGCCTGATCATCCTGCTGCTCGGCATCGTGCTGTGGCGGGCCTGCCGGATCGCCCGGGAGACGAGCGACCTGTACGGCACGATCGTGGCCGCCGGCATCGTCGCCTGGTTCGCCTTCCAGACGTTCGAGAACATCGGCATGACGCTCGGCATCATGCCGGTCACCGGCCTGCCGCTGCCGTTCGTGTCGTACGGCGGTTCGTCGATGTTCGCCGTGTGGATAGCGGTCGGTCTGTTGCAGTCGATCCGGGTGCAGAGACCGATGTCGGCGTGAACATCGGGCGGGGCGGCCCCCTGCCGCCCCGCTGTCCGGCCGACTAGATTCGGGTCATGGCGGACACGAAGCGTGAGATCGAGCGGAAGTACGAGTCGAAGGACAGCGGGCTTCCGGACCTGACCGGTGTCGCCGGGGTCGCGGACGTCGTCGACAAGGGCGTCGCCCAGCTCGACGCCACCTACTACGACACCGCCGACGAACGCCTCGCCGCGTCGTCCGTCACCCTGCGCCGCCGCACCGGCGGCTCCGACGCGGGCTGGCACCTGAAGTTCCCGGTCGCCCCCGGCGTCCGCGACGAGATCCACGCCCCGCTGTCCGACACCCTGCCCGACGACCTCGCCGGGCTGGTCCGTTCCCGGGTCCGCGACAGCGAGCTGCTGCCCCTGGTCCGGCTCCGCTCCGACCGGGACGTACGGCACCTCGTGGACGCCGCCGGCCGGCTGCTCGCCGAGGTCAGCGTCGACGCCGTGCACGCCGCGCGGCTCACGGCGGGCGGCGGCGAGGCGCAGTGGACCGAGATCGAGGTGGAACTGGCCGACGGGGGTGACCCGGCCTTCCTCGACCAGGTGGAGAAGCGGCTGCGCAAGGCGGGCGTACGGCCGTCGAAGTCGCCGTCGAAGCTCGCACGCGCCCTCGCGGAGACCGCGCCTCGAAAGCGGCGTGCGTCCGCCTCCGCGGGGGACCCGGTGACCGTCGGCGACCACGTGCTCGCCTACGTGCGCGCACAGCGGGACGCCCTCGTCGAACTCGACCCGGCCGTCCGCCGCGACGTCGAGGACTCCGTGCACCGCATGCGCGTGGCCACCCGCAGGCTGCGCAGCACCTTCAAGTCGTTCGGCGAGGTCCTCGACCGGACCGTCACCGACCCGGTCGGCGACGAGCTGAAATGGCTGGCCGGCGAGCTGGGCCTGGACCGCGACCGCGAGGTGCTGACCGGGCGGCTGACGGCGGCCCTCGGAGAGGTGCCCGCCGCGCTGGTCCGCGGCCCGGTCGAGCAGCGCCTGAGCACCTGGTCGAACGCCGAGCACGGCGGGGCGCGCGGCCGGCTCATCGGCGTCCTCGACTCCCGCCGCTACCTCGCCCTGCTCGACACCCTGGACGCCCTGATCGCCCACCCGCCGCTGCGGAAGGCGGCCGGGAAGAAGCCCGGCAAGACGGTCGCCAAGGCCGTACGGAAGGACTTCCGCAAGGTCACCGGGCTGGTCGAGCGGGCCCTGGAGCTGGAACCCGGCACCGACCGGGACGTCGCGCTGCACGAGGTCCGCAAGAAGGCCAAGCGCACCCGCTACGCCGCGGAGGCCGCCGCCCCCGCCCTCGGCAAGCCGGCCAGGACCATGGTCAAGTCCATGAAGTCGCTGCAGAACCTGCTGGGCGAGCACCAGGACAGCGTGATGGCCCGCCAGACCCTGCGCGAGCTGTCCGCCGTCGCCCACGCGGCGGGGGAGAGCGCCTTCACCTACGGCCTGCTCCATGAGCGCGAGGAGCAGCGGGCCGTGTGCGTGGAGGCCGAGCTGCCCGGGTTCTGGGACGGGATCAACAGCAGGGCGAAGGCCCTGTGATCCCCGGGGCGTACGGAGGGGGGCCGCGGGCGCGTTAGTCTGGATGGTCACCCCTGCCAGCACACGAAGGTTCCGTGAGATGCCTGCCGAAGCCGCCGAGTCTGTGTTCCCGCAGCTCGAAGCTCTGCTCCCGCATGTGCAGAAGCCGATCCAGTACGTCGGCGGAGAGCTCAACTCCACGGTCAAGGACTGGGAGTCCTGCGATGTCCGCTGGGCGCTCATGTACCCGGACGCCTACGAGGTCGGCCTGCCCAACCAGGGCGTCCAGATCCTCTACGAGGTCCTGAACGAACAGCAGGGCGTCCTCGCCGAGCGCACCTACAGCGTGTGGCCGGACCTGGAGGAGCTGATGCGCGAGCACGGCGTCCCCCAGTTCACGGTCGACAGCCACCGCCCGGTGAAGGCGTTCGACGTGCTCGGCCTGTCCTTCTCCACGGAGCTCGGCTACACGAACATGCTGGCCGCCCTGGACCTGTCCGGCATCCCGCTGGAGTCCAAGGACCGCGGCCCGGACGACCCGATCGTCCTGGCCGGCGGCCACGCCGCGTTCAACCCCGAGCCCATCGCGGACTTCATCGACTGCGCCGTGATCGGTGACGGCGAGCAGGCCGTCCTGGAGATCACCGCGATCGTCCGCGCCTGGAAGGCCGAGGGCCGCCCCGGCGGCCGCGAGGAGCTGCTGTTCCGCCTGGCGAAGACGGGCGGGGTGTACGTCCCCGGCTTCTACGACGTCGAGTACCTGCCGGACGGCCGTATCGCCCGAGTCGTACCGAACCGCAGCGGTGTGCCGTGGCGGGTGTCCAAGCACACCGTGATGGACCTGGACGAGTGGCCGTACCCCAAGCAGCCCCTCGTCCCGCTGGCCGAGACGGTCCACGAGCGCATGTCGGTGGAGATCTTCCGCGGCTGCACGCGCGGCTGCCGCTTCTGCCAGGCCGGCATGATCACCCGCCCGGTCCGCGAGCGCTCCATCACGGGCATCGGCGACATGGTCGAGCAGGGCCTGAAGGCGACCGGGTTCGAGGAGGTCGGCCTGCTGTCGCTGTCGTCCGCGGACCACAGCGAGATCGGCGACATCGCCAAGGGCCTCGCGGACCGCTACGAGGACGACAAGATCGGCCTGTCGCTGCCGTCGACCCGGGTGGACGCCTTCAACATCGACCTGGCGAACGAGCTGACCAGGAACGGCCGCCGCTCGGGCCTCACCTTCGCCCCCGAGGGCGGCTCGGAGCGCATCCGCAAGGTCATCAACAAGATGGTCTCGGAAGAGGACCTGATCCGCACGGTCGCGACGGCGTACGGCAACGGCTGGCGCCAGGTGAAGCTGTACTTCATGTGCGGCCTGCCCACCGAGACCGACGACGACGTCCTGCAGATCGCCGACATGGCGACGAAGGTCATCGCCAAGGGCCGCGAGGTGTCGAAGTCCAACGACATCCGCTGCACGGTCTCGATCGGCGGCTTCGTCCCCAAGCCGCACACGCCCTTCCAGTGGGCCCCGCAGCTCTCCGCCGAGGAGACCGACGCCCGCCTGGCCAAGCTCCGCGACAAGATCCGCGGCGACAAGAAGTACGGCCGCTCCATCGGCTTCCGCTACCACGACGGCAAGCCCGGCATCGTCGAGGGCCTGCTCTCCCGGGGCGACCGTCGCATCGGCGCGGTCATCCGCGCGGTCTACGACGACGGCGGCCGCTTCGACGGCTGGCGCGAGCACTTCTCGTACGACCGCTGGATGGCCTGCGCGGACAAGGCCCTGGAGCCGTTCGGCGTGGACGTCGACTGGTACACCACCCGCGAGCGCACCTACGAGGAGGTCCTCCCCTGGGACCACCTCGACTCGGGCCTGGACAAGGACTGGCTCTGGGAGGACTGGCAGGACGCCCTCGACGAGACCGAGGTCGAGGACTGCCGGTGGACGCCGTGCTTCGACTGCGGGGTGTGCCCGCAGATGGACACGCACATCCAGATCGGCCCGACGGGCAAGAAGCTGCTGCCCCTGACCGTCAAGAACGCGGCACCCGCGCCGAGCGGGCACGCGCACTGAGGTGACGTCGGCTGAGCCCCCCTCCGCTGCGGAGGGGGGCTCGGTGCTGTCTCCGGCTCGGTCCTCGCCCGTCGCCGGCGCGCCGAACCCGCGGCAGACCGAGAGGTGAGAGGCGGGTCCCCCGGGGGACCCGCTGTAGAGGCCGGTTCGGTGACGCTCCCCCGGGGGGCCGGCCCGGCCAGGTTCCCCCAGTTCGGAATGTGTGCTGGGGGAGCCGCCGTGGAGGGGGCGGGGATTCCGTGGTGGCTGGATCCGGACGGGCCGCTGCGGCGTCTACCACGGTATGGATCTGGAGAAACCGTCCCGCGAGGGTGCCGAGCCGCGGGTCGACCTGCGCAAGCCGCCGGCCGGACCGCCGGCCCGGCGGGAGCCGGAGGTGCCCGGGGGGTGCCTCGCCGTCGCGATCCGGATCCCGGTGCGGATCGTCGTGCTCGTGCTGGTCGTCCCCGTGCGGATGGCGTGGGACGCGCTCGTCGTCGCCGGGCGGTTCCTGAACGACGTGCTGTTCCGGCCGCTCGGGCGGGCGCTGCTGTGGCTCGGTCGGGCCGTGTTCGTCTGGCCGTTCGTGGGACTGTGGCGGCACGTCGTCGTCCCGGTGGGCAAGGCCCTCGGGTGGCTCGGGAACGTCCTCGTCGTCGTGCCCCTGGTGTGGCTGTACCGGTACGTCCTCACGCCGGTGGGACACGCGGCCGCCTGGGCGGGGCGGGGGATCGGTGCCGCTCTCGGCTGGGTGTACGGGCATCTGCTCACGCCCCTCGGGCACGCCGCGATGTGGGTCCTGAAGGGGCTCGGCGCCGGGCTCGCCGCGATCGGGATCGGCGTGTACACGGCCGTGGCGTGGCTCGCGCGGTACCTCGTCGTCGTGCCGGCCGTGTGGCTGTACACGTGGGTGCTGGCGCCCGTCGGACGCGCGCTCGTCTGGTGCGCGAAGGGACTGGTGTGGCTGGTGAGCATGGTCGTCACCGGCATCGGCACGGCCCTCTACTGGATCGCCCGGATCCTGCTCGTCCTGCCCGCCCTCGCCCTCTGGCGCTGGGTCCTCACACCGGTCGGACGCGTCCTGGCCGTCGTCGGACGGGAGATCCTGGACGCCCTCGGGCACGCCTGGCGGATCGCCGGGCACATCTCGCTCGCCGTCGGGCGGTTCCTCGGCACCCTCTTCCGGTGGATCTTCGTCGAGCCGGTGCGGTGGGTGTACCGCAGCGTGCTCACCCCCGTCGGACACGTCGTACGGGACACCGTCCTGCGGCCCGCCGCCGAGGCCGCCCGCAGTGTGGGACGGGCCACCCGGCAGGCCCTGGCCGCCGCCCGGGAGACCGTACGGCAGGCGCGTGCCGACGTCCGGCGGATGCTCTTCGGAGAGCCCCGGCGACCCCGGCCGCTCGACCGGAGGGAACCTTCGGGCCGCGAGGCACGTACTCTTGGTAGCAGTACGACCGCTCTCACGAAGGACTGAACGACACTGGGCAAGCGACAGCCCGAAGGCCCGCCGCCCGCACCCGCGGTGCAGCGCATCCGACTGCGCTACACCAAGCGCGGCCGCCTCCGGTTCACCAGCCACCGTGACTTCCAGCGCGCCTTCGAGCGTGCGTTGCGCCGTGCCGAGGTGCCGATGGCCTACTCGGCGGGCTTCACACCGCACCCGAAGGTGTCGTACGCCAATGCCGCACCCACCGGCACGGGCAGTGAGGCGGAGTACCTGGAGATCGCGCTCACCGCGCCGCGTGACCCGGAGCAGCTCAGGGCCCTTCTCGACGAGTCGCTGCCCGCCGGGCTCGACATCGTCGAGGCGGTCGAGGCCCGCACCTCGGGCCTCGCCGACCGGCTGACCGCTTCCGTCTGGGAGCTGCGGCTGGACGGCGTGTCGCAGGAGGAGGCCCGCCGAGCGGTGGACGCCTTCAACGCGGCCGAGACGGTCGAGGTCCAGCGCCTCGCCAAGAACGGCGTCCGCACGTTCGACGCCCGCTCCGCCGTCGTGAGCCTGGAGAGCCGCGACCTCGCAGAAACGCAGAGTTCGCAGGCTGATAGGCCGACCGACCACCCCTGTGCGATACTGCGGCTGGTTGTTCGGCACGTGACGCCTGCCGTACGACCCGACGACGTCCTGTCCGGTCTCCGCGCCGTGGCCGACCTGGCGCCGCCGGTCCCCGCAGCGGTGACCAGGCTGGCGCAGGGGCTGTTCGATGAAGAGACCGGCACGGTGACCGACCCGCTCGCGCCCGACCGCGAGGCAGCTCCGGCCCACTCAACGGCCGAATCGACTGCCGCCGCGACGGCGCCGGCGTAAGGAAGGTCCCGCGTAGGGACGGACGTCGTAGCGCCGCCCTCGGACTCGGGAGCCACCTGGGTCGGGCAGCGCACCGACCAGAAGACTTTCGCCAGGCCGTACGCATTCGGCGTACGGAACCGGCGAGACAGGACACAGAGAGCTCCCGTGCGGCGCCCGCGCCCCGGACGGCGGCGAACGCGCACAGCGCGCGCCGCGGACGTCACCGGCATCGCCGGACCAGGCGCGGCGCCCGGGAGCCTGACGGGAGAAAAGCCCGCATGCTCGAACCGACCGAACCCACAGGGTCCTCACAGGGCTCCGAACAGAACACCCCCAGCGACACCCTGCCGCCCCGCCGACGGCGCCGTGCCGCGTCCCGCCCGGCCGGTCCGCCCGCCGGTGCCTCGTCCGACGCGCCGGTGGAGACCGTCGCGCCGGCCATACCGGCCGCCGAGCCCGATGAGCTCGTGACCGGCCTCGACGAGACCGACGAGGCCGAGGAAGCCGCCGCGGAGGTGACCGAGACCTCCGAGGCCGCCGCGAGCGCCGGGGACGAGAAGCCGGCCGAGGCCGTGGCCGAGCAGGCCGAGCCCGCCGGGCGCAAGCGGCGCCGTGTGGTGCGCCGGGCCTCCGCGCCCGCCGGTGCCCCGGCCGCCGCGGAAGCCGCGGAGACCGTGGTGCCCACCGCCGCTCCGGCCGCCTCCGAGGCAGCGGAACAGGCCGAGGCCCCCGCCGCGGTGTCCGAGGACGCCGCTCCCCGGCGTACCCGGCGCCGTGCGACGCGCACGGTGACCTCGCCCGCCGCGGCTCCGGCCGAGGCGGAGACGGGACAGACCGAGCCGAGCGGCTCCGAGCCCGCTGCCGCCGCCGAAAGCACCGAAGCCGCCGCCTCCGAGGACGCGGCTCCCCGCCGGACCCGTCGCCGTGCCTCGCGCCGCGTGTCCGCGCCCGCCGGGACGCCTGCGGACGCGCCCGAAGGGACCGCCGAGGAGGCGAAGACCCCCGTGACCGAGACCCCGGCCGAGGCCGGCGCCGCCGAGGCCGCGCCCGCGTCTCCGGCTCCCGCCGAGGCCGCTGCCGCCGAGGCCCCCGCCGAAGCCGCCCCCGCCGCTCGGACCGCCGAGAAGGCCGGTGCCGCCGAGCCCGCCGAGGGGGCCGAGGAAGCCGCACCGCGTCGGCGCCGGCGGGTCGTCCGCAGGGCCGCCGGTGGTTTCGCCGAGCCCGCGCAGCCGGCTCAGTCCGCGCAGCGCCCCCAGCGCGGCGCCGGTGCGGCTGCCGGTGAGAGTGAGCCGTCGGCGCGTCCGGCGCGGCCCGCCGTCGCGCTGTTCCAGGCGCCCGTGTTCACCGAGCCCCAGTTCCAGACGCCGGAGCGGGCCGCCGCCGCTGCCGCCGCCGAGGCGGCCGGGGCCGAGGAGCCCGAGGAGTTCGCCCCGGCCGAGGACATCCGCGAGGAGCAGCCGTCCGGGTCGCGCCGCCGGCGCCGCCGCCGGGGCGCAAGCGAGGAGCCCGAGGCCCAGGCCGCCGAGGCCCCCGCCGCCGCGACCGCCGTCGACGACACCGACGACGAGGCCGAGGACTCCGCCGAGGACCAGGCCGACCTCGACGACCAGGACGAGTCCGAGGGGACCGGCTCGCGCCGCCGCCGTCGCCGGGGCGGCCGCCGCCGCCGGCGGGGCGAGTCCGCCGACTCCGACGCCGAGGCGGGCGAGGCCGCGGACGCCGAGTCCGAGCAGGTCTCCGCCGCCCAGGCCGCGCAGGACGCCGAGGACACCGCCGAGCAGACCGAGGAGGACCGGGAGGAGGCCGACGAGGCCGACGACCGTGACGAGTCGGCCGGCGGAGGCGGCTCCAGCAGCAGCCGCCGGCGCCGTCGCCGCCGTCGCCGAGCCGGTGACACCGCCGTCGAGGCCGAGCCCTCCGACGACGACCCGGAGCGCACGGTCGTCAAGGTCCGCGAGCCCCGCCCGAAGGCCGAACCCTCTGACGAGGTGCAGTCCATCAAGGGCTCGACGCGTCTGGAGGCCAAGAAGCAGCGCCGCCGTGAGGGCCGCGAGCAGGGCCGCCGCCGCGTGCCGATCATCACGGAGGCCGAGTTCCTCGCCCGGCGCGAGGCCGTCGAGCGCGTGATGGTCGTCCGGCAGAACGGCGACCGTACGCAGATCGGCGTCCTCGAGGACAACGTGCTCGTCGAGCACTACGTCAACAAGGAGCAGGCGGTCTCGTACGTCGGCAACGTCTACCTCGGCAAGGTGCAGAACGTGCTGCCGTCGATGGAGGCCGCCTTCATCGACATCGGCAAGGGCCGCAACGCCGTGCTGTACGCCGGTGAGGTCAACTTCGAGGCGCTCGGCATGGCCAACGGGCCGCGGCGCATCGAGTCCGCCCTGAAGTCCGGGCAGTCCGTGCTCGTCCAGGTGACGAAGGACCCCATCGGGCACAAGGGCGCGCGTCTGACCAGCCAGGTCTCCCTGCCCGGCCGCTACCTCGTGTACGTGCCCGAGGGCTCCATGACCGGCATCAGCCGCAAGCTGCCCGACACCGAGCGGGCCCGGCTGAAGACGATCCTCAAGAAGATCGTCCCCGAGGACGCGGGCGTCATCGTGCGCACCGCCGCCGAGGGCGCGAGCGAGGACGAGCTGCGCCGGGACGTCGAGCGGCTGCAGCAGCAGTGGGAGGACATCCAGAAGAAGGCCAAGAACGGCAACGCGCCGACGCTGCTGTACGGCGAGCCGGACATGACCGTCCGGGTCGTGCGCGACATCTTCAACGAGGACTTCTCCAAGGTCGTCGTCAGCGGCGACGAGGCGTGGTCGACGATCCACGGGTACGTCTCGCACGTGGCGCCGGACCTCGCCGAGCGGCTGCAGAGGTGGACCTCCGAGGTCGACGTCTTCGCCACGTACCGGATCGACGAGCAGCTCGCCAAGGCCCTGGACCGCAAGGTCTGGCTGCCCAGCGGCGGCTCGCTGGTGATCGACCGGACCGAGGCGATGGTCGTCGTCGACGTCAACACCGGCAAGTTCACCGGCCAGGGCGGCAACCTGGAGGAGACCGTCACCAGGAACAACCTGGAGGCGGCCGAGGAGATCGTGCGCCAGCTGCGGCTGCGCGACCTCGGCGGCATCATCGTCATCGACTTCATCGACATGGTGCTGGAGTCCAACCGGGACCTGGTGCTGCGGCGCCTGCTCGAATGCCTGGGCCGGGACCGTACGAAGCACCAGGTCGCCGAGGTGACCTCGCTGGGCCTGGTGCAGATGACCCGCAAGCGGGTCGGCCAGGGCCTGCTGGAGTCCTTCTCCGAGACCTGCGTCCACTGCAACGGCCGCGGCGTCATCGTGCACATGGAGCAGCCGACCTCCGCCGGGGGCGGCGGCAAGCGCAAGAAGCGCGCGCGTGCCGGTGCCGCCGAGCAGCCGCACGTCCACGAGGCCGCCGTCGAGACCGCCGAGCAGGAGGCCGAGACCGAGGCCGAGGTCGGTGCCGAGGTCGCCGAGCCGATCGCGCTGCCCGAGCCGGCCTTCGAGCCCGACGAGGAGCTGTACAGCAGCGCCGCCGAGGCGGAGGCCGCGGCCACCCGTGGACGGACGCGGCGCCGGGCGAGCCGGCGGGCGTCGGCTCCGGCGGGTTCGCCGCGCGGTGAGGCCGCCGAGCAGCGCAAGGACAGGTCCGAGCAGTCCAAGGGCAAGGCTGGACAGGTCGAGGACAAGGCCGGGCAGGTCGAGGCCGAGGTTCCCACGGCTCAGGACGTGACGGCCGCACAGGAGGCCGCCCGCCCGGTGCAGCCGGAGCCGGCCGCCGAGGCACAGGCCGAGCCGGTGGCCGTGGAGGACCCGGTGGTCGAGGCGGCGCAGGCCGAACAGCCCGCGCAGCCCGAGCAGGCCGCCGTGGCCGAGGAGGCCGCGCCCAAGGGCCGCACCCGGCGGCGGGCCACCCGCAAGGTGTCCGCTCCGGCCGGCTCGCCGGCGGGTGCCGAGGCGGCCGTGGTGACGGTCGCCGAGACCGCGCCCGCGGCGTCCGAGGCCCCGCAGGCGACCGAGCAGGCCGAGCAGCCCGAGCAGGCCGAGCAGCCCGCCGAGGCGCCCGCCGAGCCCGCCGCCCCGGCCCGTCCGCGGCGCCGGGCCGTGCGCAAGTCCACCGCGCCCACCGCGTCCGAGGAGGCGGCCGTCGTGGTCGTCCCGTCGGCCCCGGCGGAGGAAGCGGCGCAGACCGCCGCCGCGGCCGCCGAGGCGGACGAGACCGGCGAGACGGCCGAGGAGCCCGCCCCGGCCAAGAAGACGGCCCGCAAGACGGCCAAGAAGGCCACGGCGAAGAAGGCCGCCACCAAGAAGACCGCGGCGAAGAAGACCACCGCGGCCAAGAAGACGACGGCCAAGAAGGCGGCGAAGACCACCAAGACCGCCGCCAAGAAGACCACGTCGAAGAAGACCGTCGCGGCGGAGCAGTCCTCCGGGTCCTCCGTCACGGCCTCCACCGACGAGGCCTGACCGGCCCGACGTCCCCGGGGGCGTGCGTGATCCACGCGCACGCCCCGGGGACACGACCGGCGTGACCGGTCGCACAGGGGGCGGGGCCGGCTCGGTTTGACCCCTTCGGCCGCGGCCCCGTAACCTTGACCGTCGGCGTGTCGACTGACGCGTCACATCCCCGTAAACCTCATCCTCCGGGCGCCGGGCGCCCAGGAGAGGCCGCCCGCTCTGCCGGGCGGCTGGCCTGCGGGGGTGCCGTTTCCCGAGCGAGAGAGTGAGTTCCGCGTGTACGCCATCGTGCGCAGCGGTGGTCGCCAGCACAAGGTTGCTGTCGGCGACATCGTTGAGGTTGACAAGATTTCCACTGCCAAGGTTGGCGACACGGTCGAGCTCTCGACCCTGCTCGTTGTCGACGGCGACGCCGTGACCAGCGACCCGTGGGTGCTGGCCGGCATCAAGGTCCAGGCCGAGGTCGTGGACCACCACAAGGGGCAGAAGATCGACATTCTGCGCTACAAGAACAAGACCGGTTACCGCCGTCGCCAGGGCCACCGCCAGCAGTACACGGCGATCAAGGTCACCGAGATCCCCACGGCTGCGAAGTAAGGGACTGAGGAGAAATGGCACACAAGAAGGGCGCATCGTCCACTCGGAACGGTCGCGACTCCAATGCCCAGCGGCTCGGCGTGAAGCGCTTCGGCGGTCAGGTCGTCAACGCTGGTGAGATCCTGGTCCGTCAGCGCGGCACCCACTTCCACCCGGGTGCGGGCGTCGGCCGTGGCGGCGACGACACGCTGTTCGCGCTGCAGGCCGGTTCGGTGCAGTTCGGCACCCACCGTGGCCGCAAGGTCGTGAACATCGTTCCGGTCGCCTGATCGGACACTCTCGCGAGGCGGACCTCACTTCCCGTTGCGGGAAGGCGGGTCCGCCTTTCGCTTGTTGAACAAGTACATCTCGTTGAACAAGCACGTTTCGTTGAACAAGTACATCGCGTACGTACTTCTGGAGGCACCTACCATGACCACCTTCGTGGACCGCGTCGA
Organism: Streptomyces sp. Go-475; assembly: GCF_003330845.1. Classification (GTDB taxonomy): domain Bacteria; phylum Actinomycetota; class Actinomycetes; order Streptomycetales; family Streptomycetaceae; genus Streptomyces. The sequence continues at coordinate 2,810,913 of NZ_CP026121.1, read as the reverse complement.
GCTGCATGTCGCCGCGGGTAACGGAGGCCACGGCTGTGCCTCCGTCCACCGTGAGAAGTTCAAGCCGCTGGGCGGCCCGGACGGCGGCAACGGCGGCCGCGGCGGGGACGTGATCCTCACCGTCGACCAGTCCGTCACCACGCTGCTCGACTACCACCACTCCCCGCACCGCAAGGCCACCAACGGCAAGCCCGGCGAGGGCGGCAACCGTTTCGGCAAGGACGGGCAGGACCTGGTCCTGCCGGTGCCGGACGGCACGGTCGTGCTGGACAAGGCGGGCAACGTCCTCGCGGACCTGGTCGGGCACGGCACGTCCTTCGTGGCCGCGCAGGGCGGCCGGGGCGGGCTCGGCAACGCGGCGCTGGCCTCCGCGCGGCGCAAGGCGCCCGGCTTCGCGCTGCTCGGCGAGCCGGGGGACGTCCGGGACGTCGTCCTGGAGCTGAAGACGGTCGCCGACGTGGCGCTCGTCGGCTACCCGAGCGCGGGCAAGTCGTCCCTGATCTCGGTGCTGAGCGCCGCCAAGCCGAAGATCGCCGACTACCCCTTCACCACGCTGGTGCCGAACCTCGGTGTCGTCACTGCCGGTTCGACGGTCTACACGATCGCCGACGTGCCCGGGCTGATCCCGGGAGCCAGCCAGGGCAAGGGCCTGGGGCTGGAGTTCCTGCGGCACGTGGAGCGGTGCAGCGTGCTGGTGCACGTCCTGGACACCGCCACGCTGGAGTCGGACCGCGACCCGGTCTCCGACCTCGACGTCATCGAGGAGGAGCTGCGGCAGTACGGCGGTCTGGACAAGCGTCCGCGGATCGTCGTCCTGAACAAGATCGACGTACCGGACGGCAAGGACCTGGCCGACATGGTGCGACCCGACCTGGAGGCCCGCGGGTACCGCGTGTTCGAGGTGTCGGCCGTGGCGCACACGGGTCTGAAGGAGCTGTCGTACGCGCTCGCGGACCTCGTCGCGAAGGCGCGGGCCGCGAAGCCGAAGGAAGAGGCCACGCGGATCGTCATCCGGCCCAAGGCCGTGGACGACACGGGCTTCACCGTGACGCGCGAGGCCGACGGGCTGTTCCGGGTGCGCGGCGAGAAGCCCGAGCGGTGGGTGCGGCAGACCGACTTCAACAACGACGAGGCGGTCGGCTACCTCGCGGACCGGCTCAACCGGCTCGGTGTCGAGGAAGAGCTGATGAAGGCGGGGGCCCGCAGCGGTGACGGCGTCGCCATCGGCCCGGAGGAGAACGCCGTGGTCTTCGACTGGGAGCCGTCCGTGATGGCCGGAGCCGAGATGCTCGGCCGGCGCGGTGAGGACCACCGGCTGGACGAGGCGCGGCCGGCCGCGCAGCGCCGCAGGGACCGGCAGGCCGAGCGGGACGAGGCGCAGCGGGAGTTCGACGACTTCGAGCCGTTCTGAGCGTCCTGAGCTCTCTGAGCGTCCCGAGTTAACGGAAAGCAAACGCGCAACGGACTTCGGGGCAACCAAGTCACCGTGCGGTGAGTCGTACTGGGCGGCGCGGAGCGGATCTTGTTCCGCTCCGCGTGGCAACTGCCCAGCGGATCACCGGAGTTCACGTGCCCCAGTCCATGAGCAAGCGCAGACTCGGCCGAACGGTCGCGGCGGCCGTCGCCGTCGTCGCGGCCGTCACCACCCCGGCGATCGCGCACGCCGAGCCCGCCGCCCGGTCCGCCGCCGAGTCCACCGCGGCGAAGCTCCACGACGACTTCAACGGCGACGGCTACCCCGACCTCGCGGTGGCCGCCCCGAGCGCGACCGTCGGCGGCAAGAAGGGCGCCGGCTACGTCGCCGTCGTCTACGGCTCCGCGAACGGGCTGAACGTCACGACGCGGCAGGTCCTCAGCCAGAGCACGGCCGGTGTGCCCGGCAGCCCCGAGACGGACGACGCCTTCGGCAGCGCGCTCACCACCGCGGACCTCGACCGCGACGGGTACGCGGACCTGGTTGTCGGCGTGGGCCGCGAGGACACCGCCGACGGCGGCGCCGAGTCCGGGCTCGTCGAGGTCCTGTGGGGCGGTCCGAAGGGCCTGTCCGGCGGTGCCGTCCTGGCCACCGGGAAGGCGTACGACGGGCTCGGCGGCCAGGGGCGCCTGACCGTCGGCGATGTGAACGGCGACGGTGCCGGGGACCTGGTGACCGTGGAGAACCAGTTCGACCTGCGCGTGCTGAACGGCCCGTTCTCCCGGGACGGCGTCACGGAGCGCGGCGGGCAGCTCGTGCGGGACGAGTTCGACAGCCGCGTTCTCGACCTGGCCACCGGTGACATCAACGGCGACGGCATCGCCGACGTCGCCGCCACCGAGAACGACGGCGACGAGTTCGACGCCCGCCGGGTCGTGTACTGGCCGGGCGGCGAGCAGGGGCTCTCCCCGTACACCACCGTGCCGGGCGCTGACGGCCACCGGCTCCAGGGCGGTGAGAACCTCGACGTCGGGGACATCGACCGGGACGGCTTCGACGACATCGTGGTCGGTCGGGCCGTCGACGGGTACGACAGCGACCTCGACAACCCCGCCGTCAGGGGCGGCCGGGTCACCTGGATCCCGGGCGGCCCGGACGGCGCCGACGGCACCAGGGCCCGGCACCTCAACCAGGACAGCCCCGGCGTGCCCGGCTCCGCCGAGAAGGGCGACGGCTTCGGGACGGACGTCCAGATCGCCGACGTCACCGGCGACGGCCACCCGGACGTGGTGACCGGCCTGCCCGGCGAGGACCTGGGCGCGGTGTCCGACGCGGGCGCGGTCGTCGTCCTGCGCGGCACCGCGGACGGGCTCACCGGCAGCGGAGCCCAGGTGGTCACGCAGAACACGTCCGGCGTGCCGGGTACCGCCGAGACGGCCGACGTGTTCGGCAAGGCCGTGCACCTCGCGGACGCGAACGGCGACGGCCTGGCCGACCTGGCCGCCGGCGCGCCGGGGGAGAACGGCAACGCCGGGTCCGTGTGGTACTTCCGGTCCGGCCCCACGACCGTCGTCAGCCCCAACGGCACCACGGCCTTCGGCAACACGCTCCTCGGTACGACCGCCTCAGGCGCCCGGCTCGGCACCGGTTTCGCATACTGATCACTCGTCAGACCCGCCCCGGTAAAGGCTTGTTCCAGCGCTGGCGGCGGGTCTCCCTTTGTCTGCTTAGTTGTCATGTACGTGAACCCCGGCGTTCAGCGGGCGGAGTGCCCGCGAGCGTGAAGCTTCCCCGTGTCCATGTGGCCAGCGAGGTAAGGGAGTCAGCCGATGACCGGAGCAGTATCCCCCGACCGACGCCGCTTTCTGACCGCCGGTGCCGCGGCGCTCGGCGCCGCGGCCTCCGCCCAGCTGTGGGTCCCGGCCGCCGCCCGTGCGGCCGAGACACCGCTGCCCGACGGGGTGTTCAGCCTCGGCGTCGCCTCCGGGGACCCGCTGCCGGACGGCGTCGTGCTGTGGACCCGGCTCGCCCCGGACCCGCTGAACGGCGGCGGGATGCCCGACCGCGTGGTGCCGGTGGAGTGGCAGGTCGCGGAGGACCACCGGTTCAGAAAGCTCGTCCGCCGGGGCACCGCCCAGGCCCGCCCCGAGTACGGGCACAGCGTTCACGTGGACGTACGCGGGCTGCGCGCGGACCGCACCTACTGGTACCGCTTCCGCACCAGCGGGCAGCTCTCGCCCGCCGGCCGCACCCGCACCGCCCCCCACCCCTACAGCGCCGGCGGCTCCCTGCGCATGGCGCTGGCCTCCTGCCAGAACTGGCAGCACGGCTATTTCACGCCGTACGCCGACATGCTCGACCAGGACCCGGACGTCGTGGTGTTCGTCGGCGACTACATCTACGAGTCCACGCCCTCGGCGACGGCCCTGCGGCGGCACGAGGGCACCGGCGAGCCGTTCAGCCTCGTCCAATACCGCAACCGGTACGCCCAGTACCGCACCGACCCGGACCTCGCGGCGATGCACGCGAACGCGCCCTTCGTGGTGAGCTTCGACGACCACGAGGTGGACAACGACTTCGCCGGCGAGATCCCGCAGGACCCGGACAAGCAGCCGCACGACGCGTTCGTGGCCCGGCTGACCGCGGCCTACCAGGCGTTCTACGAGCACATGCCGGTCCGTGCCACCGCCGTGCCGAACGGACCGCACATCCGGATGTACCGCCGCCTGGAGTTCGGCCGCCTGGCCCGCCTCAACGTCCTGGACACCCGGCAGTACCGCAGCGACCAGGCCACCAGCCAGGAAGGCGCCCAGGACCCGTCGCTGACCATGCTGGGCGCGCGGCAGAAGCAGTGGCTGATGAACGGGCTCCAGGACTCGCCCGCCCGCTGGAACCTCATCGCCTCCCAGATCATGATGGCCGAGACGGACCTCAAGGTCGGCGAGGGCAAGCTCTGGTTCTACGACGCCTGGGACGGCTACCAGGCCGAACGCAACCGGTTCCTCAAGGAGTTCAAGCAGGTCCGCAACCCGGTCGTGCTCTCCGGCGACCGGCACCTGACGATGATCAGCGACCTCAAGGAGGACTACGCCGACCCGGACTCCGCGGTCGTCGGCGCCGAGTTCGTCGGCACCTCCATCTCCAGCAACGGCGACCAGGACCAGGCGGCCTTCCGCAGGGAGTGGGACCCGCGGCGGCCGGACAACCCGCACTGGAAGCTGCTCGACGCGCACCGCGGCTACCACCTCTTCGACATCCGCCGGGCCGGCATCGACGCGCAGGTGCGGGTGGTCGACACCGTGCGGCAGCCGACGGCGACGCCGAGCACCCTGGCCCGCCTGCGGGTCGAGGCGGGCCGCCCGGGCGTCGAGGTCGTCTGACCCGGCCCACGACCCGTCCGTGAGCCCGGGACTCCTCGGAGTCCCGGGCTCTTCGCCGTACGCGACGGGCGAGCCGTGTGAGAAGTCCGACCCGGGCCTGACGCGTATTGTTCTCGCCGAGACCGAATTGCTGCGGAATCTTGACCGGGAATTCCCCGGCAATGAGCCGCGGGGCGCGCGCTATTCGCGATCCGGTTCATGAAGAACGCGTGCAGCCCCGTGTCCCGGCACGTGAAGATCCGCACACGGCGGCCCTGGTCCGCGCCGCCTCCGGGGGCGGGTGTGGTGCGCGGAGGGCCGTCAAAGCGCGTACCGTGCACCGGACGTCGTCCAAGCACCTCGTGAAGGTCCCGGTCCACCGCCGCCCCGAGCGGCTCCGACGCCGCTGCGCTTCTGTGGAGTTACTCACAGCGCATTTCGCGCACGTCCACGGAACCGTCTCACCAATCACCAGGAGTGGGAGGTGAATGGCAGGTTGCGCGCACATATGCGGCGGAGGTCGCTCACCTTGCACTGCGGTAACCACAAGTGGGACCATTTCCAAGTTCCCTGTCGCCCCAAGGTAGGTCACCTGTGTCCCAGCACATAGCCAAGCCCCGTACCACCGCAGTGATCCTGGCCGGTGGCACCGGTCAGCGGGTGGGTCTGTCGATCCCCAAGCAGCTGCTGAAGATCGCCGGCAAGGCAGTCATCGAGCACACCCTGACCACCTTCGAGAACGCCGAGTCCATCGACGACATCATCGTGCTGATGGCGCCGGGCTATGTGCCCGATGTCGAGAAGATTGTCGCGAAGGCCGGATTCAAGAAGGTCTCGAAGATCATCGAGGGCGGCTCCACGCGGAACGAGACCACCGAGCGCGCCATCTCCGCCCTGGGCGAGGGCCTGGCCGAGGGCGAGGACGTCAACGTCCTCTTCCACGACGCCGTGCGCCCCCTGCTGTCGCAGCGCGTCATCGACGACTGCGTCGCGGCGCTGGAGCGCTACCAGGCGGTCGACGTCGCCATCCCGTCCGCGGACACCATCATCGTCACGCGCACGCACGGCGAGGACGGCGAGTTCATCACCGAGATCCCGGACCGCTCCCGGCTGCGCCGCGGCCAGACCCCGCAGGCCTTCAAGCTGTCCACGATCAAGCGGGCCTACGAGGTCGCCGCCGGCGACCCCAACTTCCAGGCCACCGACGACTGCTCCGTGGTGCTCAAGTACCTGCCCGACGTGCCGATCCACGTCGTCGCGGGTGACGAGTACAACATGAAGGTCACCCAGCCCGTCGACGTCTTCATCGCCGACAAGCTCTTCCAGCTCGCCTCCACGGCCGCGCCCGAGCAGGTCTCCGAGGAGGCCTACCGCGAGCTGCTGACCGGCAAGACGGTCGTCGTCTTCGGCGGCTCCTACGGCATCGGCAAGGACATCGCCGAACTCGCCGAGTCCTACGGCGCCACGGTCTACGCGCTCGGCCGCTCCACCACCGGCACCCACGTGGAGAACCCGGAGGAGGTCGACGACGCGCTGTCCAAGGCGTACGCCGAGACCGGCCGCATCGACTACGTCGTCAACACCGCCGGCGTGCTGCGCATCGGCAAGCTCGCCGAGACCGACAACGCCACCATCGAAGAGGCGCTGAAGGTCAACTACCTGGCCCCGGTGCAGATCGCCCGTTCGTCGTACAAGTACCTGTCCGAGACCAAGGGCCAGCTGCTGCTCTACACCTCCAGCAGCTACACCCGCGGCCGCGCCGAGTACAGCCTCTACTCCTCGACCAAGGCCGCGATGGTGAACCTCACCCAGGCCCTGTCCGACGAGTGGGCCGGCGACGGCGTCCGCGTCAACTGCATCAACCCCGAGCGCACCGCCACCCCGATGCGCACCAAGGCCTTCGGCCAGGAGCCGGCGGGCTCCCTGCTGTCCTCCGAGGCCGTGGCCCGCACCTCGCTGGACGTGCTGCTGTCCGAGCTGACCGGCCACGTCATCGACGTCCGCCAGCAGGACCCGACGGCCGGCGCCGCCCGGGCGTCCGGCTTCGAGCAGGCGCTGGCCTCGGTGCTGGACCGGCAGGACGGCGTGTAATAATTGGCGCCAAATAGACTCCAGTAATTCAGGCCTCTGCGCCCTTCTGTTCACGGTTTCGTCGACAGGGGTGTTCGCAGGGGCCTGAATCCATACAGTCTCGCGAATATTCACAGACCAGCCGCATTTCAGAACAAGACCGGCACACCCCTCCCAAGAGCAGGTTTCTCCGTGATATCCACCGCTATTCGCGTCGCCCGGGTGGGCAGCGCGGCCGAGCTGGCCGCGGCGGTCCTCATGGTGGCGGGCTTCCCCGCTCTCATGCTGGCCGCGCTCGTCCCGAGCGTCCCCGCCTTCGCGGCAGCGGCCGCCGTGACGTACCTGGCGGACCACTATCTGCACCGCAAGGGCAGCTACCTGATCAACCGCCTCGGCAAGGTCCGGGCGGGCCTGTCGATCCGCTTCCTGATCCGGCAGCTGCTGCTCGTCCTGCTGCTGGCCCGGCTGTCCCTCGCGGACAACCTGATCTACTACGGGGCGATCGCCTGCTTCATCGCCTTCTACGGTCTGCAGGCCCCGCACGGCGCGCTGGTCCAGCTGATCCGCAACCGCCGCCGGATGCCGGTCGCCACGCGCAACATCGACCTGAAGTCCCGGATCCGCATCCCGGACGCCCCGCCGCGCGGCCTGCTGCACCGCTCCGCCGAGAAGATGCTGCACCTCGACCTCGCGGCGGTCGTCGGCATCCTGGTCGCCGCACAGGTCAAGTCGGCGCTGATCGGCTTCATCGGCATCGGCATCACGGTCGTCCTCGGCGCCCTGTACGTCCTGGCGCTCGTGCCGTACGTGCGCGGCCGGAAGATCCCGCCGAAGGCCGAGCGGGTGCTGGCCGCCGTCGACGACTGGCTGGGCGAGTACCAGCCGGAGACCGTCCTGTACTTCTCCGGTTCCAAGGACTCCGCCTACCAGGTCAACATGTGGCTGGACACCATGGAGAACCTGGACTCCAAGCCGCTGATCATCCTGCGTGAGCGGGTCATCCTGAACAACCTGGCGCCCACCACGGTCCCCGTCATCTGCGTGCCCGGAGGGGTGCACCTGATGAACCTGGACCTGTCCACGGTGCGGGTCGCGCTCTACGCCGCCAACGTCGGCAAGAACATCCACCTGCTGCGCGTGCCCACCATGAAGCACGTCTTCATCGGCCACGGCGACAGCGACAAGCTCGCCAGCGTCAACCCGTTCAGCAAGGTCTACGACGAGGTGTGGACGGCCGGCCGCGCGGGCCGCGACCGCTACGCCATCGCCGACGTCGGTGTCCGCGACGACGACATCGTCGAGGTCGGCCGCCCGCAGCTCGCCCCGATCCAGACCTGGCAGGGCGTGCCCGAGGGCCGTATCCCGACCGTGCTGTACGCGCCCACCTGGGAGGGCTGGGACGGCAACCCCGGCAACACCTCGCTCGTGCTCGCGGGCGAGAACATCGTGAACCGGCTGGTCACGGCCGACCCGCCGGTCCGCGTGCTGTACAAGCCGCACCCGTTCACCGGCACCGTCAGCAAGGACGCCAAGGCCGCCCACCAGCGCATCACCGCGCTGGTCCGCAAGGCCGCGGCGGACCGCGCCGCCGACTCGCGCTTCGCCGCCGACAGCGCCGCCCAGGCGAAGGCCAAGGCCGAGCTGACCCGGATCGAGGCCCGCATCGCCGAGCTGGTCGGCACCGGCGGCGACAAGGGCCGCGACGAGGCCGAGGCCACCCGTGACGGGCTGGTCGACGTCGCCCGGCACGAGGAGGTCGCCCGGCTGCGCGCCGAGTGGAACGACGCCTACTGGCGTTCCTTCCCCACCTGGGAGCACCGCGTCATCACCGGCGCCGAGCCGCGGCTGTACGACTGCTTCAACGTCTCCGACGCGATGGTCTCGGACATCTCCAGCGTGGTCTCCGACTTCATCGCGAGCGGCAAGCCGTACGCGGTCACGGACTCCGCTGAGGTGGGCGCCGAGGAGTTCAAGCGGAACAACACGGCGGTGCGCGCCGCGGTGATCCTCTCCAACAGCGCGAACGAGCTGGGCGAGCTGCTGCGCGCCGTGCGCGACCCGGCCGCCGACCCGCTGGCCGAGGACCGCAAGGAGCTCAAGCAGTACCTGCTGGGGCCGGACGAGCCGACCTCCATCGACCAGTTCAACACCGCGGTCGCGAACCTCGCCATCAAGGCCGAGACGCGCAACGTCGGCCAGGAGTCAAGGGTCTCGGCCGCCGCCGAGAGCTCGCTGGCGAACGCCGTGCCCGGGCAGCGGGTCTCCGCGGCCGGTGAGACGGACGGTGTCGGCACGGCCTGAACTGCCGCCGCCGGCTGAAGGGTTCGGCCCCCGAGGAGTCTTCCTCGGGGGCCGAACCTTTTCGTTTTCCCCCATCCTGCCGGTTCACCGTGTGAGGTGTCTCACTAAAACGTGCGATCGAGGCAACCGCTTGCCTCGATCACCCGTCTACCAAGTAGCGAATGAGGCGATACGGGGGGAATATCCCATTGACTAGGGGGAAACGTGACCGTTGCGCAGCCTGATGTGAGCGTGATCATCGGGGCGTACGAAGCGATGCCGTACCTGATCGAGTGCCTCGCGTCCGTAGAGGCGCAGACCCTCGATCCGGAGCGCATCGAGGTCATCGCGGTGGACGACGGATCGACGGACGGCACAGGGGAGTACCTGGAGGAGTTCGCCCAGCGGGCTCCCATGCACGTCCTGGTGGTCCGTCAGGAGAACTCCGGCGGCCCCAGCGGCCCGCGCAACGTCGGCCTGGCCAAGGCCAGCGGGCGTTACGTCTTCTTCCTCGACGCCGACGACCGGCTGGGCCCCGAGGCCCTGGAGCGGATGGTCGCCATGGCCGACCGCGCCGGCACGGACGTCGTCCTCGGCAAGGTCGAGGGCGTCAACCGCTCCGCGCCGAAGTCCATGTGGGGCAAGACGGTGGAGCGGACGGACGTCTTCTCCTCCAACATCAAGTTCACGCTCAGCGCGCAGAAGCTGTTCCGCCGCGCGTTGCTCGAGCGGCACGGGATGCGGTTCGACGAGTCGCTGTTCACGGGCGAGGACGCGCTGTTCACCATGGAGGCGTACCTGCGGGCGGACGGCGTCTCCGTCGTCGCCGACCACACCTGCTACTACCTGGTGGGCCGTGACGACGGCAAGCACGTGACCAAGAGCGGCAGTTACACGCTGCGCTTCGACTCCGCGCGCGCCCTGATGAAGCTCATCGCCGAGCACCTCCCGGCGGGCGGCCGGCGCGACCAGCTGATGGTCCGGCCCTTCCTCGTGACCCTGCTGCCGCAGTTCGGGCCCAAGTTCCTGACGGACAGCGAGGAGATCCGCCGGCACAAGTTCGAGCTGGCCAAGCCGCTGATGGACGCGTACTGGACGGAGGGCGTCGCCCAGCGCCTCAAGGTCCACGAGCGGCTGCGTCTGCACCTGGTCGCCGAGCAGCGCCCCGAACTGCTGCTGGACGTCGTGAAGTTCGTCAAGGCGAAGAAGCAGGCGGCGGCCCTCCTGGAGAAGAAGGGCCGCCGGGTCTACCTCGTCTACCCGCACTTCCGCGACAAGGCCGCGGGCATCCCCGACTCGGTCTACCTCGCCGAGCCACGCGAGGCACGAGCCTTCCCGGGCTACCGCGAGGGCGGCGTGGACACGTTCATGCGACGGGCTGTGCGCAAGGCACGGCGCGTGCTGACCTCGCGCGAGGTGCGGCCGGCGGCGTGACGGCGGGCGGCGCGGTGGGCGGACGCCGCGTGCGGGTTGACGCCGACACTGACGCCGCGTGCGGGCGGGCACCGAGGCGGATGCCGCAGGGAGGCGGGCGCCGAGGTCGATGCCGCATGCGGGCCGACGTCGACGCTGACGCCGACAGCGGTGCGGGGCCACGGGATGTCTCCCCGTGGCCCCGCGGTCGTCTCGTCGTCCGGTGCGTCAGCGCGGTGCGGTCGGGAGCGCCGCCTCGGTGCGCTGGCCGGGCAGTTCCGCGGCCAGGCGCTCCGCCACCCGGGCCCGGTGGTCCCGGGCCTTCGCGCACAGCGCCCGCACGGCCTCGCCGAACCGCTCCTGCGACGACGGCTCGGCCGGCCCCAGCAGGCGCAGCTTCAACGCGGCGCGCGCCTCGGCCAGCCCGTCCTTCTCCGGGTGCCGGACGGCCTCCAGCAGGTCCGGCACCCCGGCCGCGTCGGGCGTCAGCACCGTCGCCGCCGCCACCGTCGGGAACGCCGCGCGGAAGGCGTCCTCGGGCAGCCCGCTGGTGTTGGCGACCGCGTACGGCTTCCCGCTCGCCAGGAAGTCGCTGATCACGCTCGACACATCGCTGATCAGCAGGTCGGCCGCGTTGAAGCAGGAGTACAGCGCGGGCCGGGCGTCCGTGACGACCTGGTGCTCACCCTCCGGCAGCGAGGCCCAGTACGCCTCCTCCCACGCCGCCGTCGCCCGCGCCACCGCCTCCGCGCGGCCCGGCTCCGGCGCCGACTGCACCAGCATCCGCTCCACGGTGTCGGCCCCGGCCCGGAAGACGGACGTGGTGAGCCGGTCCAGCTCGGCGGCGCGGGCGGCCAGTTCCGCACCGGCCGGCGGACGCGCCTCCCCCCGCTCCCGGTTGGCCGCCCGGATCAGCTCCCGGATGCGCAGATCGGCGGCGCCCGCGCGCGGGTCCACCGACCCCGTCAGCGGATGCGGCTTGTACAGCAGCCGCACGCCCGGGTCGGCGAGCAGCGCCCGCACGAGGTTCTCACCGGCCTCCACGACCGAGGTGTTGCCGGGGTTGCCGTCCCAGCCCTCCCAGGTCGGCGCGTACAGCACGGTCGTCCACGTCCCCGCCGGCGGACCCGCGTACGGCGTCACGCCGTCCAGCTGCGGGCGGCCCGTCTCCACCACGTCCTTGTCCTCGACGCCCACCTCGGCCAGCGCGTACCGCTCGCGAGCCGCCGGGCCGGCCACCCACACCTCGTCGTACGCCTTCGCGTACGGGTTGCACGAGGACAGCTTGTCGCTCTCGCCGTGGTTGACGAAGGTGTGCTTGATCGTGGGGATGCGCAGCACCTGCGAGGTCTTGCCGGAGTTCGACGGGTGGATGAGGACCTGGAGCGTGGAGTGCTCCAGCCGCATCAGCGTGGACACCTTCGGCAGGCACACGATCGGGATGTCCGTCGCCGCGATCTTCTGCACCATGAACCGCTCGCGCAGCACGATGACCGGCCTGCCGTCCAGCTCGGCGAGCGGCTCCAGCCACATGTTCGCCTGGTAGGCCGAGGAGGCACCGCCCGAGAAGTACAGGCCGACGGTCGGCCGGTACGCGGCCAGCCATCCGTCGAACCACTCCAGCACCTCCTGCTCGCCGGCCGGACGGCGTCCCGGCAGCAGCCGGAGCAGCAGCGCGCCGAGGCCGGTGAGCGCGAGGGCGAGGGAGAGCGCGATGCCCGCCGCCGCGCACACCGGCTGGTCGCCCGGCACGGACGCCAGCAGCCCGGCCGTCGCCGGCAGGCCGAACACCAGCAGCCGGTGCCCGGGGCGGCGCAGCAGCACGGCCGGGGCCGGGGACAGCCGCAGCGCCGCGGCGTCGATGTTCCGGGTGACCACCGGCAGGGTGCGGGTGCGGCGGACCAGCACGGAGACCGCCTGGATCGCGCAGTGCAGCGCGTAGAACGCGAGCAGCCCGGCGACCAGCGGGGCGTACACCGTCTCCCGGTCCTGCTCGCCGAGCCGCAGCAGGGCCACGACCAGCAGCAGGTCCCGCAGGACGTGCCGCACGGTGATGTCCGCGTGCGACTTGGCGAACAGCGACAGCACACCGCGCTGCCACCGGTACAGGGCACCCTCGGTGGCCAGGGAGACGGCCGTCGCGGCGAGCAGCAGCGGGACGTGGGGCAGCAGCGCCGCGACCGCCTGGACGGCGAACGCGGCGGCCAGGACGACGGCGACCAGCCCCTTCAACAGGGCCGGTGGGCGGGGGAGGGGTACGGGCACTGCGGTCTCCAGGAGCGTCGGGGCGGACCAGGTCGGCCGTCCGGGTTAACGCGCGGCGACCTCCTGACGACACGCGCGTGTCGTCGGGCCGATGAGGGCCACCGCGTCCCATCGCGCTGTCGGGCGGTAGCGGAATATGACGTTCCTTTCGTGGGCGGCCGGAATCGTCCGCGTCCCGCCCTGCTGTGACCCCGCCCGCACCGTCCGTAGCGTGGACCGGCTCGGCGCCGTATCCGCGCGTCCCGTAGATTTCCTGGTGAGGGACCGGAACGCAGCGAGGGGACGGACGGCGACGTGGCAGGGGCAAGGCAGGCCGTGGGCGAGGCCCGCAGGATCGTCGTCAAGGTCGGTTCCTCGTCGCTGACCACCGCCTCCGGCGGCCTGGACGCGGACCGCGTGGACGCGCTGGTCGACGTGCTCGCCAAGGTCCGCAGCGGCGGGGAACGCGAGATCGTCCTGGTCTCCTCGGGCGCCATCGCCGCCGGCCTCGCCCCGCTGGGCCTGCGCCGCCGCCCCAAGGACCTGGCCCGCCAGCAGGCCGCCGCCAGCGTCGGCCAGGGCCTGCTGGTCGCCCGCTACACCGCCTCCTTCGCCCGCTACGGCGTCCGCGTCGGCCAGGTGCTGCTGACCTCCGACGACATGAGCCGCCGCGCCCACCACCGCAACGCCTCGCGCACGCTGGACAAGCTGCTCGCGATGGGCGCCTTCCCGATCGTCAACGAGAACGACACCGTCGCCACGGACGAGATCCGCTTCGGCGACAACGACCGGCTGGCCGCCCTGGTCGCCCACCTCGTCCACGCCGACCTGCTGGTCCTGCTCTCCGACGTGGACGGCGTCTACGACGGCGACCCGAGCAGGCCGGGCACCTCCCGCATCGCCGAGGTGCGCGACCCCTCCGACCTCGCGGACGTCGAGATCGGCAGCGCGGGCCGGGCCGGCGTCGGCACCGGCGGCATGGTCACCAAGGTCGAGGCCGCCCGCATCGCGGCCGCCGCCGGCGTCCCCGTCGTGCTCACCAGCGCCGTCCACGCGGCCGACGCCCTGACCGGCCAGGACACCGGCACCTACTTCCACCCCACCGGCAAGCGCTCCGCCGACCGGCTGCTGTGGCTCCAGCACGCCTCCACCCCCCAGGGCGCCCTGACCCTCGACGACGGCGCCGTCCAGGCCGTCGTGGAGCGCCGCAAGTCGCTGCTGCCGGCCGGCATCGCCGCCGTCGAGGGCGACTTCACCGCAGGCGACCCGGTCGAGCTGCGGGACGGCGCCGGGCACGCGGTGGCCCGCGGACTGGTCAACTTCGACGCCAAGGAGATCCCCCGGCTGATCGGCCGCTCGACCCGGGAACTGGCCCGCGAACTCGGACCCGCGTACGAGCGCGAGGTCGTACACAGGGACGACCTGGTCCTCCTGCACCCGTAATGTGTCGAAACGTCCGCCCCCGGTGGTGGACGTTCCGCAAAACCGCCACGCGATCCCTTGCGGCCTGCTCAACTTTGTCTCAGGGAACTGTTCCGCAGCACCGCCGCTGAGCGAAGGAGGCCGTCGTGAGACGAGTGCGCCCTGGGGCCCCGGCGTCCCGTGGTGGTACCGGCTCCCGCGCGGCCGGTGAGGAGCGCGCCCTGACCAGTGTGGCGGCCGGGGACCGGTTCGAGGGCGAGGAACCCGCCGACACCCCGCGCCTGTGGCACGTCACCCTCAGCGTCTCCGGCAAGGAGGCCCCCCTCCCCGAGGTCCGGCGCGCCCTGGAGCAGCTCGCCCACGACCACCCCTTCCTCCTGACCAGCCGGTACGCCGTCGACCACGCGGAGATTCGCTACTGGGAGGAGGCCCGCGACCTGCACGACGCGGCCGCCGTCGCGCTGCGCCTGTGGGGCGAGCACCGGCAGACCGCCGGACTGCCGCCCTGGGAGATCGTCGGCCTGGAGGTCATCGACCGCGCGACCTACCACCAGCGCATCGCCGAGGGGTACGGGCCGCCGCCGGCGTCCCCGGTGGGAATCCACCCGTTCTGAACCGGCCCGGCCGGTCCCCTCCGAGCCGGTCCGGCCGGTCTCGGGAAGTGTCTCGGGGTGTGGAACACGCCGTGAACGGACCCGCTCCGCGCACTACCCTTCCCTCATGACCACGCTTTCTCCGTACGACTCGATGTCCCCGGTCACCGAGGCCGCCTACCGCGCCAAGGCCGCCGCCGCGAGCCTCGCGCCGCTGCCGCGGGCCGAGAAGGACGACGCGCTGCTCGCCATCGCGGACGCGCTGGAGGTCCGTACGAGCGAGATCGTCGAGGCCAACGCCAAGGACGTCGCCAAGGCCCGCGAGGCCGGCATCAGCGAGGGCATGATCGACCGGCTCACGCTCACCCCCGAGCGGATCCGCGCCATCGCCTCCGACGTGCGCGACGTCGCCGCCCTGCCCGACCCGGTCGGCGAGGTCGTCCGCGGCTCCACGCTCCCCAACGGCATCGACCTGCGCCAGGTCAGGGTGCCGCTCGGCGTCGTCGGCATCATCTACGAGGGCCGGCCGAACGTCACCGTGGACGCCGCCGCCCTCTGCCTGAAGTCCGGGAACGCGGTCCTGCTGCGCGGCTCCTCCTCGGCCTACCAGTCCAACACGGCCCTCGTGCGCGTCCTGCGCGACGCCGTGGGCGGCGCCGGGCTGCCCGCCGACGCCGTCCAGCTCGTGCCCGGCGAGAGCCGCGACAGCGTCCGCGAGCTGATGCGCGCCCGTGGTTTGGTCGACGTCCTCATCCCGCGCGGCGGCGCCTCCCTGATCAACACGGTCGTCCAGGAGTCGGTCGTCCCGGTCATCGAGACCGGCACCGGCAACTGCCACGTCTACGTGGACGCCCAGGCCGACCTGGACATGGCCGTCGAGATCCTGATCAACTCCAAGGCCCAGCGGGTCGGCGTCTGCAACGCCGCCGAGACCCTCCTGGTCCACCAGGACATCGCCGCCGAGTTCCTGCCCCGCGCCCTGGACGCCCTCGCGGAGGCCGGGGTCACCGTGCACGCCGACGAGCGCGTGCAGGCCTACGCCAAGGACTCCAAGGCCACCGTCGTCGAGGCGACGGCCGAGGACTGGGAGACGGAGTACCTGTCGTACGACATCGCCGCGGCCGTGGTCGACTCCCTGGACAAGGCCGTCGAGCACATCCGGCTGTGGACCTCCGGCCACACCGAGGCCATCGTGACGACCTCCCAGCAGGCCGCCCGCCGCTTCACCCAACTGGTCGACTCCACCACGGTCGCCGTCAACGCCTCCACCCGCTTCACCGACGGCGGCCAGTTCGGCTTCGGCGCCGAGATCGGCATCTCCACGCAGAAGCTGCACGCCCGCGGCCCGATGGGCCTGCCGGAGCTGACCAGCACGAAGTACATCGTGACCGGGGACGGCCACGTACGGCGCTGAGCCCCCTCCGGTCTCCGGCGGCGCGGAGGTATGCCGAACGGCTCATATGCGTGCGGCAGGCGCGGGCCCGCCGGGCGCGCGCCGTCGCCGCCCCGCGGAAACCGTCTCGACCGGCGGATGAATTTCCATACCGTCTGCCCAAAATGACCCCCCAGGTCTACTCTGGATCCGTGCCGGAGGACGTGGGGGGCACGCCGTTTCCCGACGGCTGGGAGCCCGACGACGACCACGACCGCGGGGTGTCGGACGAAGAGTTCGCCTCCGTGGTCTTCGACGAGGCCTTCGTACGCGCGGCCGTGGTGCACGAGCCGACCGCCGTGGAGCGCCTCCTGGCCGCGGCACAGGCGAGAGCCGAGGCCTCCGAGGCGGAGGCCCGCCGCGCCCGCACCAGAGGCGAGCGGTACGACGACGGGTACGGCCCGGACGGCCACCGTGATTTCGGCCATGATCCCGACCTCGACGAGTTCGACGACTCCGACATCCTCGAGGACCACTACGGGGGCACGGGGCCGTACTCCAAACAGGTCCGCTGGCACCGGCCCGTCGCCTGGCTGCTCGCCCTCGTGATGGGCATCGGCATGGTCGCCCTGGCCTTCACGGCGGTCTACCGGGGAGCCTCCTCCCACCGCGAGGAGCCCGCCCCGCCGCCCGCCTCGACCGGGGTGGAACAGGGCAGCGGGGCCACGCCCTCCGCGTCCGCCGACTACTCCCAGCCGGCCGTCCCGGTGATCCCCCGCACCCCCTGACCGGAACCCGCCCGTGTTGGTGAGAACCTGTCAGAACTTGTGGCCCAGCCCGGCGTTTACCCGGGCTTCCGGCGACCTACCCTGAAGATATGGGCGGGCCTGGAGACCCACCTGAGGGGACACCCGAGGGCGCTCCCGGAGGTGGAGAGGACGAATACCGATCCGTCGTCTTCGACGAGTCGTTCGTCCGTGCTGCCCGCCTTCAGGAGTTCTCCGCGCAGGAACGCATGGCCGACCACGCCCCCGCCGTGCGCCGCCGCCCGCCCCTGCGCCGGGGCCTGTCCCGGCAGGCACTGGTCCTGGTCCTGCTGATCGCCATCGCCTTCGGCACCGCGATCTACATGGGCGTACGGCACCCCTACCAGGCCCCCACCGCCGCGGAGCCCGTCGAGCCGCTGCGGATGACCGTCATCCCGCTCGCCCCCGAGGGCAAGGTGCCCGGTTCGGCCGATCTGGCGTACCTGTACGAGCGCAGCCCGGCCGCGCAGTTCAAGACCGGCGCGGAGGGCGTGCCGCTGCCCGCCTCGCGGCGCACCGCGCACTTCTCCGACAGCCAGGTCGTGGCCGCCCTGACCACGGCCAAGGACTACATCGTCCGCTCCGCCCTCGACCCCGAGGTGCTCACCGGCGGTGAGGTCCGGGCCGTCCGGGTCCTGCTCGCCGCGGACCAGCTGGACCAGTTCGACCAGAGCTTCGCCCGGCCCACCGCGGACGGACGCCACGCGCCCACCGGCTGGCTCGTCCGCTTCGACCCCTCCCGGGCCGAGCTGGCGGACCGCAGGGTCCGGGTCCAGGGCACGCTGCAGGCCGCCGAGGCCGACTCGTCGACGCTCGAGGTGACCGCGGACCACACGTTCGTGTACGCGCTGCGGCCGGCCGGGGCCGGTGACAAGGCCGAGGCGTCCCTGTTCACCGTCCGGCGCGAGCTGCACTTCCGCTTCGACCGCGACGACCTGCGCCTGCACCAGGCCCAGCTCGTCGTCTCCTACGTCCAGGCCGGCCCGCTGTCCTGCGCCGAGGACTCAACGAACCACCTCCGCCCCCTCCTCGCCGGCCAGACGGCCAAGGAGGGCGGCCCCGCGGGCACGGATCCCTACGCGACGGGCAGCGCCACGGCCCTGTGCGGTTCGTTGGCGACGAGCGCGCAGCCGAAGGTCTGAGCAGCCGGGCCACCACGGCCCTGCGAACCGCGGACGCCTGCGACCGGCGCCCGCGCCAGACACCCGCGGCGGACGCGTGTCACAGACGCCCGCGGCAGGCGCCTCAGCTGTCGTCGCGCGGTGGCCGGTCGTCTCCCGGCGTGTCCGACGAACCCGGTGTCTCCGGGCCGCGGGGCGGCTTCTGGGCGGTCGGGTTGGTGAAGCCGCCGAAGCCGCGGCGGACCCGGTCGCCCAGGTCGCCGGCGCCGCCCGCGAGGTCCGTGACCAGCTTCATCAGCGGGTCCTTGGAGTTCTTCACGTGGGTCGAGTAGTGGTTCGCCGACTCCCGCCAGGAGTCCCGGACCGAGGTCTCCTGGTCCTCGTCGCGGCGCGGGTAGTGCCCGTCCATGATCCGCTGGTAGTCCCGCGACTCGGCCCACTTCTTCAGCTCGGCCGCCCGCACCGTGGTGAACGGGTGGGAGCGGGGCAGCACGTTCAGGATCTTCAGCACGGAGTCGCGCAGGTCGCCGCCCGCCTCGTACTCCTCGGCCTGCTCGAGGAACGCGTCCACGTTCATCTGGTGCAGGTGGTTGCCGCCCGCGATCTTCATCAGGCCGCGCATGGACGCCTGCAGGTCCTGCCCCACCAGCAGCCCCGCGCGGTCCGCCGACAGCTCCGACTTGCGGAACCACTCGCGCAGCCCGGTCACGATCGCCATGATCGCGAGGTTGCCCAGCGGGATCCACGCGACCCGGACGGCGAGGCTGGTCAGGAACAGCAGGATGGTCCGGTACACCGAGTGGCCGGACAGCGCGTGCCCCACCTCGTGGCCGACGACCGCCCGCATCTCCTCCTCGTCGAGCAGCTCGACGAGCCCCGTGGTGACGACGATGATCGGCTCGTCCAGGCCGATGCACATCGCGTTCGGCTGCGGGTCCTGGGTGACGTACATCGGCGGGACCTTCTCCAGGTCCAGGATGTAGCAGGCGTCGCGCAGCATCACGTTCAGGTGCGAGAACTGCTGGTCGGAGACCCGTACCGAGTCGGACAGGAACAGCAGCCGCAGACTGCGCTCGGGGAGCAGGCCGCTGAGCGCCTTGAACACCGTGTCGAAACCGCTCAGCTTGCGCAGGGCCACCAGGGCGGAGCGGTCGGCCGGGTGCTCGTACGTACGCGAGGAGATTCCGGGGAAGCGCCTGCGCTGCCTGCTGGGCACATGCTCGTGCCCGTTGTGCTCGTGGCCGTCGGACATGTCTTCCCCCATGTGCGTCTGTGTGACCTTTACGGCCCCTTGTGCGGCCTTTTGCTTCCCCGAGGCTGAGCCCAGCCTAGGCGGAGTTACGGTGGTCGGGCAGTACAGCGAAGGGAACCACCGCCATGGAGCACCACCCCGCCGCCTGGGTCGCCGAGGCCGCCGGCGCAGCCGACCAGCAAGGGGGGCCGGGGTTCCTGCGGATCGTGCTCGTCGTGATGTTCGTGGGCTGTGCGCTGACCGCGTGGTTCCTGCTGCGTGGCTACAGACGGAAGGACGACTGAGGCGACGCGAAGGTTCCCCGCCGGACCCCGGGACCGGGTCCGGCGGCACCGCGCGCGGCCTCCCGCGGCTTCCCGCGGCACGAAGAGGCGGAGTCGGGGTGATCGCGGGTGAGGCGCCCGCTTACGATGAGCCGACGTCTTTAACCCGCCCACACGCGATAGGTCCTGCCGAAGATGAGCTTCCACAGCACCGCTGCCCAGTTGGTCACCCTCGCCGCCGAGGGCGAGGAGCACGGCGGTAACCACGAGAGCCTCAGCCCCTACCTCACCGGTGGCGCCGCCCTCTTCATCCTGCTGCTCCTGCTGTGGATCACCACCCGCTTCAACCGCGACCGCTGAGCCCGGCAGGGCGCCCCCGCGCGGGTGCCCGGGGGACCACGGGGGCGGCCGGAGCCCTCAGGCGGGGCCGGTAGGGTCTGCACGCATGGGAGAGCAGGACATGCCTACCGGTCCGGCGAACGAGACGCCGCACGACCCGGCACCGGACACGGCGAGCGGCACCGAGCGACACTCGGAGCCCCGCCGTGCCGCCACGGCGCCCCGCCAGATCGACGGCCCCGGCAAGAGCCCGTCGCGGCCGGGCAAGCGCCGCCTCGGCGTCATGGGCGGCACCTTCGACCCGATCCACCACGGGCACCTGGTGGCGGCCAGCGAGGTCGCCGCGGCGTTCCACCTCGACGAGGTGGTCTTCGTCCCGACCGGCCAGCCCTGGCAGAAGAGCCACCGCAGCGTCTCCCCGGCCGAGGACCGCTACCTGATGACGGTCATCGCGACCGCCGAGAACCCGCAGTTCTCCGTGAGCCGCATCGACATCGACCGCGGCGGCCCCACCTACACCGTGGACACGCTGC
The DNA here is from genome assembly GCF_003330845.1 of Streptomyces sp. Go-475. Taxonomy (GTDB): domain Bacteria; phylum Actinomycetota; class Actinomycetes; order Streptomycetales; family Streptomycetaceae; genus Streptomyces. Next base: position 2,790,432 of record NZ_CP026121.1, on the reverse strand, counting down.
GCGACCTGCGCGCGCTCAACCCCGACACGGACCTCTTCTTCATCACCGGCGCCGACGCCCTCGCCCAGATCCTCACCTGGCGGGACTCGGCGGAGCTGTTCTCCCTCGCGCACTTCATCGGGGTGACCCGGCCGGGCCACCACCTCGACGACACCGGACTTCCCGAGGGCGGCGTCTCGCTCGTGGAGGTCCCCGCCCTCGCCATCTCCTCCACGGACTGCCGTGCGAGAGTCGCCAAGGGCGATCCCATCTGGTACCTGGTGCCGGACGGTGTCGTGCGCTATATCGACAAGCGCGAGCTGTACCGCGGCGAGTGAGCCGAGAGGGGCACCGGTGAACGACCGATACGACCCGGGGTACGGGGGCGACCAGTACGAGGTCGTCGGCTACGACGAGTACGGCCGGCCTGTCTACCAGCAGGTCCAGGCCCAGCAGACCCAGCAGTCCCAGCAGCAGGCGTACGACCCGTACGCCCAGCAGGGACAGCAGGGACAGCAGCACCAGCAGGGCTACGGCTACGACCCGTACGGCACGGCCGGGCAGCAGCCCCCGCCGGCGTACGACTACGGCACCGGCCCGCAGCAGCCCGGCCCCGCCCACGGCTACGACCCCTACGGCTCCGCGCAGGGCACCGGCCACGACCCCTACGGGCACGCCGCGGCCGCCGCCGGCGCGCAGTCCCGCGTCGCCGAGCAGACCGCTCAGCAGACCGCCCACATCCCGCAGCAGGCCGGCCCGGCGGAGGGCGAGCAGACGCCCGACCGGGAGTACCACACCGAGCAGTTCGCCTTCGTCGAGGAGCCGGACGGCGACTCCGAGGACGTCATCGACTGGCTGAAGTTCACCGAGAACCGCACCGAGCGCCGTGAGGAGGCCCGGCGCCGCGCCCGCAGCCGGGTCATCGCCCTGGTCGTCGTCCTCGCACTCGTCGCGGTCGGCGGCGTCGGCTACCTCTGGTACGCCGGGAAGCTGCCCGGCCTGTCCTCCGGAGACTCCGCGACGGGCACCACGACCGCCACGGGCGCCCAGAAACGCGACGTGATCGTCGTCCACCTGCACGACACCAAGAGCGGCGCCACCGCCACGGCCCTCCTCGTCGACAACACCACCACCAAGCGGGGCACCACCGTCCTGCTGCCCAATTCGCTCGCCCTGACCAGCGACGACGGCTCCACCACGACGCTCGCCAAGTCGGTCGAGGACGACGGCTCCGACGGCACCCGCGACGCGCTCGACACGGTCCTCGGCACCGACATCCAGGGCACCTGGCGCCTGGACACCCCCTACCTGCAGAACCTCGTCGACCTCGTCGGCAACATCGACGTCGACACCAACACCGACGTGCCCGACCCGGGCGCCAAGAAGAAGGGCGCGGCCCCCCTGGTCAACAAGGGCCAGGACCAGACCCTCAGCGGCAAGATGGCCGTCGCCTACGCCACCTACCGCGCCCCCGGCGAGACGGAGAACGCCCAGCTGGAGCGCTTCGGGCAGGTCCTGCAGGGTGTGCTGCGCAAGCTGTCCTCCGACCCGCAGGCCGCGACGACCACGATCCAGACGCTTCAGCAGATCCTGGATCCCTCCCTCACCGACAAGGACCTCGGCACCTTCCTCGCCGGGCTCTCCGACCTCGCCAAGGGCGGCGACTACAAGACGGACCTGCTGCCCGTCCAGAGCGACGGCACGCTCAGCGCCGGGACCGGGGCGGGGATCGTCAAGAACGTCCTCGGCGGCACCGCCAAGAGTCCCGACAAGGACGCCGCCGTCAGCGTCTCCGTCCAGAACGCCACCGGCGTCAAGGACAACACCGGCAAGGCCCGCGTCGTGCTCCTCAACGGCGGCTTCACCTTCCTGGAGGGCGGCACGGCCGCCGCCCGGGCCACGTCCGAGGTCGTCTACGGCGACGCGGCCGACAAGGCGAACGCCGTCGAGGTCGCCAAGACCCTCGGCCTGCCCACGAGCTCCGTCACCAAGGGCCGGCTCTCGGGCAGCGCCGACGTCTCCGTGGTCCTCGGCCAGGACTACAAGCCCTCGTCCGACTAGGCGGCAGGGGAGTGCTCCCCACGTGATCCCCGTAATCGCGTGGGGGGCGCACGGCGGTCCGTGAGACCCTGGGGGGCAAGTGACCGCCGATCGAAAGCCTTGTAGTGACCGTGACCGACCGCTCCCAGGAGCTCATCAACACCGCCGCCCAGGCGGCCGCCGACAAGCTGGCGCACGACGTCGTCGCCTACGACGTCAGTGACGTGCTGTCCATCACCGACGCCTTCCTGCTGGCCTCCGCGCCCAACGACCGCCAGGTCAAGGCGATCGTCGACGAGATCGAGGAGCGCCTCTCGAAGGAACTCGGCGCCAAGCCGGTGCGCCGCGAGGGCGACCGCGAGGCCCGCTGGGTCCTGCTCGACTACGTCGACATCGTCGTCCACGTCCAGCACAGCGAGGAGCGCGTCTTCTACGCCCTCGAGCGGCTGTGGAAGGACTGCCCCGAGCTCGAGCTGCCCGAGGACGCCAAGGCCACCCGCGGCAAGGCCGAGGAGCACGCCAAGCTGCAGGCGGCCGAGGAGGCGGCGGAACTGGACGGTGACTGGCGGTGAGCGCTTTCAGTGAGGCCGGCAAGCCGGGCCGGGGCCGCCGCGTCATCCTCTGGCGGCACGGCCAGACCTCGTGGAACGTGGAGCGCCGCTTCCAGGGCACCACGGACGTCGAGCTCACCGAGACCGGCGTCGCCCAGGCCCGCCGCGCCGCCCGGCTGCTGGCCTCCCTGAAGCCGGACGCGATCATCGCCTCCGACCTGAAGCGGGCCGCGCTCACGGCCGCCGAGCTCGCCACGCTCACCGGCCTCGACGTCACCCACGACGAGGCGCTGCGGGAGACGTACGCGGGCGTCTGGCAGGGTCTGACGCACGAGGAGATCATCGCCCGGCACGGCGAGGAGTACGCCGCCTGGAAGCGCGGCGAGCCCGTGCGCCGGGGCGGTGGCGAACTGGAGACGGAGGTCGCCGACCGCGCCGCCCCCGTGGTGCTCAGGCACGCCGAGAAGCTCCCCGAGGGCGGCACGCTCGTCGTGGCGAGCCACGGCGGCACCATCCGCACCACCATCGGCCGCCTCCTGGGTCTCGACCCCCACAACTGGGAGAGCCTCGGCGGACTCTCCAACTGCTGCTGGTCCGTCCTCGGCGAAGGCGCCCGCGGCTGGCGGCTGCTGGAGCACAACGCCGGCACGCTGCCGGAACCGGTGCTCGGGGACGACGACTGACCCCGGATTTCACTTTCCGGCAGGTCGCAGGCTAAAGTTCTTCTTGTTCGCCCGGCCCGCCGGAGCGAAACACCATGCGGCTCCGCCGCGTGGCGCGAGGGGCTATAGCTCAGTTGGTAGAGCGCCTGCATGGCATGCAGGAGGTCAGGAGTTCAATTCTCCTTAGCTCCACGTCAAGATCCCGTTCCCGTTCAGGGGGCGGGATTTTTCGTGCCCCGTGTTGAGTCACTGGGGCCCGCTGAGGCGTATACCTCTACGGTCGCGACACGTGCCGTGTCCGGACTGGTACTGAGGCGTCGCTGACCGTATTGGTCCGGCCGTGGCAGAATCAAACGGCCGGAAGGGGGCGCGGCCCGACGGGAGGGAGTAGCGATGCCTGCGAGCATCCTCGAGGAGGTCGACCACCTCCTCGGAGCAGCATTGACACGGGACATGTCCACCCGCCTCAGCTGCCCTTCCTGCGGTTCCGCGCACGTGGCCCAGATGCTCGGTGACAACGGCGGGATCTCCTACGTGTGCACGGCCTGCGGCCACAGCTGGAGCTGATCGATGGGTGCACACAGGCGGAAGTGCGACTGGTGCGGCAGCGGGACTCCGATCGTCCGCGACATGGAACCGATCAATCCCGACTACCAGTACTGGTGCGAGGAATGCGCGCGGGCGCTGATCATAAAAGGCGACCCGATCGAGACGTACCGCGAGCTGGAGGGCGAGCCGATCTACGGCCGGCTCCTGGAGGAGCACTGCACGCTCAAACGGTTCTACTCGTTCGTGACGGCCTGACGGTCTGACGACTCGAGGGCTGGAGAGCTGGAGGGGCGGCGAAACGGTCATATCGGGCAAGGGAAAACCGATTTGGTGTTGGGCCCGATGGACCAGTAATGTTGGCGTCGCCGCCGGGGAAACCGGGCGGAGCGCAACAAGGGGCTATAGCTCAGTTGGTAGAGCGCCTGCATGGCATGCAGGAGGTCAGGAGTTCAATTCTCCTTAGCTCCACAGCAGATGAAGAAGGCGGGCCATCCGATCGGATGGCCCGCCTTCTTGTGTGCGCCGCTCGGGTACGCGTACGGCGGGCTCCCCGAGGGGAAGCCGCCGTACGTCTGCTACGCCTGCTCAGCGGCCCAGGGCGCGGCGGCCGCGACCCGGGGAGAGCACCGGGAGGTTGCGGGAGGGAGCGCCCTGCCCGCGCGTGTCCTCCTCGATGCGCAGGGCCAGTGCCGGGCAGCGGCGCACCGCGCGTAGAGCCTTGGCCTCGGCGTACCGCGGCACCTGCGCCTGCGCCACCGTCGGGAAGCCGTCGGCGCCCAGCTGGAACACCTCGGGGAGGATGTCCGCGCACAGGCCGTGGCCCCGGCACAGCGTCCAGTCGACGTAGATCTTCTGGCGGCTCGGGCCGTTCTCCTCGGACTCGCCGCCGCCCGGGATGCCCGTAGGGGCCCTGCCGCCCTCGAAGAGCGGCAGAACGCCCTCCACGCGCCGTCCGCAGCCGTTGCCGAGGACGTGGGCCGCCAGGTCGTCCGTGAACGCCTTGATGGTCGACTCCAGGAACATCGCGGAGCCGTCCGGGTGCGAGCAGGCGCCGCGCCGCTTCACGTTCTTGGCGACCTGCTTGAGCGCCTCCAGGGCGGCCGGTCCGCCGCCGTTGAGGATGTCCTCCAGGCCGCGCGCGGCGGCCGGCAGGCCGAGGTAGCAGGGCCCGCACTGGCCCGCGCTCTCCTCGGCCAGCCACTGGGCGACCCGCAGCGACTCGCCCAGCGGGCAGGTGTCCTGACTGATCGGCAGGATCGCGCCGGCGCCCAGCGAGCCCCCCACCGCGTCCAGGGAGTTGCGGGAGACGATCGCCTCGTTGACCGTCGCCGCGTCGATCCACTTGCCGTGGTAGCCGCCGGTGAGCACGCCCTGCGGCACCGGCGGCGCGCCGGCCAGCTGCAGGACGTAACGCAGCGGCACGCCCGTCGGGACCTCGATCACCATGGGGCGCGCGACCGCCCCGGAGACCGTGAGCATGACCGTGCCCGGCTCGTCGTACAGGCCCGTGTTGCCGTAGCGCTCCGGGCCGATGCGGGCGGCGATCGCCAGCTGGGCGAAGGTCTCGGCGTTGGACAGCAGCGTGGGCGCGCCACCGACGCCGTTCTGCGAGGCGCTGACCTTGCGGCCGGGCGGGACCGCGGGGCCGCCGTCGATCGAGCGGATCAGCGACGCGGCGGCGCCGGTGACCATGCGGACCGGGTTGCGCTGCACGCGCGCGCGGAGCGCCGAACGCCGGCCGTTGCTGAGGCCGCGTTCGGCGAGGGCGGCCTCCATGGAGCGCTGTGTGGACTCACGGGTGACCCCCACCACGAGCGTGCGGGCACCCAGGGCCTCGGCGCACAGCAGGGCGCCGTCCAGGATGAGGTGCGGGGCACGGTTGATCAGCACCGTGTCCTTGCGGCAGGCCGGTTCGTCCTCGCTGCCGTTCACGACGACGACCGGCCGGACGCCGCGCTTGATCGCCGCTTCGGCGACCGAGCGCAGCTTCTTGTGGAAGGGGAAGCCCGCGCCGCCGCGGCCCTTCAGGTTGATGCGTTCGGCGAGCTGCGCGAGCTGCTCGCCGCCCATCGGCTCGAGCGGCCCGTGCACCTTCAGGTGCATGGGCAGATCGAGCCGATCGACAAGGTCGAAGCCCGACGTGAGCTGGGGAAGACCGACCACGCGGACTTCGGGTACGTCGGGCAGGGCCTCGTTCACTTAAAGCCTCCGGAAGGCGTGTTCCAAGGTTCGCCCGATCCCGGTGCGTCGAAGTCGTAGGACGCACCGGGCAGTGTTTCAGTGGCGGGACCGCTGTTGTACGTGTCGTTCGGGTAGTACGTGTCCTGGACGGCGTTCGTCTCACCCGTGTCGTACACGTCACTCGATCCATAGCCGGAGGCGCCTGGATTGCCATAGGCCGGGATGCTTTGTCCGGTGTCCTGCAGGGGGTCGTAGGGCGGGATGTTGAAGCCCGTGTCCTGGAGCGGGTCGTAGGCCGACGGCGGGGCCTCGCCGACCGGCGGCGGAGACGGGATCGGCCAGTTCCCGGAGGTGCTGGAGGGGCCGTCCACGGTCGGGATGGTCTGCGTGGGCTGCAGGTCCAGCGGCAGCTCCATGCTGGTGGTCGGCCCCGGCGCGTAGGCCTGTTCCCGCGGCGGGCCCGAGACGGCCCGGTAGGCCGCGGCGAAGCCGCTCGTGGACTCCTGGGGCGAGGCGCGCTCGGCCGTCTCGTACAGCGGCCCGGACGCGGTCGCCGCCGCTCCCGCGCGGCCCTCCCGGCCCTCGTAGCCGGGCAGCGCGAAGCCGGCGCTCGCGCGCGCCCGGCTCTCCTCCAGGTCCCTGCGGCCCTGGCCGTCCCCGGGCCCGATGAGCGCGGCGACCTTGTCGGCCACCTTGCGCTTGACCGGGCGCGGGGCCGCGCGCAGGGCGAGGGCCGCGGCCACGCCGACCAGGGACAGGCAGTACAGGATCACGAAGATCGGCTTGGCCGCGCGACCCGCGTAGAGGCCGTGCACGAGGGCGGCGCACCAGGCCGGGTAGGCCAGCATGTGCATGGCCCGCCAGCGGGCCGCGACCGGAGCGGGGGAGGCGAAGCGGTTGCGGAGCACGCCGGTGACGCCCACGAAGATCATGAGCATGCCCGCCAGGGTGCCCAGGCCGATCAGGAACGACCTGCCCGCGACCAGCTCCTCGTCGGTGAACAGCAGCCCGAAGGGGATCACCGCGGCGATCCACGAGGTGTGGGACAGTGCCAGCTTCACCCCGATGTGCACCAGCAGGAAGGCGATCGAGGCGACGGCCGTGGTCCGGTGCACGGCCTGCGCCAGGATGCGCCGGCGCGCGTCGAGCAGGATCCGGTCCTGGGCGACCAGGCCCCAGATCACCGAGCTGGTCAGGCACACGAGGGACAGCACGCCCGCGCCGAAGTTGAGGAACTCGGCGAAGGAGTCGTCTGCCGTGGAGTCGTTGGGGTTCACGACCTGCCTCCCCACATCCCGGCGACCGGGGGGAGTGAGGGGGTACTGCGATGAGGGTTCATGGGGGCAACTCCGAGCGGTTCGGGAAAGCGGTCCCGCTGCCGCACTCTAAGCGGAGCCATACCGATGGGTACGAGGTTTGAGTTATTGCGTTGTTATCAAAGGACAATGTGGTTGTTGTGATGTCCCTTAGCGACTGTTACGCGAAGTAACTTTTGACCCTGGTTCAGCTTTCTCGGCACCGAGACGGCCCACCGGAAGCGCGTCGCGGCGCGCTGGGGGCCTGCGGTACCCTAGCGCCATGCGTGCCGTACGCCTTCTGCTTAGCGGGCCGCGCTGATCAGTCCCGGCCACCGGACGAGTCGAGTGGCCGGAATCGGCGCGGCGTCCCCTCCTGTGCGAGGGGATTTTTCGTTTCTCGAACCACCCAGCCGCAGGCAGAGACGATCGATGGAGCTTTGAGGATCATGAGCGAGACGAACCCCGCCGCCACCTCCGAGGTGGCGGCGCCGCACCGCTACACGGCCGCTCTGGCCGCCGAGATCGAGGCACGCTGGCAGGACTTCTGGGACGCCGACGGCACCTACGCCGCGCCCAACCCCAAGGGCGACCTGGCGGGCGACCAGGAGATCGTCGCCCGGCCCAAGAAGTTCATCATGGACATGTTCCCGTACCCCTCGGGTGCGGGCCTGCACGTCGGCCACCCCCTGGGCTACATCGCCACGGACGTCTTCGCCCGCTTCCAGCGGATGACCGGCCACAACGTCCTGCACACCCTGGGCTTCGACGCCTTCGGCCTGCCCGCCGAGCAGTACGCGGTGCAGACCGGCACGCACCCGCGCGTGTCCACCGAAGCCAACATGGAGAACATGAAGTCCCAGCTGCGCCGGCTGGGCCTGGGCCACGACAAGCGCCGGTCGTTCGCCACGATCGACCCGGAGTACTACAAGTGGACCCAGTGGATCTTCCTGCAGATCTTCAACTCCTGGTACGACCACGACGCCCGCCGGGCCCGGCCGATCGCCGAGCTGGTCGCCGAGTTCGAGTCCGGTGAGCGGCCCGTTCCGGGGCACACGCGCGCGTGGAGCGAGCTGAGCGCCGCCGAGAAGGCCGACGTCCTGGGCGAGTTCCGGCTGGCCTACGCCTCCGACGCGCCGGTCAACTGGTGCCCCGGGCTGGGCACCGTCCTGGCCAACGAGGAGGTCACCGCCGACGGCCGCTCCGAGCGCGGCAACTTCCCGGTCTTCAAGGCCAAGCTGCGCCAGTGGAACATGCGCATCACGGCCTACGCCGACCGGCTGCTGGAGGACCTGGAGGAGCTGGACTGGCCCGAGGCCATCAAGCTGCAGCAGCGCAACTGGATCGGCCGCTCCGAGGGCGCCCGGGTCGACTTCCCGATCGACGGCGAGCGCATCACCGTCTTCACCACCCGCCCGGACACCCTGTTCGGCGCCACCTACATGGTGCTGGCGCCCGAGCACCCGCTGGTCGAGAAGTTCACCCCGGCCGCCTGGCCCGAGGGCACGCACGACGTCTGGACCGGCGGTCACGCGACCCCGGGCGAGGCCGTCGCCGCCTACCGCGCGCAGGCCGCCTCCAAGTCCGACGTGGAGCGCCAGGCCGAGGCCAAGGACAAGACCGGCGTCTTCATCGGCGCGTACGCCACCAACCCGGTCAACGGCGAGCAGGTCCCGGTCTTCATCGCCGACTACGTCCTGATGGGCTACGGCACCGGCGCGATCATGGCCGTCCCGGCCGGCGACCAGCGCGACTTCGAGTTCGCCCGCGCCTTCGAGCTGCCGATCACCTGCATCGTCGAGCCGACCGACGGCCGCGGCACGGACACCTCCACCTGGGAGAACGCCTTCTCGTCGTACGACGCGAAGATCATCAACTCGTCGAACGACGAGGTCAGCCTGGACGGCCTGGACGTCGTCGAGGCCAAGGCGCGCATCACCGAATGGCTGGAAAGCAAGGGCGTCGGCGAGGGCACCGTCAACTTCCGGCTGCGCGACTGGCTGTTCAGCCGCCAGCGCTACTGGGGCGAGCCCTTCCCGATCGTCTACGACGAGGACGGCATCGCCCACGCGCTGCCCGAGTCGATGCTGCCGCTGGAGCTGCCCGAGGTCGAGGACTACTCGCCGCGCACCTTCGACCCGGACGACGCCGACACCCAGCCCGAGACGCCGCTGTCGCGCAACGAGGACTGGGTCAACGTCACGCTGGACCTGGGCGACGGCCCGAAGAAGTACCGGCGTGAGACCAACACCATGCCCAACTGGGCCGGTTCCTGCTGGTACGAGCTGCGCTACCTGGACCCGCACAACGATGCCCGGCTGGTCGACCCCGAGGTCGAGCGCTACTGGATGGGCCCGCGCGAGGGCCAGCCGCACGGCGGTGTCGACCTGTACGTCGGCGGCGCCGAGCACGCCGTGCTGCACCTGCTGTACGCCCGCTTCTGGTCCAAGGTCCTGTACGACCTGGGGCACGTCTCCTCGGCCGAGCCGTTCCACAAGCTGTTCAACCAGGGCATGATCCAGGCCTACGTCTACCGCGACAGCCGCGGCATCGCGGTGCCCGCCGCCGAGGTGGAGGAGCGCGACGGCGCCTACTGGTACCAGGGCGAGAAGGTCTCCCGGCTGCTGGGCAAGATGGGCAAGTCCCTGAAGAACGCCGTCACGCCGGACGAGATCTGCGCCGAGTACGGGGCCGACACGCTGCGCCTGTACGAGATGGCCATGGGGCCGCTGGACGTCTCCCGGCCGTGGGACACGCGCGCGGTGGTCGGCCAGTTCCGGCTGCTGCAGCGGCTGTGGCGCAACATCGTCGACGAGGCGACCGGCGAGGTGACCGTCGTCGACGCCGAGCCGGACGAGGACACGCTGCGCGCCCTGCACAAGGCGATCGACGGGGTGCGCGGGGACCTGGAGGGCATGCGGTTCAACACCGCCATCGCCAAGGTCACCGAGCTGAACAACCACCTGACCAAGGCGAGCGGGGCCGTGCCGCGCTCCGTCGCCGAGCCGCTGGTGCTGATGGTCGCGCCGCTGGCCCCGCACATCGCCGAGGAGCTGTGGCGCAAGCTGGGGCACACCGACTCGGTCGTCCACCAGGACTTCCCGGTCGCCGACCCGCAGTACGTCGTCGACGAGACCGTGACCTGCGTCGTGCAGATCAAGGGCAAGGTCAAGGCGCGGCTGGAGGTCCCGCCGTCGATCTCCGAGGACGAGCTGGAGAAGGTCGCGCTGGCGGACGAGAAGGTCGTCGCGGCGCTGGGCGGGGCCGGGATCCGGAAGGTGATCGTGCGCGCGCCCAAGCTGGTGAACATCGTTCCGGCGTAGTCGCTAGGGGCAGCCCGGCGTGGCCGCGCGGGAAAGGTCGGCGTAGACGCGAGGGACAGGGGACCACTCTCGGGGTGGTCCCCTACGGGCAGGTTCGGGGTCTTTCTGGAACTCCGGACCTGCCTGTTGCGTTTACCGTTGAAGAGCGACGTGAGGTGTCACGCGACATCCCGAGGAGGAGCCGGTGGAAGCAGTGATCGCAGTATTCGCCCTGCTCTTCGTGCTCTTTGTCGGGCTCGGCGTCTACGCGACCGTGAAGGTGGTCGGTGCCGCCAAGCGCGGCGTGGACCGCGGCATCACCCAGGCCCGCCGCACGGTCGAGGACCACACGCTGCGCGCCAAGTCCTTCGCCCAGCCCGGCGCCGCGGGCGAACTGGCCCAGCTCCGGCTCAAGCTGCGCACGTCGATGCGCGCCACGCAGGACGCGCTGCACGCGGCCGTCGCCGAGGACGCGTCCCTGAAGGAGTCCCTGGGCCTCTTCGAGCGCCTCAGCGCGCACGGACACGAGCTGGACGACGAGCTCAAGCGCCTGGAGTCGGAGCCGGACCGCACCGCGCTCGCCGAGCGGCTGCCCGAACTGCGCGAGCGCACCGAGCGCATCACGCGCTCCGCGGACTCGCTGCGCTGGGCGGCCCGCGACCGCGCCCGCCGCTTCGCCGAGGACGACCTGGACACGCTCAGCGCGCAGATCGACGTGGAGGCCGGTGCGCTGCGGCACTGGGCGACGCCGGAGGAGTCCCGGACCGCCGCCCCGCCGCCCTGGCCCGAGGCACCCGCCGCCGATGCCGCCACGGCCGGGCAGACCTGGCCGGAGACCCCCCGGTCGAGCCCGGCGCCCGAGCCGACACGGCCCGCCATCACCCCGCCGGGGCCGCGTCCCACCTACCCCTGGCAGAAGAAACCCCGCCCCGAGAACACCACTTGATCCGGCCACGCGCGCCGCGGGGCCGAGGGGCCGGGCTGCCGCGCGGGCACTACGGCAGGTAACCTCCAGCTCATGTCCCGCCATGTCGCGATCGTCACCGATTCAACGGCCTACCTGCCGGCCCGGACGATGGAGCGTCACGGCATCACAGCGGTGCCCCTGACCGTGGTCCTCGGCGACCGGGCACTGGAAGAGGGCACCGAGATCTCGACCCGCGCCCTCGCCCAGGCTTTGCAGAAGCGGCGCCCGGTGACGACCTCGCGGCCCAGCCCCGCCGTCTTCGAGGAGACGTACCGCAAGGTCGCCGAGTCCGGCGCCACCGGCATCGTCTCCCTCCACCTCTCCGCCGAACTCTCCGGCACGTACGACGCGGCCGTCGTCGCCGCGCGGCAGGCGCCGGTGCCGGTGCGGGTGGTGGACACCGGCATGATCGCGATGGCGCTCGGGTTCTGCGCGCTCTCCGCCGCGCAGGCCGCGGAGTCGGGCGGCACGGTGGACGAGGCCGTGACAGCCGCGGAGAAGAGGGCCGCGGGCACGTCCGCCTACTTCTACGTCGACACCCTCGACTACCTGCGCCGGGGCGGCCGGATCGGTGCCGCGCAGGCCCTGCTGGGCTCGGCGCTGGCGGTGAAGCCGCTGCTGCAACTGGCCGACGGCCGTATCGAGCCGCTGGAGAAGGTGCGGACCGCGTCCAAGGCGATCGCCCGGCTGGAGGAGATCGCGGCCGACCGGGCCGGCAGTGCCCAGGTCGATGTCGCCGTCCACCATCTCGCCGCCCCGGACCGGGCGTCGGCCCTCGCCGACCGGCTGCGGGCCCGGGTGTCCGGGCTGGCCGATCTCCATGTCAGCGAGGTCGGAGCGGTGATCGGGGCGCATACGGGACCCGGACTGCTGGGCGTGGTGGTTTCGCCGCGGTGAACGTTGCTGTGGGGCTTCGATCACCCGTGTGAGGGACGGAGTTTTCCACAACCGGTGGGTTGTCCCCGGGAATTGACCAAGATCATCGCGGGTGGGCCGAGGTGGCCGATCCTCGTCGCATGGCACTTCGATCACGTTCACGCACAGCGACTGCGACCAGCGGGCCGGGCCGTGCGCCCGCGTCCGACGGCCGTGTCCGTCATCGCCGGCCCGGTGCACGCGGGCGGGCGCGGCAGCGGCGCGCCTCGGCGGAGGAACTCCGCAGGCGCGCCGGGGTGTTGTTCGGCGATCACGCCGAGCCGGTCGATCACGCCGAGCCGGTCGAACGGGCCGGGGAGCGGCGGGAGTCGGGGCAGGGGCCGCCGCCCGCTTCGGGGGCTTTCGGTGGGGCACGGCGCGAAGCGGCTGCCCGGCCCGAGGGGGAGCCCCTTGCCCTGCCGGTCGCGGCAGAGGGCGAGGCCGACCGGGCCGAGGCCGGCCGTGCCGGGGAGGGGGCTTGGCGGGAGCGAACCGGGCTCGCGCTGCGGGAGCGTATGCCGCTGTGGTTGCAGGCGAGGTGCGGCCTGGAGCGGCGGAGTGTGCTCGCCCTGAGTGTGGTGCTGGTCGTCGCCGCGGCCTTCGCCGTGCAGCACTTCTGGGCCGGGCGGACCCAGTCCGTGCGGCCGCCCGAGGTGGTGCGGGCGGCGGCGCCGTACGGGCAGCGGGAGGAGAGCGGGCAGGCCGGGCAGGCCGGGCAGGCCAGGGAGGGGCGCGCGCCCGGGGCGGCTGCTGCCGGGCCGGTGAAGGCGGGGGCGGCCGAGATCGTGGTGGACGTCGGCGGCAAGGTCCGTGAGCCCGGCATCCACCGGCTGCCGGCCGGCTCCCGTGTCGCGGACGCGCTGAGCGCGGCGGGCGGGGTGAAGCCCGGCACGGACACCGACGGTCTCAACCGGGCCCGCTTCCTCGTGGACGGCGAGCAGGTGATCGTCGGCGGTCCGGCTCCGGCCGTGGGGGCAGGGGCGGGCGGTGCGCCCGTCGGCGGCCCGGCCGGTGCGGCGGCGGGTGGTGCGATGCCGGCGGCGCCGGTCTCCCTCAACACAGCCACCCTCGACCAGCTCGACACGCTGCCGGGCGTCGGCCCGGTCCTGGCGCAGCACATCATCGACTACCGCACGCAGCACGGCGGCTTCCGCTCCGTGGACGAGCTGCGCGAGGTGAACGGCATCGGCGACCGCCGCTTCGCCGACCTGCGGAACCTCGTACGGCCATGAGGGGCGCCCTCGACATGCCGGAGCGGCCGGGCGGGGTCGCGCCTGACGTCCGCCCCGCCCGGTCGTCCGTGCACGCCTCCTCCGGCCACCGGCTCGGCATCGCCCGGCCGCGCCAGGAAGGACCCACGGACCTGCGGCTCGTCCCACCCGCCCTGGCGGCCTGGGGCACGGCGGCGTTGGTGCTGGGCGTGCCGGGCGGGTGGGTCGTGGGGATCGTGGCCGGGTGTCTCGTCGCCGCCGGGCTGCTGTGGTCGGCCCGGCGCGGTGGGCGGGCGTCCTGGCCGCGGGCGTCGGCCGCCGCCGTGCTGCTGTGCGTCGCCGCGGCTGCCGCCTCGGCCGGGCTGCACGGGGCGGATCTGCGCCGGGGGCCCGTGCCCGTCCTGGCGCGGCAGTACGCGACGGTGACCGCCGAGGTCGAGCTCACCTCCGACCCCCGGCTCACCCGGCCCAGGGTCCGGGGCGACCATGTGGCTCCGACCGCCGTGCTGATCGACGCCGAGGTGCGGCGCGTCCACGAGACGGGCGGCGCGACGACGGTGACGCGGACGCCGGTGCTGATGATCGTCGACGTGGGCCCGTCCGCTCCTGGCCGGGTGGCCGGTGGGCCGGTGCGCTCGGCGTGGCTCGGGCTGTTGCCGTCGACGCGGTTGCGGGTCGGTGCGCGGCTCGCGCCCGCGATGACGGGCGGTGACCGGGTCGCGGCCGTGCTGCGGGTGCGGGGCGAGGCCCGACCGGAGGTGGTGGGAGAGCCCTCGGCCGCTCAGCGGCTCGCCGGACGGCTGCGCGCCGGGCTGCGGGAGGCGACCGACGGCCTGCCGGCGGACGCCCGGGCGCTGCTGCCGGGGCTGGTCGTGGGGGACACCTCGCGGATCACCCCGGAGCTGGAGGAGGCCTTCAAGGAGACCGACCTCACCCACACACTCGCCGTGAGTGGAGCCAACTTCACGATCCTGCTCGCCCTCCTGCTCGGGCCGCCGGGCCTGGCGCAGCAGGCGGAGCGGCGGGGGCTCGCTCCTCGCCTCGGCATCTCCCTGCGGGGGACCGCGGTGCTCGGGGGCGTGCTCTCCCTCGGATTCGTCGTGGTGTGCCGGCCGGATCCGAGCGTGCTGCGGGCCGCGGCCTGCGGAGCCGTCGCGCTGCTCGCCCTCGCGACCGGCCGCCGGAGATCCCTGATCCCGGCCCTGGCGACGGCGGTTCTGCTGCTGGTGCTCTACGACCCGTGGCTGGCGCGGAGTTACGGGTTCCTGCTGTCCGTTGTGGCCACCGGCGCCCTGCTCACCCTCGCGCCGCGCTGGAGCGCCGGGCTGCGCCGGCGCGGGGTGCCGCCCCGGCTCGCCGAGGCACTGGCCGCGGCTGCCGCGGCGCAGGCCCTGTGCGCGCCCGTCGTCACCGTGCTGTCGGCGCGGGTGAGCCTGGTGGCGGTGCCGTGCAATCTGCTCGTGGAGTTCGCGATCGCGCCGGCCACCGTGCTGGGCTTCGCCGCGCTGGCCACGGCACCGGTGGGGATGCCGGCCGCCAAGGCCCTGGCGTGGTGCGCGCAGTGGCCCGCCGAGTGGATCGCCGAGGTCGCCCGGACCGGGGCCGCGCTGCCGGGCGGAGGAGTGGACTGGCCGGGCAGCTGGGCGGGCGCGGCGCTGCTCGCCGCCGTGACCCTGGCCGTGCTGCTCGTCGGACGGCGGCTGCTCCGGCATCCCTGGTGGTGCGCGGTGTGCGCCGTGCTGCTGGTGCTGGTGGTGGTGCAGCCACCGCCGCTGACCAGGGTGGTCACGGGCTGGCCGCCGCCGGGCTGGCGGCTGGTGATGTGCGACGTGGGGCAGGGCGACGCCCTGGTGCTCGCGGCGGGCGGGGGCTCGGGGGTGGTGGTGGACGCGGGCCCCGATCCACAACGCGTCGACCACTGCCTGCGCTCCCTCGGCATCACCAGGATCCCGCTGGTCGTGCTCACCCACTTCCACGCCGACCACGTGGCGGGCCTGCCCGGCGTGCTGCGGGGACGGGCGGTGGGCGCGATCGAGACGACCGGCTTCGAAGAGCCCGCCGAACAGGCCGCGTTCGTACGGAGGGTGGCGGCGGCCCGGCGGGTTCCGGTGACGCGGGCGGCGGTGGGGGAGCAGCGGCGTACGGGGCGGCTGTCCTGGCAGGTGGTGTGGCCGCCCCCGAGCCCGCCCCCGGACGCACCGCCGGGCATGCTCCCGGCCCACCCGGCGCCGGAGGGGCCGAACGACGCCAGTGTCGCCATGCTGGTCCGCTCGGGCGGGCTGCGCCTGCTGCTCCTCGGGGACCTCGAACCCCCGGCCCAGCGGGCGCTGGCCAGGTCACCGGCGGCGGAGGCGCTGGACGGCGTGGACGTACTGAAGGTCGCCCACCACGGCTCGGCGTATCAAGATCCCGGCCTCATACGCCGGGTGGCCCCGCGGCTGGCGCTCATCAGTTGCGGCGAGGACAACCCCTACGGCCATCCGGCGCCCGGCACGGTCGCGGCGTTGCGTGCCGGGGGCGCGGCGGTGCTGCGGACCGACCGGGACGGCGCATTGGCGGTCGTAGGAGAGGGCGGGGAGCTGCGTGTGGCGCGAGACTGAGGGCATGGAATCAGCACAGGTCGATGCCTATCTCCGCCGGCTGGGAGTCGAGAACCCGGCGTGGCCCACCGTCGACGTGCTGCGCGAGCTGCACCTTTGCCATCTGCGGACCGTGCCGTTCGAGAACCTCTCCATCCATCTCGGCGAGGAGATCGTGCTGGAGGAGGAGCGGCTGCTGGAGAAGGTGGTCGGCGGGCGGCGGGGCGGGTTCTGCTACGAACTCAACGGCGCCTTCGGGGCGTTGCTGGCCGCGCTGGGGTACGACGTCGCGCTGCTCGCGGCGCGGGTGTACGGGGACGAGGAGCGGCTGGGGATCCCGTACGACCATCTCGCGCTGCGGGTGCGGACGGTGGACGGGGGCGACTGGCTGGCCGACGTCGGGTTCGGGGCGCACAGCCACCTGCCGCTGGCGTTCGGGGACCGAGGGGAGCAGGAGGATCCCGCGGGCACGTTCCGGATCGTGGAGGCGGGGCCGGACGCGGCCGGGGTGCGCGGCGGGCACGACACGGTGGAGGCGGCGGACCTGGACGTGATCCGTGACGGCAAGCCGCAGTACCGCCTGGAGGTGCGGCCGCGGGTGCTCGGCGACTTCGTGGCCGGGGCGTGGTGGCACAGCACGTCGCCCGTCTCGCACTTCACGCGGTCACTGGTCTGCTCGCGGGTCACGGAGGACGGAGGGAGGATCACGCTCAGCGGGCGCGGGCTCACGGTGACCTCGGCCGACGGGGCGCGGGAGACGCGGGAACTGGGGACGGACGAGGAGGTGCTCGGGGCGTACCGGGAGCGGTTCGGCATCGAACTCGACAGGGTGCCGGTGCTGCGCCGGACCGGCTAGGGATCAATTCGGGCGACACGGGGCTACTCGTGTGTAGTGCCAGCACATGTGCTGGATTCCCGTGATGTGGTCTCGTGTTGCCTCGAAAGCCTCACTGGTGGTCGAATGCGTCTTCGGCAACAGGTGATCAACAGTGATCAACAGGCGATTTCGAGTCACACAGGGGAGTCGGGGATGATCGGCCGCTGGCTGGGAAGCCGAAGCAACCGGGTGCAACGGACGAGTCCCCTGGCCGCGGTGCCGACGCCGCCGAGCGCCGGGGTGCTGGCCTGCCGGGTGCTGGACCCGGTCAACGAGCCGGTCCGGCACGCGGAGTTCGCGGTCACCGACACCATGGGGCGTCCGGTGGTCAGCGGGGGAGCGGACCCGTACGGGTCGTTCCTGACGACGGTGCCCGCGGGGGAGTACCGGCTCGCGGTGTCGGCGGAGGGGTACACGCCGTACCTGGCGACCACGCAGGTCGGCGAGAACGCGCTCGCGTCGCTCGGCGAGGTGACGCTGCAGCTGGCCCGGCCGCCGGAGCTGCCCGCGCCGGGCGACTGGGAGATCGAGCCGGCGCACTCCTCGATCGGCTTCACGGCGCGGCACATCGGACTGGCCCGGATCCACGGGCGGTTCACGTCCTTCGCGGGGGTCATACGGATCGCCGAGCCGGTCGAGCGGTCGGCGATGCACGTGGTGATCGACGCGGCGTCCATCGACACGAACATGAGGATGCGCGACGACCATCTGCGGTCGGCGGACTTCCTGGACGTCGAGCGGTTCCCCACCCTGGAGTTCTACAGCGAGCGGTTCGTGCACAAGGGCGGGAACCGGTGGGCCGTGACGGGGGCGCTGTCGCTGCACGGCGTGACGCGGACGGTCACGCTGGACACCGAGTACCTGGGGCTGGGCAACGGCATGGAGGGCGAGGTGCGGGCGGCCTGCCGGGCCACGACCGAGCTGCACCGGGACGACTTCACCGTGAGCTGGCAGACGATGCTGGCGCGGGGCATCGCGGTGGTCGGGCCGAGCATCCGGGTCGACCTCGACGTGCAGGTGGTCCGCAAGGGCTGAGCGGCCGGGCCGTGCGGCGGTGTCGGACAATGTCCGGCGTGAGTGATGTGCGACATGTGCTGGTACTGCCCGACCGGGATGCCGCGGAAGAGGTGGCGCAGGCGCTGGCCGAGCGCTTCGGCGTCGTCGAGGAGCCGCAGCTCGTGCGGGACGCGCTGGCCGGTGAGGACGACGCCGAGGACGCGCAGTGGCTGGTCGTCCTGCGGGACGAGGAAGAGCGGCTGGACCCCGGGGAGCTGGACCGGTTCGCGGGGGAGTGGGAGGGCTGGCGGGAGGAGCCGTAGGTCTCGGCGGAGCCCGCTGTCAGTGGCGCGTGGGATGCTTGGCGCGATGGCCAGGAAGACTGCGAATGACGACCCTCTCGCCCCGGTGACGCTCGCCGTGGGCCAGGAGGACCTGCTGCTGGACCGTGCCGTGCAGGAGGTGGTGGCCGCGGCGAAGGCCGCCGACGCCGACACGGACGTGCGGGACCTGACCCCGGACCAGTTGCAGCCCGGCACGCTCGCCGAGCTGACGAGTCCGTCGCTCTTCGCGGAGCGCAAGGTCGTGGTCGTACGCAACGCGCAGGACCTCTCGGCCGACACCGTCAAGGACGTGAAGGCGTACCTCGGGGCGCCCGCCGAGGAGATCACCCTCGTGCTGCTGCACGCCGGCGGAGCCAAGGGCAAGGGCCTGCTCGACGCGGCGCGCAAGGCGGGGGCGCGCGAGGTGGCCTGCCCGAAGATGACGAAGCCGGCGGACCGGCTGGCGTTCGTGCGGCAGGAGTTCCGCGCGACGGGCAGGTCCGCCACGCCGGAGGCCTGCCAGGCGCTCGTCGACGCGATCGGCAGCGATCTGCGGGAGCTGGCCTCGGCGGTCTCCCAGCTGGTCGCGGACGTCGAGGGGACGATCGACGAGGCGGTCGTCGGGCGGTACTACACGGGCCGGGCCGAGGCGTCGAGCTTCACGGTCGCCGACCGGGCGGTCGAGGGCCGGGCGGCCGAGGCGCTGGAGGCGCTGCGCTGGTCGCTGGCGACCGGCGTGGCACCGGTGATGATCACGAGCGCGCTGGCGCAGGGCGTCCGGGCGATCGGGAAGCTGTCGTCGGCGCGCGGCGGCCGGCCGGCCGACCTCGCGCGGGAGCTGGGCATGCCGCCGTGGAAGATCGACCGGGTGCGGCAGCAGATGCGCGGATGGACGCCGGACGGTGTGTCGGTGGCGCTCCGGGCGGTGGCCGAGGCGGACGCGGGCGTGAAGGGCGGGGGCGACGACCCCGAGTACGCCCTGGAGAAGGCGGTCGTCACGATCGCCCGGGCGGCTCGCTCCCGGGGCCGGGGCTGATACCCGGGGGGGCTCAGTACAGGGGCTGACCGATCCCCAGCAGGTTCCCCTCGCTGTCACGGAACCAGCCGCCGCGTTCACCCCGCGCGCCCTTGCTCGGGTAGTGCCCCTCGACCTCGGCGATCCCGCCCTCCGTGCGCAGGCCGGGTACGTCGACCTCCTCGAAGACCACGCCGCGCCGCTTGAGCTCCGCCACGACGGCGTCGATGTCGTCGACCTCCAGCGCCATCTGCGTGAAGGTCCCGGGCGAGGCTCCCGTCGACCGGAACAGCGCGAACTCTCCGCCGCCGCAGCGGTAGAGCAGCCCGCGGGGCCGTTCGTCGACGGGCTCCAGGCCGAGTTTCTCCGAGTAGAAGCGCCGCGCCCGGTCCAGGTCCTGGGCGGGGAGCCGGGTCGCCACGCGGGCCCCGGCCAGTACGTTTCCGTCCTCTGCGGTCATGCCTCCACTGTGCCGTGATCGAGTCGCCCTCCTCCTGTCGAGGAGGAGAATCGGGTGTATCAGCCGTAGATCGCCAAGTGACGGAGAGGTGGCGAAGGCCATGGCTGAACACCCCCACGCAGCGCTGGTCCGCAAGGGATTCGAGGCTTTCTCGCGCGGTGACATGGACACCTTGCGCGGACTGATCGCGGGAGACGCCACACACCACGTGCCCGGGAATCACCCGTTGTCGGGCGACTTCAAAGGCGTGGACTCCATCATCGAGATGTACGAACGGCTCGGCGCGGAGACCAACGGGACAATGCGTGCCGAGTTGATCGGCATCGCCGTCGACGGCCGCGGCCACGCGGTCGGCATGACCCGCTTCACGGCCGAGCGGGGCGGCAAGCACCTCGACGACACCGGCTGCATCATCTTCCGGATCGTGGGCGACAAGGTCACCGACCTCGACGAGTGTGTCGAGGACATCGACAAGAACAACGAGTTCTGGTCCTGAACAGGCCGAAGGCCGGGCGGCCTCCCATGGGGAACAGGAGAGCCACCCGGCCTTCGGTTCAAGCTGCTGGATCCGCGCCCGCGTGGCGAACGCAGGCCGCGCGCGGACCCGAAAGGGTGCCGGACGGGAGCGGATGAGAGAGGGCCCGCTCGATTCCCTCCGGCGGTCACATCAGATGTCAGCCCTTGAGCGCGGCGACCTTCTGAGCCAGCGCCGACTTCTTGTTGGCAGCCTGGTTCTTGTGGATGACGCCCTTCGAGACGGCCTTGTCGAGCTGACGCGCGGCAGCGCGCTGGTACTCGGTGGCCTTCTCGACGTCACCCGCGGCAGCGGCCTCGCGGGCCTTGCGGATCGCGGTCTTCAGGGAGGACTTGACGGCCTTGTTGCGCAGCCGGGCCTTCTCGTTGGTCTTGATCCGCTTGATCTGGGACTTGATGTTCGCCACGAATGAGCCTTTTCAGGTTCTGGCACGGGACCGCACTGAACCGCACGGTTCCCGTACCGGGTGATTTCTTGAGGTCGTGCCTCCTGCGAGAGGGCATGAGACACAGCCACCCAGGCTACCAGCGGGCCCATCCACGGCCCAAACCCGTCCACGGTCGCCACCCGTGGGACCATGGAGGCTACGTATCGATCCGACCCGAGACCGCAGACACTGCGGACGCCTCAAGAATCAGGACCCTGCGTGCCCGCGATCCCTAGCCATGTGCCCGAGCCGAGCCGTACCGACCCGGCTCTGATCCGCAACTTCTGCATCATCGCGCACATCGACCACGGCAAGTCCACGCTCGCCGACCGGATGCTCCAGCTGACCGGAGTGGTCGAGCAGCGGCAGATGCGCGCTCAGTACCTCGACCGCATGGACATCGAGCGCGAGCGCGGCATCACGATCAAGTCTCAGGCGGTGCGTCTGCCGTGGGCCCCCACCCACGACAAGGACAACACGCACATCCTCAACATGATCGACACCCCGGGGCACGTCGACTTCACCTACGAGGTCTCGCGGTCGCTCGCCGCCTGCGAGGGCACCATCCTCCTGGTCGACGCCGCCCAGGGCATCGAGGCCCAGACCCTCGCCAACCTCTACCTGGCGATGGAGAACGACCTCACGATCATCCCCGTCCTCAACAAGATCGACCTGCCGGCGGCGCAGCCCGAGAAGTTCGCCGAGGAGCTGGCCCACCTCATCGGGTGCGAGCCCGACGACGTGCTCAAGGTCTCCGCGAAGACCGGGCTCGGTGTCGAGGCGCTGCTGGACAAGGTCGTCGAGCAGGTCCCGGCCCCGGTCGGCGTCAAGGACGCCCCGGCCCGCGCCATGATCTTCGACTCGGTCTACGACTCCTACCGGGGCGTCGTGACGTACGTCCGGGTCATCGACGGTCAGCTCAACAAGCGCGAGCGCATCAAGATGATGTCGACCGGCGCCACGCACGAGCTGCTGGAGATCGGCACCAACTCGCCGGAGATGCTCGGCGCCGACGGCCTCGGCGTCGGCGAGGTGGGCTACCTGATCACCGGCGTGAAGGACGTCCGCCAGTCCAAGGTCGGTGACACGGTCACCAGTCAGTCCAAGGGCGCCACCGAGCCCCTCGGCGGCTACAAGGACCCCAAGCCGATGGTCTTCTCCGGCCTGTATCCGCTGGACGGCTCGGACTACCCCGAGCTGCGCGAGGCCCTGGACAAGCTCCAGCTCAACGACGCCGCGCTGGTGTACGAGCCGGAGACCTCCGCGGCCCTCGGCTTCGGCTTCCGCGTCGGCTTCCTCGGCCTGCTGCACCTGGACGTGATCCGGGAGCGGCTGGAGCGCGAGTTCGGGCTCGACCTGATCGCCACCGCGCCGAACGTGGTCTACCGCGTCGTCATGGAGGACGGCAGCGAGCACACGGTCACCAACCCGAGCGAGTTCCCCGAGGGCAAGATCTCGGAGGTCTACGAGCCGGTCGTCCGGGCCACCATCCTGGCGCCGAGCGAGTTCATCGGCTCGATCATGGAGCTGTGCCAGACCCGGCGCGGCACGCTGCTCGGCATGGACTACCTCTCCGAGGAGCGGGTCGAGATCCGCTACACCCTGCCCCTGGCCGAGATCGTCTTCGACTTCTTCGACCAGTTGAAGTCGAAGACGCGCGGTTACGCGTCCCTGGACTACGAGCCCACCGGCGAGCAGACCTCCAGCCTGGTCAAGGTCGACATCCTGCTGCACGGCGACAAGGTGGACGCCTTCTCGGCGATCACCCACAAGGACCAGGCGTACGCCTACGGTGTGCGGCTCGTCGCCAAGCTCAAGGAGCTCATCCCGCGGCAGGCCTTCGAGGTGCCGGTCCAGGCCGCCATCGGCTCCCGGGTCATCGCCCGCGAGACCATCCGCGCCATCCGCAAGGACGTCCTCGCCAAGTGCTACGGCGGTGACATCTCCCGTAAGCGGAAGCTGCTGGAGAAGCAGAAGGAGGGCAAGAAGCGGATGAAGATGGTGGGTTCCGTGGAGGTTCCGCAGGAGGCCTTCATCGCCGTCCTGTCGAGCGATGACAGCGCGGGGTCGGGCAAGGGCAAGAAGTAATCACGGATTACCGTGGGTTACACCCCAAACCGGGGAGAACAGGGGCCCGTCGTGCGAAAGTGCGGCGGGCCCTGTGCGTACGCGGGGTAGCTCTCTGTACGAAGTGACAGGCCGCAGACCCTTACGCAGGAACCGGTCGACCTTTACTCTGATCCCTGCTCGATAGTTACTCACGAGTTAAACAACGCCTTTCACCAGCAGCTCGTGAGGACCCACCAGCCGCACCAGAGCCAGCCGCATCGTCGCGGGCCCCGGAGGATGTCGTGAGCGACACACAGACACTGATCGAGAACCGTCCGCCGTCCGTGGCGGGCCTCTTCCTGGAGCGCGTGGCGGCCACGCCGGACGCCGAGGCCTACCGGTATCCGGTCCCCTCGTCCTCCGGACAGGGGCCGGACGAATGGAAGTCGCTGAGCTGGGCGCAGGCCGCCGAGCGGGTCTACGCCATCGCGGCGGGGCTCATCGAGCTGGGCGTGCAGCCCGAGCAGCGCGTCGCCCTCGCCTCCAGCACCCGGATCGAGTGGATCCTCGCCGACCTCGGCATCATGTGCGCGGGCGCCGCGACGACCACGGTGTACCCGCAGACCAACGCCGACGAGTCCGCGTACATCCTGTCCGACTCCGAGAGCCGGGTGCTCGTCGCGGAGAACGCCGAGCAGCTGGCGAAGGCGAAGGAGAAGCGCTCCGAGCTGCCCGAGCTGACCCATGTGGTGGTCGTCGACCCGGCCGGCGTCGAGACCGCCGACTGGATCCTCACCCTGGACGAGCTGGAGAAGCGCGGCGCGGCCCGGCTGGAGAAGGACCCCGACCTGGTCAAGGAGCGGGTCGGCGCGATCACCAAGGACCAGCTGGCCACCCTCATCTACACCTCCGGCACCACCGGCCGCCCCAAGGGCGTGCGCCTCCCGCACGACAACTGGTCGTACATGGCGAAGGCGATCGCCGCGACCGGCCTCGTCAGCAGCGAGGACGTGCAGTACCTGTGGCTGCCGCTCGCGCACGTCTTCGGCAAGGTTCTCACCTCCGGCCAGATCGAGGTCGGGCACGTCACTGCCGTGGACGGCCGCGTCGACAAGATCATCGAGAACCTGCCGGTCGTCCAGCCGACGTACATGGCGGCCGTGCCGCGCATCTTCGAGAAGGTCTACAACGGCGTCGCCGCGAAGGCCCGGGCGGGCGGCGGGGCCAAGTACAAGATCTTCCAGTGGGCGGCCGAGGTCGCCCGCGAGTACGCCAAGGTCGCGCAGGACAACTTCCGGCGCACCGGGACCGCGTCCGTGCCGTTCGGGCTGGGTGCCAAGCACAAGGTCGCCGACGCGCTGGTGTACGCCAAGATCCGGGAGGCCTTCGGCGGCAACCTGCGGGCGTGCGTCTCGGGCTCGGCCGCCCTCGCACCCGAGATCGGGTACTTCTTCTCCGGCGCCGGCATCCACATCCTGGAGGGCTACGGCCTGACCGAGTCCTCGGCCGCGTCCTTCGTGAACCCGGGCGAGGCCTACCGCACCGGCACGGTCGGCAAGCCGCTGCCCGGCACCGAGGTGCGGATCGCCGACGACGGGGAGATCCTGCTGCGCGGCCCGGGGATCATGGAGGGCTACCACAAGCTGCCCGAGAAGACCGCCGAGGTGCTGGAGCCGGACGGCTGGTTCCACACCGGGGACATCGGGGAGCTGTCGCCCGACGGGTACCTGCGGATCACCGACCGCAAGAAGGACCTCATCAAGACGTCCGGCGGCAAGTACATCGCGCCGGCGGAGGTCGAGGGGCAGTTCAAGGCGGTGTGCCCGTACGTGTCCAACATCCTGGTGCACGGGGCGGACCGGAACTTCTGCACGGCCCTCATCGCGCTCGACGAGGTCGCGATCACCGAGTGGGCCAAGGAGAACGGGCTGGCGGGGAAGTCGTACGCGGAGATCGTCTCCGCGCCGGTCACGGTGGAGATGGTCGACGGGTATGTGAAGCAGCTGAACGAGGGGCTGCAGCGGTGGCAGACCATCAAGAAGTTCCGGCTGCTGCCCCGGGATCTCGATGTGGAGCACGGCGAGATCACGCCGAGCCTGAAGCTGAAGCGGCCGGTGGTGGAGCGGGAGTACCGGCATCTGATCGACGAGATGTACGAGGGCTCTCGCGAGGCGTAGGGAGCGGCGGGGGCTGTGCGACGGCCGCGGCTTCGCCGTGGTCGTTCGCGCAGCCCCCGCCCCCCGGGGAGCATGTCGTCAAGGTGTTCTGTATGACAGACTATCTGTGACGATTCCGAAAGATGCTACGGTGATGTGATGCCCTCTGAACCCTGTGGCCGAGCGAACGACGGCGCCAAGTGCGTGTCCCTGGACAACGACCTGGTCTGGGCGATTCGGATGATCTCGGGGGCGCTGCGGCGCGCTGCGGCCGAGGCCGCGGAGACGCTACCCGGAGGATCACGCGCCTACTTGGTGCTCATGGCGTTGGCCGAGGCCGAGGACAAGCCCCCGACACAGCTCGAACTGGCCGGTCAGGTCGGCCTCGACCGGACGGTCATGACCTACCTCCTCGACGACCTGGAGGGGCAGGGTCTGCTGGCGCGGCGGCCGAATCCGCAGGACCGGCGGTCCCGCCACGTGGTCCTGCTGGACGAGGGCCGGGAGCAGCTGCAGCGCATGCGAGCCGATGTCGCGGCGGCCGAGGCACGGCTGCTCGCGGAGCTGAGCGAGGAACAGCGGGCCGAGTTCCGGGATCTCCTGGCCCGGGTCGCGCTCACCGCTCAGCGGGCCTGAGGGCCTCCCTCCACCCGGCGTCGTAGGTCCTGGACCTCCGCGCGCAGGCGTTCCACCTCTCTGCCCTTGCGGTAGAGGTCCAGGAAGACGCTGACCTTCGCCCTGAGGACCCAGGGGTCGAAGGGCTTGGTCAGGTAGTCGGCGGCGCCGGTCGCGTAGCCGCGGAAGGCGTAGCCCGAATCGTCGTCCGCGCCCGTGAGGAAGATGATCGGCACGTCTCTCGTCTGGTCCAGGCGCCTGATGTGGGCGGCCGTCTCGAAGCCGTCCATGCCGGGCATGCGGACGTCGAGCAGGACCAGGGCGATCGGCCGCCGCAGGACGACCTTCATCGCCTCCTCGCCGGAACGGGCGCGCACCAGCGGCTCGTTGAGGGAGGCGAGCACGGCCTCCAGGGCGATCAGGTTGTCCTCCATGTCGTCGACCAGGAGGATCCCGGCGCGTCGGTGGTGTATGCCCGCGCTGCTCATGCCTCTTCTTCCGCGCCCTCGGGGTCCAGCAGTTCGCACACGACCGTCAGCAGCCGGTCGATGTCCACCGGCTTGGGCACGTAGTCGTTGGCGCCGCGGGCGATGGACTTCTCCCGGTCGCCGGGCATCGCCTTGGCGGTCAGCGCCACGATCGGCAGGCCGGCCCAGCGGGGTGTGCGGCGGATGGCGGAGATGGTCTCGTAGCCGTCCATCTCCGGCATCATGATGTCCATCAGGACCAGTTCGACGTCCGCGCTGCGCTCCAGCGTCTCGATGCCCTCGCGGCCGTTCTCCGCGTAGAGCACGGTCATGCCGACCCGGCCCAGGACATGGGTGAGGGCGAACACGTTGCGGATGTCGTCGTCCACGATCAGCACCCGCCGCCCGGGCAGGATCCGGCCCGGCCTGCCGGACGTCCACGCCTCCAGCTTGGTCGGCGACGGCCAGGCGTCGTCCGCGTCGGGAGCGGCCGGGAGCGGTCCGGCGGCCGGCTGGAGGGGCAGGGGCAGGGTCGGGTCGGCGCGGTCCTCGACCGGGGCGGGTGCGGTGTGGCCGGGGCTGACGACGGGGACGTAGAGCGTGAAGGTGGAGCCCTTGCCGGGCTCGCTCTCGGCGACGATCCGGCCGCCGAGCAGGCCCGCGATCTCCCGGCTGATGGACAGGCCCAGCCCGGTGCCGCCGTACTTGCGGTTGGTGGTGCCGTCGGCCTGCTGGAACGCCTCGAAGATCACCGCGAGTTTCTCCGGCGCGATGCCGATGCCGGTGTCGGACACGGTGAAGGCGATCACGTCGTCGGTGTCCTGGGCATAGCGGTGCTCGGCGTCCTGCACGCGGTCCACCCGCAGCTCCACCTTGCCGGAGGCGGTGAACTTGATCGCGTTGGAGAGCAGGTTGCGCAGGATCTGCTGGAGGCGCTGCTCGTCCGAGTACATCTCGCGCGGCACGTCCTCGCCGACCGCCACCTCGAAGGCGAGCCCCCGGTCGAGGGTGAGCGGGCGGAACGTGGCGTGGACGTAGTCGAGCAGCTTGATCAGGGGGAGCCGCTTGGGGCGTACGTCCATCCGGCCCGCCTCGATCTTCGACAGGTCCAGGATGTCGTTGATGAGTTGGAGGAGGTCCGAGCCCGAGCGGTGGATCGTCGTCGCGAACTGCACCTCCTGGTCGGAGAGATGGCCGTCCGGGTTGTCGGAGAGCAGCCGGGCCAGGATCAGCAGGGAGTTCAGCGGGGTGCGCAGCTCGTGCGACATGTTCGCCAGGAACTCCGACTTGTACTGCGAGGACGTGGCCAGCAGGGCCGCCTTCTCCTCCAGTTCGGCGTTGGAGCGCTGCAATTCTCCCTGCTGCTTCTGCAGTTCGTCCGAGCGCTCCTGGAGCTGCATGGCGAGGCGCTGGGACTCGCCGAGCAGGGACTCCGTGCGGGAGTTGGCGATGATCGTGTTGATGGCGACGCCGATGGTGTTGACGAACTGGTCGAAGAAGGCCAGGTGCACATCGGAGAAGCGGGAGAACGAGGCGAGTTCGATGACGCCGAGGAGCTTGTCCTCGAAGAGGATCGGGATGATGACGATCGTGGTCGGGGCCGCCTCGCCCAGACCGCTGTTGATCTTGATGTAGTCCGGTGGGGCGCCCTCCACCAGGATCCGCTTCTTCTCCCGGGCCGCCTGCGCGACCAGGCCGTGCACCGGCAGGCCGCCGGTCTCGACGGTCGCGTCCTGGGCGGCGCCGTAGCCGGCGATGAAGGCGAGCCCCTTGGTGGGCACCGTCGCCCCGGCCTGCTCCGGATCGGCGAGGTAGAACGCGCCGTACTGCGCGTTCACCAGCGGGGTCAGCTCGCGCAGTATCAGGTCGGCGACCTCCATCAGGTCGCGGTGGCCCTGCATCAGGGCGGCGAGCCGGGCCAGGTTGGATTCCAGCCAGTCCTTCGCGCGGGTGGTCTCGCGCAGGTTGGCCACCATCAGGTTGATGTTGTCCTTCA
This sequence comes from Streptomyces sp. Go-475, assembly GCF_003330845.1. GTDB lineage: Bacteria > Actinomycetota > Actinomycetes > Streptomycetales > Streptomycetaceae > Streptomyces. The sequence goes on along the minus strand of NZ_CP026121.1, from coordinate 2,762,285 downwards.
GCTCGGCGACCTCGCCGCGCGCCTCCACCGTGATCGAGCGGGACATGTCGCCCTGCGCCACGGCCGAGGCGACCTCGGCGATCGCGCGGACCTGGGTGGTGAGGTTGAGTGCCAGTTCGTTGACGTTGGTCGTCAGCCGCTTCCAGGTGCCGTAGACGCCCTCCACCCGGGCCTGGCCGCCGAGCTGCCCCTCGGAGCCGACCTCGCGGGCCACGCGCGTGACCTCCGAGGCGAAGGAGGACAGCGTGTCGACCATCGTGTTGATGGTGGTCTTCAGCTCCAGGATCTCGCCCCGCGCGTCCACGTCGATCTTCCGGGACAGATCGCCCTGGGCCACGGCCGTCGCGACCTGGGCGATGTTGCGCACCTGCGAGGTGAGGTTGTCGGCCATGTAGTTGACGTTGTCCGTCAGGTCCCGCCAGACGCCCGACACGCCCAGCACCTGCGCCCGGCCGCCGAGCCGCCCGTCCGTGCCGACCTCCCGGGCGACCCGGGTCACCTCGTCGGCGAAGGCGCGCAGTTGCTCCACCATCGTGTTGACGGTGTCCTTCAGTTCGAGGATCTCGCCGCGGGCGTCGACCGTGATCTTCTTCGACAGGTCGCCGTTGGCGACGGCGGTCGTGACCTGGGCGATGTTGCGGACCTGGGAGGTCAGGTTCAGCGCCATGAAGTTGACGTTGTCGGTGAGGTCCTTCCACACGCCGGAGACGCCCCGGACCTGCGCCTGACCGCCGAGGTTGCCTTCCGTGCCGACCTCGCGGGCCACGCGGGTGACCTCGTCGGCGAAGGCGGACAGCTGGTCCACCATCGTGTTGATCGTCGACTTCAGCTCCAGGATCTCGCCCTTGGCCTCCACCGTGATCTTCTTGCCGAGGTCGCCCTGGGCGACGGCGGTGGAGACGAGCGCGATGTTCCGCACCTGGGAGGTGAGGTTGTCCGCCATGAAGTTGACGTTGTCGGTGAGGTCCTTCCAGACCCCGGACACGCCCCGGACCTGCGCCCGGCCGCCGAGGTTGCCTTCCGTGCCGACCTCGCGGGCCACGCGGGTGACCTCGTCGGCGAAGGCGGACAGCTGGTCGACCATGGTGTTGATCGTCGACTTCAGCTCCAGGATCTCGCCCTGCGCGTCGACCGTGATCTTCTGGGACAGGTCGCCGTTGGCCACGGCCGTCGTCACCTGGGCGATGTTGCGGACCTGCGACGTCAGGTTCGACGCCATGAAGTTGACGTTGTCGGTGAGGTCCTTCCAGACCCCGGAGACGCCCCGGACCTGCGCCCGGCCGCCCAACTGGCCCTCCGTGCCGACCTCGCGCGCGACCCGGGTGACCTCGTCGGCGAAGGCGGACAGCTGGTCCACCATCGTGTTCACGGTCAGCTTCAGTTCCAGCAGCTCGCCGGTGGCCTCGACCGTGACCGTGCGGGTCAGGTCGCCGCGCGCCACCGCCGTCGTCACCGCCGCGATGTCCCGCACCTGGGCCGTCAGCCGCGACGCCATCGTGTTGACGGCCTCCGTCACGTCCCGCCAACTGCCCGACAGGCCCTGCACCTTGGCGCGTCCGCCGAGCCGCCCCTCGGTGCCGACCTCGCGCGCGACCCGCGTCACCTCGCCCGTGAACAGGGACAGCTGGTCCACCATCTTGTTCACGGCACGGCCCATGCGACGCAGGTCGCCGCGTAACTGCCGGGTCCCGTCGTGCAGGTCGACCCGCTGGGTCAGATCGCCGCCGGCCACCGCGTCCAGCACGCGCGTCGCGTTCGCCGCCGGGGCGACCAGGGCGTCGAGCAGCTGGTTGACGTCGTCGACGCGGGACGTCCACAGTCCCTGACCCGGGCTCGCCGACAGCCGCTCGTCGAGCCGGCCGTGCCGCACCAGCTCGCGTTTGACGCGCCGCACCTCGGTCGTGAAGTGGATGCTGCGGTCCATGATCTGGTTGAAGACAGCGTTGAGTTCGGCCACCATCCCGTGGCCGGTTTCCGGCACCTTGGTGAAGTCGCCGTCGCGTGCGGCTGTCATGGCCGCGAGCAGCGGACGGAGATCGGATGCACGAATCTGACCGTCTTCGTACCGGTCTTCGACCACAGGAGTAGCACTGTTCTCACTCATGGCGGCCCACTTCGGTAACTCGGCGCTTATGGGCGTGGCCAGTCTGTCACTCTGTCGGCATCGACTGTGGCGTATTCGTACGAACTGCCCGGGGAGCTGTCCATGGGGGCCATTCCGGCGCAACGGGAGACCGCTTCCCGGGCCTCAGAGGCGCCTGCACACGCTGGGGAGACGCCCGTGCCCGCACAAGAAGGGCCCGTCGCCGAGGGGGCCGCACAGGAGTGCGCGCGGGCGCGCGCGACCCTGGGCGGCAGTTCCGTCGCGCCGGGCGCCGCCCGCGCCCTGGTGCGCGCGGCGCTCGCCGAGTGGACCGGCCTCGGCCTGCCCGGCGCCGAGCACCTCACCGACCGCCTCGCCGACGACGCCACGCTCGTCGTCAGCGAACTCGTCACCAACGCGGTCGTGCACGCGGGCACCGACGTCGAGATGGAGTGCCGCCTGGAAGGCGGCGACCAGGCCGCGGCCGCGCTCGTCGTCGAGGTCTCCGACCACCACCCCTCCCGCGCCCCGCGCGGCGGCGAGCCGGAGACACCGCACGACACCCCCGAGTACGGGCGGGGCCTGCGGCTCGTCGGCGCGCTCTGCGAGGCGTGGGGGATCACGTACCGCACGGGCCGGAAGACCGTGTGGGCGCGGCTGCCCGCCGCGGGGTGCGCGGCGGGGGAGCAGATCGAGGCGTACGCCGGGGAGCAGGCGCTGGCGCGCGGGTTGCGCGTGGCGGAGATCCTGGCACCGGAGCCTCGGTACGGCTGGGAGGCCGGTCATGTCCCGCGGGGGCACCACGATCTGCGCGACTCCCAGGACCATCACGGTCTGCGCGACCCCCGGGACCATCACGGTCTGCGCGACTCCCGGGACCATCACGGTCTGCGCGACTCCCGGGACCATCACGGTCTGCGCGACTCCCGGGACCATCACGGTCTGCGCGACTGGCGGGACTGGAGCGATCTGCGGGACTGGCGGGACCGTCACGAGGGCCGTGACGGGCCGGACGGCCGGGACGGTGCCTGGCTGGGCCGCGGCGCCCTCTCCTTCCTCGCCGAGGCCTCCGACCTGCTCGCCGGGCAGCTCGACGAGGACCTGGTCGCCGCCCTCGCCGGGCAGCTGATCGTGCCCCGGCTCGCCGACTGGTGCGCGGTCTGGCTGGAGGACGAGGCCACCGGCGGCGGCTGGGGCGGCGGAGCCGGAGCGGGCGGACCCCGGCTGGCCCGGGTCTGGCACGCCAGCGAGAACCACATCGAGGACCTGCGCCGGGCCCTGGAGAAGGACCCGCCGCCCCCCTCCGACCCGTTACGGACAGGGCCCGTCGACTACCCCTGGCCCGGCCGGGCGCTCGGCGACGCGCCCGGCGAACGGGGACAGGCACTGGCGTACCGGCTCGTCGCGGGGGGCCGTCCGCTGGGCACCCTCGTCCTCGGACGGTCCGGCACCGCCGGCTTCCCCGACGAGATCACCGGCCTCGTCGAGGACCTGAGCCGCCGCGTCGCGCTCGCCATCGGCGCCGCCCGCCAGTACGCCCGGCAGGCCACCATCAGCGCCGTGCTCCAGCGCGGACTGCTGCCCGGCGCCGTGGCCGAGATCCCCGGGGTGCGCAGCGCCCTCGTCTACGAGCCGTACGACAAGGGCGGGCCCAGCGGCGACTTCTACGACCTGTTCCCGGCCGGCGACGGCCGCTGGTGCTTCGCCGTCGGCGACGTCCAGGGCAAGGGGCCCGAGGCCGCCGTCGTCATCGGCCTCGCCCGGCCCTGGCTGCGGCTGCTGGCCCGCGAGGGCTACCGGGTCGCCGACGTCCTCGACCGCCTCAACCAGCTCCTGCTCGACGACGCCACGGAGGCCGCGGACGCGGCGGCCCGGGCACTGGTCGCCGCGGGCGCGCGACCGACCCCGCCCGGCGACGGCCCCCAGACGCGCTTCCTGTCCCTGCTCTACGGCGAACTGGTCCCCTTCGACGGAGGCGTCCGCTGCACCGTCGCCTCCGCCGGGCACCCGCTGCCCCTGCTGCTCGGGGCGGGCGGCGAGGTCCACACGTGCGCGCAGCCGCAGACGCTCCTGGGCGTCGTCGAGGACGCCACGTACAGCAGCGAGACCTTCGAGCTGCGCTCCGGCGACACGCTGCTGTGCGTCACCGACGGCGTGACCGAGCGCCGCTCCGGATCCCGCCAGTTCGACGACGGGGACGGGCTCGCCGCGGCGCTGGCCGGGTGCGCCGGGCTGGACGCCGAGCTGATAGCCGAGCGGATCAACCGGCTCGTGCACGAGTTCGGGGCGCGGCCCCCGGCGGACGATCTGGCGCTGCTGGTGCTCCAGGCGGAGTGACCGCTGCTCCGGGCGGAGGCACCGCGCGGGTGCTGGACAATGGAAGGCATGCCTTCCGCTCTCCCCGACGGCGAGCCGGTCCCCGAGGACGGCGCGCTGCCCGCGTCCGCGCTCGCCGGGGCCGCCGACCGCCCGCTCGGGTTCTACCTGCACGTCCCGTACTGCGCGACCCGCTGCGGCTACTGCGACTTCAACACGTACACGGCGACCGAGCTGCGCGGCACCGGCGGTGTGCTCGCCTCCCGCGACAACTACGCCGAGACGCTCGTCGACGAGATCCGGCTGGCGCGGAAGGTGCTGGGAGACGACCCGAGGCCCGTCCGTACGGTGTTCGTGGGCGGCGGTACGCCGACGCTGCTGGACGCCGGTGACCTCGTACGGATGCTGCGGGCCGTCCGGGACGAGTTCGGGCTGGCGGCGGATGCCGAGGTCACCACGGAGGCGAACCCGGAGTCGGTCGACCCCGCGTATCTGGCCGCCCTGCGCGCGGGGGGCTTCAACCGGATCTCCTTCGGGATGCAGAGCGCGCGGCAGCACGTGCTGAAGGTGCTGGACCGGACGCACACGCCGGGGCGGCCTCAGGCGTGTGTCGCGGAGGCCCGGGCGGCCGGGTTCGAGCATGTGAACCTCGACCTGATCTACGGCACGCCGGGGGAGTCGGACGAGGACTGGCGGGCGTCGCTGGACGCGGTGCTGGGGGCCGGGCCGGACCATGTCAGCGCGTACGCGTTGATCGTGGAGGAGGGGACGCAGCTGGCGCGGCGGATCCGCCGGGGCGAGGTGCCGATGACCGACGACGATGTGCATGCCGACCGGTACCTGATCGCGGACGAGGTGCTGTCGGGTGCCGGGTTCGAGTGGTACGAGGTGTCGAACTGGGCGACCTCCGCGGCGGGGCGGTGTCTGCACAACGAGCTGTACTGGCGGGGGGCCGACTGGTGGGGGGCCGGGCCGGGCGCGCACAGTCATGTGGGCGGGGTGCGGTGGTGGAACGTGAAGCACCCGGGCGCGTACGCGGCGGCGCTGGCTGCCGGGCGGTCGCCCGGGGCCGGGCGTGAGGTGCTGTCGGAGGAGGATCGGCGGGTCGAGCGGATTCTGCTGGAGCTTCGGCTGCGAGAGGGCGTGCCGTTGTCCGTCCTGCGGGAGGAGGGGCTTGCGGCGTCTCGGCGGGCCTTGTCCGAAGGACTGCTTCAGGAGCGGCCGTACGAGGAGGGGCGGGCTGTGCTGACGCTGCGGGGGCGGTTGCTGGCGGACGGGGTCGTGCGCGATCTGGTGGACTGACAGCGAAGAGCGCCTATGGTGCCGTCACGAAGTCGATCAGTTCTTCCACCCTGCCCAGCAGTTCCGGCTCCAGGTCCTTGTACGTGCGTACGGCCGACAGGATCCGCTGCCACGCCGCGCCCGTGTTCTCCGGCCAGCCCAGGGCGCGGCACACGCCCGTCTTCCAGTCCTGGCCCCTCGGGATCCGGGGCCAGGCCTCGATGCCCAGGGACGACGGTTTCACCGCCTCCCAGATGTCGATGTAGGGGTGCCCGACCACCAGCGCGTGGTCGCTCGTCACCGACTGGGCGATGTGCCACTCCTTCGAGCCGGGGACGAGGTGGTCGACCAGGACGCCGAGCCGCGCGTCGGGGCCGGGGGCGAAGGAGTCGACGATGGACGGGAGGTCGTCCACGCCCTCCAGGTACTCCACGACCACGCCCTCGATGCGCAGGTCGTCGCCCCACACCTTCTCGACCAGTTCGGCGTCGTGCCGGCCCTCGACGTAGATGCGGCCGGCGCGGGCCACGCGCGCGCGTGCGCCGGGCACCGCCACCGAACCGGAGGCCGTACGGGTGGGACGGGCCGGGGCGCCGGACGAGGGGCGGACCAGCGTCACGACCTTGCCCTCCAGCAGGAAGCCGCGCGGCTCCATCGGGAACACGCGGTGCTTGCCGAAGCGGTCCTCCAGCGTCACCGTCCCGGCCTCGCAGCGGATGACCGCCCCGCAGAAGCCGCTGCCGGGCTCCTCCACCACCAGGCCCGGTTCCGCCGGGACCTCGGGGACCGGCTGGGGCTTCTTCCACGGCGGGGTCAGGTCCGGAGAGTACTGGCGCATTCGGATGACGATAGGAGAACCGGGCGGGCGGTCACGGAGACACGCCGAAACGGGTCGCCAGCGCGTCCCGCTGGGCCCGGACGAACGCCGCGCCCACCACCGCTCCGTGACCGGGCACGTACAGCGCGTCCTCACCGCCGAGCGCGAGCAGCCGGTCCAGCGCGGCCGGCCAGTGCGACGGCACGGCGTCCGGGCCCGCCTGGGGCTCGCCGGACTCCTCGACCAGGTCGCCGCAGAACACCACCTCCGGATCGCCCGGCACCAGCACCGCGAGGTCGTGCGCGGTGTGCCCCGGGCCCACGTTCGCCAGCAGCACCTGGCGCCCGCCGCCCAGGTCCAGGGTCCATTCGCCGGACACCAGGTGCCGGGGCGGGACGAGCCGGTCCGCCGACTCCCGGGCGACCGTCTCGTTCAGGCCGTTGCGCACCGCGTCCGCGTACAGCTCCTCGCGGTCCCGCGCGCGGGTCAGCACCGCGTCCACGCCGACCGCGCCGAACACCTCCGCCCCCGGGAACGCCGCCACCCCGAAGACGTGGTCGAAGTGGGGATGGGTCAGCGCGAGATGTGTCACACGGTGACCGGTGAGCGACTGCGCCTGTTCGCGCAACCGCGCGCCCTCGGCCGGGCTGGACCCGGCGTCGATCACCAGGACCGCGTCCTCGCCGGCGACCAGCCCCGCCGTGCAGTCCCACACCGGCAGCCGGCACCGCCCCACCCCGGCGGCCACGCGCTCCCACCCGAGCTCTTCCCAAGTCACCGTCATACGGCGACGCTAGCGGTGCGCCCCGCCCGGGGCACGACGCCGCACGACCAGCCTTGCCGGGGGCGTACCCCACCGCCGTACACTGGGCCGGGGAACATTGGCACTCGCACGCGCAGAGTGCCAGGCCGCGAACCAGCGGGGCAGCAGGCGGAGACTTCTGGAGGTGTGCGCGATGCTCAGTGAACGCAGGCTTCAGGTGCTGCGCGCCATCGTCCAGGACTACGTCGGCACCGAGGAGCCGGTCGGCTCCAAGGCCCTCACCGAGCGGCACAACCTCGGCGTCTCCCCGGCGACCGTCCGCAACGACATGGCGGCCCTGGAGGACGAGGGATACATCGCCCAGCCGCACACCAGCGCGGGGCGCATCCCCACCGACAAGGGCTACCGCCTGTTCGTGGACAAGCTCGCCGGCGTCAAGCCCATGACCGCACCCGAGCGGCGCGCGATCCAGAACTTCCTGGAGGGCGCCGTCGACCTCGACGACGTCGTGGCCCGCACGGTACGGCTGCTCGCGCAGCTCACGCGCCAGGTCGCCGTCGTGCAGTACCCGTCGCTGACCCGGTCCACCGTGCGCCACGTGGAGCTGCTCTCCCTGGCGCCCGCGCGGGTGATGCTCGTGCTGATCACGGACACCGGGCGGGTCGAGCAGCGGGTGGTCGACTGCCCGGCGCCCTTCGGCGAGGCCTCGCTCGCGGATCTGCGCGCGCGCCTCAACAGCCGGGTGGCGAACCGCCGTTTCGCGGATGTGCCGAGTCTGGTGGAGGATCTCCCGGAGGCTTTCGAGCACGAGGACCGGGGTACGGTCTCCACGGTGCTCTCCACGCTTCTGGAGACGCTCGTCGAGGAGAACGAGGAGCGGCTGATGATCGGCGGCACCGCCAATCTGACCCGCTTCGGTCATGACTTCCCCCTCACGATCCGGCCCGTGCTGGAGGCGCTTGAGGAGCAGGTCGTGCTCCTCAAGCTGCTCGGCGAGGCGAAGGATCCGGGCGTGACCGTCCGTATCGGTCACGAGAACGCCCACGAAGGACTCAACTCCACGTCCGTCGTGTCGGTCGGCTACGGTTCGGGCGGCGAGGCAGTCGCCAAGCTCGGCGTGGTCGGACCGACCCGCATGGACTACCCGGGAACGATGGGAGCGGTACGCGCAGTGGCACGGTACGTCGGACAGATCCTGGCGGAGTCGTAGTGGCCACGGACTACTACGCCGTACTCGGCGTGCGCCGCGACGCGTCGCAGGAAGAGATCAAGAAGGCCTTCCGGCGGCTCGCCCGCGAGCTGCATCCGGACGTCAACCCCGATCCGAAGACCCAGGAGCGGTTCAAGGAGATCAACGCCGCCTACGAGGTGCTGTCGGACCCGCAGAAGAAGCAGGTCTACGACCTCGGCGGCGATCCGCTCTCGCAGGCCCAGGGCGGCGGCGCGGGCGGCTTCGGAGCCGGTGGCTTCGGGAACTTCTCCGACATCATGGACGCGTTCTTCGGCACGGCGTCGCAGCGCGGTCCCCGCTCGCGCACCCGCCGCGGCCAGGACGCCATGATCCGCATCGAGGTGGAGCTGGACGAGGCGGCCTTCGGCACGACGAAGGACATCCAGGTCGACACGGCGGTCGTCTGCAACACCTGTAACGGTGAAGGCGCCGCCCCCGGTACCTCCGCCCAGACGTGTGACATGTGCCGCGGCCGCGGTGAGGTGTCGCAGGTCACCCGGTCCTTCCTGGGCCAGGTCATGACGTCCCGGCCGTGCCCGCAGTGCCAGGGCTTCGGCACGGTCGTCCCGACGCCGTGCCCCGAGTGCGCGGGCGACGGCCGCGTCCGCTCCCGCCGCACGCTCACGGTCAAGATCCCGGCCGGTGTCGACAACGGCACGCGGATCCAGCTGGCCGGCGAGGGCGAGGTCGGACCCGGTGGCGGTCCGGCCGGTGACCTCTACGTCGAGATCCACGAGCTGCCCCACGCGCAGTTCCAGCGCCGCGGCGACGACCTGCACTGCACGGTCACGCTCCCCATGACGGCGGCGGCCCTCGGCACGAAGGTGCCGCTGGAGACGCTGGACGGCCTGGAGGAGGTCGACATCCGCCCGGGCACCCAGTCCGGCCAGTCGATCCCGCTGCACGGCCGCGGTGTCACCCACCTGCGCGGCGGCGGACGCGGCGACCTCATCGTCCACGTCGAGGTCCAGACCCCGACCAAGCTCGATCCCGAACAGGAACGCCTCCTGCGCGAGCTGGCGAAGCTCCGCGGCGAGGAGCGGCCTCAGGGTCAGTTCCAGCCTGGTCAGCAGGGTTTGTTCTCCCGGCTGAAGGACGCCTTCAACGGGCGCTGACACGGCCGACCCGGCCGCTGCCGGGGTCCGGGGGGCGTCCCCCGGACAAGCACAGCCTCTGGTCTATGCCATGCGGCAGGCCGGTTTCGGAGTTGTTCGGAGGACGTGACAACATGCGGTCATGTCCTCCGCTCTGACCGATCTCTTCCCCCTCCCGATCGTGCAGGCCCCCATGGCGGGCGGCGTCTCCGTGCCGCAGCTCGCCGCCGCCGTGTGCGAGGCGGGCGGGCTCGGGTTCCTCGCCGCCGGGTACAAGACCGCCGACGGGATGTACGAGGAGATCAAGCAGCTGAGGAGCCTCACGGGCAGGCCCTTCGGCGTCAACCTCTTCATGCCGCAGCCGGAGTACGCCGACCCGGCCGCCGTCGACGTCTACGCCCACCAGCTGGCCGGCGAGGCCACCTGGTACGAGGCCGAGCTGGGCGACCCCGACAGCGGCCGCGACGACGGCTACGAGACCAAGCTCGCGGTGCTCCGCGACAACCCCGTGCCCGTCGTGTCGTTCCACTTCGGCGCCCCGAGCCGCGAGGTCGTCGACGGCCTGCACCGCGTCGGCACCTTCGTCCTGGTCACCGCCACCACCCCCGACGAGGCCCGGGCCGTCGAACGGGCGGGCGCGGACGCGGTCATCGCGCAGGGTGTCGAGGCCGGCGGCCACCAGGGCACCCACCGGGACATCCCCGAGACGGACGGTTCCGGCATCGGCCTGCTGTCGCTGGTCGCCCAGATCAGGGAGGCCGTCAACCTCCCGATCATCGCCGCCGGCGGCATCATGCGCGGCGGCCAGATCGCCGCGGTGCTCGCCGCCGGCGCGAGCGCGGCCCAGCTCGGCACGGCGTTCCTCGCCACGCCCGAGTCGGGCGCGAACGCCCTGCACAAGCAGGCACTGACCAACCCCCTGTTCGTACGCACGGAGTTGACCCGGGCCTTCTCCGGGCGGCCGGCGCGCGGCCTCGTCAACCGGTTCCTGCGCGAGCACGGCCCGTACGCGCCCGCCGCCTACCCCGAGATCCACCACCTCACCTCGCCGCTGCGCAAGGCCGCCGCCAAGGCCGGTGACGCGCAGGGCATGGCGCTGTGGGCCGGGCAGGGGCACCGGATGGCGCGGGAGCTGCCCGCCGGGCAGCTGGTGGAGGTGCTGGCCGGTGAACTCGCCGCCGCCAGGACAGCGTTGTCGGGCGGGGGCATCCCGGGCGGAGGCCTTCGATGACCGCGCCGGTCTTCGTCGTCGACCACTTCGACGCGGGCGGCGGCGGCCGGTACGTCCTCGACGGGCCGGAAGGGCGGCACGCCGTCTCCGTGAAGCGGCTGCGGCCCGGCGAGGACGTGGTCCTCACCGACGGGGCCGGGCGCTGGGCGGACTGCGTGGTGCTCGACACCGAGGGCAAGGACCGGCTGATCGTCCAGCTGGACTCGGTGAGCGAGGAGCCGCCGGAGCAGCCGCGGCTGACCGTCGTACAGGCGCTGCCCAAGGGGGATCGGGGGGAGCTGGCCGTCGAGACGATGACCGAGGTCGGCGTCGACGCGATCGTGCCCTGGGCGGCGGCGCGCTGCATCACGCAGTGGAAGGGCGACCGCGGGGCCAAGGCGCTGGGCAAGTGGCGGGCCACGGCACGGGAGGCCGGCAAGCAGTCGCGCCGGGTGCGGTTCCCCGAGGTCGCGGAGGCGGCCACGACCAAGCAGGTCGCGGCGCTGCTGGCGGGCGCCGACTTCGCCGCCGTGCTGCACGAGAGCGGGGACGCGCCGCTGGCGGCGGCCGAACTGCCGTCGTCCGGCGACATCGTGCTGGTCGTGGGGCCCGAAGGGGGCGTGGCGCCGGAGGAGTTGGCGCTGTTCGAGGAGGCGGGGGCCGGGGCGTACCGCCTCGGGCGCAGTGTGCTGCGCACATCGACCGCCGGGACCGCGGCCGCCGCCGTGCTCCTGGCTCGTACCGGCCGCTGGTCCTGACCCCCTTGGAGGAACCGTGGAACTCGCCCAAGTACGCCTGCTCGTCACCGACTTCGCCGCGTGTTACCGCTTCTACGGCGACGTCCTCGGCCTCAAGCCCCAGTCGGGGGCGGCCGAGGGGCCGTACGAGAAGTTCAGCCCCGCCGTCGGCTCCGCGGGGATCGCGCTGCAGGACCGGTCGATGATGGCCGAGGTGCTCGACGAGGTGGGGGACGCGGCCACCGGGCACCGGTCCCTCGTCGTGCTGCGGGTGGACGCGCTGGACGCGTACTGCGAGGAGATCACGCTGCGCGGCGCCACGATCCTGCACGGCCCGGCGCCCATGACCGACCGCATGCGGGTCGCCCACCTCAAGGACCCCGAGGGCAACCTGGTGGAGCTTCAGGAGTGGCTGCTGCTGCGCGGTTGACGCCTTTGCGCCCTACCGCGCCGCCCCCGTCAGTGGCAGGCTCCCCTTCATGGGGGCGTACAGGAGGATCTGGCGGGGGCCGCGCGGCCGGCGGGTGGCTGTCGCGGCGGTGTTCGGGGCCGTCGCCGTGGGCGGGGCCGTCGCGTGCGAGCCGGGCAGCGGCATCAGCTCCGCGGCCGTCGCGTACACCACCGACGAGGCCGTGACCAAGGAACTCGACCGGCAGAAGGCGGGCGTGCGCTGGCTCAGTTGCACCGCCTCCTACGGCGACACCGGCAGGACGTCGGCACCCCCGCCCTCGGCGAGCGAGAAGACCGTCGCCACCGTCGACTGCCAGGGCGAGACGAAGGACGGCAAGGAGATCACCGTCGACGGCAAGGTCACCCACGCCGTCGAAGGCGCCTGCGTGCGCGGGAACATCACCGCCAAGGTCGACGGCAAGGTCTGGTTCGAGGTGGACGGGCTCGGCGACTGCAACGCCACCAGCCCGCCGCCCGTGGGCGGCCCCACCCAGGGGCAGCCCGGACCCACCGTCACCGTGACCGTCACCCAGACCATCTGGTGCGACCGGTACCCCGACTGCCGGCCCGTCGAGGGCAAGTGACGTACGCGAGGGGCGAACGGCAAGTGATCCGAAGTCTGTCCGCGGCGCGCCGTTGCTGCATAGGGTGATCGGGTGACACAGTCCGCATCGCCTGCTTATCTCCGGTTCCCGCACGTGCACGGCGACCTGGTCGCCTTCACCGCCGAGGACGACGTGTGGCTCGCCCCGCTCGACGGCGGCCGGGCCTGGCGGGTCAGCGCCGACAACGTGCCGGTGACCCAGCCCCGCATCTCCCCGGACGGCACCACCGTCGCCTGGACCTCCACCCGGGACGGCGCCCCCGAGGTGCACATCGCCCCCGTCGACGGAGGCGCCGCCAAGCGCCTGACGTACTGGGGGAGTCTGAAGACCCAGGTGCGCGGCTGGACCCCGGACGGCGAGGTACTGGCGATCAGCACCCAGGGGCAGGCGAGCCTGCGCCGCACCTGGGCGCGTGCCGTCCCGCTCGACGGCGGCCCGGCCGCCACCCTGCCCTACGGCCCCGTCGGCGACATCGCCTACGGCCCGCACACGGTGCTGCTGTCCGCGCCCATGGGACGCGAGGCGGCCTGGTGGAAGCGGTACCGGGGCGGTACGGCGGGCAAGTTGTGGATCGACCGCGAGGGCGACGGCGAGTTCGTCCGGCTCCACGAGGACCTCGACGGCAACATCGAGTACCCGCTGTGGGCGGGGGACCGGGTCGCGTTCCTCTCCGACCACGAGGGCACCGGCGCGCTGTACTCCTCCCTCGCCGACGGCTCCGACCTGCGCCGCCACACCCCCCTCGACGGCTTCTACGCCCGGCACGCCGCGACCGACGGCACCCGGGTCGTCTACTCCAGCGCCGGTGAACTCTGGCTGCTGGACGACCTGGACGGGGCCGAGCCGCGCCGGCTCGACGTGCGGCTGGGCGGGCAGCGCGTCGACCTCCAGCCGTTCCCGGTGAACGCCGCCCGCTGGTTCGGGTCGGCGTCCCCGGACCACACCGCGCGGGGCAGCGCCGTCTCCGTGCGCGGCTCCGTCCACTGGGTCACCCACCGCTCCGGCCCGGCCCGCGCGCTGGCCGCGACACCCGGCGTACGGGCCCGGCTGCCGCGGACGTTCCGCGCCGACGGCGAGGAGTGGGTGGTGTGGGTGACGGACGCCGAGGGCGACGACGCCCTGGAGTTCGCGCCCGCCACCGGCCTCGCCCCCGGGGCGACACCGCGCCGGCTCGCCGCCGGGCAGCTCGGCCGCGTACTGGACCTCGCCATGGCGCCCGACGGCAGCCGCGCCGCCGTGGCCTCCCACGACGGGCGCCTGCTGCTCGTCGAGCGGGAGACCGGCGAGGTGCGGGAGGTCGACCGCAGCGAGGACGGCGACGTGTCGGGGCTCGTCTTCTCACCCGACTCGACCTGGCTCGCCTGGTCCCACCCCGGCCCGCGGCCCCTGTGCCAGCTGAAGCTCGCCAACACCACCGACCTGTCGGTCACCGAGGCGACCCCGCTGCGCTTCCAGGACTACGCGCCCGCGTTCACCGCCGACGGCAAGCACCTCGCGTTCCTGTCGACCCGCTCCTTCGACCCGGTCTACGACGAGCACGTCTTCGACCTGGCCTTCGTCGAGGGCGCCCGGCCGCACCTCATCACCCTCGCGGCGACCACCCCGTCGCCGTTCGGGCCGCAGCGGCACGGCCGGTCCTTCGAGACGCCCGACCGGGAGGAGACCCCCGACAGCGAGGGCACCCCCACCACCCGCATCGACCTCGAGGGCCTCGCCGACCGCATCGTGCCCTTCCCGGTCGAGGCCGCCCGCTACTCCAACCTGCGGGCCGCCAAGGACGGCGTGCTGTGGCTGCGCCACCCGGTCGCCGGTGTGCTCGGCGCGTCCCGGGCCACCCCGGACGACCCCGAGCCCAAGTCCGAGCTGGAGCGGTACGACCTCGCCCAGCAGCGCGTCGAGCACCTCGCCGTCGACGCCGACCACTTCGAGGTCAGCGGCGACGGCAAGCGGGTGCTGCTGTGGACCGACGGACGGCTGAAGGTCGTCCCCAGCGACCGGCGCGCCTCGAACGACGACGACAGCGACACCAACATCACCGTCGACCTCGGCCGCGTACGGCAGTTCGTCGACCCGGCGGCCGAGTGGCGGCAGATGTTCGACGAGAACGGCCGCATCATGCGGGACCACTTCTGGCGGCCGGACATGAGCGGCGTCGACTGGGACGGCGTCCTCGACCGCTACCGCCCGGTCGTGGACCGGTGCGCCACCCATGACGACCTCGTCGACCTGCTGTGGGAGGTCCAGGGCGAACTCGGCACCTCGCACGCCTACGTCACCCCGCGCGGCGGCCACGGCGGCGGCCCCCGCCAGGGCCTGCTCGGCGCCGACATCTCCCGCCACGAGGACGGCAGCTGGCGCGTCGACCGCATCCTGCCCTCCGAGACCTCCGACCCGGACGCCCGCAGCCCGCTGGCCGCCCCCGGCGTCGCGGTACGCCCCGGGGACGCCATCGTCGCGATCGCCGGGCAGCCCGTCGACCCGGTCGCAGGCCCCGGCCCGCTCCTGATCGGCACGGCGGGCAAGCCGGTGGAGCTGACCATCTCCCCGTCCGGCGGCGGCGACCCGCGGCACGCCGTCGTCGTCCCGGTCGCCGACGAGGAGCCCCTGCGCTACCACGCCTGGGTCGCCGACCGCCGCGCCTACGTCCACGAGAAGTCCGGCGGCCGCCTCGGCTACCTGCACGTCCCCGACATGCAGGCGCCCGGCTGGGCCCAGATCCACCGCGACCTGCGCGTCGAGGTCGCCCGCGAGGGCCTGGTCGTCGACGTCCGCGAGAACCGCGGCGGCCACACCTCCCAACTGGTCGTGGAGAAGCTGGCCCGCCGCGTCGTCGGCTGGGACCTGCCCCGCGGCATGCGCGCCGAGAGCTACCCGCGCGACGCGCCCCGCGGCCCGGTCGTCGCCGTGGCCAACGAGTTCTCCGGCTCCGACGGCGACATCGTCAACGCCGCGATCAAGGCCCTCGGCATCGGCCCGGTCGTCGGCACCCGCACCTGGGGCGGCGTCATCGGCATCGACAGCCGCTACCGCCTGGTCGACGGCACGCTGGTCACCCAGCCGAAGTACGCGTTCTGGCTGGAGGGCTACGGGTGGGGGGTGGAGAACCACGGGGTGGATCCGGACGTGGAGGTGGTGCAACGCCCCCAGGACTACGCGGCGGGCAGGGATGCGCAGCTCGACGAGGCCATCCGTATGGCGCTCGAAAGCCTGGAGACGGCACCGGCGAAAACGCCTCCGGGCCTGCCCGCCTGAGGGGCGCGGGGCTGTGTCGACATGCGGCTCCGCCGCGTGGGCGCGACCAGCCACGAATCACCCGCGCCCGACGACGATACGATGCCGACTGCGCACCACACCGCCCAGACTTCGGAGGTAACCGAATGGCCGGGGAACCCCAGGACGACTGCCTGTTCTGCAAGATCGTCGCAGGCACCATCCCGGCGACGATCGTCCGCCAGACGGACACCACCGTCGCCTTCCGCGACATCAACCCCCAGGCACCCACCCACGTCCTCGTGATCCCCAAGGCCCACTACGAGAACGCCGCCGCCCTCGCCGCCGCCGACCCGGCCCTCACCGCGGACGTGCTGCGCGAGGCCCAGGCCGTCGCGGACGAGGAGAAGCTCGACAGCTACCGCCTCGTCTTCAACACCGGCAGCGGCGCCGGCCAGACCGTCTGGCACGTGCACGGCCACGTGCTCGGCGGCCGCGGCCTCGAATGGCCCCCGGGATAACCGCCTTGTCCGTCCGCGAACTCGTCGTCCTCGGCACCGCCAGCCAGGTCCCGACCCGGCACCGCAACCACAACGGCTACCTGCTGCGCTGGGACGGCGAGGGCATCCTGTTCGACCCCGGCGAGGGCACGCAGCGCCAGATGCTGCGCGCCGGGGTCGCCGCGCACGACCTGAATCGCATCTGCGTCACGCACTTCCACGGCGACCACTCCCTCGGCCTCGCCGGCGTGATCCAGCGCATCAACCTCGACAAGGTCCCGCACGAGATCACCGCCCACTACCCCCGCTCCGGGCAGCGCTTCTTCCACCGGCTCCGGTACGCCACCGCCTACCGCGAGACCGTCGGCATCACCGAGGCCCCGGTGGCCTCCGACGGGCCCCTCGCCCGCACCGGCGCCTACACACTGGAGGCCCGCAAGCTGTCGCACCCGGTGGAGTCCTACGGCTACCGGATCGTCGAGCCCGACGGCCGCCGCATGCTGCCCGAGCGGCTCGCCGCGCACGGCGTCAAGGGCCCGGACATCGGCCGGATCCAGCGCGAGGGCTCGCTCGGCGGGGTGTCGCTGGAGGACGTCAGCGAGGTGCGGCGCGGGCAGCGGTTCGCGTTCGTCATGGACACCCGGCTCTGCGACGGGGTGTACGCGCTGGCCGAGGGCTGCGACCTGCTCGTCATCGAGTCGACGTTCCTCGACGAGGACGAGGAACTCGCCGTCGAGCACGGCCACCTGACGGCGGCTCAGGCCGCGCGGGTGGCCCGGGAGAGCGGGGTGCGGCACCTCGTGCTCACCCACTTCAGCCAGCGCTATACCGACCCGGACGACTTCGAGCGGCAGGCACGGGCCGCCGGGTACGACGGTGAGCTGACCGTGGCGCACGATCTACTGAGGGTGCCGGTTCCGAAGCGTCGGTGAAACGGCCGTACGATGAATTGATGTTCCTCCCCAAAGCCGAACTGCACCTTCATATCGAAGGCACCCTGGAACCGGAACTGGCCTTCGAGCTCGCCGCGCGCAACGGCGTCACGCTGCCGTACGCCGATACGGACGAGCTGCGCGAGGCCTACCGCTTCGAGGATCTCCAGTCGTTCCTGAACCTGTACTACGAGCTCATGGCCGTCCTGCGCACCGAGCGGGACTTCGAGGACCTGGCGAACGCGTACCTGGCCCGGGCCGCCGCGCAGGGCGTGCGGCACGCGGAGATCTTCTTCGACCCGCAGGCCCACACCAGCCGCGGGCTGGAGCTCGGCACGGTCGTCGAGGGGCTGTGGCGCGCGCTGGGGAGCAGCGAGGCGAACCACGGCGTCTCGACCCGGCTGATCCTGTGCTTCCTGCGCGACGAGTCCGCCGAGTCGGCGCTGGCCACGCTCGACGCGGCGGGGCCGTACCTGGACCGGATCACCGGCGTCGGCCTCGACTCGGCCGAGGTCGGGCACCCGCCGGTGAAGTTCCGCGAGGTCTACGAGGCCGCCGCCGCGCTGGGCCTGCGGCGGGTCGCCCACGCGGGCGAGGAGGGCCCGCCGGAGTACATCACCCAGGCGCTGGACGTGCTCGGCGTCGAGCGCGTCGACCACGGGCTGCGCTGCGTGGAGGACCCGGCGCTGGTGGAGCGGCTGGTGCGGGACCGGGTGCCGCTGACGCTCTGCCCGCTGTCGAACGTCCGGCTGCGGACCGTCGACACCCTCGCCGACCACCCGCTGCCCGCCATGCTGGACGCCGGCCTGATGTGCACGGTCAACTCCGACGACCCGGCCTACTTCGGCGGCTACGCCGGCGACAACTTCGACGCCGTCCGCGACACGCTGGGCCTGGGCGAGGAGCGGCTGCGGCAGCTCGCCCGCAACTCCTTCCTCGCCTCGTTCCTGGAGGACGACGAGGAGCTGCGGGCGCGGTACCTCGCCGAAGTCGAGGCGTACACCTTCGCGTAGGGGTCAGAGGACCTCCGACCCCGCCTTGCCGTAGGCGCGCTGGGCGGGGACGGCCGGGGTGTCCACCGGGATCTCCACCACTGGCTGCTCCGGGGCGCCGATCTCCGGGATCGCGCCGGTCGGGGTGCCGGTGGCGGCGGCGACCAGGGCGGCCGGGTGCCCGCCGCGGCGGCGGATCGCGCCGGGCAGCAGTGGGCGTCCGCCGGTGTGCAGGGCGACGGCGGTCATCGGCAGGGCGATCACCAGCAGCCCGGCGCCGAGGACCGCGCCCATGACCGGGAACCCGGCCTGCGCCGAGAGCACACTGCCGGTCAGCGGCCCGGCGGCCGTGCCCAGCGAGGACGCCGAGCCGACCAGCACCGCCCAGCGCCCGCGCGGGTCGAGCGAGGCGGCGAGCCCGATCAGGTACGACAGCACCACCGGGTACAGCGTGTTCCAGGCGATCTCGCCGGCCGCGAAACTCGTCAGGCCCGTCGCGGAGGCACTCAGCACGATGCAGCCGGCGATCAGGACCGTGCCCGCGCCGATCGGCACCGCGCGTCCCAGCCGCGCCCCGAGCGCGCCCGCCGCGAGGACGCCGGTCAGCCCGGCGCCCAGTGCCACGGCGAAGACGGCACCGACGGTGGCCTCGCTGAGGTGGGCCTGCGTCAGCCCGATCCGTCCGCTGACGCCCCACAGGGAGTTCTGGGCGAGCGACCAGCACACCATGGCGGCGGCCAGCACCAGCCCCGAACGGGCGTGCGGCAACCGGGCCTTGTCCTGCCGGGCGGGAGCGGCGGGCGTGCCGGCCGGGAGGCGGCCGGCCAGCGGCCACACGGCCAGGGCCGTGAGGGCGATCGCGGCCAGGGGCAGTCCGTGCCCCGGGCCGAGGTGCGGCACGGTCAGATACACCGCGCCCGCGAGGGCGGAGACGCTGAGCAGCCCGGCGGTGGAGGCCCGGTGCGGATCGCGCTGTCCCGCGATGAGGGTGGCGGCGACGGTGGTGGCCGTGCCGGATCCGAACCCGCCGACCATCGCACCGGCGACGACGGCCGGGACGGCGGTGGTCAGGGCGGCACCGCCGTAGCCGAGCAGGGCCAGGGCGAGACCGAGGCGGGCGAGGGCGCGGGCCCCGATCCGTTCGACCCGTGAGGCGAGGGCGAAACCGGCGGCGGCCGAACTCAGCAGCAGGGCACTGCCGACGGCGCCGGCCTGCGTGGCGGAGAGCGGAAGGTCCGAGTCGAGCCGGCCGACGGTGGTCGGCAGCAGATACGGAGCGAGGTACCCGGCCGTGAAAAGGGCGACGAGGGGCCAGGGTGTGGTGCGGGGGGCGAGCACGGGCGTTCCCAGGGCATGCGAAAGGAGCGGAAGAGAAGGGGGAATGGGCGACGACCGTCGACGGACAGGAACGCGCGGGCAATTTGTATCAAGCAAGCAGTCGGGCACGGGAGCCCAGGGGGTGTGATGTGGAGCACGTTGCGTTTGGGGTGGTGAAGCCCGGGTAGAAGAGCGCCCTTTTCGGGTGAACGAGCGCCCTTTTACGAGGTGATGTCCGCGCCTTCGGCTAGCGCCAGTGCACCGATCCGGCCCCCGCCGGCGCCGTCGCCTCGATCTTCGCCCGGATCTCCCGCATCACGGCGACGATCCGCTCCTCGTGCTCCGGGGTGAGCCGGGCGACCGGCACCGAGCAGCTGATCGCGTCCTGCGCGGGGGTGTCGTAGCGCAGCGCGAACCCGAAGCCGACGATCCCGGGCACGCCCTCCTCGCGGTCCTCGGACCAGCCGCGGGCCCGGATCCGCGCGAGGTCGGCCGCGAGCGACTCCCGGCTGGTGTGCGAGTTCGGGGTCAGCGCCTCGTACGGCCCCTCGGGCAGTTCCTCGTCGGGGCGTTCCGCCAGCAGCGCCTTGCCCAGGGCGCCGGCGTGCGCGGGCAGCCGCCGCCCCACCCGGCTGATGGTCCGCAGGTACTCGTGCGACTCCCGCGTGGCCAGGTACGCCACGTCCCGGCCGTCCAGCCGGCCCAGGTGGATCGTCTCGCCGAGCGCCTCGGAGGCCTCGTCGAGATACGGCCGTACGAGCCGGACCCGGGGGTCGGAGTCGAGGTAGCTGGTGCCGGTGAGCAGGGCGTGGATGCCGATGCCGTACAGGGAGCCGGTGACGTCCGTGCGGACCCAGCCGCGCGCGATGAGGGTCTGCAGCAGCGCGTACATCGAGCTGCGCGGCACGCCGAGTTCACCGGCCAGCTCCTGGAGCCGGGCCGGGCGGTCGCCGCGCGCCGCGAGGAGTTCCAGCAGCTCGACCGTGCGCGCCGCGGACTTCACCTCGCGGACGCCCCCTGTGTCTGACATGCGCCGATGGTAATCGGGCCGCCGCGCGCGGTTGACGCCCCCTGTTCGTATATCTAACCTTCATTCTCATACGTAGATGACGTCTACATAAGGAGATGCTCGTGAGCGCTGGACCGGCAGCGGTCGCACACCGGCTGCGGGAGGGCATGGCGGGCGGCGTGCTGTCGTTCCCGCTGACCAGCTTCCGCGACGACGGCACCCTCGACCCGGACGGCTTCCGCGCCTACCTCGCGGACCGGCTCGCCGCCTCGCCCGGCGCGGTCTTCCCCGCCTGCGGCACCGGGGAGTTCTTCTCCCTCGACGAGGACGAGTACCGGCGGGTCGTCAGCGTCACCGTCGAGGAGGCGGCCGGCCGCGTCCCCGTCGTCGCGGGCATCGGCTACGGCTGGGCGCAGGCCGTCCGCTTCGCGCGCATCGCCGAGGACGCGGGAGCCGACGCGCTCCTGGTCCTCCCGCACTACCTCGTCGCCGCCCCGCAGGACGGCCTGGTCGCCCAGCTGGAACAGATCGCCGCCCGCACGGCACTGCCCCTGATCGCCTACCAGCGGGGCCAGGTCGCCTTCACCGCCGAGTCGCTCAAGCGGGTCGCCGCCCTGCCGAACGTCATCGGCCTCAAGGACGGCCACAGCGACCTCGACCGGCTGCAACGCCTCACGCTCGCCGCGCCCGAGGACTTCCTGTTCTTCAACGGCGCCGCCACCGCCGAGATCCAGGCCCGCGCCTACGCCACCGTCGGCGTCCCCGCCTACTCCTCCGCCGTGCACGCCTTCGCCCCCGAGATCGCCTGCGCCTTCTTCGCCGCCCTGCGCGACGGCGACCACGGCACCGTCGACAAGCTGCTGCGCGGCTTCTACGTCCCGCTCGTCGAACTGCGCGACCGCGTCCCCGGGTACGCCGTGTCGCTGGTGAAGGCGGCGGCCCGGCTGCGCGGGCACGCCGTGGGCCCCGTCCGCGCCCCGCTCACCGACCCCTCGCCCGCCGACCTGGCCGCCCTCCGCGCCGTCCTCACCGCCGGACTCGACCTCGTGGGAGCCGCCCTGTGAACCTCACCGTCACGGACGTACGGCTGACGCCGATCCTGGTCGCGGACCCGCCGCTGCTGAACACGCAGGGCGTGCACCAGCCGTACACGCCCCGGCTGATCGTCGAGGTCGTCACGGCGGACGGGATCACCGGCGTGGGGGAGACCTACGGCGACACCAAGTACCTGGAGCTGGCCCGGCCCTTCGCCGAGCGGCTGAAGGGACGCCAGGTCAGCGATCTGAACGGGCTGTTCACGGTCGCGGACGAGGTGGCCGTGGACGCCTCCCGGGTGGAGAACGCCGTCGACGTCGGCGGGCTGCGCGGCGTCCAGACGGCCGGCAAGCTGCGGCTGTCCGTCGTCTCCGGCTTCGAGGTCGCCTGCCTCGACGCCCTCGGCAAGACGCTCGGACTGCCCGTGCACGCGCTGCTCGGCGGCAAGGTGCGCGACGCCGTCGAGTACAGCGCCTACCTGTTCTACAAGTGGGCCGGCCACCCCGAGGGCGTGCCGGCCGAGCGGGACGACTGGGGCGCCGCCGTCGATCCGGCCGGGGTGGTGGAGCAGGCCCGGCGGTTCACGGAGCGGTACGGCTTCACCTCCTTCAAGCTCAAGGGCGGCGTCTTCCCGCCCGACGAGGAGATCGCCGCCGTACGGGCCCTCGCCGAGGCCTTCCCCGGGCACCCGCTGCGGCTGGACCCCAACGGCGCCTGGTCGGTCGAGACCTCCCTGCGCGTGGCCGAGGAACTCGGGGACGTCCTCGAGTACCTGGAGGACCCCACCCTCGGCACCACCGGCATGGCCGAGGTCGCCGCGAAGACCGGTGTGCCGCTCGCCACGAACATGTGCGTGACGACCTTCGCCGAGATCAGGGAGGCGTTCGCCAAGGACGCCGTCCAGGTCGTGCTCTCCGACCACCACTACTGGGGCGGACTGCGCAACACCCAGCAACTCGCCGCCGTCTGCCGCACCTTCGGCGTCGGCGTGTCCATGCACTCCAACACCCACCTGGGCATCTCCCTCGCCGCCATGACCCACGTGGCGGCCACCGTCCCGGACCTCCACCACGCCTGCGACTCCCACTACCCCTGGCAGTCCGAGGACGTCCTGACCGAACGGCTCTCCTTCGAGGGCGGCAAGGTGACGGTGTCCGACGCCCCCGGGCTCGGCGTGGAGCTCGACCGCGAGCGGCTGGCCGTCCTGCACCGGCGGTGGCTGGACGACGACGGCGCGCTGCGGGACCGCGACGACGCGGCGGCCATGCGGATCGCCGACCCCGCCTGGGTGACCCCCTCGGTGCCGCGCTGGTAGGGCCTGCGCGTTTCCGGGGCGGGGGGCGCGCGGAGCCCGGCGCGAGCTGACGGGACGGGTGGGTCCGGCGTGATCGGCGTCACGTTGTCGGTGATGTGGTGCACACTGGCCTGATCCGCACCACGTCAGGGAGCGCATCGTGATCGCGTCCACCGCCCCGGCAGGAAAGGGCCCGGCCGGAAAGGGATCGCACCGCCAGACCCAGGTCGATCCCCTCGCCCCGCTGCGCACGCCGGACGACCCGCCCTGGGACGTCTACCTCACCGGCACCGTCTTCCTCGACATCATCTTCACCGGCCTCGACTCCGCCCCGGTCCGCGGGACGGAGTCCTGGGCGCGCGGGATGGGGTCGAGCCCCGGCGGCGTCGCCAACATGGCCACCGCGCTGGCCCGCCTCGGCCTCAGGACGTCCCTCGCGGCGGCCTTCGGCGACGACCACTACGGCGACTACTGCTGGGACGCCCTGGAGCACGGCGAGGGCATCGACCTCTCCCCGTCGCGCACGGTGCCCGGCTGGCACTCCCCGGTGACCGTCTCCATGGCGTACGAGGGGGAGCGCACGATGGTCTCGCACGGCCACGAACCGCCCCCCGAGGAGCCCGCCCCCGAGTGCCCGCCCCGCGCCCGCGCCGCCGTCGCCTCCCTCGCGCCCGGTGTCAGCGCGCCCTGGATCGCCCAGGCCGCGAGCCAGGGCACCCGCGTCTTCGGCGACGTCGGCTGGGACGACACCGGCGCGTGGGACCTGGCGGCACTGCCCGACCTGCGGCACTGCGAGGCGTTCCTGCCGAACGCGGAGGAGGCCATGCGGTACACGCGCGCCGACTCCCCCCGGGCGGCCGCGCACGCCCTGACCGAGTACGTGCCGCTCGCGGTGGTCACGCTCGGGTCGGACGGGGCGTACGCGGTGGACCGGCGTACGGGGGAGACGGCGGAGGTGCCGGCCATCGAGGTCGAGGCGCTGGATCCGACGGGGGCCGGGGACGTGTTCGTCGCCGGGTTCGTGGCCGGGACGCTGGCGGACTGGCCGCTGGCGGACCGGCTGGCGTTCGCCGGGCTGACGGCCGCGCTGTCGGTGCAGGAGTTCGGAGGGTCGTTGTCGGCGCCGGGGTGGTCGGAGATCGCGGCGTGGTGGCGGCGGGTGCAGTCGGTGGAGGGGCAGTCGGCGGCGGCGCTGGAGAGGTACGGGTTCCTCGCGGGGCTCGTGTCGGAGGAGTTGGTCAGGCCCTGGCCGTTGCGGCGGGCCGTGCCGACGATCGGCTTCCGGCGCTCGGCGTGACCGTCCTGGCCGACCAGGCCGAAAAGTGCCGTCGCCCTCGAAACGGTCGCTCCAGAACCCCTGGTGAGAAACCCCGCCCCAAAACCCCTACGGCGTTGTCACTCCCCCGTCGTACCCTGGGAATCGCGAGGCCGCCCTCAGCTGTGCGGCCGTGACGAGGAGGAACCGCAGGCCTTAAGCGCCGGCCCATGACTCAGACACCCACAGCTCACACCCCCGCGCAGGAGCAGGCGAGAGCGCAGTTCACCGTCCCCGCCCAGCACCCCATGGTGACCGTCCTGGGGTCCGGCGACTCCCTCCTGCGCGTGATCGAGAAGGCCTTCCCGGCGGCCGACATCCACGTCCGGGGCAATGAGATCAGCGCGGTCGGCGACCCCGTGGACGTCGCCCTCATTTCGCGCGTGTTCGACGAGATGATGCTGGTGCTCCGCACCGGGCAGCCGATGACGGAGGACGCAGTGGAACGCTCGATCGCCATGCTGAAGGCGAGCGAGAACGGGGAGAGCGACGGCCAGGAGACCCCGGCCCAGGTGCTCACGCAGAACATCCTGTCCTCGCGAGGCCGCACGATCCGCCCCAAGACGCTCAACCAGAAGCGCTACGTGGACGCGATCGACAAGCACACGATCGTCTTCGGCATCGGCCCCGCGGGCACCGGCAAGACGTACCTGGCGATGGCCAAGGCGGTGCAGGCCCTGCAGTCCAAGCAGGTCAACCGCATCATCCTGACCCGCCCGGCGGTCGAGGCCGGCGAGCGGCTCGGCTTCCTCCCGGGCACGCTCTACGAGAAGATCGACCCGTACCTGCGCCCGCTCTACGACGCGCTGCACGACATGCTCGACCCGGACTCGATCCCGCGACTGATGGCGGCGGGCACGATCGAGGTCGCACCGCTGGCGTACATGAGGGGTCGCACCCTGAATGACGCCTTCATCATCCTGGACGAGGCGCAGAACACCAGCCCCGAGCAGATGAAGATGTTCCTCACCCGCCTCGGCTTCGACTCGAAGATCGTGATCACGGGTGACGTGACGCAGGTCGACCTCCCGGACGGGACGAAGAGCGGTCTGCGCCAGGTGCAGGACATCCTGGACGGCGTCGAGGACGTCCACTTCTCCCGGCTCTCGTCCCACGACGTCGTACGGCACAAGCTGGTGGGCCGTATCGTCGACGCGTACGAGAAGTACGACACCAAGCACGGCACCCAGAACGGCGCGCACAAGAGCCGTGGCAAGTCCGCGCACAAGGGGAAGTAGACACACACAGCACCATGTCGATCGACGTCAACAACGAGTCCGGCACCGAGGTCGACGAGCAGGCGATCCTCGACATCGCCCGCTACGCGCTCGCGCGGATGCGCATCCACCCGCTCTCCGAACTCTCGGTGATCGTCGTGGACGCCGACGCCATGGAGCAGCTCCACATCCAGTGGATGGACCTGCCGGGCCCCACGGATGTCATGTCCTTCCCGATGGACGAGCTGCGTCCGCCGTCCAAGGACGACGACGAGCCGCCGCAGGGGCTGCTCGGCGACATCGTGCTCTGCCCCGAGGTCGCCGAGAAGCAGGGCAAGGAAGCGGAGACGCAGCACTCCATGGACGAGGAGCTCCAGCTGCTCACCGTCCACGGCGTGCTGCACCTGCTGGGCTACGACCACGAGGAACCGGACGAGAAGGCCGAGATGTTCGGCCTCCAGGCGGCCATCGTGGACGGCTGGCGCGCGGAGCGGGGCCTGACCGGCCCGTCCCCGGCGCCGACCGTCTCGTAAGCCGCCCATGAGTCCGCAGCTCGCCCTCGGCGCGATCGCCCTGGTCGTGGTCGCCTGGCTCGCCGCCTGCGCGGAGGCGGGCCTCGCGCGCGTCTCCAGCTTCCGCGCCGAGGAGGCCGTGCGCTCCGGCCGCCGCGGCAGCGCCAAGCTCTCCCAGGTCGCCGCCGACCCGACGCGCTATCTGAACGTGGCGCTGCTGGTCCGCGTCGCCTGTGAGATGGCCGCCGCCGCGCTGATCACGTACGGCTGCCTGATGGAGTTCGACCACACCACCGAGGCCCTCCTGATCGCCATCGCGGTCATGGTCCTCGTGTCGTACGTCGCCGTCGGCGTCTCCCCGCGCACCATCGGCCGCCAGCACCCGCTGAACACGGCGACGGTCTCCGCGTACGTCCTGGTGCCGCTGGCCCGGGTCATGGGCCCGATCCCGTCGCTGCTGATCCTCATCGGCAACGCGCTCACCCCCGGCAAGGGCTTCCGGCGCGGCCCCTTCGCCTCCGAGGCGGAGCTGCGGGCGCTGGTCGACCTCGCCGAGAAGGAGTCCCTCATCGAGGACGACGAGCGCCGCATGGTGCACTCCGTCTTCGAACTGGGCGACACCCTCGTGCGGGAGGTCATGGTGCCGCGCACGGACCTGGTGGTCATCGAGCGCTTCAAGACCATCCGCCAGGCCCTCACCCTCGCCCTGCGCTCCGGCTTCTCGCGCATCCCGGTCACCGGCGAGAGCGAGGACGACATCGTCGGGATCGTGTACCTGAAGGACCTCGTCCGCAAGACGCACATCAGCCGCGACGCCGAGTCCGAGCAGGTGTCCACGGCGATGCGCCCGGCGTTCTTCGTGCCCGACACCAAGAACGCCGGCGACCTGCTGCGCGAGATGCAGAAGGAACGCAACCACGTCGCCGTCGTCATCGACGAGTACGGCGGCACGGCCGGCATCGTCACCATCGAGGACATCCTCGAGGAGATCGTCGGCGAGATCACCGACGAGTACGACCGCGAACTGCCCCCGGTGGAGGACCTCGGCGAGGACCGCTACCGGGTCACCGCCCGCCTCGACATCGGCGACCTGGGCGAGCTGTACGGCCTGGACGCCTTCGACGACGAGGACGTCGAGACCGTCGGCGGCCTGCTCGCGAAGGCCCTGGGCCGGGTCCCCATCGCCGGCGCGTCGGCCGTCGTGGAACTCCCCGACGGCCGGGAGCTGCGCCTGACCGCCGAGGCCGCGGCCGGCCGCCGGAACAAGATCGTGACGGTGCTGGCGGAGCCGGTGGACCCGGCGGACCCGCCCCGGGACGAGGAGGAGAAGCCGGAATGACGCCCCGGGAGCTGCGCGCCTTCTGCCTGTCCTTCAACGCGGCCGTCGAGGACTTCCCGTTCAGCCCGGAGATCTCCGTCTTCAAGGTGCGGGGCAAGCTCTTCGCTCTGTCGCACCTCGACGCGCGGCCCCTGACGGTCAACCTCAAGTGCGACCCGGAGGACGCGATCCGGCTCCGCGAGGAGTACCCGGGTCTGATCGTCCCCGGCTGGCACATGAACAAGCGCCACTGGAACACGGTCACGGCCGACGGCGGCCTCCCGGACCAGCTGGTCCGGGAGCTCGTCGAGGACTCCTACGACCTGGTCGTCGCCGGTCTACCGCGCGCCGAGCGCCTCCGCCTCGACCGCCCCTGAGGCGCCCTTGCGGGGCCGCAGACCCACCGCGACCAGCACCGCGGCCGCCAGCACGATCGCCGCGTCCAGGGCCATCACGGTGTGCACGCCGGACAGCAGGTCGCCGGAGGTCGTCGCGAGCACGCCCAGCAGCGGGATGCCGACCGTGATGCCGACCTGCTGGGTGGAGGTGACCAGGCCGGTCGCCAGGCCCTGCTCCTCGTCGGGCACCCCGGAGGTGACGGTCACGCCGTAGGAGATGATCGCGCCCAGGTGGCTCATGCTGGCCAGCGCGACGCCGGCCGTGGCGAGCCAGACCGACCAGCCGCCCGTGCCGAGCCCCAGCAGGGCGGCGATGAGCACGCCCTGTCCCGCGAGCGAGACGACCAGGGTGCGGTGCGCGCCGAGACGGCCGATGACCCTCGGGGCGTACGAGCCCGCCACCGCCGACAGCACGCCCTGCACGCCGAAGACCAGGCCCGTCTCGAAGGCCGACAGGCGCAGCACCTCCTGGAGGTACAGCGTCAGCACGAAGACGACCGTCGACATCATCGAGAAGGTGACCAGACCGCCCAGGTTGCCCCACGCCACCGTGCGGCGGCGCAGCATCGGCAGGGACACCAGGGGCGCCTCGGTACGCGACTCGACGACGGCGAAGGCGGTGAGCAGCAGCACGCCGGCGACCAGGGTCACCAGCACGTCCGTCCGGCCGAAGCCGTGGTCGGCCGCCGTCGACAGGGCGTAGATCAGGGACAGCAGACCGCCGGTGACGGTGACCGCGCCGGGCACGTCCAGGCGAGGGCGGTCCGGGGTGCGGGACTCGGGGAGCAGGGCGGGGGCCAGGGGCAGCACGATCAGGGCGAACAGCGTCAGCAGGCCCATCGTCGAGCGCCAGCCGAGCAGGTCGGTCAGCACACCGCCGGCCACCATGCCGACGGTGAAGCCGAGGGAGAGCAGCGTCCCCGAGATGCCGAGGGCGCGGTCCCGGGCGGGACCCTCGGCGAACGTCGTCGTCAGCAGGGACATGCCGGTCGGCACGATCGCCGCCGCGCCGATCCCCTGGAGCGCCCGGCCCGCGAGGAACGACGCCGGGTCCCAGGCGAAGGTCGCCAGCAGTGAGGCCGCGCCGAACAGGGCGAGGCCGGAGAGGAACAGTCTGCGGCGGCCGTACAGGTCGCCGATCCGGCCGAAGAGCAGCAGGAAGCCACCGGACGGCAGCGCGAACGCGGTGACCGCCCACTGCAGCGCGGACTGGCTCATGCCGAGGTCCGCGCCGAGGACGGGAAGGGCGACGTTCAGGACGGAGAAGTCGAGCGCGACCATGAACTGGGCCGCGCACAGCACGAAGAGGACGAGCTTGTCGCGCGTCGACAGCCGGGGGCTGCCGGGCCGTGCGGTCGCTGGGGGACGGGAGGTGTCGATCGCCATGCCCACGAGCCTGCGTCCGCCGGAATAGCCGTGGGGAGCGGCAAGTTGTCCTGGTGGTGGCACCACCAGGCAAGAACGAGGGGATCCTTACGTGCCCGAGGACGTGCTGAAGTCCCAACGGCGGAGCGAGTTGCGCGAGTTCCTGATGAGCCGGCGTGCCCGCGTCTCCCCGGCCGAGGTCGGCCTGCCCGACGGCGGGGCCCGGCGCCGGACGCCGGGGCTGCGGCGCGAGGAGGTCGCCGTGCTCGCCGGTGTCGGGGCCTCCTGGTACCAGTGGCTGGAGCAGGGCCGGGACATCTCCGTCTCCCCGCAGGTCCTGGACTCCGTCGCCCGGGTGCTGCGGCTGCGCGACGCCGAGCGGCGGCACCTGTACCTGCTCGCCGGGCTCAATCCGCCGGTGCCCGCGGTGGAGCCGGAGCGGCGGGACATGTGCGACGGGCTGCGGCGGCTGATCGACACCTGATCCGCAAGGAGCTGGACCACCCGCTGGTGGGACTGCTGTGCGTGGAGGCGACGGCGCTGAAGGTGCCGGTGCGGCCCGACCTGACGATCGTCCTGCACACCCCGCTGGACGAGGCGGACACCGCGGCCAAGCTGGAGTGGCTGGCCTCGCCGGAGGGGCGCCGGGGAGCCCTGTACCCCGTGGCCGGATGACCGTGCTCCGCTCCGTATGCTCGGCTCATGACCGACACCAGCGCGCTCGACCCCGAGGACCGCAAGATCGTCACCCTGGCCCGTTCCGCCCGGGCCCGCAACGGCGTGCCCGAGGGGGCGGCCGTGCGCGACGAGACCGGGCGTACGTATGTCGCGGGGACGGTGGCCCTCGCGTCCCTGAAGCTCAGCGCCCTGCGGACGGCGGTGGCGATGGCGGTGGCCTCCGGAGCGACCTCGCTGGAGGCGGCGGCGGTCGTGACGCAGGCGGAGACCGTGTCCGACGAGGACCGGGCGGCGGTACGGGACCTCGGCGGGGTCGGGACGCCGGTGCTGCTCGCCGGCCCGGACGGAACGGTTCGCGCCACGGTGACCGCTGGCTGAAGTCCATGGTGTAACCGGCGGTAAGTAGGCCAAATTTCAACCTTGCCGCCGCCCGCACCTCGCGCATCAATGGAACCGTCAGTTCCGACGGACCGTCAGGTTCGGCTCTCCGCAATGCGACCCGAGCCGTCCCCCCACACGGAAACGGAGCCGGAATCCCATGAGATGCAAGCGAATCGGAGCAGGTGCGTCACTGGCGGCCGGGGCCCTCGCGGCCACCGGGCTGGCCTTCGCCCCCGCGGCCCTCGCCGTCACCCCCCAGACGGCGACCATCGACGCCGACTGCGGCACCTTCGGCAGCGGCACCGCCACGCTCACGGCCACCCAGGACGGCACCGCCGCCACCGTCACCGTCAAGTCCTCCGCGATCACCGCGCCGATCGCGCTCGGCGCGGACTCGATCTCGTCCACGCTCACGCTGGTGAAGGCCGGTGGCGGCACCGTCACCTTCACCGGCAAGGAGAACCCGGCGATGGCCGCCGGCGCCCCCGTCGAGGTCGGCCCCCTCAACGGCACCGTGGCCTCCGGCGACAGCCTGGAGGCCTTCGGCGGCTCGCTGAAGATGACCGTCTTCGGCATCACCATCACCTGCACGGCGGCCGGGCCGCAGTCACCGGGCCCGTTCGTGTTCGACTGAGCCGCGGCCAGGCGGCCGAGCCGCCGCCAGACGGCTGAGCCGCAGCGAGGCGGCCCCGGTGTCAGAGCGCGTCGGGGCCGCGCTCGCCCGTCCGCACCCGCACGACCGTGTCCACGGGCAGCGCCCAGACCTTGCCGTCGCCGATCTTGCCGGTGTGCGCGGCCCGCACGACCGCGTCGATGACGGCCTCGGCGTCCGCGTCCTCGACGACGACCTCGATCCGGACCTTCGGCACCAGGTCCACCTGGTACTCGGCGCCGCGGTACACCTCGGTGTGGCCGCGCTGCCGGCCGTAGCCGCTGGCCTCGGAGACGGTCAGACCGTGCACGCCGAGTTCCTGCAGGGCGTTCTTGACCTCGTCGAGGCGGTACGGCTTGACGATCGCGGTGATGAGCTTCATGCCTGGGGGGTGACCTTCTGGGCGGGGGAGACAACGGAGGAGGAGACCGGGGCGCCGTGGCCCAGGACCCCGTGATCGTAGGCCGTCTCGGCGTGCACCGTAAGGTCCAGGCCGGTCCGCTCCTGCTCCTCGCTCGCCCGCAGGCCCATCGTGACGTCGATCAGCTTGCCGATGCCGTACGTCACCCCGAACGCGTACGCCGCGACGACCACCACGGCCACCAGCTGCTTCCCGAGCTGGGCGAGGCCGCCGCCGTACAGGAGGCCCTCGGCGCCGCCGGTCATCGACTCCACGGCGAAGACGCCGATGAGGAGCGTGCCGATGACACCGCCGACCAGGTGGACGCCGACGACGTCCAGGGAGTCGTCGTAGTTCAGCTTGAACTTCCAGCTCACGGCGTACGAGCAGACCGTGCCGGCGGCGAGGCCGACGACCAGCGCGCCGAGCAGCGAGACGGACCCGCAGGACGGGGTGATGGCGACCAGACCGGCGACCGCGCCGGACGCGGCGCCCAGGGTCGTCGGGTGGCCGTCGCGCTTCTGCTCGACGAAGAGCCAGCCGAGCAGGCCGGTGCAGCCCGCGGCGAGGGTGTTGAGGAACGCGGCGGCCGCCAGGCCGTTGGCGCCGAGCGCGGAGCCGGCGTTGAAGCCGAACCAGCCGAACCAGAGCAGGCCGGCGCCGAGCATCACCATGGGCAGGTTGTGCGGGCGCATGGAGTCCTTCCTGAAGCCCAGGCGGGGGCCCAGGACCAGGCACAGCGCGAGTCCCGAGGCGCCGGAGACGATCTCCACGGGCAGGCCGCCCGCGAAGTCGAGCGCGCCGAGCCGCTCCAGGATCCAGCCACCCGGGCCCCACACCCAGTGCGCGACCGGAACGTATACGAGCAGCGCCCACACGGGCACGAAGACCAGCCACGCCCCGAACTTCGCCCGGTCGGCGACCGCGCCGCTGACCAGGGCGGCCGTGATGATCGCGAAGGTGAGCTGGAAGGTGGCGAAGAGGAGGGTGGGGACCGTGCCGTGGACGCTGTCCGGACCGAGGCCGCCCATGCCGGCGTGGCCGAGCCCGCCGATGAGCCCGCCGGCGGCATCCTCCCCGAAGGCGAGCGAGTAGCCGGCCGCCAGCCACACCACCGTGACCAGGGCGATCGACACGAAGCTCATCATCAGCATGTTGAGCACGCTCTTCGTGCGGACCATGCCGCCGTAGAACAGGGCCAGGCCCGGGGTCATCAGCAGGACGAGGGCGGTGGCGGCGAGCAGCCAGGCGGTGTCGCCGGTGTCGGCGTGTGCGGCGGCCAGGGGCACGGTGTCTCCAACGGGTGGGGGCTCCGGGGGCTCGTCAGAGGGTCACCGGCGTGCGTTTCCGGTTGCGTACGGGTGTGTTTCCGTGACGTTTCGTTGCGTGAGGGTTTCCGGAAGCTCACCGCGCACGTCCGGTACGGGGCGGCTTCGGGGATCAGGGAGAATGGGCGGCATGAGCGTCCGTACCCAGTCATCCGAAGAGCCTGCCGGAGCCGTCCACAGGGCCGGTTTCGCCTGCTTCCTGGGCCGCCCCAACGCGGGCAAGTCCACCCTCACGAACGCTCTGGTCGGCCAGAAGGTGGCGATCACGGCGAACCAGCCGCAGACGACGCGGCACACCGTGCGGGGCATCGTGCACCGGCCGGACGCCCAGCTGATCCTGGTCGACACCCCCGGGCTCCACAAGCCGCGCACCCTGCTGGGCGAGCGGCTCAACGACGTCGTGCGCACGACGTGGGCCGAGGTGGACGTGATCGGCTTCTGTCTCCCGGCGAACGAGAAGCTCGGCCCCGGCGACCGCTTCATCGCGAAGGAACTGGCGTCCATCAAGAAGACGCCGAAGATCGCGATCGTCACGAAGACCGACCTGGTGGACGGCAAGACGCTCGCCGAGCAGCTCATCGCGGTCGACCAGCTCGGCAAGGAGCTGGGCTTCGAGTGGGCGGAGATCGTCCCGGTGTCGGCGGTCGGCGACAAGCAGGTGGGCCTGCTGGCCGACCTGATCGTCCCGCTGCTGCCGGAGGGTCCGGCGCTCTACCCGGACGGCGAGCTCACCGACGAGCCCGAGCAGGTCATGATCGCGGAGCTGATCCGTGAGGCCGCGCTGGAGGGCGTCCGCGACGAGCTGCCGCACTCCATCGCGGTCGTCGTCGAGGAGATGCTCCCCCGCGAGGGCCGCCCCGCCGACAAGCCCCTCCTCGACATCCACGCCTTCGTCTACATCGAGCGCCCCAGCCAGAAGGGCATCATCATCGGCCCCAAGGGCAAGCGCCTGAAGGAGGTCGGGATCAAGTCCCGCAAACAGATCGAGGCCCTGCTGGGCACACCGGTCTTCCTCGACCTCCACGTCAAGGTCGCGAAGGACTGGCAGCGGGATCCGAGGCAGTTGCGCAAACTGGGGTTCTGAGGTCCCGGGCGCTACGACACCGTCGCCAGGCTCGCCCACACGGCGTTTCCGCCGGTGAGGGGCGAGCGGGTGATGCCCCAGCTGTCGGCTATCTCCCGGACCAGCAGCAGGCCGCGGCCGCCCTCGTCGTCCAGGCCGGGGCAGCGTTCGGGGATGCCGCGGCCCGTGAGGTCGCCGTCGTGGACCTCCAGCCGGAAGCACTCCTCGGGCAGCAGCCGCACGCCGCACAGGATCCGTTCGCTGAGCGTGTGCAGCACGGCGTTGGTCACCAGCTCGGACACGAGCAGGACGGCGTTCGCGCACACCTCGTCGGGCACCTGCCACGCCGCCAGCCGCGCCCGCGTGGCATGCCGGGCGGCTCTGACGCTGGCCCGGTGCGGCGGCAATTCCAGCCAGTGGGTGCGGCCCGGGCGCACCGCGTCCAGGAACCGGGGGGTGGAAGTCGTGTGGGGGGACACGGCGTTCGCCTTCCGTGGGGGATGGGCGCAGTCATGGAAGGGACGAGCGGACAACGGACCGTCCGGACAAGGGGAGTTCGCAGTTCCGGCTCCTGGTCACAGAAGCAACTATGCGCGCAGTGCAGTTCACGCTGCAACCATCTCCCTGATAATTTCAGAAGGACGGTATCGCCCCGCCCGCGGATACGGCGGAACGATCGACTCCTTTCGAAGCCCACGCCGGTGACAACCCCTCAGGGAGGCAGTGCGTGAACGACGCGCGATCAGGCACCGGCGCCCCCACCGTCCTCCGCATGATCCTCGGCCGCCGGCTCCAGGAGGCCCGGCAGGCCGCGGGCCTCTCCCTCGACGACGCGGCCAAGGCCCTGCGCGTGACACCGCTGACCATCCGCCGCCTGGAGAAGGCCGAGGTCGGCCTGAAGATCCTCTACGTCGAGAAACTGCTGGAGACCTACGGCGCGGGCCGGCAGGAGATCGACGAGTTCGTCGCCCTGGCCGAGCGGGCCAACGAGCCCGGCTGGTGGCACCCCTACCGGGACGTGATGCCGTCCTGGTTCACCGCCTACGTCAGCCTGGAGACCGGCGCCAGAACCCTGCGCACCTACGAGCCGCAGTACGTCACCGGCCTGCTCCAGACCCCCGGATACGCGCGCGCCGTACTGCGCGGCGGCTTCCCCAACGACAGCGAGGACGACCTCGACCGGCGCGTGGAGCTGCGGCTGCGCCGCCAGAGCCTGCTCACGAAGCCGGACGCGCCCACGCTGTGGGTGGTGATGGAGGAGGCCGTGCTGCACCGCGTGGTGGGCGGCCCCGAGGTGATGCGGGAGCAGATCGACCGGCTGCTGGAGGTGTCCGAGCTGGAGCACGTCAGCGTCGACATCGTGCCGTTCTCCGCCGGCGCCCACGTCGGGGCGTGCGCGCCCTTCACCTACTTCCGGTTCGAGGAGCGGGAGCTGCCCGACATCGTCTACAGCGAGATCCTCTCCGCCTCCGTCTACCTGGACCAGCGCGCCGACGTCGTGGCCCATCTGGAGGCGCACAACCGGCTGTCGCTGAAGACCTCGTCCGCGGACAGCAAGGCGCTGTTGAACCGCATGCGGAAGGAGTACTCATGACCATCGCCCAGGGCACCGTCTACAACGGGATGCCCGCGTCGGACCTCGGGGAACAGGGCTGGGAACGTCCGTGGAGCGGCCCCAACGGGGGCCAGTGCGTCGAGACGAAGCAGCTCGCCGACGGCCGCGTGGCGGTCCGCCAGTCGGCGGACCCGGCCGGTCCCGCCCTGATCTACACGCCCGAGGAGATCACCGCGTTCGTCGCGGGGGTCAAGCAGGGCCTCGCCGACCATCTGACGGCCCGCTGAAAGCCCACTGAACCGGACTCGCCGTCCGCACGTGACCACCGACGGAACCCACCGGGCCGCCCCCGCCCGGCACCGCCGGCGCACCACCACCCCCCACCGAGAGGCACCCCCCCCATGACCCACTCGCAGGCCGCGCGGGACATCGACACCAGCAGGCCGCACTCCGCCCGCATGTACGACTACTACCTCGGCGGCAAGGACCACTTCGAGGTCGACAAGCAGGCCGCCGAGCGAGTCGCCGAGGCCTACCCCGCCATCTTCGTGTGCGCCCGCGAGAACCGGGCCTTCATGCACCGCGCCACCCGGGTC
This sequence comes from Streptomyces sp. Go-475, assembly GCF_003330845.1. Taxonomy (GTDB): domain Bacteria; phylum Actinomycetota; class Actinomycetes; order Streptomycetales; family Streptomycetaceae; genus Streptomyces. The sequence goes on along the minus strand of NZ_CP026121.1, from coordinate 2,726,631 downwards.
CTGGCCCGGGAGCACGGCATCCGGCAGTGGCTGGACATCGGCACCGGCATCCCCACCGAGCCCAACCTGCACCAGGTCGCCCAGTCCGTGGTCCCCGACGCCCGGGTCGTCTACGCCGACAACGACCCGCTCGTCCTCAAGTACGCCGAGCGCCTGATGCGCAGCTCGGCGGAGGGCCGCACCACGTACATAGAGGCCGACGTCAACGACCCCGCCTCGCTCCTGAACGCGCCCGAGCTGGCCGAGGTCCTGGACCTCGACCGCCCGGTGGCGCTGTCCCTCAACGCCCTGATGCACTTCGTCACCGACGCCCAGGACCCGTACGGCATCGTGCGCCGCCTGCTGGACGCCCTGCCCTCGGGCAGCGCCCTCGCGCTGAGCCACTGCACGCCCGACTTCGACCCCGCCACCTGGCAGAAGGTCACCGACATCTACACCACGGCCGGCACGCCGGTGCAGTTCCGCTCCCGGGAGGACGTCGCCCGCTTCTTCGACGGCCTGGAGCTGCTCGACCCGGGCATCGCCGTCGGACACCGCTGGCGGCCCGACGCCACCGACGGCGAGGCCCCGACGGACGCCGAGGTCAGCCTGTGGACCGGGGTCGGCATCAAGCCGTAGGCGCCTGCGCCCGCAGCAGCTCCCGGTACCAGCGGTAGGAGGCCTTCGGGGTCCGCTCCAGGGTCTCGAAGTCGACGTGGACCAGGCCGAAGCGGCGTGCGTAGCCCTCCGCCCACTCGAAGTTGTCGAGCAGGGACCACACGAAGTAGCCGCGCACGTCGACGCCCGCCGCCACCGCCCGGTGCAGCGCCCGGATGTGCCCGTCGAGGTAGGCGATGCGCTCCTGGTCGTCGATGCCCGGGTAGGAGCAGCCGTTCTCGGTGATGACGACGGGCGGGAGCCGGTCGCCGTACCGGTCGCGGAAGCCGGTGAGGAGTTCGGTGAGGCCCTCGGGGACGACGGGCCAGCCGAAGTCGGTGACCGGGTGGCCCTCGATCTCCCGCACGGAGAAGGGGAGTTCGGCGGGCATGGTGACCCCGCCGAACTCGATCTCCGCGCCCTGCGGGGCGCCCACCCGGGTCGGCGCGTAGTAGTTGATCCCGTACCAGTCGAGCGGCTCGGCGATCACCTTCAGGTCGGCCTCGACGTCCCCCGGCATCAGCTCGCCGATGCCCTCCGGGTACCGGCCCAGCAGCAGCGGGTCCGCGAACAGGCGGTTCAGCAGCACGTCGTAGAAGTCGGCCGCCTCCACGTCCGCCGCCTCGGTCGACGCCGCCCAGGTCGGCCCGTGCGAGTTGGCGATGCCGATGTCCGTGGCGCCCGAGGCGCGCAGGGCCCGCACGGCCAGGCCGTGGGCGAGCAGCTGGTGGTGGGCGACCGGCAGCGCGTCGAACAGCAGTTGCCGGCCCGGCGCGTGCACGCCCAGGGCGTGGCCCAGCAGGGTGTGCTCGGCGGGCTCGTTGAGCGTGATCCACTTGGTCACGCGGTCGCCGAGGCGGTCGGCGACCCGCGTCACGTACTCGGCGAAGCGTGCCGCCGTGTCCCGCTCCAGCCAGTCCAGGCCGGCCGGCAGGTCCCAGTGGAACAGCGTCGGCACCGGGCGCACGCCCGCCGCGCACAGGTCGTCGACCAGCCGGTCGTAGAAGTCCAGGCCCTCGCCGGACCGCACCCTCGGCCAGGAGACCGAGAAGCGGTACGCGTTCACGCCCAGGCCGGCCAGGAGCGCCACGTCCTCGGTGTGGCGGTGGTAGTGGTCGCAGGCCACCGCCGCCGTCGAGCCGTCCTTGATCCGCCCCGGCTCGGCCGTGAACGCGTCCCACACGGACGGCTCGCGCTCGTCCGCGGCGCCCTCGATCTGGTGCGCCGAGGTCGACACGCCCCAGAGGAAACCGGCCGGGAAACGGGGGATCGGGTTGCCTGCGTCAGTCGCCATGCGCTGGATCATCCGTACCGCTGGTAACAGAAGTCAACGGCCGAGCGGGAACCGGCCGTTAGGCGCCCTCCTTCAGCACGCGCGAGATCAGCCGGCGCTGTTCGTCCGTGAGCCGTGGGTCGGCCGCGTACACCGTCTTGCCGTCCACCGTGATCTGGTAGCTGAAGCCGTCCGGGACCCCGACCGGCGGCGTGCTCCGGCCGGCGGCGACGGCCCGTTCGGCCAGGGCGTGCCATTCGGGGGCATCGGGCCGGCCCGAGGTGTCCACCTCGGCATGCCGCTCGATGCCCGCGAACCCGCCCGTGCGCCTCACCTGAATCCGCATGGCACCTGTCTAGTACGGAACTACAGGGTCCGCACCCCGACCTGCTCCCAGGCCTTCGACACCGCGTCCAGTTCCTCGCCGTCGCCGAACCGCTCCCGCGCCGCCTTGACGGTGAGCGTGGCGAAGTCCACGAACATCGCCTGCTCCTTCAGCTCGCCGCCGGTCAGCACGTCGTACCAGACCTGCCCCGCCCGCTCCCAGGCGTGGCCGCCGAGGGCCGTGGCCGCGAGGTAGAAGGCGTGGTTCGGGATGCCGGAGTTGATGTGGACGCCGCCGTTGTCGCGGCCGGTGCGGACGAAGTCGTCCATGGTCGCGGGCTGCGGGTCCTTGCCGAGCACGTCGTCGTCGTACGCGGTGCCCGGCGCCTTCATGGAGCGCAGCGCCTTGCCCGTCACCCGCGGCGCGAGCAGGCCCGCGCCGATCAGCCAGTCGGCCTCGGCGGCGGTCTGGCCGAGCGTGTACTGCTTGATGAGCGCGCCGAAGACGTCCGACAGGGACTCGTTGAGCGCGCCGGGCTGCCCGAAGTACGTGAGGTTGGCCGTGTACTGCGTGACGCCGTGGGCGAGTTCGTGGCCGATGACGTCGATCGGGAGGGTGAAGTCGAGGAAGATCTCGCCGTCCCCGTCGCCGAAGACCATCTGCTCGCCGTTCCAGAAGGCGTTGTTGTAGTCGCGGTCGTAGTGCACGGTCGCGTTCAGCGGCAGGCCGCTGCCGTCGATCGAGTCGCGTCCGAAGGCGCGCAGGAACAGTTCGAAGGTAGCGCCGAGGCCGGCGTAGGCCCGGTTGACGGTGGCGTCCTTGCCGGGGGCGTCGCCCTCCCCGCGGACCTTGTGGCCGGGCAGGTCGGTGCCGTGCCGGGCGTCGTGGATCGTGCGCTGCGGTTTTCCGTCGGCGACCGAGGCGACGGCCGTCGCGCCGACGACCGTGGTGAGGCGGCGCTGGGTGCGCTCGTAGGCGTCGCGCTGCAGGGTGCGGCGGGCCGGGCCGGCGAGCGCCGGGTCCTCGGCCTGGGCGAGCTTGTCGAGGACGTGCGGCGGGACGATGGTGCAGAAGACGGGCTCGAAGCCCCCGTGAGTCGTCATGCCCGGCACCCTTGCACTGCGTGACGGGACTGTCACTAGTCGCCACCATGATTGGTGAAATACCGGGACAACGAACCTCACTCTCCGTGGCGAGTGGTATGGCGAAGTGGTGTAGCGCACTTTTTGTCCCGTTTGGGGGTCGGGTCCCGCATACTGATACGACCCACGCGCAGGGAAGAGGCTCGGCTAGCATGCTGCGCATCATGCGTTTCGGGCTGCTTCTCCTTAGCTGCCGCGGCGAGGGCCTGTAGTCGAGGCCGACTCCCTCCCCGCGGAGCTTGGTGCTGCGTCGTCGGCCGTCCTTCCGGACACCCTCTGAGGAGCCCTAAGCATCATGGCGAACCGCCAGCAGCCCAGTTCCATGCCGATCCACAAGTACGGCCGCTACGAGCAGGTCGACATCCCGGACCGCACCTGGCCGGAGAAGCGCATCACCACCGCCCCCCGCTGGCTCTCCACCGACCTGCGCGACGGCAACCAGGCCCTGATCGACCCCATGTCGCCCGCCCGCAAGCGCGCGATGTTCGACCTGCTGGTCAAGATGGGCTACAAGGAGATCGAGGTTGGCTTCCCGGCCTCGGGCCAGACGGACTTCGACTTCGTACGGTCGATCATCGAGGAGCCGGGGGCCATCCCCGACGACGTCACCATCTCCGTACTGACCCAGGCCCGCGAGGACCTGATCGAGCGCACGGTGGAGTCCCTGAAGGGCGCCAAGCGGGCCACCGTCCACCTGTACAACGCCACCGCGCCGGTCTTCCGCCGGGTCGTCTTCCGCGGCTCCAAGGACGACATCAAGCAGATCGCCGTCGACGGCACGCGCCTGGTCATGGAGTACGCGGAGAAGCTGCTGGGTCCGGAGACGGAATTCGGCTACCAGTACAGCCCCGAGATCTTCACCGACACCGAGCTGGACTTCGCGCTGGAGGTCTGCGAGGCGGTCATGGACGTCTGGCAGCCCGGCCCGGGCCGCGAGATCATCCTCAACCTGCCCGCCACCGTCGAGCGCTCCACGCCCTCGACCCACGCCGACCGCTTCGAGTGGATGGGCCGCAACCTCTCCCGCCGCGAGCACGTCTGCCTGTCGGTCCACCCGCACAACGACCGCGGCACCGCCGTCGCCGCCGCCGAGCTGGCCCTGATGGCCGGCGCCGACCGCGTCGAGGGCTGCCTGTTCGGCCAGGGCGAGCGCACCGGCAACGTCGACCTGGTCACCCTGGGCATGAACCTCTTCTCCCAGGGCGTCGACCCGCAGATCGACTTCTCCGACATCGACGAGATCCGTCGCACGTGGGAGTACTGCAACCAGATGGAGGTCCACCCGCGCCACCCGTACGTGGGCGACCTGGTCTACACGTCCTTCTCCGGCTCCCACCAGGACGCCATCAAGAAGGGCTTCGACGCCATGGAGGCCGACGCGAAGGCCAAGGGCGTCACCGTCGACGACATCGAGTGGGCCGTGCCGTACCTGCCCATCGACCCCAAGGACGTCGGCCGCTCCTACGAGGCGGTCATCCGGGTCAACTCGCAGTCCGGCAAGGGCGGTATCGCCTACGTCCTGAAGAACGACCACAAGCTGGACCTGCCGCGCCGGATGCAGATCGAGTTCTCCAAGCTCATCCAGGCGAAGACCGACGCCGAGGGCGGCGAGGTCACGCCGAAGGACATCTGGGCCGTCTTCCAGGACGAGTACCTGCCCAACCCCGAGAACCCCTGGGGCCGGATCCAGGTCAAGAACAACCAGTCGACGACCGACACCGACGGCGTGGACACGCTGACGGTGGAGGCCACCGTCGACGGCCAGGACACCGTCCTCACCGGCTCCGGCAACGGCCCGATCTCCGCCTTCTTCGACGCGCTGCAGTCCATCGGCATCGACGTACGCCTGCTGGACTACCAGGAGCACACGATGAGCGAGGGCGCCTCCGCGCAGGCCGCCTCCTACATCGAATGCGCGATCGACGACAAGGTCCTGTGGGGGATCGGAATCGACGCGAACACGACGCGCGCCTCGCTGAAGGCCGTCGTCTCGGCCGTCAACCGCGCAACGCGCTGACCAGCCCTGGAGGCGATGTGAGGGCTCCGTCCGCCGATGTCCGGCGGGCGGAGCCCCGTCACATACCGGCCAATCCCTGTGAGGGTCACGGAAAGGTCTCCTCCGGGGTGCTGACTCCTCCTCACAGATGTGGCTAACATCACGCAAGCGCGGCGACGCTGCCGTGCGGCGTGACGGAGGTGCGACGTGCTGCCAGGACGGGGACGAAACGGCCGTGCCGCCAGGCTTTCGCGCATCCTGGGCACCCGTACCGCGTGGACGGCCGCCGGTGACGGGGAGTTCTTCTGCCCCGGCTGCGGCGGCGACCGCAACTACCAGCGGCTGACCGGACAACGCCGCTTCACCCTGCTCGGCCTGCCCGTGCTCCCGCGCGGCGAGACCGGCCCGGTCGTGGAGTGCGCCGCCTGCCGCCGCCACTTCGGCACCGACGTCCTCGACCACCCGACCACCACCCGCTTCTCCGCGATGCTCCGCGACGCCGTGCACACCGTCGCCCTCGCGGTGCTCGCCGCGGGCGGCACCGGATCCCGTACGGCACTGGAGTCCGCCGTGCTCGCCGTGCGCGCGGCCGGCTTCGACGACTGCACCGAGGAGCAGCTGGCCGCCCTCGTCGAGGCGCTGGAGGCCGACACCGGCCGGATCACCGGCGAACCCTGCGGCGCCGGGCTGGCCATAGAGCTCCACGAGGCGCTGGACCCGCTCGCCCCGCACCTCGCCACCGTCGGCCGCGAATCGATCCTGCTCCAGGGCGCCCGCATCGCCCTCGCGGACGGGCCGTACACACCGGCCGAGCGGGACGTCCTCGCGACCGTGGGGGCGGCCCTCACGATCTGCTCCGACGAGGTGACCCGCCTGCTCGCGGCGGCCGCCCGTACCCCGTCGTAGCACCGGCCGTACTCCCCGGGGAGTAATCCGCCGCCCGCACCGCCCCCGGCAGTAACCCCCGGCTCGGTCTCACGCCCGACGTGCCGGTCCCCGTGGGCCGGGAGTCTGGAGTCCGTTCCAGACACCCGACCGGAGGGAGCCGGAGATGGGGGACGTGAGGACCCGTAGGGGGCGGCGACGGCGGGCCGTGCCCTGGGCGGTGGTCGGACTGTGGCTCGCCGCGCTCGTGCTGCTCGGGCCGCTCGCCGGGAAGTTCGCCGACATCCAGCAGAACCGCGCGGTCGACTACCTGCCCGACAGCGCCGACTCCACGCAGGTGGCGCGGATCCAGGACCAGTTGCCGGGCGGCGAGTCGACCGACCTGGTGCTCGTCTACCACCGCGGCGACGGACTCACCGACGCCGACCGGCGCACGGCCGCCGAGCAGGTCGCCGAGGTGCGCGGCGCCTACGACCTGGCGGCCGCACCGCGGGGCGTCCCGTCCGAGGACGGCTCCACCCTGATGTACCCGGTCTCCAGCACCCAGCCGGGCCAGGACGAACAGGCCCGGGACGCCTTCGTCGACGGGGTGCGGGACATCGCCGAGGGCGGCGGCGGACTGAGCGTCGAGGTCGGCGGGCCCGGGGCGCTCAACACCGACATGAACAAGGTGTTCGGGACGCTCGACGCGACGCTGCTGCTCGCCACCCTCGGCGTCGTCACCGTGCTGCTCGTCCTCATCTACCGCAGCCCGTTCCTGTGGCTCGTCCCGCTCGCCGTCGCGGGCGTCGCCGCCGCCACGGCGATGGCCGCCGGATACGGACTGCACGAACTGTTCGACGTCACCGTCACCGGGCAGAGCGGCGGCGTGATGACCGTGCTGGTCCTCGGCGCCGGCACCGACTACGCGCTGCTGCTCATCGCCCGCTACCGCGAGGAACTGCGGCGCCACGAGCGGCCGTACGACGCCATGCGCACCGCCCTGCGCGGCTGCGGGCCGGCCATCCTGGCCTCCTCCGGGACCGTCGCCGCCGGGCTGCTGTGCCTGCTCGCCGCCGACCTCAACAGCAGCAGCGGCATGGGCCCGGTCGGCATGGTCGGGGTGCTCGCCGCGCTGGTCGCCATGACGACCCTGCTGCCCGCGGTGCTGGTGCTGCTCGGGCGGCGCGTCTTCTGGCCGCTGATCCCGGCGTTCGGCAGCGAGCCCAAGGCCCGGCGGTCCCTGTTCGCCGCGATGGGCACCTCGGCGACGCGCCGGCCCGCGACCGTCCTCGTCGGCGGGGCCGCGCTGCTCGGCGCCCTCGCGCTCGGCACGCTCAACCTGTCCGGCAGCATCAAGCAGGAGGACTCCTTCACGGAGCGGCCCGAGTCGATCACCGCGATGCAGACGCTGGCCCGCGAGTACCCCGAGCGCAGCAGCCGGCCCGTGACGGTCATGGCGCCCGAGGACCGCGCGGACGAGGTACTGGACCGGGCGCGTACGACCGACGGTGTCGCCGAGGCGGTCCCCGGGCGCAGCGGGGCGGGCTGGACCGAGATCGCCGTCTTCGCCGCCGCGCCGCCGGAGACACCGGCCGAGACCCGCACCATCGAGGCACTGCGGGCCGGGCTCGATCCCCAGGGCGCCCATGTCGGCGGGCCCAGCGCCCAGCAGATCGACCTGGCCGAGAGCGAGGCGCGGGACCGGAAGGTGATCGTGCCGCTGGTGCTCGCCGCGGTGTTCGTCATCCTCGTCGGGCTGTTGCGCAGCCTGGTCGCGCCGTTGCTGCTGCTGGCGGCGGTGGTCGCCGTCTGGGGCGCGGCCCTCGGCATCGGGGGGCTGGTCTTCGAGCCGGTCTTCGGCTTCGCCGGGACGGATCCCGGGCTCGGGCTGCTGTCGTTCGTGTTCCTGGTCGCCCTCGGCGTCGACTACGGCATCTTCCTGATGCACCGGATGAGGGAGGAGTCCGTACGAGGGGCCGAGCCGGAGGCCGCAGCGCTCACCGCCCTGCGGACGACCGGCGGGGTCATCGCCTCGGCGGGGGTGGTGCTCGCGGCGACGTTCGCGGTGCTGACGACGCTGCCGATGGTCGGGCTGGTGGAACTCGGGTTCGTCATCGCGGTGGGGGTCCTGCTGGACACCTTCCTGGTGCGGACGTACCTGGTGACCACGGCGAGTGTGCTGCTCAAGCGGCGGATGTGGTGGCCGGGCAGGCTCTCCCGCGCGCCGGAGCGGGCGGCCCCGCCGCAGGATCGCGAACCCGTGGCCGCGGACGCCCCCTGACCGACCGAAGGCGTCCCTCCCCTCCCGGAGGGACGCCTTCCTCGCCGAGGATGACGCCTGTGCAGGCACCCATCACCACGACGGCGGCATGGTCGCGTCCCGCGGAGCGGATCATGGCCGCGATCAACCGCGATCCGCTGACCGCCCCGCACGCCCTCCGCAACGACGCGTTCCTCGCCTTCCTCGTCGCCGGCTTCTCCGCCGTCCTCGCGCTCATGGTCGACGACGGCCGCAGGCCCGACGCGCTCGGCTGGGCCCTGCTGCTCGTCTCCCACGTGCCGCTGGTGTGGCGCCGCCGCCGTCCGGTGCTCGTCCTGGCCGCCGTGATCACCTGCGTGTTCCCCTACCACTTCCTCGACTACCCGCACACCGCGGCCACCCAGGCCGCCTACGTCGCCCTGTACACCGTCGCCGTCACCGGCCGGCCGCTGCGCACCGTCCTGGTCGGCATCGGCGTCATCACCATGGCGGTGGGCGTGCTGCTCACCATCAGCGCGCAGGAGGCGCTGGGACTGCTGAAGGCGTCCGGCTGGGTCGTCGCCGTGCTGTTCTGCGGCGTCGACGTGCGCTTCTACCGCCAGTACGTCGCCTCGATAGTGGAGCGCGCCGAACGGGCCGAACGCACCCGGGAGGAGGAGGCCCGGCGGCGGGTCGCCGAGGAGCGGCTGCGGATCGCCCGGGACCTGCACGACCTGCTCGCGCACAGCATCACCCTCATCGGCGTGCAGACCTCCGTCGCCGCCCACGTGCTGTCCGCCGACCCCGAACGGCTGGACCGGAAGACGGTCGCGAAGGCCCTCGACGACATCGCGGAGACCTGCCGCAGCGCCCGCGGCGAACTCCGTACGACGCTGGAGGTGCTGCGCGAACACGGCTCCCCGGACGCCCGCGGCCCGCTGCCCGGCCTCGACGGCCTGCCCGACCTGGTGGAGGCCGCGCGGCTCGCCGGTGCCCGGGTCGAGCAGACCGTGCGGATACGCCGGGCACCGCCCGCCGTCGGCGCCGCCGCCTACCGGATCGTGCAGGAGGCGCTGACGAACGCCGTGCGGCACGCCGGGCCCGAACCGGCCGTCCGCGTCGAACTGGACGAGCGGCAGGGCGCCCTGCACCTGAGGGTCAGCGACGACGGCACCGGACCGGCTCCGGCCGGCACGCCCGGCTTCGGGCTGGTCGGAATGCGGGAGCGGGCCCGCAGCGTGGGTGGCACACTCGACGCCGGACCGCGTGCCGGGGGCGGCTTCGAGGTGACGGCGGTCCTGCCGCTGACCACGACGGGGGAGAGAGCCGGATGACCGTACGGGTGCTGCTCGCGGACGACCAGACCCTGGTCCGGGAGGCGTTCGCGATGCTGGTGGAGTCGGCCCGGGACATGGAGGTCGTCGGCCAGGCCGCCACCGGCCGGCAGGCCGTGGAACTGGCCCGCGCCGCACGCGCCGACCTGGTGGTGATGGACATCCGCATGCCCGACCTGGACGGCATCGAGGCGACCCGGCTCATCGCCGCCGACGAGGACCTCGCGGGCGTGCGGGTCCTGGTCCTCACCACGTACGACACCGACGAGAACATCGTGGCGGCCCTGCGCGCCGGCGCCTCCGGGTTCCTGGTCAAGGACACCAGGCCGGCCGAACTCCTCGACGCCATCCGCACGGTCGCGGCCGGTGAGTCCCTGCTGTCGCCCGGGCCCACGGCACGGCTGATCGAGCGGTTCCTGCGCAGCCCCTCGGCCCCGGCGAGCGGCGGCCCGGAGTGCCTGTCCGACCGTGAGCGGGAGGTGCTCGGGCTGGTCGCGCGCGGCCTGAACAACACGGAGATAGCGGAGGCGTTGGGCCTGAGCCCGCTGACCGCGAAGACCCACGTGAGCCGCATCATGGGCAAGCTGGGGGCGCGGGACCGGGCGCAACTGGTCATCGTGGCGTACGAGTCGGGGATGGTGACGCCGGGGAGCATCTGAGATCCTCCACGAGACGGGCGTCCGGGGGGCGTACGAGACGATCGAGTTCCGTCCGCCGCCTCCCGGCGGACGCGTCTAGAGCAGCCCGGCCGCGGCCAGGTACTTCCCGACCCGCTCCACCTCGTCCGGCGACAGCGGCACCTGCGGCTCGGCCGTGACCGGGCAGTCGATCACGCCCCGCAGGTGCAGCGCGGCCTTGAAGGCGCCGATCGCCGAGGAGTTCGGGCCCATGCGGGCCGGGTCGCCCACGGTCACCATGCCGAACAGGGCGCACAGGCGTTCCTGTTCGGCCCGGGCCCCCTCCTGGTCCCCGTCGCGGCACAGGCGGTCCAGGCGGACGTAGCCGTGCGGGTCGACGTTGCCGAGGCCGGGCACCGTGCCGTCCGCGCCGATCGCCAGGGCCGCGTCGACGACCAGCTCGGAGCCGGTCAGCACGCTGAAGCCGCCGATGCCCTGGTGGTCCCGGGCGCCGGTGACGACCCGGCGGAAGGCGGCCAGGTCGCCGCTGGAGTCCTTGAGCCCGGCCAGGACGCCGTCGGCGGCCAGCTCCAGGACCACCTCGGCGGGCAGCTTGGTGTGGACGGCGACGGGGATGTCGTAGGCGATGACCGGGACGGGGCTCGCGGCGGCGACCGCGCGGTAGTGGCGGGCGATCTCCGCCGGGTGGGTGCGGGCGTAGAAGGGGGCGGTGACGACGACCGCGTCCGCGCCCGCCGAGGTCACCGACGCCACGTGGTCCAGGACCCGGGGCGTGGTCATGTCGATCGCCCCGGCCAACACCGGCAGCCGCCCGCTCACGTGCCCCGTGACCGCCTCGACCACCAGCCTGCGCTGCGCGTCCGTCAGGTAGGCCGCCTCCGAGGTCGAGCCGAGCACGAACAGCCCGTGCACCCCGCCGGCCACCAGATGGTCGACGAGCCTGAGCAGCGAGGGGACGTCCACCTCGCGGTCCGGTGTCAGGGGCGTGCAGACGGGCGGGATGACACCGGTCAGCGGGGCGAAAGTCATGGGGCCTCCATCGGGTCGCGGCGGCGGACGAGGTCGCGGGTCGACTCGTCCTCCCGGACAGGATGGTGGCAGCGGAAGCGGTGCGCGGGGGCCGACGCGGCGGAGAAGCCCGGCATTTCGTCCGCGCAGGTCCCGTCGGCCTTCCAGCAGCGGGTGCGGAACGGGCAGCCGCTCGGCGGTCGGGTCGCCGACGGGACGGGACCGACCAGCGGGATCGGGTCGATCGGGTCGAGCAGTCCGGGCGTGGCGGAGAACAGGGCGCGGGTGTACGGGTGCCGGGCGGAGTCGGTGACCAGGGCGGCCGGGGTCTCCTCCACGATCCGGCCGAGGTACATCGTGATCACCCGGTCGCTCATCCGCCGTACCGTCTGGATGTCGTGCGAGACGAACACCAGGGCCAGGCCGAGGCGTTCCTTCAGGTCCAGCAGGAGGTTGAGGATCTGGGCCCGGACCGACACGTCCAGGGCGCTGGTCGGCTCGTCCGCCACGACCAGGTCCGGGTCCAGCGCCAGGGCCCGGGCGATCGCGACGCGCTGCCGCTGCCCGCCGGACAACTGGCCGGGCAGGGCGTCCGCGAGGGCCCGGGGGAGGCCGACCAGGGACATCAACTCCCGGACACGATCGTCGCGTCGAGTACGTGTGCCCCGGTCGTGCACGTCCAGCGGGTCCCGCAGGATCTGCCGGACGGTCAGGCGGCGGTTCAGGGCCGTCGACGGGTCCTGGAAGATCATGCCGGTGCTGCTGCCGACGGCCCGGCGGCGCTCGGCGGGCGGCATCGCCCACAGGTCCTGACCCCGGAAGGACACCGTCCCCCGGGTCGGGCGCTGCACCCCCACCAGCACCTTGGCCAGCGTCGACTTCCCGCAGCCCGACTCGCCGACCACGCCGACGGTCTCGCCGGGCGCGATGGCCAGGTCGGCGCCGGTCAGCGCGTACACCCGGTCGCGGGTGAACACGCCGCCGCTGCGGGCCTTGTGGACGACGTGGGCGTCGGACAGCTCCACCAGGGCGTTCATGACACGGCCTCGGTCTCCGTCGTCGCCGGTCAGGGCGTTCATGACACGGCCTCGGTCTCCGTCGTCGCCAGCTCTATGGCCGGGTGGTGGCAGGCCGCCGTGTGGGCCGGCGTACCGGCCGGCACCGGGGCCGTCGTCCGGCAGACCTCGCTCGCCCGGGGACACCGGTCGGCGAAGCGGCAGCCCGCCGGGAAGTCGGCCGGGGACGGCACGACGCCCCTGATCTGCGTCATGCGCTCCTGCCCCGACTCCAGCGACAGCACGCTGCCGAGCAGGCCGCGCGTGTAGTGGTGGGCCGGGGCCTGGACCAGGTCGGCGGTCACGCCCGTCTCCACGATCTGCCCGCCGTACATCACCACCACCCGGTCGGTGACGTCCGCGATCAGCGCCAGGTCGTGCGAGACCAGGATCAGCGCGAAGCCCAGCTCCTCGCGCAGCCGCAGCAGCAGCTCCATGACCTGCGCCTGCACGGTGACGTCGAGGGCGGTCGTCGGCTCGTCGGCGACGATCAGACTCGGGTCGCGGGACAGGGCCATGGCGATCAGGACGCGCTGGCGCTGCCCGCCGGACAGTTCGTGCGGATAGCTGCGCAGGGTCCGCTCGGGATCGAGGCCGACCAGGGTGAGCAATTCGGCCGGACTGCGCCGCCCGCCTCGCCGTACGACCTGTTTGAGCTGGGCGCGGATCGTCATCGCCGGGTTCAGGGACGACAGGGCGTCCTGGTAGATCATCGCCATCTCGTGGCCGAGGAGCCTGCGGCGGACGCGCATCGGCTCGGCGAGCAGATCCCGCTGCCGGAAGCGGACCTGGCCGCGGACGCGCGCCCCCTTCGGCTGGAGTCCCATGATCGCCAGCGCGGTGAGGGACTTGCCGCAGCCGGACTCGCCGACCAGCCCGAGCACCTCGCCGGGGTGCACCTCGAAGCTGACGCCGTCCACGATGTCGACGCCGCCGTGCCGCTCGTCGAAGCCGATCGCGAGGTTCTCCACCGCCAGCACCGGCTGCCCGTCCCGGGGGACGTGCCGGGCCCGGGCCCGCAGCCTGCGGGCCGCTTCCGTCAGGCCGGGCAGCGGCACGACCTCCCCGCTGCCGGGCTCCGGCGCCTCCAGCCGGTCGCCCTCGGGAACGTCCACCTCGCGGGCCGGCGGCGCCGCCCAGGCGTCGGACACGCCCTCGGACAGGATGTTCAGCGACAGCACCGTGACCAGCATCAGCAGCCCGGGGAACACGGTCGCCCACCAGCCCCCGGTCAGCACCATGTTCTTCCCGTCGGCGATGACGCTGCCCCAGGACGGGTCGGGCGGCCGCACGCCCGCCCCGATGAAGGACAGCGACGCCTCGAAGACGATCGCCTCGGCGACCTGGACCGTGCAGAACACCAGCACGGGCGCGGCGCAGTTGATCGCGACGTGCTTCAGCACGATGTGCGGGGTGCGGGCGCCGATCACCCGTTCCGCCGTCACGTAGTCCTCCCCGTACTGGTCGAGGACGTTCGCGCGGACGACCCTGGCCACCGGCGGTGTGAACAGGAACGCGATCGCGCAGATCAGCACCGTGATCCCGCCGCCGAACACCGCCACCAGCACCGCGGCGAGCGCGATGCCGGGGAACGCCATCACCACGTCCAGGCAGCGCATCAGCGTCTCGTCGACCGCCTTGCGGGAGGTCGCGGCGATCGCCCCGAGCAGCGCGCCGGCCACCAGGGCGAGCCCGGTCGCGCCGAGCCCGATCGCCAGCGACCAGCGCGCCCCGTACATCAGCCGGCTGAGGATGTCCCGGCCGAGGCTGTCCTGGCCCATCCAGTGCCCGGCGGACGGATGCCCGGTGCCGTCGACGGGCGGCTGCTGGTCGAGCGGGTCGTGCGGGGCGAGGAGCGGGGCGAGCAGCGCCAGCAGGACGACGACCGCGAGGAAGCAGACGGCGACCTTCGACAGCGGCGGCAGCCTGCGCCAGCCGCGCGGCCGGAGGCCGGGCCGGGACAGCGCCTCGGTGAGGCCCTTGCGGGTCGTCATGCGGGTCATCATGGGGACGCATCCCTCAGTCGCGGGTTGACCAGCAGGTACAGGACGTCGATGACGAGGTTCACGACGACGAACCCGGCCGCCGTGGTCAGCACGACGCCCTGGACGACGGCCGGATCGCCGTTCTTCACGGCGTCGATCATCAACTTGCCCATGCCGGGCAGCGAGAAGATCGTCTCGATGACGACCGCCCCGCCCAGCAGGTAGCCGACGCGCAGTCCGAGCACGGTGAGCGGGTTGATGAGCGCGTTGCGCAGCACGTTGCGGCCGACGACCACCCGGGGCGGCAGCCCGCTGCCGATCGCCGTCCGCACGTAGTCCTTGTCCAGCTCCTCCACCACGGCCGTCCGCACGATCCGGGTCAGCTGCGCCGCCACGGGCAGCGACAGCGCGCACGCCGGCAGGGTCATGGTCTTCAGCCAGCCGGTGAAGGAGTCGGCCGGGTTGATGTACCCGCCGGTCGGGAACCAGCCCAGGTCGACCGCCAGATACTGGATCATCAGCAGCGCCAGCCAGAAGCCGGGCGCGGCGACCCCGGTGAGCGACACGACCCGGATGATCTGGTCGGGCAGCCGGTCCCGGTAGATCGCCGCCGTCACCCCGCCCAGCAGGGACAGCACGACCGCGATGCCGAGGCCGAGGAAGGTGAGCTGGAGGGTGAGCGGCAGCGCGGTGGTGACCTGGTCGATCACCGGCGCCCGGGTCAGCGCGCTGGTGCCCAGGTCGCCGTGGAGCAGGTCGGCGACGAAGGCGGCGTAGCGCACGGGCAGCGGGTCGAGCAGGCCGTGTTCCTCGCGGAAGTCGTGCAGTTGCTGGGGCGTGGGGTTGGCGCCCTGGAAGAACGCGGACGCCGGGTCGACGTCCGAGAACCGCATCACCAGGAACACGAACAGCACGATGCCGAGCATCAGCGGCACGAGCAGGGCGATCCGGCGCAGCAGGATCCGCAGGACGGCCGTCATCCGCTCAGGCCCACTTGGCCTGGAGGAGGTTGATGCCCGGGTACGGCTGGGCCCTTATGCCGCTGAGCCGCTTCGGGTCCCAGGCCGTCATCAGCTCGTTGTGGACGACCGGGTAGAGCACGGCCTGTTCGGCGACGACGTCGATGTAGTCCTGGACGATCGCCTTCTTCTTCTCCGGGTCCGGTTCCCGGGTCGCCCGGTCCATGTCCTTGAAGAGCTGCCTGGCGACCGGGTCGGAGGCCCACCGCGTGTACTGCATCCACAGGTTCTCGGGCCCGTAGTTGTAGTGCATGATCAGGTCGGCGTCGAGGCCGAACTGGTTGGGGTTCGAGGCGGCGGCGACGACCTGGTAGTCCTGCTTCTGGTCCATCTTCGTGAACACGGCCGTGGTCTCCTGCGGGGACAGGGTCGTCTTCACGCCGATCGCGTCCCAGGAGGACTTGATGGTGGGCAGGCAGTCGACGATCCAGCTGACGTTCACCGCCAGGATGTCGATGCTCAGCCCCTTGACCCCGGCCTCCTTCAGCAGCGCCTTGGCCTTGTCGGGGTCGTAGTCGTAGACGGTCTTCGCCCGGCGGTAGGACGGGTTGCTCTCGTCGAGGAAGGAACTGGACGGCTTGCCATGGCCCTTGAGCGCGACCTCCACCATCTTGTCGGTGTCGATGGCGTAGTGCAGGGCCTGGCGCACGCGTACGTCGTCGAAGGGCTTGTGCTGCGTGTTGAACATCAGGAACAGGTTGTTCATGCCGGCCCCGCCGGCGACCGTCAGCCCGCTGCTCTCCAGCTGGCCGATGTTGGCGTACGGGATGTTGTCCGCGATCTGCGCGCCCGCGCTCGACCCCGAGATCTTCGCGACGCGGGGCGCCGCGTCCACGATGGTCAGCCAGTTCATCTTCGCGAAGGCGGGCTTGCGCGGGCCGTTGTAGCCGTCGAACGCCTCGAAGGTGGTGTTCGACTTGGGGTGGTGCGCGGTCTGCCGGTACGGGCCCGAGCCGATCGCCTTGCCCTTGATGGCGTCGTCCCAGGCGCCCGGCCGCGAGAACACGTGCTTCGGCATGATCTTGGCGAGCGTCAGCCGCGACAGCCCGTCGGGGAACGGGAACTTGAGCACCAGCTCGACGTTCCGCTCGTCGATCTTGCGGACCTCCTTCAGCCAGCTCGCGAAGAAGCCCTTGGCGAGGGTCTGGGTGTCCGGGTCGAGGATCCGGTCGAAGACGAAGACCACGTCGTCGGCCGTCACGGGCTTGCCGTCGTGGAACGTGGCACCGGCCCGCAGGGTGAACTTCCAGGACGTGCCGTCCGGGTTCTTCGGCACCTCGGTCGCCAGGGCCGCGTACGGCTCCCGGGAGATCGGGTCCGTGTCCAGCAGGCCCTCGTAGATGTGGTTGTTGGCGGCCATGCAGAACGCGGACGCCGTCTGGGTGGGGTCCCAGCTGCCGTCGTTGCCGTAGCCGATCACCGCCGTGAGCGTGCGGTTCGCCCCGCTGCCGCCGTCACCGGTGTCGTTCGTGGACTCGGGCCCGGACGAACAGGCCGACAGCGACGCGGAGACGGCGGCGGCCGCGCCCAGCGCGCCGGTGTACTTCAGGAACGACCGGCGGTGCAGCGCCGGCACGTCGTGGGTCACGTCGCGCACGGGTCCTCCAGCGGAGAGGTCAGGAAAGGGGAAGAGCTGAGGAGATACGACGTCCTACGTCCTGCGGTCAGCGCGACCATAGGAGCGCCCGTGAGGGCGGTCAAGGGATCGCACACGAATGGCGTATCTGTCAGAGGTCGGACCAATGGCGCCGTGAATGGCGTGAGTTGACGGCCGGACAGGGCGGCTCGGCTATCGGGTACCGCCAGAGGTGGGACGTGGGACGTCCGGGGCGCGTACGATGCGGCGCATGTCCGAGGGGCCCAGGACCAGCCGGATACAGCGCCAGGTCGTGCAGCTCATCCTCGACCGCAGACTCACCGCCGGCGCGCCGCTGCCCACCGAGGCCGAGCTGATGGAGGCCCTCGGCGTCAGCCGCAACTCCGTCCGCGAGGCCCTCAAGGCCCTCCAGGCCCTCGACATCGTAGAGATCAGACACGGCTACGGCACCTACGTCGGCCGGGCCTCCCTCACCCCGCTCGTCGACGGCCTGACCTTCCGCACCCTGGCCCGGCACGACGACGACACCGCCGCCCTCGCCGAGATCCTCCAGGTCCGCGAGGTCCTGGAGGTGGGGCTGATCCGCCGGGTCGCCACGACGGTCACCGAGGCGGAACTGGACAAGCTGGAGGACGTGGTGGCCCGGATGGAGTCCGCCGCCGGTACCGGCGGCGCGGACACCTCGGGCCCGGGCCGTTCCTTCTCCGACCTCGACCGGGAGTTCCACGAGGTCCTGTACGCCTCCCTCGGCAACGACCTCGTCCCGCAGCTCCTCGCCGCCTTCTGGACGGTCTTCCGCCGGGTCTCCGGCGCCCGCGGCCGGTCCGACGACCCGCCCCCCGGTACCACCGCCCGCCGCCACCGCGACATCGTCACGGCGCTGCGCGCCCGCGACGCGGAGGGCGCGCAGCGGGCCATGGCGGTCCACTTCCGGGGCATCGAGGCGCGGGCGGCACAGGAGCCGCGCGGGGTGGGGTGAACGGGGGCGCGGTTCCGCTTCGGCTGTCGGTGAACCCGGTCGCCAGGACCGCGAGGACGCGCTGGAATGGGCCTCCGGACGGCCGACGAGAGCGAGGATGCCGACATGGGTGAGCTGTGGAGCGAGCGCGACGCCGGCGTACTGCGGCTGCCCTCCGGCCGGCTGATCCGCGGCCGGGGCCTGCGCCACCCCCTCGACCCGGCCGCCCCCACCCCTTCCTACGGCCTCTACCTGCTCGGCAGGCAGCCGCCCGAGGTGCCCTGGGAGTCCGGCTGGATCCGCTGGCCCGACTTCCGGCTCCCGGCGGACCGGGCGGCCGCCCGCACGTCCCTGCTGGTGGCGTGGGAGCGGGCCGCCGGGGAGCGCGTGGAGATCGCCTGCGGGGGCGGGCGCGGCCGCACGGGCACGGCCCTGGCCTGCCTCGCGGTCCTGGACGGCGTCCCCGGCGAGGAGGCGGTGGCGTACGTCCGCCGGCACTACGACCGGCACGCGGTGGAAACGCCCTGGCAGCGGCGGTACGTACGCCGGTTCGGCGAGGGCTGAGCCCCTCCTCCGGCACGGCACCTCATACCTTGGTCGCGCCGCCGTAGACCGACGGCCGACAGCGGACCCGGCGCCCGCCCCGCCACAGTGAGGAGCATGGCAGAGACCAAGGGGAACAAGCAGGCGACGGGGATCAGCCGGGCGCGGTTCCTGGCCGGGGCGGCCGCGGCCGGGGTCGCGGGGGCGGTGGGACCGGCGGGACAGGCCCGGGCGGCACAAGCCGGGCCCAGCGGCAGGGGGCTGCGCCGGCGGGGCGTCGTCTACACCGTCGGCGAGGGGGAGACGCCGGGCACCGCATGGAGCGCCCGCCGGATGCGGGCCGACGTGCGGGCCATCCGCGACGACCTGCACGCCGACACCGTCGACGTCACGGGCGACGGCGTCGAGCGGCTCACCGCCACCGCCGCCGAGGCCGCCGAACGCGGGCTGCACCTCTGGCTGCAGCCCACCCTCGGGGACGCCCCGCAGCGGGACATCCTGGAGCACCTCGCCGAGACCGGCCGGTTCGCGGAGCGGCTGCGGCGGCAGGGCGCGAGTGTCGACCTCAGCGTCGGCTGCGAGTTCTGGCTGTTCGTCCCCGGCATCCTGCCGGGCGAGACGGTCCTGGAGCGCATCCGGAACCTGGAGAACGGCACGGTCGACTGGCCGCGAATG
This sequence comes from Streptomyces sp. Go-475, assembly GCF_003330845.1. Taxonomy (GTDB): domain Bacteria; phylum Actinomycetota; class Actinomycetes; order Streptomycetales; family Streptomycetaceae; genus Streptomyces. The sequence goes on along the minus strand of NZ_CP026121.1, from coordinate 2,707,341 downwards.
ACACGCCGCCTCGCCGACTTCACCGCGAAGGCCGCGAGGACCGGCCGTTCCGTCTTCCGGGGCAACCTGAGCTATGCGGCCGCCCAGAGCATCGACGACCCGGACTGGTCCCTCTTCGACATCGTCGGCATCGACTACTACTCGTACTTCGCGCAGCGGTCCGACTACGTCCGCGAGCTGAAGCGGTACCTGCGCTGGGGCAAGCCGCTCGCCATCACCGAGTTCGGCACGTGCGCCTACGTCGGCGCCCCCGAGGCCGGCGGCATGGGCTGGGACGTCGTCGACCACGACAAGGAGCCGCCGGAGATCAAGGGCGACCTCGTGCGCAGCGAGCGCGTCCAGGCCGAGTACGTGGGCGAACTGCTCGACGTCTTCACGTCGATGGGCCTGTACGCGGCGATGACCTTCGAGTTCGTCAGCCCGGACGCCCCGCACCGCCCGGACGAGCCCCGCCTCGACCTCGACATGGCGACGTACGCCATCACGAAGGCCGTCAAGGACCGCCCGGACGACCCCGCCTCCGGCTGGCACTGGGAGCCGAAGGAGGCGTTCCACGCGGTGGCCCGCCGGTACGGGGCGGCGGGCCACCGCTGACGTCACGCGCAGTACCGGTCGGATCCGGGCCGCTTCCCGGTGGCCAGGAAGCGGGAGACGGTCCGGTCGCCGCAGGCGTTGCCGTTGGCGAGGTAGGCGTCGTGGCCGGTGGAGTTCACGGTGACCATGACGGCCCGGTCACCGAGGGCCTGACGGAGTTTCAGGGCGCCGCTGAGCGGGGTGGCGACATCCCGCTCGTTCTGCACGAGCAGGATGTTCGACGGCCCTTCGTCGGTGACCCGGACGGCCGGCTCCTTCGGCGCGAACGGCCAGGCGGCGCACACCATCGGCCCGCGCGGCATGCCCGCGGTCAGCGGGTACCTCGCCCGGCTCTCGTCGACGTCCTTCTGGTACGCGGCGGCGGAGTCGGGCCAGTCGACGTCGTTGCAGATCGTGCCGGCGCCGACCGCGGCGACGTTCTGCAGCACCGACTCGGGCGGGGACGGGGGCGCGGGCGGCACGGTGCCCTTGCGGGCGGCCAGGATCGCCTTCGCCAGGACCGGGTAGTCGTCGGGGTCGTAGAGGTTGGTCAGCATGGTCTGGCGGAGTGCGTTGCCGTCGAGCCGCGGCGGGTTCGCGCCGGGCCAGGGGAGGGGCTCGCGGTCGAGGCGGGCGGCGAGGCTCAGGAAGCCGGAGCGGACCTCGGCGGGCGTACGGGCCACCCGGTGCGGATTGCCGGGCTGCGACGCCCACCGTGCGAACTCGGGGAAGTTGTCCTCGACGCCCCTCTCGAAGGCGGCGAGCCAGCCCCGGGTGACGCGGGTGGGGTCCGGGTCGTCGTTGCTGTCCAGCACGATGCGGTCGGTGCGGTGCGGGAACAACTGGCTGTAGACGGCGCCGACGTACGTGCCGTACGAGACGCCCCAGGCGGAGATCTTCCGCTCGCCGAGGGCGGCCCGGACGCGGTCGAGGTCACGGGCCTCGTTGGCGGTGCTGATGTGCCGGATCAGCTCCCCGCCGTTGCGGGCGCAGGCCTCGGCCGTACGCCGTGCCGTGGCCATGTTCCCGGCGACGGAGCCGTCCGTGTCCGGCCAGGGCAGGAGCTTGGTCGTGCCGAGGTCGGCGGGGTCGAGCTTGCAGTCGACGGCGGTGGAGGGCGCCATGCCGCGCGGCGCGAACCCGACGAGGTCGTAGGCGTCCCGCACCCGCTGCGGCAGCTTCTGTCCCTTGCCGGACGGGTCGCGGAGGCTGTCGCCGCCGGGGCCGCCCGGTATGAGCAACAGCGTGCCCCGGCGGGCCGAGGGCTTCTCGGCGGGGATGCGGGAGACGGCGATGCGGATCGTCCGGCCGTCGGGGTCGGAGTAGTCCATGGGGACGTCCACGGTGGCGCACCGCTGTCTGGGGTCGAGGCCGCCGCCCTCGCAGTCGGTCCAGGCCGGTGAGGGCGGCCCGGCGGCCGGGGGCTGCTCCGCGGACGCGGTGAGCGGGACGGCGAGCCCGAGCAGGACGGCGGAGGCCGCGAGCAGTGAGGCATTGCGCGTGATCTGCTTCATGCCCCGAGCCTGACGGCTTTCCGACCCGCTCCACATCCGGGCAACTGCCGGATGTTCCAGGGGGTTTACCCCCTACTGGATGAAGTAGCTGTCGTGCCGCACCTGGAACTCCCGGAGTTCTTCCCCGCCGCGCTGCGCGAACTCGGCGACCCGCTCGAAGTACTCCTCGCGCGGGGCGCCCGGCGAGAACAGCATCAGCATGGAGACGGGGTCGTCGCTGTCGTTCCGGAACGCGTGCAGCCCGCCGACCGGCACGTACAGGAAGTCGCCCTGCCGCCCGGTGACCCAGCGCTCACCGTCGTACAGCTGGATCTCGCCGGACAGCACGTAGAAGGACTCGGAAATGCTCCGGTGGAAGTGCGTCTTCGCACCCGGCGCCTTCGGCCCCATGTCCACCTTGTACAGCCCGAACTCCCCTCCCGTGGAGGCGTGGCTCGCGAGGTAGTGGGTGGTGGTGCCGCCCGGCGAGACGATGTCGGGCGGTGTGTCGGCGGACCTGAACACGGCGTTGATCTCACCGTTCTCACCCAGGTAACGCGGCTCCGGGTACGACATGGGATCCCTTTCGTGAGGCGCTACGGGGACTCTCCCACGCCGCGTGTCGCCCGGTCATCGGCCGCCGGACGGAGGAGGAGAGCGGGCCGGCGGACTAGGGCCTGGCGTGCGGGCGTCTCCGCATGAAGACGTCGACCGGGTCCTGGCTCTCGACCGCGAAGCCGTGGCGGGCGTACAGGCGTTGGGCCGGGCTGCCCTGCAGGACGTTCAGACGGACTACTGCGGCGGCGGCGTCCGTCCCGCTCAGCAGGGTGCGCAGGACGGCCGAGCCCAGGCCCCGGCCGTGCAGGTCCGGGGCGAGGTAGAAGTGCTCCAGCCAGTGGCCGTCCTCGGCGGGGCGCAGGGCGACGCTGCCCGCGAAGGCGCCGCCGGCCAGGACGACCGACGTGTGCCGCGGCGAGAAGCCGTCGCGAAAACGCTGCCGGACCCGGTGCTCGTCGAAACGGCCCAGCCGCTCCAGATCCGGGCGCATCACCACCGCCCGCAGTTCCGCTATCGCCTCCACGTCGGCCGGTTCCGCGGGGCGCAAGGACCATTCCGGTTCAGCGCGCCGGCCGGGCCGGGTCTTCTTCGTCTTCGTCGCTGTACGCGCATCCATGGCCTGATTGTGGCCCATCGGCTTCCTGCGCACCGGCCGGGAAAAAACCGCAGGCAGAACTCACAGGAACCGTTGGCCATTGCCGAACCTCTTTGTGCCGCGCCGCAGTTGTAGGGGCACAGACCCTTCCCGAGTGTAGACGCGGAGCGTCACCAAGGGGATGCGAAGAGTGAAATTCCAAAAGGAAGGGGAGCACGGTGGAGGCACGACACTCGGCGCTCTGCGTCGAAGAAGCGGAGGATGCGGTGAAAGAATTGCGGGCAGAACTCGCCAAGGCCGGAATTATCCTGCCGTCACTGGGGCTCGACCCGGTGAGTCTTGCGCGGGAAGCACCCTGCCCGCTCGTGGAATTGGGCCGGTGCACCGTGGAGACCGCCCGGCGGCTCGCGGCGGTGCTGCGATGAAGCCCCCGGTCGGCGCGTACGTCGTGGACACCCGCAGCGGACGCCTCGGCATCGTCATGGGGCATGAGGGGCCCTATGTGCAGCTGAGGCCGTACGGGGGCGGCAAGGAGTGGGACGCCGACCCCGGTGCCGTCCGGCACGCCACCCCGGCCGAGCGGCTGCGCGCGGCGACCGCGTACGCCAACGCACGCAGTCGGGGGGAGGTTCCTTGACCCACCTCGCGGTCCGGGGGGCCTCCGCGTAGGCGAGAATGGCCGCATGAGTCTGTTCCGCGACGACGGCATCGTGCTGCGCACCCAGAAGCTGGGTGAGGCGGACCGGATCATCACGCTGCTCACACGCGGTCACGGCCGGGTACGGGCGGTGGCCCGGGGCGTGCGCCGGACGAAGTCGAAGTTCGGTGCGCGCCTCGAACCCTTCTCCCATGTCGACGTGCAGTTCTTCGCCAAGGGGAGCGAGCTGGTCGGACGCGGCCTGCCGCTGTGCACACAGAGCGAGACCATCGCCCCGTACGGCGGCGGGATCGTGAGCGACTACGCGCGGTACACCGCCGGCACCGCCATGCTGGAGACCGCCGAGCGGTTCACCGACCACGAGGGGGAGCCGGCCGTGCAGCAGTACCTGCTGCTCGTGGGCGGGCTGCGGACCCTCGCCCGGGGGGAGCACGCGCCGCACCTCGTGCTCGACGCGTTCCTGCTGCGGTCCCTCGCCGTCAACGGCTACGCCCCGAGCTTCACCGACTGCGCGAAGTGCGGTATGCCCGGGCCCAACCGCTTCTTCTCGGTCGCCTCGGGCGGTTCCGTCTGCGTGGACTGCCGGGTGCCCGGCAGCGTCGTACCCTCGCCCCAGGCCCTGGAACTCCTCGGCGCCCTGCTTACGGGAGACTGGGAGACCGCGGACGCGTGCGAGGCGCGCTACGTCCGGGAGGGCAGCGGGCTGGTGTCCGCCTATCTGCACTGGCACATGGAGCGCGGGCTGCGCTCCCTGCGCTACGTCGAGAAGTAAGACAAGCAAGCACGAGGAGACGAGAAACACATGGCCGTACGCGGGATCCTGGGCCGGCAGCGCCGGGAGTACAGGACGCCGGAGCCGCACCCGTCCGGCGCGCGGCCGCCGAAGCTCCCCGGGGAGCTCGTACCGCAGCATGTGGCGATCGTCATGGACGGCAACGGCCGCTGGGCCAAGGAGCGCGGCCTGCCCCGCACCGAGGGGCACAAGGTCGGAGCCGAGCGCGTCCTGGACGTGCTCCAGGGCGCCATCGAGATGGGCGTGGGCGCCATCTCCCTGTACGCCTTCTCCACCGAGAACTGGAAGCGGTCGCCGGAAGAGGTGCGCTTCCTGATGAACTTCAACCGCGACTTCATCCGCAAGACCCGCGACCAGCTCGACGAGCTGGGCGTGCGGGTGCGCTGGGTGGGGCGGATGCCGAAGCTGTGGCGGTCCGTCGCCAAGGAGCTCCAGATCGCCCAGGAGCAGACCAAGGGCAACGACCGGCTGACCCTGTACTTCTGCATGAACTACGGCGGCCGGGCCGAGATCGCGGACGCCGCGCAGGCGCTCGCGGAGGACGTGCGGTCCGGCAAGCTCGACCCGTCGAAGGTCAACGAGAAGACCTTCGCGAAGTACATGTACTACCCGGACATGCCGGACGTGGACCTGTTCCTTCGCCCGAGCGGCGAGCAGCGCACCTCGAACTACCTGATCTGGCAGAGCGCCTACGCCGAGATGGTCTTCCAGGACGTGCTGTGGCCGGACTTCGACCGGCGTGACCTGTGGCGCGCCTGCCTGGAGTTCGCCTCCCGCGACCGCCGCTTCGGCGGCGCCATCCCGAACGAGGAACTGCTGGCCATGGAGGGCAAGCAGGCCCCCTGACCGGTCGGCCCGGACTAGCATCGGACACGGGCCGAGCGAGGACGCCCGGCCGGATGCGTTCACGGGTGGGGGAAAGTGCAGCGCTCGATCGTATTCGTGCATGGCACCGGTGTGCGGGAAGAGTCGTACGGCAGGACCCTGGAGACCGTGCGAGCCCTGCTGGCGGAGACACGGCCCGAGACCGAGGTGCGGGGTTGCTTCTGGGGCCGTGAAGAGGGCGCACGGCTGGCACTGGGCGGTGCGAGCATCCCGGGCTACACCGGTTCCGGCGGCGGCCGGCAGGAGGACGAGCAGATCGCCCTCTGGGGTGTGCTCTACCGCGACCCCGGCTACGAGCTCCGGCTGCTGAGCCTGCGCCCGGCCGTCCCCTCCGGACTGGGCCGGGGACAGAGTCCGGCGCAGAAGCTGCTCGCCGAACTGTCTTCGTACGCTCCCTCCCCGCGGGTCCGGGACGCCTTCGCGGCGCACGGGCTGGGCGACGCCCTCCACAGAGCGGTGCGTACCGTCGCCGCGTCGCCGGAACTGCGCGACGCGGCGGCCACGGCGGACGAGGGAGGCCACGAGCACCGGCACGCGTTCGCGCGGGCAGTAGTGGCCGCGACCCTGGCGGAGGCGGTCGAGCAGGGAGCCGACGCCCTGGACGGCCTCAAGAGGGACGCCCTGCTCTCCCTGGTCAGCGCCGATCTGCACACCCGGGGACGCACCCTGGCCGGAGCGGTCTCCAGGGCGGCCGCCGAGCCCGCCCTGCGCGCACTGACCTGGCACGCACGGCGACGACGAGGCGCGCTCAACGACGACCTCTTCCTGCCCGCGGTCGGTGACATCCTGCGCTACCAGGCCCGGGGAGAGGCGATGCGCCAACTGATCAAGCGCACCATCGAACACACCCCTGGCGACGCCGTCACCGTGATCGCCCACAGCCTGGGGGGCGTGGCCTGCGTCGACCTCATGGTGCGGGAGCGCGTCGCGAGGGTCGACCAGCTGGTCACCGTCGGCTCACAGGCACCCTTCTTCTACGAGGCGGGCGCCCTCGTATCCCTCGAACACCCGCAGACGCCACCCGGACACTTCCCGAGACGCTGGCTCAACCTCTACGACCGACGCGACCTGCTGTCGTTCAGTGCCGCCAGGGTCTTCCCCGCACACGCCACCGACCACGAGGTCGACAACCGCCAGCCGTTTCCCTTCGCGCACAGCGCCTACTGGTCCAACCGCAAGGTCTGGGACGCCATCGGCACATGGATGGGCTGAACGGCGTGGACCCGGGGCGCGTCCACGCCGTGGTCGTCGGCCTCGAAAGGTACCCGAGGCATCCGGACTGGGATCTCACCGGCGCCGTCGGCGACGCCCTGCGTTTCGCTCGCTGGCTGCGCAAGGGAGGTGTGCCCGCCGCCAACATCCAGCTGCTGCTGGCACCGGGTGAGGAGAGCCGGCGCCGACTGGAGACTCAGACCAGGGCCGCCGAACTGACCTGGTGCCCGGCCTGGACGCGGGACCAGCTCATGGACGCGTTCACCAGCGACCTCGACGCGCGCACCGGTGAACTGCTCTACGTCTTCTGGGGCGGTCACGGCATCCTGGACCACGGCGACCGGCGCCTGCTGCTGTGCCCCGACGCCTCCCTGAAGGACAAGCGCTGCATCGACACCACCGACCTGCGGGGGTACCTCACCCGGGACGATCTCCGCGGCTTCGGGCAGCAGGTCCTCTTCTTCGACGCCTGTGCGACCTTCCTGGAGCATCACCACCAGCAGACCGGACCCGCGGTCGCCCCCTTCCCCAGGGTGCCCCGGCGCGCGGTCGAACAGTTCCTGCTGTGTGCCGCCGCGGCCGGCCAGGTGGCGGAGAACGACGCGGCGCTGGGCAGCGGAGTCTTCTCCAACTCCCTGCTCCACTGGCTGGAGGGGAACGCTGCTGACCTGCGGCCGGATCTGGCCGCCCTCGTCGAGCACGTCAAGGCGGAGGCGCCGGTGCCGCAAACCCCGGTCAGCCTCCACATCCGCGCCATGGACGGTTCGGAGGAACGGACCGTGCTGCCGGGCCGCCCCCTCCTGCCGCCCTCGCCGGACCGCGACCAGATCGCCCTCGCCCTGCGCACCACTGTCATCGACGACGATCTGCGCGCGCGGTGCATCGAGCACCTCGCGTCGGCCTGCCCACAGGCCCGGCTGGGGCCGCGCCTCTCCGACGAACAGACAGCCCACGCCCTGCTCACGGTGGAGCGGGCGATGGCCGCCCTGGTGGAGGCCCTGCACGAGCGGAACCGGCAGGCCGCCGACCTGTTCCTCGCCCTGGGCCGCTCGCTGGGAGTGCCGGGACTGCTGTCCCCGCTGGAGTACGCGTCACTGGGCCAGATACTCGGCCGGACACCGGCACTGCCGCCGATGGCCCAGGTGATCGCCGCGGTGCGGGCCGCCCTGCCCCTGGAGAGGGTGTGGCTGCCGCCCGCCGCCGGGGAGCCGCACGGCCCCACGGTCGGCCAGCTGATGGCGTGCGTGGAGCACTTCGAACAGCACACCGGCGGCCTGAGCATGGTGCGGCCCGGCAGGCAACTGGTTCCCGCGGTCGTCCGGTTCACCGAGCTGCTGGCCGCGGTCACTCCCCAGGCCCGCGACGACCTGCACGCCTGGGGAGACCGAGTGGCCCGCAGGCTGGGGGTCGACGCCGGGGGTCTGGCCGAGCGTCGCGCGGACGCCGTGGCCTGGGCGGGCTCGCTCCGCGGGGCCGGACGACCACCCCGGGTCGTGGCTCAGCTGGACGCGGAACCATCGGGCCGGACCGCCGACGGACCGCACTTCACCTGCGTGATGTGGATCGACACCGGGGCCGGTGAACTCGTCCAGGCCGCCGAGCAGAGCGGAACACCACTGTCCCCGCGGGACGTGGTCCGCCGTATCCAGCGAACGGTGTCGCAGGTACGCGCGATCACCGATTCGTCCGCGCCGCCCGCGGTCGTCGAGATCCTGCTCCAGCCCGACGCCCTCCACCTGCCCGTCGACTCCTGGAACGGTGCCGCCGACGACGACCCTCTGCCCCTGCTGCTCGGTGTCGAGCACGCCACGGTGTTGCGCTGCGCGCCGCTGTCCGCACCCGAGCGCGAGGAGCAGCGCCGGGCGGAACTGGAGCGCCGCTGGGCCGGGCGCCACAACGACAAGGTGGTTCACCTGGACGACCGGCACGCCGAAGGCCATGCGGCCTACGGGACCCTGAAGGCGGACACCGGTGCGGCCCGAGCCGTGGTGCGGGCCGGCCCACCCGGCCGCGACCGCCTCGTCCAGGCCGCCCTCCTGCTCGGCTACCCGGTCGTGCTGTGGGACCGGCAGGCCACCGCGCCGACCTCGGAGGCCCACTTCACCGCACTGCGTCCCGAGGGCTCCGTCGAGGGGCTTCCCTGGCGCGTCCGGGACCACCGGGCCAGGGCATGCGCGGACCCCGCCGCCCACCCAGCCCGCCCGGCCGTGCTGCTGGAGGACGCCGACCGCCCGCTGCCACCGGTGCTGTCACTGACCGAACTCCCCGACGCCGAATGCCCCGACTCCCGAGAAGCGAGCCTCTGATGACACAGCAGCCCGAGGTGGACGCCTCCACGGCGGACGGCGCCACCGCCGAAGACGCAGACTGGCAGATCTTCCGGGGAGACGGCCGACGACGCTCCGTCACGATCCCCGAGGCCCCGCCCTGGCGACGATTCGCCGAGGCCGACGGAGCCGGAGGCCCCCCTGACACACCGCCCCACTATGTGATCGGCCGCGCCGAGACGGACGTCATCAACGCCGCCATCCACCTACGACGACCCTTGCTGGTCACCGGACACCCGGGCACCGGCAAGTCCTCGCTCGCCGCCGCCCTCGCACACGAGCTCGATCTGGGACCGGTACTCCACTGGCCCGTCAACAGCCGCTCCACGCTCCAGGAAGCGCTGTACCGCTACGACGCCGTCGGACGGCTCCAGGAGAGCAATCTCCACCGGTCCGCGGACGGACCCCAGCCCGGCATCGGCTCGTTCCTCCGGCTGGGGCCGGTCGGCACGGCCCTCGTCCCCACCGCGCGGCCCCGGGTCCTGCTCGTGGACGAGTTGGACAAGGGGGACGTCGACCTGCCGAACGACCTCCTCACCGTCTTCGAGGAGGGCGCCTTCGAGATCCCCGAACTGTCCAGGCTCCCCGAGGAGCAGGCGCACATCGACGTGCTCACCGCCGATCCCCACCAGCGGGCGCGGGTGACCCGGGGGATGGTGCGCTGCACCCAGTTCCCCCTCGTCGTCATCACGAGCAACGGGGAACGGGACTTCCCTCCTGCGTTCCGGCGCCGGTGCCTGCCCCTGCACCTCGCCGACCCGGACGAGACCCGCCTGCGCCAGATCGTCGAGGGCCACCTCGGCCCGGAGGCCCTCGCCGAGGCGGGTGACCTCGTGCAGGCGTTCCTGGCCCGGCGCGCCCTGGGCGAACTGGCCACCGACCAGCTCCTCAACGCGGTGTTCCTGCGCCACGGAGGGGCACGGCTCGACGCCGACGGCCTGCTGAAGACCGTGCTGCACCGGCTCAACGTGGACGGGTAGCCATGTTCCAGGAGCTGCGGGACGTACTACGTGCCTCCGGGGCGCCGATGGAGGGGCAGGATCTCCTTGACGTCCTCTGGCTCGCGGCACGCATTCCTCCGGGAGCTGCCGCGCCGCTCGCCGGTTTTCTCCGAGAAACCCCCGTACGGGCTCCGGAGGACGCTCCGTTGCCGCAGGACCTTCGCGCGGCGCTGGACCGGTCTGCCGCGCGCGACGTCGTCCCCGGAGGAGAAGACCTTCCGGACGCAGAGCACAGTCGGGAGCCGGCACAGCACGTCGGCGTCATCTCCGGTCCCACGGGCCCGGCCCCGGCCGACGCTCTGTGGACGCCGGGCGCCAAGGCGCTGGGGTCGGCGCTGTCCCTCGGCAGGGCCCTGCGGCCGCTCAAGCGGCGCGTTCCGAGCCGTCGCCGCACCGAGTTCGACGAAGCGGCGACGGCCGCCCTGCAGGCGGACACCCGGACCCCGCAGATGGTGCTGCGGCCCCAGCCGGAGCGGTGGCTGCGGCTCGCCCTGGTCGTCGACGGCGGCGTGTCCATGCTTCTGTGGGAGCGTCAGTGCGCCGAACTGAAGGCGATCTTCGAACGCAGCGGCGCGTTCAGGCAGGTGGAGGCGTATCAGATCCGATACGGGCCCGGCGGCGAGGTGCGCCTCGGGCGCCCCTGGAGCGGCGACGACACGGCGACCCGGCCGGCCACCTCCCTCGCGGACGCCTCCGGGCAGACCATGGTGCTGGTCGTGACGGACGGCGCGGCAGCGGCCTGGCGCGACGGACTGATGATCCCGGTGATCGAGGGGTGGGCGCGCAGAGGCCCCACCGCCGTGGTCCACACGCTGCCCCGACGGCTGTGGGCGGGGTCCGGTGTGCGCGGGGATACCTGGCAGGTCTCCTCGCCCAGGCCCGGGGCGCCGAACACCGCCTGGACGGTGGCGCACCAGATCCTGCCGCCGACCGTCGCTCCGGCCCCGGCCGTCGCCGTCCCCGTCCTGGAGCTGAGCCCTGCCGGCTTCGCCACATGGGCGGCCGTGAACACCCTCGTCGGGCGTCCCGTCACGATGCGCCTGTGGATGCCCCGGCGTGCCTCGGGTCGTGCCGCCGAACCACTCCGGGTGTCCGCGACGGACTTCAGCCGGGCCGCGTCCCCGGAGGCCCTGCGGCTGGCGGCGCACCTGGCGGCCATGGCCCCGGTCACGGTGCCGGTGATGCAACTCGTTCACTCCTGCCTGGACCAGGGGCAGGGTGCCGTGCCGCTGGCCGAGGTCCTGCTCGGGGGGCTGATGCAGCCGCTGCCGCCGTCCCCGGGGGAACCATTGGCCGGGCGGCACCGCTTGTTCGACTTCACGGCGGAGGCGAAGGACCTGCTGCTCGACGCCGTTCCCACGGCCGAGCTGATCGACTGCGGCCGTCGGGTGGGGCAACGCATCGAGTCCCTGGGCGGAGGCTCGTCGGACTTCCCCGCCTGGCCCATGGGCCGGGACGATCCCGGGGGTGCGCAGCCGTTCGCGTATCTGGGGGCCGCATTGCAGGCGCGACTCGGGCTGTCGGCTGAGCCGGCGCCCGAGGTCGTTCTCCTGTCGCCGTCGCAGCCCGGAGCTCCGCGGGTGCAGGACGTCGACGCGGTGCTGTCGTCCGTCCCCCCGGAACTGCGGGCATCGTTCGACCGCGCCTGTGACGCCATGCGGCGGCGGGCGGTTCCGGAGCACGCCGAGCGGTTGCTCGCGTACCTCCTTCTGTACCTCCACGCACGGACTCCCGTGGCGTCCGGGACGAGCGAGAGCGAAGTCGTCCTGGACCTGTGGCAGTTCCTGGAGGAGCGGGGAATTGTTACCGACATCAACATTCCGTACGAAGGATGGGAGGAAGGGGGACGGCACGACCTGGTCTGGTCCGTCGACGGTTTGTTCTATCCCGTGGACGTCAAACGCGGCAGCTTCGCTCGGCAGACCGTTGCGGAGCGGATCGACCCCGTGGCCTTCCTCCTGAGCGTGGAGGACAGCGACGAGCCGTTCTCACTCGACGAGTGCGTGGAGATCCTGGTGTCACCCGGCGGTGGGCCCGTCATCGGGCTCCGCCTGCGGAGTGCGGCCGGGTCTGGCCGGCCGGACCCGGCGCACGGGGTGTGTGTCGCCGTGGAGGTCGTAGGACTGACGGGTCTGAGCGACGCCGCACAACTCAGGGCGATCGCCGACAGCGTCAACCTCACAAAAGCCGCGTTGCGGGCGGCAGGTATCAGCCCTGACGAGTGCCGGATCCAAAATCGTGGCGACGGCCTGATCGTCCTGCTGCCGTCCGAGCCGGACACGGCGAACGTCGTTCCCGCCTTCGTCGACGCCCTGGACCAGGGGCTGCGGATCCTGCGTGAGCAGGGACGGTCCATGCGTGTGCGTGTCGCGATGGGCGACGACGACGTCCGCGTCAGCCGTCTCCTCGACTCCGCCGTCCTGCGGGAGGCGATGGCCGCACAGCCGGATGCGCCCTACGGGCTCATCGTGTCCGATCCGCTCCACCAGAGCGTGCCGGCGCTGCACGGACGTCTCCAGCGGGTACGGGTGGATCTCAAGGGCTACCGAGCGTGGGCCTGGTCGTACCCGGTCAGCCACGGCCGCCCCGAGGGGCTCCCCGACCCGAACCGCTCTAACGCTGTCCTGATCGGAGCCAGCCACTACCAGGAACTGCCTTCGCTGTACCCGGTGCGGCAGGGGCTCGAGGACTTGGCGACGCTACTGACGGATCCGTCGATGGGAGCGTTCACCCGGCCACGCACCGTCGTCCTGGCGGATCCGGCTTCTCCCGAGGGCGTTCTGGAAGCCGTCGATGACGCCGCGCGTTCCGCCGACGACACCCTGCTGGTGTACTTCGCCGGTCACAGCCTGCTCCATCCTCGAACGGGGGAACTGAGTCTGGCGGTGCGTACCACTCGTGCGTCGATTCCGAACACAGCGGTGCATTACCGCGATATCCAGTACTTGCTTGGCATGAGCCCCGCCCGCAACAAGGTCGTCGTCCTCGACTGCTGCTACGCCGGCCGAGCCATGAGCAGCCCACGCCACGACGACTTCGCGCTGGGACAGTCCACCGTCGCGGCGACCTTCGTGCTCGCCGCCTCGGCGACAGGAGCGATCGCCATGGCCCCTGAGGGGGAGCGGCACACGGCCTTCACCGGTGCGCTGATCAGCGTCCTGGAGGGCGGGCTGGCACCGGGCAGAGAAGTCATCTCCATGGACTCGCTCTACGAGGAGCTGTACCAGCGGCTTCGCGCCCAAGGCCTGCCCGCGCCGCAGTTCTTCAAGAGCGGAGACCGGGGCGGCAGCGTCGCCATCGCCCGTAACCCCGCCCACCCCACCCGATGAAGGACCGGCTCAACCGCCGACGGCAGCCGCGCACTCCGCGCACGTGCCGAAGATCTCCACCGTGTGGGCCACGTTGACGTAGCCGTGCTCGGCGGCGATGGCCTCGGCCCACTTCTCCACGGCCGGGCCCTCCACCTCGACGGCCTTGCCGCAGTTGCGGCACACGAGGTGGTGGTGATGGTCGTCGGTGGAGCAGCGGCGGTAGACGGACTCGCCGTCGGCGGTGCGCAGGACGTCGACCTCGCCGGCGTCGGCGAGGGACTGCAGGGTGCGGTAGACCGTGGTGAGCCCGACCGAGTCGCCCTTGTGCTTGAGCATGTCGTGCAGTTCCTGCGCGCTGCGGAACTCGTCGACCTCCTGCAGGGCCGCCGCCACGGCGGCACGCTGCTTGGTGGCGCGGCCCTTCACGGACGGTCCAGCGGTCGTCACCGTTGCCTCCTCACGTCTGCCTTGCCCGGGCCATTGTGCCAGCCCGGGGTGGGGGCGGTCAGACGCCGACCTCGTCGGTCGCCTCCCGGCTGCCCGGAATGGCACACTCCGCCGGGTCCGCGGTGGCGTCCGCGGCGGTCCGGGCCCGGGCGCGGCGGCGGGCCAGCGGGGCCGCGAGCGCCGTCAGCACGATGAACGCGCCGATGGTCAGCAGCACGATCGTCGCGCCGGGCGGCACGTCCTGGTAGTACGAGGTGACCGTGCCGCCGATCGTCACGCTCACGCCGATGGCGACGGCGATCGCGAAGGTCGCGGCGAAGCTGCGGCCGATCTGCTGGGCGGCCGCGACGGGCACCACCATCAGCGCGCTGACCAGCAGCAGGCCGACCACGCGCATCGCCACCGTGACCGTGACGGCCGCGGTGATCGCCGTCAGCAGGTTCAGGGCGCGCACCGGCAGGCCCGTCACCCGCGCGAACTCCTCGTCCTGGCTGACCGCGAAGAGCTGCCGGCGCAGGCCCAGGGTCACCAGGACGACGAAGGCGGCCAGGACGGAGATCGCCGTGACGTCCGACTCGGAGACCGTCGACAGCGAGCCGAACAGGTACGACGTCAGGTTGGCGTTGGAGCCCGTCGGCGCGAGGTTGATGAACATCACACCGCCGGCCATGCCGCCGTAGAAGAGCATCGCGAGGGCGATGTCGCCGCGGGTCTTGCCGTACCAGCGGATCAGCTCCATGAGGACCGCGCCGAGGACGGAGACGAGGGTCGCCATCCACACCGGGGACCAGGTCAGCAGGAAGCCGAGGCCGACGCCGGTCATCGCCACGTGGCCGATGCCGTCGCCCATCAGGGCCTGGCGGCGCTGCACGAGGTAGATGCCGACGGCCGGGGCGGTGATGCCGACCAGGACGGCGGCGAGCAGGGCCCGCTGCATGAAGGCGTAGTCGAGGAAGTCCATCAGCTCAGCAGTCCCGTGCGGATCGGTTCGGTGCCCGCCGGCGCGTGCGGGTGTACGTGGTCGTGGCCGGGCAGGGCGTGCTGTCCGACGGCCTTCGGGGGCGGCCCGTCGTGGACGACGCAGCCGTCGCGCAGGACGACGGCCCGGTCGATGAGGGGCTCCAGGGGGCCCAGTTCGTGCAGCACGAGCAGGACCGTCGTGCCCTGGGAGACCTGCTCCCGGAGGGTGTGCGCGAGCACCTCCTGGCTGGCGAGGTCGACGCCCGCCATCGGCTCGTCCATGATCAGCAGCTCGGGCTCGGAGACCAGCGCGCGGGCGATCAGGACGCGCTGGTGCTGACCGCCGGAGAGGGCGTCGACCGGGTCCTTGGCCCGGTCCGCCATGCCGACCAGCTCCAGGGCCTTGCGCACGGCCGCGTGGTCCGCCTTGCGCAGCATGCCGAAGCGGGCCCGGGACAGGCGGCCGGAGAGCACCACCTCGGTCACCGTGGCGGGCACGCCGGACGCGGCCGTGGTGCGCTGCGGGACGTAGCCCACGCGGTGCCAGTCGCGGAACCGCCGGCGGTCCGTGCCGAACAGCTCGATCTCGCCGGCGCCGGTCTGCACCTGGCCGATGACGCTGCGCACGGCCGTCGACTTGCCGGAGCCGTTCGCGCCGAGCAGCGCGACGACCTCACCGCGGCGCACGGTGAGGTCGATGCCGCGCAGGACGGGGCGCGAGCCCAGGTCGGCGCGGACGCCGCGCAGGGATACGACGGGCTCGTTCATGCCGTCCTCCGATGGGTCGATCACTTGGCTCCCAGGGCCTTCTGCAGGGCCTTGAGGTTGGCTTCCATGACCTGGAAGTAGTCGTCGCCGCGGGACTTGTCGGTGATGCCCTCCAGCGGATCGAGGACGTCCGTCTTCAGGTTCGCGTCGCGGGCGAGGGTCTTGGCGGTCTTGTCGGAGACCAGTGTCTCGTAGAAGACGGTGGTGACGCCGTCGGCCTTGGCCTCCTGCTGGAGCTCCCTGACCCGGGCGCCGCTGGGCTCGCTCTCGGGGTCGAGGCCGGAGATGGCCTCCTGGGTGAGGCCGTAGCGCTCGGCGAGGTAGCCGAAGGCGGCGTGGTTGGTGAAGAAGACCTTGGTCTTGGTGTTCTTCAGGCCGTTCTCGAACTCGCCGTTGAGGCTGTTCAGCTTCTTGACCAGGGCCTCGGTGTTCTTCTTGTAGTCGGCCGCGTGGTCCGGGTCGGCCTTCTCGAAGGCCTTGCCGACGCCCTGGGCGACCTCGGCGTACTTCACCGGGTCCAGCCAGACGTGCGGGTCGCGGGCGTGCTCCTCCTCCTCGGAGTGGCCTTCCTCGGAGTGGCTCTCTTCGGCGTGGCCTTCCTCGGCGTGGCCCTCCTCGCCCTCGTGGCTGTGGCCGCCGGTGCCGTGGTCCTCGAGGGTGGTGAGCGTGGCCGCGTCGATCTTCGTCTTGATGCCGGTCTGCTGCACGGCCTCGTCGACGGCGGGCTGGAGGCCCTTGAGGAAGAGCGCCGCGTCGGCCTCTTCCAGCTGTGCCCGCTGCTTGGTGCTGATCTCCAGGTCGTGCGGTTCCTGGCCGGGCTCGGTCAGGCTGGTGACGTTCGCGTGGTCCCCGCCGATCTGCTCGGCGAGGAACGCCATCGGATAGAACGACGCGACGACGTCGAACTTGTCCGTGTTGCCCGAGGCCGCGCTGTCGCTGGAGCAGGCGGTGAGGGCGCCCAGGCCGAGAGCGGAGGCCAGGGCGGCGGGTATGAGGCGTCGTCGTACGTTCATGACACTCATTTTCAACAAGTATGGAAACCGTTGTCAACAAACGTCCTGACCGGGGCCTTGAGGCCGCCGGAGGGGGAGCGATTTGATTGAGGGGGCGCCCCCGCCGGTAACCTGAGGCATTCGCTGGAAGCATCTCGCTTCGTCGCCCGTCGTCGTAATGAAGAGAGCACCGTGGCCGCCGACAAGATCGACACCATCGTCAGCCTGAGCAAGCGCCGTGGCTTCGTATTCCCCTGTAGTGAGATCTACGGCGGCCAGCGCGCCGCTTGGGACTACGGCCCGCTGGGTGTCGAGCTCAAGGAGAACCTCAAGCGCCAGTGGTGGCGCTACATGGTGACGTCGCGCGAGGACGTCGTGGGCATCGACTCGTCCGTGATCCTGGCCCCCGAGGTCTGGGTCGCCTCCGGCCACGTCGCCACCTTCACGGACCCGCTGACCGAGTGCACCTCCTGCCACAAGCGGTTCCGCGCGGACCACCTGGAGGAGGCCTACGAGGCCAAGCACAACCGCCTGCCGGAGAACGGCCTGGCCGACGTCAACTGCCCCAACTGCGGCAACAAGGGCCAGTTCACCGAGCCCAAGCAGTTCTCGGGCCTGCTGTCCACCCACCTCGGCCCCACGCAGGACTCCGGCTCCATCGCCTACCTGCGCCCCGAGACCGCGCAGGGCATCTTCACCAACTTCTCCCAGGTGCAGACCACCTCGCGCCGCAAGCCGCCGTTCGGCATCGCCCAGATGGGCAAGTCCTTCCGCAACGAGATCACGCCCGGCAACTTCATCTTCCGCACCCGCGAGTTCGAGCAGATGGAGATGGAGTTCTTCGTCAAGCCGGGCGAGGACGAGAAGTGGCAGGAGTACTGGATGGAGCAGCGCTGGAACTGGTACACCGGCCTCGGCCTGCGCGAGGAGAACATGCGGTGGTACGAGCACCCGAAGGAGAAGCTCTCCCACTACTCCAAGCGCACCGCCGACATCGAGTACCGCTTCCAGTTCGGCGGCAGTGAGTGGGGCGAGCTGGAGGGCGTCGCCAACCGCACCGACTACGACCTTGGCGCCCACGCCAAGGCCTCCGGCCAGGACCTCACCTACTTCGACCAGGAGGCCGGCGAGCGCTGGACGCCGTACGTCATCGAGCCCGCGGCCGGTGTCGGCCGCGCGATGCTGGCGTTCCTGCTGGACGCCTACGTCGAGGACGAGGCGCCCAACGCCAAGGGCAAGATGGAGAAGCGCACGGTGCTGCGCCTCGACCACCGCCTCGCCCCGGTGAAGGTCGCGGTCCTGCCGCTGTCCCGCAACCCGGAGCTGTCGCCGAAGGCCAAGGGGCTCGCCCAGGCGCTGCGCCAGCACTGGAACATCGAGTTCGACGACGCCGGCGCCATCGGCCGCCGCTACCGCCGCCAGGACGAGATCGGCACGCCGTTCTGCGTGACGGTCGACTTCGACACGCTCGAGGACAACGCCGTCACCGTCCGCGAGCGCGACTCCATGAAGCAGGAGCGCGTCTCCCTCGACCAGATCGAGGGCTACCTGGCGGCCCGGCTGATCGGCTGCTGACGGCTCTCACGACTGCTTCGGTGCCGGGTTCCTCCAGGGGAGGGGCCCGGCACCGCCGCGTTCACGGCTCGCGGTCCACGAGCGGCCGCATGGTCCGAGGCGCACCCGGTGGACCGGGCTGCCGGGGTCGGTGGGACGATGCGGAGATGCGCGAGGCCGAGGAGCTGATCAACGTCGATGATCCGGCCTGGCCGCTCCTCCTTCAGGAGCTGTCCGGCACCGGCGTTCCGGTCGAGGTGCTGCCCGGCGATCCCGGGACGGGCCGCGCGACCGTGCTGCAACTGCAGGTCTCCGCCCGGTCTCATCTGGGCGGCATCGTGCTGAACTGCGGCGGCCTGCTCGTGGACGACGGGTGGCTGCGGATCTTCGGGAGTCCGCGGAGTGCCCGGCTCGAAGGCCCGCCCGGCCTGGCCGAGGTCAACGCGATGCCCCCGGCGTTCGACCCCGAGTGGCGGCCGGGTGCGGGCCTCGTGGTCGCGCACGACGTGCTGGGCGGGGTCTTCGCCCTGAACGGGAGCAATCCCGGTGAGGCCGGTCGGCCCGGCGATCCGGGGGAGGTCGTCTATTTCGCCCCCGACGCCCTCGGCTGGGAGGCCCTGGGGGCGGGCCACTCGGCCTGGCTGTCCTGGATCCTCGCCGGTGGGCTCCGGGATTTCTACGAGGGCCTGCGGTGGGACGGCTGGCGCCGTGAAGTCTCCGTACTGAACGGCCGGCAGGGGCTGTCGTTCTTCCCACCGCTGTGGTCGGCCGAGGCCCGCCGGGATCTGTCGGCCACCGGTCGTCGCGCGGTGCCGATGGCGGAACTCCTTGGCCTGAACCGCGATCGGTGTCTGGGGTTCGACGGCGCGGACCCGGGGTTCCTCGGAGTCGTATGAACCGGCCGACCAGACCTTCTTGCCGTCAGCCGGAGCCGGAAGTGATCGCTTGGCTGGCCTCGAACGGCTGGGCCCCCGATCGTGATCTCGGGGAACGCGCGGCGGAGCTCGTCGAGGTACGGGTGCGGGACGCCGGGCGGCAGGGCGTCGCCTTGGCTCCGTCCCCCGCGGCCACCCGAGTCGTCCGCGCCTACGGCCTGCTGCGCCTCGCGCATCCGAAGGCCGCGGAGACCTGGCTGACGAAGCCCACGCTCGGCCACGCAGGCGACGCGGCTCTGATCGAAGAGTTGGCGACCGGGCTCGGAGTAGGCCTGTTTCCCGTCGGATACGAGGAATCCGAGCGCGGCATCCTCCTGGTGGACGAAACCGGCCGGTGGTTCCATCTCCACCACACCGGTGGGTATTTCCTGGGGGTGGACGAGCACGACGCGTTCTCCCGGTTCCTCAGGGGCGTCGACGCTCCGGACGCGGAGGACTGGTTCGTCTGAGCAGTGCCCGGGGCCGCCTCGACGAGTGGTCCTCCAACGCGCCCTTCGATTGGTCCTGTAACCCGGAGCGGGGCGGCGCCAGGGTGGGGGCATGAGCATCGCGTTCCTGCTGACGACCCTGGTCGTCGTCGCCACGCCGGGCACCGGCGTCGTCTACACCCTCGCCGCCGCGCTGTCCCGCGGCCGCCGCGCGAGTGTCGTCGCGGCCGTCGGCTGCACGCTCGGGATCGTCCCGCACCTGCTGGCCACGGTCACCGGCGTCGCCGCGCTGCTGCACGCCAGCGCGACCGCCTTCCAGGTGCTGAAATACGCCGGCGTCGCCTACCTGCTGTACATGGCCTGGGCCACGTTGCGCGACAAGGACGCCCTCGCGGTCGAGGAGGGCGAGCCCGCGCCGCTGTCCGCGCGGCGGGTGATCGTGCGGGGTGTGCTGATCAACATCCTCAACCCGAAGCTGACGATGTTCTTCTTCGCGTTCCTGCCGCAGTTCGTGAGCCCCGGCGAACCGCACGCGCTGGTGCGGATGGCCGGGCTCGGCGGGGTGTTCATGCTGGTCACCTTCCTGGTGTTCGCCGCGTACGGGCTGCTGGCCGCGTCGGTGCGCAGCCAGGTCCTGGGCCGGCCCCGGGTGATGGCGTGGCTGCGCCGGGGGTTCGCCGGGTCGTTCGTGGCGCTGGGCGCGAAGCTGGCGGTCACCGCGCGGTAGCCGACACGTAGCGAATGACGAGTACGGAGTGACAGGTATCGGGTGACGGATATCGTCGAATGACAGGTATCGAATAACAGATATTGAAATCTGTCAGCTGTCATGTGACAGTGGAGGGCATGACGATGCCAACCCGAACCCTCGGAACCACCGGCCCCCAGGTCTCCGCCCTCGGTCTCGGCTGCATGGGCATGTCCGCCCTGTACGGCGAGGCGGACCGGGCCGAATCCATCGCGACCCTCCACGCCGCGCTCGAAGCGGGCGTCACCCTGCTCGACACCGGCGACTTCTACGGCATGGGCCACAACGAACTGCTGATCGGCGAGGCCCTGCGCACCGCCCCCGCCGCCCGGCGCGAACAGGCCCTGGTCAGCGTCAAGTTCGGCGCCCTGCGCGACCCGGACGGCGGCTGGTCCGGCTACGACGGCCGGCCCGCGGCCGTCAAGAACTTCGCCGCCTACTCCCTCCAGCGGCTCGGCGTCGACCACATCGACGTCTACCGCATCGCCCGCCTCGACCCCGACGTGCCGATCGAGGAGACGGTCGGCGCCATCGCGGAACTGGTCGACAAGGGCCACGTCCGGCACATCGGCCTCAGCGAGGTCGGCGCCGGGACCGTCCGCCGCGCCGCCGCCACAGCAGCGATCTCCGACCTCCAGATCGAGTACTCCCTCCTCTCGCGCGGCATCGAGGACGAGATCCTGCCGACCACGCGTGAGCTGGGCATCGGCATCACGGCGTACGGAGTCCTCTCCCGCGGCCTGATCTCGGGGCACTTCACCGCCGACCGGCAGCTCGCCCCGGGCGACTTCCGGGCGATGTCCCCGCGCTTCCAGGGCGACAACCTCCGGCACAACCTGAACCTCGTCGAGGCGCTGCGGAAGATCGCCGAGCAGAAGGGCGTCACCGTCGCGCAGATCGCCATCGCCTGGGTGCTCAGCCGCGGTGCGGACATCGTGCCGCTGGTCGGCGCCCGCCGCCGCGACCGGCTCACCGAGGCCCTGGGCGCCCTGGACGTCACGCTGGACGCCGCCGACCTGGCCGCCGTCGAGGAGGCCGTACCGGCCGGTGCCGCCGCCGGCGCCCGCTACCCGGCGGCGCAGCTGGCGCACGTCGAGCGCTGAACCGGGCTCCGGGTACGGTCTGGGCATGGCACCGACCAGCGAGATCCTCACCGCCGAGCGCATCCTCGAAGCCACCGAGGAGGTGCTGCGCCGCCACGGCCCGGCCAAGGCCACCGTGGTCGACGTGGCCCGCGCGCTCGGCGTCAGCCACGGCAGTGTCTACCGCCACTTCCGGACGAAGGCGGCGCTGCGCGAGGCGGTCACCAAGCGCTGGCTGGACCGCACGTCCGGCGAACTGTCCGGGATCGCCGCCGCGGACCGCGACCCGGAGACCCGGCTGCGGGACTGGCTCGCCGCGCTGTTCGCCGCGAAGCGCCGCAAGGCCGGCGACGATCCGGAGCTGTTCGCCACGTACTCGGTCCTCACGGGCGAGAACGGCACGGCGGTGAGCGAGCACATCGCCGACCTCACCGCCCAGCTGGCCCGGGTGATCCGGGCCGGTGCCGAGAGCGGTTCCTTCACCGCGGCGGACCCGGAGGCCACGGCCCGCGCGGTCTTCCAGGCGACGGCCCGCTTCCACGACCCGGGCTACGCGCAGGAGTGGCGCGAACCAGGCGTCGAGGCCGACTTCGAGGCGGTCGTCGACCTGCTGGTGCGGGGACTGCGGGCCCGGACCGGGTCCTGAAGGGTGCGGCGGCAGCCGGCAACGGGGCCCCGGGGAAAACCCGTTGGCGCATCACGACGTCCCCCACTAATCTCCCGGCAGGCCGTGCGAGAGAACCAGGAGGTGATACCCGTGAACGCAGTATCGACATGGGTGCTCCCCTCCGGGGTCACGGTCGGGCGATAGGTCGTCCGGGAGCGCCGTTCAGCGCACTCCCGAAGGGCACGACCATGCGATTCACTTCCGAACAGCGCCTCGACGACGGCGTCCTCGAGCGCGAGTTCACCCTCGGCGAGATCCCCGGCACCCTGTGGACGCCCGGCTCCGCGCCGGCCCCGCTGGTGCTGATGGCCCACAACAACGGCCTGCCCAAGGCGGAACCCCGGCTGGTGGCCCGGGCCCGCTACACCGCGGCGCGCGGCTACGCGGTGGCCGGCATCGACGCCGCCGGGTGCGGTGACCGTCCCCGATCCGCCGCCGAGGAGCAGGCCCGAGCCGACCTCCGGCGGGCGAGGCGCGCCGGGGAACCGGTCGACGAGATGCTGGAGTCACTCGTCGGCCCGATGGTCGAGAACGCGGTCCCGGAATGGCGGACCACTCTCGACGCCCTCCTCGAACTGCCCGGGATCGGCGGCCCGGTCGGGTACTCCGGCGGGTGGGCCGCCCTCGGCATCCGGCTGGCGGTGGCCGAGCCGCGCATCGCGGCCGCGGTCTTCTTCGCCGGCGGGTACGTGCCCCGTGCCCAGCGTGAGGAGGCCCGGCAGATCACCGTTCCGCTGCTGTTCCTGCTGCAGTGGGACGACGAGGGGAACCCCCGGCAACGGGCCCTGGACCTGTTCGGCTCCTTCGGCAGCACGGAGAAGACACTGCACGCCAATGCGGGAGGGCACACCGGCACCCCGTGGTTCGAGCTGGCGGACGCGTGCCGCTTCCTGGACCGGCACCTGAAGTGAGACCGGGCCGTCCGGCGGGCGGCTGACGGCGGACGGCGCCGGCCGCGCCGCCGCTCAGCGGCCCACCGGGTGCGCCCGGGACGGCAGGGGCAGAGGATGGGAAGCGAGGGGCGGGTCGCCGCGCGGGACGCGCGAAACAAGGAGATGGCGATCGTGGAGCTCACACTGCGCCCGGGTACCGCCGACGATGCCGCGGAGTGCGGCCGGATCTGCTACGAGGCCTTCGCCGGCATCGCGAAGGAGCACGCGTTCCCACCCGACTTCCCGAGCCCCGAGGTGGGGGTCGCGCTGATCGAGGGCGCCCTGACCCACCCTGGGTTCTACAGTGTCGTCGCCGAGCTCGACGGGCGGATCGTGGGCAGCAACTTCCTCGACGAACGCTCGCCCGTCGTCGGGGTCGGGCCCATCACCGTCGACCCCACCGCGCAGAACGCGGGAGTGGGCCGCCGCCTCATGCGGGACGTCATGGACCGGGCCACCGAACGCGGGGCGCCCAGCATCCGGCTCCTGCAGAGCGGCTACCACAACAGGTCGTTCTCCCTGTACGTGAGCCTGGGCTTCGTCCACCGGGCCACACTGGCCTGCGTACAGGGACCACCGCTTGAGGAAGCGATGCCCGGGTACACCGTGCGGGAGGCCACGGACGCGGACCTCGGCGCCTGCAACGACGTGTGCCGGCAGGTCCACGGCGTCGACCGCGGCGGCGAGGTCGCCGACGCGCTCAAACAGGGCACCGCCCGGGTCGTGGAGCGCGCCGGACGCGTCACCGGCTACGCCACCGACCTCGCCTTCTTCGCGCACGCCGTGGGCGAGACCACCCCGGACCTCCAGGCCCTGATCGCATCCGCCCCGCAGTTCCGCGGCCCGGGCATCCTCGTACCCACCGGCGACAGCGCACTGCTCCGGTGGTGCCTGTCCCACGGCCTCAAGGTCGTCCAGCTGATGAGCCTGATGACCATCGGCCTGTACAACGAGCCCGACGGGGCCTACCTGCCCTCGATCCTCTACTAGGTCCTGCCAGGGCCCCTGCCAGGTCCTGCCGGGGGCATCACGCCGCGGACGTCGGGTCCACTGTCGCCTGGTGGGCCTCCGCCAGGTGCTCCTCCGCCTTCAGCCAGGGCAGGAACTGCGCGCCTCTGCGCCAGCCGCACGTGTCGCACCTGATCGTGCGCTGCACGCCCGTGCGCCGCACCCGCACCACGTGCTCCCGGCCGTGCTGGTCCCAGCGGCTCACCTTGCTCGTGTCGCTCTGCGCCATGACGCCTCCCGCGTCCAGGAATCCGGCCGATCCGGTCTGCTCGCAGCAAGGAGTGTGCGGCACGACCGACATCGACAGGGCTTCCCCGGGAGCCGGTTGTCAGGCTGTGAGGAGGCACTCAGGAGCGGTCCGCGGTCACCACCGCGTCCCGCACCTCCGCCGACTCCAGCGCCGCGGCGGCCCGCTCGGCGGTCCCCCGGGCCCAGCGCCCGCTCGACACCGCCCCCAGCGCCAGCACCGCGAACCCGCAGACCGCCAGGATCCACCAGCCGGGCCGCGCCGCCGACACGAACGCCTCCCGGTACGAGGACGCGCCCACGCCCGACGCGAGCACCGCCCCCACCACCGCGACCCCCAGCGTCTGCCCGAGCTGCCGGCTCGTCGAGGCCACCGCCGCCGCCACGCCCGCCTGGGCCCGCGGCATGCCGGAGACCGCCGTGTTGGTGATGGGCGCGTTGACGAAGCCAAAGCCGATACCGAACAGGACGTAGCCGAGGAAGAGCGTGACGTTCGACGTCTCGGCCTCGAACGCGGCGAAGAGCACGCCGCTCGCCGTCATCGCCAGGCCCGCGACGAGCAGGGACAGCCGGGGTCCGCGCGAGCCGACCAGGCGGCCGGACAGCGGCGCGCACAGGAACGTCGGCACGGCCATGGGCAGCATCCACAGCCCCGCCTCCAGGGCGGTCAGCCCCCGCACGTTCTGCAGGTACAGCGTCGACAGGAACAGGAAGCCGCCGAGCGCCGCGAACGCGCTGACGGCGATGACCGTCGCCCCGCTGAACGGCGCCGAGCGGAAGAAGCGGAGGTCGATCAAGGGTTCCGCGCGGCGCGGTTCGTACCAGAGCAGGGCGGCGAGGGCCGCCAGGGCCAGGACCACCAGCGGGGCCAGGGACGCGAAGGCCGTGCTCGGCGCCTCGATGATCGCGTACGTCAGCGAACCGAACAGCGCGATCACCAGCACCTGCCCGACGGGGTCGGGCCGGCGGGCCCTGGGCGCACGGGACTCGGGGACGAGGCGCAGGGTGAGCAGCAGGGCCGCCAGCCCCACCGGCAGGTTGATCCAGAAGATCGAGCGCCAGCCGACCGACTCGACGAGCAGGCCGCCGACCAGCGGCCCGGCGGCCATGGAGATGCCGACCACCGCGCCCCAGGCGCCGATCGCCCGGGCCCGCTCCCGGGGGTCCGTGAACGTGTTGGTGATGATCGACATGGCGACCGGGTTGAGCATCGAGCCGCCCACCGCCTGCACCATCCGGAACGCGACCAGGGCCTGAAGGTTCGGCGCGAGCGAGCACAGCACCGAGCCGAGGGTGAAGACGACCAGGCCCGCCATGAAGACGCGCTTGCGTCCGATCCGGTCGGCCGTGGAGCCCGCGAGCATCAGCAGCGAGGCCAGGACCAGTGTGTACGCGTCGATCGTCCACTGCAGGCCCGACGTACTGGCGTGCAGGTCCTGTTGCATCGACGGCAGGGCCACGTTCAGGACCGTGTTGTCCAGGCTCACGATCAGCAGGCTCATGCAGCAGATCGCGAGCACCAGCATGCGGCGGCGGTGACTGAGCTCGGGCATGGGTTCCATCGTACGCGGAATTCGATAGTGTGGCTAACTAATGAATTTTGCCTTTTCATTGCACGGCACAATGGAGGCATGTCCACGCCCCTCCAGATCGGCCCGCACACCGTCCGGCCGCCCGTCGTCCTGGCCCCCATGGCCGGGATCACCAACGCGCCCTTCCGCACCCTGTGCAGGGAGTTCAGCGGCGGCAAGGGCCTGTTCGTCAGCGAGATGATCACCACCAGGGCCCTGGTCGAGCGCAACGAGAAGACCATGCAGCTCATCCACTTCGACGCGAGTGAGCGGCCCCGGTCGATCCAGCTCTACGGCGTGGACCCGGTCACCGTCGGCAAGGCCGTCCGCATGATCGCGGAGGAGGACCTCGCCGACCACATCGACCTGAACTTCGGCTGCCCGGTCCCGAAGGTGACCCGCAAGGGCGGCGGCTCCGCCCTGCCGTACAAGCGGAACCTGCTCCGTGCCATCCTGCGCGAAGCCGTCAGCGGCGCCGGTGACCTGCCCGTCACGATGAAGATGCGCAAGGGTATCGACGACGACCACATCACCTACCTCGACGCCGGCCGCATCGCCGTCGAGGAGGGCGTCACCGCCATCGCCCTGCACGGCCGCACCGCCGCCCAGCACTACGGCGGCACCGCCGACTGGGACGCCATCGCCCGGCTCAAGGAGCACGTCCCGGAGATCCCGGTCCTCGGCAACGGCGACATCTGGTCGGCCGAGGACGCCCTGCGGATGGTGCGCGAGACCGGCTGCGACGGTGTCGTGGTCGGGCGCGGCTGCCTGGGGCGGCCGTGGCTGTTCGCCGACCTCGTCGCCGCCTTCGAGGGCCGCACCGAGGACATCGCCCGCCCCACCCTGCGCGAGGTCGCCGACGTCATGGTCCGGCACGCCACGCTGCTCGGTGAGTGGATCGGCGACGAGTCCCGGGGCGTGATCGACTTCCGCAAGCACGTCGCCTGGTACCTCAAGGGCTTCGCGGTCGGCTCCGAGATGCGCAAGCGCCTCGCGATCACCTCCTCCCTGGAGGAACTGCGCTCCGGCCTGGACGAGCTGGACCTCGACCAGCCCTGGCCCGCCGGCGCCGACGGACCCCGCGGCCGCACCTCCGGCAACAACCGGGTGGTGCTGCCGGACGGCTGGCTGAAGGACCCCTACGACTGCGCCGGCGTCGGCGAGGACGCCGAACTGGACACCTCCGGCGGCTGATCAGCCCTCGGACGGGTGGGGTGTGGAGCCGTACGCCTTCAGGAAGCGGTCGCGGAAGGAGTCCATCTTCCACACGGGCGCGTCGCGGTCCGGCTTGAGGCCCTCCGTCCAGTTCCAGTCGCTGATCTTCTCCAGGACCTTCGGGTCCTTGGCGACGAGGGACACCGGCACGTCCCGGGAGGCGCGGATGCCGCTGACCCGGGCCATGGGCTGGTGGTCGCCGAGGAAGACCAGGACGGTGTCGTCGGTGCCGTAGCGCTGGAGCCACTGGGTGAGGCTGGTCACCGAGTACTGGATGGATCTGCCGTACTCCCGCTGGGACTTGGCGGTGTCGGTGATGATGTCCGCCGCCTTGTTGCCGGCCTGCTGGATCGGGCCGAAGACCCTGCCGTCGCCGAGTTCGTCCCAGCCGACCATCTTCGGGAGGGGCGCCCAGGGCTGGTGGCTGGAGGTCAGGATGACGAACGACATCAGCGGCTTGTCCCGCTTCTTGCCGTGCACCTGGCGCTGGAACGCCTCCAGCGCGTACTGGTCGGGCATGGTCGACCAGCTGAACTTCGGGCCCCGGTAGCCCAGGTCCCGGGAGTCGTAGAGCTTGTCGAGGCCGTACCACTTCTCCTCCGGCCAGCCCTTCTGCACGCCGGGCATCACGCCCACCGTGTCCCACGCGCCGGTCTTCTTGAACGCCTTGGTGAGGGTGAGGTGGTCGCCCGCGGTGACCGTGCGGTAGCGCCGCTGGTTGTCGATCCACAGGCCGGACATGGTGGTGGAGTGGCCGAGCCAGCTGCTGCCGCCGAAGGTCGCCGAGGTCAGCCAGCCGCTGCGGGCGTGGAAGCCGGCCTTCGCGAGCGCCTCGGTGCTCGCGTCGAGGGTCCGGTCGACGCCGGGGGCGATGGCCGGGTCCTCGACGGCGCTGCGGCCGTAGCTCTCGATGAACGTGAAGATCACGTCCTTGCCCCGCAGGTCGGGCAGGAGCTGCTCGGGCGGGGTGTCGCCGAAGGTGTCCGCCTTCGCCTGCCGCACGAACGCCGCCTCGTCCCGCAGTGACTCCACCGTCCGCTGCGCGTGCACCCGGAGGGCCCCGGCGCCGCGTTCGGAGGCGATCGGCCCGCCGAAGAGCGTGAGACCCAGCGCCGAGCAGGTGATCCAGACCGTGCCGGCGATCAGGGCGCCCTTGGTCGCCCGGGCCCGGTGGCGGGCCAGCACGCCGGCCAGCCGGATCGCCGCCGCGACCATGACGGCCGCCACGAGCAGGACGAGCACCACCGCGCCGACGGCGGCGGCGGTCGCGACGCCCCCGCCCAGCGTGTCCCCGACGTATGCCTGCGCGTCGGGCAGCAGGTCCCAGTCGAGCGCGGCGTTGAAGCCCCGGCCGAGGTACTCGTTGAACCCCATGTCGAGCAGGTTCACGGCGGTCAGCGCGGTGAGGCCGAGTCCGTACAGCACGGCCGCCGCCAGCCGGGGCCGGCGCGGCAGCCCCAGCACGACGACGGCGCCGATGACCGCCTCCGCCGGGATCCGCGCGAAGCTGACCGGTTCGAGGGCCGGGAGCGTGTTGGGCAGCAGCAGGGCGCCGAGGACCAGGACGGCGGCGAGGGCGGTGGTGGTGAGGTGGAGGGCGCGGGCGGCGCGGGGGCGGCGGGTGCGCCAGGAGCGGAGATGCCGTAGGCGGGATGCGGGGCCGGTGGGCTCTGCCTCCTGCGGGCTGGTCTCCGTCTCTTCCGGGCGGGCCTTTGCCTCTTCCGGGCGGGTCTCCGCCTGCTTCGGGCTGGTCTCCGTCTCTTCCGGGCGGGCCTTTGCCTCTTCCGGGCGGGTCTCCGCCTGCTTCGGGCTGGTCTCCGTCTCTTCCGGGCGGGCCTTTGCCTCTTCCGGGCGGGTCTCCGCCTGCTTCGGGCTGGTCTCCGTCTCTTCCGGGCGGGCCTTTGCCTCTTCCGGGCGGGTCTCCGCCTGCTTCGGGCTGGTCTCCGTCTCTTCCGGGCGGGCCTTTGCCTCTTCCGGGCTGGTCTCCGCCTGCTTCGGGCTGGTCTCCGTCTCTTCCGGGCGGGCCTCTGCCTCTTCCGGGCGGGTCTCCGCCTGCTCCGGGCGGGTCTCCGCCTGCTCCGGGCGGGCCTTTGCCTCTTCCGGGCGGGTCTCCGCCTGCTCCGCGCGGGTCTCCGCCTCTTCCGGGCGAGTCTCCGTCTCCTCCGCGCGGGTCTCCGTCTCCTCCGCGCGGACCTCCGCCTGCTCCGCGCGGGCCTCCGTCTCCTCCGCGTCGGCCTCCGACCCCTCCGGCCGCTCGGGACCGGGCTCCGGGGTGCCCGGCTGTGATGACTGGCGGAGGCGTGTGAAGACAGGCACCCGGAGGTCCTTCCCGTACGAAACCCGGCGAGGTGGCGGACCCGCGTGGGGGAACGGGTCCGCCTCCGTTCCGTACGGCCCGCCCACCAGGTGTGTTCAGCCCGGCGGGCCAGCGCTCGGCAAACACCCGGCAAACGGCGGGCCAACCGGCCCTCAGATGCCGCCGACCGCCGTGAGCAGGGCCAGCGGGGCCGACGCCGAGCGGGACTCCCGCACACACGCGTGCGGGTACGGCACCGGCTCCGGGTGGGTGTCGCGGCCGTAGCCCGCGAGGACCTCCGGCAGCCGGTGGCCGGTCGCGGCCGCCGCGTCGACCAGGCCGTGGGCGATCGCGCGGGCCTCGTCGTGCAGCCCGTACCGGGCCAGGCCCAGCGCGATCAGCGCGTTGTCGTGCGGCCAGACCGAACCGCGGTGGTAGGAGAGCGGGTGGAACGCCGGCTGCCCGGCCGCCAGGGTGCGCACGCCCCAGCCGGAGAAGAAGTCCGGTTCCAGCAGGCGCCGGCCGACGAGTTCGCCGTACTCCTTGTCCAGCAGCCCCGACCACAGCAGGTGCCCGGCGTCGGAGGCGAGCGCGTCGACCTGGTCGCCCCGGCCGTCCAGCGCGAGCGCCGGGAAGGAGTGCTCCGGCATCCAGAAGTCCCGCTGGAAACGGTCGCGCAGGTCGCCGGCCGCCTGCTCCAGCAGGTCCGCGTACGTCCCGTCCTGCCACACCGTGCGCGCGAGCCACGCCGTGCGGCGCAGCGCGTCGTAGGCGTAGCCCTGGGCGCCCGCGGCCGTCACCGGCCCGTTCGGGCGGGTCCCCTCGGCGGAGCAGATGGCGCCGGGGGAGTCCTTCCAGTTCTGGTTGGCGAGGCCGCCCTGGTCGGCGCGGTAGACCAGGTAGCCGCGCGAGGTGAGACCGCCGTGGTCCAGCATCCAGCCCACCGCGGCACGGGCGTGCGGCTCCAGGCGGCGCGCCAGGGCGGTGTCGCCGGTCTGCTCGGTGTACGCCCCGAGCAGGACGAGGAAGAGGGGCGTGGCGTCGACCGAGCCGTAGTAGCGGCCGTAGGGGACCTGGCCGAAGTGGGCCAGTTCGCCGTGCCGCACCTCGTGCACGATCTTGCCGGGCTGGGCGATCTCGTCGGCGCCGGCCTGCGTGGCCTGGGTCGCGGCCAGCGCGGGCAGGGTGGCGGCGGCCAGCCGCGGCCGGTAGGGCAGGGCGAACAA
Source organism: Streptomyces sp. Go-475 (assembly GCF_003330845.1). Lineage (GTDB taxonomy): Bacteria > Actinomycetota > Actinomycetes > Streptomycetales > Streptomycetaceae > Streptomyces. The sequence continues at coordinate 2,676,860 of NZ_CP026121.1, read as the reverse complement.
GGAGGTCAGCAGGGCGTCCCGGCCCAGCAGGGTGAGGAACCAGGGGGCGCCGGCGGCCGGGACGCGCAGTTCCTCGCCGTCCGGACCGGTCGCCGGGACCTGGAGCGCGGCGAGGTCGGCGAGGCCCCGGGTGCAGGCCGCGGCCAGCTCGGGCCAGCCGCTCGGGAAGGCCACACCCGCCATGAACTCGCCCTCGCGCGCCCGCAGTTGCTCCTGGAGGGCGGCGGGGGAGCGGGGCACGCGCAGGGCGCGTTTGTCGCCGTGCGGGCGGGCGATGACGCGCAGGACCAGCTCGGCGGTGCCGTGCGGCGCGAGGTCCAGGGTCCACACCAGGCGGCGGGCGCCCGTGCCGGTCTCCTCCACGGCGTCCGGCTGGGGCTCGGCCGTCACGGTCGTGACGGACCGCCACTCGCCGCGCCGGTAGGTGAACTCCACGCCGTGGCCGAGCACCTGGCGGGTGCGGACGGCGCCGGCCTTCGCGTACGTGCGGTGGTCGGAGCGCAGCTCGAACTGGTCGGTGAAGTCGGCGTCGGCGGTGACCGCGAGGCGGACCGTCGTCGGCACCGGGCGGTTGCTGGTGACGCGCAGCGACTCCACGAACGAGGCGTCGCCCACGGCCTGTTCGCGGAAGAGCGTGTAGGCGGGCGGCTCGTCGCGGCCGCCGCGCGGGACGAGGACGCAGGCCGCGGTGTCCCCGTCGGCCACCGGCGTCAGCGTCTCCGGCACGGCGCCGTCCACGGTGAGCTGCCAGCGGCTCAGGTGCCGCGCGTCCCGTACGAACATGCCGTCCGGGGCGCTGCCGCCCCGGTAGCCGCTGATGTCGCCTCGGTCGCCGACCGCGGCGAACGTCCCGCCGTGCACGAGCAGATGATGCCGGTCCGTCATCCCAGGTCCCCTCCCTTGATCGCCGTGACGCCGTTCCTGTCCCCTGCGGGCCGGTCGTGCAGCAGGTCGAGCGTGAGCGCGGCGGTCCAGCCGAAGCCGGTGGCGCCGCAGGCCTGTGCCGTGTACGGGTCGACGTACTCCGCGAAGTCGGAGGCGCCGGCGGTGTGCAGCATCCCCTTGCGCAGGGCGTCGGCCCGGCCGCGCTCGCCGTGCAGCCGCAGCCCGCGCTCCAGCAGCCAGTTGGTGTTGAACCAGGCCGGGCCGCGCCAGTAGCGGTGCGGGTCGAAGGCCTCGCCCAGCAGGTCGTAGCTGGGGACCAGGCGGGTCGCGCCGCCGAGCCCGAAGTGCGGCCCGCACATCGTGCGGACCAGGGTCGCCGCGAGGTCGCGCGGCAGGGTCGGCAGCAGCAGCGGGACGAGCCCGGAGACCCCGCGCTCGGGGATCAGCTCCCCGGCGCGCACGTCCCGGCACAGGAACATCCCCGCGGCCGGGTCCCACAGCCGCTCCACCAGGGCCGCCGTGAGGCGCTCGGCCCGCGCCTGCCGGGCCTGGGCTCCGCCGCGCCCAGTTCGTGGGCGATCCGGGCGAGGGCGTACTCGGAGGCGATGAGCAGGGCGTTGAACGCCGGGTCCTCCACGGCGAATCCGCCCGCCCGGCTTCCGACGGAGCCGCCGGGCCCGCTGTCGGTGAATCCGCCTGCCCCGCTTCCGGCGGAGCCGCTGGGCCTGCTGTCGGTGAATCCGCCTGCCCCGCTTCCGGCGGAGCCGCTGGGCCTGCTGTCGGCGGAGCCGCTGGGCCTGCTGTCGGTGAATCCGCCTGCCCCGCTTCCGGCGGAGCCGCTGGGCCCGCTGTCGGCGGAGCCGCCGGGCCTGCTGTCGGTGAATCCGCCTGCCCGCCTCCCGGCGGAGCCGCCCGCCCGGCTTCCGGCGGAGCCGCCCGCCCCGCTCTCGGCGGTGGCTTCCCGGTAGGGCTCGTCGGCGTAGCCGCCGTCCCGGTAGTCCGCCGCCAGCCGCACGTACCGCCCGTAGTCCAGATCCGTCGGCCGGTCCTCGGGCGCGCCGTGGTCGAGGTCGGCGCGGCGGAACGAGCGGGCCGGGGCGGGAGTGACCCGGGACAGCGGGCGGTCCCAGCAGGGGCTGTTGTCCATACCCTGTTCCCACGGGTGGACCACGGAGACCAGCCCGCCCCCGCCCAGGTCACGCCGGCGCAGCAGGTAGCGGTGCCAGGCGGCCAGCCGGGGGTAGGCCCGGGCGAGGAAGCCACGCGCCCGGGACAGGCCCGGGTCGGCGAGGTGCACCAGCCAGGCGGCCAGGGCGTGCACCGGTGGCTGCACGATCCCGGAGGTCTGTACGGTGCGCGGGGCGCCCGCCGCGCTCCCCGCGGTGGAGGAGCGCCAGAAGTCGGGGCTCGGGAAGTACGCGTCGAGGGGCACGGAGGGGTTGAAGACGATGTGCGGGATGCGCCCGTCCGCCCACTGGGCGGCGAACAGCGTCTCCAGCTCCGTCTGCGCCCGTAACGGCGACAGGTGCCTCAGGCCGATCGCGATGAATGCCGAGTCCCACGACCACTGGTGCGGATACAGGCTCCGGGAGGGCACGGTGGACTTGCCCGTCCAGTTGGCCTCCAGTACCTGCGCGGCCCTGACCTGCAGGGGAGGCGGCGCGGCGGCCGGATCGTATGCGATCTCGCGCCCCGCGGGGCGCGTGGTGAGCTGGGCGATGCGATCCACTCGGGGCTCTCCCAAAGACGTACTCCTGACCAGGATCTGGCAGGGCTACCGTAGGGTTACGTCTATTTAACACGCAAAACCCAATATGTAATGCATGGTTGGGAAACACAAGGGGGTGCGCATGACGGGACGCGTTCAGGCAAGCGCCGGCGATCTGCTCGAACTGGTGCGCAGTCGCCGGGCGACGACCCGGGGTGCGCTCCAGCAGGCGACCGGGCTCTCCCGGGCCACCGTCGGGCAGCGGCTCGACCGGCTCTTCCGCGCGGGCTGGCTGCGCGAGGGCGCCGGCGGGCCGGTGGACTCCCCGCTGGGCGGACGCCCCTCCATCACGCTGGAGTTCGACGACGAGCACGCGGTGGTCCTGGCCGCCGACCTCGACACCCGGCACGCCCGGGCGGCCGTGCTGTCGCTGAGCGGCGAGATCCTCGCCGAGCACTCCGGCACCCTCGTCGTCGAGGACGGGCCGGACGTGGTGCTCGGCGACCTCGGCCGCTGGTTCGCCGAACTGCTTCAGAAGACCGGGCACAGCGCCGGGACGGTGTGCGGGATCGGGCTCGCGGTGCCCGGCCCGGTCGACACCGAGACCGGCCGCGTCGTCCAGCCGCCGATCATGCCCGGCTGGGACGGCTACGACATAAGGGGCCGGCTGGCCCGGGCACTCACCGAGCACACGGGCGCCGAGACGGTGCCCGTGCTCGTGGACAACGACGCCAACCTCATGGCGTACGGCGAACAGCGCACCGGCTACCCCGACTGCTCCGCCTTCGTGCTGGTCAAGGTCTCCACCGGCATCGGCGCGGGGGTCGTGGTCGGCGGCTCGGTGTTCCGGGGCATCGACGGCGGCGCCGGGGACATCGGACACATCCGGGTGCCGGAGGGCGCCCAGGCGCTGTGCCGGTGCGGCTCCTACGGCTGTCTGGCCGCCGTCGCGAGCGGCGGCGCGGTGGCGCGGCGGCTGGCGGAGGCCGGGGTGCCGGCGGCGTCCGGCTCGGACGTCCGGGACCTGCTGGCGTCCGGGCACCCCGAGGCGGTCGGGCTCGCCCGGGAGGCCGGGCGCCGGGTCGGGGACGTGCTGGCGACGGTCGTGACCCTGCTGAACCCGGGCGTGCTGATGATCGCCGGAGATCTGGCCGGAACTCCCTTCCTCACGGGCGTGCGCGAACTGCTGTACCAGCGGGCGCTGCCCCGCTCCACGGCCCACCTCGACGTCGTCACCTCGCGGCTCGGCGAGCGGGCCGGGCTGGTGGGGGCCGGTGCGATGGTCGTGGAGCACCTCTACGCGCCGGAGCGGGTCGAGGAGCGGCTGCGGGCGCTCGGGGTGTGACAGGTGGTGTGACGGGCGGATTTCGGTCCCGAGACGCGTCCGCATGGTGAAATCCGGTCGGCTGTGGCAGCGTGATTCTCGCCACCCTTGATAAGGGTTGCGCTCAGATGAGCGGATCTTGAGCGGCTGCACTTCTCCAAAGGGTGGCACTGAGTGCCACCCTTTGATCGTTCATCGAGCGAAATCAAATGTGCGGAAACCTCGCTCATATGAGCACTCAACCAGGGTCAGGGAGGTTCTTGCGTTCAAGAAGTGAAAACATGCGGCTGTGATCGCTTGCCGAGCCTTGACTTTCGATCCGCTGGCGGACGAGTGGTTACAGGCGCATGACGCGCGAGTGGACGTACCCAGACGCCTTTGATCTGGGTATGTTCCTCGCCGTCAGGGCAGCCACCGCGTCCTCGAGGAGTCGAGACCCGTGTCGGAAAACAAAGATCTCCCGGTAGCCGAGCAGGCGGCGAGCGTTGAGGGCGTGAAGTTCGTTTACGACTTCACCGAGGGCAACAAGGACCTCAAGGACCTCCTCGGCGGCAAGGGCGCGAACCTCGCCGAGATGACCAACCTCGGCCTCCCGGTCCCGCCCGGCTTCACGATCACCACCGAGGCCTGCAAGGTCTACCTGGACAGCGGCGAGGAGCCGGCGGCACTGCGTGACGAGGTGAGTGCGCACCTCGACGCGCTGGAGCGGCGCATGGGCAAGAAGCTCGGCCAGCCCGACAACCCGCTGCTGGTGTCGGTGCGTTCGGGCGCCAAGTTCTCCATGCCCGGCATGATGGACACCGTCCTCAACATCGGCCTCTCCGACAAGTCCGTGCAGGGCCTCGCCAAGCAGGCTGGTGACGACCGGTTCGCGTGGGACTCCTACCGCCGCCTCATCCAGATGTTCGGCAAGACCGTCCTGGGTGTCGACGGCGAGCTGTTCGAGGACGCGCTGGAGGCCGCGAAGGCGGCCAAGAAGGTCACGGTCGACACCGAGCTGGAGGCCGCCGACCTCAAGAAGCTCGTCACGAAGTTCAAGAAGATCGTCAAGGCCGAGGCCGGGCGGGACTTCCCGCAGGACCCGCGCGAGCAGATGGACCTCGCCATCAAGGCCGTCTTCGACTCCTGGAACGGCGACCGCGCCAAGCTCTACCGCCGCCAGGAGCGCATCCCGCACGACCTGGGCACGGCCGTCAACGTCTGCTCCATGGTCTTCGGCAACCTCGGCCCCGACTCCGGCACCGGCGTCGCCTTCACCCGCGACCCCGCCTCCGGCCACCAGGGCGTCTACGGCGACTACCTGCAGAACGCCCAGGGCGAGGACGTCGTCGCGGGCATCCGCAACACCGTGCCGCTCGCCGAGCTGGAGCAGATCGACAAGAAGTCGTACGACCAGCTCATGCAGATCATGGAGACCCTGGAGAACCACTACAAGGATCTCTGCGACATCGAGTTCACCATCGAGCGCGGCGTGCTGTGGATGCTCCAGACCCGCGTCGGCAAGCGCACCGCGGGCGCCGCCTTCCGCATCGCGACCCAGCTCGTGGACCAGGGCCTGATCGACGAGGCCGAGGCGCTCACCCGCGTCAACGGCGCCCAGCTCGCGCAGCTGATGTTCCCGCGCTTCGACGAGGACGCGAAGGTCCAGCAGGTCGGCCGCGGCATCGCCGCCTCCCCGGGCGCGGCCGTCGGCAAGGCCGTCTTCGACTCCTACACCGCCGTCAAGTGGTCCCGCTCCGGCGAGAAGGTCATCCTCATCCGCCGCGAGACCAACCCCGACGACCTGGACGGCATGATCGCCGCCGAGGGCATCCTGACCTCGCGCGGCGGCAAGACCTCCCACGCGGCCGTCGTCGCCCGCGGCATGGGCAAGACCTGTGTCTGCGGCGCCGAGGAGCTGGAGGTCGACACCAAGCGCCGCCGGATGACCGTGCCGGGCGGGCACGTCGTCGAGGAGGGCGACGTCGTCTCCATCGACGGCTCCACCGGCAAGGTCTACCTCGGCGAGGTACCGGTCGTGCCGTCACCGGTCGTGGAGTACTTCGAGGGCCGGATGCACCCCGGTGCCGACGACGCCGACGAGCTGGTCGAGGCCGTGCACCGCATGATGGCCTTCGCCGACCGCAAGCGCCGCCTGCGGGTCCGCGCCAACGCCGACAACGCCGAGGACGCGCTGCGCGCCCGCCGCTTCGGCGCCCAGGGCATCGGCCTGTGCCGCACCGAGCACATGTTCCTCGGCGACCGCCGCGAACTGGTCGAGCGGCTGATCCTGGCCGACACCGACGCCGAGCGCGAGGAGTCCCTCAAGCAGCTGCTGCCGCTGCAGAAGCAGGACTTCGTCCAGCTCTTCGAGTCGATGGACGGCCTCCCGGTCACCATCCGCCTCCTCGACCCGCCGCTGCACGAGTTCCTGCCCGACATCACGGAACTCTCGGTCCGCGTCGCCCTCGCCGAGTCCCGCCAGGAGCCGCACGAGAACGAACTGCGCCTCCTCCAGGCGGTGCACCGCCTGCACGAGCAGAACCCGATGCTCGGCCTGCGCGGCGTCCGCCTCGGCCTGGTCATCCCCGGCCTGTTCACCATGCAGGTCCGGGCCATCGCCGAGGCCGCGGCCGAACGCAAGGCCGCCAAGGGCGACCCGCGCGCCGAGATCATGATCCCGCTCGTCGGCACGGTCCAGGAGCTGGAGATCGTCCGCGAGGAGGCCGACAAGGTCATCGCCGAGGTCGAGGAGGCCTCGGGGACGCAGCTGAAGCTGTCCATCGGCACGATGATCGAGCTGCCGCGCGCCGCGCTGACCGCCGGTCAGATCGCCGAGGCGGCCCAGTTCTTCTCCTTCGGCACGAACGACCTCACCCAGACGGTGTGGGGCTTCTCCCGGGACGACGTCGAGGCCTCGTTCTTCACGGCGTACCTGGAGAAGGGCATCTTCGGTGTCTCCCCGTTCGAGACGATCGACAAGGACGGCGTCGGCTCCCTGGTGAAGCTGGCCGCCAAGGCCGGCCGCGAGACCCGCCCCGACCTCAAGCTCGGCGTCTGCGGCGAGCACGGCGGCGACCCCGAGTCGGTCCACTTCTTCCACGAGGTCGGACTCGACTACGTCTCCTGCTCCCCGTTCCGCATCCCGGTCGCCCGCCTGGAGGCGGGCCGGGCGGCGGTCACGTCCCAGGGCAGCGACCACCGCTAGCCCTGCGGCTCTCTTGGGCCGGTAGAGCTACGGCCCACCCGGGCCGGCCAGAACCCGGAGCCGTCGGCGGTCCCCGACCCTCACCGATCGCGGCGGCTCCGGAGCACGGAGGAGAGCGGGGCGGCACCTTGTGCGGAGGTGCCGTCCCGTTCGCCGTGTCGTGCCCCCACCCCGCGCTCGCCGGGACACCGCGGGTGGATCCGGGGCGCCGCCCGGACGGGCCGGTGCATAAGATGTGCTCCCATGCCGAAGCCTGACGAGCTGATCGTTGACATCGCCGCCCGTGTGGAGTCCGGGCAGAGCAACCAGATGTCCCTGACCGTGGTAACCGGTGGTGCCGTCATCACCGGTCGCCTGGCTCCCGAAGCCGTGTGGCGGCAGCGGGTGTCGGAGGTGCTGACGGACTCCGCCCACCTGGGCGAGTTCTCCGCTGTTTTCGACGGCCCCGCGAAGAAGGACGGGCCGCCCACGCATCTGCACTTCCACGTCGCCCGCATCCTGCAGGGCACGATGGGCATCCCGGAGACGGGCGGGATGTACCGCGTCGCGATCGAGGACGTCACTGCCTGGACGGTGGGTGACTTCAGCTACTCCGACCAGCCCGCCCGCTGACCTGCTGGCGGGCACTCACCGCGTTCGAGGAACGGCGAGGCCCCCTCGCGGCAAAACGAGGGGGCCGATGAGTGCCGTGGTCTTCCGGACGCGGCAGACACGGCGGCGCAAACCCTGGTTCGCACCACACTGCCTATTGACGGGTCAAGCGAAGCCGAACGCAAGGCTGGAACCCGGAACTTTCCATTAAGAGTTCATGAGCTGGCGTGTTCTATCCGAACCGCTCCGTGATCGTTCCGCTTTGTCCTGAAGGGCTACCGATATCCCCTCCCCGTTCCGCATTCTGCTACTGGTGACCTAGCGTCAGCATGACGACGCAGCCGGCGACGGCAGCTGCCGTACGGCAACGCCGGGGGTCACCGACCGGACGCGACGCACGACGGAGGAACGCACCCGTGACCCCCAAAGGCAGACTTGCCATCATCGTCATCGGGCTGATCACCTTCACCGCCCTGGTGATCACACTGCTCGTCCTCGGGCAGCCCGCCACCGCCATCGGCCCGCTCATCCTGGTGATCGTGCTGGGTGTGCAACAGCTGCTCCAGACGCTGGAGGCGGGGAGCCGCCGGGACGGCGGGCCGCCCCGTCCCCCGACCGCGCTCCCGCCCACCACTCGCGCCGTGGAAGGCGGCGACCGCCCGGCCACCGAGGACGGCGACGACGACAAGAAGGCCGCATGAGCACCCTGACGGGCACCGGCGCGGGTTCCGGTAAGCCCGGGCCGGGCCTCGGGCCGATCGTCGAGAGCGCAGGCGCCGCCCACCGCGCCTGGCTCGAACCGATGCGCACCGCGTACTTCGCCAGCGGCCTGAGCACCGAGGAGATCTGCGAGAAGTCGCGGGGCGCCGAAGGCGTCAAGCGGCTGACCAGCAAAGGCAAGGTGTCCGAACTGCTGCGCGGAGCCGAGGAGTACCCCCGCTGGTACCGCGTCCACGCGCTGTACGAGGTGCTGGCACCGTCCGTACCGTTGGTCGCCATCAGGGAGAAGTGGACGGAGGGCGCCCTGGCGGCGGGCAGGTCCAGGGACTGGACCAGGAAGTGCTTCGCGGAGGTCAGGCGCGAGCCCGGCGCCGGCGACGAGAAGGGCGGCCGCGGTGTTCTGGCGAAGGGCCATGTGATCGCCGCCATCATCTCGGCGGTGCTCGCCTTGTGCGCTTCCATCGTGCCGAGCGTCTTCCTCTCGGAGTCGTCCGACGTCCCCGGGTGCCAGGACGGGGCAGTCTGCGGGACGGGGATGCCCGCCCCTCCGGACAACTCCCCCGGCTATCGGCGCTACCTGCGCATGCCGACCCCCTCCGACACCCGCGGCCTGCTCAAGGTCACGCCGTGGCGCGACATCCCGGTGTACTCCGCTGACGGCACCGAAAGCCCGTATTGGACCATGGAGGGCGAGACGTTCTTCGTCAGGTGCTCCACGCGCTCGGGATTCCTCGACGTCGCTGGAACACAGTGGGCGGTGTACTCAGCCGACGTGACCCTGGCCGAAGGCGCTTCCCCGAGTGACGTGGACGCCCTGCCGCGATGCGTGTCCCTCACGCCGCGACCGTCCCCGTGATCGTGTGCTGACAGCGCGTGCCCCGGACCCGCCGGTGACCATCGGCGGATCCGGCCGTTCCACCGGTTGGGCAGTTCACCGCGAGCTGCCCGGCCGAGGGAAGGAACACCACCGTGGAGACGACCGTGCCCGCCTCGAACGCGCCGCGTGTGCTGCCGCGTGCCGAGTGGGTCAAGACGCTGCCCCAGACCATCGTCGCGTCGTGCGTCCTGCTGCTCGACGCCGAGGACCGGATCCTGCTGCTGCGCTACGCCGAGGGCCAGCCCGGTGCCGGGATCTGGGGGCTGCCGGGCGGCATGCTCGACCAGGGGGAGGACCCCGTCACCGCCGCGCGCCGGGAGGTGTGCGAGGAGACCGGCATCGTGCTCGACCGCCCGCCCCGGTTCATCGGGTACGACCACCGGGCCGACGTGATGGGCACGGGCCCGGTGATCGACTTCTACTTCCACGGCGGACGCCTCCCGGCGGAGCTGGCCGTCCGGCGCAGTACCGAGCACGACGACCACGGCCTGTTCACCCTCGACGAGCTCGGGTCCACCGCGCTCATGCCCGCCCTGCCCGCCCTCACCGCCCTGCACACCGCAGCCCTGGCCGGGACCGTCGTATGCCTGCGGGAAGGGCGGCCCCAGTGACGGCGCCGCGCTTGCTGACGGCGCCGAGTGTGCTGACCGCGCCGCGGCTCCTGGCGGTGGTCGTCGCCGCGTCCCTCACGGCCTCCCTCGCCGTGACCACCCCGGCGGCCGGTGCCACACCCCCGGCCCCCCTCACGCCGGAGCGGCTGCGGCACGAGGCCGCCGCCGTCCTGCGCACCGCCCAGGGCGTCAGCCTGCACATCCGGGTGCGCGACGGGCGGCACGTCGCCGAAGCCGGGGTCGGGGAGGCCGTCGCGGGCACCGGCCGGCCCGTGCCGGACGACCCGCACGTCCGGGCCGCCAGCGTCACCAAGTCCCTCGTGGCCGCGACCGTCCTCCAACTGGCCGCCGAGCGGCGCCTGTCCCTGCGCGACACGGTGGAGCACTGGCTCCCCGGCCGCGTCCGGGGCCACGGCAACGACGGCAGCCGCATCACCGTCCGGCACCTGCTCCAGCACACCAGCGGCCTGTACGACCCCGACTCCACCGAGCTGACGGGGAAGACCGCCCCGGACTTCGAGCGCCGGCGCTTCGACCGCGTCGACCCCGAGCGCCTGGTCGACGCCGCGCTGCGGCACCCCCCGGACTTCCCCCCTGCCGACCCGGACGACCCGGAGCCCCGCTGGAGCTACTCGAACACCGGCTACCACCTCCTGGGCGCCGTCATCGAGAAGGTCACGGGACGCCCCTGGGCCGAGGAGGTGCACGAGCGGATCGTCCGCCGGCTGGGCCTGCACGGCACGCGCGTCCCCGGGGACGACCCGTACCTGCCCGAGCCCCACGCCCGCACGTACCACCGATTCGCCGGGTCCGACGACTACACCGACACCACCGCCCGCAACATGGCATGGGCGGGCCCGGCCGGCTCGCTGGTCTCCACACCCCGCGACCTGGACCGGTTCTTCACGGCCCTGCTCACCGGCGGCCTCCTCCCGCCCCGCGAACTCGCCGCGATGCGCACCACCGTCCCCGTCAACGAGGACCACCAGCAGTACACGCCGGGGATGCGCTACGGCCTCGGCGTGCAGGAACAGCCGCTGGCGTGCGGCGGCAGCCGCTGGGGCCATCACGGCGACCTGGAAGGCACCTTCGTCAGAACGGGCTTCACCGCCGACGGCGAGCGGTCCGTCGTCGTCACGGTCAACGGACGGACCACCGACGAGACGCGGCTCCTCCGCACCGAGAAGGCCCTCCAAGGGCTCATCGACAAGATGCTCTGCGGGCGGTGACGGCCGTTCAGGACAGCAGGTCCACGGCCCGCACCCGGTCCTGGTGGATCAGGACGTCGAAGCAGCGGCCCAGCGCGATGTCGAACCAGTTCCGCTCCTCCGGGTAGGCGGTGCCGACACTGCGCGTGGGCCGGGCCTCGGCCAGCCAGCGGCGGGCCGGGCCCGGGGCGGTGCGCAGGTCCATGACGAAGCGGTCGTACCGTACCCGGTCCAGCGTGTGCTCGTTGCTGCCGGGCCGGGCGGGGCTGACCGTGTGAGTGAGCATGTGCACCTCCTCCGGGTCGGTGGCCTTGAACGAGCCGCGGCCGAAGGTGAGCCCGACGCTCACGTAGCCGTCGCCGAGCCGGTCCCGCAGGAACGCCCCCTGCGTCCTGGGCAGGACCCGCGGGTCCTCGGGTTCGTAGCCGATGTGGTTGTTGTGACCCGCCAGCAGGATCCGGTGCCCGGTGTGCCGGTGCCACCAGACGATGTTGTCCGCCATGACGTCGTCCCGCCAGCGCATGGCCTCGGCGACCTGCCGCGGGTCGTCGAAGTCGAAGCCGTAGCCGGTGGCCGTCTGGTCGATCACCGTGGCGTGGCGCAGCACTTCGGCGAACTCCCGCCGCCCGGCCTCACCGCGCGGCTCCAGCGTCTCCAGCAGTTCCAGGGCGCGGCCGGTCCGTGCGGCCATGTCCTGCCGCTCGGCCGGCGGGCGGGTGAAGTAGGCCTTCTGGTACTCGCCGGAGGGGACGGCCGGCCGCAGCCCCCGGTACAGCGCGTCGAACCGCGCCGAGAGCTCCGGGCGGACCCGGGCGACGTACTCCGTGACCCGGTCGTACAGCTCCGGGCCGGTGTAGCCCCAGTCGTCCCCCATGAAGCGGACCGGGTCGTGCGGATGCCGGCGGTTGTGCTCCCGCATCCACTCCACGAGTTGGAGGTTCTCGGCGGTGGGGTTCAGCGCGTAGGTGTACTGGAAGTCCTCCCGCATGATCCGCTCCGGGTCGCCCCTGCCGTGCACGACGTAGTCGTCGAGGCGTACGCCGGTGCTCCAGGCCGTCTCCAGGGCGAAGGTCCGGAAGCCCCGCCGCTCCACCAGGTACCGGAAGACCCGGTCCTTCATGGCGAGGAACTCGTGCGAGCCGTGCGTCGCCTCGCCCATCCCCACCACGACCGCGTCCCCGACGGCTCTGCCGACCGGCCCCAGATCCCTCACGCCCCCGCCGGGCTCGGCGGTACGCAACGGACTCGCGACCCGCTCCAGCACCGGCACGACCGGGTCACCCGTCGCCCGGGGAGCGGCGGTGGCGGAAGGGGCCGGGGCGAGGAGGATCAACACGAGGACGGCTAAGGTCCAGGGGCGCAGGCAGGACATGTCCGCATACGTGCCCGAAGTCCTGCCTTTCCGAACCCGCCCACACCTGAACGGGTCGCGAGATCCGACGGGGCGACTCCGTCCTCGGGCGCCGACCGCACCCGACGGATCAGAGATTCTGTTCAGCCCACTCGCGATCGAGGATGGCGTGCACGATGGAGTCACGCCATGCGCCGGCCTTGTGGACGTGTTCGCGGATACGGCCTTCTTCCACCATTCCGGCCCGGGCCATCGTCTTGGCGGAGGCCTCGTTGGCCGGGGACCGCGCGCCCCAGATGCGGTGCAAGCCGAGTTTTTCAAAGCCGAGACCGAGCATCAGCCGCACGGTTTCGACCCCGTGACCCGAGCCCCAGGACGAGGGCCGCAGAGCGAAACCCATGGTGGCTCCGCGCGGCTGGGGGGGTCCAGGGCCAGACGGCCAAAGCCGATCAGCTCCCCGCTGACGCGTTGGGTGACAGCCAGCGCGTACTCCGTTCGCGGGTCGGTTGTCGCCGCCTTGATGGACCGGGCCACGATCTGCTGGACCTGGTCGAGGGTGCGCGGCTCGAACGAAAGGTGCTCGGTTGCCCGCTCACTGCCGTAGATGGCGAACACGGCGTCGGCGTCGCCCTCCTGGAACTCGCGCAACTCCAGGCGTTGGCTGAGGCGGTGGACCGGATACATGCTTCGGACTCTACTGAGAGCCCACTCAGCACACCGAGTACGGCGAGGCGGCCGCCCGCAGGAACCTCACACGAGACCGGCCTCGCCCCCTACTCTGGCTGTGACGATGCTGCCAGGCACTCGAATGGGTGAGAACGGTGCTGTTCGAGCCGCGCGCCCCGGGCCGGCACCGCCGTACCCCCGCCCTAGCGACACGCGCCGTGCTCTCCACGTCCTCTCCCATGCCCTCTCCTCGGCCGTCGCCCGACGTCCGGGGCGCGCGGGTCATGACCGCGCGCGGCCACCGCCGGAAACCGCAGGCGCCCCCACTGTGGGAGGACACAGGCGTCCTCGTCCGGCCCTACGTGGCGCTCCTGGGTGAGGGCGTGTGCGCGGGCGCCCAGGCAAGCTCGTGGAGGGCCGGCCGGTGAACGCCACCCGCTCCGAGACCGACGTGCGCGTACCCGGCATGACCGCGATGCGCGCCCAGGCGAGCTGGTTCCTGGACCAGCGTACGTTGCCGCGCCACCAGGCCACGCAGCTCATGGCGAAGGACCTCCGCGAGTTCCTGGAGCACCTGATCGCGCAGATCGAGCTGCTCGCCGCCAAGCGCTCCAAGGACGACGTACCGACGAACGTGGCGCTGGCCTGCGTTGCCGAGGCAAGGCGTCGCATGGAGGAGCCCGAGGCCGAAGGTCTGTGCGGCGAGGTGGAACGCGTGAAGTCGCTGGCCCGGTCGGTCGTCTCCCTGTGCGACCACCACGACACGCTCACCGGAACCACCGTGTGCCTGCTCTGTGGCCACGTCATCGGCGACGAAGCATGGGTGCCGTTCCAGTGGGCGTGCCCCTCGGGAGCGGGTCTCGAATCGGGGCGGGTCCATCAGGACTGCGCACCCGCGGTGAGCCGCTCCGGCCGCTGACGGCCCGCCCCAATGGGAGGATCGCAGGCCTCCGGTGGGACGAGTCCCACGACATGCGCTTGTGTTCTTCCCGCCGGTCGGGACGGCTCAGGTGTCGCAGGCGACCCCGTCGTTGTCCCGGTCCAGGTGGGAGGCGTATCCGGGTTCGCCGCGGTGGATGGGGGCGGCGCCGGCGGCGCGGACGGCGCTGCAGTTGGCGTAGTAGACGTCCTCGTCGCCCGACCCGCCGTCGTCGGATCCTCCGCCCGCCGCCGGCCGGGCGGTGACCGTGGTGGTGACCCGTACGGTCTTGGTGGCCGTGACGGTGGGCGCGGGTTCCGGCTCCTCCGCGAGCGGTGTCGCGGTCGCGGTGGCGGTGGTCGTCGCCGTGACGGTGACGGTCGGCTGCGGTCCGGCGGCCGCGGGCTTCGCGTCCGTGCCGGTCTCGCCGCCACCGGCGCCGATACCGGCGCCGAGGAACAGGGCCAGGGCGAGCGCCGGCAGCACGTAACGCTTGCGCGCCCAGCGGGGCGCCGGGCGCGGGGGCTGAGGTGCGGGCGGCCCGGGATACGGGTTGGTGTACGGATCGGCCATGGTCATCCCCCCAGAGGTGGTACGTGAGGGGATGACCGTAGGACCGGGCGGCCCGGCATGGGGGACGGGTGACCATTTTGTGATGGTCGCGTGAAGCCGGGCTGATGGGTCAGGCCCGGAACGGCCCCTTCACCTCGTAGGTGATGCCGCCCGAGGAGCTGCCGCTCGTGCCTCGCTGGCTGGAGAAGTAGAGGCGGGTGCCGTCGGGGGAGAAGGCGGGGCCGGTGATCTCCGAGGCGGACTGGCCGTCGATGCGGAGGAAGGGGGCGACGACGTCGTCGGGGGTGATCACGCAGATGTCCATCGTGCCGCCGTCCTCGGCTACGAAGAGGTCGCCGGAGGCCGAGCCGGTGACGTTGTCGACACCCGTGAGGGGCGCCGTGCCGCTCCTCACCAGGGAGTCGTCGTAGGCGAGTTCGATGGTCTGGGCGGCGGCGTCGTACTGCCAGACGCGGTTGTCGCCCTTGGTGGTGAACCAGCAGGTGTCGTTCGCGTAGTAGCAGCCCTCACCGCCGTTGAAGCGCTTGGCTCCGGAGACCTGGTTGCGGGTGGCGGTCGCGCCGGAGGGGTCGGGGACCCTCGCCCAGGTGACCGGGCCGCTCGTGCCGCTGCCCGCCACCATGACCTCCAGTGTGCCGGCGGAGAGGTCGCCCCACGTCGTCGGACGGAAGCGGTAGAAGCAGCCGTCCGTCACGTCCTCCGTCATGTAGACGACCTGGCGGACCGGATCGGCCGCGGCCGCCTCGTGCTTGAAGCGGCCCATCGCGTCACGGCGGACGGACGCCTTGACGCCCCACGGGTCGGTCTCGAAGACGTAGCCGCGGTCGACCTCCTCGCAGGACAGCCAGGTGTTCCATGGGGTCTTGCCGCCCGCGCAGTTGGTGCGGGTGTTGGACAGGATGCGGTACGCGCCGGTGATCGCGCCCGTCGACGAGAACCGCACCGCGCTCGCCCCGCCGCCGGGGTTGATCTCCGAGTTCGAGACGTAGATCCAGCCCGTGCCGTCGGCGTAACAGGCGCCGCCGTCCGGGGCGTTGTGCCAGGTGTACGACGTGGTCCCGACCCGCTGGCCCGAACGGGCGATCACCCGGCTCGTGAAGCCGCTGGGGAGTCTGATGCCGTTGGCGTCCGGGGAGCCCAGCGGCCCGTAGGGGCCGGTGCCGGGCTGGGCCGGGGCCGCGTACGCGGCGCCGCGCCACAGGGTTCCGCCCAGCGCGGCCGAGGCGCCGCCGAGGACGGCCGCACGCAGGAGGCTACGACGTTCCACTCTCACTCCAAGAGGTGCCGTACCGGCCTGCCGCCGGTCGACGGCAGGGTCGTGCGTGGGGGGAGGCGGAGAGGACGCTAGAGGTGCGGGATTGACGGAGCATGGACAACCAGTGGCCGGCGGGCGGCATGCGGTGAGCCGCCTGTGGGTGCCCAGGTGCCCAGGTGCCCAGGGTGCGCGGTGCCCAGGGTGCCCGGCGCCCAGGGCGCCCGATGGACGGCGGCCTACGCGGGCAGCGCCGGTGCCTCCCGCCGGGGCCTCCTCGGCCGGTCCCCGTCCGGCCCCTGCGCCTCTCCCGGCGGGCGCGCCGACGGCAGCCGGATCACGACGTCCAGGCCGCCCGTCGCCGCCGCGCGCAGGGACGCCTCGCCGCCGCTGGCGTGGGCGAGGCGCTGCACCAGGGCGAGGCCGAGGCCCGTGCCGCCCTTGGGGGCGCCCGGGGCGCGCCAGAAGCGGTCGAACGCGCGGGCCCGCTGCTCCTCCGTCATGCCGGGCCCCTCGTCGGTGACGTGCAGGTCGACCCAGCGGGGACGGCTGTCGCGCAACGCCCGCCGGGACGGGGCCCGCAGCCGCAGCTCGATCGTGACGGTGCTGCCCGCCGGGGACGCCCGCAGGGCGTTGGAGAGCAGGTTGTCCATGATCTGCTCGACGGCTCCCGGCACCGCGAGCACCGGGCCGACGCTCCCGCCGAAGAGCACGAGGGAGACGTCCTCCCGCGCGAACAGGGGCTGCCAGGTGCGGTGCCGTTCGGCGCAGACCGCGCCCAGGTCGACGGTCGCCGGGATGGCCGCGTGCTCCTCCAGCCGGGCCATCGCCAGCAGGTGCTCGACCATCCGGGCGAGCCGGTCCGTCTCCGTGACGGCCGCGGTGAGGCTGCCCCGGGCGCGGGCGGCGACGTCCGGCTCCAGGTTCTCCAGACGCAGCCGCAGCGCCGCGAGCGGCGTCTTCAGCTGGTGCGAGGCCTCGCCCGCGAACGCCCGCTGGGAGGCGAGCAGATGGGCGAGCCGGGCCGCGGTGCGGTTGAACGCGGCGGCCAGGCTGCGTACTTCCGGCGGGCCCCTCGTGATCGTCACCGGCGCGAAACGGCCACCGTCGGCCAGGTCGTGCGTGGCCTGCTCCAGTTCGCGGATCGGGCGGCCCGCCCAGCGGGCGAAGGCGAAGCCGAGCACGGCGACCGCCGCCAGTACCGCCGCCCCGCCCAGCGCCAGCAGCAGCCACACGTGGTGCACCCGCTCGTGCACCGTCCGCGTGGGCACCGTCAGCCACACCGCGCCCACCGGCCGCGCCTCCTGACCGACCGGCGCGGCCACCGACAGGTACTCGACCCCGCCGATGGTGGACGTACGGACGTCCACCGTCGAGGTGCCGCGCAGCGCCGCCGCGATGCCGGGCCGGGCGGCCAGGCCGCCGGACACCCCGGCGTCCAAGGGATGCGAGGTGGCGAGCGGAGCCCCCGTGGCGTCGACGATCACCACCTTGCCACCGATCCGCTGCGCGCAGTGCGCCGCCCGCGCGGGCAGGTCCCGCTCGGCCCGCCCCGCCGCGAGCGACAGCGCGGCGTACGCCGAGACCGACTCCGCTTCGTCCTTCGCCGCGTTGACCACCCGCTCCCGCTCGCCGCGCGAGTACACGAAGCCCAGCGGGATCTCCAGGCAGAGCAGCACCAGCGCGGCGAGGCTGAGGTAGCTGAGCAGCAGCCGGCGGGTCATGGAGACGCCACCCGCGCCGCGCCCGGCCCCGTGTGCACCGCCAGCCGGAAACCGACGCCCCGCAGGGTCCGGATCCACGCCGGGTGGCCCAGCTTGCGGCGCAGCGCGGCCACGTGGACGTCCAGCGTCTTCGTGGGGCCGTCGTAGTGCGGGTCCCAGACGCGGTCGAGGATCTGCTGGCGCGAGTAGACCGCCCCCGGGTCCTCGCTGAGGAGCGCCAGCAGGTCGAACTCCTTGGGCGTGAGCGGGACGGGGGCGTCGCCGACCCAGACCTGCCGGGTACGGCGGTCCACGACGAGCGGGCCCGGGTCGTGCGGAGGGTCGGGGGCCGGGTCGTACGACGGTGTGACAGGGGGGTCGGCTGCTGTGGCCGACGATGTGGCAGGTGTGGTCACCTGTGTGGTGGCCTGTGCGGTCTGTATGGCCTGTGTGGTCGGTGTGTCCGGTGGCCCCGGGAACGTCTGCTGGGTGCGTTGTGTGCGGCGGGTCACCGCCCGGACGCGGGCCACCAACTCCCGCACGCTGAAAGGTTTCGCCAGGTAGTCGTCGGCGCCCAGCTCCAGGCCCAGCACGCGGTCCGCCTCCTCGCCGCGCGCGCTGAGGATGACGATGGGCACGTCCGAGACCTGGCGGATGCCCCGGCAGACGTCGATGCCGTCCATGTCGGGCAGTCCCAGGTCGAGCAGGACGACGTCGTGGTACGGGCCTCTCAGGCCGTCCGTGCCGGTGGCGACGTGGTCGACCGTCAGCCCGAAGTGGCCGAGCCCTTCGGTGAGCGGCTCGGCGATCGTCTCGTCGTCCTCGATGAGCAGTACTCGTATGCCCATACGTCCTGTCTCTCCGTGAGCCGGCATGAATCCGGGCAGCGTGAATTCGCATTCGCTGCCGCGGAGTTCACACGCTACAAGATGAGCGATCGTATGGGTATCCGGACAAAGAATGTTCAATTCCTGGCCGGGCTCTGGGGTTTGCTTAACCTTCCTCTGTAGGTCGGCCCTCTACGGTGATGGGAACAGGAGGAAACCGCAGCTCAGGAGGCGGAGTTGAAGACACTGCTGGACCGCGCCCGTACGTTCAGGAAGAGCGTCGATTTCGACAGCGGCGCATATCGGAAACTGGCCGAGGGGCAATATCCCGAGGCGTTGTTCATTACCTGCTCGGATTCGCGGGTCATACCCGCCCTCATCACGGGTGCACGGCCCGGGGAAATATTCGAGCTACGGAACGCGGGAAATATCGTGCCGCCCTACGGACGGCCCGGGGCCTCCGGAGAGGCGGCCACCATCGAGTACGCACTGGAGGTGCTCGGGGTTCAGGACATCGTGGTGTGCGGTCACTCACACTGCGGCGCGATGGGCGCGCTGAAGTCCGGCGACGACCTGTCCGCACTGCCCGGCGTGGACGCCTGGCTGCGCATCGCCCGCCCGGAGCTGACCACCGTCCTCGACACCGCGCCGGACGACCCGTCACTGCCGGAGGTCTCCCAGAGCAACGTCGTCAACCAGCTGGCGGCACTGCGCAGTTACCCGGTGGTCAGGCAGCGCCTCGACTCGGGCAGGCTGCGGCTGCACGGCTGGTACTACGAGGTCGACACGGGGTTCGTCCACGAACTCGGCGACGACGGCGGCTTCCGGGTGCACGCCGCGTGAGCGGGGCGCATGCGCGGGGGCGGGGCCGGGGCGGTACGGCCGGGGGACGGCCGGCCGGTCCGCCGACCGGACCGCGGGGCGGGGCCCGGGAGTGGGGGGCGGGTGCCGCCGGGGGTGGTGCGCTCGGTGGGGCGGGGGTCGGTACCGGTGGAGTCGGTGGGGCGGGGGTCGGTACCGGTGGAGTCGGTGCGGCGGGGGTCGGTACCGGTGGAGTCGGTGCGGCGGGGGCCGGTACCGGTGGCGTCGGTGGTGTGCTGGCGGGTCTGGTCCGCGGTGTGCGTCGCCGTGCCGACGGCGCTGGTGCCGGCGGCGGTGAGGGCGGCGGCACCGGCGGCAAGGGTGGGGCGCGAGGGGATCTCGCGACCGACGTCACCGCCTCGCTCGTCGTCTTCCTCGTCGCCCTGCCGCTGTGCATCGGTGTCGCCGTCGCCTCCGGGGTGCCCGCCGAGCTCGGGATCATCTCCGGGGTGGTCGGCGGCCTCGTCGTCGGTGCCGTCAGGGGCAGCACGCTCCAGGTCAGCGGACCGGCCGCCGGACTCGCCGCGCTGGTCGCGGAGACCGTCGCCGAGGTCGGCGTGGCCATGCTCGGCGTCATCGTGCTGTTCGCCGGCCTCCTCCAGATCGTCCTGGGACTGGTGCGCCTCGGCCGGATGTTCCAGGCCATCTCGGTCGCCGTCGTGCAGGGCATGCTGGCCGGCATCGGGGTGCCGCTGATGTTCAGCCAGGCCTATCCGATGGCCGACGCCAAGGCCCCCGGCACCCCGATCGAGAACATGGCCGGGATCCCCGGGCTGCTGGCCGACATCCTGACCGACCCGCAGGCGATGATCGCCACCCTGCTCGGCGTCGTCACGATCGTGCTCAGCTTCGTGTGGAAGAAGGTGCCGGGACCGGCCGGGAAGATGCCCGCCGCGCTGGTGGCCGTCGGCATCGGCATGGTCGTCGCCGCGCTGCCCGGCATGGACGTCAAGACGCTCCAGGTGGGCAACCTGCTGGCGTCCGTGCAGGTGCCGGGGGCGGAGCAGTTCGCCCGGCTCACGGACGGGGCGGTCATCACCGCCATCCTCACCTTCACGGTCATCGCGTCCGCCGAGAGCCTGTTCACGGCCGCCGCCGTGGACCGCATGCACAGCGGCCCGCGCACCCGCTACAACACCGAGCTGATCGCCCAGGGCGCCGGGAACACCGTCGCGGGCATCCTCGGCGCGCTCCCCGTCACGGCGGTCGTGGCGCGCAGTTCGGCGAACGTCCAGGCCGGTGCCAAGACCCGGCTCTCGCGCACCCTGCACGGCCTGTGGCTGCTCGCGTTCGCGCTGCTGCTGCCGCAGGTGCTCGCCCTGATCCCGATCTCGGTGCTCGCCGGTGTCCTCGTGCACAGCGGCTGGAAGCTGTTCGGGCCCGCGGAGTTCCCGAAGATGTGGCGGCAGGACAAGGGCGAGTTCGCGGTGATGACGACGACGACGCTGGTCATCGTGGCGACCGCGCTCCTGGAGGGCGTGCTGTTCGGGCTCGCCGCGGGGATCGTGCTGGCCGCGCTGCGCATGTCCCAGACCGTGGTCCGCCGGGACGTCGAGGAGGACACGGCCAAGGTCGTCATGGCGGGCAACGCCACGTTCCTGCGGCTGCCGAAGGTGATCGAGGCGCTGGAGGCCGCCGCCGCGTCCGGGAAGCCGAGGATCCGGCTCGACCTGACCGGCGTGACCCACCTGGACCACGCCTGCCGCAGCCAGGTCGAGGAGTTCACCGCGCAGCAGCGGGGGCTGGGGCTGCGGGTGGAACTGCTGATGCCGGGGGAGGCGAAACCGGCCGTCACCGGTGCCGGGCCCGTCCACGAAGGCCCGGCCCCGGGGCCGCTGCCCAGGCGCCCGGTCGCGGCGGCCGCGGCGTGGGAACCGGCGGAAGCGGTCGAGCCCGCGGAAACGGTGGCACCGTCGCCCTGGCCCACCGCCGACGCCGAGTGGTTCTACCTCGACACACGGCCCCTCCCGGAGGAGCGGGCGTCCCACTCGCCCTTCGTGGGCTGACGGGCGGACCCTCGTCCCGGCCACCGACGGCGAGCCGCCGGCTCCACGCCGTCTACAGGGGCACGGCCACCGCGTTGAACGTCGTCTGGGGCGTCTGCGGGCTGGTGAAGCGGGCGTTGACCAAGTACAGGCGGTTGCCGAAGCGGGCGGCGGTGGCGGGGACGTCGAAGCGGGGGTCGGTGATCGTCCTGCGCAGGGTCGCCGTGGTGGCCTCCTGGTCGAGGTCCCAGACGGTGATCTTGTTCAGGCGGTTCTGGACGACGTACAGGGTGCGGCCCAGACGGACCAGGCCGTCGCCGTTGGTCACGTCGGTCCCGCCCCGCAGCGCGATCCTCGTCGCGCGGCCGGTCCTGAGGGAGACGTTGTACAGCTGCCCGGCGTTGACGACGACCAGACCGCGGCCGTCGGGGGTGGCGACCAGGCCGTTGGCGCTGTTCGTCCCGGCCGGCGCCTGCACCCACTCGCCGGTGAGCGGGAGGGCCCGGACCTCGCCCTCGCGGCCGCGCGGGACGCCGTGGAGGACCGCGTCGCGGGAGTCGGTGAACCAGGCGCGGTCCCGGTGCAGGACGACGTCGTTGATGAAGGACGCGGTGTTCCGGGTGAGCCGGTAGGTGGTGAGCGGTTCGCCGCTGCGCGAGTCGACGATCCGCGCGGTTCCCCCGGCGCCACCGGCCACGTAGAGCAGGCCGTCGCCGTCCAGCTTCAGCCCGATGGAGGCGAGGCCGGGCGCGCCCTCGTGCAGGACCCGGCCCTTGCCGGTGCGCAGGTCGGTGCGGTAGACGGCCCCGTCGGCGCGGGAGCCCATGTAGGCGTACGGCCTGCTGCCTATGGTGATGCCCTCGGGGAGCCAGCCGTCGGGCAGCGGGAACTCGGTGGGCCAGGCGGTGCCGGGGGCGGCCGGTGGGGTGCTGGGAGCGGCCTGCGCGGTGCCGGTGCCGGCGGCCACCGCGAGCGCGGCGACGGCCCCGCCGAGCACGGTGCGCCGGGACGGCCGGGAGTGGTTCCGGGTCATGGTCGGGCCTTTCGTGACAGGTGGGGGAGTGACGCGACGCACCCGATGAAACGCCAAGTGGCCCGAGCGGCGCGCCGAGTTGGCGAACCCGACAGGAACTCGACAGGGCGCGGCGGCCCGTCCCGGTCAGTACACGATGGACACGATCCGGCACACCGCCTCGGCGAGCCGCCGCTCGCCCTCGACGCGGGCCCGGGCGAGGGCGGCGGCCGGCTCGATGCCGCGCGTGCACAGCCGCCAGGCCGTCTCCGCGTCCAGCTGCACGGCACAGGCGGGCCGCCCCTCCGGCCCATCGACGCCCAGGGACCAGCCCCCCGCCAGGCCTGCCTCGCCGGCAACCGCCGTTACCGCCGTTACCGCCGTCACGGTCCAGCTTCCCCCTCCCGGCCCGGTGACCGTCACCTCCACCTGCGTGCCGCCCGGCGCCTCGGTGTCGCGCAGGGTGTGCGGCAGGGCCCGCATGAAGGTGTCCAGGACCACGGACAGGGCCCGCGGCTCGGGGTCGGTGTCCAGTCCGACGGCGTGCCGGATCTGCTGCCGGTGCGTCCAGTACTCGGTGAACTCCCGGGCGCAGTCGAGCCACAGGGGCGCCGGGTCGGCCCCGGCCCAGGACACGCCGAGCGACGGCGCGTCCGGGTCGGCGGCGGCGAAGCGGTCCGCCAGTTCGGCACCGGCTCGCTCCAGGGCGTCGACGAGCGCGGCGGGTTCCGTGTCCCGGTGGCGCTCGACCCACTCCTGGTTGGCGCGGTGGATGAACGCCTCCAGGGTCTCACCGGGCGCGAAGGGCCCCGGATCACGATGGCCGAGGCGGGCGGCGCAGTCGCCGAGCACGTGCGCGGTGACGTCGTGGACGGTCCACCCCGGCACGGCGACCCGCGCCCACTCCGCCGGCCCCAGCCCCCGCAACAACCCGAGCAGGGCCTCCAGTTCCGGACGGAACAGCGCGCGGGCGTCGATCGAAGGGCCCAGCCAGGAGAGCCCGGACCAGTCGTTCGGCTGTGTGACCATGCGCCCAGCCTGCCAGGCGCGGGCCCGCCGGGGTGCTCCGTCACTCGGCCGGGTGGGACAGTTCCACGTCATGGCCGTCGACGCCGCGGCCGCTCACCGTCAGCGCCGTGGCCACCGGGGAGTAGCCGGTCGCGATGACCGTGTACTCGCCGCTGTCCAGGTCGGTGAAGGCGTAGGCGCCGTCCGCCGCCGTGACGGCCGTGCCGACCACGTTGCCCGCCGCGTCCACCAGCGTCACCCGGGCGTCCGCGAGCGGGCCGTGCGGGGCCCGGACGACGCCCTGGAGGTGGGCGCCGAAGTCGAGGTCGACCTCGATGCGGGTGGCCCCGCTGGCGCCGATCTCGACCGGCAGGGCGCGCGGGCGGAAACCGGCGGCGTTCACCGCGACGGTCACCGTCCCCGGCACCAGTTCCCCGAACGAGAACTCGCCCTGCTCGCCGGTGACCTGAGTGGCCAGCAGGTCACCGCGGACGTCGGTCACGATCACCATCGCGTCCCGCACGGGCAGCGAGGTCTCGGCGGCCCGCACGGCACCGCTCAGCCCGCTGGTGCCGCTGAGCAGGATGTCGTACGCCACCGGATCGTCGTGCACGACGACCGTCGAGGCCTGCGGCTGGAAGCCGTCGGCGGAGGCGATCAGGACGTACGAACCCGTGGCCGGCGCGGTCACCGCGTAGGCGCCGTCGGCCCGGGCGACCGCGCGGCCCAACTGCCGTCCGGCGAGGGAGATCAGTGTGACGGCTGCCCGCGGGACCGGGGCGTTGCCCGTGCCGCGGACGAAGCCGCGCACCGGGATTCCGCCGCCGGACGGTTCCGCCTCGGAGTGGGCCGGCGCGGGCGTCTGCGCGGCGGCCGGGGTCTTCCCGGCCGGGGTCTTCACGACATCGACCGGTGTCTTCTCGACGGGAACCGCCGAGCCCTCCTCGGCGGCGCGGGCCTGGAGCCCGGACACCTGGCGCAGCGGTACCTCCTTGATGAACAGGACCAGCAGGAAGCCCAGCACCATCACGGCCGCGGCGGTCAGGAACACCACGTGCATCGAGTCGGCGAAGCCCATCTTGAACGGCACGGCGAGCCGCGGGTCGAGCTTCTGGATGAACGACGAGTCGCTGAGCACCTGGTCGGTGCCGGAGGACCCGTGCCCCTGCACCAGGGCCAGCACCGGCCGGTTCGCCGGGTCGGCACGCACCGCCGGGTCGCGCAGCGCCGCCCGGAAGGAGGCGGTGTGGGCGACCGAGGTGAAGGCGTCCGCGATCTTCCCGGGAACGTGGGTGAACAGCAGGGTGGTGAACACGGCCGTGCCGGCCGTGCCGCCCATCTGCCGGAAGAACGTGGACGAGGCGCTCGCCACTCCCATGTCCCGCGGCGGCACCGCGTTCTGCATGGCCAGCACCAGCGTCTGCATGCAGCAGCCGAGCCCCAGGCCCAGGACGAGCATGTAGGCCATCGTCTGCCGCAGCGGCGTGTCCCAGTCCACCCGTAGGGCGAACAGCAGGAGCGCGACGATCATCAGCGCGGTGCCGACGATCGGCAGGAACTTGTACTTCCCCGTCCTGGAGGTGACCTGGCCGGAGACGATCGAGGCGCCCATCATGCCGACGACCAGCGGCAGCATCTGCAGGCCCGAGGTGGTCGGGGTGGCTCCCTTCACGATCTGCAGGTACTGCGGGATCATCATCATCCCGCCGAACATGCCCATGCCGACGATCAGCAGCACCACGCTGACCAGGCTGAACATCCCGCTGCGGAACAGCCGGACCGGGATCAGCGCGTCGTCGCCGACCCGTCGCTCCACGAGGACCCACAGCAGCAGGCCGACCGCCGCGACCGCGTAGCACGCCACGGACTTCGTCGACCCCCAGCCCCAGTCGCGGCCCTGCTCTGCCACCAGCAGCAGCGGCACCACGCCCAGCGCGATGGTCACCGCGCCCCAGACGTCGATCCGCCGGTCGAGCCGGGTGTGCGGCACGTTGAGCACCTTGGCGACCACGGCCAGCGCGAGCAGGCCGACCGGCACGTTCACCAGGAACACCCAGCGCCAGCCGGCGATGCCCAGGATGCTGTCCCGGCCGGACAGGAAACCGCCGATGAGCGGGCCGAGCACACTGGAGGTGGCGAAGGTGGCCAGCAGATACCCCTGGTAGCGGGCGCGTTCCCGCGGCGGCACGATGTCGCCGATGATCGCCAGCACCAGCGACATCAGGCCGCCCGCGCCGAGCCCCTGGAACGCCCGGAACCAGGCCAGTTCGGTCATCGACGTGGCGAACGAGCAGGCCGCCGACCCCACCACGAAGATGCTGATCGCGGTCAGGAAGTAGGGCTTGCGGCCGTGCAGGTCCGACAGCTTGCCGTACAGCGGTGTGGTGATCGTCGAGGTGATCAGATACGCCGTGGTCGCCCACGCCTGCTGGCTCAGGCCGTGCAGGTCGTCGGAGATCGTGCGGATCGCGGTGCTGACGATCGTCTGGTCCAGGGCGGCCAGGAACATGCCCAGCAGCAGACCGCTGAGGATGGTCAGGATCTGCCGGTGGGTCAGCCCGCCGGGCGGGGATGCCGGGGCCGCCTCCTCGGGTACGGCTGCGGTTTCGGTCATTCCGCAACCCTAGAAGGGGATTACTTGCCCTTAGCAATTCAATGCCCCAAGCAACCGTAAAGCTTCGTTTTACCCGGCCGGAAACGGGCCACGCGCGGGATCCCCGCCCGGCCTCCATGGCCGGCGGGGATCCCGCGCGTGGTGGTTCGCCTCTGCGTCCGGACCGTCAGGCGGTGCGGACCTTGTACACCGCCACCTGGACCGTCTCGTCGTCCAGGCACTGCCCGGAGGCCAGGTCGAAGCGCTGCTTCAGCAGCGGGGAGGCCACGAACGGGCGGCCCTGGTGGGAGCCGGTCAGGCCGCGGGAGAGGACCGCGGCGCCGGTGAAGGGGTCGCGGTTGTCGATGGCGAACAGCTCGCCGGAACGGTCGCGGAAGATCGCCGCCTGGCGGCCGTCCGGCAGCAGTGCCGCCACCCCGCGGCCCGGGAGCAGCATGCTCAGGTCGCAGACCGTGAACCAGTCGCCGTCCAGGGCGAGCTGGACCTTCAGGTCGGTCGTCTCAGGTGCCAGGGTCATCGCTGGGCGCTTCCTTCCAGAACGTCGGCGGGTCGCATGCCGATGGACAGCAGCGGCAGGTCGGGCTTCATCTGGTCGCGCTCGGGCACGAAGGCGACGACCGGGTCCGGAGTGTCCGGCGCGTTCACGAAGGACACGAACCGGGCGAGCTTCTCGGGGTCGTTGATGGTCTCGGACCACTCGTCGCGGTAGTGCGCGACATGGTCGGCCATCAGCTTCTCCAGCTCGTCGCAGATGCCGAGCGAGTCGTGGACGACGACGTCCCGTACGTGGTCCAGGCCGCCCGGGATCCGCTCCAGCCAGGTGGAGGTGCGCTCCAGGCGGTCGGCCGTACGGATGTAGAACATCAGGAACCGGTCGATCAGCCGCACCAGCTCGGCGTCCGACAGGTCCTGCGCGAGCAGGTCCGCGTGGCGCGGGGTGGCGCCGCCGTTGCCGCCGACGTAGAGGTTCCAGCCGTTGGCGGTGGCGATCACGCCGAAGTCCTTCGACTGCGCCTCGGCGCACTCGCGCTGGCAGCCGGAGACCGCCGACTTCAGCTTGTGCGGGGAGCGCAGGCCCCGGTAGCGCAGCTCCAGGTCGATCGCCATCTTCACGGAGTCCTGGACGCCGTAGCGGCACCAGGTCTGGCCGACGCAGGACTTCACCGTGCGCAGGGCCTTGCCGTAGGCGTGGCCGGACTCGAAGCCGGCGTCCACCAGCCGGGCCCAGATCAGCGGCAGCTGCTCGACGCGCGCGCCGAACATGTCGATCCGCTGACCACCGGTGATCTTCGTGTAGAGGCCGAAGTCGCGGGCGATCTCGCCGATCACGATCAGCTTCTCCGGGGCGATCTCGCCGCCGGGGATGCGCGGCACGACCGAGTACGAGCCGTTCTTCTGCAGGTTGGCCAGGAAGTGGTCGTTGGTGTCCTGCAGCGCGGCCTGCTCGCCGTCCAGGACGTAGCCGCTCGCGCCGATGGTCGGGGCGAGGGAGGCGATGATCGAGCCGACGGCCGGCTTGCAGACCTCACAGCCGTCCCCGCCCCGGGCGCCCTCGCGGCCGTAGCGGTCCAGCAGGTCCTGGTAGGTGTTGATGCGCAGCGCGAGGACGATCTCGTACAGCTCCTCGCGGGTCTGCGAGAAGCAGCCGCACAGGCCCTTGTCGACCTCGACGCCGCTGGCCTCCAGCTCGGCGTTGACGAGCTGGCCGAGGACCTTGACGCAGGAGCCGCAGGTCGTACCGGCCTTGGTGCACTTCTTCACCTCGGGCACGGTGGTGCACTGGTGGTCGGTGACCGCGCCGCGGATCGTGCCCTTGGTGACGTTGTTGCAGGAGCAGATGATCGCCTCGTCCGGCAGCGCGGTCGGGCCGAGCTGGGCCGGGGCACCGGCGCCGGCGGGCAGCACGAGCGACTCGGGCGAGACCGGCGGGACCGAGCCGGTGAACGCCTTCAGCGTGCCGTAGGCCTCCGCGTCGCCGACCAGGATGCCGCCGAGCAGTGTGCCGTCGCGGCCGATGACCAGCTTCTTGTACAGGCCCGCGCGGGAGTCGGAGTACACGACGTCCAGGCAGTCCTCGGCGGTGCCGTGCGCGTCACCGAAGGACGCCACGTCCACGCCGAGCAGCTTCAGCTTGGTGGACAGGTCGGCGCCCGTGAACTCCGCCTCGTCCTGAGCGATCGTCGCGGCGGCGGTCTCCGCCTGCTCGTACCCCGGGGCCACCAGGCCGTACACCCGGCCGTCCGCCGCCAGCGCGCACTCGCCGATGGCGAACACGTGCGGGTCCGAGACCGTACGGCACTGCTCGTCGACGGTGATGCCGCCGCGCTCGCCGACCGTCAGGCCGCAGTCGCGGGCCAGCTGGTCGCGCGGGCGGACACCGGCGGAGAACACCACCATGTCGGTGGCGAGTTCGGAGCCGTCGGACAGCTTCATGCCCGTCACGGCACCGTCCTCGCCGACCACGATCTCCTGCGTGCCGACGCCGGTGTGGACGCTCAGGCCCATGTCCTCGATGGTGCGCAGCAGGGCGGCGCCACCGCCCTCGTCGACCTGGACCGGCATCAGCCGGGGCGCGAACTCCACGATGTGGGCGTCCACTCCGAGCCCCTTGAGGGCGCCCGCCGCCTCCAGACCGAGCAGACCGCCGCCGACGACGGCTCCCGTCGACGCCCTGGTCTTCGCGTACTCCTCGATGGCGAGGAGGTCCTCGATCGTGCGGTAGACGAAACAGCCCTCGGCGTCCTTGTTCGGCACCGGCGGCACGAACGGGTACGAGCCGGTGGCCAGGACCAGGACGTCGTAGTCGAAGACCTCACCGGACCGGGCGGTGACCTTGCGGGCCTCGCGGTCGACGGTGACCGCCGGGTCGCCGACGCGGAGCTCGATGCCGTGGTCCTTGATGAACTCCATGTCCGTCATGGACAGGTCCTCGGGCGTCTTGCCCGAGAAGTACGAGGTCAGCTGGACCCGGTCGTACGCCGGGCGCGGCTCCTCACAGAGCACGACCACGCGGTGCGTGGCGGTCAGGCCGCGCTCGGCGAGCGCTTCGAGGAAGCGCTGGCCGACCATGCCGTGGCCGACGAGCACGATCGTGGGGTTCGCCCCAGTGGCGGTCATCAGGAGCCTCCATCATTGGTGAGCAGGTGGAGCAGCGGGCCGCCGTCGGAGGGGAGCGGCTCTGCTCCCTCCCAGGCGCGGGCGAGCGCGCCGACGGTGCCGAGTTCGCCGACGAGGACCCCGCCGACCAGGCGGTCGTCGCGGACGACGACCTTGCGGTAGGTGCCGCGGGTGGCGTCGGCGAGCTGGACGACGTCGTCGCCCGGCAGCGCCTCCGTCTCGCCGAACGCGGCGAGGTCGAAGGGGCTGTCGTGCCCCGTGAGCGTGAGCCGGGTCAGGGACCGCGTGCCGGTGTAGCGGGCGGCCGCGTCACCGGCGAGCAGCTCGGCGAGCGCGTCGGCCTGTTCGAGTGCGGGAGCGGCGAGGCCGTAGAGGACGCCGTCGTGCTGGGCGCAGTCGCCGATCGCGTGGATGTACGGGTCGGAGGTGCGCAGCTCGTCGTCGACGACGACACCCTTGCGGACGTCGAGTCCGGCGGTCTGCGCGAGTCCCACCCGCGGGCGGACCCCGCAGGCGACCACGACGATATCGGCGTCCAGCGCGTACCCGTCGGCCATCTCCACCGAGCGCACGGCGCCGCCGACGCAGCGCACGTCCCGTACGCGGCACTCGGTGTGCACCTCCACGCCCAGGTCGGTCAGATGCCGCTTGACGAGCCGGGAGGCGGCCGGGTCGAGCTGGCGCTCCATCAGCCGCTCGGACTGCTGGGCGAGCACGACCTGGGCGCCGCGCAGGGCGAGCGCGCGGGCCGCGGAGACGCCGAGCAGCCCGCCGCCGATGACGACCGCCTTCACGCCCGGCCGGACGGCCTTGGACAGGCCCAGGCAGTCGTCCATGGTGCGGAACGCGTGGACGCCCTCGGGCAGTTGGTGGTCCTCGGTGAACAGCCCGCGCAGCGGCGGCAGGACGGGGTTGGAGCCGGTCGCGAGAACGAGCCGGTCGTATGCGATCACGGAACCGTCCGCGCAGGTGACGGTCCGCTCCGCGCGGTCGATGCCGGTGACCCGGCCGCGCCGCAGCTCCGCGGGCGCGGGCAGGGCGATCACCTCGGGGCTGTAACGCCCGGCCAGCACTTCGGCGAGCAGCACCCGGTTGTAGGGCCGGTGCTCCTCCTCGCCGATCAGCGACGCGGGCGTGCCGAGCTCACCGAGCCGCCGGGCGAGCCGTACGCCCGCGAGGCCGGTGCCGATCACCACCACACGCTCATTCGAGGTCATGTACTCGAGCGTGCGGTGCCGGTGTTACCCGGCAGCATCACCTCTGTTTCCCACGCGGAACGCTGCCCTCAGCGGAGGCGGGGGGTGGGTGTGAGGGTTCCCGGTGGGCGGGACCTGCGGCCTGTGAGGAGGTGCGGCCGAGGGTGCCGCATAGGGTGCTGATCATGCCCGACATATCGCTGACCATGATCGTCCTGCTCTGCCTCGCGGCCCTCGCCGCCGGCTGGATCGACGCCGTGGTCGGCGGGGGCGGGCTCCTGCTGCTGCCGGTGCTGCTGCTCGGCCTGCCGCCGGGCACGCCCGCCGCGCAGGCGCTGGGCACCAACAAGGCGGTCGCCATCGTCGGCACGACGGGCGCGGCGGTGACATACGCCCGCAAGGCTCCCGTGGACGTGCGGACGGCCGTGCGGATCGGGCTGGCCGCCCTCGCCGGATCCTCCGGCGGGGCCTTCTTCGCGGCCGGGATGAGCACCGACGTCCTCAAGCCGGTGATCATGGTGGTGCTGCTCGCCGTCGCCGCCTTCGTGATCCTGCGGCCCGCGTTCGGCACGGCCCCCGCGACCGGCCCGGCCACCCGCCGCCAGGTCCTCGCGGCGATCGGCCTCGCGGGCCTCGGCATCGGCTTCTACGACGGCCTCATCGGCCCCGGCACCGGCACGTTCCTGGTCCTCGCCCTCACCGCGGTCCTCCACCTCGACCTGGTCACGGCCTCCGCCACCGCCAAGATCATCAACTGCTGCACCAACGCCGGCGCTCTCGCCACCTTCGCCTGGCAAGGCGCCGTCCTGTGGCAGCCGGCCGCGCTGATGGCCGTCTTCAACCTCGCGGGCGGCACCCTCGGCGCCCGCACGGCCCTGAAGCGGGGCAGCGGCTTCGTCCGGGTCGTGCTGCTGACGGTGGTGTTCGCACTGGTGGGGAACCTGGCGTACGAGCAGTGGATCGCGTAACGGCTCTCCCGTACGAACGGACGGCCCGCACGATCGTACGGGCCCGTTCGGAGGGGGTCAGTGTGCGGAGATGAACTCGTGCACGACGCGGTTGAACTCCTCGGAGTGTTCCATCTGTGCCCAGTGGCCGCAGTTGTTGATGAGGTACAGCCGGGAGGACGGAATCATCGCCATCAGCCGCAGCGCGTTCTCGAAGTGGACGGCGCGGTCGTTGCGCCCTTGCACGATCAGCGTGGGCACGGTGAGCTCGGCCAGCAGCGGCACCAGGTCCTGGAACAGCTGCGGCGGGCCGTTGAGGTCCCCGGTGGGCAGCGCGAGCCTCATGTTCTCCAGGTGGTCGGGGCGGGCGAGGGCGGCCTCCGACCGCGCGCGGGCGAGGTCGGCGTCCTCGGCGAGTGCCGGGTCGTACGCGAACGCCGCGACCATCGCCTGGAAGTTCTTTGGCGACGGGTCGAAATAGGCCCGCACCAGGGGGAGGATTCCGTCCGTCTTGTCGTTGGGCGGGCCGAGCACGTTGACCCCCGGGGCGGGGGCGCCCATCGGGATCAGGTGGCTGACGCGCTCGGGATGGTGCGCCGTGAAGCGGAGCGCCGTCCTTCCGCCCAGTGAGTTGCCGACGATGGCGACCTGGTCCAGTTCGAGGGCGTCCAGGGCCAGTTCCAGCGCCTCCACGTGGTCGCGGTCGCCCGGCACGGCGGTGTCGCTCTTGCCCCAGCCGGGCATGTCGATGGCGATGACACGGTAGTGGCGCGCAAGGAAGGGGATGTTGCGGGAGTAGTTGCTCCAGCCGCCGGCGCCGGCTCCGCCGCCGTGCAGCAGGATCAGGGGGTGGCCGTCACCGGCCTCGTTGTAGTGCAGCTTCCACTTGGCCGTCTGCACGTACTTGCTGGTCGCCGCTTCGGTCAGGACCTCGGTCGTGGACATGGCTTTCCTTTCGTCGAGGGCGGCGGTTCAGGCGTCGGCCGGGATGTACTTGTGGCCCCAGGTGCTGATCGCCTCGTAGTGGGCGACCTGCCAGGTGTCGTCGTCGACCACCAGGCCGTTGCAGCCGTACTCGATCTGGAAGCCCGAGGGTGTGGTCACGTAGAACGAGGTCATGTGGTCGTTCGTGTGCTCGCCCAGCGTGACGATGATGTGGTCGGGATCGTCGTTGATCGTGTCCATGACGCGGCCGACGGTGGTGAGGTCGGAGACTTCGAGCATGAGGTGATCGATGCCCGGGGTGGGGCCGATGCCGCGGCCGAAGCCGACGGAGTGATGCCGGGGGTTGCAGTGCAGGAAGTAGCCGTCCCCCTCCACTCCGAGCTCGGCCATCGAGATCGTGTCGCTCAGCTTGAAGCCCAGCTCACGCTGGTAGAACTCGGCGGCCTCGCGCGCGTCGCCCGAACTGTTCATGAAGGCGTGCCCGACCCCCAGATCACCGGTGACGAAACGGACGCCCAGGGGGGACGTGAAGGGGGTGTCGGCGAGCGGCAGGCCGTGGACGGCCTCGATCGTGTTGCCTTCGGGGTCGGAGAAGACCCGCAGTCCCTCGACGCCCCGGCGGACTCGCAGGTCCTCGTCCTCGCGGACCGTGACGCCACGGGACGCGAGGTGGGTTTCCAGCTCGGCGAGCGCGGCCGCGTCCGGGACGGTGAAGCCCAGTGCCACCAGGGACGCGGGGCCCGCGGGCTCGCCGTCCTCGATGAGGATGCGGTACGCGTACTCGTCGAGTCGCAGGCGCAGTTCGCCCGCGGCGGACGGCACGGGCTGTGCGCCGATGGTCTTGGTGGCGAAGCGGGACCACTCGTCGAGTGAACCGCGGACGACGACATAGCCCAGCGATGTGAAGACGCTCATGTGGTTTCTCCTCAGGGTGTCGGGGCTGGTCAGTGAGTTGCGGTGGCGAAGGTCTTTCCGGCGGCCCGGCCGTCTTGGGGGGCGGGGATCTGGAGCGTGCGGGCGACGGCGTCGAGAAGAGCGTCCGGAGCGGGGCCGGAGCGGGCGCGCCACGCGATGTGTCCGTCGGGGCGGACGAGCAGGCAGCCGTCGTCCTCGATGCCGCGCACGCTCGCCCATTCCCCGAGCGGATCCCGGTAGGCGCGGTCCGACCCGACCACGCGGACGACGACGGGCAGGCCGTACAGCGCCGACGCACGGTCCGCGGTCCGCGCCCACGATCAGCACGGGGGCTCGTTCTGGGGGGCTGGGGAGGGAAAGGCGTCGGTGGCCACTCGTCTCCTCCTCGTTGAGCGGCGCGTCGATCGGGGCGCCGGCTGAGCTGGTGGCGTTGGAAACGCTATGGCGCGGGACCGTGACCGACGAAGCGCGTGTTCCGGGAACCGGCACACGTTTCGCCGGCCCTGCGTGTGTTCTTCCTCAGCCACGTTGACGCACAGCAAAAAACGGCACTTGACCTGCGCTTTCGCAGGTCAAGTGCCGTCATCCGCAACCCTACTTGGAGCACTGCTCAATCGCGGTCCAGCCACCGGACGTCTGCACGTAGCCCGCCCACGAGTCCGGGCGCCCTCCGGCATCGGTGCACTTCTTGTCGGCGGCCTTCTTGGCCGCGGCCGGCGTGGATCCGGTCCCCTGGACCGTCCAGTACCTGGTTGCCGCGTCGGCGGGGAGCGCGGTCGCGGAGCCGAGCGCGACGACGCCCGCCGCTATGACACCCAGGGTGACCACCCTGGAGCGAATGCGTGACATATGCATCGGGATTCCTTTCGAAGTGGCTCGTCAGCTGTAGTGCGACGAGCACTTGGTTGCCTTGTGGCCGGCCGCCCGGCGATCGGCCCTGTCATGTCAGGACACCGGGCAGTGCTCGGACGATCGACGACACCGTCCGCCGCAGGGGCGGCACGAACACATCAGCCGATCCGTGTTCGGTGGGGAAACCGATCGACACCGCCGCCACCGCCTCGCCGCCGAGGACGATCGGCATGGCCACACACGACCGTCCGGGCGCCGCCTCCTCGACGTCGGTGGCGACCCCCTGCTGCCGGACACGTCGCAACTCACGGCGGAGGAGCACCGGATCCCGCACCGAGCGCGCGGTGAGCCCGCGCAGACGGCCCGTGGGGGGTGCCCCCGCCAGCTCCGGGTCCGTGTAGGCCAGCAGAGCCTTGCCCACGCTCGTGCAGTGAGCGGGCAGCGTCATCCCGACCTCCGTGGCGAACAACCGCGCCCGCGGCGTGTACAGCTTCTCCACATAGACGACCTCCGGGCCGCGCAGGACGCACAGATGGATGGTGTGCCCGACGGCCCGGTGCAGATCCAGCAGGTACGGAAGCGCGACGTGGCGGACCGCCCCTTCGGGCGAGGCCGCACCGATGGCCATCATCCGGAACGCGATCCGGTAACCGGTGCCCTCGTGTTCGACCGCTCCCACCCGGACGAGCATCCCGAGGACGCGGTAGGCCGTCGACTTCGGCAGACCGGCGCGGCGCGCCACCT
This sequence comes from Streptomyces sp. Go-475, assembly GCF_003330845.1. Taxonomy (GTDB): domain Bacteria; phylum Actinomycetota; class Actinomycetes; order Streptomycetales; family Streptomycetaceae; genus Streptomyces. The sequence continues at coordinate 2,642,262 of NZ_CP026121.1, read as the reverse complement.
CGCTCAGCGTCAACACGCGGCCGTGACGGAACACTTCCAGCAGGTCGAACGCCTTCTGCATGACCGACGACGGAACGGCCGTCTCCCGCACTGCGGCTCCATTGCCCATGTGCAGTCCTTTCACGAACGCCTTGGGAACGATCGTTCAAGGGCCTGTCTCGCGGATCGGTGCGGGGGCCCGCACCTCGGGTGATCCGCGAGACAGGCCCTGGGGCGGTCAGGCCCTGATCAGCTTGGCGATCCGCAGCCCGTGCTCGGCGGCATCCTCGTGCCCGGTCTTCATCGACTTTTCGGCCAGCTCGCGCAGGTGCGCCATCTCCGGGTTCCAGAACGCGTGGGTCAGCTCCGCCTCGGCGATCTGAAGGTCGAGGCCGAAGACGTCGGCCAGGATCCGGCGCAGGTAGGGCGTGGCGTAGTCCCAGCCCTCCTTGGGGGAGCCGGGCCCGTAGCCGCCGCCCCGGCTCAGCGTCAGGAGCGCCGGCTTGCCCTTCAGCGGCTGGTCACCGTGGATGCCCACCTGGTCGTGCTTCAGGATCAGGTCGATCCAGGTCTTGACCTGCTCCGGGACGTTCCAGTTGTACATCGGCACCGCGAACAGGAACGCGTCAGCCTCGAGGAGTTCGGCGCCGAGGCGGTCGAGGAGCTCGTGCGCCTCCTTCGGGGCCGGTGCGGCCGGGTTGACGACCTCGTGGGCGAGCGCGGTCCAGGCGTCCCCGGGCAGGGGCTCGACGCCGAGGTCGCGCCGGGTCACGACGCCGCCGGGGTGCTCGGCGAGCCAGGCCTGCTCGGCGGTGTCGGCGAGGGCGCGGCTCACCGATCCTTCGGTGCGGATGCTCGCGTCGAGGCGGAACAGGTTCATGGTGCGGTCCTCCAACATGGGTTTCTGCTGCGATGAAGATAGTATGCACAACAGAACATCTACCGACAAGAAAAGTGAGCCGGGTAACAGCGGGGCATGATGTGAGTGATGGGGCGCTGCGGCCCGCCCAACTCGAACTGGCCGGTCAGGTCGGTCTCGACGGCAGAATCCGCAGGACCGGCGGTGTCGCCACGTGATCCTGCCGGACGAGGGCCGGGAGCAGTCGCAGCGCATGCGAGCCGAGGTCGCGGCCGCCGAAGCGCGGCTGCTCGCGGAGCTGAGCGAGGAACAGCGGGCCCGGTTCCGGGACCTCCCGACCCGGGTCGCGCTCACCGCTCAGCGAGGCACTGTCAACGACTGAGGTGACCGCGACGTCCGAGCGCTCACGCGCCGGTTCAAGGCCGGAGGCCTGCCGGTGCGCCGACGGCGCACCGGCAGGCCCCTCGGCTCCGCGCGTCAGGAAGCGGTTTGCGGCTGTGCGGCCAGATCCAGCGCGATGTCGGTGATCATGTCCTCCTGGCCGCCGACCATGCGCCGCCGGCCGGCCTCGACGAGGATGCTGCGGGTGTCCAGCCCGTAGCGCGCGGCGGCGGTCTCGGCGTGGCGCAGGAAGCTGGAGTACACGCCCGCGTAGCCGAGCGTGAGCGTCTCGCGGTCCACCCGTACCTCGCGGTCCTGCAGCGGACGTACGAGATCGTCGGCGGCGTCCATCAGCGGGAACAGGTCGCAGCCGTGCTCGAAGCCCATCAGGTCGGCGACCGCGATGAACGCCTCCAAGGGGCAGTTGCCCGCGCCTGCCCCCTGCCCGGCGAGCGAGGCGTCGACGCGCACGGCACCGCTCTCGACGGCGACGACGGTGTTCGCCACGCCCAGGGCGAGGTTGTGATGGGCGTGGATGCCCAGCTCCGTGGCCGCATCGAGGACGTCGCGGTAGGCGCGGAAGCGGTCACGGACCCCGTCCATGGTGAGCCGGCCACCGGAGTCGGTCACGTACACGCAGTGGGCACCGTAGGACTCCATCAGCTTGGCCTGGCGGGCGAGTTCGGCCGGTTCGGCCAGGTGGGACATCATCAGGAACCCCGCGACGTCCATCCCCAGCTCCCGCGCGGCGGAGATGTGCTGGGCGGAGATGTCGGCCTCGGTGCAGTGCGTGGCGACGCGCACCGAGCGGATGCCCAGGGCGTGCGCCTGCTTGAGGTCGTGGACCGTTCCGATGCCGGGCAGGAGCAGAGTCGTGGGGACGGCCCGGCGCACGGCGCCCACCACCGCCTCGATCCACTCCCAGTCGGTGTGGGAGCCGACGCCGTAGTTGACGCTGGAGCCGGCCAGCCCGTCACCGTGGGCGATCTCGATGGCGGCGACCCCGGCGGCGTCCAGGGCGGCGGCGATCGTAGCGGCCTGGTCGACGGTGTAGCGGTGCCGGACGGCGTGCATGCCGTCCCGCAGGGTGACGTCCTGGACGTACAGGCGGGTCATCTTCAGGCCACCTCCGTGGCACGGTGGGCGGCCATGCGTTCGGCGGTGCGCAGCGCGGCCGAGGTCATGATGTCGAGGTTCCCCGCGTAGGCCGGGAGGTAGTCGGCGGCGCCCTCGACCTCCAGGAAGACCGAGACCCTGAGGACCTCGCCCGCGCCGGGGGCGAGGGTGCGCAGCGGGTCGTCGGCCGCCACCTTCGCGAACTGCACCTTCTGCTTGAGCCGGTAGCCGGGCACGTACTCCTGCACGCGCGTGACCATGTCCTCGACCGATGCCGTGACGGACTCGGTGGCGCAGTCGGAGACCAGGCAGTGCACGGTGTCCCGCATGATCAGCGGGGGTTCGGCCGGGTTGAGGATGATGATCGCCTTGCCGCGCCGGGCGCCGCCGACCCGCTCGATGGCCGAGGCGGTGGTCTCCGTGAACTCGTCGATGTTGGCCCGGGTGCCGGGTCCCGCGGAGCGGGAGGAGATGGAGGCGACGATCTCGCCGTAGTGCACGGGGGTGACCGCGCGGACGGCGGCGACGACCGGGATGGTGGCCTGGCCGCCGCAGGTGACCATGTTGACGTTCGGCGCGTCGATGTGGACGTCGCCGTTGACGGGCGGCACCACGTACGGGCCGATCGCGGCGGGAGTGAGGTCGACGAGGGTGCGGCCGAGCGGGCGCAGTACGTCCTCGTGGTGCCGGTGTGCGCCGGCCGACGTGGCGTCGAAGACGATCTCGACGTCCGCGAACTCGTCCAGCCGGACGAGTCCTTCGACGCCCTCGTGGGTCGTGGCCACCTTCAGCCGGCGGGCGCGGGCCAGGCCGTCGGAGTCCGGGTCGATGCCGGCCATCACCGCGATGTCGAGGGTCTCCGACAGCCGCAGCATTTTGATCATCAGGTCGGTGCCGATGTTGCCCGAGCCGATGACGGCGACCTTGGTTCGTGCACTCATGCTGCGTTCTTCTCACTCGTGAACTCGACACCCACGGTGCCCAGGTGGCTGAGGGACGCCTCGAACCGGTCACCGGGGCCGGCGGGAGCGACCGGCCCCAGGGCTCCGGTGAGCAGCAGGTCTCCGGCGCGCAGCGGGTCGCCCCGCTCGGCCAGGGCGGAGGCGAGCCAGACGGCCGCGTTGAGCGGGCCGCCGAGACAGTCGGCACCGCTGCCCTCCGAGACGGTGTCGCCGTTCCGCGTCATGCTCATCGTCACGGCGCGCAGATCGACACCGGTGAGCGGCAGCGGGACGCCGCCGAGGACGTACAGCCCGCAGGAGGCGTTGTCGGCGACCGTGTCGACGAGGGTGATGTCCCACCCCCGCACCCGGCTGTCCACGATCTCCAGAGCCGGGAGTGCGAAGTCGACCGCGCGCAGCACGTCCACCACGGTGCACTCGCGGTGCGGCAGATCACGGCCGAGCACCAGCGCGACCTCGGCCTCCACCTTGGGCTGCAGCAACCGTCCGGCCGGCACCCGGCCGCCGTCGGCCACCGCCATGTCCGCGAACAGCACCCCGAAATCGGGCTGGTCCACGCCCAGTTGGCGCTGCACGGACGCGGAAGTGAGGCCGATCTTGCGGCCCACGATCCGGCGGCCGACGGCCTGGGCGCGCCGGACGTTCAGCTGCTGAACGGCGTACGCGGTCTCCAGATCGCCGCCGTCGTCGAACAGCGTGCGCACCGGCGGACAGGCGGCCCCGGTACGGGCGGCTTCCGCCAGCAGGTCGGCTGCCTTGACCACCGCTGGTGGCACGGTGTCCGGGCTTGCGTTGTCGAGCCTGGTCGACACGGGGTACCTCCAGAGGGAAGCGGAAGCGGCGGTTGTACACCGGTTTAGACACCACCACCGCGATAGGCCACTCCTTGTTCCGGGACGCGGAACACCGTGGGCCGGTGCCGGCGGCTGCCGCTTCCGGTGCGGGGCCGGCTGCGTGGTGCCAGCGGCCCTCTTCCCCTGCTCCGGCGGTTGCGGCCCCCAGGCGGCTTCCGCTTTCCGTGCGACAGCGGCTGCTAGGCGCCGCGCCGCAGATCGAGCAGCTCGATCATCCCCGTCCCGTCCTCGTCGCCGTGCCCCTGGTCCACCCGCCTCTTCATCAGCTCCAGGTACGGCGTCAGCAGCTCGGGGCTGACGTGCTGTTCCTCGGCCGTGCGCAGGAACGTGGGGATACCGGCCGCCTGCATGGCGAGGTTGGAGACGACGTCCTTGGTGTAGTCGCCGCTCTCCAGCTGGTCGGCGGTCTGGTGCGCTGCCGGGGCTATCGCGGTCAGCCAGTCGACGAGCAGCGGGGCGAAGTCCTTCGGGGCGATGTCCTCCGGGCCGATCAGGGCGAAGGCGTGGGCCATGCCCGCGAACATGCCGTTCATCGCGCTCAGCAGGGCCACGTCGTGCAGCGCGGCGAAGCCCGGGTCGGCCCCGACGTAACGGGTGCCGGCCGGGACGGCGAGGGTGGCGCGGTGCTCCTCGAACATCTCGTGGGAGCCGCTGTAGAAGACGTAACCGCCGGAGTCCGGGACGCCGATCATCGGCGGTACGGCCATGATCCCGCCGTCCAGGAAACGGGCACCGCGCGCTTCCGCCCAGGCGGCCCGGGCCCGGCCCTCGGCAGGGGTGCCGGTGGTGAGGTTCACCAGATCCCGCCCGGTGAGGTCGGCCCCGTCGAGGGCCCCGTCCACGGAGGCGTCGTCGAGCAGGCAGGTGATCACCAGCCGGTGCGCGGCCACCGCCTCGGCGGCGGTCCGGGCGACGGTGGCGCCGTCGGCGGCGAGGGCCTCGGCGCGGGAGGGCGTGCGGTTCCAGACGGTCACCTCGTGACCGGCGGCGAGCCAGGCGCGGGCGAGAGCCGTGCCCATGGCTCCGGCGCCGAGAAGGGTGAGCGGGGTACGGGAGGCAACTGCGTTGTCGGTCATGGCGTTTAGGCTCGTCGCAGGGGAGGGCCTGCTCAAGTACGTACTTCGAAGTGGGTGGTTACCCCGGGGGAAGGGTGCAGGCAGCGGCAGGGGAGGTCCAGGGCATGGGGACGAGGGAACGGCGGCCGGGCGGGTACGTCTGCGGCATCGACGCGGCGATGGACGTGATCGGCGGCAAGTGGAAGGTGCTCATCCTGTGGGCGCTGAACGAGCGGCCCTGCCGCTTCGGCGAGCTGCGCCGGGAGCTGCCGGGCGTCACGGAGAAGGTGCTCGCCTCGCACCTGCGGGAGATGGAGGCCGACGGGCTGGTGCACCGCGAGGCGTACGACGAGGTCCCGCCGCGCGTGGAGTACTCGCTGACCGCCCGGGGCCGCTCGCTGAACGCGGCACTGGAGCCGCTGGGGGAGTGGGGGAGGGCCAACGTCCTGGGAGCGGGAGGGTCACCGGCTGCCGGTCAGGTGCGCGAAGACGACGACGTTCCCCTGGTAACCGGTGCCGCGTGAGTAGCCGCCCCCGCAGGTGATGACGCGCAGCTCGGGGCGGTCGGCGGCGCCGTAGACCTTCTCGTCGGGGAAGTCCTTCGCGGCGTACACCTCCACGGCGTCGACGGTGAACACCGCGACGCTGCCGTCCCGCCGGTCCACCTCGATCGTGCTGCCCTTGGTCAGGGCACCGAGGTCGTAGAAGACGGCGGGTCCCTCGGCGTTGTCGACGTGCCCGGCGACGATCGCCGTGCCCTTCTCGCCCGGGGTGGTGCCGGCCTCGTACCAGCCGGCGAGGTTCTCGCGCGCGGCCGGCGGTACGTCGAGGCTGCCGGTCTTCGTCAGGCCGAGCCCGGTCAGGGGCGCGTTCACGCGGATCGCCGGGATGCGGATCCGGTCGGGCGGCGAGGGCGGCAGCGCGGGGACGGCGGCCTGCTCCTGTCCGGCCCGGGCCTGCGCGGCGGACGGTTGTGGCGGGGCGTGCGTCTCGACGCCGTCGCGCAGCAGCCACACCCCGGAGCACAGGGCGAACACCGTGACGGCCGCCATGGCCGCGTTCGCGGGGTTGCGGACGCCGCTGCCGTACCTGGGGAACCTGCGCATACCCACCCTTTCTGAGCTGCGGCCCCGTACCCCCTCCGGGCCGCGAGGGGCGTCGGACCCGGAGGGGGAGGGGACAGCGGTACCGGCGACGGACAGCGGAGGGTGTCCGTCAGATCCCGTCGCCTCTCGCCCGGCGATGCAGGAGCCAGGTACCGCCCGCGGCGGCGACGGCGAGGGCCGCCACACCGGCCGCGGTCTGCACGGGATCGGGGCCCAGAGCGCCACCGACCCCCGTCTTCACACTCCCCCGGGGATGCACCTGCTCGTGCCCGGACGCCAGCGTGACCACCAGGTCACCGGTGACCCGCCGGCCGCTCCCGGCGCACGTCGCGGTGATCTCGTACGTCCCCGGCTGCGCGCTCGGCGGCACCCTGAACCGGCCGGTCGCGTCCGGCTCGTGCGGCCCCGGCGCCAGGCCGAGGGAACCGGCCCCGACCGCGCTGGCGTCACCCGTCGCCGTACCGCCGGCGCCGCAGGCCGCCGTGCGCACCGCGACCTGCCCGCCCGGCACGACCGAGGACGGGGACACCTCCAGGTCACCGGCGGGCGCGCCGTACGCGGGGGCGGCGGCGAGGGCCGCGGCGGCGACGGCGAGCGCGGTACCGGTCAGCGGCCGGGCGGTACGTCGCATCGGTGCTCCTTCGCGCTGGTCGGTCGTGCGCCTGCCCTTCCGAGGTAACGGGCTGCGGGGCGGCCGCGCTTTCTGAGGCGGCGTCAGAATTGGGGTGAATGGGTGTCAGGGGCGGCGGGCCCGACGGCCCGTCAGGGGTGTTTCGCCAGGTCACGGGGTGTATGGCGGGCGGGGCGCGGAAAAGTGCGGAGGGCGGGTGTGAACGGGTGACCCGGTTCCGTGGGCCGGGGCTTGACCTGAAGCAAGGTTGAGGTACGAGTCTGTGCGGCATGAACACAGCCGCAACCAACACTGCCGGGCGTGGGCAGTCCTCTGCCGACCGTGCCCTCCGCCCCCTCAACGTCACCCTCGTCGTCGGCAGCAACCGTCACGGCCGCTTCGGGCCCGTCGTCGCCGACTGGCTCCTGGACCGCCTCCGAGGCCGGGACGACCTGGTCGCCGAGGTCGTGGACGTCGGCGAGGTCGAGCTGCCGATGTCCTTCGAACGGACCCCGGAGGCGACCGCCGCGCTGGCCGGCATCACCCCGAAGCTCGCCCGCGCGGACGCCTTCGTGGTCCTCACCCCCGAGTACAACCACTCCTTCCCGGCGGGCCTGAAGAACCTCGTCGACTGGCACTACTCCGAGTGGCAGGCCAAGCCCGTCGCCCTCGTCTCCTACGGCGGACTGTCCGGCGGCCTGCGCGCCGTGGAGCACCTCCGGCAGGTCTTCGCCGAACTCCACGCCGTGACGGTCCGCGACACCGTCTCCTTCCACCATGCCGGCGCGTCCTTCGACGACCAGGGCACCCTGCGCGACCCGACGGCCCCGGACGCCGCGGCCAAGACCATGCTGGACCAACTGGTGTGGTGGGGCCGGGCGTTGCGGCAGGCCCGGGAAAGCCGGCCGTACACGGCCTGACCCCACCGGGGGCGGCGCGAAGCGCCAGCCCCAGGGGCGCGGCGAACCGCGCGAGCAGCCCCAGACGGCCCGCAGCCGCCGCACGGCCTGCAGCCGCCCTGCGGCCCGCGAACGTCGTGCCGCCCGTGCGGAGCCCCCCGCGCCCCGCCCTCAGCGGCCCCCAGGGGCGCGGGGAACTGCGCGAGTAACCCCAGACGGCCCGCAGCCCCAGACGGCCCGTAGCCCCAGACGGCCTGCAGCCGCCGCACGGCCTGCAGCCGCCCTGCGGCCCGCGAACGTCGTGCCGCCCGTGCGGAGCCCCCCGCGCCCCGCCCTCAGCGGCCCCCAGGGGCGCGGGGAACTGCGCGAGTAACCCCAGACGGCCCGCAGCCCCAGACGGCCCGTAGCCCCAGACGGCCTGCAGCCGCCGCACGGCCTGCAGCCGCCCTGCGGCCCGCGAACGTCGTGCCGCCCGTGCGGAGCCCCCCGCGCCCCGCCCTCAGCGGCCCCCAGGGGCGCGGGGAACTGCGCGAGTAACCCCAGACGGCCCGCAGCCCCAGACGGCCCGTAGCCCCAGACGGCCTGCAGCCGCCGCACGGCCTGCAGCCGCCCTGCGGCCCGCGAACGTCGTGCCGCCCGTGCGGAGCCCCCCGCGCCCCGCCCTCAGCGGCCCCCCAGGGGCGCGGGGAACTGCGCGAGTAACCCCAGACGGCCCGCAGCCCCAGACGGCCCGTAGCCCCAGACGGCCCGCAGCCGCCGCACGGCCTGCAGCCGCCCTGCGGCCCGCGAACGCCGTGCCGCCCGCGCGGAGCGCCCCGCGCCCCGCCCTCACCCCCGTCCCGGCCCCGGCCCCCGTCCCCGCCAGTCCCCACCCGCGATCCGCCGCCCGGCGCCCCGCAGCCCCGCTGCCACCCCCGGTCCCGCGACGTAGACCCACGCCCGGACGGCCGCCCCGTCCGCCGCCCGGACGACTTTCCGCTCCACCCTCACGTACAGGCTCCGCGGATCCCCCGGCACGTACTCCTCCAGCCGGTCCAACTCCGCAAGCAGCGCCCCGTACGCCTCCGGCAGCGCCGTCACCAGCTCCCCGCTCACGACGCCGCCGCCCGGCTCCTCGACCAGGTACGGATAGCCCGGGCCGTCGTACAGCACCGCGTCCGCGAGCCGGCCCGGTTCCTCGGCGGAGGTGCGGCCGCGCAGGAAGAGGTCGTGGTTGACCTCGCCGGGGCGAAGCGTGCCGTAGACGAAGAAAGGCAGGGTCACAGGAACGATTCTGCACCCTCACACACCTCCACAGCGGGGCTATGGACATGCCAGGTCCACCCCGACTTGACTCGCGGTCAACATCAACGCCGCCCCCGGTCGACCCCACGCGACCGGGTGCGCCCGTATGAGGAGACCGATGAGTCGGATACGTCATGTCCGCGGTTCCCGTCTCGCCACCGCCGGTGCCGCCGTCACCGGCACCGCCGCCCTGCTGGCCGCCGCGCTCTCCCCGACCGCCGGCGCGGCCGAACGGCCGACCAGGGCCGAAGCGATCGAGGACGCCGAGACGGTCCTCGACGACCGGGCCGCGGAACTGGGCCTCACCTCCGCCCAGGAGACGAAGGTCCGGGACGTCATCGTCGACCAGGACGGCACCCGGCACGTCCGCTACGACCGCACCTACCGCCGACTCCCGGTGCTGGGCGGCGACTTCGTCCTCCACCTGAACCCGGACGGCAGCTACCGGGGCACGAACCGCGCGACGAGGTCCGCGCTCTCCCTCACCGGCGTCACCCCGAAGGTGTCCGCCCCCAAGGCCGCCGACCTCGCCGCGAGCCTGCTGCGCGCCGCACACCTCGGCGAGACCCTGGAGAAGCTGACCGCCAAGCCGCGCCTGGTGGTCGACGCCCTGCACGGCGCCCCGAAGCTGGCCTGGCAGACCGACGCGGTGGCGCACGACGAACTCGGCAACCCGGTCGGGCGCACGGTCCTGACCGACGCGACGACCGGCGCCCGGATCGACGCCTGGGACACCCTGGAGTCGGCGGCGGGCGACGGCGAGTCCCTCTACGGCGGCACGGTTCCGCTGGAGACGACGAAGTCCGGGTCGTCGTACCGGCTCAAGGACGCGACGCGCGGCGGCACCTACACCGGTGACGCCGAGAACAAGACGGACCAGTGCCTGCTGACCATCTGCCTGACCCGCGCCCCGGCGACGCTCTTCAAGGACGCCGACAACCACTGGGCCACGGGCCGGACCTCCGACCGCGCCACGGTGGCGGTGGACGCCCAGTACGGCACGGACGTCACCTGGGACTACTACAAGAACGTCCACGGCCGCAGCGGCATCGCCGGCGACGGCAAGGGCTCGTACAACCGCGTCCACTACGGCAAGGACTACAACAACGCCTTCTGGGACGACACCTGCTTCTGCATGACGTACGGCGACGGCGACGGCAAGCAACTCGGCCCGCTGGTGTCGCTGGACGTGGCCGGGCACGAGATGTCCCACGGCGTGACGTCCAAGACGGCGGCGCTGACGTACTCGGGCGAGCCCGGCGGGCTGAACGAGGCCACCTCGGACATCTTCGGCACGCTGGTGGAGTTCTACGCGGACAACGCGAAGGACCCCGGTGACTGGCTCATCGGCGAGAAGGTCGTCCGCTCCGGCCTCGGCCGGGAGGCCCTGCGCTTCATGGACAAGCCGTCCCGGGACGGCGAGTCGGCCGACTGCTGGAGCGAGAAGGTGGCCGACCTCGACGTGCACTACTCCTCGGGCGTCGGCAACCACTTCGCGTACCTGCTCGCCGAGGGCAGCGGCAGGAAGACCATCAACGGCGTGAGTCACAACTCGCCCACCTGCGACGGCTCCACGGTCCAGGGCATCGGCCGCGCCAAGCTCGGCAGGATCTGGTACCGCGCCCTGACGGCCTACATGACGTCCTCGACGGACTACGCGGGCGCGCGCACGGCGACCCTGAGCGCGGCGAAGGACCTCTACGGCGCCGACAGCACCGAGCAGCGGGCGGTGGCCGCGGCCTGGAACGCGGTCAACGTGCGCTGACCGCTTCCCGCTCGACCGTTTCCCGCTCGACCGTTTCCCGCACGGCCGTTTCCTCCGCGACCGTTTCCTCCGCGATCGATTCCTCCGCGACGGCTTCCCGCGCGACCGCCTCCAGCCGCACCGCGCACGCCTTGAACTCCGGCATCCGGGACGTCGGGTCGAGCGCGGGGTTGGTGAGGGTGTTGGCGCGGCCCTCGCCCGGCCAGTGGAACGGCATGAAGACGGTGTCGGGCCGGATGGCGTTCGTGATCCTCGCGGGCGCCACGGCCCGGCCCCGCCGGGACACCACGGCGACCGGGTCGCCCTCGGCCACCCCGAGCCGGGCCGCCAGCCGCGGGTGGATCTCCACGAACGGCCCGGGCGCGGCGGCGTTCAGCTCGGCCACGCGCCGGGTCTGCGCGCCGGACTGGTACTGCGCGACGACCCGCCCGGTGGTGAGCAGCACGGGGTACTCGTCGTCGGGTTCCTCGGCGGTCGCGCGGTGCGAGACCGGCACGAAGCGGGCCCGTCCGTCGGGCGTCGCGAAACGGTCGAGGAAGAGGCGGGGCGTGCCCGGGTGGGCGGTCGGCGTCTCCCGGGCCGGGTCGTCGGGCAGCGGCGCGTCCAGCAGGGCGTCCTCACCCATGTCCACCACCTCCAGCTGTCCGTCCGGCCGGGCGCCCTCGCCCGGTCCCCCCGCCTCCGCCGGGGACGGGCAGGGCCAGAACACGCCGTTCTCCTCCGCGAGCCTGCGGTACGTGATCCCCGAGTAGTCCGCCGGACCGCCCGCGCTCGCCCGGCGGAGTTCTTCGAAGACCTCCTCCGGGTCCGTCGGGAAGCCCTTCTCCACGCCCAGGCGGGCGGCGAGCTCGTGCATGACCTCCAGGTCGCTGCGGACGCCCTCGGGCGGGGTGACGGCCCGGCGGCGGAGCAGGACCCTGCCCTCCAGGTTGGTCGTCGTGCCGGTCTCCTCGGCCCACTGGGTGACCGGCAGGACCACGTCCGCGAGCGCCGCCGTCTCCGACAGCACCACGTCGCACACGGCCAGGAAGTCCAGTGACTTGATGCGCTCCTCGATGTGCGCGGCCCGCGGCGCCGACACGACCGGGTTGGACGCCATCAGCAGCAGCGACCTGATGTCCGTGCCCAGCGCGTCCAGCAGCTCGTAGGCGCTGCGCCCGGGGCCGGGCAGGCTGTCCGGGTCGACGCCCCACACCTCGGCGACGTGCCGTCGCGCCGCCGGGTCGTCGAGCTTGCGGTAGCCCGGCAACTGGTCGGCCTTCTGCCCGTGTTCGCGCCCGCCCTGCCCGTTGCCCTGCCCGGTCAGGCAGCCGTAGCCCGACAGGGGGCGGCCGGGCCGGCCGGTCGCCAGGCACAGGTTGATCCAGGCGCCGACGGTGTCCGTGCCCTTGGACTGCTGCTCGGGCCCGCGCGCGGTCAGCACCATCGCCGACTCCGGCTCGCAGAACAGCCGTACGGTCTCGCGCAGTTGGGGAACGGACACCCCCGTGATCCGCTCCACGTACTCCGGCCAGTGCGCCATCGCGGCGGCCCGGGCGTCCTCCCAGCCGGCCGTGCGCTCGCGGACGTACTCCTCGTCCACCCGGCCCTCGGCGATCACCAGGTGCAGCAGGCCCAGCGCGAGCGCCAGGTCCGTGCCCGGCCGCGGCGCCAGGTGCAGGTCCGCCTGCTCGGCCGTCCTCGTGCGGCGCGGGTCGATGACGATCAGGGTGCCGCCGTTCTCCTTCAGCTCCGTGAAGAAGCGCAGCGACGGCGGCATGGTCTCCGCGAGGTTCGACCCGACGAGGATCACACAGCCCGACTTCGGGATGTCCTCCAGCGGGAACGGCAGCCCCCGGTCCAGCCCGAACGCCTTGATGCCGGCGGCGGCCGCCGACGACATGCAGAACCGGCCGTTGTAGTCGATCTGGGACGTGCCGAGCACGACCCGCGCGAACTTGCCGAGCGTGTACGCCTTCTCGTTGGTGAGGCCGCCCCCGCCGAACACGCCGACCGCGTCCGGCCCGTGCTCGGCGCGCGTGCGGCTCAGCTCCGCGGCGATCCGGTCGAGTGCCTCGTCCCAGGAGGCGGGCACCAGCGTGCCGCCCGCGTCGCGCACCAGCGGGGAGGTCAGCCGGACGTTCCGCGCGAGCACCGCCGGCGCCGTACGGCCCTTGCCGCACAGCGCGCCCCGGTTCACGGGGAAGTCCGCGCGCTCGCTCACCTCGACGGTCCCGTCCGGCGTGGGCGTCAGGTTCATCCCGCACTGCAGGGCGCAGTACGGGCAGTGCGTGGGCGTGGCGGTGTTCTGCATGCCGTCCAGCGTGCTTCGGCCGTGTTACGCCCGGGACGGCTCCCTGTTACGCGGCCGGGACGGGGACCTCCCCGCCGCCGCCTCGCCCTCGTGAGGGCACAGGGCTGCCCACCTTCACGTCGCCGCCGACCGGCACGGACGTTGCCTCTGTGACAGGAAACGGCACATGTGGCTCATTTCATTCCTTTCTTGGCCGATCCGACCTCGTTGAGTGTTGAAGCAGCGGGGCTACGCTCTCGCTACGCGCAGCGCTCGCACGACTCCGCACGGCGTTCGACACCCGGGCATGCCCGCCGTTCGTCCGGCTGCATCCACAGCGGCTGCCTCCACCCGAGGCCGCACCGCCTGTGGCAATCCGACCCTCGAAACAGCCAGGAGGCCACCCGACCATGCCTCTGCGCCACCTCACCCCCCAGGACCGGCACCTCTTCCGGCAGTTCGGCCGGGGTCCCGCCGTCCCCGTCCCCGACCCGCTCCTGCACCACGCCATAGCCCGGCAGGCGGCGGCCGCCCCGCACGCCGTGGCCGCCGAGCACCAGGGCGCGCGCCTGACCTACGGCGAACTCGACCGGTACGCCGGCGCCCTCGCCGCCCGCCTGGTCCGCGAGGGCGTACGGCCCGGTGACCACGTCGGCCTCTTCGTCCGCCGCTCGCTGCCGATGCTCGTCGGCCTGCTCGGCATCCTGAAGGCCGGCGCCGCCTACGTCCCGCAGGACGTCGGCCTCGCGCCCCCGGCGCAGCTCACCCACGTCATCCGCACCGCCCGCACCCGCGTCGTCCTCACCACCGCCGAACACGCCCACCGCGTACCGCTGCCGGACGGCCACCTGCTGCTCCCGCTCGACGAACCGCAGCCCCCCGCCCCGGCCCCGCGCCCGCGCGTCACCGGCGACCACGGCTGCTACGTCCTGTTCACCTCCGGCACCACCGGCCGCCCCAACGGCGTGCGGGTCACCCACCGCAACGTCGCCAACATCCTGCTCACCGCACCGGGCTCCCTGGGCGTCCGCCCCGGCGACCGGGTCGCCCAGCTCCTCAACATCGCCTTCGACATGGCGGCCTGGGAGATCCTCGGCTGCCTCGCCCACGGCGGCACCCTCGTCATCCGCGGCAAGGACATCGCGGCCGCGGCCCGCACCGCCGACGTGCTCATCGCCACGCCGACCGTGCTGTCCGGCCTCGACCCCGCCGCCTGCCCGCGGGTGCGCACCGTCGCCGTCGCCGGGGAGCCCTGCCCGCGCCCGCTGGCCGACCGCTGGGCCCGGCAGGCCGCCTTCTACAACTGCTGCGGCCCCACGGAGACCACCATCGTCAACACGATGGGCCGCCACGACCCGTCCGCCCCGCTGCTCACCATCGGCCGCCCCACCCCCAACAACACCGTCTACGTCCTCGACGCCGACCGCCGCCCCCTGCCCATCGGCGAGGTGGGCGAGATGTGGGCGGGCGGCGACTGCGTCTCCGCCGGCTACCTCGGCGACGACGCCCTCAACGCCGAGCGCTACGCCCCCGACCCGTTCCTCGGCGGCGGCCGCCGTATGTTCCGCACCAGGGACCTCGGCCGCTGGACCCCCGACGGGCAGCTCGAACACCTCGGCCGCACCGACGACCAGGTCAAGGTGCGCGGCTTCCGCGTCGAACTGGACTCCGTCTCCGCGGTGCTGGAGTCGGCCGCCGGCTGCACCCGCGCGGTCACCCTGCGGCGCGACGCCCGCACCCTGGTGTCCTTCGTCTGCCCGGCCGACATCGACCCCGAAGCGGCCCGCCGCGCCGTCGCGGAGGCCCTGCCGTACTACTGCGTGCCCGAGCGGGTCCTGCCGTTGGCCTTCCTGCCGGAGACCGACCGCGGCAAGGTCGACAAACAGGCGCTGCTGCGGATGCTCGACGACAGTCTGGCGGTGGCCCGATGACCACGTCCCCGCCCCGGGCCCGCCAGGGCACCGGCGACCTCCCACCGCTGCTCCCGGCCGCGCGCCGCGCGCTCAAGCACCCCGCCCTGATGCACTACCACCGCCTCGCGGCCCTGGTCCTGCTGGCCAACGCCGCGTTCGCCTGGGCGCACTGGCCCCTGGCCACGCCCACCCTCGGGCACGCGGCCCTCGCCAACCTCGCCCTCGCCGTGCTGATACGCCAGCAGTACGTCATCAACCTGCTCTTCCGGCTGGCGACGGCGGCCCCGACGACCTGGCCGCTGAAGGTCCGCTGGACGCTCGGCAAGGTGTACCACTTCGGCGGACTGCACGTGGGCGGGGCACTGGCGGGCACGGCCTGGTTCCTGGCGCTGACGATCAGCACCCCGGACGGCGCCCCCAGGGCCGTCGGCTGGGCTCTGCTGGCGCTCCTCGCGCTCGTCGTCGCCACCGCCCTGCCGCCCTTCCGCGCCCGCCACCACGACCACTTCGAGCGGATCCACCGCTTCGGCGGCTGGACGGCCCTCGCCCTGTTCTGGACGCACACGCTGCTGGCGTCGCCGGGCCCCTGGCAGGTCGGCGTGCTCGCGGTCGTCACCTTCAGCGTCGCCCTGCCCTGGCTGCGGCTGCGCAAGGTGGACGTGCGCCTCGAACGCCCCTCCTCCCACGTCGTGCTGGCCCGCTTCGACCACGGCGAGACCCCCTTCGCGGGCTCGTCCACCGCGATCAGCCGCAGCCCGCTGAAGGAATGGCACTCGTTCGCCAACGTCCCCACGCCCGGCGAGCCCGGCTTCCGCCTGACCATCTCGCGGGCGGGCGACTGGACCGGCTCCTTCATCGACGACCTGCCCGCACAGGTCTGGGTCAAGGGCATCACCACGGCCGGCGTCGCCAACATCGAGGTGCTGTTCCGCAAGGTCGTCTACGTCGCGACCGGCAGCGGCATCGGCCCCTGCCTGCCGCACCTGCTCGCCGCCGAGGTCCCCTCCCGCCTGGTCTGGGCGACCCGCGACCCCCGGGCCACCTACGGCGACGCACTCGTCGACGAGATCCTCGCCGCCCAGCCGCACGCCCTGGTCTGGGACACCTCCCGGCACGGCAAGCCCGACATGGTGCGCCTCGCCCACGAGGCCTACCGGGACTTCGGCGCCGAAGCGGTCATCTGCATCTCCAACAAGAGACTGACCTGGCAGGTGGTCCACGGCCTGGAGCGGCGGGGGATCCCGGCGTACGGCGCGATCTGGGACTCGTGACCCGTCGTAACCCCTCGTGAGGAGAAGGCAGATGAACAACCTGAAGGTCGAGCGGCACGGCCGTGTCGTGACCGTGCGCCTGCACCGCCCGCACGTCCGCAACGCGCTCGACGGCGCGCTCCTCGCCGAACTCCTGGACACGCTCCGCCCGCTGGACGCGGACCCCGGGACCGGCTGCTTCGTCGTCACCGGCTCGGAACGCGTCTTCGCGGCGGGCGCCGACATCAAGGAGATGGCCCCCAAGTCGGCCGTCGACATGGCCGCCGAGGACTGCTTCGCCGCCTGGGAGGAGTTCGCGGACCTGCGCACCCCGAAGATCGCCGCCGTCAACGGCCCTGCGCTGGGCGGCGGTTGCGAGCTGGCGATGATGTGCGACCTGGTCGTCGCGGGGGAGTCGGCCGTCTTCGGCCAGCCGGAGATCAAGCTGGGCGTGATCCCCGGTATCGGCGGCACCCAGCGGCTGACCCGGCTGGTCGGCCGGGCCAAGGCGATGGACCTGGTCCTCACCGGCCGCACGATGGACGCGCGGGAGGCTGGAAGCTGCGGTCTCGTCTCCCGAGTGGTCCCGGACGACCGGGTGCTGCCCGAGGCCCTCGAAGCGGCGGCGACGATCGCCTCGTACGGCCGCATGGCGGTCAGGGCGGCCCGCGAGTGCGTCGACCAGGCCCTCGAAACCGGCCTGCGCGACGGCATCCGCTTCGAACGCCGCGTCTTCCACGCCCTGTTCGCCACCGACGACCAGAAGGAGGGGATGACGGCGTTCCTGGAGAAGCGCCCACCCGTCTTCCGAGGGCGCTGACAGCCGGGGGCGGGAGACGCGGAGCGCGCCGGCCGCGCTCCCGCTCCCCGGCCACGTTCAGGGGCTGTGCCTGGTCAGGACACGGCCCCCGATCGGTTCACCCACGCGCCGCCCGGTCAGCACTCGTACGCGTAGTACGGGTCGTCGCCCTCGTCCAGACCGATCCGCCCGACCGAGTGGGGACCGATCTGGATGCACGACGGGTCGAAGCCGTCGACCTCCACGCTGGCCCTGATGGTGTGCCCGCACACGTTGCGGATGTCGGCCCACCACTGCCCCCAGGCGCCGAGCTTGGCGCACCCCGGCTCCGGAGCCCGGACCGCCCCGGCCGCCACGGGCGCCGCCGAGGCGGTCCCCATCGCGGCCGGCAGGACCAGCAGCGCGCCCGCGGCGGCCATCACCAGCGCGGAGCGAAGTCGAGTCATCAGGTGTCCTTTCCCCCAGTTCGCGGCGGCGGCCCGATCCGCCGCCGCACGGCGAAGACACTAAGCGTGAGCGAACGGACACGGAGAGCGCCGGGCTGTTTTTCACGCTCCGGGGTGAAATATGCCCGTCAAACCTGTCCTGGCAGAACGTCCGGATCCGTCCGAGAGGCTATTCGGCCGTGGTCAACGCCCGCTCCACACCCGGTTCCCGGGGCCCGAGGAACCGCGGATCCGGCCGGAACACCGCGTCCAGAGCGGCCTTCCCGGCGGCGAAGATCTCCCGCGCGCCCCCGTAGTACCAGGTCGCGTCATGCACCGCGTCCACCCCGACCCCGTACGAGGCGACCCCCGCCGCCTGACAGAGCGCCACCGCCCGCCGGATGTGGAACCCCTGGCTGATCAGCACGGCCTCGTCCACACCGAAGATCTTCTTCGCGCGCACGCACGAGTCCCAGGTGTCGAACCCGGCGTAGTCGCTGACGATCCGCCCGTCGGGCACCCCGTGGCGCGTCAGGTACCCGCGCATCGCGTCCGGCTCGTCGTAGTCCTCCCGGCTGTTGTCCCCGGTGACGAGCACCACCTCGACCCGCCCCGCCCGGTACAGCTCCGCCGCCGCGTCCAGCCGGTGCGCGAGATACGGCGAGGGCTCCCCGTCCCACAGCCCCGCACCGAACACCACGGCCACATCGGTCCGCGGCACATCGGCCGTCGTCCGCAGCCGGTCACCCGCCGCGACGTACATCCAGGTCGCCGGAAGCAGCCCGAGCACGCACCCGGCCATCACGGCCTGCACCAGCCGCCGCTGCCCCCGCCGGGTACGCGGCAGCCGCGGTCTGCGAAACGCCGGAAGACGCATCGGACGGTCCCTCCCCAGGTCGGCTCTCGACAGTCAGGGACGCCCGGCGGGGGCGCCCGGTTCATCCGCAGCCACGTGACCAGCTTCACGCGAAACATCGAAACCCCAGCTCAAGGCACCTCACAGACCCCCTGTCCCGCATGGTGAACCGCTGGTAAACACCCGTGACTCCCACGCAACGGGGAGGCAACGTGGCGCCGCGACCATCGACGCATGCCCAGCCAGCTCAGCCTCGTCCCGCCGCCCGCCACGCGCCGCCCGGCCCCGCCCGCCCTCGTCGTCGTGGCCCACGGCAGCCGCGACCCGCGCGCGCTGAGCACCGTACGCGCGCTCCTCGACCAGGTCCGCGCGCTCCGCCCCGACGTGCCCGTCCACCTCGGGCACATCGAACTGAACGCCCCCCTGCTCCCCGACACCCTCGCCGCCCTGGGCGACACCGAGGCGGTCCTGGTCCCGCTCCTCCTCAGCCGCGGCTACCACGTCAAGCAGGACATCCCCGAGATGGCCGCGGCCTCCCCGGCCCGCACCCACCTGGCGGCCCCCCTGGGCCCGCACCCCCTGCTGGTGGACGCCCTCCACGCCCGCCTCCTGGAGGCGGGCTGGGGCGCGACCCCCCGCCGCACCAGCGCGGTCGTCCTCGCCGCGGCCGGCTCCCGCGACCCGGACGCGAAGACGGACACGGGCCGCACGGCCCACCTCCTGGCGACCCGCCTCGGCGTCCCCGTCATCCCGGCCTACGCCTCCGCGGCCACCCCCACGGTCCAGCAGGCCGTCCGCACCCTCGTCGCCAGGGGCCGCCACCACATAGCCCTGGCCTCCTACTTCACGGCCCCCGGCCGCTTCGCCACGGAGTGCGCCCAAGCGGCCCCGTGGACAGCGGCGGCCCCCCTCGGCACGCACCCTGCGATGGCCCGGCTCGTCCTCCACCGATACCAGGAAGCACTGACGGCGGCTGCCGAACCGGCACTGGCCTCGGCCTGAAACGGGGCGTTGGGTCGCGTCCTCAGGGCGCGGGGAACTGCGCGACCAGCCACGACGGGCCCGCACACGCCACACCACCGAACTCGGCACACACCACGGCGTCCAGCACACACATGCCCGTACTGTCGACACATGGCAGGCACCCCGACAAACCCCCCGGCCTACGACCCGACGTCAGTCGACCGCTGGGCCCCGGAACCCGACAAGCGCCCCGGCCGCACGGCCTTCCAACGCGACCGGGCCCGGATCCTGCACAGCGCCGCCCTGAGAAGACTCGCCGGCAAAACCCAAGTGGTAACGCCCGGCACCCTCGGCCCCGCCTGGGACGCCAGCCCCCGCACCCGCCTCACCCACTCCCTCGAATGCGCCCAGGTCGGCCGCGAGCTGGGCGCGGCCCTCGGCTGCGACCCGGACCTCGTGGAAGCCGCCTGCCTCTCCCACGACCTCGGCCACCCGCCCTTCGGCCACAACGGCGAACAGGCCCTCAACGAGTTCGCGGCCGACTGCGGCGGCTTCGAGGGCAACGCCCAGTCCCTCAGGCTCCTCACCCGCATCGAGCCCAAACGCTTCACCCCCGAGGGCTCCGTCGGCCTCAACCTCACCCGCGCCGCCCTCGACGCCGCCACCAAGTACCCCTGGCCCCGCGGCGCCCACCCCACCGACCCGGCGTCGCACAAGTTCGGCGTCTACGAGGACGACCGCCCCGTCTTCGACTGGGTCCGCAAGGACGCCCCCGGCACCCGCACCTGCTTCGAGGCGCAGGTCATGGACTGGTCCGACGACGTCGCCTACTCGGTGCACGACGTGGAGGACGGCCTGCACGCCGGCCACATCGACCCGAACTGCCTGCACGCGGAACCCGAACGCCGGGACGTCTTCCAGGTCGCCCTCGGCCGGTACGTCCCGGCCGACACCGACCCCGCCGAACTCGCCGAGGCCCTCGACCGGCTCCTCGCGCAGGAGTGGTGGCCGCACGGCTACGACGGCACCGCCGTCGCCCAGGCCCGGCTCAAGGACGCCACCAGCCAGCTCATCGGCCGCTTCTGCCTCGCCTCCGAGACGGCGACCCGCGCCGCGTACGGCACCGGACGGCTCACCCGGTACGCCGCCGAACTGGTCGTCCCGCGCGGGACCCGCGTGGAGTGCGCCGTCCTCAAGGCCGTCGCCGACCTCTACGTCATGCAGCGCGCCGAGCAGGAGCGGCTCCGTGCCGACCAGCGGATCGTCGTCGCCGAACTGGCCGAGGCGCTCACCGCCCGCGCCCCCGACGGCCTGGACCCGCAGTTCCGCGCCCTGTTCGACCGGGCGCCGGACGACCGCGCCCGCAAGCGCGTCATCGTCGACCAGATCGCCTCCCTCACGGACACCTCGGCCCGTTCGCTTCACGCCCGTCTGACGGGGCACGCATGAGACTGGCGGGAAGCGAGGGGCCACAGCATGCCCGATGGTGACCCTCCGTGGCCTGAACGGGTCACTCCCTCTTCCCGCATCACGCTCCGTGCGGGACGCTCGCAAGTGGCGACACCCTGACAAGGAGGCAACAAGTGGTCGACGCGGATCAGACATTCGTCATCGTCGGAGGCGGACTGGCCGGCGCCAAGGCGGCCGAGACGCTCCGCGCGGAGGGCTTCACCGGCCGCGTGATACTGATCTGCGACGAACGGGACCACCCCTACGAGCGCCCGCCGCTGTCCAAGGGCTACCTCCTCGGCAAGGAGGAACGCGACAGCGTCTTCGTGCACGAGCCCGCCTGGTACGCGGCGCACGACATCGAACTCCACCTCGGCCAGACCGTCGACGCCATCGACCGCACGGCGAAGACGGTCCGCTTCGGCGACGACGGCACGGCCGTCCGCTACGACAAGCTGCTCCTGGCGACCGGCGCCGAGCCCCGCCGCCTCGACATCCCGGGCACGGACCTGGCCGGCGTGCACCACCTGCGCCGCCTCGCCCACGCCGAGCGCCTCAAGCACGTCCTGACCAACCTCGGCCGCGACAACGGCCACCTCGTCATCGCGGGCGCCGGCTGGATCGGCCTGGAGGTCGCGGCCGCGGCCCGCGAGTACGGCGCGGAGGTCACCGTGGTCCACCGCGGCCCCACCCCGCTGCACTCCGTCCTCGGCCCCGAGCTGGGCCAGCTCTTCGCCGAGCTGCACCGCGAGCACGGCGTCCGCTTCCACTTCGGCGCCCGGCTCACCGAGATCGTCGGCCAGGACGGCATGGTCCTCGCGGCCCGCACGGACGACGGCGAGGAACACCCGGCACACGACGTCCTCGCCGCGATCGGCGCGGCCCCGCGCACCCACCTCGCGGAGGCGGCCGGCCTGGAGACCGCCGACCGCGCCCACGGCGGCGGCATCGTCGTCGACGAGCGGCTGCGCACCTCCGACCCGGACATCTACGCCGCCGGCGACGTCGTCTCCTTCCCGCACGCCCTCTTCGACACGCGGCTGCGCGTGGAGCACTGGGCCAACGCCCTCAACGGCGGCCCGGCGGCGGCGCGCTCCATGCTCGGCCAGGACGTGACGTACGACCGCGTGCCCTACTTCTTCTCCGACCAGTACGACCTGGGCATGGAGTACTCCGGCTGGGCACCGCCGGGCAGCTACGACCAGGTGGTGATCCGGGGCGACGCGGGCAAGCGGGAGTTCATCGCGTTCTGGCTGAAGGACGGCCGGGTGCTGGCGGGCATGAACGTCAACGTGTGGGACGTCACAGACAAGATCCAGCGACTGGTCCGCGGCAAGGCCCGGGTGAACACGGAGAACCTCGCGGATCCCCGCATTCCACTCGAAAACCTCGCACCGTGAGTGTCAGTCCGCCCCCGTAGAATTCACGCGTGGCAGGACGGATCAACGACGAGGACGTGAAGGCGGTACGGGACGCGGTCCCGATCGACGCCGTGGTGTCCGAGTACCTCCAGCTGCGCAACGCGGGCGGCGGCAACCTCAAGGGTCTCTGCCCGTTCCACGACGAGAAGTCGCCCTCCTTCCAGGTCAGCCCCGCCAAGGGCCTGTTCCACTGCTTCGGCTGCCAGGAGGGCGGCGACACCATCACGTTCGTGATGAAGATCGACCACCTCACCTTCTCGGAGGCGGTCGAGCGCCTGGCCGGCCAGGCGGGCATCACCCTGCGCTACGAGGAGGGCGGCTACAACCCCTCCCACCAGCGCGGCGAGCGGATCCGCCTGGTCGAGGCCCACAAGATCGCCGCCGAGTGGTACGCGGAACAGCTCGCCACCAGCCCCGAGGCCGACACCGGCCGGATCTTCCTCGCCGAGCGCGGCTTCGACCAGGCCGCCGCGCAGCACTTCTCCGTCGGCTACAGCCCCCAGGGCTGGGACCACCTCACCCGCTACCTGCGCGGCAAGGGCTTCACCGACAAGGAGCTGCTCCTCTCCGGCCTCTCCCAGGAGGGCCGCCGCGGCCCCATCGACCGCTTCCGCGGCCGCCTGATGTGGCCCATCCGCGACATCGGCGGCGACGTCGTCGGCTTCGGCGCCCGCAAGCTCTACGAGGCGGACAACGGCCCCAAGTACCTCAACACGCCCGACACGGCGATCTACAAGAAGTCCCAGGTCCTCTACGGCATCGACCTGGCGAAGAAGGACATCGCCAAGGCGTCCCGCGCGGTCGTCGTCGAGGGCTACACGGACGTCATGGCCTGCCACCTCGCCGGTGTCACCACCGCCATCGCCACCTGCGGCACCGCCTTCGGCACCGACCACATCAAGATCCTCCGCCGCCTCCTCATGGACAACGGCTCGGCCCGCGTCATCTTCACCTTCGACGGCGACGCCGCCGGCCAGAAGGCCGCCCTGCGCGCCTTCGAGGACGACCAGAAGTTCGCCGCCGAGACGTACATCGCGATCGCCCCCGACGGCATGGACCCCTGCGACCTGCGCCTCGCCAAGGGCGACGAAGCCGTCGCCGACCTGGTCGAACCCCGCACCCCGCTCTTCGAGTTCGCCCTGCGCCAGATCGTCGGCCGCTACGACCTCGACACCCCGGCCGGCCGCGCCGCCGCCCTGGACGAGGCCGCCCCGATCGTCGCCCGCATCAAGAACAGCGGCGCACAGCACGAAGTCGCCGTGCAGCTCGCCGGCATGCTCGGCATCCTCGACACCCAGTTCGTGGTCAAGCGCGTGGCCCAGCTGGCCCGCTGGGCCCGCGACCGCGGCGGCAAGTCCGGCCCCGGCCCGGAGCGGCACCACCAGGGGCAGCAGTACGCCGGCCCGCCCCAGCAGGCCGGCCCCCGCGGCCCGGCCCTCAACCTCCGCAACCCCGTCTACGCCACCGAACGCGAACTGCTCAAACTCGCCCTGCAGCGCCCCGAGCTGGTCTCCCCGGCCTTCGACGCGTACGGCGTCGACGAGTTCACCGCCCCGCCCTACGCGGCCGTACGCCAGGCCATCCTGGACGCGGGCGGCGCCGAACTGGGCGTCGCGGACCCGCAGGACTACCTGGTCAAGGTCCGTGAGGCCGCCCCGGACGACGCCGTCCGCGCGATGGTGACGGAGCTGGCCGTCGAGGCGATCATGCTGCACAAGGGCGTGAAGGGCGTCGACGAGACGTATGCCGGCGCCCAGTTGGTGACGGTCCGCCGCCGGGCCGTGGAGCGCCGCATCCGCGACATCACCGGCCGGCTCACCCGCCTCGGCACGCACGGCGACCCGGCCGAGCTGGCCGCCGTCCAGAACGAACTGTGGGTCCTCCAGCAGTACGACCAGACCCTCCGGGAACACGGCGCCGCCGCGCTCTGACGTCACCGCGCGGTCACGGACGGGAAGCAAAAAGTCATCGCACGCCCCTCGTGGCGACGATGTGTCTTACCCCACACTGGGTTGCGGTGCCTGAGTCCTCGGAGCGCGGCCGGTCCGTCACCGACGGGTCCCAGATCCCCGCGGTTCCGCTCATCGCGTACGGGACGGAAAGCGGCGAGGCCGTCGACTCCGCCCCCGAAGTACCGCTGCCGCCCACCTTGGCAGCGATCATCCTGGAGGTCGCCCCCGTGCAGACCCAGACCCTCACCCAGACCGACGTCGGCGCTGCCCGCGGCGCCGACGGCACAGCCCCGGACGCGGAGGCCGACGCCCTCTCCGCGGTCCCGGCGCAGAACCGCGTCGCGCACCACCCCGAGACGGAGCCGGAGGAGCCGCCCGCCGAGGCCGTCGAGACGGCCGAGCCGCCCGAAGCCGTCGAGCCGCCCCCCGCCCGCACCGAGACCGGCGGCCCCTCCTCGGACCTGTTCCGCCAGTACCTGCGGGAGATCGGCCGCATCCCCCTGCTGACCGCGGCCGAGGAGGTCGAACTCGCCCGCCGCGTCGAGGCCGGCCTGTTCGCCGAGGAGAAGCTGAGCAACACCCCCGACCTGGACAGCCAGTTGGCGCTGGACCTCGACCGGCTCGTGGTCATGGGGAGGATGGCCAAGCGCCGCCTCATCGAGGCCAACCTGCGCCTGGTCGTCTCCGTCGCCAAGCGCTACGTCGGCCGCGGCCTGACCATGCTCGACCTCGTCCAGGAGGGCAACCTCGGACTCATCCGGGCCGTCGAGAAGTTCGACTACGCCCGCGGCTACAAGTTCTCCACCTACGCCACCTGGTGGATCCGCCAGGCCATGTCCCGCGCCCTGGCCGACCAGGCCCGCACGATCCGGGTGCCCGTCCACGTCGTGGAGCTCATCAACCGCGTCGTCCGCGTCCAGCGCCGGATGCTCCAGGAGCGGGGCTACGAGCCGACGCCCGAGGAGGTCGCCGCGCACCTGGACCTGCCGCCGGAGCGGGTCGGCGAGGTCCTGCGCCTCGCCCAGGAGCCGGTGTCGCTGCACGCGCCGGTCGGCGAGGAGGACGACGTCGCCCTCGGCGACCTCATCGAGGACGGCGACGCGACCTCCCCCGTGGAGTCGGCGGCGTTCCTGCTGCTCAGGGAGCACCTGGAGGCGGTGCTGTCGACGCTGGGGGAGCGGGAGCGGAAGGTCGTCCAACTGAGGTACGGCCTGGCCGACGGCCGTCCGCGCACGCTGGAGGAGATCGGCCGCATCTTCGGCGTGACCAGGGAGCGGATACGGCAGATCGAGTCCAAGACCCTCAACAAGCTGCGGGACCACACCTTCGCGGACCAGCTTCGGGGTTACCTGGACTGACGCCGTCCGCGGGCCGGTGAGGGCTGGTCGGGCAGTTCCCCGCGCCCCTTGAGCACGTGCGGCTGACGTCCCTTCGAGGGCGCGGGGACCCGCGCGAACGGCCACGACGGTGCCGCGGCCGCCCACGACACCACGCGGCACCCCAAGGCGCGTCAGTCCACCTCTGCCACCGCCTGCGCGAACTGCGCCTGGTACAACCGCGCGTACGCCCCGTCGGCCACCAGCAGCTCGCTGTGGGTGCCCTGCTCGACGATCGCCCCGTTCTCCATGACCAGGATCGCGTCCGCGTCCCGGATCGTGGAGAGCCGGTGCGCGATGACGAACGAGGTCCGCCCGTGCGCGAGTTTCGCCATGGCCTTCTGGATCAGCACCTCGGTCCGGGTGTCGACGGAACTCGTCGCCTCGTCCAGCACCAGGATCACCGGGTCGGACAGGAACGCCCGCGCGATGGTGATGAGCTGTTTCTCACCCGCGCTGACCCCGCTGCCCTCGTCGTCGATCACCGTGTCGTACCCGTCCGGCAGCGTCCGGACGAACCGGTCCGCGTGCGCGGCCCGGGCCGCCTCCTCGATCTCCCCGCGGGTCACCTTCCGGGATGCCCCGTACGCGATGTTCTCCGCGATGGTCCCGCCGAACAGCCAGGTGTCCTGCAGCACCATGCCGATCCCGGCGCGCAGTTCGTCCCGGGACATCCGGGCGATGTCGACCCCGTCGAGGGTGATGCGCCCGCCGGTGACGTCGTAGAACCGCATGAGCAGGTTGACCAGGGTCGTCTTGCCCGCGCCGGTCGGGCCGACGATGGCCACCGTCTGCCCGGGCTCGACCTTCAGCGACAGGTCCTCGATGAGCGGCTTGTCGGGGTCGTACCGGAACGACACGTGCTCCAGCGCCACCTGCCCGCGCAGTTCCTCGGGCCGCACGCCCGGCACCGGATCGGCGCTCTGCTCCTCCGCGTCGAGCAGCTCGAAGACCCGCTCCGCCGACGCCACGCCCGACTGCACCAGGTTCGCCATGGACGCGACCTGCGTCAGCGGCATGGAGAACTGCCGCGAGTACTGGATGAACGCCTGCACATCACCGATGGACAGCGAACCCGAGGCGACCCGCAGCCCGCCGACGACGGCGACCAGCACGTAGTTGAGGTTCGACACGAACATCATCAGCGGCTGCATGATCCCGCTGTTGAACTGCGCCCGGAACCCCGCCTCGTACAGCGCCTCGTTCTGCTCGGCGAACTGCCGCGCCGACTCCTCCTGCCGCCCGAACACCTTCACCAGGGTGTGCCCGGTGTACATCTCCTCGATGTGCGCGTTCAGCTTGCCGGTCGTGCGCCACTGCTGCACGAAGTGCGGCTGCGACCGCTTGCCCACGCGCGTGGCGACGACGAACGACAGCGGCACGGTCACCAGCGCGACCAGCGCCAGGATCCAGGAGACGTAGAACATCATCGCGAGGACGCCGATGATGGTCAGCACCGAGTTGATGAGCTGCCCCATCGACTGCTGCAGCGTCTGCCCGATGTTGTCGATGTCGTTCGTCGCCCGGGACAGCACCTCCCCGCGCTGCCGTTTGTCGAAGTAGGACAGCGGCAGCCGCGACAGCTTCGTCTGCACGTCCTCCCGCATCCGGAACATGGTGCGGTTCACGGCCCGGTTCACCAGCCGCGTCGCCACCGCCATCAGCAGCCCGGCCACCGTGAACACGCCCAGCGCGAGCAGCAGCACATGCCCGACGGCCGTGAAGTCGATGCCCTCACCCGGGGTGAAGTCCGTGCCGCGGAGCATGTCGGCGACCTCACCGTCCCCGCGCTGCCGCATCTGCTCCAGGACCTGCTCCTTGCTCGCCCCCTCGGGCATCCCCCGCCCGACGATCCCGGCGAAGACCAGGTCGGTCGCCTTGCCGAGGATCTTCGGCCCCACGACGTTGAGACCGACGCTGAGCACCACGCACAGCAGCAGCGCGTAGATGGTCACGCGCTCCGGCCTGAACCGCGCGACGAGCCGTTTGCCCGACCCCTTGAAGTCCAGCGAGCGCTGGTCGGGACCGCCCCCGGCCATCATCCGCCCCATGGGCCCCGCCATCAGGCAGCCTCCGCTTCCGTGAGCTGGGAGAGCACGATCTCCCGGTAGGTCTCGTTGTCCGCCATCAGCTCGTGGTGCCGGCCGGTGCCGACGACCCGGCCCTCGTCGAGGACGACGATCCGGTCGGCGTCCCGGATGGTCGCCACCCGCTGGGCGACGATCACCACGGTCGCCTCGGCGGTCTCCCGCGTGAGGGCGGCCCGCAGCGCGGCGTCCGTGGCGTAGTCGAGCGCGGAGAAGGAGTCGTCGAAGAGGTAGATCTCGGGGCGCTGCACCAGCGTCCTGGCGATCGCGAGCCGCTGCCGCTGCCCGCCGGAGACGTTCGTCCCGCCCTGGGAGATCGGCGCGTCGAGCCCGCCCTCCAGCCGCTCCACGAACTCCTTGCCCTGCGCCACCTCCAGCGCGTGCCACAGCTCCTCGTCGGTGGCGTCGGGATTGCCGTAGCGCAGGTTGGTCGCCACCGTCCCCGCGAACAGGTACGGCTTCTGCGGCACCAGCCCGACGGTCTTCGCGAGCAGCTGCGGGTCGATCTCCGCCACCTCGACCCCGTCGACGAGCACCTGCCCCTCGGTCGCGTCGAACAGCCGCGGGACCAGCCCGAGCAGGGTCGACTTGCCGCTGCCGGTCGAGCCGATCACGGCGGTCGTCTCACCCGGCCGGGCCACCAGGTCCACGGCCCGCAGCACCGGCTCCTCGGCACCCGGGTAGCGGAAGCCGGCCCCGCGGATCTCCAGATGCCCGTGCCGGCGCAGCTCCCGCACCGGCGCCGACGGCGGCACCACGCTGGAGGAGGTGTCCAGTACCTCCTGGATGCGCTCGGCGCACACCTCCGCGCGCGGCACCATCATGAACATGAAGGTGGCCATCATCACGGACATGACGATCTGCATCAGATAGGCGAGGAACGCCGTCAGGTCACCGATCTGCATCCCGCCGCTGTCGATGCGGTGCGCGCCGAACCACACAACGGCGATCGACGACAGGTTCACCACCGTCATCACGATCGGGAACATCAGCGCCAGCAGGTTGCCGGTGCCCAGCGCGAAGTCGGTGAGGTCGGTGTTGGCCTTCCGGAAGCGCTGCTGCTCGTACTCGTCCCGGACGAAGGCCCGGATGACCCGGTTGCCCGTGATCTGCTCGCGCAGCACCCGGTTCACCGCGTCCAGCCGCTCCTGCATCGACCGGAACAGCGGCCGCAGCCGCCGCACGATCAGCGTCACGCAGATCCCCAGCACCGGCACGACCGCCACCAGCACCCCGGACAGCGGCACGTCGAGCCCGAGCGCCAGCACGATGCCGCCCACGCACATGATCGGCGCCGACACCAGCAGCGTGAACGTCATCAGCGCCAGCATCTGCACCTGCTGGACGTCGTTCGTCGTCCGGGTGATCAGCGACGGCGCCCCGAAGTGACCGACCTCACGCGCCGAGAACGACTGCACCCGGTCGAACACGGCACCGCGCACATCCCGCCCGAGCGCCGACGCCGTCCGCGCGCCGTAGTACACGGCCCCGATGTTGCACACGACCTGCACCAGCGAGATGCCGATCATCAGGCCGCCGTAGCCCATGATGTAGCCGGTGTCGCCGTTGACGACACCCTGGTCGATGATGTCCGCGTTCAGCGTCGGCAGGTAGAGCGTGGCGCAGGTCTGCAGGAACTGCAGCAGCACCAGCAGGGCGATGGGTCTCTTGTAGGGCCTGAGATAACTTCGCAGAAGTCGTATGAGCACGCTGCTTCTCTCGGAGTGGGTGACGGGGCGGTTGGTTGCCCTTGGCCCCTATCGTCGAACACTCCACCGGCGTTACCTCAACCGAATTAACCCAACAGGCGGTCAGAACGCCCCGGGGTGCGTCTGCTCCCGCACCGCCACGAACTGCTGCCGCACCGCCTGCCCCACCGCAAGCTCCTCCCCGGGCTCCAGCACCTGCGCGACCGCGCCCTGCCAGGCCGGCGGGGTCCGCGCGTCGAGCGTGCCCTGCGACGCCCCGAGCGCCCAGGCCGCCTGCCGGGCGGCACCGATCGCCGCGTAGTCCGCGGGCTGCGGCACCACGACCTGCGTCCCGAACAGCGAGGGCGCCGCGGCCTGCACGGCGGGCAGCTCGGCGGCCGGCCCGAGCAGGAACACCCGCCGCACCTCCACACCCCGGGCGCGCAGCACGTCCAGCGCGTCCGCGAGCCCGCACAGCATGCCCTCGAACGCCGCCCGGGCCAGATGCTCCGGCTTCATCGACTCCCGCCGGAGCCCCGCCAGGGTCCCGGCGACATGCGGCAGGTTCGGCGTCCGCTCACCCTCCAGATAGGGCAGCAGCACCAGCCCGTGCGCCCCCGGCGTCGACTTCATCGCCAGGTCGGACAGGCTCTCCAGATCGGGCAGCCCCAGCAGCTCGGCGGCCCCGCGCAGGGTCCGTACGGCGTTCAGCGTGGTGACGACGGGCAGGTGCATGCCGGTCGCGTCGGCGAGCGCGGTGATCATCCCGGAGCCGTCGACCAGCGCCTCGGGGTGCACGGCCATCACCGACCCGGACGCCCCGAGCGAGACGACCGCGTCCCCGAGGCCGATGCCCAGCCCGAACGCCGCCGCCATGGTCTCGCCGGTCCCCACGGAGATCAGCAGCCCCTCCGGCGTCGTACCGGCGGCGTCCGCCGGGCCGATCACCTCCGGCAGCATCACCTGGTGGCCGAGCGCCAACTCGACCAGGTCGGGCCGGTAGGCACCGGTCGCCGCCGACCAGTACCCCGTGCCGGACGCCCCGCCCCGGTCGGTGGTCCTGCGGACCGGCCGGCCCAGCAGCTGCCACACCAGCCAGTCGTGCGCCTGCAGCAGGATCGCGGTGCGCTGTGCGTTCTCCGGCTCGGTCCGGGCCAGCCAGCGCAGCTTCGTCACCGGCTGCGCGGCCTGCGGCACACACCCCACGGCCTGCGCCCACGCCTCGCGCCCGCCGAGCGCGTCGACCAGATCGGCCGCCGCGACCTGCGTCCGCTTGTCACCGCCGACCATCGCCGGCCGCACGGTGTTCCCCTGCGCGTCCAGCGGCACGACGGCGTTCTGCTGCGCCGAGACGCCGATCGCCTGCACGCCCTCCAGCAGCCCGCCGCCCGCAGCCTCGCCCAGGGACAGCAGCCAGGCCTGCGGGTCGACGTCGGACGGCCGGCCGCCGTCGGGGCTCTCCACCGGATGCGGCGCATATCCCTGCCTGAGCACGGCTCCGGTGTCCGCGTCACAGACGACGATACGAGTGAAATCGGGTGAACTGTCCAACCCGGCGACTATCCCCATGGCCAAAATTCTGCCGTACCGCTGCGCTGGCTTGAGCCGTGGGCACCGTGGGGGTGGGCCGCCGGGTTCTGGGTGCCAGTGCTGCGTGGCTGGTCGCGCAGTTCCCCGCGCCCCTGGGGGGCCTGGGTGTGCTCGGTGCCTGGGAAGGAACTGTTACGTATTGCTCGTGCCCCAGTCGTCCGCGCCGCCGTTGTGGGTGGCGCGCTCCCTGAGGTGGCGGACACGGTCGGCGACCGAGTCCGGGACGCGGTCGCCGACCTTGTCGCTGACCACGTGGTAGGCCTTGCCCGCGATCTCACGGCCCTGGTGGGCCGCGGACTCCGCGGTGTTGCGGACGGCGGGGTTCTGTGCGAACTGCCGGGCCGACTTCTTCAGCTGTTCGTAGCGCTCGCGCCCGGCCCTCGTGCCCAGCACGTAACCCAGGACGACTCCGGCGACGAACGTGAGCCGGTAACGCATGGCGGCCACCCTTTCCTTGCGTAGGTCTCCGGTGGGGCGTCGGCGCCGGGGAGTACCGATTGGCGGAGCACCCCCCTGCTTGCGCTAATGTATGTGTCGCAGCGAGCGCGCGCCCCCTGGCGAATACCCAGGTAGGTACGTTCGATGCAACGAGACCTTCCTCGGTAGCTCAATTGGCAGAGCAGCCGGCTGTTAACCGGCAGGTTACTGGTTCGAGTCCAGTCCGGGGAGCTCGGTCCTCCGTAGCTCAATTGGCAGAGCAGCCGGCTGTTAACCGGCAGGTTACTGGTTCGAGTCCAGTCGGGGGAGCATGGTGAACGAGGACCCCTCAGGGGTCCTTTTTCATGTCCGGTGGAACCGTCCGGCCCGTGACGGAGTCATCAAGGTCACGAACGCCGTGGCCGAGCCGACCATCCGAAGCAGGAGATCGTATGAGCGGCTATGCTGCGGCAGACGGCGCGCACACATGTACGCGACACGCCGCTATGGGGCGGTAGCTCAGCCGGTTAGAGCAGCGGACTCATAATCCGTCGGCCGTGGGTTCGAGTCCCACCCGCCCCACTGCGCAGGTTGTGACCTGCGGAAACGTCTCATCATGGGCGGTTCGCTCAGACGTCGTCGAAGACGGGGAAGCGGGGCGGCTGGGCGATGCCCGCCTGCCTCAGGTGTTCGGCCGTGGACTCCATGTCGCTCAGACGCGACTCCAGCGACGGCCGGGAGACGCGGTGATGGTGGTGGCCCTCGGGGCCGCTCCACGGTGGGTCGAAGC
The DNA here is from genome assembly GCF_003330845.1 of Streptomyces sp. Go-475. GTDB lineage: Bacteria > Actinomycetota > Actinomycetes > Streptomycetales > Streptomycetaceae > Streptomyces. The sequence continues at coordinate 2,610,144 of NZ_CP026121.1, read as the reverse complement.
TCCAGGGGACCGGGCCCGTCAGCTCGTTGGCGGTCATCCAGTCGTCGATCCGGGCGTCCACCCAGCCGTGGAGCTTCCAGAAGACCGGGTTCACGTGGGCGGAGTAGGTGTCGGCGAGCCAGTCGTAATCGGCGTCGTCCCAGCGGGGGTCGACGCTGAAGGCGTCGCCGCCGGGCCGGTAGGCGGGCATTTCGGCGGCCCAGCGCAGATGCATGCGGTTGTGGATGCCGAACTCGATCCTGGCGCCGAGGCGGCCCAGGGTCATCTGGCGCAGCGCGGCCGGGTCGGTGAACTCCGCCTCCCAGGCGCGGAGCTGATCGAACGACGCCCGGGTCTTGGCGTTCCGGATGGCGTCGGAGGTCGCCGGGTCGTCCGGGATGTCGAAGGCGGGTGGGACCGGGTAGGCGGTGTCCTCGGGGGCGGGGACCGTCGGCCAGCCCTCCACGCGAGGGTGCTGCGGGTCGCCCACCTCGGCGAGGATCTCGTCGACCGCGGCGATCATCTCGCGGTGCATGTACAGGAAGTCCTCGCCCGAGCCGTTGTCGCGCTCGACGGAGCGGATGCCGGTGACCGGGTGCGGCGCGGTCAGGGAGGGGCGCGGCGGATCCCAGCCGTGGTCGCGGAAGACCGCCTTCTCCTGCGGGGTCAGCACCGCCCAGGAGTCGCGGGCGGTGTGCCACAGCATGTGGTGCAGGCGCATCGTCCGGGCGGCCATGGCGTCGATCACGGGCTTGGGGAAGGCGTTCATGTCACACCACCGCTCTCTTCCTCCGCTGTGTTTCCACTGTGACGTAGAACACTTATTGGTGCATTCGGGGCAGAATCGGGGTGGTCGGAGCGGTGCCGAGACGGCGTTGGCGGTGGGTGTAGGCCGTGACGGCCTGCCACAGGTCGCGGCGGTCGGTGTCGGGCCAGAGGCCCGGCGTGAAGTACAGCTCGGCGTAAGCCGTGTGCCAGGGCAGGAAGTTGGAGGTGCGCTGCTCGTTGCCGGTGCGCCAGAGCAGGTCGACGTCCGGCAGGTCCGGGTGGGGCAGATGGCGCGCGAAGTCGTCCTCGGTGATCAGGTCGGGGTCGAGGTGGCCCGCGCGGGTCCGGCGGGCCAGGGCGGCGGCGGTGCGGGTGAGTTCGTCCCGGCCGCCGTAGTCGATGCACATCGTCAGGGTCAGGCCGGTGCGGGTGCGGGTGGTGCGCTCCCGGAGGTGGAGGAGGTCGACCAGGTCGGGGGGCAGGCGGCCGGCGCGGCCGTGCCAGCGCAGGCGGACGTCGAGGTCGCGGAAGGGGTCGTCGTCCAGTTCGCGGCGCAGGACGTCGAGGAGCGCGTCGACCTCCTCGGCGTCGCGGCTCCAGTTCTCGGTGGAGAAGGTGTAGAGCGTCAGGTGCCGCAGGCCCAGCTCCAGCGCGCCGTGGACCACGTCGCGGGCGGCGGTGGCGCCGGCGCGGTGGCCCTCGTACCGGGGCAGGCCGCGCTGCTGGGCCCAGCGGCCGTTGCCGTCCATGATCACCGCGACGTGGTGGGGGAGCCGGCCGGGCGGGATCCGCGGGGGGCGCCGGCCGCTGGGGTGGGGCGGCGGGAGGCGGAAGACGGCGGCGGGGGCCGGCCGGGCGGCCGCGGCGGGCCGGTGCGGGCCGGGCTGCCGGTGTGGCGGCACGGTGAGCGGGGTCAGGCGCCAGGCCAGGGCGGCACGGGCCCGGGCCGGGGCGAGGATACGGGCCCGGATGCGGAGCGGGGGCCGGGGCCGGGCGCGCAGGAGGGCGGGACCGGCGGAGTCGATGGCGTCGAGCTGGGCGCGCAGCAGGGCGGCCATCGCCCGCAGGACGGTGGCGGGGCCCGGGTGCATGCCGCGGACGAGGGAGTCCTGGGTCACCCACTGGCGGGCCAGCCCGGTCAGGTCCGTGACCAGGGCCGCCACGGCCGGGCTCCAGCGGCGGCGGAGCAGGTCGTCCGCCGCACCGGGGTGCCGGTCGAGCGCCTCGTCGGGCACGAGGAGGTCGCCCTGGGCGAGGTCGGCGGACAGGTCGCTGAGGATGTCGGTGAGCCGGACGCCGTCGAGGAACTCCTCGTAGCTCTCCCGCGTGTCCAGGCGCAGGGCCACGGGGACGCCGGAGCGGTCGAAGACGGCGCGGACCTGACCGAACCAGGGCAGCAGGTTGTCCCGGCCCCAGGTGCGCCACGCGGTCCAGTCGCCGAAGCGCCGGCCGTCGGTGTCCTCCCGGACCTGGGTCATGGCGCCGTGCAGTTCGGACAGGTCCAGGCGCCAGCGGGTCGCCGTGTCCACCAGGGCGCGGCGGATGGGGTCCGGGCTCGTCCCGGTGGGCAGTTCGCGGTGCAGGGCGGTGATCCAGGCCGCGACCCGGGCGGCCCGTTCGGCGGCGGGCGCCGTGCGGTCGTCGCCCAGGTCGTCGAGGGCGTTGGCCGCCGCCCACAGGGCGTGGAGCGCCGGGCGCAGGGGCGCGGGCACCAGCTGGATCAGCGCGTACTCCGCCGGGTCCTCGGCTCTGGTCCGGCGCCGGCACAGCCGGTAGGCCGCCCGCAGGGCCGGGTCGTCGGCGGTCACCGGCGGTGCGGGGGGCTCGCGTCGGTCTGCCGGTGCTGCGGTCGCGGGAGGCACATCGCTCACACCGAGGACGGTACGTCCTGGGCGTGCGGCGGTGTGCCTGTCTACGACGCCGTGTCGTCGTCCTCCGTGTCGCTCTCGTCCCGGTCGCCCTCCGCCTGGGACGGGGTGGGGGTGGGGTGGGGTCGTGTCCTGGTCGTCCTCGCGGTCGCCTTCGGCCTGGGACGGGGTCTGGTCGCTCATGGCGTGCCTCCTGGTGCCGGTGCCGGTTCCGGCTGCCGGGTACCCCGGTGGGGCCGGAGCGATCGGCCCTGCGCGCGGTACCACTGGGACGCCAGCAACAGGGCCAGGGCGATCTCGACCGCGTCACCGCCGTAGTACATGAGCTGCGAGGCCAGGTGCAGGTCGGCGGGCGCGTAGGCCGTGCCGGGCGGACCCGTCGCCCACAGACCCTTCGCCAGCACGGCGTGGGCCGCGGCGGCCGCCAGCAGCGTGCCGGCCCGCAGCGCGAAACCCGGCCGGTGCCGGACCGGGTCCACGGCGAGCAGGGCGAAGGTGAAGAGCAGACCGGCGAGGAAGAGGTGCAGGAGGAGCAGGGGGCTGTGGTGCAGGGACGGCGGCAGGGGACCCCGGTAGAGGAGCCACAGACCTCCGACGTCCAGCGCCGCGGCCACCGGCGGGAAGACCAGGGCCGTGACCGGGCCGGAGCGGGTCGACGAGACCAGGACGCGGCGGGCGGGGCGGGGGAGGGCGCGCAGGGCCAGGGTGACCGGCCGGGCGAGGACGAAGGGGAGCGGGGCCACCATGCCGGCCGTGACATGGGCGGCCGTGTGCGCGGTGAACGGCGGCAGCCACGCCTCCCACGGCACGGCGAACGCGGCCACGAGCAGGCCGCCGCCCAGCCAGCACCCGGCCTCGCGCCGCAGGGGCCAGCGGTCGCCCCGGTGGCGCAGCCGGGCGGCGGCCGCCGTGTAGAGCAGGCAGCACAGGAGCACGACGACGGGCAGGGGAGCCGGGGTCGTCACCGCTCTCCCTCGCGCTGCGCGCGCCGGGCCCGGCGCCACAGGAGCAGGCCCGCCAGCAGGAACAGGGCGGCGACGACGTTCCACGTCCAGTCGTACGGCCGCGGATCGACCTCGTAGCGGATCTGGTGCAGCCGCAGCAGCTTGTGCTGGACGGTGCCGTCGTAGAGCTGGAAGCCGCCGAGGCCCAGGCAGACGCCGGACCACCACGCGGGGCGCAGCGGGCCGCCCCGGCGGCGCAGGTCGGCGTAGAGGAACAGGCCCGCCACCATGGCCAGCCAGCCCCCGGCGTGGAACAGGCCGTCGGAGACCAGGCCCACGTCGGGGGTGGACCTGTCGTAGAAGTGGTGCCAGTGGAGCAGCTGGTGGAAGACGGTCTCGTCGACGAACGCGGCGATGCCGACCCCCGACAGCGCCCCGCCGGCCAGCGACCGGCGGTACGTCACCCGTCCTTGCCCAGGGCCTTGCGGACGACGTCCCGGGTACGGTCGACGACGGCCGCGAGGGGGCCGAGCGCGAGGTTCTTGACCGCGGACTCCGTGCCGGGGTGCGGGTGGGTGGGAGCCATGGCCTCGGCGGCCTTCAGGGCCGAGGCCATCGACGCCAGACGGGCCTGGTCCGCGTGCCGGCGGATGTGGTTGAACTCGTAGCGTTCCTCGGCGCGGGCGTGTGCCGTCACGTCCAGGCGCAGCGCGAGGAGTTCCGGCAGGAACTTCGGGTCGTCGGTGTCCATGCCGTCCAGCCGGGACAGCAGCTCCTTCGCCTCCCGCTCCTCGTGCAGCCGGTCCGCCACGACCTGCTCGCCGCCCGGCACATTGGCCCGCGTGAAGGGGCGGACGACCTCCTCCTCGGCCGTCTCGTGCACGGCCAGCAACCGCACCAGCCGGCGGAAGGCGGCCCGGCGCTCGTCCCCGGTGGCCTGCTCGACCTCGTCGAAGAGGTTGCGGATGTCGCCGTGCTGCCGCATGAGCAGGGCCACGACGTCCGCGTCGCTCGTGATGCCGTCGGCCATGTCAGTCCCTCTCCCGGGAGGCGAGGTCGGGGTGGCCGCCCTCGGTCTCGATGCGGTACTCGCGGCCGAACATCTCGCGGTGCTGCGCCATCACCCGCTCGCTGGGCGGCTCCTCACCGCCGTGGAGCTGCTCCTGCATGCGCTCGAACCGCTCGTGCGCGTCCTGGACGTAGCCGGTGCCCAGGGTCGTCAGGTCGATCTGGGTGTCCAGCAGGTCGCGGACGAACACCTTGTTCTGCTCGAACGTGAGGACGTTCGGCAGCTCCGGGGCGAGGATCTCCTGCGGTTCCCGGCCGTCGTGCCGGCGCATGAGGTCGCAGGCGATGCGCAGGTGTTCCAGCTCCATGTTCAGGTGCAGCTCCCAGATCGCCCTCACCTTCGGGTCCGGCTCCTGCTCCATGAAGGAGTGGTACAGGTAGCACTCGTTGTACTCGTGGTTGACGAGCTGCTCCCACCACGTCTCCCCGGGGTCGACGAGCGACTCGTAGTGGGTGACGTGCTCCTCCTCGATGAGGCCGATCTCCTGGTAGAGCTGCCGGGCGATCGGCTCCATGTACTGGGGGCCGACGTTCATGTAGAAGTTCATGGTCTGCTGCTCCGCCGACAGGATGGTCAGGGCGTGCAGCTTGGACAGCGGGTTCGCGGTGGAACGGTCGTACGGCTCACGCACGTTGTCGTGCGGGTGGCGGTGGTGGAACTTCGTCGGCCGGCCCGGCATCACCTCGGTGAGGTTGTCGACGATCGACTCCGCCTTGCGGTGCTCGATCATCTCGTAGAGGTTGGCGTACCGGTACAGGTGGTCGAAGTCCTCCAGCACACCGAACTCGTAGGCCTGCTTCAGATAGGGGTCGGGCTCGTGGCGGGCGATCCAGCCCGTGAGGTCCACGGCGACCTGCTCGTAGGCGATGGTCGTCTCCAGGACGGAGGCGAGGCCCGGAAGCAGCCAGTTGACGGTCTTCTGCTGCTGGTGCTCGACGTAGCGGACCTCCGCCAGCTGCCGTTTGACCTCCGGGTCGGGGCAGTGGCGGGCGAACTGGTGGCTGAAGAGGATCGCCTCGACCTCGATGCCGTTCATCGTGATGATCCGGCAGCGGGTGTACGGGTCGGCGTGGTCCGGGTCGATGGGGTCGACGTCCAGCTCGCGCCAGCTGCGGAGCTGACGGTCCAGGGGGATGCCTTGGTGCTCGAGAGGGTTGAAACCCATGGGGTTCTCCTCGGCTGAGGCCGGAGCGGGCCGCCGCCGGGTACCCGACGGGACTCCGCGCAAACGGCAGGGCACGAGGAAGGCGGGGGGAGGGCGCCGTGGCTGGCCGGAGCGGCTTTTCACCGGTGGTCGTCCGCCGGGCCCCCGCTCGGGCGGTCCGGCGGACGGAGGGGCCTCCTCGCGGCCCCTCAGACCCGGCGGCGCCGCGAGAGGGCCCGCTGCAGGGCCGTGCGGAGTTCCGCCGACGGTGCCGGGCCGTCGGACTCCGCGCTCGCCGTGACCGCGGCGGCGACCTCGCGGAGCTTGGTGTTGGAGAGCTGGGAGGCCTCCCGGAGGATGTGCCAGGCCTCGTCGGACGTGCAGCCGTGGGTGGCCATGAGGATGCCCCGCGCCTGGTCGATGACCGGGCGGGAGACGATGGCCTGACGGAGCTGCTCGACCTCCTCCTGGAGGATGTGCAGCCGCTCCGCGCGTTCCATGGAGACCGCCGAGGAGGCCGGAGCCGGCGGCGGCACGGTGCCGGGGTCGGTGCTGTCCGGACCGGTGATGCCCAGGCCGGACAGGGGGTCGCTGGTGCCCAGGCCGGACAGGGGGTCGGTGGTGTCCAGCCCCGCCAGCTCCAGGATCCGGCGCGGCTGGCCGTTCCAGTTCGTGACGGTGACCGTGACCGTCAGCGACCGCCGCCGGGCGTAGTCCCCGAGCACGTCCAGGAACTGGAGTCCGGCCGTGTCCATGAAGTGCACGCCCCCCATGTCCAGGTCGACCCGGGTGACGGTGGGCGGCAGGTCGGACAGGGTTCTGGCCAGGATGTCCGCGCAGCCGTGGACGAGCTCACCACGCGGGGTGAGCTCGGCGCGGTCCGCGTCGACGCGGCCGGAGATGACCAGGGTGTTCAGTCCTCCTGTGAGATGTGGTGATGCCGCTGACGTCATGTCACCGCCTTGTCGGTCCTCGTCGGTCGTCGTTCGTCTCGCCGGACTGCACGACGTCATTCGCCCCCGTGGACGTCGGTGTGAGGTGCGCCTGCCCGCCGCACGGCGTACTACACACGGATCGGGGGAATGAGCCTGTTCCCGGCGGGTACGAGCGCTGTGGTCCAGAAGCGTGGGGAGAGGGCGTGAACACTCGGTATCCGGTGCCGGCCACCGGGCCCTGCGGCCCCTCGCCGGGCCTGGCGGTGTTCCCGCTGGCCGGGCGGCGGGGGGTCCGGGCGGCGGGGGAGGTCGGCCTGACGACACGTGCGATCTGGGAAGGTGTACTGGAGCAGGCCGTTCGCGAAGGTGAGGACGTGTACTACCTGGAGCTGTCCGATGTGACGTTCGTCGACGTCGCGGGCGCTGGCGCGCTCGCGGCCGCCGCCGGACGGCTGAGTGACGGCCGCCGGTTCGTGGTGCGCCGCCCGCCGACCGCCCTGCGGCGGACGCTCGACCTGCTGTGGCCCGACCAGGCCGGGATCGAGGTTGCGCCGTCATGACAGCTCCCGTCACCGAGCCCTTCGGGCGCCTGGAGCCGTTCGTCCACCCCGCCCTCTTCTACCGGGACGAGCAGGAGTACCTCGACGCCACCGTGCCCTTCGTGCGCGACGGCCTGGAGGCCGGCGAACCGGTGGCGGTCGCCGTGCCCGGCAAGAACCTCGCCCTCATCCGGGACGCCCTGGGCGACGCCGCCGGGGCCGTGCGGCTCCTGGACATGCAGGAGGCCGGCCGCAACCCGGGGCGGATCATCCCCGGCGTACTGCGCGCGTTCGCCGACGCCCAGCCGGCCGGCCGCCGGGTGCGGATCATCGGCGAGCCCATCTGGGCCGGGCGCTCCGACACCGAGTACCCGGCGTGCGTCCAGCACGAGGCGCTCATCAACGCGGCCTTCCGCGGCCGTACGGCGACCATCCTGTGTCCGTACGACGTCGAGCGGCTCCCCGAGCACGTCGTCGCCGACGCGTACGCCACCCACCCCACCGTCATCCCCTCCGGCTCCCGGGCGGAGCAGGACAGCGACGCGTACGCCCCCGGGGCCGTCGTCGACCGCTACAACGAGCCGCTGGCGCCCGTGCCGGACGCGCTGACGTTCGCCTTCGACTCCGACTCGCTCTCCCAGGCCCGGCACGTGGCCGTCGGGGAGGCCGCGCGGCTGGGCCTCGTCGGCGTCAAGCTGGACGACCTGGCCCTCGCCACGGCCGAGCTCACCACGAACAGCGTGGTCCACGGCGGCGGCTCCGGCGTGCTGCGGGTGTGGCCCGAGGACGGGTTCGTGGTGTGCGAGGTGCGCGACGGCGGGCGGCTCGCGGACGTCCTGGCCGGGCGCAAGCCCGTACCGCGCGACCAGCGCGGCGGGCGCGGGCTGCTGCTGGTCAACCTGATCGCCGACCTGGTGCGGGTGCACCGGGGCGACGAGGGGACGACCGTGCGCTGCTGGTTCGCCCGCTGACACCCCCTGGGCCTCAGCTGCCCAGCGGGTCCAGGGCCAGGGGTTCGATCCGGCCCTCCAGCATCGCGCCGAGGCCCTGCACGGCACACACGTCCGGGCGCTCCGCGATGTGCACCGGCATGTTGGTCGCCTGCCGCAGCATCTGGTCCAGGCCCGGCAGCAGGGCGCTGCCGCCGACCATCATGATCCCCCGGTCGGCGAGGTCGGCGACCAGGTCCGGCGGGCAGGACCGCAGCACCTTGCCGATGCCGTCCAGGATGGCGGTGAGCGGCGTCTGGATGGCGTCCCGCACGGCCGCGGTGTCGACCTGGACGGAGCGGGCCAGGCCGGTGGCGACGTCCCGCCCGTGGATCTCCGTCGAGGCCGGGCCCTGCGCGGTCAGGCCGTTGCCGGACAGGGCGAGCTGCAGCGGCCGCACCGACTGGCTGGGCAGCATCAGCTCGTGCTCGTGGCGCAGGTGCTGCACGATCGCCTGGTCGACGGCCTCACCGCCCACCGGGATGCGCTCGGCGGTGACGATCGCGCCCAGGGACAGCACGGCCACCTGCGTGGCCGCCGCCCCGCACACCATGATCATCGTGGCTTCGGGCTGCTCCACGGGCAGCCCGCACCCGACGGCCGCGGCGATCAGCGTGTCGACGAGTTCCACCCGGCGGGCCCCGAGCCCGACCAGCGTCTCGATCGCGGCGCGCTGGGCGAGCGGGTCGGCGTCGTGCGGGGTGCAGGCCGCCGCGCGCAGGATCGGCTTGCGGCGCAGAGCGCGGCGCATCTTGTCGCCGAGCAGGTGGCGCAGCATGCGCTGCGCCATCTCGATGTCCACGACGGTGCCGCCGGAGACCGGCCGCCGCACCCGGATGTAGTCCGGGGTGCGGCCCGTCATCTTCTCCGCGAGCTCGCCGACCGCGATCAGCGCGCCGGTGCGGGTGTTCACGGCCGCGGCGGACGGCTGGTCGACGACGAGGCCGGCGCCCTTGACGTAGACGCGGGTGCGGGCCGCCCCCAGGTCGACGGCGAAGTGGCAGCGGCGCAACTGCTCCAGACTGGCGGTCATGGCAGGTCCTCCCGAGAGCACAGACCGTGGGGGGCCGCCAGGTGGCGGGCCTCGCAGACAGGGACCGCCGGACGGCGGGCCTCCCTCGCATCGTGCGCGGGAGGGCACCGGGCCGCCTTCCCAAGGGGGCCGGGCGGGGCGCCGCCGAACGGGGGGTTCGACGTTCCGTCACAGGGCGCGGGCGGCCTCCAGCAGGGGCGCGAGGGAGGTGACGGTGGTCTCGCAGCCGGCCTCGCGCAGCTGCCGCCCGGCGGTGGTGTTGCGGGCGAGGCCGACGAAGCGCAGGCCGGCCTGCTGGGCGGCGGTCAGCTCGGCGACCGTGGAGCCGATCAGGACGCCGGTCGCGGCGGCGCCCCCCGAGGAGTGCATGGCGCGCAGCAGGCAGTCGGGGTGCGGGGTGAGGAGGGTGAGATCCGTGCCGCGGCCGTGGATGCCGGTCAGGGGGAGTCCGTAGGGGTCGAGGTAGCGGTGCACGGCCGGTGCGCCGGCGTCCGAGACCACGCTCACGCGGCGGCCCGAGTCGTGCAGGGCGCGCACCAGCGGCACGGAGTTGTGGGTGGTGGGCGCGTCGGGGACCGCGCGGAGTTCGAGGGCGTCGAGGCGGTCGCGCAGGAGCGGGCCGAGCCGGTCCCGGGCGAAGGCCCGCAGCACGTCCAGCGGATGCGTGAAGGTGTCCCGCACGGCGGCGGGCAGAGCGTCCCGCGGATCGCGGTGCTCGGCGACGAGGGCGAGCAGGTCGAGTACGGCCTCGCTCGCGGCGTTCGCCGAGAACAGCCGGGCCATGGGCCCGTCGAAGCCGAGCAGCACCGTCTCGGCGTCGGCGAGCAGACCGGGCAGCGGGCGGTCGGACGGCGCCGGGCCCTGCCGTCCGGGCAGGGCCGCGCCCTCCGGGGCCAGCTGCACCGACGCCGCCACCGACAGTCCCGGCACGGGCCACCGGCGCAGCCCGGCGTTGACCGCGCGCTGGGCCGCGCCGGCCCGGCGCAGCGGGTGGCGGTGGGTGATCCGGGCCGCCTCCTCCAGCAGATGGTCCAGCAGCGGCTCGGACACCCGGCCGACCTCGCCGCGGACGAAGGCGACCGGGTCGTCGACGTGCCAGGACAGTTCGACCGCGGCGGCGAAGGCGCCCTTGCCGGAGCTGGGCAGGGAGACGCGGTGGTGGGACTGGTGGGTGGTGAGGTCGACCTCGTAGTACGTCACGGGCCGGGTCGGCCCGTCGCCGTACGGCCGGGCCGGGTCGAGGAGGGTGAGCGGGCCGTCGGGCCGGGTGTGGACGACGGCCGTGCGGCCCGGGGCCGGGATCCCGAGCCGGCGCAGGTCGTGCGCGATGAAGGGGCCCCGGACCAGGTCGCGGACCTCGGGCTCGGGCGCCGCGGCGGGGGTCAGCGGGCAGTACCAGGCGACGGGCGGGGTGTCGGCGGCGCCGCCCCGGTAGAGGGGCTGGAGGCGCTGGGGGCCCTGGGCGGCGGAGCTGGCGGCGAACTCTTCGTACACGGCCGGGGACACGACCACCTGGATGCCGGCCGGCACGGGCGGTGCCTGGGGCGGCGGGGTGGGCCGGTCCCAGAAGGTGACGGTCAGGGGCGGCGGGTCCACGAGCCCGGTGAGGACCTCGGGCAGGCCGCGCAGGACGGCGACCAGGACGGGGAGGACGTAGGTGCCGGGCTCGGTGTGGACGGCGTAGCCGTTGGCGCGGACCCGCACGTCGAACCGGTGGGGGGCGAGGGCGCCGCGGGAGAGCATCTCGTGCACGGCGTATTCGAGGGTGATGCGGGCCTCGGGGTGGCCGGTGAGGTCGTCGGCCTCGAAGAGGATGGTGGGGGCGGCGGCCTCTTCGGCAGGGGCCATGGACGGCCAGAGTTCCTGCCGCAGGGCGCGCAGCCGGTCCCGGGCGGCTGCGGCGGCGGGCCCGGGGACGCCGTCCAGGGGGTCGCCGTACCAGAGGTCGAGGGCGCCGCGGGGGTCGTCCGCGAGAAGCTCCTCGCAGTGTTGGACGTCGACGTACACGTCCGGTGCGTGCAGGGCGTAGGAGCGGGAGAAGGAGACGAGGCGGTCGGGGGGCAGCACCTGCCGGACCTCCGTCGCCAGCTCTTCGAGGCGGGCGGCGGCCTCGCTCCCCGGCAGCGGCTCCTCCCACAGTCCCCTGGCCAGTTCGGTGTGGGGCACGCGCCGCCCGGGGCGCAGGAGGAGCATGCACAGCAGTGCCAGGGCCATCGGTGAGGGAGGCTCGATGTCCCGCGTGCCGTCGCTGATGCGGGGCGGGCCGAGCAGGGTGACGGAGCGCGACGGCGGCCACGGGCCCGTCGCGTCCAGGCGGGCCGCGTAGTCGGCGGCCTCGGGCAGCCGGTGCTCCTCGATGAGGTCCACCAGCTCCCGGCGCCCGGCGGGCCCCGGCACACCCGCGGCCAACTGCTTGAGCAGCCACCGGAACTCGGCGAGGTCCGACTCGGCGTCCTTGCCCCGGGACTCCTCGCCCAGGGCGAACCCGCTGAGCAGCAGGGTGCCGTCGGGCCGCAGCAGCAGGCCCGCCGGCCCTCGCTCCCCGCGCACCAGGCCCCGGGCGTGCAGGGCGCCGAGGCCGGCCATGCCCTGGCCGACCAGGCGGGTGAAGGTCCGGAAGTCGATGCCCGCCAGCACTTCCGACACCGTCAGCCCGTCCACGAACTCCGTCACCAGGTAGGGCGCGTCGCCCTCCACCCCGAAGTCGAGCACCCGCACCACATGCGGATCGTCGATCCCGGCCAGCGCGCTCGCCTCACGCAGGAACCGCTCCTGCGGCGCGGGCTGCTCGCGGTACCGGCACACGATCACCCGCCGGCCCGTGCGGGTGTCAACGGCCTGGCGCCGCCCGGTCAGCCGGTACCGCCCGGCGAACAGCTCCTCTCCGCCCAGCCGCCGCACGGTCTCCTCGCTGACCGTCGCGAACGCCGGTCCCGAGCCGCCCCGGCCGCGGTCGGCCTCGGCCCGGAACTCCCCGGCCGCGAGCCCCGCCCGCTCGTCGATGAGGCCGCCGACCCGGGCGAGGAACTCCCGGGTCCGGCCCCGGGCCGTGCGGGGCAGGGAGCGCAGCAGCAACTCCCGTACGCCGGGCCGGAACGCGTAGGAGCCGGGCGGGCCCGGGACGGCGGTGAGCATGCCGCTGAGGATCACCTCGGCGAGGTGCTGGGGGCGCGGGTCGCGGTCCACGGCGCGCTGCACGAGGCGCATCACCGGCACCGAGGGGACCGCCAGCGCGAGGTGCCCGGCGAGGCGGAAGGCCTCCGGGGACGCGGTCGCACGGAAGCGCAGGACCAGGTCCTCGGGGGAGGCGGTGGTGAGGCCGGGGGCCGGTTCGGCGGGCGGCGCGGGAGCCGGTGGCAGCCAGGCCGCGGCGCCGGGGGTGCGGGCGCCGCCCGGGTCGGCGACCAGGGCCGCCCAGTGGGCGAGCCAGGGGGCGCCCGGCTCCAGGACCGGCAGGGGGAGGGCCTGCGCCGGGGGTGGCGTGTCGTCGTACGGGGTGAAGGCGAGGGACGCGGAGGGTGCCGCCGTGGCGGGGGACGTCAGCAGGCCCGGCTCGGCGGGCAACGCCGTGCTGGGCCACAGGTGTTCGGGCAGCGGCTGGACCACGGCGAGGGGCATGCGGTGGGCCCAGTGGCGCAGGGTGCGGTACCAGCGCTCGCCCGCCGCGCCCGGGCGCCACTGCGGGCCCATGCAGTCGCTGACGACGAGGGTGACGGTACGGCCGTCGTCCAGGACGGGGACCTGGCGGGCGCGGCCGTCGGGGGTGGCGGGGTGCAGGGTGACCGTGCGGAAGATGCCCGACTGGGCGAGCGCCGTGTGCAGTTCGCTCACCAGGGGGCGCCAGACCGGCATGGTGGGGCCGGTGTCGTGCACGAGGTTCAGGCGCAGCCAGCGGTCGGGGGCCGGGCGCAGCACGGGCAGCCACACGTCGGGGTGCGCGCCCAGCCGGGCGATGCGGTCGGCCGTCGCCCGCTCGTCCAGGACCCGGACGTGCGGGGAGGGCACCTTGCGCTTCAGCGGGCGCAGGGCGCGTTGCAGCGCGAGGGGGTGGGGGAGCATCGGGGGTGCGGGGGCGAGGAGGGGGGATCCGCCGCCGGGGTGGGTCCGAGGGTGTTCCTGGTCCGGGGAGCGGGGGGTGGGCAGGCGCAGGGTGATGCGGGCGGGGGTGGGTGCGGAGCCTGGTGGGGTGGTACCGGGGCGGTGGGGGCCGGGTCCTCGGGGACGGCGGGGGCTTCGGTGGCGGGGGCCTCCTCGGGGACGGCGGGCGGGCCGGCCCGGAGCTCCCCGGCCGGCGGCCGGTCCTGCTCCGTCTCCAACTGGCCGGCCAGCCACAGCAGTTCCGCGATCTCCCGGGGCGTCGGTGCCGCACCCGCCGCCGACAGGGCCGCGGCCAGCCGGGCGACGGGGGAGGGCCCGGACCCGGCGACGTCGTCCTGGGGCGTCGGCGCACCGCCCGCTGCCCGCCGGGGGAGCGGCGACGGCCTCGCTCCGGCGTCAGAAGCCATCGCCGTCGGCCGTGGTGCTGAGGTACGGCATCAGCTGTTCGGCCAGGTCGTCGCGGGAGTCGGCGTCCAGGCCCGCGACGCCCGTGAGGTAGAGGGCGTTCAGCAGCTGGTCGGTGGCGAGTTCGCCGCCGCCGGCCCGTTCCAGGAAGCGGGTGATCAGCCGGTCCGCGTCGCCGCCGGGGGCGTCGAGGTGGGCGCGGACGATGTCGGTGAGCTGGTCGCGGTCGGGGCGCCGCAGCTTCAGCCGGACGCAGCGGCGCAGGAAGGCGGGCGGGAACTCGCGTTCGCCGTTGCTGGTCAGCACGACGAACGGGAAGGCCCGGCAGCGGACCCGGCCGCGGTGGACGGTGACCGGCGTGTCCGTGCCGTCCGCGAGGACCTCGGCCGTGCCGGCGCCGGAGTGGCGGGCGGCGCGGACCAGCTCGGGAATCTCGTACTGGCCCTCCTCAAGGACGTTCAGCAGGTCGTTCGGCAGGTCGAGGTCGCTCTTGTCGATCTCGTCGACGAGCAGGGCGCGGGGCCGGCCGTAGGGGAGCAGGGCCGTGCCGAGCGGGCCGAGCCGGAGGTGGTCCTCGACGCCCCCGGCGGCGGCGTCGGACCGGTCCCGGGCCGCGTACAGCCGGGACAGCGGGTCGTACTGGTAGAGGCCGTCGGCGAGGGTGCTGCGGCTGGTGATGTTCCAGCGCAGCACGGGCCCGAGCCGCAGCTCGCGCGCGACGGCGTAGGCCAGCGAGGACTTGCCGGTGCCGGGCGGGCCGGTGACGAGCAGGGGGCGGCGCAGGCAGAGCGCGGCGTTGACGAGGCGGACGGTCTCCGGCGTGGCGACGTACGACTTCGCCCGGTGCACGCGGTCGGGGGAGACGGCCGACGCGTCGTCGGTGTCGTCGGGTGGCGGCAGCGCGGGACCGCCGTCGAAGGCCCGCCAGGGCGGTGGGGCGGGGAGGTGGTCGATGCCGTCGTGCGGCTCGCTGTCGCCGGTGTAGACGGACCAGTGCGGCATGGGGGTGGGTCTCCGCTCTCCGTTTCGTGCTGGTGTTCCTCGGGTGTCCCGGGCGGGCTCGGGGTGGGTCAGGCCACCGGCGACTCCGCGTGCGCCGGGGCGACGGCGTGCGGGTCGGTGAAGACGCGCGGGTCGTCCCACAGCAGCTGGATGCCGCGCGCCCAGTGGTCCTCCTCCGCGTCGGCCTCCTCGCGCAACGCCAGGATGTGGCGGGGGAGTTCGGCGGGCGGCACGGCCGCCACGCAGGCGTCCAGCGCGTCCAGGAAGGCCTTGCCGGTGCAGCCGTCCGCTCCCTCGCACTCCTCCTGCCCGGAGCCGCAGCCGCCCCGCGACCACACGATCACCGGGGCCGGCGCTGTCAGCGAGGTGTCGAAGTGCGGCCGGGTCCGGGAGGCGGCCGGGGCGGTGCCGAACCCGGCGAGGCAGGCGTCGGGCCGCCGCAGCCGCATCCGCAGCCGCCCGGGCTCCTCCGGCCCGCAGCACTCCACGCGGTGCATCCGCGCGCCCGGGAAGGCGTCGAGCCGCTTCCAGGCCCGGGTCAGCACGTGCCGGGTGCTGGCCTTGCGCCGGGCGTGGTCGGTGACGACCAGCGGGTAGAGGCAGCCGAGCGGGGTGGTGTCGTCGGGGGCGCTCTCCCAGCGGTCGACGGGCCAGTCCAGCCAGTCCCGGGGCAGCGCGAACGCCACCAACTCGTCGGCGCCGGGCGTCAGATACCGGAACGCCGCCTCGATGCGGTCCCGCACGTACGCGTGCAGCCGGTGCCGCTCGACCGTGCCCGAGTCGACCGGGTGCCGCCGTCCCCCGCTGTACGCGGACACCTCGACGCGGATCAGGCCGTCGCCCGCCCCGCTGTGCCCGAGTTCGACGAGGATGGGCGACCAGTCGGGCGCCGACGGCTCCACGGCCGGGAGGTGCAGCAGCGCTTCGAGCCGGTCGGCGAAGCGGGCGACGGTCCGTGCGGCGCCCGGGCCGTCGAGTTCGCACAGCACGAACAGGGCCGCCGACCACAGCGAGGCGAATCCCTCCTCGGGCGGCGGCGGGTCGAACGGGTCGGCCGCCGCGGTGTAGAGCCGCACCGGGTCGCAGTCGACGCCCGCGCGGGCCGCCTTCTCGACCAGGGCGCGCAGCCGGGCCCGGTCGGCGGTGGTGTGGTCGGAGGTGGGGACGAGGCCCTGCAGGCCGGGCCAGTAGCGGGCCATGACCTGGGTGGGCATCATGCGGCCGGTGCGCACGTCCCGGCTGCCCGCCGCCGCCGTGACCATGCCGACGACCTCGCCGGTGTCGGCCAGGGCGACGGCGGCCCCGCTGAAGCCGGGGGCCAGGGGCTGGCCGCCCGGATGCCAGGCCTCCAGCTGGAGCCACTCCCGACTGATCAACTGCGGTGCGGTGACGCGCTGTTCACTGAGAGTGCCCTCGTCGAAGCCGGCCGGGAAGCCGTACACGACGAGCTTGCGCGGGACCGGGCCGTGGGCGGCGTCGACCGGGGCCAGGGCGGCCGGGGCGAGGGGCACCTCCTCGGCCAGTTCCAGCACGGCGAGGTCACCGAGGTCGGTGGCGCCGCCGGTCCAGCCGCCGTGGGCGACGACCCGGGCGGGCACGGGCGGGCTGCCGGGCCGCTCCGTGAAGGTCACCGTCAGGTCCCCGCCGTCGCCGACGACGTGCGCGCACGTCAGGACCGTGCCGGGAGCGACCAGGAAACCCGCCCCGGTCACCCGGCCGCGTAACTCGATCCGGGCGTGCCACTCGGCGCTGTTCATGAGGCGGGGCGTGCCTCCGGGGCGTCCGGGGACCAGGTCAGTCTGACCACCAGATGGCCCTCGGCGGTGCCCTTGGCGATGAACGCGCCCGTCTCGGCGGACAGTCTCACCCCGAACTCGATCTCCACGCCGTCGGGCTTCAGGGAACCGTCGCGGAAGACGCGCAGCGCGGACTCCGCGGCGGCCCGCACCCCGTCCAGGGCGCCCTCGAAGGTGCGGGTCGCCTGGACCGTGCCGTCGCCCCGGGAGACCAGGCGGGAGCCGGACCGCTCCTCCACCGCCTCGACCGCGACCACCGCACCGTCACCGGTCCTGAACTCGACCAACCCGTCCACGGCACCCCCGTCGTCCTCGCTATGGGCATTCCCGTTGTGACGGACGGTACTTGATGATGCGAGGGGCAGCCACCGGGAACTCACGGGCCGACGGTTCCCCGGACCACCCCCAGCTCCACCAAATCCTGCGGCCGGATGCGCAACTGGTCCGCCGTCGCCTCCACCTCGCGCGGCGGCCGCTTGAGGATGGCCGCCGCGAGTTCCGGGGCGATCACCGAGAAGTAACTGTCCGGCGTGGCCCAGGTGTTGCCGGGTGCGGCCAGGGCCAGCGCGCCGCCGGAGCCGCCCTCGCCGATCACCAGCGACGTCACCGGCGTCCGGGCGCCCGCCACCGCGGCGAACAGGTCGGCGATCGCGGCGCCCGCGCCCTGCCGCTCCGCCTCCGCGTCGTTGGCGGCGCCCGGGGTGTCCACGAGCGTCAGCACCGGTATGCCGAGCCGGTCCGCGAGACGGATCAGCCGGGCGGCGGTGCGGTAGCCGGCCGGGCGGGTCGCGGTCCCGGTCTGCGCGGCGTACGCGATCGTGCGGCCCTGGTGCTCGCCGAAGCCGCACAACACGCCGTCCGGGTCGGTGCCGCCGCAGCGGTCGCCGCTGATCGCGACCCGGTGGGTGAAGTAGGCGTCCAAGTAGGCGGCGGCGCGCGGGCGTCGGGGCGAGCGGGCGCGCCGGACGGCGTCCCAGCCCGTGGCGGGCAGGACCGCGGTGTCGCCGAGCGCGTCGGGCGGCGCGGCGGGCGTGCTGGACGGGCAGGTCAGCAGCCGCAGCCACCGCCCCAGCGTCTCCCGCAGCTCCTCCGGCCGTACGACGGCGTCCGCCGCCCCCGCCGCGACCTGCGCCTCGGCCGTGTACGCCGCCGGGTCGGCGTCCGCCGGACGCACCCGGGAACCGGCGAACCCGACCTGCGCCCCGGGCAGCGCGAGCACCACGTCGGCGCCCGCGCCCAGCGTGGCCCAGCCGCCCCCGGTCGTCGGGTCGCGCAGGACGGCCACCTGGGCGAGCCCCGCCTCCCGGGTGAGCGCCGACTGCCGTGCCACGCGCTGGAGTTGGGTCAGCGCGAGCATGCCCTCCTGCATCCGGCTGCCGCCGGTGGCGACCAGCGGCACGACCGGGAGCCGGCGCTCCCGGGCGTACGTGTACGCCGCCTCCAGCCGGTCGCCCGTGCGCTCGCCGAGGGAGCCGCCGAGGAAGCCGAACTCGAACGCGATCAGCACGGCCCGGGTGCCGCCGACGCGGGCGGTGCCGCACACCACGGACTCCTGCTCGCCGGTGCGCTCCGCGGCACGGGCGCGGGAGGCGTCGTAGCCGGGCCAGCCGAGCGGGCCGTCGGGCTTCGACGGCCTTGCCGGGGCGGGGAGTTCGTCGAAGGTCGAGTCGTCGGCCAGGGCGGTGACGACCTCGCGGGCGGAGCGGCGCTCAGCCATGGGTCAGCGCCCGCTTCATGATCTTCCCCATGTCGTTGCGGGGCAGCGCGTCGAGGTGGTGGACGACCCGGGGGCGCTTGTGCGGGGCGAGCCGCCGGGCCACATGATCCGCCAACTCCTCGAGAGCGGGCGGTACTTGGGGATCGGCCGGCACGATCCACGCCACGATCCGCTCGCCCAGGTCGGCATCCGGCTCACCGGTGACGGCGGCCTCCCGCACGCCCGGGTGCTCCAGCAGCGCGTTCTCGATCTCACCGGCCCCGATCTTGTAACCGCCGCTCTTGATCAGGTCGGTGGCCTTGCGGCCCACGATCCGGACATAGCCGTCGGGGTCGCGCACCGCCATGTCGCCGGTGCGGAACCAGCCGTCGGCGGTGAAGGCGGCGGCGGTGGCGTCGGGCCGGTTCAGGTACTCGGTGAACAGGTTCGGGCCGCGCACCTGGATCTCGCCCACCGTCTCCCCGTCGTACGCGGTGACCTCCGAGCCGTCCTCCTCGACCAGCCGCAGCTCCACACCCGGCAGCGGCACGCCGACCGTGCCCGGGCGGGCCTCGCCGTCGGCGCGGACGCTGGTGTTCATCAGCGTCTCCGTCATGCCGTACCGCTCGATCACCCGCCGCCCGGTCGCCGTCGCGATCCGGCCGTGGTCGTGCACGGGCAGCGCGGCGGAACCGGAGACCAGCAGCCGCGCCCCGGTCAGCGCCTTCACCAGCTCCGGGTCGCTCGTCACGGCCTCCGCGATCCGGTGGTACATCGTCGGCACGCCGAAGAGCATGGTGGCGCCCGCGTTCAGCTCGCGGGCGACGCCCTGGGTGCTGAACCGGCCCAGGTGCCGCACCGAGCCGCCGCGCCGCAGCGGGCCGAGGATGCCGAGGACCAGGCCGTGGACGTGGAACAGCGGCAGCCCGTGCACGAGGACGTCGTCGCCGGTCCACTGCCAGGCGTCGGCCAGCGCGTCCAGGGTCGAGGCGATCGCCCGGCGCGGGATGACGGCGCCCTTGGGCGGGCCGGTGGTGCCGGAGGTGTAGACGATCAGGGCCGGGTCCTCCGCCGTGGCGCGGTCCCCGGGGGCGGGGCCGGTGGCGTGCACGTCGACGTCGACACGGGCGACATCCCGCAGCGGCGCGGGAAGTCGGTCGTCGGGGGCCGCGAGCACCAGCTCGGGCGCGCTGTCGGACAGGATGTGCCCGAGTTCCTTCTCGCCCGACTTCGGGTTGAGCGGCACGGCGGGCACACCGGCCAGCAGCGCGGCGACGACGGCGACGGCCGTCTCCATCGTGGGCGTCGCCCAGACGGCGACCCGCGTGGCCCCGCCGAGGCGGCCCGTGAGCGCCCCGGCCGCGGCGGCGAGCTGCGCGTAGGTCAGGGAGCGCTCGCCGAACCGGAGGGCGGGCCGGTCGGCCGGGGTGTCGGTCAGG
Organism: Streptomyces sp. Go-475; assembly: GCF_003330845.1. Classification (GTDB taxonomy): domain Bacteria; phylum Actinomycetota; class Actinomycetes; order Streptomycetales; family Streptomycetaceae; genus Streptomyces. Next base: position 2,590,440 of record NZ_CP026121.1, on the reverse strand, counting down.
GCCGGGAAGAGAGGGGTCACGAGCTGCGTCTCCTTGGCTGGTGCGGGCGGTGTCCTGGGCTCGTGCGGCTGTCCCCAGCCGGGTACGGCCATCACGAGCCGGGCCGCCGCCGGTACGACGGCCGCCACGATCCCTCCGTACACCATCAGCTGCCGGAAGAAACGCTCGCGGTCCACCTCCGGGGCGGCGGCCGTGCCGACCGCGCCGATCTCGCCCCGCTCCGGGAACGGCACGGCCGGCGGGACGAGGGCGCCCGTGATCCCCGCGGGGGAGGCGAACGCCGGGACCAGGGCGCCGATGGAGCAGAGCAGGACGGCGGCGAGCAGGGGGACGCCGCCCAGGGCCTGGTGGAGGCACGGCACGGCGGGGGCACCTACCTCATGCGGGACAGCCTCGACACCGAGCCGGTGGAGCGGCGGAGCACGGCGGGGGCACCTACCTCATGCGGGACAGCCTCGACACCGAGCCGGTGGAGCGGCGGAGGCGATCGAGGCGCCGCGCGGCAGCCCCGGCAGGTGGTCACGGCCATGCGCCGCCACGTCCGCACCGTGGCGAAGGTGCGGTTGCTGGACCGGGAGCGGGGGGGGAGGAGGGACAGCCCCGCCCGAACGGGACGGGGCTCAGGCGCCACCCGCCCTTGCGGGGCAGGGACTCAGGCGCCCCCGCCCGTCCCCGGTGGGACGAAGCGCCGGTGGGCCGGGGAGAACGTGACCTCGGGCTGACCCGCGAGCCCGACCTGCTGTACCGCCGGGGCGAGCCGCTCGGCGAAGAACCGCTGGAAGTCCCCTTCGGCGTGCCACACGTCGGTCACGTGCAGCCCGTCCGCCTCGAACCAGGCCACGTGCAGGACGAGACCGTCCGGCACCCGCTCCTCCCAGCGCACCGTGTCCAGCATCGCGTCGTACTGCTCGGGCGTGATCCCGGCCCAGCGCAAGGACAGCACAACAGCCATGGGAGTCCCTTCCTCTGTTCGGCGGCGTCCCTGCTCAGTAGACCGGCAGGCGGGGCCCGCGGCCCGAGGTCCTGGGCCGTCCGGGTCAGGCCGCCACCACGTCCGCCACCACCCCGCTGACGTTGTCCGGCCCGCCGGCCTCGTTCGCCGCCGCCACCAGGGCCGTCACCGTCTCGTCGGGTGAGGCGGGCGAGGCGAGGAGGGCCCGGATCCGGTCCTCGGGGACGACCCCGTACAGGCCGTCGGAGCACAGGAGGTAGCGGTCGCCGGGGCGGGCGTCGTGCAGGCGGAGGTCGGGGACGGCGTCCGTGCCGTCGCCGGTCAGCGCCTTCAGCAGCAGGGCGCGCTGCGGGTGGGACACGGCCTCCTCGACGGTCAGGCGGCCCTCGTCGATCATCGACTGGACCATGGTGTGGTCGTGCGTGATGCGGAACAGTTCGCCGTCGCGCAGCAGGTAGGCGCGGGAGTCGCCGATGTGCACCAGGGCCAGCCGCGAGCCCGTCCACAGCAGCGCGGTCAGGGTCGTGCCGGCGTCCTCGGAGCCGTCGGCGGCGTCCCGGACGGCCTGCTCGGCGCCCCGCACCGCGTCCTCCAGGAGATTCAGGACGCCGCCGGCCGGGATCTCGTCCGTGTCCAGGAAGCGCAGGGCCTCCACGGCGGCGCTGCTCGCGGGCGCGCCCGCCGGTCCGAAGCCGTCGGCCACGGCGAGCAGCCGGGTGCCCGCGTACGCCGTGTCCTGGTTGGCGGGGCGGACGCGGCCGGTGTCGGAGTGTGCGGAGTAACGCAGTTCCAGCATGGGGGTGTCCTCTCCGGGCCCTCGGGGGTCCGTGCTCAGGTGATCGACCAGGAACGCGGCGAGGTCCCGCCGTACCGCCGTCTCCGCCTCGACCCGCGCCCAGTAGGCGCGGATCTCCCGGGCGGCGGCCGCCGGGTCGAGGGCCACGGTCCGGCGGATCTCCGCCAGCGGCATGCCGAGCCGTCGCAGCCACGCCACCAGCCGTGCCTGCTCCAGCTGCGCCACCGCGTAGTACCGGTAACCCGTGTCCGGGTCCACCCGGGCGGGCCGCAGCAGGCCCAGCTCGTCGTACAGGCGCAGTGCCTTCGGCGAGAGCCGGCAGGCCTTCGCGAACGCGCCGATCGTCAGCATGTTCCGGTGCACCTCCCCACCTCCTTCCGTTCCGCCACCGATGCTGGGGCTTCACCGAAGGTGAAGGTCAAGCGGGCTGTTCTGGTTCCCGCGGCGGTTGTTAGCCTGCCGGTCGATCGCCCGTTCGCCCGGTCGATCACCCAGTCGCAAGGAGAGGGAGCCCGTAGTGCCCCGTATCGCACTCGTCACCTACGACTCCGGTCCCGAGCCCAGCAAGGACCAGGACCTTCCGCTGCTGGTGCGGGCGCTGCGGGAGGCCGGTGCCGAGGCCGTCGCCGTGCCCTGGGACGACTCCGGCGCCGACTGGGGCGGCTTCGACCTCGCCGTGATCCGGTCGACCTGGGACTACAGCTGGCGCGCGGAGGAGTTCGCGGCGTGGGTGGAGCGCTGCGGGAAGCTCACGCGGCTCGCCAACCCGCCCGCGGTCGTGCGGTGGAACACGGACAAGCGGTACCTCGGGGATCTGGCGGCCGCCGGCGTGCCCGTCGTCCCCACCCGGTACATAGCGCCCGGCGAGCCCGCCGACCTCACCGACCACCCCGAGTACGTCATCAAGCCCACCTCCGGCGCCGGCGCCCGTTTCGCCGCCCGCTACACGCACGACGAGCACGAGACGGCCGTACGGCAGCTGGCGCGGATGCACGCCGAGGGCTTCACGGCGATGGTGCAGCCGTACGTGCGCAGCATCGACACCGCCGGCGAGCGGGCCCTGCAGTTCTTCGGCGGGCGCCTGCTGCACGCCAGCGTCAAGGGCGCCGTCCTCGCGCCGGGCACCCCGTACGACGCGGACAAGATCGCCCACCCGAACCTGCGGCCCTGGGAGCCGACGGCCGCCGAACGGGCCGTCGCGGAGCGGGCGTTGGCCGCCGTGCCCGGGGGCGCGGAGCTGCTGTACGCGCGGGTCGACCTCGTCACCGGGCCGGACGGGGAGCCGTGCGTGATGGAGCTGGAGCTGGTCGAGCCGAACCTGTTCCTCGGCCTGCACCCCGACTCCCTGCCGCGGGTCGTGCGGGCGGTGCTGGCCGCCGCCGGGTGACCGGGCCGCTCGTGCCCCGGCGGGCCGGTGGATGGGTCACGCCTCCGCCCGGCCGGTGACCGCCACCCGCTGCAGCAACCCCCAGGTGAACTCCGCGACCACCTCCCGCCGGACGCCCTGGGCGTCGGGCGCGGTGAACGCCAGCCCCCACCGGGTCGGGGCCGAGCCCTGGAGGGGACGGGCCGGGGCGAAGGCGCGGGACGCCTCGTCGACCGTGCAGGACCAGGGGGCGAGGTCGTCCAAGGTGCGCAGGCCGGGGCCCTTCGCGCCCGGGGCGCGGACCAGCCACTCGTTCCACACGGCGCCGGTGGGGGCGGTCAGCACCTCGAAGCGCAGGTCGGGCCAGAGGGGCACGGGCCACAGCCAGGCCTCGCAGTCGAGGTCGCCGATCCGGCGGGGGGTACGGGAGTCGGGGGCGCCCAGGACCGAGCGGTAGCGGGACAGGGGCGCGCGGGAGCGCGGGGAGCGGACCATCGCCTGCCACCGTTTGTTGGCCTCGCGCATGTCGGCGATCGAGACGCCCAGCTCACGGCGGGCGTCCTCCACCAGGCCGGGGTTGTGGTCGGCCATGCGGCGCAGCAGCACCAGCTGGAAGTCGAGCGGGGTGAAGGGGCTAGCGGGGCGCTTTCCGGAGGGCATGGGACCCATCGTCGCCCACCCGGGCCGGGCCGGGGCGGCGCCTGTCGGGCAGGAACAGCACCGAGTTGACGTAGCGCGGGCCCCTGAGCAGCGGGGACGGCAGGACGCGGCGGAGCAGGCCGTGGGAGACGACGTACGAGGCGTCCGCCTGGTGGTCCTCCAGGGGGAACTCGGCGAGCGGCACCCAGCTGTCGCCGGGCAGCACCCAGCCGTCGTAGCCGAGCAGGGACAGGTACGTCACCACCGGCGCGATCGGCTGGATGCGGGACTCCAGTTCGACGAAGAGGGCGGGCCGGTCGCGGGCCAGCAGGCCCGTCGCCCCGCGTAGCACCGCCGGCTCGTTGCCGTCCACGTCGATCTTGATGAAGCCGACGTTCCGCAGGCCCAGCTCGTCCAGCGTGACGCAGGGGACGTCCAGCGCCCGGCCGTGGATGTCGCGGCGGACCAGCGAGGACACGCCCCGTTCGCCCGAGTCGTCGGACGGCAGCCACAGCCGGGCGATGCCCGGACGGTCCGAGGCCGCCGCCCGGATCACGCGCACGTTCGGCGGGACCGCGGCGGCCAGCAGCCGGGCCAGGTGCGGCACCGGCTCGATCGTCACGACGTGCTCCGCGCGGCCGGACAGCCGGTGCGTCCACGGCCCGTACCAGCCGCCGACGTCCACCGCCGTACCGCAGCCGGACGGGCACAGCTCGGCGAGCCGGGCCAGCTCCGGCTCGAACCGGGGGTAGAGCGCCCGGGCGGTCGCGGCCACCAGGCGGGCGGGCAGGAAAGGCGCGAGGCGCGCCGCCAGACTGGTCATGGGGTCAACCTCTTGAGCAGTTCCTCGTGCACGTCGTCCGGGACCTGCTCGCCCGAGGACGGCAGCAGTTGCGGGATGCCGTCGACGATCGGGTAACGGCGGTGCAGGCGCGGGTTGTACAGCGCCTCCTCCTGCCCGGACTCCTCGGCCAGCAGATGCAGCGGGCCCTTGTCGAGCGGGCAGGCCAGGATCTTCAGCAGCGGGTCGTCGGGCTTCATGGTGATGCCAACTCCTTGGCTGGTGCGGGGGGCTGGGGAGCGGAGTCGTGCTTCGGCATGGTGAGCAGGACGGCGACCGCCAGGGCCGTGCCCGCCACGCGCAGGGCGAGCCGCAGCGGCTCGTCGGGCAGGGCCTCGCCGAACGACAGCGTGCCGAGGACGGCCGTGAACAGCGAGGTCACGGTCGTGCACACGGGCACGATCAGCGAGGCCCGGCAGCGCTGCAGCGCCGCCTGCGACATCACCAGGCCGAACACGCCGGTGAACAGCAGCAGATACGGGTACGGGGAGCTCAGCAGGTCCAGCACAGCGCCGCCGATCCCGTCGGTCGTCAGGTGGCTGGAGACGCCCTTGATGGCCAGTGAGCTGACGCCGTACAGCAGGCCCACGGCGACGCCGTACTCGACGCCGGTCGTCGGGCGCCGGTGCCGGTTGCGGGCGCGCCGCTCGGCGGAGCCGTACAGCCACAGCCCGGCGGCCAGCGACGGTACGCACACCAGCAGGATCAGCTGGTAGGGGGCGTCCTGGCTGACGGTGTCCGAGCCCTCGCGCAGTGACAGCACGACCATCAGCAGGGCGAGCAGGATCGCGCCGAGGGCGTACCTTTCCCGCCCGGTCGTCTCCTCGCCGAGCAGCCGCGCCGACAGCAGCACGAGCAGCACCAGACCGGAGACGAAGATGCCCTGCGCGGCGGCGATCGGCAGGGTGCGGTAGACGACGAGCTGCGCGGCGAACCCGGCGGCGAGGGCGAGGGAGCCGCCGATCCACAGCGGGCTGCCGAGGACGAGGCGCAGCAGCCGGGCCGGCCGCCGGATGCTCACCTCGGGCAGCGCGGTGAGCGCCCGTTTCTCCAGCACGAAGCCCAGGCTGTACAGGGTGTTCGCCAGCAGGGCCGCGGCCACTCCCCACCACATGGGTCACGTCCTCCTGGCGTGCAGCAGCAGGATCGACGCCAGCTGCGGCCGGGCGCAGGCCAGCCGGTCCAGCGGGCGCAGCGGGCGCGGCACGCCGTGGAAGGGGGCGCCTTCGAGGGTCACGACGGTGAACCCGGACGCGGCGACGAACTCCCGCAGGGCGCGCGGGGTGTAGAGCCGCAGGTGGCCCACGACCTCCTTGCCCGGGCGGCCGTGGATGCCGCGCAGGCTGACCTCCGAGAAGACGGGTTGCACGCCGGCCAGCAGCAGGGCGCGGTTGTACCAGGCGGCCAGGTTCGGGGTGGAGAGCATCAGATGGCCTCCGGGGCGCAGGATCCGTCGGATCTCGTCCAGCGCGGCGTCCGGGTCGACGAGGTGCTCGATGACCTCGCTGAACAGCACGGCGTCGGCCGACTCGGCGGCGAACGGCAGCCCGCCGCCGGTGAGTTCGCCGCGGACGGCGTGGGGGACGCGGGTGCGGGCGCGGCGCAGGGCGTCCTGGGACCAGTCGACGCCGATGACGCGGTGGCCGGTCAGGAGCGGGGCGGCGGTGGCGGCGGCTGTGCCGTCTCCGCAGCCGATGTCGAGGACGGTGCGGGGGCCGCCGGTGGCCGGGCCGAGGGCCCGGGCCAGCATGCGGGCCTGGCGGAGGCTGCGCGGGGTGCCGGAGGCGACCGGCACGACCGGGTTCTCGTAGAAGTCGCGCAGGTCGCGGGGTTTCCCGGGGGAGGTCGTCACGGGGTGGCCTCCGTGGTGTGCAGATGGTGCTCGAAGAGGTCGCGGAGGTGGGCGCCGTCGCCGTCGCTGAGCAGGGCCCGGGACCAGCGCAGGGCGAGGTGGAGGCGGCCGGCCGTGGAGGCGGTGGTCACGGTCAGGCCGCGCGGCATGCGGGCCGGGGCGGAGAACCAGACCGCGTGCGCGCGGCCCGCCTCCTCGCCGAAGTCCAGCGGGTAGGGGATGCGGCCGATGTTGCTGAGCAGGGTCGTCGACGTCCAGGGCGCGGCGGCCCGGCGCAGGGCGCGGGTGAGGGCGGCGCGGGCGGCGACCGGCGCCCAGGGGGCGGTGAGGAGGGTGGCGCCGTGGCCGAGCTGGGGCCGGGGGAGGGCCTTCAGCGCGCGGGTCCGCTCCGCGGTGCGGCGGAGCAGGTCGGGCAGGTCGGGATCGGTCAGCTCGCCCGGCGCGAAGGGCACTTCGACCAGGCGGGTGCCGTTGCCGATGGGCATGCTCGTGTCGCGGGGGCGGTCGTCCACCGGCATGGTGATGCGCAGGGGGCGCGGCCGGGCGCCGTGCTCCCTGTTCCAGTGGGCGATGGTCAGGGCCGTGGCGACCATGAGCTGGTCGTTGACGGTGTAGGGGGAGCCCTTGGGGCGGTGCGGCAGGGCGAGTTCGGTGACGAGCATGCCGTTGCCCGGCGAGGGGTCGGGCGTGCCGCGCGCCACCCGCGCCGGGGGTGACCAGGTGGCCGGGGAGGCCGGGGTCTCCCGCCGGGGTTCCGCGGGACGGACCGGGGGCGCCGCGGGGGCGTTGTCCCGGCCGCCGTAGAGCTCCGCGGCCGTCGCCAGGACACGGAGGCAGGCCGGGCCGTCGAGGGCGGTGTGGTTGATGGTGAGGAAGAGGACCGAGTCCACCACTTCGAGCCGTATCGGCGGGGACAGCGACAGCGGCGGGGCCTCCGCCAGGGCCCGGGTCCTGGCGTCCTGGAGGGCTCGGGGGCCCGACGGGGCGAAGGTCACCACCTCCACGTCCGGCTCCGCCGTCAGCTCCCACTCGTAGCGCCGCCGGTACCAGGGCCCCCGTGCCTCCCGCATCAGGATCCGCGGGTGCCGGTACAGGGCCTCCGTGAACGCCTTGCGCAGCCGCGTCGGGTCGAGCGGCCCCGGGAGGTGGACCTCGATGTGGACGGTCTCCGGTTCCTCCTGCTGGAGGCAGTGCCGGGAGACCTCGTCCACCACCGGGAACGGAACGCGCACCGGTGTCGTCATGCGGGCTTGCCCTCCCCGGTGTCCGTCCTCGGCAGCTGCTGGGTCGGCGCCTCGGACGGCGGCCCTTCCCGCAGGCTCACCAGTCCCGCGAACAGGCCGATCAGCGCCAGCAGTTGGGCCACGTGCCCGAAGGCGCCCCCGCCCGCGCCCACCGGCTCCCCGGCGCCGAAGGCCGCGACGATCCCCGCCGCCGCGAGGGCCGCGAACGCGATCGGCACCAGCAGCGTGTGCCGCCGCGCGGCGAGCAGCGCCAGCGCCGGGACCAGCAGCGCGAACCAGCCCGCGATCACCGCTCCGACCAGCGTCAGCGCCACCGCGCCGAGCCACAGGCCGGGCAGCGGCGGAGCCGGCTGCGGCGCGTCCGGGTTGGGGGCCCGGCGGCGCCAGACGGCCAGGCCCAGCAGGACCGCGATGCCGACACCGCTGCCGATCAGCCCGGCGTCGTAGGTGGTGGCCGGCTCGTAGGACAGCTCGACCGAGCCGCCCGCCCCGGCCGGGATCCGCCAGCCCTGCTGCCAGCCGTCCAGCCGCACCGGGGTCAGCTCCTTGCCGTTCAGCGTGGCCCGCCAGCCCTCGTTGAAGTTCTCGTACGTCGTGAGGTACGAGGCCGCGCCCGAGCCGACCGTCACCCGGCGCTGGTCGCCCAGCCAGTCCCGGATCCGCAGCTCGCGCCCGGCCGCGGCCTCCTCCGGGACCGTCCCGCGCGTCAGGGTCACGTCCGTGAGCGCGAGCGGGCCCGCGTCACCGCCCTCCAGCCGGTGCTCGCCCGCGGCCAGCTCCACCTCTGCGTCCCCGCGGCCCTCCTGGCAGAGCGTCACCGCCACGCCCCGGCGCTCCACCAGGTCCCGCACGGTTCCCTTCACGCTCGACTGGTACAGCTCGCCGTCGAGCGCCACGTCCGGGCCCTTCCCGCAGGGCAGCGAGAACGTCCGGGTGCCGTCCGGCTGCGGGGTGCGGTACTGGTCGAGGGAGGGGATGTACGCCTCGGTGAGGCCCACCGGGAGGCGCAGGTCCTCGTCGGCGACCGGGTTGTGCAGGGTCAGCGGGGCCGTCTCGGTGACGGTGATGTCGAGCCGGTCGGTGGTGATGGGCGGGAAGCGGACCCAGCCGTTCTCGTCCACGCCGGCGATGGCCGCGCCGTCCGGGGAGCTGATGTGCACCTCGGACGCGCGGGTGGACAGGCCGCCCGCGGGGGCCAGGACCAGCTCGCCGACCGGCTGCTTGCCCTCCCAGCGCAGGTGGATCGTCGGCCGGTCGCCCGCGATCCACGCCGTCGTCAGGTCGCCGTCGGTGAGGTTGCGCGCCCCGAGGCCCGCGCCGAGGCGGGCCGTGGAGTCGGCGGTGGCGACGATCCGGGCCTGCTGCTCGGGCGCCACCTCGTACAGCAGCTCGTCGAGTTCCGCGCCCGGCACCGGCACCGCGGTCGCCTTCACCTCGTACGTCCCGGCGGCGGGGGTGGTGAAGCGGCGGTGCAGACCGGCCTCGGTGCCGGTCGCGGAGAGGCCGGTCGGGTCGGAGGCGCGGTGCAGGGAGACGACGGTGGCGGACGCGGTGGCGTCGTCCGCGTCGGCGGGCAGCCGCAGCATCCGCGTCACCCGCACGTCGGGCAGGTCGATCTCGGAGAAGCCCGCGCCCGTCAGCCCGGCCCGGCGCTCCACCGAGTCCGTGATCGTCAGCTTCATCCACCGGGTGGCGCCCTCGGGCGCCTTGACGCTCTGCGTCGTGCCGTTCGGCCGCAGGAAGCTGGTCCTCGCGCCCTTCTCGGTCTCCACCCGCACCTTCGTCGCCGCCGCCCGCACGCTCTCCTGCGGCAGCGGCGTGACCTTGAAGGAGGACGGCATGTCGTAGGAGCCGGTGAAGCCGATGCGCAGCCACTGCCCGTCCGGGGTGCCCGGCGCGCCCTCCGCCCACGCGGTGTCCGGGTTGCCGTCGAAGGCGTTCACCGGGTCGTACTGCGGCAGGTGGAACAGCCAGTTGCCGTACGACGACGCCGTCACCGAGCGGGCGCCGCGCAGCTCGGCCACCGTCTGGTGCTCGACGCCCTCGGTCGGCAGGATCTGGCGCGGCTTCTCGCCCGGGTCCTGCTGGGCGTCGGGCGCGTTGCGCTCGTCGCGCGTGTACGTGTACGAGGTGCCGGCGTTGACCACCCCGAACCGGGTGTCGGCCCGCCGCATCCCGTCGCCCACCACCTGCACGGCCGGCGTGCCGAGCCCGGGGTGGTTGTCGCCGGTCAGGACGGTCGCCCGGCCGCGCAGCTGGGACGCCAGCGGCAGCAGCGCCTCCGGTCCGCCGGACACCACGGCCGTGTCGGAGACCGGGGCGAGTCCGGCCTGCCCGGGCCGGATCACCTCGTCCCCCGTCGGCCGGTAGATCTCCACGGCCCGCTGCCGCGGGTACAGCCCCTCGACCTGGAGCGGCGCGTCCCGCGCGATCCGGCCGCCGGTCATCACCGGCCCGAGCCCCGTCACCCGCTCGTACCCCGACTGTTCGAGGGTGCGCTTGACGGTCGTGGTCGGCACGGAACCGATCTGGTCCGGGTCGAGGTCATTGCGCACGACGACGTAGTACAGCCCGGCCCGGCTCAAGTAGTCGGCGAGGCCCGGCACTTCGCCCCCGGTCAGCAGCGCCTGCTCGACGGCGTCCATCGCGCGCCGGTTGCCGGGCGTGCCGAACGGGACGTAGTCCCGCTGCGCCCACCGCGACTCGGCCAGCACGTCGAGCGGCTGGTCGATGGGCGAGCCCCAGGTGTAGATGCCGTGCGCGGTCGCCGGGACGACCAGGGCGCGGGAGTCGGGGGAGTACTTCTCCAGCCAGTCGGCCGTGGCCTGCCAGTAGGCGGGGAGCTTCTGGAAGGAACCCGGGTTGAGGATCGAGCCGTTGAGGTACGGCCACAGCAGCCCGGGCACGATCAGCACGGCCGCGACCAGCGGGGCGAACCGCCGGCCCCGCACCTGCCGGGCCCCGCGCGGCTCGGCCGCCACACCGACCAGGTGGGCCAGCCCCAGCGCGAGCGCCAGGGCGAGCCCCGTCTGGAACTTGTAGATGTTCCGGAACGGCGACAGCCACCCGTCCAGCCAGTCCTGCACGACGCCGTGGAACGGCGCCCCGAACGCCCCGCCGTACCCGGCGAGCAGCACCAGCGCCGTCACCAGCACCGTCAGCACCAGCCACCGCCGCTCGGGCAGGTCCCGCCGGGCGAGCCCGGCAAGACCCAGCCCGGCCGCGAGCGCCGAGCACACGACCACCAGGACGGAGGAGGCCACGGTCCAGCCGGCCGGCAGCCAGGCCTCACCGAAGTGCAGATAGGCCACCCAGTTCCCGGCGCCGCGCAGCGCCTCGGTCGCCGACATGGTGTCCGTGGTCGTCCGCGCGGTCTCTATGTAGGGGAGGAAGTTCTCGCCGTAGACGCCGAGCAGCAGCAGCGGCACCCACCACCAGGCCGTCACCACGATCACCGCCGGGGCCCACCAGGCGATCAGCTTGCGCATCCGCGGCCCCGGCGGCCGGGACAGCAGATACAGCCCGACCGGCAGCAGGGACGCCAGCGTCGCCGACGCGTTCACCCCGCCCATGAACGGCACGAGCAGCGCCGACCGCAGCGCCGCGACCCGGGCCGCGTACCGCTCGTTCGTCAGCGGCAGCAGCACCCACGGCAGGAACGCGCCGGGCAGCGCGGCGGCCGACGTCGACCCGATGACGGTCGTGAACAGCGGCCACAGCGCGTACGCCACGGCCCCCAGCAGCCGGGACGCCGAACTGCCCACCCGCAGCCGCTCGGCCAGCCTGAGCGCCCCCCAGAAGGCGACGGAGACGATCAACGACATCCACAGCCGCTCGGCCAGCCATACCGGCAGCCGCACCAGGTCGCACAGCCAGTAGAACGGCAGCATCGGCCACAGATAGCCGACGTACTGGTCCTGGATCCCGCCGAACCCGGCCCGGTCGTGCCACAACTGTCCCAGATCGGCGAGGAACTGACCCGGGTCGGTGGTCACCCCGAGCTTGGTGTCGAAGGTCTGCCGCCCCGGCCGCACCACCAGGAACAGCACGAACACCACGGCCCAGAAACCCAGCAGCCAGCGCCGCGACCGCGGGCCCTCGGGGGGCCCGGACGCGGTCGCGGTGGTGGGGACGGCTGCCGGTGGAGGAGCCTGGACCGTGGTTGTCATGTAGGACACCGCCGCAGGATGAGGAGGAGGTTCCAGGTGGCGAACTCGCGGATGCCGGGCGCCTTGACGACGGCTTCCGCGAGGAACGGCCAGTAGCGGGAGCGTGCCGAGACGACCGTGACGTCGTCCCGGGCACGCACCTGCCGCAGGGTGGAGCCGATGTGCACCGCGAAGAGGTTCTCGCCGAGCGTGTGCTTGGCGGGCCTGCCGGTCCGCCGCAGGTAGCGGGCCCGGGCCCGCTCGGCACCGAGGTAGTGCCACGGGGCCCATTCGTGCCCGCCCCACGGCGACAGCCAGTTGGTGAACGACACGTAGATCAGCCCGCCGGGCCGTGTCACCCGGGTGAGCTCGCTGAGGAACGTCTCGGGGTCGGCCACGTGCTCCAGCACGTTGGAGGAGAACGTGACGTCCGCGACGCCGTCCCGCACCGGCAGCAGGTACCCGTCGGCGACGACGGCCGACTCCGGGGGCTTCTCGCCGAGTTCGGCCAGGTCCGGCTCGAAGAGGAACGCGTGCGCCCCGCGCCGCCGGAACTCCTCGGTGAAGTAACCGCTGCCGCCGCCGACGTCCAGGACGGTACGCCCGGCGACGGACCCGTCGTAGGCCTCGACCTGATCGACGGCGTCCCGGGCGAGCAGGGAGTAGCACGCCTCGGGATCGTCCTGTTCGTGGAGGAAGGCACGGAACAGGGCGAGAGATCTTCGAAACGAGGGGTCTTTCGCCCAGGGACGCATGGGTCGTGTCACGGCCCCCAGCCCCTCACCGCCTCCGCGGCAACGGCCCTGAACTGCCGCACCGTCCGGTCCCACCGGAACTGCGCAGCCCGTTCCCGCGCCGCCTTGCCCATCAACTCCCGCCGCCGCCCGGACAGGGCCAGCGCACACCAGGCCGCCGCGAACGAGGACTCACCCCGCGCGAGGACCCCGGTCTCACCGTCGATCACGGAGTCCTTCAGCCCGGGCACGTCGAAGGCGACCGCCGGTGTCTCCCGCGCCGCCGCCTCCGTCACGACCAGCCCCCATCCCTCGACGGCCGAGGGATGCAGCAGCAACCAGGCCGAACACAGCAGCCGATGTTTCTCCGCCTCCGACACGTACCCGGTGAACTCCACGCCGGGACCGGCCAGTTGCTCCAGACGGGCCCGCTCCGGCCCGTCCCCGACGATCACCAGCCGCCCCCCGGTCACCGGCCGCACCCGCTCCCACAACCGCAGCAGCAGATCGATCCGCTTGTACTCGACGAGCCGCCCGACGGCGACGAACAACGGCTCCGGCGAGCGCTCGGCCCGCGGCCCCGGCTCCTCCACGCCGTTGTGCACGACCCGGATCCGGTCCCGCTCGACCCCGATCGCCCGCAGCGCGTGCGCGGTCGAGGAGGACACGGCGACGAGCAGGTTCCGCTGCTGCGCCCCGGTCAGCGCCCAGTGCTCGAGTCTTCGGCCGATCCGCGCCGCCGGGGCCAGCGGCCCGCCGAAGCGCATCTTCCACAGATCCGTGTGGACGTGGTTGACCAGGCACAGCGTCGGCCCCTGGTGCCACAGCGGCGCCAGGTACGGCATGCCGTTGCACACCTCGACCAGCAGGTCGCAGTCACCGACCTGCCGGGTGAAGGCCGAGCGGGCGCGCAGATAGTGCCCGTACGGGCCGCCCGCCGACACGACCCGGTAGTCGCGGAAGGAGGCAGGTCCCCCGCACAGCAGGGTCACCTGGTGGCCCAGGCGGGTCAGTCCGTCGGCGAGCTTGTCGACCAGCAGCTCGGAGCCGCCGGCGGACGGGTTGTCCAGGTCGCGGTGGGCGAGGAAGACGATCCGGCGCGGATGTGGGGGGAGCGCCGGAGGGTGCTGCGGCGCGCTGGGGGACGCGGCGCGCAGCTGGGACGGCACGTGCTGGGGCATGGGTGCTCCAACTCGTCTCGGGGTGCGGAACTCAGGTGGGGAAACGTGGGGGGTGTGGTTGTCGCAGGGGGTCGGCCTGTGGGGGGCCTGAACTCTTCCTGGGAGGGGAGTGTGGACGGGTTGTGCTCGGGTGGGGTTGGACAGTTTTCGCCCGGACGTTCGCCACGGCTACTCACCGACGTGACAATTTCCGGCTTTGTTAGAGCTGACGTCACATCACATCGTGAGGGTGGGCTGGGGCATATCGGATGAATCGGACGGAACAGGCTGCTCCGGCTCCTTCCGCCCACGCGCCACGAGAACCCCACCGACCACCGCGAGCACGAAACCACCCACGGCCGCCCCGATCGGCAACGTCATTCCCACCAGCCGGAGTTGACCGCTGTCCCGCTTCGCCTGCCGCACCGCCTCCTTCTGTGTCGCCGTCGTGAAGGAGATCTTCCGGCTGTCCAGCAGCACCGCCGCGTCCTTCTTCCCGCCCGGCGCCCGCAGCGTCCGCTTCGGCCCCGTCTGCGCGTACAGCACCCGGCCGGTGGCCTGGTCGACGACCAGCTCGAAACCGTGGTTGGAGTACCACTCCTCGGCCAGCACCTGCGGCCGGTTCGGCTGGTCGACGAGGGTGCCGGGCACCATCCGCGTGCCCGTCCTGGTCGGCGGCACCGAGCCGGTGAACTTGTAGCCGGTGTAGCCCTGGACCTTCTCGGTGCCCCGGTAGCGCAGCACGACCGTGTCGCCGAGGGTGTTGTCCCACCACTGGTAGGAGCGTTTCTGCACGTCGAAGGGGAACTTCAGATAGGCCTCGCCCTCGATGTACGGCTTCTCGCCGCAGCAGTGCACGGGGCGGGTGGTCTTCCGGTCCATCACCCAGCGGTGCGGGGTGAAGTCCAGCGCGTCGTGCGGATCGGCGGCCGGCAGCGACTTGTCGGTGTCGACCGTGGTCGTCACGTCCCAGACGGCGTTGCCGCTGCGCTCGCTGTCCGCGACGTTGCCCCGCACCCGCTGGGTCACGGTGATCTTCCGGTCGGGCACCGTCTCGATCCGGTCAGTGTCGAAGACGCTGCCCCGGCCGGTGTAGACGGCGGTCGTGTCGATGTCGATCGGGTTCACCGCGGCACGCGGCTGCACGTACCAGGCGAGCAGTGGCGCCAGCACCAGCAGGAACGTGCCGAGACCCAGCAGGACCAGGGAAAACGGAGAGGTAGTACGGCGCATCCGGGCACTCCAGTGGCTTGGGACGGCTCGACGTACGAGAGGACCGGCACGGCGGAGAAAACGGCGCGTGCGGCTGGGCCGGGAACCGTAGGCGGCTCTTGACGGGGTGTCAATGCTTGTCGAGACTGGGCGGCGACAGGCAGGGACGGGGTGCCGGGGTGGGGCAACCTCCGGACCACATCCGGACGAATCCGGACAGAGAGGCTGACCCTGCGATGTCCAGACTGCTCGCTGCCGCGCTGACCGTCGCGCTCGCCGCCGCCCTCGCCGTGGGCGCCGCGCTGGGCGTGGTCGCGCTGCTCGAAGCCACGCCCGACCAGCCGAACACGCCCCTGATCACGTACGAGCAGGCCGGGCAGGGGAGTTGACGGATGACGGCCGCCCGCACCGGAACCGTCACCACCCGCTCGGCCTGGCACGACGTACCGCGCTTCCAGGTGCGCCGGTTCGCCGCGATCGCCATGGCCGAGGCGCCCGAACTGGCCGAGGAGATCCTCCGCGAGATCCAGCGCGAGTACCCGCACCTGCCCGTCGTCCTCGACGACTCCGGCGAGCCGATGGCCCTGGTCGGCATCCGCCGCGCCATCGAGGTCTTCGTGCAGCACCTGGAGAACTCCGAGGGGCGCCCGACCGTCCCGCCGGGCGTCTTCCAGGACTTCGGCCGCGGCGAGGGCCTGAACGGCCGCTCCCTCGACTCCCTCCAGGCCATCTACCGCCTGGGCGTCCGCATGGCCTGGCGCCGCTTCGCCGACATCGGCCAGCGCGTGGAGATCCCGCCCCCGGCGATGTACGAACTCGTCGACGCGGGCTACGAGTACCTGGACGGCCTCGTCGACCAGTCCGTGCGCGGCTACGCCGAGGCGGCGGCCCGCCAGGCCGGGGAACGCCTGCGCCTGCAACGCCGCCTCATGGAACTGCTGCTGGCCGAACACCACCGCGGCGACCCCGCCGAGGCCCTGACCGAACGGGCCGCCCGGATCGGCTGGCCCCTGCCCGAGAAGGTCGCGGTCGGCGTCCTGCTCCGCCCCGCCCGCGAGGCGATGGCCCCCGCGGTCGGGCAGGGGGTCCTGCTCGACATGGAGTACGAACAGCCCCGCATGGTCGTCCCCGAGCCGGACGCGGCGGGCCGCCCCGAGCTGCTGCACCGCGCCCTGGCCGGCTGGTCCGGCGCGATCGGCCCACCGGTCCCGCTCACCGACGCGGCGAAGTCGCTGCGCTGGGCGGAGGCGGCGGTACGCCTGATGGAACGGGACCTGCTCCCCACGGGCGAGGTCCTCTACTGCACGGAACACACCGAGGCCCTGGTCCTCCTCCAGCCCGAGGAGCTGATCGACGACCTGGCCCTGCGCTGCCTGGCCCCCCTGACCCACTGCGGCCCCACCCACGGCCGCCGCCTCGCGGAAACCCTCCTGGCCTGGCTGGAGACCCGCGGCGGCGCCCCCGAGGTCGCCACCCGCCTCGGTGTTCACCCCCAGACGGTCCGCTACCGCCTCCGCCAGATCCGCGAACTCTGGGGCGGGGAGATCGACGACCCCGACCGCCGCTTCGAACTGGAACTGGTGCTGCGGGCGCAGCGGTTGCGGGGGGAGTTGGGGGTGGTGCGGGGACGGCGGTGAGGCGGGCCGGTGCACTCGGCGATGCCCACCGCCACCGCGCTGTCACACCGCGGCCCGCTCCTTCGCCGCCACCGCAGCCGCCCGCCCGGCTGCCGGAGCGTCCAGGTGGACCACCACCGAGGTGTAGAACCGGTGCACGGCGTCGTCGACGCTGCGGATGAAACCGGACTCGGCGCTGCCCCGGCCGCTGCCCATGCTCTTGAAGAGGGACAGCCGGAACCCGGTGATGCGGGTGGCGCTGTCCTTCGGCAGCAGATCGGCCGGTTCGGGTCGCAGCCGCTCCAGGGTGCCCCGGGGGCCACCCGTCTCGCCCTCCACCAGCGTCTCCACGTGCAGATCCGCCGGCGCCTCGGCGAGACGGCGGACCAGACGCTTGGCCCAGGTCAGGGGGTAGCCCTGCTCGGGCGCCGGGATCTCCACGGACGTGCGCAGCTTGGCGGTGCGCAGATCGGCGTTGACGGTGAGCAGGCCGGGCGCCCCTTCGACCCGCAGCTCCGCCTGGAGCCTGCCCTCCAGACACAGCTGGTCCGCCAGGCGGGCCCGGCGGGCCCCGGGGTCGGTGCCGCGCCGGGCGCGTTGGGCGGGCAGCACCTTCTGCCCGAGTTCACCGCCGAGCCGCAGGCAGACCTGGCGGATGAGCCGCTCCCAGCTCTCGACGACCTCCAGGGCGCGGGGGTCGCCCAGGCAGAGGGTCTCGTCATCGATGCCGTTGCGCACCGGTACCCAGGCCGAGCCCATGTTCTGGAAGCCGTGGCAGCCGGAGTTGTCGTGCTGGAGGTAGTGCAGCAGTTCCTGGAGCAGCCAGGCGTGCGCCGCGTTCCCGACGCCCTCGTGCCGGATCAGCATCTGGGCCTGGTGGGCCACTTCGGCCCAGGACAGGTGCCAGAGGGCCACCTGGTGCTTGCGCCGCCGGTCGATCTTGACATCGACGAGTGGGCTGCCCTCCAGTGCGACGTCGTTCGACAGCGTGATCACGGCCTCGTAGCCGCGCCGGGCGGCGATGTCCATGTAGGCCTGCACCTGGTCGGCCTTGAGGGCGTTGCCGTTGGTCTTGGTCTCGACGAGGGCGGTCCACAGCTTTCCGGCGCGCTCGACGCGGATCACTCCGTCGGGGCGGCGGGGCGTCTCACCGTGCGGCAGGGAGACCTCGGTGAAGGTCTCCATGCGGCCGGCCGGCGCACCGAACGCGGCGGTGAGCCGCCTGCCGAATTCCGGCACCTGGGCCATCACCGACAACAGCACCGAGGTGGCGCGCATCTCCCGCTCCCGGTCGCTCTTGAGCACCGAGACGGGGAAGAGCCGGGCCGACTTCCAGGACTCGTTCTCCGCCAGGCTCTTCACCGGAGCCTTGGGCAGTGTGACCTTCTTCTTCGCGGTCCGCGGCCGGGCCGTCCGCTTCTTCGGGGCGGCTTCCTCGTCGGCGGGCGGACGGGGTGCCGGGACGGCCTCCAGCGGAGTCGCCTGCGGCGGGGCTTCGGGTGCCGGGGCGGCGGGTCCCTCCGCGGCCGCCGTCCCGGACTCGGTCTCGTCGTCCGCCTCGTCGTCCTCGACGTCGACGCCGAAGTCCGTCGCCAGCCCCGCCAGCCCGCTGTCGTAGCCCTGCCCGACGGCCCGGAACTTCCAGTCCTCCGCGCGCCGGTACAACTCGCCGAAGATGATCGCGCTCACCGGGCCCGGGTCGTCGATGACGAACCGCAGCAGGCTCTCGCCCCCGGCGTCGGCCAGCGTCACCTTGAGGTCGTCCAGCTCGGCGAAGCGGGCCTGCTCGTAGCGGCTCGCGGCGACGACGATCCGCTCCACGTCGGCCGGGACGGCGGTCAGGTCGAAGCTGATCCTGTCCTCGCTGCCGTCCGCCGTGGGCTCCTTGCCCAGCAACTGCACGCTGCCGTCGGCGGCCACCGGGTTGTTGTAGAAGTAGAAGTCGGCGTCGCTGCGGACCTTGCCCTTCGCGTCCAGCAGCAGCACGGACACATCGGCGTCGCCCTCACCGGTCGGGCTGGACCAGCCCAGGCTGACGATCGCGGAACCGACGTTCTCGCTCAGGGCCGCCAAAGAGACGTTGGAGCCCATGGTCATGTCGTGCACAGAGATCCCCCCACCCTTGCGACACCTGTGACGTGTCGCACACCGGGCACTCTAATGTGCACACAACGTGCTCGTGGCGTGCTCGTCGGTTTCCGCCCGCCGCGCCTCTGCCCATTGCCCGGGCAAACCTCTATGGCTAGCCTGTGTTCGTCATGCCGATCGCCTGTTGATATCTCGAACACCGGGATCCGAACACAGGCGCCTGAGACACATAGGGAGGGGGCCGGTCGTGGGACGCCTCGTACCAGCAGTGACCCGGGCTCTCGACATTCTCGAGCTCTTTCTCGACGGGGACGGGACGCTCTCCGCCCCGGACATCGTGCGCAAGCTCCAGCTGCCGCGCACCACCGTGCACGAGCTGGTGACCACGCTCGCCGCCCGGAAGTACATCGTCCCCGTGCCCGGACAGCCGGGACGCTACCGGCTGGGCGTACGCCCGTACCAGCTCGGCGCCCGTTACGCCGAGCAGCTCGACCTCGCGGCCGAGGGCCAGCTCGTCGCCCGGTCCGTCGCCGAGACCTGCGACGAGACCGTGCACGTGGCGATCCTGGAGGACACGGACGTCATCTACATCGCCAAGGTCGACTCCACGCACGCCGTGCGGATGGTGTCGGCCGCCGGGCGCAGGCTGCCGGCGCACTGCACCTCCGTCGGCAAGATGCTGCTGGCCTCCCTTCCCGAGCACGAGCTCGCCGCGCGGATCCCCGACGGCGCCGAGCTGGTCGCGATGACCCCCAACAGCATCACCGACCCGGCCGCCCTGCGCGAGGCCCTGGCCGAGATCCGTGAGCGGGGCCTCGCAGTGGAGCGCCGCGAGTCCAACCCGGACGTGAGCTGCGTGGCCGCCCCGGTCCGCGACCGCACCGGCCAGGTCGTCGCCGCCCTGTCGATCTCCGTGCCCATGATCCGCTGGAGCGAGGAGCGCCGGACCGAGCTGGAGCAGCTCGCCGCGAAGGGCGCCGCCGAGCTGTCCGAGCACCTCGGCCACCGGAGCCTGGCATGACGAGGCCGTACGAGGTCGCGGTACGGGCCGAGGCGGAGCTGGGCGAGGGCCCGAGCTGGGACGCGGCGGCCGGCCGGCTGCTGTGGATCGACATCCTCGGGTCGCGCGTGCACACCTACGACCCGGCCACCGGGCGGCGCACCACACGCCGCACGGAACAGCACGTCGGCGCCGTGAAGCCGCGCGCCGGCGGCGGGCTCGTACTGAACCTGCGCGACGGTGTCGGCCTCCTCGACCCGGACGGCCGCTTCCGCTGGCTGCACCACGAGCCGGTCCCCGGCCGCCGCGCCAACGACGCGACCATCGCGCCCGACGGCGCGCTGTGGGCGGGCACCATGCGCTACGACGAGGCGCCGGGGGGCGGCACGCTGTCCCGCGTCACCGGCGAGGGCACCGTGGAGGTCGTGCTCGACGACGTCGCCGTCAGCAACGGCACGGGGTGGAGCCCCGACGGGCGCCTCATGTACTACATCGACTCCCCCACCCGGCGGGTCGACGTCTTCGACTACGCGGACGGGCGGATCTCCGGCCGGCGGACCCTCGCCGTCATCGAGGAGGGCGCGGGCTTCCCGGACGGGCTGGCCGTGGACGCCGAGGGGTGCGTGTGGGTCGCCCTGTGGCAGGGCTCGGCGGTGCGGCGGTACACCCCCGGCGGTGAGCTGGACCGGGTGATCGAGCTGCCGGTGCCGCTGGTGACGGCCTGCGCGTTCGGCGGGCCCGGCCTGACCGACCTGTATGTCACCACGGCCCGTACGGGGCCGGCCGAGCCGCCCGCCCTGGCGGGTTCCCTGTTCGTGGTGCCCGGGGCGGGCAAGGGACTGGCACAGCCCGCGTTCGCCGGCTGACGAGGGGCGGGGCGGCCGGGAGCGCGAACCGGACCGCACCCGCCCCCCGTCTCAGCCTCCCGTCCGGTCCAGCCGTCGCAGGACCGCCCGCTCGTCCTCCGTCAGCGGCGCCCCCACCGCCGCCGGCAGCGGCGGCCCGCTCAGCGTCGCCAGGACCGTCGAGGGCCGCAGCAGCCGCGTCGGCCCCGCCGTCATGCTCGTCACGTCCCAGACGGCCGACGCCGCCGTGTACGAGCCGGTCGCCGTGCGGATCATGCGGCGGGTGCAGGCGGTGACCAGCCGGTCGGCGATCCCGGGCGAGCCGCCGCGCGTCCCCGGGTACCAGACGTCCTGGCTCACCGCCATCGTCCACGCGGCGTC
Source organism: Streptomyces sp. Go-475 (assembly GCF_003330845.1). Classification (GTDB taxonomy): domain Bacteria; phylum Actinomycetota; class Actinomycetes; order Streptomycetales; family Streptomycetaceae; genus Streptomyces. Next base: position 2,569,566 of record NZ_CP026121.1, on the reverse strand, counting down.
CACGGACCTGGCCGCCCGCCGCTGCACGCGGCGCGCGAGCCCGGGCGTGTCGAGGCCGGACCGCCGCAGCTCGCGGTCCAGCTCCCGGGCGCCCAGCGCGGCCACCGACATGCCCTGCCCGTAGGCGGGGTTGAACATGGCCAGCGCGTCACCGAGGACGACGAGGCGCTCGGGCCAGGAGCGCACCTTCTCCAAATACCGGCGGTGATTGCTGGTGCTGCGGCTGACGTGGACGTCGGTGAGCGGCTCCGCGCCGGAGATCAGCCGGCCCACGATGGGGTCGGGCAGGTCCAGGGTGTACCGCAGGAACGCGTCGGGGTCGGACGGCGGTTCGCCACCGCCCCGCGTGCCGGCGAGGCTGACCATCCAGCGGTCGCCCTCGATCGGCAGCACCATGCCGCTGCGGCCGGGCCGCCCCTGGTACGGGTCGGCCTGCACCATGGTCAGGGGGAAGCGCCCGGCCCCCTCGGGAGTGCGGTACAGGCGCGTGGCGTTCACCAGGCCGGCGTCCACCGTCCTCTCGCGCACGTCGTCGACGCCCAGCCCCGCCAGCCAGGTCACGATCCGCGAGCCGCGTCCGCTCGCGTCCACCACGAAGTCGGCGGCGAGGTCCTCCTCCCCGGCGGCGCTGGAGAGGCGGACCCCGGTCACGCGCTGCCGCGACCCCGTCAGCTCCAGCACCCGCGCCTTGCGGATCACCACCCCGGTGCTGTTGTCCAGCACGGCGCCCCGCACCGCCCAGTCGAGCAGGGCCCGGGTGCAGGTCAGCATCCGCGGTCCGGGGTGGCGCCAGCGCCGGAACCAGCCCTCGGGCGTGAGGGCGACCATGCCCGAGCCGAGCGGTATCTCGTGCGCGCCGGCGGCGAGCAGGTGCTTGCGCATACTGACGCCCGGCACGAGATCCTCCATGGCGGCCAGGCCGCCGGCCATGAGGAGATGCGCGTGACGTCCCTGCGGCAGGCCCTTGCGGTGCTCCGGCCTCTCGGGCAGATCGTCCCGGTCGAGCACGACCACCTCGTCCGCGACGGCGGACAGGGCCGCCGCGGCCAGCATGCCGGCCAGACCCGCACCGATGACGACAGCTCTACGCGACATGCGACTCCTCGCACTCAGCCATGAAGGCTCCTTGGCCCTGCGGGCACTCCCCGACGTCCGGCCACGGCCGTGCGGGCTCACAACGCCGTCCGCCGACCCGGGTTTTCGAGCCATGTGGGCCTCGTTCCGGACGGCTCTCACCGTACCTTCACGCACCGTGCGCGCGGCCCCTCGTGCGGGGACCGTCGAAAATCGGCCGGGCGGTCCCCGGGGGACGCGGTCAGCCGGTGCGTGACTTGCCCTCCGTGTGGTCGTGCGCCAGGGCGCGGATCGCCCGGAGGTCCTCCGTGCGGCGCAGGGCCCGGGACAAGGCGCCGATCTCGCGCAGCAGTTCCGTGGTGTCATGGGCGCCGGTGCCGTCGTCCTCCGGTGTCCGGGTCCCGGCGTCGGCCGCGTCCTGGATCGCCGCGACGGCGGCGAGCACCTTCGCCCGGCCGGGCGGGTGGCCGAGGGCGAGGGCGGCGTCGTGGAACCGTTCGCGCCGGTCCTCGTCGATGTGCCGGGCGAGCGGCAGCAGCACGTCGCGGATGAATGTCTCCCGGCGGACCAGTCGCAGCTCCGGCGTCGCACGCAGCAGGAACGGGACCCCGGTGCCGTTGACCGTCTTCATCAGCAGGTACAGCGGCCGCAGTTCGTGGTGGGCGAGCCGGACGTGCCAGCGGCCGTGCAGGTACTGCCCGGCGTGCGGGAGGATGAAGCCGACCGCGATGAGCACGGCGGACAGGCAGGCGAACGGCGGCGCGACGGCCGTGCTCAGCCAGTCCACGTCCCGCCCCGACCAACGGGCCACCACGGCACTGATCTTGGCGGCGTCGAAGAGCAACTGCGCCGCGTAGCCGACGCCGAGGAACTTCAGCCCCCAGCGCAGCAGCGCGTCGAGCCCGTCCGTGCGGACCCAGTTCCAGATCAGCCCATTGGTGACCAGCGCGGCCGTGGTGTGGGCGAGCAGGTAGAGCACGATCACTTCGCGCATGTACGGGGTGTTCGCGTAGTACGTGTCGAGGTCCCGCAGCCGCTCCTCCGGCACCTCCGCGAGGGCGAACAGCACCCACATCGCGACGATCACACCCGAGTAGACCGCCACGACCCCGCGCATCGCGCGCCGGGTGCGGTCCGAGCGGTCGGACGGGCCGTGGCGCCAGGAGATGATCAGCAGCAGACAGAAGGCGCAGAACGCGGTGAGCAGCGAGTAGACCCAGGGGCCGGAGAAGTTCGCCACCCCGGTGAGCCGGTTGACCCGCGCGATCGTCGAGGGCGCCACGAAGACGAACACCGCGAGGGCGAGCAGCAGCAGCCCGCCGACCGCGCGCAGCATCGGGTCCTTCCAGAGCCGGATGACGCTCGGCAGCTTGATGGCCAGGGCGGCGGCCAGCACTCCCGCGGGGATCCACCAGAAGTTGGGATAGAACTGGTTGACGAACTCGACCGGGGTCAGCGCCACCGTCGTCACGGTGCCGCACCTCCCCGCGGCCCCCGGTAGTACAGCGACCGCTGCACGGGGCCCAGGGGCACGTCCGGCCCGCGCTCACCCGGCAGCAGCGCCCGGCACCCCGCCGCCAGCCGGTGCCCGAAGGCGTCGGCATCGGCCTCGTCCCGCTCCCGGGAGCCGTTGCGGGCGGCCACCGCCAGCGCGACGTCGTCCCACCCCGGCCGGTCGGCGAAGGCGTGGGCCGCCGCCGCGCCCGCCCCGTGGTGATGCCCGTGCCCGGCGTGCAGATGCCACAGCTCGTGCCCGAGGATGACCAGCTGCTGCACGGCCTCGGCCCGCTCCTCGACGATGACGAGGTCGAAGTCCTGGAACTCCACCCACAGACCGGTCACTTCGATCTCGTCGGGGAAGCGCTCGAACCGCAGCTCGACCGGCCGCCCGCCGCGCCGCGCGCTCATCTCCTCGCACAAGGCCCGGCACAGCGACCGTACGTCGGTGGGGGCCTCGGGTCTCGCCCGGACCGCCGTGGCGAGTTCGGCGGCCAGGCGGCGCATGGCGGAGCCATGGCGCGAGCGCCTGAGCGCGGCGGTGACCCGGGCGGCCATCACCCGCGCGCCCGCGATGTCCATCGCTCCCCCTTCTCACCACCGGCCGACGGCTTCGGCGGCCCGTCCGAGACTACGCGCCTGAAAGTGTGCGCGTCATGCGATCCGATGTCGGTAGTTCAACGGGGAACGACCGAACTCGCCCAAAAGTCCTGTCCAAAGTTCGTGTCCTACCCATTGACGCGCAAGCGCTTCGAACCTACGGTCCCGTTCGAAGTTACGAGCGCTATTCGGGATATCGAACAGTAAGGGCAGGGCATGGGACGACCTGGCCTGAATCGCAGGCAGCTTCTCGGCGGGCTCGGCGGACTCACCGTCGCGGGCAGCTTCGGCTTCGCCGCACTCGGCACCGGAGCCGACGCACTCGCCTCGGACGCGCACACCCGGGTGCGGTACTGGAACCTCTTCAGCGGCGGCGACGGCTACAACATGATCGCGATGCTGAACGCCTTTCGTAAGGACCATCCGGACGTCGCGGTCAAGGACTCCACGCTCCAGTGGGGCAGCCCCTTCTACACCAAGCTCGCCATGGCCGCCGCGGGCAACCGCGCCCCCGACCTCGGCGTCATGCACATGGGCCGGGTCACCGGATTCTCGCCCGGCCGCCTCCTGGACGCCTGGGACGTCGACCTGCTCGCCAAGTACGGCGTCCGGAAGCAGGACTTCAACCCCCGGCTGTGGAACCGCGGCGTCATCGACGGCAAGCTCTACGCCGTCCCCCTCGACATCCACGTCCAGCTCTGCTTCTACCGCAAGGACGTGCTGAAGAAGGCGGGACTGCTGGGCCAGGACGGCCGGATCGTGCCCGTGACGTCGACCGGCGAGTGGTTCGACGTGCTCAAGGAGGCCAGGAAGGCCACCAAGAAGGGCCTGCAGACCATGGGCTTCTGGAACAGCGACCAGAACTTCCAGTGGTGGTTCTTCGTCGCCTTCTACACCCAGCTCGGCGGCACCTGGTTCAACGACGCCGACACCGAGGTCACCTTCGACACCGACAAGGCCGTCCAGGTCCTGGAGTTCCTGCGCCGCCACATCACCGACGGCTACGCCGACCCGAGCTTCGCGGGCCCGGCGAGCGCCGAACAGTTCGTCAACGGCTCCCCCTTCGTCTGGGAGGGCAACTGGTCGGTGCCGGTCTTCGACACCGCGAAGGTCGAGTACGGCGCGACCCCGCTGCCGCCCGTCTTCGGCAAGCCGGCCACCCACGCCGAGTCGCACGCCTTCGTCCTGCCGCACCAGTCCGACCGCGGCGGCCCCGCCAACGAGGGCGCCCACCGACTCGCCGCCTACATCGTCCGGCACGCGCGGCAGTGGGCGCTCGGCGGCCACATCCCCGCCTACCGGCCGATCCTGTCCACCGCCGCGTACAAGAGGATGAGCCCCCAGAACGAGTACGTCTCGGCCATGGACCACCAGGCCACCGAGCCCAAGGTGTGGTTCGCGGGATCCACCGGCATCCTCGCCCAGCGCGTCGGCCCCATCGTCGTCTCCTCCACGATGGGCTCCGCCCGGCCGGAGAGCGCCGCCCGCCGGATGAAGAGCGAACTCACCAGGCTGCTCGCGACGAAGAACCCCATGGACGGCAGGACCGCCGCGCAGGGAGGTGCGGTCGCATGACGACCAGCGCTCAGACCGTCATCGCCCCGGTACGCGCGGGAACCGCCGCCGACAGCGCCACCGTCCGCCGCAAGCAGGGCTTCCAGCACGGCGGCTGGTTCGTCGCCCCGTTCCTCCTCCTGTTCACGCTCTTCGTGATCTGGCCGCTGCTGCGCGGCGTCTACCTCAGCTTCACGGACGCCAACATCTCCGGCGACAGCGCGAACTTCGTCGGCCTCGACAACTACCGCGAGGCCCTCCAGGACCCCCTGATGTGGGACACCCTCGGCCACAGCGCCTACTTCACGCTGCTGGTCGTGCCCTGCATCACGGTCCTCGCCTTCCTCCTCGCGATGCTCGCCCACCACATCGAGCGCGGCAAATGGCTGTGGCGCCTGTGCTTCTTCGCCCCGTTCCTGCTGCCCTCCACCGTCGCCGCGAACCTGTGGCAGTGGCTGTTCAACCCCGGCACCGGCATGATCAACCACGTGTTCGGCCTCGACACACCGTGGCTGACCGACAAGTCCTACGCGATGCTCGCGGTGGTCGTCTGCACGCTCTGGTGGACGGTCGGATTCAGCTTCCTGCTCTACCTCGCCGCACTCCAGGGCATCCCCGACCACCTCTACGAGGCCGCCAAGCTGGACGGCGCGAACGCCTGGCACCGCATGGTCCACATCACCCTGCCGATGCTGCGCAACATCACCGGGCTCGTCATCGCCCTGCAGATCCTCGCCTCGCTCCAGGTCTTCGACCAGGCCGTCGTGATGATGGACTTCACCCCCGGGCCCGAGGAATCGACCCGCACCATCGTCCAGTACACCCTCGAAGAGGGCTTCACCAGCTACCGCGTGGGCTACGCCTCCGCGATCTCCATCATCTTCTTCGTGATCATCGCGTCCGTCGCCGTCGCCCGGATGTGGCTGCTGCGCAAGCGTGAGGAGGGCGTGCGATGACCGCCACGCAGATCCGTGTCAGGGCCCCGAAGGACCGCAAGCCCTGGACCCCCAGCCAGATCGTCCTCACCCTGGTCGGCACCGCCGTCTCCGTGGTGTTCATGGCGCCGCTCGTCTGGGCCCTGTTCACCTCCCTCAAGTCCGAGACCGAGGCCGTCGAGGTGCCGACGCACTGGCTGCCGGAGGACTGGACCAGCCAGGCCTGGACGGCCATCTTCGACACCGGCAACATCACCAACTGGTTCGTGAACTCCGTCGTCGTCTCCGTCTGCGTCACCGCCGTCGTCCTGCTGGTCAGCTCGCTGGCCGGATACGGCTTCGCCCGCACCGAGTTCCGCGGCAAGAGCGCCCTGATGGGCCTGGTCATGGCGGGCCTGATGGTCTCGCCCGCCGTCCTCGGCGTGCCGCTGTTCACCACCGTGCAGCAGATGGGCATGGTCGACACCTACTGGGGCATGATCCTGCCGCAGTGCGCGCCCGCCGCGATGGTCTACATCCTCTACAAGTTCTTCCAGGGCGTCCCGCGCGAACTGGAGGAGGCCGCGTTCATCGACGGCGCGGGCCGCTGGCGCGTCTTCTTCACCATCGTCCTCCCGCTCTCCCGCCCCTCCCTGGCCGCGGTCGGCATCTTCACCTTCATCGCCTCGTGGAACAACTTCCTGTGGCCGTACATGGTGACCAACAACCCCGACCTGATGACCATGCCCAACGGCATCGCGACCGTCATGAACTCCTACGGCATCCAGTGGGCCCAGCTCATGGCCGGCGGCCTGATGGCGGGCCTGCCGCTGATCATCGTGTTCGTCTTCTTCCAGCGTCAGATCGTGGCGGGCGTCGCCCACACGGGATTGGCGGGACAGTGACCCTGCGCAGCACCCTCACCGCCCTGGCGGCGGCCGCGCTCCTCGCCCTGCCGCCCCACACCGCACAGGCGGCGGGGACCTACCCGGACCCCCGCCCGATCACCGGCCAGGAGATCATCCACGACCCGACCGTCTCCCGCCTGAAGTCCGGCGGGTACGTCGCCTACTCCACCGGCGGCATCATCGGCGCCCGCCTCTCCGAGGACGGCCGGCACTGGACCGACGCCGGCAACGCCTTCGCCGAGCCGCCGGCCTGGTGGTACGAGTACAACGACAAGGCCGACCCGTGGGCCCCCGACCTCTCCCGGCGCGACGGCCGCTACTGGCTCTACTACTCCGTCTCCTCCTGGGGCAGCAACCACTCCGCGATCGGCGTCGCCACGTCCCGCACCGGCCTGCCCGGCACCTGGACCGACCACGGCAAGGTCTTCACCTCGGAGACGACCGACACGTGGAACGCCATCGACCCGGCGATCATCCGCGCCGACGGCAAGTTGTGGATGTCCTTCGGCTCGTACTGGACCGGCATCCGCATGGTCGAACTGAACCCGAAAACGGGCAAGGCGATCCCCGGTGCCGAGGTCCACCACCTGGCCACCCGTCCCGACGCCCCCTACGCCGTCGAGGGCCCGTACATCGTCAAACACGGCCGCCACTACTACCTCTTCGCGTCCTACGACGCCTGCTGCCAGGGCGTGAACTCCACGTACAAGATCAAGGTCGGCAGGTCGACGTCCGTGACCGGCCCGTACGTCGACAGCACGGGCAAGCCGCTCCTGGAGGGCGGCGGCGACCTGCTCCTGGAGGGTCACGGCCGCTACGTAGGCACGGGCGGCGAATCGGTCTTCAGGGACAGGGGCAAAGATGTCCTGGCGTACCACTACTACGACGCGCAGGACGAAGGCACCCCCAAGCTGGGGCTGAACACCCTGAGCTGGGACAAGAAGGGTTGGCCGAGTTTGCTTTAGGAGCGCGGGGAACTGCGCGAGCAACCACGAACCACCCGCAGACGAAACGGAACCTCGAAAGGCAAGCATGCACACGGCCCGCTTCACCCTCGACCCCGCCTTCACGATCGGCGAAGTGAACCCCCGCCTCTTCGGCAGCTTCGTAGAACACCTCGGGCGCTGCGTCTACACCGGCGTCTTCGAACCGGACCACCCCACGGCCGACGACAAGGGCCTCCGCCAGGACGTCCTCGACCTCGTCAGGGAACTCGGCGTCACCGCCGTCCGCTACCCCGGCGGCAACTTCGTCTCCGGCTACAAGTGGGAGGACTCGGTCGGCCCCGCCGAGGACCGCCCCCGCCGCCTCGACCTGGCCTGGCACTCGACGGAGTCCAACCGCTTCGGCCTGTCCGAGTACATCGACTTCCTCCGCAAGATCGGCCCCCAGGCCGAGCCGATGATGGCCGTCAACCTCGGCACCCGCGGCGTCGCCGAGGCCCTGGAACTCCAGGAGTACGCCAACCACCCCGAGGGCACCGCCCTGTCCGACCTGCGCGTCTCCCACGGCGACAAGGACCCCTTCGGCATCCGCCTGTGGTGCCTCGGCAACGAGATGGACGGCCCCTGGCAGACCGGCCACAAGACGGCCGAGGAGTACGGCCGCCTCGCCGCCGAGACGGCCCGGGCCATGCGCCAGCAGGACCCCGGCGTCGAACTCGTCGCCTGCGGCTCCTCCAGCCAGTCCATGCCGACCTTCGCCGCGTGGGAGGCGACCGTCCTGGAGGAGACGTACGACCTCGTCGACTACATCTCCCTGCACGCCTACTACTGGCCCGAGGACGGCGACGTCGACTCCTTCCTCGCCTCCGCCGTCGACATGGAGTCCTTCATCGACAACGTCGTCGCGACCGCCGACCACGTGGGCGCGCGACTCAAGTCGAAGAAGAAGATCAACCTCTCCTTCGACGAGTGGAACGTCTGGTACCTGCCCGAGTGGGAGGCCCGCGCCAAGACCTTCGAGCAGCACGACTGGCCGGAGGCGCCGCGCCTGCTGGAGGACAACTACAGCGTCACCGACGCCGTCGTCTTCGGCTCGCTCCTCATCGCCCTGCTCCGGCACGCCGACCGCGTCACCGTCGCCTGCCTCGCCCAGCTCGTCAACGTCATCGCCCCGATCATGACCGAACCGGGCGGCCCGGCCTGGCGGCAGACCACGTTCTTCCCCTTCGCACAGGCCTCCGAGTACGGCCGCGGCCAGGTCCTCGACGTCCGCGTGGAATCGCCGACGTACGAGACGAAGAAGTACGGCGAGACCGACCTGCTGCACGCCACCGCCGTGCGCGCCGAGGACGGCACGGTCACCGTCTTCGCCGTCAACCGCAGCCGCACCGAGTCGCTGCCCCTGGAGGTCGCGCTGAACGGGCTCGACCTGTCGTCGGTCGTCGAGCACAGCGCCCTCGCGGACGCCGACCCCGACGCCCGCAACACCCTCGACGACCCCGAGCGGGTGGCCCCGCACGCGGTCGACGGCACGACTCTCCAGGACGGCACGCTGAGCGCCGTCCTGGAGCCGCTGTCCTGGAACGTGATCCGGCTGGCGTGACCGGCGCCCGGTCAGCGTTCGATGCGGGGCCGGGCGGTCTCGGACGGCGAGGACGAGGTCGTCCCCACCGCCCAGTAGCCGTCCGAACCCGGCACCTTCGCCAGGGTGTTCATGACGACGGGGGTCGTGGCCACCGGCCCCCGCTCGCTCACCCAGGCCGTGCCGTCCCAGCGCAGGTAGTGGGCCCGGGTCTGGTCCCAGAAGTCCCACCCGGCGATCCGGTCGGGCCGGCCCTGCGCGTCGCCCACGATGCCGGACAGCATGCCGACGCCGAACGGTGCCTTGACGTGCTCCCAGGAGGCGCCGTCGCCGTGCAGCAGCCGGACGCCCGGAGGCTTGCCGGGCGGGCCGCCGATGCCGTAGTCGTAACCCGTCAGCCAGATGTCGTCGCGGGCGACCGGGAGCAGCCCGGTGAAGCCGGCGCGGATGCCGCCGGGTGACGGCAGCACGGTCCACGCCGCTCCGTCCCAGCGGGCGACGAGCGCGGTGTCGTAGACCCAGATGTCGCCGCAGAGCGAGCGGTGGATGCCGTACGGCGGGGTGGTGGTCGCGGCCGGGGGTGCCTCCAGCCAGGTCCACTTGCCCCGGTGGCCGTGCAGCAGCACCGAGCCGTCGCTGTTCCGGCCGGAGACCCAGACGTGGCCCCGGGGGCCGGTCGTGACGGCGGCCAGGGTGGTCTCGGCCGTCCCGCGCCCGGGGTAGTCGGTCTCCTGCCAGGCCCGTCCGTCCCAGGCGAGGAGGTGTGCGGTGCCGGAGGTGTCGGCGCCGACGGCCCACGCGGCCCCGTCGGACGCGGCGGCGACGGAGGCCAGGTAACCGTTGAAGCCGGGGCTCGTGCGCTGCCAGGCGGTGCCGTCCCAGACGAGGGCCAGCGCCTTTCCCCGGATGCTGCCGCTGCGGCCCTCCTCGCCCACGGCCCAGGCGAGGCCGGGCCCCGAGGCGGCCACGGCCCGCAACTGCGCCGCGGGGGCGGCCGCCGGGGCCGGGACGGCCTGCCACTCGCGGGCCTCACCCAGGGGACGTGGGGCCGCCCAGGCCGTCCCGCCCCGCGCCGAGACGAGCCCGGCCCCGGCCACCGCGCCTAACCCACTGATGAAACGCCGTCTTCGCACGAGGTTCCCCTCCCTGTCGAAAAGCCCTGAAGGGCCCACACGGTGAACCAGCGTCCCGGAGAAGGCAAGGCACGGGTACGGCTCGATCCGGTCACACCGGCTTGACGGGCACCCCTCCGGCCGCCGCGCCCAGCAGCGTCAGCCGCACGTCCCTCGGCCCCGACGGTGTGGTCCCGTCGGACAGCACCGCCAGGGCCAGTGTGTTGGCACCACGTGTGCGCAGGATCCCGTTCGGCAGCACGAACGTGTGCTGCGGGCCTACGTCGTTGATGTACTGCCCCATGTTCCAGCCGTTGAGGAAGAGCTGGACGCGGTAGGCCCGGTCCGGGGCGTCGTCGAGGACGAGTCCGACGGAGGCGTCCACGCCCGGGTCCACGTCCAGCCGGAAGCCCGTGCGGTACCAGGTGACGCCCTGCCTCCGCCCGGCCCGGAGGGAGTCGGTCTCCGCCCAGTCCGCGTCGTCGTGCTCCGGCAGGTGCCAGCCCTCGCGCTCCCCGTACAGCCCGCCGTTGTTCATCGGCCCGCGCACGGGGTCGGGCGCGGACGCGCCCTGGATCCGCCACGTCACCTCGGGGGAGGCGCCCTCGAAGGCGACGGCGGTCAGACCGCGCGCGGCCTTGTGCGTGTCGAGCGCCCCGCCGTCCATGTCGTGCTGCATCGGCCGCACGAGCACGGACAGCACATGCCGCTCCCGGCGCTCCTCCCGGAACCTCTTCCGCAGCTTCTTCGGCAGCCCGAAGGTGGCCTTCGCGGTCCACGTCCCCTGTCGCGCCCGGTCCTTGTCCGGCACCGGCATGCGGTGCGTGCCCAGCGGCTCGCCGTCCAGCCAGGCCATCAGCAGGCCCTGCGTGCCCGTGCTGTAGGAGAGGGAGACGGACTCGACGGCGCTGTCGTCCGTCCACTCGCCCCGGTACCAGACGTCGCCGTAGTGGAAGCCGTAGTCGTCGGCGAAGAGGACGGGCTGCCCGTCGGGCACGGGCGTGGTGCTGAAGGTCGTCGTCCTGTCGGCCGTCGTCCAGTCCGAGTCGTCGAAGTCGGGTGCGGCCTCCGGGTTCTCGGTCCGCCGCCGCCAGCCGCGCAGGGCGGGCAGGGCCGGCCGGGTCACGCCGGGCAGCGGCTTCAGCGCCAGCAGGCTGCCGGAGGCGCTGATCCGGCAGGGCACCGGGCGGCCGTTCCAGGTGACATGGGTGATCCCGCGCGGCCCCCACACCTCCAGGCCGGTCTCGCCGATGGTGTCGCCGGTGAGGTGGACGGTGGATCCGCGCAGCCCGGCCGAGCGCAGCAGGGCCGGGCCGTAGACGAGGAGCGGGCCGGACGGCGTCTCGTAGGGCCACAGCCGCAGGGCGGTCGCGTCGTCGGCGAACAGCACCAGCATCGGCGTGTCCACGCCGTCGCCCTCGACCCGCACCCGGCTCAGCCCGCCCGCGCCGAGCGGAGCCGTGATGTTCAGCTTGCCGAGGTTGTACGCCCAGGCGGGCTCCGCGTCCAGCCGCATGGGCGTCGGCTCGTCCGCGCACTCCAGCACGACCTGCGCCATCTCGCCCCGGCGGCCCGCGAAGACGGCGATGTCCTGCCGTCCGGCCGTCAGGCTCACCATGGGCTGCACGGTGGAGTGCACCAGCGTCCGCTTCCCGAGCTTCAGCCCGGCGGCGAGCAGCTTGGCGTCCCGCGCCGGGACGGTGACCGGCACGTCGATCCCTGCGTCGGGCAGCGTCGTGGAGACCGCCTCGCCGGAGTCGTTGCGCAGGACGTAGACATGGGCGCCGGTGTCCGGGTTGGCCAGGTGGTAGACCTTGACCCGCTCGTCGGCGGCGCGCACGTCCCTCGCCCGGTTCAGCTTGGCGAGGTCGGGCACGTGCCGCAGCAACTGCCCGATCTGGTGCATCGGGGCGAGCTTCGGGGTGGCGTTGCGGGCCTCGTCGAAGGCGGCCCCGTAGTCGTACGAGGTGTACACGGCCGGCGCGGGCAGCCAGCCCCAGGAGGTGCCGCCGAACGTCATGTAGACGTTGTGCAGGGTGATGCCGTTGGCGAGGTTGGTGAGGTAGAAGCGCCGTTCGTACGCCGCGTCCCGGGTCCGGCGCGCCTCGGCGTACCCCTTGCCGTCGAACCAGGACCCGCCCCACGGGTCGAACCAGCCCCCGCCGAACTCCGGCACGAACCCGGGCGTGCGCGGACTGGCCGTGGCCCCGCCCTTCGCGCCGCCGGGCCCGAAGTGCCCCCAGTCGGGCGGCACCCGGTCCGGCTCCGGATATCCGTCGAACCCGTACAGCCAGCGCCCCTTCTCGCCGCCGGTGCGGAACGACCCGGGCGCCCAGTACCCGTTGCGCCCCTTGTCGTTGTGGAACAGCGGTACGTCGATGCCGTCGGCGCGGACCTTCTCGTACAGGTACGACATGTAGGCACGCCCGGTCGGGTCGTCGGCGTGGGCGTCGTACTCGTTCTCGATCTGGTACAGCAGGACCGTGCCCGTGCCCCGCGTGAACAGCCGTTTGGCGACGATGGCGTTGACGGCGGTCAGCCACTCGTCGACGTACCGCAGATACGTCGGGTCGGAGGTGCGGGCCCGGCCCTCGGTGGCGGTCAGCCAGCCGGGGAAGCCGCCCGCGTCGACCTCGGCGTTGATGTACGGGCCGGGCCGCAGGATCACGTACAGGCCGGTCTCGGCGGCCGTGCGCAGGAACAGGTCGAGGTCGCGCACCCCGGTGAAGTCGTAGCGGCCGGGCGCGGGGGAGTGGTAGTTCCAGGCGACGTACACGCTCACCGCGTTGTAGCCGTGCGCCCGCATCTTCTCCAGCACGTCCCGCCACAGCGACGGGCTCGGCAGCCGGAAGGGGTGCAGCTCGCCCGACCAGAGCACCAGACGCCGGCCGTCGACCAGCAGGGAGTACCGGTCGAAGCCGATCGTGTGCCGCCGGCCGTCCGCGCCCGGCACCGGAGGCGGCGGGCCCGTGGGCGCGGTCCGTGCCGGGTTGGCGGAGGTCGGCGACCCGCTGCCGGTCAGCGCGAAGCCGAGCGCCGCCGTGCCGGCGAGAGCGTGGAAGGTACGCCTGCTGAGCTCCAAGGGAGCGCCTCCTGTTGTGCTGCATGCCGTAGTGAAAGGCACCTTATGCGCCCGGGGACACCGCTCGCCCGGCGGGCGGGGCCGCTGTGAATCACCGGTGGTGTGAATGGCCGGAGACCGACCTGGCCGACCCCCGCTCCGCTGCGTACGATGCGACCGCTCCCGGCCTTCACAGCTCCTCCATGGAATGGTCACAGGTCGGGGGTGCATGCGCTGTCGTCTTGACATGCCCATGCCTATCGAGATCCACCCTCACTGATCCACCCCCCACGAACGGATGGGAGAACCATGGCCGGTGGCCTGCTCCTGAGCGGCGCGATCGCCGCACTGCTCACCAGCGCACTTCCCGCGCAATCCCCGTCCTCCGGGTTCGTCGACCCGCCCCCGGACAAGATCGTCATCAAGGTCGCCACCGTGAACGGCTCCGGCTGCCCCCAGGGCACCGCGGCGGTCGCCGTCTCCGAGGACAACACGGCCTTCACGGTGACCTACAGCGACTACCTCGCCCAGGCCGGCGGGGGCTCCGACCCCACCGCGTTCCGCAGGAACTGCCAGCTCAGCCTGATCGTCCACGTGCCCCAGGGCTTCACGTACGCCATCGCCAGCGCCGACTACCGCGGCTTCGCCTCCCTCCAGCGCGGCGCGAGCGGCTCCCAGCGGGCCTCGTACTACTTCCAGGGCTCGCCGAGCACGGTGACCAGGAACCACCCCTTCAACGGCCCCTACAACGACAACTGGCAGGCCACGGACGAGACGGACTGGGCCCAACTCGTCTACGCGCCCTGCGGAGTGCAGCGCAACTTCAACATCAACACGGAGCTGCGGGTCAACGCCGGTACGCAGGTGGCCGACAAGGTCAGCTTCATGACGATGGACTCGACGGACGGGGACATCAGCACCGTGTACCACATGGCGTGGAAGGAGTGCCCGAAGAAGTCCTGACGGGGTGAGGGGCGGCCCGCCGACCGGGACCGGCGGGCCGCCCCTCAGCCGCCGCGTCCCCTACCGGCCCCGGCCGGAGCCGTCCCGGCCGGGAGGCCGCCGACCATGGGCGAGCGCGCACACCGAGGGTCGGAGCGGGAGTCGGCCTCTGTCAGCGGTCAGGCCGTGAGTGCCGTGCGCAGGGTGGTGGCCATCAGGTCGATGGCTTCCTTCCCGGCCGGTACCGGGCCGGTGTGGGTGAAGTAGTGGTCGACGCCCTCGAAGCAACGGTGGGTGACCGGCACGCCGGCGGCTTCCAGGGCCTTGGCGTACGCGTCGCCCTCGTCGCGCAGGCGGTCGTGCTCCGCGGTGATGACCAGGGCGGGCGGCAGCCCGGCGAGGTCGTCGGCCAGTCCGGGCGACACCAGCGGATGGGCGAGGTCGGCGGGATCAGGGACGTAGGCGGCGGTGAAGACCCGCATGAGCTGAGGGGTGAGCAGGGGCTTGGCGATGGGTGACTGCTTGGTGGCCGGGTCGGCGAGTTGGTCGAGCGGTGCCGAGTCGATGATCTGGAGGCGGGGTGTGAAGGTGCCGCGGTCCCGAGCGGTGCGGCAGACCGCGGCGGCCAGGTTGGCCCCGGCGCTGTGTCCGCCCACGGCGAGTCGCGAACCGTCCCAGTTGTTGGCGGCGCCGTTCTCGGCCACCCAGGCGGTGACGTCGTACGCCTGGGTGACGGGGGCGGGGTACGGCCACCGCGGGGCGACGGCGTAGTCCACGTTGATCACCACGCAGTCGGCCGTGGCGGCTATGTAGCGGCAGATGTGGTCGTCCTGCTGGGGGCGGGCGATCACGAACCCGCCGCCGTGGAAGTTGACGTACACGGGGGCTGGGGCCGCGGCGGCGGCCGGCGGGCGGTAGACGGTGCACGTCACCGGTCCGGCGCCGGTCTCCACCCGGATGGATTCCGTGCGCTTCGGGATGTCGGTGAAGCGCAGATCCTTGTGCACGCGGCTCATCATTGGGCCGAGCAGCAGCTGAACCCCTCTGGCCTGGATTCTGGGCCTGAATGACATGGCTGGCACCCATCGCTACAAACTTAAAGTATCAGGATTCCTGATAATGGAGGCTCGTCGCTGATCACGCAAGGGGCAGCCAGGACGGGGTGCCGGTGGACCACTTGGCCGAGGCATGGGGAAAGATCCTCAGCCATGGAGTTCTTCTGTTACCACCGTGACCGGCCCGGTTCCCTGGCGCTGCGAAGGCAGTTGGGCGAGGCACACTGGGCCTACATGGACCGGTACGAGGCGGAGTTGATCGCCCGGGGGCCGACCTTTGCCGCGGACGGGGAGACGCCCACCGGCAGTGTCCACATCGTCGACCTGCCGGATGCCACAGCCGCCCGTGCGTTCGCCTTCGACGAGCCCAACTACCAGGCGGGCGTGTACCGGGACGTGCTGCTGCGGCGGTGGCGGAACCTGCTGGGGCGGACCATGTGGGAGTTTCCCGGTGGGCGGACGGACGGGCAGCGGTACCTCGTGCTCGGGTTCGGCTCGGGAGACGGCGTCGACCTCGATGTGCCGGATGCCGTGCGGGACGAACTGATCGCGTACGGGCCGCTGCTGTCCGACGACGGTGCCGTGTGGGTGGGTACGGCGGCACTGGTGCGGGCCGCGGATGCGGAGGCGGCCCGTGCGGTGCTGACCTCGGGGCAGTACGCCGAGGTCGAGGTGCATGACTGGGAGTTCGGCGGGCGGCGGTGAGGAACCGAACGGCGTGTCCCCACCACTCATAGGCTGTGTTGATCACCGTGGAGAGGAGATCCCCGTGTCCGGTCTGGTCGTACTTGAGGTGGCCCAGTGGCAGGGATCGGGGGCGGCGACCGCCGGCCGGTTGCGCGGTGGGGCTGCCCGGCTGGCCGAGCTGATGCCCGCAGGCCGGCGGTGTGCGGTCGGGCTCGACAGTGGCGTCGGGCACGCGCGGGGCGGCGTACGGAACGCCGACGTGCTGGAACGGCACCTGCACGCCGTGCGCGAGGCACTGGCCGAGGTTCCGGCGGGCGACACCGTCGTGACCGTCGGCGGCGACTGCGGGGTCGATCTCGCCCCCGTCGAGACCGCGCTCTCCGTGTTCGGCGACCGGCTGGCACTGGTGTGGTTCGACGCGCACGCAGACCTCAACACCCCGGAGTCGTCGCCCTCCGGCGCCTTCCACGGCATGGTGCTGCGCGCACTCATCGGCGACGGACCTCAGGGCCTGCGCCCCGTGCGGACCCTGTCGGCCGACCGCGTGGTGCTGGCGGGGGCCCGGTCCCTGGACCCGGGCGAGCGGGACCTCGTCGAGCGCCGCGGCATCCGGCACGTCGGTGTCGAGCAGCTGACCGAACCGGGGCCGCTCCTGGCCGCCGTGCGCGCGACCGGTGCCGAAGCGGTGTACGTCCACATCGACCTCGACGTCCTCGACCCGCGGGTCTTCCCGGCCGTCGGCACCCCGGAACCCGGGGGTATCGACGTCGACGACCTGCTGGGGGCGGTGCGGGCGCTGACGCAGGAGTCCACCCTCGCCGGTCTCGCGCTGACCGAGTACGAGCGGGGCGAGGACACCGGTCAGGAAGAGGCCGTACTGCGGCGGATCGTGGACGCGCTGTTCGGGACCGCCCGGGGCTGAGCAGCGAAGCGGGCGGTCCCGGCGGTTACTTGGTGGCGTGGGTGAGGAAGGCGGACCAGGCGGTGCGGGAGAGGTGGAGTTGGGGGCCTTGGCGGTTCTTCGAGTCCCGGATGCGGATCGTTTCCGGGCAGGTAGCGACCTCCAGGCAATCGCCCGAACCGCTGCTGCTGTAGCTCGACTTGAACCACGTCAGTTCGCTGGTGCTCATAGGTCTCCTCGCAAGCGCTGCAACAGGCTCACGGAGTCTGGGAGGGAGAGAGCCTGTGCACGCATCCTGGCATACCTCCTTTGGAGCACGCTGACTACTTTCCGGTCGCTGATGAGCTGCCCGTTCTGCTGTCCTTCCAGGTAGGAGAACCAATGGTTCTCCGGCGTCTCCAGTAACTGCAGAGGGCCGTGCAGCCCCGCATGAGACTCCCGCATCAACGGCATGACCTGGATCTCCACGTTCCGCAACTCCGCGATCCCCAGGACGTGGTCGATGAGATCCCGTGTGACCCGCGTCCCGCCCGTGCGCCGTAGGAAGAGATGCTCCTCGAGAATGAAGCTGAACGCGGTGTTCGGGCGCTCCTGCAACAGCCTTTGCCGCTCTGCACGTGCTGCCCACTGGGCCTCGATCTGCTCGTCGCACAGCGGGGGCAGCTCGTCGATGAACAACTGGCGTGCGTACGCCTCTGTCTGCAAGAGGCCTGGGACCATGCGGCACTCGTAGGTGTACAGGGTGATCGCCACCTGCTCCAGTTGAGCCCACCGCCGGAACCACGCCGCCAGCCCCGGCTGCCGCTCCAAGCGTCCCGCTGCCTTCTGGAGGACGCCGGTCATCCCGAGGGCCTCTTCCGCCCGGGCCACGAACGTGGCATCCGGCATCCGCCGCCCCAACTCCACCGAAGCCACCGTATGTTTGGAGAACCGCACCAGCTCCCCGAACTCCTCCCGGCTCAGCCCCGCGTGTTCGCGCAAGCCCTGGACCACCGCTCCGAACGTCCGCAGACTGTCGGACGACTCCGGCTCGCCGTTCGTGTTCGTCCCCACCGCGCCATCGACCACCGTCGGTCACCTCCCGCACGAATCGTCACGGGTAGTCACCGGTACTGTCCAGTCCGTCACCGCGTACGCTGCCGCAGCGTACGCGGCGTCGGCCTGGAGAATCACCCTTCCCAGCCGCCAGATTGGGCGCATGACGTCACAGTCCGCCTCCCGAAGCCCGGTTACCGTACGTGTGTTCAGGCAGCGTTTCAGCTCCACCCCGCGCGGTGCCCGTCTCGCCCGCCACCTCACGCTGAACCAGCTGCACAGCTGGGGCATCCCCTACGGGACGGACGTCTCCGAAGCGGTCGGCGCGATCGTGGCCGAGCTGGCGGCCAACGCCGTGACGCACGGGCGCGTGCCCGGCCGGGACTTCGAACTGCGGCTGGCGCTCCTCACGGGCGGCGTCCGGGTGGAGGTCGCCGACACCCGCAGCGGGCCGCCGCGTCCGCCCGCTCCGGGGGCCGTGCGGCCGCTCCGGCCCCTCGATGAGCACGGGCGGGGGTTCGTCCTGGTCGACGCGCTCGCCGACCGGTGGGAGGTGCTCGACCGGGAGCCCCTGGGCAAGACCGTCCGTGCCGAGGTCGATGTGCCGGGGTGGCTGGCCGTGTCCTCCCGCGACCCGGCGCCCGGCGACAGGTGCTGCGCGGACCATTGACGCGCAAGGTGTTCGATTCTACGGTCCGTTCGAACTTGCGATCGCTGTTCGAGATGTCGCACGGCGTATTGCCCCCACCGCAAGGAGGACCCGCATGAGCCGCAGTCCCCGCACGCCCCGCCCGCTCCGCAGGCGAACCGCCCTGCTCGCCCTCCCCACCGCGGCCCTGCTCGCCCTGATCCCGAGCACGGCGTCGGCGTACCCCAACCCCGGCCGCGTCACCGGCGACGTCGTCACCCACGACCCGTCGATGATCCGCACGTCGTCCGGCCAGTACCTGCTCTACGCCACCGGCGGCGGCATCGCCAACAAGACCAGCAGTGACCGCACCGCCTTCAGAAACGGCGCCGACGCCTTCTCCAGCCGGCCGAGCTGGTGGCGGAACTACTCGTCCGTCCCGGAGGCCTGGGCGCCGGACATCTCGTACCAGGGCGGCAAGTACCTGATGTACTACTCCGTCTCGAAGTTCGGCTCGAACACGTCCGCCATCGGCCTCGCGACCTCCAGCACCGGCCAGCCGGGCAGCTGGACCGACCAGGGGACCGTCTACACCTCGAACTCCTCCAGCGACTTCAACGCCATCGACCCGAACCTCTTCGTCGACGACGACGGCAAGTGGTGGCTGTCGTTCGGCAGTTGGTGGACCGGGATCAAGATGATCCAGATCAACCCGTCCACCGGGAAGCAGCTCAGCTCGAACACCACCCGGTACTCGCTCGCCTCCCGGCCGACCGGGACCAAGGCCGTCGAGGCGCCCTTCATCGTCAAGAGGAACGGCTACTACTACCTCTTCGCCTCGTACGACACCTGCTGCAACGGGACCAGCTCGACGTACAAGGTCAAGGTCGGGCGGGCGTCCAGCATCACCGGGCCCTACCGCGACAAGAACGGCGTCGACCTGATGAACAACGGCGGCACACCCGTCCTCGAATCGCACGGCAGCGTCATCGGCCCGGGTGGCCAGTCGATCCTGAAGGACGCCGACGGCGACCTGATCGTCTACCACTACTACGACGGCAACGCCAACGGCACGCCCAAGCTCGGCATCAACCTCCTGAACTGGAGCAGCGGATGGCCCGTCGCCTACTGACCCTGCTGGCGGTCCTGCTGCTCGCGGTCGGGCTCGGCCAGCCCTCCGCGAGCGCCGCCTCCTTCACGAACCCGGTCAAGTCCGTCAAGGGCGCCGACCCCTGGATCTCGTACCACGACGGCAACTACTACCTGGTGACGACGAGTTGGACCGACGTCATCACCATCCGCAAGTCCGCCACCCTGGCCGGGCTCGCCACCGCGCCCAGCGTGCAGGTCTGGAAGGGCGACGCCGCCTCCCGCTGCTGCAACATCTGGGCGCCCGAGCTGCACTTCCTCAACGGCCGCTGGTACCTGTACTACGTGGCCGGGCAGAACGTGTCCGACTACAACCCGACGCAGCGCAGCCACGTGCTGGAGAGCGCCGGCGCCGACCCCATGGGGCCGTACACCTACAAGGGACAGCTCAGCAACGTGTGGATGCTGGACCCGAGCGTGCTGAACGTGAACGGCCGGCTGTACATGCTGGGCAGCGCCGTCACGGGCGGGACGCAGAACCTCGTCATCGCCCCGATGTCCAACCCGTACACCGTCAGCGGCGCCTACTCGACGATCTCGACACCGACGTACGCCTGGGAACGCCAGGGCGGCACGGTCAACGAAGGCGCGGAGGTACTCCAGCGCAACGGCCGCACGTTCCTCATCTACTCGGCGAGCGGCTGCTGGACGCCCGACTACAAGCTGGGCCAACTGGAACTGACCGGTTCCAACCCGCTCTCCGCCTCCTCCTGGACGAAGAAGTCCACGCCCGTCTTCCAGCGCAGCGACGCCAACGGGGTGTACGGGCCCGGCCACAACGGCTTCTTCACCTCACCGGACGGCCGGGAGAACTGGATCGTCTACCACGCCAACGACAGCGCGAGCGAGGGCTGCGACAACGGCCGTACGACCCGCGCCCAGAAGTTCACCTGGAACTCCGACGGCACGCCGAACTTCGGCACTCCCGTGCGGCTGGGAGCCTCCCTCCCCGGACCTTCCGGAGAGCCGGCCGCCGCCTCGACGACCTACACCGTCACCAACCGCAACAGCGGCAAGTGCCTTGACGTGGCGGATGGTTCATCGGCCGACGGGGCCAACGTCGCGCAGTACACCTGCAACGGCAACACCAACCAGCGCTGGCGCCTGGAGGACCTCGGCGACGACACCCACCGCCTGGTCAACGTCGCCACCGGCAAGGTCCTCGACACCGCCGACTGCTCGGCCGCCGACGGTGCCGATCTGCGTCAGTGGGCCTGGCTGAACAACACCTGCCAGCGGTTCCAGTTCGTGGCGACCGACGGTGGCTATGTCCGCATCGTCAACAAGGCCACGGGCAAGGTGGCCGACGTCGCCGACTGCTCGACGGCGGACAGCGCGGACGTACGCCAGTGGGCGTGGCTCAACAACGCCTGCCAGCAATGGAAACTGACGGCGATATAGCAGACCAGGGGCGCGGGGAACTGCGTGAACCACCACGACACCCCCCGCGCCCGCCCCACCCACAGAAACCGCTGCGGCGAGAAGGCGCTGTCACCCGGTCGCCGCGTTGGGCCAGCTCTGCGCGGCGGGCCACCCCGTGGCCGGGGCCGGTGACAGCCCGTTGGTCCCCCGCACCTGCGCGGCCGTCAGACCACCCCGCGCCGGAACACCGGGCGGCGTCGGCCCGGTGAACGGCGCGGGGGCCGGCGCCGGAGCAGGGACCGGCGCCGGGGCCTGGGCCACGGGGGCCAGGGGCGGTGCGGGCGCGGCCATCGGCTGGGGAGCCGCCGGCTGCGGCACCTGCCGGGGCACCTGCGGCTGAGGCATCTGCGGCTGAGGCATCGGCTGCGACTGCGGCAACTGCGCCGCGGCCGGCATCGGCATCCCACCGCCCGCACCCGCCGGAACGGCGGACGCGGCGGCGGGGAGCGGCATGCCGATGCCGGCGGCCGGGGCGGGGCCGCAGGGGCGGGCGCAGGCGGGGCGAGCCCCGGGCCCGCACCCATGCCCCCGGGCGCAGGCGCGGGGCGAGCCAGGGCCCGCGCCCATACCCGCAGCCGCCGGCGCCGGGCCAGCCCAGGGCCCGCACCCATACCCGCGGCCGCAGGCGCGAGGGCCGCCCAGGGCCGCCGGTGGTCGCTGCCGCCGGCGCGGGGGCGAGGCCCGGGCCGCCGAGGCCCGTACTCGCGGCGGCCGGAGCCGCGGCGGGCCCCGGCCCCCCGGCGGCGGCCCCCGCCCCCATGGCCTGCGCCGCAAGCCCCCGCATTCCCGACCCGTTCGTCTCGCTCACCAGCCGGTCCACTGCCGCCGTACCCGAGCTGTAGCTGGTCCCGTTGCCCAGCTCGGGTACGGCGGCTCCCCTCCTGGACGTCCCGTAGAGCACCTGTTCCAGGCCGGACACCAGGCGACGCACGTCCACCTGGGGGCGCACCACGAGCCGCAGGAAGCGGCTGGACGAACCGATCTTGTTGCCGCACTCGCGGACCAGGATCCGGTGCTCGGTGAGCATCCGGTCCCGCACCACGGTGCCCTCGGCGCCCACGGGGAGGCGCACGAAGAGGAAGTTGCCCTGCGACGGGTAGACCGTCAGCCCGGGCAGCGCGGAGAGCTGCGAGGCCATGTCGAGGCGGTCGCGGCGCACCTGCTGGAGGCTCTGCGCGTACTCGGCGCCGTGCTCCTTGAGCATGAAGACGACGTGTTCGGCGAAGGAGTTGAGGTTCCACTTCGGGAGCATCGAGCGCACGCGGCCGGCGAGGGCCGGGTTGGCGACGAGGTAGCCGAAGCGGATGCCGTGCAGGCCGAAGTTCTTGCCGAGGCTGCGCAGGACGATGACGTTGGGCCGCAGCATCGCCTCCTGGACGACGGACGGCTCGGCCTCGGCGTCCGCGAACTCCAGGAACGACTCGTCGATGACGACGAGGTCCAGGTCGGCCATGGCGTCCATGAACTGCACGATGGCGTGCTTGTGCAGGAAGCCGCCGTCGGGGTTGTTCGGGTTGCAGATCACCGCCACCCGCGTCCCTCTGGCGCGGATGAACTCGGCGTACTGCGCGAGGTCGAGGGCGAAGCCGCTGGACTCCTGGAGCGGGAACATGTCGACCCGCTTGCCGGTCTCCATCGGCTGGTCGGTCCAGCGGCCGAAGGTGGGGACGGGGACGGCGAGGGACTCGCGGACGAGCAGGTGGTCGATCCAGGTGATGAGCTCGGTGGAGCCGTTGCCCATGGCCACGCACTGCGGCGGGAGCTGGAGCAGGCTGCACAGCTCGGCCGTGATGGTGTCGGCGCTGCTCGGGTAGTACGTGATGATGTCGCGCAGCCTGCCCGCCATGTCGTCGAACATGGCCGGGGTGGGGAAGTACGGGTTGCAGGGAATACAGAAGTCCACGGGGCCGGCTCCCTCGCCGCCCTCGCGTGTCAGAGCCGCCATCGACGGGCTGTGGGCCGCGGTACTGCGGAACAGCGACGTGACGTTGTCGGCCATGGAACCTCCGTATGAGGCGGGTCCGTTGGGGACGGCCGGACCCGACGTTCAAGGGCGGCCCGCGCGGGGGAGCGCGGGCCGCCCTTGGATACGGAGGCCACAGTGACACCGTTCAACCGTCGGGAAACCGGTCAGGAGACGTGTGTCACCTGTGAAGGGTTGTCACTGGCCGGCGTCAGCAGCCGAACGAGTGGATCGTCGTCGTGCGGTACGTCTGGCCGGGGCGCAGCACCGTCGACGGGAACGACGGCTTGTTCGGCGAGTCCGGGAAGTGCTGCGTCTCCAGGCACAGCGCGTCGCCCTGCCGGTAGATGCGGTCGGACGGGCCGGTGAGCGTGCCGTCGAGGAAGTTGCCGGAGTAGAACTGCAGGCCCGGCTCGTTCGTGGCGATCTTCATCGTGCGGCCGGAGGCGGGGTCGCGCAGGGTGGCGACGTGCTCGGGCCGGGCGGTGATGCCCTTGTCGAGGACCCAGTTGTGGTCGAAGCCCTTGGCGGTGACCAGCTGCGGGTGGGAGACGCGGATGTCCCGGCCGATCGGCTTGGCCTTGCGGAAGTCGAAGGGGGTGCCCGCGACCTTGGCCAGCTCGCCCGTGGGGATCAGGCCCGAGTCGGTGGGCGTGTAGCGGGAGGCGGCGATGTGCAGCTCGTGGTCCTCGATGGTGCCGCTGCCCTCGCCGGCCAGGTTCCAGTAGACGTGGCTGGTGAGGTTGACGACGGTGGCCTTGTCGGTGGTGGCCTCGTAGTCGATGCGCCAGTCGCCGTGCTTGGTGAGGGTGTACGTGACCTTCGTCTTGAGGGTGCCGGGGTAGCCCATCTCCCCGTCGACGCTGGTGTAGTACAGGTACAGGCCGACATCGGAGCCCTTCACGAACGGCTCGATGTCCCAGACGCGCTTGTCGAAGCCCTTGGCGCCGCCGTGCAGGCTCTGCTCGCCGTCGTTGACGGACAGCTGGTAGGCCTTGCCGTCCAGCGTGAACTTGCCCTTGCCTATGCGGTTGCCGTACCGGCCGATCAGGGCGCCGAAGTACGGGCTCTTGGCGACGTAGTCCTCGATGTTGTCGAAGCCCGCGGAGACGTTGGCGTAGCGGCCGCGGCGGTCGGGGATCTCCAGGGACTGGACGATGCCGCCGTAGGAGAGGACCTTCAGGCGGGTGCCGCCGTTCTCCAGCGACCAGCTGTAGATCTTGGTGCCGTCGGCGAGCTTGCCGAAGAGCGTCTTCACCGGCTTCCTGCCTCCCGTGGCGTGCGCCGTGCCGCCGAGCGTGGTGGCGGCCATGCCCGCCGCCGCTGCTCCCGCGATGACCGTGCGTCTGTTCAGTTCCATGTGCGGCTCCACCTCATTGGGAAACTGCTGGGAAAGAGCCGGGCCCCGCCTTCCGGCGGGGCCCGGTCCGATTTACGAACCGACCTTGCGCTTGTTCCACACGTCGAACCCGACCGCCGCCAGCAGCACCAGGCCCTTGATGACCTGCTGCCAGTCGGTGCCGATGCCGACGAGGTTCATACCGTTGTTCAGCACGCCCAGGACCAGGCCACCGATGATCGCGCCGAGGACGGTGCCGACACCGCCGCTCATCGACGCGCCGCCGATGAACGAGGCCGCGATCGCCTCCAGCTCGAAGTTGAGGCCGGCCTTGGGAGAGGCCGCGTTGAAGCGGGCGGCGAAGACCAGACCCGCCAGGGCCGCGAGCATGCCCATGTTCAGGAAGACCAGGAAGGTGACCTTCTTGTCCTTCACGCCCGACAGCTTGGCCGCCGGGAGGTTGCCGCCGATCGCGTAGATGTGGCGGCCGATGATCGCGTTGCGCATCACGTAGCCGAAGCCGACGAGCAGCACGCCCAGGATGAGCAGCACGATCGGGGCGCCCTTGTAGCTGGCCAGCAGCATGGTCAGCGTCAGCACGGCGGCGCCGATCGCGACCAGCTTCAGCAGGAACAGCTTGGTGGGCGGGACGTCCAGGTTGAACTCCTGCTGCCGCTTGCGGTCACGGACCTCCTGGAAGATCACGAAGGCGATCATCGCGAAGCCCAGCAGCAGGGTGAGGTTGTGGTAGTTGGTCTCCGGTCCGACCTCCGGCAGGAAGCCGTTGGCGACCTTCTGCAGCCCCTCCGGGAACGGGCCGAGGGTCTGGCCCTCCAGGAAGATCTCCGTCAGACCGCGGAAGATCAGCATGCCCGCCAGGGTCACGATGAACGACGGTATGCCGCCGTAGGCGATGAAGAACCCCTGGATGGCACCCGCGGCCGCGCCCACGGCCAGGCACAGCACCACGGCGAGGGGCCAGGGCATGTCTTGTTTGACCATGAACACGGCGGCCATCGAGCCGACGAACGCCGTCAGCGAGCCGACCGACAGGTCGATGTGGCCCGCGATGATGACCAGCATCATGCCGATCGCGAGGATCAGGATGTAGCTGTTCTGCAGCACCAGGTTGGAGACGTTGCGCGGCAGCAGCAGGTCGCCGTCGGTCCACACGGCGAACAGGACCACGATCAGGCCCAGCGCGATCAGCATGCCGTACTGCCGCATGTTGCGGCGCAAGCCGTCCAGCACCAGCTGCAACAGTCCGTCGCCGGTGGCCGCCCCTCCCTTGCCGGGCGGCGCGGGGGCCGGCGTCTTGGCGGTCACGTCCGTGCTCATCGGGATACCTCTTTGTCCTTCGTCATCTGACGCATCAGCGATTCCTGGGAGGCCTCGGCCCTCGAGAACTCACCCGTCAGCCGTCCCGCGGCCATCGTGTAGATGCGGTCGCACATGCCGAGCAGCTCGGGCAGCTCGGAGGAGATGAAGACGACCGCCTTGCCCTGGGCGGCCAGCTGGTCGATGACCGTGTAGATCTCGTACTTGGCGCCGACGTCGATACCGCGCGTCGGCTCGTCCAGGATCAGCACGTCCGGACCCGAGAAGATCCACTTGCTGAGGACGACCTTCTGCTGGTTGCCGCCGGACAGCTTGCCCACCGGCTCGAAGACGGTCGGCGCCTTGATGTTCATGGACTTGCGGAAGCTCTCGGCGACCTGCCGCTCCTCGTGCTCGTCGACCACACCGTGCTTGGCGACCTTGCCCAGGGCGGTCAGCGAGATGTTGCGGTTGATGGTGTCAATGAGGTTCAGGCCGTAGTGCTTGCGGTCCTCGGTGACGTAGGCGATGCCGTGCTTGACCGCCTCGGGGACGGTCTTGGTGCGGATCTCCGTGCCGTCCTTGAGGACCGTGCCGCCCGCGTACCGGCCGTACGTCCGTCCGAAGACGCTCATGGCGAGTTCGGTGCGGCCGGCGCCCATCAGCCCGGCGATGCCGACGATCTCCCCCCGCCGCACGTGCAGCGACACGTCGTCGCACACCTTGCGCTGCTGGTCGATCGGGTGGTGCACCGTCCAGTTGCGGATCTCCAGGGCGGGCGCGACGCCCTCCTCGGGCTCGTGCGGCGACCGCTCCGGGAAGCGGTTCTCCAGGTCGCGGCCCACCATGCCGCTGATGATCCGGTCCTCGGTGGTCTCCGGGGCCTTCACATCGAGGGTCTCGATGGTCTGGCCGTCGCGGAGGATCGTCACCGAGTCGGCGACCTTGCGGATCTCGTTGAGCTTGTGGGAGATGATGATCGAGGTGATGCCCTGCTTCTTCAACTCCAGGATCAGATCCAGGAGTTTGCCGCTGTCCTCGTCGTTCAGGGCGGCGGTCGGCTCATCCAGGATGAGCAGCTTCACCTTCTTCGACAGGGCCTTGGCGATCTCCACGAGCTGCTGCTTGCCCACGCCGATGTCGGCGACGCGGGTGTCCGGGTGGTCGGACAGGCCGACCCGGCGCAGCAGTTCGCTGGCGTGGCGCAGGGTCTCGGTCCAGCTGATGATCCCGCGCGTGGCGTGCTCGTTGCCGAGGAAGATGTTCTCCGCGAGGGAGAGGTAGGGCACCAGGGCCAGCTCCTGGTGGATGATCACGATGCCGCGCTCTTCGCTGGCCCGGATGTCCTTGAACTGGCAGACCTCCCCCTCGAAGAGGATGTCTCCCTCGTAGGTGCCGTGCGGGTGGACGCCGGAGAGGACCTTCATGAGGGTCGACTTGCCGGCGCCGTTCTCCCCACAGATGGCGTGGACCTCGCCTTGCCGAACGGTCAGCGTGACGTTCGACAGCGCCTTGACGCCGGGAAAGGTCTTGACGATCGAGCGCATTTCCAGGACGGGTCCCGCCATGGTCGTGCCTTCCAATCAGTGGTGAATCGTCGGTCGGTTGGCGGCGGTTACTTCAGGTCGCTTTCCTTGATGTAGCCGGAGTCGACGACCGTCTTCTGGTAGTTCGACTTGTCGACGGCCACCGGCTCCAGCAGGTACGCCGGGACGACCTTCGCCCCGTTGTCGTAGGTCTTGGTGTCGTTGACCTCGGGCTTCTTGTCGTTGAGCAGGGCGTCGACCATGTTGGAGGCCACCTTCGCGAGTTCGCGGGTGTCCTTGTAGACCGTCATCGACTGCTGGTTCGCGATGATCGACTTCACCGAGGCGACCTCGGCGTCCTGGCCGGTGACGACCGGCAGCGGCTTGCTCTTGGAGCCGTAGTCGTCGGACTTCAGCGCCGAGAGGATGCCGATGGAGATGCCGTCGTAGGGCGAGAGGACCGCGTCGACGCGCTCGGTCTTGTAGGCCGAGGTCAGGATGTCGTCCATGCGCTTCTGGGCGGTGCCGCCGTCCCAGCGCAGGGTCGTGACCTGGTTGAGCTTGGTCTGGCCGGAGCGGACGACGAGCTGCTTCTTGTCGATGTAGGGCTGCAGGACGTTCATCGCGCCCTGGAAGAAGTAGCGGGTGTTGTTGTCGTCGTTGGAGCCGGCGAACAGCTCGATGTTGAACGGGCCCTTCTTGGAGCCGTCCTTCAGGCCGAGCTTCTCGACGATGTAGGTGCCCTGGAGCTCGCCGACCTTCTCGTTGTCGAAGGAGGCGTAGTAGTCGACGTTCGGCGTGCCGAGGATCAGGCGGTCGTAGGAGATGACCGGGATGTTCGCGTCCTTGGCCTGCTGGAGCACGTTGTTCATCGACTTGTTGTCGATGGCCGCGACGATCAGCGCCTTCACACCCTGGGTGATCAGGTTCTCGATCTGTGAGACCTGCTGGTCCGGGTCGTCCTCGCCGTAGACCAGCTGGGTCTTGTAGCCCTTGGACTCCAGGTCCTTCTTGACGTTGTTGCCGTCGGCGATCCAGCGCTCGGAGGACTTGGTCGGCATCGCGATGCCGATGGTGCCGCCCTTGGCGCTGTCCCCGCTCTCCTCGCTGCCGCCCTTGCTGTCCTGCCCGCAGGCGGACAGGGTGAGGGCGAGGGACGCGGCTCCGGCTATGGCGGCGAGGGCGGCTCTGCGGTTACGCATGATCATCATCCTTGATCTGTGTGCAGGGCTCGGTCTGGGGCGCGAAGTCGCTCCGGGGGGTCGGGCCGGAAAGACCGAGAAGAGATGTGTCGGATTGTGGTCGGCTGTGTCTTCTTTTGTGAAGGCGAGTAGCCGGAACGTTATGACGAGGTCTCGAACCGTTGCAGATCGCCGGGCAGTCGCGAACCGAGCGGCGCCATGTCGCCGTCCGCTCCGTGACGGGCCAGGAGATCCAGGGCGAGCCGGCCGCGCCGCACGCGCTCCTTGGCGGTGGCGAGGGTCAGCTCCCGCATGTGGTGCCCGTAGGGGTAGATCCCGGGCGCCTTGGACAGGCCGAACTTCAGGTAGAGCGGTGCGCCGCGCCGGATCAGCTCGGCGACCTCGTACATCCGGACGTAGCCGCCGAGGTCGTCGGGGGCCTCGATGTACATGTCCATGGGAGCGCCGGACACCCGGCGGATCTCGGTGAGGTGATCGAGCGTCAGATCGCTCGGCACGTTCACCGAGTCGGCGCCGAGCCGCTCGTACACCGCGTACGCCGCCGGGTTGACGGGGCCGATGAGCGCGCTCACCTTGAGCGTGGTGTCGGCCGGGATGATGCCGGCCGCGCGGGCGCGGTGCAGCGTCCACAGCACGCCCTCGTCGGCGACGAGGAGGCACTTGACGCCCAACTCCGTGGCTCTGACGGCGTCTTCGACACAGCCGGCGACGGCGTCGTGGCCCCGGGCGCGCAGTCCGGCCCCCCGCGAGTCGGTGCGCGTGGAGCCGCCGATGTCCCAGGTGCCGCGCGGGCCGGTGAACAGGCAGAGCTCGATGTCGCGTTCGGCCGTCGCCTCCACCATCTCGGTGATCTCGGCGTCGGTCAGCATCCACACGCCGCTGCCCTGGCTGATCCGGTGGATCGGCACGTCCAGTCGCGAGGCCTCCTTCAGGACCACCGCCAGTGCCTCGGGGCCCTCGCACGAGGGGATCTCGGTGCGCCAGCGACCGCCGCCGGGGAAGGAGTGCGGCGAGGCGTCGGCGGGGTCGAGGGCGGGCGCGTTCAGGCCGAGTGTGGTGAGCGCCTGCTCACCGGGCCTGCGGGCTGCCGTGGTGGAAGCGTCGGTCACAGGAAAGTCCTTCGGTTCGATATTTCGGACGAGGTTCGCGGCTCGGGGTGGAGCTGGGCCCGGACAGGGGGCGCGGCTTGGGTGTACGCCGGTACGGGAGCCGTCAGGTTGCCCCCGTACCGGCGTACGTCTAGGGGTGGAGCAGCACCTTGCCCACCTTCGGATCGCCTGCTCCCACCAGGTCGATGGCCTGCGAGAACTCGGCGAGCGGCAGCTCGTGCGTCACCAGCGGCAGCGGGTCGAGCAGACCGGCGGCGAACACCCGCACCGTGTGCGCCCAGGCGTCCGGCGGAGCACCGAAGACGGTGTGCACCTCCAGCTGCCGTACGACGAGGTCGGTCGGGTCGAGACCGTCGGCACCCGGGGCCGGGATCCCGGTCAGGACCAGCCGGCCGCCGCGCCGGAGCAGGGCGGCGGAGATCCGCGCGGCATCCGCGGACCCGGCCGTCTCGATCACCACGTCGAAATCGTCCGGGAGGTCCTGGTCCTTCGTCCGGAAGTCCGTCGCGCCGTACTGCCGCGACAGCGCCTCACGGTCCCGGCGGGTGCCGACGACCAGCAGCTCGGCCGGCGAGTTCGCCTTCAGGAACTGCACGGCGAACATGCCGAGCGTCCCCGTGCCGACCACGGCGACCCGCTCGCCCGGCTGGGCGTTCCCCTTCAGCGCCGCCGCCGCGATGCAGGCGGCGGGCTCCAGCAGGGCCGCGGCGGTGAGGTCGCAGTCGTCCGGGAGGGCGTGCAGCAGACGCGCCGGGAGGGTCAGCGTGGCCGCCATCGCGCCCGGCTGGGTGAACCCGGTCTCCTCGTACCCGGCCGTGCACAGGGTCGTCTCGCCCGCGTGGCAGCGGTCGCAGACCTGGCAGTTGCGGAAGCCCTCACCGACGACCTTGCGGCCGACGAGGGACTCGGGGACACCGGCGCCCACCGCCTCCACCGTCCCGGACCACTCGTGGCCCGGGGTGAGCGGGTAGCGCACGTAACCCTCGGGGCGGTTGCCCTGGTAGACCTCGCGGTCGCTGCCGCAGATCCCGGAGGCGTGGACGCGCACCAGGGCCTCGCCGGCCTCGGGCCGCCGTGGCTCGTGCGGGACGAGACGGTGCTCGCCCGGGGCGTCGATGACTACCGCGGTGCTCACGTCGCTCCTACGGTTTTCGAAGGTTTCGGATGCCGGCTGAGGGTTTCCGGGCCCCGGAGGGTCACTGGGTGCCCTTGGGCTTGCGCTGCTCCCAGCCTTCCGCCCACAGGTCGAAGCGGGCCTGCTGCTGCGGGAACTCCGCGGCGGCGTCGACGTCCAGCTCCACGCCGAGGCCCGGGGCGTCGGAGAGGTGGAAGCAGCCGTCCTCCGGGTTCACCTGCGGGGCGCCCTTGACGACCTTCTTGATCTCCGCGTCCGCGAAGTCGTTGAAGTGCTCAAGGATCTTGAAGTTCGGCGAGGTGAAGCCGACCTGGAGGCTCGCGGCGGTCAGCACCGAGCCGCCCACGTTGTGCGGGGCCACCAGCATGTAGTGGGTCTCGGCGGTCGCGGCGAGCTTCCGGGTCTCCCAGATACCACCGATATGGCCGACGTCCGGCTGGATGATGTCCACGGCCTGGCTCTCGAACAGCTCGCGGAACTCGATCCGGTCGTGGATGCGCTCACCCGTGGCGACCGGCATGTCGACCTTCGCCGCGACCTTCTCCAGCGCCTTGAGGTTCTCCGGCGGGACCGGCTCCTCCAGCCACGCCGGCTTGAACGGCGCCAGCTCCTTGGCCAGGCGCACGGCCGTGGCGGGGGAGAAGCGGCCGTGCATCTCCAGCATCAGCTCGGCCTCGGGGCCGATGGCGTCCCGGACCGCCTCGATCAGGGAGACGGCGTACAGGGTCTGCTCGTGGTCCAGCTCGAAGTGGCCGGTGCCGAAGGGGTCGATCTTCAGCGCCCGGTAGCCGCGCTCCATGACCCCCTGGGCGGCCTTGTGGTACGCCTCCGGGGTGCGCTCGGTGGTGTACCAGCCGTTGGCGTACGCCTTGACCTTGTCGGTGACCTTGCCGCCCAGCAGCTGCCAGACGGGGACGCCGAGGGCCTTGCCCTTGATGTCCCAGCAGGCCATCTCGATCACGGCGATGCCCGACATCACGATCTCGCCCGCACGGCCGTAGTCGCCGTACTTCATCCGCTTGACGAGGTCCTCGACAGCGAACGGGTCGGATCCGAGAATGTGGTTGACCTCGGCCTCTTTCAGGTAACCGAGCAGGGCGTCGGTGTGTCCCAGCATCCGGGTCTCGCCGACTCCGGTGATCCCCTCGTCGGTGTGCACCTGGACGTACGTCAGGTTGCGCCACGGCGTCCCGACCACGTGTGTGCTGATTCCGGTGATGCGCACGGCGGTAGTCCCTCGCAGGTTCGTCGGCTCAGTTTCCGTCAGTCATTCAGTTCGACGCGTTCGATATTTCGGCACACGTTCGAAATGCTGGCGTGACAGTAAGGACGGGGCGGTGGGGGTGTCAATGGGTCGCGCGCATAACGGTTTCGACAGTTTCGAAACCGCGGGCGCGGTGTGTCCCTACAGAACCTTCACAGCTGGATCTAGGAACGTGACCGGCGCGGAACTTAATCTTCCCGCGTCATGGACTACTGCGACCCGTGCCGACGGCACCTGAACGGCGCCCTCGCCTGCCCGGGGTGCGGCACCTCCGCCGAAGCGCTGCGCTGGCGTGAGCCGGGGTATCACGCCCCGTCCGTCATGGGTGAGGGCGTTGCCGAAGGAGCCGACGGGTCGGGCGGTGAGTACGGCGCTGACGGCTCTGACGGCGCCGATGACGGCCCCGATGAGGACGACGAGGGTGAGCCCCTGGGACGTGCCGCGCGGCGGCGTGGGCGGGGGCGTGGGGCGGTCGGGGAGGGGCCGGGTCCGGCCGGGGCGAGCCGGCGGGACCGGAAGGCCGCGGCGCACCGGCGGCGACGGCGCCGGACCCTGTTCGTCGCGGCCGGATTCGTGCTGGCGGCGGGCGGGCTGAGCCTCGCCGAACTCGGCATGGACGCACCGAAGTCGACACCGACGCCGGCGGCGGCCGGGGGCGAGTCGGCGGACGGGGACGCGTCGGTGGAGGCGGGGGAGACGGGCCGCTCGCCCGGGGGTGTCGCGGGGGCTGACGGGGCGGCCGGGTCCCCGAGTCCGGGGGCTTCCGACTCGCCGTCGGCTTCGGAGTCCCCGAAGGACGACCGGTCGAAGTCCCCGACGGAGGAGGCGACTGCGAGCGATCCGGAGTCGCCCACGACGGGCACGTCCCCGAACCGGCCGACGTCGGTCCCCACGGCCGCGCCCCCGGCGCCGGCGCCGACCCCGACCTCGGGCCGCACCACGCCGCCTCCCGCGCCGGAACCGTCACCTTCGGAAACCTGCAACCGCTTCCTGTGGTGGTGCACGTAGCGCCTTCGGCGCGGATGGCGTCACGGAATGTCTTTCAGGACCACCATTTCGCCCTTGCCGATCGGGAAGACGCAGCTGAGGTAGCCGTCCGAGGCCTCGACCGACTGCTTGAAGGTCTCCAACTGGTGAGCGTGAGAGACAGCGTTGTCGACCACCATCAGGCAGCCGTTCGCGAGAATGCGCTGGAGGGAGGGCCACCAGTCCGCGTACTGCCCGCGATCGCTGTCCAGGAACACGAAGTCGTACTCGCCGGCTCCGCGCGACTCGATGAACCGGCCGGCGTCGTCCGTGATCTGCCGGATGCGGGGCTGGAGCCCGGCGCGCTGGAAGTTCCGCTCGGCCATCGCGACCTTGCCGGGCGCCTGCTCGACGGTCGTCACCGAACCGCCGTCGCCCACGGCCTCGGCCAGCCACAAGGTCGAGTAGCCGTTGGACGTCCCGACCTCCAGGACGTTCTTGCAGTTGCCCGTCTTGATGAGCATCGTCAGGAACATGCCGGTGTCGTGCGTGATGTTCAGCATCTTTCGGCTTCGGTCGTCCGTCGCCGCGTCGTTCGCCTCGCCGAACTCCTCCAGCTCTCCCAGCAGTTCGACCAGATCCGCTCTCATCTCGCGTCCCCTCCTCGCTTCGAGGCGCCTCATCAGGTCATCAGGCTCTGCACGGCGACGAACACCCCGAGGAACGCCGGGGCCAAGGATATGGCTGACATCACGGCGAGATTGACGCTGAGCAGGTCCTGCGTCTGCAGCGTCCACGCCAGACCGACGGTGGACTACAGAAGGGCTGAGAAGCCGTCACGCAGCGGGCACCGTGCGTCAGGAAACCGGCGGCCGACCTTGTGCGGGGCGCGACCTCACCCCAGCATCCCCCGCAACGCGTCCCGCAGCGCCACCCGCTCCCCCTCCGACAGCCCGGCCAGCGGCTCCCGCGCGAACCGCAGCGACTCGCGCAGGCTCCGGGCCATCCGCCGCCCGTCCGCCGTGGCCGCCGCCACCTTCACCCTCCGGTCCGAGGGGTCCGGCCGCCGCTCCACCAGGCCACGCGCCTCCAGCCGGTCCACGATCCCCGTGACGTTCGACGGCTCGCACTTCAGCCGCTGCGCCAGTCTCCGCATCGGCAGTGGCTCCAGGCACAGCAGGCTCAGCAGTCGCGCCTGCGCCCCCGTGAGAGCGTGCTCCGCCGCCGCCTCCTCGTAGTCCTGGTGGAACCGCGCCACGACCTCCCCGATGAGCTCGACGACCTCGAGGGTCAGCGGATCCGGGCGGCTGGCGGCGTGCTGCGGGGTGGGTGTGGTGGAGGCCATGCGATCGAGGGTACCCGGTTATTTGACAACCTGAAATTTTCAGGAGCATGGTTGTTTCAGGTACTGAAACATTCGCTAACGTGAGGACAGGCGCACCATGACCGACACCCCCACCCTTCCCGCCGTCAGCCGCGAATGGCACCTGCTCAGCCGCCCGGTCGGCTGGCCGAAGCCCGAGGACTTCGCCCTGGTCGAGGCGGAGGTGCCGCAGCCCGGTGAGGGGCAGGTCCTCGTCCGGAACAAGTACCTCTCCGTGGACCCGTACATGCGCGGCCGGATGAGTGCCGCCAAGTCCTACGTCGCCCCGTTCGAGCTGGGCAAGGTCATGCAGGGCGGTGCCGTCGGCGAGGTCGTGGCCTCCAACGCGGAGGGGCTGTCCGTCGGGGACCACGTGCTGCACTTCTTCGGGTGGCGGGAGTACGCCGTCGTGGCCGCGAAGAACGCCGTGAAGGTGGACCCGGAGGCCGCGCCGCTGTCGGCGTACCTCGGTGTGCTGGGCATGACCGGCCTCACCGCCTACGCGGGGCTGCTGCGCACCGCCGCCTTCAAGGAGGGCGACGCCGTCTTCGTCTCCGGCGCCGCCGGGGCCGTGGGCGGTCAGGTCGGGCAGATCGCCAGGCTGAAGGGCGCCTCGCGGGTCATCGGGTCCGCCGGGTCGGAGGAGAAGGTGAAGCTCCTCGTGGAGGAGTACGGCTTCGACGCCGCCTTCAACTACAAGGACGGGCCCGTGAGCGAGCAGCTGCGCGCCGCCGCTCCCGACGGGATCGACGTCTACTTCGACAACGTCGGCGGTGACCACCTGGAGGCCGCCATCGGCTCCCTCAACCAGGGCGGCCGGATCGCCGTCTGCGGGATGATCTCCGTCTACAACAACACCGAGCCCGCCCCCGGCCCGAAGAACCTCGCCCGCCTGATCCAGACCCGCGGCCGGATCGAGGGCTTCCTGGTCGGGGACCACTACGACCTCCAGCCGGAGTTCGTGCGGGAGGTCGCCCCCTGGGTCGCCTCCGGTGAGCTGAAGTACCGCGAGACCGTCGTCGAGGGCATCGAGAACAACCTGGAGGCCTTCCTGGGCGTGCTGCGCGGCGACAACACCGGGAAGATGATCGTCAAGCTCTGAGGGTCCCCGACGCCCTTTGCTGGACTTCCGGCATGCGGTAGCTTCTTTCCGAATCCGTCCCGGCCCGGGCGCGAGCCGCGGCGGACGACCGAAGGAACACAACCGCATGCCGATCCAGCAGTCCGACGTCCTGTACACCGCCGTCGCCACCGCCGAGGGCGGGCGCGACGGGCGGGTGGCCACCGATGACGGCCGGCTCGACGTCGTCGTCAACCCGCCCGAGGCGATGGGCGGGAGCGGCGTCGGCACCAACCCCGAGCAGCTGTTCGCCGCCGGGTACAGCGCCTGCTTCCAGGGCGCCCTCGGCGTCGTCGCCCGCCAGGAGGGCGCCGACCTCACCGGGGCGACCGTGACCGCGAAGGTGGGCCTCGGGAAGAACGGGGACGGGTTCGGGATCATCGTCGAGATCTCGGCCGACATCCCGAAGGTGGACCGGGGCACCGCGCGGTCGCTGATCGAGAAGGCGCACGAGGTGTGCCCGTACTCGAAGGCGACGCGCGGGAACATCACCGTGACGCTCGTCTGACGGCACTCGTTGCCTACGCGGAGGCCGCATCCTTGGACGTGGGATGCGGCCTCCGTCCGTGTCCGGGGTCAGCGGGCGAGCGCCGCCCGGTGGACCGCCAGTGCCAGGCGGTCGTTCTCCGGGGCGGCCCCGCCGGGGAAGGCGAACCGGCGCCGCGTGTAGCCGTACGCGAGACCGCTCCACGGGTCCGCGAAGCCTTGCGAGCCGCTCGCGCCGCTGTGCCCGATCGTCCCGGCGCCGAGGAACGGGTGCCACGCGTCGGCCGTGGTCTGGAAGCCGAGGCCGAACGACTTGTGGGCCCGGGCCACCAGGTCGTAGCCGGCCGAGTGGAACTGGCCGAACTCCGCCACGGTGTCCGGCTTCAGCAGCGGCGCCTGCTCGCCCACCTCGCTGATCGCCGCCGCGTACATCCCCGCCAGGCCCCGCGCCGACGCCACCCCGCCCACCGACGCCGGGCCCTTCGCGCGCACCAGCGGCATGTTGGGGAGCGCGGCCAGGTCGGTCGGCTCGGGCGCGTGGCGGTTGAAGGCGATCGAGGCGAGGGTGTGCGGGCCCGTGGGGTCGGCGTCGAGGAGGGCCTGCTGGCCCGGGGTCGGGGCCATCGGCTGGGTCGTGCGGAAGCGCGGCTCCAGGGGCGCGGGCAGGCCGAGGAAGAAGTCCAGGCCGTACGGGGCCCTGATCCGCTCCTGGTACACCTCCTGGAGCGTGCGGCCCGTGGCGCGGCGTACGACCTCGCCGGACAGGGCGCCGGCGACCAGGGCGTGGTAGCCGAACGCCGTGCCGGGCCGCCAGAACGGCCGCTGGTCGGCGAGGCGTTCGGCGAGCTGGCGGTCGTCGGCCAGCTCCGCGAGGGTGAAGCCGCTGTCCGTGCCGACCACCCCGGCCCGGTGCGCGAGCAGCTCGCGCAGGGTCAGGGCGCCCTTGCCCTCGGCCGCGAACTCGGGCCAGTAGTACGTCACCTTGCGGTCCAGTTCCAGCGTGCCGTCCTGGACGAGGAGGGCGACGACCAGGGCGGCGGCGCCCTTGGTCGACGAGAACACACCGTAGAGGGCGTCCGCGTCGGTCCCCGCCCACAGGTCGACGACCTTGCGGCCCTGCACGTAGGCGCACAGCTGGCCCTCGTAGTCGGGGCGTTCCCCGGCCACGAACGCGGCGAACTCCTCGCGTACGTCCTCGAAGCCGTCCGCCACGGTGCCGTGGATCTCCTGCGTCATCCGCTCTCCTCACCTGAACCGCTGTGTGCCACTGTGAACAATGCCCGTGCCACCTGCGGGAATTCCCCCTTCGGATGGTCCCGGAAGAGGGGTTCTGTGCCGAACAGGACCGTGCGCCCGCCGCTGACCACGCAGGCCTGCCCCGCGGCCTCGGCGGGGCCGCCGGTGCCGTCCCGGAGCGGGCGCCAGTGTCCGGAGACCAGCGGGTTCCCGGTCGCGTACGACTGCTCCACGCGCACGCCGGGGCCGAGGCCGGTGAACCAGAGCGGCGCGTAGACGAAGCCGTGGGACGGCGCGTCCCGCGTGACGCCGCCCGAGTTCACCGTGCGGACGACGCCGTTGGCGGCTCCGTTGCCCTCGACCGGCTCGACGGCCAGCCGCCCCGCCGCCGTGTTCAGGGCCGCTCCCGTCGCGCCCCGGCCCACCAGGCCGTGGCCGTCGAGGAAGGCGTCCAGGGCCCTGCGGGCGGGGGCCGACAGGGCGGCGCGGTCCAGCCCGGCGGAGACGAACAGCACGTCCGTGCCGGACCAGTCGAAGCCCGCGTTCAGCACCGCCGTCGAGACCGGCGTGACGTCGAAGCCCATCTCCCGCAGCGCGAACAGCTCACCCGGTGTGACGGCGGCGGCGACCCGGACGCGGCGCAGGGGGGCCGTGCCGGTCGCCCGCGTGGCCGTGAAGGCGACGTCGTGGGCGCGGGCGGCGGAGAGCGCGGCGCGGCGGGCCGACGCCGGGACGATCGCGCTGCCGTCCGCCGACCGGCGCACCGGAACGCCCTGCCGGAGAAGGGAGTTGAGCGCGGCGACCTCCCGCGGGTCGGTCAGCCGCAGGCGGAGGTCGCCGTACGCGGGCACGTGGGCGACGGGGGCCGCCTCGGTGACCGGGCGCAGGGGCGCGCCCCGCAGGCTGCCCGA
This sequence comes from Streptomyces sp. Go-475, assembly GCF_003330845.1. Taxonomy (GTDB): domain Bacteria; phylum Actinomycetota; class Actinomycetes; order Streptomycetales; family Streptomycetaceae; genus Streptomyces. The sequence continues at coordinate 2,531,564 of NZ_CP026121.1, read as the reverse complement.
CGGCACCCGCTCGACCGTGGCACCCCACAGCCGGCCCAGGCTCCAGCCGGAGATGTCGTACATCTCCGAGACCCGGTCGCTGATGTCGCGGCCGTCCGCCAGCAGCACGTTCGCCATGCCGCGCTTGGGCTGGTGCAGGTCGACGACGTAGGAGCCCCCGGGGTACGTCCGTCCGGCGAGGCGGAAGGGGCGGGTGGCGCGGGTGACGCGGACGTCGTTGGCGAGGAGGTGGTCGACGAGGCGGGCGGCGGCGGGCGCCGAGCGCTGGGTGCGGGAGGTGCCGGGCGGGATGACGTAGGCGCGCGGGAAGGTGGTCGTGTAGACGTCCTCCGGGCCGATGCCGGGGACGCCGGGGACCGTCTCCGGCGACACCGGGACCTGCGGGGCACCGGCCGCGCCGCGGCGGAAGACCTCGATCTGGTCGGCGACGAGCCCGGCGCGGTGCTCGCGGACGTGGTCCAGCGTCGCGCGGATCGCCGCGCCCGCCACGGCCGTGTTGACCGCCGCGCGGCGGCGCAGCTCCGGGACGGGCAGCTCGTCGTACTCGTCGTTGTTCACCGCCAGCGGGATCTCCACCGTGTGGGCGGCGACCGTGCCGTGGAAGGCCGCGTACTGCGGGGTGAAGACGGGCGGCCAGTCGTCCCAGCCCTCCTCCTGGTCGCGGAACGGGATCTGGGCCGGTTCCACGCCGTCCTTCGCGGGCGTGTAGCCGAGGGCGTTGACCGCGGACTCCATGCCGAGGGCGTTGGCGTAGGAGTTCTTCAGGAAGAGGTCGTACTCGTAGTTCTCGCCGTGCGGGGGAGTGGTCGGCTCGATGAGCGTGCCGTTGACGTAGCCGTGCAGGTCCAGCAGGACGGCCGGCTGCTTGTCCAGCTCGATCTGCCGCATGGCGCGCGTCTCGGGCTGGGAGGCGGTGACGAAGTCCCGGTTCAGGTCGAAGCCGTTCGCGTTGGCGCGGGTACCGGCGATACGGCCGTCCGGGTTGGCCGTGATGGTGAAGTACAGGCGGCTGTGCGCGAGGAGGTCGCGGGTCTTGGCGTCCTCGGCCGTCGCGAGCTGCTCGACGATCCTCAGGGCGGCGTCCGTGCCCTCCCACTCATTGCCGTGGATGTTGCTGTTGACGAAGACCGGCGTCTTGTAGTCCCGCTCGATCTCGCGTGACCTGGCGGCCGTCGCGGGCGCGTTCTCGATCAGGTCGCGCATCCGCTCCTGGGCGCGGGCCTCGCGGGCGGTCTCCGGGGCGGTGACGGTGACCAGGTAGAGGCGGTGGCCGCCGGCCGAGCGGCCCGTCACCTCCACACTGACCCGGTCCCCGAGGCGTTGCAGCGCGTTCAGCTTGGGGGCGATCGCGTGGTACGGGGTGAGGCCCAGCTTCAGGGACTTGTCGCCGGGGTTCACCGGGTCGGGGGAGAGGGCCTGGCGACGGGGGTAGCCGCGGGTGTCCGCCGCGGGGGAGGTCTCCTCGGGAGCGGCCAGGGCCCGCCGGGCGGCGCTGGCGGGAGCCTGGGCCGCCCGGCCGTCCAGGGCGGCGCCCTCGCGGGTGACGGGCTTCGGGTCCGCGCCGGCGGTGCCGGGGGCGAGCAGGAGCGACCCCGCCGTGGCGAGGGTGAGGGTGACGATCAGCGCAGGTCTCGCAGGAACGGTTCTCGTGGTGCGCACGCAGTACCTCCTCCGGGGCTTCCTGAGATCGGTACGGCGAGGTGTACCGGTTGGACTCAACCGCAACAAGGGCGCGTTGGTGTCACCGGTGACCCGGATGGCTCTGCGGAGCGCGCCCGCCCGACCTGCGCGGCCTGTGACAGCGGTGTGACCGGAGCGCGTCAAGAGCGCGACACCGGCCCCGATAGGGTCGTCCCATGCGCGATCTCGGGGTGGGTTTCCGGTACCTGCTGAAAGGCCAGCGGTGGGTGGCCCGGCACGGCAGGAGTTACGGCTTCGGGCTGCTCCCGGGCCTGATCACCCTCGTGCTGTACGCGGCGGTGCTCGTCGCGCTGGCGCTGTGGGGCGAGGACGTCGTGGCCTGGGCGACACCGTTCGCCGACGACTGGTCGAGCCCCTGGCTCGGGCTCTTCCGCGGCTTCCTGACCGCCGTGCTGTTCGCCCTCGCCCTGCTCCTGTCCGTCGTGACGTTCACCGCGATGACGCTGCTCATCGGGCAGCCCTTCTACGAGAACCTCTCCGAGAAGGTCGACCGGGACGTGTCCCCGGACGGGCACGCCCCCGAGTCGGGGCTGCCGCTCTGGCGCGAGCTGTGGATCTCCGCCCGGGACAGCCTCCGGATCGTCGTGCGGGCCGCCCTGTGGGGCGTGCTGCTGTTCGCCTGCGGGTTCATCCCGGTCGCCGGCCAGACGGCCGTACCGGTGATCGGGTGCTTCGTCACCGGGTTCTTCCTCACCGAGGAGCTGACCGCCGTCGCCCTCCAGCGCCGCGGCGTCGAACTGCGTACCCGGCTCGGCCTGCTCCGCTCCCGCAAGACCCTGGTCTGGGGCTTCGGCGCGCCGCTCGCGGTGGCCTTCCTGGTGCCGTTCGTCGCGGTGTTCCTGATGCCGGGCGCGGTCGCGGGCGCCACCCTCATGGCGCGTGAACTCCTCGGCGAGGAGACCCGCGAGGACGGCGAGGAGGGCGACCGGGCCGTCACGACCCTTCCGCAGCCACCCTCAGGATCGTCCTGACCTGGGCGATGATGTCCAGCCGGTTCTTCACGAACTCCGGGTCGGTGACCTCGGTGGTGTTCCCGGCGCCGAACTGCAGCACCGGCGTGTGCACATGCCCGCCCGGCAGGACGTCGCGCAGCCCCAGCCGGTCCCGCAGCAGCGTCGCCCGGTAGGCGATCTCGTTGGAGAGGTAGTCCCCGCCGCCGCCCTGGCGGGCGGAGGAACCGGGGGTGGGCCCGTCCGGGCGTACGACGGGCTCGGTGCCGCCCGCCGGGATCTCCGTGACGCTCGTGTTGTCGTAGACGGGGAAACGGCCGGTGTCCGCGGCGACGATCGCCCGGTAGGGCAGCGTGGTCGTCGTCCACTGGGGCTGCGAGGCGGGGTCGGTGACGGGGATCGTCCCGGTACGGCCGATGTTCTCGTTGTCCCCGAAGCCGCCCCGCCAGGCCCCGTTGGTCCGCTCGATGTCGAACCGGCCGACGCGGCCCTGGCTCACGGTCGTGAACAGGTCCACCTTCGGCAGGTGGGGCCGCAGCGCCCGCTCCACCGCTCCGTCCGTGAAGTCCCGCCAGCGCACCGGGAACACGGCCGTCTCGATCCGGGCCGGGCCGTCCGCCGTCTCGACGACCCTGCCGTCGAGGGCGAGCGCGGTGGCGCCCGACGGGTTGGAGATGCGGATGTCCCGGTCCAGGGTGAACGGGTCGAAGCCGGTGAGCAGGATCCGCTTCAGGCCCTTGCCGTGCGGATAGCCGATGGCCGTCTGGCCGCGCGAGGTGCGCTCCAGCTCGTCCAGCAGCGCGGCCCGCTGCCCGTCCGTCAGGCCGAACTGCGGCTCCCAGGTGCGCACTTCGCGGGTCATGCCGAGCCGCGCCCAGTACAGCGGCCGGTCGTCCTCCCGGCTCAGGTCCCCGCCCGCGGGGCCGCGCCCCTGCGCCCGGTCCACGGCCCGCCGCCACAGCTGTGCCCCCTCGCGGGTGACGGCCCGGCGGGCCTCGCCGTAGGAGCGGGCCGTGTTCAGCGCCCGGGCCAGCCGCGGGGCCACGACGTCGAAGCCGGAGCGGCGCAGGATCTCCTGCGGGGCGGCCCGGTCGAGCCGCTGCTCCTCGACGGTGGGGGAGGGGGCCGCCTCGGCGGCGCTCGCGGACGGGGGGACGGTGAGGCCGGTCAGCAGCGCGAGGCCGAGGACGCCGAGGCGAACGCGTAGGGATTTCAAGGGGGTTGAGCCCTTCCGTCACGGTGGGGGTGGCGTGGTGCCGGACGGCGGAAGTATCGCGTGAGGGCCGTGGTCCACGCCATGGGGCTCAGGCGGGGATCCTCGCCGTCGCCTCCCGCAGCGCACCGAGGAAGGCCGCGGCGGCGGGTGTCAGGGACCGCCCCCGCACGGCCGCCGCGTACACCGCCCGGGCCGTCGCCTCCTCGTCCAGTACCCGCAGCAGCCTGACGTCCGGGCGGACCGACTCGGCGGCGAGCGCCGGCACCAGCGCCACCCCGAGCCCGGCGGCGACATAGCCCTGCTTGGCGGTCCACTCGCCGACGACATGGGCGACCCGCGGCCGGAACCCCTGGCGCAGGGCCGCGTCCAGCAGGGTGCCCTCGGGGCGGGCGCTGCCGGAGATCCAGTCGGCGTCGGCGAAACGGCCCAGCGGCACCGGGCCGTCCTGCCCGGCGAGGGGATGGTCCGCCGCCACGGCGACGTACAGCGGCTCGTCGAGGAGGTGGTGGAGCGCGTACGACTCCAGCGGCGCGCGGCCCGTCGTCGACACGATCGCGAGGTCCAGGTGACCGGCCGTCAGCCGCTCCAGCAGAGCAGGGGTGAAGCCCTCCTCGCGGGTGACGCGGACCCGGGGGTGGCGGGTGTGGAAGCGGGCCAGGGCGTGCGGCACCAGGGCCGCGTCGGCGGTGGGGAAGGCGCCGAACCGGAGCCGTCCGCCGGCCGCCTCGCGCAGGGCGCCGAGGTCGCGCCGGGCGTCGTGCAGCGCGGCGGCGACCGTCTCGGCGTGCGGCACCAGGAGCCGTCCGGCCTCCGTCAGCCGGACCCCGCGCGGCAGCCGGTCGAAGAGCGGCCCGCCCCCCAACGCGGCCTCCAGCGAGGCGACTTGCCGGGACACCGCGGACTGCGTCCAGCCGAGCGCCCGCGCGGTCACCGTGAACGAGCCGTGCCGGGCGACCTCCAGGAACACCCGCAGCCAGACGGTGGACAGGTCGGGCACCTCGTCATGCGGAGTCGGCATGGGAGACATGCTAGACATTCGCTTGTCGCATCAACGAGGTCACGCCTACCTTCGGCGGCATGCAGATCACCCTGGACAACCCCGCCTCCGCGCCCCAGCCCCTCAGCCCGTACTACTCCCAGGTCGCCCGCCTCGAACAGGCCGACGGCAGCGCCCTGTTGTTCGTCTCCGGGCAGATCGCCGAGGGCGCCACCCTCGCCGAGCAGACCCAGGGCGTCTTCGAGACCCTCACCGCGCTGCTGGCGGCCCACGGCGCCACCCTGGCCGACGTGGTCAACATCCGCACCTACCTGACCGACATCTCACGGCTGGAGGAATACGGCACCGTGCGACGGCGGTTCCTCACCGGCACCCCGCCGACCAGCATGACCTTCGAGGCGGCCCGCCTCTTCCGTCCCGAGGCGCTCGTCGAGGTGGAGGTCGTGGCGGCCGTGCCCGCCCGCTAGTTCAGTCGGCGCTCTCGCCGAGCAGCGTCAGGAAGTCGCGGAACGCCGCCGCCATGTCCACCGACTCCGGGTCCAGCAGCCACTGGTACTGCAGGCCGTCCAGGATCGCCACCAGGAGCGGCGCGGCCCGCTCGGGGGTGAGACCGCTCGGCAGGCGGTCGCCGTACTCGGCGCGCAGCACCCCGGCCATACCGGCGCGCACCTCGACGTAGCGCTCGGTGAAGTACGCCCGGGCGGGGTGCCCTTCCGTGACGCTCTCGCCGAGCAGCGCCGAGAACGTCTGGATGATGGCCGGCCGCATCGCGTTGTACTCGACCAGCGAGGCCAGCAGGTCCAGCCGCAGCCGCCCGGCGGGCACGGCGTCCCAGCGGTCCCGCTCCTGGAGCACCGCGACCAGCAGCGCCTCCTTCGTCGGGAAGTGGTGCAGCAGCCCCTGCTGGGTGAGCCCGACCCGCTCGGCGACCGCGGCCAGGCTCGCTCCCCGGTAACCGCGCTCGGCGATCACCTCCAGCGCGGCCCGCACGATCTCCGCCCGCCGTTCCTCGCTCCTGGTCCTGGCCCTCATGGCGTCACCGTACGACAAGCCGCACGGGGAAATATTACGACGGGATAACGAAACCTACCGCCTCACAGGCGCGAGGTGCACGATGGTGACATCCAGCGGCTTTCGACGTGGAGGTGCCGACGTGGCTCAGACAGCGGAGGAACGGCGCGAGGCGGCCGTCGAGGCGGCCCTCGGCAAGCTCGACCTGGACGCCAAGACCCGGCTGCTGGCCGGCCAGGACATGTGGAGCCTGCCCGCGCTGCCGGAGGCGGGCCTGCCGTCGCTGGTCATGTCCGACGGCCCCATCGGCGTCCGCGGAGTGCACTGGAGCGCCGACGACCCGTCAATCGCCCTGCCCTCCCCGACCGCCCTCGCCGCCACCTGGGACCCCGCCCTCGCCCACCGGGCCGGAGTGCTGCTCGCCCAGGAGGCCCGCCGCAAGGGCGTCCACGTCCTGCTCGCCCCCACGGTCAACCTGCACCGCTCCCCGCTCGGCGGCCGCCACTTCGAGGCCTACAGCGAGGACCCGTACCTGACCGGGCGGATCGGCGCCGCGTACGTCCGCGGCGTCCAGTCCGGCGGCGTCGGCACCACCGTCAAGCACTTCGTCGCCAACGACGCCGAGACCGACCGCTTCACGGTGAACAACGTCGTGAGCGAACGCGCCCTGCGCGAGCTGTACCTGGCGCCCTTCGAGTTCATCGTCGGCAACGCCCACCCGTGGGGCGTCATGACCGCCTACAACACGGTCAACGGCACGACCATGACCGAGCACCACCACCTGGTGAACGACGTGCTGCGCGGCGAGTGGGGCTTCGACGGCGTCAACGTCTCCGACTGGCTGGCCGCCCGCTCCACCACCGGCGCCCTCGCCGGCGGCCTGGACATCGCGATGCCCGGACCGCGCACCGTGTACGGCGAGGCCCTCGCCCGGGCCGTACGGGACGGCGAGGCCGACGAGGCCCAGGTCGACGAGGCCGTCCGCCGCGTCCTGCGCCTCGCCGCCCGGGTCGGCATCCTTCAGGGCGCCGACCCGGTCGTCACCGACCTGCCCGAGACCGTCGACGGCACCTCGCTCGCCCGCGAGGTCGCCCGCCGCTCCTTCGTCCTCGTCCGCAACGAGAACGGCGTGCTGCCGCTGAAGCCCGGCCGCGTCGCGCTGATCGGCGCCGCCGCCCGCGACGCCCGCGTCCTCGGCGGCGGCTCCGCCACCGTCTTCCCCGCGCACGTCGTCTCCCAGCTGGACGGACTGACCGCCGTCCTGCCCGATCTCACCTATGCCGTCGGCGCCGACCCGAGCACCGAACTCGCCATCGCGGACCGCGGCTTCGCGCTGCACGCCGTCTGCCGCGACGCCGACGGCCAGGTCATCGGCACCCGCACCGCGCCCAACGGCCACATCCAGTGGATGGGCTCCGACCTCCCCGACGGCGTCACGCACGAGAACCTGCACACCGTCGAACTGACCGGCACCTTCACCCCGCGCGAGAGCGGCACCCACACCTTCGGCATCAAGGGCCTGGGCGCCTTCACCCTCACCCTCGGCGGCACGACGTACTACGACGACGTCCAGCGCCCCGCCAAGGACGACCCCTTCGTCAGCTTCTTCGGCGCCCCCGAGCCCCGCGCCGAGGTCCAACTCACCGCGGGCGAACCGGTCGACGTCTCCCTCACCCACGCCGTCCACCTCCCCGACGACGCCGCCCTCAAGGTCATCGCCTTCACCCTCGCCCACCAGGAACCCCGGCGCGACCCCGACGAGCTGATCGCCGAGGCCGCCGCCGCTGCCCGGGCCGCCGACACGGCCGTCGTCGTGGTCGCCACCACCGAACGCGTCGAGTCGGAGGGCTTCGACCGCACGGACCTGCGCCTGCCCGGCCGCCAGGACGACCTGGTCCGGGCCGTCGCCGCCGCCAACCCGAACACCGTCGTGGTCGTCAACTCCGGCTCCCCGGTGGAACTGCCGTGGCGCGACGACGTCGCCGCCGTGCTCCTCACCTGGTTCCCCGGCCAGGAGGGCGGCGCGGCCCTCGCCGACGTGCTCACCGGCGCCCACGAACCCGGCGGCCGGCTGCCCACCACCTGGGGCTCCCTGGCCGACGCCCCGGTCACCCGGGTCGTCCCGGAGAACGGCGAACTTACCTACGACGAGGACGTCTTCATCGGCTACCGCGCCTGGGAGAAGCACGGCCGCGCCCCCGCCTACCCCTTCGGCCACGGCCTCGGCTACACCGACTGGACCTACGAGTCGGTCGAGGTGGCGGGGACCGCCGAAGGGGCCACCGTGAAGGTCCGCCTCCGCAACACCGGCGACCGTCCCGGCCGCGAGGTCGTGCAGCTCTACCTCGCCCCGGGCGAGCCCGACCCCACCCGTCCGGCACGCCGGCTGGCCGGCTTCGCGGGCGTCGAGGCCGCACCCGGCGAAAGCGTCGAGGCGACCGTCGAACTGCCCCGCCGCGCCTTCGAGATCTGGGACGAAGCGACCGGCTCGTGGTCGTTTGTGAAGGGTTCGTACGAGATCCAGGTCGGGCGCTCGATCACGGACCGCAGAATCACCGCGACGATTAACGTCTGAGACGGGACGAGTTCCCCACCGAGCAGCCCCGGTCCGGGACCTGACCTCCGGACCGGGGCTCATGGTCTCCCGGCGGGTCTATCGCACGCCGAACCCGTACACCGTCTCCGAGCGGAACACCTCGCCCGGCCGCAGCACGGTCGTCGGGAACTCCGGCCGGTTCGGGGAGTCCGGGAAGTGCTGCGTCTCCAGCGCGATGCCGTCACCGGGCGCGAAGGGCTCGCCCAGGTGGTCGGCGGTGTACAGCTGGAGGCCGGGCTCGGTCGTCGCCACCGTCAGCACCCGCCCGGACGCCGGGTCGTGCAGCTCGGCGACCTCCACCGGAGCGTCCGTCACGCCCTTGTCGAGCACGAAGTTGTGGTCGTAGCCGGAGCCGACCTTGCGGGCCTCGCGGAAGTCGAAGCGCGTGCCCGTCACGTCGTCCGGACTGCCGGTCGGGATCAGGTCCGCGTCGACCGGCGTGTACCGGGAGGCCGCCAGCCGCAGCTCGTGCCCGCCCGCACCGCCCGCACCACCCAGGTCGAAGTAGCTGTGGTTCGTCAGGTTCACCACGGTCGGCGCGTCCGTCACCGCCTCGTACGCGATCCGCAGCGCCCCGCTCTCCAGCAGCGTGTACGTCGCCGTGACCGCCAGCCGCCCCGGGAACCCCTCCTCGCCGTGCGGACTGACCCGCGCCAGCCGCACCCCGTGCTCCACCGGCGCCGCGTCCCACACCCGCTTGTCGAAGCCCAGGGCTCCGCCGTGCAGCGCGTTCGGCCCGTTGTTCGGTTCGAGCGCGTACGTCCGCCCGTCCAGCGGGAACCGGCCGCCGGCGATCCGGTTGGCGTACCGCCCGACCAGGGCACCGAGGTACGGCTCCGGGTGGGCGAGATAGCCGTCGAGGTCCGGGAACCCCAGCACCACGTCCCCGGCCCGCCCCTCCCGGTCCGGCACCTCCACGGACTGCACGATCCCGCCGTACGTCAGCACCCGCACCCGCACGCCCGCCCGCTCCAGGGTCCAGCGGTGCACCGGAGTTCCGTCGGAAAGTGTGCCGAATAGTTCGTTCATGTGCGGAACCCTAAGTCAGGGGTTCTTCGCCGTGACGGTGCGGTACGCGATCTCCGCCAGCCGGGCCTGTCCGTTCACGCTCGGGTGGAAGTAGTCCCAGCGGCTCAACTGGGCCGTGCCGAAGCGGTAGTCGTACACCGCGCCCCCGTCGTAGCGGCACCGCTCGTCCTGGGCGCAGACCTCCTTCAGGACCTTGTTGTAGTCCTCCACCCGCTTCTGCACCGTCTCCCGCCGCAGCGTCGCCGCGGTGTCCAGGGCGTTCGCGTCGCCCAGCATCGACGGGCAGATGCCCAGCTGCCACACCTGCCTGGCCATCGGGCTGCCACGGCCCTCGGACCACAGCCGCTTCAGGTCCGGCACGCTCGCCACGAACACCTGGGCCTTCGGCAGGGCCTTGCGCAGGGAGCGCAGCGAGTCCTCGAAGTCGGCGCGGAAGGCGGGGACCGGGGTCATCGCCGAGGGCGTGGACCGGCAGGCGTCGTTCGCCCCGACCATCACCGTCACCAGCTGCGGTTTCCGCCGCACCGCCCGGGCGATCTGCCCGGGCAGGTCGGCCATCCGCGCCCCCGTCACCGCGTAGTTCCAGCTGCGCTCGGCGGCCCCGGCCCGGCCCAGCAGCCGCACCGCCAGCGAGTCGACCTCGGGGCTGGCGCCGGTCGCCCAGGACGCCTCCGGGCAGTCCGACAGCACGTCACAGGCGTCGAAGGCGCGCGTGATGGAATCGCCGACGGCGGCGACGGAACTCGGACTGCGGTCCCACAGGGGCGTCGGACTGGGGGACGGCTTCGCGGCGTCGGACGGGGCGGGGGAGTCGCCCCCCACGGCGTCACACCCGGCCACACCCACCACGGCGGCCGCGACCAGGGCGAGAACGGCCCGTGAGCGGTGGCTTCGCTTCCGCATTCCTGGTCCATCCCCTCGCCGCGCCGTGCCTGTCTCCCCAACCCATAACAACGCACGAGGGTTCCCGGCCGATCACGTGCAACGGCTCACACCCGTACAAGCGTCCCCCTGGGTGAATGGCGGGCGTTTCCCGGCACCGGGACCGACCGTACGTCACACTCCTTGCGCCCCCGCACGGTAGCCTCGCCATCAACGTGACCCGCCCGGTCACCGCCGTTCCGCCCGTTTCCAAGATGGTCCGCTCTGCCCGGAGGTTCCGGTGACGACACGTGGAGTTCTGTACGTGCACTCCGCGCCGCGCGCGCTGTGCCCGCACGTCGAGTGGGCCGTCGCCGGGGTGCTCGGCACACGCGTCAGCCTCGACTGGATCCGGCAGCCCGCCGCCCCGGGCACCTGGCGCTCGGAGTTCTCCTGGCAGGGCCAGGCGGGCACGGCCTCCAAGCTCGCCTCCGCGCTGCGCGGCTGGCACCTGCTGCGCTTCGAGGTCACCGCGGAGCCCTGCCCCACCGCCGAGGGCGAACGCTACAGCTGCACCCCCGACCTGGGCATCTTCCACGCCGTCACCGGCATCCACGGCGACATCCTCATCCCCGAGGACCGGCTCAGAGCGGCCCTCCAGCGCAGCCGGCAGGGCGAGACCGACCTGGAAGCCGAGCTGAACAAGCTGCTCGGCAAGCCCTGGGACGACGAGCTGGAACCCTTCCGCTACGCGGGCGAGGGCGCCCCGGTCCGCTGGCTCCACCAGGTGGTCTGATCTCTTTTCCGCGCATACGGAAGGGCCCCCACCCGTAGGTGGGGGCCCTTCCCGTGGAACGTGTGGGAGCGGCGTCCTCACACGGTCCGGAACGCCAGCACCACGTTGTGCCCGCCGAACCCGAACGAGTCGTTCAGCGCGGCGATACGCCCCTCGACCGGGAGCTTGCGAGCCTCACCACGGACGACATCGGCATTCGCCTCCGCCTCCGGGTCCAGGTTCTCCACGTTGATAGTCGGCGGAGCCACCCGGTGGTACAGCGCGAGCACCGTCGCCACCGTCTCGACCCCGCCCGCGCCACCGAGCAGATGCCCGGTCATCGACTTCGTCGCCGACACCGCGATGTGGTCGGTGTCGTCACCGAACACCTTCCGCAGCGCCTTCAGCTCGGCGATGTCACCGGCCGGCGTCGACGTCGCGTGCGCGTTGACGTGCACGATCTCCGCCGGGTCCAGGTCGGTGCGCTCCAGCAGGTTCTGCAGGGCGTGCGAGATGCCCCGCCCCTCCGGCTCCGGCTGCACGATGTCGTGGCTGTCGGCGGAGATGCCCTGCCCGACCGCCTCCGCGTACACCCGGGCCCCGCGCTTCGCGGCGTGCTCGGCGGACTCCAGGACGACGACACCGGCGCCCTCACCGAGGACGAAGCCGTCGCGGGCCACGTCGTAGGGGCGCGACGCGCCCTGCGGGTCGTCGTTGTTCTTGGACATCGCCATCATGTTGCCGAACGCGGCGATGGGCAGCGGGTGGATCGCCGCCTCCGTGCCACCCGCGACGACGACGTCGGCGCGGCCGGTGCGGATCATCTCGATGGCGTAGCCGATGGCCTCGGCGCCCGACGCGCAGGCGGACACCGGCGTGTGCACACCCGCCCGGGCACCCACGGCCAACCCCACGTTGGCCGACGGGCTGTTGGGCATCAGCATGGGAACGGTGTGCGGGGAGACGCGGCGGACGCCCTTCTCCTTCAGCACGTCGTACTGGTCGAGCAGCGTCGTCACGCCGCCGATGCCGGAGGCGATGACCGCGCCGAGCCGGTCGGGGTCGACGCTCGGGTCCTCGCCGGCCTTCGCCTCGAAACCGGCGTCGGCCCAGGCCTCCTTGGCCGCGACCAGCGCGAACTGCGCCGAGCGGTCCAGTCGGCGGGCCTGCGGACGCGGGATGACCTCGGTCGGCTCCACGGCGACCGGGGCCGCGATACGGACCGCCTGCTCGGCGGCCCAGTCCTGCTCCAGGGGCTTGACGCCGGAACGTCCGGCGACCAGGCCCTCCCAGGTAGAGGCTGCGTCGCCACCCAGCGGTGTGGTTGCGCCGATACCGGTGACGACCACGGTGCGATTGGTCGAGCTCACGGGAATTCTTTCTCCAACGGATACGAGGAGGACAACCCCCGCTTTCGCGGGGACAACGGCGCCACCGCCGGGTGGCGGGGCAGTCAGCCCAGAGGCCTGATCGGTCGATCAGCCCTGGTGCTTGAGGATGTAGTCGGTCGCGTCGCCGACGGTCTTGAGGTTCTTGACGTCCTCGTCCGGGATCTTGACGTCGAAGCGCTCTTCGGCGGCGACGACGACCTCGACCATGGACAGCGAGTCGACGTCCAGGTCGTCGGTGAAGGACTTGTCCAGCTGGACGTCCTCAACCGGGATGCCGGCGATCTCGTTCACGATCTCGGCGAGACCGGCGACGATCTCTTCCTGAGTGGCGGCCATGTCGGCGCTCCTTCGTAGATATTCAGAGGGTGTGGCAGGTGGTTCTTCCCGTCCCGGACCGCATGATCCGGCACGGAGTGCCTAGGGGAGGGTAACGACAGTCGCGGCGTAGACGAGACCCGCCCCGAAGCCGATGACGAGCGCGGTGTCGCCGCTCTTCGCCTCGCCGGTCGCCAGGAGCCGCTCCATCGCGAGCGGGATCGAGGCGGCCGAGGTGTTGCCGGTGGTGCGGATGTCACGCGCGACCGTGACGTGCTCCGGCAGTTTCAGCGTCTTCACCATCGAGTCGATGATCCGCACGTTGGCCTGGTGCGGGATGAAGACGTCCAGGTCGTCCACGGTGATCCCGGCCGCGTCCAGCGCCTGCTGGGCGACCTTCGCCATCTCGAACACGGCCCAGCGGAACACCGCCTGGCCTTCCTGGGTGATCGCGGGGAACTTCTCGACCGTCCCGTCGCGGTAGTCCGTCCACGGCACGGTCTGCTTGATGGTGTCGGACTTGTCGCCCTCGGAGCCCCACACGGTCGGGCCGATCGCGGGCTCCTGGGAGGGGCCGACCACGACCGCGCCGGCGCCGTCGCCGAACAGGAAGGCCGTCGCCCGGTCCTCCAGGTCGGTCAGGTCGCTCAGCCGCTCGACGCCGATCACCAGGACGTACTCCGCCGAGCCCTCGACGATCATGCCCTTGGCGAGGGTCAGGCCGTAGCCGAAGCCCGCGCAGCCCGCCGAGATGTCGAAGGCGGCGGCCTTGTCGGTGCCCAGCTTGTCGGCGATCTCGGTGGCGACGGCCGGCGTCTGCTTGAAGTGCGAGACGGTCGAGACGATCACGCCGCCGATCTGCTCCACGGAGATGCCCGCGTCCGCGATGGCCTTGCCGGACGCCTCGATCGACATCGCGGCGACGGTCTCCTCGTCGGAGGCCCAGTGCCGCGTCTCGATGCCGGAGCGCGAGCGGATCCACTCGTCGGACGACTCGATCGTCTCCAGGATCACCTCGTTCGGCACGACCCGGGTCGGGCGGTAACCGCCGACGCCGAGGATCCGCGCGTACGGGGCGCCCTTGCTGGGCTTGATCTTCGCCATGCTCTCGGGCTCCTTGTCAGACACCGTGCTCGGCGATGAGCTCGCGAGCCGCGTCGAGGTCGGCGGGGGACTTCAGGGCCAGCGTCTTCACCCCGGGCAGGGCCCGCTTGGCGAGGCCGGTGAGGGTGCCGCCGGGGCACACCTCGATCAGGGCCGTGACACCCAGCTCCTTGAAGGTCTCCATGCACAGGTCCCAGCGGACCGGGTTGGCGACCTGGCCGACCAGGCGCTCCAGCACCTGGCCGCCGGCGGCGACGGCCTGCCCGTCCGCGTTGGAGACGTAGGTGACCTTCGGGTCAGCGACGTGCCGGGCATCGGCGGCGGCCTTCGCCAGCGTCTCGACGGCGGGGGCCATGTGGTGCGTGTGGAACGCGCCGGCGACCTTCAGCGTGACGACCTTGCGCACGCCCTCGGGCTTGTCCGCCTCCAGCGCGGCGAGCTGTTCCTTGGTGCCGGCCGCGACGATCTGGCCCGCGCCGTTGATGTTGGCGGGGGTCAGGCCCAGCTTCGTCAGATGCGGGATTGTCACCTCCGGGTCGCCGCCCAGCAGTGCGGCCATGCCCGTCTCGGTGACGGCGGCGGCCTCCGCCATGGCGCGCCCACGGGTGCGGACCAGACGGAGCGCCTCCTCGTGGGGGAGCACCCCGGCGAGCGAGGCGGCGGTGAACTCGCCGACGCTGTGACCGGCGATGGCACCGACCTTCCGCGGGAGGTCGGCCGGGTCCTCGAACAGCAGGGCCGCGGACGCCATGCCGGCCGCGACGAGCAGCGGCTGCGCCACCGCGGTGTCGCGGATCTCCTCCGCGTCGGCCTCGGTGCCGTAACGGATCAGGTCGATCCCCGCGGCGTCGGACCATGCCTCCAGGGCACCGCGGACACCGGGGAAGTCGAGCCATTCAGTCAGGAAGCCGGGCGTCTGGGCGCCCTGGCCGGGAGCGACGAGTACGAGCACTCTCACACTCTCTCTTGGGGACGGGCACGGCCGCCCGTGGGGACAGGGACGAAGAACACGAGGGGGTTTTGTCGAGCCCCGACAAAACCTTAGGGCTGGAGATCTCCATCGACCAGACGCCCCAGGATCAGCGCGATCCGCAGCGTGAAGGCAGAGCGTACATCGGAGGGTGACCATCCGGTGACGTCAGTCACACGTCGAAGCCGGTAGCGGACGGTGTTGGGATGCACGAACAGCATCCGCGCGGCGCCTTCGAGACTGCTCGCCTGTTCGAGATAGACGCTGAGGGTCTCCAGGAGCGCGGCCCCGGCCTCCTCCAGCGGTCTGTAGATCTCCTCCACCAGCTGCTCGCGGGCCGAGGGGTCACCGGCGATCGCCCGCTCCGGAAGCAGGTCGTCCGCCAGGACCGGGCGCGGGGCGTCCTGCCAGGCGGAACACGCCTTCAGGCCGGCCGCCGCGGCCTGCGCGGACCGGGTCGCGGCCTGCAGGTCGGGCACCACCGGGCCCGCCACGACCGGCCCGGCGGCGAACGGGCCGATCAGCGACTTGGCGACGGCCAGCGGGTTGTCGCTGCCGCCGGCGATCACCACCAGCCGGTCCCCGAGCACCCCGGTCAGCACCTGGAGCTTGGCGTGCCGGGCCGCGCGCCTTATGGCCTCGACGGTCAGCTCGCTGTCCCCGTCGGGCGCCGTGCCGAGCACCACGCACACGTGCTCGGGCGAGTTCCACCCGAGGGCGGCGGCCCGCGACACGGCCCCTTCGTCGGCCTCGCCGCTGAGCACGGCGTTCACCACCAGGGACTCCAGCCGGGCGTCCCAGGCGCCGCGTGCCTCGGCGGCCTGGGCGTACACCTGGGCGGTGGCGAAGGCGATCTCCCGGGCGTACACGAGCAGCGCCTCGCGCAGCACGCTCTCGTCGCCGGGGGCCGCGACCTCGTCGATCGCGGACTCCATCACCTCGATGGTGGTGCGCACCATCTCCACGGTCTGCCGCAGCGTGATCGCCCGGGTCAGCTCGCGCGGCGCGGTGCCGAACACGTCGGTGGAGATGGCCTGCGGGGCGTCCGGATGCCGGAACCACTCGGTGAACGCGGCGATACCCGCCTGCGCGACCAGACCGATCCAGGAACGGTTCTCCGGGGGCATGGCCCGGTACCAGGGCAGCGTCTCGTCCATCCGCGCGATGGCCTGCGCGGCGAGTGATCCGGAGGACTTCTCCAGCCGCTTCAGGGTCGCGGCATGTGCGTGGAGGTCACGGGCTGCGGCTGCGTTCTTGCTGGTTTCGGGTTCGGGCACGGGACAAGACTGCCTTATCCGGACGGGAAGGTGCGCCGCCGGGTCTACGGTGGACCCCGTGATGGACATTCGGCGCGCCGACGAGCGCTACCAGGGCGGCGACCCGGCAGCCGGAATCGAGAGCCGGCACGCCTTCTCCTTCGGGTCCCACTACGACCCGGACAACCTCCGCTTCGGCGCGGTGCTCGCGTGCAACGAGGAGCGGCTCGCCCCGGGGGCCGGGTTCGACGAGCACCCGCACAGCCACACCGAGATCGTGACGTGGGTGGTGGAGGGCGAGCTGACGCACCGCGACTCCACCGGGCACGAGTCGGTCGTCCGCCACGGCGACGTGCAGCGCCTCAGCTCGGCGGGCGGGGTGCGCCACGTGGAACGCAACGACGGCCCGGAGCCCCTGACGTTCATCCAGATGTGGCTGGCCCCGCTGCGGCCCGGCGGCGACCCGTTCTACGAGGTCGTCCACGGCATCGCCGACTCCACGCCGTACGCCGTCCCGGAGGCCGGCGCGATGCTGCACGTGCGGCGGCTGGGGCCGGGGGAGCGGACGGCGGTGCCGGACGCGGCGTACGCGTACGTGCACGTCGTGCGCGGTGAGGTGCGCCTGGACGGCGAGACGCTCGGTGCCGGGGACGCGGCCCGCATCACCGGCGCCAAGGGCCTGGAGGCGGAGGGCGTGACGCGGGCCGAACTCCTCGTCTGGGAGATGACCTAGAGCTCCGCGAGCACCGCGTCCGTGAAGGGCGGCCACGCCTCGATCGCCCACGGCCCGAACGCCCGGTCCGTCAGCGCCACGCAGGCCGCCCCCGCGTCGGGGTCGATCCACAGGAACGTACCCGACTGCCCGAAATGCCCGAACGTGCGCGGGGAGGACGAAGAGCCGGTCCAGTGCGGGGACTTGGAGTCGCGGATCTCGAAGCCGAGCCCCCAGTCGTTGGGGTTCTGGTGGCCGTACCCCGGCAGGACGCCCTTGGTGCCCGGGTAGTGCACGCTCATCGCCTCGGCGACCGTACGGGGATCCAGCAGCCGCGGCGCCTGCACCTCGGCCGCGAACCGCAGCAGGTCCTCGACCGTGGACACCCCGTCCTTGGCCGGGGAGCCCTCCAGGGTCGTCGAGGTCATGCCCAGCGGCTCCAGCACGGCCTGCCGCAGGTACTCGGCGAACGGGATGTCGGTCGCCTTCTCGACGTGGTCGCCCAGCTGCTCGAAGCCGGCGTTGGAGTACAGCCGCCGCTCCCCGGGCGGGGCCGTGACCTTGTGCTCGTCGAAGGCGAGGCCCGAGGTGTGCGCGAGCAGGTGCCGGACCGTCGAACCGGCCGGGCCTGCGGGCTCGTCGAACTCGATCGCCCCCTCCTCGTACGCGACGAGCACCGCGTACGCGGCCAGCGGCTTGGTCACCGACGCGAGCGGGAACCGCTGCCCGGCCGGGCCGTGTGTGCCGAGGACGGTGCCGTCCGCCCGGACGACACCCGCCGCGGCGGTGGGAACCGGCCAGTTCTCGATCAACGCGAGGCTCTTCAGCGACATGCGTCGAGCCTATGCGCTCAGAGCTTCAGCTCCAGCAAGGGGTTGGGCTTGGGCCGGAACCCGAGGGAGGCGTACAGCGGCTCGGCCTCTTCCGAGGCGGTGAGCTGCACCCGCCGGGCGCCGCGCTCCCGGAACCACTCCAGCAGCGTGGTCATGCACGCGCGCGCGTACCCGCGGCGCCGCGCGTCCGGGTCGGTGGCCACGCTGAAGACGAAGCCCACCTGGCCGTGCGGATCGCCCGCCTTGCCGATGCGGTAGTCGATCGTCCCGGCCACCAGCGAGGCCAGCGCCCCCGGCCGCTCCGGGTGGTCGACGACGAACGCCGCGAAGTCCCCGTCCCGTTCGCCCAGTCTGCTCCTCAGCGTCGGGAGGGACTCCCCGTGCCAGTCGACGCCGGAGTGAGTGGCGAACACCGCGTCGATCATCACTTGTCGCAGACGCAGGACTTCCTCGGCGTCCTCGGGCAGGGCACGGCGTACGAGACTCATGGCTGTCTACGCTAACGAGCCGGATCAAGAGGCGTCCTGCCGATTTCTTACCTTCGGCGCTTGCTTGGAGTGCACTCCAAGGTTCTAGCGTGGGGGTCATGACGGTGATGGAGACCACGGGGACGAGGACCGACACCTGCGCCGGCCCGCCGCAGCAGAACCGGCGTCCGGACGGCGCGGACCGCTACACGATCAGCGAGGTCGTCGCCCTGACCGGCCTGACGGCACACACCCTGCGCTGGTACGAGCGCATCGGCCTGATGCCGCACATCGACCGGTCCCACACCGGCCAGCGCCGCTACACCAACCGCGACCTGGACTGGCTCGACCTCGTCGGCAAGCTCCGGCTGACGGGCATGCCGGTCGCCGACATGGTGCGGTACGCGGAACTGGTGCGCGAGGGCGACCACACCTACGGCGAGCGCTTCGAACTGCTGAAGACGACCCGCGAGGACGTCCTCGCGCGGATCGAGGAACTCCGCGGCACGCTCGCCGTGCTCGACCGGAAGATCAGTTTCTACGCGGACGCCGGGCGTGCCCTGGCGTCGGAGAGGTCCCGATGACGGACGGCAGGATCACGACGGCGAAGCTCGGCGACCACGGCCCGGAGGTGGGCGTTCAGGGCCTGGGCTGCATGGGCATGAGCTTCGCCTACGGCCCCTCGGACGCGGACGCGTCCCGGGCCACCCTGGAACGGGCCCTCGAACTGGGCGTCACCCTCTACGACACGGCCGACGCGTACGGCGCCGGCGAGAACGAGCGGTTCCTGTCGCCGTTCTTCAAGGCACACCGCGACGAGGTCGTCATCGCGACCAAGTTCGCCCTGTCGATCCCCGCCGACGACCCGACGCGCCGTGTCGTGCGCAACGACCCGCCCTACATCCGCCAGGCCGTCGAGGCGAGCCTGAAGCGCCTCGACGTGGAGGCCATCGACCTCTACTACATGCACCGGCGCGACGTGAACGTGCCGATCGAGGAGAGCGTCGGCACGATGGCGGACCTGGTCCGCGAGGGCAAGGTCAAGCACCTGGGCCTGAGCGAGGTCACGGCCGACGAACTGCGCGCCGCGCACGCCGTGCACCCCATCGCCGCGGTGCAGTCGGAGTGGTCGCTGTTCAGCCGCGACATCGAGACGCACGTCGTCCCCGCGGCCCGCGACCTCGGCGTGGCCCTCGTCCCGTACTCCCCGCTCGGCCGGGGCTTTCTGACCGGCTCGTTCGCCAGCGCGGAGGAGCTCTCCTCCGACGACTTCCGCCGCCAGCAGCCCCGCTTCACGGGCGACAACGCGACGGCCAACGCGACCCTGCTGGAACTGATCCGCACGGTGGCCAAGGCCCACGACGCCTCCCTCGGCCAGATCGCCCTGGCCTGGGTCCAGCAGCAGGCGACGCTCCGCGACCTCCCGGTCATCCCGATCCCCGGCACCCGCAAGCCGTCGAGGGTGGAGGAGAACACGGCGGCGACCAGGATCGTCCTCACGGACGAACAACTGGACCTGCTGGACGGCATA
This sequence comes from Streptomyces sp. Go-475, assembly GCF_003330845.1. GTDB lineage: Bacteria > Actinomycetota > Actinomycetes > Streptomycetales > Streptomycetaceae > Streptomyces. Next base: position 2,511,849 of record NZ_CP026121.1, on the reverse strand, counting down.
GCGGCCCAGGTGGCGGGCAACCGCTACGCGGACATGGCGTTCACTTCCGCAGGCAGGGAGTAGGGGAACGCCTTGGGGGCGCGGGGAACTGCGCGAACGACCACGCACCACCCGCGCCCGCCGACTCACCGAACCCGGCAGACGCTAAAGCTCCGCCAACAACTCGGCCTTCTTGACCGAGAATTCCTCATCGGTCACCAGCCCGGCCTGATGCAACTCCCCGAGATGCCGAATCCGCTCGGCGATGTCCGCAGGGTCCCGGCGCGCCGCAGCCGCGGGAACGGCCGCCACCGGACTGGACGTCCGCACAGCGGAAAGCACCGCCGCCGCGAACGGCAACGACTCGTGCACCGGCCCGTACCCCAGCCCGAACACCACCGCCGCCGGATCCTGATCGGCCTGCACGGCCGGCGCCCCCGTCTCCCGCCGCAGCAACCGCAGATGCCCCTCGAAGACCTCCGGCGACCGCCACTCCACCCCGTTGAGCTCCCCGACGGAGAAGTTCTGGTCCCCGGCCTTCCACTTCGCCGACGACGCCCCCGTCCAGAACCACCGGAAGCTCACGGTCCGCCCGTCGAAGGTCGCCTTCCCGTCGTACGCCTTGAACGACAGCGGCCCCTTCGGCGGCTCCACGAGGAATCGATCCGCCGGCCCGGACTCCGTCAGCAGCCCGCGCAGTTCGTCGGCGTAGTACTCCGCGAGCACCTCCCGCTCGGCGGGCAGCACCAGCCGGTAGGGGTCGCCGCTCTCCTTCAGCTGCCCGGCGGCCGCCTCCATCAGCGGATCCGCACCGGGCCGCGGCTCGACGCGCAGCACGACCGTGCCGCGTTTCCCGCGCGTCAGCGTCACCCCGGCGATCGCCTCCAGGGGCACTCGGCGTTCCCCGAGCGCCTGGAAGAGCTTGGGTGTTCGAATCCCCCGTTCGTAACGGATGAGCACGGAGTCGGACTCGAACTCCCAGGCGGCATGAAATCCGGCCAGTACGTCACCCATGCGGCTCATCGTATGCGGCACGCGCCCCTCCGTCCCCCTCCCGAGCAGACCGCAATTCCTTCGCCTCTACGCGCGTCAGGCCGCCGCCGTGCCGGACAAACCGGTACGGCAGACGCCGTCTTCGTGCGCGCAGTGCACCGAGCGGTATGCGCCGACGCCGATCTCTGCGAAATTCATCAGACTTGCCGTGCCCGGCTCGAAGTAGCCGGCGTGCCCCTTCGCGCCCTGCGCCGACAGCACCCGCGCCCCGAACCCGGCGGACACCGGATCCGCCCCGTGGCCCAGCCCGCCGACCTCCAGGTACGGCACGTCCTGGATCCAGTCGTCGGCGTCCCGCATCGCCCACACCCGGGCGCGGGTGTGCAGCTGGGCGGCGCTCTCCACGCGCATGCCGGGGCTGCCGGCCACCGCGATGTCGGAGACCCGGCCGGGCAGCGAGTGCGCGGCGACCCCGCACACCACCGAGCCGTAGCTGTGGCAGAACAACGACACCGGCGCGCCGCCGGGCAGCGCCCGCACCAGCGCGTTCAGCCGTACGGCGCCCTCCTCGGCGCGCATCGCCGTCGCCGAGTCGATGCCGAGTCCGCTGGGGGCCGTGTAGTCGGCCCAGGCGATCACGGCCGTCCGGGTCGAGGGGCTCGCCTTCCGCTCCGCCGCGTACAGGGACTCGGCCATGCCGGCGGGCGCCGAGTACTTGCGGTGGGTGCGCTGGTAGGTGAGCAGGTCGGTGTCCACACCCGGGACGACGACCGAGACGCGGTCCGCCGTGCGCAGGTCGCCGAAGACTTCCGCCACCCGGCCCGAGCCCTCGGGATCGAAGGCGAGGATGTGGCGCCCCTTCTCCATGAGGTCGTCGAGGCGGTGCAGCCTGCGGCCGGCCTCGTACTTGCCGGCCGGGGTGAGACGCTGGTCGTGCATCCGCTCCCGCTCGACCTCGCGCGCCTTGGCGAGCGCGATGCGGTTGGCGCGGTAGCGCAGCTCGACCGGGGCGCCGTTCATGTTGCCGACGGCGAGCGGGTAGGTGCGGACCAGGCTCGCGCGGTCCCGCTCGGTGAGCGAGGCGAAGAAGCGGGCCAGCTTCGCCGGCTCGGACTGCGGGTCCGGCAGTCGGTGACCGGCGATCCGGCCGTGCTCCCAGGCGGAGAGCGAGGCCTGGAGCGGCGCGGCGCCCCGCTGGTTGCGCAGGGCCGTCCAGCCGGTCGTCGCCAGCATCACGAAGACGACGGCCAGAGCGAGCAGTGCGCGCCAGACGTTCAGTTGCGGGGTGGTGTCGAAGGAAGTCACTGAAAGGACACACTAGGAGAACGAGAGGGTCTCGCGTTAACCAAGTGACCGGGATCACGTTTCGGTGAATGTGCTAGGGGGACTGCCCCGCACGCCAGTTCCCCGCCAGTGCGGGGCCCACCTGATCGAGGTAGGCGGCGGTGAGTTCGCGCATTCCGTCGAGCGTGAGGTCGTCCCCCGCGGACCACAGCCGCTCGGTGACGCGGATCACCCCGCCGAAGAGGGCGACGACGATCCTCGGCCGGGGATCCGCGTCCACGTCGAGCCCCTCGCGCTCGGCGATGATGCCCGCCAGCTGCTCCTCCAGCTCCGCCGCCCGCCGCAGATGGGCGGCGAGCAGGGCGGGCGTCGACTCGATCACCCGGTAGACGCGCAGGTGCAGCTCGATCGGCACGAGTTCCTCGACGGCCTCGTTGATCGCGTCCCAGCTCTCCAGGACGGCCCGGCGCAGCGCCTCCAGCGGGGCCTCGTGCGGCGGGCGGGCGCGTACGGCGTCGACGACGATCGCCTCCGCGAGCCGCGGCACGAAGAACGCCGCCTCCTCCTTGCCGGCGAAGTAGCGGAAGAAGGTGCGCTGCGAGACGTCGACGGCGGCGGCGATGTCGTCGACGGTCGTCTCCTCGTACCCGCGCGTGGCGAACAGCTCCAGGGCGGCCCGCAGCAGCGCGTCCCGGGTGCGCCGCTTCTTGCGCTCGCGCAGGTTCAAGTGATGCCTCTCTTCGGAACCGTCATCGCAGTTCAGGCTATACGGGGATGTCATGTCAGTTACCGACTAGTGAATTGGTTTGTCAATTGTCAGTGGCTGTCATTAGCCTCGGACGCATGACTAGTCAGACCACCATCGACACGACGGGGTCGGGGGGCATACCGGCGGGGCCGTCGGAGGCGACGCCGGGCAAGGGGCTGCGAGGGCACCCCTGGCTCACCCTCATCACCGTCGCTGTGGGGGTCATGATGGTGGCCCTCGACGGCACCATCGTGGCCATTGCCAACCCGGCCATCCAGAAGGACCTCGGCGCCACCTTCGCCGAAGTCCAGTGGATCACCAACGGATACTTCCTCGCCCTCGCGGTCTCCCTGATCACCGCGGGCAAGCTCGGCGACCGCTTCGGTCACCGGCAGACCTTCCTCATCGGCGTCGTCGGCTTCGCGGCCGCCTCGGGCGCGATCGGGCTGTCCGACAGCATCGCGTTCGTCGTCGTCTTCCGCGTCCTGCAGGGCCTGTTCGGCGCGCTGCTCATGCCGGCCGCGCTCGGCCTGCTGCGGGCCACCTTCCCGGCCGAGAAGCTGAACATGGCGATCGGGATCTGGGGCATGGTCATCGGCGCGTCCACCGCGGGCGGCCCGATCCTCGGCGGCGTGCTCGTCGAGCACGTCAACTGGCAGTCGGTGTTCTTCATCAACGTGCCGGTCGGTGTCCTCGCCGTCGTCCTCGGCGTCTGGATCCTGCTCGACCACCGCGCCGAGAACGCCCCGCGCTCCTTCGACATCCTGGGTATCGCCCTGCTGTCGGCCTCCGTGTTCTGCCTGGTGTGGGCGCTCATCAAGGCACCGCCGTCCGAGTGGGGCTGGGGCGACCCGAAGACGCTGGGCTTCCTCGGTGCCTCGGTGCTGGGCTTCGCGCTCTTCGCCTTCTGGGAGACGAAGGTCAAGGAGCCGCTCATCCCGCTCGCCCTGTTCCGCTCCGTGGCGCTGTCCGCGGGTGTCGTGCTGATGGTCCTGATGGCCATCGCGTTCATGGGCGGCCTGTTCTTCGTGACGTTCTACCTGCAGAACGTGCACGGCATGAGCCCGATCGACGCGGGCCTGCACCTGCTGCCGCTGACCGGCATGATGATCGTCGGCTCGCCCCTCGCCGGCGCGATGATCACCAAGTTCGGTCCCCGGGTCCCGCTCGCGGGCGGCATGGCGCTCACCGCGATCGCCATGTACGGGATGTCGACGCTGGAGACGGACACCGGCAGCGGCGTCATGTCGCTCTGGTTCGCCCTCCTCGGCCTCGGCCTCGCGCCGGTCATGGTGGGTGCGACCGAGGTCATCGTCGGCAACGCGCCGATGGAGCTGTCGGGTGTCGCGGGCGGTCTGCAGCAGGCCGCCATGCAGATCGGCGGCAGCCTCGGCACGGCCGTGCTCGGCGCGGTGATGGCGTCCAAGGTCAACAGCGACCTCGCGGGCAACTGGGCGAAGGCCGGGCTGCCGCCGCTGACGCCGGAGCAGGAGCACCAGGCGTCCGAGGCGGTCCAGGTCGGTGTCCCGCCGGTGGCGCCGGGCACGCCGGACGCGATCGCCGCCAAGATCACGGGCGTCGCGCACGACACGTTCATCTCCGGCATGAGCGCGGCCTCGCTCGTCGCCGCGGGTGTCGCCGTCGTGGCGGTGCTCGTGGCCTTCCTGACGAAGCGCGGCGAGAACGCGGGCGCGGGCGCGGGCGCCGCGCACATCTGACGGGTATTCGCCTATCAGGGTGAACAGCCCCGTCGACCCCTCCCCTCCGGCGGCCTTCGCAGGTCACAGTGGGTCAAGTCCTCCGCAGGGCATGGAGGGCGGACGCTGCGGCGCGCTGCTGGAGGGGGGCAGCGCGCAAGCAGCGGGATTGAAGCCCGCCAGGGGGGTACTCGTCATCCGTACCCGAACCGAACCCCAACCGACTGAGGGTTTACGGGAGTTGATGATGGCGAGCTTCGGACACGGTACGCGCAGGCACCCCCGCTCACGTGGCCGGACGTGGTCACGGACCGGGCCGGATCGCGCGACGCTCGGGATCATCGGAGTCATCTGCGCGGTCGCCGGATTCTTCGTGCTGGGGATCATCCTCGGCCCCGTGGCGATCGTCTGCGGCTGGCTCGCCATGGGCCGCACGTGGGCGGGCTCCCGCCCCGTCACGGCCGTGGTCGCGCTCGTCCTGGGCGCCATCGACACGCTCCTGGCGGTCATCTGGCTGTCCGGAGCGGCCACGCCGGGCATGGGCATGTTCTGACCCGGGTGGTGTGAGGGAAGGGCCTCCGACCGAGTGGGCGGGGGCCCACCCCCATGTCACGTCACGTCACTTCGCCGAGGTCCCCTTGAGCGAGGCCAGTTCGTCCCGCAGCGCCCGTACCTCCTCGGTCAGCTCCCGTATCGCCTCCGTCTGGCGCCGCTCCTCCACGTCGTCCTTGTCGAACCGGGCGATGAACCACGCCGCGATGTTCGCCGTCACCACACCGAGCAGGGCGATCCCGGACAGCATCAGCCCCACCGCGAGCATCCGCCCCAGCCCGGTGGTCGGCGCGTGATCCCCGTAGCCGACGGTCGTCATCGTCGTGAAGGACCACCACACCGCGTCACCCAGGGTCCGGATGTTCCCGTCCGGCGAGTCCCGCTCCACGGACAGCACCGCCAGCGAGCCGAACATCAGCAGCCCGACCACCGCGCCGCCGACATACGTCGTGAGCCTTATCTGCGAGGCCATCCGCGCCCGCTGCCCGACGAGCAGGAGCGTGGACACCAGCCGCAGCAGCCGCATCGGCTGCAGCAGCGGCAGCAGCACCGCTCCCAGGTCGAGCCAGTGCGTCCGCACGAACGCCAGGCGCTGCTCGGCGAGCATGAGCCGTATGACGTAGTCGAGGGCGAACGCGCCCCAGACCACCCACTCCACCGCCGTGCACAGGTCCACCACGCCGGCGCTCGCGTCGGGCTGGACGATCGGCACGGCGTAGGCGACGGCGAAGGCCAGGGCCAGGCCGAAGAGCGGGCGCTGAGTGTGCTGTTCCCAACGGAGTCGGGCCGGCTGCTGCTGCATGGCCGAATCGTAGGAAACGTGAAGGGGTGGTGGGCCCACGGTGTACCCGTGAGGCGCACCACCCCTTGACAGGGCCTCCCGCGTTATGCGTCGCCGCCCGCGGCCCCCGGGTCCGCCGCCGACACGTCCAGCAGCTGGTACCGGTCGATCGCCTGCTTGAGCACCGACCGGTCGACCTTGCCCTCACGGGCCAGCTCGGTGAGGACCGCGACCACGATCGACTGCGCGTCGATGTGGAAGAAGCGGCGCGCCGCGCCCCGCGTGTCGGCGAAGCCGAAGCCGTCCGCGCCGAGCGACTGGTACGTCTGCGGCACCCAGCGCGCGATCTGGTCCGGGACCGAGCGCATCCAGTCGGAGACGGCCACGACCGGCCCCTGGGCGTCGGCGAGCTTGCGCGTCACGTACGGCACCCGCTGCTCCTCCTCCGGGTGCAGCAGGTTGTGCTCCTCGCAGTCCACGGCCTCGCGCCGCAGCTCGTTCCAGGAGGTCGCCGACCAGACGTCCGCCTTGACGTTCCAGTCGTCGGCCAGGATCTTCTGCGCCTCGATCGCCCAGGGGAGCGCGACACCGGACGCCAGGATCTGCGCCGGGGTCTGGCCGGCCGTGCCCTCGCTGAAGCGGTAGAGGCCCTTGAGGATGCCGTCGACGTCCACGTTCTCCGGCTCGGCCGGGTGCTGGATCGGCTCGTTGTAGACGGTCAGGTAGTAGAAGACGTCCTCGCCGTGCGGGTGCTCCGGCGAGCTGCCGTACATCCTCCTGAGCCCGTCCTTCACGATGTGCGCGATCTCGAAGCCGAACGCCGGGTCGTACGCCACGCAGCCGGGGTTCGTCGAGGCCAGCAGCTGCGAGTGGCCGTCCGCGTGCTGCAGGCCCTCGCCGGTCAGGGTCGTGCGGCCGGCGGTCGCGCCCAGGACGAAACCGCGCGCCAGCTGGTCGGCCATCTGCCAGAACTGGTCGCCGGTGCGCTGGAAGCCGAACATCGAGTAGAAGACGTAGACCGGGATGAGCGGCTCGCCGTGCGTGGCGTAGGCCGAGCCGGCGGCGATGAGCGAGGCCGTGCAGCCCGCCTCCGAGATGCCGTCGTGCAGCATCTGGCCGTTCGGCGACTCCTTGTAGGCGAGCAGCAGGTCGCGGTCGACCGACTCGTACTGCTGGCCGAGCGGGTTGTAGATCTTCGCGCTCGGGAAGAACGAGTCCATGCCGAACGTGCGGTACTCGTCCGGCGCGATCAGCACGAACCGCTTGCCGATCTCCTTGTCCCGCATGAGGTCCTTGAGGAGCCGGACGAACGCCATCGTCGTCGCGATGGACTGCTGGCCCGAGCCCTTCTTCACGGTCGCGTACGTCTTGTCCTCGGGCAGCGGCAGCGGCTTGGAACGGACGACGCGGGTGGGCACGTAACCGCCGAGGCTCTTGCGGCGGTCGTGCATGTACTGGATCTCCTCCGAGTCCCGGCCCGGGTGGTAGTACGGCGGCACGCCGGACTCCAGCTCCTTGTCCGGGATCGGCAGGTGGAGGCGGTCGCGGAAGCGCTTGAGGTCGTCGACCGTCAGCTTCTTCATCTGGTGCGTGGCGTTGCGGCCCTCGAAGTTCGGGCCCAGCGTCCAGCCCTTGATCGTCTTGGCGAGGATGACCGTCGGCTGGCCCTTGTGCTCCACGGCCGCCTTGTACGCCGCGAAGATCTTGCGGTGGTCGTGACCGCCGCGGCCCAGGTGCAGGATCTGGTCGTCGGTCATGTTCTCGACCATGGCGCGCAGCCGGTGGTCGTCGCCGAAGAAGTGGTCGCGGATGTACGCGCCGGTCTCCGTGGCGTACGTCTGGAACTGCCCGTCCGGCGTGGTGTTCATCTTGTTGACCAGCACGCCGTCGCGGTCCTGGGCGAGCAGCGGGTCCCAGGTGCGGTCCCAGACCAGCTTGATCACGTTCCAGCCGGCGCCGCGGAAGATCGACTCCAGCTCCTGGATGATCTTCCCGTTGCCGCGCACCGGGCCGTCGAGGCGCTGCAGGTTGCAGTTGACGACGAACGTGAGGTTGTCCAGGCCCTCGCGGGCGGCGATGGACAGCTGGCCCAGCGACTCCGGCTCGTCCATCTCGCCGTCGCCGAGGAACGCCCAGACGTGCGACTTGGAGGTGTCGGCGATCCCGCGCGCCTCCATGTAGCGGTTCATGCGCGCCTGGTAGATCGCGCCGATCGGGCCGAGGCCCATCGACACCGTCGGGAACTCCCAGAAGTCCGGCATGGACCGCGGGTGCGGGTACGACGACAGCGCGTGCGGCGCCTTGGACTTCTCCTGGCGGAAGCCGTCCAGGTGCTGCTCGCCGAGCCGGTCCAGCAGGAAGGCGCGGGCGTAGATGCCGGGGGAGGCGTGCCCCTGGAAGAAGACCTGGTCGCCGCCGTCGCCCTCGTCCTTGCCGCGGAAGAAGTGGTTGAAGCCGACGTCGTAGAGCGAGGCGGAGGAGGCGAACGTGGCGATGTGGCCGCCGACGCCGATGCCCGGGCGCTGGGCGCGGGAGACCATCACGGCCGCGTTCCAGCGGGTGGCGTTGAGGATCTTGCGCTCGATCTCCTCGTTGCCCGGGAAGAAGGGCTCGCTCTTGGTCGGGATGGTGTTGACGTAGTCCGTGCTGCGCATCTCCGGCACGGCCACGCGCTTCTCGCGGGCCCGCTCGATCAGCCGCAGCATCAGGTAGCGGGCGCGTTCCCGGCCGCGCTCGTCGACGGCGGCGTCGAGGGAGTCGAGCCACTCCTGCGTCTCTTCGGGATCGAAGTCAGGAACCTGACTCGGAAGGCCGCCAATGATGATCGGGTTGCGATCGGATGCGGAAGCCACGCTGTTCCTTACCTGTCAGAGGGCCTGCGAGGGCCGCTGTTTCGCTGTCGTAGCTGGGCGTCGTCGCTGGGGGCCGCGCCGCTCCCCATGGTCCACCTCGGGACCGTGAAACGTCATCTCTACCGGGCGGTAACCCGAGCGTGAGATCGACTCCGTGCCGGCTCCGTGACGTATGGGGCGAATACCTTCGAGTCTCGTACCCGCAGACGATTCCCAAACGCCCAAACAGGGCAGAAAGGTGTGGTGTGCGTCACCTCGGACCATGATGGTGTGCCTGGAGTTGCGGTGACACGGCCAGGATCGTCACCGTTTCGGCGGTCTGAACGGCCGGGTACTTGCGCGATCCGCCCCGCCCGTGTGGACTACGGCCAATGCTTCGCGCACGCGCGTGGCTGAGTTATTTCCCAAGACATGATCAGGAGGCAACCCGTGAGCGCGACCGCGGACCACGCGGAGGAGCGGACGAACCCTGCCGCCAGGCTGGGGTTCCAGCCCGGGCAGGTGGTCCAGGAGATCGGCTACGACGACGACGTGGATCAGGAGCTCCGCGAGGCCATCGAGGGCATCATCGAGAGCGACCTGGTGGACGAGGACTACGACGACGTGGCCGACGCCGTTGTGCTGTGGTTCCGTGACGACGACGGCGACCTGACGGATGCGCTGGTCGATGCCACCACGTACATCGAAGAGGGCGGTGCCATCCTGCTCCTCACGCCGAAGACCGGCCGTTCGGGCTATGTGGAGCCGAGCGACATCTCGGAAGCCGCCACGACGGCGGGTCTGACGGCGTCCAAGAGCGTCAGCGTCGGCAAGGACTGGAGCGGCAGCCGGCTGGCGACGCCGAAGGCGGCGAAGTCCAAGCGTTAGGCCGTTCGGACGGGGCGGGCCGGCACCGTCGGCCCGCCCACCGGTCTGTCCCGGGCCCTGCGTAGGGTGGTCCCACCCCACAAGCCCCAGGAAGGGACACCCACGACGATGGCGATCCAGGTCGGCGAGAAGGCCCCCGACTTCGAGCTCAAGGACAACCACGGCAGGGCCGTGCGGCTGTCCGACTTCCGCGGTTCCAGCAACGTCGTCCTGCTCTTCTACCCCTTCGCCTTCACCGGCGTGTGCACCGGCGAGCTGTGCGAGCTGCGCGACAACCTGCCGCAGTTCTCCGACCGCGACACCCAGCTGCTCGCCGTCTCCAACGACTCCATCCACACCCTGCGCGTCTTCGCCGAGCAGGAGGGCCTCGAATACCCCCTGCTGTCGGACTTCTGGCCGCACGGCAACGTCTCGCGCGCCTACGGCGTCTTCGACGAGGACAAGGGCTGCGCGGTGCGCGGCACCTTCGTCATCGACAAGGAGGGCGTCGTGCGGTGGACGGTCGTCAACGGCCTGCCGGACGCGCGCGACCTCAACGACTACGTGAAGGCGCTCGACTCCCTGTGACGCCGGTCGGGCGGCATGCGCTCGACACCCGCTGAATTGTCGGCTTCAGGGCCTGCGGGGGGCGGGAACCCGTCACTAGGATCGACTCGTTGATCCGACATCCGAGCACAACGGGGCATCCCGCCCCTGGACACCAATGGAGGACTCGTGGGAGTCAGCCTCAGCAAGGGCGGCAACGTATCGCTGACCAAGGAGGCGCCGGGCCTGACCGCGGTCATCGTCGGTCTGGGGTGGGACGTCCGCACCACGACCGGCACCGACTTCGACCTGGACGCCAGCGCGCTGCTGCTGAACAACTCCGGCAAGGTCGCCAGCGACCAGCACTTCATCTTCTTCAACAACCTCAAGAGCCCGGACGGCTCCGTCGAGCACACCGGTGACAACCTCACCGGTGAGGGCGAGGGCGACGACGAGCAGATCAAGGTCAACCTCGCCACGGTCCCGGCCGACGTCGAGAAGATCGTCTTCCCGGTCTCCATCTACGACGCCGAGACCCGCCAGCAGTCCTTCGGCCAGGTGCGCAACGCGTTCATCCGCGTCGTGAACCAGGCCGGCGGCGCCGAGATCGCCCGGTACGACCTGAGCGAGGACGCCTCCACCGAGACCGCCATGGTCTTCGGCGAGCTCTACCGGCACGGCGCGGAGTGGAAGTTCCGCGCCATCGGCCAGGGCTACGCCTCGGGCCTGCGCGGCATCGCGCAGGACTTCGGCGTGAACGTCTGAGCCGCCCGCAGGGCCCTGGCGACAGGGCCCGAAGGCCTTCCTGTCCGGCGCCGCACGGTTTACGTGCGGCGCCGGACGTGCAGGACCACCTCAGTAACACCATCCGGGGAGGGACATCAGCATGGGCGTCACACTTGCCAAAGGGGGCAACGTCTCCCTGTCCAAGGCCGCACCGAACCTCACTCAGGTGATGGTCGGTCTCGGCTGGGACGCGCGCTCCACCACCGGAGCGCCCTTCGACCTCGACGCCAGCGCGCTGATGTGCAGCGGCGGCCGCGTGCTCGGGGACGAGTGGTTCGTCTTCTACAACCAGCTCAAGAGCCCGGACGGCTCGGTCGAGCACACCGGTGACAACCTCACCGGCGAGGGCGACGGCGACGACGAGTCGCTCCTGATCGACCTCTCCAAGGTCCCGCCGCACTGCGACAAGATCGTCTTTCCCGTCTCCATCCACCTGGCCGACGAGCGCGGCCAGACCTTCGGCCAGGTCAGCAACGCCTTCATCCGTGTGGTGAACCAGGCGGACGGCCAGGAACTCGCCCGCTACGACCTCAGCGAGGACGCCTCCACGGAGACCGCGATGATCTTCGGCGAGGTCTATCGCTACCAGGGCGAATGGAAGTTCAGGGCCGTCGGGCAGGGGTACGCGTCGGGTCTGCGCGGCATCGCCATGGACTTCGGAGTCAACGTCTCCTGACGCGATATGAGCAAAATGCAGGGCCTCGTGGGGTGCGGAAGGGGCCCGACTAGACTTCGGCTTCAAAGTTTCGTAAAGCCGGGTACGGCGCGGGGGAGCCCCGTACACACACGATTGGGTAGCCAGTGGTTCTGAAAACCTTCGGGTGGTCGTTCGCGGTCACCGCGCTCGGCCTGGTCGCAGCGGTCTTCTACGGAGGGTGGACCGCGTTCGGCGTCGTAGCGATCCTGTCCGTCCTCGAGATCTCGCTGTCCTTCGACAACGCGGTGGTCAACGCCGGGATCCTGAAGAAGATGAATGCCTTCTGGCAGAAGATCTTCCTCACGATCGGCATCCTGATCGCCGTCTTCGGCATGCGACTGGTCTTCCCCGTCGTGATCGTCGCGCTCAGCGCCCAGCTGGGCCCGATCGAGGCCGTCGACCTCGCGCTCACCGACAAGGACCAGTACCAGCAGTACGTCACCGACGCCCACCCGTCGATCGCCGCCTTCGGCGGCATGTTCCTGCTGATGATCTTCCTGGACTTCATCTTCGAGGACCGGGACATCAAGTGGCTCGGCTGGCTGGAGCGCCCCCTGGCCAAGCTCGGCAAGGTCGACATGCTGTCGGTCTGCATCGCCCTGATCGTCCTGCTCATCTCCGCCATCACCTTCGGCGCCAACGCCCACCAGCACGGCGGCACCCACGCCGACAAGGCGGAGACCGTCCTGCTCTCCGGCATCGCCGGCCTGATCACCTACATGATCGTCGGTGGCCTCTCCGGCTACTTCGAGGACAAGCTCGAAGAGGAGGAGGAGCGCGAGCACGAGGCCGAGGAGAAGGCCGCGCGCGAGGGCAAGCCCAAGTCGGCGGTCAAGCTGGCCGGCAAGGCCGCGTTCTTCATGTTCCTCTACCTCGAGGTCCTGGACGCGTCCTTCTCCTTCGACGGCGTCATCGGCGCCTTCGCCATCACCAACGACATCGTCCTGATGGCCCTCGGCCTCGGCATCGGCGCCATGTACGTCCGGTCGCTGACCGTCTACCTGGTCCGCGAGGGCACCCTCGACGACTACGTCTACCTGGAGCACGGCGCGCACTACGCCATCGGCGCGCTCGCCATGGTCCTCCTGGTCACCATCCAGTACGAGATCAACGAGTTCATCACCGGCTCCATCGGCGTCATCCTGATCGGCGCCTCCTTCTGGTCCTCCGTGCGCCGCAACCGCGCCATCGCGGCGGCCGAGGGAAAAGCCGGCTCGGACGAGAAGACTGAAATCTCGTCCGGGGTGTGACACCCCTCCGGGAGAGGAACGCTCTGTGCGGGGCGGCCACCGAGGCGACTCCTCGGCGGCCGCCCCGTCGGTCGTCAACGGCCGTGGGTACGGCGATGACCTGCGGTCTCCAAGTGAACGTGGGGGCGGAATGGGCCTGTTCGACGGACTCCGGCGCGGCGATGTGCAGTTCGACTCGGGCAACGCGAACACCAACGCGATCGAGCTGACCAAGCGGCGCGCGCAGATATCACTCACCAAACAGGACGCGGCCAACGGCCATCTACGGGTCAACCTGAGCTGGCGCATGCGCACGTCCGACATCGGCGGCTCACAGCGCGAGAGCCTGCTGCGCCACCCCTTCAGGGCACTGAAGCCGCCGGAGGTCATCGGCCACAGCCAGAGCGTCGTCAACGTCGACCTCGACCTGGGCTGCCTGTACGAGCTCCAGGACGGCACCAAGGGGGTCGTCCAGCCCCTCGGCGGCTACTTCGGCGACGTCAACGCCCCGCCGTACGTCAAGCTCAGCGGCGACGACCGCTTCGGCTCGGGGTCCGGCGAGACGATGTACATCAACCTCGACCACCGCGACAGCATCAAGCGGCTGCTGGTCTTCGTCTACATCTACGACCAGACACCCGCCTTCGACCGCGCCCACGCCATCGTCACGCTCTACCCGAGCAACGGCCCGCGCATCGAGATCCACCTCGACGAACGCCAGCCGCAGGCCCGCTCCTGCGCCGTCGTCATGATCGAGAAGGTCAAGAACGAGATCATCGTGCGCCGCGAGGCGAAGTTCGTCTACGGCTTCCAGGCGGAGCTGGACCGGCTGTACGGGTGGGGGCTCCAGTGGGGGCGGGGCTACAAGACGAAGGTCTAGAACCTGTCGGTGATCCGCCTGTCGGTGATCTGTACGGCAGGCGCTAGCGTCCGATGAACTGCGGTCCCTGTGGGGGCAGGCGGAAGTCGGGGTCGGGGGCCGCGGTGACCGGCGACGGGTAGCCGTAGCCGGTCTGCGCCCCCGCGACGCCCGCCGTGGCCGGTGCCTGGGGGTAGCCGTAGCCGGGCCGGCTCGCGGGGTGCGGATAGCCGTACGCGGGCTGGGCCGTCGCCGGCTGGGTCGTCGCGGGCTGCTGGGGCGGGTACCCGTACCCCGGCTGCGCGGGCACCGCGGTCGGCTGCTCCGGCGGCAGCGGCCGGGACACCTCGGGGGAGTGCTGGACCGTGGCGGGGGGCTGCTGAGCGGGGCCGGCGGCCGTCGGCTGTGCCGGTGCCGATGCGGTCGGGGATGCGGTCGTGGTCGGGGGCGTGGGCACCGTCGTCGTCGGCTCCTCCGCCGCCGCCTCCGACTCGTCCACCGAGATGCCGTAGTCGGTCGCGAGCCCCTTCAGCCCGTTCTCGTAGCCCTCGCCCAGCGCCCGGAACTTCCAGCCCTCCCCGCGCCGGTACAGCTCGCCGCAGATCAGCGCGGTCTCCTGGCCCGTCTCCGGCTTGACGTCGAAGTACGCCAGCGCCTCCGCACCGGTGTCCGCCGCGTCGTACAGCAGGATGCGCAGGGCCTGCACGCGGTCGAACGTGACGCCGTCCGCCGATGCGACCAGCAGAATCCGGCCGACCTCCGTCTCGACACCGGTGAGATCTGTCTGGATCGTGTCGGTCAGGCCCTCGGCGCCCCGCTTCTTGCCGAGCCGCCACACCTTCCCGGAGGGGTGCCGGGGCTGGTTGTAGAAGACGAAGTCCTCGTCGGAGCGCACGCGACCGTCGGGGCCGAGGAGCAGCGCGGAGGCGTCGACGTCCGGAACCCCCTGCCCGGGTGTCCAGCGCAGCACGGCGCGCACCGTGGTGGCTTCCAGCGGGACGTTCGACCCCTTCAGCATCGCGTGCGTCATGCGGTCATCCTGCCTTCTCGGTCCTGCTCACGACAACGCGGGGGGCCGCGCCGCCACGAGCGGCGCCGAGGGCGGACGGCGACTACCGTCGTCATGACCGGGCCCGGCTGTGCTTGCCCGCGTTACCTGAAATTCATGCCTGACGGGAACCTCTGACATGGACTTCTACGTACTATTACCGGCCAGCTTTCGACGATTCGCAGGTCGCACCACCACCACGGGGGAGTTCCATGCGTCATTTCGGGCACATCGCCCCTGAGGTGCGGAAGCGTCTCTTCCACCGCGAGCCGTGCGTGTTCACTCCGGACTCCCCGGCCCGTCTGCTCTCGGCCGCCCTGGGCGCCACGCTCTACAGCCCGGCCACCCGGCCGCGCCTCGCCGACGACGTCCTCAAGCAGGGCGGACGCGGCGTGGTGTCGATGGTGCTGTGCCTGGAGGACTCGATCGACGACGCGGACGTCGGCCCCGGCGAGGAGAACCTGGTCCGCCAGTTCAGCGCCCTCGCCGACCTCCCGGACGCGGACCTGCCGCTGCTGTTCATCCGGGTCCGCGTCCCCGAGCAGATCCCCGACCTGGTGCGACGCCTCGGCCCCGCCGTCCGCCTGCTGTCCGGATTCGTGCTGCCCAAGTTCACCGAGGAACGCGGCATCCCGTTCCTGGAGGCCCTGGCGACCGCCGAGGCCGAGAGCGGCCGTCGCCTCTTCGCCATGCCGGTGCTGGAGTCGCCGGAGCTGCTGTACCGGGAGACCCGCGTGGAGACCCTGGAGGGCATCTCCCGCGCGATCGACAAGTACCGCGACCGCGTCCTCGCCCTGCGCCTCGGCGTGACGGACTTCTGCTCCTCCTACGGGCTGCGCAGAGGCCCCGACATGACGGCCTACGACGTGCAGATCGTCGCCTCCGTGATCGCCGACGTGGTGAACATGCTGGGCCGCGCCGACGGCACCGGCTTCACCGTGACCGGGCCGGTGTGGGAGTACTTCCGGGTCCAGGAGCGCATGTTCAAGCCGATGCTGCGGCAGAGCCCCTTCCTGGAGGTGCAGGCCGCGGACCTGCGCGCGAAGCTGATTGAGCACGCCATGGACGGCCTGCTCAGGGAGATCTCCCTGGACCACGCCAACGGCCTGCTGGGCAAGACCTGCATCCACCCCTCGCACGTGCTGCCGGTCCACGCCCTGTCGGTCGTCAGCCACGAGGAGTTCTCGGACGCCCAGGACATCCTGCGCCCCGAGCGCGGCGGCGGGGGCGTCCTGAGGTCGGCCTACACGAACAAGATGAACGAGGTGAAGCCGCATCGGGCCTGGGCCGAGCGGACCCTGCTGCGTGCCGAGGTTTTCGGCGTGGCGAACGAGGACATCGGCTTCGTGGAACTGCTCGCGGCGGGGCTGCCGAGCTGAGTCCTCGAGTCAGGTACACCGGTGAACGCGACGCAGGGAATCCATGGAGAAGGCAGTGAACGAGGGGCCGCACCACGAGGTGCGCGACGGAGTCTGGTCGGGCAGCTGGGTCGCCGAGCGGCTCGGCGTCGAGCTGGCCGGTGACGACCACCTGACCGACCTGCTGGGACTGGCGCTGCGCCGCAACCCCAAGCGGGCCCACCTGCTGGTGTCGAACGTGCTGGGCAAGCACGTGCCGCAGTCGCCGTCCGTCGTGTACGGCCACGGCGTCGAGCTCGGCCGCCGGGTCCGTGACCTGCTGGGGGAGGAGGAGGCACGCGCGGCGGTCGTCCTCGGCTACGCGGAGACCGCGACCGGCCTCGGCCACTCCGTCGCCGACGGGCTGGGCCTCGCCCCCTGTCTGCACTCCACCCGCCGCCCGGTCGCCGGCCTCGCCCCCGCCGGCGGCTTCGAGGAGTCCCACTCGCACGCGACCTCGCACCTGCTGCTGCCGGAGGACCCCGCGCTGCTCACCGGCGCCGGGCCGCTGGTCCTCGTCGACGACGAGTTCTCCACGGGCAACACGGTGCTGAACACCGTCCGGGACCTCCACGCGCGGTATCCGCGGCGGCGGTACGTGGTGGTGGCGCTGGTCGACATGCGGTCGGCGGCGGACGCCGGGCGGCTGGAGGACTTCGCCCGTGAGATCGGCGCGCGGGTGGATCTCGTGGCCGCGGCCTCGGGGACGGTGCGGCTGCCCGAGGGGGTGCTGGAGAAAGGGCGCGAGCTGGTGGCGCGGTACGAGTCGGAGGGTTCGTCGGACAACGGCGTTGCCGTCGAGGCAGACCAGGAGGTCAACCCCTCAGGGGCGCGGGGAACTGCGCGACCAGCCCCCACCGGCCCGCACCCGGACGACGAGCGAACCCACCCCCGCATCACCCGCGTAGACCTCCGCTGGCCCGCCGGGCTCCCCGACGGGGGACGACACGGCTTCACCCCGGCTCACCGCGCCCGGCTGGAGGCCGCCCTGCCCGGAATGGCGGCCCGGATCGCCGAGGCGCTGCCCGCCGGCGCCCGCCGTGTGCTCGTACTCGGCTTCGAGGAGCTGATGTACGCCCCGCTCCGGCTCGCCGAGGCGCTGGAGCGGACCACGGACGCCGAGGTGCGCTACTCCACCACCACCCGCTCGCCCGTCCTCGCCGTCGACGACCCCGGCTACGCGATACGCACCCGCCTGGTCTTCCCCGCCCACGACGACCCCGCCGACGGGCCCGGCGAGCGGTACGCCTACAACGTCGCCGGCGCCGGCTTCGACGCTGTCGTCGCCGTCGTCGACTCGGCCGGGGACACCCCCGCGCTGCACGCGCCCGACGGCCTGCTGGCCCGGCTCGCCGCGCACACGCCGCGGGTCCTCCTCGCCGTCGTCCCGTCGTACGTCCCCGGGACCCGGCCCGCCCCCGAAAGGCCCTCCATGCTGCCCGAGCCCCTCCGCGGCCCCGCCTTCTCCTCGTACGCGCCCGAGGAGGTCGGCTGGCTGCTCCAGGACCTCTCGGACGTGACGCTGGAGGCGCCGACCGAGGAGCGCGAGGAGGCCATCCAGAGCGGCGGCGCCCACTACGCGGAGTCGCTGCCCGTGGAGTACCAGCCGAGCGAGCAGTACCAGGAGCTGTTCCACGCCGCGCTGGAGGAGTCGGCGGCCCGCATCGCCCAGGCGGTCGGTGTGGTCACCGAGACCGTCCTGGCCGAGCGGTCGCCTCACCCGGTCCTGGTCTCCCTGGCCCGCGCCGGCACACCCGTCGGCATCCTGATGCGCCGCTGGGCCCGGCACCGGCACGGCCTCGACCTGCCGCACTACGCCGTGTCGATCGTCCGCGGCCGCGGCATCGACGCCAACGCGCTGCGCTGGCTCGCCGCACACCACGACCCCCGGGACGTCGTCTTCGTCGACGGCTGGACCGGCAAGGGCGCCATCACCCGCGAACTCGCCCAGGCGCTCACGGAGTTCGAGAAGTCCGACGGCATCACAGGCTTCGACCCGGAGATCGCCGTCCTGGCCGACCCCGGCTCCTGCGTACGCACCTACGGCACCCGCGAGGACTTCCTCATCCCCTCCGCCTGCCTCAACTCCACCGTCTCCGGCCTGATCTCACGGACCGTGCTCCGCGCGGACCTGGTCGGCCCGCACGACTACCACGGCGCGAAGTTCTACCGCGAACTCGCCGCCACCGACGTCTCGGTGGCCTTCCTCGACGCCGTCTCCGCCCGTTTCCCCGAGGTCGCGGACGCGGCCTGCGCCCAGGCCAAGGAACTGCTCGCCGCCGACCGCTCGCCCACCTGGGAGGGCTGGGCCGCCGTCGAACGCATCAGTGAGGAGTACGGCATCCACGACGTGAACCTCGTCAAGCCCGGCGTCGGCGAGACCACCCGGGTCATGCTGCGCCGCGTGCCCTGGAAGGTCCTGGCACGCGCCGGGGCGGGCAGCGACCTCGACCACGTCCGCCTGCTGGCCGAGCAACGCGGCGTACCCGTCGAGGAGGTGGCCGACCTGCCCTACACCTGCGTCGGCCTGATCCACCCCAGGTACACCCGGGGCGCCACCGGCGCCGACGGCAAGGCGGTGACGGTCTGATGCCCGTACTCGTCGCGAGCGACCTCGACCGCACCCTGATCTACTCCTCCGCGGCCCTGGCGCTGACCATGCCCGACGCGCGGGCGCCCCGGCTGCTGTGCGTGGAGGTGCACGAGAGCAAGCCGCTGTCCTACATGACCGAGACGGCGGCCGGGCTCCTCACCGACCTGGGCGACGCGGCCGTGTTCGTGCCGACGACGACCCGGACGCGCAAGCAGTACCTGCGCATCAATCTGCCGGGCCCCGCGCCCACGTACGCGATCTGCGCGAACGGCGGCCACATCCTGGTGGACGGCGTGTCCGACCCCGACTGGCACGCACAGGTGACCGCGCGGCTGGCCGACCAGTGCGCGCCCCTGGCCGAGGTGCAGGAACACCTGCTGCGGGCCGCCGACCCGGTCTGGGTGCGCAAGCACCGCGTCGCCGACGACCTCTTCGCCTACCTCGTCGTCGAGCGTGAACTGCTGGACGAGGACTGGGTGAAGGAACTCGCGGTGTGGGCGGAGAACCGCGGCTGGACGGTGTCCCTCCAGGGCCGCAAGATCTACGCCGTGCCCAAGCCGCTCACCAAGAGCGCGGCGATGCGCGAGATCGCCCGGCGGACCGGGGCCGATCTCACGCTCGCCGCGGGTGACTCCCTGCTCGACACCGACCTGCTCCTCGCGGCGGACCAGGGCTGGCGGCCCGGTCACGGAGAGCTGGCCGACACCGGCTTCACGGCTCCCTCGGTCAGGGTGCTTCCCGACCGGGGTGTCCTCGCCGGGGAGCGGATCCTGCGGGAGCTTCTGGGGGCAGTACGGGGCGCCTGAGGACTCGGGTGTCCTGGTCGTCGTGCGGGTGCGGCCGGGCGGTGGCTTGTCGCGCAGTTCCCCGCGCCTCTTCAGGGCGCGGTCGCAGCAGCCGTACCGCGATGAACGCCGCCACCGCCAGGGCCGCCACGGCCAGGACCACCTTGGAGTACGTGGAGACGATGTCGGACACCGTGTGCCAGTTCGCGCCGAGGAAGTAGCCCGCGAGGACGAACGCCGTGTTCCAGATCGCGCTGCCCAGCGTGGTCAGCCCCAGGAACACGGGCAGGCGCATGCGCTCGACACCCGCCGGTACGGAGATCAGACTGCGGAAGATCGGGATCATCCGGCCGAAGAACACGGCCTTGGTGCCGTGCTTCAGGAACCACGCCTCGGTCTTCTCGATGTCCGACACCTTCACCAGCGGAAGCCGGCCCGCGATCGCCACCGTCCGG
This sequence comes from Streptomyces sp. Go-475, assembly GCF_003330845.1. Lineage (GTDB taxonomy): Bacteria > Actinomycetota > Actinomycetes > Streptomycetales > Streptomycetaceae > Streptomyces. The sequence goes on along the minus strand of NZ_CP026121.1, from coordinate 2,491,722 downwards.
TCGCGGCCGAGCAGCGCCCCGACCCCGTACAGCGCGAGCGCGCCGATCACCGAACCGGCCGTCGTCCACAGCAGGACGGCGAGCAGGCCCATCCGCCCGCTGCTCGCGGCGAACCCGGCGAGCGGCAGGATCACCTCGCTGGGCAGCGGCGGGAACAGGTTCTCCAGGGCGATGGCGAGACCGGCACCCGGCGCGCCCAGCGTGTCCATGAGGTCGTTGACCCACTGCGGTCCGGCGTCCGCGGCGATGGCTGTCATGCCGCCACGCTAGGAGACCGGACCTGAAGGGATCCTGAGGAAAGAGACCGGGGGGACGTCAGCCGCAGCAGCCGCCACCGCAGCACCCGCCGCCTCCGCCGCCCGCGCGGGGCGCCGGGGCCGGGGCGGAGGCCGAGCCGGCCACCGCGACCGTGGAGAGGAGCTTCACCGTGTCGTCGTGACCCGAGGGGCATGCCGCGGGGGCGGCGGACTCCGCCATGGGACGGCTCAGTTCGAAGGTGTCGCCGCAGGTCCGGCAGCGGTACTCGTAGCGAGGCATGCGCACAGGTTAACCGGCCTGCCGCGGCCGTCGCAGGGGCTCGGGAGCAGGCTCAGTGGCCCGCGGCGCCGCGTTCCTCGCGGATCCGGGAGACCACGTCGGCCACCGTCCGGCGTACCGCTTCGGTCTCCGTGAGGAAGTGCCAGTAGTCGGGGTGGCGGCCCTCCAGGGTGGCGACGGCGCGTTCCAGGCGCGCCACCGCGTCGTCCAGGGGCCGGGCGTGACGCGGGTCGGGGGTGTTGCGGCCGGCCATGGCGAGGCGCTGGGCGTCGCGGATGGCGAAGCGGGTGCGGTCGATCTCCTGCTGGGGGTCCTTCTGCACGGCGTTCAGCCGGTGCAGCCGGTCGCCGGCGGCCGAGACGGCCTCGTCGGTGGTGTTCAGCAGGGCCCGTACGGTCGACAGCAGGGCCGTCGCGTCGGCCCAGCGCTGCTCGTCCCGGGCGGTGCGGGCCTCGGCCAGCTTCACCTCGGCCCGGCGGACGTTCTCGGCGGCGACGTCGGGGACCTGCTGCAGGTCCTGCCAGCAGGCCACGGTGAAGCGGCGGCGCAGTTCGCTCAGGATCGGCGGGACCTGCTCGGAGCGGGTGGTCAGGGCCTGGGCGCGGGTGCGCAGGGAGACGAGCCGGTGGTCGATCTCGGCGGCCCGGCCCGGCAGCCGCTCGGCCTCCACGCGGACCGCCTCGGCCTCCCGCGTGACCCGCTCGGCGCGCCCCAGGGTCTGCGGCACGCCGTGCTGCCCGGCGCCCTGGTTCAGCTTGGTCAGCTCGGGGGAGAGGGCGGCGAGCCGGGCGGCGAGGTCGTCCGCCTTCAGGCCCGAGGCGCGCACCGCGTCGAGGGCGTTGGAGGCGGCCAGCAGGCCCTGGCGGGCACGCTCGACCGCGGGGGCGAGGCGGGCCAGCTGGGTCTCGGCCTTGCCGAGCAGCGGGCCGAGGCCGTCGGCGAAGCGGTCCAGCTCCTGCTTGACCCGGCCGAGCTCCTCCTTGGCGGCGGTCAGCTCGGAGCGGGCGCGGGAGGCCGCCGAGGCCTCCAGGTCGTCGCGGTCGAGGTCGTGGGCGTCGACGGCGTTGATGTACCGGCTGCTGGCCTCGTCGATGCGGCGGCCGAGGGCGTCGAAGTCGGTGACGGCGCGCCGGGCGGCGGGCGAATCGTCGACGGCGGTGATCGTCTCGATCGAGATGCGCAGGTCCCGCTGGGCGGTGTCCAGCTCGTAGAAGGCGGCCGCGGCGGCGTCCTTCGCGGCCTGCGCCTCGGCCCGCTGGCCCTCGGCCCGGCCGCCGAACCAGCGCCGGGTGCCGCCGCCCGCGAAGGCGGCGGGCAGGGCCAGGACGGCCACCAGGGGCAGCACCGTCACGGTGAGCGTGTCCCGGAGCGGGCCGGGGGTGCGGGGGAGGCGGCGGCGCGGACGATGTGCGCGCGGCACCGACGGCGAGTACGGCTGCGCTGGTGTCGCCGTCACATCCCTCTCCCGTGCTGTGGTCCACCCTGCCCGGTGTCATTCTCCCACCGGTTGAGGACGAACACACGGGCCGATCAGTTCGCGGTTCGGACCGTGACTTTGCCGTCGCCGGTCCGGGCGGACACCACGTGCCGGCTGGTCTCGTCGCGGGGCACGGACACGTCCACGCCGCCGTCACCGGTCTCGGTGGTCACCCGGTAGCCGGCCCGGGGCACGGCGATGGTCACGGAACCGTCGCCGCTGCGGGACTCGACACGGTCCGGTACGACGCCGAGGTCGAGGCGGACCGAGCCGTCACCGGTGTGGGTGCGGACGTCACGGGAGGAGACGTCCGCCCGGATGGAACCGTCGCCGGTGCGCATCCGGAGCGGGCCGGTGGCGTCGCTGACGCGGATGGACCCGTCGTCGGCGCGCAGCTCCAGCCGGCCGGTGGCCTCGCTGACGCGGATGGAACCGTCGCCGGTGCGCAGGTTCAGGGGACCGGTGGTGTCGGTGACGCGGACGGAGCCGTCGCCCGTGCGGACGCTCAGCGGGTCCCGGAAGCCCCGGGCGCGCACGCTGCCGTCGCCGTCCTGGACCTTCACGGTGACGCCGCGCGGCACCTCGATGCGGTGCCTGGCCGAGCAGTCGGCGACGACGCCGGAGCACTTCAGCCGCAGCACCAGCCGGTCGTCCCGCATGGACCAGGTGACCTCGGGGTCCTTGCCGATGACGACCGACCCCTGGAACCACCGGGTCACCTCGATCCTGCCCGCCGGGTTGTCCTCGGCGGCGACGATCTCCAGGGCCGAGTCGTCGGAGTCCACGGTGAGCGTGCGGCCCTCCAGGTCGAAGGACCGGCGGTCCGGGTCCGTGTCGTCCCCGGCGGACGCCCCGCAGGCGCTCAGAGCCGAGACCAGCACCACGACGGCACCGGCGACGGCGACCGCACGGGCAGGGAGGGAGCGGGTGCTGCGGGTGCTGCGGGTGGTGCCGGCGGTGTGCGTGCTGCGGGTCATGACGATCTCCCCCTGGACGGACGACGGGCGCTCTCGGGCGCTCTACGACCGTAGGGATCCGGGACCCGCCGGGGGATCCGGGCCGCTCCCGGATCAACGGTGGGGTTAACCCCCGCCACGGCCCCCGATACGGGTTTGCGGGACCGCGCCCCGGGCAATGTAGGCTGTCGACTCGTCCTGGGCGCGTGACCCGGGAGCCGGGTGCGTAGCTCAGGGGTAGAGCGCCTGCCTTACAAGCAGGATGTCGGCGGTTCGAAACCGTCCGCGCCCACCAGGACCCCTCTGACCAGCAAGAACAGGCAAGAGGGGCCACCAAAAGCAGTGTGACTCACCTAACCAAGGGTGTTAGTCAAGATGCCTAGCTGACTAGGACTTGCCTAGCACCCCTACCAAGGGGAGTCAGACCACATGGCAGCCAAGAGCACCGTAGCGGGACGTAGCCCGCTCCGCAGCACGGCACCCAAGGCCAGGAACACCAGGGCCGTACCGGTCACCGCAGTACTCGCCACGGAGCACAGTTCCGAGGAACGTGCAGTGATGCTCTCGGAGTACGCCACTCACCTGAGGACCGTGAACAACAAGCACGGTCGGCCCTACCAAGAGAAGACAGTCAGGACGTACGTAGAGGCTGTCAGAGCCCTGGAACAGTGGATGACCAGGGAACGACTGGAAGACGACTTCACCGCCCTGGACACGGCCACTGTGAACAATTTCTTCAGGGCCTACTACGACAGCCACGACCGGGGCGGTACCAACTCGGTACAGAGGAATCTCCGGACGTTCTTCTCATGGCTGGAAGACGAGTTCGACGTACCCAACCCCTACCGGGACAAGAAGTTTCAGCGGTACTCCGCACCCACCGGGGGCAAGCCCAAGACGCTCTCCTCGGACTTCATCACTGACCTTCTTAAGGTGACCGGGAATGGTCACCCCAGGGTTCGGGAGTTCGAGAAGGTTCGGGACCATGCCATGATCCGTGTCCTGACAGAAGGACTGCGGGCAGAGGAACTCCTGTCACTCCGACTGGAGTACGTCAACCTGAATCAGGGCCTCTTGCAGGTGGTGCCCTTGAAGGACGCCAGGGCGGCAGGAGAGGGCCGCATCATCCCGTTGCAGCCCAAGACAGTCATTGCTCTGACCCGGTACCTGAGGGCCAGGGAACACCACAAGCTGAGTGACAGCGGGTGGCTCTGGCTTGGCAGCAGGAACCGCGGACACCTCACATACTCGGGTCTCTACCGAATGATCAATCGGCGTGCCAAGGATGCCGGATACGACTCGGTAAGTCCTCATCAGTTCCGCCACACATTCGCCGATGATCTCCTGTCAGCAGGAGTGGCAGAGGGCGACATCATGACCGTGGCCGGCTGGAAGGACCCGAGCATGCTCCGCAGGTACGCCGCAGACATGGCCACAACCAGGGCCGTAACGGCAGTCAAGCGCATGGGCGACCGGTACTAGCTCTCAGCAGTGACCAGGGTCACACCCGGGCGGGAATAGACCACTACACACCGTTGTTGGACATGACAGAGGGCGTGCCTCAGTCGCCAAACTTCAACACGCCCTCTGTCTCTCTGTGAGAGGGAGACACCCTAGCATGTCGCTCTACGTAGACGAGAATGGCGAGGAACTGTCTGACTGGGAAGAAGGACAGTTGGAGACGTTGACCGAACTGGTCAACGCACTCGGAGCGTATTGGGAGGCAGGGGTTCTGACCCTGGCAGCAGCAGTCAAGGTCTACGCACAAACGGCAGCCATGACCGAGGCGCAGGCCGCAGAGTTCCTGACAGGGCTTTGGGTTGACGACATGGTGTCTCGACTGGAGTTCGAAGCATAGTCGCTGCGCACTGCGTGCGACGCTAACTGAATAGGCAGTACCCCGATAAGGGCCATGGCAGCAGTAGGAGTCATGGCCCTTTGTCGTTACAACTGAATATGAGCACCAGTAGGGCCCTAGTAGTCGCTAGGGCCCTTTTCTTTTGCCCCGGGGAGAGCGAATGGCCTACGAGCGTACCGAAATGCGGTTGGTTGAAGATGAGAACGCAGCAGTAGAGCGCAAGGCAGATGAATGGCTTGCGGACTGGCAGGAGGATAAGTCTGCATACCCGGACCCGTGGCCGGCACGGCAGGAGTCAGAGTTCGAGAGTCTGGCCATGGCTCACAGTGGATTGCTTTCCCTTGGTGTCGTCCCTTTCAGTGCCATGCTGCCTTCCTGGGATCCGCTTGACCGAGACAAGATGCTGGCAGACCTTATGCAGGGGCCGAACAAGGAAGACCCTATTGACGATCTCTTGCAGTCAATCGGGGATGGCTCTGCGCCGTGCAAGCTGGGATTCATCATTGAGGATTGCCGGGAAGTCTACGAAGGGTGCCACTGGAAGGGGTGTGGGGTACCCCTGTATGGCTCTGAGAAGGCCCGGGGAAGGGGTAAACCGCGGAAGTACTGTGATGACCACGGCAAACCCGCTAAGGCCCGTACAGCACGTCTCAGACGCAGGGGAATCAAGGTAGGCATCCACCGGAACCTGTCCTACTGGCCGGAAGGGGAGTCCCCGGCGCCCGCAGTGTGGCTCAAGACTCCGCGGGAGGGAGGGAAGAGTACAGACCAGTACCAGCAGTCCAGGGATGTATGGATGTCCGCCAACCTCCCCGGCTGAGTCTGCGTCGCATTTATTCAGAACTAGTGGAGGAGCAATCCTCTGGAGCCAAGCTCACTCGGTCGGTGAGCCTCTGGCGTGGTGGAAACACCAGGGGCCTTCCCAAGACCAGAGCACATGGAAGAGATGCTCAAATGGGGACTCTCTACGGATACCTCAGTGCGATAAGCCGCAAGGGATACGGAAGATGAGTGTGGTTACCCCCTACCTCACCAAGTAAACGGCTTGGGGGGTAGGGGGGCCATATTCTCTTCCGTGTTCCTTGTGAGATATGTAAGTAAGAATGAACAACAGTATGGAGCCCTCCCGAAAGAGGGCTCCTGGTGTTTGGAGAATGCTTGGGAGATTGACCATGGTTACTTGTTGCTGGACTAAAGATGATGTTGTCTGTGGTGCCGATGCCTTGGTGCATCACTCCATGCCGTTGTGTAATGAACACCTGAACTTGTATTACCGAGGCCGCACATACACCATCCGACAGTCCGCGGCTATCCATGGTGTGGAGGCATTCCCCGGATTCTGCTATGTGGTGTTACTCCCTGACGAGACAGTCAAGATTGGTTACTCCAACACAGAGGAAACGCTTAAGAGGCGATTCCGAGACTTGAAGCGGGAAGCGGAGAAAGAAGGGCCAGGGTTTGACATCCTGGCAGTCATGGCCGGCGGTTGTGCCTTGGAAGCTGTCTTGCACTATCGGTTTGAGAAGAGCCGGGTGCCGGGCCCCGGTGAACGCTTTGAGTTCTCAGACGAGATACAAGACTTTCTGGCTACTGCTCCCCGGCTGTCTCTGGCTGCCTGAGAGCCTCTGAGAGTCCCCCTGGCCCTAGCGCTACGCCTCAAGTTGTCCTCCCTGCCCTCTGTGTTCGGCTGCGCCTCTGGTCTCGGAACCTTGGACAGTGCCTCTGCTGTGATCTGGCTCTCAGATTCAAGGGGCGACGTCCAAAAACGCCGAGAGTGTCAGCGACGTCTATAGGGAAGGACTTTGAAGGAAAGTTTTCCCACTAGTCCTCTCTGGTTCGTGGTCATGCCTGGTTCCTCCCCTACTGCCGTCTAGGTATCTGGGAGCCATCCTCGGATGGCTTGGTTAGCCTAGATGGTTCTGGCCCTGGTTCTCTCGTTCTGCGTGAGAGCCGGGGCCATCTTCTTTTGCCCTCCCTTCCCTCGTTTTCCTACATAGGAGAGATTGACATGTCTGACATTAATCTCTGGGATCGTGAATCCTGGGATGCAATTCGACGTGCCCGCGGTATCGGCTACGCAGAGATAGCTGAGGCAACTGGCATTACCTACAAGGCTGTAACCAAGTGGTTCTATGGGGAGCGCACTCCAAGTCTGCGCAGTCAGATCCTTATGGCCAAGGTGCTCAACATCCCTTTGGCTGAGGCTCTCAAGAATATTACTGATCCTGCCGTTCGGAGCGCCATTCGCTCCGTCATCCTCTAACGATTGGAACGCGTGACAATGAACCACACTCCCCTGTATGCCAGGCTTACCGCTGTCATCTCTCGGCCCCTGGTGCTCATCTCTGCTCTCGTCATCTCAATGCCGGCAGAGATTCAGCTAGCCCGTGCTTCCGGCTTCTCGAACAACTTCGAGTACCTCATGCCGCTAGTGCTGTCTCTGTACTCCGCTGCATCTGCTGTCATTGCCACTACTCGGCCCCGTGGCACAAAGGGCCGGAAGTCTGCAATTGCTGGCAGTGGAGTTGCCTTGGGGATGGCTCTGTCTGCTCAGGTGGTCGGACACCTTATCTCCAGCGGCTACATGACTTTTGGTCCGTGGCTTGTGGCTGCTGTGTCCTCTGTGCCGGCTCTTGCAGCCGCTCACATGCTCCATTTGGCTGCACTGCCAAAGTCCACTGTCGGTGTCACTCCTCTTGAATCCGGACATGAGAACGAGGAAGAGCCTGTAAACGGCTCTGAGGCTGCCGAGGAAGAGACCGAAGTGCCTACTCCTGCTGCGCCCCGTAAGAAGGGCGCGCAGGGCCGTTCCCGTCCCTCTCTCCAAGCTATCCGGGGTGTGGGTGACACTCTCGATAAGACTGGACAGAAGGTGACTGCTAAGGCTCTTGCTGCTGCCTTCAAGGTCTCTGAGCGTACCGGGGCCCGTTACCTCTCTCAGCTCACTGCATAGGAGAAGCGCAATGGATGACAGCACTACGGACACCCTGACAACAGGACGGCAGACACATGCAGAGCTGAATGACATGACACCCCTAGAAGTGTATGAGGCCATAAGGGCCGGACACTTCCATGTCCGGGGCGAGTAAGGAACACATTGACTACGAACATTGGAGAGACCATGACTAAGAACACGATGGATATCCCTGCCGATCTTCCCCTGTCTACTCGGGTAAAGGCTCTCAAGAAGGCTTGGGAGCAGGCAGAGGCCAGGCTGTCTGAATACAAGACCGAGAATTCTCGTTATACCTCCCGACGAACTCTGAATGCCTTGGACCAGTACGTTTACCATGTGCCGGCTATTCGAGAAGCTGAGCAGGAACTCAAGGAACAGGAGATACAGGCTGCGGCGGCAGGCAAGGAACTCCCGGACCGTGACGCCACGCTGCGCCCCATTGAGGAGAAGGTGAGTGAATATCGCCGTATGGTTCCCGCCCTTGAGGCCCTGGTGTCCAAGGCTCACCAGGAATATTTGGAGGGAGTAAAGGCAGAGCTATTGCCGATGGGCCTCAAGGAGGCGGCTAAGGCGCAGAAGGCCAGGGAGGAATGGGAGCGGCTGCATAGGGCCGCTATGGAGGCTAAGGCGACTCTGGAGAAGCACGCTGGTCTGTTCACATTCTGTGTGTCTGAGGGCGACATGGATACTCACCCGCGGTATGGGCATAGCCAGGGTGACAACCTGGAATACTGGCAGCTTGCCGAGGATGGCCGGCTTACCTGGGAGGCGTCCCAGGAACTGGATTACCTGGATTGGGTTGTGAAGGTTCCTGGCCTTATTGAGCCCAACCCGAATCCTCCTGTCACGGAGGAGTTCAACCATAATCACAAGCCGCGGCATTTCATTGCCAAGGCTGACGGATACGGTGGCAACTGGGAGCACTGACACATACCCGGGGATTTTGGCAACTTTTTTGGCTGTCAGGGTCCCCGGCTTTCGTGTTTGGCATTGAGATCTTGGAAAAGTCTGAAACCCGTACGCGATCGAATGCAAGGACTCCCGGCGGGTTCTCCGAATGCCTTTCTACCCATTACCCCGGGGGTGTGCGTGTGTATATACCTGGGCAGGCGCAGACAATGCCGGCCTGCCTTAGATGGGTGGCATGCGAAACGACACCAACAAGCCAGTTAGCAGACACGAGACGAGACATCAGAGGCAGGAGCCAGGGCCCAATAGAAACGTCAGACGACGAACGTTCCCTTGGCTGGCAGGGTTTCGACCAAGCCTCTCTCCCTGAGGTCCCTGTCTGCCCTACGGACTGTGCCAGCACTGACCCTGTACCTGTCGGCTAGCTCCCTCTCGTTCTCCAGCCGACCACCTGAGGGGATCTCGCCTGCATTGATCCTCTGTTCAAGGTCACGTGCCACACGCTGCCACTCGTATTCCATGGCCTCATGGTCTGTGCACCCTCTGCACTCAGCACTTTGGGTAGCACGCTGTGCGGACTGTGCACAGTGTGCGTAGACTCGACGGCTCAGACAGAGAACGGCCCCGGACAGAGGGACTAGCTCTGACACCGGGGCCTTGATCCGAAGGAAGGTTCGGACCCATGAGCATCATTCCAGAGGGGCAGTCGGAGCTACGACGGATGCCGGCCGATGGCACAGGTAAGACAGGCTTCTATCAGCCCGGGGGAGTCATGCAGCGGTTGGCAGAGGGCAGGGAAGAGAACATCCTCAGGTCGACCCGTAGGGACGTCGAACGGGCCATGGCTCTGGTGATGAACCCCAAGGCGACCAAGGATCAACTGATCCGGTCTCTCTACACCATGTGCTTCTGGGCGAATCAGGCCGCGGAGGTAGCCGAGTGCCGAGGTGAGCGGCTGACAGCTATGAGCGACGACGAGACCGAGGAACTGACGGCTGACTGACGAGACACCCCACGACTGACCCCCTGACTGCGCCGATGGCCAGGGGGTCTACTCATGCCCTGGTGGGGAGGCAGCTTCAGTAGGTAGTCCATGGCAAGTTGCCTGTATGGCTTGGGAGTTGTTGACCAGTGGTGTTGTCCCTGGTTAGAGTCTTGGCTAGTCGCACTGCCTTACAAGCAGGATGTCGGCGGTTCGAAACCGTCCGCGCCCACGGTACCGAGTAGCAGGTCAGAGGCCTCCTGGAGATTTCGCAGGGGGCCTCTCCTGTGAGCGAAGTCCACAGTCCACCACTCCAAACGATCATGTTTCTGTGCCACTCGTGTGAGGGACTTGATCGTCGGGGCGTGAGGAGGAACGGCCCGCGGGCGGCGACCAGCGGATGACCGCCCGCGGATCGTTACCGCTTGGTCGGGTGCCTCTCGATCCCATGCCCGACTGGGTACTCGCCCGCCGCCGGGTCATCGGGGACCGCATCCGCGAGCCGCGCCGCGGTGAAGGCCTCTCGCAGGTTCAGCTCGGCGAGCGCGTCGGCCTGGACCACAAGACGATCCACCGGTACGAGACTGCGCAGCGGGCTCCCACCATCACCGAGCTGCTGCTCATCGCCGACGTCCTGAACACGCCGCTGTCGGAGCTGGTGAAGTGAGCGGCCGCCCCCGACGGGGGTGACGAGGGCGGCCGCGGTCGAGGGCCCGCTTCCTGTCGACGGCAGGGGGTCACCCGTTCTTGCCGCCGAAGCGCCTCCGGTTCTTCCTGCTCTTCGACCTTCCGCCCCGGCTCAGGGTCGCGCGCTCCGGCGGCTTGGTCGCGACATGCACGAAGGGGCATCTGCGGCACTCGTAGCTGTACTTGGGGTACGAATCGGTGGCCGGCCGGGCCGCGAACTCGTCTGCCTTGCCGGCCAGCCAGCGGCTTGCAGCTTCGGGTGATGCGAAGGACCGCTTCCCGTCGGCCGGGCAGCGGGGTAACTGGTTGGGCATTGTGTGTGCTCCAGGAGGTCACAGGCGGCGGCCGACGGCGATGTCGTCGTTGCCCGCGAGCCGCAGGATCGCGCGCAGCATGATCTGGAGCCGTCGGTCGTCCAGGTCCTGCACGGAGGCGAGCGTGGTGATCCCGATGCCCACCATGGACAGCACCAGGTGGAGGAAGGAGCGCTGTCCCTCGTCGAGCCCCAGCCCGTACTGGAGCCCCGACAGACCTTCGAAGTGGGCGACCTCGCCGACGTCGGTGTCGATGATCAGGGCGTGGCGTACGGCCCGACCCTCCAGGATCGTCCGCTCCTCGACCAACGCCTGGACCGCAGCCCGGACGCGGGACGACTTCGCCGTGCGCACCAGCTGCTCGCCCAGCCGCTCGAACTCGTCGGTGTCAGTGTCGGGTGCCTCGGGTTCGATGGTGGTCATGCCGATGCCTCCACACAGCGTCCGCGGCTGACGCGGCGAGTGGCGGCGGCGCGAGCGCATGCCCTCCGGTACTCCCCGTACAGCCTCCTCTCCTCCTCGCAGAAGAGCCTGGCGTTCCAGCCCCTGTCGTCCACGGTCCGGCACGTCGGGCACCTCAGGCAGTGCTCGGCCAGGCGCACGAACGCCCTCTGCTCGGGCGTCTCCTCCACTCCCGCACTGACGATCTCGTAGTGCTCGCACAGGGCAACCAGCACGCGAGCCAGCCTCCGTGCGTACGTCACGCTTCCGGCCAGCGCGGCAAAGCCCAGCTCGGGTGCGCGGAGCTTGCCGCGTGCCTCCGCGACGCAGTGCATCGCGCCGGATCGGGTCACGCTGTTCCTCGGCAGCCGCGCGGCCGCCTGCTCGGCCTGGGGCAGGAGCAGTTCAAGGTGCCCGAGCAGAGCCTCCGTGAGCGTGGCCACTTCATCGTCTCGCAGCAGAGGGTGCGGCCCCGAGTCGCCCCCGAGCACAATCTGCGTGGTCTCCCGCATCACCGCAAGGTCGGGCGGAGGCGGATCCGCGATGGTTGTGCCCTCGAGGGTCTGTCGCTTCGTGCTCATGTCGTCGGGCTCCCTTGCTGGAGTGCGCGTGCCAGTCGCATGGCCACGTCCGCGCGTACGCGCCCCAGCTCCACGAGACGAAGGCTCGGCGCTGCCGGATCCACCGAGAGCGACGGCAGCACGATGCCGACCTGATCGAGGGCCGCCCGGAGGGACTCCGCGGCAGTGAAAGGGTCGACGTCCTGTGCGGTTGTTTCGGCCATGACTGGACCGTACGAAGGCGGTGTTGACACCCGCCATGCGATGTTCTCGAATGTTCTCGTGGCCTGACCGAGTGTTCTCCGGTGGTCTCACGACGGGGCGCGTGCACGGTAGTACGAGGCCCGGAGCCTGGTGATGCTGAAGGCGACGCAACCCAGCACGAGGGAGACCACCATGGCGCGACAGCTGCGATTCAACGGCACGGACAGCAAGAACGGTGCGTGCCCGGCATTGCACGAGGACCTCGACAGCGGTGAGATCATCGTCCAGGGACGGCCAATCACCGACCCTGCGGACTTGCGGCAGTTGCAGCACTTCGGACTGGACGACGCCGCGGTGGTTGTTCCCCGCGAGCTGCTCGTGAACCACGGCCCGAAGGAGATGAACCGCGTGCCCAAACTCATCGACCTTGAGGAGTTCGGCCAGCTGTTCCACCACTTCGAGCACTCGGCCTGGCACCTGGAGACCCGGCGCGGCTACGCCTCCGACCGCGAAGACGAGGGCTACACCGAGTTCCTCAAGACGGGCCACGCCCCGATGGACCTCGACAGCGACTGGTGCCAGAACATTCGCCGGCAGACCCAGGCGGGCAAGTACGTCGGCCGTGTGCGCGTCGTCGACAACCCGCCGACCGAGGGCCAGTTGTTCCTGCTGTCCTACGCCCGCTGCAACGCGGCCACCGGCGAGGACGTCCGGAACCTGTGGCGTGAGGACGCCGAGCGGGCGCATCTGCCCGCCGAGGACTTCTGGATCTTCGACAGCCGCCTCGTCGCCATCCTCCGCTTCGACGACGAGGACGTCTTTCATGACGTCGTGATCATCACCGAGCCCGCCGAGGTGCTGCGGTACTGCCAGGTCCGCGACGCCGCGGTCCACGCGTCCGTGCCCTACGACCGGTTCGCGGCGCAGCTCGGCACGCAGGAGTAGACCCCCGCCGGTGAGCACGGACTACCAGCAGGCCCGGGAGGCCCTCGGCCATCGGCTGAGGGAACTACGCCTGTCCGCTCCTGAGGGCCGTCTCACCGGCACACAGCTCGCACAGCGGCTCGGCTGGCCGCACTCCAAGGTGTACAAGCTGGAGGGCGGCCGGCAGACCGCGACGAGTGAGGACCTCCATGCCTGGGCCCACGCCGTCGGACAGCCCGAAGTGGTCGGTGAACTGGACGCCCGACTCAAAGGGTTCGAGGCCCACATCCGGTCGTGGAACCGCCAGCTCGCTGCCGGGCACCGGCCCGTCCAGGACACGTGGAACGTCGCTGTCGACCGAGCACGTGTCATCCACGCGTGGGAAGAGGCTGTCGTCCCGGGCATGCTCCAGACCGCCGACTACGCCCGGCACATCTTCCTGCGGTACGCGGATCTGCAGGGGACGAAGCGGGACACGGAGGAGGCCGTCCGCTCCCGGATGGAACGACAGTCGTGGCTGTATCAGGGAGGCCGGCGGTTCCACGCGCTCGTGTGGGAGGCCGCGTTGCACGCGCTGGTGTGCCCCCCCGTCCGTGCTGGCCGCCCAGCTGGACCGGCTGGCGGGACAGGTCGGGATGGACACGGTCGAGCTTGGGATCATTCCGCTGAGCGCGTCGCTGCGGGTCCCGGCCGCGAACGGGTTCTGGATCCTCGACGGCAGTCTCGTCATCGCTGAGGACTGGCATGCCGAGTTGTGGCTCGACGACGACGCGACCGTGGTCTCCTACCGGCGCGTGTGGGACACCTTGAGTGAGTCCGCGGTCTACGGGGCGGACGCCCAGAACGTCATCAGCCGGGTTCGGCGCACGCTGAACCCGTTCTGAGGTCGGCTACGGCCGTCCGCGACGGGACCACCGTCAGACGCCCCGGGCCCGCATCGGCCCGCGCCGTTCTCTAAGATGTGCGGCGTGAACAGCCCCCGACAGCGTGCCCCGCGATTCGCCGTACGGCGGTGGCGTGCGCTGTGTGTGCTGGGGCTGTTGGTGGGGCTGCTGGGGATGCACGGGCTGGCGCCGGGGGGTGGTCTCCCCGGGCAGATGCACGCACAGCCTGCGCACGGGCAGCCGACGCCCGCGCAGCATTCGCACGCGACCCAGACCCACGAAGGCACCTCCGCGGCACATCACCCGCAGGCCACGCCCTACGGGCAATGCGGTCACGGGCACGTCCAGCACGCCGACGCGACCTGTGCGTCGGGGGCTGTCGGCGGTGGACCCGTGCTGCCCTTGCTCGTCGCCGACCCGGTGCCCGTGCCCGTACGGGAGGACGTCGTACGGGCGCGCGACGGCGCCGGTCCGGACGGTGCGCGCGCTTCACCATCGCTCTCCGAACTCCAGCTTCTGCGGATATAGGACACCCTCACGCCCCGCGCCGGCTTCGCATGCCCGGGGCGGTGCGTCGCCGTGTCCTGAACCCGTTCCAGAAGCAAGCAGAAGCAAGCAGGAGTTCACGCATGACCAGCATCCGTACCCTGACGCGCCGGGCCGCCCTCGTGGCGGTGGCGGGCGTCGCCCTGACCGCCCTCACCGCGTGCGGCGGCGACGGCAGCGGCAGCAGCGGCAGTGGGCACCGGGGGCACGCCTCCTCGTCCGCCGGCGCCGCGACCGAGCCCGCGGCCGGGAAGCACAACGCCCAGGACGTCTCCTTCGCGCAGGGCATGATCCCGCACCACCGGCAGGCCCTGGAGATGGCGCGCATGGCCGACGGCCGGGCCTCCTCCGGCGCGGTGAAGGACCTCGCGGCGCGGATCGAGAAGGCCCAGGACCCGGAGATCAAGACCATGACCGGCTGGCTGAAGACCTGGGGCGAGGACGTCCCCGAGCCCGGCGCCGGCATGGACCACTCCGCCGCGGGCCACTCCGGCATGCCGGGGATGATGAGCGACGAGGACATGGCCGAGCTGGAGAAGTCCTCGGGCGAGGCCTTCGACGCGAAGTTCCTGGCGTTGATGGTCGAGCACCACGAGGGTGCCGTGGAGATGGCCACCGTCGAGAAGAGCAAGGGCCGTTACGGCCCCGCCAAGGCCATGGCCGACGACATCGTCACCGCGCAGAACGCCGAGATCAGCGAGATGAACAAGCTGCTCGGCAAGGGCAAGAGCGGTGGGGCCGCGGGCTGACCCTCCAGCCGCTACGAGGCTCCGTCGGTCTCCTCCGGCGGAGCCTCGTGCGCGTGCTTCAGCGCCGAGCGGGCCACCACCCGCTCGGGGCCGCTGAGTTCGGACCAGTAGCGGTGGGTGCTGACGAACACCGCGAGCTCGTGTTCGCGTCGCCGGAGCTTCTCGACCTCCGCCTGCTCGTCGGCCGTCCAGCCGGGGGAGGCGGGGCGTTCCACCTTGCGCCAGCCGTTGTCGTCGCTGAAGCCGTCCAGCGGCTCCACCGACCACGGGAGTCGTTTCAGCAGGGCCGACAGCTCGGCCCGGACCTGATGGAGTTCCTCCTGACCGGCGAGGAGGTCACTCGGAAAGTCATAGGTCGTAGCCACGACCCAATGATACGCCTGTTCGAATTGAGTGGACGAGCGTCTTCCCGTGGTGCATGCGAACAGGTGACCGATTGCCTGTGCTCGTCACGGAATGGGCGGAGGCTGCGCCTGGCCGGCGGCGTTCGTCGCACCCCGGGTGCTCCGGGCCACTGCCCTCATGTCCTCGCTGTCACTGCGCCGCAGCACATAGAGCTTGCCCATGGCGATCAGACTGGGACCGCACAGCATGATCGCAAGCCACCACACGTCCTTGGCGACGTAGATACCGGCGCCGAGCATGGCGATGCTGATCACGGCGCCCACATACAGACCCGTCATCCACAGCGCGTGCTGACGCTTCTC
The DNA here is from genome assembly GCF_003330845.1 of Streptomyces sp. Go-475. Classification (GTDB taxonomy): domain Bacteria; phylum Actinomycetota; class Actinomycetes; order Streptomycetales; family Streptomycetaceae; genus Streptomyces. Next base: position 2,476,031 of record NZ_CP026121.1, on the reverse strand, counting down.
CCGCGCCAGCCGCACTTCGCGCTCCGCGGCCGCCCTGGCGTTCTCGTCCTGGCGCGCAGCCGCCTCCCGCTGCATGTCCAACTGCCTGAGCCGGATCTGGTGATCCCGCTTCAACTGTGGTTCCAGAGCCGCTAAAGCAATCTTGAGCTGCTCCGGTCCGCCGAGGGCGGCACCCCACTTCATGGCGATCTCCAGACCCACCGAGACGACGAGGTCGTCCGGCGGGAGGGGAGGGGCGCCGCTGCTTTCTTCCACGCTCACTGCCGCGCGCCTCCATCACCGCTTCCTGCCGGGTCGTACTCGACCGCCGTCGGTTCGGGAGGCGGCCCCAGAATCGCGAAGAGCCGGGCGAGGGCGTACTCGAGTTCACCCGCCGCTCTGGTCACCGCCTCGGCCTCGTCCTGGCTGTGCCGCGTGTACCCGCGCAGCAGCTCCGCCGCCGCAAGCCCCGGTCCGGCAAAGGTGTCGCCGTCTGATGCCGTGCCCCGTACGTCGCTGCCCTCGAAGCCGACGCCGGGCCGCCTGTGCGGAACCGGATAGCGGCCGACGGCGAGTGCCCGACGCAGTCGGTACTCGTCCAGCGGCCCGGAGAAGGCCATGCCCTGTCCGTGGGTGCAGCCCATCGCATGCAGGGCGACGACCTGCTCGGGCAGGTCCACCCCTTCGGCCACGGACTGCAGCCCGAGGTCGCCGGCGATGCGCAGCAGCCCACTGGTGATCTTGTGCAGGCGCGCGGACTCGACGACGCCCTCGACCAGGCCACGGTCCAGCTTGAGCGCGTCGAGGGCAAGCCGCCTGAGGGTCGTGATCACCGCCGGGTCGCTGCCGAACCCGTCGAGCGCGATCCGGACACCGATCCGTCTGAGGGCGCCCAGACGAGGTTCCAGTTCGTCCAGGGAGACTGTCGGGTCGGCGTCGGACAGTTCGATGATCAGCGACCCGGAGGGCAGGCCGTGCCGGGTGAGCAGAGCCTCGATCGAGCCGAGGGGCTTCGACGGGTCCAGGAACCGGCGGGCACTGATGCGGACGGCCACCGGCACTGCCAGGCCCGCCGCATACCGTTCTGCGGCCTGCGCGACGGCCTGGTCCAGTGTCCATCGGTCCAACTCGGTGGTTTCCTCACTGCCTTCGGCCCGAAGCTCCGCCGGCGTGAAGAGCACTCCCTGCGAGGAGCGCCAGCGCACGTGCGCGGCCACCGCTGTGATCCGGCCGTCCTCCAGGGACACCACGGGCTGGTGGAGCAGGGTGAACTCGCCGTCGTGCAGTGCGGCGCGCAGGCGCGTGGCCCGCTCGGCCTTGCGGACGACGTCCTGCTGCATCTGCGGCTTGTACAGCTCGACGCGGCCCTTGCCGGCACCCTTGGCCCGGTGCATCGCGAGGTCGGCGTTGCGCAGCAGCTCGCCCGCGCCGAGGCCGGGTTCGGCGAAGGCGACGCCGATGGAGGCGTTGACGCGGACATCGTTGCCGTCGATGAGGTAGGGCTGGGAGAGCGTCGTCCTGAGTCGGTCGGCGAGTTCCAGTATGTGCCGCTGCCTCGCCTCGCGGTCGCGGGTGTTGTCCCCGACGATCAGGGCGGCGAACTCGTCGCCGCCCAGCCGGGAGGCGGTGTCGCCCTGGCGGACCGAGTCCTGCAGTCTGCGGGCCGCCTGGACGAGCAGTTCGTCCCCGGCCTGGTGTCCGATGGTGTCGTTGACGGCCTTGAAGCCGTCGAGGTCGATGAAGAGCACGGCCGTGTTCCGCAGGGCCACGCCCCTCTCGGAGGCGCGGCGGCCCGACAGCGCGTGCTGGACGCGCTTGGTGAACAGGGCGCGGTTGGGCAGGTCCGTGAGCGGGTCGTGCTCGGCGTTGTGCTGCAACTGGGCCTGGAGCCGCACGCGTTCGGTCACGTCCCGGCTGTTGAAGATCAGGCCGCCGTGGTGCCTTTTGACGACCGACTCGACGTGGATCCAGGTCCCGTCGCCCGAGCGGAAGCGGCACTCGATGCGCGTGGTGGGCTCCTCGACCGGGTCGGCGGCGAGGAAACGCCGCACCTCGTGCACGACGCTGCCCAGGTCATCCGGGTGGATGACACCGGCCAGTTCCGTGCCCAGCAGATCCTCCGCCGGGCGGCCGTAGACGTCGGCGGCGGCCGGGGAGACGTACCTCAGGATGCCGCTGGGGGCGACGAGCATGATGACGTCGCTCGAGTCCTGCACCAGGGAACGGAAGTGGTTTTCCTTCTGGGACAGTTCCCGGACGAGTTCCAGGTTGTCGAACAGCGCGAACGCCTTCTGCACGACGAGAACGAGCACCACCGTGCCGACCGGAACGAGCATGATGGCGTCGACGCCACGGCCGCTGAACGCGGCATAGGAGATGCCGAGCATCCCGGCGACCGTCGCCATGACGGGTGCGCGGAGCGCCGAGCCGGTGCGCGTCGGAGCCGCCCTGAGCAATGACGACAAGAACTTGCGCATGCCCGTCCCCCTTCGCGCCGCCTGCACACTATCGAGACTCCGGCAGCACTGTCAGTAAGACAAGCTAACTGCTCGTGATCGTATCGGCCGCTCCCTGGCCGGCGGCCAGTTCGCCCACCACCCGGGCCGTCACCGGAGCCGGTACGCCGTGGCGGTCGGCGGCGCGGAGCAACGCGCCGCCGATGGCGTCCAGTTCGAGGGGCCGGCCCGCCTCGGCGTCGCGCTGCATCGACGACTTCATCGACGGTGGGAAGGCGTCGTAGCGAGCGAGGGCCTGGGCCGGGTCCGCCGGGCCGCCGCACGCGCGGCTGATCGCGGCCGTCTCCTCGACCAGCGCGGTCAGTTCGGCGCGGTGGCGGGTGCGGACCTCGCCGAGAGGGACGCCGTGGCGGGTGGTCAGCAGGGCCATCGGGGCGAGGAACGACATCTTCGCCCACAGGGCCGCCGTCTCGTCCTCCAGGACCCGGGTGGCCGGACCGGCGGCGTCGAAGGCCTCGGCGAGGGCGTCGAGGCGGGCCCGGGGGACGCCCGTGCCGGTCAGGTCGATCTCCGCGAAGGGGCTGCCGTGTTCGATGACGCCGGGGGCGACCCGGGTCGACTCGACGCGGATGACGGCGGGGGCGACGCGGTCGGCCCGGTAGCGGGCGCGCAGGATCGCCGGGTGTTCGACGCCGTTCAGGAACGGCACGAGGAGGCCGTCGGACAGCGCGGACGCGGGGACGCGAGCCAGGGCGGCGTCAAGGCTCGTGTGCTTGACGGTGATCAGGCAGGCGTCGACCGGTTCGCCCAGCACGGTGCCGGCCTCCACGCGGGCCGTGAAGTCGCCGAAGCGGCCGCTGCGGACCTGGATGCCGTCGGTGCGCAGGGCGTCGGCCGTCTTCTCGCCCGCCAGGCAGATCACGCGGTGCCCGGCGCGGGAGAGCAGGGCGGCGAGCAGGCCGCCCACGCCGCCCGGGCCCAGGACGGCCACGGTGAGTTCGTTGCCCATGTCGGGTTCCTCTCGTCGGTCGGCCCCGGGATGGTGGCCGCCTCTCCGCGATCATGGCAGGAGTCGCTGTCGCATGGGGGCCGAACGGGCGAGACTGGGGGCATGTGCCGGAGTATCAAGACCCTGCGTCCGCCCGTGCTGCCCGAAGAGGCCACGGCGGAGGACATTCGGGCTGCCGCGTTGCAGTACGTGCGGAAGGTCTCGGGTTTCCGGGCCCCCGCCGCCCACAACCAGGAGGTGTTCGACCGCGCGGTGGAGGCCGTCGCGCAGGCCACGGCCGAACTGCTGGACGGCCTGGAGGTACGGGGCGCCGGAACGCGCCGGGCGAGCTGAACGGGCGGACCGGCTGCGCCGCCCCCGCTTCCCGCCCCAGCGCACCCCCTACGACGCCCGCGGCTCCCTGCGCACCACGTACGCCGCCCCCGCGCCCGCCGCGAACAGCGCTGCCACCGACACCGCCGTCGCCAGCCAGCTCGCGCCCAGCCAGTGCGCGCCGAAGTAGCCGAGGGCGACGCTGTACGCCGCCCAGGTGAGGCCGGCCAGGGCGGACCAGGGGAGGAAGTCGCGGGCGCGGCGGTGGGCGGCGCCCGCGCCGAGGGAGACGACCGAGCGGCCCGCGGGGGCGAAGCGGGCGAGGACGACGAGCGCGCCGCCGCCCCGCGAGAGCGCCGCGCCGAGACGTTCCTGCGCGGTGGTCAGGCGCCGGGACCGGGAGATCGCCCGGTCCAGCCGGTCCCCGCCGCGCCAGGCGAGGCGGTAGGCGACCAGGTCACCCAGGACGGAGGCGGTGGCCGCGCACAGGGTCAGCGCCAGGATGTCGGGCACGTCGGCCGCCGAGCCCGCGGCCGCCGCCGTGGCCGCCGTGATCACCAGGACGCCGCTGGGCAGCACCGGCAGGAACACGTCGAGCAGGACGGACAGGGCCACCACCGCGTAGATCCATGGGCTGCCGACCAGCGACCCCACCTGCTCCAGCACCACAACTCCCCGTGACTCCCCCGTGGGCCAGACCGTGCCGCGATGTCGCGGGGGGAACGGCAGGAGTGGCCATGACAGCCATACAGCGTACGCCCGGGGTGTGACGGGTGGTTCACGGGGGGCTCGTACGTTCGGTACGGAGTGTTCACCTCGTCGCGCCTCGTCCGGGTTGTCACCCGGCTGCCGTGTCCCGGAGGGCGGTCGGCGCGGGCGTCCCGTAGCAACGGAAAGGGGTCGTGACCACGCACAAGGTGAGGAACGGTACACACCATGCTGGCAGGAATATGCGCGAGCGCCGTCGCCACCGCCCTGTTCGCCGGCGGCCCGGGCGGTGCCCACGGCTACGCGATGCGGACGGACGCCCGGTTCGCCCCGCCCGGCGCCGCCGACCGGTCGCCGGCGCTGACGTACGACCGGAGCCTCGTCCCCACGGCCTCGTGGATCGAGGTCGGCCAGCGCACGGCTCGCGGCGGCGCGACGACCGTCCGGCTGCGGGTGACCGGCATGAAGCCCGGGCACGCCTACGGCGTCCATGTGCACCGCAAGCCCTGCGGCGCCGACCCGGAGGCCGCCGGCGGGCACTACCAGCACCGGCCGTCGGGCGATCCGCACCACGTCGGTCCGCACAACGAGGTCTGGCTGGACTTCACCGCCGACCGGCACGGCACGGGCGCGGCGAGTGCCCGGCACGACTGGGGTTTCCGGCGCGGTGAGGCGTCCTCGGTCGTCCTCCACGACGTGCCGGGCGGCGCCGGCGCCCGGGTGGCCTGCTTCACGGTGCCGTTCGGGTGGGTGGCCGCGGGCGGGTAGCGGAAACGCCGAACGGCGCCTCCCACCCGGGTGGGAGGCGCCGTTCGGCGTCGGAGCGGACCGGGCGGCTCAGGCCGTCACCGGCGTCCGGGCGGACCGCTGCTCCTGCGCCGAGGTGCGCTTCGCCAGCAGCCGGTCCAGGCCGAAGGCGCCGGAGCCCGTGAAGATCAGCAGGAACATGGCCCAGCAGTACATGGCCGCGCCCTCGCCGCTGTTCTCGATGGGCCACAGGGCCTGCGGCTGGTGGACCTTGAAGTACGCGTACGCCATGGCGCCCGAGGAGATGAACGCCGCGATGCGGGTGCCGAGGCCCAGCAGGACCAGGGTGCCGCCGACGAGTTCGATGACGGCCGCGTACCAGTTGGGCCAGGCACCGGTCGAGGCGGTGCCGCCCTTGCCGTCCACACCACCGAGGACGCCGAAGAGCGCGACGGCGCCGTGGCAGGCGAACAACAGGCCGACGACGATCCGGAACAGTCCGAGAGCGTATGGCTGCGCGCCGTTCAGGCGTGCGGTCATGGGGGGTCTCCTTCGGTTGGCCGGCCCGTGCGGGGCCGGTCGGGGACAGAACCGACGAGTAACCCACGTTAGGTGTGCCTAATTGATGCTTGCAAGTTCAACATTTGGCCACTGCTTTGCCTCTGGCTGGGATTCGATTTCGGCCCCAGCCGCACGTAGAGCGGCTCTCGCCACCGCGTCCGCGTCCGAAAGGGTGACCGAATCCACCCCCGGACGCGCTCCCGCCGCAGTGACCCAGTGGACGCCTTCTGTCGGCACTCCGAACGCGAACCGCCTTGTGTGTGCAACTCCTTGACGGTCAATCAGATGATACGGGCGCCGCGTCACATCCAACCCCCCTGTTGTGTAACCGTCCACGGTGTGCGGGCGGCACTGGCCGGTTCGCAGCAGCCCGGCGAGCAGTTCGTCGGCCGTGCGCCGCAGGTCGGGTTCGGGCAGCCGGGCCTCTATGAGGGTTTTCACACGGACGGCCGAACCCGGCACGTCGGGCGAGTACGCCGTCCAGGCCCCGTCCTCCTCCACCACCTGCAACCGCGGCCCGAGCACCGTCACCACACCCGCCTCCACCAGCGCCGCGAGCTCCTCCGTGCGGCGCCGGGGCGGGCCGATGGAGAGGAACGCGTTGAGCGGCGTGTACCAACCGTCCAGGTGGTCCCGGCGGGAGGCGCCGGCGAGACCGCCGTGGTCGACGATCAGCCGGAGTTCGTTGCGCAGGTCGCGCAGCACGTCGAGGGACGCCTTCAGCGGGCCGCGCACATTGCCCAGGGCGGCCTCGGCGGCGTCCCGGCGCAGATACGCCAGCAGCCAGTCGCGCCACTCGCCCGGGTGCGCGAAGTCCCGTCCGCCGTACGGCCGCAGGATCCGCTCCCAGCACCAGCGGCCGGTGCCGGACACGCCGAACTCGTCCAGCAGCAGCGCCTCGCGGGGGTCGCCGTGCGGGACGGCCAGGAAGCGGTCGGCGAACTCCCGGTCCCGCCCGCCCTGCCCCGCACCGGAACCGGCGGTCCCCGCCCGCCGCAGCAGCGCGCGGTAGTAGACCGTCTCCACCTCCTTCGCCACCAGCGGCCATATCTCCGCCCGGAAGTCCGGCGCCTCCCCGGAGTCCGCGCGCTTGCGGAAGCCCGCGATCACCTCCGGTGTGAGGACCAGCGGGACGTGCCGGCCGTACGGCCCCTTCGCGTTGTCGCCGCGCGCCTGGTACGGGACACCGCGCCGGGAACCGGCGTAGAGCCGTGGCTCGTGGCCGGAGGGGAGATAGCGCAGCCCCCGGTCGTCGCGTACGAAACGGCCGCCGCGGCCGGTCGTCAGCAGGGCCGTGTGGTCGAAGAAGTTGAGGCCGAGTCCGCGCAGCAGGACGGGTTCGCCCGGGGGTACGGCGGACAGGTCGACGTCGGCCGGATTGGCGGGCGGGACGTGCCGCAGGCCGTGGCGGGCGGCGTGGGCCGCGAGGCGCCGCTGGACCGGGTCGGCCGTCGTCGGCAGATGGCCCTGGGCCAGGACCACCGCGGACAGGCCGGTCAGCGTGCGGCCGTCGTCGAGGGTGAGGGCCTGGCGGCCGCCGGGCGTGTCCCGCAGCCGGGTGGCGCGCGCCCGGTGCGTCTCGACGCGCACCGCCGCCGGTGCCTCCCGTACGACCTCGGCGAACACCCACTCCAGATAGCGGCCGTAGTCGGCCCGGGTCGGGTACTCGTCAGGGCCCAGCGCGCCGCGCGCCCACTCGTACAGGCTCGGGCCCGGGCGGATCGGGCCAGAGCAGTCCACGCTGTCGTCGGTGAACAGGGTCACCTGGCAGGCCACGGTGTTCATCAGCAGCTCGGGCGACTGCGCGGTGCGCCAGACCCGGCCGGGGCCCGGCGGATCCGGGTCGACGACGTGCACCGTCAACCGGGCGCCCGGCGGGAGGAGTTCCGGGGCGGAGGCGCAGAGGCGTTCCAGGACGCTGGTGCCGCGGGGCCCGGCCCCGACCAGGGCGATGGAGAGCGACCCCGGTTTCCCGGGCGGCGCGGATGTCTCGAGCGGCGCGGATTCCTCCGCCGGTATGGATGCCTCTGCCGGGGCGGACTCCTCCGCCGGTATGGATGCCTCTGCCGGGGCGGCTTCCTCGGGCGACGCAGACAAGGGGGGAACTCCAGGGCGTGGGGGGCGCGAGTGTCGGAGGTCCGCCGGTGGGGAAGCGGACGGTCCGCCTCATCATGCCGTCGCCGGGAGCGGGAGTCGGGGCCCGTGGGGAAGGATTGACGCTCGCTGTGGCATGCCTCACTGGCATCACAGGTCACAGCGGCAACAAACGGGCGGTACGGGTGGGTTACGGGGCAAGCTCGGAGTCCAGCAGCGTCGTCAGCCGCGGGCCCGTCCCCTGCCGCGCCTTCGCCTGTTCCAGTCGCAGCCGGGCCGAACGGCCGCGCAGCGTCAGGGTCATGAGCTGGTTGCCGAACCAGGGCCCGCCCGTCTTCCGCCAGCCGACCGGCGGGCGGGAGAGGCGGCCGTGCCGCGCGAGACCGCGGCCGAGGCCGCGCGCCAGAGCGCTCCAGCCGACCCGGAAGGCCAGCCGGATCGACAGGGGCACGGAGTTGTGGACGGGGGAGCAGACGAGCTGCACCACCCGGGCGTCGGGGCCGGAGCCCGGCCAGGACGGCTCGGCGACATAGGCGTGGTGCACGTCCCCGGACAGCACGCACACCGTCGCCGGGGCGTCCTTCCCGGAGCCGGCCTCGGCGATCAGCTCCGCCAGCCCGGCGAAGGACTCGGGGAACGCCGGCCAGTGCTCCAGGTCGGCGGCCCGCCGCACCTTCTCGCTCCACCGCGCCCAGCGCTCGCCCCGTTCGCCCCGGCACAGCGCCGCGTTCCACCCCTCGGCGTCGTGCACCAGGTGCGGCAGCAGCCAGGGCAGCGAGGTGCCGAGGAGGAGGTGGTCGTACGTCTCGGGGGTGTCCAGCACCTGCTCGCGCAGCCAGGCCTCCTCGCCCGGGTCGAGCATCGAGCGGGACTTCTCGTCCAGGACGCGGGCCGCACGGCTGTCCACCATCACCAGCCGTACGCGGCCGAAGTCGCGCCGGTAGCTCCAGCGGGCCGTGGCCGGGTCGGCGTCGGCCCGGGCGGCGAAGGTGCGCAGCACGTCGGTGCCGTCGGGGAGTTCGCGGACCTGCTGGTAGACCGGGTCGGCCGCCAGCTCCTCCAGGGAGAGGTTCCCCAGGTGCTGGTGGACCCAGTACGACATCAGGCCGCTCAGCAGCCGCTCCCGCCACCAGTCGGTGGCCCGCATGTCGGCGAGCCAGGCGGCGGAGGTGTTCCAGTCGTCGATGACGTCGTGGTCGTCGAAGATCATGAAACTGGGCACGGTGGACAGCAGCCAGCGGATGCGCGGGTCGAGCCAGGACTCGTAGTAGAGGTGCGTGTACTCCTCGTAGTCCGCGACGCCGCTGCCCGGCGGTTCGCCCAGGTCGCGGCGGGCCGCCAGCCAGCGCTGGGTGGTGTCGGAGGTCTCGTCGGCGTACACCTGGTCGCCGAGCAGCAGCAGGACGTGCGGCCGCTCGCCCTCGGGGTCGGCCGCGAGGCGGGTGGCGAGCGCGTCGAGGGCGTCCGGGCCGACGGGGTCGTGCCCGCCGGCCGGCGGGGCGGCCCAGCGGCAGGAGCCGAAGGCGACCCGCAGGGCCCCCTCCGGACCCGGCGCGTGGATCGCCGAGGGCGGGAAGGGGGAGCCGGGCGGCGGCCACACCCGGGCGTCGTCGAGGAAGACCTCGTACGTCGTGGTCGTGCCGGCCGTGAGGCCGGTCACCGGGACGAGCGCGTAGTGGTGGCCCGCGACCTGGAAGGTCCGGGCCGTGCCGCCCGCGCCGTCGGCACAGCGCACCTCGGCGGCGCACGGACGGCTCGTCTCGACCCATACGGTCGCGGACGAGCCGTCGGTGTACCTCAGCAGTGGTCCGAGGCGCAGTCCGGCCATGGCGATCCCCTCTCCGTCGCCCCGTACGGTACGGAACGACGGAGGTCAGCGGGGAGGTTCCGACACGAAAACAGCGCGCGTCAGCAGCTCGCCAGGTAGTTCGTCAGCGCGGACTTCTCGGCCGGGTCGACCGAGAGGTCGTAGTAGTACTTCACCTGGACCCAGGCGCGGACGTAGGTGCAGCGGTACGCCGTCCGGGAGGGCATCCAGGTGGCCGGGTCCTGGTCGCCCTTGGCCTGGTTGACGTTGTCGGTGACCGCGATGAGCTGCGGGCGGGTCAGGTCGTTGGCGAAGGCCTGCCGGCGGGAGGTGGTCCAGCTGTCGGCGCCGGAGTCCCAGGCCTCGGCCAGCGGGACCAGGTGGTCGATGTCGACGTCGGAGGCGGCGGACCAGGTGGCGCCGTCGTAGGGGGAGTACCAGCTGCCGCTGGTGGCGGCGCAGGAGGAGTCCTGGACGACGTTGGTGCCGTCGCGCTTGAGGACGACCTCGCGGGTGTTGCAGGTACCGGACTGGGTGATCCAGTGCGGGAAGAGGTCGCGGTTGTAGCCGGTGCGGTCCTCGGTGGCCACGGTGAGGGTGGCGAGGTAGGAGCGGGCGGTGGCGCCGCTGACCGGGGTGGGGAGTGCGGCGGAGGCCGTGGGGGCGTTGAAGAGGGCCACGGAGGATATGAGCGCGGTGGCGGCCGCGGCCACACCGAGCCGTCGACGCGCGTAGAACCTGGGCATGCGAACTCCCTGTGGAGAGGGGGGTGTTGGCGGGCGAGCGAGGGGAATGCTCGCGGTGCCGTGTTGCGCACAGGTGTGCGCCCGGTGAGAAGTTAATGACGCGTCCATGACATGACAAGGTTCAGGCGGAAACTTTTCACGCCAGGGGCGTCGCGTACCATGGACGGCGCAGAAGGGGAGTAGCTCTTCGCCGGACCGTCGACATACTGCTCAGCTCGCCTGAGCCGGCGCCCGGAGGCAGGTCCTTTCCCGGACCCGCCAGCGAGACCTTCGGCAAGCAGTGCACGCCCGTGCCGTACGGCACGGGTGCCGAGTGTGCTGCCGTGCCGAGGTGTCGCGTCGGAAGTTTTCGACAGGCTCAGCACTCTCGGTGGGGCAGCCCCGACCGATTGAGGAACCCTTGATCAGCCTGACCGTGACGGCCGTCGTCTTCGGCGTCGTCTTCCTCGCCGAACTGCCGGACAAGACCGCCCTGGCCGGCCTCGTCCTCGGCACCCGCTACCGCGCCTCCTACGTCTTCGCCGGGGTCGCCGCCGCCTTCGCGCTGCACGTCGCGCTCGCCGTCGCGGCCGGCAGCGTGCTGACCCTGCTGCCGCAGCAGATCGTGCACGCGCTGACCGGCGTGCTCTTCCTCGGCGGCGCCGCGATGCTGCTGCTGAAGAAGGGCGAGGACGAGGAGGAGATCCGCAAGCCGGAGAACCAGTCCTTCTGGAAGGTCTCGGGCGCGGGCTTCATGCTCATCCTGGTCGCCGAGTTCGGAGACCTCACCCAGATCATGACCGCGAACCTGGCCGCCCGCTACGACGACCCGCTCTCCGTCGGCCTGGGTGCGGTGCTGGCGCTGTGGGCCGTGGCCGGGCTCGGCATCGTCGGCGGAAAGGCGCTGATGAAGAAGGTGCCGCTGCGGCTGATCACACAGATCGCGGCGCTGGTGATGCTGGGTCTCGGAGTGTGGAGCCTGTGGGAGGCCGTGACCGGCTGAGCTGAACAGTGGGTGAACGTCCGCAGGGGCCCCCTGGCGCGAACCCGGACTTGTTTTGTACCGTGGAGGAACAAAGTGGCCTCCGCCCGTTTTCCCTGACCGGCGGGCGGGGCCGCCTTGTCCCTCCGGGGGCGTCTCGTGCCCCTGTCTCGCGCCCTGAGCCTTGGAGCTGCCGATGACGGCCACCGCCGTGCTCACCGCCCGCGCCCTCCTGCTGGACATGGACGGCACCCTCGTCAACTCCGACGCCGCGGTCGAACGCGTCTGGCGGCGCTGGGCCGAGCGGCACGGGCTCGACGGGGACGAGGTCATGAAAGTCGTCCACGGGCGGCAGGGTTACGCCTCGATGGCGCTGCTGCTGCCCGGCCGGCCCATGGAGCAGAACCACGCCGACAACGCCCGGATGCTCGCCGAGGAGACGGCCGACACGGACGGCGTCGTCGCGATCCCCGGGGCGCCGGAGTTCCTGGCCTCGCTGCGCGGGCTGCCGCACGCCCTCGTGACCTCCGCCGACGTGCCGCTCTCGACGGCCCGGATGGCGGCCGCCGGGCTGGAACTGCCCGGGGTGCGGGTGACCGCCGAGTCCGTCGGGGCGAGCAAGCCCGACCCGGAGGGCTTCCTGAAGGGCGCCGCCGAGCTGGGGGTCGCCCCCGCGGACTGTGTGGTGTTCGAGGACTCCGGCGCCGGGATAGCGGCGGGGCGGGCCGCCGGGATGACGGTGGTCGGGGTCGGGCCCCGGGCCGCGGTCCACGAGCCGGACGTGGTGGTCGAGGACCTCACGAAGGTACGCGTGGAGGCCGTCGGGGACGGGACGATCAGCCTCCACATCGGTTGAGGAGGCCCGGGGCTGTTGTGCCCCGGTCAGTCGACGCGGGCGGCGACGGCGCGTGCGCAGTCCAGGGACTCGGTGTGCGTCGTGTCCACCTCCACGTCGTACTCCACGCCCTCGTGGACGAGCCGTGCCTGTGACGCGGCCATGCCCCGGACGCGGTCTCCCCGGGCGATCTCACGCCCCGCGGCGACCGCGCCGTCGCACCTGACACCGACCCACAGCACGTCGAGCCCGGCCAGGGCCCGCTGCCACCGCTGCCGGGACGCCGGTCCGCCGAGGAACACGTCGTCGACGATCACCCGGGCGCCGGCCCGGGCCATCGCGGCGACGCCCTCCGCCCAGGCCGCGTCCAGGGCGCGGAACTCCGGCCCCACGCTCACGCCGCCGTCCGCCGCGAAGACGATCCCCGCGTCCGAGTCCTGCAACCTCGCGGGCATCGCGTCGACGAAGTCGTCCACGCCGAAGGCCAGCCACGGGTCAGGCAGGATCTCCTGGAGGCACCGCACGATCCCGGACTTGCCCGAGCTCGATCCGCCGTTGAGCACGATCACCTGAGGAGTCACGGCGTCACCGTAGGGCGGACGGGCCGGTCACGGCTCCCTGGTTTCCGACTCCAGCCGCTCCCGGGTCTCCTCGTCGTAGACGCCGAGGTCGTCGGTCCGGATGCCGCGTGACCACTGGTACGTGCGGACCGCTTCCTCCAGCCGGTCGTCGAAGGAGCCGTCGGCGTCCTCGTCGTAGAGGTACACCTGGCGCAGGCGCTGCTGGAGTTCGGCGACCTGCGGGCCCCGGTCGCCGCGGCGCAGGATGGCGGGGCCGTCGATCCGGCGGTCGTCCGGGGACGTCCGGCCGGGGGCGGACGCCGTGGCGGACGTCGGCGGCGCGGAGGGGGTGGCCGACCCGGACGGGCTCGGCGAGGCGCTCGGCGCGGACGGCGACGACGAGGGCGACGGGCTCCCGGTGCGGGACGGCGACGGGGGCGGTGCGGCGGGGGCCGAGGGCGGGGCCGAGGCGCTCGCCTCCGGCGGCGTGGACGCCGCGCTGCTCGACGGGGCGTCCGGCACGCTCGCCCGGATGTCGTCCGGCAGGGCGGTGTCCCGGGACGGACTCTCGTAGGAGAACAGCCCGCTCGCGTACCCCGCCGCCGTGACGACCGCGACGCAGGCGCCCGCGGCGGCGAGGAGAACCGAACGGCGCCGCCGGCCCGGCCTCGGGCCGGGCTCGCCCGGTTCCGCCGTGCGCCGGTCCCGTCCCCCGCCGTCGAACAGCCGCAGATCCGAGACGCTGGGCTCGGCCGCGCCCGGCGCCAGGGGCGCCGGCATCACCGACGTGGCCGGGGCGGCCGGCAGCACGGTGGTCGCGTCCGGGTCGACGGGACGCAGGGGCATGGTGGCGTCGGCGGCGGACGGCGAGGGGCCCTGGGCGGCGCTTCCGGCAGGCGAGGCTGCCGCGGGTGCGGGTGCGGGTGCGGGTGCGGGTGCGGGTGCGGCGGGGGTGTTCGGGTGGGAGTCGCGCGAGGCGCCCTCGGCCGGGCGGGCCGGCTTCTCCTGCTCCTGGGGCGCGGCCGGGGTGCCCCCAAGCCCCCGGCGCGGGGTTTCCTCCGCTGCCCGCGACGGTGTGGTCGGCTCGGTCTGTAACAGGGGTCGCGCGCCGGGCTCGGTGCGGGAGGTGTCCGTGCCCGCGCGTACGCCGGGGGTGTCGGTTGGCGTCGACGGTGGCTGTCGCCGTGCCGCCTCCTCGCCCCCGGCCTGGGTGCCCGGCCCGGAGGGCGCCGCGGTGTCGATCTCCACGTACGGGCGGATCCGCAGCGGGTCGAAGTCCTCCGCTGCCGCCGCCTCGGCCGTGCGGGCGTCGCGCAGGGCCTCGGCGGCGCGGTGGGTGCAGGCGCAGGAGGGCGTGTGGTCCGGGCGTCTGGGTGCGCCGCACTCCGGGCACGGGTGGCCGTTGGGCGGTTCCACGCGTTCCTCCCTCCCCTCGCGAACTCCCCCTCGCGAAGCTCCCCTCGTGAACTTCAGAGATTATCCAGATCTCCTCCACAGTGCGTTCGACGAGCCCCCGGAACCATCGCTTCCAAAAGGGCTCAGCGGGCCATAACGGGTCACAGCGGTCACGATGGAAAATGTCACAGGACCCTCGGGAGGTCGCATGGCCGGTGACGCACACGCCGCGAGCACGACGTCCCAGGGCACCGCCGCCCAGGAGCAGGTGCCCGGGAACGTACTGGTCTCCATCGGCGCGCTGCTCCTCGGCATGCTGCTCGCCGCCCTCGACCAGACCATCGTGTCGACCGCGCTGCCCACGATCGTCAGCGACCTCGGCGGCATGGATCACCTGTCGTGGGTCGTCACCGCGTATCTGCTGGCCGCGACCGCCGCGACCCCGCTGTGGGGCAAGCTCGGCGACCAGTACGGCCGCAAGAGGCTGTTCCAGACCGCCATCGTGATCTTCCTGGCCGGTTCCGCCCTGTGCGGCGCGGCGCAGGACATGACCCAGCTGATCGCCTTCCGGGCGGTGCAGGGGCTCGGCGGGGGCGGGCTGATGGTGTTGTCCATGGCGATCGTCGGCGACCTGGTGCCGCCGCGCGAACGAGGCCGCTACCAGGGGCTGTTCGGTGCCGTCTTCGGCGCCACGAGTGTCCTCGGACCCCTGCTCGGCGGGCTGTTCACCCAGCACGTGAGCTGGCGCTGGGTGTTCTACGTCAACCTGCCGGTCGGGGTCGTCGCGCTCGCCGTGATCGCCGCCGTACTGCGCCTCCCGCGCAAGGGGCAGCGGCACGTCATCGACTACCTGGGCACCTTCCTCATCGCCGCCGTCGCCACCTGCCTGGTGCTGGTCGCCTCGCTCGGCGGGACGACCTGGGGCTGGGGCTCGCCGCAGATCATCGGGCTCGCCGTCCTGGGCGTCGTCCTCGCCGCCGTCTTCGTGGCCGTCGAGCGGCGGGCCGCCGAGCCCGTGCTGCCGCTGCGGCTCTTCCGCGTGCGCACCTTCACCCTGGCCGCGGTGATCAGTTTCGTCGTCGGCTTCGCCATGTTCGGCGCGATGACCTACCTGCCGACCTTCCTCCAGGTCGTGCAGGGCGTCAGCCCGACCATGTCCGGCGTGCACATGCTGCCCATGGTGCTCGGCCTGCTGCTGGCCTCGACGGCCTCCGGGCAGATCGTCAGCCGCACCGGCCGCTGGAAGGTCTTCCCGATCGCCGGCACCGGCGTCACCACCCTCGGGCTGCTCCTGCTGCACCAGCTCGACGAGCACAGCTCCACCGCCGAGCTGAGCGGCTTCTTCTTCGTCTTCGGACTCGGCCTCGGCCTGGTGATGCAGGTCCTCGTGCTCATCGTGCAGAACGCCGTCCCGTACGAGGACCTGGGCGTCGCCACCTCCGGCGCGACCTTCTTCCGCTCCATCGGCGCCTCGTTCGGCGTCGCCGTCTTCGGCACGGTCTTCGCGAACCGGCTCGGCGACCAGCTCACGGACGCCTTCCGGGGCGCCCCGCTGCCGCCCGGAGTCTCCGTGGCCGCGCTGGAGGCCGACCCGCGCGGCATCACCGCCCTGCCGCCCGGCCTGCGCCCGCCGGCCCTGCACGCCTACGCCGTCTCCATCACGGACGTCTTCCTGTACGCCGCCCCCGTCGCGCTGCTCGGCTTCCTCCTGGCCTGGTTCCTCAAGGAGGACCGGCTGCGCGGCTCGGTCACCGCGCCCGACGGCACGCAGACCCTGGCCAGCAACCCCGTCGAGCGGTCCTCCTACGACGAGGTGTGCCGCGCCCTGTCGGTGCTCGGCACCCGCGCGGGCCGGCGCGAGATCTACCGGAAGATCACCGCCCGGGCGGGCTACGACCTGCTCCCGGCGGCGAGCTGGCTGCTGCTGAGGATCCGCCGGTACGGCTCGGTGGAGCCGGGCGTGCTGGCCGATCGCATGCCCGTGCCGCTGACCGTGATCATGGAGGCCGCCCGGCAGGTCGAGGAGCGGCGGCTCGCCGTGCGCGTGGGCCTCGACCTCGTCCTGACCGACCAGGGGCGCGAGGTCGCCGAGCGGCTGTCGCGGGCCCGCGAGGAGTCCCTCGCCGAGCTGCTCGGCGACTGGTGGGGCCCGGACCGGCCGACCGACCTGGTGCGGCTCGTGCGGGAGCTGAACGGCGAGCTGTGCGGGTCGCGCCGCGAGCGGCCGTACGAGACGCGCCCGGCGGACCAGGTCGTCTGAGCTCAGGCCAGGGGTTTGGCGAACCAGTGCTCGGCGTACGGGTCGTCGTTGTGCGGCTCGGTCTCCCGGTAGCCGAGCCGGGCGTAGAGGGCGCGGGCCTCGACGAGGTCGCCGCGGGTGTCGAGGATCATCCGGGTGGCGCCGAGCGCGCGGGCGGCGTCCTCGGCGGCGCGGACGAGCAGCGTGGCACCGCCCTTGCCGCGCATCGGCTCCTTCAGGAAGACCCGCGTCAGCTCGGCGGTCATGCCGTCCAGCAGCCGTACGCCCGCCGTGCCGGCCGGTTCGCCGCCGTACCGGGCGACCAGCAACCGCCCGCGCGGCGACGCGAGATCCGCACCCGGCTGGGCGGCGATCTCCCGCTCCAGCTCGTCCGGGTCGGTCCGGCGCCCCTCGTGCAGCAGGTACCAGCGGTCGCTGACCTCGGTGTAGTACGCCCGCCACAGGGCGGCGGCGACGGGGGAGTCGTACGGTTCCGGGGCCACGGTCCAGGTCATGACCGGCATTCTCGGCGGGCGCCGTACCCCGCACGCAACCGGATATCCCCGGAGGCGCGCGCCCCGGGCCGGGCCGGGGCGCCGTTTGGGGGCCTGCTTCCGGGCTACCCGACCGGCGAACCGGCTCGCGAGGAGAGCCGGTTGGGCCGAGAACCCGGAAGGCATTCATGTCCACTGGCCTGATCATTGCTCTGATCGTGATCGCGGCGGTCGTCGTCATCATCGCGGCCGTCATGACCCTGCGCGCCCGAGGGGCTCGGCGCGGCCCGAGCCTGAAGCGGCGCTTCGGACCCGAGTACGACCTGGCCGTCGCCCGGCACGACGGCGACACCAAGGCCGCCGAGCGCGAACTCGCCGAGCGCGTGGAGCGCCACGGCGACCTGCGCGAACGAGCGCTGGAGCCGGCGCAGCGCGAGCAGTACGAGGCGCGCTGGACGGCCGCCCAGGAGCGGTTCGTCGACTCGCCGCGGGAGGCGGTCGCCGAGGCGGACCGGCTGCTCGCCGAGCTCGCCGGCGCCCGGGGCTTCCCCGGCGGCGGGCAGTACGAGGAGCAGCTCGCGGCGCTGTCCGTGCACCACGCCCACCACGTGGACGGCTACCGGCGCGTGCACCGCGCGGCGCACCTGCGCGCGGACGACGCCCGGGACGGCGGCATCGGAACGGAAGACATGCGCGAGGCCATGGTGGCGGCCCGCGCCCTGTTCGAGGAGCTGGTGCGGCCGGCCCGCCACGACGGCGGCGGCCACGTCGCCGGCCCGCACCTGGGCGGACGCCATGACGGCGGACGGCACAAGGCCGGGCTGAACGGCGGCCGCAAGGCTCCGGCCGCCCGCGGCGGGCACCTGCCGTGGGCGATGCACCGACGTCAGGCGAAGGAGAGTTGAGGCGATGACCGACATGACCCGACCGCCGGGCGACGACACGCCCACGGCCCCCGACGCCCGCGGCGAGACCGCCCTGGGCACCGGCCACGGCACGGACCGCGCCACCGGCGCGCACACCCCTGGTGCCCCCGGGGAGAGCCGGCTCACAGCGGCCGGCACCGCTCCCACCGGAGACCGCACCGGCCCGCGCGAGGCGGGCTCCCGTGAGACGGGGGCCCGTGAGACCGGCTCCCGCGAGGGCGCCCCGGGCGTCCGCGCCCACCTCCTGCCCCACGACGAGTCCGACAAGCTCGGCTCGCAGCTCCAGCACGCGGTCGCCGGGTTCGTCGACGGCCCCCGAGCCGCCGTCGAGGAGGCCGACCACGTGCTGGAGGAGATCGCGGCCCGCTTCACCGAGGCCGTGACGCAGCGCCGCCGCACCCTGCGGCACTCCTGGCAGTCGGTCGAGGGCGGCGAGGGCAAGCCCGTGTCGTCCGCCGACACCGAGCAGCTGCGGCTGGCCCTGAAGGACTACCGCGAACTGGCGGAACGACTGCTACACGTCTGACCGGGGCCCGGGTGAACCGCCCGGTCCCCGCTCCGCCCGGCGCTCCCGCCACTGCCGTACGACGTCCTCGACGTCGTACGGCTTCTTTCCCAGCGGGGGGCCGGGCGGCGGCTTGAACATCATCGTGCGGATCTTGTCGTTGACCTCGTCGATGATCTTCCGCGCGATGCGCTCCGAGGGGGCCGCGAGGGCCGCCGGCAGCGCGTCCTCGGCCTCCTTGCGCAGCGCCAGCGCCGGCGGGAGCACCGAGAAGCCCTCGCGGGCCATCTTCCGCTTGACCCACCACAGTTCGTCGTACGTGCTCTCGACGTCGGGCGGGAGCGGCCGGCCCGCCCCGGGCAACCGTTCGAACTCACCGCGCGCCTCCGCGTCACGGATCTGTTTGTCGACCCAGGACTCGAAGTCGACGCCGGGTGGCTTTCGTTCGGTCATGAACCCATTGTGCCGGACACCGCGCGGCCGGGCGTTCTATCATGCGGCGGGCTTGCAGGCCCGTTCAGGACGTCTCAGGAGGAGCGCACGTGCTCGAACTCACCATGGCCGCCGTTTCCGCGGCGGAGGAGGGTGCCACGGCCGGCATGCTCATGGCCGACGCGCCCAGCGAGCCGGGTGCCGTGCTGCGGGTGGGCCGCGACAAGTCGGTGTGCCGGCTCAGCACGCCGGACGACTGGCTGTTCGTCTCCCGTGTGCACCTGGAGTTCCTCTGCGGGCCCGACGGCACCTGGCAGGTCACGTGGCTGCGCGGCTCCCAGCCCGACCCGTCCTCCGAAGTCCGCCTGACGGTCGGGGAGTACGCCCAGCCCCTCGCCTACGGCGGTACCGTCCCGCTGCCCAGGGGCGGCAGCGGCGAGATCATCGTGCAGGACCGCACCGCCCCGCGCAGCGTCAACGTGGGCTTCTACCACGAGGTGTGACCGCCGGCGGGGGACGGCCCGGCGTCAGGCCAGCACCCGCGCGAGCGCGAACCCGTCGTACCCCTTCGTGCCGACCGTCTGGATCGCCGTCCCGCTCAACCTCGGGTGGCTGCCGATCAGTTCGATGGCGGCGCGGGTGCCCATGACGTCCGGGGCGGTGCTGTCCGCGTCGGTCACCCGGCCGCCGCGGACCACGTTGTCGAGGACGATCAGGCTGCCCGTGCTGGAGAGTCGGACGGCCCAGTCCACGTAGTGCGGGTTGTTCGCCTTGTCGGCGTCGATGAAGACCAGGTCGAACGGGGGCGGGTTCTCGTCGGCCAGCTTGGGCAGCGACTCCAGGGCCGGGCCCACCCGCACCTCGACGAGCTTGTCGAGGCCGGCCCGGGCGATGTTGCGGACGGCGACCTCGGCGTGCTTGGGGTCGTACTCCAGGGAGATCAGCCGCCCGTCGGCGGGCAGGGCGCGGCCCAGCCAGATGGTGCTGTATCCGCCGAGCGTGCCGATCTCCAGGATGTGGCGCGCGCCCTGGATCTGGGCCAGGAGCTGGAGGAGCTTGCCCTGGTTCGCCGCGACGCTGATGTGCGGGAGCCCGGCGGCGTCGCTGTCGCGCAGGGCCGCCGCCAGGGCTTCGTCGTCCGGGGCGAGGTGGGCGGTGAAGTAGGCGTCGACCTCGTCCCAGACGTGCGACTCGCTCATGCGGCTGCCTTTCTGTACCTAGTCAGGAACGCTAACCAGCAGGCCAACGATCGCAAACGGCCCGGGTTTCGCGCGACCCGACGAGACCGCCGAATGACCGCCTCCTGGCCGGGCACGTCCCGACCGGGCAGGGTGTGGGGGCGGGTCGCGCCGGGCGTGCCGGGCGGGGTGGCATCCAGGCGGGGCAGCGAGGTGACCCCGGGCGTGCGGGGCGGGGTGGCACCCGGGCGTGGAAGTGGGGTGGGGGGTGGCCCCGGGTGCGGTGGCGGGGCGCGACCGGCGCGCGGGCAACGGTGACACTGGGCCCGCGGGCAAGGGCCGCACCGGACGCGTGAGCCGGGGTCGCAGTCCCCCCCCACAGCCACTGCCTCCCGGTTCGCGCCCGGCGGCGTCCCCGTCCGCGGTGGAGGCCGAGGGGCAAGGTGCCGGCGCGCTGCCGCCGAGAGGGCGCTCAGTGGTCCCGTGCTGCCACCGAGGGGGCCGAACCGGGGAGTGGGCGGCCCGCCGACTCCGTCATGCGCCACACCGCGAAGCCGCCGATCACGGCCGCGGCCATCATGTAGTACGCGGGCATCATCATGTTGCCGGTCGCGCCGATCAGGGCCGTGACCACCAGCGGGGTCGTGCCGCCGAACAGGGACACCGAGACGTTGAAGCCGATGGACAGCGAGCCGTAGCGGACCTTGGTGGGGAACAGGGCCGGCAGCGCCGAGGGCATCGACGCCGTGAAGCAGACCAGCAGCAGGCCCAGCGCGCCCATGCCGAGCGCGACCGCGAGCAGGCTGCCCTCGCGGATCAGCAGCAGGGCCGGGACGGACAGCAGCAGGAAGCCCGCGCAGCCGGCGGCGATCACCGGACGGCGGCCGACCCGGTCGGTCAGCGCGCCGGCGAACGGCTGGACGATCATCATCAGGGCCATCACGCCGAGGACGACGAGCAGGCCGTGCGTCTCGTCGTAGTGGAGCTGACCGGTCAGGTAGCTCGGCATGTACGACAGCAGCATGTAGTCGGTGACGTTGAAGACCAGCACCAGGCCGACGCAGAGCAGCAGCGCCCGCCACTGGCCGGTGATCATCTCGCGCAGCGGCACCTTGGGCCGGTCCTTCTCGGCCTTGGCGACCTCGGCGGCGAACGCCGGGGTCTCCTCCAGGCGCAGCCGCAGGTAGAGGCCGATGAGGCCCATCGGGCCAGCGATCAGGAACGGGATGCGCCAGCCCCAGGAGGTGAGGTCGTCGGCGGAGAGCAGGGCGGTCATCAGCGTGACCAGGCCGGCGCCGCCGATGTAGCCGGCGAGCGTGCCGAACTCCAGCCAGCTGCCGAGGAAGCCGCGCCGCTTGTCGGGCGCGTACTCGGCGATGAAGGTCGAGGCACCGGCGTACTCGCCGCCGGTGGAGAAGCCCTGCACGAGGCGGGCCACGAGAAGCAGGATCGGCGCGCCGACACCGATCGTCGCGTACGACGGGATCAGACCGATCGCGAAGGTGCCCGCCGCCATCATGATCATGGTGAGGGCGAGGACCTTCTGGCGGCCGACGCGGTCGCCGAGCGGGCCGAAGACCATGCCGCCGAGGGGGCGGACCAGGAAGGCCGCGGCGAAGGCGCCGAACGTGGACAGCAGCTGGGCGGTGGGGTTGCCCGAGGGGAAGAAGACCTTGCCCAGCGTGACCGCGATGTAGCTGTAGACACCGAAGTCGAACCATTCCATCGCGTTGCCCAGCGCGGCCGCCTTCACGGCGCGCTTGACCAGCGCGGGGTCGGTGACGGTGGCGTCCTGGGCCTTCGCTGTGCGGCTCTTCATGACGGACGGGGGAGCGACGACTGAGGCAGTCGACAAGACTCGCTCGCCTACCTTTCGACGGGGACAGGGACACGGTCCCGCGCGGCGGCGCTGTCGTACGGGCCGAAAAAACGACGATAGGCGGATAAAGTCCCTTTACGGGCGGTACGCCTTTCGTTGCAGGGTGCAGCTAAATACCGGTTGTGCAGGCACGTATGCCCGGTCGGCAGCGGTTCCCACGGGATCTTGATGTGATCCTTCTCGCGTCGAGGAGAGGCGACCACCCACCCTGCGGACTATCGTCTTCCGGACAAAAGGAGGACGGACGTCAGGTGAACCGGGGGTAGCCCGCGTCTTCCTCCCGGAGGCGACCAACCACTGGGGCGGGAGGCCGACGGGGAGTGACGAACGCGGATCACGGCGGACGACCGGCGGAAGCACTCGGAGCGACGGCCGTCGGCGGGGCCCGGGCACGCCTGCGCGTGGCCCGCCTCGGCCTCTGGCTGATCGCGGCACTCCTCGCGGCACGCCAGGTGGCCGTCGTCCTCGCCACTCCGCGCGGCGAGCGCCTGACGGACCTGGAGACCTGGCTCGGGCCGAACGGCGTCCTGCACGTCAACGGCTCCCTGTACGACTCGACCCGCTTCACCGGCACCCCGTTCAGCGGCCTCGTCCTCAAACCCCTCACCCGTTCGGCCGAACAGGCCCTCGGCTGGGGCTGGACCTTCGGCACACTGCTGCTGGTCGTGGCCCTCGGCCTGATCGCCGCCCGCGCCCTGCCCCAGCCGGTCAGCCGCCGCACGGCCCTGCTGGCCGCCCCGGTCGCCATCAGCCTCCTGATGCTGTCCCTGCCCGTCCGCAACACCCTGTGGCTGGGCCAGACCAGCATCATCCCGGTCCTCCTCGTCCTGCTGGGCTGCTTCGTCGCCCACGGCCAGCGCGCCAGCGGCCTGCTCATCGGCGTCGCGGCCGCGCTCCAGCCCACCCTGCTGCTCTTCACGCCCCTGCTGTGGTTCACCGGCCGCAGACGCGCCGCGCTCTCCACCGGCGTCACGTTCGCCGCCTGCACCGGGCTCGCCTGGGCGGCGATGCCGGACGACTCCTACCGCTACTGGGTCCACCACATGGCGGGCGTCGGCCTCGGCGGCCCGGCCGACGACCTCGCCAACCAGTCCCTGCACGGCGCCCTGCTCCGGCTCGGCCTGAGCGGCCCCCCGGAGGTCGCCCTCTTCCTGTCGATCGGCGCGGCCGTCGCCGTCCTCGCCCTGCGCCGCGCCGTCCGCTGCTTCCGCGACGGCCAGCTGCTGCTCGCCGTCGCCATCACCGGCTGCGCCGCGATCGTCGTCTCGCCCACGGCCTGGCAGCACCAGCTGCTGTGGATACTGCTCGCGGTCGTCGGCCGGGCCGGCCGACGCGCCTCCGACCGGTACGTGTGGCCGGTCGCCGTCGTCCTGGTCATGACCCTGCCCACCAGGATGCTGCTGCCCGACATGCAGTCGCTGGACCCGCTGCGCACCAACCTCGTCCTGCTGGCCGCCCTCGCCGCCGCCACGGCCGTGCCGTTCCTGTCCCGCACCTCGCCGTACTACCGGCAGCCGATCCCCACCGAGTACGCCCCCGCCGCCCCGGCCCGCTTCCGGCGGGTACCGCTGGTGCCCTTCCTGCGCCGGGTCCTCACCAGGCCCAACCTCCTCCTGGAACTCCTCCTCATCCGGGTCACCTACGCCGCCTACTCCCAGGTCCGGCTCGCCGCCACCGGCGGCAGCAACTCGGCCGGGCGGGCCGAGGCCGAGGAGCACGGCATGCAGGTGTACGGCCTCGAGCGCGCCCTGCGCATCGACATCGAGCACTGGGTCAACCACACCGTCGTGCGGATCGACTGGCTGCGGAACTTCTTCGACTACTACTACACGTCGTTCCACTTCGCCGTCCCGCTGACGGTCCTCGCGATCCTGTACTGGCGCCGCCCGGCCGAGTACCGCTGGGCCCGCTCCGCCCTCGGCTTCGCCACCCTGCTGGCCCTGGTCGGTTTCTGGCTCTACCCGCTGGCCCCGCCCCGCCTGATGCCGACGCTCGGCTTCATCGACACCGTCCACGGCGTCCAGGACTTCTCCCAGCCCGACTACGGCACGCTCACGGCCCTCACCAACCAGTACGCGGCCATGCCGTCCCTGCACTTCGGCTGGTCGCTGTGGTGCGGCGTCGTGATCGCCGTGCTGGCGTCCCGGTGGTGGCTGAAGGCGCTGGGGCTGCTGCACCCGCTGTGCACGGCCTCGGCGATCGTCGCGACCGCCAACCACTGGGTGCTCGACGCGGCCGGGGGAGCGGTGGTGGTCGGCGCGGGCTTCGCGCTGACGTACGTGCTCTCGGGGCCCAGGCCCGCCACCGCCGCCGCCGAGCGGGACCAGCCGGAGGTGCCTTCGAGCAGCAGATCGACGAGTTCCCTCTGAACGCCGGCCCCGGCGAGAACGCCGAATGACCGGAAAAGCACGGCGCGTTGACGTCCGCGGGCATCCCCGCGAGAGCGGTGTGCGTCTCACGAACGGGAGCACGCACACCCACGCCCGCGGAGGAAGCCATCACTCAGCACCTGGACGCCACGGGCACGATCCCGGGCGCGCGCCGCGTGGGTCCGCCGACGTCCCGGCCCCCGCGGGCGGCAGGCCGGTGGAGACGGGCGGCTCCGCTCGCCGTCCCGGCCCTGGCCGCGCTCGCCCTCGGCCTGTGGGGGATCGAGCGGCAGGACAGCATGTGGCGCGACGAGTCCGTCACCTACCAGGTCGCCCACCGCTCACCGGCCGAACTGTGGGGCCTGCTGGGCCACATCGACGCCGTGCACGGTCTGTACTACCTCCTCATGCAGGCGGTTTTCGCCGGGTGGGACGGCGGGCTGACGGCCCTCAGGCTGCCCTCCGTACTGGCCACCGCCCTGGCCGCCGCCGGGGTCGGGGCGATCGGCGCCCGGCTCGCGGGACGCCGGGCCGGCACGCTCGCCGGGCTCGTCCTCGCGGTGCTGCCGATCATCCAGCAGTACGCGCAGGAAGGCCGGTCCTACGCCCTGGTCACGGCGGGCGTCACCTGGGCGACGTACTTCTTCCTGCGGGCCACCGCCGACTCCCGCGCCCGCTGGTGGACGGCGTACGCCCTCACCCTGTACCTCGCCTCCTGGCTGCACGAGTTCGCCGCGCTGGCGCTGCTCGCCCACGGGCTGACCCTGTGGCGCTCCCGCCCGGCGCGCGCCGACGTACGGCGGTGGGCGCTCGCGGCGGCCGGGGTGGGGACCGGGCTGCTGCCCCTCGCGGTGGTCAGCGCCGGGCAGGCCGAGGCCCAGCTGGGCTGGCTCGGCCGCCCCGGCCTCGGCGCGTGGTCGCTGTTCCTCGGCCTCTCGGCCGCGGCGGCGCTGCTGTGCCGGCTCCTCGTCCGCACGGGCGCCCCCGGGGCCGTCGCCCTGACCCGCCTCGCCCTGCCGCTGCTGATCGCCCCGGCCGGTCTGCTGATGACGATCTCGCTGGTCAAGCCGTGGTACGTCGACCGGTACGTGCTGTACGGCGTGACGGGCCTGGCCCTGCCGGCCGGGGCCGCGCTGTCCTGGGCGATCGGGCAGCGGCACCGGCTCGCCCCTCCCGCCCGGATGCCGGCGGCCTGCCTGGCGGCCGGTACGGCGGTCGCGGTGCTGCTGCCGTGGTCGCTGCTGGTGCGCTCGCCCGAGAGCCGCAAGGACGACGTCGTCGCGGTCGCCCGCACCGTCGACGACCAGGCGCACGAGGGCGACGGCGTCCTGTTCATGCCCGCCCGGCGCCGCGAATGGCTCCTGTCCTTCCCCGAGGTGTACGACCGGCTCGACGACCTCGCCCTCGCCGAGTCCCCGACGGCCTCCCGCACGCTGCACGGCACCGAACACGACGCCGCCGTGATCCGCCGCCGCATCCTGGTGGCCGAGCGCGTCGTCGCCCTGGCCGACCCGCCCGGGCAGCCGCTCGACCCCTTCCCGCAGGAGGAGGTCAAGCGCCGGACGCTGAGCACCCACTTCGAGGTGTGCGAGCGCACCCGGGTCCACGGCGCGCAGATCATCGTCTACGCCCGCCCGGGCCGCTGCACGCCGTAACCGCACCGGCGGTGTCGGAAAACCGTCGGAAGCGCCCTGGTGATGTCGGATATCCGGGCCCGCCCGGGCCGTGGCTGGATCCTGAGCGGCCCTGGCTGAAAGGTGAGCCTCGCTGTCCACCCGGAAGATCCGACACGGAGGGTTCTGTGAACGAGGCAACGACGGCCGACGGACCACGGCGGAGTCCGAAGGCCACACTCCTGATGGCCTGCATCGGGGTGTTCGTCGCCTACCTGCCGGTCACCACGGTCTCCGTCAGTCTCCCGGCCATCCAGCGGGACCTGCACGCCTCGACCTCCCAGCTGTCCTGGGTCTCGGACGCGTTCGTCCTGCCGATGGCCGCGCTCATCCTCACCGCCGGTGTCGTCGGGGACGTGCACGGGCGCAAGAAGGTCTTCCAGGCCGGCCTGCTGTTCTCGGCCGCCGGAGCCGTCGTCGCCCTGAGCGCGCAGTCCGTGCAGGTGCTGTGGGCCGGGCAGGCACTGGCCGGGACGGGCGCGGCGGCCCTGCTGCCCACGACCCTCGCGCTGATCAGCCACGCCGTGCCCGACCCGCACGAGCGCGGCAAGTTCGTCGGGCTGTGGGCCGCCGCCCTGTCGCTGGCGCTCGCCGTGGGCCCCCTGATGGCCGGGGTGATCCTCCGGCACGCCGCCTGGCACTGGATCTACGTGCCCGCCGTACCCGTGGCCCTGCTGACGATGGCCGCCGCCGTGCCGCTGGTCGCCGACTCGCGCGCCCCCGGCTCGCGCAGGCTGGACTGGCCGGGACAGCTCACCGCCGCGCTGACCATCACCTCGCTCGTCTACGGCGTGATCGAGGGCGGGGCGCGGTCCTTCTCCGAGCCCGAGGTCGTCGTGGCGCTCGCCCTCGCCGCCGCCGGTGCCGTCGCCTTCGTCGTGGCCGAACGCCGCAGCGCCAGCCCGATGCTGGACCTGACCCTGTTCCGCAGCCCCGCGTTCAGCGCGACCACGCTGATCGCGATGATCAGCTTCCTGGGCCTGATCGGCTTCTTCTTCGTCCTCAGCCTGTACTTCGGCATGGTGCAGCGGCTCGACACCCTCGACGCGGGCTACCGCATGCTCATGGTGACGGCGGTGAGCCTGCTCCTCGGCGTCGTCGTCGGGCCGCTGATGCGGCACATCCCGGCCCGTGCCCTGATCACCACCGGCCTGCTCGCCAGTACGGCCTCCCTGCTGTCCCTGACCGCGCTCGACGCGCACACCGCGTTCGGGCCGCTGGCCTGGCGGCTGATGCTGCTCGGCCTCGGCATGGGCCTGGTCATCACGCCCATGACGGCCACCGCCGTCGCGTCCGTGCCGCACCACCTGGCCGGGATGGCCGCCGCGGGCAACAACGCCTTCCGGCAGGTCGGCGGCGCGCTCGGCCCGGCCGTCCTGGGCACGCTGCTGACGACCAGGGCCACGGACGCCCTGCCCGGGCACCTCGCCGACGCGGGCGTGGGCTCGGCGACCGCCCACCAGGTCACCGCGGCCGTCGACGCCGCCGGGCTGAGCGCCGTCGCCGGGATGAACCTGGGACCGGACACCGGCCGCGCCCTGGGCGCCCTGTCCGAGTCCTTCCTCGACGGCCTCCGGCTCTGCCTGATCGTCGCCGCGTCCCTGGCGCTGCTCGCCGCGCTGGTCGGGGTGGTGCTGCTCCGCAAGCCGAAGCGGGAGGCTGCGCCTGAGCCTGCCGTGGGGTCCGTCGCCGAGCCCGCTGCCGTCGAGCCGGTTGCCGCGTACGGCCCTGCCGTCACCGGCCGGGTGTGTGACGCCGCCGGGCGGGCCATGGCGGGGGCCACGATCACGCTGGTCTCCCTGGGCGGGCGGCAGGTCGGCCGGGCCGTGGCGCACGACGCGGGACGGTACCGGCTGGCCGCGCCCGCGGCGGGTACGTACGTCCTGATCGCGGCGGCGGACGGCCACCAGCCCCAGGCGTCCACGCTCACGCTCGGCGAGGAGCCCCTGCCCCACGACGTGGTCCTGGCCGGCGGCAGCCGCCTGAGCGGGACGGTGGCCACGGCCGGGGAACGGCTCCCGGTGGCCGGCGCGACGGTCGTGGTGACGGACGTGCGCGGAGACGTGGCGGCCACCGGCACCACCGACGCCTCCGGCGCGTTCGGCTTCGGCCCCCTGCCCGACGGCGACCTCACGCTCGCCGTCAACGCCGCCGGGTACCGGCCCGCGGCCCTCCCCGTCCAGTGGCCCGGCACCCCGGTGACCGGTCTGGAGGTGCTGCTGCACCCCGGCGCCCGGGTGCAGGGCGTCGTACGGTCGGGGACCGGCCGCGAGCCCGTCGCCGATGCCCGGGTCACGCTCGTCGACGCCGCCGGGAACGTCGTGGGCACCGCCGTCACCGGCACGGACGGCGCCTACGCGTTCACCGACCTGGACGCGGGGGACTACTCCCTGATCGCCAGCGGCTACGCGCCCGTCGCGACGACGGTCACCGTGGACGGGCGCGCTCCGAGCGACGTCCATCCGCACCTGGCCCACCAGGACGCGTGAGCCGGTCGGCGGACTACAGCCGCTGAAGGATCGTCCCGGTGGCCAGTCCGCCGCCGGCGCACATCGTGATCAGGGCGAACTCCTTGTCCGCGCGCTCCAGTTCGTGCAGGGCCGTCGTGATGAGCCGGGCCCCGGTCGCTCCCACCGGGTGCCCGAGCGCGATCGCCCCGCCGTTGACGTTCACCTTGTCCAGGTCCTGCTCGAAGACCCGCGCCCAGCTCAGCACGACCGACGCGAACGCCTCGTTGATCTCCACCAGGTCGATGTCCCCCAGGGACATCCCGGCCTTGCCCAGCACGGCCCTGGTCGCGTCGATCGGGCCGTCGAGGTGGAAGTGGGGGTCGGAGCCCACGAGCGCCTGGGCCACGATCCGGGCCCGGGGCCGCAGCTTCAGCGCCCGGGCCATCCGCTTCGACGCCCACAGGATGGCCGCGGCCCCGTCGGAGATCTGGGAGGAGTTGCCGGCCGTGTGCACCGCCGTCGGCATGATCGGCTTCAGGGACGCGAGCGCCTCCGCGGACGTGTCGCGCAGGCCCTCGTCCTTGTCCACCAGGCGCCACATGCCCTGCCCGGCGTGCTGCTCCTCCTCGGTCGTCGGCACCTGCACCGCGAACGTCTCCCGTTTGAACCGCTCCTCCGCCCAGGCGTGGGCGGCCCGCTCCTGGGAGGCGAGGCCCAGCGCGTCGACGTCCTCCCGGGTCAGTCCGCGGTGCCGGGCGATGCGCTCGGCCGCCTCGAACTGGTTCGGCAGGTCCACGTTCCACTCGTCGGGGAACGGCTTCCCGGGCCCGTGCTTCGACCCCGACCCCAGCGGCACCCGCGACATCGACTCCACCCCGCACGAGATGCCGACGTCGATCACGCCCGCCGCGACCATGGTGGCCACCAGGTGCGAGGCCTGCTGGGAGGACCCGCACTGCGCGTCGACCGTCGTGGCGGCCGTCTCGTAGGGCAGCCCCATGGTCAGCCAGGCCGTGCGCGCCGGGTTCATGGACTGCTCGCCCGCGTGCGTGACCGTGCCGCCGACGATCTGCTCGACGCAGTCGGCGGGGATGCCGGTGCGGCCCAGCAGCTCGCGGTAGGTCTCGCCCAGGAGGTAGGCGGGGTGCAGATGGGCGAGCGCGCCGCCGCGCTTGCCGATGGGGGTGCGTACGGCTTCGACGATCACGGGTTCGGCAGCCATGGGTGCGGGTCCTCTCCGAGGGCTCTGCGGAACTAGTACGCGTTCTAGTTCTGTCTTGCAGTGTGCTGACGGAGGTTCTGCGGCGGCAAGAGGCGTGCGGGCAATTGGGACACTCACGGCTCTTGCTAGTTGTAGAACTCGTTACTACGGTCGCGACGACCCCTTTGCTGATGGACCGTCAGGAGCTGTCCATGCCCCGACCAGCGCTTCCCGACGGGTTCGACTTCACCGACCCCGATGTGCTGCACCACCGCGTACCCCTCCCGGAGTTCGCCGAGCTGCGCCGCGCCGAACCGGTCCGCTGGATCCCGCAGTCGGGCAACGTGGCCGGGTTCCAGGACGAGGGCTACTGGGCCGTGACCCGGCACGCGGACGTCAAGTACGTGTCGACGCACCCGGAGTTGTTCTCGTCCTCCGTCAACACCGCGATCATCCGCTTCAACGAGCACATCCAGCGCGACGCCATCGACGCGCAGCGGCTGATCCTGCTCAACATGGACCCGCCGGAGCACACCCGGGTCCGGCAGATCGTGCAGCGCGGGTTCACGCCCCGGGCGATCCGCGCGCTGGAGGGGCGGCTGCGGGCCCGCGCCCAGGCCATCGTCGAGAACGCCCGCGCCCGCACCGGCCCGTTCGACTTCGTCACCCAGGTCGCCTGCGAACTGCCCCTGCAGGCCATCGCCGAGCTGATGGGCGTACCGCAGGAGGACCGGGACAAGATCTTCGACTGGTCCAACAAGATGATCGCGTACGACGACCCGGAGTACGCCATCACCGAGGAGGTCGGCGCCGAGTCGGCCACGGAGATCATCGCCTACGCGATGAACATGGCCGCCGACCGCAAGCGGTGCCCGGCCCACGACATCGTCACGCAGCTGGTCGCGGCGGAGGACGAGGGCAACCTCAACTCGGACGAGTTCGGCTTCTTCGTGCTGATGCTGGCCGTCGCGGGCAACGAGACCACCCGCAACGCCATCACGCACGGCATGCACGCCTTCCTCACCCACCCCGACCAGTGGGAGCTGTACAAGAGGGAGCGCCCGGCGACGGCGGCGGAGGAGATCGTGCGCTGGGCGACCCCGGTGGCCGCCTTCCAGCGCACCGCCACGCAGGACACGGAGCTGGGCGGCAAGCCGATCCGCGAGGGCGACCGCGTCGGCCTGTTCTACGCCTCCGCCAACCACGACCCCGAGGTCTTCGACGACCCGGACACCTTCGACGTCACCCGCGATCCCAACCCGCACCTCGGCTTCGGCGGGGGCGGTCCCCACTACTGCCTCGGCAAGTCCCTCGCCGTGCTGGAGATCGACCTCATCTTCCACGCGATCGCCGACGCCATGCCGGGGCTGAAGCTGGTCGGGGACCCGCGGCGGCTGCGGTCGGCGTGGATCAACGGGGTGAAGGAGCTGCCGGTCAGCACGGGCTGAAGCCCGCGGGGCACGGCGAAGGCGACGGCCCCGGGGATCAGGGGGCCGCCGCCTTCGGTCTGTGGGGTGCGGGCCGGCTCAGTACCAGTGGTTGGTCTGCCAGAAGTCCCAGGCGCCGCAGGCGCTGCCGTAGCGGTCCTTCATGTAGTCCAGGCCCCACTCGATCTGGGTGGCCGCGTTGGTCTTCCAGTCGGAGCCGGCCGAGGCCATCTTGGCGCCCGGCAGGGCCTGGACCAGGCCGTAGGCGCCGCTGGAGGCGTTCTGCGCGTGCACGTCCCAGTGGCTCTCCCGCTCGACGATCTTGGAGAAGCACTGGTACTGGGCGTCGTCGCCGATCATCTTCTTCGCGACCGCCTGCGCCGAGGAGGCCCCTGTCGGCGCGGCCTGCGCGGGAGCGGCGGCGATCAGGGTGCCGCAGGTGGCCGCGGTCAGGGCGGCAGCGGCGAGAGCCTTCTTCGGGGTGGCGGCGCGGCGGAGAACGGAAGCGGCGGGCACAGGCGGCCTTTCGTCGGTGGGTGGGGCGGTCGTCCACAGAAGCAGGCCCGCCGGATGCCCGCAATGAACCCTTTTACTAGGTATGGCCGCATGTGCCGCCCGGCTCCCACCCGTGACCGGGGCGGGTCCCTACGGCCCCGGTTCGTACGTGACCTGGGTCATGTGGGGGGCTTCACCCGCGGGGCCCCGATCGGGCCCGTCGAACGTGACCGGCGTCTCGAAGGCCGCCCGGCGCGTGGCACGGCGCAGCGCCCTGAGGACCGCCGGGCCGAGCACGAGCGTCAGGACGACGGTGACGACCGCGCGGCCCAGGTCCCAGCCGAGCGAGGTGGCCAGGCAGTACGCGAGGAAACGGGCCAGGTTCGTGGCGACCGGCGCGTGCGGGTCGAAGGCGACGTTCGAGGCGAGGGCGCTCATGAAGGGCCAGCCGGCCAGGTTCATGATCGTGCCGTAGGCGAAGGCGGCGAGGAAGCCGTAGGCCGCGAGCAGCGCGAGCTCCGCCCGGCCGCGCAGCCGGTCCGGGCCGGGCAGCAGGCCCGCGCCCATCGCGAACCAGCCCATCGCCAGCATCTGGAACGGCAGCCAGGGCCCGACCCCGCCCGTGAGCAGCGCGGACGCGAACATCGTCACCGAGCCCAGGACGAATCCGAAGCCCGGGCCGAGGACCCGGCCGCTCAGCACCATCAGGAAGAACATCGGCTCGATACCGGCGGTACCGGCGCCGATCGGCCGCAGGGCGGCTCCCGTGGCGGCCAGCACGCCGAGCATCGCGACCGCCTTCGGGCCCAGCCCGGACTCCGAGATCGCCGCGGCCACGACCGCCACGAGCAGGACCAGCAGGCCCGCGAAGAGCCAGGGGGCGTCCTGCGTGTGCGCGCCGATCCGCGAGGTGGGCGGCGCGAGGAAGGGCCAGCCGAAGCCGGCCACACCCACCGCGCTGACCAGGGCCAGGGCGGCGAGGGAGCGGGGGCCGAGGCGGACGGCCCGCGCCTGCCGTTGCGTGCGTTGCGTGCTCATGCGGTGGCCTCGGGCCGGAGGGCCGCGCGGACCTGGGAGACCGTGAGCCAGTGCTGGGGCGCCAGGATCTTGGTGACCTGCGGGGCGTAGGACGGGGAGGAGACCACGACGTCCGCCGTCGGCCCGTCGGCGATCACCTCGCCGTCGGCGAGCAGCACCACCCGGTGCGCGAGCTCGGCCGCCAGCTCCACGTCGTGCGTGGCCAGCACGATGGCGTGCCCCTCGGCGGCCAGGCCGCGCAGCACCGCGACCAGGCGGGCCTTCGCCGCGTAGTCCAGGCCCCGGGTCGGCTCGTCCAGCAGGACCAGCGGGGGCCGGGCCGTCAGGACGACGGCCAGGGCCAGCGCGAGCCGCTGCCCCTCGGAGAGGTCCCGGGGGTGGATGTCGTCCGTGACGCCCGGGAGCAGTTCGGAGACGAGGGCGCGGCAGGTGCCGGGGGGTGCGCCGGCGTCCTTGTCGGCCGCGGCGCACTCGGCGGCGACGGTGTCGGCGTAGAGCAGGTCGCGGGGTTCCTGCGGGACCAAGCCGACCTTGTGGACGAGGTCCTTGGGGGCGGTGCGGTGCGGGGTGGCTTCGCCGAGCCGGGCGGTTCCCGAGCTGGGCTTCACCAAGCCGACCAGGGTGTTGAGCAGGGTGGATTTTCCGGCGCCGTTGCGGCCCATGAGGGCGATGGTTTCGCCGGGGGTGATGGTGAGGTCGATGGCGCGGAGGGCCCGGATGCGGCCGCGGGTGACCGAGAGGGAGCGGAGTGCGCCTACCGGGGCGGGGGGTTCGGAGCGTTCGCGACTGCGGCGTGTACGTGGTTGCTCGCGCAGTTCCCCGCGCCCCTTGAGGGCGTTGTCCAGCTGTTGCCTCACATCCCCTGCCCTGCGCCTCGCGTCGCGGACCGTCATCGGCAACGGAGTCCAGCCCGCCAGGCGGCCCAGGGCCACCACCGGGGGGTACACCGGGGAGACGGCCATCACCTCGGCCGGGGGGCCCAGTACGGGGGCGGCGCCCGGGCTCGGCAGCAGGACGACCCGGTCGGCGTACTGGATGACGCGTTCCAGGCGGTGTTCGGCCATGAGGACCGTCGTGCCGAGGTCGTGCACCAGGCGCTGGAGGACCGCCAGGACCTCCTCGGCCGCCGCCGGGTCGAGCGCGGAGGTCGGCTCGTCCAGGACCAGGACGCTCGGGTGCGGGGTGAGGACCGAGCCGATCGCGACGCGCTGCTGCTGGCCCCCGGAGAGCGTGGCGATCGGCCGGTCGCGCAGGGCGGCGAGGCCGAGCAGGTCGAGGGTCTCCTCCACGCGCCGGCGCATCACGTCCGGCGCGAGGCCCAGCGACTCCATGCCGTAGGCCAGTTCGTCCTCCACGGTGTCGGTGACGAAGTGGGCGAGCGGGTCCTGGCCGACCGTGCCCACCACGTCGGCCAGTTCACGCGGCTTGTGCGTGCGGGTGTCGCGGCCGGCGACCGTGACCCGGCCGCGCAGGGTGCCGCCGGTGAAGTGCGGGACGAGACCGCTGACCGCGCCCAGCACGGTCGACTTGCCCACCCCGGACGGGCCCGCCAGGAGGACGAGTTCGCCCTCGGGGACCTCGAAGTCGACGCCCCGGACGGTCGGTTCGGCGGCCCCGTCGTACGTGACGGACACATCCTCGAAGCGGATCACGACGGCTCCTTGGGGTCGGGGGCGGCGAACGCGGGCAGCAGGCCGAGGAGGACGGCCCCGGCGGGCCAGACGGGCAGAGTCGGGGCGACGAGCGGGACCACACCCGGGTGCAGGGCCGCGGGGTCGCGCACGGAGGCGAGGGTGAGCAGGGCCGCGACCGCCACGCCCGAGGCGATGACGAGCCAGGCGCGCAGGTCCCAGCGGTCCGGGCGGTAGCGGGTGCGCAGGGAGCGGCGGCCGCCGAGCTTCAGGCCCGCGAGGGCGGCGGCGAGGCCGACGAGGAGCACGGGAACGCCGTAGCCGCCGCCCTCGGCCGTGAGGAGCCCGTACGTTCCCGCGCAGACGCCGAGCAGGCCGCCGAGGGTGAGGGCGGCGGTGGTGCGGCGTACGGCGGTGGGGACCCGCGCGGTACGGCCGTAGCCGCGGGCGTCCATCGCGGCGGCGAGGGAGACCGAGCGCTCCAGGGCGCCCTCCAGGACCGGCAGCCCCACCTGCAGCAGGCCCCGGACGCCCTGGTCCGGGCGGCCGCGCAGACGGCGGGCTGCGCGCAGCCGCTGGACGTCGGCGATGAGGTTCGGCGCGAAGGTGAGCGCCACGACCACCGCGACGCCCATCTCGTAGAGCGCCCCCGGGAGGGACTTGAGCAGGCGGGAGGGGTTGGCCAGGGCGTTCGCGGCGCCGACGCAGACGAGCAGCGTGGCCAGCTTCAGGCCGTCGTACAGGGCGAAGACGAGGGCCTCGGCCGTGACCTCGCCGCCGAGGCGGATGCCCTGCGCCCAGGCGGGCAGGGCGACTTCGGGGAGGGTGAACAGGGTGTGCGTGCCGGGAATGGGGGAGCCGAGGAGCGTCGCGAAGAGCAGGCGGATCAGCAGCACGGCGAAAGCGAGTTTGACGAACGCGCCGTAGGAGCGGGACCAGGGGGTGTCGGGGCGGCGGGCGGCCACGACGTACGCGGAGACGGCGACGAGGAGGGCGAGCAGGAGGGGGTTGGTGGTGCGGGTGGCCGCGGTACCGAGGGCCAGGGCCCACAGCCACCAGGCGCCGGGGTGGAGCGACCTACCCACGCCGGCGTACCTGCCGGACCGCCGCCCCGCCCAGGAGCGCCACCACCGCGATGCCCGCCAGCAGGCCCAGGGACGGGCCGTCGTCCGGCTGTTCCTTCTTCTCCGCCGCCGGCTTCCGCTGCTTCCCCGACACCTGCTCGCCGCAGCCCCGCTCCGGGTAGCCCGAGATCGCGCACAGCAGGGCGTTCGTGTCGTAGCGCAGCGGCCCGGCCACCGCCGCCAGGGCCTGTGCCGTCGTCGCGTCGGGCGAGACCTGGGCACAGGCCGTTCTCGCGGAGGGCGGGGTTTCGCCCTTGGGGGCGTCCGCGGGGGTGCCGAAGTCGAGGAGCAGCGCGACGCGCTTCCGGCCGTCCCGGGCCGGCGTCTTCGCGCAGATCGACGCGAAGTCGGCCGTACCGCGCGGCCGGGCCGCGTCGGAGGAGTCCTCGCTCACCGCGAACCGGAAGCCCTGGACGTCACCGTCCGAGGGGCGGGCCATGGACGGGCCCTGGGTCGCGTAGACCCAGCGGTCGCCGTCGCGCTCCCAGAACGACCAGTACCGGTAGCCCGCGGCCTGCGCCTGCCCCGCCCCCGCGCACAGCAGGAGCGAGGCCAGCAGGAGGACAACGGCCCGGCGGATCACGGCTGCTGCTTCCGGCGGCCGGTGAACAGGAACCCGATGCCGATCCCGGCGACGAGGCAGACGCCGACGTACCACCACACGCCGAACACGGAGTCGGAGTCCTGCTTCTCGTCCTTGGCGTCCGCGTCAGCCTTTGCGGCGCCCTGCGGGGCCGGGCCCGTCGCGTTCAGCTGCTTCACCAGGTCCGCGCCGCCGAAGTCGCGCGGGTCCGTGCCCGTCGCGTGCGCGGCGAAGATCAGCTGGGCGTAGGCGGCGGGACCGTTCTGGGCGGCCCAGCTCGCGGCGTTCTTCTCCAGCCAGCGCAGGGACTTCTCCGCCTGCGCCGTGTCGCCGTGCGCGGCGAGCGCGACGACGGCGTCGGCGGTGTTGCCGTAGTCGGGCTGCGGCTCGGCACCCGCCAGGGCGGACATCAGGTGGTCGTCGTCCTTGCCGAGGGCGGACGTGAGATACGCGGCCCCGTTCGCCGCCGCCTGCTCCGGCGTGCGCGGCTGCGCGCACGCCGCGTCGGACTTCCCGCCCGGCTTCACCACCATGCCCTGGCCCAGCGCGCCCAGCACCCCCGCCGCCGTGGCGTCCGCGTTGGCGGTCAGCTCGCCCTTCTTGTCCGGCTGGAACGCGAACGCGCCGTCGCCGTCCCCGCCGCAGGGCAGCGCGAGCTTCAGCAGCGCGTCGTAGGGCGACTTGCCGCCCTTCTCGACCCGGTCCGGCTTCTCGCGCACGGCGGTGAGCGCGCCGATGACGACCGACGTCGAGTTGGTGTCGCTGGCGCCGCCCGCCGCGTAGCCCCAGCCGCCGTCCTCGTTCTGGACGGACTTCAGCCAGTCGACGGCCTTGGCCGTGACGTCGTCGTGGCCGCCGAGCGCGGCCAGCGCCTGCACGGCGGCGGACGTGGCGTTGGTGTCGAGCACGGTCTTCGCGTCACACGCCGTGGCCGGGTCGGGCCGGTAGGAGGCGAACCCGCCGTCCGCGCACTGCTGGCGCACCAGCCACTCCACGGACTTCGCCGCCGGCCTCACCCCGACCGTGTCCTGCGCGAGCAGCGCGAGCGACTGGCGCCAGACGCCGTCGAACTTCGGGTCCTTGTCGCCGTACAGGGCGGAGGGGAACGCCTGGGACGGCGAGGGGGACGGGGCGGCCGTGGCCGGCGCGGCGGCGCCGATCACGGCGACGGCGGCCAGGACCGCGGCGCTGCGGCGGACGTTCATGATCGGCGGGTGCCTCTCCCAGTGGGGGAGCCGGGCAGCACGGGACACCCCGGCGGCTCGGCTCCGTATACCTCGACGGTGCCGTGCACCGGCGGGCTGCCGGGCACGCGAGCCGGTCACGAACCGTACGGGGCGATCCGGCTCACCGCCGTGGGCCGGCGGTTTCACGGTTGCGGGTCAGCGCCGGAATTGCACCGGCTTCCCCCCGTACGGGTGTGATGACGACCCGCTCACTGTACCCGCACGTAGGAAACCGGCCGAGGGCGCCGGGTGGACGGCGGTAGCTTCGACGCATGCCGACCACACCACCGGGGAAGCTGCTCGGCTCCGGCCGCCGCGCCGACGTCTACGAGATCGACGAGGCGTGGGTGCTGCGCCGCGAGCGGGAGGACGGCGGCGACGCGGCGGCCGAGGCCGCGGTGATGGCGCATGTGCACGCCCACGGCTACCCGGTTCCCCGGGTCCGCCCGTCCGGCTCGCGCACCGACCTGGTGATGGAACGGCTCTCCGGCCCGACCGTGCTCCAGGCGTGCCTCGCGGGCACCCTGGACGGGACGGAGGCGGGCTCGCTCCTCGCCCGGCTGCTGCGCGAGCTGCACGCCGTGCCCGCGCTGCGCTCCACCGACCCGGCCGTCCGCGTCCTCCACCTGGACCTGCACCCGGAGAACGTGATCCTCACGCCCGACGGCCCCCGCGTCATCGACTGGTCCGACGCGGCGGAGGGCGACCCGGGCATGGACTGGGCGGCGACCGCGGTGGTCCTCGCGCAGGCCGCCGTCGCCGGCGACTCGCTCTCGGCACTCGCCGAGGTCATGCTGACCGCTCTCCTCGCCGGTCCGTCGCCGCTCGCCCGGCCGGCCCTGGCCGAAGCCCTGCGCCGCCGGGCCGCCAACCCCACCATGGACGAGACGGAAGTCGAACTCCTGGGATCCGCCGAGGAGTTGATCCTCTCCACGGCGCGGACAGGCTAACGTTGGCCTTCCCGACCACACGCAGGAGCGCCCATGACCGACCAGGCGGAGAACCCCGAGCGGGAGCCGTTCCCAAAGATCGACACCTCGGTGCCGCACTCGGCCCGGATCTGGAACTACTGGCTGGGCGGGAAGGACAACTACGAGGTCGACCGGGTGGCCGGTGACGCGTTCCGCGACATCTTCCCCGGCATCGAGACCGGCGCCCGCGCCGCCCGCTACTTCCTCGCCCGCGCCGTCCGCCACCTGGCCGCCGAGGAGGGCATCCGCCAGTTCCTGGACATCGGCACCGGGCTGCCCAACGTCGACAACACCCACCAGATCGCCCAGCGGGTGGCCCCGGAGAGCCGGATCGTCTACGTCGACAACGACCCGCTGGTGCTGGCCCACGCCCGCGCGCTGCTCACCAGCACACCCGAGGGCGTCACCAACTACGTCGACGCCGACCTGCGCGAGCCGGGCACGATCATCCGGGAGGCCGGGAAGACGCTGGACTTCGACCGGCCCGTCGCCCTCATGCTGATGGGCATCCTCGGCCACATCGAGGACCACGACGAGGCGCGCTCCATCGTGCGGGAGCTGATGGCCGCCCTGCCCTCCGGCAGCTACCTCGTGAGTTACGACTCCACCGACACCAGCGAGGACTACGTCAGGGCCATCCGGCAGTACAACGACGGCGGTTCGATCCCGTACATCCTGCGCAGCCCCGAGCAGATCGCGCGCTACTTCGACGGCCTGGACCTGCTCGAACCGGGCGTGACGTCCTGCTCCCGCTGGCGGCCCGACGCGGAGGCACTCGGCCTGCCCGCGGAGGTGCACCAGTACGGCGGTGTCGCCCGCAAGGGCTGAGCCGTCAGGTCTCCTGCTGGGCCGTCAGGTCTCCTGGAGGAGGCGGTGCAGGATGGTCGGGGTCTCGTCCGGTGGCTCGGCTTCGACCACCAGCCGGTTCATGGCGTCCCAGTAGCGCTCGATCTCGGCGGGCCGGTCGGGGTAGAGGGCGGTGGTGAGCTTCTCGAGGTAGACCACGTCCGGCAACTGCCCGCCCGGCAGCCGCAGGATGGTGACCGGGCCGCCTTCCGCGGCGTGCCCGCCCGCGTGGAACGGCAGGATCTGGACGGTGACCTGCGGAAGCCGGCACACCTCGATGAGGTGCCGGAGCTGGGCGCGCATCACCCGGATGCCGCCGACCGGGCGGCGCAGCGCGGCCTCGTCCAGCACCGCCCACAGCTGGGCCGCCGGCTGCCGGTGCAGGATCCGCTGCCGGGTCGTCCGCAGCGCGACCCGGCGGTCGATCTCCTCGGCGCCGGCGTCCGGGTGGGCCAGCCGGATGGCGGCGCGCGCGTAGTCGGCGGTCTGCAGCAGGCCGGGAACGCGCTGGACCTGGTAGCAGCGGATGAGGCTCGCCGCCTGCTCCGCCCCGAGGTAGGTCTGCATCCACGTGGGCACCACGTCGCTGTAGTACCGCCACCAGGCCGGGGTGTTGGCCTGCTCGGCCAGCGCCAGCAGCGTGGCGCGTTCGGCCTCGTCCGTGACGCCGTAGAGCGTCAGCAGATCGGCGACGTCACGCAGTTTGAAGCCGTGGCGCCCGGCCTCCATGCGGCTGATCTTGGAGGAGGAGGCGCGGATGACGTGCCCCGCGTCCTCGCGGGAGATGCCGCGCTCCTGCCGCAGCCCGCGCAGTCGTGCGCCCAGCGCCAGCCGCGGCACCATGGGCCCCGCCGACCGGCCGTCCAGGGCTCCGCTGCCGGTCGATGGACGTGCGGCCTCTTCGGTGCCCATGGGCATGTCTCCCGGTGCGAGCGGTGCGTCCGACCATCCTAGGGGGCACCCGCCTACGTCAAGTGCCTTGTGCCGCAGGCATGTTCAGCCGGGGCGTGGGTCCGCCGAAGGGCAGGCGCAGGGTCCGGGAGGAGAGCAGCCAGGTGCCCGCGGCCCGCCGGAAAGCGTCCTCGTAGTGGCCGACCTGCACCGGCGGCCCGGCCGGGACGACACCGCCCGCGTAGCCGTCGACGCGGTAGGTCGTGAAGTACGAGACCGCCCCGGCCGTCTCCGGGGACGTGACCGTGACGAGGGTGTTGGACATCATGCGGCGGGACAGCCGGTCCGCGGGACGGGAGCCGAAGTAGGCGCGCAGGGCGTCGCGGCCCTTGATCACGCGGTCGCCCTCCGGCCACTGCCAGACACCGTCCTCGGTGAACAACTCGGCGACGGAGGCCGGTTCGCCGAGGTCGAGCCGGTGGACGAAGTCGAGGATCAGGCGCTCGCAGGCGCGTTCGGCGAGGAGGCGTTCCATGGGGTCCATGGGGGTTTCCCAGCACCCCGGCGCGCCGCCCGGCGACGGATTCGCCGCTCCCTCACACCGCCACGTACGTCATCGGCTCGCTCCCCGGCACCGCCTCCGCCCGGCCCAGCTTGACCAGGCGGCGCAGATGGGCCTCGGCCTCCGAGACGGCGATGGTGCGGGAGCCGTACGGGATCTGGTCCCAGGGGCGGTTCCACTCCATGCGCTCGGCGAGCTGCCAGGGCGTGAGCGGCTCGGCGAGGAGGGACCGCAGGGCGGTGAGGCGGTCCTCGTGGTGGGTGAGCAGCTCGCGCACGCGGGCGGCCGCGTCGGGGAACGGGTGCTGGTGGGCCGGGAGCACCTCGGCGGGGGCGAGACGGCCCACGCGTTCCAGGGAGTCGAGGTAGTCGCCCAGCGGGTCGGTGACCGTGCTGTCGTCCGGGTCCTCGTACAGGCCGATGTGCGGGGTGATCTCGGGCAGCAGGTGGTCGCCGGAGAACAGCCGGCCGTGGCCCGGGAGGCGGGCCGGGTGGGTCTCCTCCAGGTGGAGGCAGACATGGCCGGGCGTGTGGCCCGGGGTCCAGATCGCGCGGATGCGGCGGCCTGGCAGGTCGAGGAGTTCGCCCGGGGCGATGTCGCGGTCGGGCAGGGCGGGGGAGAGGCCGGGCAGGGCGCGGGGCCGGGCCGCGCGCAGCGGGGCGATGTGCTCCTCGGGCGCGCCGGCGGCGGTGAGTTTGGCCGCCATGTACGCCAACCAGCGCTCGGGACGGGCCTCCCTGGTCCGCCGTACGACCGCGGTGTCCGCCGCGTGCATCGCGATCCAGGCGCCCGAGGCCTCGCGGACGCGGCCGGACAGGCCGTGGTGGTCCGGGTGGTGGTGGGTGACGACCACGCCGTGGATCTCGGTGACCGAGGTGCCGCAGGCCGTGAGGCCCTCCGCGAGCGTGTCCCAGGACTCGGGGTCGTCCCAGCCGGTGTCGATCAGCACCGGGCCGCGGTCGGTGTCGACGACGTACACCAGCGTGTGGCCGAGGGGGTTGTCCGGGATGGGGACCCGGAGGGAGCGGACGCCTCCGCCGTGATCGAACGCCTCGGTCATCTGCCCTCCGCTCCACGGCCATTGCTCACTATAACGGGAACTGGTATCAGTTCTGAAACACCGTCAGAAACGAGGGCAGTGGCGATGGCCGAGCTCGTGGAACACGGACAGCTGTTCATCGGCGGGGAGTTGACCGACCCCCGGGGCAAGGACGTCATCGAGGTGATCTCGCCGCACACGGAAGAGGTCATCGGACGCGTGCCGCACGCCGCCACGGCGGACGTGGACCGGGCCGTGGCGGCGGCGCGGCGGGCGTTCGACGAGGGGCCCTGGCCGCGCATGAGCCTCGACGAACGGATCGAGGTCGTGAGCCGGATCAAGGACGGGATCGCCGCCCGGCACGACGAGATCGCCCGCGTGATCTCCGCCCAGAACGGCTCGCCGTACTCCTGGAGCGTCCTCGCCCAGGCGCTCGGCGCGGTGATGGTCTGGGACGCGGCCATCACGGTCGCGCGGAACTTCACCTACGAGGAGCGGCGCGACGGCGTGCTCGGCGGGATCCTCGTGCGGCGCGAGCCGGTCGGGGTCGTCGCGGCCGTCGTCCCCTGGAACGTCCCGCAGTTCGTCGCCGCCGCCAAGCTCGCCCCGGCGCTGCTCACCGGGTGCACGGCCGTGCTCAAGCCCTCGCCCGAGTCACCGCTCGACGCGTACCTGCTCGGCGAGATCACCCGCGAGGCCGGGCTGCCCGAGGGCGTGCTG
The DNA here is from genome assembly GCF_003330845.1 of Streptomyces sp. Go-475. Taxonomy (GTDB): domain Bacteria; phylum Actinomycetota; class Actinomycetes; order Streptomycetales; family Streptomycetaceae; genus Streptomyces. The sequence goes on along the minus strand of NZ_CP026121.1, from coordinate 2,433,962 downwards.
TCGATCCTGCCCGCCGACCGGGAGGTGAGCGAGTACCTGGTCGGGCACCCGGGCCTCGACAAGGTGTCCTTCACCGGGTCCGTCGCCGCCGGCAAGCGCGTGATGGAGGTCGCGGCCCGCAACCTCACGCGCGTGACGCTCGAACTGGGCGGCAAGTCCGCGGCCGTCGTCCTGCCCGACGCGGACGTCGAGGCGGCCGTGGCGGGCATCGCTCCCGCGGCCTGGATGAACAACGGCCAGGCCTGCGTCGCCCAGACCCGCATCCTCCTGCCCCGCTCCCGCTACGACGAGTTCGCCGACGCCCTGGCCGCCGCGGCGGGCGCCCTGACCGTCGGCGACCCGCTGGACCGGGCGACGCAGGTGGGCCCGCTGGTGGCCCGGCGACAGCAGCAGCGCAACCTGGACTACATCCGCATCGGCCAGGAGGAGGGCGCCAAGATCCTCACCGGCGGCGGCCGCCCGGCCGGCCTCGACCGCGGCTGGTACGTCGAGCCGACCCTCTTCGGCGACGTCGACAACTCCATGCGCATCGCCCGCGAGGAGATCTTCGGCCCCGTCATCTGCCTGCTGCCCTACGACGACGAGTCCGACGCCGTGAAGATCGCCAACGACTCCGACTACGGGCTGAGCGGCAGCGTGTGGACGGCGGACGTCGAGCACGGCATCGACATCGCCCGGCAGGTCCGCACGGGCACCTACTCGGTCAACACCTTCAGCCTGGACATGCTCGGCCCCTTCGGCGGCTACAAGAACTCGGGCCTTGGCCGGGAGTTCGGGCCCGAAGGGTACGGCGAGTACCTGGAGCACAAGATGATCCACCTGCCGGCGGAAGCCTAGAGATGGGCGACCGCTGGCACGTCGAGGTCGACCGCTCCCTGTGCATCGGCTCCGCCCAGTGCGTCCACCACGCACCGGACGGCTTCCGCCTCGACGCCGCCCGCCAGTCCCATCCGCTCGCCCCGGACACGGACGCGAACGAGCGGGTGCTGGAGGCGGCGGAGAGCTGCCCGGTGGAGGCGATCGTGATCACGCTGGGGGACAGCGGGGAGGCGGTGTTCCCGCCGGAGGAGTAGCCGCCCGGCCCGCGGGGTCCGTCAGGCGCCGGGGGCGCGGTCCGTCAGGCGCAGGGTGCGCGTCGTCAGGCGCCGGGGGCGCGGTCCGTCAGGCGCAGGGTGCGCGTCGTCAGGCGCCGGGCGCGCGGTCCGTCACGCGCCCGGTGCGCGGTTTCTCAGGCGCCCGGCGCGCGGTAGTCCACCTGCTGCCGGACGGCCTCGTCGACCTCGTCGGCCGACAGCAGGACGACCGTGCTCGTGCGGACCCCGCCGGCCGCCGAGACGACCATGCCCATGGCCGCGGCGGAGGTGTTGCCCGGCAGCTCCGCCGTGACGTAGACGTCGTCGTCGCCGAAGGCCCAGTACATCGACTCGACCCGGCCCCCCAGTCCGTCGACCATGCGCGCGACGACCTCGCGCCGGGCGCTCCCGCCTTCCCTGAGCAGACCCTTGAGCCCGTCCGGGGTCAGCTTCACCTTGAAGAGGTACTTCGGCATCGGGGCCACCTTTCATTTCCGCCCGAGGAGTCGTTTCGACTCCCTCATGCTCCTTCCGTCGCGGGCTGCCGTCGCGGCGACGAGGGGTGCGAACAGGGCCATACGGGTCACTCGGGACATTCAGGTAAAAAATTCCGCCCGGGGTCTTCTCTCCACGGACAGAAGTTCTAATCTGGAGACAGGCCTACGGGACGAGTGAGGGAGTCCGACCGGAGTAGCCGACGTTGGCCGGAAGCCTCGGCTTCCGCCGGTGCCGACTGCGACGGTAGGGCTGAGAGGCCGGAAGGAAGCAGGGCCGCAAGGCCGGCGACCCGAAGGCGACCCCCAACACCTGATCCGGACCATGCCGGCGAAGGGAACCCGTCTCGTAGGTCATTCACGTGTGTCCGGGGCCGTCAGGTCGATCAGCCGGCACACCGTCTCGATGTCGATCTTCACCTGGGCGATCGAGGCCCGGCCCGAGAGCCAGGTGATCAGGGCCGAGTGCCAGGTGTGCTCGATGACCCGGACCGCAGAGAGCTGCTGCGGCGTCGGGTTCTCCTGCCCCATCGCGTCCAGGATGATCGCCGTGGTCTGCCGGGAGACCTGGTCGACCTCCGGGCTCACGCTGCGGTCGGCGAAGGTGAGGGCGCGGACCATCGCGTCGGCCAGGTGCGGTTCCCGCTGCAGGGCGCGGAAGGCCCGCATCAGCGTCTCCGCGACCCGCTCGGCCGCCGTCTCGCCCTGCGGGGGCTTCTTCCGCAGCGTGCCGTGCATGTGCTCCAGTTGGTCCTGCATCGTGGCGACCAGCAGGTGGATCTTGGAGGGGAAGTAGCGGTACAGCGTGCCGAGCGCCACCTGCGAGGACTCCGCGACCTCGCGCATCTGCACGGCGTCGAAACCGCCCCGGCTGGCCAGCTGCGCACTCGCGTGCAGGATGCGGCGACGCCGGGCCTCCTGCCGCTCCGTGAGGGGAGCGGAGGCGGGGGCTGCGGCTCTGGCTTCCACCTTGGCCACCTTGTTCACCTTGGCGTTCACCTTGGCTTCCGCGGGCATGGGTCGTCCCGTTCCGTGACCGTCCGTGAGGACGAGTGATCACACAGCATGGCACGGCGCCGGCCGTGGCGTGAATCACCTGATCCACTGGTCACAGCGCCCCTACCTGCCGGTAGATTCGGAGCCTCCGAACGATCAAGTCTGAAACTTGTTCTAGATTAGCGTCCCGGCGTAATCTCGCGGGACAGTGCAGGGAGAAGGGGGCCCAGAGTGACCGCTGAGGCCAGGGAGGCCGGGGCCTCGGAGGACCCGGCTGCCGACGGCTTGCGACCGCTCCACATCGCGCTCCTCACCTATAAAGGGAACCCGTTCTGCGGCGGCCAGGGCGTCTACGTCCGGCACCTCTCCCGCGAGCTGGCCCGCCTCGGCCACCGCGTCGAGGTCATCGGCGCCCAGCCCTACCCCGTCCTCGACGAGGGTTACGACGGACTGCGCCTGACCGAGCTGCCCAGCCTCGACCTGTACCGCCAGCCGGACCCCTTCCGCACACCCGGGCGCGACGAGTACCGCGACTGGATCGACGCGCTGGAAGTCGCGACGATGTGGACCGGCGGCTTCCCCGAGCCGCTGACGTTCTCGCTGCGCGCCCGCCGCCACCTGCGCGCCCGCCGCGGCGAGTTCGACGTCGTGCACGACAACCAGACCCTCGGCTACGGCCTGCTGGGCGACGTCGGCGCGCCCCTGGTGACGACCGTCCACCACCCCATCACCGTGGACCGGCAGTTGGAGCTGGACGCGGCGGACGGCTGGCAGCGGCGCTACTCGGTGCGGCGCTGGTACGCCTTCACGCGCATGCAGAAGCGGGTGGCGCGGCGGCTGCCGTCCGTGCTCACCGTCTCCGGCACGTCCCGCCAGGAGATCGTCGACCACCTCGGCGTCCGGCCGGACCGGATCCACGTCGTCCACATCGGCGCCGACACCGACCTGTTCTCGCCGGATCCGTCCGTGCCGGTCGTGCCGGGCCGGATCGTGACGACGTCCAGCGCGGACGTGCCGCTCAAGGGCCTGGTGTACCTGGTCGAGGCGCTGGCCAAGGTCCGTACGGAGCACCCCGGGGCGCATCTCGTCGTGGTCGGCAAGCGTCCCGCCGAGGGGCCCGTCGCCCAGGCGATGGAGCGCTACGGGCTGGAAGGCGCCGTGGAGTTCGTCAAGGGCATCTCCGACGCCGAACTCGTCGACCTGGTGCGCTCGGCGCAGGTCGCCTGCGTGCCGTCGCTCTACGAGGGCTTCTCGCTGCCGGCCGCGGAGGCCATGGCGACGGGGACGCCGCTGCTCGCCACGACCGGGGGTGCGATCCCCGAGGTCGCCGGGCCGGACGGCGAGACGTGCCTCGCGGTGCCGCCGGGGGACTCCGAGGCACTCGCGGCGGGGCTGGGCCGCCTGCTGGGCGACCCGGAGCTGCGGGCGCGGCTCGGGGCGGCCGGGCGGCAGCGGGTGCTGCGGCACTTCACGTGGGCCAGGGCGGCGGAGGGGACGGTGGCGCGGTACCGCGAGGCCATCGAACGGGCCGGGGGCCACCCGACCCGGACCCCGGGCCGGGCCTCCGGCGTCGCGGCGGCCACGGCGGGTGCCGGCTCACCGGCTGCCACCCCTCAGGTTTCCGTGTCCTCGGCGGGTGCCGTCTCCCCGGCTCCCGCAGATGTAACAGGCGTCAACTCCGAAAGCAGGGCCACGTGCTGACCGTCGACTTCTCCCGGTTCCCGCTCGCCCCGGGCGACCGTGTCCTGGACCTCGGCTGCGGTGCCGGCCGGCACGCGTTCGAGTGCTACCGGCGCGGCGCGCAGGTCGTGGCGCTGGACCAGAACGCCGACGAGATCCGCGAGGTCGCGAAGTGGTTCGCGGCGATGAAGGAGGCCGGGGAGGCCCCCGAGGGCGCCACGGCCACGGCCATGGAGGGCGACGCCCTCGCGCTGCCCTTCCCCGACGAGTCCTTCGACGTCGTCATCATCTCCGAGGTGATGGAGCACATCCCCGACGACAAGGGCGTCCTCGCCGAGATGGTCCGCGTGCTGAAGCCGGGCGGCCGCATCGCCGTCACCGTGCCGCGCTACGGCCCCGAGAAGGTCTGCTGGGCCCTGTCCGACGCCTACCACGAGGTCGAGGGCGGCCACATCCGCATCTACCGGGCCGACGAGCTGCTGGAGAAGATCCGGGAGGCAGGCCTGGAGCCCTACGGCACCCACCACGCGCACGCGCTGCACTCCCCGTACTGGTGGCTGAAGTGCGCGTTCGGCGTCGACAACGACAAGGCGCTGCCGGTGCGCGCGTACCACAAGCTGCTCGTCTGGGACATCATGAAGAAACCGCTGGCCACCCGGGTCGCCGAGCAGGCGCTGAACCCGCTGATCGGCAAGAGCTTCGTGGCGTACGCGACCAAGCCGCACCTGCCGCGCCTGGCCGACACCGGGGCGGACGCCCAGTGACGACTCCCCGGACGGAACACCTGGTCCTGCCCGGGGTCCTCACCGCCGGGCAAGCCGCCGAAACCGTCGCCGGCATCCTCGCCGTGCAGCGCGAGGACGGCGCGATCCCCTGGTTCCGGGGGCACCACCTCGACCCCTGGGACCACGTCGAGGCGGCGATGGCCCTCGACACGGCCGGCGAGCACGAGGCCGCGGAGCGGGCCTACCTGTGGCTGGCCCGGCACCAGAACGAGGACGGCTCCTGGTACGCGGCCTACACCGACGGGGAGTCCGACGCCGTCACCGACCGCGGCCGGGAGACCAACTTCGTCGCCTACATAGCCGTGGGCGTGTGGCACCACTACCTCTCCACCGGTGACGACACGTTCCTGGACCGGATGTGGCCGACGGTGTACGCGGCGGTGGAGTTCGTGCTCCGCCTGCAGCAGCCGGGCGGGCAGATCGGCTGGCGCCGCGACGACGACGGCACGGAGACCACCGACGCCCTGCTGACGGGCTGCTCCTCCATCCACCACGCGCTGCGGTGCGCCCTGGCCATCGCCGAGCAGAGGGAGGAGGCGCAGCCGGACTGGGAGCTGGCGGCGGGTGCCCTGCGGCACGCCATCCGCCACCACCCGGAGCGGTTCCTCGACAAGAACCGCTACTCGATGGACTGGTACTACCCGGTGCTGGGCGGCGCGTTGACCGGCGCCGAGGCCAAGTCCCGCATCGAGGAAGGCTGGGACCGGTTCGTCGTGCCCGGGCTGGGCGTGCGGTGCGTGGTGCCCAATCCGTGGGTGACGGGCGGGGAGTCGGCCGAACTCGCCCTGGCACTGTGGGCGATGGGGGAGTCCGACCGCGCGCTGGAGGTCCTCCAGTCGATCCAGCACCTGCGGGACGCGGAGAGCGGGCTCTACTGGACCGGGTACGTCTTCGACGACGACGCGATCTGGCCGCGGGAGCTGACGACCTGGACGGCCGGGTCGTTGCTGCTCGCCGTCGCCGCGCTGGGAGGCCATGAGGCGACCTGTGCGGTGTTCGGCGGGGAGCAGTTGCCTGTCGGACTCGAGGCGGAGTGCTGCGCCTAGGAACTCGCGGCGTTGGGCTGGCTGTGCGGGCGCGGGTCGTGCGTGGGTCGCTCGCGCAGTTCCCCGCGCCCCACAGTCAGTGCCGGTGCACCCGGTTGGCGATGGCGTGGCCCACGAACAGGTACACCACCGCCGCCAGGCCGTAACCGGCCACCACCCTGGCCCAGGCCTCGTCGAAGGTGAAGAGGTCATGGGACCAGCCGGCCAGCCAGCGGGCCGCGTCATGGATGAACTGGACGAAGTCGTTCGCCCGGTTCGCGTCCAGCAGGTACATCAGAATCCACAGGCTCAGGATGAGGGCCATGATGTCGGCGACGACCGCGATGATCGTGCCGGCCTGATTCGCGCCGTTGCGATATCGAGGGGACATGTTCACCGGGTTGCCCCCGCGGCCGGATCGAAACCCGCCGCGCCCTTCCCGCCGTGTTCAACGGACGTTCCCGGCGGGGTCGTTCGGGGTACACCCGCATCACCGACGATCCTGGCCCGGCCGGCCGGGGAGCGCGCCGGTGTCACGGGGGGGAGAACGCAGGTGCCCGCGAACAGACCCGCTGCCGAAGAGCCGCGGTTGACTGTCACCAGACCCCCGCGCCGGCGTCTGCGCAGAGCGCTGGCGTCGGCGCTGCCCGTCCCGGTCATCGGGCTGGTCCTGCTCGTGACCTCCGGGAACCTGCTGCTGCCGCTGCGGCAGGTGGTCACCATCGAGGCCAAGATGGCCTCGAAGCGGGACTTCTTCCAGGACCCCGAGGTCGAGCGGCTGCTCATGAAGCACGGCTTCCGCGTGCACATCACCAACATGGGCTCGCGTGAGATCGCCAAGCAGGACTACGAGGGATACGACGTCGTCTTCCCCTCGGGCCAGCCGGCCGCCGACCTGATCAGCCGGGAACGCGCCCGGGCGAACCGTCCGGTGCTGCTGTACCGCCCGTTCGTCAGCCCCATCGTGCTGGCCACCTACCGGGACTACGCCGAGGTGCTCACGGCGGAAGGCGTCGCGGAGCGGCTGCCCGGCTCGGGCGGCCCGCCGATGTACTACACCCTCGACATGCGGAAGTTCCTCGACCTCGCGCACGGCAAGAGGAAGGGCGTCCAGCGCGCTTCCAAGGGCGGCTACCGCTGGGACGAGATCGACCCCGAGCACAAGGACTACGTCCGCAACGGCAACAAGATCCTCGCCCAGACCTCGGACATCTGCGAGGCCAACTCCGCCGGTACCTACCTCGGACTCGTGGCCTTCGTCGAGCACGGGAACGACGCGCCGGACAGCGAGGCGGAGGCGGAGCGACTCGCCCGCAAGATCAAGCCGCTCCTCGTCGAGCAGGGCCTGCCGTCCTCCGAACGGGCCGAAACGTATCTGTCCCCCGACGGGCAGAGCATCGCCCCGATCTCGGTGATCTACGAGCACCAGTTCCTCGCCCACCAGATCAGGCACGAGGCGGCGAAGGGCACGACCGACGACGAGCGCGTCCTGCTCTACCCCTCCACACGCTTCGTCACCGAACCCCAGCTCGTCGCGCTGACCGGCGACGGCGCCCGGCTCGGCGAGCTGGTCAGCAAGGACCCCGAACTCCAGCAGCGGGCCATGGAGTTGGGCTTCAGGGCCCGCAACGCCACCAGCAGCTCGACCAGCGAGGAGCTCACCCGGTTCCTCACCGAGCGGCAGATCCCGGTGCCCACCACCTCCGCCGACGACACCCGGGCCGTCCTGCCCAGCCTGCCCCTGCTGGAGAAGATGATCGAGATCGTCGGCGACTGCCCGGACCGGACGGGCAGCCGGTGAGGCGCGGCGCGGGCCTGACGGCGCTCTGCCTGGCGCTCGTGGCCACCTTCCTCACCGCCTGCTCGGGCGACGGCGGCGACGACACGGTCCGGCTGCGCGTGCTCGCCAGTCCCGACCTCGCCGTACTGGCCCCACTGCTGAGCGAGCTGAAGGACGAGACCGGCGTCGACCTGCGCCTGGACCTCCGGGCCGACGCCGAGACGAAGACCCCGGACCGCGGCGGGCACGACCTCGCGTGGCTGTCCTCCGACCGCTACCTGCGCCTCACCGACAAGAACGCCACCCGGGGGCTCCAGCGCACGCCCACCATGACGTCCCCCGTCGTCATCGGCCTGAAGCCGGACGTGGCGCACAAGCTGCGCGCCCAGGTGCCCGGCTCCCGGCTCACCTGGGCCGACATCGCCGACGCCGCCGCCGACGGCACCGTCCGCTTCGGCATGGCCGACCCCCGGCACGCCGGCAGCGGACTCGCCGCCCTCGTCGGCGTCGCCACCGCCGCGGCCGGCACCGGAGCCGCGCTGCGCCCCGAGGACGTCTCCTGCGACCGGCTGCGCGGCTTCCGCTCCGGGCAGACCCTCACCGCCGACACCGGCCCCGCCCTCGTCGACTCCTACGTCGACCACCAGGACGAGACCAACGCCCTCATCAGCTACGAGTCCGACCTGCTCGCCCTCAACGCCACCGGCCGCCTCGAGAACCGCCTGGAGGTGGTCCGCCCCGAGGACGGCATGGTCCTGGCGGACTTCCCGCTGCTCCTGCTGAACCCGGCCCACCGCGCCGCGTACGACAAGGTCACGCAGTGGCTGCGGCGCGACCCGGTGCAGCGGCAGATCATGCGGCACACGCTGCGCCGCCCCGTGAGCACGACGGTCCCCCGGGACGCTCCACTGCGCGAACCGGTCGGCAACGCCCTCTTCTTCCCCGACCAACCAGCCGTCATCACGACCCTGTTGGCGGACTACGGCGACCCCGACCGCCGCACCCCGAGCCAGGTGGTCTTCCTGCTCGACTTCTCCGGCTCGATGCGCGGTGCCCGCATGGCCGCCCTGCGCGAGGCCTTCGCCGGACTCAGCGGCGCGGACCCCTCCGCCTCCGGCAAGTTCACCCGCTTCTACCGGGGCGAGCGGCTGACCGTCGTCCGGTTCGGGGGCCGGGTGCTGGCGGAGAAGACCGTCACCGTCACCGGGCCGAAGGACCTCGACGCGCTCGCCGACACCGTCGCCCGGGGCGGTTACGGTGACGCCACCGCCGTGTGGTCCGCCCTCGACCACGGCTACCGCACCGCCGCCCGCGCACTGGCCGCCGACCCCGACCGCTCCGTCTCCCTCGTCCTGATGACGGACGGCGAGAACAACGCCGGCCTGTCGTACGCGGAGTTCGTACGCCGTCACCAGGCCCTGCCCGCCGCCGTGCGCGCCGCCGTCCCCACCTACCCCGTCCACTTCGGCGAGGCCGACGCGCGCGAGCTGCGGCGCGCGGCGGCGCGGACGGGGGGACGGATGGTGGAGGCCGGCGGCTCGTCCCTTTCCGAGGCTTTCAAGGAGATCCGTGGCTGTCACTGACGCACTGTGGTGGAGCCTTTGGTGGCCGTGGATGACGGTCTGGCTGGTGACGGCCGCCGGCGCGGTGGTGCTCGCGGTGGTCCTGGTGCGCCATGCCCGGGAGCGCCGCAGGCACCTGCGGCGCTGGCAGTCGGCGTACAGCATCTGCCTGTACCTGGACGAGCAGGCGGTGATGGACCTGTACGAACTCGGCAACTACCGGTCCGCGCTGGAGGAGGCCGTCGAGCTGCGGACGAAGGTCGACACGAGTGTCGGCTTCTGGAGCCGGGTGCTGACCTGGCTGTTCCGGTTCCGGCTGAAGCGGGACGTCAGCCAGGAGACGTTCCGCAAGTTCGTGCGCAAGGACAAGCCGATCAACGTGATCGGCGTGGTCCTGGAGGCCTTCGACCGGGCCGACGCCATCGTCCACGCCGACCTGACGACCCTGACCGTCGTCCCGAACCGGAACCTCGCCGACAACCTGGCCGACGGCCGTGCGGTCACCCTGAGCCGCATCGGCGAGTTCGTCTCGGTCAAAGGCGTGTTCACCCGCGTGCCGGACGTGACGGAGGGCTTCGTCCTGCGGGCCGAGTACGGCGACGAGCAGCCCCCCGTGTACATGCGCGTCGTGGCCCCCGGCAACGCCCGCCGCTCGATCCCGGCCGGCACCTTCACGGCCCGCTGCCTCGGCAAGATGACCGGCTGGCGCGAGGAGACCCGCGAGGTGACGCTGGAGGCCATCGCGATCTTCTGGTGACCGCCGCTCAGCGGGAGTTGAGCTCGGCGAGCACCCGCAGGGTGTGCGGATCGGGCGCCAGGACCAGCAGGTCCGTCACCGGCCCCTCGCGCCACGACTCCAGCCGCTCCGCGATGCGTTCGCGCGGGCCGACCAGGGAGATCTCGTCGGCGAAGGCGTCCGGGACCGCGCGGACGGCCTCCTCGCGGCGGCCCTCCGCGAACAGCCGCTGGATCCGGCGGGCCTCCTCCCCGTACCCCATGCGGGCCATCAGGTCGGCGTGGAAGTTCCTGGTCGCGTGGCCCATCCCGCCGATGTAGAAGCCGAGCATCGCCTTCACCGGCAGCAGCCCCTCGGCGACGTCGTCGCAGACCCGGGCCTGGGCCATCGGCGCGACGAGGAAGCCCTCGGGGAGTTCGGCCAGGGCCGGGCCGTAGACCTCCGGCCGGGTCGGCGCCCAGTACAGCGGCAGCCAGCCGTCGGCGATGCGGGTCGTCTGGGCGACGTTCTTCGGCCCCTCCGCCCCGAGCAGGACCGGCAGATCGGCGCGGAGCGGGTGCGTGATCGGCTTGAGGGGCTTGCCGAGACCGGTGGCGTCCGGGCCGCGGTAGGGGTGGGAGTGGAAGCGGCCGGGCAGTTCGACGGGGGCCTCGCGGCGCAGCACCTGCCGCAGGACGGCGACGTACTCGCGGGTGGCGGTGAGCGGGGAGGCGGGGAACGGGCGGCCGTACCAGCCCTCCACGACCTGCGGGCCGGACAGGCCGAGGCCCAGCAGCAGGCGGCCGCCGGAGAGGTGGTCCAGGGTCAGGGCGTGCATCGCGGTCGTGGTCGGCGGGCGGGCCGCCATCTGCGCGACCGCCGTGCCGAGGCGGATGCGGGTGGTGTGCGCGGCGATCCAGGCGAGCGGCGTGAAGGCGTCCGAGCCCCAGGACTCCGCCGTCCACACGGAGTCGTAGCCGAGCCGCTCCGCCTCCTGCGCGAGGTGCACGTGGCCGGGGGAGGGGCCGCGGCCCCAGTAGCCGAGCGCGAGTCCGAGCCGCATCCTGCCTCCTGACGGTGTGTCAGCTGACGGGGCGACGACTGTACGGCAACGGCCCCCCGCCCGGAAGGGCGAGGGGCCGTGCGGGAGACCGTGGGGGCTCAGCCGCGCTGGATGCCGGAGGTGTCCTGGAGGACACCGCGGCGGCCGTCCTGCGTCTGGGCGACCAGGGCCGCGCCGCGCTGCTCGACCGCCAGGTACCAGGTGCCCGGGGCGAGTTCGGCGATGGGCGTCGGCGAGCCGTCCTCCGCGAACAGCGGCCGCGGCACCGGCACCGCGAACCAGAACGGCGAGAAGTCCCCGGCCGGCGGCTGCGGCTGCGGCTGGGCCTGCGCCTGCTGCGGCTGACCACCGTAGGGCTGCCCCGGCTGCGGGTGGCCGTAGCCGCCGGGCTGCTGGGCGCCCGGGTAGCCGTAACCACCCTGCGGCTGAGCCCCGTAGGGCTGGGGAGCGGCCGGGCGGGGGGCCGGGATGAGGGCGCCCTTGAGGGCGGGGACCAGGGGGGTGGCGAGGGCGGCGGCGGCCATGAGCAGCGTGGCGACGAGGGCGAGGATCAGGCCCGTGCCGGCGCTGGGACCGTCGGAGGAGCTGCCGACGTTGTCGACGGCACCGCCCGGGTCGAAGACGTTGCCGAGGGCGCTCCACGCGGCGAAGACCGTGAAGGCGGCCCCGAACTGGCCCAGGTCCAGCCCCGCGACCTTCGGCGGCTGGGGCAGGCCCCGGGAGACGACGACGAGTGCGGCCCCGATGATTCCCGCCAGGACGACACCGAGCACCACCGGCCCGCTTCCCCAGAGGCTCGGAAGTTCGAGGCTGTCGGGCGCACCATCGATCGAATAGATGTCGAAGAACGACGCGATGAACAGCAATACCGCTGCTCCGATCACCACGCCGTCGCCTCGAGTGAGGGAGCGGATATTCACTTCAGGTCCTTCGTAGGTCGTCTCATCGTCGGTGGAGGCGTCGCTGTCACCCTGTCGCCGTCTGGCCCCTGTGTGAAGCGTGGGGGTGGCCCCTCATCGTAAGGAGGACACTATCGTCCGCCCGATCAGGGTGTCCGCCGGGACCGGCCCGCCGAGTGCTACCCACGCAGGAAAAGCACGATTCCCTCAGAGATCCCTTGCGCCGCCTTCTGCCGCCAGGCGCCACTGGTCAGCAACGCCGCGTCCTTGCTATCGCGCATGTTGCCGCACTCGATGAACACCTTGGGAACCGTTGACAGATTGAGACCGCCGAGGTCCTCGCGCGTGACGAGGCCGCTGCCGTCGCCGATGTAGTTGGAGGGCGCGCTGCCGGTGACGGCCACGAAGCGGCCCGCGACGCGCTCGCCGAGGTCCCGGGAGGGGCCGACGATGGCACGGGTGTCGGCGGCGCCCGCGTGCACCGCGCCGGGCAGGATGACGTGGAAGCCGCGGTTGCCCGCGCCCGAGCCGTCCGCGTGGACCGAGACCACGGCATCGGCCTTCGCCTCGTTGCCGATCCGGGCCCGCTCGTCCACGCAGGGGCCGTACGGCCGGTCGTCGTCCTGCGTCAGCTTGACCGTGGCGCCCTGCTCTTCGAGGAGCGTGCGCATCCGGCGCGCCACGTCCAGGGTGAACTTCGCCTCGGTGTACCCGTCGTTGGTGGAGGTGCCCGTGGTGTCGCACTCCTTCCAGTTCGTCCCGATGTTCACCTTGCGGTTGATCTCGGACGGGTGCTGGAAGTTGCCCGGGTTGTGCCCGGGGTCGATGACGACGACCTTGCCCTTGAGCGGGCCGGAGGCGGCGGGCGTGGACGGGGCGGGCGCGTCCGAGGGGGCCGGGGAGGTGCCCGGCTCCTTGGCGTCGTCGGAGGGGCTGCTCGGCGCGGCGGGCGGAGTGGACCCTACGGCCGCCCGGTCCGAGCCGCCCGCGTCCCCCGAGCCGCCCACCGTCTCGTACACCAGCCAGCCGAGCAGCGCCCCCGGCACGAGCGCGGCGAGCGCGACGGTCAGCGGGCCGCGGCGGGGGCGGCGGGGCTGGGGAGGTTCGAATTCCGGGCCTGCGTACGACACGCCTGCCACCCTAGCGGCCGTGCCGGGGCGCAGCGGGCCGAGGACGGCCCGACGGGTGGCGGTCACCCCCTCATCGCCGCCGTCGCCTCCGTGCCGGGGCGCAGCGGGCCGAGGACGGCCCGACGGGTGGCGGTCACCCCCTCATCGCCGCCGTCGCCTCCGTGCCGGCAGGGTCGTAGCGGGCCGTTGCGCGTCCTCGGTCGGTGGCGGCTATCCGGCGTTGCCGCCCTCGCTGCCGTGCCGTACCGCCTCCTTCACCCGCGCCTCGATCTCCTGGCGGGGCGTCTCCTCCTGCTTCGCGTACGCGGTCACCGCCGCCTGGACGTCCCGGGCGAGGTCCCGCCAGGCGCGCCAGGCGGTCTCCCAGGTGGTGGTCTGCCGGTCGCTCCACTCGGTCTGGGTGGGCGGCCCGTACGCGTCCTGCAGCTCACGCACGCGGGCGTACGCCTCGTCCGCCGCGCGCTGCTTCTCGACGAGCTCTGCGAAGGTGTGTGCCACGCGCCCGGATCCTTGGGCAGCGCCGGTCGCCCGCCGACTCGCCACGCCGCCCGTGGGCCGACCGGGAGGGGGTACGGAGGGCGCGGTTCACCCGCCCAGCCGTTCTGCTAGACGCCCGGCCCGGTGCGCCGCAGGACCCGCAGCGAGTCCGTCGCCGAGACCTCGGTGAAGGCGCCGGAGGCGAGGGCCCTCAGGTAGACGCGGTAGGGGGCCTGGCCGGTGAACTCGTCCTGCGGGTCGGGGAAGACGTCGTGGATGACGAGCAGGCCGCCCTCGGCGACGTGCGGGGCCCAGCCCTCGTAGTCGGCGCCCGCGTGCTCGTCGGTGTGGCCGCCGTCGATGAAGACGAACCCCAGGGGGGTCCGCCAGAACGCGGCGATCTGCGGGGAGCGGCCGACCAGCGCGACCACGTGCTCCTCCAGGCCCGCCCGGTGCAGGGTGCGCCGGAACGTGGGCAGCGTGTCCATCAGGCCGATCTCGGGGTCGACCGTCTCCGGGTCGTGGTACTCCCAGTCGGGCTGCTGCTCCTCGCTGCCGCGGTGGTGGTCGACGGTGAGGGCGCTGACCCCGGCCGCGCGGGCGGCGTCGGCGAGCAGGATCGTGGACCGGCCGCAGTACGTGCCGACCTCCAGCAGGGGCAGCCCCAGCCGGCCGGCCTCCACCGCCGCCGCGTACAGGGCGAGGCCCTCGGCCATGGGCATGAACCCCTTCGCCGCCTCGAACGCGGCCAGGATCTCGGGCTTCGGGGCCGCAGGCATGGGGTTCCTTCCGGTCGTACGACACTCCGGGCGCCCATGGTGCCCCACCCCCTGCCCGTGCGGGACAGGGGGTGGGCGGTGGGGGATCAGGGCGACGTGGAACCCGCTCGTCGGGGGCGGGCCCGTCCGCCCGGACCCGCCCGCGGGGTGCCCTGCGGGGTGCGGTTCAGGGCGCGGCGACCGTCCGGCCCGGCAGCGACAGGTCCAGGTCGACGGGCCGGTCGTCGCCCGCGTGGCTCGCGGACGAGGCGAGCGGTTCGTGGCCCGCCGCCCGTACCGCCACGACGTAGGAGCCCTGGCCGGGGACGCCGAGCGCGTAGCCGCCGTCCTCGGCGGAGAGCGTCGCCCCGGCCTGGCGGCCCCGGCGGTCGATCAGCGTGACCCTGGCCCGGGCGACCGGGGAGCCGTCGGCGGCCAGCACCCGGCCCCGGAAGCCGCGCAGCACCTGCTCGGCCCGCTCCAGCGCGGCGTCCTCCTCGCTGCTGGCGCGCAGCTGCGGCCTGCCCGAGGGGCGGCGGCCCGGCAGGAACAGCGCCAGCAGCAGGCCCACGGCGACGGCGCCGGTCGCGATGAGGAAGGAGACCCGGAAGCCGTGCATGGTCGGGATCTCGACGCCGCCGACGGTGTTCGCGGTGTTCGCCAGCACCATGCCGATCACGGCGCTCGACACCGAGGTGCCGATGGAACGCATCAGCGTGTTGAGGCCGTTGGCCGCGCCGGTCTCCGACGCCGGGACCGCGCCCACGATCAGCGCGGGCAGCGAGGAGTAGGCGAGGCCGATGCCCGCGCCCAGCAGGACCGAGATGACCAGGCTCTGCCACGGGGCGCTCATCAGGCCGAGGCCGGCGCCGTAGCCGATCGCGATGATCAGCAGGCCGAGGATCAGGGTCACCTTGGGGCCGTACTTCGCGGACAGCCGGGCGTAGACGGGCGCGGTGAACATCATCGTCAGGCCGAGCGGCGCGACGAGCAGACCCGCGACGACCATCGACTGGCCCAGGCCGTAGCCGGTGGACTTCGGCAGCTGGAGCAACTGGGGCAGGACCAGGGAGACGACGTAGAAGGAGACGCCGACCATGATCGAGGCGAGGTTGGTGAAGAGCACGGCCGGGCGGGCCGTGGTGCGCAGGTCGACCAGCGGGGCCTGCACGCGCAGTTCCATCACGCCCCACAGCACGAGCACGACCGCCGACGCGGCGAACAGGCCCAGCGTGGTGCCGGAGGCCCAGCCCCAGTCGCTGCCCTTGGTGATCGGCAGCAGGAACAGCACGAGTCCGGCGGAGAGGCCGAGCGCGCCCGGCAGGTCGAAGGAGCCCTCGGCGCGCATGGGGGACTCCGGTACGACGAGGAGGGTGAGGGCGATCGAGAGCGCGCCGAGGCCGGCGGCGCCGTAGAACAGGGCGTGCCAGTCGCTGTGCTGGGCGACCAGCGCGGCGGCGGGCAGGGCGAGGCCGCCGCCGACGCCTATGGAGGAGCTCATCAGGGCCATCGCCGAGCCGAGCTTCTCGCGGGGCAGCATGTCCCGCATCAGGCCGATGCCGAGCGGGATCGCGCCCATCGCGAAGCCCTGGAGCGTGCGGCCGGTGATCATGAGCAGCAGGTCGCTGGTGAGCGCGCTGACGAGGGCGCCGGCCACCATCACCGAGAGGCTCAGGATCAGCATGCGGCGTTTGCCGTAGAGGTCGCCGAGGCGGCCCATGATCGGGGTGGCCACCGCACCCGAGAGGAGGGTCGAGGTCAGGACCCAGGTGGCGTTGCTGGGGGCGGTGTCCAGCAGTTGGGGCAGATCCTTGATGACCGGGACGAGCAGGGTCTGCATCACCGCGACAACGATGCCCGCGAAGGCGAGCACCGGGACCACGGCCCCGTTCGCTCTGCCGGCGGGACGGTCTGTCGTCGTCTGCGTCATTGAGAGAGGCCTCCAGGCCGGGGGTCGGGCGTGCACGGTTACGTGGAGTGCGAACCTCGTATGCGCAGGCAACTATTCCGTTGCTTTGGCACTCTAACGAAATCTTGACCTTCTCTTGGGACGGGAGGCCGGATCCGCCGTGGCCCTAGGCCGTGTCCGCAAAGTCCCTCCTGCCCCGGACGCCTGGCACGCTCCCCCAAGCTCTTCGAGCAGGGGGTGCCCCCACTCGCCGCACCGGGCGCAGACCCAAGTACGTCCAGTACGAGGGACTGCACCCGGCACGCCGAGAGCACGCACCAGACGCCGCAGGGCCCGCCCTCCGGGCGGACGGAGGAACTTTGCGGACACGACCTAGGCCGAAATCCCGATGCCAGGAGCATGGAGTGGTTGAGAGCATGACACCCATGCTCGAAGCCGCCGAAACGACCCGTACGCCCCGCCGGGCCGCGCCGCCCACCTGGCTCGTGATCGCGCTCACCTGCGCCGGGCAGTTCCTCGTCGTGCTGGACGTGTCCGTCGTCAACGTGGCACTGCCGTCGATGCGGACCGGGCTCGAGCTGAGCGAGCAGGGCCTGCAGTGGGTCGTGAACGCCTACGCCATCGCCTTCGCCGGGTTCATGCTGCTCGGCGGGCGGGCCGGGGACCTCTACGGCCGCAAGCGGATGTTCCTCGTCGGGCTGGGCCTGTTCACCCTCGCCTCCCTGGCCGGCGGGCTGGCCCTGGACGGCTGGCAGCTGCTGGCCGCGCGGGCCGTGCAGGGACTGGGCGCGGCGGTGCTGGCGCCCTCGACGCTGACGATCCTCACCGCCTCGGTGCCGGAGGGCGCCGCCCGGGCCCGGGCCATAGGGACCTGGACGGCGGTCGGGGCCGGTGGCGGCGCGGCGGGCGGCCTGGTCGGCGGGCTGCTGGTGGAGACGCTGTCCTGGCGGTGGGTGCTGCTGATCAACGTGCCCGTGGGTGCCGTGGTGCTGTGCGCGGCCGCCTGGTTCCTCACCGAGGGCCGGGAGCGGGACGGGCGGCGGCTCGACCTGCCCGGCGCGCTGCTCGTCACGGCCGGGCTCGGCACCCTGGCCTACGGCATCTCCCGGACGGAGGCGGCGGGCTGGACGGCACCGGACGCGCTGCTCCCGCTGCTCGCCGGGTTGTCGCTGATCGGGCTGTTCCTCGCGGTGGAGGCCCGCACGGCGAGCCCGCTGATGCCGCTCGGCCTGCTGCGCCTGCGCGCGGTCTCCTCGGCGAACACGGCGATGTTCCTGTGCGGCTCCGCGATGTTCTGCATGTGGTTCTTCATGACCCTCTACGCCCAGAACGTCCTCGGCTACACCCCGTTGGAGGCCGGCCTCGCCCTGGTCCCGAGCTCCCTCGCCGTCATCCTCGGCTCCAAGCTCGCGCCCCGGCTCATGCGGGGGGCCGGGCCGCGCACCGTGGCGGTGCTGGGGACGCTGGTCGCCGTCGCCGGCTTCGCCTGGCAGTCCACGATGACCGCGGACGGCTCCTACGCGACGGCCATCCTGATCCCCGGCGTCCTGATGATGCTCGGCGCGGGCCTGGCGGCGACACCGCTCGCCTCCCTCGCCACGTCCGGCGCGCCCGCCGGAGAGGCCGGGCTGGTGTCCGGCCTCGTCAACACCTCCCGCACGATGGGCGGTTCACTCGGCCTGGCGGTCCTGTCCACCCTGGCCGCAGCCCGGTCGGCGGGGAGCACCACGCCGCAGGCCCTGACGGAGGGCTACGCGGCGGCGTTCCGGGTGGGGACCGCGGTGCTCGCGGCGGGGGCGCTGCTGATGTGGGTCTGGCTGCCCCGGGAGGCGGCCGCGCAGCAGGACCGCTGAGGCGGGAAAAGAGCGCCCGTCGCGTGGCCCGGAACAGCCCCGTGACGGCCTCCGGGCGCCGCGTCAGGGGTATTTCGGCGCAGGGGCGGTGTGGTCCCTCCGCCCGGTGGCGCCCACGGTGCGCGGCGGGCCGTAAAACCCCTCCGCCCATGCCCGCCCACCCCTTCTGACCTGGCCTTTCGATCGTTCTCGCCCTACCGTTGGCGGTCGCGGAAGGGGGCCGGATGGACCGGAACATACGCACTGTCGACGACGTACTCGCCCTGCTCGACGGGCTGTTCGCACCCGAGGCCGACCGGTGGTCCGAGCGGGGAGCCGGCTGGTGGGACGGCTTCTACGCCGACCGCTCCCGGCCGGTGCCGTTCTTCGTGGCGAAGCCGGACGAGAGCCTGGTGAGGCAGGTGGAGAGCGGACTGATCAGCGGGCGACGCGCGCTCGACCTCGGGTGCGGCCCGGGGCGGAACGCGCTGTACCTGGCGGCGCGGGGCTTCGAGGTCGACGCGGTCGACCTGTCCTCCACGGCCGTCGACTGGGCCCGCGACCGGGCCCTGGAAGCCGGGGTGAAGGGCGTGCGGTTCCACTGCGGGGACGTCTTCGCGCTCGCCGGCACGGAACTCGCCGGGCCCTACGACCTCGTGTACGACTCGGGCTGCTTCCACCACCTGCCGCCGCACCGGCGGGTCAGCTACCTGGCGCTGCTGGAGCGACTCCTGGCCCCCGGGGGCCTGTTCGGCCTGACGTGTTTCGCGGCCGGGGCCGGCGGGATGGGATCGGAGCTGTCCGACGCCGACTTCTACCGCGAGGGCGCGGGGCTGCGCGGCGGGCTGGCCTACCCGCCCGAGGCGCTGCGGCAGATCTTCTCCGCACTGACCGAGGTCGAACTGCGGCGGATGCGCGACGAGCCGGAGGAGTCGGAGTACTTCGGGGAGCCCTTCCTGTGGGCGGCTTTGTTCCGGAGAAGCCGGGGCTCACAGCCAGCCCTGGCGGCGGGCCTCGCGGAGGGCCTCCATGCGGTTGCGGGTGCCGGTCTTGCCGATGGCGGCCGAGAGGTAGTTGCGGACGGTGGACTCCGAGAGGTGCAGCCGGGCGGCGATGTCGGCGACGGTCGCGCCGTCCGCTGACGCCTTGAGCGCGTCGCTCTCGCGGGCGGTGAGGGGACTGGGACCGGCGCTGAGCGCGGCGGCGGCCAGGGCGGGATCGACCACGGTCCCGCCGGCCAGGACACGGCGGATGGCGGCGGCGAGTTCCTCGACGGGGCCGTCCTTCACCAGGAAGCCGGTGGCCCCCGCCTCCATCGCACGGCGGAGGTAGCCGGGGCGGCCGAAGGTCGTGAGGATCAGCACCCGGCACTCGGGCAGCCGGGCGCGCAGCTCGGCGGCGGCGTCCAGGCCGCTGCGGCCCGGGAGTTCGATGTCGAGCAGGGCGACGTTCGGGCGGTGGGCGAGCGCCGCGTCCAGGATCGCGTCACCGGCCGCCACCTGGGCGACGACCTCGATGTCGTCCTCCAGCCCGAGCAGCAGCGCGAGCGCCCCGCGCAGCATGCCCTGGTCCTCGGCGAGCAGCACGCGGACGGGTCTGCCGGTCATGGGGCCAGGGTGGGGCGGGGCGCGCCGAGCAGCGACGCCAGCGTCTCGGTGAAGGACGTCGCCGAGTGGTCGGCGTGCTCGCGGATGCGCGCGGCGACGGCGTCGGCTCCGCCGCCCTCCACCAGGTGGACGATCCGGTGCAGGTCCTGCCCGTGCCCCTCCTGGGTGGACAGGTAGAAGTCCGTCGCGTCGTACGCCATGTGGAAGACGTGCTTCTTCACATCGCTCAGCGTCAGGTAGTCGTCGTGCGTCTTCGGCGTCGGCTCGGGCGCGCCGACGCACACCGCCGGGGTGCCGGCGCCCCACGCGTTGACCGCCAGGTGGTAGGTGTCGGTGATGACGAGCCGGTAGCGGGGGAGGACCCCCAGCAGGTCGCCGATGGTGTGCTCGCCCGGGCGCTGCGCGATGTGGCCGACCGCGGCCGGGACGTCCCGGTCGAACCAGGGCAGCCACTCCAGCGGGGCGCCCAGCCGGTCGGACAGGCCCTGGCAGAAGGCCGGCAGCCAGTCGGGGACCGGCGTACGGGCGCCGAGGAACACGCCGATCGCACCGCCCTCGGGGAGCGACCGGGACCATGGTGTGGTCGGGAGGTGGTCGAGGTCGCCCGGGCGGGACAGCAGCGCCGCGTCGGAACCGAAGCAGTCGGTCGTACGGTCCTTGCGGAGGTGCGCGATCTTGGCCGCCGAGAGCGGGTCCCGCACCCACATCCGGTGGCTGCGCGTCACCAGGCGGGAGAACAGCGGCCCGTACTCCTTGTCCTCGTAGTCGGACTGCGTGTTGTGCAGGATGGTCCCGCCGTAGCTGAGGGTCCGGGCGAGGAGTTCGTCCGGCTGGTCCGCCAGCAGCATGGTCCGCTGCAGCAGGCCCCGGGCGGCGTCCCGGTCGGCGGCGAAGCCGAAGTCGAGCAGGCGGTTCGTCGCGTCCTGCGCCAGGTAGTGCCGGGTGTGCAGGAAGTCGCCCCAGAAGACGACCGCGTCGTGGTCGCGGAGCGAGCCGAGGTGCTCGGTCAGCGGCAGGAAGCGGAACGGCAGGCGGGTGCCGCGCGCGCACTCCCGCAGGGGCACGGTCTCCGGCGTGTGCAGCGTGTACCAGGTGGCGTCGAGCCCGCCGCCCATCCGCCGCCGCAGGGACTCGAAGGCCAAGTCGACGGTCAGCATGCCGGTGTTGCGGTACCCGATGTTCGGCGCGGTGATGACGGCGACGCGTGCCATGTGCTCCATTTCCCCTGGCTGTCGTCGGCTTCCCCTAGGGCCTGTCGCCCTGACCGGTGCCGGCGCCGCCGACGTGTGACGCGGACCGTCGGCCAACGTACACGCCGACGTCGTCGTGCGGACGTTCCGCCCCCTCCGGCCGGGCATCGGCCGCGTCCAGGGGGAGTTCGGCCGTCACCGCGAACCCGCCCCGGGCCCGCGGACCGGCCGTCAGCAAGCCGCCCGCCGCCGCAAGCCGCTCCGTCAGCCCGACCAGCCCTGTACCACCGGAGACGGCCCCAGCTCCAGGGATCACCCCGGCCGCGGCGACCGCCCCGCCCCCGCCGACTGCCCCGCCCCCGTCGTCCGCCACGGTGAGCCGTACCCGCTCCCCGGTGCCCGTCAGCGTGATCTCGCAGCGGTTCGCCCCGCTGTGGCGGACGACGTTGGTGACCGCCTCCCGCACCACCCAGCCCAGCAGCGCCTCCGTCTGCGGACCGGGCGGGGGGTCCGAGCGGCTGACGACGAGCGTGATGCCCGCCGCCGTCAGCGCCGAGTGCGCCCGGTCGAGTTCGGCGGCGAGGCTGCCCTGCCGGTAGCCGGTCACCGCCTCCCGGATCTCTGTCAGGGCCTGGCGGCCCACGGCCTCGATGTCCGTGATCTGGGCCAGCGCCGCGTCCAGGTCCCGGGCGGCCAGCCGACGGGCCGCCTCCGACTTCACGACGATCACCGACATCGTGTGCCCGAGCAGATCGTGCAGGTCGCGGGAGAACCGCAGCCGTTCCTTCTCGACCGCCCGGCGGGCCAGCGCCTCCCGCGCGGCGCGCAACTCGCGCACCGCCTCGGACAGGCGCATGATCGCGGCCGTCACCATCGTCGAGATCCAGGTGGCGTACGCGATGTCGAGGCCGCCCCAGCCGTCGTGGAAGCAGGCCACCGCGCCCGCCAGCACGGCCACCGCCGTCCCCGCGGGCCGCAGGTGCGACAGCCGCAGGGCCGCGCCCGTCGCGAGGCCGAGCAGGGGGAAGAACAGCAGCCAGTTGTCGCCGTAGCCGGCGGCGAGGGCGCACGTCACGGCCGTCAGCAGCGCGAGTGCCACCCGGGTGGAACGGGCCTCGCGCTTCTCCTTGTGGAACGAGCGCAGCGCCACGTAGACGTAGAGCGAGTTGAAGGCCAGCAGGCCCAGGCCGCCGATCCACGGGTGGGGCGTGCGGCCCTGGACGAGGTCGGAGCACGCGCCCATCCCCAGCAGCAGCCACGGCAGCAGGGTGACGCCGCTGGGCGGCGGGCCGGGGTGCTCACCCGCCCGCTGCGCGGCTCGCCACTCGGCCTTCAGGCGCTCCTTGTTCGCCGCGTAGTGGCGCTGCCGCTCCCGGCCCTCGCGGGCGGCCGACCGTAGCGCCTCGACGCGGCAGTGGGCCTCGTGTCTCCAGGACATGTCCCGCCTCCGATCAGAGGTGCGCCGTGCGGCGGCGGTACGAAGCACGGCGTACGAACCAGTTCACGGCAGCGACGCTACGGACCGGCCGGGCCCGTCCGGCAGATGCGCTTGTACGGAATCCGGCAGGACAAATGTCATCGCCCGATCGACCCCACCGATCTGACCGGCTTGGTAACCGAGGGTGGGGCGTCAGTGGTGCCGCACCCCGAGCTGGTTCGCGGCGGCTTCCACGGTCTGCGCGAGCAGGACGGCAATGGTCATCGGCCCGACGCCGCCGGGAACCGGAGTGATCAGACCAGCTCGGGTGAGGGCGGTGTCGAAGTCCACGTCCCCGACGTTGCCCGGGCTGTAGCCGGCGTCGATCACCACCGCGCCGGGCTTGATGTCCTCACCGCGGATCAGCCGGGGCCGTCCCACGGCTGCCACCACGACGTCCGCTTCCCGGACGATCGCCGGCAGGTCCGTCGTCCGGGAGTGGCAGTACGTCACCGTTGCGTCCTTGGCAAGCAGCAGCATCCCGGCCGGTTTGCCCAGAATCGCGCTGCGACCCACCACAACGGCGTGCTTGTCGGCGAGTTCGACATCGTAGGCATCCAGCAACCGCATGATCCCGCCCGGAGTGCAGGACACGAAGCCCGGCAGCGCGAAGCTCATCGCGGCGAAGGAACGCATCGTGACCCCGTCGACATCCTTCTCCGGAGCGATGGCCTCGAACGCCGCTCGCTCGTCGATGTGCGGGCCACAAGGATGTTGGAGCAGGATGCCGTGCACTTCCGGGTCGCCGGACAGGTCAGCCAGGGTGTCGATCAGCTCGGCGGTCGTGGTGGTGGCGGGCAGACCTATATGCCGGGACCGGATGCCTGCCTTCGCGCATCGCGCTCGTTTCATGCGAACGTATGTGGCCGACGCGGGGTCCTCTCCCACCAGCACCGTCGCCAGACAGGGACTGGTCCCCGTGCGTCGTGAGATCTCCGCCGCCTTGGCAGCAGCCTCTTCGACGATGCGTCGGGCGAGGCTGGTGCCATCCATGAGCTGGGCCGTCCGAGTCGCGGACATCGTTGCCCTCCAGGCGTTGCTGACCACTCGCCCAGGCGCACGGCAACGACGTCTCGTCAGACCGCTCCCCGGTGGTGCTCCACCTCAGCGCCAGTCACGGCCCACGCTGAACTGTAGTGGACACAGCATGCTCACACTGATCAGCGTCCTCGGTCAGGAGCACACCGAGACTGCCCTTTTCAGGGCTTCGGGTGGGTGGTGTGGGTGTGTCGGCGGGCGTAGTCGCTGGTGTGTTCTTCGGCCCAGTTCTGCAGGTGTTGCAGTGCTGCGGTGGCGCCGCGGGCGAGGTCGGTCAGGGCGTACTGCACCGTCGGTGGGCGGTCGGCGTGCACGGTGCGGGTGATCAGTCCGCCGGTTTCGAGGTCGCGCAGGGTCTGCGCGAGCATCTTGTCGCTGACGCCGCCGGCCCGCCGGCGCAGCTCGGACCAGCGTTGCGGGCCCTCCATGAGATCCACCAGGACCAGGGTGGCCCACCGGGCGGTGACCAGGTCGAACAGCTGCCTGCTGGGGCAGGCCGGATTGCGGACGTTGCCTCGCGTGCTTTCCCGCACGTGCTCACCTCACCCAAAGGTATGTACTTCCCAGGAGAAAGTAACTCGGTCAGAGTGAGGGAGCCAACCACTGATCGTCAAGGAGTGCTTGTGGTAACCGACGATGCCGTGACCCGTGCCGCGAACACCGTGACGGTGCTCGGCGGCCCCACCGCGCTGATCCGCCTGGCAGGCTGGACGCTGCTGACCGACCCGACCTTCGACGCCGCCGGCACCGAGCACCAGGACGGCCCGGTCATGGTGCGCAAGACCGCCGACCCGGCGCTGAAGCCCGGGGAACTGCCCGCTCTCGACGCCGCCCTGGTCAGCCACACCGGGCATCAGGACAACCTCGACACCGCCGGGCGTACGGTGGCCTCCGCCGCCTCAAAGGTGTTCACCACCGTCGCCGGCGCCAAGGATCTCGGGGGTGCGGCCGTCGGCCTGGAGCCCTGGCAGACCCGGACCCTGTCGAAGCCGGGTCGCACGCCGCTGAACATCACCGCGGTCCCAGCCCGCCACGGTCCCGTCGGCACCGAGGACATCACCGGTCCGGTCACCGGCTTCCTCCTGCACACCGACGACGGCTCGGCACCGAGCGTGTACGTCTCCGGTGACACCGTCGACCTGGACGCGATGAGAGCCCTGGCCGACCGGTACCGCATCGACGTGGCGCTGCTGCACCTGGGCGCGGCCGGCTTCGAGGAGCTCGGTGACATACGACTGTCGCTGACCGCGACCCAGGCCGTCGAGGCCCGCCGCCTGCTCGGCGACCCCCTCGTGGTGGCCGTGCACGCCGAGGGCTGGGCGCACTACACCGAAGACCGCAGCCACGTCCAGCAGACCTTCGAAGCCGCCGGTGTCCCGCTGCACTGGCCCGCCCCCGGCGAGCCCATCCCCCTGCCGGACCCGTCCGCAACGAAGGGAAGAAGGGGAAAGAACGTGACACCGGAAGTCGTGCACGAGCGCTTCGCGCAGTACCTCAAGGACCAGGATCTCGACGGACTGGGTTCCCTGTTCGACGAAGACGCCATGTTCGTACCGGGACCGGGACAGCAGCCGGTCCACGGCAGGGAAAGCATCAAGGAAGCGCTGAAGCCCTACCTCGCCTCGCCCAGCACCATGCAGGTGGTGGCCGCGTCGGTCCATCAGAACGGCGACCTGGCGATGGTCCAGCCGTCCTGGCGGATCACGAGCGAGGGCGGCGTCATGGAAGGAAAGGCGGTCGAGGTGATGAGGAGGACCACCGAGGGGGACTGGGTCTACATCATCGACAACCCCTACGGCGTCTGACGCACCGGCCCGCCCCTTCTGCGCCGCCGCAGACGCGGCATGGCTCACGCGGATCGGCCTGCAGCCGACCCGCCCGTCCGCAACGAAGAAATGAAAAGAACAAGGAAAGAACATGACACCGGAAGTCGTGCACGAGCGCTTCGCGCAGTACCTCAAGGACCAGGATGTCGACGGACTGGGTTCCCTGTTCGACGAAGACGCCATGTTCGTACCGGGACCGGGACAGCAGCCGGTCCACGGCAGGGAAGGCATCAAGGAAGCGCTGAAGCCCTACCTCGCTTCGCCCGGCACCTTTGAGACGGGGGCCGCGTCGGTCCATCAGAACGGCGACCTGGCGATGGTCCAGGTGCCCTGGCGGATCACGAGCGAGGGCGGCGTCGTAGAAGGAAAGGCGGTCGAGGTGATGAGGAGGACCACCGAGGGGGACTGGGTCTACATCATCGAAAACCCCTACGGCGTCTGATCCTCGTCATCCCGGCATCACCGTCGGGCACGGAACCTCGTGCACGGCAGCGGCGGCCGTATCGACTTTCTCGATGCGGCCGCCGCTTGCTTTCCGGCGTCGGTGACACGGTCATGATCCGGTGTGGGCAGTCATCTGACACGGCGTCAGGAGCCTTCACAAGTACGGGGGGCTGGGCTATACAGAGGCGCAGGACTGGAACGCGTTCCAGTTCGGTCCCAGACGGCCTCGGTGCGGCCGACGGTGCGGACGGCCGTACCGAGGTCTTCCCCCACGGCGATCAGGAGCCCCATGCCCATCGACGCAGCCAAGGCGCTCGCCGCCGAACCCCGGACCGGCGAGATCTCCTGGGACCACAAGGACGTGCAGCTCTACCACCTCGGCATCGGCGCCGGCACACCCGCCACCGACCCCGACGAGCTGCGCTACACCCTGGAGTCCCGGCTGCACGTCCTGCCGAGCTTCGCCACCGTCGCGGGCGCCGGAAAACCCGGGGTGACCGGCGGGCTGGCCATGCCCGGCATCGACGTCGACCTCGCCCGGGTCCTGCACGGCGGGCAGAGCCTGCGGATCCACCGCCCCCTCCCGGCCGAGGGCCGCGCGAGGGCCACCGGGCGCATCGCCGCCGTGTACGACAAGGGCAAGGCGGCCGTCCTCGTCATGCGCACCGACGTGGCCGACGCCGACGGGCCGCTGTGGACCAGCGACGCGCGGATCTACGTACGGGGAGAGGGCGGCTGGGGCGGCGACCGGGGGCCGTCCGGCCGGCTCGACCCGCCCGCCGGAGACCCGGACCGGACCGTCGAGCGGCCCGTCCGCGAGGACCAGGCCCTGCTCTACCGCCTCTCCGGCGACCGGAACCCGCTGCACGCCGACCCGGAGTTCGCCAAGGTCGCCGGCTTCGAGCGGCCCATCCTGCACGGCCTGTGCACCTACGGCATGACCCTCAAGGCGGTCGTCGACACGCTGCTCGGCGGGGACGTGACCCGGGTGCGCTCGTACGCCACGCGGTTCGCCGGGGTCGTGTACCCGGGGGAGACGCTGCGCGTGCGCATGTGGCGGCTCGACGGCGAGGTCCGGGTGGCCGTGAGCGCCGTGGAGCGGCAGGACGCGCCCGTCCTCGCCGACACCGTCGTCGAACACACCTGAGTCCCGCAACGCCGTACGAGGGGAGCCGCACCATGCGCGCAGCCGTACTGCACGAGATCGGCCAGGACATGCTGGAGGTCCTCGACGACGTCGAGGCGGTGGGCTTCGGCCCCGGCAGGGTGCGCATCCGGGTGCGCGCCACGGGGCTGTGCCACTCCGACCTGTCCGCGATGAGCGGGGTGCTGCCGCAGCCCGCGCCGTTCGTGCCCGGCCACGAGGGGGCGGGGGAGATCCTCGAGGTCGGCGAGGGCGTGGACCACCTGAAGGCCGGCGACCGGGTCATCGTCTGCTGGCTGCCCGCCTGCGGTGCCTGTCCCGCCTGCGGGCGCGGACAGACCGAGCTGTGCCTCGCCGGGTTCATGAACGCGGGCACCCCCAACTTCAGGCGCCCCGGCGGGGACCTCTTCGGTTTCGCCGGCACCGGCACCTTCGCCGAGGAGGTCGTCGTCGACGCCGGGTGCGCGGTGCCCATACCCGACGACGTGCCCTTCGACATCGCCGCCCTCATCGGCTGCGGCGTGACGACCGGGCTGGGCGCCGCGCTCAACACGGCGGACCTGGAAGCCGGTTCGTCGGTGGCGGTCATCGGCTGCGGGGGCGTCGGCGTCTCCGTGATCCAGGGCGCCCGGCTGCGGGGGGCCGCCGAGATCGTCGCCGTGGACCCGGTCGCCTCCCGGCGCGAGGCGGCCGTCCGCTTCGGCGCCACCCGGGCCGTCTCGCCCGACGAACTGCCCGACGCCACACAGCGGATCACCGGCGGCGAGGGCTTCGACCACGTCTTCGAGGTCGTCGGCAAGTCGGCCACGGCACGCACCGCCTACGACACCACCCGGCGCGGCGGCACCCTCGTCGTGGTCGGCGCCGGAGCCATGGACGACTTCCTCCAGCTCAACATGTTCGAGCTGTTCTTCGACGAGAAGCGGATCCTGCCGTCCATGTACGGCGGCGGTGACGTCCTGCGCTCCTACGAACGCACCATCGCCCTGTGGCGCGCGGGCCGCGTCGACCTGGCTGGTCTGATCACCCACCGGGTCCCGTTCACCGACGTCAACGAGGCCCTGGACCAGATGCGGACCGGGACCGCCCTGCGCACCTGCATCGAGATGTGAGGACCCACGCCATGCCGCTTCCGCTCCAGGGACTGGCCGCGATCGTCACGGGCGCGGGCCGCGGGATCGGCCGGGCCGAGGCGCTGGAACTCGCCCGGCTCGGCGCCGCCGTGGTCGTCAACGACCAGGGGCGGCCCGGCCGGGACGGCACGGGCGAGGCCTCCGCCGGTCCGGCCGATCGGGTCGCCGCCGAGATCCGGGCCGCCGGCGGTGCCGCCCTCGCGCACACCGGCGACGTCTCCGACTTCCAGCAGGCGCGCGAGCTCGTCGAGCTGGCCGTCGCCGAGTTCGGCCAACTCGACATCCTCGTCAACAACGCGGGCATCCTGCGCGACCGCATGGTGTTCTCGATGGCCGAGGAGGAGTGGGACGCCGTGCTCCGCGTGCATCTCAAGGGGCACTTCAACACCACCCGGTTCGCCGCCGCCCACTGGCGGGAGCGGTCCAAGCGGGCCGGGGCGCCGGTGTTCGGGCGGATCGTGAACACCTCCTCGGAGGCGTTCCTCGCCGGTTCGGCCGGACAGCCCAACTACGCCGCCGCCAAGGGCGGCATCGTCGGCCTCACCACCTCCACCGCCCTCGCCCTCGGCAAGTACGGCGTGACGGCCAACGCCATCTGCCCCCGCGCCCGCACCCGGATGACCGAGGACGTCTTCGCGGGCGTCGAGCAGCCCTCCGGAGGCGGCCTCGACCCGCTCGCCCCCGAGCACGTCGCCCCCCTGGTCGGCTACCTGGCCTCGCCCGCCGCGGCCCGGGTGACCGGGCAGCTCCTGGTGGTGCACGGCGGCATGGTGGCCGTCGTCGAACGGCCCCGGGTGGCCGCCAAGTTCGACAGCAAGCAGGACACCTTCACGTACGACGAGCTGGACGCGGTCCTCGGGCCGTACTACGCGGACCGGCCGGCCGGGGAGACGTTCGCGGCGGCGGAGGTGCTGGGGCTGAAACGCGGGTGAGGGAACGGGGCCGACCCCAGGACAGGGAACGGCCCCTCCCGCCGTTTGGTGGGAGGGGCCGTTCACGCGTCGGTGACTGGCGTGCCGTCAGGCCGCAGTCACGGCTTGCTCGGTCTCCGCCACCGGCTTGCGGTGGCGTCCGCGCGGAGCCGTCTCGCTCTCCTGCGTGGAGACCTCGCCACGGTGCCGGCCGTGGCCGGCGGAGATCTCCTGGACGTCATTGCGCGGCTGGTTCGTGCTGGCGTCGCTCATCGGATGGAATTCACCCCGTCAACATGATCTTTCTTACAGCCGGGCGAGTCTAACCGGCACCCCGTACCCCGGATCCAGGCGGCCACGACAACCGGCACTAGTTCGTTACAAGGCGTCCCAACGGCGCTTGCTGCAACGGGACCGGGCGCGCGGCCGAGGGGGCCGGGGACGGCCCGGCACCGGCCGACGAGGCGGCCTGCGGCGGGTGCCCGGCGTGGTCCGGACCCGGGGGCACCGGTTCCGGCGGATGCCCCGAGGGCCCCGTCTCCCCGGGGTGTGCGCCCGCCTCCGGAGGCGGTGGCGCGGCGCCAGGTTCCAGCAGTACGACGCCGTGCTCCGACGGCCCGACACCGGGCTCCGGCAGCACGGCCCCGGGTTCGGGAGGCGGTGGCGCGGCGCCGGGCTCCGACGGCGCCGCGCCAGGCTCCGGCAGCACGACGCCATGCTCCGACGGCCCGGCCCCGGACTCCGGCAGCACGGCCCCGGGTTCGGGAGGCGGTGGCGCGGCGCCGTGCTCCGACGGCGCCGCGCCAGGCTCCGGCAGCACGACGCCATGCTCCGACGGCCCGGCCCCGGACTCCGGCGGCTCGGCCCCGGGTTCCGGCGGTACGGCCGCGGGGGGACTGACCTGGGCCACGCCGCACGGCACGTCCCGCGTCACGAACGGCAGGCGCAGCACCCCGTCCGCCGTCCACAGGCCGGTGCCCGCCAACCACCCCTCCGGCGCCCGCAGATGGTGCACCCGCCGCTCGGCCGGCCGCCACACGCCGATCCAGCTGCCCGCCGGCCCGTCGACCCGCAGCGCCACCGCACAGCTCTCCGGCGTCAGCATCTGCCCCGGCTGGATCGCGAACGGCGTGACGGAGCAGTCCCGCAGCCGCAAGCACTCCGGGAACCGCACCGGCAGGGTGCTGCCCAGCACCCCCCAGCCCAGCCGGGCCCGCCCGGGCGAGGGCGCGTCCGAGCGGACGATGAGCAGCCCGCTGTCGTGGTCGGCGAGCAGCAGCCGGTCGTCGCTGTCGGCGGCGATCTGCAGCAGCGGCGACACCTCGCCGCCGCGCTCCAGGTCCACCACGACGGCCTTGGTGCGGCCGCCGGTCTCCCGGTCCAGGGCCAGCAGCCGCGCCGTACGGTCCAGCCAGACCCCGCCCGAGCAGCGGCCGGGCAGCTCGGCCAGCCGCTCGGGCCCGAACGCGCCGCCCGCCACCAGCCACACCGACGTCGAGCGCGGCCCGACGGCGAGGGCGTACGCCTTCTCGCCACCGGGCACCGGCGGCAGCAGCCGCAGCCGGGCGGAGTCGTCCGGGCACTCGACCGCGCCCAGCGGCAGCTCACCCGTGCCCGGCCCGGTCGGGTACAGCAGGGAGAAGGCGTGCCGCCGGGCCACCAGCCGGTGGATGAGGACCCGCCCGTCCCCCATCGGCTGCACCTCGGTGCCGGGCTCCTCCGGCTGGTTGCGGGGCAGGGGTACCGCGTAGGGCTCCGGACCGTCGAGGGTCCAGCGCTCCGGGAACCAGGAGTCGCCGGCCGAGGCGAGGCGTGCGGCGTAGGCACCGTCCACGGTGAGCGTGCAGCCCGCCGGCGCCGCCCCGTCCTCGTGTCCCGCCGAAGGCTCGATCGCACAGGCCGTCATCGTTCGGTCACCTCCAGTGACGAACGTAGTTTTCGCACGTGCGGGCGGGGAATTCCGTGAGCTCCGACTTCACACATAAGGGTGTTCCAGGAACGATTCGCCTGAGGGAAAGGGGGAGTTTGTGCTCAGCGGGGCGAGGGGTGCCGGGAGCGGGCGGTGGCGGTTCGACGCCACAGATCAGGCGGGTAGCCTTGCACCCGTGCCCCGTCTGTCTGAAGTCATCGCCGCGCTGGAGAACCTGTGGCCCGCCGAGCGGGCCGAGTCCTGGGACGCGGTCGGCACCGTCGTGGGCGACCCGGACCAGGAGGTCACGCGGGTCCTGTTCGCCGTCGACCCGGTCCAGGAGATCGTCGACGAGGCGGTGAAACTGGGCGCCGACCTGCTCGTCACCCACCACCCGCTCTACCTGCGCGGCACGACGACCGTGGCGGCGACGCACTTCAAGGGCCGCGTCGTGCACACGCTGATCAAGAACGACATCGCGCTGCACGTCGCCCACACCAACGCCGACACCGCCGACCCGGGTGTCTCCGACGCCCTCGCCGGCGCCCTCGACCTGCGGGTCACCGGGCCGCTCGTGCCCGACCCCAGCGACCCCGAGGGCCGGAGGGGCCTGGGCCGCGTCTGCGCCCTGGACCACCCGCTGACCGTCCGGGAGCTCGCCGCCCGCGCCGCCGAGCGGCTGCCCGCCACCGCGCAGGGCATCCGCGTCGCCGGCGACCCCGAGGCCCTCGTCCGCACGGTCGCCGTCAGCGGCGGCTCCGGCGACAGCCTCTTCGACCAGGTACGCGCGGCCGGCGTCGACGCCTTCCTCACGGCGGACCTGCGCCACCACCCCGTCTCCGAGGCCCGCGCCCACAGCCCCCTCGCGCTGCTCGACGCGGCGCACTGGGCCACCGAGTGGCCCTGGTGCGAGCTGGCCGCGAGCCAGCTCGACGAGATCTCCGACCGGCACGGATGGGACCTGCGCGTCCACGTCTCGACAACGGTCACCGACCCCTGGACCAGCCACTCACCGTCACCTGGAGCCCCCAACTGAACGCCGCGCCCGCCGACCAGATCCGCCTCCTCGACGTCCAGGCCCTCGACGTCCGCCTCCAGCAGCTCGCCCACAAGCGGAAGTCGCTGCCCGAGCACGCCGAGATCGAGTCGCTGACCAAGGACCACACCCAGCTGCGCGACCTGCTCGTCGCCGCGCAGACCGAGGAGAGCGACACCGCCCGCGAGCAGACCAAGGCCGAGCAGGACGTGGACCAGGTGCGCCAGCGCGCCACCCGCGACCAGCAGCGCCTGGACTCCGGCGCCGTCACCTCCCCCAAGGACCTGGAGAACCTCCAGCGCGAGATCGCCTCCCTCGCCAAGCGGCAGGGCGACCTGGAGGACGTGGTGCTGGAGGTCATGGAGCGCCGGGAGTCCGCGCAGGAGCGGGTGGCCGAGCTGACCGAGCGGGTCTCCTCCGTCCAGTCGAAGATCGACGACGCGACCGCGCGGCGCGACGCGGCGTTCGAGGAGATCGACGCCGAGCTGGCCACGGTCACCAAGGAGCGCGAGGTCATCGCCGGGTCCGTCCCCGCCGACCTGCTGAAGCTCTACGACAAGCTGCGCGAGCAGCAGGGCGGCATCGGCGCGGCGAAGCTGTACGCGCGCAGCTGCCAGGGCTGCCGGCAGGAGCTCGCCATCACGGAACTGAACGAGATCCGCAAGGCGGCGCCCGACACGGTCATCCGCTGCGAGAACTGCCGCCGCATCCTGGTGCGCACGTCCGAGTCCGGTCTCTAGGCCTTCAGGGAGCCGTTGCGGTGCGGGAGTTCATCGTCGAGGCCGACGGCGGGTCGCGGGGCAACCCGGGGCCCGCGGGCTACGGCGCCGTGGTCAGCGACGCGGCGACGGGGGAGACCCTGCGGGAGACCGCCGAGTACATCGGCGTCGCCACGAACAACGTCGCCGAGTACCGCGGCCTCCTCGCCGGCCTGCACGCCGCCCACGCGCTGGACCCGGCCGCGACGGTCCACGTCCGGATGGACTCCAAGCTCGTCATCGAGCAGATGTCGGGCCGCTGGAAGATCAAGCACCCCGACATGAAGCCCCTGGCGTCCGAGGCGGCCCGGGTCTTCCCGCCGGGGCGGGTGACGTACGAGTGGATCCCGAGGGAGCGCAACAAACACGCGGACCGACTGGCCAACGAGGCGATGGACGCGGGGGCGAAGGGACAGCAGTGGTCGGAGCCGGCGTCGACGGCTGAACTGGACACGGCGGCCCGAGCGGCGGCGACGACGACGCCGGAGCCGCCCGGCGACGCGGCGGCGGGCGCGGCTCGCGTGCGCGACGCCCTGGCGGCGGGTGCCCTGGCGGCGGGCCGCACGTCTACCGTGCCGACCGGCCCGGGGCCGGATGCCGCGCAGCCGGGGGCCCCGCAGGTGAAGGCCGGCGCGGACACCACTGGTACCGCGAAGGCCGACGCCGACGCTCGCGCTGCGAAGGCCGGTGCCGACACCCGTGCCGCCGAGGTCGTCGCCGCGCCCGGCTGGGCGCCCGCCGACATGGGGGCTCCTGCCACGTTCGTGCTGCTCCGGCACGGGGAGACGCCGCTGACGCCGCAGAAGCGGTTCTCGGGGAGCGGCGGCAGCGACCCCTCGCTGTCCGACGTGGGCCGGGAGCAGGCCGAGCGCGCGGCAGCCCTGCTGGCCCGGCGCGGGACGATCCAGGCGGTCGTGTCGTCGCCCCTCGCCCGCACCCGGGAGACCGCCGGGATCGTCGCGGCCCGGCTCGGCCTGGACGTGGAGGTCGAGGACGGACTCCGCGAGACCGACTTCGGCGCCTGGGAGGGGCTCACCTTCGCCGAGGTGCGCGAACGCCACCCGGACGACCTGAACGCCTGGCTGGCCTCCCCGGACGCCGAACCCACCGGCGGCGGCGAGAGCTTCGCGGCGACCGCCACCCGGATCGCCGCCACCCGCGACAAGCTGATCGCGGCGTACGCGGGCCGCACGGTCCTGCTCGTCACGCACGTGACCCCGATCAAGACGCTCGTCCGGCTCGCCCTCGGCGCCCCGCCGGAGTCCCTGTTCCGGATGGAACTGTCGGCCGCTTCCCTGTCGGTCGTCGCCTACTACGCGGACGGCAACGCCAGCGTCCGTCTCCTCAACGACACGTCCCACCTGCGCTGAGTCCCGCCGCCGCCCGGGCCAGCGCCTCGATGCGCCGCCAGTCGCGGCCCGCGACCGCGTCCGGCGGCAGCATCCAGCTCCCGCCCACGCACCCGACGTTGGGCAGCGCCAGGTAGTCCGGGGCGGAGCCCGGGCCGATCCCGCCCGTGGGGCAGAACCGCGCCTGCGGCAGCGGCCCCGACAGCGACTTCAGATACGCCGTGCCGCCCGCGGCCTCGGCCGGGAAGAACTTCATCTCCCGCACCCCGCGCTCCAGCAGCGCCACCACCTCCGACGCCGTCGACACCCCCGGCAGGAACGGCACGCCCGACGCCCGCATCGCCTCGACCAGGACGTCCGTCCAGCCGGGACTGACCAGGAACCGGGCGCCCGCGGCCACCGCCTCCGCGACCTGCCCGGGGCCGAGCACCGTCCCGGCACCGACCACCGCCTCCGGCACCTGCCCGGCGATCTCCCGGATCGCCTCCAGCGCCGCGGGCGTCCGCAACGTCACCTCGATCGCGGGCAGCCCGCCCGCGACCAGCGCCCGCGCCAGCGGTACGGCGTCGCCGGCCTCCTCGACGACGACGACGGGGACGACGGGCGCGAGGTCCAGCACGGAGGCCGGCAGGGGAGAGGAGGCCATGCCGCTCATCCTGCCGTCGGTCGAGCAGCCTGCGCAAAGGCCATTGCGCATGCCGCAACGGGTGTCAGTGCACCTCGTCCACCAGCACATCCAGCGACCACGCCTGCCCCGCCTTCACCGGCGCCGTCGCCTCCACGACGTACCCGAGGTCCCGCAGCGCCTCCACCAGCTCGGACGGCGACCCCGGGACCGCCCCGGCGGTCAGCAGGCTGCGCACGATCCGCCCCTTCGTCGCCTTGTTGAAGTGGCTGACCACCTTCCGGGTCGGCGCGTGCAGCACCCGCACGGTCGCCGTCCGCCCGGCCACCTCGCCCTTCGGCTTCCACGCGGCGGCGTACGCGGCCGACCGCAGATCCAGCACCAGCCCGCCCCCGGCCACCTCGGGAAGCACCGACGCCATCGGCGTACGCCAGTGCGCCCCCAGCGCCCCCAGACCCGGCAGCCTCACCCCCATCGAGCACCGGTACGACGGAATCCGGTCCGTCACCCGGACCGCCCCCCACAGCCCCGAGAACACCAGCAGCGACCGCGCGGCACGCCGCTTGGCGGCCGCGTCCAGGGACGCCAGACCGAGGGCGTCGTACAGCACGCCCGTGTAGATCTCCCCGGCCGGCCGCGCCCCCGCCGTCCGCAGCTCCGCGTTCTTCGCGACCTCGCCCCGCAGCCCCTCGCTCAGCCCGAGCACCTCACGCGCCTTGTCCTCGTCGCCGGAGCACAGCTCGACCAGCTCGGTGAGGACGGCCTCCCGGGCCCCGGCGAGCCCCGGCAGCGACAGCGACTCCGGCTTCAGCGGCGCACCACGGCCGGACGATGCCTTTCCTTCGGACGGCGGCAGCAGGACAAGCACGCGTACTCCTTCGATCGAACTGCAGCCGACAGCGTACGGGGCCTCAGACGCGCGCCCGCCCGAGGGCGCGGACCAGGCCGTCGGCGTCGTCGGCGTGGAAGCGGACGACCCGGACCTCGCGGCGCCGGCCGAAGAAGGTGACGTGGGCGACCGGCTCGGTCAGTTCGAGCGTGACGCTGGTCCGGGAACCGACCTCGACGTCCAGCTCGCCGTCGGCCGGCTCGTGCGTCAGCCGCAGCTCGCGCCGCACCGAGGCGATCCGCTCCAGCGGCACACGCAGATCGACGTGCACGTACCGCCGTATCCGCAGCGAGCCGCCCTCGAGGTCCAGCACGTGCGGCCGTACGACGGACGCGGCGTGCAGCCCGACGACGACCACGACGCCGTACACGTCCAGGAAGAGGAGCACCGCGTGCGCGGTCGGGAAGTCCCGCAGCAGCACGGACATCGCCACCGTCTCCACCACGCACACGAACGCGAAGCCGGCCATCATCGCGCCCTGCCCGCGCGCGTACCCGAAGGCCCGCCCGCTCTTCGTGCCGTGTGTACGCCGCGCCACCCACAGCACGAGACTCACCAGCACCCGCACCTCGTGCCGGACCAGCAGCCGCGCGACCCTCATCGCCGCTCCTCGGCGAGGATCCGCAGCGTACGGCGGATCGCCTCGGCCTGCGCCGGGGCCAGGTCGTCGTAGAACGCGCGCAGGACGCTGTCGTCGTGGTCGAGGTCCCCGACCTCCGGGAACAGCCCCGGGGGAATGCAGCCGGCGAGCGCCCGGGCCGCCTCCTCGACCCGCGGATCGTCCGGCGCGGCATCCGCGAGGGCATCCAGCAGCGC
Source organism: Streptomyces sp. Go-475 (assembly GCF_003330845.1). GTDB lineage: Bacteria > Actinomycetota > Actinomycetes > Streptomycetales > Streptomycetaceae > Streptomyces. The sequence goes on along the minus strand of NZ_CP026121.1, from coordinate 2,397,632 downwards.
GTACGCCACCCCGGCCCGCGCCACGGCCTCCGGACTCCCCAGCGCCTCCCCGATCGACGCCACCATCCGCTCCCGCGCCTCGTCGGGCATGGAGGTCTCCAGAAAGGCGATGATCTCGCGGTCCTTCACCGCCATGGGACTCTCCGTGAGATGCGCGGTCCCGGCGAACAGCGCGGCCAGCTCGGGCGACACCGGCCCCTCGGCCGGCAGCCCGCCCTCCGCCTCCAGCAGCGCCCGCAACCGCCCCCGCCGCTCCCGGATCGCCTCCTCCTGCCGCGCCAGATCCTCGTCCAGCTCGGTCAGCACCTCGACGAGGTCCTTCCCGGCGTCGTCCGCGAGCACGTCCCGCACCTCGGCGAGCCCCAGCCCCAGCTCCGTCAGCCGCCGGATCCGCGCCAGCACGACGGCGTGCCGCAGGGTGTACTCCCGATACCCGTTGGCCCGCCGCTCCGGCTCGGCCAGCAGCCCCAGATGGTGGTAATGCCGCACGGCCCGCGTGGTGACGCCGACGACCCCGGCCAGTTCTCCGATCCGCATGCCACCAGTGAAGACGTTGACGCTGCGGCAGGGTCAAGCACGCGGATCGGTGCCTGACGGCGGCGTTGGCCGTGTGCCACGATCGAGGGAACGGACCCCGATCCCACCGGCAGGAGGGCCGGATGGGGATCACGAGAAGTACATCAGCCGCATCGTGAGGCAAGTGATCAAGTCCGCGAAGCCAAGCGCCGCTGCTACGCCCGGGCCGGAATCCCCCTCTACCTGCGCGTCGACCGGGACTCGGCTCAGGACGGTCCTCAGCGACCCGAAGGACGACGACTACCGCGAGCACTGCGCCCGCCCCTTCGGCAAGCCCGTCACTCTTTCGGAACCGTTCGCCTTCGACCTGGACACCGCGGACCTCCTCTGATCCCCTGGGCCGGGGGGTGCGTCATGGGGATACGAGAAAAGGCCAGCTGGACCAGAGCACGCCTGGGCCGTGGCGGCCCGCCCCTGGACCTCCTCACCGCCCGCTTCGACCAGCACGTCTACGCCCCGCACGCGCACGACGAGTTCACGGTCGGCGTCACCGTCGGCGGCTCCGAGGTCATCGCCTACCGAGGCGGGCACATCCACTCCTACCCCGGCTCGATCGTCGTCCTGGAGCCCGGCGAGATGCACACCGGCGGCCCGGCCGCCGCCGACGGCTACGCCTACCAGGCCCTCTACGCCGACCCGGCCCTGCTCACCGACGGCACCCTCGGCGTCCTGCCCCACTTCCGCGACCCCGTCCTGCACGACCCGGAACTCGCCACCGCCCTGCGCGCCGCCCACACCGACATCAGCGCCTGCCCCGACCCGCTGGAAGCCGAGTCCCGGCTGCCCTGGCTGCTCACGGCCCTGGCCCACCGTCACTCCACGGCCCGAGCGGTGAGCGACACCGTGCCGGGCGCCGACCACATCGCCAGGACCGTACGCGACCGCCTCGCGGACGAACTGCTGGAACCCCCGTCCCTGGCCGACCTCGCCACCGACCTCGGCCTCTCCCGCTACCAGCTCCTGCGCGCCTTCCGCACGGCGACGGGCGTGCCGCCCTACGCCTGGCTCGCCCAGCACCGCGTGTCCCGGGCCCGCCGCCTCCTGGACTCCGGCCTGCGCCCCGCCGAGGTCGCGGGTCTCGTCGGCTTCGCCGACCAGGCGCACCTCACCCGCTGGTTCCGCCGCGTGCTGGGCGTGACCCCGGCGGCCTACCGCAACAGCGTTCAAGACGCGGCAGGCTGAGATGACGGAGACTCAGCGCATGACTGCACGCGGCTGGTTCCTGTTCTCCCTGATGGGAGTGGTCTGGGGCATTCCCTATCTGCTGATCAAGGTGGCGGTGGACGACCTGTCCCCGTCGGCGGTGGTGTTCGCGCGCTGCGCCCTCGGCGCCGCCCTCCTCCTCCCCTTCGCCCTGCGCCAGCCGGGCCTGACACGCACCGTCCGCACGCACTGGAAGCCGATGCTGGCCTTCGCGGTCATCGAGATCGTCGGCCCCTGGTACACCCTGACCGACGCCGAACGCCACCTCTCCAGCTCCACCGCGGGCCTGCTGATAGCGGGCGTACCGATCGTCGCGGTCATCCTCTCCCGCTTCTTCGGCGCGGCCGAGTCGCTGGGCGCCCGCCGCATCACCGGCCTCGCGCTGGGCCTGGCCGGAGTCGGCGTCCTCACCGTCCCGCACCTGACCGGCGGCGACGCCTTCTCGCTGGCGGAGGTCCTGGTGACGGTCGTCGGCTACGCCACGGCCCCGCTGATCGCCAGCCGCCACCTCAAGGACGTCCCGACCCTGCACCTCATCACGCCCTGCCTGGCTCTGACGGCCCTCATCTACGCCCCCGCGGCCATCACCTCCCGCCCCGCGACGCTTCCCTCCCCCGAGACCCTCGCCGCCCTGGCGGCCCTGGGCGTCGTCTGCACGGCCATCGCCTTCGTGACCTTCCTGGAACTGATCAAGGAGGTCGGCCCGACCCGCGCGTCGGTCATCACGTACGTCAACCCGGCGGTCGCGGTGGCGGCGGGCGCGGTCTTCCTGGACGAGCACCTGACCCCGACCGTACTGGCCGCCTTCGCCCTCATCCTGGCCGGCTCGGTCCTGGCCACGGCCGCGGCGCCGAAGCCCGCACCACGCCGGGTACCATGGTCGACACGGCAGACGAGCCGGGCGGACGGCCGCGTGGAGTCCCCCTGACGGGGAGCTTCCCGAGGAACGTCCGGGCTCCACAGGGCAGGGTGGTGGCTAACAGCCACCCGGGGTGACCCGCGGGACAGTGCCACAGAAAACAAACCGCCGAGGGCTCCGGCCCTCGGTAAGGGTGAAACGGCGGTGTAAGAGACCACCAGTGCCCAGGGTGACCTGGGCAGCTAGGTAAACCCCACCCGGAGCAAGGTCAAGAGGAGCCGTTGTAAAAGACGGCTCTGCGCGGACGTTCGAGGGCTGCCCGCCCGAGTCCGCGGGTAGACCGCACGAGGCCGACGGCAACGCCGGCCCTAGATGGATGGCCGTCGCCCCGGCTCCCGCGAGGGAACCGGGGAACAGAACCCGGCGTACAGCCCGACTCGTCTGCCGCTCAGTATTTCCGCAGGTCAGCGGCTCTGTTGTCGCGCTCAACAAAGCGTCCGGGTCTAATCGTGGGTACTGCAGCGGAGCTTCCGCGGGAGGCGCCAGCCCTTGAGGGTGGCCGTAGCCCGCTCGCCGAGGCAGCGGATCTGGCGTGGACGGTGTTGTGGCGACGTTTCCATCGCCTGAGAACCCGTCCATCAGGAGCTCCGCCGTTGCGCAGGACAGTCCAGCGCGCAGTCAGGGATCGCCAGCCTGAAAAGAGTTAAGGTCAGTCGGGCAGAGCTTTTCCTCTGCTCGGCCTTCTGTGATCAGTAGCGGATTTAAGTGCGAGGTTAAACCATTACTCGTAACCACCAGCTGCCTGGTCGTGGGCATGACCGGCCGGAAGTCATGATCAAAGCCCGCGCAGCTGGGTTGGACAGCCTTCTCTGTCAGATGAAGAAACGTTATCCTCACCTGGGACATCACAGGATCAGCCTATGACTGTCCCAGCTTATGCCTCCGAAGCATAGAGACTCTGCCTAAAGGGCCGATGCGGTTGGGGACGCGGCGTCGCTATCATGTGCGCGCGGAGAAAAATCGCCAACATTCTGGAGGAATCATGGAACTGTTGACCTTCGACGACTCGACGGCACTGGCGGAGTCTGCGGCACAGATGGCACTTCAGACGATCAAAGACGGACTGGCCGAGAACGAGCGCGTGACGTGGATCCTCACCGGCGGTAGGACTCCTGGTGCGGCCTACAGGCTGATCGCCGGCCAGCCCGATGTGGTTGATTGGTCACGTGTCAACATTGGTATGGGTGATGAACGGTGCGTCGCTCTGGACGACAGTGAATCCAATTGGGGGCAAGCCGAGCGGGACCTACTTCGTCACCTTCCCCTGACTGCTGAAAATTTGCTAAAGCCTGCGGGGGCGGTGACTGCTCAAGAAGCGGCTGACCATTACGAGGTACTCATCCGTGACCTTCCGCAGGTATCTCCTGAAATCCCCAGGCTGGACCTCCTGTGGCTCGGTATGGGCGAAGATGGGCACACTCTCTCACTCTTTCCTGGACTTGAAGAGATCGAAGAGGCGAATCGGCTGGTTGCGAGCGTTTATAATTCGCCGAAGCCGCCGCCGCAGCGTGCGACTCTAACGCTGAAGGCGATGAGAGGTGTCAAGGCATGCCACATCCTTGTGTCGGGCGCGGGAAAGGCGGACGCGCTTGGCAAGGCACTGAGCGACGCAGGAAACTCCCATCTTCCAGTGGCCAGGGTCGCGAGGGAGATTGAGTCCCAGGGCGGGAAAGTGATCTGGTTCGTCGACAAGCCGGCCGGCGCGAAGTTGTAGTGTGCGCCTGACTGTGTGGCCCAGCGTTACTGAAATCGCTGGGCCTCGGCTCTGATTAATTCCGCGAGGAGTGAGGCCGGCGGGGGTAAACTCTGCTTGCGCCAGTGGAGCCACACGTCCGTAAAAATAGGCCCATCTGGTGAAACAACTACACTTCCTCTGTAGTCGTCATTGACTGGAACATTGTCCTCGGCCACAACAGGAATGCCTACGCGGTTCTTTCCAAGGGCAAGCAGGGCTCGCAAATTAGGGCTCTCGACGGTGACCGTTAAGTGAAAACCTGCCTTAGCGGCGCCACGTTCCAGCTCCATTCTCGTGAAGTAGCCGCGCGGAGTGGTGAGTAGCGGCTCTCCAGCCAAGTTGCGGATGGGTATTTCTTTAGATCCATAGTGAGAGTGACCCTCTGGAAACATGGCGACGACGTGCACTCGATAGACTTTGAAACCGTCGAAGTCCACCCTTGGCCCAGGGGCCATCGACATGTCTATTCGACCTTCTCGCAACTCCTCGTAGAGATTCCTTGCGACGTCTGCCCTGCGCCCTTCTTCTAGCCCGGAAAATTCCATTTTGACTCGCTTGTTCTCCGCCAGGAATCGGCCGATCAGAGGGGCCAGAAAGTACTCGATATGTACAGGGAAGCATCCGAATCGGACCACCCCTGTCAAGTTGTTGCTTAGGTTGTCGGCCATCGATGTGAATCGATCCACTGACTGAAGTGCTTCCTGTGCATGTTTCAGTAGTACGGCTCCTTCCGTCGTGAGGAAAACCCTGTTTCCGGCGCGTTCAAATAGCGGAACTCCAAGTTCCTTTTCGAGTGACTTAACCTGGCGCCATAGGGCTGGTTGCGTCATGTATAGTCGCCGAGCTGCTTCGACATAAGATCCACATGTTGCCACTGTGATAAAGTATTGCAGCTGTCGAAGGTCAACTCCTGGCATCAGTTCCCCCTATGCCTTACGGGCATTAGTGCGCTGCAATTTCATGACATTGCTCCAGGCTCAGAATCCCGTGAGCATAGGGATAAGTCGAAGAGGACTTCCACCAAGGGTGCCAGCCTGCGGTGATGCAACGGTGACGGGAGTGCACTAATGGCAATCGAACGGAAGGAAGGCCCGCGGGCGAAGGTGCAGCGTGCTGGATCGCGGGCCGTCAAGGCTTGTAAGCCGGTGATGGGATCTACGCTTACGGGGATCTTCTGGACGCTTCGGCTTGTGCAGATCATCGGACTCATCGCAGGCCATGAGTGGTTCAGCGGCAAGGAGGAGTAGGCAGCAGCACACCCCCGTGGACGTCGCATCTGATTACCCTAGCTAGCCGGCACCCGATTTGGGGCAGAACAACAGACTGAGCCCTTTTCAGGCCAGCGAGGCCTGACTGCGAGTTGGACTGTTCTGCGCAACGGTGAAGCTCCTGGTAGACGGACTCTCGATCAAGATCACCTGTGTCCGCCAGGAGCTTCGCCTGCTTGTCCACCCGTCCTCGATTGATCTGTCCAGCCGCACCCTGCGGTTGCTGACCAGGCAACTGACAGTCCGACGGCAGGAGATCGGAACGCGGTGGAGGCGCCTTCCTGCCGGACGTCAGCCCCCGCTCGCCCTGGCCCAACTGTGGTGAGGTGCCCCTTACGCCCAGCTCGCATCCTTCCGGACGACTGCTCTGGGCGTCGCTGGCTCTGCCCGGCTCGACTCAACGCCAAGATCCGCTGCCTCGGCGAGTGAGCCACGGCCGCCCTCAAGGGCTGGCGCCTCCCGCGGAAGCTCCGCTGCAGCGCCAACCGCGTCACCGAGGTGGTCAAGGCCGTCTTCGTCCTTCACCACACATCAGGGTGAGGCTGGAAAAGGCTCATTGGCGCAGTGCGTTCACGGAGTCTGTCCAGGAGTGTGCAGTGCCAAAGTCCAGGATCTGTGTCCCAGGCGGGCCAGGAGGATGCTCTGCGGCTTCAGTGTCTCGGTGGATGACGTCGCGTCGAGGACCGGGACCAGGCGCGGCCCCATGACGCGCTGTGAGAGGTGCCCTTCCCGCCGGATGCGAGCACGGAACTCATCGTCTGCGCTCATCGCGCGCAGGCAATCGTTAACGACCTACAGCCGATTCTCCGCGTCCAACGAATGGTGAAAGAGCTCTACAGGTCACGTCCCGCCAGCACAAGATCGTGTTGCTGGCGTTCAGGAGCGGGTGAGGCGACGGGTGAGACTAGTGAGGGCGGTGGCGTCGAGCAGCCAGGCTGAGAGGGAGCTGAGCCAGGCGATCCAGGCAGTGCTGTCACAGGAGTGAACGCCTTTTCCTGGCCGAGGTCGAGGGCGGCCAGGATGAGGTCGAGCGCGAAGACGACCGGTTGGAAGGGCGCTCCGTTGGACTGGGAAGGCCGGGGCAGCGCTGCTGAGGCGACGATGGCAGCGGTAGCGGTAAGTGCCAGCAGCCATATGAGCGCGCGCCCCTGGTCTGTAGCCGCATCCGACAGTGGCGTTCGGCGTAACCCCAGAGTCGTGCAGGCCTTGGCAGGGCACAGCCTCTGTGGCGCGGAGCCGGCAACGCGCGTGTTCCGTCATCGGCGGGTGTGCGTTTGATTCGGCGTGCCAGTTGCCTCGGCATCCCGCAGACCGAATTAGTCCTGCCTTGAGGTGAATCGCTGTACGCAACGTGCCGTCAGCAGGCTCACATCCTGTCCGACACCGCCCCGGCCTCGGCCGTCTCCGAGTCAAACCAGAAGGTGACTGCCTCTGATCGGCTCAGAGCAGCCCCGGTCGAAGTCTGCAACCGGACCTACAGTTCACAACCGATCCGACCTGCGAAAGCGCAGGTCAGGGAGGTGCGTCAGGAAAACCCGGCGTATCGCTCGGCTCGCCTGCCGCCCCTGCGGCGATCAAGGCGAAGCCGTCACCTCCCTCAGCAGCCCCGTGAAGGACCGCCCCCACTCCTCCACCGTCTCCCTCGTGAACAGGTCCGTCGAGTACTCGAACGTGATCGTGATGGTGTCCGCCTCCGGGGCGATCACGACGTAGAGCTCGTTGCGGGCCACGCCCTGGGTGGGGAGGGCGCGGATCGTCGTGTGGACGTCCCGGAGGTGCAAGGACGGGGGCTCTGTGGTGATGACCGTGAACAGGACCGTCGGGAACAGGGACTCCGCCAGGTCGGGTGCGACCAGGGAGACCACGTCCGTCAGGGGGAGTTCCTGGTGGTCCAGGGCCTCGAAGAGGGTGGTGCCCAGTTGGGCTGCCAGGGCGGGGAACGAGTCGGCTTCGGACAGGCGTGCTCGGAGGAGTACGGCGTCGCCCAGGATGCCGACCGTCTCCGCGCGGTCGCGGTGGACGCGGTTCGCGCTGGACGCGGCCAGGACCATGTCGTTCGGGGTGCCGCACAGCCGGCCCAGCCAGGTCGCGAACGTGGCCGCCAGGATCGTGTAGGGCGTGGTGCCCAGGCGGGTCGCCGTGGCGGTGAGGTGGGCCGGGGTGTCGTCGGTGAGGGTCCACGTGTGCAGGGCGCCCCGGCCCGACAGGGTGTCGGGGCGGGGGTGGTCGTAGGGGAGCTGCGGGCGTAGGGGGATGCCTTCCAGTTCCGTGCGCCAGAAGTGTTCCAGGGTCTTTCTGCGGTCGTCCGGCAGGGCGTGTTCCGCGCGGGCGAAGTCCGTGAAGTGGTGTGTTACCGGGGGGAGTTGGGGTGTGCTGCCTGTCCTGTGCGCGTTGTACAGGGCCTGCAGGTCGCGCCTGATGACGGCCAGGGACCAGCCGTCGCAGACCGCGTGGTGGAAGACGGTCATCAGGATCCAGTGGTCCGGTGCCACGCGGGCCAGGGCGAAGCGGAACAGGGGCGGTCGGTCCATTGCGAATGGGGCGGAGGCCTGTTCGCGGCACCAGCGGTCCATCGCCTCCTCAGGGGCGCCGGCGGGCGCGCGGAGGTCGGTCAGCGGCAGGGGCACGGGGACTTCGGCCAGTATCTCGACCTCGTACCGTCCGTCCTGGCGGCGCACCGGCCTGCCGCGCAGTGCGTGATGGCGTGCCACCAGGTCCGTGAGGGCCTGGTGCAGGGCGCCGGGGTCCAGGTCGCCGCGCAGGTCCACGCGGTGGGCGATGTTGTAGACACTCGGGTCGGCGAGCGCGTGGTGGCGGCGCCACAGCCGGCGGAGCGTGGAGGGCATCGGGGCTGTGTCCTCCACCCGGGCGCGGTGCGCGATGCCCCGGATCGTCGGGTCCAGGAAGAAGTCGGCCATCGTGAGGTCGATGCCCGTCGCCTCGCGCATGCGGTTCAGCAGGCGGATCGCGCTCAGTGAGTGGCCGCCGAGTTCGAAGAACGGTGTCGTGACCGGGACCGGCCGTACGTCCAGTTCTTCGCACCACAGGTTGTGCAGCGTCTGTTCCAGGGCCGTCGTCGGCTCGGATCGTGAGGGTTCCGCCGAGTCGTCCCCGGGTTCCGGCAGTGCCGTGCGGTCCAGTTTGCCGGAGGCGTTCACCGGGAGGCGATCGAGCGTCACCCAGCGGCGGGGCACCAGGTGGTCGGGGAGCGAGGCGGCCAGCGCGGTGCGCACCTGTGGCCCGGAGGTTCCCGCGGTCAGGACCACGTACGCCACCAGTTCGGTGTCGCCGTGGCGGTCGCGGCGTGGGAGCACCGCCGCGTCCCGGACCGTCGGCAGTGCCGTCAACGCCGCCTGGACCTCGCCCGGTTCCACCCGGTAGCCGCGGATCTTGACCTGGTCGTCCGCCCGGCCCCGGTACTCCAGGGTGCCGTCCGTACGCCAGCGGCCCAGGTCGCCCGTGCGGTACCGCACCCCGCCCGCGCCGTCGTCGAGGAACACGGCGGCTGTTTCGGCGGGGCGGTCGTGGTAGCCGTGTGCCACCGGCACGCCGCTGACGTGGATCTCGCCTACCGCTCCGACCGGGACCGGCCGGCCCGTGTCGTCCAGGAGCCGGATCCGGGCTCCCGGCACCGGTGTGCCGATCGGGGGCCACTCCTCGCCCACCGGGTCGACGCGGTGCGTCGTGACGATGATCGACGTCTCCGTGGGGCCGTACTGGTTGTGGAGGGCGCAGTGCGGGTGCGTGGTGAGGAAGCGGCGGAAGGCCGGGGTGAGGTGCAGGGCCTCGCCCGCCGAGAACAGTTCGCGCAGGGAGGGGAGTTCGGGGGCCGTCTCCATCAGGTACTTCAGCGGGGTGCAGGGCATGAAGAGCCGTTGCACCTCGTGGCGGCGTACCGTCTCGGCCATCACCGCCGGGTCGTGCCGTACGGCGTCGTCGACGAGGACGAGTGCCGCCCCCGAGGCGAGCGTCGTGAAGATCTCCTGGACGCTCACGTCGAACGCCGGTGACGTCCACTGGAGGGTGCGGAGCGCCGGGTGGTGCCTCAGGTGGTGCCGGATCAGGTTCGCGGGGCCCCGGTGGGGTACGACGACGCCCTTCGGACTGCCCGTCGAGCCGGAGGTGTGGATGCAGTAGGCCGGGTCCTCCGGGTCGGCGGCCTTCGCGTCGTCCGGGAGCGGGGTGGACGGGAGTGTGTCGTCCGCCGACTCCATGAGCTGGACGGGGAGTTCGAGGTCCGGGCGGGCCGTGGCCTCGGAGGTGAGGAGGAGTACCGGTGCCGTGTCGGCGAGGAGCAGGGCCAGGCGTGGGGCGGGCAGGGACGGGTCCAGCGGGACGTACGCCGCTCCCGTCTTGAGGACCGCCAGCAGGGCCGTGATCAGTCGCGGGCCGCGGGGGAGGAGGACCGCCACGCGCTGTCCCCGTGCCGCGCCGCGGGTGCGGAGCAGGTGGGCCAGGCGGTTGGCCGCCGCGTCCAACTCCGCGTAGGTGACCTTGACTTCGTCGCCGAGGAGTGCGATGGCGGCCGGTGTGCGGCGGGCCTGTTGTTCGAAGAGGCCGTGCAGGGTGGTGCCGGGGCGCGTGCCCTCTCCGGTCTGTTCCAGACGGGCCAGCGCGGTGCGGTCGGCCGTCGTGAGGGCGGTCAGAGCCGGCAGGGGCGCGTCGGGCGTGTCCAGGGCGCGGCGCAGCACCTGTTCGACGTAGTCCACGAAGCGGCGCACTGTCGCCTCGTCGAAGAGAGCCGTGTCGTACTCGACCATGAAGCGGACGCCGCCCGCGTGGCGGGTGAGGTAGACGCTGAGGTCGAACGGGGCGCGGTCGCTCGGGACGTCGAGCAGGGCGGAGGTGAGGTGGGGCGGGTCGAACTCCGCCCGGCCCTCGTTCTCGTACTCCACCATCACCTGGAACAGCGGATTGCGGCCGGGGTCGCGACGCGGATTGAGCGCGCCGACCAGTTCGTCGAAGGGGACACCGCCGTGTTCGAAGGCCGCGGTGCTGCTTTCGCGCACCCGGCCCAGCAGGGTCGCGAAGTCCGGGTCGCCGGTGAGGTCCAGGCGCAGCGGGACCGTGTCGAGGAAGAGACCGACGTGGTCCTCGGCGCCGGTGGGGCGGGACGCCACCGCCGTGCCGATCACCACGTCCCGCTGTCCGCTGAACCGGCCGAGGACCGCGCCGATCGCGCCGGTCAGCGTCATGAAGAGGGTGGCGCGGTGCCCGGCGGCCCACTTCTGCAGGCCGTCCGCCAGTTCGGCGTCCAGGGCGTGGGTGAGGCTCGCGCCCGCTCCCGACCTGACCGGCGGGCGGGGGCGGTCCGTGGGCAGGGTCAGTTCGGGGGCGTCGGCGAGGTGGTGCCGCCAGAAGTCCAGGGACGCCGGGTCCGGCGGGCCGGCCGCCGGCAGCTCGGGCAGTGGCCGCGGTTCGGGCCCTCCGCCCCGCCGGGCGCGGTAGTACGCGGCGAGATCGCGGGCCAGCACGGCCGTGGAGGAGGAGTCGAAGACGATGTGGTGGGCCAGGAGGAAGAGCAGGTGGCGGTTCGGGGACAGGCGGAGCAGGCGCGCGGCGACCAGCGGGCCGGAGGCGAGATCCAGTCCGTGGTCGTCCGCGAGGACCGACCGCAGGGCCTCCTCCTCCGTCGCGCCCGTGTGGTCCTCCACCGGGCAGTCGAGCGGCATGCGGTCGCGTATCTCCTGGTAGGGGACGCCGTCCGTGTCGCCGAACACCGTGCGCAGCGCCGGGTGCCGGTCAGCGACCCGGTCCAGCGCCCAGCGCAGGGCCGGGACGTCCAGCGGGCCGTCCAGGCGGATCGCCTTGGGCTCGTGGTACATGGCGGTGCCCGGGTGCAGTCGCTCCAAGAACCAGATGCGGCGCTGAGCGGGGGTGAGGGGCGCCCGGCGGGGTGCGGAGGGCGCCGGAGCCATCGTCCATGGAGTGCCCGGGGTGCTGCCCGCAGCCTCCGAAGACGCCGGTGCCGTCCTGCGGACCCGGTCCAGGACCGGGAGCGCCGCCAGTACCTTCTCCTTCGGTACGCCGAAGTCCACGAAGCAGGCGATCTCGTCCGCGCCGGCGGCCAGCAGACGCCCTACGGTCTCCGCGGCCGTGCGCTCGTCGCCGATCAGGGCGCGGGAGTCGCAGTAGCGCTCGTAGGCCCGGCCGAGGAGGAACTCCACGTCCTCCTCCGGCGTGTTCTCCAGGTCCACCTGGAAGCCCAGACTGTTCGTGACCTGGTCGAAGAGGGAGAGCGAGGACCGCAGGTACGACAGGAACGGCCGGTACGCCTCGGCCCGCGCCCGCTCCGCGTCCTCCTCCAGGTAGGTGTGCACGAGCACCACCACCCGCCCGGCCGCCGGGTCGAGACCGTGCTCGGCACGGCAACGCCGGTACAGCGCGATGTTCTCGGCCAGTTGCTCCACAGTCTGCGTCATCAGGTTCGTGACCACGCCGAGGTCCTCGGCGGCCGCCCGGCGGTAGCTGTCCGGGTTGCCGACGACGGCCACGTACATCGGCGGGCTGTCCTGGACGGGGCGGGGGTGCAGGCGGATCTCCACGGGGGTGCCGTCGCCCGCCGTGGTCTTCAGCGGCTCGCCCGACCAGAGCTGCCGTACGGTCTTCAGCTGCTCGTACATCACCTCGCGGTGGCGGCCGAAGTTCTGCGGGGCGAGCGCGAAGTCGGTGGCGTGCCAGCCGCTCGCGAAGCACAGGCCGGTCCGGCCGCCGGAGATGTTGTCGACGACCGACCACTCCTCGGCGACCCGGGCGGGATGGTGCAGCGGCAGGACGACGGACCCGGCGTGCAGCCGGACCCGGCTGGTCCGGGCGGCGAGGGCCGCGGCCAGGACGGAGGGGTTGGGGAACAGCGCCCCGAAGGAGTTGAAGTGCCGCTCGGGGAACCACAGGGCGTGGAAGCCGTGCCGGTCGGCGAAGTCCGCGGCGGCCATGATCAGGCCGTACTTGTCATGGTCGCGGTCCTGGGGGTAGTCGCCGAAGAAGTAGAGGCTGAAGTCGGTGTTGCCGGAGGGGGTGGTGGGGGCGGGCTCCGGGTCGTAGGTGAGGGGGGCGGGTGTGTGCGTCGGCACCGGAGCCGGCACCGGAACCGGGGCCGGAATCGGAGGCGCTGTCGTGGTGCCGGATCCCGTCGCGAGGACGTCCAGCTGGCGGGAGATCATGTCGCCCACCTGGTCGACGAGTTGCCCGACCAGGCGCAGTTGCTGTCCGAACAGGGCGTGGACGTCGGCGTCAGCACCCTCGGGTGCTGACGGTTCCCGAACCACCGCCTCCCGGACCACCGTTTCCTGGGCCGTCACCGGCGGCTCATCCCCCCGCAGCTCCCCGACCCGCTCCGCCAGCCTCCTGGGCGTGTCCGCCGTGTCGAACACCTCCCGGATCGGGACCCGGACGCCGTACCGCTGCTCCAGTTCCGTCGTCATGCTCATCAGGGACAGCGAGTCGGCGCCCAGTTCGAAGAACGAGCTGTCCGGTGTCACGTCGGTGACCGGGCGGCCGACTTTCTCCGCCGCCAACTCCCGGACCACATCGATCACTTCACCGGACACAACCGGCTGCTGCTCGGAGGCCCCGGCCGGCACCCCGGCCTCGTACGGCACCCTGCGCCGCCGCAGCGGATGCCCCGGGAGCGGGACCCGGCCCCCCTCCGTGACGAGCGCCCGCCAGTCCAGGTCGGCGCCCCTGCGGTACAGCGCGCCGAGCGCCGTCAGGAAGCCGTGCGCCTGCTCCTCGGCCCCGTCCCCGGCGCCCTGCCCGCTCAGCCAGCGGCTGTCGGGTGCGCAGTGCCGGCCGAGGCCGGCGAGGGTGCGCCCGGCGCCGAGTTCCACGAAGTCGCGGCAGCCCCGCTCGACCGCCGCCGCCATGGCGAGGTCGAAGCGGACCGGCTGCCGGGCCTGGCGGCAGAGGTACTCGACGTCGACCGTCCAGCCCGGCCGGCGCAGCTCACCGTCGGCCGTCGTCACCAGCGGGGTGTGGAGGGGGCGGTAGGTCACCTCGCGCGCCCGGGTGCGGAACTCGTCCAGCGCGCTGTCGACGTCCGCGGAGTGGAACGCCCGGTCGACCGGCAGCGCACGCCACCGCAGACCCTCCTGGTCGAGGAGCCGCGCCGCCTCCTTGAGGGCCGGGGGAGGACCGGAGAGCACCTGGGCCTGGGGGCCGTTGACCGCGGCGAGCTCCGTACCGGAGGCCGCGGCGACGCGCTCGGCGGTGGCCCGGTCGGCCCGGACGGCGAGCATGCCCCCGGCCGGGCAGCGGAGCTGCATCAGACGACCGCGCCAGGCGGTGAGCCGCAGCCCGTCCTCCAGCGTCAGGGCGCCCGCCGCGTACAGGGCGGCGTACTCGCCGACGCTGTGGCCGAACAGCAGCGCGGGCCGTATGCCGGCCGCCCGCCACGCGTCCGCCAGCGCCGCCTGATGGGCGAAGAGGGCCGCCTGCGCGGTCTCGGTGGGCCAGGTCTCGCCCGTCGGGGCGGGACCGGCGGGTTCGGCGGTGGCCGTCAGCGGGGCGAGCAGGCTGCCACCGAACTCCCCGGCGTACAGCGCCTGGCACCGGTCGAGCGTGGCCCGGGCGGCCGGGCTCACGGCGTACAGGCCGCTCGCCATGGCGCGGCGGGCGCTGCCCTGGCCCGTGCAGGCGAAGGCGACCGGGCCGGCCGGGGCCTGCGCAGCATGCGGGTGCTCCCCGTGCTGGTGCTCGTCCAGCGCGCGGGCGAGGTCGCCGGCCGTGCGGCCCGTCACGGCGAGGCGCGCCGGGCGGTGCGGTCGGCCGAGGGCCAGGGTGGCGGCCACGTCGGCGGCGGGGAGGTCCGGGCGGGCCAGGAACCGGCCGCGGAGCACGGCGGTCAGCTCGTCGAGGGCCTCGGCGTCGCGGGCCGACACGGGGACGAGGACGGGGAGTTCGGGCACCGGGCGGGGGCGTGGGGGCGGGGCCTCCTCCAGGACCAGGTGGGCGTTGGTGCCGCCGACGCCGAGCGCGCTGACACCGGCCCGGCGGGGCACGCCGTCCGGGACCGTCCACGGCCGTAGTTCTGTGGCGAGCGTCAACCGGCCGTCGCGGAGGGGTAGTTCGGGGTTGGGGCGGGTCAGGTGGGGGGTCGGTACCAGGGTGCGGTGGCGCAGCATCAGGACCGTCTTGATGAGCCCGGCCATGCCCGCGCAGCTGTCGAGGTGCCCGATGTTCGGCTTCACCGAGCCGACCGTGCAGGAACCGGTACCGGTGCCGGTGCCAGTGCCAGTGCCGGTGCCGTCACCGCCGTCCGCGCGGAGCGCCCGCGCCAGCGCGGTGAGTTCCACCGGATCGCCGAGCCGTGTTCCCGTGCCGTGCGCCTCCACGTAGGTGATCGTCTCCGGCGGTACGTCCGCCCTGCGCAGTGCCTGGCGTACGACGTCGGCCTGGCCCTCGATACCGGGGGCGCTGAAGCCGACCTTTGCGGCGCCGTCGTTGTTGACCGCCGAGCCCAGGATCACCGCGTGCACGGTGTCGCCGTCGGCCAGCGCCCGGTCGAGGCGCTTGAGCAGTACGGCGGCCACGCCGTTGCCGCCGACGGTGCCGTCGGCCTCCGCGTCGAAGGCGCGGCACCGCCCGGTGGGCGACAGGATCGACCCGGGGTGGCTGTGGTAGCCGGTCTCCTGCGGCAGGTGCACGGCCGCGGCGCCCGCCAGCGCCAGGTCCGCCTCACCGGTCAGCAGCGCCTGGACCGCGAGGTGCACCGCGACCAGGGACGTCGAACAGGCCGTCTGCACGCCGATGGCCGGCCCGGTGAGGCCGAGCCGGTAGGCGACCCGGGTGGCGAGGAAGTCGGGCTCCTGCCCGATCGCCGACTGCATGCCGGCCGCCGGGTCCGCCGGGTCGTACGGCGAGCCGGTCGCGGACTGCTGGTGGTCGTAGAGGTTCATGCCCGACCCGGCGAACACCCCCACCCGGACGCCCGGCGCGGTTGCCGCGTGGCCGCCGTCCTCCAGGGCCTGGTGGCAGCACTCCAGGAACAGCCGGTGCGCGGGGTGGGTGAGCCCGGTCTCCTTGGGGCTCATCCCGAAGAAGTCCCCGTCGAACTCCTCGACGCCGTCGAGGACTCCGGCGACGGGCACGAGGCCGGGCGCGCGGCGCTGCTCGGGGGTGAGGCCCGCCGACTGGAGTTCCCGCTCGCCGAACACGCGGACGCTGTCGACGCCGTCCCGCAGGTTCGCCCAGAAACCGTCCGCCGAGTCGGCGCCGGGGAAGCGCAGGGACAGTCCGATGACGGCCACGCGGCGGTCGGGGGAGCCGTCGCCGGTCCGTGTGCCCGGTGCGGCTGCCGCCGCTGCGTCGCCCGCGAGGTGGGCGGCGAGCGCGGCGGCCGTCGGGTGCTCGAAGAAGGCCGTCTGGTCGATCGGGATCCCCAGGCGCTCGGACAGCCGGTTCCGCAACCGCACCACCAGCACGGACGTCAGGCCGAGTTCGTAGAACGGCACGTCCACGTCGACCGGGTGGCCCAGCACGGCGCCCAGTTCCTCCCGCACGGCACGCGCCACCGCGTCGGCGTCCCGGGCCGGCCCGGCGCCCGGTGCCTCCCGGACGGCTGCACGTGTCACCGTCTCCGCGTCCCGGCTCAGCCGCTGGGGAAGCTCGGCGCGCCGCACCTTGCCCGCCGGCGTCCGGGGGAACTCGTCCTCCGGGACGGGCAGGACGTGCGCGGCGGTGAGCCGGAGCCGGGTGAACAGCGCGGCCCTGACCTCCGCGGCGATCCGCCGGTCCTCGGTGGTGCCGCGGCTGACGAAGAACACGGCGAGTTCCTCCGTGCCCCGCTCCGCCGACGGGATCCCGCACGCGGCGACCTCGCCCTGCCGGACGCCGTCGACGGCGGTGGCGGCCTCCTCCACCTCGTGGCAGTACACGTTGTGGCCGTTGAGGATGATGACGTCCTTGCGGCGGCCCGTGATGACCACCTGGCCCTCGGCGAGGAAGGCGAGGTCGGCCGTGTCCAGCCAGTCGCGTCCGGCGGGGTAGGCCGCGGCGTCCGCCTCCGGGTTGTTCACGTAGCCGGGGGTGAGCCGCGCCGGCGAGTGCACCTGGAGCCGGCCGATCCGGCCCGGCGGGGCGAGGTCCCCGCGGTCGTCGACGATGCGCAGGGTGACGCCGTGCGCGGGCGAGCCGGAGGCGACGAAGGTGACGCAGTCGGCGTCCGGGGCGTCCTGGGCGGCCCGGACCAGGTCGCCGTCCAGGCTGCTCCTGAGCAGCCGGTGCACGGTGCCCGGCCGGTCGAGCCGGCCGTAGGTGACGGCCGTGACCGTCTCGGCCATGCCCCACACCGGGGCGATGTGCTCCTCGCGCACGCCGTACGGGGCCGTCGCGTCGAGGAAGCGGCGCAGCACCGGCAGCACCACCCGCTCGCCCCCGCACAGCAGGGACTTGAGGCCGCCCAGGTCCCAGTGGCGGCCGGGCCGCTCGGCGAGCGCGTCGGCGACCAGCCGGTAGGCGAAGGTCGGGGCCCAGCTGTGCCGCGCCCGGTGTTCGTGGAGGAGGTCGAGCCAGCGCAGCGGGTCGGCGAGCACCCGGTCGGTGGGCGTGTGCACGTTGGTGCTGCCGGTGAAGACCGCGAGCAGGTGGTAGAGCAGGAAGGCGCCGCTGTGGTCGACGGGCAGCCAGTTGACCAGGGTGTCGTCCGGGCGGACGTCGAGGAGGCGGCGGCTGCTCGCCGCGAAGTCCGCGAGCCCGGCGTGCGTCAGCCGGGCGGCCTTCGGGACGCCGGTGCTGCCGGAGGACAGCATCAGCAGGGCCGTGTCTGAGGGGTCGGGCTCGACGTGGTCGTCCGCGGGCGGCGCGTCCAGGCAGTCCCGGGCGAGGGCGACGCGCGGGGCGGGCGTGGCGCCGGCGAGGGCCGCCGCGCCGGGGGCGTCGGTCAGCACCAGCGGCCCGCCGAGTAACGCGCAGGCCTGCCGCAGGCGTTCGGAGGCGGGGGAGCCCGGCGCGGGGTGCTCGGCGATGGCCACCGGGAGGGCGCCGCCGAGCACGCAGGCCCAGAAGGCGGGGAAGAACTCGTCCAGGGGCAGCCCGCACAGCACGACCGGGTCGCCGCGCCGCACCCCGTGGGCGCGCAGGCCGGTGAGCACGCGGCGGGCCGCGTCGAGCAGTTCGGGGTACGACCGCGAGCCGGTCGTGCCGTCGGCGGCGACGGTGACGACGGCCCCGCCGGGGGCGGACCGGGCGGCGCCCAGCAGTGCCCGCACGGCGTCGGCCGGATCGTCCTGCGTGCGCTCGGGCTCAGGACCCGTGCAGATGGCTTGCCCCCGTAGACGTTCCATGCCTGTCCTCTCCCGTTTCCTTGCTGGTGGACGAACGATCCTCGGCTTTGCGCGCGTGCTGCCTTCGTACGGTGAGCAGCAGCAGGACCACCGCCCCGCACGCCGCCGTCCCGTGGAAGGCCCCCACGACGGCCAGTGCGGGCAGGGCTTCGAGCGCGGCCGCCGCGGCCACCGTGCCCAGGGCGAACCCGGACTGCTCGGCGGTCGCGGACAGCCCGAAGAGCCGGCCGCGCTGCCGGTCGGGGGCCGCCTGGAGCCGCGAGGTGTAGACGATCTCGGTCCAGCCGTCCGCGAACCCCGCCGCCACGGCCGCCGCCGTCAGGGCGGGGGCGGGCAGCCCGGTGAACGCCGCCACGAAGCAGAACGACATCGCACAGGTGCCCGCGGCGAAGGCGCGCTCGCCCCACGACGTCCCGCGCGACCGGCGCTTGAGGACCTGGTGGGCGAGCAGCGTGCCCACGGCCCACGCCGACCAGAACCGGGTCATGAACACCGCCGGTTCGGACGGCTCGGCCGCGTGCGCCGCCAGCGGCAGCGCCACGTTGTGCGACGCGGACGCCAGGGCGTCCAGGCCCCGCAGCGCGATCAGCCCGAGCAGCGGCCCGGCGATGCCCGCCACCCGACGCCGCAGCCGCCCGCCACGGACCGCTACGGGCCCGCTCCGCTCCCGGGCCGACGGGACGCCCTCGCCGGTCGGCGGGTGGCCCTGCCCCGTCGGCGGGTCGTCCTTCCCGGTCGTGGTCGGCGGGTGGCCCTGCCCCGTCGGCGGGTCGTCCTTCCCGGTCGTGGTCGGCGGGTGGCCCTGCCCCGTCGGCGGGTCGTCCTTCCCGGTCGTGGTCGGCGGGTGGCCCTGCCCCGTCGGCGGGTCGTCCTTCCCGGTCGTGGTCGGCGCGTCGTCCTCCCCGGCGGAGTCGGTGCGCGGTCTGAGTACCAGCACCGCGGCGCCGGACACCGCGAAACTCGCCGCGTTGACGGCGAACGCGATGCCGAACCCGCCGAGGGCGATGACCGGTGCGGCCGAGGCGAAGCCCAGCACCGTGGCGACGGACCGGGCCGTGACCAGCACGCCGTTGGCCCGGGCCCGGCTGTCCTGCCCGACCATGACCGGGACCGCGCTGCGCAGCGCGACGTTGAAGAACGTGTTGCCCGCCCCCAGCACGACCACCGCGCCGAGCAGCACGACCAGCGGTGTGCCGGAGGACCAGAGCGCGAGCAGCACCATGGCGAGCGTCTGGGCGAGGTCCGTGACCACCATGACCGTGCGGCGCGTGACCCGGCCCGACAGGGCGCCCGCGGCGAGCCCGGCCGTGACCCCGGCCAGCAGCCGTACGGCCATGACCACGCCCACGCCCCAGGCGGTGCCGGTGACCTCGTACGAGAACAGGCTGAGCGCGATCAGGTTGAGGTAGGTCCCGTAGGCCGACACGGCGTGCGCGACCACCAGGGACCGGAACCGCCAGTCCACCCCCGTCACCGGACTCCTCGACCTGTCGGGCCAGTGTCAGCCGCCCGGCGGCCCGGGCAGCACGTTCGATCATTGCAGAGGTGTTCGGACCGGCGGGCGGAAACGCGTCCGATGGCAGCTCAGGGGCTGTCCGCAGGGAGACGCCGCCTTCAGCTCGTGGCCCGGGACCGCTCCGTCACCCGCTCCAGATGCCGCGTGAACACCTCGCGCGCCTCCGGCGTCAGCGTCCGCAGCACCATCAGCGCCGTGACGGCGACGTCGCACAGCTCCGACTGCACGTCGTCCCAGGTGTGCGTCACGCCCTTGCGGGGGTTGTGGCCGGTCACGCCGATGACGGCCTCGGCGACCTCGCCGACCTCCTCGTTCAGCTTCAGGACGCGCAGGAGCAAGCCCTCGGGGCCCTCGATCGGGCTGCTGCTCTCGAGCCACTCCCACAGGGCGTCGATGGAGGCCCACAGCTCGGGCCCGGGCGGCGTGTGATCGTTCATGGGGGCAGCCTGCCACGGGGGTCTGACAGTGCCCCGAGCCCGCCCGGCCCGCTACTCCAGGTACTCCTCTTCGAACAGCGGGTCCTGCTCGCCCTCCTCGGCCTGCCGCAGCCGCCTGGCACGGGCCCCCACCACCAGCGCGGTCCCCGCAGCCGTCGCCGCGAACGCCACCGGGATCATCCAGCTCCGGTTCACCGCGTGCCCGAGCGCGTGGTCCAGGGAGAGCCGCCCCGGGCCGGTGACGGCCAGGCCGGCGGCCGTCAGACCGAGCGTCGCCGCGTACTCGTAGCCGCCGCCCTGGTTGAAGAACCCGTTCGGGGCGTGCACCGCCGCGGCCCCCGCCATCGCCCCGGCGGCCGCGGCTCCGGCGGCCGGAGTGGCCAGGCCCAGGGCCAGCAGCACGCCGCCGCCGGTCTCCGCGAGGCCCGCCGCCGTCGCGCTCGTCTTGCCGGGGACGTACCCCACGGACTCCATGAACTGCCCGGTGCCCTCGATGCCGTGCCCGCCGAACCAGCCGAACAGCTTCTGCGTGCCGTGGGCGGCCAGCACACCGCCCGTCCCCAGCCGGAGCAGCAACAGGCCCAGATCACGTCGGTGGTAACGCCTCACGTCGTCTCCCGGAGCGGACAGCAGGAACAGAGCGGAAAGTCGGTAACACAGCGGACAACAGGAACGAACGAAAAGTCGGGAACAGAGGAGCACTCCGCTTTCTCACGCTTCCACCGTCGCACTCCTGACACCCCCCGACACCCCGCGGGCCCGCCCGCGACGCCGTTCGGGTGGCACCGGTGGCGGGGCCCGGCGGCCGGTACGAGGCTGACTGGCATGACGATTCAGACCACGCGCCTCAGCGACCCGGCCGTCCGCGCCTTCGTCGCCGCCGTGAACAACCACGACCGCGAGGCCTTCATGGCGCTCCTCGCGCCGGGCGCGACCATGGCGGACGACGGCTCCGACCGCGACCTCGCCGACTGGGTCGACCGGGAGATCTTCTTCTCCCACGGCCACCTGGAGGTCGACAACGAGTCCAACGGCGGCCGTTCCCTCCTCGCCCGCTACAGCAACGACACCTGGGGCGAGATGCGCACCCGGTGGAGCTTCACCGTGGACGACGACGGCCGGATCTCCCGCTTCGAGACCGGCCAGGCCTGAAGAAACCCGGCCCCGCGGGGGCTTGTGTTCGCGTGCGCTCCAACTCCTAGCATCCCCGCACATGGAGACCACACGGCCGCTCGGACGCGGCGGCATCGAGGTGAGCGCCCTCGGCTTCGGCTGCTGGGCGATCGGAGGAGAGTGGCAGGCGCCGGACGGGCAGCCGCTCGGCTGGGGCAGAGTCGACGACGAGGAGTCGGTGCGGGCGGTGCGGCGCGCCCTCGACCTGGGCGTCACGTTCTTCGACACCGCCGACACCTACGGCGCCGGGCACAGCGAACGCGTGCTGGGCCGGGCGCTCGGCAAGCGCAGGGCCGATGTCGTCGTCGCCACCAAGTGGGGCAACGTCTTCGACGAGGAGACCCGGACCCTCACCGGCAGCGACGACTCCCCGGCCTACCTGCGCCGCGCCCTGACCGCGTCCCTGGACCGGCTCGGCACCGACTACGTCGACCTCTACCAGTTCCATCTCTCCGACGCGGACACCGAGCGGGCCGCCCTGCTCCGGGACGAGTGCGAGAAGCTGGTCGGTGAGGGGCTGATACGCGCCTACGCCTGGAGCACCGACGACCCGGCACGCGCCGCCGTCTTCGCGCAGGGGCCGCACTGCGCCGCCGTCCAGCACACCCTCAACGTCCTCCAGGACGCGCCCGAGATGCTCCGGCTGTGCGAGGAGGCGGGTCTCGCGAGCGTCAACCGCAGTCCGCTGGCCATGGGGCTGCTCACCGGCAAGCGCCGGGAGGGGCAGCCGCTGGAGGCCGGGGACATCCGCAGCAGGCCCCCGGCCTGGCTCCAGGGGTTCGGGGACGGCTCCGGCGCCGACCCGGAGTGGCTCGCCCGCGTCGACGCCCTCAGGGACGTCCTCACCAGCGAGGGCCGCACGCTCGTCCAGGGCGCCCTGGCCTGGCTGTGGGCGCGCAGCCCGCGCACGATCCCCATCCCCGGCTTCCGTTCGGTCGCACAGGCGGAGGAGAACGCGGGGGCGTTGGAGAAGGGGGCGCTGACCGCCGCACAGCTGGCCGAGGCCGACCGGCTGCTCGGGCGGTGATCATTGCGGGATCTTGGGCCGGTCTTTGACCGTTCCGGGCCCGCCTGCGCGATTCCGCTTCGTACCGTCGCGGGATGCGTGACTCAGCCCGGCTGTCCAGACGTTCCGTGCTAGCCCTCGCCCTGGCCGCCCCGATGGCCGGTGCCACCCCGGTGGCCGCGGCGGCACCGGTCTCAGCGGCACCGGTCTCAGCGGCACCGGTCCCCGCGGCACCGGACTCCGAGGCGGGCCCCGTGCTCGGCGGGGACCGCCTCGGCTCCGACACCGTTCAGGCGGGCAGCACCACCGGGCTGCCCCGGCGGCTCACCGCCCGCTCCTGGCTCGTCGCCGACCACGACACCGGCGAGGTGCTGGCCGCCTACCGGGCGCACCGGCGGCTGCCGCCCGCGTCCACGCTGAAGATGCTGTTCGCCGACACGCTGCTCGACCGGTTCCCGCGCGACAGCCGGCACACCGTCACCGCCGCCGACCTGGCAGGCATCCCGGCGGGCTCCAGCCTCGTCGGCATCCGGGCCGGGACCACGTACACCGTCGACCAGCTGTGGCAGGGCGTCTTCCTGCGCTCCGGGAACGACGCCGTGCACGTCCTGGCCCACATGAACGGCGGGGTGGCGAGGACCGTCGCCGAGATGCAGGCCAGGGCGCGGGAACTGCGGGCCCTGGACACGCACGTGGTCAGCCCGGACGGCTACGACCACCCGGGGCAGCTGTCCTCGGCGTACGACCTGACGCTCTTCGCCCGGCACGGGCTGCGCGACCCCGCCTTCCGCGCCTACTGCCGGACGCGCACGGCCGACTTCCCGGCCGGGGGGCGGCGGACGTTCCAGATCCAGAACACCGACCGGCTGCTGGACGGGACGTGGGGCCTGCGGGCGTATCCGGGGCTGATCGGTGTGAAGAACGGCTACACCACCCACGCCGGCAACACCTTCACCGGCGCCGCCACCCGGGCCGGGCGCACCCTGCTGGTCACGGTCATGCACCCCGGCAACCGCCTCGACGCCGTCTACGAGGAGGCCGCCGCCCTGCTCGACTGGGGCTTCGCGCAGGGGGCGTCGGCACGGGCCGTCGGCGTACTGGTCGAGCCGGCGGGCGAGTCGGCGGGCGAGCGCCCCGGGACGGGACCGGCCGCCGCGGGCGGAGCCGTCGCCTCGGGTGCGGTCGCGCGCGAGCCCTCGGCGGGGCGGCTCGCGGAAGGCGCCGGCACCGCGGTCGCGCTGCTGGCGGGCGGGTTCTTGGCGCTGCGCCGGCGCCGGACGCCCGGGCGCGCGAAGGGACGGCACCGCGAATGACACGGTCCGCCTCGCCCTTTGACGGACGTTTGCGGCAGTCGTTCCACGCGCACCGGTGCGCACCCCGCGGTCCCACGCGGGGTCCACCCCCACCCGGTGCCGTGGAACGACTGCCGCCTCCCCCCTGGGTGTGGCCTGCGGAAGCCTTCTGCTCCAACTGTGAAGCTTTCGTGTAGACGAGTTGAGCATAAGCGCCCGACCGGCCGCAATGGTGCGGACGTTCATATTCCGTTTGTATAGGTTGACGGATTGACGATCGCGGGGCCCGCGCTCAGCCGCGTCCGACGTACGGCATGGTCGTGGCGAGCACGGTCGCGAACTGCACGTTCGCCTCCAGCGGCAGCTCCGCCATGTGCCGCACCGTGCGGGCCACGTCCGCGACGTCCATGACGGGCTCCGGGGCGACTTCCCCGTTCGCCTGCAGCGCCCCTGTCCGCATACCGGCCGTCATGTCGGTCGCCGCGTTGCCGATGTCGATCTGCCCCACGGCGATCCGGTACGGCCGCCCGTCCAGCGACAGCGCCTTGGTCAGGCCGGTCAGCGCGTGCTTGGTCGAGGTGTAGGCCACCGAGTGCGGACGGGGCGTGTGCGCCGAGATGGACCCGTTGTTGATGATCCGCCCACCCTGCGGGTCCTGCTCCTTCATCTGCCGGTACGCCGCCTGCGCGCACAGGAACGCCCCGTTGAGGTTGGTGTCCACCACGTGCCGCCACGCCTCGTAGGGCAGTTCCTCGACCGGCACACCGCCGGGCCCGAACGTGCCCGCGTTGTTGAACAGCAGGTCCACCCGCCCGAACCGCTCGACGGTCGCCGCGAACAGGCCTGCCACGTCCTTCGGCCGTGAGACATCCGTCCGCACGGCGAGAGCCGCGCCCTGCGGTGCGAGGGCCGCCGTCTCCTCCAGCGTCTCGACGCGCCGGCCCGCCAGCGCCACCGACCAGCCCGCGCGCAGCAGTTCCACCGCGACCGCCCGGCCGATGCCGGAGCCCGCCCCGGTCACCACCGCGATTCCGTTCTCCTTCGCATTCATGGGCCCGCAGCGTACGGGAGGGGCCACGGGAGGGCCCGCCATGCGGAACTCATCAGTCCGTCACGCGAGTGCTGTGTCCGTGTCGACCGGGTGTCGTCCCCGGCCACTCCAATGCCCCCTGCAGCCATTCGCCAGGGGAGGACCGGATGACACCCGCAGCACACCCGTCCCAGCACGCCCCCGAACTCCGCGCGGCCGCCCGCCACATCGGCCGCCGCCGCTTCCTCACCAGGACCGGCGCCGCCGCCGCGCTGGCCTTCGCGACCAACCTGCCGTCCCCGGGAGTCGCGGCCGCCGCAGAACTCGACGCCGCGCGGATCACCGAGAACCCGTTCACGCTGGGCGTCGCCTCCGGCGACCCCCTTCCCGGCTCCGTGATCCTGTGGACCCGCCTCGCGCCCGCCCCCTTCCAGGCCGACAGCGGACTGCCCGCCGAACGCGTCACCGTCCACTGGGAACTCGCCCACGACGAGCGCTTCCGCCGCGTCGCCCGGCGCGGCACCGCCACCGCGCACCCCGAGTTCCACCACACCGTCCACGTCGAGGTGGGCCACCTGGAGGCCGGCCGCGTCTACCACTACCGCTTCCGCGTGGGCCGCTGGACCAGCCCCACCGGCCGCACCCGCACCGCCCCCGACCCCGGCAGCCGCGTGGCGGCCCTCACCCTCGCCGCCGTCTCCTGCCAGGCCTACCACGACGGCTACTACACGCCGTACGCCCACCTCGCCGCCGACGACGTCGACCTCGTCCTCCACCTCGGCGACTACCTCTACGAGTACGCCGTCAACTCCGTCGGCGGCCGGCGCAATTACACGGACCGCACCCTGCCCGACCTGTTCAACCGCGAGACGCTGACCCTGGAGGACTACCGGCTGCGGTACGCCCTCTACAGGTCCGACCCGGACCTGGCCGCCGCGCACGCCGCGCACCCCTTCGTCGTCACCTGGGACGACCACGAGACCGAGAACAACTACGCCGACGACATCCCCGAGAACAGCGTCCCGCCGGAGGAGTTCCTGCTGCGCCGCGCCGCCGCCTACCGCGCCTACTGGGAGAACCAGCCCCTGCGCCGGCCCCAGCGCCCCGCCGGACCCGACATGCGGCTCTACCGCCGCCTGACCTGGGGCCGGCTCGCCCAGTTCGACGTCCTGGACACCCGCCAGTACCGCTCGGACCAGGCCTACGGCGACAAGGCGCACGTGCCCGGCCCCGAGTCCGACGACCCGGCGCGCACCATGACCGGCGCCACCCAGGAGCGGTGGCTGCTCGACGGCTGGCGCTCCTCGCGGGCGCTGTGGAACGTCGTACCGCAGCAGGTCTTGTTCTCCCGCCGGAACATGGACGCCACCACCCCTTCCCGGGTGTCGATGGACGCCTGGGACGGCTACAGCGCCTCCCGCCGCCGCGTCCTCGACGGCGCGAAGGCCGCCGGCGTGGAGAGCCTGATGGTGCTCAGCGGCGACGTGCACTCCGCCTACGCCCTCGACATCAAGGACGACTTCGACGACCCGTCCTCCGCCACGCTCGGCACCGAGATCGTGGCGACGTCGGTCTCCAGCGGCCGGGACGGCGCCGACAAGCCCGCCACCTGGGACACCTACATGTCCGCCAACCCGCACCTGAAGTTCTTCAACGGCCGCCGCGGCTACGTCACCGTCGCGCTCGGACGTGAGGCGGCACGCGCCGACTTCAGGACGGTGCCGTACGTGACCCGGCAGGGGGCGCCGGTCACGACGGCCGCGTCCTTCGTGACGGAGGTGGGCGAGCAGGGGCTCAAGCCGGCGTGAGTGCCGTCGTGAGGCCCTCGTCCGGGGTCTCGCCCGGGGTCTCACCGGGGTAGCGGACGCCGACGCGGTCCCGGATCGCGTCGAGCGTCCGCATCACGGCGAGCGTGCCGTCGAGCGGGACGAGCGGGGACTCCGTCTCACCGGCCCGCAGGGCGCGCATCACCTCGGACGCCTCGTGGCGCAGGCTGTTGCGCGGCCCGTCCGCCGGGTCGGCCGCGAACTCCTCGGCGTCACGGCCGTCCCGGTGCAGCACGAAACGGTCCGGGAAGAAGAAGCCGCCCGGAATGTCGATCCGGCCCTTCGAGCCGGTGACCGAGGCGACGGTCGCCGTACCGCCCACGATGGAGCAGTGCACCGAACCGAGAGCGCCGCTCTCCCAAGAGAGCACCGCTGCCGTCTGGAGATCGACGCCCTCGTCCGAGAGCACCGCTCGCGCCGCGACGTCCGACGGCTCCCCGAGCAGCAACTGCGCGAACGACACCGGATACACGCCCAGATCGAGCAGCGCGCCCCCGCCCAGCTCCGGGTTCCGCAACCGGTGCGAGGGCGGGAACGGACCGGCCAGCCCGAAGTCCGCCTGCACGCTGCGCACCTCGCCGATCGCCCCGTCGTCCACCAGCGCCTTCAGCCGCCGCACCAGCGGATTGCAGTACATCCACATCGCCTCCATCAGGAAGCGCCCGTGCTCCCGCGCCAGCGCGACGAGTTCCTCCGCCTCGCGCACGTTCAGCGTGAACGGCTTCTCGCACAACACGTTCCGCCCGGCCGCCAGGCACAGACCGGCCGCCGTCCGGTGCGCGGTGTGCGGGGTGGCGACGTAGACGACATCGATGTCCTCGTCCCGCGCGAGCGCGTTCCAGTCGCCGTACGCCCGGGGGATCCCGAACCGCTCCGCGAACGCCTTCGCCGACTCCTGCGACCGTGACGCCACCGCCACGACCTCCGCGTCCGGCAGGTCGACCAGGTCCGCGGTGAACGCGGCCGCGATCCCCCCGGTCGCCAGGATCCCCCACCGCACCGTGTCCGCCGTCATTCCCGCCCCGCCTTCACCTCGGTGACCCCTAGCAGTCCGTACGAGCTGAGAGCATAGGTGCCGATCGACTCGAAAAGGGAGGGACTCATGCCCGAGGGTGGGGCGTCCATATCGAAGACCGCGCAGGAGGTCGCAGCCGGGGCGGAGCGGCCCGACCTCACACCGCACCGCCGCACCGGGCTCCTGGTCACCTTCCTCCTCGGCAGCCTGACCGCCGTACCGCCGCTGGCGATGGACATGTACCTCCCGTCGCTGCCGGAGGTCACCCGCTCCCTGCACGCGCCCGCCGCGACCGTCCAGCTCACCCTCACCGCCTGCCTGGCCGGCATGGCCCTCGGGCAGCTCGTCGTCGGGCCGATGAGCGACCGGTGGGGGCGCCGCCGCCCGCTGCTCGCCGGGCTCGCCGTCTTCGTCGTCGCCACCGTGCTGTGCGCGCTCGCCCCCACCGTCGAACTCCTCGTCGCCTTCCGGCTGGCGCAGGGCCTCGCGGGCGCCGCCGCCATCGTCATCGCCCGGGCCGTCGTCCGCGACCTGTACGACGGCATGGCCATGGCCCGCTTCTTCTCCACCCTCATGCTGATCTCCGGGGTCGCCCCGATCGTCGCGCCGCTGATCGGCGGGCAGGTCCTGCGCGTGACCGACTGGCGGGGCGTCTTCGCGGTCCTCACGGTCATCGGCGTCCTCATCGGCGTCCTGGTCTGGACGAAGCTCCCCGAGACCCTGCCGCCCGCCGAACGGCACAGCGGCGGCGTCGGCGAGGCCCTGCGCGCGATGCGCACCCTGCTGGCCGACCGTTCCTTCACCGGCTACATGCTCACCGGCGGCTTCGCCTTCGCCGCCCTCTTCGCCTACATCTCGGCGTCCCCGTTCGTCATCCAGGAGATCTACGGCGCCTCCCCGCAGACGTTCAGCCTGCTGTTCGGCGTCAACTCGGTCGGACTGGTCGTCGTCGGCCAGATCAACGGCAAGGTCCTGGTCGGCCGGGTCAGCCTGGACCGGGTGCTCGGCATCGGCCTGGCGATCGTCATCACCGCGGCGACCGCGCTGCTGCTGATGTCCCTGGGCGTGTTCGGCGAGGTCGGGCTCGCGCCCGTCGCGGCCGCCCTCTTCGTGCTGATGTCCGCGATGGGCATCACCCTGCCCAACACCCAGGCCCTCGCCCTGATGCGCACCAAGCACGCCGCGGGCTCCGCCTCCGCCCTGCTCGGCACGTCCTCCTTCCTCATCGGGGCGATCGCGTCCCCGCTGGTCGGCGTCGCCGGGGAGGACACCGCCCTCCCGATGGCCGTCGTCCAACTGGCCGCCGCACTGGTGGCACTGGCCTGCTTCGTGGGAATGTGCCGACCCTGGAGGGCCCGCGCGAGTGTGGAGGGAGCGGACAGCTGAGCGCACCGAGACTGCGCCACGGCACGCCGGAACGGGCCGGACTCGACCCCGGGGAACTGCGCCGGCTCGTCCGGGAGGTCCACGTCCTCACCACCGGGCAGCGCCCCTGGGCACCCGGCGCGGTCCTGGTCGTGGGACGCGGCCCCGTGATCGCCGTCGAGGAGGCCGCGGGCTGGGCCGTCCGCTATTCGGCCTACGACGAGACCACCGACGCCGGTGTGGAACTGCCCCCCGAGGACCGGGTCCCGATGACCGTGGACACGCCCTTCGACCTGGCGTCCCTCACCAAACTGTTCACGTCCGTGGCCGCCGTGCAGCAGATCGAGCGCGGCACGCTGGGCATCGACGCGAAGGTGGGCGCGTACCTGCCCGACTTCACGGCGGCGGCCCGGCACGGCATCACCGTCCGCCAGCTCCTCACCCACACGTCCGGGCTGCGGCCCGAACTCCCCCTGTACGACTGCGCCGACGACGCCGAACGCCTCGCGGCACTCCGGGCGGAGGCCCCGGTCGGGGTGCCCGGCGCCTACTGCTACTCCGACCTCAACATGCTCCTCCTCCAGCACGTCCTGGAACGCCTCACCGGCCGCCCCCTCGACGTCCTCGTCCACGACGGCATCACCCGGCCGCTGGGCATGACGGCGACGGAGTTCGGGCCGTGCCCGGGCGCGGCGGCGACGGAGGACCAGCGGCGGCCGTGGGCCAAGTCGGACCGGGGGATGCTGCGGGGCGAGGTGCACGACGAGAACGCCTGGGCGCTCGGGGGAGTGGCGGGCCACGCGGGCCTGTTCTCCACCGGCCGGGACCTCGCGGTGTTCTGCCGCACCCTCCTCGCCGGCGGCTCCTACGGCCCGGCCCGCATCCTCGGCCCCGACTTCGTCGAGCTCCTGTTCACCCCGCCCGGCCTCGGCTTCCTGCTCGACCAGCCCTGGTTCATGGGCGACCTCGCCGGTCGCGGCGCGGCGGGCCACACGGGCTTCACGGGCACGTCCCTGGTCCTCGACCCGGCGACGGACACGTTCCTGATCCTCCTGACGAACGCGGTCCATCCACGCCGCCGCCGACCGGACAGCGCGCCGAGGGCGGCGGCGGGGTCGCGGGTGGCCCGGGCTCTGAGGGGAAGGTGAGGGGGCGCCTACACCTCGTTGAAGCCGCGCGACGCGTCGTAGATGTCGGCCTCGATGACGACCACGAAGAAGCAGGTCACCACGTAGTGGATCATGACGCGGTCCTCCCAGGCCGCGCGCGTCACGGTGTCGTTCGTGTAGGCGAGGTGACTGCCGGCGCCCTCGGGCTCGGCCGCGATCCTGTCGACGAGCCGCCGGAACTTCTCCCGGTCGGCGACCGGGATGTACTCACGGAACCGCGCGACCTGCTCGGTGAACTGCACACGTCTTTTCATCAGGGCGGGATCCTAGGGACACGGCGCAGGCCCCCGCAGGGAATAGTCCGCCGCCCTGCCCGGACCTGTCCGAGGCCTGCGGGACGTGGTGATCCCGGTCACCGTCGACCGCCCCGTCCCGCCCCCGGGGCGCGGTGGCCGCGCCTCGTAGAATCACCGGGTGAACGCCCCCGCACCCCCGGCCGAAACCCTCCGTGCCGCACTCGCCGGACTGCTCGACGGGCTGCCGCCCCGGCAGGCCTCGCAGGCCGTCGAGCGGCTGATCGCCAGCTACCGGGGGGCCACCCCGACCGACGCCCCGATCCTCCGGGACCGCGCCGACGTCGCCGCCTACGCCGCCTACCGGATGCCCGCCACCTTCGAGGCGGTGCGGTCGGCGCTGGAGGCCTTCGCGGAGGCCGTGCCCGGGTGGGTGCCCGGCGGGCACCTGGATCTCGGCGGCGGCACGGGCGCCGCGGCCTGGGCCGTGAGCGCGACCTGGGGCGGGGAGCGGCCCGTCACCGTGCTCGACTGGGCCGAGCCCGCCCTCGCCCTCGGCCGGGAGATCGCCGCGGCCGACCCGGCCCTGCGGGACGTACGGTGGCAGCGCGCCCGGATCGGAGCGGCGCTCACGCTGGAGAGCACCGATCTCGTCACGGTGTCGTACGTCCTGAACGAGCTGACCGCCCCCGACCGCACCGCCCTCGTCGACGCCGCCGCTGCCGCCGCCCAGGCCGTCGTGATCGTGGAACCCGGCACCCCCGACGGCTACGCCCGCGTCATCGAGGCCCGCGACCGGCTGGTCACCGCCGGGTTCCACGTCGCCGCCCCCTGCCCGCACAGCGCCGCCTGCCCGATCGCCCCGGGCGCGGACTGGTGCCACTTCTCCGCCCGGGTCAGCCGGTCCTCCCTGCACCGCCAGGTCAAGGGCGGCTCCCTCGCCTACGAGGACGAGAAGTTCAGCTACGTCGCCGCCGCCCGCTTCCCGGTCGCCCCGGCACCCTCCCGGATCGTGCGGCGCCCCCAGATCCGCAAGGGCCAGGTCCTCCTCGACCTGTGCGAGACCGAACCGTCCCTGCGCCGCGCCACCGTCACCAAACGCCACGGCGACCGGTACAAGGCGGCACGGGACGCCGACTGGGGAGACCCCTGGCCGCCCGCCGACCCGGCCGCGTGACCTACCCGCGGCCCGCCCAGCGGTGCAACGCCCCCTCCGCCCACGCCCGGTCGGCGGGGGACAGGTCTGCGATGCCGACGCTGTGATTGCCGCCCGGCACCCACAGGACCCGTGAGTCGGCACCGCCGGGACGGAAGTGCTCGGCGACCGAGGGATCCTGGGCGCCGTTGACGAACAGCATGCGGCTGCCGCGACGGCGGACCCAGCGGTCGATGTCCGGCATGGCCGCCGGGTCGAAGACCATGGGGACGTCCCGGGGGACGAAGGAGCGTGCCGCGATGCCGTCGGGGTGGCGCAGCAGGTCCGCCACGTGGGCGGTGGGGACAGCGCCGTACCCGAGCTGAGTGCCGATCTGGTACCAGTACGGGACGTACCGCCGCGCCGCCGTGTCGGCGTACAGGGGCAGTCCCGCCCACGCGTCCAGCCACGCGTACAGCTCGTCGGCCGTCGCCCGCGGGCCGGGGATCGTGGCGACGTCGGCCGGAGTCGCGCGCTGCCAGAACATGAACAGCACACGCAGGACGGCGATC
This sequence comes from Streptomyces sp. Go-475, assembly GCF_003330845.1. Taxonomy (GTDB): domain Bacteria; phylum Actinomycetota; class Actinomycetes; order Streptomycetales; family Streptomycetaceae; genus Streptomyces. The sequence goes on along the minus strand of NZ_CP026121.1, from coordinate 2,365,881 downwards.
TCGAACGCCTGGTCGGCGCTGCCGATGACGCGGAAGGTGTCGCCCTCGGCGGACGCCCACGCCTCGTAGCGGGCGACCAGCTCGGCCCGGCGCAGCAGCAGTTGCCGCTGGGCGGCCTTGACGGCCTCGCGGCCGGGAGCGGTGCCGACCGTCTCCAGGAAGCGGAGGCAGGCGGAGTCGTCGCGGTCGTCGGCGTTGTTCGGCGCCGAGTAGACCACCGTGCCCTCCACGTCCCCGGGGTGGAAGCGGCGGTGGTAGACGCCGGCCATGCCGCCCTTGCTGCTGCCGGTGGAGATCCACGCGCCGGGGTAGAGCCGGCGGAAGAGGCGGACGACGCGGTGGTGGTCGTCGGCGGCCTGGCGGATCGTGAGATGGGCGTAGCCGGGCCCGGCGGGGAGGGAGGCGCCGAAGTAACGGTGTTCCACCTGGAGCTGGCCGGCGCCGAGCAGGATCGCCGGTTCGCTCCGCCGGGGCGTGAGGACCGCGTGGTAGCCCGTGGTGGTGAGCACCATGGGCCGGTCGGCGCTGGTGTGGAGCAGGGTGAGGCGCTGCTCGAAGGTGCCCGCCGCGGGGTTCGTGTGGTCGGCCGGCTGGCGCAGGCCCAGGACGAAGTGCCGGTACCCGGGCTCGGCGTCCCGCCGCTCCTCGATCAGACGCAGGCCGGGCAGTGAGCGGAGGGCGTCCGCGATATCACGCTCCCCGGGCCCGGGCCGGAGGGCGTCCGCCGCCCGTGCCGGTGCGGCCGCCGTCGCCGCGAGGCCCGCCGCCGACACGGCCGAGGCCGCGGAGGTGAGCAGCCGTCGTCTGGTCCACGCGCGCATGAGTGAGTCCTCCCGGGGGCCCGTGGTGCGGATGTCCGTCGGTCGCGGAGCCGCGACCGCTTCAGTACATCCGCCGGACGCCCCGGGAGGATCCCGCGCTCGGGGGGACGCGCTCCCCCGGGCGGGGGAGGCTCACGACGACCGGTCGGTCGTACGCCCCTCCTTCTCCTGCTGCTGTCGTTTCTCCTGCAGCTTGCGCAGCAGTTCGCGCTTCTGGGCCTGCGGATCGAGTCCGCCGCCGACCCGGCCGCCCCGGCCGCCGCCGCGCAGGGCCTTGCGACCGAGGTTCTGGCGCGATCCTCCGACACCCAGCAGGTTTCCGGCTCCGCCTCGGGCCATGTCGGGCTCCTTCCTGACCATCAAGGTGACGAGACGGTTCGTCTCGCAATCATGCTTCCACTGTCCGCGAGACGCTCCGTCTTGTCAACCTGATAAATTCGACCCATGGCCGTCCAGAAGTCCGCGCAGTCCGCCCCCGCCAAGTCCGCCCCCGACGCCACCCGGCGCAGCGAGAGGTCCCGCCGCGCCATCTACGACGCCGCCCTCGCGCTCGTCGTAGAGGTCGGCTACCCGAAGACCACCATCGAGGGGATCGCCGCCCGCGCCGGCGTCGGGAAGCAGACGATCTACCGCTGGTGGTCGTCGAAGGCGGACGTGCTCATGGAGGCCTTCCTCGACCTGGCCGAACAGTCACAGCGGGAGGCGGCGCCGGAGCCGGTGCCGTACACCTTCCCGGACACCGGCGACCTCGCCGCCGACGTCAAGGGCGTCCTGCGCGCCACCGTCGACCAGATGCGCGACCCGAGGTTCGAGGTGCCGTCCCGGGCCCTGGCCGCCGAGGGCGTCGTCAACGAACAGCTCGGGCGCGAGCTCGTGGCCAAGCTGATGCAGCCCTCGCTCGACCTCTACATGGACCGGCTGCGCGCCGCCCAGGCCGCCGGGCAGATCCGCGAGGGCCTCGACCTGCGCATCGCCCTGGAGTTCTTCATCTCCCCGCTCGCCCAGCGCTGGCTCCAGCACACGGGCCCGATCTCCTACGAGTACACCGACACCCTCGTCGACTACGCCCTTCACGGCCTCGCGCCGCGCTGAGCCGCCCGGGCCAGCCGCCCCGGCGCGTCCGTGATGACCCCGTCGCAGCCCAGCGCCAGCACCCGGTCCCGCTGCGCGTCCGTCACCACGGTGTGCGCCCACACCCGCGGAATCCCCGAGCGCACCGCCCGCACCAGATCCGCGTCGCGCGCCCGGTGGTCCACGTCCAGCAGATCGACGTACGACCGCCAGCGCTCGGGGCGGTCCGTGCGCAGCTGCTCCGCCGAGCGCCACAACTGGGCGAGCAGGCCGAGGCGGTGGACGCGCCGGGCCACCTCCGGGTCGTTGGTGTTCACGAACACCGAGCGGGTCAGCCCACGGTCCCGGATCAGGGCGGCCAGCCGGTCGAGGCCGCGCGGGTCCTTCGCCTCCAGCATCAGCACGATCCGCCCGCCGAAACGATCCAGCACCTCGGCGACGGTCGGCGGCCGCTCCGACCGCCAGCTCCCCGGGAGCCGGTCCTTCGGGCGCAGCCGCACGCCCTGCCACTCCCGGGCGTCCAGGCCGCGCACCGCGCCGCCCAGGTAGGTCGTGCGGTTCAGGGTCTCGTCGTGGAACACCACCGGCGTGCCGTCGCGCAGCAGCCGCGTGTCGAAGTCCAGCACCTGCGCCGTACCGCGCGCGTAGGCGGCCATCAGCCCCGACATGCTGTTCTCGGGGACCTCGCGGGCGCCGCCGCGGTGGGCGACGTAGGTGATCCGGGGGAGTGCCGCCACGGTCAGGGGGCCCGCACCCCACTCCAGCGGGGCCGGGGCGCGGCCGCCGGGTCCCGTGAGGGTCAGCGAGACCACGGAAGCCGCAAAGGCCAGGCCCGTCAGCGCGATCCTTGTGACCATGGCGACCACGGTAGGACGCCATGTCATGGCAAAGCGGGCAATGACACCCGATGGTGCGCGGAGTGCGCCTCGTCCTGGCGGCATATGCCTCGCCCCACCGGTCCCCGTCTCGACCCTCCTGCCCCGGATGTGGGCACTGGCCCCCCGGTGCGCGGGAAGATGGGACCATAGGGCATGCTGTTCCGCACGACGGCGAGGCGAGGGGATAGATGAGCGCGGAGTTCGGCGGCCGGACCGGCCTGCAGGGCAAACTCACCCAGTGGCTGCGCGCGGGGCGCCGGCCGAAGGAGACCGCCGGGGACGGCGGCCGTGAGGCCCTGCTGCTCGCCGCCGCCGGCGCGGGACTGCCCCTGGCGCCCGCCGCCCACCCGGCCGGATACCGTTGCTCCTGCGACCGCGTCGGCTGTCCCACCCCCGCCCGGCACCCGGTGTCCTTCGCCTGGCAGACGCAGTCGACCACCGACCGCGCCCAGATCGAGCGCTGGGCCCGCCACCAGCCGCAGGCCAACTTCATCACCGCGACCGGCATGGTGCACGACGTCCTCGACGTGCCCCTCGACGCCGGTCGCGCCGCGTTGGAGCGGCTGCTGGCCGAGGGCGTCGAGGTCGGGCCGGTCGCCGAGAGCGACGACGGCCGCATGCTGTTCTTCACCCTCACCCGCGGCACGCCCGAGGACGAGGACGAGTGGTGGCCCTGCGAACTGGACTGCCACCCCGAGACGATGGACGAGCACCCCGGGCTGCGCTGGCACTGCCGGGGCTCCTACGTCCTCGTCCCGCCGGCCCGGCTGCCCGGTGAGGACCAGGCGGTGCGCTGGGTGCGCGGGCCCGAGCACGCCCTGCCGGATCCGCTGAGCCTGCTGGAGGTGCTCACGGAGGTCTGCGCCCGGTACGTCGGCGACGAGAGCGACCCCGCCGGGGCGGGCTGGCCGCTGCGGCACTGAGCCCGGCCGGAACCGGACCGTGGCCCCACCGGGCCGTGCGGCCCTCGCCTACGAGCCCTCCGCGGAGGTCAGGCCCTGGATCCTGCCCAGGATCGTCACCTTGCCCCGGCCCTTCGGGTCCAGCGCCACCTCGTTGGAGACGAACTCCATCATCAGGGACTGCTTGATCTCGCCCTTCGTCAGCGCGAGGACGTCCTTGTTCGGGACGGGGAACGACGTGCCCGCGTAGGCCGTCTGCTTCTCGTAGTGCCGCGTGGTGAAGAACACCAGCGCGCCGCCGTCCGTCGTGCGCAGCGCCAGCGGCGCGTAGTCGCCGTTCGTCAGCGGCTCGTCGATGTACTGGGTGACCAGGCCCGGCTTCTTGGCGTTCTTCTCCCGCACGGCACGCCACTGGCTGGTGTGCGGCCCGTCCGCGAAGGTGTCCCCGCCGTTCTTCAGGTACGACGTGTAGGTCTGGCTCAGGCCGGCCGGGGCGGCGGCCAGGTCCGTCGCGTTCACCGGGACCGGCTCGGCCCAGCCGTCGGCGTCCTTCTTGAACGCGGGGACCTTGCCGGGCGCGACGAGCGTCAGGTACGCCACCTGGAACGGGTCGTCCAGGCTGCTGCGGGTGAACACGAGGAGCCAGCGGGCGGTGCCGCCCTTGTTGCCGGCCGCGTCGACGAGGAACCAGCGGGGCCAGCCGGCCTTCTTCGGGATCGTGAACTTCGCGTCCGTCAGCTCCAGGGGCGTGTGGTTGGGGTTGCCGCCCGGGTTGTTGGCCTTCCCGGCCTTGAGACGGGCCGAGTCGATGTCGGCGAGGGCGCCGGTGGTGTGCTCGGCGTCGAGGTCGCCGTCGTAGGCCTTGTCGGCCGCGTTGTACGCGGTCGTGAACTCCTTCAGGGCCTCGGCGGCTTCGGCGCGGGTGGTGGCCGGGAGGATCTCCCGTTCGCCGTGCACCACGACGCATCCGCTCGCCGTCAACGACAAAGCGGTCACTGACGCTGCTATGAGGGCGCTCCGGGCGGGCCTGCGGAGCGTTCGAGGGTCGCGATCCCTGCTCATCGGGTTCCTTCACCTTCCCCTTTCCGGAGGCGAACCCTACCGGGTGCCTCCGGCGGCCGGGCCGGGGTGGGGTATCCCCCTACGCCGGGTCGCGCACCGGGCTTGCCGTGGTCCGGCTCGGTGCGAAGAAGAAGGCCAGGGTCGGGACCAAGTACAGGAGCCACACCGCGACTTGGAGCACCGTCGGGTTCGGCTGGAAGTTGAGGACGCCCTTCAGGAGGGTGCCGTACCAGCTGTCGGGCGGGATCGTGCCGGAGATGTCGAAGGCCTGGTCGGTGAGGCCGGGCAGGAAGTCGGCCTCCTGGAGGTCGTGGAAACCGTACGCCAGGACCCCCGCCGCGACCACGACCAGCATCGCGCCGGTGTACGTGAAGAACTTGGACAGGTTGATGCGCAGGGCGCCCCGGTAGAACAGCCAGCCCAGCAGGACCGCCGTGAGCAGCCCCAGCGCGACGCCGAGCAGGGGCCTGGGGGTGCCGTCGCTCGCCGCGTGGACCGACGCCCAGACGAACAGGGCCGTCTCCAGCCCCTCGCGGCCCACCGCCAGGAACGCCGTGGCGACCAGCGCGCCGGTGCCCATCGCGAGTGCCGCGTCCAGCCTGCCGTGCAGCTCCGACCTCAGGTGCCGGGCCGTGCGGCGCATCCAGAACACCATCCACGTCACCAGGCCGACCGCGAGGATCGACAGCGAGCCGCCGAGCGCCTCCTGCGCCTGGAACGTCAGCTCCTGGGAGCCGAATTCGAGGGCGCAGCCGAAGCCGAGCGCCAGGGCGACCGCGACGCCGACGCCGGTCCAGACCGGCTTCAGGGCGTCCCTGCGGCCGGTCTTGACCAGGTAGGCGATGAGGATGCAGACGACGAGGCTCGCCTCCAGGCCCTCGCGCAGGCCGATCAGGTAGTTGGAGAACATGCTCCTAGGCCTCCTCGGAGAACAGCGTCCGGCCCCACCAGTCGTGCTGGTCGCGGACGCCCGGCGGGATCGCGAAGAGCGCCGAACCCACGTGCTGGATGTACTCGTTGAGCGCGTCCGTCGCCAGGTTGCGCTGGATCGGGATGAACCCCTTGCGGACGTCCCGCTGGTAGGCCAGGAAGAACAGGCCCGCGTCCAGGCGGCCGAGGCCGTCCGTGCCGTCGGTGAAGGAGTAGCCGCGGCGCAGGATCGTCGCCCCGTGGTTGGCGTCGGGGTGCGCGAGCCGCACGTGCGCGTCGGGCTTCATCGCCTTCAGGAACGGCTCGTCCCGCTCCTTCGCCTTGCCGACCGGAGCGCCCTCGGCCTTGTCCCGGCCGAAGATGTCCTCCTGCTCCCGCAGCGAGGTGCGGTCCCAGGTCTCGATGTGCATGCGGATGCGCCGGGCGACCAGGTAGGAGCCGCCCGCCATCCAGGGCGGGCCGTCCTTCTCGTCCACCCACACGAACTTCTTCAGGCGGGTCGTCTCCGTGCCCGCGATGTTGCGCGTGCCGTCCTTGAAGCCCATCAGGTTGCGCGGCGTCTGCGCCTCGGGCGTCGTCGACGAGGTCTTGCCGAAGCCGAGCTGCGACCAGCGGATGACGACCTTGCCGAAGCCGATGCGGGCCAGGTTGCGGATCGCGTGGACCGCCACCTGCGGGTCGTCGGAGCAGGCCTGCACGCACAGGTCGCCGCCGCTGCGCGCCCGGTCCAGGTTGTCGCCCGCGAACTTCGGCAGGTCGACCAGTGCCTCCGGCCGGCGGTCCGCGAGGCCGAACTTCTCGAACAGGCCCGGGCCGAAGCCGATCGTCAGGGTCAGCCGGGAGGGCTTCAGGCCGAGGGCCTCGCCGGTGTCGTCGGGCGGCGCCTCGGCCAGGCCGCCGTAGGCGCCCTCGCCCACCGGGTGCCCGGCCGTCATCCGCCGGGCCGCGTCCGTCCAGTCCTTCAGCAGCCGGACGAAGGCCGCCCGGTCCTCGGTCGTCACGTCGAACGCGGCGAAGTGCAGCCGGTCCTGGACCGGCGTGGCGATGCCCGCCTGGTGCGGGCCGTGGAAGGCGATCGCCGCGCCGGCCGGTCCGGGGTCGTCCCCGGCGCGGGCCATCGCCACCGCGCCGCCCGCCGCCGCGGCGCCGAGCGCCAGGCCCGCGCCGCCCCAGCCGAGCAGCGAACGGCGGCTGGGGGAGGAGGGGTCGGTGTCCGCCATCGCTACTTCACCACGGCCGCGGCCAGCTTCGACAGCGGCTCCGCCAGGGCGTTGACCGCGTCCGACAGCTCCTTGCGGTCCGCCTTGCCGACCTTGTCGTAGGAGGTGAAGTCGTACGACGTGCTGTCCGGGCGGTACCGGTCGAGCAGCTTGTCCAGGGCCGCGAACTGCTCGTCGAGTTCGGTGACGAGGGCCGCGTCGTTCTCCTCGGCGACCGGCTTCAGCAGCTCGTACGACTGCTGCGCGCCCTCGACGTTGGCCTTGAAGTCGACGAGGTCGGTGTGCGAGTAGCGCTCCTCCTCGCCGGTGACCTTGCCGGTGGCGACCTCGTCGAGGAGTTCCTTGGCGCCGTTGGCCATGGAGGTGGGGGTGATCTCGGCCTTGCCGACCCGCTTCTGCCAGTCCTTCAGGTCCTTGACGAGCAGGCCGGCGAGTTCCTTCTCGCGGTCGCCGATCTTCTTGTCCTGCCAGAGCGCCTTCTCCAGGCGGTGCCAGCCGGTCCAGTCGGTCGCCGGGTCCTGGCCGTCCTCCAGGCCGTCCTCGCGGACGTCGACCTTGGGGTCGATGTCGCCGAAGGACTCGGCGACCGGCTCGGTGCGCTCCCAGCCGATGCGGGAGGGCGCGTAGGCCTTCTTCGCGGCCTCGATGTCGCCGTCCTCGACCGCCTTGGCGAAGGTCTCGGCGAGCGGCAGCGTCTCGTCGGCCTGCCGCTGCACGTAGGTGCGGTAGCCGGCGACGGCCTTGTCCAGGCGCGGGTCGCGCTCGACCGCCTTGCCGCCGGTGGCCTTGACGGCCTGGCGGATGCCCTTGCCCTTCATGCCGGGCTTGCAGGCGATCTGGTAGTCGCCGGCCTTCACCTCGGCGGTGACCCGCTGCTCGGTGCCGGGGCCGATGTTCTCCCGCTCGGTGACCACGCGGTCGTCGGGGAAGAGGACGTAGACCTCGGTGACCTTGGATCCCTTGTTCTCGACGGCGAGTTCGACGTGCCCGGCCGGGAACTCCTTCCTGGACACCTCGCACTTGTCGTCCGTGGCCGTCACGTTGATCACGCGGTCGCCGTCCTGCGTGCCGCCCTTCTCGGTGCAGCCGGTGACGGCGGTCAGGGCCGCCGCGGCGGCGACGAGGACGGAGGCAGGTCTGACGGGTCGCATGGAGGCTCCAAGACAGGAAGGTGAGGCTCACCTAAGGCACATAAGGATTACCTAAGTGGCTCAAAATCGCTGCCATGAGGCAGTCAAGGGACGGTCAAAGCTCGCGTTCGGCGTGACGCCCCGGCCGGTGCTTGAATGCCCCCGTGACTGACTACGACGTGCTCCGCGTCTTCTGCGGGCCGAACGGTGGGTACGGCAACGAACTCGGTGTCGTGCGTGAGGGGTCCGTCCTGCCCGGCCCGGAGGACCGGCAGGCGTTCGCCGCGAAGCTCGGGTTCAGTGAGACCGTGTTCGTCGACGACCCCGAGCGGGGCGTGATCGACATCTACACGCCGACCCTGCGGCTGCCCTTCGCCGGGCATCCCTGCGTCGGCGCGGCCTGGCTGCTCGACGTGCCCGAACTGGTGACACCCGCCGGGGTGGTCGGGGCGCGGCAGGACGGGGAGTTCTGCTGGATCGAGGCCCGGGCGGACTGGGTGCCGCCGCGCACCCTGCGGCAGTACGGCGGCGCCGCCGAGGTCGACGCACTGCCCGTGCCCGCGCCGGGGGAGTGGGTCTACGCCTGGGCGTGGGAGGACGAGCCCGCCGGGCGGATCCGCGGCCGGGCCTTCCCCGGCCGGGGCGACGGCATCGACGAGGACGAGGCGACCGGGGCCGCGGCCCTGCTGCTCACCGACCGGCTGGGTCGGGCCCTGAACATCACCCAGGGCGCGGGCTCCCAGATCCTCACCGCGCCCCAGCCGGGCGGCTGGATCGAGGTCGGCGGCCGGGTGCGTCTCGAACGCTGACCCGGGCGGCGCGCGCCCGTACGGGTGGAACAGCGTGTGTGCGCGGCGGCGAACGGGGACCTCTGGGCGTGACCAAGCACCACCGCGAGAGGATTCTCATGCGCATTCGATCCGCTCTGGCCGTAGCCGCCCTGACCGTCGCCGTGACCGCCGCGGGCGCGGCCACCGCCGCCGCCAACGACGACGACGGCCGGGACTACCGCGACGGCCGCCACGTGGCGTGCAGCCCGTACTTCGGTGAGCTCGAGGCCGAGACCGCCGAGATGGAGTGGGGCGGCGCGGTCTGCCACAACGGTGTGTTCGACGTCTGAGCAGGACGGTCCGACGCTCTCCGGAGCCGGCACCGGGGCCCTCTCGCCGCGTGCGAGGGGGCCCCGGCCCGTTCACGCCGACAGCGGGAACTCCTCGCCCAGCGCCCGGAAGACCGCGTTGTTCAGCGCGTACGCCCGCTTGCACTCGGCGACGACCCGCTGCCGCTCCAGCTCGTCCCCCGGCACCGCGTCCAGCAGCTCCCAGTAACTCCGCTTGAACGCGGCCGGGTTGGGGATCTCCTCGAAGACGTAGAAGCGGACGCCGTCGCCCTTCCTCGAAAAGCCCCACGTCTTCTCGGCCGTGTCGCGGATGATCTGCCCGCCGGAGAGGTCGCCGAGGTAGCGCGTGTAGTGGTGGGCGACGTAGCCGGCCGGCCAGCCGCGGGCGCACTCGGTGACGCGCTCGGCGTACTCCAGCGTCGCGGGCAGCGCGCTGATCCCCGACCGCCAGCCCGGGCCGCGCAGGTACTCCAGGTCCTGCTCCAGCGAGGCCATCCGGAACAGCTCCGGGCGGACGAACGGCCCGGCCACCGGGTCCGCGGCGAGCTGCTCGGCGCCGGATTCCAGCGCCCCGTACACGAACCACAGCTGCTCGGTGTAGCGCGCGAACGCGTCGACCCCCAGTTTGTGCCCCAGCAGGTCGCTCAGGAAGGTCGAGGCCCTGACCTCCTCGTGCTGCTCACGGGAAGCGGACCGGATGAGGGTCGAGAAGGATTCCATGGGGCCACTTTTCCCGACGCGCTGTCGGTAAAACCTCCGCGGGCACGGCAAAGGCCCGCCCTCCGAGGAGAGCGGGCCGTCGGCCGGGATACGGCGGGGCTACGGCAGCGTGAGGATCTCCGCGCCCGTGTCCGTCACCACCAGCGTGTGCTCGAACTGGGCCGTCCGCTTCCGGTCCTTCGTCACGACCGTCCAGCCGTCGTCCCACATGTCGTACTCGTGCGTCCCGAGCGTCAGCATCGGCTCGATCGTGAACGTCATGCCGGGCTGGATGACGGTCGTCGCGTGCGGGCTGTCGTAGTGCGGGATGATCAGGCCCGAGTGGAACGAGCTGTTGATGCCGTGGCCGGTGAAGTCCCGGACCACCCCGTAGCCGAAGCGCTTGGCGTACGACTCGATGACCCGGCCGATGATGTTGATCTGCCGGCCCGGCTTGACCGCCTTGATCGCCCGGTTGAGGGACTCCCTGGTCCGCTCCACCAGCAGGCGCGACTCCTCGTCGACGTCACCCACCAGGTACGTGGCGTTGTTGTCGCCGTGCACCCCGCCGATGTACGCCGTCACGTCCAGGTTGATGATGTCGCCGTCGCGCAGCACCGTGGAGTCCGGGATGCCGTGGCAGATCACCTCGTTGACGCTGGTGCACAGCGACTTGGGGAAGCCGCGGTAGCCGAGCGTCGACGGGTAGGCGCCGTGGTCGCACATGTACTCGTGCGCCACCTTGTCCAGCTCGTCCGTCGTCACCCCGGGGGCGATCAGCTTCGCGGCCTCCGCCATCGCCCGGGCCGCGATCCGGCCGGCGACGCGCATCGCCTCGATCGTCTCGGGCGTCTGCACCTCCGGTCCGGTGTACGGCGTCGGCGCGGGCTTGCCGACGTACTCGGGGCGACGGATGTTTCCGGGCACGGAACGGGTGGGGGACAGCTCCCCCGGGACGAGCAGCGACTGGCCAGACATGCCAGCGAGTCTAACCAGCCGCCGTGGGGGAACATGTCGGTGGCGAGAGGAGCTGGTCATGGCCCTGTTCAAGAAGCGGACGGTCGGCAAGCCGGGCGAGTGGTACTACTGCCTGGAGCACAAGAAGGTCGAGGAGGGGCCGGAGTGCCCGGGCAAGGACCGCTTCGGCCCGTACGCGAGCCGCACCGAGGCCGAGCACGCGATGGAGACCGCCCGCGAACGCAACCTCCAGTGGGAGAACGACCCCAGGTGGCACGACGCCCCGGCGGCCGGCCGCGAGGAGAACTGACCCGACCTGACCCACCCGGACGCCCGGCGCCGACACGGCCCGGGCGTTCGCCGTGCCCGGGCCGGGGTGCCCGGGGGGCCCGGGGTATCCGGGGGCGGTGCGGGCCGGGCGCCCGGGGCCGGCGGGAGGCGGAGTGTTCGTCGTGTTCGGGCCGGAGCGGTCCGGGCGTGTGCCAGGTTCGGGTGAGCCAGGTCCGGGTGCGCCCCCGTGTCACCAGCGGGCCGGTGGCGGTGCTGTCAGGTGCTCCGCCAGCCTCGACACCCGGTCCCGGAAGCGGCGCCGGCCCCGCGGTGGGGCCGGGAGGGCGTTCTCCCCGGCCGCCGCGCTCACCAGGTGCTGGACCGTGTCCAGGTCCAGCTCCGAGCCGTCCGGGACGGCCAGGGCCTCATGGGCCATCGCGGGCAGCTCGCCCCGGCCGGGGCCGAGGGCCAGGACCGTCGCCCCGGCCCGGCGGGCGTCCGAGACCCGTTCCAGGAGGGGCGCGCACGGGGGCTCCGGGGCCACCACCAGGAGTGTCTCGCCGCGCCGGGCCGCCTCCAGCCGGCCGAGCCCCACCGCCAGGTGCGCCGGGTCCGAGGGGCGCGCGTCATGCCGTACCAGCGTGGGGGCCAGCTCCGGCATGCCCGACCAGGCGGCCTCGTCCACCAGGTGCGCCGCCAGGTGCCACGGCTCGTACTCCGGCGTGCCGACCAGGAGCAGACCGCCCCCGTGCGACACCACCGAGCCCCGCAGCGCCCCGGCGAACCGCCGCGTGGCGCCCAGCCACTCCGTCCCGGCGAGCACTTCCCGCAGCAGCGCGACGCGAACGGCATCCATGCGACCGCATCCTGCCCGGAACCGGTCACTCGTGACGTGGAGTTCACCGCGCATTCGCCCGGCCTGGGTAGGCGGACCGGTCACCCGTTCCGTCGTCGAACGACCGGAGGAACCCGCCGATGACCGAGACCAGCGTCCCCTTCCGCGCCGGCCGGGAGGGATACGCCAGCTTCCGTATCCCCGCCGTCGTCGCCACCGGCACCGGCACGCTGCTCGCCTTCTGCGAGGGCCGGGTCGGCTCCCGGGACGACTTCGGGAACATCGACGTCGTTCTGAAGCGCTCCACGGACGGCGGCCGCACCTGGGGCTCGCTCCAGGTCGCCGCGCGCAACGGCGACGCCCTCGCCGGCAACCCCGCCCCGGTCGTCCTCCACACCGGCCGCGTCCTGCTGGTGCACGTGCGCAACGCGGCCCTCGCCACCGAGGACGCCATCCGGCGCGGCAAGGTGACCGCGGCGGACGGCCGCCGCGTGTGGGTGCAGCACAGCGACGACGAGGGCCTGACGTGGTCGGCGCCGCGGGAGATCACCCAGGAGACCAAGAAGCCCCAGTGGCGCTGGTACGCCACCACCCCCGGGCACGCGATCCAGCTGAGCACCGGCCGGGTCGTCGTCCCGGCCAACCACTCCCTGCCGCCCACCGGCACCGACAACGGCACGGAGGGCAGGTACAACGGCGGCCACTGCCTGCTCAGCGACGACGAGGGCGCCACCTGGCGCATCGGCTACGTCGACGACAACACCGACGGCTACATCAACGCCAACGAGACCACCGCCGCCGAACTCCCCGACGGCCGGGCCTACTTCAACACCCGCAACGACTCACCCTCGCCCGGCACCCGCGCCGACGCCCACTCCGCCGACGGCGGGCAGACCCTGGTGAAACCCTTCCGCCCGCAGGCGGGCCTGTCCGCACCCGTGTGCCAGGCGAGCGTCCTCCAGCTCCGCGACCCCGACGTGCTGCTCTACTCCGGCCCTGCCGACCCCGGCTTCCGCGCCCTGATGACGATCCGCGCCTCCACCGACGGCGGCACCACCTGGCGCCCGGCCCACACCGTGGACGGACTGCCCGCCGCCTACTCCGACCTCGTCCGCGTCGACCCGGACACCGTGGGGCTGCTGTACGAGACCGGCGACTTCAGCGCCTACGAGACGATCACCTTCCGGCGGGTGCCCGTCGCGGAGCTGACCTGAGCCGGTCGGGGCGGCGCCGCGGTCGTAGAGTCGGGGCCATGACCTCTACCGACAGTGCTGCCACCGACCACGCCCAGAAGGCCCCCGCCAAGGACCCCTGGGACCTGCCCGACGTCTCCGGACTCGTCGTCGGGGTGCTCGGCGGGACCGGCCCCCAGGGCAAGGGCCTCGCCTACCGGCTCGCCAAGGCCGGGCAGAAGGTGATCATCGGCTCCCGCGCGGCCGACCGCGCGCAGGCCGCCGCCGAGGAACTCGGCCACGGCGTCGAGGGCGCCGACAACGCCGAGACCGCGCGCCGCAGCGACATCGTGATCGTCGCCGTGCCCTGGGACGGCCACGGCAAGACCCTGGAGTCCCTGCGCGAGGAGCTGGCCGGCAAGCTCGTCGTCGACTGCGTCAACCCGCTCGGCTTCGACAAGAAGGGCGCCTACGCCCTCAAGCCCGAGGAGGGCAGCGCCGCCGAGCAGGCCGCCGCCCTGCTGCCCGACTCCCGGGTCACGGCCGCCTTCCACCACCTGTCGGCCGTCCTGCTCCAGGACCCGGAGATCGACGAGATCGACACCGACGTCATGGTGCTCGGCGAGGTCCGCGCCGACGTCGAGATCGTCCAGGCCCTCGCCGGGCGCATCCCCGGCATGCGCGGCATCTTCGCCGGGCGGCTGCGCAACGCCCACCAGGTCGAGTCGCTGGTGGCGAACCTGATCTCCGTGAACCGCCGGTACAAGGCACACGCGGGGCTGCGCGTCACCGACGTGTGAGCCGGTGAGATCCATGGGGGACACTGGACGGCACAGCAGTGCCCGCAGTGTCCCCCGACAGGAGTCGACCGAGATGCCTCGCCTTGCCCTCTACGCCCTGATCGTCTGCGTCCTCTCCGTGGCCGCGGCCGTCGTCTCCTTCACCCGGGGCAGCTTCCTCGGAATCGTGTGGGTGCTGCTGGCGGGCCTGTCGTCCAACATGTGCTGGTACTACCTCAAGCGCGCCAGGCAGCAGAAGTCCGTCACGGGCTGACCGAGCAGAACTCGTTGCTGCCCTGCCAGAAGCGGTACAGCGCCTGACCGCAGTACGTTTCCAGATCGCTGATGCCGAGCGACTTCAGGATGGCGTCGATCACGTCGAAGAACACGCCGTTCACCGCCGGCAGCCACAGCAGCGCGAACACGAACAGCAGGCCGAACGGCGCGAACGGCTCCACCTGGCGCCGGATGTCGTACGACAGCCACGGCTCGATCACGCCGTAGCCGTCCAGGCCCGGCACCGGCAGGAAGTTCAGCAGCGCCGCCGTCACCTGCAGCAGGGCGAGGAAGGCGAGGGCGAACCGGAAGTCGTTCGGCACGCCGTCCAGGGCGTCCAGCCAGAACGGGGCCGTGCAGACCACCGCGAACAGCACGTTCGTCAGCGGGCCCGCCGCCGAGATCAGGCTGTGCTTCCAACGGCCCCGGATCCGCCCGTGCTCGATGAACACCGCGCCGCCGGGCAGGCCGATCCCGCCCATGATCACGAAGATCACCGGCAGCACGATGCTGAGCAGCGCGTGCGTGTACTTCAGCGGGTTCAGGGTCAGGTAGCCCTTGGCGCCGACCGAGATGTCGCCGCTGTGCAGGGCCGTGCGCGCGTGCGCGTACTCGTGCAGGCACAGCGAGACGATCCACGCCGCCGTCACGAACAGGAACACGGCGACCCCGGGCTGCTCGGCGAACCCGGTCCAGGTCGCCCAACCCGTGACCGCCGTCACGGCCAGGATCCCGACGAAGACGGGACTGATCCGCCGCTCGCTGCGGCGGCTGGTGGCGGTGGTCATGGGACTCCCTGCACTCTCGAACACGCGATGGGACGGCCCGACCGTACCGGGCGCAGGGGGAAAACGTCTCGCGCGGGGCGGTCGGTTCCGGGGAGGGTGGGCCCATGGGGCTCTGGCACGTGATCTACGAAGACTGGCAGATGGAGTGCTGCGGCACGCCGTTCTCGGTGGGGGACGAGGTGAGCTGGCCCCTGCTCCTGGAGGACGCGGACCAGGTGTTCGGCGGCGGCTGGCACGACCAGCTCAGCAAGGTGTGCGGGCCGGTGGAGGACGTGGGCGGCGTCCGGGTGGTCCGGGAGGAGACCGGCCTCACGGCCGCCCTGGCCGGGGACCCCGACGACGAGGAGGACCGGCGGCCGAAGCCCGGGGACCGGATCCGGTCGGTCGGGCTGCTGTCCGTCGAACGGCACGGCGCGCGGTGGCCCGAGACCGGCGGGCGGGTTCGGGCCGTACAGGTGCTCGAGCAGGCGTACGCCCAGGCCACGCCCGGCTCGCGCACGTGGGAGCCGGTGGCCGGGGAGCGGCGGCTGCGGCTGGTGGAGCGGTGCCCGAAGTGGTTCGCCGAGGGTGCGGAGGAACAGGGGCGGCAGTGGAGGGAGTCGGGGGTGGTGGCGACCCTGGAAGTGCCGGGCACGGACTCCTGGCTCTCCCACGCCCTCCGCGAGGCCCGGGGCATCCCCCACCGGGGTGCCGCGCCCGGCACGGAGACCGAGGGCCTGCCGGCGGCTGAACTGGCGGCCCTGCTGGAGAGCCTGAGCACGGCCGCGACCCCACCGAGGCACCGGGACCGACCGAGGCGCCGGCATGGGTGAACACGGCGACGCCCCTGTTGCCGTCGGCCGTCGCGGGCCGGTCTACGGCTGCCCGCCGCGCACGCCCACCGGTGGTGGTCGCGCTGTCGGGTGTGCCGGCCGGGACGTCCGCCCCGACAGGCGTGCCGACCGCCGCCCGTCACACACGTCCCACAGCGGTCGTCGCCCCGTCGGGCCGTCGTGACCGCCCCCATGTCACCGGAGACAATGGACCCCGTGCGCTACCGCATCCTCGGCACCACCCAGGCGCTCCGCACCGACGGCACCGCCGTCCCGGTCGGCGGGGCGCGGCTGCGCGCGCTGCTGACCGTGCTCGCCCTGCGCGCGGGACGCACCGTGCCCGCGGGGCTGCTCGTCGACGAGGTGTGGGACGGCGATCCGCCCGCCGACGCGCCGGGGGCGCTGCAGGCGCTGGTCGGGCGGTTGCGGCGGGCGCTCGGCGCGGACGCGGTCGCCTCCGCCGAGGGCGGGTACCGGCTCACGGCCGCCCCCGACGACGTCGACCTGCACCGGTTCGAGCGGCTGGCCGGCGAGGGGCTGCGGGCCCTGGCCGACGGCGACCCCGCCAAGGCGGCCGTGGTCCTCGACGACGCCCTCGCCCTGTGGCGCGGCCCGGCCCTCGCCGACCTGCCCGACCGCGCCGCCGAGGCGGCCCGCTGGGACGCCCGCCGCCTGGACGTGCTGCGGGCCCGCCACACCGCCGCCCTCGCCCTCGGCCAGGCCGAGCAGTCCCTGCCGGAGCTGACCGCCCTGTGCGACAGCCACCCCCTGGACGAGCCCCTCCAGGCGCTGCGCCTGCGCGCCCTGCGCGACGCGGGCCGCACCGCCGAGGCCCTCGCCGCCTACGAGGACGTACGACGCCTCCTCGCCGACCGGCTGGGCACCGACCCGGGGCCCGAACTGCGCGCGCTGCACACGGAGTTGCTGAACACGCCGGGCCCGGGCGGCTCACCGGCGGCCGACCGGGGCCGGGCGGTGACGCCCGCGCAGCCCCCGGCCGCCCCCGCTCCCGGCAACCTCCGCGCCCGCCTCACCTCCTTCATCGGCCGGGAGACCGACATCGAGACCATCCGGGCGGATCTCGCGGCGGCCCGCCTGGTCACCCTGCTCGGCCCCGGCGGCGCCGGGAAGACCCGCCTGTCGCAGGAGGCCGCCGAGGCCGTGCGGCACGCCATGCCCGGCGGGGTGTGGCTGGCCGAACTCGCTCCGGTCGACGACCCCGCCGCCGTCCCCGAGGCCGTGCTCACCGCCGTCGGCGCCCGCGAGACCGTGCTGTACGGCGCCGGAGCGGAGGGCATCCGGGCCGCCGTCGCCGACCGGCTCGACGACCCCGTCGAACGGCTCGCCGAGCACTGCTCCCGCCCCGGCATGCTGCTGATCCTCGACAACTGCGAGCACGTCGCCGACGCCGCCGCCCGGCTCGCCGAGGAACTGCTGGCGCGCTGCCCCGGCCTCACCGTCCTCGCCACCAGCCGCGAACCCCTGGGCGTGCCGGGGGAGTTGCTGCGGCCGGTGGAGCCACTGCCCGAGCCGGTCGCGCTGCGCCTGCTCGCCGACCGGGGCGCGGCCGCCCGGCCCGGCTTCCGGATCGAGGACGACCCCGAGGCGTGCGCCGAGATCTGCCGCCGACTGGACGGCCTGCCCCTGGCCATCGAACTCGCCGCCGCCCGGCTGCGGATGCTCACCCCGCGCCAGATCGCCGACCGGCTCGACGACCGCTTCCGGCTCCTCACCTCCGGCAGCCGCACCGTGCTGCCCCGCCAGCAGACCCTCAGGGCAGTCGTCGACTGGTCCTGGGACCTGCTCGACGAGGACGAACGGGACGTCCTGCGGAGGCTGTCGGTGTTCGCGGGCGGCTGCGACCTGCCCGCCGCCGAGGCGGTGTGCGGACCGGTCGCCCTGGAGGCGCTCGGCTCGCTCGTCGACCGCTCCCTGGTCGTGGCCGCGCCGCCCGGCGAGCAGACCGACGGCGAGATGCGCTACCGGCTGCTGGAGACCGTCGCCGAGTACGCCGCCGAGCGGCTGGACGAGTCCGGGCAGCGCGCCGAGGCCGAGCGCGCCCATCTGACGTACTTCCGTGAACTCGCCCGCACCACCGACCCGTTGCTGCGCGGCCCCGGCCAGCTCGCCGCCATCCACCGGCTGGAGCGGGAGTACGAGAACCTGCGCACCGCCCTGCGGCACGCCGTCGCCCTGCGCGACGAGCAGGAGGCGCTGTGCCTCGCGCTGTCCCTCGTCTGGTACTGGCAGATGCGGGACCTGCGCATCGAGGCCCGCAACTGGTGCCGCGAGATCATGACCCTCGGACCCGACCCGTTCACCGAGCCCGTCCGCCCCGCCGCCCCCGTCTGGCAGCGCTGCACCGACGCGCCGCCGCCGATGACCGGCGAGGTCCTGTGGGAGGCCCGGCGCGGGATCCACCTGGCCCACCTCGCCTGCATGGACACGGAACTGGAGGCCTGGCAGAACCCCCGGTCCCAGCAGAAGCTGCGCGCCATCGCGCGGACCTACGAGCCCGGCCTGCCGCAGAACTGCCGCCTGCCCGGCCTGCTCTGGTTCTTCGCCGTGATGCTCACCGGCGAGATGGACCGGCTGCGCGTCATCATCGACGCGTCCATCCGCACCTGCCGGCAGACCCCCGGCTTCGCCTGGGAGCTGGCCTCCGCCCTCCAGATGCGGGCCAACTTCCTCGCCAACCGCACCGACTGGGCGGGCGACGCCGCCCGGGACGCCGACGAGTCGCTGGAGATCTACCAGCGCCTCGGCGACGCCTGGGGCACCGCCGAGGCGCTCTCCGCCCGCGCCGAGGCCCACGAACGCCGGGGCGACTACGCCCTGGCGGCCGCCGACTACGAGGCGGCCATCGCCCACGCCGAACACCTCGGCGCCCGCGCCCAGGCCGCCGTCCTCACCGCCCGGCTCGGCAACGCCCTGCTGGAGGCCGACGAGGGCGAACGCGGCGAGCGGCTGCTGCGCGAGGTGATCGCCCAGCACGAGGACACGCACAGCGAGGCCATGCCCGCCGCCCGCCTCTTCCTGGCCGGCCGGCTCGGCATGGCGGGCCGCGTTCCCGAGGCGCGAGAGCAACTGCGGCGGCTGCGCCAGGACTTCCGTATCGCCCACTTCATCGTCTTCGACGCGTACATCCTCGGCGCGGAGGGGTGGCTGGACGCCGTGGAGGGACGGTACGAGGAGTGCCTGGACCGGATCCGCGGGGCGCTCGAGCTGGCCGCCGACCCGCTCTCGGCGGCCATCGCCCCCCATATGCGCGCGGTGTACCTGACCATCGCCGCCGGGTCCCTGGCCGGCCTCGACGGCGGGCACCGGGCCCGGGACGCCGCCCTGTGCCTCGGCGCGGCCGACGCCCTGCTGCCGCCGGGGCACGTCGCCCCGCGGCAGGAGCGCGAGGCACGCGAGCAGGCGGAGCGGCGGACGCGGGCGGTGCTCGGCGACACGGCGTACGAGTCCGCGTACACGGAAGGCGGCGGCCTCTCCCCCGAGGAGGCCACCGCCCTGCTCTGACGCGGATCCGTCCGGCCCGGTCAGGCCTTCGTGCGGAACTTGTGGATCGCGACGGGGGCCATCACCGCCGTGATCGCCACCGACCAGCCGAGCGTCACCCACAGGTCGTGCGCGACCGGCCCGCCCACCATCAGACCGCGTGCGGCGTCCGCCAGCGTCGACAGCGGGTTGTAGTCGGTGAACGCCTGCAACCAGCCGGGCATCGACGTCGTCGGCGCGAAGATCGACGAGCCGAACTGGAGCGGGAACAGCACCAGGAACCCCATCGCCTGCACGGACTGGGCGTTCTTCAGGACCACGCCCAGGGTGAGGAACACCCACATGATCGACGAGGCGAACGCCGTGGACAGCGCCACGGTCGCGAAGAGCCCCGGCCAGTCGGTGATCTCGAACCCGACCGCGACGGCGACGATCATCAGCACGGCGGTGGCGAACAGCATCCGCAGCAGCTCCACCGAGATCTTCGCGAAGAGCACCGAACCCCGCCCGATCGGCAGGGACCGGAAGCGGTCCATGACACCGGAGTTGAAGTCCTGGCTGAAGCCCGTGCCGACGCCCTGGGAGAGCGTCATGCTCATCATGGCGATCATGCCGGGGATGACGTACTGCACGTACTGGTCCTGCCCGCCGCCGAGCGCCTGCCCGATCGAGCCGCCGAACACGAACACGAACAGCAGGGTGAAGATGACCGGCATCAACAGCGCGTCGGCCATCGACTCCGGGTCCTGGCGGATCCACAGCAGGTTGCGGCGCACCAGGGCACCGGTGTGCCGCAGATGCCCGCGCAGGGTGATGCGGGCGTCGTCGCCGGCGGCGGGTGTGGAAAGGGTGGCGGCACTCATACGGAGACTTCCTCGCGGTCCTCGGTGGGCACGGCGTCCTGCGGCGCACTGGCGCGGTGGCCGGTGAGGGACAGGAACACCTCGTCCAGGCTGGGCAGTTCGGTGGTGACGGCGGCGATCGTGATGCCGCGGGAGGCGATGGCGCCCACCACGGCGGTCAGCTGCTCGTCGCTCAGGATCGGCACCAGGAGCGTGCCGGAGTCGCCGTCCACGGTGGTGGTCGCCAGCCCGGTGATGCCCAGGCCGTCGAGATGGCCGGCGAGCGGCCGCAGCTGCGCGGCGTCGGCCGGCCGGATCCGCAGGGTGCGCCCGCCGACCTTGGCCTTGAGTTCCTCGATGCCGCCGCCCGCGACGACCCGGCCCTTGTCCACCACGGTCAGCTCGGAGGCGAGCTGCTCGGCCTCCTCCATGTACTGCGTGGTCAGCAGCACGGTCACGCCGTCCCCGACCATGGCCTTCACCTCGTCCCACACCTCGTTGCGGGTGCGGGGGTCGAGGCCGGTGGTCGGCTCGTCGAGGAAGAGGACGGAGGGCCGCCCGATCATCGAGGCGGCCAGGTCGAGCCGCCGCCGCATACCGCCGGAGTAGGTGCTCGCGGGCCGCTTCGCGGCGTCCGTCAGCGAGAACCGCTCCAGCAGCGCGTCGGCACGCGCGCGTGCCTCCTTGCGGGGCAGGTCGAGCAGTCGCCCGATCATGTACAGGTTCTCCCAGCCGGGCAGCTTCTCGTCGACGGAGGCGTACTGCCCGGTGAGCCCTATCACCCGCCGCAGGTTCCGCGGCTGCCGTACGACGTCGTACCCCGCCACCGTCGCCTGTCCCGCGTCGGGCCGCAGCAGGGTGGACAGGATCCGCACCAGGGTGGTCTTCCCGGCCCCGTTCGGCCCGAGCACCCCCATCACGGTGCCCTCCCGCACGTCCAGGTCGACCCCGTCCAGTGCCCTGGTCTCCCCGTAGTGCTTCACCAGCCCCCGCACGGTGACAGCGGCGCCGCCGGTTCGTGTGTCGATTCGCGTCATGCGGACGACAGTGTCAGGGCGCGCCGACAAACCACCGACAGACCGCTGACAGCGGCTCGCCGGCACCGACATCCCGCCGACAACGGCCGGAAACGGGAACAGCCCCGCCGACGGGGGACGATCGGCGGGGCTGTCCGGTACCGCGGTGGCTCAGTGGACGGAGTGCTCCTCCGAGGGGAACGTTCCGCCGACCACGTCCTCGGCGAACGCCTTCGCCGCGGTCCCCATCACCTCGCGCAGGTCCGCGTACTGCTTCACGAACTTCGGCACGCGCCCGCCGGTCAGCCCGAGCATGTCGGTCCACACCAGGACCTGCGCGTCCGTCTCGGGCCCGGCGCCGATCCCGACGGTCGGGATGTGCAGCACCCGCGTCACCTCGGCCGCCAGCTCCGCCGGCACCAGCTCCAGCACCACCGCGAACGCGCCCGCGTCCTGCACGGCCTTCGCGTCCCGCAGCAGCTGCTGGGCCGCCTCCTCGCCACGGCCCTGCACGCGGTAGCCCATCGCGTTGACGGACTGCGGGGTCAGCCCGATGTGCGCCATGACCGGGATGCCGGACTCGACGAGCAGCCGGATCTGCTCGTGCGACCGCTCGCCCCCCTCCAGCTTCACGGCCTGCACGCCCGCCTCCTTCACCAGCCGGGTCGCCGAGCGCAGCGCCTGCACCGGACCCTCCTGGTAGGAGCCGAAGGGCAGGTCGCCGACGATCAGGGCGCGCGAGGTGCCCCGTACGACCGCCGCCGACAGCATGGTCATCTCGTCGAGGGTGACGGGCACGGTCGTCTCGTACCCCAGGTGGCAGTTGCCCGCCGAGTCGCCGACGAGCATGACCGGGATGCCGGCCTCGTCGAAGACGGACGCGGTCATCGCGTCGTACGCGGTGAGCATGGGCCACTTCTCGCCGCGCTCCTTGGCGGCGGCGATGTCCCGCACCGTGATGCGGCGGGTGCTCTTGCCCCCGTACAGCGCCCTGCCGCCGTCGGAGGGCTTCTGCTGAGCGTTCTGGGCAGCCGGAAGCTGCGTCATTGCACGGCTCCTCACACGTCATCTCGAGGCGCCCTGACGGCGTCCCCGGACCACGTCCATGGTGGCACCTCGTGCCGGACAGGGCTAGGGGAGCCCCTGTGAGTTCCGCCGGGTGGCCGGAAGCGACCGCCGTGTAAGGGCTCGGTAAGAGAGTTCCGATACGAGACGGTCCCGTATCGAAAGGGGCCTAGGGTCCTCGGCATGACCACTCCTGCCGACGGCGCCGCCCCCACCGGCCGCCGCATACCGGAAGCGGTGCACCGGCGCCGCTGGGCGATCCTCGGCGTGCTGATGCTGAGCCTGCTGATCGTCGTCCTCGACAACTCCATCCTCAACGTCGCCATCAAGACGATCTCCACCCCCGCCCCGACCGGCATCGGAGCCACGCAGAGCGAGCTGGAGTGGGCCATCAACGCCTACACCCTGGTCTTCGCGGGCCTGCTGTTCACCGCCGGGCTCCTCGGGGACCGGCTGGGCCGCAAGAAGGTGCTGCTCGCCGGTCTCGCCGTGTTCGGCGCCGGCTCCGCGTGCGCCGCGTTCTCCGGCTCGCCGGGCGAGCTCATCGCCTTCCGCGCCGTGATGGGCCTCGGCGCGGCGTTCGTCATGCCGGCCACCCTCGCCGTCCTCATGAACGTCTTCGAGCGCGACGAGCAGCCCAAGGCCATCGGCATCTGGGCCGGCGGTGTCGGCCTCGCCATCGCCATCGGCCCGATCACCGGCGGCGTGCTGCTCGACCACTTCTGGTGGGGCTCCGTCTTCCTCATCAACGTGCCGATCGTGCTGCTCGCCCTGGCCCTGATGCTCTGGCTGGTGCCCGACTCCCGCGACCCCGCCCCCGGCCGCATCGACCCCGTCGGCGTCGTGCTGTCGGTCGTCGGCCTGGTGCTGCTCGTCTACGGCATCATCGAGGGCGGCCGGCTCGCCGACTTCACCGACGCCACCGTGCTGTCGGCGATCGGCGCCGGTCTCGCCGTCCTCGTCGCCTTCGTCGTGTTCGAGAAGCGCAGCAGCCACCCCTCCATCGACGTCACGTACTTCAGGAACAAGGTCTTCTCGGCCGCCATCGCCGCCATCGCGCTGGTCTTCTTCGCGCTGATGGGTGTGACCTTCTTCTCCGTCTTCTACACGCAGAGCGTGCGCGGCTACTCGCCGCTGGAGACCGGACTGCTGATGCTGCCGCTGGCCGCCGCCCAGATGATCTTCGCGCCGCGGGCCCGGCTGCTGGTCGACCGCTTCGGCAACAAGGCGACCACGACCGCCGCGATGCTGGTCATCGCCGCGATGCTGGCCGCCTTCGCCACCCTGGACGCGGACACGCCCATCTGGATCCTGGAAGTGATCTTCTTCCTCATGGGCACCGGCATGGCGCACATCATGACGCCGGTCAGCGTCGTCATCATGCAGGCCCTGCCCCGCGAGAAGGCCGGCTCGGCCTCCGCGCTCAGCAACACCTTCCGGCAGGTCGGCGGCGCCCTCGGCATCGCCGTCCTCGGCTCGGTGCTGTCCACCGCGTACCGCACGGGCATCGAGGACAAGCTCGGCGCGCTGCCGCCGGCCCTCCGGCACACCGCGGGCGAGTCCATCGAGGCCACCCTCGGCGTCGCGGCGAAGCTGGGCCCACCGGGCAGGGCCCTGCTCACCCCGGCCCACGACGCGTTCCTGCACGCGATGCACGTCACCGCCCTGTGGGGCGCGGGCGTCGCACTCGTCGGCGCGGTGGTCGTGGCGCTGTTCCTGCCCGGGAAGCAGCCGGCGCCCCGGCCGGGGGAGGAGGAGAAGGAGGTGGCCGAGGCAAGGCCGTGAACCCTGCGCGAGAATGCACCCTCACCCGGTCACGAAGGGACGCACGCCCGTGAGCCTCGCCGAACGGCACCCCCGCCCCGACGGACCCCCGAGGGGCCGCCCGAGAAGCGAGGCCGTCGAGCACGCCATCGTCGAGGGCGTGATGAAGCTCCTGGAGGAGGGCGTGCCGCTGGCGGAGCTGTCCATCGAGCGCATCGCCCGCACCGCCGGCGTCGGCAAGGCCACCATCTACCGCCGCTGGAGCGGCAAGGAGGAACTCTTCGTCGACGTCCTGCGCGCCGCCGAACCCGCCGACCCCCCGCTCCCCGGCACCTCGATGCGCGACGACCTCGTGGTCCTGCTGGAACAGGTGCGCCGGCGCGGTCTGGCCGGCCGCTCGTCGGCGATCCTGCACACCGTGCACGCCCAGATGAAGAGCAGCCCGAAGATCTGGGCGGCCTACGACCACACCGTCATCGCACCGCGCCGCCGCCTCGGGCTGGAGGTCCTGCGCCGCGGCCAGGAGAACGGCGAACTGCGCGCGGACGTCGACATCGAGCTGCTGAACGACCTGTTCGTCGCGCCGGTCCTCGTCCGGGCCGTCCTGCGCCCCGACGCCGACCTGCCCGACGACCTCGCCGAACAGGTCGTCGACACGCTCCTCGACGGTCTGCGGCCCGTCAGCTCACCGTCCGTCAGTTCGACGTCCCAGCAACCCTAGTGTGCGCGTTTCGTCACAGAGCGCGCTTTCCGTGGCCTTGATCGGAACTCCCCGCGGCGACTCGAACGTCATCGCCCCCGTACGGCCGTCGAGGGACGGCGGGAACGGAACGGATCATCCCCTAGGGTCGTAGACACGGGGGCGATGGTGTGCACGGCAGGCAGTGAGGCGACGGTATGGCGCAGCAGGCGTACATGACGGAGACGGACAACGGCGGCTCGGGGCCCGAGCACCGGGGAACCCGGCTTCGGCGCCTGTTCGACCGGCTGCTGGGACCCTGGCGGGGCGACCCACGGATCTGGCGGCGCGGGCTGCTCGTGGCCGCCTGCGCGGTGCTGCTGGCCGTGATCATGATCATGCACTCGCGCATCCCGAACACGATCGGCAACCTGGGCAGCCTCGTCGAGACGTTCCTGCCCTGGCTGGGACTCCTCGTGCCGGTGCTGCTCGTCCTCGCGGTGGTCCGCAGGTCGGCGACCGCGCTGATCGCGGTGGTGCTGCCGGCGCTGGTCTGGCTGAACCTGTTCGGCGGCCAGGTCAGCGACAAGACCGGGACCGGCGGCGACCTCACCGTGGCCACGCACAACGTCAACGCCGACAACCCCGACCCGGCCGGCACCGCCCGTGACGTGGCCGCATCCGGCGCGGACGTCCTCGCCCTGGAGGAACTGACCGCGAGCGCCGTGCCGACGTACGAGAAGGCGCTCGCCTCGACCTACCGCTACCACTCGGTGCAGGGCACGGTCGGGGTGTGGAGCAAGTACCCGCTGACCGATGTGCGGGCCGTCGACCTCGACATGGGCTGGACGCGCGCGATGCGCGCCACCGTGACCGCCCCGGCCGGCCAGGTCGCGGTCTACGTCGCCCACCTGCCGTCGGTGCGCGTGAAGATGGAGGCCGGCTTCACGGCCCGGCAGCGCGACCGGAGCGCCGACTACCTGGGCCACGCCATCGCCCGGGAACCGCTGAGGAACGTCGTCCTGCTCGGCGACCTGAACGGCACCATGAACGACCGCGCGCTCAACGCCGTCACCTCCCAGATGCGCTCCACGCAGGGCGCGGCCGGCAGCGGCTTCGGGTTCAGCTGGCCGGCGTCGTTCCCGATGGCGCGCATCGACCAGATCATGGTCCGGGGTCTGACGCCGGAGAGTTCCTGGACCCTCCCGCAGACCGGCAGCGACCATCTGCCCGTCGCGGCCCGTGTGAAGGTCGCCACAAGCGGTTCCTGAAAACCGCAGGTCAGGGCAGTTCGGCCAGGATCCGGCAACGACGGGTTCACCTCGCGGAATAGTGCGCCTGCGAGACTTTGTTCCGTACTTGAACATATGACGTACGGATCTCCACGCAAGTCTCGAAAGGTTCTTCATGCCCCTGGCCCCTGCTCGCCCTCGCCGTGGGTGCCTTCGGCATCGGCACCACCGAGTTCGTGATGATGGGGCTGCTGCCCGATGTCGCGGACGACCTGCACATCTCCATACCCGCCGCCGGCCATCTGGTGTCGGCGTACGCGCTCGGCGTCGTCATCGGCGCCCCGCTGCTGGCCGCGGTCACCGCGAAGATGTCCCGCCGCACGGTCCTCATCGGGCTGATGGGACTCTTCGTCGCGGGCAACGCCCTGTCGGCCCTCGCGCCCGACAACGGCTGGCTGCTGGCCGCCCGCTTCCTGAGCGGACTGCCGCACGGCGCCTTCTTCGGCGTGGGCGCCGTCGTCGCGACGAACATGGTCGCCCCCGAACGCAAGGCGCGCTCGGTCTCCCTGATGTTCCTCGGCCTGACGGTCGCGAACGTCGTGGGTGTGCCCGTCGCGACCCTCATGGGACAGCAGCTCGGCTGGCGGGCGACCTTCCTCGGCGTCAGCGCCATCGGCCTGGCGGCCATCGCCGCGCTCGCGTTCCTCATCCCGCACGACCACGAGCACGCCACCGCCAAGGGCCTGCGCGGCGAACTCGCCGCCCTGCGCTCCGTCCCGGTGTGGCTGTCGCTCGGCACGACGGTGGCGGGCTTCGGCGCGCTCTTCGCGGCCTACAGCTACATCACGCCGATGCTCACGGACGCCGCCGGCTACGCCGACGCCAGCGTCACCCTGCTGCTGGCCCTGTTCGGCGTCGGCGCCACCGCCGGCAACCTGCTGGGCGGCCGCCTGGCCGACCACTCCCTGCGCGGCACGCTGTTCGGCGGCCTGACCGCGCTGGTGGCGGTCCTGGCGCTGTTCCCGCTGCTGATGCGCGCGGAACTCACCGCCGCCGTCGCGGTGGTCCTGCTCGGCATGGCGGCCTTCGCCACCGGCTCCCCGCTCCAGCTGATGGTCATGGAGAAGGCCTCCTCGGCCCCGTCCCTGGCCTCCTCCGCCAACCAGGCCGCCTTCAACCTGGCCAACGCCGGCGGCGCCTGGATCGGCGGACTCGCCCTGGCCGCGGGCCTCGGCGTCACCTCCCCGGCCCTGGCCGGAGCGGCCCTGGCCGTCCTCGGCCTGGGCGTGGCGTCCCTGGCCGCGGTGGTGGACCGCCGCCGGGCTCCGGTCGCCGGGCGCGAGCGGGTCGTGGCGAGCCATGTCCCGCAGGAGGCGGAAACCGTGCACCACTGACCGCCGGCGCGGTGATGCCCGGGCGGCAGTCCGTAGGGAGGGTCCTACGGGCTGCCGCTCCGTCTGCCGGGGTCGAAGTCGAGGCCGGCGACACCGGTCCAGTCGGTGACCGGGCACAATCGGAACGATGTGTACCCGTTGCAGCGGTGATCTTGCGTTGCGTAGTGTCCCCGAGAATGAGCAGTCAGATACCGCCGACCTTCGTGCTGGTCCACGGCGCCTTCGCGAACTCCTTCTCCTTCGCCCCCCTCCAGGCCGAACTCGGCCTCCTCGGCCACCGCTCGGTCGCCGTCGACCTGCCCGGCCACGGTTTCGGGGCGAGCTACCCGCGCGCCTACCAGGCGCCGCAGGATCTCGACGGCCTCGCCACCGCGCCCGGCTCGATCAAGGGCGTCACCCTCGCCGACAACACCGCGCACCTGATCGGCGTCCTGGAGCGGGCCAAGGAGAACGGGCCGGTGATCCTGGTCTCCCACAGCCGGGGCGGCGTCACGGCCACCGCCGCGGCCAACGCCCGGCCGGACCTGATCGACCGCATCGTCTACGTGGCGGCCTGGTGCCCCGTCGCCCTGGACGTCGGCGACTACTACGCCGAGCCCGAGATGGCCACGGTCGACGCCGCGTCGCTGGGTCTGGCCATGGTCGGCGACCCGGCCGAACTCGGCCTGCTGCGCGTCAACTTCCGCACCTCGGATCCGAAGGCCCTCGCGGCGCTCAAGGCGGCCTTCCTCGCCGACGGCACCGACGACGAGTTCCTGACCTTCCTCAACACCTTCCAGCCCGACGAGAACCTGGACGTCGGCACCTCCGCCGACCGGGCGCAGGCCGCGACGTGGGGCCGCGTCCCGAAGACCTACGTGCGCCTGGCCGGGGACGCGAGTCTGCCGCTCGCCCTCCAGGACCGGCTGATCCGCGAGGGCGACGCGCTGACGCCGGACAACCCCTACGACGTCCGCACCCTCGAAGGCAGCCACCTGAAGTGGCTGACCGCCCCGGCACCGGCGGCCCGGGTCCTGGCCGAACTGGCCGAGCTCCCGCTGGGGCCCGCCTGATCAGCGGCGGCTGGTCAGGATTCGAGAAGCCGGTTCCCGGGAGCGCGGCTAGCGTCGCAGTCATGACCTCCCTCGCATCCGTCACCCTCGAGGTGGCCGACCCGACGGCCGCCGAACGCTTCTACGACACCGCCTTCGTCCTGGGCGGCCAGGTGCGCCTGCGGGCCTCGGACGCGCCGACCACCGGCTTCCGCGGGTTCACGCTGTCGCTCGTCGTCGCCCAGCCGGCCGACGTCGACGCCCTCGTCGACGCGGCCGTGGCGGCCGGCGCCACGACGCTGAAGCCCGCCGCCAAGTCGCTCTGGGGCTACGGGGGCGTCGTCCAGGCCCCGGACGGGACGATCTGGCAGATCGCGTCCTCGTCGAAGAAGAACACCGGCCCGGCGACCCGGCGCTTCGACGAGCTGGTGCTCCTGCTCGGCGTCGAGGACGTGAAGGCCAGCAAGCGGTTCTACGTCGAGCACGGCCTCACGGTCGGCAAGAGCTTCGGCGGCAAGTACGTCGAGTTCGCCACCGAGTCGGCCCCCGTCAAGCTGGCGCTGTACAAGCGCCGCGGCCTCGCCAAGGTCGCCGGCGTCTCCCCCGAGGGCAGCGGCTCGCACCGGCTCACGATCCACGGCGACGCCGGGCCGTTCACCGACCCGGACGGGTTCGTGTGGGCGACCGCCTCGGAGACGGCGTCGCTGTGACGGTGACACCGGCACACGGGCAGAGGTCCCCGAGGGGACCTCGGACCCGTCAGACCGACTCCCGCCAGCCGTTCGTGATCGGCAGCCGCCGGTCCTTGCCGAAGCCCTTCGGGGAGATCTTCGTGCCCGGCGGGTACTGGCGCCGTTTGTACTCGGCCGTGTCGACCATGCGCAGCGTCTTCGCGACCAGCTCCCGGTCGTAGCCGGCCGCCACGATCTCGTCCGCGCCCCGGTCACGGTCGACGTACAGCTCCAGGAGCGCGTCCAGCACCGGGTAGTCCGGCAGCGAGTCCGTGTCGACCTGGCCCGGGCGGAGTTCCGCGCTCGGGGGCTTGGTGATGGAGTTCTCGGGGATCGGCGGGGTCTGGCCGCGCTCCCGGGCGGCCCGGTTGCGCCACTCGGCCAGGCGGAAGACCGACGTCTTGTAGACGTCCTTGATGGGGCCGTACGCGCCGACGGAGTCGCCGTAGAGCGTCGAGTAGCCGACCGCCAGTTCCGACTTGTTGCCCGGGGCCAGGACGATGTGGCCCTCCTGGTTGGAGATCGCCATGAGCAGCGTGCCGCGCAGGCGCGACTGGAGGTTCTCCTCCGCCAGG
Organism: Streptomyces sp. Go-475; assembly: GCF_003330845.1. Classification (GTDB taxonomy): domain Bacteria; phylum Actinomycetota; class Actinomycetes; order Streptomycetales; family Streptomycetaceae; genus Streptomyces. Next base: position 2,336,329 of record NZ_CP026121.1, on the reverse strand, counting down.
CCCGTCAGGCCCAGCGAGCCCATGTAGGCGTCGAACATCGGCTCGATGGCGACCGTGCGGTAGTTCAGGCCCGTGCGGCGGGCCAGCTCGGCGGCGTCGTCCTTGGAGTGGTCCGAGGAGTACTTCGACGGCATCGACACGCCGTACACGTTCTGCGCGCCCAGCGCGTCGCACGCGATCGCCGCGACCAGCGAGGAGTCGATGCCGCCCGACAGGCCGATCAGGACGGACGTGAAGCCGTTCTTCGCGACGTACGCCCGCAGGCCCACGACCAGCGCCGAGTAGATCTCCTCGTCGTCGTCGAGGCGCTCCGCGTAGCCGCCCGTCAGCTCGGGCTCGTAGGCGGGCAGCGGCTCCTCCGACAGCACCACGCGGTCGATGCGCAGGCCGTCGTCGACCACGCCCGTCGGGGCGTCCGCGGCCGCCGCCGGCAGGTCCAGGTCCAGGACCACGCAGCCCTCGGCGAACTGCGGCGCCCGCGCCACGACCTCGCCGTCCTTGTCGACGACGATGGAGTCGCCGTCGAAGACCAGCTCGTCCTGGCCGCCGATCATGGCGAGGTACGCCGTGGTGCAGCCGGCCTCCTGGGCCCGCTTGCGGACCAGCTCCAGGCGCGTGTCGTCCTTGTCGCGCTCGTAGGGGGAGGCGTTGATCGAGAGCAGCAGGCCCGCCTTCGCCGAACGGGCGGCGGGGACGCGGCCGCCGTCCTGCCAGAGGTCCTCGCAGATGGCGAGGGCGACGTCCACGCCGTGGACGCGCAGGACCGGCATGCTGTCGCCGGGCACGAAGTAGCGGAACTCGTCGAAGACGCCGTAGTTCGGCAGGTGGTGCTTGGCGAAGTTCAGGACCACCTCGCCGCGGTACAGCACCGCCCCCGCGTTCTGCGGAGCGCCGGCCGGCTGGCCGTACTTGGGCTGCGCGGTCTCGCAGCGGTCGAGGTAGCCGACGACGACCGGCAGCTCACCGAAGCCCTCGTCGGCCAGGCGGGCGGCGAGACTCCTGAGCGCCGCGCGGGAGGCCTCCACGAAGGACGACCTGAGGGCCAGGTCCTCGACGGGGTACCCGGTCAGCACCATCTCCGGGAACGCGACGAGATGCGCTCCCTGCTCGGCGGAGTGCCGGGTCCAGCGGACGACCGACTCCGCGTTCCCGGCGAGGTCGCCGACGCTCGAGTCGATCTGGTTCAGGGCGAGACGTAGTTGAGGCACGGGCCCAGTGTAATCGTCAGAGCGACGCAATGGGGTGGTGTGGGTCACCCCACACCACCCCGGTCCCCTTGCGGTGGTCAGCGGCGCCGGTACGACTCGACGTAGCCGTTCGCGGGCGTGCCCACGCCGGTGACGTCGTCGTAGCCCTTGACGGCCTTCAGCGAGCTGTCCTTGCCCAGGCTGCGCACGGACGTGGCCAGTCCGCCTGTGGCGTCGTAGCCGTTCACGAAGTCGACGCGGGCGACGGCGAGGCCGGAGCCCGTCGGGTTGTCGGTGACGTCGTGGTAGACCTTCGAGCCGGACTTCGCGTAGATCGCCGGGTTGGCGAAGCCGATCGGCGTGCCGCCGCGGGCCTCCTGGGCCAGGGCCTGGATGGCCGCGATGGTCGGCGCGGCGAGCGAGGTGCCGCCGATGCGGTACTCGCTGTAGGCCTGCGTCCTGCCGTCGGGCATGGTCTGGGTCTGGCCCACCAGGAAGCCGGTGTTCGGGTCGGCGATGGCCGCGATGTCCGGGACGACCCGGTTGCCGTCGGGGCTGTTGGCCTTCGCCAGCGCCTCGGGCACCACACCCTGCTGGTAGGAGGGCTCGGCGACGGTCCTGCTGGTGCCGCCGCCCGCGCCGGAGGTGAAGGCGCCGGGGAAGTCCGTCCAGCTCCTGCCGTCGGCCGACAGGTTCGCCTTCTCGGTGCCCCAGCCGGTCTCCCACAGGTATGTGTCGTCCTTGCCGACGGCCAGCGAGGTGCCGCCGACGGCGGTGACCCACGCCGAGTTGGCCGGGGAGTCGACCTGCTTCGTCCCGGAGCTGGCGACCTCGTCACCGTCGTCGCCGGAGGAGAAGTAGAAGCCGATGCCCTCGACCGCGCCCAGCTGGAACACCTGGTCGTAGGCGGCCGCGATGTCGGGGGTCTGGGCGGCCTCGATCTCGCCCCAGGAGTTGGAGACGATGTCGGCCAGGTGGTGGTCGACGACCTTGCCGAGCGCGTCGAGCAGGTCGCTGTCCGTGCAGGACGCGGCGCCCACGTACGTGACGTCCGCGGCCGGGGCCACCGCGTGCACGGCCTCGACGTCCAGGGTCTCCTCGCCGTACCAGCCGGCGGCCGAGCAGTCCTTGGTGTTCGTGTACTTCTTGGGCAGCACCTGGCGCAGCTGGCCGGTCTTCCACGCCGCGTCGCCGTGCTTGCCGGCGTAGGTGCCCGCGTCGTAGGCGATGGTCGGGGAGGCGTACGCGTCCGTGATGGCGACCCGGACGCCCTTGCCGGTGCGGGTGCCCGCGCCGTAGGCGGCCCGCAGCTCGCTTGCCCGTGTAGCCCTTGATCGCGTACGGGATCTTGCCGCCGTACGCGTCGGGCAGCGTGCTCGCGGTCTTCGAGCCGTAGTACGAGGAGAAGGGCCCGGCGTTGCGGAACACGGTGTCCGGCGGCGGCAGCCGGTCGTCGTGCGTGGCCATGTGGGGCGCGTTGTCCAGGCCGGTCACGGTCAGCACGGCGTCGGCGAGGCCGGCCGGCACGGAGGCGGTGCTCGCCGGCGCGCGGTAGGTCCGCGCGCCCTTGGCGAAGTTGTGCAGCTGGGTGCCGAACGCCTTCTCGGCGGCGGCCACGTCACCGGTGACGGAGACGTAGTGCGGCGTGACGCCCGTGACCTTCAGGCCGGCGGACGTGAGCCAGGCCTTCACGGCCGCCACCTGGGCCTTGGTCGCGCCGAAGCGGGCCTGGGCCTTCCGGGCGCTCAGATACTTGCCGTAGGAGGCCGACTTCGGGTCGGAGACGGCCTTGGCGTACGCGGCGAGGCCGGCGGCGTCCCTGCCGGCGAGGTAGACCCGGGCGGAGATCGTGGCGTCGTCGGAGGTGGCGCCCTGGTCCGCCTTGGCCGTGGCCCACGCGGGCCGGGTCCCGGCCAGCAGGTCGCGGAGCGGGTGGTCGGCGGCGTGCGCCGCGGGTATGCCGAGCGCCAGCGCTCCGGCGAGCATCGGCAGAGTCACTGCCATGCTCACCCCGGCGCGCACCGTGGCGCGGTTGGATCTCATGGAACCCCCTGTGCGGTTCGTCGCGAGTGGATCACTCGACGAGCGCCACTCTTTCGACGAACCGTTCATGCAAGGGGAATACGAAACCCAAGAAGCGTTCTAGCGAGGCCAAGAAGACCCCAAGGAGCCGCTGGCAAAGGCGATTTGAGGCTTACGCCCTAGGAACGCGGCGCGGCGCCCCGGGCCTTGAGCAGGTCTGTCATCAGGCCGATCTCCGACTGCTGCGCGTCCACCATGCCCTGCGCGAGCCGCTTCTCCACGCCGACCCGGCACTTCCGCACGCAGCCCTCGGCCATGTGGATGCCGCCCTTGTGATGGTCCGTCATCAACTGGAGGTAGTAGACCTCCGCCTGCTTCCCGCTGAGCTCGCCGAGCTTCTTCATCTCGGTGTTGGTCGCCATGCCCGGCATCAGCGCGCCGTCCTTGCCGGAGGCCATGTCGCCCATGCCCATCCAGGTCATCGGCGGTTCGGAGGACACCTTGGGCAGGCCCCACAGGTCGAGCCAGCCCAGCATCATGCCGCGCTGGTTGGCCTGCGTCTGCGCGATGTCGTACGCGAGGCGCCGCACCTCCTCGTCCTTCGTGCGGTCGCGCACGATGTACGACATCTCCACGGCCTGCTGGTGGTGCACCGCCATGTCCCGCGCGAACCCGGCGTCGGCGGACTCGGCGGAGGGGGTCGTGGTGCCGCCGTCGTCCCCGGCGACGGCGTAGGTGATCGCGCCGGCCGCGACGAGCGCCGCCGCCGCGGCCCCGGCGATCAGAGCCACGTGCCTCACTGCGACAGCCCGTTCGTGCAGGCGGCACCCGGCTCGGGCGTCTGCTCGCCCTGGACGAACTTCTCGAAGAACTTGTCGACGTTCGGGTCGTCGGCGCCCGTCACCGTGCGCTGGTGGCCCCACGCCGAGAGCATGATCGGGTCCTTCTGGTCGTCCAGCGGGCTCATCAGCGTGTACGGCGTCTTCTTCACCTTCGCCGCGAGCGCGTCGACGTCGGACTTCTTCGCGTCGGCGTTGTACGTCACCCACACCGCGCCGTGCTCCAGCGAGTGCACGGCGTTGGTGTTGTTGATCTCCTTGGTGTAGACGTCGCCGTTGCAGTTCATCCACACCTGGTTGTGGTCGCCGCCGACCGGCGGCTCGGAGGCGTACTTCACGGCCTTGGTGACGTGGTTGCGGGAGAGCTTGCCCTCCCAGGTCTTCACGCCGTCCTTGCCGGTGACGAACTTGCCCTTGCCCGAGGAGTCACTCGCCGCGGTGTCACTGCCCTTGTCGTCCTGGGACCGCACGAGCACGACGCCGCCGGCGACCAGGCCACCGACGATCACGACGCTGGCCGCGATGGTGAGGATCCGGTTGCGGCGCTCACGGGCCTGCTCGGCGCGCCGCATCTCCTCTATTCGCGCCTTGCGTGCCGTGCTGCTCTTCTTGGCCGAGCCCATGAGGTGTCCTTCGAGGGGAAAGTGACGGTCGGGTGGGCTGATCGTAATGGGAGAGGCGGGGCGTCTCGTAGGGCGGCCGCGGGAATGGGCCGAATCGATACGGCACCGACAGCTCCCCGACAGCTCGGAAAAGTCGGGGTCCGGATAATTTGAACCGCGGATTCGCATTACCTACGCTGCGGGCATGCGGCTGCTGCGCTCCACCGACCTGGCCCTGCGGGTCCTGATGCGGCTCGCCGTCGCGGGCGAGTCGAGTCCGACGACCCGGGGCGTCGCCGAGGGCATGGGCGTGCCCTACACCCACCTGGCGAAGGTGGTCGCCGAGCTCCAGCACATGGGCCTGCTCGCGGCCCGGCGCGGCCGCGGCGGCGGCCTCACCCTCACCGAGCGGGGCCGGACGGCCTCGGTGGGCGCCGTGGTCCGCGCCTTCGAGGGTGCCGGCGACGTCGTCGACTGCGAGGGTCCCGTCCCCTGCCCCCTGAACTCCGCCTGCCGGCTGCGCGGCGCCCTGCGCCGGGCCCAGGAGGCGTTCTTCGCCTCCCTGGACCCGGTCACGGTGGCGGACATCGTGGCGGAGCCGACCGGTGCGCTGCTGCTGGGGATCGCGCGGCAGCCCGGCCCCCCGCCCTCCTGACCCTCAGGCCTGTCCCGCCAGCCAGAGGTCCGGGCCGAAGACCTCGTAGTGGATGTCGGCCGGTGCCACGCCCCCGGCGATCAGCCGTGACCGGACCGCGCGCATGAAGGGCAGCGGGCCGCACAGGTACGCGCGCGTGCCCGGGGCGAGCGGGACACCGGTGAGGTCGACCAGGCCGGAGCGGGCCCCGGAGGGGGCGTCCTGCTCGTACCAGAGGTGGACGACCGAGTCCGGCAGCTTGGCGGCGTAGGTCTCGTGGTCGGTGCGCAGGGCGTGTGTGGCGGGTGAGCGGTCGCCGTGGACGACGGTGACCGGGGCGCGGTGGCCCGAGTCGGCGAGGTGGGCCAGCATCGCGGTGATCGGGGTGATGCCGATGCCCGCCGAGGCCAGCAGCAGGGGCGTGTCGGGGCCGGCGTCCAGGACGAGGTCGCCGTACGGCTCGGACAGCTGAAGGACGTCGCTCACCCGCACGCGCGCGTGGAGGTGGTTCGAGACCTCGCCGTCGGGGGTGCCGCCGCCCCGCACGCGTTTGACGCTGATCTGCCTCAGGGCCGGGCCGGGTGCCCCGGAGAGGCTGTACTGCCGTATCTGGCGGGCGCCGTCCGGGAGGGCGACGCGGACGGAGACGTACTGGCCTGCGAGGAACTCCCGCACCGGACCGCCGTCGGCGGGCCGCAGCCGGAACGTGGCGACGTCCGGGGTCTCGGCGACCCGCTCGACGACCTCCCAGGGCCGCCAGACGGGACCGCCGCGCTCCTCGCCGAGCCGCTTCTCGACGGCGATCAGGGCGTTCGCCATCAGCCAGTAGACCTCGTCCCAGGCGGCGGCGACCTCGGGGGTGACGGCGTCACCCAGCACGTCGGCGATGGCGGCGAACAGGTGCTCGTGGACGATGCCGTACTGCTCGGGCGTGACGCCGAGCGAGGCGTGCTTGTGGGCGATGCGGTGCAGCATCGCGTCCGGCCGCTGCTCCGGATGGTCCAGCAGGTGCGCGGCGAAGGCGGCCATGGAACCGGCGAGCGCCTGCCGCTGGGTGCCGGAGGCCTGGTTGCCCCGGTTGAACAGGTCGCGCAGCAGTTCGGGACGGGCCGCGAACAGTCCGACGTAGAAGCGCTCGGTGATCGTGCCGAGGGCCGCGCCGACGGCGGGGAGGGTGGCGCGGACGGTGGTGGCGGACTGCTCGGACAGCATCGGGGCTCCTCCAGGCTCGACTGCCGCGCACGCTATTTAAAGTTGCATCTCGGATGCAAATTAAGTGAGCGGGGCGGCGACGGGGACCGGCCGTTACGGATGTCGGTGCGAGCAGGCACTATGGGCGGAAGAGCAGTTCACCCGCCGTACGTGAGGCGTTCGACCCCGGGTCGGCCGGGCGATCATGGTGCGCAACGCGTACGAAATGGTGGTGTGGTGGGATGCTCAGGTGCCCGACCGCCTCCCGTGGTACGGAAGACAGGCGGCCTGACCAGCAAGGATGGGGAAGCGGAAGATGGACAAGCAGCAGGAGTTCGTGCTCCGGACCTTGGAGGAGCGCGACATCCGGTTCGTACGCCTGTGGTTCACGGACGTGCTGGGCTTCCTCAAGTCCGTCGCCGTGGCCCCGGCCGAACTGGAACAGGCCTTCGACGAGGGCATCGGCTTCGACGGCTCCGCGATCGAGGGCTTCGCCCGGGTCTACGAGTCCGACATGATCGCCAAGCCGGACCCGTCGACCTTCCAGATCCTGCCCTGGCGCGCGGAGGCCCCGGGCACGGCGCGCATGTTCTGCGACATCCTCATGCCGGACGGCTCCCCGTCCTTCGCCGACCCGCGCTACGTGCTCAAGCGCGCCCTGGCCCGCGCCTCCGACCTGGGGTTCACGTTCTACACGCACCCGGAGATCGAGTTCTTCCTGCTGAAGGACCGCCCGCTGGACGGCTCCCGCCCGACCCCGGCCGACAACTCCGGCTACTTCGACCACACCCCGACCAACGTCGGCATGGACTTCCGCCGCCAGGCGATCACGATGCTGGAGTCGATGGGCATCTCGGTCGAGTTCTCCCACCACGAGGGCGCGCCCGGCCAGCAGGAGATCGACCTGCGCTACGCCGACGCGCTCTCCACGGCCGACAACGTCATGACGTTCCGCCTGGTCATGAAGCAGGTGGCGCTGGAGCAGGGCGTGCACGCGACGTTCATGCCGAAGCCGTTCTCCGAACACCCGGGCAGCGGCATGCACACGCACCTGTCCCTCTTCGAGGGCGACCGCAACGCCTTCTACGAGTCCGGCTCGGAGTACCAGCTGTCCAAGGTGGGCCGCTCCTTCATCGCGGGCCTGCTGCGGCACGCGGCGGAGATCTCCGCCGTCACCAACCAGTGGGTCAACTCCTACAAGCGCATCTGGGGCGGCGCGGAGCGCACGGCGGGCGCGGGCGGCGAGGCGCCGTCGTACATCTGCTGGGGCCACAACAACCGCTCGGCCCTGGTCCGTGTCCCGATGTACAAGCCCGGCAAGACCGGCTCGGCGCGGGTCGAGGTCCGCTCCCTGGACTCGGGCGCGAACCCGTACCTGGCCTACGCCGTCCTCCTGGCCGCCGGCCTGAAGGGCATCGAGGAGGGCTACGAGCTCCCGCCGGGCGCCGAGGACGACGTGTGGGCCCTCTCCGACGCCGAGCGCCGCGCGATGGGCATCGAGCCGCTCCCGCAGAACCTGGGCGAGGCGCTGACCCTGATGGAACGCAGCGACCTGGTCGCCGAGACCCTCGGCGAACACGTCTTCGACTTCTTCCTGCGCAACAAGCGGCAGGAGTGGGAGGAGTACCGCAGCGAGGTCACGGCGTTCGAGCTGCGGAAGAACCTTCCGGCGCTGTAAGCGCGGTCAGCTTTCCCACTGGAGCGAAGCCGAGGCCGAGGGTCGTGGACCGTCGGCCTCAGCGCAGAGGGGCCTGCCGGGAGCCGTCCCGGGGATCAGCCCTGCTGCCGCTTCAGCGTCGCCAGCAGTTCGTGGAGCGGCTCCGTCGCCCGTCGCCGGTACTCCTGGACCGCCCAGCCGTTGCCGTCCGGGTCCCGGAAGTGCATGAACGTGGCGCCGTCGTCCGGTGCGTACTGGACCGGCTCCGAGACGTCGAGGCCGCGGGCGACCAGTTCCGCGTGGGCCGCCTTGATGTCGGCGACGCACAGTTGCAGGCCCTGGTAGGAGCCGGGGGCGGGGGTGGGGCCCGGGGTCATCTGCCAGATGGAGTCGCCGAGGGCGATCGAGCAGCCGGAGCCGGGAGGCGTCAGCTGGACGATCCGCATGCCGGGCATGACCTCCTGGTCGATGTCCACGTGGAAGCCGACCTTGTCCCGGTAGAAGTCCCGGGCCCGGTCGATGTCGGTCACGGGCAGCGGGACGACTTCGAGGGTGAAGTCCATGGCATGACTCCTTCGTCAGGCGGCACAAGGCGGCTTCGTCAGGCGGCGGCAGGCATCAGGTGAACCGCCACCGCGTCTGGCTGAACGGCTCCCCCTTACCGAAGCCGAAGACGGTCTCCGGCGCCACCGAGTAGACGGCCGCTCGACCCGCGCCGTGGTGGAAATGGCCCTCCCGTACCTCGAAGTGCCAGAAACCGCCGTACTTGGCCTCCCACGCCGCGGCCAGTTCGCGTAGCCGCCCGTCGTCGGTCACGCGGGTCGCCTCGCCCTCCACCACCAGGTCGTAGCCCCGGTTCCAGGTGTTCGTGCCGGTGGTCAGCACGACGTGCGGGTTCTCCGCGAGGTTCCTCGCCTTGCGTTCCTCCGGGCCCGTGCAGAAGTGCAGGGCGCCGCCCGACCAGACCGCGGGCAGCGGGGTGACGTGCGGGCGGCCGTCCGGCCGTACCGTCGAGATCCAGAACAGCTCGGCCGCCGCGAGCCGCGCCTCGGCCTCCTGCCAGTCGGTCGCGGTGGCCGTCTTGTCGCTGTAGCGGCGGTCCAGGCGGGTCCGCGGGTGCAGGGTGGTCATGAGCGTCCTCCCGGTCCGTGCTCTCACTGGTGCAGACCCCGTCCGCCTGCCGAACTCATCGGCGCTCGCCCAGGTCTGTGCGGTTAGGCTCAAGCCGTACGACCTTGATCCGATGCAGGCCCGAGAAAGAGTGCGAGGGAGGCCCGGATGACGGCGGCCCCGGGGCGCAGGAGCAGTACCTTCACGCGGCTGCTGCGGCACGGCTTCACCGACGCCTCCGCCGCCGAGCGGCTCCTGGACAGCGTCGAGCTCGCACCGCTGCGCGACGACCCGGTGCTGCTGGAGGCACTGGGCGCGACCGCCGACCCCGATCTCGCGCTGCTCGGGCTGGTCCGGCTGCTGGAGGCCCAGCCGAACCCCGGCGCCCGCCGGGAACTGCTCGACACCCTGATCGCGGCCAAGCCGCTGCGCGACCGGCTGCTCGGGGTGCTCGGCGCCTCCACCGCCCTCGCCGACCACCTCACCCGCCACCCGGAGGACTGGCAGGCCCTCGTGACGTACGAGTCGCGGGACCTGCACCCCGGGGTGGAGGAGTTCGAGGCGGGACTGGCGGGGGTCACCGACCCGGTGTCCCTGCGCGTCGCCTACCGGCGCTGCCTGCTGTCCATCGCCGCCCGGGACGTGTGCGGCACGACCGGTGTCGCCGAGTCCGCCGCCGAACTGGCCGACCTCGCCACCGCCACCCTGCGCGCCGCCCTCGCCCTGGCCGAGGAGGCCGCGCCCGAGGACGCCGCGCTGTGCCGGCTCGCGGTCATCGCGATGGGCAAGTGCGGCGGCCACGAGCTGAACTACGTCTCCGACGTGGACGTCATCTTCGTCGGGGAGGCCGCCGAGGGGGCCGACGAGACCAAGGCGATCCGGGCCGCGACCCGGCTGGCCTCGCACATGATGCGGATCTGCTCGGAGACCACGGTCGAGGGCTCCATCTGGCCCGTGGACGCCAACCTCCGCCCCGAGGGCAGGAACGGCCCGCTCGTGCGGACGCTCTCCAGCCACCTCGCCTACTACCAGCGCTGGGCCAAGACCTGGGAGTTCCAGGCGCTGCTCAAGGCCCGCCCGGTCGCCGGTGACCTCGACCTCGGCGAGGAGTACGTCGCCGCCGTCCAGCCGCTGGTGTGGAAGGCCGCCGAGCGCGAGAACTTCGTCCCCGACGTGCAGAAGATGCGCCGCCGGGTCGTGGAGAACATCCCCGCCGCCGAGGTCGACCGCCAGCTGAAGCTGGGCCCGGGCGGCCTGCGGGACGTCGAGTTCGCCGTGCAGCTGCTCCAGCTGGTGCACGGCCGCGCCGACACCTCGCTGCGCAGCGGCACCACCCTCGACGCGCTCAAGGCCCTCGCCGCCGGCGGTTACGTGGGCCGGGCCGACGCCGCCCAGCTCGACGAGGCGTACCGCTTCCTGCGCTCCATGGAGCACCGCATCCAGCTGTTCCGGCTGCGCCGCACCCACCTCGTCCCGGAGGACGAGGCCGAGCTGCGCCGCATCGGCCGCTCCCTGGGCCTGCGCGCCGACCCGGTCGCCGACCTGCACCGCGAGTGGCGCCGGCACGCCACCGTCGTACGGCGCCTGCACGAGAAGCTGTTCTACCGGCCGCTGCTCGACGCGGTCGCCCAGCTCGCCACCGGCGAGGCCCGGCTGAGCGCCGAGGCGGCCCGGGAGCGCCTGGTCGCCCTCGGCTACGACGACCCGGCCTCCGCGCTGCGCCACCTGGAGGCGCTGGCGTCCGGCGTCACCCGCAAGGCCGCCATCCAGCGCACCCTGCTGCCCGTCATGCTGGGCTGGTTCGCCGACTCGGCCGACCCGGACGCGGGCCTGCTCAACTTCCGCAAGGTGTCGGACGCGCTCGGCAAGACGCCCTGGTACCTGCGGCTGTTGCGGGACGAGGGCGCCGCCGCGCAGAACCTCGCCCGGGTGCTGTCCGCCGGCCGCCTCGCGCCGGACCTGCTGATGCGCGCGCCGGAGGCGGTGGCGCTGCTCGGCGACGGGGACGGCGGCGGGCTGGAACCCCGGTCCCGCGCCCACCTGGAGCAGGAGATACTCGCCGCCGTGAACCGGGCCGACGGAGCCGCCCAGGCGGTCACGGCCGCCCGTGGTGTGCGCCGCCGCGAACTGTTCCGTACGGCCGCCGTCGACATCGTCGGCTCCTACGGCACCGAGGAGCAGCCCGCCGAGGCCGACCAGGGCGCCCTGGTGGACCGGGTCGGGGCGGCTGTGTCGGACCTGACCGCCGCGACGCTGGCCGGCACGCTCCGCGCTGTCGTCCGGGACGGCTGGGGCGAGGACCTGCCCACCCGGTTCGCGATCATCGGCATGGGCCGGTTCGGCGGCCACGAACTGGGCTACGGCTCCGACGCGGACGTGCTGTTCGTGCACGAGCCGCGCGACGGCGTCGAGGAGCGGGAGGCGTCCCAGGCGGCCAGCAAGGTCGTCTCCGAGATGCGCCGCCTGCTCCAGCTCCCCAGTGCCGACCCGCCCCTGCTCATCGACGCCGACCTGCGCCCGGAGGGCAAGTCCGGGCCGCTCGTGCGCACACTCACGTCGTACGAGGCGTACTACCGCCGGTGGTCGCTGACGTGGGAGTCGCACGCGCTGCTGCGGGCGGAACCCGTCGCCGGGGACGAGGACCTGGGCCGCCGCTTCATCGAGCTGATCGACCCGCTGCGCTATCCGGCGGGCGGGCTCGCCGACGAGGCCGTGCGGGAGATCCGGCGGCTGAAGGCCCGGATGGAGTCCGAGCGGCTGCCGCGCGGCGCCGACCCGAAACTGCACGCCAAGCTCGGTCCGGGCGGCCTGTCCGACGTGGAGTGGACCGTCCAGCTGCTGCAACTGCGGCACGGCTCGGCGGAGCCGGGCCTGCGCACCACCCGCACCCGCGAGGCCCTGGCGGCCGCCCGCGCGGCCGGGCTCATCACGGACGAGGACGCGGCGATCCTGGACGAGGCCTGGGTCCTCGCGACCCGCGTCCGCAACGCGGTGATGCTGGTCCGCGGCCGGGCCGGGGACACGTTCCCCACGGACTCCCGTGAACTGGCCGCAGTGGGGCGTTACCTGGGCTACGGCCCGGGCCACGCCGGCGACATGCTCGACGCGTACCGGCGGACGGCCCGCCGGGCGCGGGCCGTGGTGGAGGAGCTGTTCTACGGGGTGGCCGAACGCTGAGGGCCGCGAGAAGGCTCGGGGCCGCATCCACACGCGGCGGCGGGAGGCGGGTCAGACCCTGGTCGGCCGCAGCGGCCGGCCGACGCCGCGCGTCCGCGCCGGCACCCGCTGCGGCAGTGCGTACGGCTGGCTGCCGTACCAGACCGTCGCCACCGCGAACCCGAAGGCCAGGCACAGCATGCCGCCCACCGCGTCGAGCCAGAAGTGATTGGCCGTGGCGACGATCACCACCAGCGTCAGCGCCGGGTACAGCAGTCCCAGCACCCGCACCCAGGGGATCGTCGCCAGGGCGAAGATCGTCAGGCCGCACCAGAGGGACCAGCCGATGTGCATCGACGGCATCGCCGCGTACTGGTTGGACATGTGCTTCAGGTCGCCGGACGCCATCGACCCCCAGGTCTGGTGGACCATGACCGTGTCGATGAAGTCGCCGCCGTTCATCAGCCGCGGGGGCGCCAGCGGATACAGGTAGTAGCCGACCAGTGCGACAGCGGTCGTCGCGAACAGCACCAGGCGGGTGGCCGCGTAACGGCCGGGATGGCGACGGTACAGCCACACGAGCACACCCAGCGTGACCACGAAGTGGAGCGTCGCGTAGTAGTAGTTCATGCCGATGATCAGCCAAGTCACCGAGTTCACGGCGTGGTTGACGGACTGCTCGACGGCGATGCCCAGCTGCTGCTCGGCCTTCCAGATCCAGTCGGCGTTGCGCAGGGCCTCGGCCTTCTGCTCGGGCACGGCGTTGCGGACGAGCGAGTACGTCCAGTAACTCACCGCGATCAGCAGGATCTCGAACCAGAAGCGGGGCCGGCGCGGGGTGCGCAGCCGGTGCAGGGGACCCGGCCCCGTCTCGGCCGCGACGGGGTGCGGAATGGCCGCTTCCCGGCCTTCCGGCGTCGTCACGGTCGTGTCACCCATAGGCACAAAGTCTGCCAGAAAAGCCCTGTCCCACCGATCATCCTCCGGTCTGGTCCGGACCGCATGTTCTACGGCGGAACGACCCCTTCCCCTCCTACCGGCGCAGGGCGCGCGGGCGTGGCTCTCCACCCTGAGGACGAGACGGACGATTCAGGAGCGACCAGCTGATTCAGGAGCGTCCGCGGTCCCCGCGGTCCCCGGGTGCCGAAGCGGTCGAACCGCGCACCACCAGTTCCGGCATGAACACGAACTCGCTGTGCGGAGCGGGCGTCCCGCCGATCTCCTCCAGCAGCGTGCGCACCGCCGCCTGGCCCATCGCCGGGACCGGCTTGCGGATCGTGGTCAGCGGCGGGTCCGTGAAGGCGATCAGCGGGGAGTCGTCGAAGCCGACCACGGAGATGTCCTTCGGGACGTCCAGGCCGCGCTGCCGCGCCGCCCGGATCGCGCCCAGCGCCATCATGTCGCTGGCGCACACCACGGCCGTGCAGTCCCGCTCGATCAGGGCGGTGGCGGCGGCCTGCCCGCCCTCCAGCGTGTACAGGGAGTGCTGCACCAGCTCCGACTCGACGGCCTCGGCGCCCAGGCCCAACTGGTCCTGCATGGCCCGTACGAAGCCCTCGATCTTGCGCTGCACCGGCACGAACCGCTTCGGCCCCAGGGCCAGCCCGATCCGCGTGTGCCCCAGGGACGCCAGGTGCGTGACCGCCAGGGTCATCGCGGCGCGGTCGTCGGGGGAGATGAACGGCGCCTGCACCTTCGGCGAGAAGCCGTCGACCAGGACGTAGGGCACGCCCTGCGCGCGCAGCCGGTCGTAGCGCTGCATGTCGGCGGTGGTGTCCGCGTGCAGCCCGGAGACGTAGATGATGCCGGCGACGCCGCGGTCCACGAGCATCTCGGTCAGCTCGTCCTCGGTCGAGCCGCCCGGGGTCTGGGTGGCCAGCACCGGCGTGTAGCCCTGCCGCGTCAGCGCCTGGCCGATGACCTGCGCCAGGGCCGGGAAGATCGGGTTCTCCAGCTCCGGGGTGATCAGGCCGACCAGGCCCTCGCTGCGCTGCCGCAGCCGCACCGGGCGTTCGTAGCCCAGCACGTCGAGCGCGGCCAGCACGGACTGGCGGGTGGTGGCGGCGACGCCCGGCTTCCCGTTGAGGACGCGGCTGACGGTCGCTTCGCTCACCCCCGCCTGCAAAGCGATGTCCGCAAGCCGTGTGGTCACAGCACCGGACTGTAGCGGCCGGACTTCTGCTTGCACACCGACGGGACGCCGGGCACGGGCCGGCGCGCGGCCCGCTGCGGGTTGCTTGGTCATCGCGGTCCCTTGAGTCGAGTCGGTGTCCGCTCCGCAACGGATGATTCCCCCGGCGGAAACGGATGGCAAGTGCTTGCAGAGTCTTGCACAGCTGTCCGACTCCCCGTCGAACAGCCGGAAATCAAGGCCTCAGGGCGATCGAGGGGAGGTCACGGCGGCATAACCATCCGCACCTCTTGCAACTTTTTGCTGCAAGGTCTTTCGCAAGTCGTTGAAGCGCGGCTAATCTCACCGACGCCCGGCGGCCAACGGCGCAGTCGGCAGCACGAAACGGGCTTCACCCTCAAGGAGAACTCATGCGGCGTGGCATAGCGGCCACCGCGCTGGTGGCGTCCCTCGCCCTGGCGGCGACGGCCTGCGGCGGAAGCGACAGCGGCGACGAGGCCGGCGGCCCGGTCACCATCACCTGGTGGGACACCTCCAACGCGACCAACGAGGCGCCGGCGTACCAGGCCCTGGTCAAGGAGTTCGAGGCCGCCCACAAGGACATCAAGGTCAACTACGTCAACGTCCCCTTCGACCAGGCGCAGAACAAGTTCGACACCGCCGCCGGTTCCAAGGGCGCCCCCGACGTGCTGCGCTCCGAGGTCGGCTGGACCCCCGCCTTCGCCAAGAAGGGCTTCTTCGCGCCGCTGGACGGCACCGAGGCCCTCGCCGAGCAGGACAAGTTCCAGCCCAGCCTGATCGAGCAGGCCAAGTACGAGGGCAAGACCTACGGCGTCCCCTTCACCACGGACACCCTCGCCCTCGTCTACAACAAGGCCCTGTTCGAGAAGGCCGGCGTCGAGGCCCCCAAGACCTGGGACGACCTGAAGAAGGCCGCCGCCACCATCAAGGACAAGACCGGCGTCGACGGCTACTGGGGTTCCACCCAGGCCTACTACGCCCAGACCTTCCTCTACGGCGAGGGCACCGACACCGTCGACGTCGACGCCAAGAAGATCACCGTCACCTCGCCCGCCGCCAAGAAGGCCTACGGCACCTGGCAGAGCCTGTTCAAGGGCAAGGGCCTGCACAAGGCCGACACCACCGCCGACGCCTACGCCCACATCCAGGAGGCGTTCGTCAGCGGCAAGGTCGCCGCAATCATCCAGGGCCCCTGGGAGATCACGAACTTCTACAAGGGCTCGGCCTTCAAGGACAAGAACAACCTCGGCATCGCCACCGTCCCGGCCGGCTCCACCGGCAAGGCGGGCGCCCCGACCGGCGGCCACAACCTCTCGGTGTACGCGGGCTCGGACAAGGCCCACCAGGAGGCCTCGCTGAAGTTCGTGAAGTTCATGACCTCGGCCAAGGCCCAGGAGACCATCGCGCTGAAGAACTCCACGCTCCCCACGCGCGAGGACGCCTACACCGCCAAGGTCAAGGCCGACCCCGGCATCGCCGGCTTCCAGAGTGTGCTGCCCGCGGCCCAGCCGCGCCCGGCCCTGCCCGAGTACAGCTCCCTGTGGACCCCGCTCGACGACGAGCTGCTGAAGATCGCGGGCGGCAAGGAGTCCCTCGACCAGGGCCTCGGCAACGCCGAGACCGCCATCGCCAAGCTGGTGCCGGACTACAGCAAGTGACCGCCGAGTGGCCGCCGGACCCCAGGTCGAGGGGGAGGGGATCCGGCGGCCACCGGCCCGCGCCTGCGCCCGGGGCCGGGCAGCCCTCCTTGACCTCCTTGAACTTCCAGAAGGTGTCGAACCATGACAGTCGCCATCGATCGAGCGACCGGCAAGCGGCGCGGTGAGCGGGAACCACGGCCCGGCCCGGTGCAGCGGCTGAGGAACGGCCTGAACAAGCACTGGTACGCCTACGCGATGGTCGCCCCGGTGGCGATCGTCCTCGGCGTCCTCGTGCTGTACCCGCTGGGATACGGCCTGTACCTCACCCTCACCGACGCCACCAGCCTGAACACCGCGCGCACGATCGGCGTCAACGAGATCGACGCCACCTACAAGTTCATCGGCCTGGACAACTACGCCGACATCCTGTGGGGCCCGACGTCCTACGACCGCTTCTGGTCGCACTTCCTGTGGACGATCTTCTGGACGGCGGCCTGCGTCACCCTGCACTACGGCATCGGCCTCGGCCTCGCCCTGCTGCTCAACCAGAAGCTGCGCGGCCGCACCCTCTACCGCATGATCCTGGTGCTGCCCTGGGCGGTGCCGACCTTCGTCACCGTCTTCGGCTGGCGGTTCATGCTCGCCGACGGCGGCATCATCAACAGCTTCCTGGAACTCCTGCACCTGCCGACGCCGTCGTGGCTGGAGGACACCTTCTGGCAGCGGTTCTCCGCGATCATGGTCAACACCTGGTGCGGCGTGCCGTTCATGATGGTCTCGCTCCTCGGCGGCCTGCAGTCGATCGACGCGAGCCTCTACGAGGCCTCCGAGATGGACGGCGCGAGCGCCTGGCAGCGCTTCCGCTACGTGACCCTGCCCGGCCTGCGGTCGGTCAGCACCACGGTCGTCCTGCTCGGCGTCATCTGGACGTTCAACCAGTTCGCCATCATCTTCCTGCTGTTCGGCAACACCGCCCCCGACGCGCAGATCCTCGTGACCTGGGCCTACCACCTGGGCTTCGGGCAGCAGCCGCGCGACTACGCCCAGTCCGCCGCCTACGGGATCCTGCTGCTGTCCCTCCTGATCGTCTTCACCTCCTTCTACCGCCGCTGGCTGAACCGCAACGACCAGCAGCTCGCGATCTGAGGCAGGAGTCCGAAATGAGTACGACCACCGTCGAGACCCCCGCCCCGTCGACCGAGCGGCGCGCCGCGAAGGCCCCCGGCCGGACGCGCCGGCGCGGCGAGCAGAGCCGCCCGGCCACCCTCGCCTCGCACGCCGTGCTGATCGTCGCGAGCCTGACCGCGCTCTTCCCGGTCGCCTGGCTGTTCTTCCTGTCCCTCGGACCGGACAAGGACGACTACCTCCACCCCGGGCGCATCTGGGGCAAGATGACGTTCGACAACTACGCGTTCGTCCTCCAGGACACCAGCTTCTTCGACTGGCTGAAGAGCACGCTGGTCGTGGTGCTGGGCACGACGCTGATCGGCGTCGTCGTCGCCGCGTCCACCGGTTACGCGGTCTCCCGCATGCGGTTCCCGGGCTACCGGAAGCTGATGTGGGTGCTGCTCGTCACCCAGATGTTCCCGATCGCGGTACTGATCGTCCCGATGTACCAGATCCTGTCGGACCTGCGGCTCATCGACAGCTACCTTGGTCTCATCCTTGTCAACTGCACCACGATCGTGCCGTACTGCGCCTGGCTGATGAAGGGCTATTTCGACACCATCCCGTTCGAGATCGACGAGGCCGGGCGCGTCGACGGGCTGACCCCCTTCGGCACGTTCGCGCGGCTCATCCTGCCGCTCGCCAAGCCGGGACTCGCGGTCGCGGCCTTCTACAGCTTCCTCACGGCCTTCGGGGAGGTCGCGTTCGCCTCGACGTTCCTGCTGAGCGACGACAAGTACACCTTCGCCGTCGGACTGCAGACGTTCGTCAGCGAGCACGACGCGCAGCGGAACCTGATGGCCGCGACGGCTGTGCTGATCGCGATACCGGCCGCCCTCTTCTTCTACCTCGTGCAGAAGAACCTGGTGACCGGGTTGACCGCCGGCGGCACGAAGGGGTGACCGGTGCCCTCCGGGGCGCCGCCGAACGGCACGTCACAAGCCCGAGGCGGCCGCGGTGCCCATCCGACCCCGCTGTGCCGCGGCCGCCTCGTCACCACGACCCACGTCCCACATGACCACACCTCTGTTACGCATCAAGGACGACATGAGCCAGCACTCAGCTGCACCTGCCCCCACCCCCGCCTCCGCCGTGGCCGTCGCCAAGCGTCGCGACTGGTGGCGGGACGCGGTGATCTACCAGGTGTACCCGCGCAGCTTCGCCGACAGCAACGGCGACGGCATGGGCGACCTGGAGGGTGTCCGCACCCGTCTGCCGTACCTGCGCGACCTCGGCGTGGACGCCGTGTGGCTCAGCCCCTTCTACGCCTCGCCGCAGGCCGACGCCGGCTACGACGTCGCCGACTACCGGGCCGTCGACCCCATGTTCGGCAACCTCCTGGACGCCGACGCGCTGATCCGCGACGCCCACGAGCTGGGTCTGAGGATCATCGTCGACCTCGTGCCCAACCACTCCTCGGACCAGCACGAGTGGTTCAAGCGGGCCGTCGCCGAGGGCCCGGGCTCGCCGCTGCGGGACCGCTACCACTTCCGCCCCGGCAAGGGGGAGAACGGCGAGCTGCCGCCCAACGACTGGGAGTCGATCTTCGGCGGTCCGGCCTGGACCCGCGTCCCGGACGGGGAGTGGTACCTGCACCTCTTCGCCCCCGAGCAGCCGGACTTCAACTGGGAGCACCCGGCGGTCGGCGACGAGTTCCGCTCCATCCTGCGCTTCTGGCTGGACATGGGCGTCGACGGCTTCCGCATCGATGTCGCCCATGGGCTGGTGAAGGCGGAGGGGCTGCCCGACCTTGGATCCCATGACCAGGTGAAGCTGCTGGGCAACGATGTCATGCCGTTCTTCGACCAGGACGGTGTGCACGAGATCTACCGGCAGTGGCGGCTCATCCTCGACGAGTACGCGGGGGAGCGGATCTTCGTCGCGGAGGCATGGACGCCGACCATCGAGCGGACCGCGAACTACGTCCGCCCCGACGAGCTGCACCAGGCCTTCAACTTCCAGTACCTGAGCACCCACTGGGACGCGGCCGAGATGCGCGAGGTCATCGACCGCACCCTGGAGGCCATGCGCCCGGTCGGCGCCCCCGCCACCTGGGTGCTGTCCAACCACGACGTGACCCGGCACGCCACCCGGTTCGCCAACCCGCCCGGCCTCGGCACCCAGATCCGCCTGGCCGGCGACCGGGAGCTGGGCCTGCGCAGGGCCCGGGCCGCGACCCTGCTGATGCTGGCGCTGCCCGGCTCGGCCTACGTCTACCAGGGCGAGGAGCTGGGCCTGCCCGACGTCGTCGACCTGCCCGACGAGGTGCGCCAGGACCCGGCGTACTTCCGCGGCGCGGGCCAGGACGGCTTCCGCGACGGCTGCCGGGTGCCGATCCCCTGGACCAGGACCGGGCCGTCGTACGGCTTCGGCGACGGGGGCAGCTGGCTGCCGCAGCCGGAGGGGTGGGGTGAGTTGAGCGTCGAGGCGCAGACCGGCGTGCCCGGCTCGACACTGGAGCTGTACCGGGCCGCGCTCGCCGTGCGCCGGGAGCAGCCCGACCTCGGCGCGGGCAGCTCCGTGGAGTGGCTGCGGGCGCCCGAGGGCGTGCTGGCCTTCCGGCGCGGGGAGTTCGTGTGCGTCGCGAACACCACGGGGGAGTCGGTGGCGATGCCGGCGTACGGCCGGGTGCTGGTCGCGAGCGGCGAGATCGTCCTGGTCGACGACGAGGCGAAGGTGCCCGGCGACACCACGGTGTGGTGGACCACCGCGACCGACGCCTGATGTCCGACGCGAGACGTCCGACGCCAGACGTCCGACGCCTGATTTTCCTTTGAATTCCGTACGGCCCGCTGCCCTTTCGGGCGGCGGGCCTTTACCATCTGCGTCACCGCAAGGTTTCTGAACCTTGCAGCAAGAGCCTTCAACGAAGAAGGAAACCCCACATGGCACGCAGACACCTCTCCGCCGCCGTCGCGCTTGCCGCGGCCGCGGTTGTCATGAACCCGACCGGTGCACAGGCCTCCCCACCTGGCACCAAGGACGTCACCGCCGTCCTCTTCGAGTGGAAGTTCGCCTCCGTCGCCCGGGAGTGCACCACCACCCTCGGCCCCGCCGGCTACGGCTACGTCCAGGTCTCCCCGCCCGCCGAGCACATACAGGGCCCGCAGTGGTGGACCTCGTACCAGCCGGTCAGCTACAAGATCGCCGGCCGGCTCGGGGACCGCGCGGCCTTCCAGAACATGGTGAACACCTGCCACGCGGCCGGGGTGAAGGTCGTCGTCGACACGGTCGTCAACCACATGTCGGCGGGCAGCGGCACCGGCACCGGCGGCTCGTCGTACACGAAGTACGACTACCCGGGCCTGTACTCGTCCTTCGACTTCGACGACTGCACGAGCCGGATCGGCAACAACTACCAGGACCGCTGGAACGTCCAGCACTGCGAACTGGTCGGCCTCGCCGACCTCGACACCGGCGAGAACTACGTCCGCGGCGCCATCGCCGGGTACATGAACGACCTGCTCTCCCTCGGCGTCGACGGCTTCCGCATCGACGCGGCCAAGCACATGGACGCCGCCGACCTCGCGAACATCAAATCCCGGCTGAGCAATCCGTCGGTGTACTGGAAGCAGGAGGTCATCTTCGGCGCCGGCGAGGCCGTCCAGCCCACCGAGTACACCGGCAACGGCGACGTCCAGGAGTTCCGCTACGCCTACGACCTCAAGCGGGTCTTCACGAGCGAGAACCTCGCGTACCTGAAGAACTACGGCGAGGGCTGGGGCTATCTGAGCAGCGGCGTCTCGGGCGTCTTCGTCGACAACCACGACACCGAGCGCAACGGCTCCACGCTCAGCTACAAGGACAACGCCACCTACACCCTGGCCAACGTCTTCATGCTGGCCTGGCCCTACGGCGCCCCGGACATCAACTCCGGCTACGAGTTCACCGACCACGACGCCGGCCCGCCCAACGGCGGCCAGGTCAACGCCTGCTGGCAGGACGGCTGGAAGTGCCAGCACAACTGGCCGGAGATCAAGTCCATGGTCGCCTTCCGCAACGCCACGCGGGGTGAGCCGGTCACCGACTGGTGGGACAACGGCGGCGACGCCATCGCCTTCGGCCGGGGGAGCAAGGGCTTCGTGGCCGTCAACCACGAGTCCGGCACCCTGACCCGGACCTACCGGACCTCGCTGCCCGCCGGGACGTACTGCGACGTGCAGAGCAACTCGCCGGTGACGGTGAACGCGAGCGGGCAGTTCACGGCGACCCTGGGCTCGGACACGGCCCTGGCGATCCACGCGGGGAAGGCCAACTGCTAGCCGCTGTCGCCCGGTTGCGGTTCGGACGGGATGGCCGCTTCCGGTGGGATTGACGCTTCCGGAACGCTGCCCTACGTTCCCTCCCCAAATGGCAACTCCCTGAACGATGTTCATCATCTCGAACCATCGCCCCTCGGAACACCGAGGGGCGACCGCATTTCACCGGGAGCGCTCCCATGACGGGACGGAAGACGCTGCGCAGGCTCAGAACGTGGACGGTCACGTCCCTCGCGGTCCTGCTGACGACCGCCGGGATCACCGCGGGCGCCCCACCCGCCGAGGTGGCCGCGTCGGCCACCGTCGACGGCTCCACCCGGCACCAGCCCATCGACGGCTTCGGCATCTCCGAGCACTTCGGCCGGGCCGAGATCATGCGGGGCTCGCAGGGCCTTCCCCCGGACCGCCAACGCGAGATCCTCGACCTGCTGTTCAGCAGGGACACCGGCGCCGGACTCAGCATCCTGCGCCTCGGCATCGACTCGGGCATCCAGCCCACCGACCCCGGCGGGCCGGACGCGACCCCCAAGTACGTGTGGGACCGCGACGACAAGGGCCAGGTATGGCTCGCCCAGCAGGCCAAGGCGTACGGCGTCACCCGCTTCTACGCCGACGCCTGGAGCGCGCCGGGCTACATGAAGACCAACGGCACCGACGCGAACGGCGGCACCCTGTGCGGCCTGGCCGGTGCCGGCTGCGCGAGCGGCGACTGGCGCAGGGCGTACGCGAACTACCTCGTCCAGTACGCCAAGTTCTACGCGCGGGAGGGCATCCGCGTCACCGACCTCGGATTCGTCAACGAGCCCGACTACACCGCCACCTACGACTCCATGCGGCTCACTCCGGCGCAGGCGGCCGAGTTCGCCAAGGTCTTCGGGCCGGTGGCGAGGGCGGGCGGGTACAAGGTGGTCTGCTGCGACTCCTTCGGCTGGAACCAGCAGAAGAACTACACCAGCGCGATCGAGGCCGACGCCACGGCCCGGGGCTACGTCGACACCCACGCCGGCCACACCTACGCCAGTCCCGTCGACGGCCCGCTGCCCACGCGGAAGCGGACCTGGATGTCGGAGTGGTCGCCCAACGGCACCACCTGGAACGAGGCCTGGGACGACGGCAGCGGCTACGACGGGTTCACCGTCGCCTCCGCCGTGCACGACGCCCTGACCAAGGGCAACACCAGCGGCTACGTCTACTGGTACGGCGCCTCGGTCGGCGCCACCCGGGGTCTGATCCAGATGGACGGGGAGAACTACCACGTCTCCAAGCGCCTGTGGGCGCTGGCGAACTACAGCCGCTTCGTCCGCCCCGGAGCCACCCGGATCGGGGCCTCCGCCTCCGACGGCGACCTCAGGCTGTCCGCGTTCCGCGACACCGACGGGTCCGTGACGGTCGTGGCGCTCAACGCGGCCACCGCCGCCACCCCGGTGTCGTTCAGTCTGCGGAACATCGGGTTCAGCAACGGCACGGCGACCCCGTACGTCACCAACGGCTCCCGGAGCATGGCCCGGCAGGCGGCCGTGCCGGTCACCGGGGGCGCGCTGCGGGCCACGGTCCCGGCCCGCTCGCTCGTCACCTACACCATCAAGCGGTAGGCGTTGCTGAAATTTCTTACCAGCGGTTTCAGGACTCTTGCTGTAAGCGTTTCGGCGGCGATACGGTCGCGCGGGGTCGGACCCACCAGAGCCGTATCGCAAGGAGTCCACGTCAGTGATACCGAGATGGCGTGCGCCCTCAAGGCGCCGAACCGCCCGTGCCGGACGGGTCGCCGCGGTCACCGCCACCGCGTTGGCCGCAGCACTCGTCCAGCCGCTCGCCGCCGGGGCCGCCACCCCGCCGGCGCCTCCGTCCGACGCCCGGCTGGCCGCCGAGCCCGCCCGTCACGACGCCACCCGTGAGCAGTTCTACTTCGTCCTGCCGGATCGTTTCGCCAACGGCGACCCGCGCAACGACAGGGGCGGGCTCACCGGCTCCCGACTCGCCACCGGCTACGACCCCACCGACAAGGGCTTCTACCAGGGCGGCGACCTCAAGGGCCTGACCAAGAGGCTCGACTACATCAAGGGCCTCGGCACCACCGCGCTGTGGATGGCCCCGATCTTCAAGAACCAGCCCGTGCAGGGCACCGGCGCGAACGCCTCCGCCGGCTACCACGGCTACTGGATCACCGACTTCACCCAGGTCGACCCGCACTTCGGCACGAACAAGGACCTCGAGACCCTCATCGACAAGGCCCACGACAAGGGCATGAAGGTCTTCTTCGACGTCATCACCAACCACACGGCGGACGTCGTCGACTACGAGGAGAAGTCCTACGACTACCTCTCCAAGGGCGCCTTCCCGTACCTGACGAAGGACGGGAGGCCGTTCGACGACGCCGACTACGCGGACGGGAAGCGGGACTTCCCCGAGGTCGACCGCGACTCCTTCCCGCGCACGCCCGAGGTGACCCGGAACAACAAGGTGCCGTCGTGGCTCAACGACCCGACGATGTACCACAACCGGGGCGACTCCACCTTCGCCGGTGAGAGTTCCACGCACGGCGACTTCTCCGGGCTCGACGACCTGTGGACCGAGCGGCCCGAGGTCGTCAGCGGCATGGAGAAGATCTACCAGCGCTGGGTCAGGGACTTCGACATCGACGGCTTCCGGATCGACACCGTGAAGCACGTCAACATGGAGTTCTGGACCCAGTGGGCGACGGCCCTGGACGCCTACGCGGCCAAGCGCGGCCGGGACGACTTCTTCATGTTCGGCGAGGTCTACTCGGCCGACACGAACGTCACCGCCCCCTACGTCACCCAGGGCCGGCTCGACGCCACGCTCGACTTCCCCTTCCAGGAGGCGGCCCGCCAGTACGTCTCGCAGGGCGGCAGCGCGCAGAGACTCGCGGGCGTCTTCGGCGACGACTACAAGTACACGACCGGCAGGGCCAACGCGTACGAGCAGGTCACCTTCCTCGGCAACCACGACATGGGCCGCATCGGGTACTTCCTGAACCAGGACAACCCCAAGGCCTCCGACGCCGAGCTGCTGAAGAAGGACCGGCTCGCCAACGAGCTGATGTTCCTCAGCCGCGGCAACCCCGTCGTCTACTACGGCGACGAGCAGGGCTTCACCGGCGCGGGCGGCGACAAGGACGCCCGGCAGAGCATGTTCGCCTCGCGCACCGCCGACTACCTCGACGACGACCGGATCGGCACCGACCGCACCCACGCCGAGGACGCCTACGACACGAGCGCACCGCTCTACCGGCAGATCAGGGCCCTCGCCCAGCTCCGCAAGGCCCATCCGGCCCTCACCGACGGCGTCCAGCAGGAGCGGTACGCGGCCGACGGGCCGGGCGTCTACGCCTTCTCCCGCACGGACGCGAAGAGCGGCACCGAGTACGTCGTCGCCTTCAACAACGCCGCCGACGAGAAGACCGCGACCTTCCCGACCGGCTCGGCCGGCATGGCCTTCCGCGGCGTCTACGGCACCGACGCCTCCCTCAAGAGCGACGGCGACAAGAAGCTCACGGTCACCGTCCCGGCCGGCTCGGCGATCGTCCTCAAGGCAGCCGGCCGACTCGCTAAGCCCGCCACCGCTCCGACGCTCACCCTGAAGGCCCCGGCCGCCGGCGCCACCGGCACCGTGGAGGTCTCCGCGGACGTCGACGGCGGTCAGCTGAACCGCGTCGTCTTCGCGGCCCAGGTCGGCAACGGCAGGTGGGAGACCCTCGGCTCCGCCGACCACGCCCCCTACAAGGTCACCCACACCCTCGGCAAGGACGTGGCGCCCGGCACGGCCCTGCGCTACAAGGCCGTCGTGATCGACTCGGCCGGCCGCACCGCGAGCGCCCTGGCCTCCTCCACCACCGGCACCCCGCCCGCCACCGAGCCGCCCACCGCGTCCTCCCGCGACTACGCGATCGTCCACTACAAGCGCGCGGACGGCGACTACGCCGACTGGGGCCTGTACGCCTGGGGCGACCTCGCCGAGGGCGAGGCCACCGAATGGCCGAAGAGCCACCCCTTCACCGGCCGGGACGCCTACGGCGCCTTCGCCTGGGTCAAGCTCAAGCCCGGCGCCTCGAACGTCGGCTTCCTCGTCATCGACAAGGACGGCACCAAGGACGTCGCCACCGACCGCACGATCGACGTCACCAAGACCGGCGAGATCTGGATCGAGCAGGGCAAGGAGACCGTCACCACCGAACGGCCCGAGTACCCGGCGCCCGACAAGAGCAAGGCCGTCCTGCACTACCACCGGGCCGACGGGAACTACGACGGCTGGGGCCTGCACGTCTGGACCGGCGCCGCGAACCCCACCGACTGGTCGAACCCCCTCAAGCCGGTCAAGACTGATGCCTATGGCGCAGTCTTCGAGGTGCCGCTCACCGAGGGTGCCACCAGCCTCAGCTACATCATCCACAAGGGCGACGAGAAGGACCTGCCCACCGACCAGTCGCTCGACCTCAAGGCGAACGGCCACGAGGTGTGGCTGGTGAGCGGCCGGGAGAAGTACCTGCTGCCGCAGCCCGCGGGCAGTGCCGCCGCGCTCGACCTGACCACCTCCAAGGCGGTCTGGATCGACCGGAACACCCTCGCCTGGAACGGCTCCGACGCCGCCGCCTCCACCCAGCTGCTGTACTCCCGCGACGGCTCGATCAAGGTCGAGGACGGCGCCCTGACCGGCGACGCGAAGTGGCTGCGCCTGTCGAAGGGCGAGCTGACCGACGCGCAGAAGGCGAAGTTCCCGCACCTGAAGGACCACGCCGCCTGGACCGTCGACCCGCGCGACCGCGACCGGGTCCGCGAGGCCCTGCGCGGCCAGGTCGTCGCCACCCAGCACGCGGCCAACGGGGCCGTTCTCGCGGCGACCGGCGTGCAGATCGCCGGCGTCCTCGACGACCTCTACTCCGGCGCGACGAAGGCCGACCTGGGTCCGACGTTCGACAAGGGCCGCCCCACCCTGTCCGTGTGGGCGCCGACCGCGCAGTCCGTGTCCCTGGAGATCGGCGACCGCACGGTCCCGATGGCACGCGACTCCGCCACCGGCGTCTGGTCCGTCACCGGCCCCGCCTCCTGGCGGAACAAGCCCTACCGCTACGTCGTGAAGGTCTGGGCGCCCAGCGTCCGCGAGGTCGTCACCAACAAGGTCACCGACCCCTACGCCCTCGCCCTCACCGCCGACTCCGCGCGCGGCCTCGTCGTCGACCTGGCCGACAAGGCCCTCAAGCCCGCCGGCTGGTCGACGTACACCAAGCCGAAGGCCGTACCGCTGCGGGACGCCCAGATCCAGGAGCTGCACATCCGGGACTTCTCCGTCGAGGACCGCACGGCGAAGCACCCCGGCACGTACCTCGCCTTCACCGACAAGGACAGCGACGGCAGCAAGCACCTGCGCGAGCTGGCGAAGGCGGGCACCTCGTACGTGCACCTGCTGCCCGCCTTCGACATCGCCACCATCCCGGAGCGCAAGGCCGACCAGGCCGAGGTCGACTGCGACCTCGCCTCCTACCCCGCCGACTCCGACAAGCAGCAGGAGTGCGTCGGCAAGGTCGCCGCGAAGGACGCCTACAACTGGGGCTACGACCCGTACCACTACACGGTCCCCGAGGGCTCCTACGCCACCGACCCGGACGGCACGGCCCGCACGGTCGAGTTCCGCGAGATGGTGAAGGCCCTCAACGACGACGGCCTGCGGGTCGTCATGGACGTCGTCTACAACCACACCGCGGCCAGCGGCCAGGAGAGGACCAGCGTCCTCGACCGGATCGTGCCCGGCTACTACCAGCGGCTCCTCGCCGACGGCTCGGTCGCGAACAGCACCTGCTGCGCCAACACCGCCACCGAGAACGCCATGATGGGCAAGCTCGTCGTCGACTCGGTCGTCACCTGGGCCAAGCAGTACAAGGTCGACGGCTTCCGCTTCGACCTCATGGGCCACCACCCGAAGGCCAACATCCTCGCGGTCAGGAAGGCCCTCGACGCCCTCACCCTCGAAAAGGACGGCGTCGACGGCGAGAAGATCATCCTGTACGGCGAGGGCTGGAACTTCGGCGAGGTCGCCGACGACGCCCGGTTCGTCCAGGCCACGCAGCAGAACATGGCCGGCACCGGCATCGCCACCTTCTCCGACCGGGCCCGCGACGCCGTGCGCGGCGGCGGCCCCTTCGACGAGGACCCCGGCGTCCAGGGCTTCGCCTCCGGCCTCTACACCGAACCCAACTCCTCGGAGAACAACGGCACTCCCGCCGAGCAGAAGGCCCGCCTGCTGCACTACCAGGACCTCATCAAGGTCGGCCTCTCCGGCAACCTCGCCGGCTACCGGTTCACCGACACCGCAGGCAAGGAGGTCAAGGGCTCCGACGTCGACTACAACGGCGCCCCCGCCGGCTACGCCGACGCCCCCGGCGACGCCCTCGCCTACGCCGACGCGCACGACAACGAGTCCCTGTTCGACGCGCTCGCCTTCAAACTGCCCGCGTCGGTGAGCGCGGACGACCGGGCCCGGATGCAGGTCCTGGCCATGGCGACCGCCACCCTCTCCCAGGGCCCGGCCCTCTCCCAGGCGGGCACCGACCTGCTCCGCTCCAAGTCCCTCGACCGCAACTCCTACGACAGCGGCGACTGGTTCAACGCCGTCCACTGGGACTGCCGGGACGGCAACGGCTTCGGCCGCGGACTGCCCATGGCGGCCGACAACGCCGACAAGTGGCCCTACGCCGAACCCCTGCTGAGCACGATCAGGGTGGGCTGCGAGCAGATCGAGGGCGCCTCGGCCGCCTACCGCGACCTGCTGCGGATCCGCAGCACCGAGCAGGACTTCTCCCTCGGCACGGCCGCGCGGGTGCAGTCCCGGCTCTCCTTCCCGCTGTCCGGCAAGGACGAGACACCCGGCGTGATCACCATGCGGCTCGGTGACCTCGTCGTCGTCTTCAACGCCACCCCGCAGCGGCAGGAGCAGCGCGTCCCCGCACTCGCCGGGACCGGCTACCGCCTGCACCCGGTGCAGGCGGCGGGGGCGGACCCTACCGTCAAGTCCTCCTCGTACGCGGCGGAATCGGGCACGTTCGCCGTTCCGGGCCGCACGGTCGCCGTCTTCACCCGAGCCGCCGGATAGCCGCACTACGTTGGGTGGGGCGGGCCGTGTCCACGGTCTGCCCCACCCCCAGGGGTCCTTTCACCATGCCCGTCCGGGTCGCGCGGCCTGGCACCGCACCTCGCCGCGTTGCCGAAACGCCCACGTGGCTCCGCCACGAGGGCGCTCCGGCGCCTTGCGATGCACGGCACCAGACCACGCGACCTGATCGGACGCTCATAGTGAAAGGACCCCTTACGCCCCGAGGGGCTGTTCGAGATGGACGGCAACGGCACGCGGCAGACCACCGTGCTGGTCGTGGACGACGTCGCGGCCAGCCGGTACGCCATGGGCGCGGTGCTGACCCGGGCCGGCCACCGGGTCGTGCCGGTCGCCAGCGGCGGCGAGGCCCTCGTCGAACTCGACGTCCGGCTGCGGGACGGCACCCTGCCCGACGTGGCCCTCGTCGACGTGGGCCTGCCCGACATGAGCGGCTTCGAGCTGTGCCGCCGGCTCCGGGCCCGGCCCCCCACGGCCGCGCTGCCCGTCGTGCACTTCTCCGCCGCCGCGACCTCGCCCGGCGACCGGTGCCGGGGGCTGGACGCGGGCGGGGACGCCTATCTGACCGTGCCCGCCGAACCGCAGGAGATCCAGGCCGTCGTCCGGGCCGCCGTGCGCGGAGCGCGCCGCACCACGGGCGCCGAGACCGTCGTCCACCGGCTGACGCTGCTGTCCGAGACCATCGTCACCGTGCAGGCGGCGCGCTGCCCGCAGGAGCTCGCCGCCGCGGCCGCCGACGGCACCGCCCGCCTGACCGACTCGCCCGCCGTGGTGTTCGTGACCGGCCCGGACGGGGAGGTGTACCGCGGCACCGCCCGGGGCCGTCCCGCGCCGGCGGACAGCGGGGCGCACCAGGCGGCGGCACGGCTCGTCACCCGGCTCGCGGAAGGCCGTACCGGGGTGCACACCACCGTCGTCCCCGCACCGCTGTGGCCGGCCGGGATCTTCCGGCCGGGCGTCGAGGAGGACGCCCGGCTCACCGTGGCGACGGCCCAGGACGGCCGTACCGCCGTGTGCCTGGCCACGCCCGTACGGCGTACGGCGATCACCGACCCCGCCGACGACGGGCTGCTCGCCCGGCTCGCCCAGGCCACCGCGCTCGCCGCCGAACCGCTGCTGCTGTACCAGGTGGAGCGGCACGTCGCCCTCACCCTCCAGCACAGCTTCCTGCCCCAGCCGCACAAGCTGCCGCACGTCCCCGGCCTCGACATCGAAGTCCGCTACGTGCCCGCCTCCCGCCAGACCGAGATCGGCGGCGACTTCTACGCCGCCCTGCGCACCGGCGACGGCGTGCTCACCGCGGTCGGGGACGTCGTCGGGCACTCGCTGGACGCGGCCACCGTCATGGTCGAGATCCGGCACGCGCTGCGCGCCTACTGCGTGGACGAGTCCGACCCGGTCGTGCTGGCCGAGCGGCTCGACCGGATGCTCCAGCGCTACCACCCCGACATCACGGCCACCGTGTGCCTGGCCCTGGTCGACCCCTCCAGCGGCCGGGTGCGGATCGCCAACGCCGGGCACATCCCCCCGCTGATCCTGCGCGACTCGGGCGGCGCCCGGTACATCGACGCCGGCGGGCCGCTGCTCGGGCTGGGCCTGGAACGGCCCCCGGCGACCGAGCACCACCTGAACCCCACCGACCGCCTGCTCCTGGTCACCGACGGCCTCATCGAAACCCGCGGCACCCCGCTCGCGACCTCCCTGGAACTGCTCCGCACGGCCGCCGCCGACGCCCCCACCGGCCTGGACACCCTCTGCGACGTCCTCCTGGGCTGCTTCGCCCACGACCGCGAGGACGACATCGCCATGCTCGCCCTGCGACTAGGGTGAGCCCCCTGGATCTAGTACAGGAGTGCTGATGCCGCAAATCACCGTCGACTACTCCGCCGACCTCGCGGACGACTTCGACCGGACCGGGTTCGCGAAGGCGCTGCACGAGGCGACGGTGGAGATCGCGGCCGCCAGGCCGCCGGCGTGCAAGACCCGGTTCCGCCGGACCGAGGACATCGTCGTCGGCCCCGATACCGAGGGGCACGCCCATGTGCACATCCACATCGCCCTGCTCCCCGGGCGCTCCGACGAGACCAAGGCCCGGCTCACCGAGGCCGCTCTGGAATTGCTGCGGACGCACCTGAAAGCCGCCGAGGGGGTCGTGCTGCACGCCTCCGCCGAGGTACGCGACCTGGACGCCTCCTACCGGAAGTTCGAGGGCTGAGCGGCCTCAGCTCGCCAGGGCCACCAGCCGGCCGGCCAGGTCCGTGAACGGGCCGTCGGCCGGCTCGTCCTCGACCATGCCGCGCAGCAGGGCCGCCATCTCCTCGTCGTAGGCGGCGCTGACGGCGACGAGCGCGGCGAAGTCGTTGACGAGCTGCGCCTCCAGCTCGGCCCGCGGGATGCGCCGGCCGTCCAGCCAGATCAGCGCCGTCGACTCGGCGAGCGAGATCCAGGAACGGACGACGAGTTCGAGGCGCGCGGGCGGATCGGTCACGCCCAGGTGCGAAAGGATCTGGACATACGCGGCCTGCCGCACGGAGTCGACGAGCGCGTTGGTCGTCGACGAGCCCACGGCCGGGCCGCCGCGCATCAGGGCGGAGAAGCCGGGCCCGTGCTCGTCCACGAAGTCGAAGTAGCGGCGCATCACGCGCAGCAGCCGCGCTCCCAGCGGGCCTTCGTGCGGCTCCACGAAACGGGCCGCGAGATCGTCCGAGGCCCGCTTCAACGCGGCCTCGTACAGGCTGAGTTTGCCGGGGAAGTAGTGGTAGACCAACGGGCGGGAGATGCCCGCGGCCGACGCTATCTCGTCGATGGAGACCTCGTCGGGCGAGCGGCGGCTGAACAGTTCGAGGGCGACGCCGATCAACTGCTGCCGCCGCTCCTCGACTCCCATTCTGCGGCGAACCCCGATAGTCATGCGAACACCTTACCGATCGATTCCGGCCTCGAACGGTCCGGAGCGATCGCGGATGTCCGCCAGGGTTCCCCGGGCGGGCGCGTGAGCCGACGGTCAGCGCAGCCCGCCGACCGAACGCCCGTCCTCCAGCGTGCCCTTCAGCTCGGCCCGCGCGCCCTGCTCGGCCGGCACGGTCAGCAGACTGCCCTGCGCCGACCCGTCGACCCCGCCCGTCGCCCGGATCGACGTCGTCTCCCGGCTGCCGGCGGCGAGCAGATACCAGTCGCCCGCCTCCGCCTTCCACAGCACCCCGGCCAGTACGTGCGGATCACGCGCCCCGCACGCCGCGACGTTCTCGGCCTTCGCCGCCACCGCCCCGTACCTCCCGCCCGGCGTGTGGAACTGCGCCAGCACCCGCGCCCCGCCGCCCCGCCAGGTGTCGGCCCGCGTGCACACCCACGCCGCCGAGCCGCTCGCGTCGGGCAGGGGCTGCTCGTTGAACGCCCAGGCGTTGACGTTCCGCACCCCGGCGGAGCGCAGCGTGCCCAGCGAGCAGGCGAACGGCTGCCAGACGCGCAGCGCCTCGGCTCCGGAGGCCTCACCCGGGGAGCCGGGCCGGCCGGCGGTGAGCCGGGCCGGGACGAGTTCGCCGAGGTCGGTCAGCAGCCGGGTCCTGGTGCCGTCGGTCACCTGCAGCACGTTCCACGAGGTGCAGGGGCCGGACCGCAGGGCCGGGCTGGCCAGGGGTGCCGTCACCCCGTCGGTCAGGGTGAGGTCCATCGCGCCGGAGCCCGGCTTCATCAGGTCCCGCTCACCCGCCTTCGCCACCCAAGGGGCGGTCAGATAGCGGACGTTGCCGTCGGCCCGGCCCAGGACCACCGCACCCGCCTCGGCCCGGCCGGCCCCGTCGACCCGGGCGAAGTCGAGGGCGGCGCCCTGCGTGCCGTCCTTCGGCTCGGCGTACCGGGCGATGCGCAGACCGTCGTACAGGATCACCACGCGCGCCGCGTCGACCGTCCCCGCGTAGAGCAGCTGGGGCGGTCCCGCCGGGCCGCCGGACGGGGTGCCGGGCGTCGCCGAGACCTGGACCGTCTCGCCGGGGCGGGCCCACACGGCGAGGGCGCGGCGCAGCAGGGCCGTGTCACCGGTGAGGTCGCCGCGGGCCGGCCACACGGAGAAGTCGGTGCGCGCCGAGCCGCGCCACGCGGTGGCGGGGACCCGGGTCAGCTTCGCCGGGTCCAGGGCGGCCTGGGCCGAAGGGTTGCGCGCGTACGGGGGAGCGGCGGCCCCGTCGGGGCCCCAGCCCTCGCCGGGCAGTCCGAGCAGCGCCCCGCACACCAGCAGGGCCGCACCGGCGGCCAGCGCGGCCTTCAGATGCTGGCGGCGGCGCATCAGGTCCGTGGGGCGGGCCTGCAGCGAGCAGGGGTCGAACTCGGGGGAGTCGAGCAGCCCGTACTGGGCGGGGATCCCGTCGGCCTCCAGCAGCGCGCCGTCCGCGTCGGCGACGCCCGCGGCCGTGAGGACCTCGCGTACGTCGTCGTCCGCCAGCCGCTCGATGCCGCGCAGCGCGTACGCGGCCCGCGCCGGGCCGGACAGCGTGGACAGCCGCTGGTCCAGGGCGAGTTCGTCGGCGCCGCCCGAGCGCGGGAAGAGTTTCAGGCCCCACACCTGCGGCAGCACCGGCGGCAGCTGGGACCGCTTGGGCCAGGCCTTGCGCTTCAGCGGCAGCCCGGCCTCCAGCGCCGTGCGCAGCACCTGGAGGCGGACCAGGGCGTAGCCGGGGTCGCCGTGGCGGCCGGTGGACTGGGCCGGGATCACCGGGGCGGGGGTGCGGTTGCGGGGGAGTGCGCGCTGGGTGAGGGCGTGTGCGGTCACCACGCGCCTGCTGCGGCCCAGGCCCGGTGGCAGCACCAGGTAGGCCAGCCGGACGAGCCGCGGGTAGTGCTCGACGAGCGCGGCCTCGGCCTGCTCGACGTCGACGACCGGGCCGGCGGGGGAGGGCGGTGCGGGGCGCTGGGCGACATCCTGTGACTGCACGTTCAGCAGAACGAGCGAATCGTTCGATGGTCACCTGACTGCGGAGCGTCACGCCCCGGGCCGCTCCCCGGGCTCCACCCCCGGCCGCTATCCGGGCTCCACCAGCAGCCGGGCGTAGTTCGCCATCGACCGCTGGTAGCGCGGCAGGTGCGGGGCCAGGGCGCGCAGCGCCAGTGACAGCCCCTCGCGGTCACGGCCCAGGCTGGACAGACAGAGCGCGAGACAGGCGCGCACGGCGTCGTCCAGTTCGTCGGAGGGGGCGTCCAGTTCGGGTTCGAGGAGCTTGACGCCCTCCTCCGCCTGCCCGATGTTCCGCAGCGAACTGGCCAGCTGGATCTTCGTCCGGCGGGTCTTGTAGGGGCTGACGTCGGCGAGTCCGCGCGCCAGCGCCTCGCGGTACAGCCGGACCGCCTGGTCCGGGTGGCCCGTGGAGTCAAAGGCACAGGCCTGCTCGAACGGCCCGAGCGGGCTGCCCTCCGGCAGTTCGGCGACGAGGGCGTCGACATCGGCGCGGAAGCGGGCCGCGTCCTCGTCCGTGTCGGCGTAGTCGTCGAAACGGGCCCACAGGGCGGTCACACGCTCTTCCCAGTCCTGGTTCACGGGTCCACCCTCGCACGGGAGTGCCCACGGAGGCAGCGGAATTTTGAGCAGCCCGGGCCCCACGGCCGTATCGAAGGCGAGAGCCTGTTGCCAGGGCTCCGTGCGGCATGCGTCCGGACCGTGCCGTGACAAGGACCGGAGGAACAGATGAGGGTGACCCGACCGATGCTCGCGCTGAGCGGCGCGGTGGCGATACTGGCGCTGGCCGGCTGCGGATCCGGCAAGGACGAGGCGGCCGTTCCGGAGGCGGTGACCGGCAGCCTGGAGCACATCGCGGCCGAGGCCAAGTGCAAGCCGAACATGCAGACCGACGCCGACACCATCCGCCAGGCCATCTGCAAGAAGGGCGAGGAGAAGTACGTCCTCGCCACCTTCGCCACCGACCGCGGCCAGCGCGAGTGGCTGAACAGCGCCAAGGACTACGGCGGCTACTACCTCGTCGGCCGCAAGTGGGTCGCCGTCGGCCAGGAGAAGACGGTCACGGCGCTGCAGGGCACGCTCGGCGGAACCATGGAAGAGGGCTCCGAGCACATGAACCCCGGTGGCAGTCACAACAGCGGCAACCACCACGGCTGACCGCGCGGAACCCGGGCAAGCGAAAGCCGGCGGTGGGAATTCCCACCGCCGGCTTTCTGCTGTGTGCGGGTGCGGACTACTGGCAGTCCTCACCGTTGTTGATGCACTGGACCATCTCGTTCATCACGTTCTCGTCGAAGAAGTTGATGAAGTCGTTGTGGTCGGTGATCGGCTTGTGCAGCTGCTCCGGGAAGGAGTCGATCGCGAACGCGTTCTGCACCTGCCCGTTGTTGATCTGCGGCGCCGGGACGTCGTAGACCAGGCGGACCTGGAGCTGGGGGATGGCCTTGAAGCCGTTCGAGCAGCTGCCGTCCGCCTCCACGAAGTCCACGTGGGTGCGGTGGTTGGCGCTGTCGATGTTCTGGCCGTCCCAGCAGCTCTGGAAGTTGGACGTGCGCACCACGCTGCTGCCCTCGGGGCAGATCGGGTACTTGTCCGTCACCTGACGGTCCTCGAAGCCGGTGCAGCTCCAGGACGTGTTGGCGTTGTTCAGGCCGTTGGTGAAGGACTTGGCGTCACCGGTGATGATGCGCAGGGCCTTCGGCATCGCGACGACGTCGCTGGTGCGGTTGCCGACGAACTTCAGCTGCGCCTCGGCCGGCTCGACGATCTTGCCGACGTTGCCGTCCTGGCCGCCGCCCGGCTGGCCCTGGTCGATGTCCTGCGTACCGTCCTGGACGCGGATGACCGGCCAGAAGTACGAGGACTTGTCGCCCTGGTTCTGGCAGGTCGTCTGGGCGTTCGCCAGGTCCTCGTCGCTCGCGAAGGCGTTGTTGCTCTGGTTGCCGACGTAGTCGTGCTGGTGCTGCGCGCCGTTGGACACGCCGGGCGCCACGATCACGTTGTCGGAGTTGCGGTTCTCGTTCTCGTTGGTGCCGCAGTTCGTGGTGAACGAGCCCGTGGAACCGCCGTCGCCGTTCGCGGCGAGGCCGTTCGGCAGGTTGCGGGAGCCCGGCTGGACGTCCTCGATCTTGATGAAGTCCGCCGCCGCCGGGCCGTTGCCCGCCTGCCCGCCGTTGCCGCCCTGACCCTGGTCCTGGCCGTTGTCCTGGCCCTGGTCCTGACCGCCGTCGTTGTTCTGGCCGCCGCCGTTCTGCCCGTCGTTGTTCTGGCCGTCGTTGTTCTGCCCGCCTCCGGCCTGGCCGTCGTTGGTGTTCGCGTCGGCGGCCATGCCCTTGCACTCGGCCAGCTGCTCGAGGTTGCCCGGGGCCTGTCCGCCCACCCGGCGGATGTTGATGCCGATCCGGTCGAGGGCCGCGACGCGCTTCGACTTCAGCGGGCCGAGGATGGCGTTGTTGACGAAGCCCGGGTCACCGGCCTGGGCCTGGCGCGTGGAGGCGAGCCGGGTGTAGGCCTCGCTGATCTGCTTGTCGAGGTTCGCCAGCTCCTTGTCCACCCCCTGGCGGGCACCGTCCGGCACGTCGGTCAGTTTCTGGCCGACGTCCGGGCACTGGATCGTGGCGATCTGAGCGCCCGCGGACTTCGTCTGGTTCGCCGAGTTCTCCTCATGCGCCGAGGCATAGAAGTTTGCCCAGATCAGCCCGCCCCCACCGAGCGCTAGGGCCGCCGATGCGGCTATGGCCTTGGTGGCCAGCGGCGTACGGCGTTTTCTTGTGTTGCGTCCCATGGAACTCCTCTGACTTCCTTTTTCGGGGGCATCGAGGCGCCCGACAGGAGTGAAGCGGCTCCCTTCCATACGGAGGCCGTCCCAGGGGTGTTCAGATGTCTCGGAAATTGATGCGAGATTCGTGAGGGCTCTGTGTCCTCAACAGCCCCTCCGGCACCGGCCGTTGTGGATCACCCACGAGGGGTGAAACGGTCCGTCCGGTTTCACCGGCCGTGGTCGAGATACGCGAGAACCGCCAGCACGCGCCGGTTGTCGTCGTCCGAGACCTCAAGGCCCAGTTTGGCGAAGATATTGGCGGTGTGTTTGGCGATCGCCCGTTCCGTCACGACCAGTTTCCCGGCGATCGCCGCGTTGGACCGGCCCTGCGCCATCAGCTCCAGCACCTCCCGCTCCCGGGGCGTCAGCCGCGCCAGCGGCCGGTCGCCGCCCGACTGCCGCGCCAGCAGCTGCTGGATGACCTGCGGATCCATCGCCGTGCCCCCGGCGGCGACCCGCCGTACGGCGTCCACGAACTGCTCGGCGTCGAACACCCGGTCCTTCAGCAGATACCCGACGGCGCCGCTGCCGTCGGCGAGCAGCTCGCGCGCGTACAGCTGCTCCACGTGCTGGGAGAGCACCAGCACCGGCAGCCCGGGCCGCCTCCTGCGGGCGTCGAGCGCGCACTGCAGGCCCTCGTCGGTGTGCGTGGGCGGCAGGCGGACGTCGACGACCGCGACGTCCGGGTCCAGCTCGGCCAGCGCGGCGGCCAGTTCGGGCCCGGACTCGACGGCCGCCGCGATCTCGAAGCCGTGCGCCTGGAGCAGCCGGACGAGTCCGTCGCGCAGCAGGAACAGGTCTTCGGCCAGGACTACGCGCAAGGGATCTCCATGGTGACCATGGTGGGGCCGCCCGGGGGACTGCTGACGGCCAGGACGCCGTCGAATGTACCCAGTCGCCGCTCCACCCCGGCCAGTCCCGAACCGGCCCCGATCACCGCGCCGCCCCTGCCGTTGTCGGTGACGGTCGCCCGCAGCATGCCGTCCGCCCGGTGCAGGTCGATCCAGATCCGGTCGGCGCCGGAGTGCTTCACGGCGTTGGTGAGCACCTCGCTCACGGCGAAGTACGCGGCCGACTCCACGGGCGCCTCCGCCCGCCCGGGCAGGTCCACGCTCACCTCGGTCGGCACCGGCAGCCGCAGCGCCAGCGCCCGCACGGCGTCGCCGAGACCCCGCTCGGCGAGGACCGGCGGATGGATGCCGCGCACCAGCTCGCGCAGCTCGGTCAGCGCCTCCACCGAGGACTTGCGGGCCTGCGCGATCAGTTCCCTGGCCTGGGCCGGGTCCTTGTCGAGGAGCGCCTCGATGGTGCCGAGGTCCATGCCCATCGCTACCAGGCGGGCCTGCGCCCCGTCGTGCAGGTCACGCTCGATGCGCCGCAGTTCGGCGGCGGAGGTGTCGACGGCGTCCCGCCGCGTCTCGGTCAGCACCCGCACCCGCTCGGCCAGTTCCCCCTGGCCGCCGCCGAGCACGGCCCGGGTGAGCCGGAAGTGGACGTCCAGCAGGCGCGGGGTGAGGAAGTGCGCGAAGAAGAGCAGGACCAGGCCGAGGGCCGCCGCGCCGAACGCGGAGGTCTGGTCGTGGACCCGCACGAAGCCGTACCAGTAGCCGCCCGAGCCGTCCAGCAACCGCCACAGGCCGGCCGCGATCGCGAACCCCTCCAGGGGATAGAAGAGCAGCACCGCCGGCAGCAGCGCGGTGACGAACCCGGCGGTCATGTCGACCGGCAGCCACCTCAGGTCCCGCCAGGTCGCCTGGTCGCGCAGCAGCGCGACGGTGCGGGTCCACGGATTGGCGCTCCTCGGCAGTGGCCGGTACGCCGGGGGTATCCGCACCCCGCCCCACTCCGCCGCGAGCACCCTCCGCCAGTTCGCGAACGCCCGCACCCCCGTGAGCACGTACGGCGTCGTCACGAGCCCGACCCCGATCGGGATGAGCGCGATCGAGACCAGGGACAGGCAGAAGCACAGCACCGCCCCCGGCAGACTGACGAGGGCCAGTGCCAGCCCCCGCACCGCGGCGATCCCCACGCCCCGCCCCTGAGTGCGCCCGTTGCCGCTCTTCGTGTCGATGGTCATGGCGTCAGTCTGGCCGAGCGCAGGTGCGGGGGCACGGGGCCGGGACACCCGGTCGGGGGTGGTGCTACCTACACCTGCGCGGACCCGCCGGCCGCGAGCACCTTCGCCTCCACCTCCGGGTCGAGGCCCTTGCGCGTCCGGTCGGGGCGCTGGGGCGCCGTGCCGCCGATGGCCTGGAGCCACCGCCAGGTGTCGGCCACGGTCTCCTCGACGGGCCGGCAGCGCAGCCCGGCCGCGAGGGCCCGGGAGACGTCCGCGCTGTGCAGGGCGTCGTGCAGGTCGCTGCCCGGCGGCACCCACACCGGAAGCTCGGTCCACGGCTCGATGCCCGCCCGGAGGATCACCTCCGGCTCCGTCCACCGGAGTTCGGCCGCCCCGCCGGTGACCCGCACACAGGCGTCCAGCAACTCGCCCATGGTGGTGTGCCCCTGCGGGCTCATCAGGTGGTACGGCCCGCTGAGCTCCCGCTCCGCCGCGTTCAGGATCCACTCGGCGAGGTCGCGCACGTCCACGTACTGCAGGGGCAGTTCGCGCGGGCCCGGTGCCAGGACCGGGCCGCCGCGCGCCGTCCGGCCGAGCCACCAGGGCAGCCGGCCGACGTTCTCGTACGGGCCGAGGAGCAGCCCGGCCCGCACGAGCACCGACCGGTCCTCGCCGAAGGCGTCCAGGACGGCCAGCTCACCGCCCCGCTTGTCCCGCGGGTAGTCGGTCTGCTCCGCGTCGGCCGACGCCCCCTCCACCACGGGCGCGTCCTCGCCGTACCCGGCGGGCGGGGCCCACGCGTACACCGAGCAGCTCGACACGTACACGTACCGGCGGGCGCGGCCCCGCAGCAGCCGCGCCGCGTCCCGCACCGCGCGGGGCGC
Source organism: Streptomyces sp. Go-475 (assembly GCF_003330845.1). Lineage (GTDB taxonomy): Bacteria > Actinomycetota > Actinomycetes > Streptomycetales > Streptomycetaceae > Streptomyces. The sequence goes on along the minus strand of NZ_CP026121.1, from coordinate 2,296,882 downwards.
CGCCGACCAGGTGTCGACGACGACGTCCCACTCGCCCGGGTCCTCGGCGAGGGCGGCCAGTCCGCCGGGCGCGGTGCGGTCGCCGTGCAGCGACCGCACGCCCGGCGGCGCCGCGTGCCGCCCCCGGTGGAACACGGTCACCTCCCAGCCCCGCCGCAGCGCCGCCTCCACGACGGGCCGCCCCGCGAACTCCGTACCGCCCAGCATCAGAAGCCTCATGCCGCCGACTCTGCCGGGTGGGGCGGCGCGGCGGAACGAGGATCTGCTGTCAGCAGACGGCCGAGCGGGGGAGTCGCGCTCGGGGCGGGTCGGGGCCGGGGCCGGAGGGCTGGGTCAGTGGCCCGTCGGCGGCACGTACTTGTAGCCGACGCGGCGCACCGTCCGGATCGTGTCGCGGTGCTCGGCGCCCAGCTTGCGGCGCAGCCGGGCGATGTGGACGTCGACCGTGCGGCCGTCGCCCACGTGCCCGTAGCCCCACACCGTGCCGACCAGCTGGTCCCGGGTGTGCACCCGGCCCGGGTGCGCCACCAGGTGGGCGAGCAGCTCGAACTCCAGGTACGTGAGGTCGAGGGGCCGGCCGGCCACCTCGGCGGTGCGCTGCACGGTGTCGACGCGGATCAGCGGCTCGCCGCCCGGCTCGGCCCCGGCCTCGGGGCCGGTCGCCGCGGGCCGGTCCGGCACCGCCACCGGGAACGGCGGCTGCTGGTCGGCCGGGACGAGCACCAGGTAGCCGATCATCGGCGGCTGCCCGGGCAGCGTCGGCAGGGTGTGCGGGGGAGCCGGCAGCCAGGTGGCACCGGGCGGCAGCAGATCCGCCACGGTCACCACCTCGTCCCGGTCGACGGCACGCAGCCGGTGCCGGGGGCCGTGCGGGGCGGGGGAGTCGAGGGTGGCGGTGGACAGGGAACGAGTGGTCGCCATGAGAGGTCAGCTCTTTTCGCGCGAGAGGTTCGTCAGGGGACGTACGCCGTTGCGCGCTGGCCGAAGACCGGGAGGTACGGCTTTAGAGGGCCGGCGCGTTCGTCGCGCGGCAACACACCCGGTCGAAGTCGTGGTGCTGACGGGAAGGCCAGAAGGGCTCGAGGTCATGGCGACCCGTCGCGGGGAGCTTCTGGAGGCTGGCCATGCCCCCATTGAAGCAGAAGAAGGCCCTCGGCAGGACCCTCCTCTCACTGCTTGGACGCTTCCCCGGCACGCACACGAGGGGGCGCCCACCGCTCCGGTGGGCGCCCCCTGTGCGGAGCTGTGGGGTGGATCAGACCTGGCCGGCCTTCTCCAGAGCCGAGCAGCACGTGTCGACGAGCAGGCGGGTCACCACGTACGGGTCGACGTTGGCGTTCGGGCGGCGGTCCTCGATGTAGCCCTTGCCGTCCTTCTCGACCTGCCACGGGATACGGACCGAGGCACCGCGGTTGGAGACGCCGTAGGAGAACTTGTCCCACGGGGCGGTCTCGTGCAGACCGGTCAGGCGGTCGTCGATGCCGGCGCCGTAGTTCTTGACGTGGTCGAGCGGCTTGGAGCCCTCGCCGAGCGCCTCGCACGCGGTGATGATCGCGTCGTAGCCCTCGCGCATCGCCTTGGTGGAGAAGTTGGTGTGCGCACCGGCGCCGTTCCAGTCGCCCTTGACCGGCTTCGGGTCGAGGGTGGCGGCGATGTCGAAGTCCTCGGCGGTGCGGTAGAGCAGCCAGCGGGCCACCCACAGCTGGTCGGAGACCTCCAGCGGGGCGAGCGGGCCGACCTGGAACTCCCACTGGCCCGGCATGACCTCGGCGTTGATGCCGGAGATGCCGAGACCGGCCTTCAGGCAGTTCTCCAGGTGGGCCTCGACGACGTCACGGCCGAAGATCTCGTCGGCGCCGACGCCGCAGTAGTAGCCGCCCTGCGGGGCCGGGAAGCCGCCCTTGGGGAAGCCGAGCGGGTAGCCGTCCTGGAAGAACGTGTACTCCTGCTCGATGCCGAAGATCGGCTCCTGCGCCGCGAACTTCTCCGCGACCTCGGCCAGCGCGGCACGCGTGTTGCTCGGGTGCGGGGTGAGGTCGATGTTCAGCACCTCGCACAGCACCAGCACGTCGTCGCCGCCGCGGATCGGGTCCGGGCAGGTGAAGACCGGCTTCAGGACGCAGTCCGAGGCGTGGCCCTCGGCCTGGTTGGTGGAGGACCCGTCGAAGCCCCAGATCGGCAGCGCGTCGAGACCGGCGGGGGAACCCGCGATGATCTTGGTCTTGGAACGCAGTTTGGCCGTCGGCTCGGTGCCGTCGATCCAGATGTACTCAGCCTTGAAGGTCACGGGCCACATCCTTCGGGGGTGTGTCTGGGCGCGTATCGCGGGTGCTGCGGCGCTGCGGCACTGGGGCGCCGCCGTAGTTGCCCGGCAGCTTGTCAACAGGCGATTTCCCGGCCATTGCTCGAATGTGAACCCCGTGTTACCTGGTGGCGCTGTGCCGCAGGTCACGGTGTGAGGGTGTTTGTCCCGCCGCCCCTGGCCGGGGGCGGCGGGACCCGTGACACGTACGGGGGGCGGCCGAGGTGCGGGCCGCCCCCTCAGTGACTCACCCGATCGTCCGGCCTCACCCCACCTTCTCGATCACGGCCCGGCGGATGAGGAACTTGCCGGGCTCACGGACCTGCTCGAAGGCCGCGTTGTTGAGCAGCACACAGCTGCCGGAGACCGAAGTGACCTCCACCGTCGTGGACTTGGCGTTGTCCAGGTTGGTGACCTTCAGCTTCGTGCCGGCCGGGAACTGGTTGCTGGACGCGGCAGGAGCACCGCCCTCGCCGGAGAGCGTGACGGTGGAGCCGTTGCACACCTGCTGCCCGGAGCCCGCAGCCCCGCCACCGGGGTTCTCCGCGGGTTGCGAGGGCTCCGCCGACTCCGCCGGCTGCCGGGGCGGCGCCGGCTGTGCGGGCTGGGAGTCCTGAGCCGACTCCCCCGCCACGCACCCCGACGCCTCCTGCTTCCGCTTGATCTCCGCGACGACCGCCTCGCGGTTGGCGATCCGCGCCTCGGACTGCGCGTCGGGGTTGGCCCGCTGGTCCGCGATGAACTTCTGGTTGTTGCCGAGGGCGGTGGCGAGACCCAGGCAGACCGTCGACTCCGCCGAGGACCTGGGGGTCTGTGCGGCGTTCGACGTACTCGCCAGGACGAAGGCCCCGCCTCCCGCCACCGCCGCCGCGCTCACCAGCAGCGCGAGTTTCTTCTTCGTACCGAGCGTTCTCCTGCGCGACATGCGCGCCTCCTGAAGAGGTAGGGGAGCGTACGCCGCTATGTACGAGATACCGAACGAGGTTGCTCAGCGGTTTACAGGAGTCAGCTGAGTGACCTGCGCCACGTGCGGGGGCTGACCGGCTGTCAGCGTGACAGGGCGTCCCGTACGGCCTCGTCGGTACGCGCCACCACCGCCGTGCCGTCGTCCGCCGTGATGATCGGGCGCTGGATCAGCTTGGGGTGCTCGGCGAGCGCCTTGATCCACCGGTCGCGCGAACCGGCGTCCCGCGGCCACTCCTTGAGGCCGAGTTCCCTGGCCGCGGCCTCCTGGGTGCGGGTGATGTCCCAGGGTTCGAGACCGAGGCGCGTGAGGACGCCCCGGATCTCGTCCTCGCTCGGCACGTCCTCCAGGTAGCGGCGGACGGTGTAGTCGGCGCCCTCGGCGTCGAGCAGCTGCACCGCGCTGCGGCACTTCGAACAGGCGGGATTGATCCAGATCTCCATGGGGCCACGGTACGCGCCGCAGGGTCTGTTCGATTTTCTGCAGACTCACCCGCACCTTGCGGACCTGCCGTGACGTGGCGCCAATTCCTTGCCTCACCTGGGAGTTTGCCGTGCTCTGCGGCCTCCCCGTTGTCAGTGCCCGGCGGTAAACTGTAAGCAGTGTTCGAGGGTGGCGCCGGGGACGTCGACGTCTCCGTGGGCCGCCCGACCGCGACAGGAGGATGCCTGTGCCCGCTGCCGCTCTGACGTCGAAGCCGCTGCCCACCCAGTCCACCGCGAAGCGCCCCGTCCTGCTCGACCTGCCGTACGCGCCCGTGGAGAAGCGGCCGTTGCCGCCGGGCCGGCCGCGCGAGTGGTACGTCACGCACAACCGCCGCCTCAAGGCGATGCGCCTCGCCATCGCCCTGCTCGACTCCGGCGTCTACCTGCCGAACCAGGCCCGCAACGAGACGATCCGCGGCACGGCGGAGCTGATCGGCGTCCACCCGCCGTCGGACACGACGTGCCACATGGTGCGGGCGCTCATGCGTTACGCCCGCTGACCCGGCCGATTCCGAGCGCCGGCCGCCCTGTGTCCCCGGGGCGTCCGGCGCTCTGTCATGCCGCCCGGCCCGGCGCGGCGAACAGGGGCGGGTTCAGGCGGGCGAAGCCCTCCTGGCGCTCGTACGGGAAGTACGGGTACGGCGCCGGGCGGTGGCTCGCCGCGTCCAGTCTCGCCACCTGCTCGGAGGTCAGGGCCCAGCCGACGGCGCCGAGGTTCTGGCGCAGCTGCCGCTCGTCGCGGGCGCCGATGATGACGGAGGACACCGTCGGCCGCTGGAGCAGCCAGTTGAGGGCGATCTGCGGCACGGCACGGCCCGTCTCCTCGGCGATCTCCTCCAGCGCGTCCACCACGCCGTAGAGGTGCTCCTCGGCGACGGGCGGTCCGTAGTCGGCGGTGCGGTGCAGCCGGCTGTCGGGCGGGAGCGGTGCGCCGCGGCGGATCCGGCCGGTGAGGCGCCCCCAGCCGAGCGGGCTCCAGACGATCGCGCCGAGACCCTGGTCCAGGGCGAGCGGCATGAGCTCCCACTCGTAGTCCCGGCCGAGGAGGGAGTAGTAGACCTGGTGGGCCGCGTAGCGCGGGTGCCCGTTCCGCTCCGCCGCCGCGAGGGACTTCATCACCTGCCAGCCGGAGAAGTTGGAGACGCCGACGTAGCGCACCTTGCCCGCGCGCACGAGCGTGTCGAGGGTCGCCAGTACCTCCTCGACCGGCGTCCCGGCGTCGAAGGCGTGGAGCTGGAACAGGTCGATGTGGTCGGTGCCGAGTCTGCGCAGCGCGTCCTCGCAGGCGGTGATCAGCCGGGAGCGGGAGGAACCCGCGTCGCCCGGTCCGTCGCCCGTCGGCAGGCTCGTCTTGGTGGAGACGAGCACCTGGTCCCGGCGGCCCTTGATCGCCTCTCCCAGTACCTCCTCGGAGGCGCCGGCGGAGTAGACGTCGGCGGTGTCGAACATCGTGATCCCGGCGTCCAGGCAGATGTCCACCAGGCGGCGCGCCTCCCGCGCGTCGGTCGTGCCCCAGGCGCCGAAGAGCGGACCCCGGCCGCCGAAGGTGCCGGCTCCGAAGCTCAGCGCCGGGACCATGAGCCCGGACGCACCCAGTCGTCTGTATTCCATCGGAACCCCCTTGTCGGGTTGCTAACGGGTTTATGGTCCCGTTAGTGAGGACTAAGGTAGCAGGGCGGGACGGTTAATGGAACGGGAGTACCGTTATGGCTGACGGGGTCGAGCCGGGGACCGTACGCCCCGGCGGGCGCACGGCACGGGTGCGGGAGGCGGTGCTGCGGGCGGCCGAGGACGCCCTGACCGAGCAGGGCTTCACCGGGCTCGACCTGGCCGACATCGCGCGGCGCGCCCAGGTGGGCAAGACGACCGTCTACCGCCGCTGGGGGACGGTGACGGGCCTGGTGGCCGACCTCCTCCAGGACATGGCCGAGCAGTCGGCGCCGCGCACCGAGACCGGCTCTCTGCTCGGCGACCTCACGGCCAACGCCCGGCTCGTGCAGCGGACGTTGACGGATCCCCGGCAGGGCGCGCTGTTCAAGGCGCTGATCGCCGCCGCGACGGGTGACGCGAAGACGGCGGCGGCGCTGCACCGCTTCTACGACATCCGCGTCAGGGAGTGGGCCCCCTGCGTCCGGCAGGCCGTCGACCGGGGCGAGGTGCCGGAGGGCACGGACCCGCACGACGTGATCCGTGCGGTTTCCGCTCCGCTCTACTACCAGTTGCTGATCAGCGGCGGCCGACTCGACGAGACGACGGCCGACCGGGCCGCCGAGGCGGCGGCGATGGCGGCCCGGGCGGGGGTGTTCGTCCGGGTCGGGGGGAAGTCGGCGTAGGGGGGCGGCGGTTTCGGGGGCTTTTCGGGCTCGGGGCGTTTTGGCCGCTGCCGCTTGCTGCCTGGCGCTCGCCGCCGGGCGTCTGCCGATGGCCGTCGGCCGCCCCCGGCGAGGGCCGTTGGACGCACCGGCAGCCGCGTCAGCCCTCTCCGGTCAGCACACCCAGCCCGTCGGCACCCCTGGCCCGTCAGCCGGTCGCAAGCTCCTTCTCCAGCGGTGTGCGGAAGCGCGGGGTGATTCTGGTCGTCCCCAGCCATCCGCTCAGCCGCTCCGCCTCCGTCTCGAGCGCCGCCCGGGCCTCCCGGCCGACGCCCTCCCCGTCGAGGATCCGCCAGGTGATCTCCCCGTCGGACCGCTGGGCCCAGCCGCCGATCACCCGGCCGTTCCACCACACCGTCGGCCCGACGTTGCCGCTGCGGTCGAACAGCTGCGGCCGCAGCTCAGGCGCCAGGTACCAGTCGCGCTGCTGCCACCCCATCGCCGTCGGGTCGAGACCGGGCAGCAGGGCGGCCCAGGGCTCGTCCGGCGCGGACACCGGGTCGACGTCGTCCCCGGCCACGAACCCCGGGCCCTCGTCCAGCGTCACCGGCCGCGCTCCGCACGCCGCCAGGGCCCTGCGGACGTCCGTCACCCGCCACCCCGTCCACCACTTGAGGTCGGCCTCCGTCGCCGGACCGCACGCGGCGAGCCACCGTCTCAGCAGCTCCGCCTGCGCCTCGGCGGCGTCCAGCTCGGGGTGCTCGGGGGCCACGGCCCAGCGGAACTGGCTGGACGTCCACGAGCCGAGCGGCCGGCCGCGTACGACCTTTCCCTCGACGCCCAGCACCTTCAGCAGCCGCGTCGAGACCGTGTGCAACCCCTCGTAGCTCTTGCCGGCCCCGTACACGAACTGCTCGCGCAGCCGCGGCTCGTCCTGGGCGAGTTCGGCCGCCGTCGCCTGCCCACGCCGGGCGAGTGCCGCCAACGTCGACTCCTCGACCTCCTTCAGCCAGGCCGCGTCCGGCGCCCCGGCCGCGGCCATGTGCTTGAGCAGCGCGGCCCGCTCCCGGGCGGCGACCGCCAGCCCGGTCGAGGCGTGCACGACGGCGGTGAGGCCGGTGGGGAAGACGAACACGGTGTGCCGCATGCCGTGCATCCGCACCAGGGAACGGTCCTCGTACAGCGCGCGTCCGGTCTCGTCGACCGTCCTCGCCGGGTCGGTGAGCCGCGCGCCCACGGCCAGGTACACCGTCGCCGGGTCCGTGCCGTGCAGGGCGACGAGCGCGTCGGCGACCTCCTCGGGCGTCCCCGCCCTGGCCTGTCGGGCCAGCCGCTGCCGCAGCGCGAGCCGCGCCCGCCGCTCCGGCACGCCGATGTACCGCTCTGCCCCCATGCCCGCCTCCACTCGCCGCGTCCTCCGACCCGATCGCATCATCGCGGACACCACTGACAATCGACCGCGACCGTGCCGCCCTGCCTCAGCCGTACCGCTCCATCAGCCCGGTCACATACGCCTCCAGCCGCCCGCCCAGCACCTCCGGAGTCAGGTCGGTCCGCCCCAGTTCCCGCCACGGGCCCGCGAGCTTCGCCGCGTCCGGGACATAGGCCAGGGCGTCGAGCAGCCGCCAGTACAGGTGGTCGGGGCCCTCGGTCAGGCGCCTGCCGCCCCGCGCCGCGTAGCGCTCCCCGAAGCCGAGGCCGTACTCCGCGCCGTGCAGCAGCGCGAGCGCCGTCGAGCAGTGGGCGACGTCCAGGTCGGCGGGGCCCCAGGAGGTCTCCACCCAGTCGACGACACCGCTGATCCGCAGACCGGCCCCGGTGCCCGTGAACAGCACGTTCCCGGGGTGGAAGTCCCGGTGCAGGAAACAGCCGTCGTACGGCGGAGGGTCGCGGCGGATCACGTCCACGGCCCGTTCCCACAGCGCGCCTTCCGGCGCGGCCACCCGCTCCGGGGACGTCCACGCCTGGTACGGACGCGGCCGCTCCTCCGGAACGACCCGGTGGATCCGGGCCAGCTGAGCCGCCAGCAGGTCCACGCGCGCGTCGAGTTCCTCCTCGTCGACCCGGACCCGCCCCGGCAGCACCGACATCAGCAGGGACGGGTGGTCACAGTGCTCGCCGGTCGCGTCCACGCCGATCAACTCGGCGGCCGGCACACCCTCCTGCCCCGCCAGCAGCCTGAGGATCCCCGCCTCGCGGGCCAGCAGCCCGGGCGCGTGCCGCCGGAAGAAGGGCTGCACGAAGGTCCGCAGCGCCAGCTCGGTGCCGTCGTCGAGGGTGAGCCGCCGCAGCTGCGCGCTCCAGCCACCCGTCAGGAAAGTGGACTTGTCGACCGTACGGCCCTCGGGAAGCTGTTTGGCCACCCACGCGCGCGTGGCCGTCCAGCCCTGCTCGCCGAGCCCGGTCAGCACGGCGGTGGCGAACTCCCGCCGGTCGTCGGGATGGTCCCGGAACCACAGGCCCAACCGGTGCTCCGCCTCGGGGAGTTCCCAGTGGGTGAACTGCGCGCGCCGGGCCAGCGCCGCCGAGACGGCCTCGGTCACGGCGGGCGGGATGACCGCGTCCGCGCCCGGCACCGCGAGCACCGCCCGCCCCTCGTACGCCCGCAGCACCTCCAGCGCGGGCGCCGCACGCCAGCTCCCGGGCCGGCGGATGATCTCGCTGAACCGCCCGTCGCCGTCGCCGAACGGCACGTCCCACGCCTCGGCCGCGTACACCGCCGGAGCGCACAGCCCCAGGGCCGCCACCCGGTCCCCGTAGTGCCGGACGAGATCGGCCACCGTCTGGCCGCCCATGCTGAACCCGACCAGCACCAGCGGCCCGTCCACGCGCGCGTGCGCGTCGATGACGGACACGGCCTGCTCGAAGCGGCGGCGCAGGCTCGACTCCCGCAGCACGCCCGTGCTCTCCCCGTGCCCCGAGAAGTCGAAGGCGAGGGAGCGGCAGCCGTGCGCGGCGAACTCCTCCAGCCACGGCACCAGCCGCTCCTTGCTGCCGTTGCCCGCGCCGTGCAGCAGTACGACGGTCGCCCTGGCCGGTTCACCGCCGCCGATCAGCCCGCTGAGGCGTTCGCCGTCGACGTCGTGCGTGAAGGGGATCAGCTCGCTCATACGGCCATTCATTCACGCGGCGCGGGCCCGTGAGCGGCAGATCACAAACCCGGTGCCCCCCACACGGGGAACCACCGGCCCAGGTCCTGCTCGATCGTCAGGTCGTCGGCGAGCGCGGCCCGCACCTGGAGCTCCAGCGCGTTGTCGCGCCGCTGCGCCTCGCCGGGCAGGGGCGCGAACGGGTAGAACGTGCCGCGCTTGTAGAGGTAGACCAGCGCGAGCCGCCGCCCCGACCGGTCCTGGAAACCGGCCAGTGAGCAGAGCAGTTGGGGGCCGAACCCGTTCACCTCCATCTGGCTGTTGACGGCGTGCAGGTCGTTCACGAGCGGCACGAGTTGGTCGGGGGCGCGGTGCGAGACCAGCCAGGAGTAGCCGTAGTCGTCCTGTGTCAGCCGTACCGGCGGGCCGTCGCGGTCGGTGTCGGCGTCCAGCAGGGCCTGCACCTCGCGGTGGGTCTGCTCGAAGGCCGCGCCCTCGACGGTGGCGAAGCACACCGCGCCCTGCCCGGTCGGGGTGAAGCCAGCGGCGGCCTCCAGGGTCACGGCTGCCGACGGCAGCGCGAAGAGCCGGTCGAGATCCGCCTCGACCGGCTTGCTCCGGCCGAGCAGGATGTCCAGCAGCCCCATGCTCCGCTCACACTCCTCCGGGAGAGGCCGCCTCGCCCAGCTCGGCGGAGATCCGGCCCAGCTGGTCGAGCCGCTCCTGAAGGCTCGGGTGGGTCGAGAAGAGCCGCGCGACGCCGGGCTCGCGGCCCAGCGCCGGCGTGAAGTAGAACGCGTTGAAGGCCTGGGCCGTACGCAGGTCCTTCGTCGGGATGCGGGCGATGTCGCCGGAGACCTTGGTGAGCGCGGACGCCAGCGCCGAGGGCCGGCCGGTGAGCTGGGCCGCCGACCGGTCCGCGGCCAGTTCCCGGTACCGCGACAGGGCCCGGATCAGCAGGAAGCTGATCGCGTACACGGCGGCCGACACGCCCATCACCGCGGCGAAGACGGCGGCCGTGTTCTGGTCCCTGCGGCCCCCGCCGAACACCTGCGAGTAGAACGCGAACCGGACGATCAGCCCCGCGAGCACACCCAGGAACGAGGCGACGGTGATCACGGCGACGTCCTTGTGCGCCACGTGCGACAGCTCGTGCGCGAGGACGCCCTCCAGCTCGGCCGGCTCCAGTCGCCTGAGCAGCCCGGTCGTCACGCAGACCACGGCGTGGTCGGGATTCCGCCCGGTCGCGAACGCGTTCGGCATGTCCATGTCGGACACGGCGACCACCGGCTTGGGCATGTCCGCGAGGGCGCACATCCGGTCGATCACCGCGTGCAGCTCGGGAAACTCCTCGCGCTCCACGACCCGGCCGCGCATGGCGTACAGCGCGATCCGGTCCGAGAACCAGTACTGCGCGCCGAGCAGCGCCGCCGCGACCACCACGACCAGCACCCACGACTTCAGCAGCACGACCAACGCGGCGACGAACCCCACGTACAGCAGACCGAGCAGGAACAGTGTGATCCCCATACGGGTGGTCAACCGCCGGTCACTCCGGAAGCGGCTGTGCATCTGCATCACCCCGCAGCTCACGCACTCGTCCCACTGCCAGTGTGCACCCCGGCCCGCCCATGAACGGGTCGTGATCACCCCCAGGACCGGCAAAGACGTCAGGCGCCGTCGGCGACCGCGTACCCGGGCACGGACGGCCACCGGACGCTCAGCACCACCGACTCCTCCTCCGCGTACCAGGAGTGATCGACGCCGCGCCCCCACACCACGTAGTCACCCTGCTGCTCCAGCAGCACGCTCCGCCCGGGGAGTTCGACGCGGAAGCGCCCGCTGATCAGCACCAGGAGCGCGGTCCGCTCCTCACCCCGCACCCACCGCGCACGCGCGTCGCCCCGCGGGTGCACCCCCCACTTGATCTCCACCGCCTCACTGTGGCGCGGATCCCCGACGTCCTTGAAGTGCCCGAGCAGCCATCCCCGGTCCAGGGCGGCGTCCTCGCCCGCGTTGCCCGTGTACACACCGTCGTTCACGGGCCCGGAGGCTAGCAGCCCCGCCAGGGGCGGCTGCCTAGTAAGGGGCCCGGAAGTTGATGTACCCCAGCAGCACGATCACCGCCGCCACGCAGCCGAGCACCACGACCGTCGACACCCAGGAGGACCGGCGGCGCGAGCCCACGTGCTCCGGGTCGGCGCGGAACGGTACGGGCCCGGGCGGGTTGTCCTTCCACCGGGCGGCGAGCATGCGGGCACGGGCCGAGGGCTCCTTGTGCTCGGCGCTGTCCGCCCATCTGAGGTCGAACTCCCGCTCGTCGTCGTGCCGTTCGGACATCCCCGTAAACCTTCCTCGAACAACAGTGTCAGTACTGATAATCCCCTGTCCGGGGCCCGTCTGTGAAGCGGGATCCGGGCATACGACGGTGCCCCCGCCTCCGGGAAGGAGACGGGGGCACCACAGGTACGACGGGGGCGTCGATCACACGTCGAAGTAGAGCTCGAACTCGTGCGGGTGCGGACGCAGCTGCAGCGGTGCGATCTCGTTCGTGCGCTTGTAGTCGATCCACGTCTCGATCAGGTCCGGCGTGAACACGTCGCCCTGGAGGAGGAACTCGTGGTCGGCCTCGAGGGAGTCGAGGACGGCCGGGAGCGAGGTCGGGACCTGCGGGACGCCCGCGTGCTCCTCGGGAGCCAGCTCGTACAGGTCCTTGTCGATCGGCTCGGCCGGCTCGATCTTGTTCTTGATGCCGTCCAGGCCCGCGAGCAGCAGCGCCGAGAAGGCCAGGTACGGGTTGCCGGAGGAGTCGGGCGCGCGGAACTCGACGCGCTTGGCCTTCGGGTTCGAGCCCGTGATCGGGATACGCATCGCGGCCGAGCGGTTGCGCTGCGAGTACACCAGGTTGACCGGGGCCTCGAAGCCGGGCACCAGGCGGTGGTACGAGTTCACCGTCGGGTTGGTGAAGGCCAGCAGCGACGGGGCGTGCTTGAGGATGCCGCCGATGTAGTAGCGGGCGGTGTCCGACAGGCCCGCGTAACCGGCCTCGTCGTAGAAGAGCGGGGAGCCGCCCGACCACAGCGACTGGTGGACGTGCATGCCCGAGCCGTTGTCACCGAAGATCGGCTTCGGCATGAAGGTCGCGGTCTTGCCGTTCTTCCACGCCACGTTCTTCACGATGTACTTGAAGAGCTGGAGGTCGTCGGCGGCGGCGAGCAGCGTGTTGAACTTGTAGTTGATCTCGGCCTGGCCGGCGGTGCCCACCTCGTGGTGCTGGCGCTCGACCTTCAGGCCGGCCCGCTCCAGCTCCAGGGAGATCTCGGCACGCAGGTCGGCGAAGTGGTCGACCGGCGGGACCGGGAAGTAGCCGCCCTTGTAGCGGACCTTGTAACCACGGTTGTCCTCGAGGGCGCCGGTGTTCCAGGCACCCGCCTCGGAGTCGATGTGGTAGAAGGACTCGTTCGCGCTGGTCGCGAAGCGGACGCTGTCGAAGACGTAGAACTCGGCCTCGGGGCCGAAGTAGGCGGTGTCGGCGATGCCCGTCGACGCCAGGTACGCCTCGGCCTTCTTCGCCACGTTGCGCGGGTCACGGGAGTACTGCTCGCCCGTGATCGGGTCGTGGATGAAGAAGTTGATGTTCAGCGTCTTGTCACGGCGGAACGGGTCGACCCGGGCGGTCGACAGGTCCGCGCGCAGCGCCATGTCGGACTCGTGAATGGCCTGGAAACCCCGGATCGAGGATCCGTCGAAGGCGAGCTCGTCGTCCGGGTCGAACGCGTCGACAGGCACCGTGAAGTGCTGCATCACGCCCGGGAGGTCGCAGAAGCGGACGTCGATGAACTTGACGTCCTCGTCCGCGATGAACTTCTTGGCCTCGTCGGCGTTCTGGAACATCCAGCTCCTCCTACTCCCGACCGTCCCGCCGGGGTGGTAGTTCGTTCGTGCGGCCAGTGCGGGTGGCACACGCTGACCTCGACCCTAGGGACGGGTGATTTCTCTGGCGTGACTCATTTGTTTCGCACAAGTTAACCGGCTCCCCTCACACCGTAGCCCGGACACACCCCGCCGTGCCCTGGTCATTTACGGGCGCAGTACCGTGGACGGGTGGACAACAGGCAAGCACTCGGATCGTGGCTCTCCGGGCCCCGCGCGGCCGCGGAAGAGGCCGGTGTCGACTTCGGATACCGGGGCGAGCAGCTCGGTCTGCCCGAGGAGGGACCCGGCTCGATGGCCCGCCCGGGCCGCCGCCTCGCCGCCCTGGCCGTGGACTGGGGCCTGAGCCTCCTGATCGCATACGGCCTCATCACGCAGAGCTACAACGAGGCCGCGCAGATCTGGGCGCCGCTCATCATGTTCGTCCTGATGGTGCTCACGGTCGGTACGGTGGGCTTCACCCCGGGCAAGCGGCTCCTCGGCCTGCGGGTGCTCGCCCTGGACACCGGCCGGGTCAGCCCCTGGCGCTCCGCCCTGCGCACGGTCCTGCTCTTCCTCGCCATCCCCGCCCTGATCTGGGACCGCGACGGCCGCGGCCTGCACGACCGGCTGGCGGGCACGGTCGAGGTACGCATCTGACACGGCCGGCACGGACGACGAGGACGAACGGCGAAGGGGCGCCCGGACCACTCCGGGCGCCCCTTCGCCGTACGTGTGCGGGGATCAGCTCCCCGTACGTGTGCGGGGATCAGCGGGCCTTCGGCCCGCCCTTCGGCAGCCGCATGCCCTTCGGCATCGGCCCCTTCGGCAGCGGCATGTTGCTCATCAGGTCGCCGAGGGCGCGCAGCCGGTCGTTGGTGGCGGTGACCTGCGGGCCGGTCAGCACGCGCGGCAGCTTCAGCATGGTCGTGCGCAGCTTCTTCAGCTCGACCTGGTCCTCGCCGGTGCCCACGACCAGATCGTGCACGGGGACGTCCGCGACGATGCGGTTCATCTTCCTCTTCTCGGCGGCGAGCAGGGACTTCACCCGGTTCGGGTTGCCCTCGGCGACCAGGACGATGCCGGCCTTGCCGACCGCGCGGTGCACCACGTCCTGGTTGCGGTTCATCGCCACCGCGGGGGTCGTCGTCCAGCCCCGGCCGATGTTGTCGAGCACCGCCGCCGCCGCGCCGGGCTGTCCCTCCATCTGCCCGAAGGCCGCTCGCTCGGCCCGGCGCCCGAACACGATCGCCGTCGCGAGGAAGGCGAGCAGGAGGCCCAGGATGCCGAGATAGATGGGGTGACCGATCAAGAAACCGATCGCGAGGAAGACACCGAAGGTGACGATTCCGACTGCCGCGAGTACAAGGCCGATCTTCTTGTCGGCCCTGCGGGTCATCTTGTAGGTCAGGGCGATCTGCTTCAGTCGCCCGGGGTTCGCAGCGTCCGCTGCAGTTTCCTTCCTCGCCATGCCCCGAAGTCTACGTGGCCCCACAAGCGCGGACGACGGCAGTGTCCGCGGGGCCCGTGGGGGAGGGGCCCGGGTTCAGGGGCGGACGGAGACGGACCGGGAAACGGACTGCTCGAGGACGCGCTGCGCCTCGACCCGGTCCTTGGCGCGCCGGCGGTCCTCCAGCACGGAGGTCCAGGCGTTGCGGCGGGCGGTGCGCTGACCGCTGCTCAGCAGCAGCGACTCGACGGCACGCAGGGCGGTCGTGAAGGACGGAATCGCGGTGGCGCGAACGGGCGCGGCCTGCATGGGTGAGGTCCCCCCTCGGGAGCGGGTGTACGTGCTGTGAGTCCAGCGTCACTGATTGGTGTTACCAGGGCGTGTCCGACCGGTCAAACACCCATGAAGCCCCGGCGGGGAGCCGAGAAACGGCGACGCGGTCCCGACATGTGCCCTCATCTGCGAGGACGGTCGGGACCGCGTCATATCGGCCGCTACCGGCGGGTAGTGTCTTGTGCGCGAATTCACACGCTTGTCTCGCCCTGTGGCGGGCAGGGCGGCGACGCCCTTTCCCGGCCGGGACGGTGACGGTTCGTCAGACGGCCTGGGCCGCGACGCGCGCGTCCCGCTGCTCCATGGCCATCCGGTAGAGCCGCCCGGCGCGGTACGAGGAGCGCACCAGTGGACCGGACATCACGCCGGAGAAGCCGATCTGCTCGGCCTCCTCCTTCAGCTCCACGAACTCGTGCGGCTTGACCCAGCGCTCCACCGGGTGGTGGCGCACGGAGGGGCGCAGGTACTGCGTGATCGTGACCAGCTCGCAGCCCGCGTCGTGCAGCTGCTTCAGCGCCTCGCTGACCTCCTCGCGGGTCTCGCCCATGCCGAGGATCAGGTTCGACTTCGTGACCAGGCCGTAGTCGCGGGCCTCGGTGATGACCTTCAGGGAGCGCTCGTAGCGGAAGCCGGGGCGGATCCGCTTGAAGATCCGCGGGACCGTCTCGACGTTGTGCGCGAAGACCTCGGGGCGGGAGGCGAAGACCTCCTCCAGCAGCTCCGGCACGGCGTTGAAGTCGGGGGCGAGCAGCTCGACCTTGGTGTGGCCGCCTTCACGGCCCGCCGTCTGCTGGTGGATCTGCCGGACCGTCTCCGCGTACAGCCAGGCGCCGCCGTCCTCCAGGTCGTCGCGGGCGACGCCGGTGATCGTGGCGTAGTTCAGGTCCATCGCGACGACGGACTCGCCCACGCGGCGCGGCTCGTCGCGGTCGAGCGCCTCGGGCTTGCCGGTGTCGATCTGGCAGAAGTCGCAGCGCCGGGTGCACTGGTCGCCGCCGATGAGGAAGGTCGCCTCGCGGTCCTCCCAGCACTCGTAGATGTTCGGGCAGCCGGCTTCCTGGCAGACCGTGTGCAGGCCCTCGCTCTTCACGAGGTTCTGCATCTTCGTGTACTCGGGGCCCATTTTCGCCCGGGTCTTGATCCACTCGGGCTTGCGCTCGATGGGGGTCTGGCTGTTGCGGACCTCCAGGCGCAGCATCTTGCGTCCGTCGGGTGCGACTGCGGACACGACCGGCTCCCTAGCGTTTGATTCTTCGGCGCCCTCAAGGGTACGCCCGTAGATTTGAATGCCTCTGTGTGGTGTCAGCCCCTCCCCGCGCGCTTTTATGCCGCCGGTGTCCTCTCGATCTCCCGGGGCTTCGGCTCGGCGTTCTCCAGGACCTCGCGCAGGTGGCGTTCCACCACCGGCAGGACCTCCTCGATCGTCACGTCCCGGCCGAGCTCACCGGCGAGGGAGGCCACGCCCGCGTCGCGGATGCCGCACGGGATGATCCGGTCGAACCACTTGTTGTCCGGGTTCACGTTGAGCGCGAAGCCGTGCATCGTGACGCCCTTGGCGACCCGGATGCCGATCGCCGCGATCTTGCGGTCCTCGCGGCGCTGACCGGCGTTGGACGGGGCGTACTCCGGGCCGTTCAGGCGCGGGTCGAACTCCTCGTCGTGCAGCCGCGGGTCGAAGTCCAGGGACAGACCGCCGAGCGCCGGCCGCTGCTCGACCGGGTCGCCCAGCACCCACACCCCGCTGCGGCCCTCGACCCGGGTGGTCTCCAGGCCGAACTCCGCGCACGTGCGGATCAGGGCCTCTTCGAGGCGGCGTACGTGGGCCACGACGTCCACCGGGCGCGGGAGCTTCTGGATGGGGTAGCCGACCAGCTGGCCGGGGCCGTGCCAGGTGATCTTGCCGCCGCGGTCCACGTCGATGACCGGCGTGCCGTCCAGGGGCCGCTCGTTGTCCGCCGTGCGCCGCCCGGCCGTGTAGACCGGGGGGTGCTCCAGGAGCAGTACGGTGTCGGGGACCTCGTCGGCGAAGCGCGCCGCGTGCACCCGGCGCTGCTCGTCCCAGGCCTCCTGGTACTCGACGGCCTCGTCACCGAACCCCATGCGGACGAACCGCAACTCACTCACGGCAAGCGCCTCCCTCGAACGGGTGTGTAAGGCACGTATCGCGCCCAAGCCACTGTACGTCCGGCCCGCACGCGTCAGTTCCGGGGTCAATCCTCACACGATCGGATGAATGTCCGGGAAAATGTGTGATCGCACGCTTACTCTCCGCTACATTCGCGCCGTTCGGCAAGGCATAACGCCTGCTCACAGGCGATCCGCGCACATCACCAAGGCCGGAAGGCAGGAGACCGTACCGCAGATGACGGAACGACCCGCGCAGCGCACCCCCAACCGACAGCTCGCCGCGCTCATCGCAGAAGCGGGGTTCTCCAACGCGGGACTCGCCCGTCGCGTGGACCAGCTCGGTCTCGAACACGGGCTCGACCTGAGATACGACAAGACCTCCGTCACCCGATGGCTGCGCGGCCAGCAGCCCCGGGGCACCACACCCGCCCTGATCGCCGAGGTCTTCACCCGGCGCCTGGGCCGCCGCCTCACCGCCCAGGACCTCGGCCTGGACGCCTGCGCCCCCGTCTACGCGGGGCTGGAGTTCGCCGCCACCCCCGAGGAGGCCGTCGACATCGTCAGCGGGCTGTGGCGCAAGGACTCCGGCAGCCACGCCGAGCTGCGGAAGATCGCCTTCACCCCGGCCGGGCTCGTCGTGCCCAGCCGGGACTGGCTGATCGGCCGGGCCGACGAGAAGGTCGCCCGGGGCGAGCCGGCCGCCGCCCGCATCCCGGCACAGGGCCGCCCCGCCCTGCGCTCCCCGGACGGGCAGGGCGTGCCGTCCCTGCCCCGCCAGCGCGGCCAGGCCGAGCGCGGACCGGGCCAGAAGGTCACCGCCGGGGACATCGCCGCCCTGCGCTCGGTCGGCGAGCTGTTCCGCACCCTCGACGACGCCTACGGCGGCGGTCACGCCCGCCAGGCCCTCGTGCGCTACCTGGAGCACGAGTGTGAACCCATGCTGCGCGGCACCTACGGCGAGCAGACCGGCCGCCGCCTCTTCGCCGCCGCCGCCGATCTGACCCGGCTCGCGGGCTGGACGTCGTACGACATCGCCGCGCACGGCCTCGCCCAGCGCTACTTCGTGCAGGCGCTCCGGCTCGCCCAGGCGGCCGGGGACCGGGCGTACGGGGCGTATGTGCTGGTCACCATGAGCCGGCAGGCCGTCTACCTCGGGCACGGGCGGGAGGCCGTGCAGCTCGCCCGCGTGGCCCAGCAGGGCGTCGGCACGTCCGGCCCGCCCGTCGTCCAGGCCCTGCTGCACGCCTCCGAGGCGCGCGGGCACGGGGTGCTCGGCGAGGTCCGGGCCTGCACCGCGGCCCTGGTCCGCGCCGAACGCGCCCTGGAGACGGCCCGGCCCGGGGACGACGTACCGCACTGGGCGAAGTTCTTCGACGAGGCCCAGCTCGCCGACGAGTTCGGCCACTGCCACCGCGACCTGCAGCAGTTCCGCGCCGCCGCCCAGCACGCGGAACGCTCACTCCAGCTCCGGTCCCCGTCCTTCGCCCGCAGCCGCCTCTTCTGCCGCGTGGTCCTCGCCACCGCCCGCCTGGGCCTCGGCGAACTCGACCAGGCCTGCCAGCTGGCCGCGGAGGCGGCGGGCCAGGCGGCCGAGATGCGCTCGGTGCGGGCGGTGGAGTACGTGAGGGACTTCGAGCGACGACTGGAGCCGTACAAGGACGCGGCTCCGGTGCGGACCTACCGCGACAAAGTAGCGGCCCTTGGGTAGAGGCACTCAGGGGCGCGGGGAACTGCGCGAGCAACCCCCACCCACCCGCACCCGACAGAGGGCCTATGCAGCCCTCGGCACGGTCGGCACAGGGTCGGCAGCGTGCATCGACTGCCCCGCCCCAAGGTCCGCCAGAATCGCCGCCGACGCCCGATGCCCCGAGTGCAGAGCACCCTGCACCGTACTGGTGTCCCGATGATCCCCACACACATACAGCCCGGCGATCAACCGCACCGGCCGCCGCAGATCATGCGGCGGCCGCATCGCGGGCACGGCCTCCACCGTCTGATACACGGCCAACGTCTCCCACCGCGCCGTCGACATCCCGTACAGCCGCGCCAGCTGCATCCGCACGGCCGTGTCCACACCCCCCGGCGGCCGTCCCAGGACCGTCGAGGACACCAGCGCCCGCCCGGCCGGAGCGCGGGACGGATCGACCTCGCTGATCACCGCCGTGTGCGCGACCGGCCCGCCGAGGTCCGCGTCGAGCAGCAGTGACGCCCCCGTCCCCGGCGGCTCGTCGGTCGTGTGGTGCAGCACCGTCACCGGATGGAACTCCGGCACCCGCAACCCGGGCAGCAGCTCCGCCGCGGCCCTGGCGTCCGTGGCCACCAGCACCGCCCGGCACCGGATCTCACCGTGCTCCGCGGTGGTGACCGAGGTCGTCGAGACGGACGTGACGCGCACGCCCGTGTGCACCGTGCCGGCCGGCAGCGTCCGGGCCAGCAGCTCCGGCAGGGCCTCGGCGCCGCCCTCCGGCACGCACAGCCGGCCGCTGGCGAAGGCCCGCAGAGCGAGGTCCGCGCACCGGCTGGACGTCGTCAGGTCCGGGTCGCACAGCAGGGCGGCGAGCAGCGGGCGCAGGAAGCCGTCGATGGTCCGGGAGGGCAGTCCGCGGGCCGCCAGGGCCTCACCGGCGGGCAGCTCCGGGCGGGCCAGCAGCCGCTCCGCCGGGGTGCCCGCCAGCCGGGTCAGGGCGGCGCCGAGGCGGGCCTGGTCGACGGCCGTGCCCAGCGGGGCGCCGGACCGGCTCCGGGGCACGGAGACCTGCCGTCCGGGCACGGCCACCGGCCTCCTCGGCGGCCGGGGCGCGGACGGAGACCGGGGCGCACTCGCCAGCGCACGCACCGCGTGCAGTGCGCCTCGTGCGCCCCCTGCGCCCGGCTGGACACCCGCGCGGTGGTGGCGCCCGTCGCCGTGCAGCAGGACACCGGGTGCGAACGGGCGCAGCACCAGCCCGCCCAGGCCGGGGGTCAGCCGTAGTTCGGGGTACGCCGTGGACAGCAACTGGCCGATCCGGTCGAGCCGGAAGCCGTCGACCTTCTCCGTCGCCATGCGGCCGCCGACGCCGTGGGCGGCCTCCAGGACCATGGTGGTCACTCCTGCGCTGGTCAGCCGGTGCGCGGCCGAGAGTCCGGCGACCCCGGCCCCCACGACGACCACGTCCGCCTGGTACGCGGGCTCAAGCACGTGCCCCTCCTCGAGGTTGCGCGGGCGCTGGAGACGTCATGCCCTCAACAGGCCGCAGGGATACGCGAGTTCTGGACGAGGGTAGGGCCGTGATCGGTCAGGGGGAGTCGCGCATGGACAGGGCACGGTCGCACGGCGGTCGCATACGAACGCCTCATGGGCAAGAAGGGGTCGCAGGAGGCTGGTGTGCGGGGCGGAGCCCTCCCGGCCCGGCGTCACCGCGCGGCCCGGATCGCTCCCTCGATCTCCGGGAAGGCGAACCGGAACCCGGACTCCAGCAGCCGCGTCGGCAGCACCCGGGCGCTGCCCAGCACGTCCCCGGCCATCTCGCCGAGCACGGTCCGCAGGACGGGCGCGGGCACGGCGAACAGCGTCGGGCGGTGCAGCACGCGTCCCATCGCGGCCGTGATCTCACGGTTCGTCACGGGGTTCGGGGCGGTGAGGTTGAACGGCCCGGACAGACCGTCGGTGTCGATGAGGTGCCGGATCGCGGCGACCTCGTCGTGCAGCGCGACGAACGACCAGAACTGCCGCCCGTCGCCCATGCGCCCGCCCAACCCGGCCCGGAACAGCGGGAACAGCCGCCCCCACGCACCGCCGTGGCGGGACACGACCAGCCCGGTCCGGGTGAACACCGTGCGGACACCGGCCTCCTGGGCCGGCGAAGCGGCTCCCTCCCACTCCACACACAGCTCCGGCAGGAAGCCCTCGCCCGCCGGGGCGCTCTCGTCGACGGCACGGTCCCCGGTCTCGCCGTAGTAGCCGATGGCGCTGCCGTTCACGAAAACCCGCGGCCGGTCCCGCTCGTCCAGCGAGGCGATCGCCCGGGCGAGCGCCGCCGTGCCGTGCACCCGGCCGGCGCGGATCCGCTGCTTGTACGCCTCCGTCCAGCGACGGTTGCCGACCCCCGCCCCCGCCAGATTGACCACCGCGTGGCACCCGGCCAGCCCGGCCGCGTCCACGTCCCCTCCCTCCGGATCCCAGTGGACCTCGTCCGCCGACCGGGGGGCCCGGCGCACCAGGCGCACCACCTCGTACCCGTCCGCGGTCAGGGACCGCACCAGGGCGCTGCCGATGAGACCGGATGCGCCGGTCACCGCGATACGTCGCATGGCTCAATCTTGCCGGTCGACCGCAGGAAACCCCTCAGCGACCGGGACCCGGCGTGGGAATCCCGACGACGTGTTCACGGGCCGCTTCCTCTGAGCCGGAGGACGGGCTCCTACGAGGCCGCCAGCTCGCCCGTGTCGACCGGCGCCGTCGCGTCCGCCGCCCGTTCCGCGTCGGAGGAGACCTCGGCCGCCGTCAGCACGTAACCCGTCTCGGCGTCCGTGGTGGAGCGGGCGAAGACCACGCCGAACACCCGCCCGTCCGTGGTGAGCAGGGGGCCGCCGGAGTTCCCGGGGCGGACCGTGGAGCGGATCGAGTAGATCTCGCGGACGGCCGTCCCGTCGTTGTAGATGTTCTGGCCCGTCGCCCGCACCCGGTTCGCGACCGTCGCCGCCTGGAGGTTCAGGTCGCCGTCCTCCGGGTAGCCCGCGACGACCGCCGAGTCGCCGCGCTCGGCGTCGTCGTCGAAGCGCAGCACGGGCGCCTTCAGACCCGGCACGTACAGCACCGCCACGTCCTTCTCCGGGTCGAAGAGCACCACCCGCGCCTCGTACGTCCGCCCGACCCCGCCGATCTGCACCGTCGGCTCGTCGATGCCCGCCACCACATGGGCGTTGGTCATCACGTGCTCCCGCGCGTACACGAACCCGCTGCCCTCGCGGCCCTGGGTGCCCGCGACGCCCTCGACCTTCACCGTGCTCAGCTTGGCGGCGTTGGCGGCCGCCGCCGTGACACTGTCGCCGGAGGGGCGGGCGACCTCGGCCGTCGACTCGTTCTCGAAGGGGTTGAAGACCTGCGGGAAGCCCGCCTGGGTCAGCGCGGACGTGGCCTCCGAGAACCAGGCCGGAGTCGTGTCCGGCATCGTCCGCTGCACGGCGCCGAGCAGCCGCGAGTCCCGGATCGCCGAGGTGATCAGCGGCGACGAGGACACGCCCAGGACGCTCGCGGCCACCCACGCCACGATCAGCACCGCGACCGCGTTGGCCACGGCCCCGCCGATGCCGTCCGCCACGCGGAGCGGCCCCCGGTCCAGCTCCCGCCGCAGCCGCAGCGCGAGGCGCCCCGCCAGCTCGTGCCCCACCACCGCCGGGAGCAGCACCGTGAACACCGCCGTCACCGTCGCGCGTGTCGTCCCCGGCTCCACCAGGTCCATCACCCACGGCAGGATCCACACACCGACGACCGCGCCGCCGACGAAGCCCGCCAGCGACACACAGCCGGCCACCAGACCGCGCCGGTAGCCGGACGCCGCGTAGGCGAGGACGACCAGCAACAGCAGGATGTCGAGCAGGTCCACGCACGCCGCCTTTCTCTCGGAACCCTTTAGTACGCGGGGGAAGGGCCCGGTGATCAGTCACACGCGCGCGTGTTGATCAGAACCGGCCACGCGTGCGTGCACACGGAAAAACGTCGCGGACCGTGACGATGGTTCCACCGGGTGGCACATCACACATCGCGGACGGACCGGAACGGACCGACAGTGGGATCATGCGCGTCCTGCGAAGACGGCGGGGCGGGCGCGGCCACCGCGCCGCCCGCACGCCCGGCATAGCCGGACTGCCGCGCGCCGCCCGGGTGGCGCTCGGCTGCCTGCCGGGCTGCGCCGCCGTCGTCGCGCTGGTGCTGTGCGCCCACGGCGTCGAGCACGCCGCCGAGACCACCGACCGAGCAGGCCCGACCCGGCCCGCCGCCACGCCCCACACCGCCCCCCGACCGCACATCGTGCCCAGATCGCGGTGGCTGGGCGACGCCGCCCGCAAGCAGCCGCGCCCGCGCTACGACGACCGGGTCGTCGCCGTCTTCGTCCACCACACCGACTCGCCCAACGGCTACGACTGCGCCGACGCGCCCCGCATCATCCGGGGCCTCTACACCGGCCAGACCGGCACCCGCGACTGGGACGACATCGGCTACAACTTCGTCGTCGACCGCTGCGGCACCGTCTACGAGGGCCGCGCCGGCGGCGTCGAGCGCGCCGTCACCGGCGCCCACACCCAGGGCTTCAACCACCGCACCACCGGCATCGCCGCCCTCGGCACCTTCACCGCGGGCATGCCCGTGCCGCGCCCCATGATCCGCGCCATCGCCGCGCTGTCCGCCTGGAAGCTGGGCCTGACCGGCACCGACCCGCGGGCGAGCGTCCGCCTGGTCTCCAGCAACGGCCTGAGCCGGTACGCGGCCGGCACCACCGCCGAACTGCCCGCCCTGGCCGGTCACAACGACGGCTACATGACGAGCTGCCCGGGCGCCGCCCTGCACGCCCGCCTGCCCGAGATCCGGCAGCTCGCGGCCCGCCTCCAGGGTCGGCCGGCGGACACACAGGAGGGCCACAGCGAACGCGCGGTGTCCTCACACCCCGGCTCCCTACGGTCGTCACCCCAGGCAGCCGACCGGAGGTGGGGACCATGAACAGCAGCGCCACGCAGGACAGCAGCGCCACGAAGAACGCGGCGGCGCGCACCCGGGGAGCCACCCGCGGCGGCCCCTGGGCGGTGCTCAGCGCGGCCGCGACCGTCGTCCTGGGACCGGCGGCGGTCACCGCCTCCGCCCTCGACCAGGCCAACGCGGCACCGATGCGCCATTCCCGTCCGAGCCGAGCCGAGCCGCCGGGCCGCCTGATCAGCCCCTGAAGCGTTCCCACAGCCGGGGGTAGCGCTCGGCGAGCAGCCGCTCGTCCTCGAAGTCGACGGGGGTGCCCTCCGGCTCCGGGGGCGCCGGCGGGATCTCCAGGTCGGGGGCGACCACGCCGGTGAGCTGCTCGTAGGCCTCGTCGGCCGCGTAGCCGAGTTCCTCGCCGTCGCCGTCGATCTCCTCGTCGAAGTCGTCCAGCAGCTCGGCGAGCGCGTCCGGGTCGTGCACGGCGCCCTCGAAGACCTCCCGGCCCTGGCCGATCAGCCAGCACCGGAAGAAGTCGAAGGCGTCGTCGCTCGCCCCGTCGAGCAGCACCCACGCGGCGCCCCACAGGTCCCAGCGGTAGGCGCGGTTGTAGCGGGACTCGAAGTGACGGGCGAAGTCCAGGACCGAGTCCGGGTCCAGCTGCGTGAGCCGCTCCACGAGCAGGTCGGCCTGCTCCTCCGGGTCGCCCTCGGCGGCCTCCCGGGTGTCGTCCACCAGCTCCCAGAACTCCGTCTCGTCCATCACGGGTCCAGCATCGGCCCTGGGGCACAGGGGCGCACCCGGAGTGCGCGGGATCGTTATGCGCGGCCCTCGGGCCGGCCCTCCGGGTGGTACAGCCCGGCCAGCCGCAGCGCGTCCCCGGCGAGCCGCTGGCGCAGGCTCTCCGGCGCCAGCACCTCCACCTCCGGGCCCAGCGCCGTCAGCTGGGTGTGGGCGACCTCCTCGGACTCCACCGGCAGGGCCACCGTCACCCAGCCGTCGCCGTCCGGCGCGTCCGCCTCCGCCAGCGCCTCCCGGGCGGACAGCGAGTCGACGGCGTACGGCAGTCTGCGCACGCCGTCGGGGGACAGCCGGACCACGACCCGCGCCCGCAGGAGGGACCGCGCGAACTGCTCCGCCCGCTCCTCCCAGAACGCGGGCAGGTCGAACTCCGGCTCCCGCTCGAAGCGCTCACCGCCCGGCTCCACCGCCGTGAACCGGTCGATCCGGTACACCCGGAAGGACGCGCCCCCGGCCACCCGCGCGCACAGGTACCAGACGCCCGCCTTCAGCACGAGCCCGTACGGCTCCAGCTCCCGGACGACCTCGTCCTGCCCGCGCCGGTAGCGGGCGGTGATCCGCCGGTCGTCCCACACGGCGTCCGCGACGGCCGGCAGCAGCGCGGGCGTCTCCGGCTCCTTGAACCAGTTCGGCGCGTCCAGGTGGAAGCGCTGCGCCGCCGTCCTCGACGCGTCCCGCAGGGAGGGCAGCAGCGCCGCCGACACCTTCAGCCGGGCCGCCGAGGCCGCGTCCTCCAGCCCCATCTCGCGCAGCGCGCCCGGCACCCCGGACAGGAACAGCGCCTCGGCCTCACTGCGGTGCAGGCCCGTCAGGCGTGTCCGGTACCCGCCGACCAGCCGGTAGCCACCGGCCCGCCCGCGGTCCGCGTACACCGGAACGCCCGCCTCCGACAGCGCCTGCGCGTCCCGGGTCACCGTCCGCTCCGACACCTCCAGCTCCTGGGCGAGCTCGGCGGCCGTCATGGAGGGCCGGGACTGGAGCAACAGCACCATCTTGATCAGCCGGGCAGCACGCATGCGCACATCATGCAGCAGGCCCCCGCCGCGGCGGGGGCCTGCTGGTCCCGGTCCTTACAGACCGTACTTCTCGCGCGCTTCCTTCACGGACGTCGCCTTGACCTCGCCGCGCTTGGCGAGCTGGGCCAGGGCCGCGACGACGATCGACTCGGCGTCGACGCCGAAGTGGCGGCGGGCCGCCTCACGGGTGTCCGACAGGCCGAAGCCGTCGGCGCCCAGCGAGGACCAGTCCTGCTCGACCCACTGCGCGATCTGGTCCGGGACCTGGCGCATGTAGTCGGAGACCGCCAGCACCGGGCCCTCGGCGCCCTGCAGCGCCTGGCGCACGAACGGCACCCGCTCCTCGCCCCGCAGCAGCGCCTCGTCCGCCTCCAGGGCGTCCCGGCGCAGCTCGCTCCAGGACGTCGCCGACCACACGTCGGCGGCCACGCCCCACTCCTCGGCGAGCAGCTGCTGCGCCTTCAGCGCCCAGTGGATCGCCGTTCCGGAGCCGAGCAGCTGGATCCGCGGGGCGTTCGCGGGCACGGTGACACCGGCCGACTCCGCCGTGTTGAAGCGGTACAGGCCCTTGACGATGCCCTCGTCGACGCCGTCCACGGACGGCTTCGCGGGCTGCGGCAGCGGCTCGTTGTAGACCGTCAGGTAGTAGAAGACGTTCTGGTCCTCGCCGGGGGCGGCCTCGCCGTACATCCGGCGCAGACCCTCCTTGACGATGGCCGCGACCTCGTAGGCGAACGCCGGGTCGTACGTCAGCGCCGCCGGGTTGGTCGCGGCGATGACGGGGGAGTGGCCGTCGGCGTGCTGCAGGCCCTCACCGGTCAGGGTCGTACGGCCCGCCGTGGCGCCGATGAGGAAGCCGCGGCCGAGCTGGTCGCCGAGCTGCCACATCTGGTCGGCCGTGCGCTGCCAGCCGAACATCGAGTAGAAGATGTAGAACGGGATCATCGCCTCGCCGTGCGTCGCGTACGACGTCGAAGCGGCGATGAAGTCGGCCATGGAACCGGCCTCGGTGATCCCCTCGTTGAGGATCTGGCCGTTCTGGGCCTCCTTGTAGTACATCAGCTGGTCGCGGTCGACCGGCTCGTACGTCTGGCCCTTCGGCGAGTAGATGCCGAGCGAAGGGAACAGCGACTCCATACCGAAGGTACGGGCCTCGTCCGGGACGATCGGCACCCAGCGCTTGCCGGTCTCCTTGTCGCGGACCAGGTCCTTGACCAGGCGGACGAACGCCATGGTGGTGGCCACGCTCTGCTTGCCGGAGCCCTTGTCGAAGGAGGCGAACGCCTTCTCCGCCGGGGCGGGCAGCGGGGCGACCGGGTGCACGCGGCGGGCCGGGGCCGGACCGCCGAGGGCGGCACGCCGCTCCTGGAGGTAGCGGACCTCGGGGGAGTCGGCGCCCGGGTGGCCGTAGGGGACCACGCCGTCGACGAAGTCGCTGTCCTTGATCGGCAGGCCGAGCAGGTCGCGCATGTTCTTGAACTCGTCCACCGTCAGCTTCTTCATCTGGTGGTTGGCGTTCTTCGACGCGAAGCCCTCGCCGAGGGTGTGGCCCTTGACCGTCTGGGCCAGGATCACGGTCGGCGCGCCCTTGTGCTCGACGGCCGCCTTGTACGCGGCGAACACCTTGCGCGACTCGTGCCCACCGCGCGAGAGGTGGAAGCACTCGAGGATCTTGTCGTCGCTCAGCAGCTTCGCCATCTCCGCCAGCGCCGGGTCGGCCCCGAAGAAGTCCTGGCGGATGTAGGCCGCGTCGCGCGTCTGGTACGTCTGGATCTGCGCGTCCGGTACCTCGCGCAGGCGGCGTACGAGCGCGCCCGTGGTGTCGAGCTGGAACAGCTCGTCCCAGGCCGTGCCCCACAGCGTCTTGACGACGTTCCAGCCGGCGCCGCGGAACTGGGCCTCCAGCTCCTGCACGATCTTGAAGTTGGCGCGGACCGGGCCGTCCAGGCGCTGCAGGTTGCAGTTGATGACGAAGGTGAGGTTGTCCAGCTCCTCACGGGCCGCGAGCGCGAGGGCCGCCGTCGACTCGGGCTCGTCCATCTCGCCGTCGCCGAGGAACGCCCAGACGTGCGAGGCGGAGGTGTCCTTGATGCCGCGGTTGGTGAGGTAGCGGTTGAAGCGCGCCTGGTAGATGGCGGAGAGCGGGCCCAGACCCATGGAGACGGTCGGGAACTCCCACAGCCAGGGCAGGCGGCGCGGGTGCGGGTAGGAGGGCAGGCCGTTGCCGCCCGCCTCCCGGCGGAAGTTGTCCAGGTGCTCCTCGGTCAGCCGGCCGTCGAGGAACGCGCGGGCGTAGATGCCGGGGGAGGCGTGGCCCTGGATGTAGAGCTGGTCGCCGGAGCCGTCGGCCTCTTTGCCCTTGAAGAAGTGGTTGAAGCCGGTCTCGTACAGCCAGGCGGCGGAGGCGAAGGTGGCGATGTGGCCGCCGACGCCGTACTTGCTGCCGCGGGTCACCATGGCGGCCGCGTTCCAGCGGTTCCACGCGGTGATGCGCTGCTCCATCTCCGCGTCACCGGGCACCTCGGGCTCGGCGGCGGTGGGGATGGTGTTGACGTAGTCGGTCTCGAGGAGCTTCGGCAGCGCGATGCCGGCGCCCTCGGCGCGCTCCAGCGTGCGGCGCATCAGGTACGCGGCACGGTGCGGCCCGGCAGCCTTGGCGACCGCGTCCAGGGAGGCCTGCCATTCGGCGGTCTCCTCCGGGTCCCGGTCCGGGAGCTGGTCGAGCTCGCTCGGCTGGATGGCGTTGGGGTCGGTCATGTCGCCGCCTTCCTCAGTCGAAGGGGGTTCCCTCATCGGTAAGGGTTCGGGGGTGCCCTTGGTCTTTGGCAGGACAGGGCGTGAGGCTTGGGTGGCAAGCCCGTCGGCGACTGTAACTCGCTGATCGATGATCGATCAAAGGGTTGAGGAGCAAAACCTCTTGATCACGAGAAAGTAGGCACGGGGTGCCTCCGCCGGTGGCACGCGGTGACGGCTTTTCGAACGGTTTTCGCAGGTCGGAGGCGTTTGAGCGGCGTTGCGCTCGGGTGTCACGCCCGGGGCGCGCAGCCCAGCACGTGCGCCTTCACCAGCTCGGCGATCCGGGGGTCGCGGCGCTTGAAGGCGGCGACCAGCTCCTCGTGCTCCTCGGCGTACGACTGCTGCTGCGTGCCCAGCCAGCGGATGGACAGGGCCGTGAACACCTCGATGCCGAGGCCCTCCCAGGTGTGCAGCAGGACGGAGTTGCCGGCGGCGCGGACCAGTTCGCGATGGAAGGCGACGGTGTGGCGGACCTGGGCGGTGCCGTCGGACATGCGGTCCGCCTCGTACAGGGCGCTGACGTGGGGTTCGAGCGCCGAGCAGTCCTCGGCCAGGGTCTGTGCGGCCAGTTCCGCCGCGATCGCCTCCAGACCGGCCCGGACCGGGTAGCTCTCCTCCAGGTCGGCCGCGGTGAGGTTCCGGACGCGGACGCCCTTGTTCGGGGCGGACTCGATGAGCCGCAGGGACTCCAGTTCCCGCAGGGCCTCGCGGACGGGAGTCTGGCTGACCTCCAGCTCGGTGGCGATCCGGCGCTCGACGATCCGCTCGCCCGGCTGCCAGCGGCCGCTGATGATGCCCTCCAGGATGTGCTCGCGGATCTGCTCGCGCAGCGAGTGGATGACGGGCGCGGTCATGAGGGCTCCTCGGTCGGGATTGACGTTTAGACAATACGGCCGGTTCGCTCCGCGGGTGGGGCGGGTGGGGATGTCTTGGTGCAGGTGAGACGAGACTTACACGACGGTGTGGCTCCCCGCGCCCCTGAAGACAAAAGCGGTGCCCCCGCCCGGAGACGAACCGAGCGGGGGCACCGTGGAGCCGTACCGGCGATGCGGTCAGAGGCCGAGTTCGACCTCGAACTCGCCGGCCTCCAGGATGGCCTTGACCGCCGTCAGGTAGCGGGCGGCGTCGGCGCCGTCCACCAGGCGGTGGTCGTAGGACAGGGTCAGGTACGTCATGTCGCGGACGCCGATGACCGTGCCCTCCTCCGTCTCGATGACGGCGGGGCGCTTGACCGTGGCGCCGATGCCGAGGATCGCGACCTGGCCCGGCGGCACGATGATCGTGTCGAAGAGCGCGCCGCGCGACCCGGTGTTGGAGATGGTGAAGGTCGCGCCGGACAGCTCGTCCGGGGTGATCTTGTTGGCGCGGACCTTGCCCGCGAGCTCCGCCGTGGCCTTGGCGATGCCGGCCAGGTTGAGGTCGCCGGCGTTCTTGATGACCGGGGTCATCAGGCCCTTCTCGGAGTCCACCGCGATACCGATGTTCTCGGTGTCGAAGTAGGTGATGGTCCCCTCGGCCTCGTTGATCTTGGCGTTGATGGCCGGGTGGGCCTTCAGCGCCTGGGCCGCGGCCTTGACGAAGAACGGCATCGGGGAGAGCTTGACGCCCTCACGGGCCGCGAACGCGTCCTTGGCCCGGCCGCGCAGCTTCATCAGGCGGGTGACGTCGACCTCGACGACCGAGGACAGCTGGGCCTGCTCGTGCAGGGCCTTGACCATGTTGTCGCCGATGACCTTGCGGATCCGCGGCATCTTGATGGTCTGGCCGCGCAGCGGGGACGCCTCCAGGACCGGCGCCTTCTTCGCGGCGGCGGCAGCCGGAGCCGCCGCGGCCGGAGCCGGGGCAGCGGCGGCGGCCTTCGCGGCCTCGGCGGCGGCGACGACGTCCTGCTTGCGGATGCGGCCGCCGACGCCCGTGCCCTTGACGGTGGACAGGTCGACGCCCTGCTCGGCGGCGAGCTTGCGCACCAGCGGGGTGACGTAGGCACCGTCGTCGGCCGGCTTGGCGGCGGCCGGAGCGGCCGGCGCCTGGGCCGGAGCCGGGGCGGGCGCCGGAGCGGCCGGGGCCGGCTCGGGAGCCGGGGTGACCTGCTGCTGCGGGGCCGGGGCCGACGGCGCCTGCGGGGCCGGGGCGGGCTGCGCCGGAGCCGGAGCAGCGGCCGGAGCCGGAGCCGGGGTGGGCTCGGGCTGGGCCGGGGCGGCCGGGGCCTCCTGCGCGGGGGCGGCGGCCGGAGCGGCACCCGCCTCGCCGATGACGGCGAGCTTGGCGCCGACCTCGGCGGTCTCGTCCTCGCCGACCACGATCTCCAGCAGCGTGCCGGAGGCCGGGGCGGGGATCTCGGTGTCGACCTTGTCCGTCGACACCTCCAGCAGCGGCTCGTCGGCCTCGACCGTGTCGCCGACCGACTTCAGCCAGCGGGTGACGGTGCCCTCGGTGACGGACTCGCCGAGCGCGGGCAGGACGACGTCCGTGCCCTCGGCGGAGCCGCCGCCGGAGGCGGCGTCGGCGGTCGGAGCGGGCGCCGGAGCGGCCTGCTCGGTGGAGGGGGCGGCCGGGGCCGGCTCGGGAGCGGGCTCGGCGACCTGCTCGGCCGCCGGGGCCGGGGCGGCAGCGGGCGCTCCCGTGCCGTCGTCGATCACGGCCAGCTCGGCGCCGACCTCGACCGTCTCGTCCTCGGCGACCTTGATGGAAGCCAGGACACCGGCGGCGGGCGAGGGGATCTCGGTGTCGACCTTGTCGGTGGAGACCTCGAGCAGCGGCTCGTCGGCCTCGACGCGCTCACCCTCGGCCTTCAGCCAGCGGGTGACAGTGCCCTCGGTGACGCTCTCGCCGAGCGCCGGAAGGGTTACGGAAACCGCCATGGTTTCGGTTGCTCCTTACGGAAAGTGCGGAAGTCTGTCGTCGCGTTCGTCGACCGAGGGGGTCAGTCGTGCGCGTGGAGGGGCTTGCCGGCCAGGGCCAGGTGGGCCTCGCCGAGCGCCTCGTTCTGCGTCGGGTGGGCGTGGATCAGCTGCGCGACCTCGGCGGGCAGCGCCTCCCAGTTGTAGATCAGCTGGGCTTCGCCGACCTGCTCGCCCATGCGGTCGCCGACCATGTGGACGCCGACGACGGCACCGTCCTTGACCTGGACGAGCTTGATCTCGCCCGAGGTGTTCAGGATCTTGCTCCTGCCGTTGCCCGCGAGGTTGTACTTCAGAGCGACGACCTTGTCCGCGCCGTAGATCTCCTTGGCCTTGGCCTCGGTGATGCCGACGGAGGCGACCTCCGGGTGGCAGTACGTCACCCGCGGGACGCCGTCGTAGTCGATCGGAACGGTCTTCAGACCGGCCAGACGCTCCGCCACCAGGATGCCCTCGGCGAAGCCGACGTGCGCGAGCTGGAGGGTCGGGACCAGGTCACCGACGGCGGAGATGGTCGGCACGTTCGTGCGCATGTACTCGTCGACCAGGACGTAGCCGCGGTCCATGGCGACGCCCTGCTCCTCGTAGCCGAGGCCCTGGGAGACCGGGCCGCGGCCGATGGCGACGAGCAGGATCTCGGCCTCGAACTCCTTGCCGTCGGCGAGGGTGACCTTGACGCCGTCCTGGGTGTACTCGGCCTTCTCGAAGAAGGTGCCCAGGTTGAACTTGATGCCGCGCTTGCGGAAGGCGCGCTCCAGCAGCTTCGAGCTGTTCTCGTCCTCGACCGGGACGAGGTGCTTCAGGCCCTCGACGATCGTGACGTCGGTACCGAAGGACTTCCACGCGGAGGCGAACTCGACGCCGATGACACCGCCGCCCAGGATGATCGCGGACTTCGGCACGCGGTCCAGGACGAGGGCGTGGTCGGAGGAGATGATCCGGTCGCCGTCGATGTTCAGGCCCGGCAGCGACTTCGGCACGGAGCCGGTCGCCAGCAGCACGTGGCGGCCCTCGACGCGCCGTCCGTTCACGTCGACGGACGTGGGGGAGGACAGGCGGCCCTCACCCTCGATGTAGGTCACCTTGCGGGAGGCGACGAGGCCCTGGAGACCCTTGTACAGGCCGGCGACGACGCCGTCCTTGTACTTGTGGACCCCGGCGATGTCGATGCCCTCGAGGGTGGCCTTCACACCGAACTGCTCGCTCTCGCGGGCCTGGT
This sequence comes from Streptomyces sp. Go-475, assembly GCF_003330845.1. Classification (GTDB taxonomy): domain Bacteria; phylum Actinomycetota; class Actinomycetes; order Streptomycetales; family Streptomycetaceae; genus Streptomyces. The sequence goes on along the minus strand of NZ_CP026121.1, from coordinate 2,264,512 downwards.
CGGCGATCTCGCCCGCGTGCAGCAGGGCCTTGGTGGGGATGCAACCCCGGTGCAGGCAGGTGCCGCCGACCTTGTCCTTCTCGATCAGGGCGACGTCCAGGCCCAGCTGCGCCCCGCGCAGGGCCGCGGCGTAACCACCGCTGCCACCGCCGAGGATCACTAGGTCGAAAACGGTGCTGGCGTCGTTCGCCACGTCACGTCCTCCATGCATGTGCGCCGTGAGCCGGTCTTCGGTGACCGGCAGGCGGCTGGTGTCCGGCCGCTCGTTCTTCGGCCCTTCGGTGGGGCCCTGTCCTGCCGAGCCCCATCTTCGCACTTGTCAGCACACAAGGAGACGCCGGGCTGCGGTGTGAGACGCCCCACGTTCACATGAGCCCCGTCCGGAGGCGCCCCGAAAGGGGCGCGGGGAACTGCGCGACCAGCCCCCACGCCCCCGCACGCGCCGCACAACCGGCGAGACCGGGCTACTGGGCGACGGTCAGCCCAGATCCCCGGCGGCCGTCAGCTCAGCCAGCCTCACCAGAGTCCGCACAGCGGACCCCGTGCCACCCTTCGGCGTGTACCCGAACGGCCCGCCCTCGTTGAACGCCGGACCCGCGATGTCGAGGTGCGCCCAGGAGATGCCCTCGCCCACGAACTCGCGCAGGAACAGACCGGCGACCAGCCCGCCGCCCATCCGCTCGCCCATGTTCGCGATGTCGGCCGTGGCCGAGTCCATCCCCTTGCGCAGGTGCTCCGGCAGGGGCATCGGCCACGCCGGCTCCCCGACCTCCTCGGCGGCCTCGCACAGCGCCGCGCGGAACGCGTCGTCGTTGCCCATGACCCCGAACGTCCGGCTGCCGAGCGCCAGCACCATCGCCCCGGTCAGCGTCGCCACGTCCACGATCGCGTCGGGCTTCTCCTGGGACGCCGCCCACAGCGCGTCCGCCAGCACCAGCCGGCCCTCCGCGTCGGTGTTGAGCACCTCCACCGTCTTGCCGCTGTACATCCGCAGCACGTCACCCGGACGGGTCGCGGACCCGGAGGGCATGTTCTCGGCCAGGGCGAGCCAGCCGGTGACGTTGACCTCCAGGCCGAGCCGCGCGGCGGCGACGACCGCGGCGAACACCGAGGCCGCGCCGGCCATGTCGCACTTCATCGTCTCGTTGTGACCGGCCGGCTTCAGCGAGATGCCGCCCGAGTCGTACGTGATGCCCTTGCCGACGAAGGCGAGGTGCTTCTTCGCCTTCGAGGAGGTGTACGACAGCTTCACCAGGCGCGGGCCCGCCGCCGAGCCGGCCCCGACGCCGAGGATGCCGCCGTAGCCGCCCTTGACCAGGGCCTTCTCGTCGAGCACCTGCACCTTGATGCCGTGCTCCTTGGCCGCGGCCTGGGCGATCGCGGCGAACGACTCGGGGTTCAGGTCGTTCGGCGGGGTGTTGATCAGGTCACGGGCGCGGTTGAGCTCCTCGGACACGGCGACGGCGCGCTCGACCGCCGCCTTGTAGGCCTTGTCGCGGGGCTTGCCGCCCAGCAGGGCCGCCTCGGCGAGGGGGGCCTTGCCGTTCTTCGCCTTGGGGTCCTTGCCGTTCTCCTTGTACGCGTCGAAGGAGTACGCGCCGAGCAGCGCGCCCTCCCCGATCGCGCCGGCGTCGGCGGCGTCGGCCAGCGGCAGGGCGAAGGCGGCCTTCTTGGACCCGGCCAGGGCGCGGGCGGCGACACCGGCGGCCTTGCGCAGGGCCTCCGTGTCGTAGTCGGCGTCCTTCTCCGGGACCGCGCCCAGGCCCACCGCCAGGACGAGCGGTGCCTTGAAGCCGGCCGGAGCGGGCAGCTTCGTCAGCTCGCCCTCGGCACCGGAGGCGCCGAGGGTCTCCAGAACGCCGGCGAGCTTGCCGTCGTACGCCTTGTCCACGGCCTCGGCGCCCGGTGCGACGACCGGCCCCTTGGCACCCTTGGCGACACCGATCACGATCGCGTCGGCCCGCAGACCGGGCGCCGCGGCGGTGCTGAGAGTGAGAGCAGTCACGGTGGTGAAATCTCGCTTCCGATGTGAAGTTGCTGTGGTCGAACGGTGTGGGTCGACCGGGCCCGACAGCCGACCCTGAGGGTCGGTCGGCGATCCCCCGCCTGCCCGGCGGAGTCTGGCACGCACATCTGCGGCGTTGTCGTCAGTCGCCGATGCTCCGCATCGACTCCCTCCTCCGCCTTGCAGCTGCACGCACCAGACCCCGCCGGGCCCGCCCTTCGGGCGGACGGCGGGAGATCGCCGACCGACCCTATTCCGACCTCAGGGTTCGGGTATCACGGGGCCTTCCCCGGTGCGGCGAACACTCGACGACGAGACTACGCGCGTGGCCCCGTTCGCTCATTCCTGCGGGCGTTCACCTGTCGGTGGCGTAGTGGCCATTTCTTGATCCTGTATGTCGGTGAACTGAGTCACACTCATCGGGATCCGGTGAGCGCCCTGCTCGCCGCTTTGCATGATTTCCACGGATCCTCCTCTGTTCGACCGCAAGGGGATTCCGGGATCTTCTGGGGGAGGAACCATGGCGCAGCGTGCGCGCAGATGGAGAGACACGGCCGCCGCGGTGACGGCGGCGGGCATGATCACGGCCGGGGCGGTGGCCCCCGGGGCGGCGGCCGCCGAAGACCCGCGCATCGATCTGAAGGTGCTGGTGGTGGACAACGGCGACAGCCCCGTCCGGGCGGTCACCGCCCAGCTGAAGAGCACGGGCATCCCGTACACCACCGTCGACCTGAACGACACCGGCCGCCCCAAGATCACCGAGTCGTTCCTGAGCGACACCGTGAACGGCCGGCCCCGCGCCAAGTACCAGGGCGTCGTCCTGCCGAACGAGGCCCCGTTCGGCGCCGGCTCCGCCGAGCAGACCGCCCTGGAGAGCTACGAGAAGACGTTCGGCATCCCGCAGGTCGACGCCTACACCTGGGCCCACCCGGAGGTCGGCCTCGACTACACGAGCGAGGGCGGCTGGGCGGGCACCCTCGACGGGCGCGAGGCGTCCGTCACCGCGGCCGGGAGGGCCGGCTGGTTCGGCTACCTCGACGGCGCGTTCCGGTTCGAGGACAACGCCCCGGGCGTCCAGGAGAGTTACGGCTACGTGGCCCGGCCGCGCACCGGCTTCACCAGCTACGTCGACATCCCCGTGCCCGGCGGCACCGGCCGGGGCAGCCTCGTCGGCGAGTACGCCCACGACGGCCGCCGCGAACTCGTGGTGACCTTCGCCTACAACGGCAACCAGCAGCAGTTCCGGCTGCTGGCCCGGGGCATAGTCGAGTGGCTGACCCAGGGCGTGCATCTGGGTCAGACCCGCAACTCCTTCGCGGTCCACATCGACGACGTCTTCGCCCCGGACAGCCGCTGGGACACCGCACGCAACTGCACCCCGGGCGACTTCGACTGCGCGGGCGGCGACGGCGAGGGCACCACGCCGATCCGTATGACCGCCGACGACGCCGCCTACGCCGCCCAGTGGCAGCGCGAGCACGGCTTCACCATGGACATGGTCTACAACGCCGGCTCCGGCGAGGAGTGGAAGACCGAGCACGGCGGCACCGACCCGCTCACCGACCGGCTGCTCGCCGACAAGGCGCAGTACCGCTGGGTCAACCACACCTACACGCACCCCTTCCTCGGCTGCGTCCAGGACACCTCCACCGTGCCGTGGAGCTGCGCGAAGAACGCCGACGGCTCGACGAAGTACATGAGCCGCGCCGAGATCGCCGCGCAGATCCGCGACAACCACACCTGGGCGGTGAACAAGGGCCTCCCCGTCGACCGCACCGAACTGGTCACCGGCGAGCACTCGGGCCTGAAGACCCTGCCCCAGCAGCCCGCCGACAACCCCAACCTGGCCGGCGCCCTCGCCGACACCGGCGTGAGGTGGATCGCCTCGGACAACTCCCGCGAGCCCGAGCAGCGCGCGATCGGCAACGCGCTGACCGTGCCGCGCCACCCGATGAACGTGTACTACAACGTGGGCACGGCGGCCGAGATGGCCGACGAGTACAACTGGGTCTACACCTCGCGGGCCGACGGCGGCAGCGGCGTCTGCGAGGACAACCCCACCTCCACCTGCCTCGACGAGCCGCTCGACCCCGACACGGGCTACGCCGAGCACATCGTCCCGCAGGAGGCCCGCACCGCCCTCGGGCACGTCCTCGCCGGCGACCCCCGGCCGCACTACGCGCACCAGTCCAACCTGGCCGAGGACCGGCTGCTCTACCCGGTCATGGAGAAGGTGCTCACCGACTACCGGGCGCTGTTCGCCGACGACACCCCGCTGGAGAACCCCCGGCACAGCGCCATCGGCACCGAGGTGCAGCGCCGCGCCGCCTGGCGGACCGCCCTGGCCGACGGCCGTGTCACGGCGTACCGCATCGGCACCACGGTCACGGTCACGGCGCCGTCCGGCACGCAGATCCCGGTGACGGCACCGGAGGGCACCAAGAAGGAAAGCCTCCTGGGCACCAGCGAGTTCGGCACCCCGTACGCGGGAGCCCGCTCGGCGTGGACGACCCCGGCGGCACTCCAGTCGGCTCTCACTCTCAAGTTGCCGTAAGGGCACGCCCCTTCTTGGGGGCGCGGGGAACTGCGCGACCAGCCACAACGAGCCCGCACTCGGAATCCGGCAGCAGTTCCCCGCACACCATCCGCACCACAGGGGGAATCACCGCATGAGGCGAACAGGCCGTCATGTCACCATGCTCACCGAAGGCACCTACCCGCACGTCCACGGCGGCGTCAGCACCTGGTGCGACCAACTCGTCAAGGGCATGCCCGAGGTCGACTTCCACCTCGTCTCGCTCACCGGCAGCGGCCGGGAGCCCGTCACCTGGGACCTGCCGCCCAACGTCTGCCGGCACACCTCGGTCCCGACCTGGGGCCCGCGCCCCGGCCGCGGCAGGCCCCCGTACGGCAGGGCCCGCCGCCGTTTCACGGAGACCTACGAGCGTTTCCTGCTCTCCTTCCTCGAACCCGACTCGCACGCCGACTTCGGCGAGTCCCTGAACGAGCTGGCCGAACTCGCCCGCGACGGACGCCTGTCGGCCGCCCTGCGCACCGAGTCGGCACTGCGCTCGCTGATGTGGATCTGGACCATGCCGCACCTGCCGACGGCCGCCGCCCGCCCGACCGTGCACGACGCGCTGACCGCGACGGACCTGCTGGAGCACGCCCTGCGCCCGCTCGGCGTCCGCATACCCGAGGACTCCGTCGCGCACGCCGTCAGCAGCGGCCTCGCGACCCTGCCCGCGCTCGCCGCGCGTCACCTGGACGGCGTGCCGTTCCTCCTCACCGAGCACGGCATCTACCTGCGCGAGCGCTACCTCGGCTACCGCCGCGACGCCCAGCGCTGGCCCGTGAAGGCCTTCATGCTCGGCTTCTACCGGGAGCTGAACTCCTACGGCTACCGCGCCGCCGACCTGATCACCCCGTGCAACCAGTACAACCGCCGCTGGGAGGAGCGCGGCGGCGCCGACGCCGACAAGATCCGCACGGTCTACAACGGCGTCGACCCGGCCGCCTTCCCGCACGCCGGCCCCGAGCCCGAGGTCCCGACCCTGTCCTGGTGCGGCCGCATCGACCCCATCAAGGACCTGGAGACCCTGATCCGCGCCTACGCCCTGGTGCGCGCCGAGATCCCGGCGACCCGGCTCAGGCTCTTCGGCCCCGTCCCGCCCGGCGGCGAGGCCTACCGCACGCGGCTGGAGAAGCTCGCCGCCGAACTGGGCGTCACCGACGGCCTGACCTTCGAGGGCCGCATCAGCGAGGTCTGGCGGGCCTACGCGGCCGGGCACCTCGTCATGCTGTCGTCGATCTCGGAGGGCTTCCCGTTCTCCATCATCGAGGCCATGTCGTGCGGCCGTACGACGGTGTCCACGGACGTCGGGGGAGTGCGCGAGGCCGTAGGCGACACCGGTCTGGTGGTGCCGCCGCGCGAGCCGGAGAAGATGGCCGCCGCCGCGCTGACCCTGCTCAAGGACGACGAACGGCGCCTCGAACTGGGCGCGTTGTCGCGCCAGCGCGTCATCGACCGCTTCACGCTGCGCCGCTCGGTGGACGCCTTCCGCACCATCTACAAGGAACTCGCGGGCGAGGACGAGGTGTACGAACCGACGCTGGAGACCGTCGCCGACTGGACGCTGGAACTGCGCGACCCCTGGTACGCGGCCGTCGCGACGGACGGGGCCGGCTGGTGAGCGGAAGCGTCTGGCTGCCCCCGGGCTCCCGCCCGGACACCCTCCCGGGCATTCCCCGGCAGCGCACGCCCAGTTGGGCCCAGCCCGACCCGGTCGACGAACTCGTCGGCCGTCTGGAGGACTTCATAGCCGCGGCCGTCCACCCGGACGAGATAGCCGCCCTGCTGGAGTCCGACGGCCTCTCCGACGACCAGATACGCGAGCGGTACGGCGTCAAGAACTCCTTCGCGCTCGCCGAGACCCTCTACGAACGCGTCGAACGCCGCTACCCCGAACCCGACGGCCCGGCCCCCGACCCCTGGCGGATCGGCCTGCTCGGCTGCCTGCTGCGCGGCGTCGTCTTCGCCCTCCCCGGCCTCGCCTACGTCCTAGGGGCGCCCCTGTTCACCGGCCCGGGCGACCTCGGACTCCCCGCGGGCACGGTCCCGCTGCTGGCCGGCGCCCTGTGCGGCTGGACGTGGAACCAGGGCCTCGCCCACCGGGCGTACGCCTGGCTGGGGCTGGGCGACCGGACGGCCGCCCGGCGCGCCCTGCTGCTCGGGGCCCCGGCGGGCGCGCTGCTCGGCTCCCTGGTCTCCCTGGCCTTCGCCGGAAGCGCCGCCCCGGCCGTGGTCGCCTTCGCCGCCGGACAGTCCTGCTACCTGGCGGCGGCGACCGTCCTGCTGGTGATGGGCCGCGAACGGCACCTGCTCGTCGCCCTCGCGCCGATGGCCATGGGCGCGGTCCTGTCCCTCGTCGACCCGCTGCCCCGGGCCGCGAGCCTGGCGCTGCTGCTGGGCTCCCTGGCGGCCGTGGCGGTGCTGGGACTGCGCGAGGTGGCGCCCGCCCTGAAGGGGGAGGGCGGCTGGACCGCGGGCCTCGCCGCCCTGCTCCCGTTCGGCGGGCCGGTCACCGGCCCCGCGCGGCCCCGGCCCGCCGGCCCCCGGCTCACAGGGTCCCTGCCCTACGCCCTGTTCGGGCTCGGCACCGGCGTCCTGGTGCTGTACGCGGCGCTCGGCGACGTCCTCGCCGGCGACGAGCGGGGCGCGGTGGCCGCGCCCGCCGCCGTGGCGCTCACCCTCAGCATGGGGCCCGCCGAGTGGCTGCTGTACCGCTTCCGCAGCGACAGCCTCGCCGGACTGCGCGCCAGCGGCACCGCCCGGGACTTCTGGCGGACCACCGTCCTGACCGTCGTCCAGTGCCTGGCCGCCTACCTCGCCGCCCTGCTCGTCCTGAGCCTGGCCGCCGCCGCCCTGTGGCCGCAGGCCCCGCTCCCCGGCGGCGTCCGGCTGGCCGGGCTGCTCCTGCTGGGCGTGGTCCTGTGGACGGGCCTGCTGCTCCAGTCGTTCGGCGCGGTGACCGGCGCGACGGCGGTGTGCTGCGTCGCCGCCCTCGCCCAGACCCTGCTCCTCGTCACCCGCACCGGTGATCCGCACCTGACCGGCGTGGTCGTCCACGGCACGGCGGCCGCCGTCCAGGCCGCGCTTGTGTGCGCCCTGCTGGGGAGGGCAACCGCCCACCGATGAGCACTCTCCTGGTCCCGTACTACGAGCACCCGTCCGCCCGCCCCGCCGAATGGGACGCGATCGTCGCGGCGGCGCCCCGCCTCTACGGGGTGGTCCTCAACCCGGCCAGCGGCCCCGGCGACCGGCCCGACGCGGCCTTCGCCGAGGTCGCCGCCCGGCTGCGGGCGGCGGGCGTCCGGGTCCTCGGGTACGCCGACACCGACTACGGCCGCCGCGCCGCCGGCGACGTCGTCCGCGACCTCACCCGGCACCGCGACTGGTACGGCACCGACGGCGCCTTCCTCGACCAGGTCCCCGCCGGGCCCGAGCAGTTCGAGCACTACCAGAAGCTGGCGGTCGCGGCCTGGGGCGTCGGCTGCGGCACCCTCGTCCTCAACCACGGCACGGCACCGCACCCCTGCTACGCCCGCATCGCCGACGTCCTCGTCACCTTCGAGGGCACCTGGGCGTCCTACCGCGCCCAGCACCCCCAGCCCTGGCCCGGCGGCCCGGACGTACGGCTGTGCCACCTGGTGTACGACGTGCCGCCCGACGCCGACCCGGAGGCCCTGGCCCGGGCGCGGGGCGCGGCGGTGCACTGCGCGGTGCCCGGAACCGGAGATCATCCTTGGGGCACGCTGCCGTACACCCTGGAGAACACTTCGTGAGACGTCCGCTGTTGCCCGCCGCCCTGCTGCTCCTGCTGCTCGCGGGCTGCACCCAGGCCCCCGACGACAAGCCCGGCCCCCGCTGGCAGCCCCGCCCCGGCACCGCCTGGCAGTGGCAGCTCAGCGGGCGCCTGGACACCTCCGTCGACGTGCCGGTCTACGACATCGACGGTTTCGACCACCCCGAGGAGACGGTCGCCCGGCTGCACGACGACGGACGGAAGGTCATCTGCTACCTGTCCACCGGCGCCTGGGAGGAGTTCCGCCCGGACGCGGAGCAGTTCCCGAAGACCGTCCTCGGCCGGGGCAACGGCTGGCGGGGCGAGCGCTGGCTCGACATCCGCCGCACCGACGTCCTGGAGCCGCTCATGGCGGCCCGCCTCGACATGTGCCGCGACAAGGGCTTCGACGCGGTGGAGCCCGACAACATGGACGGCTACCGCAACGACACGGGCTTCCCGCTGACCGCCACCGACCAGCTCCGCTACAACCGCCTCATCGCCCGCCTGGCCCACGACCGGGGCCTGGCCGTCGGGCTGAAGAACGACCTGGACCAGATCCCGGAACTGGTCGGCGACTTCGACTTCGCGGTCAACGAGCAGTGCGCCCAGTACGGCGAGTGCAAGGCCCTGAAGCCGTTCGTCGACGCGGGCAAGGCCGTCTTCCACGTCGAGTACGAGGTGCCCACCGGCCGCTTCTGCGCCGAGTCCCGCCGGCTGCGCCTGAGTTCGCTGCTCAAGAAGTACGAACTGGGGGCCTGGCGACAGCAGTGCTGAGCCCGGTCCCCGTGACCGTCGTCCCCGCCGGTGTCCGGGTCAGGAAGCGTGTCAGCCCAGTGACAGAACGACCAGCGCCGTCGTCGCGGCCGTCTCCGCGAGACCCCCGAACACATCCCCGGTGACCCCGCCGAAGCGGCGCGCGCAGTGCCGCAGCAGCGCCTCGGCGGCGGCCAGGGAGAGCAGCGCCGCGAGCGCGGCACGGACCACGCCGTACGGCCCGAGCAGGGCGCCGGCCGCCGCCGCCACCGCCGTCACGGCGCCCGCGGCGACGAGCGCCGCCCGCACCGGCACCGCACCGGCGACGGCCGCTCCCAGCCCGTCCGGCCGCGCCGCCGGCACCCCGCTCCGGGCCGCCAGGGTCAGGGCCAGCCGGGCCAGGGCCGCGGAGACGACGGCGGCGAGGGCGCCCCGGGCCCAGGAGGCCTCGTAGGCCTGGGCGAGCGCGGCGACCTGCGCGAGCAGGACCAGGACGAGGCTGATGACCCCGAAGGGGCCGATGTCCGACTGCTTCATGATCCGCAGCGCGTCCTCGGCGGGCTTGCCGCTGCCCAGCCCGTCGGCGGTGTCCGCGAGCCCGTCGAGATGCAGCCCCCGGGTGAGCGCGGCCGGCACGGCGACGCCGGCCACGGCGGCGAGCAGCGGGCCCGCGCCCAGGAACAGCAGCACCAGCCCGGCAGCGGCGGCGGCGGCGCCGACCGCCAGCCCGGCCAGCGGAGCGCACAGCATGCCGCCGCGCGCCGCCTCCCGGTCCCACCGGGTCACCCGGACCGGGATCACCGTGAGCGTGCCGAAGGCGAAGCGGACACCGTCGAGGGGCGAGGAACTGGGCACCGGCGCAGGCTACCGGCCGGTCAGGAGAGCGCACACGGCACCCGAGGATAAAGTTCACATATGGAATGGCTGGAGCGGAACATCATCGAACCCGGCAAACTGCCGCTGCTCCTCGCTCTCGTCTCCTTCGTGCTGACGTTCCTGATCACCCGGACGATCACCCGCCTCATCCGGGCGGGCAAGGGCCCCTTCCGCAACATCAGCGGCAGCGGCGGCGTCCACGTCCACCACGTCGTCCCCGGGGTCGTCCTGACGATCGTCGGCGGCTTCGGCGCGGTGGCGGGCGGACAGCACGGCTTCGGCTCGGCGCTGGCCGCGGTGGTCTTCGGCATCGGCGCGGGCCTCGTCCTCGACGAGTTCGCCCTCGTCCTGCACCTCGCCGACGTCTACTGGACCCCGGCCGGGCGCAAGAGCGTCGAGATGGTCGTCCTCACCGCCGCCCTCGTCGGCCTGCTCCTGATCGGCTTCTCGCCCCTCGGCGTCAACGACCTCTCCGAGGACCAGCAGGAGAACCGCGCCGCCGTCATCGTCAACGTCGTCGTGAACTTCGCGTTCGCCCTCATCGCCCTGTTCAAGGGCAAGGTCCGCCTCGCGGTCGTCGGCGTGATCGTGCCCCTCGTCGCCCTGGTCGCCGCCGTACGGCTGGCCCGCCCGGGCTCCCCGTGGGCCAAGCGCTTCTACCGGCGCCGCCCCCGCGCCCGGGCCAGGTCCGGGCTGCGCGCCTACCACCACGACCGCCGCTGGGCGGGCCCCAGACGCGCCTTTCAGGACTGGCTCGGCGGCGCGCCCGACCCCGAACCGGCCCGCACCCTCGAACGCCGCTGACGCCACTCGGCGCCCGCGCACAGCAGCAGCACGGCCGCGATCGCCGCGAGGTGCTCCTTGCCGGCGAGGTTCTCCTTCAGCGCGACCTCGACCACCATCGCCACGATCACCGCACCCGCCGTGACATGCGCCCGGTAGCGCCGGCCCAGGAAGACGGCCAGGCCGACCACCGCAGCGGACGGCCCGGTGTCCACGACCCACGCGTCCGAGGCGGGCAGGCCGAGTGGGGAGTCGGGCCCCAGCCAGATGCCCAGCCGCGCGTACAGCGTGCCCGCGAGCGTGGCGAGATAGGCGATCGCCAGGGCCCGCCACCAGCCCAGGCACAGCTCCGCGATGCCGAACACCAGCAGGATCTGCGCCAGCGCGCCCCACGCCGGCAGATCCAGCGCGGGCACGAACAGCGACAGCGGGGTCCGCAGCAGCGCGAGCCACAGCGGATCCTCGGCGCGCACGGCACCGACGTCCTGCACGAACCCGTAGCCCCACGCCTGCCGGTGCACGACGTGCAGCACGGCCGTGAGGCACACGGCCGCGACCGCCAGCGGCACGGCCCGCCACCGCCGCTTTCGCAACGGCCCGCGCACCGCGGCGTACAGCGGGCCCCATTCGGCGCGGGCCCAGCGGGCGAGCGTGGTCATCCAGGTCGTCCTCGTCCGTGCGTCGACAGGTCCGGGGTGCCGGCGACTCGGTCGAGCCGGCACCACGTTCCAAGACCGACCGGAACGGGGACGAAGTTGAGCCGGGCCGGAGTGACCTGGCTCTCCCGTGGGCTCCTGCCCGCGTCACTGCTCGGCGGGAGCCTCCGGAACCTCCGGGGCCACCGACCCCGCCGGGGCCTCCGACTCCTTCGGCTTCTCGGGCAGCTCCGCCGCCAGCGCGGCCGCCGCCTGCACCAGGGGCAGCGCCAGCAGGCCCCCGGCACCCTCACCGACGGTCACCCCGTGGGTGAGCAGCGGCTCCAGGGCCATCCGGTCCAGCGCCTTGGCCTGCCCGGGCTCCCCGCTGTCGTGCGCGGCCAGCCACCAGTCCGGCGCCCGGAACGCGATCCGCTGCGCGACCAGCGCGCACGCGGCCGTCACCACCCCGTCGAGCACCACCGGCGTCTTCCGCACCGCGCTCTGCAACAGGAAGCCCGTCATCGCCGTCAGGTCGGCCCCGCCCACCGTCGCCAGCAGCTGCAACTGGTCCCCGAGCACCGGCCGGGCCCGGCGCAGCGCGTCGCGGATCGCCGCGCACTTGCGCATCCACGCCAGGTCGTCGATGGCCAGCCCGCCCCGCCCGGTGACGACCGAGGCGTCGACCCCGCACAGCGCCGCGACCAGCACGCCCGCCGCCGTCGTCCCGCCGACGCTCACATCGCCGAGCACGACCAGGTCCGTCCCCGAGTCGGCCTCCTCGTCGGCCAGCGCGACCCCGGCCCGGAACGCCGCCTCGGCCTCCTCCGGCGTCAGCGCGTCCTCGACGTCGATCCGGCCGCTGCCGCGCCGCACCCGGTGCCGTACGACGTCCTCGGGCAGGGCCTCGGGGTCGCAGTCCAGAGCCATGTCGACGATCCGCACCGGCACGCCCAGCCGCCGGGCGAGCACCGACACCGGCCGGCCGCCCTCCAGCACCTCGCGCACCAACTCCCCGGCGCTGCCCGCGGGCCGGGCCGAGACGCCGAGCCCGGCGACGCCGTGGTCACCGGCGAAGAGCACCACCCGCGGCCGTTCGACCGGCCGCACCGGCACGGCGGACTGCGCCGCCGCCAGCCACTCACCCAGGTCGTCGAGGCGGCCCAGCGCCCCGGGCGGCACGATCTGTCGCTCCCGGCGCGCCTCGGCGTCACGGCGGATCCCGCCGTCCGGACGCTCGATCAGATCGGAGAAGTCGTCGAGATTAAGCGAGCTCATTCGCCGAACAGTACCGGCACCGGTCGAACACCACGGCGGCACATCGCGACTCCGCCGGGACGGCGTCGTTGCACCCAAGATCGGCATCCCATACGTTCCGTTTTGCAGCGGATTGTCGTACGCGGTACCGGATCGCCGTGCGTCCCCGCTGTACGCCCTCGCGCCCGGGAGCCGCCCATGTCCGCCCATCCCACCCCTTCCGCACTCCCCGCCCCCCAAGCCACCGCACGCGTCCACGAACCGCGCCGCGAGGACTGCCCCTGGTGCGGCTCGGCCCGCCTGAAGAACCGGCTGCGCACCGGTGACCTGCGGCGGTACAAGCCGGGCAGCTTCACCGTCGACGAGTGCCGGGACTGCGGCCACACCTTCCAGAACCCCCGCCTCACCGTGGAGGGGCTCGCCCTCTACCACCGGACCGTGCGCGGAGCGCCCAGGGACCAGGTGGCCGACGCCCTGCTCGCGCTGCGCGGGAGCCGGCACCGGCACCGCTCGGCCGCCCGCGCGATGCGGCGCTTCGGGGAGCCGGAGAGCTGGCTGGACGTGGGCACGGGCCACGCGCGCTTCCCGGCGACGGCCCGGGAGTTCTTCCCCTACACCGCGTTCGACGGCCTGGACCCGACCCCCCGCGTGGTCCGGGCCCGCTCGGCCGACCGCGTCGAGGAGGCCCACGTGGGCCGCCTGACCGACCCGCGCATCGCCAACGCGCTGCGCGCCCGCTACGACGTGGTCAGCATGCTGCACCACCTGGAGGGCACGGCGGACCCCCGGGCGGAACTCCGGGCGGCCCTCTCCGTCCTGCGCCCCGGCGGCCATCTCCTGGTGGAGACCCTGGACCCCCGCAGCGCCTTCGCCGCCCTGCTGGGCCGCCGGTGGCTCGCCTACGACCAGCCCCGCCACCTCCACCTGCTCCCACCGCGGAACCTCAGAGCCGAACTGGAGGCGGCTGGCTGCACGATCCTCACCCTGGACCACCGCCCCGCCCACGTCCCCCACGACCTCGCCGGTGCCACGGCCCTGGCCCTCTCCCACGCCCTCCCCGCCCCGGACACCCCGTGGCGAGCCATCCCCCCGCCCCAGGCCCACCAGCACGCCCGCGCCGCGCTGCTGCGGGCGGGCATCCCCCTGGTGGCCCTGGCGGCGGTGACGGACCACCTCATCGCCCCGGCGGCCCGCCGCACCCGCTTCGCGAACGCGTACCGGGTCATCGCCCGCAAGCCGTCCTAGCCGCGGGGAGCCCAGAGCTTGGGGAAGGCGCCTCGCCGGGCCGAGCCGCGCGATGCCCAGGGCTCAGCGACGAGACACCGCCGCTCAGCCCCGCAGCACCACGGCCTGCCCCGCCACCACCAGCAGCACGTGCTCGCACTCGTCCGCGAACCCCGCGTTCAACCGCCCGAGTTCGTCCCGGTAGCGCCGCCCCGACGCGGTCGACGGCACGATCCCCGACCCCACCTCGTTCGACACGGCGACGACGGTCCGCCGGGTCGCGCGCACGGCGTCCGTCAGCTCCCGCACCCGCTCCCGCAGCGCCTTCTCCCCCCGCTCCGCCCACACCGCGTCGTCCCACGCCCCGGCCGCGTCCATCGCGTCCGTCAGCCACAACGACAGGCAGTCGATGAGCAGCGGCGGCCCCTCCGCCTCCAGCAGCGGCACCAGATCGCAGGTCTCGACCGTCTGCCACGACCCCGGCCGCCGCTCCCGGTGCGCGGACACCCGCGCCGACCACTCCGTGTCCCCGTTGCGCGACCCGCCCGTCGCCACGTACAGCACGTCCGGAAAGGCCTCCAGCCGCCGCTCGGCCTCCACCGACTTGCCCGACCGCGCCCCGCCCAGCACCAGCGTCCGCCGCGGCACGTCCGGCACGTCCTCGTACGCCCCCACCGCGAGCGTCACCCCGTCGGGCACGGCCCGCGCCCCGGCCGCCGCGAGCCGCCGCCCGAGCTCCGGGCCCGGCGGCACGTCGTGGTCCAGATGGGCGGCGACCACGTCGGTCGTCGGCCCCACCGCCCCCACGGCCCGCAGCTTCGCCAGCGCGTCCGGCCGCCCCACGACGTCCGCGAGCACCATGTCGTACGACTCGGCCGGCTCCTCAAGCCCCGCCGGCGCCCCGCCCGGCGGCAGATACAGCAGCCGCTGCCCCTCCGGCCCGGTCACCGCGTACCCCGTGCCCGGCGCGTCCAGGGCCACCGCCCGCACCCGGTGCCCCGTCAGCAGCGTCAACTCCCGCCCGTCCGGCACCCGCCCGGGCTGCGGCACCCCGGCCGGCACCTCCACCACGGGCCCGTCGTGCGGATGAGACAGCAGCACCTGACGCACGCCGGTCAGGGAGCGGCCCGCCCGGGCCGCCGCGAACGCCGCCCCGGGCGTCAGGTCGAGCAGCAGCACCCCGTCCAGGAGCAGCGCGGTCGCCGCCCGCGCGTCCGGGCCGAGGGCGGCCGCACAGGCCGCGCAGGGACAGTCGGGGCGGGGCAGCCCCGCGGGAGCACCGGTGCCGAGCAGAGTCAGTTCCACGCCCCGATTCTCACCCCTGGGCATGGAACACGCGTGACGGAGACGCCCCTATAGGGGCGCGGGGAACCGCGCGAACACCCCGCCACCCGCACACGCCCCACGACCCGCACCCCCCGCAAGGCCCATGACGCCCCACCCGGCGGAGCGCATAGGCTTTCGCTCTGCAGTGTGCTCACACACATGGGAGGCGTACATGGCGGCATGGACGTGGCGGTTCGAGAAGACCGACGGGACGGAGGTCGAGCCCGCGGTGCCGCCGGAGGAGTTCCCCACCCAGGGGGACGCCGAGTCCTGGATCGGGGAGCACTGGAAGGCGCTGAAGGAGGGCGGTGCCGACCAGGTGCGGCTGTTCGAGGACGCCACGGAGATCTACGGGCCGATGAGCCTGCACGCGGCCGAGGCGTGAGCCGGGGGCGGGGGCCGTCGGCCCCCGCCCACCCGCCGTGTCCTGGGCGTCAGCCCCGTACGCCGCACAGGTGCAGCAGCGCCGCCACCCCGCGGTAGGGATCCGTCCGCCCGGCCTTCTCCTCCACCGCGAGCAGCGTCTCCACGTCGGCCGGGATCTCGGCGCCGTCCGCCGCCGTGTCCGTGAACACCCGCACCCCGTACCAGGCGTGCAGCGGCGCCCCGATACCGGCGAGCGTCGCCGTCAGGTCCTTCAGCCGGTCGGCCCGTACGTCGAGCCCCAGCCGGTTCCGGTAGGCGGTCGTGTCGAACGCGGCCAGCGCGCCCGCCCAGTCGCCGGACAGCCCCGGCCGTATCGCGAGCGCGTCCCCGTTGCGCACGAGCAGGGACAGCAGCCCGCCCTGCGCGAGCATCCGGGCCAGCCCCGCCAGCAGCGGGTCGGGTTCCTCGACGTACATCAGGACGCCGTGGCAGAGCACCACGTCGAAGCTGCCCGGCAGGAAGTGCACGCCGGTGTCCCGGCCGTCGCCCTCGATGATCCGCATCCGCTCCCGGATGCCCTCCGGTTCCCCGGCGAGGGACTCCCGGGCCGCGGCGATCATCGTCGGGTCCTGCTCCAGACCGGTCACCTGGTGCCCGGCCCGGGCCAGCTGCAGCGCCTGCGTGCCCTGGCCCATGCCCACGTCGAGCACCCGCAGCCGCTGCCCGACCGGGAACCGCCCGACTATCTGCTCGTCCAGCTGGCGGGCCACCAGCTCCTGCCGGACGACATCGCGCAACCCGCCCAGCTTGCCCAGCCAGGCCTCGGCCGCACCCCCGGAGAACGGCGTCGCGGTCAGGGCCGCTCTCCGCGCTTGACCTGCGGCTTCGGCAGCCGGAGCCGGCGCATCTGCAGGGAGCGCATCAGGGCGTAGGCGACCGCGCCGCGCCTGTTCTCACCCGCGAAGCGCTCGTTCAGCTGCTTCTTCAGACGGAAGCCGGTGACGAACGAGTCGAGCACGATCAGCACGATCACCACGAGCCACAGCAGCAGCGCGATGTTCTGCAGCGCGGCCACCCGCACCATGCTCAGCACGAGGATGACGACGGCCATCGGCAGGAAGAACTCCGCGATGTTGAACCGCGAGTCGATGAAGTCGCGCGCGAAGCGGCGGACCGGTCCCTTGTCACGCGCGGGCAGATACCGCTCGTCGCCGCTCGCCAGCGCCTGGCGCTGGCGCTCCAGCGCGGCACGGCGCTCCTCCCGCTGCCGCTTGGCGGCCTCCTTGCGCGTCATCGACGTGTTGGCCACGCTGCGGCGCTGGGACTGGGCCTGGCTGCGCTTGGGCGTGGGGCGGCCCTTGGGGGCCTCGGGGTGACGGGGCTGACTGGAGTCGGTCACCGGCGCCTTGTCGGCTGCCTGGGCCTTCTCATCCTTCGCACGGCTACGGAACACAAAACCCAAGGGTAAGGGCTTCCCGGGCATGGACCCCAGCCCGGTGGGGAACGATCCGGCAACACCAGTCGTCTGTAAGGGGACAGAGGGGACGTTGTGTACGCCTCCGGAAGTTTCCCGGGGCGTACGGCTCCGGTAACCCCGGGGATCACCTACTCCCTACGCCGGAGCGGGAGCGCACGCAGTCGTCCTTGGGGATGAGCGCATCCGTCCCCGAACAGTGCGGTAATGGATGCAGGGCCCGTACTGTGGGTTCTGTCGCAGGAGCTGGAGCCGGAGTCGGTCAGAAGGGGGCGCGCGAAGCCCATGAGCGGTGTCATGAAGCGTATGGGGATGATCTTCCGCGCGAAGGCGAACAAGGCCCTTGACCGGGCCGAGGACCCGCGCGAGACCCTCGATTACTCGTACCAGAAGCAGCTGGAGCTGCTCCAGAAGGTCCGCCGCGGCGTCGCCGACGTGGCGACCAGCCGCAAGCGCCTGGAGCTCCAGCTGAACCAGCTGCAGCAGCAGTCCACCAAGCTGGAGGACCAGGGCCGCAAGGCGCTCGCGCTGGGCCGGGAGGACCTGGCCCGCGAGGCGCTCTCCCGCCGGGCCGCCCTCCAGCAGCAGGTGACCGACCTGGAGACCCAGCACGCCACGCTCCAGGGCGAGGAGGAGAAGCTCACCCTCGCGGCCCAGCGGCTCCAGGCCAAGGTCGACGCCTTCCGCACGAAGAAGGAGACGATCAAGGCGACGTACACGGCGGCCCAGGCGCAGACCCGGATCGGCGAGGCCTTCTCCGGCATCTCCGAGGAGATGGGCGACGTCGGCCTGGCGATCCAGCGCGCCGAGGACAAGACGGCCCAGCTCCAGGCCCGCGCCGGCGCGATCGACGAACTGCTCGCCTCCGGCGCCCTCGACGACCAGTCCGGCATGCACAAGGACGACATCCAGGCCGAGCTGGACCGGCTCTCCGGTGGTACGGATGTAGAGCTGGAACTGCAGCGCATGAAGGCCGAGCTCGCCGGTGGTCCGAGCGGCGGGAAGCAGGCCATCGAAGGTGGCACGAGCCAGCAGCAGTCCCAGCAGCAGCCGCAGGACACCCCGCGCTTCGACAAGCAGTAGGGGCCCACGCCTAGGAGGGCGACATGATCGTACGGATCATGGGGGAGGGCCAGGTGAGGCTGGCCGACGGCCACCTCACCGAACTGAACAGGCTGGACGACGAACTCCTCGCGGAAATGGAGAACGGCGACGGCCCCGGCTTCCGCCGCACCCTCCAGGCCCTGCTGACCAGGGTCCGCGAACTGGGCGAACCCCTCCCGGACGACTCCCTGGAGCCGTCCGAGCTGATCCTGCCGTCGCCCGACGCGACACTGGAGGAAGTCAGGGAACTCCTGAGCGACGACGGCCTGATCCCGGGCTGACGAGGCCCTTCGGGCCGATGGGGGCTGGGGCCCAGCCCCCGGCCCGGCTACGGTGAGTCCCCGTGAGCACCCTCCAGCGGGCCAGATGTCAGGCCAAGGCACACCCCCTGGCCATGGACGCGGCACTGGCCGCTGCCGTCCTGGTCTGCATGGTCGCCGCCTCCTTCGTGGAACCCCGCCACCCCCACAGCGTCAGCTGGTCCCTGCGCACCCCCGACTCCCTCAGCCTCCTCCTCATGGCCCTCGGCGCCGCCGCCCTGGCCTTCCGCCGCCACGCCCCCATGGCGGTCCTCGCCCTCACCGGCACCCTCTCCGTCGTCGAGTCCGTCACCGGCGATCCCCGCGCCCCGGTCGCCATGTCCGCGGTCATCGCCCTGTACACCGTCGCCTCCACCACCGACCGCCCCACCACCTGGCGCGTCGGTCTGCTCACCATGACCGTGCTGACCGGGGCGGCCATGTCCGCCGGGCCGCTGCCCTGGTACGCCCAGGAGAACCTCGCGATCTTCGCCTGGACCGGCATCGGCGCCAGCGCCGGCGACGCCGTCCGCAGCCGCCGCGCCTTCGTCCAGGCCATCCGCGAACGCGCCGAGCGCGCCGAGCGCACCCGCGAGGAGGAGGCCCGCCGCCGGGTCGCCGAGGAGCGCCTGCGCATCGCCCGCGACCTGCACGACGTCGTCGCCCACCACATCGCCCTGGTCAACGTCCAGGCCGGTGTCGCCGCCCACGTCATGGACAAGCGCCCCGACCAGGCCAAGGAGGCCCTCGCCCACGTCCGCGAGGCCAGCCGCTCCGCGCTCAACGAACTCCGCGCCACGGTCGGCCTGCTCCGCCAGTCCGGCGACCCGGAGGCCCCCACCGAACCCGCCCCCGGCCTGGACCGCCTCGACGAACTCACCGGCACCTTCCGCAGCGCCGGGCTGCACATCGAGGTCGCCCGCGCCGACCAGGACACCACCCTCCCGGCAGCCGTCGACCTGGCCGCCTACCGGATCATCCAGGAGGCCCTGACGAACGTGCAGAAGCACGCGGGACCGCAGGCCAAGGCCGAGGTCAGCGTCGTACGGGTCGGACCGAACATCGAGATCACCGTCCTCGACGACGGCAGCGGCGAGGACACCGACCCGGACAGCGGCGGCGGCCACGGCCTGCTCGGCATGCGCGAGCGGGTCACCGCCCTGCGCGGCACCCTCACCACCGGTCCCCGCTACGGAGGCGGCTTCCGCGTCCATGCGATCCTGCCCGTCAAGAACCGCACACCGACCGGGGAGGACCCCGCATGACGATCCGTGTCCTGCTCGCCGACGACCAGGCGCTGCTGCGCAGCGCCTTTCGCGTGCTCGTCGACTCCGAGCCCGACATGGAGGTGGTCGGCGAGGCGTCCGACGGCGCGGAGGCGGTCCGGCTGACGAAGGAGCGGCACGCCGACGTCGTCCTCATGGACATCCGCATGCCCGGCACCGACGGCCTCGCGGCGACCCGCATGATCAGCGCCGACCCGGAACTCGCCGACGTCCGCGTGGTCATCCTGACGACCTTCGAGGTCGACGACTACGTCGTGCAGTCGCTGCGCGCCGGCGCCTCCGGCTTCCTCGGGAAGGGGGCCGAGCCCGAGGAACTGCTGAACGCCATCCGGATCGCGGCCGGCGGGCAGGCCCTGCTGTCCCCGGCGGCCACCACGGGCCTGATCGCCCGGTTCCTCGCCCAGGCGGACCCGGCCGACGGCGACCGCGATCCGGCCGGCGGCGAGCGGCTCGACTCGCTCACCGGACGCGAGCGGGAGGTGCTGGTCCAGGTCGCCGGCGGCCACTCCAACGACGAGATCGCCGAGCGGCTGGAGGTCAGCCCGCTGACGGTGAAGACGCACGTCAACCGGGCCATGGCCAAGCTGGGCGCCCGGGACCGGGCCCAGCTCGTGGTGATGGCGTACGAATCCGGCCTGGTCCGTCCAAGGGTGGAGTGACTTCAAGCCGGTCGTACTGCGGCGGGAGTATGCGCCGCATAAGGAAATGGACCTGGGGCCTACGAAACGGCCCCCTGCCATGGCTCAGGGTGTAAGGGCGGGCGCTCATCTGTGCGCCCGCTGCCGCTTCTGCCGCTAAACAGAAGAGAGACCCTGACCCATGTCCTGGCTGTCGAGATTCAGCCTCGCGCAACGGGCCCTGATAGGGCTGATGTCGATCATCGCGCTCGTCTTCGGAGCGATCGCGATACCCCAGCTCAAGCAGCAACTGCTGCCCACCATCGAACTGCCCATGGTGTCCGTGCTGGCGCCGTACCAGGGCGCGTCCCCGGACGTGGTCGAGAAGCAGGTCGTCGAACCCATCGAGGACAGCCTCGAAGCCGTCGACGGCATCAGCGGCGTCACCTCCACCGCCAGCGAGGGCAACGCCGTGATCATGGCGTCCTTCGACTACGGCAACGGCACCGAGCAGCTGATCGCCGACGTCCAGCAGGCCGTCAACCGGGCCCGCGCCCAGCTCCCGGACGACGTGGACCCGCAGGTCGTCGCCGGTTCGACGGACGACATGCCGACCGTCGTCCTCGCCGTCACCTCCGACCGGGACCAGCAGGCCCTGGCCGACCAGCTCGACACGACCGTCGTGCCGGAGCTGAAGAGCATCGACGGCGTCGGCCAGGTCACCGTCGACGGAGTGCGCGACCTCCAGGTCACCGTCACGCCCGACGAGGCGAAGCTGGCGAAGGCCGGGCTGACCTCGCAGTCCCTCTCCCAGGCGCTCCAGGCCGGCGGCGCGACCGTCCCGGCCGGCTCCTTCGACGAGGGCGGCGCCAACCGCACCGTCCGGGTCGGCGGCGGCTTCACCTCGCTGAAGCAGATCCAGGACCTGATGGTCACGGGCGAGCCCGGCAAGGGCAAGCCGGTGCGCCTCGGCGACGTCGCCACCGTGAAGCAGCAGGAGGCCCCGGCCGACTCCATCACCCGCACCGACGGCAGGCCCAGCCTCTCCGTCGCCGTCACCATGGACCGCGACGGCAGCGCGGTCGCGATCTCCGACGCCGTCCGGGACAAGCTGCCCGACCTGCGCGAGGACCTCGGCTCCGGTGCCAGTCTCACGGTCGTCAGCGACCAGGGCCCGGCCGTGTCCAAGTCCATCAAGGGCCTGACCACCGAGGGCGCGCTCGGTCTGCTCTTCGCGGTCCTGGTGATCCTCGTCTTCCTCGCCTCGATCCGCTCCACCCTCGTGACGGCGGTGTCCATCCCGCTGTCCGTGGTCCTCGCCCTGATCGTGCTGTGGACCCGCGACCTGTCGCTGAACGTCCTCACGCTGGGCGCCCTGACCATCGCCATCGGCCGGGTCGTCGACGACTCGATCGTGGTCCTGGAGAACATCAAGCGCCACCTCGGCTACGGCGAGGAGCGCCACTCGGCCATCCTCAACGCGGTGCGCGAGGTCGCGGGCGCGGTGACGTCCTCCACGCTCACCACCGTCGCCGTGTTCCTGCCGATCGGCCTGGTCGGCGGCATGGTCGGCGAGCTGTTCGGCTCGTTCAGCCTCACCGTCACGGCGGCGCTGCTGGCGTCCCTGCTGGTCTCCCTGACGGTCGTACCGGTCCTGTCGTACTGGTTCCTCCGGCCCCCGAAGGGCACCCCGGAGGACGCGGACGAGGCACGCCGGCTCGCCGAGGAGAAGGAGGCCAAGAGCCGCCTGCAGCGCATCTACGTCCCGGTCCTGCGCTTCGCGACCCGCCGCCGCCTCACCAGCGTGGCCATCGCGATCGTCGTCCTGGTCGGCACGTTCGGCATGGCGCCGCTGCTGAAGACCAACTTCTTCGACCAGGGCGAGGTGGAGGTCCTCACCGTCAAGCAGGAGCTGAAGCCCGGCACCAGCCTGGCGGCGACCGACGCCCAGGCGAAGAAGGTCGAGGAGCTGCTCTCCGGCACCAAGGGCGTGAAGGACTACCAGGTCACGGTCGGCTCGTCCGGCTTCATGGCCGCCTTCGGCGGCGGCACGGACACCAACCAGGCCTCCTACCAGGTGATGCTCGACGACTCGGCGTCGGCCGAGGACGTCCAGGACCGCATCGAGAAGGGCCTGGCCGGGCTGAAGGGCATCGGCACCACCACCATCGCCGCCGGCGACGGGTTCGGCGCCCAGGACCTCAGCGTGGTCGTGAAGGCCGCCGACGCCGAGGTGCTGCGGACGGCCGCCGAGGAGGTCCGCAAGACGGTCGCCTCGCTCGACGACGTCACCGACGTCACCAGCGACCTGTCGCAGAGCGTGCCGCGCATCTCGGTCAGGGCCAACGACAAGGCGGCCGCGGCCGGCTTCGACGACCAGAGCCTCGGCGCCGTCGTCGCCCAGGCGGTGCGCGGCACCCCGGCGGCCAAGGCCGTCCTGGACGACACCGAGCGGGACGTCGTCATCCGCTCGGCGAAGCCCGCGCAGACCCTGAAGCAGCTCCAGGACCTGCGCGTCGGCGCGGCGAAGCTGGGTGACATCGCGACCGTGAAGCTGGTCGACGGCCCGGTGTCCATGACCCGCATCGACGGCCAGCGCGCCGCCACCATCACCGCGAAGCCGACCGGCGACAACACCGGCGCGGTCAGCACCCAGCTCCAGTCCAAGATCAACGGACTGAAGCTCCCCGACGGCGCCACGGCGTCGATCGGCGGTGTCTCCGAGGACCAGGACGAGGCGTTCGCCAACCTGGGCCTGGCCATGCTGGCGGCCATCGCGATCGTCTTCATGCTGCTGGTCGGCACCTTCCGGTCCCTGGTCCAGCCGCTGATCCTGCTGGTCTCGATCCCGTTCGCGGCCACCGGCGCGATCGGCCTGCTGGTCGCGACCGGCACCCCGATGGGCGTCCCGGCGATGATCGGCATGCTGATGCTGATCGGCATCGTGGTGACGAACGCGATCGTGCTGATCGACCTGATCAACCAGTACCGCAAGCAGGGCTACGGCGTCGTCGAGGCCGTGGTCGAGGGCGGCCGGCACCGTCTGCGGCCCATCCTCATGACGGCCCTGGCGACGATCTTCGCCCTGCTCCCGATGGCCCTCGGCATCACCGGCGAGGGCGGCTTCATCGCCCAGCCGCTGGCCGTGGTCGTGATCGGCGGCCTGGTGACGTCGACCCTGCTCACCCTGCTGCTGGTGCCGACGCTGTACGCGATGCTCGAACTCCGCAAGGAGCGCCGGGCGAAGAAGCGCGCGGCGAAGAAGGGCCTCCCGGCCCAGCGGACGGACGCGGCGGAGCCGGAGCCCGCGGGCGTGTGACGCCCCGACCCGGCGGCGGCCGGGCACCGCACCTCCACGGTCGGTGCCCGGCCGCTCCGTTGTCCCGTTCCGTGTCCTGTGGCCTCGAACCGCTTCACGGGGGAAGCGACCACCCCCGACGGCACCGTCCTCAGCCTCGACCCCGCGCACCCCGAGCGGAAACCGCACTCGGGGTGACCACGGGCCGGGTGGCGGCTACGGCAGCGCCAGCATCCGCTCCAGCGCCAGCTTCGCGAACGCCTCCGTCTCCTTGTCCACCTCGATGCGGTTGACGAGGTTGCCCTCGGCCAGCGACTCCAGGGCCCAGACCAGGTGGGGGAGGTCGATGCGGTTCATGGTCGAGCAGAAGCAGACCGTCTTGTCGAGGAAGACGATCTCCTTGCCCTCGGGCGCGAAACGGTTCGCCAGGCGGCGGACCAGGTTCAGCTCCGTGCCGATGGCCCACTTGGAGCCGGCCGGCGCGGCCTCCAGGGCCTTGATGATGTACTCCGTCGAACCGACGTAGTCGGCCGCGGCCACGACCTCGTGCTTGCACTCGGGGTGCACGAGGACGTTCACGCCGGGGATGCGCTCGCGCACGTCGTTCACCGAGTCCAGGCTGAAGCGTCCGTGCACCGAGCAGTGGCCCCGCCACAGGATCATCTTCGCCGCGCGCAGCTCGTCGGCGGTCAGACCGCCGTTCGGCTTGTGCGGGTTGTAGACGACGCAGTCCTCCAGGGACATGCCCATGTCCCGGACCGCGGTGTTCCGCCCGAGGTGCTGGTCGGGCAGGAACAGCACCTTCTCGCCCTGCTCGAAGGCCCAGTCCAGGGCGCGCTTGGCGTTGGAGGAGGTGCAGATCGTGCCGCCGTGCTTGCCCGTGAACGCCTTGATGTCGGCGGAGGAGTTCATGTACGAGACGGGCACGACCTGCTCGGCTATGCCGGCCTCGGTCAGCACGTCCCAGCACTCGGCGACCTGCTCGGCCGTCGCCATGTCGGCCATCGAGCAGCCGGCGGCGAGGTCGGGCAGGACGACCTTCTGGTCGTCGGACGTCAGGATGTCCGCGGACTCCGCCATGAAGTGCACACCGCAGAAGACGATGTACTCGGCCTCCGGGCGCGCCGCCGCGTCCCGGGCCAGCTTGAACGAGTCACCGGTCACGTCGGCGAACTGGATGACCTCGTCGCGCTGGTAGTGGTGGCCGAGCACGAAGACCTTGTTCCCGAGCTTCTCCTTCGCCCGGCGAGCGCGCTCCACCAGGTCCGGGTCGGACGGCGAGGGCAGGTCGCCGGGACACTCCACGCCGCGCTCGCTCCTCGGGTCGGCCTCACGGCCGAGGAGCAGCAGGGCGAGGGGCGTCGGCTGTACGTCGAGCTCCTGGGTCTGGGCGGTGGTCACGACACGCACCCTTTCTGTTTCCGGCGACTTTTCGTCGATTTGACGCTATCTATCATAACCGCTTCACGTCACTTTGACGATGGCCATAGCGTCGGTGTGACGTGAATCCCGGCGGGCCGCCGTTCATTCCCGCCAGGACCGGGAACGAGTCGTTTTCCGGTTCGCGGCGCGTGTGCGAGCATGAAAAGGAGCCGAGATCGAGCGCCCGGCCCGGAATGAATCCGCGGCCCCGCCGGTTGCAACCGTCGGCAAGCAGTCTCCGTACAACCCGGGAGAGATGTAGATGTCCGTATCGGACGAGACCAGCACCGTCACCGACGGCATCATCCTGACCGACGCCGCCGCGTCCAAGGTCAAGGCGCTGCTCGACCAGGAAGGCCGCGACGACCTCGCGCTGCGCGTCGCCGTCCAGCCCGGCGGCTGCTCCGGCCTGCGCTACCAGCTCTTCTTCGACGAGCGTTCCCTCGACGGCGACGTCGAGAAGGACTTCGGCGGTGTGAAGGTGGTCACCGACCGCATGAGCGCCCCGTACCTGGGCGGCGCCACGATCGACTTCGTGGACACCATCGAGAAGCAGGGCTTCACGATCGACAACCCGAACGCGACCGGCTCCTGCGCCTGCGGCGACTCCTTCAGCTGAGCCCGCCGGGCCGCCCCCGGGCGGCAGCGGACATGACGAAGGCGGCGACCCCCTCCGACGGGGCCGCCGCCTTCGCCGTACCCGGTGGCGCTACCGCGAGCGCGTCGGGGGAGCCGGCAGCCGCGCGCCCTCCCGGGCCAGCGGAACCGCCTTGCCGTCCTCGTCCACGACCTTGCGGTCACCGAGCGGCTCGTCCAGCCGCACGGTCTCCTGGAACTGCTTGGCGATCATGATGCAGACCTTGTCCGGCCACGGCGTCGACGTCACCGTGACCGTCACCTCGTCGCCCCGCTCGCTCGCCTTCACGTCGTAGTCGGCGCACACCCCGCCGGTGAAGGTCACGGTCAGCTCCGCGCCCTCGGCCCGGTAGCCGTCCACCTTGACGTCACGCGGCTCGGGCGCCCCCGTCGGCTTGTCACCCGGCCCGCTCGGCGCGGGGGAGGCCAGGTACTTCGGGTCGACCGCCGGGTACGTCACCGTGAACGGGTCCTTCGCGCCCGGCGCCGTCACCTCGAACAGCCACGACGGCACCAGCGCCTGACGGCCGTCCACGACATGCGCGGCCAGCCCGAACACCGCGTTCTCGACGGTGACGGTGTCCTGTTCCGGAGCGCCGCTCGGCGACGATCCGCAGGGCTGCTCCAGCCGGTCCTTGTGCGGCACGGCGCTGGCGCAGCCGCCTATGCCCATGCGGTGGTCGGCCTTCGGCCGCCCGTTCATCAGCTCCAGCGCCTTCCGGGCGCTGACCACGGGGTAGGTGTCCCCCTTTACCGGGGCCGCGAGCTGGCCGCTGCCGCCGACGACCTCGCCGTCGGAACCGACCGTGACGCCGGTCGTCCAGCCGTGCGTGGGCAGACCGCCCACCTCGGGAGCGGCGTTCACCACCCGCTGGGCGCCCATGACCTGGCTCGCGTCCCGCTTCGCGTCATCCTGACCCACCGCCTTCAGCACGGGCGCCGCGGCCCGCTTCGCCGCCGCCTCGCTCACCGGGGTGCCGCCGCTCCCCGGAGCGGTGCAGGTGTCCGTGCCCTTGCAGTTGTCCGTGCCCGGCGCGTACCGGCTGAACGTCCAGGTCCCCGGCGCCTCCCTGTTCACGGAGAGACTCGGGCCCGAACCGTCCTGGCCGGCCCCGACCTTCCAGGCCTCGCCCTGGACCACCGGCGTCCCCTCGACCCCGAGGGCCTTCGCCAGCCGGGCCACGGCCTCCTTGGTGACCTCGCCCCGCACCCGGTACACCGGGGCCTCGCCGGGGCCGCCCGGCAGCGTGCCGTCGACCCGGTAGGTGGCGCCGTAGGGGTTGGGCTCACCGGGGGCGATGCCGTTGCCGCCGCCCTCGGAGTAGCCGTCGAGCGCGAGCGGCGGGGGAGTGCCGTCCCCGCCGGGCGCGCCGGACGTCGTCCCACCGCCCGACCCACCGGACGCGTTGGCGGCGAGCCAGGCCCCGCCACCGCCGATCAGCAGCACGGCGGCGGCGACGGAGGCGATGATCGCGGGGGTCCGGGAACGCCCGCCACCGTGACCGACCAGGACCTCGTGGTCGCGGGGGAGGTCGCTGTCCGATGCGGGAGGATTTTCCGGGGCCGCGTCGTCCCCGGCCGTGTCGTCCCCCGTCGGCTCCGCCTGCGGGACCGGCGTGCCGTCAGGCGGGGCGGCGGAAGCCGCCGCGGGCTCGGAGCCTTCTACGGCCTTGTCGGAAGCGTCCGCGGCCGCGTCGGAAACCTCTGCCTCGTCGGAAGCGTCTGCGGTCTCGTCGGAGTCGCCGGGTTCTTCACTGGCAGCCTCGTCGGACTCACCGGCCCCTTGAGAACCGCGAGCCTCGGCAGCACCACCGGTCTCCTCCGAGTCCCCGGCCTTGTCAGCCCCGGCAGACTCGGCCCCCGCCGACGCCCCGGCCCCCGCCGACGCCCCGGCGTCGGCCGAGCCCCGCGCCCCGGCCTCCGGGGCGTCGGCCGTGCCGGCGCCGCCCGATTCCGTGGCCTCGTCGTCGTAGTCGGGTCGCTCGGTGTTCACCGCATCGCTCCTTCGGCTGCACAGCTGTCCCATGGGACCCGGCCCGGTCGGATTCGGGCCGCTGGTGGGTCGTATCCCGCCTCCCCTTTACGGGGGACAGCGATGGGACGCAGCGGGGGAGCACACGGTTCCCGGGCGTGC
This sequence comes from Streptomyces sp. Go-475, assembly GCF_003330845.1. Lineage (GTDB taxonomy): Bacteria > Actinomycetota > Actinomycetes > Streptomycetales > Streptomycetaceae > Streptomyces. The sequence continues at coordinate 2,236,670 of NZ_CP026121.1, read as the reverse complement.
GCCGCTCAGTCGCCGTAGTCCGACATGGCGTCCAGCAGCCGGGCCGACGCCGGGGGTACGGTCACGCCGTGGATCAGGGCCGGGGAGACCGGCCGGGCGGCGCCCCGGTCGGGAACCGCCCAGTGCGGAGCCATCCGGGCCCCGTCACCCGGCAGCGACACGAGGTCGCCTTCGACATCGACGGGAACGGGGGCCTGGACCTCGAGGTTCGTCATAGCGGCACCGTATGCACGGTCGAGCCGACGGAGAAAGATCTACTATCGGGTAGTTTCGCTGCCTTCAGAGCGGCCCCGCCCACCCGATAGCGTGAAGTGTCAAGGTCCGCCTCCCTCAGGAGAATCCACGCCGTGCGCATCGCAGTCACCGGCTCCATCGCCACCGACCACCTCATGACCTTCCCCGGCCGCTTCGCCGACCAGCTCGTAGCGGACCAGCTGCACACGGTCTCGCTGTCGTTCCTGGTCGACAAGCTCGACGTCCGCCGCGGCGGCGTCGCCGCGAACATCGCGTTCGGCATGGGGCAGCTCGGCACCCGCCCGATCCTGGTCGGCGCCGCGGGCGCGGACTTCGACGAGTACCGCGCCTGGCTGGAGCGGCACGGCGTCGACACCGACTCCGTCCGCATCTCCGACACGCTGCACACGGCCCGCTTCGTGTGCACGACCGACGCCGACCACAACCAGATCGGCTCGTTCTACACGGGCGCCATGAGCGAGGCCCGCCTCATCGAGCTGAAGACCGTCGCCGACCGGGTCGGCGGCCTCGACCTGGTCTCCATCGGCGCGGACGACCCGGAGGCCATGCTCCGCCACACCGAGGAGTGCCGCTCCCGGTCCATCCCGTTCGCCGCCGACTTCTCCCAGCAGATCGCCCGCATGGACGGCGAGGAGATCCGCATCCTGCTGGACGGGGCGACGTACCTCTTCTCCAACGAGTACGAGAAGGGCCTCATCGAGTCCAAGACCGGCTGGAGCGACGCCGAGATCCTCTCCCGGGTCGGCCACCGCGTGACCACGCTCGGCGCGCGCGGTGTGCGCATCGAGCGGGCCGGCGAGGACCCGATCGAGGTCGGCACGCCGGACGAGGAGCGCAAGGCCGACCCGACCGGTGTCGGCGACGCCTTCCGCGCCGGGTTCCTCTCGGGTCTGGCCTGGGGCGTCTCCCTGGAGCGGGCCGCGCAGGTCGGCTGCATGCTGGCGACGCTCGTCATCGAGACGGTGGGGACGCAGGAGTACCAGTTGCGGCGCGGGCATTTCATGGAGCGGTTCACCAAGGCGTACGGGGACGAGGCGGCGGCCGAGGTTCAGGCGCACCTGTCCTGACCGTCGTCGTGTGCGGGTGCGTGGGGGCTGGTCGCGCAGTTCCCCGCGCCCCTGAGTCGCTCAGGTCGATCGGCGGATCAAATATGCGGTTCCTTGGTCCGCCGGGTCTTCCCCCACGTACTCCTGGCCGCGCATCTCGCACCACGCCGGGATGTCCAGGCGGGCCGCCTCGTCGTCCGCGAGGACCCGCACCAGGCCGCCCACGGGTACGTCACCGATCACCTTGGCCAGCTCGATGACGGGGATCGGGCACCGCTTGCCAAGGGAGTCCACGACCAGGACCTCCTCCTCGCGGACGACCTCGGAGGCAACCGGCGCCCCCAACTTCTCCCGCACCGCCGCCACCGCCCCGGGCAGCACCTCCAGGAACCTCTCCACGTCCCCCTCGGCCACCCCCGCCGGTAGCGAAACCCGCACATTCCCCTCACTCAGCACGCCCATCGCCCGCAGCACATGGCTCGGCGTCAGCGTGCTGCTCGTGCAGGACGAACCGGACGAGACGGAGAAACCCTCCCGGTCCAGCTCGTGCAGCAGCGCCTCCCCGTCGACATAGAGACAGGAGAAGGTGACCACCCCGGGCAGCCGGCGCACCGGATCGCCGACCACTTCCACGTCGGGCACCAGCTGTGGCACCCGAGCCCGGATCCGTTCCGTCAGCTCCCGCAGCCGCACGGCCTCCGCCGCCGCCTCGGCCCGCACCGCCCGCAGGGAGGCCGCCGCCGCCACGATCGCCGGGATGTTCTCGAAACCGGCCGCCCGCCCCGACTCCCGCTCGTCCGCCGGACCTTGCGGGGCGAATCGCACACCCTTGCGGACCACGAGCAGCCCGACCCCGGACGGCCCGCCCCACTTGTGGGCGCTCGCCGTCAGCAGCGACCAGTCCCCGTCCACCGGCCCCCACCCCAGCGACTGCGCCGCGTCCACCAGCAGCGGCACCCCGGCCTCCCGGCACCGCTCCGCCACCGTGGCGACCGGCTGCTCGGTCCCCACCTCGTGGTTGGCCGACTGCAGACACGCCAGCGCGGTGTCCGCCCGCAGGGCTTCGCCGTAGGCCGCCGGGTCCACCAGGCCGGCGCGGTCCACCCCGACCTGGGTGACGGTCCCGCCCTCCGCCTCGAAGAGCTCCGCCGAATGCAGTACCGAGGAGTGTTCGACCGCTGACACGATCAGGTGGCGCCCGACCCGCCGCCGCCCGGCCAGGGCCCCCGCGATGCCCGTATGCACGGCACGGGTTCCGGACGAGGTGAAGGCCAGCTCGTCCGGCCGGCACCCCACCGCCTCGGCGGCGGCCTCCCGCGCCGCGTCCAGCAGCACACGGGCCCGCCGCCCCTCCCGGTACAGCCGCGCGGGATCAGCCCACCCCTCGTCGAGCGAGGCCAGCAGGGCCTGCCGGGCGACAGGATGAAGCGGAGCAGCGGAAGCAGCATCGAAGTAGGCCACACGTCAACGCTAGAACGCCCAGGAGGGGAACGGACCTCAGGGGCGCGGGAAACTGCGCGAACAACCACAAACCACCCGCAGCCGCCAATTCAGCGAACCCCCCGGGTGAGTAGGCACCCCTCCCCGAGAACCCCCGGAGGGCGTCGGCTAGGGTTTGGTCCGCATAAACATCCAAACCCCTGCCCGACGCAGGGCGGCGACCGACCAGCGAGAAGGCCAGGCCGCAGCCGATCCGCGCGGGCGAGACTCTCGGGAAGGCGCTACGTGAGTCCCAACGGCTCCGACCGCTCGCCGCGGCGCCCGATGCGGCGGAAGCTGCTGCAGGCACTGACCGCGGGCCTGGTCTTGGCGACAGCCACCGGTTGCTCGTACAACTGGGAAGACTTCCCCCGCCTTGGTATGCCCACCCCGACCACGGAAGAGGCTCCGCGGATCCTCTCCCTGTGGCAGGGGTCCTGGGCGGCTGCGCTCGCCGTCGGCGTGCTGGTGTGGGGTCTGATCCTGTGGAGTGCTTTCTTCCACCGGCGCAGCCGCACCAAGGTCGAGGTTCCTCCGCAGACCCGGTACAACATGCCCATCGAGGCGCTGTACACGGTCGTCCCGCTCATCATCGTCTCGGTGCTGTTCTACTTCACCGCCCGCGACGAGTCCGAGCTGCTCAGCCTCAAGAAGAAGCCCGACGTCACGGTCAACGTGGTCGGCTTCCAGTGGAGCTGGTGCTTCAACTACATCGAGCCGGTCGCCGGTTCCACGGGTGACGCCAAGAAGTCCCCGGAGCTCGACGCGATCCCCGACCGGTTCAAGGACGCCTTCCCGGCCAACGCCGGCGGCGTCTACGACTGCGGTACCCCCGGCACCCGGAACCCGCAGACCAACAACCCGGGCCCGACGCTGTGGCTGCCCAAGGGCAAGACGGTCCGCTTCGTGCTGACCTCGCGTGACGTCATCCACTCCTTCTGGGTGGTGCCGTTCCTGATGAAGCAGGACGTCATCCCGGGCCACACCAACGCCTTCGAGGTGACCCCCAACAAGGAGGGCACCTTCCTGGGCAAGTGCGCCGAGCTCTGCGGCGTCGACCACTCTCGGATGCTGTTCAACGTGAAGGTGGTCTCCCCCGAGCGCTACGAGCAGCACCTCAAGGACCTCGTGGACAAGCAGCAGACCGGTTACGTTCCCGCCGGCATCGCGCAGACGAGCCACGAGAAGAACCGGGAGACGAACAACCTGTGAGCATCCTCAACGAACCCCAGGGTGCCGCGGCAGCAGGGTCCCACTACGAGGACGAGTTGCCGGTCCGGCGCCAGAACCGCGGCAGTGTCGTGGTCAAGTGGCTGACGACGACGGACCACAAGACGATCGGCACGCTGTACCTGGCGACGTCGTTCGCGTTCTTCGTCATCGGTGGCGTGATGGCGCTGTTCATGCGCGCCGAGCTCGCCCGGCCTGGTCTGCAGATCATGTCGAACGAGCAGTTCAACCAGGCGTTCACGATGCACGGCACGATCATGCTGCTGATGTTCGCGACGCCGCTGTTCGCCGGCTTCGCGAACTGGATCATGCCGCTGCAGATCGGCGCGCCGGACGTGGCGTTCCCGCGGCTGAACATGTTCGCCTACTGGCTGTACCTGTTCGGCTCGCTGATCGCGGTGGGCGGCTTCCTCACGCCGCAGGGCGCGGCCGACTTCGGCTGGTTCGCCTACAGCCCGCTGTCGGACGCGGTCCGCTCGCCGGGCATCGGCGCCGACATGTGGATCATGGGTCTGGCCTTCTCCGGCTTCGGCACCATCCTCGGCTCGGTCAACTTCATCACCACGATCATCTGCATGCGCGCCCCGGGCATGACGATGTTCCGCATGCCGATCTTCACCTGGAACGTGCTGCTGACCGGTGTGCTGGTCCTGCTCGCCTTCCCGGTCCTCGCGGCCGCGCTGTTCGCCCTGGAGGCGGACCGCAAGTTCGGCGCCCACGTCTTCGACTCCGCCAACGGCGGCGCGTTGCTGTGGCAACACCTCTTCTGGTTCTTCGGCCATCCAGAGGTGTACATCATCGCCCTGCCGTTCTTCGGGATCATCTCCGAGGTCATCCCGGTCTTCTCCCGCAAGCCGATGTTCGGTTACACGGGTCTGATCGGCGCGACCATCGCGATCGCGGGTCTGTCCGTGACGGTGTGGGCGCACCACATGTACGTCACCGGCGGTGTGCTGCTGCCGTTCTTCTCCTTCATGACGTTCCTCATCGCGGTCCCGACCGGTGTGAAGTTCTTCAACTGGATCGGCACGATGTGGAAGGGCTCGCTGTCCTTCGAGACGCCGATGCTCTGGGCGACCGGCTTCCTGATCACCTTCACCTTCGGTGGTCTGACCGGTGTCATCCTGGCCTCGCCGCCGATGGACTTCCACGTCTCCGACTCGTACTTCGTGGTGGCCCACTTCCACTACGTCGTCTTCGGCACCGTGGTCTTCGCGATGTTCTCCGGCTTCCACTTCTGGTGGCCGAAGTGGACCGGCAAGATGCTCGACGAGCGCCTCGGCAAGATCACCTTCTGGACGCTGTTCATCGGCTTCCACGGCACGTTCCTGGTCCAGCACTGGCTGGGCGCCGAGGGCATGCCGCGCCGGTACGCCGACTACCTGGCGGCCGACGGCTTCACCGCGCTGAACACGATCTCGACGATCAGCTCGTTCCTGCTCGGCATGTCGATCCTGCCGTTCTTCTACAACGTGTGGAAGACGGCCAAGTACGGCAAGCCGGTCGGCGTCGACGACCCGTGGGGCTACGGCCGCTCCCTGGAGTGGGCCACCTCCTGCCCGCCGCCGCGGCACAACTTCATCACCATGCCGCGGATCCGCAGTGAATCCCCGGCGTTCGACCTGCACCACCCGGAGATCGCCGCCCTCGACCAGCTCGAGAACGTGGGCCACGGCGACAAGGCTCTGGCTGGCGGCAAGGAGGCCGGCAAGTGAAGATCCAGGGCAAGATGTTCATGTGGCTGAGCGCCTTCGTGCTCGTCATGGCGGTCGTCTATGGCGTGTGGTCGAAGGAGCCGGCCGGCACCACGGCCCTCTTCCTGACCTTCGGCCTGTGCATCATGATCGGCTTCTACCTCGGCTTCACGGCCAAGCGGGTCGACGTGGGTCCCCAGGACAACAAGGAGGCGGACGTCGCGGACGACGCCGGCGAGGTCGGGTTCTTCAGCCCGCACAGCTGGCAGCCGCTCTCCCTGGCCATCGGCGGCGCCCTGGCCTTCCTGTCGATCGCGATCGGCTGGTGGCTGATGTACTTCTCGCTGCCGATCATCCTGATCGGTATCTGGGGCTGGGTCTTCGAGTACTACCGCGGTGAGAACCGCACCCAGTAACACGCGCCGAGCGCTTCAGGGGCCCGGACACTCCGAGAGGAGCGTCCGGGCCCCTGCTTTTGCCGCAATCGGTGTCACTCGTACGAGTCGCTCGGCGTGCCGCCGTTGACGCGGCTTCCTAGCGTGAGGTCATGAGCCTCACAGTGATCTCCCGCCCCCGCACCGCCGTCAGCTGCACGCTGCTGGTGATAGCCCTCTGCGCGGGCGTCACCGCCTGCGGCTCCGACGGCAACCCGCTCTCCGCCCGCCCCTACGACGCGGCGGACCAGATCTCCGTCAACGCCCCCTCAGGGGGCCGCAAGAAGGCCGACCCGGACAAGCCCCTGGAAGTGGTCGCCGAGGACTCCGACGGGCGCATCACGGACGTCACGGCCTACGACGCCGCCGGACGCCACGTGGCCGGCGAACTCGCCGCCGACGGAGGCCGCTGGCACAGCACCTCACCGCTCGCCGCCAACGCCAGCTACACGGTCCGCGTGAGCACCGAGGACGAGGACGGGGCGCCCGGCCGCAAGGTCCTCACCTTCGACACGGGCAAGCCCACCACCAAGAAGGTCCTGGACGTGACCTTCGGCCCCAAGAAGGGCACCTACGGCGTCGGCCAGCCCATCACGGCCGAGCTGAGCCGGCCCGTCAAGGACCGCGCCCAGCGGGCCGTCGTCGAACGCGCCCTCAAGGTCTCCTCCACGCCCGCCACGGACGGCGCCTGGCACTGGGTGGACGACAAGAAGCTCCACTACCGCCCGAAGGACTACTGGCCCGCGCACGCCACCATCCAGGTCCGCAGCAACCTGCCGGGCATCAAGATCGGCGACCGCATGTGGGGCGGCAAGGCCAAGCCCCTGACCATCACCACGGCCGACAAGGTCATCGCCGTCACGGACGCCGCCGCCCACCAGATGACCGTCTACAAGAACGACGAGATCGTCCGGCAGATACCGGTCACCACCGGCATGCCCGGCTACGACACGCGCAACGGCGTCAAGGTCGTCCTGGCCAAGGAGGGCACCGTCCGCATGACCAGCGCCAGCATCGGCGCCTCGGACTTCTACGACCTGATCGTGCACCACTCGGTCCGCGTCACCAACAGCGGCGAGTACGTCCACGCGGCCCCCTGGTCCGTGGGCTCCCAGGGCTACGCCAACGTCAGCCACGGCTGCACCGGCATGAGCACCGAGAACGCCGCGTGGTTCTACGAGAACGTCCGCGAGGGCGACATCGTCAAGGTCATCAACTCCGCCGGCGACACGATGGCCCCCTTCGGCAACGGCTTCGGCGACTGGAACCTCGACTGGTCGAAGTGGCGCACCGGCAGCGCCCTGATAGGCGGCACCCCCGAAGGCCCCACCCCGGCGGACAGGGCCCGTCTACGCCCTCAGAGCGTCTGACTCAAGGGGCGCGGGGCTGTATCGGATATGCGGCTCCGCCGCGTGGGCGCGAACAACCCCCACGCACCCGCAGGTCGCCACACGACCGGACGTCCCGAGCTTCTCAGGCGTTCAAAGCCGCCTTCTCCCGCAACAGGGACGCCAGCGCGGCGGCGAACTCCACCGGCTCCACCGGCAGCGTCACCGCCGCCTCCGCCCGGCTCCACGTCGCCAGCCACGCGTCCTGCGGCCGCCCGATCAGCAACAGCACCGGAGGACAGTCGAAGATCTCGTCCTTGATCTGCCGGCAGACCCCCATGCCGCCCATCGGCACGGCCTCCCCGTCCAGCACACAGACGTCGATCCCGCCCCGGTCCAGCTCCTTGATCACCGCCGCCGGGGTCGCGCACTCCACGAACTCCACCACCGGGACGTCCGGAGCCGGCCGTCGGCCGGTCGCGAGCCGCACCTGCTCGCGGGTGTTGGAGTCGTCGCTGTAGACCAGCACCGTGGCGGTCGGCTGCATTGTTCCTCCGTGACGTCAGCGTCGTAAGGACAGGCCCGTTGGGCCGGATGCTACTCCCTTGAACACCACGTCAACAGCGGTACGACCGGCTTAGACACTCCGAACGGCACCCCCCGGAGTGAGGGCGGGATAAGCGACCGACATAATGTCGGTCGTGGCGACAGCAACGACAGTAGAAACCGGGCACGCGCACCCGTCGGTCAACCGGCCGAACCTCACCAGCGTCGGAACCATCATCTGGCTGAGTTCCGAGCTGATGTTCTTCGCGGCCCTCTTCGCGATGTACTTCACCCTGCGATCGGTGACGGGTCCCGATCACTGGAAGGAGATGGCGAGCCATCTCAACTTCCCGTTCTCGGCGACGAACACCACCATCCTGGTGCTCTCCTCCCTCACCTGCCAGCTCGGCGTCTTCGCCGCCGAGCGCGGTGACGTGAAGAAGCTGCGGATGTGGTTCATCGTCACCTTCATCATGGGCGCGATCTTCATCGGCGGTCAGGTCTTCGAGTACACGGAGCTGGTCAAGGAGGCGGGCCTGTCCCTCTCCTCCGACCCGTACGGCTCGGTCTTCTACCTGACCACCGGCTTCCACGGCCTGCACGTGACGGGCGGACTCATCGCCTTCCTGCTGGTCCTGGGCCGGACGTACGCGGCCCGGAGGTTCACCCACGAGCAGGCGACCGCCGCGATCGTCGTGTCCTACTACTGGCACTTCGTCGATGTCGTCTGGATCGGCCTCTTCGCCACGATCTACATGATCAAGTAGCAGGGCCAGCATCCGCAGGCGCCCGACGAGGCGCGCATCCCAGAAGCATCGACGCAGAAGATCCTGACACCGGGGTAATCCGTGAAAAAGCTCTCCGCACGACGACGCCATCCGATGGCGGCGCTCGTCGTCCTACTCCTCGCGCTGGTCTTCAGCGGGGGGCTGTACGCCGTGTTCGCACCCACGAGCAAGGCCGAGGCCGACACAACCGCCCAGTCCCTCGCCATCGAGGAGGGCAAGAAGCTCTACTCGGTCGGCTGCGCCAGTTGCCACGGCACCGGCGGTCAGGGCACGTCCGACGGCCCGAGCCTGGTGGGTGTGGGCGCCGCGTCCGTCGACTTCCAGGTGGGCACCGGCCGTATGCCGGCCGCCACCTCCCAGGGCCCGCAGGTCCCGAAGAAGAAGAACATCTACACCCAGGCCGAGATCGACCAGCTCGCGGCGTTCATCGCCTCGCTGGGCGCTGGTCCGTCCATCCCGACGGAGGACCAGTACAGCCCCGAGGGCGCCGACATCGCCAAGGGCGGTGAGCTCTTCCGGACCAACTGCGCGCAGTGCCACAACTTCACGGGCAAGGGTGGCGCCCTGACGCACGGCAAGTACGCGCCGAGCCTGGAGGGCGTCTCCGAGAAGCACATCTACGAGGCCATGCAGACCGGCCCGCAGAACATGCCGTCCTTCCCCGACACCACGCTGTCGGAGAAGAACAAGAAGGACATCATCGCGTACCTCGACGCGGTCAACAGCGAGAAGACCGAGAGCCCCGGTGGCCTCGAACTGGGCGGTCTGGGACCGGTCAGTGAGGGCCTCTTCGGCTGGATCTTCGGTCTCGGCGGACTGATCGCCGTCGCCGTGTGGGTCGCCGCCCGGACCGCAAAGGCCAAGAAGTCATGAGTAGCCAAGACATTCCAGAAGAGAACCTGCCTGCCGAGCAGGCCGCAGGGCATGACGAGCACGGGCACGGCGCGGTGAGCGTCGCGGACGAGAAGCACCCGTTCGCCGACCCGGGTCTGCCTCCCCACGAGCACCGGATCCAGGACATCGACGAGCGGGCCGCCAAGCGGTCCGAGCGCTCGGTCGCCCTGCTGTTCACGGTGTCGATGCTGGCGACCATCGGCTTCATCGCCGCGTTCGTGACGATCCCGGTCGACAAGTCGGTCTACATCTTCCCGCTCGGCCACATCAGCGCCCTGAACTTCGCGCTGGGCATGACGCTCGGCATCGCGCTGTTCTGCATCGGCGCGGGCGCGGTCCACTGGTCCCGCACCCTGATGTCGGACGTGGAGATCGCCGACGAGCGGCACCCGATCGAGGCGGAGCCCGAGGTCCGCGAGAAGGTCTTCGCGGACTTCAAGCAGGGCACCAAGGAGTCGGCGCTCGGCCGCCGCAAGCTGATCCGCACCACCATGCTCGGCGCGCTCACGCTGGTGCCGCTCTCCGGCGTCGTGCTGCTGCGCGACCTCGGCCCGCTGCCCGGCACCAAGCTCCGCCACACGCTGTGGTCCAAGGGCAAGCTGCTCGTGAACATGAACACGAACCAGCCGCTGCGTCCCTCGGACGTCGCGGTCGGTTCGCTGACCTTCGCCAAGCCCGAGGGCCTGGAGGAGCACGACCACGACTTCCAGAACGAGATCGCCAAGGCCGCCCTGATGATCGTCCGGATCCAGCCGGAGAACATCAAGGACAAGCGCGAGCTCGAGTGGTCGCACGAGGGCATCGTCGCGTACTCGAAGATCTGCACCCACGTCGGCTGCCCGATCTCCCTGTACGAGCAGCAGACGCACCACGTGCTCTGCCCCTGCCACCAGTCCACCTTCGACCTCTCCGACGGTGCCCGAGTGATCTTCGGTCCCGCCGGTCACGCCCTGCCGCAGCTCCGCATCGGCGTGAACGACGAGGGCTACCTCGAGGCGCTCGGCGACTTCGAAGAGCCCGTCGGCCCTGCTTTCTGGGAGCGCGGATGAGCACTGCACAAGAACGTCGCAAGGCGCCCGCGGGTGAGCGGGTAGCCGACTGGGCCGACGGCCGCCTGGGGATCTACTCCATGGCCAAGGCCAACATGCGCAAGATCTTCCCGGACCACTGGTCCTTCATGCTGGGCGAGATCTGCCTCTACAGCTTCATCATCATCATCCTCACGGGTGTGTACCTGACGCTGTTCTTCCACCCGTCGATGAACGAGGTGGAGTACCACGGCAGTTACGTCCCGCTCCAGGGGCAGCTGATGTCGGAGGCGTTCGCCTCCACGCTGGACATCAGCTTCGACGTCCGCGGCGGTCTGCTCATCCGGCAGATCCACCACTGGGCGGCGATCGTCTTCCTCGCCGGCATGTTCGTGCACATGATGCGCGTCTTCTTCACCGGCGCGTTCCGCAAGCCGCGCGAGATCAACTGGCTGTTCGGCTTCCTGCTGTTCGTCCTGGGCATGTTCACCGGTTTCACCGGCTACTCGCTCCCGGACGACCTGCTCTCCGGCACCGGTGTCCGCTTCACGCAGGGCGCGATCCTGTCCGTGCCGATCGTCGGCACGTACATCTCGATGTTCCTGTTCGGCGGGGAGTTCCCGGGCACCGACTTCGTCGCCCGGTTCTACTCGATCCACATCCTGCTGCTGCCGGGCATCATGCTCGGGCTCGTGGTCGGCCACCTGATCCTGGTCTTCTACCACAAGCACACCCAGTACGCGGGTCCCGGCCGCACCAACAAGAACGTCGTCGGCATGCCGCTGCTGCCGGTCTACATGGCCAAGGCCGGAGGCTTCTTCTTCCTGGTCTTCGGTGTCATCGCGGCCCTCGCCGGCATCGCGACCGTCAACCCGATCTGGGTCCTGGGCCCCTACCGTCCCGACCAGGTGTCGACCGGTGCCCAGCCCGACTGGTACATGGGCTTCGCCGAGGGCCTGGTCCGCGCCATGCCCGGCTGGGAGATCAACTTCTGGGGTCACACGCTCGTCCTGGGCGTGTTCATCCCGCTGGTCCTCTTCGGCCTGTTCCTCGCGATCATCGCCCTGTACCCGTTCATCGAGTCGTGGGTCACCGGCGACAAGCGCGAGCACCACATCCTGGACCGGCCGCGCAACGTCCCGACGCGCACCGCCTTCGGTGTCGCCTGGGTCACCGGCTACATGATCATGCTGATCGGCGGTGGCAACGACATCGTCGCCACGCACTTCCACCTGTCGATCAACGCGGTCACCTGGTTCGTCCGGATCGGGTTCTTCGTCGGACCGGTCATCGCCTTCATCGTCACCAAGCGCATCTGCCTCGGCCTCCAGCGCCGGGACAAGGAGAAGGTGCTGCACGGCCGCGAGTCGGGCATCATCAAGCGCCTGCCGCACGGTGAGTTCATCGAGGTGCACGAGCCGCTCAGCCAGGAGCAGCTGTACACGCTCACCGCGCACGAGCAGTACCAGCCGGTCGAGCTCGGCCCGACGGTCGACGAGAACGGTGTCGAGCGCAAGCTGAAGGGCTCGGAGAAGCTGCGCGCCAAGCTCAGCGACGCCTACTACGGCGAGGGCGCCCAGATCCCGAAGCCCACCGCCGAGGAGTACCGGGAGATCACGAGCGGCCACGGCCACCACTGATCACTGCTTCGCCACGCCACAGAAGGGCCCCGTCCGGTGTTCGGACGGGGCCCTTCGTGGTGCGTGGGGCTGGATAGGGTGGACCTCGTTGAGACTCTCGTCCCGTAGTGCGGGACGCCTGACCCTGGAGCGGCTTATGAGCGCTGTGACCCCCGCTGGAGGCGACACCGCGGCGGGCCGCTCCTGGCCCCTGCTGTTGAACGGCCTGCTGGAGGGCCGGGACCTGACGGCCGACGACACCGCGTGGGCGATGGACCTGATCATGCGCGGCGAGGCGACGGACGCGCAGATCGCCGGGTTCGTGGTGGCGCTGCGCGCCAAGGGCGAGACCGTCGAGGAGATCGCCGGGTTCGTCCGGGCGATGTACGAGCACGCGAACGTCATCGAGGTGCCGGGCCCGACGGTCGACATCGTCGGCACGGGCGGCGACGGGGCAAAGACCGTCAACATCTCCACCATGTCGGCGATCGTCGTCGCCGGCGCGGGCGCGAAGGTCGTCAAGCACGGCAACCGCGCCGCGTCCTCGGCGTCCGGCGCGTCGGACGTCCTGGAGAAGCTCGGCGTCAACCTGGAGCTGCCGACGCACCGGGTGGCCGGGGTGGCCGAGGAGGCCGGGATCACCTTCTGCTTCGCGGCGAAGTTCCACCCGTCGATGCGGTACGCGGGCGCGGCACGCGGCCAGTTGGGCATCCGGACGATCTTCAACGTCCTCGGTCCGCTGACCAACCCCGCGAAGGTCCGGTCCCAGGCGGTCGGCGTGGCGGACGCGCGCATGGCGCCGATCGTCGCGGGCGTCTTCGCCGAGCGCGGCCACTCCTCCCTGGTCTTCCGCGGTGACGACGGCCTCGACGAGCTGACCACCACGGCCACCTCCCGGGTCTGGGTCGTCCGCGACGGCAAGGTGACCGAGGAGGCGTTCGACCCGCGCGAGGTGGGCCTCGAGCTGGTCCCGGTGGAGGCGCTGCGCGGCGCGGACGCCTCCTACAACGCCGAGGTCGCCCGCCGCCTGCTGGACGGCGAGCAGGGCCCGGTGCGGGACGCGGTGCTGCTGAACTCGGCCGCGGCCCTGGTGGCGCTGGAGCCGGGCCCGGGCACGCTGGCCGAGCAGATCCGCGCCGGGATGGCGAAGGCCGCCGAGTCGATCGACTCCGGGGCCGCCAAGCGGACCCTGGAGCGGTGGGTGGCCGCCAGCAACAAGTAGCGCACGACCGGGCGTCCCGCGATCCGGACTCGGGTTGCGGGACGCCGATCACTTCACGTACGTTCCCGTACCAGGTCATGAGTGACAGTCATGAGGCCCCGGCCGACTGTCCGGCAACCCTCCGTCCGTGGCGGGGTGCCCCGGGTGAAGACCAGGCCGCAGGCAGCGAGGTCTGCGGCAAGCGCGGACCCCTCGCACACTTCTGAAAGGTGTGGGACCAGGGGTCCTGGTCGACGAGGAGCCTTCCGTGAGTCAGCGAATGCGATAGGGCCGCAGAGCCCCGCCTCCGCACACACCCTTTCTCTCTCTTCACCCCTGTCTCTCACGGGAGTTCACCATGTCCGTCTCCACCGTTGCCGCCGACCGTTCCGTTTGTGCCCCGCTGCCCGTTCTGGGCCGGGATGTCACCGTGCCGCTCGTGACCGGCGGTGAGGTCACCTACGCCGCGCTCGACTACGCCGCCAGCGCCCCGGCACTCCAGCGGGTGTGGGACGACGTCGCCGCCTACGCGCCGTACTACGGCAGCGTCCACCGCGGTGCCGGGTACCTGTCCCAGCTGTCGACCGACCTGTTCGAGAACGCCCGCCGGACCGTCGCGGAGTTCCTCGACTGCCGCGCCGACGACCAGGTGGTGTTCACCCGGTCCACCACCGACTCGCTCAACCTCCTCGCCGCCGCCCTCCCGGAGGGCTGCGAGGTCTTCGTGTTCGAGACCGAGCACCACGCCTCCCTGCTGCCCTGGCGGGACGCCCGCGTCACCTACCTCGACGCGCCGGGCAGCCCCCGCCAGGCCGTGGAGACCCTGGAGCGCGCCCTCGCCGACCGGGACCCGCACGGCCCGGCCCTGGTCTGCGTCACCGGCGCCTCGAACGTCACCGGCGAGCTGTGGCCCGTACGGGAGCTGGCGGCGGCCGCGCACGCCCAGGGCGCGCGGATCGTGCTGGACGCCGCCCAGCTGGCCCCGCACCACCCGGTGTCCGTCACGGACCTCGACGTCGACTGGGTCGCCTTCTCCGGGCACAAGTTGTACGCGCCCTTCGGCTCCGGCGTCCTGGCCGGGCGGGCCGACTGGCTGCGCGAGGCCGAGCCGTACCTCGCGGGCGGCGGCGCCTCCCGCAAGGTCGCGCGGCGCGACGACGGGGGAGTGGACGTGGAGTGGCACGAGAGCGCCGCCCGCCACGAGGCCGGCTCCCCGAACGTCATCGGCGCCTACGCCGTCGCCTCCGCCTGCAAGGCCCTCACCGACGCCGGATTCGACACCCTGGTCGCCCGCGAGCGGTACCTGATCGAGAAGGTGCGCGCGGGGCTCGCCGAGGTGCCTCAGGTCCGGATCCTCTCCCTCTTCGGGGACGACGCCCCGCGCGTCGGGGTGATCTCCTTCGTCGTCGACGGCTGGAACAGCTCCCACTTCGCCGCCGCCCTGTCCGCCGAGTACGGCATCGGCGTCCGGGACGGGCTGTTCTGCGCCCACCCGCTGCTGCGCACGCTGCTCGGCAGCGACCCGCAGACGCAGGGCGAGTGCGGGGCGCCCGAGGCGGCGCCCGGGGAGAAGTCCCTCAACGCCATCCGCGTGAGCTTCGGGGCCGGCACGCCGGACGAGCACGTCGAGCGGTTCGTGAACGCGGTGAAGGAGCTCGTGACGGACGGCGCCAAGTGGAACTACCGCACGGAGGACGGCCGTTGCGTCCCGGACACCTCGGCGTGAGCCGGTAGCCGGGCGCCCAGGACGATCATCCGCAGGGCCCGCTCGGTGGCGTCGGTGAGCAGCTCGCTCGCCCGCAGCAGCGCCTCCGCCAGCTCCATCGGGGCGGGCAGGATGCCGTGGCAGGCGTCCACGCCCGGCACTTCGTGCGCGCCCTCGCCGAGCGTGCCCGCCAGGGCCAGGACCGGGCGGCCGTACAGCTTGGCCCGGCGGGCCACCTCGGCCGGGACCTTGCCCCGGGGCGTCTGGTGGTCCAGGGCGCCCTCGGCGGTGACGACCAGGTCGGCGCGGGCCAGGCGGGCGTCCAGGTCGAGGTGGTCCAGCAGCACGTCGAAGCGGGGCAGGAGGCGGGCGCCGAGCGCGGCGAGGCCCGCTCCGAGGCCCCCGGAGGCTCCGGTTCCGGGGCCGTACCGGAGGTTGGTGTCCGGGACGGCGACGTCCCGGGTGAGGACGAAGGCCCAGTTCTCCAGCGCGGCCGACAACTCCTCGACCTGCTCGGGCGTCGCCCCCTTCTGCGGCCCGAAGACCCGGGCCACACCGCGCTCGCCGCACAGCACGTTGTACGGGTTGCAGGCGACGAGCAGTTCCACGTCGGCGAGACGGCGGTCCATACCGGTCGGGTCGATGCGGTGCAGGCGCGTCAACTTCCGTCCGCCGTACGGGAGTTCCTGTCCGTTCTCGTCCAGGAGGCGGGCGCCCAGCGCTTGGAGCGCGCCCGCGCCGCCGTCCGAGGTGCCCGAGTCGCCGCAGCCGACGAGGATCCGCCGTACGCCCGAGTCGAGCGCGGAGCGGATCAGTTCGCCGACGCCGTACGTGGTGGTGGCGCCCGGGTCGCGCAGGTCGCCCGGGACGAGGGAGAGGCCGGCGACCGCCGCCATCTCCACCACCGCGGTGTCCCCGTCGCCCAGGAGGGCGAAATGGGCGGCGATGGTTTCCCCGACCGGGCCGGTCGCGGGCACGGTGACGATCCTGCCGCCGGTCGCGGCGGCCAGGGCGACGGCCGTGCCCTCGCCGCCGTCCACCAGCGGGACGAGGTCGAGCTCGGCGTCGGGCAGGACACGGCGTACGCCGGCCGCGATGGCGTCGGCGGCGGCCTCCGCGGACAGGGACTCCTTGAAGCCGCTGGGGGCTACGACGACACGGGTCAGCATGGAGGGCTCCTTAACGGGTGACGGAGACGCCGAGCAGCGGCCACACGGCGACGGCGAAGAGCAGCACGAGGACGGCGGTCAGCGGGGCCAGGAAGGCGGACAGCCGCAGCAGGTCGCGCGGGGTGTAGGTGGGGGTGCCGGGGAGCTGCGCGAAGAGCGTGACCGGCTTGGCGGAGGCGGGCAGGGTGTGGCAGAAGCCCGCGGCGGCGGTGGAGGCGAGCGCGGCGGCGACCGGGTTGACGCCGACGCCGACGGAGGCGGCCACGACCAGCGGCACCAGGACCGAGGAGCGGGCCGAGCGGGACTGCAGGACCAGGTGGGCCGCCGTGCTGACGGCGATCACGATCGCCAGGAACACCACCGGGGACTCGTCCGCCGGCAGCCCGGAGACCAGCCACTTCGCCGCCCCCGAGTCGGCGAGCGCGACGCCCATCGCCATCGTCGCCGCCATGAACAGCAGCAGCGACCAGGGGACGGTCTTCAGCGCGTCCTTCAGGCGCACGGTGCCGAGGGCGGGCGAGGAGGCGATGACGGCGCCGATCAGCGCGACCAGGGCCGGCGGCACCCGGTGCAGCGGCTCGCTGCACCACAGGAGCACCACCGTGGCGAGGAGCAGGGCGCAGCGCTTCTCGGCCTGGCTCCAGGGGCCGGTGACCGGCTGCTCGCTGTGCTCCTGGATCTGCTCGGGCGTGATGCGGACGGGGCCGCGACGGTCCGCGCGCCGGGTCGTCGTCAGCAGGACCACCTCGGCGGCCAGGTGCGAGGAGACCACGGCCAGCGGCAGCCCCAGCAGCAGCCACTCCGTGAAGCCGATGTGCTGCCCGGTCGTCTCCCACAGCACCGACACGGTGATCAGATGCGCGCCCGCGCCGATCAGGGTCGCCACCGCCGACAGGAGGATCACGGTCGGGAACAGCAGCGCCAGCATCACGACCAGTCGATTCCGGTCGGCGAGGACCTTCGCCAGGGCGAGGAACACCGGCAGCGCGAGCGCGGCCCGGCCCGAGGTGGCGGGCACCGCGAACGCCGTGACGACCAGGGCGGCGGTCGTCAGGTGCACCAGCTGCCGTACCGTGCGCGCCCCGCTGACCAGGAACACCGCGGCCCGGCCCGCGAGCCCGGTCCGGCTCACCGCGGCGGCCAGCACGAACGCGCAGATCAGCAGCCAGACCGTGGCATCGCCGAGCGTGCCGAACAGGGTGTCGCTGCTGATCACCCCGGTCACTGTGAGCGCGAGCCCGGCGCCCAGCGCGATGTAGGTGTCGTCGATCGACGTCCCGATCCAGGCGCAGGTCGCGAGTGCGAACACGGCGAGAGTGAACCGGGCGTCGCCGCCGAGCCCCGGGAAGTTCGCGGGGACGGCGAGCAGCGCGCACAAGGACAGCGCGATGCCCAGGGCGGTGGTGGTTCGGAGGTTCAGCGTCACACCGTCGAGGATTCGCCCGGGCGGTGAGCCGTCGATGAGTCCTTCATGAAGGAACTTTCACCACAGTGCCCAGGGGCGCGGGGAACGGCGCGGTCAGCCCACGACGACCCGCACCCGGCAACGGCGCCCGAGCGGCACTACGGCAGCCGATACCCCATCCCCCGCACCGTCTCCACCCGCTCCGCCCCCAGCTTCTTCCGCAGCGTCCGCACGTACACGTCCACGATGTTGGACCCCGGGTCGAAGTCGTACCCCCACACGTGGGACAGGATCTGCTCCCGGGACAGCACCTGCCCGGGATGCCGCAGGAACAGCTCCAGCAGCACGAACTCACGCGCCGTCAGATCGACCGTCCGTTCCCCGGACCGGGCGCGCCGCGTGCGCAGATCGAGGCTCAGGGAGCCCGACCTGAGCACCGTCACCTCCGGCGCCCGCGCCGCCGTGCGGAGCCTGAGCCGCACCCGGGCGAGCAGTTCCTCGAACCGGAACGGCTTGGTCATCCAGTCGTCGGCGCCGCCCTCCAGACCGGCCACGGTGTCCCGGACGGAGTCCCGCGCGGTCAGCACGATCACCGGCACCGTCACCCGCGCCTCCCGCAGCTCGCGCAGGATCGTGAAGCCGTCCCGGCCGGGCAGCCCGATGTCCAGGACGACGAGGTCGAAGCCGCCGGTCAGGGCGTACTCGTACCCCGCGTCGCCGTCGGTGACGACGGTCGTGGTGAAGCCGTTGGAGCGCAGGCCCTTCTCCACGAAGGAGGCGATGCGCTCCTCGTCCTCGACGATGAGGATGCGGTTCACGGCAGGTCCCCTTCCGGTACCCGGTGCGCGTGCAGGACGAGGGCGAAGGTGGCGCCGCCCCCGGGTGTGTCGTGGAGCCGTACCCGGCCCCGGTGGCCCTCGGCGATCGCCTTGACGATGGACAGCCCGAGTCCGGCGCCCGAGCCCCGGGCGCCGCGGCGGGCCGTGCCGCGCCGGAAGCGCTCGAAGATCACCTCCCGGTCCTGGGGCTGCACCCCGGGCCCGGAGTCGGCGACGTACAGCTCCAGGTCCGGGCCGTCGGCGCGGGAGCCGATGCGGATGGTCTGGCCGGTCGTGGTGTGCTGCACGGCGTTCTGCGCGAGCTGCACCATGGCCTGGGTGATCCGCTGCGGATCCAGCTCGGCCTCCAGGTCGGCGACCCCGTCCAGCCGCCAGTCGCGTTCGCCGAGGGTGCGGGCCTTGACGTAGACGTCGGCGGTCAGTTCGGCGACCTGGACCGGCTCGGGCGTGACGAAGTCGGGGCGTTCGGCCTTGGCGAGCAGCAGCAGGTCCTCGACGATGCGGCTCATCCGGTCCAGCTCGTCGGTGACCAGCCGGACCGTCTCCTCCCGCTCGGCCGGGTCGTCGCCCATGACCTCCAGATGGCCGCGCACGATGGTGATGGGCGTGCGCAGCTCGTGCCCGGCGTCGTCGACGAACTCCCGCTGCGCGGCGAAGGCCCGCTCCAGCCGGTCGAGCATGCCGTTGAACGTCTCGGCGAGGGCCGCTATGTCGTCGTGGCCGTGCACCGGGATCCGGCGTGTGAGGTCCTGCTCGGTGAGCTGCGCGGCCGCGGTGCGCACCACCCGCACCGGCTTGAGGATCCGCCCGGCGACCGCCCAGGCGATGCCGACGGTCAGCAGCAGGGCGGCCCCGGAGATGACGAGCAGCGTGCGGAAGACGGTGTTCACGCGGGCCTGCTCCCGCTCCGGGTGGAAGGCGACGACGAACGCGGCGTCCGGCGCCCGGCCCGGCTGGGCCACGGTGACCTTGGCCCAGCGGATCTCGCCGTGCGGCCTGTGCAGCACACCGGAGGAGTCGGGGGAGTCGAAGATGCGGCGCCGCGCCTCCGGGTCCCGGTGCAGGGGCAGGGCGACGGGCAGGTCGTGCGGCTGGCGGATCTGCCGGGGGCCGCGGTCCGCCCGGCCGACCAGGCCGATCAGCTCCTCGTCCGCGTCCGGGTACTGCCGTTCCAGGAAGACCGTCAGCAGCCGGTCCGCGTCGGTGAACGGCCGGCCGGTCTGCGGATCCCCGCCGCGCTCCTCGAAGTTGGCGAACTCGCCGGTCTCCTGGGTGAGCAGCCGGTTGATCCGGTTGTCGACGTCCCGCATCAGGAACGAGCGGGTGGTCATGGCCACCGAGGCGAGCGCGACCGCCATAACGAGCAGCAGCCACAGCAGGATGCGGACCCGGGCGGAGATCCGCCGGCGGCCCGTGTCAGTTGTCGTTCCCGGCGTCGTCGTCGCCCGGCCCGTCGTCTCCGGTGCCCCGGCCGCGGTCGTCGTCGTCATCGTCACTCGCTGAGCTGTCGGTCACCGGAGGCCGCGAGACGACCTCGTCGCCCGGCGTGGACTCGGGCGAGGGCTTCGGGGTCGGCTCCAGGGTGGAGGTGGGCGTGGGCGTGCCGCGGTCCAGCTCCACCTGCTGGGCGGGCACCTTGGGCGACTCGGGGCGGTCGGCGAAGGCGTAGCTGGTCGCGGCGATGCCCAGCGGGATCAGCACGACGGCGGACAGGGCCGCCATACGACGGGAGAAAGCCATGCGCCCGATCCTGCGGACGGAACCCGGAGCGGACGATGAACCCCGGATGAAGAACTCTTCATCCGGGGAGCCGGGGGGCCCGGTCCCAGGGCGTGCCGGACAGGCCTAGCTGTCCAGGCCGATCGAGAACGCCGCCTCCAGGTCGTGCTGCGAGTAGGTGCGGAACGCCACGTGCGTGTCCGTCCCCTCCACACCGGGGATCTTGCTGATCCGGCCCGGGATGACCTCCGCCAGGTCCTCGTGCTGCTTCACCCGGACCATCGCGATCAGGTCGTAGGTGCCGGTCACGGAGAAGACCTCGCTGACGTTGTCCAGCGCCGCGATCGACTCCGCGATCTCGGGAATCCGGTCCACGCTGGTCTTGATGAGGACGATCGCGGTGATCACGGCTGGTTCTCTCCCTCGGGGGCCGGAGCAGGGGCGGCCTTCACTCTAGTGGGGCTGGTCGGGCGGCCGTAGCGGACCGATGCGTAGCCGAAGCCGAGCCCGAAGCCGATCAGGTGGGCGAGGTAGGCCACCCCCGGCCCGTCCGAGGCCCGCCCCGCCGCCAGCCACTGCAGGGCCGCCCAGAACGGCAGGACGATCCACGCCGGGAAGCGCACCGGCAGGAAGAAGAGGAACGGCAGGAGACTGGTCACCCGGGCCCGGGGGAACAGGTACAGGAACGCGCCGAGGACCGCCGAGATCGCCCCCGAGGCGCCGACCAGGGACTGCTCGGAGTCCGCGTTGGCGACGGCGTAGCCCAGCAGGGCCAGGTAGCCGCAGCCGACGTAGAACAGGGTGAACTGCACCCGGCCCATCCGTTCCTCGGTCATCGCCCCGAAGACGTAGAGGAAGAGCATGTTGCCGAGCAGGTGCACCCAGCTGCCGTGGACGAACAGGGCCGTCAGGGGGGTCAGGGCCGATCCGGCCGACCCGTCGAACAGTTCTGCGGGGATCACGCCCCAGCGCCGGAAGTAGGCCCGCTGCTCGGCGAGCAGGCCGTCGCCCGCGCCGTACGCCGGATTCAGGCCCGAGGCGGGCCCTGCCAGGAAGAGCAGGCAGCACAGGGCGATCAGTGAGTACGTCACCGGCGCCGACGCTCCCCGGACCGATCGGGCCGCCCGGACGATCGACGCACTCCACGTTCTGATCATGAATACAGAGCATGACGTAACCGGACGCAACCGCACAGACCGCCTCGCCGCCGTGGACGCGTGGGCCACGGGGAGCCGCCAGGCCGTAGGGTTACGAGCCACACGCACCGGGGAAGCCGGTGGCGTCACGGACACTAGAAGGAAAGAGAACAGGTCACGATGACGGTTCCCCTGCCGACCGCCGGGACGCGGTGGCGCTGCACCCTCTGCGGCAACCTCACGAGGTTCGACGTGACCCGCTCGTCGAAGGTCGTCGAGTACGTCCACCTGGACCTGGCCGGAGAGCCGAAGGTCGAGGAGCGCGAGGTGCTCAGTGAGACCATCGAGTCGGTGCGCTGCCGCTGGTGCAACGCGGTGGACCAGGTGGAACTCGTGGACAGGCCGGGTGCCGGCTCCTGACAGGAGCGGCCCCCGCACAGGCATTGGGGTGTGACGGATGGTGGAGACCACGGGCGGGGGGCCGGGCGACGGCGCCGCCGAGGTGCTCGACCGTCCGCTGCCCGACGGCGTGCGCCGCAGGGTCGTGCAGATCGTCTCCGACGGCTTCGGCTCGCTGACGGTCGGCGAGCTGCCCGCGCAGCTCAGGCAGTACGCCCGGTTCGCCCCGAACCGCCGGGCCAAGTTCGCCGGCAACGCCATGGCCGCGGCGCTGGAGACCGACCCGCTGTTCCGGCAGCGCATCGGGGAGCAGCTCAGAGAAGCCCAGCCGGAACTGACCGGCGCCCTCGACTCAGGCTCCCCGCCCCCGGCCGCGGACCCGCTCGACGTGGCGGCCGCGGCCTACGTACTGCGGCCCCTCGGCTGGGTGAAACTGGTGACCGCCGCCGGCGAGGAGGCCCAGCGGGCCGACGCCGAGCGTGCCGACGAGGAGAACCGGGCCGAGCTGGAGCGGCTGCGTGCCGAGCTCGACCGGGCCCGCGACCACACCCGGGCCGAGACCGAGCGGCTGCGCGCGGAGCTGGAATCGGCCAGGAAGGAAACCGAGTCGCTGCACCGCAAGCTCCGCGCCGCCCTCAGCGACGTCAAGCGCGGCGAGGCCGCCCTGCGCAAGGCGCACGGCGAGATCGAGGCCGTGCGCGCCGAGGGGCAGGCCCAGGTCTCCGCCGCCGAGAGCGAGACCCGGCGGCTCAAGGCGCGGCTGGGCGAGACCGAGGCCGCCCTGGAGGCCGCGCGCCGGGCCGCCCGCGAAGGCCGCAGCGTCGAGGACATGCGGGTGCGGCTGCTGCTGGACACCCTGCTGGACGCGACCCAGGGGCTCCGCCGCGAACTGGCCCTGCCGCCGGTGTCGGTGCGGCCCGCCGAGACCGTCGACGCCGTCGAGCCGGGCCGGATGACCCCGAAGGACATCGCCGCCCGCGCCCTGTCGGAGAACGACCCGCAGGTCCTCGACCAGCTGCTCGCGCTGCCGCAGGCCCACCTCGTCGTCGACGGCTACAACGTCACCAAAACGGGCTATCCGCAGATGCCGCTGGAGAAGCAGCGCCTGCGGCTGCTCGGGCAGCTCTCCCAACTGGCGGCGCAGAGCGGCGCCGAGGTGACCTGTGTCTTCGACGGGGCCGAACTGGCCGCTCCGGTGCTGCTCGCGCCACCGCGCGGCGTCCGCGTGCTGTTCTCCAAGCCGGGCGTCACCGCCGACGAGCTGATCCGCCAGCTGGTCCGCGCCGAACCCCCGGGCCGCCCGGTCATCGTGGCCTCCACCGACCGCGAGGTCGCCGACGGAGTGGCCCGCGCGGGCGCCCGTCCCGTGGCCTCGGCGATGCTCCTCAAGCGCCTTTCGCGGTCGTAGGGGGCGTACGTCCGCTCCGTAACCTCCGGGCGTGATGCCCGAATTGATGGGACCTGTGGGGCACGTTAAGTCAAGTGGGTCTCACCGCCTGTGAATCCAGATGAAAAGATGGCTTGCTGTGGCGCAATTTTTCAGCTGAGGATTTGAACTGATCACAGGAAGGTCACTAGGGTCAGGCCCCGAACCTCCGCTCGGGTGATCACTCATCGGGAGAGACGGCGGAGGGGCCAGAAGGAGCTTTTCACCCGTGGCGTCCCACCGTCGTCCCAAGCAGCCGAGCCGCGCACGTGTGACCGTGCTGACCACCGCCGCCGCCGCTGCCGTCGCCTTCAGCTCGCAGGCCGCCAACGCCGCCCCCAGCGAGAAGCCGAGCAAGGACGAGGTCAAGGCCAAGGTCGACAAGCTCTACGAGGAGGCCGAGCAGGCCACCGAGAAGTTCAACGGCGCCAAGGAGAAGCAGGAGAAGCTCCAGAAGGAGATCTCCACCATCCAGGACAACGTCGCCCGCGGCCAGGAGGAGCTCAACGAGCTGCGCGACAGCCTCGGTCTCGCCGCCGCCTCGCAGTACCGCACCGGCAGCATCGACCCCTCCGTCCAGCTCTTCCTCTCCTCCAACCCGGACGACTACCTCGACAAGGCCTCCACGCTCGACCAGCTGAGCAGCCAGCAGGTCGAGGCGCTGAAGAAGGTCCAGGAGAAGCAGCGCGAACTCGCCCAGGAGCGCGCCGAGGCCTCCGAGAAGCTCAAGGACCTCGCCTCCACCCGCGCCGAACTCGGCAAGAAGAAGAAGGAAGTCCAGGGCAAGCTCGCCTCCGCGCAGAAGCTGCTCAACAGCCTCACCGCCGCCGAGAAGGCGGAACTCGCCGCCGAGCAGAACCGCGCCAGCCGGGCCAGCGAGCGCGAGGCCCTCAGCGCCGACGTCCCGCCCGGCTCCGGCCGCGCCGCCGCCGCCTTCGCCTTCGCCCAGAGCCAGCTCGGCAAGCCGTACGTCTACGGCGCCACCGGCATGAGTTCCTACGACTGCTCCGGCCTGACCTCCCGGGCCTACGCGGCGGCCGGCGTGCAGATCCCGCGCACCTCCGAGCAGCAGGCCCAGATCGGCACGAAGATCTACTCGGTCAGCCAGCTCAAGGTCGGCGACCTCGTCTTCTTCTTCAACGACCTGCACCACGTCGCCCTCTACGCCGGCAACAACACGGTCATCCACGCCCCGCGCACCGGCACGGTCGTCCGCTACGAGTCGATGGACACCATCGGCGGCCCCTTCATGTTCGGCGTCCGGGTCTGACCCGAGCCCCCGGCGTCTCCAAGATCAGGACGCGGTGTCCGCCGTTCGGGCGAATCGCGACAGCCCCGAGTGAGCCCACGCCCCGCCGGTGACCTGCGTCAGCGGCGGGGCGTCGTGCCGCGTTCCCACGGATGGTCGTTGGCGGCCCCCTGCCACGGGGCTACTGTCTGCCGCGTTCCAAGTCCGCCAGCGGAAGGAGAGCGGCTTCCCGTGGGGTCCCAACACCGCCTTGCACCGTCCGGGTTCGACCGCGGCGCCAGTGTCGCGGTCGGCTTCCTGTCCGTCGCGGCCGCCGCCCTGGGCGCGGTACCGGCCGGCGCCGCACCGTACGACGACACCCGGGCCAAGGTGGACCGGCTCTACGCGCAGGCCGAGAAGGCGACCGAGGCGTACAACGAGGCCGACGAGCGCGCCGACGAGCTGCGCGCCGAGGTCGGCACCGCCCGGGACCGGATCGCCCGGCAGCAGCAGCGCATCAACTCCATGCGGGACTCGCTCGGTTCGCTCGCCGGCGCCCAGTACCGCTCGGGCGGCATCGACCCCTCCCTCGCCCTGCTGTTCTCCGAGGACCCGGACGACTACCTCGACAAGGCCTCCCGGCTGGACCGCGTCACCGCCCACCAGGCCGGCGAGCTGAAGGACCTCCAGGACGCCATGCGCGAACTCGCCCAGGAGCGCGAGGAAGCCACCGGCAAGCTGCGCGAACTGGAACAGAGCCGCAAGGCCGTCGCCGCCCACAAGAAGACCGTCGAGCAGAAGCTCGCCGCGGCCCGGCGGCTGCTCGACTCCCTGCCGGACGACGAGCGCGACGCCTATGACCGCGCCTCCCGCTCCGGCCGCACCGGCATGCCCGACCTCGGGAGCGCCACCGCCGCCTCGGGACGCGGGGCCGCCGCCGTGGCCGCCGCCCGCAGCGCGCTCGGCAGGCCCTACGTCTGGGGCGCCAACGGGCCCACCGGCTTCGACTGTTCCGGCCTGATGCAGTGGTCGTACGCACAGGCCGGGGTCTCCCTGCCGCGCACCTCGCAGGCCCAGCGGTTCGCCGGCCGGCAGGTCCCGCTCTCCGAGGCGCGCCCCGGTGACCTGGTGGTCTACCGGTCCGACGCCAGCCACGTCGGGATGTACATGGGCAACGGGCAGGTCATCCACGCGCCCTACCCCGGCGCGCCCGTGCGCTACGACCCGGTCGGGATGATGCCCGTCTCCTCGGTCACCAGGGTCTGACCGGCTCGGCCCCGCGCCCGTACGATCAGGAGCGTGGCTGGTCGAAGGTCGGGGTCCGCGGTGGTGGCGCTCGTTCTGCTGCTCGTCGCCCTGGTGGGGTGCGGCGGGCCCTCCGCGGCCGACAGCGCCACGGCCGACGTCCAGCGGCTCCTGGACCGGCGGGCCGCGGCGGTCCTCGACCACGACGAGCGGGCCTGGGAACGGACCGGCACCGGGGGCGATTTCACCGCACTGCGGGCGGTGCCCCTGTCCGACTGGTCGTACCGCGTGACCGCACTGCACCGCACCGGCGACACGGCCACCGCCGACGTCGAACTGCGCTACCGCCTCGCGGGGCACGACCGGGCGCCGGTGACCGCCGGGCGCACCCTGCGGCTCGGCCGGGACGCGGACGGACGGTGGTCCGTCGACGCCGACCGGCCCGCGAAGAAGTCCGCCCAGCAACTCTGGGACCAGGGGGCGGTGCAGGCCGTCCGGGGCGCCCACAGCCTCGTCCTCGGCGTCGGGCAGTCGGGCCGGTCGCTGCGCGACTTCGCCGATCTGGCCGACCGGGCCGTGCCCGCCGTGTCGGACGCGTGGGGCGCCGGCTGGAGCCGCCGCGTCGTCGTGCTCGTACCGAAGTCGCTGGAGGGGATGGCGGGGCTGCTCGGCTCGCCCGCCTCCTCCTACCGCGGGATCGCGGCCGTCACCACCGGCGAGACCGGCGCGCCCGCCCGGGCGCCGGCGGACCGGATCATCGTCAACCCCGAGGCGTTCGCCCTCCTCGGCGGCCTCGGCGAGCAGGTCGTCCTCACCCACGAGACCACCCATGTGGCCACCCGGGCCGCCACCACCCCCGCGACGCCCCTGTGGCTGTCGGAGGGCTACGCCGACTGGGTCGGCTACCGCGCCGTCGGGCGCAGCCCCGTCGAGGCCGCGCCCGAGCTGTCCCGGGCGGTGAGCGCGGGGCGGGTCCCGGAGGGGCTCCCGGACGACGAGGACTTCGGCTTCACCGGCGACGCGAGCCGGCTGGCCCGGGCCTACGAAAGCGGCTGGACGGCGTGCCGGCTGATCGCCGAACGCTGGGGCGAGGCGCGGCTGCGCGAGTTCTACCGGGCCGTCGGCGAGCACCGGGAGCGGGCCGGGGCGGTGGAGGAGGCGATGCGCGAGGTGCTGGGGACCACGCCGGAGGCCTTCACGGCCGAGTGGCGGAAGTACCTGCGCACTGAGCTGGGCTGACCCGCAGGTGACCGGGCCCGGCCGCCCGCGGCCTCAACCCGGCTGTTCCAGCAGCTCGATGGCCTCCCGCAGCCAGGCCCGTTCCGCCTCGCCCGTCGCCCGGGCGACCCGCAGCATGCCCTGGCGGAACAGGTCGGCCGCCTCCTCGGCCCGGACCGGCTTGCCGGAGTCGTAGAAGAAGCTCGTCGGGGCTTGAAGGAAGTCCAGCCGGCGGCGCAGCACCGCGGCCTGCTCCTGCCGGTCAGGCAGGTGGCGCAGGAACGCCAGGACCGTGTTGAAGCGGACCTGGTCGGTGATCTCGGTCTGCTTCGGGTGGCGCAGCCGCTCCAGCAGGTCCGCGCGGCCCTGGTCGGTGAGGGCCAGGATCCGGCGCGGGGCCGCGCTCGCCCCCGGCTCGGTGCGCTGGTCGAGCAGGCCGGCCCCGACCAGGCGCGTGATCGCCGGGTAGAGCGCGCCGTCGCTGACCGGCCGGACGTGGCCGGTCAGCGCCTTGATGCGCTCCTTCAGCTCATAGCCGTGCAGGGGTTCCTCGGCCAGGAAGCCCAGGATCGACAGCTCCAGCATGGTCCTCCTTGCGGACGCGTACTCCGCATGCTACCTCTTAACGAGCTACCTCTAACCGAGGTAGCTCGCATCGAGGGTCACCTCCTCGTATCGAGGGTCACCGTGACTCGGGGGGGAACAGCCACCGTGAACGCCCACCGCGAGCAGCTCGTCCTGCTCGCCCGCCCCGTCTACTTCTCGCTCCTGGCCTCCGTCGCCGCGGGGATCGTCAACACCGTCTGGGTCGCCCGGCTGGGCGGCCCGGCCGTGGCCGCCGTGGCCGTGGCGACCACCACGGAGAACGTGCTGCTCGGCATCGCCCTGGTCTTCGGCTCCGGCACGACCGTGCTCGTCGCCCATGCCCGGGGCGCCCGCGACCCCGCCGCCGTCCGGGCCGCCGTGCGCGGCGGATGGGCACTGTGGGCGGTGGTGACACCGGTGGTGGTGGTCTGCGGCCTGATGTGGCGCGAACCGCTGGCCCGGCTGGTGCTGGGCGGGGCCGACGGCGCCGCCCTCCCGCTCGCCGTCGCCTACTTCACGCTCTCCATGCCCGGCACGGCCGTCTTCTTCGCCCAGCAGCTCGTCGACGGCATCCTCAAGGGCACCGGCGACACCCGCACCCCGATGCGCCTCGCCCTGCTGTCCAACGGCCTGATCCTGGTCCTCGACCCGTTCCTCATCCACCTCCACGGCGTCCAGGGCGCCGCCGTGGCGACGGTGCTGTCCCGCTGCGTGGCGCTCGCGGCCGGACTGGTCGCGCTCCGGCGCGACGCCCTGCTCCGGACGGCCCGCGGGACGGCGCCGGGGGAGCCCCTGGCCGACTCCCTGCGCCGGACGCTGACGACCGGCCTGCCCATGTCGGCCGACTTCACCGTGCGGCAGACGGGCGCCCTGGTCCTGGTCGCGGTCGTGGCGCGGCTCGGGGTGACGGCGGTGGCCGCGTACGCCATCGCCTACAAGTCCCTGTACGTGGCGACCATGGCCTTCTACGCGGTCCGCCAGGCCGCCTCCATCCACACCGCGCACACGCGGGGCGCCGGTCAGGACGCCCGGCGGGCGATCGGGCGGCAGGCCGTGCTGCTCTCCGGCGCCCTCGGGCTCGGCGCGGCCGTGCTCCTGGCCGTCACCGCCCCCTGGATCATGGCCGCCTTCGGCGCCGGGCCCGGGATCGCGGGCGAGGGCGTGCTCTTCCTGCGCTGCGTCGGGCCCTATCTGGTGCTGCTGGGGTGTCTCATCGCGCTCGGCGGGGTCTTCGAGGGGGGCGGGCGAGCCTCGGCGCTGCTGCGGGTGACCGTGCTCGGGACGGCCGTCCAGCTGGGACTGGCGTACGCCCTGACGGGGTTCGGGCTGCCCGGGGTGTGTCTCGCGATGGCGCTCGCGACGGCCGTGCAGTGCGCGTCGGCGGGGCTGCTGTTCCGGCGGGCCCCGGTTCAGGAGGAGACGGGCGTCTCGCCGGCGCGGACGGGCTGAGCCGGCGCGGGAGCGCTGAGGGTGCGCGGCACCGTCGCGCGCCACAGGGCACGGGCCGCGAGGAGCGTCGCGGCCACCAGCAGGCCGTTGCGCAGGAACAGCAGGGTGATCCCGAGGCCGTCGCTGGCCACCACGTGGGCGAAGTACAGCGGGAACTCCAGCACCGTCACGAAGCACGCCACGAGGACGAGGAGGACGGGCAGCCGCATCCGGCTCCCCGGGAAGTACAGGCACACCGCCGCCAGCCCGACCAGCCACACCAGGTACTGCGGGCTGATCACCCGGCTGGTGGTGGTGAACATCAGCACCGCCACGAACGCCGCGTCGGCCAGGGTGTGCTCCTCGAAGCGCCGGGCCAGCAACCGCCACAGCACCAGCCAGCCGAAGGCCGCCCCCGTCAGGAACAGCGCGCCGATGCTCACCTCGCTCACATACGGCCCGAGGAACTCGATCGAGCCGTAGTTCAGCTTCACCTCGCCCCGCCAGCCGAAGTGCCGGGCGACGTGGAAGACCAGCGCGCCCAGCGACTCCACCTCGGTGCCCCGGTCGCGCTGGAACGTCAGGAAGGCGAACGCGCCCGGCATCGCCAGCGCGAACACGCCCGTCACCGCGACACCGGTCACCAGGGCCGACACCCAGGCGCTGCGCCGCCGTGCGGCCAGCAGCAGCATCGCCGGCCACACCTTCAGCAGCGCGCCGAAGGCGGCCAGGGCCCCCATCGCCCTCGGGTGCCGGGCGCCCGCGAGCAGCGCGGCCACCGCCACCGCCGTGACCATCACGTCGTAGCGGGCGTACACCGTCGGCCCGAGCAGCGGCACGCCGATCACCCACACCCAGGCGCCGCGCGGGGACCGGCCCGGGCGGCGCCCCGCGTACGTCAGCAGGGCCAGCACGGCCAGGTCGGTCACGCAGACCAGGACGAAGAAGGCGGTCGCGTACTCCAGGAAGGGCAGCAGGCCGGGGGAGAGGATCGCCAGGGCGGCGGCGGGCGGGTACTGCCAGGTGACGTCCTCCAGAGGGAACGTTCCGGTGCGCAGGACGCCGTACCAGCCCTGGTAGATCACCTGCACGTCGCTCGTGACGTCCGGGCCCGGGAAGACGTACACCTTCAGCACGAACAGCAGCAGCACCGCTCTCGTGAGACACCAGAACACCGGGAGCCATGCCAGGGACCGCCTCGCGCCCGTCGTCTTCACGTGATCCCTGCCTGTCCGCGTGCCGTGTCGAGGGGGCCATGATGGGCCCGCCGGCTGTGAGCGTGCCATACCTGCCGCCACGCAGGTCCGCGAGGGGCGGTTCGGTAGGGTCGGCGGCGTGCGCAAGACCCTGATCGTCACCAACGACTTCCCGCCCCGGCCCGGCGGCATCCAGGCGTTCCTGCACAACATGGCGCTGCGGCTCGACCCCCGGCAACTGGTCGTCTACGCGTCGACCTGGAAGCGCAGCCGGGAGGGCGTCGAGGCGACCCGCGCCTTCGACGCCGAGCAGCCCTTCACCGTCGTACGCGACCGTACGACCATGCTGCTGCCGACGCCGGGCGCCACCCGGCGGGCCGTCGGGCTGCTGCGGGAACACGGGTGCACGTCGGTGTGGTTCGGGGCGGCGGCCCCCCTCGGCCTGATGGCGCCGGCCCTGCGCGCCGCGGGCGCCGAGCGGCTGGTCGCCACCACGCACGGCCACGAGGCCGGCTGGGCGCAGCTGCCCGCCGCCCGGCAGCTGCTGCGCCGCATCGGGGACTCCACCGACACGATCACCTACCTCGGCGAGTACACGCGCTCACGGATCGCCACCGCCCTGACGCCCGAGGCGGCCGCGCGCATGGTCCAGCTGCCGCCGGGCGTCGACGAGAAGACGTTCCACCCCGGCTCGGGCGGCGACGAGATCCGGGCCCGCCTCGGCCTCACGGACCGCCCGGTGGTGGTCTGCGTCTCCCGCCTGGTCCGCCGCAAGGGCCAGGACACCCTCATCCGGGCCATGCCCCGGATCCTCGCCGCCGAGCCGGACACGGTGCTGCTCATCGTCGGGGGCGGCCCCTACGAGAGGGACCTGCGCCGCCTCGCCCACGAGACCGGCGTCGCCTCCGCCGTACGCTTCACCGGCTCCGTCCCCTGGTCCGAGCTGCCCGCCCACTACGGCGCCGGCGACGTCTTCGCGATGCCCTGCCGCACCCGCCGCGGCGGCCTGGACGTCGAGGGCCTCGGCATCGTCTACCTGGAGGCCTCCGCGACGGGCCTCCCGGTCGTCGCCGGCGACTCGGGCGGCGCCCCCGACGCGGTCCTGGACGGCGAAACCGGCTGGGTGGTGCGCGGCGCCTCCCCCGAGGAGACGGCCGACCGCATCACCACCCTCCTCGGCGACGCGGAGCTGCGCCACAGGATGGGGGAGCGGGGCAGGCGATGGGTCGAGGAGAAGTGGCGCTGGGACCTGCTCGCGGAGCACTTGAGGGACTTGCTGTAAGTGCCTCAGGGGCGCGGGGCTGTATCGATGTGCGGCTCCGCCGCGTGGGCGCGACAAGCCACAGACAACCCGCACCCGCCCACAACGATCAAGCGGCACCCCACTAGGCGGAACCCAAAAATCCGCCGATGCTGCCCAACATGACAGCAAACCTGACGACCCGTCATCTGACAAGACGTCAAATCCTCGGCATGGCCGCCCTGCAGACCGCAGGCACCCTCGGCTTCACCCGCATAGGCCTCGAAAGCGCCCGAGCCGCCCAGCCCGACGCAGTCGACACCTCCCCCGCCATCGTCGTCGGCTCCGGCTACGGCGGCGCGGTCGCCGCCCTCCGCCTCGCCCAGGCCGGCGTCCGCACCCTGGTCCTGGAGATGGGCCGCCTCTGGAACACCCCAGGCCCCGACGGCAACGTCTTCTGCTCCACCCGCACCCCGGACCAGCGCTCCATGTGGTTCCGCACCCGCACCGAGGCGCCCCTCGGAACCTTCCTCTGGCTGGACGTCGTCAACCGCGACATCAGCCGCTACCCGGGTGTCCTGGACCGCGTCCACTTCGCGGAGATGTCGGTGTACGTCGGCCGGGGCGTCGGCGGCGGCTCCCTGGTCAACGGCAGCATGGCGGTCACCCCGCCCCGCGCGTACTTCGCCGAGCAGTTCCCCACCGTCGACGCCGGCGAGATGTACGGCACGTACTTCCCGCGCGCCCGCGCCGCCCTCGGCGTCAACACCGTCGACCCCGCCTGGTTCGAGTCGACGGACTGGTACCGCTTCACCCGCGTCTCCCGCAAGCACGCCGAGAAGGCCGGCCTGCGGACGACCTTCGTGCCGAGCGTCTACGACTTCGGCCACATGGAGCGCGAGGCGGCCGGCACCGCCCCCGAGTCCGCGCTCGCCGGGGAGGTCATCTACGGCAACAACCACGGCAAGCGCAGCCTCGACAAGACCTACCTGGCCGCCGCCCTCGGCACCGGCAAGGTCACCGTCCACACCCTGGAGAAGGTGCGCGCGATCAGCAGGGCGCCGGACGGCGGCTACGTCCTGACCGCCGACCGCATCGACGCCACCGGCCGGGTCGTCGAGACCAAGGAGTACGGCTGCACCTACCTCTTCCTCGGCGGCGGCAGCCTCGGCACCACCGAACTGCTGCTGCGCGCCCGGGAGACGGGCACCCTGCCCGACCTCCCGGCGAGCGTCGGCACCGGCTGGGGCACCAACGGCAACGTGATGCTCGGCCGGGCCAACCACCTGTGGGACACGGTCGGCGCGAACCAGTCGACCATGCCGGTCATGGGCATCGACGACTGGGCCAACACCGCCAACCCCGTGTTCGCCGAGATCGCCCCGCTGCCGACCGGCCTGGAGCACTGGGTCAGCCTCTACCTGGCGATCACCGGGAACCCGGAGCGGGCGTCGTTCTCCTACGACACCGGCTCGGGCGAACTGCGCCTCGGCTGGACCGCCGCCCACAGCGCCGTCTCCGTCGCCATGGCCAGGAAGCTCTTCGACCGGATCAACGCGGCCAACTCGACGATCTACCGCTACGACCTCTTCGGGCCGGGCAGCAAGGTCTTCGCCGACGACTTCACCTACCACCCGCTGGGCGGCTGCGTACTGGGCCGGGCGACGGACGACTACGGCCGGGTGAAGGGGTACTCCCGGCTCTACGTCACGGACGGCTCGCTCGTGCCCGGGTCGCTCGGGGTCAACCCCTTCGTGACCATCACGGCGCTCGCCGAACGCACGATGGCGCGGGTGCTGGCGGAGGACATGGCGCCCTGGGGGTGATCCGGCCACGCCTCGCCTGTACGGGAAGCAGCGGTCGTACCAAGCTGGCGGAAGATCGTCTTCCTCTTCTTCCTCCTCGTCTGCGGACGCGGCCGCCGGCGCCTCCGGAATCGCCTCGTCGGCCTCGTCGCCTCCCAGGCGTTGCTGATCGGCATCTGCGCGGGCCGGCCCGTCCCCCTGGTCTCACCAGGGACCGGGACGACACCGAGGACGTCCGAGTCCTGTCCCGTGCCGGCCGACACGGACGGCCCGAACCGCCGATCGAAATCAGTCAAGGAAGCGGCAAAAGGTGGCTATGAACCTACTGTGAAGGTCGTAAATCCTCAGTAAAGATCAGAAGGTGCTGGGGTGACCTCCCGGCCGGGGGAAGAGCGGGGGACGCGCACAAGGGGGAGCGCGGCAGAACCTCCACGGGCAGGTGTCCGAGACCGCGCGGCGGCAACCGCCTGGAACGCGATGACCTCTCAGACTCGCCCAGTTCGCCGCTCCCAACGCTCAGCCTTGCTCCCGGTCGTCGATGAGGACGTCATCAGAGGCCCCCGCGGAATTCAGTCATGCAGGGATGAGGAGCGACGCGTTGAGTGTCAGATGGGGAGCCGCGCCGGTATGGCGCGGCTTCGTGGCGACGCTGTTGGCCCTGGCAGTGGTCCTGGGAGCCGACCTGCGTCCCGCCGCGGCCGACGACGGTGAACCGCCGTTCGAAAGAGTGGACGTTCTCGAAGCCTGGAAGTACGGCGGTCCGGGCGTACGGAAGGCCGCGGAGGCAGCCCTGCTCGGGTCCCCCGAGGACATCCAGAGGTTCATGGCCGAGGACCTGCCGGTCATCTGGGAAGAGGACTTGCGGGTGCAGGTCGCCCAGGTCATGGCGATCGGCGGCCCGGCGGTGCGTGAGGCGGCCAACGCCGCCCTGAGCGGCGGCGTCGAGGAACTCCAGGCCTTCCTGGACGGTTCCTTCGGCCCCGCCCACGACGAGGATCTGCGTGTCCGCGTGGCGCAGGCCATGGCCTTCGGCGGCCCGGGCGTGAAGGCGGCGGGCAGCAAGGCGCTGGACGGTACCGCCGACGACTGGAACGCGTTCCTGCAGGACGGCCAGTACAAGGCACGCAACGACGACAACCGGGTCCGGGTGGCCCAACTGCTCGCGTCGGGCGGCCCGAACGTGAAGAAGCTCGCCGGACAGGCCCTCGACGGCACGGCCGAGGACGTCCAGGAGTTCCTGGACCACGGCTGGGCGATCGCGGCCGCGCGCGATCAGGAGACGCTCTCGGTCGCCCAGCTCGCCGAACTCGCCGAGAAGGCGCAGAAGCAGGCGAAGGAGCTGACCGAAACCGCGAAGGAGGAGGCGGCCAAGGCCGAGAAGGCCACCAAGGCGGCCAAGGAAGCGGCCCAGGTCGCGGCCAAGGAGGCCCAGGAGGCCAAGTCGTCGGCCGGCAGGGCGGCGGCAGCCGCGTCCCGGGCCGCCGCCGCCGCGAACCGTGCGGCCCAGTCCGCCCGTACGGCGGTCTCCGCGGCCGCGGCCGCGAACGCCACCGCACGAGTGGCCGCCACTGCCGCTGCTCAGGCCGCCTATGCCGCCAGCAGGGCCGGCAACGCCGCCTCCGCGGCCAGATCCGCAGCCGCCGCGACGGCGGCCGACGCCGCTCGGGCCCACGAGGCGCGGAAGGCCGCGGACAAGGCCAACGCCGCCGCCTCCGGGGCACGGAAGGCGGCAGACGCGGCCGACCAGGCCGGCATCGCCGCCGACAACGCCGCGAAGGCGGCCTCGGCCGCGGCCAGCGCGGGCGTCAACGCCGCTGCTGCCGCCGCCGCTGCCGCCGACGCCGGTCACTGGGCCGGTGAGGCGGGCGCCAAGAGCAACGAGGCAGCCGCCGCCGCGGCTCGCGCCAAGCGGCTCGCCGACCAGGCCACCCGAGCCGCCAACGCAGCCCAGGTCAACGCCAACCAGGCCGCCAAGGCTGCCCGGCAGTCGCGGGACGCGGCCAATGAAGCCGCCGCGCACGCCACGGCCGCGGCGGTGGCAGCCAACCGGGCCGCCGACAACGCGAGCGAGGCGGTGGACGCCGCCAAGGAGGCCACCGCTGCCGCGAACGGGGCCACCGTGGCCGCCGACAACGCGCTGAAGGCGGCCGAACAGGCTTCGACCGTGGTGGAGCTGGCCCGCAAGGCCGACGCCGAGCGACTGGCCCAGCAGCGGGACGAGGAGGTCCTGGCCGCCGAAGAGGCCCGGCGGGCCCATGAGGCCCGGAAGGCAGCCGCCGCATACGAGATCGGACACCGCCAGCAGCTCTCCGCCACCACTCAGAAACTGGTCACGGAAGCCGCGGCGGCCTCGGACCCGGCCGTAACGGCCGCCAAGGGGCGACAGGCCGCGGTCAACCTGCTGAGCAGTGGCGGAACCTGGGTACGGGACGCCGCCGAGACCGCCCTGTCGGGCACCGACGAGGACGTCGCCGAGTTCGTCCGCGCCAGGCTGACCGTGGCCATGGAGCAGGACGACCGCGCCAGCGTGGCGCACATCGCCACGACCACCACGATCCCCGCTCAGCAGCGGGCCGCTCTGGCAGCGCTCGACCAACCGATCGACCGGGTGAGGGAGTTCCTGCGCACCCGTGCCTACCCGGGCAAGGAGGACGACGACCGGGTCGCCGTCGCCAAGATCGCCGCGCAGGGCGGTCCCGGTGTCAAGGCCGCCGCGAGCAAGGCCCTGGACGGTACCGCGGCGGACGTGGCGCACTTCCTGGAGACCGGGCAGCACCAGGCCCGTGAGGACGACGACCGCGTGATGGTCACCAAGGCCCTCGCCGCCGGCGGCCCCGAGGTCCAGGCCTCGGCAGAGGCGGCGCTGTCCGGACCGCCCTCCGGGCTGCGCAGCTTCCTGGACGTCGGAGTGCACAAGGCGCGGCAGCGTGACGCCAACGCGGCCGCCCACATCGCAGAGGTCAACGTCCTGCTGAAGGCCGCCCACAAGTCGGCGCACCTCGCCCACAAGGATGCCGCCGAGGCCCAGAAGGTGGCCGCGGAAGCCCGCAAGGACGCCGCCAAGGCCGTCGCGTGGGCCGAAGCGGCGAAGAAGTCCGCCACCCAGGCGGACACCTATGCCAAGGAGGCCGACAAGTCCGCCGACCAGGCCCAGAAGTCCGCAGACCAAGCAGCCGAATCGGCGAAGACGGCCAGGAACGCGGCGGCGGCCGCCCGCCAGGACGCGAGGTCGGCGGCCCGGTCGGCGGAACGCGCCCAGCACTCCGCCGCCGTCGCCGGGGACTACGCCTATCAGGCCGGGCTCGCCTCCTACCAGGCGGGCCTCGCCGAGGAAGCCGCAGGCAGGGACGCGGCGGCGGCAGCCAAGGCCCGGACGGAGGCCATGAAGACCGCCGCCGACAAACTCGTGGCGGAGCTGAAGGCCCAGATCAAGCAGGAGGCCCAGGAGGCCAGCAAGCCGCTGTCCGACGACGAGCTCCGCAGGACTCTGGAAAAGCGGCTGGTGAGCGTCCGGCACAGTCTCATGTCGGAGGGGGACCTGAAGCCGGGTGAGACCCTCCTGGTCTGCGGTGCCGACGGCGCCGGGGGCATGGGCTGCATCACCAGCACGTACCTCGACCGCCTGATCGCCTGGTTCGTGGGTGCCGAGGAGATCGAGAAGTGCCTCACCACCAAGTCCGTCAGGTGTCTGGACGACCTCGCTCTCGGCGCACTCAAGCTCAAGCTGCTCAAGAAGCTGCCGTGCCAGAAGAGCAGCTTCGTCCCGGGGACCCGGGTGCTGCTGGGTGATGGCCGGAGCAAGGCGATCGAGGACGTCCGCGTCGGCGACAGGGTGCTGGCGACCGATCCCGACTCGGGCCGCACACGGGTCGAGCCGGTCGAGGCGACCATCACCAGCCGGGGCGAGAAGAATCTCGTGCGGGTCACCGTACCGGCGCACGGCACCGGGCCTTCGGCGACGGTGACCGCCACGGACAAGCACCGTTTCTGGACAGCAGGCGCCACCGGCGCCTGGCGTGAGGCGGCGGACCTCGACACCGGTACAGCGCTGCGGACGCCGGCGGGTGCGCGGGTGCCGGTCACCTCGGCGAAGTCCTGGGCCGTGAAGGACCAGCGCGTCCACAACCTGACGATCGCCGACATCCCCACGTACTACGTGATGGCCGGTCCCACCCCGGTCCTCGTGCACAACGACCGGTGCCCCAACGGGCGCTTGTCGGACGCCCTGCCCAACGGGATGAGCAACAACATCGCCGCGGCCTACGATTTGTACAAGCAGGGCAGGCTCGTGTCCCACGACGTCTACAAGGGAATCGAGCATCCGAAATGGAAGGGCGCCCTCGAGTACCGGGTTCCGGGTGGGAAAGAAGAGGAAAGAATCCTGGTCATGAAGAAGAACGGGATTGAGATCATCGGGTGGACGTCGACCCATTATCGGAAGATTCAGCGCTTCACCGCCCCGCATTTCCCTGACTGGGGCTGGAGGAAGAAACGTTAGGGAATGAGTGGCATGATTTCTTACCGGCTGGTCGACGGGGAGTCCGGGAATGTCCTGCTGACGGCAGAGGATGTTCGAGGCTTCTTCGTGGATCAGGACCTGGAGACTCCGGAGAGGTTCACCTTCGTCAGGGTCCACCGAATGGAGATCACTCGGAGGGAGACCGACGGGACGGAACTCCAGGTCGTCGATCCACAGGGGCAGCCCATCGGTGCGTACCACCTCGGGAGGGTCGTGGCCGCTTTCGGCGAAGCGCCGAGCATGAGCGGCGACGAGCGCCCGGACGTGGACTTCATCGGATATACGTGCGAGTACCCGAAGGCGGGGGAGATCTGGAGCAAATGGGCGGCGGGCGTCGAGTGCGGCGATTGGGCCCGGCAGCCCCCTGAATGGTGCGGGAGCTGGCTGCACGTCGCGCAGACCGCCTGGTTCACCTCGGGGAAACGGGCGACCCGCTACGACACGCGGGAAACGGCTTTCCTGGACGGCGCCCAGATCGCCACCAGAGACGCCTTCTTCTGTGCACTGGGAGAAGCAGTCAATGGAGCTGGCGGATACTTCGGGTCGAGTCACGGTGGACTTGTCGACTGCCTGCGGACCGCGCGGCGGGAACACGCTCCCCCATTTCGCTTGGTGTGGCGGAACTTCGCTGCTTCACGTGACGCTTTGGGGGACGAGTTCACACATGCCGTCATGTCTGCGTTCCAGGAGTACGGCGTGGCAGTGACATCAGAGGAAAACAAAGCAAGTGAGTGAGCGAACATCGATGAAGAAGCGTGCCGTGATATCGGCGGGATCGCACCGTAAGAGACACATCGGCACTGCTCTCGCGGCGGTGGCCGCAGGCACGCTGGCGTGGTGTGCGCTGGCGGGCGGGGCACCGGCAGGCCAGGCCACCGGGCCCGGGGAGGTCACGCCGGTGGTCGACGAAGCCCCCGGCTACGCCGTGGAGGACTTCAACCACCCACAGGCCGACAAGATCCTCCAGGAGCAGGGCATCGTCCTCAAGCGCGGCGACGGCCACATCACGCTGGTCGACTGCGCGAGCGGGCCCGGCCTGCTGGAGGTGACGGGACGCGAGAGGGGCAGGATCTGCTTCAAGGTCGTGGGCACGTCCGGCTGGCTGACGATGGAGATCCCCGCTGTCTACGCGATCAGGGGCAACGACTACACGACCGAGGTCGACATGACCGTCGGGACCGAGAAGAAGTCGTTCGACATCGAGAAGAACACCTGGACTCCGGTCGGCGAGGGCAATGACGAGCAGGGCCGTCGGCACGTGCTCGTGGAGATCAGGACGTCCAAGTAACGCTCAGCCGACCGCCCCTGCCGCCTCCGTCATCAAGGAACAACGTGATACACCCCTCCAGACCCGTGCGCCTGGCCGCACTGTGCGCCTCCCTGCTGATGTGCACCGCCGTCCCTGCCGCGGCCGTGACCGGGCCCTCGGTCCCCGCATCCGAGACCACCTACGCCTACGCGGCGCAGATCATCGTCGGTGACCACCACCGCGGTTGCTCCGGAGTCCTGGTCGGCACCGAGTGGCTGCTGACCGCGGCCAGTTGCTTCGTCGACAACCCCGCCGCCGGAGTCGCGGTACCGGCCGGCAAACCGCAGCGGAAGACCACCGCCACCATCGGCCGCTCCGATCTCACCAGTTCCGCCGGCGCGGTCCGTGACATCGTCGAACTGGTGCCCCGCACCGACCGGGACGTGGTGCTGGCCCGACTCGACCGCCCGGTCACCGGTGTCGCTCCCATCGCCCTGGCCACCGCGGCGCCGACCTCCGGCGAGGAGCTGAAGCTCGCCGGGTACGGCCGCAGCAAGACCGAGTGGGCACCCCTGAACCTGCACACCGGCGCGTTCTCGGTGGGCACTGCCACCGCCACCACGGCCACGGTCACCGGCAAGGACGGCGTCTCCGCCTGTATGGGCGACACCGGCGGCCCCCTGGTCCGCACGGTGGGCGGCACCCACCAGCTGGTCGCCCTCAGCAGCCGCTCCTACCAGGGCGGTTGCTTCGGGATCGCCCCGACCGAGACCCGTACCGACGGCATCGCCGCCCGGGTCGACGACCTGGCCGCCTGGGTGCAGTCCAAGACGGCCGCGGCCCGCGTCACCGACTTCAACTGCGACGGCGTCCGCGACACCGCCGTCGTCGACCCCGACGCGGCCGTCGGCGGCGACGCGGGCGCGGGGCTGGTCCGGGTGGTGTACGGCGGTGGCAAGGGCACTGCCGAGCTCACGCAGGACCTCGCCGCCGTGCCCGGCGGCTCCGAGCCGAAGGACCGATTCGGCTCCTCGCTCGCCACGTACGACCACAACCTCGACGGCTGCACCGACCTCGTCGTCGGTGCCCCGTCGGAGGACCTGGGCTCGGCCGCCGACGCCGGCATGGTCAGCGTTCTCTACGGCGCGCCCGGGGGGCTGACCACCGGCAAGGCGGCCGTCACCCTGGAGCAGGGCTCCGGCAGTGGTGCTCTCGCCTCGATGGGGTCCGAGTCCGGTGACCAGTTCGGTGCCGCGCTCGCTGCCGGCACCACGCTCGCGGGTGAGCCGTACCTGGCCGTCGGCGCGCCCGGCGAGGACGCCGCCGGGGGCCTCGCCGACGCGGGCGGGGTCGTCTACGTACGCGGCACCGGCACCGCCAACGTCCTGATCCATCAGGACAAGTCGGGCGTGCCGGGTGCCATGGAGGCGAACGACAAATTCGGCGCCTCCATCGCTGGTTCGCCGCAGCACCTCGCGGTGGGCGCCCCGGGCGAGACCATCGGCACGCTCGCCTCTGCCGGTGGTGTCTCCCTGTTCAGCCACACCCTCAACGCCGACAAGCTGCCGACGGGCCTGACCGGTCTCGACCAGGACCTCGACACCGTCCAGGGCGGCGCGGAAGCCGACGACCGGTTCGGCGCGTCGCTGGCCCTGGTGCAGTACCGGGCAGGCGCCTCCGCGAACGGCACCGAGTCGCTCCTGGCCGTCGGGTCCCCGGGCGAGGACGGCTCCCAGGCCGCCAACGCGGGCCGAGTCGACACCTTCCGTCTCACGACCTCCGGGTTCACCCAGGTCTCCGGCATCTACCAGGGCGCCACCGGCGTCCCGGGCGCCACCGAGGCCAATGACAACTTCGCCCAGTCCCTGTCGGCCGTGAACACCGCCCCGGGCGCGGTCAGCACCGCGCAGAACACGCTGCTCGCGGTGGGCGTGCCCGGCGAGGACAGCACCGGCGCGACCGACGGCGGCACGGTCTACACCTTCAGCCTGACCAACGGCGCCTTCATCAACACGGTGTACCCGGGCAAGTTCGGCATCCCCGGGGCCCTGGGCAACGGGCAGAAGGTGGGCACCGCCCTCCACGCCACCGGCACCGAGCTGTACCTCGGGCTGCCCCACGGGCCTGTCTCGTACGGCTCCGCGCACGCCGTGCCGTGGGCCAACGTCCTGGGCGGCGGCACCCAGCCGGTCACGACGTTCCAGCCGGGTACCGGCGGCCTGCCCGCGGCCGGTGAGACGTTCGGCTCCGTGATCCGCTGAGGCACCGACGCCCCGGCGTCACACACCGCCGGTCCCGCGGCAGGCCCTGCGCCGCCGCGGGACCGGCAGGTCACCCGCCACTTCCTCCGTCATCTCCGCCCGAAAGCACATACTCATGCGTCGCTTAACCCTGCCCGCGCTCGCCGCCCTCACCGTGGCCGGCGCCGTCGCCCTCTCCACCACCGTCTCGACCGCCCCGGCCGCCCAGGGCGCCGGCACGACACAGACCGTGCAGGTCGGCGCGGCCAAAACCACCCACAAGTACGGCACCCACCCGCGCCAGACCCTCGACGCCCACTGGAACCAGAGCGGTTCCGGACCGAAGCCCGCGCTCGTGCTGATCCACGGCGGCTACTGGTACCACCAGACCGACTGGTCCTCTTCGGCGGAGCGCTTCGCCGCCGAGGGCTTCCAGGTGTTCGCCATCAGGTACCGGCTCAACTTCGAGGCCGCGTGGCCGGCCCAGCGCGACGACGTCGCCGACGCCGTCGCCTGGATCCGTTCCCACGCCGCCGAGTTCGACGTCGACCCCAACCGTGTGCTGCTGCTCGGCTCCTCGGCCGGCGGCCAGCTCGCCACCGACGCGGCGACGCACGGCGCGGGCGCCCTGCGGCTCAAGGGCGTGGTCGCCCTCTCACCCGTCGCCTCCCCCTACCGGGCGTGGAACGACGGCAACACCTCCACTGACGCCAAGAAGCGCAAACTCCGCGACAACTCGGCCATCCTCGCCCGCTGTTACCCCGACTCCGACGACACCTCGACCACGCTCCACCCCTCCTGCTGGGACACCTGGCGCAGCATGGTCTCCAAGAACTGGGTCGATCCGGCCGACGCCCCGATGTACCTGGTCCACTCGGAGGACGACTTCGTGCCGCCCGTCCACTCCACCGACCTGAAGGCCACGGCCGAGGACAAGGGCGTGCCCGGCGGCCGGATCCAGACCCATGTCGTAGCCGGGTCCGCGCACGGCGGCTCCCTGCTGAGCGAACCGGGCGTGTACGACCGCATCGTCGCCTGGCTGAAGAGCAAGGTGTGAGGGCGGAGGCGCGAGCGCTCGCCCTCGTCGCCCGCGCCCTGTCGGCCGTGTCCGGCTGACGACGCCTGCCGCGCGGGGGCCCGGGGCGCCGTACCACTCGGATGCCTCGGGCTCCTCCGGCTCGGCCGACGGCACCCCGGCACCCACGGTCACTTCGCGTAGATCGCCTCGATCTCGTCCGCGTAGTCCTTCGCCACCACGTTCCGCTTCAGCTTCAGCGAGGGCGTCAGGTGGCCCGACTCCTCCGTGAACTGGGAGGACAGGATGCGGAACTTCCGCACCGATTCCGCCTTCGACACCGCGGCGTTGCCGTCGTCGACCGCCGCCTGGATCGCGGCCAGCAGGTCCGGGTCCTCGCACAGCGACGCCGCGGTGGAACCCGCCGGCTTGCCGTGGTCCGCGCACCAGCGGCCCAGGAACTCCTCGTCGATGGTGACCAGCGCGCCCACGAACGGCCGCCCGTCGCCCACCACCATGCACTCCGCGACCAGCGCGTGCGCCCGGATGCGGTCCTCGATCACCGCCGGGGCGACGTTCTTGCCGCCCGCGGTGACGATGATCTCCTTCTTGCGGCCGGTGATCGTGAGGTAGCCGTCCTCGTCGAGGGTGCCGATGTCACCGGTGTGGAACCAGCCGTCGGCCAGCGCCTCCGCGGTCGCGGCGGGGTTGTTCCAGTACTCCTTGAAGATGTGCTCGCCGTGCAGCAGCACCTCGCCGTCGTCGGCGATCCGGATCACCGAGCCGGGCAGCGGCTGGCCGACCGTGCCGATCTTCTGCCGGTCCCAGGGGTTGAACGCGGTGGGGGCGCAGGACTCGGTCAGGCCGTAGCCCTCCAGCACCGTGAAGCCGATGCCGCGGAAGAAGTGCCCGAGCCGCTCGCCCAGCGGGGCGCCGCCGGAGATGGCGTACTCTCCCCGGCCGCCGAGGACCGCGCGGAGCTTGCTGTAGACGAGTTTGTCGAACGTCTTGTGTTTGATCCGCAGCCCCAGGGACGGGCCCGACGGGGTGTCCAGTGCCTTGCTGTACGCGATCGCCGTGTCGGCGGCCTTGTCGAAGATCTTGCCCTTGCCGTCGGCCTGCGCCTTGGCGCGCGCCGAGTTGTAGACCTTCTCGAAGACACGCGGCACGCCCAGGATCAGCGTCGGCCGGAAGGAGGCCAGCTCGTCGGTGAGGTTCTTGATGTCCGGGACGCAGCCGAGCTTGATCGGCGCCATCATCGGCGCGATCTGCACCAGCCGGCCGAAGACGTGCGCGAGCGGCAGGAAGAGCAGCACCGAACACTCGCCCGTGCGGAACAGCGGCCGCAGCCGCTCCACCACGTTCCCGCAGTCCGCGAAGAAGTTGCGGTGGGTGAGCACACAGCCCTTGGGACGGCCGGTGGTGCCCGAGGTGTAGACGATGGTCGCCGGGTCGTCCGCCTTGGCGATCGAGCTGCGCTCCTCGACCGTCTCGTCCGTGACGTCCTGGCCGAGCCGGCCCAGCTCGTCGAGGCCGCCGCCCTCGATCTGCCACACGTGCTTGAGCGCCGGCAGCCCGTCGCGCACCGACTCGACGGCGGCCGTGTGGGCGTCGGTCTCCACGACGCAGGCGGTCGCCCCCGAGTCGCCGAGGATCCACCGCACCTGCTCCGGCGAACTGGTCTCGTACACCGGCACGGTCACCGCGCCCGCGCTCCAGATCGCGAAGTCCAGCAGCGTCCACTCGTACCGGGTGCGGGACATCAGGCCCACCCGGTCGCCCGGCTGGACCCCGGCGGCGATCAGGCCCTTCGCGGCCGTGCGCACCTCGGCGAGGAAGGCGGTGGCCGAGACGTCCTGCCAGGCGCCCCCGACCTTGCGGGCGATCACGGCGACGTCCGGGTGCTGCGCGGCGTTTCTGCGGACGATGTCGGTCAGGTTCCCGTCCGCGGGGACCTCGTACAAGGCCGGAAGGCTGAACTCGCGCAAGACTGCTGCTCCTCATAGGGCGCCGGCGCCACGACGGTGTGTGCTGCGACGGTGCGGTCCAAGGCTCGGGCGGGTGCTCGGGCATTCACTTGTTGAAATGCAGAGCACGACTGGACTGCCCGGACGTTACCCGCCGGTATGGCGTCTCCGACAGGGGGGCCCGTCGAGATGTTCGCTGCGTCACACAGTTGGGTATTCCTTCGCGCACAGTAGTCCACGGACTAAATGACTGGCCAGTAACCGCAGGTAGGGCCGCCACTGTTCACGTATGCC
This sequence comes from Streptomyces sp. Go-475, assembly GCF_003330845.1. Taxonomy (GTDB): domain Bacteria; phylum Actinomycetota; class Actinomycetes; order Streptomycetales; family Streptomycetaceae; genus Streptomyces. The sequence goes on along the minus strand of NZ_CP026121.1, from coordinate 2,192,101 downwards.
GCACACGCTTACGCTTGATCGTCATGGCACCCACACCCGCCGCAGACAGAAGGACACGTGTGCACGTGGTCAGCGACGTGCACGGCAACGCCCGTGACCTGGCCAGAGCCGGCGAGGGCGCCGACGCGCTGATCTGCCTGGGCGACCTCGTCCTCTTCCTCGACTACGCCGACCACTCGCGCGGCATCTTCCCCGACCTGTTCGGCGTCGAGAACGCCGACCGCATCGTCGCGCTGCGCACCGCCCGGCGCTTCGAGGAGGCCAGGGAGTTCGGGGCCCGGCTGTGGGCCGGCATCGGCGGGGACCGCGCCGCGGTGATCGAGAAGGCGGTGCGCAAGCAGTACGCGGAGCTGTTCGCCGCGTTCCCCACTCCGACGTACGCCACCTACGGCAACGTCGACATGCCGCCCCTGTGGCAGGAGTACGCCGGCCCCGGCACGACCGTCCTCGACGGCCAGCGCGTCGAGATCGGCGGCCGGGTCTTCGGCTTCGTCGGCGGCGGCCTGCGCACACCGATGCGGACGCCGTACGAGATCAGCGACGAGGAGTACGCGGCGAAGATCGAGGCGGTCGGCGAGGTCGACGTGCTGTGCACGCACATCCCGCCCGAGGTCCCGGAGCTGGTCTACGACACGGTCGCGCGCCGCTTCGAGCGCGGCAGCCGGGCCCTGCTGGACGCCATCCGCCGCACCCGGCCCCGCTACTCCCTCTTCGGGCACGTGCACCAGCCGCTGGTGCACAGGATGCGGATCGGGGCAACCGAGTGTGTGAACGTGGGGCACTTCGCGGGGACCGGGACGCCGTGGGCGCTGGAATGGTGAGGGCCGCCCAGGTCGGGTGAGATCGGCGGGTCCCGCGCGCGGTAGCCTTCACGCTGCACACACGTGCGCAGGACGACCTCTTACCGGCCCGTATCTGGAGGAGCCACGGCGATGGCGGAACACACCAGCTCGAGCATCACCATCGAGGCGGCCCCGGCCGACGTCATGACGGTCATCGCCGATTTCGCCCGCTACCCGGACTGGACCGGCGAGGTGAAGGAGGCGGAGGTCCTGAAGACCGACGAGCAGGGCCGCGCCGAGCAGGTCCGGCTCGTCATGGACGCCGGCGCGATCAAGGACGACCAGGTGCTGGCGTACACCTGGACCGGTGAACACGAGGTCTCCTGGACGCTGGTGAAGTCCCAGATGCTGCGGTCCCTCGACGGTACGTACCTGTTGAAGCCGGCCGGGGCGGGGGGTACGGAGGTCACGTACGCGCTGACCGTCGACGTCAAGATCCCCATGCTCGGCATGATCAAGCGCAAGGCGGAGAAGGTCATCATCGACCGGGCGCTGGCGGGGTTGAAGAAGCGGGTCGAGTCCGCCTAGGCGCCGCCGGGGTTCACGCAGGAGCCGCGGGTGCGGGCGCGTAGCGGCCGGTCGCGCAGTTCCCCGCGCCCCCAGGTCCGCCTGGCACCGGGCACCCCATCAACGCCCGGGTACCGTTCAACCCCATGCGCACCCTCCTGATCACCGGCCCCGGCGGCAGCGGTCGTACCACCCTCGCGGCCGCCACCGCCCTGGCCGCGGCGGCCGGCGGCACGGACACCCTCGTGCTGTCCGCCGACCCCACGGACACCCTCGGTGCCGCCCTCGGCGTCCCGACCGGCCCGGCCCCGGCCGAAGCCGCCCCGCACCTCACCGCCTGGCGCCCCGACCCCGCCCAGGACTTCCGCCGGGACCTCACCGCCCTCCAGGAGCGCGCCTCCTCCGCACTGGACCTCCTCGGCGCCTCCCGCCTCGACCCGGAGGAACTCACCCCGCTCCCCGGCGCGGAGGAACTCGCCCTGCTGCGCGCCCTGCGCGACGCCGCGCTGTCGGAGAAGTACGGCCTCCTCGTCGTCGACCTGCCCCCGGCCCCGCAGGCCCTCGCCCTGCTCGCCCTGCCCGAGGAACTCCGCCGCTACCTGCGCCGGCTGCTCCCGCCCGAACGGCAGGCGGCCCGCGCCCTGCGCCCCGTCCTGGGCCGGCTCGCCGGCGTCCCGATGCCCGCGGAGTGGCTGTACGAGACGGCGGCCCGCTGGGACCTGGAGCTGGCCGCCGTGGAGGCCGTCGTCGCCGACCGCGACACCGTCGTCCGCCTCGTCGCCGAACCCGGCCCGGCCGGTGCCGACGCCGTCCGCACCGCCGGCCTGGGCCTCGCCCTGCGCGGCCTGCGCACCGACCTCGTGGTCGCCAACCGCGTCCTGCCCGAGGCGTCCCCGGACACCTGGCTGGCCGGACCGGTCGCCCAGCAGCGCAAGACACTGGAGGAGTGGCGCGAGTCGTACGACGTCCGCACCGTCACCCACCTCGGCCGCGACCCGCGCGGCACCGACGACCTCACCGCCCTGGCCGTGCCCGGACCCGGCGCGGACGCCCCCGCCGTCGACTGGCCCGTGACCGACCGGCTCGGCGCGGACGGCGTGCTCGTCTGGCACATCCCGCTGCCCGGCGCCATACGCGACGAGCTGGACCTCGTCCGGCGCGGCGACGAACTCGCCGTCACGGCGGGCCGGTTCCGCCGTGTCGTCCCGCTGCCCTCGGCGCTGCGCCGCTGCACCGTCGACGGCGCCGCCCTGCGCGAGGGCGAGCTGCGCATCCGCTTCGCCCCCGACCCGAAGCTCTGGCCGCGGACGCGGTGAGAGGGGGTAACGTCGTAGGGACGAACCGTAGTCAGGAGTCCGTCATGAGCGAAGAGCTCCCCCCGCCCGGCGAGGCCCGCGAAGACGCCGTGGACGAGGAGCGGGCGACCGACGCCGACGCCTGGGCGACCGCGTGCGCCGAGGACCTCGAGGCGGAGAAGGCCCGCCGCCGCACCCAGTACGGCCCGCCCCCCGGCTCGGCCGCCGAGGAACTGAAGAAGCTCGTCGACGCCGTCGCGGACAAGCTGTCCGGCCTCCAGTCCCCCCTGTTCGGCGCGGTCGCGGGGCCCGCGGCCCAGCAGGTCGTACGCCAGGTCGTCCAGCAGGCCAAGGACGCCGTGGAACCCGTCATCGAACGCAACCCGGACGTCTTCGACCACCTGGCCGCCGCCGGGAACGAACTGCTCGCCGCCTACCGCTCCGCCGTCCAGGCCCAGGAACGGCGCTGGACCGGCCGCGACGACCGCGACGACCCCCGTGACCTGGACGAACGCCGTGACAAAGGCGACGAGGGCGGCCCCGGGGAGCGCATCGACCTGGACTGAGCCCCGGCCCCCGGCGAGGCGGCGGACAGCGCGACGCCGTCCGGTGTGCCCAGCGGGCGGACGACGGCGAACCCGACGGCGGGGCCTCGGGTACCGTTGGCCGTAGCGGGGCTCGACCGAAACTGAGGGATTCATGGGACTCACCATCGGCGTCGACATCGGCGGCACGAAGATCGCGGCCGGCGTGGTCGATGAGGAAGGCAACATCCTCTCGACCCACAAGGTGCCGACCCCGGGCACGCCCGAGGGCATCGTGGACGCCATCGCCTCGGCGGTGGACGGCGCACGCGTCGGACACGACATCGTCGGTGTGGGCATCGGCGCCGCCGGCTACGTGAACCGGCAGCGCTCCGAGGTCTACTTCGCGCCCAACATCCACTGGCGCAACGAGCCGCTCAAGGAGAAGGTCGAGGCCCGTGTGGGCCTCCCGGTGGTCGTCGAGAACGACGCGAACGCCGCGGCGTGGGGCGAGTACAAGTTCGGCGCCGGCAAGGGCCACCGCAACGTCATCTGCATCACGCTCGGCACGGGCCTCGGCGGCGGCATCATCATCGGCAACAAGCTGCGCCGCGGCCACTTCGGCGTGGCCGCCGAGTTCGGCCACATCCGGATGGTGCCGGACGGCCTGCTGTGCGGCTGCGGCTCGCAGGGCTGCTGGGAGCAGTACGCCTCGGGCCGGGCGCTGGTGAGGTACGCCAAGCAGCGCGCCAACGCCACCCCCGAGAACGCCGAGATCCTGCTCGGCCTCGGCAACGGCACGCCCGACGGCATCGAGGGCAAGCACATCTCCATGGCCGCCCGCCAGGGCGACCGCGTGGCCGTCGACTCCTACCGCGAGCTGGCCCGCTGGGTCGGCGCGGGCCTCGCCGACCTCGCCTCCCTCTTCGACCCCTCGGCGTTCATCGTCGGCGGCGGCCTCTCCGACGAGGGCGAACTGGTCCTGGGCCCCATCCGCAAGTCCTACAAGCGCTGGCTGGTCGGCGGCAACTGGCGCCCGGTCGCCGAGGTCCGCGCCGCGGAACTGGGCAACAAGGCGGGTCTGGTGGGCGCGGCCGACCTGGCGCGGGAGCCCGACCCGATCATGTAAGCGCCCTTCTTTTGCTTTTGGGGGCGCGGGGAACAGCGCGAACGACCACGAACAACCGGCACTCGCGCACACACCCCGCGCCCCGAGCTCCGGGGCGTAGATTGATCACATGCCCCTGCTCCCCAACTCCCGTACAGAACCCGACGGTTCCGCGGTCATCAGGGTCCTCAGCTACAACATCCGCTCCATGCGCGACGACACCGACGCCCTGGCCCGTGTCATCCGCGCCTGCGCCCCCGACCTGGTCCTGATCCAGGAAGCCCCCCGCTTCTTCCGCTGGCGCAAGAAACTCGCCCGCCTGGCCCGCACCTCCGACCTGGTCGTCGTCACCGGGGGCGCCACCACCACGGGCCCGGCGATCCTCAGCTCGCTCCGGGCGAGCGTCGAACGCACGGAGGACGTCCTCCTGCCCCGCACCCCCGGCCTGCACCGCCGCGGCTTCGCCACCGCGGTCGTGCGCATCGCCGGCACCCGCCTCGGCGTCCTGAGCTGCCACCTGTCGCTCCAGAAGGACGAGCGCCACGACCAGGCCGGCATGCTCCTGGACCGCCTGGCCGGCCTGGGCGTGGAACACGCCATCGCCGGCGGCGACCTGAACGAGCGCCCGGACGGCCCGGCCTTCCGCCTGCTGGCCGACGGCCTGACCGACTGCCGGGCCGCCGCACCCTGGGGCGGCGAGCACACCTGGACCCCCGCCGACCCCTACCAGCGCATCGACGCGATCTTCGCGACCAAGGGCATCGAGGTACTGGGCTGCGGCGTACCGCTCGGGCAGCCCGGGGTGACCCAGGCGGACCTGAGGGCGGCCACGGACCACCTCCCGGTCCTGGCCGCCCTCAGGGTTCCCGCAGAGCAGGGGGTCTCCTAGACGACGGCCCCGCGCCCCGGGTCGTCGTCCTCCTCGTCGTCCGTCCGCATCCGCGTCACCAGCGTCGCGAAGCCGCCGACGAAGCCGCCGATCCCCAGCGTGGCCAGCCACCAGGTCATGTCCCAGCCGAGCAGCACGGCCAGCAGGAGCAGCACCGGCCCGCCGAGCACCCCGAGCCAGGCGAACTTCGCGGTGACATCGGCGGTCGGCAGCGGGGGCGGCTCCGGCGGCACGAAATGGCCCTCGTCGTCCTCGTCGAAGTCGTCCTCGCTGGGCTCCGGCGTCGAGTAGTCACGCGGGCCGACGCCGGGCGCGAAGGAGACGGAGCCGCCCAGCGGCCTGGCCGGCTTCTCCCCGGGCTCCTTGGCCTCCGGGCCCTCGGGCTCGGCGGGCTTCGCGGCCTCCCCGGCCGTGTCCACCCGGTCGTCGTTGGTCGCGGGCTCCAGCAGCGCCAGGTCCTCGACGGACTTGAACGGCTTGGCGCCCGGCGGGTCCGGCGGCTCCTCGCCGTACCCGGCGACGATCGCCGCCCAGGCGGCCTCCTCGTCCAACGGGACGCCCTTCTCGTCCGGCTCCCGGCCCTCGCGGTCGGAGTCGTGCTCAGCCACCTGCGGTCGTCCCTTCCTTGCCGAGACCGGGCTCCTTGACGAGGCCGGGTGCGAGCCGGTCGATGAACGCGAGGCTCTCCTCGTGGATCCGGTCCGCGTCATGGTCCAACGTGGCCACGTGGTAGCTCTGTTCCAGGATGACCTCTTTCACGTCGGTCGACGAGATGCGGCTGAGGATGCGGGCCGAGTCGGCGGGCGGCACCACATGGTCCTGGGGGCTGCGCATCAGCAGCACCGGCTGGGTGACCTGCGGCAGCTCGCGGTCGGCGGCCTGGAAGAACTGCCGCAGGGAGTGCGCCGCGTGCAGCGGCACCCGGTCGTAGCCCAGCTCCCTGCTGTCCGGCTTGGCGATGTCGCTGGCGATGCCCTTCGTCGCCGGGACGACGTGGCGGATCACGGGGAGGGCGTGCGCGGCCAGGCCGTGCACCTTGTTCGCGGGGTTGACGACCATGACGCCGCTGACGGCGTCGCCGTGCTTCCCGGCCAGCCGCAGGGCCAGGGCGCCGCCCATGGACAGACCGGCCACGAAGACCTTCTCGCGGCGCTCGCACAGCAGGCGCAGCTCGCGGTCCACCTCCGCGTACCAGTCCTGCCAGCCGGTGATCCGCAGGTCCTCCCAGCGCGTGCCGTGCCCGGGCAGCAGCGGCAGGGAGACGGTCAGGCCGTGCTCGGCGAGGTGCTCCGCCCAGGGGCGCAGCGACTGCGGTGATCCGGTGAAGCCGTGGCAGAGGAGGACGGCGACCTCCCCGCCCTCGTGGTGGAACGGCTCGGCTCCGGCAAGGACCGGCACCTTCGGCCTCCTGGTCGTGAGAAGGGACTGACACGATCACGGATAGTCACGGAACGGCATGGAAGGCGTCGCACGTCGTTCGCGGGACCTTCACCGTACGCGACCGCACTGACACCGACCAGGGCCGTCGGAGCCTTTGACAGCGGTCCGGGTTAAGGTCTGAACGACACATACGGGAGGCACTCGGTTGTTGTACGGCGCGATGAAGGTCACCGTCGGGGGTCCGCTGAAGCTCGCCTTCAGACCCTGGGTGGAGGGCCTGGAGAACGTACCCGCCGAGGGCCCGGCGATCCTGGCGAGCAATCACCTGTCGTTCTCCGACTCGTTCTTCCTGCCCGCCGTCCTCGACCGCAAGGTCACCTTCATCGCGAAGGCCGAGTACTTCACCACGCCCGGCGTGAAGGGCCGGCTGACGGCCGCCTTCTTCAAGGGTGTCGGCCAGCTGCCCGTGGACCGCTCCGGTGCGCGCGGCGCGGGTGAGGCCGCCATCAAGAGCGGCATCGAGGTGCTGGAGCGCGGCGAGTTGTTCGGGATCTACCCGGAGGGGACGCGCTCGCCCGACGGGCGGCTCTACCGCGGCAAGCCGGGCGGCCTCGCGCGCGTGGCGCTCGCGACGGGTGCGCCCGTCCTCCCGGTCGCCATGATCGACACGGAGAAGATCCAGCCGCCCGGGAAGATCATGCCGAAGCTGATGCGGCCCGGCATCCGCATCGGCGAGCCGCTGGACTTCAGCCGCTACCAGGGCATGGAGCACGACCGCTTCGTGCTGCGCGCGGTGACCGACGAGGTCATGTACGAGATCATGAAGCTCTCCGGCCAGGAGTACGTCGACATGTACGCGACGGCCATGAAGCGGCAGCTCGCGGAGGCCGCGAAGGCGGAGAAGGAAGCCGAGAAGGCGGCCAGGGCCGCGCTCGCGAAGGCGGAGAAGGAACAGGCCGAGAAGGAAAAGCAGGCGGAGCGGCGGCGGACCGAGCCCTAGGGCTCGAGCCAGGGGCGGGGGAGATGGCGAAGCGCGAGCGGGTCATGAGGATGTCGGTCGAGCAGCCGCTGTGGCGTGCGCTGACCGCCTACCGGGTGCTCACGATGCTGTACGCGGTCGGCCTGTTCGCCACCGCCCACGACGAGTTCCCCCGCCCCTGGGTCGCCGTCGCCTACTACGCCGTGCTCGGGGTGTGGACGCTGGCGACCCTGCCGAGGGTCGCGAACGCCGCCCGCTGCACCAAGCGGTTCCTCACCGCCGACCTCACCATCGCCCTCACCGGCATCCTGCTCACGCCGGTCGCCGACGCGCACGAGCGGGTCCAGGCGGGCGGCCCGACGCTGCCGTCGATATGGACCGCCGGTTCCGTCCTGGCCTTCGCCCTCAAGGGCGGCTGGCGCTGGGCGGCCCTCGCCTCCAGCCTGGTGGCCGCCGCCAACCTGGTGGAGCGCGGCAGCCCGGCCCGCGACACCGTCCACAACGTCATCCTGGTCTGCATCGCCTCCATCGCCATCGGCTACGTCGTCGAGGTCGCCCGCGCCTCCGAGCGCACCCTCGCCCGTGCCCTGGAGATCGAGGCCGCGACGCGCGAGCGGGAGCGCCTGGCCCGGGACATCCACGACAGCGTGCTCCAGGTGCTGGCGATGGTGCAGCGGCGCGGAGCGGTGATCGGCGGGGAGGCGGCCGAGCTGGGCCGGATGGCCGGCGAGCAGGAGGTCGCGCTGCGCACCCTGGTCTCCGGCGGACTGGTGCCCGTCTCCCGGGTCTCGGAGGACGCCGCCGAGGGCGCGCTCGTCCGCGCCGTCGAGGAGGAGTCCGAGGAGAGCGGCCCCGTCGACCTGCGCGCCCTGCTCGCGCCGTACGCCGGGGCCAGGGTCAGCCTCGCCGAGCCGGGCGCCCCCGTGCCCCTGGCGCCGGCCGCCGCCCGGGAGGTGGCCGCCGCGGTCGGGGCCGCCCTCGACAACGTCCGCAAGCACGCCGGGGAGCAGGCGCGCGCCTGGATCCTGGTCGAGGACGAGCCGGACGAGGTGATCGTCACCGTCCGGGACGACGGGCCCGGCATCCCGGAGGGACGGCTCGCCCAGGCCGAGGGCGAAGGCCGGCTCGGTGTCGCCCTGTCGATCCGCGGGCGGCTGCGCGACCTCGGCGGCAGCGCGGACCTGATCTCGGTGCCCGGGCAGGGCACGGAGGTCGAGCTGAAGGTACCGAAGGACGTGAAGGACACCCGGGGGAAGGCGGAGCGGCGATGACGGACAGCGGCGGGGACCGGCGGGACCCGATCAAGGTCATGGTGGTCGACGACCACCCCATGTGGCGCGACGCGGTCGCCCGGGACCTGGCCGAGTCGGGCTTCGAGGTGGTGGCGACCGCGGGCGACGGCGAGCAGGCCGTGCGCCGCGCCAAGGCCGCCGCCCCGGAGGTCCTGGTGCTCGACCTGAACCTGCCCGGCAAGCCCGGCGTCCAGGTCTGCAAGGAGGTCGTGGCCGCGAACCCCGCGCTGCGCGTGCTGGTGCTGTCCGCGAGCGGGGAGCACGCCGACGTCCTGGAGGCCGTGAAGTCCGGCGCGACGGGCTACCTGCTGAAGTCGGCCTCCACGGAGGAACTCCAGGACGCGGTCCGCCGCACGGCCGTCGGCGACCCCGTCTTCACGCCCGGCCTCGCCGGACTGGTCCTCGGCGAGTACCGCCGCCTGGCCTCCGAACCCGCCCCGGCCCAGGACACCGACGAACCGAAGGCGCCCCGGCTCACCGACCGCGAGACCGAGGTGCTGCGCCTGGTCGCCAAGGGCCTGAGCTACAAGCAGATCGCCGAACGCCTGGTCATCTCCCACCGCACGGTGCAGAACCACGTCCAGAACACCCTCGGCAAGCTCCAGTTGCACAACCGCGTGGAGCTGGTCAGGTACGCGATAGAGCGCGGCCTCGACGACGAGTGAGGCGCACGTCACACTGACCCTTCGTCAGGCACCTGCGGCGAAGGGACTGTTCCATGCGCGTCGGAGTACTGACCGGAGGCGGCGACTGCCCCGGCCTCAACGCCGTCATCCGGGCCGTCGTCCGCAAGGGCGTGCAGGAGTACGGCTACGACTTCACCGGCTTCCGGGACGGCTGGCGAGGGCCCCTGGAGAACGACACCGTCCGGCTCGACATCCCCGCCGTGCGCGGCATCCTGCCCCGCGGCGGCACCATCCTCGGCTCCTCGCGGACCAACCCGCTGAAGGAACGGGACGGCATCCGCCGGATCAAGGAGAACCTCGCCGCGCTGGAGGTCGAGGCGCTCATCGCCATCGGCGGCGAGGACACCCTGGGCGTGGCCGCCCGCCTGTCCGGCGAACACGGCGTGCCCTGCGTGGGCGTCCCCAAGACCATCGACAACGACCTGTCCGCCACCGACTACACCTTCGGCTTCGACACCGCCGTCGGCATCGCCACCGAGGCCATCGACCGGCTGCACACCACCGCCGAGTCCCACATGCGCGTCCTGGTCGTCGAGGTGATGGGCCGGCACGCCGGCTGGATCGCCCTGCACTCGGGCCTGGCCGGCGGCGCCAACGTCATCCTCATCCCCGAGCAGCGCTTCGACGTCGAGCAGGTCTGCGCCTGGGTGACCTCCCGCTTCCGGGCGTCGTACGCGCCGATCGTCGTCGTCGCCGAGGGGGCGATGCCGAAGGACGGCGACATGGTGCTCAAGGACCAGTCCCTGGACTCCTTCGGGCACGTCCGGCTGTCCGGGGTCGGCGAGTGGCTCGCCAAGGAGATCGAGAAGCGCACGGGCAAGGAGGCCCGCACGACGGTCCTGGGCCATGTCCAGCGCGGCGGCACCCCCAGCGCCTTCGACCGCTGGCTCGCCACCCGCTTCGGCCTGCACGCCATCGACTGCGTCCGCGACGGCGCCTTCGGCACGATGGTCGCCCTGCGCGGCACGGACATCGTCCGCGTCCCCATCGCGGAGGCGACGGCCCGTCTGAAGACGGTGGACCCGAAGCTGTACGAGGAGGTCGGGGTGTTCTTCGGCTGACCGCCCCGCTTCCGGTGCCGGCCGGGGCCGCGCGGCCCCGGCCGGCACGGACCGGGACTACACCGAGGGCGTGCTCGTGCCCCGCAGCTGCCCGATCAGTTCCCGCACGACCCGCGCCCCGTTCAGCGTGAGCACCGACTCCGGGTGGAACTGCACGCCCGCGAACCCGGGCCCGCGCAGGGCGTGCACCTCCCCGTTCGCGGCGCGGGAGACCTCGACGCCGTGGGCCGCCAGCTCGGCCGCCGCCTCGTCGTCGCAGCGCGCCACGAAGCTGTTGTAGAACCCGACGGTCTCCCGCCGCCCGAACAGCCCGATCTCCGTCTGAGCCCCCTGGTACGGCACTTCCTTCCGTACGATGTCCAGCCCCAGTTCGGCCGCGATCAGCTCGTGCCCGAGGCAGACGCCCAGCACGCCCTGCCGTTCGCCCCGGAGCACCTCGGCGGTCAGGGCACGCAGGAACCGCATCTTCGGATCCACCAGGTCGGACGGGTCGCCCGGCCCGGGCCCGAGCACCACCGGCCCCTCGTGCCCGAGCACCGCCTCCCGCAGCCCCGCCTCGTCGTACCGCCGCACGGTCACCTCCAGGCCGCCGGCGCGCAGCACGTGCGCGAGCATCGCCGTGAAGGTGTCCTCCCCGTCGACGACCAGGGCGTGCCCGGCGAGTTCCGCGGACCGCTCCTGCATCCGCAGCCAGAACGGGGCGAGGGAGGCCCGGCGCCCGTCCAGCGCGGCCCGGACCCGCGGGTCCTCCGCCAGCCTCGGCCGTGCGGCCTCCGCGCGCGGCCGGGCCGGACGGACGCCCAGGGCCGCCAGCACCCCGGCCGCCTTCGCGTGGGTCTCGGCCACCTCGCTCGCCGGGTCCGAACCCCGCACGAGCGTGGCGCCGACCGGAACACGCAGGCGGCCGTCCGAGGCGATGTCGGCGGTGCGGATCAGGATGGGGGAGTCGAGGGTCTGGGCCCCGCCCGAGTCCCGGCCGAGCAGGGCCAGGGCACCGGCGTAGTACCCGCGCCCGCCGCTCTCGTGCCGCTCGATGACCCGGCAGGCGTTCTGCACCGGCGAGCCGGTGACGGTCGCCGCGAACATGGTCTCCTTCAGCACCTCCCGCACGTCCAGCGAGGACCTGCCGCGCAGTTCGTACTCGGTGTGCGCGAGGTGCGCCATCTCCTTCAGCCGGGGGCCGATCACGACCCCGCCCATGTCCCCGACGGTGCACATCATCTTGAGCTCCTCGTCGACGACCATCGACAGCTCCTCGATCTCCTTGCCGTCGGCGAGGAAGTCCAGCAGGTGCTCGGGCGTCGGCCCCTCGGCGGGGTAGCGGTAGGTGCCGCTGATCGGGTTCATGACGACCGTGCCGCCGGACATCCGCACATGCACCTCGGGACTGGCCCCGACCAGCGTGCGGTCCCCGGTGTGCACGACGAACGTCCAGTACGCGCCCCGCTCGCCCACCAGCAGCCGCCGGAACAGGGCGAGGGCGTCGGCCCGCCCGAAGCCCGGGATCTCACCCTCGTACGTCCGGCGGATCACGAAGTTGGCGCCCTCGCCCCGGCCGATCTCCTCCTCCAGCACCCGCCCGACGATCCGCGCGTACTCCTCGTCGTCCACGTCGAAGCCCCCGCCGTCGACGCGGACGTCATGCGCCGGGAGCTGCTCCAGGGCGTCGACCAGCGGGACGCCGTACGACTCCTGGGGCGTGAGCGCCAGCAGGGGTGTGCCGTCGTCGCGGACGTCGAAGCCGCGTTCGTGGATCTGCCGGAAGGGGACGAGCGCGAGGCTCTCCTCGGGGAGGCCGGCGAGCCGGTCGTACGCGGCGACCGGGCCGATCAGGACCTCGACCAGGTCGTGGTCGTGGCCGGGCGTGCGGCGGCGGAGCAGGGCGAAGGGACGGGGGTCGTCCAGCAGCTGTGCCAGGTCCATGGTTCCTCTTCCGTCGAATCACGTCGTGAATCACGTCGGTGTCGGTGAGGAACGACCCGGGAAACACCGAAGGCCGCCCCTCGGGCGGCCTTCGCGAAGTCTTGAGTACGCGCAGTCAGCGGGCCGCCGGATGAGCGGTCCACCACCAGGTCTGGATCGAGTGCGCGAACATGCGACGCACCCTACCCCATGTCCGAGGGGCGTACCCGGTGTCTCAATTACTGGGCATGGGTCAGGACGCCCGACACGACCCCGTAATGTTGAGGTCGTGACCGTGAACGCTAAGACCAGCGCGAGTGCTGGCAACACCTGGCGAGACCTGCCCGCGGCGCAGCAGCCCGAGTACCCCGACCCCGAGGCTCTGCGCGCAGTCGTTGCGGACCTCGAGTCGTATCCGCCGCTCGTCTTCGCGGGCGAGTGCGACCAGCTGCGCGCCCGGATGGCGGCCGTCGCCAAGGGAGAGGCGTTCCTCCTCCAGGGCGGCGACTGCGCCGAGGCCTTCGACGCGGTGTCCGCGGACCACATCCGCAACAAGCTGAAGACCCTGCTCCAGATGGGCGCCGTGCTCACGTACGCCGCGTCCGTGCCGGTCGTGAAGGTCGGCCGCATCGCCGGCCAGTACTCCAAGCCGCGCTCCAAGCCGACCGAGACCCGCGACGGCGTGACGCTGCCGACCTACCGCGGCGACTCCGTCAACGGCTTCGACTTCACCGAAGAGGCCCGGGTCCCGGACCCCGAGCGGCTGAAGCGCATGTACCACGCCTCGGCCTCCACGCTGAACCTGGTGCGCGCCTTCACCACCGGCGGCTACGCCGACCTGCGCCAGGTGCACGCCTGGAACCAGGACTTCGTGAAGTCGTCCCCGTCCGGCCAGCGCTACGAGCAGCTCGCCCGCGAGATCGACAACGCGCTGAACTTCATGCACGCCTGCGGGGCCGACCCGGAGGAGTTCAAGACGGTCGAGTTCTACTCCTCGCACGAGGCGCTGCTGCTCGACTACGAGTCCGCCCTGACCAGGGTCGACTCGCGCACCGGGCAGCTGTACGACGTCTCCGCGCACATGGTGTGGATCGGTGAGCGCACCCGGCAGCTGGACCACGCGCACATCGAGTTCGCCTCGAAGATCCGCAACCCCATCGGCATCAAGCTGGGCCCGACGACCACGGCCGAGGACGCGTTGCAGTACATCGAGCGCCTCGACCCGGAGCGCGAGCCGGGCCGGCTGACGTTCATCGTCCGCATGGGCGCCGACAAGGTCCGCGACAAGCTCCCCGAGCTGGTCGAGAAGGTCACCGCCTCCGGCGCGACCGTGGCCTGGGTGACCGACCCGATGCACGGCAACACCTTCGAGGCGGCCTCCGGGCACAAGACCCGCCGCTTCGACGACGTGCTCGACGAGGTCAAGGGCTTCTTCGAGGTCCACAAGGAGCTCGGCACGCACCCGGGCGGCATCCACGTGGAGCTCACCGGCGACGACGTCACCGAGTGCGTGGGCGGCGGCGACGAGATCTTCGTCGACGATCTGCACCAGCGCTACGAGACCGCCTGCGACCCGCGGCTCAACCGCAGCCAGTCGCTCGACCTGGCGTTCCTCGTGGCCGAGATGTACAGGGACCAGTAACGGGTTCGCCTGTTACACCGACAGCGACTGGGGCGCGGATCACATACGATCCGCGCCCCGGTCGACTTTTGCGTCTCCGACCCGGCGGGTAAGGTTAGGTTAGCCTCACCGATCAACGGGGATGGCGCCTTGGAACGACCCGTCGGGAGGTGGACCGCGTGTACGTGTGCAGTTGCTTCGGGATCACCGAGCAGCAGGTCAAGCAGCACGCGGACGGCGGCGCCTGCACCCCTCGGCAGATAGCCTCCGCCTGCAAGGCGGGCACGGACTGCGGGTCGTGCGTACGTCGCATTCAGGCGATCCTGGGCAGGGGTGCGTGCCCTCGCCGTGAACTGGCCGACCGGGGCCAGCCGGTGCTCGCGGAGCTGGAAGACGCCGCCTAGCTCGGCTGCTCGATCTGCTGCGCGAGGTACAGGGCCTCGCCGAGCTTGTCGATCAGCTCCAGCTGCGTGTCCAGGTAGTCGATGTGGTGCTCCTCGTCCTCGAGGATCGACTCGAAGAGGTTCGCCGACGTGATGTCGCCCTTGCTGCGCATCACCTCGATGCCGCGCTTGAGGCGGTCGATCGCCTCGACCTCGATCTGCCGGTCGGCCTGGAACATCTCGGTGACCGTCTGGCCGACCCGTACGTGGAAGAGCCGCTGGTAGTTGGGCAGACCGTCCAGCATGAGGATGCGCTCGGTGATCTTGTCCGCGTGCTTCATCTCGTCGATGGACTCTTCACGCGTGTACTTGGCGAGCTTGGTCCAGCCTTTGTTGTCCTGGATCCGGTAGTGCAGCCAGTACTGGTTGATCGCCGTCAGCTCGCCGGTCAGCTGCTCGTTCAGGAATTCGAGGACCTCGGGGTCGCCCTGCATCGCAGAGGCTCCTTCCATGGGGGGAACTGGCAGGATGCGCCGCATGATTCCACCGGCGACGAAGATCGTCCAGTAAGTCTTCACTTAGTAAGTAAGGGCATGCTTAGTTCTATTTGCCCTGTTTTGGAGGGGCCCCGGTCGGGGGCATCACCCGGGGTCTGTCAGGATGGAGTCATGGGTCAGCCGCTGGAACACGAATCGGGAGAAGGGCGCGACTCAGCAGGAGCAGCAGGAGCGACGCAGCCCGGTCTGCCGCCGGGACAGCGGGTGCAGCGCGGCTGGCCGGTCACGCACTACGGGCCCGTCCCCAAGTTCCGGCCCGACCGCTGGGAGTTCCGGGTCTTCGGCGCCACCGCCGACGGAGGCAAGCACTGCTGGTCCCACGAGGAGTTCACGGCCCTGCCGCACACCAGCGTCGTGGCCGACCTGCACTGCGTCACGAAGTTCAGCATGCTGGGCGCCGAGTGGGGCGGCATCCCCGCCCGCACGATCCTCGACCTCGCCCCGCCCGCGGACGACGTCACCCATGTGATGGTGTGGGCCGAGTACGGATTCAGCTCCAACCTCCGCCTGTCCGACTTCGCCGACGAGCACGTCCTGTTCGCCACCCACAAGGACGGCGAGCTGCTCACCGCCGAGCACGGCTTCCCGCTGCGCCTGATCGTGCCCCACCTGTACGCCTGGAAGGGCCCCAAGTGGGTGCGCGGCGTGGAGTACATGACCGCCGACCGGCGGGGCTTCTGGGAGGAGCGCGGCTACCACAACATCGGCGACCCCTGGCGGGAGCAGCGCTACTCGTACCAGGAGGGACCGGGGGACGGCCCCGACCTCTGAGGCCTTGGGGTTTCGGCGCCTCCGGGGTCTTCGAGGCCGTCAGCCGTCGCGCAGCTTCTTCAGCCGCTCCACGTCCGCCGCGTGCCCCTCCTTGCCGCCCGGCGTCTCGATGATCAGCGGCACGCCCTCGGTCGCGGGGTGCGTCATCAGCGCCCGGAACGGGTCCTCGCCGATGTGCCCGACGCCGATGTTC
Source organism: Streptomyces sp. Go-475 (assembly GCF_003330845.1). Classification (GTDB taxonomy): domain Bacteria; phylum Actinomycetota; class Actinomycetes; order Streptomycetales; family Streptomycetaceae; genus Streptomyces. Next base: position 2,176,111 of record NZ_CP026121.1, on the reverse strand, counting down.
TCGTGCCGGTCCTTGTGGGCGCCCACCACGTCCTTGGAGTCGTTGGCGTGGATCAGCTTCAGCCGGCCCTCGCCGACCGTGTCCACCAGCAGGTCCAGCGTCTGGTGCATGCCGCTCGGGCCCGTGAGGTCGTGCCCCGCCGCGAAGATGTGGCAGGTGTCCAGGCACACGCCGAGCATCGGGTGGGCGTCCAGCGCCTCGAAGTACGGGCCGAAGTCCCACGTCCGTGAGCACAGGGAGGCGCCCTGGCCGGCGGTCGACTCCAGCAGCAGGTACGGGTCGTCGTCGTGGGTCAGCTCGTCGAGCAGCGGCAGCAGGTGCTCGCGGACCTGCTTCAGCGCCACGGACCGCTCCCGGCCGCCGGTCGCGCTGCCCGTGTGCACGACCACGCCCAGCGCCCCGATCTCCCGCCCGCGCCGCAGCGAGTGCCGCAGCGACTCCACCGACCGCTCCACGGTCGCCTCGGTGTGCGAGCCGAAGTTGATCAGGTAGGGGGCGTGCACGTACGCGGGGATCGACTCGGCCTCGCACGCGGCGCGGAACGCCTCGTCCTGCTTCGGATTCCCGGCCGGCGTGGCCCAGCCGCGCGGGTTGGCGACGAAGACCTGCACGGTCTCCGCCTTCAGGTCACGGGCGTACGACAGGCCGACGGAGTGGAGCCCGCCGGCCACGGGGACGTGGCCGCCCACGGGGTTGCGGGACGGGCCGGACAGCTGCTTGTTCACCCGTTCAGGGTGTCATGCGCCCGACCGTGCTCCGTCCACGGGATCCCTGCCCTGCCCACCGGCTACGCGCACGGCCGTCACCTGATCTTGATGGTGATCGTCGAGCCCTTGGGTGCCGTCTCGCCGCCCTCGACCGACTGGCCCTTGACGGTGTCGCCGAACAGACCGAGCAGACCGCGGTCCTCCTCGACCTGGAACCCGGCGCCCTCCAGCGCCTGCCGGGCGTCGTCGACGCTGTCGCCGACCACGTCCGGGACCTCGATCATCTCGGGGCCCTTGGACAGCGTCAGCGTGATCGTGTCGCCCTCGGCGGCCCGGCCGCCGGGGTTCGGGCTCTGCCGGGCGACCTGGCCCTTGTCGACCTCGGAGGAGGTGACCCGCTCGGGGGCGATCCTCACCTTGAGACCGGCGTCCTGCAGCTCGGCCCGGGCGTCGGCCAGGTCGTCCCCGGTGACGTCCGGGATGTCGACGGGACTGCCCTTGCTGACCACCAGCGCGACGGCCGTGCCCGCCCGCACCTGCGTGCCGTCCGCCGGCCGCGCGGAGATCACCGAGCCGCGCGGGACGTCCTCGCTGAACGCGCGGGTGACCATGCCCGGCTCCAGCCCGTCCTCCTTCAGCTGGGCCCGCGCCTTGTCCAGCTTCTGGCCCTCCAGCGCGGGCACCCGCACGGTCTCCGGGCCGTCGGAGAGGGTGATGCTCACCGCGTCGTTGCCGCGGATGCGCGTGCCGGCCTTCGGGTCGCTGCTGATGACCTGGCCGCGCTCGACGGTGTCGCTGTAGGCGTGCTCCACCTTGCCGAGCTCCAGCCCCGCCTCCCGCAACCGGTCCTCGGCCTGGTCCTGGGTCTTCGACAGCAGCGGGGGGACCTCGGTGAACTGGCCCGAGTTGATGTACCAGGCGCCCGTGCCGAGGCCGAGCGCGAGCAGGACGGCGACGACGATCGCCATCGGGCCGCGCCGGGGCCCCGAGCGGTGCCGGGGCGGCGGGGGCGGCGGGGACTGGAACCGGCTGGTGCGGTTGAGCGCCGCCCCGGCGGCCTCGTCGTCCTCGTTCACCGGCAGCGGGCGAGGCATCGTCAGCGCGCGCGGGATCACGCTCGTCCGGTCGTCGGCGTTGTCGTGCTCCGCGGTGAGCGCCTGCGGCGGGACCACGTCCAGCTGGTCCGCGCTCAGCCGGCTGCGGCCGTCGCGGACCTGCCCGAGCAGCGCCACCGCGTCGTACGGGCGGATCTCCGGGGTGCGGGCGGTCGCCGAGGCGACCATCTCGTCCAGCTCGTACGCCAGGCCGGGCACGGCGGCCGAGGGCGGCGGGACGTCCTCGTGCAGGTGCTTGTAGAGGATGACGGCGGGGGAGTCCCCGTCGTGCGGCTTGTCGCCGGTCAGCATCTCGTAGAGCATCACGCCGCACGCGTACACGTCGACGCGGGGGTCGGCGGTGCCGTTCTCTATCTGCTCGGGGGCGAGGTACGAGACCGTGCCGAGGACCGTGCCGGTGGTGTTCGTCACCGTGTCCACGGCCCGGACGAGTCCGAAGTCGGCGACCTTGACCCGGCCGTCGTCCCCTATCAGGACGTTCTCGGGCTTCATGTCGCGGTGCACGAACCCGGCGCGGTGGGCGGCGCCCAGGGCGGCCAGGACCGGCTCCAGGATGTCCAGGGCGGCCCGCGGCTGCAGGGCGCCGCGCTCGCGCAGCACGTCCCGCAGGGTGCAGCCCGCCACGTACTCCATGGCGAGGTAGACGTAGGAGCCGTCGGTGCCCTGGTCGAAGACCTGCACCACGTTCGGATGGGCCAGCCGGGCCACCGACTTCGCCTCGCGGATGAACCGCTCGACGAACGAGCCGTCGACCGCGAGCGAGGGGTGCATCACCTTGAGCGCGAGGACCCGGTCGAGGCGGGTGTCCACGGCCCGGTAGACCGTGGCCATCCCGCCGACCGCGATCCGCGCGTCGATGCGGTACCGGCCGTCGAGCACCTGCCCGACCAAGGGGTCCTGAAGGGTCGTGTCCACGCAGGCGAGTGTACGAGTCACCACTGTCACCCCGCGCAGCCCGCCGAAGATCGCACCGGTACTGCAGCCGACCTGTGACGTGCCCGCCGCACCCTCACCGGAAGGCGGGCCGCTCCGGGTCCAGCGCCGCCCTGCCCTCCGCGGGCGACGACGCCTCCGCGAAGTGCCGCCGCGGGATCCGCCCCGCCCGGTACGCCAGCCGCCCGGCCTCCACGGCATGCCGCATGGCGTCGGCCATCAGCACCGGCTCCTGGGCCCGCGTCACCGCTGAGGCGAGCATCACACCCGCGCACCCCAGCTCCATCGCCAGCGCCGCGTCCGACGCCGTCCCGGCGCCCGCGTCCAGGATCACCGGCACGCGCGCGTGCTCGACGATCAGCTGGAAGTTGTGCGGGTTGCGGATGCCGAGCCCGGAGCCGATGGGCGAGCCGAGCGGCATGACCGCCGCACAGCCCACGTCCTCCAGCTTCCGCGCCAGCACCGGGTCGTCGTTGGTGTACGGCAGCACCGTGAAGCCGTCGTCGACGAGCGTCTCGGCCGCCTCCAGCAGCTCGATCGGGTCCGGCAGCAGCGTGCGCTCGTCGGCGATGACCTCCAGCTTGATCAGGTCGGTGCCGAGGGCCTCGCGCGCGAGCCGGGCCGTGAGGACGGCCTCGCCGGCGGTGAAGCAGCCCGCCGTGTTGGGCAGGACGCGGATGCCGAGCTTGTCCAGGACGGACAGCACCGAGCCGTGCACCGAGGGGTTCACGCGGCGCATCGCGACGGTCGTCAGCTCCGTACCGGAGGCGACCAGCGACCGCTCCAGCACGTCGAGGCTGGGCGCCCCGCCCGTGCCCATGATCAGGCGGGAGGTGAAGGACGTACCCCCGAGGACGAACGGATCGTCGGCCATGTCAGCCTCCTTGGACGGCGGTGAGGACTTCCACGCGGTCCCCCTCGGCCAGGGGCGTGGACGGCCACTGCGTGCGCGGGACGACGGTTTCGTTGAGGGCGGCGGCCACTCCCGAGGGTGAGGTGGTCAGCGACCTCACGACGGTGTCGAGAGCCGTGCCGGGCCGGACGTCCCGGGGCTCCCCGTTGACGGAGATGTTCATGCGGGCTGCTCCGTGAGTGCGGTGGCGGTACTGAAGCGCTTCGGTGTGAAGGGGCGGGCCTCCTCGGGGAGTTCGCCCGTCGCCAGGGCGTGCGCCAGGGCGTCGCCGGTGACCGGCGTGAGCAGGACGCCGTTGCGGTAGTGCCCGGTGGCCAGCAGCAGGCCCTCCAGGCCGGTCGGGCCGAGCAGCGGCGCGTTGTCGGGCGAGCCGGGGCGCAGTCCGGCCCGGGTCTCGGTGAGCGGCAGCTCGGTGATGCCCGGGACCAGCTCGTGGGCGTCGCGCAGCAGCTCGTAGACGCCGCCCGCGGTGACGGTGGTGTCCCAGCCCAGTTCCTCGCTGGTCGCCCCGATCACCAGTTCGCCGCTCTCGCGCGGCACCAGGTAGACGTGGCTGCCGCGCACGACCGCGCGCACGGTCCGGCTGAGGAACGGCCCGTGCCGCTCCGGCATGGTCAGCCGTACGACCTGCCCCTTCACCGGCCGCACGGGCGGCAGCACCTCCTCCGGGACGCCCGCGAGCCGCCCGCTCAGGCTGCCCCCGGCCAGCACGACGTGCCCGGCGCCCAGCTCGGTCCCGTCGGCGGTGACCACACCGGTGGCCCGGTCACCCGCGACGGTCAGCCGCTCGGCCCACGCGTGGTGGAAGACCACGCCCGCCCGCTCGCACGCGGCCACCAGCGCCGCGGCCAGGCGCCGCGGGTCGATCTGGTGGTCGCCGTCGACCCGCAGCCCGCCGCGCACGCCCGGCGCGAGCATCGGCTCCAGACGGCGGCACTCCCGCCCCGACAGCCACTGCGACTCCAGGCCCGACTGCTCCTGCAGGGCGTGCAGTTCGCGCAGGTGGGCCCGGTCGTCGGCGTCCAGCGCGACGGCGAGCGTGCCGCAGCGCCGGTAGCCGAGGTCGTGGCCGGTCAGCTCGGTGAGCTCGGCCGCGAAGTCCGGGTAGCGCCGGGCGGAGGCGAGGTTCAGACCGAGCAGCGTCTGCTCGCCGTAGTGCAGCTCCGTGACGGCGGCCAGCATCCCGGCCGCGACCTGCGCGGCCCCGCCGCCCGGCTCGGGGTCCGCCACGGCCGTGGCGAACCCGCGCTGCGCGGCCCGCCACGCGGTGACCAGCCCGATGATCCCGCCCCCGATGACGAGGACGTCTGACGTGCGCGTACGCGACATGGGCGTCCAGCCCCTCCCTTCGCCGGCATGACCCGGATCAGGTTCGTACGGTCGGAGGCCGCCAGCCTCCCTCTCAGCCCGGTGCGTCCGGGCTCCCGCGAGTGCTCTACGTCGGCCACCCTAGCCCGAGGCCGTGTGCCGCAGTAAGGGAGCCTCCGTCCCGGCCCGGGCGCGGCGGGGTCGTACCCGGGCCGTTCGCGGGTACCCGGAAAGGCAGGCACGGGTGGCGGGAGCGGCGCTGTGCAGCAGGTCACGGCGCATGAACACTGACTGACGAAACGTCAGTTGTCTATGGTGATCAGGTGAGCGAGCAGACGCAGGAACCAGGTTCGTCCGCGCCGCGGCGCGTGGTCGTGGCGGGCGCGGGCATGGCCGGTGTGCAGACCGCCGTCGCCCTGCGCGAGCAGGGCTTCACCGGCACCGTGCTCCTGATCGGCGCAGAGCCCCACCAGCCGTACGACCGGCCCCCGTTGTCCAAGGCCGTCCTGCTCGGCAAGGCGGAGGGCTCCGCCTTCGACGTCGACTTCGAGGCCCTCGGCATCGAGCTGCGACTCGGCTGCGAGGTGCTCGGCCTGCGCCCCGAAGACCACGAGCTGGACACCGAGAACGGGCCCGTGCCGTACGACGTCCTGGTCGTCGCGACCGGCGCCGAACCCGTCCGGCTGCCCGGCGCGGAGGGCGTGCCCGGCGTGCATCTGCTGCGCACCCTGGACGACGCCGAGCGGCTGCGGCCGGTGCTGGCCCGCCGGCACGACATCGTGGTCGTCGGCGCCGGCTGGATCGGCGCGGAGTTCGCCACGGCCGCGCGCGAGGCGGGCTGCGCGGTGACCGTCGTGGAGGCCGCCGAACGGCCGCTCGCCGGGGCGCTGCCCGCCGAGGTCGCCGCCCCGATGGCCCGCTGGTACGCCGACGCGGGGGCCGTGCTGCGCACCCACGCGCGCGTGGCGGGCGTCGAGCCCGGCGCGGTGCTCCTCGACGACGGCTCCCGGCTGCCCGCCGGCGCGGTCGTCGTCGGCATCGGCGCCCGCCCGGCGACGGCCTGGCTGGCCGGCTCCGGGGTCGAGCTCGGCGCACACGGCGAGATCGTGGCCGACGAGCACCTGCGCACCTCCGCGCCGGACGTCTACGCGGTCGGCGACTGCGCCTCCTTCCCCTCGGGCCGCTACGGCGAGCGCCTGCTCGTGCACCACTGGGACAACGCCCTCCAGGGGCCGCGCACGGTCGCGGTGAACATCATCGGCCGGGCCACCGGCGAGACCCCGGCGGTCTACGACCCGGTGCCGTACTTCTGGTCGGAGCAGTTCGGGCGGTTCGTGCAGTACGCCGGGCACCACGCGGCCGCCGACACCCTGCTGTGGCGGGGCGACCCGTCCGGCCCCGCCTGGACGGTCTGCTGGCTGCGCGGGGACCGGCTGGTGGCGCTGCTGGCCGTGGGCCGGCCCCGGGACCTGGCGCAGGGCCGCCGCCTGATCGAGGCGGGCGCGCCGATGAACCCGGTGCTCCTCCAGGACCCGGCGAGACCCCTGAAAGCGGCCACGGCTTAAGGGTCTGGGGGCCCGGCCCGGCCCGGCGCGTCCGCCCAGGTGGACGGGGCTGACTTCCGACTGTCAGTGGGGGATGGCAGGCTGGTTTCCGTGACCGAGATTGACGCGAAGATCGATGCTCTCGTCCCCGCCTGGCTCACCCTCCCCGACATCGCCGAACAGCTCGGCGTCGAGGTGACGCGTGTGCGGCAGCTGGTCAAGGACGGCCAGCTCATCGCCGTACGCCGTGGTGAGAACCGCGCGCTGCACGTCCCCGCCGCCTTCATCGACGGGGACAAGGTCGTCAAGGGCCTGTCCGGCACCCTGACGCTCCTGCGGGACGACGGCTTCACGGACGAAGAGATGCTGGAGTGGCTCTTCACCCCCGACCCCAGCCTGCCCGGCACGCCGGCGCAGGCGCTCAGCGAGAATCGCGGCACGGAGGTGAAGCGCCGCGCCCAGGCGCTCGCGGTCTGACCCGACCGCGACCGAACAACCGTCCGGTGCCGTGCGAGCGGGGCCGGGCCCGAACAACCGCCCGGTGTGGGCCGTGGCCCGTGGGGGTCACGGCCCGGGGGCGGGCCGCGCCCGTCCGAGGCCGTGAGCGCCCCGGCCGACCGGCCCGGGGTGGGCGTAGGGTGCCCGAGGTGTCGTGGCGGGACAGGGGCGCTCCCGCACCCGTACGGCACCGACGTACCCGCGGGCCCGCCCGCGCCACCGACACCCAGGGGGGACACGCATGTCCGGCACCGCCACCACCGCACGGGCCCAGCTCGCCGACGCCCGGGTCTACCTGTGCACCGACGCCCGCAAGCGGCAGGGCGACCTCGCGGAGTTCCTCGATGCCGTGCTGGCCGGCGGGGTCGACATCGTGCAGCTGCGGGACAAGGGCATGGAGGCCGCCGAGGAGCTGGAGCACCTGGCCGTCTTCGCCGACGCCTGCGCCCGGCACGGCAAGCTCCTCGCGGTCAACGACCGGGCGGACGTCGCCCACGCCGCCGGCTCCGACGTGCTCCACCTCGGCCAGGGCGACCTCCCGGTCCCCGCGGCCCGGGCGATCCTCGGCGAGGACGTCCTGATCGGCCGCTCCACCCACGCCGAGTCCGAGGCCGGCGCGGCCGCCGTCCAGGACGGCGTGGACTACTTCTGCACCGGCCCGTGCTGGCCGACCCCCACCAAGCCCGGCCGCCACGCCCCCGGCCTGGACCTCGTCCGGTCCACCGCGGCCCTCGGCACCGACCGGCCCTGGTTCGCCATCGGCGGCATCGACCTCGGCAACCTCGACCAGGTCCTGGAAGCCGGGGCCCGGCGCGTGGTCGTCGTACGGGCGATCACCGAGGCCGACGACCCGGGTGCGGCGGCGTCCCAGTTCGCGAAACGGCTGCGCGAGACGGAGTGACGCCGGACTGTCCAAGGGGTGGACAGCAAGTAGACAAATAGGTCAAATATCCGCGTTCGGTTGGGAGAGCGACCGCCCCTGGCTAACCTGCCGGTATGGCCCTCGGCACCGCATCCATCAGATCGGACCACGCGCGCACCGTCCGCGACATGCTCGCGACCGGCAAGACGACGTACTCGTTCGAGTTCTACGCCCCCAAGACCCCGAAGGGCGAGCGGAACCTGTGGAACGCGCTGCGCCGGGTCGAGGCGGTGGCACCCGACTTCGTCTCCGTGACCTACGGCGCCGGCGGCTCCACCCGCGCGGGCACGGTCAAGGCGACCGAGGCGATCGCCTCCGACACCACCCTCACGCCGATCGCCCACCTCACCGCCGTCGACCACTCGGTGGCCGACCTGCGCAACATCATCGGGCAGTACGCCGACGCCGGGATCCGCAACATGCTCGCCCTGCGCGGCGACCCGCCCGGCGACCCGATGGGCGAGTGGGTGCCGCACCCCCGGGGCCTGGCCTACGCCGCCGAGCTCGTCGAGCTGATCAAGGCGTCCGGTGACTTCTGCGTGGGCGTCGCCGCCTTCCCGGCGATGCACCCGCGCTCCACCGACTGGGACACCGACGTCCGCCACTTCGTCGACAAGTGCCGCGCCGGCGCGGACTACGCCATCACGCAGATGTTCTTCCACCCGGAGGACTACCTCCGGCTGCGCGACCGGGTCTCGGCCGCCGGCTGCGACACCCCGATCATTCCCGAGGTCATGCCGATCGCCAGCGTGAAGACGCTGGAGCGGATCGGGTCCCTCACCAACGCCGCGTTCCCGGCCGCCCTGAAAGAGCGGATCCTCACAGCAAAAGACGATCCGGCCGCTGTACGCTCCATTGGGATCGAATTCGCCACGGAGTTCTGTGCGCGGCTGCTCGCCGAGGGTGTGCCCGGCTTGCACTTCATCACGCTCAACAACTCCACCGCGACACTGGAAATCTACGAGAACCTGGGCCTGCACCACCCGGCGCAGGCCTAGACCGTTCGCACCGGTATACGACACACTGCGTAGCGGCCACTGGGAGAGGGGCGTACATGGGCTGGGCGGTCCTCTACATCGCGTTCGGCGTCGTCGCGCTGTGGCTGCTGGGCGAGGTGCTGCTGCAGTACAAGGCGCGGCTGCGCTGGCGACTGCTCGCCTTCGTCGGCTTCCTCGGTGTCGTGGTCGGTGTCCTGATCCCGTCGGTCGTCGTGATCGGACTGGGCGCGGCCGCCTTCGCGGTGGGCCAGACCTACGTCACCCTGTCGTTCCGCAGCGGCTTCGCGTCCGGCTGGGCGATGAACGCCCCGATGCTGGGCGGCAGCAAGCGCCGCCGCGGTGAGCGCGGCCGCCAGGAGCCGACCCTGGAGGTCTCCGGCCTGGAGGCGGCCGACGCCGGCTACGGCGACGAGGGCGCCGACCACCACCGCGACAGCGTCTCCTACGACCAGAGCGACGACTACGACGGCGACGACTACGACCGCGACGACGTCTTCACGCCGTCGCGGCCGGTCCGGCCGGCGGACGCCGAGACCACCGCCGTCTACGAGCCGCAGCCCGTGCCGGACGACAGCGGCTCCTACGGCGTCTACGGTGACACCGGGTACCACGGCCAGTCCCACGACCAGCCCCACGACCAGTACGCCGCGCAGGCCACCGACCAGTCCTACGCCTACGACTACTCGGGCTACGGCCAGCAGGGCTACGACGCCACCGGCCAGCAGCAGTACGCCGCCTACTCCGACCCGTACATCGGCTCGTCGAGCTACGGCTCGGGCGGGTACGACACCGGCTACGGCGACCAGCAGTACTACGGCCAGCAGCAGGGCTACGGGCAGGACCAGTACGCCGGCACCTACGGCGGCGAGACCCCGCCCGGCGGCGTCTGGGTCCCGCAGCAGCGCAACACCGACGAGTACGGGCAGGAACTGCCGTCGGAGCAGCCGTACCCGTACCAGGGCGGCGGGCAGCAGCAGACGCACGGGAACGGCTTCGACGAGCAGTACCGTTTCTGAAGCCTGAGTTCCCTTTCTGAAGCCAAGGTTCCGAGGCGGGGCCGGTCACTGCGAGCCCCGGAAGTCCGGTCCCTCCACGATCAGTCCCGCGACGAGCGCGCCCGACATGCCCGCGTGCGGCAGTCCGCCGCCGGGGTGGGCCCAGCCGCCGACCGCGAACAAGCCGGGCATCCGGGTGCTGTTGGACGGGTGCAGCAGGCGCCCGCCGGCCGCCGCCAGCGCCGGTACGGGCACCGACCCGTCCTCCGCGCCCGTCGCGTCCGCGATGTCGGCCGGGGTGCGCACCTCGTGCCAGAGGAGGCGGTCGCGCAGGTCGGGGAGGGCCTGTTCGGCGACCGTGATCATGCGTGCGGCGAGGTCGTCGCAGGACAGGTCGGGGCGCGCGGGGACCACCGCCGTGAGGGTGACCGCCTCGTGGTCCTCCGGGGCCGACCGCGGGTCGTCGGGCCGCAGGACCGTCACGGTCGGATGCGCGGGCTGCGCCGCCGCGCCGAACAGGGCGTCCAACTCGGCCTCGCGGTCGCGGGCATGGACCACCGTGCGGTGGGCCGTGTCCTCGGGGCGGGCACCGCGCAGGGCGAGCAGGACCGTCAACCGGCCGGCTGCCGCTCGCTGCGCGGGCACCTCGCCGTCGCCCCGCACCGCATGGCCCGCCGTGAGCCGGTCCAGCACGCCGGGCGCGACTCCGGCCACCACGAAGTCGGCCTCCGCGACCGTCCCGTCCGCGAGTTCCACCCCCGAGGCCCGGCCGTCCTTCTCCAGCACACCGGTGACCTCGGCGCCGAAACGGAACTCGACCTTCCGGGCCAGGCACCGCTCGTACACCGCGCGCGCCAGCTCGCGCATGCCCCCGCGCACGTACCAGGTGCCGAAGGCGTGCTCCATGTACGGCAGTACGGCCGCGCTCGCCGGGGTGACACGGGGGTCCAGGCCCTGCGCGAGGGCGTATCCCTCGAGCAGCGCCGCGAGCCGGGGGTCGCGCAGCTCCCAGGCGCCGACCTCGGCCAGCGTGCCCGCCCGGCGGGTGCGCAGCAGTCGCTTGTGGGGCACCGCCGGATAGGGCTCGCGTTCCGCCAGCACCTGCCAGTTCGGCCAGAGCGGCTCCTCCAGGAGGGGGCGGCGGGTCCGGTCCCAGGCCTCACGGGCCCGGACCAGGAAGTCGCCCCAGCGCTTCCCCGCGCCGGAGCCGAGGGCCTCGTCCAGGGCGGCGACGACGCCCGCGCGCGAGGCGTTGGGCAGGGACACGCGCGTGCCGTCCGCGAACACGTGCCGGGACGACGGGTCGACCTGGACCAGCTCTACGCACGCCTCCAGCGGCTCCTTGCCGGTCTTGACGAACAGGTCGCGGTAGACGGCGGGCAGCGGGAGCAGGCCGGGGCCCGTGTCGAAGGAGAACCCGTCCCGCTCGAAGCGGCGCAGCGCCCCGCCGTACGTGTCCGTCCGCTCGTACACCGCCACCCGGTGGCCCGCGACGGCCAGCCGGGCGGCGGCCGACAGCGCGCCCATCCCGGCGCCGATCACCGCAATCCGTGCCATGCCAGGGACTTTATCCGCCCCCACCGACAGCCCTCGCCGGCCACCGTCCGAGTACGGACGCGGAGGTGATCGTGACCAGTGGCCCGGGGAGCGCTCTGGGGCCGGGTGCGCAGCACTGAGTATCCGTACCTAGTGGGGGACTTGAGTACGCGCGCGGATGGGGGCCGACCTGCGAAAACGAGAGAGTGGAGACACGGAGAGGGGCACGGCTCCGGCACCGGCGACACGGGGCGCCGGAACGGGGCCGGCCCACGATCCGCTCCTTCCGCCGACGGTGTCGGCGGGAGCGAGGCACGGGGGAGAACCGGGGGACGACCGCAACGGGGGTCCTGCGGGGGGACGTACGGGGAGCAGGAAAAACGGGGGAGCACGGAAGGCGCCGGTTCGAGGTGGCCCGCGGGGGACGCGGCCACATCGGACCGGCGCTTTCACGTCCGCATCGGCCGCGCTCGCACCGGCCGACGGCACTCGTCGCGCTGTCAGCGGCAGCCGCTCACCCGTCCCTGGAGCAGGCGGGACAGCGCCGCGTGGACGTCGTCCAGGGAGCGCTCCGGCTGGAAGGACTTCCAGTCGAGCGCGGCCACCAGGACCATGCCGACCAGCGCGGACGCCGTCAGCGAGACATCGATCTCCGCGCTGAACTCACCGCCCGCCACGCCGTCGCGCAGCACGCCCTCCACGACCGCCACGGCCTGCTGCCGGACCACCATCAGCGTGGACTGCCAGGCCCGGTTGGTGCGCCACAGCTCGGCCACGTACAGCTGGGTGAAGGCCGGGTAGCGGTCGATGAAGACCAGCCCGGCGCGGATCATCGCGTCCAGGGCGTCGACCTTGCCGCCGCCCTCCCGGGCGGTCCGCTCGGCCGCTTCCCGGAGGGAGGCCGTGAGGAGCCCCACCCCGTGCCGCAGCAGTTCCTCGAAGAGGACGGACTTGCTCGCGAAGTTGTAGTAGACCGTGCCCTTCGCGACTCCGGCACGCTCGGCGATCTCGTCCACGGTCGTGGCGGAGAACCCCTGCTCGGCGATGAGCGTGACGGCCGCCTCATAGAGCTTCTGCCGGGTGGCCTCGCGGCGCGTGCTGCCGCCCGACGCGGCACTGCTGCTTTCCATGGCCCTGATTGTCACAGGAACCTTTCCGGGAGACGTGACGGAAGGACTCACAGGCTCAGCTCCGGATGCAGCCGGTCCAGCGTCCACACCTGGCGCCGGCGGGCCGCCACGGCGGTCAGCGCGAGGGCACCGGCGGTGAACGCCGTCAGCACCACGCACGCGTGCCACACCGGTTCGAGACCACCGCCCGTGATGAGCCTGCGCAGCGCCTCCACGACGTAGCTCATCGGCAGGAAGGGATGCAGGGCGTTGAAGAAGCCGGGGCTGGTCTGCACGGGGTACGTGCCGCCCGCCGAGGTCAGCTGGAGCATCAGCAGCGCGAGGACGAGGATCCGGCCCGCCGCCCCGAAGCGCGCGTTCAGCCACTGCACGATCGCCGCGAAGCACGCCGTCACCAGGAACAGGAAGCCGACCGTCCCGGCGGCCCGGGCCATCTCCAGGCCGATCGCCCAGTGCAGCACCGACATCAGCGCCGTCGTCTGCAGCACTCCGATCGCCACCACCGGCAGCCAGCCCGCCAGCGCGATCCGCCAGGCGGAGGCGCCCGCGGCGAGCGCGCGCCGGTTCATCGGGGCGATCAGCATGTACGCCACCATCGCGCCCACCCACAGGGACAGCGGGATGAAGTACGGCGCGAAGCCGGTGCCGTAGTTGGGGGCCTTGTGCAGGTCCTGGGAGGCGAGCCGCACCGGGTCGGCCATGACCTCCGTGCGCCGGTCGCGGTCCTGCTCGTCGTAGTCGGGGATCTTCTCCGCCCCGTCGTGCAGGCCGCCGGCGAGCTTCCCGGAGCCGCCGACGAGCTTGTAGATGCCGCCGTTGAGGTCGTCGGCGCCCGTCTTCAGCTCGCCGACGCCCTTGTCCAGGCCGACGGCGCCCGTCTTGGCCGTGCCGATGCCCTGGTGCAGTTTCCTCGCCCCGGCGGCGACCTCGGCCGCCCCGTCGTTCAGCTTGTTGATCTTCTTGACGGCGTCGTCGAGGTCCTCGGAGAGGTGCGGCGCGCGGTCGGCGAGGGCCTGGGACTGCTTCTGCAGGGTGGCGAGGTTCTTGTCGAGCTTCGCCAGGTCGCCGTCCTGGTCCGCGATCAGCGTGTTGAGGTCGTCCGCGATGAGGGTGACGTCGGCGGCCGCGTCCTTGGCCTTCTTCAGGTCGGCGCAGGCGGCGTCGGGCAGGACGGGGTCCGCGCAGCGCCTGGCGTAGACGTCGCTCAGCGTGCCGGACGCGGCGCGGGCGCCCTTGGCGGCGGTCGGGGCCGTCTTCACCAGGGTGTCCAGGTGCTTGCGGATCACGCCGGAGGAGTCGGCGACGAGCCGGGCCGTGTCACCGATGGTCTTCTCGTTGTCCTTGAGGAACGGGCCCACCTTCCCGGCGGTCCGGTTGACCTTGTCGGCGAGCGCCTGCGTGCCGTCGGCGACCCGCTTCGAGCCGTCCTCCAGGTCGCCCGCGCCCGTGTGGAGCTTCTTCAGGCCCTTGGCCAGCTTCCCGCTGCCGCCCTTGGCGTCCGCCAGGCCGTCAGCAAGGTCCTTGGAGCCCTTCTCGGCCTTGCCGATGCCGCCCTTGAGCTGGTCGGCGCCCTTCGCCGCCTTCACCGTCCGGCCGTGGATGTCGGAGAACGAGACGAAGATCCGGTCCAGGAAGGACCGCGAGGTCTTCGTGGACGCGGCCTGCCGCACCTCGCCGAACACCGTCCGGGAGATCTGGCCGACGATGTAGTTGTTCGCGTCGTTGGTGCGCACCTGGAGGGCGCCGGTCTCCGGGGAGTTCCCGGAACTGGAGGCGATCCGCTCGCTGAAGTCGGCGGGCATGGTGAGGGACAGGTAGTACGTGCCGTCCTCGACGCCCCTGCGGGCCTCGGCGGCGCTCACTTCCTGCCAGTCGAAGGTCTTGCTGTCGCGCAGGCCTTTGGTGATGTCGTCGCCCGCCGTGATCCTCTTCCCGTCGGCGGTGGCTCCCTTGTCGCCGTTCACGAGCGCCACGGGGATCCGGTCCAGCCGGCCGTACGGGTCCCAGAACGACCACAGGTACAGCGCGCCGTACAGCAGCGGCAGCACCAGCAGCGCGACCAGCGCGGCGCGCGGCAGCTTCCCCCGGCCGAAGCGGCGGAGCTCAAGCGCGGCCAGTCTCGGCGAGCGCATCGGCCTTCTCCTCTCCCTGGTCGGGGTTGTCGTGGGTGGACACCCGGAGGGCGCCCTCCGGGGCCTCGCTGCACACCGCCAGGACGGTCGTGCCGGTGTCGGCCATGGACCTGAGGAGGGCCCAGGCCTCCGCCCGCTCGTCGTCCGAGAGCTTGAGGTCCGTGTCGTCGACGCCCAGCAGCCGGGGCCGGCCGACGAGGGCCAGGGCGACCGACAGGCGCAAGGCCTCCAGGCGCTCCAGATCGCGGACGGCGGTACGAGGACCCTTGGGCAGCGCCTCCAGGTCGAGACCGGCGGCGGCGAGGGCCGCGTCGGTGCGCTGTCCGGCCTCGGCCGCCCGCTCGCTCCGGGGCCGCAGCAGCCCGCGCAGGGAGTCACCGAAGCGCCGCTGGAGCAGCGCCCGTTCCCGCAGGTGCTCCCCGACGGTCAGGGCCGGATCGAGGTCGGTGACCCCCGGAACGTGCGCCAGGGCACTGACCCGGCGCACCGCCGACAGCTGCTTGGGCAGCCGGGCGTCGCCCACCACCGCCGTGCCCTCCGTGACCTTCATCCGCCCCGTCAGCGCGAGCAGCAGGCACGTCCGGCCGGACCCGGACGGCCCCTCGACCGCGATGAGCGACCCCGGCTCGGCGTCGACGGAGATCCCGCGGACCGCCCACCCCCTCGGCCCCTTGATCCCCAGGCCTTCGGCGGCGATCCGCACCCCTGCGGTCCCTTCCCCCACGAGTCTCCCCTGAATTTGAACTGACTGGTCAGTGCAAAAACTACTCCGAACCTACGATCGGGGCAAAACCGCAGGTCAGAACGGATTGTCAGTGCCATACCTCACGATGGGTCACATACGGCACTCCCTGACGGACGTGCCGTCACACAGACGACAGGAGGTTCGTCATGGCCAGCTACCACGCAGCAGCCGCCCGCCGGCGCCGCGCCACCGGCCCTGCCCCCTCACTGACCGGCCCGGCGAGCGACGTGCACCCCGTGCTGCGCCGGGCCACGGCCCCGCCCGCCGCCCTCGACCTGCTCGCCCAGGCCCGCGCCGGACTGGACGAGGCCCGCGCCCTGGAAACCCCGAACGAGCGCTACGCCACCGCCCACCTCGCCGCCCTGCGCACGGCCGCCGCCGTGCTCGCCGCCCGGGGGCGGCCGGAGACCTCGCCCCGGGCCCGGGCCAAGATCCGCAGCGCCTGGGAAGTGCTCCCCGAGATCGCGCCCGAACTGACCGAGTGGAGCGCGCTGTTCGCCTCCGGCGCCCGGCGCCGCGCCCGCGCGGAGGCGGGCATCCAGGGCGCGGCCACCGGCCGGGACGCCGACGACCTCATACGGGACGTGGCGATGTTCCTCCGGCTCGTCGAGCGCATGCTCGTCCTCCAGCCGGTCCTCCCGCAGCCGCGCCCCGACCAGGAGCGGCCGGAGGATCCCGGCCCGGGGAGGGACATGCCGGACGCGGGTTGACCGGCCGGTCGCGGTCATGGCACCTGCCGGCCGGTGGCTACGGCACCTGACCGGCTGGTCATGGTTACGGCGCCGGGTCATGCCGGCCGCCGCGCCCGAGGCAATAGGGTGGGGGACGCCTGAAGTCTTCCCTCCCCGTGGCCGGGGCCGGGAAGGCACCCCGTTCCGCTCCGCCGCGCAAGAGGCGGTGCCGCGCCGAGGAGTCAACTGACGTGTCGGACCCGATGCGCCCCCGCGCCTCACTCCGTACCGCCGTGGTCTGGGAAGTCCTCCAGGACGCCCTCGACCGCCGGGTCAAGGCCACGGGTCGGGAGTCGCTGGACGTCCTCGACACCGGGGGCGGCAGCGGCAACTTCGCGGTGCCCGTCGCCCGCCTCGGCCACCGGGTCACCGTCGTCGACCCCAGCCCGAACGCGCTGTTCGCCCTGGAGCGCCGCGCCGCCGAGGCCGGCGTCGCCGACCGGGTCAAGGGCGTGCAGGGCGATGCCCACGGCCTCTTCGACGTCGCCGAGCGCGGTGGCTACGACGCGGTGCTGTGCCACGGCGTCCTGGAGTACGTGGACGACCCGGCCGAGGGCGTCCGCAACGCGGTGGCCGCCCTGCGCCCCGAGGGCGTCCTCAGCCTGCTCGCCGCCGGACTCGGCGGTGCCGTGCTGGCCCGCGCCCTCGCCGGCCACTTCAAGGAGGCCCGGCAGGCGCTCGACGACCCGAACGGACGATGGGGCACGGGTGACCCCGTGCCGCGCCGCTTCACCGCCGAGCAGCTCACGGCGCTGGTCGAGGCCGCGGGCCTGCGGATCGGCGCCGTGCACGGCGTGCGGGTCTTCGCCGACCTCGTGCCCGGCGTCCTCGTCGACACCGAGCCCGGAGCTTTGGAAGCGCTGCTGAAGCTGGAGGAGGCCGCGGCCGAGCTGCCGGCCTTCCACTCGGTGGCCACGCAGCTTCATGTGCTCGGTGAGACCCATGGGGCGGTTGAGACCGATGAGGCCCGTGGGGCCGCCGGGGCCTGAGCCGCTTCCTGAGTCACCGCCGCTGATCAGCGCCTGGGCTGTGGATGGAGTACGCCACAGGCCCCCCGAATGGCGGCTGAGCGCCGTATGATCGAGGGAGACCGTTCCGGCATGACGGGTCGGCCGCCGGGGAATGGAAGCCTCAGCGAGCCGGGACGTCCATGGCGGATTCCGGTTGGCCAATTGGCGCAGAGGGGCGGGTTTCACGGGGGCGATTCCCTGCCTATCCTGAAGAGACCCCCCGGGTCGCCCCGGCGACTGCACGATGAGGAGGACTCCGTGCCGCTCTCGGAGCACGAGCAGCGCATGCTCGAGCAGATGGAGCGAGCGCTGTACGCCGAAGATCCCAAGTTCGCGTCGGCGCTCGAGGGAAGCGGGCTGCGTACGTACACCCGGCGGCGGGTCTACCAGGCGGTCGCGGGCTTCCTCGTAGGTATTGCGCTCCTCATGGCCGGTATGGTCGCCAAGCAGGTCTGGCTCAGCGTCGTGGGCTTCCTCGTCATGCTGGGCTGTGCGGTGCTCGCCGTGACCGGCTGGCGCAAGGCCCCCAAGCCGGGCGAACAGGCCGCCGGTGCCGCCGGAGGGCCGCAGGCCCGCCGTCAGGGCAGGCAACGCCGCTCCATGATGGACCGCATCGAGCAGCGCTGGCAGAAGCGCCGCGACGAGCAGGGCGGCCACTAGCCAGCCCCCACAGCTCGCCAGGACTACGTGAACGCGTACGTCAGGGGGTGACCACCGACCAGGTGGTCACCCCCTGACGCATGCCTTGAAGGGGCAGGGGCGGGTGCGGGGGCAGCGCGGCCGACCGAGCCGCAGGAAGCCGAGGCACCCGCGGCCGGCCGGCCCCGGCCGTCTCTGTCGTCAGCCCTGCTGCCCCGATGCCTTGCGCCACGCCGGCCGCAGTGCCAGGGCCCGTTCCCGGACCCCCGACCACCAGGCCGATACTGCCCACAGCACGCGGACGGTGGAGCGCGGGGCCACCAGCGCGCGGAGCCGGGTGGGGCGGCCGACCGCGGCGCTCAGGCCCGCTGCGGCACGGCGGACGTCGTCCGTGAGGCCCGCCGTCGGGCGGGGCTGCGGCGCGTACAGGACCTGCTCCACCGCGTTCGCCACCCGGTGCACCGAGGCCGCGGCCGTCGCGTCGAGGCTGCCCAGCCGGACGATGCGGGCGGCCGCCTTGCGCGGCGTCTGCGACTCGTCCGGCACGATGCCGAAGTCCCACGCGGTGTCCGTCAGCTCCTGCCATACCGCCAGCGTGTGCGGCAGCGCGTCAGCGTCGCCGCGGCCGTGTGCCCCCAGCCGTACCGAGCGGGTCCGCAGGCGCCACAGCATCGGTGCCAGCGGCAGGACCAGGACCGCGAGACCGGCGAGGGCCCAGGCCAGGATCGCGTACCACTTCGGGCCGTCGTCGTCCGTGGGCAGCGCCGCCGCCGGGGACTCGCTCGCGCAGCCGCCGTCCAGCCTCCTCTGCTCCGGCGTGCAGGACTCACGCGCCGAGGGCGTCGGGGAGGGCGCCGCCGACGCGGACTGGGTCGGGCGCGCCGGGTCCGGCACGGAGCTGCCCGGGGTGTCCGGCAGGGTGTACGAGGGCATCGAGCCGCGGTTCGGCGTCGGCTCGAAGCGGGTCCAGCCCACGCCCTCGAAGTACAGCTCGGGCCAGGCGTGCGCGTCCCGCAGCCCCACGGACACCGAGCCGTCCGCCTGCGGGGAGCCGGGCGCGAAGCCCACCGCGACCCGGGCCGGTATGCCCAGGGAGCGGGCCATCGCCGCCATCGCGAAGGAGAAGTGCACGCAGAAGCCCTGCTTGTCCTTCAGGAAGCGGGCGATCGCCTGCGAGCCGCTGCCGACCTGCACCTGCGTGTCGTACTCGAAGCCGCCGGTCACGGCGAACCAGTCCTGGAGCTTGACCGCCTGGTCGTACGGGTTGGTGGCGCCCGCGGTGACCTGGCGGGCGGTGCGGGCCACGATCGCCGGCAGGGAGTCGGGCAGCTCCGTGAAGTCCCGCTTGATGGCCGCGGGCGGCGGCCCCGCCGAGGCCAGCTCGCTCCGCCGTCGGCTGCACGTCCAGGCTCTTGACCTGGTACTTCAGACCGCGCGTGTTCTGGCCGTGGTCGCCGACCAGGGTCATGCCCAGCGGCTCGTACCGCCAGTTGCCGCTGATGGTCACGCCGCTCGGCGGGTACGGCATGGGCAGCCAGTCCTGGGCGTACCAGTCGGCCGCCGAGATGGTGGTGTCGATCTCCGCGCGCTTGACGTCGGGGCTGAGGCCGATCGGCGGCGGGAACGTGCCGTCGGGGACAGCGGTGATGGAGCGCCGGGACGGCTTCCAGGTGGTGCCGTCGAAGTCGTCCAGCGACACGATCCGCAGGTACAGGTCCGAGACGTCCGGCATCTCGGTCCGCACGGACAGGACCTGCTGGTCCTCGTCCGCGTTCAGACTGTCGCGCAGGGACACCAGCGGGTTCACGGCGGAGATCGTGCCGCCGCCGCCCGTGCCGCGGCCCGCGCCCGCTCCCACGGAGTCCAGCAGACCGCCGTTCATCGCGGGCAGCCCGAGCGGCACCACCAGGGCGATGCCCAGCGCCACCACGCCGATGCGCCGGCCGGTGCGGATCGGGGCGGCCGCGCCGGCCGGCTCCCCGCCGGCCGTGCGCGAGGCCCCGGCGAAGACCCTGCCCCACTGGGAGAGCCGGTCCCGGCCCTCGGCCAGCAGCAGCATCAGATAGCCGGCCGCCGCGACCAGGAACCACAGCCAGTCCGTGCCCCCGTCGGACAGCCCCGCGGCCACCGAGTACAGGGCGAGCAGCGGCAGTCCGGCCGGGGCGGCGCTGCGGAAGGTCACCGCCAGGATGTCCACCAGCAGCCCGATGACCAGGACCCCGCCGATGAGCATCAGCCGGATGCCGTCGGAGCTCAGGGGCGCGGGGATCGCGTACCGCGCGATGTCGTCCCCGCCCTGCTGGAGCAGGAGCGCGAAGCGGTCGATGGCCTGCGGCCCGGGGATCAGCCCGGCGAGGGCCTGCTCACGGGCGAACACGAAGGTCAGCAGCACCACGGTGACCAGGGCCTGCGCCGCCACCGTCAGCGGGCGCGCCAGCGGCACCCGGCGGGCCGCCGCCCCCACGCCCGACTGGATGCCCAGCAGGAAGGCCGCCTGCACGATCCAGGTGGCGGGCTGCACGAGGGGCAGCAGGGCGCACGCGGCCATCAGCGTGGCCGCCCACGCGCCCAGCGTCAGTCGTACCCGCCCGCTCATCACGGCCCCTCCCCGCCGCTCGCGGCGGCCATGCCCCTGCGCTCCCGGTCGGCCTGCCGCCACAGCTCGTCCAGCGAGGCGTCCCGCGGCACGCCGAGGGCCGTCCAGCCCGCCTCGCGCAGCATGCGCAGCCGCTCCCCGCTCCCGTCCAACGGACCGGGCACGTCGCTCGGTTCCCGCATCCAGGTGTCGCTGTCCAGCACGAAGGCGACCGCGCCCGGGCTGCGCTGCCGCATCCTGCCCAGCACCGCCGTCTGCTCCTCGTCCAGGTCGCCGAGGAAGGCCACCAGCAGCCCCTCGTTCCCGCCGCGCAGCACGTCGTAGGCCCGGGACAGCCCCGCGCCGTCGGAGTGGTCGATCACCGCGAGGGTGTCCATCATGAGCCCGGCCGCGTCGGCCGACTCCTGGTGCGCGCCCGCGAAGCCGTCACCGCCCTCGCCGGGCACCGCGTTGCCGGTGTCCGTCAGCAGCCGTACCGAGAAGCCGCGTTCGAGCATGTGCACCAGCACGGAGGCGGCGCCGGCCACGGCCCACTCGAAGGCCGAGTCCGGGCCCGCGCCCTGGAAGGCGATGCCCCGGGTGTCGAGCAGGACCGTGCAGCGGGCGCGCTGCGGCTGCTCCTCGCGGCGCACCATCAGCTCGCCGTAGCGGGCCGTGGAGCGCCAGTGCACGCGGCGCAGGTCGTCGCCGTAGCGGTAACCGCGCGGGATGACGTCGTCCTCCCCGGCCAGGGCGAGCGAGCGCTGCCGCCCGTCGCCGTACCCCTTCGCCTCGCCGCTCAGGCGCACCGGGGCCAGCGGTTCCACGCGCGGGATCACCGTCAGGGTGTCGTACGTGGAGAAGGACCGGGTCAGTTCGCACATGCCGAACGGGTCGGTCAGGCGCAGCTGGAGCGGGCCCAGCGGGTAGCGGCCGCGCAGGTCGGAACGGACCCGGTAGGACACCTCGCGCCGGCCGCCCGCCTCCATCCGGTCGAGCACGAAGCGGGGCCGGGGGCCGAGCACGTACGGCACCCGGTCCTGGAGCATCAGCAGACCCGTGGGCAGCCGCGAGACGTTGTCCATCCGCAGGTGGACCCGGGCCTCGCTGCCGGCGGGCACGCGCGCGGGGGAGAGCCGGCGGCTGCCGGCGACCCGGTAGCGCGTGCGGTACAGCACCGTCGCGCACACCAGCGGCAGCACCGCCAGGAGCAGGCCGACGCGCAGCAGGTCGCTCTGCCCGAGCACGTAACTGCAGATGGCGGCCGCGACACCGGCGGCCAGGAAGGAGCGTCCGCGGGTGGTCAGACCGGCCAGGGCGGTGCGGATGCCGCCCTTCTCGCCCCGGTCGGCCTCCGCGTGCCCCGTCCCCGCGGTGGTCATCACAGCCTCCGCGGCGGGTGCGAGGGGTAGACCGGAGCGGTGCGGCCCACGGCGCCGAAGCCGCTCTGCTGCTGGGGCGCCGCCGGCACCGGGGTGCGCTGCAGGATCTCCTCGACGACCTGCTCGGCCGTGCGGCGGTTGAGCTGGGCCTGGGCGGTGGGCAGCAGGCGGTGGGCCAGGACGGCGACGGCGAGGGCCTGCACGTCGTCCGGCAGCGCGTACTCCCGGCCGCTGAGGGCCGCGGTCGCCTTCGCCGCGCGCAGCAGATGCAGCGTCGCGCGCGGCGAGGCGCCCAGTCTGAGGTCGGGGTGCGTACGCGTGGCGCCGACCAGGTCGACCGCGTAGCGCCGGACCGGCTCGGCGACGTGCACGCCGCGCACCGCCTCGATCAGCTTGAGGATCTCGTGCGCGTGCGCCACGGGCTGGAGGTCCTCCAGCGGCGAGACACCGCCGTGCACGTCCAGCATCTGCAGCTCGGCCTCCGCGCTCGGGTAGCCGACCGAGACCCGGGCCATGAAGCGGTCGCGCTGGGCCTCCGGCAGCGGGTAGGTGCCCTCCATCTCGACCGGGTTCTGCGTCGCCACCACCATGAAGGGGCTGGGCAGCTCGTAGGTCTTGCCGTCGATGGTGACCTGGCGCTCCTCCATCGACTCCAGGAGCGCGGACTGCGTCTTGGGCGAGGCGCGGTTGATCTCGTCGCCGATCACCACCTGCGCGAAGATCGCGCCCGGCTTGAACTCGAAGTCACGGCGCTGCTGGTCCCAGATGGACACACCGGTGATGTCCGACGGCAGCAGGTCGGGCGTGAACTGGATGCGCCGCACCGAGCAGTCGATGGACCGCGCCAGTGCCTTGGCCAGCATCGTCTTGCCGACTCCCGGGACGTCCTCGATCAGCAGATGTCCCTCGGCGAGCAGCACGGTCAGCGAGAGCCGTACGACCTCGGGCTTTCCCTCGATCACGCCTTCCACCGACTCCCGCACGCGCTCCACCACGGCGGTCAGATCAGTGAGGCTCGCTCGATCGTCATAGGTCGTCACCCGGCCCTCCTCGGCCTTTCCCCTGCTCCCAGGAAGCACGGGATACCCCATTTTCCCGGGCCGACGCCCCACGACGCGGGCCGGCCCACCCCGAACCACGGACACCACGCGAGAGATGTTCAGCGTGACGCCACTCCCCGCATTCTTGCTGCCGTTACCGATTCGTGTCACTCGACTGGGGACAACTGGCCGCGATATGTCGGTCTTGCGGCTGTTCGAACGCGTGACTGACAGGCTTTCGACAGCTACAGCAGGTGGTTTTCCGGGGTGGGCGAGCAGGTCAGGCGGCGGGGTCGACCTCTCGCAGCAGGCCGGTCTTCACGTCGAAGACGAACCCCCGCACATCGTCGGTGTGCAGCAGGAACGGCGAGGTCCGCACGCGCTGCATCGACTGCCGGACGTCCTGGTCGACGTCCGAGAAACACTCCACCGCCCACGCCGGGCGCTGGCCGACCTCGGCCTCCAGCTCGTTGCGGAAGTCCTCGGTCAGACTCTCCAGGCCGCAGCCCGTGTGGTGGATGAGCACGACACTGCGCGTCCCCAGCTTGCGCTGGCTGATGGTGAGGGACCGGATCACGTCGTCCGTGACGACACCGCCCGCGTTGCGGATGGTGTGGCAGTCGCCGAGCTCCAGACCGAGCGCCGCGTGCAGGTCGAGGCGGGCGTCCATGCAGGCCACGACGGCGACGTGCAGGACCGGGCGGGCGTCCATGCCCGGATCGGTGAAGGCCGCCGCGTAACGCTGGTTCGCGTCCACGAGCCGGTCGGTGACGGTGCCGCCGGTGGTCGCGGCGTGAGGGCCAGTGGGAACCGATGCAGAAGTCGTCATATCCATGACGTTACTGGTCACGAGCGTTCCCGTCCCGCTGTGAGAGGGGACAAAGAACGCCATCGGGCGTTGTAGTGAGGTAACCCACAGGGGTGGTGTGCCGGGGGTCGCGACGCGCAGGCCGGTTGATTGACCGGGAGACAGGGTGGACTAAAGTGACGCGAAGCGGGAGGCGAGACTCTCCCCGCTGGACTGATTCCTTCGGAGACCCCGGCGACGACCGGAGATCTCCCCGCGTGCGCGGCGCGTACGTGCGGCTCGGCCTCCTCCCGCTCCCGGTCGGCTGACGCTTCCGGCGCCGGCAGGCCGTCCCCTTCACGAGCGGGCGGGGACCCGGCGGTGCGTACGGGCCCGCCGGATCTGAGAGGGCCCCTTGAGCCAGAGTCGACACGTCCCGGTGATGCTCCAGCGGTGCCTGGACCTGCTGGCACCCGCCCTGGAAGGGCCGGACGCGGTGGTCGTCGACTGCACCCTCGGGCTCGGCGGCCACAGCGAGGCGCTCCTGGAGCGGTTCCCCGGCGTCCGCCTCGTCGCCCTGGACCGCGACAAGGAGGCGCTGCGCCTGTCCGGCGAGCGCCTCGCGCCCCACGGCGAGCGCGCCACCCTCGTCCACGCCGTCTACGACGAACTCCCCGAGGTGCTGAGCAGGCTCGGCATCGCGCGCGTGCAGGGCGTCCTGTTCGACCTGGGCGTCTCCTCCATGCAGCTCGACGAGGCCGACCGCGGCTTCGCCTACGCCCAGGACGCGCCGCTCGACATGCGCATGGACCAGACGACCGGGGTCAGCGCCGCCGAGGTCCTCAACACCTACCCGCCGGGCGAACTCGTCCGCATCCTCCGGGCGTACGGCGAGGAGAAGCAGGCCAAGCGGATCGTGGCCGCGATCGTCCGGGAGCGGGAGAAGGAGCCGTTCAGCAACAGCGCGCGGCTCGTCGAACTGATCCGGGACGCCCTGCCGCAGGCCGCCAAGCGCACCGGCGGCAACCCGGCCAAGCGCACCTTCCAGGCCCTGCGCATCGAGGTCAACGGCGAACTCGCCGTCCTGGAGCGGGCGATCCCGGCCGCCGTGAAGGCGCTCGACGTGGGCGGGCGGATCGCCGTGCTGTCGTACCACTCGCTGGAGGACCGGCTGGTCAAGCAGGTGTTCGCGGCGGGTGCCGCCACCACCGCGCCGCCCGGGCTGCCCGTCGTGCCCGAGCGCTACCAGCCGCGGCTCAAGCTGCTCACGCGCGGTGCCGAACTCCCCACCGAGGAGGAGATCGCCGAGAACCGGCGGGCGGCGCCGGCGCGGCTGCGCGGGGCCGAGCGCATCAGGGAGGACGTCGAGTGAGGCGCGTGCAGGCCGGACCGAGGGAGCGCGAGTGAGCAGCACACCCGAACTGAAGGGGAGGGCGGCGCGTCTCGCCCGCCTCTTCCCGACCGGCCCCGGGCAGGCGGCCCGCACCCCCTTCGTCCTCCTGGTCGTCCTCCTCCTCGGCGGCGGTCTCATCGCCCTGCTGGTGCTGAACTCGGCCCTCAGCGAAGGCGCGTTCAAGCTCGACGACCTCCAGCGCGAGACGAAGAACCTCACCGACGAGGAACAGGCCCTCCAGCGGGACATCGACGCCTACTCCGCGCCCGAGGCCCTCCAGCGCCGCGCCCGCGAACTCGGCATGGTCCCCGGCGGCGACCCCGCCTTCCTCCAGCCCGACGGCACGGTCAAGGGCGTCCCCAGCCCCGCCTCCGGCGTCCGGCAGACCACCGCCCACGTCCCCCTGGTCCTCGCCCCCGAAGCCATGCCCAACGGCCCCGCCCCGACCCCGACCCCCGGCAGGTGACGGAAGTGTCCGACAGGGAACCCCCGCGCCGTCGCGCACCGGGCCTCACCAGGCCGGGCTGCCCTCCTGGAGCCGGTGTTCGTCCGGTCCCCGGCGCTCCTTCCGCTCGCCGGCGCGCGGTGGACCGGGCGCTCGGCCGGGCGGCGGAGGCACCCGCCGGGCTGTCGCCGTGCTGCCGGGTGCCCGCCGGGCCATTGCCGTGCCGTGTGCCCGGCTTCGCCAGGGGCGCCGGTCCCGAGGCCCGGGGCCGCCGTGGCGTGTGCCCTGCGGTCGGCAGCCCTCCCGGGGCGCGTCCGGCCGCCACCGCGTCCGCCAGTCCCCAGTCCACCCCGACCCCCGGCAGGTGACGGAAGTGTCCGACAGGGAACCCCGCGCCGTCGTGTGCCCGGACCCGCGCGGCCCGCTCGGCCCGATGCGCGGCGGCGGCGGCCGGGCCCGGTGCCCGGCGGCCCGGCGGCCGGGGCCGGGCGCCCGGCGGCGCCAAGCCGCTGCGGCTGGGCAGCCCCCGCCCCCGGCTGCGGCTGGTCGGGCTCGCGCTGACGCTCGTGCTGATCGCCTTCGTCGTGCGGCTGTTCCAGGTGCAGGCCGTCGACGCGAGCACGTACGCCGCCAAGGCCGAGCAGAACCGCTACGTCGGGCAGGTGCTGGCCGCGGACCGGGGCGAGATCACCGACCGCAGCGGTGTCGCCCTGGCGACCAGCGAGGACGCCTACGACATCACCGCCGACCCCACGATGTTCGCCCCGAAGATGCTGAAGATCGGGGACGGCCCCGAACAGGCGGCCGCGCTGCTCGCGCCGATCCTCGGCCAGGAGCAGGAGGCCCTGGTCGAGAAGCTGCGGCCGAAGAACAAGGCGCTGCGCTACGTCAAGCTGGCCTCCCGCCAGACCCCGCAGGTCTGGAAGCAGATCAAGGACCTGAAGTCCGCGCTGGCGAAGAAGGCGGAGAGGGACAAGTCCGTGCACAACGTGCTCGCGGGCGTCTTCTCCGTCGCCACCAGCAAGCGCGTGTACCCCAACGGCGACCTCGCCGCCGGGATACTGGGCTGGGTCAACGGCGAGGGCAAGCCCGGCGGCGGCATCGAGCTGCAGCTGAACAAGCAGCTCGCCGGCAAGGACGGCAAGATCCGCTACGCCCAGTCCGGCGGCCGGCTCGTCCCCACCGCCGGGGGCGCCACCGAGACCCCCGCCGTCCCCGGCAGCGACGTCGAACTCACCATCGACCGTGACATCCAGTGGGCCGCCCAGAAGGCCATCACCGACCAGGTGAAGGAGTCCGCCGCCGACCGCGGCTACGTCATCGTCCAGGACACCCGCACCGGGCAGATCCTGGCCATGGCCAACTCGCCCGGCTTCGACCCGAACGACCTGTCCGACGCCGACCCGGCCGCCCTCGGCAACGCCGCCCTCCAGGACGCCTTCGAACCCGGCTCCACCGCCAAGGTCATGTCGATGGCGGCCGTGCTGGAGGAGGACGCCGCCACCCCGATGACCCACGTCGTCGTGCCCAACCGGCTGCACCGCGGCGACCGGCTCTTCAAGGACGACGTCGACCACCCGACCTGGTACCTGACGCTCAACGGCGTCCTCGCCAAGTCCAGCAACATCGGCACCATCCTCGCCACCGGCCAGCTCGGCAAGACCCAGGCCCAGGCCAACAAGGTCCTCTACGACTACCTGCGCAAGTTCGGCCTCGGCCACTACACCGGCCTCGGCTTCCCCGGCGAGACCCCGGGCATCCTCGCCCCGCCCGACAAGTGGTCGACCTCGCAGCAGTACACGATCCCTTTCGGCCAGGGCGTCTCCATCAACGCCATGCAGGCGGCGTCCGTGTACTCGACCATCGCCAACGGCGGCGTCCGCGTCGAACCCACGCTCGTCCGCGGCACCAAGGGCCCCGACGGCCGCTTCACCCCGGCCCCCAAGCCCAAGAAGACACGGGTCGTGAGCGAGAAGACGGCGAAGACCCTCGCCCAGATGCTGGAGTCCGTCGTGGACGACGAGGAGGGCACCGGAACCAAGGCCCGCATCCCCGGTTACCGCGTCGCGGGCAAGACGGGCACGGCCAACCGCGTGGATCCGGCCACCGGCAAGTACCGTGGCTACACCTCGTCGTTCGCCGGGTTCGCGCCCGCCGACAAGCCCCGCGTCACCGTCTACTGCGCCATTCAGAACGCCACGCGGGGCAGCTACTTCGGCGGGCAGATCTGCGGCCCCGTCTACAAGCAGGTCATGGAGTTCGCACTGAAGTCCCTCCAGGTCCCGCCGACCGGAGCCAAGCCCGCGAAGCTCCCGGTCACCTTCAGGCGCTGACCGGCCGCAAGCCCAGGTCAGCATGGAAACCAGCCAGGAACCACCTCGTGACGACGATCACTCCCGACCCCGGGAACCAGAGCACCCCCGGCCCCTCGCTTCGCCCGGAGGCGGGTACGCCCGGTACGCTCACCGCCGTGCCACACGCTGATCAGTCCCAAACCACCCAGAAGGGCCATCCCGTGACATACCCCGGGCCGCCCAGGCCGGTGCAGGTCTCCGCCACATCCCTCGCGGAACTCGCCGATCAGCTGGGTGCTCCCGCGCCGGAGAGCGCCGCCGAGGTCACGGGCATCACCCATGACTCCCGCGCCGTGCGCCCCGGCGATCTGTACGCCGCCCTCCCGGGCGCCCGGCTGCACGGCGCCGACTTCGTCGACCAGGCCGCGGGCCTGGGCGCCGCCGCCGTGCTGACGGACCCCACGGGAGCCGAGCGCGCCGCCGCCTCCGGGCTGCCGGTCCTGGTCGTCGACGACCCGCGCGGGCATATGGGCGAGCTGGCCGCCACGATCTACGGCCACCCCGGCCGGGACCTGCTCCAGATCGGCATCACCGGCACGTCCGGCAAGACCACCACCGCCTACCTCGTCGAGGGCGGCCTGAAGACCGTCAGGTCCACCGGCCTGATCGGCACCGTCGAGATGCGCATCGGCGACGAGCGCATCAAGTCCGAGCGCACCACGCCCGAAGCGACCGACCTGCAGGCCCTGTTCGCCGTCATGCGCGAGCGCGGCGTCGACGCGGTCGCCATGGAGGTCTCCAGCCACGCCCTGGTGCTCGGCCGGGTCGACGGCTGCGTCTTCGACATCGGCGTCTTCACCAACCTCAGCCCGGAGCACATGGAGTTCCACTCCGACATGGAGGACTACTTCCAGGCGAAGGCGCAGCTGTTCACCCCGAAACGGGGCAAACTCGGCGTGGTCAACGTCGACGACGAGTACGGCCGCAGGCTGGCCAAGGAGGCCACCGTCCCGGTCGTCACCTACTCCGCCGAGGGCCACCCCGACGCCGACTGGCGCGCCGAGGACGTCGAGGTCGGCCGGCTGGACTCGACGTTCACCGTCATCGGGCCCAAGGGCGAGCGGATCAGCGCCAAGTCGCCGCTGCCGGGCCCCTTCAACGTGGCCAACACCCTCGCCGCGATCGTCGCCCTCGCCGTGGCCGGCCTCGACCCGCAGGCCGCCGCCGACGGTGTGGCCGCCGTACCGGGCGTGCCCGGCCGCCTGGAGCGCGTGGACGCCGGGCAGCCGTACCTCGCGGTCGTCGACTACGCCCACAAGACCGACGCCGTCGAGTCCGTGCTGCGCGCCCTGCGCAAGGTCACCGAGGGCCGGCTGCACATCGTCCTCGGTTGCGGCGGTGACCGGGACAGGACCAAGCGCGCGCCCATGGGCGCCGCCGCGGCGCGGCTCGCCGACACCGCCGTGCTGACCTCCGACAACCCCCGCGGCGAGGACCCGCTCGCGATCCTCGCCACGATGCTCCAGGGCGCGGCCTCCGTGCCCGCGCACGAGCGCGGCGAGGTGCAGGTCTTCGAGGACCGGGCCGCCGCGATCGCCGCCGCCGTCGCCCGCGCCGAGCCCGGCGACACCGTGCTGGTCGCGGGCAAGGGCCACGAGCAGGGCCAGGACATCGCCGGGGTGGTCCGTCCCTTCGACGACCGCCAGGTGCTCCGCGAAGCCATCCAGAAGACCCAGGGATGAAAATCCAGAAGACCCAGGGGATGAACTTGTGATCGCCCTCTCCCTCGCCGAGATCGCAGAAGTCGTCGGCGGGCAGACGCACGACATACCGGATCCGTCCGTCCAGGTCACCGGCCCGGTCGTCCGGGACTCCCGCGAGGCGGTGCCGGGCAGCCTGTTCGTGGCCTTCGCCGGGGAGCGCGTGGACGGCCACGACTTCGCGGCTGCGGTCGTCGAGGCGGGAGCGGTGGCCGTGCTCGGCACCCGCCCCGTCGGCGTGCCCGCGATCGTCGTGGACGACGTCCAGACCGCCCTCGGCGCCCTCGCGCGGCACGTCGTACGACGCCTCGGCGCCACCCTCGTCGCCCTCACCGGCTCGGCGGGCAAGACCAGCACCAAGGACCTCATCGCGCAGGTGCTCCAGCGCAAGGCGCCGACGGTGTTCACGCCTGGCTCGCTCAACAACGAGATCGGGCTGCCGCTGACCGCGCTCAGCGCCACCGAGGAGACGAGGTTCCTCGTCCTGGAGATGGGCGCCCGCGGCATCGGGCACATCCGCTACCTCACGGAACTGACCCCGCCCAAGATCGGCCTGGTGCTCAACGTCGGATCCGCCCACATCGGCGAGTTCGGCGGCCGCGAGCAGATCGCCCAGGCCAAGGGCGAACTGGTCGAGGCGCTGCCCTCCGAGGCCGACGGCGGCACCGCGATCCTCAACGCCGACGACCCGTACGTCCGGGCCATGGCCTCCCGTACGAAGGCGAAGGTGCTCTTTTTCGGAGAGTCCGGCGAAGCGGACGTTCGCGCCGAGAACGTGCGACTCACGGACACCGGACAGCCCGCGTTCAGGCTTCACACACCCTCCGGTGCAAGTGATGTGACCATGCGCCTGTACGGTGAGCACCACGTGTCGAACGCGCTCGCCGCGGCCGCCGTCGCCCACGAGTTGGGCATGTCCGCAGACGAGATCGCCGTCGCGCTCTCCGAGGCGGGCTCCCTCTCCCGCTGGCGGATGGAGGTCACCGAGCGCCCGGACGGCGTGACGGTCGTCAACGACGCCTACAACGCGAACCCCGAGTCCATGAAGGCCGCTCTGCGCGCGCTGGCGGCCATCGGCAAGGGGCGTCGCACGTGGGCGGTGCTCGGCAAGATGGCCGAGCTCGGGGACGAGGCTCTCGCCGAGCACGACGCGGTCGGACGGCTCGCCGTCCGGCTCAACGTCAGCAAGCTCGTCGCGGTCGGTGGCAGGGAAGCCGCCTGGCTGCAACTGGGCGCATATAACGAGGGTTCGTGGGGTGAGGAGTCGGTGCACGTGTCCGACGCACAGGCGGCGGTCGACCTGTTGCGCAGCGAGTTGCGCCCGGGGGACGTCGTGCTCGTGAAGGCGTCCCGTTCGGTCGGGCTCGAGAGCGTTGCCCAGGCGCTGCTCGAGACCGGTGCCGAGGGTGAGGTTTCCGCCCGATGATGAAGCAGATCCTGTTCGCAGGAGTCATTGGTCTCTTTCTCACGCTGATCGGCACCCCGCTGCTGATCAAGCTCCTCGCGCGCAAGGGCTACGGCCAGTACATCCGCGACGACGGCCCGCGCGAGCACGCCAGCAAGCGCGGTACGCCGACCATGGGCGGCATCGCCTTCATCCTGGCGACGGTCGCCGCGTACTTCCTGGCGAAGGTGATCACGGGCTATCTGGACCCGGAGGCCGACGCGGCGCCGACCTTCTCCGGTCTGCTGGTGCTCGGCCTGATGGTCGGCATGGGCCTGGTCGGCTTCCTGGACGACTACATCAAGATCGTCAAGCGGCGTTCGCTGGGTCTGCGGGCCAAGGCGAAGATGGCCGGCCAGCTGATCGTCGGCATCGGCTTCGCGGTGCTGTCACTGCAGTTCGCGGACAACCGCGGCAACACCCCGGCCTCCACGAAGCTGTCGTTCATCACGGACTTCGGCTGGACGATCGGCCCCGTGCTGTTCGTGGTCTGGGCGCTGTTCATGATCCTCGCGATGTCGAACGGCGTGAACCTGACCGACGGCCTGGACGGTCTGGCCACCGGCGCCTCGGTGCTCGTCTTCGGCGCCTACACCTTCATCGGCGTCTGGCAGTTCCAGGAGTCCTGCGCCAACGCGCAGACCCTGACCAACCCGGGCGCGTGCTACGAGGTGCGCGACCCGCTCGACCTGGCGGTGGTCGCCTCCGCGCTGATGGGCGCCTGCCTGGGCTTCCTGTGGTGGAACACCTCGCCGGCCAAGATCTTCATGGGTGACACCGGTTCGCTCGCGCTCGGCGGCGTGCTCGCGGGCCTCGCGATCTGCTCCCGCACCGAGCTGCTGCTCGCCATCCTCGGCGGCCTGTTCGTCCTGATCACCATGTCCGTGGTGATCCAGGTCGGTTCGTTCCGCCTCACCGGCAAGCGCGTGTTCCGGATGGCGCCACTCCAGCACCACTTCGAACTCAAGGGCTGGTCCGAAGTGCTCGTCGTGGTCCGCTTCTGGATCATTCAGGGCATCTGTGTGATTGTCGGACTTGGCCTCTTCTACGCGGGATGGGCAGCGGACAAGTGACCTCCTCGGAGCCCTTCGACTTCCAGGGCAAGCACGTCACCGTCGCCGGACTCGGCGTCTCCGGCGTCCCGGCGGCCAAGGTGCTGCACGGCCTCGGCGCGGTCGTCACGGTCGTCAACGACGGCGCCGACGAGCGCGCCCGGGCGCAGGCCGCCGAGCTGGAGGCGCTCGGGATCACCGTGCGCCTGGGCGACGGTGACACCTTGCCGGAGGGCACCGAGCTGATCGTCACCGCGCCCGGCTGGAAGCCGGACAAGCCGCTGTTCACGGCGGCGCGTGAGGCCGCAGTGGAGATCTGGGGCGACGTCGAACTGGCCTGGCGCCTGCGCGGCCCCGACGCCGCCGACTGGCTGGCCGTCACCGGCACCAACGGCAAGACCACCACCGTCCAGATGCTCGCCTCGATCCTGAAGGCGGCCGGGCTGCGCACCGCCGCCGTCGGCAACATCGGCGTCTCCCTGCTGGACGCGGTGCTCGGCGAGGAGAAGTACGACGTCCTGGCCGTGGAGCTGTCCAGCTACCAGCTGCACTGGGCGCCCTCCCTGCGCGCCCACTCGGCCGCGGTGCTGAACCTCGCCCCCGACCACCTCGACTGGCACGGCTCCATGGAGGCCTACGCCGCCGACAAGGGCCGGATCTACGAGGGCAATCGCGTCGCCTGCGTCTACAACGTGGCCGACAAGGCCACCGAGGACCTGGTCCGCGAGGCCGACGTGGAGGAGGGCTGCCGGGCCATCGGCTTCACCCTCGGCACGCCCGCGCCCTCCCAACTCGGCGTCGTGGAGGGCATCCTGGTCGACCGCGCCTTCGTCGAGAACCGGCAGAAGAACGCCCAGGAGCTCGCCGAGGTCGCGGACGTCGACCCGCCGGCCCCGCACAACATCGCCAACGCCCTCGCGGCGGCGGCCCTCGCCCGCGCCTACGGCGTCCCCGCCAAGGCCGTACGGGACGGCCTGCGGGCGTTCACCCCGGACGCCCACCGCATCGCGCACGTCGCCGACGTGGACGGGGTCGCGTACGTCGACGACTCCAAGGCGACCAACACGCATGCGGCGGAAGCCTCGTTGGCGGCGTACGAGTCGATCGTGTGGATCGCGGGCGGGCTCGCCAAGGGCGCGGTCTTCGACGAGCTGGTCGCCAAGGCGGCGAAGCGGCTGCGCGGGGCCGTGCTGATCGGCGCGGACCGCGCGCTCATCCGCGAAGCCCTGGCGCGACACGCCCCGGAAGTACCCGTCGTCGACCTCGACCGGACCGACACTGGGGCGATGCGCGCGGCGGTTCAGGAGGCACGGCGGCTCGCCCGCCCCGGTGACACGGTGCTGCTGGCTCCGGCGTGCGCCTCCATGGACATGTTCGTCAACTACAACAAGCGCGGGGACGCTTTCGCGGACGCCGTTCGTGAGCTCGGCTCCGCCGAAGGCTGACCCGGGTCCGCCTCGCCCGGCGGGAGTGCCGGGCGTACCTGGAGGGACGCGTGA
The DNA here is from genome assembly GCF_003330845.1 of Streptomyces sp. Go-475. GTDB lineage: Bacteria > Actinomycetota > Actinomycetes > Streptomycetales > Streptomycetaceae > Streptomyces. The sequence continues at coordinate 2,142,584 of NZ_CP026121.1, read as the reverse complement.
CACGGATGCGGCTGGTGCCCGAGCGGCGGCCTGGGGGCCTGCGCGGCGGAGCGTTTCCCCCCGGCCTGGCCGGGTGATCGGCGATGCCCACCAGCCGCACCGGACGGCCCCCGGTCCAGCGCGCCCCCAAGCGCCCCGTCCCTCCCCGGTCCCTGCGCGACAACCCCGTCCTGAACTTCTACACCCGCGCCCGCCGGGGCTGGGACCGGCCGCTGACCGCCTACTACCTGATCCTCGGCGGCAGTCTGCTGATCACCGTGCTCGGCCTGGTGATGGTCTACTCGGCCTCCCAGATCACCGCGCTGCAGATGTCCCTGCCGGGCTCGTACTTCTTCCGCAAGCAGATGCTCGCGGCGCTGATCGGCGCCGGTCTGCTGTTCGCCGCCTCACGCATGCCGGTGAAACTCCACCGGGCGCTGGCCTACCCGATCCTCGCGGGCGCCGTCTTCCTCATGGCCCTGGTGCAGATCCCCGGGATAGGAGTGTCGGTCAACGGCAACCAGAACTGGATCGCCCTCGGCGGCTCCTTCCAGATCCAGCCCAGCGAGTTCGGCAAGCTCGCCCTGGTGCTGTGGGGCGCCGACCTGCTCGCCCGCAAGCAGGACAAGCGGCTGCTGACCCAGTGGAAGCACATGCTCGTCCCGCTGGTGCCGGCCGCCTTCATGCTGCTCGGTCTGATCATGATCGGCGGCGACATGGGCACGGCGATCATCCTCACGGCGATCCTGTTCGGCCTGCTGTGGCTGGCGGGCGCGCCCACCCGGCTGTTCATCGGTGTCCTGTCGATCGCCGCGGTGCTCGGCACCATCCTCATCACGTCCAGCTCGAACCGCATGGCGCGCCTGCAGTGCCTCGGCGCCACCGAACCCCAGTCCGGACCCGTCGACTGCTGGCAGGCCGTGCACGGCATCTACGCCCTCGCCTCCGGCGGGATCTTCGGCTCCGGGCTGGGTGCGAGTGTGGAGAAATGGGGCCAACTCCCCGAAGCCCACACCGACTTCATCTTCGCCGTCACCGGTGAGGAACTGGGCCTGGCGGGGACGCTGTCGGTCCTCGCCCTCTTCGCGGCTCTAGGCTATGCGGGTATCCGCGTGGCCGGACGCACGGAGGACCCCTTCGTCAGGTATGCCGCGGGAGGCGTGACCACCTGGATCACGGCCCAGGCCGTGATCAACATCGGTGCGGTGCTCGGTCTGCTGCCGATCGCCGGCGTCCCCCTCCCGCTGTTCTCCTACGGAGGATCCGCCCTGCTGCCGACCATGTTCGCCATCGGGCTGCTGATCGCCTTCGCGCGCGACGAGCCCGCTGCGCGGGCGGCGCTTGCGATGCGGCAACCCCGCTTTGGTAGAAAGCGGGGGGCTGGGGGAACCGGTTCCGGTCGGACTCCCCGGAGATGGAACACGATGCGACGGCGCGCCTCGGCGGCGCGCTCGTCCGGAGAGCGGTGAATTTCGGTGCATGTCGTACTCGCCGGCGGAGGAACCGCGGGCCACATCGAGCCCGCGCTCGCCCTCGCGGACGCCCTGCGCAGGCAGGATCCGACCGTGGGCATCACGGCCCTGGGCACGGAGCGCGGCCTCGAGACACGTCTCGTACCCGAGCGCGGCTACGAACTCGCGCTGATCCCCGCCGTACCGCTGCCACGCAAGCCCACCCCCGAGCTGATCACCGTCCCGGGCCGGCTGCGCGGCACCATCAAGGCGACCGAGCAGATCCTGGAACGCACCAAGGCGGACGCCGTGGTCGGCTTCGGCGGCTACGTCGCCCTGCCCGGCTACCTCGCGGCCAAGCGCCTCGGCGTGCCGATCGTCATCCACGAGGCCAACGCCCGCCCGGGCCTGGCCAACAAGATCGGCTCGCGGTACGCCAGCCAGGTCGCCGTCTCCACCCCGGACAGCAAGCTGCGCGGCGCCCGCTACATCGGCATCCCGCTGCGCCGCTCCATCGCCACCCTGGACCGCGCCGCCGTGCGACCCGAGGCCCGGGCCGCCTTCGGGCTCGACCCGAACCTGCCCACGCTGCTGGTCTCCGGCGGCTCCCAGGGCGCCCGCCGCCTCAACGAGGTCGTGCAGACGGTCGCCCCCTGGCTCCAGCAGGCGGGCATCCAGATCCTGCACGCGGTCGGCCCGAAGAACGAACTGCCGCAGGTCCAGCAGATGCCGGGGATGCCCCCGTACATCCCGGTAAGTTACCTGGACCGGATGGACCTCGCGTACGCCGCGGCCGACATGATGCTCTGCCGCGCGGGCGCGATGACCGTCGCCGAACTCTCCGCCGTCGGGCTCCCGGCCGCCTACGTCCCGCTGCCCATCGGCAACGGCGAACAGCGGCTCAACGCCCAGCCGGTGGTGAAGGCCGGCGGCGGCCTGCTGGTCGACGACGCGGAGCTGACCCCCGAGTGGGTCCAGCAGAACGTCCTGCCCGTGCTCGCCGACCCGCACCGGCTGTACCAGATGTCCCGCGCCGCCGCCGAGTTCGGCCGCCGGGACGCCGACGACCTGCTCGTCGGCATGGTGTACGAGGCGATCGCCGCCGCTCGTGCACACCGCTAGGCACGGATGACGGAAGGCAGCGGAGCGTGGCCGGATCGACCACCGCCGAGCGCGGTGAACGCCAGCAGGAGTCGTCCGGCCCGCCGCCCGTCAGGCGTCTGCGACGGCGCCACGTTCGTGTGATCGTCATCCTGATCCTTGCCCTGGTCTTCCTCGGCATCCCGACCCTGTGGCTGTTCTACGGATCCGACTGGCTGCGCGCCGAGCGGGTCTCCGTGTCGGGCACCCGGGTCCTGACACCGGCTCAGGTCGAGGCGGCCGCCGAGGTTCCCCTCGGGAAGCCGCTGATTTCCGTGGACACCGACGCGATCGAGACGCGACTGCGCCGGAAATTGCCCCGAATTGACGCGGTTGACGTGGTCCGTTCCTGGCCCCATGGAATCGACCTGAAAGTGGTTGAGCGGACTCCGGTTCTGATTGTCCAAAAGGGCGGAAAGTTCGTCGAAGTGGACGATGAAGGTGTCCGTTTCGCCACGGTTTCTGATGCGCCGAAAGGCGTGCCCGCACTGGAATTGACGCTGTCGCGGTCCAGCTCCGCCGCAGCCAGCCTGCGCCGCTTCGGCGAGTCCCGGCTGGTGCGCGAGGCGGTGGGCGTCGCCCGCGCCGTTCCGGCCGCCGTCGCCCGGGACACACGGACCGTCAAGGTCCGTTCCTACGACGACATCTCGCTGGAGTTGCGGGACGGCCGCACGGTCGTCTGGGGGAGCAGCGAGAAGGGCGCCGCGAAGGCCCGTACGCTCACCGCTCTGATGAAAGCCTCGCCGGACGCGCGGCACTTCGACGTCAGCGTCCCCACGGCTCCCGCGTCATCAGCGAGTTGACGCACATCCGCGCAGGCCAGCACCCTGGTTGGGCAGTGCTACGGCTGATCACATAGGGTGAAAAGAAAAACGGGAGGTTCGGCGTGTTCGTTGAACGTGCGCCACTTGTCGACTTAGTGTCCTGTTCAGAAGACTCCAAGGAACAGACACACTGGTAACCCTAAACTTCAGGGTTAGGGTTCGGGTCGGCGATACGGACCGTCCCATTCGGCATCAGTCGTCGGGTCGCGGGGCGCAGGCGCGTCACGGTGATTCGGCGACACGTAACTCGAGGCGAGAGGCCTTCGACGTGGCAGCACCGCAGAACTACCTCGCAGTCATCAAAGTCATCGGTGTCGGCGGCGGTGGTGTCAATGCCATCAACCGGATGATCGAGGTCGGTCTCAAGGGCGTCGAGTTCATCGCCATCAACACCGACGCGCAAGCCCTGTTGATGAGCGACGCCGACGTCAAGCTGGACGTCGGCCGTGAACTCACCCGCGGACTCGGCGCCGGAGCCAACCCGGCCGTGGGCCGCAAGGCCGCCGAGGACCACCGCGAGGAGATCGAGGAGGTCCTCAAGGGGGCCGACATGGTCTTCGTGACAGCCGGTGAAGGCGGCGGCACCGGCACCGGCGGCGCGCCCGTCGTGGCCAACATCGCCCGCTCGCTGGGTGCCCTCACCATCGGTGTGGTCACGCGCCCGTTCACCTTCGAGGGGCGGCGCCGCGCGAACCAGGCCGAGGACGGCATCGCCGAGCTCCGCGAAGAGGTCGACACCCTCATCGTCATCCCGAACGACCGGCTGCTGTCCATCTCGGACCGCCAGGTCTCGGTGCTCGACGCCTTCAAGTCGGCCGACCAGGTCCTGCTCTCCGGTGTCCAGGGCATCACCGACCTCATCACCACCCCCGGCCTCATCAACCTCGACTTCGCCGACGTCAAGTCGGTCATGTCCGAGGCCGGCTCGGCCCTGATGGGCATCGGCTCGGCCCGCGGCGACGACCGCGCGGTGGCCGCCGCCGAGATGGCGATCTCCTCGCCGCTGCTGGAGGCGTCCATCGACGGCGCCCGCGGTGTGCTGCTCTCCATCTCCGGTGGCTCCGACCTCGGCCTGTTCGAGATCAACGAGGCCGCCCAGCTGGTCAGCGAGGCCGCCCACCCCGAGGCCAACATCATCTTCGGCGCGGTCATCGACGACGCCCTCGGCGACGAGGTCCGGGTCACGGTCATCGCCGCCGGCTTCGACGGCGGCCAGCCCCCGGCCCGCCGCGAGAACGTGATCGGCTCCACCTCGGCCAAGCGCGAGGAGCCGGCCCCGGCGCGGCAGACCGAGAGCCGCCCGTCCTTCGGATCGCTCGGCAGCGTGACCCCGAAGGAGGACCCGGAGCCCGCTCCGGAGCCGGTCAACGACATCCCGGTCGCCCCGCCGGTCCCGCCGGCGCCCCGGACCTACTCGGACAGCGCGGCCGAGGAACTGGACGTACCGGACTTCCTCAAGTGATCCTTCTGACGTGATAGGACAGCGCGAGAGCGCGAGCGGCGCGCACTTCGCCTTCACCGACCGGTGGGGCGGGGTGAGCGCCGCTCCGTATGAGGAGCTCAATCTCGGCGGAGCGGTCGGAGACGACCCGGACGCCGTACGCACCAACCGGGAACTGGCCGCCAAGTCCCTGGGCGTCGAGCCGGACCGGGTGGTCTGGATGAACCAGGTGCACGGGGCGGACGTGTCGGTGGTGGACGGACCGTGGGGGTCCTCGTCCGACATTCCGTCGGTCGACGCGATCGTCACGACGCGGCGCGGGCTCGCCCTCGCCGTGCTCACCGCCGACTGCGTGCCGGTGCTGCTCGCCGACCCGGTCGCCGGGATCGCCGCCGCGGCCCACGCGGGCCGGCCGGGCATGATCGCCGGAGTCGTCCCGGCCGCGCTACGCGCGATGACGGACCTGGGCGCCGAGCCCTCCCGGATCATCGCCCGCACCGGACCCACCGTCTGCGGCCGGTGTTACGAAGTGCCCGAGGCGATGCGCGCCGAGGTGTCCGCCGTCGAGCCGGCGGCGTACGCCGAGACGAGTTGGGGCACGCCGGCGGTCGATGTGAGCGCCGGCGTGCACGCCCAGCTGGAACGGCTCGGGGTGCGCGACCGGGAGCGGTCGCCGGTGTGCACGCTGGAATCGCGCGATCACTTCTCGTACCGACGCGACCGCACCACCGGGCGGCTCGCGGGTTATGTGTGGCTGGACTGACAGGACATGACAGACCGTAAGGACGAACTCGCCGCGAATCTGGCGAAAGTGGAGCGGCGCATCGCCGACGCGTGCGCGGCGGCGGGGCGCCCGCGCGAGGACGTGACCCTGATCGTGGTCACCAAGACCTACCCCGCGAGCGATGTGCGGATCCTCGCGGAACTCGGCGTGCGCCACGTCGCCGAGAACCGCGATCAGGACGCGGCACCCAAGGCCGCGGCCTGTATGGATCTGCCCCTTACTTGGCATTTTGTCGGTCAACTTCAGACCAACAAGGTGCGCTCGGTGGCCGGTTACGCGGATTTCGTGCAGTCCGTCGATCGTTCCAAGCTCGTCACAGCCCTGTCGAAGGAGGCCGTCCGGGCGGGTCGTGAGCTGGGCTGTCTCCTCCAGGTCGCGCTGGACGCGGGGGAGAGCGAGCGGGGTGAGCGCGGAGGCGTGGCCCCCGGCGGAATCGGGGAGTTGGCCGACCTAGTGGCCGGGGCCCCGGGGCTGCGGCTGGACGGACTGATGACCGTCGCACCGCTCACCGGCGAGTACGCAGGACGCGAACAGGCGGCCTTCGAGCGGTTGATGGATTTGTCGACTGACCTGCGCCGGAGTCATCCGGCTGCCACCATGGTCTCGGCAGGGATGAGTGCGGACCTCGAACAGGCCGTGGCGGCCGGAGCGACACATGTGCGCGTCGGCAGCGCGGTACTCGGAGTCCGCCCCAGGCTCGGGTAACGTCGCCAAGAAGTCGGACCACAGCAGAAAATATGGTCATTGCCGCCGAAAGGCGGATTTCAAGGACCTCGTGGATCGCGGGCACTTGGCAGTCGTCAGCCGATCCACCACAGAGCGGAGGACTCAGAGCATGGCCGGCGCGATGCGCAAGATGGCGGTCTACCTCGGCCTCGTGGAGGACGATGGGTACGACGGCCGCGGATTCGACCCCGACGACGACTTCGAACCCGAACTGGACCCGGAACCCGAGCGGGACCACCGTAGGCACGAGCCGTCCCACCAGTCGCACGTCTCACATCAGCCCCAAAGGGATGAAGAGGTACGAGTCGTACAACCGCCCGCACCTCGCGAGCCTGCCCCCCGCTCTGCTTCGCTCCCCGCGGAATCCGGCCGCCCGGCGCGCATCGCGCCCGTGGCATCCATCACACAAGAACGCGCAAGTCTGGAGAAGAACGCACCGGTGATCATGCCCAAGGTCGTGTCCGAACGAGAGCCTTACCGGATCACCACGCTCCACCCACGGACCTACAACGAGGCCCGTACCATCGGGGAACACTTCCGTGAGGGCACCCCGGTGATCATGAATCTGACTGAGATGGACGACACAGATGCGAAGCGACTTGTCGACTTTGCGGCCGGTTTGGTGTTTGGTCTTCACGGCAGTATCGAGCGGGTGACGCAGAAGGTGTTCCTGTTGTCGCCTGCTAACGTCGATGTCACGGCGGAGGACAAGGCCCGCATCGCAGAGGGCGGGTTCTTCAACCAGAGCTGAGACGCACCACCGGAAAGATCGCACGGAACAGGGGAGAGGGAAGCGCCAGTCATGAGCGTGGTTCTGCAGGTTCTCTACATCGCGCTGATGGTCTTCCTCATCGTGCTCATCTTCCGGTTGGTCATGGACTACGTCTTCCAGTTCGCCCGCTCATGGCAACCCGGCAAGGCGATGGTGGTCGTCCTGGAGGCCACCTACACTGCCACTGATCCACCGCTCAAGCTTCTGCGGCGGGTCATCCCGCCGCTGCGTCTCGGGGGCGTGGCGCTCGACCTGTCCTTCTTCGTACTGATGATCATCGTCTACATCCTGATCACACTCGTGCGGAGCGCGATGTGAGCGATGTGACAGATACGGTCTTGCCGACTGCCGACGACTACGTTGAGGTGAAGAGATGCCGTTGACCCCCGAGGACGTGCGGAACAAGCAGTTCACGACCGTCCGCCTCCGAGAAGGCTATGACGAGGACGAGGTCGATGCCTTCCTCGACGAGGTCGAAGCCGAACTGACCCGCCTGCTCCGTGAGAACGAGGACCTGCGCGCCAAACTGGCCGCGGCCACGCGCGCTGCTGCGCAGAACCAGCAGAACATGCGCAAGCCTCCGGAACAGCAGCAGGATCAGCAGCAACAGCAGCAGGGCATGCGCGGTCCCGGTGGTCCCGTTCCCGCCGGCATATCGGGCCCGCCGCAGCAGCAGATGGGCGGCCCCATGGGTGGCCCGCCCCAGCTGCCGAGCGGTGCCCCGCAGCTGCCCGCCGGCCCCGGCGGTCAGGGTGGTCCCCAGGGTCCTGGTGGTCCCGGTCCGATGGGCCAGGGTCCGGGGCCGATGGGTCAGCCCCCCATGCAGCAGCAGATGGGTGGTCCGATGGGCGGCCCCATGGGCGGTCCGATGGGCGGCCCCGGTCAGGGAGGCCCCGGTGGCGACAGCGCCGCGCGTGTCCTCTCGCTGGCCCAGCAGACCGCCGACCAGGCGATCGCCGAGGCCCGTTCCGAAGCCAACAAGATCGTCGGCGAGGCGCGTTCGCGTGCCGAGGGTCTGGAGCGTGACGCCCGTGCCAAGGCCGACGCCCTGGAGCGGGACGCGCAGGAGAAGCACCGCGTCGCGATGGGCTCCCTGGAGTCCGCCCGCGCCACGCTGGAGCGCAAGGTCGAGGACCTGCGCGGCTTCGAGCGCGAGTACCGCACGCGCCTGAAGTCGTACCTGGAGTCGCAGCTGCGCCAGCTGGAGACCCAGGCCGACGATTCGCTGGCCCCGCCGCGCACTCCGGCGACCGCGTCCCTCCCGCCGTCCCCGGCGCCTTCCATGGCCCCGGCCGGCGCGAGTGCCCCGTCGTACGGCGGCAACCAGACGATGGGCGGTGCGCCTTCGCCGTCCGCTCCGTCCTACGGCGGCCAGCAGCAGATGTCTCCGGCGATGACCCAGCCGATGGCGCCGGTGCGTCCGCAGGGTCCGTCCCCGATGGGTCAGGCGCCCTCGCCCATGCGAGGCTTCCTGATCGACGAGGATGACAACTGACGGCCTGACGGCCAGTAGTACGGCGTAGACGTCGGCAGCGTTCAGGGCGAGGCCCCGGGTTCACCCCGGGGCCTCGCCCTTTTGCCACGCGTGTTCGCACCCGCGCACCGGCGTTCTGCGTACGCAACGCCGAAGGCCCGGCCCCACCAAGATCTTTGGCGGGGCCGGGCCTTCGGTGCGATGACCTTCGGTCCGAGAGGTCCCGCGGGTTACGCCTTGCGCAGGCGGAACGTCAGGGACAGGCCCTCGTCGGTGAAGGGCTCGCCGTAGGTGTCGTCCGCCTCGCCCTGGGCGCTGTGCTCATTCAAGAAGGCCGTGGCGAGAACCTCGTCGGCGATCAGGCCGGCGTGGTCGGTGAGGGCCGCGACCGTCGCCGCGTCCGTCGCCGTCCAGCGCAGTGCGATGCGGTCGGCCACGTCGAGGCCGCTGTTCTTGCGCGCCTCCTGGATCAGCCGGATCGCGTCACGGGCGAGGCCGGCTCGGCGCAGCTCCTCCGTGATCTCCAGGTCCAGGGCGACCGTCGCGCCGGAGTCCGACGCCACCGACCAGCCCTCGCGCGGGGTCTCCGTGATGATGACCTCGTCGGGAGCCAGCGTGATGGTCTCGCCGTCGACCTCCACCGACGCCGTGCCCTCGCGCAGGGCCAGGGACAGCGCGGCCGCGTCCGCGTTCGCGATGGCCTTCGCCACGTCCTGGACGCGCTTGCCGAACCGCTTGCCGAGCGCGCGGAAGTTGGCCTTGGCGGTGGTGTCGACCAGGGAGCCGCCGACCTCGCTGAGCGTCGCCAGGGACTCGACGTTCAGCTCCTCCGTGATCTGCGTGCGCAGTTCGGAGTCCAGCGTCTCGAAGCCGGTGGCCGCGATCAGGGCGCGGGACAGCGGCTGGCGGGTCTTGACGCCCGACTCCGCGCGCGTGGCCCGGCCCAGCTCCACCAGCCGGCGCACCAGCACCATCTGCTTCGACAGCTCCGGGTCGATGGCGGTGAGGTCCGCCTCGGGCCAGGTCGACAGGTGGACCGACTCCGGGGCGCCCGGGGTGACCGGGACGACCAGGTCCTGCCAGACCCGCTCGGTGATGAACGGGGTCAGCGGGGCCATGAGCTGCGTCACGGTCTCGACGACCTCGTGCAGCGTGCGCAGCGCGGCCTTGTCGCCCTGCCAGAAGCGGCGCCGCGAGCGGCGCACGTACCAGTTCGACAGGTCGTCGACGAACGCGGACAGCAGCTTGCCGGCGCGCTGGGTGTCGTAGGCGTCGAGGGCCTGGGTGACCTGGTCGGTGAGCGCGTGCAGTTCGGACAGCAGCCAGCGGTCCAGGACCGGGCGGTCGGCCGGGGCCGGGTCGGCCTCGGACGGGGCCCAGCCGGACGTACGGGCGTACAGGGCCTGGAAGGCGACCGTGTTCCAGTACGTCAGGAGGGTCTTGCGGACGACCTCCTGGATGGTGCCGTGGCCCACGCGGCGGGCCGCCCAGGGGGAGCCGCCGGCCGCCATGAACCAGCGGACCGCGTCGGCGCCGTGCCGGTCCATGAGCGGGATCGGGTCCAGGGTGTTGCCCAGGTGCTTGGACATCTTGCGGCCGTCCTCGGCGAGGATGTGACCGAGGCAGACCACGTTCTCGTAGGACGACTTGTCGAAGACGAGCGTGCCGACCGCCATCAGCGTGTAGAACCAGCCGCGGGTCTGGTCGATGGCCTCGCAGATGAACTGCGCCGGGTAGCGGGCCTCGAACAGCTCCTTGTTCTTGTACGGGTAGCCCCACTGCGCGAACGGCATCGAGCCCGAGTCGTACCAGGCGTCGATCACCTCGGGCACGCGCGTGGCCGTCTTGCCGCAGCCGTCCTGCGGGCAGGCGAAGGTGACCTCGTCGATGAACGGGCGGTGCGGGTCCAGGCCCGACTGGTCGGTGCCGGTCAGCTCGGTCAGCTCCGTGAGGGAGCCGGCGCAGGTGAGGTGGTCGTCCTCGCAGCGCCAGATCGGCAGCGGCGTGCCCCAGTAGCGGTTGCGGGACAGCGCCCAGTCGATGTTGTTGTTCAGCCAGTCGCCGTAGCGGCCGTTCTTGACCGTGTCCGGGAACCAGTTGGTGCCCTCGTTCTCCGCGAGGAGGCGGTCCTTGATCGCCGTGGTGCGGATGTACCAGGAGGGCTGCGCGTAGTAGAGCAGCGCGGTGTGGCAGCGCCAGCAGTGCGGGTAGCTGTGCTCGTACGCGAGGTGCTTGAAGAGGAGTCCGCGCTGCTGGAGGTCCTCGGTGAGCTTCTCGTCGGCCTTCTTGAAGAAGACGCCGCCGACCAGCGGGACGTCCGCCTCGAAGGTGCCGTCCGGGCGGACGGGGTTGACGACCGGGAGGCCGTAGGCGCGGCAGACCTTGAGGTCGTCCTCACCGAAGGCGGGGGACTGGTGGACCAGACCCGTACCGTCCTCGGTGGTGACGTACTCGGCGTTGACCACGAAGTGGGCCGCCTCGGGGAACTCCACCAGCTCGAAGGGGCGCTGGTACGTCCAGCGCTCCATCTCGGCGCCCGTGAAGGTCTCGCCGGTGGTCTCCCAGCCCTCGCCGAGGGCCTTGGCGACGAGCGGCTCGGCGACGACGAGCTTCTCCTCGCCGTTGGTCGCCACGACGTAGGTGACCTCGGGGTGGGCGGCGACGGCGGTGTTGGACACCAGGGTCCACGGGGTCGTCGTCCACACCAGGAGCGCGGCCTCGCCGGCGAGCGGGCCGGAGGTGAGCGGGAAGCGGACGTAGACGGAGGGGTCGACGACCGTCTCGTACCCCTGCGCCAGCTCGTGGTCGGACAGGCCCGTGCCGCAGCGGGGGCACCAGGGGGCGACGCGGTGGTCCTGGACCAGCAGGCCCTTGTTGAAGATCTCCTTCAGGGACCACCAGACCGACTCGATGTACTCGGGGTCCATCGTGCGGTACGGGTCCTGGAGGTCGGTCCAGTAGCCCATGCGGGTCGTGAGCGCCTCGAAGGCGTCCGTGTGGCGGGTCACCGACTCGCGGCACTTGGCGTTGAACGCGGCGATGCCGTACGCCTCGATGTCCTGCTTGCCGGAGAAGCCGAGCTCCTTCTCGACGGCGAGCTCCACCGGGAGGCCGTGGCAGTCCCAGCCGGCCTTGCGGGCCACGTGGTAGCCGCGCATGGTGCGGAAGCGGGGGAAGACGTCCTTGAAGACGCGCGCCTCGATGTGGTGGGCGCCGGGCATGCCGTTGGCGGTGGGCGGGCCCTCGTAGAACACCCATTCGGGGCGGCCCTCGGACTGCTCCAGGCTCTTGGCGAAGATCTTCTGCTCGCGCCAGAAGTCGAGCACCGCGTGCTCGAGGGCGGGCAGGTCGACCTGGGCGGGTACCTGGCGATACGTCGGCGATGTCATCAGCGGGCTTCCTCCGGCGGACTTGCTGCCTTCCGTCCGGAGGGACGAGAGCTACGTCTGCCTGCGCCGCCTTCGGCGCGCTCCCGCGGTACCACCCTCCTTGGCCCTCCGGCGCGGGGTGTGCGCCGAGGAGCCCCCTCATTGGGGTCGCGATGCCGGTTCTACTGGCCACGGCCCTCGGCTGCGGCTTTCTTCCGGCGGCTCCGGGGTGATCTTCACGTCGCGCTCGCCCCCGGGCTTCCACCGTCCCCGGGTCGCTCTGGGCTGCGTACGCCGCTACTCGTCCCCATCCACGCTTTTCGCTCTGCCCAGTGTACGGCGCCGGGCGGACAGCGGCCGACCGCTTTTCCGGGGCGCCGGGGCCGGGCGGCGCTGGGTGCGGCTTATGGGTTTGATGACCCGAATGGGGTGGTATAGGTGTTCGGATCCTGGGACGTCCGGCCCGGCGGATTACCGGACGGGGAGCTGGGCACAACGGATGCAGGTTCGCCGCGCGGCGTGCGCGAGGCGGGCGAATCGGGCGGTGTGCCCCGTTGCCGCGGGACTCGAGTCGATTTATCGTCCCAGCACGATTCACGAGCAAGATCACAATATGTGAAGGGGCCGCGGCCATGGTGGCGAAGAAGACCGCCGTACAGCAGCCGGCGTCCGGCAGGTCCGGGGAGGCCTCCGGCGGTGCGGCCAAGGACGTGGGTGGGAAGAAGTCCACCCAGGGGGGCTCGGCGGGGCGGGCGGCGAAGGGGGCGGCGGGGAAGGCGACCGAGGGGACGAAGGCAGCCGTCAAGAAGACCAAGGCGGCCGTCAAGAAGGTGACGGCCAGGATGGGCGCTGCCGAGCAGGGTGTGAAGGCTGCGGGCGAAAAGGCTCCGGCCGAGAAGGCGGCTGTCAGGAAGGCTTCGGCCAAGAAGGCTTCGGCCAAGAAGGCGACTGTCGGGAAGACGGCGGCGAAGGAGACGGCGGCCGAGGAGGCAGCGGCCAAGACGGCGGCCGGGAAGACAGCGCCCAAGGCAACGGCCAAGAAGACGGCAGCCAGGAAGACGGCAGCCAAGAGGACGGCGGCCAGGGAGGCGGTCGCCAAGAAGGGGGTCGCCAAGGAGGCGGTGGCCGGGAAGGCGGTCGCCGCGGAAGCGGTGGGTGGGGAAGCGGTGGCCGAGAAGGCCGCCAAGGGGGCGGCGGCGAAGAAGGCCGCTGTCAGCAGGGCGAAGGCCGCCAAGGCCGGCGCCGCGAAGAAGGGCGCCGAGGGTGTCGCCGGGCAGGGCGCCGGAGGCGGGAGCACCACCACGAAGGGCCCGGCCGGGAAGGGCGCTGCCCGGACCGGCGCGGCCACACAGGACACGGCCGGGAGCAGCACGGCCAAGAAGGCGGGTGCGGCCGAGACCGCGCCGCAGACGGGAGCGACGACGGTGGGTGCGAAGAAGACTCCTGGCACGGCCACGGCGGCGAAGACCGCCGTTCCGAAGGCGCGGGCGGGCGCGGCGGACCCCGGTGAGCTGGCGGTACGCCCGGGCGAGGACCCCTGGACGACGGAGGAGGTCGAGGAGGCGCGCTCCGAGCTGATGTCGGAGGAGGCGCGGCTGCGCGAGGAGATCACCTCGTCGGAGCGGTCGCTCGCAGGCCTGATGCGGGACTCCGGGGACGGCGCGGGCGACGACCAGGCGGACACCGGCACCAAGAACATCACGCGCGAGCACGAGCTGGCCCTGGCCGCCAACGCGCGCGAGATGCTCGTCCAGACCGAGCGCGCGCTGGAACGCCTCCACGCCGGCACCTACGGCCTGTGCGAGAACTGCGGCAACCCCATCGGCAAGGCCCGGATGCAGGCCTTCCCGCGGGCCACGCTGTGCGTGGAGTGCAAGCAGAAGCAGGAGCGCCGGTACTGACCGGCCGCCGAATGCCTCCTGAGCACGTGGGCGGCGCGGGGTGTGCCGTACCCTCGTCCTCAGTCAGGCACCTAGGTTGAGGGACTCACGTGGCAGAGGCGGAGCGCATCATCGGTACGCCGGACACACCGGACGCGGCCGGGAACGGGCAGGACCGGCCCGGCGGGTCCGGCACCGACGACACGGCGGCGGCCGCCGGCGCCGCGGGCGCGGGCCGGCCGGAGGCCACGGCCGGAAGGCCCCGGGGCAGGCGCCGCATCGCGGTGTTGTTCGTCGTCGCCACCATCGCGTACGCCCTCGACCTGATCAGCAAGATGATCGTGGTGGCCAAGCTGGAGCACCACCCGCCCATCGAGATCATCGGGGACTGGCTGAAGTTCGAGGCGATCCGCAACGCGGGCGCCGCCTTCGGCTTCGGCGAGGCCTTCACGGTGATCTTCACCATGATCGCGGCGGCGGTGATCGTGGTGATCGCCCGGCTCGCCCGCAAGCTCTACAGCCTGCCCTGGGCGATCGCGCTGGGCCTGCTGCTCGGCGGTGCGCTGGGCAACCTCACCGACCGGATCTTCCGGGCGCCGGGTGTCTTCGAGGGCGCGGTCGTGGACTTCATCGCGCCCAAGCACTTCGCCGTGTTCAACCTGGCCGACTCGGCGATCGTGTGCGGCGGCATCCTGATCGTGCTGCTGTCGTTCAAGGGGCTCGACCCGGACGGCACCGTCCACAAGGACTGAGGGACCGTCCGACTCTCGTACGGGACTGTCGGACCCGTCCGGCATACTCGACGGGTGAGCACGATTCCCGAGATCCGTACCCTGCCCGTGCCCGACGGCCTGGAGGGCGAGCGCGTCGACGCCGCCATCTCCCGCATGTTCGGCTTCTCCCGTACCAAGGCGGCCGAGCTCGCCGCCGCGGGGAAGGTCACGGTCGACGGGTCGGTGGTCGGCAAGTCGGAGCGCGTGCACGGCGGCGCCTGGCTGGAGGTCGAGATGCCGCAGGCGCCCGCGCCGGTGCAGGTGGTGGCCGAGCCGGTCGAGGGCATGGAGATCGTGCACGACGACGATGACGTGGTCGTCATCGTCAAGCCGGTCGGCGTCGCGGCGCACCCGTCGCCGGGCTGGACCGGGCCCACCGTCATCGGAGGCCTGGCCGCCGCCGGGTACCGGATCTCCACCTCCGGCGCCGCCGAGCGCCAGGGCATCGTCCACCGCCTCGACGTCGGCACGTCCGGGCTGATGGTCGTCGCCAAGTCCGAGTACGCGTACACGTCGCTGAAGCGCCAGTTCAAGGAGCGCACGGTCGACAAGCGGTACCACACCCTCGTCCAGGGCCACCCCGACCCGACCAGCGGCACCATCGACGCCCCCATCGGCAGGCACCCGCACCACGACTACAAGTGGGCGGTCACGGCCGAGGGCAAGCCGTCCGTCACGCACTACGACCTCATCGAGGCCTTCCGCGCCGCCTCCCTGCTCGACGTGAAGCTGGAGACGGGTCGCACGCACCAGATCCGCGTCCACATGGCCGCTCACCGGCACCCCTGCGTCGGCGACCTGACCTACGGCGCCGACCCGACGCTCGCCAAGCGCCTCGGTCTGACCCGCCAGTGGCTGCACGCGGTGCGGCTCGGCTTCGAGCACCCCGGGGACGGGCAGTGGGCCGAGTTCTCCTGCGACTACCCGGAGGACCTGCAGAAGGCCCTCGACCAGGTCCGGGAGGAGACCTACGCGTGAGCACCCCGGGGTACGTGGTGCGGGTCGCCGAGGACCCGGCCGACCGTGAGGCCTGCTTCGCGGTGCGCAAGGAGGTCTTCGTCGGCGAGCAGGGCGTGCCGGAGGACCTGGAGTACGACGCCCACGACGCCGGGGCCGTCCATGTGCTGGCGGTCCGGGAGGACGGCGTGCCGCTCGGGACCGGGCGGCTGCTGTTCGGGGAGGCGGCCGTGGCGCAGACCGGAGCCGATCCGTCCGTGGGCTGTCTCGGCCGGCTCGCCGTGACGAGCGGTGCGCGCGGGCTCGGTGTCGGGGCCGCCCTGGTGCGGGCCATCGAGGACGCGGCACGCGCGCGGGGCCTCACGGCCGTCGACCTCCACGCGCAGACGCATGCCCTGGGGTTCTACGAGCGGCTCGGCTATGAGCCGTACGGGCCGGAGTACCTGGAGGCGGGCATTCCGCACCGGGGGATGCGGCGCTCGCTCTAGCCCTTCGCGGTGGGTGCCGAAGCGGTTTGTCCTCGCAGTTGCGTGGCAGGCTTGAGGTCAGTCGTGTGAACGTCCGACCTCCCGGAGCGCTGACCGTGGATCAGTTGGCCCTGCTGTTCGTGCTGCTGCTCGGGGCCGTGATCAGCGTCCCGGTCGGGGACCGGCTCGGGATGCCCGCGCCGGTGCTGATGACGCTGCTGGGCATAGTCCTCGCCCTGCTCGACTTCGTGCCGAACGTCGACATCCCGCCGGACCTGATCCTGCCGCTGCTGCTGCCGCCCCTGCTGTACGCCGCCGTACGGCGCACCTCGTGGCGGCAGTTCGCGGCGAACAAGAGACCGATCTTCCTGCTGGCCGTGGCCCTGGTGTTCGTCACCATGGCCTGCGTGGCCGCCGCGGCCAACGCGATCGTGCCCGGGCTGCCGCTCGCCGCGGCGTTCGCCCTCGGCGCGCTGGTCGCGCCGCCCGACCCGGTCGCGGCGACGGCCGTAGCCGGGCAGTTGGGGCTGCCGCGCCGGCTGGTGTCGATCCTGGAGGGCGAGGGGCTCTTCAACGACGTGACGGCCATCGTCCTCTACCACGTGGCGATCGCCGCCGCCGTCAGCGGGACGTTCTCGCCCTGGAAGGCCGGGCTCGACCTGGTGCTGTCGGCCGTGGTGGCGGTGGCCGTGGGCCTGGCGCTGGGCTGGGGCGCGAACAAGCTGATGGAGCTGCTCGGGGACGCGACCCTGCAGATCGGGCTGACCCTGCTGGTGCCGTACGCCTCCTACGTCATGGCCGAGGAGCTGCACGGCTCCGGGGTGCTCGCCGTGCTCACCACCGCGCTGTTCCTCGCGGAGTACGGCTCCGACGCCGACGACGTCATGACGCGGCTGGCCGGGCACACCTTCTGGAACATCGTCGACACCCTCGTCACCGGTGTGGCGTTCGGGCTGGTCGGGCTCGAACTGCACAACGCCATCCACACCGCGGCCGGCCGGTGGGGCCAGTTGCTCGGGTGGGCGGCGCTGGTGGTGTGCGTGGTCGTCCTCGTACGGCTGCTGTGGCTGTTGCCGGCGACGTGGCTGACCAAGCGGCTGCACGCGCGGCGGGACTACGACGAGGACATCCCGGTGAGCTGGCGCGAGACCGTGGTGATGTGGTGGTCCGGGATGCGCGGGGTGGCGTCGGTGGCGCTGGTGCTGGCCATTCCGCTGGAGACGGATTCGGGGGCGCCCTTCCCGAGCCGGGACGAGATCATCTTCATCGCGTTCGGCGTGATCATGGCGACGCTGGTGGTGCAGGGGCTGACATTGCCGTGGCTGGTGCGGCGGCTCGGGGTGAAGGCCGACACGGACCAGGAGAAGGAGTTCGCGAAGGCCCTGGCCATCCGGGCGGCGAAGGCGGCGAAGCGGAGGCTCCGGGAGATCGAGGAGGACGAGGAGCTGCCGGAGGACCTCTCCGAGCAGATGCTGCGGCGGGCCTTCGACATCGGGGTGCGGATCAGTCCCGAACTGGCGGAGGACGAGCGGCGGGAGGCGTACCGGGAGCGGGCGCGGCGCGTGAAGCGGGTGCGGCGGATCCAGCAGGAGATGCTGAGCGCGGCGCGGCACGAGGTGCTGGCGGCGCGGAGTGAGCCCGGGGCGGATCCCGAGGTGGTGGACCGGGTGCTGCGGCATCTCGACGTCCGTAGTCTGCGGTGAGCCGGCGTTTGACGGTGGGGGGTTGGGGCGTCGTAGGGTCGTCGGTATGGCACGTAATGTTGTAATCAGTGGTGGAGGTACCGGAATTGGGCTGGCGGCGGCCCGGGCATTCGCCGCGAGCGGGGATCGGGTGCTGCTGCTCGGGCGGCGGGCCGCGGTGCTGGAGAAGGCCGGGGTGCCCGGCGCTCTGACGTACGCGGCCGATCTCGCCGAGCCGGACGACGTGCGGGGCGTCGCCGCCTTCGTGGAACGGGAGTTCGGCTCCGTGGACGTGCTCGTGCACAGCGCCGGAGGCAACGGACTGCTGGAGCCGGACGCCCCGGGCGACGACCCGCTGGAGGCCGTCGCGCACACCTGGAACGTGAACTTCCGGCTCAACACCCTGACCGCCGTCCTGCTCACCGAGGCGCTGAAGCCGCGCCTCGCCGAGCCCGGTGGCCGGGTGCTGTTCCTGAGTTCGATCGCCGCCTACCGGGGATCCGGGAGCGGGGCCTACGCGGCGGCCAAGGCGGGGCTGCACCCGTACGCCCACGATCTGGCGCGGGAGCTGGGGCCGCGCGGCATCACCGCGAACGTCGTCGCGCCCGGCTACATCGAGGACACCGAGTTCTTCGGCGACTCGATGGCCGAGGAGCGGCGGGCGCGGCTCGTCGGGGAGACCTCGACCGGCCGGGCCGGGACCCCCGCCGACGTCGCCGAGACCCTGCACTGGCTCGCCTCCCCGGAGGCCGGGCACATCACCTCCCAGATCATCCAGGTCAACGGCGGCGCCGAGCGCGGTCACTGAGCGAAGCAGCAACAGGAGGGCTGCCCCTTCCAGGGGCAGCCCTCCTGTGTCCTTCTAGCGTTCCGGGCGGGCCGAGCCGTGGAAGCGGCGCTGCTGGTTCGGGACGCCGTCCGGGGACGGGCGGTGGCCGTTGCCGTTCCGGGACGGCGGCAGGATCGCGTCCGCCGTGTTGACCCGGGGCAGGGCGTACGGGTGCTCCTCGGACAGCCAGCGGAGCATCCGCTCGCGGACGGTGACCCGCGCGGTCCAGATGTCGTCCGCGTCCTTCGCCGTCACCAGGGCCCGCACCTGCATGGTGTTCGGGGTGGTGTCCGTGACGGACAGGTCGTAGGCGCGGCCGTCCCAGGCCGGGCACTCGCGCAGGATGTCGCGGAGCTTCTCGCGCATCGCCTCCACGGGCGCCGTGTGGTCGACGTGCCAGAAGACGGTGCCGGTCATCTGGGGCGTGCCGCGCGACCAGTTCTCGAACGGCTTGGACGTGAAGTACGACACCGGCATGGTGATCCGGCGCTCGTCCCAGGTGCGCACGGTCAGGAACGTCAGCGTGATCTCCTCGACCGTGCCCCACTCGCCGTCCACGACCACGGTGTCCCCGATGCGCACCATGTCGCCGAAGGCGATCTGGAACCCCGCGAACATGTTGCTCAGCGTGGACTGCGCGGCGACACCGGCGACGATGCCGAGGATGCCGGCCGAGGCCAGCAGCGAGGCACCCGCCGCGCGGAACGCCGGGAACGTCAGCAGCATGCTCGCCGCCGCCACCACACCGACGATCGCCGACACCACCCGCATGATCAGCGTCACCTGGGTGCGCACCCGGCGGACCCGGGCCGGGTCGCGGTGGGCCCGCGCATTGGCGTACCGGCTGTACGACGTCTCGACGATCGCCGCGGCGATACGGATCACCAGCCAGGCCGTCGACCCGATCAGCACCAGGGTCAGTGTCTGGCCGATGCCCTCGCGGCGGCTCTCCAGCAGCTGCGCCTCGTCGTAGGACCCTCTCAGCAGGGCCGCGAGGAGGACGAGCTGGTACGGGATGCGGCCACGGCGCAGCAGCCCCCACAGCGGGGTGTCGTGGTGCCGTTCGTCGGCCTTGCGCAGCAGGAAGTCGGTGGCCCAGCCGATCACCAGCGTGAGCACGACCGAGCCACCGACCACGATCAGCGGTCGTAGCAGGTTCTCCATGCCACCGAACCTAACCGGCTCACGGGGGGCATGAACATGTGACTTGCGCGGCGGCGTGGGTAGTGCCGCGAAGTGGCCTCGTCACACCCGGCTGGCACCATGGCCTCATGAACATCATGCTCTTTCACTCGGCCTTCGGTCTGCGGCCCGCGGTGCGCCAGGCCGCTGACCGGCTGCGCACGGCCGGACACGAGGTGTGGACGCCCGACCTCTTCGAGGGGCGCACGTTCGAGACGGTTGAGGAGGGCATGGAGCACAAGGAGAAGATCGGCAAGGACGAGCTGCTGAAGCGGGCCGTGCTCGCCGCCGCGCCCTACTCGGAGCGCGGGCTGGTGTACGCCGGCTTCTCGCTCGGCGCCTCCGTCGCCCAGACCCTCGCCCTCGGCGACGACAAGGCGCGCGGCCTGCTGCTCCTGCACGGCACGTCGGACATCGCGCCGGGCGTCACGGTGGACGAGCTGCCGGTCCAGCTGCACGTGGCCGAGCCGGACCCCTTCGAGACGGACGACTGGCTCAGCGCCTGGTACCTCCAGATGGGCCGCACGGGCGCCGACGTCGAGGTGTACCGGTACGCCGGGGCCGGCCACCTGTACACCGACCCCGACCTGCCGGACTACGACGAGGAGGCGGCCGAGGCCACCTGGCGGGTGGCGCTCGGCTTCCTCGAAACCCTGTAGCAGCGGCTACACCGGGTCGTAGGTGCGCTCGACCTTCTGCGTGCCGCTGCGGGTGCGGTACGAGCGGGACCAGGTGGCGGTCGCGTCGCGCTTCGTGCGGTCGGACAGGACGTAGTAGTCCATCTGCGCGCGCTCGGCGGTGATGTCCAGGACGCCGAAGCCGTGGCGGTCGGTGTCGACCCAGTGGACGTGCCGGTTGGCCGCGCGGATGACCGGCGCGGCGACCGCGGAGACCGTGCCCTGTGGGACCTTGACGATGTCGTCGAGGTTGTCGGAGGTGACCGAGGTGACGACGAACTCCGTGGCGGCCGACGGGGACAGCGGATACGTGCCGGCGTCCACCGGCACGTCGTTGGCCCAGGCCATGTGGATGTCGCCGGTGAGGAAGACCGTGTTGCGGATCGCGTTCGCGCGCAGGTGCGCCAGGATCTCGCGGCGGTCGTCGGTGTAGCCGTCCCACTGGTCGGGGTTGAGGGCGAGGCCCTCCTGCGGCAGGCCCAGCAGCTTGGCCAGCGGCTTCAGCAGGTCGGCGGAGAGCGAGCCGATCGCGAACGGCGAGATCATCACGGAGTTGCCGATCAGCCGCCAGGTGGTGTCGGACGCCTTCAGGCCCGCCTTGAGCCAGTCGAGCTGGGCCCGGCCGGTGAGCGTGCGGTCCGGGTCGTCGACCTCACCGTCGCCGACCTTGACCTGCTGCGAGCGGAACGAGCGCAGGTCCAGCAGCGACAGGTCGGCCAGCTTGCCGAAGCGCAGCCGGCGGTAGGTCGTGCCCGCGATCGCCGGGCGCACCGGCATCCACTCGAAGTAGGCCTGCTTGGCGGCGGCCCGGCGGGCGGACCAGGTGCCCTCCGCGCCCTCCGTGTGGTTCTCGGCGCCGCCCGACCAGGCGTCGTTGGCGAACTCGTGGTCGTCCAAGATCGCCACGACCGGGGCCGCCGCGTGCAGGGCCTGGAGGTCCGGGTCGGTCTTGTAACGGGCATGCCGGACGCGGTAGTCGGCGAGCGTGACGATCTCGTGGGCCGGGGCGTGCGGACGGACGACCGTGCCGCGGGTGCCGTACTCGCCGGTGCCGTACTCGTAGATGTAGTCGCCGAGGTGCAGCCAGGCGTCCAGGTCGCCGCGGGCCGCGAGATGACGGTACGCGGAGAAGTAGCCGGCCTCCCAGTTGGCGCAGGAGACCACGCCGAAGCGGAGGTTCGCGACGGCCGCGTCGGGCGCCGGGGCGGTGCGGGTGCGGGCGGCGGGGGAGTCGGTGCCGCCGGCGGAGAAGCGGAACCAGTAGTCGGTGGCCGGCTCCAGGCCGCGGATGTCGGCCTTCACGGTGTGGTCGGAGGCGGCGGTCGCGGTGGTGGAGCCCTTGGCGACGACGGTGGTGAACGCCTTGTCCCTGGCGACCACCCAGCTCACCTCGGTGTCCGGGCCGAGCCCGGAGCCGGGTATCGCCTCCGGGACGGGCGTCACACGGGTCCACAGCAGGATGCCGTCCGGCAACGGGTCGCCGGAGGCCACGCCGTGCAGGAAGGCGGGGGCCTGGTCGACGGCGCGCGCGGGCAGGGTCGCCGCCAGCGGCCCGGCCAGGACAGCGGTCGCCGCCGCGGCCTTGACGACCGTACGGCGGCGCGGGGCGAGGGAGTTGAGGCCCTCGGACGGCTTCGATGATCTGTATCGACTGGTCACGACCGATCAGGTTACTGATCGGTATGCACCAGAGCGGGCGAACTCCGGAAGTTCGCCCGCTCTTCACATGCCGGCCGGTCCCCGGCCTGCCGTCACTTCTTGAGGGCCTCGCCCACGACCCGGTTGAAGTCGGCCACCGTCATCAGCGGCGTGCCCTGGCTGTCGGCGGTGAGCTGCTTGCCGTCCATGACGAAGGAAGGGGTGCCCTGCACGCCGTCCTTGTTGTCGTCGAAGGTCTTCGACATGGCCATCGCCCAGGCGTCGTAGGTGCCCTTCTCGACCGCGTCCTGGAACTTCTTGTTGTCCTTCAGCTCCGGGACGGTGTTCGCGACCTTGATGAGGTAGCTGTCGTCCTTGAACTTGTCGGTCGACTCGTCCGGGTGCCACTTCGCGGAGTACAGCGCGGCCTTGTAGTCGAGGAACGCCTTGTCGCTCACGTCGAGCGCGGCGCCCAGGGCGCTCAGCGCGTTCTTCGAGCCCTCGCCGTTGTCCTTGTTGTCGATGAACGTGGCGCCGATGAACTGCATCTTGTACTTGCCGTCGTCGACGTCCTTCTTCAGGGTCGGGCCGACGGTCTGCTCGAACTGGGCGCACACGGGGCAGCGCGGGTCCTCGTAGACCTTGAGGGTCTTCTTCGCCGAGGCCTTGCCGATGACGACCGTGGTGCCGTCGGTGCCCGTGGTGTGGGCGGGGGCGACGACCTTGTCGTCCTTCGCCGCCTCCCAGTGGGTCGGCTTGTTGGTCTGGACGACCGCGTAGCCGATGCCGCCGGCTATCGCCAGGACGCCGACGATGGAGCCGGCGACGATGATCTGCCGCTTGGCCTTGGCCCGCTTGGCCTCGCGCTCGCGCTCGACGCGCAGCCGCTCACGGGCCGCCGTCTTCGCCGCCTGGCTGTTCCTCTTGCTCATGGTGATGTTCTCCGTCGGGGACGCGCACACTCGTGTGCGGGATACGTAAGGGGGACTGCGGGTGCTCGAAAACGCCCTGCGCGAAGGCGTGTGCCTCACGAGGAGGCGTGTGCCTCACGCGAAGGCGGGCGAGCACGGCGGTCCGCGCCGTCCCAGGGAGTACGCGAGGACCAGCTCGCGGGCGGTGGGCGTGCGGTCGGCGGCACGCGACGGCAGCCGGCGCCCTGCCGGTCGCCTGCGCGCCGTCACCGCGGCGACCGCCAGCAGCAGCGGCCGGAACGACGTCGCCGCAACGGCCCGCAGCAGCTCGGCCAGGGCCCGCTCGCCCCGGCGCAGCCACACGGCGGCCAGGAGACCGACGCCGAGGTGCGCGGCGAGCAGCAGCCAGGCGGTGGCCGGGTCCGCGTGGGCGACCGCGGCCGCGAGGCGCTCGGTGCCCGTGGCCCCGGCCATGCGCGCCAGCGGGGTGCCGACCTCGCCGCCGCCGCACAGCACGTCCAGGCCGACCGAGCGCAGGGGGCCCGCGACCGGGCCGCCCGCGCGGCCGTAGCAGGCGTGCTGGCCCGTGGTGAACACCGTGTCGGCGGCCAGTTCCAGCGGGATCAGCAGGGCCGCGATCCTCCCGAAGGAGCGCTCGCGGCCCGCCAGGGCGTACGCGATCAGGAACACGGCGGCGGCGACCCCGGCCACCGTGCCCAGCGGGAGCGGGACCCGGGACAGCAGCACGTGCGACGCGGTGCTGAGCGTCACGACCACGGCCGTGAACAGCGCCGCGCGCACGGCTCTGAGCTGGATCCCGGATATGTCCATAGCGAGAAGAGAGTCTGTCACGGGGGCCGGTAAGGGACCCCTAAAGGATGCCTGTGAAGGGTCTTTCCGTCACAGACCCGGAATCCGGCCGTTGCGGAACAGGTCCACGAAGATCTGGTGGTCGGCACGCGCGCGTGCGCCGTAGCTGTGCGCGAAGTCGACCAGCAGCGGCGCGAAGCCGTCCTCGTCGGCCGCGATCGCCGCGTCGATGGCCCGCTCCGTGGAGAACGGCACCAGGGACTCGCCGGACTGGTCGTCCGCCGCCGAGTGCATCGTGGCCGTCGCCCGGCCGAGGTCGGCCACCACCTGGGCGATCTCCTCCGGGTCGTCGATGTCGCCCCAGTCGAGGTCCACCGCGTACGGCGAGATCTCGGCGACCAGCTGGCCCGCGCCGTCCAGCTCCGTCCAGCCCAGCCACGGGTCGGCGTGCGCCTGGAGCGCGCGCTGGGAGATGACCGTGCGGTGCCCCTCGTGCTGGAAGTAGTCGCGGATCGCCTGGTCCGTGATGTGCCGGGAGACCGCCGGGGTCTGGGCCTGCTTGATGTAGATCACGACATCGTTCTCCAGGGCGTCGCTGTGGCCCTCCAGGAGGATGTTGTACGACGGCAGCCCCGCCGAGCCGATGCCGATGCCGCGCCGGCCGACGACGTCCTTCACGCGGTAGGAGTCCGGGCGGGCCAGGGAGCTGTCCGGGAGCGTCTCCAGATAGCCGTCGAAGGCGGCGAGGACCTTGTAGCGCGTGGCCGCGTCCAGCTCGACCGAGCCGCCGCCCGGCGCGAAGCGGCGCTCGAAGTCGCGGATCTCCGTCATCGACTCCAGCAGGCCGAAGCGGGTCAGCGAGCGGGCGTCACGCAGCGCGTCCAGCAGCGGACCCTGCGCGGTGTCCAGCGTGAACGGCGGGACCTCGTCGCTCTTCGCGCCCGTGGCCAGGGCGTGGATCCGCTCCCGGTAGGCACCCGCGTAGACCCGCACCAGCTCGGTGATCTGCTCGTCGCTGAGCGCCTTGGCGTAGCCGATCAGCGCGATGGACGCGGCGAAGCGCTGCAGGTCCCAGGTGAAGGGGCCGACGTAGGCCTCGTCGAAGTCGTTGACGTTGAAGATCAGGCGGCCGTTCGCGTCCATGTACGTGCCGAAGTTCTCCGCGTGGAGGTCGCCGTGGATCCACACGCGCGAGGTGCGCTCGTCCAGGTACGGGCCGCCGAGTATCCCCTCCTGGTCGAGATCGCGGTAGAAGAGGCAGGCCGTACCCCGGTAGAAGGCGAAGGCCGAGGCCGCCATCTTCCGGAACTTCACGCGGAACGCGGCCGGGTCGGCGGCCAGCAGCTCGCCGAAGGCGGTGTCGAAGACGGCGAGGATCTCGTCGCCGCGCTGCTCGTCGTTGAGCTGGGGGAACGACATCGCTGGGTGCCTCCTGGTGCAGGACGTTTCGGGGACGGCTGGTCCGTCCCCTGCGTAACGTGCGGCGGCCCGCGGGAGTGCCCGCGACCCTCGCCCGAAGGTACGCGGGTCAGCCCTCCGCGTGTCACTGTCGAGGCATAGACTTCGTCGCTGTCCCCCAGACTGTCCGCAGCCTGTCGGGCCCCATCAGACCCACGTTCTCCCTGGAGGCCGCAGCCGTGTCGAAGCCGCCGTTCACGCACCTGCACGTCCACACCCAGTACTCGCTGCTGGACGGTGCCGCGCGGCTGAAGGACATGTTCAACGCGTGCAACGAGATGGGCATGACCCACATCGCCATGTCCGACCACGGCAACCTCCACGGGGCGTACGACTTCTTCCACTCCGCGCAGAAGGCCGGGATCACGCCGATCATCGGGATCGAGGCGTATGTCGCGCCCGAGTCCCGCCGCAACAAGCGCAAGATCCAGTGGGGCCAGCCGCACCAGAAGCGGGACGACGTCTCCGGTTCCGGTGGTTACACCCACAAGACGATGTGGGCGGTGAACAAGACCGGCCTGCACAACCTCTTCCGGCTGTCCTCCGACGCGTACGCCGAGGGCTGGCTGCAGAAGTGGCCCCGGATGGACAAGGAGACCATCGCCCAGTGGTCCGAGGGGATCGTCGCCTCCACCGGCTGCCCCTCCGGCGAGGTGCAGACCCGGCTGCGCCTCGGCCACTTCGACGAGGCCCTGAAGGCCGCCGCGGACTACCAGGACATCTTCGGCAAGGACCGCTACTTCCTGGAGCTGATGGACCACGGCATCGAGATCGAGCACCGGGTCCGCGACGGCCTCCTGGAGATCGCCAAGAAGCTCGGCATCCCCCCGCTGGTCACCAACGACTCGCACTACACGTACGCCCACGAGGCGGGCGCCCACGACGCGCTGCTGTGCATCCAGACCGGCAAGAACCTCTCCGACCCGGACCGCTTCAAGTTCGACGGCACCGGCTACTACCTGAAGTCCACGGACGAGATGTACGCCATCGACTCCTCGGACGCCTGGCAGGAGGGCTGCGCCAACACCCGGCTGATCGCCGAGATGGTCGACACCACGGGCATGTTCGAGAAGCGCGACCTCATGCCCAAGTTCGACATCCCCGAGGGGTACACGGAGGTCAGCTGGTTCCGCGAGGAAGTCATCCGCGGCATGCACCGCCGCTTCCCGGACGGCATCCCCGACGACCGCATGAAGCAGGTCGAGTACGAGATGGACACCATCATCTCGATGGGCTTCCCGGGCTACTTCCTCGTGGTCGCCGACTTCATCATGTGGGCCAAGAAGCAGGGCATCGCGGTCGGCCCCGGCCGAGGCTCCGCGGCCGGCTCGATCGTCGCCTACGCCCTCGGCATCACCGACCTCGACCCCATCCCGCACGGCCTGATCTTCGAGCGGTTCCTCAACCCCGAGCGCATCTCCATGCCCGATGTCGACATCGACTTCGACGAGCGCCGGCGCGTCGAGGTGATCCGCTACGTGACGGAGAAGTACGGCGCGGACAAGGTCGCCATGATCGGCACGTACGGCACCATCAAGGCCAAGAACGCGATCAAGGACTCCGCGCGCGTGCTGGGCTACCCGTACGCGATGGGCGACCGCATCACCAAGGCCATGCCCGCCGACGTCCTCGGCAAGGGCATCAACCTGGACGGCATCACCGACCCGAACCACCCCCGCTACTCGGAGGCGGGCGAGGTCCGGGCGATGTACGAGAACGAGCCGGACGTGAAGAAGGTCATCGACACCGCCAAGGGCGTCGAGGGCCTGGTGCGGCAGATGGGCGTGCACGCCGCCGGCGTGATCATGTCCAGCGAGACCATCACCGACCACGTGCCCGTCTGGGTGCGGCACACCGACGGCGTGACCATCACGCAGTGGGACTACCCGAGCTGTGAGTCGCTCGGCCTGCTGAAGATGGACTTCCTGGGCCTGCGCAACCTCACGATCATGGACGACGCCGTCAAGATGGTGAAGTCCAACAAGGGCATCGACATCGACCTGCTGTCGCTGCCGCTGGACGACCCCACGACCTTCGAACTGCTCCAGCGCGGCGACACCCTCGGCGTGTTCCAGTTCGACGGCGGGCCCATGCGCTCCCTGCTCCGGCTGATGAAGCCGGACAACTTCGAAGACATCTCCGCCGTGTCGGCCCTGTACCGCCCGGGCCCCATGGGCATGAACTCCCACACGAACTACGCGCTGCGCAAGAACGGCCAGCAGGAGATCACGCCCATCCACCCCGAGCTGGAGGAGCCGCTCAAGGAGGTCCTGGACGTCACCTACGGCCTGATCGTCTATCAGGAGCAGGTGCAGAAGGCCGCCCAGATCATCGCCGGCTACTCGCTCGGCGAGGCCGACATCCTCCGCCGCGTGATGGGCAAGAAGAAGCCCGAGGAGCTGGCGAAGAACTTCGTCCTCTTCCAGGAGGGAGCCCGCAAGAAGGGCTACAGCGACGAGGCCATCCAGGCGCTCTGGGACGTGCTGGTCCCCTTCGCCGGCTACGCGTTCAACAAGGCGCACTCCGCCGCGTACGGACTCGTCTCGTACTGGACGGCGTACCTCAAGGCGAACCACCCCGCCGAGTACATGGCCGCGCTCCTGACGTCCGTGAAGGACGACAAGGACAAGTCGGCCGTCTACCTCAACGAGTGCCGCCGCATGGGCATCAAGGTGCTCCCGCCGGACGTCAACGAGTCGATGTCCAACTTCGCGGCCCAGGGCGACGACGTGATCCTCTTCGGCCTCTCCGCCGTCCGCAACGTCGGTACGAACGTCGTCGAGTCGATCATCAGGTGCCGCAAGGCCAAGGGGAAGTACACCTCCTTCCCGGACTACCTCGACAAGGTCGAGGCGGTCGTCTGCAACAAGCGCACCACCGAATCGCTGATCAAGGCCGGCGCCTTCGACGCCATGGGCCACACCCGCAAGGGCCTCACCGCGCAGTACGAGCCGATGATCGACAACGTGGTCGCGGTCAAGCGCAAGGAGGCCGAGGGGCAGTTCGACCTCTTCGGCGGCATGGGCGAGGAGGAGAGCAGCGAGCCCGGCTTCGGCCTGGACGTGCAGTTCACCGACGAGGAGTGGGACAAGACGTATCTGCTCGCCCAGGAGCGGGAGATGCTCGGTCTGTACGTCTCCGACCATCCGCTGTTCGGCCTGGAGCACATCCTGTCCGACAAGGCCGACGCGGGCATCTCCCAGCTGACCGGGGGTGACTACTCCGACGGATCCGTGGTGACCATCGGCGGCATCATCTCCGGCCTGCAGCGCAAGATGACCAAGCAGGGCAACGCCTGGGCCATCGCCACCGTCGAGGACCTCGCCGGCTCGATCGAGTGCATGTTCTTCCCGGCGACCTACCAGCTCGTCTCGACCCAACTCGTCGAGGACGCCGTGGTGTTCGTCAAGGGCCGCCTCGACAAGCGCGAGGACGTGCCGCGGCTCGTCGCGATGGAACTGATGGTGCCGGACCTGTCGAACGCGGGCACCAACGCGCCCGTGGTCCTCACCATTCCGGCCACCCGGGTCACCCCGCCGCTCGTGAGCCGGCTCGGCGAGGTCCTCAGCCACCACAAGGGCGACAGCGAGGTCCGGATCAAGCTCCAGGGACCGACCAAGACGACCGTGCTCCGCCTGGACCGGCACCGGGTGAAGCCCGACCCGGCGCTCTTCGGCGACCTGAAGGTGCTGCTCGGGCCGTCCTGCCTGGCGGGCTGACCGGCTCTTGACGCGCGTGAGGGGCGTACCCGGTACCTGGTACGCCCCTCACGTATGCGCGTGGGTCACAAACCCTTCCCGCGGAACGTCAGTTGTGGCCGAAGCTGCGCTTCCGCTTGCGGGACGCCACGTCACCGGGGGTCAGTTCGACCTCGGTCTGGGGCTCCGCCTCTGCCGCGGGGCTGCGGTCCGCCCGCTGACCGCGCTCGGTCGGACGCTGCTGCTTACGGTCACGGTTCTTGTTCTTGGCCATGGTGATGCCTCCTGTGGGGGATCTAGGGGCCAGGGCCGGGACCAGATTCACACAGGCCGACAACGATCGCATGTCGGACAATTACCCTGCGTGACAGGGGGAGTCGGAGCGGGGTGGCGCGAAACGCCACGCCGAAGATCGAGTTCCGGCCGTTAACCTCCGCGCCGTCGGGCAGACTCGAAGCAAGCCCGAAGCAAACCTCCTGGGAAGAGGGTGAGTCGCGTGGACCGCTGCATCGTCCTGGTGGACGCCGGGTATCTGCTGGGAGCCGCGGCGAGCCTCCTCGCCGGGGAGCCCTCGCGGTCCCGCATCACCGTCGACCACACGGCCCTGATCCAGGGGCTGCGTGAGCGCGCCGAGTCCGACACGCAGCAGCCCTTGCTGCGCATCTACTGGTTCGACGGCGCCCCCGACCGCGTCCCGCAGCCCGAGCACCGCCGGTTGCGCGTGATGCCCCGGGTCACCGTCCGGCTGGGCGCGCTGACCCGCAGCGACGGCCGCTGGGCGCAGAAGGGCGTGGACGCCGCCATGCACGCCGAGCTCACCGAGCTGGCCCGCAACCGCGCCTGCTCCGACGTCGTCCTCGTCACCGGCGACGGCGACCTGCTGCCGGGCATGATGGCCGCCAAGGAGCACGGCGTCGCCGTCCACCTGTGGGCCGTGCAGGCCGCCGACGGCGACTACAACCAGTCCGAGGACCTGGTCGCCGAGGCCGACGAGCGGCGCGTCCTCGACCGCACGTGGATCACCAAGGCCGTCCGCGCCAAGGAGTACACCGGGGCGTGCGCCCCGCAGCCCGCGCCCCGGCCCGAGATCGCCGCGATCCTCTCCGCGCCGCTGCCCGACTCCGCCCTCTCCGCCCCGCCCGAGCGGCCCGCCCCGCAACCCCAGCACCCGGCGACCGGCCCCGGTCAGAACGGCAGCGAGGAACGGCTGCCCGCCGCCAAAGGGGTCCCCACGCCCAAGGACCTCGCCGCCCTGCGCGCCCCCGGCACCCAGCCCGCCCAGCCCCCCGCCTCCGCCACCCTCCGCTGGTCCTCCGACAAAGGCTGGGTCGACCGGCCCCCGGTCGAGCCCCCCGAGGCCGCCTCGATGCCTACGCTCGCCCAGCTGACCACCGCCGAGCAGCGCTGGGCCGACCGCGAGGAGGACATCACCACCGTCGGCGGCGACCCCTACGAGGTGGGGCAGGTCTTCGCCCGGCGCTGGGTGGAACGCCTCGGCGACCAGAGCCACCTGCAGAAACTGTCCGGGATGTACCCGCGCATCCCGCACCGCGTCGACGGCGAGCTGCTGCGCTACGCCGCCCGCTTCGGCCTCCTCGCCCACAAGGACGACCAGATCGACGAACGCGACCGCTACGCCATCCGGGCCGGTTTCTGGAAGGAGATCGGCGTGCGCACGGGCGTGGAGCACGCCCCGGTCGGCGACTGAGGACTTTGCCGACGGATTTCCCGTTGTCGACCGACCCGAGAGCGGACCGGGGTCGCCGACCCCGTAGTCTCGTCCCTTGTGAGTACGCGCGCGGCACAGGCATTTCGGCACGATGGCGACATCGTGTGCGCGGTGCGCGGGCTGACCAAGACCTACCCGGCGGTCCGGGGCCGCCGCGGCGCGCCCGGCACGCCCGAGGTCCGGGCCACGGACGACGTACGGCTGGACATCCGCCGCGGCGAGATCTTCGGCCTGCTCGGCCCGAACGGCGCCGGCAAGTCCACCCTCGTCCGGCAGCTCACCGGGCTGATGCGGCCCGACACCGGCAGCGTGGAGATCCTCGGGCACGACATCGTGCGCCACCCGGAGCGGGCCGCGCGGATCCTCGCCTACCTCGGGCAGGAGTCGACCGCCCTCGACGAACTGACCGTGTCGCTCGCCGCCGAGACCACCGGGCGGCTGCGCGGCCTGGACGTCCGGCGGGCGCGGGCCGAGCGGGACGACGTCCTCGCCGAGCTGGGCCTCACCCCGCTGGCCGGACGCCCGCTGAAGAAGCTCTCCGGGGGCCAGCGGCGGCTGGCGTGCTTCGCCGCCGCGCTGGTGGGGGAGCGGCCGCTGCTCGTGCTCGACGAGCCCACCACCGGCATGGACCCGGTGGCGCGGCGGGCCGTGTGGTCCGCGGTGGACCGGCGGCGGGCCGAGCGCGGGACGACCGTGCTGCTCGTCACCCACAACGTCATCGAGGCCGAGACGGTGCTGGACCGGGTGGCCGTCCTGGACCGGGGTCGGGTGATCGCCTGCGACACCCCGGCCGGGCTGAAGGAACAGGTCGCCGGTGAGGTGCGCGTCGACCTGGTGTGGCGGGACGCGGCGCCGCTGCACGTGCCGGAGGTGGCCGCGCTGCGGGACCGTGCCGTGGAGTCGGGCCGCCGCTGGACGCTCCGGCTCGGACCGGAGGAGGCGCGGGCGGTCGTCGCCACTGTCACCGGAGGGGCCGCCTTCGCCGCCCTGGACGACTTCACGCTGGCCACGCCGAGCCTGGAGGACGTGTACCTGGCCCTGGGCGGTGCCGCGCAGCAGGGGCTGGTGAAGGCGTGAGGAACGTGCGGAACACCGAGGCCTTGAGTACGTGGGCCGCCGCGTACGTACCGAACAGGGCGACTGCCGCAGTGGACCCGACGAAGGGGAGCAGCGCGACGTGAGTGTCGTACCCGCCGATGTCCTGCCGGGCGGTGCCCTGGCCGTGGAGGAGCCCGCCGCGTGCGCGGCCGAGCTCGGACCTCGGGCGCGGCTGTGGCCGTCGCTGGCGGCCGTGTACCGGGCGCAGCTGTCCCGGGCGCGGGTCGCGCGGATCCCGCTGCTGTTCGTGGCGACCTTCCAGTCGGTCGGGATCATGATCCTGATGCGCGGGGTCGTGGACGACGGGGCCGAGGCGCAGGCGGTCGTCGCCGGCTCGTCGGTCCTGGTGGTGGCGTTCGTCGCGCTGAACCTGCTCGCGCAGTACTTCGGGCAGCTGCGGGCCAGCGGCGGGCTCGACCACTACGCGACCCTGCCGGTGCCGCCCGCGGCGGTGGTGCTCGGCGCGGCGGGCGCGTACGCCTCGTTCACCGTGCCCGGAACGGTCGTGACGGCCGTGTTCGGCTGTGTGCTGTTCGGGCTGCCGCTGGCGCACCTGTGGATCCTGGTGGCCGTGATCCCGCTGGCGGGCGCCGCGCTCGCCGGGCTGGGGGCGGCGCTCGGGCTGCTCGCGCCCCGGCCGGAGCTGGCCACGCTGCTCGGGCAGCTGGGCATGTCCGCTGCGCTGC
This sequence comes from Streptomyces sp. Go-475, assembly GCF_003330845.1. GTDB lineage: Bacteria > Actinomycetota > Actinomycetes > Streptomycetales > Streptomycetaceae > Streptomyces. The sequence goes on along the minus strand of NZ_CP026121.1, from coordinate 2,110,150 downwards.
TGCTGGGCGTGCTGCCGGCGGACCGGATGCCGGAGGTGGTCCGCTTCACGCGGGACCTGCTGCCGTCGACCTACGGCGTGGAGGCGTTCGCGCGCACGTTCGGGCCGGATCCCGACTGGGCGTTCGTCCTCGGCGACCTCGCGGTGTGCGGGGCCGTGGGCGTGGTCTCCCTGGCCGTGGCGACCTGGGCGTACCGCCGGGCGGCCGTCCGGTGAGCGGGGAGGGATCGTCCGGTGACGCGGGGCACAGGCGGGCCTGGCACGATGGCAGGGTGACCGCACCACTGACTCCGCCACCGCCACCGCACGAACGTTCCGCACAGGGTTCGTGGCAGCCGCCGGCCGCGGCCCCCGGGGCTGAGGCCCCCGGGTCCCAGCAGGCCGAGTACGCCGAGTACGACGCGCACGGCTGGTACGGACAGGACGGCCCCGGCATGAAGACGGAAGTGCGGGAGGCCGGTGTGGTCGCCCTGGCCGTGGCGCTCGGTGGGGTGCTGCTGGGTGCGCTGTGGTGGTGGCTCGCGCCGCACGTTCCGCTGGTCGGTGACGTGGTGGACGGGAACTGGGTCGTCTACCTCAAGGACACCGAGGGGGAGCAGGCCGTGGGGGTGGACGGCACGTTCACCCTGCTCGGGCTGGCGTTCGGGGTCGTGAGCGCGCTCGTGGTCTTCCTGCTGCGGCGGCGTGGGGGTGTGCCGCTGGTGGTGGGGCTGGCCGTCGGGGGGCTGCTCGGGTCGTTGCTGGCGTGGCGGCTCGGGGTGTGGCTCGGTCCCGCGGAGGACGTGGTCGCCCATGCGCGGGAGGTGGGCAAGGGGGTGACGTTCTCGGCGCCGCTGAAGCTGGGCGCGAAGGGGGCGTTGCTGGCCTGGCCGCTTGCCGCGCTGGTGCTGCATCTGGGGCTCACGGCGTTGTTCGGGCCTCGGGATCCTGAGCCGGAGTTCGCTGACGGGCCGTATGGGGCGCCGCCTGCCGCGTAGGTGCCCGGCGTTGGTGCTGCGCCCACTCGTGCCGCCCTTGGCGGCACGACGGCCCGCGGCTGAGCAACAGCTATGGCCGGCCGATCGGGGCCAGTACCGCTTCCGTGAGCTTCGCCAGGTCCTCCGGCGCCAGTTCCACCTCCAGGCCCCTCCTCCCCGCCGACACGCAGATCGTTCGGTGGGACGCGGCCGACGCGTCCAGCACCGTCGGGAGCTTCTTGCGCTGGCCCAGGGGTGAGATGCCGCCCCGGACATAGCCCGTCGTGCGTTCCGCCAGGGCCGGGTCGGCCATGGTCGCGCGCTTGCCGCCCACCGCCGCCGCCAGGGCCTTCAGGTCCAGCTGGCCCGCCACCGGGACGACCGCGACCGTCAGCGTGCCGTCGACGTCCGCCACCAGGGTCTTGAAGACGCGGTCCGGGGAGACGCCCATCGCCTCGGCCGCCTCCTCGCCGTAGGAGGGGTGCGCGGGGTCGTGGTCGTAGGAGTGGACCGTGTACTCCGCTCCCGCCGCCGTGAGGGCCACCGTCGCCGGAGTGCCGCCGGACTGCTGCTTCTTCGTCTTCTTCGCCATCCCGGTCCGCTTCAGTTGAGACTCGTCGGGCTCCGCGTCAGGTCCGACGCGGGCAACGACGGCAGACTACGGATGATCGCCGTCTCGGAGCGAAGGACTTTCAGCTCGTCGCGCAGGCGGGACGCCGTGTCGGGCGCCTGGAGCAGGCGCTGCTTGGTCGGGGTGTCCAGCATCATCGCCGCCGCCACGAGGTACGACACCACACCCGGCTCGTCGGGCAGATCGGCGCCGGTCGTCAGGGACCGTTCCCGCGCGCCCGCCAGCCGCTTCTGGTACTGGCGGAACGACCGCAGCACCCCCTCCGCCAGCGGCGCCGCCTCGTCCCCGGGTTCCTCCGCCAGCGGCTCCAGCTCGGCCGTCAGGAAGGGGCCGGACGCCTCGACCGACAGCAGCTTCACCCGGGTCGTGCCCGTCGCCAGCACCTCGAAGGAGCCGTCGGTGCGCTCCCGGATCGTCGCCGCGTCCGCGATGCAGCCCACCTTGTGGAAGGCCTTGGCCGGGTCCGGGCCGAAGCCGGCCAGCGGCCCCCGCTCGGGCAGGGCCGTCGGGTCGGGCATGCCGGGCGCGCTCGGGGCCACCTCGTGGCCGTCGCGGATCGCCACGACGGCGAACCGGCGCGGCTCGTCCTCCGGCGTCTTCAGCAGTTCGCGCATCATGGCGCGATACCGCTCCTCGAAGACGTTGAGCGGGAGCACGAGCCCCGGGAACAGCACCGAGTTCAGGGGGAAGAGGGGGAGCCGGACGGTGGTCACGACGCAAAAGCCTAATGGTCGCCGGAGCGGACTCGTCCGCCCCGTTCACTCCGTGGATGCCCGGAGGGCTCGCCGGCGACCGCGGTGCGGACGTCGTCGCGCACCCGGAGGAAGTGGCCGAGCGGGTCGTCGGACACCTGGTCCCAGGGGAAGGAGGTGGCGTACGGGCCGTTCAGCCGCAGCTGCTCGGCGGCGTCCGGCCAGCGCTCCAGGCGCACCAGGACGAAGAGGAGCAGGTTCCGCATCCGGGCGGGCCAGGGGTCGGCCGCCGGCAGCCGGGGGGACAGCGCGATGGCCCGGTCGGCTGCCGCGTCCAGCCGTTCGCGCGGCACCTCGGGCCCGCAGCCGTCGGTGAGGTAGCCGAAGGCCGCCCGCACGCCGAGCGCCTGGACGAGCGCGTCGGCGGGCGCGTCCTGCGCGGCCCGGTCGGCGAAGTCGAAGCACTCGTGGTGCGAGCCGTGCCAGTAGGTGGCCAGATAGCGCAGGGCCGCCACATGGCAGCCGTAGTGGTGCGGGGCCCGGCGCACGGCCGCCGCCCACAGCTCCTCGAAGTACGTGTGCCCGGCCTGCGCGCCCCGGGCGTGGTCGAGCGCGAGCCGCCACGGCACCGGGTCCCGCTGGTCACCCCGGGCCGCCGCCGTGATCAGCGGGCTGACCTCGCGCAGCGCCTCGGCCCGGGCCGGTGACCGCCAGGCGCGGTCCACCGCCAGCTGCGCCCCGACCAGCAGCGCGTCCGGGTCCTTCGGGGAGGTGGCGAGCCAGGCGTCCAGCCACTCGGGGCGGGAGCGCGCGAAGGCGGCCAGCCGGGTCACGTAGCGGTCGCGCCGCTCCCACTCGCCCGCCGCGCGGGTGGCCAGGAGCAGCCCCGCGGCCGGTCCGTGGTCGCCCCGGGCGGCGGCGACCAGCGCCGGGCTCAGTCGCGCGTCGGGCGCGTCGAGCAGCACCTCGTCGTCGGCGCGCGGCTCGCCGGCGGGGTGGGAAGCGGTCCTTGTCATCCGGCTCGCTCGGATGAACGGCAGCTGCATCGCCATGGTGCCGACCATTGAAAGACCGCTGGTCACGGCGGCGCCAGAGGGTTCATGGAACCTGCGGAAAGTTGTACGTCCGATGGTCAAGAGAGCGTAAAGATGTGACAGTTCAACAACTACAGTCACACCAGCACCATTAGTTGCGCCGCAACAGCCGGGTCGCCCCCGCCGCGACCGTGGTCGCCAGGATCCAGCCCAGCAGGATCATCGCCGTCGCCAGCCACTGCCAGCCCCCGCGCAACTGCCAGAAACCCGTCTGGCCCAGGTCGATCACCGGCAGCAGCAGATCGAGGGTGAACAGCGTGGGATTCCACTCCGGATGCTCGCCCCGCTTCAGCGGTGGATGGCCGGCCTGCGCGAAGGCGAGCGAGCCCGCCGCCCACAGCACGGCCATCCACACCGCCGCCCGGCCCGGCCGGTACCCGTAGGCGACCGTCCAGTCCTGCGCGTAGCCCCACAGCTTGGCGGCGAGCGGCAGGCTCTCGCGGTGCCGGCGCTGCTTGGCGAGCAGCACCAACCGGGCGTCCTCGTCCTCCCCGCCCGCCCGCAGCACGGCCGCCAGCCGCTCGTACGGCTCCGGGTTGTACTCGGCGGTCGCCGCCGCCACCCAGTCCAGCCGCTCGGCGAGCGGGAACGGCCCGCGCGGCACCAGGTTCTCGTACGCGAAACCGCCCATGTGCAGCCGCCCCGGGCCGGGCCAGGCGTCCGCCCGGTCCATCAGGTTGATGACCTTCGCGCCCGACAGCACCACACGCCCGCGCGCCGGAGGCTCCCCGAGGAACCGCAGCTCCGGCGTCTGCACCCGGCGCAGCGACAGCTCCTGGTCGTCCGTGAGGGTGAACCGGGCCTGCTCGAAGTCGACGGCGTCGCCGAACCGCCCGTCGTCCAGCCGGATCCCGCCCTCGCACTCGAAGCGCTGGATCCGCGTCCCGCGCGCCGGGGTCATCCCGCTCATCGCCTGGGCGCCGACGCCCGCCGGGGTCAGATACAGGCTGCGCTCGACGGTCAGCTGCGGCGCGTTCAGCGCCAGTCGCTCGTACGGGTTGACCAGACGCGCCCCGCGCAGGCTCAGCGACACGCCGATGGTCGCGGCGCGCAGGCTCAGCTCGCCGTGCGACTCCAGCAGCTCCGCCTGTAAGTCCTGCCCCACGGTCATGCCGTCCCCGGCGATCGACCGGCCGCTGCGGTCCCGGTGCACGACCGCCTGGTTGAGCATCAGGTCCGTGCCGATCTGCGCGTCCGTGAGCCGGATGCCGCGGTGGAAGCGGCAGCGGGGCAGATGCAGATCGCCCTCGGTGTGCACCCGGGCCGCCTCCAGCCGCGGCACCGAGCAGTCCACCATCCGTACGGTCGTGAAGCGGGCCTCCGGCAGCAGCACGTCCTGCTCGAACCGGCACCGGCGCAGCTCGACGTACGGCACCACCTGGCCGCCCGCGAGGTCCAGCGAGCCGCTGACCCGCACACCGGCCAGCTTCAGCGAGGACACCCGGCCGGCCAGGGCGGGCGGGCCGTCGAGCAGCAGCCAGCACACGATCCGGGCCCGCACGGTCCGCTCCTCGCCCCACGGGTGACCGCCGTGCGGATCGTCCACCAGGGCGTCGCCGCTGCTCAGGTCATACACGGTGCCGTTGCGGAACGCCTGCCACATGCCGGCCTCGGCCGCGGTCAGGTCGTCGGGCAGCTCTCCGGCGCGCACGCCGGCCCCCTCGGTCACAGCTCTTCCTTCCTCCCCGGGTACTCGCCGGTTGGTTCCTTCGTACAATTGTTCATGCCCGGTGGGTGACGAGTCGAAAGCAGGGAGTGAAGGAGATCTTCCGGCCGCGCGCGACGCGCTGTATCAGCCATTGATACGCGCGGACGGCGCCTCACCCGGGTCTGAGAGAATTGAGCACGTGCTGCAACATTCCTTCCTGGCCCGAATCGATCTGCGCGGCGACGCCCTTCCCGAGGGCCCCGCCCTGCGTGACCTGCTGCCCCGAGCCGAGTTCGACGTTCAGGCCGCCCTGGAGAAGGTGCGCCCGATCTGCGAGGACGTGCATCATCGGGGCGACGCGGCGCTGATCGAGTACGCCGAGCGGTTCGACGGGGTCCGGCTGGACCAGGTGCGGGTGCCGGCCGCCGCGCTCACCCGCGCGCTCCAGGAGCTCGACCCGGCCGTGCGCGCGGCCCTGGAGGAGTCCATCCGCCGCGCCCGGATCGTCCACCGCGAGCAGCGCCGCTCCCCGCACACCACCCAGGTCGTGCCCGGCGGCAGCGTGACCGAGAAGTGGGTTCCGGTCGAGCGGGTCGGGCTGTACGCGCCCGGCGGCCGGTCGGTGTACCCGTCGTCCGTGATCATGAACGTGGTGCCCGCGCAGGAGGCCGGCGTCGCGTCCATCGCGCTCGCCTCGCCCGCCCAGGCCGAGTTCGGCGGCCTGCCGCACCCGACGATCCTCGCCGCCTGCGCCCTGCTCGGCGTCGACGAGGTGTACGCGGCCGGCGGCGCCACGGCCGTCGCGATGTTCGCCCACGGCACCGAGTCCTGCGCCCCCGCGAACATGGTCACCGGCCCCGGCAACATCTGGGTCGCCGCCGCCAAGCGCTACTTCACCGGCAAGATCGGCATCGACGCCGAGGCCGGCCCGACCGAGATCGCGGTCCTCGCCGACGACACGGCCGACCCGGTGCACGTCGCCTCCGACCTGATCAGCCAGGCCGAGCACGACCCGCTGGCCGCCGCCGTCCTGGTCACCGACTCCGTGGCGCTCGCGGACGCGGTGGAGAGGGAACTGGAGCCGCAGGTCGCCGCCACCCGGCACGTCGACGACCGCATCGTCCCGGCCCTGTCCGGCAAGCAGTCCGCGATCGTCCTGGTCGACGGCATCGACGAGGGCCTGCGGGTGGTCGACGCGTACGGCGCCGAGCACCTGGAGATCCAGACGGCCGACGCCGCCGCCGTGGCCGACCGGGTGAAGAACGCCGGCGCGATCTTCATCGGCCCCTGGGCGCCGGTCTCCCTCGGCGACTACGCGGCCGGGTCCAACCACGTCCTGCCCACCGGCGGCTGCGCCTGCCACTCCTCCGGCCTGTCCGTCCAGTCCTTCCTGCGCGGCATCCACATCGTCGACTACACGAAGGACGCGCTGGCCGAGGTCGCGCACCACGTGGTCACGCTGGCCGAGGCGGAGGACCTGCCGGCCCACGGCGCGGCGATCAAGGCTCGGTTCGACTGGAAGGTTCCGCAGGGCAAGTGAGCGACGTACACATCGACGATCTCCCCGTGCGGGACGAACTGCGCGGCAAGTCCCCCTACGGCGCGCCCCAGCTGGACGTCCCCGTACGGCTGAACACCAACGAGAACCCCTACCCGCTGCCCGAGCCGCTGGTCGAGCGCATCGCCGAGCGGGTCCGTGAGGCGGCCCGGAACCTCAACCGCTACCCGGACCGGGACGCCGTCGAGCTGCGCACCAGGCTCGCCGAGTACCTGACGAAGACCTCCGGGTACCCGGTCGGCCCGGCCAACGTCTGGGCGGCGAACGGCTCCAACGAGGTCATCCAGCAGCTGCTGCAGACCTTCGGCGGGCCGGGCCGCACCGCGATCGGCTTCGAGCCGTCGTACTCGATGCACGCCCTGATCGCGCGCGGCACCGGCACGGGCTGGATCTCCGGGCCCCGCAACGACGACTTCACGATCGACCTCGCCGCGGCCCGGACGGCCATCGCCGAGAACCAACCGGACGTCGTCTTCATCACCACCCCCAACAACCCCACCGGCAACGCGGTCCCGCCCGAGACGGTCCTCGCGCTCTACGAGGCCGCGCAGGCGGCGAAGCCGTCGATGGTCGTGGTCGACGAGGCGTACATCGAGTTCAGCCACGGCGACTCGCTGCTGCCGCTGCTCGACGGGCGACCGAACCTCGTCATCTCCCGCACGATGTCGAAGGCCTTCGGCGCGGCGGGCCTGCGCCTCGGCTACCTCGCCGCGCACCCGGCCGTCGTGGACGCCGTCCAGCTGGTCCGGCTGCCCTACCACCTGTCGGCCGTCACCCAGGCGACCGCCCTGGCCGCCCTGGAGCACACCGACACCCTGCTCGGCTACGTCGAGCAGCTCAAGGCCGAGCGGGACCGCCTGGTCACCGAACTGCGCGCGACCGGCTACGAGGTCGTCGAGTCCGACGCCAACTTCGTGCAGTTCGGCAGGTTCGAGGACGCGCACACGGCCTGGCAGAAGATCCTCGACCGGGGCGTCCTGGTCCGGGACAACGGCATCCCCGGGTGGCTGCGCGTGTCGGCCGGAACCCCCGAAGAGAACGACGCGTTCCTCGACGCGGTCCGTGCACTGAAGAAGGAGCAGAGTTCATGAGCCGCACCGGACGCGTGGAGCGGACGACCAAGGAGACCTCGGTCCTCGTCGAGATAGACCTCGACGGCACGGGCAAGACGGAGATCTCCACCGGCGTCGGCTTCTACGACCACATGCTCGACCAGCTCGGCCGCCACGGTCTGTTCGACCTGACCGTGAAGACCGAGGGCGACCTGCACATCGACTCGCACCACACGATCGAGGACACCGCCCTCGCGCTGGGCGCCGCCTTCAAGCAGGCCCTCGGCGACAAGGTCGGCATCTACCGCTTCGGCAACTGCACGGTCCCGCTGGACGAGTCCCTCGCCCAGGTCACCGTCGACCTGTCCGGCCGCCCCTACCTCGTGCACACCGAGCCCGAGAAGATGGCGCCGATGATCGGCGAGTACGACACCACCATGACCCGGCACATCCTGGAGTCCTTCGTGGCCCAGGCGCAGATCGCGCTGCACGTGCACGTGCCCTACGGGCGCAACGCGCACCACATCGTGGAGTGCCAGTTCAAGGCGCTGGCCCGGGCCCTGCGGTACGCCTCCGAGCGCGACCCGCGCGCGGCCGGCATCCTCCCCTCCACGAAGGGCGCCCTGTGAACGGCATCTCGACCCTGCTGATCGTCGTCGGCCTGTTCCTCGTCGGCGGGATCTACTCCTTCGTCAAGCAGAAGATGCCCAAGGGCCTGATCGTGCTGCTGTCCATCGGTGCCGCGATGTGCCTGCTGGCCGGCATCGTGAGGCTGGAGGTGTGGAATTGAGCGCCCCTCGCAAGAAGGTCGTCGTCTTCGACTACGGCTTCGGCAACGTCCGCTCCGCCGAGCGCGCCCTCGCCCGCGCCGGAGCCGACGTCGAGATAACCCGTGACTACGACAAGGCCCTGAACGCCGACGGCCTGCTCGTGCCCGGCGTCGGCGCCTTCGCCTCCTGTATGAAGGGCCTGCGCGAGGCACGCGGCGACTGGATCGTCGACCGCCGGCTCTCCGGCGGCCGCCCGGTCATGGGCATCTGCGTCGGCATGCAGATCCTCTTCGCCCGTGGCATCGAGCACGGCGTGGAGAGCGAGGGCCTCGACGAGTGGCCCGGCTCCGTCGAGCCGCTCCAGGCCGAGATCGTGCCCCACATGGGCTGGAACACCGTGGAGGCGGCGCCCGGCTCGCGGCTCTTCGCCGGCCTGGACGCCGACGCCCGCTTCTACTTCGTGCACTCCTACGCGGTCCACGACTGGTCGCTGGAAACGCACAACCCGGCCTTCGAGGCCCCCAAGGTCACCTGGTCCACGCACGGCAAGCCGTTCGTCGCGGCCGTCGAGAACGGCGCCCTGTGGGCCACCCAGTTCCACCCCGAGAAGTCCGGCGACGCCGGAGCCCAGCTCCTCACCAACTGGATCGGAACCCTGTGAGCAAGCTCGAACTCCTCCCCGCCGTCGACGTCCGCGACGGCCAGGCCGTCCGCCTGGTCCACGGCGAGTCCGGCACCGAGACCTCCTACGGCTCCCCGCTGGAGGCCGCCCTCGCCTGGCAGCGTTCCGGCGCCGAATGGCTGCACCTCGTCGACCTGGACGCCGCCTTCGGCACCGGGAACAACCGCGAGCTGATCGCCGAGGTCGCGAAGGCGATGGACATCAAGGTCGAGCTGTCCGGCGGCATCCGCGACGACGACACCCTCGCCGCCGCCCTCGCCACCGGCTGCACCCGCGTGAACCTGGGCACGGCCGCCCTGGAGACCCCCGAGTGGGTCGCCAAGGTCATCGCCGAGCACGGCGACAAGATCGCCGTCGGCCTGGACGTCCGGGGCACCACCCTGCGCGGCCGCGGCTGGACCCGCGACGGCGGCGACCTCTACGAGACGCTGGAGCGCCTCGACAAGGAGGGCTGCGCCCGCTACGTCGTCACCGACATCGCCAAGGACGGCACGCTCCAGGGCCCCAACCTGGAGCTGCTGAAGAACGTCTGCGCGGCGACGGACCGCCCGGTGGTGGCCTCCGGCGGTGTCTCGTCGCTCGACGACCTCCGGGCGATCGCCGCGCTCGTCCCGCTCGGTGTCGAGGGCGCGATCGTAGGGAAGGCGCTGTACGCGAAGGCGTTCACCCTGGAAGAGGCCTTGGAGGCTGTGTCGTCATGACGTCGGAAGCCGTACGGCGCGTGCAGAGCGGAAGTCCCTGGGAAGAGAGTTTCGGTTTCGCACGCGCCGTGGCGGCGGGCGATCGGGTGCTGGTGGCGGGCACGACCCCCTTCAAGGGGGATGTGCTGTACGGGGAGGGCGACCCGTACGAGCAGGCCAAGGCGGCCTTCACCAGTGCCCTCGAAGCGATCGGCGAGTTCGGGCTCGGTATCGGGTCCGTGGTCCGGACGCGAATGTATCTGGCACACACGCGCGACCTCGACGAGGTGGGCCGGGCCCACAAGGAGCTGTTCGACTCGGTGCGCCCGGTCGCGTCCTTCCTCGTGGTGGACGGCTTCGTCGACCCGCGCGTCCTGGTGTCGGTGGAACTAGAGGCATTCAGAGGAACGGTGGATTCATGACCCTGGCGGTCCGAGTCATCCCCTGCCTGGACGTGGACAACGGCCGGGTCGTCAAGGGCGTCAACTTCCAGAACCTGCGCGACGCGGGCGACCCCGTCGAGATGGCCAAGGTGTACGACACCGAGGGCGCCGACGAGCTGACGTTCCTGGACATCACCGCCTCGTCGGGCAACCGCGAGACGACCTACGACGTGGTGCGCCGCACGGCCGAGCAGGTGTTCATCCCGCTCACCGTCGGCGGCGGTGTCCGCACCGCCGAGGACGTCGACAAGCTGCTGCGGGCGGGCGCGGACAAGGTCGGCGTCAACACCGCCGCCATCGCCCGCCCCGACCTGATCCGCGAGATCGCCGAGCGCTTCGGCCGCCAGGTCCTGGTCCTCTCGGTCGACGCCCGCCGCACCGAGTCGGGCTCCTTCGAGGTGACCACCCACGGCGGCCGCCGCGGCACCGGCATCGACGCCGTCGAGTGGGCGCACCGGGCGGCCGAGCTGGGCGCCGGCGAGATCCTGCTCAACTCGATGGACGCCGACGGCACCAAGGACGGCTACGACCTGGAGATGATCCGGGCCGTACGCAAGCACGTCACCGTCCCGGTCATCGCCTCGGGCGGCGCGGGCAGGCTGGCGGACTTCCCCCCGGCCATCGAGGCGGGCGCGGACGCGGTGCTGGCCGCGTCGGTGTTCCACTTCGGGGACCTGCGCATCGGCCAGGTGAAGGAGACCCTGCGGGAGGCCGGTCACCCGGTGCGGTGACGCCCCCGCCGGCAGCCCCGGTCGCACCCGCGGCCGGGGCTGCCGCACGTCGTGCTCAGATCCCGAGCTGCTTCGTCTCGTGCAGCTTCGCGATCGCGTTCTCGTCGCCGTCCAGGTCCACCTTGGCGGCGCTCTGGCGGCCGTAGGAGAACAGGACCAGCTCCGACGGCTCGCCGGTGACCGTGACCACCGGGGTGCCGCGCTGGGCGACCGCCGTCTGGCCGTCCGGGCGGCGCAGCACCAGGCCCGTCGGCACGCCGCGGCCCATCAGGCGGGCGGTCTTCTCCAGCCGGGACCACAGCGCGTCCTGGAAGACCGGGTCGAGCTCGCGCGGGGACCAGTCGGGCTGGGCGCGCCGGACGTCCTCCGTGTGGACGTAGAACTCGATGATGTTCGACATCTCGTCGACCGGCTTGAGCGAGAAGGGGGAGAAACGCGGCGGGCCCGTACGGATCAGCTGGATCAGCTCCTCGTACGGCTTGTCCGTGTACTCCGCCATCACCCGGTCCAGGCGCGGCGCGAGCTGCTTGATCAGTATTCCGCCGGCGGCGTCCGGGCGGCGCTCGCGCACCACCACGTGCGCGGCGAGGTCCCGGGTCGTCCAGCCCTCGCACAGGGTGGGCGCGTCCGGGCCCGCGGTCTCCAACAGGTCGGCGAGGAGAAGTCGTTCACGCTTGGCATGGGTCGACATGGAGCCAGCCTACGACCGGCCCCCGACTCCGCCCAGCGGACCTGCCGTTCCCGGTCCGGGCCGGTCCGCCCAGTGGACACGGCACCTGCGCTGTCAGTGGCGCGCGGCACAATGGTCGGCATGACCAGCTCGTCCCCCCGGCCCAGCCGTCTCGACCCGGAGATCGCCGCCCGCCTCAAGCGCGGCGCCGACGGCCTCCTGCCCGCCATCGCCCAGCAGTACGACACCGGAGAGGTGCTCATGCTCGGCTGGATGGACGACGAGGCCCTGCACCGCACCCTGACCACCGGCCGGTGCACGTACTGGTCGCGCAGCCGCCGGGAGTACTGGGTCAAGGGCGACACCTCCGGCCACGTCCAGTGGGTGAAGTCCGTCGCCCTCGACTGCGACGCCGACACCGTCCTGGTGAAGGTCGACCAGGTCGGCGCCGCCTGCCACACCGGCGCCCGCACCTGCTTCGACGAGGACGTCCTCGTCAAGGACGACGGCGGCTCCGACGTCTCCGCCCCGGATCAGTAAGGTCAGCCGCCATGGACCTCGAGACGTTCCGCAAGCTCGCCACCGACCGGCGGGTCATCCCGGTCACCCGCAAGCTCCTCGCCGACGGCGACACGCCGGTGGCGCTCTACCGCAAGCTCGCCGCCGAGCGCCCCGGCACCTTCCTGCTGGAGTCAGCGGAGAACGGCCGCTCGTGGTCCCGCTACTCGTTCGTGGGAGTCCGCAGCGCCGCGACGCTCACCGAGCGCGACGGGCAGGCGCACTGGCTCGGCGCCCCGCCCGTCGGCGTCCCCACCGACGGCGACCCCCTCGCCGCCCTGCGCGCCACCATCGAGGCGCTGCACACCCCCCACCAGGAGGGCATGCCGCCCTTCACCGGCGGCATGGTCGGCTACCTCGGCTACGACATCGTCCGCCGCCTGGAGAAGATCGGCCCCGGCGAGCGCGACGACCTGAAGCTGCCCGAGCTGACCATGCTCCTCACCAGCGACCTGGCCGTCATGGACCACTGGGAGGGCTCCGTCCTGCTGATCGCCAACGCGATCAACCACAACGACCTGGAGACCGGCGTCGACGAGGCCCACGCCGACGCCGTCGCCCGGCTCGACGCCATGGAGGCCGACCTCTCCCGCCCGGTCGCCCAGCCCCCGGCCGTCCTCCCGCCCTCCGAGCTGCCCGAGTACACCGCGCTGTGGGGCGGCCCCGACTTCCAGGAGGCCGTCGAGGACATCAAGGAGCGCATCCGGGCCGGCGAGGCCTTCCAGGTGGTCCCCTCCCAGCGCTTCGAGACGCCGTGCACGGCGAGCGCGCTGGACGTCTACCGGGTCCTGCGGGCCACGAACCCCTCGCCGTACATGTACCTGTTCCGCTTCGACGGCTTCGACGTCGTCGGCTCCTCCCCGGAGGCCCTGGTCAAGGTCGAGGACGGCCGGGCCATGGTCCACCCCATCGCCGGCACGCGCTGGCGCGGCGCCACCCCGCAGGAGGACCAGGCCCTCGCCGACGAGCTGCTCGCCGACCCCAAGGAGCGCGCCGAGCACCTCATGCTCGTCGACCTGGGGCGCAACGACCTGGGGCGGGTCTGCGAGCCGGGCTCCGTCGAGGTCGTCGACTTCATGTCCGTCGAGCGGTACTCGCACGTGATGCACATCGTCTCCACGGTGACCGGCCGCGTGGCCGCCGGGCGCACGGCCTTCGACGTCCTCACCGCCTGCTTCCCGGCCGGCACCCTCTCCGGCGCCCCCAAGCCCCGCGCCATGCAGATCATCGACGAGCTGGAGCCGTCCCGGCGCGGCCTGTACGGCGGCTGCGTCGGCTACCTCGACTTCGCCGGCGACTCCGACACGGCCATCGCCATCCGCACCGCCCTGCTGCGCGACGGCACCGCCTACGTGCAGGCCGGAGCGGGCATCGTCGCCGACTCCGACCCGGTCTCCGAGGACACGGAGTGCCGCAACAAGGCGGCCGCCGTCCTGCGGGCCGTGCACACGGCGAACCGGCTGGGAAAGGCCTGAGACGCCCCCCGGGTGACGGTTCGCCCGGGGTTCAGGCGATAGTGGGGTACGTGACTGCTGTACCTCACCCCCGTTCCCAAGCCGCCGGATCCGCCCGGGCCGGCCGCCTGAGCCTCGCCGTCGCGCTGCTGTGCGGCGCGCTCGGCGCGGCCGTGGCGCTCCTCGCCACCCGGCAGCAGTGGTCGGAGGGCACCGCGACGGTGGCCGGCGGCGCCTTCCCGCTGACCGCCAGCGGCAGCGACGTCACGGGCGTCCCCGCGGCGCTCGCCATAGTGGGCCTCGCCGCGCTCGTCGCCGTCTTCGCCGTCCGCCGGGCGGGCCGGGTCGTGGTGGCCGTGCTGCTGGCGCTCTCCGGCGCGGGCACCGTCGCCGCCGCCCTGCTCGGCGCCTCCGACAGCTCCGCGCTCGACGAGAAGGCCGCCCAGGCCTCCGGCGACACCTCCGCCTCCGTGGCCGCCCTCAGCCACACCGCCTGGCCGTACGTCGCGGCCGCCGGCGGCGTCCTGATCCTGCTGGCCGGGCTGCTCGCCCTGCGCTACGGCCGGCTGTGGCCCGCGATGTCCGGCCGCTACGAGCGCGGCGGCGCGCCCCAGCCGCGCCGCAAGGCCCCCGCCGTCGACCCCGACCGGCCCGAGGACCTGTGGAAGGCACTCGACCGGGGCGAGGACCCGACCGGGGCCTGAGCCACACGGAGCAGCGGGGAGCATCCCAGGAGCACCCCCGCTCACCGGCCCCGCGCGCGTGCGGGACAATGGGCACGAGCGTCCTGCTCAGACACGCACACAGCAACGAGGAGCAAGCAATGGCGGGCAGCAGCCACGGTCACACCCCGGCCGCCTGGACCGGTGTCATCATCGCCTTCATCGGTTTCTGCGTCGCGGGCGCCTTCATGGTGATGGACCAGCCGGTGGGCTTCTGGGCGGGCATGGTCGTCGTGCTGCTCGGCGGTGTCGTCGGCGGCATCATGCGGATGATGGGCCTGGGCCAGCCCAAGGAACTGCACGCGCCGCACAAGATGACGGGCGACCGCGAGCCGGCCCGCGCCCAGGGCTGATCCCGGCGGAACACCGGGTTGTCGCCGAGGGGCGGCCGGCATTCGGGTGCCGGGACCGCCCCTCAGGCGTGTGCGGGGCACAATGCCTGGCGTGAACGCCGACAGCCGCAGAGCGACGCACAGCCTCCCGGGCCGCCTGGCCGCCCCCGCCGGGACCCTCGCGGCCGTCGCCGCCGCCTTCGCCTACGTGGGCGCGGTGGACCCCAACGAGCCCGGCCACTACCCCGTCTGCCCGCTGCTGCACTACACCGGCCTGTACTGCCCCGGCTGCGGCGGACTGCGCAGCGCCCACGCCTTCGTCCACGGCGACCTCACCGCGGCCCTGCACGCCAACGCGCTCGCCGTCCTCGGCTATCTGGCCTTCTTCGCGCTGTGGACCGTATGGGTGGTCCACGCGGTACGCGGGCGCCCGCTGCGGATCGACCCCCGCCCGGGGCTGGTGTGGAGCTTCGGCGCGTTGCTGCTGGTCTTCACGGTTGTCCGGAACCTGCCCTTCGGTGGCTGGCTCCACCCTTGATCAACTGGCGGATGTCCAGGTACTGGGACCGGCGTCAACCGGATGCGAAGCCTTCGCCCCGCTGCGGATACCATCGCAGTGACCATCGGTTTGCCGATCGGTCGCTGGAACTGTCAAGAGTCTGGAAGGGGGCCGCTCGCGTGAGTGTGCTCGACGAGATCATCGACGGAGTCCGTGCCGACCTCGCGGAGCGGCAGGCGCGCGTCAGCCTCGACGAGCTCAAGGAGCGCGCGGCGAAGGCTCCCGCGGCCAAGGACGGCGCGGCCGCCCTGCGCGGCGACGGCGTCAAGGTCATCTGCGAGGTCAAGCGCTCCAGCCCGTCCAAGGGCGCGCTGGCCGCGATCGCCGACCCGGCCGGGCTCGCCGCGGACTACGAGGCGGGCGGCGCTGCCGTCATCTCCGTCCTCACCGAACAGCGCCGTTTCGGCGGCTCGCTCGCCGACCTGGAGGCGGTCCGCGCCCGCGTGGACATCCCGGTCCTGCGCAAGGACTTCATCGTCACGTCGTACCAGCTGTGGGAGGCCCGCGCCTACGGCGCCGACGTCGTCCTGCTGATCGTCGCCGCCCTCGACCAGCCCGCCCTGGAGTCCCTCATCGAGCGCGCCGAGTCCATCGGGCTCACGCCGCTCGTCGAGGTCCACGACGAGGACGAGGTCGAGCGCGCGGTCGACGCCGGGGCCCGCGTGATCGGCGTCAACGCGCGCAACCTCAAGACCCTCGAGGTCGACCGCGGCACCTTCGAGCGGGTGGCGCCGGAGATCCCCGCCCACATCATCAAGGTCGCCGAGTCCGGCGTCCGCGGCCCGCACGACCTCATCGCCTACGCCAACGCCGGCGCCGACGCGGTCCTGGTGGGCGAGTCCCTCGTCACCGGCAAGGACCCCAAGACGGCGGTCTCGGACCTGGTGGCGGCGGGCGAGCACCCCGCACTCCGGCACGGCCGGAGCTGATCACCCGCTAGGCTTGCCCCGATGACTCTCACCATGACGACCGTGGACCGGTACGCCCGCCTCGCGCGCGGCTGCCGCCCCCGCGGCTGCCGTGCGCCCGCGCGCCGCGTCCACGGCCGCCGCGTCCGCTACGTCATCGGTGACGAGCCGGGCCAGGTGAACGGCATGCGATGGCAGGGCTTTTAGGGGCGCGGGGCTCTGTTCAATGTGCGGCTACCGCCGCGCGGGCGCGACCAGCCACATACGGCCCGCGGTCGACAGCAAACCCTGCCCCCCACGGCGACTAGTGCATTCCACACACACTCACCGTGAGGTACACGCATGCCCAGCCAGTTCTTCATCCCCGACCCCGAGGGTCGAACCCCCAACCCCGAAGGCTACTTCGGGGCCTTCGGCGGCAAGTTCATCCCCGAGGCCCTCGTCGCCGCCGTCGACGAGGTGGCCGTCGAGTACGACAAGGCCAAGCACGACCCCGAGTTCGCCACGGAACTCGACGACCTCCTGGTCAACTACACCGGCCGCCCCTCGGCGCTCACCGAGGTGCCCCGGTTCGCCGAGCACGCCGGCGGCGCCCGCGTCTTCCTGAAGCGGGAAGACCTCAACCACACCGGCTCCCACAAGATCAACAACGTCCTCGGCCAGGCGCTGCTCACCAAGCGCATGGGCAAGACCCGGGTCATCGCCGAGACCGGCGCCGGCCAGCACGGCGTGGCCACGGCCACGGCCTGCGCCCTCTTCGGCCTCGACTGCACGATCTACATGGGCGAGATCGACACCCAGCGCCAGGCCCTCAACGTGGCCCGCATGCGCATGCTCGGCGCCGAGGTCATCGCCGTGAAGTCCGGCAGCCGCACGCTGAAGGACGCCATCAACGAGGCGTTCCGCGACTGGGTCGCCAACGTCGACCACACGCACTACCTCTTCGGCACCGTCGCCGGACCCCACCCCTTCCCGGCCATGGTCCGCGACTTCCACCGGGTCATCGGCGTCGAAGCCCGCCGCCAGCTCCTGGAGCGGGCCGGCCGCCTCCCCGACGCCGCGATCGCCTGTGTCGGCGGCGGCTCCAACGCCATCGGCCTCTTCCACGCCTTCATCCCGGACGAGTCCGTCCGCCTCATCGGCTGCGAGCCGGCCGGCCACGGCGTCGACACCGGCGAGCACGCGGCGACCCTGACCGCCGGCGAGCCGGGCATCCTGCACGGCTCGCGCTCCTACGTCCTCCAGGACGACGAGGGCCAGATCACCGAGCCCTACTCGATCTCGGCCGGTCTGGACTACCCGGGCATCGGCCCGGAGCACTCCTACCTGAAGGACTCCGGCCGCGGCGAGTACCGCGCGGTCACCGACGACGCGGCCATGCAGGCCCTGCGCCTGCTGTCCCGCACCGAGGGCATCATCCCGGCCATCGAGAGCGCCCACGCCCTGGCAGGCGCCCTTGAGGTCGGCAAGGAGCTGGGCAAGGACGGGCTGATCGTGGTCAACCTGTCCGGCCGTGGCGACAAGGACATGGACACCGCCGCCCGCTACTTCGGCCTGTACGACACCGACGCCGAGGTCGCCGCCGACGCGGACACCGACACCGCCGAGATCGAGGGGGACGCCAAGTGAGCGGCAACCTGCAGCTGTTGAGCGACACCCTCGCCGCGGCCAAGTCCGAAGGGCGCTCCGCCCTCATCGCCTACCTGCCGGCCGGGTTCCCGACCGTCGACGGCGGCATCGAGGCGATCAAGGCGGTCATCGACGGCGGCGCCGACGTCGTCGAGGTGGGCCTGCCGCACAGCGACCCGGTCCTCGACGGCCCCGTCATCCAGACCGCCGACGACATCGCCCTGCGCGGCGGCGTGAAGATCGCCGACGTGATGCGCACCGTCCGCGAGACCCACGCCGCCACCGGCAAGCCCATCCTCGTCATGACGTACTGGAACCCCATCGACCGCTACGGCGTCGAGCGGTTCACGGCCGAGCTGGCCGAGGCGGGCGGCGCGGGCTGCATCCTGCCCGACCTGCCCGTGCAGGAGTCGGCGCTGTGGCGGGAGCACGCCGAGAAGCACGGTCTCGCGACCGTGTTCGTCGTCGCCCCCAGCAGCAAGGACGAGCGGCTCGCGCGGATCACCGCGGCGGGCAGCGGCTTCGTCTACGCCGCCTCCCTCATGGGCGTCACCGGCACCCGCGCCACCGTCAGCTCCCAGGCCCAGGACCTGGTGGAACGCACCCGGGCCACCGGCACCGACCTGCCGGTCTGCGTCGGGCTCGGCGTCTCCAACGCCACCCAGGCCGCCGAGGTCGCCGGCTTCGCGGACGGCGTGATCGTCGGCTCGGCCTTCGTCAAGGCGATGCTGGACGCCCCGGACGACGCGGCCGGTGTCGAGGCCGTGCGCGCGCTCGCCGGCGACCTCGCCAAGGGCGTGCGCGGGCGGGCGTAAGAAAGCCGGAAGTCATACAGGTCCCTCGTACGGGTGGACCTGAGGTCGGGGAGGCGCGGTGCGCCTCCCCGGTTCGTTTCCGGGGTGTGAGCGAGAAGAACCGTGAGGGAAAGCGCACCGCCCGGGAGAAGATGGCGGCCGAGCGCGAGAAGCAGAAGTCCGCGGAGAAGCGCCGGCGCGCGCTGATCGTCGGCGGCGCCGTCGTCGCCGTCCTGGGACTCGCGGCGGTGATCGGCGTCGTCGCGGCCAACGCCGGCAAGGACGACGGCGGCGAGGCCTCGGGCCCGGTCGTGGCCCCCTCGGGAGCCCAGGGCAAGGACGGCCTCGCGATCCCGGTCGGCAAGGACAGCGCCAAGTCCACGCTCACGGTGTGGGAGGACTTCCGCTGCCCGGCCTGCAAGTCCTTCGAGACGGCGTACCGGCCGGTGATCCACGAGCTGACCAACGCCGGCCAGCTGAAGGTCGAGTACCACCTGGTCACCCTCATCGACGGCAACATGCGCGGCAGCGGCTCCCGCAACGCGGCCAACGCCGCGGCCTGCGCCCAGGACGCCGGCAAGTTCCCCGCGTACCACGACGTGCTCTTCGACAACCAGCCGCCGGAGGTCGACGACGCCTACGCGAGCACCGACAAGCTGATCGAACTGGCCGGCAAGGTCGACGGCCTGGACACCCCCGCCTTCCGCAGGTGTGTCGAGGACGGCACGCACAACGCCTGGGTCGCCAAGTCCCACCAGGCCTTCGACAAGGGCGGCTTCTCGGGCACGCCGACCGTCCTGTTCGACGGCAAGAACATCTACCAGGACCGGACGATGACCCCGGCCAAGCTGAAGCAGATGGTGCAGGAGGCGAACAAGGCGTAAGGCGTTTTCTCACGCCCCTGTTATGGAGCCGTAGCCGGGCCCCCTGCCCGGGGCCCGGTTCGGCACGGTAGCGTCGACCTTGCCATGGAACTTGCCTACATTCCCAGCCCGTCGCGCGGGGTGCTGTACCTCGGCCCCATTCCGCTGCGCGGCTACGCGTTCTGCATCATCATCGGCGTCTTCGTTGCCGTCTGGCTCGGCAACAAGCGCTGGATCGCCCGGGGCGGGCGGGCCGGCACGGTGGCCGACATCGCGGTCTGGGCCGTGCCCTTCGGCCTGGTCGGCGGCCGCCTCTACCACGTGATCACGGACTACGAGCTGTACTTCAGCGAGGGCCGTGACTGGGTGGACGCCTTCAAGATCTGGGAGGGCGGCCTCGGCATCTGGGGCGCGATCGCGCTCGGCGCGCTGGGTGCCTGGATCGGCTGCCGCCGCCGGGGCATCCCGATGCCCGCCTACGCCGACGCCGTCGCGCCGGGCATCGCCTTCGCGCAGGCCATCGGCCGCTGGGGCAACTGGTTCAACCAGGAGCTGTACGGCAAGCCCACCGACCTGCCGTGGGCGCTGGAGATCACCTCCTCCGCGGACGGCCGCGTGCCGGGCACGTACCACCCGACGTTCCTGTACGAGTCGCTGTGGTGCGTCGGCGTCGCGTTCCTGGTCATCTGGGCCGACCGCCGCTTCCGCCTCGGACACGGCCGGGCGTTCGCGCTGTACGTCGCCGCGTACTGCACCGGCCGGGCGTGGATCGAGTACATGCGGGTCGACGACGCCCACCACATCCTGGGCGTCCGGCTGAACGTCTGGACCGCGATCCTGGTCTTCCTGCTCGCCGTCACGTACCTGGTGCTGTCGTCGAAGAAGCGGCCCGGCCGGGAGGAAGTGGTGGAGCCGGGGGCCTCCGGCGACGCGGCCGACGACACGTCCGGCGGCGACGCCGACAGCGAGAGCGAGGACGGCGACGCCAAGAGCACGGCCAAGGACGAGGCAGGGTCGGCGAAGAAGACCTGACACATCGCTGTACGACACCGAGGGCGCCCGGCACGATCCGGGCGCCCTCGGCGCGTGTGGGGGTGTCAGCGGCGGCGGGCCAGGGACAGGGTGCGCTGGGCCGCCGTCACCACCGCCGCGTCGACGAAGCGGCCGTCCGGCAGGGCCTGCGCGCCCTGCTGTGTGGCGGCCGCCTTGAGGACCGTCTCGGCCCGCTCGATCTCCTCCTCGGTGGGCAGATAGGCCCGCTCGATCACCGGGAGCTGGCGGGGGTGGATCGCGGCGCGGCCCAGGAAGCCCAGGGCGCGGCCGTGCGCGCAGGACGCCGCCAGGCCCTCCAGGTCACGGGTGTCGGGGTGGACCGACTGCGGCGGTGGGGGCAGGCCCGCCGCCCGGGCCGCCACGATCACCCGGGAGCGGGCCCAGTCGAGGCCCGTGTCGTCGCGTACGCCCAGGTCGGCCCGGAGGTCCGCCTCGCCGAGCGCGATGCCGCGCAGATTCGGGTGGGCCGTGGCGACGGCGTACGCCTGTTCCACGGCGAGGGCCGTCTCCAGCAGGGCGTACAGCCCGGCGGCGGCCCGGGGTGCGACGCGGGTGATCTCGGCCGGGGAGGTCACCTTGGGCAGGCGCAGTCCGGACAGGCCCGGGGCCTTCGCGAGGGTGGCGATGTCCCGCTCGGCCCAGGGGCCGGCCAGGGCGTTGACGCGGACGTGGACCGGCACCGGCTGCGGGTCGGCGAGCAGGTCGGCGGTGGCGGCGCGGGCGTACTCCTTCCGGTCGGGGGCGACCGCGTCCTCCAGGTCGACGACGACGATGTCGGCGCCGCGGGTGAGGGCCTTCGCCACCAGGTCCGGGCGGTCGCCCGGGGCGTAGAGCCAGGTGAGCGGGAACGCCGTCACAGGGCGCCCTCCGCGCGCAGCGCCGTGAGGTCGGCCGGGGACAGGCCCAGCTCGGTGAGGACCTCGTCGGTGTCGGCGCCGTGCGGGCGGCCGGCCCAGCGGATCGCGCCGGGCGTGGCCGAGAGGCGGAAGAGGACGTTCTGCATGCGCAGGGGGCCCAGTTCCGGGTCGTCGACGGTGGTGATGGTGTTCAGGGCCTGGTACTGCGGGTCCGCCATCACGTCCCGGATGTCCTGCACCGGGGCCACCGCCGCCTCCGCCTTCTCGAAGGCCGCGAGGACGTCGGCGCGGCTGCGCTCGGCGATCCAGGAGCCGACGGCCTCGTCCAGGACGTCGGCGTGGCGGGCGCGGTCGGCGCCGGAGGCGAACCACGGCTCGTCGATCAGTTCGGGGCGGCCGACCAGGTGCATCACGCGCTCCGCGACCGACTGGGCGGAGGTGGAGACGGCGACCCAGGTGCCGTCCGCGGTGCGGTAGACGCCGCGCGGGGCGTTGTTGGGGGAGCGGTTGCCGGTGCGGGGCTGGACGTGGCCGAGCTGGTCGTACCAGAGGGGCTGGGGGCCGAGGACGGCCAGGATCGGCTCGATCAGGGCCATGTCGACGACCTGGCCCTCGCCCGTGCGGTCGCGGGAGGCGAGGGCCGTCATCACCGCGTACGCCGTCGTCAGGCCCGCGATGGCGTCGGCCAGGCCGAACGGCGGGAGCGTCGGGGGCGCGTCCGGTTCGCCGGTGATCGCGGCGAAGCCGCTCATCGCCTCGGCGAGAGTGCCGAAGCCGGGGCGGTGCGCGGAGGGGCCGAACTGGCCGAAGCCGGTGACGCGGGCCAGGACCAGGCGGGGGTTGGCGGCCGACAGCTCCGGCCAGCCCAGGTCCCACTTCTCCAGGGTGCCCGGGCGGAAGTTCTCGACGATCACGTCGGCGGTGGCGGCGAGGCGCAGCAGGGCGGTCCGGCCGCCGGGCTTCGACAGGTCCAGGGTGATGGTGCGCTTGTTGCGGCCGAGCATCTTCCACCACAGGCCCACGCCGTTCTTCGAGGGGCCGTGGCCGCGGGAGGGGTCCGGTTTCCTGGGGTGTTCGACCTTGATGACCTCCGCGCCGAAGTCGCCGAGCAGGGTGGCGGCCATCGGGCCGGCGAAGAGGGTGGCGAGGTCGAGGACGCGCAGGCCGGTGAGGGGCGCGGGCAGGGGCGCGGTCATGAGCGGTGGGTCTCCCGGTGGGTGAGGTGGGCGAGGGTGTCGAAGCCGATGCCGTTGAAGTCGCCGACGGAGGTGGACAGGCGGTTCTTCAGCGGGGCCGTCCAGCGGTCGGGGAGCGCCGCGGGGTGCCCGGCGAGCAGGCCGGCGACGCTGCCGGCCGTGGCGCCGTTGGAGTCGGTGTCCCAGCCGCCGCTCACCGCGCGGCAGACGGAGCCGGTGAAGTCGCCGTCGGCGTGGGTGAGGGCTGCGGCGATCAGGGCGGTGTTGGGCACGGCGTGCACCCAGTGGTGGCCGGCGGCGTGGGTGGCGTGGAGTGCGTCGACGACCGTGTCGAAGTCGGTGTGCTCGTGGGCCAGTTCGATGGCCTGGCGGA
Source organism: Streptomyces sp. Go-475 (assembly GCF_003330845.1). Taxonomy (GTDB): domain Bacteria; phylum Actinomycetota; class Actinomycetes; order Streptomycetales; family Streptomycetaceae; genus Streptomyces. The sequence continues at coordinate 2,087,246 of NZ_CP026121.1, read as the reverse complement.
CTGCCCGGGCGAGGCGGGAGCGCGGCGGGACGACCGTGAGGCCGGTGCGGAGGCAGGTGTGGACGTCGGCGGTGCCGGTCGCGGCCGTCGCGATGGCGGCCGCCGCGAACATCGCCGCGTAGACGCCGTTGGCGGTGTGGGTGAGGGTGGCGTCGCGGTGGGCCTGTTCGGCCGCGGCGGCCGGGTCGCCGGGGTTGGTCCAGCCGTGGACGTCGGCGCGGATCAGCGCGCCGATCCATTCCCGGAACGGGTTGCGGTGGCGGGCGGTGTGCGGGGGTTCCAGGCCGGTGAGGAGGTTGCGGTAGGCGACGCGCTCGGCCGTGAACGTGCGGCCGGCGGGGAGTTCGTCGAGCCAGACGCGGGCCACGTCCGTGGTGGTGAAGGCCTTGCCGTGGCGGTGCAGGAGGATCAGGTTGAGCAGGGGGTAGTTGAGGTCGTCGTCCTCGGGCATGCCGTCGATGTTCTCGGCGAGGGAGGTTTGTGCCGAGCGGCGGTTCCAGGGGTGTTGGGCGAGGAGGTCTTCTGGGACGCCTCGTGCGGTGAACCAGGTGGACAGGGGCCAGTTGCCGGTGGACTTGGCCAGTCGGCGGATGGCTTCGAGGGGGAGTTTTTCGACTGGTTTGCCTAGGAGGCAGCCGGTGGCTCTGCCCAGCCAGGCGGCTTCCAGGGGCTGGTGGGGTGTGGCTGGGGTGGGGGTGGGGTCGCTCGCCCGCGCCGGCGGGGTGCCGCTGCGCCCACCCGTGCCGCCCCAGCGGCACGACTGCCCGCAGCCAGGGCCAGGGGGCCAGTCCGGGCATGCCGCCCTGATCTTCTCCAGGTCCGTCGGTTCGTCGTCCGCCCACGCGCTCGGCAGGTCCGCCAGTTCGTCCAGCAGGTCTTCCGCCAGTTGGCGGAGGTAGCGGGACGTGGGGGTGGGGGACGCGCCTGCCGTGTCGGGAGCCTCCGGGCCGCCTGCCGCTTTCCAGCGGGCCGCGATCGCCTTGGGCTCGCGGCCGTCCTGGGTCGCCTGGCGGAGTTCGTGGCCGAGGAGGTCCTCCGGCTGGACCCAGGTCAGTCGGAGCATTCCTGGCCTCCGAGGGATGCGAAGGCCTGTTCGTGGGTGCGGCGGCGGGTCACGTCCCGGGCGAAGATCTCGCGCGCCACGGCGGTGAGCGTTGTCGCCGGTTCCCAGAGGTCCAGGCGGCTGGCCTCCGCCACGGCCTTGGCCCAGTCCTCCGGGACCGGGGAGCCCAGGGCACCGGCCAGGGCGCCGGCCATCGTGGCGATGGAGTCGCAGTCGCGGCCGTAGTTGACGGCGCCCAGGACCGCGTGGCGGAAGTCGCCCCGGGCCACGAGCAACATGCCCAGCGCGATGGGGAGTTCCTCGATCGCGTGCAGGCGGGACGGGCGGCGGGCTCCGAGAGACGGGGCGCGGTAGTCGGGGCCCACCGTGTCGTACGGGGCCACCGCCTCGCGCAACGGGCGCAGCGCCGATTCGAACTCCGTGTGGCGGGACGCCTCCTCGCAGACCCGTTCGATCGCGGTCCGGGTGCCGTCCTTCGCCAGGGAGAGGCACGTGGAGACGACCGAGTCCGGGGTGGCTCCGGGGGTGCAGGCGGCCGCCACCGCCGCGGCCAGGACGCCCGCCGCCTCACGGCCGTACGACGACTGGTGAGCGCCCGCGATGTCGAGGGCCTCGGCGTACGCCGCCGACGGGTTGGCCGCGTTGACGAGGCCGACCGGGGCCATGTACATCGCCGCGCCGCAGTTGACGACGTTGCCGGTGCCGGCCTCGCGCGGGTCGGCATGGCCGTAGTGGATCCTCGTGACCAGCCATTTCTCCGCCAGGAAGATGCGGTGCAGGGGGAGTGCCTCGGTCTCCAGTTCCGGGATCCAGCGGGGCTCGGTCATCAGGTCGGGGACCAGGTGGTCGGCGATGGCGTAGGCGTCGAGGTGGTCGCGGACCCGGGCGTAGACGCGGACCAGGGCGTGCGTCATCAAGGTGTCGTCGGTGACGTGGCCGTCGCCCTTGTGGTACGGGGCGAGGGGGCGGGCGGTGCGCCAGTCGTCGCCGTGCCAGGGGCCGACGATGCCGTGGACGCGGCCGCCGTGGCGTTCGAGGATCTGCTCGGGCGCGTAGCCCTCGACGGGGCCGCCGAGGGCGTCGCCGACGGCCGCGCCGACCAGGGCGCCGGTGATCCGCTCGTCCAGTGTGGCGTTTTGGTGGGGTTTGGGCTGCATGGCCGCATCATCCACCCGGGCGGGCCGGTTGTGCGGCTTCCAGGAGTCCGGCGAGTTCCACGAGGTCGGTGCCGGTGAGGCGGGGCAGGACGCAGCCGGAGAGGGTGCGGCAGGCGTCCCGCCAGGGCGTCGGGATCGACGCGCTGCCGCCGAGGGCGCCGGTGAGGGCGCCCGCCAGGGCCGGGGCGGAGTCCGCGACGCGGGAGAGGCAGGCCGCGGCCGGGACCGCCTCGGTGATGCGGCCGCGGGCGGCGGTGGCCAGGGCGAGGGCGACCGGGACCGTTTCGGCGGCGGCGATGCCGTAGCTGTAGACGTGGTCGACGATCTGGTGCTCCAGGGGCGGGACCAGGGCGAAGGCGCTGTCCGCCGCGGCGGCGAGCCGCAGGGCGTGCCGGGCGTTGCGGCCGATCTCCGTCTCCTCGGGGAGTTCGGCGAGCGCTGCCGTGACGCAGGCGTCGACGTGCGCGCCGGCCAGGGCGAGGGCGAGGGCCGCCGCCATCGCGCGGGCGCCGTGGACGCCGTCGCCGTCCTGGGTGTAGCGGGCGTCGAACTCGGCGAGGTCGGCGGCGCGCCGGGGGTCGCCCGGGTGGGCCACGGCCAGGACGCAGGCGCGGACGCAGGCGGCGTCGTCGAAGTAGTGGGGGTTGTCGTGGCCGGTGGCGGGCGGGCGCAGGCCGGTGGCGAGGTTGCCGAGGCCGGCGCGGACGGAGATGCGGGCGCGCAGGGGAAGGACGGCGGACTCGATCTCGGGCGCGCGGTCCGCCGCCGCGGCGACCTCACTGGCGACGGCGTTCCAGGTGAGGTCGATCGCGGCTCGGATGCGGCGGTCCCGGCTGAGGTCGTTCAGGACGGTGTCGTCGCCGGCGCGGAGGAGGGCTTCGGCGGCGAAGGCGGCCCATTCGGCGTCGTCGGAGGGGCCGAGGCGGAGGGGTTCGGGGGGTTGGTTCAGGGCGATGGGGACGGGGAGGGTGGTCGTCGCGTTGTGCTCGGCGAAGGTGTCGAGTTCGCGGGTGAGGCGGCGGGTCCAGTCGGGCATGCGGGCGGCCCGGTGGCGGGCGGCGGGCCAGCCTGCGGCGTCGCCGGCGGCCAGGCCCAGCAGGAGGCCTTCGGCCTTCTTTTCTCCCCCCAGCGCACCGCCCGTAACTGTCTCCCGAGGGGTCCTGGTCTCCCGTGGGACGCCTTCGCCGTCGGCGGCTTCCGGTACGTGGGTCTTCATGAGGCAGGCTCCGTTCCGTCGCCCGCCGCCAGGGCGAAGTCCGTCGGGGTCGGTTCCGGGTGGGGTGCCGCCGGGGTCAGGAGGTCCGCCACGTCCAGGACGTGGTGGCCCGCCATCGCCGGGAGGCAGGAGCCCCGGGCGGGGGTGATGGCCGAGGCCCAGTCCGCCGGGATCGCCGACACCGTCCCGGTCGCGCCCGCCAGCGCGCCCGCCACCGCCGCCGTCGTGTCCGCGTCGCGGCCCATGTTCACCGCGGTCAGGACGGACTGCTCGAAGTCGCCGTCGGCCGCCGCGTACGCGCCGAAGGCGAGGGCGACCGCCTCGGGGGCCAGGTCGGTCCAGGGGTAGCCGCCGATGACGACCGCGGAGCGGACCGCGCGTTCGCCGTGGTGGGCCACCGCCACCGCGCGGCGCAGGCAGCGGGCCGTCCAGGAGTCGTCGGGCACGACCGCCAGGGCGGCGGCCACGACCGCGATCGGCGGGGCCCCGGCCATCGCCGCCGCCACGCCCGCCGCCACCGCCTGGCCGCCGTAGATGCCCTCGCCGTCGTGGCTCACCGAACCGTCGATCGCGACCAGCCGGGCCGCCTCCGCCGGGCGGCCCGCCGCGAACACCCCGAAGGGGGCCGCGCGCATGGCCAGGCCGTCGCTCCAGGCGTGCCGGTGCTGGGCGGAGATGGGGGCGGCCAGGCCCCGGCGCAGGTTCTCCAGCGTGCCGCGTTCGCTGAACCCGGCGCCCCGGAAGGGGCCCTCCTCGCGGTCGGCGATCAGCTCGTGCCAGGCCGCCTCCACATGGGCCGGGGTGAGGGCGGAGCCGTGCCGGGCCAGGAGGAGGCCGGAGAAGATCGCGTACTCGGTGTCGTCCGTGCCGGCGGGCGTCTCGGCCACGTAGCCGGTGATGCGGCCCCACCGCGCGCGGATCTCGGACGGCTTCAGGTTCTCGGCGGGCGCCCCGAGGGCGTCACCGACGGCCAGGCCCAGCAGCGCGCCCCGGGCCCGTGCGCGGAGTCCGGCGGCGTCCCCGGGCGCCGGGACGGAGGGGATGCAGGCGATCGATGCCATACGGCATGTGTCCCACCGCGACCAACCCGGCGAGCCTCACGAGCCACAGCATCACCCGGTCGACATCTGCGCGAGGTGATGATCAAGTGAGCGGAAAACGGCAAAACCGCAGGTTAGCGCAGCCTTTCCTTGCTGGCGGCGGCGAAATCCAGGGCGTAGTTTGTGTGTTGTAAAACTCTGGAACTTGTCCAAAGTAGCTGGTTCGACATAGGGGAGCGGGGTTCTTCCATGGCCATCATCGAGACCGAGGCGGCGCTGCACGAGGCGCACCGGGACAACCACACCCACCGGGACGTGAACGGCGGCTGGCTGCGTCCCGCGGTGTTCGGAGCGATGGACGGCCTCGTCTCCAACCTGGCCCTGATGACCGGCGTCGCGGGCGGGTCGGTCGGCCAGCACACCGTCGTCCTCAGCGGACTGGCCGGCCTGGCCGCCGGCGCCTTCTCCATGGCCGCCGGCGAGTACACCTCCGTCGCCTCGCAGCGCGAGCTGGTCGAGGCCGAGCTGGACGTGGAGCGGCGCGAGCTGCGCAAGCACCCGCAGTGCGAGCAGGCCGAGCTCGCCGCGCTCTACCGGGCGCGCGGGGTCGAGCCGCGGCTGGCCGACGAGGTCGCCCGGCAGCTGTCGAAGGACCCCGAGCAGGCGCTGGAGATCCACGCCCGGGAGGAGCTGGGCATCGACCCCGGCGATCTGCCCTCGCCGACCGTCGCCGCGGTGTCGAGCTTCGGCTCCTTCGCGCTCGGCGCGCTGATCCCCGTACTGCCCTATCTGCTGGGCGCGAGCAGCATCTGGCCGGCCGTGCTGCTGGCGCTGCTGGGGCTGTTCCTGTGCGGTGCGGTGGTGGCCAAGGTGACGGCCCGGACCTGGTGGTACAGCGGGCTGCGGCAGCTGCTCCTGGGTGGTGCGGCGGCCGGTGTGACGTACGCCCTGGGCACCTTGTTCGGAACGGCCGTAGGATAGCGCGGCTCGGGCTTATGCATGGGGCCGCATAAGTAACCGTTACTCGCTGGTTTCGAATGCGCAACCACCGGGCATGAGCCGTAAGCGCTGCGGGCAATGAGGCCCGCCGCGTGCCCCAGCGGGGCGGGCGAAGGCGCCTGCCCCCGCCCCAGGGCCCGACGGACATCGATCTCACCCGGTCGTTCCGTACAGGCCCCCCATAGCTTCCACCGTCGGTGCGGTACCCCCGCCGCGAGCCGCCGGTGTCCGCATGTTGGAACGGACTATCCCGCTTCCCGAGAACCGCTCCATCATGTAACCTGCACGAAATTTTGCGATCACGCGAGGGCCAACGTCGTCCCTCGGCACCTTGCATATGCCACATGACGACGACGGGAGAGCCGATGCGTACGCCGCGCCAGCCGTCCCAGCATTCCGCGAATGGCCAGAACTGGTCCTTCATGGATGCTCGCCCTGCTGCGCAGGGTATGTACGACCCCCGCAACGAGCACGACGCCTGCGGCGTCGGCTTCGTCGCCACCCTCACCGGCGAGGCGTCCCACACCCTGGTCGAGCAGGCTCTGACCGTCCTGCGCAACCTCGAACACCGCGGTGCCACCGGCTCCGAGCCCGACTCGGGCGACGGCGCCGGCATCCTGTCGCAGGTCCCGGACGCCTTCTTCCGTGACGTGGCCGGATTCCAGCTGCCCGAGGCCGGCGGATACGCCGTCGGCATCGCCTTCCTGCCGGAGGACTCCACCGCCGACGCCGTCTCGCAGATCGAGACGATCGCGGCCGACGAGGGCCTGACCGTCCTCGGCTGGCGCGAGGTGCCGGTCGCGCCCCAACTGCTCGGTGCCACCGCCCGGTCGACCATGCCGGTCTTCCGCCAGATCTTCGTCGCCGACGGCGCGGACGTGCCCGCCACGGGCATCGCCCTCGACCGCAAGGCCTTCGTGCTGCGCAAGCGCGCCGAGCGCGAGGCCGGCGTGTACTTCCCGTCGCTGTCCGCGCGGACCATCGTCTACAAGGGCATGCTGACGACCGGTCAGCTGGAGCCCTTCTTCCCGGACCTGTCCGACCGCCGCTTCGCCTCCGCGATCGCGCTCGTGCACTCCCGGTTCTCGACGAACACGTTCCCGTCGTGGCCGCTGGCCCACCCGTACCGCTTCGTCGCGCACAACGGTGAGATCAACACCGTCAAGGGCAACCGCAACTGGATGGCGGCCCGCGAGTCCCAGATCGTCTCCGACCTGTTCGGCGGCCAGGACGAGATCGACCGGATCTTCCCGATCTGCACGCCCGACGCCTCCGACTCCGCCTCCTTCGACGAGGTCCTGGAGCTGCTGCACCTGGGCGGCCGCTCCCTGCCGCACTCCGTGCTGATGATGATCCCGGAGGCGTGGGAGAACCACGACTCCATGGACCCGGCCCGGCGCGCCTTCTACCAGTTCCACTCCACGATGATGGAGCCCTGGGACGGCCCGGCCTGTGTCACCTTCACCGACGGCACCCAGGTCGGCGCGGTCCTCGACCGCAACGGCCTGCGCCCCGGCCGCTACTGGGTCACCGACGACGGCCTGGTCGTCCTCGGCTCCGAGGTCGGCGTCCTGGACATCGACCCGGCCAAGGTCGTCCGCAAGGGCCGCCTGCAGCCCGGCCGCATGTTCCTCGTGGACACCGCCGAGCACCGCATCATCGAGGACGACGAGATCAAGGCCGAGCTCGCCGCCGCGAACCCGTACGCGGAGTGGCTGGAGGCCGGCGAGATCGAGCTGTCCGACCTGCCCGAGCGCGAGCACATCGTCCACACCCACGCCTCGGTCACCCGCCGCCAGCAGACCTTCGGGTACACCGAGGAGGAGCTGCGTGTCATCCTCGCGCCGATGGCCAAGGCCGGTGCCGAGCCGATCGGCTCGATGGGCACCGACTCGCCGATCGCCGCGCTGTCGGACCGCCCGCGCCTGCTCTTCGACTACTTCACGCAGCTGTTCGCGCAGGTCACCAACCCGCCGCTGGACGCCATCCGGGAGGAGCTGGTCACCTCCCTGCGCTCCTCGCTGGGCCCGCAGGGCAACCTGCTCGACCCGAACGCGGCCTCCTGCCGCAGCGTCGTGCTGCCCTTCCCGGTCATCGACAACGACGAGCTGGCCAAGCTCATCCACATCAACGCCGACGGCGACATGCCCGGCTTCAAGGCCGCGACCCTCTCCGGCCTGTACCGGGTGCACGGCGGCGGTGACGCCCTGGCCGCCCGCATCGAGGAGATCTGCGCCGAGGCCGACGCCGCCATCGAGAACGGCGCCCGCCTGATCGTCCTGTCGGACCGGCACTCCGACGCCGAGCACGCGCCGATCCCGTCGCTGCTGCTCACCGCGGCCGTCCACCACCACCTCATCCGCACCAAGCAGCGCACCCAGGTGGGCCTGCTGGTCGAGGCCGGTGACGTCCGCGAGGTCCACCACGTCGCCCTGCTCATCGGCTACGGCGCCGCCGCGGTCAACCCGTACCTGGCGATGGAGTCCGTCGAGGACCTGGTCCGCGCCGGCACCTTCCTGCCCGGCATCGAGCCCGAGAAGGCCATCCGCAACCTCATCTACGCCCTCGGCAAGGGCGTGCTGAAGGTCATGTCCAAGATGGGCATCTCGACCGTCGCCTCCTACCGCGGCGCCCAGGTCTTCGAGGCCGTCGGTCTCGACGAGGCCTTCGTCGACAAGTACTTCAACGGCACGGCCACCAAGATCGGCGGCGTCGGCATCGACGTCATCGCCAAGGAGGTCGCCGCCCGGCACGCCAAGGCCTACCCGGCCTCCGGCATCGCCCCGGCGCACCGCGCGCTGGAGATAGGCGGCGAGTACCAGTGGCGCCGCGAGGGCGAGCCGCACCTGTTCGACCCGGAGACGGTCTTCCGCCTCCAGCACTCCACGCGCTCCGGCCGGTACGACATCTTCAAGAAGTACACCGAGCGCGTGAACGAGCAGTCCGAGCGGCTGATGACGCTGCGCGGCCTGTTCGGCTTCAAGTCGGACCGGCAGCCGATCTCCATCGACGAGGTCGAGCCCGTCTCCGAGATCGTCAAGCGCTTCTCCACCGGCGCCATGTCGTACGGCTCCATCTCCCAGGAGGCGCACGAGACCCTCGCCATCGCCATGAACCAGCTGGGCGGCAAGTCCAACACCGGTGAGGGCGGCGAGGACCCGGAGCGCCTGTACGACCCGGCCCGCCGGTCCTCCATCAAGCAGGTCGCCTCCGGCCGCTTCGGCGTGACCTCCGAGTACCTGGTCAACTCCGACGACATCCAGATCAAGATGGCCCAGGGCGCCAAGCCCGGCGAGGGCGGCCAGCTGCCCGGCCACAAGGTGTACCCGTGGGTCGCCAAGACACGTCACTCGACGCCCGGCGTGGGCCTGATCTCCCCGCCGCCGCACCACGACATCTACTCCATCGAGGACCTGGCCCAGCTGATCCACGACCTGAAGAACGCGAACCCGCAGGCGCGGATTCACGTCAAGCTGGTCTCGGAGGTCGGCGTCGGCACGGTCGCGGCGGGTGTGTCCAAGGCGCACGCGGACGTCGTGCTCATCTCCGGCCACGACGGCGGTACGGGTGCCTCCCCGCTCACCTCGCTGAAGCACGCCGGTGGCCCCTGGGAGCTGGGCCTCGCCGAGACCCAGCAGACGCTGCTGCTCAACGGCCTGCGCGACCGCATCGTCGTGCAGACCGACGGCCAGCTGAAGACCGGCCGTGACGTGGTCATCGCCGCGCTGCTCGGCGCCGAGGAGTTCGGTTTCGCGACCGCGCCGCTCGTCGTCTCCGGCTGCGTCATGATGCGCGTCTGCCACCTGGACACCTGCCCGGTCGGCATCGCCACGCAGAACCCGGTGCTGCGCGAGCGCTACTCCGGCAAGGCCGAGTACGTCGTGAACTTCTTCCAGTACATCGCCGAAGAGGTCCGCGAGATCCTCGCCGAGCTGGGCTTCCGCTCCATCGAGGAGGCCGTCGGCCACGCCGAGGCCCTCGACGTCACCCGCGCCGTCGACCACTGGAAGGCCCAGGGCCTGAACCTGGAGCCGCTGTTCCACGTGCCCGAGCTGCCCGAGGGCGCGGTGCGCCACCAGATCGTCGCGCAGGACCACGGCCTGGAGAAGGCGCTCGACAACCAGCTGATCAAGCTGGCGGCGGACGCCCTGGCCGCCTCGGACGCCACCGAGGCCCAGCCGGTCCGCGCCCAGGTGGAGATCCGCAACATCAACCGCACGGTCGGCACCATGCTCGGCCACGAGGTGACGAAGAAGTTCGGCGGCGCGGGCCTGCCCGACGACACCATCGACATCACCTTCACCGGCTCCGCCGGCCAGTCCTTCGGCGCGTTCGTGCCGCGCGGCGTCACGCTGCGCCTGGAGGGCGACGCCAACGACTACGTCGGCAAGGGCCTCTCGGGCGGCCGGATCATCGTCCGCCCGGACCGCGCGGCCGACCACCTCGCCGAGTACAGCGTCATCGCCGGCAACACCATCGGCTACGGCGCCACCGGCGGCGAGATGTTCCTGCGCGGCAAGACCGGTGAGCGGTTCTGCGTCCGCAACTCCGGCGCGACGGTCGTCTCCGAGGGCGTGGGCGACCACGGCTGCGAGTACATGACCGGCGGCCACGCGGTGGTGCTCGGCGAGACGGGCCGCAACTTCGCGGCCGGCATGTCCGGCGGTATCGCCTACGTGATCGACCTCGACCGGGACAACGTCAACGTCGGCAACGTGGACGCGATCGAGGCGTTGGACGACACCGACAAGCAGTGGCTGCACGACGTGGTCCGCCGCCACCAGGAGGAGACGGGCTCCACCGTCGCAGAGAAGCTCCTGGCCGAGTGGGACACAGCCGTCGAGCGCTTCAGCAAGATCATCCCCAGCACGTACAAGGCAGTGCTCGCCGCCAAGGACGCCGCCGAGCGAGCCGGTCTCTCCGAGACCGAGACCCACGAGAAGATGATGGAGGCGGCGATCAATGGCTGACCCGAAGGGCTTCCTGAACCACGGGCGCGAGGTCGCCAAGTCCCGCCCCGTCGAAGAGCGCGTCAAGGACTGGAACGAGGTCTACGTCCCCGGCTCCCTGCTGCCGATCATCAGCAAGCAGGCCAGCCGCTGCATGGACTGCGGCATCCCGTTCTGCCACAACGGCTGCCCGCTGGGGAACCTCATCCCCGAGTGGAACGACTACGCCTACCGCGAGGACTGGGGCGCGGCGTCGGAGCGGCTGCACGCGACGAACAACTTCCCGGAGTTCACGGGCCGGCTGTGCCCCGCTCCCTGTGAGTCGGCGTGTGTGCTCGGCATCAACCAGCCGCCGGTCACCATCAAGAACGTCGAGGTCTCGATCATCGACAAGGCGTGGGAGACCGGGGACGTCGCCCCGCAGATCCCGGAGCGCCTGTCGGGCAAGACCGTCGCGGTCGTCGGCTCGGGCCCGGCGGGCCTCGCCGCCGCCCAGCAGCTGACCCGGGCCGGCCACACCGTCGCCGTCTACGAGCGCGCGGACCGCATCGGAGGCCTCCTCCGCTACGGCATCCCCGAGTTCAAGATGGAGAAGCGGCACATCAACCGCCGCATCGAGCAGATGCGCGCGGAGGGCACCCGCTTCCGCACCGGTATCGAGATCGGCCGCGACCTCAAGGCGACCGACCTGAAGAAGCGGTACGACGCGGTCGTCCTGGCCGTCGGCGCGACGACCGCCCGCGACCTGCCGGTGCCCGGCCGTGAGCTCAAGGGCATCTACCAGGCGATGGAGTACCTGCCGCTGGCCAACAAGGTGCAGGAGGGCGACTTCGTGGCGCCCCCCATCTCGGCCGAGGGCAAGCACGTCGTGGTCATCGGCGGCGGCGACACCGGCGCGGACTGCGTGGGCACCGCCCACCGCCAGGGCGCGGCCTCCGTGACGCAGCTGGAGATCATGCCCCGCCCGAACGACGAGCGGCACCCGATCAACCAGCCCTGGCCGACCTTCCCCATGCTGTACAAGGTCACCTCGGCCCACGAGGAGGGCGGCGAGCGCGTCTACTCCGTCTCGACGACCCACTTCGAGGGCGACGAGGACGGCAACGTCCAGTGGCTGCACCTCACCGAGGTGGAGTTCGTCGACGGCAAGCTGACCCAGAAGCCGGGCACCGAGCGCAAGATCCCCGCCCAGCTGGTGACGCTGGCCATGGGCTTCACCGGCACCGACCGGGAGAACGGCCTGGTCGAGCAGTTCGGCCTGGAGCTGGACGAGCGCGGCAACATCGCCCGCGACGCCGACTTCCAGACCAACGTGCCGGGCGTGTTCGTCGCCGGTGACGCGGGCCGCGGCCAGTCGCTCATCGTGTGGGCGATCGCCGAGGGCCGTTCGGCGGCGCGCGGGGTGGACCGCCACCTCACGGGCGCCAGCGAGCTGCCGGCGCCGATCCGCCCGACGGACCGGGCCCTGATGGTCTGACAGTCGGTCCGCACAGACGTCCCGTACAACGGCGTACGGAACACAGACGGCGCCTGCCCCTTGTCCCCGACCGGACGAACGGGCAGGCGCCGTCGCCTGTCCTCAGCCGTGCCTGTCCGTTCTCAGCCGTGCCGGTCCTCGGTGCCGTGCCTGTCCACGGTGCCGCCCCCGTCCTCGGTGCCGTGACCGTCCGGCCACACCTGGACGTGGTCCTCCTCCAGTTCCAGCAGCACCCGGTCCCGCATGCCCAGGGCCGCCGTGTACTCGGCCGGCAGCTGCAGGCGGCCCGCGCGGTCGAGCATCGCGTACTCGCGCGCCACCAGGGACTCCCGGCCCGTCTCGTCGACCTCCGTGCGACGCAGTACCTCCGTGGAGGTGCGGCCGTCGCGGATCGCGACCGTGCGGCGGACCTCGCCGGACACCGCCTGGTCGTGCGTGACGATGACGATCGTCGTGCCCAGTTCCTCGTTGGCCCGGCGGAACGCCGCGAAGACCTGCTGCCCGGTCGCCGAGTCCAGCTCACCCGTCGGCTCGTCGGCGAGCAGGACGGCGGGGGCGTTGGCGAGGGCGACGGCGATCGCGACGCGCTGCTGCTGGCCGCCGGACATCTGCCGCGGCCGCCGGTCCCGGCAGTCGGCGACCCCCAGCAGGGAGAGCAGCTCGTCCGCCCGTCCGGCCCGTTCCCGCCGGGAGCGGCCCGCCAACTGCATGGGCAGCGCCACGTTCTGCACCGCCGTCAGATACGGCAGCAGATTGCGGGCCGTCTGCTGCCAGACGAAACCGACCACCTCGCGCCGGTACCGCAACCGCGCCTTGGCGTCCATCGCCAGCAGATCGTGACCCGCGACCTTCGCGGCGCCGGCCGTGGGCACGTCCAGGCCCGCGAGGATGCTCATCAGCGTCGACTTGCCGCTGCCGGACGCCCCCACCAGCGCCATCAACTCGCCCTCGCGCACCAGCAGATCGAGCCCCTGGAGCGCCTGCACCTCCACGGCGTCCCCGCCGCCGCGCTTGGCGAAGATCCGCACCAGGCGGTCGCAGGCGATCAGGGCGTCGTGCCCGTACGCCGGCCGGTCGCGGTGGTGCGCCGCCCGCCGCTCCAGCTCCGCGAGCGACTCCGTCGTACCGCTCATCGCATGTCTCCTGCCCTGAGGTGAGTGATCGGTGTCCGGCGCCCCGCCCACCAGGCCTGTGCGACGGCCACCGCCCCCGCCAGCAGCACCGTGACCGCGGCCGGCAGGGCCAGGGACCACACGTCGGCCCGCAGCACGGCACCGCCCGGCAGGGTGCCGCCGGACGCGCCGGCCAGGGCGAGCCGGTCCAGGTCGACGCCGGGGGCGAGCAGCCGTACCGTGGCCCAGCCGACGGCCATGCCCCCGCCGGCCGCCAGGACCGCCTGGGGCAGCGCCTCCAGGCCGAGCAGCCGGCGCCCCTGGCGGGTCGTCAGACCCAGGGCGCGCAGCCGGGCCAGCAGCGCGGCCCGTTCCGGCGCGGACCGCAGCATGGCGAGCACCAGGGCGAGCACGGCGTACCCCGCACCCGCGGCCACGGCCCAGACGTAGATCCGCTCGGCGCCCTGCTGCAGCGGCGAGTCGGACAGCGCCGCCCGCTCCTCGCCGCGCAGGGTCACGGAGACGCCGGAGCCGGTGTCGCGCACGGCCGCCCGCAGCGCCTTCGCGTCGAGTCCGGCACCGGCCGCCAGCAGGGTCGTGGGAGCGCCGGAGCCCTTCAGGCCCGCCGCGTCGACCAGCAGGAACTCGCCCTGGGTGACGGCCGGGGTGCGGGGGCGGACGGCGGTGATCCGTACCGTGACGGGCCCGCCCTCCGTGACGATCCGGCGCGGCGCCCGCCCGAGCCGCTCCGCGACCTCGGGGGACGCGACGGCGTCCAGCACCCCGCCCCGGGCGCCCAGCAGGCCGGCCCGGAAGCCCCCGAGCCCCGTCCGCCGGGCCACCTCCGCGTACGTCTCCGGCTCGACCCCGACCACGGCCAGCGACGGCGTCTCGTCGGAGGGCCGCTCCGCGGCGAACCCGACCCGCACGGCCGTGACCTGCCGTACGCCCGCCACACCCCGTACCGCCCCCGCCAGTCCGGCCGGGAGCGGGGTGCCGTCGGTCGTCTCCAGACGCGCGTCCGCGCCCGTCTCCAGCAGCGCGGCCCGGTCCCGGGCGTCGGCCACGCCGGTCAGCACGGACCCTCCGAACGCGGCCGTCGTCAGGGCGGTCAGCAGGGCGAGCAGGGGCAGCACCGCGACCGTCGCCGGGGAGCGGCCCGCGCGGGCCAGCGACAGGAACCCGACCAGGCCGCGCAGCCGCCCGGCCGGGCCGGCGGCCCACCGCAGCGGCAGCGGGTACAGCCGTACCAGGACCAGCGCGGCGACCACCCCGACGAGCACCGGGGCCGCGCTCGCCAGCAGATCGGCCGGCCCCTCCGTGCCGCGGCGGCGCAGCGCCGCCACCGAGCCGGCGGCCAGCACCAGCACGGTCAGTTCGGCGACCGTGCGGCGCCCGCCGGGCCTGGCGTGGGCGAGGTCGTCGCGCTCCCGGTGCGCCCGCGGCCTGCGCTGCGCCACGACCGCGCGCACCGGCAGCACGGCACACGCGAGCAGCGCCACGGCGCCCGCCCCGAGCACGGCGGGCAGGGCCCGGCCCTCGTCCACCACGAGCAGGGCGAGCAGCAGACCGCAGGCCGCCGCGGGCACCGCCGGCACCGCGGTCTCGGCCAGCAGCCGCCCGCCGATGCCGCGCAGGGACCCGCCCCGGGCCCGCAGCAGGGCGAGTTCGTCGTCGCGGCGGGCGGCGGCCAGGCCACCGGCCATGACCAGGACGACGACGGCGACCGCGGCGATCCCGAAGGCCGCGACGGCGACCACGGGCGTGATCGCCTCCCGCGTCTCCGCGTAGCCGCCGACCACCTGCTCCAGACCGGTGGACAACTGCGCCGTCGGACCGGCGGCCCCCCGCATCCGCACCAGCCCGGGCCCGTCCTCCAGGGACGCCACGGCCGCGCCGAGCGCCGAGGCGTCCGCCCCGGTGAGCCGCCCGGTCGCCGGCGCGAACCGCCAGTACTTCTCCGGCTCCCCCTGACCGCCCAGCAGCGCCGGCGCGGCCCCGGGCGCCAGCAGGACGCCCGCCTCCCAGTAGAACTGCGGCGGGCGGCCGTTGTTGCTCTGCAGGGCCGGCGTACGCAGCACAGGCTCCGCGGACCAGTAACTTCCCTGCGGGTGCCGGGGTTCGAGGACGCCGGTGATCCGCACGGTCAGCGGCCCGTCCGGGAAGCCGGACAGGCTGAGCGTGGAACCGGCCCGCAGCCGCAGCGTGCGGGCGGTCTCGGTGGTCACGGCACCCTCCACCGACCTGGTGTCCACGCTCACCGCCCCGGCGGTGGGCAGCCGTCCCTCCCGCACGGTGGCGTGCCCGGCCGCTCCCGACTGCGCGAGCAGCGTGAACCGCGGCGGCAGCCCGTCCGGCCGGGGCAGCGAGGCGTCCAGTCCCTCCAGGCTCCTGCCGGTCCGCACCCCGTACGCCGACTCGGCCGGGTCCGCCCGCAGCGGCCCGGGCAGCAGCGCCCGCGCCCGGGCGTCGACCGCCGCGAGCGCCTGAGGCCGGACCGCGTCCGCCCGGGCCTCCTCGCTCTGTTCGAGACCGGGCTGCGGCGACTTCAGCTCCAGCACGGTGGACTCGGGGGAGGCCTCGGTGACGGCCGCGCGCAGCCCGTCCGTCTCGTACGCCTCGACGGCCCGGGGCAGGACGGCCGCCAGGAACGCCGTGACCAGCACCAGCACGCCGAAGGCGATCGCGGACCAGGGCGCGGTCCGCAGCCGCGTCCGCACCCATGGCGCGCCCTCTGTGTTCGGCCGCATCTCAGTCCTCCCCCTGATGGCGGAGCGCGACCGCCGGTTCGGCACGGCGCAGCGCCGACGCGACGGTGATCAGCAGCAGCGGGGCGGCCACCCCCGCGAGCAGCAGGGCCACCCGGGACACCGGGAGTTCGACCAGGACGGGCGGGGCCGGCCGCGCGGCCCCGGAGGTCAGCACGATCAGCGGCACGACGGCCCGGGTCAGGACGGTGCCGAGCCCGAGCCCGGCGAGCAGCCCGGCGCCGATGAGCAGGCTCTGCTCCGTCGCGACGAGCCGGGCGAGATCCCGGCGGGGCGTGCCCAGGGCGCGCAGCACCGCGAACTCCGCGGACCGCTCCCGCCGCGCCCCGGCGGCGCTCACCGCGAAACCTCCGGCGGCGAGGGCCACGGCGGCCACCGCCACCGCCGTCAGCGCCGAGCGCGGCCCGGCGCCGAGCGGGTCCCGCAGCAGCTCGGCCGCGGTCTCGTCCCGCACCAGCACCTGCTGCGGTGCGAGGTCGGGGCGCGCCCGCAGCGCCGCGGCGACCTCGGCGGCCTTGCCGGGGGCGGCGCTCACCCACCACTCGGTGGGGGCGAGCGGCGCACCGGCCCGTCGCGCCAGCACGGCGTCGACGGCCCGCAGATCGAGCAGCAGCGCCCCGCCGTCCACGGCCTGCCCGCCCACGCCGGTGCCGGTGGTCGGCAGTTCCTCGACCACCCGCACGATCCGCACCCGCAGCTGCTCCCCGGACAGCGGTACGTCGATGGTGTCGCCGGGCCCGGCCCCCGCCGCCCGCAGGAAGTCCCGGGTGGCGACGGCGGACAGGCCGCGCGGCGCCCCGGCCCCGGTGGTGGCGACACGGAGGGTGTAGACCCGCGAGGCGCCCTCGATGCCGTCGGGGTCGGCGCCGGTGCCGTACGCCACGGTCAGCGGCGCGGTCCCCGACACGGCGGGCTCGGCGGCCGAACGGGCGACGACCTCGCCGTTCTCCGTCACGGCCCGGTCACCCTGCCAGCGCGTTCCGGCGGGCGCCGGAACGGTCCGCGCGGCGCCGTCGCGGCCGGTGGCGAGCAGCCGTTCGACGGTGAACCGGTGCTGTTCGGGGCGGACGGCGGGGGAGGTGTCGTCGAGCTGCAGCCCGGTCAGCCGCAGCGGCCCGGCCGGGGCGGCACGGCGGCCCGTCGCCGTCACGTCCAGGTCGAGCGTGGCCCGGTGGACCCGGCCGTCCACCGGGACGCTCCCGGCGCCCAGCCGGTACGCGATGCCGTACCGGTCCTCGACGACCACCGTGAGCAGGGGCGCGCGGCCGGAGGGGGAGCGCCCCGTCCGGGACCGCTCGTCGGTGATCCGCACGTCGAGGGCGAGCCGCCGGGTGCCGTCCGGGAGCCGCACCGCCCGGTCGTCGTCCCGCGCGGGCGGGGCCAGCGCCCGCAACAGTGCCGCCGGGGGCTCGCCGGCGAGGTCGCCGCGCATCAGCATGCCGTCCACGGCGTGGGCCGTGTCCAGGGCGAGGACCGTCGCCTCGCGGTCGCCGGAGAGGGCCAGGGTGGTGCGGTGCGCGGGGGCGGAGTCCCGGGCCCCGGGCAGCGCGGCGTAGAGACCGGTCTGGCCGGGGCTGCCCGGCCGGTGGTCCAGGACCCGGACGGCGGCGCCCGTCCGGAAGTCGGCCTGGTCGTCCTGGGACCGGTCCCAGGACGCGCCGTGCCCGATCGCCAGCATCCCCGTCGCCACGGCGATGACCAGCAGCAGCACCGGGCCCGCCCCGCGCAGCGGGCGGCGGCTGAACTGCCAGCCCGCCAGCGCCGCCGGCAGCCCGCGCCCCCGCGCGGACCGCCGCTCCGCGAGCCGGGCCAGCAGCGGCAGCAGCCGCAGCGTCAGCACCGTGCCGGCCAGCAGCGCCAGCGCGGGCGCCGCGACCAGCAGCGGGTCGACGCCCAGCTGCCCGGCCCGGTCCCGGCTGAGCACCCCGCCGCCGGTCGCGTCGGTCTGCCGTGCCAGCTGCCAGTACGCCACGCCCGCGATCAGCAGCAGCCCGACATCGGCTCCGGCGCGCACGGGCGCGGCAGCCGTGGCGGCGCGCACGCGCCGCAGCCGTACCGTCGTACCGGCCGTCGCCGCCAGCGCGGGCGCCACGACCGCCACGGCGCACACCACCGCCACCCCGGCCGCGACCAGCCAGACCGCGCCCGACGGGGCGGTGTCGAGCCGCAGCCCGATCCGGCCGAGCCCGGACCACCGGGCCAGCAGCCGGGCCAACGGCCCGGACAGCAGCGCCGCACAGACCCCGGCGGGCACGGCCAGCAGCAGCGCCTCCAGCGCGGCCAGTCCGGTGATCCGGCCGCGCGACGCGCCCCTGGCCCGCAACAGCTCCGTCTCGCCCGCCCGTTCACTGCCCAGCAGCCGCGCCACCAGAAGCAGCGCGTACCCGGCGAGCAGCACCAGCTGCACGGAGACGATCAGCAGGGTGGACCGCGACACCAGCAGGGTCCGCCCGGTCCGGTCGAGCACCTCGGGCAGCCCGGTGCGCACGTCCGCGGCACCGCCGAGCGCCGGGTCCGCGCGCAGCGCCGACGCCGCGCGGACGGCCGCCGCGCGGAGCGCGTCCATGCCGTCGGTGGTGAAGGCGCGGTAGTCGGCCGTCGCCACCCAGCCCGTGCCGTCCTCGGAGGCGCGGCCGGAGGCGAGCACCGACGCGTCGGCCAGCAGCGGCCCGTACGTGGTGAAGGCGACGGTGCGCACGCCCTGCCCGCCGAGCGTGTCCGCCTGCCAGTAGGGGTCGGAGGTGTCGGCCGCCCGGTACACGCCGGTCACCCGCACCCGCAGGGGCTCTCCGCCCAGCCGGTCGGTGAGCGTGACCCGCGCTCCCGGCCGCAGCCTCAGCTTCTCGACGGCCGCCTCCGGCAGGGCGACGGGCACGGCGGCCGTACGGGCGGCCGGGGCCGGGCCCGGCAGGGTGCCCGAGACCAGCCTGATCCGCGACCGGTCCAGGGCGGCCAGGTGCGTGAGATCGGGCTCCCCGGCACGGGCGTCGGCACTCTGCAGGGAACGGGGCAGCGCGTACGGCCCGGACCGCTCCAGCCTCCGCACGGTCACCGGCAGCCCGCCGAACGCCTCCCGCGCCCCGCGCACCACGGCCCGCTGCGCCGCGTCCCGCCGGTCCCGGGGCACGTCCGCCTCGACGACCAGGGAGGCGGAGGCCGCGGCCCGGCCGCCCAGGGTGCCGCGCAGCGCCGCGTCCCCGACGGAGCCGGAGAAGGCCGTGAGGGCGGCGAGCACCGAGGTGGTCAGCAGGACGGCGAGCAGGGCGGCCGTGAGCAGCAGCCGGTGCGCGCGCAGGCGCAGCAGCAGTAAGCCCGTCACTCTTCCCCCACCCGCCGGCCGAGCCACTGTTCTCCCAACGCGGCATGCATATCACGGACTTACCATTCCGGCACATGCGTTCGAACCCGGGTCGTTCAGCTCTTGACCGTCCGGACCGGTTCCGTATGGGATGCGGTGATGACCGAGAACACCAGTCCGGCGTCCGGTGCCGCCCTCGCCGACGACGCGTCCGACGAGCCCATGCTGCGCGTGGAGGATCTGCACCACTCCTACGGCACCGGCGCCGCGGCCGTCCACGCGCTGCGCGGGGCCACCTTCGCCGTCCGGCGCGGTGAACTGGTCGCCCTCAAGGGCCGCTCGGGCTCCGGCAAGTCGACGCTGCTCCAGCTGATCGGCGGCCTCGACTCGCCGCGGAGCGGCCGGGTCGTCGTGGACGGCACGGACCTGTCGGCGCTGGGCGAGAGCGAGCTGCTGGAACTGCGCCGCGACCGGATCGGTTTCGTCTTCCAGTCCTTCGGGCTCATCCCCATCCTCACCGCCGCCGAGAACGTGGGCGTGCCGCTGCGGCTGCGCCGGGCCGAGCCCCGCGAACGCGAGGAGCGGGTGGCGCTGCTGCTGGCCCTGGTGGGCCTCGCCGGCCATGAGGCGCAGCGGCCCGCCGAGCTCTCCGGCGGGCAGCAGCAGCGCGTCGCCATCGCCCGGGCCCTCGCCAACCGCCCTGCCCTGCTGCTCGCCGACGAACCGACCGGCCAGCTCGATGCCGCCACCGGTCTGGCGGTGATGGAGCTGCTGCGGGCCGTGGTCCGCAGCGAGGGGGTCACGGCCCTCGTCGCCACCCACGACCCCCAACTCCTCGGCCTGGCCGACCGGGTGCTCAGCCTGAGTGACGGAGTGGTCGTCGAGGAGTGAGACAGTAAGGCCATGGCCGCGATCAGCCTCACCAAGGTCCAGGAGACCGCTCCCGCGCTGGTGAACCTCTACAAGAGCGCCGGGGTGTCCCTCACGAAGCACGGGCTGGACGGGCTGCGCGCCGCGGTCTACCTCGTCGTCGACCACTCCGGCTCGATGCGGCCCTACTACCAGGACGGCAGCGTGCAGGCGCTGGCCGACCGGGTGCTCGGGCTGTCGGCGCACCTCGACGACGACGGCACCGTGCCGGTCGTGTTCTTCTCCACGGACATCGACGCCGAGACCGAGATCGCCCTGGCCCATCACGAGGGGCGGATCGAGCGGATCGTGGCCGGGCTCGGACACATGGGGAAGACCAGCTACCACCTGGCGATGGACGCCGTCATCGACCACTACCTCGACAGCGGCACCTCCGAGCCCGCCCTGGTGGTCTTCCAGACCGACGGCGGGCCGACCAACAAGCTCGCCGCCGAACGGTATCTGTGCAAGGCGGCGAAACTGCCGCTGTTCTGGCAGTTCATCGGCTTCGGCGACCCGCGCGGCAAGCAGTTCGACTTCCTGCGCAAGCTGGACGAGCTGGCCGTGCCGGACAAGCGGGTCGTCGACAACGCCGGCTTCTTCCCCGCGGGGGAGGACCCGCGGAAGGTGCCGGACGCCGAGCTGTACGACCGGCTGGTGGGGGAGTTCCCGAAGTGGCTCGTGGCCGCGCGGGCCCGGGGGATTGTGTGAGTCAGGCGCCCAGCCCTCCCGGGAGACCGGCGTCAGCGCCCGGCTGGAGGGCTCCCGGCAGGCACCGAGCCGCCTGCTCGCCCCCTTGGCCTAGCCGCCCCCTCGCCCCGTTGGCGTGCTCGTCCAGCCGTGCCACCCTGGGAAGGATCCCACGGGGAGGCGACGACGTATGGGCGACGACGGCGCACGACGGGTGTACGGGACGGCCTCCGCTCGCAGGAGGCCTCCCGCCGGCAAGGGCGAGAAACTCGCCGACTGGGCGGACGGACGGCTCGGGCTCTACGCGCTGGCCAAGGCCAACATGCGCAAGGTCTTCCCGGACCACTGGTCCTTCATGCTGGGCGAGGTCACCCTCTACAGCTTCGTCGTCCTGATCCTCACCGGCGTCTACCTCACCCTGTTCTTCGAGCCGAGCATGCAGGAGGTCGTCTACCACGGCTCCTACACCGAGCTCAACGGCGTGCTCATGTCCAGGGCGTTCGAGTCCACGCTGGACATCAGCTTCGACGTGCGCGGCGGGCTGCTGATCCGGCAGATCCACCACTGGGCGGCGCTGGTCTTCATCACCGGCATGATGGTGCACATGATGCGGGTGTTCTTCACGGGCGCCTTCCGCAAGCCGCGCGAGCTGAACTGGGTCTTCGGCTGGACCCTGCTGATGCTCGGCATCATCACCGGCCTGACCGGCTACTCCCTCCCGGACGACCTGCTGTCCGGCACCGGCCTGCGCTTCGCGCACGGAGCGATCCTGTCGATCCCGATCGTCGGGACGTACGTGGCGTTCTTCCTCTTCGGCGGGGAGTTCCCCGGCGACGACATCATCTCGCGTCTCTTCCCGGTCCATGTGCTGCTGCTGCCGGGGATCATGCTGGGCCTGGTGACGGCCCATCTGATCCTGGTCTTCTACCACAAGCACACCCAGTTCCCGGGCCCCGGACGCAAGGAGCGGACGGTCGTCGGGATGCCCTTCCTGCCGGTCTACATGGCCAAGGCGGGCGGCTTCTTCTTCCTCGTCTTCGGCGTGCTGACCATCATGGGCGCGATCGCCCAGATCAACCCCGTGTGGGCCTTCGGGCCCTACCGGCCCGACCTCGTCACCACCGGCGCCCAGCCCGACTGGTACCTCGGCTTCTCCGAGGGACTGATCCGGGTGATGCCGGGATGGGAGATCAACCTGTGGGGCCACACGCTGGTGCTCGGCGTGTTCATCCCGTTCGCGCTCTTCCCGCTGGTCATGCTCGCCATCGGCGTCTACCCCTTCATCGAGGCGTGGATCACGGGCGACAAGCGCGAGCACCACATCCTGGACCGGCCGCGCAACGTGCCCGTGCGCACCGGTCTCGGCGTGGCCTGGCTGACGCTGTACGCGGTGCTGCTGATCGGCGGCGGCAACGACATCGTCGCCACCCATCTGCACCTGTCCATCAACGTGATCACCTGGTTCGTGCGGATCGGCGCGTTCGTGCTGCCGGTCGTCGCGTTCATCGTCACGAAGAAGATCTGCATGGGCCTCCAGCGCCGCGACCGCGCCAAGGTCCTGCACGGCAGGGAGACCGGCACCATCAAACGGCTGCCGACCGGCGAGTACGTCGAGGTGCACGAGCCCCTCACGCAGGCCGAGCTGTTCACCCTCACCCAGCACGAGCAGAACCCGCCGTACGAGGTCGGGCCCGAGGTCGACGCGCACGGCGTGCGCCGCAAGGTCAAGCGGTCCGAGCGGCTGCGCGCCCGGCTCGCGCACGCCATGTTCGGGCCCGACGCGCGGATCCAGAAGCCGACGGTGGAGGAGTACCGGGAGATCACCAGCGGCGATCACCGGCACTGACGACCAGCGCCCGGCACTCCTCGGGAGCGCCCCAGGCGGTGCGCAGGGCCCGGGCCTTGGTCAGCCACAGCGACATGTCGTACTCCGCGGTGTAGCCGATCGCGCCGTGCAGGTGCAGCGCCGTGCGGGCGGTGGCGTACGCGGCCTCGCAGGCGGCGACCTTGGCGGCGGCGACGTCGGCCGGGCGCAGGGTCAGCGCGGCGCCGAGGACCAGGGGCCGCGCGAACTCCAGGGCGATCTTCGCGTCGGCCAGGCGGTGCTTGACCGCCTGGAACGAGCCGACGGGAACGCCGAACTGGTGGCGCCGCCTGACGTGACCGACGGTCCTGTCGAGGAGCGCCAGCCCCACGCCGAGGGCCTGGGCGGCGGTGGCGAGACGGGCCCAGGACAGGGCGGCTTCCGCGGGAGCGCCGAGAAGTTCACCGCCCGGGGTGAGGGCGGTGAACCGCCGGGCGGGGTCGAGGGAGGCCCGCACCGGCCCGTGACCAGGGGAGAGACGGACGCCACCGGGCTCCCACACGATCCGGAGGCCGGCGACGTCACCGTCCAGGGCGTAGGGGACTTGCGGGGGCGTCGGCGCGGGCTCGCGCGGGCTGGGGGCGCCGGTTGGGGTGGTCGCGTCCTGGGTCCGGGGTGCGGGGGTGCCGGCCGTGGCGGTCGCGGCCCGTGTCCGGGGCTCGGGGGTGCCGTCCCTGGCCTCCGTGTCCTGGGTCCGGGGTGCGGGGGTGTCGGTCGTGGCGGTCGTGGCCTGTGCTTGGTGCTTGGGGGTGTCGTCCCCGGCCTTCGTGTCCTGGGTCCGGGGCGCGGGGGTGTCGGTCGTGGCGGTCGTGGCCTGTGCTTGGTGCTTGGGGGTGTCGTCCCTGGCCTTCGTGTCCTGGGTCCGGGGTGCGGGGTGTCGGTCGTGGCGGTCGTGGCCTGTGCTTGGTGCTTGGGGGTGTCGTCCCTGGCCTTCGTGTCCTGGGTCCGGGGCGGGGGTGTCGGTCGTGGCGGTCGTGGCCTGTGGTTGGTGCTTGGGGTGTCGTCCCTGGCCTCCGGGTCCTGGGTCCGGGGTGCGTGGTGTGTCGTGGCGGTCGTGGCCTGTGCTTGGTGCTTGGGGTGTCGTCCCTGGCCTCCGTGTCCTGGGTCCGGGGTGCGGGGGTGTCGGTCGTGGCGGTCGTGGCCTGTGCTTGGTGCTTGGGGGTGTCGTCCCTGGCCTCCGTGTCCTGGGTCCGGGGTGCGGGGGTGTCGGTCGTGGCGGTCGTGGCCCGTGTCCGGGGCTCGGGGGTGCCGTCCCCGGCCTCCGTGTCCTGGGTCCGGGGTGCGGGGATGTCGGTCGTGGCGGTCGCGGCCTGTGCCTGGTGCTCGGGGACGCCGCCTCCGAGCCCTGCGTCCTGCGGCGCCCAGGGCACCGGGGTGCCGTTCGCGACGGTCGTGTCCTGGGTCCGGGGTGGTGTCACCGTCGCCATCGTCTCCCCGGATGCCAGCGCCGGCAGCAGCCGCTTGGCGGTGCCCGGGTCCGCTTCCGCGAGGAGCGCCGCCGCCGTGACCGTCTCGACCAGGGGGCCGGGCACCGCGTGGCGGCCCAGTTCCATGAACGCGACGGCCAGTTCCACGGGCCGCGGCCCCAGGCCCTCGTACGCCTCCGGCACCGCCAGCGCGAACACGCCCGCCTCCGCGAGCCGGGCCCACAGCGCCCGCCCGCTCGCATGGTCGCCCCGGCTCCACTCCCGCACCACCGCCGGTGTGTCCGCCGCCGTCAGCAGGGCGTCCAGCGACGCGGCGAAGGCGCGCTGCTCGGGGTCGAGGAGGAAACGCATCACCGGCGTCCCTTCGGCAGGCCGAGCAGCCGCTCGGCGATGATGTCGCGCTGGATCTCGTTCGTGCCCGCGTAGAGCGGACCGGCGAGCGCGAAGACGTACCGCTCCGCCCAGTCCGTGCCGGCCAGTTCGCCCTCCGGGCCGAGGAGGTCGAGGGCCGTCTCGTGCAGTGCGAGGTCCAGTTCGGACCAGAACACCTTGTTCAGGCTCGACTCCGGGCCGACGGCCTCGCCGTCCAGGAAGCGGGAGGCCGCCGCGTACGTGAAGAGCTGGTAGGCGCGGGCGCCGATCAGGGCGTCGGCCACCCGGTCCCGCGCGGCCGCCGGGCCGCCCCGCTCCCGCCACAGCCCGGCCAGCCGCCGCGCGGAGGCGAGGAAGCGGCCGGGGGAGCGGAGCATCAGCCCGCGTTCATTGCCCGCCGTCGACATCGCGATCCGCCAGCCCTGGCCCGGCTGGCCGATCACGTCCTCGTCGGGCACGAAGACCTCGTCGAGGAACAGCTCCGCGAACGCCGGCTTGCCGTCGAGCCGGGCGATCGGGCGGACCGTGACACCTGGAGCCCGCAGGCCGAACATCAGGTAGGTCAGGCCCTGGTGGGGTTTCGGCGCGTCCGGGTCGCTGCGGAACAGCCCGAACGCGCGGTCGGCGAACGCGGCCCGGGACGACCAGGTCTTCTGCCCGCTCAGGCGCCACCCGCCGTCCGTGCGCACGGCCCGCGCCCGCAGCGACGCCAGGTCCGAACCGGCCTCCGGCTCCGACCAGGCCTGCGCCCACACCACCTCACCGCAGGCCATCGGCGGGAGCACCCGCGCCCGCTGCTCCTCGGTGCCGTGGGCGAAGAGCGTCGGGGCGAGCAGATGGATGCCGTTCTGGCCGACCCGGCCCGGCGCGCCCGCCGCGTAGTACTCCTCCTCGAACAGCAGCCAGCGCACGAGACCCGCGTCCCGTCCGCCGTACTCGGACGGCCAGTCGACCACCGACCAGCGGTCCGCGGCCAGTTCCGCCTCCCAGGCGCGGTGCGCGGCGAAGCCCTCCTCGGTCTCCAGGGAGGGCAGCGGCCGGCGCGGCACGTGCGCGTGCAGCCACTCCCGCGCCTCGGTGCGGAACTCCTCGTCCGCCGGGGAGAATGCCAGGTCCACGACCGACCCTCCTTCCCCGGCCAGACTTCCCTAACAAGTGTTTGGTAGGTTAGCGTGAGGCCATGACAGACGTCGAGAGCCCGTCGTACGTGCCCGGCCACGGCCTGCTGGCCGGGCGGACCGCCGTCGTCACCGCGGCGGCCGGCGCGGGCATCGGCGGGGCCACGGCGCGGCGCCTCCTGGAGGAGGGCGCGCGCGTACTGGTCAGCGACGCGCACGTGCGGCGGCTCAAGGAGTACGAGGCGGAGCTGGCCGGAGAGTTCGGCACCGGCGCGGTCTGCGCCGTGCCCTGCGACGTCACCGACGAGACGCAGGTCCGCGCCCTCCTCGACGCCGCCGTGCGGGAACACGGCCGGCTCGACGTCGTCGTCAACAACGCCGGGCTCGGCGGCACAGCGGAACTGGCCGACATGACCGACGACCAGTGGACCCGCGTCCTGGACGTGACGCTGAACGGCACGTTCCGGTGCACCCGAGCCGCCCTGCGCCGCATGCGGGAGACCGGCGGCGGCGTGATCGTCAACAACGCCTCCGTCGTCGGCTGGCGCGCCCAGGCCGGACAGGCCCACTACGCCGCCGCGAAGGCGGGCGTGATGGCGCTGACCCGGTGCGCGGCGGTCGAGGCCGCCGCCTACGGGGTGCGGGTCAACGCCGTGGCCCCCAGCCTCGCCCTGCACCCGCACCTGGTGAAGGTGACGACCCCCGAGCTGCTCACCGAGCTGACCGCCCGCGAGGCCTACGGCCGCCACGCCGAACCCTGGGAGGTGGCGAACGTGATCGTGTTCCTGGCCTCCGGCTACTCCTCCTACATGACCGGAGAAGTGGTCTCCGTCAGCAGCCGGCATCCCTAGGACGACAATGGACCCGTGCCTCGAACGAAGAAGAACCCCCAGGTGACCGCGACCGAGCCCGCCGCGGCCGCCACCCCCGGCGATCGCCGCGGCGAACTGCTCTCCACCGCCGCCGAGGTCTTCGCCGAGCAGGGCTACAACGCCACCACCGTCCGCAAGATCGCGGACCACGCGGGGATGCTCGCCGGCAGCCTCTACTACCACTTCGACTCCAAGGAGTCGATGCTGGAGGAGATCCTGCGCACCTTCCTCGACGAGCTGTGGGACGGCTACGACACCGTCCTGGGCGCCGGACTGGGACCCCGCGAGACGCTGCGGGCCCTGGTCACCGAGTCGTTCCGGGAGATCGACCGGCACCGCGCGGCCGTCGCGATCTACCAGAAGGAGAGCCGGCAGCTCGTGGCGCAGGAACGGTTCGCGTTCCTCGCCGAGTCGCAGCGCAGGTTCGAGGAGGCCTGGCTGTCCACGCTGGAGCGCGGCGTCGCCGAGCGGGCCTTCCGCGCCGACCTGGACGTCCGGCTCACCTACCGGTTCGTGCGCGACACGGTGTGGGTCGCCGCCTCCTGGTACCGGCCGGGCGGGCAGCACAGCCCGGACGAGATCGCCCGGCAGTACCTGTCGATGGTGCTGGACGGGATCGCCGTACGCGAATAACCCCCACTCATCAGGGAGTTGCCATGGCCGAGGCCTACATCGTCGAAGCGGTCCGGACGCCCGTCGGGCGGCGCGGGGGAGGGCTGAGCGCGGTCCACCCGGCCGACCTCGGCGCGCATGTGCTCCGGGAGCTGATGAGCCGCTCGGGCGCCGACCCGGCCGCCGTGGAGGACGTCGTCCTCGGCTGTCTGGACGCGGTGGGGCCGCAGGCCGGGGACATCGCGCGGACCTGCTGGCTGGCGGCCGGGCTGCCCGAGGAGGTGCCGGGCGTGACCGTCGACCGGCAGTGCGGTTCCTCGCAGCAGGCCGTGCACTTCGCGGCCCAGGCCGTGCTGTCCGGCACGCAGGACCTGGTGGTCGCGGGCGGCGTGCAGAACATGTCGATGATCCCCATCGCCTTCGCCACCCGGCAGGCCGCCGAGCCGCTGGGGCTCACCCAGGGCCCGTTCGCGGGCAGCGCGGGCTGGCGGGCCCGCTACGGGGACAGGCCCGTCAACCAGTTCGTGGGCGCCGAGATGATCGCCGCGAAGTGGGGCATCAGCCGGCAGGACCAGGAGGAGTTCGCCCTGCGCTCCCACCGGCGGGCGCTGCGGGCGATCGACGAGGGCCGCTTCGCCCGCGAGACCGTGCCCTACGGCGAGGTCACGGCCGATGAGGGCCCCCGCCGGGACACCTCCCTGGAGAAGATGGCCGCGCTCAAGCCGGTCCTCGACGGCGGCACGATCACCGCCGCCTGCTCCTCGCAGGTCTCCGACGGGGCGGCGGCGATGCTGCTGGCCTCCGAGCGGGCCGTGCGCGACCACGGGCTCACGCCCCGCGCGCGCGTGCGCCATCTGTCCGTACGCGGCGAGGACCCGATCCGCATGCTCACCGCCCCGATCCCGGCCACCGCCCACGCCCTGAAGAAGACCGGCATGAGCATCGACGACATCGACCTCGTCGAGATCAACGAGGCCTTCGCCCCGGTCGTCCTGGCCTGGCTGAAGGAGACCGGCGCCGACCCGGAGCGGGTCAACGTCAACGGCGGGGCCATCGCCCTGGGCCACCCCCTCGGCGCCACGGGCGTCAAGCTGATGACCACGCTGCTGCACGAACTGGAGCGCACCGGCGGCCGGTTCGGCCTGCAGACCATGTGTGAGGGCGGCGGCCAGGCCAACGTGACGATCATCGAACGGCTCTGAGCCGCGCCAGCGTCCCGTCGGCCTCCGCCATGATCCGCTCCACCAGCTCCGCGCACGACGGCAGGTCGTCGATCACCCCGGCGACCTGCCCGGACGCCATCACACCCAGATCCGTACGGCCGTCCACCATCGCGGCCCTCAGCAGCATCGGCGTGTTCGCGGCGAGCAGCACCTGGCTCCAGGACAGGTCCTTGCCGTGCTTCAGGGCGAGCCCGTCGCGGATCATGCGCCGCCAGGTCAGCCCCGACAGCCTGCGGAAGCCGGACGCGTGCCGCACCGCCCGCACCAGTGCCCGGCCCCGTCCGGAGCGCTCCAGCGCGTCCACCAGCTCCGTCCGCAGCATGCGGTGCGGCAGCCCGTCCACCGCCCTGGTCACCGTCACCTCCCGCACGGACGCCGCCAGATACCGCGCCTTCACCGCGTCCGGCACGGTCGAGTCCGACGTCAGCAGGAACCGCGTGCCCATCGCCACGCCCGCCGCCCCGTAGGCCAGCGCCGCGACCAGCCCGCGCCCGTCGAAGAACCCGCCCGCGGCGACGACCGGGATCCGCACCGCGTCCACCACCTGCGGCAGCAGCACGGTCGTGGCCACCTCCCCGGTGTGCCCGCCGCCCTCCGCGCCCTGCACGACCACCGCGTCCGCGCCCCACGCCGCGACCTTCTCCGCGTGCCGCCGCGCCCCCACGGTCGGCATGACCACCACGCCCGCCTCCTTGAGCTCGGCGATCAGCTCCCGGGACGGGGCCAGGGCGAAGGAGGCGACCCGGACGCCCTCCTCGACGAGGATCCGCACCCGTTCGCCCGCGTCGGCGGCGTCGGCGCGCAGGTTCACCCCGAACGGCGCGTCGGTGCGCGCCCGGACCTCCCGGACGGCCGCGCGCAGCTGGTCGAGCGTCATCGTCGCGGAGGCCAGGATGCCGAGGGCGCCCGCGTTCGCCGTGGCGGAGACCAGGCGGGGGCCCGCCACCCAGCCCATGCCGGTCTGCACGAGCGGATGGCGGACGCCGACGAGCCGGGTCAGGGCCGTGTCTTTCACGCGTAGACCTCCGAGCCCGGGGTCAGGGCCGTTTCCCTCACGCGGCGACCTCCCGGGCGCGGGCACCGGCGGGGTCCAGGACCTCCCGGATCAGCCGCAGCTCCTCGGCGGTCGGTTCACGGGTGGCCGGCACCTCGTCCGGGACGGTCAGCTCGAAGCCCGTGGCCTCCCGCACCTGCTCCGGCGTGACCCCCGGGTGCAGCGACGCCAACCGCATCGACCGGTCGGAGGTGGCGAAGTCGAAGACGCCCAGGTCGGTGACGATCCGTGGGATGCGGTGGTACCGCGCCCCGGCCGCATGGTCGTACCCGACGCCGCAGACCATGTCGACCCGCTCGACGAAGACCCGTCGGGAGTGCCGGGGGATCCAGTAACTGGTCGGGTTGTTGAGGGTGTTGACGGGGGCGCCGCGCACCCCGAGCAGCTGCCGCCGCGGCCGCTGCCAGTCGCCGA
Source organism: Streptomyces sp. Go-475 (assembly GCF_003330845.1). Taxonomy (GTDB): domain Bacteria; phylum Actinomycetota; class Actinomycetes; order Streptomycetales; family Streptomycetaceae; genus Streptomyces. Next base: position 2,057,612 of record NZ_CP026121.1, on the reverse strand, counting down.
TGCAGGAGATGTTCTGGTTGCCGAACCGGTCGAGCTGGCTCGCGCCCATCATGACGTGCCGCCGCCCGCCGGTGACCAGGGCCAGATGCTGCCGGTAGGGCAGCCAGCCCTCCGGTGTCCCGTCCGGGCGGACGAGCAGCGCCTCGCCGTCGGTCAGCAGCAGGTCCGGCGCGAAGGTGAGCCGGGCCAGCCGGGCGCCGAGGGACGGGATCAGGCCCATGGGACTGGCGAGCACCTCGCCGTCGCCACGCCAGGCCTCGGCGCAGGCGATCACGCAGTACTCGGCGCGCGTGGCCCCCGTCATGACCCCTCCCGGACGGCCGACTGGTACGCCCGCTCGTCCCCGGCGAGGAACCGGGCCGCGAACTCCGGCCAGGGGGTGGTCGCGTACGTCCGCTGGAAGGCCTCGTCCCGGCCGTAGTCGGGCGCGCAGGACGTGAAGTGCGCGCCGTTCGGGGCCTCGACCACACCGGTGACCGTGTGCCGCTTGATCAGCAGCGTCTGGGGCGGGGCGTCCTTCGTCAGCTCGGCCGTGTCGACGATCCGCTCGCTGCTCACGTACGCCGTGTCGGCCGCCGCGCAGAACAGGTCGTCGAAGTACGGGTCGGGGCCCAGGTACTGCCCGTTGCCCGACCGGTCGGCGCGGTTGACGTGCACCAGGGCGGCGTCGAGCCGCAGGGCGGGCATCGCCACGAACGTCTCCCCGTCCTCGTACGGCGAGGTGACCGTCCGCAAGTCCGGGTTGACCCGCATCACGTCCGAGCCGAGCCCGGCCCGCACCGGCAGGAACGGCAGCCGGTTCGCCGCCGCGTGCAGCCCCCACATGAACATCGCCTCGTCGACCTCCGTCAGCGCGAGGGCGCCCCGCTCGCGGGCCGCGCGGTAATGCGGCTCCAGAGGGATCGAGTCGAGGGTGACGAAGGCCGTGACCAGTCGCCGGATCCGCCCGGCGGCGGCCAGCAGGCCCACGTCGGGGCCGCCGTAGGAGACGACGGTGAGATCGGTGATCTCCGACCGGAGCACCGCTCTCACCAGGGCCATCGGCTTGCGGCGCGAACCCCAGCCGCCGATGCCGAGGGTCATGCCGCTGCGCAGCCCGGAGACGACCTCGTCGGCGGTCATCGTCTTGTCGCTCACCTACGCCCCCTCCTTCCCGAAGCCGGCCCGCACCCGCTCGCCCACTCCGCTCAGCCCCGCCTCGAAGGTGAAGCCCTGCTCGAAGCGGTAGGAGCGGCGCACGTCCACCGGGTCGATGCCGTTGAGCGCGGCCTTCGCCAGGCGAAGCAGCCGGCCGTCCTTGGCGGCGATCTCCCGGGCCAGCTCCAGGGCCGCCGCGCGCAGCTCCCCGCGCGGCACCACGCGCCACACCGAGCCGTGCGCGTGCAACTCGGCCGCGCTCGCCGTGCGCGCCGTGTAGTACAGGGCCCGCATCAGGTGCCGCGGGACCAGCCGGGCCAGGTGCGTGGCCGCGCCCAGGGCGCCCCGGTCCAGCTCCGGCAGCCCGAACACCGCGTCCTCGCTCGCCACGACCGCGTCCGCGTTCCCCACCAGGCCGACGCCGCCGCCCAGGCAGAAACCCTGCACCGCCGCCACGACCGGCACCTCGCACTCGTACACCGCCGCGAAGGCCTCCGCGCAGGCGTGGTTGACGCCGATCAGCGCGCTGTTCCCGTCCCGCTGGAGCTCCTTGATGTCCACGCCCGCGTTGAACCCGCGCCCCTCGGCCGCCAGCACCACGCACCGGACCTCCGGGTCGCGCCCCGCCGCGCGCACCGCGTCGGCCAGCGCGGACCAGCCGGCCACCGGCAGGGCGTTCACCGGCGGGAAGTCGACCGTGACGACGGCGATGCCCTTTTCCCCGCACGAGGTGGAGACACCCATGGCCGCATCAGCTACCTTTCCACCAAACGTTTGTTAGGTGGAAAGGTAGCAGCGGATGGACCTGGACGGGAAGGTCGCCGTCGTCACGGGCGGGACCCGGGGCGTCGGCGCCGGCATCGCACGCGCCTTCGCCCGGGCCGGCGCCCGGGTCGTCGTCTGCGCCCGCCGCCCCCCGGACGTCCCGGCCCCCGGGACCGAGTTCATGCCGCTGGACGTCCGGGACGCCGAGGCCGTCCGGCGCTTCTTCACCGCCCTGCCCCGGCTGGACGTCCTCGTCAACAACGCGGGCGGCGCACCCCCACGGCTGCTCACCGAGGCCGGGCCGGACCGGCACGCGCGCGTGGTCGAACTCAACCTCCTCGCCCCGCTGACCGTGTCCCTCGCCGCGTACGAGCACCTCCGGCGCGCCCGGGGAGCGATCGTCATGATCGGCAGCGTCAGCGGCAGCCGCCCCTCACCCGGCACCGCCGCCTACGGCGCCGCCAAGGCGGGCCTGGAGCACCTCGCCCGCTCGATGGCGGTGGAGTGGGCGCCCGACATCCGGGTCAACACCCTCGTCGTGGGCATGGTCCGCACCGAACTGTCCCACCTCCACTACGGCGACCGGGACGGCATCACCGCCGTCTCCCGCACGGTCCCGCTGGGCCGTCTCGCCGAGCCGTCCGACGTGGGCGCGGCGGCGGTGTTCCTGGCGTCCGACGCCGCCGCGTACATCAGCGGGGCGAGCCTGCTCGTGCACGGGGGCGGAGAGCGGCCGGCGTTCCTGGACGCGGCGAACGCCGGCCCCGGGCCTGTAGCCGACAAGGAGAGCCGACATGAGCGGAATCTGTGAGGGGCGGGTCGTCGCCGTCACGGGCGCGGGCCGCGGGCTCGGCCGGGCCCACGCCCTGGCGTTCGCGGCCGAGGGGGCGCTGGTGGTCGTCAACGACCTCGGCGTGGGCCTCGACGGCACCCCCGGACCCGACGGCCCCGCCGCCCAAGTCGCCGATGAGATCCGCGCGCGGGGCGGCGAGGCCGTGCCGCACGGCGGCGACATCGCCACCACCCAGGGCGCCGCCTCACTCGTCCGCACGGCCCTGGAGACGTACGGCCGGCTCGACACCCTCGTCAACAACGCGGGCTTCCTGCGCGACCGGATGCTCGTCAACCTCGACGAGGACGACTTCGACGCCGTCGTACGCGTCCACCTCAAGGGCCACTTCCTGCCCCTGAAGCACGCCGCCGCCCACTGGCGGGCCGAGGCCAAGGCGGGCCGCCGGCCCGAGGCGAGGATCGTCAACACCAGCAGCGGAGCCGGCCTGCTCGGCTCGGTCGGACAGGGCAACTACAGCGCCGCGAAGGCCGGGATCGTCGCCCTGACACTGGTCGCCGCGGCCGAACTGCGCCGCTACGGCGTCCAGGCCAACGCGATCGCCCCCGCCGCCCGGACCCGCATGACGGAACACACCTTCGCCGGCACCATGGCCGCCCCCGCCGAGGGCTTCGATGCGATGGCCCCGGACAACGTCTCCCCCCTGGTGGTCTGGCTCGGCTCGGCCGCGAGCGCGGGGGTGACCGGCCGGGTCTTCGAGGCGGAGGGGGGCCGGATCACGGTGATGGACGGGTGGCGGCGGGGGCCGAGTGCGGACAAGGGCGGGCGCTGGTCTCCGGCGGAGGCGGGGGAGCGAACACGCAAGCTGCTGGCCGAGGCCGAACCGCCGGAGGCCGCCTACGGGGCATGAGCGCACGCCCCGACCGCGCCCCCCGGCGCACAGCTCACGTATCGCACTCCAGCACGCTCCGGCACAACGCGCACCGCGCCCGAACGCGCCCCCGCACCGGCACCCTGATCCGCTGATGACACGTCGGACAGGGGAACGACACCCGCAACCGGCCGCCCCCGTCCGGGGAGAACGCGTACCGCACCCCCGGCTGCGGCGGCCCCGCCGACGCGTGCCGCCGGTCCCTGGCGTACCTCCGCCGCCCCGCCCACCCCGCCGCGGTCAACGGCGGCTGCTGCCCGTCGCGACGGGCCAGCTCCCTGCCCTTCACGTACGCCGTGTACGCCTGCGGACTGGTGAACCACACCGACGGGTCCTCCCCGAACAGCAGCGCCCGCTTGGCCAGCACGTACCCGAACTCCTCCGGCGTGAGATACCCCAGCTTCTGCGACGACGCCCCGTCCTCCCGGTACGCGTCCAGCAGCAGCCACCCCGCGCCCAGGTACGTCGTCGCCGTGTCCGTCAGGATCTCGTTGTCCCGCACCCCCGGGAAGGACAGGTCCAGCCGGTGCAGGTACACGTGCGTCACCTCGTGCGCGAGGGCCGCCCCGACGTCCCGCCGATGCGTACGGAACCGGTCGTTCAGCTCCACGAAGTACTCCGGCCCGGCCGCGAGCTCGACGTTCGCCGCGTGCCGCATCTCCCGGAAGCTCACGATCAGCCGCGCGTCCGGCAGCCGGTAGTGCCGCACCAGCTCCCGCGCCACCCGCTGCGCCCCCAGATACAGGTCGTCGGTGTCGCCGAACGCCACGTCGGCGGGGAGCACGCTGGTCGCGAACGTCTGGATCGTGTCGTACGACAGCCGCCTGTACAGCGCCGTGATCGCGGCCCGCACCGTCTCCAGATGCGGGTAGCCGTGCTCGACCGGCCCGTCGTTGGCCACGCCTCACCCCCAAGACGCCCCTCAACCCGACTCCACTGTACGAGCCCGCGCCGCGCCCCGGACCGGCCCCGCCGCGGCGAAAACCGGTCGTCCTGCCCCGGAGCCGCTGGCAGAATCCGGGCCGTGACCGGCGAACAGCGCTCCGTGGCCGACGCGCTCCAGGTGGGCGGCCAGGACGACGACCTCGAAAAGCGGCTCGACGAGGAACTCACCGCCTTCAACACCGCCGCCGCCGACGGCGCCCCCACCGAACCCCTCTCCGTCCGCGCCACCGACGCGACCGGCGAACTGGTCGGCGGCCTCACCGCCTGGACCTGGGGCAGCCTGTGCTCGGTGGACATGCTCTGGGTGCGCGAGGACCAGCGGCACGCCGGCTGGGGCAGCCGCCTGATGCGCGCCGCGGAGGCCGAGGCCGTCCGGCGCGGCTGCACCGACATGATCGTCTCCACGTACAGCTTCCAGGCCCCCGGCTTCTACCCGCGGCTCGGCTACCGCGAACGGGCCCGCATCGAGGGCGTGCCCGGCGGCCACGAGGACGTCTACTTCCACAAGCGGCTCGCCCCGGCCGATGCGTGAGACACCCTGCGGCCGCCCGGCCCCCGCCCTCTACGCTGACCCTCCATGACCACCAGCAACACCGCCACCGGTGACGTCGACCCCGCCGTCCGCGACGAACTCGCCCGGCTGCGCGACAGCATCGACAACATCGACGCCGCCGTCGTCCACATGCTCGCCGAGCGCTTCAAGTGCACCCAGCAGGTCGGCCACCTCAAGGCGCGCCACCAGCTGCCGCCCGCCGACCCGGCGCGCGAGGCCCGCCAGATCGCCCGGCTGCGCGCCCTCGCCGAGAACGCCAAACTGGACCCGGCCTTCGCGGAGAAATTCCTCAACTTCATCGTCGCCGAGGTGATCCGCCACCACGAGCGCATCGCCGACGAGGCACTCAACGGCGCCGCGACCGCCGGTAACTGACCTCGGGGGTGGTGACACGGCGCCCCGGGCGGTGCATGCTGCGCTGTGCACAGCATGTCAGCTGACGAGCACTGCCCGTCAGTGTCGCGCATTACTCTGGTCCTCCACGAGGGAGGGGCGCCGGGCCATGCCGTCGGATACCAGGATCCTCATCGTCGACGACCACGAGGACACGCTGTACGCGCTGGAGAGCGCCCTGGCCCCGCTGGGCTACCAGCTCGCCCGGGCCACCAGCGGCGACGAGGCACTCAAGCAGGTCCTCCGTGGCCAGGTCGGCCTGCTCCTGCTCGACGTGCGCATGCCCGGCGTCAGCGGACTGGAGGTCGTGCGCTACATGCGGCGCGTCGAACAGACCCAGCACATCCCCGTCATCCTGCTCACCGGATTCGGCGCCGACCACGAACTCACCACCGCCGCCTTCGGACTCGGCGTCGCCGACCTCGTCCTCAAACCCGTGGACCCCTGGGCCCTGCGCACCAAGGTCCGCTACCTCTACGACACCCACCGGCGCCACCTCGCCCTGGAACGGGAGGTGCGCCGGCTGCGCTCCGTCGTCCGCGAGCACACCGAGATCACCGCACACCCCCCGCGCCCCGGCCTGCCCCGTCCGGACGCCCGCGTACCGACCCAGCGACCCATGGGGGCGCACGCCGGGGAGCTCGAAAAAGACCGCACATAGACCGGACATTGGGCGCGTACCGATCCGCCTCTGTGCCTTGCACCTGCCATCAGGCAGCATGTCCTGCATGTCCGTACTGACGCGCGACGAAGCGCAGACCCGAGCAGAGCTCCTCGACGTCCACCGCTACACGATCGAACTCGACCTGACCAGCGGCGACGACACCTTCGGCTCCCGTACCGCGATCAGGTTCAGCGCCCGCGCGGACGGGGACACCTTCGTCGAGGTCAAGCCCGCCGAGCTGCGCTCCGTCACCCTCGACGGACAACCCCTGGACCCCGAAGCCCTCGACGGCAACCGACTCCCCCTGAAGAACCTCACCGCCGGCGAGCACGAACTGCGCGTCCACGCCCACATGCGCTACTCCCGCACCGGCGAGGGCATGCACCGCTTCACCGACCCCACCGACGGCGAGACGTACGTCTACACACAGCTCTTCCTGGACGACGTCCAGCGCGTCTTCGCCGCCTTCGACCAGCCCGACCTGAAAGCCGTCTTCGAACTGTCCGTGAAGGCCCCCGAGGGCTGGACCGTCCTCGCCAACGGCATCACCGAGCACACCGGGAACGGCCTCTGGCAGGCCGCCCCCACACCGCTGATCTCCACCTACCTCGTCGCCGTCGCCGCCGGCCCCTGGCACTCCGTGCGCACCGAACACCGCGGCCTGCCCTTCGGCATCCACTGCCGCCGCTCCCTGGCCCCCTACCTGGACACGGACGCCGACGAACTCTTCGAGATCACCCGGCAGTGCTACGACCGCTACCACGAGAAGTTCGCCGAGCCCTACCCCTTCGACTCCTACGACCAGGCGTTCGTCCCCGAGTTCAACGCCGGCGCCATGGAGAACCCCGGACTGGTCACCTTCCGCGACGAGTTCGTCTACCGCTCCGCCGTCACCGACACCGAGCGCCAGACCCGCGCCATGGTCATCGCCCACGAGATGGCCCACATGTGGTTCGGCGACCTCGTCACCCTCAAGTGGTGGGACGACATCTGGCTCAACGAGTCCTTCGCCGAGTACATGGGCTACCAGACCCTCACCGAGGCGACCCGCTTCACCGACACCTGGACCGACTTCGGCGTCGCCCGCAAGTCCTGGGGCTACGACGCCGACCAGCGCCCCTCCACCCACCCCGTCGCCCCCGAAGCCGTCGACGACACCGCCTCCGCGCTGCTCAACTTCGACGGCATCTCCTACGCCAAGGGCGCCAGCGCGCTGCGGCAACTGGTCGCCTGGCTCGGCGAGAAGGACTTCCTCGCCGGCATCAACACGCACTTCGCCCGGCACAAGTTCGCCAACGCCACCCTCGCCGACTTCATCGACAACCTCGCGAGCGCCACCGAACGCGACGTCCACGCCTGGGCCGACGCATGGCTGCGCACCACCGGGGTCGACACCCTCACCCCGCGCGTCGCCCCCGGCGAACACGGCACCTGCGCCCTCACCGTCGATCGCGCCGGCAGCCGCCCCCACCGCATCGCCGCCGGCCTGTACGACCGGGACCTCGGCGACGACGGCGGCCACCTCGTCCTGCGCGAACGCCTCCACCTGGACCTCCCGCAGGACGGCGCCCACCCCATCGGCAAGCGCCCGGCGCTGCTCCTCCTCAACGACGGCGACCTCACCTACGCCAAGGTCCGCTTCGACCCCGAGTCCTTCGAGACCGTCCGCAAGGACCTGTCCGGCCTGCCCGAGCCGCTCACCCGCGCGGTCGTCTGGAACGCCCTGCGGGACGCCGTCCGCGACGGCGAACTCGCCCCCGCCGCCTACCTGGAGACGGCCCGCGCCCACCTCCCCCTGGAGACCGACCTCGCCATCGTCCAGGGCGTGCTGGCCTTCGCGTCCACGCACATCGCCGACCGCTACGTCACCCCCGAGGAGCGGCCCGCCGCCCTCGCCACCCTCTCCGAGCTGTGCCGCGACCTCATCCGCCGCACCGAGGACGGCGACAACCCCGGCCTGCGCCTGATCGCCGTACGCCACCGCATCGACGTGGCCGCCCACCCCGACACCATCGCCGCCTGGCTCGCCGACGGCACCGTCCCCGGCGGCCCGGAGCTCGACCCCGAACTGCGCTGGCGCGTCCTGGCCCGGCTCGCCGTCCTCGGCGCGACCGACGAGACCGCCATCGCCGCCGAACTCGACCGCGACCCGAGCGCCACCGGCCAGGAGGGCGCCGCCCGCTGCCGGGCCGCCCTGCCCGACCCGGAGGCCAAGACCCGCGCGTGGGAGGCGATGTTCGGCTCCGACGAGCTGTCCAACTACCTCTTCACCGCCACCGCCGCCGGCTTCTGGCAGCCGGAACAGGCCGACCTCGTGCGGGAGTACGTGCCGCGCTACTACACCGACGCGGTCGCCGTCGCCGACCGCCGCGGCCCAGCCATCGCCGGGGCCGTCGGCCGCGACGCCTTCCCCGCCCACGCCGTCGACACGGACAACCTCCGCCTCGGCGAGGAGTGCCTGCGCGACGCCGACCCGGTCCCCGCCCTGCGCCGCAAACTCATCGACCAACTCGACGACCTGTCCCGCGCACTACGCGTCCAGGGCACCCGAACCGACCAGGAGCCCCAGAACACCTAGAACCTGACGCCCCGGACGAACGGGCACGGACCGCACCCTGAGGCCCGGCGCACCCGGCCGCCTCACCCGCCGATCCGCCCAGGCCCTGGGCGCTGTGTGGGGGCGGGCGCGCCGGGGCGACCCCGGGCCCGGCCTCGGTGGTGCTGTGAATGGGGGCGCCACCGGGGCGGCCCGGGCCCGCCCTGGTGGTGCCGTGGCGACGGGCGCCCCGGGCGCGACCCCACGCCCCGTCCCGGACCCGTGCGGCTCCGACACGTTCTCCCCGTACGGACGTACCTCCACCCGGGTCCCGTCGTTGGGCTATTCGGGCGCGCCGCCCCGCGCACCGGAGGACAGCCCATGAGCACGCCGCCCCTCGCCTCAGGCCCAGCAGGCCCGTACGCCCTGCGCCCGTTGCTCGACACCGTGCTCGACGCGCTGGACGCCGGCGCCCGGGCCCGGGGCGGGCCGCTGCCGGCGGGCGGGCCGGACGCGGTCGCCGCGCGCCTACGGGACGCCGTGGGCGAAGTCCTGCCCGACCAGGGCGACCCACACGCCCTGCGGACCCTGGTCCGCGCCTTCGCCGAGGGCGCCGCCGACCCGGCCCACCCCCTGTGCGCCGCCCACCTCCACTGCCCGCCCCTCGCCGTCGCCACCGCCGCCGACCTCGCCGCCTCCGCCCTCAACCCGTCCCTGGACTCCTGGGACCAGGCCCCGGCCGCCTCGGAACTGGAGGCGATGGTCACAGCGGCACTGGCCGGAGAGATCTACGGCTCCGGACAGAGCGGACCCCCCGACTCCGTCATCACCACCGGCGGCACCGAGTCCAACCAACTCGCCCTGCTCCTCGCCCGGGAGGCCTGCGGCGGCACCCCACGGCTCGTCGTCGGGGCGAACGCCCACCACTCGCTCCCACGCGCCGCCTGGCTGCTCGGACTGCCCGAACCCGTCGTCGTCCCCGCCCCGGACGGAACGATCGACCCCACCGCGCTCGACGCGGTCCTCACCCGCCTGCCCGGCCCCCTGCTCGTCGCCGCCACCGCCGGCACCACCGACGCCGGACACATCGACCCCCTGCCCGAGATCGCCGCCCGCTGCACCGCCCACGGCGCCCGGCTGCACATCGACGCCGCCTACGGCGGAGGCCTCCTCTTCAGCGACCGGCACCGCACCCGCCTCACCGGCCTCGACGCCGCCGACACCGTCACCCTCGACCTGCACAAGCTCGGCTGGCAACCGGTCGCCGCAGGCCTCCTCGCCGTCAAAGACGCACACGACCTCACCGCCCTGCGGCAGCGCGCCGACTACCTGAACGCCACCGACGACACCGAAGCCGGCCTGCCCGACCTCCTCGGCCGCTCCCTGCGCACCACCCGCCGCCCCGACGTCCTCAAACTCGCCGTCACCCTCAAGACCCTCGGCCGCCACGGCCTCGGCACACTCGTCGACCAGGTGTGCGCCCGCGCCCGCGACTTCGCCGCCCTCGTCCACGAACACCCCGGCTTCGAACTGCACGCCCCGCCCGTCATCAGCACCGTGCTGTTCCGGCCCGCGGGCGCCCCCGACACCACCGTCGCCGCCGTACGCCGCGCGCTCCTCACCGACGGCCGCGCCGTCCTCGGCCGGGCCCGCCTCGACGGCCGGCTCTGGCTCAAGGCCACCCTCCTCAACCCCGCCACCGGCCCCGACGACCTGGCCGCCCTGCTGCACCTCGTGGCAGCGCGCCGAGCGACACTCGCGGAAGGACACACCCCCCGATGAACCCCCCACCGACCCCCGACCCCACCCCCACGCCCCACCCGCACCACGAGCCCGACGCCCCCCGCGACCTCGTCGGCGTCGGCATCGGCCCCGCCAACCTCTCCCTCGCCGCCCTCGCCCACCCGCTCGACGGCCTCGACCCCGCCTTCTACGACCAGCGCCCCGCCTTCGCCTGGCACCCCGGCCTGCTCATCGAAGACACCACCATCCAGGTCCCGTTCCTCGCCGACCTGGTCACCCTCGCCGACCCCACCAGCCCCTGGACCTTCCTCAACTGGCTCAGGTCCCGCGAACGGCTCTTCCCCTTCTACTTCGCCGAGCGGTTCCACATCCAGCGCGCCGAGTACGACGCCTACTGCCGCTGGGTCTCCGAGAACCTCCCCGGCCTGCACTTCGGCCACCAGGTCGACGCCGTCCGCTGGAACCCCGAACGCGACCTGTTCGAAGTCGACTTCACCCAACTCGACACCGACGGCGAAGCAGAGGCCCTCGGCCGGACGTACACCCGCAACGTCGTCCTCGGCATCGGCACCGAGCCCTACGTCCCCGACCCCCTCAAACCCCTCGCCGAGGCCCCCGGCGTCCCGGTCCTGCACGCCGCCGACTACCTCGACCACCGCGCCGCCCTCCTCGCCGCCGAACACGTCACCGTCGTCGGCATCGGACAGTCCGGCGCCGAGATCTTCCTCGACCTGCTCCGCAACCGGCCCGCCGGACGCGAGAAACTCCACTGGCTCGGCCGCACCGAGGCCTTCGCCCCCATGGAGTACTCCAAGCTCGGCCTGGAGCACTTCACCCCCGACCACACCCGCTACTTCCACGCCCTGCCCGAGACCGCCCGCGACCGGCTCGTCGCCGGACAGTGGCAGCTCCACAAGGGCATCGACGCCGGCACCATCGCCGCCATCCACGACGAGCTCTACCGCCGCACCCTGCACGGCGGCTGGCCCGACGCCGTCCTCACCCCGGGCGTCCGCGTCCGCACCGCCGGCCGCGTCGCCACGACCAAAGTGGAACTGCACCTGGAACACGCCCGCCAGGACAGCCGCTCCCGCCTCACCACCGACGCCGTCGTCCTCGCCACCGGCTACCGCGAACGCCCCCTCGACCGCGTCCTCGCCGGCCTCGACCCCTACATGCGCCGCGACAGCCAGGAACGCCCGCGCGTCGACGAGGACCACCGGCTCGTCCTCGACCCGTCCGTCTCCGGCTCGGTGTACGTCCAGAACGCCGAGACCCACACCCACGGCGTCGGCACACCCGACCTCGGCCTCACCGCCTGGCGCGGCGCGATCATCCTCAACTCCCTGACCGGCAGGGAGGCCTACCGGCTCCCGAGCCGCACCGCCTTCACCACCTTCGGCCTCACCCAGCGGCAACAGGTGCCGCCGCCCCGCGAGGCACCGGCCCTGACCCCGCTCGTCGACGACCGAAGGTGACGAAGGACGCGGCTACGCCGGTCAGAAGACGGGCGTGCCGTTCCGCGTGAGCTTCCAGTCCACCGCGGCGAACTCGGCCGGATCGATCGACCCCTTCGCCTTCACCCAGGCGATCATGGTGTTGCGGATCTCGTCCGAGTTCGACCACAGCAGCGGCGCGGCGGCGACATGCGGGAAGTTCCCGCCGCCGTTGGCCCGGTAGTTGTTCACCGCGAACACGAACTTCGCGTCGTCCGCCAGCGGCTGCCCCTCGAACCGCACGTTCGTCACCCGCGACCCGGCCGGCTTCGCGATGTCGATCTCGTACGACAGACCGCTCACCACGTCGTAGTTGTAGTCCGGCGTCCCGCCCGCGTTCGTCAGCTTCGCCGGGTCCACCGGCTCGCCCGGCGCCGTCTGCGTGAAGTAGTTCGCCGAGTACTCCAGGTACGCCTTCAGCTGCGCGCCCGTCATCAGACGCGCCTCCAGCGTGTTCTCGAAGACGTACAGCCCCGCCACGTCCCGGATGGTCACCTCGCCCGCCGGGATCCGGGCGGACCGCGAGAAGCACGCCGCCTGCGACAGCACCGGCAGCGCCGCGTGCTCCGTGCCCGCGAGCGCCTGCTTCACCGTGTCCGCCTGGATGTGGTTGATCAGATCGATGATCGGCACGTCCTTGTACGGCGCCTCGGCCGACGTCATCTCCGCCGCGTTCGTGCCGATCACCTGGTTGACGTACGCCACGACCTTCTCGTGCTCGTCCGACAACAGCCGCACGATCGCCGGGTCCTCCTCCACGGTGTTGGAGTTCAGGACCTGCGCACCGACCTTCTCGACCTTCCAGCAGCCCTTCTCCCAGACCAGCTCGAAGTCGAACAGCGTCAGCCGCTGCCCCCACTTCAGCGGCTCCGACAGCACGACCTGCTTGCCGGTCTTCTTGTTCGTCACGAAGTACTCGGGGATCTCCGTGTGCGCGTGCCCCACCAGGATCGCGTCGATGCCCGGCACCTGCTCGGCCACCAGACCGGCCGCGTTCTCGATGTACGGCAGCTGGTCACCGTAGGACGACGTCCCCGACGAACCACTGTGCGCCGAGACGATCACGACGTCCGCGCCCATCGACCGCAGCTTCGGCACCCACTTCGCCGCCTGCTCCTCCAGACCCGGGAACGTCATCTTCCCCTGCACGTTCGCCTTGTCCCAGATCGCGATGCCCGGGTTCGTCAGCCCCAGCACCGCCACCTTCACATCCCGCCCGAACGGCGTGCGCAGCCGGTGCATGCTGTACGGCGGGAACGCCGGGCGCAGCGTCTTCGCGTCCAGCGCGTTCGCGCCCAGCAGCGGGAAGCGGCACTGCTGCTCGAACTTCCGCAGCACCGGAATGCCGTAGTTGAACTCGTGGTTGCCGAGCGCCGCCGCGTCGTAGTCCATGGCGTTCATCGCCTGCGCCATCGGGTGCACCGGGCCGCCCTCGGCGGTGATCGGGTCCACCTTGGCGTAGTAGTACGACAACTGCGTGCCCTGGATCGTGTCGCCCGCGTCGATGAGCAGCGTGTTGCGGCGGCCCTTCTCCGCGCGGACCCGGTTCACCAGGGTGGAGACCTTCGCGAGACCGACGTCGTTGTGCGCCTTGTCGTCGAACTCCTTGTCCGTGAAGTAGTCCCAGTTGAAGACGTTGCCGTGCAGGTCCGTCGTGCCCATCACGGTGAACGCGTACCGCTTCGCACGTCCCCGCGAGCCGTCCCGCGCCTCGGCCGCCTGAGCGCCCGGCGCCCCGACCGCACCGGCCACTGCCACCCCCGCCCCGGTCACGGCGGACTTCTCCAGGAACTTCCGGCGGTTCAACGGCATGGCTGGCACTCCTCGCGGAAACTGTGAACAACGCGCGTGGACAACGCGCGTAGATTCTGACCCGTGCATGACCGGCAGCAACAGCCCCGGCAGGTTGCGATTAGATGACTCGGGATCACCGACTCCAGGCCTCCGGCCAGCCAAGACATGACAGAGTGGGGCGTATGACCACGCCCGCCGGAGATGCCACCCAGCCCGCCGTCCCCTACGGCACGCCCGACGCGCCGCGCATCGCCGTCCGCGGCGAGGCCCGCCTCGAAGTCGACCCCGAGATCGCCCGCATCGGCATCACCGTCGCCGCCCGCGGCCGCGACCGCCGCTCCGCCCTCGACGACCTCACCCGCCGCAACGCCGGCGTCCTCGACCTCGTCAAGTCCTACGGCGACGCCGTCGAACGCCTGGAGACCGGCGCCTTCTCCATCACCCCCGAACTCACCAAACACGGCCGCGGCGAACGCGTCCGCACCTACCACGGCAGCGTCCACGTCACCGCCGAACTCACCGACTTCACCGCCCTCGGCGAACTCACCACCCGCCTCGCCGACCTCGAACTCACCCGCGTCGACGGCCCCTGGTGGGCCCTGCGCCCCGACTCACCCGCCCACCGCGAAGCCCGCAAGAAAGCCGTGACGGAAGCCGTCCAACGCGCCCGCGAATACGCCGAGGCACTCGGCACCACCCTCTCCGCCCTCGTCGAACTCGCCGACATCGGCGCGGAGAGCAGCCCGCCCGCCTTCCCCCAGGCCCCCGGCCGCATGCGCTCCGCCGGCTACGGCGCCGCCGCCGAAAGCGCCCCCGCCGCACCCCTCGACCTCGAACCCCAACGCCAGCGCGTCCACGCCCAGATCAACGCCCGCTTCACGATGGTGCCGCCGCGGCTGTAAGCCCCACGGGGAAACGAATCGAAATTCCGAATGCGCGAACGAATTCCCCCGGGGCGCTCATCGGAGCACCCCGCCGCACAATTCAACACTTGTCCATAACACTTCACGCAAAGTCTGTTGAGTAGTCATGCACGGCCAATTCTCTACCCGCCGGTAACTCATAGGCTCGGACCTATGCGCCGAGCGAAGATCGTCTGCACCCTTGGACCCGCCACCGACTCGTACGACCAGATCAAAGACCTGGTCGACGCCGGAATGGACGTAGCCCGCTTCAACCTCAGCCACGGCGAACACGCCGAACACGAGGAGCGCTACCACCGGGTCCGCAAGGCCGCCGACGAAACCGGCCGCAGCGTCGGCCTCCTCGCCGATCTTCAAGGCCCGAAAATCCGCCTCGGCCGCTTCACCGAAGGCCCCGTACTCCTCGAACGCGGCGACACCTTCACCATCACCGTCGAAGACGGCACCGAAGGCGACGGCCACATGTGCGGCACCACCTACGCCGGCCTCGCCGACGACGTCACCCCCGGCGAACGCATCCTCGTCGACGACGGCAAAGTCTGCCTCGAAGTCACCCAGGTCGACGGCCCCCGCGTCCACACCACCGTCATCGAAGGCGGCGTCATCTCCGACCACAAGGGCCTCAACCTCCCCGGCGTCGCCGTCTCCGTCCCCGCCCTCTCCAAGAAGGACGAGGACGACCTCCGCTGGGCCCTGCGCACCGGCTTCGACGTCATCGCCCTCTCCTTCGTCCGCAGCGGCCGCGACATCCAGGACGTCCACCGCATCATGGACGAGGAAGGCCGCCGCCTCCCCGTCATCGCCAAAGTCGAAAAACCCCAGGCCGTCCAGAACATCGACGACATCGTCGCCGCCTTCGACGGCATCATGGTCGCCCGCGGAGACCTCGGCGTCGAAATGCCGCTCGAACAGGTCCCGATCGTCCAGAAGCGCGCGATCAAACTGGCGAAGCGCAACGCCAAACCGGTCATCGTCGCCACCCAGATGCTCGACTCCATGATCGACAACGCCCGCCCGACCCGCGCGGAAGCCTCCGACGTCGCCAACGCCGTCATCGACGGCACCGACGCGGTGATGCTCTCCGGCGAGACGAGCGTCGGCAAACACCCGATCGAAACGGTCCGCACCATGGCCCGCATCGTCGAAGCGGCGGAAGAAGACATCCTGGCCAAGGGCCTCCCACCCCTGACCGAACGCAACAAGCCCCGCACCCAGGGCGGCGCGGTAGCCCGAGCCGCCGCCGAAATGGGCGACTTCCTCGGCGCGAAATTCCTCGTCGCCTTCACCCAGTCCGGCGACACGGCCCGCCGCCTCTCCCGCTACCGCTCACCCATCCCCCTGCTGGCCTTCACCCCCGACCAGGCGACCCGCTCCCAGCTCGCCCTGACATGGGGCGTCGAGACGTTCCTCGGCCCGGAGGTCGGCTCGACCGACGCGATGGTCGACCAGGTCGACGAACTGCTCCTCCGCTACGGCCGCTGCGCCAAGGGCGACACGGTGGTCATCACGGCCGGCTCCCCGCCCGGCGTCTCGGGCTCCACGAACATGGTCCGCGTCCACCACATCGGGGAGGACGACAGCCCGCGGTAGGGCGTCGTCAGTACTTGGGGCCTACGTGGGCGTCCATGAGGGCGACGGAGGCTTTGCGGGCGATGGAGATGTTGAACGCGCTTGCCTGCTTCCAGTCGACGCCCACCTGGTCCAAGGCATGGGTGAAGAGACGGACGATGTCGGTAGAGCGGTTGGTGAAGAAGTACCGCGGATACTCGTAGCGCCTCCGCTCGCCGCCGACGATTCGGGTGGTCCAGTTGGTGATCCGGCAGCCGTCGGAGTGGATGAGTCCGCGGATGAACTCCCAGGGGTGGGCCTCGACGATGACTTGCTGCCAGGGAGCGAGGGCGATGGGGCGTTCGTGCTTCTTGCCGGGACCGTGCTGGGGGATGAGATGCGGCCAGTGTCTGCTGTAGCTGACCACCGAGACGTATCCCTGTGCCTGAACGCGGTAGGTGCGCCCGCTCGGGCTGATGGCACGCATGGCGGTCTCGCAGGCGTCGATCAGGCCCGGCCACGAGTCCGCGCAGGCGATCCGCAGGTAGTAGCCGGTGCCGCGAGGGTGACCGCTGATGCAGCCATCACCGAGATAGAGGCCCAGCAGATAGGCGTAAGCGCGCTCATCGGCAGGCGGCCCGGGGTCTGCGTGCGCCATGCGGGGCAGCGGCTCGAGGCGGTCCCGCCAGGACCGGATCGCGGCGCGTGAGATTCCTGTCTCACGGCTCACCGAGTTCAGGCTGCGGCCCTGAGCCACCAGTGCGAGTGCTCGCTTACGTGTGCTGAGGTCGTACATGAGGCCACTGTCAGAGTGCGGTCGTGACGACACGCAGCAAAAAGCGGATGTTCACGAGAACGTGGACATCCGCTTCGAATGGGTGACCTTGGAAACCAAGGAAAAGTGCCCCGGGTCGGACTCGAACCGACACTGTATGGGTTTTGAATCCATTGCCTGCTGCCAATTGGGCTACCGGGGCCCGGTGAATCCAAGGTTGACCTCGACCCACTGCCCGACCACCATACCGCAGCTAGGTACGCTCTTGGGAGCAGTACCGGCCTGCCCCTACCAAGGAGCCCACGTGAGCGCCCCCGAGTCGCCCCAGCCTGTTGACGTGCCTGATGAGGACAAGTCGCACGTGCCTCCGATGACGACGCGGGTCGTCATCGCCGAGGACGAGGCGCTGATCCGGCTCGATCTCAAAGAGATGCTGGAGGAGGAGGGGTACACCGTCGTCGGTGAGGCCGGTGACGGTGAGCAGGCCGTGGAGCTGGCCCGTGAGCACCGCCCCGACCTGGTGATCCTGGACGTGAAGATGCCGAAGCTGGACGGTATCTCCGCGGCGGAGAAGATCGCCGAGGAGAGCATCGCGCCGGTGCTGATGCTGACCGCGTTCTCGCAGCGGGATCTCGTGGAGCGCGCGCGGGACGCCGGTGCCATGGCGTACCTGGTGAAGCCGTTCAGCAAGACGGATGTCGTCCCGGCGATCGAGATGGCCGTCTCGCGGTTCACGGAGCTGAAGGAGCTGGAGAAGGAGGTCGCCGACCTCACGCTCCGGCTGGAGACGCGCAAGCTGGTGGACCGGGCGAAGTCGATCCTGCAGACGGAGTACGGGCTGACGGAGCCGGCGGCGTTCCGGTGGATCCAGAAGACGTCGATGGACCGCCGTATGTCGATGCAGCAGGTCGCGGAGGCGGTCATCCAGGACGCCGAGGAGAAGAAGGCCAACAAGGGCTGAGCGATACGACAGGGCCCGCTTGACTTCCCTGCGGAAGTCAAGCGGGCCCTTTCGTATACGGCAGGGACCTCAGTCCTCGCCCAGGTACGCCTTGCGTACCGACTCGTCGTGCAGCAGGTCCTGCCCCGTCCCGGAGAGGACGACGTTGCCGACCTCCATGACGTGGCCCTGGTCGGCCAGGGACAGCGCCGCCTGGGCGTTCTGTTCGACGAGGAGGATGGTCGTGCCCTGGGCCTTCAGCTCGGAGATCGTCGCCATGATCTTCTGCATCATGATCGGGGAGAGGCCCATGGAGGGCTCGTCGAGCATGAGGAGCTTGGGCTGGGACATCAGGGCGCGGCCCATGGCGAGCATCTGCTGCTCACCGCCGGAGAGGGTGCCCGCGGCCTGGTTGCGGCGTTCCCCGAGGATGGGGAACAGGTCGTACGCCTTCTGGATGTCCTTTTCGATGCCGTCCTTGTCCTTCCGCAGGAAGGCACCGAGCTGGAGGTTTTCGAAGATGGTGAGGCGGGGGAAGATGTGCCGGCCTTCGGGGGAGTGGGCGAGTCCGAGGGCGACGATCTTGTGGGCGGGGACTCCGTTGAGGGGTTTGCCGTCGAAGAGGATCTTCCCGGACGTCGGCTTGAGCAGGCCCGACAGCGTGCGCAGGGTCGTCGTCTTGCCGGCGCCGTTGGTGCCGATGAGGGTGACGACCTGGCCGGCATCGACGCTGAAGGAGATGCCTTTGACGGCTTCGATCTTGCCGTAGGAGACCCGGAGGTCTTCGACCTCGAGGAGTGCGGTCACTTGGCTTCTCCCTTGGTGCTGCTGGTGGTGCTGGTCGCGTCGGCGGCGGCTTCGGCGGCCTCGACCTCGGCGGCTTCGGCCTCGCCCGGATCGCCTTCGAAGGGTTCGCCGAGGTAGGCGGCGACGACGCGTTCGTCGGCCTGGACGACGTCGGGGGTGCCTTCGACGAGCTTCTCGCCCTGGACGAGGACGGCGACGCGGTCGCTCAGGTTGAAGACGAAGCGCATGTCGTGCTCGATGAGGAGGACGGCGATGCCCTTGTCGCGGATGGCGAAGACCAACTCCTCGGTGGCGCGGGTCTCCTGGGGGTTCATGCCGGCCGTGGGCTCGTCGAGCAGGAGCAGGCCGGGTTCGGAGGCCAGGGCCCGTGCGATCTCCAGCTTGCGCTGTTCGCCGTAGGGGAGGTTGCGGGCCAGGTGGTCGCGTTTGTGGGCGAGGCCGATGAACTCCAGGAGTTCCATGGCGCGTTCTTCGCTGGCCTTTTCCGCCTTCTTGAAGCCGGGGCCGCGCAGGAGGGCCGACCAGAGGCCTTCCTTGGTCCGCGTGTGGCGGCCGACGAGGACGTTTTCCAGGACCGTCATGTTGGCGAACAGGCGGATGTTCTGGAAGGTGCGGGCGATGCCGGCCTGGGTGACGAGGTGGGGCTTGGGCGGGAGGACGGTGCCCTTGTAGGAGACCGTGCCCTCCGTCGGGACGTAGAGGCCGGTGAGGCAGTTGAAGAACGTCGTCTTGCCGGCGCCGTTGGGGCCGATGAGGCCGACGATCTCGCCGGCGTTGACCGTGAAGTCGACGGAGCGGACGGCGGTGAGGCCGCCGAAGCGCATCGTGACGTCGCGGGCTTCGAGTACAGGTGTCGTCATGATGGTTACGCCCCCGCCTTGGTGACGGCCGGTTCGTCGGTCAGCGTGGTCTGTTTGGGTACGTCGAGTTGGCCGGTCTCGTGGAATTCGAGCTGGCGCCGGCGGTTGGCGATGATGCCTTCGGGGCGGAAGCGCATCAGGAGGATGAGCGCGATGCCGAAGGCGAGGAGCGACTTGTCCTGGAGGAAGACGAGCTTCTCGGGGAGCAGGTAGAGCAGGGCCGCGCCGAGGAGCGGGCCGGCGACGGTGCCCATGCCGCCGAGGACGACCGCGGCCAGGAGGAACGCGGAGTTGGGCGGGGTGGAGCCGGCGAACTGGTACGGCGTGGGGACGACGCTGTAGGTGACGTGGGCGCTGACGGTGCCGGCGAGGCCGGCGAGGGCGGCGCCGAGGGCGAAGGCGATGAGTTTGACGCGGAAGCCGTTGATGCCCATGGCGGTGGCGGCGGTCTCGTCCTCGCGGATGGCGATCCAGGAGCGGCCGATGCGGGAGTCCGCTGCACGCGTGTAGACCAGGACGACGATGGCCATGATGAGGACCATCAGCAGGTAGTAGTTGGCGAAGCGGCCGAGGGTGAATCCGCCGATGTCGTGGGCCTGGCCGAAGTTGAAGCCGAGGAGGTTCAGGTCGGGGATGTTGGCGATGCCGTTGGGGCCGTTGGTGACGTCGGGTCCGGAGTCGCCGTCCATGTTGTTGACGGCGATGCGGAAGATCTCTCCGAAGCCGAGGGTGACGATGGCGAGGTAGTCGCCGCGCAGTCGCAGGGTCGGGGCGCCGATGAGGACGCCGAAGACGAGGGAGGCGGCGGCGCCGGTGAGGGCGGAGGCCCAGAAGGGGAAGTGGACGCCGGAGATGGTGGAGAACTCGGAGCCGGAGACGAGGGCGGCGGTGTAGGCGCCGACGCCGAGGAAGGCGACGTATCCGAGGTCGAGGAGTCCGGCGAGGCCGACGACGATGTTGAGGCCGAGGGCGACGGTCCCGAAGATCAGGATGTTGACGCCGATGTTGGCGTAGTGGTCGTCGGTCTGGGTGAAGGGGAAGGCGATGGCCGCGGCGAAGCCCATGGCGAGGGTGAAGCTGCGGTTGGCGGCGACCTGTGCGGAGAAGCGGTCGAGGAGGCCGGCGGTGTGCAGCGCCCACATGGCGAAGGTGACGACGAAGAGGTAGCCGACGAAGAGTTCGCCGTACTCGGTGTCGATGCCGTAGGTGAAGACGCCGAGGCCGATGATGGTGACGACGGTGATGACGGCCCGCTGGACCCAGGGCGCGGTGGCCGCGGGTGCGGGGATCCGGTCGGGCTTGGCGATGTAGGCCTTGAGGGCTTCCTTGGTGCCGTCGGTGCCGGTGCGCTCCTGGGGGAGGGCGAAGGCGCCGATGAGGGGCAGGAGGGAGGCGAGGGCCGCGATCCAGCCGCCGGGTTCGAGGTTGACGACGCCGCCGAGTTCGACGCTGATGGCGATGACGGTGAACCAGGTGACGGCGAAGCCGCCGAGTGCGGTGAGGACGAGGGGTGCGTTGTTGCGGGCGGGCAGGAGCCAGCCGAGGCCGCGGATGCCGTACGCGGCGAGGGTGAAGAGGGCGGTGAGGAGGCCGGCGGTGAAGGTGAGCCACTGCAGGCCGCCGGGGTAGCCGTTGATGGTGAGGTCGCCGGGGAACTCGTCGGTCCAGGTCCAGGCGAGGAAGGCGGAGGCCGCGGTGGCGATGCCGCCGGCGAGGAGCAGGGCGCGGGCGGCTGCCAGGGGCAGCGGTATGAGGCCGCGCAGTGCGGGCGGCGCGGGGGTGGCGTCCGGGGCGGGGGTCTTGGTCGTCTCGGTCATGTGATCACGCCCTGTCCGCGACGCGCTCGCCGAGCAGGCCCTGTGGCCTGAAGAGGAGCACGAGGATGAGGAGGCAGAAGGCCCACACGTTGGCCCAGCTCTGGCCGCCGAGCTGCTGCATGCCGGGGATCTCGTCGATGTAGGCGGAGGCGAGGGTCTCGGCGATGCCGAGGACGACGCCGCCGAGCATGGCGCCGTAGATGTTGCCGATGCCGCCGAGGACGGCCGCGGTGAAGGCCTTGAGGCCCATGAGGAAGCCCATGCGGTAGTCGACGTTGCCGTACTTGAGTCCGTAGGCGACGGCGGCGACGGCGGCGAAGAAGCCGCCGATGGCGAAGGCGATGACGATGATGCGGTTGGTGTCGATGCCCATGAGCTGTGCGGTGTCGGGGTCCTGCGCGGTGGCCTGCATGGCGCGGCCGGTGCGGCTGCGGCGCACGAAGAAGGCGAGCGCGGCCATGCAGAGGACCGCGGCGAGGATGAGGAAGATGTCGGCGTCCTTGATGGTGATGGAGCCGATGTCGTGGGTGGCGTCGAGGCCGGGGAAGGCGCGGGCGCGGTCGGCGCCGGGGTAGAAGTTGCGGACGACCTCCTGGAGGGCCAGGGAGAGGCCGATGGCCGTGATGAGGGGTGCCAGTCGTGGTGCTCCGCGCAGGGGGCGGTAGGCGAACCGTTCCGCTCCGACGGCGATGAGGATGGCCACGAGGGCGCCGCCGAGGAGCATCAGCGGTACGGCGAGGGCCATCGAGGTGCCGTCGGGGAGGATGTAGAAGTAGACCGTGAGGGCGCCGAACGCTCCGGTCATGAAGATCTCGCCGTGCGCGAAGTTGATGAGCTGGACGATGCCGTACACCATCGTGTAGCCGATGGCGATCAGCCCGTACATCGAGCCGAGAAGCAGCCCGTTGGCCAGCTGCTGCGGCAGGGTGTTCACCGCGTGGCCTCCATGTCGCTGGTGGTCGTGTGCACTGGATGCGTGCGTGGTCGCGTGCTGTGTGGGGGTGTGAAAACGGGCCGCGCGGTCGGGGTCCTCCTCCCGCGCGGCCCGTGGTGCGGCTTTCTGGGGGGCCGGGACTACTGCAGGTCGGCGGTGCCGGTTTCCACGGCCTTCCAGGCACCCTTCTCGACCTGGTAGACCGTCAGCTGCTTGTTGGTGGTGTCGCCGTACTGGTCGAAGGAGACCTTGCCGGTGAGGCCTTCGAAGTCGGACTTCTGGACTCCGTCGACGACCTTGGAGCGCAGGTCGTTGATGTCGGTGGGCACCTTGCCGCCGTTGGCGTCGGCCGCGGCCTTGACGGCCTTGATGATGGCGGTGGCGGCGTCGTAGGCGTAGGCGCCGTAGGCGCCGTAGTCGCCCTTGTAGCCCTTGTCCTTGTAGGTCTGGATGAACTGCTTGGCGGCGGGCAGGGTGTCGGCGGGGACGCCGATGGCGGTGACGAGGTCGCCCTCGGAGGACTTGCCGGCGGCCTCGATGTAGGTGGAGGCGAACATGCCGTCGCCGCCGAAGAGCGGGATCTTGACGCCGGCGTCCTTGAGCTGCTTGGTGATCAGCGCGGACTCGTCGTACTGGCCGCCGTAGTAGAGCAGGTCGGCACCGGAGTTCTTGATCTTGGTGACGAGGGAGCCGAAGTCCTTGTCGCCGGTGTTGACGTGGTCGGTCGCGACGACCTTGCCGCCGAGCTTCTTGAACTGCTCGTTGAAGATCTTCGCGAGGCCGGCGCCGTAGGTCTGCTTGTCGTCGACGACGAAGGCCTTCTTCTTCTTGAGGCCGTTGTAGGCGTAGCCGGCGGCGAAGCTGCCCTGCAGTTCGTCGGTGGTGGCGGTGCGGAAGTACGTCTTGAAGGGACGCTTCTTGTCCGTCTGCCAGTTCTTGCCCTGGGTGAGCTCGGGGGCGGTGTTCGCGGGGGAGATCTGGGCCATGTTGGCCGAGGCGAAGACCTGCTGCATGGTCTGGGCGACGCCGGAGTTCAGCGGGCCGACGGCTCCGACGACGGTCTTGTCGCCGACGAGGCTGGTGGCGTTGGACTGGCCGGTGGCGGGCTGGGCCTTGTCGTCGAGGGCCTTGAGCTTGAATTTCACGCCCGGGACCCAGTTGTTCTTGTTGGCGTCGTCGACGGCTATCTGGGCGCCGTACTGGATGCCGAGGCCGGTGGTGGAGTTCTCACCGGAGAGGGGGGCGTCGACGCCGATGGTCAGCGTGGTGCCGCTCCCGCTGTCTCCGCTCTTGTCACCGCTGTCGTCTCGGGAGCCGCAGGCGGTGAGAGTCAGAGCTCCGGTCGTGAGAACGGAGGTAAGAATCACCAAGGAACGCTGTCGCACAATCAGTCCTTTCACAGGCAGGCCCCGCCCTGGTCGGGGGGTGAGTGCCGCGCTGGTACCGAACTCCCGATGTGGAGCGGTGACTGGCCGTGACTCTAAGCCCGGGGTAAGGGCAGGGTCAGCGGCGCGGGCTGGCTTGTGACTTTCTTGTTATGACGTGGTGGATGCCCGGTCTCGGTGGCGGGCCGTCTCGGCGGGTTTGGTGGATTTTCGCCGACGTCCGCATTCTGAGAACGCGCACTTCCGGTTGGCAGTGGCTGAGATCGTGCGGTTGCCGTGGAGTGGTCGGCGCGGGCGGAATCGGAAAGGTTCCGCGGCCGGAGATGGGCGTGTGGCGTTGTATTGCGCGCGTGTTACGGAGCGTTACGGAGAGAGAGGAATAGGGGGGAGCGGAGGCCCCACGCGCTACGCGAGTTGATGAATGCGAACGTCGGCGCCCCGCCGCTTCGGGGCTGTGCCCGGTGCGGCGGGGCGGTCGGCGGCGGGCCCGTGCGGGGTTACGGCAGGCGCACGTACGGCGCGAGGAAGGCGCGGGCGCCGGGGGTGTCCAGGCGGTAGGTGACGTTGGTCGCGTAGCAGGGGGTGTCGCCGGTGATGGTGGTCGCGGCGAGGACGCGCCTGCTGTCGATCATCGCGAAGTTGGGGCCGCCCGAGTCGCCGTAGCAGGCGCCTCCGTTGCCCTGCGGCGCGGTCATCGCCAGGCGGGCCCAGGAGTCGTTGAGGGCGTCGAAGGTGACGGGCGCCTTCATGCGGACGCCGCCGCCGGGGTGGGTGTGTCCGCCGGGGCCGTTGACGGCCTCCTGGGTGCCGTAGCCGGCGACGAACCAGTCGGTGCCGTTCAGGCCCCGCGGGCCGAGTCTGCCGAGCTGGTTCGCCGTGGGCAGGGCGGCCGGGGTGAAGCTCCAGCGGGCCTTGACCTGGGCGGCGGGCAGCTGGACCACCGCGATGTCGTGGGTGTCGGAGGCGGGGCCCGGGTAGTCGGGGTGCGAGTGGGCGGTGCCCTCGACGGCGACCGCGGCGGCCTGTGCGGCGGGGTCGCCCGGGTACTTCTTCGCCGCCGCGTCGAGGCCGGACTGCACGTCCTGGTCGAGGGAGACGTAGAACCGCACGTTGTCGGGCCAGTCCGTGGTGCAGTGCGCGGCGGTCAGGAAGGTGTCCGCGTCGATCATGGTGCCGGAGCAGACCCAGTCGACCCGGTCGGGGGTCGCGGGGTCGCCGTCGTTGTCCCAGGTGGCCACGAGCGCGCCGACTTCGGTGCGTTCGGGGGCGGGTGTGGCGTTGTAGGAGTTGATGGCGGCGGACGGCAGCGCGGTGGCGAGCACGGCGGCAGTGGCCGCGGCGGTGACGGCGATGGCGCGTACGGAGGTCAAGAGAAACCCTTCTACGGGTGGGACGGGTCTTCTCCTGTGGGGGGGGAGCGTCAGTGAAGCGCGCGGGGGCGGTCGCGACAAGAGCGCGCCCGCCCCTCCAGGGTTTTCCCTACGTCGGGTCAGCTCGCGGCGCGGATGAACTCCTCGTCGCCCGGCTTCAGGTCGCGCAGCAGGCAGGTCAGCCGGGCGGTACACACCCTTTTGTCGTTTTCGTCCGTGATGATGATTTCGTAGGTGGCGGTGGAGCGCCCCCGGTGCACGGGCGTGGCCACACCCGTGACCAGGCCGGAGCGCGCCCCGCGGTGGTGGGTGCAGTTCAGGTCGACCCCCACGGCGATCTTGGAGCTGCCGCCGTGCAGCATCGAGCCGATCGAGCCCAGCGTCTCGGCGAGCACCGCGGAGGCCCCGCCGTGCAGCAGTCCGTAGGGCTGGGTGTTGCCCTCCACCGGCATCGTCCCGACGACCCGGTCCGCCGACGCCTCGCTGATCTGGACGCCCATCCGGGTCCCGAGGTGGCCCGCGGAGAACAGGGCCGGGAGGTCGACGCCGAGGGAGGCGTACTCGTCGATGACCTCTTGCGGGAACTTCACATGCTGCTGCTCACCCATGGGGCCCGGCTCCGTTCGTCCTCATCGCTCGACCGCTTGCGACTGAGCAAACGCTCAGTCGGTCGCCGATTGTTCCAGACGCACCACGACGGACTTGCTGGCCGGGGTGTTACTGGTGTCCGCCGTGGCATCCAGCGGCACCAGCACGTTGGTCTCCGGGTAGTACGCGGCGGCACAGCCCCGGGCCGTCGGGTAGTGCACGACCCGGAAACCGGGCGCCCTGCGCTCCACGCCGTCCTTCCACTCGCTGATCAGGTCGACGTAGTCGCCGTCCGCCAGCTTCAGGGCCCGGGCGTCCTCGGGGTTGACCAGCACCACCCGGCGGCCGCCCCGGATGCCCCGGTAGCGGTCGTCCAGGCCGTAGATCGTGGTGTTGTACTGGTCGTGCGAGCGCAGCGTCTGCAGCAGCAGGCGGCCCTCGGGCAGCTCCGGGTACTCCACGGGCGCGGCGGTGAAGTTGGCCTTGCCGGTGGCCGTCGGGAAGCGGCGCTCGTCGCGCGGGGCATGGGGGAGCGCGAAGCCGCCGGGGCGGGCCACGCGCGCGTTGAAGTCCTCGAAACCGGGGATCACGCGCGCGATGCGGTCCCGGATCGTCGCGTAGTCCTTCTCGAACTCCTCCCACGGCGTCCGGCTGTTCTCACCCAGCACGCGGCGGGCCAGGCGGCACACGATGGCCGGCTCCGACAGCAGGTGCTCACTCGCGGGCTCGAGGCGGCCCCGGGAGGCGTGCACCATGCCCATCGAGTCCTCGACCGTCACGAACTGCTCGCCGCCGCCCTGCAGATCGCGCTCGGTCCGGCCGAGCGTCGGCAGGATCAGGGCCCGCGCGCCCGTGACCACGTGCGAGCGGTTCAGCTTCGTCGACACGTGCACGGTCAGCCGGGCCCGCCGCATGGCCGCCTCCGTGACCTCCGTGTCGGGGGAGGCCGAGACGAAGTTGCCGCCCATGGCGAAGAAGACCTTCGCCTCACCGTCGCGCAGCGCGCGGATCGCCCGGACGACGTCGTAGCCGTGCTCCCGGGGCGGCGCGAAGCCGAACTCCTTCTCCAAGGCGTCCAGGAACGCCGGGGCGGGGCGCTCGAAGATGCCCATCGTGCGGTCGCCCTGCACGTTCGAATGGCCGCGCACCGGGCACACGCCCGCGCCCGGGCGGCCGATGTTGCCGCGCAGGAGCAGGAAGTTGACCACTTCCCGGATCGTGGGCACCGAGTGCTTGTGCTGGGTGAGGCCCATCGCCCAGCAGACGATGGTCCGCTCGGAGGCCAGGACCATGCGCAGGGCCTTCTCGATGTCCTCCTGGGTCAGGCCGGTCGCCTTCAGCGTCTCGTCCCAGTCGGCGGCGCGGGCGGCCTCGGCGAACTCCTCGAAGCCGTGCGTGTGCTCCCGCACGAACGCCTCGTCGACCGCGCCCTCCCGCTCCAGGATCAGCTTGTTGAGGAGGCGGAACAGCGCCTGGTCGCCGCCGATGCGGATCTGCAGGAACAGGTCCGTCAGCGCCGCGCCCTTGAGCATGCCCTGCGGGGTCTGCGGGTTCTTGAAGCGCTCCAGGCCCGCCTCGGGCAGCGGGTTGACGCTGATGATCTTCGCCCCGTTGTCCTTCGCCTTCTCCAGGGCGGAGAGCATGCGCGGGTGGTTCGTCCCCGGGTTCTGCCCGGCGACGATGATCAGGTCCGCCTTGTACAGGTCCTCCAGCAGGACGCTGCCCTTGCCGATGCCGATCGTCTCCGACAGGGCCGAGCCGGACGACTCGTGGCACATGTTCGAGCAGTCGGGCAGGTTGTTCGTGCCGAGCTCGCGGGCGAAGAGCTGGTAGAGGAAGGCGGCCTCGTTGCTGGTGCGGCCCGAGGTGTAGAAGACGGCCTCGTCCGGGGAGCCGAGGGCGGTGATCTCCTCGGCGATGATGTCGAAGGCGCGCTCCCAGGTGACCGGCTCGTAGTGCGTGCCGCCCTCCGGCAGGTACACGGGGTGGGTGAGGCGGCCCTGCTGGCCCAGCCAGTAGCCGCTGCGGCCGGCGAGATCGGCGACCGGGTGCGCCGCGAAGAACTCGGGCGTCACCCGGCGCAGGGTGGCCTCCTCGGCGACGGCCTTCGCGCCGTTCTCGCAGAACTCCGCCCTGTGCCGGTGCTCCGGCTCCGGCCAGGCGCAGCCCGGGCAGTCGAAGCCGTCCTTCTGGTTCACGCTCAGCAGCGTCAGCGCGGTGCGCTTCACGCCCATCTGCCGCTGGGCGACCCGCAGGGTGTGCCCGATCGCGGGGAGCCCCGCTGCCGCGTGCTTCGGCCCGGCGACCTGCGGCGCGTCCTGAACCGGATCACTCTTGGGCGGCTTCGACGCCATCGCACGCTCCCCTTCGACTGCGCTGTGAGGTACGTCTCCGATCCTCCCACGCGGCGCCGACATCGAGTGAGGGCGGCCCGAACCGATGCCACGGCACCGTCCCGTCCCGGTGGGGCGGCGGCGGGGTCCGGTCCGGGGCCTCCGCGCCGTCAGTCCCGGCGGGGTACGGTCCGGGGCCTCCGCGCCGTCAGTCCCGGCGGGGCGATGGCGGGGTCCGGCCCGAGGCTTCTGTCCCGCCCTGCCCTGGTCGGCCCTGGCGGTGCCCGGTCCGAGGCCACCGCCCCTCCCGCCCCGGCCGGGCGACCGCGGGGGTCCGAAGTCTCCGGCTCGCCGCCCCCTGCCGTCGCCCGGGTCGGCCCGGCGCACGCGGGGTCGGGGCGGGGCCGGGGCCGAGTGTCAGTGGGGCGTGGCAGGATCGGGGGCGTGGCAGAGACAGCATCGAAGACGACCGACAAGACCTCCGGCGGCAGCCGTCCGCGACTGATGCTCATGGACGGGCACTCGCTGGCGTACCGCGCGTTCTTCGCGCTGCCCGCGGAGAACTTCACCACCGCGACGGGCCAGCCGACGAACGCGATCTACGGCTTCGCGTCGATGCTGGCCAACACGCTGCGCGACGAGGCGCCCACGCACTTCGCGGTCGCCTTCGACGTCTCCCGCAAGACCTGGCGCTCCCAGGAGTTCACGGAGTACAAGGCGAACCGCTCCAAGACCCCGGACGAGTTCAAGGGCCAGGTCGAGCTGATCTGCGAGCTGCTCGACGCGATGGGCGCCGCCCGCTTCGCGGTGGACGGCTTCGAGGCGGACGACGTCATCGCCACGCTCGCCACCCAGGCCGAGGCCGAGGGCTTCGAGGTGCTGATCGTCACCGGCGACCGGGATTCCTTCCAGCTGGTCAGCGAGCACACCACGGTGCTGTACCCGACCAAGGGCGTCTCCGAGCTGACCCGCTTCACCCCGGAGAAGGTATTCGAGAAGTACGGGTTGACGCCCGCGCAGTACCCCGACTTCGCGGCCCTGCGCGGCGACCCCTCCGACAACCTCCCCGGCATCCCCGGCGTCGGCGAGAAGACCGCCGCGAAGTGGATCAACCAGTTCGGCTCCTTCGCCGAGCTGGTCGAGCGCGTGGAGGAGGTCAAGGGCAAGGCCGGCCAGAACCTCCGCGACCACCTGGAAGCGGTCAAGCTCAACCGCCGCCTCACCGAGCTGGAGCGCCGGGTCGAGCTCCCCAAGGGCGTCACCGACCTGGAGCGGGCCCCGTACGACCGCAAGGCCGTCGCGATGGTCCTGGACACCCTGGAGATCCGCAACCCCTCCCTGCGCGAGCGGCTCTTCGCCGTCGACCCCGGCGCGGAGGAGGCCGAGACCACCCCGATCAGCACGGAGGGCGTGCGGCTGGACGGCACGGTGCTCGGCACCGGCGAGCTGACCGCCTGGCTCACCGAGCACGGCACCGGACCCCTCGGCGTCGCCACGGTCGACGCGTGGGCGCTCGGCGCGGGCTCCGTCGCCGAGGTCGCCCTCGCCGCGCCCGGCGGGGCAGCCGCCTGGTTCGACCCCTCCCAGCTGGACGAGGCCGACGAGACGGCGTTCGCGTCCTGGCTCGCCGACACCGCCCGGCCCAAGGTCTTCCACAACGCCAAGGGCGCCATGCGCGTCTTCGCCGAGCACGGCTGGAGCGTCGAGGGCGTCACCATGGACACCGCGCTGGCCGCCTACCTGGTCAAGCCGGGCCGCCGCTCCTTCGACCTGGACGCGCTCTCCCTGGAGTACCTGCACCGCGAGCTGGCCCCCGCCGCCGCGGCCGACGGCCAGCTCGCCTTCGGCGCGGACGACGGCGCCGAGGCCGAGGCCCTGATGATCCAGGCCCGTGCCGTCCTCGACCTGGGCCAGGCCTTCGAAGGCCGCCTGGAGGAGGTCGGTGCCGCCGACCTGCTGCGCGACATGGAGCTGCCCACATCCGCGCTGCTCGCCCGCATGGAGCGGCACGGCATCGCGGCCGACCGGCCCCACCTGGAGGCCATGGAGCAGATGTTCGCCGGCGCCGTCCAGCAGGCGGTGAAGGAGGCCCACGCGGCGGCCGGGCACGAGTTCAACCTGGGCTCGCCCAAGCAGCTCCAGGAGGTCCTCTTCGGCGAGCTGGCCCTGCCCAAGACCAAGCGGACCAAGACCGGCTACACCACGGACGCCGACGCCCTCGCCTGGCTCGCCACGCAGACGGACAACGAGCTCCCGGTGATCATGCTCCGCCACCGCGAGCAGGCCAAGCTCCGCGTCACCGTCGAGGGCCTGATCAAGACGATCGCCGCGGACGGCCGCATCCACACCACGTTCAACCAGACCGTCGCCGCCACCGGACGCCTGTCCTCCACCGACCCGAACCTGCAGAACATCCCGGTCCGCACGGACGAGGGCCGCGCGATCCGCCGCGGCTTCGTCGTCGGCGAGGGCTTCGAGTCCCTCATGACGGCCGACTACAGCCAGATCGAGCTGCGTGTGATGGCCCACCTCTCCGAGGACGAGGGCCTGATCGAGGCGTTCACCTCCGGCGAGGACCTGCACACCACGGCCGCCTCCCAGGTCTTCGCGGTCGAGCCGGACGCCGTGGACGCCGAGATGCGCCGCAAGATCAAGGCCATGTCGTACGGCCTGGCCTACGGGCTGTCCGCCTTCGGCCTCTCCCAGCAGCTGAACATCGAGGCGGCGGAGGCCCGCGCCCTGATGGACGCGTACTTCGAGCGGTTCGGCGGCGTACGGGACTATCTGCGCCGGGCGGTCGACGAGGCCCGGGCCACGGGCTACACGGCGACCCTCTTCGGCCGCCGCCGCTACCTGCCCGACCTCAACAGCGACAACCGCCAGCGCCGTGAGGCCGCCGAGCGGATGGCCCTCAACGCGCCCATCCAGGGCACGGCGGCCGACATCGTGAAGATCGCCATGCTCAAGGTGGACAGCGCGCTCAAGGAAGCCGGGCTCGCCTCCCGCATGCTGCTCCAGGTCCACGACGAAATCGTGCTGGAGATCGCCCCCGGCGAGCGGGAGACCGCCGAGGAACTCGTCCGCCGCGAGATGGCGAACGCCGTGCACCTCCGCGTCCCCCTCGGCGTCTCCGTGGGCGCGGGGCCGGACTGGGAGTCGGCAGCCCACTAGCGAGCGCACTGCGCCGACCGGACCGGGCAGGAGTCTCCTGCCCGGTCCGGAGTGCCGCAGGAGCGCCGAGCCGGGGACACACGGGGGGAGGCCGACGGCGTCCTTCATCGCTCAGCTCCGGCACGCACCTCGCTCCACCCAGCCCACCTCACGCCGTCCAGACCATCACCCACGTGGCCCCCGAGAAGGCGCCCCACCCGCCGGTGGTCGCAAGGATGCGGGGCATGGGCATACGCACGCTCCTCAGCCGCTCGGCACCAGGCGTGGAACTCCCGCCGGCCGCGCCGATCGCGTCGGTCCCGGTCTTCGCGGCAACCGCAAGCACCCTCCGCGTTCCCACCGGCCTCTCCGCGGCCCTGCGCCAGGCCACGGCGAACCTCCGGCAGCACCTGGCCCACGCGCCCGGCGGCACCGCCGCCACCTCAGGCCCCGACACCCCCGACGCGCCCGACCGCACCCCCGCCGCCCAGCCCCCCGGCCGCCCGTACGCCCCCGGCCGCCGGACACCCCACCCCTGGGCCGAGCTGGCCCGCGCCTACCTGACCCTCGTCCTCGCGCTGCTCCCACGGCCCCGCTTGGCGCATACCACCATCACCGTGTTCAACGCGACGACCGACGACCTTCTCAGCGAGCGGCCGGACGGCTCGGCTCCGTCTCGTCGACGCCGTCGGGACGGCCGGGGGCCGGAACCGGGCGCCACACCCTGACCCCCACGGCGTACAGCAGCAGCGCCGGGACGAGCCCCGCCCCCGCGCCGAAGCACACCGTCGGGATGATCTCCCACGGCTTCGCGGCCGGGCCCCAGTATGCCCACCACCGCGACGCCCGCTGCACCGCCCCCACGAACGCGAAACCGCCGATCACGGCAGCGGCCCCCCACCGGTCCCGCACCGACAGCACCGGGACCCCCACCGGCTCGCCCCCGGGCATCCGCCGCAGCGCCCGCGCCACGAACACCGCGATCACGACCGCGGCCACCGCCGAACCCCCGTACTGCAGGTACCAGTACAGCGGCGAGCCCGCCACCTCCCGGCCCAGTACGGGAAACAGCCGCATCCCCCACCGGTCGAGATGAGTGAACGCGTCCCACACCACATGCGTCGACGCGCCCAGCACCGCGGACACGTACCACCGCACCACCAGCGACGGCCGCACGCGCGCGCGTGGCGCCCCGCACCGCACCAGGGCGGCCGGCCGCCCCTGCCGGCCCCGCGGCAGCAGCGCCACCAGCGGCTCGCGCACCAGCAGCCACAACCCCACCAACGCCCAGGCGACCAGCACATCGACCGTGAAAACGCCCGGCCACGAGTGCGTGACGTCTCCGAACTCCATCGCCCCGGACAGCACACTCGCCGCGTAATAGGTCATGTCGGGCGCGAAGGAACCCGCCACGAGCACGGCGGGCACCAGCCGGCCCCGGCCGCTCCCGTCGGTGCGCACGGCGGGCAGTACGGCTGCCGCGTGGCTCAGTGTGAACGGCAACTCGGCTCCTTGCGACGGTCGTTACCAGGGCGTTCGGAGGGCCCAGTATGCGGGAAGCCGCACACGAGGCGTCCGTCGCGCTGTCCGCATGACCAACCGGTGAAAAACGGGCACGAACGGGTGCCCGAGCAAAGGAAGTTGTCGTAGGGTCGCCAGGGTCACCGTCCCGGGGGCAGGAGACAGGCCCGCCGGAGGGCAACCACTCGGGTCGGTCGATCGTCACAACAGAGCGAACACAACAGAAGTACGCGAACGCACCACACGGAGCGCGAGAGACAGAGACGGGCGCTCGGGCGTCCACGGGAGGGGTTCACTCTATGGCGGCGCAATTCGGCAGGAGGCTGTGCAAAGGGGCGGCAACCACCGCCGTGGCCGCGGTAGCGGTCGCGGCCCTGTCCGCCTCCCAGGCTCCGGGCGTGAACGACCACGGCAGACAGCCCGCCGCGGACGCCTCACCCGAAGCGAGCGCCTCCGACGGCAGCGCCACCGGCAACTCGCCCTACTACACGGACCTGCCGCCGCTCAAGAGCCCCAACCCGTCCCCGTCCACCGGACCGTCCCCGAGCGGCCAGGGCGAGACCGAGGCGGGCATCCCCGCGACCGTCCTCGACGCCTACAAGAAGGCCGAGGCCTCGCTGCGCGAGTCCAAGCCCGGCTGCAACCTGCCCTGGCAACTCCTCGCGGCCATCGGCCGGGTGGAGTCGGGTCAGGCCCGCGGCGGTCGGGTCGATGCCGAGGGCACCACGATCGGCAAGATCCTCGGCCCGCAGCTCGACGGCAACGGCTTCGCCCTCATCAAGGACACCGACAACGGCGCGTACGACGGCAACAGCGCGTACGACCAGGCCGTCGGCCCCATGCAGTTCATCCCGTCCACCTGGGCGTGGGCGGGCCGTGACGGCAACGGCGACGGCAAGAAGGACCCCAACAACATCTACGACGCCGCCCTCGCCGCCGGCCACTACCTCTGCCGCAACAACTGGGACCTGTCCGACCAGAACGACCTCGACCGGGCGATCCTCAGCTACAACAACTCGCGCGAGTACCTCAACCTCGTCATGAGGTGGCTGGAGTACTACCGCAAGGGCACGCACGAGGTCCCGGACGGCACGGGCACGCTGCCGGACAACCGCAGCGACGACGGCACCGGCGCGAGCCCCGACCCGTCCACGCCGTCCACGCCGAGCACGCCCGGCCAGGGCGCGTCCAAGCCGAAGCCCAGCCCCAAGCCGACGAAGCCCGGCGGCGGCACCACGAGCCCCAAGCCGCCGACCACCCCGCCTGGCTCGTCGACCCCACCGCCCTCGACGTCCCCCACGCCCACCGACACGGTGCACCACCTGGAGAACGCCGGAACCGCGAAGCTCACCGCCATGGCCGGCGACACCTTCGCCCAGCGCATCAGCACCCGCGCCGAGACGCAGGCCGGCAAGTCCGTCGCCAAGGTCCGGATCCGCTTCACGATCCTCGGCGACACGGACACCACCTTCACCGGCGGCGAGAGCGTGGCCACGGTCGCCACCAACAGCTCCGGCGTGGCCGTCGCCCCCGCCCTGCGCGCGGGTGAGAAGACGGGTGCCGTCACCGTCCGCGCCACCGTCGTGGGCCGTACCGTGCCCGGCCTCGACTACACGGCCACCGTCACCGAACGCGCCGCCGACACCCTCGTCCGCACCGGCGACGCCGCACTGACCTGCACCCCCGGCGGCGAGTTCGCGAACCAGGTCGAGGTGAAGGCCACCTACAAGGGCGCCGTGGCGGACGGCGTCGCGGCCACCGCCACGCTGATCAAGTCGGCGGACGACCCGACCGCCAACGACAAGGGCCC
Source organism: Streptomyces sp. Go-475 (assembly GCF_003330845.1). Classification (GTDB taxonomy): domain Bacteria; phylum Actinomycetota; class Actinomycetes; order Streptomycetales; family Streptomycetaceae; genus Streptomyces. The sequence goes on along the minus strand of NZ_CP026121.1, from coordinate 2,023,104 downwards.
CTACTTCAAGGACGCCGACGGCAAGGCCGTGCGCACCCTGTCGGGCCTGAAGACGGACGCGAAGGGCCTGCTGAAGCTGCCGAAGCTGTACGCGGACGACACCACCGGCACGTTCCTGCTCCGCATCAACACCGCGGGCGGCGCGAGCCTCACCGTCGAACTGACCGTGGCGGCCGCCGCGACGGCCTCACCGAGCCCCAGCCCGTCGGCCGACCCGAGCGCGTAGTCCCCGAGCAGGACCGGCGACGCCCCTCCTTCGGGAGGGGCGTCGTTGTGTGTGCAACGTGTTCTCATCTCCGCCGCCCGTTGCTACGGTGCCGAGAAACCTGACGGTGTATCAGCTCATCCGTCTCAGCTCATCCGCGGGGAGGCCCCGTATGCGCGCACTCATCGCCGCCGCCACCGGTCTCGCCGTCGCGTTCGCCGTGGTCCTGACGTTGACCGCCCTCGGCTCGCCCTCGGGCGGGACGTCCCCGAAACCACTGCTGACGACGGTGCCCGCACACCCCTGACCGCCCGCCCGGGAGGGAGGCCGAGATGCGCCGCAAGGCCGGCCTGATCCTGCTCGCCCTCGCCGTGTTCTTCGCGGCCCTGTCCCCACTGCTGCGCTGGTACGCCTTCCCGCGCCTCGCCAAGGTCCCCGCGCACCAGTACCAGGACATGGTCCTGGAGGCGAAGGACGCCACCCTCCTCGACTACGGCACCATGCGGGCGAAGAAGGTCCCCAAGGTCACCATCGTGCAGACCCTCAAGGGCAACGTCGAAGCCTCCGAGCGGATCGAGGAGTCGGCGGGCCGGGACGTCGTCGTCTGGGACGGCCTGTCCTACGTCGTCGGCCCCGACGGCAAGATGGTGTCCAAGATCCCCGAGCGCTACATCTTCGACGCCCACACCCAGGAACCCGTCCACGCCACCGGCGAGATGGTCGACGGCGACCCCGTGCGCCGCGAGGGCATCGAGTTCAAGTGGCCCTTCCTCACGGAGAAGCGGGACTACGAGTACTTCGACGCCCAGGCCCGCGTCACCGCCCCCATCCACTACAAGGGCACCCGGGACTTCCGCGGCCTGGAGGTCTACTACTTCGAGCAGACCATCCCCTGGACCAAGGTGAAGATCCCGAAGACCCTGCCCGTCGAGGGCCTCACCCCCGAGGCGGTGACCCGGACCGGCACGACCCGCTGGTACACCACGGTCCGCAGGTTCTGGGTCGAACCCCTCACCGGCGCCCCCGTCTACGGCGAGGAACTCCACAAGGAGGAACTGCGCGGCGGCACCCTCCTCGGCGACCGCGACAAGGTCACCGCGTTCGCCGGCCACGTGAAGATGCGCGAGGACTACATCGAGCACACCGTCGACCTGGTGAAGTCCCAGCGCCTGCTCATCCTGCTGATGACGTCCTGGCTGCCCTGGGGCTCCCTGACCCTCGGCGTCCTCCTGCTGGCCCTCGCGCTCTACGTGGAGGCCCGCGGCCGCCGCGCCGGCCCGGCCCCCACGGCGGCCGAGCAACCGTCCCCCGTCAGCGCCTGAGCCGCGCGTTGGTGTGCCGGGTCGGCTCGGCCCCGGCCGGGTCCTCGGGCCACGGATGCTTCGGGTACCGCCCGCGCAACTCCGCCCGCACGCCCTTGTAGCCGTCCCGCCAGAAGGAGGCGAGATCGGCGGTGACGGCGGCCGGCCGCCCCGCCGGGGACAGCAGATGCACCAGCAGCGGCACCCCGGCGACCCGGGGCGACTCCTGCAGCCCGAACATCTCCTGCAGCTTCACCGCGAGCACGGGCTGCTCGGGCCGCTCGTAGTCGATCCGGATCCTCGACCCGCTCGGCACGGTCATCCGCTCCGGGGCGAGCTCGTCGAGCCGCCCGGCCTCCCCGGACGCCCACGGCAGCAGCCGCGCGAGCGCCTGACCGGCGTCGATCCGCGCCAGATCGGCCCGCCGCCGCGCCCGGCCCAACTCCGGCTCCAGCCACTCCTCCACGCGCGCGTGCAGCGCTTCGTCGGACACGTCGGGCCAGGGCGCACCGAGATGCAGCCGCAGAAACGCGAGCCGCTGCCGCAGCACCCCGGCCTCCGCCGACCACCGCAGCAGTCCGAACCCCTCCTGCCGCAGACCGTCGAGCAGCGCCCCGCGCACGAGCGACGGATCGGGATCCCTCAGGGCCCGCACCGCGAGCTCCACGGCCCCCAGCCGCTCCACGCGCCGCGCCACGACGTCCCCGCCGTCCCAGCGCACCTCGTCCCGCTCCTCCAGCAGCGCCCCCGCCGCGAACCGGGCCACGTCCTCGTCGACCACGGCCCCGAGCTGCACCCGCGCGTGCCCCTTCCCGACCGGCCGGTCGGCCACCGCGACGGCGATCCAGGGGGCATCGCGCAGGGCGCTCCCGTCACCGACCTCGGCACGAGTCCCGGAGACCATCAGGTACGACCCGCCGTCCCGCCTGGCGACGCGCTCGGGAAAGGCGAGAGCGGCGACGAGCCCGACCTGCCGCTCCTCCGAAGAGTCCTTCAAGGGGACGGGAGAGTGCGAAGCCCCTGAGCCGACGCCCCGCAGCCGCCGAACCTCACTCCGCCACCGCGAGGAATAGGCGTCACCCCCACGCCGGGCCCGCCGCAAGGCACCCGCCAGATCATCCCCGTACTCCCTAGGCGCCTCCTCGCTCAACAGGGCGACGATCTCCGCGGCCCGCTCGGCCCCCACGAACGGCACCGCGTCCACCAAGGCCCGCCCCAGCCGCGGATGCAGCCCCAGCCGGGCCAGCGCGACACCCCGCTCGGTGGCCCGCCCGGCGGAGTCGACGGCCCCCACGGCGCCCAGCACACCCCGCGCCGCCGCCATGGCCCCGGAGGGCGGCGCGTCCAGCAACGCCAGCCCGGACGCCTCCGGATCACCCCAGCACGCCACCTGCAGGGCGAACGCCGTCAGGTCGGCCACCTTGATCTCCGGCGACGGAAAACGCGGCAGACGCGCGTCCTCGGCCTCCGCCCAGCACCGGTACACCGCCCCCGGCGCCTCACGCCCGGCCCGCCCCGCCCGCTGCCGCCCGGCCGCCTGCGACGCCCGTACCGTCGTCAGCGCGCTCAGACCACGCGCGTGGTCCACCCGCGGCTCACGCGCCAGCCCCGAGTCCACGACCACCCGCACCCCCGGCACCGTCAACGACGACTCCGCCACGGCCGTGGCCAGCACCACCCGCCGCCGCTCCCCGGGCACCAGCACCGCGTCCTGCACCGCCGCGGGCGCCCGCCCGTGCACCTGGAGCACCTCCACCCCGCCGAGCCCCCCGAGCTGTCCGGCGACCCGGGCGATCTCCCCGACGCCCGGCAGGAAACACAGCACGTCCCCGTCCCGCTCGGCCAGCGCCCGCCGCACCACCGACGCCACATGCGTCAGCAGCGCCGGGTCGACCCGCATCCCGTGCGGCGGCCGGACCGGACGCGCCGGCGGCGCCCACACGACGTCGACCGGATGGGCCGCCCCCCGCGCCTCGATCACCGGCGCGCCGCCCAGCAACCCGGCCCAGCCCTGCGCGTCCGTCGTCGCGGACGCCGCCACCAGCCGCAGCTCGGGCCGCAGCGTCTCCCGCACGTCCCACAGGAACGCCGCCACCGTGTCGGCGTCCAGATGCCGCTCGTGGCACTCGTCGAGCACGACCACGTCCACCCCGGCCAGCTCCTGGTCCCGCTGCAGCCGCTGGAGCAGCACACCGGTCGTGACGACCTCCACGCGCGTGTGCCGCCCGACGACCCGTTCCCCGCGCACGGTGTAGCCGACGCTCTCGCCGGTCTTCTCGCCCAGCAGCCACGCCATCCGCCGCGCCGCCGCCCGGGCAGCGATCCGCCGCGGTTCGGCGACGACGACCCGCCGCGCGGGCCGCTCACCCAGCAGGCCCGCCAGCGCGAGCGGCACCAGCGTCGTCTTGCCGGTGCCGGGCGGCGCCACCAGAACGGCGGTGCCGTGGCCCTCCAGGGCGTCGTCGAGACCGGGCAGGGCACTGCGGACGGGCAGCGCGTCCAGGGCGTCGTAGCGGATCACACCGTCAGTCTCGTACGCACACGAAGATCGCCGTGCCCGGGATCAGGTTCCCGCGCAGCGGCGACCAGCCGCCCCACTCGGACGTGTTCCAGGCCGGCCACTCCGGCTCCACCAGGTCCACCAGCCGGAAGCCCGACGCCACGACGTCCCGGATCCGGTCGCCGATCGTGCGGTGGTGCTCCACGTAGACCGCGCGGCCCTCCTCGTCCTGCTCGACGTAGGGGGTGCGGTCGAAGTACGAACCCGACACCGACAGCCCCTCGGGCCCGGGCTCGTCCGGGAAGGCCCAGCGGATCGGATGCGTCACCGAGAAGACGAGACGGCCCCCGGGCCGCAGCACCCGGCGCACCTCACGCAGCACCTGGCGCGGGTCGGCGACGAAGGGCAGCGCCCCGTACGCCGAGCAGGCCAGGTCGAAGGAGCCGTCGGCGAAGGGCAGCGCACCGGCGTCGGCGCACACCAGGGGGAACGTTCCACCGATCCGCAGCGCGTGCTGCAGCTGCCGGTGCGAGATGTCCAGGGCCACCGGGCGGGCACCCTGGGCGGCCAGCCAGCGCGAGCACTGGGCGGCGCCGGCGCCGATCTCCAGCACGTCCCGGCCCTTAAGCTCCTCCGGCGGGCCCAGCAGCTCCGCCTCCACCTCGTCCAGGCCCTCGGGACCCCACACGAAGCGGTCGTCACCGAGGAACGTGCCGTGCTCGACCTGGTACTCGTCCGCGTTGCGGTCCCACCAGCCGCGGTTGGCGCGGGAACTCTCCGCGACCGAGGCGGCACGCCGGGTGGCCTCGGGCTCGGACGCTTCGGGCTCTTGGATGATCGGCTCCCTCGTCGTACTCTTCCGTCCAGCCGGTCCCGGCGACGTCACGAAGGGCGTGTCGTACGGCCCACGTGGCCTCGGACGATATGACTTGTGCCGGGTATGCGGTGTTCCGTCCCGCGTGGGCGGCTTCGCGCATTGACCCTGCCCGGCTGCCCCCGTATGCTACAAGTTGCGCTGCGGGCCTGCGCACCTCAGACGTAGCAGGCTGCGCTCGCATCTGTATGTATGTCCCCTCGGTTGTCGAGGCGCCACCATTTCGTGTGGCGCTTCCTTGGCTGTCCGGCTTCTGCAGAGCGAAACGGGCTCCCGGCGTAGCAGTACCTACGACTTCAATGTCCGTACCGGAGCCCTTTCCCACATGACGAGCAGCACCGAGACCACCGCCACCACCCCGCAGGTAGCGGTCAACGACATCGGTAACGAGGAAGCCTTCCTCGCCGCGATCGACGAGACGATCAAGTACTTCAACGACGGCGACATCGTCGACGGCGTCATCGTGAAGGTCGACCGGGACGAGGTCCTGCTCGACATCGGTTACAAGACCGAAGGTGTGATCCCGAGCCGCGAGCTCTCGATCAAGCACGACGTCGACCCGAACGAGGTCGTCGCCGTCGGTGACGAGATCGAGGCCCTCGTCCTCCAGAAGGAGGACAAGGAAGGCCGCCTGATCCTCTCGAAGAAGCGCGCCCAGTACGAGCGTGCCTGGGGCACCATCGAGAAGATCAAGGAAGAGGACGGGATCGTCACCGGTACCGTCATCGAGGTCGTCAAGGGTGGTCTCATCCTCGACATCGGCCTCCGTGGCTTCCTCCCGGCCTCCCTGGTCGAGATGCGCCGCGTCCGCGACCTCCAGCCCTACGTGGGCAAGGAGCTCGAGGCCAAGATCATCGAGCTGGACAAGAACCGCAACAACGTGGTCCTGTCCCGCCGTGCCTGGCTGGAGCAGACCCAGTCCGAGGTCCGCCAGACGTTCCTTACGACCCTCCAGAAGGGTCAGGTCCGTTCCGGCGTCGTCTCCTCGATCGTCAACTTCGGTGCCTTCGTGGACCTGGGTGGCGTCGACGGTCTGGTCCACGTCTCCGAGCTCTCCTGGAAGCACATCGACCACCCCTCCGAGGTTGTCGAGGTCGGCCAGGAGGTCACCGTCGAGGTCCTCGACGTCGACATGGACCGTGAGCGCGTCTCCCTGTCGCTGAAGGCGACCCAGGAAGACCCGTGGCAGCAGTTCGCCCGCACCCACCAGATCGGCCAGGTCGTGCCCGGCAAGGTCACGAAGCTGGTTCCGTTCGGCGCGTTCGTCCGCGTGGACGAGGGCATCGAGGGTCTGGTCCACATCTCCGAGCTGGCCGAGCGCCACGTGGAGATCCCGGAGCAGGTCGTCCAGGTCAACGACGAGATCTTCGTCAAGGTCATCGACATCGACCTCGAGCGCCGTCGCATCAGCCTCTCGCTGAAGCAGGCCAACGAGTCCTTCGGTGCCGACCCGTCGGCGGTCGAGTTCGACCCGACCCTGTACGGCATGGCCGCGTCCTACGACGACCAGGGCAACTACATCTACCCCGAGGGCTTCGACCCCGAGACCAACGACTGGCTCGAGGGCTACGAGAAGCAGCGCGAGGAGTGGGAGCGCCAGTACGCCGAGGCGCAGCAGCGCTTCGAGCAGCACCAGGCGCAGGTCATCAAGTCCCGCGAGGCGGACGAGAAGGCCGCTGCCGAGGGTGGCGAGGCCGCCGCTCCGGCCGCGTCCGGTGGCGGTTCGTACTCCTCCGAGGGCCCGGACAACTCCGGCGCGCTGGCCTCGGACGAGGCGCTTGCCGCGCTTCGCGAGAAGCTGGCCGGTGGGCAGAGCTGAACGCCCGCTGAGCTGTAGCTCCTGACCGAGGGGCCGTACCTTTCGAGGTGCGGCCCCTCAGTCGTCGTCGCTCGGGCGCGGGCCGGCGGTGGCTGGTCGCGCAGGTCCCCGCGCCCCTTCAGCGGCGTTGCCCCAGCCGCCAAGATCAACATTCTCGCCCTCCGGGAATGCCCACGCCCGCAAGGTCGTTGTGGAGTATGAACACGAGGAGGAGCGGTCACTGTGCTTGATCCGCAGGGTTTGTACGCATGGGAGCCGAAGGGCCTGGCCGTCGTCGACATGGCGCTGGCGCAGGAGTCGGCCGGCCTTGTCATGCTCTACCACTTCGACGGATACATCGACGCGGGCGAGACCGGCGACCAGATCGTCGACCGGGTGCTCGACTCGCTGCCCCACCAGGTCGTCGCCCGCTTCGACCACGACCGGCTCGTGGACTACCGGGCCCGCCGCCCGCTGCTGACGTTCAAGCGCGACCGCTGGAGCGACTACGAGGACCCCGCCATCGAGGTGCGCCTCGTGCAGGACGCCACCGGAGCGCCGTTCCTGCTGCTGTCCGGCCCCGAGCCGGACGTGGAGTGGGAGCGCTTCGCCGCGGCCGTGAAGCAGATCGTGGAGCGGCTCGGCGTCCGCCTGTCCGTGAACTTCCACGGCATCCCCATGGGCGTCCCGCACACCCGGCCGGTCGGCCTCACGCCGCACGGCAACCGCACGGACCTCGTCCCGGGCCACCGCAGCCCGTTCGACGAGGCGCAGGTGCCCGGCAGCGCCGAGTCGCTCATCGAGTACCGCCTGCTCCAGTCCGGGCACGACGTGCTGGGTGTCGCCGCCCACGTGCCGCACTACATCGCCCGCTCCCCGTACCCGGACGCGGCCCTGACGGTCCTGGAGGCCATCACGGCGGCGACCGGGCTGGTGCTGCCGGGCATCGCCCACGCCCTGCGCTCGGACGCCCACCGCACCCAGACGGAGATCGACCGGCAGATCCGCGAGGGCGACGAGGACCTCACCGCCCTCGTCGAGGGCCTTGAGCACCAGTACGACGCGGTGGCCGGCGCCGAAACGCGCGGCAACATGCTCGCCGAGCCGGTGGACATTCCGTCGGCGGACGAGATCGGCCGTGAGTTCGAGAAGTTTCTGGCGGAGCGCGAGGGCGACACCTGAGACGTCCCTCAGGGGCGCAGGGAACTGCGCGGCGCACGGGCGGCGCCCCCGTGCGGTGCCTCATCCCTCGCCGCCCCGCACCCGGAAACACGGCCTCCCAGCGGAGCGTCTAGGCTGCGGCACATGCTGAAGGTGGGCCTGACCGGTGGTATCGGCGCCGGCAAGAGCGAGGTGTCACGGCTGCTCGTCGAGTGCGGTGCCGTGCTGATCGACGCGGACCGCGTCGCACGGGAGGTCGTCGCGCCCGGGACCCCAGGGCTCACGGCGGTCGTCGATGCCTTCGGCGAGGAGATCCTCGCCGAGGACGGCAGCCTGGACCGGCCCAGGCTCGGCTCGATCGTCTTCTCCGACCCGGCCAAGCTCGCCACCCTCAACGCGATCGTGCACCCCCTGGTGGGCGCCCGCTCCCGTGAGCTGGAGGAGGCCGCCGCCGAGGACGCGGTCGTCGTCCACGACGTCCCGCTCCTCACGGAGAACGGCCTGGCGTCGCTCTACGACGTCGTGATCGTCGTCGACACGAGCCCCGAGACCCAGCTCGACCGGCTCCTGACCCGGCGCGGTATGACCGAGGAGGACGCCCGCGCGCGGATGGCCGCCCAGGCGACACGCGAGCAGCGCAGGGAGATCGCGGACATCGTCATCGACAACGACGTGCCGCTGGAGGAGCTGGAGCGCCGCGTGCGGGAGGTGTGGGCCGAGCTGCGGCGCAGGTCCCAGGCGGCCCGGCCGTCCCCTCAGGAATAGCGGCCCCCCGAGGGCGCGTTGAACCCGCGCAGTGAGGGAAGGACTCTGCCGTGCCCGAGACCAGCGGTTCGACCGGACGTACCCCGGAGACGAACGTCATCGACTTCCGCGCCGCCGAGCAACTGCTCGCGGCGCGGGACCCTCGGGGCGCGGTGAAGCTGCTCGACTCGGTCATCGCCGCGCACCCGGAGAACACCGCCGCGCGGCTGCTGCGCGCGCGTGCCTTCTTCGCGGCGGCGCAGCTGAGGCCGGCCGAGCTGGAGTTCTCCATCGTGCTGGAGCGCGAGCCGGACAACGCGTTCGCGCACTTCGCGCTCGCCCGCACCTATGAGCGGCAGGGCCGCCCCGACCAGGCGAAACGCCACTTCCGGCTGGCGGCCGCGCTGGATCCGAACCCGCAGTTCCTGAAGGCGGCGCGCTTCGAGTCGTGAGCCCGGCCCGGCCCCTCCGGGGCGGGCGTCCGGCGGCTGGTCAGGGGGCGGGCCTCCGGAGGGCGGTCACGGGCGGTCGTCCGGTGGCCGGTAGGGCGGGATGTCGTGGCCCGGCTGGTAGTGCGGGCCCTGGCGGATGTGCCTGAGGACGACGGCGAGGTCGACCGTCACGACCAGCAGCAGCACGCCGCAGGCGATGGCCCAGCCGGGCCGCCCGGCGAGCGTGAACGCGACCGTCCCGACGAGCGCCCACAGCAGCCCCCACAGGCTCAGCCAGAAGCGCGCCCGCAGGGCACTGCGCGCGGTCCTCGGTTCACTGCCCGTACGCATCGTCCGATCACCACTCCTTCTTGCAACGTACTCTTCCCGGCTAAGGTCCACAAAAGGCCGACTGGGGGAGTCGTATGCTGCCGGACGCCGACGCGTTGCCCGAGATCCTGCTCGACCTCGCGGTGGCGCACGAGGACATCAACGACCTGGTCGCGCTGCGGCGGACGCTCACCGCGGACGCCGGGGCCGTGCGGCTGCTGGCGGAGTGCGTCGAGGAGCTCGTGCGGGACATCGGGGAGACCGGGGTCGAGGTGCCGCTCGTCGAGCGCCTCGCCGAGGCACCGGCGGCACTGGGCCCGTACTTCTCCGTGTACGTGTTCGTCGCGGCGTTGCCGCACACACGCGCGTACCACCGCGAGCGCGGTGTTCCGGCCGATGTCAGCCGCCGCACCTTCGCCGACCTCGGGCGGAACATGGCGTTCCACCGACGGCAGCACGGCAGGGGAGGGGTGCAGGTCCCTCAGTGGCTCACGCACCACTTCCGCGGTGAGCTGTACCAGCTGGGCCGGCTTCAGTTCGAGCGGGCGCGGCTCGGACAGCGCACGGGGCGGGCGATCGCCGCGGCCGGGGGCGACATGGGGCCGGGGGAGTCGTGCCTGAACCTGCACATCCCGGACTTCCTCGGTCCGCTGTCGCCGGCGGCCTGCGACCGTTCGCTGGCACTGGCACGTGAGTTCTTCGCCCGCCACTGTCCGCGCGAGCGGTACCGGGTCGCGGTGTGCCATTCCTGGCTGCTCGACCCACAGCTGAAGCGGTATCTCGGCCCGGACTCCAACATCATCCGCTTCCAGCAGCGGTTCGCGGCCGCCCGGGACCCAGGCGAGGAGCCGGAGCCGGCGGACACCGAGCCCGTCCGGTTCGTCTTCGGCGACCCGGACCTGCCGGTGGCGAGCCTGCCGAGGCGCACGTCCGTGGAGCGGGCCGTCGGCGACCACCTGCGGGCCGGCGGCCACTGGTACGTGGGGCACGGCTGGTTCCCGCTGTAGTCGCTGAGTTCCGGTCCTGTGGTCGCTGGGGCTTCGGCCTGTAGTCATTGAGGCTTCGGTTCGGCAGTCGGTCCTGCATCCCCTTGGCTCCGGCCCTGTGGCCGTCTGCTCGTTCACTCGGTCGGGTGAAGGCGGTCGGGAGGGGAACGGCTGTGCGGGGGCGGCCGTTGGACGGGCATGGAGCTGAAAATGCGTGAGGGGTACGAGGGGACGGGACCCGGGGCCATCACCCCGGACGGCTGCGCGGTGGAGCTCTACTCACGGCTCCCGGTAGGAGAGGAACCGGGCATCATCGCCGCCGCGGTGCCCGAGGGCGCCCGCATCCTGGAGCTGGGCAGCGGCGTCGGGCGCATGACGCATGGGCTGCTGGAGCGCGGGTTCACGGTCACGGCGGTGGACGAGTCCGCCGACATGCTGGCGCGCGTGCGCGGCGCGCGGACGATATGCAGCCCGATCGAAGAACTGGATCTGGGCGAGACGTTCGACGTGGTGCTGCTCGCGTCGTTCCTCGTGCACGCGGGGGACCCGGAGGTGCGGCGGGCCCTGCTGCGCACCTGCGTGCGCCATGTCGCCGAGGGCGGCTGCGTGCTGATCCAGCGGGAGGGCGAGGACTACCACGTGAAGGTGCCGCGCGAGCGGGTGGACCCCAGCGGTTTCACCGTCCGCATCGTCTCGTCGGAGCCGGCCGGCGACGGGGTCAACTCGGTCCGCGCGGAGTACGAGTTCCCGGACGCGGTCTGGACGCAGACGTTCCGGACCCGGCCGCTCACCAGGGAACAGTTCGAGGAGGCGCTGGGTGAGGCCGGGCTGAGGGTCGATCGGTATCTGACGGAGGATCGCATATGGGTGAGGGCGGTGCCGACGGCCCGGGCGGTCTAGGCACGCAGGCCCCCGCAGCCGTTCGCGATGGGCAAGCAGTCCGGGAGACGTCCGCCGGGCGGCGATGAGTTCCAGGGCGAGGGGCGGTCTACCTCTGCGACACCAGCACGGACCGCTTCCCCCAGGAGACCTCCATGTCCGAGACCACCGCCTCCGTCACCGCCGCCCCCTCCAGCCCGGCCGGGGTCGTCATCGCCGAGTCCGCGACCGCCCGCGGGCGGCGTGCCCGGATCGCGCTGCGCGGTCTGCAGATCCTGCTCGCCCTCTTCTACGCGGTCGCGAGTGCCCTGCCCAAGCTGATCGGGCACGCCTCGGGTGCCGAGTACTTCGACAAGCTGGGGTGGGGCAGCGTGGGGATGTACACCATCGGAGCGCTCGAACTGGCCGGCGCCGTCGCCCTGTTGATCCCGGTGCTGCAGTCGGTGGCGGCGGTGGCGCTGGGCGCGTTGATGGTGGGCGCGTTCATCGTGCAGACAGCCGTCTTCGACGGGGAGCACGCGGCGACGCCGCTCATCCTGCTCGTTCCGCTCGCCCTCATCGCCTGGGCGCGGCGGGGGCACAACGCCGAGCTGCTGCGGCTGCTGCGGCGAGGGGCATGACCGTACCGCGTGCGACACCAGCGGCGTCCGCTGGTCCCAGTCCTCGACGAGCGCTGTGACCAGCGGTCGTGAGGCGGCTCTGACCAGCGCGTCGCCATCAGGGCGAGTCGACCCTGACGACGTACTTGCCGCGCACCCCGCCCGCCTCCAGTGCTCGATGGGCCCCGGCCGTCTCCTCCAGTGGGAAGACCGTGTCCACCGCCGGCCGCAGCCTCCCCTCTCGGATCGCGGGTCAGGCCGGGCAGCGGGCGGACGCCCGGCGCAACCGGCGGCGCATCCTCGCGGCCGCCCGTTCGGTCTTCGCCGAGCGCGGCATCGACGCGCCCATGGCGACCGTGGCCCGGCGGGCGGGAGTCGGGGTGGCCACGCTGTACCGGCGCTTCCCGACCCGGGACGCCCTGGTGCGGGCCGCGTTCGCGCAGCAGACGGAGACCTGCGCCGGGGCACTCACCGAGACGCTGGCCGACCCCGACCCCCGGCGGGGCTTCCAGCGACTGGTCGAGACGGTGTGCGAACTGCAACGGGAAGAGCGGGGCTTCCCGGCCGCCTTCGTCGCGGCCTTTCCGGACGCCACACGCGAACACACCCGGGCACGGGAACAGGCCGAGCGGGACGTCACGACCCTGGTCAGCAGGGCTCAGGCGGCAGGCGCGCTGCGGCCCGACTTCCACCCGTCCGACCTCGCCGTGGCCCTGCTGTCCCACTGCGCCCTGGTCACCGCGCTGCCGGACGACCGCGCGGTGTCCCGGCGGCTGGTGGCGTACCTGCTCCAGTCGTTCCGCGCCGATGCGGCCCACGGTGCGCTGCCGGCACCGAGCGCGCTGTCGCTGCGCGGTCTTCCGCTCGCGGCGGACGCCTCCCCGGGCCGCGATCGGCCCTAGCCGGGGCGCCAGGGGCACTAGCCGGGGCGCGCTAGGGCCGCCGTTTGCCGGAGCCTCTGCCCAAGCCGTCGGGACCGATGCCGCCGGGGCCGTGGACAGGGCCGGGGCCGATGCCGCTGCCGGGGCCCGCCAGTCCGCGGAGGCGTTCCAGCTCGCGGCGGTCCCGCTTCGTCGGGCGGCCCGCGCCGCGGTCGCGGATGCCGGCGGGGGCGACGGCCTCGCGCGGCGGGGGCGGCGGGGAGTTGTCGATGTAGCACTGGGCGGCCACGGGAGCGCCTACCCGCTTGCGGATCAGCCGCGTCACGACGACCACCCGCTCCCGGCCCTCGTGCCGCAGGCGCACCTCGTCGCCGACGCGCACGGCGTGTGCGGGCTTCACGCGCTCGCCGTTGACGCGCACGTGCCCGCCCCGGCAGGCGGTGGCACCCAGGGAACGGGTCTTGACGAGGCGTACGGACCAGATCCAGCTGTCGACGCGGACCGTCTCGCCGCGCTGCGGCCCGGCGGCCTCGGCGGCGGCGATCGCGGCGGCGATCTTCGGATCCAAGGCGCTCGGATCCGACGCGCTCGGATCCAGGGCCTTCGCATCCGAGGCGTTCGGGTCCAGCGCCTTCGCCTCACCGGCACCCGTCTCGGAGCCGCGCTCCTCGGTCGGCGCGGTATTCGGAGGAGGCGACGCGTCAGAGGGGGAAGGCGCACCGGCCGCCGTGTCGCCGGCCGCGCCCGTCCAGTCGTACTCCGCACCTCGAGAAGCCATGTCCCCGACCTTAGTCCTCCCGGCGCCGGGGTCGGACAGGCATTTTCCGGCTGCTCTGACCGGATCTGCCAAACGAGTTTTGCAAAAATAGTTTTGCCAAGTGGCCGGCGCGGCTTACTCTCGCCGCATGGACAGCGACGAGCACCAGCGCGTACTCGACCCCGAGCGCGACACCGCCGCACTGAAGGCCCTCACCCACCCCCTGCGCATCCGGCTGCTCGGGCTGCTGCGGCAGGACGGGCCGGCCACGGCCAGCGAACTCGCCGCGCGGACGGGGGAGTCGTCGGCGTCGACCAGTTACCACCTGCGGGTGCTGGCGAAGTACGCCTTCATCGCGGAGGCCGAGCACCGGGACGGGCGGGAGCGGCGCTGGCGGGCGCTGCACACCGTGACCTCCTGGAGCAACGAGACGATGGAGTCCTCGGCGGCGGGCCGGGCCTTCGTCAGCCTGGCGCGGCGGCGGCAGATCGAGCACCTGGAGTCGGCCCTCGCCCGGCACGAGGCGGACATGGCCGCCGGGCGGTTCGGTCAGGAGTGGGTGGAGCCGTCCGGGATCAGTGACCTGTTGCCCCGGCTGACGGCCGGGTCGCTCACCGAACTCTGGGAGACGATCGACCGGAAGCTGGAGGAACTGACCGCCCGGGACGCGGACGACCCGCGCGCCGCACACGTCGTACTCCTCACCGCCGGCCTGCCCCTCGCCCCGCGCGAACGGAACGACAGCACGGGCGAACGGAACGACAGCACAGGCCAACGGGACGACAGCACGCGCGGACGGAACGACGGCACGCGCGGACGGAAAGACAGCACGGGCGCACCGAACGACGGCACTGCGGACGGCACGGCCCGCGAGGCCACCCCATGACCGACCCCATGACCGACCCCATGACCGACCGCGAGACCGAGTCGGCCGGGATCCGGACCGCTCGCCGCCGTTACGTCACCGTCTGCGCGCTCCTCTGGCTGCCGCCGGGCCTGGGCCTGGCCTCGATGGTGCTGCTGTTGGGCGAGCGCGGCATGTCCCTGGCCGCCGTCGCGGGGCTCTTCGCGGCCCACTCCCTGACCGTGGCCGCGCTGGAACTGCCCACGGGCGGGCTCTCCGACGTCCTCGGGCGCCGACCGGTCCTGGCCATGTCAGGTGTGCTCAACGCGGTCGCCTGCGTCCTGGTCGGACTCGGCACCACCGTCTGGGTGCTCACCGTCGGCATGGTGCTGATGGGCGTGGCCCGCGCCCTGGCCAGTGGTACGGCCGAGGCCTGGTACGTCGACACCGTCCATGCCTGTTCCGGCCCCGACGCCGAACTGCGCACGGGCCTGGCCCGGGGCGGCTCCGCGACCTCCGCGGCGCTCGCGGCCGGCCTCCTGCTCGGCGGCGCCCTGCCCTGGCTGCTCGGCCTGGGCCCCGACCTCGGCGCGCAATGGAGCCGGGCGACATCCGGGTCGGTGCTGCCGCTGTCCGTCCCCATGCTGCTGGGAGCCGCGGTCAGGGTGGTCTTCGTCGGCTACGTACTGGCCGCCCTGCGCGAGCCGGCGCGACCGCCCGCCACCCTGCGTTCCGTACTGCGCGGCGTCCCCGTCACGGTCCTGGGCGGGCTGCGGCTGGGAGGACGGGACGCGCTGGTCCGCCGGGTCCTGCTCACCGCCGCGGCCGTCGGCAGCGCCCTGGGCACCATCGAACTGCTCATACCGGGCCGTACCGTGGCGCTGACCGGGGCGACCGACTCCGGGGCGATGGTCTACGCCGCACTCGCCTGCGGGGGCTTCGTCTGCCTCGGCGTCGGCAGCCACCTCGCACCCCTCACCGCGCGGGTCGCGGGCGGCGGCGAGCGAGCCGTGCTGGTCTCGCTCGTGGCCGGGGCGAGCGGGCTGCTGCTGCTCGGCGTCACCGCCTCCGGCACGCACCCGGCGACCACGGTCCTCGCGGTCGCCGGCTTCGGCCTGGTCTACCTCGGTATCGGTGCGGCGGGCCCGAACGAGAACGACCTGCTGCACCGACGCGTCCCCAGCGCGGGCCGCGCCACCGCGCTGTCCGTCCAGTCCCTCGCCCAGCAACTGTTCGGCGCGCTCGTCGGCCTGCTCGTCGGGGCGCTCCGGCCGGGCCCGCTGCCCTGGCTGCTGACGAGCGTCGTGCTGCTGGCCGGGGCCCTGCTCTGGCGCGGTCGCGCCGGGGCACGGACGACCGAGTCCGCGCCTGCGCCTACGGTGGAGTGATGGACGCCAGCGGTCTTCCCCTCCTCGACCGGCGCATCGCCGACTGCCGGGCCTGCCCGCGGCTGGTCTCCTGGCGTGAGGAGGTGGCCCGGGCCAAGCGGGCCGCCTTCGCGGACTGGACGTACTGGGGCCGGCCGGTGCCCGGCTTCGGGCCGGCGGACGCCCGGCTGCTGATCGTGGGGCTGGCGCCCGCGGCCCACGGCGGCAACCGCACCGGCCGGATGTTCACCGGCGACCGCTCGGGGGACGTGCTGTACGAGGCGCTGTACGACGTCGGCCTCGCCTCCCAGCCCACCGCCGTGCACGCCCACGACGGTCTGGAGCTGTACGGCGTGCGCGTCACCTCGCCCGTGCACTGCGCCCCGCCCGCCAACAAGCCCACCCCCGAGGAGCGGGACACCTGCCGCCCCTGGCTCGTGCAGGAACTGCGGCTGCTGCGCCCGACACTGCGCGCTGTCGTGGTGCTCGGCGGCTTCGGCTGGCAGGCCGCGCTGCCCGCGTTCGCCGAGGCGGGCTGGCCCGTGCCCCGGCCCCGGCCCGCCTTCGCCCACGGGGCCCGCTACCTCCTGGACGGCCTGGAACTCTTCGGCTGCTTCCACGTCAGCCAGCGCAACACCTTCACCGGCCGGCTCACCCCTACGATGCTGCGCGACGTGCTGCGCACGGCGGCGCGGGCGGCGGGGCTCAGCCCTGCCGACGACAGGCCCTAGAGGGCCTCGTCCCCGAACAGGTGCCGCACGGTGGAGCGGTAGTTGGTGCGCACGTGCGTCAGCGCGTGCGCGCGGGCCCGCTCCGGGTCGCCCGAGGCGATCGCCTCGTACAACTCGCGGTGCTCGACCAGGAGCTGGGGCCACTCCTCGTTGCGCCGGGTCATCCAGCGCAGGCGGCCGGCGACCGGTTCCAGGGCCTCGGTCAGCAGGCTGTTGCCGGCCATCGCCACGATGCGGTCGTGCAGGCGGCTGTTGACGTCCGTGATGGTCTCGGCGTCCCCGGCCTCGGTGGCGGCCGCCGCGCGGTCGAGGAGTTCCTGGACCTCGGCCAGGTCCTCGGCGGTCGCGCGGGCCGCGGCGAGTCCGGCGGCGTAGACCTCCAGCGCCTCACGCAGCTCGAACAGTTCCTTGACGTCGGTCGGGGTGAGACGGCGTACGACCGTGCGGCGGGGGGTCTCGAAGTGGACGAAGCCCTCGGCGACGAGCGCCCGGATCGCCTCCCGGACCGGTACGCGCGAGACACCGAAACGCTCCGCCAGCTCCCGTTCGACCAGGCGGTCGCCGGGGAGCAGGCTGCCCGCGATGATCTCCTGGCGCAGTGCGGCCGTGACGCGTTCGCGTACCGCTCCGAGGGGTTCGATCTTCGTCATGGAGCCCATCCTCGCCGACGCGAGATGTCTTTTACGCGGCGTTAACAGGAGCGATATCCGTCAGAACTGTTGACGGCGAACCATGAGCGCTGTTTGGTATACCAAACACTCCCCAGAGTAGTCCTCCGTCGTCCCCGTGCTCATGGAGGCCCCCGTGTCCCTCGCCGACCGCGCCCCCGCCACCGGCGCCCCCGCGTTCGTCCCCGATCCCCGGCTCACCAACGAAGACCTCGCCCCCGCGAAGAAGCGCAACTGGAAGGTCTTCGACCTCTTCGCCATGTGGATGTCCGACGTCCACAACCTCGGCAACTACACCTTCGCCGCCGGTCTGCTGTTCCTGGGCATGAACGTCTGGCAGATCTTCACGTCCCTGCTCGTCGGGTTCGTGATCATCTACATCGGCATGAACTGGATGGGGAAGATCGGCCAGCGCCACGGCGTGCCCTTCCCGGTGGTCAGCCGGATCGCCTTCGGCATCTGGGGCGCCAACATCCCGGCGCTGATCAGGGCCGTGATCGCCATCATGTGGTACGGCATCCAGACCTACCTCGCCTCCGTCGCCGTCAACGTGATGCTGCTCGCGGCCTGGCCCGGCCTGGAGTCCTGGACGCACAACTCCTTCCTCGGCCTGGACGCGCTCGGCTGGGTCTCCTTCGTCGCGCTCTGGCTGGTGCAGGCGGCGATCATCAGCCGCGGCATGGAGTCGGTCCGCAAGTTCCAGGACTTCTGCGGCCCGGCGATCTGGCTCGTGATGATCGCGCTGGCCGTGTGGATCCTCGCCAAGGCCGGCTGGACGATCTCCCTCACCTCCACCCCGCACCCGGTCTCCGTCGGCGAGCAGTGGCGCCAGTGGTTCGGCGCGATCGGCCTGGTCCTCGCCACCTACGGCACCCTGATGCTCAACTTCTGCGACTTCTCCCGCTTCGCCCCCGACTACAAGTCGGTCCGGCGCGGCAACTTCTGGGGCCTGCCCATCAACTCCACGGCCTTCGTGATCGTGTCCGTCATCGTCACCGCGGGCGCCTTCGAGGTCTTCGGCAAGGAGATCACCGACCCGGCCTACCTGGTCGCCGAGATCGGCAACACCTGGGTGCTCGTGCTGGGCGCGCTGACCTTCGCCATCGCCACCATGGGCGTCAACATCGTCGCCAACTTCGTCTCGCCGGCGTACGACCTCGCCAACGTCTGGCCGCAGAAGATCACGTTCAAGATCGGTGGCATGATCAGCACGGTCGCGGCGCTGCTCGTCACCCCCTGGAACCTCTTCTCCAACCCGACCGTCGTCAACTACTTCCTCGGCGGACTCGGCGCCTTCCTCGGCCCGCTGTTCGGCGTGATCATGGTCGACTACTACTGGGTCAAGCGCGGCCGTGTGAACGTCGACGAACTGTTCGACGCCACGCCCGGCTCCCGCTACCACTACCGCAAGGGCTTCAACCCCAAGGCGCTGTGGGCGTTCCTGCCCGCGGCCGGTGTCGCCGCCGTGCTCGCGCTGGTGAAGACCTTCAGCGACGTCGCCCCGTACTCCTGGTTCATCGGCACGGCGCTCGCCGCCGGGCTGTACGCGGCGCTGTGCCGCCCCGAGCGCGCCACCGCGGAGGTCTGAGAGACGTGCGGATCGTCGTCACCAACTGCAACACCACGCAGGAGATGACCGAGGAGATCGTACGAGGTGCCCGGGCCGCCGCAGGCCCGGGCACCACCGTGACCGGACTGACCCCCGCCTGGGGGCCCGAGTCCGCCGAGGGCTGGCTCGACAGCTACCTGTCCGCCGCGGCCGTCCTCGACACGCTGCGGACGTATGACGGACCGCCCTACGACGCCGTGGTCATGGCCGGTTTCGGGGAGCACGGGCGGGAAGGCGTACGGGAGCTGGTCGACGTCCCGGTCGTCGACATCACCGAGGCCGCGGCGCACCTCGCCTGCCTCCTCGGCCGCCGCTACGGCGTCGTCACCACGCTGGAGCGGTCCCGCGGACAGATCGAGGACAGCCTGGAGACGGCCGGAGTCGCCCGGAACTGCGCCGCGGTCGTCGGCACGGGCCTGAACGTGCTCGACCTCGGCGACGACGAGCGCACCGAGACGGCGTTCCTGGCCGCCGCCGAACGGGCCTGCGCGGCCGGGGCGGAGGTCCTGGTGCTGGGCTGCGCCGGTATGACCGGGCTGCAGCGGGTGGTCGGCGAGAAACTGGGCCTGCCGGTCGTCGACGGGGTCGCCGCGGCGGTCAAACTGGCGGAGTCGCTGGTGGCGCTGGGGCTGACGACCAGCCGGGTGGGGAGCTACGCCGAGCCGCTGCCGAAACGGAGGGTGTGGAGGAGGCCGGACAGCAGCGGCTCATGACGGGCCGTCGAGTGTGACGTCGTCGCGGTGGGCCCCGTAGAAAGCGGACTGGCGGGCCATGACCTCCCGCATCGAGGTGCCGCGCGGGATGCCGTACACGGTCCCGGGGAAGTCCAGCGCCTCCTGGATCTGCCACAGCTCGTCGTGCTCGCCCGGGGCGAAGAGGCGGGCCCGGGGCGCCCCCGCGGCGATCCAGCCGATGGGCAGGACGGTGCCGGGCGGCAGCACGGAGTTGACGTGCAGCACGCTGTGGATCCGCAGCTCCGCGCCGGCGCCCGCGACGGCCCCCGGGAAGACGCAGGCGCCGGTCGCCACGAAGACCTCGTCCTCCAGGGTCGCCCCGTTGACATGGGCGTGCGGCCCGACGAGCACGGCGTCACCGATCACGGCGGGGTGCCGGGCCCGCCCCCGCACCAGCGCGTTCTCCATGACGACGACGTCCGAGCCGACCCGGACCTCCCCGTCCTCGGCGGTGAGCACGGCCCCGTGCAGCACACGACTGCGCTCACCGAGGACGACCGCCCCGCACAGCACGGCCGTAGGGGCGACGTACGCGGACTCGGGGACGACGGGGCGCTGCCCGCGGTGCTCGATCAACATGGAGACTCCTGCGGCCGGACGGCTAGCCGGGAACGACGGCTGTCGCCGTAATCTCCACCAGCTGCCCCGTGTACCCGAGGCACGCCACGCCGATCAGCGTCGAGGAGTGCGGCCCGGTACTGAGCCCGGACGCCTCGACGACGCTCCAGACGGCGGAGAGCACGGCCGGCTCACTGCTCACGACGTACACGTCGGTCGACACGACGTGCGCCAGGTCGCTGCCGACGGCGCCGAGTTGCTCCCGCAGGTTGGCGATCACCTGCTCGGCCTGCCGTACGGGATCTCCCGGGCCGACGAGTTCGCCGCCGGCGTCCAGCGGCACGGACCCGGCGAGGAAGGCCAGCCGCGTGCCTGCTTCGACGACGGAGGCGTGGGAGTAGGTGGGCGGCGGGAAGAGGCTGGGGACGGTGACGCGCTGGATCACGGGATCTCCGGTCTGGGGGCGACGACACAGCAACTCACCGATCATGCGAAGTCCCGGCCCCGGACGCACCTGTATTTCGTTTCACGCCGACCGGGAGATCCGCCTAACCTGCCCTGGACCCCGACTGCCGAGGAGCCCTCGCTGTGCCCACCCCGTCGGAGCGGACCTTCCTCGACACCACCGCCGACCGTCTCGCCGCCCTCCCCACCGTGCGGGCCGTCACCCTGGGCGGCTCCCGGGCCCAGGGCACCGAACGGCCCGACAGCGACTGGGACCTGGCGGTCTACTACCGGGGCGCCTTCGACCCGGACGACCTCCGCGCGGTCGGCTGGGAGGGCGAGGTGTCCGAACTCGGCGCGTGGGGCGGCGGCGTCTTCAACGGAGGCGCCTGGCTGACGATCGACGGCCGGCGCGTGGACGTCCACTACCGGGACCTCGACGTCGTCGAACACGAGTGGGCGGAGGCCGAGCAGGGCCGCTTCCGCGTCGAGCCCCTGATGTTCCACCTGGCGGGCATCCCGACGTACCTCCTCGTCGCCGAACTCGCCGTCAACAAGGTGCTGCGGGGCGCCCTGCGACGCCCCACGACCTACCCGCCGGCCCTGCGCGAGACGGCCCCGCCCCACTGGCACGGCATGGCCACGGCCACCCTGGCGTACGCGAAGGCGGGCCACGCCCCGAGGGGTTCGGTCACCCAGGTAGCGGGCGCGATCGCCCTGGCGGGGACCCAGACCGCGCACGCGGTGCTGGCGGCGCGCGGAGAGTGGGTCACCAACGAGAAGGGACTCGTGGCCCGGGCCGGTCTGGGCGAGGTGGACGCCCTCGTCGCGAGCCTGACGGCGCGGCCCGAGGCCCTCGTCCGGGCGGTCTCCGACGCGGAGGCGCTGTTGCGCGCCGCAGGATCCGGTGGCGCTTGAGGACGCTCAGTGCCGCGCGAACTGCACGCGGCTCCGCTGCACCGTGTCCGGGCTGAGGGCGATGCCCTCGACGGTGAGTTGTTCGCCGTAGATGTCGGTGAGCCTGAGGGGCCCGCCGCAGCCGGTGCCGTCGGGGGAGAGGAAGTAGTTGTATTCGGTACGGGTCAGGGCCCGCCAGCCGCTGCCGGTGGAGACCTCCAGGCGGGCCAGCGGGTTGCGATGGCCGAGTGCCTGGACGGCGCACCAGTGGCGGCTGGAGCCGGTCTTGTAGCGGATCGAGACCTTCTCGGACGTGCTCGGGCTCAGCAGGCTCCAGGTGACCGGTATCCGGCCCGCGGACAGGCCGGCGAGCTTCGCGAAGGCCTCCTTGCTGAGGTCGAGCTGCCCGGGGGCGCAGGGCAGCGGGCACTCGTTGGTGACCCGGACCGTGACGGAGGCGCCGTTCGCCGCGCGGACGAGGACGTACGCCCCGCACGCCTTGGACGTCTCGTAGTCGGTGGTGTTCATCGCCGCGACCATGAGGTCGGGGCTCGGGCCGTACAGACAGGCGCCGTCACCGTCCGCGGCGTCGTAGTGGGTGGCGACGCCCTTGTAGGTGGTGCCGGGCTTGATCCGGCCCGCCAGAGGGGCCGAGTCGGACACCGCCCGCGGCGCGGGCCGCGGGCTGGCGGCGGGCGAGGGCCGGGCCGGTGGGCGGGTCGTGGTGCGCGCCGGGCCCGGGGTCTTCGCGGACGGCTTCGGCTTGGGACTGCCCGTCGCCCTCGGGGCCGTGGGCGTGGGCGTGGCGCTCGCCGGTGAGCTGGTGGAGGGCTCGGCCGCGGCCCGCACGGTGTCCGGCTCGGCGCCGGGGCGCAGTGCCACCACCAGGGCCACGAGGAGTGCGACGGCCGACAGTGCGATCAAGGGGACGAGGACCGAACGCCGTCTGTGAGGCGGACGCCGATGGGAACGGGAGGCCACGGATGAGTCCTTACCTGGTTCAGGAGAACACGCGCTTGCGCCTCATCAGTGGCCACCGCTCCCGGAAAGGTTGCCGGGACCCCGGCTCGATCCGGCGCTCGGGCCTGTTTCCAGGAGCTCTTTGAGCTGTTTGAGGTGATGCCAGGCGGCCGGGGCGGTGCCGTCGCCGGCACCGAGGGTGTAGTGCATGGCGGGCCGGGCGGCTCGGCCGAGGAGGGCTGGGCGCGTTCCCGGTATGGACCGGGCGTGAGTGGGGCCGATGGTGGTCACGGCATCGGGGCCCAGGGTGAAGGAGAACGGGACCGGCAGCGGCTCGTGGTGGGACGGGGTGGTCAGGTCGGCGCGGGCGGTGCGCAGGTGGGTGAGCATGGAGGCCAGGTGGTGCCGCGTCGCGAGTGTCTCGGCCAGCTCGGGCAGTGAGGCCACGGGTGGGTGCTGGCCGGCTCCGTAGCCGATGGTGAGGGTGATGTGCTCCTCGACTCCGGAGCTGGTGTGGGTGACACGGACGGTCGCGATCGCCGGGCGGTCGGGGGTGCCGACGGCGATCAGCCAGGTGGGCGCCGACTTCTGGGCTCGGGTGCGGGCCAGCTCGGTCAACTGACGGGGTGACCAGGGCACGTTGACGGGTTCGGCGGTCGACCAGCCGGTCGGCGGGGCTCCGGTGAGGGTCTGCCAGCAGGCTTCGAGCGCATCGCCGAGCAGGAGCTGTTCGGTGGCCGGGTGGGTGGTGTGGAGGGTCAGGACCAATTGCTGCTCGCCGCGCGTGCCGGTGGCAGGGGGAGAGGTGAAGGCGCCCGCGAGCGGGAAACCGCCGGCCTCCGCCGGGGCCGGGGCAAAGCGGCCCTCGTGCCAGTGGAGTACGGCGCCGGTCAGCCCGTCGTAGTAGCCGCTCGCGGAATCCCGGACGACCCAGCGGGCGGGCAGGCCGGTGAGCAGAGTGCGCGTGGGCAGCGTCAGGCGAGTACAGGGAGGCGTGACGACCTGTAGTTCGAGGTCCGACGCGACGGCGCTGCGCAGGAGGTCGCTGAACCAAGTGGTCGCGGCGATGACCGGGCGGTCCTGGAAGACCACGGCTGCCCTGTCGGTGAGCACGTCGACGGCGAGAGGGACATCGTCGCCTGCCGGGTGTGCGGCACCACCTTCCTCACATTCCGCGGAGGAGACAGGCACAACGCCGGTACGGCCGGCTTGGGCAGGCCACGTGGTGCCGCCCAACACGGCGGTCAGACGTCCCGCCACCGATGCGGCCAGCCGTTGAGCCTCCGGCGCGGCAGTCGTGGCCCGCACTTCGGTCCACCACATCGGCGTCTCCTCCGGCACGCTCCCGGCGAACAAACGGCTGACCTCGCCCGGGACCTGGACGAAGAGCGGCACCTCCACGCTCACCAGGGGGCGTCCGTCCGGCGCATGGAGCCGGACCGCGGCACCCTCGGAAACACGGTCCACCCGCAGATCGGGGCCGCCCGCGTACAACGCCGCGAGCAGCGTGCGGGTGTCCGGCATCCTGGGCGTGAGGGCGATGATGTCTTGGGTCACTGAGTCTTTCTGCCTGGGCAGCCGTAATGCGCTTCAGCGCTGTTCGTCGACTTCGTTCGTCAGGCGCAGTGTGAGTTCCGCACTGGCAAGCATCCGC
Organism: Streptomyces sp. Go-475; assembly: GCF_003330845.1. Taxonomy (GTDB): domain Bacteria; phylum Actinomycetota; class Actinomycetes; order Streptomycetales; family Streptomycetaceae; genus Streptomyces. The sequence goes on along the minus strand of NZ_CP026121.1, from coordinate 1,999,192 downwards.
GTGACCTCGATCGGCAGACTCTTGAATTCGGCTTGAACGGCGTCGACGGGATCGATTCTGCGGGTCTGGCCATCGAGACCTTCCGCCTCGATAACGTAGCGGTAACCGCGAGGAGTGGTCGAGTCATCCACCACGATCCAGCGGGCGCCGTGCCTTTGGACCAGGACGTCCGCAACATAGGCCATCAGGTCGCTCTGCAACGTAATCCAGTCCGATTGTTCGAACTGGGTGAGTGGGAGGCGTGATACGTAGTTCTGCAGAGCGGGAATCAGGGTCAGCGGATCACGGGTGTACACCTCTGGGGGCACGCCCAGCATGTCGGCGACATCGATGACCGTCCGACGGCCCTCGTGAATCCAACGCTCCAGATCTGGTTCGGGAGCTCCCGGCCTTGCCATCTTCACACCTTCCACTCTCGGATGCATCTACTTGGGGGGTGGACCGTATTCTACAAATATGATACGGGCCTGGATGAGGTAGTTTCGCAGAGCCTGGGACGGAGGTGCATGCATGAATACCCATCGGGGATCATAGCCGGGATCCATTCTTCGGAGTGTCAGGTCTTTGTTGATCTGCTCCATTATCTCCTTTTTCAGCGGCACCTCCCCCTTCACGATTTTGTTGCTTCCGTCTGCCAGCTTGACTGTTCGGTATTCCAGGTAGTGCTTTATTTCCACGGCCAGTGTCCGGCCGTCCGGCAGATCGACCGGGACGTCGACCTTGCGGCCACGCGGGGCCTCCACCGGATAGTAAGGATGGTCGTGAGTGGGAACCGGGTAGTGCCGCTCGGGGCCGCCGCCGAACATTTCCCGGCCTATTTCTTCAGCGGTGGTATGGCGATGGCGCCCGCTGCGCAGGGCGCGTAGCTCTCGCAGGGACAGTTCCGCCTGGCCCGGCGGCAGGGCAGGACGTGTGAAATCGGGCTCGCGATCCCCCACATCGGGACCTTTGGGCTCGTCGTGTGCCCCGGCTTCGTCAGGAGCAGCCGACTCCCCGTGCTCCTCGTGCCGCTGTGCGTCCGAGTGGTCAGGTCCGTCTTCATGGGCGGGCGTGTGATGGCCGTCGGAGGCGGAGTCCCGTGCGCCGTCAGCCCCGCCCGGGTCAACACCGTCTCGGCCGTGAACATCTCCGGCGTTCGGACCATGGGGCAGACCGCCCGACGATGATGTCCCGGAGGTCGTGGTGTGCGCTGGGGCGGTGCCACTCCTCCGGGGGGCTTCGCTTCCCCCGGGCGTTCCACTCCCGCCTCCGGCCGGGCTCTCGTGGCCGGCTCCTGGCGTGAGACTCCCGCCTGTGTGGGCAGTGGCTTCCGGGGCACGAGCGCCCACACCGACCAGCGCACGGTCCCTGGGGCTCTCGGCCGGAGGAGTGCGCTCGGTGGCCGGTGCCTCGGGCTGGGCAGGGGTGTTGTCGACAACACCGTTCTTACCGGGTATGAACTCCCCGTCGGCGATGCGCAGTTCGGACCCGTCAGAGAGCCGGAGCACGCTGTGGCTGCTGTCCGCGGCGGCGGCCGCCTCGGTGGCGGCGCGGACTCCGGCGGTCAGGTCCGCGACACGGGGCAGCGCGCGGGCCGCGGCCCCGGCCGTCCTGGCGGCGGCTCCGACGGGGTCGAGGACCTCACCCACCTTGGCCAGGGTGCCGGCCACGCGGGCCCCGGCTCCGGCCCTGCCCGCGGCGGACGCGCCCTTGGCCGCGGCGCCCAGCGGGCCGGCCCCGAGGGTGAGGCCGTTGAACAGCACGGTGCCGAACGCCTTGCCCGGGTTGGTCTGCCAGTCGTCCCAGCCGACCAGCCCCTTGGCGAACTCCTTCGCGAACGGCCGGCTCTCCCGCGCGAACGGCATGTTCCACGGCCCGGTGCCCTCGCGGTCGCCGTGCGGGTCGAGCAGGTACGACTCCATCCCGACGATCGCCCGGACCAGCCCCTCACGCGTGGCGTCGCCCTCCTCCCCGGGGCTGAACAGGTCGATGAGGCCCTCGACCGAGCCCGCGGCGTTGTCCCACAGGCTGACTCCCACCTCCTGCAGGTGGTAGTCGATGCCGAACGGCAGCGCCTCGTGGTGGGCCGGGGTGCCCCAGGGCAGCCTGTCCGCCTCGCCGAGTTGCTCGGCGCTGAAACCGTAGGGGTTGTCCTGCTTGGGGCTGCCGTCGTTGATGTGCCACTGGGTGCCGCCGACCAGTGCGGTGATCTTGTCGGCGCAGGCGACCTCGGCCTGCTGGAAGGCCGCGACCGCCGCGTTCACGCCCTCCCAGATCTCCTGGTGCTCGTCCACCTTGTCCTGGTCCTGCTGCCAGTTGCGCACCAGTCCGTCATCACCCTTGACGGACTCGACGAACACGAGGGCCTGGCCGCGCAGGGTCTCCAGCCGCTTGACGATCTCGGCGACTTCGACGACATGCGTGGTGAGAGCCGCGGCGACCGTCTCCAGATCGTCCGCGAACGAGGACGATCTCGACTCGACCGGCTGCGTGGTGGCGAGAAGCTGCTCGGCCTCGGGCGCCGTGTAGGACGGTGCCAGGCGCTGGAAGCGGGTATGGACCTCGCCGCCGCCGTCCCGGATCGCCTTCGCCGCCCTGCGCAGTGAGGCGATGTGCTGCTGCAGTGCGACCAGGTCACCGGTGAACGTCGGTATGTCGTCCGGGCTGATCAACCCTTGTCACCCGCCTGCTTGCGGGCGGCCTCCAGGAAGGCGGTCACGTCCGGTGCCAGGGCGGCCTGGCGCTGTGCGTTCCACGCCTGCTCCAGATCGCCCGCCACGTAGGCGTTGGTCGCCTCGATCGCGCCGTTCGCGGAGTTGCTCGCGCGCAGCGGCAGGAACGCCACATCCCGTTCGGTGCCGGCGACGAACTCCGCCAGCGCCACCGCGACGAGACCGGCGGCCCGGCCGCCACCGGATGCCGCGCCCCCGTCACCGAACGACAGCGTGCCCACCGACTCCATCGCCCCCTGCACGGACCGTCCGTACAGCGTGATGCCCTCGTTCATGGCATCGGCCGCCTCCCGCACCGTGGAGACCACCGACCCCACACCGGCAGGCGAGATGTCCCACCCCGTCACACCAACCCCCGTGAATCCCCCGGCGAATCATTCCCTCAGTCGTCCCTCAGCATCACACAAGCCACTGACACCGAGATCTTCATCTGTATCAGCCGCCTGGTGCGGAACAGCGCGGATCCGGCCACACGCGGGCCACTACAGTGCTCGGAGTTGCGTTCATAAAGAACCCTGTTCTCACGGCCTCCGTCACGTTCCGGAAACCTTTCCTCCAGGAACCCCGCCTACCGTGGGCACCAACCCCGCCCGGCCACCGTCGCCCGAAGGCCCACCCCTGCCTCCGACGAGACGACAGGAGCCCCGTGTTCCGCCTCCCCGCCGCTCTGCACCTTCCGCCCTGGCTCGCGCACGCCCTGCGTGCCCAGCGGGGGCCGGTTCCCTGGAGCGCGGTGACACGGGGGGCCCTGTCCGCCGGGCCGTTGCTGCTCGTGGCCGTGCGGACCGGGTACACCTCCCTCGGTGTCGTCGCCGCCATCGCCGCCATGCTCGCCGGGATCAACGACCGGCCGGGGAGCCGGCGGGCCTCCGTCAAGCGGATCGGGGTGCCCGCGCTGGGCGGTGCCCTGGGGATGGCGATCGGGACGTACGCCGGGCAGGGGACCGGGGCGGTCGTACTGACCGTGATCCTCACGCTCGTCGGCCTGGTCGCCGGAGGCATCAGCGCCATCGGGCCGGTCGCGTCCGCCGTCGGGACGCAGGTGCTCGTCGGTTCGGCGGTCGGGGCCGGGATGCCCCTGCCCGAGCCGGGATGGGCCCGTGCGCTCGCCTTCCTCGCCGGAGCCGGGTGGCTGGTCGTGCTGCGGCTCGTCCTGCCCACGCCCGGCTCCCTCGCGGGGGACTTCCGGTTCGACGGGGAGCGGCAGGCCGTCGCCGGCGTGTACGACGCCGTCGCCGAGCTTCTCGACGCCGTCGGCGGGCCCGACGCCATCCGCCGCCGGGCCGCGCTCACCGCCGCCCTCGACCACGCGCAGGACGCCCTCGCCGGACCCCGGCTGCGGCGGTACGCCTCCTCCTCCGCCGAGCGGCGGCTGCACGCGCAGTACGCGGCAGCGCTTCCCCTCGCCGAGGCCGCCACCGCCCTCGCCTGGGCCGGAGAGGCCGTCTCCGAGCGGGCCTCCGAAGGACCCCGGCGGCTCGCCGCCGCCGTCCGCGGCAACACCCACACCGGGCCGCTGCCCGCGCCCTCCCGCTCGGCACCCGCGCTGCGCGCCCTCGACGACGCCCTGCTGCACGCCGCCGAGGTGTTCGACCAGGGCCGGGGCGGAGACCTGCACACCCGGCCCCGTACCGCCCGGGACCGGCTGCGCGCCGCCTTCGGCAGCGCCGGACGCGAGTACGGGCTGCGCGTCGCCCTCTGCTTCGGGGCCAGCGCGGCGGTCGCCCAGGCCCTGCACCAGACCCGGTGGTACGGGCAGCACGAGCACTGGTACTGGCTGCCCGCCACCGCCGTCTTCCTCGTCAAGCCAGACCTGGGGCCGCTGGCCTCCCGCGTGCTCAACCGGGCCGCCGGCACCGTACTCGGCGCACTCCTCTTCGCCGGGTTCGCCGCCGTCCTGCCCCGGCCGGAGGGGCTCATCGCGCTCGTCGCCCTCAGCGGTGCGCTCATCCCCGTCGCCACCCGGCACTTCGCCGCCCAGACCGCCGTCGTCACCGTCCTCGTCCTCGCCCTCGTCATGGTCGGCGGCGAGCCGCAGGCGTCCGCGGGCCGGATCGGCGAGACGCTGCTGGCCTGCGCGATCGTGCTGATCGTCGGGCACCTGCCCATGCCGGGACAGCGGGGCGGCGGGGTGCGCGCCCGGCTCGCGGCGGCGAACGAGGCAGCGCACGCCTACCTCACCCACGTCCTCGACGAGGCCGACGCCCCACGCATCGGATCCTCCGGCGCCCCCGACACCCGCCGCATCGGGACCTCCGGCCCCTCCGACGCCCCGCGCCTCGGAACCACCGACACCCAAGACGCCCGCCGCATAGGAACCCCCGGCACCCCCTCCGACCACCGCGCCACCCGCTGGACCCTGCGCCGCGAGGCCTACCGCACCCTCGCCGAGGCCCGTACGACCATCTCCCTCGCCGCGCACGAACTGCCCGCCCTCGCCCGGCACACCGAGGGCGCGGACGAGGTGGCCGCCCTCCTCGAACGCCTCGTCGACACGATCACGGCCTGCGCCGTGCACCTCGACGACACGGGACAGATCGGCCCGCGCCACCGGGAACGCCTCGCCGCCGTGCTCGACGAACTCACCGGACCCGTGGAGCGGGTGGGCCTACGACTGCCCCGGACGCCCCTCGCCGGGTAGCAGGCCCAGCACCGCCACCAGTCCGTCGTCCCGCACCGTCCTCGTCGCGAACCCGGCGGCAGCGACCGCCCGCTCCACCTTCCCGGCGATCTCCCCGGCCCGCCTCCCGTCCGGCGGTTCCCAGCACAGGCAGAGCGTCCCCGCCGGTGCGAGCCAGCGGCGCAGTGCCGTCAGTTCCGCGTCCGCCGGGCGCGTCCAGAACAGGTTCACGTTCACCGCCAGGACCTTGTCGAAGGATCCGGTGGCGAAGTCCGTCTCCTCCAGGGGCTGGACGTGGAAGGCGGCCTGCCCGGCCGCGAGCGCCTCGCGGTTGCGGCGCCGTGCCGCCGCCACCGCCGTGGCGGAGCGGTCGACGGCGGTGACGGTGCCCGTGGTGAGGCGGTCGCAGAGCAGCCCGACCGCCATACCGCGCCCGCAGCCGATCTCCAGCACGCGGTCGTCGGGGGCGGGGTCGAGGACCCGCACCGCCCAGCTCAGCCGCTCCGGGACGTCGCTGGCCCTCATCCGCCGACCCGCACCCACACCGGCGCGTGGTCCGACCCGGGCGCGCCCCGCCGCTCCGCCGGGTCGGGACCGACCGACGGCAGGGTGGGCGGGCCCTCGCCGGGCAGGCCCGTGCCCGCCGCCGTCACCCGCCGCACCAGCCGGTGGCTCAGCAGTATGTGGTCGATCAGCTCGCGCCGCCCGGAGCTGACGCGGGACCAGCGCTGTCCGGCGGGGATGAGCGGGGCCACGTCCCACAGCCGCGTCGCGTCGCCCCGGTCGGCCCTGTCGTACCCCGGTGTGCCGAGCTCCGAGCCGGGCGGGCCGAGCAGGATCTGGGTCGTCGCCGCCTGCGTCTCGTCGTTCAGGTCGCCCAGGACCGCCACGTCCCGGGCCCGCCCGTCGCCCTCCAGCAACTCGTCCGCGAGGGCGCGCAGGGCCGTCGCCTCCGCGGCCCGCCGGTACAGGGCGTAGGCGCCGTAACGGGCCCGCTCGCCCTCGTCGCGCGGCTGGAACCGGCCGTCCGGGTACGACAGCAGCTTCGACTTGAGGTGACAGACGGCCACCCGCAGCGGCCCGTCCGGCGAAGACCCGTCCCCCAGCGCCCCGTCCTCGACCTCCACGGCCAGCAGGCCCCGCCCCGCCTGCCCCACAGCCAGCCCCGAGTCGTCCGCCTGCACGGGACGCAGCCCCGCCGGGAACGCCGCCGTGTCCGCCACCACCGTCAAGGGCGCGCGGCTCAGGAACCCGACCCGTATGCCCCGGCTGTCCGCGTGCTCGGACAGGGCGACGTGCCAGTCGTCGTCGAGCATCCCGGCCAGGTCCTTCAGGGCCTCCGGGTCGCCGACCTCCTGCACGCCCAGCAGCGCCGGGTCGAGTTCCGTGATCACGGCGGCCAGCGCGGCGAGCTTCGCCCCGTACGCGGCCTCGTCCTGCGGGCCGTACGGGCCGCCGGGCCGGTAGAGGTTCTCCAGGTTCCAGGTGCCGAGCAGCATGCCGGGCTCCTTTCCGAAGCCGACAGGCGGGGTGGTCAGGCCAGCGTGCCCGCCCGGCCGGCCCCGCGACAGAGCCGCGACGGGATGTGCGGTTCGGCTCATGCCGCCCTACGACGTCGTCGTACGTTGGCGTGATGACGCCTTCTGCCGCGGACAGTCCCGCCGAGCTCATCATCAGCGCATGTACCGTCCTCGTGCACGACGATCAAGAGCGGGTCGGGTTCGCGGAGGACGCCGCGATCGTCGTACGGAACGGGGTCGTCGAGGCGGTCACGACCACCGCCGAGGCCGCCGGTCTGCCCGCCGCCGAGCGGATCGACGCCCGGGGCCAGGTCGCCCTGCCCGGCCTGATCAACTGTCACACGCACGCGCCGATGGTCGCGCTGCGCGGCCTCGCCGAGGACCTGCCCACCGAGGAGTGGTTCAACGACGTCGTCTGGCCCGTCGAGTCCAACCTCACGGCCGAGCACGTCGAGTTGGGGGCGCGGCTCGCCTGCGCCGAGATGATCCGCGGCGGCGTCACCTGCTTCGCCGACCACTACTTCGCGATGGACAGGGTGGCGCGGGTGGTCGCGGAGTGCGGCATGCGGGCGCTGCTCGGGGAGGCCTTCTTCTCCTCGCAGGGGCCCGAAGGCCGGGAGCGGTCACTGGAGTTCGCGCTGCGCCACCGCGGCACGGCCGACGGCCGCATCACCACCGCCCTCGCACCCCACGCCCCCTACACGGTCGACGACGACGACCTCACCGCCACCGCCGAGCTCGCCCGTACGTACGGCCTGCCCGTGCACCTCCACGCCGCCGAGAACCGGGACCAGACCGACACCAGCCTCACCCGCCACGCCGTCACCCCGATCGAGGTCCTGGACCGTACGACGATCCTCCACACGGACCTGCTCCTCGCCCACGGCACCGGCATCACCGACCGCGACCTGCCCCTGATGGAGCAGGCGGACCGTCGTACGGCCGTCGCCACCGCGCCCCGCGGCTACCTCAAGTTCGCCTGGCCCGACACCACACCCGTGCGCGCCCTGCGCGCCATCGGCGTGGACGTCGGACTCGCCACCGACGGGGCCGCCTCCAACAACTCCCTCGACGTGTGGGAGGCGATGGCCCTCACCTCGCTGGTCCAGAAGTCGGCCGAGGGCGACCCGCGGTGGCTGACCTCCCGCGAGGCCCTGCACCACGCCACCCTGCAGAGCGCCCGGGCCGTGGGACTGGGGGACGACGTCGGCAGCATCGCGCCGGGCCGCCGGGCGGACATCGTCCTGGTCGACCTCAGCGGCCCGCACACCCAGCCCGTCCACGACCTCGCCGCCACCCTCGTGCACAGCGCCCGCTCCGCCGACGTCCGCACCACGATCGTCGACGGACGGATCCTGATGCGCGACCGGGAACTGCTGACCATCGACGTGCCGGCGGTGGTGCGGGAACTCCAGGAGCGCCTGCCCGCGCTCGTCGACCGCGGCCACGGCCGGCGCATCCAGGAGTACGACACCTGACCTTCCGGAGACCGGTCGCTCGGCACGGCGCCGAGTCCCGGAAAAACTTCTTCGGCAGCGATGAGTTCCGCCCCTCCCGCCGGTCACCACCCGGGACGGACCGTTGTCACAGGAGGGGCCCATGTCGCTTCCGGAGATCGTCTCGCGCGAGCAGTGGCGCGCGGCGCGCGCGGACCTGCTGGTCAAGGAGAAGGCCCTCACCCGCGCGCGGGACGCGCTCAACGCCGAGCGGCGCGGACTGCCCATGGTGGAGGTCGAGGAGGAGTACGTCTTCGAGGGCGGGGACGGCAAGGCCACCCTGCTCGACCTGTTCGAGGGCCGGCAGCAGCTGGTCGTCTACCACTTCATGTTCGCGCCGGAGTGGGACGCCGGCTGCCCCAGCTGCTCCGGATTCCTTGACCAAATCGGGCATCTCGCCCATCTCGCGGCCCGTGGTACGTCGTTCGCGGCCGTGTCCCGGGCCCCGTACCCGAAGATCCTGCCGTTCAAGGCCCGGATGGGCTGGGCGGTGCCCTGGTACTCCTCGCACGGCGGCGACTTCAACCGCGACTTCGAGGTGACGCTCGAACGCGACGGCGAACTCGTCGAGCGCCCCGGCCTCAGCTGCTTCCTGCGGGACCGCGACCGGGTCTTCCACACGTACTCGACGTACGAGCGCGGCCTCGACGGCCTCGGGTCGACCACCAGCCTGCTCGACCTCACCGCACTGGGCCGCCAGGAAGAGTGGGAGGAGCCCAAGGGGCGCGCTTCGGCTCTTGGGGCGCCTGCGGGAAGTGAGCGCGTCCGTTATCACGACGAGTACGACGACTGACACGCAAAGTGAGGAAATAAGCCAAGCGGCTGAGACTTTGCTCACACTTGACGGTGAACGCGTGTCAACTACGTCTCAGAACCGTCACTTCGCGAGCCGTTCACCCCATGGTTGGCGTTTAACTCTACGAGTACAGCGCTACAGGGAGGTGCAGGGTGAACGGGCGAACGGTGCTCGAGCGCTTTCCCGCCGGTGGGCCGCGTGGCTCCTGGCCGGCGGAGGAGTTCGCGCAGGCGCGGCGTCTGGAGGGCCTGCCTGCGGAGGTCGTCATGGACCTCGCGACGGACATGTTCCTGGTGATCGTGCGCAGCGGGGACGGCGCCGACGCCACGGCGTGACCGGCCGGCTCAGCCCGCCTTCGGCGCCGGTACCTTCGGGACCGGCCTGACCGCCGTGGGGGCCTGGGCGAACTGCTCCGCCTGGAGCGCGTACAGCTCGGCGTAGAGCCCGCCGGTGGCGAGCAGCTCGTCCGGCGTCCCGGACTCCACGAGCCGGCCCTGGTCCAGGACGTGCACCAGGTCCGCATGGCGCACGGACGCCAGCCGATGCGTGATCAGCACGACCGTCTGGCCGCTGTCGGCCAGGGCGCGGATCCGCTCGAAGACCTCCAGCTCGGCCCGGGCGTCCAGGGCCGCCGTCGGCTCGTCCACGATCAGGATGCGGCCCCTGCGGTAGGCCGCCCGGGCGATGCCGAGGCGCTGCCACTGGCCGCCCGACAGCTCGTGCCCGCCGCTGAAGTTGCGGGCCAGCAGCGTGTCCAGGCCGCGCGGCAGGTCGGCGACCACCGTCTCCGCCCCGGCCTCGGCGATCGACGCGGCCAGCCGCTCCTCGCAGACGGGCGCCGACGTACGCCCCAGGGCGACGTTCACGCGGGCCGTGAAGGGCCACCGCTTGAAGTCCTGCGCGACCATCGCGATCCGCTCGGCCAGCAGGTGCCGGTCGGCGGTCGCCGCGTCCACGTCGTCCCACAGGATCCGCCCCTTCTCCGGGGTGTAGAGCCCGGCGAGCAGCTTGACCAGGGTCGTCTTGCCCGAGCCGTTCTCCCCGACCAGCGCCACGATCCGGCCCAGCGGGAGAGTGAGGGTCACGTCGTCGAGGGCGGGACGCGCCGAGTCGCCCGGGTAGCGGAACGTGACGTTCTCGAACCGGATCTCCCGCGGGTTCTCCGGCAGGGGCCGGCCGCCCTCGGGAATCGCCCGCTGCGCCGCCTCCGCGTACAGCCGGTGCAGGTCGCCGACGAAGAGCGCCTCCTCGTGCAGCGCGTTGACCTCCACCACGAGCGTGTCGAGGCTCTGCGAGCCGGTCCGGATCGCGATCACGGCCGTACCCGCCACCGACAGGGCCATCGCCCCCGCCAGCAGCAGCCCGCCGAGCGTCGCGTACGTCGCCACCGTCGCCAGACCCGTCCACGCCGCCGCGATCAGACCGGTGCGGGCGGCGAGCCGGGCGAGGCGGGCCTGCTCGGCCTCCGCCGTCTCCGACATGGCGCGGAAGTGCCGCAGCAGGAAGGAGCCCACGCCGTGCACCCGGATCTCGGGGGCCGCCTCGGGCTCGATGAGCAGGTTGCCGAGCAGTCGTCCGGCGCGGGCGTGCTGCACCCAGGCGTGGAAGGACTCGTAGCGCCGCCGGGCGACGGTCAGCGCGCTCCAGGCGCTCGGCAGCGTCATCGTGACCAGCAGCGGCAGCAGGGCAGGGTGCAGCACGGTCAGCACGCCGGCGGCCGCGACCAGCGAGATCATCGCGTTGATCACACGCGTCCCGTACGCGATCATCCGGCGGGCGGAGGCGGCGCCGTACTGCGCGGTGTCCAGCAGCTTGTGGAAGGCGTGGTCCTCGATCGCGGCCAGCTCCACGGCCGCGGCCCGCTCCAGGTACTGCTCGGTCGCGACCCGCTCCACCTTCGGCTCCAGCCGGCCGGTGGCATACGTGCTGGCGGCCCGCAGCAGGGCCACGAGCAGCATGACGACGGCCACCGTGACCAGCGCGGGGACGGCTCCGCGCAGCCGGTCCTCGATGGCACCGTCGCCCATCAGCCGGGCCAGCACGCTGTTGACCGCGAGCAGCGCCACCGCCTGCGCCACGCCCCGGCCCGCCTCGGCGGCCAGGACGACCCGCGCGGCGCCCTTGTCGGCCTGCCGGGCGAGCCGGAGGCTGGACGCCAGCAGGGACGGCAGCCGCGTGATCATGGCACGGAAGTTCAGCTCCAGGAACGCGTCGGCGTGCTGGTTCCAGCCCATGTCGTAGCGCAGCGGCCCGCCGAAGAGCAGCCGCTCCGACTCGGACACCTCCGGCGCGGTCCGCTTCTTCGCCACCGTCGACCGACCTCCCGCTCGTGGCCCGTTCATGGATGAACGGTCACTATTGCGGTGCGGTGCCCGCCCGGGCAGGGCGCAGCCCGGGGCGCCGGATGCGCGCGGGCGCACGACCTGGCCGAAGGCCACACGGGACGGCGCGGGGTGGCGCGGAGTGGTGGTGCGGGGGAGCGGTGTTGTTCGGCCGCTGCTGGTGCTGGGCTGCTGCTCGGGTGTCGGGTGCCGGCCGGTTGTTCCCGGTTCTTACGCGCTGACCGACCGTGACCAGGCCGGGGACGTCCCGGTCACCCGGCACAGGGCCAGGTAGAGCGGTATCGGCGGGGTGTACGGAAGCGTGCCGTCCGGGCGGTGGATCAGGTCGGGGATCTCCGGGGCGTCCGGGACGACGGCGCCGGTGGCGTAGTGCGCGGGGGCCGGCCACTCCAGGGCGTGGTCGGAGTCCGACGGCACCAGCCACCACCAGGTCGTCCCGTCGGCGTAGACGCAGCCGACCCGGGGCAGCCGGGGCATGACCAGCGGGCCGAAACGGGCGGGTACGGCGACCGCGTCGCAGCCGAGCGGGGCGGTCATGCCCTCGGGCACCGGCAGGCGCAGGGACGGGCCCGGCGTGCGCAGCCCGCGCCGGAGGCGGACCAGGGTGTCCAGGTTCAGCACGCGGCCACCGGGGCCGGGCCTCATGCCGGGCCTCGCTCGCGGCGCCGCTGCTGGGCCGGGACTCCCGACGCGCCCCGGGCGTCGCGCGCCCGGTGCTGGTTCCAGTTGCCGTTGCCGGTCTGGCCCAGGTTGCCCTTCTGGCCCACGTCGCTGTTCCGGGCCAGGTCGCTGTTCTGGCCCAGGTTGCCGTTCCGGGCCAGGTTCCCGCTCTGGTCCCGGTTGCTGTTCTGGGCCTGGTTCCCGCTCTGGTCCCGGTTGCTGTTCTGGGCCTGGTTCCCGCTCTGGTCCCGGTTGCTGTTCTGGGCCAGGTTCCCGCTCTGGTCCCGGTTGCTGTTCTGGGCCTGGTTCCCGTTCTGATCCCGGTCGCCGTTCTGGTTCCGGTCGCCCGAGTCGTCGGACGGGCCCGGCTTCGGGCGGGTGCCCCAGCCCAGGTCGTCCCGGGGCCCGGCAGGATCGCGCGGAGCCTCCGTCGTGCGCGGCAGCTCGGCCCAGACCAGCAGTCCGGGGCCGTGTTCATGAGCCCCCCAGGCGTGGCAGAGGGCGTCGACGAGAAGCAGTCCCCTCCCGTGCTCCTCCTCGGGCCGTGTCCGCGCGGCGGCGTGCGGCTGGCCCGGGGCGCAGCCCTCGTCGCGCACGGCTATCCGCACCAGGTCGTCACCGTCGTGCAGCTCGCACACGATCTGCGTGCTCGCCGTGTGCACGATGGCGTTGGTGACCAGCTCGGACACCACCAGGGCCGCGCTGTCGCACGTGTCCTCGCACACCGACCAGCCGGTCAGCCGGGCCCGCGTCAGCCGTCTGGCCTGTGCGGGGGAACCCGGGTGCGCGGCCAGCTCGAAACGGAACCGGCGCGCGGCGGCGGCCCCGAGGGGACCGTCTCCGGCGCCGAGGCCGGGAAGGCCTGCGGCGGCGTCTGTTCCTAAGGGCGGGGACGGAATCACGCTTGCCACTATCGCCCCGCCGGGAACACTTGGCAAGTGTCACTCTGAAAATTGCAGAGTGCTGTGTGACGGTCTGGAAGGCCGTGGCACACTGCTCGCAACAGCACCCCGCGCGGCGCCAGTTGAGATCGTCGAAGATTCGTTCGAAAGAAGCGTTCGGATCGGCACTTCGAAAAGGTCTTCGAATGGCGCCGCAGGGCTGTCAGCGTTCTTTTGTGGCCGGCTCGTCAGAACTCTTGGTGGAGGTGGAGCGTGAGCGAACCGCGGTCCGCGCCGACTGTCGGGCAGGTCGTCCTCGGCCGGCGCCTGCTGGACCTGCGGGAACGCGCCGGGATGAAGCGCGAGGAGGCCGCCCGCGTCCTCCGTGTCGCCCCCGCCACGGTCCGCCGTATGGAGATGGCCGAGGTCGCGCTGAAAATCCCGTACCTGCAGCTGCTCCTGAAGGCCTACGGAATCTGCGACGAAGAGGCCGACGCCTTCGTCCAGCTGGCCGAGGAAGCGAACAAACCCGGCTGGTGGCAGCGCTTCCACGACATCCTGCCCGGCTGGTTCTCCATGTACGTGAGCCTTGAGGGCGCGGCCGGCGTCATCCGCAGCTACGAACCGCATTTCGTGCCCGGCCTGTTGCAGACCGAGGAGTACGCGCGCGGAGTGCTCCGCTCCGGCGCCATCGGCCAGACCAGCCCCGAGGACATCGAGCGCCATGTCGCCCTGCGCATGCAGCGCCAGGACCTGCTCACCCGCGAGGACGCGCCCCGGCTGTGGGTCGTGATGGACGAGACCGCGCTGCGGCGGCCGGTCGGTGGGCCGGAGGTGATGCGGGCCCAGATCGACAGGCTGCTCGAGGCCTCGGAGCTGCCCAACGTCACGCTGCAGGTCGCCCCGTTCGCGAGCGGGCCGCACCCGGGCACGTACGGGCCGTTCGTGCTGTTCCGATTCGCCATGCCCGAACTGCCGGACATGGTCTACAGCGAGTACCTGACCGGCGCGGTCTACCTCGACGCGCGCGCCGAGGTGGCGACCCACCTCGAGGTCATGGACCGCATGGCGGCGCAGGCCGCTACGGCACATCGCACGAAGGAGATCCTCCGGGATCTCCGCAAGGAGCTGTGAATGGATCGCATCAAGCCGCGCAAACACGTCTACAACGGCATGCCCGCGCGCGACTTGGGCAGCGAAGGCTGGCACAAGCCGTGGAGCGGCGGCAACGGAGGCAACTGCCTGGAGGCGATGAAGCTCGCCGACGGCCGGATCGCGGTCCGTCAGTCCACCGACCCGGACGGTCCGGCGCTGATCTACACCACCGCCGAGATGACGGCTTTCATCGAGGGGGCGAAGGCGGGGGAGGCGGACTTCCTGCTGTCCTGATGTGGTGCGGTTTCTCTCGCTCGACTTCCTATCGATTCCCTGTCGGTGGTGCTGAATTGACCACCCTTTGTGTCTTACGGAGTGCCTCATGACCGGGCAGGACCCCACCTCGGCCGTCAGGATCGACACGACCAGACCCCATCCCGCGCGGATGTACGACTGGTACCTCGGCGGGAAGGACAACTACCCGGTCGACGAGGAGATGGGCCGCCAGATGCTCGGCCTCGACCCCAGGGTGCCGGTGATGGCGCGCGTCAACCGCGCGTTCATGCACCGGGCCACGCGCTGGCTGGCCCACAGCGGCGTACGCCAGTTCCTGGACATCGGCACGGGCATCCCGACCGAGCCCAACCTCCACCAGGTCGCCCAGGAGATCGCCCCCGACGCCCGGGTCGTCTACTGCGACAACGATCCCATCGTGCTGGCCCACGCGGCGGCCCTGCTGCGCGGCACGGACGAGGGGGCGACCGAGTACCTCCAGGCCGACGTCCGCGACCCGGACGCCATCCTGGAGGGCGCGAGGAAGGTCCTGGACTTCACCCGGCCCGTCGCGCTGTCGCTGATCGCGCTGCTGCACTTCGTCCCCGACGAGGACGGCGCGCACGACCTGGTCGGCCGGCTGCTCGCCGAACTGCCCTCCGGCAGTTACCTGGTGATCACCCACGCGACGGCCGACTTCACCCCGGAGGAGTCGAAGGCGGCCACCGAGAAGCTGCGTGCCGCCGGCGTCACGCTGGCCCTGCGCTCCCGCGCGGAGTTCACCCGCTTCTTCGACGGCCTCGACCTCGTCGAACCCGGCGTCGAGGTGCCCCACCGCTGGCACCCGGAGCTGGGCGAGCCCGTGCCCGGGCAGGACGACGGGGTCGTCCCGGGGTACGGGGCGGTGGCCCGCAAGCCGTAGCCCCGGGTTGTGTGACGGGCCGGTCAGGGCGGCGGCAGTGCACCGCACAGCGCCTCCAGGGCCGGCCCGTAGGCGTGCTCGGAGGGCGTCGCGTACCCGACGACGAGACCGTCGCCAGCCGGCATGTCCGTCTCCGGGTGCCGGAACGCGGCGAGGCCGTCGAGGGCGATGCCCTGCCAGGCGGCGGCCTTGACCGCCGACGCCTCGGTGCCGGGCGGCAGCCGCAGCACGGCGTGCAGCCCGGCCGCGACACCGGTGACCTCGATGTGCGGCGCGTGCTCGGCGAGCGCCGTGACGAGCCGGTCCCGGCGGCTCCGGTACCGCTGCCGCATCCGCCGTACGTGCCGGTCGTACGCCCCCGACGTGATGAAGTCCGCCAGGCACAGTTGGTCGAGGACGCTCGCCCACGCCTCCCGGTCCCCCTTGACGGCCCGTACGGCGTCGACGTACCGCTCCGGGAGCACCATCCAGCCCAGCCGCACCGCCGGTGACAGGCTCTTGCTGACCGAGCCGATGTGGAGCACGCGCTCGGGGTCGAGCCCCTGGACGGCGCCGACGGGCTTGCGGTCGTAGCGGAACTCCCCGTCGTAGTCGTCCTCCAGGACCAGCCCGTCCCGCGCGCGTGCCCAGTCGATGACGGCGGCCCGGCGCGCGGGGTGCAGCGGGCCGCCCGTCGGGAACTGGTGCGCCGGCGTGAGCAGCACGGCCCGCTCGCGCCCCAACCGGTCGACCCGCGCGCCGTGTTCGTCGAGGGGCAGCGGCACGGTCCGCACACCGGCGGCGGCCAGGACCTCCCGGTGGAACCCGAGCCCGTACGCCTCCACCGCGAGGGGCCCGCGCAGGACACCCCCGCCGAACAGCAGCCGCAGCGCGTGCGCGAAGCCGGAGCAGATCACGACCCTGCCGGGCTCGGTCCGCACGCCCCGCGCGCGTGCCAGGTACTCCGTGAGCGCCTCCCGCAGCTCCACCCTGCCGGCAGGGTCGCCCGGCCCGAACACCTCGTTGGGCGCCTGCTGCAGCGCCCTGCGGTAGGAGGCCAGCCAGGCGGCGCGCGGGAACCCCGAGATGTCCGGGGTGCCCTGCGTCAGGTCGTGCCGGGGGCCACGCGCGCGTGCAGGCGACTTCTTGGGCAGGCGGGCGGCGGGCCGCAGCGGTTCCGCCCGCTCCGCGACCCGCGTGCCCGAGCCCTGCCGGGCGGTCAGCCAGCCCTCCGCGACGAGTTCGGCGTACGCGTCGGCGACCGTGTTGCGGGCCACACCGAGGTCGGCGGCGAGCGAGCGGTACGGCGGCAGCCGCGTGCCCGGAGCGAGCCGCCCGCTGCGCACGGCCTCCCGCAGGGCCCGGATCAGCGCCGCGCGCCGACCCCCCCGACCGGTCAGCTCCAGATGGAGGTCGGCCCCGATCCCCTCCGCCGAATTGACCCAGGAATCCGCCATGGAAATGCACCCTACAGTGGGTCTTTCCGGCCCGTAGGTTGAACGGCATGACGACGAACACGAGCACGACCACCACCCCCGTGAAGGCGCCCCGGCTGGAGTTCGCCAAGTCCGCCCCGAAGGCCTTCCGGGCCCTCATCGCCTTCGACGCCGCCGCCCGGGAGGGCCTCGACCCGGCCCTCGTCGAACTGATCCAGATCCGCGCCTCGCACCTCAACCACTGCGCGTACTGCCTTCACATGCACACCAACGACGCCCGCAAGGCCGGCGAGAGCGAGGACCGGCTGCACATGGTCGCCGTGTGGCGCGAGGCCCGCCACTTCTTCACCGAGCGGGAGCAGGCGGCCCTCGCCCTCACGGAGGCGGTGACGCTGGTCGCCGACGCCGGTGTCCCGGACGACGTCTACGCCGAGGCCGCCGCGCGGTTCGACGAGCGGGAACTGGCCCAGGTGCTCGCCCTGATCTTCACGATCAACACGTGGAACCGGGTGGCGCTGTCCACGGGGAAGGTGGCGGGCACGGACGAGAGGTGATCCGGGTCTGCTGCACGGCCATGGGCCGGCCGTAGGGGCCGATCGGCGGCTACACCGTCATGGGCCGGTCGTAGGGGCCGATCGGGGCCGGCAGCGTCGAACTGCCCGTCAGATGACGGTCGACTGCTGCCGCCACCGCCCGCCCCTCGGCGATCGCCCAGACGATGAGCGACTGGCCCCGGGCGGCGTCCCCCGCGGCGAACACGCCGGGCACGTTCGTGGCGAAAGCGGCGTCCCGCGCGATCGTGCCGCGGGGGTCCAGCTCCAGCCCCAGTTGGTCGACGAGCCCGTCTCGCGGGTCGGGCCCGGTGAAGCCGAGGGCGAGCAGCACGAGGTCGGCGGGGAGCGTGCGCCCGGTGCCGTCCACCGGGCGGCGCCGCGCGTCCACCTCGACCAGGTGCAGCGACCGCACCCGACCCTCCGCGTCGCCCTCGAAGCGCAGCGTGGACGCCGCGAACAGCCGCGCGTCCGCGTCGGCCACCGGCGCGGTCCGCAGGTCACGCGCCTCCTCGTGCGCGGCGGACAGCCGGTAGAGCCGCACCGGATACGTCGGCCAGGGCTCGGCGTTTTCGTCGCGCTCGGCGCCCGGCAGCGCGTAGATGTCCAGCTGCGTCACGGACGCGGCGCCCTCCCGTACGGCCGTGCCCAGGCAGTCCGCCCCGGTGTCGCCGCCGCCGACGATGACGACGTGCTTCCCGGCGGCCGACAGCGGGGACGACTCCAGGTCGCCCTCGCAGACCCGGTTGGCCAGCGGCAGGTACTCCATCGCCTGGTGAATCCCCGTCAACTCACGCCCCGGAACAGGCAGGTCACGCCATGCCGTCGCCCCGGTCGCGATCACCACGGCGTCGTAGCGCGTCCGCAGCTCGTCGGCCCCGATGTCCCGCCCGACCGCCGTCGACGTGCGGAACTTGGTCCCCTCGGCGCTCATCTGTTCCAGTCGCCGCTCCAGATGGTGCTTCTCCATCTTGAACGCGGGGATGCCGTACCGCATCAGCCCGCCGAGCCGGTCGTCCCGCTCGTACACCGCGACCGTGTGCCCGGCCCGGGTCAGCTGCTGGGCCGCGGCCAGCCCGGTGGGGCCCGAACCGATCACCGCGACCGTCTTGCCGGACAGCCGCTCCGGCGGACGCGGCGGCGCGAAGCCCTCCTCCCACGCCCGGTCGGCGATCGCGCACTCGACGTTCTTGATCGTGACGGCCGGCTGGTTGATCGCCAGCACGCATCCCGCCTCGCACGGCGCCGGGCACAAGCGACCCGTGAACTCCGGGAAGTTGTTCGTGGCGTGCAACCGGTCGGCGGCGGCCCGCCAGTCCTCCCGCGACACCAGGTCGTTCCACTCGGGGATCAGATTGCCCAGCGGACAGGCTTCGTGGCAGAAAGGGATGCCGCAGTCCATGCAGCGATCGGCCTGCTTGCCGATGATCGGCAGCAGCGCCCCGGGGACGTAGACCTCGTTCCAGTCCCGGACCCGTTCCTCGACCGGCCTGCGCGGCCAGTCCTGGCGGGGCGTGGTCATGAAACCCTTGCGATCGGCCATGGCCGTCTTCCTTGCGTACGCGTGTGACAGGCCGTGCGTCGTCGGGCGGCACGTGCGGCACTCCTTTCGCCACGATACGTCCGCCTCCGGGCCGGTGCCTGTCGCCGTATGGCGCGGGTGTCGGTCGTGTGGCGCGGGTGTCGGTCGTGTGGGGCGCGGGCCTCAGCCGTATGGCGTGTCAGGCGTGTCAGCCGTGTCGCGCGGCGTCAGGTGAGAGCCAGCACGTACGCCAGGGCGGCCCCGGCCGAGGCGACCGTGCGGACGTGGTTCCACATCGTCCACTCGCGCACGTACGCCGGCCAGTACGCGGCGGCCTCCGACGTGCCCGGCTCCAGCTTGGCCAGCGCGTCGTTGCGCGGCACGTTCGCGACCATGGTGAGCCCGAACGAGCCGAACAGGTACAGCGCGCTGCCCACCAGCAGCTCCACCGTCCCCTCCTCCGGCCACAGTACGAACGTCACCACGGCTATCACCGCGCACAGCACGGCCGAGCCCAGGAACACGGCCATGAAGGGCGGTGTCACCGCGGCCACGTTGATCGCCCTCATCGCGGCGACCCCCTGTGCGGGGGGCAGCTCGGCGAGGCCCCGCATGACGAAGGTCGAGAAGCCGCAGAACACCCCGGCCACCAGTCCGGTCCCGAGCACACCCAGCACCGTCAGCCAGAGGTACGGTCCGTCGATCATGTCAGCCTCTCCCGCCCGTCGAGCCGGGATCCTGCCCGGCACCCTGCCTCACCACAAGTGAAATCCCGCACGAACACAGCGACCATCGCCGAGCGGCGCGGGGACATACGGCAGCGTCCAGCGCCCGGGCGACCACCGAACAGCCGTGCCCGGCGCCCCTCATGTCACCCCGCGGAACCGAGCCCCGCCTCGGTCCACCCCCTCAGCACCGTTTCCACCGCCGCCGATATCCGCCGCCGCGCCTCGTGCCGCGGCACACCGCTCATCAACAGCCGGTCGTACGGCGTGTCCAGATGCCGTACGGACGCCACCACCGCCGAGGTCACCGCCCCCTCGGTCAGCGCCCGCCCCGCCGCGCTGCGCCCGACCCGGCCGCTGCCCCGCTCCGAGGCGTGCGCGGCGATGGCCCGCGCCCGGTCGGGCGGGCACCCCGGGAACAGCCGCCGTATCTCCCTCGCGAACGCCTGAGCGAACAGTTCGTCCTGAGCCTCCCGCCGCCGCGCGTCCCGCGTCCGGCGCCGCCGTCGCGCCTCCGCGTCCGCGAGACACCGCTGCTCGGCCCTGGCGAGCGCCGCCTCCTCGACCAGGACGCCCTGCCGCTCGTAACGGCTCTTGCGCCGGTTGAACCGCACGACCACCGCCGACAGCGTGCTCTCCTCCCGCGCCCTGCGCGTCAGCGCCGTGTCGCCGCGCGGCAGGAACACCAGATGTCCGAGGTCGGCGCAGTCGAGGCAGCGCGGGCCACTGTCCTCCAGGACGAGCAGCGGCAGCGGCCCCCGCCGGCACTCGGCGCAGTGCCGCCGCTTCAGGGGCTGGAAGACGAGCGGTCCGGGGAGCGGCGGGAGCGTTGCGCGAGGGGCCATACGGGGTTCATTCCCCCTGACGACAGTGGGCACCACGTGCGCCGCGGGAGACGGTGGCGGCCGCCGGGACGCCCCGCAGCGGCCTGACGCATCATGGGCCGTGTGCGACTCGAAGCGATCACCTGGGACCGGCTCGGCGACCTGCTCGCCGAGCGCCTGCTCGACCTGGAGCCCGCCGACGGCAGCCCCTGGCCGCGCGTCGCCTTCGACGGCGCTCCGGCAGCCCGCCCGGGCGACCTCGCCCAGCGGGTCTCGGAAGCGCTGCGCGTGCGGGGCCGCTCCTCGCTCGTGGTGGGAACGGACGGCTTCCTGCGCCCCGCCTCCGTGCGCCTGGAGTACGGCCACCGGGACGTCGAGGCCTACTACAGCGGCTGGTACGACACCGGCGCCCTGTGGCGCGAGGTGTTCGGCCCCCTCGACGCCGACGGCGACGGCCGCGTCCTGCCCGACCTGTGGGACCCGGCCGCCGACCGGGCGACCCGCAGCCCCTACGTCCAACTCCCGCCAGGCGGCTTCCTGTTGCTGCACGGACCCTTCCTCCTTCGGCACTGGTTCCCCCTCGATCTGAGCGTCCACGTCCTGCTCTCCCCGGGCGCCCTGCGCCGCCGCACGCCCGAGGCCGAGCACTGGACCCTGCCGGCCTTCGAGCGCTACGAGCAGGAGACCGACCCGGCGGGCACGGCCGACGTCCTGGTACGGGCCGACGATCCTCGCCACCCCGCGTGGGGTGGCTGAGCGGCATTCCGGTCCGGCGGCTGTCCGGCCGAGCGACTGTCCGGTCGGGCGGCCGGGGAAGCCACGGTGAGGCGCGCGGGGCGTGGCGCGGCTGCGGGCGGTGCGTCGGCGCGGGGCCGCTTGCGCGTCACTCGGCTAGGACGGCGTCCCGTGTGCGGGCATCCGCCGGCACGGCGAGAATGGCGGGAATGAAGGGCGCCGGGACTCGCGGTGCGTCCGGCGCCGCGCCGGCCGTCCGGCACCGGGAGGTACCCCCATGACCACCGCCGGAGACATCATGCACCGCGGCGCCCAGTGGATCCCCGCCCACGAGACCCTCGACCGCGCCGCCCAGCTCATGCGCGAACTGAACGTCGGCGCCCTGCCCATCAGCGACGAGAACGAGCGGCTCTGCGGCATCCTCACCGACCGCGACATCGTCGTCGGCTGCGTCGCCATGGGGCACGACCCCGCCAGCGTCACCGCGGGCGAGATGGCCAAGGGCACCCCCCGCTGGATCGACGCGGACGCCGATGTCAGCGAGGTGCTCCGCGAGATGCAGGAACACCGGATCCGCCGGCTGCCCGTCATCCAGGACAAGCGCCTCGTCGGCATGATCAGCGAAGCCGACCTCGCCCGGCACCTGGCGCACGACCAGATCGCCTCCTGGGCCGAGAGCGTCTACGCCAGAACCACTCCGTAGGTCACCCCCACAGGGCTCTCGCGCGGGTCACCCATTGTCAGAGCCACCCGCTGCGCCGGAACGCCCGGTACAGCGCCAGGCACGCGACGGATATCACGCCGAGGACCATGCCGTAGCCGTACCTCCAGTGCAGCTCCGGCATGTGGTCGAAGTTCATGCCGTACACCCCGCAGACCATCGTCGGCACGGCGATGATCGCGGCCCACGCCGTGATCTTCCGCATGTCCTCGTTCTGCGCGACCGTGACCTGCGCGAGGTGCGCCTGCAGGATGGAGTTGAGCAGCTCGTCGAAGGCGGCGATCTGCTCCTTCGCCCGCAGCAGGTGGTCCGAGACATCGCGGAAGTACGCCTGTATCTCGGGGTCGACCGCGCGGATCGGCCGGGTGGCGAGCTCCTCCAGCGGCCGGCTGAGCGGCACCACCGCCCGCTTCAGCTCCAGCAGTTCACGCTTGAGCTGGTAGATGCGCCCCGGGTCCGCCCGCGCGCCGTCCGCCGCGAACACGTCCGTCTCGACCTGGTCGATGTCCTCCTGCACCGCGTCCGTGACGCTCAGATAGTCGTCGACCACATGGTCCGCGATCGCGTGCAGCACCGCGGACGGGCCCTTGGCGAGCTGCTGCGGGTCGGACTCCAGCTCCTCGCGCAGCGGACCCAGCGAGCCGTGCCGGCCGTGCCGCACCGTGATCGCGAAGTCGTGGCCGACGAACACCATGATCTCGCCGGTGTTCACCACCTCGCTGGTGGCCGTGAGCTCCTCGTGCTCCACGTAGCAGACCGTCTTGAACACCGCGAAGAGCGTCTCGCCGTAGCGCTCCAGCTTGGGGCGCTGGTGGGCCTCGACGGCGTCCTCCACCGCCAGGGGGTGGAGGTCGAAGAGCTCGGCGATGCCCGCGAACTCCTGGTCCGTCGGCTCGTGCAGACCGAGCCAGACGAAGCCCTCCCGGTGCTTGCGCACCCGCTCCACGACGTCCACCAGATCGCCGCGCGCGGGGATGCGGACACCGTCCCGGTACGTCACGCAGTTCACCACCGAGGAGCCCAGCGGGGACCGGGCCGGGTGGCTCAGGTCGACGCGCGGGCGTCGCCGGGCCAGCCGGGCCACCCTGCGGAGGCCGCCGACCCCGCCGAGGCTCGTGACCTTCCGCAGATTCCCTGCCATGGACATCCGCATCTCCTTGCGTGGAACTCCTCGCGCCGTTCCTGCGCCTTGGCGCGTCAGTCTGCCAGGCCGACGTGAGCTGCGGGTAAGCCTGTGGAAACGGCTCGTTCCGCTTGGTTCCCGGCTGTGGACAACGCCGCGCCGCCACCCCGATACACCGACGTGTGCGGGCCGCGGAGCGGTTCTCGGCGCCGGAGCGTTGACGCGGTTCTTCATACCGGTGCGTCGACCATTACCGACAAGTGGGGCAACTGGGATGATCGCGGCATGACGCGAACCGATGGGTACCTCCTCGACAACCGGCGGCCCGAGGCGGCAGAACACTTCAGCGCCTTCGCCGCGCTCTTCGACCCCACGACGTTCCGGCATCTCGAAGCGCTCGGCATCGGGTCCGGCTGGCGGTGCTGGGAGGTCGGTGCCGGTACCTCCGTGGTGTCCTGGCTGGCGAAGAAGGTGGGACCGACCGGACGCGTCGTCGCGACCGACACCGACACCGCACGGCTCGCCCCGGCCGCCCGGCCGCCCGTCGAGGTGCGCGTCCACGACCTCGGCGCGCAGGACCCGCCGGGGGAGGGCTTCGACCTGGTGCACGCCCGCCTCGCCCTCGTCCACGTCACCGACCGGGAGCAGGCCTTGCGGTCCATGGTCAGGGCCCTGCGCCCCGGCGGTCGGCTCCTCGTCGAGGACGCCGACCCCGGCCTCCAGCCCCTGCTCTGCCCCGACGAGTACGGGCCCGAGCAGCAGCTCGCGAACCGGCTGCGGCAGGGCTTCCGCAAGCTGCTCGCCGACCGCGGGACCGAACTCCCCTGCGGCCGCACCCTCCCGCGCCTGCTCCGGGAGGCCGGTCTGACCCGGGTCCACGCGGACGCCTACTTCCCCCTCGTCTCGCCGGCCTGCGCGGCCCTGGAGTCCGTCACCATCCGCCAGATCCGCGACCAGCTGGTGACCGCGGGCCTCGCCACGGACCAGGAGATCGACCGGCATCTGGCGAACGTCACGTCCGGAGCGCTTGATCTGACGACGGCACCGATGATCTCGGCGTGGGGGCGCAAGCAGTCGGAGGCGCCGTGAGCCGGGCCGCGTCGGTCGGTCGGGTACGCACCGTCAGCCCGGCACGGGCGGTCTGCCGCCCACCCGCTCCACCGCCAGCGCTCCCGCCCGGCAGCCCTCCCGCGCCGCCTCCTCCGGCTCCGCCCCCGTGAGGAGCGCGGCGAGGAACGCGCCCGTGAAGGCATCACCGGCACCCGTGGTGTCCCGTGCCGTGGCCGGTACGGCGGGGACGCGGGCGCACACCCGCCCCGAGCGGGCCACGAGCGCTCCCTCGTGGCCCTGCTTGGCGACGACCAGCGGGATGCGCAGACTCAGTTCGGCAGCCGCCGCGGCCGCGTCGGTCAGCCCTGTCAGCAGGCACGCCTCGTCGCGGCTGGGCAGCAGTACGTCCACGTCCTCGACGAGCGCCAGGAACCGCTCGACGCCGAGCGCCCCGAGGAAGCCGGCCGACGCCGGGTCCAGACTCACCGGCACTCCACGCGCGCGTGCGGCGTTCAGGGCCACCGTCACCAGGGCGCGACCCGGTTCGGAGAACAGCAGGTAGCCCGAGAGATGAAGCCGGGCGACTCCGTCGAGCAGCGCGTCCGACCAGTCGGCCGGTTCGAGCCGCAGCGACGCGCCGCTGTCGGTGAGGAACGTCCGCTCCGCCGAAGCACCCCCGTCCACCAGGCAGATCACCGTCCCGGTCGGCACCTGCGGGTCGACGACGAGCCGGGGACTGACGCCCTGGGCCATCAGCTCACGCTCGTGCCAGGCGGCGGCCTCCGCCCCCACACGCCCGAGCAGCCGCACCTCCGCAGCGCCCTCGTGCGCGGCCCAGCACGCCACGTTGGCGCCCGCCCCGCCCGGCACCGTGCGGATGGAGGCAGCCGTGTCCGTGCCGACCGCGAGCGGCCCGCGGTGACGGGCGACGACATCGGTGACGACGTCCCCGACGACGAGCAACGCGCGGTCTGTCACGGAATCCACCCCACGCCCCGCCGACCCTGCTGTGGCCTCGGCCGACCGTGCTGTGGCCTCGGCCGACCCCGCTGAGGCCGCGGCCGATCCTGCTGCGGCCCCTCCCGGCCGCGTTCTGGCCTCTTCCGGCCGGGTTCCGGCCTCTTCCGGCCGCGTTCTGGCCTCTTCGGCCGGGTTCCGGCCTCTTCCGGCCGCGTTCTGGCCTCTTCCGGCCGGGTTCCGGCCTCTTCCGGCCGGGTTCCGGCCTCTTCCGGCCGGGTTCTGGCCTCTTCCGGCCGGGTTCCGGCCTCTCCCGGCGAAGCTCCGGCCGTCGAGCCTCCGCCACCGCCCGCCGAGCCTCCGCTGCCCTCGGACCAGCGCCCCCCGTCGCCGACCCCGGCCCCGTTCATCCCCGAGCCCAGGCCGCCGCGATCCGCGCCGCCAGGCGCACGTTTCCGCGGACCGCCGCCAGGTTGGCGCTCAGGGAGGCGCCGTCGGTGTGCCGGACCAGATAGTCGAGGAGGAACGGGGTGACCGCCTGGCCGGTGACCCCCTCCCCCTCGCACGCGTGCAGCGCGTCCGCGAGCACGCGCGCGTGCAGCTCCGGATCGAGCTGCTCCTCCTCGGGGACGGGGTTGGCGACGATCAGCGCCGACTCGGGCCCGTCGAGCGCGTCCTGGGCCCGCATGACGTCCGCCACCTGCTCCGGCGTCCGCAGCGTCCAGTCCACCGGGTGTCCCGAGTCCGACAGATAGAAGCCCGGGAACCGGTCGGTGCCGTAACCGGCCACCGCGACACCCAGAGTCTCCAGCCGCTGCAAGGTCGCCGGCACGTCCAGGATCGACTTCACCCCGGCACACACCACCGTGATCCGCGTCCGCGCCAGCAGCCCCAGGTCGGCCGACTCGTCCTGCGTCACCGTCCACTCCCGGTGCACCCCGCCGAGCCCACCCGTCGCGAACACCCGTACGCCCGCCAGCGCGGCCAGCAGCGCCGTCGCCGACACCGTGGTCGCCCCGCTCGCCCCGGACGCCACCGCGAGCGGCAGATCGCGATGGCCCAGCTTGCGGATCCCGTCCTCGTTCGCGACCCGCTCCAGCTGCTCCTTGTCCAGCCCGACATGGGGCCGCCCGTCCAGGACGGCGATGGTCGCGGGCACCGCGCCCTCCCGCCGCACGGCCGTCTCCAGCTCCAGCGCCACCTGGAGGTTGCGGGGCCGGGGCAGCCCATGGGCGATGATCGTGGACTCCAGGGCCACCACGGGCCGGCGCGCGTCGATCGCCTCCCGCACTTCTTCGGACACCACCAGCACCACGCGCCCGCCTCCTGTCAGTCGGTCAGTCGGTCTTCCTCATCTCTGGCGGGCGGCGCGCCGGGCCAAACCCTTGCGGGCTGTCGCAGACCTCACGAGCCTGGGGTGCATGACGGATCACACACCACGTCTCGACCATGTCGTCCTCTGGGTGCGCGACCCGCTCGCCGCCGCCGACTTCTACGAGAAGGCCGTCGGCCTGGAGGCGCTCAGGCTCTCCGAGTTCGCCGCCGGGGAGGTGCCGTTCCCCTCCGTCCGCGTCAACGACGCGACCATCCTCGACCTCATGCCGCTGACCTTCGCGGCACGCATGACGATGCTCCCCGGCGCCGCCGACAGCGCGGGCCACCCCGTCAACCACGTCTGCCTGTCGCTGCCCCGCGGCGACTTCGACGCCCTCCTCGGCCGCCTGGAGGAGCGCTCCGTACCGGTGTCGGACCTCTCGTACGACTCCTTCGGAGCCCGGGGCAAGGCCACGCGCAGCTTCTACTTCCGCGACCCGGACGGCAACGTCTTCGAGGCGCGGCACTACGACTGAGAGGCGCGGCACCACGACCGACCGGGTCCGTGCCTCAGAACAGGGGCTCGGGCAGCACCCCTTCCAGGGCGAGCAGCTTCCGCTTGGTCTCCAGCCCGCCCCCGAAGCCGCCGATGCCGCCGCCGCTCTCGACGACCCGGTGACAGGGCACCACCACCGGCAGCGGATTGGCGCCCATGGCCATGCCCACGGCCTGGGCGGCGCCGGGCTGGCCGACCCGCCCGGCCAGATCGCCGTACCCGACGACCGTGCCGTACGGCACGCCCGAGGCGAGCTCGCGCAGGACCTCCCGGTTGAAGCCCGAGATCAGCGACCAGTCGAGCGGGAGGTCGAAGTCGCGGCGCTCACCCGCGAAGTACGCCTCGAACTGCCGTATCGCCTCCGCCAGCAGCGGGGAGCCGGGTGCCTCGACGGGCTCGGTGCCGAGCCGCGACGCCAGCCGCTCGACCGCCCGGTCCCGCACCTCGTCCGTGGCGTGGAACACGACGTTGACCAGGCCGTCCCGGCCCGCGGCCAGCAGCAACGGCCCGATCGCGCTCTCCACGACCGCCCACACGACCCGCGGCTCCACCCGCTCCTGACTCTCCATGCGCCCACCGTACGACCCGCCACTGACAACGCCGTCCCGACGGACGACGGATCACCCGCGCACGGCCTTGCGCACCACGTCCGGCTTGTTCGTGATGATCCCGTCGACGCCGTACCCGGCGACCCGCTGGGCCGTCGCCGCGTCGTCGACCGTCCAGGTGAAGACCTCCATCGGCCTGCCGTGCGGCCCGTCGAACGCCTGCACCGACGCCACGTAGGCGGGGGAGAGCGAGCGGTGCGAGGGGTTGATCTGGTCGGCGAAGCCGGCGTAGTCCAGCAGGTCCGACACGGGCGGCGTCCCCAGGAACCCGGTCTTCACACCGGGCTTCAGCTCGTGCACCGTCCGCACGCTGTCCGCGCTGAAGCTCTGCACGATCAGCCGGCCCGCCAGATGGGGCCGGTCGAGCCAGCCCTCGTTGCTGAGGACCTTCAGCGTCTGCCGCTCGATGCCCGGGTACAGCTCCGGGTTCTTGATCTCCAGGAGAAGCTTCTGGTGATGGTGCTCGACGCGGTGCACGAACTGCTCCAGGGTCGGCACGCGCGCGCCCGCGTACGCCGGTCCGAACCAGCTGCCCGCGTCGAGACGGGCGATCTCGGCGGCGGTGAAGTCCCTCACCTTCCAGGGAGCCCGGTCGGGGAAGACCTCCTCGACGTCGGTGGTGCGCCGCAGGTTGTCGTCGTGGACGACGACCAGCTCGCCGTCTCTGGTCCGCTGGACGTCGTTCTCCACCCAGCGGATGCCCAGCTCCGCCGCCTTGTCCACGGCGGCCAGCGTGTTCTCGGGTGCGTACGCGGAGGCGCCCCGGTGCGCGATGACCAGCGGCGACGCACCGCCGCCGGCCGCCCGCGCGGGGGAGACGGGGAACAGGAGGGCGGCGGTCCCCAGGAGTGCGGTGGTCGAGGCGGCAACAGCGCGCGCGTGCATGCGTACTCCTCGCGTCGAGCGATCAAACGTCACAGACAGCACCACTGTGACAGCAGAGGGTCAACGCGAGAGGGGTACAGGATGGCCACACGTTGAACGGAGGTGACCCAACTCCGCTCACTGGTGCCGCACAACTGCGGCAAGGCCGTGTTTCTTTGCCGGAAAGTCGTTCGACCATTCCGGTGGGGGTCATACTCTCTGCGTCAACCCTGACCGCTCGTGCGGTCCTGGGAGGGGGCGCACATCAGGAATTCCGGGACGCAAAGGGCGGGAAGGGCAGCCGCGCATGCAGGGCACGGTCGACGGATTCAGCTACGGCCTGGTCACACCCCTGGTGGCCTACCTCATGGCCTGCCTGGGCGGGGCCCTGGGCCTGCGCTGCACCACCAGGTCCATGCTCGTCGCCCAGTCCTGGCGCCCCGGCTGGCTCGCCCTCGGCTCGGCCGCCATCGGCTCCGGCATATGGACCATGCACTTCATCGCGATGATGGGCTTCACGGTGCACGGGACCCCGATCCACTACGACAAGTCGATGACCTTCGCGAGCCTGGCCGTCGCGATCGTGATGGTGGGCATCGGGATCTTCATCGTCGGCTACCGGGGAGCCCGCGGAACGGCCCTGTTCACCGGGGGCACGATCACCGGCCTGGGCATCGCGTCGATGCACTACCTCGGCATGGCCAGCATGCGCCTGGACGGGAAGCTGGAGTACAACACCTTCACCGTCGGTGTCTCCGTCGTGATCGCCATGGGCGCCGCCACCGCCGCCCTGTGGGCGGCCGGCCAGGTCAGGGGACTCCTGTGGAGCGTGGGCGCCAGCCTCGTCATGGGACTCGCCGTCAGCGGCATGCACTACACCGGGATGGCCGCCCTCAGCGTCCACCTCCACGGCGCGGCCGAACCCGCCACGGGAGAGTCTCCCGCGGCCCTGCTCGCACCCATGCTGGTCGGTCCGCTCGCCTTCCTGCTGCTCGCGGGCGTCGTGGTGATGTTCGACCCGCTGATGGTCATGGGGAAGCCCACCGGCACCCCCGTCGAGCAGCGGCCCGGCATCCCCGCCCACACGCACACCGCCGTCCAGTACCCCGAGCACCGCCTGCGGTTCCGCCCCCGCCGCCCCGTGGAGCACCGAGGGTCCCGCACCCCGCAGAACCGCTGATCGGAGCGCGTTGTCAGTGCGGGGTCGTACGGTGGATTCCATGCGGCCCGTTTCCCAGATCGAACGCACGGTGGCGCCCTTCGAGGTCGTCAGCCCCTACCAGCCGAACGGCGACCAGCCGACGGCCATCGCCGACCTCGCCCGGCGCATCCAGGCAGGCGAGAAGGACGTCGTCCTGCTCGGAGCGACCGGCACCGGCAAGTCCGCCACCACGGCGTGGATGATCGAGAAGCTCCAGCGCCCCACGCTCGTGATGGCGCCGAACAAGACCCTGGCCGCCCAGCTGGCGAACGAGTTCCGCGAACTGCTGCCGAACAACGCAGTCGAGTACTTCGTCTCGTACTACGACTACTACCAGCCCGAGGCCTACGTCCCGCAGTCGGACACCTACATCGAGAAGGACTCCTCGATCAACGAGGAGGTCGAGCGCCTGCGCCACTCCGCGACGAACTCGCTGCTCACCCGCCGCGACGTCGTCGTGGTCGCCTCGGTCTCCTGCATCTACGGCCTCGGCACCCCGCAGGAGTACGTGGACCGCATGGTCCCCCTCCGGGTCGGCGAGGAGATCGACCGCGACGAGCTGCTGCGCCGCTTCGTCGACATCCAGTACACGCGCAACGACATGGCGTTCACCCGCGGCACCTTCCGCGTCCGCGGCGACACCATCGAGATCTTCCCGGTCTACGAGGAGCTCGCCGTCCGCATCGAGATGTTCGGCGACGAGATCGAGGCGCTCTCCACCCTGCACCCGCTCACCGGCGAGATCATCAGCGACGACCAGCAGCTCTACGTCTTCCCGGCCTCCCACTACGTCGCCGGCCCCGAGCGCCTGGAGCGGGCCGTCAACGACATCGAGAAGGAGCTGGCCGAGCGCCTCGCGGAACTGGAGAAGCAGGGCAAGCTGCTGGAGGCCCAGCGCCTGCGGATGCGCACCACGTACGACATCGAGATGCTCCGCCAGATCGGCAGCTGCTCCGGCGTGGAGAACTACTCGATGCACTTCGACGGCCGCTCGCCCGGCTCCCCGCCCAACACCCTGCTGGACTACTTCCCGGACGACTTCCTGCTCGTCATCGACGAGTCGCACGTCACCGTCCCGCAGATCGGCGCCATGTACGAGGGCGACGCCTCCCGCAAGCGCACCCTCGTCGACCACGGCTTCCGGCTGCCCTCCGCCCTGGACAACCGCCCGCTGAAGTGGGAGGAGTTCCAGGAGCGCATCGGCCAGACGGTCTACCTGTCCGCCACCCCGGGGAACTACGAGCTCTCCCGCTCCGACGGCGTCGTCGAGCAGATCATCCGCCCCACCGGCCTCGTCGACCCGGAAGTGGTCGTCAAGCCCACCGAGGGCCAGATCGACGACCTGGTGCACGAGATCCGGCAGCGCACGGAGAAGGACGAGCGAGTCCTGGTCACCACACTCACGAAGAAGATGGCCGAGGACCTCACGGACTACTTCCTGGAGCTGGGCATCCAGGTGCGCTATCTGCACAGCGACGTCGACACCCTGCGCCGCGTCGAACTCCTGCGTGAGCTGCGCTCCGGCGAGTACGACGTGCTCGTCGGCATCAACCTGCTGCGGGAGGGCCTCGACCTGCCCGAGGTGTCCCTGGTGGCGATCCTGGATGCCGACAAGGAGGGCTTCCTGCGCTCCGGCACCTCCCTGATCCAGACCATCGGCCGCGCCGCGCGCAACGTATCCGGCCAGGTCCACATGTACGCCGACAAGATCACCCCGGCCATGGCGAAGGCCATCGACGAGACCAACCGCCGCCGGGAGAAGCAGATCGCGTACAACAAGGAGAAGGGCATCGACCCCCAGCCCCTCCGCAAGAAGATCAACGACATCGTCGCCCAGATCGCCCGCGAGGACATCGACACCGAGGAGCTGCTCGGCTCGGGCTACCGCAAGTCCAGGAAGGACGGCGGCGGCACCAAGGCACCCGTGCCCTCCCTCGGCAAGGCGGCCGAGATGGCCAAGCCCGCCAAGGGCAGGGGCAAGGCCAAGGAGACGGTGCCGACCGACCGCCCCGCGGCCGAACTCGCCGAGCAGATCGAGGAACTCACCACGCGCATGCGGGCCGCCGCCGCGGACCTCCAGTTCGAGATCGCGGCCCGACTGCGCGACGAGGTCTCCGAGATGAAGAAGGAACTGCGCCAGATGAAGGAGGCGGGACTGGCCTGACAGCGGACCGCGTACGCGCAGTGTTGCAAGACCGACACAAAGTGCGGAGCGGTCTACGTCGCTGTCAGTGCCCCTGCGTAGTGTTCAGGTCAACCGCGACTGCGCGGCAACAGGGGACGTTCGAGAGGGGAATCAGCGCGTGACCGTCAACATGACCAAGGGTCAGGCCATCAGTCTGCAGAAGAACGACGGCGGCAGCCTGACCGCGGTGCGCATGGGTCTCGGCTGGCAGGCGGCTCCCCGGCGCGGCCTGTTCGGCTCGCGCACGCGAGAGATCGACCTCGACGCCTCCGCCGTCCTGTTCGCGGACAAGCAGCCGGTCGACGTCGTCTTCTTCCGCCACCTGGTGAGCGACGACGGCTCGGTGCGCCACACCGGCGACAACCTCGTCGGCGGTGTCGGCCAGGGCGGCGACGACGAGGCGATCCTCGTCGACCTCGCGCGCCTCCCGGTCCACATCGATCAGATCGTCTTCACCGTCAACTCCTTCACGGGCCAGACGTTCCAGGAGGTGCAGAACGCGTTCTGCCGCCTGGTCGACGAGACCAACGGGCAGGAGCTCGCCCGCTACACGCTCGCCGGCGGCGGCCAGTACACGGCCCAGATCATGGCGAAGGTGCACCGCTCGGGCTCGGGCTGGACGATGACGGCCCTCGGCAACCCGGCTAACGGCCGTACGTTCCAGGACCTGATGCCGTCCATCCTGCCGCTGCTCTGACAAAGGGCGGGAGTCGGACCGCAGGGGCCGGCGGGCGGCACACGACACCACACAACGACACAGGGGGACGAAGGCGATGACGGCCGAGCTGGTGCGGGGGCAGAATCACCCGCTCTCCCAGGTCCGTCTCGAGATCCGGGTCTCGGCCGGCACGCCGATCGTGGCCGCGGCCGCGCTCAGCGACGAGGCCGGGAGGATCCACGGCGTGGAGGGGGTGGCCCACCCGGGCGCGCCCACCCAGCCGGGTCTCGAGGTCTCCCGGCAGGCCGCCGCCGACCACCGTCTCGCGGTGGACCTGGGCGCCATGCCGGAGACCGTCCACCGCGTCAGCGTGCTGCTCGCCCTGCCCGTCGGCGGGGCGGGCCCGGTCCGTTTCGGCGCCGTGGCCGCCCCGTTCGTCGCCGTCACCGGCCTCGACGGCGCCGAGATGGCCAGCTACACGATCACCGGCCTGGACGCCGAGTCGGCCGTCGTCGCGCTGGAGCTCTACCGCCGGCAGGGCGCCTGGAAGGTGCGCGCCGTCGGCCAGGGCTACGCGGGCGGCCTCGCCGAACTCCTCACCGACCAGGGGCTGCCGCAGGCCCAGCAGCTCGTCGGCAGCATCAACGACGCCGTGGCCCAGGGGCTGGCCCGCTCGGTGCAGGCAGCCCCGCCGCGCACGGCGGACGGCGACCGTTCCCGGCAGGCGGCGGCCCCCGCCCTCGGCCCGGACCAGGGCGGCACGGCGCCCCAACCCGGCCCGGTACCCCCGATGTCCCCGTACGGCGGCCAGCCGTCCGGCGGGTCGGCGTCCGGCGGGCAGGGGCAGCCGCCGGGGTATCCGGGCGCCGCCGCGGACCCCTCGGCCGTCACCCAGCCCGCCGCCCCCACCGCGGGCGGCGGCCCGATCGACTACAGCCATCCGCGCCGCCGGAACGCCGCTCCGCCCCCGCCTCCGCCCACCGCGCCCCCGGCCGCACCCGGACAGCCCGCGCAGCCCGTCGCGGGCGACGCGACCGGCTGGTCCATGGAGGAGCGGCTGTACAACCAGGTGTGGGGCATGTTCGAGGACCTCGCCCGCACCACCGCCGCCTACCGCAGCGCCGTCGACTTCGCCGAGTCGCGCATGGACAAGGAGCTCGAACAGGTCCTGTCCGACCCGCGCAGCCGGATCGGCGGGCAGGGCGACGCCGCCCGCGAGGCGGCCCGCGCCCGGTACGCCCAGCTCGTCGACCGGGCCAGGGAAGCCCTCGACCGGGACCTCGCGCAGCTCAAGGCCGAGGCCGACGTCGTCGAACCCGCCCTGCCGCCGGCCTACGCCCGCTGGGACAACCCCGTGTGGCACGCCTACCGGGTGCCGATGGAGATCCCCATGGCCCTGCGCCTGGGCGACCTGCGTCTCCCCGAGGCCGACCGCATCCGCATCCCGATGCTGGTCCGGCTGCCGCTGGAGCGGGGTCTGTGGATCGACAGCGGACGGACCGAGTCGTCCGAGGGACTGTTCACCGACGCGCACGCCCTGGGGCGTCTCGCCATGGAGACGGCTGTCGCGCACGCGGCTCGGCTGCTCGCCGTCTATCCGGCGGGCGAGTTCACCGTCCACGTCATCGACCCGGCAGGCTCGGGAGCCCAACCGCTGGCGCCCCTCGTGCACAGCGGTGTGCTCGCGGCCCCGCCCGCGCGCGGCGCCGCCGGGGTGACGGACGTGCTGACCCGGCTCACCCAGCGGGTCGACCTGGTGCAGATGGCGGTCCGGGGAGGCGCCGCCGACTCCCTCCCGCCCGGTTTCGACACCTCACAGCAGCTGCTGATCGTCAACGACTTCCCGCACGGCTTCGACGACCGGGCCGTGAACCAGCTGCGCTACCTCGCAGACGAGGGGCCCGCCTTCGGCGTCCACCTGATGATGGTGGCCGACCGCGAGGAGTCCTCCGGCTACGGGCCTTTGCTCGACCCGCTGTGGCGTTCGCTGCTGCGACTGACGCCAGTGCCCGACGACCACCTCGCCGACCCTTGGGTCGGCCATGCCTGGACGTACGAGCCGACGCTCGTGCCGCCGGGCAGCCAGGTCCTCCACCAGGTGCTCGCCCAGGTCGCAGCCGCCCGCACCAAGTACTCGTAAAGCCCTCCGACCAGGGATTTTGGTCTTTCTTTTGCCAAGCGCTTTACCTGTTCTTGGTGATTGGGTACTGTTGTCGGCACGGAGGGGAGTACTCCCTGTCTGCTGCGGCGTACCCGTCAATACGGATCAGGTCGATACGGCCTGCTCCCGGGGCGTCGGCCCATCGTTGGGTGGAAGAGACCTCCGGCAGCTACGACGCTGACATTTGCCGTGACGACTGCCGGAGGCGCAGTGGATGTTTCCGTGACCCTATGGGTCCTGACGATCGTGGGCCTTGCCGCCCTCATCGCCGTCGACTTCTTCATCGGCCGCAAGCCGCACGACGTATCGATCAAGGAAGCCGGAATCTGGACGGTCGTCTGGATCGTCCTGGCCGTGCTCTTCGGGCTCGGCCTGCTGGTGTTCGGCGGCGGCCAGCCGGCCGGTGAGTTCTTCGCGGGCTTCATCACCGAGAAGTCACTGAGCGTGGACAACCTGTTCGTCTTCGTCCTGATCATGGCGAAGTTCGCGGTGCCCTCGCAGTACCAGCAGCGTGTGCTGCTGATCGGTGTCCTCATAGCCCTCGTCCTGCGCGCGATCTTCATCGCCGCCGGCGCCGCGATCCTCGCCAGCTTCTCGTGGGTGTTCTACCTCTTCGGCGCCTTCCTCATCTGGACCGCCTGGAAGCTCATCCAGGAGGCCCGCGCGGATGAGGACGACGAGGAGTGGGAGGAGAACAAGCTCCTCAAGGCCGCTGAGCGCCGCTTCGGCGTGGCCGACCGCTACCACGGCACCAAGCTGTGGATCCAGCAGAACGGCAAGCGGGTCATGACCCCGATGCTGGTCGTGATGCTCGCGATCGGCATGACGGACGTGCTCTTCGCCCTCGACTCCATCCCGGCGATCTTCGGCCTGACCCAGGACCCGTACATCGTCTTCACGGCCAACGCGTTCGCCCTGATGGGTCTCCGGCAGCTGTACTTCCTCATCGGCGGCCTGCTGAAGAAGCTGGTCCACCTCTCCTACGGCCTGTCGATCATCCTCGGCTTCATCGGCGTGAAGCTCGTGCTGCACGCCCTGCACGAGTCCGGGGTGCACGTCCCCGAGATCAGCATTCCGGTCTCGCTCGGCGTGATCTGCTCCGTCCTGATCGTCACCACGATCACCAGCCTGCGGGCTTCCAAGAAGCAGGCGGCGGCCGAGGCGGCGCAGACGCGGAGTGGAAGCGCCCCGAAGGACAGCATCGACGTCTGACCACGCCGGACGGAGGAACAACCAGCACCGGGACCGGTGCTCGGCGAATTGCCGACCACCGGTCCCGGTGCTTGCTTGTTCCTTGAGCGCGTCCCCGGCCCGGGGGCGCCGTGGCCGGCTGGAGGTGCCATGAAGTTCGTGCAGATCATCGACTTCGAGACCGAGCGCCTGGACGAGATGGAGCAGCTCCTCGAGGAGGCTGGGCAACGCTTCGCCGACCGGGCGGGCGGCGGCCCCACACACCGCATGCTCCTGAAGGACCGCGACAATCCGCGCCGTTACCTGGCGCTGATCGAGTTCGAGTCGTACGACGAGGCCATGCGCAACAGCGACGACCCCGAGACCAGCAGGCTGGCGGAGCAACTGGGCGCGCTCTGCCTCGGGGAGCGGGTGTACACCAACTGCGACCTGCTGGACGCACGCGACCTCAAGTAGCCGGGCCGCGCAACCGAAGGGACCCGCACGACCGGAGTGCGGGCCCCCTTCACGTCTGCGACGATCACTGCATGATCGCTCGGCGCAGGCCGCTCACGGCACAGTGGACGACCCTGGTGCCGCTGCTCGCCGCCGTCCTGCTGGTCCTCACCTGGGGGCGCGATCTTCCGGCCGCGATCGTCGCGCTGGTGACCCTGGTGCTGGCGGGAGCCGTCCTGGCCGCCGTGCACCACGCCGAGGTGGTGGCCCACCGGGTCGGCGAACCGTTCGGCTCCCTCGTGCTCGCCGTCGCCGTCACGATCATCGAGGTCGCCCTCATCGTCACCCTGATGGCGGACGGCGGCGACAAGAGCTCGACGCTCGCCCGCGACACGGTCTTCGCGGCCGTGATGATCACCTGCAACGGCATCGTCGGCTGCTGCCTCCTGGTCGCCTCGCTGCGGCACGGCACGGCGGTCTTCAACCCTGAGGGC
The DNA here is from genome assembly GCF_003330845.1 of Streptomyces sp. Go-475. Taxonomy (GTDB): domain Bacteria; phylum Actinomycetota; class Actinomycetes; order Streptomycetales; family Streptomycetaceae; genus Streptomyces. Next base: position 1,962,586 of record NZ_CP026121.1, on the reverse strand, counting down.
ACCGGCGCCGCGCTGGCGACCGTCGCCACCCTGGCCACGCTCAGCCTGGTCCTGCCGACGTTCACCACGAGCAAGCCGGGCCCGGAGTTCTCCACCGTCCAGCTGACCTTCGCGGCGCTCTCCTCGCTGATCCTTTACGGCCTGTTCGTCGCGACGCAGACCGTGCGGCACCGGGACTACTTCCTGCCCATCACCCGGCAGGGCGAGGTGATCACCGCGGAGGAGCACGCCGCGGCTCCTTCCGCCCGAGCCGCCCAGATCAGCCTGGGGCTCCTGGGCCTGGCCCTGATCGGCGTGGTCGGCCTGGCCAAGGGGGTGTCGCCCACCATCGAGTCCGCAGTGGCGGCCGCCGGGCTGCACCATGCCGTCGTCGGCGTGATCATCGCGCTGCTGGTCCTGCTCCCGGAGACCATCGCCGCGCTGCGCTCCGCCCGCCGCGACCGGGTGCAGACCAGCCTGAACCTCGCCCTCGGCTCGGCGATGGCCAGCATCGGCCTGACCATCCCCGCCGTGGCGCTCGCGTCCGTCTGGCTCTCCGGTCCGTTGGTCCTCGGCCTCGGCGCCACCCACATGGTGCTGCTCGCCCTGACGGTGGTGGTGGCGTCGCTGACCGTGGTGCCGGGCCGGGCCACGCCGCTCCAGGGCGGCGTCCATCTGGTGCTGTTCGCGGCGTACCTGGAACTGGCGATCAATCCCTAGGCCGGCGGTCAGCCGGAAGCAGGCTCCGCGGCCGCTCCCACCGGCACCGGACGCGTCTCCGGCAGCAGCGCGAAGCAGCCCAGGCTGAGCAGCGCGATCGCCGTCAGATACGCGGCCACACCCCACGGCACCCGCCCGCCCTGCTCGGCGAGGGCCGTCGCCGCGATCGGCGTGAGGGCGCCGCCGACGACCCCGCCGAGGTTGTAGCCGACGGCGGCGCCGGTGCAGCGCACCCGCGGTTCGTACAGCTCCGGCAGATACGCGGCGATCACGGCGAACATCGTGATGAACGCGAGCATCGCCCCGAGGAAGCCCAGGAACATCGGCAGCGGCGCGCCGGTGGCGAGCAGCGCGACCATCGGGAACATCCACAGGGCGGCGGCGGCGCACCCGGCCAGGCACAGGGGGCGGCGGCCGTACCGGTCCCCGAGCAGCGCCACCAGCGGCGTGAGCGCGCCCTTCACGACGACCGCGCCCATGATGCACGTCAGCATGACCGTGCGGCTCACCCCGAGCTGTTCCGTGCCGTAGGAGAGGGACCAGGTCGTCACGGCGTAGAAGATCGCGTAGCCGATCGCGAGGGCGCCGCCGGTCAGCAGGAGCAGACGCCAGTGGTGGCGTACGACCTCGGCGAGCGGCACGCGCGCGTGGTCGTCGATCTCCAGGAAACTGGGGCTCTCGGCGAGCGACGAACGCAGCCACAGCCCCACCACGGCCAGCACGCCCGCCGCCCAGAACGGCACCCGCCACCCCCACGCGGCGAACTGCGCCTCGGACAACGTCGCCGACAGGCCCAGCACCACACCGTTGGCGAGCAGGAACCCCAGCGCGGGCCCGACCTGCGGGAAGCTCGACCACAGCCCGCGCCGCTCGGCGGGGGCGTGCTCCACCGTCAGCAGCACCGCACCGCCCCATTCGCCGCCGAGCCCCAGCCCTTGCAGGAAGCGCAGGACCAGGAGCAGCAGGGGAGCGACCACGCCGATCGTGTCGTACGTCGGCACGCAGCCGACCGCGACCGTGGAGGCGCCGGTGAGCAGCAGGGAGGCCACTAGGACCGGTCGTCGCCCGCGCCGGTCCCCGATGTGCCCGAACAGCACGGACCCCAGCGGCCGGGCCACGAAGCCCACGCCGAAGGTGGCGAAGGCGGCCAGGGTCCCCGCCACCGGCGAGAAGGTCGGGAAGAACAGTGGCCCCAGGATCAGGGCCGCCGCGGTGCCATAGACGAAGAAGTCGTAGAACTCGATGGCCGTGCCGGCGAGCGAGGCGGCCGCGAGGCGCGGCATGGAAGGTGCCCTTACGGTGCGTACGTCGTGCATGCCGCGTCAACTACCCACGGTGACCGGCGGTTACGGGGGCGCGTGGAGGGCTTGAGGGGCCTTCAGTACGTGACCGTGATGCGCCGGTCCGGTCCGTCGACACGCACCGTGCCCCCGTAGGGGATCACCAGTTGCGGATCGGTGTGCCCGAAGTCCACGTCGAAGACGATCAAGGTGTCGGGGGCGTAGTCCCGCATGGCGCGCAGGACGGCCTCGCGCTGGTCGGAGGCGTACCGGGCGGCTTCCTCGGGGCGGTTGGGCCGGTTGAAGAACCACGTCTTCGGGCGCCCCATCAGCAGCGCCGGGAAACGCTGGAGCAGCCCCCGCTCGCCCATGTTCCGCAGGGTGCGGTAGACCTCCGTGGCGCTCGGCATCTCCTCCGAGGTCTCCAGCAGCAGCACGCCCCCCTCGTACTCGGACAGGTCGCGCGCGATCTCGCGGTCGGCCATCAGCAGCCAGCCGACGATCTCCAGGCAGCCGCCCCAGGTGCGGCCCTCGACCACCCGATCGGGGTTCACCCAGGCCCAGCCGGTCCCGGGCCGGGTCTCCGGCTCGGCGTCGAAGGTCGCCGGGTCGGCCCAGTCCCGGTCGATGTCGCGCCACCGCTCGGCGGGCCGCAGCTCGTACGGTCCGGGGGTGAACAGGGCCGCGCGCAGGGAGTCGGCGGTCTGCGGGTGCATGGCCCCGGGGCGGCCCAGCTCGCCCATGACGCTGCCGCCGTGGAAGGCGACGATGCCGCTGTTGCGCAGGAACGCGAGCAGGTTGGTGTTGTCGCTCATCCCGAAGAACGGCTTCGGGTTCGCACGGATCAACTCACGGTGCAGGTACGGCAGCACGGTGATCTGGTCGTCCCCGCCGATCGACGCGATGACCGCCTTGATGTCCGGGTCGGCGAAGGCGGCGTGGATGTCGGCGGCTCGTTCCTGGGGCGTCGACCCCGTCTTCCGGGTCGTCGGATACTCGACCGGTTCCAGCTCGTACTCCTCGCGCAGCCGCTCCAGGCCCAGCTCGTAGGGGAGCGGCAAGAGTTCCGGCAGGCCTCCGGAGGCCGAGATGACGGCGATGCCGTCCCCGGGGGACGGCTTGGGAGGGTAGAGGGGGCTCGTCATGCCGGGAGGCTACGGCCCGGCGGGCTGTCGGCGCACCGTGATAAACCGGCTGTGAGCAGCGGTCCTCCATGGGCCGCCCGACCCTGACCGGACCGGAGGAACCGTGCCCCGCACCCTGGCCAACGCCCCGATCATGATCCTCAACGGCCCCAATCTGAACCTGCTCGGCCAGCGCCAGCCGGAGATCTACGGCTCCGACACCCTCGCCGACGTCGAGGCCCTGTGCGCCAAGGCCGCGGCCGCGCACGGCGGCACGGTCGACTTCCGCCAGTCCAACCACGAGGGCGAGTTGGTGGACTGGATCCACGAGGCGCGCATGAACCACTGCGGCATCGTGATCAACCCGGGCGCCTACTCGCACACCTCCGTCGCCATCCTGGATGCCCTCAACACCTGTGACGGCATGCCGGTGTTGGAGGTCCACATCTCCAACATCCATCAGCGCGAGACCTTCCGGCACCACTCCTATGTCTCGCTGCGCGCCGACGGCGTCATCGCGGGCTGCGGGGTGCAGGGGTACGTGTTCGGCGTGGAGCGGGTCGCGGCGCTGGCGGGGGCGGGGCAGGCAGACACCTGAGCCGCTGCCGGTAAGCCCCGCCGACCAGGCGACCGGCCCTTACAGCCCGCCCCCTTACAGCACTTCCTCACAACCGCCCCGCCTCCACGATCCGCCGCAGGAAGCGCCGCGTGCGCTCCTGCCGCGGATCCCCGAAGACCTGCTCCGCGGTACCGCGTTCCAGCACCACCCCGCCCTCCAGGAAGCACACCTGGTCGGCCACCTCCCGCGCGAAGCCCATCTCGTGTGTGGCCAGCACCATGGTCATGCCCTCGTCCTTGAGGCCGCGGACGACGGTGAGGACCTCGCCGACCAACTCGGGATCGAGGGCGGCGGTGATCTCGTCGAGCAGCAGCAGCCGGGGGCGTACGGCCAGGGCACGGACGATCGCCACACGCTGCTGCTGGCCGCCGCTGAGCCGGTCGGGGTACTCGTCCGCCCTGCCGCCCAGCCCCAGCCGCTCCAGCAGCTCACGCGCGCGTGCCTCGGCCTCGGCCCGGGGCACGCCGTGCACCCGGCGCGGAGCGAGCGTGATGTTCTCCAGGACCGTCATGTGCGGGAACAGGTTGTACGCCTGGAAGACCACGCCGATCCGGCGGCGCACGGCGTCCTGGTCGGCGCGCGGGTCGGTGATCTCCTCGCCGTCCAGCCAGATCGCCCCGTCGTCGATCTCCTCCAGCAGGTTCGCGCACCGCAGCAGCGTGGACTTGCCGGAGCCGGAGGCGCCGATCAGCGCGGTGACCGTGTGCGGCGCGACCTCCAGGTCGACGTCCCGCAGGACGACCGAGCCGCCGAAGGTCTTGCGGACGGACTCCATCCGCAGCACGGGCGTCTCGCTCATGCGACTCCTCCCTGGGCCCGCCGGCGGTCCATGCGCGCCGTCACCCAGTCCGTGAAACGGGTCATGGGGATGGTCAGCGCGACGAAGACCAGACCCGCGACGATGTACGGCGTGTAGTTGAGGCTGCGGCCGACGATGATGTCGGCGGCCCGTACGGCGTCCACCGCACCCCCGATCGAGACGAGCCCGGTGTCCTTCTGCAGCGACACCAGGTCGTTCAGCAGCGGCGGCACCTGGCGGCGCACCGCCTGCGGCAGCACCACGTACCGCAGCGCCTGCCGGTTGCTGAGCCCGAGGGACCGGGCCGCGGCGCGCTGCGAGGGGTGGACGGACTCGATGCCGGCGCGGAACACCTCGGCGACGTACGCCGAGTAGGTCAGGGTGAGCGCGGTGCCGCCGAGGAGCACCGGGTCGACGGTCACTCCCTGGAGCCGCAGCGCGGGGACACCGAGGACGACGATCATCAGGTTGATGATGAGCGGCAGCCCGCGGAAGAAGTCCGTGTACGCGGCGGCCAGGACGCGCAGCGGGAAGAACACCGGGCCGCGCAGCGTCCGGGCGACGGCGATCAGCATGCCGAGGACGAGCACCGCGGCTCCGCAGACCAGCAGCAGCCGGACGTTCAGCCACAGCCCTTCGAGCACCTTCGGGAACGCCTCGCGCGCGTACCCCCAGTCGAAGAAGGTCTCCTTGGTGCGCGGCCAGCCCGGGGCGTTGACGACGACCAGGTAGAGGACGGCTCCGGTGACGAGCGTCGACAGCGCGCCGATCGCGGTGGCGCGCCGGGCGCGGGCACGCCGGTAGCGTTCACGGTCCAGGCGTCGCCGGGACGGGACGTAGACGTCGGGCTCTCCGGAGCCCTCGGTGCGCTCCTCTTTGTTCAGCGTCACTTGAGCACCGGCGCGTCGACGGCGTCGGACAGCCACTGCTGCTCGATCTTCCCCAGTGTGCCGTCCGCACGCAGCGCGTCCACGGCCCGCGAGACGCAGGGGGTGAGCGCGCTGCCCTTGTCGAGCACGAGTCCGAACTGTTCCGGCGTACCGCCCTGGTTCTCGAACTGACCGACGATCGTCGCGTCGGTGATCTCGGCGCCGGTGATGTAGAAGGCGGTGGGCAGGTCGACGACGATCGCGTCGACCTGGCCGTTCCTCAGGGCGGACTTGGCCTGGTCGTTCTTGGCGTACACGGCGGCCGGCCGCGTGGGCCGCACCACGTCGTCGATGTAGTCGAGGCTGGTGGTGCCCACCTGGGCGCCCAGCTTCACGTCCTTCAGGTCGGCGATGCTCTTCGCCTTCGCGGCCTTGGAGCCCTTCAGCGCGACGACGGCCTGGCGCACGTCGTAGTAGCCGGAGGAGAAGTCGACGGCCTTCCTGCGCTCCTCGCTGATGGACACCTGGTTGATGTCGAAGTCGAACGTCTTCTCGCCCGGAGCGAAGGCCTTGTTGAAGGGGACGGTCTGCCAGACGACCTTGTCCCTGCCGTACCCGAGTTCCTCGGCGACGGCGTACGCGACCGCCGACTCGAAGCCCTTGCCGTTCGCGGGGTCGTCGTCCTGGAACCAGGGCTCGTACGCGGGTTCGTCGGTGGCGACGGTCAGCTTGCCCGGGGTCTCGGTGGTCAGCTTGCCCCGGGCGCACGCGTGTGTGGCCGATGCGGAGGGCTTGCCCGAGGACGCCTCCGGCTGCGGGGCACAGCTCACGGCGGCGGCGAGGAGGGCGACGGCGACGGCAGCGCGGCGCAGGGCGCGCGGAGCAGGATGCATGGCGGGAGAGTGGCAGTCGACGCTCCCGTTTGTCGAGGTCACGGCAACAGATGTCCGGATGATGGGAACGGGTGTTGCAGTCGTGTGAACGCGCCCCGCGTGAGCGCGATTTCGGCGGACGCCGGGGCCGCCGGCCGAGGGCGGGGATCGACAGGCCGGCGGCCCATCCGCCCAGGAGCCGTCATCCTGCGCGGGGCTCCTACCAGTTGACTGCGCAACTACGTGGAGGGGGAGCGTACGTTCGACGCCGGCGTGTGCGAATGATTCACACGGGGCGCGTGCGCGGCATACCGAGCCCCACGCGTGCGCCCCGCGCAGTGGCTCACCACCCGCGCGCGTGCCACTCCGGCAGCTGCGGGCGTTCCGCGCCCAGGGTCGTGTCGTTGCCGTGCCCCGGATACACCCACGTCTCGTCCGGGAGGACGTCGAAGATCTTCGTCTCGACGTCGTGGATCAGGCTGGCGAACGCCTTCGGGTCCTTGTGGGTGTTGCCCACACCGCCGGGGAAGAGACAGTCCCCGGTGAACACATGGGGGTGCCCGTGCGGGTCGTCGTAGACGAGGGCGATCGAGCCGGGCGTGTGCCCGACCAGGTGGCGCGCGGTCAGCTCCACGCGCCCCACCCGGATGGTGTCGCCGTCGTCGACCAGGACGTCGGTCCGTACGGGGATGCCCTCGGCGTCGTCCCGGCCCGCGTAGGTGCGGGCGCCGGTGGCCGCCACGACCTCGGCGAGCGCCTGCCAGTGGTCGCCGTGCCGGTGGGTCGTGACGACCGACGCGATGCCGTCGTCACCGATCATGCCGAGCAGCGTGGCCGCCTCGTTCGCGGCGTCGATCAGCAACTGCTCGTCGGTGGCGCGACAGCGCAGCAGATAGGCGTTGTTGTTCATCGGACCCACCGCGATCTTGGTGATCATCAGGTCCTTGAGCTCGTGCACGTCGGCAGGTCCGCCGACCGTCACCTGTCCGCTGTACGTCATGTCCGCCAGCCTATAGCGGGGGAACGGCCCCGGGCCTACAGCGGGGGCAGGGCCGGGAGCGGGCCGCCGGCCACGGTCAGGACGGCTCCGGTGCGCCTGCCCGCGAGCCAGCCCAGCAGGTCGGCCGGGGGGCCGGTGACGGTCACCCCGGGCCCGTCGTCCGCCTCCCGTCCCGTGCTCCACGCGCGCGTGCCGTCCGTGAGGCGCGTGGAGGGCACCTCGGGGTGCCCGGAGAACCGGTCGGCGAGGAAGGCGATCTCCCGCTCCGTGAACTCCGCCGGCAGATCCTCCAGCTCGTACCCGATCCCCAGGTCCACGTGGTGCAGCTCCACCTCCACCCACCGGCGGAACGGCACCCGGGACGCGGAGTCCGTGACCCCGCCCCGCAGCTCGACCGTGCGCGACCAGTCCGCCGGAGCGTCCGCGGCTGCCTGGAAGCGGGCCGCGCTCTCGCGCAGGTCGGCGAGGTGGACGTCGAGGGCGCGCGGGGCGTCCCGCTCGATGTCGGCGTCCCGGGCCTCGCCGGAGACGTACATGGGGCGGCCCTCCAGGACGTTCACCAGAGCGTCCGCGTTGCGGGCGAGGTGGGCCAGGACGTGGCCGCGGGTCCAGCCGGGCAGCCGTGACGGCTCCGTCACAGAGGCGTTGTCCAGTTTGCCGACTGCGCTCAGCAGCAGCTCGGTGGCGTCACGTACAGACGCCAGGTCATGCGCGTGATCAATCATGGTGCTGACCCTAGCCCCGCCACACCTTCGGGTGAAGGTGGTGCACCAGTGCCGTAAATCGAAAGCACGTGCTATATGGTCGGACGTGGCGTCGGGCATGCTGGAGAGCCGGGGTTTGTTGGCAACCCGTGAATCCGACCGGCGTTGTCAGTGGCTCCCCCTAGTCTGAGAAAGACGGGGGCCCCGCCCCTGTCACTTCTCTCAAGAAAGGTGCGGACCGGCGTGGCCGACCGTCTCATCGTTCGTGGAGCGCGCGAGCACAACCTCAAGAACGTCTCGCTCGACCTCCCGCGCGACTCGCTCATCGTCTTCACGGGCCTGTCGGGGTCGGGCAAGTCCTCGCTGGCCTTCGACACCATCTTCGCCGAGGGACAGCGGCGCTACGTGGAGTCGCTCTCCTCGTACGCCCGGCAGTTCCTCGGCCAGATGGACAAGCCGGACGTCGACTTCATCGAGGGCCTGTCCCCGGCTGTCTCCATCGACCAGAAGTCGACCTCGCGCAACCCGCGCTCCACGGTCGGCACCATCACCGAGGTCTACGACTACCTGCGCCTGCTCTTCGCGCGCATCGGCAAGCCGCACTGCCCCGAGTGCGGCCGCCCGATCTCCCGCCAGTCGCCGCAGGCCATCGTCGACAGGGTCCTGGAGCTGCCCGAGGGCAGCCGCTTCCAGGTGCTGTCGCCGCTGGTGCGCGAGCGCAAGGGCGAGTTCGTCGACCTCTTCGCCGACCTCCAGACCAAGGGCTACTCCCGCGCGCGGGTGGACGGCGAGACCATCCAGCTGTCGAACCCGCCGACGCTGAAGAAGCAGGAGAAGCACACCATCGAGGTGGTCGTCGACCGCCTCACCGTCAAGGACTCCGCCAAGCGCCGCCTGACCGACTCCGTGGAGACCGCCCTCGGCCTGTCCGGCGGCATGGTCGTGCTCGACTTCGTCGACCTCCCGGAGGACGACCCCGAGCGCGAGCGCATGTACTCGGAGCACCTGTACTGCCCGTACGACGACCTGTCCTTCGAGGAGCTGGAGCCCCGCTCCTTCTCCTTCAACTCGCCCTTCGGCGCCTGCCCGGACTGCACCGGCATCGGCACGCGCATGGAGGTCGACCCGGAGCTGATCGTCCCGGACGAGGAGAAGAGCCTCGACGAGGGCGCCATCCACCCCTGGTCGCACGGCCACACCAAGGACTACTTCGGCCGCCTCATCGGCGCCCTGGCCGACGCGCTCGGCTTCCGTACCGACATCCCCTTCGCGGGCCTGCCGCAGCGTGCCAAGAAGGCCCTGCTGCACGGCCACAAGACCCAGGTCGAGGTCCGCTACCGCAACCGCTACGGCCGTGAGCGCCGGTACACCACGGCCTTCGAGGGCGCCGTCCCCTTCGTCAAGCGCCGGCACAGCGAGGCGGAGAGCGACGCCAGCCGCGAGCGCTTCGAGGGCTACATGCGCGAGGTGCCCTGCCCCACCTGCGCGGGCACGCGCCTGAAGCCGGTCGTCCTCGCGGTCACGATCATGGGCAAGTCCATCGCCGAGGTCTCCGCCATGTCCATCAGCGACTGCGCGGACTTCCTGGGCGAGCTGAAGCTCACCGCCCGCGACAAGAAGATCGCCGAGCGCGTGCTGAAGGAGGTCAACGAACGGCTGCGGTTCCTGGTCGACGTCGGCCTGGACTACCTCTCCCTCAACCGCGCGGCCGGCACGCTCTCGGGCGGCGAGGCCCAGCGCATCCGCCTGGCCACCCAGATCGGCTCCGGCCTCGTCGGCGTCCTGTACGTCCTGGACGAGCCCTCCATCGGCCTGCACCAGCGGGACAACCACCGGCTGATCGAGACCCTGGTGCGGCTCCGGGACATGGGCAACACGCTCATCGTCGTCGAGCACGACGAGGACACCATCAAGACCGCCGACTGGGTCGTCGACATCGGCCCCGGCGCCGGTGAGCACGGCGGCAAGGTCGTGCACAGCGGCTCCCTGAAGGAGCTGCTCGCCAACGAGGAGTCGCAGACCGGCCAGTACCTGTCCGGCAAGAAGGCCATCCCGCTGCCCGACATCCGGCGCCCGCTGGACCCGTCCCGGCAGCTCACGGTGCACGGCGCCCGGGAGAACAACCTCCAGGACATCGACGTCTCCTTCCCGCTGGGCGTGTTCACCGCCGTCACCGGCGTCTCCGGCTCCGGCAAGTCGACCCTGGTCAACGACATCCTGTACACGCACCTGGCCCGCGAGCTGAACGGCGCGAGGAACGTTCCCGGGCGGCACACGCGCGTGGACGGCGACGACCTCGTCGACAAGGTCGTGCACGTGGACCAGTCGCCCATCGGCCGCACCCCCCGCTCCAACCCGGCCACGTACACCGGAGTCTTCGACCACATCCGCAAGCTGTTCGCCGAGACCACCGAGGCGAAGGTCCGCGGCTACCAGCCCGGCCGCTTCTCCTTCAACGTCAAGGGCGGCCGCTGCGAGAACTGCGCGGGCGACGGCACCATCAAGATCGAGATGAACTTCCTCCCGGACGTCTACGTCCCGTGCGAGGTCTGCCACGGCGCCCGGTACAACCGGGAGACCCTGGAGGTCCACTACAAGGGCAAGTCCATCGCCGACGTCCTGAACATGCCGATCGAGGAGGCCACGGAGTTCTTCGAGGCGGTCCCCGCGATCTCCCGCCACATGAAGACCCTGAAGGACGTCGGCCTCGGCTACGTCCGGCTCGGCCAGGCCGCGACCACCCTCTCCGGCGGCGAGGCGCAGCGCGTGAAGCTCGCCAGCGAACTGCAGAAGCGCTCCACCGGCCGCACGGTCTACGTCCTGGACGAGCCGACCACCGGTCTGCACTTCGAGGACATCAGCAAGCTGCTGAAGGTCCTGTCCGGCCTGGTCGACAAGGGCAACACGGTCATCGTCATCGAGCACAACCTCGACGTGATCAAGACCGCCGACTGGATCGTCGACATGGGCCCCGAGGGCGGAGCCGGCGGCGGCCTGGTCGTCGCAGAGGGCACGCCCGAGCAGGTCGCCGGGGTCCCCGCGAGCCACACCGGCAAGTTCCTGCGGGAGATCCTCGGCGCCGACCGCGTCAGCGACGCCTCCTCGGTGAAGGCACCGCGCAGGACGGCCAAGAAGACCGTCCCCGCGCAGTCCAGGACGGGCAGGACCGCCACCAAGACGGTCAACAGCACCGCCGTCAAGAAGACAGCCGCCAAGACCACGAAGGCCGCCGCGAAGAAGACCACGCGCACGACCAAGGGCTGAGGGCTCCCGCCGAACGCGTCGCGCCCCCACAGGGACTCCCTGTGGGGGCGCGGGCGCGTTCACTGCGTGGTCAGGCGCCCTTCGGCTCCACGAACTGCATGTCGAGCTGGATCTTCACCACGTCCCCGAGCAGGCCGGGCGCGAAGTCGAGCCCGAAGTCGCTGCGCCGGATCTCGCCCGTCGCCTCGAACCCGGCGTGCCGGCTGCCGTCCATGGGCACGTCGACCAGCCCGCCGAACTCCACGGCGAGCGTCACCGGGCGGGTCACGTCGCCGATCGTCAGCTCGCCCTCCATGGTCCAGTCCTCGCCCTCGCCCGACACCCGCGTCGAGCGGTACGTCATCGTCGGGCGCTTCTCGACGTCGAGCAGGTCGGCGGCGCGTACGTGCGCGTCCCGGTCGGCGTTGCCGGTGTTCACCGAGGCCAGGTCGATCGTCGCGGAGACCCGCACGTCCTCGGCCCGTTCCCCGACGAACAGCCCGGCCTCCAGGCGCTCGAACCGCCCCCGCACCTTGGCGATGCCCAGGTGACGGATGGTGAAGTTCACGGAGGAGTGGAACGGGTCGAGGGCCCAGTGACCCGGAGCGAGCGGCAGGGCAGTGGTGGCGGTGGTGGCGGTGTCATTCGTCATGCCCTCCACCCTGAGGGCCGCGCGGCCCCGGAGGGAGACCGGCCGGAGCCTGGTAGTGACGGGGCCACCCTCCGCGCCCGCGGGCGCTGTACGTTCGGCGGGTGAGCGACAACGAGTTGGGCACGTACCTGCGCACCTGGCGCGAGGCCGTCACCCCCGCGGAGGCCGGCCTGCCCGCGGGGCCCCGGCGGCGCACCCCCGGCCTGCGGCGCGCCGAGCTGGCCACGCTGGCCGGCATCAGCGTCGAGTACCTCACCCGGCTGGAACAGGGCCGCGACCGCAACCCGTCCGCCCAGGTGCTCGGCGCCCTCGCCGACGCCCTGAACCTGTCCCTGGCCGACCGGATGCTGCTCCGCCGCCTGACCAAGGAAGCGGACGGCGGTGACCCGCTGGTCTGCGCGGCGGCCCCGACGCTCAGCCGCACGGCGCGCCCGACCGTACGGGCCGTCCTCGACCACCTGGAACCGGCCCCCGCCGCGGTGGTCAACTGGATCGGCGACGTCCTCGCCCACACCGCCGGGTACGAGCGGCTGGTCGGCCCCATCGGCCTGCTCGACGACGAGCGGCCCAACCTGCTCCGGCACCTGTTCACCGACGAGCGGGCCCGCAGCGCCTACCGCGACTGGGACCGGGTGGCCGACGACCTCGTCGCCCGGCTCCGGCACGGCGTCCCTCTCCGGGACCCGCACCTCGCCGAGCTGGCCGAGGAGCTGACGGTGACGGCCGGGGCGGACTTCGCCGACCGGTTCGCCGACCTCACCACGACACCGCGGCGGACCGGCTCCCAGCACCTCGAACACCCCCAGGCCGGCTCGCTGCGCCTGCTGCACGAGACGCTGGCGCTTTCCGACGAGGGCCAGCGCATCATCGTCCACCTGCCCGCGGACGACGCCACAGCCGCCGCCCTGGACCGCCTCAACGGCCGCCGCCCCGGCGCGCTGCGAGCGGTGGCGGGGACGGGCTGAGGCGCCCTGGCGTGGTGTGAGCGGTGGCGGGGACGGGCTGAGGCGCCCTGGCGTGGTGTGAGCGGTGGCGGGGACGGGCTGAGGCGTCCCGGCGTGGTGTGAGCGGTGGCGGGGACGGGCTGAGGCGTCCCGGCGTGGTGTGAGCGGTGGCGGGGACGGGCTGAGGCGCCCTGGCGTGGTGTGAGCGGTGGCGGGGACGGGCTGAGGCGTCCCGGCGTGGTGTGAGCGGTGGCGGGGACGGGCTGAGGCGTCCCGGCGTGGTGTGAGCGGTGGCGGGGACCGGCTGAGGAACCCCGGCGCGCTGCGAGCGGTGGCCGAGCGCCTGACATGACTCGGCGTGCTGCGAGCCGCTGACAGGCCTGGGCGCGCCACGGCCGCCGGCCGAGCCGCTGAGCGGAACTCGGCGCGCCACCGCCGTCGGCCGGCCCGGGGCCCGTCAGTCGTCCAGCTCATGCGCGTACGGCGGCTCGGCCCCCGCGCGCGAGCACGTGACGGCCGCCGCCCGGGCCGCGAAGCCCAGCAGCTCCGCCCAGCCGTCGGGGCCCAGGGCGGCCAACGCCCGCCCGCCGAGCGCCTCGCGCACCGCGAGCCCGTGCAGCAGGGCCGCGTTGACCGTGTCGCCCGCGCCGATCGTGTCCACGACGTCCACCCGCTCGCCCGGGACCGTGTACGTGCCGCCGTCGGCGGTGAAGGCGGTCAGCCCGTCGCCGCCCCGGGTGATCACGACCGCCGCCGGGCCGGCCGCCAGCCACTCCTGGGGCGTGCCGCCGAGCCACCGGGCGTCCTCCTCGGACAGCTTCAGCAGCGTCACCGACGGCAGCCAGCTCTTGAACCGCGCCCGGTACGCGTCCGCGTCGGGGATCAGCCCGGCCCTGATGTTCGGGTCCAGCGCCGTGAACACGCCCTGCGCGGCCGCCGAGCGCATCAGCTCCTCGTACGCGCTCGCCCCCGGCTCCAGCACCAGCGAGCACGTGCCGAACGAGACCGCGCGGGTGCCGGGCGGCAGCGCGGACGGCGCCGTGAACAGCCGGTCCGCCGTCCCGTCGACGTAGAAGGAGTACGCGGCCGAGCCGTCCTCCCCGACCGCGGCGACGGCGAGCGTCGTCGGCTCGGTGCCCCGCTGCACGGACGCCACGTCCACGCCGGTCTCCCGCAGCCGGTCCAGCAGGGCCTCCCCGAAGGCGTCGTACGACACCCGCGAGCAGAAGGCGGCGGGGGAGCCGAGGCGGCCCAGCGCCACCGCCGTGTTGTACGGGCCGCCGCCGAGCGCCGGCTGCAGTGCCGCCAGGGCGCCTGCGCCCTGCGGTACCAGGTCGATCAATGCCTCACCGGCTACGACGATCACGACGGGGTTCCTTTCTCGGACGGGTCGGGGCAGCCGCACGACGTGCGGTGGACGAAGGCGCAGGGCAGCCGCACGGTCCGGACGGGCCGGTCCGGCTCGGCGAGACGCTCCAGGAGCACCTGCACGGCCCGGGCGCCGATGTCCTTGCTGGGCTGTGCGATCGCGGTGAGCCGTGGCGCGAACAGGTCCGCCCAGGCGAAGTCGTCGAAGCTGCACAGCGCGACGTCGCCCGGCACGGACAGGCCCTGGTCGCGCAGCGCCCGCAGCGCCCCGATGGTCATGGCGTTGTTGCCGGTGACCAGCGCGGTGGGCGGCACGGCGAGGGACAGCAGGGCCGCGGTGGCCGCCGCGCCGCCGGCCGACTCCGAGTCACCGTGCACGAGGAGCCGCTCGTCGTACGGCAGGCCCGCGAAGGCGAGGCCGCTGCGGTAGCCCATGATCCGCTCGCTCGTGGTGCTGAGCCCCGGCAGCCCCGCCACCAGCCCGATCCGCCGGTGGCCGAGCCCGGCGAGATGGGTGACCAGCCGGGACGTCGGTTCGGCGTTGTCGGAGCAGACCTGGTCGAAGCGCGGACCGCCGTCCGCCCCCGGCGCGTCCACCAGCCGGTCCAGGAACACGGCCGGGACGGCGTGCCGCCCCAGGTACGCGAGCAGCCCCCGGGGATCTGCGGAGGGCGCGACGATCATGCCGTCCACCCGGCGCTCGTGCAGCAGCTGGACGACCTTGCGCTCGTGCTCGGGGTCGTCGTGCGGATCGGCGATGAGCAGGCTGTAGCCGGCCTCCAGCGTGGCGGCCTCGACGCCCTGGAGGATCTCCGTGAAGTACGGGTTGCTGATCGCCGACACCGCCAGCCCGATGGACCGGGTGCGGGACGTCACGAGGGAACGGGCCAGCGTGTTCGTGGTGTAGCCGAGCTCCTCCACGGCGTCCAGGACCGCCTGGCGGGTGTGCGGCAGCACCGGCCGGGTGCCGTTCAGCACGTGCGACACGGTCGCCACCGAGACACCGGCGCTCCGTGCGACGTCGGCCATGGTCGGCATGCCGCTCCCTCCTCCGCTGTGCGCCCAGGCGGGGAACGTATCGCATCCAGGGCAGGACGTAAACGCTTGCGCAAGCGTTTACGTCCGGCCCCGGACGCCAGCCCCGGACGCCGACGCCGACGCCGACGCCGACGCCGAATGCCGACGCCGCCCAGCCCCGCGTCCGGCCCCCCGCCGGACCCCCTACTCCCAGTCCCAGCCGATCCCCAGGAACCCGGCCCGCACCCGCGGCTCCACCAGATGCACCGACCGGTGCCGCCCGCTCATCGCCAGCTCCTGGCAGCCGCTCCGGGGCGCCGCCACCGACGCCTGGGCGAACCGGTGGCAGCGCACCGGGAGGGCCGCCGCGTCGAAGCACACCTGGAGCGCGTACTGGCCGCCGGCGGAGTCGAAGCCGCGGACGTACTCGCGTGAGACGCCCGCCGTGCCGTCCTCGACGCCGTACCGGAAGAGGAACGTGTCCCCGGCCCGCAGCCGCGTGTCGAAGAGCAGCTCGGCCGCGAGCACCCCCGTGTCGCCGTGCCGGCGGACCCGTCCGACACGGCAGTTCTCCAGGGCGTGCACCGCCATGCGCTCCACCACGGCTCCCCGGTCGCCGTGGTGGACGGCCACGAAACGGTCGACGCCGTCCCGGTGGGCGCGCACGATGTGGTGCGACTCCCGCCCTGCCAGCTCGCGCCGCGCCCCGATCCGGAGCCGCTCGTGGTGCGCGAGGGTGTGCAGGCCCCCGTCCGGCGGGCAGCCCAGCTCGGCCAGCAGCTGGTCCAGGACTCCGGAGGCCTCGACGAGGGAGCGGTAGGACCGGGACGCGGACCGCTGCCCCCCGGACAGACTGTCGGCGGAGTCGGCGAGCAGCCGGATCAGCGACTCCTCGGGCAGCTCCAGGATCTCCTCCAGGGCGCGCACGGCCCGCAGCGACTCGGGCCGCTGCGGGCGCCTGGCCCCCTGCTGCCAGTAACTCAGGCTGGTGACACCGACCTTCACGCCGTGGCGGGACAGATGGTGCTGCACCCGCTGCAGCGGCAGTCCGCGGGCGGCGATCGCGGCCCGCAGGGCGACGTGGAAGGGGCCGCCTCGCAGGGCCGAGTCCAGTTCCGCGGTGACGACGTCCGCGTGCTGTGGGGCGTGCGGCATGCAGGGGCCTCTCTGTGAGTCGGCGACGGCTGGTCAGACCGTTCGCACGGGGCGCCCGGGGCCGTCCGGCCGGCGCAGGGGGGCTCTTCACATCCGTACGCCGTCGTTCAGGGTCCCGAGTTCCCCCGCATTGAAGCGTGTTGACCTGGTCCCGACAACACCTGATGCCGGACAGTGATGTACTCCCGGCGGGGGCGCCCAGGACATGCGAACGCCCGGGGCGCGCGCCCCGGGCGTTCACAGCCGACAGTGAGCTTCTACGAGCGCTCGCTCGAGCCCTTCTCGAGGGCGAGGCGCTTGGCCCGCACTATGTCGGGGTCGCGCGGGTCCAGGACGTCGCGCAGCGCGAACGCCTCGTCCGCGTACCGGCGGGCCCGGCCGGTCCGCCGGGTTTTCTCGATCCGCATCCGCTTCATCTGCGCAGCCCTCCGACCCGTGGCCCGCCCGCTCCGCACCCGGAGCGGCCGGTCCGCACCGACAACCTGTGTCTGCACCGACACGGCCTCCGTCCGCCGGACGTCGCCGTGTCCCCGTGGGAAGCCTGCATTCCCGCTCCCGGCCCGCCGTAACCCCGGCACGGGACATGCCGTTGGAAACTGCCTGCCGCCGGGCCCGGGATCGCGCCCCGCTCTCCGGCCGGACTGTCGGTGCTCGCCAGTAGGGTGTGAGACATGGCCGACCCCTCCAGCTACCGCCCCAAGCCGGGTGAGATCCCCGACTCGCCGGGGGTCTACAGGTTCCGTGACGAGCACCGCCGGGTGATCTACGTCGGAAAGGCGAAAAGCCTGCGCCAGCGCCTGGCGAACTACTTCCAGGACCTGGCGGGCCTGCACCCGCGCACCCGCTCCATGGTCACCACGGCCGCCTCCGTGGAATGGACGGTGGTGTCCACGGAGGTCGAGGCGCTCCAGCTGGAGTACTCCTGGATCAAGGAGTACGACCCCCGGTTCAACGTCAAGTACCGCGACGACAAGAGCTACCCCTACCTCGCGGTGACGATGAACGAGGAGTACCCGCGCGTGCAGGTGATGCGCGGTCACAAGAAGAAGGGCGTGCGCTACTTCGGGCCGTACGCGCACGCGTGGGCGATCCGCGACACGGTCGACCTGCTCCTGCGCGTCTTCCCCGTGCGCACGTGCTCGGCGGGTGTCTTCAAGAACGCCGCCCGCACCGGCCGCCCCTGCCTCCTCGGCTACATCGGCAAGTGCTCGGCCCCCTGCGTCGACCGCGTCTCCGCCGAGGAGCACCGCGAACTGGCCGACGAGTTCTGCGACTTCATGACCGGTCGGACGAACACGTACATCCGCCGCCTGGAGAAGCAGATGGGCGAGGCGGCCGAGGAGATGGAGTACGAGCGGGCGGCCCGTCTGCGCGACGACATCGAGGCCCTGAAGAAGGCCATGGAGAAGAACGCGGTCGTGCTCGCCGACGCGACCGACGCCGACCTCATCGCGGTCGCCGAGGACGAGCTGGAGGCGGCCGTCCAGATCTTCCACGTGCGCGGCGGACGCGTCCGCGGCCAGCGCGGCTGGGTCACCGACAAGGTCGAGGAGATCACCACCGGCGCCCTCGTCGAGCACGCCCTGCAGCAGCTCTACGGCGAGGAGACCGGGGACGCCGTCCCCAAGGAGGTCCTCGTCCCCGCCCTGCCCGACCCCGTGGAGCCAGTCCAGGAATGGCTCACCGGCCGGCGCGGCTCGAACGTCTCGCTGCGCATCCCGCAGCGCGGCGACAAGAAGGCCCTCATGGAGACCGTGCAGCGCAACGCCCAGCAGGCGCTCGTGCTGCACAAGACCAAACGCGCCTCCGACCTCACCACCCGCTCGCGCGCCCTGGAGGAGATCGCCGACGCCCTCGACCTGGACAGCGCCCCGCTGCGCATCGAGTGCTACGACATCTCCCACCTCCAGGGCGACGACGTGGTGGCCTCCATGGTCGTCTTCGAGGACGGGCTCGCCCGCAAGAGCGAGTACCGCCGCTTCCAGATCAAGGGCTTCGCCGGACAGGACGACGTCCGCTCCATGCACGAGGTGATCACCCGCCGCTTCCGGCGCTACCTCGCCGAGAAGGAGAAGACCGGCGAGTGGACCGAGGACAAGGACGGCGGCGCCGAGGGCTCCCCGGGCGCCCTGACCGGCACGGAGACACCGGCCGGCCCCGACGTCATCACCGCCTCGGGCGCCCCGGCCGGCCCGGGCGGGCTCACCGAGGACGACGGCCGCCCCAAGAAGTTCGCCTACCCGCCCCAGCTCGTGGTCGTCGACGGCGGCGCCCCGCAGGTCGCGGCCGCCCGGCGGGCCCTGGACGAGCTGGGCATCGACGACATCGCCGTGTGCGGCCTGGCCAAGCGCCTGGAGGAGGTCTGGCTGCCCGGCGACGACGACCCGGTGATCCTGCCCCGCACCAGCGAGGGCCTGTACCTGCTCCAGCGGGTCCGTGACGAGGCCCACCGCTTCGCGATCACCTACCAGCGCACCAAGCGGTCCAAGCGGTTCCGCTCCAGCCCCCTGGACGACGTCCCCGGCCTCGGAGACACGCGCAAGCAGGCACTTCTCAAGCACTTCGGTTCGTTGAAGAAATTGCGATCCGCCACCATCGACCAGATCTGCGAGGTCCCGGGCATAGGCCGCAAGACCGCCGAGACGATCGCGGCGGCCCTCGCCCAGGCGGCCCCGGCCGCACCCGCCGTCAACACGGCGACTGGAGAGATCATGGAAGAGGAACCCGGCACCATGGGTTCCAGTGGGGAGCCCGTGACGATGGGCGCCCCGGACGAACGACGGGGGCAGGAGACATGAATGTGAACGAGCACGACGGGCAACACGAGCAAGCCGGAGACGGAGCACAGGTGAGTACGGGCACGCCCAATGACAAGGCCCCGGTCCCGGAGGCGGCCATCCCCGAGCTGGTGATCATCTCCGGCATGTCGGGGGCCGGCCGCTCGACGGCCGCGAAATGCCTGGAGGACCTGGGCTGGTTCGTCGTCGACAACCTGCCGCCCGCGCTGATCCCCACCATGGTGGAGCTCGGCGCCCGCTCCCAGGGCAACGTGGCCCGGATCGCCGTCGTCGTCGACGTCCGCGGCCGCCGCTTCTTCGACAACCTCCGCGAGTCCCTCGCCGACCTGGAGGCGAAGAACGTCACCCGGAGGATCGTCTTCCTGGAGTCCTCCGACGAGGCGCTGGTGCGCCGCTTCGAGTCGGTGCGCCGTCCGCACCCCCTCCAGGGCGACGGCCGCATCGTCGACGGCATCGACGCCGAGCGCGAGCTGCTGCGCGAGCTGCGCGGCGACGCCGACCTGGTGATCGACACCTCCAGCCTCAACGTGCACGAGCTGCGCGCCAAGATGGACGCCCAGTTCGCCGGCGAGGAGGAGCCGGAGCTGCGGGCCACGGTCATGTCGTTCGGCTACAAGTACGGCCTGCCGGTCGACGCCGACCTCGTCGTCGACTGCCGCTTCCTGCCGAACCCGCACTGGGTCCCGGAGCTGCGTCCCTACACGGGCCTCAACGAGGAGGTCTCGGGCTACGTCTTCAACCAGCCCGGCGCCAAGGAGTTCCTCGACCGCTACACCGAGCTGCTTCAGCTCGTCGCCACCGGCTACCGCCGCGAGGGCAAGCGCTACGTGACCATCGCCGTGGGCTGCACGGGCGGCAAGCACCGCTCGGTCGCCATGTCGGAGAAGCTCGCCGCCCGGCTCGCCGCCGAGGGCGTGGAGACGGTGGTCGTACACCGGGACATGGGACGCGAATGACACGACGTACTCCGCGGCTGAGCCGGCTGCGCCGGGTGATGCCCGAGGGCAACACCGGCGGAAAGGGCGGCCGGCCCGCCGAGGCCCGGGGCGGCAGACCGCGCCGCCGCGGCACCCAGCCCAAGGTCGTCGCCCTCGGCGGCGGCATGGGCCTGTCCGCCTCGCTCGCCGCCCTGCGCCGGATCACCGGCGACCTCACCGCCGTCGTCACCGTGGCCGACGACGGCGGCTCCAGCGGCCGGCTGCGGGACGAGCTGGGCGTGCTGCCGCCCGGCGACCTGCGCAAGGCGCTGGCCGCGCTCTGCGGTGACGACGACTGGGGCCAGACCTGGGCCCGGGTCATCCAGCACCGCTTCCAGTCCAAGGGCGACCTGCACGAGCACGCGGTCGGCAACCTGCTGATCGTCGCCCTGTGGGAGCAGCTCGGCGACCACGTCCAGGCGCTCGACCTGGTCGGACGGCTGCTCGGCGCCCAGGGCCGCGTGCTGCCCATGTCCGCCGTCCCGCTGGAGCTCCAGGCCCTCGTCAAGGGCCACGACCCGGATCGCCCGGACGAGGTGGACACGGTCCGCGGCCAGGCCACGGTCGCCCTCACTCCGGGCGAGGTGCAGTCCGTGCACCTGGTGCCGTGCGACCCGCCGGCCGTGCCCGAGGCGGTCGAGGCCGTCCTGGACGCGGACTGGGTGGTGCTCGGCCCCGGCTCCTGGTTCTCCTCGGTCATCCCGCACCTGCTGGTGCCCGAGCTGCTGGACGCGCTCACGCAGACGAAGGCCCGCCGGGTACTCTCCCTGAACCTCGCCCCGCAGCCCGGAGAAACCGAGGGCTTCTCCCCGCAGCGTCATTTGGAGGTTTTGGGACGACACGCCCCTAAACTCGCCCTGGACGTGGTGCTGGCCGACGAGGCCGCCGTGCCCGACCGCGACTCCCTGACCGATGCCGCCAAGCGGTTCGGGGCCGCGGTCGAGCTGGCGCCGGTGGCCCGGCCCGACGGGACCCCGAGGCACGACCCGGAGCTGTTGGCCGCCGCGTACGACCGTATTTTTCGGATGCATGGAAGGATCGGCCCATGGCGATGACGGCAGCGGTGAAGGACGAGATCTCCCGGCTCCCCGTCACCCGGACCTGCTGCAGAAAGGCGGAGGTCTCCGCCATCCTGCGGTTCGCCGGCGGCCTCCACCTGGTGAGCGGTCGGATCGTGATCGAGGCGGAGCTGGACACCGCGATGGCGGCCCGCCGCCTCAAGCGGGACATCCTGGAGATCTTCGGCCACGGCTCCGAACTGATCGTGATGGCCCCGGGCGGGCTGCGCCGCGGCTCGCGCTACGTGGTGCGGGTGGTCGCGGGCGGCGACCAGCTCGCCCGCCAGACCGGCCTGGTCGACGGGCGGGGCCGCCCGATCCGCGGCCTGCCCCCGCAGGTGGTCTCGGGTGCCACCTGTGACGCCGAGGCCGCCTGGCGTGGCGCGTTCCTGGCGCACGGCTCGCTCACCGAGCCCGGCCGCTCCTCCTCCCTGGAGGTGACCTGCCCGGGCCCCGAGGCGGCGCTCGCCCTGGTCGGCGCCGCCCGCCGCCTGTCGATCGCCGCGAAGGCCCGCGAGGTGCGCGGGGTGGACCGGGTCGTCGTCCGCGACGGCGACGCGATCGGCGCCCTGCTCACCCGCCTCGGCGCCCACGAGTCGGTGCTGGCCTGGGAGGAGCGCCGGATGCGCCGCGAGGTGCGGGCCACGGCGAACCGGCTGGCCAACTTCGACGACGCGAACCTGCGCCGCTCGGCCCGCGCGGCCGTCGCCGCCGGCGCCCGGGTGCAGCGCGCCCTGGAGATCCTCGGCGACGACGTCCCCGAGCACCTCGCCGCGGCCGGCCGGCTGCGCATGGAGCACAAGCAGGCCTCCCTGGAGGAGCTGGGCGCGCTCGCCGACCCGCCGCTGACCAAGGACGCCGTCGCCGGCCGCATCCGCCGGCTGCTGGCCATGGCCGACAAGCGCGCCTCCGACCTCGGCATCCCGGGCACGGAGGCGAACCTCAGCGAGGAGCTGGCCGACAACCTCGTCGGCTGACGACAGGTCGTCAAGGAGCCGGTGCCGGAGCCCACTTGGGTGACCGGCACCGGCTTTCGCGTGTCGCTGAGGCGCCCTTGACTCGATCATGGACTGTCATGAGCCTGGCATCTGTTCGCTGCTGTGGCGAACCCACGCTAGGGGGGTTCATGAGACGAAGAGCGAGATCGATCCTCGCTGTCGGCGCGCTCCTGATCGGCGGAGCGAGCATCGCGCCCATCGCCCAGGCACAACCGGAACGCACACCCCCGTCCGACCCGGACGAAGTCAAGGTCTTCCGCGCCGACGTCACCCACGAGCAGGTACCCCTGCTGCTCGCGGCCGGCCAGGACGGCCACGAACTCAGCGAGCAGGTGCCCGAGAAGGGCACGGCCACCATCGAGGTCATCCTGACCGACCAGCAGGCGAAGAAGCTGGCGAAGCAGGGCGTCGACCTCACCGAGCACGACCTCTCCACCAAGGCGGAAGCCCGTGTCGAGGCCGCCGCCGAGGGCGTGTTCCGCCCGTACAGCGGCAAGGGCGGCATCAAGGAGGAGATCCTCAGGACCGCGCAGGAGAACCCCGGCCTCACCAAGGTCGTCTCCATCGGCAAGACGGTCAGGGGCCAGGACATCCTCGCGCTGAAGCTCACCAAGGGCGCCAAGAAGACGAAGGACGGCTCCAAGCCCTCGGTCCTCTACTTGTCCAACCAGCACGCCCGAGAGTGGATCACGCCGGAG
Organism: Streptomyces sp. Go-475; assembly: GCF_003330845.1. GTDB lineage: Bacteria > Actinomycetota > Actinomycetes > Streptomycetales > Streptomycetaceae > Streptomyces. Next base: position 1,939,712 of record NZ_CP026121.1, on the reverse strand, counting down.
ATGACCCGGCGCCTGATGCACCACTACCTGGACAACTACAAGAAGGACCGGCGCGTCAAGAAGATCGTCGACTCCACCGAACTGTGGTTCGTCATCTCGGCCAACCCCGACGGCTACGACCACACCTTCGCCGCCGACGCCAACCGCCTGTGGCGCAAGAACCTGCGGGACGTCAACGGCGACGGCGTCATCGGCACCGGCGACGGCGTCGACCTCAACCGCAACTTCGCCTACAAGTGGGGCTACGACAACGAGGGCTCGTCCCCCAACCCCACCAGCGAGACCTACCGCGGCGCCGGACCCAACTCGGAGCCGGAGACCAAGGCTCTGGACGCCTTCCAGAAGCGGATCGGCTTCACGTACGGCATCAACTACCACTCCGCCGCCGAACTCATCCTCTACGGGGTCGGCTGGCAGGTGGCCACGTCCACCCCGGACGACGTGGTGTACGAGGCGCTCGCCGGTACGCCCGAGAACCCCGCGATCCCCGGTTACCACCCGCAGGTCTCCTCCGAGCTGTACACCACCAACGGCGAGGCCGACGGCCACGCGGCGAACGTCAACGGCCTGGCGATGTTCACCCCGGAGATGTCGACCTGCCAGACGGCCTCCAACGCCGACCCGAACGACGAGTGGAAGGCGTCCGACTGCCGGTCGATCTTCACCTTCCCCGACGACGAGAAGCTGATCCAGCAGGAGTTCGCCAAGAACGTCCCGTTCGCGCTCTCCGTCGCCGAGTCCGCCTCGCACCCCGACCGGCCGTCCTCGTCGGTCGGACTGAGCGCGGCCGACTTCACCCCGGCCGCGTTCCCGACGTCGTACTCGCGCGGCGCCGACCAGGAGGTCTCCGTCGTCGCACGGAAGTCGCTGCGCGACAAGGAGCTGAAGTACCGCGTCAACGGCGGCCGCACCGAGGACATGGCGCTCAAGCCCTGGAAGGGCGGCGAGACCTACGGCGGTGAGGACAACCTCTACTTCGACGAGTACCGGGCGGAGGTCAAGGACGGCGACCCGGGCGACAAGGTCGAGGTGTGGTTCACCGCGGAGACGCGGAACGGCAAGAAGGTCTCCAGCAAGCGCTTCACCTACACCGTCGCCGAACGGCCCCGCGCGGACACCCTCGTCGTCGCCGAGGAGGGCGCGACCGCCACGCAGGCGCAGAAGTACGTCGACGCGCTCAAGGCCAACGGCCGCCGGGCGGCCGTCTGGGACGTCGCCGAACGGGGCGCGCCGGACGCGCTCGGCGTGCTGAGCCACTTCGACACCGTCGTCCACTACACCGGCGCGGGTGTCCCCGGCAAGGCCACCCAGCTGCAGCTGCGCGCCTTCCTCAACGAGGGCGGCCGGCTGATCGAGGCCGGCGAGCAGGCCGGCGGCAGCGTCGACCTCGGCGGCGGCACCCTGTCCGACGACTTCAGCCAGTACTACCTGGGCGCCTACAGCCGGACCTCGGCGGCCGGAGCCACCGGCTTCACCGGCTCCGGTGAGCTGGGCGGCTTCACGGGACCGCTCGCCGCGGCGCCCGGCAACCCGCTGGACAAGGCCGGCCGGTACGGCGTCACCTCCGACGAACTGCCCGCCGAGAAGTTCCCGCAGTTCGCGAGCGAGGGCGCCGGACAGTTCGCCGGGGCGGTCAACCCCTTCGGCCCCTACGCGGGCTCCTCGATGGCCGCCGCCGTCCACACCGACGACGCCTACAAGCGCCTCACCCGCACCGTGGACCTCACCGGCGTCACGGCGGCCGACCGGCCCACCCTGCGCAGCCGGCTGATGTGGGACACCGAGCCCGGCTACGACAACGTCCTGGTCGAGGCCCACACCGCGGGCGCCGACGACTGGACGACCCTGCCCGAGGCGGGCGGCGCCACCAGGACCACGGTGCCGACGGACTGCGAGGGCGGCTTCTACGTCCGTGAGCACCCCTGGCTGAAGCACTACCTGACCCAGTCGGACGACGGCTGCACCGCCACCGGCAGCACCGGGTCGTGGCACAGCCTCACCGGCACCTCCAGCGGCTGGCAGCAGGTGGAGTTCGACCTGAGCGCCTACGCCGGCCGGACCGTCGAGGTCTCGATCAGCTACGTCACCGACCCGGGCACCGGCGGCTACGGCGTCCTGGCCGACGAGGCCTCGCTCGTCGTCGGCGGCACGGCGAAGGAGACCGAGGGCTTCGAGACCTCGCTCGGCGTCTGGAAGGTCGCCGGACCGCCCGCGGGCAGCCCCGCCGTCACCAAGGACTGGACCCGCACCGGGGCCCTGGTCCAGACGTACGGCGCGGTCACCACGGACGACACCGTGCTGCTGGGCTTCGGCCTGGAGCACGTCGCCACGCCCGCCGGCCGGGCGGCCCTGATGAAGAAGGCACTCGCGTCCCTGGACGTGTGACCTGCCCCGGAGGGGGAACTCCCGGGTCAACAGGCACCACTCCGGGTAGCGAAATCGAGTGATCCCGCTCTCGGAGGCGGGCGGTCCGTACCCCTACTGGCCGGTACGGACCGCCCTGCCGTGTATGGGGCATCTGGATGTCACCACCGGGGCCTCAGGGAGGTAGGGTCGGAGGCGGTCGGGGACATCCCAAACAGAGCTCGCCGGCTCTTCATGGCCGGCGTACCAACGAGGAGATCGGTTCGTGACGATCCGCGTAGGCATCAACGGCTTCGGCCGCATCGGTCGTAACTACTTCCGCGCGCTGCTGGAGCAGGGTGCAGACATCGAGATCGTGGCTGTCAACGACCTGGGTGACACCGCGACCACCGCTCACCTGCTGAAGTACGACACGATTCTGGGCCGCCTCAAGCAGGAGGTCTCCCACACCGCCGACACGATCACCGTCGACGGCAAGACCATCAAGGTCCTCTCCGAGCGCAACCCCGCCGACATCCCGTGGGGCGAGCTGGGCGTCGACATCGTCATCGAGTCGACCGGCATCTTCACCAAGAAGGAAGACGCCGCGAAGCACCTGGCCGGCGGCGCCAAGAAGGTCCTCATCTCGGCTCCCGCCAAGGACGAGGACATCACCATCGTGATGGGCGTCAACCAGGACAAGTACGACCCGGCGAACCACCACGTCATCTCCAACGCCTCCTGCACCACCAACTGCGTGGCGCCGATGGCCAAGGTCCTCGACGAGAACTTCGGCATCGTCAAGGGCCTGATGACGACGGTGCACGCGTACACGAACGACCAGCGCATCCTGGACTTCCCGCACAAGGACCTGCGCCGCGCCCGTGCCGCCGCCGAGAACATCATCCCGACCACGACCGGTGCCGCCAAGGCCACCGCCCTGGTCCTGCCGCAGCTCAAGGGCAAGCTGGACGGCATCGCGATGCGCGTCCCGGTCCCGACCGGCTCGGTCACCGACCTGGTCGTCGAGCTCGGCCGCGAGGTCACCAAGGAAGAGGTCAACGCCGCCTTCCAGAAGGCCGCCGAGGGCGAGCTCAAGGGCCTCCTCGAGTACACCGAGGACCCGATCGTCTCCTCCGACATCGTCAACGCCCCGGCGTCCTGCACCTTCGACTCCTCCCTGACCATGGTCCAGGAGGGCAAGAACGTGAAGGTCATCGGCTGGTACGACAACGAGTGGGGCTACTCCAACCGCCTCGTCGACCTCACGGTCTTCGTCGGCGACCAGCTCTGATATCCAGAGCAGGCACCTCGATGTGAGAGCAGGGCTCGGGCGGCGCGGGGACGCGCCGCTCGAGCCCTGACTCACGTCCTGATCATGTTGGATCACGAGCGCTTCCGAGCGATCACGAGCCCTCCCCAGGAGTCCCCTTCATGAAGACGATCGACGAACTTCTCTCCGAAGGCGTCGCCGGCAAGCGGGTCTTCGTCCGCGCCGACCTGAACGTGCCGCTGGACGGCACCACCATCACCGACGACGGCCGCATCCGCGCCGTGCTGCCCACCGTCAAGGCGCTGGCCGAGGCGGGCGCCCGCGTGGTCGTCGCCTCCCACCTGGGCCGCCCCAAGGGCGCCCCGGACCCGGTCTTCTCCCTCGCTCCCGCCGCCGCGCGCCTCGGTGAGCTGCTCGGCGCCGACGTGGCGTTCGCGACCGACACGGTCGGAGAGTCCGCCCGGGCCACCGTCGCCGGCCTCGCCGACGGCCGGGTCGCCGTCGTCGAGAACCTCCGCTTCAACGCCGGCGAGACCAGCAAGGACGACGCCGAGCGCGGCGCCTTCGCGGACCGGCTCGCCGCCCTCGCGGACGTCTACGTCGGCGACGGCTTCGGCGCCGTGCACCGCAAGCACGCGTCCGTGTACGACCTCCCGGCGCGGCTGCCGCACTACGCCGGCTACCTGATCGCCAACGAGGTCGGCGTCCTCAAGAAGCTCACCGACGACGTCAAGCGCCCCTACGTCGTCGCGCTCGGCGGCGCCAAGGTCTCCGACAAGCTCGCCGTCATCGACCAGCTGCTCGGCAAGGCCGACCGCATCCTCATCGGCGGCGGCATGGCCTACACCTTCCTCAAGGCCAAGGGCTACGAGATCGGCAAGTCCCTCCTGCAGGAGGACCAGATCCCGGCCGTCCGGGAGTACATCGAGCGGGCCGAGAAGACCGGTGTCGAACTGGTCCTGCCCGTCGACACCCTGGTCGCGGCCGACTTCCCGGACCTGAAGACCAAGGCCCCGGCCAACCCCACCACCGTCGCCGCGGACGCCATCCCGGCCGACCAGGAGGGCCTCGACATCGGGCCCGAGACCCGCAAGCTGTACGCGTCCAAGCTCGCCGACGCCGCCACCGTCTTCTGGAACGGTCCCATGGGCGTCTTCGAGCACCCCGACTACGCCGAGGGCACCAAGGCGGTCGCCCAGGCCCTCGTCGACTCCAAGGGCTTCACCGTGGTCGGCGGCGGAGACTCCGCCGCCGCCGTGCGCACCCTGGGCTTCGACGAGACGGCATTCGGCCACATCTCGACCGGTGGCGGCGCCTCTCTCGAATACCTCGAGGGCAAGACGCTCCCCGGCCTCGCCGCACTGGAGGACTGACCTACATGGCTGCATCTAATCTTTCTGGGCGCACGCCGCTGATGGCGGGCAACTGGAAGATGAACCTCAACCACCTCGAGGCCATCGCCCACGTCCAGAAGCTCGCCTTCGCCCTGGCCGACAAGGACTACGAGGCCGTCGAGGTCGCCGTCCTGCCGCCCTTCACCGACCTGCGCTCCGTGCAGACCCTGGTCGACGGCGACAAGCTCAAGATCAAGTACGGCGCCCAGGACATCTCGGCGCACGACGGCGGTGCCTTCACGGGCGAGATCTCCGGCCCGATGCTGGCCAAGCTGAAGTGCACCTACGTCGCCATCGGCCACAGCGAGCGCCGCCAGTACCACGGCGAGACCGACGAGCTGGTGAACGCCAAGGTCAAGGCCGCCTACAAGCACGGTCTGACTCCCATCCTGTGCGTCGGTGAGGAGCTGGAGGTCCGCGAGGCGGGCAACCACGTCGCCCACACCCTCGCCCAGGTCGAGGGCGGCCTGAAGGACCTCCCCGCCGAGCAGGCCGAGACCGTCGTGATCGCCTACGAGCCCGTCTGGGCCATCGGAACCGGCAAGGTCTGCGGCGCCGAGGACGCCCAGGAGGTCTGCGCGGCGATCCGCGGCAAGCTCGCCGAGCTGTACACCCAGGACGTGGCCGACAAGATCCGCATCCAGTACGGCGGCTCGGTGAAGTCGGGCAACGTCGCGGAGATCATGGCCCAGGCCGACATCGACGGCGCCCTGGTCGGTGGCGCCTCCCTGGACGCCGACGAGTTCGTCAAGATCGTGCGCTTCCGCGACCAGTGAGTAGGCCGTAGCGGCGATCCGTCGTACCCTTGCGGGGTCCAGCGCTGTGCTGGGCCCCGCGTCGTCCATCCGCATCCGAGGAAGTTGGTCCAGCCGTGGTTCTGGGGTTCTCCATCGCCCTGATCGTCTTCAGCCTGCTGCTGATGCTGCTGGTGCTGATGCACAAGGGGAAGGGCGGCGGCCTCTCCGACATGTTCGGTGGCGGCATGCAGTCCTCCGTCGGCGGCTCCTCGGTCGCCGAGCGCAACCTCGACCGGATCACCGTCGTGGTCGGTCTGTTGTGGTTCGCGTGCATTGTCGTGCTCGGCATCCTGATGAAGGTGAACAACTGACCGAGCCGCAATCCGCACGGAACTCGCACGTAGGGCCCCATGTTCGGTACGCGCAGCTGAGCGCGGCCTATCATGGGGCTTGCGTCTAGGTGTGAGGGTTGTAACTCCAATCACTGGACGCGCGTTGGGCCTTACGTAGACTGAGGCGCTCGCGGCGAAGCGGAACGCCGACTCGCTTCGCGGCACCATCACGCAGGGAGTTACGACCGTGGCAAGTGGCAACGCGATCCGGGGAAGCCGGGTCGGGGCGGGGCCGATGGGCGAGGCCGAGCGCGGTGAGTCCGCGCCCCGGCTGCGCGTCTCCTTCTGGTGCTCCAACGGACACGAGACCCAGCCGAGCTTCGCCAGCGACGCGCAGGTGCCCGACACCTGGGACTGTCCCCGCTGCGGCTTTCCGGCCGGCCAGGACCGGGACAACCCCCCGGACCCGCCGCGCACCGAGCCCTACAAGACGCACCTGGCGTATGTGCGGGAACGGCGCAGTGACGCGGACGGCGAGGCGATCCTCGCCGAGGCGCTCGCCAAACTGCGGGGCGAGATCTAGGAGTTGAGACCGGCCGGGCACCAGCGGGTGCCCGGCCGGAGCTGCTTTCCCGGTCCGCCGGCGACCGATTGTCAGTGGTGCCCTCTACGGTTTGTGCATCGGGCGAACCGTGAGGGGGAGCAGTGACGACGGTCGAGGTGGAGGGCGTGCGCGCGCCCGCGTGGCGCGGTGGCTTCGGGCGGCTGTGGAGCGCCGCCGTGCTGTCCAGCTTCGGTGACGCGCTGCGCACGGCCGCGCTGCCCCTGCTGGCCGTCACGCTCACCGACGAGCCGCTGCTCATCGCCTCCGTCACGGCCTGCGGCTATCTGCCCTGGATCGTCTTCGGCCTGCTCGGCGGGGCCGTCGCCGACCGCGTGGACCAGCGGCGCGCCATGTGGCTGGTGGACGCGTTACGCGGGCTGCTGGTCGCCGCCTTCGCGGTGGCCGTCGCCCTCGGCCACGCCTCGATCGGCCTGCTCATCGTGCTGGCCTTCGCCCTCACCACTCTGCAGACCCTCTTCGACAACGCGGCCACGGCGCTGCTGCCCGCCCTGGTCGACCGGGACGCGCTCGGCGGCGCCAACGCCCGGCTGATGACCGGCCAGCGCATCGCGGGCGGCCTGCTGGGCGGGCCCCTCGTGCCGCTGCTGCTCGCGGCCGGGGCGGCCGTGCCGTTCGCGGCCGACGCCGTGACCTTCCTGGTGGCCGCCGCGCTGATCGCCTCGCTGCCGGCCGCCGCGCCCGACCGGAAGCCGAGACCTGCGGGCAGCACGCTGCGCCGGGAGATCGCCGAAGGGCTGCGCGCGCTGGCCCGGGACAAGGCCCTGCGCGGGCTGTGCGCCGCCACCGCCCTGTGCAACATCGGCATGGGCGCCCTCGTCGCCACCCTCGTGGTCCTGGTGACCGGCTGGCTCGACGCCGGCAACGCGGGATACGCGGCGGCCATGACCGCGTACACGGCGGGCAGCCTGGCCGGGGGAGCCGTCGGCGGCCGGCTCGTCGCCCGCTTCGGACGGATGCGCATGGTGCTCGTCGCCGGGACCGCGCAGACCGCCGCGCTCCTCGTCATGGGCTCGGTGCGCAGCATGGTCGCGCTGGTGGCGGCCCTGGCCGTCTTCGGGTTCATGGGAATGGTGTGGAACGTCAACACCACCACGCTGATGCAGCAGCGCAGCCCCGCCGAGCTGCTGGGCCGCGTGAGTTCCGCCTACCGGACGCTCGCGATCGCGGGAGCGCCCCTCGGCGCGCTGCTCGGCGGAGCCGCCGCCACGGCCTGGGGCGAGAACACCCCGGCCCTGCTCGCCGCCGCCTTCCTCGTCCTGTCCGTCACCGCGCTGATACCGGGGCGCCGTGCGGACGTACCTGTTGTTGCGCCGCAGGACGGTGCGACGACAGGCCACGGCAACCGCTGATCAATTAGGTTGGGACCGGCAGCGGGGCGGTTACGCAGCAGCACAGGCAGGACAGGAAAGAGGCTGAAGTCCGAGATGAACGCAGACGGCCGTACCAGGCTCAACCAGACGCCCGAGTGGACGGCACTGGCCAAGCACCGCGAGGAGCTGGGCGATGTCCGGCTGCGCGAGCTGTTCGCCGCCGACGCCGGCCGCGGCACCGCGTACACCCTCCGGGTCGGCGACCTGTACGTCGACTACTCCAAGCACCTCGTCACCGACGACACGCTCCGGCTGCTGCGCGAACTGGCCTCCGCCACCGACGTGTTCGGGCTCAGGGACGCCATGTTCCGCGGCGAGAAGATCAACACCACCGAGAACCGGGCCGTGCTGCACACCGCGCTGCGCGCGCCGCGGGACGCGGTCGTCGAGGTCGACGGCGAGAACGTGGTGCCCGGTGTGCACGCCGTGCTCGACAAGATGGCCGACTTCGCGGACCGGGTGCGCTCGGGCGAGTGGACCGGCCACACCGGCAAGCGGATCCGGAACATCGTCAACGTCGGCATCGGCGGCTCCGACCTCGGGCCCGCGATGGCCTACGAGGTGCTGCGGGCCTTCACCGACCGCTCCCTGACCCTGCGTTTCGTGTCGAACGTGGACGGCGCCGACCTGCACGAGGCGATCCGCGACCTCGACCCGGCCGAGACGCTGTTCATCATCGCCTCCAAGACCTTCACCACCATCGAGACGGTCACCAACGCGACCTCCGCGCGCTCCTGGCTGCTGGCCGCGCTCGGTGACGAGGCCGCCGTCGCCCGGCACTTCGTCGCCCTGTCGACGAACGCCGAGAAGGTCGCCGAGTTCGGCATCGACACGGCCAACATGTTCGAGTTCTGGGACTGGGTCGGCGGCCGTTACTCCTACGACTCCGCGATCGGCCTCTCCCTGATGATCGCGATCGGCCCGGACCGCTTCCGGGAGATGCTCGACGGCTTCCGCATCGTCGACGAGCACTTCCGGACCGCGCCGGCCGAGTCCAACGTGCCGCTGCTGCTGGGCCTGCTGGGCATCTGGTACGGCAACTTCCACGACGCCCAGTCGCACGCGGTGCTGCCGTACAGCCACTACCTGTCCAAGTTCACGGCCTATCTCCAGCAGCTCGACATGGAGTCCAACGGCAAGTACGTCGGCCGGGACGGGCGCGAGGTGGAGTGGCAGACCGGGCCGGTGGTGTGGGGCACGCCGGGCACCAACGGGCAGCACGCCTACTACCAGCTCATCCACCAGGGCACGAAGCTGATCCCGGCGGACTTCATCGGCTTCGCCCGGCCGGTCGCCGAGTTGAGCGACGAGCTGCGGGCGCAGCACGACCTGCTGATGGCCAACTTCTTCGCCCAGACGCAGGCGCTCGCCTTCGGCAAGACGCCGGACGAGGTGCGGGCCGAGGGCGTGCCGGAGGAGCTGGTGCCGCACAAGACGTTCCGGGGCAACCACCCGACGACGACGATCCTGGCGCCCGAGCTGACGCCGTCCGTCCTCGGTCAGCTGGTCGCGCTCTACGAGCACAAGGTGTTCGTGCAGGGCGCGGTGTGGAACATCGACTCCTTCGACCAGTGGGGCGTGGAGCTGGGCAAGGTCCTCGCCAAGCGCGTCGAGCCCGCGCTGACGGAGGGCGCGGAGGTCGAGGGCCTGGACGCTTCCACGAAGGCGTTGGTCGCGACGTACCGGGAGCTGCGCGGGCGGCAGTGACGAGCCGCGGGGTGCGAGACCGCCGGACGGTTGAGGCCGCCGGTCAAGAAGCCGCCGGGCGGGAGGCTGACAGGCGCGAGGCGCCGCGTTCGTTTCCCGCCCGTCAGGCCACCGCGCTCAGCGTGTCCGCCAGCCGTCGGCGTGCCGCCCGGGCGGCGGGTACGGCGGCCAGGGCCGCCGCGCAGAGCACCGCCGCCGCCCCGAGCAGCAGCATGAGCGGGGCGGACGGGCCCTGGGCGATGCCGGCGCCGATGCCGCTGGAGCTGCCCTGGGCGTCGATCAGCCAGTACGCCAGCGGAAGGCCCAGGGCGGTGGCGGCGAGCACGGCCGCGAGAGCGGTGAGGCCGGTGGCCGTGACGGTGATCGCCGTGATCTGCCGGGGCGACAGGCCGATGGCCTTCAGCGCGAGCAGGTCCCGTTCGCTCTCGCGGACGGTGCCGCCGATCGCGGTCAGCAGTTCGATGAGGCCGATCAGCGCCAGGACGGCGATCAGTCCGGCGACGACGGCGCGCAGCGGGGAGAGCCCGTCGGCGGGGTTGGTCACGGTGTGCACGTCCAGGTGGCCGCGTCCGGCCGTGGCGAGCCGGTCGGCGACCTCCCGCGGGTCGGCACCGGCCTCGAGGCGCAGTTCGTAGAGGGTCGGACGGAGCCCGGGGTCGTTGGCGCGGAGGGTGTCGAGGGAGGTGGAGATGACCCGGCCGGCGTTCTCCGGCTCGATGCTGCGGCCCACGATGTGCAGGATCTGCGGCTGATCGCCGACGGTCATCCGCACCCAGTCGCCGACGCGCACGTCCAGCAGGTCGAGCAGCCCCTGCCCGGCCACGGCCTCGTCGGCGCCGCGGGCGGGGCGGCCCTCGGCGAGGGTGTACGGGTAGGGGTCCTGGTGGGTGCCGAGGCCGCGCAGGGCGATGGTCGCGGTCTGGCCGGGGACCAGGGCGGCCGTCTCGACGCCCGGGTAGGCGTCGGCCACCTGCGGGTCGCGTTCCAGCAGGGTGCGGGCCTGCCGGTCGGTGAGGCCGGTGTCGGCGCGGACGCTGAGCGTGGTGGGCAGTCCGATCCGCTCGGGCTTGCTGTGGAAGCGGTCGAGGGTGGTCCAGGCGCTCATCGCCACGACGATCAGCAGCAGCGGCAGCGTGAGCCGGGCGACCGTGGCCAGGGAGCGGGGACGCCGGGTGAACGCCTTGTGCCAGCCCAGCACCAGCGCGGGCGGGATCCGCATGCCGAGCGCCCGGCGGGCCACGCCGGACAGCCGCCCGCCCGGTGTCGCGGCGGGCCTCGGCACCGGAACCGGCGGCACGCGCCCGGCACGCCAGGCGGCCAGCCCGGTGGTCGCGCCGATGAACAGCACCGCGCCCACCGGGATCACGAGCAGCGCCACGGTGTGCCCGGGCAGCCCCTGCCACACCCCGACCGCGTCCCCGAGCCGCCCCGGGATCCGGCTGCCGAGGGCCTCGGCGAGCGCGGCGGCGGCCACGGCGCCGAGGAGCGCGTAGGCGAGGTGCTGGAGCAGGAAGATGCGGACCACTTGGCCGGGGGTGAAGCCGATCGCCTTCAGCACGGAGAGATCCCGCAGGTGGCCGCGGATACGGGTGCCGATGGCCCCGTGCACGGCGAGTCCGGCGGCGACCAGCGCGCCCAGCCCGAACAGGCCGAGCACCTGCCCGAGCAGCCGGTTGTCGCCCTGCGCCTCGGCCCGGGCCTGCTGCCACGTCGACACCTCGCCGATCGCCCCGGCACCCAGCACCGTCACGGCCCGCTGGACGGCGTAGGACGTGTCGCCCGGGTCCGTCAGCCGCAGCCCGATCACCTGGCCGCCGGGGTCCGGCACGGCCGACGGCAGCGCCCACACCAGTCCTGGCTGCTCACCGGGCCGGTAGCGCGGCTCGGCGCTGTCGGCGAGGCCGACGACGGTCAGTGTTCGGGCGGTGCCGGGCACGGTGAGGGTGTCGCCGGGCTCGGCGAGCAGGGCGCGGGCGAGGCGGCTCTCCAGGACCACGCCGTTCGGGGTCGCGGGGTCCAGCCAGTGCCCGGAGACGATCGGCGGGCGGCCGACGGAGGGCCGCTCCGGGGTGCCGCGCAGTTCGACGGAGGCGCGGCTGCCGCGTGCGGAGACGGTGGTGGCGGCGGTGGGGTAGGGGCCGGCGACGGCGTCGACGCCGTCCAGCTCCGCCAGCCTGCCGGTGTCGGCGGCCGTGTCGGTGTGCAGCCACACGTGGGCGCCGTGCGACTGCGTGAAGACGCGCTGCCAGGGGTTGGTCGCGTACCCGAACAGGGCCGTGGCCAGCAGCAGGGAGGCGACGATGCCCGCGGTGGCGAGGACGAGGAACAGCGCCTCGCCGCGGTGCGTGCGCAGATCGGAGTGGGCCCAGCGCAGGGTGGCTCGCATACGGGTCAGCCCTTCCGGGGATCGTCGTACACGTCGTACACGCGCATCTCAGTCCTTCAGCTCCAGCACGCCGGATATGCCGGCCCGGCGCGGCGGGGTGCCGCCGTCGAGGGTCGCGTCGTCGGCGATGCGGCCGTCGAAGAAGCTGATCACCCGGTCCGCGGCGCTCGCCAGCCGGGCGTCGTGCGTGACCAGGAGGATCGTCTGGCCGCGCTGGTGGAAGCGGGACAGCAGCCGCATCACCTCGCGGGTGCCCTTGCTGTCGAGGCTGCCCGCGGGCTCGTCGGCCAGCAGCAGCGGCGGATGGTTGACCAGCGCCCGGGCGAGGGCCACGCGCTGCTGCTCGCCGCCGGACAGCTCGCCCGGCATGCTTCGCTCCTTGCCGGTCAGGCCCAGCTCGGCCAGGAGCTGCTCCCGCTCGGCCCGGGCCTGCTTCGGCGGGACCCCGGCGAGCAGGGCGGGCAGCTCCACGTTGTCCGCGACGGACAGGTTCGACACGAGGTTGAAGAACTGGAAGACGATCCCGATCCGCTTCCTGCGCTCCACCGCCCAGCGGGCCTCGCTGTACGCGTCGGTGCACTCGCCGTCGAGCCAGATGCTGCCCGCGTCCGGCCGCTGGAGCCCGCCGAGCAGGTGCAGCAGCGTCGACTTGCCGGCGCCGGACGGGCCGGTGATCGCCACGAACTCGCCCTGCCGGACGCACAGGTCGACCCCGCGCACGGCATGGGCGGGCGCGCCCTCGCCGTGGTGGGTCTTCACCAGCCCCTCGGCGCGCAGCACAGGAGCGGGACGGTCGTCGCTCACTCCAGCTCCTCCAGCTCTTCCTGGCACCGCTCCAGCCAGTCGAGGTCGGCCTGCAGGTGCAGCATCGCGCCCTCGATCAGCAGATGGGCGATGCGGTTGTCGCGGTCTTCGGCGGCGGCCAGCTTCGACAGCTGCCGCATCGTGTTCAGGTACTGGCGCCGCTGCTGGTTGATCAGGGAGATCTGGTCGGCGAGGCCGGTCTGCGGGGCGAGCGCCAGCTTCATGAAGAACTCGTCCCGAACCCGCGGCTCGTCCTCGGGCTCCTCGAACCAGGCGCGCAGCGCCTCCCGCCCGGCGTCGGTGAGGTGGTAGACCTTCTTGTTGGGCCGGCTGGACTGCGCCACGTCCTCGCCCTCGATCAGTCCCGACTTCTCGAGGCGGCCGAGGGTCACATAGATCTGGCCGACGTTCGGCTGAGGGTACGCGGAGCCCAGCAGTTGCTCAAGGTCCTGCTTGAGCTCGTAGCCGTGGGCGGGTCCGCGGGCGAGGAGTGCCAGGAGGGGCAGGCGCACGCGTGCAGTCCTCCTGTCCGGTCCAATGTGCTCCAGGCCCTAGTATCGCCCATACCTAACAGGTATACATGGCCTCTGTTCCGGGCAAGGGTGCCCGTCGCCGGTGTACAGGGAGGAACCTATGCGGTGGATCCATGCCGCCGGTAGGGGCCTCCTCGTTCTCGTCGTGGTCCTGACCGGTTACATCGCCGCCGGAGCGCAGGCCGGGGAGCCGTCGGAGGGCGGTCGCGGGCCGCTCACCCTGGCCACCGCCGGGGACCTCACCGGCTATCTCGGCCCCCTGCTGGAGGGCTGGAACCGCACCCACCCCGGCGAGAAGGTCACGCTGGTCGAACTGCCCGACTCGGCCGACGAGACCAGGGCGCAGATGGCCACCGATCTCCGCGACGGCGACCGCAGCCGGTTCGACGTGCTCAACATCGACGTCAACTGGACCTCGGAGTTCGCCGCCGCCGGCTGGATCCGGCCCCTGCCGCGCGACCGCTTCCCGCTGAAGACCTTCCTCCCGCCGGTCGTGGACACGGCGACCTACGACGGACAGCTCTACGCCGTCCCGTACGTCACCAACGCCGGACTGCTCCTGTACCGCAAGGACGTCCTGGAGGAGGAGGGCGTCGAGCCGCCGCGCACCTGGGCGGAGCTGGAACGGTACGCGAAGACCATCGCCCCGAAGCACGGTCTCGACGGGTACGCCGGGCAGTTCCTGCCCTACGAAGGCCTCACCGTCAACGCGGCCGAGGCCGTCTACTCGGCGGGCGGGTCGATCCTCGGCGACGAGGGCGAGCGCGTCACGGTCGACTCGGCGGCGGCCCGCGAGGGCATCGGTTTCCTGGCGCGCGGGGTGCGCGAGGGCTGGATCCCGAGAGAGGCGCTGACGTACAAGGAGGAGGAGTCCAAGCAGGCCTTCCAGGACGGCCGGCTGCTCTTCCTGCGGAACTGGCCGTACGCCTACGTCGGCGCCTCCGCCCCGGGCTCCCGGGTCGCCGGGAAGGTCGGCGCCGTACCCCTGCCCGGTCCCGACGGGCCGGGGACGAGCGTCCTGGGCGGCTCCAACCTGGCCGTCAGCACACACGCCCGGCACCCTGATTCCGCCGCGCGCCTGATCGCGTACCTCACCGGTGAGCCCGTCCAGCGCCAGGTCCTCACGCGCGGCGCGCTGCCACCCGTGCGGGCCGACCTCTACACGGACCCCGCGCTCATCCGCAGGTTCCCCTACCTGCCGACCCTGCGCGCGAGCGTGCTCGCGGCCGAGCCGCGTCCCAAGAGCCCGCACTACGGCCAGGTCAGCCTGGTCGTGCAGGCGGTCGTGCACGACGCGATGGCCGGGCGGCAGACGCCCGAGGCGGCGGTGCGGCGACTGGCGCGCGAACTGGCGGCCATCTCCAGCCGCTAGTTACATGTTAGGTAACGAGGGCATCTCAACTGGCTTCGGTGTGTCCGAGTAAGTCCCTGTTTGTCGCGCCAACCGGCCGGTCACTTCTGTTCTTTTCGTTGACACCCTTCTGACGCCGCTACCTAACATGCATGCATGCTGAGTAAGTACCACTGGTGGCGGGACGCGGTCATCTACCAGGTCTACGTCCGCAGCTTCCTCGACAGCACCGGCGACGGCATCGGCGATCTCGCCGGGGTCCGGGCCGGGCTGCCGTACCTGAAGAAGCTCGGCGTCGACGGGATCTGGCTGAGCCCCTTCTATCCCTCGCCGCAGCACGACCACGGCTACGACGTGGCCGACTACTGCGACGTCGACCCGCTCTTCGGCGACCTCGGTGAGTTCGACCTGCTGGTCGGGTCCGCGCGGCGGCTCGGCATCAAGGTGCTGCTCGACATCGTCCCGAACCACTGCTCCAGCGAGCACCCCTGGTTCCGCGAGGCGCTCGCCGCCCCGCCCGGCAGCCCCGCCCGGGCCCGTTTCCACTTCGCCGACGGCCGCGGCCCCGGCGGCTCCGAGCCGCCCAACAACTGGCACTCCATGTTCGGCGGCCCCGCCTGGAGCAGGGTCACCGAGCCCGACGGGCGGCCCGGCCAGTGGTACCTGCACATGTTCGCGCCCGAGCAGCCCGACTGGAACTGGCGCAACCCCGAGATCCCCGCCGAGTTCGACCGCATCCTGCGCTTCTGGCTGGACCGGGGCATCGACGGCTTCCGCATCGACGTCGCCGCCGGCCTCTTCAAGCACCCTCAGCTGCCTGACTCCGACGACCCGGAGGCCGACGCCCGCACCCGCGACTCGGTCAACCCGCTCGCCTGGAACCAGCCCGAGGTGCACGACGTGTGGCGCCGCTGGCGCTCCCTGTGCGAGGAGTACACCGAGCGCGACGGCCGCGACCGCCTCCTCGTCGGCGAGGTCTCCGTCCCCACCGCCCGCGAGCACGCCCAGTACGTCCGCCCCGACGAACTGCACCAGGCCTTCTTCTTCGACCTGCTCAGCGCGCCCTGGGACCCGGACGCCTTCCGCAAGGTCATCTCCGAGGCCATGGACGACATCGCCGGGACGGGCTCCACGGTCACCTGGGTCCTCAACAACCACGACCAGGTCCGCACCGTCACCCGCTACGGCGAACCCGCCACCGAGCGCAGCGGTCCAGGGCCTGCGTCGGAAGCCCTGGGCGCCGCCCGCGCCCGTGCCGCCGCCCTGCTCATGCTGGCGCTGCCCGGCGCCGCCTACATCTACCAGGGCGAGGAACTGGGTCTGCCCGAGGTCGTGGACCTGCCCGACGACGTGCTCACCGACCCGATCTTCCGCCGCACCGGCAGCAGGGCCCGCATCCGCGACGGCTGCCGGGTGCCGCTGCCGTGGTCGGGCCAGGCCTCGCCGTTCGGCTTCACCCCGGGCGTGGAGAGCGCCAAGCCGTGGCTGCCGCAGCCGGAGTACTTCGCCGAGTACGCCACCGACCGCGCCCTCGCCGACACCCGCTCCTTCTGGCACCTGTACCGCGACGGCCTGCAACTGCGCGCCGCGCTGCCCCAGTTGGGCGAGGGCACGCTGCGCTGGCTGGACACCCCGCCGGGGGTCCTGGCCTTCGAGCGGGGCGACGGCCTGGTGTGCGCCGTCAACTTCGGCACCGCCCCCACCCCCGCCCCGGTCCCCGGCTCCCCCCTGCTCACCAGCGGCCCCTGCCCGCCCGGAGTCCTCTCCGGCTCCACGACCGCCTGGTGGATCCGTTCCTGAACGATCCGCAAGCCAACTCCCCGAAGGGACATCAACGATGATGCGACGACGTACCACCCTGCTCACCAGCTGCACCGGCATCCTTGGCGGACTGGCGCTCGGCGCGACCGCCTGCGGCGGCGGCCCCGTCGCGGCCGGCGGCGGCGACAAGTCCCTCGACGGCCAGACGGTCACCGTGGCCGGTGTCTGGTCCGGCACCGAGCAGAAGAACTTCCAGAAGGTGCTGGACGCCTTCACCGAGAAGACCGGCGCCAAGACGCAGTTCACCTCCACCGGCGACAACGTCTCCACCGTCGTCGGCAGCAAGATCGAGGGCGGCAACGCCCCCGACGTCGTGATGGTCCCGCAGGTCGGCGTGCTCAAGCAGTTCGCGCAGAAGGGCTGGCTCAAGCCGCTGTCGAAGAAGACCGAGCAGGCCGTCGACGCGGGCTACGCCCCCGTGTGGAAGGAGTACGGCAGCGTCGACGGCACCCTGTACGGCCTGTACTTCAAGGCCGCCCACAAGTCGACCGTCTGGTACAGCCCCGACGCCCTCGCCCAGGCCGGCGTGAAGCCCCCGAAGACCTACGACGAGATGCTCAAGGCCGGGCGGACCGTCTCCGACTCCGGGCTCGCCGCGTTCTCCGTCGCCGGTCAGGACGGCTGGACCCTCACGGACTGGTTCGAGAACGTCTACCTCTCCCAGGCCGGACCGGAGAAGTACGACGCCCTCGCCGCGCACAAGCTCAAGTGGACCGATGCGTCCGTCGTCGACGCCCTCACCACCCTCGGCAAGCTCTTCAAGGACAAGCAGCTCATCGCCGGCGGCCAGAAGGGCGCCCTGAACACCGACTTCCCCGGCTCGGTGGAGAAGGTGTTCGGGCCGGAGCCCGAGGCCGGCATGGTCTACGAGGGCGACTTCGTCGCCGGTGTCGCCAAGGACCAGTTCGGCAAGAAGGTCGGCGAGGACGCGAACTTCTTCCCGTTCCCGGCGGTCGGCGGCGGCGAGGCCCCGGTCGTCAGCGGCGGTGACGCCGCCGTCGTCCTCAAGGACGGCAAGAACCAGAAGGCCGCCCAGGCCCTCCTGGAGTTCCTGGCCACCCCGGAGGCCTCCGCGGTGTGGGCCGAGGCCGGCGGCTTCCTCTCCCCGAACAAGAAGCTCGACCTCGCGTCCTACGGCGACGACGTCACCCGCGCCACCGCCAAGTCGCTGGTGGAGGCGGGCGATTCGGTCCGCTTCGACATGTCCGACCAGGCCCCCGCGGCCTTCGGCGGCACGAAGGGCGCCGGTGAGTGGAAGCTCCTCCAGGACTTCCTGCGTGACCCGTCCGACCCGAAGGGCACCGCGGCGAAGCTGGAGGCCGCGGCGGCCAAGGCGTACCAGGGCTGATCCGCCATGACAGCCACCCTCGTGAAAGAGACGAGCCCGCCGACGCCGCCGCCCGGCCCGGTCGCCGACCGCACCCGGCGCCTGCGGCGGCGCGGCAGGATCGTCGCCCTGCTGTTCGTCCTCCCGGCGCTGCTGCTGCTCGGCGCGCTCGTCGTCTACCCCGTGCTGTTCAGCGTCGGCCGCAGCTTCTTCGACGCCTCCGGCACGACCTTCGTCGGCGGCGAGAACTACACCGAGATGTTCCGCGACCCGGCGACCCTCAAGGCCGTGCGCAACACGGCCATCTGGGTCGTCGTGGCCCCGGCCCTGCTCACCGGGCTCGGCCTGATCCTGGCCGTCCTGGTGGAGAAGGTGCGCTGGGCCACCGCCTTCAAGCTGCTCCTCTTCATGCCGATGGCGGTCTCCTTCCTCGCCGCCGGCATCATCTTCCGCCTCGCCTACGACGAGGACCCCGACAAGGGCGTGCTGAACGCGGCGGTCGTCTCCGTCCACGACGCCTTCGAGGAGCAGTCCTCCTATCCGACGGCCCGGGCGCGTGACGGACAGGGCCTGACGAAGGAGAAGGACGGCTCCTACCGCACGAGCGCGTCCGTGTCGCCCGGGGACGCCGTGACGCTGGGCCTGGTCGGCGTACAGCCCGCCGACCTGCCCGGCGACGCCCGGCCCGCCTCCCAAGCGGCGGGGCGGAAGGCCGCCGCGGACGAACTGCGCGGTGTCGTCTACCTGGACTTCACCCCCGGCGGGGGAGGGGAGCAGGGCAAGGTCGACGCGCGGGAGAGCGGACTGCCCGGCATGAAGGTCGAGGCGGTGCGCGACGGCGAGCCGGTCGCCACGGCGACGACCGCCGCCGACGGCTCCTTCCGCTTCGAGGGCCTGGAACCGGGCTCCTACGCGGTGGAACTGCCGTCGTCCAACTTCGCCGCGCCCTACGAGGGCGTCTCCTGGCTCGGCCCCGCGCTGGTCACCCCGGCGATCATCGGCGCCTACCTGTGGATCTGGACCGGCTTCGCGATGGTGCTCATCGGCGCGGGCCTGTCGACGCTGCCCCGGGACGCGCTGGAGGCGGCCCGCATGGACGGCGCGAACGAATGGCAGATCTTCCGCCGCATCACGGTGCCGCTGCTCGCCCCGGTCCTCACGGTCGTCTTCGTCACCCTCGTCATCAACGTGATGAAGGTCTTCGACCTCGTCTACATCATCGCGCCCGGGCCCGTGCAGGAGGACGCGACCGTGCTCGCGACGCAGATGTGGCTCGTGTCGTTCGGCGGCGGCAACAACCAGGGCCTCGGCAGCGCGCTCGGCGTGCTGCTCCTGCTGCTGGTGGTCCCGGCGATGGTGTTCAACGTCCGCCGCTTCAAGAGGAGTCAGCGATGAACGCGGTACGGCGCTCCCTGGGCAACGGAGTCGTCCAGGCCTTCCTCGTGGTCGTGGGGCTGGTGTGGATGACCCCGCTGGCCGGGCTGTTCCTGTCCTCCCTGCGGTCCGCCGAAGACACGGCGAAGGGCGGCTGGTGGACGGTGTTCTCCAGCCCGGGGCAGCTGTCCTTCGACAACTACTCGGCGCTGCTGGAGAACGCCGGCATCACCCAGGCGTTCTGGAACACGGTGCTGATCTCGGTGCCGACGACGGTGCTGGTCGTGGTCGTGGCGGCGCTCGCCGGGTACGCCTTCGCGTGGCTGGACTTCCCCGGGCGGGACACGATCTTCCTGGTCGTGGTCGCGCTGCTGGTGGTGCCCGTGCAGATCGGCCTGCTGCCGGTCGCCAAACTCTTCGGGCAGCTCGGCCTGTTCGGCACGATCCCCGGGGTCGTCCTCTTCCACGTCGCCTACGGACTGCCGTTCGCCGTGTTCCTGCTGCGGAACTACTTCGCCGAGATGCCGAAGGAGATGCTGGAGGCGGCCCGGATGGACGGCGGCAGCGAGTGGCGCATCTTCACACGCCTGGTCCTGCCCGTCGGCCGCCCGGCGATCGCCTCCCTGGCCATCTTCCAGTTCCTGTGGGTGTGGAACGACATGCTCGTGGCGCTGCTGTTCGCGGACAGCTCCGCGCAGCCGCTGACAGTGGAACTCCAGTCCCAGATACGGCAGTTCGGCAGCAACATCGATGTCCTGGCCCCCGGGGCGTTCCTGTCCCTGATCGTCCCGGTCGTGGTGTTCTTCGCGTTCCAGAAGCACTTCGTGCAGGGCGTGATGGCCGGGTCGGTCAAGTAGCCGCTGCACCAAGGGGCTCCGCCCCCTGGACTCCCGCCTATGCCCACCCGCCACCCGAAACTGCCCTTGAAGGGCAGCAACTCGCGAGTCCAGCCTCCTGGCTGACCGCTTAGGACGGTGGCTGGGCACAGGCCCGACGGTCCAGGGGGCGGAGCCCCCTGGTGGGCTAAGCCGAAGCCGGCGGGTACAGGGAACGCGGCAGTTGGGAAGCCGCTGCCCCGTCCAGCAGCCACAGGGTCCTGCTGCGGCCATACGCACCCGCCGCAGGAGCCTGGATCTCACCCGCGCCCGAGAGGGCGATGGCCGCCGCCTGTGCCTTGTCCTCCCCGGCCGCCAGGAGCCACACCTCACGGGCGGCCCGGATCGCCGGCAGCGTCAGCGTCACCCGCGTCGGCGGTGGCTTCGGCGCGCCGTGGACGCCGACCACCGTGCGGTCGGTCTCCCGGACCGCCGGAAGCTCCGGGAACAGCGACGCCACGTGCGTGTCCGGGCCGACCCCCAGCATCAGCACGTCGAACGTGGGGACGGGGCCGTGGTTCTCCGGGCCCGCCGCCCGCGCCAGTTCCTCCGCGTACGCGGCCGCCGCCGCGTCCACGTCGTTGCCGTGGGGACCGTCCGACGCGGGCATCGCGTGCACCCGCTTCGGGTCGAGCGGCACGGAGTCGAGCAGTGCCTCCCGTGCCTGCGTGACATTGCGCTCCGGGTCGCCCTCGGGCAGGAACCGCTCGTCGCCCCACCACAGGTCGATCCGGCTCCAGTCCACGGCGTCCCGGGCGGGCGCCGCGGCCAGCGCGGACAGCAGGCCGTTGCCGTTGCGGCCGCCCGTCAGGACCACGGACGCCGAACCCCGGGAGGCCTGCGCGTCCACGATCCTGGTGATCAGCCGGGCCGCCGCGGCCTGCGCCATCAGCTCCTTGTCCCGGTGGACGACCAGTTGCGGTGCCGTGCTCACTTCGTCGTCGCCTTCCGTACCGGTTCCAGCCTGGGCGGCTCCTGCTTCACCGGTGCCTGCGCCGTCGCTTCCGCAGCGGGAGCTTTCGCAGCCGCTTCAACGGGAGCGGGGAGGGCGAGTCCTGCTCGCCCCTCACTTTTGGGCACCGACGGCACGGGCGACGAGGCCTTCAGCCGGTCCACGCCGTACCGCAGCGCCGACGCGTACGTGTCGTCCGGGTCCAGCCGCCGCAGCTCCTCCGCGATCAGCTCGGCCGTGTCACGGCGCTTGAGCGCCACCGCGCGGTCGGGCTGGCCCTCGATGGAGAGGGTGGCCAGGGAGCCGTCGGCCCGGTCCAGGGTGATCGGGCCGCAACTGGTGTCCATGCGGACCGCCGTCAGACCGGGGCCGCCGGACAGCGAGCGCTGCACGGGCACGTCCAGCCGGTCCGCCAGCCACATCGCCAGCAGCTCGCAGCTCGGGTTGAACTCCTCGCCCTCCACCTCGACGGCCCTGACCTCGCACGCGACCTGGTCGAGCGCGGCGGCCAGCATCGAACGCCAGGGCGTGATGCGGGTCCAGGACAGGTCCGTGTCGCCGGGGGTGTAGGTCCCGGACCGGGTCGCCAGGTCCCGCACCGGCTGCTCGGAGGCGTACGTGTCGGTGACGCGGCGCTGCCCGAGGGCCCCCAGGGGGTCCTTCGCCGGGTCGAGCGGCGCGTTCACCGGCCACCACACCACCACCGGCGCGTCCGGCAGCAGCAGCGGCAGCACCACCGACTGGGCGTGGTCGACGACCTCGCCGTACAGCCGGAGCACCACCGTCTCGCCGGTGCCGGCCTCCGCGCCGACCCGGACCTCCGCGTCCAGGCGGGACTGCGTACGGTCGCGGGGCGAGCGGGAGACGCGCTTGATGACCACCAGCGTGCGCGAGGGGTGCTCGCGCGAGGCGTCGCTCGCCGCCTTCAGCGCGTCGTAGGCGTTCTCCTCGTCCGTCACGATGACCAGCGTGAGCACCATGCCGACCGCCGGGGTGCCGATCGCCCGGCGGCCCTGCACCAGCGCCTTGTTGATCTTGCTGGCCGTGGTGTCCGTGAGGTCTATCTTCATGGCCGGCGCCAGCTCCGTCCGTGTCGCTCGAGCATTTCGTCCGCCTCGACGGGCCCCCAGGTACCGGCCGGGTACTGCGCGGGCTTGCCGTTCTTGTCCCAGTACTCCTCGATCGGGTCGAGGATCTTCCAGGACAGCTCGACCTCCTCGGTGCGCGGGAAGAGGTTCGAGTCACCGAGCAGGACGTCCAGGATGAGACGCTCGTACGCCTCCGGGCTGGACTCCGTGAAGGACTCGCCGTACGCGAAGTCCATCGACACGTCCCGGATCTCCATCGAGGTGCCCGGCACCTTCGAGCCGAAGCGGACCGTCACGCCCTCGTCCGGCTGGACGCGGATGACGATCGCGTTGGAGCCCAGCTCCTCGGTGGCCGTGGTGTCGAAGGGGGAGTGCGGCGCCCGCTGGAACACGACCGCGATCTCCGTCACGCGGCGGCCCAGGCGCTTGCCGGTGCGCAGGTAGAAGGGGACGCCCGCCCAGCGGCGGTTGTCGATCTCCAGCTTGATCGCCGCGTACGTGTCGGTCTTCGACGAGGCGTCGATGCCGTCCTCGTCCAGATAGCCGATCACCTTCGCGCCGCCCTGCCAGCCGGCCGAGTACTGGCCGCGGACGGTGTCCCGGCCCATGTCCTTCGGCAGCTTCACCGCGCCGAGCACCTTGGTCTTCTCGGCGGCCAGCGCGTCCGCGTCGAAGGAGGCCGGCTCCTCCATCGCGGTCAGCGCCATCAGCTGGAGCAGGTGGTTCTGGATGACGTCACGGGCGGCGCCGATGCCGTCGTAGTAGCCGGCCCGGCCGCCGATGCCGATGTCCTCGGCCATGGTGATCTGCACGTGGTCCACGAAGGACCGATTCCAGATCGGCTCGAACATCGTGTTGGCGAAGCGCAGCGCCAGGATGTTCTGGACGGTCTCCTTGCCCAGGTAGTGGTCGATGCGGAAGACCTGCTCCGGGGCGAAGACCTCGTGGACGACCTTGTTGAGCTCCTCGGCCGACTTCAGGTTGTGGCCGAACGGCTTCTCGATCACCGCGCGCCGCCACGAACCACCCGTCTGGTCCGCCAGTCCGTGCTTCTTCAGCTGCTGGATGACCACCGGGAAGGACTTCGGCGGCACGGACAGGTAGAAGGCGAAGTTGCCGCCCGTGCCCTGCGCCTTGTCCAGTTCCTCGATCGTGGAGCGCAGCCGCTCGAACGCGTCGTCGTCGTCGAACGTGCCCTGCACGAAGCGCATGCCCTGGATGAGCTGCTGCCAGACCTCCTCGCGGAAGGGCGTGCGGGCGTGCTCCTTGACCGCGTCGTGGACCTCCTGCGCGAAGTCCTCGTGCGCCCACTCGCGGCGGGCGAAGCCCACCAGCGAGAAGCCCGGCGGCAGCAGACCCCGGTTGGCGAGGTCGTACACGGCGGGCATGAGCTTCTTGCGGGACAGGTCGCCCGTGACGCCGAAGATGACCAGGCCCGACGGCCCCGCGATGCGCGGGAGCCGTCGGTCCGCGGGGTCACGCAGCGGGTTGCTGCTCGACACCGGTTCAGCCCTCCGAGGGGGCGAGGCGCCGAAGCTCGGCCTCGGTCGACTTCAGCAGGTCGGTCCAGGACGCCTCGAACTTCTCGACGCCCTCCTCCTCCAGCAGCCGCACCACGTCGTCGTACTTGATCCCGAGCTTCTCGACGGCGTCGAGGTCGGCGCGGGCCTGCTCGTAGGTGCCGGCGACGGTGTTGCCGGTGATCTCGCCATGGTCCTCGGTGGCCAGCAGGGTGGCCTCCGGCATGGTGTTCACCGTGTTCGGCGCGACCAGCTCGGTGACGTACATGGTGTCCTGGTACGCCTTGTCCTTCACGCCGGTCGACGCCCACAGCGGACGCTGCTTGTTGGCGCCGGCCTTCTCCAGCGCGTTCCAACGGTCCGAGGAGAAGACCTCCTCGTACGCCTGGTAGGCGAGCCGGGCGTTGGCGATGGCGGCCTTGCCGCGCAGCGCCTTGGCCTCGTCGGTGCCGAGCGCGTCGATCCGCTTGTCGATCTCGGTGTCCACACGGGAGACGAAGAACGACGCCACGGAGTGGATCTGCGACAGGTCCAGGCCGCGCTCCTTGGCCTTCTCCAGGCCGGTCAGGAACGCGTCCATGACCAGGCGGTAGCGCTCCAGCGAGAAGATCAGCGTGACGTTGACGCTGATGCCCAGGCCGATGGTCTCGGCGATGGCCGGGATGCCCGCCTCGGTCGCCGGGATCTTGATGAGGGTGTTGGGCCGGTCCACCAGCCAGGCGAGCTGCTTGGCCTCGGCGACCGTGGCCCGCGTGTTGTGCGCCAGGCGCGGGTCGACCTCGATCGAGACCCGGCCGTCCTGGCCGCCGGTGGCGTCGAAGACCGGGCGCAGGATGTCGGCGGCGTCACGGACGTCCGCCGTCGTGATCATGCGGATGGCCTCTTCGACGGTGACCTTGCGGGCGGCGAGGTCGGTCAGCTGCGTGTCGTAGCCGTCGCCCTCGGAGATCGCCTTCTGGAAGATCGTCGGGTTGGTCGTGACGCCCACGACGTGCTGCTGGTCGAGCAGCTCGGCGAGGTTGCCGGACGTGATCCGCTTGCGGGACAGGTCGTCCAGCCAGATCGCGACGCCTTCCTCGGAGAGGCGCTTGAGTGCGTCTGTCATGGAAATTCCATCTCCTACGTGTCGTATATGAGCGTCAGCGCTGGGCTGCGGCGATCGATTCCCGGGCGGCGGCGGCCACGTTCTCGGCGGTGAAGCCGAACTCGCGGAAGAGGACCTTGCCGTCGGCGGAAGCACCGAAGTGCTCCAGGGAAACGATGCGGCCGGCGTCCCCGACGTACTTGTGCCAGGTGAGACCCACCCCGGCCTCCACCGCGACACGCGCGCGGACGGACGGCGGCAGGACGCTGTCCCGGTACCCCTGGTCCTGCTGCTCGAACCACTCCACCGACGGCATCGACACCACGCGCGTGGGCACGCCGGCGCCCTGGAGCTGCTCGCGCGCCTCGACGGCGACGTGCACCTCCGAGCCCGTGGCGATCAGGATGACCTCCGGCTCACCGCCCTCGGCCTCGAACAGGACGTAGCCACCGCGCGCGGCGTCGTCGTTGGGCTCGTAGGTCGGCACGCCCTGACGCGTCAGCGCCAGACCGTGCGGCTGGCCCTTGCCGAACTCCTTCGTCCAGCGGCGCAGGATCTCGCGCCAGGCGATGGCCGTCTCGTTGGCGTCCGCCGGGCGCACGATGTTCAGCCCCGGAATGGCACGAAGGCTGGCCAGGTGCTCGACCGGCTGGTGGGTCGGGCCGTCCTCACCGAGGCCGATGGAGTCGTGCGTCCACACGTACGTCACCGGCAGGTGCATCAGCGCCGACAGCCGCACCGCGTTGCGCATGTAGTCGGAGAAGACCAGGAACGTGCCGCCGTAGATCCGGGTGTTGCCGTGCAGCGCGATGCCGTTCATCTCGGCGGCCATCGCGTGCTCGCGGATACCGAAGTGGATCGTGCGCCCGTACGGGTCCGCCTCCGGCAGCGGGTTGTCCGCCGGGAGGAAGGAGCTGGTCTTGTCGATCGTGGTGTTGTTCGAGCCGGCCAGGTCGGCCGAGCCGCCCCACAGCTCGGGGATCACCGCGCCGAGCGCCTGGAGCACCTTGCCCGAGGCGGCACGCGTGGCCACGCCCTTGCCGACCTCGAAGACCGGGATCTTCTCCTCCCAGCCGGCCGGCAGCTCGCCCTTGGCGACCCGGTCGTACTCGGCGGCGCGCTCGGGGTTGTTGTCCCGCCACTGCTGGAAGGACTTCTCCCACACCGCGCGGGCGGCCTGGCCCCGCTCGATCGCCTTGCGGGTGTGGGTGATGACCTCGTCGGAGACCTCGAAGCTCTGCTCCGGGTCGAAGCCCAGGACCCGCTTGGTCGCCGCGACCTCGTCGTCGCCCAGGGCCGAGCCGTGGGCGGCCTCGGTGTTCTGCGCGTTCGGGGCGGGCCAGGCGATGATCGAGCGCATCGCGATGAACGACGGCCGGTCCGTGACGGCCTTGGCCTTCTGGACGGCCTCGAAGATCGCCGCCGGGTCCAGGTCGCCGTTCTCCTGCGGCTCGACCCGCTGCACGTGCCAGCCGTAGGCCTCGTACCGCTTCACCGTGTCCTCGGAGACGGCCGTCTCCGTGTCGCCCTCGATCGAGATGTGGTTGTCGTCCCACAGCAGGATCAGGTTGCCCAGCTTCTGGTGGCCGGCCAGCGAGGACGCCTCGGCGGAGATGCCCTCCTGCAGACAGCCGTCACCGGCGATGCAGTAGATGAAGTGGTCGAAGGGCGACTCGCCCTCGGGGGCCTCCGGGTCGAACAGGCCCCGCTCGTAGCGGGCGGCCATCGCCATGCCCACCGCGTTCGCGACACCCTGCCCCAGCGGGCCGGTCGTCGTCTCCACACCGGTCGTGTGCCCGTACTCGGGGTGACCCGGGGTCTTCGACCCCCACGTGCGGAAGGACTTCAGGTCGTCCAGCTCCAGGCCGAAGCCGGCCAGGTACAGCTGGGTGTAGAGGGTCAGGGACGAGTGGCCGGCGGACAGCACGAAGCGGTCCCGCCCGACCCAGTCGGCGTCCGCCGGGTCGTGCCGCATCACCTTCTGGAAGAGGGTGTAGGCGGCAGGCGCCAGGCTCATCGCCGTACCCGGATGGCCGTTACCGACCTTCTGTACGGCATCGGCGGCCAGGACACGCGCGGTGTCGACGGCCCGCTGGTCCAACTCGGTCCACTCGAGGTCTGTGGTGGTCGGCTTGGTGCTCACCCTGGGTCAGGGCTCCTCTCCACATGTCGGATGCCGGTGTATCGGGGCGCCCACCGGCCGCAGTCGAGCCTACCCCCGTGGGACGTGCGTTCTTTCGAGTCACTCCAGAGTGCCGGGGCCGATCCCGATCCGCCTCCTGACTGGGCCGTACCGCATTCGACAGGTGAATACGGAGCCGCTCATCCGGGTGCTCAATCGAGCTTCCGCGTGCCCTTCGGGAGCCGCCCCCCAACACGACCGGACCCCCGCGGATGTCCGACTCTGGGCAACGTCTAAAGTGGCGTGGTACGCGCGAGCCTTTACCGGGACTTCACACGGCTGAGGCTCGCTGGGATGTCTCTGTAGGGGTGTGCGTGACGGCCGTTGAATCCCGTCCAGCGGGGATGCTCGGGACGGACCAGAGCCCGGCCCACCGGCCGTTCGGGGCCCGTGTGATGGCGTTCGTGGCTCTCACCAAGCCGCGGATCATCGAGCTGCTCCTGATCACCACCGTCCCGGTGATGTTCCTGGCGCAGCAGGGCGTGCCCGACCTGACGCTGGTGCTGCTGACCTGCGTCGGCGGTTACATGTCCGCGGGCGGCGCCAACGCGCTCAACATGTACATCGACCGCGACATCGACGCGCTGATGGACCGCACCTCGCAGCGCCCGCTGGTCACCGGCATGGTCAGCCCGCGCGAGTGCCTCGCCTTCGGCATCACCCTGGCGATCACCTCGACGCTGCTCTTCGGCCTCACCGTGAACTGGCTGAGCGCCTGGCTCTCCCTCGGCGCGCTCCTCTTCTACGTCGTCGTCTACACGATGATCCTCAAGCGCCGTACCTCGCAGAACATCGTGTGGGGCGGCATCGCCGGCTGCCTGCCCGTGCTGATCGGCTGGTCCTCGGTCACGAACTCCATGTCGTGGGCGCCGATCATCCTCTTCCTCGTCATGTTCTTCTGGACGCCGCCGCACTACTGGCCGCTGTCCATGAAGGTCAAGGAGGACTACGCGCGCGTGGGCGTGCCGATGCTGCCGGTGGTCGCCTCCAACAAGGTCGTCGCCAAGCAGATCGTGATCTACAGCTGGGTCATGGTCGCCGTCTCGCTGCTGCTGACCCCGCTCGGCTACACCGGCTGGTTCTACACCTCGGTCGCCCTGCTGGCGGGCGGTTTCTGGCTCTGGGAGGCGCACGGCCTGCAGAACCGCGCGAAGGCGGAGGTGACGGGCGCCAAGCTGAAGGAGATGCGCCTGTTCCACTGGTCGATCACCTACGTGTCGCTGCTGTTCGTGGCCGTCGCGGTCGACCCGTTCCTGCGCTGACGTACGTCACACGGCCCTGCCCTCGCCAGTCGATCTACCCGTGAGTAGCATCCTGGTCATGGCAGAGACGCAGCAGGCAGACCCGAAGGCCGAGCGCAAGGCGGCCCGGCTGGCCCAGCAGATCACCTCGTTCTCCAAGGCCCACGGCGGCGCCGAGGGCCAGGTCGCCTACCTCGGCGAGCGCGGCGCCCGCATCGTCCTGGTCGGCGAGGACGGCAACTGGGGCGACCTGGTGGCCCCCTCTTACGAGATCGCCGAGAAGGCCGTGGAGAAGTCGGGCATCACCCGCCACGAGTCCTTCGACGGCGAATTCGCCGCGAAGGTCAAGACGGGCCGCTACGAATGGTCGCGCATGGCGGGCATCCAGGTAGGCGGCCCGTCCAACGGCTGAGCAGCTTGGTTTTGGGGGGCGCGGGGAACTGCGCGAGCAACCACAGACATCCCGCACCCGCCGGACAACACCGGCACCCCACCCCGGGACCGCGACCTCAAACCCGGTTCACCCGTTAGGACCCACAGGAACAATAGGGTCCACACCGGGAGGCCCGGATGATCGAAACGCCGTCACTGGTGGACCAGTACTGCCACGGAGTGCTCCGCACGGAGCTGGGCCTCGGCACCTTCGAGGCCCACCTCTCCCGCACCGAGGGCCCACCCGCCGCCGGCACCACCCTCTTCGACACCCAGACCGGCTTCGCCGTGCGGCGCTGGTGCCCGCCCCTGCTCGGTCTCGAACCGCACTGCCCGCCCGCCCGCTACCTCGCCCGCCGCCGCGAACTGGGCGTCCTGGAGTCCGGCCGCCGTCTCCTGCGCGGCAGCGGCATCACGACCTACCTGGTCGACACCGGCCTGCCCGGGGACCTGACCGGACCCGGGGAGCTGGCCACCGCCGGGTCGGCCGAGGCCCACGAGATCGTCCGCCTGGAACTGCTCGCCGAGCAGGTCGCGGACACTTCCGGAACCGTCGAGTCCTTCCTCGCCAACCTCGCCGAGTCGGTGCACGCCGCCGCCGCGCACGCCGTCGCGTTCACCTCCGTGGCCGGCGTACGGCACGGCCTCGCGCTCGCGCCCGAGCCACCCGGGCCGGGTGAGGTGCGCGGTGCCGTCGGCCGCTGGCTCGCCGGGCGCGGGGTCGGCGGGGAGCTGAGCGACCCCGTGCTGCTGCGGCACCTGCTGTGGAGCGCGGTCGCCTCGGGCCGGCCACTCCAGCTGCACGCGGGGCTCGGCGCGCCGGGCCTGCGCATCGACCGTACGGACCCGGTGCTGCTGACGGACTTCGTCCGGGCCACGGCCGGGCTCGGCACGGATCTGGTCCTGCTGCACGGCTACCCGTACCACCGGCACGCCGCCCACCTCGCCGGCGTCTTCCCGCACGTCTACGTCGACTCCGGCGCCGCCCTGGTCCGCACCGGCGCCCGCGCCGCGACGGTCCTCGCGGAGATCCTGGAGCTGGCCCCCTTCGGCAAGATCCTCTTCTCCACCGGGGCGCAGGGCCTGCCCGAACTGCACGTGGTGGGCGCCCGCCTCTTCCGCGAGGCCCTCGGCCGGGTGCTCGGCACCTGGGTCGCCGAGGGCGCCTGGTCACTGACCGACGCGCAGCGGGTGGCGGGGATGCTGGCGTCGGGGAACGCGCGGCGGGTCTACGGACTCGACTAGGCCTTGCTCAGAGTCGCCTCGGTCGAGGGGCCGGGCACGTCGGCCATGATCTCCGGGCGCTCCCGCAGCGACAGCACCACCCGCAGGACCCAGATCCACATCACGGCCGAGCCCAGCATGTGCATGCCGACCAGGACCTCGGGCAGGTCGGTGAAGTACTGGACGTAACCGATGACGCCCTGCGCGAGCAGGATGAGGAACAGTTCACGGGTGCGGTGCAGCGGGCCCTTGGGCGCGTCGACCGCCTTGAGGACGAACCACAGGGCGAACGTCAGCGTCACCACGATCCACGCGAGCACGGCGTGCAGCTTGCTCACCGTCTCCCAGTCGACCGGCATCCGCTCGACCTCGCTGGAGTCGCCCGCGTGCGGACCCGCGCCGGTGACCACCGTGCCCACCAGGATGAGCAGTACGGCCGCCGCCACCAGGAACCACACCAGCTGTTGCACGGCCTTGCCGACCAGCGGGCGCGGCGGCGCGTCGCCCTCACGGGTGCGCTGCCACATCACCGTGGCCACCGCGATGAGCGCGGACGTCGCCACGAAGTGCGCCGCGACCGTGTACGGGTTGAGACCGACCAGCACCACGATGCCGCCGAGCACCGCGTTGCTCATCACGATCCAGAACTGCGCCCAGCCCAGCCGGGTCAGACCGCGCCGGTACGGCTTCTGCGAGCGCGCGGCGATGATCGCCCAGCCGACGGCGGCGCACAGCACGTACGTCAGCATGCGGTTGCCGAACTCGATGGCGCCGTGGACGCCCATCGCGCTGGTGGCGGTGAGCGAGTCGTCGGTGCACTTGGGCCAGGTCGGGCAGCCCAGGCCCGAGCCGGTCAGCCGTACGGCACCGCCGGTGACCACGATGAGCACCGACATCAGGATCGCGGAGAGGGCCGCGCGCTGGACCGTACGGGGTTGTGGGGTCCAGCGCTCGGCGATGAAGGCGAGCGGGTTGCGCAGGGCCGCCCTGGCGTCGGCGGGGGTCACTTTCGGCACGCGTCCCATCGTAGGCGGCCGCTTGTGCACGCTTTCACGAGGGTCCGTCACAGGACACCTTCCCTACTCCCAGCGGAAGAACTTCCCGGCCGCGGCCAGCCCCGCGACCGCCCAGACCGCGAGGATCCCCAGGTCGCCCCAGGGCATCCCGGCCCCGTGCTGGAGGACGTCCCGCAGCCCGCCGGACAGGGCCGCGATGGGCAGCAGGCCGAGCACGTCCTGCGCTCCGGCCGGGAACTTGTCGAGCGGGACGACGACCCCGCCGCCGACGAGCAGCAGCAGGAACACCAGGTTGGCGGCGGCCAGCGTCGCCTCGGCCTTCAGCGTCCCGGCCATCAGCAGCCCGAGGCCCGAGAAGGCCGCCGTACCGAGGACCAGGAGCAGCAGCACGGCGAACGGGTTGCCCTGCGGCGACCAGCCGAGCGCGAAGGCGATCACCGTCAGCAGGATCACCTGGAGCACCTCGGTGACCAGCACCGACAGCGTCTTCGCCGTCATCAGGCCCCAGCGCGGCAGGGGCGAGGAGGCGAGCCGCTTCAGCACGCCGTAGCGGCGCTCGAAGCCGGTCGCGATCGCCTGCCCCGTGAACGCGGTCGACATCACCGCGAGCGCGAGGATGCCGGGGGCGAGGAAGTCGACCGCCTTCCCGGAGCCCGTGTCGACGATGTCCACGGTGCTGAAGAGCACCAGCAGCAGCGTCGGGATGACGACGGTCAGCAGCAGCTGCTCGCCGTTGCGCAGCAGCATCTTCGTCTCGAGTGCGGCCTGGGCCGCGATCATGCGGGGGAGGGGGGCCGCGCCGGGCTCCGGCGTGTACATCCCCGTGCCGGTGGCGGTCATGAGCGCAGCTCCTTGCCGGTGAGCTCCAAGAAGACGTCCTCCAGGGTGTGCCGCTCGACCGAGATCTTCTCCGGCATCACGCCGTGCTGGGCGCACCAGGAGGTGACCGTGGCGAGCAGCTGCGGGTCGACCTTGCCGGTGACCCGGTAGGAGCCCGGTGTCAGTTCGGCGGCGGAGCAGTCGGCGGGCAGGGCCTTGAGCAGCGAGCCCACGTCCAGGCCGGGCCGGCCGGTGAA
Source organism: Streptomyces sp. Go-475 (assembly GCF_003330845.1). Taxonomy (GTDB): domain Bacteria; phylum Actinomycetota; class Actinomycetes; order Streptomycetales; family Streptomycetaceae; genus Streptomyces. The sequence goes on along the minus strand of NZ_CP026121.1, from coordinate 1,907,645 downwards.
GCGGAGGGTGTTCTCGGCGCCGCCCCGGCACAGCTCCTCCGGGGAGCCCTGGGCGATGACCCGGCCGGCGTCGATGATCGCCACGTCGTCGGCGAGCTGCTCGGCCTCGTCCATGTAGTGCGTGGTGAGGATCACGGAGACGCCGTCGGCGCGCAGGTCCCGGACCAGGTCCCAGGTGGCGCGGCGGGCCTGCGGGTCGAGCCCGGCGGTCGGCTCGTCCAGGAAGACCAGCTCCGGGCGGCCGACCACGGCCATGGCGAGAGCGAGCCGCTGCTGCTGCCCGCCCGACAGCCGCCGGTACGTCGTACGGCCGCAGGAGCCGAGCCCGAGGCGTTCGATGAGCGCGTCCACGTCCAGGGGATGGGCGTGCAGCCTGGCCACGTGGCGGAGCATCTCGTCGGCGCGGGAGCCCGAGTAGACGCCGCCGGACTGGAGCATCACGCCGACCCGGGGCCGCAGCGCACGGGAGTCCCTCACCGGGTCGAGGCCCAGGACGCGCACCGTGCCGGAGTCCGGCTTCCGGTACCCCTCGCAGGTCTCGACCGTGGTCGTCTTGCCCGCCCCGTTCGGGCCGAGCACGGCGGTCACGCCCTGGCGGGCCACCAGGTCGAGCCCGTCCACCGCGGTCTTCGTGCCGTACCGCTTCACCAGGGCCTGGACCTGGACCACGGGCTCACTTCGCATGGGTCCAGAGTCTAGGTACGCGCGCGGGGTCCCGGTCCGGGGGGTACGGCTACTCCTCCTCGCGCGGCCGGTGCACCGCCAGCCACCGCTCGGCGTAGGCCACCGCGTCCGCCACCGGGAACAGCCGCGCCTCGGCCGCCCCGACCTTGCCGCGGACGACGGGACGGTCGCGTTCGAAGTCGTAGCCCAGCTCGTCGAAGCGGTCCGAGCTGATCGACACCTCGATCACCGTCTCCCAGCCCTTCGGCCCGGGCCGGCCCACGGCGACGCGCGGGGACGGTATCCGGTACTCGGCGAGGTGGAAGCTGGTGCAGGTGGCGTAGCCCGCGCCGAGCAGCAGGACCCGGGCGCCCATCGCCTCCAGTGTCGCCAGCGGGCTGTGCTCGCCGAGCCGGCAGTCGGTGGCGTGCCCCTCGGTCACCTCCGCCGCGCGGGGCCCGATCGCCGCGAACGAGGTCTGGGGGTGCGCGCTGCGCAGCGCGCCGGGCCAGGTGCGCACGGTCTCCGGTACGACGCCGACGCCGCTCGCGGGCGTGATCCTCGGGTCGTAGGCGGGCATCGTGGCGCGGATGGCCGTCCACCACTCGGGGGGTACCGGCGGATTGCTCCACAGGGCGGGGTCGGAGAGCTTGCCGGTCTGGGTGGGGACCACCAGCGTGCCCTCCGGGCCGAGCGCGTCGAGCAGTCCCCGCACCACCGCGACGGCGCCGCCGTTGACCCAGCCGAGGGAGCTGAGCGAGGAGTGCACGAGGAGGGTCTCGCCGGGCCGCACACCCAGCTCGCGCAGCTGTGCGCGCAGGGTGTCCTGGGTGACAAGAGGGCCGGTCGGAGGGGGTGTGGGCATGGTTCGGGAGTGTCCCGGAAGTGGCTGGGGCATGCCACCGGTTTGATCGATCAGAGATCATTTCCGCAGGTCAGTTTAGGTATGCCTAAGTGACGCAGGGCACCGTCGGGTGGGCCGGACGCGGCTTGCCCGCCCCTGAAGAATTACGCAACAATGGCGTTGTGAAAAACGTCGGCGAGGCTCGGGAGACCCCCACGGGGGCCCCGCAGGAGGAGCTCGCGACCGGGGAGCGCTCGACGCGCAACCGGGTCGCGCGATCCATCCTGGACCACGGCCCCTCGACCGTCGCGGAGCTCGCCGAGCGGCTCGGCCTCACCCAGGCGGCCGTACGCCGGCACCTCGACGCCCTCGCGGGCGACGGTGTCGTGGAAGCCCGCGAGCGGCGGGTCTACGGCGCGCGTACCCGCGGCCGGCCCGCCAAGGTGTTCGCCCTGACGGACTGCGGCCGGGACGCCTTCGACCAGTCGTACGACAAGCTCGCGGCCGACGCCCTGCGCTGGATCGCCGACCGCGAGGGCGGCAGCGAGGCGATCGCCGCCTTCGCCCGCGCGCGGATCGCCGCCCAGGCGGGCGCCTACCGCTCGGCGGTCGAGGCCGCTCCGCCCGAGAAGCGGGCCGAAGCGCTGGCCAAGGCCCTGAGCGCGGACGGGTACGCTGCTACGGCGCGCAGCGCGCCCCACCCGCAGAAGGGTGAGCAGCTCTGCCAGCACCACTGCCCGGTCGCCCACGTCGCCGAGCAGTTCCCGCAGCTGTGCGAGGCGGAGACGGAATTTTTCGCGGAGCTGCTCGGTACGCACGTACAGCGGCTCGCCACCATCGCGCACGGCGACGGCGTCTGCACGACGTTCATCCCCAAGATTTCCCACAACGCATCTGCAAGCACGGCCGGGAGGAACCCCGCATGACTCTCCCCACGGAGACTGCCCACCCTGAGCTCGAGGGCCTGGGCAAGTACGAATACGGCTGGGCCGACCGGGACGATGCCGGTGCGTCGGCGCGTCGCGGCCTGGCCGAGGACGTCGTCCGGGACATCTCCTCCAAGAAGAGCGAGCCGGAGTGGATGACCAAGCTCCGCCTCAAGGGCCTGCGCCTGTTCGAGAAGAAGCCCATGCCGAACTGGGGCTCGGACCTCTCCGGCATCGACTTCGACAACATCAAGTACTTCGTGCGCTCCACGGAGAAGCAGGCGGAGTCCTGGGAGGACCTGCCCGAGGACATCAAGAACACGTACGACAAGCTCGGCATCCCCGAGGCGGAGAAGCAGCGCCTCGTCGCCGGTGTCGCCGCGCAGTACGAGTCGGAGGTCGTCTACCACCAGATCCGCGAGGACCTGGAGGAGCAGGGCGTCATCTTCCTCGACACGGACACCGCGCTGAAGGAGCACCCGGAGCTCTTCAAGGAGTACTTCGGCACGGTCATCCCCGCCGGTGACAACAAGTTCGCCGCGCTGAACACCGCCGTGTGGTCGGGCGGCTCCTTCATCTACGTGCCGCCGGGCGTCCACGTGGAGATCCCGCTCCAGGCCTACTTCCGCATCAACACGGAGAACATGGGCCAGTTCGAGCGGACCCTGATCATCGTCGACGAGGGTGCCTACGTGCACTACGTCGAGGGCTGCACCGCCCCGATCTACAAGTCGGACTCGCTGCACTCCGCGGTCGTCGAGATCATCGTCAAGAAGAACGCCCGCTGCCGCTACACGACCATCCAGAACTGGTCGAACAACGTCTACAACCTGGTCACCAAGCGCGCCGTGGCGTACGAGGGCGCGACCATGGAGTGGATCGACGGCAACATCGGCTCCAAGGTGACGATGAAGTACCCGGCCGTCTACCTGATGGGCGAGCACGCCAAGGGCGAGACCCTGTCCATCGCCTTCGCCGGCGAGGGCCAGCACCAGGACGCGGGCGCGAAGATGGTCCACATGGCCCCGAACACCTCGTCGAACATCGTCTCCAAGTCGGTGGCGCGAGGCGGCGGCCGCACCTCCTACCGCGGTCTGATCGAGATCGGCGAGGGCGCCCCGGGCTCCAAGTCGAACGTGCTCTGCGACGCGCTGCTGGTCGACACGATCTCCCGCTCGGACACCTACCCCTACGTGGACGTCCGCGAGGACGACGTGTCCATGGGCCACGAGGCGACCGTCTCCAAGGTCTCCGAGGACCAGCTCTTCTACCTGATGAGCCGCGGCCTGAGCGAGGACGAGGCCATGGCGATGATCGTGCGCGGCTTCGTCGAGCCCATCGCCAAGGAGCTCCCCATGGAGTACGCGCTGGAGCTCAACCGGCTGATCGAGCTGCAGATGGAAGGCGCGGTCGGCTGACCCGCCCCCTCGACAGCAGACGTCCCATTCAGGAAAGAGAGCACTACGACAGCCATGGCTGAGGCCCAGAACATCCCGGTGGGCTCGACCACCGCCGGCTCGATCGCGGTCGCCGCGGAGTCGACCGTCGCCACGCGCATGAGCGCGCCCCCCTCCTTCGACGTGGCGGACTTCCCCGTCCCGCACGGCCGGGAGGAGGAGTGGCGGTTCACCCCGCTGGAGCGCCTGCGCGGTCTGCACGACGGCACCGCCGTCGCGAACGGCGACGGCGTGAAGGTCGACGTCCAGGCCCCCGAGGGCGTCACCGTCGAGGCCGTCGGCCGCGACGACGCGCGGCTCGGCAAGGCCGGCACCCCGGTGGACCGGGTCGCCGCCCAGGCCTACTCCGCCTTCGAGAAGGCCTCGGTCGTGACCGTCCCCAAGGAGACCGTCCTCACCGAGCCCATCCGCATCGCGGTGCACGGCGAGGGCGGCACCGCCTTCGGCCACCAGGTGATCGAGCTGGGCGCCTTCGCCGAGGCCGTCGTGGTCATCGACCACACCGGCGACGCGGTGCTCGCGGCCAACGTCGACTACATCCTCGGAGACGGCGCCAAGCTGACCGTCGTCTCCGTCCAGGACTGGGACGAGAAGGCCGTCCACGTCGCCCAGCACAACGCGCTCGTCGGCCGTGACGCCTCCTTCAAGTCCGTCGTCGTCACCTTCGGCGGCGACGTCGTCCGGCTGCACCCGCGCGTGCGGTACGCCGGCCCCGGCGGCGAGGCCGAGCTGTTCGGCCTCTACTTCACCGACCAGGGCCAGCACCAGGAGCACCGCCTCCTCGTCGACCACAACGTCCCGCACTGCAAGTCGAACGTCGTCTACAAGGGCGCGCTCCAGGGCGACGACGCGCACGCCGTGTGGATCGGTGACGTGCTCATCGAGGCCAAGGCCGAGGGCACCGACACGTACGAGATGAACCGCAACCTGGTCCTCACTGACGGGGCGCGCGTGGACTCCGTACCGAACCTCGAGATCGAGACCGGCGAGATCGTCGGCGCCGGCCACGCCTCGGCGACCGGCCGCTTCGACGACGAGCAGCTCTTCTACCTCATGGCCCGCGGCATCCCGGAGTACGAGGCGCGCCGCCTGGTGGTCCGTGGCTTCTTCGCCGAGCTGGTCCAGCAGATCGGCCTCCCCGACATCGAGGAGCGCCTGATCGCCAAGATCGAGGAGGAGCTGGAGGCGGCGGTCGCATGACCTTCGTACGCGCCTGTGGACTGGGCGAGCTGGAGGACGACACCCCGAAGCGGGTGGAACTCGACGGCACGCCCGTGTCCATCGTGCAGACCGAGGGCGAGGTGTTCGCGATCCACGACATCTGCTCGCACGCGAACGTCTCCCTGTCGGAGGGCGAGGTCGACGACTGCCACATCGAGTGCTGGCTGCACGGCTCGCGCTTCGACCTCCGTTCCGGCAAGCCCGACGCCCTTCCGGCGACGCGCCCCGTCCCCGTATACCCCGTAAAGATCGAAGGGGACGACGTGCTCGTCTCCCTCACCCAGGAGTCCTGAGGCACCCATGGCAACGCTTGAAATCCGAGACCTGCACGTCACCGTCGAGGCCGACAACGCCACGAAGGAGATCCTCAAGGGCGTCGACCTCACCGTGAAGCAGGGCGAGACGCACGCCATCATGGGCCCCAACGGCTCGGGCAAGTCGACCCTCGCCTACTCCCTCGCGGGTCACCCCAAGTACACGATCACCGGCGGCACCGTCACCCTCGATGGCGAGGACGTCCTGGAGATGTCCGTCGACGAGCGCGCCCGCGCCGGCCTCTTCCTCGCCATGCAGTACCCGGTCGAGGTCCCCGGCGTCTCCGTCTCCAACTTCCTGCGCACCTCCGCCACCGCCATCCGCGGCGAGGCCCCCAAGCTGCGCACCTGGGTGAAGGAGGTCAAGGAGGCCATGGAGCGCCTCAACATGGACCCCGCCTTCGCCGAGCGCAACGTCAACGAGGGCTTCTCCGGCGGTGAGAAGAAGCGCCACGAGATCCTCCAGCTGGAGCTCCTCAAGCCGAAGATGGCGATCCTCGACGAGACCGACTCCGGCCTGGACGTCGACGCCCTGCGCGTCGTCTCCGAGGGCGTGAACCGCGTCCGCGAGACGGGCGAGGTCGGCACCCTGCTGATCACGCACTACACGCGCATCCTCCGCTACATCAAGCCCGACCACGTGCACGTCTTCTCCGGCGGCCGGATCGTCGAGTCCGGCGGCGCCGAGCTCGCCGACAAGCTGGAGGAAGAGGGCTACGAGGCCTACACGAAGGGTGGCGCATCCGAGTGACACAGTTGCCGGGCCTTCTCGACACCGAGGCGATCCGCAAGGACTTCCCGATCCTGGACCGCCAGGTCCACGACGGCCGGAAGCTCGTGTACCTGGACAACGCGGCGACCAGCCAGAAGCCGCGCCAGGTGCTGGACGCCCTCAGTGAGTACTACGAGCGCTACAACGCCAACGTCCACCGCGGTGTGCATGTGCTCGCCGAGGAGGCCACGGCGCTGTACGAGGGCGCGCGCGACAAGGTCGCCGCGTTCGTCAACGCGCCGAGCCGCGACGAGGTGATCTTCACCAAGAACGCCTCCGAGTCGCTCAACCTCGTGGCGAACATGCTGGGCTGGGCCGACGAGCCCTACCGCGTGGACTCCGAGACCGAGATCGTCATCACGGAGATGGAGCACCACTCCAACATCGTGCCGTGGCAGCTGCTCGCGCAGCGCACGGGCGCGAAGCTGAAGTGGTTCGGCCTCACCGACGACGGCCGCCTGGACCTGTCGAACATCGACGAGGTCATCACCGAGAAGACGAAGATCGTCTCCTTCGTGCTGGTCTCCAACATCCTCGGCACCCAGAACCCGGTCGAGGCGATCGTGCGCCGCGCCCAGGAGGTCGGCGCCCTGGTCTGCGTCGACGCCTCCCAGGCCGCCCCGCACATGCCGCTGGACGTGCAGGCCCTACAGGCCGACTTCGTGGCCTTCACCGGCCACAAGATGTGCGGCCCGACCGGCATCGGCGTCCTCTGGGGCCGCCAGGAGCTGCTGGAGGACCTGCCCCCGTTCCTCGGCGGCGGCGAGATGATCGAGACGGTGTCGATGCACTCGTCGACGTACGCTCCCGCCCCGCACAAGTTCGAGGCGGGCACCCCGCCGGTCGCCCAGGCGGTCGGTCTCGGCGCGGCGATCGACTACCTCAACTCGATCGGCATGGACAAGATCCTCGCCCACGAGCACGCGCTCACCGAGTACGCCGTCAAGCGGCTGCTGGAGGTCCCCGACCTGCGCATCATCGGCCCGACCACGGCCGAGGAGCGGGGCGCGGCGATCTCCTTCACCCTCGGGGACATCCACCCGCACGACGTGGGCCAGGTCCTCGACGAGCAGGGCATCGCGGTCCGGGTCGGCCACCACTGCGCGCGGCCGGTCTGCCTGCGGTACGGAATTCCTGCGACCACGCGAGCGTCGTTCTATCTGTACTCCACGCCGGCCGAGATCGACGCGCTGGTCGACGGCCTGGAGCACGTTCGGAACTTCTTCGGCTGAAGGGCGTGAGCTGAGACCGTGAAGCTGGACTCCATGTACCAGGAAGTCATCCTGGACCACTACAAGAACCCGCACGGGCGTGGTCTTCGGGATGGCGACGCCGAGGTGCACCACGTCAACCCGACGTGCGGTGACGAGATCACGTTGCGCGTGAAGTACGACGGAACGAAGATCGAGGACGTCTCGTACGAGGGCCAGGGCTGCTCGATCAGCCAGGCGAGCGCGTCCGTACTGAACGACCTCCTCGTCGGCAAGGACCTCGCGGACGCGCGGAAGATCCAGGAGACCTTCCTGGAGCTGATGCAGTCCAAGGGGAAGCTCGAGCCCGACGACGCGATGGAGGACATCCTGGAGGACGCGGTGGCGTTCGCCGGGGTGTCCAAGTACCCGGCCCGGGTGAAGTGCGCCCTGCTGAGCTGGATGGCCTGGAAGGACGCGACGGCCCAGGTGCTGGGCGGAGCCGACGCCGAGAAGGAGACGACGGCATGAGCGAGACCGTGGAGATGAAGCCGGCCTCGGAGGAGGAACTCCGTGAGGCCCTGATGGACGTCGTCGACCCCGAGCTGGGCATCGACGTCGTCAACCTGGGCCTGATCTACGGCATCCACATCGACGACGCGAACATCGCGACCGTCGACATGACCCTGACGTCGGCGGCCTGCCCGCTGACGGACGTCATCGAGGACCAGGCCAAGTCCGCCACGGACGGCCTGGTGAACGAGCTGCGCATCAACTGGGTCTGGATGCCGCCGTGGGGCCCGGACAAGATCACGGACGATGGCCGGGAGCAGCTTCGGGCGCTCGGGTTCAACGTCTGAGATCCCGCTGACGTACGTGAGGGCGGCACCCTTCCCGGGGTGCCGCCCTCACGCGTGCTCAGTCCAGCCCGGGCACGATCTGGAACGACGCGTCCGAGTGGTACTGGTGACTGTGCTCGTAGGGGTCCAGCCGGACCTGGAAGTCACGGTGCCGCAGGAAGCGCCCCGGGTAGTTGACCGACTCCAGCGAGAGCGTTCCCGACGGGGACCAGACGCGGGGGCAGAACGTGGCGTCCTTGCGGAACAGGGACGAGCCGTCGTCCCGGTTCGCGACCAGGACGAAACTGCGGTGGCGCAGGTAGCGGCCGTCCGCGGTGGTGAAGGAGTAGCAGGAGGAGTCGGAGAGGCCGGCGACGCGCTGGAAGGTGGCGTCCTCGCGCTGCTCGGAACCCGAGCCGATCCGGTCGAGGCGCACATAGCCGTCGCGCACCCGCCAGTAGCGGTCGGGGAAGTTGACCGCGCGTATGGATATGCCGGGGGAGGACGGGGGCTTCGGGCGCTTCGACGGAGCGGTGGACGCCTTCGGCGGCTCGGGGGCCGTGGTGCGGGGCTCCGGACTCGGAGAGGCGCTGGGAGCGCTGCTCGCCGGAGTGGGGGACGGGTGGGCGCGGCCCGCGCCGGGCTTCGCTGAGCCGCCCTCGGAGGGCGTCGCGAACGAGATCAGGCCGCCCGGGGCCGAACTGCTGAGGGTGGTCGGCTCCGCCGCCTGGGGGGTGGGCTCGGCGGACTCCCGGTTCATCACGGTGATGGCCGTGACGCTCGCGGTGACCGTGGCCAGGGCGAGGGCCCCCGCCAGCCACAGCCGTCGCGTTCCCGGTGCCCGGGTGGTGTCCGGGGCCCAGCCGCTCTCCCAGGGACGGTCCTGAGGCGGCCGGGACTTCTCTTCTGACATGCGATGTTCCTCCGGCGGGGCACCCTTGACGGCGGCGCGGTTGTGGGGGCCCGGTGTGTGATCGGGTGGACACCGTAGTGGACACGTGGGACTGGTGTGGCTCGTTTGGTGAGAGCGGTTTCTCTTCGGTATCCGGGCCCTCGTTATGTACGGCCGTACAGATGATGTGTACGCTCGTACACATGGGTTATCTGCTGCTGGCCGGCGCCATCGCCGCCGAAGTGGGCGCGACCACCGCCATGAAGTACAGCGACGGGTTCAGCAGGCTCGGGCCCTCGCTCCTCACGCTCCTGGGCTACCTCCTCTCCTTCGGGCTGCTCGCGCAGACCCTGAAGACCGTCTCCGTCGGCACGGCCTACGCCATCTGGGCCGGGGTCGGCACGGCCGCCATCGCCACGATCGGCATCGTCTTCCTGGGCGAGGGGATGACCGTCGCCAAGGCCGCCGGGATCGGGCTGATCATCGTCGGCGTCGTGGTGCTGAACCTGGGAGGTGCCCACTGATGCCCCGGCGCCACGACCCCGAGCGGCGGCAGCGGATCATCGACGCGGCGATCCGGGTCGTCGGATCGAAGGGCATCGCGGGGCTCAGCCACCGCACCGCCGCCGCCGAGGCCGACGTGCCGCTCGGCTCCACGACGTACCACTTCAAGACCCTCGACGAGCTGCTGGTCGCCGCGCTGCGGCAGACCAACGAGGGCTTCGCCAAGGTGATCGCCTCGTGCGGTGGTCTGGACGACCCCCGGACCGACCTGGCCGCCGAACTCGCCGGGTGGATCGGACAGTGGCTCTCCGGCGACCGCACGGGGGTGGAGCTGGAGTACGAGCTGTACCTGGCCGCCCTGCGCCGGCCCGCCCTGCGGCCCGTCGCCGCCGAGTGGGCCGAGGACGTCGCCGAGCAGCTGTCCCGGCGGACGGATCCCGTCACCGCGCGGGCGCTGGTGGCGGTCGTCGACGGGATCTGTCTGCAGGTGCTGCTGACGGGGGTGCCGTATGACGAGGCGTATGCGCGGGAGGTGTTGGGGCGGGTGCTGACGGGGGCCGAGGCGTGATGCGGGTGGGGGTGTCCCCGGGCCGGGGTTTGCGGATCTGCTGATCTGCTGTCGCCGGGTGGGAGGGGCTCGGGTTCGGTGTGCGCGGATGTCGTGACGTCGGTGTCCGTGCTGTTGAGGCGTGTTGTGCCGGGATGGATACCGCCCGTCCCGTGAGACGGCCCCGCACCGGTTCGCATCGACCGCCGTCCGCCGGTTAGGTTGCCCTCATGACCGACACGACTGCTCCTCGCACCACCGGCGCCGTGGCCGCCGGCCTCGCCACGATCGCCGCCGACGGCACCGTCCTCGACACCTGGTTCCCCGCGCCCGAGCTCGTCGTAGAGCCCGGCCCGTCCGGCACCGAGCGGCTGTCCGCCGAGCGTGCCGCGGAGCTGCTCGGCGGTGGCGCGACCGCGGCGATCGGCCCGGACGCCCGCCGGGGCGTCGAGGTGGTCGCGGTCCGCACGGTCATCGCCTCGCTCGACGAGAAGCCGATCGACGCGCACGACACCTACCTGCGTCTGCACCTGCTCTCCCACCGCCTGGTCAAGCCGCACGGCCAGAGCCTGGACGGCATCTTCGGTTTCCTCGCCAACGTCGCCTGGACCTCGCTCGGCCCGGTCGCCGTCGACGACCTGGAGAAGGTCCGGCTCAACGCGCGCGCCGAGGGCCTGCACCTCCAGGTGACCTCCGTCGACAAGTTCCCGCGCATGACCGACTACGTGGCCCCCAAGGGCGTCCGCATCGCCGACGCCGACCGGGTCCGCCTCGGCGCCCACCTCGCCGAGGGCACCACCGTCATGCACGAGGGCTTCGTCAACTTCAACGCCGGCACGCTCGGCACGTCGATGGTCGAGGGCCGCATCTCGGCGGGTGTCGTGGTCGGCGACGGCTCCGACATCGGCGGCGGCGCGTCGACCATGGGCACGCTGTCCGGCGGCGGCAACGTGATCATCTCCATCGGCGAGCGGTGCCTGGTCGGCGCCGAGGCGGGCGTCGGCATCGCGCTCGGCGACGAGTGCGTCGTCGAGGCCGGCCTGTACATCACCGCCGGCACCCGCGTCACCATGCCCGACGGCCAGATCGTCAAGGCCCGCGAGCTGTCCGGCGCGTCCAACATCCTCTTCCGCCGCAACTCGGTCACCGGCACGGTCGAGGCCCGGCCGAACAACGCGGTGTGGGGCGGACTGAACGAGATCCTGCACAGCCACAACTGATCAACGGCGGCCGTGACCTGCGGCCGCCTAATCGATCAACGCCCTGACCTGCTGCTGAGCTGTCGGTAGTTGTCGGCGTTGGTCATCGTTGAGCGCCCTTCCACGGCCCCAGGACGGCCCAGGGAGGGCGCTTGACGTTGTACCCGTAGCGGGGCCACTACCCTATGCATAGGGATGGTGCGCTGAATCGGCGCCAACACGACCTCCGGAGGGGTCTGATGCACCGCGATCGATTTGAGCTCGCACTTAAGCAACTTAATGCTCACGATGGTGCGCTATTCGAACAGCTGGCTTCGGCGTTTGCTGTTCTGGAGTTCGGAGAGCTTCGAACTGTTGCTTCTGTGGGAGGAGACGGGGGAAGGGATGCTCGTCTTTTTTCGCCCGTGGACGACGACACGGTAATTTTCCAGTACTCAGTAACTGTCGATTTCTCGGGTAAGATTCTCAGGACAGCGGAAAGGTTGAAAAATACCGCGCCGAGCGCCAGGGAACTGGTTTATGTAACCAATCAAGAGATTGGGACAAAGGTCGACGACGTAAAAAGGAGGCTGAGGAAAGAGTACAAGCTATCGTTGGATGTCTGGGATCGAGCCTGGTTCCTTGATCGGGTGAACCTGCACTCTCAGACCGAGGAGGCTGCCGAATCACTGGCAAAGATTAAGGTTGACCCGCTAGCTTCCTCGGCACTTGGCGTAACTCCTTCTCTGCCGTCACTTTCCTCTGTCGAGGAGCAGGAAGCAGCTCTTTTCCTTGAGCTCACCTACGGCGATGAGGATCGTCACAAGGGTCTTACGAAGGTCGGCTTCGAATCCCTCGTTAGGGCCGCCTTGCGAGATACTGATTCAGACCGGCGGATCACCCGCGAGGAAGTACACGAACGCGTCGCAAGCATGCTTCCCGGGGGACGCGAGTACGGTGATCTGGTTGACGGCGCTCTCAGGCGCTTGACAAAGGGGGCGGTTCGGCATTGGTCACGTTCTGACGAGTTCTGTCTTTCGCATGATGCGTCCTTGCGTCTCAAAGACCGCATGACGTCATACACCCTGATTCAAGAGAAATTCAGGGATGAAGTGCAATCCCGGGTGATTGAAATGGCCAACGTCGAGAATGAGAGTATCTCGACGGCCGAAACGGCTGCCGCGTGTGGCCTCGTCGAGGCAGCTCTCGACAGGATCCTCCTGGAGCGAGGCAAATCATTCGCAGATGCGCTCGTTTCTTCGCGAATCTCTGATTACCAGTCAGAGAGTCTTGAGCCACTTATCGACCGCGCGATGCGTGATACGAAAAAAACCCCTTCGAGCAAGGTTAGGAGAATCGTCTCGTATGCGATCTCCTCGATCATTAATAACTCCATCGGGGTAACTCGCGAATACATGCGCGGTCGCCTTGAGTCTTATACCTTGTTCTCGCTCTTGCAGGCTACGCCAGATGTACAGAAGACCGTGGTGAAGCTGTTCAGCGGCGGGACCATTTGGCTTGATGCTAACCTCATTCTCCCTGTGTTGGCGGAAGAATTGGCCGATGACGAGAATAGATCCTTCACTCGCTTGCTGGAAGCTGCACGCGACTGCGACATTTCCCTCCGTGTGACCAGTGGAATTGTTGAGGAGATAGCTTCGCACATGCGCCGATCCCTGGCTTATGCTCGCGTTGTCGGGCAGAGTAAGCGATGGGACGGGGATGTACCTTTCCTCGCCGCAGCTCATGCAGCGAGCGGAAGGGAAACAGCGGCACTAGGTAGCTGGCTGGAGAACTTTCGGGGTGGCGAACAGCCGCTCGAGGATGTGGCCGATTACCTGAGTGATGTGCACGGGATCCGGGTACAGGAACTAAACGAAGAGGCTGCCACAGCTGATATCGAGCTTCGCGGAGCCGTCCAGGATATCTGGCATGAGGCGCGAGAGCGAAGACTGAATAAGTTCGCTCCCGCGACGATTCAGATCCTGGTAAATCATGATGTCGAGTGTTATCTAGGTGTCGTGCAGAGAAGGAAGAAAGAAAACAAGAGTCCGCTGGGCTTCAACTCGTGGTGGCTGACTCTAGATGGGACGGCGTTTAAGGTCAATGAATTGCTTAGGAGTAGGATAACTGGGGATCCGCCGCTTTCCCCGGTGATGAGTCCTGACTTCCTGTTGAGGTACCTGGAAATCGGTCCCGTACGAGCGCAGATTTCCAAGAACATGCGCAGCGAGCTGCCAGTTATGTTGGACGTCTCATTTCTCGAGGGAGTCTCTCCCCACATAATGCAGGTGGTCGAGCAGGTGCGAGCAGAACATGGCAACCTACCTGGCAGGGTTCTCCGGAGAAAGATTCGCGACACGGTCAACCGCCTTAAGTCCGCTAAGGGAAAAATGGCTGATGGAGGAGTTGCCTTGGTTGAGCAGGAAGTCCTGGAAAGTATCGTCTCCACTAACGCTCAGGAATAGTAGTCGGATCAGGAAAAGGCGCGGGATGGTGTGTAGATAGGTCGGCGGAGCGGCTTTGGGCTGGAGCTGCTTTGGCGCGAGGGATCATGGCCCCGTAAGCTTCCGGCGCGTCGGGCAGTCTGTGAACCTGCCCGGTAAAGCACGACGTTGGGGCCATGATCTTCGAGGCTCGCGCCAAAGTGGCTGCCTAAAGCCGTGGAGCCGACCGCCCCAGCAGCCACGACGGGTTCTGACCTCGGCTGGGCCGTCTCACCTTTACCCCGGCCTGGTCTTCGCCCCCTGTGGGCGCGGACGGGCGACGGCGCGCGGCCCCGGTGACGAAGGCAAGGAGGGGCGGCGCGACGGCGACCGGCTGGCGCCGCCGCGCTGTGCGCGGCACCTCCGATCTGTGATCGGACTGCATGCAGTTCAGGAGGCCGGGGCAACGGCGAGCGAGGCGAGCCCTTGATGAAGTAGGGAAAGTCTTACCGCGTCCAGTGATCGGAAGCGGCCGGTCCCCGGCTTCAGCGAGGTGCCCTGTTCGGCTACCGTGCGATCTATGACCTCTGGATTGGATACGCCCCAAGGTGCGGCCGAGCTGGCCGAGTCGCTCTTGCCTCCGCTCGGGAACCGCTGGCTGCACACTCAGGCCGTGGCGGCGCGTGCGTCTGAGGCTTCGGCGGCTGTGTCCGCAGAGGACCGGGATCTGCTCATCGCTGCCGCGTGGCTGCATGACATCGGCTACGCCCCGGAGCTGCGGGACACGGGGTTTCATCCGCTTGACGGAGCGCGCTACCTGGAGACGCAAGGGGCACCGTCACGACTCGTCCGACTGGTCGCCCACCACTCTGGTGCGGTGTACGAGGCTGAACAGCGTGGGCTGACCGATGAGTTGGCTGTGTATGAGCGGGAGGACTCTCCCGTCCTGGACGCGTTGATCTATGCCGACATGACGACCGGCCCGGCCGGGCAGTCCTTCGACTTCGACCACCGCATCGACGAGATCTTGAAGCGATACGAGCCGGGCAGCGAGGTGCACAACGCGATCAGCAAGGCGCGGCCCTACCTGGGCGAAGCGGTCCAGCGGGTTCGAGGGCGCTTGGGCTGAGGCCCGGGTCTGGGCGCATGGCCGACAGGCGATCTTCCGCAGGTGCGTTGAATGCTCTACGGTCCGTCGCATGGGTGGCCTGGGGGACTTACTGAAGAAGCGTTGGGGCGTCGTGATTCTCTTACTGGGGATCTTGGCATGGGCTTCGGACATCATCGGGCCGGGGATTCTCATCCTCGTAGCCTCCGTAGCTGTCCTGTACTTCCTCCTCCAAGCGCCGCTCAGGTGCATCGCCCTGGGACGGCAGGGAAGGTGCCGCAACAACGCTCAAGGCCTCTTGCGAGGGTGTTGGATCCGTGAGCACAAGTGGCAAGGCCTGAAAGCACTGCGTGGAGCCGGAGGCAAAGCGCAAGGGCCCCACGCAGCGCTCATGCAGGATCGGCAGCAGATGAGTGCGACCCTGGGCGTCGCCGTCGGGGTCATTTCGGCGATCGTCGCGTGCGCGGACTTCATCTTCAAGTGATGCGCTGCCTGGGCCGAGTGCCTCAGCCAAGGTATGGCTCGGGCCGTTCCTGGAGTCCGTGATCAATCCGCATCCGCATCGACGGATGGATGTTCAGCCTGTCCAGCCGCCTGGGGTGCACGAACGCCACTTCCTTGCTCTCGCTGCTCGTGCGCAGCTCGCCGCCGACGATGCGCGCCCGGAAGCAGATGGAGAACTGCTGGCGCACTTCACCGTCGTCGTACGCCATGACGTGGGCCGGGTTGGTGTAGGTGCCGACCAGGCCGGTCACCTCGACGTCGAAGCCGGTTTCTTCCTTCGTCTCCCGTACGGCTGCGTCGGGCGCTGACTCGCCGACGTCGACCCCGCCGCCGGGCAGGGCCCAGAGGTCGTTGTCCGTCTTGTGGATCAGCAGGATTTCCCCGGCGTCGTTCAGCGCCACCGCGGTTACGGACGGGACGATGCTGTTCGCCTTCGGGGCGTTCGGATCGTTGAAGTAGTCGACTCGGGCCATGCCTCCAGCCTCGCATGTCTGGCAGACGAACCGAGTCGACGGTGGACCGGGTGCCGGTTCCGCCGGCGCCCGCTGCCCCGACCCTCGAAGACGCCGTGCCGTTGCTACGCGGGGCGTCCGCGTTCCCAGGTGTAGTCGAAGCTCCGCACGTAGTGCCGGAAGGTGCGGGCGCCGGGGATGTACCGGAAGTGCAGCACCGGGTTCTGCCCGGCCGGTGCTCCGAGCACGTGCGGGTTCACCAACACGTCGTCGTCGAACCGATAAATCGAGTTGTACAGGATCGTGTCGTGCAGCCGGACCTCTACGCCCGGCGTCGTCATCGCCGGTTCGAGGTAGCGCCGGGTGATCCGGGCACGCGCAGCCAGGTCGCCACCTATGCCTTCCTCTTCGCCGCGCTGGCGGACCATCTCCGAGTCGGGGTCACCGAGCAGGACCCGAACCTGGGCTCCGGCCTTGGCCTTCTCCGCCAACTCGTATGGCAGATCCGGGTGGTTGTCGAAGAGGAACAGCCCCGCGTACACGAGGATGTCGACCTGGTCCTTCGCCTTCTCGATGAGGGATGACCACAGGGCGGCTGGTACGGCACCCCGGTGCGGGTAGTACGTGATCAGCTCAGAGGTGCTCGCGGACTCTGCCTGCTTCTCGACGGTGGGCCACAGGTAGACCTCGTCGACGCCGAGGAAGCTCGCGGCCTTCCAGCGGTGCCCCCGGTGCGGCGTGCGGTTGGTCGTGATCCAGCGCTCCACGCTCTTGGGGTCGACACCCACTTGCTGGGCCACCGACTGGATGGTCTCGCCCTTCGCTGAAATCGCCGCGCGCAGACGCTCGTTCGCCATGGCGTGCCCTCTCGTGGGACGTAGCAGGGACGTTTTGACGATAGCTCAGACGTCCCTGAACGTCCATACGGACCGTGATGCGTCCACCACCTCTCGCGGTCTCCTGATCTCACCGGCGATGAACGCCGGTTCCAAATCTCCCTCAGATCAGGAGAACAGACGATGCGTCAGATTCCCGTCGACACCTCCACCGCGACCGTGATGGTCGCCCAGACCCCGGAGCCCAAGGTCCGTGACCGCCGGACCGGCGAGATCGCCACGGACGCCGAGACGGGCGCGAAGCTGATGACGGTGAGCGTGATGTTCGCCCTCAACGGCGAGGTCGAGATCCTGAACGTCACAGTGCCGGAGAGCGGCATCTCGGGCGAGCTGGCGATGGGTACCCCGGTCGCGCTGACGGGGCTGATCGCCCGGCCGTGGGAGAACGAGTTCAACGGCCAGAAGCGGCACGGCATCGCGTTCCGTGCGGTCGCAGTCACCTCGCTCGTTGCCGGTGCTGAGCAGGCGAAGGCGGCCTGAGCCATGACCTGGCTGACCGTCGCCCTGGTGCTGGTCGTCGCCGCTGCGGGTCTCCTGCGGTGGCGGCGCCCCGCCTGGTACTGGCTGACCTTCGGCGTCACCCTGGCGACGCTGCGGGTCCTGCTCCGGTACCCGTCCGTGATGGACGCCTGTGGCCTGACCGTCCCGGCTCCCCGCTGGCGCCTGACCCTGGCGCGGATGACCAACCGGGCCATTCCCGGCCCCCGGGCCCCGCGCATCCTGCGGGTACGGCCGACCCGGACCGGTCTGGTGCTGCGGCTCAAACTCCGGCCCGGTCAGGACGCCTTCGACGTGGCGGCCTCGTGTGACCGGCTGCGGCACTCGTTCGCGATGTACGGTGTCACCTCCCGCGAGCTGCGCTCCGGCGTGGTCGAGGTGCGGATGACCGGCTATGACGTGCTCAAGCGGGTGCAGATGCCTGCTAAGTGCGACACCCGGCCGATGCGGGTTCCGGTCGCCCTGCGCGAGGACGGCGCCGTTCATTTCCGGGACTACCGGGGTGTTCCCCACGCGCTCACGCTCGGAGCCACCGAGTCCGGCAAGTCCGTCTACCAGCGCAACCTGGTAGCCGCGCTCGCCCCGCAACGGGTCGCCCTGGTGGGCATCGACTGCAAGCAGGGAGTGGAACTCTTCCCGCTGGCCCGTCGGTTCTCCGCGCTGGCCGACAACCCTGACACCGCCGCCGAACTCCTCGACGCGCTGGTAGCGCACATGGAAGACGTCTACCAGCTCATCCGCGCCGAGCAGCGGATCACCGCCGACGTACCGGATGCGGAGATCGCCGCCGACATCTGGAACCTGCCGGATGACCTGCGGCCCGTGCCCATCGTGGTCCTGGTCGACGAGGTCGCCGAACTCGCTCTCTTCGCCACCAAGGAGGAGGAGAAGCGACGGGACCGGATCATCACCGCCCTCGCGCGGCTGGCCCAGCTCGGCCGGGCGGCCGGGATCTACCTGGAGATCTGCGGGCAGCGCTTCGGCTCCGAACTCGGCAAGGGCATCACGATGCTCCGCGCCCAGCTCACCGGCCGTACTGCGCACCGCGTCAACGACGAGTCCAGCGCGAACATGGCCTTCGGTGACATCGCGCCGGATGCCGTGCTGGCCGCGATCCAGATCTCCACCGACATGCCCGGTGTCGCCATCACGGGCGATTCGACCGGTGGCTGGGCCCGGATCCGCGCCCCGCACACCTCGCTTCGGCAGGCCGTCAACACCTGCAACCGGTACGCCGACCTGGCCCCGGACCTGCCCGCCCTGGCTCCCTTCCGACCCGCACTCGGCGGTCCGAAGCCAATCCCGGCCCCGGCGGTCGAGTCCGCCCCGGCCGCTGCCTGATCCCGCCTCGTCCCTTGCCCAACCTCGCGAAGGAGGTGACGACATGACCCGCTCGATCCGCCCCGATGCTGTCCTGGTTCAGGCCGTGATCGCCGGAGCCCTGTCCTTCGCCCACTTGCATGACCTGGCCGCCGCTGCTGGACAGACGGGCTGGAAGGCATGGGCTTACCCGGTCAGTGTCGACCTGCTCCTGGTGGCCGCGTGGCGACGGCTCCGCAGTGACGGGCCGTCCCGGCTGGCCTGGTGCTGGTTCATCGTCGCCCTGTTCGCCTCGCTGGGCGCCAACGTCGCCACTGCCGGGTTCCTGGACTTGGAACACCCGCCCGCCCTGCTCCGGCTCGGCGTCGCCGGGTGGCCCGCCGTGGCCTTCCTCGGCGGCACGCTTCTCGCCCACGCGCCCAAGTCCGCCGAGGACCGGGTGCCGGATTCGCCGGCACCCGCAACCCCGGTCACTGAGCCGGTTACCGAGACCGAACCGGAGGCTGAGCCGGTCTCGGCAGTCGTCGACACCCCCGCACTTCCGGCTGCCGAGCCCGCCCCGGCCGAGCCTGCCCCGGCCGCCGCTGCTCCGGCTGTGCCGGTCCCGGCCGCGCTGGTGGACCACGCCCGCAAGGTCGCCGACGACCACCGCGCCCGTACCGGTTCGCCGATCGACACCGACACCCTGCGCGCCCGACTCGGCGTCCCGCCCCAGCTGGCCCACGCCATCGCCGCCCAACTCGCCTGACCCGAAGGGAGAACACCCGTCATGCCTGCCCGCGACTTCTTCCACTCCGTGATGCGGATCGGACCGGTGCAGATCGGCACCCACCGCGACCGGCACGGCCGGACCAAGCACGCCGCCGTGTGCAGCTCCGACGGCTGCGGCTGGTCTGCCGACTACACCAGCCAGTCCGCCGCCCAGCTCGCCGCCCGCACCCACCGCTGCAAGGTCCGTTAGGAGGCCATGGCCATGGAAGTACCGCTCTGGCTCGCGCTGCTCGCCGTCGGCTACCTCGGCGTCAAGCTCATCCGCCCGCCCGCCTGGCTCATCGCCGTCCTGCTGCTCGGCGGCTTCCTCCTCGCCGACAGCGTCCTGGCCCCCGCCATCGACACCTTCGTCAAGTAGAGGAGATCGCTGATGCTCCGCCCCAAGATCCCGACCATGCCTACCCCGACCGGCCAAGCCACGCCGCCCGTCGTGGTCGAGCCGACCACCATCGTCCCGGCCTCCCAGACCCCGCCGCCTGCCCCGGTGGCCCCGGCTCCTGCCCGGCCCACGGTGCAGCTCACCCCCGGCACCGCTCTCGCCCTCGTCGGCGGCGGCACCGCCGTGGTCCTGGTCGTCGGCGCCGTCCTGGTCTCCATGCTCCTGGCGGTCGCCATCACCGGCGCCTCGGTCGCCGTCTGCGCCGTCGTCCTGCGCTCGCTCCTCGCCTCGGAGACGAAGCGACGCTGACCGGCCCCCGGAGCGGCCTCAACCGCCAAGTCTCGTCCGCTCCGGGAGCCGTCCCTGTCCGATCTCGCAACCGGAAGGAACACCCAGCATGACCGACCGCACCGCACCCGCGCCCCGCATCTGCCCGAATTGCGACGGCTTCGCAACCGCCGCCATCATCACCGGCAGCCGCGACCGGCACGGCCACCTGCCCACAATCAGGGCCAACTGCCCGGCCTGCGACGGCCTGGGCACCGTCCCCGCCCGCCGCGTTCCGGAGCGTGCGCGTGCCTGACCTGCTCGACCCGACCACCCTCGGCGACCTGCTGAGGGTGGCCTCGGCTTCTGACTTCGACCGCTGGCAGGAGCAGATCCGCCGCACCGGCGGCTGCGCCGACCCCATCCACCTGACCGGCTGGACCCTTACCAAGGACAAGACCACCGGCGAGACCCTGCACCACTACTCCACCGAGAGCGAGCCGGGCGGCCGTCTCCGTGTCGCCTGCGGCAACCGCCGGGCCTCCCGCTGCCCGTCCTGCGCCTGGACGTACGCGGGCGACACCTACCACCTCATCCGCGCGGGCCTGGCTGGCGATGACCGCCGCGACATCCCCGCCACCGTCCGGGATCATCCCCGCGTCTTCGCCACCCTCACCGCCCCCTCGTTTGGCCCGGTCCACAACCGGCCCGACCGGGGCGTCTGCCGTTGCGGCACCCGCCACGCCGCCGACGATCCCGCCCTCGGCACGGCCCTGGACCCGGCCAAATACGACTACGCGGGCGCTGTGCTGTTCAACAACCACGCGGGGCAGCTCTGGCAGCGCTTCACCAACCGTCTCCGCCGCGAGATAGCCGCCCGCGCCGGCATCACCCAACGCGAGCTGAAAGAGTGCGCCCGCCTCTCCTACGCCAAGGTCGCAGAGTTCCAGAAGCGCGGCGCCCTGCACTTCCACGCCGTCGTCCGCATCGACGGCCCCAACGGACCCGAGACCGCTCCGCCGTCCTGGGCGACGGTCGATCTCCTAGCCGACGCGATCCGTGCAGCTGCCGCGCACTCCTACACCTCGGTCTCCGTCCCGGCCGCCGAGGACCAGCCCGCCCGGACCTTCCGCTGGGGCACCCAGCTCGACGTCCGGCCCGTGAAGGCCTTCGGCGATGGCTCCCAGATCACCGAGCAGGCGGTCGCCTCGTACGTGGCCAAGTACGCCACCAAGGCTGCCGAGAACACCGGCACCCTTGACCGCCGCATCGGCGAACTCTCCGACCTCGACCGCCACGGCGTGCCCGATCACACCCGCCGCCTCATCGAGGCCTGCAAGCAGCTCGACCCGCTCTACCCGGACCGGCGCCTGTGGGCCTGGGCTCACATGCTCGGCTTCCGGGGCCACTTCTCCTCCAAGTCGCGCCGCTACTCCACCACCCTCGGCGCCCTGCGCCAGGCCCGCGCTGACTACCGCGCCGCCCAGGAACACGCCGCCCTCGGTCTGGAGGACCGCGAGCCCGACACCGTCCTGGTCCTGGCCGACTGGCAGTACGCCGGACACGGCCACACCCCCGGCGAATCAGTCCTCGCCGCCACGATCGCCCGCGACCTCCAGCTCAACCGCGAAACCGCCCGCGAAGCGCTCGCCGCGCTGCCAGATGAAAGGGAGTGGTGACCATGCCGACCCGGCTGCCCGATCGGTATCTCACGCCTGAGGACCTGGTCCAGCTCTTCGAGCTGCCCAGCGTCGAGACCGTCTACCAGTGGCGGAGGAAGCACATAGGGCCCCGCGGCTTCAGGGTCGGTCGGCATCTCAGGTTCGACCCGCAGGACGTACAGGCATGGGTCAAGTCCCGCATAGAAGGGGCTGCTGCCTGATGGCCGGACACGTTCAGGATCGCTGGTACAAGGCCCTCCCCGGCCCGGACGGCAAGACGGTCAGGGTCAAGACCGACCGTTTCGGCGTCGGCCACCGCTACCATGCCCGGTACATCGCGCCGGACGGCTCCGAGAAGTCCAAGAGCTTCCCGGACAAGCAGAAGCGCAAGGCCGAAGCCTGGCTGTCCAACATCGAGGCGGACATGTCCCAGGGTCGGTACATCGACCCGGCTGCGGGCTCGGTGACCTTCGCGCGGTACGCCAAGGAATGGATGGCGGCGCTGACCATCGACCCGGTGACCCGTGAGAGCGTCGAGATTCGTCTCAGGGTCCATGCCCTTCCGTACCTCGGCGATCGGCCCATGGCGTCCTTCCGGCCCTCGCACCTGCGGGCCTGGATGCGCCAGCTGGAGGAGACGGGACGTGCTGCGTCCTACCGGCGGTCGATCTTCGCCAACGTGTCGGCGGTCTTCACTGCTGCCGTAGAAGACCGGATCATCGCGGAGAATCCGTGCCGTGCCCGATCGGTGCGGGCGCCCTCCCTCGACGGCCGGAAGGTCAAGCCGTGGTCCCTCGATCGCGTCATGGCCATGCACGAGGCGCTGCCGGACGCGTACCAAGAGGTGGTCTCCCTGGGGGCAGGCTGCGGGCTCCGACAGGGCGAGATCTTCGGCCTTGCCGTTGAGGACATCGACTTCCTCAGCGGCACGGTTCGCGTGGTCCGCCAGGTCAAGCTCATACGCGGCGTGCAAGCGATCTTCGGGCCGCCGAAGGGCGGCAAGGAACGTCACGTTCCGCTGCCCGAGACCGTCTCCTTCGCGCTGGCGGCCCACATCACGAAGCACGAGCCGGTGGAGGTCACCTTGCCGTGGAAGAGCCCGGACGGCCCGCCCGTCACGGCCTCGCTGCTGTTCGTCAACGCCCGGCGTCAATGGCTGCACCGGTTCCGCTTCAACCGGTCCGTATGGCGTCCGGCTCTCACTTCGGCCGGCATACCGCTCGGACGCGAGAACGGCATGCATGCCCTCCGTCACTTCTACGCCTCCGTGCTCCTGGCCGCGGGGGAGAGCATCAAGGCCCTGAGCGAGTACCTGGGTCACCACGACCCGAGCTTCACTCTCCGCACGTACACGCACCTGATGCCGAACAGCGAGGCGCGCACCCGGGCCGCCGTGGATCGCGTCTTCCGGGACCCGGAGAGCACCGATGACGGCCCCGAAACGGCCCCTGAGGCGGGTTGATCGTCTGACCTGCTCATGATTCAGAACAGCCACAACTGACGATCCCGTACGGATGACCGGGCGTGACCTCGTGGTGGGCTTGGCAGATGAACGGGTGGACGCAGTGTCCGATCATTCGCCGAACCGACGAAACGAGGACCGGGGCATGAGGAACGAGCGGGGGCGGGCCGTGGCGCGCTGTCTGGTGGGGGCGGTCGCGGTGCTGGCGGTGTACTGGCTGCCGGCGGGGGCCGCGCACGCCGACGAGACCAACAAGAACTCGCACAACGGCCCCCGAATCGGCCTGATCAACACGGGCCAGGTCGATGACCCGATGGAGGACGTGCTGGAGCACACCCTGCTGTTCGGTGACGGGTACGCCTGGAACTGAGCCGCCGGAGGGCACGTCGAGGGGACGGCCCGTATCGCAGGCGCCTGCGATACGGGCCGTCCCGTTTTTGTTCCTGGCGGGTGGCATAGCGGGAGGACCTCGCGCGCGTCACAAGGGATACGGGGAGCGGGCACAGGGTCCGCCCCGGGGGAGAGCGAAGGTGACGATGGATGCCGAAGCGCAGGAGAGCTTCCGGGAGTTCGTGGCGAACAGGTCGTCCGCGCTGCTGAAGACGGCGGTCCTGCTGAGCGGCGGCGACCGGCACGCGGGCGAGGACCTGCTGCAGAACGCGCTGATCAAGGCGGCGGGCCGCTGGCACCGCATCGACGAACCCGAGGCCTACGTCCGGCAGGTCCTCTACCGGCAGCAGGTCAGCCGCTGGCGGCTGAAGTGGCCGCGGCGCGAGCTGAGCGTCGCCGAACCGCCGGAGACCGGTACCGATCCGGACGCCTCCGGCGCCGCCGAGCTGCGTCTGGTCATGCGCGGTGCGCTCGCCCGGCTGACCGCGCGGCAGCGCACCGTGCTGGTGCTGCGCTACTTCGAGGACCTGCCCGAGGGCGAGGTGGCCCGCATCCTGGGCTGCTCCGTCGGCACCGTCCGGTCCGCCACCCACCGCTCCCTCGCCCGGCTGCGTGCCCTCGCGCCCGAGCTGGCCGCCCTGGGGCCGGCCGCCGCCGAGCAGCCGCCGTCCCGTGACTACTCGCCCGTGGAGGTCCGTCAGTGAACGTCGACGAACTCGTGCGTGACGCGCTGCGCGACCAGGCCGCCGGGCAGCAGCCCGCGCCGCCCGGCTTCGCCGACCGTGTGCTGGCGGTTCGCCGGCGTCGTCGCAGCCGGCGGTTCGCGACCGTCGCCGCGGCGGCCGCCGCCGTGGTCGCCGTGGCCGTGGCCGTGCCCGTGCTGGACTCCGGCAAGGAGGACGTCCGTCCCTCGGGCGGGGTGGAGCAGAGCGGCATCACCGCTCACCCGGACCAGTCGCCGCCGCGCGACATGATCGCGGCCGGGCGGGTCGCGCTGGCCGCGTACTTCACCAGGGCGACCGTCGAGCAGTCCGCCGACCGTGCCGTCTCGGAGCGTACGTACTGGCTGCTGAACCCGAGGACGAAGAAGTACGCGAAGGACGACCGCTGGTCCTACGTCGCCGTCGCCCCGGGGATGACGACGGCCGCCGTGCTGGAGCGGGACCTGCCCGTGCCGCGCATCGGGCTGCTCGACCTGGCGAGCGGCCAGGTCAAACGGTGGATCCCGGTCGACCGGCCGGTGGCGGGCGTGGAGTTCTCGTCCGACGGCAGGAAGCTCGTCGCGACGACGTACAGCGAGAATCCCGACCGGCTGGTGAAGGTCGAGGGTTCCGAGGGCTGGGACCCCCCGTTCACGGAGTCGTCCCGGACCGGGTTCCACGTCATCGACGTGGCCTCCGGGAGCAGTTCCTGGGCCGGGGTGGAGATCGGCGGGAGCGCGCAGAACCCGGACGCGTTCATCAACTCCCGCCAGGACTTCTCGTTCACCAGCGACAACCGTCTCGTCTGGTCCGGCTTGCCCACCGAACCCCGGAGGATGTTCTACGACTTCACTGGCAAGGTGGTGCCCGGGCCCGCGCCGGACCGGTACCGGGAGTGGTCCGTCGAGGCGGGGGTCTCGCCGGACGGGCGGCTCGTCGCCGGTCCGTTCGCGGGGCAGAAGTGGAAGACGTCCTCCTTCGTCCTCGACGCGCGCACCGGCAAGCAGCGCGAGGTGCGCGGGCAGCAGCTGCTCGCCTGGGCGGACGGGAACACGCTGGTCGCCTGGGACATCGGGCCGGACGGGAACGAGTTCCACCAGCGGCTGGTGCTGGTGACCGTCGGCCGCGAGAAGACGACTCCGCTCAGTGGATTCCGGTCGCCCAAGGACAACACCAAGGGGCGGTGGGAGCCGGTGTTCGCCGAGCGGTGATCACCTGTTGAGCAGGTCCCCGTGCAGCGAGAGCAGCCCGTCGGCCGTGGCGCGGTCGGCGGGCCGCAGGGGTGCGCGGACCGGGCCCGCGGGCAGGTCCAGTGCGGTGAGGAGCGCCTTGGCGGTGACGGTGCCCGGCAGGCCTGCCGACATGATCGCCTCGATGAGTGGAGTGGCCCGCTGCTGGAGGCGGGCGGCCTGTGCCGTGTCGCCCGCGTCGAACGCGTCGAGCACGGCTCGCAGGTGGTTCGGGACCACGTTCGCGACCGTGCTGACATAGCCGGTGCCGCCCACGGCGTACAGCGCGAGGTTGTGCTCGTCGCAGCCCGCGTAGTAGGCCAGGTCCGTGCGGGCCAGGATCTTCTGGGCGGCCAGGAAGTCGTTGGAGCAGTCCTTGACCGCGACGATCCCGGGGTGGTCGGCGAGGCGGAGGAGCGTCTCCGGTTCGATGCGGGTGCCGGTGCGGGCCGGGATGTCGTAGAGCATGAGCGGGAGCCCGGTGGCGTCGGCGATCTCCCGGAAGTGGGCCTCGATCGCGTCCTGCGGGGGCCTGCTGTAGTACGGCGCCACCACCAGCAGGCCGTCCGCGCCCGCCTTCTCGGCCTCCCGGGCCAGTTCGGCGGTGTGGCGGGTGTCGGGGGTGCCGACGCCCGCGACGATCGAGGCCCGGTCGGCCACGGCCTCGCGGACCGCCGCGATCAGGGCGGACTTCTCGGCGTCCGTGGTGGTCGGGGACTCGCCCGTCGTGCCGGAGAGGACGAGGCCGTCGCAGCCGTTCGCGACCAGGTGGGCGGCGAGGCGCTGGGCGCCGTCCAGGTCCAGGGCGCCGGAGCGGGAGAACGGGGTGACCATGGCGCACAGCGTGCGACCGAAGTCGGGGGTGCGGGTGAGGTGAGGGGTGCGGGCGGGGTGATGAGGGGTGCTGGCGGGGGGTGGCGTTGTCATGCGAGTAGTGTCGGCAGCGTGATTGAGTAGCTCTACTTAATTTATCTTCAGGGTATGTTTAAGGGTTCCTTCATGGAGGGGTGTCCTTCCCAGCGGGGTCGGGATGAGTCACCATGGCCAGGACGGTCGCGGACGGGATGTCATGGGAGGCGTCATGAAGCTCGGCAAGGCACTGGCCATCGGGGTCGCGGAGGAGCAGCCGCAGGTCCAGGTCCGGGACGAGGGGATCGAGCTCCCTGCCCTCGCTGACCTCCCTGACCTCCGGGACGTCGAGGAGACCGCGTCCGAAGAGGTTCCGGTCGCCCGATGAGGCTGCGGCTTCCGGCGGAGCGTCCGACGGAGCCGCCGACCGGATACAAGATCGCCCACCCGGTGCTGTCCCAGGACGGCACCCGGGCCGGGTTCACCGGCGTGTCGCTGGGCGGCGCGCTCCCGTACGGCGTGGTGGCCGACGCGTCCTGCGTGTACGGGCTGCGGCACCGGGTGCCGCATCGCCGCTGCGACTGCGGCTTCCACTGCGTGCACGACCGGGCCGCGGCGGAGGCGCTGCTGTGCGCGGACGACCATCGGGCCGCCGTCCTGCTGGAGGTCTCCGTCCTCGGGGCCTACATCCGCTTCGAGCGCGGGTTCCGCTATGCGCGGCAGCGGGTGCGGGTCGTGACGGTGGGGGCCTGTGCCTGCGGCGCCGGGGCTGGTGCGCTGGTGGACGCGGGGTGGGGGCGAGTCGGGTGGCGGGCGCTCGCGCCCTGCTGCGGGGGGTGCCTGCGGGGGCGGGCGTCCCTGTCGCCGGCCGGGTTCGCGCGGCTGGCGGGGGACGGGGTGCGGGTCGTGACCGGTGGTGGCAGGGCGCCGGCGGGGCCGGGCGGAGTGACGGTGCCGGGCGGAGTCACAGGGGCGGGCGGAGTGACGGGGGTGGAAGCGGCGGAGGGGATGGGGGTGCCTGAACTCGTCGCCGAGGCCGCGCTGTTGCAGGCGCGGCTCGACTGGTTTCAGGTGCAGTTGGCTCGGCTTCGGGAGCGGGGGAGTGGGGGTGCCTCCCGGGGGTAGCGGGGCTGTGCCGGTGGCCCGTGCCGGTTTTTTTGGGGGTGGGCAGCTGGGTCGAGTCCTGGGGGGCGGTGGGGTCCGGCCGCAGGGGTAGTCGGGGGGTGTCCGGGTACTCGGGGTTTCCTACGTCGAGAGGAGGCGGAACACCGTGACCGGGACCATGGAACATCGGGCCGTGCACGACGAGCACCACACCGTGGGTGAGCTCGTCGGACAGGCCGCGGAGCAGCTCTCCCGACTCGTACGGCAGGAAGTGGCTCTCGCCAAGGAGGAACTGGCCGAGAAGGGGCGGCGGGCAGGGCGTGGCGGTGGGCTGCTCGGTGCGGCGGGCGCTGTCGCGTACGCCGGGCTGCTCGCGCTGGCCGGTACGGGTGTCGCCGCCCTCTCACTGGTACTGCCCGTGTGGGCCGCGGCGCTGATCGTGACGGGAGTGCTGTTCCTGATCGCGGCGGTGCTGGCCGCGATGGGGCGGGGGCAGCTGCGGCGGGCCGCGCCGCCGACGCCCGAGCAGGCGATCGGCAGCGTGAAGGCGGACGTCGAGGAGATCAAGGAAAGGGCGCATCGATGACGGAGCCGACGGGTGGGGCGAAGGGGCCCGATGAGCTGCGGCGTCAGATCGAGCGGACGCGGGGTGAACTCGGGAACACCGTGGAGGAGTTGGCCGGGAAGGCCGATGTGAAGGGGCGTGCGCTGGCGCGGGCCGCCGACCTGCGGGACAAGGCCGGGGCGATGACGGTGCAGTTGCGCAGCAGTGCGGCGCAGGCGGGGCACACCGTGCAGGACCGGGCCGCGCATGTGGGGCCTCGGCCGGTGCGGACGGTGGTGCAGGCCGGTATGCGGCATCCGAAGCCGGTGCTGATGGCCGGGGCGGCGGGGGCCGTGGTGGCTGTCGGGGTGGTGCGGTGGAGGCATGCGCACGGGCATCGGTGACGTGGGGATGCCTGCGGCGGCCTGTGCGGCTGCGTGGGGGTGCGTGTCTTCGCCTGACGCCGGGTGGTGGGTCGGGGCCGCGCCGGGGAGTGTCCGTCCTCGGAACGGCGCGGTTGACTCGCGTGCCGACTGACCGTTCGTTGACGCGCCAACCGCTGCGGGCGGACACCCCCCCGGAATGTCCCCTTGCCGCCGTGCGCGGGTGCGGGCGCGTCGTGGCTCCCGCCCCGCCGGCTGACTTGGCCGCGGGCATGCGTGCCGCTAGGGGCGGCACGGGTGGGCGTGGGGGTCCCCCCTGCTCGAGCGAAGCCGAGAGCTTGGGGAGGTACCCCGCTACGCCGGGCTGCGGACCCACCCGGCCCCAGTGCAGCGCGCCGAGTCGTGGAACCCCGCTTGACCTCAAGTTCGGTCGAGGTTGAAGGGTGAGGGGTGTAGCAATCGGCGTACACGACTGGAGTGTTCCATGACCCGGCGGACCGAACAGCATCCCGATCTCACCGACCCGCGCATCGGTGCTCCCTTCTTCAGTACCTGGCGGGTCGGGACCCCGGAGCGGCAGCGGCAGGCCGTGGACGCGATCGCGCGGGCCTGGGAGCGGCGGCCCTGGCCGACCGGAGACCTGCTGGGGTACCACGTGTACGCCGGGCACGACGGGGACACCTTGCTGCACTACTCGCAGTGGCGGAGCGAGCCGGCGTACGAGGCGTTCGTGAAGAGCCACCGGCAGGAGCGCGTCGACGAGATCGACACCGCCGTGCCGGGGATCGAGCGGGTGGAACTCGTGCGGTACCGGCACTACCGCAGCGGCGCGCGTGAGGGCGCGGCGCCCGTTCCGGGGTGTGTCGTGATCGTCGACGTCCGGTTCGACGGGCCCGACCCGGACCGGCAGCGCGCCTGGGTCGACGCGGTGTTCGAGGCGCTGGAGAGCGAGCCGGAACCGCATCCCGGCGGTATCTCCGCCCACTTCCACCTCAGTACGGACGGCACCCGGGTGCTCAACTACGCCGAGTGGGAGAGCGCCCAGGCGCACATCGACGCCCTGGCCGCGCCGGGCGACGGTGTCGGCTCGGCGACCGAGCTGTGGAAGCGGGTGCAGAACTGGCCCGGGCTGCTGGAGAGCGGTTCGGTCAGGCGGTACGACCACGTGCTCGGGCTGGTGCCCTGAGGGGCGGGCCGGCCGGACGCGGTGTCCGGCCGGCCCACGTCGTGCTACGGGCGGAACCGCAGGACCTGCGGGTCGTGGTCGCTGATCTGGTCGTTGAACTCCGCGTTGACGTGCACGCTGTCGTACTCGAAGTCGCAGTCGCGGCGGATCGACGGGCTGATCAGGATCTGGTCGAGGACCTGGCTGTTGCCCTGGTAGACGTACGAGTAACGCTCGCTGCGGGGGAGCGACTTGATCGCGGACCACAGTTCGCCCCGGCCTTCGAGGAGTTTCGTGGTCTGGGAGAACTCGAAGTCGTTGATGTCTCCGAGCGTGATGACGTCCGCGTTCTTCTGGGTGTCCAGGATGTCCTTGACGAAGGCGTTCACCAGCGTGGCCTGCTGGTGGCGCTGGGTCTCGGAGCTGCGGGACGGCGGCTGGTACTGGGAGGTCAGGCCCTGGTCGCCGCCCTTGGAGTTGAAGTGGTTGGCGATCACGAAGACCGAGCGGCCGCGGAAGACGAACTCGCCGGCCAGGGGCTTGCGGCTGTTCTTCCAGGCCTCGTCGGCGGGGGCGATGCGGCCGGGGCTGAGCGTCAGGTGCGCCTTGCCGCGGATCTTCGTCACGCCGGTGGCCGTCGTGGCGTCGCCGCCCGGGCTGTCCCTGAACGAGACGCGCTCCGGGTTGAAGAGGAACGCCTGGCGGATGTTGCCGCCCGGCTCGCCGCCGTCGGTGTTGTTCGCGGGGTCGATCGAGCGCCAGTCGTAGCGCGGGCCGCCGGCCGCGACGATCGCGTCGATCAGCTTGGTGAGGGTCTGGTCGGCGGCGACCGTGCCGTCGTTCTTCGCGCCGTTGTTGTCCTGGATCTCCTCCAGGGACACGATGTCCGGCGACCGCAGGTTGTTCACGATCGCGGCGGCGTGGGCGGCGAACGTGTCGTCCGTCGGGTCCAGGTTCTCGACGTTGTAGGTCGCGACGGCCAGTTCCGCGGACCGCTGCTCGCGGGTGGTCTCACGCTGCAGGCCGGCGCTCTTCAGCGTGCCGAGCTCGCCGGCGACCAGGGTGTAGCCGCCGAACTGGTTGTAGTCCAGGGGGCCTGCGGTGGTGCCCGTGAGGGTGTCGCCGACGTTCGCCTTCGGGAAGTCCGCCGTCGGGCCGAGGGACTGGATCTGGAGGCGGCCCGTGTTCTGGGCGTCGTAGGAGCCGTAGACCGTGCCGCCGCGGCGGTTGCGGTTCTCGTGCGGCTTCACCGTCACCCAGAGTTCGGTGTACGGGTCGGTGGCGCCGACCACGCGGGTGTCGGCGACCCGGACGGTCATGCCCTCCAGGGACTCGTAGTGGTCCAGGGCGTACTTCGCGGGCTGGAGGGGGAGGGCGTTGACCGAGCCGTTCGCGGCGGTGTCGCCGGCCGGGGCGTAGGCGGCGGGGACCGACTTCGCGTCGATCGTCGTGGCGGCGGGAAGCGGGTTGCCGCTGGAGAGGACCGTGGTCGTCGGCTTGGTGATCTCCGTCAGGGACTGGTTGCCGGAGGTGGTGCCGCCGGGGACGTACTCGGAGACCGTGCCGCTGACCTTGACGGAGTCACCGACGGCCACGCCCTTCGGGGTGGAGCTGGTGAAGACGAAGACGCCCTCGCTGGTCGCCGGGTCGGCGTCCGGGTTCGGGTCCTGGATCCAGAAGCCGCGGGACGAGCCGTAGGTGCGGACGCCGGTGACGATTCCGGTCACGTCCGTGACCTGCCGGCCGGCGTACGGGGATATCCGGGTGCTGCCCTGGATGTCGTGGACGCGGACCGATTCCGCGTGCGCGGGGGTGGTGAGGACGATCGTGGATGCCGCGGAGCACGCGGCGGCGACGGTGAGCGCGGCGAGGCGCGCGGACGACTTGCTCGGCAACGGGATTCCCTCCGGGGACGTGACAGGGCGCCGGGACGAGGGTGGTGCTCGGACTGTCTGCCGCTACCTGTGGGGCGGGCGGTGTGACGCGCGTAGACGGCGGCGGACGGGCCACGTGGTGGGGCAGGCCCGGTGAACAAGTGTCCGCCGACTTCTACGCGCGTCAATCTCCAGCCTGCTCACATCACTTGTCAAGGTTTCGGCCATGTACGGCGGCTGACGGGGAGATGAAGTGGGCGGCATGGGTGGAAATCCGTCTAGGCTGAGCGGCTGAGTCGTATGAGGCGCCGCTAGGAGAAACAGCCGATGTCAGACAGCTCCCCCTTGCCGCCGGTGCGGTTGCACCCCGAAGCGGAGCTGGCGCGCGACGCGCTGTCCACGCCGTTGCTGTCCCGGGCCGCCCGGCTCGCCCGCTGGGCCGGGCCGGACACCCGGGTCGACGCCGGGGGCGGGCTCGTCGACGAGCAGTTGCCCGCCGCCGCCGAGGTGCTCGGGCTGAGCGGGGACGACGCCGCCGCCGACGCCGGCGAGGCGTGGCGGGTGGCCGTGGACACCGGGCTCGTCGAGGTCGTCGACGAGGAGGAGGGCACCGTCCGCGCGGGCGAGGACCTCGCGCTGCTCACCGGCGGCTCCCCGCAGGACGTGCTCGCCGTGTGGCTCGCGGCCCTGGAGACCGTGCTCGCCGACGCGAGCGTGCCCGACCTGGACGGTCTCGTCGACGAGGACGGCGAGGTCGACCTCTCCGCCCTCGACTGGGACCCCGAGGCCGAGGCCGAGTTCCTCGACGGCGTGCTCGGCAACCTCTACCTGCTGACCGCCGGCGAGGACACACCCGGCGACGCCCCCGTGCCGCTGCCGGCCCTGGCCGCCTCGGTGATCGTGCCCAGCGACATGGGCGAGCCCACCAACGACGTCCTGGAGCAGGTCTCCGACGCGATGATGCGGCTGGACGACCAGTTCCGGATGCTGGAGCCGGTCGGGCTCGTGGCCTACCGGCCCGTCGACGAGGCGCTCATGGCCGATGCCGACGAGGAGCCCGCGGCGCCCGTCGACGACACCGACGTCTCCCGCTACGGCATGGTCCGGCTCACCCCGCTCGGCCTGTACGGGATGCGCGCCCGGCTGCTGGAGGCCGGATTCGAGGCGCCGGCCGTCGGCGACCTCGCGGACAAGGGGGCCGACGCACTGCTCGACGGCACGGCCGCGTTCCCGCCGGGCGCTGCCCAGGCCGAGACCGAGCAGTGGCTCCAGCGGCGGGAATCGCTGGCCGCCGCGCGGGAGTTGCTGGCGGCGGCCCGGGGCTCCGACGCCGGGGCGCCGCTGCGGCGGCTGCGGTGCCAGCAGGCCCTGTCGCTGGTGGGCGCCTCGGCCGAGCCGGCGTTGCGGGAGGTGCTCGACGACGCCGAGCTGGGTGGCCTCGCCCGTGTCTGGCTCACCGAGCACGGTGCGGTGGACGTGCCCGCGCCGTCCGAGGCGATGGTGTACTGGCTGACCATCGACACGGTGGCCGCGCAGCTCGCCGCGGAGGGGAACTCCGAGGAGCTGCGGGCGCTGGTGGAGGGGCTGGCGCGGCAGCACGGTGGGTTTTTCGAGGCCGTGTGGCGGGTCGATCACCCTGCGACCGCTGATGTGCTGGAAGCGATGGGGCGGTTGCATCCCGACAAGAAGGTGGCGAAGGAAGCGCGGAAGGCCGCGTTCAAGGCGCGGTCGCAGCAGGGTGGTTGATCCGAGTTCAGCGGGTGCGTCGTCGTGGCTTGTCGCGCCGTTCCCCGCGCCCCTGAGGTGTTGTTCAACCGGCGTTCATGGATGAGCGGGACGGTGTCGCCGAACGAGGTCCGCCACCCTCCACGGCATCCCCCGTCACAGGAGACACCCATGTCGCTCACCCGCAGGGACTTCGCCAGAACCACCGCGATCACCGGTGCCGGTGTCGCGCTGGCGGGCAGCGTCGGCGCCCTCGCCACCGCACCGAACGCCCTCGCGTCCTACGACACCGACAGCGCGGAGGGCGCGGCGGACGCCGGGCACGGGGCCGGCTACGGGCCGCTCGTCCCGGACCCCGCGGGGATCCTCGCCCTGCCCGCCGGATTCACGTACAAGATCCTCACCTACAGCGGCCGGACCAGGCTGGAATCGGGCGAGTTCACGCCGTCCAACCACGACGGCACCGCCGCCTTCGACGGCCCCCGCGGCACCACCCTGCTCGTCAACAACCACGAGCTGAAGGGCCCCCGCGTCAACTGGAAGCACCCGGTGCCGCTCACCGAGGGCCTCGTCTACGACCCGGCCGCGTCCGGCGGCTGCACGGTCGTCGAGGTGCGCCCCGACGGGCGCGTCGCCGAGTGGGTCGGCATCGCCGGCACCTCCACCAACTGCGCGGGCGGCGCCACTCCGTGGGGCACCTGGCTCACCTGCGAGGAGAACTCCGACCGGGCCGGCACCAACGGCATGACCAAGGACCACGGCTACGTCTTCGAGGTCGACCCCGTCGACCGGCGCGCCAACCGCCACCCCGAACCGCTGAAGTTCTTCGGCCGCTACGACCACGAAGCCGTCGTCATCGACCCCAGGCGCGGCCACGCCTACCTCACCGAGGACGACGACGAGCCCAACGGCCTCTTCTACCGCTGGACCCCGCCCAAGGGTTTCGCGTACGGCCCCGGGAAATTCCGCGAACTCGCCGACGACGCCGGAGTCCTCCAGGCGCCCAAGTGCTACGACTCCGGCGGCCGGTTCGTCGACGACCTGTCCCGCGCCACGAAGACCGGCACCGTCTATGGCGTGGACTGGGTGGACGTGCCCGACCGCGACGCCCGGACGACCCCGGTGCGCAAGCAGTTCGGCGACGGCGAGGTCACCCGCGCCCGCAAGCTGGAGGGCATGTGGTGGGGCGACGGCGGCGCCTACATCGTCTCCTCGTACGCCCGTGAGGAGAGCCCCGTACAGCACGACGGCCAGGTCTGGTTCTACGACCCCAGGCGCCGGACGCTGACCCTGAAGGTGCTGCTCGGCGTGAACCCCGACCCGTCGAAGGAGGGCGCGTTCGACGGCCCCGACAACATCACCGTCTCCCCGTACGGCGGCATCGTCCTCGCCGAGGACGGCGAGGGCGTCTCGCACCTCTTCGGCGCCACCGACAGCGGCCGCACCTACCCGATCGCCCGCAACGACCTGAACATCGGCACCGAGGAGGAGCCGGAATACAGCGAGTTCGCCGGCGTCACCTTCTCGCCCGACGGCAGGACGCTTTACGCCAACATCCAGGACCCGGGCATCCTGCTCGCGATCACGGGACCCTGGAAGCGACAGCGGCGATAGCCGTGTCGAGTCCTCCGAACGAGTGGCTTCGTTCGGTTCCTCCCTGGATCGGGTGTCTTTCGGGACTCATCGACACCGAGGGATGTGTGCGAGAGAGGGTCAACCCGCGAGGCACCGGGCACGGTTCTGTGGAGTACGCCACGGTATAGCCCGTGCCTCGCTGGACTTCTGAACCTTCGTATCGGGTACAAGGCTGACAAGTTGGAGCGACTGGCTCATACGGTCGCACATGTAGCCCCGGCTCGTAGCGAGATGCAAGGCTACGACGAGTCTGTGGCGTTGGACCGGGTGAAGAGAATCGCGCCGGTCGGAATCAGGCGCGTGTACGGTGTCACGGCAAGTCCCTCTGGCCTGTTCCTGGTCAATGGCCTTGTGACGGGTGCTGTGTGACGGGGGATGCCTTGCCCGAGCGCTCCTTCCGCGGAACTGCGCTCGGGCAGAGCGGTCAGGGTTGTGCGCGGATCCCCATCTGCCCTGGCGTGCGCCGAGCATTGACATCTAACATTTCAGTTCATGGAAACCATCCGGCCCGTCCCCCGCACCCTGCTCAGGGACCGGGCCTACGCGGCGATCCGGGACGCCATCGTGGCCGGGGAGATCGAACCGGGCGCGGTGGTGCGGGACGCCGAGCTCGCCGAGCGGCTCGGGCTGTCCCGGGCGCCGGTTCGGGAGGCGTTCTCGCGGCTCGTGGACGACGGGCTGCTGGAGAGCAAGCCGCAGAGCTACACCCGGGTCACCCCGCTCGTGGCCGCCGACGTCCGGGACGCCGCCGCCGTGGTCGGCGCCCTGCACGAACTCGCCACGCGGGTCGCCGTGCCCCGGCTGTCCGCCGCGGACATCGCGGCGATGCGCGCCGCGAACGAGCGGTTCGCCGCGGCCGTGGGAGCCGGGGACGTGGACACGGCACTGCGCGCCGACGACGAACTGCACGACGTCCTCGTCCGGGTCAGCGGCAACCGGGCGGCCGCCGCTACCGTCGCCCGCTACACCCCGCTCATCCGCCGCCTGGAGCGCCGGCGCTTCGGCGAGGGCGGCAGCTGCCGCTCGGCCGGACTGCACGAGCGGCTGATCGAGGCCTGCGCCGGGGGCGACGCGGCCGAGGCGGTCCGCGTCACGGCGGAGATCTGGCGGGGGCTCGAAGCGCTTGCCGACTGAGACGAACGCCGGGTCCGGCGAATTTCCCGGGTCGGGCCCCGGCCCGGGAATTGCCGGACCCGGCGAGTCCCCGGGGCAGCGAACTCCCAGGTCAGTGAGCCCCGGCCCGGCGAGCCCCGGCCCGGCGAACCGGGCCAGCGAACCCCCGCCCCGGCGAACCCCGAAACCTGCGAACCCCCGCCCCGGCGAACCCCGGGACCTGCGAATCCCCGACCAGCGAACCCCCGAGCCCAGGGAGGACCCATGTCCCTTTCCTCGTACGCGCGTTACCCGCTGCTCTTCGGGCCCTCGCCCGTCCACCCCCTGGAACGGCTGACCGCGCACCTCGGCGGTGCCTCCCTCTGGGCCAAGCGCGAGGACTGCAACTCCGGTGTCGCCTACGGCGGGAACAAGACGCGCAAGCTGGAGTACCTGGTCGCCGACGCGCTCGCCCAGGGCTGTGACACGCTCGTGTCGATCGGCGGGGTGCAGTCCAACCACACCCGCCAGGTCGCGGCGGTCGCCGCCCGTGTCGGGCTCAAGTGCGTGCTCGTACAGGAGAGTTGGGTGGACTGGCCCGACGCCGTGTACGACAAGGTCGGCAACATCCTGATCAGCCGGCTCGCCGGGGCCGACGTACGGCTGGTGCGGGCCGGGTTCGGGATCGGGTTCAAGGAGAGCTGGGAGCGGGCGCTCCGGGAGGTCGAGGAGGCGGGCGGGAAGCCCTACGCCATCCCGGCCGGGGCCTCCGACCACCCGCTCGGCGGCCTCGGCTTCGCCGGGTGGGCGTACGAGGTGGCCGAGCAGGAGCGGGAGCTGGGCGTCTTCTTCGACACCGTCGTCGTGTGCTCGGTGACCGGGTCGACCCAGGCGGGTATGGTCGCCGGGTTCGCCGCGCTGGAGCAGGCCGGCGGGCGGCCCCGGCGCGTCCTCGGCATCGACGCCTCCGCGAAACCGGCCGCCACCCGGGCCCAGATCGCCCGGATCGCGCACGGCACCGGGCGGCTCATCGGCGTCGAACGCGAGCTGACCGAGGTCGACGTCGAACTGGACGAGCGGTACCACGCGGGCGTGTACGGCGTCCCCGACGAGACCACCCTGGCGGCGATGCGGCTCGCGGCCCGGACGGAGGGGATGGTCACCGACCCCGTGTACGAGGGGAAGTCCATGGCCGGGCTGATCGACCTGGTGTCCCGGGGCGAGATCGGCCCCGACGCGACGGTGCTCTACGCCCACTTGGGCGGACAGCCCGCCCTGAACGCGTACAGCGCGCTGTTCTAGGGGGTGTCCGCAAAGTCCCGTCGTCTGCCCGGAGGGCGGGCCCTGCGGCGTTCGGTGCGTTCTCTCGGCGTGCCGGGCGGACGCCCGCGTACTGGTTGTACTCGGGTGTTCACCCGGTGCGGCGAGAGGGCGTGCCGGGCGTCGCGGGGCAGGCGGGACTTTGCGGACACCCCTAGGCCGCGTCGGCGACACGGCCGGTGCGGATCACGGCCCCCGGCCGACGCCGCGCCCGCCTCCGGCTGCCCCGGGCTCGCGGACACGGCCTGGCGGTACTTCCGGCCTCAGTAGTACCCCTTCGCCCCGTCCAGCAGCTCCCGCACGATGTCCGCGTGCCCGGCGTGCCGGCCGGTCTCCTCGATGAGGTGGATGAGCATCCAGCGCAGGTTGGCCTTGCCGGAGCGGTAGCCGGGGTGGCGGCCGACGTCGTCCAGGGAGGCTGCGGCCACGATCTCGTTGCTGCGGGCGCACTGGGCCTCGTAGTCCGCGAGGACCTGCCGCAGAGTGACGGAGTCGGTGCGCCAGTCGGCGTCCTCGTCCGTCTCGTCGAAGGACGGGTTGCCCCTCTCGTCGCCCCCGAGGAACAACACCTCGAGCCAGGTGTGCTCGACCCAGCGCATGTGGCTGATCAGCCCGGCCATCGTCATCGCCGGTGACGTCGGGATGACGGAGCGGTGCGCGTCCGCCTCGCTGAGGCCCTCGCACTTCCAGCGCAGGATCTGCCGTTGCAGGTCCAGCCATCCGATGAGCGCGGTGCGTTCGTCTGCCTGAAAGGCGGGACGTTCGAGTGAAGGGGCCGTGCCGGCGGACGGTAGCGTGCCCGGCCTCGGGCTGTCTCCGGGTTTCGGCCGCCCACCGCACTGACCGGCCGGACGGGAATCAACCGGTCGGTCGGTGGGTTGTGTGCGGTTACCCGAGGCCCGGAGGAGCCGTCATGTCCGATGAACCAGCCGTTCGCGAACTCCGTCTGGTGGTGACGGCGGACGACTACGACGCCGCGCTGCACTTCTACCGGGACGTGCTCGGACTGGCCGAGCGGGGTGCGTTCGCCTCGGAGGGCGGGCGGGTGACGATCCTCGAGGCGGGGCGGGCCACGCTGGAGCTGACCGACCCGAACCACGCCGCGTTCATCGACGACGTCGAGGTGGGGCGGCGGGTGGCCGGGCACGTCCGGGTCGCCTTCCAGGTGGACGACTCCGCCGCCACGACGGCGAGGCTGGCCGCCGCCGGAGCCGAGGTGATCGCCGAGCCCACCCGCACGCCCTGGAACTCCCTGAACTCCCGGCTCGACGCCCCCGGGGCCCTGCAGCTGACGTTGTTCACCGAGCTGGACGGCTGAGGGGCCGCCCGGCTGCCCCTGCCGGACGGCCTCCGCTGCCGGATACAGTGCTCAGCGTGTGGACGGACAATCAGCGCGCGGAGCCGGGTGCCGAGCGGCCCGACGGTGCCCGGCGCCGGGCCACGATCCACGACGTCGCCCGACTGGCCGGGGTGTCACGCCAGACGGTGTCCCGCGCGGTCAACGACAAGGGTGAGATCGACCCGGCCACCAAGGAGCGGGTCCTGGAGGCGGCGCGGCTCCTGGACTACCGGCCGAGCCGGTTCGCGCGCGGACTCGTCCAGAAGGGGGCGGTGACGGCGGGCCTGGTCATCCCGGACCTGCGCAACCCGTTCTTCCCCGAGGTGGCCGCCGGGGTGCTGGAGGCGGCCGAGCAGCGCGGCTGGCAGGTCGTGGTGTGGGACTCCCGCATCGACGAGGGCAGGGAGCGGCAGGCCCTCGACGTGCTCTCCCACCAGGCGGACGCGGTCGTCGGCTACTTCAAGGACCCCGACGAGGTACTCACCCGGCATCTCGGGGGCGTGCCGCTGGTGCTGCTGGAGCGCGGTCCGCAGCAGACCCGGTTCGCGGCCGTCGGCATCGACGCCGCCACCGGCGTCGAGCAGGGCATGGACCACCTGTTCCGCGCGGGGCACCGCAGGATCGGCATGCTGGACGGCGTGCACGGCCCCGGCCCCCGCAGGCTGGCCTTCCTGGAGCAGGTGCGGCGGCTCGGGCTGCCGGTCGACGAGGACTGGGTCGTGGTGTGCCCCGAGCACAGCGTGGCGGGCGGCGAGGCCGGCATGGAACGGCTGCTTCGGGCGCGGCCCGGCATCACCGCGGTCTTCGGCTTCAACGACCTGATCGCCGTCGGGGCGATGCGCACCGCCCGCCGCCACGGCCGGCGCGTCCCGGACGACCTGGCCGTACTGGGCTTCGACGGCCTCTCCCTGGGCGAACTGGTCGAGCCCGCCCTGACCACCCTGCACATCGACAAGCGGCGCCTGGGGCGGCTGGCCGTGGAGCAGGTGGCCCGGCTGCGCGCGGGTGAGGAGCCGCTGCGGGGCGCGGACGCCTGGGTGACGCCCGAGCTGGTGATCCGCGAGTCCGCCTGAGCCGCCTTCTGCCTGATCCCGGCCGGGCCCGTAGATCGGCGGTGCCGTTCCCCTGACACCGGCTTTGGATGCGCCAGTACGCCCAGAGCTCACTGCCGGACGAACTGCTGGACGCCGGGCGCATCGACGGTGCCGGCTTCTTCCGCCTGTACTGGACGGTCGCCCTGCCGCTGTTCCGTCCGGCCCTGGCCTTCCTCGGCATCTTCACGTTCATCGGCCTGTGGAACGACTACATCTGGCCCCTGGTCGTGATGATCGACCCCGAGAAGGTCACGCTCCAGGTGGCCCTGGCGAACCTGAACGTCCTCTACAACGCCGACTACGCGCTGGTGATGGCCGGTGCGCTGATGAGTGTCATCCCGCTGATCGTGGTGTTCCTGATCGGGGCGCGACACTTCCTGCGGGAACTCGCGGCCGGGGTCATGAAGATGTGAGGGCGGGCTTCAGGGGCTCCGTGTCGGTAGGGTGCGGAGAGGGTCCCCGGTTGATGAGGAGTGGCTGCGTGGCGCAGGTCAGGCCCATGCGGGCGGATGCTCGGCGCAACCACGAGCGGTTGCTGAAGGTGGCCGTGGAGGCGTTCGCCGAGCACGGGGAGAGCGCGTCGCTCGACGACATCGCCAGGCGTGCGGGGGTGGGCTCCGGCACGCTGTACCGGCACTTCCCGACGCGGCGGGCGTTGCTGGAGGCGGCTTACCTCGACCGGATCGAGGCGCTCGTGGCGCGGGCCGACCGGCTCGCGGCCGAACGGCCGCCGGGCGAGGCGCTGGGGGAGTGGCTGTACGAACTCGGCGTCGGCATGATCCGGATGCGCGGTCTGAAGGCGCTCCTCGGCCCGGCCGTCACCGAGGGCGACTCGGCCGTGACCACGGCCTGCGGCGACTCGGTGCGGAGCGCGGCCGGGCGGCTGGTCCGCGCGGCGCAGGAGGAGGGCACGCTGCGGCGGGACGTGGAGCCGATCGACGTCCTGCGACTGACCCACGGCGTGGCGACGGCGTCGGAACTGGCGGACGGGGAGGGCCGGCACATCCGCCGGTATCTCGGGCTGCTGCTGGAGGGGTTGGAGCCGAGGGCCCGCGCTCACTGACCCGCCCGGGGTGGGGAGGGCGACGCGGGCGGCGGGGTGCCCCCGGCAGGTGGGCGCGGCGGGTGCGGACCTGGGCCGGGGGCGTTCCCTGGGGGGCGGGTGGGGTCAGAGTGCCTGGGCCGCCGGCTTGACCATGCCCCGCACCGTGCGGGACTTCACGAAGTCGCCCATGGCCGTCATGTCCCACTCGCCGGAGAACTGGCGGATCAGCTTCGCCATCATCACGCCGGTCTGCGCCTCGGCGCTGGTGAGGTCGAAGCGGACCAGTTCCTCGCCCGTCGTGCCGTCCAGGAGGCGGCAGTAGGCCTTGGCGACCTCCGTGAACTTCTGGCCGGAGAAGGAGTTCACCGTGAAGACCAGGCCGGTGACCTCCTGGGGGAGGCGGCCGAGGTCGACCGTGATGACCT
This sequence comes from Streptomyces sp. Go-475, assembly GCF_003330845.1. Lineage (GTDB taxonomy): Bacteria > Actinomycetota > Actinomycetes > Streptomycetales > Streptomycetaceae > Streptomyces. The sequence goes on along the minus strand of NZ_CP026121.1, from coordinate 1,866,640 downwards.
CGTCGTCACCGCCGCCCTCGCCCGTGAGGTTGTCGCCGGAGTGCCGGATCGCGCCGCCGATGATCTGCAGCTTGCCGAAGTAGCAGCTGTCGATGTGATTGCGCTGCGGCCCGTAGGCGATGACCGACGCGTCCAGGTCGATGTCCTTGCCGCGGTACGCCGGCTCCCAGCCGAGGCCCATCTTGACCTGGGAGAGCAGGGGCCGGCCGCCCTTGATGAGCGAGACGGTCTGGTTCTTCTGGAGGCTGACGCGGCCCTTGTCGAGGTTGATCTTCCCGGCGCCGGGCGCGGGCGGCGGGGGCGTGGCCGGGGCGGCAGGGGGTGCGGCGGGCGTGGCGACGGGCGGGGCCGGCGGCTGCACGGGAGCGGCGGGCGGCTGCACCGGGGCCGGCGGCGGAGTCACCGGCTGGGCCGGGACGGCGGCCGGTTCCTCCACCGTCACACCGAAGTCCGTGGCGATGCCCGCGAGGCCGTTGGCGTAGCCCTGGCCGACGGCGCGGGCCTTCCACTGGCCGTTGCGCAGGTAGATCTCCACGATCACCAGGGCCGTCTCGCTGCCGAGCTGCGGGGGCGTGAACGTGGCCAGGACGGAGCTGTCGTCCGCGTTGCGGATCGTGGCCGTCGGCTCGATGCCCTGGAAGGTCTGGCCCGCGGCGTCCGGGCTGGCCGTGACGACGATCTTCTCGATGCCCGGGGGGAGGGCGGTCGTGTCGACCGTGATCGCGTCGGGTGCGGAGCCGCCGCCCGAGCGGTACGTCACGCCGGGGCCGGACGGCTGGTTGTAGAAGATGAAGTCGTCGTCGGAGCGCACCTTGCCGTCGGCGGTGAGCAGCAGGCCCGATACGTCGAGCCGCACGGGCGCGGCGACGTCCACCGTCACGCGGGCGGCGGAGAGGGGGATGTTCGAGCCGGGGGTCATAGCTGTCATGCCAGGTGAACGACCGGCACCGCTTTACCGTTCCCTTACCGGACCGCCAATCGGGCGGCCGTCGCCGGAGAGGAACGGACGGCACCTGTCTTGCGCCGCCGTCGTCGCCTCGTGCAGGCTGAACCAGCACAGCCCCGGCCTGAACCGAATATCAGGGGGAATCGGTGGCCTTACCGGAGCGGCATGCCTCACGCAGAGCGCGAATAGCCCATGCGTACAACACCCTGAACGAACAGGGTTACTTCACGGACAGGATCGGCGGTAACGACGCCTATCTCGGGTCGTTGATGGCCCACTACGTTCCCAGGAACGCGTCCAGCATTCTGGAAGTCGGAGCGGCCACCGGACTGTGGATGCGGCGGGTGCTGCACGAGCGGCCCGCCCTGCGCGAGGTGACCGTCGTGGAGATATCCGACGCGGCCGAGGAGTGCCGCCGCCGGCTCGCCCCGCTGCTGGAGCGAAGACCCGGCGCGCGCCTCGACGTCGTGCAGGACGACTTTCTCGAAGCGGCCGCCCGGCTGCGGCCCGCTCAGGTGGTCGCCAGCAGCTTCGTGGCCGATTACATGGGGAATCCGTCCGACTACCTCAGGCGCCTGCACGACCTCGCCGAACCCGGCGGGCGAGTCATCGCCGTGGAAGTGATGACGAGTAGCCGCGCCCCGGTGGGCAGCGTCTCTCCCGGAATGCTCGCCGGGAGTTTCCTGCGCCTGTGCCTGGCCCACGCGAAGGTGCGCAAGCTTCCCCCGGTCCGGGGCGTCGTACGGTCCATGGGCCTGTACCGGCTGCCCGAGGAGCCGGCGTTCAAGGATCTCCAGCGCTATACCGCGGACTACACGTTTCCGCGCGGCCTGTGGCGGGCGCAAGCGCGAAAATATCCGGGTGCCGTGTTCCACGACCTGGGAATGGTCGGCATGCTCGTTCTGCCGAAATTGTGAGCATGGTCAGCACGATCATCTGCCGCTGGGAAATCACGGTGATGATCGTTCTTCAGGCGCTGGCGCTGTACCTCTTCGGTGAATGGGCCGTCGACGCGTCGCCGGCGGTGTCCGACGTGATCGCGGTCGGGCTCTTCGGCCTGTTCGCCCAGGGCTTCTGCAGCGTTCTGAACGACATCAACGACGTGGAAGCGGACCGGATCAACCACCCGGAGCGGCCGTTCCCCTCCGGCAGGGTCTCGATCGCCCAGGGGTGGGCCGTGGTCGCGAGCTGCTTCGCGGGCTCGGTGCTGTGCGCGCTCGCGCTCGCCCCGCCCGCGTTCGGCGCCGTCATGTTCGCCCTGCACCTGCTGTTCTCCCTGCTGTACTCCTTCCCCGGCGTGCGGTTCGGACGGCAGTGGCTGCTGGGGCCGCTGACCCTCGTCATCTCGACGGTGTGCGGTGTGCTGGCCGTGCTGAGCTGCACGTCGCTCTACGCCTCGGGCGGCGCGGGCGAGGGCGTGATCCTGCTCGTGGGCCTGGTCTGCTTCCTCCACCACCTGTTCGTGATCCCGCTCAAGGACATCAAGGACCTGGCGGGCGACGCGCACGTCGGCGGCAGTTCGCTCGCCATGAAGATCCCGAGGCGCGGGGTGCACGCGATCGGCGTGGCCGGCTACACGGTGCCCTGGATCGTCCTGTACGCGGGGGTGGGCCTGCTGGACGGCGGGCAAGACGTTCCCGGTCTCGGGGCGCCGCTGCGGACCCTGGCCGTCCTCTGCCTCGGCATCGGAGCCGTCATGTCCTGGCTCGTCGTCTTCCGGCCCGTGCTGCTGGTGCGCAGCCAGCGGTTCTGCTGGTTCGCCGAACTCGGCCTGCTCTTCCTGTTCCAGCTGTTCCTGCCCGTCGTCGTTCGCGTGGTGAGGGGATGACGCCCGTGGATCCCGCGTCCGTGTCCTCGGTCCGGTCCGGCCTGCTCGCCGCGGTCGAGGAACGCCTGGCAGGAGTCCTCAAGGAGGAGCTGAACCGCTGGTCGGCGCACGGGGAGCGCGCCGTGGTGCCCGTCGGCGAGGTGGCCTCCCTCATCAGAGCGGGCGGAAAACGCCTGAGGCCCCTGTTCTGCGTGAGCGGCTACCTCGCGGCGGGCGGCGCCCCCGACGCCCCGGAGATCGTCGACGCCGCCGCGGCCCTGGAGTTCCTGCACACCTGCGCCCTGCTCCACGACGACGTGGCCGACGGCGCCCGGCTCCGCCGCGGTCTCCCGACGGCTCACGCACGCCATGCCGAGGAGCACCGGGCGCAGGGCTGGAACGGCGAACCCCGGCGCTTCGGCGAGAGTGTCGCCGTACTCGCCGGAGATCTGGCGCTCGCCTACGCCGACCGCCTCATGGCGGGGCTGCCGCCGGAGGTGAAACCCATCTGGGACGAACTGCGCATAGAGCTGATCGTCGGTGAATACCTGGATGTGGACACGGCGGTCAGAGGCGAGGTGACCCCGGAACTGGCCCGCTGGATCGCCGTGTGGAAGTCCGGGAGCTATACCGTCCGCCGCCCCCTCGAAATAGGCGCGGCCGTGGCCGGCCGGTCCGATCTCGCCCCGGCCTTCGGGACGTACGGCGAGAAACTGGGTGAGGCCTTCCAACTGCGCGACGACCTCATCGGCGTGGCCGACGACAGCGAACGCAGTGGGAAGAGCGCCGGGCACGGCTGGGACGCCGCGGCGTTGCGCGGACGCATGGCGGCGAACGGCGGGGCGGCGCAAGTGGAGCGGCGGATCGAGCGGTTGACCGAGGAAGCCTGCGCGGCGGTCCGGGCATCCTCACTGGCCCCGGCCTGGCAGCGGGAATTGGCCGCCATGGCGTTCCGCGCGGCCTATCGCGACCGCTGACCCATCCATGACTCGCCGAGGAGGGGAACACGGCACATGACGGCCACCGCACTGTCCCTTGTCGCCGGAATCGCCTGGACGACCGCCTATGTCGCCATCATTCTGCGGGGATTCAGGGACCGGACCTACGGAATGCCTTTCGTGGCCCTGGCGCTGAACATCACCTGGGAGTTCACCTACGCCTTTGTGGAACCCAGCCCGTACGCGCTCCAGATCGCGATCAACATCGTCTGGTTCCTCTTCGACATCGCGATCCTGGTCGCGTACTTCACGTACGGGCGACCGGAGTTCTCACTCCGGTACGACGAGAGGTACTTCGTTCCCTGGAGCGTCGCCTTCCTCGCGGGCTGCCTCGTGGTGAACTACCTGGTCGCGCGGGAATTCGACGGCCATCCGGTCGACGCCTACTCCGCGCTCTTCAGCAACGTGGTCATGTCGCTGGCCTTCCTCGGCATGCTCGGGCAGCGGGGGAACGCGGCGGGCCAGTCCCTGACGATCGCCGTGTCGAAGGGGAGCGGTACGGCCGCCGCGACCATCGTCGTCGTGGAGGACACCAGGAGCGTGCTCGCGCTGGCGCTGGGGGTGTGCGCCGCCGTTCTGGACACGGCCTACGCCCTGTTGCTCCGGCGGCACACCCGGGTCGCTACGACTGCGGCACCACCACGATCTTCCTCCCCACCCCCGCCGCGAACTGCTCCAGCGCCTGCGGATACCGCTCCAGAGGAATCCGGTCGCTGATGAAGACCCCGGGGTCCAGGACGCCGTTCGCGAAGAGCTCCGCCGCCCGCTCGAAGCTGTGCAGCACCGCCATCGAGCCGGTGATGGTGATCTCCTGGTTGTAGATGCGGTACGGGTCGATCGTCACGCGGGTCGCGTAGTCGGCGACGCCGAACTGCAGGAACGTGCCGGCCTTCGCCACGCGGTCCAGACCGTCCTGGATCGCCGCCGCGTTGCCGGTCGCGTCGACGACCAGGTCCCAGCCCTGCGGGCGGTCCAGCTCGTCCGGGTTGGCGGCGGCCCCGGAGACACCGAGGCGGCGGGCCGTCTCCAGGCGGGCCGGGTTCACGTCGACGACGTCCACGCTCGCCGCGCCCGTGCGCTTGGCCAGTTCCAGCATCATCAGGCCCATCGTGCCGGAGCCGTAGATCAGCACGTGCGCGCCGAGGCGGGACCGCAGGACGTCGTAGCCGCGTACCGCGCAGGACAGCGGTTCCACGAGCGCCGCGTCCTGCGTGCGGACGTGGTCGGGGAGCTTCACGCAGTTCGCCACCGGGGCGAGGGCGTACTTCGCCGCGCCTCCGGCCGTCGTCACGCCGATCGCCGCCCAGCGTTCGCAGAGGTTGTTGTGGCCCGTACGGCAGTAGCGGCACTCGTAGCAGTACAGGGACGGGTCGACGGCGACCCGTTCGCCCACCGCCACCTCCGTCACCTGGGTGCCGACGCCGACGACCTCGCCCGCGAACTCGTGACCGGGCACGATCGGCAGCTTCGGGGCGAACTCGCCCTGGAGGATGTGGAGGTCGGTTCCGCACAGGCCGCAGGCCGCGACCTCGACGACGACCTCGCGCGGGCCTGGCGTCGGGTCCGGGACCTCGGCGACGACGGCCCTGCCCACGGACTCGATGACGGCGGCCTTCATTTCACGGCTCCCAACGACAGGCCCTGGACCAGCTTGTCCTGGGCGGCGAACCCCGCGGCGAGCACCGGCAGGGAGATGACGAGCGACGCGGCGCACACCTTCGCCAGGAACAGGCCCTGGCTGGTGATGAAGCCGGTCAGGAAGACGGGGGCGGTCTCGGCGACCACGCCCGTCAGCACCCGGGCGAAGAGCAGTTCGTTCCAGCTGAAGATGAAGCAGATCAACGCCGTGGCGGCGATGCCCGGCAGGGCGATCGGGGCCACCACCCGTGCCAGGACCGTCGGCAGCCGGGCCCCGTCCACCCGGGCCGCCTCGATGACGGCGACCGGGATCTCGGCGAGGAAGGACTGCATCATCCACACCGCGATCGGCAGGTTCATGGAGGTGTAGAGGATGACCAGCAGCCAGATGTTGTCGAGCATCCCGGCGTTCTTGGCGAAGAGGTAGATCGGGAGGAGACCCGCCACGGCCGGCAGCATCTTCGTGGAGAGGAAGAAGAACAGCACGTCCCTCCACTTGCGGACGCGGTTGACGGACAGCGCGTAGGCCGCGGGGAAGGCGAGCAGCAGGACCAGCAGGGTCGACGCCACGGACGCGACCGTGGAGTTGATCAGTGCCGGCCAGGGGCTCGCGCCGCCGCCGGCGCCGAAGAACTCCCGGTAGCCGTCCAGGGTCAGGGCGGCCGCGAAGGACGGCGGGTTGGTCGCCGCGTCCGTCTCCGAGTGGAAGGACGTCAGCGCCATCCACGCGATGGGCAGGAAGAACACGATCCCGGCCAGCCAGGCCAGCAGGCCCAAACCGTTACGGCGTACGACGCTCATGCGCGGGACACCTCCTCGCGGAACAGGGACGACACCACGCGCAGGGCGAAGGTCGCGATGACGATCGAGCCGATGACGACCAGGACGCCCGCGGCCGAGGCGAGGCCGTTCTCGTGGGCCTGGTAGAAGCTCTGGTAGACGGTGTAGGGGAGGTTGGCGGTGCCGAGGCCGCCGGACGTGATCGTGAAGACCGCGTCGAAGTTCTGCACGATGTAGATCGAGCCCAGCAGGGCGCCGAGTTCGAGGTAGCGGCGCAGGTGCGGGAGCGTCAGATGGACGAAGATCTGCCAGTCGCTCGCGCCGTCGACCCGGGCCGCCTCGATCTGCTCGTGGTCGCGGCTCTGCAGGCCGGCGAGCAGGATCAGCATCATGAACGGCGTCCACTGCCAGACGAGCGAGGCCTCGACGGCGAGCAGCGGGGTGTTCGAGATCCAGTCGGGCTGTGGGCCGCCCACATAGTGCAACAACCCATTGAACAAGCCGTATTCAGGGTTGTAGAGCACATGCTTCCAGAGCAGGGCGGCGGCGACCGGCACCACCAGGAAGGGCGCGATAAGCAGCGTCCGTACGATGCCCCGGCCGCGGAACCCGCGGTCCAGCAGCAGCGCCAGGACGAGCCCCAGCACCAGGCTGGCCAGCACGACCGCCACCGTCAGCAGCACGGTCGTCCAGACCGAGTGGCGCAGGTCCGCGTCGGTGAGGACCTCCTGGTAGTTGGCGAGGCCGGTGAAGCGGCGGGCGTCGGGGTAGAGGCTGTTCCAGTCGAAGAAGGAGATCACCAGCGTGGCCACGAAGGGCAGCTGGGTGACGACGATCATGAAGATCAGGGCGGGGAGCAGCGGGGCGCGGGTCGCCCAGGCGCGCAGCCGGGCGGAGGGGCGGCGGACCGGGGCGCGCGTCTCGGGAGCGGCCACGGGGGCCGTGGTCGTGGCGGTCATCGTCCCTCGTACTCCTCGGAGATCTTCTCGGCGAGCGCCTGCGACTTCCTCAGGGCCGACTCGACGGACTGGCGTCCGGCGATGGCCGCGCTGATCTCCTGGGAGACCTTGGTGCCGAGGTCGGTGAACTCGGGGATGCCGACGAACTGGATGCCGGGCGCGGGGCGCGGCTGCACGCCGGGCTCGTTGGGCCGGGCCTGCTCGATGGCCTCCTTGGTCATCTCCTGGAAGGCGGCGGCCTCCTTGCGGTAGGCGGGATTGGCGTAGGTGGAGGCCCGCTTGCCGGCCGGGACGTTGGACCAGCCGATCTGGTCGCCGACCAGTTGCTCGTACTCCTTGCCGGACGCCCAGGAGACGAACTTCCAGGCGTTGTCCGGGTTGCGGGAGGCCTGCTGGATGCCCCAGGCCCAGGTGTAGAGCCAGCCGGAGGACTCCGTCTTCTCCACCGGCGCGGGGGCGTAGCCGACCTTGCCCTTGACGGGGGAGTTCGCCGCCTCCAGGGATCCGGCCGCGGAGGTGGCGTCGTACCACATGGCGACCTTGCCCTGGGTCATGTTGTTCAGGCACTCGGCGAAGCCGGCCTGGGCGGCGCCGGACTCGCCGTGCTCGCGCACCAGGTCGACGTAGAACTTCGTCGCCTTCTCGAACTCGGGGGAGTCGAGTCGCGCCTTCCAGTCCTTGTCGAACCAGGTGCCGCCGAAGGTGTTCACAACAGTGGTCAGGGGGGCCATCACCTCGCCCCAGCCGGGCAGGCCGCGCAGGCAGATGCCCTTCATGCCGGGCTCGGCGCCGTCCGCCTTCGCCGCGAGGTCCGCCACCTGCTGCCAGGTGGGGCGGGCGGGCATCGTCAGGCCCTTCTTCTCGAACACGTCCTTGCGGTACATCAGGAACGACGACTCGCCGTAGAAGGGCTGGCCGTAGAGTTTGCCGTCCGCCCCGGTGAGGGACTGGCGCATCGGCTTGAGCACGTCCTGCTCGTCGTAGCCCGGGTCCTTGGCGACGTACGTGTTCATCTCGTGCAGCCAGCCGTTGCGGGCGTAGATCGGTATCTCGTAGTTGGACAGCGTGGCGACGTCGTACTGGCCGGCCTGGTTGGCGAAGTCCTGGCTGATCTTGTCGCGGACGTCGTTCTCCGGCAGGACGGTGAAGTTGACCTTGATGCCCGTCTCCTTGGTGAAGTGGGCGCGGGTCAGCTTCTGCAACTCGACCATCTGCGGGTTGTTGACCATCAGGACGTTGATGGCGTCGCCGCCGGATCCGGCCCCGCCCGCCCCGACCCAGCAGCCGGAGAGCAGCGGGGCGAGCAGCGTCCCTGCGGCGGCCACGGCGAGCGGGGCTCGCGGAGGCCGTCGTCGGCTCTGGGTTCGCATGGATCGCTCCTGGATGTATGGGGAGATAAGGGGCGCGGCAGGGCATGGAGGTGCCCGGTGGGGGACGAAGGGGGTGGGTCAGACGCGGATGACCTGCGGTCCGAGCAGCGAGTAGCGGTGGGCCTCGGCCGCCGGCAGCAGGGTGCTGGTCACGATCGTCTCCAGCGTGCCGATCTCGGCGAACCGGCAGAAGCTGACCGCTCCGAACTTGGTGTGCACGCCCGCGAACACGGTGCGGCGGGCGGCGCGGATCGCCTGGGCCTTGACCTCGCTGACGGCCGGGTCGGGGGTGGTGAGGCCGTGCTCGCGGGAGATGCCGTTGGCGCCGATGTACGCCAGGTCGACGACGAAGCCGGCCAGCATCTTCGTCGTCCAGTGGTCGACGGTGGCGAGGGTGCCGGAGCGGACCCGTCCGCCCAGCAGCAGGACGGAGACGGTGTCGGTCCCGGCGAGGGCGCCCGCGACCGGCAGGGACGCGGTGACCACGGTCAGCGGCCGGTCCCGGGGGAGTGCCTCGGCGATGAGCTGCGGGGTGTAGCCCTCGTCGACGAAGACGGTCTCGGCGTCCCCGAGCAGTTCGGCCGCGGCGGCCGCGATCCGGCGCTTCTCGGGGACGTGGCTGGTGGCGCGGAAGGCGAGTGTCGTCTCGAACCCGGCGCTCTCCACGGGGTAGGCGCCGCCGTGGGTGCGGCGGAGCAGGCCGTGGTCCTCCAGGACGCGCAGGTCCCGCCGTACGGTCTCCTTGGCCACGCCCAGGTCGGCGGCGAGGGCGGTGACGTCGACCGATCCGTCGCGCCGTGCGGCCAGCACGATCTCGCGCTGGCGTTCTTCCGCGGTTCTGTTCATGGCCGTCACCCGCCTTCCTGCCGTGCTGCCCGTTCGGGCCCTCGGTCGGGCCATGGGGGAAGTTCTACAGCGGGTGCATCGCGGTGGCCAGGTCTGTTGCGGGCGGGATCCTGCCCGTGTGTGCCCGTTCGGTCTTGCGGATGTGGAGGGGGTGGCGGGGGTGCCATGCCCGTCTGCGGCTGCGTCGTGGCTGGTCGCGCAGTTCCCGGCGCCCCTGAGGACGCTGCCCGGCCGCCTCGGGGTTGTGCCCGAATGCCCGAGCGGGCGGGCCCGTTCTCTGCCCGCCCGCTCCTGTGGGTGATGTGTTTCGGTCAGTACGGCCAGATCGGCGGGTCCGTCACGAAGTGGCCGCCGAGGTAGGCGTGCGCCTCGTTCTCCGGGTCCAGGTCGCCCTGCTCGGCGATGAGCTTCTCGGCCCAGGGCTCGGAGTCGTCCCGCGGCTCATAGCCGAGCGCCCGGGCCGTGCTGAGGTCCCACCACAGGCGGGTGTTGGCGGAGGAGCCGTGGACGACGGTGTGGCCGACGTGCTCGGCGGTCAGGGCCGCGTGGAAGAGCCGGGCGCCGTCGGCGGGGCTCATCCACACCGAGAGCATCCGCACGCTGGTCGGCTCGGGGAAGCAGGAGCCGATCCGCACCGAGACCGTCTCCAGGCCGTGCTTGTCCCAGTAGAGCTGGGCCAGGTCCTCGCCGAAGCACTTGGACAGGCCGTAGAAGGTGTCCGGGCGGCGCGGGGTGTCGATCGGGATCAGCGGGTCGTCGCCCTGGGGGCGCGGGGTGTAGCCGACGGCGTGGTTGGAGGAGGCGAAGACGATCCGGCCGACGCCCTCCTCGCGGGCGGCCTCATAGAGGTGGTAGGTGCCCTCGATGTTCGCCCTGAGGATCTTCTCGAAGGGGGCTTCCAGGGAGATGCCCGCGAGGTGGATGATCGCGTCGACGCCCCGGACCGCCTCGCGCACGGCGTCCTTGTCCCCGAGGTCCGCGATGATCGCGTCCGGCGCGCCCTCGATGGGGCGCAGGTCGAGCAGGCGCAGCTCGTAGCCGTAGTCGGGCAGCAGGTCCCGCATCAGGGTGCCGAGGCCGCCGGCGGCGCCGGTGAGCAGGACGGTGCGGGGAGCGGGCATCCTCGGGTCTCCTTGATCGCCAACTGTGCACATGAGCGCACGGCATTCATATGCGTGGACACGCTAAGGAGGTGAGGCGGAACCCGTCAAGTGTGCCGCGGAAGGGATGAATCCGCTGGTGTGACGCGGGTGCGCGCGCTTGACCGGCGCCAAGGAGGCACCTTAGCGTGAGGGTGTTCAGAAATGTAGACGCCAATCATGAATATGGAACCGGGAGAGCTTGTGACGTCAGCCCCTCTCGCCGCTCGACTCAACGTCTCCAGCGGGCCGCTGTTCTTCCCGGTCACCGCCTACGGACCCGACGGCTCCGTGGACCTCGACGCCTACCGCACGCATGTCCGACACGGGGTGGAGGCCGGAGCCGCCGCCGTGTTCGCCTGCTGCGGCACCGGCGAGTTCCACGCGCTGACGCCCGAGGAGTTCGAGGCCTGCGTACGCGTCGCCGTCGAGGCGGCCGAGGGGCGCGTGCCGGTCGTCGCCGGCGCCGGGTACGGCACCGCGCTCGCGGTGCGCTACGCCCGTATCGCGGAGGCGGCCGGGGCGGACGGGCTGCTCGCCATGCCGCCGTACCTCGTGGTCGCCGGGCAGGAGGGGCTGCTGCGGCACTACCGGGAGGTCGCCGCCGCGACCGCCCTGCCGGTCATCGTCTACCAGCGCGACAACGCCGTCTTCACCCCGGAGACGGTCGTCGCACTGGCCCGCACCGACGGCGTCATCGGCCTCAAGGACGGGCTCGGCGACCTCGACCTCATGCAGCGGATCGTCAGCGCCGTCCGCACCGAGGTGCCGGGCGACTTCCTCTACTTCAACGGCCTGCCGACGGCCGAGCAGACCCAGCTCGCCTACCGCGCCCTCGGCGTCACGCTCTACTCGTCCGCCGTGTTCTGCTTCGCCCCCGAGCTCGCCCTCGCCTTCCACCAGGCCCTCCGGAGCGGCGACGACGCCACCGTGGACAGGCTGCTGGACGGCTTCTTCCGCCCGTTCGTCGAACTGCGCGCCCAGGGTCGCGGCTACGCCGTCGCCCTGGTCAAGGCCGGCGTACGGCTGCGCGGACTGGACGTGGGGGAGGTCCGTCCCCCGCTGCACGAGCCGACGGAGGATCATGTCAAGCAGCTCGCCGAACTGATCGAACGCGGCTACGCGCTGCTGGAGGAGGCCAAGTGAAGGCGTCGGCATTCGTCTACCCCTGGGACGTCAACGGGGACCCGGAGGCGCCCGCCCGGATCGCCGCGCTCGGCGTGGCACAGGTGACGCTCGCCGCCGCCTACCACTCCACCCGGGCGCTCACGCCCCGCCACCCGCGCCACCGCATCGTCACCGCCGAACACGCCGCCGTGCTGTACCCGGCGGACGACCGCTGGGACGGGCGGGAGCTGCGCCCCTACGCGGCCGGCGACTGGGCCCCGGGGGACGCCTTCGGCGAGGCCGCCGGCGCGCTGGCGGACGCCGGCCTGGAGGTGCACACCTGGGTCGTCCTCGCCCACAACTCCCGCCTGGGCGCCGAGCACCCGGACACCTCGGTCGTCAACGCCTACGGCGACCGCTACCCCTGGGCGCCCTGCATCGCGCAGCCCGCCACGCGTGCGTACCTCATCGACCTGGCGGCGGAGGCGGCCGCCCGGCCCGGGGCGCGCGGCACCGAGCTGGAGTCCCTCGGCTGGTACGGACTGCAGCACCTGCACGCCCACGACAAGACCGGCGGCGTCGGCCTCGGGGACGCCGGGCAGTACCTGATGGCGCTCTGCTTCTGCCCGTCCTGCCGGGAGGGCTACGGCCGGCACGGCCTGGACGCGGACCGGCTGGCCGCCGCCGTACGGACCGCGCTGGAGCCGGTCTGGCAGGGGGCGCCGTCCGACGGGGGCTGGCCGGGCGTCGAGAAGCTCCTCGGGGAGACGCTCGCGAACACCACGCGCGCGTACCGCGACGAAACCGCCCGCACGCTCCAGGAGGAGGCCGTCGCGGCGGTCCGGGCGGCCGCGCCCGAGGGCTTCCAGGTGCTGCTGCATGCGGACCCGGTCTCCTACCACGTGGGCGCCAACCCCGGGGTGGACCCCGCGCACATCCTGTCCGTCGCGGACGGCGTGGTCGTCCCCTGCGCGGGCGGCACCGGCACGCTGACGCCGTTCGCGGAGCAGCGCCGCGAGGGCGCCGTCATCGCCGCCAACTTCACCGTCGTCTCCGGCATGGGCGGCAGCCCCGGCACCCTCGCCGCCGACGCCGCCGGTGCGCGGCGCCTCGGCGCCACCGAGCTGCGGCTGTATCACGCCGGGCTGGCGTCCGACGGCGATCTGGAGACGGTCCGCTCCGCCCTCGCCCGGCTCTGAGACAGCCAGGCCGCCGTCACCAGCAGGCCCACGCCCAGGACCACCAGCACCAGCCGGTGGCCCACCGCCTCGACCAGGACAGTCCCGGCGGCCAGCCCGACGACGTTCGGCGCGTAGACGAGGGTGTGGGCCGTGGCGGTGACCCGGCCCAGCAGCGGGCCAGGGGTCTCGCGCTGCACCGCGGTCAGCGCGGCGATCAGCACCGCGGGCAACCCCGCCCCGATCGCCGCGCTGCACCCGAGTGCCACCGGGTCGGACGGCACCGCGCGCAGGGCCACCGCGAGCGCCAGCAGCACGATGCCGAGCGCCGCGAAGCGCAGCTCCCCCAGGCGGCGCAGGGCGGTGCCGGAGAGCAGGCCCACGGCGACCGAACCGGCGCCCTGCACGGCGTACAGCACACCGGCGTACGCGGGGGAGTGCCCGAGGTTCTCGACCACGGCGTACACCATCGCCCCGTTCAGGCCGGCGCACAGCATGGTGGCGCCGCCCGCCAGGACCAGGGGGCGCAGTGCGGGGTGCGCCCACAGGTGGCGGGCGCCCTCGGCGGTCCGCTGCCGGCTGCTCCGGATGGGCGGCGGAGGCATCGGCATCTCCTCCCGGGCGCGCAGCAGGGCGTACAAGCCCGTGGCCAGTACGAACGTCGCCGCGTCCAGCAGCGCGACGCCCGCGCCGCCGTATGCCGCGTACAGGCCCGCGCCTGCCAGCGGGGCCAGGAGCTTCATGCCCTCGGTTGCGGTCATGCGCAGGCCGTTGAAGTCGCCGAGCAGGGACGGGCCGACGGCGGTCGCGACGAGGGCCGACTCGGCCGCGTCATGGACGACACCCGCCGCCCCGTACACGAACAGCACCGCGTACAGCAGCCACAGATCGCCCGGGGCGTCGACGCTCACGAGGCTGAGCAGCAGGGCACCCAGCAGCACGTTCACGCCGATCAGCAGCGGCTTGCGGCGGCCCCGGTCGGCGAGCGTGCCCAGCAGTGGACCGGCCAGGGTCGGCAGCCACATGGCGAGCAGGCACAGCGCGGCCAGGCCGTCCGAGCCGGTGAGGTCCTTCACCCACACACCGGACGCCAGCCACAGGGCCGAGGTGCCGAAGCCGGAGACCACCACCGCGGAGAGGCAGAGCGCGGAGTCGCGGTCGCGCAGGACCCGCGCCAGGGGCCAGGTCGTTCTCGTCGTCATGCCTGCCCAGCGTGGCGCTAAGGCCCTGGGGAGGGGATCGGGCAGGTTCCTTAGGACGGCATCTCTGCGACAGCGGAGGAGCGCGGGCGGGACCGGCGAAGGCCCCGAAGCGACTGGCCTTGCGCTCATGGCCAGGTGTACATGGTCCGCTCGGTGCCATCGGCTCGCGTCGTCACAAGCTCCCTCTCCGTCCGGAGGATCGGCCCACGTCGGCTGCCTCTTTCACCCCTCGACCGGACCGAGAATCGTGATCTCTGCGTATCGATCTTGTGTGTGACCGAGGTGGCCCATGAGGCCAGGGGGGAAGCGTTGGTGCGTCATACGCAAAGGTGGCGCCGTGACAGATTTGGGGGGTGGCACGGAGACGCCGATACGGCGTTCCCGACTTGCCGAGTACGCGGAGATGACCCAACGGCCCGAGTCACCCGTGGCTCCCGGTCGGCAGCCGGCTTCCGACAAGTCCGGTTCTGGCGAGACGACTCGACCGGCTGATCCGGATTGCGCCCCGAGGCCACCTGAGGCATCGACGGTCGCTGAGGTGGCGTCGCTCAAGGAGGTGCCGGAGCCCACCGAGGAGGAAGTGGCCGCCCGGCGGCGCGAGTTCGCTGTGCTGCTGGAGATTTTCCGGGACACGGCGGTGCTGGTGCCGCTGCGCGACGGCGGCTGGCTCACCGCCGACTTCGGCGGGATCCGCTGGATCCTGGCCTTCTCCGACGAGCCGGCGCTGTCCCGGTACGCGCTCGCTCGGGACGAGGCCGACAGGGAGTGGACGTACCAGACGGTCCTCGGGGCGCGGCTGCTGGACGTGGCGGTACCGGAGGCCGGTGTGCCGTGCGGGGTGGCTCTGGACGCGGCCGACGATGCCGAACACGCGCTGCTGCTCCCGCCGGTGACCGGAATCGTGCCCGACGCGTTCGCACTGGACCGTGCACAGCAGGGAGGGACGCCTCGATGACGGGGGGCGGCAACGGCAACGACCTGTCGGCGATCGGACTCGACGAGATCGCCAAGGGACTGACGGCGGCGCTGGGCGAGTTGAAAGAGCTCGGCATGGTCGGTGAGGCCGGCGCGGGCCGTGGTTTCGGCGACATCGCACTGTCCGGTCTGGAGTTGGGCGCGGAGGGTCTCACCGGCACCTTCGGCTCCTTCTGTGAGCGGTGGGAGTGGGGCGTCCGTTCGCTGATCCAGGAGGGCAACCTGTTCGCGCTGAAGACGGGGCTCGCGGCCGGGACGTACTACGAAACCGACCAGTACGTCGCAGGAGCGATGAAGGTCGGCGTCAATTCGGTGATCGGCAATCCGCACGCCTCGGAGGACGAGATCACCGGCAAGGACTGGGGCGAGGTCTGGTCGAACAACCCGGTCACCCAGGTCAGGGACGCCGACTACAGCAAGGAGTCCTTCGACCGGGCCCGGGAGGCCAGCGCCCAGGGCTGGCGGGACGCGGGCCGGGACGTCATGACGTCCGAGAACCTGGTCGGCATGGGGATGGCGCCCGAGAGCATTCGCGAGCGTGCCGGGGTCTCGGATGCGACGTGGGAGCGGGTGCTGGACGAGCAGTTCGGCCCCTCGCCGGAGGAGCGTGCCCGGATGCAGGGCGGCGGGGGTGAGGGCTGATGGGCGTCCTCGACGACATCGGCGGCGGCCTGGGCAGGCTGAAGGACGGCGTCAATCACGGCCTGAACGTTCTCGATGACGGTGTCGACGCCGGTAAGAAGGTGGTCGGCGGGGGCATCGACTGGGGCACCGACCGGCTCGGTGACGGACTTGACCGGGTCGGCCTGAAGGATGCCGCGGACGCGGTGGAGGACTGGGGCGACGACATCGCGTCCGACCTCGGCGCCACACCGGGGGAGCAGCAGCTCGGCCAGACCGAGGAGGCCAACGAGCTGATCCACGGCAACCCGGAGAAGATCCGGAGCAGTGCCGAGCACCTTCGGGACTTCTCCGCCGCCTTCGACAAGGTCGGCTCGGGGATGAAGAAGGTCGACTCCTCCGCCTGGCGTGGCAAGGCCGGGGACGCCTTCCGTGAGAAGTTCGGCGTCCACCCCTCGAAGTGGCTCCAGGCCGCCGACGCATGCGAAACCGCCGCCACCGCGCTGGACGCCTACGCCGGCACGGTGAAGTGGGCGCAGCAGCAGGCGCAGGAGGCCATCGAGTTGTACGCGCGTGGCAAGAGCGCGTCCGAGAAGGCCATCGGGGAGTACAACCAGAAGGTCGACGCCTACAACGCCAAGGTGCGGGCGGACCAGGACCCCGGCCCCACTCCCGGGCCGTTCCACGACCCCGGCAAGGAGACCATCCGGCAGGCGCGGGAGAAGCTGGCCCGGGCCCGGGCTCAGCGGAACACCGCCGCCGGTGACGCCGAGGCGGGCATCAGGAAGGCCCTCGCCCACGCCCCGGCGGAGCCGCCACCGCTGGACCGCCTGACCGGCAACGTGGTCGACGGTCTCGTGGCGACCGGCGTCGAGCTCAACCACGTCGTGGGCGGTGTCGTCAAGGGCACCGCGGGCCTGGTCAGCTTCGCCCGCGGCCTGAACCCGGTCGACCCCTACAACCTGACCCACCCCGCGGAGTACCTCCAGAACATCTCCCTGACGCTCTCCGGCCTGGTCTCGACCGCGGCCCACCCCGAGCGCGCGCTGAACGCCGCCGTGGACGGCTTCAAGAAGGACCCGTCCGAGTTCATCGGCCGCCTGGTGCCCGAGCTCATCGGCACGAAGGGCGCGGGGCTGGCGCGGGGTGGTCTGCGCGCTGCCGTGAGGGAGGGGATGGAGACGGGAGCGGGAGCCGCGAAGGGCGTACCCGACGGTGCGAAGGTCGCGGACGAGGCCGCCGACGCGGCGCCCAAGGACTGGAGCGACCTCGCACGGTCGACGGACCACGTCAAGGAAAAAGCCATCCATTACGACTCCGTGGACCCACAGAAGGCCCAGGAGTTTCTGGACAGCGAATATCCGTGGTTGAAGGGCGTCAACAATACCGATACTCCTGGCTATCGAGACAACTGCAGCCATAACGTCGTCTCCGTGGACCGCAGGCTGGACGGGGTCGAGGTGAGTGCGGCGCCCAAGCTGCAGCCGGATCACATTCCCCCGGAGCAACTCGGCCTCAAGGACAGGGCCAAGGGGCACTATGACATGGTCAAGAGCTACGATGACATCATCCGAGACCTCCAGGCGCGCGGAGAGGGTTCGAGAAGCGCCGTGTACGTGAGCCGACCCGACGGCAGCGCCCACGTCTTCAATGCCGTGAACACCAAGCACGGGGTCGTTTTCCTCGACGGGCAGTCAGGAACCCTCGGAATACTGGAGAAAAATGTGTCATCGATCGGACACATTCCTTACCGCGATGGGAGCTCCTAAGTGCTGAGTCGTGACGAGGCCGTGGCGGCGGCCGCCGAATACCTGAAAACCAAGGCTTTCCCTGAGAAGCCCGATTCTGTAGTGATGCTGCCGGAAACAGCGATCCGGTTCCCTTACGGCTGGACCGTGCGCTTCGATTTCAAGGAACACATCGACACGGGCGACCCCACGCAGGCTCCGTTCACGTCGCTCATCGTGGTACCGCACGACGGCACCGATCCGCACTTCTCCCCGACCTACCTTCCGGCGGACAAGTACATGGAACTCCGCGCGACGGGTGAATGGCCCCATGGATGGCCGCCGAAGAGGGGGCACTGAGGGATGTCGAGTCCCGACCAGAGGGCAACCGCCTGGCTGAACGCCACCTACGGCGGCCTCGTGCGGCTGGCCGTCGGGCACCCCGTGCACGAAACGGCGGCCGCATGGCTGATGGCCTGCCGACCGCTGTCGCAGCCGGGGTTTCCGGAGACGCCGATGATGGCCGCGTCGGTCGTCGTCCCCAAGGACGGCGGGACCCCGTTCCACCCGGCGCCCAGCGCCCCACTCGCGGACCTGGAACCCGTGGCACCGGAAGACGCGGCTCGCCGGGTCGAGACGCAGCCCCGTCGGATCAACATCCGCGGATGTGTCGTGACTCTGCACTCCACGATCAACGGCGCCCCCTCCACGCCCCTGCCCTGGCAGCCGTCGGACGAGGCGCCCGGCTGGTGGGAACGGCTGACGCGGCGCTATTTCCCCGAGTTCACGCGCGTCGGGGCCGGGGGTTGGGACGACGTGGTCCGGGCGGTCTCGGAGACGGGGCCGGACACCCGTGGCCTGGTCTGGGTCCGCCGGGAGGTCGGTGGCCACGAGGCGACCGGCAACCTGCTCTACGCGCACAACCACAAGGGACAAGTGGTTCTCCTCGACGCGCTGACCTCCTCCCTGGCCCGCCTCGACTCGTCCCTGGTCCGTGAGCTCGTGCTGCTCCGCGCGCTGCCCGGCGCGTTCACGCCGCGCCCCGACCCGTGGGAGCACGCGGCACCCGACTTCGCCTCCGCGGTCGACAAAGCACGCCGTTGGCTTCAGGACGCCTATCGCGGCGAAGTGGAACTGCACGCCCCGACCGCGCAGGACGAGACCACGCGCGGCTGGGTCTTCTCCTGCAACACGAGCCGTTTCCTGCGCGAAGGTCACTGGCAGGACTGCATGCTCGACGCGACGGTCGTGGTCCCGAAGGACGAGACCGCGCCCTTCGGCCTGCCCAACACCGACCCGTGGGGCTGGCTCGCCCGCTGGGACGCGGGCGGCACCCTCGGAGGGGCGGACCTCCCGAAGCCACCGCCTCCCGCCCGCGCCGCCTGGTTCCGATCGACGCTCGCCGACCTCGGTCCCGTGCTGTCCGTGTCCGAGCACCAGGACTGGGCGGCGGCGGTCGAGGCGGCTTCCGCACTGCCCGTCGCGGCCCGCGCCCTGATCTGGGCTCGCCGTACGGACGGCCGGGGCCGCGAGGCCGTCGGCCAGCTGGTGAACGCGCTCCGCCTGGAGGACGGCGTCGTCCTGGTCGACGGCGCGTCGGGCGAGCCGGCCGTCCTGGACCCGACGGGAGTCCACCGGTTGCACGTCGTCCGCTACCGCTGAGGGACGTCCGGGCAGGCAGCGCCGACGAGCACCCGGCCTCCGATGGCCGGGGCGACGCACGTCTCGCCCGGGCCGTCGGGGGGCGTCATCCCGGCCGGTGGGCCGTCGCGGCACGCCCGTCGCACCGGCCGGCCCGTGCGACGCGGGGCCGTAGACGGAGAGCGGGGAAACGTCGAGTGGGCGATGAGTTCTGCGGTCGGTCGCGGTCTACCTTCCGGATGACACACGGAGGAGCAGCCCCATGACCGACAGCACTCCAGGCACGACCGGCCCGACCCTCGACCTCGGACCCCAGACGGAGGCCCTGGCGCAGCTGGTGGTCGGTGTCGGCGACGAGCAACTGGCCGAGACGACTCCCTGCCCCGAGTACGCGGTGCGCCACCTGCTCGGCCACCTGGCGGGACTGTCCGCCGCCTTCCGCGACGCCGGCCGCAAGGACCTCGGCGCCACGACCGACACCAGCCCGGGCTCCACGCTCCCGGACATCGGGCCGGGCTGGCGCGAGGAACTGCCCAAGATCCTGACCGAGCTGGCCGACGCCTGGCGCGACCCGGCCGCGTGGACCGGCATGACCCGGGCCGGGGGCGTCGACCTGCCGGGCGAGGTCGCCGGGCTCGTCGCCACCGACGAGCTGGTGATCCACGGCTGGGACCTGGCCCGCGCGACCGGCCAGGAGTACGCCCCCGACCCGGTGGCGCTCCAGGTCTGCCACGACTTCCTCGCCGCGAGCGTCGACGACCCGAGCCGGGGCGAGATCTTCGGGCCTGTGGTCCCGGTGGGTCCCGATGCGTCGCTGCTGGACCGGTCCGTGGGGCTGAGCGGGCGGGATCCGGGGTGGAAGCCCAGGTCGTAGAAAGCGATTGCTGCTTCTTGCGTCAGAAGCATTGACGAAACAAACGCGCCCTCCTACCGTCATCGCGTCGTACTTCGTACGTCATATATGAGACGCGATACGCGAGATCCGATACGCGATCCACCGAGATCGCGAGATCCGAGAGGCGCGCATGACCTCTGTGCCCACACCGATCCCCTCCCGCACGCAGTACGTGCTGGAAGGGATCAAACACCGCATCCTCACCGGGCAGCTGACCCCCGGGCAGGCGCTGGTCGAGACCGAGCTCGCCGCGCAGTTCGGGGTGTCGAAGACCCCGGTGCGCGAGGCGCTCAAGACCCTCGCCGGGACCGGGCTGGTCGTGATGAGCCAGTACAAGGGCGTCACGGTGCGCATGGTGGACGCGGACATGGCGCGCGAGGTCTACGACGTGCGACTGCTGCTGGAGCCCGAGGCCCTGAAGCGGGCCGTGCAGCGCGGCGCCTCCCTGGACGCCGCGCGGGACGCGCTGACCCGGGCCGACGTCGCCACCGACACCGCCGAACGCTCCCTCGCCAACCGGGAGTTCCACCGCGCCCTGTACCTGCCCTGCGGCAACCCGCTGCTCGGCCGGATGCTCGACGAGGTCCGCGACCAGGCCGCCCTGGTCTCCGCCGTCGCGTGGGCCGCCTCGCCCTCCTGGGAGCGGGAGGCCGGCGAGCACCGCGAGATCCTCCGGCTCGCCCTCGACGGCGACGCCGACGGCGCGGCCCGCGCGCTCCACGCCCACATCGCGTCCTTCGTGCAGCGCGCTTTCCCCCAGGCAGCACTGGAACAGGAAGGTCAGGAATGAGCAGCGTGGCGTTCGAGACCCAACGGGCGGCCCTGGCCGACGTGGTGGCGATCCCGGTGACCCCGTTCGCCGAGGACGGCTCCGTCGAGCAGGACACCTACCGGGCCCTGCTGCGCCGTCTGCTCGACGGCGGCATCACCACCCTCACCCCGAACGGCAACACCGGCGAGTTCTACGCCCTCACCCCCGAAGAGCGCCGTCTCGTCACCGAGGTGACGATCGACGAAGCGGGGGAGCGGGCCACGATCCTCGTGGGCGTCGGGCACGACATCCCGACCGCCGTCGCCTCCGCCCGGCACGCCCGTGAGCTCGGCGCCCAGATGGTGATGGTCCACCAGCCCGTCCACCCCTACGTCTCCCAGGCCGGCTGGGTCGACTACCACCGCGCCGTCGCCGAGGCCGTGCCCGAGCTGGGCGTCGTGCCGTACATCCGCAACGCGCAGCTCACCGGGGCCCGCCTCGCCGAACTCGCCGACGCCTGCCCGAACGTCATCGGCGTGAAGTACGCCGTGCCGGACGCCGCCAGGTTCGCCGCCTTCGCCCGGGACGCCGGACTGGAACGGTTCGTGTGGGTCGCGGGACTCGCCGAGCCCTACGCCCCCTCCTACTTCTCCGCGGGCGCCACCGGCTTCACCTCCGGGCTGGTGAACGTCGCCCCGGCCGTCTCCCTGAACATGATCGAGGCGCTGCGCTCCGGCGACTACCCGGCCGCCATGAAGGTCTGGGAGCAGATCCGCCGCTTCGAGGAACTGCGCGCGGCCAACGGCTCCGCCAACAACGTCACCGTCGTCAAGGAGGCCCTCGCCTCCCTCGGCCTGTGCCGCCGCGACGTCCGCCCGCCGAGCCGGACGCTCCGCGAGGACGAACGCGCCGAGGTCGCCGCGATCGCCGCGGGGTGGTCGATATGACCGGCCGGCTGCGCCCCGAGGAGCTCCGGAGCCACCAGTGGTACGGCGTCGAGGGCCAACTGCGCACCTGGTCGCACAACGCCCGGATGCGGCAGCTCGGTTACGAGGCGGAGGAGTACCAGGGCCGCCCGGTGATCGCCGTGCTGAACACCTGGTCCGACATCAACCCCTGCCACGTCCATCTGCGCGAGCGCGCCGAGGCGGTCAAGCGGGGCGTGTGGCAGGCCGGGGGTTTCCCGCTGGAGTTCCCGGTCGCCACGCTCTCCGAGACGTACCAGAAGCCGACCCCCATGCTCTACCGCAACCTCCTCTCCATGGAGACGGAGGAGCTGCTGCGGTCGTACCCGGTCGACGCGGCCGTGCTGCTCGGCGGCTGCGACAAGTCGACGCCCGCGCTGCTCATGGGCGCGGCCTCGGCCGACGTGCCGGCGCTCTTCGTGCCCGCGGGGCCGATGCTGCCGGGCCACTGGCGCGGTGAGACCCTCGGCTCCGGCACCGACATGTGGAAGTACTGGGACGAGCACCGCGCGGGCAACCTGACCGACTGCGAACTGCGCGAGCTGCAGGGCGGATTGGCCCGGTCGCCCGGTCACTGCATGACCATGGGAACCGCGTCGACCATGACCGCGGCGGCGGAGGCCCTCGGCATGACGCTGCCGGGCGCCTCCTCGATCCCGGCCGTCGACTCCGGGCACGAGCGGATGGCCGCCGCCTCCGGGCGCCGTGCCGTGGAACTCGCCTGGACCGCGCTCAAGCCGTCCCGGATCCTCACCCGCGAGGCCTTCGAGGACGCCGTCACCACGGTGCTCGGGCTCGGCGGCTCCACCAACGCCGTCATCCACCTGATCGCCATGGCCGGGCGCTGCCGGGTCGACCTCACCCTCGACGACTTCGACCGCATCGCCCGCACCGTGCCGGTCCTCGCCAACGTCCGGCCCGGCGGACAGACGTACCTCATGGAGGACTTCTACTTCGCCGGGGGCCTGCCCGCGTTCCTCTCGCGGATCACCGACCTGCTGCACCTGGACCGGCCGACCGTCAACGGCACGCTGCGGGAACAGATCGAGGGCGCCGTCGTCCACAACGACGACGTGATCCGCACCCGCGAGAACCCGGTCGCCGACGAGGGCGGGGTCGCCGTGCTGCGCGGCAACCTCTGCCCCGACGGCGCCGTCATCAAGCACATCGCCGCCGAGCAGCACCTGCTCAAGCACACCGGTCCCGCGGTCGTCTTCGACGACTACAAGACCATGCAGCGCACGATCAACGACCCCGGCCTGGACATCACCGCCGACAGCGTGCTGGTGCTGCGCAACGCCGGGCCGAAGGGCGGGCCGGGCATGCCCGAGTACGGCATGCTGCCGATCCCCGACCGCCTGCTGAAACAGGGCGTACGGGACATGGTCCGGATCTCCGACGCCCGGATGAGCGGCACCAGCTACGGCGCGTGCGCGCTGCACATCGCGCCCGAGTCGTACGTCGGCGGGCCGCTGGCCCTGGTCCGCACCGGTGACTCGATCACCCTCGACGTCGAGGCCAGGCTCCTCCAACTCAACGTGGCACAAGAGGAGCTGGAGCGCCGGAGGGCGGAGTGGACACCGCCGCCCACCCGGTACGAGCGCGGCTACGGCGCGCTCTACAACGAGCAGATCACGCAGGCGGACACAGGCTGCGACTTCGAGTTCTTGGCAAGGCCGGGCAAGGCCCCGGATCCCTACGCAAGCTGATCGGACCCACTCAGGGGTGCGGGGCTGTATCGATATGCGGCTCCGCCGCGTGGCGCGACAAGCCACAGCGAGCCCGCAGTCGCCACGCAACCCCGAGAGGCACTCACGCACCGCGAGAAAGCGCTTTCCGCACCACGAACGCAAGCCGTACCGAGATCGGAGACCCTGTCATGGCCCAAGCCGCAGCCGTGGCGAAACCGCCCGCGCCACCCCGGCGGCGCCGTGCCTCCGCCACCCCGCGCAGGCTCCCCTACCTGCTGATCGCCCCGGCCGCCCTGCTCATGCTGGGCTTCATCGCCTACCCCGTCATCAGCGTCTTCTACTACAGCCTGCAGAACTACAACCCCACCAAGCCCTGGCGGAACGGATTCGCGGGCTTCGACAACTTCGTCCACGCCTTCACCGAGGACCCCGTCTTCTGGGACACCCTGGTCTTCAGCGCCAAGTGGGTCTTCGTCGAGGTCGGACTCCAGCTGCTGTTCGGTCTGGCGCTGGCCCTCATCGTCAACCAGACCTTCGTGGGCCGGGGCCTGGGCCGCGCCCTGGTCTTCTCCCCGTGGGCCGTCTCCGGCGTGCTCACCTCCGCGATCTGGGTGCTGCTCTACAACTCCCAGACGGGCATCACCCGTTACCTCGCGGACATCGGCATCGGCTCCTACGGCACCAGCTGGCTCTCGGACACCTCCACCGTCTTCCCGGCGGCGATCGTGGCCGACCTGTGGCGCGGCGTGCCGTTCTTCGCGATCCTCATCCTCGCCGACCTCCAGTCCGTCTCCAAGGACCTCTACGAGGCCGCCGAGGTCGACGGCGCCAGCCGCATCAAGCAGTTCTGGCACATCACGCTGCCGCACCTGAAGGACGCCATCATCCTGTCCACGCTGCTGCGCGCGGTGTGGGAGTTCAACAACGTCGACCTGCTCTACACCCTGACCGGCGGCGGCCCCGCGGGCGAGACGACCACACTGCCGCTGTACATCGCCAACACATCCGTCGACGCTCACAACTTCGGCTACGCGTCGGCCCTGACCACGGTGGCGTTCGTGATCCTGCTCTTCTGCTCGATGGTCTACCTGCGGCTGAGCAAGTTCGGAGGCGAGAGCAAGTGAGCGTCAAGGAAGCGACCAAGACGGTGCCCGCACCCGTGGACGCCGTCCCCGAACCGCCGCGTCCGGCGAAGCGCGACCGGGCCTGGGACGAGGCGCCCCGCTGGCAGATCTACCTGCCCCTGGGGATCTACCTGGTCTTCACCCTCATCCCCTTCTACTGGATCCTGCTGTTCGCCCTGCGCCCGGCCGGCTCGACGTCGCTGGTGCCCTGGCCGATGACCTTCGACCACTTCGAGAAGGTGTGGACGGAGCGCAGCTTCGGCACCTACTTCACCAACAGCGTGCTCGTCGGCGTCGCCACCCTGGTCATGACGACCCTCGTCGCCCTGGCCGGCGGCTACGCCCTCGCCCGGTTCGACTTCAAGATCAAGCGGGCGTTCATGCTCGGGCTGCTGTGCTCCCAGTTCGTGCCGGGCGCGCTGCTGCTGGTCCCGCTGTTCGAGATCTTCGCCGAACTCCAGATGATCAACAGCCTCGGCAGTGTCATCCTCGCCGAGACGGTCTTCCAGCTGCCGCTGTCGATGATCCTGATCAGCAACTTCATCAAGAACGTGCCGTACTCCCTGGAGGAGGCGGCCTGGGTGGACGGCTGCAACCGTATGACGGCCTTCCGGATCGTCGTGCTGCCGCTGCTGCGGCCCGGCCTGATCGCCGTCGGCTCCTTCGCCTTCGTCCACTCCTGGAACCACTTCCTGTTCGCCCTGATGTTCCTCAACAACCAGGACAAGCAGACCATCCCGGTCGGCCTGAACACCCTGATGAGCGCGGACAGCGTCGACCTGGGCGCCCTCGCGGCGGGCGGCATCATCGCGGCCGTGCCGGTCGTGATCGTCTTCGCCTTCATCCAGAAGTGGCTGATCACCGGGTTCAGCGCGGGGGCGGTGAAGGGATGAGGATCAGACAACTCGCCGTCGCCGTCGGGATGTTGGGGGTGCTCTGCGTCCCGGCGCACGCCGAGACCCGCGACCTCGGCCGTGACACCCTCCCCGCGAACGACGGCTGGGCGGCCGAGGGCGAGGGCACGACCGGGGGAGCGGCCGCCGACGCCGGCCACGTGTACACCGTGACCGACCGGGCCGGGCTCGTCCGCGCCCTGGACGGCGGCAGCGACACCCCGAAGATCATCAGGATCGCGGGGACCATCGACGCCAACACCGACGACGACGGCGACCGCCTGGACTGCGCCGACTACGCCACCGGCGGCTACAGCCTGAAGAAGTACCTCGCCGCCTACGACCCCCGCACCTGGGGCGCCGCCAAGCCCAGCGGTCCCCAGGAGGAGGCCCGCCAGGCCTCCGCCGCCCGGCAGGCCGAGCGGATCGCGCTGCCCGTCGGCTCGAACACCACGATCGTCGGCCTCGGCGAGAAGGCGGTCCTCAAGGGCGCCAGCCTCCAGGTGCGCAACGCCCACAACGTGATCATCCGCAACCTCGAACTGCGCGACGCCTACGACTGCTTCCCCGCCTGGCAGCCCAACACCGGCGGCCTCGGCGACTGGAAGGCCGCCTACGACAACCTCTGGCTGGCCGGCGCCACCCATGTGTGGGTCGACCACATCACCGCCTCCGACCGGGGCCACCCCGACGCGAAGGAACCCACCTACTTCGCCCGCAACTACCTCCGCCACGACGGCCTGCTCGACATCACCAACGGCTCCGACCTGGTGACCGTCTCCTGGAGCCGGTTCGCCGACCACGACAAGGCGATGCTGATCGGCAACAGCGACACCGCCACCGGCGACCGCGGCAGACTCCGCGTCACCCTGCACCACAACGCGTTCGAGTCCGTCGTCCAGCGGGCCCCGCGCGTCCGCTTCGGCCAGGTGCACGTCTACAACAACCGCTACGACATCACCGGCGACGACTACCGCTACTCCCTCGGCGTCTCCACCGGGTCGAGGATCCACGCCGAGAACAACGCCTTCCACGCGCCCGGCCACGTGGAGGTCGCCGACCTGGTCAAGAGCTGGAACGGCAGCGCCCTGCACCAGAGCGGCACGCTCTTCAACGGCTTTCCGGTTGACCTGCTCATGATCTACAACGCCTACAACTCCGGCAGCGAGCGCGATCTGACGGACGACGTCGGCTGGACGCCCGTCCTGCACGGCCCGGTCGACAGCGCCGCCGCGGCCGACCGGGCGGTGGCCCGCGGCGCGGGAGCGGGGAGGATCCCATGACCGGCCGCATGATCGACGCCATGAACACACCTGTGCCTGTCGTCCTCGCCGGCGCCCGCGGTCACGGCCGCTGGCACGTGGAGAACATCCGCCGACTCCAGCAGCAGGGCCTCGTCCGGCTGGCCGGTGTCTGCGAGCTGACACCGCTGACCGCCGACGAACTCGGCGACCTCGGCACCCCCGAGCAGTCCGCCGACTTCGGCGCCCTGCTGGACTCCACCGGGGCCCGGATCGCCGTGATCTGCACTCCCATCCCCACCCACACCGACCTCGCCCTCACCGCCGCCGAACGGGGCGTGCACCTCCTGCTGGAGAAGCCGCCCGCCCCCTCCTACGCGGAGTTCCGCCGGATGGCCGACGGGGTCGCCGCGGCCGGGGTCGTCTGCCAGATCGGCTTCCAGTCGCTGGGCTCGCACGCCCTGCCCGCCATCCGCGAGCTGGTCGGCCAGGGCGCGATCGGGCAGCTGGTCGGGCTCGGCGGAGCCGGTGCCTGGGTGCGGGACGAGGACTACTTCCGGCGGGCGCCCTGGGCGGGCAAACGGCGGCTGGACGGCGTCGACGTGATCGACGGGGCGCTGACCAACCCCCTCGCGCACGCCGTCGCCACCGCGCTCGCCCTCGGCGGCAGCACCCGCGCCGAGGACGTCACCGCCATCGAGACCGAGCTGCTGCGCGCCAACGCCATCGAGTCCGACGACACCTCCTGCGTCCGGATCACCACCGCGCAGGGCCACCCCGTCACCGTCGCCGCGACCCTGTGCGCCGAGCAGGCGGACGAGCCGTACGTCCTGGTGCACGGCAGCAGCGGCCGCATCACCTTCTGGTACAAGCAGGACCGCGTGCTGCTCCAGCGCGCGGGGCACGGCCCGGAGGAGTTCGAGCACGGCCGCACCGACCTGCTGGAGAACCTCGTCGACCACCTCACCACCGGCGCGGACCTCCTCGTCCCGCCGGACGAGACGGGCGCCTTCATGAAGGTCGTGGAGGCCATCCGGAAGGCTCCCGACCCGGCTCCGCTGCCGGACACCGCCTGGCACCGGATCCCCGGCGAGAACCGCCGGGTGGTGCCCGGCATCGACGGGCTCGTCGCGGCCGCCGCCGACACCCTCTCCCTCTACTCCGAGCTGGGGGCCCCTTGGGCTCTGGCGGCGGAGCATCTGTCGAAAGAGGTGAGCACCAGATGACCAGCAGCAACGACACCGCGGTGCTGCGTGTCGCGGGCCGGCCGGTCGGCCGGTACGTCACCCGGCCCGAGCTGCCCGCCCGGCTCTCCCCGCGGCCCTACCTGCACCCCGTCACCACCCTGGCCGGCACGTCGGTCACCGAGCTGACCCCCGCCGACCACGCACACCACCTCGGCGTCGGTGTCGCCGTTCCCGACGTCGAGGGGTCCAACTTCTGGGGCGGGCGCACCTACGTCCGCGACCAGGGCCCGACCGAGCTGGACAACCACGGCTCCCAGCGGCACATGGCCTTCCAGCTACGCGACCCCGACGGCTTCGTGGAGGAGCTGCGCTGGGTCGCCGCGGGTGGTGAGCTGCTGCGCGAGCGCCGCACGGTCGCGGCCACCGAACTCACCGACCAGGCCTGGGCGCTGGACCTCACCTTCTCCCTCACCAACGTCACGCAGAGCCCGCTGTCCATCGGCAGCCCCGCGACCAACGGCCGCCCGGGCGCGGCCTACGGCGGCTTCTTCTGGCGGGCCCGCAAGGAGGCCGCCGCGCCGGAGGTCTTCACGGCCGACGCCGAGGGCGAGGCCGGGGCGCACGGCAGGCGCGCCGACTGGCTCGCCCTCGCCGGGGACGGCTGGACGCTGGTCTTCGCCGGCGCCACCGAACAGACCCGGCGCGACCCCTGGTTCGTGCGGACCGAGGAGTACCCCGGGGTCGGTTCCTCGCTGGCGTACGACGAGCGGCTGCCGATCCCGCCGGGCGAGACCGTCGTCCGCCGGGTCGTCACCGTCGTCGCCGACGGCCGCCTCGACCGGGACGCCGCCGCGGCCCTCGTCCGCAAGGCGGTGAGCCCGTGACCTCCGGAACGCCCCTGACCGCCGGGACCTACACCAACCCCGTCCTCGACGCCGACTGGTCCGACCCGGACGTCGTCCGCGTCGGCGACGACTTCTACCTGACCGCCTCCAGCTTCGGCCGCGCCCCCGGCCTGCCGCTGCTGCACTCCCGCGACCTGGTCAACTGGACCCTGGTCGGCCACGCCCTCGAACGCCTCGAACCGGCTGCCGCGTTCGCCGCGCCCCGGCACGACTGCGGAGTGTGGGCCCCGTCCCTGCGCCACCACGACGACCGCTTCTGGATCTTCTGGGGCGACCCGGACCAGGGCATCTTCCAGGTCAACGCCCCGCGCATCAGGGGGCCCTGGACCCGGCCGCACCTGCTGAAGGCGGGCAAGGGCCTGATCGACCCCTGCCCCCTGTGGGACGAGGAGACCGGCGAGGCCTACCTGGTCCACGCCTGGGCCAAGTCCCGCTCCGGCGTCAAGAACCGGCTCACCGGCCACCGGATGCGCCCCGACGGCACCGAACTCCTCGACGAGGGCAAGGTGATCGTCGACGGCGATCGCATACCCGGCTGGTTCACCCTCGAAGGACCCAAGCTGTACCGGCACGACGGCTGGTTCTGGATCTTCGCCCCGGCCGGGGGAGTGGAGACCGGCTGGCAGGGCGCCTTCCGCTCGCGCGGCTTCTTCGGGCCGTACGAGGAGCGCATCGTCCTGGAGCAGAAGGACACCGGCGTCAACGGCCCCCACCAGGGCGGCTGGGTGCGCACCCCGTCCGGCGAGGACTGGTTCCTGCACTTCCAGCAGCGCGGCCCCTACGGGCGGGTCGTGCACCTCCAGCCGATGTCCTGGGGGCCGGACGGCTGGCCGGTGCTGGGCGACGACGGCGCCCCCGTCACCGGACACCGCCGCCCCGCCCTGCCGCCGCAGCCGCCCGCCGCGCCCGCCACCGACGACGACTTCCCCGGCGGACGGTTCGGCCGCCAGTGGCAGTGGACGGCCAACCCCGGCGACGGCTGGGCCACCCAGCACTCCGCGGACGGACTGCGGCTGACCTGCGTCCGCTCGGCCGACGCCCATGACCTGCGCAAAATCCCGAGCGTGCTCACCCAGCGGCTGCCCGGCAAGCCCTGCGCGGTCGAGGTGGAGCTGCGGCTCGACAGCGACGAGCCGGGCGCGCGGGCGGGACTCGCGGTGCTCGGGGACGCGTTCTCCTGGATCGGGCTCCAGCGGGGCGCCGACGGGGCCGTGCACCTCGTGCACCGGTTCGCCGAGGGCGTCGCCGACCGGGAGCGGGACGCCGACCACGCCCGGCTCGCCCCCGACGGCCGGGCCCGGCTGCGGATCGAGGCCGGCGCGGGAGCGCGCTGCCGCTTCTCGGCCGACACCGGCGACGGCCTCCGGTCGTCCGGCCCGGTCTTCGCCGCCACCCCCTGGCGCTGGGTCGGCGCCCTGCTCGGCCTGTTCGCCCTCGCGCCCGCCGGAGGCGGGCACGCCGGAGCCGCGACCTTCACGCGGTTCAGAGTCACGCCCTCATAAGTCACCCCGTACGCCTTGGGAGCCGCAATGACGCACCTCCGTAGCAAGCGCTTGTCCAGACCGGGGCAGCCCGGCACGGTCGTGGCCGCCGTGCTCGGCCTCGTCGCCGCGCTGGGGCTCGGGGCGATCGGTGACGCCCAGGCGGCCCCGACGGCTCGAACCGCGCCCGCCGCCGACCGCTGGACCGACCGGCCGCACGGCTTCGCCTCCCTCGCCGGCGGCACCACCGGCGGGGCGGGCGGCAAGGTCGTCACCGTCACCGACCAGGCCGCGCTGGCGAAGTACGCGGCGGCCGAGGAGCCGTACGTCATCCGCGTCAGGGGATCCCTGGACATGGACCCCTTCGGCACGGAGATACCCGTCGCCTCGGACAAGACCATCATCGGCGTGAGCGACACGGCCGAGATCGTCCACGGCGGGTTCACCCTCGACGCCGGCACGCACAACGTGATCATCCGCAACCTCACCATCCGCGACACCGCCATCGAGGGCAACTGGGACTGCAAGGACACCGACTACGACGGCATCCGCCTCGACACGGCCCACCACGTGTGGATCGACCACATACGGTTCTCGCGGATCTGCGACGGCCAGCTCGACATCCGCAAGGACAGCGAGTACGTCACCGTCTCCTACAACCAGTTCACGAACAACAACAAGACCTTCGGCATCGGCTGGACCCCGAACCTCAAGACGCAGATCACCGTCGACCACAACTGGTTCCGGGGCACCAAGCAGCGCAACCCGTCCGCCGACAACTGCGCCTACGCGCACCTCTACAACAACTACCTGTCCTCGCAGCTCTCCGACGGCGACCCCGTGTGGACGTACGGCAACTGGTCGCGCGGCCGGACGAAGATGGTCATCGAGAACAGCTTCTACGACGGCGTCCAGCACCCCTACCAGGCCGACGCCACCGCCGAGCTGGTGCAGCGCGGGTCGGTCCTGAAGAACACCACGGGCCGGCACGACGCGTGGGGCACGGCGTTCGACCCGCGGGAGTTCTACCCCTACCGGCTCGACCCGGCCGCGGCCGTGCCCGCGCTGGTGAAGCGGTTCTCCGGACCGCAGAAGCGGATCGGCGGACCGGTCACGCTGCACGTCCCGGGCGACCACCCGACCGTCCAGTCGGCCGTGGACGCCGTGCCCGAGGGCAACGACGTGCCGGTGACGATCGCCGTCGCGCCGGGCACCTACCGCGAGAAGGTGGTCATCCCCGCGGGCAAGCCGCACATCGAGCTGCGCGGCACCGGACGGCACCGCTCCGACACCGTCATCGTCTTCGACACGCCCGCCGAGTACGGCGGCTCGACGGGGAGCGCCACCGTCCGGATCGCCGCGAACGACGTCACGGCCCGCCACCTCACTTTCAGCAACGACTTCGACGAGGCAGCGCACGAGCTGAAGGGCGAGCAGGCGCTGGCGATGAAGACGACCGGCGACCGGATCGTCTTCGACGACACGGCGTTCCTGGGCAACCAGGACACGCTGATGACCGACAGCCCCAAGCTGACCACCGTCAGCCGGGTCTACGTCCGCGACTCCTACATCGAGGGCGACGTCGACTTCGTCTACGGCCGGGCCACCACGGTGATCGAGCGGTCGGTGATCCGGGCGCTGAGCCGGGGCTCGGACACCAACAACGGCTACATCACCGCGGCTTCGACCTGGAAGGGCAACCCGTACGGGTTCCTGATCACCCGGTCGAGGATCGTCAGCGACGCCCCCGCCGGGTCGTTCCACCTCGGCAGGCCCTGGCACCCGGGCGGTGAACCGGACGCGATCGGCCAGGTGCTGATCCGGGACACCGAACTGCCCGCCGCGATCAAGAGCTCTCCGTGGACCGACATGAGCGGGTTCTCGTGGAAGGACGCGAGGTTCGCCGAGTACCGCAACCACGGAGCGGGCGCGACGGTCACCGCCGACCGTCCGCAGCTGAGCCACCAGGAGGCGCGGTCCCACACCGTCGCCGCCTACCTGAAGGGCACGGACGACTGGGCGCCCCACACCCGCCACTGACCCCCCACACCTTCAAGTTCCGCTGGATCCAGAAGAAGAGAGCCGACCAATGAAGATCAGCAATCGCAGAAGCAGGCGCGCCGCCACGGCCGTCGCACTGGGGGCCGTGCTGGCGCTGACCGTCACCGCCTGCGGCGACGACGGCAGCGGGGCGGGCGGTGACAAGGGCGCCGACGGAAGCGGCAAGGGCAAGATCGTCTTCTGGGACAACAACGGCGGTGTCCGCACCGAGGCCTGGAAGGGGATCATCGCCGACTTCGAGAAGGCGCACCCCGACATCAAGGTCGAGTACGTCGGGATCGCCTCCACCGAGTACCAGTCCAAGGTCGACACCGCCCTCCAGGGCGGCGGCCTGCCGGACGTCGGCGGTGTGGGCGCGGCGATGCTCGCCGGGTTCGCCGCGCAGGGCGCGCTGGAGCCGCTCGACGACCGGCTCGCCAAGTCCTCGCTGAACGGCAAGCTCAACAAGGACATGATCGAGTCGCTGAAGGCGGCCGGCGGCGGTGACGACAAGCTGTACTCGATCCCGACCTCCGCGAACAACGGTGTGCTGTACTACCGCACCGACCTCTTCAAGAAGGCGGGGCTGGAGGAGCCGACGACGTGGGAGCGGTTCTTCACGGCCGCCGAGAAGCTCACGAACAAGGGCAAGAACGAGTTCGGCTACACCATCCGGGGCGGCGCGGGCTCCATCGCCCAGGCGCTCGACGCGATGTACGGGCAGTCCGGGATCACCTCGTTCTGGGACTCCAGTGGTGAGAAGACCACGGTCAACGACCCCAAGAACGTGGCCGCGCTGGAGAAGTACGCGAAGCTGTACAAGAGGGTCACCCCCGCGGCCGACCTCAACAACGACTTCACCAAGATGGTCGCGCAGTGGGACTCCGGCACGATCGGGATGCTGAACCACAACCTCGGGTCGTACCAGGACCACGTGAAGGCGCTCGGGGTCGACAAGTTCCGCGGCATTCCGCAGCCGACCGGGCCCGGCGGGAAGCGGGTGCAGGTCTCCAACCCGGTCGACGGCCTCGGGCTGTTCAAGAGCTCCAAGAACAAGGCCGCCGCCTGGAAGTTCATCGAGTTCGCCACGTCGAAGGCGGAGAACTCGAAGTTCAACGAGTCGGCCGGACAGGTGCCGTCGAACACGGACGCGGCGCAGGACGCGTGGATCTCGAAGGCCGAGCCCACGAAGCTGGCGGCGCAGGCGCTGTCGGACGGGTCGACGACGATCGTGCAGCTGCCGTACTACCTGCCGGACTGGAACACGATCTCCAAGGCCGACAATGAGCCGAACTTCCAGAAGGTGCTGCTCGGGAAGATGAGCGCGAAGGAATTCCTGGACACGTTGGCCGAGCAGTTGAACACCGCGCAGGAGGAGTGGAACCAGCAGAACGGGTGACGTCCCTGCTGGTATTCGCCGTGGGACGGCCTTCGGTCTGCAGTCTGCGGGCCGTCCCTGGCTTGTCGCGCAGTTCCCCCGCGCCCCTAGGGGCAACACCATCCGCCGTTCGGAAGGAACTCTGCGTGTCTTTGAGCCGTAGACAAGTTGCCGCTGTCGGCATATCCGCCGTACCTCTCGCCCTGGCTTTCAGCGGTAGCGCGCACGCGCGTGGTCGCCGCGCCCTCTACATCGCCGGTGACTCCACCGCCGCCCAGAAGTACTCCGACGCCGCGCCCGAGACCGGGTGGGGAATGGCGCTGCCGTTCTTTCTCCGCAGGGATCTGGCGGTCGCCAATCACGCGGTGAACGGGCGGAGTTCGAAGAGCTTCATCGACGAAGGGCGGCTCGACGCCGTTCTCTCCGCGATCCGGCCCGGGGATTTCCTCCTCATCCAGTTCGGGCACAACGACGCGAAGAAGGAGGACCCGGCGCGCTACACCGAGCCCTGGACGACGTACCAGGACCATCTGCGGAGGTATGTCGACGGGGCCCGGGCCCGTGGGGCGCGGCCGGTGCTGGCCACGTCCGTGGAGCGGCGGCGGTTCGACTCGGCCGGGAAGGCCCTGCCCACGCACGGGGAGTACCCGGCGGCCATGCGGGCGCTCGCCGCCGAGGAGGGCGTCGCGCTGCTCGACATCCAGGCGCTGTCGATCGCCCGGTGGCAGGAGCTCGGGGTCGAGGAGACGAAGAAGTACTTCAACTGGACCGCCACCGAGCAGGACAACACGCACTTCAATCCGCCGGGAGCCATCGAGGTGGCCCGGCTCGTGGCGAAGGAGCTGCTCCGGACCCGGGTGCTCGGGCCGCGCGATGTGCGCCGGCTGGACGAGCGGATCCCCGAGTCGTGGATCACCTGGCCGCAGGCCGCCGTGTAACACCCCCCCCGACGCAGCAGGAAGAGAGCCGCACCATGAACGTTCGCAAGTGTCATGATCATGCCATCAAGGCCGTCGTGCTGGCCGGCTGCACCGCGCTCGTGCTGTCCCTGACCGGCACCGGCGCCCAGGCCCAGCCACGGGACGCGGCCCGCCAGACCCTCGGCGCGGGCGACGGCTGGGGCGCGTACGGCACCGGGACCACCGGCGGTGCCCAGGCCGAGGCCGAGCACGTCTACACCGTCACCACCTGGGAGCAGTTCAGAGCCGCCCTGAAGAACGGCGGTTCCGCGCCCAAGATCATCAAGGTGAAGGGGATGATCGACGCCGTCTCCGCGGGCTGCGACGCGTTCGCGGCCGAGGGGTACGACTTCCAGAAGTACCTCGCCGCCTACGACCCCGCCGTCTGGGGCCACGACAAGCCGGTCAGCGGTGAGCAGGAGGAGCTGCGGGCCGCGTCCGCCGCCGGCCAGGACAAGGCCATCAAGGCGACCGTGCCCGCCAACACCACGATCATCGGCGTGGGCAAGAACTCGGGCATCCTCGGCGGCAGCCTGCAGATCAAGGGCGTCGACAACGTCATCGTCCGCAACCTCACCATCGAGGCGCCGGTCGACTGCTTCCCGCAGTGGGACCCGACCGACGACAACAAGACCGGCGCCTGGAACTCCGAGTACGACGGTGTCGTGGTGTACGGCTCCACCCATGTGTGGATCGACCACAACACCCTCACCGACGGCCGCCACCCGGACAGCTCCCTGCCCTCCTACTTCGGGAAGGTCTTCCAGCGGCACGACGGGCTCCTCGACGTCGTGCGCGGCTCCAACTACGTGACCGTGTCCTGGAACTCCTTCAACGACCACGACAAGACCATGCTGATCGGCAACAGCGACAGCGCCACCGCCGACGACACGGGCAAACTGAAGGTCACGCTGCACCACAACCGCTTCGAGGGCATCGTCGAGCGGGCCCCGCGGGTGCGGTTCGGGCAGGTCGACTCGTACAACAACCACTTCGTGGTCACCAAGGGCCAGAAGTGGGGCTACGTCTACGGCATCGGCAAGGAGTCCCGGCTCGTCGCCGAGCACAACGCGTTCACGCTGGCGCAGGGCATCAGCCCCGCGAAGATCCTCAAGAAGTGGAACGAGGCGCCGGTCACCGCGAACGGCAACGTCGTCAACGGCAAGGCCGTCGACCTGATCGCCGTGCACAACGCGGAGATCCCCGGGGAGACGCTCCAGTCGGGTGCCGGCTGGACACCGGCCCTGCGGGCGGGCGTCGACCCCGCGAAGGCCGTCCCCGGCATCGTCGGCGCCCGGGCGGGCGCCGGACGCGTCTGCTGACCCGACCCGCTCCCGGAACAGGCCGGGGCGGCCCGCACCGCACCCCCGCCCCGGGGTGCGCCCGCCCCGGCCCTTCCCCACCCCGCACGCACCAGCCGCACCGCGAAGGAGCAGCCGTATGCTCTCGCAGCACCGTCGTTCCCTCTCCCGCCGCGGGTTCCTCACCGCGAGCGCCGCCGCCGGGGCCGCCCTCGGGCTCGCCTCCGGCCCCGCGCGGGCCGCCGCCCGTCCGCGCCCGTTCGGCCGGTACGGCTCACCGGCCGCCCGCACGGATCCCAAGGCCCTGTACGTGCACCCCGGCGGCGCCGGTGACTTCACCACCGTCCGGGACGCGGTGGCCGCCGCGAACGGCAGCGGCCACACTCTGGTCATCGCCCCGGGCGTCTACCGGCAGACCGTCGCCGTCGACCCGGCCCGCACGGAGATGACCTGGATCGGGGCGAGCGAGAATCCCCGGGACGTCGTGATCGTCTACGACAACGCGGCCGGGACCCCCAAGCCCGGCGGCGGCACCTACGGCACCAGCGGCTCCGCCACCACCACCGTGCAGGCCGACGGCTTCACCGCCCGCTGGATCACCTTCGCCAACGACTGGCTGCGCGCCGACCACCCCGGGATCTCCGGCACCCAGGCCGTCGCCCTGAAGGTCCAGGGCGACCGGTCCGCCTTCCACCACTGCCGGTTCCTCGGCCACCAGGACACCCTGTACGCCGACTCGATGGCGCTGGGCACCTTCGCCCGCCAGTACTTCGCCCACTGCTACGCCGAGGGCGACGTCGACTTCGTCTTCGGGCGGGCGACGGCCGTGTTCGAGCACTGCCATTTCCGGACCCTGTCCAGGACCGACCTGCCCGGCGCCCCGTACGGCTTCGTCTTCGCGCCGTCGACCGCCGGTGCCAACCCGCTCGGCTACCTGGTGACCAGGAGCCGCGTCAGCAGCGAGGCGCCCGACGGCTTCTACAAGCTGGCCCGGCCCTGGGTGCCCAGCTCCGACACCACCGCCCGTCCCATGCTCACCGTCCGGAACACCTGGCTCGGCCCGGGCATCGACGCGGCGGCCCCCTACACCGACATGCGGGACGCCTATCCCTGGCAGTCCATGCGGTTCGCCGAGTACCGGAACACGGGCCCCGGAGCCGCCGTCCCCGTGCCGGAGAACCGGCCGCAGCTGACCCGCGACCAGGCCCGCTTGCACACCAGGGAGACCTACCTCGGCGACTGGCGGCCCCATGCGTAGGGCCGCCGCTCTCCTCCTGGGCGGGTGCCTGCTCTGGCCTGCCCCGCCGGTCTCCGCCGCCGAGCGGGGGCCCGTCGGCTGGGCCTCGGCCGGCCCCGGCACCACCGGCGGGGCGGGCGGCAGGACCTGGACCGTGGACACGCGCGCCGAGCTGAAGGAGGCGCTCGCCAACGGCGGGGAGCCCACCGCGCCCAAGGTGATCCGGGTCGTCGGGGACGTCAACGGCCACGAGAGCGACGACGGCTCCCTGCTCGGCGAGCAGGACTACGCGCCCGGATACGACCTCGGCAGGTACATGTCCTGCTTCGGGGAGGACGGCTCGGCCTGGTCCGACACCCGCTTCGACCACTGCAAGCGGCAGCGGCAGCTGCGCCAGACGGGGTCGAACAAGGAGAAGGCGCAGACCCAGCTGACCGTGCCGAGCAACACCACGCTCGTCGGTGCCGGCCGCGACGCCCGGCTGCTCGGGGTGTTCCTGACCGTCAACACCGGCCGGAACATCATCGTGCGCGACCTGCACCTGGAGGCACCCGTCGACCACTTCGCCAGCTGGTCCCCGGACGACGGCACGCACGGCAGCTGGAACGCCCGCTTCGACGCGCTCACCGTCATCACCGGCCGGAACATCTGGATCGACCACTGCACCTTCACCGACGGCCGGTTCCCCGACCGCGAGGCGCCCCCCGGCTTCCACGGCGAGCGCGTCCAGCGCCACGACGGGCTGCTGGACATCGAGGACGGCTCCGACTTCGTCACCGTCTCCGACAGCCGGTTCGAGGACCACGACAAGGCGATCCTGATCGGCTCGGGCGACGGGCGCGGCGACCGGGACCGGGGGCATCTCAAGGTGACCTTCGCCCGCAACCTCTTCGACGGCATCGGGCAGCGCGCCCCGCGCGTCCGCTTCGGGCAGGTGCACGCCGTCAACAACGTCCACCGGGGACGGCCCCCGCTCTACGCCCTGGGCGTCGGCGTGGAGTCCGCGATCTTCTCCGAGCGCAACGTCTTCCGGTATCCGGGAGCAGCACCGTCCGTCGCTCTCGCCGCGTACGGGGGTCGGCGGTTCCACGACACCGGCTCCTGGTTCAACGGCCGGCCCGCCCGCCTGAACGCCGTGGCGACCGGGCTCGGCCTCGGGAGTGACGTCGGCTGGGACCCCGCCGACGTCTACGACTACCGCCCCCTGACGTCCCCGTCGGCCGTCGAGCGGTACGTGCTGCGGCACGCCGGAGCGGGGAGGCCGGATGGACGCCCATGAGCGTCTGGGGCGGCGGAGGTTCGTGGTCGGGGCCGGTACGGCGCTGCTGGGCGGGGGAGCGGTGAGCGGGGCGGAGGCGGCGGTCGTCGACGGTCCGCTGCCCGGGTTCCATCCGGCGCTGAAGGACGCCCTGACCTTCCCGCTCGCCTGGGGGCGGTCCCCGATCCGGGACGTCCGGGCCTGGCGGCGTGCCGCCCGGGCCACCGTCGAGGAGCACCTCCTCGTCGAGCGGCAGGACCGCACGCCGTACGCGCCGGAGTTCGGCGACCGCTCCCCGGCAGACGGCTTCACGCGGGAGTCGGTGACCGTCTCCCTCACCCGCTACGAACGCGTACGGGGCGTCCTGCTCACCCCGCACGGCCGCGGCCCCTTCCCGGCCGTGCTGCTGCTGCACGACCACGGCGCCCGGTTCGACATCGGCAAGGAGAAACTCGTCCGGCCCTGGTACGACGACACCCGCCTCGCCTCCGCCCGCACCTGGGCGGACAAGTACTTCAGCGGGCGGTTCGTCGGCGACGAACTGGCGCGGCGCGGCTATGTGGTGCTGTGCCTGGACGCGCTCGGCTGGGGCGACCGCGGGCCCCTCGCCTACGAGCAGCAGCAGGCCCTCGCCTCCACCTTCTACAACCTCGGCTCCTCGCTCGCCGGGCTCATGGCCCGGGAGGACGAGCGGGCCGCAGCCTTCCTGGCGGGGCTGGACCGGGTGGACGCCCGGCGGGTCGCGGCCGTCGGCTTCTCCATGGGCGCCTACCGCGCCTGGCAGACCGCGGCCCTCAGCGACCACATCGCGGCCGCCGCGAGCGTCTGCTGGATGACCGGCCTGAAGGAGATGATGGTGCCCGGCAACAACACGCTGCGCGGGCAGTCGGCGTACTACATGCTCCACCCCGGGCTCGCCCGGCACCTCGACATCCCCGACGTGGCGAGCATCGCGGCCCCCCGGCCCATGCTGTTCTTCCACGGCGGGCAGGACACGCTCTTCCCGGCCGAGGGCGTGCGGGTCGCCTACGACAAGCTGCGTGCCGTCTGGCGTGCGCGGAACGCCGAGGAGCGGATACGAGTGAAGACGTGGCCGGAACTCGGCCACGTCTTCACCGATCAGATGCAGGACGAGGTCTTCAGCTGGCTCGACGACGTCCTGTGAGGCTCACCGCCGTACCGGCTTGATCCCCTCCAGCGTCGGTATCACCGGCTTGATGCTGCCGTCGGCCGCGAACTCCATGCGGTCGATGGTCGTCTCGCGGTGCATGCCGTCGCCGCCCGGGCGGCCGGGGCCGTTGAGGGCGAAGCGGTGGTAGACGGCGTACCAGTCGTCGGTGCCGGGGACGTTCACCACCGAGTGGTGACCGGTGCCGAGGATGCCGTACTCGGGCCGCTTCTCCAGGATCGTCCCGCGCTTGGTCCACGGGCCGAGCGGGGACGGCCCCGTCGCGTACGCCACGTGGTAGTTCTCGCTGCGCGTGTCGTCCTCCGACCACATGAAGTAGTACGTGCCCTTCCGCTTGATCACGAAGGAGCCCTCACGGAAGTTCGCCGGGGTGATGTCCTTCACCTGCGACGCGTCGTACGACACCATGTCGTCGTTCAGCGGGACGACGTACCCGTGGCCGTTGCCCCAGTACAGGTACGCCTTGCCGTCGTCGTCCGTGAAGACCGACGGGTCGATCATCTGGCCCTTCAGCGCACCGCCCTTGGCGACCAGCGGCTTGCCCAGCGCGTCCTTGAAGGGGCCGGCGGGGGAGTCGGCCACCGCCACGCCGATCTGCTGCTCGGCGCAGAAGTAGAAGTAGTACTTGCCGTTCCGCTCGGCGATCGCGGGCGCCCAGGCGTACTTGTCGGCCCAGGCCACGTCCGGCCCGAGGTCGAGGATGACGCCGTGGTCCTTCCAGTGGACCAGGTCCTTCGACGAGTACGCCTTGAACTTCGTGCCGCTCCAGCCCTGGAAGCCGTCGGTCGTCGGGTAGATCCAGTAACGGCCGTTCAGGTAGTGCACGTCGGGGTCGGCGTTCAGGCCCGGCAGCATGGGGCTGCGGGTGCGGACCGCCTCGACCGTCCAGGTGCGCTCGGTGCCGTCGGCCGCCGTCACGGTGTACGTCTGCGGCTTGCGGAAGTCGCGGCGGGTGCCGGACTCCGGGCTGAGCGTGGCGCCCTCACCGACCCACAGCTTCGGGGCGAGGCGCCGCAGGTCGGCGTCGGGCTCCATCGGCAGGACGACCTTCGAGGCGCTGTCCGTGACGATCGAGTAGCCCTTCTGGCGCTTCGCCGTCGCGTCCACCACCGAGGTGGGCGTCGACGGGTACGCGGCCAGCAGGCGGTCGTACTCCTTCTGCGTCACCGGGAGCACCGTGCCGTGCCGGGGGCTCGCCGGGAGCTGGTAGTCCGTCGACGGGGTCCACTGGCCGGAGGCGAGGTCGGTGGTCTCGAACGGGACGTAGCCGCGGCCGCCGTACTCGTCGATGAACAGGTACCACTTCTTCTCGGTGTTCGACTTGAACACCGTCGGGCCCTCACCGCGGTCCATCGCGCCCTTGCCGATGCAGTCGGCCACGAAGTCGTACTTCGTCGACGTCAGGGAGGTCGACTTCTCCCCGGTGATGAACTTCGAGCAGGGGCTGGAGGAGCTGGGGTCCCGCTCGTCCTTGGTGTAGCGGTAGTACTCGTCCTGGTACTTCACGACCGTGGAGTCGATCACCGAGTAGCCCGGGTCGTTCCAGACCTTCGGCTCGCTGAAGGTGCGGAAGTCCTTCGTGGTCGCGTACAGCATCTTGTTGTACGTGTTGCCCTTGTGGTCCGGGTCGTCGTCGGCGTACAGCTTCGACGCCCAGAAGACGACGTACTGACCCAGCTCGTCGTCCCAGTAGGCCTCCGGGGCCCAGGTGTTGCCCGCGTTGTCCGGGGAGACCTTCACCAGGCGCTGGTCGGTCCAGTTGACAAGGTCGGTGGACTCCCAGACCATGATCGACTTGCTGCCGTGCCGCTGGACCTGGTCCCAGCTGCCGCTGGAGTTCTTGTACATCCGCAGGTCGGTGGCGATCAGGAAGAACTTGTCGCCCTTGGGGGAGCGGATGACGAACGGGTCGCGCAGGCCCTTCTCGCCGATCGTCGAGGTCAGCACCGGCTTGCCGGCGTTCAGTTCACGCCAGTGCAGCGGGTCGTTGCCGCGGCTGAGGGCGTAGCGGATCTGCTCGCCGTCCGCGGTGCCCTCGCCCGTGAAGTAGGCGAAGAGATAGCCGGCGTACTTGGAGTGCTTCACGGGTGGTGCTCCGGGATCGGCGGTGCTCGGCGGTGCCGTGAGGAGGGTCAGGAGGAGGCCGGTCAGGGCCAGGAACGGAAGCAGTAGCGTGCGGGGGCGCATGAAACTTCCTGTCGGAGTCTGGGGGGTTCTGTTGGATGGCGGCCCTCGGAGTGTCACCGGAGGGAAGCAGGGCGTCAACGGGTGTGCATGAGGCGGGTGGTTCCGAAACTTTCGGAACATCGGGGCCCCGGCGGCAACCCTTTCCCCGCGTGGCGGCGACTGGTGGTCGGACAACGCGCCGGAGCGGGCCCCTCCGAGCCGTTTCCGTCCCCGATTCCCTAGGAAAGGATCGCTCCGTGCTGCTCAGCACCGGACGCCACCGCAGGACCCGTACGCTCTCCATCGCCGCCGCGGTGGCCTGTGCCGCGGGGGCCGGCGGCGTGCACCTCGGGCTGACGACCGGCGGTGCGCGGGCCGCCGCCACGACCGTCACCGTCTCCACCACGGCCCAGCTCGAAGCGGCCGTGAAGAACGCCGGCGCCGGCACCACCATCCAGGTCCGCGGCGGCACCTACCACCCGACCGCGACCCTGGAGGCCACCGCGAACGGCACGAGTTCCGCACGCATCACCCTGCGGGCCCACCAGGGCGAGAAGGTGCGGATCGACGGCTCCAGGCTGCCCGCCGGCTCCTGGCTGGTCGCCCTGCACGGCGACTACTGGACCGTCCAGGACCTCACCTTCGCCGACTCCCCGGCCCAGGGCTTCGTCGCCACCTCCTCGGTCGGCGGGATCTTCAGGAACCTCGTCACCACCGGCAACGGCGACTCCGGCTTCACCCTGCGCGGCGACGGCACCACCGGCAACCTCGTGCAGAACCTGGACAGCCACGGCAACCACGACCCGGCCGGCCACGGCCAGAACGCCGACGGCGTCGCCGTGAAGTTCGGCTCCGGCACGGGCAACCGGATCACCGGCGCCCGGCTGTACCACAACTCCGACGACGGCCTCGACCTGTGGCAGTTCTCCTCGCCGGTCACCATCGAGCACTCCTGGGCCTTCGGCAACGGCGAGAACCGCTGGAACGACCCCGCCTTCGAAGGCAACGGCAACGGCTTCGAACTCGGCGGCGGGGGAGCCTCCGTCGCCCATGTCGTCCACGACAACGCGGCCTGGGACAACACACTGCACGGCTTCACCGAGAACTCCAACACCGGCGCCATCGCCCTGAACCGCAACACGGCGTACGCCAACGCGCGGAGCGGCTTCTCCTTCGCCACCGGCACGGCCCGCCTCGGCGAGAACCTCGCCGTCAGCGACAAGGGCGGCCGCGCCGAGCTGGGTTCCTCGACCGTCTCGGCCGGCAACAACTGGGACAGCGGCGTCGCCACCCCGCCCTTCCGGTCGACGGACGCCAAAAGCGCGTACGGGGCACGCGAGGCGGACGGCTCCCTCCCCGCGACCACGTTCCTGACGACCGGCTCCACCACCATCGGCTCGACGATGGACTAGGCGCGCCGCGGTACGACGACGCCCCCGCCGGTGCGAACCGGCGGGGGCGTCCTGCCGACCGGCCGAGGGGGCTCGGCCAGGGCTGCTCGACCGTCCGGAGGGGGGCTCCGGAGGGTCGGGGGTGCCGGGAGTCCGGCTGGGGGCCCGGACATCCGGCATCCGGCCGCACCGAGGGGGTTTTCGGTCCGGCCGGAGCTCACATGTGCCGCGGCGTCAC
Source organism: Streptomyces sp. Go-475 (assembly GCF_003330845.1). GTDB lineage: Bacteria > Actinomycetota > Actinomycetes > Streptomycetales > Streptomycetaceae > Streptomyces. The sequence continues at coordinate 1,823,416 of NZ_CP026121.1, read as the reverse complement.
TGGTAGCTGATGTCCGTGGCCTTGAACTTGCAGGTCCTGCCGTCCGGGCCGGGCGGGGTCAGCTCCTTGGGCTCCTTGCCGGTGTTGTTGCCCTCGAAGCGCACACACGTCTTGATCTTCTTCTTGCTGTCGCCGTGGATGCGGATCTTCGACAGCGTGGCCGTGTCGCCGTAGTTGGCGTTCACGCCGACGATCGAGTTCATCGGCGCCGTGACGTCGATGTCGCTGAGCACGATCGTGCGCTTGTGCTGCGTCTTGCAGTTGCCGCAGGAGCGGACCAGCTTGCCGGCGTTCTGCACCTGGAAGCCCGACACGTTCAGCGTGCCGGCGCCGTTGAACTGCAGCACCTTGTCGTCGGCGTTCTTCGCGCCGCCGCCGATGACCTTGTAGACCGCCGAGGAGGACTTGCCCTTGAAGCTGGCCGCGTCCTCGCCGACGTCCGTCCACCACACGTTCTGCAGGGTGCAGCTGCCCTTGCAGTGCACACCGTCGGCGGCCGGGGTGCCGATGATGACGTTCTTCAGCACCGCGCCGTCGGCCAGCTCGAAGAGCGGGTCCTGGCCCTCGTCCTGGCTGCCGCCGCCGAGCGCGCCGGTGCCGTAGAACATCTTCATCCCGCCGTCGCGGACACCGGAGACCGGGATGGTCTTCGACACGGGCGTCCTGCCCTTGTCGGTGGGCCAGGAGGACGCGGCGCCCGCCGTCGACAGCAGCGACGTCGTGATGATCGCCGCACCCGTGATGCCGAACGCAGACACCCCGGCGATCACCGCCCGCCGCTTGGTGACACTGCGGCGGTGGCGGACGCGCTGTTCTGCTGGTGCAGTCATGTACCGATTCCTCAACTGGGTGGTGACTCTTGCGCCTGGTGGTCGCCACTGGTGAGGAAAGGGTTGCCGCGCCTTCAGGAATTTTTCACGAGTCGTCCGCGCCGCCGTCCCCGTCGTCGCCCACGGCGGCGAAACCGCCGCCCACGGACAGCCGTTCCGCGCCGGCGGCGGCCGTCACCGTGTAGCGGTCCGCGCCGGCGTCACGGCCGCCGCGGTCGTGGTCGAACTGCCCCGCGAACACCCACTCGCCCGCCGGTACGGTGCGGCCCTCCTTGAGGGTCCAGGTGTAGACGAGGAAGCCGCCCTGCTCGGCGACCGTGAGGGTGAAGTCGTTCTCCGGCAGGGAGCGCCAGGCGCCCGCGTCGGAGACCCCGCCGGTCTGCGCGACCCGCAACCGCACGGTCAGGGCGGTCAGTTGCGCCCGGGTCTTGAGGGTGATGTTGCTCTGCGCCCAGAAGTCGTTGCTGTGCGGGTCGACCGAGCCGTCCGACCACAGCGGCCCGTCCTCGGTCGCGGCGGGCGGCCGCCCGGGGGCGGAGGGGCTCGGCGTCCTGGACGGCGGCGGGCCGGACTCGCGCCGCTCCGGCGGGCTGCTCGGCGTCGGGTCCACCGGCGGCGCGGGCGGCCGGCTCGTCGCCTCCGGGGACGGCGTGGGCGTCGGCGGCGTCGCCACCTCCTGCTGCCGCGGGGCCGTCTCCTCCTTCACCGCGGACGCGACCGCGTACCCGCCCACCGCCAGCACGCTCGCCACCGCGGCCGTCGCCCCGGCCACCCGCATCCAGCCGAACACCGGCGGACGCGTCGCCCGGTGGCCGGAGGTGGCCGGACCGGCCATGCCGCGCTCGACCCGCGCCAGGATGCGCTCCCGGTCGGGCTCATGGCCCCCGGCCGCCGTGTGCAGCCGGGAGCGCAGCTCCTCGTGCACGTCCCGCCGCATGGTCATCGGTCCCTCCCTCCGTCCTCACCGGTGCGCAAGCCTTCCACGGCGGGTGCGCAGCGGGGTGCGCCCACCGCCGCGTGCATCCGCTGCGGCACACCCTGGGTGCCCAGCAACCGCTGGAGTTCGGCCATTCCCTTCGAGGTCTGGCTCTTCACCGTACCCACCGACACGCCGAGGGCGAGCGCGGTGTCCTTCTCCGACAGGTCGAAGGCGTGCCGCAGCACCACGCAGGCGCGCTTGCGGAACGGCAGCCTGCGCAGGGCCTCCTGGACGTCGACCACGCCCGCGACGTCCGGGTTCTCGGTGTTCTCCTCGCGCTGCGACCAGAACAGGGCGATGCGCCGCCGTTCCCGCACGGCACTGCGGATCCGGGTACGGGCCAGGTTGGCGACCACCCCGCGGGCGTAGGCGGCCGGATGGTCGGCCGCGCGCACCCGGTCCCAGCGGTGCCACAGCGCCAGCAACGCGTCCGCCGCCAGGTCGTCGGCGGTGTCCGACTCGCCCGTCAACAGGTAGGCGAGGCGGGACAGTTCGGCGTAATGGCGCTCGAAGAAGGCATGGAACTCCACGGAGGCGGCGTCGTCGACGACTGTGCCCACGGGCGACCTCTCCTCGCAGCGGCTTCGGGCACTCCCGGCGGGGGCCCCGTGCGTGTCATGTAGATGACATGTGATCATCCGGGGGAGGCCCGGACGAGATCGGGAAGCGTAGCAGCGTTCTCAGGATGGTTCGTACGGAGCTTCGAACGGCGTTGGGCAGGCCGGACTCCGATTCCGTAACACGGAGAAAACCTGAACGGGGTTCAACGCGGGAACAATCCAGCCAGCATCCGCACACCGATCACCCAGGCACCAAGGAGCACGCGCCATGTCCGAACCGCAGCAGACGGCCGACCGGCCGACCGCCGCACCACCCCCGGTGAACAGCGTCGACCGGTTCTTCCGGATCTCCGAGCGGGGATCCACCTTCGGCCGTGAGATACGCGGCGGCTTCGCCACCTTCTTCACGATGGCCTACATCCTTGTCCTGAATCCCATCATCCTGGGCAGCGCCAAGGACAAGTTCGGACACCAGCTGGACGCCGTCCAGCTCACCACCGCGACCGCCCTGGTGGCCGCCGTGATGACGATCATCATGGGCGTCGCCGGCAACCTGCCGCTCGCGCTCGCCGCCGGACTCGGCCTGAACGCCGTGGTCGCCTTCCAGATCGCCCCGCTGATGAGCTGGGACGACGCGATGGGCCTGATCGTGCTGGAGGGCCTGCTGATCTGCGTGCTGGTGGTGACCGGGCTGCGCGAGGCCGTCATGCACGCCATCCCGCAGCCGCTCAAGCAGGCGATCAGCGTCGGCATCGGCCTGTTCATCGCCTTCATCGGCTTCGTCGACGCCGGGTTCGTCAGCCGCATCCCGGACGCCGCGAACACCACCGTCCCCGTTCAGCTGGGCGGCACCGGAACCCTCACCGGCTGGCCCATGCTCGTCTTCTGCCTCGGCGTGCTGCTGACGATCGGCCTGCTCGCCCGCAAGGTCAAGGGCGCCATCCTGATCAGCATCGTCACCATGACCGCGCTGGCGATAGTGATCAACTCCATGGCCGACATCAAGAGCTGGGGCCTGACCACACCCTCCTGGCCCGACAAGCTCGTCGACGCCCCCGACTTCGGACTCCTCGGCGACTTCGACCTGTTCGGCGCCTTCAGCGCGCCCGGTGTCGGCGTCATCACCGTCGTCCTGCTGGTCTTCACGCTGATCCTGTCCGACTTCTTCGACACCATGGGCACGGTCGTCGGCGTCAGCGCCGAGGCGGGCCTGCTGGACGAGGAGGGCAAGGTCCCGAACCTCGGCCGGGTCCTGCTCATCGACGGTGCCGCGGCGGTCGCCGGCGGCGCGGCCTCGGCCTCCTCCGCCACCTCCTACATCGAGTCGGCGGCCGGCGTCGGCGAGGGCTCGCGCACCGGCTTCTCCAATCTCGTCACCGGTGGCCTGTTCGCCCTCGCCCTGTTCCTCACCCCGCTGCTCACCATCGTCCCGCTCCAGGCGGCCGCCCCCGCCCTGGTCGCCGTCGGCTTCCTGATGATGACCCAGGTCAAGCACATCGACTGGGACCGCTACGACATCGCCATCCCCGCGTTCCTGACCATCGCCGTGATGCCATTCACCTACTCCATCACCAACGGCATCGGCGCCGGCTTCCTCGCCTACGTCGTCATCAAGACCGTGCTCGGCAGGGCCAAGGAGGTGCACTGGCTGCTGTGGGCCACCTCGGCCCTGTTCCTGGTGTACTTCGCGATCGACCCGGTCGAGCAGCTCCTCGGGGCCAAGTAACGCCGAAGGGCCGCCCCCGGGGGGATGGGGGCGGCCCATGTGTACAGACGTCTCATGGGCGTCCGAGGTTCAGTCCTTCAGCGCCGCTTCCATCATCGCCTTGGCGACCGGCGCCGCCAGGCCGTTGCCGCTGACCTCCGAGCGGGCCGCGTTCGACTGCTCGACGACGACCGCCACGGCGACCTCCTTGCCCGACGAGTCGGACTTGCCGTACGAGGTGAACCAGGCGTACGGCACCTGGCTGTTGTTCTCGCCGTGCTGGGCCGTGCCCGTCTTGCCGCCCACCGTCGCGCCCGGCACCCGGGCGTTGGTGCCCGTGCCCTTCTCCACGACCGTCTGCATCGCCGACTCGAGCTGCTCGGCGGTCGAGGAGGAGACGATCTCCTTCGTGCCCGCCTCGTCGTCGTAGTCCTGCAGCACATCGCCGCCGCTGTTGGTGATCTGCGACACCATATGCGGCGAGACCAGCTTGCCGCCGTTGGCTATGGCCGCCGACACCATGGCCATCTGCAGCGGGGTCGCGGTGACATCGAACTGGCCGATGCCCGTCAGGGCCGTCTCCGAGGGGTACATGTCCGACGGGTACACGCTCGTGTAGGCCCGGACCGGCACGTCCAGCTTGTCGTCGTTGAAGCCGAACTTGTCGGCCATCGCCTTGACCTTGTCCTGGCCCAGGTCGACGGCCATCTTCCCGAAGACGTTGTTGCAGGAGTACTGCAACGCCACCCGGATCGAGGCGTTCGCGCACGGCGCGCTCGGGTTCTCGTTGTCCAGCGTCCGGCTCGTGCCCGGCAGCGGGTACGGGTTCGGGCTGTCGGTCTTCTCGTCCACCGACGAGTACAGCCCGTCCTCCAGGGCGGCCGCGGCGACGACCAGCTTGAACGTCGAGCCCGGCGGCAGCGGCTGGCGCAGGGCACGGTTGGTCAGTGGCTTGTCCGGGTCGGCGTTGAGCTGTTTCCAGGCCACCCCGGCCGTGTTGGCGTCCGTCAGCGACGACGGGTCGTACGACGGCGTCGACACGACGGCCAGGATCCTCCCGGTCTTCGGGTCGATGGCGACGGCTCCGCCCTTCTTGTCGCCGAGCGCGTCGTACGCGGCCTTCTGCACGTCCGGGTCGATCGTCGTGACCACGTTGCCCGGTGCGGCGCGCTGGTTGGTGAGGGTGTCCATCACGGACTTCAGCCGGTTGTCCGTGCCGTTGAGGAGGTCGGTGTAGATGCCCTCCAGCTGGGTCGGCGCGTACGCCTGCGACGCGTATCCCGTCACCGCCGCGTACAGCTTGCCGTCCGTGTACGTGCGCTTGTATTTCAGGTCGCTGTTCTCGGTCGGCGCCGAGCCGGTGACCGACCGGCCGGCCACGATGATGTTCCCGAGCGGCGCCGAGTACGTCTCTATGGCGTTCCGCCGGTTGTCCTTGTCGTCTGCGAGCGCCTGGCCCTCGTAGAACTGCACCCAGGTCGCCCTGCCCAGCAGGGCCAACACCAGCAGCAGCGTGAAGACCGATGCGCGCCTGATCGTCTTGTTCATTCCGAACAGGAGGACGAGTGAGGCCGGGCGGATCGTTCCCTCCCGTCCGGTTTTCTCATCCGCCGTTCAGAAAGCGCGCTTCGTACGCCGCGATGACCGCCTGCGTGCGGTCCCGGGTCCCCGTCTTGGCCAGCACCGCCGCCACGTGCGACTTCACCGTGGCCGGGCCGACCGCCATCCGGCGCGCGATCTCCGCGTTGGTCAGCCCCCGCGCCATGTGCCGCAGCACTTCCCCCTCGCGTGCCGTGAGCTTCGCCACCCAGGCGGGCGGCGCCGGGTGCGCGCGGGCGTGCTCGGTGGCGAGCGTGCGCACGGCCGCCGGGAACAGCAGGCTGTCGCTGCGCGCGACCAGCCGGACCGCCTGCACCAGCGCGTCCGCGTCCGCCCGCTTCAACAGGAACCCGGCGGCTCCAGCGCGCAGCGCGTCGTACACGTAGGAGTCGTTCTCGAACGTCGTCACGACGACGATCCGGGGCGGCTCGTCCAGGGTGGCGAGGATCTGCTCGGTGGCGCGGATGCCGTCGGTCTCCGGCATCCGGACGTCCATGAGGACGACGTCCGGCCGCACCTCCCGGACGACGGACACGGCCTCGGCGCCGGTCGCCGCCTCGCCCACCACCTCCAGATCCGGCTCGGCCGAGAGGATGGCGCGCAGCGCGGTGCGCACCATGCGCTCGTCGTCGGCGAGGACGACACGGATCGGCGTCGGGCTGGTCATGCGGGTCCTTTCATCGGCAGGCGTACGTGCAGACGCCAGAGGTCTCCGGCCGGTCCGGCGGTTCCCGCCGTCGTGGTGCCGCCCAGCAGCCGCGCCCGGTCGGCGATGCCCCGCAGCCCGTGGCCGCCGCCGGGGCGGGAGGGCGCGGTGCCGGTCACCGGGTTCTCCACGGTGATCTCCAGGTCTCCGCCCGCCACCGCGATCCGCACCTCCACGGCGACCCGCCCACCGGCGTGCCTGAGCGCGTTGCTCAGCCCCTCCTGCACGATGCGGTAGGCCTCGCGCGACAGCAGCGGGGGCAGCGCCCCGGGGTCGGCGTGGACCGTGGCGGTCACGCGCGCGCCGCCCGCCCGGGTCCGGGACAGCAGGCCGTCGAGGTCGGCGGCGAGGGTGGGCGCCGGGGCCGTGCCCGGGGCGTCGCCCTCGCGCAGCACGCCCAGGACGGCGTCGAGTTCGCCGACGGTGCGCCGGGTGGTGTCCTCGATGGCGGCCAGGGCCTCGCGGACGAACTCCGGGTCGGAGTCGAGGACGCGGCGCGCCGCGCTCGCCTGGAGGGTGACCGCGCTCAGGGCGTGGCCCACGGAGTCGTGCAGCTCCCGGGCCAGCCGGTTGCGTACGGCCAGGTCGGCGGCGCGTGCCTCGGCGGCGGCGAGCCGGTCCTCGGGCGACGGTCCGAGCAGGGCGGGCGCCCAGCGGGCCAGCAGCGCTCCGCAGCCGGCCGCGCAGCCGGCGAGGGCGACGAGCGACGCCACGCCCACGACCGGGGCGAGCGCCAGTGCCCAGGCGTGGTCGAAGACCTCGGGCAGCCCGAGCCGGGTACCGCCCAGCCCCGCGAAGACCGGCAGCACGATGAGCACGGCGGCGAACGGCGGCAGGGCCAGCGACATCCCCGCGAGGATCCCGCCCACCCCGAGGTGCAGCGTGAACCAGGCCGCCGTGCGGGCCTTCTCGTCCCGGGTGCGGGCCGGCCCGAGGGCGAGCCGGTCCGCGTCGACGCCGCACAGCCAGCGGACGGCGGCGGACTCCAGCGGCCGGGTCAGCGGGAACAGGGAGGTGACGGCGGCGATCGGCAGGCCCACGCCGAACGAGGCGAGTTGCAGGGGGAAGGACCCGAAGAGGTCCGTGGAGCCGGTGACCGGGCCGAGGATCACCGAGCCGACCAGGAAGTACGGCATGGCGAGCGCGCCGCCGAGGATCAGGTGGATCCAGCGCTGCCGGGCCCGCCGCCCGAGCAGGAACCGGGCGAAACCCCTCACGCCGCCCGTCGCCCGGCCCGGGCCGAGCGCTCCGCGAAGGAGTAGGCGCCGATGGCGGCGACGAGGAGGCCGACGAGCATCTGCCCAGCGTAGGCGAGGCTCATCAGCGGTGTGGGGCGGTCGGCGATGTTCCCGGCACCGCCGAGCGAGGCGAGCGACAGCCAGCCGCCCCAGCAGGCCACGGCACCGGAGCCGACCCAGGCGAGACCGAGCGGCACCGACACGGGCAGGGCCCGCCCGCGCCGGAAGGCGGGCAGGACGGCGCCGGCGACGGCCGCGACGAGGAACACCACGAAGACGGCTTCCAGGACGTAGAAGTCACCGCCCCGGTCCGCCGCGCGCCCCTCGCTGAGCCCCGCGGTGACGCCGCAGGCCCACATCGCGTGCAGGGTGAGGGGCAGCAGGGCGAGCACGGCCGCCAGGGCGGCGAGGGCCCGGTGCGCCGGCCCGAGGACCCCGACGGCCAGGTCCCCCACCCGGCCGCGCCACAGATACCCCCAGCGGTCGCGGGCGTAGAGCACGAAGAGACCACCGAGCGCGAGCCCCTGGGCGATGAACCCCCCGTACACGACGGCGAACACCCACTCGTCCAGGAAGGGTTCCTTCCCCGGGGACTCTCCCGCGCCGAACGCCCGCACGACCAACTGCGCCGGGAACCCGGCCATGATCGGCGCGAGCAGCCCGGTCGCCACCCACACGGGGAACGCCAGCAGCCACGCGGGCACCCGCAGCCCCCACGGCCGGGTCAGCACCAGCGCCAGCACGATCACCGCGCTGTCCAGCAGGACGGAGACGCCGTTGATCACGGCCATGGCGAGGCGGTCGTCGAGCAGCGGACTGCCCTCCGGGATGCCGACACGGCTCCCGGCGATCCAGGCGGCCTTGAGACCGAGGTACGGCACGCAGGACAGGACGGCGACGGCACGCAGGACGCGCCGGGGGCGGCTGGGGCGGACGGCGGGGCCGTCGACGGAGGCGGGAGCGAGTGACTGCGTCATGCGATCAGGCTCCCGCGCGGCGGACCGGCGGCACCTCCTGCGCGGCGACGATCCCCCTCCGCCGGACGGGGGAGAACGGCTCGACCCCGGGCGGCTCAGCCCTCCAGGATCAGCACCGTCTCGTCGATCTCGGCGCCCCGGGCCCGCGCGTAGCCCCGGGCCGTGGCCGAGGCGCGGAACCCGCACTTCTCCAGGACGCGGAGCGAGCCCGCGTTGTCCGACGCCGCCCGGGCGTACAGGGGACGCTCGGGCACCTCGGCCAGCAGCGCCCGCAGGGCCGCCGTGGCGATGCCCTTCCCCCAGTAGGCGCGATCGACCCAGTACGTCACCTCGCGTTCGCCCGGCTCCCCGTACACCGCCGCGTGGCCGACCACGTCGCCGTCGGCCAGGACGGTCCGCGCCACGTCGGACGAGGACCGGATCTTCGCCCAGTGGGCGTCGAAGGCGGCCCGGTCGGCGGGGTCCTTGGCGGTGAAGGCCGCCAGGTGCAGGGACTCGGGGTCGTTCATCTGCCGGAAGAACACCGGCAGGTCGCTGTCGTGGACGGGTCGGAGTGCGACCTCCATGGATTCAGAGCCTCCGCGTCGCGAGGGTCAGCCGGTCCCGCGCGTCGAACAGCGCGTCCTTCACCAGCTGTTCGTGCGCCGGCGTGAGCCGCGCCACCGGCACCGAGCAGCTGATCGCGTCGCGCGCCGGCGTGCGGTACGGGATCGCCACACCGAAGCAGCGCAGCCCCAGCGTGTTCTCCTCCCGGTCCACGGCGAAGCCCTGCTCGCGGACCTGGTGCAGCTCCTCGATGAGCTTCTCCCGGTCGGTGATCGTGTTCTCCGTCAGCGCCGGCAGCGTCTCCGGGAGCATCTTGCGGACCTGCTCGTCCGAGTAGGTGCTCAGCAGCGCCTTGCCGAGGGACGTCGAGTGCGCGGGCAGCCGGCGGCCGACCCGGGTGAAGGGCCGCAGGTAGTGCTGCGACTGGCGGGTGGCGAGGTAGACGACGTTCGTGCCGTCCAGACGGGCCAGGTGGATCGTCTCCGTCGTGTCGTCCGAGAGCCGGTCCAGCGTCGGCCGGGCCGCCGCCACGACCTCGTCGCCGTCGATGTAGGAGGTGCCGACCAGCAGGGCCCGCACCCCGATGCCGTACCGCGTGCCCGTCGCGTCCGTCTCCACCCAGCCCAGCTCGACCAGGGTGCGCAGCAGCATGTAGAGACTGGACTTCGGGTACCCGACGGCCTCCTGGACCGAGGCCAGGGAGTGCATACCGGGACGCCCGGCGAAGTATTCGAGCAGTTCAACCGTTCTCACCGCGGACTTGACCTGCGCCCCGCCGCCCGTCTCGCCAGCCGACATCGCCCTTGACCCCTTCGTTCGACGGGAAATAGTCTCCACAGCATATTCATCATCAGAGACAGCGTTCAGTATATCGAACGTCCCTGGTGGATGACCCAGTACTGCGGCATTACATGTGTGGAGGGACCCGCGGTGGCAGCAGCACCAGTCTGGAGTGTCGACCCCCGAACCGGGAAGCAGCGTGAACAGGTTGCGGTGGAGGCCACAGCCCAGGAGGTGGACGCCGCCGTCCGCGCCGCGCACGAGGTGCGCGGCGCCCTCGCCGACCGCACGGTCCGCGCGGCCTTCCTGCGCAGCGCCGCCGAGGAGCTTCAGGCGGCCAAGGACGGACTCGTCGAGACCGCCGACGCCGAGACCGCGCTCGGCCCGGTCCGGCTGACCGGCGAGCTCGCCCGCACCTGCTACCAGCTGCGGGCCTTCGCCGACATCGTCGACGAGGGCGCCTTCCTCGACGTCGTCATCAACCACCCCGACGACACGGCCACCCCGCCGATCCCGGACCTGCGCCGCTACAAGGTGCCCCTCGGCGTCGTCGCCGTGTACTCGGCCTCGAACTTCCCCTTCGCCTTCTCGGTCGCCGGCGGCGACACCGCGAGCGCCCTCGCGGCCGGCTGCCCCGTCGTCGTCAAGGCCCACCCGGACCACCCGGCCCTGTCCGAGTACGTCGCCAAGGTGCTGCGCCGCGCCGCCGCCCGGCACGACATCCCCGAGGGCGTCGTCGGCCTGGTCCACGGCTTCGAGGCCGGTGTCGAGCTGATCAAGCACCCGCTGGTCGCGGCGGCCGGCTTCACCGGGTCGGTGCGCGGTGGACGCGCGCTGTTCGACGCGGCGGCCGCGCGTCCGGTGCCGATCCCCTTCCACGGCGAGCTGGGCTCCCTGAACCCGGTCGTCGTCACCGAGGCCGCCGCCGCCGAGCGCGCCGAGGCGATCGGCTCGGGCCTCGCCGGTTCCATGACGCTCGGCGTAGGCCAGTTCTGCGTGAAGCCGGGCCTGGTGCTCGCGCCGTCCGGCGCCGCCGGTGACGCCCTGCTGAAGTCCCTGACCGACGCCGTCAGCGACACCGACGCCGGGGTCCTGCTCGACCACCGCATGCGCGACAACTTCGTCGCGGGCGTCGCCGAGCGGGCCGAGCTGCCCGACGTCGAATCCCCGGTCACGCCCGGCGCGGGCGGCGAGCACACCGTCAGCGCGGGCTTCCTCACCGTCCCGGCGAGCAGGCTGGCCCAGGAGGGCGAGCACGACCTGCTCCTGGAGGAGTGCTTCGGGCCGGTCACCGTGGTGGCCCGCTACGAGGACGAGGCCGAGGTGAAGGCCGTGCTGTCGCGGCTGCCGGGCAACCTCACGGCGACGGTGCAGCTGTCCGAGGAGGAGGCGGCGGGTGAGGGCCGCGGCGCGGAGCTGCTGCAGGAGCTGACGCCGCTGGCCGGGCGTGTGCTGGTGAACGGCTGGCCGACGGGGGTTGCCGTCGCGCCGGCGCAGCACCACGGGGGGCCGTACCCGGCCACGACGTCGACGTCCACGTCGGTGGGCGGGACGGCGATCGAGCGGTGGCTGCGGCCGGTTGCTTATCAGAACGCGCCCGAGGCGCTGCTGCCGGCCGAGCTGCGGGACGAGAACCCGCTGGGGCTGCCGCGGCGGTTCAACGGGCGGCTGGAGCGATAAGCGCCGTAGGGGTGCGGTGAGTGTGCGGGGCGCGGGTTCGTCGTGGCTTGTCACGCAGTTCCCCGCGCCCCTGGAAGCCGAACCTGGAAGAGTGGGTCGAATGGATCTGCACATCTCCGAACTTCCTTTCGGCCTGCGCTCTTACGGGCCCGACGGGCACTGGTCCTACGAGGACGGGGTCCTCACCGGCTGGGCCGGGGCGCGGCAGGACCGGTTCGTGCCGCCGACCGGGGAGGGGCTGGACCCCGCCTCCGACGCGCCGCGGCTGCTGGGGGCGCCCGAAGGGGACTTCCAGCTGATCGCCAAGGTCACGGTCGGATTCGGCGCGGCCTTCGACGCCGGGGTGCTCTACGTCCACGTGGCGGAGCGGGCCTGGGCGAAGCTCTGCCTGGAGTACTCCCCGGACGTCCCCACCGTCTGCACGGTCGTCACCCGGGGGCACTCGGACGACGCCAACTCCTTCACCGTCGACGGCAGTTCCGTCTGGCTCCGGGTGAGCCGCACGGGCCGCGCGTTCGCCTTCCACGCCTCCCGCGACGGTGAACGGTGGACCTTCGTCCGCCTCTTCACCCTCGGCGACGAGAAGGAGACGGGCGCGGCCCTGGTCGGCTTCATGGCCCAGTCGCCGATGGGGGAGGGCTGCGTGGTGACGTACGACCACATCGAGTTCCGTCCGGAGTGGCCGAAGGACCTGAGGGACGGCAGCTGAACGCCCGCCGCGGCCGGCTGGGAACCGCGCCGCAGCCGGGCACGTCCTCCGCGGCATGATCGAAGAGAGCCGAACCGACGCACCCCTGGTCATCAGGACCGTTCTGCCCGCCGAGGCCGAGGAGGTCGCCGCGCTGCACCGGCGGGCCCGGGCCACGTACTACCCGGACGGCTTCCCGGACGACGGGGCCGACTGGCGGGCCCGGTGGCGGGAGGCGATCGCGCGGCCCGGCGGGCGGGTGCTGTGCGCGGTGCGCGACGGCCGCATGGTCGGCATCGCCTGCTTCCGCAGGCCGGACGGGGATGCGTCGGGCGTCGTCACGCTGCTCCAGTTCCACGTCGACCCGGACCGGTGGCGGTCCGGCATCGGGACGGCCCTGCACACCGCCTGCGTGGAGGAGTGGCGGGTCGACGGCGTGCGCGCTGCCGTGCTCGAGGTGCACACGGGCAACGAGCGGGCGCAGGGCTTCTACGCCCGCCAGGGCTGGGTCCCCGACCCGGAGCATCCGGCCGGTCCGGACGACCACCACCTCCGGCTGCGCTTCACGGTGCCCGGGGAATGAACCACGCTGCTTGAATGTTCATGCACCCGGCGGAGGGAGTCTCCGTACCCGTACGACCTGGAGAGAGCCGACACATGCGCGTCGAGATCTGGAGCGACATCGCCTGCCCCTGGTGCTACGTGGGCAAAGCCCGCTTCGAGAAGGCGCTGCGGGACTTCCCGCACCGCGACGACGTCGAGGTGGTGCACCGCTCCTTCGAGCTGGACCCGGGCCGCGCCAAGGACGACATCCAGCCCGTGATCACGATGCTCACCAGGAAGTACGGGATGAGCGCGGCCCAGGCCGAGGCGGGCGAGGACAACCTGGGCGCCCAGGCCGCCGCCGAGGGCCTCGACTACCGCACCCGCGGCCGCGACCACGGCAGCACCTTCGACATGCACCGCCTGCTCCACTTCGCCAAGGAGCGGGGCCGCCAGGAGCAGCTGCTCGACCTGCTGTACCGGGCCAACTTCGCCGAGGAGCGCTCGGTGTTCAACGACGACGAGCGGCTCGTGGAGCTGGCCGTCGCCGCCGGGCTGGAGGAGGGGGCCGCTCGCGCGGTGCTCGCCGACCCGGAGGCGTACGCCGCCGAGGTGCGGGCCGACGAGCGCGAGGCCGCGCAGCTCGGCGCGAGCGGTGTGCCGTTCTTCGTGCTCGACCGCAAGTACGGCGTCTCCGGCGCCCAGCCCGCCGAGGTCTTCGCCCAGGCCCTGACCCAGGCGTACGGCGAGCGCGCGCCGCTGAAGATCGTCGATGGCGGCGAGGCCGGCGGCGCCGACGCCTGCGGCCCGGACGGCTGCGCGGTGCCCCAGCGCTGAACGCGCAGCTCGGAGCGCATATATAAGCGTTCCTTAGCGACATCACGCAGAAATCGGCAATGGACGGGGAGATCCGGGGGCCGCACAGTGGTCCCATGGAGACCTTCGAGAACCTCGTCCGTGCCGAGTTCGCCCCGAAGCGCAGCTACCTCAACACCGCGAGCAACGGGCTCCTGCCCGCCCGTACCGTCACCGCCCTGCACGAGGCGGTGCGGATGCGCGCCGACGGCACGCCCATCGGTCCCCTGTACGAGAACGTGGAGATCGTCCGCGCCTGCTTCGCCCGGCTCGCCGGCGTGCCGGCCGAGCGCGTCGCGACCGGGGCCTCGATCGCCGAGTACGGCGGGCTGATCGCCGCCGCCCTGCCCGCCGGCGCCGAAGTCCTCACGGTGGAGGGAGACTTCGCCTCCCTGGTGCACCCGTTCCACGCGCGCGGCGACCTCAAGGTGCGGGCCGTCCCCCTGGAGCGGCTCGCCGAGTCCGTCCGGCCCGGCACCGCGCTCGTCGCGGTCAGCACCGTCCAGTCCGCCGACGGCCGCCTCGCCGACCTGCCCGCCGTGCGCGAGGCCGCCCGGGCGCACGGCGCCCGCACCTACGTCGACGCCTCCCAGTCCGCGGGCTGGCTGCCGATGGACGCCGACGCGGACGACTTCCTCGCCGCCGTCGGCTTCAAATGGCTCCTGGGGCCGCACGGGGCCGCGTTCTTCGTCGCCCCGCGGGACTTCGGCGGGCTCACCCCGCTGCTCGCCGGATGGGTCGCCGGTGAGGTCCCCTGGGAGAGCTGCTACGGCCCCGTCGAGCAACTCGCCGACTCGGCACGGCGGTTCGACATCAGCCCGTCCCTCTTCAGCTACGCCGGGCTGCGCGCCTCCCTGGAGCTGATCGAGGAGATCGGCGTCGACGCCGTCCACGCCCACGACGTCGCCCTCGCGGACCGCTTCCGCGCCGGGCTGGCCGAACTGGGCCACGCGCCGGTGCCCTCGCCGGGGTCGGCGATCGTGTCCGTGCCGGGGCTCGGCCACCGGCAGGAGGAGCTGAGCCGGGCGGGCATCGAGGTGTCCGACCGGGCGGGGAACCTGCGCGCCGGGTTCCACCTGTACAACACGGCGGCGGACGTCGACCGGCTCCTGGACGCCCTGAAGGCGTGAAGGCGTGAAAAACCGGGTGGGGCCTCCCGTCCCACACGAGGAGGCCCCACCCGGCAGCTGTGTCACACGGTCACTTCACCGTGCGGCGGTCACTTCACCGGCGAGCAGCGCTCACCGCACCGGAATGAAGTCCCGTGCCCCGATGCTGTGTTCTCCGGGGGGCGACCTCCGGGCCCCCGGCCGGGGCTCGCTCACCGCACTGGCGTGAAGTCCCGTGCCCCGATGCTGTGTTCTCCGGGGGGCGACCTCCGGGCCCCCGGCCGGGGGGCTCGCTCACCGCACTGGCGTGAAGTCCCGTGCCCCGATGCTGTGTTCTCCGGGGGGCGACCTCCGGGCCCCCGGCCGGGGGGCTCGCTCACCGCACCGGCGTGAAGTCCCGTGCCCCGATGCTGTGTTCTCCGGGGGCGACCCCCGGACCCCCGGCCGGGGGTCGCTCACCGCACCGGCGTGAAGTCCCGCGCCCCGATGAACTCCGGGCGGCGCACCGGTGCCGCGAACGGCTCCACCGCCGGGTTCTCCACGCTGTTGAACACGATGAACACGTTGCTGCGCGGGAACGGCGTGATGTTGTCGCCCGAGCCGTGCATGCAGTTGCAGTCGAACCAGGTCGCCGAACCGGCCTTGCCCGTGAACAACTTGATGCCGTGCTGCGAGGCCAGCTGGGTCAGCGCCTCGTCGGAGGGCGTCCCGGCGTCCTGCATCTGCAGCGACTTCTTGTAGTTGTCCTTCGGCGTGGCCCCCGCGCACCCGAGGAACGTCTTGTGCGACCCCGGCATGATCATGAGACCGCCGTTGGTGTCGTAGTTCTCGGTCAGCGCGATCGAGACCGACACCGTACGCATCCGCGGCAGACCGTCCTCGGCGTGCCAGGTCTCGAAGTCCGAGTGCCAGTAGAAGCCACTCGCCCCGAAGCCCGGCTTGACGTTGATCCGCGACTGGTGGACGTAGACGTCCGAGCCGAGGATCTGCCGGGCCCGGCCGACGACCCGCTCGTCACGGACCAGGTCGGCGAAGACCTTGCTGATCTTGTGGACCTCGAAGACCGAGCGGATCTCCTTGGACTTCGGCTCGACGATCGACCGCTCGTCGGCACGGATGTCCGGGTCGTTCACCAGCCGGTTCAGCTCGTTGCGGTAGACGGCGACCTCGTCGTCCGTGATGAGCTGGTCGATGGCGAGGAAGCCGTCGCGCTCGTAGGACAGCAGGTCGGCCGGATCGATCGGGCCGGGCGCGTCCGGCGCGCCCCAGACGACCGGGTCCTGACGCGGGGTCAGCACCTCGGTGGCGCCGCGGCTGGGGTAGAGGTCCGGGATACCGGTGGTGGTGTCGGTGATGGTCGTCATGGAAACGTCACACCTCCTCGGTGAGCAGCGGGTATACGCCGTTCTCGTCGTGGTCCTCCCGTCCGGTCACGGGCGGGTTGAACACGCAGAGGCAGCGGAAGTCCTGCTTGACCCGCAGCGTGTGCCTCTCGTGCCCGTCCAGGAGGTACATGGTGCCGGGCGTGATGGTGTACTTCTGCCCGGTCTCGTGGTCGGTCAGCTCGGCCTCGCCCTCCACGCAGACGACGGCCTCGATGTGGTTCGCGTACCACATCGACGTCTCCGTGCCCGCGTACAGGACCGTCTCGTGCAGGGAGAAGCCGACCTTCTCCTTGGCGAGGACGATGCGTTTGCTCTCCCACGTGCCGGACGCCGCCTTCACGTGCCGGTCGGTACCTTCGATCTCCTTGAACGAACGGACAATCACGGTGCTGCGATGCCTCCTAGGTGGGGTGGTGCCGGTTGGTTGGTCAGGCGGTCTCGCGGACGGCGCGGGCCAGCGTCGTCAGGCCCTCGTCCAGTTCTTCGGGCGTGATGGTGAGGGCGGGAAGCAGCTTCACGACCTCGCTCTCCGGGCCGGACGTCTCGATCAGCAGCCCGAGTTCGAAGGCGCGCTTGGCGACCTTGCCGGCGCGGGCCTTGTCGTGGAACTCCATGCCCCACACCAGGCCGCGGCCCCGGTACTCCTTCACGTCGGCCAGGTTCTCCTCCGTGATGGAGATCAGCGCCTGCTCGACCTGCTCACCGCGCTTGCGGGTCTGCTTCTCCATGGCGGAGCCGTCCGCCCAGTACGTCTCCAGCGCGGCGGTGGCCGTGACGAAGGCCGGGTTGTTGCCGCGGAAGGTGCCGTTGTGCTCGCCGGGCTCCCAGACGTCGAGCTCGGGCTTGAACAGGCAGAGCGACATGGGCAGGCCGTAGCCGCTGATGGACTTGGAGACGGTGACGATGTCCGGCGTGATGCCGGCCTCCTCGAAGGAGAAGAACGCACCGGTACGGCCGCAGCCCATCTGGATGTCGTCGACGATGAGCAGCATGTCCTGCCGCTCGCACAGGTCGGCCAGCGCACGCAGCCACTCGGGCCGCGCCACGTTGATGCCGCCCTCGCCCTGCACGGTCTCGACGATCACGGCGGCGGGCTTGTTCAGGCCGGAGCCCTGGTCCTCCAGGATCCGCTCGAACCACAGGAAGTCCGGGACCTGGCCGTCGAAGTAGTTGTCGAACGGCATCGGCGTGCCGTGCACCAGCGGGATGCCGGCGCCGGCCCGCTTGAAGGCGTTGCCGGTGACGGCCAGCGAGCCCAGCGACATGCCGTGGAAGGCGTTGGTGAACGACACGATCGACTCGCGCCCCTTCACCTTGCGCGCCAGCTTCAGCGCGGCCTCGACGGCGTTGGTGCCGGTGGGGCCGGGAAACATGACCTTGTACGGCAGGTCGCGCGGGCGCAGCAGCAGGTTCTGGAAGGCCTCCAGGAACGTGCGCTTGGCGGTGGTCGACATGTCGAGCCCGTGCGTGACGCCGTCCCGCTCCAGGTAGTCGATCAGCGCGCGTTTCAGGACCGGGTTGTTGTGCCCGTAGTTCAGCGACCCGGCTCCGGCGAAGAAGTCGAGGTACTCATGGCCGTCCTCGTCGTACATGCGGCTGCCCACCGCACGGTCGAAGACGGTGGGCCAGCCGCGGCAGTAGCTGCGTACCTCGGACTCGACGGTCTCGAAGACGCTCAGGTCGGGCTGGGTGATGGTCACGACGAATCGCTCCTCGGTGCGTGGGGGAAGTCTGCGAAGTCTGCGGGAGTCAGGGGGAGTCTCGGTGGGGGAGTCTCAGCGGGGAAGTCTCAGTGGGGCAGCGGGCCGATGCGGTACAGGACCTCCGGGTCGTGCGGCCCGTCGGGGAACAGGCCCGTGTCGAACAGCACCTCGCGCTCCAGTCGCGCGCCGTGACGCTCGGCGAAGGACGTGAACAGGCGCTCCGAGGCGGTGTTGCCCGGGGTGATCGTGGTCTCCACCGTCGTCACCCCGCGCTCGGCCACGGTCCGCGCGACCAGACCGTCGAGCAGCGCGGCTGCCAGCCCGCGCCCGCGGTGGGCCTCGTCCACCGCCACCTGCCAGACCAGCAGGGTGCGCGGGCTGTCCGGCCGCACGTACCCGGTGGTGAAGCCCATCGGCTCGCCGTGCTCGTCACGCGCGACGGCCGACGTGGCGGCGAAGTCGCGGCACCACAGCAGATAGCTGTAGGACGAGTTCAGGTCGAGAACCTTCGAGTCCTTCGCCATCCGCCAGAGTGCGGCTCCGTCAGCCACCGTGGGGCGGTCGATTTGCGGATCTGCTTGTACGGCAGTCATGCGAATTGAACTTACCCAGCGAAATTCAAAATTGCATCGCCGGTGGGGGTTACGAATGAGGCTCGTCTGTGTTATCACGCGGGCGCGAGGGCACGCAGGGGAGGGCTGCGTTATGCCCGATGTTGTCCGGATAATACCGGGCAAAGCCGTCACGGTGTGTAACGCGTCACAGCCGTGTAACCGCCACGAGACCTCCCCGAATTGCCTCGCCGAGTGTCCTCAAAATCTACGCGTTTACGACCGGGAAAAGCGGGCAGAAGAATACGGGAAGCTGTTCTTGGAAGTATTCTTAATTGTGTGCCAGCTTACATGTGAGATGTTGCGGAAAACACGTGTAATTCAGGCCCCGGTCACTCCGTCGATACGTTCCCGCAGGAGATCGGCGTGACCGTTGTGCCGCGCGTATTCCTCGATCATGTGCAGGAGCACCCAGCGCAGACTGACCTCCATCCCGGGCACCGGCCCCCCGGCCACCCGCCCGACGTGGTCCAGCGGCAGCCCGGCGCACAGCTCCCGCCCCCGCGCGATCTCCCGCCGCCAGATCCCGAGCGCCTCGTCGAGCCCCCGCGCGGGATCCAGCGCGTAGCCGGTCCCGTCCTCGAACACGGGCGGCACGTCGGCGCCGCCGACCACCCGCTGGAACCAGTTCCGCTCGACCTCGGCGAGGTGCTGCACCAGCCCCAGCAGCGTCAGCTGCGACGGCGGCACCGAGGGGATCCGCACCCGCGCGTCGTCCAGCCCGGCACACTTCAGCTCCAGCGTGGCCCGGTGAAAGTCGAGCCAGCTCTCGAGCATGGCCCGCTCGTCGCCGGTGAGCAGGGGGACGGGACGGCCGTCGGGGAGGGCGGCACCGGAAGGTGTGTCGGTGGTCATACGGGGAGCATGGCACGGGCCCCCGGCACCGCCGGGTGCCGCGTGCCGCCGACCGACATGATCTGGCCGGTCCGGCGGGCCAGGGGCCGAGAGCCGAGGGAGGAACCCGTGGTGGATCTCAGCCGGCGGCTACCGCCGCGCTGTCCGGAGATCAGCGGCCATCGCCGCGCTGCCCTGGCGGCCGGCGGCCACCGCCAAGCCGCGTCGGCGGCCTGCAGTGCCCCCGCCACCGCCCCGGCGGCGCGCGGCCACTACCGCCACGCCGGCTCCGCCGCCCGCAGTGCACCCTCCACGTCCACCGACAGCCCCTTCTCCGACAGGGCGGCCCCCAGTGCCGTCAGGCTTGCCCGGACCGCGCCGGGTGTCGCGTCGGCGCCGTAGTGGTTGACGCGGATCATCTCCTTGGCCAGCGCGCCTCCGCCGGCGGCCACCGGGGCTGCCGGGTCCGCCTCCAGGGCCCGGCCCACCAGCTCCGACGCCACCACCCCGGCCGGCGCCCGCAGCGTCGTCGCGACCGGTGCCGCGTCCCGCGCCTCGTACACGTACGGCTCCAGCCCGCCCCCGAGTGCGAGCGCCCCGGCCCGGGTGGCCGCCGCGGCCGACGCGTGCCGGGCCATCACCGTGTCCAGCCCGGCCGCCTCGATCCGCTCCACGCACGCCTGAAGCGCCAGCATCTCCAGCTGCGCCGGCGCGTGCAGCAGCGCCTTGCGGCCGCCGTCGATCCACCGCTCCTTCCAGTCGAGGAGCGACAGGTACGACCGTCGCGGCGCCTTCGGGTTCGCCGCCATCCGGGCCCAGGCCCGCTCGCTCACCGACACCGCCGACACCCCGGCCGGGCCGCCCATCGCCTTCTGCGCCCCGATCACGCACAGGTCCACGCCCCACGCGTCCGGCAGCACCGGCTCCGCCCCGATCGACGCCACCGCGTCCAGGTAGAACAGCGCCCCGTGCGCCCGCACCACCTCGCCGATCTCCGCGACCGGGTTGGTGTTGCCGGTCGCGGCCTCCGCGTGCACCAGGGACACGAAGTCGATCTCCGGGTGCTCGGCGAAGGCCTCCCGGATCTGCTCGGCCGTGACCGCGGTGTGGAAGGGCACCGCCAGGTCGACCACCGTCGCGCCGCAGTCCCGCAGCCAGTCGCCGAACGTCTGCCCGTACGGGCCCGTGATGACGTTCAGCGCCGTCGTGCCCGGCCCGGCCGCGGCGCGGATCGCGCCCTCCAGCGGCAGCAGCGCCTCACCCTGCATGATCACCACGTCCTGATCGGTGCTCAGCAGCCGCGCCACGCTGTCCTCGATCGCGGCGAAGCGGTCCGCGCCGAGCGGGGCCAGGTCCAGAAACGGATGCGTCACGGCAAAGCTCTCTTCACTCACAGGTTCGACCGCATCGAGGGTAACCGGCGGCCTCCGCGCCCCTTCGCGGCGGAGCCCCTGGGCACCGGTCCCCATCGAGGCGGAATCCCGCACACCGGGCCCCTTCAGGCCACGACCGGCGGCTCATTAAGGTGCCGTACATGAGCGATCACGCGGTGCTGCACGTGAAGGGACGGGTGCTCGTCGGGCCCGAGGACGTCCGGGACGAACTGTGGGTCGTCGACGGCCGCGTCTCCTACGACCGCCCCGCCGGCGCCCGCGACATCCGCACCGTCGAGGGCTGGGCCCTGCCCGGCCTCGTCGACGCCCACTGCCACGTCGGGCTCGACCGGCACGGCGCGGTCCCGCAGGACGTCGCCGAGAAGCAGGCGCTGACCGACCGGGACGCAGGCACGCTGCTCATCCGCGACGCCGGCTCGCCCTCCGACACCCGCTGGGTCGACGACCGCGACGACCTCCCGAAGATCATCCGCGCCGGCCGGCACATCGCCCGCACCCGCCGCTACATCCGCAACTACGCCTGGGAGATCGAGCCCGAGGACCTGGTCGCCTACGTCGCCCAGGAGGCCCGGCGCGGCGACGGCTGGGTGAAGCTGGTCGGCGACTGGATCGACCGCGACCTCGGCGACCTGTCGGCCTGCTGGCCCCGCGGCGCGGTGGAGGCGGCGATCGCCGAGGCGCACCGCCTGGGCGCCCGGGTCACCGCGCACTGCTTCGCGGAGGACTCCCTGCGGGACCTCGTCGAGGCCGGCATCGACTGCATCGAGCACGCCACGGGCCTGACCGAGGACCTCGTCCCGCTGTTCGCCGAGCGCGGCGTCGCCATCGTGCCGACCCTCGTCAACATCGCGACCTTCCCGCAGCTCGCCGACGGCGGCGAGGCCAAGTTCCCGCGCTGGTCGGACCATATGCGCCGGCTCCACGCCCGCCGCTACGACACCGTCCGCAACGCCTACGACGCCGGCATCCCCGTCTTCGTCGGCACCGACGCCGGCGGCGGCCTCGCCCACGGTCTGGCTACGGCGGAGGTCGCCGAACTGGTCACCGCGGGCATCCCGCCCGTCGAGGCCCTGGCGGCCGGCACCTGGCGCGCCCGCACCTGGCTCGGCCGCCCCGGCCTCGACGAGGGCGCCCCCGCCGACCTGGTCGTCTACGACGAGGACCCGCGCACGGACGTACGGGTGCTGACGTCACCGCGTCGCGTGGTGCTGAACGGGCGCGTGGTCGGCTAGCCACCAGGGGTGACGGTGGGGAACGCCTGTGCCGAGGGATTCGAATGCATCGTCGGTCTCGTCACGTTGGAGTGAAGCGGTGTCAGTTCGCTGACGCCGTTCCCCGGGCGGCGCGATTCTTTGCGGGTCCCGAGCTTGTCTCTCCTGGGAGTCCCCACCGTGAACAGCACTTCCTTCCGCATGCCCGCACGCCGGCTGGCGACCGTCGCCGCGGCCACGGCCCTCGCCGCCGGGCCCGCGGCCCTGACCGGCGTGAGCCCGGCGCACGCCACCGGCGACCACGGACGCGCGAGCGCCGCCGTCCTGCGCACCGGCCTGGACGTCTCGCTGCTGAACAAGTCGGTGAACGTCCCGCTCGCCGTCTCCCTCAACGAGGTCGCGGCCCCGCGGAGCGCCGAGAAGGCCACACTGACGGCCCGCCTGGACGCCGTGGACGGCGGCCGGCCCTTCAGCGTGCTGCGCGCGGAGGCGGCACGGGCGAGCGCCACGACGACCGCCGCGAAAGCCGAGGCGAGCACCACCCTGGCCCATGCCCGCCTGCACGTCCCCGGCCTGCCGCTGCTGTCCCTCATCGAGGTCGAGCAGATCACGTCCCGGGCCGTCTGCGAGGTCGGCCGCGAGCCGGTCGCCACGACCGACGTGCCCGGCTCGGTGACCGTCCTGGGCAAGCGCGTGACCCTGACCGCCGGGGGCCCGACGGACGTCCGGGTACCGGGGGTCGGCGAGGTGCGCCTGGACCTGTCCCACACCCGGACGACGGCCCGCTCGGCCGCCGCCACCGCCCTCGAACTCAAGGTGTCGGTGAACCCGGGGAAGCTGAACGTCGCCGAGGTCACCGGCACGCTCACCCTGGCCGAGGCGAGCTGTCGGACACCCGCACCGCAAGCCGCGGCCCGGCCCCCGGCCGAATCCTCCGCCCCGCCCGCCGGCGTCAGGCCGCAGGGGGCACCCGCCGAGGACGAGGGCCTGGCCGAGACGGGCGGCGGCTCGACGACGCCGTACCTCGTGGGCGGCGCGCTCGCCCTGCTCGCCGCCGGCGGAGGAGCGGTCGCCCTGGCCCGCCGCCGGAGCTGACGCCCGGGCTCGCACGCGGACCACGCGGACCTCCGGCCTGCTGCCGGTTTTGGTGTGCGGGCTTGCGTGGCGGTTCACGTGGTCGTCCGGCCCGCTGCCGGTTTTGGTGTGCGGGCTTGCGTGGCGGTTCACGTGGTCGTCCGGCCTGCTGCCGGTTTTGGTGTGCGGGCTTGCGTGGCGGTTCACGTGGTCGTCCGGCCTGCTGCCGGTTTTGGTGTGCGGGCTTGCGTGGCGGTTCACGTGGTCGTCCGGCCTGCTGCCGGTTTTGGTGTGCGGGCTTGCGTGGCGGTTCACGTGGTCGTCCGGCCTGCTGCCGGTTTTGTGTGCGGGCTTGCGTGGCGGTTCACGTGGTCGTCCGGCCTGCTGCCGGTTTTGGTGTGCGGGCTTGCGTGGCGGTTCACGTGGTCGTCCGGCCTGCTGCCGGTTTTGGTGTGCGGGCTTGCGTGGCGGTTCACGTGGTCGTCCGGCCTGCTGCCGGTTTTGGTGTGCGGGCTTGCGTGGCGGTTCACGTGGTCGTCCGGCCTGCTGCCGGTTTTGGTGTGCGGGCTTGCGTGGCGGTTCACGTGGTCGTCCGGCCTGCTGCCGGTTTTGGTGTGCGGGCTTGCGTGGCGGTTCACGTGGTCGTCCGGCCTGCTGCCGGTTTTGGTGTGCGGGCTTGCGTGGCGGTCCGCGTGGTCGTCCGGCCTGCTGCCGGTTTTGGTGTGCGGGCTTGCGTGGCGGTCCGCGTGGTCGTCCGGCCTGCTGCCGGTTTTGGTGTGCGGGCTTGCGTGGCGGTCCGCGTGGTCGTCCGGCCTGCTGCCGGTTTTGGTGTGCGGGCTCGCGTGGCGGTTCACGCGGTCGTCCGGCCCGCTGCCGGAGTTGATGTGCGGGCTCGCATGGCGGCCAACAGGGAAGGCCGGCCCGCCGCCGGAGTTGGCGCCCGGGCCCGCATGGCGGGCCACGCGGACCTCTGCCAGCGTGGAAGGTGAGGGGGGACCCTGCCGGGCGGGAGGTCCTCATGCGTGTCGCACCGCTGACCGGACTGGTGGCCGTCGTCCTGACCCTGGTCGGCTTCCTGCTCTTCGGCGACACCCCCGACTACGACGCCACCGGCTCCGAGGCCAGGGCGTTCTACGCCGACCACGAGGCCCGGACCGGGGCGGGCCTGTACCTGCTGGTGCTGGCGGCGGTCTTCTTCGTCTTCTTCGCCGCCCACCTGGCCCACGTCGTCCGGGACGTCCCGGCCGGCGGCGGCTGGCTGCACCGGGTGGTCCTGGGCGGCGGGCTGCTGCTCGCCCTCGGTTTCCTGACCGGGTCCGCGCTCACGCTGGCCCTGGTGGACCTCGCCGACGAACCGACGGCGTCCGGCCCGGCGCTCCAGGCCCTCAACGCCCTCAGCGAGAGTTTCTTCATCCCGTTCGTCGGCGGCCTGGGCGTGCTGCTGCTGGGCGCGGGCCTGGCCACCGTCCGCGCCGCGGTCAGCCCCCTGCCCCGCTGGCTGGCCTGGGCCGCCGTCGTCATCGGCGTGCTGGTCTTCGTCCCCTGGGCCGGGTTCTTCGCCTTCATGGCCGGCGGCCTGTGGATCGCCGTCACCAGCGTCCTGCTGTCCCGCCGCCCCCAGGACGGCGCCCCGGCCGGGACGGGCCAGCCCAAGGCGACAGGGATCTGAGCCGTCAGCCCGCCACGGCACGCTCCAGCGCCCGGAGGAAGCCGTCACTCGTCCTCCGGTCCCGCACCGCCAGCCGCAGCCATTCCCCGCCGAGGCCCGGGAACGTGTCACCGCGGCGCACGGCGTAGCCGAGGTCGCGCAGGCGCCGGCGTACGGCGGACGCGTGCGGCAGGCGGACCAGGAGGAAGGGGCCCTCCGCGGGCCCGGCCACCCGCAGTCCGGCCGGCGCGAACCGGGCGAGACCCGCCAGGAGGTGGGCCCGGTCCGCCGCGATGCGGTGGGCGGCG
This sequence comes from Streptomyces sp. Go-475, assembly GCF_003330845.1. Taxonomy (GTDB): domain Bacteria; phylum Actinomycetota; class Actinomycetes; order Streptomycetales; family Streptomycetaceae; genus Streptomyces. The sequence goes on along the minus strand of NZ_CP026121.1, from coordinate 1,798,453 downwards.
TGCGCCGCCTCGGCCACCGCCCGCGGCCCCATGCACGCCTCGGCCGCCGCCAGCGCCGGCGTCGACACCGGCCACAGCGGCTGGGCCCGCTCCAGTTCCTCGACGGTCTCCGGCGCCGCCAGCACGTAGCCGATCCGCAGCCCGGCCAGTCCCCAGGTCTTGGTCAGGCTGCGCAGCACCACGAGCCCGGGCACGTCGACCCGTCCGGCCAGGGACTCCCGCTCGCCCGGCACGGCGTCCATGAACGCCTCGTCCACCACCAGCACCCGCCCGGGCCGGGCGAGGGAGGCGATCGTGTCCGCCGGGTGCAGCACCGACGTCGGGTTCGTCGGGTTGCCGATCACGACCAGGTCCGCGTCCTCGGGGACGGCCGCCGGGTCGAGCCGGAAGCCGTGCGCTTCCCGCAGCAGCACCCGGTCGACCGTGTGCCCCGCGTCCCGCAGCGCAGCCTCCGGCTCCGTGAACTGGGGATGGACGACGACCGGCCGCCGCACCTTCAGCGCCCGCGCCAGCAGCACGAACGCCTCCGCCGCGCCCGCCGTCAGCAGCACCCGCTCCACCGGAAGCCCGTGCCGGGCCGCCACCGCCGCGCGCGCCGCCCGGCCGTCCGGGTAGGCCGCGAGCCCGCCCAGCGACCCGGCGATGTGCTCCCGCAGCCAGGCCGGCGGTGTGTCCGCGCGGACGTTCACCGCGAGGTCGACGAGGGAGCCGCCGTCGTCGCGGACCTCCGCGTCCCCGTGGTGCCGCAGATCGGGCCCGTCGTCAGTGGGCATGCGAGTGCGCGCCGTGGTGGTGCCCATGACCGTGCCCGTGACCGTGGTGGTGGTCGTCGTCGTCCGGGTGGAAGTGCGGCTGCTGCGGCATCCCCACCTTGTCCTCGAAGCCCGGCAGCGCGATGCGGTACACGCACGAGTCGCAGTTCATCCGCAGATCGCCCTTGAGAGCCTCCTCGTACCGCTCCCACACCAGGTCCAGCAGCTCCGGCTCGGGACCGATGACGTCGGCCGAGCGCACCTCGACCTCCGGGTGCGCGGCCGCCCAGCCCTCGGTCTGCTGCCGCACCCGGTCCGGCAGGATGCCCGTGAACAGGAAGTAGGGCAGGACCACGATCCGCTTCGCGCCCAGCCGCACGCACCGGTCGAGCCCGCTCGGCACGTCCGGCGCCGCCAGCGACACGAACGCCGTCTCGACGCCCGCGTAGCCGCGCCCCTCCCACAGCAGCCGCGCCGCCTTGTGCACCTCGGCGTTGGCGTCCGGGTCCGTCGACCCGCGCCCCACCAGCAGCACCGTCACGTCGGAGCGGTCCCCGGGCGTCCGCCCGGACCCGGCGCCCAGCGCCTCGTCCAGCCGCCGCTCCAGCACGCTCAGCAGCGCCGGGTGCGGGCCCAGCGGACGCCCGTACGTGTACGAGATGCCGGGGTGGCGCTCCTTCTCGCGGGCCAGCGCGGCCGGGATGTCGCCCTTGGCGTGCCCGGCCGACACCAGCATCAGCGGCACCGCGGCGAAGCGCCGCACGCCCTGCCCGACCAGCTCGGTGACGGCCTCGCCGAGCGGCGGCGGGGACAGTTCGATGAAGCCGCCCGCGACGGGCAGTTCGGGGTGGCGGGCCCCCAGTTCCCGTACGAAGTCGCGGAACGCCTCGGCTCCGGCGTCGTCCCGGGTGCCGTGGCCGGCGATGAGCAGGGCGGGCGGGGTGGTCACAGTTTCTCCTCGGCGGAAGTGGGGTGGTACAGCAGGGCGTTGAGCGCGGCGGCGGCGACCGCCGAACCGCCCTTCTCGGACACGTTGCTCACGGCGGGCAGCCCGCTCTCGCGCAGCGCGGCCTTCGATTCGACGGCGCCGACGAACCCGACGGGCAGGCCGATGACGAGCGCCGGGTCGGCGTCCAGGGTCAGCAGTTCCTCCAGCGCGGTGGGGGCGTTGCCGATCACCCACAGGGCGCCCGGGCCGACCTGCTCGTAGGCGAGCCGGATCGCGTGCGCGGACCGGGTCAGCCCGGGCCCGGCCTCGGCGTCCCTCAGACGGCAGACGGTCTCGCGGCGGGTGATGCCGGCCCCGACCATCTCCACGTCCACCACGACGGGCGCCCCGGCGTGCAGCGCCGCGTGCGCCTTCTCCAGGTCGGCCTCGGCCATCACGAGGTCGGTGGCGTAGTCGAGGTCGGCGGCGGAGTGGATGACCCGCTCCACGACCGCCCGGGTCAGCGGCGGGAAGTGGGAGGTGTCCAGCCGGGCGCGCAGCCGGCGGTAGGACTCGACCTCGATGGGATGCACGACGCGGTTCACTCGGCGCCCTCCCGCCCGCTCTGCCAGCGGTAGCCGCGCGGCGTCACCATGCGCCCCGCGATGTCCCGGGTCGCCGTGTTGCCCACGGTCACGACCGTCATCATGTCGACCGTCGCCGGGTCGAGAGCGCCCAGGGTGGTGAGCCGGCTGGACTCGTCCGGCCGCGAGGCGTTGCGGACCACACCGACCGGCGTCTCGGGCTCGCGGTGCTCGGCGAGGATCGCCAGGGCCTTCGGCAGCTGCCAGTCGCGGCCGCGCGAACGCGGGTTGTAGAAGGTGACGACGATGTCCGCCTCGGCCGCCGCCCGCACCCGGCGTTCGATGACCTCCCAGGGCGTGTGCAGGTCGGACAGGCTGATCGACACGTGGTCGTGGCCGAGCGGCGCCCCCAGGATCGCGGCCGCCGCCAGGGCCGCCGTCACCCCGGGCACCCCGACCACGTCGATGTCGTCGGAGGCCTCGGCGAGCGCGGGCGAGGCCATGGCGTACACGCCCGCGTCGCCGCTGCCGATCAGCGCGACGGCCTGCCCCTTGCGGGCCTCCTCGACGGCGGTGCGGGCCCGCTCCTCCTCGGCGCCGAGACCCGACTCCAGCACCCGCGTGCCGGGCCGCAGCAGGTCCCGGATCTGGTCGACGTACTGGTCGAGCCCGACGAGCACGGCGGCGCGCCGCAGTTCGGCCTTCGCCCGCGGCGTCAGCAGGTCCCGGGCGCCCGGCCCGAGCCCGACCACCGCGAGCCGCCCGCGCCCGGGCCGCCGTACGACGGCACACGTCGCCATCGCCGGGGTGCCGTCGGCGCGCTCCGACTTCCGCTTGGGCACGAGCAGTTCGCCGCCGCGCAGCAGCGCCGCCGCCTCCGCGACCGAGGGCGTGCCGACGGCGGCGAGGGGCGCGTCGGACGGGTTGGGCACCTCGACGCCGGACAATTCCCCGGCCGGGTACGTCACCAGCGGCACCCCGAGCCGCCGCGCGGCCTCGACGATGCCGGGCTCCTCGGACTTGGCGTCGACGGTGGCGACCTCGGCGATGCTGCGGGCGGACAGCCCCGCCTCCCGCAGCGCCGACTCGACCAGCTCCAGCACCTCCTCGGCGGGCACGCCCGAGGAGGCGCCCACGCCGACGACGAGGGACGGGGGCCGCAGCAGCACTTCCCGCTCGGCCGCTTCGACCAGCCGGTCCGTCAGCCGGATCGTGTACGCCCCGTCGGCCGCCACCGGCAGCGGCGGCAGCGGCCAGGGCACCTCGGCGCGCAGCGCCACCGGCTCACCGTCGAGCAGGGCCCGCGAGACACCGGCGACATCGCCCTCCACGGGCAGGCCGAGCGTGTCCAGGCCGGGCAGGTCGACGGCGTCCGTCGCGGTGGTCACCACGGGCTCGGCGCCCAGCACCTCACCCACCGCGCGGGCCAGTTCGTTCGCGCCGCCGCCGTGCCCGCCGGCCAGCGACACGGCGAACCGCCCGGCCTCGTCCACACAGACCACGCCCGGGTCGCTCGCCTTGTCGGCCAGCAGCGGGCCGACGATCCGCACGACCGCGCCGGTCGCCAGGAAGCACACGAGCTGCTCGCACTCCGCGAACGCCCGCCGGACGGCGTCCCCCACGGGCCCGTCGTACACGCGGGTGCGGTCCGGCCACGCCGCGGCCAGCCGGTCGCGTGCCGCCGCCCCCGCCGCGGTGGCGGAAATGAGGCCGATCACTGGGCAACTCCCTCACGATCCAGGGGCTCACGGACACCCCACAACAGGAAAACCGGATTGGTCGCCGCCAGCCGGGTCACATCGCCCGGCAGCGGCGCGAGCCGGGACGACTGCGACAGCACCCCGTCGCAGGAGAACCCGGCGCTCGTCAGGGCCTCGCGCGCGGCCGGCACCCGATCGAGCGCGGCCATCGCGACGACCACGGTGCGCCGGGCCCGCCGGGCGCACGCGGCGACGATCGCGGGCAGTTCCCGCCCGCCGCCCCCGACGAACACGGCGTCCGGGTCGTCGGCGAGCTCCTCCAGCGCCTCCGGCGCCGCGCCGTGCACCACGCGTACGTCCACCCCGTGCGCGGCGGCGTTGGCGCGGACGCGCTCCACCCCGTCGGGCGCCTTCTCCACGGCGACGACGGCCGCCCCGAGCCGGGCGCACTCCACGGCCACCGAGCCGGAGCCCGCGCCCACGTCCCACACCAGGTCACCCAGCCGGGGACCCAGCCGGGCCAGGGCCAGCGCCCGCACCTCGAACTTGGTGATCATCGAGTCGCGGTGCGCGAACTCCGCCTCGTCCAGGGCCCAGCCGGCCGGCCGCTCCCCGGGTCCCGCGACCGTGCGCACGGGCCCGAGCGCCCGGGCCGGCTCCAGGCACAGCACCACGTTCACCGCCGTGCCCCAGTCCCGGGCGGCGGCCTCGGCGGGCGTCACCCGCGCCACGCGCTCGTCCGCCGAGCCGAGCCCGGAGGCGACGACCATCACCCGGTCCCAGCCCGCCAGGGCCGCACCCAGCTCGGCCGGACCGGCACCCGGCCCGGTCAGCACGGCCGTCTTGGCCCGCGCCCGGCACACGTTGACGGCCGTGCGCAGCCCACGCCCGTGGGCGCTCACCACCACGGCGTCGTCCCACGGCAGCCCGACCCGCGCGAACGCGGCGGCGACCGACGACACCCCGGGCCGCACGTCCAGCCGCTCCGGCCCGAACCGCTCGGCCAGCACCCGGACGATCCCGAAGAACCCGGGATCCCCGGAGGCCAGCACCACCACCGGCCGGTCCTTCGCGAGGTACTCCCCGATGATGTCGAGCGCAGGCGCGAGCGGCCCGAGCACGACCCGCTCGACGCCGTCCGGCAGCCGGGCGGCGTCCAGATGCCGCCGCCCGCCCACGACCAGCTCGGCACCGGCGAGGACGTCACCGGAAGGCGCCGCCCCCGTCCCCGTGCCGATCACCGTGATCACGTACTCGCCCCCCGCTCGCGCAGCGCCCGGCGGGCCTCGGGGTCGGCCTTGCGGTACCCGTGGAAGTGCCCCGGGTGGTACAGGTGCGAGCGGGTGCCGTGCGCGTCGAGGGCCGGGCCGACCAGGAACAGCGTGTGCTTCCAGAGCTTGTGCTCCTTGACCGTCTCCTCCAGCGTGCCGATCGTGCACTTCACGACCAGCTCCTCCGGCCAGGTCGCCTGGTACGCCACCACGACCGGGGTCGTCGTCGGATACCCGCCCTCCAGCAGCTCCCGCACCAGCTGCCCGCTGCGGGCGGCGGACAGGAAGACCGCCATGGTGGTGCCGTGCTTGGCGAACTCGCGGACCTCCTCACCGGGCGGCATGGGTGTCTTGCCGCCGCCGAGCCGGGTCAGCACCACGGACTGCGCGACCTCCGGGATGGTCAGCTCGCGCCGCGCCAGCGCCGCCACGGCCGAGAAGGACGACACCCCGGGCACGATCTCGGTCGCGATCCCGATCTCGGCACACCGGTCGAGCTGCTCCTGCGTACCGCCCCACAGGGCGGGGTCGCCGGAATGGATACGAGCGACCTTCAGGCCCTCGCGGCGGGCCCGCTCGTACACGGCGACGACGTCCTCCAGGGACATGGCCGCCGAGTCGAGGATCTCCGCGCCCTCACGCGCGTGGTGGAGGACCTCGGCCTGGACCAGGCTGGCCGCCCAGATCACGACGTCGGCCTCGGCGATGGCGCGCGCGGCGCGGAACGTCAGCAGGTCGGCGGCGCCGGGGCCGGCACCGACGAAGGTCACTTTGCCGGCGGGGGCGTCGGCCATGGGTGGGTCCTCTCGTACAGGGATTTGACGGTGATGGGCGGGCGGCAGGGTCAGAGCTTTCCGCCCCGGCCGCCCTCGCGCCGGGCGGGCGCGATGAGCGTCGACAGATAGGGCAGGGGAGCGCCGTCGAGGTCGGCGGCCGGGCGGATCGACTCCTCCGCCAGCCCCAGCGCCGAGCCCCACACCGCGTCCCCGATCCGCCCGGTCTCGCGCAGCGCCTCGGCGACCTCGTGCGCCTGCCGGCCGAACTTGTAGGCGACGACGGTCCCGGGCCCGGCGAGGGCCTCCTTCAGCACGGTCGCCCCCGCGGTGACGGGCACCAGCGTGAGCGGCTCGGTCCCCTCGGTCAGCACGGCACCCGAGCGGGCGGCGAGGTCCTGCATGGCGGTGATCCCGGGCACGGTCTCGACGACGGTCCCCGGCACCAGCTCGGCGATGGTCTGCGCGAGATAGGTGAAGGTCGAGTAGACATTGGGGTCGCCGATGGTCGCGAAGGCCACGGTCGCGTGGGCGCGCAGCAGGTCGGCGACCCGCTCGCCCGCCGCGTCCCAGGCGGCCTCGCGGCGGGCCCGGTCGCTGCGCTCGTTCAGCGCGAACACGACCCGGACGACCTTCTCCTCGGGCACGTAGTGCACCACGGTCGCCTCGGCCCGCCCGCGCTCGCCCGTGTCCATCACGGGCACCACGACCACGTCCGCCGCGCGCAGGGCGTTGACGCCCTTGACGGTCACCAGCTCCGGATCCCCGGGGCCGACCCCGACTCCGACCAGCCTGCTGCTCATGACGTCCGGCACCTCTCCACGAACCGACGGGCCACACCGGGCTCGGACGCCCAGTGCGTGTGCAGATAACTCGCGTGCACACCGCGCTGTACGAAACCTTCGACCCGGGGCCGGGGCGTGCGGACGCCCCAGGCGGGCTCCGCCCCCGACCCGGGCTCCACGACGGTCCGGTGGAACTCGTGCCCGCGCATCCGCGTCCCGGCCGCCGCGAGCACGCTGTCGCCGACGGCCACGGCGTCCCGGTAGCCCAGCGTGAGCCGCTCGCTCATCCGCGCCCCGGCGTCCAGCACCCCGCACATCGGCAGCCCGTCCAGCTCCCGGCACAGGTACAGCAGCCCGGCGCACTCGGCGGCCACGGGAGCGCCGCTGTTCGCCAGCTCGGCGACGGCCTTGCGCAACGGTTCGTTGGCGGACAGCTCGGCGGCGTACACCTCGGGGAAACCGCCCCCGATCACCAACCCGGCGGTCCCTTCGGGCAGTTCCTCGTCCCGCAGCGGGTCGAACGTGACGACCTCCGCTGCGGCGGCGGTGAGCAGTTCGGTGTGTTCGGCGTAGGAGAAGGTGAAGGCGGGGCCACCGGCGACGGCGACGACGGGCGCTTGCCGCTCGTCCGACCGCGCCGGGTGGTGGGCGGGCGAGGCGACGGCCTCAGCCACGTCCCAAGCCGCACACGACAACGCACCCGCACTCCGTGCCAGGCCCGTCAACGCGTCGAGATCGCAACCGGCGGCGACCTGCGCCCCCATCGCCGCCACGGCCTCCACCGCCGCGGCCCGCCGCTCGGCGACCGGCACGAGACCCAGATGCCGCGACGGCGTCTCCACCTGCTCCGCCCGCCGCAACACCCCCAGCACCGGCACCCCGGCCGAATCCAGCGCCTCCCGCAGCAGCTCCTCGTGCCGATCGGACCCGACCTTGTTCAGGATCACGCCCCCGACCCGTACCTCCGGGTCCCAGGACGCGAACCCGTGCACCAGCGCCGCCACGGACCGCGACTGCGACGACGCGTCGACGACCAGCACCACCGGCGCCCGCAGCAGCTTCGCGACCTGCGCGGTGGAGGCCAGCTCCCCTTCCCCGGCCGCCCCGTCGTACAGCCCCATCACGCCCTCGACGACGGCGATGTCACACCCCCGCGCCCCGTGCAGGAACAACGGTCCGACCAGGTCGGGCCCGCACAGGTAGGCGTCCAGGTTCCGCCCCACCCGCCCGGTCGCGAGCGCGTGGTACCCGGGGTCGATGTAGTCCGGTCCGACCTTGTGCGGGGACACGGTGAGCCCCCGCGCGGCGAACGCGGCCATCAACCCCGTGGCGACGGTGGTCTTGCCGCTGCCGGACGACGGCGCGGCGATGACCAGCCGAGGGACGGAAGCACTCACCACTCGATGCCTCTCTGCCCCTTCTGCCCGACGTCCATGGGGTGCTTGACCTTGGACATGTCGGTCACGAGGTCGGCGAGGTCCACGAGCTTCTCCGGGGCGTTGCGCCCGGTGATCACCACGTGCTGCGTCCCGGGCCGGTTCCGCAGGACGTCGACGACCTCGTCGGTGTCGACCCACCCCCAGTGCATCGGGTACGCGAACTCGTCGAGCACGTACAGCCGGTACGTCTCGTTCGCGAGGTCCCGCTTGACCTGCTCCCAGCCCTCCCGGGCCTTCTCCTCGTTGTCCATCTGGGCGTCGCGCTGCACCCAGGACCAGCCCTCGCCCATCTTGTGCCAGGTGACGGTGCCGCCCTCGCCGGAGTCGCCGAGCACCCGCAGCGCCCGCTCCTCGCCGACCTTCCACTTCGCCGACTTGACGAACTGGAACACCCCGATGGGCCACCCCTGGTTCCAGGCCCGCAGCGCGAGCCCGAACGCGGCGGTGGACTTGCCCTTGCCGACGCCCGTGTGCACCACGACCAGCGGCCGGTTGCGGCGCTGCCGGGTCGTCAGTCCGTCGTCCGGCACCACACTCGGCTGTCCCTGCGGCATTACGCGGCCCTCCTCTGTACGTCCTTCACCAGCCCGGCGATGCTGTCCGCCCGCAGCTCGTCCAGGGTCACGGCCGTGCCGCCCAGCTCACCCGCGAGCTGTCCGGCCAGCCCCAGCCGCACGGGCCCCGACTCGCAGTCCACGACGACGGAGGCGACCCCGTCGGCCGCGAACAGCCGAGCCGCACGCCCGGCCAGGGCGACCGGCTCGGGGCCACCGGTGGCCCGCCCGTCGGTCACCAGCACGACCAGCGGCCGCCGCGCGGGATCGCGCAGCCGCTCCACCCGCAGCACGTCGTGCGCGCGCAGCAGCCCCGCCGCGAGCGGCGTCCGCCCGCCCGTCGGCAGCGACTCCAGCCGGGCCGCCGCCGCGTCCACCGACGAGGTCGGCGGCAGCGCGACGTCCGCGCCCGTGCCCCGGAAGGTCACCAGACCCACCTTGTCCCGCCGCTGGTAGGCGTCCAGCAGCAGCGACAGCACGGCGCCCTTCACGGCGCTCATCCGCTGCCGGGCCGCCATCGACCCGGAGGCGTCCACCACGAACAGCACGAGATTGCCCTCGCGCCCCTCGCGGGTGGCCTGCCGCAGGTCGTCCCGGCGCACGACCAGGCCCGGCCCGGACCGTCCGCGCGCCCGCTGGTGCGGGGCCGCGGCCTGCACGGTCGCCGCCAGGTGCAGCTTGGTGAGCGCGCCGCGGGGCCGCCTGGCCCCGGTGGTGCGCCCGTGCTCGGTCCGCGCCCGCGAACGCCGCCCGGCCAGGCCCTCGCCGATCCCGGGCACACTCAGCACCTTCGTGCGGAACGGCTCGGAGGGCCGTACGGCCGACTGCTCGCCACCGCCCGACGGCTGCGGCTGCCCGCCCTCCCCGGCCTCGGGCCGGGCACCGGTGTCACCACCCTCGGGACCCTCGCCGGGGTCGGGCTGCCCGCCGCCCCCGCCGGGCCCGTCCGGCCCGGGGTCCGGATCCGGGTCGTCGTCCTCCGGGCCGCCGAACTCCTCCAGCGTCTCGTCGAGCTTGTCCTCGTCCAGCCCCGGCGCGTCGAACGGATTGCGCCGCCGCCGGTGGGGGAGGGCCAGCAGGGCCGCCTGCCGCACGTCCTCCGCGAGCACGTCGGTCCGCCCCGCCCAGGCCGCCAGCGCGGTCGCGGTCCGGGCCATCACGATGTCGGCGCGCATGCCGTCCACCTCGAAGGCCGCGCAGGTCGCCGCGATCTGCCGCAGCGCCCCGTCGCCCAGCCGCACCGACGGCAGCAGCTCACGCGCCGCCACGATCCGCGCCCGTACTTCCGCCTCCTCCTCGGCCCACCGGGACGCGAACCCGGCCGGATCGTCGTCGTACGCCAGCCGCCTGCGCACCACCTCGACCCGCTGGTCCGGCTCCCGAGAGGCGGCGACCTCGACGGTCAGCCCGAACCGGTCGAGCAACTGCGGCCGCAGCTCGCCCTCTTCGGGGTTCATCGTGCCGACGAGCAGGAACCGCGCGGCGTGCCGTACGGAGACGCCCTCGCGCTCGACGTACGAGGCGCCCATCGCGGCGGCGTCCAGCAGCAGGTCGACCAGGTGGTCGTGGAGGAGGTTGACCTCGTCGACGTAGAGGATCCCGCGGTGCGCGTCGGCGAGCAGGCCGGGCTCGAAGGCCTTCACGCCCTCGGAGAGGGCCCGCTCGATGTCCAGCGCGCCCACCAGCCGGTCCTCGGAGGCGCCGACGGGCAGCTCCACCATGCGGGCGGGCCGCTCGACACCGCCGCCGGTCTCGTGGGGCCCGTCCGGGCACCCCGGGTCGGGGGAGACGGGGTCGCAGGAGAAACGGCAGCCGGGGACGACCGGGACCTGAGGCAGCAGCGCCGACAGCGCCCGCACGGCCGTCGACTTGGCGGTGCCCTTCTCGCCGCGCACCAGCACACCGCCGACCGCCGGTGACACGGCGTTCAGCAGCAGCGCGAGCCGCAGGTCGTCCTGGCCGACGACGGCCGTGAACGGAAAGGGGGTGGTCACTGGTCGTCGCCCTCCAGGTCGCCTTCGAGTTCCAGGTAGGTGGCGCGCAGCCGTTCCAGCGTCTCGGCGTCCGGCTCGGCCCACAGCCCACGCTCCGCGGCCTCCAGCAGCCGCTCGGTGATGCCGCGCAGCGCCCACGGGTTGGACTTCTTCATGAAGTCCCGGTTCTCCGGGTCGAAGACGTACTCGGCGCTGAGCTTCTCGTACATCCAGTCGTCCACGACCCCGGCCGTGGCGTCGTACCCGAACAGGTAGTCCACGGTCGCCGCCATCTCGAAGGCGCCCTTGTAGCCGTGCCGCCGCATGGCCGCCATCCAGCGCGGGTTGACCACCCGGGCCCGGAAGACCCGGTGGGTCTCCTCGCCGAGCGTGCGGGTCTTCACCTGGTCCGGGGTGGCCGAGTCGCCGACGTACGCCTCGGGGCTCGCGCCCGTCAGGTGACGGACCATGGCGACCATGCCGCCGTGGTACTGGAAGTAGTCGTCGGCGTCGACCAGATCGTGCTCGCGGGTGTCGACGTTCTTCGCGGCGACCGCGATCCGCTTGAACGCCGTCTCCATGTCCCCGCGCGCGGCCCGCCCGTCGAGCCCCCGCCCGTAGGCGTAGCCGCCCCACACCGCGTACACCTCGGCGAGGTCCGCGTCGGAGCGCCAGTTGCGGGCGTCGATCAGCGGCAGCAGACCGGCCCCGTACGCCCCCGGCTTGGAGCCGAAGATACGGGCGGTGGCGCGGCGGCGGTCGCCGTGCTCGGCGGTGTCCTCGTCGGCGTGCGCCCGGACGTAGTTGGACTCGGCCGGCTCGTCCAGCTCGGCCACCGCCCGCACGGCGTCGTCGATCAGCCCCACCACGTGCGGGAACGCGTCCCGGAAGAACCCGGAGATGCGGACCGTGACGTCGATGCGCGGCCGGCCCAGCTCCGCGAGCGGGATCACCTCGAACCCGGTCACCCGGCGCGAGGCGTCGTCCCACACCGGTCGGCAGCCCAGCAGCGCCAGGATCTCGGCGATGTCGTCGCCCTGGGTGCGCATGGCGGAGGTGCCCCACACCGTCAGGCCGACCGACTTGGGGTACTCGCCGGTGTCCGTCAGGTACCGCTGCACCAGCGAGTCCGCGAGCGACTGCCCGACCTCCCAGCTGAGCCGGGACGGGATCGCCTTGGGGTCGACGGAGTAGAAGTTGCGGCCCGTCGGCAGGACGTTGACCAGACCGCGGGTGGGTGAGCCGGAGGGACCGGCCGGGACGTAACCGCCGTCCAGGGCGCGCAGGATGTGCCCGATCTCGTCGGTGGTGCGCGCCAGCCGGGGCACGACCTCGTTGCAGGCGAACTCCAGCACGGCGACGGCCTCGGGCAGTTCGGCGCCGAGGACCTCCCGCACCAGCGGCGCGCTCTCGGCGACCGCCCAGCCGCGCTCCTCCATGCCTTCGGCGATCCGCCGGCACAGCTGCTCCAGCAGGTCGATCGCGTCGGCGGCGCTGCGGGCGGGGCCGCCGACCAGGTCCGTCAGCTCGGCCGGCACCTTCACCGGGGCGCCCGGCTCGGCCAGCAGCTCCTTCTCCACCAGCCCGAAGTGCTCCGCCAGCGCGGCCCGCAGGCCCGGCAGCGCGTTGGCCTGCCCGCCCCACACCTGCGAGGCGCGCAGCACGGCCAGCACCAGGTTGACGCGCGGTTCGCCGACCGGCCCGCCGCCCAGGATGTGCAGGCCGTCGCGGATCTGCACGTCCTTGATCTCGCACAGGTAGCCGTCGATGTGCATGACGAACTCGTCGAACTCCTCGTCGTCCGGCTGTTCGTCGACGTGCAGGTCGTGGTGGAGTTCGGCCGCCTTCACCAGCGTCCAGATCTGCGCCCGCACGGCCGGGGCCTTGCCCGGGTCCAGGTCGGAGACGAGCGCGTACTCGTCGAGGAGCTGCTCCAGCTTGGCCAGGTCGCCGTAGGTGTCGGCGCGGGCCATCGGCGGCACGAGGTGGTCGACGACGGTGGCGTGGCCGCGGCGCTTGGCCTGGGTGCCCTCGCCCGGGTCGTTGACGATGAACGGGTAGATCAGTGGCAGGTCGCCGAGGACGGCGTCCGGGGCGCAGCCGCCGCTCAGCCCGAGGCCCTTGCCCGGCAGCCACTCCATGGTGCCGTGCTTGCCCATGTGGACGATGGCGTCGGCGCCGAAGCTGTTCTCCAGCCACCGGTAGGCGGCCATGTAGTGGTGCGAGGGCGGCATGTCCGGGTCGTGGTAGATCGCGATCGGGTTCTCGCCGAAGCCGCGCGGCGGCTGGATCATCACCACAACGTTCCCGAACCGCAGGGACGCCAGCACGATGTCGTCCCCGTCGACGTACAACGAGCCCGGCGGCTCGCCCCACGCCTCGGTCATGGCGTCCCTCAGCTCGGGGTCGAGCTTGTCGAACCAGGCCCGGTAGTCCGCCAGCGGCACCCGCGCGGGCGCCGAGGCGAGCTGCTCCTCCGTCAGCCACTCCACGTCGTGCCCGCCGGCCTCGATCAGCTGGTGGATCAGCTCGTCGCCGTTGTCCGGGTACCCCTCGACGGCGTACCCGGCGTCCCGCAGCGCGTCCAGCACCCGCACCGCCGAGGCCGGCGTGTCCAGCCCGACCGCGTTGCCGACCCGCGAGTGCTTGGTCGGGTACGCGGTGAAGACCAGCGCGAGCCTCTTCTCCGCGTTCTCCTTGTGCTTGAGCCGGGCGTGCCGTACGGCGATCCCGGCGACCCGGGCGGCACGCTCCGGGTCGGCCACGTACACGGGCACGTCGTCCGGGCCCTGCTCCTTGAAGGAGAACGGCACGGTGATCAGCCGCCCGTCGAACTCCGGGATCGCCACCTGCATCGCGGCGTCCATGGGGGAGAGGGCGGCGTCCGACTCCTCCCAGGCCTGCCGCGAGGACGTCAGGCACAGCCCCTGCAGCACCGGGACATTCATCTCGGCCAGGGCACCGATGTCCCAGGCCTCCTCGTCGCCGCCCGCCGAGGCCTGCGAGGCGTGCGTGCCGCCGGCGGCCAGGACGGTGGCGACCAGGGAGTCCGCCCGGCCCAGGATCTCGTACAGCCCCTCGTCCGCGCCGCGCAGCGAACCGCAGTACACGGGCAGCGCGTTGGCGCCGTGGGCCTCGATCGCGTCGCACAGGGTGTCCACGAAGGCGGTGTTGCCGCTCAGCTCGTGGGCCCGGTAGAAGAGCACGCCGACGGTCGGACGGCCCTCGAGGTACGTCCGCTCGCCGTGGACGCCGTACTCGGGCATCTTGCGCGGCGCGGCGAAGCCCTCACCGGTGAGCAGCACCGTGTCGGACAGGAACCGGGCCAGTTCGGTGAGGTTCTCCGGCCCGCCCTCCACGAGGTACTTCAGCGCCTCCGCGACGACACCGGCCGGCACGGACGACTCGGCCATCAGCTCCGCGTCCGGCACGGCCTCACCGCCCAGCAGCACGGTGGGGATCCCGGAGGCCTTCAGCGCGGCCAGTCCGTCCTCCCAGGCCCGCTTGCCGCCGAGCAGCCGCACGACGGCGAGGTCGGCGCCGTCCAGCAGAGCCGGCAGCTCCTCGCGCACGTCCACGCGGGTCGGATTGCCGATCCGGTACGAGGCACCGGTGGCGGCCCGGGCCGCCAGCAGGTCCGTGTCGGCGGTCGACAACAACAAGACAGTGCTCATGCGGGTGCTCCCGGTGGGATGAAGGGCAGTTCTCGCGGCGCGCCGGACTCGATGAGCCGCCACAGCGCGCCGGTGTCCGCGTGCTGTTCGATGAGGTCGCCGAGCCGGTCGAGCTGCTCCTCGCGCAGCGCGGCGAACGAGGTGTCCGGAGCCGGCACGAAACGGCGGCCCGCGGCGGCCGCCACCTCGCGCAGGAACGCCCGCCGGAAGCCGTCCGACTCCAGTGAGCCGTGCCAGTGGGTGCCCCAGGTCTGGCCGACCCGGCAGCCGTCCAGGAAGGGTTCGCCGCCGGTGACGTCGGCGACCCCGTGGTGGATCTCGTAGCCCTCGACGCGCTCCCCGAGGGCCTCGCCCTCCGGCCGGGTGAGGGTCTTCTCGCGGGCGAACCGCACCCGCACGGGCAGGACCCCCAGCCCGTCGACGTGGCCCCGGCGGCTCTCGACGTCGTCCTCGATGTGCTCGCCGAGGAGCTGGAAGCCGCCGCAGACACCGAGCACGGGCCGCTGCTCGGCGGCCCTGCGCACCAGGGCGTCGGCGAGTCCCCGCTCGCGCAGCCAGTCCAGCGCGCGGACCGTGCCGCGGGTGCCGGGCACGACGACGAGGTCGGCGTCGGCCAGCTCCTCCGGCCGGTCCACGAACCGCACCACGACGCCCGGTTCGGCGGCCAGGGCGTCCACGTCGGTGAAGTTGGACATCAGCGGCACGGCGCACACGGCGACGCGCAGCACGTCCTCGCCGAGCGGCGGCGCGACCACGGACTCCCGCACGGCTCCCCGCAGGGACACGCGCAGCCCGTCCTCCTCGTCGATGCCGAGCCCGTGCCGGAAGGGCAGCACGCCGTAGGTCCTGCGCCCGGTGAGGTCGTGGAGCATGTCCAGGCCCG
This sequence comes from Streptomyces sp. Go-475, assembly GCF_003330845.1. Lineage (GTDB taxonomy): Bacteria > Actinomycetota > Actinomycetes > Streptomycetales > Streptomycetaceae > Streptomyces. The sequence goes on along the minus strand of NZ_CP026121.1, from coordinate 1,783,137 downwards.
GCTCCAGCAGGGAGACGTCCCCGCGGAACTTGTTGACGAGGAACCCGGCGACGCACTCCTGGTCCTCGCGGGACAGCAGCGCCACCGTCCCGAAGAACGAGGCGAAGACACCGCCCCGGTCGATGTCGCCCACGACGAGCACCGGGAGCCCGGCGTTGCGGGCGATGCCCATGTTGACGATGTCGGTCCGCCGCAGGTTGATCTCGGCGGGCGAACCGGCCCCCTCACAGATCACCGCGTCATACGTGCCCCGCAACTGCTCCAGACAGTCCAGCACCGTCCCGAGCAGCTTCTGCTGCCGCCCGCCGTGGTAGCCGCGCGCGCTCATCTCCCCGACCGGCTTGCCGAGCAGCACGACCTGACTGCTCTGCTCGCCCCCGGGCTTGAGCAGCACGGGATTCATCAGCGCGGTCGGCTCGATCCGGCAGGCCTGCGCCTGCATGGCCTGCGCCCGCCCGATCTCGGCGCCCTCGCGTGTCACGAACGAGTTCAGGGACATGTTCTGCGCCTTGAAGGGCGCGACCTTGACGCCCTGCCGCACCAGCCACCGGCAGATCCCGGCGGTCACGACGCTCTTGCCCGCGTCGGAGGTGGTACCGGCGACGAGAAGACCACCACTCATGACGTACGCCCCTTCGTGATGCGGCGCGCGGCGACACAGACGCCGAGCGCGAGCCAACCCACGCGTTGGGACAGCCGCACAGCCCGTTCGATGTCCCGGGTGCCGACGCGGCGCCCCGCCCCGTTGAGCACGGGCCGATGCTCGACCCGCCCGCCGTACGACAAGGTCCCGCCCAGCCGCACCCCCAGCGCCCCCGCGAACGAGGCCTCCACGGGCCCGGCGTTGGGGCTCGGATGCTGCGCCGCGTCCGCCCGCCAGGCGCGCACGGCCCCGCGCGGATCCGGCCCGGCCAGCGCCGCGAGCACGGCGGTCAGCCGCGCCCCCGGCCACCCCGCGAGGTCGTCCAGCCGCGCGGAGGCCCACCCGAAGCGCCGGTAACGGGCCGACTTGTGCCCGACCATGGCGTCGAGGGTGTTGACGGCCCGGAACCCGAGCAGCCCCGGCACTCCGCCGACGGCTCCCCACACCAGCGCCCCCACGACCGCGTCGGAGGTGTTCTCGGCTACGGACTCGACCACGGCCCGGGCGATGCCGTCGGCGTCGAGGGACTGAGGGTCCCGCCCGCACAGATGCGGCAGCCGAGCCCGGGCCGCCTCGACATCCCCCGCCTCCAGGGCCCGTCCGATGATCCGAGCCTCGCGCGCGAGCGAAGTCCCCCCGACGACGGCCCAGGTGGCGGCACCGGTGAGCGCGACGGAGGCGACGGCGCAGGAGCGCACCGCACGCTGGGCGACGGTCCCCAGCGCGACAGCGCCTCCCGCGCACACGAAGGTGTGCAACGCGCCCCACCCGCGGTGGTCCCGCCACAACACCCGTTCCACGGCAGCCGCGGCCCGCCCGAACGCGGCGACCGGATGCCCCCGGCGGGGATCGCCGAGCAGCAGGTCACCGATCAGGCCGGCGGCGGCACCGTACGCGAAGACGCGACCGGCACCCATGGGCTCAGCCGGCCAACAGGGCAGGCAGGGGTGGTGTGCTGAACCTCGATCGGCAGCCGCGCATGGCGATATGTGTCCTCACTCAGGGTGTCCGCGCCCTGGTTCGACGTGACCGGCGGTGAGAGTTCCTGGCTCCCGGGGGATGGCTACCCCGGTGACAGTGGCGGGACCGCGCCGGACTCGCACCGGCTTCCTCTCCTGCCGCCGTACTGGCCCCGGAAGTCCACCACGGCCGCGAACCGCCGTCAACTTGCCCTTGACCTGCGCGGGGAGAGTGTGGAGAACCCCACACCGGCCTCTGTCGGCACACGACGACCGGGCGGCACGGGACCGGTGTCCCGTGCCGCCCGGCGGACACGATGTGCGGTCGGGCCGTCAGGCCACGATCAGATAGATGCCGTACCCGACGGCCGCCGCGCACGCCGCGAAGCACGCGTACGCGCCCGTGACGGCGAGGCCCGCGGACCCGCCCTGGGCGACCGCGCGCTCGCGGCGCGACAGGCCGGTGATGCCGAGGGTGAACAGGCCCACGAGGGCCACGGTGACGACGAGGCTCACGCCGAAGACGGAACCGAGGGCCGCCCAGTCGATCTTCATCTCTGCTTCCTTCTCGCTGCCGGTGGGCGGGTCAGACCGTCGTGGTCGTGGAGGGGGTGCGCTCACTGGTGGCCTGGGCCGGTATCGGCGGCACGTCGGCGGCGGTACCGCCCGCGGGGGGCGGCGTCACCGCGGCCATCGCCGTGGTCACCACACCGGCCGGCTCGGTGTCGTCGGTGTCGTTGACGTTGGTGTGGTCGACGACCTCACGCCGGGAGACCTTCCAGATGGCCGCCGACGAGGCGACGAGGAAGACGGCCACCACGGCGGTGCCCCAGTCGCCGAAGCCGGTCACGTACTCGGCGAGCGCGCCCACCAGGGCCGCTGCCGGCAGGGTCAGACCCCAGGCGACGAACATGCGCGTCGCCGTCGACCAGCGGACCACGCCGCCCTTGCGGCCGAGACCGGCGCCCATCACGGAGCCGGACACCGAGTGCGTGGTGGACAGGGAGAAGCCGAGGTGGGACGAGGCCAGGATGACCGTCGCCGCGCTGGTCTGGGCGGCGAAGCCCTGCTGCGGCTGGAGGTCGGTCAGGCCCTTGCCCATGGTGCGGATGATGCGCCAGCCGCCCAGGTAGGTGCCGAGCGCGATCGCGATGCCCGCGGAGAGGATGACCCACATCGGCGGGTCGGAGTCGGGCGCGACGGCGCCGCCGGCGACCAGGGCCAGGGTGATGACACCCATCGTCTTCTGCGCGTCGTTGGTGCCGTGCGCCAGGGAGACCAGGCCCGCGGAGGCGATCTGGCCGGCCCGGTAGCCCTTCTCGGAGGCCTTGCCGTCGGCCTTCCTGCCCAGGGAGTACGTCAGCCGCGTGGCGAGCATCGCCGCGATGCCCGCGACCAGCGGGGCGGCGATCGCCGGGATCAGCACCTTCGTCACCAGCACGTCGCCGTGCACCGCGCCGACGCCCGCCGAGGCGATCGTGGCGCCGATCAGGCCGCCCATCAGGGCGTGCGAGGAACTGGACGGCAGACCGACCAGCCAGGTCAGCAGGTTCCAGAGGATCGCGCCGACCAGGGCGGCGAAGATGACCTCGGGACGGATACCGGCCTCGTCGACGAGGCCTTTGGAGATCGTGTTGGCGACTTCGACGGACAGGAAGGCGCCGACCAGGTTGAGGACAGCGGACATGGCCACGGCGACCTTGGGCTTCATGGCGCCCGTGGAAATGGTCGTGGCCATCGCGTTCGCGGTGTCGTGGAAACCGTTCGTGAAATCGAACGCGAGTGCGGTTACCACCACAATCGCGAGGATCAGCGAGAAGCTTTCCATTTACCCAGGCAATCGTTCGAGGTCGTTGGCCAGATGAACGTAGGTAACCTGAGTGAACGGAAGATGAACTGGGAGGGGCGCAGGGGTGTCCGCAACGGAAGGTGGGCGTTCCACCCCGCTGAGCAGGCCTTGCGCCCCAACCGTCAGGCGCCCCTTGCGAACCGCTTCAGTCGATCGAGTGACCCGTTGAAGAGATTCTGGTCACCCGGCAGGGCGCCGCTGCCGTTGTCGTACTGCCAGAAGGTCCACGACGACCACCCCGCCGGCAGCGTCCCCGCACTCGCCGCGTCGTAGCGGGCGATCCACAGCGGGTGGTCGGCGGCGAAGGCGGAGCTGTCGCCCGTGCACGTCTTCCACCAGTGGGTGGTCGTGTAGATCACCGGGCGGCGGCCGGTGAGCCGCTTGACCTCGTCGCTGAACGACCTGATCCAGCCGACCATCTGCGCCTTGCTCAGGCCGTAGCACCTTCGCTTCTTGTCGTACGGGTTGTATTCGATGTCGAGCGCGGGAGGCAGCGTCCAGCCGTCCGCGCTCCAGCTGCCGCCGTTGCCCACGAAGTGCGCCGCCTGCGCCGCGCCCGACGACCGGTTCGGCAGCGCGAAGTGGTACGCGCCGCGGACGAGGCCCGCGGTGCGCGAGCCGTTGTACTGCTGACCGAAGTACGGGTTGCGGTAGGTGGTGGACTCGGTCGCCTTGACGTAGACGAACCGCGCGCCCTTCTTCTTCGCGCTCTGCCAGTCGACGTTCTTCTGGTGGGACGAGACGTCGTGTCCCTTCGGGCGGCTCGCCGCCGAGGCCGGCGCCTCGGCCAGCGCCGTCCCTCCCAGGGCGAGCGCCGCCGCGTACAGCGCGAGCCATCGGCCGCGACGTCGGGTCGGTGTGCGGTCACGGGCCATGTTTCCCCCCGGAATGGCGACGTGTAGGCAAATCCCCCAGAGCGTACTGGAAGATCGTTGAATGCCCGAATATCTCCGGCCAAGAAAGATCGCGAGGGCTTTGTGCCGGTCTGCGCCCTTACGGATGGTCGGCTTCCGGCCTAAAGTGCCCCCGCCCGACGGCGGGTCGAGGGGACGGCTGGCAGGATCGCCGCATGGCTGAGCAGCGAGGTGACGAACGGGGCGGACGGGACGTCCGGGACGGCGGACCGGGCGCGGGGGAGCCACGGCGCAGAGGAGTCCGGCCCGAGGAGGCGAGCGCCTGGGAGGACCTCGTCGCCACGGCCCGCAGGACGGTCGCCGAGGGGCTCGTCGTCGGCACGTCGGGCAACGTCTCGGTGCGCGTCGGGGACACCGTCCTGGTCACACCGTCGGGCGTCCCCTACGACCGGCTGACCCCCGGCGACGTGACCGGCGTCGACCTCGACGGCCGACAGGTCCTCGGCACGCTAGTCCCGACCAGCGAACTGCCCATGCACCTCGCCGTCTACCGCACGGCCGACGCCCGCGCCGTCGTCCACACCCACGCCGTGCACGCGACGGCCGTCTCGACGCTCGTGAGCGAGCTCCCACTGATCCACTACATGGCCGCCGCCCTCGGCGGGCCCGTCCGGGTTGCCCCGTATGCCACGTACGGCACCGACGAGTTGGCCGAGAACATGCTCCGCGCCCTCGCCGGCCGCTCCGGCTGTCTCCTCCAGAACCACGGCACCGTCACCTACGGCGCCACCCTCGACCAGGCCTACGACCGCACCGCCCAACTGGAATGGATGTGCCACCTGTGGCTGACCGCCACGTCGGTGCCGGGCATGTCCCCGACCCTGCTCTCCCGCGAACAACTGACGGAGGTGGAACAGCGCCTGCGCGACTACGGCCAGCGCCGGTAACCGCGCCGCCCGGGCGGGGATCACACGGCACCGGCTGCCACCACCGCCCACACGCCCCCGCTCTGCCACAGCCTTTCCGGCTCCAGCCCCGCAGGCCGACATCGCTTCCGCTCCCGGCCGGCAGGCCAACGTCCCTTCCGGTCCCAGCCCAGAGGCCACCGGCCGCAGGGACTGGCCAAGCCGCAGGTCGCTGGCCGCCGGGACGCGCCCGGCTAGTGCGCCGCCGGACGTCGGCGTCCCGGCCCAGCCCGGAGCCGGCCGCCGACCCTGCGCCCCGCCTGCACGCTGCCCCCGCGCGCCGCTCCCCACCCCTCACCCCACCGCTACCCCCCACTGGTCCCCGGCCGCGTCCGCCAGGACACTGGTCGGGTGCGCACTGTCAAAGCGACGGCCGCTGCCGTCACCGCCGTGATCGGGGCCGGGGCCGCCGCGGTGGCCGCCGGCCGGTTCGCCAGCGACGCCGCGCTCAAGGCGCCTCCGGGCAGGCCCCTGCCCACCGAACCCCGGCTCACCGTGCACGGCACCGCCGCCGGACAGATCAGCCTCACCCGGGACCTGGCCGCCCTGCGGCCCGGCCGCTACGGCCTGGCCGGCGACGGCTCCCACGCGGTCGTCGGCCCCGTCCTGGCCGAGGCCCCGCACCCCGCCGACACCGTCGTACGCCGCCTGGAGAGCGTCACCCACGGCACCCTGCGCCCCGGCGACAAGGCCTGGCTCACCCCCAACGTGTACGTCGGCAACCCGAGCGCCGCCCTCGGCCTCGAACACGCCGACGTCGACATCCCCGGCGAACTCGGCACGCTGCCCGCGTGGTTCGTGCCCGGCGCCCGGGACACCTGGGTGATCGCCGTGCACGGCCTGGGCACCACCCGGGAAATCGCCCTGAACATCATGGAGTTCCTGCACCGCAACCGTTTCCCGGTCCTCGCCCTCGCCTACCGCGGCGACCTCGGCGCACCCCGCCCGCCCGACGGCCTGAACCACCTCGGCGAGACCGAGTGGCGCGACCTCGACGCGGCCCTCCGCTACGCCGAGCGCCACGGAGCCCGCCAGGTCGTCCTGCACGGCTGGTCCACCGGCGCCACCATGGCCCTGCGCGCCGCCGAGCACTCGGGACTCCGCGAGCGCGTCTCCGGGCTCGTCCTGGACTCCCCGGTCCTCCACTGGGAGACCACCCTGCGCGCCCTGGCCGGCGCCCGCCGCACCCCGGGCCCGCTGCTGCCCCTCGCGGTCCGCGCCGCCCAGGGCCGCACCGGCCTGTACGGCGACCGCGCCGCGGGAACCGACCCGTACGACGGCGTCCGCGTCCCCACCCTCGTCTTCCACGGCCCGGACGACACGGTCGCCCCCTGGCAGCTCTCCCGCCGCCTCGCCGGCGCCCGCCCCGACATGGTCGCCCTGCACACCGTCCGCGACGCCCCCCACGGAGCGATGTGGAACGCCGACCCCGAGGCCTACGAGGAGGCCCTGCGGCGCTTCCTGACCCCCCTCATGTGACCTCCCCGGCGGTGCCGGCACGTCACGCACCCCCCGTTCACGCCCCCTTCGCCCCGTCGCAACCACGTCCCGTCCCGCTCCCTACCGACCGGTCGTGATGATTCCGTTTAGCGTCGTACCACTGGCCTGTTCCCGGCCCTCGACCACTCCCGGGGGCCGGTGCGTTGGCCTTCCCCGTCGCCCGCCGTGACATTCCGTTTGGGTTTTCGGACCGTCAACCGGAAGACTGCCCCCGTGACGTCCCGTATCCCGCGCGACTCCAGGCTTCGACTCGTCCGCCCGCGACCCCTGGCCGCCGCCCCCAGAGCGATGAACCAGCAGCGCTCGCGCCGCCCCGCGCCGCGCCCCCCGGAGGGCACCCCGGCACCGGCGGAGCTGGCCAGAATGGCACGCTCCGGCCTGGCCGGCGCCGCCCGCGTCGCCCGCTGGGCCGACGCCGCCCTCGGCCCCGGCGGGGACAGCGCCACCGCCGACGGCAAGGCCACCCTCTCCGACGCGACCGCCGAACGCGCCGCCTCGGACCTCGGCCTGACCCCCGCTCAGGTCAGGGCCGACTGGGACACCGCCCGCCTCGCCGGCCTGGTCGAGGTGCACGGCGACAGTGCCCGCCCCGGCTGGCGGCTGCGCGCCTGGAACCGCGACGACAGCGCCGTACTGCGCGGCTGGGTCGCCCTCTTCGACGCCTGGTCGCTCGCCTGTCCGGAACCCGAGGACCACGAGCCCGCCGCCGTCGCCGAGGTCGTCTCGGCCATGCCGCAGGTGCTCTCCTTCCTCCAGCTGTCCGCCGGCCCCGTCCCCGTCGAGCAGCTCCTGGACCTCCTGGAGCAGCGCGTCACCGAACTGCGCACCGCCCGCTGCGAGATCCCCTACGGCCCCCAGCCCGAGCCGACGGCCGAACCGGAGCCCACCGACGCCCCGCTCGCGCCCCTCCTCGACTGGGCCCTGCGCGCCCTCGCCTCCGTCGGCGCCCTCACCTACGGCGACGGCCAGGCCACGCTCACCCCGCTCGGCAGCTGGGCCGTCTGGGTCAAGCTGGAGCAGATCTGCGTCGCCGCGCAGAGCCCCGCCGGGAACATCGAGCAGGGCGCCGAGGACATGCTCCGCGGCTGCGCCCAGCTGCGCCCGAACGCGGCCCGCGCCGAGTACCGCGCCTGGCTCGCCGCCCGCACCGTCGGCAGCGCCGTCACCGAGCTGCTCGACGCCGCCCGCGGCGAGGACGCCCTGCTGCGCGGCCTCGCCTTCGAGGCGCTGCGCGTGGTCGGCGCCCCCGCCGAGCCGGACGTCCGCGCCGTGCTGGAGGAGCCGACGCTGAGGCCGTACGCGCTGCTGTGGCTGGCCGAGCACGACGGGGCCGACCCGGAGGACGCCCACGAGGTCCTCACCCGGGAGGAGGCGACCTGGCTGTGGGTGGACACCGCCGCCGCCGTCGCCGACCACGGAGAGGCCCCGCTGCTCGTCCGCCACCTGGAGTCCGCCGTGCAGCCGACCGTCCCGATGCTCCTCGACGAGGTGCGGGCCGTGGGTCATCCGCGCACCGTGCAGGTCCTGGTCGCCCTCGCCGCGGCACACCCCGACCCGGCCCTGGCCAAGGCCGTGCGCCGGGCGGCCTTCCAGGTGCACACCGGCGGCAGCTAGCACCGGCGGCCCGCCGGGGCCGGCGCCCGGGGTGTCAGCCCGGTATCTCGGGCGCGTACGTGCCGAAACTCCACACATTGCCCTCGAGGTCCCGGGCCATGTAGTCCCGCGAGCCGTAGTCCTGGTCCGTCGGGGGCATGAGGATCTCCGCGCCGTGGTCGACGGCGCGGCGGTGGTGCGCGTCCACGTCGTCCACCACCACGTACACCCCCGTGGTGCCCGCGTCCTTCATGGCCGCGTCGAACACGCCGCCGCGGCCCTTGCTGCCGACCATCACCGCGCCGTTGCCCTGTGCCAGCTCCGCGTGCAGCACCGAGCCGTCCTCGCCCTCGTACACCGACAGCTCCGTGAAGCCGAAGGCCTCCGTGAGCTGCCGGATCGCCGCCTTCGCGTCCGCGTAGAGCAGCGTCGGGCAGATGCTGGGACGCCCGCCGGACGTGCCTGCCATGCCGATCACTCCCTTGTGCCCGGTCGCCGGAAATCCGATCATCCCGTTCTGCTGCTCAGTCTCGCACCCACCACTGACAACGACCCGGCGAGACGAACCGAACACCCGCACGCAGAAAAAGTGGTTGCACGGCCCCGTTAGACTGTCCCCCATGGCCTTTCTCCTCGCGCATTAGACGGCGGGAACGCCCGCCCGTCGCCCGCCACCACCCTTGCAATGGCGCGCTACGCGCGGCACCCCCTGATTCGCCCATCCCGCCCCCGTATCCGCCCTGGAGTCTGTCCGTGATCTCCGCCTCCGGTATCGAGCTGCGCGCCGGTGCCCGCGTCCTCATCGAAAACGCCACCTTCCGCGTCGCCAAGGGCGACCGCATCGGCCTGGTCGGCCGCAACGGCGCGGGGAAGACCACCCTCACCAAGTGCCTCGCGGGCGAGGCCATGCCCGCGGGCGGCACCATCACCCGCTCCGGCGAGGTCGGCTACCTCCCGCAGGACCCCCGCACCGGCGACCTCGACGTCCTGGCCCGCGACCGCATCCTCTCCGCCCGCGGCCTGGACGTCCTGATCCGCAAGATGCGCGACAACGAACAGCGCATCGCCAACGGCAAGGGCGCCACCCGCGAGAAGGCCCTCAAGCAGTACGAGCGCCAGGAGACGGAGTTCCTCACCAAGGGCGGGTACGCCGCCGAGGCCGAGGCCGCCACCATCGCCGCCGCGCTCAACCTGCCCGACCGCGTGCTCGGCCAGCCCCTGCACACCCTCTCCGGCGGTCAGCGCCGCCGTATCGAGCTGGCCCGGATCCTGTTCTCCGACGCGGACACGCTGCTGCTCGACGAGCCGACCAACCACCTCGACGCCGACTCGATCATCTGGCTGCGCGACTACCTCAAGACCTACCGCGGCGGCTTCATCGTGATCTCCCACGACGTCGACCTGGTCGAGACGGTCGTGAACAAGGTGTTCTACCTGGACGCCAACCGCGCCCAGATCGACGTCTACAACATGGGCTGGAAGCTGTACCAGCAGCAGCGCGAGGCCGACGAGAAGCGCCGCAAGCGCGAGCGCGCCAACGCCGAGAAGAAGGCCGCCGCCCTGCACTCGCAGGCCGACAAGATGCGCGCCAAGGCCACCAAGACCGTCGCCGCGCAGAACATGGCCCGCCGCGCCGACAAGCTGCTCTCGGGCCTGGAGGCGGTCCGCCAGTCCGACAAGGTCGCCAAGCTCCGCTTCCCCGAGCCGGCGCCCTGCGGCAAGACCCCGCTGATGGCCGAGGGCCTGTCGAAGTCCTACGGCTCGCTGGAGATCTTCACCGACGTCGACCTGGCCATCGACAAGGGTTCCCGCGTCGTCATCCTGGGCCTCAACGGCGCCGGCAAGACCACCCTGCTGCGGCTGCTGGGCGGCGTCGAGCAGCCCGACACCGGCGCGGTCGTCCCCGGCCACGGCCTGAAGCTCGGCTACTACGCTCAGGAGCACGAGACCCTCGACCCCGACCGCACGGTCCTGGAGAACATGCGCTCGGCCGCGCCCGACATGGACCTCGTCGAGGTCCGCAAGGTGCTCGGCTCGTTCCTGTTCTCCGGCGACGACGTCGACAAGCCCGCCGGCGTCCTCTCCGGCGGTGAGAAGACCCGTCTGGCGCTCGCCACGCTGGTGGTGTCCTCGGCGAACGTGCTGCTCCTCGACGAGCCCACCAACAACCTCGACCCGGCCAGCCGCGAGGAGATCCTCGGCGCGCTGCGCACCTACAAGGGCGCGGTCGTCCTCGTCACGCACGACGAGGGCGCGGTCGAGGCGCTGCAGCCGGAGCGGATCATCCTGCTGCCGGACGGCGTCGAGGACCTGTGGGGCGCCGACTACGCGGATCTCGTCGCCCTGGCCTGAGTGTCAGTACCGCTTGATCGAATGCGTGATCAACGGCGTTGGATCATTCGGCCCAGCGGTGATCCATCATCTGTGTGAGATCTCCTCGTACCGAGGTGTGTCCTACAACGATTTCGCGGCCGAGCCCCCGATTCTTCCGGGCTCGGCCGCGCCGCCTTTCTGACCTGGTATTTCCCGGGGCAATCCGTTCGGCCGTACGGACACTCCGCTCCGGAATTCCGCATTCCGTATGTGGGGATGCGCTCCCGTCGTCACAACCTTGTCTCACGGACCTTGCCGAATGGGTGGCCATCAGGGCCCGGAGGGGTGATCATGAGGAGACCAGAGCGCACTTCCCATGAGGAGGCACGGGTGGCCGAGACTCTGAAGAAGGGCAGCCGGGTGACCGGCGCCGCGCGCGACAAGCTCGCGGCAGACCTGAAGAAGAAGTACGACGCCGGTGCGAGCATCCGGGCGTTGGCCGAGGAGACCGGCCGCTCGTATGGCTTCGTGCACCGCATGCTCAGTGAGTCGGGCGTCACGCTGCGAGGGCGTGGCGGGGCGACGCGGGGCAAGAAGGCCACGGCCTGACCCCGAGTGGCCCCACGGCTTCGATGGTGGCCACCCGGTCGGCAGGCTGAGCGACCGGGTGGTTACTGTGCAGTCACTTAGCTGTGCCGTGGTACGGCGGGACATCCGCCGTCGCACGGCATGGAAGACGACCGCACACATCGGAGGCGTCCCATGGCTTCGTCCGACCAGGACCTCGTTCCCGTACTCGACAAGGACGGCGTACGGCTCACCGTCGACGACGCGATCGCCACGGTGACGCTGACCAACCCGGCCAAGCGCAACGCGCAGAGCCCCGCTCTGTGGCGGGCGCTGACCGAGGCCGGGCGGCTGCTGCCGGGCTCCGTCCGCGTCGTGGTGCTGCGGGCCGAGGGCAAGTCCTTCTCAGCCGGTCTCGACCGGCAGGCGTTCACGCCCGAGGGCTTCGACGGCGAACCGTCGTTCGTCGACCTCGCGCGGGGCGGCGACGCCGAGTTGGACGCGACCATCGCCGAATACCAGGAGGCGTTCACCTGGTGGCGGCGCAGCGACATCGTCTCCGTCGCCGCCGTCCAGGGGCACGCCATCGGGGCGGGCTTCCAGCTCGCCCTCGCCTGCGATCTGCGCGTCGTCGCCGACGACGTGCAGTTCGCCATGCGCGAGACCAGCCTCGGACTCGTGCCCGACCTGACGGGCACGCACCCGCTGGTGGGACTCGTCGGATACGCCCGCGCGCTGGAGATCTGCGTGACCGGGCGCTTCGTCACGGCCGAGGAGGCCGTCAGCACCGGGCTGGCCAATGTGGCCGTGCCCGCCGACCAGCTCGACGCCACGGTCCGCGACCTCACCGCGGCTGTCCTCGCCGCGCCCCGTGACGCCGTCATCGAGACCAAGGCCCTGCTGCGCGGCGCCCAGGACCGCACCTACGAGGAGCAGCGCCGCGCCGAACGCCAGTCCCAGGCGCGCAGGCTGCGTGACCTCGCGGGCGTCGGCGACTGACGCCCACCGGCCGCGCCGGGCGGTCAGCGGGTCGTCCTGGCCCACCTGCGCGGTCAGTCAATCGCCGACCCGCCCCGGGCGGTCAGCCGGTCGCCGGGCCCGCCTGGACGGTGCCCCGATCGCCGACCCGCCCCGGGCGGTCAGCCGATCTCGAGCCCTCTCGGGCGGTCAGCCGGTCGCCGGCCCGACTCGGCCGGTCAGCCGGTCAGTCGGTCGTCGGCCCGACTCGGCCGGTCAGTCGGTCGCCGGGCGGACAGGGCCGTCAGCCGAGTCGTCGAGCCGGTCCGCGCGGTCAGCCGATCGCGCTCACCAGTACCGCCACCGTGGGGTGGTCCGGCAGTGACGTCCTGACCGCCGTGCGGACCGCGCGGGCCACGTCCCGGGCCCGGTGGTCCGCGCCCACGGCCAGCTCCACCCGGACATGGCGGTGGGACAGCGCAGTTTCGCCCGGCAGTTCCTCGATGTGCACGGGATGACCCAGCGCGCCGGTCAGCCGGAGCACGCCCGGGACCGCGAGGGCCGTCGCCGCCACACGGGCCTCGTCGCCCGTCTCCGGGTGCGCGGCGCCCGGCGGTTCAGGAGAACCGGCGGCGGGCCCGGGTTCCGGTTCCCCGTCCAGCAGCCCCGTCACCCGCAGATCCACCTCTCGCACCGCCAGGCCGATCCGCTGCGTCGCGGCGGTCGCCAGCGTCGCCCGCAGCAGGGACGCCGTCGTCGGCAGCGGCTCCGAGGCCGTGGCCGCGAACTCGGCCGTCACCCGCAGCGGGCCGGGCGGCAGGCCGCTCGGCGGAGCGGGCACCGCCGGCGCCTGCGTGTCCGCCGCGTCGGCGAGCACGATATGGAGCGCGTCGACGCGCACGCCCGGCGCGTCCTCGGCCGCGCGCCGCAGCACCGCCTCGGCCGCCTGCTCGGCGATCCACGCGCCGTCACGCGCGTCACCCAACGGCAAGAGCCTGCCGAAACCCAGCTGATGTCTCACTGCCCGTGTCCACCGGTCGGCCGTCATTCCTCCAGCCTGCCGCATCAGAGGCGCGCTATCCCGTAACCATGCTTACGGTGGTCGAAGGACGACGACCGAAAAGGACGTACGGCGATGACTGACATGACCGAGAACCGGGGCGGGGAGACCGAGACGGCGGCGGCACGCAGGAGTCCGCTGGCCAAGCGCGGTGGGGCGGACCCGGGCTCCCGGGGACGGACGACCATCGCCGACGGTGTCGTGGAGAAGATCGCCGGGCTCGCCGCACGCGACGTGGACGGCGTGCACGCCATGGGCAGCGGACTGTCCCGCACGTTCGGAGCAGTGCGCGACCGCGTGCCCGGCGGCCAGAAGTCGGGCGTGACGCGCGGGGTGAAGGCCGAGGTCGGCGAGGTGCAGGCCGCCCTCGACCTGGAGATCGTCGTCGACTACGGCGTGTCGATCGCCGACGTGGCCAGGGACGTACGGGAGAACGTCATCACCGCCGTCGAGCGGATGACGGGCCTGGAGGTCGTCGAGGTCAACATCGCGGTGAGCGACGTGAAGCTGCCGGACGAAGAGGAAGAGGAACCGGAGCGCCGGATCCAGTGAGGCCCAGGGACACCGGACAACACAGCGGCTGCGGAGCTGAGGAGCTGAGGAGCGCATGAGCATGGCCGTGGTCGGCATGATCGCCGGCATGGCGCTGGCCTTCGCCGGGTATTTCGGCGGATTCGGTGCCTTCCTGCTGGTGGCGGCGCTGGGCGCCGTCGGCTTCGTCGTCGGCCGGTTCCTGGAGGGGGACATGGAGTTGGGCGACTTCTTCCGCACCCGTGGCGAACGGCGGCGGTGACATCCGTGAGTGCGGGGGCCGGTGAGCTCGACAGACCTCTGACCGTCGTCCCGGCCGGGGAGCGCGGCGCGACCCGGATCGCCGACCGGGTCGTCGCGAAGATCGCCTCACAGGCGGCCCGTGAGGCGGTCGGGACGCTGCCCCCCGACGCCGGCCGGCCGTCCGCCTCGGTCGTCGTCCACCATCACGTGGTCCACGTCCGCGTCCACGTCGAACTCGACTACCCCTGCGACATCGGCGACCGCTGCCGCCGGGTGCGCCGCCAAGTCGTCGAACGGGTGGGCGCTCTGGCGGGAATGCAGGTGCCGGAGGTCGTCGTCCACGTGGAGCGGCTGCACCTGACCGCCGCGCACGGCGCGGCACAGGGGAGGACCCGATGAGCGAACCCCAGGGCAGGGAAGCCCCCGAGCCCGAAGGCACCACCCAGCGCCTGCCGGTCCTGGAGAAGACGCAGGCCGGCCCCGGCCGGTCCGAGGCGTCGGCCACCCACGGACCGCCGGCCGCGCCCGACGGCGAAGGCGGCCGCGCGGGCCGCTTCTGGTCGGCGCGCCGCATCTCCGCGGCCGTCGTCGCCCTGCTGCTCCTGGCCCTCGCCGGGCTGTTCCTCTACGACATCGTCTCGGTACGCGCCGACCGGCCCGGCATGAGCTGGCGCCGGGAGCTGGCCCGGCAGCTCGCCGAACGGCCTCTCGACGACACCTGGGTGCTCGTCGGAGCCGGGATCGCCGCCGCCCTCGGGCTCTGGCTGCTGCTCCTGGCCGCCACCCCCGGCCTGCGGCACGTGCTCCCGATGCGCCGCACGCACGCCGACGTCCGCGCGGGACTGGACCGGGACGCCGCCGCGACCGCGCTGCGCGACCGGGCGGTGGAGGTGGCCGGCGTGCAGTCGGCACGGGTGAAGGTGCGCCGGCGCCGCGCGGACGTCCGCGCCCTGGCCCACTTCCGTGAACTGGACGAGGTACGAACCGATCTGGACGCCGTGCTCGCCGACGCGGTCCGCGGACTGGGGCTGTCCCGGCCGCCCTCGCTGTCGGTGCGCGTCCGGCGGCCCGGCCGGAAGGGGTGAGGGCCGGTGCTCAGGATCGTCAACCGCGTGTTCCTCGGGCTGGTGGGCCTCGTCCTGCTGGTGCTGGGCGGCTCCGTCCTGGCCGTCGGCCTCGGCGCTCCCGCGCCCTCCTGGTGGATCCACCAGGACCGGCACGACGTGCTGCTGAGCGACGCCGAACGCACCCGCTGGCGCGACGCCGGCTGGTGGTGGCCGGTCGTCATCGCCGCACTCGCCGTCCTGCTGCTGCTCGCCCTGTGGTGGCTCGTCTCGGTGCTGCGCCGACGCCGCCTCGCCGAGATCCTCGTCGACACCGGGGACGGCGAGGGCGCGCTGCTGCGCGGCCGGGCCCTGGAGGACGTCCTCACCGGGGAGGCGGCCCGGATCGACGGCGTCGACCGGTCCCACGCCCACCTGACGGGCCGCCGCAGCGCCCCCGAGGCCCGCGTACGCCTCGCACTGGAGCCGCACGTGGACCCGGGGGCCGCGTTGGACGACTTCACCACCGGTGCCCTGACCCATGCCAGGACATCGGCGGGCCTGGCGTCGCTTCCGGCGGAGGTACGGCTGACGGGTGTCAAGCACCGTGCGGAGAGGGTGAGCTGACGGCCGGCCGAGGGGCCGCCGTCAGAAGCCGTGCCGGGCTCCGCCGTCCACAGGGACCATCACACCCGTCAGATACGAAGCAGCCGGCGACAACAAGAACGCGGCCACCCGCCCGAACTCCTGCGGCGTCCCGTACCGCCGCAACGGGATCCGCGACTCCGCGGCGGCCCTGGTCGCCTCCGGGTCCGCCGACAACCCGTCCAGCTCGCGCACGCGATCCGTGTCGATCCGCCCGGGCAGCACCCCCACCACCCGAACGCCGCGCGGCCCCAGTTCGTCGGAGAGCGACTTGGCGAAGCCCGCCAGGCCCGGCCGCAGCCCGTTCGAGATCGTCAGCCCCGCGATCGGCTCGTACACCGACCCGGACAGCACGAACCCGATGACCCCCCCGGGCTCCAGCTCGGCGGCCGCGGCGCGCGCCAGCCGCACCGCACCGAGGAACACCGACTCGAACGCCGTCTGCCACTGCTCGTCCGTGTTGTCCGCGACGAACCCGGCCGGCGGGCCGCCCACGCTGACCAGGACGCCGTCGACCCGCCCGAAGTGCTCCCGCGCGGCCCCGATCAGCCGGGCCGGCGCCTCGGGGTCGGCGTTGTCGACGGCCACCCCGACCGCGCTCGGGCCCAGCTCGGCCGCCGCGTCGGCGACACCCTTCTCGTCCCGCCCCGAGACGACCACCTTCGCCCCGTCCGCGACGAGCTCACGCGCGGAGGCGTTGCCGAGGCCCCGCGTGGCTCCCGTGACGACGTACACCCGGTCCTTCAGTCCAAGATCCATGGCCCCTATCCTGCCCCGTCCTCCCCGGAGAGGGCGAGGGCGGTGTTCACCAGGCCGATGTGGCTGAACGCCTGCGGGAAGTTGCCGAGCTGCCGGCCGGTCACCGGGTCGAACTCCTCGGCCAGCAGTCCGACGTCGTTGGCGAGCCCCATCAGCCGCTCGAACAGCTGTCGGGCTTCCTCCGTGCGGCCCGTCATGTGCAGGGCGTCCGCCAGCCAGAACGAGCACACCAGGAAGGTGCCCTCGCTGCCGGGCAGACCGTCGACGTCCGTGAAGTCCGCGTCGGTGGTGCTGTACCGCCGCAGCAGGCCGCCGTGCTCCAGCTCCTTGCGGACCGCGTCGATGGTGCCGATCACCCTCGGATCGTCGGGCGGCAGGAAGCCGACGCGCGGGATGAGCAGCAGCGCGGCGTCCAGTTCGCGCGAGCCGTAGGACTGGGTGAAGGTGTTGCGCTGCGGGTCGTAGCCCTTCTCGCACACCTCGCGGTGCACTTCGTCGCGCAGCGCGCGCCAGCCGTCCAGGTCGCCGTCCAGCTCCGGATGGCGCTCCAGCGTGCGCACGGCGCGGTCGGCGGCCACCCACACCATCACCTTCGAGTGCACGAACTGGCGCCGGCCGCCGCGCACCTCCCACAGTCCCTCGTCCGGCTGCCGCCAATGGGTGCGCAGGAAGTCCATCAGGGCCGTCTGCAGGGCCCAGACGTCCGGCTGCGGGGACAGGCCCGACTCCCGGGCCAGGGACAGGGAGTCCATGACCTCGCCGTAGACGTCCAGCTGGAGCTGGTTCACGGCGTCGTTGCCGATGCGCACGGGCGTGGACTCGTCGAAGCCGGACAGCCAGGGCAGCTCGAACTCCGGCAGCCGCCGCTCGCCCGCCAGGCCGTACATGATCTGCAGGTCCGCCGGGTCGCCCGCGACCGCGCGCAGCAGCCAGTTCCGCCAGGCCTCCGCCTCCTCCTGGTAGCCAGCCGCCAGCAGCGCGCCCAGGGTGAGGGTGGAGTCGCGCAGCCAGCAGTAGCGGTAGTCCCAGTTGCGCACCCCGCCCGGCTCCTCGGGCAGGGAGGTCGTGGCGGCGGCGACGATGCCGCCGGTCGGGGCGTAGGTGAGCGCCTTGAGGGTGATCAGGGAGCGGACGACGGCGTCCCGGTACGGCCCGTCGTAGCGGCAGCGCGACGCCCAGGCCTGCCAGTCCTCGACGCTGTGGCGCAGCGCCTCGAAGGGGTCGACGAGCGGGGGGCGCGGTTCGTGGGAGGGGTGCCAGGTCAGGACGAAGGCGACCTTCTCCCCCTTCCTGACCGTGAACTCCGCGTGCGTGCCGAAGTCCTCGCCCCAGCTGCGCACCTCCGGTTCGCTGCGCAGCCACGTCGAGTCCGGTCCGGCGACGGCGACGCGGTGGCCGTCGACCCGGCGTACCCACGGCACGATCGAGCCGTAGTCGAAGCGCAGCTTGAGGACGCTGTGCAGCGTCACCTCGCCGTCCAGGCCCTCGACGACGCGTACGAGGTCGGGGGCCCGGTCGCGCTGGGGCATCAGGTCGGTGACCCGGACCGCCCCCTGCTCGGTCTCCCACTCGGTGTCCAGGACGAGGGTGTCGCGGCGGTAGGCGCGCCGGGTGCACCGGTCCGCCCCCACGGGGGCGATGCGCCAGTAGCCGTTGTCCTCGTCACCGAGCAGCTTGGCGAAGCAGGCGGCGGAGTCGAAGCGGGGCAGGCACAGCCAGTCGACGGATCCGTCCGTGCCGACCAGGGCAGCGGTCTGCTCGTCGCCGACGATCGCGTAGTCCTCGATGCTGGGATGCACGCAGTGCGGGTTCCCGGCAAGTCGGCGCGGCAATCAGGGCAGAGGCCGGGGGAGTGACAGGCCGTCGGCGGCCGCGGCGCCGGTGCCCGAGAAGATCACCCCCGGATCCGACGGGGCCTGGTTGAGCACCCACAGGCCGATCAGCACCGCCAGCGCGAAGACGACGGTGATGAGCACGGCCAGCACGAGCCGCCGCCTGCGCTCGCGCCGCAGCCACTCGCCGCGTGCCGTGCGGTACGCGTCCGGGTCGGGGAGCACCCCGCCCGCCAGTGCCCGGAGCGCCTCGCGCAGCTCCTGCTCCGTCCGGTCGGTGCCGTGCGACGGAGTCGCGTCTCGATGCGTCATCGCCGGGCCTCCATCGCCTGGGTCAGGGCGGCGATGCCGCGTGCCGTGTGCGTCTTGACCGAGCCGCCGGAGATGCCCATCGCGGCGGCTATCTCGCTCTCCTTGAGCCCGAGCCAGTGCCGCAGCACCAGCGCCTCGCGCTGCCGGGGCGGCAACTGCTGCAGCGCGTCGATCAGCACGCGCTGGTCCTCGCGCAGCAGCGCGGCGTGCTCGGCGGAGGCGACCGTCTCGTCCGGCGGGTTCTCCTCGTGCCGGCGGGCGACCTGGAGGTGCCGTATCCGCATCCGCGTCAGATTGCAGACGGTGGAGCGCAGATAGGCCTCCGCCGCGGCCACGTCCCGCAGGCGCCGCCACTTGCGGTAGATCTGGTAGTACGCCTCGGCCACCACGTTCTCCGGGTCGTCGGCGCCGAGCAGCACGGCCAGGCGCAGCATCGAGGAGTAGTGCAGCTCGAAGAGGTGGGCGACACCGGCCTCCCGCTCCAGGTCGGCGGGGTCGCCGGCCGCCGGGGAGGCGAGCGGCCCGGCCGGTGCCGGTGGCACCGCCGCGGGGGGCAGTGTGGGGTTCTCTCTGCGTCTCACAGGTGGTTCGCTCCCGTCTCCGGGCGGCGCCGGACGGTCAGGCGGGACGGCAGGTCGGTGGCGTCGGCGCCGCGTGGCACGCCGAGGCGTTCGAGGGCCGCGGTGCCGGCCACCGCGACGGTCAGGTTGAGCAGCAGGGCGGCGAGCCCGGCGTAGATCTCCAGCGGCCCGGCGCCGGTACCGAGCGGCACGATCGAGGAGAACCCCTCGCGCACCACCAGGTACGTCCCCGACGCCATGCCCACGGCCCATCCGGCGAGCAGCGCCCGGGGGTGGAGCCGTCCGGTGAACAGTCCGACGGCGACGGCCGGGAAGATCTGCAGGATCCACACGCCGCCGAGCAGCTGGAGGTTGACGGCGTCCTGGTCGCGCAGCCCGAACACGAACGCCACGGCCCCCACCTTCGCGGTGAGCGAGACCGCCTTGGCGATCCGCACCTGCCGCTTGGGCGTGGCCGTCGGATGGACGTACTCGACGTACACGTTGCGGACGAAGCTCGTGGCCGCGGCGATCGACATCACCGCCGCCGGGACCAGTGCCCCGACGGCGATCGCGGCGAACACCAGCCCGGCCAGCGGCGCCGGCATCAGCCGGTCGACCAGCATCGGCACGGCCGCCTCGGCCCCTCCGCGCGGTGCCCGCACCCCGGCCGCGAGGGCGGCGATGCCGAGGAAACCGAACAGCGCGAGCAGTCCGGTCCAGGCGGGCAGCGCCACCGAGACGCGGCGCAGGGTGCGCGGCCCGTCGGCGGCGAAACCGGCGGTGAGCACGTGCGGGTACATCAGCAGGGCGAGCGCGGAGCCGAGGGCGAGGGTGGCGTAGGCCGGCTGCTGCCCGGGGGAGAGCAGCAGCGCGGGGCCGCCCAGCCGCTCCGCGGCGCCGTCGAAGACCGGGCCCGGACCGCCGAAGCGTTCCAGCACCAGCCAGGTCACGGCGGTCAGCGACACGAACACGGCCACCGCCTTCAGCGCCGAGATGACCGTCGGCGCCCGCAGCCCGTGCCGGTAGGTGGCCACCGCGAGCCCCGCGAACAGCGCCACCAGCACCAGGTCCCCGGCGGCGCCCCGCGGGTACACGCCCCCGGCCGTCAGCACCGCCCGGATGCCGAGCAGTTGCAGCGCCAGGTACGGCATCGTGGCGAGGATCCCGGTGAGCGCGACCACCAGGGCCAGCGGGGGCGAGCCGTAGCGGCCCCGCACGAAGTCGGCGGCGGTGATGTAGCCGTGCCGCCGGGCCACGCTCCCCAGCCGGCTCAGCAGCACGAAGGCCAGCGGACAGACGATCACCGTGTACGGCACCGCGAAGAAGGCGGGAGCGCCGTTGCCGTACGCCAGCCCCGGTACGGCGGTGAACGTGTACGCGGTGAAGATCGTGCCGCCCAGCAGGAACCAGGTCCACACCGGGCCGAGACTCCGGTCGGCCAGGGCCCAGCCCTCCAGCGACGGCAGCCGGTCGTTGGCGCGCAGCCGCCGCGCGGTGACGGCGAGCAGCGACGCCCCGCCGATCACGGCGAGGAACGTCGCGGTCATGGCGCCGTCAGCCATGGGTCACCGTCCTTGGTGTGCCTGTGCCCTCGCGCGAGAGTTGCGCGGACGGCCCGTCCGGAGGACAGGGAACCGGGGGGAAATCTTCTGGAAACGCCGTGTCAACCACTTCCGGCGGGTGCGCAACTCTTGCACAGACCGACAGCGAGCGGGAGAGGAGCGCAGGTCATGGCACGGACCGGACATCCCCGGCTACGGCGCGTCGCCGTCGCCGTGCTGCTCCTCGCACCCGCGGCCGGGTTGCTGTGGGTCCCGCTGTACGCCGGGGCGGATCCGCGGTTCGCGGGGACGCCGTTCTTCTACTGGTACCAGCTGGCCTGGGTACCGGGCTGCGGCCTGTGCCTGCTCGCGGCGTACGCGCTGACCGAACGACATCGCTGAACGACACCGCTGTTCCGCACCCCCTGTTTCACCCACCTGTTGAGGCGAGGAGCCGCCATGCCCACATCAGCCCTGCCCGAATCCGGCCCCCGAGCGCCGGAAAAGTCACGTCTGCGATCGTTTGTGGTGTGGACCGCCGTCTCCCTGCTCGGCGCCGTCGCCTGGGGCGTCCTCGCCCTGGCCCGCGGCGAGCGGATCTCCGCGGTCTGGCTGGTGGTCGCCGCCCTGGGCTCGTACGCCATCGCCTACCGTTTCTACTCCCGGTTCATCGCCCGCCGCGTCCTCGAGCCGGACGACCGCCGGGCCACCCCGGCCGAACGGCTGGAGGACGGCGTCGACTTCCAGCCCACCGACCGCCGGGTGCTGCTCGGCCACCACTTCGCCGCCATCGCCGGCGCCGGACCGCTGGTCGGCCCGGTCCTCGCGGCACAGATGGGCTATCTGCCCGGGACGCTGTGGATCGTGGCGGGGGTGATCTTCGCGGGCGCGGTGCAGGACATGGTCGTGCTGTTCCTGTCGATGCGGCGGGACGGCACCTCGCTCGGCCAGATGGCCCGGGACGAGATCGGCCGGGCGGGCGGGGCCGCCGCCCTGATCGCCGTGTTCGCCATCATGATCATCCTGCTGGGCGTGCTCGCGCTGGTCGTCGTCAACGCCCTCGCGCACAGCCCCTGGGGCACCTTCTCCGTCGCGATGACCATCCCCATCGCCCTGTTCATGGGCTTCTGGCTGCACGTCATCCGCCCGGGCCGGGTCGTCGAGACCAGCCTGATCGGCGTCGTCCTGCTGCTGCTCGCCATCGTCGGCGGCAGCTGGGTGCAGGAGTCCTCGCTGGCCTCCGCCTTCACCCTCAGCCCCACCACCCTCGTGTTCTGCCTGGTCGGCTACGGCTTCGTCGCCTCCGTGCTGCCGGTGTGGATGCTGCTCGCGCCGCGCGACTACCTCTCCACCTTCATGAAGATCGGCACCATCGCCCTGCTCGCGGTCGGCGTGGTCGTCGCCGCGCCGGTGATGCGCGCGGACGCGGTGAGCGACTTCGCCTCCTCCGGCGCCGGGCCCGTCTTCGCCGGGGGCCTGTTCCCCTTCCTCTTCATCACCATCGCCTGCGGCGCGCTGTCCGGCTTCCACGCGCTGGTCGCCTCCGGGACCACCCCGAAGCTGATCCGGAAGGAGTCCCAGGTCCGGATGATCGGCTACGGCGCCATGCTGATGGAGTCGTTCGTCGCGATCATGGCGCTGATCGCCGCGGCGACCCTGGAGCCGGGCCTCTACTACGCCATGAACGCCCCGGCGGCCCTGCTCGGCACCACGGCCGAGTCCGCCTCCCACGCCGTCGCCGGCCTCGGCTTCACCATCACCCCCGACCAGCTCACCCAGGCCGCCAGGGCCGTGGAGGAGCAGACCCTGATCGCCCGCTCCGGCGGGGCGCCGACCCTGGCCGTCGGCATGTCGGAGATCTTCTCCGGGGTCTTCGGGGGCGCCGGGATGAAGGCCTTCTGGTACCACTTCGCGATCATGTTCGAGGCGCTGTTCATCCTGACGACGGTGGACGCCGGCACCCGCGTGGGCCGCTTCATGCTCCAGGACATGCTCGGCAACGTCTTCAAGCCTCTCGGCCGGGTCACCTGGAAGCCGGGCATCTGGCTGTGCAGCGCCCTCGTCGTGGCGGCCTGGGGGTACTTCCTCTACACCGGCGCCACCGACCCGCTCGGCGGGATCAACCAGCTCTTCCCGCTCTTCGGCATCGCCAACCAGCTCCTCGCCGCGATCGCCCTGGCCGTCTGCACCACGATCCTGATCAAGTCCGGCCGGCTGCGCTGGGCCTGGGTCACGGGCGTCCCGCTCGCCTGGGTCGTCGCGATCACCTTCACCGCCGGCTGGCAGAAGATCTTCTCCGACGACCCGAAGATCGGCTTCTTCGCCCAGCGGACGCGGTACGCCGACGCCCTCGACGCGGGCCAGGTGCTGCCGCCCGCCAAGAACCTCGACGACATGCACACCGTGGTCACCAACTCCACCGTGGACGGCGTGCTGATCGCCCTGTTCCTGCTGCTCGTCGCCGTCGTGATCGGCAACGCGGCGGTGGTCTGCGCACGGGCGATCCGGGCCCCGGGCTCCCTGCCGGTGACCGAGGCGCCCTACGTGGAGTCCCGCCTCGACGTGCCGGAGGAGCCGCTGGCGGGAGCCCGCTCATGAGGGCCGTGCGCTGGGCGCGGGCGGTGTGCTGGTACGTGCGGGAACTCGCGGAGGTGCTCGACCGGACGCACCGGGAGGAGTGCCGGCAGGGCCGCTGCTGCTGACGCGGCCGGACGACCGGCGGTGGTCACACCGCCGCCGGTTCCGCCTCACTGGCGTCCTGCTTCTTCGCCGCCGCCTGCGCCCGCTCCCGGGCCTCGCGGCGGGCCAGGACCACCCAGCCGACCGGGACGGCCGCGGAGAACAGCCACCACTGGATCGCGTACGCGTAGTTCAGCGCCGCGTCCTCCTTGCCGGGGTCGCCCAGCAGCTCGGGCGTGTCGCCCTTCGGCTCGGGAGCCGTCTGGGCGATGTAACCGCCGAGCACCTCGGCCTTGAGGCGCCGGGCCTCCTGCTCGCTGTTGATCAGCATGATCTGCCGGTCGGGCAGGCCCTTGAGGTCCTTGATGCCGCTCGCCGCGGTCGTCTCACTGGGCATCAGCCGGCCCTGGACGGTGACCTCGCCGCCCGGTGGGGCGGGCACCTTGGGGAACGTGGTCTGGCTCGGGCCGTCGGAGGGGATCCAGCCCCGGTTGACCAGCAGGACCTTGCCGTCGTCGAGGACGAAGGGGGTCAGGACGTGGTAGCCGACCTCGTCGTCGGAGTTGGTGCGGCGGCGGACGACGACCTCGTCCTCCGTGTCGAACCGGCCCTTCGCGGTCACGGTCCGGTACCGCTCGGCGCTGGTGACCGTGTGCCCCGGGGCGGTCAGCTTCTCCACCGGCACCGGCTTGGCGGCCAGCGCGTCGGTGACCAGCTGGTTCCGGGCGGTGCGCTCCTCGTAGCGGTGCATCTGCCAGATGCCCAGCCTGATCATCGTGGGGATGAGGAGCAGGGCGATCAACGTGAGGATCACCCACTGCCGGGACATCAGGAAGCGGTACACCCCACGACCGTACAACTCGGTCGTGGGGTGCATTCAGGCGGGTACGGGTTCACACCTTGTCGACAATTCCCACCTTTCCCTCCGCGCGGGCGCAGTGGGCGCCGCAGTACCAGTGGCCCTCGACCTCCACGCCCTGGCCGATGATCTGGACCCGGCAGTGCTCGCAGATGGGGGCCATGCGGTGGATCGCGCAGGCAAAGCAGTCGAAGACGTGCACCGCGCCCTGCGCGTGCACCTCGAAGGTCATTCCGTACTGATTGCCACATACCTCACAGGTCGCCATGCGCCACAGGGTGGGCCGTCACCCCGGCCCGGGCGAGCGGCCGCCGGGCGAGTCGCCCGGCAATCACCCGTCCGTACGGTCCGCCGCCGCCCGGTGTCCGGCTCACTCCTCGGACGCCGGCTCCACGTCCGCGAGGAGCT
Organism: Streptomyces sp. Go-475; assembly: GCF_003330845.1. GTDB lineage: Bacteria > Actinomycetota > Actinomycetes > Streptomycetales > Streptomycetaceae > Streptomyces. The sequence goes on along the minus strand of NZ_CP026121.1, from coordinate 1,758,462 downwards.
GCCCGAACGCCGCCTCGTCCACGACCGGCGTGCCGAACTGGCGGGCCTTGACCACCTTGGACGTGCCCGAGTCCGGGTCGTTCGTGACGAGCAGGCTCGTCAGCCGGGACAGGCTCGACGCCACGTGCAGCCCGGCCTCGGTCGCGCGGTCCTCCAGCAGCTCCCGCTCGACCGACGTGTCACCCGAGAAGGCGACCCGCATGCCCTGCTTGAGCCGCCCGCCCGGCTCGTAGCGCCCCGGGTTGGGGTAGGGGCAGGCGGGCCGCTTCCGGGAGGGACGCCAACTGCCCGGCCGGGACCCGCCGTAGCCCGCCTGCTGCCCGATGCGGGGCGCGGCGGGGCGGTCCGACCACTCGGTCAGCGGCCGGCACTCGTGCAGCGGCAGCCGTACGCCGTTCGCCGCCGCGGCCTTGAGGCTGGGCCGGAACGCCTCCGCCAGCACGCGCGCGTCGTCCAGCGCGTGGTGCGCCCGCCGCTGGACCACGCCGAAGTGCGCCGCGAGGGACTCCAGCTTGTGGTTGGGCAGCGGAAGCCCGAGCTCCTTGGAGAGCGCGATCGTGCACAGCCGCTGGCGCACCGGCGCCTCGCGCTCCGCGCGCGCGTACTCCCGGGCGATCATCTGCCAGTCGAAGACGGCGTTGTGCGCGACGAGCACCCGCCCCGCCAGCCGGGCCGTGAACTCCTCGGCGATGTCCTGGAAGAGGGGCGCGCCCTCGAGCGCCTCGCTCGTCAGTCCGTGGATCCACACGGGGCCCGGGTCACGCTCCGGGTTGACCATCGTGTACCAGTGGTCCTCGACCTCGCCGCGCGCGTCCAGCCGGTAGACGGCCGCGGAGATGATGCGGTCGTCCCGGGCCAGGCCCGTGGTCTCCACGTCAACGACCGCGTACCCCTTGGGATACGCGGTCGGCCACGACGTGGGAGAGAAGGCGGCGGTCGTCAGGTCTTCCAGCATGGTCCCTGAGGATACGGGCCGGGACTGACACTCCCGCCCGCCAGGTGCGTCCGGCCCGTTCTTCCGACGCCCCCTCAGGCGCGTTGTCCGATCTGTCCGTTCACGAGGCGTACGTCTGCGCGAGGTCCGGCATTCCGTGCCGGTCGGGCCCTCCGTATTGGCGGAGATCGCCAAGAAGCAAGCGCGTACCGTCGGTAATACTTGTGGGTAACAACGTCTGGTGGGGGCCGGACGGCGGTCCTACGGTGCAGGCATGCCGAACCTGCCCGATGTCGTGCTGTGGTCGATACCCGCGTTTGTGCTGCTCACCGTGGTCGAGATGGTGAGCTACCGCCTCCATCCCGACGAGGACGCGGAGGGCTACGAGGCGAAGGACGCCGCGACGAGCATCGGCATGGGGCTCGGCAGCCTCGCCTTCGACTTCCTCTGGAAGATCCCGATCGTCGCCGTCTACACGGCCCTCTACGAACTCACGCCCCTGCGCGTCCCCGTCCTGTGGTGGACCGTCCCGCTGATGCTGCTCGCGCAGGACTTCTTCTACTACTGGTCCCACCGCGGCCACCACGTCGTGCGCATCCTGTGGGCCTGCCACGTCGTCCACCACTCCAGCCGGAAGTTCAACTTCACCACCGCGCTGCGCCAGCCCTGGACGTCCCTGACCGTGTGGCCGTTCTACGTGCCCCTCATCGTCGCCGGGGTGCACCCCGCCGCGCTGGCGTTCTGCTCCTCCGCGAACCTCGTCTACCAGTTCTGGATCCACACCGAGCGGATCGACAAGCTGCCCCGCTGGTTCGAGTTCGTCTTCAACACCCCCTCGCACCACCGGGTCCACCACGCCTCCCAGGGCGGTTACCTCGACCGCAACTTCGGCGGCATCCTCATCGTCTGGGACCGCCTGTTCGGATCGTTCGTCGCCGAGACCGAGCGGCCCCGGTACGGACTGACCAAGAACATCGACACGTACAACCTGCTGAAGGTGGCGACACACGAGTACGTGTCGATCGCCAAGGACCTGAGGGCGGCCCGGACTTGGAGCGAGCGCGCCGGGCGGGTGTTCCGGGGGCCGGGGTGGGGGCCGGCGCGTCCGCGGACTTCGGCGGCGGGGGCGGCTACGGCGGTGCTTCCGAGGACTGACACGGCCTCATCACCGGTCGGCGAGGACGCGCCGGGCGGGGAACGCCTGCCGGGTGGGGAACGCCTGCCAGTCGGGGAGCGCGTGCCGGTCGGTGACGGTACGCCGGTCGGTGAGGGTGCGCCGGTCGGGCAGGGCGTGCCGGTCGGGCAGGGTGCGTCGGTCGGGCAGGGCGCGCCCGTGGGCGGGAGCACGCCGGTCGGAGAGCGCGTGCCGGTCGGTGACGGTACGCCGGTCGGTGAGGGTGCGCCGGTCGGGCAGGGCGTGCCGGTCGGTGAGGGTGCGCCAGGCGGCGAGAGCGCGCCCGTAGGGAAGAGCGCGCCCGCAGGGAGGAGCACGCCCGTCGGCGCGAGCAAGCGGGCGGAAGAGCGCACGCCCGTCGACGAGACCATCCCGGCCGGGAAGGGAGAGGCCGCCGCGAAGGGCGTATCCGCCGGGAAGGGCGTAGCCGCCGATGAGGGCGCGTCGGCGTGACGCCCTCGCGCCTTCTCCTCGCCGCCTTCGGTCTCGCCGTCGCCGCCGATCTCCTCTCCCTCGCGGCCGGCTTCGACACCGGGCACGCCGTCGCCAAGCCCCTCCTGATGCCGCTCCTGGCCCTCTGGGCCGCCCAGCGCCGGGCGCCCCGGCCGCTGGTGGCCGCCCTGCTGTTCGGCTGGGGCGGCGATGTCCTGCTGCTGTCCGACGCCGAGCCGGCCTTCCTCGCCGGCATGGGCAGCTTCGCGGCGGGACACATCTGCTACCTCGTCCTCTTCGCGACGTACGGCAGCCGGAACGCCGTCCCACGCGCGCGTGCGGGTCTCCTCGCCCTCGGCTACGCCACCGCCCTCGTCACGACCGTCGCGCTGCTGTGGCCGGACCTGCCCGCGGACCTGCGCGTGCCCGTCGCCGCGTACAGCCTCCTGCTGGCGGCCATGGCGTACCGCGCCGCCACCCGTTTCGGCCTCTTCGCCGGACTCGGCGGAGCGCTCTTCCTGCTCTCCGACACGCTCATCGCGACCGGCGTCGCCGACTGGCCGCAGCCGCCCGCCCCCGACCTCTGGATCATGCTCACGTACCTCGCCGCGCAGGCCCTGCTGGCCGGCGGCACGCTCGGGGCGCTCGACGCGCGCAGGGCACCGGCCGCGACGTACGGCGAGATGCGGGCCGTCTGAGATCCGCCGGTGTCACCAGCGGATGGGCACCGGAAGCGCCGTCAGCAGCCCGGACACCGCGACCACCAGGCCCAGCACGACGACCTCCGCCCGCGCCGGCACGTACGCCGTCAACGGGTCGGCCGCCCGGCGCAGCCGTCGCCGCGCCCACAGGGCGAGCGCGGCGACGGCCGCCACGAGGAGCACCTTGGTGAGCAGGGCCCGCCCGTACGCCGTCGCCGTGAGCTGCTCCAGAACCGTCTCCGGCGGCATCCGGCGCAGTGAACTCCACACGCCCGTCGCCGTGATGGCGGCCAGCAGCACGGCCGCCACGCGCGCGTAGCGGCCCAGCAGGGCCGCACCCGCCTCCGTGGCCTGCCGGCCCCGCCACAGCCGCAGGGTGCGCAGCGCGTGCAGCAGCCCGCCCGCCCACAGCGCCGCGCAGGTCAGGTGGACGAGCGTCAGCCCGGAGCCGGTCAGCGGGGTGTGCTCGGTCGTGGGGTGCGCGCGCAGGGCCTCGGCGACGATCACGGCGGCCAGCGGCCACACCTGCGTGACCGGCCGGGCGGACACCGCGCACAGCCACGCCACGAGGAACGCGTTGACCTCCAGCAGGGCGAGCTTGCCGTCCCGGGACGCGTAGAGCCCGCCGACGTCGACGTCCGACAGGCCGTCCGGCACGAGATTGCCCGTGGCCACGACCGAGGCGAGCCCCAGCGCGGCGAGGAAACCGGCGGCGGCCGCGCAGGGTGACCAACTCCGGGGCACGCCCCGCGGCCCGGTCTCCGCGCCCGGCACGGACCGCGCCAGCCGGTTCACGAACAGTTCGCCGACGGGTATGCACAGCGCCGCGAACAGCACCGTCCGCAGCAGGGCTATGCCCCCGGCGCCGGGCGCCCGGGCCTCCCCGGTGCCGTGCAGCGCGGTGGACGGGCCGAGCAGCGGAACCAGCCCGGCCAGCGCCACGAGCACCAGAACAGCGACGGGTCTTGTCAGGGTCACCCCGAAATCTTCACCAGCCTTCACATGGCTGGCAAATCCGCGAGAACGAACTCAATCGGCCCTGGACGCGGCCGACCACCACAGCCGCACTTCCGTGCGCGCGTCCGTCGGCCGCAGCTCCCAGCCCTGCGCCAGCGCGACCTCGGCGACGTACCAGCCGCCGACCCCGCGGTAGTCCCGCAGCGGTATGGCACACTCCACAGAGGGTCTCGACTTCTTGGGGCGGCGCGGCGCCGTGGCCCGGGCCGTCCAGTCCCGGACCACTTCGTCCACGCGCGCCCTGTAGTAGTCGGCGTCCCCCTCGTGGAGCAGCTCCGGCCAGGTCACACACCACGAGGCCAGCCCCTTGACGCGCTTCAGGGCGCCGGCCACGAAGTCGATGTAGGCGCGTTCGAGGCGGCTGCTGACGAGCGCGTCGGCGAACAGCCCGACGGCGAAGCCCGCGACGGCGACTGCCGCCCACAGCACGCACACCACCGGGAACCACACCACGCTCCCGGCGAACCGCAGGGCCAGCCGCCACCGCGGCCGGACCGGTTCGGCGGTCCAGGTCGACGGATCCTCGTACACGTCCATGACAAGAATCCTGCCGCAGACACGGACCGGGCCGGGCAGGTGTGTCCCCGCCCGGCCCGTCCTCACCTCAGCTCTGCTCGGTCACCAGCCCTACTTGGTCACCGCGTCCAGCGCGTCCGTGATGCCCCAGCCGTAGAAGCCGTTGCGGTTCTTCGGGCCCTCGCACACCGCGTCGATCTTGCCGTCGGCGTCGATGTCGTACGGGTCCGTGCACGCCTTGGCGTCGGCCTGCGCGTACAGCAGGGCCTTCACCAGCGCGGGGGAGGCGTACGGGTGCGTCGACTTGATGAGCGCGGCGACGCCCGCGACGTGCGGGGACGCCATCGACGTACCGGCCATGTAGCCCCACTTGCCGCCCGGCAGCGTGCCCAGGATCAGCCCGCTCGTGGCCGGCGGCTCCGGCTTCTGGTAGGCCGTCGAGTCGCCGCCCGGCGCGGCTATGTCGGCCACGCCCAGGCCGTAGTTGGAGAAGGACGACTTGATGCCCTTCGCGCCCGTGGAGGCGACCGTGACGACACCCGGCAGCTGCGTCGGGATGTCCAGGCACTTCGAGGGGTCGACGACCCGTTCGCCCGGCGTGGAGTCGTTCGGCGACGACGGGTCGGTGATCTCGTCGGAGGCGAGGTCGTAGTTCTCGTTGCCGGCCGCCGCGACGTTGACCGCGCCCTTCTTCTCCGCGTACCGCGACGCCCGGGTGACGGCCTCGACGAGCGCCTTCTGGTCCGGGTCGTTCTCGCAGTTGAAGTACCAGGGGTCCGTGTAATAGCTGTTGTTCGTCACGTCGACCCCGTGCTCGGCCGCCCACACGAAGCCGCACACCACGGCCTCCGTGTAGAAGAAGCCGGCGGTGGTGGACACCTTGATGCCGGAGACCTTCACCCCGGGCGCCACACCCGTCATGCCGACGCCGTTCTTGGCGGCGGCGATCTCACCGGCCACGTGCGTCCCGTGCGGGCTCTCCTCGGCGCTCGGCCGCCAGGCCCCTTCGGACGTGTCCGGCTTGCCCGTCACGCAGTTGACCGACGCCTCGCGGTCGAAGTTGGGCGCGATGTCGGGGTGGGTGTCGTCCACGCCGGTGTCGATCACGGCGACCGTGACGTCCTTGCTGCCCAGCGATTTCTCGTGCGCCTTGTCCGCCTTGATGGCCGGCAGATCCCACTGCAGGGACTCCAGCGGGTCCTGCCCGGCCGCCGCCTCCGCCTTCGCGACCTCGGCCGCGCTCAGCACCTTCGGCGCGCCCAGGTCGCCCGTCGACGCCGCCGGCAGCGGCGCGGTGCGGGTGGCCCCGGCCGACTGCACCCCGCGCACCGTGCGGATGCTCTTGGCGAAGTCCGGGTTCGAGGAGTGGACGACGATGACGCCGATCTGGTCGTACGACGTCACGATCGTGCCGCCGGCCTTGGCGACGGCCTTCTTCACGTACGCCGAAGTGCCGTGCCCCGGCTTGACGTTGACGACGTAGCTGAGCGAGGTCGCGTCGGCCGAGACCTTCGCGGGCGCCTCGTCGGCGGCCGTGGCCGCGGTGTTCGGCAGGAAAGCGAGGGCCGTGGCCAGGGCCATCCCGGCCGGGATCGCGACGGCGCGGCGGTGGCGCGCGTGCGGCGCTGTCATGCTGTCTCCAGTTCGTTCGCGGTACGAGCGGGCTGTGCGGAAAGTCGTGAAGGCACGGTCACTTGACCGCGCGCAGCGCGTTGACGATGCCGTGCCCGTAGAAGCCGTTGACGCGCTTCCCGCCCTCGCACACCGCGTCCTGCGTGCCGTCACCGTCCTGGTCGTAGGACTCGGGGCAGGCGGTCCGGTCGGCCTGGGCCTTCAGCATCGCCTGGAGCTGGGCCGGAGACGCCCAGGGGTGCTTGGACTTCAGCAGCGCGGCGACGCCCGAGGCGTGCGGCGAGGCCATCGACGTGCCCTGCAGGAAGCCCCACGCGCCGTTCGGCATGGTGGACAGGATGCGGCCGTCCTTGGAGGGCGTGTCCGGTATCTGGTAGCGGCGGTCACCACCCGGAGCGGCGACGTCCACGACACCCTCGCCGTACGTCGAGTAGTACGACTTGAGGTTGTCGACGCCGGTCGCGCTGACGGTGACGACACCCGGCAGCTGGGTCGGTATGTCGAAGCACTCGTGCGGGTCGATGGTGCGCTCGACGGGTGTGGTGTCGTTCGGGCTGGAGTCGTCGACGATCGCGTCCGCGTCCAGGTCGTGGTTGGAGTTGCCCGCCGAGGCGACGTGGAGCGTGCCCTTCTTCTGGGCGTACAGCTGCGCCCGGTTGACCGCGGTGACGACCGCCCGCTGGTCCGGGTCGTCCATGCAGTTGTACAGCCACGGGTCGACGTAGTAGCTGTTGTTCGTGATCTCCACGCCGTGGTCGGCGGCGAACACGAACGCGCAGACGACGCTCTCCGGGTAGAAGAGGCCGTTCGCCCGGTCGGTCACGTTGATGCTGGACACCTTCACACCGGGAGCGACGCCGGCGACGCCGATCCCGTTCCGCGCGGCGGCGATCTCACCGGCGACGTGAGTGCCGTGGTAGTCCTCCGGCGTGTACGGCCGCCAGGCGCCCTCGCTGGTGTCCGGCTTGCCGCCCGCGCAGTTGGCGGACTGGGACGCCGAGAAGTTCGGGGCGATGTCCGGGTGGGTGTCGTCCACGCCGGTGTCGATCACGGCGACGGTCACCTTGCGGCTGCCCGGGTTGATCTTCGCGGCCTGGTCGGCGCCGATCGCGCGCAGGTCCCACTGGTCCGCCTCGAGGGGCTCGCTCTCGGGCGTCTTCGCCGAGGCGGCCTCGGTGCGCTTCGCCTGGGCGGCCGTCAGGTACTCCGCCGCCCCCTGCTCCGTGGTGCCCGCCGGCGTCAGCGGCGCCGTCCGCGTCGCGCCCGCCGACTGGACGCCCCGCGCCGTGCGGATGGTCTTGGCGAAGTCGGCGTTCGAGGAGTGGACGACGATCACGCCGATCCGCTCGTAGGTGGCCACGACCGAGCCGCCGGCCTTCCCGATCGCCTTCTTCACCGACGCGATCGTGTGCCGGTCCACCTTGGTGTTGACGACGTACGCCAGCTGCGGCGCGTCCGCCGACCGGGTGGCCGGCGCCGCCTGCGGGGCCGCCGAGGCGGCGGCGGGCAGGAAGCCGAGCGAGGCCGTCAGGGACAGCACGACGGGCACGGCGAGGGCGAGCCGGCGTCTGGAACGCAAGTGAGACATGGGGTCTCCACATCCTCCGGAAACGAAACCGGCCCGAGGCACAGGTGGTGCTCGGGCAGGTACATGACGAGGTGGTGCAGGGCGAAGCTATCCCGGCCCCTCGCTGGTCAGCAACGTTTTGTCGAAACCACTTCGGAAAGAACGCGACGCGGTTGAACCGCTCCTCGCGTGCCGCCGTGACGTTGAACAAGGAGCGCGAGGACACTCGCCTCCGTCCCCGTTCACAACCGCTTCGTCATTGCGAGGAGACTCCGTGGCCACCGACGCACCGCCCCCCTCGAAAGAGCAACACAAACTCCCCTCACCCGAGGAGTTCACCGAGGTGCAGGAGAGCGCGGAGTTCGGTGAACTGCGCCGCTCCTACCGCTCCTTCGCCTTTCCGCTGACCGTCGCCTTCATCGCCTGGTACCTGCTGTACGTCCTGCTGTCGAACTACGCGGGCGGCTTCATGGGCACCAAGCTGTTCGGCAACATCAACGTCGCCCTCGTCTTCGGCGTCGCCCAGTTCGTCACCACGTTCCTGATCGCCTGGTGGTACTCGAAGCACGCCGCCGCGAACCTCGACCCCAAGGCCGAGGCCATCAAGTCCCGGATGGAGGGCGGCGCATGAGCCCCGCACAGCAGACCCTGCTCGCCGCGAACGAGGCCAGCGAGCACCGCCCGCTGATCATCACCCTGTTCGCGCTGTTCGTCGTGGCCACCCTCGGCATCACCATCTGGGCGGGCCGCCAGACCAAGAACGCCGCCGACTTCTACGCCGGCGGACGCCAGTTCAGCGCCTTCCAGAACGGCCTCGCCGTCTCCGGCGACTACATGTCGGCCGCGTCGTTCCTCGGCATCGCGGGCGCGATCGCCCTCTTCGGCTACGACGGCTTCCTCTACTCCATCGGCTTCCTGGTCGCCTGGCTGGTCGCCCTGCTCCTGGTGGCCGAGCCGCTGCGCAACTCCGGCCGCTACACCATGGGCGACGTGCTCGCGTACCGCATGCGCCAGCGCCCGGTCCGCACCGCCGCCGGTACGTCCACGATCGTCGTGTCGATCTTCTACCTGCTGGCGCAGATGGCCGGCGCGGGCGTCCTCGTCTCGCTGCTGCTCGGCATCACCTCCGACGCGGGCAAGATCCTCATCGTCGCCCTGGTCGGCGTCCTGATGATCGTCTACGTCTCCATCGGAGGCATGAAGGGCACCACCTGGGTCCAGATGATCAAGGCCGTGCTGCTCATCGGCGGCACCCTCCTGATCACCTTCCTGGTGCTGCTGAAGTTCAACTTCAACATCTCCGACCTGCTCGGCACCGCCGCCGAGAACAGCGGCAAGGGCGCCGCCTTCCTGGAGCCCGGCCTCCAGTACGGCGCGACCGGCACCTCCAAGCTGGACTTCATCTCCCTGGGCATCGCCCTGGTGCTCGGCACCGCCGGCCTGCCGCACATCCTGATCCGCTTCTACACGGTGCCCGACGCCAAGGCCGCCCGTAAGTCCGTGAACTGGGCCATCGGCATCATCGGCGGCTTCTACCTGATGACCATCGCGCTCGGCTTCGGCGCCGCCGCGCTCATCTCGCAGGAAGAGATCATCGCGTCCAATCCGTCCGGCAACACGGCGGCACCCCTGCTCGCCCTGCACCTGGGCGGCGTCGACTCGACGTGGGGCGCGATCCTGCTCGCCACGATCTCGGCGGTCGCCTTCGCGACGATCCTCGCCGTCGTCGCCGGCCTCACCCTCGCCTCCTCGTCATCCTTCGCGCACGACATCTACGCCAACGTCATCCGCAAGGGGCAGGCCTCCGGCGCCGAGGAGGTCCGCGCGGCCCGCTGGGCGACCGTCTTCATCGGCGTGATCTCCATCGGCCTCGGCGCCCTGGCCCGCGACCTGAACGTGGCCGGCCTGGTCGCCCTCGCCTTCGCGGTCGCGGCCTCCGCGAACCTGCCGACGATCCTCTACAGCCTGTTCTGGAAGCGGTTCACCACCCAGGGCGCCCTGTGGTCGATCTACGGCGGTCTGATCGTCGCCGTCGGCCTGGTGCTGTTCTCGCCCGTGGTCTCCGGCGACCCCAAGGCGATGTTCCCGGACGTCGACTTCGCCTGGTTCCCGCTGAAGAACCCGGGCATCATCTCCATCCCGTTCGGCTTCCTGATGGGCTGGCTCGGCACGGTCCTGTCCAAGGAGGAGCCGGACGTCAGGAAGTACGCGGAGCTGGAGGTCCGGTCCCTGACCGGCACCGGAGCCCACTGAGCACGAACCCCCTCGCGCGGCCGCGTCGTAGGAACCTCCAGGTTCCTGCGACCCGGCCGCGTTCCACGTCGTGGGATCGGGCCTGTGGAGTTGTCGGTGGGGTCACGTAGGCTCACAGGTGTCGGAGAACCAGTGCTCCGGGCACGATCCGCGTCGAGGGAGGGGGCCCACGTGCTCATCGACACCTACGGCCGAGTGGCCACCGACCTGAGGGTCTCGCTGACCGACCGCTGCAATCTGCGCTGCACGTACTGCATGCCCGAGGAGGGTTTGCAGTGGCTGGCCAAGCCGGATCTGCTGACGGACGACGAGATCGTCCGCCTGATCGACATCGCGGTCACGTCCCTCGGGATCGAGGAGGTCCGCTTCACCGGCGGCGAGCCCCTGCTGCGCCCCGGCCTGGTCGGCATCGTCGAGCGCGTCGCAGCCCTTCAGCCCCGCCCGCAGATGTCGTTGACCACCAACGGCATCGGCCTCAAGCGCACGGCGGCGGCCCTGAAGGCGGCGGGCCTGGACCGGGTCAACGTCTCCCTGGACACCCTCCGGCCGGACGTCTTCAAGACCCTCACCCGCCGCGACCGCCACAAGGACGTCATCGAGGGCCTGCACGCCGCCCGCGACGCCGGCCTCACCCCGGTCAAGGTCAACTCGGTCCTCATGCCGGGGCTCAACGAGGACGAGGCCCCGGACCTCCTCGCCTGGGCCGTGGAGCACGAGTACGAGCTGCGCTTCATCGAGCAGATGCCCCTGGACGCCCAGCACGGCTGGAAGCGCGACGGCATGATCACCGCCGGCGACATCCTGGCCTCCCTGCGCACGCGCTTCGAGCTGACGCCCGAGGGCGAGGAGAAGCGCGGCTCGGCCCCGGCGGAGCGCTGGCTGGTCGACGGCGGCCCGCATGTGGTCGGCGTCATCGCCTCGGTCACCCGCCCGTTCTGCGCGGCCTGCGACCGCACGCGCCTGACGGCCGACGGCCAGATACGCACGTGCCTGTTCGCCCAGGAGGAGACGGACCTGCGCGCCGCCCTGCGCTCCGGCGCCCCGGACGAGGAGATCGCCCGCGTCTGGCGCCTGGCGATGTGGGGCAAGAAGGCGGGCGCGGGCCTGGACGACCCGTCGTTCGTCCAGCCGGACCGGCCGATGTCGGCGATCGGCGGCTAAGCCGTTCCCGGGGACTCCCACTCCTTCAGCAGGACGACGTCCTTCAAGAACCCGCGCACGCCGAGGAACTGCGACAGGTGCTCGCGATGCTCCTCACAGGCCAGCCACGTCTTGCGCCGCTCCGGCGTATGGATCTTCGGGTTGTTCCAGGCAAGGACCCACACCGCGTCGGCACGGCAGCCCTTGGCGGAACAGATGGGCGTCTCGTCACTCACAGGTTCGTCTCACCACAGCACACAAAAAGGCGACGCCGAGCAGCCACGGGGGGAGCTGCCCGGCGTCGGTCCGTCGCTCCGACGGGGGATGCGGAGCGCGTACGAAGTATGTCACGGGTAACCCCGGGCCCGGCACCGGAACAACATGATTGATCTGAGCTTTTCTTGAGCTTGGCGGGAAGATGACTTCCGTTTGTGATCACCCGCCGGCGCCCCTACCGCTCGTGCGTCTCGGTCCGCGCACCCGGCACCGTCCCGGTCACGGCGTCTTCCGGGACGGATTCCGCCGGCCCGTCCTGTGCCCCCGGCGGCTCGATCATCGGACGCACCGGCGGCGCCACGAACGTCGACGGCAGGGACGGCGCGTTCTCGCGCCCGGCGTTCGCGATCACCACCGCGATGTACGGCAGCACCAGCCCGAGCACCAACGCCACGATGGCCACGTGCCGTTCGACGTTCCACAGGGTGGCCGCGAGGATCACGGAGATCGTGCGGATCGTCATCGAGATCACGTAGCGGCGCTGCCGCCCGCGTACGTCCTCCTGGAGCCCCGCCCGGGCGCCGGTGATCCGGAAAACCTGGACGTTGCCGCCGCCATGCTGCTTCCGCATCGCATTCCACCATCCGCCCGTATCGGACTCTCCCCGCCCCGTAGCCGTCCCCGGCCGGCCGGGGAACCTGACCAGGACAGCTCCCACGTTACGCCGCGTCCGCGTCCGCTACGAGACCGGGGCCGGTCCGGCCGGCCTGCGCCGTACCGCGTACGGTCCGCGTCGGCATGCGCCGTACCGCGGCTGGGCCGACACTGGCCGTAGTGCTCACGTCGAGCCGTACGAGGAGGCAGCGATGGGCTGGTTGTGGGCGATCATCGTGGGATTGGTGCTCGGCCTGATCGCCAAGGCGATCATTCCGGGCAAGCAGCACGTGCCGCTGTGGCTGACGGTCATTCTGGGCATGCTCGGCGCCATCGGCGGCAACGCCATCGCCCGGGCGGCCGGCGTCGATGCCACCGAGGGCATCGACTGGTGGCGGCACGTCTTCCAGCTCCTGGCCGCGGTCGTCCTCGTCGCCATCGGCGACAGGGCCTACACGGCGGTCCGGGGAAACAGGCGCCGCGCGTAGCGGCGGACAAGCGCAGCACGGAACGGGGCGCACGGCGAAGGGGGCGGTCTCCGACAGTGGAGACCGCCCCCTTCCCGCGCGTGCTCAGCCGGCCGTGACCTCGACCGCCGCCAGGTTCTTCTTGCCCCGGCGCAGCACCAGCCAGCGGCCGTGCAGCAGGTCCTCCTCGGCGGGGACGGCGTCCTCGCCGGCGACCTTGACGTTGTTCACGTACGCGCCGCCCTCCTTCACCGTGCGGCGCGCGGCCGACTTGCTGGCGACCAGGCCGACCTCGGCGAACAGGTCCACGACCGGACCGAGCTCGGTGACCTTGACGTGCGGCACCTCCGACAGGGCCGCGGCCAGCGTCCTGTCGTCGAGCTCCGCCAGCTCGCCCTGCCCGAAGAGGGCCTTGGACGCGGCGATCACGGCGGCCGTCTGGTCGGCGCCGTGCACCAGCGTCGTCAGCTCCTCGGCCAGCGCGCGCTGCGCGGCCCGGGCCTGCGGACGCTCCTCCGTCTGCTTCTCCAACTCCTCCAGCTCCTCGCGGGAACGGAAGGACAGGATGCGCATGTACCGGGAGATGTCCCGGTCGTCCACGTTCAGCCAGAACTGGTAGAACGCGTACGGCGTCGTCATCTCCGGGTCGAGCCAGACGGCGCCGCCCTCGGTCTTGCCGAACTTGGTGCCGTCCGCCTTCGTCATCAGCGGTGTCGCCAGCGCGTGCACGGTGGCGTCCGGCTCCAGGCGGTGGATCAGGTCCAGGCCCGCCGTGAGGTTGCCCCACTGGTCGCTGCCGCCCTGCTGGAGCGTGCAGCCGTAGCGCCGGTACAGCTGGAGGAAGTCCATGCCCTGGAGGAGCTGGTAGCTGAACTCCGTGTAGCTGATGCCCTCGGAGGACTCCAGGCGCCGGGCGACGGAGTCCTTCGTCAGCATCTTGTTGACGCGGAAGTGCTTGCCGATGTCCCGGAGGAACTCGATCGCTGAGAGGTTCTGCGTCCAGTCGAGGTTGTTGACCATGACGGCCGCGTTCTCGCCCTCGAAGTCCAGGAAGGGCTCGATCTGGGCGCGCAGCCTGTCGACCCAGCCGCCGACCGTCTCCGGGTCGTTCAGCGTGCGCTCCGCCGTCGGGCGGGGGTCGCCGATCAGGCCCGTGGCACCGCCGACCAGCGCCAGCGGCCGGTGCCCGGCCTGCTGGAGCCGGCGCACGGTGAGCACCTGCACCAGGTGCCCCACGTGCAGCGACGGCGCCGTCGGGTCGAAGCCGCAATAGAACGTGACGGGACCGTCCGCGAGCGCCTTGCGCAAAGCGTCCTCGTCAGTGGACAGGGCGAACAGCCCGCGCCACTTCAGCTCGTCGACGATGTCCGTCACGGTTCTCGTATCTCCTTGAGTGGGCTCGTAATCAGGTACGAGGTTATACGCCCTGGCTGACAGAGCTCATATTGAAGTCCGGCACCCTCAGGGCAGGCATCGCAGCCCTAGTGAACCAGTCGCTCCATTCCCTCGGCAGCGTCTTTTCCGTCCGCCCGGCCTCGGTGGCCCGCCCCAGCAGCCCCACCGGCGACTCGTTGAACCGGAAGTTGTTCACCTCGCCCGTCACCTCGCCGTTCTCGACGAGGTAGACGCCGTCCCGGGTCAGGCCCGTCAGCAGCAACGTCGCCGGATCGACCTCCCGGATGTACCACAGGCAGGTCAGCAGCAGCCCGCGCCGGGTGTTCGCGACCATCTCGTCCAGGGAGCGGTCATCACCGCCGTCCAGGATCAGGTTCTCGATGCCGGGCGCCACCGGCAGCCCGGTCAGGCCCGCGCTGTGGCGGCTCGTCGTCAGGTGCCGCAGCTCGCCCTCGCGCATCCACTCGGTGGCCGCGAGCGGCAGCCCGTTGTCGAACACCGACTGGTCGCCCCCCGAGGAGTGCGCGATCACGAAGGGCGCCGACTCCAGACCGGGCTCGTGCGGGTCGCTGCGCAGCGTCAGTGGCAGATCGGTGAGCTTCTCGCCGACCCGTGTGCCCCCGCCCGGCTTGGAGAAGACCGTGCGGCCCTCGACCGCGTCCCGGCCCGACGCGGACCACATCTGGTAGATCAGCAGGTCCGCCACGGCCGTCGGCGGCAGCAGCGTCTCGTAGCGCCCCGCCGGCAGCTCCACGCGCCGCTCGGCCCAGCCGAGACGCACGGCCAGCTCGGCGTCCATGGCCGCCGGGTCGACGTCCTTGAAGTCCCGGGTGGAGCGCCCCGCCCACGCGGACCGGGTCCGGTCCGGCGACTTGGCGTTCAGCTCCAGCGTCCCGTTCGGCTGGTCGTGCCGCAGCCGCAGCCCCGTGGAGGTGCCCACGTACGACGACACCAGCTCGTGGTTGGCGAAGCCGTACAGCTCTCGGCCGCCCGCACGCGCGCGTGCGAAGGCCTCGCCGAGCGCCGGGGCGAAGTCGGCGAACACCGCCGAGGACGTCTCGGCGGGCGCCTGCGTGAACTCCGGCGACTGCGGCACACCGGTGACCAGCGGCTGCGCGTCCTCGGCGGGCCCGGCGCCGCGGGCGGCGGCCTCGGCGGCCCGCACCAGGGGCTCCAGCTCGTCGGCGGTCACGGCGGAGCGCGACACGACCCCCGAGGCCGTGCCCTCCTTGCCGTCGACCGTGGCGACGACGGTGAGCGTGCGCCCGCGCGTGACACCGTTCGTCGTCAGCGCGTTGCCCGCCCAGCGCAGATTGGCGGTGGACCGCTCGTCGGCGATGACGACACAGCCGTCCGCCCGGGACAGTTCGAGGGCGCGCTCGACGACCTCGTGGGGCTTGCTGGTGCGCGCGCTCATCGACCGGCCTCCTGCGTGGTGTTCAGAATGTTGACGCCCTTGAACAGCGCCGAGGGGCAGCCGTGCGACACGGCGGCGACCTGGCCCGGCTGGGCCTTGCCGCAGTTGAAGGCGCCGCCCAGCACATAGGTCTGGGGCCCGCCCACCGCGGCCATCGAGCCCCAGAAGTCGGTGGTGGTCGCCTGGTAGGCCACGTCGCGCAGCTGCCCGGCGAGGCGCCCGTTCTCGATGCGGTAGAAGCGCTGTCCGGTGAACTGGAAGTTGTACCGCTGCATGTCGATCGACCAGGACCGGTCCCCGACGACGTAGATGCCGCGCTCCACGCCCCCGATGAGGTCCTCGGTCGACATCCCGGCCGGGTCGGGCCGCAGCGACACGTTGGCCATGCGCTGGACCGGCACATGGCCGGGGGAGTCGGCGTAGGCGCAGCCGTTGGACCGCTCGAAGCCGGTCAGCTTCGCGATCCGCCGGTCGAGCTGGTAGCCGACGAGCGTGCCGTCCTTGACCAGGTCCCAGGACTGCGCCTGGACGCCCTCGTCGTCGTAGCCGATCGTGGCGAGGCCGTGCTCGGCGGTGCGGTCGCCGGTGACGTTCATCAGCTCCGAGCCGTAGCGCAGCCTGCCCAGCTGGTCGAAGGTCGCGAAGGAGGTGCCGGCGTAGGCGGCCTCGTAGCCGAGCGCCCGGTCGAGTTCGGTGGCGTGGCCGATGGACTCGTGGATGGTCAGCCACAGGTTGGACGGGTCGACGACCAGGTCGTACAGGCCCGGCTCGACGCTCGGGGCGCGCATCTTCTCGGCGAGCAGCTCCGGGATCCGCTCCAGCTCGTCCTCCCAGTCCCAGCCGGTGCCCCGCAGGTACTCCCAGCCGCGTCCGGCCGGCGGCGCGAGGGTGCGCATCGAGTCGAACTCGCCGCTGGACTCGTCCACCGCGACGGCGTTGAACACCGGGTGCAGCCGGACCCGCTGCTGGGTGGTCACGGTCCCGGCCGTGTCGGCGTAGAACTTGTTCTCGTGGACGGTGAGCAGCGAGGCGTCGACGTGGTCCACCCCGCGCGCCGCCAGCAGCCGCGCGCTCCACTCGGCGATCAGCCCGGCCTTCTCCTCGTCGGGCACGGTGAACGGATCGGTCTCGTACGACGAGACCCACGTCTTGTCGGCGTGCACCGGCTCGTCGGCCAGCTCCACCCGCTCGTCCGACCCCGCCGCCTTGATCACCTGCGCGGACAGCTTCGCCATGGCCACCGCCTGCCCGGCGACCCGGGCCGCGGCGTCCATGGTGAGGTCGACGCCGGACGCGAAACCCCAGGTCCCGCCGTGCACCACCCGCACCGCGTACCCGAGGTCGGTGGTGTCCGACGACCCGGCGGGCTTGGCGTCGCGGAACCGCCAGGACGCGTTGCGCACCCGCTCGAACCGGAAGTCCGCGTGCTCGGCGCCCAGCGCACGCGCGCGTGCGAGGGCCGCGTCGGCGAGGGCGCGTAGGGGGAGGGCCGTGAAGGCCTCGTCGATGGTATGAGGCACCGCCGTCTCTTTCTGTCGAGGTGACCGTGGTTGCCGTGCTCTGTGACTGCTCCGATCATGTCGTCCATCCCGCGCGCGGGCCATGAGTTTCCGAACCGGTGACCGGGGCTTTCTGTCCTGGGCTTTCTGTAGGGACCCGACAGTCAGTCCCGTACGCCACTGTCGGTGCCCGAATGTCCCCGGGCGTGCCGGGACCGATAGGTTTTCGGGGAAGCCGCCTGTCATCGCCGCCTGTCGTCCAGGCGCCCGGGCGGGTACCAGACCGCTACCGAAAGGGTGATCCGTTGAGCCGCTCGGTTCTCGTCACCGGAGGCAACCGGGGCATCGGCCTCGCCATCGCCCGTGCTTTCGCCGATGCCGGCGACAAGGTCGCCATCACGTACCGCTCGGGTGAGCCGCCGGCCGCCCTGACGGAAGTGGGCTGCCTGGCCGTCAAGTGCGACATCACCGACGCCGAGCAGGTGGAGCAGGCCTACAAGGAGATCGAGGAGGCCCACGGCCCCGTCGAGGTCCTCGTCGCCAACGCCGGCATCACCAAGGACCAGCTCCTGATGCGCATGTCCGAGGAGGACTTCACCTCGGTCATCGACACGAACCTCACCGGCACCTTCCGCGTGGTCAAGCGCGCCAACCGCGGCATGCTGCGCGCCAAGAAGGGCCGCGTCGTCCTCATCTCGTCGGTCGTCGGGCTGCTCGGCTCCCCGGGGCAGGCGAACTACGCCGCCTCCAAGGCCGCCCTGGTCGGCTTCGCGCGGTCCCTCGCCCGGGAGCTGGGTTCGCGCAACATCACCTTCAACGTCGTCGCACCCGGCTTCGTCGACACCGACATGACCAAGGTGCTCACCGACGAGCAGCGCGCCGGCATCGTGTCGCAGGTGCCGCTCGGCCGGTACGCCCAGCCGGAGGAGATCGCCGCGGCCGTGCGGTTCCTCGCCTCGGACGACGCCTCGTACATCACTGGAGCCGTCATCCCGGTTGACGGCGGACTGGGAATGGGTCACTGATCACCATGAGCGGAATTCTCGAGGGCAAGCGCGTCCTGATCACCGGTGTGCTGACGGAGGCCTCCATCGCCTTCCACGCCGCCAAGCTGGCCCAGGAGCAGGGCGCCGAGGTCATCCTCACGGCGTTCCCCCGGCCCACGCTGACCGAGCGCATCGCCAAGAAGCTGCCCAAGCCCGTCAAGGTCATCGAGCTGGACGTGACCAACGACGAGCACCTCGGGCGGCTGGCCGACATCGTCGGCGAGGAGCTGGGCGGCCTCGACGGTGTCGTGCACTCCATCGGCTTCGCCCCGCAGGACGCCCTCGGCGGCAACTTCCTCAACACGCCGTTCGAGTCGGTCGCCACGGCCATGCACGTCTCGGCGTACTCCCTGAAGTCGCTGACCATGGCCTGCCTGCCGCTGATGCAGAACGGCGGCTCCGTCGTGGGCCTCACCTTCGACGCGCAGTTCGCCTGGCCGCAGTACGACTGGATGGGCCCGGCCAAGGCCGCCCTGGAGGCCACCAGCCGCTACATGGCCCGTGACCTGGGCAAGCAGAACATCCGCTGCAACCTGGTCTCGGCCGGTCCGCTCGGCTCCATGGCCGCCAAGTCCATCCCGGGCTTCAGCGAGCTGGCCTCCGTGTGGGACTCCCGCTCCCCGCTGGAGTGGGACCTGAAGGACCCGGAGCCGGCCGGCCGCGGCATCGTCGCGCTGCTGAGCGACTGGTTCCCCAAGACCACCGGCGAGATCATCCACGTGGACGGCGGTCTGCACGCCATCGGCGCCTGACCCCGCGTACGTCCCGGACGCCCCGTTTCCCGCACGCGCGGGGAGCGGGGCGTCACCCGTTCGGCTCATCCGGCCGGGCGGGGGAGCGCCGCAACTGGGCACTCTGGAGTACGCGTTCACCACGCGATCCCTCCCCAGCACGGCCGAGGAGGTCCCCTTGTGCGCTTGTCCCGCCGAACGGCCTCACTGTCCCTCGCCGTCGCTCTCGTGATGACCCTGGCGTACGAGGCGGTGCCCCACGCGCGCGTGCCCGCCGGCGAGCAGCAGCCGGCCGACCCGTTCGGCGCCGCCTGCCGCACCCGGGTCACCGGCTCCTCCGTGACCGCGTACTGCCACAACCCGTACCCGGAGACCGACCGCGTGAGCCTGCACGTCGAGTGCGCCCGCTGGTGGGACATCGACACCGACAGCGCCCCGGTCGCGGCCGGGCCCGCGCAGACCGTGCGGCTGAGCGGACGCTGCTGGAAGGAAGTCGACGAGGTATGGATCAGTCACCGGCGGGGGAGCTGACCCCGCCCAGGCGGCACAGGAACGGATAGCGGGCGGCCTCCGCGGCCGCCTGCGCCGCGTCGCCCGCGCGGATCGCGTCCAGCAGCCGCCCGTGGTCCATGTACGTCTCCGGCGTCAGCTCGCCGCCGACGTCCTCGCGCAGCCAGTCCCGCAGCACCTCGCCCAGGTCCGCGTACATCGCGGTCATCACGTCGTTGTGGGAGGCGGACACCACGGCCAGGTGGAAGGTCGCGTCCGCGGTCACGAACGCCTCCGCGTCACCCGACTCCCAGGCCTCCTCGCGCCGCAGCAGGAGCGCGTCGAGCTGCTTGAGGTCCTTCTCCGTACGCCGCTCGGCGGCCAGCCGCGCGGCGGCCGACTCCAGCGTGGAGCGCAGCTCGGCGATGTGCCGGGGATCGGCGTCGGCGAACCGCCGCTGCATCACGCCCGCCAGCTCGCTCGTCGCCACGACGTACGTGCCGGAGCCCTGGCGGATGTCCAGCAGGCCGTTGTGCGAGAGCGCGCGGACGGCCTCACGGACGGTGTTGCGGGCGACACCCAGCTGCTCGACCAGTTCCGGCTCCGTCGGGATCCGGGAGCCGACCGGCCACTCGCCCGAGGTGATCTGGGCCCGCAGCGCGGCGATGACCTGCTCGGACAGGGCCGAACGACGGGGATGGTTCAGGGGCATGGCACACCTTCCCACGATCGGGGCGCCGGAGCGTGGCCGGGAACTGGACAGTCAATCATCCTATGATTCTATGATGGGCCTCATGGCTAGTGAGGAAACCCGGACCGTGACGCCCCCGACCGTACGCAGCTCGGCCGCGCAGGATGCCCGGGAACCGGGCGGTACGGGCACGCGCGCGTGGACGATGCGGCTGCTCGTCCTCGGCATCGTGCTGTCCGCGCTCAACCTCCGCCCCGCCATCACCAGCCTCGGCGCGCTCCTGGAGGAGGTCCGCGACGGGCTCGGCATGAGCGGCAGCGTGGCCGGGCTGCTCACGTCCGTGCCGCCGCTGTGCTTCGCCGTCTTCGGCGTCACGGCCCCGCGGCTCGCCCGCCGCTTCGGCGCGGGCGCCGTCGTGTGCGCCGGCATGGCCGCCATCGCCACCGGCCTGCTGCTCCGGCCGTACACCGGCAGCACGGCCGGCTTCCTGGCCGCCAGCGCCCTCGCCCTCATGGGCATCGCCGTCAGCAACGTCCTGATGCCGGTCATCGTCAAGCACTGGTTCCCCGACCGCGTCGGCTCCATGACCGGCCTGTACTCGATGGCGCTCGCCCTGGGCACCGCGCTCGCGGCCGCGGTGACGGTGCCCCTCACCGACGCCCTCGGCGGGAACTGGCAGTCGGGCCTGGCCCTGTGGGCGGGCCTCGCCGTGGCGGCGGTGCTGCCGTGGCTGCCGTTCGTACGACGACGGGTGACGGCCCCTGCGGCCGGGGACCGGGACGTTGCCGGGCGGCGGCCGGCTGCCGAGGGGCGAGGTGCGACGGAGACGCGGGACGCCGACGCCGAGGGGCGAGGTGCGACGGAGACGCGGAGCGCCGACGCCGAGGGGCGAGGTGCGACGGAGACGCGGAGCGCCGACGCCGAGGGGCGCGGTACGACGGAGACGCGGGGCTCCTCCGCCGACGGGCGAGTCACGACGGCCCGGACCGAGCCCGCGCGCGAGGAGACGCCGGCGCTGCGGATCACCCGGAGCCGTACCGCCTGGGCCCTGGCCGTCTTCTTCGGCCTCCAGGCCACCGCCGCCTACATCACCATGGGCTGGATGGCCCAGATCTTCCGCGACGCCGGTGTGCCCGCCGGCACCGCCGGGCTGCTGCTCGCCGTCACGATGGTCATGGGCGTACCCCTGGCCTTCGTCATACCGCGCCTGGCCACGCGACTGCCCCACCAGGGCCCGATCGTGCTCGCCCTGGGCGTCTGCGGCCTCGCCGGCTACGCCGGGCTGTACCTCGCGCCGGCCGCCGGAGCATGGGCCTGGGCCCTGCTGCTCGGCGTCGCCAACTGCGCCTTCCCACTCGCCCTGACCATGGTCGGGATGCGGGCCAGGACGGGGCCGGGCGTCGCCCAGCTGTCGGCGTTCGCGCAGAGCACCGGCTACCTGATCTCCATCCCCGGACCGCTCCTGGTGGGCGTTCTCTACCAGCACAGCGGAGGCTGGGGCCTGCCGATCGCGCTGATGAGCGCCCTGATGATCCCGCAGATGGTGGTCGGCGTCCTGGCCGGCCGCGACCGCACGGTGGAGGACGAGGCGGCCCGCTGAGCCTCCTCCCAGGGGCGTGGGGTCACCCCGGGGCGCCCGGCGCCCGGGCCGGGTGCGAGACTTGGCCCATGCCAGTGCTCGACCCGAATCCCCAGCACGGTCAGAAGAAGATGCTGCTCGTCTTCGGCGCCTTCTTCGCGATCTTCATCATCATCGGCGTCATCGCGACGCTCGCCTCGCCATGACCTCGCCCTGATCTGACCCGGCCGGTGGACGGGACGGGCCCCGGCTGGACGGCCGCGGCCCGTGGTGGGGTCAGCCCCCCTGTCCCCTAGGCACTGTCTGATAATTGATCTTGTGGTGGGTCGAGGTGAGTTGACGGATGCGGCATGGGAGCGGATAGCGCCCCTGCTGCCTGGTGTTGACGGTCGTGGTCGTCCGTGGCGGGATCACCGGCAGGTGATCAACGGGGTGTTGTGGCGGTTGCGGACCGGTGCTCCGTGGCGTGACCTGCCGGAACGCTACGGGCCGTGGCAGACGGTCTATGAACGGTTCGCCCGCTGGGAGGCGGACGGAACCTGGGCTCGCCTGCTCGAACAGGTCCATGTCCGCGACGACTCCGTCGGAGCCGTGGAGTGGACCGTGTCTGTCGACTCCACGATCAGCCGGGCCCATCAGCACGCCGCCGGAGCCCGCAAAAAGGGGCGGCGGCGGGGGACGAACTGGAAGATCCGGCACGCCCGTCGGCTGGCCAGGCGCTGGGCCGGTCCCGCGGCGGGCTGACCACCAAGCTCCACCTCGCCTGCGACGGCCGGGGCCTGCCCTGGCTGTCGTCATCACGCCCGGCAACGTCAACGACTCCACCGTCTTCGACATGGTCATGGACGAGCTGAGGGTGCCCCGGACCGGCGCCGGGCGCCCCCGCCTCAGGCCCGATGCGGTCGTCGCGGACAAGGCGTACTCGTCCCGGGCGATCCGCCAGTCCCTGCGACGCAGAGGCATCCGGGCAGTGATCCCGGAGCGGGCGGACCAGAAGGCCAACCGCCTGCGGCGAGGGAAGGCCGGCGGCAGACCGCCGGCCTTCGACCGCGAGCTTTACAAGGCCCGCAACGTGATCGAACGCTGCTTCAACCGCCTCAAGCAGTTCCGCGCGATCGCCACCCGCTTCGACAAACTCGCCACCCGCTACAAGGCCGGAGTCCACCTCGCCGCACTCATCCTCTGGCTCCGCGAACCCAACCAAGATCCTTTGTCAGACAGGCCCTAGGGGGCGAGGGTCAGGGTCAAGTGGGTGGATCACCGGATGGGCCGGCGGCCGCGGATTCCGTAGCGTCGAGGTGTGGCCACGAGAAGCGGGTCACCGACCGTCCGAAGAGCGGAGGCACGCATGTCGGCTCCCACCCACACCCGGCCCCACCCGGCGACCCGGGCCGGCGCCGACAGCCGGCTGCCCTGGTGGGCCCTCGCCCTGCCCATGCTCGCCTTCACCGCGCTGCTCGCCCTGATCCTGAACCCGTCCGACGCCCACGCGGCCGCCGGCGACCCCGCGCTCACGCACCTCTTCGAGCGCGCGCAGCAGCTGATAACCCGCTGAGCACGGCCGGATCCGCTGGTCAACTCCCTGCGCCCTGTGGCGTGTTTCATGCGAAGCTGGATCTCATGAGCGTCGCAGAATCCCGCAGGATTGTCCTCTTCCGCCATGCGAAAGCCGACTGGCCACAGGTGACCGATCACGAGCGCCCGCTCGCTGACCGGGGCCGAATGGACGCGGCGGAGGCCGGGCGCAGGCTCGCCGACACCGGCATCCCCTTCGACCTGGCCCTGTGCTCCACCGCGGTCCGGACCCGGGAGACCTGGAAGCTCGCCGTCCAGGAGTTCCCGCAGCGGCCGAAAACCGTCTACGAGGAGCGGATCTACGAGGCCTCGCCGGGCGAACTGATCGCCGTGCTCAACGAGACCCCCGACGACGCGCAGAACATCCTCGTGATCGGCCACAACCCGGGCATCCAGGGCCTCGCCGACATCCTGGCGGGTTCGGCCGAGGGCGACGCCCGCGAGCGGATGGGCCGCCGCGGGTTCCCGGCCGCCGCCTTCGCCGTCCTGACCTACACCGGTGAGTGGAAGAGCCTGGAGCCGGGCGTGGCCACGCTGCAGGACTACTGGGCGCCCGCCGAGTGAGCCACTCCGCGTGACCTCCGCGTGACAGGGGCCCGGCGCCGGTGCGGTGCCGGGCCCTCCCGGTCGGCTCAGACCGTGTCGACGGTGTCGGCCGCCTCGACCTCTTCGCGCGTGATGCCCAGCAGGTACAGGACCGTGTCCAGGAAGGGGAAGTTCACCGCCGTGTGCGCGGCCTGGCGCACCACCGGCTTGGCATTGAAGGCGACGCCCAGACCGGCCGCGTTCAGCATGTCGAGGTCGTTCGCCCCGTCACCGATCGCCACCGTCTGCGACAGCGGTACACCCGCCTCCGCGGCGAACCGGCGCAGCAGCCGGGCCTTGCCCGCGCGGTCGACGATCTCGCCGGTGACCCTGCCCGTCAGCCTGCCGTCGACGATCTCCAGCGTGTTGGCCTGGGCGAAGTCCAGCCCGAGCCGCTCCTTCAGATCGTCGGTGACCTGGGTGAAACCCCCCGAGACGACGCCGACTTGGTAGCCGAGCCGCTTCAGCGTGCGGATCAGGGTGCGGGCGCCCGGCGTCAGCCGCACCTCGCTGCGCACCTTGTCCACGACCGAGGCGTCCAGCCCCTCCAGCAGTGCCACGCGCGCGTGCAGGGACTGCTCGAAGTCCAGCTCCCCGCGCATCGCGGCCGCCGTCACCTCGGCGACCTCGTCCTCGCAGCCGGCGTGCGCGGCGAACAGTTCGATGACCTCGTCCTGGATGAGCGTCGAGTCGACGTCCATGACGACCAGGCGCTGCGCGCGCCGGTGCAGACCGGCGGCGACGACCGCCACGTCGATGCCGAGCTTCGCCGCGTCGATCGCCAGGGCGGTGCGCAGCGGCTCGGTCTCCACGCCGGAGACGGCGAACTCGACGGCGGTCACGGGGTACTTGGCGAGTCGGAAGATACGGTCGATGTTTCCGCCGGTCTTGGTGATCCGCGCGGCGATCGCCGCGGTCGCCTCCGCGGTGAGCGGATGCCCGAGCACGGTGACCAGGGAGCGGCCCAGGCCGCGCGGCCGGTTGTCGCCGAGGCCGGAGATGATCTCCGCCTGCATCTTCATCGACTCGGCCCAGCTGTGGACGGTGGCCCGCAGATCTCCTTCGAGCCCGGGGGGCGGCTCGGTCACGAGCGCGCACAGCACCATTCGGCCACGCGTGACGACCTGCTCGATGTCGACGACGTCGACGGAGTAGGCGGCGAGGGTGTCGAAGAGGCCGGCCGTGATGCCCGGCCTGTCCTTGCCGAAGATCTTCACAAGGAGGGTGGGGACGTCAGAGGACGAGGTCTGCGAAGCGCTCATGGTGGTCCCACCGTATCCGGCAGGCAGGGGATACCGCCCGTGAGGTCCGTCTGGCGGACAGCGAACACTGGGTGTCGCGTCGGTGGCGTGAACCTTACGTACCGGTACGGCGTCCCCGTGCCCTCGGGACTACCTCCCGCCCCGTGGTTTGCGCGGCGGCGGGGGAGGGGGCGGTGGAGGCGGCGGCCCGTCGTCCGGCCGGGCCGGCGGCCCGTTCCCGCCCCTCGGCCCGGGCGGCTGCCGGGGCCCACGGGGCGGCGGCCCGACCGGCCGCGCCACGGTGGGTGCGCCGTACAGGTCACGGGCCCCTGCGGAGCCATGGCCCTCTGGGGAGCCGCCGTGCCCTGCGAAGCCGCCGTGCCCTGAGGAGCTACGGGCCTCTGGGGAGTCGCCGTGCCCTGAGGAGCTACGGGCCTCTGGGGAGCCGCCGTGCCCTGCGGAGCCGCCGTGCCCTGAGGAGCTACGGGCCTCTGGGGAGTCGCCGTGCCCTGAGGAGCTACGGGCCTCTGGGGAGCCGCCGTGCCCTGCGGAGCCGCCGTGCCCTGAGGAGCTACGGGCCTCTGGGGAGCCGCCGTGCCCTGAGGAGCTACGGGCCTCTGGGGAGCCACCGTCCTCTGCGGAGCCGAGGCCCTCTGCGGAGCCGCCGTCCTCTGCGGAGCCGAGGCCCTCTGCGGAGCCACCGTCCCCTGTGAAGCCGCGGCCCTCTGCGGAGCCACCGTCCCCTGCGGAGTCGCCGCCCGGCCGTGCGTCATCCGAGGGCCGGGGTTCACCGGGGTGTGGGGGTCCTCCCGGCTGACGGGGCCGGCCAGGGCGTTCGCCCGGCCACGGGGGCCGGTCGTGCAGGGCGGCCTCGCCGGGGGGCCGTGCGTCTTCCGGCTCACGCAGTTCCTCCGGCACCCGGAGGTACGGATTGGTGGCCGGGTTCGGCGGCCGGTACGGCGTAACTGGCGCGTAGGGCCCGGGCTCCTCGCCGTGCGGCGGCCGCGGGGCGCCCGATCGAGGCCCGGCCTGGGGCGGCCCGGCACCGACGCCGTGACCGGCGTGACCCACACCGGCCGCCGGCCCTGCCTGACCGACACCTGCCGCCCCTGACCCAGCCGCCGATGCTCGCGCCTGCCCGACTCCCCCCGAGCCGCCTACCCCGCCGGTGCTGCCCGTGCCGCCGGCCCTGCTCGGCCAACCGCTCCCGCTCAGCCCTTCCGCCCGGGCCAGCGGCGCCGCCGCCCGCCCCGCCGCTCCGCTCGCCCACGCCAGCAGCGCCCCGACGGCCCCGGCCCCCACACCCCACACCGCGCCCAGCAGCAGTGCCATGCCGAGGTGCCCGTGCAGGTCGATGCCCGCGCCGAACGCGTCGAAGCCGAGCACGGACAGGGAGGCCGTCACGGACACCTCCGTCAGCCACGCCAGCAAGGGCAGGGCGAGGGCGGTCGCGACCCCCAGCCGCAGCGCACACCGCGCCGCGAAACCGACGGCCCCCGAACCCCGTACGCCCGAGGAACTCCCGGACCCCCTCGAACCCCCAGAACCTCCAAGAACCCCAGAACCCCCAGAACCCCCGTTACCCCCAGAACCCCAAGGACCAGCCGACCGCGCGTACCCAGCCTCCACCCCCTGCCCCCCTACGACCCCCCGACCACCAGCCTCCTGACCACCAGCCTCCCGACCACCAGCCCCCCACCCCACCGCTCCGGCCCCGCCGCCCCCCACCGGCGTCCGCGCCGCCGTCAGCACCCCGGCCAGCAGCATCATCGAAGCCGCCGCCACACCCAGCAGCCACACCCGGCCGTCCAGCTCGGCCAGTCGCCCCAGCGTCACCGGCTGGTCGGAGCCGACCGTGAGCAGGTCGTCCAGCGGGTCCGGCAGGAACCGGGTCAGTTCCCCGGTCGCCCGCCCGTCCCACGGCACGAGCAGGCCGATCGGGATGCCCAGCCACACCCCGTTCGGCGCCCCGAGCAGCGCCGCCCCGGCGATGCGTCGCGGATGGTCGTCGCCGATCGCCGCGTACCCCGCCGCGGCGAGCCCCGCCGCCACCGCCACCAGCAGTACGGTCACCACCGCGGACACGGCCGGCCGTACCACCCGGTGCACGGCCTCCCAGCCCCGCGGCAGCGGCGTGCGGCGCGAGGCCAGCAGGGCTATGGCGAGGATCCCCGCCGACCAGCACAACCCGCCGAGCAGCGTCGGCGCGGTGTCGACCGTGAAACCGACCGAGGCACGGGCGTCGACCAGGTCGCCGAGCCGGTCCGGCAGCAGCCCCCCGATGTCCCCCAGCCCCGGAAGCTCGACACCCCCGCTGCCACCGCCACCCCCACCGGTCACGTCGTCCAGCCCCAGCGACCCGCCGTCGATCGTGATGACGTCGTGCCCCGCCCAGGCCAGCCCGCCCAGCATCGTCACGAACAGCGCGACCGACGCGCCCGCACGCGCGAGGAGTTCGGCCGGCGACACCACAACTCCCGCCGCCCGCAAGGACCGTAGGAAGAAGTACGACAGCAGCACGGCCCCGACGAGGCTCACCCCGAGTGGCGTGATCTCGATGGCCGTGTCCGCCTCGGCGCTCGTGAGGCCGAACGCCGACACGTCACCGGACGGCGTGACCGAACCCCCCGCGGCGAGAGCCACCACCGCCGCGGTCATCGACCCCAACGAGCCCGCCGTGTCCGCCTCCAGCAGCCGCAGGCCCAGCGCCGCCGTGCCCGCCATCCCGATCAACGCCCAGCTCACGGCGGCGACGGCGGACATCAGCACGTCCCCCCACGGCACGCGCACGTCGTTCCTCGCCCCGCCGACACCTGTGGCACCACCCATGGCAGACCCCCCGATCCGCTGCGCGGCGGGGGACACCGCGCATGTCCCCCTCGCGTCGAAATACCACTCTCCGGCCCGTTTTCAACCCCGTCAACGGAATCGGCTGATGCGTCCGAACGCGGTCTTCACAAGGCCCGACTTTCGGTCAGGGGGCCGCTACTGAAATAGTTCCCCCCGATGTTCGACATCCCTAGACTCCCCATGTCGGGGGTAACTCGGGGGACAACTCAGTGGGGCATGGAGTGCCGGAACTCGTACTGGAATCAAACGGACGTACCTGGACGCTCGATCCGTCCAGGTCATACACCCTCGGACGTGATCCGCAGGGGGACGTCGTCTTCGACGACGCCAGGGTCTCCTGGCGTCACGCCACGGTCAGCTTCAACGGCCGCAGTTGGGTCATCGAGGACCACGGCAGCACCAACGGCACGTTCGTGCAGGGGCAGCGGATCCATCAGCTGGAACTCGGCCCCGGCTCGGCCGTCAACCTGGGCAACGCGACCGACGGCCCGCGCCTGAACCTCTCCGGCGCCGCGGCCTCCGTCGCAACGCCCCAGGCCCAGCCCCAGCAGCAGCCGTACGCAGCACAGGGCGCGAACGCGGGCTGGGCCCAGCAGGCCCCCGCCCAGCAGGCGCCGCCCCACCAGCAGCCCCAGGCCCCGCAGCAGCAGGCCCAGGCCGGCTGGCAGCAGCAGCCGCAGCAGCCCGCGGCGCACATCCCGCAGCAGCAGGGTCCCGGCGGTGTCGCGGGGGCACCGCCGGTCTACGGCGACCGCAGCCCGACCACGTTCCACCAGTTCTCCCTCGGCCGCGTGATGCGGATCGGCCGTGCCCTGGAGAACGAACTGGTCGTCTCCGACCTGCAGGTCTCCCGGCACCACGCCGAGTTCCACGCCATGCCCGACGGCCGCATGGAGATCCGCGACCTCGGCTCGCACAACGGCACGTACGTCAACGGCCAGCCGATCCCCAAGGGCGGCTCCCAGCTGCTCGGGCCGGCCGACGTCGTCGGCGTCGGCCACTCGACGTTCCGGATCGTGGGCGACCGGCTGGAGGAGTTCGTCGACACCGGTGAGGTGTCCTTCTCCGCCCGCCACCTGACCGTCACGGTCGACGGCGGCAAGCAGATCCTCAAGGACGTCTCCTTCGGCGTCCCGGAGAAGTCGCTGATCGCGGTCATCGGCCCGTCCGGTTCCGGCAAGTCGACCCTGCTCAAGGCGCTCACGGGCTACCGCCCCGCCAACCAGGGCGAGGTCCTCTACGACAACCGGAACCTCTACAAGCAGTTCGCCGAGCTGCGCCAGCGCATCGGTCTCGTCCCGCAGGACGACATCCTGCACAAGGAGCTGACCGTCAAGAAGGCCCTCAAGTACGCGGCCAAGCTGCGCTTCCCGGCCGACACCACGGGCGCCGAGCGCGAGGCCCGCATCGACGAGGTGCTGCGCGAGCTCAAGCTCGACATCCACAAGGACAAGAAGGTCACGTCCCTCTCCGGCGGCCAGCGCAAGCGCGTCTCGGTCGCCCTGGAGCTGCTGACCAAGCCGTCGCTGATCTTCCTGGACGAGCCGACCTCCGGCCTCGACCCGGGCATGGACCGCGACGTCATGCAGCTGCTGCGCGGCCTCGCCGACGACGGCCGCACGGTCCTCGTCGTCACCCACTCCGTGGCCGAGCTGGCCCTGTGCGACAAGCTCCTCGTGATGGCGCCCGGCGGCTCGGTGGCCTACTTCGGCCCGCCCGAGGAGGCGCTGAACTTCTTCGGCTACGACACCTGGGCCGACGTCTTCTCCGCCTTCGAGAACTACCGCGACTACGACTGGGCGGGCCGCTGGAAGGGCTCACAGCACTACCAGATGTACGCCGCGGACATCGACGCCGTCGCGCCGCAGTCCGTACAGGTCGCGCCCATGCAGGCGATGAAGCCGCCGAAGCCGCAGGGCTGGATGTCCCAGTTCGTCACGCTCGTGCGGCGGTACGTCTCCGTGATCGCGTCCGACAAGGGCTTCCTGGCGCTGATGGTGATCCTGCCGGCCGTGCTCGGCGCGGTGAGCCTGCTCATCGACGCGGACCGGGGCCTGCTGCCGAACCCGGAGAACCCGCAGACCGGCCGGATCATCCCCAACGGCACGGCCACCACGGTCCTGCTGATCCTCGCGGTCGGCGCCTGCTTCGCTGGCGCGGCGAACTCCGTCCGTGAGCTGATCAAGGAACGGGTCATCTACGAGCGGGAGCGCGCGACCGGCCTGTCCCGCTCGGCGTACCTGATGTCGAAGGTGTTCGTGCTCGGCATGATCACCGTGCTGCAGGGCCTGCTGGTCGGCGTCATCGGCTTCTCCAGCCGGGAGATCCCGGAGGAAGGGCTCGTTTTCGGCAGCGCGACGCTGCTGGAGCTGTCGGTGCCGATCATGGCGCTGGGCTTCACGTCGATGATGTTCGGCCTGATCATCTCGTCGCTGGTGAAGACCGCCGAGAAGACCATGCCGCTGCTGGTGATGTTCGCGATCATCCAGGTCGTCTTCACGGGCTGCCTGTTCACGCTGCACGGCTCGATCGGCGTCAACCAGTTCTCGTTCCTGATGCCGTCGCGCTGGGCGGTCGCCGCCTCCGGCGCCACGCTGGACTTCAACAAGATCAGCCCGCCGGAGACGCCCGGCGACACCGACCCGCTGTGGGAGCACACGGTCGGCGCCTGGGCCATGGACATGGGCGCGCTGCTCGCCCTCGGTGTGATCTGCGGCTTCTTCGTGGCCCGCTTCCTGCGCCGCCACGAGCCCGAGGTCATGCGCAAGTAGGCACCGCTCCACCGCGCCCGAAGGGCGGCACCCCGTCAGCCGGGTGCCGCCCTTCGGCGTTCGGTTCAGCGAGCAGAGGTCCGCGCCAGCCTCAGTACGCGCCGAAGACGTTGTCCATGGAGCCGTACTTGTCGGCCGCGTAGTTGCAGGCGGCGGTGATGTTGGCGACCGGGTCGTAGATGTCCCAGGAGGTGCCGGGGACGTGGTACGCCTTGAAGGTCGGCGGGATGACCTGCAGCAGGCCCTTCGACGGGACGCCGTTGATGGCGTTGATGTCCCAGTTGTTGATCGCCTTCGGGTTGCCCGAGGACTCCCGGATGATGTTGCGCTTGATGCCGTCGTAGGAGCCGGGGATGCCGTGCTTCTTCATGACGTCGAGCGACTCGCGGATCCAGCCGTCGAGGTTGTTCGGGTAGCTCTTCGCGGCGGCCTTCTTGATCTGGGCGCGCTTGGCGTCGCGGCTCGCGGCCTCCTTGGCCTTGCGCGCGGCCTCGGCCTTCTTCTTCGCCGCCTCGGCGGCGGCCTTCTTCTTGGCGGCGGCCGCGGCGTCGGCCTTCTTCTTCGCCGCGATCTGCTCCGCCTTCAGGCTCGCACCGGCCATCTGGTCGGTGACACTCGCCTTGACGTCCTTGATCTGCTCGGTGCTGAACGCCACCGCAGCCGGCTGAGCGGCCTCGGTCGTGGTCTTGGTCGACGCGCCGCTCGGCACCGCGGAGACCCCGATGGCGACGGCGCCGAGGGTGGCGACACCGGCCATGGCGATCTTGTGATGACGGGTCAGGCTACGACTCTGAACACGGCTGAAGATGTTCTTGGGCATGCTGCTGTGGACCTCTTCGAATAGCGCGGGGGTCGCTCGGCGTCCGGCGTTGGACGGTTGTGCTTCCGACACGAACGCCGCGGGGGAGAACCCACGGCGCTGAGCGACGCCAGCAATTCTTAGCGGCCGCAAAATGGCGTGGCAAAGGTGTGACGTACGATGCCCGATAGTGGATCAGGGAGGGGCAAAACGGGGCAGATTGGACTGTCTGCGCCGCTCAATAGGTGGGGCTTTGTCTCCTACGCACTTTCGTACGTGACGTGCGTCCTATGCGCGGGCTCACACCGGGCGACGCCCGGTCTCACGGCTGGTTGCACAAGCGATGCTCTGCGTGAGGGCCCGGCCGGCTACGGCACCAGCAGGTGCACGTCCCCGAACTCATGCCACAGGTACCGGCCCCGGAGCGCGGCCTCGTAGCCCCGCTCGATCGCCGCCCGCCCCGCGACCGCCTCCAGCATCAGCAGATGCGAGGCCTCCGGCTCGTGCAGCCCGGTCAGCAGCCCGTCCACGACACGGACCCCGCGCTCCGGCGTCACCACCAGGTCGGTCCACCCGGCCCGCGGCCGCACGGTCCCGTCGGAGCCCACCGCCGACTCCACGGCCCGTACCGCCGTCGTGCCGACCGCGATGACCCGGCCGTCCCCGGCCTTCGTGGCGTTGATCAGCCCCGCGGACGCCTCCGGCACCGCGAAACGCTCCGGATACGGCGGCTCGTGCGCCTCCGCCGACGCCACCCCCGTGTGCAGGGTGACCGGCGCGAACCGCACCCCCCGGCTCACCAGCTCCGTCACCAGCCGCGCCGTGAAGGGCCGCGCCGCGCTCGGCATCTCCGCACTGCCCGACCCGTCCCCGGACGGCAGCGCGAACACCGTCTGGTAGACGGACAGCGGCTGGTCCCGCTCCGTGTAGGCGTACCGAATGGGCCGCCCGTGCTCCCGCAGCAGCCCCGGCACCCCGGCCCCGGACACCCGAGCCCACCACAGCCGCTCGCTCCGCCCGCTCAGCGGCTCCTCCAGGACCAGCCGCACACCCCCTGGCAGACACACCCCTGTCTGCGCGGGCCCGCCCGCACGCGCGCGCGTGGTGCCCCGCCCGTCCGGCTCCCGCAGCTCCACCGCCCAGCGGCCGTCGTCCCCGCGGGTGGAGAAGTGCACCACCACGCGCGCGTGATCGATCCATCCGTCGACGGCCGCCGCCAGCGTGGCCGAGGTGTTGACCACCAGCAGATCCCCGGCCCGCAGCAGCCGCGGCAGCTCCGAGAACGTGTGATGCGCCACCTCGGCACCCCGGGACACCAGCATCCGTACGGCGTCCCGGTCCAGCCCGGGACCCCGCTGCTCGACGGGCACCCGGGCCGACAACTCCTGCGGCACGCGCACGGCCAGTGTCATCGAACCCCGTCCACCAGAGCCGGGGCCCCGTACCGCCCGCTCGCCGGCCGCTCGTCCAGCAGCCGCAGGAACCCCGGCACCACGGCCGCCGGCTCCGGCCGCGGCTCATGATCGTCCGGCACGGCCGCCGCATACAGGTCCGTTGCCATGTCCCCGGGATCCACCGCCCAGACCCGCAGCCCCGGCTCCTCCACGGCGAGCACCGCCGCCAGGTGGTCCAGAGCCGCCTTGGAGGCCCCGTAGCCGCCCCACGTCTCGTACGCCTCGGCGGCCGCGTCCGAGCTGACCGCCACCACGGCCCCCGCCTCCGAGGCCCGCAGCAGCGGCAGCGCCTCCTGGACCAGGCCCAGGCCCGCCACCAGGTTCACCTCCAGCGCCCTCCGGAGCCCATCAAGGGGCAGCTCCTCCAGCCGCACCAGCGGCTCGGCGCCCAGCGCGCTCGCGTTGTGCACCAGCAGGTCGACCCCGCCCAGCCGCCACGCCGCCGCCACCAGCTGAGCCCGGTGCGCGGCGTCCGTGACGTCCCCGGGCAGGGCGGTCACGCGCGTGCCGTGCGCGGAGACCGCCCTTGCGGCGTCCGCCAGGACCTCGGCGCCCCGGGCGTCGAGCACCAGGTCCCAGCCACGCCCGGCCAGCGCCTCCGCGAGCGCCCGGCCCAGCCCCTTCGAGGCCCCGGTGATGATCGCAACCGGCATGATCGGCTCCCTCGTCGTGATCGCGTGCCCTCACCGTAGGAACGGGACCGCCCGGACCGCCTCGGACGCGAGCCGCAATCCACCGGGGCCCTTCGCCCTAGACCACGGGCCCACCGCCCCCGGACCTGGTCCGGACCCACCCGGCCGCTCCGGTCCCGGCGCCCCTGTACCGCCCAGGCCCGCACTAGGCCGAGCGACCTAGGTCCACCGGCCGGGCTTCCGCCGTCACCGGTCCGATCCGCGCTGTCACAGCCCGCCGGTACCGTGAGGACATGAGCCACGGTCCCCGGTCCGGCCTCGCCGCGGTGAGCTCCGCGTTGCTGGCCATGAGCAGGCATCTCGAGGTGCGCGACGTCCTGAAGACGATCGTCGCCTCGGCCCGCGAGCTGCTCGACGCGCAGTACGCCGCGCTCGGCGTCCCGGACGACCACGGCGGCTTCGCCCAGTTCGTGGTCGACGGCGTCAGCGAGGAGCAGTGGAAGGCCATCGGCCCCCTCCCGCGCCAGCACGGCATCCTCGCCGCGATGCTGCACGAGGCCAGGGCCGAACGCCTCGCCGACGTCCGCAAGGACCCCCGCTTCGAGGGCTGGCCGAAGGCCCACCCGGACCTGGTCGACTTCCTGGGCCTGCCGATCCGGGACGGCGAGGAGGTGATCGGCGCGCTGTTCCTGGCGAACAAGAACTGCAAGAAGCCCGAGGGCAGCTGCGGCTTCACCCAGGACGACGAGGAACTGCTCGGCATCCTCGCCCAGCACGCCGCGATCGCCCTCACCAACGCCCGCCTCTACGAACGCAGCCGCGAACTGACCATCGCCGAGGAACGCTCGCGCCTGGCCCACGAACTGCACGACGCGGTCAGCCAGAAGCTGTTCTCCCTGCGTCTGACGGCCCAGGCGGCGGCCCGCCTGGTGGACCGCGACCCCTCCCGCGCCAAGGGCGAACTGCAGCAGGTGGCGGCCCTCGCCGCCGAGGCCGCCGACGAACTGCGCGCGGCGGTCGTCGAGTTGCGCCCAGCCGCCCTCGACGAAGACGGCCTCGTGGCGACCCTCCGGACGCAGATACAGGTCCTCGACCGCGCCCACAGCGCCCGCGTGACCTTCACCGGCCACGGCGTCAAGGCCCTGCCCGCCTCCCAGGAGGAGGCCCTCCTGCGCGTCGCCCAGGAGGCCCTGCACAACGCCCTGCGCCACTCCGGCGCCGACCACGTCGACGTGACCCTGGACCGCCGCGACGGCGGCGCCGTCCTGCGGGTCACGGACGACGGCAACGGCTTCGACCCCCAGGCGGTCCGCCGCGCGGGGCGTCACCTCGGCCTGGTCTCGATGCGGGACCGGGCGAGCGGCGCCGGGGGCACGCTGACCGTGGAATCGGCGCCCGGCAAGGGCACCACGATCGAGATGGAGGTCCCCGGTGGCTGACGTGATCAAGGTACTGCTCGTCGACGACCACCAGGTCGTCCGCCGGGGCCTGCGCACGTTCCTCGAAGTGCAGGACGACATCGAGGTCGTCGGCGAGGCGGCCGACGGCGCCGAGGGAGTCGACCGGGCCGAGGAACTGCGGCCCGACGTCATCCTCATGGACGTCAAGATGCCGGGCATGGACGGCGTCGACGCCCTGCGCAGACTCCGCGAACTCGACAACCCCGCGCGCGTGCTGGTCGTCACCAGCTTCACCGAGCAGCGCACGGTGGTCCCGGCCCTGCGCGCGGGCGCCGCCGGCTACGTCTACAAGGACGTCGACCCCGACGCCCTCGCCGGAGCCATCCGCTCCGTCCACGCCGGGCACATCCTCCTCCAGCCGGAGGTCGCCGGCGCCCTGCTCTCCCAGGAGGAGGCCAACTCCGGCCCCGGCAGGGGAGGTTCACTGACCGAGCGGGAGCGCGAGGTGCTCGGCCTGATAGCGGACGGCCGTTCCAACCGGGAGATCGCCCGCGCGCTCGTCCTCTCCGAGAAGACCGTCAAGACCCACGTCTCGAACATCCTGATGAAACTCGACCTGGCCGACCGAACGCAGGCCGCCCTGTGGGCCGTTCGCCATGGCGTGACCGGCTGACACGCTCACCCCACGGCAACACGGAGGGTTCCGTTCCGGACCGAGATTCATACTGTCGTGGGAACGTCCCCCATTTGGCGCATCCTCGGTGGATCTCCGCCGTTCTCCAGTGCGTGCTGCGGCGCCTGCCGCGGCAATCGCAAGGAGGGCTCAGAAGTGAAGAACCTGAAGAAGGCAGCGGCCGTGACGATGGTGACCGGTGGCCTGCTGGCCGCGGGCGCGGGCATGGCCTCCGCCACCAGCGCGCACGCCGACGGCCAGGCCGTGGGCTCCCCGGGTGTCGCCTCGGGCAACGTGGTCCAGGCCCCGGTGCACGTCCCGGTCAACGTGTCCGGCAACAGCGTGAACGTCGTGGGCATCCTGAACCCCGCCTTCGGCAACCTCGCCGTCAACCACTGACACCCCGCCTCCGTCTCCGAGCCGGAGGCAACCACCGGCCTCCCAGCCACCCCTGGGAGGCCGTCCGGCTTAGCCGCGGAGCCCGCCCTGCTCACCTGCGGTCAAACGCCCCGCTCAGCTGCGGACCCTCACCCTGCTCAGCTTGCGGGCCCTTGCCCCGCTGACTCCGAACCCCCGTCTGACTCAACTGCGGACCCCCGCTCAGCCGCAGCCCCCATCCCGCCCAGCTGCGGGCAGTCGTGCCGCTGGGGCGGCACGGGTGGGCGCAGCGGCACCCCGCTCCGCCGGGCCGCGCAACGCCCCGACCTCAGCCCCTACGCCGAGCACCTGCACTCTGCGCCGAGCACGCGCACAACCCCGGGCCGTTTCACCGCACCCCCCGCTCCCGCTCCTCCACAACGGAGTTGTACGCCGCGACCTGCGCCCGCCGAGCCGTCCGCTCCACCGGCCGCAAGGCCTCCCGCCGCGCGAAGATCTCCGCCGAACTCACCGCACCCCCGTGCCCACTCTCCGTGGCCACCCCGATCAGCGTCCCCACCCGCCGCGCCAACTCCAGCACCCGCACCGCCCGCGGCGGATACCCCGGCGCCAGCACCTCCCGCCCCCGCTCGGCCCGAGCCCGATACGCATCGATCGCGGCCTCCGCCACCGGCCCCGACCCGGCCACATCCAGCCGCGTCAGCACCTCGGTCGCCTCCCGCAGGGCCTCCGCCAACTCCCGCTCCGCCTCACCCAGCGACGGCACATCAGCGGGCGGCGCCTCCCGCACGGGCAGCACATGCCACACGACCTCGGCATGCACATCACCCTCGGGCCCGGCCTCGTACACCTCCGGCACCAGCCCGAACGCGGCCCCGTAACAGACCACCGCCTCCTCGGCGTCCAGCGCCCGCGCGTTGAACTCCGGCGGCCCGCTCAGCCCCAGCGGATGCCCCGGCGCGGGCAGCGCCACCCGCAACCCGGTCACCCCGAGCGCCCGCAGCCGCCCCAGTGCCAACGTCAGCCCGACGGGCGCCGACTCCCCGGGCAGCCCCTCCACCCGGTGCACCGCGTCCTCACCGACGATGGCGAGCACGGCGTCATCCGGCGAGACAAGTCCGGCCAAAAGGGCATTTCCCCAAGCTGCGAGACGTCCAGCGCGCGGTTCCGTGAGCATGCTCCCAGCCTAGGACCCTCCAAGGACCGGACCGAGGGAATGTCCGGGCCGACCGGTGGCGTAGATTTCATGGAGGGCTGCGCCCACCGGCGCGGCGGACCGAGCCACAGGCGTACGCGACAGCCGAGACCGGCCACACTGCAAGGGGAGACAACGCGCTCATGAGCGATGTTCTGGAGCTTCAGGACGTATCCGTGGTCCGTGAGGGCCGGGCTCTGGTGGACCAGGTCTCCTGGTCGGTCAAGGAGGGCGAGCGCTGGGTCATCCTCGGCCCGAACGGCGCCGGCAAGACCACCCTCCTCAACCTCGCTTCCACCTACCTCTTCCCCAGCTCGGGCACCGCCGCCATCCTCGGCGAGACCCTCGGCAGGCCCGGCACCGACGTCTTCGAGCTGCGCCCGCGCATCGGCATGGCCGGCATCGCCATGGCCGACAAGCTCCCCAAGCGCCAGACGGTCCTGGAGACGGTCCTGACCGCCGCGTACGGCATGACCGCCACCTGGCACGAGGACTACGAGGAGATCGACGAACAGCGCGCCCGCGCCTTCCTCGACCGCCTCGGCATGAGCGAGTACCTGGAGCGCAAGTTCGGCACGCTCTCCGAGGGCGAGCGCAAGCGCACCCTCATCGCCCGTGCCCTGATGACCGACCCCGAGCTGCTGCTCCTGGACGAGCCCGCCGCCGGCCTCGACCTCGGCGGCCGCGAGGACCTCGTCCGCCGCCTCGGCCGGCTCGCCCGCGACCCCATCGCCCCCTCGATGCTCATGGTCACCCACCACGTCGAGGAGATCCCCCCGGGCTTCACCCACGTCCTCATGATCCGCCAGGGCAAGGTCCTCGCCGCGGGTCCCCTGGAGCTCGAACTCACCTCCCGCAACCTCTCCCTCTGCTTCGGCCTCCCCCTCGTCGTCGAACAGGTGGGCGACCGCTGGACCGCGCAGGGCCTCCCGCTGTCCTGACCCGCCCCCGCGCCACACAAATCCCAGAGCGAGAACGGCATTTCACTCGCTGGGCGCCCTGTCGGCGACAGGGCCCGCGGACCTACCATGACCATGTGGAAATCGACGCATGGCTGTGGTGGCTGATCGGCGCGGCAGCGCTCGGCATCGCGCTCGTGATCACCGCGATGCCCGAACTCGGCATGCTCGCGGTGGGCGCCATCGGCGCCGCGGCGGTCAGCGGCGTCTTCGGCGGCGGAGCCGTCGCCCAGGTCGTCGTCTTCGCCGTCATCTCGACCGCGGGCATCGCCGTCGTACGCCCCATCGCGAACCGACATCGCGCCCAGCGACCCCAACTCGCCACCGGCGTGGACGCGTTGAAGGGCAGACAAGCCGTCGTCCTGGAACGCGTCGACGCCTCCGGCGGCCGGATCAAGCTGGCCGGAGAGGTCTGGTCGGCCCGCGCCCTCGACACCGGCCGCGCCTACGAAGTGGGCCAGGAAGTGGACGTCGTGGACATCGAGGGTGCGACCGCGATCGTCATGTGACCTCGCACGACGTAACTGGAGTGAACTCCTCGCCAGCTACGCGACGGTCTGTCAGACTCGACCAGCAAGATCTTCGACAACCATAAGATCTGCCGAAGACGCCGCAGCGGAGAAGGGACACGGGGAACGACGATGGAACCGGTCATCATCGTCCTGATCATTCTGGTGGTGTTGGTCTTCATCGCCCTGATCAAGACGATCCAAGTCATCCCACAGGCCAGCGCGGCCATCGTGGAGCGGTTCGGCCGCTACACGCGGACCCTGAACGCGGGCCTCAACATCGTCGTCCCGTTCATCGACACCATCCGCAACCGCATCGACCTGCGCGAACAGGTCGTCCCGTTCCCGCCGCAGCCGGTGATCACCCAGGACAACCTGGTCGTCAACATCGACACCGTCATCTACTACCAGGTGACCGACGCCCGGGCCGCCACCTACGAAGTCGCCAGCTACATCCAGGCGATCGAGCAGCTCACCGTCACCACGCTCCGCAACATCATCGGCGGCATGGACCTGGAGCGGACCCTGACCTCCCGCGAGGAGATCAACGCGGCCCTGCGCGGCGTCCTCGACGAGGCCACCGGCAAGTGGGGCATCCGCGTCAACCGCGTCGAGCTGAAGGCCATCGAGCCGCCCACCTCCATCCAGGACTCGATGGAGAAGCAGATGCGCGCCGACCGCGACAAGCGCGCCGCGATCCTCCAGGCCGAAGGTGTCCGGCAGTCCGAGATCCTGCGCGCCGAGGGCGAGAAGCAGTCCCAGATCCTGCGCGCCGAAGGTGAGGCCAAGGCAGCCGCCTTGCGCGCCGAGGGCGAGGCCCAGGCCGTCCGTACGGTCTTCGAGGCCATCCACGCCGGCGACCCGGACCAGAAGCTCCTCTCGTACCAGTACCTCCAGATGCTCCCCAAGATCGCCGAGGGCGACGCCAACAAGCTCTGGATCGTCCCGAGCGAAATCGGCGACGCCCTCAAGGGCCTGTCCGGCGCCATGGGCAACTTCGGCGGCATCGGCGGAGGTTCCGGCGGCAACGGCGGCGCCTCCGGGGCCCAGGTCCCCGCCCAGGAACGTCGCGAGAAGCCGTCCATCGACTGACCGACACGTGCGAAGGGGCCCGCTTCCCAGGAAGCGGGCCCCTTCGCACGCGACCGCTAGGCGGCCGGCTGGGCCAGCCACTCCGGCAGCGCGTCGAAGTCGTCCTGCCCCAGCGCCAGCAGCATCGCGTCCGCCGGAGTCGGCTCGAACGGCTGCCGCAGCAACGGCATCCCCGCCTCCTCCGGAGTCCGGTTCGCCTTGCGGTGATTGTCCTCGGCGCACGAGGCCACCGTGTTCAGCCACGTGTCCTGCCCGCCCTGCGACCGCGGCACCACGTGGTCCACGGTCGTCGCCCGCCTCCCGCAGTACGCGCACCGGTGCCGGTCACGGACCAGCACACCCCGCCTCGACCACGGCGCTCGTCTTCGGAACGGCACCCGCACGTACTGGCAGAGCCTGATCACCCGGGGCGCCGGTATGTCGACCGCGGCTCCCCGCATCCGCAGTTCGGGGTGGGCCTGCTCGACGACGGCCTTGTCCTGAAGCACCAGAACGACGGCTCGGTTCAGCGTCACCGTCGACAACGGCTCGAAGCTCGCGTTGAGTACCAGCGTGTCCCGCATACCAGCCCACCTCCCGTGTGCACCGGCCCACCCCCTGGCGGGCTGGGATCAACTCTGGCCGGGCACGCCGAGATGGACAACGCAATATCTGCTGCTCCCACGGGGGGTGACCCCCGCGACCCCCGGCAACAAAAATGCCCGCTCCTGATCAATTCCAAGACCAGGAGCGGGCAAACGTTCCGTGAACGCTGGGATCGCCGGACGGCTTGCTCAGTCTTCGGCGGGCACCTCGTACTCACCGATCAGCTGAGCCCGCGCGATGGTGTGGAAACGCAGGTTGAAGCCGACGAAAGCCGGACTGGCGTCCGCGTCCGGGCCCAGCTTCTCCTGGTCCACGGCGTACACCGTGAACACGTACCGGTGCGACCCGTCCCCGGGCGGCGGCGCGGCCCCGCCGAAGTCCTTGCTGCCGTAGTCGTTACGAGCGTGGATCGCGCCCTCGGGCAGCCCCTCGAACGCGCCGCTGCCCGCCCCCACCGGCAGCTCGGTCACCGAAGCCGGGATGTCGAACAGCACCCAGTGCCAGAACCCACTGCCCGTCGGGGCATCGGGGTCGTAGCAGGTCACGGCGAAGCTCTTGGTCTCCGGCGGGAAGCCCTCCCACCGCAGGTGCGGTGAGGTGTTGCCGGCCGCGTAGACCTGAGCGTCCTTGAGCGTCGCCCCTTCCCGGACGTCCTTGCTCTCGACCGTGAACGACGGCACGGGCGGATGGAAGTCGTGGGGGAGCGGCCGCCGC